>NZ_BAABIT010000001.1:0-4800000 GCF_039542925.1 Streptomyces coeruleoprunus | reverse complement strand
GCTCGACGACCTGCTGGGTGGAGCGGGGCCGGGTGGCGGCGACGTAACGGGCGAGGGTGAAGGCGCCGCCGCCGAGGTGCACGGCCTGGAGGGGGCGGCCGGGCGGGGCGGCCAGGTCGATGGCGTGGCCCAGGCGCCGCTGGTACTCGAAGCTCAGATGCGCGGGGTCGTCGAGGTCGACGTGCGACTGCGGCGCCCCGTCGACGAGCAGCGTCCAGGCCCGGGGCCGGTCCCGGTCGGGTACGAGCTCGGCGAGCCCGCCGTCCACGGTCTCCGCGACCGCTTCGGGCGCCGCCGCCCGCTCACGCTGCTGTTTCTTCCTCGCCACGCGTCCATTATCGACGCGCCGTCCCGGCCGACGGCGCGCGTCCTCGAACGCAGGACCGGCTCAAAGCCAGCGGCAGTCGTCGGCGGCCCGGATGAGGCGGGCCGCCTCGTCCAGCGCCTCGCGGAGTACGGCGGGGTCGGTGACCGGGTCCGTGTCGGCCGGGGGGAGGAGCCAGCCGCTGCCGGCGAGCGGCGGGTCCGGCGGGAGGTCGGGGAGGCGCAGGCCGCGGCCCGACGTGCGGGTGCAGGCGCTGCCCGGGACGTCCCAGGCGGCCGCCGTCCCGGGCGGGACGAGGAAGCCGAGGGTGTCGCTGGCGTCGTCGTGCAGGACGGGCCCGACGGCGGGCGCGGTGCCGCGGCGCAGGATGTCGACCGCCTCCAGACCCTGCCGGGCCGGCACGGTCACCAGGTCGCACGGCTCGCCCGCGGGGCCGGCGGCGGGATCGGGCGGGGCGCTGGCCTCCGGGGTGGGTTCGTGCCGCAGCGTCGTGTGCGGGTGCGGTTCGCCGTGGGTGCGCGGGCCGGCCTGCATGCCTACCTCCAACAAGGGATCCCCTCCTCGCTCGAGTCCCGAGTGGAGACACGTTCCGTCTCTCCGCATGGTTCAACGGCCGTGGGCGTCAACAGCTACGGCGGCACGCCGCCGCAAAGGATGGCAGTTCATGGCGGATCGTGGGTGAGATATCCCGTTTGTAGCCAAACCCCGGGTGTGCGCCCCGGCTCAGCAGGTACGTTCTTTCTCCGCCGGAGCATCGGCAGCACGCAGGAGAGGGCTCGCCATGGCGACGTCACGGGCAGTTCCGAATCTCGCATTCCGTCGGCTGCGCGGACAGCGCTCCCCCGCCGAGTTCGCCGCCGCGGTCCGCAGGGCCGCCCGGGAGATCGGCGAACAGGTGGCGTGCGACGCGCGCTACGTCGGGCGCGTGGAATCGGGTGAGATCCGCTGCCCCAACTACGCCTACGAGCGGGTCTTCCTGCACATGTTCCCCGGTCTGTCGCTGACCGACCTGGGGTTCGTGGCGCGGGAGCGCGTACGTGGCCGGGGGGCGCGTGCCGCGGCCGGTGCGTCCGCGGCACCCAGCACCATCCAGAACGATGAGGAGAGCGACGTGCTGCGTCGCGCATTCATGGCAGGCGGCACCGCCACCGTGGCGGCCGCCGGGCTCGGCGCGTTCGGCGGGATCCCCGCGCCGCGCGCCGGCGGCCGGTTCGGCGAGAGCGAGGTCGCCGCGGTCGAGGCGGCCGTACGGCAGATCCGGCTGCTCGACGACCGGCACGGGGCCGACGGGCTGTACCGCAGGGCGGCCGGGCCGCTCCGTACGGCGTACGCGCTGCTCGACGCGGGCACCACCGTCCGCCGGTCGACCGCCGACCGGCTCCACGCGGGCGCCGGCGAACTGGCCCTGTCCGTCGGCTGGCTGGCCCATGACTCGGGCCGCCTGGAGGACGCCCGCTCCCACTACGCGGAGGCGCTGGCCACCGCGCGCGTGGGCGGTGACCCGGCACTGGAGGCGCACTGCTTCTCCAACACGTCGTTCCTGGCGAGGGACGCGGGCCGGTTCCGCGAGGCGGTACGGGCGGCCCAGGCCGGACAGCACGCGGCGAGGCACCTGGCGTCGGCGCGGCTGCTGGCGCTGCTGGCGCTGCGCGAGGCGGGCGGCTGGGCGGGGCTCGGCGACCGGGCGGCCTGCGAGGAGGCCCTGGGGCGGGCGCACACCCTGTTCGGGCGGGGGCCGTCCGACGCGGACCCCGAGTGGATGTCCTTCTTCGGCGAGCCCGAGCTGGAGTTCCTGGAGGCCCAGTCCTGGTCGCTCCTGGGCGACTGGCCGCGCGCGGCCCGGCACGCCCGCCGGGCGACCGCGCTGCACCACCCGCACTTCACCCGCAACCTCGCCCTGTACCGGGCACAGCTCGCGGCCGACCTGGCCCGGGGCGGCTCCCCGGAGGAGGCGGCGGCCACCGGGGAGCGGGTCCTGGAACTGCTGGACGAGGTCCAGTCGAGCCGGATCCAGGCGATGCTGGGCGAGACGGCCCGGGTGCTCCAGACACACCGCGGGGCGCCGCGGGTCGCGGCGTTCCTGGAGGGCCGCGCCGCCCTGACCCGCGCCTGAGGGGGCGGCTCAGCCCTCCAGGTGGCCCGTGTCGTTCCAGCGCTCGATCGCGGGGGCGCCGTACGCCCAGCCGAGGGCCGACAGGCTCGTCGGGTCGAGCCGGATCCTGGCGGCGAACGAGACGTGCTCGCCCAGCCAGCGGGCGGCGATGGAGCGCAGGATGTGGCCGTGCGCGAAGACGAGCACGTCCCGGTCGGCCGAGCGGGCCCAGGCGACGACCTCGTCGGCACGGGCCGACAGCTGCTCCAGGGACTCGCCCTCCGGCACGCCGTCGCGCCAGATGAACCAGCCCGGGCGGATCGCCTGGATCTCGGCCGGGGTCATCCCCTCGTAGGCGCCGTAGTCCCACTCCATCAGCGTGTCCCACGGCTGGGCCCGCTCGCCGAAGCCGGCCAGTTCGCAGGTCTCACGCGCGCGTGCCAGCGGGCTCGTACGGATCTCGAAGCCGTCCAGGCCCGCCCAGCGGCTCCGGTGCAGCCGCTCCCCCAGCAGCTTCGCGCCCTCCCGGCCCTCGTCGAGCAGGGGGATGTCCGTCCTGCCGGTGTGCCTGCCGAGCAGCGACCATTCGGTCTGGCCGTGCCGGGCGAGCAGGATGCGCGGTGCCATGGGGCGTTCTCCTGGGGTTCACGCGGGCGACGCGGCGATCCGGGAGGATCGCGGGCGTGCCGCGGCGGGATGCACACGACGGCGGGTGCAGCGGGATGTCCGTCCATCATCGCGTACGCGCCCACAAGCCCCCGGAGGGGGCGACCGGCACGACCGGGCCCCGATTGTCAGTGGCGGATGCGAGACTTCCGCGGTGAGCGAATCCCTGCACGGCGGGCCGCTTCCGGCTCCGCGCACCCCGCAGACGACACTCCGGCGCCGGCTGGCCGAGCTGCGCGGCCCGGCCACCGTGCCACATCCGCTGGACGCCCGCGCGCTCGCCGCGCTGGCCGCGAACCCCGGGTGCAGGCGCCGGGCCCTGCTGGACGGGGCCGGGGTCGACAAGGCGGCGCTGGCGTCGGCGCTGGGGGCACCGTCAGGGTTCGGGCAGTCGCAGTTCGCGTTCATGCGGGGGAACGCCTTCGAGGCGAAGGTGAAGGCCGACGGGGGCACCGAGCTCATGCGGCTGCTGGGCGTCGAGGCCGCGGGCGGGGTGCTCGCGCCGGACCTGGCGGCGGCGGGACCCGAGGGCAGGGCGGCGCGGACGGCGCTGGCGCTGCGGGAGGCCACGGAGGCCGGGGCCTGGTCGCTGCTCGACCACCCGATGCTGGTGCTGGAGGTGGCCGGCTCGCCGGTGTACCTGGAGCCGGACGCGGTCGTGGTGGGGCCGGACGGGCGGTGGACGGTCGTCGAGATCAAGTCGTTCCCGATGATCGACGGGTCGGCGGACGCGGCG
Source organism: Streptomyces coeruleoprunus (assembly GCF_039542925.1). GTDB lineage: Bacteria > Actinomycetota > Actinomycetes > Streptomycetales > Streptomycetaceae > Streptomyces > Streptomyces coeruleoprunus. The sequence continues at coordinate 4,796,181 of NZ_BAABIT010000001.1, read as the reverse complement.
AAGGTCGGCGCGGCGGCCCGCCAGGCCGCGGTGTACGTGCTGGCGCTGGAGCGGGTCGCGGCGGTGACGGACGGGGCGCAGGTGTCGCCGTCGGTGCTGCTGGTGTGCCCGAAGGACTTCTCGAACCAGCCGGCCGGCTCGGTCGTGGACGTGCGCCGGCAGCTGGCGGTCACGCGGCGCCAGCTGGCCCGGCTGACCAGGCTGGACGACATCGCGGCGGAGCTGCCGGAGGGCGTCACGTTCGACGTGGAGGCGTGCTCGGCGGAGCAGCTGGCCGCCGCGGTGGAGGTGGTGCCGCACGCGTACGCGCCGGAGTGCCTGGCCGCGTGCGAGCTGGCGTTCCACTGTCGCGACCGGGCCCGCGGGGCGGGCGCGGTGGAGGCGCTGGGCCGTTCGGTGCGGGGCGAGCTGGGCGGGCTGACGACCGTCGGGGACGTCCTGGCGGCGGCGCGCGGCGAGGCGGGCGACCCGGACGATCCGGCGGTGGCGGCGCTGCGGCGGGCGGCGGCACTGCGGGCGGACGCACTGGCGAGCGCGGGCACGGGCGCGGGTGCGGGTGCGGCCGACGGCGCAGGAGCCGGCGCGGGTGCGCGGCAGCCGGAAGGGGCGGGGGCATGTCGCTGATCGCCACCCTCGCGCGCCTGGAGGCGGTCGAGGCGGGCCGGGCGCGCCCGCTGGCCACGGTGCGGCACCGGCACGTGTCGGACCGGCCGCTGGTGTTCGTGCCGCTGACGACGGCGGGCGAGGCGGGTGCGCCGCTGGGCGCCCTGGTCGGTACGGACCCGGAGGAGCCGCGGCTGCTCGTCGTACCGCAGCCGCGCGACCGCGACCTGCGGTTCGCGTTCCTGGCGGACCTGGCGGAGGCCGTCCTGCCGTACGTCGACGGGTACACGGACGTGGTGGAGCCTGCGGAGCGGTCCGAGACCGACCCGGAAACCGGCAAGAAGGTCAAGGTCGCGGTCGAGCTGTGCGCGGACGCGCCGCAGCTGGTCGTGCCGAGCCGGGCCGCCGTCGAGTACGTACGGCTGCTGGGCCGGTCGATGCGGTTCCGGCGGACGGCCGAGCAGGACCCGGAGACGCCGTTCCCGGCGCCGCCCCGGGTCCCGCTGCTCGGCAGGTGGCTGACGCACTACGGGGAGCGGGCGCGGGTGCCGGGCTCGTCGCTGCTCGTGGCGGCGACCGACCTGCTGAACCGGCACTGGGCGACGGGCCAGTCGTCGCTGGAGGACCAGCACTTGGGGGCGCTGCTGGCGTGGATCGACCCTCCGGAGGGCGAGCCGGGGGCGGCGGCAGCGCTGCGCGCCGAGCTGGGCCGGGACGGGGACGGCCGGCTGCTGTGCCCGCCGGCCGGTCCGGCGACGGACCCGGCGTTCGACAACGGGCTGCTGGCGCCCGCGATCGAGCGGTACGACCGGGCGCGGCAGGCGCTCGGGGCGGCCGAGGACGGCGAGGCGGCGGACGAGCGGCTGGGCGAACTGCACCGGGCGGAGCGGGAGATCCGGCGCCTGCTGGTGACGCAGCTCCGGCCGACCTGGGACGCGGTGTGGCGGGCGCTGGACCTCGTGCGGGGCCTGCCCGCCGGGGAGCGGGTCGCCGACCGGTGGACGCGCGACCGGTGGTCGTTCACCGGGCACCGGGACCGGGTGCGGGCGGGCGAGCCGCCGCAGCCGCGCCGGGACGACGCGGTGACGGCCGCGCAGAAGCTCGCCGCGCGGGAGAGCGCGCAGGCGCAGCTGGACGCCCAGGAGGCGCTGGACGACCCGCTCGTGATGGCGGGGCGGCGGCTCGCGGGCGAGGCGTTCCTGGCGGAGGTGGAGGACGTGACGATGGCGTGGACGGAGTCCAGGCGCCCGTCGCCGCGCCCCCTGCTGACCGTGCGGACGGACGACGCGCCGCACGTGGGCGAGCGCGTCAAGGTGTACCGGTCGCTCGAAGGGCGGCCGCAGAGCGCGGAGTTCGTGCGGTACGAGGACGACGGGGCGCTGGTGCTGCGCGTCCTGGACCGGATGGGCCGCTCGAAGGAGCCGGTGGAGGGCTCGGTGCCGCGGAAGGGCGACCGGCTCGTGTGGACGCTGTTCGAGCACGACCAGCGGGTGGGCCCGAAGCTGCCGGACCCCGAGGAGACGCCCTGGACGCACGGCGGCCCGCCGCGCTCGGAGGAGACGGAGCGGCCCGACCCCCTGACCCCGGAGGACTTCCTGTGATCCGCGAGCTCTTCGACCCCTCGGCCGAGGCGGCCCGTGCGACCCGGGAGATCCTCCACGACACGCTCCACGGGGACGCCCGCGGGGTGGTCGTGGACTCCCCGCCGGGCGCGGGCAAGTCGACCCTGGTGGTACGGGCGGCCCTGGAGCTGGCGGCGGCGGGCCGCCCCCTCATGATCGTCGCGCAGACGAACGCGCAGGTGGACGACCTGGTGCTGCGCCTCGCGGAGAAGGAGCCCGGCCTGGAGGTGGGCCGGCTGCACGCGAGCGACCCGGACCCGTACGACAAGGCGCTGGACGCGCTGGAGAACGTACGCAAGGCGGCGAAGGCGGCGGAGCTGGCGGGCCTGCCGGTGGTGATCTCGACCGCGGCCAAGTGGGCGCACGTGAAGAGCGCCGAGCCGTGGCGGCACGCGATCGTGGACGAGGCGTACCAGATGCGGTCGGACGCGCTGCTGGCCGTGGCGGGGCTGTTCGAGCGGGCGCTGTTCGTCGGGGACCCGGGGCAGCTCGACCCGTTCTCGGTGGTCACCGCCGACCAGTGGGCGGGCCTGTCGTACGACCCGTCGGCGAGCGCCGTGTCGACGCTGCTGGCGCACAACCCGGAGCTGCCGCAGCACCGGCTGCCGGTGTCGTGGCGGCTGCCGGCGTCGGCGGCGCCACTGGTGTCCGACGCGTTCTACCCGTACACGCGGTTCCGGGCGGGCACGGCCGAGGGCGACCGGCGGCTGGCGTTCGGCGTGGCGTCGGACGGTTCGGCCCCGGACCGTGTCCTCGACGAGGCGGCCGAGTCGGGCTGGGGCCTGCTGGAACTGCCGGCCCGGCACACGCCCCGCACGGACCCGGAGGCGGTCCGGGCGTGCGCCCTGGTGGTGCGCCGCCTCCTGGACCGCGGCGCCTCGACGCTCAGCGAACGGTCGGAGCACCCCGCGCCCCTCACCCCGGACCGCATCGCCGTCGGCACGGCCCACCGCGACCAGGCGGCGGCCATCCGCGCGGCCCTGCACGAGTTGGCCGTCGGCGGGGTCACCGTCGACACGGCGAACCGGCTCCAGGGCCGCGAGTACGACGTGACGGTCGTCCTGCACCCGCTGTCGGGCCGCCCGGACGCGACGGCGTTCCACCTGGAGACGGGCCGCCTGTGCGTCCTGGCCTCCCGCCACCGCCACGCCTGCATCGTCGTCTGCCGCGCGGGAGTGACGGACCTCCTGGACGAACACCCCTCCACGGAACCGGTCCAGTTGGGCGTCACGGTCAAGTTCCCGGACGGCTGGGAGGCGAACCACGCGGTCCTCTCCCACCTCGCCGAACACCGCGTCCCCTGGGAGGGATGACGAACGCCACCCCCACGCCGCACCCCTGAACCCGAACAGCCGGACGCAGTCCGGCGCGCCGCCGCAGGCGGCCGACAAACACAGCCCGGACGGCTGGGAGGCGAACCACGCGGTCCTCTCCCACCTCGCCGAACACCGCGTCCCCTGGGAGGGGTGACGAACGCCACCCCGAGGCCGCCCTCGCCGAACACCGCGTGTCCTGGGAGGGGTGACGAGCGCCGCCCCCACGCCGCACCCCTGAACCCGAACAGCCGGCAGCGTGCCGGGGGAAGCCGCCGACGCACACATTGGGGAGGGGTGCGAGGCGAATCGCGCGGTCCTCTGCCGCCTCCCTGCCGTCAGGCGTGCGCCGTGAGCCGGGTCGCTGTGGTCAGGTGGGTGCGGAACGCGGCGACGAGCTGGGGGTGGTGGCCCCGTGGGAGCGGGGTGTCCGGGAGGTCGGCGTCCAGGCCCCATTCCGTGTTGAACGTGATCGGGGCCGGGCGCGGGACCACGTGGGTGCGGAGCCAGATCGCGAACGCCGCCGCCGAGCGCGGGCTGCAGTCCGCGACCGAGACGCCTTCCGGGGACAGGAGGGCCTTGCCCTCCAGGGTGGCCGCGCCGAGGGTGATCCCGAAGTGCAGGCACGCCTCCCGGTCGGGCCGCCCCCGGTCGAGCCGGATCGTCTCGCGCGGGTCCCGTTCGCGGAGCCTCGCCGCGAGGGTCTCGTACGTCAGGCCCCACGTCCGGCCCGGCGCCGGCGTGAAGACGTACATGCCGCGCAGCTCCATGCGGCCGACGCTACGGAGCCCCCGGCCGGCCGGGACCTGACGTATGTCAGGGGCAGGGCCACGGCGGTCTTGCGGGAGGCGGGACAATGGTCGTTGGCGGTCGGAACGGTCCGCCGGGCATCGGAAGGGGAGCACCCATGGCGGAAACCGAGCGGAGCGAGCAGCAGCGGCGGCTCAGGCCCGCGCCCCTGCTCTTCGAGCCTGCGGAGGCCGCCGCCGATCCGGAGCACTTCTTCGACCTGGAGTCCATCGAGGACCCCCGGGAGCTGCTGGCCCGGTCCACCGAGCTGACGCTGGCCTTCCGCGCGGCGGCCGACCGGGCGGTGGAGTTCCAGGCGATCGCGGCCGCGCAGCTGGCGGATCCGCGCCGGTTCGACCGGCTCACCACCGCGGACATCGCCGAGCGCGCGGAGTGGACCGAGGACTACGCGAAGAAGATGGTCGAGTTCGGCCGGGACCTGCTCAAGGGCGTCGGCACCAACGGCGAGGACTAGGTCGTGTCCGGCGGATCATGCCTGGGCCGCGGGGTCTGGCACGCCCTCCCCCAAGCCCTGACGGGCAGGGGGGGACCCCCAGCGGCGTTGTCGTCGGTCGCGATGGCTCCGCCATCCCTCCCTCCTCCGCCTTGCAGCCGCACGCACCAGACCCCGCTCACCAGCAGTCAAAGGCACCGCCCAGCGATGTCGGCATGATCCGCCGGACACTCCCCAGGCCGGACATGATCCGGCCCGCCGGCGGCCGGCACGACCGGTCGCCGGGCCTTACGCCAGGGGTCTGAGGCGGTCGGCATATGCCGGGGGCGGAAGATACCCCCTCACGCCCCGTCCTGTCCTGGTTTTCCGCAACTCAGCGAGAACATCTCGTCACTGCCGGTAGACCAGAGGCATGAGCACCTGGCTGCGAGACGAGACACCCCTGAGCCCCGCCCACGGCGACATCGACGAGCGCCGGGCGGATCTCTTCCAGCGGCTGCGGGACACCACCCCGCACCACACGACGCAGATCACCGCGGACGGCGCGGAGTGGCTGGTGTCCGCGTCCTCGTACGCCGTGTCCACGCTGGCGCTCTGGGAGGCCAGGCCCACCGCGCCCGCCGTCCTGCCGTGCGGGACGGCCTTCGACGTCGTGAACGTCCCCGCGATCTTCGGGCGCAGGCTGCTGGACCGGCTCTGGGCCGAGGGCCCGGGCTCCGGCCCGGTGGCGACGCACCGGGGGCGGATGCTGCTGTTCACCGCTCCGGGCACCAGCCAGCGGCTGCCGTCCCTGCTGCGCTGGGAGGAGTGGGGCGACGCGGTCCCGCCGATGCTCTGCCACGGGGTCGGGGACGCGGTGACCGTTCCGCCGCTGGCACCCGGCGTGGCCGAAGGACCGCGCTGGGTGGTGGCCCCGGACACGCGCGGCCCGTGGCTCCCCGGACCCGAGGTGCTGCTGTGGGCGTGCGGGCGAGTGGCGCGCGCCACATCCGCCGCGGACGTGCGGGTATCGATTTTTGCTCAGGCGGATCCGGGTGCTAATGTCTACGACGTCAGCAGGCGCCGCTAGCTCAGTTGGTTAGAGCAGCTGACTCTTAATCAGCGGGTCCGGGGTTCGAGTCCCTGGCGGCGCACAGACGGAAGAAGCCCCTCGCGGAAGCGGGGGGCTTCTTCGTGTGGCCGATGTCACGGGGTGACCCTCACCGTCCACGCCCCCGTCGGCGTCCGGTCCGCCACCTCCACGCGCGTCCCCTCCCCCGGCACCGTGAACACCTCGCCCACGCCCAGCGGCGCGTCCGCCAGCGGCGGGTAGACCGAGCGGTCCCGGCAGGCCTCGGTCAGCGGATGGGCGTCGACCACCTCCACGGGCCCGCCGCCCGAAGCGGTCTCGTTGCGGACCCGGTAGATCAGCACGCCCTCGGTGCAGGTCTCCCGGTCGTTGCCGGTCGCGCCCCGGGCCTCGATGGCCAGGACGCTGTTCTCGCCGGTCCGCACCACGGCCAGCCGGGTGCCCGCGGCCGTACCGGCGGAGGGCTCCGCCGCGACCGGCTCCAGCGTGAACAGGTCCTCGCCCCGGACGCACCGCACCTGCCGCTCGCCGAGCCAGCCGAGCTTCCACTTGTGCCAGGCGAAGGGTTCCGGCGCGAGGGCGAACTGGCTGCCCATGACGTCCCAGTCGCCGACGTGCGTGTCCCAGTCGCCCTCGCCGTCCAGCGGGCGGTGGTAGAGATCCGGCAGGTCGAAGACGTGCCCGGTCTCGTGGGCGAGGACGTTGCGGTCCGGCGGGTGCCGCTCGAAGAGGGTGACCAGCCGGCGGACGTCCCGGCCGTCCGCCCGCAGCGGCGTCTCCAGGTTCACCACCTTCGTGGCGTCGGAGTCCACGCCCGGGGCGTCCGGGTCCGCGACCAGGTAGACGATGTCGTACCGCGAGAAGTCCACCACCGGGTCCGCCACGGCGAGCGCGTCGCGCAGGTAGGCGGCGCGCCGGGACGGCTCCCAGTCGCGCTGTATGGCGTACGCGGTGGAGGGTCGCGGCATCCGCAGCCAGCCGTGCCGGGGGTGGGCGCGCAGCGAGAACCGCCCGTACGAGGCCCGCTCGAAGAAGCGGCTCGTGTCGGGGAAGTAGTCGGCGGCGATCTCCTCCGTACCGGCGTGCGGCGTGGCGTCCGGGAAGGACAGGAAGACCATGACCGCGTCGAGGGCGCGGGCGGGGCGGGGGTAGGCGGCGTTCCAGGTGTCCAGGCCGAGCGAGTGGTGGGCGTCGGTGCGGGGCAGGGCGCAGGTGCGCGCGGCCGGGCCGGCCGCCGCCGGGCCCGCGGCGAGGCCGGTGGCGGCGATGGCGACGAGGGAGAACAGGCCGGCAGCGGTCGCGCGCAGGCTCGGGTAGTGCACTCCCTCGGGTGGCGGCTGGGGCGGCTGCTGACCCTCCACATCGACCTCCGGGTGCCGGATACGGGACGTCTCACCACCCTGTGGCGGTTTGTCGTATGACGTCCTGTTCCGCTGCACCACTCGGGTGAGCAGCGACACACCCGGGCCACATCCGTCACTTCACTGACAGTCACAACCGGTCAGACCAGGACGGGCCCCTGGCAGACCCGCGCAGAAACGATCGTCCAGGGTCGGGGGGAGGGCGAATCCCGGCCCGTCCGGCCCTCCACACCCCGGCGGAGGCGCTGGAACGGCCGCCGTGGCTGCCTCTATGATCGGCACACTTTCCTCGGCTGACCTTGCTTGGCTGACCTTCCCGACCAGATCTGTACGTCACAACTGCCTGCGGGAGCGAGCGGTGAGCGGAACTCCAGAAGGACCGGGACACACGGCCGTCGCACGGCCCGGCACCGCCCAGCTGGCGATCACGGAGCGTGATGATCGTGGGGCCGTCGCCGGTGGCATGACCCTGCCGGGCGCCGCCGCCGACCGCGACCCCGTGCCGGGCGGCCGCGATCTGACATCAAGCGGCCGCGACCTGACATCCGCCGACCGCGCCACGGCGCCCGGCGGTCGTCTCCTCGGTGCCGCCGGCACCGCCGGCACCGGCGGTGCCGCGCGCTTCGGGCGGGGGCCCTCCGCCGAGCTGCGCGACATCCACGCCGCGTTCAACGCGGCCCAGCTGGCCATGGCCCTCGTCGACCCCGACGGCCTCGTCGTCACCGCGAACGACACGTTCGCCTCGCTGCTCGGCACCGACCCCGCGTCCCTGCGCGACCAGGCCGCCGCCGACCTGGTCGACCTGGCCGCCGACCGCCGCAGCTGGCACGCGTACCGCGAGGTGCTGCGCGGCCGGCGCTCCCGGTTCCGCTGCACGCGCCGCCTCAAGCACACCGACGGGCGGTCCCTGTGGGCGGAGATCACCGTCGCGCCCGTACCGCGCAGCCGCAACGTCCTGCTCTCCCTCGCCGACATCAGCGACCGGCGGGCGCTCCAGGCCCGGCTGCGCCACCTCCAGATGCACGACCCGGTGACCCGGCTTCCCAACCGGACCCTGTTCTTCGAGCGCCTGACCTCGGCGCTGGAGAACTCCTCGTACGACGACGGGGGCACCGGCCGGGTCGGGCTGTGCTACCTCGACCTCGACGGCTTCAAGGCCATCAACGACACGCTCGGGCACCGCGTCGGCGACCGGCTGCTCGCCGCCGTCGCCGCGCGCCTCACCGAGTGCGCCGACCACCACGACCAGGTCCACGGCGGGGGCCACCTCGTGGCGCGGCTGGGCGGCGACGAGTTCGCCGTCCTGGTGGAGGACTCGACCGGCACGGACCAGCTCGCGGAGCTGGCCCGGTCCGTCCTGGCAGCGGTGCAGCGGCCGTTCGACCTCGCCGGGCAGCGGCTGTCCGTCTCGGCGTCGATCGGCGTGGTCGAGCGGGTCGCCGCCGGCACCACCGTCAACGGGCTGATGCAGGCCGCCGACACCACGCTCTACTGGGCCAAGGCCGACGGCAAGGCCCGCTGGACGCTGTTCGACCCGGAGCGCAACGCCCACCGCATGACGCGCCAGGCGCTCTCCTCGACGCTGCGGCCGGCCGTCGAACGCGGTGAGTTCGCCCTGGAGTACCAGCCGCTCGTCGGCATGGCCGACGGGACGGTCCGTGGCGTGGAGGCGCTGGTCCGCTGGAACCACCCGCGGTTCGGCACGCTGGCGCCGAATCGGTTCATCGGAATTGCGGAAGAAGACGGCTCGATCGTGCAGCTCGGCCGCTGGGTGCTGCGGACGGCGTGCCGGCAGGCCCGGCAGTGGCAGCTCGACCACCCGTGCGAGCGGCCGCTGTTCGTCAGCGTCAACGTCGCCGTGCGGCAGGTCTGGGACTCCGACCTCGTGGCGGACGTGGCCGACATCCTGGACGAGACCGGCCTCGCGCCCCACCTCCTCCAGCTGGAGCTGACCGAGTCGGCGGTGATGGGCTCGGCGGGGCGGCCGCTCCAGGCGCTCCAGGCGCTCAGCGACATGGGCGTGCACATCGCCATCGACGACTTCGGCACCGGCTACTCGAACCTCGCCTATCTGAGCCGGCTGCCGGTGTCCGTGCTGAAGCTGGACGGGTCGTTCGTCCGGGGCTTCCAGGACGAGGCTCACCCGAACCCGGCGGACGAGGTCATCGTGGAGGCCATGGTGGACCTCGCGCACCGGCTGGGGCTCACGGTCACCGCCGAGTGCGTGGAGACGGCGGGGCAGGCGGCGCGGCTGCGCCGGATCGGCTGCGACACCGGCCAGGGCTGGCTGTACTCGCGGGCGGTGGCGCCCGAGCGGATCGCCGAGATGATCCGTGTGGGCGCGACCCGTAGGGGTACGGCCCGGGTCGCCTGAGCGGGCCGGAGATGGGTACCGCCCCTGGCCGGGAGCCGCGGCTCTCCGGTCAGGGGCGGTGGTGTGGGGGGTGGTACGGGGTTCAGCAGGCGCCGAGGTCCTGCCAGACGCCCCACTCACCGGTCGTGCCGGGCTCCTCGCCCTTCGTCCACCACTTGGCCTTCCACGTACGGCCCTTGTGGGAGACCTGCGCGCCGCCGGTGTACTCCGTCGTCGCCACCCAGACCGCGGCCGTGCAACCGGTCGACGGCGTGGGCGTCGGGGTCGGGGTGGGGGTCGGCGTGGGGGTCGGCGTCGGGGTGGGCGTGGGGGTGGGGGTCGGGGTCTGCGGGGAGCCGCCGACGGCCGCCACGATCTCGTTGAGCAGCGTCGTGCGCTCGTCCAGGCCGAGCAGCGAGTACATCATCGCGCCGGCCAGCCCACGGCTGCGGGCGTATTCGGCCCGCGCCTGGATCGACCGCTTGTCCAGGCCGGTGAAGAACTCGCCGTCCTTGTAGAAGTACGACGCCTTGGCCTCGTCGTCCCAGAAGGTGGTCGCCGCGTTGTCGACGATCCCGCCCAGCTCCTTGTAGTGGGCGATGCCGGCCTGCTGGCTGACCGGGCGGGCGGCCGAGGCACCGGTCGCCGGCTGGGCGAGGCCGTTCTTCGTGCCGGCCGGGACGCCCTTCCAGCCGCGGTAGTAGAACTCGTAGCCGAGGGTCAGCTTGTTCGCCGGGAAGCCGCCCGCGATGCCGTAGGCGGGCTTGCCGTCGATCCAGGCGTCGATGGCGTTGTCGATCGAGTACTTCTCGGTGCCGGGCGCGATCGGGTCGGTCGGGTCGCCGGCGCCGGAGTACAGCGGGGACTGGTGGTAAGTGGGCCCGTCGCCGTCCCAGGCGCCGTGCATGTCGTACGTCATGATGTTCGCGTAGTCGAGGTACGCGCCGATCTTGTCCGTCTCGATGTGCTTGATCTTGTCCTGGCCGGCCGGGAGGGCCGCGGTCAGCAGGTACTTCTTGCCGCCGTGCGCGGCGCCGTACGCGTCGAGCTGCTTGCGGAACTCGGCGAGCAGCAACGTGAAGTTCTGCTTGTCCTCGGGGCCGTAGTGGTTGCCGAGGTGGCCGCCCGCCGAGCCGGGGTACTCCCAGTCGATGTCGATGCCGTCGAAGATGCCGGCGGCGGTGCCGGGACCGCCGTAGCCGCCCTCGACCGGCAGGTCGCCCTGGATGTACTGCTTGATGCAGGACGAGACCAGCTTCTTGCGACTGGCGTCGGTCTTGGCCGCGTCGTGGAAGTACTTGGAGTACGTCCAGCCGCCCAGCGAGATGTTGATCTTCAGGTGGGGGTACTTCGCCTTCAGCTCCTTGAACTGGTTGAAGACGCCCACGATCGGCTGGTCCCACTTGTCGGCGACGCCGTCCACGCTGTCGGCCGCGGAGAAGGAGCGCTGGTAGTCGGCGTACGAGTCGCCCGCGCCGTCACCGGCGTTGGGGTTGTTGTCGTCGCCCGCCGCCTTGTTGGCCATGAAGCAGGTGAGGTCGGTGGGGTGAATGTTGCCGAACGAGTAGTTGATGACGTCGAGTTTGGCCGCGATGCCCCGGGTGTCGAGGTGCTTGGGGTAGAACGCGTTGCCGTAGATGCTCCACTGGTCGTAGTAGGCGATCTTCACGCCGCCCGTGGAGGGTGCGGGCTCCGCCGCGCGGGCGGTGTCGGGACCGGCGACGGCGGCCAGGGTGCCGGCGGCGAGCGCCAGGCCGGTGAGCGCGGCGAGCAGGGGTTTACGGGGGTGCACGGACGGCCTCCGATGGGTGGTGAAGCGCGGTACGCGGGGCGGAAGTTGAAGAATTGATAGCCGCCGCGCGAACAGCGCGTCAATGGTCTGAACCAAAATGAGGACTAGACCAATTTGGGGAAGAAAGCGCTCGTCACGCCGGACCAGGCCCCATGGAAAACCGCCCGCCACCGTCGGTGACGAGCGGTTTAAGGGTCCCTTAGGGATCTTGTGCACGCCTTCCCGAGGAGGAACCAGCGCCGCCGGGACGACGACCGCTCACGCGTCGGCGGCGGCCATCCCGTAGGCGTCGGCGATCAGTCCGTAGCTGCGCAGCCGTGCCTCGCCGCTGTGCACATTGGCCGTGATCATCAGCTCGTCGGCACCCGTGCGCTTCTGCAGCTCGTCGAGACCGGTCCGCACCTCGTCCGGCGTGCCGTGCACGACGTCCGCGAGCCAGCCGTCCACGAAGTCCCGCTCGACCGGCGCGAACGGGTACGCCTCCGCCTCCTCCGGCGTCGGGACGAGGCCGGGGCGGCCGGTCCTCAGCCGCACCATCGACAGCGCCCCGGTCAGCACCTGCCGGCGCGCCTCGCGCGGGTCGTCGGCGGCCAGCGCCTGGACGCCGATCAGCGCGTAGGGGGCGTCGAGCACGGGCGACGGGCGGAAGGAGGTCCGGTACAGGTCCAGCGCCGGGATCGTGTTGCGCGCCGAGAAGTGGTGGGCGAAGGCGAACGGCAGGCCCAACTCCCCCGCGAGGCGCGCGCTGAACCCCGAGGAGCCGAGCAGCCACACCGGCGGCCGGCCCGTGGGGCCCTGCACCGGGCCCGGCACGGCGTGGACACGGGCGTAGGGGTGCCCGTCGGGGAAGTCGTCGTCCAGGAACCGGATCAGCTCGGCGAGCTGCTGCGGGAAGTCGTCCGCCCCCCGGTCGGGCAGGTCCGTGCGGCGCAGCGCGGCGGCGGTCGCCCCGTCCGTGCCGGGCGCGCGGCCGAGGCCCAGGTCGATACGGCCCGGGGCCATGGCCTCCAGGGTGCCGAACTGCTCCGCGACGACCAGCGGGGCGTGATTGGGCAGCATGACGCCGCCCGAGCCGAGCCGGATGCGGCGGGTGCGAGCGGCGAGGTGGGCCAGGATGACGGCCGGGGACGACGAGGCGACGCCGGGCATGGAGTGGTGCTCGGCGACCCAGTGGCGGTGGTAGCCGCGGGACTCGGCGAGCGCGGCGATCTCCACGCTGGTGGCCAGGGCCCGGCTCGCGGTGCTGCCGCCGCCCACGGTGACCAGGTCCAGTACGGACAGGGGCACGCGGGCCGTGCCGCTCGCCGTACCGCGTATGCCCGTGTCCCGCCCCGCCGTGTCCCGCATCGCCTCGTCGCTCACCGGTGGCCCTCCCGCGCCGCTGTTGCTGTACGGGGCGGGATAACAGGAGGGGCCTTCCGTTTATTCCTGGGCTTGTTGCATGGCGGCGCGGGGCGGCGCTTTCCGGCCATGCGGGCCCTCGCATCCGGCGGGCCCCCGAGTCATGCGGCCCTCGCGTCATGCGGGCCCCGAGTCACGCGGCCCTCGCGTCATGCGGGCCCGCCTCATGCGGGCCCTCGCCTCATGCGGGCTCCTCACGGGCCCGGGGCTCCCAGGGCCGGGGCAGCCCGGCCGGTTCCTCCCCCGGCGGCTCGGGCCCCGGCTCCTCGCGGGCGAACAGCGCGCCCAGCTCGTCCGCCCACGCCCCGCGGCGCTCGGCCAGCCGCAGCCCCTCCCATACCGTCACCTGGGTCCCCGTCAGCACCGGCTTGCCGACCGCCGCCTCCGCCCCGGCCAGCGCGGCCACCGTGGGCAGGGCCGTGTCCGGGACGAGCACCGCCTCCGCCCGCGGATCGTCCGCCGCCCGCACCAGCTCCGCCACCGGTCCCGCCGCGAACGCCCTGCGCACCCCCACCACCTCGATCCCGGCGGCCTCCAGGAACCGGGCGAACCCCTCCGTCACGTCCTCCGGATACGTGCCGGCCACCGCGACCCGCGCGGCCCCCACCGCCCGTACCGCGTGCGCGAACCCGATCGACGTGCTCGACGCCGGCAGCCCGGCCGCCAGGGCCAGTGAGCGGGCCTGCTCGTGGGCCGCCTCCCAGCCGTGCACGAACGACCCGCCGGTGGACGCCCACACCACCGACTCGGCACCGGCCAGCCGCAGTTCCTCCGCGCCGGCCGCCAGCCGCTCGGGGTCCTCGCCCGGGCCCCGGTACGCGACGGAGTCGACGCGGATGTCGCTGTCCAGCAGCGTCTCGATCCGCCGGTAGTCGTCCTCGGGGTGGCCCTCCGGGCGGAGAAGTCCCACGGTGGTCATGGCCAGCCTCCTCTTCTCGCGGGCCGTCGCGGCCGTCAGGCATACCCGGGAGCGGTTCGGGTAGCCGCGCGCCCATGGCTCGTACCGCTCGTCACAGAGAAACAGCGCCCAGGCGCCCCATACGACGGCGCTCCCTGCTCCTCGGCACCGCCGCGGCCGGCGCCGCGGGCGCCCTGGGTTCCGCCGGCTGTGCGCGGGTCCCGTCCGGGGACTCCCTCGCACGGCTCAGATCCCAGCGCACGGTGCGCCTCGGCATCGCGGGCGAGGTGCCCTACGGATACGTCGACGACCAGGGCGCGTTCACGGGCGAGGCGCCCGAACTCGCCAAGGTCGTCTTCCGTCGCCTCGGTGTGGACCGCGTCCAGCCGGTCGCCACGGACTTCGCCTCCCTCATCCCCGGCCTCAACTCCCAGCAGTTCGACGTGGTGTCCGCCGGTATGTACATCAACAAGGACCGCTGCCGGCAGGTCCTGTTCTCCGATCCCGAGTACCAGATGCTCGACTCCTTCATCGTGCGCAGGGGCAACCCCAAGGGCCTGCGGTCCTACGAGGACGTGGTGCGCACGGGGGCACGCCTCGCCACGGGCGCCGGCTACGCGGAGATCGGCTACGCCGTGGCCGCCGGGTACCCCGAGAAGGAGCTGGTCATTCTCCAGGACCAGGTCGCCGGCCTGAACGCGGTCGAGTCCGGCCGCGTCGACGCCTTCGCCGGGACGGCGCTCACCACCCGCGCGGTGGTCCGGGGAAGCAGCCGGGCGGAGGCGACGAAGCCCTTCGCCGCGGTCGTCGACGGCGAGCGGAAGATCGACGGCGGCGCCTTCGCCTTCCGCCGCACCGACCGCGGCCTGCGGGACGCCTTCAACGCCGAGATCCACCGCATGAAGGCCAGCGGCGAGCTGTTCCGCATCCTGCGGCGCTTCGGCTTCGCCGCGTCCGAGATGACCACCCTCACCGCCGAGGAGCTGTGCCGATGACCGCCGGACTCTGGCAGAACTGGGTCCTGCCGGGCATCGGGACCACCCTCCGGCTGCTCGTCCTGAGCGCCGCCCTGGGCGCGCTGGTCGCCTTCTCCGTCGGCATGGCCCGTACGCACCGCTCCCGTACGGTCCGCTTCCTGGCCGGCTTCTACACGGAGGTCTTCCGCGGGACCTCGGCCCTGGTGCTGATGTTCTGGCTGTTCTTCGTGGTGCCCCCGCTGCTCGGCTGGCAGCTGGTGCCCCTGTGGGCCGCGGTGCTGGCGCTGGGTCTGTCGTACGGGGCGTACGGCGCCGAGATCGTGCGCGGCGCGCTCAACGCCGTGGCCCCGGCCCAGCGGGAGGCGACGGTCGCGCTCGGCTTCACTCCCTGGCAGCGGATGCGGCTGGTGCTGCTGCCGCAGGCGGTGCCGGAGATGATCCCGTCCTTCTGCAACCTGCTGGTGGAGCTGCTGAAGGGCACCGCCCTGGTGTCGCTGCTCGGCATCGGCGACGTGTCGTTCGCCGCGTACCTGGTGCGGCTGGCCACCCAGGACAGCGCCCGGATCTACTCGGTCGTGCTGGTCGTCTACTTCGTGATCGCGTTCGTGCTCACCCGCTCCATGAAGGCGCTGGAGCGCAGGGCCAAGGCGAACCTGGGGGTGGCGGCATGAGCTGGGACTGGTCCGCCGTCGTGGACTTCCTGCCGCGCTTCGCCGACGGGCTGCTGGTCACCCTCCAGGTGCTGTTCCTCGGCTCGCTGATCGCGTTCTCGCTTGGCCTGGTGTGGGCGGCCGCGTTCCGGGCGCCGAGCCGGCTGGTGCGGTGGCCCGTGAACGCCGTGACCGAGTTCATCCGCACCACCCCGCTGCTGGTGCAGCTGTTCTTCCTGTTCTTCGTGCTGCCGGAGTGGGGCGTGCAGTTCTCCGCGTTCACCACCGGCACGCTGGCGATCGGGCTGCACTACTCGACGTACACCGCGCAGGTCTACCGGGCCGGCATCGACGCCGTGCCGGCCGGGCAGTGGGAGGCGGCCACGGCGCTCAGCCTGCCCGCGCACCGCACCTGGCTGGCGGTGGTCCTGCCGCAGGCGCTGCGGCGTACCGCCCCGGCCCTGGGCAACTACGTGATCGCCATGCTGAAGGACACCCCGCTGCTGGCGGCGATCAGCGTCCTGGAGCTGCTGCAGCAGTCCCGGCTGGAGAGCGCCGCCACCTTCCAGTACACCGAGCCGCTGACCGTCGTCGGCGTCGCCTTCGTCCTCATCGCCTATCCGGCTTCCCTTCTCGTACGAGCCCTGGAGCGCCGCCTTGCGCACTGAAAGCACCCCGGAAAGCAGCCCCGAGAGCACCGCCGGGACCACCGGACTCATCCGCTTCACGAACGTCAGCAAACGGTTCGGCGGCACCACCGTCCTGGAGAACCTCTGCTTCTCGGTCGACGCCGGCAAGCACGTCACGCTCATCGGCCCGTCCGGCTCGGGGAAGACCACGATCCTGCGGATGCTGATGACGCTGGAGAAGCCCGACCGCGGCACCATCGACGTCAACGGCGGACGGCTCTTCCCCGCCGACGAGAAACAGCGGCGCGAGGTCCGCAAACAGATCGGCATGGTCTTCCAGCAGTTCAACCTCTTCCCGAACATGTCCGTGCTGCGCAACATCACCGAGGCCCCGGTCAAGGTCCTCGGACTCGGCCGCGACGAGGCCGTGGAGCGGGCGCGGGACCTGCTCGACCTGGTGGGGCTCGCCGACCGGGCCGACGCGCGGCCGTCCCAGCTCTCCGGAGGTCAGCAGCAGCGCGTGGCGATCGCCCGGGCACTGGCGATGCGGCCGAAGGTGCTGCTGCTGGACGAGGTCACGTCGGCGCTCGACCCGGAGCTGGTGGCGGGGGTGCTCGACGTGCTGCGCGACATCGCGCGGTCGACGGACATCACGATGCTGTGCGTCACCCATGAGATGAATTTCGCCAGGGACATCTCGGACGAGGTGCTCATGTTCGACTCCGGCAGGGTGATCGAGGCCGGTTCCCCGGGGAAAATCTTCTCGGAGCCGGAGCACGAACGTACGCGCGAGTTCCTCGGCGCAGTGCTCTGACCTCGTCCTCCTTGGCGGTGTTGTGTCCCTGGCATATGCCAGACGGTCGCGCCGCAGCGTATGCGCCTGGGGCGCAAGGCATTCTTGTCAACAGGCGCCCCGGAAACGGCCTTTGGCGGTTATCGTGGTACGGAAGCATGCGGTCACAACCTGGTAGGGGGAAACCGTGGCGCTTAAGCCCGAGCCGACCGCGCCGTTCCACTCGGTGCAATACGCCCTGCGCGTTCTCGAAACGGTGTCCCGGCACGGCGGCGGAGTCACCGATGTCCAGCTCGCGCGCGAGACCGGGTTGCCGACCGGACACCTCACCTCACTGCTGCGGATGCTCCGCCGCGAGGGATACGTGGAGCAGGTCGCCGACGGCGCCTACGTCGTCGGCGACTCGCTGATCCTCCTGGGCTCGGGCGCCACGCGCCGCGAGGCCCTGGAGGCGAAGCTCCAGGAGACACTGAGCGACCTGCGGGACACGGTGGGCGCCGCCGTGTACATCAGCCGGTACATCGACGGCGAGGTCAAGATCACGCAGATGGCTGACGGGCCGCACACCCCGAAGGTCAACGAGTGGGTCGACTTCCGCTCGGCGGCGCACGCCAGCGCGGTCGGCAAGTGCCTGCTGACCCAGCTGGACCAGAACGGCCGCCGCGACCACCTGTCCCGGCACAAGATCGCCCGGCTCACCTCGCGGACGATCACCAGCGAGAGAGTGCTCTTCTCCAAGCTGGACAGCCAGCCGCCGACCGTCCCGGTCCTCGACCTCCAGGAGTACGCGGTGGGCACGGTCTGCGCGGCGGTGCCGCTGACGGCCGGGTCGTCGGTGGGCTGCCTGGCGCTGTCGCTGCCGATCGAGCACGCCCACCGGCTGCGGGCGGCGGCCGACGCGCTGAACCGCAGGGCGGCTCCGGTGGTGCTCTCGCTGGCGCTCTGAGCGGGTGATCGCTCCTGATCACGGTGGTGGTCAGGAGCACCCCTCGGGACCAGGTAGTATTACTTCTGTCAGCGGGCGCCGCTAGCTCAGTTGGTTAGAGCAGCTGACTCTTAATCAGCGGGTCCGGGGTTCGAGTCCCTGGCGGCGCACAGACGGAAGAAGCCCCTCGCGGAAGCGGGGGGCTTCTTCGTATGCGGTCACCGGCTACGGCGGTCCCGGCTCAGGGCCGCCGCGCGCCGGCCGGAGCGGGATCAGAACTGGACGTCCGAGCAGGCGTAGAACGCGTTGCTCGTGTCATGGACGGTCCAGACCGCGAGGATCAGGTGCCGGCCCGTCTTGCCGCTCGGGACGGTGCCCTGGTGCGTGAGCGTGTAGGGCGGCTGCTGGCCGCCGTACGGCACGGTCAGGAACGGCTGGGAGTCCAGGGCCGCGCGGGTGAGCGGCCTGGTCGGGTCCCACCCGTTGCGGGTGATGTAGTACTTGAAGTCGGTGGTGCGGTGCGGGGCGGTGAACTGCCAGCGGAACGTGTAGCTCTGGCCGCCCGACAGGCGGGTCGTCGGCCAGGCGCCGCCGCGCGGGTTGTCCAGCTCCGCGAACCTGCTGTTGCCGCCCGCGCAGATCGTGCCGTCGGCGGGGCCGCCGGACGGGAAGCCCTTGGGGCCCTCGACCGACTGCGGCTCCCACTGGATGGCGCCGCAGCCCGTCACCGTGCCGTTGGCGCAGAGCTTCTGCCGGCTGATCGGGGCGTCGGTGTACCCGTGGCTGCCGGCGGTGCCGGTGGCGAGCACCGACGCACCGGCGACCCCGAGGGCCACCAACGCCGTGGCTATCTTCTTTCGCATGCTGTCGCTCCGAGAGGACGTGGGGGAGTTCCTTGACCCGTGCTGCACGCGCGCAGTAGTGCCTGTGGCGGTCTAGACCAAGCTCCAATGTATGGACGCTAGTTGAGCATGTCCATACCAATCACGCGCCTTCGGCCGGACCGTTCCGCCCCGTGTAGAAGGCCACCGTCAGGTCCTTGACCAGCGCCTTGCGGTCGTAGTCGTCCAGCTCGACCAGACCACGCGTGGTCAGCCGGTGGACCATGTCGTCCACGGCGTCCACGACCGTGCCGAGGACCGCGTCCCGGTGCTTGGCGTCGATCGCCGCGACCCTCCGCCGCTGCATCGCGGCCGCGATCTCCGGCGCGTACTCGATGAGGACCGGCTGGGCCGAGAAGACCTCGATCCCGACCGGTGCGCACTCCGCGGACACCATCCCCGTCAGCGCCTCCCCCACGGCCTCGGCGTTCCGCAGGGTCGGCCCGTCCTCCTGGAAGGCGTCCGCCGGCAGCTGCGACAGGACCCGGGCCAGCGCCGCCTCCACCTGCTCGCGCAGGTACCGCTCGTGGTCCGCCACCGCGAGCGCCGCCTGCGCGGTGTCCTTGATCCGCCACACCACCAGCACCACGGCCCGCAGGGCCGTGCCGTTCGCGTCGACCACGGGCAGCGGCTCACTGCGCCAGTGCCGCAGCCGTACGTCGATCCGCCGGCGCATCAGGAGCGGGCTCACCCACACCAGGCCGGTCCGCCGCACCGTGCCGCGGTAGTCGCCGAACAGGCTGAGCACCCAGGCGAAGCCGACCCGGCCCCGCATGACACCACCGAAGGCGAAGACCCCCAGCAGCATGCCCAGCGCCAGCAGCAGGGACGGCCCGATGGCCAGCCCCGAGTACGGGTGGAACGGCAGGCCCAGGGCCTCCATCACCGGCTCCGGCACGGCACCCGCCCACCAGACCACCACCGCGCACACGACGATCGCGGCGCATCCGGCCAGCAGGCCGGCCCAGCCGGGCAGTACGGCGCCGGGCCGCTCGGTCAGCTGAAGATCGGTCGCCGGCGCGGGCCGCACCTGCTTGTCGCCCGACACCCCGGCGTGCCGCCGGCCCCGCTTGCGCCCGGGGGCCGGCTTCGGGTCCGGGCGGTCGGCCTGCTGCTCGCCGCCGGAGCCACGGCCCCGGCTCAGGTCGAGGTGCCGGGCGCCCCTGAGATCCCGGATGCCGCCGAGGTTGCGCGGCAGCGCGCCGTCGCCGTCACGACGGACGGCCCGTTCCCCGTCGGCCACCCGGTCCAGGTCGTGATCACGGCCCATGTCGAGATCAGCGGCACTGCTGAGAACGTGCGAGGACGGGTCCGCCTGGTCACGGCCGGCGGCCCACTCCCCCACCGCACCGCTGACGTTCTGCGGCGACGCACCCGTCCGGTCGGGACGAGCGGCCTGTTCCCCACCCGTGTGCGGCGGCGTACCGGCCTGGTCGGGGCGCACGGCCTGCTGCCCCTCCGGGACTCGGCCCAGGCCGAGATCCACCGCGCCGCTGACGTTCCGCGCCGACGCGTCCCTCTCGTCACGGCGGGCAGCCTGCTCCCCCTGCGCCACCCGAGCCCACTCCGAGCCCTGACCCACACCGAGATCAGCCGCAGCGCTGACGCTCCGCGCCGAAGCACCCACCTCGTCACCACCGGCAGGCTGCCGACCTTCCGAGAACCGGTCCACGCCGAGATCCACCGCGCTGCTGGCGTTCCGCGCCGACGCGTCCCTCTCGTCACGGCGGGCAGCCTGCTCCCCGTGCGCCACCCGAGCCCACTCCGAGCCCTGACCCACACCGAGATCCGCCGCAGCGCTGACGCTCCGCGCCGAAGCACCCACCTCGTCACCACCGGCAGGCTGCCGACCTTCCGAGAACCGGTCCACACCGGGATCCGCCGCGCTGCTGGCGTTCCGCGCCGACGCGTCCCCCTCGTCACAGCGGGCAGCCTGCTCCCCCTGCGCCACCCGAGCCCACTCCGAGCCCTGACCCACACCGAGATCAGCCGCAGTGCTGACGCTTCGCGCCGAAGCACCCACCTGGTCACCGCCGACGGGCTGCCGACCTTCCGAGAACCGGTCCACGCCGAGATCCACCGCGCTGCTGACGTTCCGCGCCGACACGCCCGTCTCGCCGCGGCCGTCGGGTCGTTCGGCCTCCGGAACGCGGTCCACGCCGGGATCCGCCGCGCTGCTGACGTTCCGCGGTGACGCATCGGTCTGGCCACGACGGGTGGCCCGCTCCCCGGGAGCGGCCCGGGTCTGATCGGTGCCGCGGGCGCCGTCCGCGTGTCGCGCACCGCTGCTGTTCCGTGGAGTGCCGGCGCTGCGCGCACCCATGAGGTCCCACGGCGCTTCGCCGCCCAAGTCCCTGCCTCTGTCGAGGTTCCAGGGCAGGTCGTCGATCTCGTCGCGTACCGCCGGTCCATCGAGCGGTTCAGGGCCCGGGCGGCCCGACGCGGCCGGGGGCGCCGGTGCCGCGGGGGTGAGCGTGGGTCCGGCCTCCGACGTGGGAGCGGGGGCCACGGGCGATCCGGGGTCGTCCGGCAGGTCCCAAGGCATCGGCGCCCAGATCCCCGTCGACGCGACGGAACCGGTCGCGCCCGTCGTGCCCGACGCCGTCGGGGCCCCGTTGGCCCGCTCGGCCGACGGAGTGGGATAGGGGGCCGCCGCCGCGGCAGCCGGTTCCGCCCGACCGGGCGCGGCCGCCGCGTCGGTCGTACCGGCCGGGCCCGCCCACGCCGCCCGGCCGGCCGTGGCCGCCGGGTAGGCCGACGGAGCCGTACGGGCGGCGGCCGACGGACCGGCCGATGCCGCCGCCGCACCCGCCGATGCCGGCGGACCTGCCGCAGGCGCCGGATCCGCCGGACCGGCCGCGCCTGCCCATGCCGCCCGACCGGCCGGCGCCGCGGGATCGACCGGGCTTCCCCATGCCGCCCGACCGGCCGGTGCCGCCGGATCCGCCGGGCCGGCCGAAGCCACCGGACCAGCCGGACCAGCCGGAGCAGTCGCGGCCGCCGGATCGGACGATCGCGCTGGATCCGCCGGGTGGGCCGGCTCCTCCGCCGGTGGTGGGGTCTCGTCGCGGAACAGTAGGTGGACCGGGATCGGGCCGGTCGTCTCGTTGCCGATCAGGGGGACGCGTCGGCCCGTGGCCGCGCCTTCCGCCCCCGGTGTCGCCGTGGTCATGGTTCCCACCTCGTCGTCGTGCTCGGTCATCGGAAGAGCCGCCTCCATGTCTCGGGGCCCGGATGGCCGTCCGCGGCTCCGCCGCGCCAGCCCTGTGCCCGCTGGAAGTCCTGGACGTTGCGCCGGTCGGCCTCCCCCCAGCGCGGGGAGGGGCCCGTCGTGTAGTGCCTGCCGAAGCCGAGCTTCACCAGCCGGCGGCCCAGCATCTCGACGTATGTGTTCGACCGGCCGGGCCGGAAGTGGCCCCGGCCGGGGTAGCGCGGCACCGCCGCCGAGCGGCTGGTGCCGCCCGCGATGTCGCGGCCCTCGCCCCGCACCAGCAGCCGCCAGGTGTGCGGCCCCGGCAGGCCGTTCGCCTCGCTGCCGCGCCAGCCCTGCGCCCGCTGGAACGCCTGGGTCGCCCGCCGGTCGGCGTCGCCCCACCGGGGCCCGGGTCCCGACGCGTAGAAGCGGCCGCCGCCGCGCTCGACGAGCAAGTGCCCGAGCCGGGTGACGTACGCGTTGTGCGCCCCGGGGCCGAAGTGGCCGCCTCCGGGGAAGGCCGTCGCGGAGGCCTTGCCGCCCGGGGCGCCGTCCGAGGGGGTGTGCTCGGTGACGAGGCCGTTGTAGCGATAGGGGATGTACCGGGACGAATTGGCCCAGTACGCCATGGGGGTGGGCTGCTTGCGGGTCCGGGGCTTGCTCTGCTCGTAGGCGATGTAGTGGGTGTGCCGGTAGTCGGTCCAGCCGCCGAAGATCGTGACGTGGGAGCCCTTCGTCGGGTCGGCGGGGTTGTGGAAGAGCAGGATGTCGCCGGGCGCGAGGTCGTCGCGGGCGATCCGGGTGCCGTACCGGGCGAGGCTGCCGGTCCACTCGTTGCCGGGCAGGCCCCAGGCCATGGACACATAGCCGGAGCAGTCCTGCCGGTAGCCGTCCGTCCAGTACTTCTCCATCGAGTACGGGACCTTCTCGCGCAGCCAGATCTTCGCCCGGTTGATGATGTCGGCCCGGGTCCTCCTGGGCAGCGAGGCGGTCGAGACCTGACCCGCCGTCGGGCCGGCGTGCGGGCGGCCGTGCAGCCCGCCCGCGCCTCCCTGCGGGTTACCGGTGTCCGGGTCGCCCGTGCCGTGGCCCGCCGGGTGGAACGGGCCGGCCGGCGGCGCGGCGGCCCCCGCGGCCGCGCCGCCGCCGAGGACCACGCCCGCGGCGGTGACCAGCACGAGGGCGCGGCGTGCGCCGTGGGCGGCCGGGTGGCCGCCGGCCCGCACGGCCGGTCTGAGCGCGAGTTCCCGCCGCCGCCGGGCGCAGCCGGGGCACGGACAGTCCGCGGCGGGCTCGTACTCCTCGAAGACCGGAACGGCCATACGGTTCCCCTCCACACTCGGCGAGTTCTTTCCGTGGCGATGCACGGGCGCCAGTTTCGCAACTGTCCCGACATAACGCATTTTGACGGTTGAAAGGAAAAAAACGACCATCCGACATCCACATCGGGGCGGAAAATCTCGGCGGCCCGGCCCCCGGCGGTCAGGAGCACCCTCCGGCGTCGGGTAGAGTTATGCAGGTCAGCAGGCGCCGCTAGCTCAGTTGGTTAGAGCAGCTGACTCTTAATCAGCGGGTCCGGGGTTCGAGTCCCTGGCGGCGCACAGCAGGCCGAGGCCCCCTCACCGAGCGTGAGGGGGCCTCGGTCGTTTTCGTGCACGCAGCCCGTCAGGTCCGGCCACATTGAACATCCATGTGATCGACTCCGAAACAGCATGGGTGCGGATCGGCCGGGCCAGGTACAAGAGGGGCCTGGCCTCGTTCATGGCGGGGCGCGGTGGGGGCACTGTTCGGCCAGTCGGACACCAGGGGGGCGGCGCATGCAACCGGAACATCGTCTTTGCCTGTCTCACAGGGCGGTGAGCCGGCGGCCTTGAACGACCACGACCAACACGCGGCCGGCATGCGTGCGGGGGGATGACTGATGACGTCGACGCCGACCGGCGGACAGCACGACCACGACGCGGCCTCCCGGACCGCACGGCCGCGGCCACCGGCACAGCCCCGGGCCGGCTCGGCCAGGGCGCGCCCGGTGCAGCCCACACCGCTGCCCCGCTACGACTACGAGCACTACAGCCGGCTCGCCGGCCCGCTCACCGAACCCGACCCCGTGAAGCCGTACCGGGTCCAGTACCGCTCGCTGCTGTCGCAGGAGCCGCACCGGATCAGGGCCGCGCTGCTGCTGGGCGCCGCCCCGCTGGTCTCGCTCGGGCTGTTCGTCTGGCTGATGCAGCCCCGGCACTGGACCGAGCGCGACCCGAACCTCGACAACGACCTGCTGCTGGCGCTCGACGTCGTCATGCTCGTGTCCATCGGGCTGATCGAGCTGTTCCGCACCATGAACGTGCTGTCGAACGCGCACGCGACGCTCGTCGCCCGCGACCCCGTCCCCGTCGTCCCGGAGTCCGGCACCCGGGTCGCCTTCCTCACCTCCTTCGTGCCCGGCAAGGAGCCGCTGGAGATGGTGACGAAGACCCTGGAGGCGGCCGTCCGCATCCGGCACCGCGGGCTGATGCACGTCTGGCTGCTGGACGAGGGCGACGACCCGGCCGTCAAGGAGGTGTGCGCCCGGCTCGGCGTGCACCACTTCTCGCGCAAGGGCGTCGCCAAGTGGAACCGGCCCGCGGGCCCCCACCGCGCCAAGACCAAGCACGGCAACTACAACGCCTGGCTGGAGGCGCACGGCGACCACTACGACTTCTTCGCCTCCGTCGACACCGACCACGTGCCGCTCCCCAACTACCTGGAGCGGATGCTCGGCTACTTCCGCGACCCGGACGTCGGCTTC
Source organism: Streptomyces coeruleoprunus (assembly GCF_039542925.1). Lineage (GTDB taxonomy): Bacteria > Actinomycetota > Actinomycetes > Streptomycetales > Streptomycetaceae > Streptomyces > Streptomyces coeruleoprunus. The sequence continues at coordinate 4,771,693 of NZ_BAABIT010000001.1, read as the reverse complement.
GTCATCGGCCCCCAGGTGTACGGCAACTACGACACGTTCGTCACCAAGGCCGCCGAGTCGCAGCAGTTCCTGTTCCACGCCCTGATCCAGCGGGCCGGCAACCGCTACGGCGCGCCCATGTTCGTCGGCACGTCCAACGCCGTACGGATCAGCGCGCTCAAGCAGATCGGCGGCCTGTACGACTCGATCACCGAGGACATGGCGACCGGCTTCGAGATCCACCGCCACCGCAACCCCGCCACCGGCAACAAGTGGCGCTCCGTCTACACCCCGGACGTGCTGGCCGTCGGCGAGGGCCCGACCGCCTGGACGGACTTCTTCACGCAGCAGCTGCGGTGGTCGCGGGGCACGTACGAGACGATCCTCAAGCAGTACTGGAAGGGCTGGGGCACGCTGCCGCCCGGCAAGCTCTTCAACTACACGATGATGATCATCTTCTACCCGATGTCCGCGCTGAACTGGATCCTCGCGGCGCTGAGCTGCGCGCTGTTCCTGGGCATGGGCGCCTCGGGCGTGCAGATCGACCCGGTCATCTGGATGATGCTGTACGGCAACGCCTCGGCGCTCCAGATCGGCCTCTACATCTGGAACCGCCGCCACAACGTCTCACCGCACGAGCCCGAGGGCTCCGGCGGCCTGGCCGGCATGGTGATGTCCGCGCTGTCGGCGCCCATCTACGCCCGCTCCTTGCTGGACGCGGTCCTGCGCCGCAAGAGCTCCTTCGTGGTGACGCCCAAGGGCGACTCGTCCAGCCCGGACACGTTCTTCGGGACGTTCCGGATCCACCTCTTCTTCCTCGTCGTCTTCGGCGGGTCCCTCGTGGCCTCCTTCTTCAACGGCCACGACCACCCGGCGATGATCACCTGGGCCTCGCTGGCCCTGCTGATCACGGCGGCGCCGATCCTCGCCTGGCGCCTCACCGTCCGCGCGGAGAAGCAGCAGCGGGCGCGCGGGCGCACCCCCGTGCCGCCCGTGGCACCGATTCCGGTCCGGGGCGCCGACCACGCCCCGCGGCCCAGGCCCGGCTGGGCGCCGGAGAGCGAACAGACCCTGCAGATCGTCTTGGGGGGACGTAAGAAATGAGCACCCTGCCCGTCCGGCCGAACCACCGCAGGAACCGGGCCCGGCGCCTGCTGATCGGCACGGCGGTGGTGGCCGCCGTCGCCGGGTTCAACGGACCGGCCCTGTACCGGTTCGGCACCGCGCAGTACCACGAGTACGCGATCAACCGGCCGGAGTACAAGGCGGAGAACGGCCACTGGGACTTCCTCGACGTGCCCGCCGAGTTCCGGGTCAACGCCATCCACGTGGCGCTCCTGCACACCGGCAAGGTGCTCCTCATCGCGGGCTCGGGGAACAACCAGAAGAACTTCGACGCGCAGCGGTTCGAGTCCGTCCTGTGGGATCCGAAGACGGGCGCCTTCAAGAAGATCCCCACCCCCAAGGACATGTTCTGCGCCGGCCACACCCAGCTCCCCGACGGGAAGCTGCTGGTCGCGGGCGGTACGAAGCGGTACGAGAAGCTGGAGGGCGACGTCACCAAGGCGGGCGGCCTGATGATCGTCCACAACGAGGACCCCGACAAGCCGATCACCCTGCCCGCCGGCACACGGTTCACCGGCAAGGCCAACGGCAAGACCTTCGTGTCGAAGGACCCGGTCGTCGTCGAGCGTGCCAAGAAGGTCTTCGACAAGAAGACGGGCCGTTTCCTGCGCACCGAGGCCGGCCTCGGCCGGATCTACGTCGAGGCCGAGAAGTCCGGCAAGGAGTACGAGACCGGCACCGAGGACAACTACCGGGTGCACGGCATGAAGGGCACCGACGCCCGCAACGTCTACGGGATGGCGCAGAAACTCGCCCTCGACAAGAAGGACTTCCAGGGCATCAAGGACGCCTTCGAGTTCGACCCGGTCGCCGAGCGGTACGTGAAGGTCGACCCGATGAACGAGGCGCGCTGGTACCCCACGCTCACCACCCTGAAGGACGGCCGGGTCCTCGCGCTGTCAGGGCTCGACGAGATCGGGCAGATCGTCCCCGGCAAGGACGAGATCTACGACCCGAAGACCAAGAAGTGGACGTACACGGGGATCGAACGGCGCTTCCCCACGTACCCGGCGATCTTCCTCATGGACGACGGCAAGCTCTTCTACTCCGGCTCCAACGCCGGGTACGGGCCCGCCGACGTCGGCCGGGACCCCGGCATCTGGGACCTGGAGCGGAACACCTTCCAGAAGGTCCCCGGGCTCAGCGACCCCGACAGGATGGAGACCTCCGCCACCGTCATGCTGCCGCCCGCCCAGGACCAGCGGTTCATGGTCATCGGCGGCGGCGGGGTCGGCGAGTCCCAGGAGTCCAGCGAGAAGTCCCGCCTCGTCGACCTGAAGGACCCCGCGCCCCGCTTCAAGGACGGCCCGGCGCTCGACAAGGGCACCCGCTACCCGAGCGCGTCGCTGCTGCCCGACGACACCGTGTTCGTCACCGGCGGCTCGGAGGACTACCGGGGCCGCAGCGCCTCCAACATCCTCCAGGCCCGTACGTACGACCCGAGGAGCGGCACCTACCAGCGGGTCGCCGACCCGAGGGTCGGGCGCAATTACCACTCGGGTTCGGTGCTGCTGCCCGACGGCCGGGTCATGATCTTCGGCTCGGACTCGCTGTTCGCCGACAAGGACAACACCCGGCCGGGCATCTTCGAGCAGCGCATAGAGCTGTACAGCCCGCCCTATCTGTACCGCGAGGGCCGGCCGGTCCTCCGCCACGGACCCAAGGCGATCCGGCGCGGCGCCACCGGCGAGTACGTCACGGCGGACGCGGCGAGGATCCGTACGGCGAAGCTGATGCGGCCGAGCGCGGTCACGCACGTCACGGACGTCGACCAGCGGTCGATCGCCCTGAACCTGACCCGCACGGCGAAGGGCATCCGGGTCACGGTGCCCGCGAACCGGGCGCTGGTGCCGTCCGGCTGGTACATGCTGTTCGTCACGGACGACCGGGGCACGCCGTCGGAGGCGGTGTGGGTGGAGGTGCCGTAGGTCGGGCCGCGAAGCCCCGCCTGCCTGGCGGCACCTCCACCGGGCCCGCTCTCAGCGGGCGTTGCGGGCCAGTTCCAGGGCGTAGGCGGGGTACCACTCGCCCGCCTTGGGGCCGCCCTTGCAGTCGCCGTCGGACTCGCCGGGGCGCTTGATCCACAGGTAGGCGTCGACGAGCGGGTCGCCGGTCCGCGTCGTGGGGCGTTCGCCCAGGGCGCGGCCCGGCGGGTTGCACCAGTTCTCGGCCGGATCGCCCTCGGTGTAGGGGCCGTTGCCGTTGCGGCTGGTGTCGATGACGAAGTGCCTGCCGCCGGCCTTCGCGGAGACCTTCTTCCCGTACTCCTTGCTGGCGGCCGTCGTCTGGAAGTTGGACACGTTCACCGCGAAGCCGTCGGCCTTCGCGATCCCGGCGCGCCGGAGCGGCTCGTGGATCTGGTCGGGCCTGCCCCAGCCGGCGTTGCCCGCGTCCAGGTACACGCGGACGTTCGGCAGCCGCTTCAGCCGCTCGACCGCGCCGGCCAGCAGCGCGTACCGCTCCTCGTGGTACTGCTGCTCGGTGCAGCTGTCGACCATGTGCATCACCGCGTCCGGCTCCAGGACGACCGTCGCCCGCCGGTCGCCGATGCCCCGGGCGACGCCCTCGATCCAGGCCCGGTAGGCGTCGCCGTCCGGGGCGCCGCCCGCGGAGTGCTGGCCGCAGTCGCGGTGCGGGATGTTGTAGAGGACGAGCAGCGCGTCCCGCCCCGAGCGGGCCGCGGCCTCGGTGAGGCGCCGGGTCTCCTCCTCCGGCCGGTCGGAGCCCACCCACTCGCCGACCGGCTGGGAGGCTATCTTCCGGATCAGCTCGGCGTTCCGCTGCTCGCCCCGGGTCTCGTAACCGGCCAGCTGCCGGGCGGCGTTGCCGTCCGGGTTGACCCAGAACGCCACGTTTCCGCCGGGCGGCCGCGGCCCGGTGCGCACGCCCTCGCCGCTGTCCGGCGCGCCGCAGCCCGCCGCCGCCAGCAGCGCGGTCAGCGCCCCCGCCAGGGCCACGCCCGTACGGGCACGCCCGGTGCAACTGCCGTACATCCACTCCCCCTTGGGTGCACTGGACAAGCCGGTCGAATGCCATCCTGGCACACCCGTGGAGCGATCACCGAGGGCGACCGGATCGCGACATGGCGTCAAACGGCCTCTGGAACGGCCCCGGTGGGCGGCCTACAGTGGGCGGGGCGTGCCGACCGCCCCGAACCTCCCGCGCGGCGCCAGGGTTTCTCCCGCAGCCCGGCCCCGCGGTCGAGGACCGGCCCGGTCGACGGCCCGGGGAAGGGGGGTCCCCGGCGGAGCCGGGGAGGACCGTCGACCGGGCACGGTGGTTCTCACGAGCCCTGGGCCGTGCCCGCGAAGTGCGGTGCGCGCGCCGCTCGGGCCGGTCCGCCGGGCGGCGCCGTGTGACGCACGGCCGTGAGGTACGCCGAGACGACCACGTTCGCCGTGTACGTGCCGGACGCGCGGTCGAAGGTGCCGCCGCAGGTGACCAGCCGGAGTTCGGCACGGTCCGGGTCGCGGCGGCCGTACGCCTCGTGCGCGTCGAAGGTGCCGCGGTCGAAGACCCTCACGTCGTCGACGGTGAACTCGGCGACGGTGCCGTCCGCGCGCGTGACGTGCACGCGGGCGCCCGGGCGTACGGAGCGCAGGCCGTGGAACACCGCGGGCCCGGTCTCCGTGTCGACGTGGCCCACCAGCAGGGCCGTACCGTCCGCGCCGGGCGCGATGCCGCCGGCGTACCAGCCGACGGTGTGCGGCGTGTCGTGGGGCGGGGCCTCGATCCCGCCCGAGGCGTCCAGGCCGCGCGGGACGACCGGTGCGGCGATGCCGAGCGAGGGAACCGCCACGCGCCGTGGCGCGGCCGGCTCGGCGGGGGCGTGGGGCGGCGGCAGGGGTACGGCGCGGGGGCGGCCCACCGCGGCGACGTCACCGGTCGTGGGCGCGGACAGCCCGCCGTGGCCGACCGTGACCTCCTTGCCCCAGAGCCACATGAGCACCAGGACGAGCGCCCAGGCGACGCCCGCGTACAGCCGACCCGAGCCGGGCAGCCGGCCCGCACCGGGCGCCATCGTCAGTCCGCGCCCGGGCGGCCGCCGCGGCGGCGCGTGGAGCGCAGCGCCACGGCCACCGCGGCCACGGCGGCCAGGACCAGGCCGATCACCGTGTGCCGCGTGCCCGGTCCCTGATCGGCGACGCTCACCGCGTCGGCGACGAATGCGGCGGTGCCCCCGCCGCCGGCCCGGGCAGGTGCCTGCGGGCTGGGCGGCGGGGTGTGCGAGGGCCCCAGGGGCGGCGCGGCGCCCGGCGGGCCGGCGGCCCGGCCGGGTCGCGCGGCGGTGTCCGGGGCGGGGGTGCGGCCCGGGGCGGAGGCGCGGGCCACGTGGAGGCGTCCGGCGCCGGGGTGTTCGCGGCCGTCACAGACCACGGTCAGGGGGTACGCCCCCGGACCGGTGGCGGACCTCACGGTGGTGTCGCCGTACAGCGGGGCGCCCTCGCCCTCGCGTCCGGCCAGCTCGACGTCGGCGACGAAGGCCGGGGAGCCGACCGTCCCGCCCCTGCCGTCGCAGCCTTCGACCCGTACGTCCACGTCCGCGCCCGGTGCGGCGGTCGACGGGGTGACCGTGGCGCGCACCCGGGCGTCGCCGGCGGCGTGCGCACCGCCCGTGCAGAGGCCCGTCGAGGCCAGCACCAGCGCGGCGGCCGCTCCGCCACGGAGAGCAAGCAGTCCTGAACGCATCGTGAACCTCCTGGTGGCAGATTCACGCCATTCGCCGCTCTCCGCATCCGGAGCAGCCGCCTACCCTCCGGTAACCGCTCGGTGACCTCGGGCCTTGCGGGTCAGATCCGTTCGACCAGATCGGCGATCGAGTCGACGATCGTGGAGGGCCGGAACGGGTAGCGGTCGACGTCCGCGGGGGTCGTCAGCCCGGTCAGCACGAGGAAGGTCTCCATGCCGGCCTCCAGGCCCGCCAGCACGTCGGTGTCCATGCGGTCGCCGATCATGGCGCTGGTCTCGGAGTGGGCGCCGATCGCGTTGAGCCCGGTCCGCATCATCAGCGGGTTCGGCTTGCCCGCGAAGTACGGGTCCTTGCCGGTGGCCTTGGTGATGAGCGCGGCGACCGAGCCCGTGGCGGGCAGCGGGCCCTCGGTGGACGGGCCGGTCTCGTCGGGGTTGGTGCAGATGAACCGGGCGCCGGCGTTGATGAGGCGCACCGCCTTGGTCATCGCCTCGAACGAGTACGTCCGGGTCTCGCCGAGGACGACGTAGTCCGGGTCGTGGTCGGTGAGCACGTACCCGATGTCGTGGAGCGCGGTGGTGAGTCCGGCCTCGCCGATCACGTACGCCGTGCCGCCGGGCCGCTGGTCGTCGAGGAAGCGGGCGGTGGCGAGGGCGGACGTCCAGATGTTCTCCGTGGGCACGTCGAGCCCCATGCGGGCGAGCCGGGCGTGCAGGTCGCGGGCGGTGTAGATGGAGTTGTTCGTCAGGACGAGGAACGGCCGCTCGGTGTCCCGCAGTTTCTTGATGAACGCGTCGGCGCCGGGGATCGGCACGCCCTCATGGATGAGGACGCCATCCATGTCGGTGAGCCAGGATTCGATCGGCTTGCGCTCTGCCACGGGCGGACTCCTGCCATACGCAGTGACGGGTGTGCGCCGTCACCGCACTGTGCCGGCGCACCCCAGCCTAAAGCTCGGCGGCGGCAGGTCCACCCCTCGGGAAGGGAGAACCTGCCGCCGCCGGTCGGGGGTGGCGTCAGCGACGGACGCGGATGAGCTCCTCGTCGCTGTCGCCCTCGCACTCGAAGCCTCCGTCCCCCACCTGAATGCACACGCTGGCACTGCCCTGGGCGTAGGCCCGGCCGGTGGAGAAGTCGGGACCCTCACTCGACGAGAGCACGAACACGAGCTCCTGGATGCCGCCGGTGCAATCCGCAGCCTGGAAACCACCGCCGGCACTCTGAACGCCCCGCCGCACCTGCTGCAGGGACACGAACAGGCTGGCATCCGCGCCTGCGGTACAGCGGAGGTTCGTGACGAGCCGCACGGTGCCGTTGGGCTGCAGGGTGGCGGGTCCGATGATGTCGAAGTCGACGCTCACCTGGGCATGGGCCGGCGACGCCAGGCCGATCACGGGGACGAGGGCGAGGGCCGAGGCGGCCAGAGCGGTGCGGAGAGGCTTCATGGATCCTCCAGAGGTCCGAGGGGGAAGGCCGTGCGTACGGCGCGACGGCGGTGCCGCACGCACGAGCCTCGGGCCTCCACTGCGCATCCGCGAGCGGCGCTAGCCCGTCAGGAGGCGGTGACCCGCACGCCGTCGATGACCCAGTACCAGTTGTTGGAGCCGGTGTAGTGGAAGCGGAAGCTCACCGCGGAGGCGCCGGCCGGGACGTCGAGGGTGAGCGACTGGGGCTGGGCGACGACGTCCGACGTGTACGCGCGGACGACGGTCGGGGTGCCGCCGTTGAAGGAGGCGAGGATCCGGGCGGTCTGCCCGGCCTCCTGGCGGTAGTGGGTGGTGAAGGCCAGCGTCACCCTGCTCCTGCCGCTGACGTCGTACGCCGGTGTGACCAGCGTCGAGTCGTACGTGCCGGAGAAGGACGTGTCGGCCCATTCGTCGGAGTCGGCGACCGCGAACACGCCACGGGCGCGGACGTTCAGTTCGCGCCACTGGTCGCGCTGGGTGCGGGACCAGAAGTCGTCGGTGGCGAAGGCCCAGCCGCGCCACTCGGTCGTGCCGCCGGTGCCCATGGCGTTGTTGATGACGGACCAGCCGCTGGGCGGGGTGTGCGTGAAGCCGAGGACGCCCGCCGGGATGCCCGTCTCGTCCACGCGCTGCCCGAGCGCGGACTGCAGGGTGTCGAACGGGTCGGCGGACCGCTCCTGGATCGGGCGGCCGTCCAGGCCCCAGGCCGGGTCGGGCGTGATGCCCAGCTGGCGGTAGACGGTCGCGGCGACGTCGACGAGGCGGGTGTCCAGCGGGCGGGCGCCGGCGGCGATGCCGGGTCCGGTGGCGAGGACGAAGGTACTGCGCTCCGCGATCGAGCTGCCGCCGTGGCCGCCCGCGTCGACGTGGCCGTGGTCGGTGCAGACGATGACGGTCCAGCGCTCGGAGGCGTACGTGGGGCGGGCCCGGACGGCGGCGAGCATCCGGCCGAGCTGGGCGTCCTGCACGGCGATCGCGTCGAGGTAGCGCTGGCCGGTGCCGGAGGAGTGCGCGACGACGTCGGTGTTGCCGAGGTAGACGAAGAGGACGTCGGGGTTCCGGTCGCGCAGCACGGACACGGTGGTGGCGGTGATGGTCTCGTCGTGGGCCACGTAGCCGTCGCGGTCGCCATCGAGGACGAGCTTGGCGTCGGCGCCCGCGGTGACCGTGCCGTACGTGTCGAGGGGCTTCCAGTCGACGGCGGCGAAGAGCGAGAGCGCGGGGCGCACCTGGTGCAGCCGGGCCAGGAAGCCGGGGTAGCGGGCGTAGTCGCGGCCGGTGAAGGTGTTGTCCTTCACGCCGTGCTTGTCGGGCCAGACGCCGGTGGAGACCGTCGACCAGCCCGGCCCGGACGAGGTGGCCGCCATGGGGTTCGCGTACAGCAGCGAGGTGCCGTAGGTGCCGTTCGCCATCATGGACGTGAGGTGCGGGGCGTTCGCCGCGGCTATCCGGTCGTGGCGCAGGCCGTCCATGCCGACGACGAGGACCTTGTCCTGGCTGGTGCCGTCGGGGAGCGCGGGGGCCTCGGCGGCGTGGGCGGGCGCGGTGCCAAGGGCGGTGAACGCGGCGGTCGCGGCGGTCGCGGCGCCCGCGGTGAGCACGGTACGGCGGCGGGGCGTGCCGGTCAGCGGCATCGGGGAGTCCTCCGTCGGTCGGGTCGGGGTGGGGTGGGGTGGGGTCTGGAGCTGATCCGTGGTGCCGGTGCCCGGACATGGTTCCGGCGGGGCGCGCGGGACACCAGGGACGTGAAGTGAATTTCTGACGGACGATCAGCTTCCGGTGGCGGTCTTCCACGCCTCCACGTACGAGGTCAGGTTCTTGTCGATGTCCGTCCAGTCCGGCTCGAAGATCTCGACGCCGCGCATCAGGCCGGACAGGGCGATGGCGTTGGCGTCGGTGGCCTTGATGTCCGTACGGGCGGGGAAGCCGCCGCCGATCGCGCTGGCCTGCCGCTGGGCGCGCTCGCCGAGCAGGAAGTCCAGCAGCTTCCTGCCGTTCTCGGTGTGCGGGGCGTCGGTGACCAGGCCGGCGGCGTAGGGCAGGGCGAAGGTGGTGGGCCTGCCGTCCTCGCGGGCGGGGAACCAGATGCGGAGGTTGGGCATGGACCGGCTCTGCGCGAAGTTCATCTGCACGTCGCCGTTGGCGACGAGGAGTTCGCCCTTGTCGACCTTGGGGGCGAGCTTGGAGGTGGAGGAGGACGGGCCGACGTTGTTGGCCTGGAGCTTCCCCAGGTACTCCATGGCGGGCTCGCGGCCGCCGAAGTCGTGCATGGCCTTGATGACGACGGCGGTGCCGTCGCCCGCGACGCCGGGCGTGGAGTACTGGACCTTGTCCTTGTACTTGGGGTCCAGCAGGTCCTCCCACGTGGTGGGCGGGGTCTTCAGCTCCTTCTTGTTGTGGATGAAGCCGAAGTAGTTGTTGACCACCGCCGTCCAGGTGTGGCGCGGGGACTTGTCGCCGCCGTCGACGTGCTCGGCGCCCTTCGGCTCGTACGCCTGGAGCAGCCCCTTCGAGTCGGCCTGCTGGATGAAGGGCGGGAGGGTGATCAGGACGTCGGCCTGGGTGTTGGTCCGCTCGCGCAGGGCGCGCTGCACCATCTCGCCGGAGCCGCCCTCCACGTACCGGACCTTGATGCCGGTCTCCTTCTCGAAGTCCTGGAAGACCCGGTCGTACCAGCCGTCGCCGTTCTCGCCCTTGAGGCCGTCGGCGCTGTAGACGGTGACGACCTTCGGGTCGGACGCGGCGGAGGTGGTGCCGCAGCCGGCGAGGGGCAGCAGCGCGAGGGGGACGGCGGCGGCCAGGGCGGCCGGCCTGCGGAGGCGGGTGTGCTGGGGCATGGCGGGGTTCTCTCCTAGCGGTGGGCGGCCTTCGTACGGAGGCGGGAGACGGCGAGCAGGACCAGCAGCGTGGCGGTCATGAGGACGACGGCCAGGGCGGAGCCGGTGAACAGCGAGCCCCGGTCGGTGGCGGTGAAGATCAGCACGGGCAGCGGCAGCCAGTCCGGGGGATAGAGCATCATCGTGGCGCTCAACTCGCCCATCGACAGGGCGAAGCAGAGCCCGGCCGCCGCGTTCAGGGACGGCAGCAGCAGCGGCAGCCGGACCCGCCACAGGACGTACGCAGGGCGGGCGCCGAGCGCGGCCGCGGCCTCCTCGTAGGCGGGGTCCAGGCGGGCGAGCGCCGCCGACACCGACTGGTGGGCGAACGCGGTGACCAGGACGGTGTGGGCCAGGATCACGATCCAGCGGGTGCCGTTGAGGAGGAGCGGCGGCTGCGAGAACGCGACGAGGACGGCGAGCCCGGCCACCACGGACGGCACGGCGACCGGCAGCACGAACAACGCGTCCACGGCCCGGCGGGCGCGCGGCCCGAGCCGGGCGGCGGCGAGCGCGGCCCAGGTGCCGAGGGTGAGCGCGAGGACGCTCGCGGCGGCCGCGGTGACCAGGCTGGTGGTGAGCGCCTGGAGGGACTCGCCGCGCACGGCGGCGGTGTAGTGGGCGGTGGTCGGCCCGGACGGCAGCACACCGGACCAGTGGGTGGCGAACGACGCGGCGGCCAGGACCAGCAGGGGCAGCGCGAACAGCGGCAGGAACAGGACGGCGAAGAGGGCCCAGGCGGCCCATCTGCCCCTAGCGGTGTGCACCAGCACGGCGGCTCACCCCCCGGTAGACGGCGTACAGGCCCACGGAGAGGACGACGTTGACGACGGCGACCACGCAGGCCCCGGCGTAGTCGGACTCCAGGACCGCCTTGGCGTGGACGAGCATCGGCAGGGTCGTGACGCCCTTGGCGCCGGTGAACAGGACGATGCCGAACTCGTTCAGCGACAGGACCAGGACGAGGCTGCCGCCCGCGACGAGGGCGGGCAGCGCCTCCGGCAGGATCACCCGCCGCACGACGCGCGCGGGCCGGGCGCCCAGGGAGGACGCCACCTCCAGCTGCGCGGTGTCGAGTTGCGCGAACGCGGCGAGCAGCGGGCGCATCACGAACGGCGTGAAGTACGTGATCTCCGCGAGGAGCACGCCCCAGGGCGTCGTCAGGAACCGGAAGGGCCCGGTGGCGGCCCCGGTCAGGTCCGTCCACAGGCCGTTGGCGACGCCGACCGTGCCGTAGAGGAAGAGCAGCGCGAGCGTGATCAGGAAGGACGGGAAGGAGAGGAAGACGTCGACGAACCGGGCCACCGCGCGCGAGCCGGGGAACGGCACGAACGCCACGATCAGGGCCAGCACGAAGCCCAGCACCAGGCAGCCGGCCGTCGAGCCGGCGGCGAGCAGCACGGTCGTGCCGAGCGCGTCCCGGAAGGCCCCGGAGGCCAGCACCCCGGCGTACGCCCCGGGGGCCAGCGACTCCCGGACGACGAGCACGAGGGGGTAGAGGAACACGACGGCGAGCACGGCGAGGGGCGGAAGGACCCAGAGCGCGGGCCGCAGGGTGCGGGGGCGTGCCGTTGCCGGTGCGGCCGGGCGGGCATCGGGGCACACCGGCGTCGACCCGGCCGGTGCGTCGGGTCGCGGCTGGAGCGTCCCGCCCGGCAGGGGCTCGGGGCCTGCGGGCGGCGCGGCGGCCCGCGCGGGCTCGGGGCCTGCGGGCGGCGCGGCGGCCCGCGCGGCCTCGGGGGGCGCCTGCGCCGCCGTCTCGGCCGGCGGGGCGGCGGGGCGTGCCTGCGCCTGCGCCGTTTCGGGCGGCGCGGCATCGAGGGGTGCGCGCCCCGTCTCGGGCGGCCGGGCATCCCGGTGCGCACGCCCCGTCTCGGGCGGCGGGGCATCCCGGTGTGCGCGCCCCCTCTCGGTTCCCCGGCCGGTGCTAGGCGGCATGGGCGCCCACCCCCGCCGCCAGCAGCACCGCGTCGTCGGGTGCGAAGTGGACGGTGATCTCGGCGCCGGGCGCCGGGGGTCGCCGCAGTTCCCGTACGTCCGCCGTCACCCGGTGGCCGGCCACGTCCACGGAGAGGCGGTGGGTGGAGCCACGCCACTGGACCTCGGCCAGCCGGCCCCGCAGCGCGTTCGGCCCCTCCCCCAGCCCGACCAGGTGCGGGCGGACGCACAGGGTCGCGGCGGCGCCCGGGGCGGCGTCGCCGGTGGCGACCTTCAGCTCCCGCCCGGCGAACGACACCATGTCCGCCCCGACCACGACGGGCAGCAGGTTCGCGCTGCCGACGAACGACGCCGTGAACTCCGTACGCGGCGTCCGGTACAGCTCCTGCGGGGTGCCGCAGTCCCGAAGCCGGGCCCGGTCCATGACCGCGATCCGGTCGGCGAGCGTCAGCGCCTCGACCTGGTCGTGCGTGACGTACAGGAAGGACACGTCCGGCAGTTCGCGGTGGAGCCGCGCCAGTTCGGTGAGCATCCCGGACCTGAGCCGGGCGTCGAGCGCGGACAGCGGCTCGTCGAGCAGCAGCACACCGGGCCGGATCGCGAGCGCGCGGGCGATGGCGACGCGCTGCTGCTGGCCTCCGGACAGTTCGCGCGGGTACCGGCGGGCGTGGCCGGCCATGCCGGTCATCTCCAGCGCCTCGGCCACCCGGGCGCGGATCTCGCCCCTGGGGGTCTTCCGCGCCTTCAGCCCGAAGGCCACGTTGTCCTCGACCCGCAGGTGCGGGAAGAGCGCGTACTGCTGGACGACCATGCCGATGCCGCGCCGGTGCGGCGGCAGCCCGGTCACGTCCCGGCCGCCGATGAACACCCGGCCCGCCGAGGGCCGTACGAACCCGGCGACGGCCCGCAGCGCGGTGGTCTTGCCCGAGCCGGACGGGCCGAGCAGCGCCATGACCTCGCCGGGCTCGACGGTGAGGTCGAGCCCGTCCAGGACGGTGGTGCCGCCGTACGCGACCGACACCCGCTCGAACCGTATGCCGCTCACGGCGCCTCCAGGCGGGCGAGCAGGGCGGGCAGTTCGGCGACCGACCCGAGGACGTGCGTGGCGCCGCTCGCGGTGAGGCGTTCGGCGTCGTGCGCGCCGGTGAGGACGCCCGCGACGAGGCCGGCGCCGGCGCGGACGCCGGTCAGCATGTCGTAGCCGGTGTCCCCGGCGACGGCGACGCCCCGCACGTCGTCCACGGCGCGGGTACGGAGGAGGGCGGTCAGGACCATGTCGGGGTACGGGCGGCCGCGCCCGCCCGCGTCGGCGGGGCAGAGGGTCAGGTCGGCCAGCTCCTGCCAGCCGAGCGCGGCGAGCAGGGCGTCCTGGGTGACGCGGGCGAAGCCGGTGGTGAGGACGACGGTCCTGCCCTGGTCGCGCAGGGCGCGGACGGCGTCCGCGGCGCCGGGGACGGGGGCGACGGCGCCGGCGGCGACCCGCTCCGCGTACGCCTCCTCGAAGGCGGCGTTGGCCCGTCGGGCCCTGGTCTCGTCGCCGCCGAGGAGGTGGCGGAAGACGGAGATCTTGGACTCGCCCATGGTGGCGCGTACGTGGTCGAGCATCGGCGCCGGGTCCTCGCCGACGCGACGCGCGGCGGCGGCGAACGCGTCCTCGACGAGGCCGTCGTCGGCGACGGTGGTGCCGGCCATGTCGAGGACGACGAGGTTCCTTCGGGGCGTGGGACGTCCGGCCGGCACGGCGTGCGCGGGGGCCGGGGCGCTCTCGGCCGGCATGGCGTGCGCGGGGGCCGGGGCGCTCTCGGCGGGGATCTTCGGGGGCATCGGGCGGCTCACCAGTTCAGTTCGTTCGCGGTCGTCTCGGCGATGGCGGGCGCGCACGTCATCCCGCGTCCGCCGGGCCCGGTGACGAGCACGACGCCGTCGCGGACCCGCTGGCGGTGGACGACCCGCGAGGGGTCGGTGCACTGCGCGTACACGCCGGCCCAGCGGCGCCGCACGGGCGGCAGCGGGCGCCCGAGGAGGCCCTCGACGACCCGCGTCAGGTGCTCGTAGGGGTCCTCGACGGTGTCGAAGGCGAAGGGGTGCTCGTACTCGTGGGTGTCGCCGATGGTCAGCCCGCCGTCGAGGCGCTGCACCATGAGCAGCTGCATGCGGTGGGCCGCGGCGACCGGCTCCTGCGGCTGGCCCTCGTCGAGGCGCCGGGAGTCGTACGCAGGGTAGTAGCGGAAGCTGTCGGCGTCGGCGACGGACGTGGTGAGCGGCTCGCCCAGCGGGGCGGTCTGCATCATCTGGAGCCGCACCCGGCGGACGGGGACGGGGCCGGCGACCTCGCGGACGAGGCCGCCGAGCCAGGCGCCGGTGCACAGGACGACGGCGTCGCCGGTGTGGGTGTCGCCGTGGTCGTCGCGCACGCCGTTCTCGCCGACGACGTCCCGGACCTCGCGGCCGGGCAGGAAGGTGTAGCGGCCGGAGGCCAGCAGGGCCTCGCGGAGGGCGAGTTGGGCGGTGCGCGGCTCGACGGCGGCGTCCCGCTCGCACCAGAGGGCGGCGGTGAAGTCGCCGCGCAGGGCCGGGTTGAGGACGCGGGCCTCGTCGGCGCCGACCAGCCGGAAGCCGCGGGCGGCGGCGTCGGGGCCGGTGGCGGCGGCTTCGGCGACGGCGCGTTCGAGGGCGGTGCGTACGGGGGTGAGGGAGCCGTTGGCCCGGAAGCCGAGGCCGGGCACGCGGACCCCGATGCCCTCCCACAACTCCCGGGCGCGCAGGGCCGTCGCCAGCTCCTCGCCGGCGGCGCGGCCGCTGACCCAGATCTGCCCGAAGTTGCGCAGCGAGGCGCCGCGGGCCTCGGCTTCGCGCTCGATGTGTACGACCTCGTGGCCGCGTTCCACTGCGTGCCAGGCGTGCATGGTGCCCACCACGCCGGCTCCTACGACGATGACTCTCACGGCGGAAACGGTCGTGCGGGCGGGTATCCCGGGCGGATCCGGCGGGCGACGGGCCGGTGAACGACCCACCAAACTTGGACTAGACCCGTTATCTTCCTGTGATGTCGAGTGGGTCGATCGGGGCCCTTTGCGGGTGTTTCAGCCGAGTCGGGTGGTGAAGCTGAAGCGGTCTCCGCGGTAGAGCGTGCGCACCCGCTCCAGGGGCCGGCCGCCGGTGTCCCGGGACAGCCGGTGCAGCAGCAGCATCGGCAGCGCGGGCGGGGTGCCGATCAGCAGCGCCTCGCGCGGCGTGGCGAGCACGGTCTCGATGCGCTCGTCGGCGTCGCCGAAGCCGATGCCGAGGCGTTCCCGGAGGTACGCGTAGAAGGACGAGTCCGGGTCGAAGTCGCGGTCCAGGCGCGGGACGCGGGCCTCCGCCACGTAGGTGCTCTCCAGGCCCACCCGCTCGTCGTCGGCGAGCAGGACGCGCTCCATGTGCCAGACGGACGCGCCGGGTTCGAGGTCCAGCTCGGCGGCGAGCGCCGGGGGCGCGGCGAAGCGGTCGAGGGTCACCAGCCGGCGGCCGGGCCGGCGGCCCTGGCGGCGGACGCCCTCGGTGTAGCTGGCGAGGGAGAGCGGCTGTTCCAGCTTGGGCCCGGCGACGACCGTGCCGCGGCCCCGGCGCTGAAGCCTGCCCTCCAGGAGGAGTTCGCGCAGCGCCTGGCGGACCGTCTCGCGGGAGACCTCGTAGCGGACGGCGAGGTCGCGTTCGGCGGGGAGGGTGCCGCCCTCGCCCAACTCCTCGATGAGTGCGGCCACATGGGCCTTCACGGCGTAGTACTTCGGGATGCGGCCGTGCTCCGGGATACCGGAGCGGACGGGGGCGCCGGGGGTCGTCCAGGTCGGGGGTTCCAGGTGTTCCACGTGCGGATGGTCGCAGACGTGGGTGAACGGGAGGGTGAACGGCGTCGGCACGGGCTCAGGGCCGGCGGCGGGCGCGGGCCGCCAGGAGGAGGGCGCCGGCGCCCAGGGTGAGGCAGCCGGTGGCGGCCGTGGCGAGGGGCAGGAGATGTGCGTGGCCGCGGCGGGTGCCGGTTCCGGCCAGCTCCTCGCCCTCGGGGAGCGGGCTCGGTGCGGCCCCGGTCTCGTCGGCCCGGTCCGGTTCCTCCCCCTCCTCGGCGTTCTCCGGCACGACGGCGAACCGGTAGTCGCCCGACTCCCCCACCCACTCCCCGTCGTCGCCCCGGCGCTGCACGATCGCGGCGTTGGCCGTCACCTGGTCGGGGCGGGCGTCGGCGGTGAACCCCAGCCGGACGGGCACGGTGACCGTGCCCCGGGCGGGGACGGTGAAGCCGGTGAAGGTCCGGTCGGTGTCGTCGTCGAGGACGCCGACGATCTCGTACGCGTCGGTCCGCTCGACCCGGACGGGCCGCCGCGGCCCGCCCTCCCGCGCGGCGAACTCCAGCCGCACCTGGGCGGGGGTGAGCCGCCGGTTCCGGTCGGTGAGGACGATCACGGGGTGGATGTTGCGGCAGGGGTGGGCGGTGGTGTTGGTCAGCTCGATCCGCCAGGTGCTGAAGCCCTCCCCGGCCCGGTGGACGGCGGGCCCGCCGGTGATCCGGGTGGTGATCGGAAACGCGGCCGCGGTGGCGTCACCGCAGCGCGGCTCCCGCCCGGGAGCGGCGACATCCCGGGTGACGCCGAGGGGAGTGCGCGCGGAAGACGGGGCTGCGGCGACGGCCAGGGAGCAGAGGGCTGCTGCGGCGGCGAGGGCGGTGCGCAGTCGCATGGGGGAGGTGCCTTTGCTGCCGGCGTGCGGTCGTCACCAGAGCCCTCCCCCGCGGGCGGGCCGCCGCCCCGGGCGCGGCGCCGGATCCCGTCGTACGTGCTGTGGGGTGCCGCCGATCGGCGCAGCACCGGCTGCGGGGACGGTCGGGGCGCCTCTCAGAGCCCGAACAGCGGGCCCAGCACCAGGTGCGCGGCGCCCTCGGCGACCGGGTGGGGCGAGGTGGTCGCGAGGGCGACGGGCACCGGGGCGTCCCCCGCGCGGGCGGCGCGCTCGGCGAGGACGGCGGCCACGCCCCGGACGAACCGCCCGGGCGCCGCGGCGACCACGCGGCCGCCGAGCAGCACGCGGTCGATGTCCAGGAGCCCGGCGGCGTTCGCGGCGCCGACGCCCAGGACACGCGCGGCCTCGTCCAGGTCGCCGCGCGCGACGGCGGCGAGGCACAGGGCCTCCAGGCAGCCGCGCCCGCCGCAGCCGCACACGGGGCCGTCGAGCTGGATGGTCTGGTGGCCGAACTCGCCCGCGCCGGTCCGTGCGCCCCGGTGGAGCGCGCCGCCCAGCACGAGGCCGGCGCCCAGGCCCGTGCCGAGGTGGACGTACACGAACGAGTCCCCGGCCGCGCCCTTCAGCGCGAGGCCCAGGGCGGCGGCGTTCGTGTCCTTGTCGAGCGCCACGGGCAGCCCGCCGCCCAGGCGCGCGGCCAGCGCGTCGCGCAGCGGGTAGCCGTCCCACTGGGGGAAGCCGGTCACGCGGTGCGGCACACCGGTGGCGTGGTCGAGGGGACCGGGCATGGCGACGCCGACACCGAGGACGGTACGGGCGAGGAGTGCGGCCGGCGGGTCGGACGCGCCGTGCACGGACACGGCCCCCACGTCAGCCACCCCGCCTCCGACACCCCGCACCGCACCCGCCACCCCGCCTTCGACGCCCCGCACCGCGCCCGCCACCCCGCCTCCGACACCCCGCACCGCGCCCGCCACCGCACGCACCGCCCCCACCGCCACGTCCACCACCGCGTCGGCGCCGGCCCCGAGGTCCAGAGGGGTGGTGCGTGCGGCGACGGTGACACCCGCGAGGTCGACGAGGACCGCGGTCAGCTCGTCCCGGTCGAGGTGGAGGCCCACGGCGTGGGCGGCGCCGGGGACGAGGCGCAGGAGGGTGCGGGGCTTGCCGCCCGTGGAGGCGCGGCGTCCCGCGTCGGCGGCCAGGCCCTCCGCGCGGAGGCGGGCGGTGATCTTGCTGACGGCCTGCGGGGTGAGCCCGGTGCGCTCGGCCAGCTCCAGCCGGCTGATACCGCCCTCGCCCGCCGTGCGGAGCAGGTCCAGCACGAGGGCGGTGTTGTGGCTGCGCAGCGCGGTGAGGTTCACGCATCCATTGTCCTGGCCCGCCTTGCACTAACGCAACAGCGTTGCTTAAGTAGCGGGTATGGCTGCTGCTCCCCTCACCCCGCTCCGCGTCGGACTCGTCGGCTACGGCCTCGCGGGCTCCGTCTTCCACGCGCCCCTGATCGCCGCCACCCCCGGCATGGTGCTCGACACGGTCGTCACGTCGAACGAGGAGCGGCAGCGGCAGGCCCGCGCCGAGTTCCCGGACGTACGCCTCGCCGCCTCGGCGGACGAGCTGTGGCCGAGGGCCGGCGAGCTGGACCTGATCGTGATCGCGTCGCCCAACAAGACGCACGTCCCGCTGGCGAGGGCCGCGCTGGAGGCCGGGCTGCCGGTCGTGGTCGACAAGCCGGTCGCGGGCACGGCGGCGGAGGCGCGCTCGCTGGCCGCGCTGGCGGAGGAGCGGGGCCTGCTCCTCTCGGTGTTCCAGAACCGCCGCTGGGACAACGACTTCCTGACCCTGCGGGCCCTGCTGGGGACGGGCGAGCTGGGCGAGGTCCAGCGCTTCGAGTCGCGCTTCGAGCGCTGGCGGCCGCGACTGAAGGGCGGCTGGCGCGAGTCCGGCACGCCGGAGGAGATCGGCGGGCTGCTGTACGACCTGGGCAGCCATGTCGTCGACCAGGCGCTGGAGCTCTTCGGCCCGGCCGTGCGCGTGTACGCCGAGTGCGACGTACGGCGCGAGGGCGCGGAGGCGGACGACGACACGTTCATCGCGCTGACGCACGCGAACGGGGTGCGCTCGCACCTGTACATGAGCGCCACGGCCGCGCAGCTGGGCCCGCGCTTCCGGGTGCTGGGCTCGCGCAGCGGCTTCGTGAAGTACGGCCTCGACCCGCAGGAGGGCGCCCTGCGCGAGGGCGCCCGCCCGGTGGCGGGCCAGGAGTGGGGCGCGGAGCCCGAGGCGATGTGGGGCAGGGTCGGCGCGGGCCAGTCCCCGCTGACGGGCGGCGGCCGCCCGGTCCCGACGGTGCCGGGCGACTACCCGGCGTACTACGCGGAGATCGCCACCGCCCTCCGCGACGGCACGCCTCCCCCGGTCACCGCCGAGGAGGCCGCCAGGGCCCTCGACGTCCTGGAAGCCGCCCGCCGCTCGGCCCGCGAGGGCGTGACGGTGACGCTGGGCTGACTCAGGCCAGTTCGGACGTGTCGAGGTCGAAGCCGAACGGCTCGGGCAGTGCCAGCTTCGATCCGAACACGGCGCGCGACTCGTGCCGGTAGCGACCACCCTCGGGCTCCCAGTGCACCACTGCCTCACCGCGGTGCCGGTCGATGAGGAGGTACACGGGGAGCCCGGCCTGGGCGTAGGCGTCGCGCTTGTCGGTGCGGTCGACGTCGGCGTCCTCCTCCCGGCCCGAGGTGACCTCGAGAACCATCAGGACTCCGGACGGGTCCGACCACGAGGGCTGGCCGCGGAAGTACCCGGCCGGCGCCACGGCGCCATCGACGCGCGCCCGGCCGGCCCGGTAGGCGGCAACCGAGAGCCCGCGTTCCTGATACATGCGCAGAGCCGGGAAGCGCTCTCTGATCTGGTCTCCGACAGACATCACGTTCTCGTCGTGGTCGCCATCAGGAGCCGGGGTCACAATGACCCTCCCGTCGATCAGCTCGACATGAAGGCCGTCCGGAGCCGCGGCCGCGAGCGCCTCGAACTCGTCGAGCGGTACTTCGGTCTGCGCAACAGTCATCGTGCCCTCCTTGCAGCCCCAGCCTACGCGTCCTTCAGCTCCTGGCGCTGGCGGCCGAGGCCGTCGATCTCCAGCTCCACGACGTCGCCGGCGCCCAGGTACGGCTTCGGCTCCGGGGCGCCCATGGCGACGCCCGCCGGCGTACCGGTGTTGATGACGTCACCCGGGTACAGGGTCATGAACTGGCTGACGTACCGCACCACTTCGCCGACCGGGAAGATCTGGTCGGCCGTGGTGCCGTTCTGCTTCAGCTCGCCGTTGACCCACAGCCGCAGGCCGAGCGCCTGGGGGTCGGGCACCTCGTCGGCGGTGACGAGCCACGGGCCGAGCGGGTTGAACGTCTCGCAGTTCTTGCCCTTGTCCCAGGTGCCGCCCCGCTCGATCTGGAACTCGCGCTCCGACACGTCGTGGGCCACCGCGTAGCCCGCGACATGGGCGAGCGCCGCTTCCGCGGAGTCCAGATAGCGGGCCGTACGTCCGATGACTACGGCCAGCTCGACCTCCCAGTCCGTCTTGCGGCTGCCGCGCGGAACGAGCACGGTGTCGTCCGGCCCGACGACCGTGTCGGCCGCTTTGAGGAAGACGACCGGCTCGGCGGGCGGCTCGGCACCGGTCTCGCGGGCATGGTCGTGGTAGTTGAGCCCGATGCAGACGACCTTGCCCACCCGGGCGACCGGCGGGCCGACCCGCAGCCCGTCGGCGTCCAGCGCGGGCAGCACCCCGGCGCCCGCCGCGGCCCGGACACGGTCCAGCGCGGACGCGTCCGAGAGCAGGTTCCCGTCGATGTCCGCGACGAGCGCGGACAGGTCGCGCAGGGTGCCGTCGTGGTCGAGCAGGGCGGGACGCTCGGCTCCTGCCGGGCCGACGCGCAACAGCTTCATGGTCTTCTCCCTGTGGTCGAGGTGAGCCCCGGCCGATGGAGTGCGGCCATCGTCAGGATTGGTCGATCCTCCAAGACGTCCGACCACTCCGCAAGACCCCGTTCACGTACTGGACCGGCCAGCGGACCGGTCACCCGACCGGTACAGCACGGTCCGCTCGGCGGCGGTCCACGTCGTGCTGGTCACGACGTACAGCGCAGCGGCCAGCGGGACGACGGCGACGGTCACCAGCGTGGCGAAGGACAGCAGCGGCAGCACCTTCATCATCGGCGCGGCGACCCCGGGCAGCACCTCGCCCCCGGACGCGGCGGACGCGGCGGCCATCTGCGCCCGGCTCTGCCGGTACGTGTACGTGGCGACGGCGGCCACGACGGCGAACAGCGCCACGTACACGAGCCCGGCGGGCCCGAAGGGCCCCCCGGCCGCGAGGGCGTCGGCCCAGTGGCCTTCGAGGGGCGCGGCGAGCAGGAAGTGGTCACCGAGACGCCCGCTCGTGAACAGGTGGTAGAGCAGGAAGAAGACGGGCACCTGGAGCAGCCCCGGCAGGCAGCCGGCGAGCGGTGAGACGTTCTCCTCGGCGTGCAGTTCGAGGACGGCCTTCTGCAGTCGCTCCGGGTTCTTGGCGTGCTTCTTCCGCAGCTCGGCCAGCTGCGGGGCGAGGCGGGTGCGGGCCTTCTGGCCGCGGGCGGCGGCGACGGACAGGGGCAGCAGGAGCAGGCGTACCAGGGCGGTGAGGAGAACGATGGCGGCGGGCGCGGGGACGAAGCCGGCGAGCCACTCGAAGAACGCAACGAACACGGACATAAGGGAGGAACCCTCCAGGGTTCAGTCGTGCCGAACGATGGTGAAAGGTGATGCGGGATGTCGGCATGACGGAACGGCGTGGAGCGCCCGGACAGGACCGGACAGGCCCAGGCCCAGGCCGGGAGGGGCTCTACGCGGCCGTCGGGAGGGTTCGGCCCGGTGCTCGGGGCCGGCGGCGCCCCGAGGCGTCGGGATCGCGCTGGGGCAGGAAGGCGGTGCGTTGCTCACGGTCGCGGATGGCGGTGCGCACCCGGGTGGGCGGCACGGCGGGGACACCGCGCGCGCTGACGAGCGCGCAGGTGAGCAGCGTGGTCGCGGCGAGCGCGACGACGGAGAGCGAGGACGCGTCCATGACGAGGACCAGCCCGAGAAGACCGAACAGGGGAAGCAGCCACCGCACGAACACCGTGCCCATGACGTCCTCCCCCCTCACCGGTCCTGGCCCCACCGTACATCCTTCGAGTGGATCAACACCGCCCAGACGACCAGCCGATGGGTGGACCGCAGGGGCGGCGCGCAGGTGGTGAGGGTCAGATAGCGCCCGGGCCGCTCGTACCCGGATCCCGGGTGGACGAGGCTCCTCGGGACGGCGGCGATGACGCCGACGTCGCGGGGCGAGGTCCGCGGGATAACGGCGTCCACGGCGTAGGTGTGGACGGCGTCGCGCGTCTCGACGAGGACGTGGTCGCCCGGGCGCAGCCGGTCGAGGTCGCGGAAGGGCTCGCCGTGGGAGTTGCGGTGCCCGGCGAGGGCGAAGTTGCCGGTGCGGCCGGGTGGGGCGGTGCCGGGGTAGTGCCCGGCGAAGCCCTTGTCGAGGACGTCGCGCCGGCCGACGCCGGGGGCGACGGGGACGGTGAGGCGGAGGGAGGGGATACGGAGGAGGGCGTACGCGAGGGGCCGCGGGGGCGCCGCGCGATCGTCGGGGACGGCCGGCGGACGGGAGGAATCCTCGGCGGTGGGCACGGCCGCGGGTGAGCCCGAGGGCGACGCTCCTCCGGGGACCGGGCCGGGTGCCCCCCGCCCCCAGTCCCGTTCCAGGGCGCGGACGGTCCGCTCGGCGCCGGAGCGGGCCTGCTGGTTGGTCCACCAGAGCTGGTGGACGACGAGCAGCAGCGCGAGGACGCCGGCGGTGACGAGCAGCTCGGCACCGCACCAGACCGTCCGCGCGAAAGCGCTCCGCCTCCGGGACACCCGCGCACCATAGGCGGTCGTGCGACAACCCACCAGAGCCGCGGCGTACGGCAGTACGGTGGTGACCATGCGCCTCGACACGCCTGCTGACCACACGAACGAAGCCGAGCGCCTGCTGCGTACCGCGGCGCAGTACCCCGAGGACCGCGAACCACTGTTCCTCCGGGCCGCCGCGCACCTGGAACTGGCCGGCGACCGCCCCCGGGCGACCACGCTCTACGACGACCTGCTGTCCTCCTCGCCGCAGCCGGAGAACCCGCACCTGATCAGGGCACTGAAGGCGGCGAACCTCTGGGAATACGGCCATGAGGCGGAGGCACGGGCGATCATCGAGGGCCTGCTGGCGCTGTCGCCGAGCGACGCGACGGCCTGGGAGGTGATCGGGGAGACCCTGGAGTCGCACGACGAGCTGGAGGCGTCGGAGGCGGCGTTCACGGCGGCCGCGCGGGCGCTGGCGCCGGACACGGAGGACGAGCTCCCGTACCCGACGCAGTCGCTGCTGATGGGCCGGCACCGGGTGCGCCGCCTGCTGGCGCGCCCGCACGACGACTGGGACGTCCTCGCGGACCGCCTGCACCGGGGCACGGTCCCGCTGGACGAGCTGCACGACCCTAAGCGGACGTGGGCGCTCGGCTCGTCGGACCCGGCGGAGCTGCGGGCGGAGATCGTGCGCCTGCGCAGCGAGCTGGGCTCGTACCGTACGGCGCTGTCGCGGCCGTTCCCCGTGGCGGTCCTCCTCTGGCCGGAGGAGGAACTGGCGGAACTCCTCGCCTCCTACCCGGAGCTGGAGGCGGAGTACCCGACGCACGAGGCGCACCTCACGGACCTGGAGGCGTCCTTGCGCGAACTCGCTGCGGCGGGCACCCCGAACCTGGGCATCGTCCAGGGCACGGTCCCGTCGTACGAGGCCTTCGCCGCCTCGGAGGCCACACCCCCCTCGAACCCGGCCCTGCTCCCCCAGTACGCCACCACCCTCGCAGCCCGAGGCCGAGCCACCCCCTGGCCCCCACCACGCACGGCACCTTGCTGGTGCGGGTCGGGGGCGGCTTATGGGGAGTGCCACGGGAAGGCGGGGGTGTAGCGGCAGAGCGGACGGGGCGGCTGGATCTCCGGCCGGGTCAACAGCCGCCCGGCCGTCGCCCGGAGCAGACCCGCGGGTCCACAGTTGCAACCTCCCCTTGGCGCATCGATCGACATATGGCCGTAGGCCTGAAGGAAACTGGGACCGTGACCGGAGCAAGACCCTCGTCTCCAGCCGTATCGGCTCGCATGAGTCGTCAGACATCACGCGACACCACGCCCGAGATGGCCGTGAGGAGACTGCTGCACGCGGCCGGACTCCGATACCGGCTTCACGTTCGCGTGCCCGGAATGCCGCGCAGGACCATCGACATCGCGTTTCCCGGCACACGGATCGCCGTCTTCCTGGACGGCTGCTTCTGGCATGGCTGCCCTCAGCACGCCACGCACCCCAAGTCCAATGCCGACTGGTGGCGTACCAAGTTGGAGAAGAACGTGGCCCGGGACCGCGAGACCACCGAGCACTTGGAGGCCGCGGGATGGACGGTGCTCCGATTCTGGGAGCACGAAGCACCTGATGCGGTCGCCCGCGCCGTGGCCGAGGCCAGAAGGAGCGCCCTGACCGCGCCGGAAGGCGGCAGGCGCACCCACCGCCGACCGGCCGGAGCGTGAACCCTCCTGAGAGGAAGCAGCGTCGCGCTGCGCTGCACGGCAGGGGGACGGCAGTGTTCAGGTGGCACCGAAGTACCGGGCATCCTCCAGCGCTCGCGGGAGTGGTACGCAGGCGAGGTTCTGCACCGGGACTCGGGGTTCCGGGCGGTGGGTGTGGTGGATGCGGGCGTAGGCGTAGCTGCGGGGGTGGCTGAAGTGGGTGACGAGGACGTCGACTCTCTCCAGCTCCTCCAGCGGGACGATGCCGTACAGGGCGAGGGCTGCCGGGCCTGTGAGGAGGGTGTTCGGGCCGGCGTAGAGGAGGGCCGCGCGGAGGCGTTGGTGGGGCGTGGGGGGCGTGCTGTGCAGCAGGATGACGCGGGGGAGGACGCGTTGCCAGGGGCCGGCCGGGCGGCAGTGGTCGGCCACGGCGTACGACGCGCAGCCGATGTCGTGGAGCTGGTGGACCGTGGCCAGTCCGTCCTGGGCCAGGACGAGCGGGTCGGCGGCGAAGCGGTCGGGTGGGGCGGTGATGTTGGGCATGGGCTTGAACTGCCCCTGGCGGAAGGGCGATTACCTTCCGCGTCGAGCTTGTTACTGAGTGGTGGCCGGAAGGGTTCTGCATCGCCTTCGCGTTAGCCTCGGCTCAGGAGAATCGGATCAGGAGGAGGACGGACATGGCTCGGATTCCGGTGGCGGCCGTGGCTGCCGCGGGGCTCGTCGGCGGCTACGGGGTCGCCCGGTGGACCAAGAAGCGGCCGCTCGGCGGGGTCGCCCTGGTGGCCGCCGGGGCCGTTGCGGCGCGCGAATGGCGCGAGCGGAGCGGCAACCTCGCGGCGGCCGGGCTGAGCGCCGCGTACGTCGCCGCGTTCGCGGGGTCGCATCCGCTGGCGAAGAAGGTAGGGGCGTGGCCCGCGGTGTTCTCCGTGGCCGGCGGGATGGCGCTGGCTTCCTGGATGGTGACGCGGCGCGAGGGTTGAACGGGGCTCCTGGTGCGTACGTATGTAACGGCACCTCCCCGTAAGAACTGGGCGGGTGGCCGGTCGGCAGGGGCCGGTCACCCTCCCAGGGCGTGCGAGACGGTGTAGATCAGCAGCCCGGCCAGGGCGCCCACGACCGTGCCGTTGATCCGGATGAACTGCAGGTCACGGCCGATGTGCGCCTCGATCTTGCGGGACGTCTGGTCGGCGTCCCAGGCCGCCACCGTTTCGCTGATCAGCGACGTGATCTCCGTGCGGTACGTCGTGACCACGTACGCCGCCGCGTCTTCCAGCCAGCCCTCCACCTTCGCCCGCAGCTGGGGGTCGGTCGACAGGCGGTTGCCCAGGGAGAGCAGCGACGCCCGCGCCCTCAGCCGCAACTCGCTGCGCTCGTCCTCCGCGGCCGACATGATCATGCCCCGCACCGCGGACCAGGCCGAGGCGATGATGTCCTGGATCTCCGGGCGTTCGAGGAGGTCGGCCTTCAGACGCTCGACCTTCGTCCGGGTCTCCGTGTCGGACTGGAGGTCCGAGGCGAAGTCCGTGAGGAAGCGGTCGATGGCGCCCCTCGCCGGGTGGCCCGGCATGTCCCGCATCTCCGTCACGAAGCGGAGGAGCTCCTTGTAGACCCGCTCGCCGACCTTGCGGTCCACGAAGCGCGGCGTCCATCCCGGTGCCCCGCCCTGCACCGCGTCCATGACGGAGTCGCCGTGCAGGACGAGCCAGTCGTGGGCGCGGGCGCAGATCAGGTCCACGGCCCGCCGGTGGGCGCCGTCGGTGACGATCCTGTCGAGCGTCTTGCCCAGGCCCGGGGCCACCTCCGCGGCCTCCGCCCGCCGGGTGATCGCCTCGCCGACGACCGCCTGGACGTCCGCGTCCCGCAACACCGTGAGCGCGCCGCGCAGCGCCGTCGCCAGCTCGGCCGTCACCCGGTCCGCGTGCGCGGGCTCCGCGAGCCAGGTGCCGAGGCGGCCGGCGATGTTCAGGGCGTGGAGGCGGGTGCGGACGACGCCGGAGGACAGGAAGTTCTCGCCCACGAAAGCGCCCAGGGACTCGCCGAGCTGGTCCTTCTTCGTCGGGATGATCGCCGTGTGCGGGATCGGCAGCCCCAGCGGGCGGCGGAACAGCGCGGTCACCGCGAACCAGTCCGCGAGCGCGCCCACCATGCCCGCCTCGGCCGCCGCGGCCACATAACCGGGCCAGCCGCTCACCCCGGCGGACTTCGCCCAGGTGGCGAGCGTGTAGACGACCGCCACGAGGAGCAGCAGGCACGTGGCCATGGTCTTCATGCGGCGGACTCCGCGGCGCCTCTCCTCGTCCTCCGCCGTGTAGGCGAACGCGGTCAGGGGCGGCGCCGTGCCGTCCGCAGGGTTCGTGCCGTCCACCCGTCCACCCCGTTCGCGTGTCTCGCCTCGTAATCCGTCCTTATCCCAGGTACTCCCGAGGCGCGCGTTCAGTTCCGGCGATCGGCCTCGCGGGCTACTTTTCCAGGCTTTTACGACTTTTGTCGCCCTTGCGGCGTTTGCGTTCCACGCCTACGCCGCCCATCAGCGCGAACCCCGTGACCCGCACCCTCGGCGAGCCCGGGGTGCCCTCGCCGGCGCCCCTGTCGTCGAAGCCGCCCATCAGGCCGAAGCCCGTCACCTCGACGTGCAGCTCCGGCGGGACCGTGACCTGGATGCCGCCCATGAGCGCGAAACAGCGGATGACGATCTCGCGGTCCTCGAAGTCCGCCTCGCGCAGATCGACCTCCCCGCCGCCCATGACCGCGACGCCGGTGAACTGGCGCCCCACGGTCCACCTGCCGCGCCGCCCGAAGCCGCCCCAGAAGGCGAAGCCGCCCCGGGAGGTGGCCGGGGCGCCGATGCGGGACGGCCAGTCGCGCCCGCCGGCCGGCGTCGGCGTGGTGGACGCGGTGGGCGCCGGGAGGTCCCTGACCAGGGGCTCCAGTTCGCCACGGGTGCGGGCCGTGTACGCGGCGTCGAGCCGCTCCTCGAACTCGGCCATGTCGAGCCGGCCCTCGGCCAGCGCGTCGCGCAGCCGCTCGGCGATCCGTTCGCGTTCGGCGTCCGAGGCCCGCACCTCGGGAAGGTCATCGGTCATGTCGTCAGACTAATGCGCGGGGTGGGAGGAGAGGAGGGTGATCAGCGGGGTGGCGATCGGGAGGCCGTCGCAGGCCGGAGCCGCCACCGGGATCACCGTTCCGCCGGTTCCCCCCGCGCCTCCCCGTACATCCGGGCGATCACCGCCTCGATGTCCGGCTCCCTGACCGACAGGTCCACGAGGGGGTACTCCGCCGCTATCCGGGCCACCAGCGGTGCCGCCGACGAGGAGGCGGGGAAGGCCAGCCACTGGCGCGGGCCCTCCACCCGGACCACCCGCGAGCCCTCCAGCTCGATGGGCGGCAGCTCCCGCTCCAGGTCCACGACCAGGGTCCGCTCGCTCGCGCCCACCTCGTGCAGGCCGCCGAGGGCGCCGTCGTACATGAGCCGCCCGTGGTCGATGACCATGACCCGCTTGCACAGCTGCTCGATGTCGGTGAGGTCGTGCGTGGTGAGCAGGACCGTCGTGGAACGCTCGGCGTTCAGGTCGCGCAGGAAGCCGCGCACCTTCGCCTTGGACACGACGTCGAGGCCGATGGTCGGCTCGTCCAGGTACAGCACCTCGGGGTCATGGAGCAGCGCCGCCGCGATGTCGCCGCGCATCCGCTGGCCCAGCGAGAGCTGGCGTACCGGCACGTCGAGCAGGGCGCCCAGGTCCAGCAGCTCCACGCAGCGGTCCAGGTTCTCCCGGTACCGGGCGTCGGGGATGCGGTACATGCGGTGCATCAGCCGGTAGGAGTCCCGCAGCGGCAGGTCCCACCACAGCGTCGTGCGCTGCCCGAAGACGACGCCGATGCGGTGGGCGAGCCGGGTGCGCTCGCGCGACGGGTCGATGCCCGCGACGCGCAGCCGGCCGCCGGTCGGCGTCAGAATGCCCGTCAGCATCTTGATGGTGGTGGACTTCCCGGCGCCGTTCGGCCCGATGTAGCCCACCATCTCGCCGCGCGCCACCCGGAAGGTGATGCCGTCGACGGCCCTGACCTGCTGCTTCTCGCGGCGCAGCAGGCCCGTCCTGCGGCGTACGTCGAAGACCTTCTCCACGTCGCGAAGGTCGATGAAGTCGTTCTCCGGGTCCATGACGTCCGGTTCCACCGGTTCCATGCGTGCTCAGCTCCCCGTGCTTCGGTACGAACGGATTCCCACCCGCCACGCCAGCCCGGCCAGGCCCACGAACCCCGCCGCGACCAGCGGCGAGGCGAAGGCCGACCAGGCGGGCAGGCCCGCCGGGGCGTCGCGCCCCAGCACGTACAGCGCGGGCACCCAGTTCACGAAGGCCAGCGGTACGACGTAGACGACACCCTTGACCAGCTCGCCGGCGAAGATCGACGGCGGGTACTGGAGGAGGTTGTTGCCGCCGTACGTGAAGGAGTTCGTCACCTCCGCCCCGTCCTGGGCCCAGAACTGGAAGGCCGCGCCCGCCACCATCAGGGAACCGAAGATGAGGGCGCCCGTCACCACCATCAGCGGCACCAGCACGGCTTTCAGCGGCGTCCACGCCACCGCGTCCAGCAGGACCAGGGACCACACCAGCACCACGAGCCCCTGGGTCACCCGGCCCAGGCGGCGCAGCGCGAACCGGTCGGCCGCGACCTGCGCCAGCACCGGGACCGGCCGCACGAGCAGCGTGTCCAGCGTGCCGTCCCGTACCCGCTTGCCGAGCCGCACGGTCTGGCCCATCGCCAGGTCCGCGAGGCCGAACGCGGTGCTGGTCGTCCCGTACAGGAACGCCACCTCGGCGAACGAGAACCCGCCGAGGCCCCGGACGTGGGCGAACATCAGCAGGATCACGACGAAGTCGAAGAGCGTGGCCGTGAAGTTCGACAGCAGCGTCATCGCGAACGAGAAGCGGTACGTCATCGTCGAGCGGATCCACATGGCCGCGATCAGCGCGTACGCGCGCAGGCCCTCAGCCACCCTGCACCACCACCCGGTGCGTCGCCGCCGCCTGGACCGCCCGGCCCGCCGCGAGCAGCACGACCGCCCAGCCCGCCTGGAAGGCGTACGCGCCGAGCAGGTCCCACCCGGTGCGCTTCTCCAGGAACACCTCGGCCGGCACCTGGAGCATCGACGCCCAGGGCAGGGCCCTGGCCACTTCGCCCAGGGCGCCCGGGAAGACGTTCAGGGGCAGCAGCATCCCGGAGAAGAACAGCCCCGCCAGCCAGGCCACCTGAACCACCCCCGCCCCGTCCATCAGCCAGAACGCGCTCAGCGCCACCAGGAACCACACGCCGAAGGCGACCATCACCCCGAGGGCGACGGACAGCAGGAAGGCCGGCCAGGTCAGCGGGTGTTCCGGCAGCGCGATGTCGAAGGCCAGCGCGCCCACCACCAGGGGGACGACGCCCCGCCCGAGCAACTGGAACGCGGCCCGGCCGAGGTTGACGCACATCCACCACACCTGGAGGTCGGCCGGCCGGTACAGGTCCACGGCGATGTCGCCGGTCTTGATGCGCTCGATGAGTTCGTCCTCGAAGCCGCCGCCCATCAGCGAGCACGCGGCGAGCAGCGCCTGTCCCAGCCATACGTACGCCAGGGCCTCGGCCATGTCGTAACCGCCGAGGCCGGGCCGCTCGTTCCACAGGGCCATATAGGTGAACGCCAGGATGAAGCCGAAGGTCGTGTTGGTGAACACGCCCGCCGCGGTGGCCATCCGGTAGGTCGCGTGGCGCCGGAAGGCACCGGCCACCACGGCCGCGTAGAGCCGCACGTCTCCTCCCCTCTTCGCCTCGCCCACGCCAAAGTCCGTGAGCCTAGTCACCCGTGCGCCGGAGTCGCGACCGCTTTTCGGCTGCCCGTGGCGGGAGGCGCGCCGGTAATGCACGGGTTGGACGGTCGGCCGGTGCACTATGTGAAAGCAACACAAAGTCAGACAACTCAGACATCACACAAAAGTGATACTCGGACAGCGATAGGGCCGGAAGACTATGAGCGACGACCCCCCGCAGCCGTCAGGAGGCTGGGAGCCCCGCGACCCGACCGTCCACACCCCCGCCACACCGTCCGCCCGCAAGGGGGCCCGGCGCTCCGGGCGGCGCCGGTTCGTCCCGACCTGGCGGACGGTGCTGGGCGCGTCCCTCTTCCTCGGCCTGCTGCTCGTCGGCGGGTTCTTCGCCGGCTACCACCTCGTCGACATCCCGCCCGCGAACGCCGCGGCCACCGCGCAGTCCAACGTGTACCTGTACGCGGACGGCAGCCAGATCGTGCAGGCGGGCGCGGTCAACCGGGAGAGCGTCGCGCTCGCCCGCATCCCGCGCCCGGTGCGGCACGCGGTACTCGCCGCCGAGGACCGGGACTTCTACAGCGAGTCCGGCGTCGACCCGGAGGCGATGGTCCGCGCGACCTGGAACACCGTCACCGGCAAGGGCACGCAGGGCGGTTCGACCATCACGCAGCAGTACGTCAAGAACTACTACCTGGGGCAGGAGCGGACCGTCACCCGGAAGGTGAAGGAGTTCTTCATCGCGATCAAGCTCACCCGCGAGAAGACGAAGGACGACATCTTCGAGGGCTACCTCAACACCAGCTACTACGGCCGCAACGCCTACGGCATCCAGGCCGCCGCCCGCGCCTACTACGGCAAGGAGGCGCAGTACCTGACCACCGCCGAGGGCGCGTACCTCGCCTCGCTCCTCAACGCCCCCAGCGCGTACGACGTGGCCGCGGGCCCCCGCAGCAGGGCGCGGGCGCTGGCCCGCTGGAACTACGTGCTCGACGCCATGGTGAAGGAGCGCTGGCTCACCCGGTCGGCCCGGGCCGCCCTCACGTTCCCCATGCCGCAGCCCGCCGAGCCCACCAACGGCATGGGCGGCCAGCGCGGCTACGTCGTCCAGGCGGTGAACTCCTATCTGACCCGGCATCACATCGTCGACGAGAAGGACCTGGCCGCCGGCGGCTACCGCATCACCACCACCCTCCGGCGCGAGAAGATGGACGCCTTCGCCGCGGCCGTCGACGAGCAGCTGCTGTCCCGGCTGGACCCGGCCACCAACCCGACCGACCGCTACGTACGGGTCGGCGGCGCCTCCATCGACCCGGCGACCAGCAAGGTCGTCGCCCTCTACGGCGGGGTCGACTACACGCAGCAGTACGTGAACAACGCGACCCGCCGCGACTACCAGGTCGGGTCCACGTTCAAGCCGTTCGTCTTCGCCGCCGCCGTCGACGGCCGCTCCACCACCCAGCACGGCGAGCCGATCACCCCGGACACGGTGTACGACGGCACCAACAAGCGGCCGGTCGAGGGGTGGACCGGGTCCGCCTACGCCCCGGCGAACGAGGACGACGTCAGCTACGGCGGCATCACGCTGCGCACGGCCACGGACCGTTCCGTCAACGCCGTGTACGCGCAACTCGCCGTGGACGTGGGCCCGGCACGGGTCGAGCGGACCGCGATCGCGCTGGGCCTGCCGGCCGACACGCCGGACCTCAACCCGTCCCCGTCCATCGCGCTCGGCCCGGCGACGGCCAGTGTGCTGGACATGGCGGAGGCGTACGCCACGCTCGCCAACCACGGCCGGCACGGCACGTACACGCTGGTGGAGAAGGTCGAGAAGGGCGCGACCGCGGTGCCGCTGCCGGCCGCCAGGACCCGCCAGGTGATCAGCCGGGAGGCCGCCGACACCACCACCGCGATGCTGCGCGGTGTCGTCGACGGCGGTACGGGCACCGCGGCGCAGGCGGCGGGGCGCCCGGCGGCCGGCAAGACCGGCACGGCGGAGCACGACCGGGCGGCCTGGTTCGCGGGCTACACCCCGGACCTGGCCACCGTGGTCGCGCTGATGGGGCAGGACCCGAAGACGGGCGCGCAGAAGTCGCTGTACGGGGCGCTCGGCCTGGAGCGCACCAACGGGGGCGGGGCGCCCGCGGAGATCTGGGCGCGGTACACCGAGCTGGCGCTGGAGGGCACCGCGGCGCGGGACTTCGACCTGGAGGTCGCCGAGGGCATCGACCCCGGCACGGGCACGGGTTACCCGCAGCCGCAGGAGCAGCCGTGGGAGGAGCCGTGGGGCGCGGAGGACGGCGGCCGCGAGGAGGGATGGTGGGGCGGACCCGGGGGTCCGCAGCGCGGAGGCCAAGACCGGCGGGGTACGGCGGGCGGCCCTCGGGACACCACCGCCGACGCCCGCCCGCCCGCCCCGGTCCAGGACCCGGCCGGCCCCGCCCCTGGCAGCCAGCCACCCGTCCCCGGACCGGCCCCGGCACCCGGGGGGTAACTCGGTCGGCGGGTCTTCCCCACCCCGCCCCTTCCCGAATCGGGGGGCTCCGCCCCCCGAACCCCCCGCTCCTCAAACGCCGGAGGGGCTGACTTTCAGCCCGTCCGGCGTTTGAGGACGAGCGCCGTTCAGGCGCGATACGGGGTCCGGGGCGGAGCCCCCGGTTTCGGGAAGGGGCGGGGTGGGGAAAGAACCGCCGAGCGCGGCCTAGTTGCCGCCCGTGGCCTTCAGGCCCACGACGGACACCAGCAGCAGGCAGACGAAGAAGACCCGGGCGGCGGTCGCGGGTTCCCCGAGGACCGCCATCCCGACCACCGCCGCGCCCGCGGCGCCGATGCCGACCCAGACGCCGTACGCCGTGCCGATCGGCAGGGTCTTCGCGGCCTGCGCCAGCAGCGCCATGCTGGTGACGATGCCGAGGCCGGTGAGCAGGCTCGGCCACAGCCGCGTGAACCCGTCCGTGAACTTCATTCCGATCGACCAGCCGACCTCCAGCAGGCCGGCGACGATCAGCAGGACCCAGGCCATGACGGCACCTCCGAGACGCGGGAAACGGTGTACGGGGTGCGTCGTCTTTGCCTATGACCCGGTACGGCGCGTCTCGTCGGGGGTCTTCCAAGGTAGCAAAGCTAGAGATACAGGCCGGTGGAGTCCTTCGAGCCCTCGAACCGGTCGGCCGCGACCGCGTGCAGGTCGCGCTCGCGCATCAGGACGTACGCCACACCGCGCACCTCGACCTCGGCGCGGTCCTCCGGGTCGTACAGCACCCGGTCCCGGGCTCCACGGTCCGGACGTTCTGGCCGACGGCGACCACCTCGGCCCAGGCCAGCCGGCGGCCTACGGCGGCGGTCGCGGGGATGAGGATGCCGCCTCCCGACCGCCGCTCGCCCTCGGGAGTGTCGGACCGGACCAGCACCCGGTCGTGCAGCATCCGGATGGGCAACTTGTCGTGGGTGTTCTCGCTCACCCCACGAACTTACCTGGAGCGGCGGCCCCGGTACGTCCGAGGGTCAGTCCTTGTGCCTGCGCGCCGACACGGCGATGAGGCCGATGACGCCGACGGCGACGAGCGCCACGGGCACCAGCCGCTCCAGGCGTGGCCCGCCGTCCTCGGAGACGAACCGGGTCCTCACATCGGTGACGACGCGGTTCACGGTGACGAAGGCCCGGCCGGCCGTCTCGTCGATCGTGGACGCCACCCTGGCCTTCGCGTCCCCGATGATCGTCTTCGGGTGCATCCGTACGCCGATCTCGTCGAGCGTGACGGCGAGCTGCTCGCGCCGGCGGAGAATGTCCGCCTCGATCTGCGCAGGGGTCCTGGCGTCCGACACCGCGCTGCCTCCGTGGTCTCTCGTGGTCCGTGGTGGACAGTCTGTCAGCTCGACGGGCCGGGGGCTGTCACAGACCCCCATTAGGCTCGGTCGTATACGCCCACCCCCTCGTGAGGAGCCGGAGAACCATGAGCGAGCGACTGCAGCCCGGAGACATCGCCCCCGCCTTCACCCTGCCCGACGCGGACGGCAACGAGATCTCGCTCGCGGAGCACCTGGGCCGGAAGGTGATCGTCTACTTCTACCCGGCGGCGCTGACCCCCGGGTGCACGAAGCAGGCCTGCGACTTCACGGACAACCTGGAGCTGCTGGCGGGCGCCGGGTACGACGTGATCGGCGTCTCGCCGGACAAGCCGGAGAAGCTGGCGAAGTTCCGCGAGAAGGAGAGCCTGAAGGTCACGCTGGTCGGCGACCCGGAGAAGAAGGTCCTGGAGGCGTACGGCGCCTTCGGCGAGAAGAAGCTCTACGGAAAGACGGTCACGGGCGTGATCCGCTCGACGGTGATCGTCGACGAGGAGGGCAAGGTCGAGCGCGCGCTGTACAACGTGAAGGCGACCGGCCATGTCGCCAAGATCATCAAGGATCTCGGGATCTGACGCCGCCTCACGGGCGTCGGCCGCTACGATGTGGCGGTCGGCGGCCGTGGTGGAACTGGCAGTCACGCTGGGTTTAGGTCCCAGTGGGGTAACACCCGTGAGGGTTCGAGTCCCTCCGGCCGCACGGGTCGACGAGACCGCACAAGGCGCAGCCCTGGGGGCTGCGCCTTGCGCGTTCCGTCCCGGCGGATCAGCCGAGCAGTTCGCGGATGACCGGGACCAGGGCGCGGAACGCCTTGCCGCGGTGGCTGATCGCGTTCTTCTCGTCCGGGGTCAGCTCCGCGCAGGTGCGGGCCTCGCCCTCCGGCTGGAGGATCGGGTCGTAGCCGAAGCCGCCGGTGCCGGACGGGGTGTGGCGCAGGGTGCCGTCGAGGCGGCCCTCGACGACGCGCTCGGTGCCGTCCGGGAGGGCCAGGGCCGCGGCGCAGGCGAAGTGGGCGGCGCGGTGGGCGTCGTCGATGTCGGAGAGCTGGGCCAGCAGCAGCTCCAGGTTGGCCCGGTCGTCGCCGTGGGCGCCGGCCCAGCGGGCCGAGAAGATGCCGGGCGCGCCGCCCAGGACGTCGACGCAGAGGCCCGAGTCGTCGGCGATGGCCGGGTGGCCGGTCGCGCGGGCGAGGGCGTGCGCCTTGAGGAGGGCGTTCTCGGCGAAGGTGACGCCGGTCTCCTTGACGTCCGGGACCTCGGGGTAGGCGTCGGCGCCCACCAGTTCGTGGGTGAGGCCGGCCTCCGCGAGGATGGCGCGCAGCTCGGTGATCTTCTTGGCGTTGCGGGTGGCGAGGATCAGGCGGGTCATGGGACCAGTATCTACGGGGTGCAGACCTTGCCGATCTCGGTGGCCGCGTCGGTGACGGGCTTGATGTCGGGGGTCGTGTCGCCGTTCTTCACGGACGTACGGACCGTCTCGACGCCCTTGGAGAGGTCGTCGACCGCCTTCGACAGGTCGGCGTTGTCGGTCGAGTCCTTGAGGTTCGCCAGCTCCTTGTCGATGGCGGTCAGCGACTCCTCGATCTGGGTGGGGTCGTTGCCCGCGGTGGACACGGCCTGGGAGAGGCGGTCGACGCTGCTCGCTATGGCCTCGGCGGTGCGGGCGCAGTCGAGCGCCTTGTCGAGGGCGCCGCAGCCGGTCAGCGCGGTGAGGGTGAGGGCTGCCGTGGCGGCGGCGAGGGCGAAGGGGCGTCGCATGGTGGGGTGTCCTCCCGGGGCTGGTCGCGGCGACGGGCGTACGGAGCGGTCCGTACGCCCGTGTCCGGTGAGACGCCCGGCGGGTGCCGGGCGGTTGCTCAGAGCGTGATGTCCAGCGCGCCGCGCTGGAGGGCGGCCAGGTCGGCGCAGCCGCCGGTGGCCAGGTCGAGGAGGGCGTTGAGCTCCTTGCGGTCGAAGGGCTCGGCCTCGGCGGTGCCCTGGACCTCGACGAAGCGGCCGTCGCCGGTGCACACGACGTTCATGTCGGTCTCGGCGCGGACGTCCTCCTCGTAGCAGAGGTCGAGGAGCGGCGTGCCGTCGACGATGCCGACGGAGACGGCGCTGACGGTGCCGGTGAGGGGCTTGCGGCCGGCCTTGACGAGCTTGTTCCGCTGCGCCCAGGAGACGGCGTCGGCGAGGGCGACGTAGGCGCCGGTGATGGCGGCGGTGCGGGTGCCGCCGTCGGCCTGGAGGACGTCGCAGTCGAGGACGATGGTGTTCTCGCCGAGCGCCTTGTAGTCGATGACGGCCCGCAGGGAGCGGCCGATGAGGCGGGAGATCTCGTGCGTGCGGCCGCCGATCTTGCCGCGGACCGACTCGCGGTCGCCGCGGGTGTTCGTGGAGCGCGGCAGCATCGAGTACTCGGCGGTGACCCAGCCTTCGCCGCTGCCCTTGCGCCAGCGCGGCACGCCCTCGGTGACGGAGGCGGTGCAGAAGACCTTGGTGTCGCCGAAGGAGATGAGGACGGAGCCCTCGGCGTGCTTGCTCCATCCGCGTTCGATGGTGACCGGGCGGAGCTGTTCGGGGGTGCGGCCGTCGATTCGAGACATGGGAAGAGCGTAGGCCACCGGGGGAAGAGGCCGTTCCGGCCCGTCAGGGGCGGCGGCGGGCGGCGCGGACGAGCCAGGGGGTGGGGGTGGGCAGGAGGATCAGCTCGCGGTAGGTCTCGCCGCCGGGGAGCGGGACGGTGAGCCACTCGCCGGGCGGCAGGAAGCGGCCCTTGACGTGGGCTGATCCGTCGAGGAGCGCCCGCAGGAAGGCGGGGACGGAGTCGCGGGGCACGTCGTGGAACTCGACGCCCTCGACGGTGATCAGGGCGTCGCCGTCGGCGAAGAGCCGGATCGCGACGGACGGGGGGCCGGCCAGCTCGACGGTGGCGTCGTGCGGGAGAGAGCCGTCGGGGTCGGTCACGGCGAAGGCGGGCGCGGAGGTACGGCGGGCGACCTGGTCGGCGCCGATGTCGTCGGTGACGGTGAGGTCGAGCCCGTACGCGTCGGCGACGGCGCGCACGGCGGCGACGGCGGCCTGGGTGGTCGGCAGGTGCGGGTGGGGCGACCGGGGCGAGGTGGGCGGCTGGGGTGCGGGCATGACGGGTCCCTCCAGGGCTGCGGTCCGGGTACGACGGGACCCGCCTCCCTGCGCCGCGGGTGCGGGGTGCGGGGGCGGGTCCGGTGCGGTGCCTGCGCGGTCAGCGGCAGGTCACATCATGTCTTCGATCTCGGCGGCGATCGGGTCGGCGTCGGTGCCGATGACGACCTGGATGGCGCTGCCCATCTTGACGACGCCGTGGGCGCCGGCGGCCTTCAGCGCTGCTTCGTCGACCAGGGACGGGTCACTGACCTCGGTGCGCAGGCGGGTGATGCAGCCTTCGACCTCTTCGATGTTGTCGATCCCACCGAGCCCGGCGACGATCTTCTCAGCCTTGCTGGCCATGTGTTTCTCCCTGTTCCTCAAAGAGCGCAGTCTCGGCGCGCCGTAGGTCCGCGTTTGTCACGGTAACTCACGGTTGGCCCATCTACACGAGCGAGCCTGCGCAGCGTCCCCAATGATGACGATCACCGGCACCCTCGCCCGCGGCCGGGCTCCGGGGAGCCTATCGCAACTGGTCTACACCAGTCTTGTCGTTCCGGGAGGACCCCCGATGAGCACGGAGAGCACGGAGGGCGCCGCCGCGCCGCGGAAGTCCCGGTGGAGCGGACTCTTCCAGGGGCTCCAGAAGGTCGGGCGCAGCCTCCAGCTGCCGGTCGCCGTCCTGCCGGCGGCGGGTCTGCTGGTGAGTCTGGGCAACCTGTTCTCCGCGTACCTCGACGGGCCGTTCTGGGAGAAGACGTCGAAGGTCCTGCTGAACGGCGGCACGGCGATCCTCAACGGCGAGACCGGACTGCCGCTGCTGTTCTGCATCGGGGTCGCGATCGGCTTCGCGAAGAAGGCGGACGGCTCGACCGCGCTGGCCGCGGTGGTCGGCTTCCTCGTCTACCGGGGCGTGCTGACGGCGTTCCCGCGCGAGGGCACGGTGACGGAGGACGTCCCGGCGGGGGTGCCGCAGAACCCGGGCGTGCTGGGCGGCATCCTGATCGGCCTGCTGACCGCGGTGGTGTGGCAGCGCTACCACCGGACGAAGCTGGTGGACTGGCTCGGCTTCTTCAACGGGCGGCGGCTGGTGCCGATCCTGATGGCGTTCCTGTGCGTGGTGCTGGGCGTGCTGTTCGGGCTGCTGTGGGAGCCGGTCGGCGACGCGCTGGAGTGGTTCGCCAAGCGGCTGATCAACCTGGGCGCGTGGGGCGCGGCGATCTTCGGGGTGGCGAACCGGCTGCTCATCCCCGTCGGCATGCACCAGTTCATCAACACGTTCTTCTGGTTCCAGGCGGGTGAGTTCACCAGGCCGGACGGGACGGTCGTGCAGGGCGACCTGACGCGGTTCTTCGCGGAGGACCCGACGGCGGGGCAGTTCATGTCCGGGTTCTTCCCGATCATGATGTTCGGCCTGCCGGCCGCCGCCCTGGCCATCGCGCACACGGCCCGCCCGGAGCGGCGGCCCGAGGTGGCGGGCCTGATGCTGTCGGTGGCGCTCACGTCGTTCGTCACGGGCGTCACGGAGCCCATCGAGTTCTCGTTCATGTTCGCGGCGCCGCTGCTGTACGGGCTGCACGCGCTGCTGACCGGCGCGTCCATGGCGATCACCTGGGCACTCGGCGTGCACGCGGGATTCAGTTTCTCGGCCGGTTTGATCGACTACGTCGTGAACTGGCATCTGGGCACGAAGCCCTGGCTGATCATTCCGATCGGCCTGGGATTCGCGGTCGTCTATTACGTGGTGTTCCGCTTCGCGATCACGGTCTTCAAACTGCAGACGCCCGGGCGCGAGCCGGAGGAGGTCGAGGCGGAGATGGAGCGGGACACCACCAAGCCGTAGGACGGGACGTCACCAAGCCGCGGAGCGGGCGGCGAAGGGCGGCGCACCCCGACGGAGAGGGCCTTCGGACCGTACGGTCCGGGGGCCCTTCGTCCTGCGTTTCCCCCGCCTACGCGGCGTGGAGGTCACGTTACGAATTCGCAGGTTCCTTATCTATCCCCGACCGTGCTACAACAGGTCTACACCACAATTGGTGTAGACCACGCGGCGTCCCCCGTGCCGCGTTTTCCCGAGACGCCGCCGTCCCCCTTTCTCCCCGGGCGGCGCCTTGCCTACTGGAGGAAGTTGATGAGTACGGCCACCGCCACGGCGGCCCCCGCCAAGAAGCGGGGCTCCGGCGTGTTCCAGGGCCTGCAGAAGGTGGGTCGCAGCCTGCAGCTGCCGATCGCCGTACTGCCGGCGGCGGGCATCCTGCTGCGCCTGGGACAGGACGACGTCTTCGGTAAGGACGGCCTCGGCTGGAACAAGGTGGCGTCCGTGTTCGCCACCGCCGGCGACGCGGTCTTCGCCAACCTGCCCCTGCTGTTCTGCGTCGGCATCGCGATCGGCTTCGCCAAGAAGGCCGACGGCTCCACCGCCCTCGCCGCCCTCGTCGGCTTCCTGGTCTACAAGAACGTCCTCACCGCGTTCCCGGTCACCGAGGCCAAGGTCCAGGCGGGCAAGGACATCGCCGCCACCTACAACGACCCCAAGGTCCTCGGCGGCATCGTGATGGGCCTGATAGCCGCCGTCACCTGGCAGCGCTTCCACCGCACCAAGCTGCCCGACTGGCTCGGCTTCTTCAACGGCCGCCGTCTCGTCCCGATCCTGATGGCCTTCATCGGCACCGCCGTCGGCGTCGTCTTCGGCCTGATCTGGGAGCCCATCGGCGGCGTGATCAGCGACTTCGGCCAGTGGATGACCGGCCTCGGCTCCCTCGGCGCCGGCATCTTCGGCGCCATCAACCGCGGCCTGCTCCCCGTCGGCATGCACCAGTTCGTGAACACCGTGGCCTGGCAGGAGATCGGCTCCTTCACCGACTCCGCCGGCGCCGTGTGGCACGGCGACCTGCCGCGCTTCTTCCACAACGACCCGACCGCCGGCCAGTTCATGACGGGCTTCTTCCCGATCATGATGTTCGCGCTCCCGGCCGCCGCCCTGGCGATCACCCACTGCGCCCGCCCCGAGCGCCGCAAGGTCGTCGGCGGCATGATGGTGTCCCTCGCGCTGACCTCGTTCGTCACCGGCATCACCGAGCCGATCGAGTTCGCGTTCATGTTCATCGCGCCGGTGCTGTACGTCATCCACGCGCTGCTGACCGCCGTCTCGATGGCCCTCACCTGGGCCCTCGGCGTGCACCACGGCTTCAGCTTCTCGGCCGGCGCCATCGACTACGTCCTCAACTGGGGCCTGGCGACCAAGCCGTGGATGATCATCCCGGTCGGCCTGGCCTTCGCGGCGGTCTACTACGCGGTGTTCCGCTTCGCGATCATCAAGTTCAACCTCCCCACCCCGGGCCGCGAGCCCGAGGAGGAGGTCGAGGACCTCACCAAGGCGTGACCCGGTCCACCGACGCGGGAAGGCCCCGGAACCCGAAGGTTCCGGGGCCTTCCCCGTGCCGTACGCGCGGTGCCACGGCCTACAGCTCGTACACCCCGCCCGGCCGGGCCAGCTCCGACGGGCCGTCGTAGACCGCGCGGGCGTCCGCCAGGTTGCGCTCGCCGTCCGTCCACGGCGGGATGTGCGTGAGCACCAGCCGCCGCGCCCCGGCCCGCGCCGCGTGGGCGCCGGCCTCGCGGCCGTTGAGGTGCAGCTCGGGGATGTCCTCCTTGCCGTACGTGAAGGACGCCTCGCACAGGAACAGGTCGGTGTCGGCGGCCAGCTCGTCCAGCGCGTCGCACACGCCCGTGTCACCGGAGTACGTGAGGGTCTTCCCGGCGTGCTCGATCCGGATGCCGTACGCCTCGACCGGGTGGCACACCCGCTCCGTACGGACCTGGAAGGGGCCGATGTCGAACGCGCCGGACTTCAGCGTGTGGAAGTCGAACACCTCGCTCATCGACTTGTCGGACGGCGTGTCCGCGTACGCCGTGGTCAGCCGCTGCTCGGCGCCGTCGGGCGCGTACACCGGTATCGCCGGGCAGCGCCCGCCCTCGTGGCGGTAGTACCGCGCGACGAAGTAGGCGCACATGTCGATGCAGTGATCGGCGTGCAGATGGCTGAGGAAGATCGCGTCGAGGTCGTAGAGACCGCAGTGGCGCTGCAGCTCGCCCAGGGCGCCGTTGCCCATGTCGAGGAGCAGCCGGAAGCCGTCGGCCTCTACGAGGTAGCTCGAACAGGCCGAATCCGCGGACGGGAACGACCCGGAGCAGCCGACGACGGTGAGCTTCATGGAGCGTGAACCTCCGTGGACGGGAGCGGGGAAGCGCTGACGGGGGAGGTCGTGCGGTCCGTCGAGCGTAAGGCGCGGCGGCGCGG
This sequence comes from Streptomyces coeruleoprunus, assembly GCF_039542925.1. Taxonomy (GTDB): domain Bacteria; phylum Actinomycetota; class Actinomycetes; order Streptomycetales; family Streptomycetaceae; genus Streptomyces; species Streptomyces coeruleoprunus. The sequence goes on along the minus strand of NZ_BAABIT010000001.1, from coordinate 4,730,238 downwards.
GGCGCTCCTCCGCAGTGGCCCGTTGTGGGGGAACTCACCTGCGCTGTCACCGGTTCGGATGGACGCGGAGGGGCCGGGGCGGCCGGGCGGGCGGCCGGTGGGGCCGGTAACGTCCTGAGGTATGGATACGTCCTGGTGGCTCGCGCTCGGCGCGGTGGTGGTCCTCGCGCTGGTCGTCGCGGTGGCCGACGGATGGGGCAGGTCCGGACGCGGTCCCGGCCGCGGCCCCGCCGGCCGTACGCGCCCGCCGGGACGCCCGGCCGGCCGTACGCAGCGGCCGACGCGGCCCGCGAGGCCGCGGGGCGCACCGGACCGGCGGCCCGAGCCGGGGGACATCTGGTGGGCGGACGTGCCCTACGAGGACGGCCCGGGGTCCAAGGACCGGCCGTGCCTGGTCCTGGCCGTACGGGGCGACTCGGCGCTCGTCGCCAAGATCACCAGCAAGTACCGGGACGAGCGGGGGGTGATCGCCCTGCCGCCGGGCTCCGTCGGGGACGCGCGGGGGCGGGCCAGCTTCCTGGAGACGGACGAGCTGCGGGACGTGCCGCTGTGGGAGTTCCGCCGCCGGGTGGGCTGTGTGGACCCACTGGTGTGGGACCAGGTGCGCCACCTGGCGGCGGACTAGGAGTGGAGCCGGGGGCGGGCCGTCAGGCCCAGAGCTGGCCCTGCAGGGTCTCGATGGCCGCCTCGGTCGTCGGGGCGGTGTAGACGCCGGTCGACAGGTACTTCCAGCCGCCGTCGGCGACCACGAACACGATGTCGGCGCTCTCCCCCGCCTTGAGGGCCTTCCTGCCGACGCCGATCGCGGCGTGCAGGGCGGCGCCCGTGGAGACGCCCGCGAAGATGCCCTCCTGCTGGAGCAGCTCGCGGGTGCGGGTCACCGCGTCGGCGGAGCCGACGGAGAACCGCGTGGTGAGGACGGTGGCGTCGTACAGCTCGGGCACGAAGCCCTCGTCCAGGTTGCGCAGCCCGTACACGAGGTCGTCGTAGCGCGGCTCGGCGGCGACGATCTTGACGTCCGGCTTGTGCTCGCGCAGGTACCGGCCGACGCCCATGAGGGTGCCGGTGGTGCCGAGACCGGCCACGAAGTGGGTGATGGAGGGCAGGTCCGCGAGGATCTCCGGGCCCGTCGTGGTGTAGTGCGCCGCCGCGTTGTCCGGGTTGCCGTACTGGTAGAGCATCACCCAGTCCGGGTTCTGCTCGGCCAGCTCCTTGGCGACGCGCACGGCCGTGTTGGAGCCGCCCGCGGCCGGCGACGAGATGATCTCGGCACCCCACATGGCGAGCAGGTCGCGCCGCTCCTGGGAGGTGTTCTCGGGCATGACGCACACGATGCGGTAGCCCTTGAGCTTGGCCGCCATCGCGAGCGAGATGCCCGTGTTGCCGCTGGTGGGTTCGAGGATGGTGCAGCCCGGCGTGAGGCGGCCGTCCTTCTCCGCCTGCTCGATCATGTGCAGGGCGGGGCGGTCCTTGACGGAGCCGGTCGGGTTGCGGTCCTCCAGCTTCGCCCAGATGCGCACGTCCTCCGAGGGGGACAGACGCGGCAGCCGGACGAGCGGGGTGTTGCCGACGGCGTCGAGGGGGCTGTCGTACCTCATGTCAGGCCATACCGCCGGCCACGGCCGGCAGGATCGTGACATTGTCGCCGTCGGCCAGCTTGGTGGAGATGCCGTCCAGGAAGCGGACGTCCTCGTCGTTCAGGTACACGTTGACGAAGCGGCGCAGCTCGCCGCCGTCGACGATGCGCTCCCGGATGCCCGTGTGGCGGGTCTCGAGGTCGGCGAACAGCTCGGCGAGGGTCTCCCCGCTGCCCTCGACGGCCTTGGCGCCGTCGGTGTAGGTGCGGAGGATGGTCGGGATGCGGACCTCGATGGCCATGGCGTGGGCTCCTGTGGAAGGCGGAAGAGGGCAGGGCTTGAGGCTGCGGCGCCCTGGGCGGGCGGCACGCGGGGTGCTGCGGTGCGGTGGTCGTGCGCGACGGGCCGCGGCTCAGGCGGCAGCGCTGCGGGGACAGATGGCGCTGGCGAGGCGGCACAGGTCGACGTGCAGCCGCGCCACGAGCAGGACGGTGCCCGGCGTCTGTTCGCTCACGTCGATGGAAACCATGCGGGCATCGTAACGATTCCCGGCCCCCGGGCCCGAGTGTGATCTCGCATGCCGGACGATATTCGCTCGGCATGCGGACCACTGCGGGTGGAGCGGCAGGTCAGTGCGGTCAGTACGCCTCGACGACCTTGACCTCTTCCTCCGTGATCTCGCCGTCCACGATCCGGAACGAGCGGAACTGGAAGGGCCCGGCGCCGTCGGTGTCGGCCGTGGACACGAGGACGTAGTGCGCCTCGGGTTCGTTGGCGTAGGACACGTCGGTGCGGGAGGGGTACGCCTCGGTCGCCGTGTGCGAGTGGTAGACGACCACCGGCTCCTCGTCGCGGTCGTCCATGTCGCGGTAGAGCTTCAGCAGGTCGCCCGAGTCGAACTCGTAGAAGGTGGGCGAACGTGCGGCGTTGAGCATGGGGATGAAGCGCTCGGGGCGCCCCGAGCCGGCCGGGCCCGCGACCACGCCGCAGGCCTCGTCCGGGTGGTCGGCGCGGGCGTGCGCGACGATCTGGTCGTACAGAGCCCGTGTGATGGTCAGCATGGGGTTCAGGATAAGCAGACGGGCCCTGCTGTACCGAGGGTCGGTACAACAGGGCCCACATGCTGGACAGATGGCCGGTTTCGGCCCCTCCGGCTCAGCTCCGGACGGTCTCGTCGCGCGAGGCGCGGCCCTTGAGGACCTGGTACGCGACGCCGAGGATCACGCCCCACACGGGCGCCCCGTACAGGGAGACCCGGGCACCCTCGTCCAGGGCCATCATCATGATGACCATGCCGATGAAGCAGAGCGCGAACGCGCTGGTCCACGGGGCGCCGGGCGCCTTGAAGGACGACGCGGGCAGCTCGCCCCGCTCCGCCTTGACGCGGTAGCGGATGTGGCAGACGAGGATCATGATCCAGGCCCACATGCCGGAGATGGTGGCGAAGGAGACGACCTTCTCGAACGCCTCGCCCGGCCACTGGTAGTTGATCCAGACGCCGACGAGCATCAGGGCGGCCGAGAACGTGGTGCCGATCAGCGGCGTGCCGGACGCGGTCAGCCGCGTGAAGAGCTTCGGGCCCTGGCCGTTGAGCGCGAGGTCGCGCAGCATGCGGCCGGTGGAGTACATGCCCGAGTTGCAGGACGACAGGGCGGCGGTGAGGACCACGAAGTTCACGATGGCGGCGCCGATGCCGAGTCCCATCTTCTCGAAGGCCGCGACGAACGGGGAGACGCCCGGCTGGAACTCCGTCCACGGGACGACCGAGAGGATCATGATCAGGGCGCCGACGTAGAAGACGGCGATGCGCCACGGCACGGTGTTGATCGCCTTGGGCAGCGTCTTCTCGGGGTCCTTGGACTCGCCCGCCGTGACACCGACCAGCTCGACCGCGAGGAACGCGAACATCACGATCTGGAGGGTCATCAGCGTCCCGCCGATGCCCTTGGGGAAGAAGCCGCCGTCCGCCCACAGGTGCGTCACGGACGCCGTGTCACCGGCGTCGGAGAAGCCAAGGGTGAGGATGCCGGCGCAGATGAGGATCATGCCGATGATGGCGGTGACCTTCACCATCGAGAACCAGAACTCCAGCTCGCCGAAGAGCTTCACGGAGATCAGGTTCGCCCCGTAGAGGATGATCGTGAAGGCGAGCGCGGAGATCCACTGCGGGATGTTCCACCAGTACGTCATGTAGGTGGCGGCCGCGGTGACCTCGGTGATGCCGGTGACGACCCAGAAGAGCCAGTACGTCCATCCGGTGACGAAGCCCGCGAAGGGGCCGATGAACTCGCGCGCGTACTCCGAGAACGAGCCCGACACCGGGCGGTACATCAGGAGTTCGCCCAGCGCGCGCATGATGAAGAAGATGACGAGGCCCGCGACGGCGTAGGCCAGGATGAGGCTCGGGCCGGCCTTGGAGATGGCCTTGCCCGCGCCGAGGAAGAGCCCGGTGCCGATGGCTCCGCCGATCGCGATCATCTGGATCTGGCGGGCACCGAGTCCCCGGTGATAGCCCTCGCCGTCGGCGGCGGCCGCGTTGCCGCTCTGGTCCTTTTCGACCTGCAGAGAGGTCATGTTTGTGGTGCGCCTTTCTCCACGCTGATCCCCCCGGACATGGCTGGAGTGCCGCCGGCGGTCGGCCGGCTGTGGCGCCCCCGGGAGACATGGGTGGCGCTCCCGGCGGTCGTGCAGATGTATCACGACTGCCCGCATGTCCGGCGAACCGCCCTGTGGCCCACTTCACAGGAGAATGCGGAAAAAGCGGACCCTTCGCGCCAAAGCGGGTCACGGGAAATGACGAGATCGTTATCCGGACTTGAGCGTCCGTTGAGCGAACACCGAGGGAACGGCGCGCGGCGGAGCCGTCACGGCATGAGGGTCTCGACCAAGGTCTCCTGGAGCGCGCCGAGCCACAGGTACGCCAGCACCATCGGCTTGCGCGGGTCCGAGTCGGGCAGGCGGTACAGCTCGCCGCCCTCGTCCTCGTCGGTGACCTCCAGCCGGGTGCCGATCGTCAGCCGGAGGTCGTTGAGCGCGCCCAGCCAGCTGCGGGACTGCTCGGGGGTCAGCTCCAGGCGGCCGCCCTCCTCGCCCATGACCATGCCGTCCAGGCTGCGGACGACGGTGAGGGCGTCCTCGCGCTTGCGGGCCCGCAGGTCGTTCTCGGTGTAGCGGCGGAACTCGGCGGAGGCGGCACGCAGCTCCTCGTCGCCGTCGCCGTACGCGTCGGGGAAGAGCCGGGCGAGCGCCGGGTCGGACGGCGGCCGGCTGGGGCCGTCCTGGAACAGGGCGGCCAGCGGGTCCTCGCCCTTGGCCGGCTCGTCACCGGGCCCGATCAGCTCCAGCATCTGGACGGCGAGGGAGCGCAGGATGGCGACCTCGACCTCGTCGAGCGGGACCGCCGCGCCACCGCCGGGCAGCGCCTCGAAGTGGCCGCTCATCAGCCGCGGTCCTGGGAGAGGGTCGCCCACAGCCCGTACCCGTGCATCGCCTGCACGTCACGCTCCATCTCCTCGCGGGTGCCGCTGGAGACCACGGCCCTGCCCTTGTGGTGCACGTCCAGCATCAGCTTGTGCGCCTTGTCCTTGGAATAGCCGAAGTACGCCTGGAAGACGTAGGTGACGTAGCTCATGAGGTTGACCGGGTCGTTGTGGACAATCGTCACCCACGGCACGTCGGGCTCGGTGACGGCGAAGCTCTCTTCTGCCGGCTGGGTGCGTTCGATCTCTACGGGAGCAACACTCACTCCCCCAATGCTGCCACTCGGGGTGGGCCGCCGCACAAACGGGGCGCCGCACAAGGGGGCGTCCGAGAAATCGTCACTCTGACGAGTATTCGGGGTAGCATCCCCCCATGAACGCTTCGGAGCTCAGGCTGCCAGATGAAAACGCGCGCGAAGCGCTTCCTCAGAAGGGTGGTGGTGGGCGACGGGTGGGCGTCCCGTCCACGGCGCTGTTCACGGACCACTACGAGCTGACCATGCTCCAGGCCGCGCTGCGGGGCGGTACGGCCGAGCGGCGCTCGGTCTTCGAGGTCTTCACCCGGCGCCTGCCGGAGGGCCGCCGCTACGGCGTCGTGGCCGGCACCGGCCGGGTCCTGGACGCGGTGGAGAACTTCCGGTTCGACCCCGACGTGCTGGGCTTCCTGCGGGCCAGGGGCGTCGTCGACGAGGACACGCTCGCCTGGCTGGCCGACTACCGCTTCGGCGGCGACATCTGGGGCTACCCCGAGGGCGAGGTGTACTTCCCCGGCTCGCCGGTGCTGCGGGTCGAGGGGTCGTTCGCCGAGTGCGTGCTGCTGGAGACCGTGATCCTGTCGATCCTCAACCACGACTCGGCCATCGCGGCCGCGGCCTCCCGCATGGCGGTGGCGGCCGGCGGGCGGGGGCTGATCGAGATGGGCGCCCGGCGCACCCACGAGCTGGCGGCGGTGGCCGCGGCCCGGGCGGCGTACGTGGGCGGCTTCGGCTCCACCTCCGACCTGGCGGCCGGGTTCCGGTACGGCATCCCGACGGTCGGCACCTCGGCGCACGCGTTCATCCTGCTCCACGACAGCGAGCGGGACGCGTTCCGGGTGCAGGTGGACACGCTGGGCCGGGGCACGACGCTGCTGGTCGACACGTACGACGTGGCCGAGGCGGTGCGGGCCGCAGTCGAGGTCGCCGGGCCCGGCCTGGGCGCGGTCCGCGTCGACTCGGGCGACCTGCTGCTGGTGGCCCACCGGGTGCGGCAGCAGCTGGACGAGCTGGGGGCGCGGGACACGAGGATCGTCGTCACCTCCGACCTCGACGAGTACGCGATCGCCTCCCTGGCGGCCGCGCCGGTCGACGCGTACGGCGTCGGTACGCAGGTGGTGACCGGCAGCGGGCACCCCACGTGCTCGATGGTCTACAAGCTGGTCGCCCGCGCCGACTCGGCGGACCCGGCGGCGCCGCTGCGGCCGGTGGCCAAGAAGTCGCTGGGCGGCAAGGCGTCGGTCGGCGGCCGCAAGTGGGCCGCGCGGCGGGTGGACGCCGACGGTGTCGCCGAGGCGGAGGTCGTCGGCACCGGCGCCGTGCCGGACGAGCTGGTGGACCGGCAGCTGCTGGTCCAGCTCGTGAAGGCGGGCGAGGTGGTGGCGCGCGAGCCGCTGGAGGCGGCGCGGGAGCGGCACATCGCCGCGCGGGACGCGCTGCCGCTGTCGGCGGTGCAGCTGTCGCGGGGCGAGCCGGTGATCGTGACGGAGTACACGGCGTAGGGGCGGCGCCCCGCGGGGTGGTGGCGCCCTCTCCCGTTGGGGGCGGGAAGTCTCTACGCTCGAAATCATCCCCAAGTGTTCATGACCATCCACCGCTCCCCCACCGAAGGACAACCGCCATGCACCGCGCATTGATCGTCGTCGACGTTCAGAACGACTTCTGCGAGGGCGGCAGCCTCGCGGTGGCGGGGGGCGCGGACGTCGCCGCCGCCATCACGGACCTGGTCGGCGAGTCCGCCGGGGTCGTCTACCGGCACGTCGTCGCCACCCGGGACCACCACATCGACCCGGGGGACCACTTCTCCACGGACCCGGACTTCGTGCGGTCCTGGCCGGCCCACTGCGTCGCGGGCACCGAGGGCGTCGGCTTCCACCCGAACTTCGCGCCGGCCGTGGCGTCGGGCGCGATCGAGGCCGTCTTCGACAAGGGCGCCCACGAGGCGGCGTACAGCGGCTTCGAGGGCACCGACGAGAACGGCGTGCGGCTCGCGGACTGGCTGCGCGCCCACGACGTCGCCGAGGTCGACATCGTGGGCATCGCCACGGACCACTGCGTGCGGGCCACCGCCCTCGACGCGGCGGCCGAGGGCTTCCGGACGCAGGTGCTGCTGGACCTCACCGCCGGGGTCTCCGAGGAGACGACCCTCAAGGCGCTGGAGGACCTGCGGGCCGCCGGCGTGGAGCTGGCGGGCAAGCCGGTCGTCTGAGGCCCGCAGCGGCCGTCAGGGGAGTTCCGGGGCCGTCCGCGGGCGGTCGTGGCGCTCGGGGTGGAGCAGCGCCCGTATCGGGTGCCACAGCTCCTGGGCGTGGCCGGGCGTCGTACGCCACAGCAGCCCGTCCGGGTGGTGCAGGACCGCCGTGATCTCGTCCGGGGTCGGCGGGTGGAGGTTGCCGCGCAGGTACACCGCCCGCAGCCCCAGGTTCCGCAGCCTGGTCAGGGCGCGGGGCCGGTTGGCCGCGTGGACGAGGACGCGCACCGTGGCGCCCTCGACGGCCGGGCTGGGCAGGCTGAGCGCGACCACCACGCTGCCGCCGGGCAACTTGCAGAAACCACCACCGGGCATGCCGAACCGCTCCCCCGTGAAACGTGTGTCAATAAGAAACTGGCACGTGCACCTAAACACGATCGGCCGCCGCCCGCTAGAGGGCGACGGCCGATCACGCTTTGACCTGCGACGATGCTGTTACTTCGTCGACGGGCCGACCTGGACGGTGATCGTCTGGCCGTTCATCGGCTGCTTGACGATCGCGATCCGGGTGTTGGTGTCAGTTACCTTGACACCGGCCCGCGGGTTGCTCTCGAACCAGTAGACACCCTTGCGGTCGTCGAAGACCGGGTTGCCGCGCAGGCCCCCGATGCGCTGCTCGACGCTCGCGTTGTGCAGGGTGACGCGGTCCGTGCGGTACAGGCTGAACGGCGCGTCGTACGACTGGATGCGGTTGCGCATCAGCGTGCCGTTCGCCCACGTCAGCGGGGTCGCGTGGGCGTCGATCGGGAGGATCATGCCCTCACCCGGGTGGGTGGCGGTGTTGTTGTCCTTCTGGGAGGTGTCCCACTTCCAGATCAGCAGGCCGGTCTGGTACGGGTAGTGCTCCACCCAGCTGTCCTTCGTGCCCGCGAAGCCGAAGTTGTACGGGCCGACCTTCAGCGTCGCGTCGTACGAGACGTACTGGCGGTTCTCCGCGATGTAGTACTGCGGGTACTCGTCGGTGATCGCCTCGCCGATGCGGGAGAAGCCCTTCGAGGTCCAGCCCGCGGCCTCGGTCTCGGCGTTGTCCGAGAAGACCGGGGCGCCGTCCGCCGTCACGACGATGTTGTCCGCCGCGAAGCCCTTCTGGGCCACGCCGCCGTCGGTCTGGTAGCGGAACCGGATGTCGATCTTCTTGCCGGCGTACGCGTCGAGCGGGTACACGAGCTTCTTGAACTTCTCCGAGACGCCGGTCAGACCGGTCGCGCCGCTCGCGTCCTTGGGCAGGGCCGCGCCGTCGGCGGTGCCGTCCAGGGCGGTCCACTGGGCGCCGCCGTCCGTGGAGACCTCGGCGTACAGGTAGTCGTACTCGGCCTCGATGTCCCACCAGCCGTCGAGGGACAGCTCGGCCTTGGACTTGCCGGTCAGGTCGACCGAGCGGGTGAGGGTGTTCTTCAGGTCGTCGCCCATGTTGCTCCACCACTGGGTGGAGCCCTCGACCGGCTTGACGATCGGGGTGGTGACCTTCTTCTTCGGCAGCTCGACGACGAGCGCCTGCGGGTTCTTGGTGTTGTACTCCGCGACGCCCAGCTTGTGCTTGGACTTCGTGGCGGCCTTGGCCTTCTCGTAGTTGAGCCAGCCCAGCTGCAGCTTGTCCCAGGCGGTCATGTCGCCGGGCATGTCGCCGATGGAGTCCTTGCCGGTGCCCAGCCAGGAGCCGGACGACATCAGCGACCAGAAGCCCGTGGAGTTCTCCGCGCCCTTGGCGCCGGAGGTGTCGTACAGGTCCGGCAGGCCGAGGTCGTGGCCGTACTCGTGGGCGAAGACGCCGAGGCCGCCGTTCTCCGGCTGCATCGTGTAGTCGCCGACCCAGATGCCGGTGTCGCCGATCTGCGTACCGCCGGCCTTGTTGTTCTCCGGGCCGGTCTTGCCGGCGTTGGTGCCGTACGCGTACCAGCGGTGGGCCCACAGGGCGTCGGTGCCCTGGACGCCGCCGCCGGCCGACTCGTCCTCGCCCGCGTGGACGATCTGGAAGTGGTCGATGTAGCCGTCGGCCTCGTTGAAGTTGCCGTCGCCGTCGAAGTCGTAGCGGTCCCAGAGGTCGTACTGCGCCAGCTGGGCCTTGACCTCGGCGTCCGTCTTGCCCTTGGCCTTCTGGTCGGCGACCCAGGCGTTGACGCCGTCGCGGACCGCGTCCCACACGTTGGCGCAGTTGGTCTGGCCGCAGTAGTTGGAGCCGTAACGGGCCTCGTTGTACTCGACCTTCACCCAGTCCGAGACCGCGCCGTCGACCGAGTAGCGGCCGGAGGAGGTGCGCTCGTAGTAGGTCTTGAGCGAGTGCTTCTGGTTGCCCTTCGCGTCCTTGCCGGTACCGAAGTACAGGTCCTCGAAGTGCTTCTGGTCGTAGTCCGCCTGCCAGGCCGTCGAGTTGTCCTGCGTCCGGTCCGGCTTGGCTATCTGGTTGTGCAGCGGGCCGGGCGTGCCGCCGAACTTCGGCTTCAGCTCGTCGGTGTCGTCGTCCTTGCGGTCGACGAGGGTCGTGTTGTCGACCTTGTCACCGAACTCGACGAGGATGGTGAAGATCTTGTCGGTCTTCTCCCGGCCCAGCTCGACGTACTTCTTCGCGTCGAGCTTGACGACCTGGGAGGCGCCGCGGCGCTCCACCTTGGACTCGCCGGACAGGACCTGCTCCAGCGCCGCCTGGCGCTGCTGCGCCTGCTGCTCGCTGAAGGGGCCCTCCAGGTCGTGGTCGACGCCGGCCGCGTGGTCGTGGCCGTGCTCGGCGCCGGAGCCGGGGGCCGGGTCGACGCGCTCGATGCCCGCGTCGGGGCGGTTGTCGGCGTGTGCCGTGGTGAGGGCGCCGGCGGTGGCCGCGGTCGCGGCGAGCGCCACGATCACCGCGGACGCACGGAACGCCCGTCGTCTGCTGGTCACTTGTTGTTTCCTCCCCTGCGCACCGCCTGACGCGGATGGGGGGTCTCAGTGTTATCCGCGTGCGGTGTCGCGCCACAAGTGACGACATTCGACCGGACTTACGCGAGAAAAGACAGTCTTGACTTGAACAGGCCAAGCCCCTATGTGGACAACGCCGTCCGGATAACGGACACCTCTCGGTGTGGCGAGCGGCACCCGCCCGCCGCTGCGGTCACCACAGGCCGTATTGCCCCACTGCAAGGCATATGGGTCGTCAGATCCCGCCGGTGCACGGCCGGTCCGGGGGCGGGTGCCCCCGTGCGCCCCTTGCGCTCTGCACCGTGGGTTAGGTCACGCTTACTGCCGGTTCCTCCCGGGCATCCACGGTCGTAGAGTCGTCAATCAGTGCGACCGCGCGAGACTCCATCAACCGAGGACGGAAACCGCCATGCCGCGTCCGACCGCCGCACAGCTCGCCTACGGTTCGGCCACTGTCGTCTGCTCGACCGTCGCCCTGCTCCTCCTCTTCGACCCCGCCGGTGCCGGCGTCGCCCTCATCGGCGTCGTCGCCCTGCTGCTCGGCCTGCTCGTCACGCTCGCCGCGCCCGTCCGGCGGGCGAGGGCCGCGGCCGCCTCCGCAGCCGTCTCCGGCCCCTCGGCGCGGGTGCCCGGCCCGCGCGCCCGCGCCCGTACGGGCGAGCACTCCCTGCGCCACTGAGGCGCCTCCGCCGACAGCCCGGGCCCGCCGACGCCCGGGACCGCGCGCACCGCGCCCGCTCAGTGCGCCGTCGACACGACCACGGTCTTCGCGGCCTTGTCGTGCAGGCCCTGTTTGTAGGGCTTGTCGACGACGATCAGGATGAGCAGCAGCAGCGGCCACAGACAGGCGCAGCAGATCAGCGCGGGCAGCCACAGCACGAGCGCCCGGATCAGGGACGCGTTCACGGTCGGCACGCTGCCGTCGTTGAGCATCGCCACCCGCAGCCCCATCAGCCGCTTGCCGAGCGTCTGCCCGTTCCGCTGGGTGAAGTACGTGTCGTACGCGACGTACGCGACGATCGAGATGAGCTGGAAGACCCACTGGTTGCCCTCGCCGGTCTGCCACACCTCGGCCACGTCGTCGGAGTCCTCCGAGACGCGCCGGTAGATGTCGAACGGGATGCCGATGAGCGCGAGCGGTACGACGATGATCAGCCAGTCGACGATACGGGCCAGGATGCGCTTGCCGGTGTCGGCGAGCGGGGGCATCCCGGCGAGCGGATCGGTCCCGCCGTAACCGTACGGGCCACCGCCGTAGGGCCCGCCGCCGTACGGGCCCCGGTCGTAGGGGCCGCCGCCGTACGGCCCGCCGCCGCCCGGCGGGGGTGGGGGCGGCGGTGGCGGAGGCGGGGCGCCGCCTCCGCCGGAGGGCGGTGGCGGCGGTGGGGGTCCCGAGGGCGGGGTGGAGTCCGGGGGCGGCTTGCGGAAGGGGTCCTCGTCGGGCGGCTGACCGGGCGTCGGCGGTTCGTTGCTCATGGGGGCAGTGCAACCCGCCCCGCCGACACCCGCATCCGGTCACGTGCCGTTCGGGGGACCGTGCCGTTCGGGGAACGTCCTTACGGCTTCGCCACGAAGGTGCGCGCCGCCTTGTCGTGCCAGCACTGGCGCCAGGGCCGGTCGAACAGGCACCACAGGACGTTCCCGATACCGACCACGAGAAGTCCGAGTACGCCGTAGACGAGCCAGCGGCGCAGGGCCGCGCCGAACGACGGCGGCTCGTGCGACTCGATGTCCCGCACCTGGATGCCGCACAGCTTCTTGCCCAGCGTGCGGCCCCACTTGGCGGTCGGCAGCGCCTCGTAGAGCCCGCCGAGGACCAGCAGCAGGGCGAGCGCGATGCCGAACTGCAGGGACGTCGTGGAGTCGATCAGCCAGACGGTCACGGTCTCACCGGACCGCTCGGCCTGCTCGATCTTGCCGATGATGTGGTCGACGCCGCTCATGACGAACGGGGCGGCGGCGGCGCCGACGAGCGCGCCGAGGACGACGGTGTCGACGAGCCGCGCCACCAGGCGCTTGCCGAGACCGGCCGGACGGGCATTGGCCTGGGCCTGGGCGGCCCGCAGGAACGGGTCGTCGACCGGGGGCTTCCACGGCATGACCGGTGTGTTGCCCGCCGGATCCACGGGCTGCGCCGCGGCGGCCGGGACGTGCTGCTGGGCCGGCGAGGCGGCCTGGGGCTGCTGCGGCTGCGCCGGGACCTGCGGCTGGGCGAGCTGGTGCACCTGCTGGGCCCAGGAGGAGGCCCCGCCTCCGGGGCCGGACGTCAGGGGAGTGGCCGCTGCGGCCGCCTGGGCCGGGCCCGGCTGCTGCTGGGCCTGCTGCGCGGCGGGCCGGGCCTGGGCCTGTGCCTGGGCCTGGGCCTGGGGCTGCGCGGGGAGCTGCGGGCCCTGCGGCGCCCCGGAGTTCCGGGGTGACTGCGGCTGCTGCTGCGGGGTGCGCGGCTGGGTCGCGCGGATGGTCACCGTGCCCTCGGCGACCGGGGCGCGCGGTGTCGGCGCCGCCGGTTCCGCTTCGGGTTCCACGCGGCGTACGCCGGGCAGCGCGCCGCCCGTCGGGTCGGCCGCGGCGGCCGGGAGACGCGGGTCGCGGGCACCCTCCGAGCCCCAGGAGACCCGGCGGTCGCGGTCACCGCCGAAGCCCGTCTGCCGGGAGGCGTCCGCCTGCCAGGCCGACGCGGGCTCCGGGTCGGGCCTGGAGGCGCGTTCCGCTTCCCGTTCCGGTTCGGGGCCCGTCCGGTACGCGGGGTCCGGCTCCTCGTCGAGGAACACCGGCCCGGTCTCCTCGACGGCCGGCACCGGCGCCGGCGAGGGCGCCGACGGGGCGGGCGCCGGGGCGGCGGCGACCGCCGAGGCCGGTGGCGTCGGCATCGCCTCGCCGTCCTTGGGCGCGGGACGGCTGGTCCCGGGCACCCACGCGGCACCGTTCCAGTACCGGATGTATCCAGGAATGGAGGGGTCTGGGTAGTACCCAGCCTGGGGGCTGCCGTCGCCGGTTGCCGGGGTTGGGGCGCTCATCACCGTGGTCCCGTATCTCCTCGAGGGCCTCAATTCAAGGCACCACATCTATCAGACCGCCGGATGCCCCCGGACCCCTCCGATCGCGGGGGCCGCCATCCGGTCACAGCTGTGTCACGCAAAGTAACAGAAATTCGCCGGTGAAAGTCGCGTAATGAGAACGGGGAAGGCGGCTCTCTCCCTCTGAGCGCGCCCCGTCGCGGGGCCGTACTGAAGCCGAGAGGGAGGAAGACCCATGCACGAGACCACGGTGGTGGAGCGGGAGCTGGAGCTGAAGCTGGTGCTGTCGCCCGAGCGCAGCGTGCCCGTTCCGGCCCGGCTGACGTACCGCACGGCCGACCCGTTCGCCGTCCACATCGCGTTCCACGTCGGCTCGGACCACCCGGTGCACTGGACGTTCGCGCGGGAGCTGCTGGTGGAGGGGGTGTTCCGGCCGTGCGGGCACGGGGACGTGCGGATCTGGCCGACGAAGGTGGACGGCCGGGGCGTCGTCCTGATGGCGCTGTCCTCGCCGGACGGCGACGCCCTGCTGGAGGCCCCGTCGGCGCAGGTGTCGGCGTGGCTGGAGCGGACGCTGCGGGTGGTGCCGCCGGGCACGGAGGCGGAGCGGCTCGGCCTGGACGAGGAACTGGCCGAGCTGCTCTCGGCGGAGGCGTAGCGGGATGACACCCGTACCGGTCATCGCGCCACGGCGGTTACGTCCCCCGATGGTTGTCGCGGCGCCGCCGCCCGTGGGGTGCGGCGCCGTGGCCCGGAGGCTCCCGGGGGCCGGCCCGAGCCCGCCGGGTCAGAAGAGCTTGCCGGGGTTGAGGAGGCCCAGGGGATCGAAGGTCCGCTTGATGCCCTGCTGGATCTCGACGCCCACGGGGCCCAGTTCGCGGGCGAGCCAGTCCCTCTTCAGGACGCCGACGCCGTGTTCGCCCGTGATCGTGCCGCCCAGTTCCAGGCCGAGCGCCATGATCGCGTCGAAGGACGCGCGGGCGCGCCGGGATTCGTCCTGGTCGTGGTGGTCGAAGCAGACGACGGGGTGGGTGTTGCCGTCGCCGGCGTGGGCGCACACGCCGATGGTGAGGTCGTACCGCTCGGCGATCCCGGCCGTGCCGTCCAGCATCTCGGCGAGCCGGGAGCGCGGTACGCAGACGTCGTCGATCATCGTGGCGGTGGAGACGGTCTCCAGGGCGGGCAGGGCCATGCGGCGGGCCTTGAGCAGCAGTTCGGACTCGGCCGCGTCCTCGGCGGGGACGACCTGGGTGGCTCCGGCGGCCGTGCACAGCTCGCCGACGGCGGCCAGGTCGGCGGCGGGGTCCGGGGTGTCGAACGCCGCCAGCAGCAGGGCCTCCGTGGTGTCGGGCAGGCCCATGTTGCCGAGCCGGTTGACGGCCCGGACCGTCGTGCGGTCCATCAGTTCGAGGAGCGACGGGGTGTGGCCGCGCTCCATGATCGTGCAGACGGCGGCGCAGGCGGCGGCCGCAGAGGGGAATTCGGCGGCGAGGACGAGCTGCGCGGGCGGCTGGGGCTTGAGCGCGAGGACGGCGCGCACGACGATGCCGAGGCTGCCCTCGGAGCCGACGAACAGCCGGGTGAGGTCGTATCCGGCGACGCCCTTGGCGGTGCGGCGGCCGGTGGTGAGGAGGCGCCCGTCGGCGAGGACGACGTCGAGCCCGAGGACGTACTCGGCGGTGACGCCGTACTTGACGCAGCACAGGCCGCCGGACGCGGTGCCGATGTTCCCGCCGATGGTGCACATCTCCCAGCTGGACGGGTCCGGCGGGTAGGACAGACCGTGTTCGGCGACGGCGCGGGACAGGGCGGCGTTGACCACGCCCGGTTCGACGACGGCGATCCGGTCGACCGGGTTGATCTCCAGGATGCGGTCCATCCTGATGAGGGACAGCACGATGCAGCCGTCGGAGGCGTTGGCCCCGCCGGACAGGCCCGTACGGGCGCCCTGCGGGACGACGGGGACGCGCAGCGCGGTCGCGGTGCGCATCACGTGCTGGACCTGTTCGACGGTGCGCGGCAGGACGACGACGGCGGGCGTGCCGGCCTCACAGAAGCTCGCCATGTCGTGGGCGTAGGACGCCGTGACGTCGGGGTCGGTGATCAGGGCCTCGGCGGGAAGGCCCGTACGCAGTCGCCGGAGGAGGTCGTCCATGATCCCAGCCTGGCATCCGGGGCCATCGGTGTGAACCCGGCGTGTACGCGCGGTGGCCCGGTCGGGCTGGCGCACAGTGAGCGGTGTGAAGACGGAACGGGTGTCCCGGGCGGTGCTGCTGGCGGGGGCGGGTGCGGTGCTGGCCGGCGCGGTGGCGCTGTTCGCGACGGACGGCCTCGTGGGGCCGGGGCGCGACGGGCCGCGGCCGGCGCCGGGCGCGGCCGGGCAGGCGGTGCGGGCGGCAGGCGCGGGGGCGCGGGCGTCGCTGCCGGAGCTGCACGCGCTGATCGGCGACCGGGAGAAGTGGCTGCGGGCGCACCCGCGCGACGAAGCGTCCTGGGCGGTGCTGGGCGCCGCGTACGTGGAGCGCGGGACGCGGGAGGGCGACCCGGCGGCCTTTCCACGGGCGGAACGCGCGCTGCGGCGGTCGCTCGCGGTGTACCCGGCGGCCAAGGGCAACGCGGACGCGCAACTGGGCCTGGGGGCGCTGGCCAACGCGCGGGGCGACTTCGCGGCGGCGCGGCGCTGGGGCGAGGCGGTGCGCGAGCGGTCGCCGCGGCGCTGGGAGGCGTACGCGGTGCTGGTCGACGCGTACCGGGGGCTCGGCGACCACGTGTCGGCGGGGCGCGCGGCGGACCGGCTGGGCGCGCTGCGGCCGGGGGCGACGGCGCTGAGCCGGGCGGCGCAGGTGTACCGGGACCGCGGCTGGCGGGAGGACGCCTCGGCGACGGCGGCCGAGGCGGTGGCCCGGGCGGACACGCCGGCCGAGCGGGCGGCGTGCCTCCAGCGGCTGGGGGACCTGGCGTGGGAGCGGGGCGAGCCCGCGGAGGCGGCCGCGCGGCACGCGGCGGCGCTGGACCTGGTGCCCCGCCACGGGCCGGCGCTGGCGGGGCGGGCGCGGGCGCTGGCCGCGCTGGGGCGGACGGAGGAGGCCGTACGGGGCTACCGGGCGGCGCTGGAGGCGCAGCCGCTGCCGGAGTACGCGCTGGAGGCGGGCGAGCTGCTGCAGGCGCTGGGCCGGCGGGACGAGGCGCGGGAGCAGTACGCGCGGCTGCGGGAGCTGGCGGAGGAGGAGGCCGCGCACGGGGTGAACGCGTCGCTGGTGCCGGCCCGGTTCGAGGCGGACCACGCGGACCCGGAGGCGGCGGTGACGTGGCTGCGCGCGGAGTGGCGGCGGGGGCACCGGTCGGTGGAGGTGGCGGACGCGCTGGGGTGGGCGCTGTACCGGGCGGGGCGGGCGCGGGAGGCGCTGCCGTTCGCGCGGCGGGCGACGGAGCGGGGCCTGCGCAGTGCGCTGTTCTCGTACCACCGGGGCATGATCGAGCGGGAGTTGGGGATGGCGGGGGCGGCGCGGCGGCGGCTGTCGGAGGCGCTGCGCGTCCATCCGGAGTTCTCGCCGCTGTTCGCGCCGCGGGCGCGGGAGGCGCTGGCGGCGCTGGGCGAACCGCCGCTGCGGGCGCCGCGGGGGCGGTAGGGGGCGGCGGGGGCAGAGCGGCCTGTGGCCCCACGGGTCAGGTCCGTGGGGCCACAAGTGTGGGGGCGCGGGCGGCCGTTACAGGTTTCCGCGCTTGGCCTGCTCGCGCTCGATGGCCTCGAACAGCGCCTTGAAGTTGCCCTTGCCGAAGCCCATCGAACCGTGTCGTTCGATGATTTCGAAGAAGACCGTCGGGCGGTCCTGAACGGGCTTGGTGAAGATCTGGAGCAGGTAGCCGTCCTCGTCGCGGTCGGCGAGGATCTTCAGCTCGCGCAGGGTCTCGATCGGCACGCGGGTGTCGCCGACCCACTCGCCGAGCGTGTCGTAGTACGAGTCGGGCGTGTCGAGGAACCGGACGCCGTGCGCCCGCATGTAGCGGACGGTCTCGACGATGTCGTTGGTGGCGAGCGCGACGTGCTGGACGCCGGCGCCGCCGTAGAACTCCAGGTATTCGTCGATCTGCGACTTCTTCTTCGCGATCGCGGGCTCGTTGATCGGGAACTTCACCTTCAGGGTGCCGTCGGCGACGACCTTCGACATGAGGGCGGAGTACTCGGTGGCGATGTCGTCGCCCACGAACTCCTTCATGTTGGTGAAGCCCATGACCTTGTTGTAGAAGCCGACCCAGTCGTTCATCTTGCCGAGCTCGACGTTGCCGACGCAGTGGTCGATGGCCTGGAACGTGCGCTTGGCGGGCGGCTCGACGATCGGCGACGCGGCCACGTAGCCCGGCAGGTAGGGGCCGTTGTAGCCGGAGCGGTCGACGAGGGTGTGGCGGGTCTTGCCGTACGTGGCGATGGCGGCGAGGACGACGGTGCCGTGCTCGTCCTTCACCTCGTACGGCTCGGCGATGCCGGTGGCGCCGTGCTCGACGGCGTACGCGTAGGCCTTGCGGGCGTCGGGGACCTCGATGGCGAGGTCGATGACGCCGTCGCCGTGCTCGGCGACGTGCTCGGCGAGGAAGCGGCCCCAGTCGGTGCTCGCCTTGATGACGGAGGTGAACACGAATCGGGCGGAGCCGTTCGTCAGCACGTAGCTGGCGGTCTCGCGGCTGCCGTTCTCCGGTCCGGAGTAGGCCACGAGCTTCATGCCGAAGGCGGTGGAGTAGTAGTGCGCGGCCTGCTTGGCGTTGCCGACGGCGAAGACGACCGCGTCCATACCCTTCACCGGGAAGGGGTCGGCCTGCCGTGCGGTGTCGGGGGTGTGATGCAGGGTCTCAGTCATGTCCGCAGGCTGCCTCTGTTCCACAAGCTGCGCAATAGTTTGCGTTTCCCCTGGTCAATCTGTACAGCGACGGTCCAGTATGAGGGCGCGTTCTGTACAGGATGACCACGGGGAGAGCGACATGGCGATCGATCATCTGGACGGCAGGCTCATCGCCCTGCTGGCGCGTGAGCCGAGGATCGGCGTCCTGGAGGCGTCACGGCGGCTGGGCGTGGCGCGCGGCACGGTGCAGGCGCGCCTCGACCGGCTCCAGGCGAACGGCGTGATCAGGGGCTTCGGGCCCGAGGTGGACCCGGCGGCGCTGGGCTATCCGGTGACGGCGTTCGCGACGCTGGAGATCAAGCAGGGGCAGGGCGCGGACATCCGGGAGCACCTGGCGGGCGTGCCGGAGGTGCTGGAGCTGCACACGACGACCGGCCACGGGGACATGCTGTGCCGGCTGGTGGCCCGCTCCAACGCGGACCTCCAGCGGGTGATCGACCGGGTGGTCGGGTTCGACGGGATCGTCCGGGCGTCGACGGCGATCGTGATGGAGAACCCGGTGCCGCTGCGGATCATCCCGCTGGTGGAGCAGGCGGCGGACGACACGGAGCCGTAGGTCGTGTCCGATCAGCAGCCGGGGACCTCGCCGCCCCGCTTCAGCGCCCGCAGCGACGCCACGGCGTCCTTCAGGGTGGACACGGGGATCAGCCGCATGCCGTCGGGCAGCTCGGCCTGCGCGTCGGCGCACTCCCCCTTCGGTACGAGGAAGACGGTCGCTCCGTCGCGTGCCGCGGCCTGCGTCTTGAGGGAGACCCCGCCGACGGAGCCGACCGTGCCGTCGGCGGCGATCGTGCCCGTACCGGCGATGACGTGGCCGCCGGTGAGGTCGCCGCGCGCCCCGTCGCCGGCCACCTTGTCGACGATGCCGAGCGAGAAGAGCAGGCCGGCGCTGGGGCCGCCGATGTCGGCGAGGTGCAGCTCGACGTCGATGTCCTTCTCGCTCCGGCCGAGGTACGCGAGGGCCGCGGTGACGGCGCTGTCCTGGGACTTCTTCATCTGTCCGAGGTTGTGCCTCTCGACCTCCTCCTCCGACTTGCCGGCCGGGTAGACGGAGTCGTGCGGCAGCACGGCCCGGTCGTCCCGGAACCACCCGTCCAGGACGTCACCGAGGGCCAGGTCCTCGCCGGGCCCGGTGGCCTGGATGGTGGTCATCCGCAGCTGCCCGGTGGTCTTGCGCGCGGGCACCCCGGAGATGGTGATCACCGGTCGCCCCTGCTCGGCGCCCAGCACGTCCACGGTCGAACCGGGCTGCGCGATCGTGAACGGCAGCGGCGCGAACGCGGCGACGGCGAGCAGCGCGAGAACGGGCAGCCCGCACAGGACGGGAACGCGGAGGCGCGTGAGACTGGAGAGCACCCCGCCAATCTAGCCGCCCGCGGCCGCCGCCCCGTGGGCGGCCGTCCCGGCGTCCTGGTGCGACGGAGGACGTCCTGTATCAGCGCAGGGCGTCTGCAGCCGCACGGCGTCTCAGCGCAGGGCGTCCGCCACCTCGCGGGCCGCGTCGACCACGCGGGGGCCGACGCGTTCCGGTACCGCGTCCGTCAGCATGACGACACCGACGCTGCCCTCGATGCCGGTCACCCCGAGCAGCGGGGCGGCCGCGCCGCTCGCGCCGGCCTCCAGCTCGCCGTGCGTGAGGGTGTACCCCGGTTCGGTGAGCCCGCCCTGGCGCGCGCCCAGGATCGCGCGGCCCGCCGCGCCCCGGTCCAGCGGGTGCCGGAAGCCGGTGCGGTACGCCACGTGGTAGTCCGTCCAGGTCGGTTCGACGACCGCGACGGCCAGGGCCTCGGCGCCGTCCACGAGGGTGAGGTGGGCGGTCGCCCCTATGTCCTCCGCCAGGGAGCGCAGTGCCGGCAGCGCGGCCTCGCGGACCAGGGGGTGGACCTGGCGGCTGAGCCGCAGCACACCGAGCCCGACGCGGGCACGTCCGCCCAGGTCGCGGCGGACCAGGGCGTGTTGTTCGAGTGTGGCCAGCAGACGGTAGACGACGGTGCGGTTGACACCGAGCCGGTTGGACAGCTCGGTGACGGTCAGCCCGTGGTCGGTGTCGGCGAGCAGTTTGAGGACGCGCAGTCCCCGGTCGAGCGTCTGGGAGGTTTCCGCGGTCACGACGCCCTCTCCTTCGGAGTGAGTGACGGCGGACACTCTCAACGCTTCGGCGACACCTGTCCCATGAGGCGTCGCACCGAGAGGCCGCCGGCAGGCCATGGCACACCGGCTGCGCTCCGCGGCGGCGCTGCCACGGGGCGTTTGCATGTGCCCGGGACAGTAGCGACCCTCTCCGCTCAGCGGAAGACCTCGTCCAGAATCCGGGCGTGGATGGGGAGTTCATCCCCGTATGTACGCCTTCTCATGGAGATGCCCCGAAGCCTGACCTGAAAGGCGGTTCACGGCTCCGGGGCATGCCGGCGTGGCGCGGGACGTCACCGCATACGGGTGGCCCACTCCTGGACCTTCTTGATCCGCTCCCGGATCTGCCCCGCCGTGGCCTCGGCACTGGGCGGCCCGCCGCACACGCGCCGCAGCTCGGTGTGGATGACGCCGTGCGGCTTGCCGCTCTGGTGTACGTACGCGCCGACCATCGTGTTCAGCTGCTTGCGCAGCTCCATCAGCTCCTTGTGGGAGACGACGGGGCGCCGCTCGGCGGGCAGCTCCAGCAGGTCCGCCTCCTCGGCGGGCTTCTGCCGGCTGTGCGCGATCTGCCGGGCCTGCCGCTTCTGGAGCAGCAGCTGGACCTGGTCGGGCTCCAGCAGGCCGGGGATGCCGAGGTAGTCCTGCTCCTCCTGGCTGCCGGGGTGGGCCTGCATGCCGAACTCGGCGCCGTTGTACATGACGCGGTCGAAGACGGCGTCGGACTCCAGCGCCTCGAACGGCAGCATGTCCTGCTCGCCGGTGTCCTCGTCCTGCTGCTTGTTCGCCTCGTCCAGCTCCTTCTCGGACTCGGCGTACGGGTCCTCCTCGCCCTCCTTCTTCGGCCGGTCGAGGACGTGGTCGCGTTCGACCTCCATCTCGTTGGCGAAGCCGAGCAGCATGGGGATGGTGGGCAGGAAGACCGACGCGGTCTCGCCGCGCCTGCGGGACCGTACGAAACGCCCGACGGCCTGCGCGAAGAACAGGGGCGTCGAGATGGTCGTGGCGTACACGCCGACGGCGAGCCGGGGCACGTCGACACCTTCGGACACCATACGGACGGCGACCATCCACCGGTCGTCGCCGTCGCTGAACTCGTCGATCCGCTTCGAGGCGCCCACGTCGTCGGAGAGCACGACGGTCGCGCCGTGTCCGGTGATCTCCCGGATGAGCTTGGCGTACGCGCGCGCCGAGTCCTGGTCGGAGGCGATGACGAGCGCGCCGGCGTCCGGGATGGACTTGCGGACCTCGGTGAGCCGCTGGTCGGCGGCGCGCAGGACGTTGGGCATCCAGTCGCCGCGCGGGTCGAGGGCGGTGCGCCAGGCCTGCGAGACCGCGTCCTTGGTCATCGGCTCACCGAGGCGGGCGGCGACCTCGTCGCCGGCCTTGGTGCGCCAGCGCATGTTGCCGCTGTAGCTGAGGAAGATCACGGGCCGGACGACGCCGTCGCCGAGGGCGTTGCCGTAGCCGTACGTGTAGTCGGCCGCCGACCGCCGGATGCCGTCGTTGCCCTCCTCGTACGTGACGAAGGGGATCGGGTTGGTGTCCGACCGGAACGGCGTACCGGTGAGGGCGAGCCGCCGCGTGGCCGGCTCGAACGCCTCCAGGCAGGCCTCGCCCCAGGACTTCGAGTCACCGGCGTGGTGGATCTCGTCGAGGATGACGAGCGTCTTGCGCTGCTCGCAGCGGTTGCGGTGCAGCATCGGCCGCACACCGACACCGGCGTACGTCACCGCCACACCGTGGTACTCCTTGCTGAGCGGCCCGGCGCTGTACTCCGGGTCCAGCTTGATGCCTATCCGCGCGGCGGCGGCGGCCCACTGCTTCTTCAGGTGCTCGGTCGGGGCGACGACGGTGACCTGCTGGACGACGTGGTGGTGCAGCAGCCAGGAGGCGAGCGTCAGCGCGAAGGTCGTCTTGCCGGCGCCGGGCGTCGCGACCGCGAGGAAGTCGCGCGGCTGCTCCTGGATGTACTTCTCCATCGCGGCCTGCTGCCAGGCGCGCAGCTTGTTGGCGGTGCCCCAGGGGGCGCGGCCGGGGAAGGCGGGTGAGAGGTGATGGGAGGCGGTAGTAGTCACGGTCTCCGATTCGGGGCTCTCGGCACTCGGGTCTCGGTCGCACGAGGACTCGCGTACGACAACCGGGCCACCCTACCGGTGGCCCGGCGCCACCCCGGGCGGAACGGGGCCGTGACCTCGGGGAGTGCGAGGTGTGTCACATCGCCAGTTCGGTCAGCCGGTCGGCGATGCCCTTCACCTCGTCCGCCCGGCCTGTGGCGACGTCGACGACGAGCCGTTCAGCGGCGTCGATGTCGGGGCGGAGGTTCACGCCGTTCATGGCCAGGAACGTCACGCACGAAAGCCAGGCAGTCCGTTTGTTGCCGTCGAAGAACGGGGGGTTGATCGCTAGGGACTGGAGGAGCGCGGCGGCCTTCTCCATGAGATCGGGGTAGGCCTCCTGACCGAACATGGCGGCCGAGGGGCGGTGCACCGCCGATTCCAGGAGTCCCGCGTCCCTGACGACGACGTCCTGGTCATCGATCGCGTACTCGGCGATGGTCAGGACGTCCTCGGCGGTCAGGTAGATGCACGTCACTTGAGCCGCTCCAGCAGTTCGTGCCACTTCGCCGCCTGCTCCTTGGCCGTCTTGCGCACGATGGCCTCCTGAGCGGTGCGCGCCAGGTAGTCGTCGACCGCCTTGAGCACTATGGCGTGCATACTGACGCCCTCCTGCTCGGCGCGCTGCTTCAGGGCGTCGGTCTGGTCGTCGCGGAGACGCAGGTTCATAGCCATACCAGAATGGTACTACCGCGTGGGGTCATTCTGGTACCACGCGGTGTCAGGGCCTCTCCGGCACACGGACGCGGGACGCCACCCACGCGCCGAAGAGCGCCACGGCCGCCATCGGCAGGAAGACCGCGGCGAACGCCACCGGGTGGGAGCCGCCCGCGGCCGCGTGGCCCGCCACCGAGCCGCCTCCGAGGGCGGCGAACGCGGCGCCGCCCGCGGCGAGCAGCAGGACGTTCGACAGGCCGTCCGAGATCTGGAGCGCGGCGGAGTTCGAGCCGGCCTCCTCGGGGGCCGACAGCTTCAGCAGCAGCACGCTCGTCGAGGCGATGACCATGCCCATGCCGAGGCAGCCGAAGCCCCAGGCCACGCCCACGATCCACACCGGCACCCAGGGGATCAGCACCGACGGCACCACCGCGATGGCCAGCGTCACCAGCAGCATGCCGAGCACCATGAGCCGTTCCCGGTACGGCTCCACCCGGGGCCGGGACTGGACGAAGGAGCCCAGCGCCCAGGTGGCGCCGCCCACCGCGAGCGAGAGCCCGGCCAGCGTGGGGCTCAGCCCGCGCTCGGTGACCAGCATCAGCGGCACGAACGACTCGGCCGAGATGAACGCGCCGGCCGCCACACCGCGCAGCAGCACCACCGCCGGCAGGCCGCGCGCCGCCCGGTGGATGCCGCGCGGCAGCAGCCCTCGTGCGGCGGGTACGAGGAGCGCGGCGCCCACGACGGCCGGGGCCAGCGACAGCCAGCGCAGCTCCTGCCCGGCGTACTGCAGCAGTCCGGCGCCCAGCGAGATCCCGAACGCCAGCCGCAGCCGCCGCGCGTCCAGCGGCCCGGCCGGCGCCGACGGGTCGGCCGGACCCGACGCCATGCGGCGGATCGCGGGCAGCGCGAGCGCCAGCGGGAACACGACGAGCGCGGGAATGCCCAGGAACACCCAGCGCCACCCGAGCTGCTCGGTGACGGTCCCGGAGGCCAGCGGCCCGACGACCGACGGGATCACCCAGCTCGCCGCGAACGCGGCCATGATCGAGGGCCGCAGGTGCTCGGCGTAGGCGCGGCTGACGACCACGTACAGGGCGACGATCACCAGCCCGCCGCCGAGACCCTGCACCGCGCGCCCGGCGATGAACAGCCACATCGTGCCGGCCGTGCCCGACAGCACGAGCCCGGCCCCGAAGGCGGCGATCCCGGTGGCGAGCGCACCGAGCGGCCCCTTCCGGTCGGCCCACTGGCCGGCCAGCACCATGCCGAAGAGGCTGGTGGTGAAGTACGCGGAGAACGCGAACGCGTACAGCGCCACCCCGTTCAGCTCCCGCGCCGCGACCGGCATCGCCGTACCGACGGCGGTCGCCTCGAACGCGATCAACAGGACGACGGAGACGATCCCGATGCTCAACGCCCGGTGCGCCCGGTCGAGAACACCGCCCCCGGGGCTCTTCGGCCGGTCGATGTCGGTGTCGGGGGCGGTGTCGGGGGGCTCCAAGGCGCTCATGACCCCCAGAGTAAGAGGCGTAACCGAGGATGGCCCCTGTCGTGCGACGCAAACGATCTCGGCCCTTGGTCGTACGCCCCGAGGGCCGGACGGCCGTCAGCGCAGGAGACGCGCCAGGTCGATGTCGAGGTCGTACGGGACCGCGGCCTTGACCCGCTCCCGATGAATACCCGTGGCCACATAGGTCCGTGTCGTGTCGTCCAGTTCGTAGGTATGGACGACGGGCAGCCCGTGCTCCTCCTCGACACGCCAGAAGTACCGGATCCCGGCACGCGCGTACTTGAAGGGCTTGGTCTCCCGGTCACGCTCCTGCGACTCGTCGGAGACGACCTCGACCACGAGGTCGACCTCTTCGGGAAGGAAGCAGGTGCGGTCCGGTTCGTAGGCCACCCTGGCCGCGACGACATCCGGCTCGGGACGGCTCTTGGTGCTCAGCCGCACCGTCATCTGCGCTTCGACGGTCCGCCCGGCCGGCGCCCGGTCCTCCAGAGCGGCCGCCAGACGACGGATGACGCGGGCGTGCCAGAGCCGCTGGGGGCGCACCCTGAAGATCAACGCTCCGTCGATCAGCTCGGTGTGGCGGGGGAGGTTCGGAATGTGGTCGAGGTCGTCGGCCTCCCACCCGCTGGCGCGCGGCGGACAGAGCCACTCGGGAGGTGTGGCGGTCATGGTCTCCTCCAGGGGGTGCCCCGGCCGGCTCAGCCAGCCGGGGTCCGGGCCGAGAGGGTCGCCTCACCCCTCGTACGCGTCCTTCAGCGCCTGCACGTCGATCTTCTTCATCTTGAGCATGGCCTCGGTGACCCGCTTCGCCTGCTCCGGCTCCGGGCTGGCCATCATCTCCCCGAGGATGCGCGGCTCGACCTGCCAGGACACGCCGAACTTGTCCTTGAGCCAGCCGCAGGGGCCTTCCTCGCCGCCCTCGGCGAGCCGGGTCCAGTAGTAGTCGACCTCCTCCTGGTCCTCGCAGCCGACGTTGAGCGAGACGGCCTCGTTGAACGTGAACTCCGGCCCGCCGTTGAGCGCCACCAACCGCTGCCCGGCGATCTCGAACTCCACCGTCATGACCATCCCCGCGGGCCGCGGCGCCCCCTCCGGGTAGGGCGTGACCTTGAGGATCCGTGAGTCCTTGAAGATCGAGGTGTAGTGCTCGGCCGCCTCCTGGGCCTGCGTGTCGAACCAGAGGAACGGCGTGATCCTGGGCTGCATGACGGGGTCCTTTCCCTTGTGCCTTCCACATGGGTAGACCGGGAAGCACCCCGACACTCATCGCTCACCCGTCCAGCAGCCCCGGAGGGGCCCGAAGCGGCCTACGCGTTCGCCGTGACCACCGCTGCCTGTGGGCGGATCGGGAGGCGGTTCACCGGGCGGCCCGTGGCGGCGCGGACCGCTGCGGCCACCGCCGCCGGGGCCGTGACCACGGGTACCGCGCTGGCCGCCTTCGCGCCGAACGGGGCCACCACGTCGCGCTCCTCGATCAGTTTGACGATGCGGACGTGCGGGGCGTCCAGGGCCGTCGGCAGGGCGTAGCCCGTCAGGTCGGGGTGGCGGACCAGGCCGCGGGGGGTGCGCAGGTTCTCGGTGAGGGCCGCGCCCACGCCCTGGGTGACGCCCGCCTCGATGCGGGTGGCCAGCTGGGCCGGGTTGAGGATGCGGCCGACGTCCTGGGCGACCGCCGTCTCGACCACGCGCACGGAGCCCAGTTCGATGTCGACGTCCACCACCGCGCGGATCGCGCAGAAGGCGAGGCCCACGAACGCGTCGCCCTGGCCCGCCTCGTCGAGCGGCTCGGTGGGGTGCGGGCGGCACTGCGCGGTGGCCCACAGCTCCTTGCCGTCGAGGGCCTCGGCGACCGTGGTGGACAGCACCCCGTCGTACGAGGTGATCTTGCCGTCGGCGATCTGGAGCAGCTCCGTCGACATGCCGAACTTGTGCGCCAGGGGCTGGAGGAGCTGTGTGCGGACCATCTTGGCCGCGCGCTCCACTGCGCCGCCCGACACCCAGGTGTGCCGGCCGTGCGTCGCCGGGCCGGCGGGCGGCTGGTCCGTGTCGACGGAGGCGACGTGCACCTCCTCGACGCCCAGGATCTCCTGGACGATCTGGCGGGCCAGCGTCGAGAAGCCCTGACCGGTCTCCACAGCGGCGCACAGGACCGTCGCCACGCCGTCCTGCACCTTGACCGTGGCCGTGGACACCTCGTCCGTGCCCTCGGCGCCCAGCATGTGCACCATGCCGAGCGCGTAGCCGACCCCGCGCCGTACCGCGCTGGGTTCGCCCGCGCCCTCGGGGCCGCCCGGCAGCAGCCAGTCCTCCTCCGCGGTGTCCATGGGGAGCGGCGGCAGCGGGTGGTCCCGTACGGCTTCCAGGAGTTCGGCCACCGGCGCCGGGCAGGTCACCGTCTGGCCCGTCGGCAGGAGGTCGCCGGTCGCCAGCACGTTGCGCAGGCGCAGTTCCGCCGGGTCCAGGCCCAGTTTCGCGGCCAGCTTGTCCATCTGGCCCTCGTACGCCGCGCACACCTGCATCGCGCCCTCGCCCCGCACATGGCCGGACGGCGGGTTGTTCGTACGGACCGCCCAGCCCTCGATGAAGGCGTGCGGGACGACGTACGGGCCGCAGGCGAAGGCCACCGCCGCGGCGAGGGAGTCGGAGGAGGCGTCGCCGTAGGCGCCCGCGTCCAGCAGGATCTGTGCCTCCACCTTCACCAGGCGGCCCTCGGCGTCCGCGTGGTGGCGGTAGCGCAGGAGGGTGGGGTGGCGGTGGGCGTGGCCCAGGAACGACTCCTCGCGGGTGGCGGCGAGTTTGACCGGGGCGCCTGTACGCAGGGCGAGGAGGCCGAGCGGGATCTGGAAGCCGGGGTCCTCGCGGTCGCCCATCGCGCCCGGGACACCCGTGACGACGACCTTGACCTGCTCGGGCGGCAGTCCGAAGCAGGCCGCCGCCAGGTCCCGGTCGGTGTGCGGGTCGGTGGACGCGGTGTAGATCTCGACGCCGCCGTCCGGGCGGGGCACGGCGAGCCCGGCCTCGGCGCCGATGGGCGCGGGGTCCTGGCGGCCGATGCGGTACAGGCCCTCGACGACCACGTCGCCGGCGGCGTCCGGGTCGCCGTAGCGGAGGGGGATGTGGCGGATCAGGTTGCCGTCCGGGTGCAGCGGGGGCGCCGAGAACGCCTTCTCGGGGTCCGTGACCGGGTCCAGCACCTCGTACTCGACGATGATCGCCGCCGCCGCGAGGCGGGCCGTGTCGGGGTGGTCGGCGGCGACCGCGGCGATCGCCTCGCCGTGGTGGCGGACCAGGTCGGCGGCGAAGACGGGGCGGTCGGCGACCGTGCGGCCGTACGCGGAGTCCCCGGGTACGTCGGCGTGGGTGACCACGGCGCGTACGCCCGGCATGGCGGCGGCCGCCGATGTGTCGATGGACAGGATGCGGGCGTGGGCGTGCGGGGAGCGCAGCAGCGCGGCCCAGAGCAGGCCCTCGGCCCACAGGTCGGACGCGTACGGGAAGGTGCCCTCCGCCTTGGCCCGGGCGTCGGCCGACGGCAGCGACGCGCCGAGGCCGCGGGTGGGCTGCTCCTGCCGGGGGGCCTCGACCGCCGGGATGGCGGTGGCCGCGTCGTTGCTCACGCCGTGCCTCCGTCGTGCGGGTGGGGAACCTGGTGCGGGATGCGGACCCGGGGGCGCTCCTCGGGCGGGCCGTCGGGGGCGGCGGCGCTCGCCGCGCGCTCGGCGACGACGTCCCGTACGGCCTCCACGGCGCCCTGGTAGCCGGTGCAGCGGCACAGGTTGCCGGAGAGCGCCTGGCGGGTCTCCAGCTCGGTGGGGGCGTGGTTGCGCTCCAGCAGGTCGTGCACGGTCATGGCCATGCCGGGGATGCAGAAGCCGCACTGGACGGCGCCGCAGCGGGTCAGGGCGCGCTGGACGTCGGAGGGCTGCCCGTGCGCGGCCAGGCCCTCGACCGTACGGACCTCGCTGCCGGCGGCGGTGGCCGCGGGCACCAGGCAGGAGGCGACGAGGCGGCCGTCGACCTGGACGTTGCAGGCGCCGCATTCGCCCTGCGAGCAGCCGTCCTTGGCGCCGGCCAGGCCCAGCCGCTCGCGCAGCACGTAGAGCAGGGACTCGCCGATCCACGCCTCGGTGACGGGCCGGTCGTGCCCGTTGACGCGCAGCACGTAGGAGATGTGGGGGTGCTCGTCGCTGTCCGCGATGCCGGTGGCGGGGGCGGGCGCGGCCACGGGCTCGCCGGGGGCGCCGGCTTCGGGGGCCGTGTCCTCGGATGCGGGCTCCGGGTCGGCGGCGGGCGTGGGTGCGGGTACGGACGCTGGTGCGGCCTCCGCGGGCGCGGTCCCGGTCGACGCCTCGTGGGCCGCCTCCGCGCCGGGCTCCGCCCCGTCCTCCGCCCCCGGCTCCTCCACGGCCGCCGACGGCACCGGCTCGGGTTCCGGTTCCGGCTGGGGTTCCTGGGGTGTGGCCCACGGCGCGGGCGCCCCGCCCGGCAGGGTCGCGGGCGGGGTGGCGCCGCCCGCCCACGGCAGCCCGGCGGCGGCCTGGGACATCTGGTACTCGCCGGACTCCTCGGGCAGGTCCCCCTGCGCGACGGGGATGGTCCACTGGCCCGTCAGGTCGGCCGGGCCGGGCGCCGGGGGCAGGCCCTGCTCCGCGGCGAGCGCGTCGTGGAAGTTCCAGTGCGCGGTGGCGTGCGGGTCGGCGATGTGCGGCGGTACGTAGCCGTGGCCGGGCGCCTCCAGCGGGATGCCGTCCAGCGCGGCGCCGGGCGGCAGCTGGACGAAGGCGGTGGCCTCCCCGTCGTACTCGCCCTGCGGGGTCGGCTGCCAGCCGCCGGTCCCCGGCGTGTTCTCGTGGTCCTCGGCGGTCACGACAGCGCCCTCCCCAGTGCTCGTCGGGCCAGCACGGCGACGGTGCGGCGCAGTTGCAGTACGGCGGGTGGCAGCGGGGGCGGTTCCTCGCCCTCGGCCGCGGGCGGCTGGTCCGGGATGCAGGCGGCCGCCACGTACTCGCCGAACGCCAGCAGGGCCTCCGGCGCCAGCCCGCGCTCGCCGTCCCAGTCGACGAGCGAGGCGATCCAGTGCTCGGCCTCCAGCGGCCGCAGCGGCATCGGGGCGATCGCGCCGACCGCGCAGCGCACCGAGCGCCGCGCCGGGTCCAGGACGACGGCGACCGACGCGAGGGCGCGCCCGGGGCCGGTGCGCCCGGTGGCCTTGAGGAACACCTGCGGGGCGTGCAGCAGCGGCACCCGCACGTGGGCGACCAGCTCGCCGGGGCCCAGCATGTCGCGGCCGGCCAGCAGGTGCGAGACGGGCACTTCGCGCGCGCCGCCCGGGCCGACGACGACGAGGTCGGCCTCCAGGGCGGCCAGCACGGGCAGGGAGTCGCCGGCGGGCGCGGCGGAGACGATGTTCCCGCCCAGGGTGCCGGCGTTGCGGATCTGCGGCGGCCCGGCGGCGCGGGCGGCGGCGGCGAGCGCCGGGATGAGCGCGGCGAAGTCGGGGCGGCCCATGCGGGCGTGGGTGAGACCGGCGCCGAGCAGGGCGTGGCCGTCCTGGTACTGCCAGCCGCGGATCTCGTTGATGCGGCCGAGGCCCACCAGGCCGGCGGGGCGCAGCTGCCCCTTGTTGACGGCGGCCATCAGATCGGTGCCACCCGCGACGGGCACGGCGGCGGGCATGGCGGTGAGTGCCGCCACGGCCTCGTCGAGCGTGACCGGCAGCGTGACGGACTGCGCCGTCTGCGGTGCGTGCGTGGTCAACCCAGCTGCCCCTTCCCGGTGTCCCGGCTGTCCCGGCTGTCCCGCCTGTGTTGCCGTACCGTACGTGCTCACAGCCCGGACGTGGAAACTCTGGCACATCTTCCGGGACGGGCGACGCGAGGGTCCGCGAAGGACGGAAGCGCCCGCGACCTCCCGTGACCTCCCATGACCGGGAGATGGTCCGCTTTGCCACACCATCGGCGGCACGGGCGGATTACTCCGACTCTCCTCCCTTGCGCGGCTTGTTCCCGGGGCCGCACCACGGTCGCAGGCGGTGGGCGCGCGGGGGTCCGGCTTCCCGCCGGGGTCACACGTTCGGGGGCGTTCCTTCGATCGGACGTCCGACCACTCCCGGGCGTCGTTGCCACGGCGCCGGGCCGTTGGGCGGCCGGTAGTCGACCCCCAGTGCGTCAAGGCGCCGGTAGTGCGCCGTCATTCGGCGCGCGAATCCGGCGACGTCGCGCGCCGGGGGCGCGGGGAGCGCGGTGGACCACACGACCTCGGCGAAGGCGGCGAGGCGGGGGAAGGTCTGGTAGTCGACGCGGGAGCGGTTCTCCATGACCTCGGTCCAGACGTTGGCCTGGGCTCCCAGGATGTGCGCGGCGGCCTCGGGCGAGAGGCCGGGGGGTACGGGCTCGAAACGGTAGACGTCCTCCAGGGTGCGGACGTATCCGATGGGCACGGGCTCGTCGGGGCCGCCGTCCTGGCGGTGGTCCAGGTAGACGTGCTGCTCGGGGCACATGACCACGTCGTGGCCCGCCTCGGCGGCGGCGACGCCCCCGGCGCGGCCGCGCCAGGAGGAGACCGCGGCGCCCGGCGCGAGGCCGCCCTCCAGGATCTCGTCCCAGCCGATGAGGCGGCGGCCCCGGTCGGCGAGCCAGCGGTCGAAGTGGCGGACGAACCAGGACTGGAGGGCGTCCTCGCCGCTGAGCCCGAGTTCCGCGATGCGCGCCTGCGCGGCGGGGGACGCCTTCCACTGGTCCTTGGGGCACTCGTCGCCGCCGATGTGGACGAACGGCGAGGTGGCGGCGGGGAACAGGTCGAGGACCTCCTCCAGGACGCCTTCGTAGAAGCGGAGGGTGTTGTCGGTGGGGGCGAGTACGTTCGGACTGACGCCCCAGGTGTCCCACACGGAGAGGGTGGTGGTGTCGATGACGTCGGTGTTGCCGAGTTCGGGGTACGCGGCGATGGCGGCCTGCGAGTGGCCGGGGACGTCGATCTCGGGGACCACGCGGATATGCCGCTCCGCGGCGTAGGCGACGATCTCGCGGATGTCGTCCCGGGTGTAGAAGCCGCCGTGCGGGGTGTCGTCCCACAGGGGTGAGGCGCGGTGGCCGCGCTTGGTGCGCGCCCGCCAGGCGCCCACCTCGGTGAGGCGCGGGTACCGCTCGATCTCGATGCGCCAGCCCTGGTCGTCGGTGAGGTGGAGGTGCAGGACGTTGAGCTTGTGGGCGGCGAGCAGGTCGAGGTAGCGCAGGACGTCGTCCTTCGGCAGGAAGTGCCGGGCCACGTCGAGGAGGAGGCCGCGCCAGGGGAAGCGGGGCCCGTCCTCGACGGTGACCTCGGGGAGGACCCAGGCGTGGCCCACGGGGACGACGGGCGCCTTGCGGTACGCCTCGGGGCCGAGGAGCTGGCGCAGGGTCTGGGCGCCCCAGAAGACGCCGGCGGCGGAGCCGCCCTCGATGAGGACGGCGGGCTCCGCCGGGGAGGCGCCGGTGACCAGGCGGTAGCCCTCGGGGCCGTACGCGCGCTCGACGGTGCCGCTGATCCGCAGCCGGAGGGCCCGGGGGCCGCCGCCGGGCGGGAGCGGCAGGCCGGTGGCCGCGCCGATCGCCGTACGCATCCAGCGGGCCACGCCGTCGGTGCCGGGACCGGCGTCGAGGGTCGTGCCGGCGTCCAGCGCGATGCGCCCGCCGCCTCCTCCGTAGGTGAGCGTGCGGGGCGCGGGGACGAGGTCCGGCGAGTCCATGGCGTCAGTCCTTCACGGCGCCGCCGAGCCCGGACACGAGGCGGCGCTGGACGAGGACGAAGAAGACCAGTACCGGGATGGTCATCGCGGTCGACGCGGCCATGATGCCGCCCCAGTCGTTCTCGTCGGGCTTGAAGAAGACCAGGAGGGCCATGGGGAGGGTCGACTTGGAGGTGTCGCTGATGACGAACGACTTCGCGAACAGGAAGTCGTTCCAGGCGGAGATGAAGGAGAAGACGCTCGTCGCGACGAGGCCGGGCAGGACGAGCGGGAAGAGGATCCGCCACAGGAAGCGGGCGCGGGAGGCGCCGTCGACGGCGGCGGCCTCCTCCAGGGACTCGGGGACGGCCTTCACGAAGCCGCGCAGCATCCAGATCGCGAAGGGGAGGGAGAACGCGATGTGCGGCAGGATCAGCGCGCCGAGGGTGTTGAGCTGGCCGAGGTCCCGCATCAGGAAGAACAGCGGGATGGTCAGCGCCTCGACCGGCACCATCTGCGCGATGAGGAACATGACGAGCAGCGTCGTGCGGAACCGGAAGCGGAAGCGGGTGACGGCGGTCGCCGCGAGGAAGGCGATCAGCGCGGAGGCGACGACGACGGTGCCGGCGACGACGAGGCTGTTGAGGAAGTACCGGCCGAACTCCTGCTGGCCGAAGACGCGCCGGAAGGAGTCCAGGGACGGGGAGAGGGTCCAGGGCCGGGCGTCCGCCGACTGGATCTCGCCGGCGGGCTTCAGCGCGGAGAGGACCATCCAGTACAGGGGGAAGGCGACGAGCGCGGCGGTGAGCAGGGCGGCGGCCTCGGCGAGGAGCCGGCCGGGGCGGCGGAAGCGGAGGGCGGAGGGGCGCGGGGCGGGGCGGACGCTCACAGGTCTTCTCCCTGGCGGCGCAGCAGACGCAGGTACACGAGGGTGACGGCGAGCAGGACGAGCAGCATGACGACGCCGATCGCCGCGCCCAGGCTGTACTGGGAGGACGCGAACGCCTTCTGGTAGGCGTACACGTTGAGGACGAGGTTCTGGCCGGCGATGCCGCCGCCGCCCGTCATGACGTAGATCTGGGTGAAGACCTTGAAGTCCCAGATGACGGACTGGACGGTCACGACGACGAGGACGGGCCGGAGGATGGGCGCGGTGACGGAGCGCCAGATGCGCCACTGCGACGCGCCGTCGAGCGCGGCGGCCTCCAGCACCTCGGCGGGGACGGCCCTGATGCCCGCGTAGACGGTGACCATCACGAACGGGAAGGAGCACCAGACGACTTCGAGCAGGACCAGGGCGAAGGCGCTGAGGCGGCCGTAGGTCCAGGAGAAGTCGCCCAGGCCGAGGACCTTGTTGACGGGTCCGAAGTCGGGGTCGAAGAGGAACACCCAGACGGTGGACCCGGTGATCGCGGGTGTCGCCCACGCCCCGAGCGCGGCCAGCATGAGCGCGAGCCGCGGGAGGGCGCGTATCCGGGTGAGGAGTACGGCGAGGGCGCAGCCGACGACGAGGGTGCTGATGACGCAGGCGGCGGCGAACAGCACGGTGGCGAGGAGCACCTGCCGGAACTGCGGGTCGGCGAACAGGGCGCGGTAGTTGCCGAGGCCCTGGAACGAGGTGGGTTCGCCGCCGCTGACCTGGGCCTGGGTGTATTCGAGTACGGAGATCAGGCCGAGTTGCTGGATCGGGTACGCCAGGAGGCCGCCCAGCACCACGAGGGCGGGCGCGAGATACAGCCACGGGGTCCAGCCGCCGCTGCGGCCGGTGGTGCGTGTGCGCGTGGCCACGCGCATCAGCGGGTGGCGTCGAGGCCGGCGGCGGAGAAGGCGGCGTCCATCGTGCGCGCCGCGTCGCGCGCCGCGGTCGCCACGTCCTTCCGGCCGCTGACGATCTCCTGGAACATCGTCGGCAGGACCAGCGAGGCGTCGATCCTGCTCCACGCGGGCGTGGCGGGGACGAACCGGGCGCCGGCGGCGAGGGTGTCGGTGAAGGGCTTCACGAAGGGCCTGCGGCGGGCCGCGTCGGCGCGTACGTCGGTGTACGTGGGCAGGAAGCCCATGGCGTCGAACAGCCTGGCCTGACCGGCCTTTCCGGCCAGCGACTTCATCAGGTCCACCGCGAGGGTGCGGTGCGAACTGCTCTTCAGGACCCCGAGGTTGTTGCCTCCGGCGAACGCGGGGGCGATCGAGCCGGGCGTACGGCCGGGCAGCGGCACGACGGCGTACCTGCCCTTCACGGGGCCGGCCTCGACAGCCGCGTGGCTGAAGTCGCCGCCGATGGCCATGGCGGCCTTGCCGGAGGCGAAGGCGGTGACGGTGGCGTTGCCGCCCATGGACGCGCACTTGGCTGCGGGGCAGTTGTGGTCGCCGAAGAGCGCGGTGTACGCGGCGATGCCGGCGCGGGCGGCCTCGCTGTCGACGGCGGCCCGGTGGGAGGTGCCGTCCGTGCGGGCGAGTTCGCCGCCGTGGGCCCAGACGAAGGGCAGGGCGCCGTACGTGTAGGCGCCGCCGACGGCGATGCCGTACAGGTCCGGCCTGGCCCTGTGGACCGCTCTGGCGGTGGTGTTCAGCTCGGCCAGGGTGCGCGGCGGGGTGAGCCGCAGCTCCTCGAAGACGTCCGTGCGGTAGTAGAGCGCGCGGACGCCGACGAACAGCGGCGCCCCGTAGATCTTTCCGTCCACGGTGACGGACGCCCGCGCGGCCGGGTCGGTGTCCCGGGTCTCGTCCCAGGCCGTGAACTCGGCGGTGATGTCGGCGAGTCCGCCGTCCCTGACGTATCCGGCGGTGTCGGTGTTGCCGTACTCGACGAGGTCGGGGGCGCTCCTCGGGTCGTTGAAGGCGGCCTTGATCCGCTCGGCGCGGCTCTCGACGGGGATGTACTCGACCTGGACGTCGGTGCCCGCGTGGCGTTTCTCGAAGTCCGCGACGGCCGCGTCGACGACCCGTTCCTTCGGCTCGTTCCCGACCTCCCGGAACAGCCAGACGCGGACGGTCCCGCTCCCGTCGTCCTTCACCGGTCCGCCTGCGGAGGTCTGCGGGGCGCAGGCGGCCGACAGCAGCACCACGGCGGCGAGGGCGATCGCGGTCATCCGGGCAGAACGCTTCATTCGGGGCTCCCCCCAGCGGGCTCATTGCACCATGTGCAACGGGCGTTTCGCAGAGCACAACAGGCAGGAGACTAGAGGGACCCCGGGGACCCGAACAAGAGGCCGACAGGAGGCCCGGCAACGGCAGAGGCCCCCGGGGCGCGTACGCAGCACGTACGCACCCCGGGGGCCTCCCCGGCGGTAGGTCCTACTTCTTGTCCTTGCCGCCCTTGTCCTTGTCGCCACCAGCGCCCATGGAGTCGTAGATCTCCTTGCACATCGGGCAGACCGGGTACTTCTTGGGGTCACGTCCCGGGACCCAGACCTTGCCGCAGAGTGCCACGACGGGAGTGCCGTCGAGGGCACTCGCCATGATCTTGTCCTTCTGGACGTAGTGGGCGTAGCGCTCGTGGTCGCCGTCGCCGTGCGACACCTGTGGCGTCGGCTCTACGAGGGTCCCCGTACCTGCCCCGCGCTCGGGCTCGAGAGTGCTCATAACAGCCAAGGGTACTCAAGCGGCACAGGATCAGTTCAGGCTCGGGTCGTCCGGGTACGTCGCGATCATCGCCAGCTCGCTGCGCTGCCGCCGCAGCACGGCCCGCCACAGGGATTCCGGGCGCGGCGACGACACGTCACCGGGCTCGGACTCGACCACGAACCAGGCGCCCTCGTTCAGCTCGTCCTCCAGCTGGCCCGGCCCCCAGCCCGCGTACCCGGCGAAGATCCGCAGGGAGCCCAGCGCGGGCCCGAGCAGCTCCGGCGGGGTCTCCAGGTCGACCAGGCCGATCGCCCCGTACACCCGCCGCCAGCCCAGCGGGCCCTCGTCCCCGGGGATCACGGCGAGGCCCAGCGCCGAGTCGAGCGAGACGGGGCCGCCCTGGAAGACCACCCCGGGCTCGCCGGCGAGCGGCGCCCACGGCTCCAGGATGTCGCCGACGTCGACGGGCGTCGGCCGGTTCAGGACCACGCCGAGGGAACCCTCGTCGTCGTGGTCGAGCAGCAGCACCACCGCGCGGTCGAAATTCGGGTCGGCCAGCGCGGGCGTGGCGACGAGCAGCCGCCCTGCGAGCGAGGACACCTCGGTCATGGCAGACATGATCCCGCATCTTCGGTCCCCGTGGGGCGTCTGTGGAGCAGTACGGCCGAACCCGGGGCGCGCGGCGGGCGCGGGGGCGCCCGGACGCAGCCGCGAACGCCCGGAGAGCCCCGGGAACGTGACCCTCCGCGCAGTGCGCGGGACACAGGGTGGCCTTGGTGAAGTCGTGACCCGGCCAGTCCGTGCAGCGGCCTTACGGGGCATGGGTGGAAGCCCCTTACCCTTTTCTCTGGCCCCTGCCCGACCACTCCGGAACGCGAGATTCATGACCGGCACAGACGATGTACTGCTTGTCCACGGCGGCACCCCGCTGGAGGGCGAGATCCGCGTCCGCGGCGCGAAGAACCTCGTGCCCAAGGCGATGGTCGCCGCGCTGCTCGGCAGCGAGCCGAGCCGGCTGCGCAATGTGCCCGACATCCGTGATGTCCGGGTGGTGCGCGGACTCCTCCAGCTGCACGGTGTGACCGTCCGTCCCGGCGAGGAGCCGGGCGAGCTGGTCATGGACCCCACGCACGTCGAGTCCGCCAACGTCGCCGACATCGATGCCCACGCGGGCTCGTCCCGTATCCCGATCCTGTTCTGCGGCCCGCTGCTGCACCGTCTCGGCCACGCCTTCATCCCCGGTCTCGGCGGCTGCGACATCGGCGGCCGGCCGATCGACTTCCACTTCGAGGTGCTGCGCCAGTTCGGCGCGAAGATCGAGAAGCGGGAGGACGGCCAGTACCTGGAGGCGCCGCGGCGGCTGCGCGGCACGAAGATCCGGCTGCCGTACCCGTCGGTGGGCGCGACCGAGCAGGTGCTGCTGACGGCGGTGCTCGCGGAGGGCGTGACCGAGCTGTCCAACGCGGCGGTCGAGCCGGAGATCGAGGACCTGATCTGCGTCCTGCAGAAAATGGGCGCGATCATCGCCATGGACACCGACCGGACGATCCGCATCACCGGTGTCGACAAGCTCGGCGGCTACACGCACCGCGCGCTCCCGGACCGCCTGGAGGCCGCGTCCTGGGCGTCCGCCGCGCTGGCCACCGAGGGCAACATCTACGTGCGCGGCGCGCAGCAGCGCTCGATGATGACCTTCCTCAACACGTACCGGAAGGTGGGCGGCGCCTTCGAGATCGACGACGAGGGCATCCGCTTCTGGCACCCGGGCGGCTCGCTCAAGGCGATCCACCTGGAGACCGACGTGCACCCCGGCTTCCAGACCGACTGGCAGCAGCCGCTGGTCGTGGCGCTGACGCAGGCCGCGGGCCTGTCGATCGTCCACGAGACGGTGTACGAGTCCCGGCTGGGCTTCACCTCGGCGCTGAACCAGATGGGCGCGCACATCCAGCTGTACCGCGAGTGCCTGGGCGGCTCGGCGTGCCGCTTCGGCCAGCGCAACTTCCTGCACTCGGCGGTCGTGTCCGGCCCCACCAAGCTGCAGGGCGCCGACCTGGTCATCCCGGACCTGCGCGGCGGCTTCTCGTACCTGATCGCCGCGCTGGCGGCCCAGGGCACGTCCCGGGTCCACGGCATCGACCTGATCAACCGCGGCTACGAGAACTTCATGGAGAAGCTCCAGGAGCTGGGCGCGAAGGTGGAACTGCCGGGCGCCCGCGCCGTCTGACCTGCCGCCGGGCCCGCGACTGAGAGCACGGCCACGACGCCCCCGTACTCCTTCGGGAGTGCGGGGGCGTCGTGCTGCTCGCGGCCCTCGGAGGGCCGTGGGCGGGCGAACGGAAGGGCGGCCACCCAGGAACAGGGTGACCGCCCTTCTGTGCGCGCCCAGGGGGCTTACTTGCCCTTGGCGGCTTCCTTGAGCTTGGAGCCCGCCGAGACCTTCACGCTGTAGCCGGCCGGGATCTGGATCGGGTCGCCGGTCTGCGGGTTACGAGCGGTGCGAGCGGCACGGTGGGTGCGCTCGAAGGTCAGGAAGCCGGGGATGGTGACCTTCTCGTCGCCCTTGGCGACGACCTCGCCGATGGTCTCGGCGAGCGCGGCCAGCACGGCGTCGGCGTCCTTGCGGGTCACCTCGGCGCGGTCGGCCAGGGCGGCCACCAGCTCACTGCGGTTCATGTTGTTACTCCCGTGTTCTTTCTGCCTGTGAGGCGTGCCACGCGGCGGAGCCGCATGTTGGGCACAGCGAAGCCGATGCTGCCAGGGCCCTTGGACAGTCCCCGGACCCGGGTCTGCTGTCAGACCCTCGCGCCCGAATACGCATCCTGCCCCCACCAGCGGCGGGAAAGCCAATCCGGCACCCTTCGGAGTCACACGAAAAGCGCCACGCCCCCGTCCTGGTGACGTCCAGTCGGCTCCCGCCCGGCCTTTCTTCGGACGCCTCGGAACCGCCCCGGGCAACACCCGGAGACGGACCGCCCACCCTAAGGCCGCCGACCGCCTTCCGCGAGCGGCGACGCGCCGGGAGCGGGGCACGTGGGGGTCGTCACACGACGCCCACGGGGCCCGTGGGGCCACGTGGGCGTCGTACGGCTCAGAGCGCCGTCTCGTCCAGCGCGGCGGCCGACGCCGCCTTCGCGGCGTTGCGCACGGCACCGGCCACGGCGCCCGCGACCTTGTCGTTGAAGACGGACGGGATGATGTAGTTCGGGTTCAGCTCGTCCTCGGTGACGACGCCCGCCAGCGCCGACGCGGCGGCCAGCATCATGTCCGTGTTCACCGTGCGGGACTGGGCGTCCAGCAGGCCGCGGAAGACGCCGGGGAAGACCAGGACGTTGTTGATCTGGTTGGGGAAGTCGGACCGGCCGGTGGCCACAACTGCCGCCGTCTGACGGGCGATTGCGGGGTCGACCTCGGGGTCCGGGTTCGCGAGCGCGAACACGATCGCGTCGTCCGCCATGGCCGCGACGTCGTCGCCGTCGAGCACGTTCGGGGCCGAGACGCCGATGAACACGTCGGCGCCGCGCACGGCCTCCTTCAGGGTGCCGGTGACGCCCTCGGGGTTGGTGTTGTCGGCGATCCAGCGCAGCGGCGAGTCGGGCGCGGCGTCCACGAGGTCCTCGCGGCCGGCGTGCACGACGCCGTGGATGTCGGCGACGACGGCGTGCTTGACGCCCGCCGCGATCAGCAGCTTGAGGATGGCCGTACCGGCGGCGCCGGCGCCGGACATGACGACGCGGACGTCGCCGACGGCCTTGCCCACCACGCGCAGGGCGTTGGTGAGGGCGGCCAGCACGACGATCGCGGTGCCGTGCTGGTCGTCGTGGAAGACGGGGATGTCGAGGGCCTCGCGCAGCCGGGCCTCGATCTCGAAGCAGCGGGGCGCGGAGATGTCCTCGAGGTTGATGCCGGCGAAGCCGGGGGCGATGGCCTTGACGATCTCGACGATCGCGTCGGAGTCCTGCGTGTCGAGGCAGATGGGCCAGGCGTCGATGCCGGCGAAGCGCTTGAAGAGGGCCGCCTTGCCCTCCATCACGGGCAGCGCGGCCTTGGGGCCGATGTTGCCGAGGCCGAGCACGGCGGAGCCGTCCGTCACGACCGCAACGGAGTTGCGCTTGATGGTGAGGCGGCGGGCGTCCTCGGGGTTCTCGGCGATCGCCATGCACACGCGGGCGACGCCCGGGGTGTAGACCATGGACAGGTCGTCACGGTTGCGGATGGGGTGCTTCGACGCCATCTCGATCTTGCCGCCGAGGTGCATCAGGAACGTACGGTCCGAGACCTTGCCCAGGACGACGCCCTCGATGGAGCGCAGCTTGCCCACGATCTCGTCCGCGTGGGCGGTGGACGTCGCGGCGATGGTGACGTCGATCCGCAGCTTCTCGTGGCCGGACGCGGTCACGTCGAGGCCGGTGACGGAGCCGCCGGAGGACTCCACGGCCGTGGTGAGCTGGGAGACCGCGGTTCCGCTCGCGGGCACCTCCAGCCGGACCGTCATCGAGTACGAGACGCTGGGCGCCGTTGCCATGGCCGAGTTCCTCTGCTTTCCCTAGCTTCGTTGCCGCCCCGCCGCGGCGGTGGCCGTGCGGGGCCCTCCGATGGTCGCACCTACCTGCGAGTAGCGGGTAATGCGGTCATTTTGTTTTCGGAAACTGTTTTCCACCATACGAGAGAGTGCGCCGGAGCGAAAGATCCACGCACGGATTCGCAGGCAAACGAAAGCGGGTCCGCGTCCTCCCCTGCGGAAGGACGCGGACCCGCTTCGCTCGTTCAGTGACACCGACCCGCCATGCTCGCCTCGCGGCAAGTGGTCGCTCGTAGCGACAAAGGTTGGGCCCGGGGGCTTGGATCGAGCCGGTGCCGTACCCAGGCTAACAAACCCTCGCCCCGGGCGATTCCCCTGCCGCGCGATCAGTCCCGCAGCAGATCCGGAACGCCGTCCGCGTCCGGCTCGTCGCGCCGCCCCGACACCACCGTCAGCTGCTGCGTCGCCCGGGTGAGCGCCACGTACAGCACGCGCAGTCCGGCCGGCGACTCGTCGGCGATCTCGGCGGGCGAGACGACGACCGTCGCGTCGTACTCCAGGCCCTTGGCCTCCAGGCTGCCCAGCGCCACGACCCGGTCCCCCAGGTCCTCCAGCCAGCGCGCCGCCTGCTCCCGCCGGTTCATGGCCACGACGACGCCGACGGTGCCCTCCACGCGGTCCAGGAGCCGCCGTGCCTCGTCCCGCACGGTCTCGGCGAGGTCCCGGTCGCCCAGCGCCACGAAACGCGGCACCACGCCCGTCGAGCGGACCGCGCGCGGCGACTCGGCGCCCGGCATGGCCAGCGCCAGCACCTTGGCGGCCAGCTCGGCGATCTCGGCCGGGTTCCGGTAGTTCACCGTCAGGGTGAAGCGGCGGCGCGGCCGGGTGCCCAGCGCCTCGTCGCGGGCCTCGGCGGCCTCGTCCGGCACCGACCAGGACGACTGGGCGGGGTCGCCGACGACCGTCCAGGTGGCGTGCCGGCCGCGGCGGCCGACCATCCGCCACTGCATGGGCGTGAGGTCCTGCGCCTCGTCGACGATGACGTGGGCGTACTCGGTGCGCTCCTGGGCCAGCCGCTCGGCCCGCTCCCGCTGCGACTCCTCCCGTACGGGCATCAGCTCCTCCAGGCCGGTGAGCTGGTCCAGCGGGTCCACCTCGCGCTTCCTGCGGGGCCGGGCGGGCGCGCCGAGGACCGTCTGCAGCTCGTCCAGCAGCGCCACGTCGTGCACCGAGTACGTGTCGCGGCGCAGCGAGCGGGCCAGGCGCCGCACCTCGCCGGGGTTGAGCACCCGGCGCGACCAGCGGGCCAGGAGCTTGTCGTCGGCCATGGCGAAGAGCACCCGGCGCGGGGTCAGCTCGGGCCACCAGGCGTTCAGGAAGTCGGTGAAGGAGTCCTCGGAGCTGACGTCCTCGTCGAAGGAGGACCGCAGCTCGGCGGCCAGCTCGGGGTCGGTGTGCCGGGTGCCCGCGCCCGTCTTCGCGTACAGCGCGTCGAGGAGGAGCCGGCGGGCGCGCGGGCGCAGCAGGTTCACGGGCGCGGTGCCGCCGAGGACGTTGTGGCGGATGCGCTGCAGCTCCTGCGCCTCCAGCTCGACGCGGCGGCCGAAGGCGACCACGCGGAGCCGGTCCGGGGCGTCGCCCAGCTCCAGGGCGCCGCGGGCGGCCTTGCGGAGGACCTTGACCATCCGGGAGGAGCCCTTGACGCGGGCGACCGCCGGCTCGTCGTACGCGGTGGCCTCCACGCCGTCGACGAGGCTGCCGACGGCCCGGATGGCGACCTGGCCCTCCTCGCCGAGTGACGGCAGGACGCCCTCGGTGTACGCGACGAGGAGCGGGGTCGGCGAGACGATCAGGATGCCGCCGGCGTACCGCCGCCGGTCCTGGTAGAGCAGGTACGCGGCGCGGTGCAGCGCCACGGCGGTCTTGCCCGTGCCGGGCCCGCCCTCCACGTACGTCACGGAGGCGGCGGGGGCGCGGATGACGAGGTCCTGCTCGGCCTGGATGGAGGACACGATGTCCCGCATGGCGTGGCTGCGGGCCTGGCCGAGCGCGGCCATGAGGGCGCCGTCGCCGACCACGGGCAGCTCGGCGCCGCCGAGGGTGGCGGTCAGCTCGGGGCGCATCAGGTCGTCCTCGACGCCGAGGACCTTGCGGCCCTTGGAGCGGATGACGCGACGCCGGACGACGCGGCCCGGGTCGACGGGGGTCGACCGGTAGAAGGGCGCGGCGGCGGGTGCGCGCCAGTCGATCACGAGCGGGGCGTAGTCGGCGTCGAGGACGCCGATCCGGCCGATGTGGAGGGTCTCGGCGATCTCTGCGGTGTTGTCCGGGCGTACGGCGTCGTCGGCGGGCTCCACGGAGGTGTAGGCCCCGTCGGGGCCCTTCTTGCCGTCCTTGCCGCGCAGGAGATCGATCCGCCCGAAGAGGAAGTCCTCGAACTCGCTGTTCAGCCGGTTCAGGTGGACGCCCGCCCGGAACACCTGGGCGTCCCGTTCGGCGAGCGCGCCGGGCGTGCCGACCTGGCCGCGCCGGGCGGCGTCCTGCATGAGGAACTCCGCCTCGTGGATCTTCTCCTCGAGGCGGCGGTAC
Organism: Streptomyces coeruleoprunus; assembly: GCF_039542925.1. Lineage (GTDB taxonomy): Bacteria > Actinomycetota > Actinomycetes > Streptomycetales > Streptomycetaceae > Streptomyces > Streptomyces coeruleoprunus. The sequence goes on along the minus strand of NZ_BAABIT010000001.1, from coordinate 4,687,079 downwards.
ACCCGGTCCAGGTGATCCTGTTCCCCACCGATCTCACGGTCCCGGATCGTGTCGACCACACCACCGGTTTCCTGCGCGGCCACCGAAGGCCCCCTTCTGACGTGCACTGGGCAGCCGTCGAGGGTACGCCACGGTAGCCCCGATGTCAGGCGCAGCCCACGAGGAGGCCCCGCGCCGGCCCTGCCGGAGCGGGATGCGCGTGGCCGGGGGGCTCAGGCGCGGGCCGGGACCGGGACCTCCACCAAGGGGCGGCCGTCGAAGGTGCGGACCTCGAAGTGGTCGATGTCGCCGCGGTCCATCGCCGCGCCGCCGTGGACGTACAGCGGGTTCTTCGACAGTTCGTTCGGACTGTCGGGGATGCCGTAGCCCCACTTCGGGACGCCCCAGGAGGTCACGACCTCCTCCTCGCCCGTCTTGGAGACGGCGATCAGGTTGCACTTGAGGGGACCCTTGACGTTCTTGAGCTCCAGGACCGCGTGGGTGCCCCAGGCCTTCTTCTCCATGCCGACGGTCGCGCTGACCTTGGTCGTGGCGTCGGTGGCCGCCACCTTCTCCTCCATGTGGTGGAAGAACGCGTCCTCCGCCGGGCTCGTCGGGTGCGGGTCGGCGGCCTGGCTGGTGCGGGTGTCGTCGCCCGCCAGGGCGGCCACGGCGACGGCGGGGCCGCCGATGATCAGCGCGGCCGCCGCGGCGACCAGGTAGCGCGTGCGGCGCCGCCGCTTGGCCCGCTGCGCGCCGACCTCGTCGACGAGCCGGTCCAGGAGCGGCGGCCCGGGGCGGGCAAGGGCCGGTGGCGCGGGCGGCAGGACGGCGGGCCGCTCGGCGGGGCCCGGCGGCTCGGCCAGCATGGCGAGCAGCGGCTCCATTCCGGCGAACTCCTCCAGCCGGGCGGCGCACAGCCCGCACCCCGCCAGGTGCGCCTCGAAGGCGGTGGCGTCGGCGTCGTCGAGGATGCCCAGGGCGTACGCGCCGACGGCCTCGTGCACGGACTCGTCGCCGTACCCGTGCGGCGTCATGCCGACACCCCCCTCTCCTCCAGAGCGAGCTTCATGGAACGCAGTGCGTAGAACACCCGGGACCGTACGGTCCCGCTGGGTATGCCGAGGGTCTCGGCAGCCTCGTTGACCGTACGCCCCTTGAAATACGTCTCGATCAGGACTTCCCGGTGAGCCGGGGTCAAATCGTCGAGGGCGTCGGAGAGCGTCATCAGCCACAGCGCCTTGTCGATCTCGTCCTCCGCGGGCATGACCTCCAGCGGCGACGGATCGACCTCCTGCGGCCGGGCCTGCCGGCTGCGGTGGCCGTCGATGACGATGCGCCGGGCGACCGTCACCAGCCAGGGTCTGACAGAGCCGGTCGCCCGGTTGAGCTGACCGGCGTTCTTCCAGGCACGGATGAGCGTCTCCTGTACGACGTCCTCGGCGCGCTGGCGGTCGCCGGCGACGAGGCGGAGCACATAGGCGAGCAGGGGGCCGGCGTGCTCGCGGTAGAGGGAACGCATCAACTCCTCGTCCGGGGCGGGGACGTCGACACGTGACTCCGCACGATGCCGCGCCCGATGCGTCCTCCGACGGTCATCGGCCACGGCGGCATCCTTGCGCACCCGAACCTCCCGGTCGAGACCCTGTCCGACTCCTTGCCCCCATCACTACGGACGCCGGAGCCGAACGTCTCAACAGGGCCGGGATTTTTCCCGGGACCTTCCGGTGCGGGCCCGGTGCCGGGCCACGCGCTCGCGGTTGCCGCACACCTCGCTGGAGCACCAACGGCGCCGCCCGCCACGGGAGGTGTCCAGGTAGACGCGGTGGCAGTGGTCGCCCTCGCACTGGCGCAGCCGGCCCCGCGCCACGGGGTCGGTGAGCAGTTCGACGGCGTCGCGCGCCAGGGCGGCGAGGAGCGCGGCGCACTCGGGCGGCGCCCCCAGCGCCCGTACGAGGTGCCCGTCCTCGCCCCGTACGGCGCAGGGGGCGGGCGGCGCGGCCGCGGCCAGGACGTTGAGGCGTTCCAGGGCGCCGGGCACGTCGGGGGTGTGGCCGCCGATCTCGGCGCGGACCAGGACGTCGACGTGGACGCGGAGTTCGGCGAACCGGTCCACCCACCGGGTGTCGACCCCGGTGAGCCGGGTCCCCGGCGGGACGAGCCCGCAGGCGACCAGCCAGCGGGCGAGCCGCTCGGGGCCCACGGGTGGCTCCGCCATCAGGTCCAGACAGTGCCGCCCGGAGTCGAACCACCGCTCGCCGCCCATGCGCCCGTCACCGCCTCGGGTCACCGTCAGGAGTCGTCCGCCTTCAGGTTGCCCGTCCCGGCGGTTCCCCGGAACCCCACGCACATCCCCGGTGGCGGGTCGTCGTGCAGGACGCGCTGGAACAGGTGGTGGTCGCGCCAGGCGCCGTCGATGTGGAGGTAGCGCGGGGCGGTGCCGATCCGCTCGAACCCGCAGCGGGCGAGCACGCGTTGGGAGGCCGCGTTGTCCGGCAGGGTGCCCGCCTCGATCCGGTGGAGCCCCAGGTCCTCGCGGGCGGCCCGGCACACCTCGTGGACAGCCCGGGTTGCCAGGCCGCGGCCGGTGTACGCGCCGTCGGTCCAGTAGCCGAGGAAGGCGCTGCGGAAGGCGCCGAGGGCGATCCCGGACAGGGTGGCGGCGCCCACGACCCGGTCGCCGTCCACGACGAGCCAGGAGCGGGTGCCGGGCGCCGCCAGCCGCGCGGCCTGGACGTCGGCGGTGTAGAACGCCTCGTCCCTGCGCGGCTCGTAGGGCCGCATGCGGGCGCGGTTGCGCAGCAGCGCCGCGGCGAGCGCGGCCGCGTCGGACGGCCCGGCGGGGCGGACGTACGGGCCGGTGCCGGTGGTGTCGGTCATGCGGGCACCGTACCGGCGCGGTCGCGGGCGCCCGAACCGCCCTACGCCTCGGCGTACTTGGCGTCCGCCGCCGGGTCCAGGGCGAGCCGGTAGCCGCGCTTGACCACCGTCTGGATCAGCTTGGGGGCGCCCAGGGCCGAGCGGAGGCGGGCCATGGCGGTCTCCACGGCGTGCTCGTCGCGGCCGGCACCGGGCAGGGCGCGCAGCAGGTCGGCGCGGGAGACCACCCAGCCGGGGCGGCGGGCCAGGGAGTGGAGGAGGGACATGCCGGCCGGCGGGACGGGGCGCAGCTCGCCGTCGACGAGGACGGCGTGGCCGCGGATCTCGATGCGGCGGCCCGCGACGGGCAGGGACCGGGCGCGGGCGGGGAGTTCCTGGCACAGGAGCTGGACCAGGGGGCCCAGCCGGAAGCGGCCGGGCTGGACGGTGTCGATGGCGTGCGCCTGGAGCGGTACGGCGGTGACCGGCCCGACGCAGGCGGGCAGGACGTCGTGGCGCAGGGCGTCGAGGAGCGCGCCGAGCAGTCCGCGCTCCTCGGCGCGGGCCAGGAGCGAGGCGGCCGCGGGGGCGCTGGTGAACGTCACCGCGTCCAGGGAGCGGCCGACGGCGGCGTCGAGGAGCCGGTCCAGGGGCGCCAGGTCCTCGGGTGGCATCCACCGGTAGACGGGGACGACCACCACGTCGGCCCCGGCGTCGCGCAGCGCCTCCACGAAGCCGGGGAGCGGCTCGCCGTGGAGCTGGAGGGCGATGCGCCGGCCGGCGACGCCCTGGGCGAGGAGCCGGTCGAGCACCTCGGCCATGGAGTCCATGGCCGGGGACCACTCCTCGGTGAGCCCGGCGGCCCGTACGGCGCCCTTGACCTTGGGGCCGCGGGCGAGGACCTGGACGCCGCGCAGGCAGTCCAGCAGGTCCTCCCCGTGGCCCCAGCCGTCGGCGGCCTCCAGCCAGCCGCGGAAGCCGATCGCGGTGGTGGCGACGACGATGTCGGGGGCGTGGGCGACGAGGTCCTTGGTGGCGTCGAGGAGTTCGGCGTCGTCGGCGAGCGGCACGATCCGCAGCGCCGGGGCGTGCACGACCGCCGCTCCGCGCCGCTGGAGGAGCGCGCCCAGCTCGTCCGCGCGGCGGGCCGCGGTGACGCCGACGGTGAAGCCCGCGAGGGGGCCGTGCTCTTGCTCGTGCATGACGCCTGAGCCTGACAAGGGTGCGTGACAGTCTCGGTTCGCCCACGTTTCCCCGCCGTTACGGACCATGCCGGATCACACCTCGGAGTAGCTGAGCTGCCGCTGCGCGGGCACCTCGGTGGGCCTGGCCAGCGGCTTGCGAAGGTATACCGCCCAGGTCACGGCCATGCACGCGCCGTAGAAGAGCAGGAAGGCGACGAAGGCCGCCGTGCCGGTCCCGCCGGTCTGGAAGGACTGGCGGAAGGCGAGGTTGATGCCGAGTCCGCCGACGGCGCCGATCGCGCCGATCAGGCCCATGGAGGCGCCGGAGAGCCGGCGACCGTACGCGTCGGCCTCCTCGCCGATGAGGCCGGAGGCGTACGCCTTGGCCTTGAAGATCGCGGGGATCATCTTGTACGTCGAGCCGTTGCCGAGGCCGCTCAGCACGAACAGGGCGATGAACCCGACGAGGAAGACGGTCAGCGACTCGATCAGCGAGGCGTAGACGACGACGCCGGTCGCGGCGGCCATGGCGGCGAAGGTGCCCAGCGTGATGCGGGCGCCGCCGTAGCGGTCGGCGAGGGAGCCGCCGACCGGCCGGATGAGGGAGCCGAGGAGGGGGCCGATGAAGGTCAGCGACGCGGCCTGGAGCGGGGTCCGGCCGAACTGGGTCTGGAGGACGAGACCGAAGGCGAAGCTGTAGCCGATGAACGAGCCGAAGGTGCCGATGTACAGGAACGCCATGATCCAGGTGTGGCCTTCGCGGACGGCCTCCTTGGCGGCTCCGGTGTCGTTCTTCACGGGCGCGAGGTTGTCCATGAACAGGGCGGCGCACACGGCGGCGACGACGATCAGCGGCACGTAGATGCCGAGGACGATCCTCGGGTGGGCGGCTCCCGCGGTGCCGATGACGGCGAGGCCGACGAGCTGGACGACCGGGACGCCGATGTTGCCGCCGCCCGCGTTGAGGCCGAGGGCCCAGCCCTTGCGGTGGAGCGGGAAGAAGGCGTTGATGTTGGTCATCGACGAGGCGAAGTTGCCGCCGCCGACGCCGGTGAGGGCGGCGACCAGCAGGAAGGTCGTGTACGACGTGCCGGGCTCCATCACCGCGTAGGCGGCGCCGGTCGGCAGGAGGAGCAGGACGGCGCTGAAGATCGTCCAGTTGCGGCCGCCGAACCGGGCGACGGCGAAGGTGTACGGGATGCGGATGAGCGCGCCGACCAGGGTCGCGACCGCGATCAGGAAGAACTTGCCGGCCGGGTCGATGCCGTACTCGGGCCCCATGAACAGCACCATCACGGACCACAGGGTCCAGATGGAGAAGCCGATGTGCTCGGAGATCACGGAGAAGAGCAGGTTGCGGTTGGCGATCCGCTCGCCCTTCTCCTTCCAGAAGGTCTCGTTCTCCGGATCCCATTCCTGGATCCATCGTCCGCCGGTGGGTCCACCCATCGCGCACCTCCGCTGTGTGCTGCCGTCAAGCCCTGAACACCGTCAGGTGCCGACGCTAGGGAGGCCGCGTTTCAGCCCGGTCATCTGAAGTGACCGGGCTGAAACCTTGCTCTCACCCGGCGTGCGGGCGCTGTGTGAGCGCCCCGGCTCCGCCGGCCCGGCGCATCAGGGTCGCGTCGGTCTCCGGGAGCCAGGCGCCGTCGGGCACGACCAGCCAGTTCTCGCGGGTGGCGCGTTCTTCGGCGGCGGCGCGCAGCGCGTCCAGCCCAGGATGCTTCAGTCCCTTGCGCCACACCAGTGCCACGGGTGACAGGGGTACGGGGTCGACGAGGGGGCGCAGGACGGTGCCGGGCATGGCCGGGAAGTCGATGACGACGAGGACGGGGGTACGGGTCTTGGCCATGACCCGGCGGAACTCCTCGTGGCCGACGGCGAGGGGCGCGGGCGGGGCGACGCGGATGCCGTGCCCGGCGAAGAGCCGGGCGGCGAGGTCGGTCCACTCCAGGGTGCGCGGGTTGCCGGCCCCGGCGTACACGGCCTCGCCCGCGAGGGCGGACAGCGGGATCTCGGGACGGTCGGCGAGCGGGTGGTCCTCGGGCAGGATCACGGCCATCGGCTCGTACCGTACGGGCTGCCAGGCGAGCCGGGCGCGGACCGCGGCGTCGAGCCCGGCGACCCGGCCGAAGGAGACGTCCAGCCGGCCGGCGAGGATCTCGGCGGCCGCGCCGGTCAGCCCGCTCTCGAAGCGGGCCATCAGTTCGCAGTGGGGCGCCAGCTCGCGGGCGCGGTCGAGGACACGGGCGGTGCTCATGCCGGGCGTGTTGAGGTCGACGAGCAGGGCGCGCGGCGCCGTCCCGCCGGCGAAGGCGTCGGCGAGGTCGTCGTACGCGGCGAGGACGGCCCGCGCGTACGGCAGCAGCCGCTCACCGTCCGTGGTCAGGCCGACCTGCCGGGTGGTGCGGACGAACAGCTCGGTGCCCAGGTCGCGCTCCAGGCGGCGGATGTCGCGGCTGAGGGCCTGCTGGGCGACGTAGAGCCGGGCGGCGGCACGGGTGAAGTGCAGTTCCTCGGCGACGGCGGTGAAGGCGCGCAGCAGGCGCGGTTCGATGTCGGCGGCCACACCGAGAATTTACAACAGAACTGCGTCAATCCCTCCGGGAAAGGTGTTGGACCGCAGGTCGGGCCCGCCGCGAGGGTGAGGGCATGTCCCCGCACCCGACGAAGGCCGCGCCCGTGCCGGCCGTGACGCCCGACGCCCTGGTCCTGGCTCCCCGCTACACCGAGCCCCGCAGGGCGCCTCGCCCCCGCAACCCCTACCTGCGCCTGTTCTCGCTGCCCGGCACCCGGGCGTTCACCGTCGGCAACTTCGTCGCCCGCATCCCGATGGGGATGTTCACCGTGAGCGCGGTCATCATGATCGCCGACTCGCGCGGCTCGTACGCGCTGGCGGGCGCCGTCACGGCGACCGGCCTGGCCGCCACGGCGGTCGTGGCCCCGTTCACGGCCCGCCTGGTCGACCGGTACGGCCAGGCGCGTGTCGCGCTCCCGGCCACGCTGATCGCGGCCCTGGGCTCCCTGGCGCTGCTGCTCTGCGTGCACTACGACGCACCGGCCTGGACGCTGTTCGCCGCGTACGCCGCGACGGCGACGACCCCGAACCTGGGGGGCCTGTCCCGCGCCCGCTGGTCGCACCTCTACCGGGACGACCCGGCGGCCGTGCACACGGCGAACGCCTTCGAGCAGGCCGTGGACGAGCTGTGCTTCATGCTCGGCCCGGTCCTCGCGGCCTTCCTGTGCGCGGCGCTGTTCCCGGAGGCGGGCACCCTCACGGGCGCGCTGCTCCTCCTGACCGGCATGGCGGTCTTCACCGCGCAGCGCGCGACCGAGCCCCCGCCGGCCCCGCGCCCGGCCGGGACCCGCGCCCGCTCCCCGCTGCGCACCCGGGGAATGCCGGCCCTCCTGGCGGTCTTCCTGGCGACGGGGGCGATCTTCGGCTCGATGGAGATCGTGACGCTGGCCTTCGTGGACGGCCCGGTCGCGGGCCCGGTCATGGCGCTCCAGGCGTTCGGCTCGTTCCTGGCGGGCCTCGTGTACGGCTCCGCGCGCCCGGCCGTGGACGTACGGCGCCGGCTGCTGGTGTGCCTGGCCGCGATGACCGCCCTGATGGCGCTGCCGCTCCTGGCCTCACGCACGGGCTCGCTCCTCGTCCTGGCGGGCGGCCTGCTGCTGGCGGGCATGGCGACGGCACCGACGATGGTGACGGGCATGACCCTGGTGCAGCGCCTGACCCCGGCCGGGCAGCTGAACGAGGGCATGACGCTGGCGGTGACCGCCCTCCTGGGCGGCATCTCGGCCGGCGCGGCGACGGGCGGCTGGCTCGTGGAGCACGCGGGCGCGGGGTCCGCGTACACCCTGCCGGTGGCGGCGGCGGGCCTGGCCCTGTGCCTGGCGGCGGCCGCGTCCACCTCGTCGAGGCACGACAAAGGCCCGGCCACCTGATCGGCTGCCGGGCCTGTGCCCACATGGGATGCGGGGTCCGGGGGTTCGTACCCCCGGAAATACGGCGAACCGGACCGGGCTCGCGCTTTCGGCGAGCACGGTCCGGCTCCGGTTGGTGGAGATGGCGGGAATCGAACCCGCGTCCAACGGTGCGGAACCAGGGCTTCTCCGTGTGCAGTCCGCTGCGCTTTTCTCAGCCCCGGAGATCACGCGAACAAGTCTCCGACGGGCTCAGTCACTGTTTGTTTTCCCTCTACACCCCGTGACCGGGCCTAGAGGTGGAGTTCCCTAGCTGATGCCAGGATCCGGGTCGGGAACAGCCCCGGGCTGACACTTCGCGAGTCGCTACTCAGGCAGCGAGGGCGAAGGAATCGCGCTTGGTGTTGGCGATTATTGGTTTCGGCCTGTGGTTTACGAGATCATGGCCGCTTCCTCGACACGCTTCCCCTGCTTCGACATCCGCTGTCGAAACCGATCATCCCCATGTTGATTTTTCAAACCCTGCCCCTGCCGTGAGGGGCAGCGCCATCGTACGTGACCAACGCGGGCGGATGCCAGCGTATTCCCCGGCCCGGGGGACCGCTCAGCCGCGCTGGCGGCGGCGGACCGCCGACATGGCCCGGTCGGCCTCGCGCCGGTCCTGCTGCTCCCGCAGGGTCTGCCGCTTGTCGTACTCCTTCTTGCCCTTCGCCAGGGCGACCTCGACCTTCGCCCGGCCGTCCTTGAAGTACAGGGACAGCGGCACGATCGTGTGACCCGTCTCCTGGGACTTGGACTCCAGCTTGTCGATCTCCACACGGTGCAGCAGCAGCTTCCGCTTGCGCCGCGCGGAGTGGTTGGTCCAGGTGCCCTGGCTGTACTCCGGGACGTGCACGTTGTGCAGCCACGCCTCGTGCCCGTCGATCTGCACGAAGCCGTCCACCAGCGAGGCGCGCCCCTGACGCAGCGACTTCACCTCGGTACCGGTCAGCACCAGACCGCACTCGTAGGTGTCCAGGATGTGGTAGTCGTGCCGCGCCTTCTTGTTCTGCGCGATCAGCTTGCGCCCTTTTTCCTTAGCCATAGTGCCGTCATTTTCGCACTACGTGCCCGCCCCGAGGCCACTCAATACCGTACGGGCCCGCTCCTCGGCCCGGCGGCCGGCCGGCACGTCCGGGGTGATGCCCCGGCCGTCGACCCGCAGCCCGGCCGGGGTGCGGTAGTGGCCGACGGTCAGCTCGGCGACCGAGCCGTCGGGCAGCCGGTTCGGCATCTGGACCGCGCCCTTGCCGAAGGTGCGCGAGCCCACCGTGACGGCTCGCCCGCGGTCCTTCAGCGCCCCGGTGAGCAGCTCGGCCGCGCTCATGGTGCCGCCGTCGATGAGCGCGACCACGGGTCTGCCGGTGTCGCCGCCCGGCGCGGCGTACAGCGCCTTCTCCTCGCCGTGCACGTCGTACGTGGCGACCAGGCCGCCGTCGAGGAACGCCGAGGCCGCCGCGACCGCCTCGGTGACCAGACCGCCGCCGTTGCCCCGCAGGTCCAGCAGGACGCCCGCGCCGCGCGGGGCGCCCGCCACGGCGTCGCGCACCCGTGCCCCGCTGCCGCGGGTGAACGCGGACACCCGGATCAGCACCGCGTCGCCGCCCAGCCGGTGCACCGTGACGGCCTCGACGGCGAGCCGGGCCCGGCGCAGCGTCTCCGTCCAGGTGCGGGCCCCGCGGCCGAGGCCGAGCACGACGGGCGTCCCCGCCTTCGCGCCGGTGGCGTCGCCGCGCAGCAGTGCCACGACCTCGGAGCCGGAGCGGCCGCCGACCGGCCGGCCGTCGATGGCGAGGAGCCGGTCGCCGGGCCGGATGCCCGCGCGGTCGGCGGGGCCGCCCCGCTGCACCCGGGAGACCTCGACGTGCCCGTCGGCGGTGCGGCGGGCGCCCAGCCCGACGCCCGTGTAGGCGCCGTCGAGGGACTGCTCGAACTCCTCGTACTCGCTCTTGTCGTACACCACGCCCCAGCGGTCCCCGCTGCGGCTGACGACCTCCTGGGCGGCCTGCGCCCCGGACTTGCCGTCGGCCAGGGCCTCGGTGGCGGCGCGGACGACCTCGTCCCGTACGGCCCCTTCGGGGCGTGCGGCGCCGGCGGCGCGGGCGGTGAGGGGGCGGCGCCGGCCCTCGTCCTCGTCGTGCGGCAGGGAGTCGGTGGCGGCGGCCGCCGCGAGGACCGTCGCGAAGAGCACGCTCAGTGCGGCCCCGCGCCGGAGGCGGCGGAACCGTGGGGCGGACTCGGGAGCCGACAGCGACATGCCGCCCACTCTAGGACAAGCGAACGGCGCCGTACGGTGGTTGGCCGTACGGCGCCCGGCGCGCCCGAGGGGCGCTCGTCACACCTTCAGGTACTTGCGCAGCGCGACGGCGGCGGCGAGCGACGGCATCAGCAGGCCGATGACCAGCACCAGCGGCAGCACCGAGAACACCGCGTCCCAGCCGATGAACTTCACCAGCGGCATCTGCTCCGCGAGCGAAAGGCCCGCGTCGATGAGGAAGTAACGGCCCACCAGCAGCATCACGCAGGCGACCAGTCCGCCCAGCAGACCGGCGAACGCGGCCTCCATGATGAACGGCATCTGGATGTAGAAGCTGGACGCGCCGACGAGCCGCATGATGCCGGTCTCACGACGACGGCTGAACGCCGATACGCGCACGGTGTTGACGATGAGCATCAGTGCGATGAGCAGCATCAGGCCCATGACGACGACGGCGGCGACGTTCATGCCGCGCATCATGTTGAACAGGTTCTCCAGGATGTTGCGCTGGTCCTGCACGGAGTGGACGCCGGCCCGCCCGGAGAACGCGGTGGCGACCACCTCGTACTTCTCCGGGTCCTTGAGCTTGACCCGGAACGACTCCTGCATCTGGTCCGGCGTGACGACGCTGGCGAGCGCGGTGTCGCCGTACTGCTCGCGGTAGTGCTTGTACGCCTCGTCGGCCGTCTCGTGGTGGACGCTCTCCACGATGTCGAGCTTCCCGAGGTCGGTCTCGATCTGCTCCTTCTGCTGGGCGGTGACGGCGCCCTTGGAGCAGGTCTCGGCGAAACCCGCGTCGTTCTTGTTGCACAGGTAGATCGTGACGTTGACCTTGTCGTACCAGAAGTCCTTCATCGCGTTGACCTGCTGGCCCATCAGCACCGCGCCACCGAAGAGGGCGAGCGACAACGCCACGGAGACGATGACGGCGAACGTCATCGTGAGATTGCGACGGAGGCCGACACCGATCTCCGAGAGTACGAACTGGGCGCGCATCGCGTGCGTTCAGCCTTTCCTTGCCTTGCTCTGCTGCTGCTCTGCTGATGTGCTCAGTGCTGGTAGCCGTAGACGCCGCGTGCCTGGTCGCGGACGAGACGGCCCTTCTCGAGCTCGATGACGCGCTTGCGCATCTGGTCGACGATGTTCTGGTCGTGGGTCGCCATGACGACGGTCGTGCCGGTCCGGTTGATCCGGTCGAGCAGCTTCATGATGCCGACGGAGGTCTGCGGGTCGAGGTTGCCGGTCGGCTCGTCGGCGATCAGCAGCATGGGCCGGTTGACGAAGGCCCGGGCGATGGCGACGCGCTGCTGCTCACCGCCGGACAGCTCGCCCGGCATGCGGTCCTCCTTGCCGCCGAGCCCGACGAGGTCCAGGACCTGCGGCACGGACTTGCGGATCTCGCCGCGGGACTTGCCGATGACCTCCTGCGCGAACGCCACGTTCTGCGCGACGGTCTTGTTGGGCAGGAGGCGGAAGTCCTGGAAGACGGTGCCGAGCTGGCGGCGCATGTGCGGCACCTTCCAGTTCGACAGCCGGGCCAGGTCCTTGCCGAGGACGTGCACCGTTCCGTGGCTGGCGCGCTCCTCGCGCAGGATCAGCCGCAGGAAGGTGGACTTTCCGGAGCCGGAGGACCCCACCAGGAAGACGAACTCGCCCTTCTCGATCTCCAGGGACACGTCCCTGAGAGCGGGGTGGTTCTGCTTCGGGTAGGACTTGGAGACGTTGTCGAATCGGATCACGGGTGCACCACGGTCGGCCGGGAGTAGGTGTGCGTGACCATACGCGAACCGGGATGCCCCGCGCAGTCACCGTCCTGGCTTGCCCTATTTGTCCGGCCCTGGTAAGGGGCCGGACCGTCGGGATCCGGCCGGGGCGCGCCTAAACTCGTGGGACCTGGCACAGTGGGAAGGGGAACGCTCGCGTTTCCCTGAGCGTTGTGCGGAGAGAACTGGGTGGACAGTCCGCGTCAGCGGCTCCGCCGCGCGGGAGGAGGAGAGCGCATGACCTATGACCGACTGGTGTGCGCCAACTGCGCGGCGCCCGTCAGTGAGGGCCGCTGCCCCGTGTGCCGGGCGAACCGGGAGCGACTCCAGCACGAGGGCCCCTGGGGCGCGCTGAACCCCGTGGCGCTGCTGGTCCTGCTGCTGCTCCTGGTGGCGGCCGCGGCCCTGCTGGCGGCCCACCAGCCCGCGTAGCCCGCGGAACGCAGCTCCGCAGAGCCCGCGCGGCCCCGAGAACGAGCCGAAGGGCCCGGACCGCCGTACGAACGGCGATCCGGGCCCTTGCGCATTGCCCCTGGGGGCTAGCTGCCCGTGGGGGCTCAGGCGACCGTGCGGCCGCCGCCGACGAGGCGCGGCAGCATGCGGAAGCCGATGCCGCCGGCGATCATCGTCGCGGCACCGATGAGCAGGAACGAGGTCTCGGCGGCGCCGGTCTCGGCCAGCTCCTCCTTGGCCTTGCCCTGCTCGACCGGCTGGGAGCCGGCGTTGTTCGGGCCCGGGTTGTTGTCGACGCACTCGGCGCCGTCGAGGTCGACGGTGCAGGTGCCCGCGCCACCGCTGGTGGAGCCACCCGTGGCACCGGCGGAGGTGCCGGCGTCGGTGGAACCGCCGTTGCCGCCACCGTTGGCGTTGTTGCCGCCGTTGCCACCGTTGCCGTTGCCGGCGTTGCCACCGTTGCCGTTACCGCCGGTGGGCGGCGTGGTCGGAGGCGTGGTGGGCGGGGTCGTCGGCGGCGTCGTGGGAGGCGTCGTCGGCGGGGTGGTGGGCGGGGTCGTCGGCGGCGTCGTGGGAGGCGTCGTCGGCGGCGTGGTCGGCGGCGTCGTGGGCGGCTCGACCGGCGGGGTCGTCGGCGGCGTGGTCGGCGGCTCCACCGGCGGGGTGGTGGGAGGCGTCGTCGGCGGCGTGGTCGGCGTGCAGGTCGGGTCGAGCGGGCTGCAGGTCGGCTGGTCGCGGAGGTCCGCGGAGATGCCGATCTCGATGCCGACGGCCTGGGCGGCGCCCGCGGCGGTCAGGGACGCACCCGCGGCAATGACCGCACCGGCGGCTATCCGCGCGACGCGCACCCGCGTCTTGTTCGTCATATAGCTGCTACCCCCAGTAGCTGTTCTCGTCAGTAGGGCAGCGCGCGGGGCCACGGACGCTGGGGGTCTCGTGCCGCCCCCCGGTCGCATGCGCCCCGTCATGCGCATGCCGCGCGTCAGCTTTCCCAGTTTTCGGATGACCGTCAAGGACGTTGCGCGTGCGATGTCCGAAATGATCAAGCTTGCCTGACCTGCGCGGATGCAACTGTGACGTAAACGTCGAGAACAGCCGCCCCGGGCCTCATTGCCTTGTCGACAAAGCGAGGAATCCGGCGGGGCGTTGCTTCCGCAAGCGCATCGGCGCCGCCCCTCACGGCGGGTGAGGGACGGCGCCGGTGCGTACGCGGGAGGCCGCGCCTACTTGTCCTGCTGCTCCTGCTGCTTACGCCAGCGGATGCCCGCCTCCAGGAAGGCGTCGATCTCGCCGTCCAGCACGGCCTGCGGGTTGCCGACCTCGTGCTCGGTGCGCAGGTCCTTGACCATCTGGTACGGGTGCAGGACGTACGAGCGCATCTGGTTGCCCCACGAGCTGCCGCCGTCGCCCTTGAGGGCGTCCATCTTGGCGCGCTCCTCCTGGCGCTGGCGCTCCAGCAGGCGGGCCTGGAGCACGCGCATCGCGGACGCCTTGTTCTGGATCTGCGACTTCTCGTTCTGGCAGGAGACGACCACGCCGGTCGGGATGTGCGTGATGCGGACCGCGGAGTCCGTGGTGTTCACGGACTGGCCGCCGGGGCCCGAGGACCGGTACACGTCGATGCGGAGCTCGTTCTCCGGGATGTCGATGTGGTCGGTCTGCTCCACGACGGGCAGCACCTCGACGCCGGCGAACGACGTCTGGCGGCGGCCCTGGTTGTCGAAGGGCGAGATCCGGACCAGGCGGTGCGTGCCCTGCTCGACGGAGAGCGTGCCGTACGCGTACGGGGCGTGCACGACGAACGTGGTCGACTTGATGCCGGCCTCTTCCGCGTACGACGTCTCGTAGATCTCGGTCTTGTAGTCGTGGCGCTCCGCCCAGCGCAGGTACATGCGCTGCAGCCGCTCGGCGAAGTCGGAGGCGTCGACGCCGCCGGCCTCGGCGCGGATGGTGACCAGGGCCTCGCGCTCGTCGTACTCGCCGGACAGGAGGGTGCGGACCTCCATCTCGTCCAGCGCCTTGCGGACGTCGGCCAGCTCGGCCTCGGCCTCGGCCAGGGTGTCCGGGTCGTCCTCGGCCTCGGCGAGCTCGAAGAGCACCCCGAGGTCGTCGATCCGGCTGCGCAGGTTCTCCGCCTTGCGCACCTCGGCCTGGAGGTGCGAGAGCCTGCTGGTGATCTTCTGTGCCGCCTCCGGGTCGTCCCACAGGGACGGCGCGGCCGCCTGCTCCTCGAGCACGGCGATGTCTGCCCTCATCTTGTCGAGGTCCAGGACGGCCTCGATCGACCCCATGGTCGAGGTGAGGGACTTCAGCTCTTCGGATACGTCGACGACTGCCACGGGTCCAGCGTAACGGCTGGCCGCGACAGTCCCTCCCCCTAGGGCTGTGAGGTATCCGTCCGCGGGCCGGTTCCGGGTGCCGTGCCGGGGCCCGACTCGGGGGCGGACTGCTGGGAGCCGGTGGGCGGTACGTCGCGCTCCTCGCCGCTCGTCGCGAGCCAGCCGCCGACGCCCACGGCCGCCGCCACCGCGACCGCGGCGGCCCCGATGACCAGGCGGCGCCTGCGGACGGCGGCCTGCTTGTTGCGGGCCGAGCCGGGGCGGCGCTGGCCGGCCGCGCGCGGGGCGCGGGCGGTGCCGAGGGGGCCGCCGGACAGCTCGTCGGGGCCGGGCACGCGCATGGAGGTGTGGGTGTCCCGGCTGGAGTCGGGGGAGGTGCCGGGGACGAGCGGCACGGCGGCCCGGCGCGGCCCGTTCGGCAGCGTCGGGTACGGGTCGTCCTCGTACGGCTCCGAGCCGCTGTCCGCGCCCGGCTCGTCGACGTCCAGCGGCGGCATGCCGGCAACGAGCGGCAGCAGGTCGTGGAGGCGGGCGGCCAGCTCGGAGGCGCGCAGCCGGGACGCGGGGGCCTTGGCCAGGCACTGGACGATCAGCTGCCACAGCTCGTCCGGGATGCCGGGCAGCGGGACCACGGTCTCCGTGACGTGCCGCCGCAGTACGGCTCCGGGGTGGCCGCCGCCGAAGGGGGTGAAGCCCGCGAGCAACTCGTAGAGGACGGTCGCGAGCGCGTAGATGTCGACGGCCGCGCGCGGCGGCAGGCCCTCGACGATCTCCGGGGCGAGGTAGTCGGGGGTGCCGATGATCCGGTGGGACGACTTGGTGCGGCCGGGGGTGTCGATCAGCTTGGCCACGCCGAAGTCGGTCAGCAGTGCGGGGTGGGCACCGCCCGGACCGAGCGGACCCTGCATGTCGAGCAGGATGTTCTCGGGCTTGACGTCCCGGTGGACGACCCCGGCGGCGTGCGCCGCCGCGAGGCCCTCGGCGACGTCGGCGATGATCGCGACGGCCGCCTCGGGAGCGAGCCGGCGCTCCCGGTCGAGGCGGCTGCGCAGGTCGGTGCCGCGCACCAGGTCCATGACCAGGGCCAGGTCGTTGCCGTCGACGACCAGGTCGCGGACGGCGACGACGCGCGGGTGCTCGAGCCCGAGCAGGGCGGTGCGCTCCTGGACGAAGCGCCCGACGAGTTCCTGGTCCGAGGCCAGGTCCTCGCGCAGCAGCTTGATGGCGACGGGGCCCTCGGGACCCTCGCCGAGCCACACCGTGCCGGCGCTGCCCCGCCCCAGGATCTGGTGAGCCGTGTAGCGGCTGCCGATTTTCCGTGCCAAGACTGCTCCCTCAGCGGCTGGCGTTCCCGACCAAGTTACGCGGCCGGGAGCGCCCGTATTCACCGCGGAGGGGAAATCACCCCTCCGAAGTCGACAAATCGACAGGGTGATGACGCGGTGGGACCGCTACTGGGCCGGAGGCGTCGGCGTGTTGGAGTCGCCGCCCAGCTCCGAGATCCAGTCGCTGACCGTGGAGACCGCGTCGCCGATGGCCTGCCAGTAGCTCTTGCCCTGGGCGACCCAGTCCTGGAGCGGGGTCAGCTCCCAGATGAGCCAGCCCGCCACGACGAACAGCACGATCGTGAACAGGCAGCCCTTGAGGCAGCCGAGGCCGGGGATGCGCATCGGGTTGGCGCTGCGCTGCCGGGGCGCCCGCGGCTCGCGCGGTGCGGGCGGCTGGGGCGCCGGCGGACGGGGCTGCTGCGGCTGCGGCGCGTACTGCTGACGCGGCTGCGGCTGGGGGGCCGGGGCGTACTGCGGCTGCGGTGCGTAGGGCTGCTGCGGCTGGGGCTGGGGCGGCCCGTACTGCTGCTGGTGCTGCGGCGGGTACGGCTGCTGCGGGTGGCCCTGGGGCGGCTGCGGGCGGCGCTGGGGGCGGCGGCGCAGCGGGTCCTGGGCGGGGTCCACGTACTGGACCTGGGTCTGCTCGTTGCGGTCGCGGGCGGCGCGCAGCTGGGTCTGCCAGGGGTGCGGCTCCTCCGGCTGCGGTACCGGGGGCATGACCGCGGTCGGGTCGGCGGCACCGGGCTGTCCGGCGCCGGGTCCGGTGGCCGGCAGGACGCTGGTGGCGGCGGCCGGGTCGTACTGGGGCGCGCCGGGGCCCGTGTTCGGCAGGACCTGGGTGGCGTCGGCGGCGCCCGGGACGTCGGGCGCGGGCGTGCCGGGCACGGGCGCCGGTGACGGGTCGGGGGCGAGCAGGGCGCCGACGCCCTCGGCCGCCTCGATCTGGGCGGAGTTGGCGTGGACGCCGATGCCGGCGGCGACCGTGCGCAGGCCGCGGGCCAGGTTCACGGCGCTGGGCCTGCGGTCGGGGTCCTTGCTCAGGCAGCGCTCGATGACCGTCCACAGCGGGCCCGGAACCGTGGAGGGGCGCCGGGGCTCCTCGCTGAGGTGGCGGTGGAGGACTTCGAGCGCCGTGCCGCCGGCGAACGGGGGACGGCCGGTGACCAGCTCGTACAGCAAGATCCCGGCGCCGTAGATGTCCACCGCGGAGGTCTGCGGGCGGCCCTCGGCGGACTCCGGCGCCACGTACGCGGGCGTGCCGACGAACTCGTGGGTGCGGGTCAGGCCCGGCGAGTCGGCGAGGCGGGCGATGCCGAAGTCCGTGAGCATCGGGTGCATCTGCCCGTCGCGCTCGGCGAGCAGCACGTTGGCGGGCTTCAGGTCGCGGTGGACGATCCCGTCGGCGTGGCTGGCGGCGAGCGCGTCGGCGATCTGCGCGGTGAGGAGGGACGCGGCGACCGGGGTCAGCGGCCCGTTGTCACGGATGTAGTGGTGCAGGTCCGGGCCGTCGACGAGGTCCATGACGAGGGCGAGGAGATCGCCCTCGACGACCAGGTCGCGGGTGCGCACGATGTTCGGGTGCGTGAGCCGGAGCAGGACGGAGCGCTCGCGCAGGAAGCGCATCACCACGTCCGCGTCGTTGGCCAGCTCCTCCTTGAGGACCTTGATCGCGACGGTCTCGCCCGGCTGGCCGGGCACGGCCGCCTCGGCGCCCGCGGTCTCTCGCTGGCGGGCCCGCCAGACGGTGCCCGTGGCGCCGCGTCCGAGCGGCTGCTCGAGCAGGTACTTGCTGCCGACTGGCCGCACGTCATGCGCTCCCTGCGAATCGTGGTCCCAAGCTTTGCGTTCGACCCACTGTAGTGCCGTTCCGGTTCGTTCGAACGGCTCGCCGGTGGGTCCCCTCCCCTTCCGTGCGGGAGAAGACGTGGGGCCTCGTTCCTTGGTTGCCTGCCGCACACATGATCCCAAGTGGGGCACAAGCAGGCGTTTCGCCGGTCACGCCCGAGCATCCAAGATCATTTCTGGCCGGAGCGCGGGCAAACTGTCGGTGGCAGGTGGGAGGATGCCACCAGCACGGCGCAACGCGGGGTCGGGAGCCCGGCGATCCGTGCCGTACCTGTACCGGACGACGCGTCCGCGCGCGGGTGGGGGGACTTTCGACGGGCCGTTACCCCCCTCTGCCGGGCGCGCCGCGCAGAAGGGACCGCTGACGGCGATGCAGATCCGGCTGACCGTCCTCGCGGCGCCGCCCGGCGGGCAGACCGCACGGCGCGCCTGCGACGTGCTCCTCACCGCCCCCGCGGGCACCGCGCTCTCCGCCGTGGCGTCCGGCCTCGCCGCCGTCGTGGCCGGCCCCGACGGGGCGGCCGCCACGGGCCCCGTCGTGCTGTACGCCGGCCGGGAGCGGCTGGACGCCCAGCGCTGTGCCCTCGGAGATCCCCCGCTCGTGGACGGAGCCGTGCTGGCCCTCCAGGTGCCCGCCGATGACGACCCCGCCGCCGCGGGCGGCGCCACGGCGCGGCTGCACGTGGTGGCCGGGCCGGACGCGGGCGGCGTCCACCTGCTGCACAGCGGCCGGGTCCGGATCGGCCGCTCGGCGGACGCGGACGTCCCGCTCGACGACCCCGACGTCTCGCGCCTCCACTGCGTGGTCACGGTCGGCGACGACGCCCGGGTCACGGTCGCGGACCTGGGCTCCACGAACGGCACGTCCCTGGACGGCGCGGACGTGGGCGACCGGCCGGTGCGGCTCGCCCCGGGGGCGTTGCTCCGACTGGGTGAGTCCACGCTGCGCCTGACGCCGGGCACGGACATCGCGGAGGGCACGCCCCTGCCCACGGCCCCGGACGGGGAGGGCCATGTGCGGGTGCACCGCCCGGGGACGCCCGGACCGGACGGGCCGCGCGGGTCGGACGCGCCGGGCCGGGGGGCGCGGGGCGGCGCCGGGGAGGCCGGGGGGCCGGTTGCGGGCGCCGATGAGGCGGGGACGCCGGGCCCTGGGGCCGGTGCCGTGTCCGGGCGGACCGTGCCGGTGTCGGCTACGGCCGGGGCCCCGGCCGGGCCGGCGGTGCCCCACGCCCGCAGGCCGTACGGCGCCGGGGAGGCGGAGGCGGCATCGGACGGGTCGCGGGGGCCGGGCGGTGCCGGTGGCTCCGGCGGGTCCGGTGGCTCTCCCGGCGGTACGGGCCTGGGCGCCGACCCGCGTTCGCCGGGGCACGCGCGCGTGCAGGACGGCGCGCCCGAGGGCGGTACGACGCACAGCCGGGAGCGGACGCCGCAGGCCCCGCAGGTCACCCCCGCGCGCGGCACGCCCCTCCCGCCCGCCGAGGAGGGCGCGCCACGCCGCCGCGGCATAGGCGCATGGGCGCGGCGCCTGACGGGCGGGCGGGCCGAGGCCGCCGCCGACCGGGGCGCGCCGCCCGGGGGCGGGCCCGCGCCGGGGGCGCCCGAGGCTCCGCGCGGGCGGGCGCCCGAGACGTGGCCCGACCCGGCCGCCGTACTGCTGACCGCCCTGGGTCCGGGCCCCCGCCTCTGGGAGCGGGCCCCGGGGCACCCCGAGTCGCTGGTCGTCCGGCTGGGCACCACGGACCGGGCCGACCTCGCGGCCGTACCGGTCACGGTCGGGCTGCGCGAGGCCGGGTCCCTCGGCCTGGCGGGGCCGCGCGCCCGGCTGTTGGGGCTGACCCGTTCCGTGGTGGCCCAGCTGGCGGCGCTGCACACCCCGGCCGACCTGGAGATCGTGCTGATCGGCGCCGACCGGGCGCGGCCGCTGGAGGAGCGGAGGCGGGACTGGGGCTGGCTGGGCTGGCTGCCGCACGTGCGGCCGGGCCACGGCCAGGACTGCCGGCTGCTCCTGGCGTACGACAGGGACCAGGCGGAGGCCCGGATGGCCGAGCTGACCCGGCGCCTGGACGACGGGCCGCTCGGGGCGGGCTGGGCGAGCGCCGACCACCGGGCGGTCGCGGAGGCGGCGGCGCGGTTCGACGCGGCGTACGCGGCCAGGTCGCCGCAGGCGCCGGGGCCGTACACGGTGGTGGTCGTCGACGGCGACCCCGGCACGTCGGCGCTGCGCGAGACGGCGGCCCGGCTGGCCGGGGCGGGCGCCGCCGCGGGCATCCACCTCGTCTGCCTGGCCGAGACCCCGGCCGCGTCGGCGGTCTCGCCGGTCGCGGCGACGTACGAGGCGGCGTGCGCGGCGGCGCTGCCGTTCCGCGAGTGCGGCGCGGTCGGCCTGCTGAGCGGTGACGTGGCGACGGCGCTGCGCGTGATGCGGGCGGCCGGGGGGCAGCCGGTCGGTCCCGGCACGGTGGGCACGGTGGACGCCGTGTCCGGCGCGTGGGCCGAGCGGTTCGCACGGGCGCTGGCGCCGCTGCGCGCCGAGGGCGGGCCGCAGCGCGGGCGGGCGGCCACGGCGCTGCCGCGTTCGGCGCGGCTGCTGGACGAGCTGGAGCTGGCCCGGGCCACGCCCGCGTCGCTGATGGCCCGCTGGGCGTCGGCCCCGGACGGTACGGCGGTGCTGGGCACGGGGCCGCGGGGCCCGCTCCAGGTGGACCTGACGAGCGAGGGGCCGCACCTGCTGATCGAGGGCCCGGCGGGCAGTGGCCGTACGGAGCTGCTGCGCTCGGTCGCGGCGTCCCTGGCGGCCGCGTCCCGGCCCGACCGGCTGGGGCTGCTGCTGGTGGACGGCGCGGGCGGGGAGCGCGGCGAGGGGCTCGGCCCCTGCACGGACCTGCCCCATGTCACGGAGCACCTGGTCGCGTCGGATCCGGTACGGATGCGGGCCTTCGCGCAGGCGCTGATGGCGGAACTGAAGCGGCGCGCGGAGCTGCTGGGGCGCGGGGAGTTCGCGGAGGTGCGCGAACAGCGCGACGTCCCGGCGGACGGGTCGCAGGCGGCCGCCTCCGACCGGACCGCGGGCGCCGACCGGGCCACCGCCCCGGAGGGAACCGCCTACGGCGACCGCACGGCGACGGGCACGGACCGCGCCCCCACGACCGGTGCCCGCACGTCGGCCGGTGACCGGACCCCGACGGGTGACCGCACGACGGCCACGGCCACGGACCGGGGTGCGGACCGGCCCGCGACCCCCGACCGGCCCGCACCCCGCGTCGTCGCCCCCCGCGCGTCGGCCGACGCCTCCACCCCCCGCCCCTCCACCGACGTGGACGCGCCGGCCAGTGGCACGCTGCGGCTGCGCCCCGCAGGGGCCGGGGCCCGGGGCAAGGGCGGCGAGGCGGCGCCGGCGCTGCCGCGCCTCGTGGTGCTCGTGGACGACGTGGACGCGCTGGTCGCCCCCGCGCTGGGCAGCCCCGGGCGGCCGGCGGCCGGCTCGGTGGTGCGGGCGCTGGAGGCGGTGGCGAGGGACGGTGAGCGGCTGGGCGTGCACCTGGTGGCGGCGTCGGCCCGGCCGGACCGTACGGCGGACACGGAGCTGGCCCGCCGGGCGCGGCTGCGCGTCGTGCTGGACGCGCCGCCGGTGTCGCCCGGACCGGACGACCCGTCACCCGGGCGGGGGCGGCTGGGTCACCCGGACGGGCGGGTGACGCCGTTCCAGGCGGGGCGCGTGACGGGCCGTATCCCCCGGACGGCGACGCTGCGGCCCACGGTGGTGCCCCTGGAGTGGGAGCGCATGGGCGATCCGCCCGCGCGCCGCCCGGTGCGGGAGTTGGGCAACGGTCCGACGGACCTCGCGCTGCTGGCCAGCGCGCTGGACCGGGCGGCCCGCTCGGTGGAGGCGACCCCGGTGCCGCCTCTCACGGAGGCGCCGAGCCCCCGTTGACGCGGACCGCGAGGGGTGCCTGACGTCACGTCACGAGCCCATCACGATCGAGGACGGGACACGGAGGGCGCTATTGCGGGCCCTCCGCACCCGGCGTAGACCAGATCGCAAGGGACGACGCACGCGGGAGAGACGGGGCAGTGATGCGTACAGCTCTTCGCACAACCGTTCGCTCAACTCTGGTGGAGCGGCACGGCCGGAGGCAGCGCCGACGACGGACGGCGGTGGCCCTGGCGGCCGCCGGCGCCCTGGCGCTGACCCTCGCCGGATGCGGCGGCGACGACGGTCCGGAACCGATCAGGAACAGTCCCGGCGAACAGGCGCAGTCCGTCCGGTTACCGAAGCTGGACGGCCAGCAGCTCCAGGTGGTGGCCGTGTGGACGGGTCCGGAGCAGCAGGCCTTCACCAAGGTCCTGAAGGAGTTCGAGAAGCGCACGGGCGCGAAGGTGTCGTACGTCCCGACGCAGGACGCGATGCTCAACTACATCGGTACGAAGATCGCGGGCGGGGCGCCGCCGGACGTGGCGATGCTCCAGCAGGTCGGGGCCCTCCAGCAGGCGGTCGAGCGCAAGTGGGCGAAGCCGGCGGGCGCGGAGGTCAAGGCGCAGCTGGCGAAGAACTACGACAAGGGCTGGCAGGACCTGGGCGCGGTCGGCGGCACCCAGTACGGGGTGTACTTCAAGGCCGCCAACAAGTCGCTGATCTGGTACAACACCGCGGTCTTCGAGAACGCGGGCGTGTCGGAGCCGAAGAACTGGAAGGAGCTCCTGTCCACGGCGGAGACGATCTCGGCCTCCGGGGTGACGCCGGTGTCGGTCGGCGGCGCCGACGGCTGGACGCTGACGGACTGGTTCGAGAACGTCTACCTCTCGCAGGCGGGCCCGCAGAAGTACGACCAGCTGGCGAAGCACGAGATCAAGTGGACGGACCCGTCGGTGAAGCAGGCGCTGACGACGCTCGCGGAGCTGTTCGGGAAGCCGAACCTGATCGCGGGCGGGGCGGACGGCGCACTCCAGACGGAGTTCCCCGCGTCGGTGACGCAGACGTTCACGGGCGGCGACCAGCCCAAGGCGGCGATGGTGTTCGAGGGCGACTTCGTGTCCATCAACATCGCGCAGACGGACGCGAAGATCGGCACGGACGCGAAGGTGTTCCCCTTCCCGGCGGTCGGCGCGGAGGCGCCGGTCGTGACGGGCGGGGACGTGGCCGTGGCGCTGACGGACAAGCCGGCGGCGCAGGCGCTGCTGACGTTCCTGGCGTCGCCGGACGCGGCGGCGATCTGGGCAGGCGAGGGCGGCTTCGTGTCGCCCAACAAGTCGCTGGACGTGGCCGCGTACCCGAACGACGTGCAGCGGGACATCGCCAAGGCGCTGATCGCGGCGGGCGACGACTTCCGCTTCGACATGTCGGACCAGATGCCGCAGTCGTTCGGCGGGACGCCGGGCAAGGGCGAGTGGAAGGCGCTCCAGGACTTCCTGAAGAACCCGAAGGACATCGCGGGGACCCAGGCGCGGCTGGAGGCGGACGCGGCCAAGGCGTTCAAGAGCTGACGTCATGGCGGCCTCCCCTCCTCGCGTGCGGCGCGGGAGCGTGACGGGCACGCGCAAACTGGTCGCGGCGGCCTTCCTGCTGCCGGCGCTGGTGCTGCTCGGCGCGCTCGTGGTCTACCCGATCGGGTACTCGGTCCAGCGGTCGTTCTTCGACCAGCCGGGCACCGGCTTCGCCGGGTTCGACAACTACGTCGAGATCTTCACCGACGACACGATCCTGACCGCCGTGCGGAACAACGCGATCTGGGTGGTGGTGGCCCCGACGGTCGCCACCGCCCTGGGTCTGATCTTCGCGGTGCTGACGGAACGGGTGCGGTGGGGCACGGCGTTCAAGCTGATCGTCTTCATGCCGATGGCGATCTCGATGCTGGCCGCCGGGATCATCTTCCGGCTGGTGTACGAGCAGGACCCGGAGCGGGGCGTCGCCAACGCGGTGTGGGTGGGCGTCCACGACACGTTCGCCGAGTCCGCGGGCTACCCCAAGGCACGCCCGCTGCCCGTGCACCCGCTGGAGGCCGCGGGCGGCGGCGCGTTCATCACCAAGGAGCCGGTGCGCGTGGGCACCCCGGCGCGGCTGCCGCTGGTGGGTGTGGCGCAGGGGGACATGCCGTCCGACGCCCGTCCCGCGAAGGCCGCCCGGCCCGCGCCGGACGAGGTCACCGGCACGGCGTGGCTGGACTTCACCCGGGGCGGCGGCGGCCGGCCGAACGTCGTCGACGGCCGCGAACTGGGCCTGAAGGGCCTGAGGATCGAGGCGGTCGAGGACGGGAGAGTCGTGGCCACGGCGACGGCGGGCGAGGACGGCACGTTCACGCTGCCGGCCGCCGCGGACGGGGCCCGGCTGCGGCTGCCGGAGTCCAACTTCCGGGAGCCGTACAACGGCGTCGACTGGCTCGGCCCGGCGCTCGTCACGCCGGCCGTCATCGGCAGCTACGTGTGGATGTGGGCCGGCTTCGCGATGGTCCTCATCGCGGCCGGTCTCGCGGGCCTGCCGCGCGAGCTGCTGGAGGCGGCCCGCGTGGACGGCGCCAACGAGTGGCAGGTGTTCCGCCGGGTGACCGTGCCGCTCCTGGCACCGGTCCTGGTGGTCGTCCTGGTCACCCTGATGATCAACGTCCTGAAGATCTTCGACCTGGTCTTCATCATCGCGCCGGGCTCGGTCCAGGACGACGCGAACGTGCTGGCGCTCCAGCTGTACCGGTCGTCGTTCGGCACGGACGCCCATCTCGGCGTGGGCAGCGCGATCGCGGTGCTGCTCCTGCTGCTGGTGATCCCGGTGATGTACGTCAACATCCGCCGGATCCGAAGGGAGACGCGCCGATGACGACGACCCCACCGACGAACCCGCCGACGGATCCTCCGACGGACCCGCCGACGGCAACCCGTCCGGAGCCGGCGGCCGCCGCGCCCCCGGCGACCGTGCGGCGGCGGTCCCCGGCCGCCCGGATCGCGGCCCGGCTCGGCGGCGGGGCGGCGCAGGTCTTCCTGATCGCCGTCGCCCTGTTCTGGCTGATGCCGACGATCGGTCTGCTGCTCTCCTCGCTGCGGTCCCCCGCGGACATCAACTCCAGCGGCTGGTGGCGGGTCTTCACGGCGCCGGCCCAGCTCACGACGGACAACTACGCGGCGCTGCTGAGGAACGAGACCATCACGGACTCGCTGTGGTCCACCGTGCTGATCACGGTGCCGGCGACGGTGCTGGTCGTGGTGATCGGCTCGTTCGCCGGCTACGCGTTCGCGTGGATGGAGTTCCCGGGCCGCGACTGGTGGTTCCTGGCCGTGGTCGGGCTGCTGGTCGTGCCCGTGCAGGTGGCGCTGGTCCCGGTGTCGAAGCTGTTCGGCGCGATCGGCGTCTTCGAGACGACGCTCGGCGTGGTGCTCTTCCACACGGCGTTCGGCCTGCCCTTCGCCATCTTCCTGCTGCGGAACTTCTTCGCGGAGATCCCGCGTGAGTTGCTGGAGGCGGCGCGGCTCGACGGGGCGGGCGAGGTGCGGCTGTTCACCCGGGTGGTCATGCCGCTCGGCGGGCCGGCGATCGCCTCGCTCGGCATCTTCCAGTTCCTGTGGGTGTGGAACGACATGCTGATCGCCCTGATCTTCGCGGACTCGGACGCGCCGCCCATCACGGTGGCGCTCCAGCAGCAGGTGCGGCAGTTCGGCAACAACATCGACGTGCTCGCGCCTGGCGCGTTCGTGTCGATGGCGATCCCGCTGGCCGTGTTCTTCGCGTTCCAGCGGCAGTTCGTGTCGGGGGTGATGGCGGGCGCGGTGAAGTAGCGCGCCCGTTCACCGCTCCCCCTGCACCTCCCGCGCCCAAGCGGCGAGTCCCTTGACGAAGCCGTCCCGCTCGTCCGGCGAGAGCGTGTCGAGGGCCCGCAGCAGGGGCTCGCCCCGGCGGGCGGCGAAGGTTTCGAGGTGGCCGCGGTAGGGCGCGGCGACGGAGACGAGGACCCGGCGGCGGTTCGCCGGGTCCTCGGCGCGTTCGACGATGCCGGCGCGGCTGAGCGCGCCGACGAGTTCGCTGGCGGTGGGGACCGACACATGGAGCCGCCGGGCGATCCCGCCCACGGTGAGCGGCCCGTTGGCCAGCAGCTGCGGCAGTACGGCCCCGTGGCGGGCCGTCAGCCCGTGCGCCTCCATGGCGTCGCGCAGGGGCGCCGGCATCAACTCCCGTACGGCGCCGACGCGGAAGTACGGCTCCAGGAGCGGCAGCAGGCCGATGAGCCGGGTCTCGTCGGGCGTGGGGACGTGCGTCATACTGCCAGTGTAGACAGTTCGGCTTTCCAAACTATTCGGAACTCCGAAAGGTGTGGCCGCATGCCCTCGCTCAGCTACCTGGACGCCCTCAACGACGCCCTGGAACGGATGGACGACCTCGGATACGAGCGGGGGAAGGGGGTGGACGTCGCCAACCACGGCCCCATGGGCGCCGAGGCCCTGGCGCTGATGGGCCGGGCCGACGACGTCGCCGGCTGGGTACGCCGCTACCGCCGCGCCCTGGAGCACCACGAGCCGCCCGGCGCCCGGTTCGCCCTCGACCCGGCGGACGAGGCGTCCTGGCGGCCCGCGCTCGGGCGCTTCGACCGCGCCGGCGACTGGGAGCGGCTGTTCGCCCGCGAACTGTCCGACGCGCCCTGGCGCGACGTGCTGGCCCGCTGGTGGCCGCGCCTCCTGCCGGGCCTGTTCGCCGGGCTCACGCACGGCCTGATCCGCACGGCCCACGCCGTCCGGGGCCTGTACGCCGCGGCGAGCCCGACGCGGCTCCAGCTGACCGAGCTGGCCCGGGGCCTGGCGTACTGGGCCGCCCGGTACACCGAACTGCCGGGCGAGCCGCGGCTGGCCGGCCCCCACGGCGTGGCCTCCGCGATCGCCGCGCTCCCCCGCGTACCGGAGAAGCAGCCCCCGCCCCAGCGCCTGGCCCGACTGTCCCGGATCCCCGGGTACGCGGAGTCGCTGGACGGGCCCGCCCCCGAGCAGGCCGAGCGGCTGCTGAGCGAGATGACCGCCGAGTTCGCCGGGGTGTACCTCGCCCACCCGGAGCTGCCCCCGGTCCCCCTGATCCACGGCGTCACGGCCCCCGCCGCCGCCCGCCTCGTCCTGCCCCACCTGCCGCGGGAGCTGCACGCCCCGACGCTGGCCCGGCTGTGGCAGATCCAGGCGGCGATGCTGCTGGCCTTCACCACCGGCCCGGGCGCCGAGGCCGCGCCCCCGCCGGACGACGCCCCGGAACTCGCCGAGCTGACGGCGCGGGCCGTCGAACACGGCGACGAACACGTCGTCAAGTTCACCGAGGCGTGCCTGCGCGAGTACGCCCTGCGCCCCGACCCCCGCTTCCCGGCCGCCGCGCACGCCGCCCTGCTCCGGGTCCCGCGCCTGGACGACGGCGGCGGAGTGAGCACGGTCGTACGCCCCTGACGCCCACGCCCGGCCGTACGGGAACCGCCCGGCGGCCCGGCCGCGTCCCCACCCGTGCCTCCCCCTCCCCTCCGCCCCAAGAGGAGTCGCCCCATGGTCATGCAAGGCGGTACACCGGCCCCGGCGCGGCGAAGTTCCGGGTGTCTCTCGTCGCTGGTCGCCCTCGCCGTGGTCCTCGGCATCGGCTACGGCGCGTCCCGGTTCTTCGAGGACGACAAGACCACGCCCGCGCCCTCGAAGGGCGGCACGGCGAGTTCCTGGGCGGTGGGCGACTGCGGCGGGCCCGACCCCGGCGACCGCCCGGACGGCTACAAGGCGTTCGACTGCGACGACCCGGGGGCGACCTTCAAGGCGCTGGACGTGCAGAGTGCGAGCATCCTGCCCGACGCCGTCCAGTGCCCGCCCGGCACGGACCTCATCATCCAGGTCAAGGTGTCCTTCGGCGGCGACGCCAAGGACAGCGGCATCCCCAGCAAGACCGTCTGCGGGCGCAACCTGTCCGGCGAGCACCCGGGCGACCCCGGCGCGGGCGGCGGGCAGCTCGTCAAGGGCGACTGCGTGACCTCGACGGCGCAGGAGGTCGCGTGCGCCTCCGGGGGCTCGGACCGGTACAAGGTGCTGGGGCTCGTCAAGGACAAGGAGCAGTGCCCGGCCGGGACGACCGAGCCGATGGAGCTGACGCTGGCCATCGGCCGGCCGTACGACGTGATCTGCGGCGGCAAGGCGTAGCACCCCCGCCGACGGCGACGACGGCGGTGACACCGCGTCATCGACTGACGCGGCGTCAAGTTGTTGACACACCACTTCACCTGGACGGACACGGCCGTGATCCCGCGATACCGGGGTCACGCCCCGTGGTCGTCCCCCGTATGCCACGGGCCGCGTAACCCGGTCGGTCCATCGGACGTTCCCGGGCCATGCCCCGGTTCAGCGTCATCGTCCCCGCGTTCAACGTCCAGGCCTACCTGCACGCATGCCTGGAGTCGGTGCTCTCCCAGTCGTTCGAGGATCTCGAACTGATCGCCGTGGACGACTGCTCGCCCGACGGCAGCGGGGCGGTCATCGACGAGGTGGCCTCGCGCGACCGGCGGGTCGTCCCCGTGCACCTGCCCGAGAACACCGGCCTCGGCCCGGCGCGCAACGCCGGACTGGCCCGCGCCACCGGCGACTACGTGCTGTTCCTGGACGGCGACGACACCCTCGTACCGGGCTCCCTCCAGGCCGTCGCCGACCGGCTCAAGGAGACCGGCTCGCCCGACGTGCTGGTGTACGACCACGCCCGCACCTACTGGTCGGGGGAGGTCGTGCCCAACGAGTTCCGCCGGCACCTCACCGAGGCGGGGCCCGCGCCGTTCACGCTCGACGACCGGCCGGAGCTGCTGCGGGTGCTGATGGTCGTGTGGAACAAGGCGTACCGCAGGGACTTCCTGGAGCGGCGGGGGTTCTCCTTCCCGCCGGGGTTCTACGAGGACGCGCCCTGGACCTACCCGGTCCTGATGACGGCCGAGTCCATCGCCACGCTGGACCGGGTGTGCGTGCACTACCGGCAGCGCCGCACCGGCAGCATCCTGCGCACCACCAGCAGGCGGCACTTCGACATCTTCGACCAGTACGAGCGGCTGTTCGCGTTCCTCGACGCCCGGCCGGAACTGGCCCGCTGGCGCCCCCTGCTGTTCCGCCGCATGGCCGACCACTTCACCTCCGTCTTCACGGCGCGGGGCCGCCTCCCGAAGGGCACGCGCGCCGAGTTCTTCCGGCGCGCCCGCGCCCACTACCGCCGCTACCGCACCCCGGGCGCGACCCCGAAGTTCACCACCCGGCTGCGGCACGGCCTGGTGCGGCTGGGCGCCCACCGCGCGTTCCGCGCCATCACCGCGGCCCGCGCCCTGAAGTCCCGCACCGCGCAGCGCACCGGCACCGCCCTGCGCGGCCTCCACGCGGCGCTCCTCCAGGTCCACTACCGCGTCCAGCTGCGCCTGCCGCTGCGCGCCGACCGGGCCGTGTTCGGCGCCTACTGGAACCGCGGCTACGCGTGCAGCCCCGCCGCCCTGGAGGAGCGGGTGCGGGAGCTGGCCCC
Organism: Streptomyces coeruleoprunus; assembly: GCF_039542925.1. Taxonomy (GTDB): domain Bacteria; phylum Actinomycetota; class Actinomycetes; order Streptomycetales; family Streptomycetaceae; genus Streptomyces; species Streptomyces coeruleoprunus. The sequence continues at coordinate 4,657,630 of NZ_BAABIT010000001.1, read as the reverse complement.
GCACATCCGCACCGCGTGGATCTGCGCACCCGAGCACGCGCACACGGTGCCGCCGGGGCCGCGCCGGCTGCGCCCCGGCTCGGCCGCCTACTGGACGGCGCTGGCCCGCTCCAAGTACCTGGTCAGCAACGTCAACCTGGACCGGCGGCTGGTCAAGCGCCCCGGCCAGGTGCTGGTCCAGACGCAGCACGGGACGCCGCTCAAGCACATGGGGCTCGACCTGCGGCACCGGCCGGCCGCGCGCGGCTCGCTGGACTTCGCCGAGCTGCTGCGCGCGATCGACAAGTGGGACTACCTGGTGTCCCCGAACCGGCACGCGACCCTGGTGTTCGAGCGGGTCTACCCGGCCGCGTACAGGACCCTGGAGTACGGCTACCCGCGCAACGACGTCTTCCATCGGGCCACCGCCCAGGACGTCGCCGCGCTGCGCACCGCGCTGGGCATCCCCGAGGGCCACACCGCGGTCCTGTACGCGCCGACCCACCGCGACTACCTCACGCCGCAGCCCCGCCTGCTCGACCTGGAGCGGGTCGCGCTCGCCCTCGGGCCGCGGTTCGTGATCCTCGCCCGCAGCCACCCCACGCACGGCGACCGCCTCGCGCTGCCCGAGCACCCGCGCGTCATCGACGTGTCGGCGCACCCGTCCGTCGAGGAGCTGTGCCTCGCGTCCGACGCGCTCGTCACCGACTACTCGTCCCTGATGTTCGACTACGCGGCGCTGGACCGGCCCATCGTGGTCCACACGGAGGACTGGGAGGCGTACGACGCGGCCCGGGGCACCTACTTCGACGTGCGGGCCTTCCCGCCGGGAGCGGTCGCCCGCAGCGAGGACGAGCTGATCGACATCTTCGCGACCGGGCACTGGCGGGGTTCGCGCTCCGCGCAGCTGCGGGCCGCGTTCCGGGCCCGGTTCTGCCCGTACGACGACGGCCGCGCCGCCGAGCGGGTGGTCCGCCAGGTGTTCCTCGGCGAGGACCCGGCGACGCTGCCGAGCGTCGTGCCCCTGGAGGACCGGTGCCCGGCCCCGGCGCCGGGGGGCCAGGACACCGCCGTGGTCGCCCAGCGGGCCGGCCACGAGGAGGGGTACCGGTCGGCTCCCGTCCTGTGAGGGCGGGCCGGCGACTCAGCCGCTGATCAGGGCCCGGGCCGCCGTGCGGACCGGGCCCCGCCGCACGACCGGGGCCAGCAGCCGGCCGGCCGCGCCGCGCGGCTCCCAGCGGATCTGGAGGCGGCCCGCGTCGCGGCCCTCCGGCTCGACCGTGACGCGGTGCCGGGCGGGGCCGGCCACCGTGAAGGGGGCCAGGTCCAGGGGGGCCAGCAGCACGCCGGTGTGGGCGCCGCGCCCGTCGGACAGCTCCAGGACCGGGTGGCGGACCCCGCGGAAGCCGTACAGGGGCAGTGCGGTGGCGGCCAGGTCCAGCCGTACGGTGCCCGCGAAGACGCCGCGCCCGGCCGGTTCGAGGAGCAGCCGCGTGGTGGTGCGGCGGCCCGCCGGGGCGAGGTGGAGGCGGGCGGGGACGGGCGCGAGGGGCAGCCGCAGGCCGGGGTCGTAGGTGCGGACGTCCAGGTCGGCCGTGGCACCGGGGCCCTGGGTGACGCGGACGGCCTCGTGGCGGAACCAGGCCGCGCCGAACGGGCAGTTCGCGAGGTCCAGGTCGCTCACGTCGAGGTCGCGGCGGGACCGGTCGCAGCCGGGGAGGGCGTCGCCCCAGTAGGCGCGGCCGCCGTCGGCGGTGACCCGGCGGGGGCCCGCCGGGTGGGCCAGGCCCCTCGCGGCGAGGCGCGCCTCCTCGTACCGCCCCTCGCGCAGGAGGCCCACGACGACGCGCAGGGCGCGGGGGATCCGGTCGAACGCGCCGGGCGCGAGACCGTCCACGTACGGGACGACCAGCGCGGCGAACTCGGCGATCCACGCGGGTTCCCGGTGGGGCAGGTCACCGGCGTACAGGCGCAGGTCGTGGGTGAGGAACTTGACGTCCTTCTCCTCGCGCAGCCAGGGCGGGACGCCCTGCCCGGCGAGGAACGCGTCGATGCGGCGGGCGATCTCGACGCGGTCGCGGACGTTGGCGACGAGGTGGCGCCGGTTGGAGATGGTCGCGCTGCCGGCGGGCGCGTGCGGGGCGTAGTACCAGCGGTAGACGGGCTCGGGGACGATCCGGAAGGCCCGGGCGAGGGTGTACGCCTGGGCGGAGAACAGCTGGTCCTCGTAGTGCAGGCCCTCGGGGAAGCGCAGGGCGTGCCGGTCCAGGAACTCGCGGCGGTACATCTTGTTCGTCGACAGCGGCTCGAACAGCAGCCGCGGGTCGTCCGCGAGGCCGCGCACCGTGCGGCGCCGGTCGAACAGCGACGGCATCCACAGGCCCTGCGCGCCGGTGTCGGTGCGGATCCGTTCGACCGCGCCCATCGTGAAGTCGACGTCGTCCTCGGCGTGCGCGGCCAGGTGCAGTTCGACGGCCTTCGGGGGCAGTTCGTCGTCGCTGTCGAGGAACATCACGTACGGGGCGCGGGCGATGTCGAGTGCGCGGTTGCGGGGTGCGCTGCATCCGCCGCTGTTGCGTTCCAGGCGGAGCACCCGGATGCGCCGGTCGCGGTCGGCGAGCGCGGCGGCCACCCGCGGGGTGTCGTCGGTGGAGTGGTCGTCGCTGATGACGATCTCCAGGGCGCGGTGGGTCTGGGCGCGTACGGAGGCGACGGCTCGGGGCAGCCGTGCGGCGTCGTCATGGACGATGACGACGACCGTGACGGCCGGGGCGGTGGTCATCGGCGGACGGCCTCCTGCGGCGTGGGGGCGGGGGTGCGACGGTCGAGGGGCAGCACGGGCGGCAGGCTCTCCTCGCCCTCGCCGAGGAAGACACGGCGAACGACGCGCTCGGCGGCGCGGCCGTCGTCGTACTGGCAGAAGCGGAGCCGGAAGTCGTGGCGCAGCTTGGCGGCGGCCTCGCCGCACCAGTCGCCGCCGCCGAGGATGTCGGCGAGTTCGGCCTGGTCGCGCGCGACGGGGCCGGGCGGTTCGGCGGTGAGGTCGAAGTAGACGCCCCGGGTGAGGGTGTACGTCTCCCAGTCGTCGGCGTGGATGACGACGGGCCGGTCGAGGTTGGCGTAGTCGAACATGACCGACGAGTAGTCGGTGACGAGGACGTCGGCGGCGAGCAGCAGCTTCTCGACGGGCTCGTAGCGGCCGACGTCGAGGATGCCCGGATGGTCCGGGACGGTGGGCCGGTCGGTGTGGAGGTAGTGGGCGCGGACCAGGAGCACGGTGTCGTCGCCGAGCTGCCGGGCGAGGCGGGGCAGGTCGAGGCGGGGCATCCAGCGGGTGTCGTAGTCGCGGTGGGTGGGGGCGTAGAGCACGGCCCGGGTGCCGGGCGCGATGCCCAGGGCGGCGCGGGCGGCGAGGACGTCGGCGGCGGTGGCCCGGTACAGGACGTCGTTGCGGGGATAGCCGTAGTCGAGGGAGCGGAAGCCCGAGGGGTAGGCGCGCTGCCAGGTCTCGGTGGAGTGGGTGTTGGCGGACAGGCTGTAGTCCCAGCGGTCGACGCGGGCCAGCAGCGCCTCGAAGTCGAGGCCCCGGGCGGCGGCCGGGTGGGCCTGCTGGTCCACGCCCATGCGCTTGAGGGGGGTGCCGTGGTGGGTCTGGAGGTGGACGGTGCCGGGCCGCTTGACCACCGCGTCGGGGAAGTTGACGTTGTTGACCAGGTACTTGGCGCGGGCCAGGACGTCCCAATAGCGGGCGGTGCCGGGCACGGCGTGGTCGGTGCCGGGCGGGAGCAGCGGTACGCGGTCGGGCTCGACGAGCCACACCTGACGGATGTCGGGGGCGAGTTCGCCCAGCTCGGCGGCGATGGCGGCGGGGTTGCAGTGGACGCCGCGGCCCCAGTACGCGGAGAAGACCGCGAGGTCCTCGTCGACGGGGCGGCGCAGGGCGCGGCGGTAGCGCTGGCGGGTGCGGGCGGCGGCGGCGCGCCGGGCCTGGCGGGCGGCGGTGGTGCGCAGGGCGCGCCGCCCGTCGTTGGCGATGCGCAGCAGCCGGTAGCACAGGTGCGCGTGGTGGCCGAGCAGCGCGTGCCGTACGCCGTCGAGGCCGCCGGGGCGGCGGTGCCCCTCGGGGCGGAACCGGTCCGTGTGGTCGGCCGCGCGGCGGAAGTACTCGGCGGCGTCGGCGTCCGGCAGCTCGTCGCGGCGGGCGAGCGTGCGCAGGTAGTCGCCGACCATGCGGTCGTACAGCCGGGCGCGCAGCGCGGGCGGGGCGGCCGTGGCGCCCGCCAGGTGGTGGAGCCGCTCGTACTGGCCGAAGGCCGCGAAATGCCGTTCGGGTCCGGCGGCGCGCCGCTGGGCGGGGCGTTCGTGGCGGTGGACGAGGGCGACGGTGTCGCAGCAGGCGATGCGCCGGGCGAGGAGCAGCGTGGCGTACGACAGGTACAGCTCGTCGTGGCCGTCGGTGCGGACCAGCTCGGGGTGGGCGGCAAGCAGCCCGGCGGCGATCAGCCGGTTGCCGAGGAGCGGGGCGACGTCGAGGAGGTCGGGGCGCCGGTCGAGGGTGGTGGCGGGGGCGCCGAAGCCGCGGTTGAGGAGGGCCGCGTCGTCCCCGGGCACGGCGTCGTCCCACCAGGTGGCCCGGTGGTGGTCGCAGAGCAGCACATCGGGCAGGGCGTCGGGCGGTCCGCCCGCGGGCGGACCGGCCGGCCCTTTCCCGGCCCGGCCGGCGCCGCCCTCCGCGGGGCGGTTCCCCGCCAGCCGGGCGAGACGTTCCGCCAAGGCCGCGACCGAGCCCTCCGGCAGCCGGTCCGAGGGGTGCAGGAACTGCACGTACGCGCCGGTGGCGGCGTCCAGGGCGGTGGCCCGGGCGGCGGCCGGGGAGGCGTCCGGCGGGACGGGCACCACGGTGAGGCGCGGGTCGCGCAGGGCGTGGGCCTCGGCCAGCGCGCGGGCCGGGGCGTCCCCGTCGGGCACGGCCACGACGGCGTCCAGGGCGGGGTGGGCCTGGCCGGTGACGCTGTCCAGGCAGGCGCGCAGGTGGGGCAGCGGGCCCCTGCCGGACACGATGACGCTGAGCTTGAGCATGGGGATGTGCGGTCCTTCGGGAAGGGGGCTCAGACGCCCACGCGCTCGGCGGGGCGCTCCGCGGGACGGTCGACCGGGACGAACTGGCGGTTGAGGACGTCCTGGACGTCGACGTGCTGTCCGGCGACGACGGTGCGCGCCGCGTGCGGGGTGAGCTGGGCGACGTACTGGTAGCCGAACAGGGTGGGGCGCAGCCGGGTCAGCAGCCGCGACAGGCGGCCGAGGGCCCTGGTGGGGAGGCCGCCGCCCAGCACGGTCCAGAAGGGGGCGCCGGTCGAGTCCAGCGACAGCACGTCGTAGCCGGCCGAGCGGACGGTGCGGCGCAGGCTGGCCCGGCTGAAGAAGCGCAGGTGCGTCTCGTCGAGGATGCCCCGCCGGTCGTAGTCGAACAGGCCGAGGGCGACGCGCAGCCGGGCGTACCAGTGGCCGATGTTCGGCACGGACAGCAGGACGCGCCCGTCGGGCCGCAGGACGTCGCGGAGCTGGGCGAGCAGCCGCTCGGGGCGGGAGAGGTGCTCGACGACGTCGCCGGCGACCACGTAGTCGTACCCGTCGCCGACCTCGTCGGGCAGGCCGTTCTCCAGGTCGGCGAGGAGGAAGCGGGAGCACCGGTCGCGTACGCCGTCGACCTCGACGACGTCGACGCCGGTGACCTCGTGGCCGAGGGCCTCCAGGCGCTCGGCGAACAGCCCGCCGGAGCAGCCGACGTCGAGGACGCGGCCGGGCGGCAGGGCGCGCAGCTGCTCGAGGATGACGGCGTGGGAGGAGCCGTCGCCCTCCTTGAAGGCGTACTGGACGGGCTTGGGGATCCAGTCGCAGGTGCCGAAGCCCTTCTTGGCGAGCCGGTAGGCGAGGACGTCCTTGACGACGTCCCGGGCGTAGCGCAGCCCGTTGACGTAGCAGATCTCGTCCCCGTAGTGGGTGGGGATGGGGATCTCCTTGATGCGCAGCCCGGCGTCGGCGAACTGGACGATGATCTGGGTGTCGAAGTCGAACGCGTCGGTGTTGCGCTGGATGGGCAGGCGGCGCAGGGCGTCGACGCGGTAGGCGCGGTAGCCGGAGTGGAACTCGCTGAGGTCCGAGCCGAGCAGCCGGTTCTCCAGGCGGGTCAGCACCCGGTTGCCGAGCCACTTGTAGAGGGGCATGCCGCCGCGCAGGGCGTCCCGGGGGTTCAGCATGCGGGAGCCGAACACGGCGTCGCACTCGTCGCGCTCCAGCGGGGCGACCAGCTCCGGCAGCAGTTCGGGGGCGTACTGGCCGTCGCCGTGGAGGAGGACCACGATGTCGAGGCCGCGCTCGGCGGCGAGGGCGTAGCCGGCCTTCTGGTTGCCGCCGTAGCCGAGGTTCTTGGTGTGCCGCATGACGACGGTCGGCGGGCGGCCGGGCCGCTGGGACCAGCGGCAGCCGGCGGCGAAGGTGGCGTCCTGGCTGGCGTCGTCGAGGATGAGGATCTCGGCGATCCTCGGCCCGAACTCGGCGGGGATCCGGTCGAGGGTCTTCTCCAGCGTCGACTCCGCGTTGTACGCCACCACGAGGATGCCGATCCTCGGGGTTCTCCGGCTCGGGCTCTGGCTCGGGCTCTGGCCTTCCGTCACGGGTGCTTCTCCACTCTTGCGGGGCAGGGGGACTGGCGGAGGGTCGGCTCAGTCGGCGGACGAGCCGGAGGAGGAGGCGCCGGAGGACGAGGAGGCGCCGGAGGACGCGGGGGACGCGGCGGACGGCTCCACCCGCGGCCGGGCGATGTCCACGTCGGCGGGCGCGGCCGTCCGCGCGGCGGTGAGGATCCGGCGGACGCCGGTGGCGACGCAGACGCCGAGCACGGCCCAGCCGAGCGCGCCGAACGCCATCTCCGTGTCGGTCCAGTGGACGGGCCGCTGCATCCCGTACACGGAGGTCGTCACGGAGCCGACGACGAGCGCGTACGCGAGGCCCTGCCACAGCCCGATGACGAAGAGCCCGGCGGCCGGCCAGGCCAGGTACTGCACGCCCGACGCCGTGGAGAGCAGCAGCAGCGAGCCCAGCGTGACGGCGACGGCCACGGGCGTGTCGGCCGGGCGCCGCCAGGCGAGCCACGCGCCGACGGAGACGATCGCGGCGATGATCAGGTAGTGGCCGTCCCCGCGGACCATGCCGATGTACCGCTCGGGCACCTCGGCCCAGCGGGCGAACTGGACCAGGCCCCAGAAGCTGAAGTTGCCGCCCGCGTATTCGAGGACGTTCGCCTTGAGCCCGGCCGGCACGGTCGCGATGACGGGCCCCCAGACGGCGGCGAACAGGGCCGTGAACCCGGCCGTGAACCGCAGCAGCGCCGGCCGTCCGGCGCGCCAGGCGGCCACGAACAGCAGCGGCACGGCGACGACGGGCACGAACTTGACGCTGATGCACAGCGCGGCGGCCACTCCGGCCGCGAGCGGCCTGCCCCGGTCCGTGAGGAGGTACGCGGCGGCGAACGCGAACATGACGGCGACCGAATCGGTGTTGCCGTGGTAACCGGACGTCGCCGCGAGGACCGGGCAGAGCGCCGCGCCGAGCGCGCACAGCGTCGCCGTCCGTACGGTGCCCCGGCGCCGGACGATTTCGAACACGAGAAGGACGGTGAGGAAATCGGCGAGACACGCCGGAAAGCGGATCATGGGAGGGAACGGCACCCCGAAACCCATGAGTTTCTCCATGCCGAGGAGCATCCAGCTGGCGAGCGGCGGATGGTTGTAGACCGGCAGGTGCGGCAGCGGCTCACCGTAGATCCGCACCGGTCCCGCCTGGGCGATGGCCTGTGCGAAACCCTGGAAGAACCGCACGTCGGCGGGGCCGCGGGTGGACGCCGCGAGGGCCATCTTCGCGAAGAACGCGAGCGCTGCGACGACCAGGACGATGATCCGGGCTTTCCGTACGTCCCAGGACAGAAACGACATTCGGACGTTCATGACCGATGAACGTAGCAATGCCCATGGCGGCATGCGAGGCACCGATTAACACACTTAAACCGCAATGGAGTTCCCTGGACGGGTGACTGGACGGGCGTTATGGCCGGTCGAGTGAATTCATGAATCACACGTATGGCCCACGGCGGGACGTAATTCGTGGCGCTCAACTGTCGTTCACAACCTGCCCCTTGTCGGTCAGGTCAGTCAGGTCAGTGAGATCGGTCAGGTTCAGATCCAGTGAAAGCACTCGTACTCTCCGGCGGGGCCGGTACCCGGCTTCGCCCGATCACCCACACGTCCGCCAAACAGCTCGTCCCGGTCGCCAACAAGCCGGTCCTCTTCTACGGCCTCGAATCGATCGCCGCCGCCGGAATCCGCGAGGTCGGGATCATCGTCGGCGACACCGCCCAGGAGATCCGCGCGGCGGTCGGCGACGGCTCCCGGTTCGGCCTGGACGTCACCTACATTCCGCAGCACGCGCCGCTCGGACTGGCGCACGCGGTGCTCATCGCGGGCGAATTCCTGGGGGAGGACGACTTCGTCATGTACCTCGGGGACAACTTCGTCGTCGGCGGCATCACGGACCTGGTGGAGGAGTTCCGCGCCACGCGGCCCGACGCGCAGATCCTGCTGACGAAGGTCGCCGACCCGCGCGCCTTCGGCGTCGCCGAGCTGGACGTGGACGGGCGGGTGGCGCGGCTCGAGGAGAAGCCGGCCGACCCGCGCAGCGACCTGGCGCTCGTCGGCGTCTACCTGTTCTCGCCGGCCGTGCACGAGGCGGTCCGGGCCATCCAGCCGTCGGCGCGCGGCGAGCTGGAGATCACGGACGCCCTGCAGTGGCTCATCGACGAGCGGCACACCGTCAAGTCGACGATCGTCTCCGGCTATTGGAAGGACACCGGGAACGTGGCGGACATGCTGGAGGTGAACCGGTCCGTCCTGGAGCTGCTCACCCCGCTCAACGAGGGCAGTGTGGACGACGCCACCGAGATCATCGGCCGGGTGCAGATCGGCAGCGGCGCCACCGTGCGCGGCTCGCGGATCGTCGGCCCGGTCGTCATCGGCGCCGGGACCGTCGTGGAGAACTCGTACATCGGCCCCTCCACCTCCATCGCGGAGAACTGCCGGGTGACCGACAGCGAGATCGAGTACTCCATCGTGCTCAGCGGCTCGTCGCTGCACGGCGTGGGGCGCGTGGAGGCGTCCCTGATCGGCCGTAACGTCGAGATCACCCCTGCCCCGCCCATCCCGGCCGCCCACCGCTTGGTGCTCGGCGATCACAGCAAGGTACAGATCTCCGCATGAACACCGTGAGGCGCATCCTGGTCACCGGCGGCGCCGGATTCATCGGCTCGCACTACGTCCGGACGCTGCTCGGTACTCCGGACGGGCCCGGCCGGGTCGAGGTCACCGTCCTCGACAAGCTCACGTACGCCGGCAACCCCGCCAACCTCGACCCCGTGCGGGACGACCGGCGCTTCGCCTTCGTCCGGGGCGACGTCCGGGACCCGGAACTCGTCGGCAAGCTGGTCTCCGAGCACGACGAGATCATGCACTTCGCGGCCGAGTCGCACGTCGACCGGTCCATCGCCGGCGCCGCCGACTTCGTCCTGACGAACGTGGTGGGCACGCAGACGCTGCTGGACGCGGCGCTGCGGCACGGCGTCCGCACGTTCGTGCAGATCTCCACGGACGAGGTGTACGGCTCGCTGGACTCCGGCTCGTGGACGGAGGAGGAGCCGGTGCGGCCCAACTCCCCGTACGCGGCGACGAAGGCGTCCGCCGACCTGCTGGCCCTGTCCTACCACCGCACGCACGGCCTCGACGTGCGGGTGACGCGCTGCTCGAACAACTACGGGCCGTACCAGTTCCCGGAGAAGGTCGTCCCGCTGTTCGTCACCCGGCTCCTGGACGGCGGCCGGGTGCCGCTGTACGGCGACGGCTCGCACGTCCGCGACTGGCTGCACGTCGACGACCACGTGGCGGGCGTCGAACTCGTCCGGACCAAGGGCCGGCCGGGCGCGGTCTACAACATCGGCGGCGGCACGGAGCTGTCCAACCGGCAGCTGACGGACTTCCTGCTGGCGGCGTGCGGCGCCGACTGGTCGCGCGTCGACCACGTGGCGGACCGCAAGGGCCACGACCGGCGCTATTCGGTGGACTGCGGCCTCATCCGCGACGAGCTGGGCTACCGGCCCGCCAAGGACTTCGCCACCGGCCTCGCCGAGACGGTCGCCTGGTACCGGGAGAACCGCGCCTGGTGGGAGCCCCTCCTGAGGCGGGCCGAGCGGTGAGGCGGGTACGGAAGCGGTGGCTGGTCACCGGGGCGGGCGGGCTCCTCGGCCGGGACGTCGTGGCCCGGCTGGGCCCGCGCGCGACCGGCCTCGACCGGCGGGCGCTGGACGTCACCGACCCGGTGGCGGTGCGGGCGGCGCTGACCGCGCACCGGCCGGCCGTGGTGGTCAACTGCGCGGCCTGGACGGCGGTCGACGAGGCCGAGTCGCGGGAGCGGGAGGCGCTGCTGGTCAACGGCACGGCGGTGCGGTACCTCGCGGAGGCCTGCGCCGAGGCGGGCTGTGTGCTGCTGCACGTGTCGACGGACTACGTCTTCGGCGGCGACGCGTGCGTGCCGTACACGGAGAGCGCGCTGCCCGGGCCGCGCACGGCGTACGGGCGGACGAAGCTGGTCGGCGAGCGGGCGGTCCTGGAGCTGCTGCCGGAGCGCGGCTACGTGGTGCGCACGGCGTGGCTGTACGGCGCGGGCGGGCCCAACTTCGTCCGGACGATGATCCGCACGGAGACGGCGCGGGACACCGTGGACGTGGTGGACGACCAGCGGGGCCAGCCGACGTGGAGCGCCGACCTGGCCGACCGGCTGCGCGCCCTGGGACGGGCGGCGCTGGCCGGGCGGGCGCCCGCGGGCGTGTACCACGGCACGAACGCGGGCGACGGTACGTGGTGCCAGCTGGCCCGGGAGTCGTTCCGGCTGCTGGGCGCGGACCCGGAGCGGGTACGGGCCACGTCCAGCACCCAGTTCCGGCGGCCCGCGGCGCGCCCCGCGTACAGCGTGCTGGGGCACGACCGCTGGCACGAGGCGGGGCTCGAACCGCTGCGGGACTGGCGGGAGGCGCTGGCGGCGGCGCTTCCCGCCCTGGTCAGCGCCGAGCGTAGGTGACCCCGCGCAGCGCGGCGTACCAGTCGCGGCACACCGCGTAGGACGGCAGCAGGCCCCCGCGCTCCGCCTCCGCGAGCGTGGGGGCCGCGGCGTCCCGCGCGGACAGGACGGGGGTCAGCCCGGCGGGCCAGTCGATGGCGAGGTCCGGGTCCAGGGGGTGCAGCGCGTGCTCGCGGGCCGGCGCGTAGCCGCGCGAGCAGAGGTAGACGACGGTGGCGTCGTCGGTGAGCGCCATGAAGGCGTGGCCGAGCCCCTCGGCGAGGTGCAGCGCCCGCCGCTCCCGGTCGTCGAGCCGCACGGCCTCCCAGGCCCGGTAGGTGGGCGAGCCGGTGCGGATGTCGACGACGACGTCGAGGACGGCGCCGCGTACGCAGGTGACGTACTTGGCCTGCCCCGGGGGAACGTCGGCGAAGTGGATGCCCCGCAGGGTGCCCCGCGCGGACACGGAGCAGTTCGCCTGGGCGAGGCCGAGGCCGTACCCCGCCGCCGCGGTCAGGTCGGGTGCCCGGAACCACTCGTGGAAACTGCCCCGGTCGTCCTCGAAGACCTCGGGCTCCCTGACCCACGCACCTTCGATGCTCAGCTCGCGCACTGTCGGCCCACCGTCCTTTCGTGTCGGCAGACTCAACCGATCGGGCGGCCCCGCGTCACCGAAGACACCTCCGATCGAGTGAATACGGGCCTTCGCGCGCCTCAGGATGTGAGCGCTGCGACGGCTGAGGCGGCCAGGTCGTCGAGGTAGCCCTCGGGCAGCGGGGAGCGCACCACGACGAGGCGCCAGTAGAGCGGCCCGACGATCAGGTCGAGGGCCCGCTCCGGGTCGGTGCCCTCGGGCAGCTCGCCGCGCTCCACGGCGGCCCGGACCACCTGGGCGGCGACGCCCTGCTGGCTGTCGAGCAGCGTCGCCCGGACGGCCTCGGCGATCTCGGGGTGCCGGGCGGCCTCCACCAGCAGGTCCGGGATGACCTGCGACGCGACCGGGTGGCGCAGCGCGTACGAGGCGACCTCCAGCAGGGCGCGCACGTCGCCGTACAGGGATCCGGTGGCGGGCGCGGGCAGGCCCTGGGCGGCGAACGCCGTGAGCAGGTCGAGGACCAGGGACAGCTTGGACTTCCAGCGCCGGTAGACGGCGGTCTTGCCGACGCCCGCGCGGCGGGCGATGCCCTCGATGGACATCCGGGCGAAGCCGACGGAGGCCAGCTCCTCGAAGACGGCCGCGCGGATCGCCTCCGTCACGTCCTCCCGGAGCACGGCGGCTCCCGCGGGGGTGCGGCGTGGGGTTCCGGGGGGCGGTGGCGTCATGCCCGGGATCATAGCGCCACACCCTCGTCACGACGGAACGGTTGCGTTCCGACGTGCCGCCGTCCTACCCTCCACGTAGCGACGATACGGATCCGTCCCGACGAAACCGGTGAACGGACGTCCGGGCCGGAGGAGGACCGAAGCCGTGGAAGTCGACGCAGTCCGAGGAAAGGCGACCCGCCGGTGAGTCCAGTGAGCACGATCGCGCCGCCCGCCGTACCGGCCTCCGCCCTGCCGGCGGACCCGGCGCCGGCCGAGCCGGAGGCCGTACCCGCCGAGGACCTGAGGGCCCTCGCCCTGCGCCACGGGCTGACCGTCAGCGGCTCACGGCCGTCGCTGCCCGCGTACGTGCGGCAGCTGTGGGACCGGCGCCACTTCATCGGCGCGTTCGCCACCGCCCGGCTCACCGCGCAGTACAGCCAGGCGAAGCTGGGCCAGCTGTGGCAGGTGATGACGCCGCTGCTGAACGCGGCGGTCTACTACTTCATCTTCGGCGTCCTCATGGACACCCGCAGCCATGTCGAGGACTTCGTCCCGTTCCTGGTCACGGGCGTGTTCATCTGGACCTTCACGTCCAGCTCGATCATGGCGGGCACCCGGGCCATCAGCGGCAACCTCGGCCTGGTGCGGGCGCTGCACTTCCCGCGCGCCGGCCTGCCCGTGTCGCTGGCGATCCAGCAGCTCCAGCAGCTGGCGTTCTCGCTCGCCGCCCTCGTGGTCATCCTGCTCTGCTTCGGGGTGCGCCCCGGGCTGTCCTGGCTGCTGGCCGTCCCGGCCCTGGCGCTCCAGTCGCTGTTCAACACGGGCGTGTCGCTGGTGATGGCACGGGTGGCCGCCCGTACGCCCGACGTCGCCCAGGTCATGCCGTTCGTGCTGCGGACCTGGATGTACGCGTCGGGCGTCATGTGGAGCATCCAGCACATCCTGGCGAGCAAGGACCTGCCGGCCGTCGTGCTCACGGCGCTCCAGTACAACCCGGCCGCCCTCTACATCGACCTCATGCGCTTCGCGCTCATCGACAGCTTCACCGGCGCCCAGCTGCCGGAGCACGTCTGGGCGGCCGCCGGGGCCTGGGCGCTCGTCGCCTTCGTCGGCGGGTTCATCTACTTCTGGCAGGCGGAGGAGACCTACGGCCGTGGCTGAGACACCCACGCACGACACGCGCACCGTCCCCACGGGTACGGACGAGCGCGTCCCGACCGTCGTCGTCGACGGCGTCCACATCACGTACACCGTCCAGGGGGCGACCAAGGCCAAGGGCGGCGGCGCCGGATCGGCGCTCGGCCGGATCCTCGGCCGCGGCAAGGCCGCGCCCGGCACCCGGACCGTGCACGCGGTCAAGGGCGTGAGCTTCGCCGCGTACAAGGGCGAGGCGATCGGCCTGATCGGCTCCAACGGCTCCGGCAAGTCCACGCTGCTGAAGGCCGTCGCGGGCCTCCTGCCGCCCAGCAAGGGGCGGATCTACACGCAGGGCCAGCCCAGCCTCCTCGGCGTCAACGCCGCGCTCATGGGCGACCTCACGGGCGAGCGCAACGTCGTCCTCGGCGGTCTCGCGATGGGCATGACCCGCGACGAGATCCGCACCCGCTACCAGGAGATCGTCGACTTCTCGGGGATCAACGAGAAGGGCGACTTCATCTCGCTGCCCATGCGGACCTACTCGTCCGGCATGGGGGCGCGGCTGCGGTTCTCCATCGCCGCCGCCAGGTCGCACGACGTCCTGCTGATCGACGAGGCCCTGGCCACCGGCGACGCCACGTTCCGCCGGCGCAGCCAGGAGCGCATCAACGAACTGCGCGCCGAGGCCGGCACCGTGTTCCTCGTCAGCCACAGCAACTCCACGATCCGGGAGACCTGCGACCGGGCGATCTGGCTGGAGGCCGGGCGGATGCTGATGGACGGCCCTTCGGCGGAAGTGATCGCCGCGTACGAGCGGCACACCAGCTGAAGCCCCGTCAAATGCCCTGACCGCAGGGCAGCCGTCATTAAAGTGCGCCGGGATGACGACCTACCGGCCCGGCGCACCGCACCGGCCGCCCCCGCCGCTCGCCGACCGGGGGCGCCGGCCGCGCCCGCTGCCGCTGACGGCCGTCTGGCTCCTCACGCGCGCCGGGATGCTCCTCCTGCTCCGGTACGACGACCTCGGCATCGGCGCCGTCGGCCTGGAGGTCCACGGGGTGTACCGGCGCTGGTACGACCAGCTCGCCGGCGGCTCCTTCCCGGCCGGGGACGTCACCTGGCAGTACCCGCCCGGCGCCGGACTCGTCGTCCTCTCCCCCGGCCTGCTGCCGTGGCTCACGTACTTCCAGGCGTTCGTGGCGCTGACGCTCCTCGCCGACGCCGCCGTCACCCTCCTCCTCGCCCGCGCGGGCGGCGGCGCCTGGCTGTGGACCGCGGGCCTGCCGCTGCTGCTCCACCTGCCCCTCGCCCGGTACGACGTCCAGGTCACCGCCCTGGCCGTCGCCGGGCTCCTCGCGGTGCGGGCGGGGCGGCCCCGCCTCGGCGGCGTCCTGGCCGGGCTGGGCACGCTGGTCAAGGTGTGGCCGGCGCTCACGCTGCTGGGCGCGCCGCCGGGGCGCACCACCCGGCGCGCGTGGACATCGGCGGCGCTGGCCGCGGCGGCGGGCCTGGCCGTGCCGGCCCTGGCCTTCCCGCACGCCCTGGACTTCCTGCGCCACCAGGGCGGGCGCGGGGTCCAGATCGAGTCGCTGGGCGGCACCGCCCTGATGGTGGCCCGCCTGGCGGGGTGGCCGGGCCGGGTCGAGTACCGGTACGGGGCCTTCGAGTTCACCGGACCGCAGGTGGCGGTGGTGGCGCAGCTGTCGCTGCTGCTGACCGTCGCCGCGCTCGGCTGGCTGGTGGCGTGGCGGGTGGGCGCGCGGCGGTGGACGGCGGCCACCGCGGCGGACGCGGCGCTCACGGCGGTGCTGCTGTTCACGGTGACCAGCCGGGTGATCAGCCCCCAGTACCTGGTGTGGCTGCTGGGGCTGGGCGCGGTCTGCCTGACGTCGCGGCACACGGTGCTGCGCCCGGTCGTGCTGCTCCTGCTGCCGGCGGCGGCGCTCAGCTCCCTGGCGTACCCGGTGCTGTACGTGGACCTGCTGCGGGTCACCCCGGCGGCCTGCGCGGTGATGGTGGCCCGCAACGGGCTGCTGGCCGCCGCCACGGTGCTGGCGTGCCGGCGCCTGTGGCGGGCGGCCCGCCGGGGGACGTGACGGGGCGCCCAACGGCAGACGTGACGGGGCGCCCGCCGTGGTCACGACGGGCGCCCCTCGGTCACCTGACTGCTCAGCTGTGCGTGCGCAGCAGCGTCCGCATCGTCCGCATGGCCACCGACAGGTTCGCCAGGTCGAACGCGTCGGAGCCCTGGATCTCCTCCAGCGTCGTCCGCGCCCGCGCCAGCAGCGACGCGTTCCTCCGCTCCCAGCCCGCGAACCGCTCCTCGGGCGACGAGGAGCCGTTGCCCGCGGACAGCACGTCGGCGGTGAGCGCGGCGTGCGCCGCGTACAGGTCCTCGCGGATGGAGGCGCGGGCCATGGACTGCCAGCGGTCCGCGCGCGGCAGCTCGATGATGCGGTCCATCAGCTGGGTGATCCGCAGCCGGTCGGCCAGGTCGTAGTAGACCTCGGCGACCGCCAGCGGCTCCTTGCCGGTGCGGTCCGCGACGGCGACGATGTCCAGGGTCGGGAACGCCGAGGAGAACCCGGCGACCCGGGCCGCCAGCTCCTCCGGGACGCCCGCCCCGGTCAGCTCCTGGACCAGCGTCTCGTACCACTCCAGGTCGATGCCGCGGAGCATCTTCGGCAGCTCCGCCCAGACCTGCTCGACCCGCTCCGAGAAGAACTCGATCGTCTCGCCGAGCTCCAGCGGCTGCGGCCGGTTGTTGAGCAGCCAGCGCGTACCGCGCTCGACCAGGCGGCGCGAGTGCAGCCGGATCCGCGTCTGGACGTCGGCCGCGACCTTGTTGTCCAGCGCCTCGACGGCGTCCCACACCGCGCTCAGCCCGAAGATCGCGCGGGCCGCGGTCTGCGCCCGGACGATCTCCTCGATGGAGGCGCCGGACTCCTCGCGGAGCCGGTGCAGGAAGGTCGAGCCGCCGGTGTTGACGGTGTCATTGACCAGGACCGTGGTGATGATCTCGCGGCGCAGCGCGTGCGCGTCGATCTGCTCGGCGAACTCCTCCCGCAGCTGCGTCGGGAAGTACGCGTGGAGCAGGCTGCGCAGGTACGGGTCGTCGGGCAGATCCGTGGCGATCAGCTCCTCCGCCACCGTGATCTTGGTGTACGCGAGCAGCACGGCCAGCTCCGGCTGGCTGAGGCCCTTGCCCGCGTTGAGCAGCTCGCGGATCTGCCGGTCGCCCGGCAGGAACTCCAGCGCCCGGTCCAGCGCCCCGTCGCGCTCCAGCCTCCGCATGAAGCGCTGGTGGGCGTGGAGCAGGGACGACGACTGGCGGACCGCGTTGGCGAGGGCGACGTTCTGCGCGTAGTTGTTGCGCAGGACCAGCGCGCCGACCTCGTCGGTCATCTCGGCGAGGATCTTGTTGCGCTGCTTGACGGTCATGTCGCCTTCCGCGACAAGACCGTTGAGCAGGATCTTGATGTTGACCTCGTGGTCGGAGGTGTCCACACCGGCGCTGTTGTCGATCGCGTCGGTGTTGACGCGGCCGCCGGTCCGGGCGAACTCGATCCGGCCGAGCTGCGTCAGACCGAGGTTGCCGCCCTCGCCGACGACCTTGACCCGCAGCTCCTCGCCGTCGACGCGGATGGCGTCGTTGGCCTTGTCACCGACGTCGGCGTGCGACTCGCTGGCCGCCTTGACGTACGTACCGATGCCGCCGTTCCACAGCAGGTCCACCGGGGCCTTGAGGACCGCCTTCATCAGCTCGGCGGGCGTCAGCTTGGTGACGCCGTCCTCGATGCCGAGGGCCGCGCGCATGTGCGCGTTGACCGGGATGGACTTGGCCTGGCGCGAGTGGACACCGCCGCCCGGGGACAGCAGCTCCGCGTTGTAGTCGGCCCAGGAGCTGCGCGGCAGCTCGAACAGCCGGCGGCGCTCGGCGTACGAGACGGCCGCGTCCGGGTTCGGGTCGATGAAGATGTGCCGGTGGTCGAAGGCCGCGACGAGCCGGATGTGCTCGCTCAGCAGCATGCCGTTGCCGAACACGTCGCCGGACATGTCGCCGACGCCGACGACCGTGAAGTCCTGCGTCTGCGTGTCGTGGCCCAGCTCCCGGAAGTGCCGCTTGACGGACTCCCAGGCGCCGCGGGCCGTGATGCCCATGCCCTTGTGGTCGTAGCCGGCCGAGCCGCCGGAGGCGAACGCGTCGCCGAGCCAGAAGCCGTACGCGACGGCCACCTCGTTGGCGATGTCGGAGAACGTCGCGGTGCCCTTGTCGGCGGCGACCACGAGGTACGTGTCGTCCTCGTCGTGGCGGACGACGTCGGCGGGCGGCACCACCTCGCCGGCCACCAGGTTGTCGGTGATGTCGAGGAGCGCCGAGATGAACGTGCGGTAGCAGGCGATGCCCTCGGCGAGCCAGGCGTCACGGTCGACGGCCGGGTCCGGCAGCTGCTTGGCGACGAAGCCGCCCTTGGCGCCGACCGGGACGATCACGGTGTTCTTCACCATCTGCGCCTTGACCAGGCCCAGGATCTCCGTACGGAAGTCCTCGCGCCGGTCGGACCAGCGCAGGCCGCCCCGGGCGACCTTGCCGAAGCGCAGGTGGACGCCCTCGACGCGCGGCGAGTACACCCAGATCTCGAAGGCCGGGCGGGGCGCCGGCAGGTCCGGGATGGCCTGCGGGTCGAACTTCATCGACACGTAGCCGTGCGGCCGGCCGGTGGAGTCGGCCTTCTGGAAGAAGTTGGTCCGCAGGGTCGCCTTGATGACGGTGAGGAAGGAGCGCAGGATGCGGTCCTCGTCGAGCGAGGCCACCTGGTCCAGCGCGCCGTCCAGCTCCTCCAGGATGCCGTCCGTCAGCTCGGTGCCGGCGCGCTGCCGCTCCGGCGCCATCCGCGCCTCGAACAGCGAGACGAGCAGCCGCGTGGTGTGGACGTTGTTGCGGAGGGTGTCCTCCATGTAGTCCTGGCTGAACGTGGAGCCGGCCTGCCGCAGGTACTTGGCGTAGGCGCGCAGCACCATCGCCTGGCGCCAGGTCAGCCCGGCGCTCAGCACCAGCGCGTTGAAGCCGTCGTTCTCGGCCTCGCCGGTCCAGCTGGCCGCGAACGCCTCCTGGAACCGCTCGCGCGCGTCGTCGCCGAGGTAGTCGGCGCCGTTGCGGGCGGCCGGCATGCGCAGGCCGAAGTCGTAGATCCAGGCGTGCGTACGGTCGGCGCAGCGCAGCTCGTACGGGCGCTCGTCGACGACCTCGACGCCGAGCCGGTTGAGGACCGGCAGCACGGCGGAGAGGGAGACCTGCGCACCCGTCTTGTAGATCTTGAAGCGGCGCTCGCCGGGCGCGGCGCCCACGGGCTCGTACAGGGACAGCGCGAAGTCCGCCGCGCCCTCCTGCGCCCCGCGCGTGACCAGCTGCTCCAGCTGGCAGACGTCGCCGACGGCGGAACGCGGCGAGTGGTCGGCCTTGTAGCCCTCGGGGAAGGCCCCGGCGTACCGCCGCAGCAGCTCGGCGGCGCGCTCCTCGCCGACCTCGGCGTCGAGCGCCTCGGCGAAGCCGTCCGCCCAGGAGCGGGCGGCCTCGGCGAGCCGGGCCTCGATCCGCTCGCGGTCGGCGTCGGTGAGGTGCGGCAGCTCGGTGCCGGACGGGACGCGGACGACGAAGTGGAGGCGGGTGAGCACGGACTCGGTGCTCATCAGCGTGAAGTCGACGCTGTTGCCGCCCAGCTCCTCCATGAGGATGCCGGTCAGCCGCTCGCGGACGGTGGTGTTGAAGCGGTCGCGCGGCAGGTAGACGAGGGCCGAGTAGTAGCGGCCGTACTCCTCCTGGCGCAGGTAGAGCCGCAGCCGGCGGCGCTCCTGGAGGTACAGGACGCTGGTGACGATCTCGCGCAGCTGGCCGACGGGCGTCTGGAACAGCTCGTCGCGCGGGTACGTCTCCAGGATCTGCAGCAGGTCCCGGCCGTCGTGGCTGTTGGGCTCGAAGCCGGCGGCGTCGAGGACCTCCGCGACCTTCCGCCGGATGACGGGGACGCGCCGCACGGACTCGGTGTAGGCGGCGGAGGAGAACAGGCCGAGGAAGCGCCGCTCGCCGACCACGTTGCCGTCGGCGTCGAACTTCTTCACCCCGACGTAGTCCAGGTACGACGGGCGGTGGACGGTCGCGCGGCTGTTGGCCTTGGTGAGGATGAGCAGCTTGTGCTCACGGGCCTTGGCGCGGGCGTCGGCGGGCAGCCGGTTGAACGACGGCGACACCGGGTGGCCGTGGGCGTCGTCGCCGCTGTGGTGCGGGTCGGAGCGGAGGATGCCGAGGCCGGTGCCGGGGACGGCGGCGAGGGCGTCGCTGTCGACGAGGTTGTACTCGCGGTAGCCGAGGAAGGTGAAGTGGTCGTCGGCCAGCCAGCGCAGCAGCTCGCGGGCCTCCTCCGCCTCGGTGGGGCGCAGGTCGCCGGCCAGGGGCTCGTCGGGCAGGCCGTCGGCGATGCGCAGCGCGGCTTCGCGCATCTTCTCCCAGTCCTCGACGGCCTCACGGACGTCGGACAGGACACGCAGCAGGTCGGCGGTGATCTGCTTGAGGTCGGAGCGGTCCGTCTCGCGGTCGGTCTCGACGTGGATCCAGGACTCCACGAGCGCGTCGTGCGGGAGCCCGCCGCGCGCCTCGGTGACGTCCCGGTCGACGACCTCGATCAGCTTGCCGGTGAGGTCACGGCGGACGACGACCTGCGGGTGGATGACCAGGTGGATGCCGCGGTTCTGGCGGGACAGCTCATTGGTCACCGAGTCCACGAGGAACGGCATGTCGTCGGTGACGACCTCGACGACGGAGTGGCTGCACGTCCAGCCGTTCTCCTCGACAGTGGGCGTGTGGACCCGCACATTGGCCGTGCCCTGGGGACGATTCTCGGCCAACCTGTAGTGCGACAGCGCAGCGCCGAACACATCGACCGGGTCGCGGTCGGTGAGGTCTTCGGGAGCGGTGTGCAGGTAGTAGCGCTGGAGGTACTCGAGCACCGTGTCCCGGTCGGGCCGGTCCCCGGTCTCGTTCTCAGCTACCCGGGCAGCCCGTTCGAGCAGCTCGGCCTTTGCTTCGTCCAGCTTGGTCTGCATGTCCTCTGGCTCCTGTCGCGCGCCGTTGCGTGACGTAGGTGAAAGATGTGACACGACGCCACGAGGCGGGGTATCCGCTGAGGGGCGGCGTCATGCCGGGATGAGAGACGTCCGGACCGTTCTCGGCCACATGGGGCGGCGCCGTCCTCGGCGCGCCGGCCGGACAGGGAAGATCAACGCCCGCCCGGGCACGGTGGCACACCGGGCGACGGCCGGGGGCTTCGCTGCCCCCACGGCATATCGCGCTGATCACGGGTCCAGGCTATCGCTCCTGACCCCTCGGCCGTCATGAGCCGTATGTGTACAAAAGACGGGCGTGAAGTTTGACACTCTGGACAGCGACAGATGTGCTTCTGCTTCCACCCAGCGCCGACAGCTCCCCCGGAGGGCAGCAGCATGGCACCGAAGATCCTGATCGTGACGGGTGACGCGGCCGAGTCGCTCGAGGTCCTGTACCCCTACCAGCGGCTGCGGGAGGAAGGCTACGACGTCGACATCGCGGCCCCCGCCCGCAAGAGGCTCCGCTTCGTCGTGCACGACTTCGAGCCCGGCTACGACACGTACACGGAGAAGCCGGGGTACACGTTTCCGGCCGATCTCGCCTTCTCGGAGGTCGAGCCGAGCCGGTACGCGGCGGTGGTCATCCCGGGCGGCCGTGCGCCCGAGTACCTCCGCAACGACCCCGAGCTGCGCAAGATCGTCAAGTCGTTCTTCGACGCCGACAAGCCCGTCGCGCAGATCTGCCACGGCCCGCTGCTGACGGCGGCGGTCGGCGCCCTCGACGGCCGCCTCGTCACGTCGTACCCGGCGCTGGAACTGGACATGCAGGCGGCGGGCGCGACGTTCCGCGACCACGAGGCGGTGGTGGACGGCGCCCTCGTCTCCTCCCGAGCCTGGCCGGACCACCCGTCCTGGATGCGCGAATTCCTCCGCGTCCTGCGGACGAAGGCGCCGGTGAGCTGAGCAAAGGGGCGGGCGCCACCGGCGGCGCCCGCCCCCAGGGCCTCTCCGCGCCCGGCGGCCTCAGGCCACCAGCTCCTCCGCCACCGCCACCGCCTCCGCGAGGCTGTCCACGACGGGCACCCCCACCGCCTCCAGGCTGGCGCGGCTGTGCGACCCGCCGGTGTACAGCACGGCCCTGGCCCCCACGTGCGCCGCGGCCACCGCGTCGTCCGCCGCGTCACCGATGACGACAACGCGCTCCGGCGACGCGACGACCCCTTCCAGCGCCAGCAGGTGACGCACCATGTGCTCGGCCTTGCCGGCGGTCGACTCCCCTATCCGCCCGTCCACCCGCACGAACCACTCCTCGATGCCGTGCCGCCGCACGATCGGCAGCAGCCGCTCGTGCGGAGCGAGCGACAGCAGCGACTGCGTACGCCCCACCTCGGCCGCCGCGGCCAGCAGCTCCGCGGCCCCGTCGGTCAGCCCGCAGCCCTCGGCGCGCGACCAGTAGTGGCGGTGGAAGGCGCCGTCCATGACGGCCCACTCCTCCTCGCTCGGCATCCGCCCGAGCAGCCGCTCGTAGAACAGCGGGACCGGTACGCAGTACAGCTCCCGGTACCGGGCCAGCGTGATCGGCTCCAGGCCGATCTCCGCGAAGGCGGCGTTCGTCGCCCCGATGACCGCCTCGGTGTCGTCGAGCAGTGTCCCGTTCCAGTCCCAGACCAGATGCGCGCTGAGCTTCCCCATGGGATGAAAGTACCCAGCAGCCGTTCAGGCGATGAGGCCGGGGATTTCCTGCACCCCGAACCAGAGGAGTTCATGGTCCTCCGCGCCGTCCACCGTGAACTGCGCGTCGTCGTCGCCCATGTCCGCAGCGCCCAGGGCGTCGGCGGCCGCGGAGACGTCCGGCTCGGCGTCGTCGGCGTCGGCGTGTACGGCGGCGGCCTTGGCCAGCGGGACGGGGCCGGCGACCCTGACCTCGCCGACGGAGGAGGGGTCCAGGCCGCGGTCGGGGTCGGCGGTGGCGGCCGTGTCGGGCACGTCGACCGCGACGACGACCCGGCGGCGCGCGGCGGCGGGGTCGGCGGCCAGCAGGCGCAGGGACGCGGCGGCGGCGCGGCTGAGCGCCGCGTACTCCAGCTCCTCGATGTCGTCGGAGACGTACCACTCGCGCAGCCCGGGCGTGACGGCGTACGCGGTCAGCGGCCCGGGGCCGAGTTCGCCCGCCTTGTGCGCCTGTGCGAGACCGGGAAGGGTCAGGGGAACGTACACGCGCATGACAGGCCGCTTTCGTAGTCGGAGACGCCTTTCAGGATACGTGCGCAGGTCCCCCTTCGGGGGCCGGTGCCCGCGCCTCCCGGGGGTTCACCCCGTGCGGTACCCACCCCCTCCCTGCCCACGAATCCGACCGGCCGTGCCACCCGGATAGGTGACATGACCTGCGGCGACGCGTGCGGGAGCAGTCCGTTGCGGCCCCGTCCGACCCGCCCGTAGAAGTGGCCCCGGAAGTTACCCCCGGGTACTCCGGGGCGACAGAAACGGGGACCTCCATGACCACGACGACGACCACCGCGCCGGAAGGCAACGGCCCCCGGGCCGCCCACCGCCCCACCAGGGCGCCGGCCACGACCCCGGCATCCCTCACGGCCACCTCACACCCCGAAGGGCCTCCCAGCGCCGTACAGCGGCCAGGAACGACCACGCCTGCCGCGCGCCAGGGGCACAGGCCCACCACGACTCAGCAGCCCGTCGACGGCCCCGTACCCACGACGGCCGGCACACACGCGTCCACTTCGTCCCGTACGCGGCCCACCGACGCCTCTGCACCTACGCCCCGCGTGGCACACCGACCCACCGACGCCCCCCTGCCCGCGTCCGCCTCGTCCAGCACCCCGCTCACCGACGCCTCCGCACCCACGACGGCCAGCGCGCACCGGCCCACCGACGCCTCCCGTCCTGCGACCGCCCCGGCCCGCACCCGACCCACCGACGGACCCGCACCCACGACACGCGTCGCACACCGGCCCACCGACGCCTCCCGACCCGCGTCCACCCCGCCCGACTCCCGACCCACCGACGGACCCGCACCCACGACACGCGTCGCACACCGGCCCACCGACGCCTCCCGACCCGCGTCCACCCCGCCCGACTCCCGACCCACCGACGGACCCGCACCCACGACACGCGTCGCACACCGGCCCACCGACGCCTCCCGACCCGCGTCCACCCCGCCCGACTCCCGACCCACCGACGGACCCGCACCCACGACACGCGTCGCACACCGGCCCACCGACGCCTCCCGACCCGCGTCCACCCCGCCCACCGACGCTTCCGCACCCACGACGGCCAGCGGGCACCGGCCCACCGACGCCTCCCTGCCCGCGTCCGCCTCGTCCCGCACCGGGCCCACCCAAGCCGGCGCCCCCGCCGCCGCCCCCCGCATCTCCGGCGCACCGCCCCGGCGCCTCCCCGGTGCGCGGCCGGCCGCCGGCACCGCCCCGGGCGGCCGACGGGACTCACGGCGGCCCGGCGGCCCGACCCGAAGCCGCCCCACCGGCCCGGGGGGCCGCCCGGCCGGCAGCAGCAGCAGCCCGACCGTCCCGCTCCAGGTGCGCCGCCCCCTGCCCCCGCACATCGCGTTCGCCGAGCGGCTGCTCGCCGTCCTCAGCGGTGAGCGGCCCGTCCACTGGATGCTCGGCCACACCATCGGCGAGGCGTACGACCAGCTGATCCGGCTCGCCGCCGCCAACCCCCTGTGCGACCCCGCCGAGCCCGGCGGCCGCGGCGCCCGCCCGGTGCTGCGGCGCTGCGGCGGCTCCCCGCCCCGGCCCGGTGTCGTCGAGGCGTACGCGACCATTGCCGCGGGCGGGCGCGTCCGCGCCATGGCGTTCCGCCTGGAGCTGGGCGTCGACCGCCGCTGGCGGTGCGCGGCCGTCGAACTGGGCGGCATCCCGGAGGACCGGCACGCACCGGCCCCAGCCCCGCACGCATAGCCGACCCGACCCGGCCCCGTACGCAGCGCGGGGCCGGGCACGCTCTCGCGCGTACCCGGCCCCGCTACGGCCTCAGTGGTCCCGGCCCCTGGAGGACCGGAGGACCCTGAGGGTCACTTCTTGCGGCGACGGCCGCCCTTCTGCGCCTTGCGCCGCTCCGCCCGCGTCATGCCGTCGGCCTCGGAACGGGCCGACCCGTTGTCGAAGTCGCCCTCGACGATGCCACCCTCGCCGTCCACCGTCGGCGCGGAGAAGTGCAGCCGGTCCGGCCGCTGCGGCGCGTCCAGGCCCTTGGCCCGGATCTCCGGACGGCCCGCGCCCGCCGGCACGGCCTCCTCCTTCGCCAGCGAGGTCTTCGCGGCGGCCTCGACCGGGACCTCCTCGACCTGCTGCTCGACCTGGACCTCCAGGTTGAACAGGTAGCCGACGGACTCCTCCTTGATCCCGTCCATCATGGCCGTGAACATGTCGAAGCCCTCGCGCTGGTACTCGACCAGCGGGTCCTTCTGGGCCATCGCGCGCAGGCCGATGCCCTCCTGCAGGTAGTCCATCTCGTACAGGTGCTCGCGCCACTTGCGGTCCAGCACCGACAGCACCACGCGCCGCTCCAGCTCACGCATGATGTCCGAGCCGAGCTGCTTCTCACGGGCGTCGTACTGCTCGTGGATGTCTTCCTTGACGGACTCGGCGATGAACTCGGCCGTGATCCCGGCACGGTCGCCGGCGGCCTCCTCCAGCTCCTCGATGGTCACCTTGCACGGGTAGAGCTGCTTGAACGCGCCCCACAGCCGCTCCAGGTCCCACTCCTCGGCGAAGCCCTCGACGGTCTCGGCCTGGATGTAGGCGTCGATCGTGTCGTCCATGAAGTGGCGGATCTGCTCGTGCAGGTCCTCGCCCTCCAGGACGCGGCGGCGCTCGCCGTAGATGACCTCACGCTGGCGGTTGAGGACCTCGTCGTACTTCAGGACGTTCTTACGGGTCTCGAAGTTCTGCTGCTCGACCTGGGACTGCGCGGAGGCGATCGCGCGGGTCACCATCTTGTTCTCGATCGGCACGTCGTCCGGCACGTTCGCCATCGCCATGACGCGCTCGACCATCTGCGCCTTGAACAGCCGCATGAGGTCGTCGCCCAGCGACAGGTAGAACCGGGACTCGCCCGGGTCGCCCTGACGGCCGGAACGACCGCGCAGCTGGTTGTCGATGCGCCGCGACTCGTGCCGCTCCGTGCCCAGCACGTAGAGGCCGCCCAGCTCGCGGACCTCCTCCGACTCGGCCTTCACGGCCAGCTCGGCCTTCTCCAGCGCGCCCGGCAGCGCCGACACCCACTCGTCCGGGGTCTCCAGCGGGTCGAGGCCCCGCTGGCGCAGCTCCGCCTCGGCGAGGTCGTCGGGGTTGCCGCCGAGCTTGATGTCCGTACCACGACCGGCCATGTTCGTGGCGACCGTGACCGCGCCCTTGCGGCCCGCCTGGGCGACGATCGACGCCTCACGGTCGTGCTGCTTGGCGTTCAGCACCTCGTGCGGGATGCCGCGCTTGGACAGCTGCTGCGACAGGTACTCGGACTTCTCGACCGACGTCGTACCGACGAGGATCGGCTGGCCCTTCTTGTGCTTCTCCGCGATGTCGTCGACCACAGCGGCGAACTTCGCGACCTCGGTGCGGTAGATCAGGTCCGACTGGTCCTTGCGGATCATCGGCTTGTTCGTCGGGATCGGGACGACGCCCAGCTTGTAGATCTGGTGGAACTCGGCGGCCTCGGTCATGGCCGTACCGGTCATGCCGGAGAGCTTGTCGTACAGGCGGAAGAAGTTCTGGAGCGTGATCGTGGCGAGCGTCTGGTTCTCGTCCTTGATCGGCACCCCTTCCTTCGCCTCGATCGCCTGGTGCATGCCCTCGTTGTAGCGGCGGCCGGCCAGGATACGGCCGGTGTGCTCGTCGACGATCATGACTTCGCCGTCGATGACGACGTAGTCCTTGTCCTTCTTGAACAGCTCCTTGGCCTTGATGGCGTTGTTCAGGTACCCGACGAGCGGGGTGTTCACCGACTCGTAGAGGTTGTCGATGCCCAGCCAGTCCTCGACCTTGGCCACACCGGACTCGTGGATGCCGACCGTGCGCTTCTTCTCGTCGACCTCGTAGTCGCCGGTCTCCTCGATGCCCTTGAGCGGGTTGCCCGGCTCACCGCGCTTGAGGCGCTGCACGAGCTTGGCGAAGTCGCCGTACCACTTCGTGGCCTGGTCCGCCGGGCCCGAGATGATCAGCGGCGTACGGGCCTCGTCGACCAGGATGGAGTCGACCTCGTCGACACAGGCGAAGTTGTGGCCGCGCTGGACGAGCTCGTCCTGGGACCACGCCATGTTGTCGCGGAGGTAGTCGAAGCCGAACTCGTTGTTCGTGCCGTACGTGATGTCGCAGGCGTACTGCTCGCGGCGCTGCGCGGGCGACATGTTGGCCAGGATGCAGCCGACCGTGAGGCCGAGGAACCTGTGCACCCGGCCCATCAGCTCGGAGTCGCGCTCCGCCAGGTAGTCGTTGACCGTGATCAGGTGGACGCCCTTGCCGGACAGCGCGTTCAGATACGCCGGGAGCGTACCGACGAGGGTCTTGCCCTCACCGGTCTTCATCTCGGCGACGTAACCGAGGTGCAGCGCCGCGCCGCCCATGATCTGGACGTCGTAGTGACGCTGGCCGAGGACGCGCTTCGCGGCCTCCCGGACGGTCGCGAAGGCCTCCGGGAGCAGGTCGTCGAGGCTCTCACCGTCCTGGTACCGCTGCTTGTACTCGTCGGTGAGCGCCCGCAACTCGGCGTCGGAGAGGTTGACGAAGTCCTCTTCGATGGAGTTGACCTGGTCCGCGATGCGGTGCAGTTTGCGCAGGATCTTGCCTTCGCCTGCACGCATGAGCTTGTGGAAGACGGACACTGAGGCTGGTCTCCTTGCCGGTCGGGCCTGGCACTAGGTCTTGTCATGGACACTGGCACGGGCACGGCAGGTGGGCCCCACCGCAACGGTCATCGTAAGCGAGGACCCCGCCGCGCCGGGAGGTCCGTCACCGCCGATGACCGACTGCCGCCCTGAAGGACAACGCACGGGGACCCCGGAAGGTGCCGCTGGATCCGAAAAGTGTTCGCCCGTTTCGTCCACCGGTACCAGAATCCCGTCATGGAACCCGTCACCCTCACCTCCGAGCGCCTGCAGCTGCGCACGTTCACGCCCGGCGACGCCGAGGAGGTGCGGAACGCCTGCCAGGACCCCGAGATCCAGCGCTGGATACCGCTCCCGTCCCCGTACGAACTGGCGCACGCGGAGGACTTCACGAGGCGGTACGTCCCGGAGGCCTGGCGCGCCGACACCGAGTACACCTTCGCCGTACGGTCCCGGGACGGCGGCCCGCTCCTCGCGGCCACCAGCCTGCACCACCCCCGCTCCGGTTCCTGGGAGATCGGCTTCTGGACCGCCAAGGAGCACCGGGGCAACGGCTACGCCACGGAGGCGGTCCTGACCGTGGCCCGCTGGGCCTTCACCGAGCTGGCCTGCACCCGGCTGGAGTGGCGGGCCGAGGTCGGCAACACCGGGTCCCGGCTGGTCGCCGAGCGGGCGGGCTTCGTCATGGAGGGCACCCTGCGCGCCGCCCTGGACCACCGCGGCACACTCCGCGACTGCTGGCTGGCATCCCTGCTCCCCTCGGACCTGTCCCTCCCGGCCGGCGTGCCGTACCTCCCGCCACAGGGCTGAGGCGGTGGGGGTCCAGTGATCGGGGCCGGCGGCACGGGTCCGGTGACCGCCTTCCGTATTCCGTAGGGCCCGCCCCGTTGTCAGTGGCGGCCTCTAGCGTGGACCCCATGTCGACGACCCTGCCGCGTCCCCTCACCGAACTCTCCGCCGACGAGGCGCGCCGCACAGCGCTGCGCGCCCAGGGGTTCCTCGGCGCGCCGAACCGCCGCGCCGGGGTGCGGGGCGTCCTGCGCCACCTGGGAGCCGTGCAGCTGGACACGATCTCCGTGCTGGCGCGCTCGCACGAGCTGATCCCGTACGCGCGTCTGGGCGCCGTGGGCCGCAAGACCGTCGAGACGGCGTACTGGACCGACGGGCACGCCTTCGAGTACTGGTCGCACGCGGCCTGCATCCTGCCCGTCGAGGAGTGGCCGCACTTCGCGTTCCGTCGCCGCGCCTTCCGCGCGCGGCCGCAGTGGTACCACGACCTGCCGGACGGCGCGTACGACGCCGTGATCGCGCAGCTGCGCGCCGAGGGGCCGCTGACGGCCACGGAACTGGGCGGCGCCAAGAACGGCGGCGAGTGGTGGGACTGGTCGGCGTCCAAGGTCGCCGTCGAGCGCGCGCTGATGTACGGCGAAGTGGTCTGCACCGAGCGGCGCGGCTGGAAGCGGGTGTACGACCTGGCGGAGCGGGCCGTCCCGGACGAGCTGCTGCACGACGAACTGGACGACGCCGAGTGCCTGCGCCGGCTCGTCCGGCTCGCGGGCGAGGCGCTGGGCGTGGGCACGCGCGCGGACATCGCCGACTACCACCGCCTCAAGGGCGAGCAGTTCGACGCGGTGGTCGCCGACTCCGGGCTCGTGCCGGTGCGGGTCGAGGGCTGGGACAAGCCCGCCTGGGCGGACCCGGCGGCCCTGGCGGCGCCCCCGCGCGGCCGGCACCGCACGACGCTGCTGTCCCCGTTCGACTCGCTCATCTGGGAGCGGGCCCGGACGGAGCGGATCTTCGGCTTCACGCACCGGCTGGAGGCTTACGTACCGAAGCAGAAGCGGGTGCACGGCTACTTCGCGATGCCGCTGCTCGCGGGCGGGAAGCTGGTGGGCCGGGTCGACCCGGCGCGCGAGGGCAGCACGCTGGTGGCCAAGCAGGTGTCCCTGGCCGGCCCGAGCGCGGTGCCCTTCATGGCCCAGGCCCTGCGCGAGGCGGCCGAGTGGGTCGGCTGCGACGCGGTCCGCGTCGAGCGGGTCGACGCCCCGGAACTGGCCGCGCCGCTCACGGCGGCCCTCGCCTGACCGGGGCGGCGGCCGCCCCGGGCTTACGACTGCCGGCTACCGGATCTCGAGGATCTTCTCGCGCATCGCGTACACGACCGCCTCCATCCTGGAGTGCAGCTGGAGCTTCTCCAGGATGTTGCGGACGTGGTTCTTCACGGTGTTCTCGGAGATGAACAGCTCCTTGGCGATGTCCCGGTTGTTCATCCCGGTGGCCACCAGCTTCAGCACCTCCAGCTCACGGTCGGTGAGCCGCGGCGCCGGCACGAGGCGGCGGTCGTCGGTGCGCTGGATCATCGACTTGAACTCGGTGAGCAGCTTGGACGCCATCGAGGGGCTGATCTGCGACTGTCCGTCGGCGACGGCCCGGATCGCCGTCGCGACCTCGTCCGTGGAGATCTCCTTGAGGAGATAGCCGGTCGCCCCCGCCTTGATCGCGTCGTAGAGGTCGGCCTCCTCGTCGCTGATCGTCAACATGATGATCTTGGCGCTGGGGGCGACCTCCTTGATGGAGGTGCACGCCTCGATCCCGCCCCGCTTGGGCATCCGCACGTCCATCAGGACGATGTCGGGAAGCAGGTCGGCAGCCTTGTCGACGGCCTCCGCCCCGTCCCCGGCCTCCCCGACGACCTGGATGTCCTCCTCCTGAGCGAGGACGATCTCCAGCCCCCGCCGGAAGAGCGCGTGGTCGTCGACGACCAGGACCCTGATGGGCTCCTTGCGGGACGTGTCCCCGTTCGCGCCGGGGCCGCCGTCCGCCGCCCCAGCACCGCCGTCCGGGGCGCCGGAGCCGCCCGGATGGTGCACCGGGCCGAAGCTGTCCGCCATCGTTCCTCCCCCTGAAGGCCGGGGCCCTGAAAGTTCACGGTCGAAGCACCAACCCCGTTCCAAGAGGGAGAGGTTGGCGCGTGCCGCCATGATTTCATGCCCCGCCGACGATGCGGTGATCCATCGGTGGCACGGTGGTGCCCCTGGGGGCGCACGGGGCGCTCCAGGGGCACCACATCAGACCGGATCAGCCGCCGAGCGCACCGCCGGCGCCGCCTCCCTCACTGCCTGCCAGTGGGTCGTTCTCCAGGTGGATCACGCCGTAGTCGTAGGCGTGGCGCCGGTACACGACGCTGGGCTGCTTCGTCTCCGCGTCGACGAACAGATAGAAGTCATGGCCGACCAGCTCCATCTCGTAAAGCGCCTGGTCGAGTGACATCGGGGCCGCAGTATGCGTCTTCTCGCGGACCACGAGCGGGCCCTCGCCCTGAACCTCCAGGGATCCCATCCGGGTCGTGGGAATGGTCTCGGCCGCCTCCTCGACGACGGCGACACCGGTCCCGTTGAGTCGTGCCACGCCCGGCACCGCGTCCGGCACCGACGCGGCCGTCAGACGGCCGTTGCCCCGGCGGGTGTGGCGCTTGTCGTGCTGCTTGCGGAGGCGCGCCTCGAGCTTGCCTGTGGCCAGGTCGAGCGCTGCGTACGGGTCGCCTGCAGCCGCCTCTGCCCGGATCACCGGGCCTCGGGAGTGGAGGGTGATCTCCACGCGGTCGGACCTGTCGGCCTGCCGCGGGTTGTGCTCCTTGGACACCTCGACGTCGAGGCTGATCACCTTGGCGTCAAGCTTCTCGATCTTCTCCAGCTTCAGCTTCTCGGCCACGTGCTTGCGGAACCGCTCGGGCACCTCGGTCTTGCGGCCCTTGACGACGATGTCCACGCAGAACTCCGTTCCCGGATCGCTCCAACCGGCTTCTACTCGCCGGTGAGCATCTCCCTTTTGCACCAGACCCCGGTAAGCACCGGAGCCTCGGACTTGGCGACTTCCACCTCCTCCTCCCCAGTCGACAAGATCCCCACCCCACAACTTCCATGTGCTGACCGGCTCCGGATTCCGGCCGGACGCATGGCCGCGCATTCGATGAAGGGCGGCTTTCGCCATTCCTGTACCACCGAACATAGCTCGCCCGGACGGGTGTCGGCACCCGCTACCAGCACAAACCTCCGATCGGTTGTTCTCACTCCCTCACCACCTGCAACGTTGCAAGTTCCCTGTCAGTTCCGGTTTATTTCGAACGAGGCGGGAGATGCTGCCACCACCGCTGCCTTCACCTGCGGCGTTCTTCCACGCGCCCCCGCAAAGGCGGCGCGCACCGCTCTGGCGGCCTCGGTCAGCGACGCCCCGGTCGTCATGAGGTCGTCCACGAGGACCAGGCACCCGTCCGGGGGAAACCACCCGCTCCCCGCCCCCACCTCCAGCGCCCCCGCCATGTTGGCCAGCCGCTCCCGCGCGCCCAGCCCCGACTGATCGGCCACCGCCCGGCACTGCCGCAACACCGGAACGGCCCACGCCACCGTTCCCGAACGACGCAGCTCACCGGCCGCGGCCGACGCGATCCGCCGCACCGAGTCATGCCCACGGGCCCGCACGGCCCGGCGGGCGGAGGGCAGGGGGACCAGTAGCAGGGGGCCCGCCCCCGCCCCCTCCCCCCATGCCCCCCGCGGCCCCGCAGCGGCCCGTACGGCGCTCGCCAGCGCCACGCCCAAGGGTCGGGCCAGCCCCAGCGCGCCGCGTTCCTTGTGCGCCAGCAATACCGCCCGTACCGCGTCCGCGTACGGCGCGGCGGCGTGTACCTCGGGCAGTCCTGCCGGTTCGGGCGTCGGCCGCACCCGTCGCGGCGGCCGCCCGTGGAGCGTGCGCGCGCATGCGTCGCACAGCGGCGTACGGGGACAGCCGCAGCCGGCGCAGGCCACCGGCAGTACGAGCCCGGTGATCTCCTGCCACCATCCCCGCATGGCCTCTACTGTGGCGTCGGCCGGGCTGCCGTGCCACCCCTGTGGAAAACCGCCTGTGGACGGTCAGCCGGGGTAGACGGGCGAGGTGCCCTTCTCCACGACGGGCTGCCAGTTCGTGCCGCCCTGGAGCCGCACGATCGCGTCGTCCGCCAGGGCGACCAGCGAGGCCCGTTCGTCGTTGGCCGCGGCCACGGCCTTGACCTGGTTCAGGCCCGGGATCACCGCTGCGGACGTCGACCCGTCGGTCTGGATGTAGCGCACCTGCTGCACGCCGCCGGCCGGCTTGCCGAGGACGACGAGGCGGCTCGGCCCGGCCCAGGACACGGACGCCACCGACTCCATGCGTGGCGCGACGGGCTGCAGGTCCACCACCGAGACCTTCTGCCGGTCGCCGGTTCCCTGTCGCTCGACGCGTCCCATCTGCAGGGTTGTCCTGCCGTCCTCCTTGAGGAGCAGCGCGATGCGTACGCCGTCCTCGGAGACCCGCAGTCCCTCGATCCGCACCCCGTCGGTCAGCCACGGGGTGATGACCGGCCGGGGTTCACCGGAGCCGCCGGAGAGCAGCAGGAGCTTCGGATCCGCCGGGTCGCGGTCGGCCACCCACAGGTCGCCGCGCCCGTCCCAGCTGGGCGCTGAGAGCCGGTCGTCGGGCCGCGGGCCCTTGCTGGTGACCAGCGGTTCGGGCAGTTCGGCGTCGGAGACGACCGAGGCCACGCGCAGGCTGCGGCCGTTCTCGGACACGGCGGCCGCGTGCTGCTCGTCGCGGGCCACGGCGACCTTCTCGACCTTCGCGGCGCCGTCGCCGAACGGGCCGAAGACGTGCCGCGGCTCGACGACGTCCTTCGCGCCCGTCTGGAGCTGTGCCAGCTTCCCCGCGGAGTCGACAAAGTACGGGTTCTCGCGGATTCCCGTCGTGCGGTCGGCCATGAAGTCGGACTTCTGGTCCTCGCCGAGGACGCACAGTTCACGCCCGTCGGAACGCTGCAGCTCGACCTGCTGCACCCTCGTCGATCCCAAATCACCGACGGTGAAAAGGATTTGGGCGGCCATATAGCGGCATTGCTCACGCCCGACGCCGTCGGCCTTGTTGTTGAGCGGCACTTTGAGCGTGTTCTGGTCGTCCGTCGACAGTGACGTGACGTCCTTCTTCAGGTCCGTGCCCGTGGGGAATCGCGAATCGACGACCGGCTTCAGCCAATTCGTCGGGCCCTCCAGAAGGGCCTTGACGGTCTGCGTCAGCGCGTCCATGCGGGTGACGGGGTCCTGCCGCTTGCGGATGTACACCGGGTCGGCGACGACCCAGCTCTTGCCCGCGGCGAAGTAATACTTGTTGACCGAGCGGTAGTTGCGCTGGAAGTCGGACTCGCTGATGACGAGGCCCTGCGGGAGCCGGTCGATCCGCCATTCCTTGCTCTTGCCGTCCGCTCCGCGCTGCTGCACGAGCCTGATCGACTCGCTGTACGGAACCGGGTCGAGCGGCTGGTAGGCGTGCCGGTTGTCGACCGTGGCGACCTTCTGCCCCGACAGCGGGTACACGAGGCTCTGGTCCTCGGCGGGCTGTGCGCCCCGCCCGGGCCGCCTGGTCTCCGCCTGCTGCGGAACGGGCACCGCGCTGAGCACGGTGGTGCGCTCCTCGGGGTTCCAGGTCCGCGCGGCCTGCTTCGTGAGGTATTTGCGGGCCGTCTCGAAGCCGGGGTCGTCGCCCGTCATCGCTTCGAGGAACCCCTCGACGATCTCGCCCGGCTCGGCGTTCTCCCGGGGCGGTACGGGGTAGACCCGCACCTGCGAGTCGCCCGGCTTGGACGCCTTCACGGGGCTGACGTCGCCGCTGTCGGGCATAGACGCGCATCCGGCGAGCACCGCGGCGCACGCCAGGACTGCCGCCCCCCGCGCCGTTCGCCCATGGCCGTACCGACGAGGGTCAGCGCCCACGAGTCGTGTCCTCCCGCTTCGAGTGTTCCTGTCCCGAGGGCTCCTCCTGGCCCGTCGGCCCCGTTCCGCGGGCGACCACGCGGGCCCCGTTGCCGGGCAGGGCGGTGGGGTCGGCGGTGGCGGTGCGCGCCTGGCGGGGCGGTACGGCCAGCGGCGACCGGTCACCGGCCGGGCCCTGTCCGGGTCCGCCCGCCTGGCGCCCGCCGTCCTTGGCTGCCGCGGCCGCCCGCTCGCGGTTGCGCCGGGAGTCTTCGGGCTCGAGCGGTATCGGGGAGCCGCGCAGCGGTTCGTCGGCCGTGCGCGGCAGCGTCAGCCGGAACTGCGAGCCGCCGCCCGGTTCGCCCCACGCCTGCAGCCAGCCGCCGTGCAGCCGTGCGTCCTCGACCGCGATCGACAGTCCGAGGCCCGTGCCGCCCGTGGTCCTGGCCCGCGCCGGGTCGGCGCGCCAGAACCGGTTGAAGACACGGGTGGCCTCGCCGGGCTTGAGACCGACACCGTAGTCGCGGACCGCTACGGCCACCGCGCCGCCCGCCGACGCGAGCCGTACGACGACGTCGCGGCCCTCTCCGTGCTCCACCGCGTTGACGACCAGGTTCCGCAGGACGCGTTCGACGCGTCGGGTGTCGGCCTCCGCGATGACGGGCTGCTCGTCGCCGACGACGAGGATCCGGCCGCCCTTGTGCTCCACCAGCGGCTGCGCGCCGCCGATCACTCGGCGCACGACGTCCCGCAGGTCTATCGGTTCGGCCTCCAGCGCGGCGGCGCCCGCGTCGAAGCGGCTGATCTCCAGCAGGTCGCCCAGCAGCGACTCGAACCGGTCCAGCTGGTCGCCCAGCAGCTCCGCCGAGCGTGCGGTGACCGGGTCGAAGTCGCCGCGCGCCTCGTGGATCACGTCCGCGGCCATGCGCACGGTCGTCAGCGGCGTCCGCAGCTCGTGCGACACGTCGGACACGAACCGGCGCTGCATCCTGGACAGGTCCTCCAGCTGCTGGATCTTGTGCTGGAGGTTCTGGGCCATCTTGTTGAACGCCTCGCCGAGGCGGGCGATGTCGTCCTCGCCGGTGACCTTCATGCGTTCCTGGAGGCGGCCGGCCGACAGCCGCTCGGCGACGCCCGCCGCCATCCGCACGGGTGTGACGACCTGCCGGACCACGAGCCAGGCGATCGCGCCGAACAGCACCACGACGAAGAGGCCGGCCGTCGCGATGGTCGTCTTGACCAGGGAGAGGGAGTCCTCCTCCTGCGTGAGCGGGAAGAGGTAGTACAGCTCGTACGGGTTGCCGTCGACGTCGTTGAGGCGCTTGCCGATCACAAGGCCGGCCTCGGAGTGCTGGCCGTCGGTGTAGCGGATCCGGGTGTACGTCTGGAAGGTGCCGGTGCTCTGCGCCACGGCCTCCCGCAGTGCGACGGGGATGCTCGCCACGGGCTCCACGCCGCCGGAGGCGCGCGCGCCACGGCTGGGCGCCGCTCCCTCGGAGTCGGAGCTGAGCGCCACGACGTCGAAGGCGCCCTGGCCACCGCTGGCGAGCTGGACGACCAGGTCGGACCGCCAGTTCAGCAACGACCGGGACGTCACGCCGTTCGCGTCACCGCCGTCCGGGCCGGCGGGCCCGGTGGCGACGCTCGGCTGCTCCTGTGCCGCCGAGAAGCCGCCCGCCGCCTGGGACTGCGCAGCGCGCTCCTTGGCGTCAAGCAGTCCGTTGCGTACCTGGCCGATGACGACGAATCCGAGCAGCAGCACCACGCCGAGCGACATCAGCAGGGTGGCGACGACCACCCGCAGCTGGATGTTGCGCCGCCACAGCCGTACGGCGGGCAGCAGCGGTCGGCGCACCCAGCGCACGAGGAGCCGCAGCACGGGGCCGCCCGGGGCCCCGTCCTTCAGCAGCCGGCCCAGGCGCGTCGTGGCCTGTTCGGGTCCGGCAGCCCGCCCCGCACGGACTCCCGGCTTCCCGGGCTTCGGAGCAGCACTGCCGCGGGTCATGTCAGCTCGGTCCGGCCTTGTAACCGACGCCACGGACGGTCACTACGATCTCCGGCCGCTCCGGGTCCTTCTCGACCTTGGAGCGCAGCCGCTGGACATGCACGTTCACCAGCCGGGTGTCCGCCGCGTGGCGGTAGCCCCAGACCTGCTCGAGCAGGACCTCGCGGGTGAACACCTGCCACGGCTTGCGGGCCAGCGCCACCAGCAGGTCGAACTCCAGCGGGGTGAGCGCGATCGACTGCCCGTCCCGCTTCACGGAGTGCCCTGCCACGTCGATGACCAGGTCACCGATGGTGAGCTGCTCGGGAGCGGGCTCCTCGGACCTCCGCAGCCGCGCCCGGATGCGGGCGACCAGCTCCTTCGGCTTGAACGGCTTGACGATGTAGTCGTCCGCCCCCGACTCGAGCCCGACGACCACGTCGACGGTGTCGCTCTTCGCGGTGAGCATGACGATGGGCACGCCGGATTCGGCCCTGATCAGCCGGCAGACCTCGATGCCGTCCCGTCCGGGAAGCATGAGGTCGAGCAGCACCAGATCCGGCTTGGTCTCACGGAATGCGGCAAGTGCCTTGTCGCCGTCCGCTACGAACGACGGCTCGAACCCTTCACCACGCAGCACAATCCCGAGCATTTCGGCCAGTGCGGTGTCGTCGTCGACGACAAGGACGCGTCCCTTCATAATCGACATCATCCCATTAGCTAATCGTTACCTGGCGTGACCTGGCACACAGCTCTTCGATTCCTCCACCGGTGACGGGGGACACCACTCCTACCTCAGTAACGATGGCGGTCACCAGTTCCGGCGGCGTGACGTCGAACGCGGGGTTGTACGCCTGCGTCCCCAGCGGCGCCACCTGCACCCCGACACCTTGCCTCACCGTGGCCCCACCGGCCTGGGGCGGCGCCGTGAGCTGCGTCACCTCGCGCCCGGACCGCTGCTCCACCTCGATGGACGCCCCATCGGGGGTGTCGGGGTCGATCGTCGTGACCGGCGCGACGACGATGAACGGTACGTGGTGGTACTTGGCCAGCACCGCGAGCGGGTAGCTGCCGACCTTGTTGGCGACCGAGCCGTCCGCGGCGATGCGGTCGGCGCCGATCAGCACCGCGTCCACCTTGCCCGCGGCGAAGAGGGAGCCGGCCGCGTTGTCGGTGAGCAGCGTGTACGACAGTCCGTTGCGTGCCGCCTCGTACGCGGTGAGCCGGGCGCCCTGGAGCAGGGGTCGCGTCTCGTCCACCCACAGGCGCCGTAGCCGTCCGGCCTTGTGCGCCGCCAGCGCCACGGCGAACGCGGTGCCCTCCCCGCCCGACACGAGCGCGCCCGTGTTGCAGTGGGTGAGGATCCGGTGGCTGCCGCCGGGCAGCAGCTCGTCCAGGAGAGCCAGGCCCTTGGCCGCCATCGCGGCGCTGCCCTCGGCGTCCTCCCGGTGCAGCTGCCTGGCCTCCGCCAGCGCGGCCTCGGCGGCCGCCTTCTCGTCGGCCCCCTTTTCGACGACCGCCCGGTACGCGCCCAGCGCACGCCGCACACCGTAAGCGAGGTTGACCGCGGTGGGCCGCGCGCTGCCCAGCTGCGCGGCCGCCTCCTCCACGTCGTATCCGCGAGCGGCTGCCAACGCCACCCCGTAGGCACCCGCGATGCCGAGGACGGGCGCGCCTCTCACCGCGAGGGTCCGGATGGCCC
The DNA here is from genome assembly GCF_039542925.1 of Streptomyces coeruleoprunus. Lineage (GTDB taxonomy): Bacteria > Actinomycetota > Actinomycetes > Streptomycetales > Streptomycetaceae > Streptomyces > Streptomyces coeruleoprunus. Next base: position 4,619,648 of record NZ_BAABIT010000001.1, on the reverse strand, counting down.
GTACGAGCGCCGGTACGTCGGTGCAGATCAGCTCGACCTCCTCGGCCGGCAGCCGCGTCTGGTCGAGCAGCACCAGTACAGGTCCGTCCGGCGGCTCCTCCCACCGCAGTACGGGCAGCATCGGCCGGTCACCGTCGGACGGTGTTCCTGCGTACTGATCAGTCATCCCGCCAGTCTGCCCGCTCAGCCACCGACAATGAAGGTGCCGAAGACACAAGGGCCCCGGCCCGGCCGTTGACGTCGCGTGGCACGATGGCTGCCAACCTGCCCGCCCCCGACAGCGGTCGGGCGCCGTGACCGAGCCGGCTCGACGAGCGGGCCCCGCGACCAAGCCACGAGGTGGACGACCGTGAATGACTCTCCGGGCTGGGCCTCGCCCGGATCTTCTCCGTCCGACGACCAGGGCGCCGGCACGCCGCAGCCCACCCCCGGCGACGGCGGCAACGCACCGAAGTGGTCCGAGAACCAGCCGCCCGCGGGCCAGTGGTCGCCGCCGGCCGCGCCCGGACCGGCCGGTCCTCCCCCGACCCCGGCTCCCGCCTGGGGCGGCGGACCGTACGGCGGCGGCTGGGGCCGGCCCGCAGCGCCCAAGCCCGGCGTGATTCCGCTGCGCCCGCTCGGCGTGGGCGAGATCCTCGACGGCGCGGTGTCCACCCTGCGCACCCACTGGCGCACCGTGCTGGGCGTGACCCTCACCGTCTCCGTCGTCGTCCAGTTCGTCGAGACCCTGCTGCAGCGCTATGTGCTGCCCCGGCCTCCGGAGGTCGACCCGAACGCGACCCCGTCGGAGCAGCTGGAGCAGGTCGGCGAGTCCCTGCAGGCGACCATGGTCGCCACGGTCCCGTCGATGCTGCTGGGTCTCATCGCCACGTTCATCGTGACCGCGCTGCTCACGTTCGTGATCAGCCGCTCGGTGCTGGGCCGCCCCGTGACCCTGCCCGAGGTGTGGCGGGAGGCCCGTCCCCGGCTCGCTCCGCTGCTCGGTCTGACGCTGCTGGTGCCGCTGATCGCCGTCGCGGTCGTTGCCGTGGGTGTGCTGCCGGGTCTGCTGGTCGGCTCCGCCGCCGGCGCCGGCCTGGTCTTCCTGGGCGGTGTCGCCGCGTCGATCGTCTCGGTGTGGCTGCTCGTGCGGTTCAGCCTCGCCTACTCGGCGCTGATGCTCGAACGGCAGGGCGTCATGGCGTCCCTGCGCCGCTCCGCGAAGCTGGTCAAGGGCTCCTGGTGGCGGATCTTCGGCATCCTCCTCCTGACCGCGCTGCTCACGCTCGTGGTGGCGTTGATCATCACCCTGCCGTTCACGTTCCTCGCCTACGCCGTGGACGGCGACGGCCTGAGCGACCTGTTCGCCGGCAAGACCCCGGAGTTCGGCTGGCCCTTCCTGATCATCAGCGGTATCGGGGCCGTCATCGCATCGGCGATCATGTACCCGATCTCCGCAGGCGTCACCGTCCTGCTGTACGTGGACCAGCGCATCCGGCGGGAGGCCCTCGACCTGGAGCTCGCCCGCGCCGCCGGCGTGCCGGGCTACGGCCCCGGAGCCCCCGGCGACACCACTCCAAGGAGCTGATGCGGTGCCGATCACGGGGGGACTGTTGTCGGCCCGGCGCCCGGTCCGGGCCGACGACGACGTGCCGCTGGACATCCCCCGCGTCCCCGCCCGCGAGGCGGCGGAGCGTGAGCTGTCCAAGCCGATGTACCGCGAGGAAAAGCCGAATTTTCTGCTGCGGGCCCTGAACCGCTTCTGGGAGTGGGTCAGCGACCTCTTCGACTCCGCTTCGAGCGCCGCCCCTGGAGGCGCGCTCGGCCTCGCCGTCATCGCGCTGGTCGTCGTGGCCCTGATCGCCGCCCTGTGGTGGCGCCTGGGCACCCCCCACCGCACCCTCGGTACCGCCGACTCCCTCTTCGAGGACGGCCCGCGCACCGCGACGGACCACCGTGCCACCGCCGAGCGGCACGCCGCCGCCGGACGCTGGAACCAGGCCGTCCAGGAACGCATGCGAGCCGTCGTCCGCTCCCTCGAGGAGCGTGCCCTTCTCGATCCGCGTCCCGGCCGCACCGCCGACGAGGCCGCCGCCGAGGCCGGCCGCGTCCTGCCCGCGCACTCCGCAGAGCTGCGCGCGGCCGCCCGCGAGTTCGACGACGTCACATACGGCGGCCGCACCGCCGACCAGGCCGCATACCAGCGCCTCAAGGACCTGGACACCGCCCTGGAGCGTGCCAAGCCCCAGTTGAGCAGCGCGGGCCGAGGAGCCGCCGAGTGACCGCGACCGCCACCGCCACCTCGCTGTCGCGGGACCCCCGCCAGATCTGGAGGCGCGCACGAGGCATCCTGCTGGCCCTGGCGCTCCTCGTCATCGCGGGCATCGCCATGGCCCTGGTGCGCACCGGCGACCAGCACGGCCGCCTCGACCCCCGCTCCGTCGACCCGAACGGCAGCCGCGCCGTCGCCCAGCTCCTCCAGGACCGTGGCGTCTCCGTCCGCGTCGTCACGACCCTCGACGAGGCCACCACCGCATCGGGCCCCGACTCCACGCTCCTGGTGACGGCCCCCAATATGCTGACCGGCCATCAGCAGGCAGTGCTGCGCGCCACCATGGAGCGACAGGGCAGCCGGACCGTGCTCCTCGCGCCGGGCCCGCCCAGCACCGACATCCTGGCGCCGGGGGTGACCACGGACTCCCCCGCCTCGGTCAGGGCACTCGCCCCCCAGTGTTCCCTGCCGGAAGCCCGCCGGGCCGGAACGGTCGACCTGGGCGGCGAGCGGTACCGAACCCTCGCCGCCACGACGTCCCAGGCCTGCTACCCGAGCGACGGCCTGCCCACCCTGCTGAGGCTGAAGAGCGGCGCCGACAGCGACGTCACGCTCCTCGGCTCCGCCGACATCCTCTTCAACCAGCGCCTCGCCCAGCAGGGCAACGCCTCTCTCGCACTTCAACTCCTCGGTTCCCGAAACCATCTGGTCTGGTACCTCCCTTCCCTCACTGATCCGTCCGCGACCGAAGGCGAAGACAGCGGCGAGGGCATCGAGAGCGAAGAGGACTTCTTCGGCCTCATCCCCTCGGGCTGGCTCTGGGCCACCCTCCAACTCGCCGTCGCCGCCCTGCTCGCCGCCATCTGGCGAGCCCGCCGCCTCGGCCCCCTGGTGACGGAACGCCTGCCCGTCGCCATCCGCGCCTCCGAGGCAACAGAGGGCCGCTCCCGCCTGTACCACCGCTCCAACGCCCGTGACCGCGCCGCGACCGTTCTCCGTTCGGCGACTCGCACCCGGCTCGCCCCTCTCGTGGGCATCCCGGCCACGGAAGCCCACTCACCCGAGTCCCTGCTCCCCGCCGTATCGGCCCGGCTGACCGACGGCGACGGCACACGACTCAGGGACCTCTTGTTCGGCCCGGCACCCGCCGATGACGCCGCGCTCATCCTCCTGGCAGATCAACTCGACGCCCTCGAAAGAGAGGTACGCACCTCATGAGTGCCCCGACCCCCGAGACCGCCGACAACTCGGACAGCGCCCGCGCCTCCCTGGAAGCCCTGCGCACCGAGATCGCGAAGGCCGTGGTCGGGCAGGACCCCGCTGTCACCGGGCTCGTCGTCGCCCTGCTCTGCCGAGGCCACGTCCTGCTGGAGGGCGTCCCCGGTGTCGCCAAGACACTGCTCGTCCGCGCACTTGCCGCATCCCTCGAACTGGACACCAAGCGCGTCCAGTTCACCCCTGACCTGATGCCGAGCGATGTGACGGGCTCCCTCGTCTACGACGCCCGGACCGCCGAGTTCTCCTTCCAGCCGGGTCCCGTCTTCACCAACCTGCTGCTCGCGGACGAGATCAACCGCACCCCGCCGAAGACCCAGTCCTCCCTCCTGGAGGCCATGGAGGAACGCCAGGTCACGGTCGACGGCACGCCCCGCCCGCTGCCCGAGCCGTTCCTCGTGGCCGCGACCCAGAACCCGGTCGAGTACGAGGGCACCTATCCGCTGCCCGAGGCCCAACTCGACCGGTTCTTGCTCAAACTGACGGTCCCTCTGCCGTCCCGCCAGGACGAGATCAACGTGCTGACCCGCCATGCGGAAGGCTTCAACCCCCGCGACCTGAAGGCCGCCGGCGTACGCCCCGTCGCCGGCCCCGCGGACCTCGAGGCCGCCCGCCGCGCCGTCGCCGGTACGTCGGTCTCCGAAGAGATCGCCGGCTATGTGGTCGATATCTGCCGTGCCACTCGTGAATCCCCCTCGCTCACCCTCGGCGTCTCCCCGCGAGGCGCCACCGCGCTGCTCTCCACCGCACGCGCCTGGGCCTGGCTCACCGGCCGCGACTACGTCATCCCCGACGACGTGAAAGCCCTGGCCCTGCCCACTCTTCGTCACCGCATCCAGCTGCGCCCCGAGGCCGAGATGGAAGGTGTGACGGCCGACGCCGTCATCAACTCGATCCTGGCCCACGTCCCCGCGCCCTCACTGAGGCAGTGACTCATGGCCCTCACCGGACGAACCGCGCTCCTGGCCGCGATCGGCTCGCTGCCCGTCGGCATCCTCGCTCCCAGCTGGACGGGGATGCTCGCGATCAACGCACCCCTGTCACTCGCTATTCTGTGCGACTACGCTCTCGCGGCGCCAGTGCGAACCCTCCAGTTCGCCCGAAGTGGTGACACGACTGTTCGACTCGGTGACAGCGCACAGGTCCAGCTCACGGTGACGAACCGATCCCGCCGCCGCCTGCGCGCCCAGATCCGCGACGCCTGGCCGCCGAGCAGCTGGCCGTCCGGCGCGGAACAGGGAGCCTCCCGGCACAAGATCGACGTACCGGCGGGCGAACGCCGCCGGGTCACCACGGTCCTCCGCCCGACCCGCCGCGGGGACCGGCCGGCGGAACGCATCACGGTCCGCTCCTTCGGCCCGCTCGGCCTCGCGGCCCGCCAAGGCAGCCACCGGGTCCCCTGGACCGTCCGGGTGCTGCCGCCCTTCACCAGCCGCAAGCACCTGCCGTCGAGGCTGGCCCGCCTGCGCGAACTGGACGGCCGCACCAGCGTCCTCACCCGCGGCCAGGGCACGGAGTTCGACAGCCTCCGCGAGTACGTCCCCGGTGACGACACCCGGTCCATCGACTGGCGCGCAACCGCTCGCCACTCCTCCGTGGCCGTCCGAACATGGCGCCCGGAGCGCGACCGCCACATCCTGATCGTCCTGGACACCGGCCGCACCTCTGCGGGCCGCGTGGGCGACGTTCCGCGCCTCGACGCGGCCCTGGACGCCGCGCTGCTGCTCACCGCACTCGCCACGCGCGCGGGAGACCGAGTGGATCTGTTGGCCTACGACCGGCGTATTCGAGCTCGCGTCCAGGGCCGAGCCGCCGGAGACGTCCTGCCCGCGATGGTCAATGCCCTCGCCACACTCGAACCGGAGCTCGTCGAAACGGACGCTCGCGGTCTGAGCGCGGCCGCTCTGGCCGGCGCGCCACGCCGTTCGCTGATCGTCCTGCTCAGTGGACTGGAGGCCGCGCCCATCGAGGAGGGGCTGCTGCCGGTCCTGCCCCAGCTCACGCAGCGGCACACGGTGCTCCTGGCTTCCGTCGCGGACCCGCACGCGGAGCAGATGACCAAGGCACGTGGCAGCGCCCAGGCGGTGTACGAGGCGGCTGCCGGCACGCAGGCCCAGGCCCAGCGCCGCCAGGTGTCGGAACAGCTTCAGCGCCATGGCGTCACGGTTGTCGACGCAATCCCCGAAGAACTGGCGCCAGCCCTCGCCGACGCCTATCTCGCTCTGAAGGCCGCAGGCCGCCTCTGACGGACCCGTTTCCTGCCGTGGAGGGCGGCAGGGTGGGTCTTCATTTCTCCCTGGAACGCAAAAAAGCCTCAACCCCCGGCCATGAAGACCAGGGGTTGAGGCTAATAATTGTTCGGCGGCGTCCTACTCTCCCACAGGGTCCCCCCTGCAGTACCATCGGCGCTGAAAGGCTTAGCTTCCGGGTTCGGAATGTAACCGGGCGTTTCCCTAACGCTATGACCACCGAAACACTATGAAGATAACAACTCAACCGGCAAGGGAGTTCGTTACTTCAGAACTAACACAGTGGACGCGAGCAACTGAGGACAAGCCCTCGGCCTATTAGTACCGGTCAACTCCACCCATTACTGGGCTTCCATATCCGGCCTATCAACCCAGTCGTCTACTGGGAGCCTTACCCTCTCAAGGAGGTGGGAATACTCATCTCGAAGCAGGCTTCCCGCTTAGATGCTTTCAGCGGTTATCCCTCCCGAACGTAGCCAACCAGCCATGCCCTTGGCAGAACAACTGGCACACCAGAGGTTCGTCCGTCCCGGTCCTCTCGTACTAGGGACAGCCCTTCTCAATATTCCTACGCGCACAGCGGATAGGGACCGAACTGTCTCACGACGTTCTAAACCCAGCTCGCGTACCGCTTTAATGGGCGAACAGCCCAACCCTTGGGACCGACTCCAGCCCCAGGATGCGACGAGCCGACATCGAGGTGCCAAACCATCCCGTCGATATGGACTCTTGGGGAAGATCAGCCTGTTATCCCCGGGGTACCTTTTATCCGTTGAGCGACGGCGCTTCCACAAGCCACCGCCGGATCACTAGTCCCGACTTTCGTCCCTGCTCGACCCGTCGGTCTCACAGTCAAGCTCCCTTGTGCACTTACACTCAACACCTGATTGCCAACCAGGCTGAGGGAACCTTTGGGCGCCTCCGTTACCCTTTAGGAGGCAACCGCCCCAGTTAAACTACCCATCAGACACTGTCCCTGATCCGGATCACGGACCCAGGTTAGACATCCAGCACGACCAGAGTGGTATTTCAACGACGACTCCACCTGAACTGGCGTCCAAGCTTCACAGTCTCCCACCTATCCTACACAAGCCGAACCGAACACCAATATCAAACTGTAGTAAAGGTCCCGGGGTCTTTCCGTCCTGCTGCGCGAAACGAGCATCTTTACTCGTAGTGCAATTTCACCGGGCCTATGGTTGAGACAGTCGAGAAGTCGTTACGCCATTCGTGCAGGTCGGAACTTACCCGACAAGGAATTTCGCTACCTTAGGATGGTTATAGTTACCACCGCCGTTTACTGGCGCTTAAGTTCTCAGCTTCGCCGACCCGAAAGTCAGCTAACCGGTCCCCTTAACGTTCCAGCACCGGGCAGGCGTCAGTCCGTATACATCGCCTTACGGCTTCGCACGGACCTGTGTTTTTAGTAAACAGTCGCTTCTCGCTGGTCTCTGCGGCCACACCCAGCTCCGGAGGAAAACTCCATCACCAGACATGGCCCCCCTTCTCCCGAAGTTACGGGGGCATTTTGCCGAGTTCCTTAACCATAGTTCACCCGAACGCCTCGGTATTCTCTACCTGACCACCTGAGTCGGTTTAGGGTACGGGCCGCCATGAAACTCGCTAGAGGCTTTTCTCGACAGCATAGGATCATCCACTTCGCCACAATCGGCTCGGCATCAGGTCTCACCCTCATGAGAGACGGATTTGCCTATCTCTCGGGCTACACCCTTACCCCGGGACAACCACCGCCCGGGCTGGACTACCTTCCTGCGTCACCCCATCGCTCACCTACTACCAGTCTGGGTCACCGGCTCCACCACTCCGTGATTGTCCGAAGACGCACACGGCGGTTTCACGGGCTTAGCATCGCTGGGTTCAGCGCTGGCGCTTCAAAGCGGGTACCGGAATATCAACCGGTTGTCCATCGACTACGCCTGTCGGCCTCGCCTTAGGTCCCGACTTACCCTGGGCAGATCAGCTTGACCCAGGAACCCTTAGTCAATCGGCGCACACGTTTCTCACGTGTGTATCGCTACTCATGCCTGCATTCTCACTCGTGAACCGTCCACAACTCGCTTCCACGGCTGCTTCACCCGGCACACGACGCTCCCTACCCATCACAACACCCGTTGGGGCTTATGCTGCAATGACACGACTTCGGCGGTACGCTTGAGCCCCGCTACATTGTCGGCGCGGAATCACTTGACCAGTGAGCTATTACGCACTCTTTCAAGGGTGGCTGCTTCTAAGCCAACCTCCTGGTTGTCTCTGCGACTCCACATCCTTTCCCACTTAGCGTACGCTTAGGGGCCTTAGTCGATGCTCTGGGCTGTTTCCCTCTCGACCATGGAGCTTATCCCCCACAGTCTCACTGCCGCGCTCTCACTTACCGGCATTCGGAGTTTGGCTAAGGTCAGTAACCCGGTAGGGCCCATCGCCTATCCAGTGCTCTACCTCCGGCAAGAAACACACGACGCTGCACCTAAATGCATTTCGGGGAGAACCAGCTATCACGGAGTTTGATTGGCCTTTCACCCCTAACCACAGGTCATCCCCCAGGTTTTCAACCCTGGTGGGTTCGGTCCTCCACGAAGTCTTACCTCCGCTTCAACCTGCCATGGCTAGATCACTCCGCTTCGGGTCTTGAGCGCGCTACTGAATCGCCCTATTCGGACTCGCTTTCGCTACGGCTTCCCCACACGGGTTAACCTCGCAACACACCGCAAACTCGCAGGCTCATTCTTCAAAAGGCACGCAGTCACGAGACACCAGCAAGCTGATGTCCGACGCTCCCACGGCTTGTAGGCACACGGTTTCAGGTACTATTTCACTCCGCTCCCGCGGTACTTTTCACCATTCCCTCACGGTACTATCCGCTATCGGTCACCAGGGAATATTTAGGCTTAGCGGGTGGTCCCGCCAGATTCACACGGGATTTCTCGGGCCCCGTGCTACTTGGGTGTCTCTCAAACGAGCCGCTGACGTTTCAGCTACGGGGGTCTTACCCTCTACGCCGGACCTTCCGCATGTCCTTCGCCTACATCAACGGTTTCTGACTCGTCTCACGGCCGGCAGACCGTAAAAGAGAGATCCCACAACCCCGCATGCGCAACCCCTGCCGGGTATCACACGCATACGGTTTGGCCTCATCCAGTTTCGCTCGCCACTACTCCCGGAATCACGGTTGTTTTCTCTTCCTGAGGGTACTGAGATGTTTCACTTCCCCTCGTTCCCTCCACACTGCCTATGTGTTCAGCAGCGGGTGACAGCCCATGACGACTGCCGGGTTTCCCCATTCGGACACCCCCGGATCAAAGCTCGGTTGACAGCTCCCCGGGGCCTATCGCGGCCTCCCACGTCCTTCATCGGTTCCTGGTGCCAAGGCATCCACCGTGCGCCCTTAAAAACTTGGCCACAGATGCTCGCGTCCACTGTGCAGTTCTCAAGCAACGACCAGCCACCCATCACCCTGCTGCAAGACAGCAAGTTCACTGGGGCCGGCGCATGAAGGGCGAGCAACGCTCGCACCCTCAGACACCCAACAGCGTGCCCGACACGATCCCTCGATCCGATCCGCGTTCCACGCCGAAGCAGTACTAGCGGTCCATCTCCTGATCGTGCCGAGTAGTCAACGTTCCACCCATGAGCAACCGTGCGAGACATTCGCTCGCAGTCGGCTATGTGCTCCTTAGAAAGGAGGTGATCCAGCCGCACCTTCCGGTACGGCTACCTTGTTACGACTTCGTCCCAATCGCCAGTCCCACCTTCGACAGCTCCCTCCCACAAGGGGTTGGGCCACCGGCTTCGGGTGTTACCGACTTTCGTGACGTGACGGGCGGTGTGTACAAGGCCCGGGAACGTATTCACCGCAGCAATGCTGATCTGCGATTACTAGCGACTCCGACTTCATGGGGTCGAGTTGCAGACCCCAATCCGAACTGAGACCGGCTTTTTGAGATTCGCTCCACCTCACGGTATCGCAGCTCTTTGTACCGGCCATTGTAGCACGTGTGCAGCCCAAGACATAAGGGGCATGATGACTTGACGTCGTCCCCACCTTCCTCCGAGTTGACCCCGGCGGTCTCCCGTGAGTCCCCAGCACCACAAGGGCCTGCTGGCAACACGGGACAAGGGTTGCGCTCGTTGCGGGACTTAACCCAACATCTCACGACACGAGCTGACGACAGCCATGCACCACCTGTACACCGACCACAAGGGGGCACCCATCTCTGAGTGTTTCCGGTGTATGTCAAGCCTTGGTAAGGTTCTTCGCGTTGCGTCGAATTAAGCCACATGCTCCGCCGCTTGTGCGGGCCCCCGTCAATTCCTTTGAGTTTTAGCCTTGCGGCCGTACTCCCCAGGCGGGGAACTTAATGCGTTAGCTGCGGCACGGACGACGTGGAATGTCGCCCACACCTAGTTCCCAACGTTTACGGCGTGGACTACCAGGGTATCTAATCCTGTTCGCTCCCCACGCTTTCGCTCCTCAGCGTCAGTATCGGCCCAGAGATCCGCCTTCGCCACCGGTGTTCCTCCTGATATCTGCGCATTTCACCGCTACACCAGGAATTCCGATCTCCCCTACCGAACTCTAGCCTGCCCGTATCGAATGCAGACCCGGGGTTAAGCCCCGGGCTTTCACATCCGACGCGACAGGCCGCCTACGAGCTCTTTACGCCCAATAATTCCGGACAACGCTTGCGCCCTACGTATTACCGCGGCTGCTGGCACGTAGTTAGCCGGCGCTTCTTCTGCAGGTACCGTCACTTTCGCTTCTTCCCTGCTGAAAGAGGTTTACAACCCGAAGGCCGTCATCCCTCACGCGGCGTCGCTGCATCAGGCTTTCGCCCATTGTGCAATATTCCCCACTGCTGCCTCCCGTAGGAGTCTGGGCCGTGTCTCAGTCCCAGTGTGGCCGGTCGCCCTCTCAGGCCGGCTACCCGTCGTCGCCTTGGTGAGCCGTTACCTCACCAACAAGCTGATAGGCCGCGGGCTCATCCTGCACCGCCGGAGCTTTCCACCACCATCAGATGCCTGAAGTGGTCATATCCGGTATTAGACCCCGTTTCCAGGGCTTGTCCCAGAGTGCAGGGCAGATTGCCCACGTGTTACTCACCCGTTCGCCACTAATCCCCTCCCGAAGGAGGTTCATCGTTCGACTTGCATGTGTTAAGCACGCCGCCAGCGTTCGTCCTGAGCCAGGATCAAACTCTCCGTGAATGCTTCCCGGTGATCCGGGTCAACACTCGCGTTGAGCGGAACAGGGCGGGAGGAATAGTCCCGCTTCCTGTTCACAGCGTCCTCGCTGTGTTTTTCAAAGGAACCTCGTCTCAGAGAGACGGGGTTATCAACATATCTGGCGTTGACTTTTGGCACGCTGTTGAGTTCTCAAGGAACGGACGCTTCCTTCGTACTCACCCTTTCGGGCTTTCCTCCGGGCGCTTCCCTTCGGTGTTTCCAACCTTACCAGATCCTTTTCCGTTCCGTTTCCGGTTCGGATTTCGTTTCCGGTGGCCGTTGGAGGGGCCTTTGCCTTTCGGCTGATCCGACTTTATCAGAATCATTTCCGCCGATCTAATCGGCTTCGCGATCCGGATTAAGGAATCGTGTCGGCTTCGGTGGAAACCCTCGGTTTCGCTGCGAAGCGAGAGAGACACTAACCGTTGCGCTCGAACCTGTCCAGCTCTACGCAACCGTTTGAATCTACCTCCCCACGTCCACCGTGTCAACGGGTTTTGCGGGCGAAGAGGAGACTAGCAGGTCGCGGGGGCCGTACGCACATCAGGCGGCCGTCGGCAGCTCGGCGCTGCGGTCGGCGGCGTCCACGTCACCGGCCTCGCCCGCCCGGGCCGCACGGCCGCCCAGTACGTACACGTACAAGAGGAACGCCGCCTCGGCGGCGACGCCGATGGCGATGCGGGCCCAGGTCGGGAGGCCGGACGGGGTCACGAAGCCCTCGATCACACCGGACACGAAGAGGACCAGGGCCAGTCCGATGGCCATGCCGATCGCCGCTCGGCCCTGCTGGGCCAGGGCGGTGCGGCGCGGCATGGGGCCCGGGTCGATGAGCGTCCAGCCCAGGCGCAGGCCCGTGCCCGCGGCGACGAAGACGGCGGTGAGCTCCAGCAGGCCGTGCGGGAGCACCAGGCCGAGGAAGGTGTCGAGGCGGCCGGCCGACGACATGAGGCCGATGCCCACGCCGAGGTTCAGCATGTTGAGGAAGAGGATCCACAGGACGGGAACGCAGAAGAAGGCGCCCAGTACGAGGCACATGGCGGCCGCCTGGGCATTGTTCGTCCAGACCTGGGCGGCGAAGGATGCCGCGGGGTGACTGGAGTAGTACGTCTCGTACTCGCCGCCGGGGCGGGTCAGCTCCCGCAGTTCGTCGGGGGCGGCGATGGCGGCCTGGACCTCGGGGTGGGTGCCGATCCACCAGCCGATGACGGCGGCGAGGAGGGTCGACAGCACTGCCGTGGGGATCCACCAGTGGCGGGAGCGGTAGACCGCGGCCGGGAAGCCGGCGGTCAGAAACTTCGCGACGTCCCGCCAGGAGGCGCGCCGTGTTCCTGTCACGGTGGCGCGGGCGCGGGCCACGAGCTGGGTGAGCCGGGCCGTCAGCAGGGGGTCCGGGGCACTCGACTGGATCACGGACAGGTGCGTCGCCGTGCGCTGGTAGAGGGCGACGAGTTCGTCCGCCTCGGCTCCGGTGAGCCGGCGGCCGCGGCGCAGGAGGTGGTCCAGGCGGTCCCACTCGGCGCGGTGGGCGGTGACGTAGACGTCGAGGTCCATGATCGGCTGAGGCTCCAGGCGCGGGTGCGGATGCGGGTGCGTACGGTTCGTACTACTGGAACGCGCTGTCGGCCAGCTTGGCAGACTGGCGTTCGGAGGGGTCGGGCAAGGGTGAGGAAGGGTGGGCGCCATGAGTGAGGTCGTGACGGGTGACGCCGTCGTTCTCGGGCTGCAGCCGGCGCGGCTGCCCAGCCGGGCGTTCGCCCTGATCATCGATCTCGTCATCGTGTGGGCCGCGTATCTGCTGATATCTCTCGGCCTGGCGCTCGCGACGGCCTCCCTCGACGAGGCGGCGGTCATGGCGGTGTCGATCGCGTCGTTCCTGCTCGTCCTGGTCGGCGGGCCGATAGCCGTGGAGACGCTGACCCGTGGGCGCTCGGTCGGCAAGCTGGTGTGCGGGTTGCGCGTGGTGCGTGACGACGGCGGGCCCATCCGGTTCCGGCACGCGCTGGTGCGCGGTGCGATCGGGATGGTGGAGATCACGATGACGTTCGGCGTCGTCGCGTGCATCGCGTCCCTCGTGTCGGAGCGGGGACGCCGGATCGGTGACGTGTTCGCCGGGACGCTGGTCGTGCGGGAGCGGATTCCCGCGGCGCGGACGACTGCCGTGCCTCCTCCGCCGCCGTGGCTCGTCGGGCGGTTCGCGCATCTGGATCTGTCCGCCGTGCCTGACGATCTGTGGCTGCGCATACGGCAGTACCTGACGCGGACGCAGCAGCTGGACCCGGTGGTGGGCCGGGCGCTGGCCGAGCGGCTCGCCGATGAGCTGGTGGCGCGTACGGGTACTCCGCCGCCGCCCGGTGTTCCTGCCGCGGCTTTCCTGGCCGGTGTGGTGCACGAGCGGCAGACGCGTGATGCGCGGCGCGTCGCGGCGGCTGCTTCGGCGGTGGTGTCGTCCGCTGCGGCTGGTGCTCGTGCGGTGGCCGGGCCCGGTGCGCCGCTCTTCTCCGCGCCCGCTGCTCCTCCGGTTTCCTCCCCGGCTGCCGGGCACGCGGGCGGCCCGCGGGAGGACGTCGAGCAGCCGAGGCCGGCGGCCACCGGGTTCGCCCCTCCCGCCTAACGAGGACAGGGGATCAGGGATCAGGGGAACGCGGACGGCGGGCTCTGGAGGTCTTCGAGTTCGATTCCGGGCGCCGCGAGCACGACGTCCCCGGCGATGTGCACGGTGTGCCGCTCGCCCGTGTCCAGGGCGCCGACCTGGTACTCGTCCACGGTCAGGGGGCCGTTGTCAGTGGCGTGCGTTTCACTGTTCACCAGGGCCCAGGACTGGTCGACGGTGAGGGGTGCGAGGACCGGGTCCGTGAAGGCGACGAGGCGGACGCGGGTCGCGGGGGAACCGGGGGTGAGGCGCAGGAGCCGGGATGTCGCGATGAGGAAGGCCGGGGAGCGGCCGGTGAAGGCGTGGGCGCGCACATTGCCTTCGGTGGCCTGGGAGCCGGTGGGGTCGGTGCGGACCCAGGTGACGCCGTCGAGGGCGGCGCCGCGGACCTGCCAGCCGCCGGCGTGCAGTTCGAGACGGATGGGGCGCCCGAGTTCGTCGAGGGCGAGGTCGACGGAGCCCGCGTGGTCGCCCGAGGGGGTGGTGATCTGGGAGACGTAGCGCCAGCCGGAGGGGCCGGGCGCGCAGTGGAAGTGCTCTTCGCCGAGGGGGGTGTGATCGTGCGGATCATGGAGCGAATAGCGGCCGCGGGGCATGGGTCCTCGGGGTTTCGGGGTCGGCGGTAGTGCGTCGGCGGCCGGGTACGGGGCAGGCCCCCGACACGGGGGTGCGGGGGCCTGCCTTGGTACCGGTGCCGTTGCCGGCGCTGCTGGTCGGGCCGGATCACGGAAGGTGGAGCCGGACGGGGCCGGTTCCGCGGGTGATCCGGTGCTGATCAGTAGCGGTAGTGGTCCGGCTTGTACGGGCCTTCGACGTCCACGCCGATGTAGGTGGCCTGCTCGGGGCGCAGCGTCGTGAGCTTGACGCCGAGCGCGTCCAGGTGGAGGCGGGCGACCTTCTCGTCGAGGTGCTTGGGCAGCACGTAGACGTCGGTCGGGTACTGCTCGGGCTTCGTGAACAGCTCGATCTGGGCCAGAGTCTGGTCCGCGAAGGAGTTGGACATCACGAAGGACGGGTGGCCGGTGGCGTTGCCCAGGTTGAGGAGGCGGCCCTCGGACAGCACGATGATCTTCTTGCCGTCCTGGAAGGTCCAGGTGTGGACCTGCGGCTTGACCTCGTCCTTGACGATGCCCGGGATGTTCGCGAGGCCGGCCATGTCGATCTCGTTGTCGAAGTGGCCGATGTTGCCGACGATCGCCTGGTGCTTCATCTTGGCCATGTCCGAGGCCATGATGATGTCCCGGTTGCCCGTGGTGGTGATGAAGATGTCGGCCGTGTCGACGACCTCGTCGAGGGTCGTGACCTGGTAGCCGTCCATCGCCGCCTGGAGGGCGCAGATGGGGTCGATCTCGGTGACGATCACGCGGGCGCCCTGGCCGCGCAGGGACTCGGCGCAGCCCTTGCCGACGTCGCCGTAGCCGCAGACGACCGCGACCTTGCCGCCGATCAGGACGTCGGTGGCGCGGTTGATGCCGTCGACGAGGGAGTGCCGGCAGCCGTACTTGTTGTCGAACTTCGACTTGGTGACCGCGTCATTGACGTTGATGGCCGGGAACAGCAGGGTGCCGTCACGGTGCATCTCGTACAGGCGGTGGACACCGGTGGTGGTCTCCTCCGTCACGCCGCGGATCTCCGAGGCGAGGCGGGTCCACTTCTGGGGGTTCTCGGCGAGGGTGCGGTTGAGGAGGCGCAGGATGTGGCCGTACTCCTCGCTGTCCGCGGTGGACGGGTCCGGGGCCTCGCCGGCCTTCTCGAACTCGACGCCCTTGTGGACGAGGAGGGTGGCGTCACCACCGTCGTCGAGGATCATGTTGGGGCCGCCGGTGGGGCTGTCCGGCCAGGTCAGCGCCTGCTCGGTGCACCACCAGTACTCCTCCAGGGTCTCGCCCTTCCAGGCGAAGACCGGGACGCCCTGCGGGTTGTCCGGGGTGCCGTCGGGGCCGACCGCGATGGCGGCGGCGGCGTGGTCCTGGGTCGAGAAGATGTTGCAGGACGCCCAGCGGACGCGGGCGCCGAGGGCGACGAGGGTCTCGATCAGGACGGCCGTCTGGACGGTCATGTGAAGGGAGCCGGTGATGCGGGCGCCGGCGAGGGGCTGGGCCTCGGCGTACTCCTTGCGGATCGCCATCAGGCCGGGCATCTCGTGCTCGGCGAGGGTGATCTCCTTGCGGCCGAATTCGGCGAGGGAGAGGTCCGCGACCTTGAAGTCCTGTCGGTTCTCGACAGTCGTCATTTCGAGCTGCTCCTCGTTGTCGGGTCGAGGGTGGGTAGGGCGTGGCTCTGCGGCGGTGGGCACAAGGGTGCCCGGGCGCTCGCAGTGCAGTCGTCGGAGGCCCTCTCTCCCTCGGCCGGTCGCTCAGGACCGCCCGACCGCCATCAGCAGCGACGTCTGGCTCCGTACGAATCTACACCGACGGGCTCGGCGGGGGACAAGTGCGCCCGGTGCGCCGTTGTACGGGAGAGGCCCCCGGACCGGTGGGTCGGGGGCCTCTCGGGAAGACCGGAAGGGGGTGGTGTCAGACGGTCTCGCGGAGGATGTCCGGCTCCAGGTAGATGACGCGGGCGATGGGGACGGCGGCGCGGATGCGTTCCTCGGCGGCGTCGATGGCGGCGGCGACCTGGGCGGCGGTGTTGTCGTGCCGGACGGCGACCTTGGCGGCGACCAGCAGCTCCTCCGGGCCGAGGTGGAGCGTGCGCATGTGGATGATGCCGGTGACGGTCTCGTCGTCGACGAGGGCGTCCTCGATCTTCTTGACCTCGTCGAGGCCGGCGGCCTCGCCGAGGAGGAGGGACTTGGTCTCGGCGGCCAGCACGATGGCGATGAGGATGAGCAGGGCGCCGATGCAGAGGGTGCCGATGCCGTCCCAGACGCCGTCGCCGGTGATGATGGCGAGGCTGACGCCGGCGAGGGCGAGGATCAGGCCGACGAGGGCGCCGAGGTCCTCCAGCAGGACGACGGGCAGCTCCGGCGCCTTGGCGTGGCGCACGAACTCCTTCCAGGAGCGGCTGCCGCGCAGTTCGTTGGATTCCTTGATGGCGGTGCGGAAGGAGAAGCTCTCGGCGATGATCGCGAAGACGAGGACGCCGACGGGCCAGTACCAGGCCTCGATCTCGTGCGGGTGCTTGATCTTCTCGTAGCCCTCGTAGAGGGCGAACATGCCGCCGACCGAGAACAGGACGATGGAGACGAGGAACGCGTAGATGTAGCGCTCGCGGCCGTATCCGAAGGGGTGCTGGGGGGTGGCTTCGCGCTGGGCCTTCTTGCCGCCCAGCAGGAGCAGGCCCTGGTTGCCGGAGTCGGCGAGCGAGTGCACTCCTTCGGCGAGCATCGAGGACGAGCCGCTGAAGACGAACGCCACGAACTTGCTCGCCGCGATCGCGAGGTTCGCGACGAGGGCCGCGACGATCGCCTTGGTTCCGCCTGACGCGCTCATGCGTGTCGAGTCCTTCCTGGTGCTGTGCTGTCGCCGACTGCAGTACGGCGGGTCATTGTTGCAGCACCGGGTGGCGGTGGTGTCTCAGGCCACTACTGTGGCACGGAAGAGCGTTCCCATACCGGACAGTTCTGCCTTTTCGCCTGCGGGGACGAAGACGGAGCGGCCGGGGGCGAGGGCGGTGCCGTCGACGTGGGGGGTGCCGGCGGTGGCCAGGAGGATCTGCGGGGTCGGGGTGGTGAGGTCGACCGGGGTGGCGCCTTCGGGGCGTACGTAGCGGGAGAGGCGGAATTCGTCGATGGGGGTCTCGTAGACCTCTTCGCCGGCCGGGGATGCCTCGGGGCGCAGGACGCGCGGTTCGCCGGCGTCGAAGCGGACGACGCGCAGGAGTTCGGGGACGTCGACGTGCTTGGGGGTGAGGCCGCAGCGCAGCACGTTGTCGGAGTTGGCCATGATCTCGACGCCGAGTCCGCCGATGTAGGCGTGCGGGACGCCCGCGCCGAGGAAGAGGGCTTCGCCGGGCTGGAGCACGATGTGGTTGAGCAGCATGGCGGCGATGACGCCGGGGTCGCCGGGGAAGTGGTGGGCGAGGCCGGCGTACGGGGCGTGGGCGCCGCCGAGGCGGGCGCAGGCGGCGGCGGTGGCGGCGACGGTGGCGGCCATGTCGTCCGGGTCGGCGGTCAGGACGGCCGTCAGGACCTCGCGGAGCGCGGCGTCCTCGGGGTGTGCGTGGAGCAGGTCCACGTACGGCTTGAGGGAGTCGACGTCGCACGCGGCGAGCAGGTCGGCGGTCTCGACGGGGTTCCGGAAGCCGCACAGGCCCTCGAACGGGGTGAGGGCGCAGACGAGTTCGGGCTTGTGGTTGGCGTCCTTGTAGTTGCGGTGGGGCGCGTCGACGGGGATGCCGGCCTGCTCCTCGGCGGCGTAGCCGGCCTGGGCCTGGGCGAGGTCGGGGTGGACCTGGAGGGAGAGGGGGCTGCCCGCCGCGATGATCTTGAAGAGGAACGGCAGGTGGGGGCCGAACTTGGCGACGGAGGCGGCGCCGAGTTCCTTCTCGGGGTCGGCCGCGATGACGTCGGAGAGGGGCAGTTCCCGCTCGCCGCCGTCGCTCGGGCGGGTGACGCGCGAGGGTGCGCCGGGGTGGGCGCCCATCCACAGCTCGGCCTGGGGCTCGCCGGTGGGGGCGGTGCCGAGCAGTTCCGGGAGGGCCGTCGTGGAGCCCCAGGCGTAGGGGCGGACGGTGTTGGAGAGGCGGTCCATGGGTTCCTTGCCTTGTTCCTGGTGCCATGTGCCTTGCCGGGCGCCCGGGGCTGTGCCTGGGGGCCGGTGCCTGGTGCCTGGGCCTGAGAGCGTGGGGCCCGGGGCGCCGGGCCGGTTTATCGGGGGCCCGAGGCCAGGGCGAGGTAGCCGGCGGCGAAGTCGGTGACGGCGAGCAGTTCCGCCAGGGCTTCCAGCAGGCTGCCCTCCTCCGGTTCGAGTTCGCTGATGGCCGTGTCGTGGCTGAGGGCCAGTTCGCGGGCGGCGGGGGCGGAGGTGAGGCCGCCGGCGTCCGAGGGCCGGTCGCGCAGCAGCACCACGCGCGCGTGTACGGCCTGCTGCTCCTCGACGCGGTCGCGGAAGAAGTCCTCGGGGTCCGCGCCGGCCGCGAAGTCGCCCGCCAGAAGCAGTCCGTGGCAGGGCAGCGCCTCGGGGAGCTGGGCGGCCAGGGCGGGGAGCCCGGCCAGTTCGGCGAGGACGGCGGCGAAGCGGCGGCCGACCGGGGCGGCGGCGGTGCCCTCGGTCCAGATGAGGGGCAGGGTGTCGGCCAGCTCGGCGGCCAGGGTCTTGGCGGGGTTGCTGTACGTGGCGATGGCCGGGCCGCAGCGCTCGGCGATCCGGTCGAGGCGGTCGGCGACCTTCTCCAGCTGGTCGGCCGGTGCCGCGACCAGGCCGACGCGGTCGAGGAGGGCGAGCAGCGGGGTGAACAGCGCCCACAGCGCGCCGGGGCTGGCCGCCTGCGTCTCCTCGTACATCTCGTGCGGCGGGGTCGCCAGCGGGACGACGAGGCCGTGCGCACCACCGACGGCCTCGGCGACCGGGGTGCGCTGGGGGGCGACGGCGACGACGGTGACCCCGCGGCGGTACGCCTGCTCGGCGAGCTGGGCGAGGCCGGGTTCGGTGCCGTCCGTCGTGGGGAGCAGCAGCAGGTCCAGGGGGCCGGCCCAGCCGGGGAGCGCCCAGCGCAGGGCGCCCGCGGCGGGCGCCACGCCGGAGGGGTGGAGCCGTACGACCGGGGCGGAGGCGCCCGCGAGTGCGGCGACCAGGTCGGCGACGCCGGTGGCGGCCGTTCCGGGGCCGGCCACGAGGAGGGCGCGGGGGCGGCCCTCGGGGTTCAGCGCGGTGATCCCGGCCTCGGCGGCGTGCCGGGCGGCGGTGCGGACCCGGGCGCCGGCTTCGGCGGCGCCGCGGAGGAGACCGCGGCGGTCCGCGCGTGCCAGGTCGTCCGGGGCGTCGAGCAGCGACTCGTCGAGCATGGGTGGGCCTCCCATCGCCGGGGCGGAATGCTGTGGCCGGTTCGCCGTCACGGGCCGTGCCCGCGGGTGGCTGCGGCTGGGCCGCGAGTTCGGCCGCGGGCGGGCCGCGGTCAGGCCGGGCGGCGGGCCTCGTCGACGAGGAGGACCGGGATGCCGTCGCGTACCGGGTAGGCCAGGCCGCAGCCCTCGCCCGTGCAGACCAGCTCCGGCGTCTCGTCCGCGGTGCGGTCGTTCAGCGGGGCGTGGCAGGCGGGGCAGGCGAGGATGTCCAGGAGGCCGGCTTCGAGCGGCATGGGTGGTCCCTTCGGACGGTGCGGATGCGGTTGTCGTGCCGGCCGGGCTGCTGGTGGGGCTCCCGGTCGGGCTGCTGGTCGCAGCGGGTGCCGTGGCGTCGTCAGCCTACCGCCGGGGTACGGGGCACGCGGCTTGACGGGGCGCGGGCGGGTGTGCGCGGTGCGCGGTGTGCGCCGGGGCTGATGACTGCCCGTGGCGGGAACGGCCGAAAGGCGAGCCCGCGGTCGGGGAACGGCCGGTGCCGTCCCTCGCGGCGCGAGGGACGGCGCGTGGGTCAGGAGGTGCGGACCAGGGCCAGGACCTCGTCGCGGATCTTGGACATGGTGACCTCGTCCTTCGCCTCGACGTTCAGGCGCAGCAGTGGCTCCGTGTTGGAGGGGCGCAGGTTGAACCACCAGGTGGGGGCGCTGACCGTCAGGCCGTCCAGTTCGTCGACGGTGACTCCCTCGCGGGAGGCGAAGGCCGCGCGTACGGCCGCGGTGCTGGCCGCCTGGTCCTCGACCGTCGAGTTGATCTCGCCCGAGCCCGTGTAGCGGTCGTACGCGGCGACGAGGGACGACAGCGGGCGGTCCTGGCCGCCGAGGGCGGCGAGGACGTGGAGCGCGGCCAGCATGCCGGTGTCGGCGTTCCAGAAGTCGCGGAAGTAGTAGTGCGCGGAGTGCTCGCCGCCGAAGATCGCGCCGGTGCGGGCCATCTCGGCCTTGATGAACGAGTGGCCGACGCGGGTGCGGACGGGCGTGCCGCCGGTCTCGCGGACGACCTCGGGGACGGACCAGGAGGTGATCAGGTTGTGGATGATCGTTCCGCCGGGGTGCTTGGCCAGCTCGCGGGCGGCCACCAGCGCGGTGATCGCCGACGGGGAGACCGGCTCGCCGCGCTCGTCGACGACGAAGCAGCGGTCGGCGTCGCCGTCGAAGGCGAGGCCCAGGTCGGCGCCCTCGGCGCGGACGCGCTCCTGGAGGTCCACGATGTTGGCCGGGTCGAGCGGGTTGGCCTCGTGGTTGGGGAAGGTACCGTCCAGCTCGAAGTACATCGGGACCAGGTCCAGGGGCAGCCCCGCGAACACGGTGGGGACGGTGTGGCCGCCCATGCCGTTGCCCGCGTCCACGACGACCTTGAGGGGGCGGATGGCCGTGAGGTCGACGAGCGACTTCAGGTGGGCGGCGTAGTCGACGAGGGTGTCCGTCTCGGTGATCGTGCCGGGGGTGGCCGCCGGGGCGGGGGCGCCGGACGCGGACCAGGTCTCGGCGAGCGTACGGATCTCGGTGAGGCCGGTGTCCTGGCCGATGGGCGCCGCGCCCGCGCGGCACATCTTGATGCCGTTGTACTGGGCGGGGTTGTGCGAGGCGGTGAACATCGCGCCCGGCAGGCCGAGGCGCCCGGACGCGAAGTAGAGCTGGTCGGTGGAGCACAGTCCGATGAGGGTGACGTCGGCACCCCGGTTAGCGGCGCCGCGCGCGAAGGCGGCGGACAGGCCGGGGGACGACGGGCGCATGTCGTGGCCGATCACGATCGCGTCGGCGCCGGTGACCTGGACGAAGGCCGCGCCGAAGAGTTCGGCCAGCGGCTCGTCCCACTGATCCGGCACCACTCCGCGGACGTCGTACGCCTTCACGATCTGCGACAGATCAGCAGTCACTGACCAACCTCCTGCAAGCCCTTTGTGGAGAACACAAACTACCCGCAGGGGCTGCGCGCGATGTCAGGAGTCGGGTGAGCGCAGGACCCGCAGATGTCCTCGGCGGCCGACTTCCACCGGGTCGCCGCCACGGCCACCGCCCTTGCCGCCGGCCTGGGCCGTACGTTCCTGCGGGCGGGCCGCTTCCCGTACGGCGTTGGCGAGGGCCTCCAGGTCGTCACCGCTGGGGCGGGTGGGACCCGAGCCGTCGGAGAGGCGGACGACCTCCCAGCCGCGCGGTGCGGTCAGGCGCTCGCTGTGCTCGGCGCACAGGTCGTAGCAGTGGGGTTCGGCGTAGGTGGCGAGCGGGCCGAGGACCGCGGTCGAGTCGGCATAGACGTACGTCAGTGTCGCGACGGCAGGGCGGCCGCACGCGGTGCGCGAACAGCGACGTACAGGGCTCACGACGTTGGACGGTACCGCACTCTTGAGCGGGCCGCGACGACTCTCCACGAGGTCACTCGCCCGTGTCGCGGTGTGACGTCCGGCACAGGGGCTTTCCGGGGCGGTCTTCTGACCTGCGCGGCTGGTGGGGAGGAGCGGGCCGCGCGGCCGACCTGCCGAACAATCCTCGGTACAAAACCGGTCATTCTTCATGCGTGGACCGATCGGGCGGCTCTGCGGAATCGAGCCCAAGCTTGGCCGGATCGCTCATCCGGCGACACGCCGGGCGGGGCGGCGCGAGGGGTCGCGCGCGCACCCGCGGGGCGGCGCCGCGAGCTACGCTGCGTCAAGTGATGGACAGTCCCGTACCTCCCCCAGCCACCGCCGGGGCGACCCCCGGCCCGACCGGGCCGCGGCCCCGCCGCCGGGACCGCCACGGACGCGGTATGCGGGGGCCCGTCGCCCCGCCGCAGGTGCCCTTGTCCGCCACGCGGGCGGACACCTTCCGCGACCTGGTGCAGGACTCGGTGGAGCGCCTGGAGCGGCGCTGGCCGCAGCTGGCCGACGTGGACTTCCACGTGCTGGAGGTGCCGGCCGCCTCGGACGAGTCGGTGCCGCTGGGCAGCGCCGCGCCGGCGACCCGCGACCGCCACGCGCGCGTGGTGGTCTACCGGCGGCCCGTCGAGCTGCGGGCGAAGAACCGCGACGAGCGGGCCCTGCTCGTCCACGAGGTCGTCGTCGAGCAGGTCGCCGAGCTGCTGGGGCTGGCCCCGGAGTCGGTGGACCCCCGGTACGGGCAGGACTGACCGATCGCCGGTGCGCGGCGGCGGGCCCTCCGTACGGGTGAGAGCGTGCGTCCCGTACGGCCCGGCCGCCCCGCCGGACCGGTCCCGCCGGGCCGACTCCCTCGGCCCGTGGCTCGGCTCGGCGCGTGGCTCAGTCGGCCCGTGGCTCGGCTCGGCCCGTGGCTCGGCTCGGCGCGTGGCTCAGCGGGCGACCACCGAGAGGTCCTGCCTCGCCCGGGGCACCGCCACCGTGCCGCGGTCGTCCGTCAGGGTCTGGACGGTGAACATCGCGATGCCGTCCTCGGGCAGCGCCAGCATGCGCGCCGCGTGGACCGGGCCGCCGCTGAGGGTCTCGACCGTCAGCGCGTAGGAGCCCTTCAGGCCGGCCGGGACGGGCGGGGCGACCGCGAGCGTCGTGCCCGCCTTGACGGTGTACGTCTTGCTGACCGGCGTGCCGCCCTCCGTGCCGGCCGACGCGGTCACCCTGACCTCGGCGGCCTCCACAGGAGCGGTGAGCGCCAGGGTCGTGCCCTTGGCGCGGTTGTCGGCGACGGTGGCCCGCGTGCCGACCGGGGCGGTCGCCGGGATGAAGGCCACCTCCTGCTTCTCGCCCGCGCCGCGCACGACGCGCAGGGCGGCGACGACCGGTGTGGCGCGCGAGGACTGTGCCGGGGACAGCAGCAGGGAGCCCGCCTCGCCGTTGGTGACGTTCCTGAGGTCGGCCGACGCGGTCATCCCGGACTTGACGCGCAGCGACTGCTGTACGGCCGGCGTGATGGTGCCGTTCGCGCCCACGAGCTGGATCTTCAGCTCGGCGTCGTCCTCGCCGGGGGCGAAGGCCACGAGCTGGACGGACGTGGCGTCCGCGGGGATGCCCGGCAGGACGAGGGTGCCCGCCGGGTCGGCCGACGCGGGCAGCCAGTCGCTGCCGAGCTGGTCGACGGCGGAGCGCACGACGGCGCCCACGCGGCCGCTGCGGGTGGTCACGTGCACGGTGACGTCGGTGGTGGCCGGTTCGGCGGTGAGCGTGGACAGCAGCACGGGCACGCTGGACCTTGCCGGGACCGGGATGCCGTCGGTGAGCTGGGACTTGAGGACGCCTTCGGGGCCGTACAGCTCGACGTCGACGACCGCGGCGGCGTCGTCGGGGTTGGTCAGGTGCACGTAGTCGCGGCGGTTCTCGGCGGTGGAGGCCGCGGGGAACCAGAAGTCGGTGTCGGGTGCCGTGCAGCTGACGCCGAGCAGGCCGCGGGCGCTGCCCGCGGGGACGCTGGTGGTCTGCTGGGTGGTCCAGCCGGGGGCGAGGCTGCCGGAGGCGAGGCCGATCAGGGCGGGCGCGTCGGCGCCGTTGGCCTCGGCGGTGACCGGCTTGCCGGGCGCGGCGACGGTGAGGACGGGCTTGTCGGCGGCGAGCGGCTTCTTCGCCTCCGCGTCGCCCTTCGCCTCCTCCGACTTCTCCTGGTCGGTCTTCTTGTCGTCCGTCTTCTTCGGGTCCGCGGTCGTGGACTCCTTCGTCGCGGCGGACGGCTTGAGTTCGGCCTTCGCCGCCGCCTTGCCGGCGGCGCCGGCCTGCTGACCGCCCGTTCCCGCCGGGGTGAAGGACGTGTACGTGGTCTCCGCGACCTCGGAGGTGCTGGGGGCGGGGCACAGCAGGCTGCTGCGCTCCACGGGCAGCTGGGCAGGGGCGGCCGTGCCGGTCGTGGTGTCACCGCCGTCCGGGGCGGTGAGGGCGGACAGGCCGGTGATGGCGGCGAGGGCGGTGGCGACCGCGAGGAGGGAGAGGGTGCTGCGGTTCACTGGTTGCTGCTCCCGTCGGGACGCTGCTCGTTCTCGTAGCCGTACGGGTCGTACGGGCCCTGGTACGTGCCCTGTTCTCCGTCGTAGCGACCCTGCTCGTACTGCCCCTGCGGGTACGGGTACTGCTGGTCGTACTGCTGCTCCCCGTAGGCGGACGGGTCGTACTGCTGGTACTGCTGCTGGTCGTAGGGCTGGGCGTAGCCGGCCTGCGGGTCGTACTGGCCGTCGTACTGCTGCTGCCCGTACGCCTGCTGGTACTGCTGGTCGCCCCACTGGCCGTAGCCCTGCTGCGGGGTCTGCTGGGGGGTGGCCCGCGGGTCCGGCATGGCGTAGGGGTCGGCGTTCTCGGTGTCGGCCGCCTGTGCCGGTACGGGCACGGGCTCGGCGTCCGGGGCGGCCTCGGCGGCGGCGCGGAGCCTGCGCGCGCGGCGGCCCTCGCCGGTCGCGTCCTGGGCGGGCAGGGCGACGGCCTCGTCCGGCAGGTCGTCGTCGACGTCACGGCGGCGGCCCGGGAGGGCCAGCACCAGCAGCACCACGGCGAGGAAGCACTGCGCCCAGATCCACAGGGTGTGGGTGAACGGGGCGTCGTACGTCAGGTCCAGGCGGCCGCCGCCGGCGGGGAGTTCGAAGCCCTGGGCCCAGCCGTCGACGGTGGTCTTCTTCAGCGGCTCCCCGTTGAGGGTGGCCTGCCAGCCGTCGTCGGCCCGGTCGGCGATGCGCAGGATCCGTCCCGCGGCGCCCGCCGGGATGTCGGTGTGTGCCTCGACGGGCTCGGAGGCGATGGGCAGCGGCTCGCCGCCGGCCTCGCCGGTCCCGGCGCCGCCCGGCACGATCACCGCGCGCGCGATCTGGCGGTCGACGGCCCACAGGGCGCTGCCGTCGAGCTGGCTGAGGCGCGTGAGGCCGGGGGTGGCGTCCAGGACGCGGTTCATCTCGCGCGGCGATCCGTCCCTGACCAGGATGTAGCGAATGGCGTAGCCGCTGAGTTCGGCGGTCTGGTCGGCGCCGGAGCCGGCGACGAGGTGGGCGACGACCTTGTCGAGGGCGGCGTCGTCGCGCGCGGTGGCGGTCAGTTCGGCGTCGCCGAGCCGCACTCCGGGGCCGCGCACGAGCGCGTACGAGACCCTGGCGGTGGACGAGCCGCTGAGGATCAGGGTGCGGGGCTGGTCGCGGGTGATGGATTCCTCGGCGACGAACGCGGGGACGTGCGTCGGGTCGCGCCGCTCCAGGGGACCGGCCGCGCCGCCGATCATCCAGCCGGCCGCGGAGATCAGCGGGCCGACGGCGGCGGCGAGCGCGACGAGGGCGGCGACGGGCTGGCGCCAGCCGAAGCTCTGCGCGGCGACCCGGGCGCGGCCGCCCTCGGCGCCGACCATGCCGGCGGCGAGCAGCGCGATGCCGTAGACGAGGGTGGCCGGGCCCGCCCAGCCGGCGCCGTCGTCGCCGGAGCCGTTGGACAGGACCGCGAAGAGCAGGGCGACCAGGGCGACGGCCCAGGCGGTGCGGACGGCGAACTGCCGCTCGGCGCGCAGCAGGGCGGCGAGCGCGGCGAGGAGGAGGCCGATGACGACGAGGCCGCCGACGGCCTTGGGGCCGCCCGGGCTGGCGCCGAGCAGGTCGAGCGCGGACGCGGTGCCCGTGGCGATGCCGGTGCCCGCCTCCCTGAAGAGGCTCATCGGGTCGGTGAGCAGGGACAGCGACCAGGGGGCGAGGACGAGCAGCGGCGTGCCGGCGACGGCGAGGAGGCGCAGCCCGTACGCGGTGATGTCGTCGCGGCGCAGGACGAGCGCGGCGATGCCGAGGACGACCGCGAGGGGCCAGACGATCGGTGTGAACGCCATCGCGAAGGTCAGGAGAAAGGTGTACGCCCAGGTGGCGCGCCAGCTGCCGCGCGCGGCGCCGGGTCCGCCGCCGCGGAGCCCGTAGGCGGCGACGGCGGCGCGGGCCATGAGGGGCAGCAGGATGGCGAGGACGGCCGTGCCGAGCCTGCCGGTGGCGAGCGCTCCGGTCGCCGCGGGCAGGAACGCGTAGGCGATGGCGGCCCAGGCGCGCAGGAGCCGGGACTCCACGAGGGAGCGGGAGGCGAAGTACGCGGTGACGCCGGCGAGCGGGACGGAGCAGACGAGCAGCAGCGTGAGGGCGAAGCCGGTGGAGCCGAGGAAGAGCCCCGACAGGGCGGCGAGCAGCGCCAGGTAGGGCGGTGCGCTCTGGGTGCCACCGGTGCCGAGCGGGTGCCAGGCGTCCGCGTACCGGCTCCACAGGTCCCCGACTCCGTCGGGGACGGGCAGCAGGGCGCCGCCGGCGAGGGAGCCGCCGCCGAAGAGGCCGCGGCAGGCGACGACCGAGACGAGGAGCAGGAGGGCGAAGAGGACCGGGCCGGGCTTGCGGGCGATCTTCTTCAGCCGGGCGAACTGCTCGATCTCCAGGTAGTCGGCGTCGTCGCCGCCGGGGCCCGACTCGACGGCGCCGTGCCGGGAGCCGCCCGAATCGGCGTCGGTGCCGCCGAAGTTGGAGACGACCTGCTCGACGGTTGCCCGTACGGTCGCGCCGGGCGGCGGGAAGAGCGGCCGTAGTTCGGCCGGCTCGACGGCGCGGGCGGATCTGGCGCGGCGGGCCGCGATGATCCGCTCGGGGCGCAGCAGGACGGCGAACAGGCCCATGACCTCGTCGACGGCCTGTACGGGCGCCTTGCCGACGAGGTAGGCGAGGGTACGCAGCAGGGTGCCGACGACGAGGCGGAGCAGTACGTAGGGCAGGGCGATGCCGCGCGCGTTGGCGAGGAGCGTGTAGACGGCGCCCGCCTTGTCGACGCGGTGCGGGTTGGCGACGGAGCGGCCGGCGCAGTCGACGGTGCGGCGCTCGCGGGAGGCGGCCTCGGCGTGGCGGAGGACGGCGTCGGGGGCGACGAGGACGCGGTGGCCGGCGGAGTGGACGCGCCAGCACAGGTCGACGTCGTCGCGCATGAGGGGCAGGCGGCGGTCGAAGCCGCCCAGCTCCTCGAAGACGTCGCGGCGGATGAGCATGCCGGCGCTGGAGACGGAGAGGACCGAGCGGATCTGGTCGTGCTGGCCCTGGTCCTGCTCGCGGCGGTCGAGGCCGGTCCAGCGGCGGCCGCTGTTGGCGATGGAGACGCCGACCTCCAGGAGCTGCTTGCGGTCGTACCAGCCGCGCAGCTTGGGGCCGATGACCGCGGCGTACTCGTCGGAGTCGGCGACGCGGAGGAGTTCGGCGAGGGCGTCGGGCGCGGGGGCGCAGTCGTCGTGGAGCAGCCAGAGCCAGTGCACCGGTTCGCCGTGGGGCATGTCGGGCATGTCGTACGCGTCGTCGCGCCAGGTCCGGCTGACGGGGTCCCAGCCGCTGGGGCGCTTCAGGTACGGCAGGTCCTCGGGGCCGAGGACGGGGGCGGTGCGGGCGGCCTCGTCAACGGCGGCGCCGAAGCCGGTGCGGCGGGCGAGGTGCAGGACGCGCTCGTCGCCGATGGCCTCGCCGATCAGCCGGGCGGACTCGTCGCCGCTGCCGGTGTCGGCGGCGATGACGTCCTGCACCGGACGTTCCTGGCCGAGGAGTCCGGCGAGGGCGTCCGGCAGCCAGCGCGCGCCGTCGTGGGAGACGAGCACGGCGGTGACGACGTGCCGCGGGAACTCGGGCTGCTGCGGCGGAGATACGGCGGAAAACGCGGCTGTGGTGGCGGACATCGAGGTACGGGCCCTCCGGCCGGGGGGTCGCCCGCTCGGGGCGTCGGAGCGTCTTTGACGGGGCTCCACACTAATGCTTGGCACGACAGCGGTCCGCCGCCTGTGGATGGAGCACAGGCGGCGGACCGTTCCTTACGTACGTGTGTGTCATGTGTGTGCCGTTTGGGCGACCGTCGGCGGCCGGGCCGGGTCGGCCGGGGGGAGCGGTCAGACAGCGGCCTTCTTCAGCCGGCGGCGCTCTCGCTCGGACAGGCCGCCCCAGATGCCGAATCTTTCGTCATTGGCCAGGGCGTATTCAAGGCATTCCGAGCGGACTTCACAGGCGAGACAGACCTTCTTGGCCTCGCGGGTGGATCCGCCCTTCTCGGGGAAGAAGGACTCGGGATCGGTCTGGGCGCACAACGCGCGCTCCTGCCAGCCGAGTTCTTCGTCCGCGTCCTCGACCAGCAGTTCCTGGAACAACTCGGTCATGTGCGCCCCTCGTCTGTCTTTACGTCCCCGTGATGTGGCCGAATCCAGCATTTCGGCCGAACGACACGAGTGAAATTACAAGTGTGTGGCTCCGGGCCAGTCAAGCCGAGATCTGCTATTGGGCCCGGTATTCACTCTGCGGAACCAAGGGTATGCGGAAAGTGCTCAAATCACCAAAAACGCGACACTTGGCGCAGCCTCTGGCTCACCCCTCCCTATCGGCACGTGTCGGCCGGAACTACAGGGGATGACGTCCGCTGGCTTGATCTTGTTGCCCACCGGGCCGGCGAAGCGACCCGGATCACAGCCAGGCTGTGCGCCCCGACCCCCACTGCACAAACCTTTCTGCGCCCCAGTAACCGGATGAGGTGAAACAAATCCACCAAACCGGCCATTGGGTTGACAGACGGGACCGCGGGCGGTCACCTTTGGAGGCATGTCAGCGACCGCAGCGCTCCCGACGACCCACGTCCGTGGGTTCCGCAGCGCTGTCCAGGCGCGCTGTTGCTGTTCCAGCTGTTGATGCCGCAGAGCTCCAGCGATCTCTCCCGGGACCCCGTTTCCGCACGTCACGCGTACCGCGTCCCGCCCCGCGTCACCGCTTCCTTCCGCATTCGCTCCCCTGCCGAGGAACCACGCACCCCATGAACAGCAGCAGCACGAACCACGACAGCGACCTGCAGATCGCCGGCGACATCCTCGCCGTGCAGCACCTCCTCCAGCCAGCCAAGGAGCACCCGACCACCGTCGCCGAGTTCGCCGGGCTGGCCCGCTCCCTCGCCGCCGACCGCGACCTGTGGGCGCCCCTCGTCCGGTACGACGCCACGACCCGCTGGTACCACCGGCTGCGCACCGTCCCCCAAGCTCTCGGCTCCGCTCGAGCAGGGGGTTCCCCCATCGGCTACGAGGTCTGGCTGCTGTCCTGGGTGCCGGGCCAGGGCACCGGCCCGCACGACCACGGCCGCTCGTCCGGCGTACTGACCGTCCTGGAAGGCGAGCTGACGGAGCGTACGGAGAAGGGCGCGACGAAGCTCGCCGGGGGCGCGCTGCGCGTCCTCGCGCCGGGTCGCGCGCACGAGATCGTCAACGACTCGCTCGAACCGGCCGTCAGTCTGCACATCTACTACCCGGGCCTGACCGACATGCCGATGCACGCGGCGCCGGGAGTTGTCCACAGTTTCGGACCGACCACGCGGAGTGTCGTGCCCGCCTGACAGACTGCACTGCATGCGCATTGTGGTTCTGGCCGGCGGCATCGGCGGTGCCCGTTTCCTGCGCGGCCTCAAGCGGGCCGCGCCCGACGCGGACATCACGGTCGTCGGCAACACCGGTGACGACATCCATCTGTTCGGGCTGAAGGTCTGCCCCGACCTCGACACGGTGATGTACACCCTCGGCGGTGGCATCGACGAGGAGCAGGGCTGGGGGCGTGCGGACGAGACCTTCCAGGTCAAGAGCGAACTGGCGGCGTACGGCGTGGGACCCGAGTGGTTCGGGCTCGGCGACCGTGACTTCGCCACGCACATCGTCCGTACGCAGATGCTGGGCGCCGGCTATCCGCTGAGCGCGGTCACCGAGGCGTTGTGCGACCGGTGGCAGCCGGGTGTGCGGCTGCTGCCGATGTCCGACGACCGGGTCGAGACCCATGTCGTCGTCGATGTCGAGGGCGAGCGGCGGGCGGTGCACTTCCAGGAGTACTGGGTGAAGCTGCGCGCCTCCGTCGACGCGCACGCGGTGGTGCCCGTCGGCGCCGAGCAGGCGAAGCCCGCGCCCGGAGTCCTGGAGGCCATCGCCGAGGCGGACGTGGTGCTCTTCCCGCCGTCCAACCCCGTGGTCAGCATCGGCACGATCCTGGCCGTGCCGGGGATCCGCGAGGCGATCGCCGAGGCGGGTGTCCCGGTGGTCGGCCTGTCGCCGATCGTGGGGAACGCACCGGTGCGCGGCATGGCCGACAAGGTCCTCGCCGCGGTCGGTGTCGAGGCCACGGCCGCGGCGGTCGCCGCGCACTACGGCTCGGGGCTGCTGGACGGCTGGCTCGTCGACACGGTCGACGCGGACGCGGTCGCCGAGGTCGAGGCGGCGGGCATCCGCTGCCGGGCCGTGCCGCTGATGATGACCGACGTCGAGGCGACCGCGGCGATGGCACGCGAGGCGCTGGACCTCGCGGAGGAGGTACGGGGATGACGGGGCCGGACGGGGACGCCTCGGCGGGCGCGGGCGCCGCGGCAGCTGCGGGTGACGCGGCCGGCGCGGGTGCGGGCGCCGGGGGTGTCGGGTACCGGGTGTGGGCGCCGGCCGGGGTGCCGGAGGTGCGGGGCGGGGACGACCTGGCCAAGCTGCTGGCGGCCGCCGAACCGGGGCTCGCCGACGGGGACGTCCTGCTGGTCACATCCAAGATCGTCAGCAAGGCGGAGGGTCGGGTCGTCGCGGCCGACGACCGCGAGGCCGCCATCGACGCCGAGACCGTACGGGTCGTGGCCCGGCGCGGCACGCTGCGGATCGTGCAGAACCGGCAGGGACTGGTCATGGCCGCCGCCGGGGTCGACGCGTCCAACACCCCCGCCGGCACCATCCTGCTGCTGCCCGAGGACCCGGACGCGTCGGCCCGGGCGATCCGCGCCGGGATCCGCGAACACCTCGGCGTCGACGTCGGCGTCGTCGTCACCGACACCTTCGGGCGGCCCTGGCGCAGCGGCCTCACGGACGTCGCGATCGGCGCGGCCGGGGTGCGGGTCCTGGACGACCTGCGCGGCATCACCGACACGCACGGCAACGAGCTGAACGTGACCGTGGTGGCCAGCGCCGACGAACTGGCGGGCGCCGCCGACCTGGTGAAGGGCAAGGCGACCGGGCGGCCCTTCGCCGTCGTGCGCGGCCTGGCCCATCTGGTGATCGGGGACGGCGAGGACGACCCGGGCGCCCGGGCGCTGGTGCGGTCCGCGGAGAACGACATGTTCCGGCTGGGCACGTCCGAGGCCGTGCGGGAGGCGGTGACGCTGCGGCGCACGATCCGGGCGTTCACGGACGCGCCGGTCGACCCCGGTGCCGTACGCCGTGCGGTGGCCGCCGCGGTGACGGCGCCCGCGCCGCACCACACCACACCGTGGCGGTTCGTGCTGCTGGAGTCGCCCGAGTCGCGGCTGCGGCTGCTGGACGCCATGCGCGAGGCGTGGATCGCGGACCTGCGGCGGGACGGGCTCGACGAGGAGGCCGTCGCCCGGCGCGTCCGGCGCGGCGACGTGCTGCGCAACGCGCCGTACCTGGTGGTGCCCTGCCTCGTCATGGACGGGGCGCACCGGTACGGGGACGGGCGGCGCGACACCGCGGAGCGCGAGATGTTCGTGGTCGCGGCCGGAGCCGGCATACAGAACTTCCTGGTGGCCCTGGCGGGCGAGCGGCTGGGCTCGGCCTGGGTGTCGTCGACGATGTTCTGCCGGGAGGTGGTGCGGGAGGTGCTGGACCTGCCGGACGACTGGGACCCGATGGGCGCGGTCGCCGTGGGGCGTCCGGCGGAGCCGCCGAAGGACCGGCCGGGGCGGGACCCGGAGGCGTTCGTCACCGTGCGCTGAACCGGAGTGGTTCGCGGGCGCGGCTCGTACGGCTGTCGGGGCCGGCGCCGGGCTGCCGGGCGATGCGCCCGTCGGGCCGGCGCCCCGGGCTCAGAGCGCGGCGATGTCGCGCGGCGTCATGCGCGGGGCGCGGCGGGGCGGGGTGTTGCCGCTCAGGAGGATGAGGCGGGCGGCGCGGTGGCGCTGACCGGCGTACGGGGCGAGCAGCTCCAGCATCTCGTCGTCGTCCGCGTTCCGGTTGCCCGCGAGGGCGTGGCCGACGATGCCGGGCAGGTGGTAGTCGCCGACGGTCACCGCGTCCGGGGCGCCGTTGCTGCGCTGCACGGTCTCGGCGGAGGTCCAGGGGCCGATGCCCGGGATCAGTTCCAGGCGGCGGCGGGCGTCCTCCGGCTCCATGGCCGCCGCCTCCTCCAGGCGGCGCGCCACGCGCACGGCGCGCAGGATGGTCGCCGAGCGCTTGCTGTCGACGCCCGCGCGGTGCCACTCCCAGGACGGGATCAGCGCCCAGGTGCGGGGCTCCGGGAAGACCGCCATGCGCAGCTCCGCGCCCGCCGGGCCCGGTGCCGGCTCGCCGTACTTCCGTACGAGCAGCCGCCACGCCCGGTAGGCCTCATCCGTCGTGACCTTCTGCTCCAGGATCGACGGGATCAGCGACTCCATCACCAGGCCCGTGCGGGTGAGCCGCAGCCCGGGGCGCAGGCGGTGCGTCACGGCCAGGAGCCGGTGGTGGGCGGTGAACGCGTCCGGCTCGTCCTGCGCGCCCAGCAGGTCCGGCAGCCGGTCCAGCAGCCACTCGGCGCCCGCGCCCCAGGCCTCCGCCTCGACGGAGCCCGCACGGGCGGCGACCCGCAGGGTGCCGGGGCCGCCGGGCGTACGGGAGGTGCGCCAGAAGGAGCCGTCCGGCGTCGGGCGGAACGTGGGATCGCCGGGGCCCCGGCGCAGCGGGCCCAGGACGAGCCCGAGGTCCAGCGGCCAGGGCGGCGTCCAGGTACGGGTGCGGGGGCTGCCCTGCTGGGCGGGGAGCCGGCCGCGGCCGGGTACGCCGACGGCTCCGCCGCGCACGGAGGTGCGCGTGGGGCGCGGGGCGTAACGGCCTGCCACGGGTCGGGTCCTTGTCGGCTGCGGTCGGGGGACCCGAACAGCGTAGACCCGCACGGCCCCGGGCGCGTGCCGCCTCGGCCGAGCCGGCCGGACGAGCCACCGCCCCGCCCTGCGTGCTGCTCGCCGGGGACCCGGAACGTCGACCGGCGGTGCCGCCTCAGCGATGGGACGGCCGGCCGGACGGACGAGCCACCGGCCCGCCCTGCGTGCTGCTCGCCCGGGACCCGGAACGTCGACCGGCAGTGCCACCTCAGCGATGGGACGGCCGGCCGGACGGACGAGCCACCGGCCCGTCCTGCCTGCTGCTCGCCGGAGACCCGGCGCGTCGACCAGCAGTGCCGCCTCGGCCGACGAGACGGTCACCCGGGCGGACGGGCGGCTGCCCCTACCAAGGCGGGCGGGCGGCCGCGGCCCCGGCCGGCAGGCGGAGCGCCGCTCGCTACTCGTCCGACGAGAAGCGCACCGACTTGTCCGGGAGGTGGGCGCCGCACCAGACGCGGGCGCCGTCGCGGAGTTCGTTGTCGGCGCCGACGTGGGCGCCGTCGCCGATGACCGCGCCGTGCAGGACCGTGCGGGTGCCGATGCGGGCGCCCTCGCCGATCAGGGAGTCGGTGATCACCGCGCCGGCCTCGACGACCGCGCCGGTCATGAGCACGCTGCCCTCGACGCGGGCGCCCTCGGCGACCGTGGCGCCCGCGCCGACGACCGTGCCGCCGGTGAGCTTGGCGTCGGCGGCGACGGTCGCCCCGTCGAGCACCAGCCGCTCGCCGCGCCGGCCGGGCACGGCCGGGGACGGCGCGCGGCCGAGGACGAGGTCGGCGGAGCCGCGGACGAACGCCTGCGGGGTGCCGAGGTCCAGCCAGTACGTGGAGTCGACCATGCCCTGCAGGTGGGCGCCGGCGGCCAGCAGGTCGGGGAACGTCTCGCGCTCCACGGAGACCGGACGGCCGGTGGGGATGGTGTCGATGACGGACCGGCGGAAGACGTACGCGCCGGCGTTGATCTGGTCGGTGACGATCTCCTCGGGCGTCTGGGGCTTCTCCAGGAACGCCGTGACGCGGCCGGTGCCGTCCGTCGGCACGAGGCCGAAGGCGCGAGGGTCCTCGACCCGGGTCAGGTGCAGGGAGATGTCGGCGCCGGAGGTCCGGTGGGTGTCCACGAGGGCGCGGATGTCGAGGCCCGTGAGGATGTCCCCGTTGAAGATGAGGACCGGCTCGTCGGGGCCCGACCGCAGCCGCGAGGCGACATTGCGTATCGCGCCGCCGGTGCCGAGCGGCTCCTCCTCGGTGACGTACTCCAGGTGCAGACCGAGTGACGACCCGTCGCCGAAGTACGGCTCGAACACCTCGGCGAGGTACGAGGTCGCCATGACGATGTGCTCGACGCCGGCGGCCCGGGCCCGGGCGAGCTGGTGCGTGAGGAACGGCACGCCCGCCGCGGGCACCATGGGCTTCGGTGTGTGCACGGTCACCGGCCGCAGCCTGGTCCCCTTGCCACCGACCAGGAGGATCGCTTCTGTCACCTGTCGTCTCTGCTTCCTGCCGGGGCCGGTCGATGGGGGTGGATCATGCCGTGATCAGTCAAATGATCGATACGACCGGACAGTGTAGGCAGCCCTCCGCGGGCCGTTCGACAAAGCGGTCGGCAAAGCGGTCGGCAATGCTGCCGGCAATGCGGTCCGGTCAGGGACGGCCCTGGTAATCGGCCGCCGCGCTCCGCGCCGTTCCGAGCTTCGAGTAGAGGCTGGTTCCGGGGCATTCGGTGTTGTAGCCGTCGCGGTGTCCGGAGATCACATTGAGCTGAACCTTCGTGCCTTTCTTGTACAGGTTCCCGCCGCCCGATGTCAGCGTGGTGCGGACACGCGGATCCTTTCCGTAGAGGCCGAGTTTCCATGCCGTCAGCCGGGCGACGGCCGTCACCGCTGCGGCGGGTGGGGTTCCCGTGCCGAATGAGCCGAGGACCGCGATGCCGGTGGTGTTGGTGTTGAAGCCGAGGGTGTGGGCGCCCTGCACCGGCCTGGCCACCCCGCCCGCCCGGCCTTCGTAGATGTTTCCGCACTTGTCGATGGCGAAGTTGTAGCCGATGTCACGCCAGCCCATGCTCCTGACGTGGTAGCGATAAATACTGCGCAGGACGGAGGAGGCCTGGGCGCAGGTGTAGTTGTTGCCCGTCGCGCTGTGGTGCACGAAGGCCGCCTGCACCGACTTCGTGTAGACGAATCCCGGCTCGCGCAGTCCCTCGTCGGCGCCCCAGCCCTTGCGGGTGACGATGCGGGGGCGCGGGCCGATGTACGGCTTGGCGTGGCCGGGGGCGCTCGCCTCGGTGTCCGCCTTGGACAGTTCGCGGATCTCGGGGGCGCCGAGCGCGGCCATGTCGCCGTTGACCTCGGACACGACGGACTCCTCGTCGGACAGGGCGGCGCCCGCGCCCCGGTCCGGGTCGGCGGGCGGGCCCTCGCGCCCCTGGCCCGGCGACTCGTCCCGGTCCCTGTCGTCGTCCCGGTCCTGGTCCCGGTCCTGGTCCTGCGCCCCGCCCGGGGGTTCGTCGCCCGGGTCGACCAGTTCGACCCGCAGTCCGCGCGGCAGGGTCACCGGCGCGTCGGTCCCGTCGGCCGCCTGGGCGGGCTTGTCCGGCCGTACGCGGACCTCGACGCCGTCCGACGCGCCCACCCAGAGCGGGGCGGTCGAGCCGCGCAACGTCGTGGACGTGCCCTCCGGGGTGCCGGGGTCGGCGCCGTGGTCGTGGTGGTGGTTCTCCAGGTCCTGCCACGGCGACCACTCCCGCGTCGCGGCGGACCGGGTCCTGACCTGGACGGTGCCGCGCAGTTCGGCCGCCGGGTCGTCCCACACGACGCCCACCAGCGAGAAGGGTTCGACGTCCCGGCGCAGCAGGCCCTGGGCGGCGGGGCCGGCGTCCGGGTCGGCGGACCGCGCGGTGTCCAGCCGCGTCAGCGGCAGGGACCGGGTGGAGCCGGGGACGGTCCCGTCGTCGTCCGCCACGGCCGCCGGACGGGGCGCGGCGGGCGCGGAGGCGGCGGACGGGAGGGGAAGCCCGAGCGGGAGGGCGAGAGCGGCTGCGGCCGCTGCACCGATCGCGGAAACATGAGAGGCACGCATGGGTCGATAGTCCGCATCCGGGACTTTTGGCGCCTCTCGGGATTCTGACGGCCCATCGGTCCGTCCGGAGGAACGCTTCACCGGTACGGCCCTGCCCGGGGCGCCCCGCGCGCGTACGCTTGCGCGCGTGAACGCCAGCGACCGTACCCCCGCCGACCTGCTGCGATCCGCGCTCACCGCGGACCCGGCCCGCCCCCTGGTCACCTTCTACGACGACGCCACCGGTGAGCGCGTCGAATTGTCCGTGGCGACGTTCGCCAATTGGGTGTCCAAGACGGCGAACCTCCTCCAGGACGGACTGTCCGCCGAGCCCGGGGAGCGGGTCTCGCTCCTGCTGCCCGCGCACTGGCAGACCGCCGTCTGGCTGCTGGCCTGCGCGTCCGTGGGCGTGGTGGCCGACCTGGGCGGCGACCCGGCCGCCGCCGACCACGTGGTCGCCGGGCCGGACCGGCTCGACGAGGGGCTGGCCTGCACGGGGAGCCGGCTCGCCCTGTCGCTCGCCCCGCTGGGCCGCCGCTTCCCGGCCGCGCCGGCCGGTTACGAGGACTACGCCGTGGAGGTACCGAGCCAGGGCGACCGGTTCGTGCCGTACGCCCCGGTCGACCCGGACGCGCCCGCGCTGGTGGTGGCCGGCACGGAGCTGACCGGCGCGCAGCTCGTGGAGCGGGCGCGCGAGGACGCGGCGCGGCGGGGCCTGAAGAGCGGCGCGCGGCTGCTGTCGGGCCTGGAGTGGGACGGCTGGGAGGGCGTCTCGGCCGGGCTGTACGCGCCGCTGGCGGTGGACGCGTCGGTGGTGCTGTGCCGCCACCTGGACCGGCTGTCGCCCGAGGGGCTGGCCCAGCGCGTCGAGAGCGAGCGGGTCACCGACACCGCCCGCTGACGGCGTCCGCCCGGCACGCACCCGGTGGGTCGCGAAGTCCACTCGTCCGGCGGACCGCGTGCCGGGTCCGCCGGGTTCCCGGGTTCGCTCCGGTACATGATCGGCGGTGGGCACCCGTCCCGTACCCGTGTCCACACAACCAACCGCCAGGCTCAGCCGTCTCACTGGACGGACGGCTGCACCCTGGGTGCCGCCGACGCCATGAAGGACGGACTCTGACATGACGGACAGTGCCGGCGCTCCCGCGGAGCCGGATCCCCCGGTCGGCCACCGGCGGATCTGGCTGCGCTGGGCCGCGCTCGGCTCGTCCGTCGTCGTGCTGTTCGCGGCCGGGACCGGCTGGTGGCTGTACCGGAAGCTCGACGGCAACATCACCACCGACACCACGGCCGTGGCCGAACTCAAGCGGTACGAGCGGGACCGGCCCTCGGCCGTTCCGCGTGGCGGGCGCAACATCCTGCTCATCGGCTCCGACACCCGGGCCGGCGACGGCAACGCCGCGTACGGGCAGGACGAGGGCAGCCAGCGGTCCGACACCACGATCCTGCTGCACATCGGGGCGGACGGGCGCGGCGTGACGGCCGTGTCGATCCCCCGCGACCTGATGGTCGGCGTCCCGGACTGCCGGACGGCGGGCGGCAAGCGTACGAAGCCGCAGTTCGCGCAGTTCAACTGGGCGTTCCAGATCGGCGGGACGGCCTGCACGATCCGTACGGTGGAGAAGCTGACCGGGATCCGGGTCGACCACCACATGGTGATCGACTTCCGTGGCTTCAAGGACATGGTGAACGCGGTCGGCGGCGTACGGGTCTGCCTGAAGGAGCCGATCGACGACCCGGACGCCCATGTGAAGCTGAAGGCGGGCGCGCAGACGCTCAACGGCGAGCAGGCGCTCGGGTACGTACGGGCCCGCAAGTCGCTCGGCGACGGCAGCGACACCGAACGCATGAACCGCCAGCAGCAGTTCCTGGGCGCGCTGGTCAACAAGATGCAGAGCAACGGCGTCCTGCTGAACCCGGCGAAGCTGTACCCGGTGCTGGACGCGGCCACCAAGTCGCTCACCACGGACCCGGGCCTCGACTCGCTGAAGGACCTGTACGGGCTGGCGCGGGCGCTGCGCAGCGTACCGACGGAGAAGGTGCAGTTCCTGACGGTGCCCAGGAAGCCGTACCACGCCGACCCGAACCGGGACGAACTGGTGCAGCCCGATGCGACCCGGCTGTTCCGGCGGCTCCGGGCGGACGCCCCGGTCATCGTCGCCCCCGCCGGGCAGCGGCCGAGCGGCGAGCCGTCCGCGGCTCCCTCCGCCAGGGCGACACCGGGCAGTTCGGGGCGAACCACGCCGAATCCGACGGCGGCGCCGACGTTCACGGGAACCAATGCCGCGGCGAGCACGTGCGCGTAGGTCCGAAAAGGTCATGACGTGCGGTGACGGAGAGGGAGGTGTGAGGAAAGGGGGTGCCGGGGGTGGCGGAGTATGAGGATTAGGAGAAATGCCCCGTTATAAGGGGCGTGGAATTTGTCACGGACGTCGCCCGAGGCTGAACTGGGCGGATAGTGTGACGCGATCCGGGTGCGAGCGGCCACCGAGGCCGCGCACCCAGCGATCGAGAAACCCGAGCGCCTGGTGGGGAGGCGCCTCGCGTGGCACCGACGGAGGACTCAAGCAACCGTGGACGCGCACAGCCGTGGACGGGCGGAGGACATCGACCCCGCCGACCAGTGGGTGCTCAACCCGCAGACCGGTAACTACGAACTGCGACTGGACCATTCCCCTGGGCAGTCGACCGCGCCGCGTGCCACCACCGCCAGGAGACCGCCGTCGCAGGCCGCCCGCTCCGCCGCGGAGGCCCCCGCTCGCCGCCGCACCGCCGACGTCCCCGGCCAGCGCAGGCGCCGCGCCGCCGAGCCGGGGGGCGCGGGCGGAGGCGGCCGACGCGGCGCCCAGGCGGGACCGCCGAGCCGCCGCAAGGGCAAGCCGCAGAAGTCCCGCAAGAAGAAGGTCCTGATGTGGACGGGCGGCGTGACGGCCTTTCTGCTCGTCGGCACGGGCATCGCCGCGTACGCGCTCTACGCGCGCCTCGACGGGAACCTCAGCACGGTGGACGTGGCGGGTGCGGGCGGAAGCACCGGGTTCAAGAAGGACCAGGCCTTCAACGTCCTCATCATCGGCACCGACAAACGGACCGGTGAGGGCAATTCGGGCTACGGCGACAAGAACAGCCCCGGACACGCCGACACCACGATCCTCTTCCATGTCTCCAAGGACCGGACGAACGCCACCGCCCTGTCCATTCCGCGCGACCTGATCACCGACATCCCGGAGTGCGAGACCAAGTCCGCCGACGGATCGGCGAAGACGATCCCCGGCGAGCGGGGGCGGTTCAACGTCAGCCTCGGCCAGGCCGAGCGCGACCCGGGCTGCACCATGAAGACGGTCAGGAACCTCACCGGACTGACCATCGACCACTTCATGATGGTCGACTTCAACGCCGTGAAGACGCTGTCCACCGCCGTCGGCGGTGTCGAGGTGTGTGTCGAGAAGGCCGTCGAGGACGAGAAGTCCGGGCTCAAGCTGCCCAAGGGCACGAGCGTCATCCAGGGAGAGCAGGCGCTCGCCTTCGTCCGCACCCGGAAGGCGTTCGGCCTCGGCAGCGACCTGTCGCGGATCCAGACGCAGCAGCAGTTCATGAGCTCGATGATCCGCAAGATGAAGTCGAGCGACACGCTGACCAGTCCGTCGAAGATGCTGGACCTGGCGGACGCCGCCACCAAGGCCCTCACCGTCGACACGGGCATAGGAAGCGTCAACAAGCTCAAGGACCTCGGCCTGGAGATCGCCAAGGTCGACCCCAAGAACGTCACCTTCGCCACGCTCCCCGTGGTCGACAACCCGGCGGAGACCGTGAAGGCGACGGTCGTCCTCGACGAGGGCAGGGCGAAGCCGCTGTTCTCGATGATGCAGAACGACATCTCGCTCACCGAGGTGAAGCAGAAGGAGAAGGACGCCAAGAACGCGCAGGCGGCGCTGCTCAAGGGCCCGCGGGCCGAGGCGTCCGAGGTGCGCGTGGACGTGTACAACGGCAGCGGTGTGAGCGGTGGGGCCCAGTCGACGATCAACTGGCTGCAGAACGACATGGGCGTACTGAAGTCGACGAACAAGGCCAACGCACCGGCCGAGACGGCGAAGACGACGCTGGAGTACGCGCCGAACCAGGCCGATCAGGCCCGCAAGCTGGCAGACATGATGGGGCTGCCCGCGACCGCGCTGAAGCAGGGGACGAAGGACGCCGGGGAACGCGAGCCGATGACGCTCACCCTCGGCAAGGACTTCAAGGGCGCGGGCATCCCGATCACCGGTCCGGCGAAGGCGCCGGAGGGTGTGCAGAAGGTAGTGGCGGACAAACAGGTGTGCGCGAAGTGACGCGAGCCTGAGTGACAGGGGGACGTTGGGTGGGACACAGCAGCGTGCGTGGGGAGGGGACGCAGGAGGGCGCCCCGGACTCCCCCGCCGTGCGGGACGCCCGTGAGCTGGGCTGGGACGACAGCCTTGACGCGGTGGGCACAGCCGGCGACGGCGGCCCAGCCGGTACGGAGGAGGGCGCGGCCACCGGTGTGCCCGCGCAGCGTTCGGGCTCCCGCGCCGAGGCCCGGGCGGCCGCCCGGGCGGCGGGCGCCGGGGGCGGCAGGCGGCGGGGCAGTACGCGCCGCCGGGCCAGGAGCGGCAAGCGGAAGGTGTTCCGCTGGGTCGCCTCCGTGCTGTCGCTGCTGATACTGGCGACGGCGCTGGCCGGCTACCTCTACATCGAGCACCTGAACGGCAACATCCGCAGCGGCGGCCGCAGCGGCGGTGACAGCGGAGTGCGGAAGGCCGAGCCGAACGCGGCCGGCAACACCCCGCTGAACATCCTGCTGATCGGCGCGGACGGCCGTAACTCCAAGGAGAACCTGGCGCTCGGCGGCGCGAAGGACACCGTCGGCGACAAGCCGCGCGGCGACGTGCAGATGCTGCTGCACGTGTCCGCCGACCGCAAGAGCGCCGCCGTGGTGTCCATTCCCCGTGACACCCGGGTCGACATCCCGAAGTGCCAGGACCCCAAGACCAACGAGACGTTCCCGGCGACCAACCGGATCATCACGGAGTCGCTGCAGCGCGGCGGCCCCGGCTGCACGCTGACCACCTGGGAGACCCTGACCGGCGTCTACATCGACTACTGGATGATGGTCGACTTCGCCGGTGTCGTGAAGATGGCGGACGCCGTCGGCGGCGTGAAGGTCTGTGTGAAGCAGAACGTGTGGGACCGGCCGACCGCGCAGGTCAAGGGCGGCTCGGGCCTGAAGCTGACGAAGGGCGACCACTACATCAAGGGCGAGGACGCGCTCAAGTGGCTCCGGACGCGGCACGCCTTCTACAACGACCAGGGCCGCGCCAAGGCACAGCACATGTACATGAACTCGATGCTGCGCCAGCTCAAGCAGCAGAACGCGTTCACGGACACGGGCCGCATCATGGACCTGGCCGAGGCGGGCACCAAGGCGCTCCAGGTCTCGGAGGAGATCGCCTCCGTGCAGAAGCTCTTCGACCTGGCGATGGAGCTGAAGGACGTCCCGACCGAGCGCATCACGATGACGACGGTCATGACGGACGAGGACCCGCAGAACAGCGCGCACCTGGTCCTGAACAAGAGCGCGGCGGACAAGGTGTGGCGGATGCTGCGCGAGGACGTCGCGTTCGACGACAAGGGCGGTCCTCCGACGGCGCAGGCGAAGAAGCCCGCCGCGAAGGAGTCCGGGCCGCCGGCCGCCGCGCCGGGCACGCTCGCGCTCACGGTGCTCAACGGCACGGGCGGCGGCGGCGAGTTCGCCGTGAAGGGCCGGGCCAAGGGCATCGCCGAGGTGCTGGTCGGCAAGGGCTTCACCCGTACGAACTCGTCGCAGGCGGCCGCCCAGGCCACCGAGACGGTGCTCGCCTACCCCAAGTCCGCCGGTGCGCAGGGCAAGGCGGACGCCCTGTCCGTGGCGAAGGCGGTCGGCCTGCCGGCCGGCGCGGTGCGCCCGTCGGCGGAGGTCACGGAGCTGACGCTGACGGTGGGCGCCGACTGGCGGGAGGGCGACACGTTCCCGAAGCAGCAGGCCCCGAAGGCGGGTGAGCTGCCGGAGGGCTCCGAGGTCTCCAACGGCGCGGACGACAAGGACTGCATGGACGTCTACAAGCCGTACCGCTGGTCCTGACGGCGCGACATGACGAGGGGGCCGGCCGCGTGCTGCGGCCGGCCCCCTCCGTCGTACGTCTCAGCTGTTCGCCGGCACCGCGGGACGGCGGCTCGCGATGACCTTCCTCGCCAGCGAACGCGGGCTGGTGAGGAAGCCGAAGCCCCACGACATGTGCATCGTGGCCAGCGCCACCGGGATCTGGACCCGGGCCTTCAGCGGCAGTCCCCTGCCGGCCGGGACGGAGCCCAGGACGATCGCCGCGAGGTAGCCGCCCGGGACGACGAAGCCCAGCGGGG
This sequence comes from Streptomyces coeruleoprunus, assembly GCF_039542925.1. Lineage (GTDB taxonomy): Bacteria > Actinomycetota > Actinomycetes > Streptomycetales > Streptomycetaceae > Streptomyces > Streptomyces coeruleoprunus. The sequence continues at coordinate 4,576,755 of NZ_BAABIT010000001.1, read as the reverse complement.
TGAGCGTGGCGCCGACCACCAGACCGGCCGCGATGGCGCACAGGGCGGTCGGCGGGGCCAGGTAGCGCAGGTTGATGGAGCCCTGGTGGTAGCGGGCCACCACATGGCGCCAACGGCCGTAGTCCTTGTACTGCTTGGCCAGGGCGCGGACGCTGGGCCGGGGGCGGTACTGGACCCTCAGCTCGGGCGAGAACCAGATCAGTCCGCCCGCCTCGCGGATGCGGAAGTTCAGCTCCCAGTCCTGGGCGCGGATGAACTCCTCGTTGTAGCCGCCCTGTTGCTCCAGCGCCTCACGGCGGAACACGCCCAGGTAGACGGTCTCGGCCGGGCCGGCCTCCCCGCCCGTGTGGAAGGCGGCGTTCCCCACACCGATCTTCGAGGTCATGGCGGCGGCGACCGCGTGCTCCCAGTCGTTCTCGCCCTCGGCGTGCATGATGCCGCCGACGTTCTGCGCGCCGGTCTCCTCCAGGAGCCGGACCGCGGTGGCGATGTAGTTCGGCGAGAGCATGCCGTGCCCGTCGACGCGCACCACGATCGGGTGACGCGACGCCTTGATCGCGGCGTTCAGCGCGGCGGGTGTACGGCCCGTGGGGTTGGGGACGGTGGTGACCCGGGGGTCCTCCCGGACCAGCTCGGCGGCGATCTCGTCCGTACGGTCCGTGGACGGGCCGAGCGCGATCACGACCTCCATCTCGCCGTCGTACTCCTGCTCGAGGATGTGGCGGACCGAGTCGCGCAGATGCCGCTCCTCGTTGAGGACCGGCATGATCACGGAGACGGGGGGCAGGGGCATGGTTCCTCGGGGTACGGGGGTCGTCCCCCGGAGGACGGCAGCCTCGGGGGGCCGGGGCCGGGCCCCGGGCGACAGCGGTATCGCCCGCCACGTTACCGCGAACGGGGGACACGGGTGCGCGCCGCCCGGCCCGCGGGCGCGGGCGCTGATCGTATGGGCCTACTGTGCACACGGTCCCCCCATTCGCCCGCGGAGGTGTCCTTCGTGCCCGTGCCGCCCCGCCGTCCCGCCCGTCCGGCCCCCCGGCCTCCCGTGCGCGGCGCGGCGGCCAGGCCGCCGGTACGGGCGCGGGCGCGGTCCGTGCCGCCGCCGCGGCCCCGGACCCGGTGGGGGATGCGGGTGGCGACGACCCTGTCGGTGCTGGTCCTGGGCGCGGGCGGGATCGGGCACGCGCTGGTGACGAGCCTGGACACGGGGATCGACCGGGTCGACCCGTTCCGGGACATGAAGAACCGCCCCAAGCCGGGGCACGGCACGAACATCCTGCTGGTCGGCACCGACGGGCGCGACAAGATCACCGCGGAGGACCGGCGGCGCTACCGGCTGGGCGGCGCGCCCTGCCACTGCACGGACACGATCATGCTGGTGCACGTGTCGGAGGACCGCAGGCGGGCGAGCCTGGTGTCGCTCCCCCGCGACTCGTACGCCGAGATGCCCGAGCACACGGACGCGACGACCGGCAAGCGGCACGCGGCGCACCCGGTGCGGCTGAACGCGGCGTACGCGGAGGGCGGGCCCTCGCTCACCGTGCGGACCGTGGAGCACATGACGGGCGTGAAGATCGACCACTACCTGGAGGTCGACTTCACCAGCTTCATGCGCACGGTCGACGCGGTGGGCGGTGTCGAGATCTGTACGGCCCGCCCCATGAAGGACCCGTACAGCGGCCTCGACCTGCCGGCCGGCACGCACCGGCTGGACGGCGGCAAGGCGCTGCAGTACGTGCGGTCGCGGCACGTCGACGGGGCGTCCGACCTGGGGCGGATGCAGCGGCAGCAGCGGTTCGTGGCCGCGCTGATCGACCGGGCGACCAGCAACGGGGTGCTGCTCAACCCGGTGCGGTTCCAGGAGGTCGTCGCGTCCGCGGCGGGCTCGGTGCGGGCGTCGCAGGGGTTCGGTACGGAGGAGATGCTGGCGCTGGCGAAGGCGATGCGCGGGTTCACGACGGCGTCGTCCGAGTTCACGTCGGTGCCGGTCGGGGCGGTCGCCCACCAGGCCAAGGGCATCGGGTCGACGGTGAAGTGGGACCCCGTGAAGGCGAAGCGGCTGTTCGAGGCGATCCGCGAGGACCGGCCGCTCACGAAGCCGGCGGCGCGGCGGGCGGCCCCGGGACCCCGCAAGAAGCTGGTCGCCGTGGCGCCGCAGCAGGTGCGGGTGCAGGTGTACAACGGCACGCGGCTGGACGGGCTGGGGGCCCGGGTCGACGCGGCGCTGCGGGCGACGGGCTTCCTCACGACGCGGACGCCGTACAACGCGGACCGGCGGGACGTGAAGCGGACGGTCGTCGCGTACGACCCGCGCTGGGACCGCTCGGCGAAGTCGCTGGCGACGGCGCTGCCGGGGAGCGTGCTGCGGGCCGTGCCGGGGCAGGGACCGCTGCTGAAGGTGACGGCGGGCACGGATTTCACGTCCGTGGTGCCGGTGCGGGCGGAGGACGCGCCGCGGCCGCGCCAGAAGGACGGGTACGCGGCGGTCACGGGCGACCAGGTGGTCTGCCCGTAGCCCCTGCGGGGGCTGGACGCCCGTCAACGGGACCCACCCACCGTCGTGGTGCGCGGGGCCCTCGGACCGGGTGGCCGTTCCTCGGTGTGCCCACCCGTTCCTCGGCGACGCCGGCCCGCAACGGCGGAACGGCGCGGCGGGCCGCGAGGGTCAGTCGTCGATGCCCTCCGCGGCTCGGCGTTCGCGGAGTTCCTTGATGGCGCGGCGGCGGGCCAGACGGTGGGTGCGGCGGATCTGGGCCTCCTGGTAGCGGCGCTTGTCGCGTTCCGTCTCGGGGATCACCGGCGGTACGGGCCGCGGCTTGCCGTCGGCGTCGACGGCGGCGAACACCAGGTAGGCGGAGCCGACCTGCGTGGCCGGCGTGGACTCGTTCCAGCGCTCGGCCAGGACCCGGACGCCGACCTCCATGGAGGACCGGCCGGTCCAGTTGACCTGGGCCTTCACATGCACCAGGTCGCCCACCCTGACCGGCTCCAGGAAGACCATCTCGTCCATGGACGCGGTGACCGCGGGCCCGCCGGAGTGGCGGCCGGCGACCGCTCCCGCCGCGTCGTCCACCAACTTCATGATCACGCCGCCGTGCACCGTCCCGAGGAGGTTGGTGTCACTGCCGGTCATGATGTGGCTGAGCGTGGTGCGGGACGCCGAGGTGGGCTTGCCCTCGAGCGTGGACTGATCTGTCATGCCCTCCACCATATGCCCGTAGTCGGACACGGCCTCATTGCATCAGCTTCGCTACAGGCCAGGCCCGATATCGCACCCGCCCTACAAGGGCCACCGGGGCGGGCGGCACACTGTTCCGCATGAATGACTGGCCTGAAGGATGGTCCGACGACCGTAACGCTCGCCACGGCCGGGGCGCGGACGCGCAGCCCGAGGGAGCCCGGGTGATGCGCCATGTGCGCCCCGGCTCGGTGCCGCCCCAGCAGCGGCAGGGGTACGAGGACTCCTACGGCCAGACCCCCGCGTACGACAGCGGGTACAACACCGGACAGGTGTACGGCACGCCCCAGCGCGGCGGCGGCCACGGAGGACACGGCGGCCACGGCGCGCCCCCGATGCCGTCGGGCACCCCGCGCCCCGCGCCGAACTGGGGGCGCCGGATAAAGATCGGTTCGATCACGCTGGCGACCGTCCTGGTCGTCACGACGGTCGGCACGTACTTCTGGGCCGACGGCAAGGTGCGCCGCGAGGTGGACCTCTCCAAGGTCATCGAGCGCCCGCAGGAGGGCGACTGCACCACGTACCTGATCGTGGGCTCGGACAGCCGCGAGGGCATGACCGCCGAGGACAAGCAGCGCCTGCACACCGGCTCGGCCGACGGCAAGCGCACGGACTCGATGATGATCCTCGCCGCGTGCAGCAGCGGGAACACGATGATCTCGCTGCCCCGTGACTCGGACGTGGAGATCCCGACGTTCGTCGGCTCGGAGTCCGGCAAGACGTTCAAGGGGACGGGCCGGCGGGTGAAGCTGAACGCCGCGTACGCCGAGGACGGCCCCGAGCTGCTGGTGCGGACGGTGGAGTACAACACCGGGCTGCGCATCGACCACTACGCGGAGATCGGCTTCGCCGGCTTCGCGAACATCGTGGACGCGCTCGGCGGTGTCGAGATGAACATCGAGAAGGGCTTCAAGGACAAGAAGTCGGGCGCCGACTTCAAGGCCGGCAAGCAGACCCTCGACGGCGAGCAGGCCCTCGCCTTCGTCCGCACCCGGTACGCCTTCGCCGAGTCGGACCTGGCCCGGACGAAGAACCAGCAGAAGTTCCTGGCGGCGCTGGCCAACCAGGCGGCGACGCCGGGCACGATCCTCAACCCGTTCAAGCTGTACCCGACGCTGAGCGCGGGCCTGGACACCTTGATCGTCGACAAGGACATGTCGCTGTTCGACCTGGGCGAGATGTTCTTCGCGATGAAGGGCGTCAACAGCGGCGACGGCAAGTCCATGAACATGCCGGTCTCGGGCAGCCGCGGCGGCAACCTCGTCTGGGACAAGGCGAAGGTGCAGCAGCTGGTGAAGCAGATCCAGAACGACGAGAAGGTGACGGTCACCTCGGACCGCTGAGCGGTCCGGTGAGGGGCGGGCGGCTCCCGGTCAGCCGGCGAACGGGTTCGCGTGGCCGGGGAGCTGCTGTCCGGGTGCCAGGAAGCGCTGGACGCCGTGCTCGTCCCGTACGGCGACGAGGCCGGCGGCCTCCAGCCGCCGCGCGAGCTTCTTGCGGCGGACCTCGCCCAGCTTGAATCCGCCCAGGAGGAGGCCGCCGAGGACGACGCCGGTGCCCAGTGCCACCAGGTACTTGCCGGTGATCAGGATCATCAGCACGGTGATGCCGAGCATGCCCCAGGCGATGGCCTTCTGCCGCGGCTCGGCGGCCTGCCCCATCACGTCGAACGCGATCCGGTCCTTGAGGACGGCGACGGCGCCCTCGGCCTCCGGGAGCGGCTTGACCGTGCCCGGCCGCAGCCCCGGCGCCGCTCCGCCGTTGCCGGCCTGCGGGTACGCGGCGATGGTGGCCGCCTCACGGGCGCGCGCCTCGGGGCGCGGGTCGCGGTACAGGAACACGGTCAGGAGCGACTTGTTGTGCCCGTGCCGGTGGGCCTCGCCGTAGGTGAAGCCGTACTGCTCGGTGAAGTGGGCCAGCGCGGCGGCCCGGCCGGGAGAGCCGGAGCTTTCGAAGATCTCCACGACGTCCTGGGTGGCGATCTGCCGGAGAATCTTCGAGATCGTGCTGTCCGCGCCCATGTTCCTCATCCGTGTCCGGCCGAATACCGACGGCTGGATTCCGGCGGCAGCGCAGCCTAACCGGGCGCCCCGGGCACGAAAAGAGGCACCCCTCGGGGTGCCTCTCCTCGATGCCTCGGCGACGGCCGGCCGCCGGCCCGGACGTCAGGGCAGGTTGCGGGCCATGACGATCCGCTGGACCTGGTTGGTGCCCTCGTAGATCTGGGTGATCTTGGCGTCGCGCATCATGCGCTCGACCGGGTAGTCGCGGGTGTAGCCGTAGCCGCCGAGCAGCTGGACCGCGTCGGTGGTGATCTCCATGGCGACGTCGGAGGCGAAGCACTTCGCGGCCGCGCCGAAGAAGGTCAGGTCGCCGTCGACGCGCTCGGACTTGGCCGCCGCCGCGTAGGTGAGCTGACGGGCCGCCTCCAGCTTCATCGCCATGTCGGCGAGCATGAACTGGACGCCCTGGAAGTCGGCGATGGCCTTGCCGAACTGCTTGCGCTCCTGGACGTAGCCCTTGGCGTAGTCGAGGGCGCCCTGGGCGATGCCGAGGGCCTGGGCCGCGATGGTGATGCGGGTGTGGTCCAGGGTCTTCATGGCGGTGGCGAAGCCGGTGCCCTCCGCGCCGATCATGCGGTCGGCGGGGATGCGGACGTTGTCGAGGTAGACCTCGCGGGTCGGGGAGCCCTTGATGCCGAGCTTCTTCTCGGGGGCGCCGAAGGAGACGCCCTCGTCGGACTTCTCGACGACGAACGCGGAGATGCCCTTGGAGCGCTTCTCCGGGTCGGTCACGGCCATCACCGTGTAGTACTCGGAGACGCCCGCGTTGGTGATCCAGCGCTTCACGCCGTTGAGGACGTAGTGGTCGCCGTCGCGGACCGCCTTGGTCTTCATGCCGGCGGCGTCGGAGCCGGCGTCCGGCTCGGAGAGGCAGTACGAGAACATCGCGTCGCCCTTGGCGAGCGGGCCCAGGTACTTCTTCTTCAGGTCCTCGGAGCCGGACAGGATGACCGGCAGGGAGCCCAGCTTGTTCACGGCCGGGATCAGGGAGGACGAGGCGCAGACGCGGGCGACCTCCTCGATGACGATCACGGTGGCGAGGGCGTCGGCGCCCGCGCCGCCGTAGCTCTCGGGGACGTGCACCGCGTGCAGGTCGGAGGAGACCAGGGCGTCCAGCGCCTCCTGCGGGAAGCGGGCCTCCTCGTCCACGGCGGCGGCATGGGGCGCGATCTTGGCCTCGGCGAGCGCGCGGACGGTGTCCCGGAGCATGTCGTGCTCCTCGGACGGGCGGTACAGATCGAAGTCAGGCACTGTGCATGTCTCCCTTGGGCGCCATGGTCTCTCGCTCCCCTGGCCGCGTGCTAACTACCGTTAAGTAACCCGAATTTTAGTAGGCCGCCGTCGGCCGGGCATATGTGAGGATCACGTGAGCTTGCTGACAGCGGCCGTGCCGCCGGAACGATGCCCCAGGTGGGGCCCGACTATGCTCGGGCTCGCAGTCCCGGCCCGTACAGCACTGGAGCAGCACACATGGCCCTCAAGATCACCGTGATCGGCACCGGCTACCTCGGCGCCACACATGCGGCGGCCATGGCGGAACTCGGCTTCGAGGTGCTGGGCCTCGACGTGGTGCCCGAAAAGATCGAGATGCTGGCCTCGGGCCGCGTCCCGATGTACGAGCCGGGCCTGGAGGAGCTGCTGCACAAGCACGTCGCCGGGATCGAGGGCTCGACCGGGCGGCTGCGCTTCACCACCTCCTGGGAGGAGGTCGGTGACTTCGGCGACGTGCACTTCGTCTGTGTGAACACGCCGCAGAAGCACGGCGAGTACGGCTGCGACATGAGCTACGTCGACGCCGCCTTCGGCGCGCTGGCCCCGCACCTGAAGAAGCCGGCGCTGGTGGTCGGCAAGTCGACCGTGCCGGTCGGCAGCGCGGAGCGGCTGTCCCGGCTGCTCGCGGAGCGGGCCCCGGCGGGCGCCGACGTGGAGCTGGCCTGGAACCCGGAGTTCCTGCGCGAGGGCTTCGCCGTGCGGGACACGCTGCACCCGGACCGGATCGTCGTCGGCGTCGAGAGCGAGCGGGCCGAGAAGCTGCTGCGCGAGGTGTACGAGGTGCCGGTCGGCGAGGGCTCGCCGTTCGTCGTGACGGACTTCCCGACGGCCGAGCTGGTGAAGACCTCCGCGAACTCCTTCCTCGCCACGAAGATCTCCTTCATCAACGCCATGGCCGAGGTGTGCGAGGCGGCCGGCGGCGACGTGGCGAAGCTCGCCGAGGCCATCGGCTACGACGAGCGGATCGGTGCGAAGTTCCTGCGGGCCGGGATCGGCTTCGGCGGCGGCTGTCTGCCGAAGGACATCCGCGCGTTCATGGCGCGCGCCGGTGAGCTGGGCGCGGACCAGGCGCTCACGTTCCTGCGCGAGATCGACTCGATCAACATGCGGCGGCGCGGCCAGATGGTCGGCATGGCCCGCGAGGCGCTGGGCGACGGAACGTTCCTCGGCAAGCGCGTCGCGGTCCTCGGCGCGGCCTTCAAGCCCGACTCGGACGACGTCCGCGACTCGCCCGCGCTGAACGTCGCCGGCCAGATCCACCTCCAGGGCGGCCAGGTCACGGTGTACGACCCGAAGGGCATGGACAACGCCCGGCGCGTCTTCCCGACCCTGGCGTACGCCGACAGCGTGCTGGAGGCCGTGCGGGGCGCGGACGTGGTGCTGCACCTCACCGAGTGGCAGGAGTTCCGCGAGGTCGACCCGGCCGTGCTCGGTGAGGTCGTGAACTCGCGGATCATCCTGGACGGCCGCAACGCCCTGGACGCGGCCCGCTGGCGCGAGGCCGGCTGGACGTTCCGCGCGATGGGCCGCCCCCGGGCCTGACGCCCACGCGCGACCCGCCGGCGGCCGGCCCTTCTCCCGGACCGGCCGCCGGAGGTCAGCCGTCCAGGGACGCCAGCGTGGCCGTCGACGGCCCCCGGCGGGAGGACGCGTCGCGGGCGACGGCCTCCGCGTCCCGCAGCACCCGGACCGCGTTCTGCCAGGTCAGCATGGCCACGTCGGTACGGGACCACTTGCGGGCCAGCAGCTCGGCGACCAGGTTCGGGTAGCCCGCCACGTCCTCCAGGCCGTCCGGCGTGAACGCCGTGCCGTCGAAGTCGCCGCCGATGCCGATGTGGGCGATGCCGGCGACCTCCCGCATGTGGTCCAGGTGGTCGGCCACCGTGGCGGCCGTCGCCCGCGGCCGCGGGTGGGCCTCCTCGAACGCGGCGTGGACGCGCATGGCGTCCGGGCCGGTGTCGAGCGGGTGGAAGCCGTGGGCCCGCATGTTCTCGTCCGCCTGCGCCGTCCACTCCACCGCCGCGGGCAGGACGAACTTCGGGACGAACGTCGCCATGGCGACGCCGCCGTTGTCCGCGAGCCGGCCCAGCACGTCGTCCGGGATGTTGCGGGGGTGGTCGCACACCGCGCGGGACGAGGAGTGCGAGAAGATCACCGGCGCCTCGGAGGTGTCCAGCGCGTCCCGCATCGTCGTCGCCGCCACGTGCGAGAGGTCGACCAGCATGCCGAGCCGGTTCATCTCCCGGACGACCTCGCGGCCGAACGCGGACAGGCCGCCGACGCGCGGCTCGTCCGTCGCCGAGTCCGCCCACGCGATGTTGTCGTTGTGCGTGAGCGTCATGTACCGCACGCCGAGCGCGTACAGGGCGCGCAGGGTGGCCAGCGAGTTGTTGATGGAGTGGCCGCCCTCGGCGCCCTTCAGCGAGGCGATACGGCCTTCGGCGCGGGCCGCCTCCATGTCGTCGGCGGTCAGCGCGGGCGCGAGGTCCGCCGGGTGACGGGCCAGCAGCCGGTCGACGCAGTCGATCTGCTCCAGGGTGGCGCTGACCGCGTCGTCGCCGGCCATGTCGCTGCGCACGAACACCGACCAGAACTGGGCCCCGACCCCGCCCGCCCGGAGGCGGGGGAGGTCGGTGTGCAGCCGGCCGGTCTGGTCCGCCGCGATGTCGAGGCGGTCCAGGTCGTAGCCGGCCTGCTCACGCAGCGCCCACGGCAGGTCGTTGTGCCCGTCGACGACCGGAAAGGTCCCGAGGAGTTCCATGGCCTCCGTCAGGGACGCGGCCCCGTGGCCCTCGGCGGCGGTCACCGGGCGAAGCCGAACGACGCCGAGCCCTCGACCTTCGCGCGCAGCCGCCTGCCCTTCTCGGTGGCCTGGTCGTTCAGCTCCTGCTGGAACTCCCGCATCCGGGTCAGCAGGTCGGCGTCGTGGGCGGCCAGCATGCGGGCCGCGAGGAGGCCCGCGTTGCGCGCGCCCGCCACCGACACCGTGGCCACCGGGACGCCGGCCGGCATCTGGACGATCGACAGCAGCGAGTCCATGCCGTCCAGGTACTTCAGCGGCACCGGCACCCCGATGACCGGCAGCGGGGTGACCGAGGCGAGCATGCCCGGCAGGTGCGCGGCGCCGCCGGCCCCGGCGATGATCGCCTTCAGGCCGCGGTCGGCGGCCTGCTCGCCGTACGCGATCATCTCGCGCGGCATGCGGTGCGCGGAGACGACATCGACCTCGTACGGGATCTCGAACTCGTCGAGGGCCTGTGCGGCGGCCTCCATGACGGGCCAGTCCGAGTCCGAGCCCATGACGATGCCCACGAGCGGCACGAGTGGATTACTCAACGATCGTTCCTCGCAGATAGCCGGCGGCGTGACGGGCGCGCTCCAGCACGTCGTCCAGGTCGTCGCCGTAGGTGTTGACGTGGCCCACCTTGCGGCCGGGCTTCACGTCCTTGCCGTACATGTGGATCTTGAGCTGCGGGTCGCGGGCCATGCAGTGCAGGTACGCCTGGTACATGTCCGGGTAGTCGCCGCCCAGCACGTTCGCCATGACCGTCCACTTCGCGCGCGGCCGCGGGTCGCCCAGCGGCAGGTCGAGCACCGCGCGGACGTGGTTGGCGAACTGGGAGGTGACCGCGCCGTCCTGGGTCCAGTGGCCCGAGTTGTGCGGGCGCATGGCCAGCTCGTTGACGAGGATCCGGCCGTCGCGCGTCTCGAACAGCTCGACGGCGAGGTGACCGACGACGCCCAGCTCCTGCCCGATGCGCAGGGCCAGCTCCTGGGCCTGGAGGGCAAGCTCGTCGGAGAGGTTGGGCGCGGGCGCGATCACCGTGTCGCACACCCCGTCGACCTGGCGCGACTCGACGACCGGGTAGGCCACGGCCTGGCCGTGCGGGGAGCGCACGATGTTGGCGGCCAGCTCGCGGACGAAGTCGACCTTCTCCTCGGCGAGGACGGGCACGCCCGCCAGGAACGGGTCGCGGGCGTCCTCCTCGGAGCGCACGAACCACACGCCCTTGCCGTCGTAGCCGCCGCGCACGGTCTTGAGGATGACGGGGAAGCCCCCGGCCCTCCCGTCGCCCGGCCACCGCCCCTCATCGAGGCGCTCCGCGCCGCTGACCTCTCTGGCGAACGCGGCCGCGTCGGCCGGGTCGGTCACGATGCGGTGGCGCGGGCAGGGCGCGCCGATCGCGTCGAGCTTCGCCCGCATCACGCCCTTGTCCTGGGCGTGCACCAAAGCGTCGGGCCCCGGACGGACGGGAATGCCGTCCGCCTCCAGGGCCCGTAGGTGCTCGGTGGGTACGTGTTCGTGATCGAACGTGATCACGTCGCAGCCGCGTGCGAAGTCACGCAGCGTGTCCAGGTCGCGGTAGTCGCCGATGACGACATCGCTCACGACCTGCGCCGCGGAATCCTGGGGACTGTCACTGAGGAGCTTGAATCTGATGCCGAGGGGGATGCCCGCCTCGTGGGTCATGCGGGCGAGCTGACCGCCGCCGACCATGCCGACTACCGGGAACGTCACCCTCCTAGGGTATCCGGAGCCCGTGCGGGCCCCGTCGCCCCGTCCGTCCCGGGGCTTTCTCCGTCCCCGAGCGCGTCAACCGGGTGATGGTTAGCATGGCTGAGTTGACAGAAGCGACCGGACGGGGCTGAAAGATCACGATGAGTGAACGAGGCGCACTGCGGGTGCGGCTGGACCAGCTCGTCCGCGAGATCGCCAAATTCGGTCTGGTCGGCGGCTTCGGGCTGCTGGTCAACATGGCGGTGTTCAATCTGCTCCGGCAGACCACGGACATCCCGGTCGTACGGGCCAGCCTGCTGGCGACCGTCGTGGCCATCGCCTGCAACTACGTGGGCTTCCGCTACTTCACCTACCGCGACCGCGACAAGACCGGCCGGACGCGCGAGCTGACCCTCTTCCTCGTCTTCAGCGTCGTCGGCCTGGTCATCGAGAACGGGGTGCTCTACACGGCCACCTACGGGTTCGGCTGGAACACCCCGCTGCAGAACAACTTCTTCAAGTTCTTCGGCATCGGCGTCGCGACGCTGTTCCGCTTCTGGTCCTACCGCACCTGGGTCTTCCGGGCGCTGCCGGCCCCGCCGGCCGCCCCGGCGGTGCTGGAGCAGCGCCGGCACGAGGACACCCCGACGCCGGTCGGCCCGGCGGCCCGCTAGAGCGGGCCGCCGGGCCGTGCCAGGCCCTGGGGCCGTGTCCGCTAGCGCACCGGGCGGGGGTGTTCCTTCGTCTCCCTGCGGGTGGCGGCCTCGCGGCTCAGGAACAGGGCGAAGACCGCGGGCTTCAGCTGGACCAGCTCCAGCCGGCCGCCGTCGGCCTCGGCCAGGTCGCGTGCGACGGCCAGGCCGATGCCCGTGGAGTTGCGGCCGCTGATGGCCCGCTCGAAGATCCGGGCGCCCAGGTCGGCGGGGACGCCGGGGCCCTCGTCCGTCACCTCGACCACGGCCTGGTTGCCGGTCACACGGGTGCGCAGCGCGACCGTGCCGCCCCCGTGCATCAGCGAGTTCTCGATCAGCGCGGCCAGCACCTGGGCGACCGCGCCCGGGGTGCCGACGGCCCGCATCCCGGTCTTGCCGGAGCGGACGATCGCCCGGCCCGCGCTGCGGTACGCCGGGCGCCACTCCTCGATCTGCTGCTTGACGACCTCGTCCAGGTCGAAGGCGACGGCGGAGCCCGTGCGCGGGTCGCGGGAGTTCGTCAGCAGCCGCTGCACGACGTCCGTCAGCCGCTCCACCTGGGCCAGGGCGATCGTCGCCTCCTCGCGTACGGTCTCCAAGTCGTCCGTGACGGAGATCTCCTCCAGCCGCATGGACAGCGCGGTCAGCGGCGTACGGAGCTGGTGGGAGGCGTCCGCGGCGAGCCTGCGCTCGGCGGTGAGCATCCGTGCGATCCGCTCGGCCGAGGAGTCCAGCACGTCGGCGACCCGGTCCAGCTCGGGCACCCCGTAGCGCCTGTGGCGCGGCCGCGGGTCGCCCGAGCCCAGGCGTTCGGCGGTCTCGGCGAGGTCGGTGAGCGGCGAGGCGAGCCGGTTGGCCTGGCGTACGGCGAGGAGGACGGCCGCCACGACGGCGACCAGTGCCACCGCGCCGATGATGAGCAGGGAGCGGCCGACCTCGCGGGTGACGGCGGAGCGGGGCTCCTCCACGACGACCCGCTCGCCGCGCTTGCCCTCGGCGGTGCCGCGGATGACGGCGCCCTCGGAGCGGGTGCCGACCTCGATGGGGGCGCGGCCGGGGATCTCGATCCGGGCGTACCGCCCGGCGCGCCGCTGTTCGCCCAGGATGTCCGGGCCGACGGGCTCGCCGCCCATCAGCCGGCTGTCGACGATGCTGACCAGCCCCAGCGCCTCCGAGTCGACGCTCTCCTGGGCGCTGCTGCTGATCGTGCGGGTCTCCACCAGCACGAGGGAGACCCCGAAGACGGCGATGACGACGAGGACGACGGCGAGGGTGGAGTTGATCAGGCGGCGGCGCACGGTGGTCTGCCCACTCTTCTCTGGTTCGGCGGGCTGCTAGCTCTTCTCGAAGCGGAAGCCGACGCCGCGGACGGTGGCGATGTAGCGCGGGTTCGCCGCGTCGTCGCCGAGCTTCTTGCGCAGCCAGGAGATGTGCATGTCGAGCGTCTTGGTCGACGACCACCACGTGGTGTCCCAGACCTCGCGCATCAGCTGGTCACGGGTGACGACCCGGCCCGCGTCCCGGACGAGGACGCGCAGCAGGTCGAACTCCTTGGCGGTCAGCTGGAGCTCCTCGTCGCCCATCCAGGCGCGGTGCGACTCCACGTCGATGCGCACGCCGTGGGTGGCGGGCTGCGGGGCGGGCTCGGCGGCGCCGCGCCGGAGCAGGGCCCGGACCCGGGCCAGCAGTTCGGCGAGGCGGAACGGCTTGGTGACGTAGTCGTCGGCGCCGGCGTCCAGGCCGACGACGGTGTCCACCTCGTCGGCGCGGGCGGTCAGCACCAGGATGGGCACGGTGTGGCCTTCGGACCGCAGGCGGCGGGCCACCTCCAGGCCGTCCATGCCGGGCAGGCCCAGGTCGAGCACGACCAGGTCGACGCCGCCCTTGAGCCCGGCGTCGAGCGCGCTGGGCCCGTCCTCCCGTACCTCGACCTCGTACCCCTCCCGCCGCAGGGCGCGGGCCAGCGGTTCCGAGATGGAGGCGTCGTCCTCGGCGAGCAGCACACGGGTCATGGACTGATGGTAGTCCGCGGTTCGCGAGGGTCGTGGGGAGATCAGGTCAAGATCGTCCACACCTCGGGCCTGCCTGCGGTCCAAGGTGTCATTCTGCTGATGACCTTTGAATCTGGGCGAGCGGTTCCGCCGTTGCCTGTGATCCATATCTCAAGTCCTTCCATATGCCGCCCTGTCGTGGCGTATGGTGGCGAGACGCTCGTAGCGGTAATCGGGGACCTTTGGCGGCATCACTCGTTGACGCACCCAAAGGTCTCTTTCATGCGCGCGGGCGAACGAGACGAATGACCTGTGGGCCGGGCCCCGTGGCGTGACGACGCGCGGCGGGGTGTGGATCCCGGAGCGGTACTGACCGTGCCGGTGCCGGCCGCCCCCCACGGGCGCGTGGCACTCACGAAGCAGCGCGCGTCCCGAGCAGCAAGGATCGACCATGGCGTCCAGCCTGACGAAGGACTCGGTCAGGACCCCTGACACCGAGAAGACCTTCTTCGGCCACCCCCGCGGTATGGCCACGCTCTTCATGACCGAGTTGTGGGAGCGCTTCTCCTGGTACGGAATGCGCGCCATCCTCGTGCTGTACCTGACGGCCGCCGTCCTCGACGGGCCGCTGGAGGAGAAGGAGGCGCTCGCCGCCTCGATCTACGGCGTGTACAACGCGGTCGTCTACATGGCGGCCATGCCCGGCGGCTGGGTCGCCGACCGGCTGTGGGGCGCCCGCAAGGCCGTCCTCGTCGGCGGCATCATCATCGCCCTGGGCCACTACACGCTGGCGCTCCCGAGCGATGCGACCTTCTTCGTCGGCCTCGGCCTGATCGCGGTCGGCACGGGTCTGCTGAAGCCGAACATCTCCGCGATGGTCGGCGGCCTCTACGAGGGCCAGTCCGGCGCCCGCCGCGACGCCGGCTTCACGCTCTTCTACATGGCGATCAACATGGGCGCCATGGTGGCGCCGCTGATCGTCGGCTACCTCGGTGAGCACGTCAACTGGCACCTGGGCTTCGGTGTCGCCGGTGTCGGTATGACGCTGGCCGTCGTCCAGTACGTCCTGGGCGGCAAGTACCTCGGCGAGGTCGGCAAGGAGCCCGGCACCCCGGCCACGCCGGAGGAGAAGCGCTCGGTGCTGCGCAAGGCCGGCCTGTGGACCGGCTTCGCCGTCGCCGCGCTGCTCGCCGACATCGCCCTCGGCACCTTCGACGTCGAGCACATCGTCAACGTCCTGGCGATCATGGGCATCGTCGTGCCGATCGTGTACTTCCTGGCGATCTTCCGGAACCCGTCGCTGACGTCCGAGGACCGCCCGAAGATCAAGGCGTTCGTGTGGTTCTTCGCCACCGCCGTGCTGTTCTGGATGATCTACGACCAGTCCGGCTCGCTGCTCACTCTCTTCGCGGACGGCAAGACGGACCGTGTCATCGGCGGCTGGGAGTTCCCGGCCTCCTGGTACCAGTCGGTCAACCCGATGATGGTCATCATCCTGGCCCCGCTCTTCGCCGCGCTCTGGGTGAAGCTGGCCCAGCGCAACCGCGAGCCCAGCACGCCCATGAAGTTCGCGCTGGCCATGCTGCTCATCGGCGGCTCCTTCGCGATCATGGGTCTGGCCGGTGCGGCCGCCGCCAACAGCGAGACCGGCAAGGTCACCGTCTTCTGGCTGCTGGGCGTCTACCTGGTCCAGACGATCGGTGAGATGTGCCTGTCGCCGGTGGGCCTGTCGCTGTCGACGAAGCTGGCGCCGAAGCTGTTCGTCGGCCAGATCATGGGCCTGTGGTTCCTCGCCACCGCGACGGGCAACGCCCTGAACGGCTGGACGGTGAAGCTGAACGCCCCGATGGGCGACGCCGCGTACTACACGATGTGGGCCATCGTCGCCGCCGCGGCGGGCATCGCCTTCATGGTGGCGACCAAGAAGATCCGCGCCCTGATGGGCAACGTGAAGTAACCGCCGGGCCGGTCGACCGGTACGGCGAACGGGCCGGTACGGGGCGCTCACGTGCCTCGTACCGGCCCGTTGCGCTTGCCGCGTGTTCCGCGGCGTCAGCGGGAGCCGCGCAGGCGGGCCCACGGGGTGAACGTGAACACCGCGCCGCCCAGCAGGATCGCCGTGCCGGCGGCGAGGGCGAGGGCGCGCAGGGCCTCGCCGTCGTCCGATCCGGTGGCGGCGAGACCGCCGGAGGTGGTGGTTCCCGTGCCACCCGCGGCGCCCGAGCCGGATGCGCCGCCCGAGCCGCCGGTGCTGCCCGTGCCGCCCGATGCGCCGCCCGGCTGGGCGGAGGTGTCCAGCTCCAGGGAGGCCTCGGCCTTGCCCTGCACGGTGCACGGGATGGCGAGTTTCTGCCCGCCGAGCGTCACGTCGATGGTGAGCGTGCCGGGCGTCAGGGTCGCCTTGCCGGTGGCGCCCGGCTTGTAGGTGCCGGTCATGTCGGGCAGGTCGACGGGTTTGCCCTGCTCCAGCGGGTCCTTGTTGGCGGGGCCGGTGACCGGGACGGTCCCCTTGTCGGCGCCGCCGAGGACGACGGCCATCGCGGGCTTGAGCGCGCCGGCGGGGAGGGGGGCCGGGCTGTTCATGACGCCCTTGGCGGTCCTGACGGTGAGGTCGAAGGCGCCGCCGTTCTTCCTGGCGTCGATCGTCACCTTGGTGTTGATGCTCGCGGGGCCGGGTGAGGTGCAGGCGAACGTGACGGACACCTCCTTGCCGGGGAAGTCCGTCCGGCCGCCGTCGCCCCCGCCGGAGGTGCCGCCGGCCGTGGTGCCGCCCGTGGTCGTGGTCCCGCCGGTGGTGGTCGTACCGCCGGTGGTGGTCGTTCCGCCCGCGGTGGTGCCGCCGGTGGTCGTCGTACCGCCGCTCGTGGTGCCGCCTGCCGTCGTGCCGCCGCTCGTCGTCGTACCGCCCGACGTTCCGCCGCCGTCCGTCACCTTGATCGTGGCGCCCACGGCGACCTGCGCCGTCGGGGCGCACTTGGTGTCCGTCGAGATCGGCTTCGAGACGTTGATCGTGTACTTGCCCGGCGTCAGCGTGATCTCGCCGGCCTTCTCCAGCTTCAGCCTGCCCTTCATGTCGGCCAGCACCATGGGGCTGTTCTTCGGGATGGGCGGGTTTTGGCGCGGGCCCTCCATCGCCAGTTCGCCGCTCACTGCGCCGCCCAGCGTGATCGTGCCGGTCGGCTTGACGGTGTCCTTCTCCAGGTCCAGCACGTCGGGGTACTTGGACGCGGCCTCGACGGTCTTCCAGACCACCTCCACCTCGTCGCCGACCTTGGCCTCCGCCGGTGCGGTGATCTGCACCTTCGTGGTGCCCCTGACCGGGGGCATCCCGGAGATGGGCGGCGGTACGCACTCGGTGGCGTACGCCACCTCCGCCGCGCGGGCGGGGCCGGCGGCCAGCAGGATCCCCGCGCCGCCGAGCATCAGCGCGACTCCCGCCGCGCTCATCCTGCGTTGGGTGCTCACGACTGTCCCTTCGTCGTCGGTCTGTTCGGTGACGGTGCGGAGTCCTGGGTGAACCACGGCAGGGCCGCGGCGGGCGGCGCGGCCGCGGCGGGGCGGCGGGGCCGGACGCGGTCCACGACCGCCATCCCGGCCCGGTACAGCGCGGTGGGTACGACGACGGCGAGCAGCACCCAGAAGAGCGTCACGCCCCAGGGCCGGGCCACGTCCCACGGGTGCTCGGCCAGCACCCTGCCGCCGTGGCGCACGAGCACCCGGTAGTCGCCGTGGGCGCCCGCCGGGAGGTGCACGGGCAGCTCGACGGCCGCCCGGCCGCCCGGCCGGACCGTGCCGCGCCACTGGTGCTCCTCCCACTGCGGCGCGTACACGCCGTGGGCGAAGCCGACCTCGAAGACGGGGTCCTTCACGCGGCCGGAGCCGAGGTTGCCGACGGTGAGGACGATCCGGCGCGAGGCGGGCGCGCCGAACCAGACCAGGAGGCCGCTGGACCCGGTGAGCCGGCCGGTGCTGAGCACGGCGAGGCGGCCGTCGCCCGCCCCGTCGGGCAGCGGGGCCACCGGGTGGCCGGTCACGGTCAGCGCGGCGTCCACGGTGGCCTGCGGGCCGGTCACCGTCGCGACGTGCACCACGCAGGGGCAGGGCGTCGGTGGGGCGACGACCGGCAGGTCCTTGGCGAAGGAGCCGTCGGTGGCGGTCGTGACGGCGCGGCCGTCGGCGTTGGCGCAGGCGTTGGTGCCGCCGATGACGCCGCGGGCGGGGGTGGACTGGCCGCACAGGAGGAGCGTGAGCAGGGTGCGGGGTCGCCAGCCGTGGCCGCGGACGGTGAGCCGGGCGCCCTTGGGCGCCGCCGCGTGCGACAGCTCGACCGTGGGCTCGGCGGCGGGAGCGGTCGGTGCGGCCCCGCCGGTGGCCGGCGCGCCGAGCGTGAGCGCGCATGCGGCCAGGAGTGCGGCGAGCAGACGGAGAGGGGTACCGGTGCGCGAGGTCCTGACCGGGCGGGCCGTTCCTGCCGGGCCCACCCGCCCCCAAGCTCTCGGCTTCGCTCGCGCAGGAGGGACTCCCATCGCCCTGCGGAACGACTGCCCGCGGCGGGAACGGCGGCGCCGGCCCACGGCAGGAACGGCGGCACCGCCCCGCTCCACGGGCAGTCGGCGGTCCGCCGAAGTCCCCGCGCCTCCACCTCCCGTGCTCATCGCCGGGCCCCCGCACGCCGTCGCCGCATGAGGAGGACGCCCCACGTCGCCAAGGCCGTTGTCGCCGCCGCTGCCGTCCACGCCGCTGCGCGGGCCGGGCCCGGGGTGTACGTGTGTGTCGCCGTCGCTCGTGCGGCGTTCCCCGCTGTGGCGTTCAGGTGGAGCGTGACGCGGTCAAGGGTGGGGCGGGGCCAGGGGTGGGTGGCCGTGCGGCGGGCGCCCGGAAGGAGAGGCGGGCCGGGCGGCGGGCCGTCCAGCGTGCGGGGGGCGCCGAGCAGGCCGTCCGTGCGGATCTCGACGCGGGGCGTCAGTGCGGTGTTGCCGCGGTTCACCAGGGTGTAGCGGATGGCGTCGTCCTCCACGCGGACGTCCTCGACGGTGAGCGCGGCGAGCCGGGGCCCTGCCACACGGAGCCGTACCGGCACGGCCACGTCCCGGCCCGCCGCCGTGGCGGTGAGCGTGCCGGAGAGGTCGCCCGGCGGGGTGCCGGGCGGCACGGTGACGGTGAACGGGACGTCGGCCCGGGTGCGGGGCGGCACCGTCACGGGGTCGGCCGCGAACCTGACCCAGGCCGCCCACGGGGCGCTCGCCCGCAGGCGTACCACCAGGGGCCGGGCGCCCGGGTTGGTGAGCGACAGGGCGTCCTCCAGGGGCGTGCCGGCGGGGCCCTCCAGATACGCGTGGGGCCTGCCCCCGCCGGCGGCCGGGCGGGCCGTCCAGGCGGACGCCGCCGGGGCCGGCGGAGCGGCCACCAGCACGGTGGCAGCGGCGACGGCGGCGGCGACGGCAGCGGCGGCGGCCCCCACGGCGCGGCGCACGGTCTACGCCCGGCGGGTCAGCCACAGCGCCCCGGCCGCTCCGGCGAGCAGCACGGTGCCGCCGAAGGTGCCGAGGGCGACCGCCGAGTCGAGCGGCCCCGTCCTGGGCAGCTGGGCGCCGCCCCCACTCCCCCCGCTGCCCGCCGCGGTCACGTCCAGTTCCAGCGACGGGCCCGGGTTGTTCTTCGGGGTGCAGGTCGTGGTCGTGCCCAGGGCCTTGATCGTCAGTACGCCGGCCGTGAAGGTGACCTTGCCGCCGCGGCGCGGGGTGTACGTACCGGACAGGTCGCTGATCCTGATGGACGTGTTGGCGGGGATGGCGGTCGCGTTGGGCGGTCCCGACACCGCCACCGTGCCCTGGTCGGCGCCGCCGACCCGGATGACGGCGGAGGGGTTCATCGCGCCCTTGCCGAGTTCGACCGGGCTGGACGAGACGCCCTTGCGGAACGACATGGTGAGCCGGTAGCCGGAGCCGGCGCGTACGGCCGTGATGTCGATCGGGGAGACCGCGCCCTTGGGGCCGATCGGGGTCTGGCAGGCGTAGTCGACGTCCACGACGGCGGCGTGCGCGGCGGGTGCCGCGGCCAGGACCGCGGCGGGTGCGACGGCGGCCGCCGCCACGAGCGCGAGGGCGGTCCGCTTGCGGTTCGGCGGGTACGGCATGCCGGGATCACCTCAGACACCTGACGGTTCATCAGATCGGGCGGCCACGGTACGCCCGGCACCCTGCCGAGGGAAGACAAGGGGAAGACAAAGAGCACGGCTTCGTGCCGTGCTCCACAACCACCACAGGATCCGCGCGGAACCCCCGCGGAACCCCTACGCCGGCGCGGCCAGCTCCGCCCAGACCGTCTTGCCCGCCGCGCCCGCCGCGCGGACGACCCCCCAGTCGAGGCAGAGGCGCTGCACGATGAACATGCCGTGCCCGCCGGGCCGCCCGGCCCGGTGCGGGGTGCGCGGCGCGGGCTGCCCGGTACCGCGGTCGGCGACCTCCAGCCGCAGCACCTTCGCCTGGAGCGAGACCCGCAGCTCCTCGGGTCCGTCGGCGTGCAGGCACGCGTTGGTGACGAGTTCGGAGACGACGAGCAGCACGTCCTCGGCGGCGGCGCGGCGGTCCGCGGAGGCGGCCGGCAGCCAGCCCCAGTCGTAGAGCGCCTGGCGGGTGAAGTCGCGGGCGAGGGGAACGACCCCGCTGGCGTCGTCCAGGGCGAGCCTGCGCGTCTCCCCCACGGGCGGAGCGCCGGAGCCGTCCGGCCCGGGGCCGAGACCGCGGGGCGGTTGCTGCTGGGCGGCACCCATCAGCGCGTCACCTCACCGATTCACCAGGTCGCCATTACGCCGACGTCTACTTCGTTTACCCAGAGTGTGAACCCTGCGCGGGCCACCCGGGGCTCTTCCTGCGTTCTTCTGCCCGGCCGATTCGGGACAACACCCACCAGATCGGCCGTCCGGGTCGCCACTACTGCGCGAGTGCGGCTTCCAGCGATTCGTGGACGGTGAAGACCGCCCCGGCCCCGGTGATCTCGAAGACCCTGGCGACCGCCGGCCTCATCGCGACGAGGTGGACGCCGCCGCCCGCCGCCTCCGCCTTCAGGCGGGCACCGAGCAGCACGTTGAGTCCGGTCGAGTCGCAGAACGCGAGCTGTGAGCAGTCGACGACGAGGCGTGCCCGGCCTTCGGCGAGCGCGGTGTCGAGTGGCTCACGCAACAGATCGGCGGTGTGGTGATCCAACTCACCCACCGGAGTCAGCACCGCGCTGGAGCCCTCGATGCGGACCCCGACCTGAAGCCGGCCCGGATGTGCGCTGCCGACCGTCTCGCGGCCCATTCCGCCCCTCTTCGCCGATGCCTCTGGGTCAGGAGAACCCTACGACGAATCCCTCCCGGCTGGTAGTCGAAGACCCCCACAAAGGGTATATACGGAACAAATGACACTTGCGATGGCCGGTGCGAAGCGGGTAGGGCTAGATGGACGACTACCCGACACGGCCGGCTTTGGAGGCGCCGCACACCGCGACAACCGGAAATGGGCATCGGCGGCCTCATGCCGAGAACGATGGAGGAGACCATGTCACCCCGGCTCGACGAAACGCGTACCCCCAGCGCGCCGTCGGCAACGTCCCCGAACGAGATCGACCCCACCGACCCCACAGCGGAGAGCCCGGCGGACGTATCCGCAGTGCTCTCCGACCTGCCCGAGATCCCGCCGTTCGACGAGGTCGAACCGCTCGACGCCCGGGCCCTCTCGAAGACGCTCTTCGCCCGGCTCGAGACGCTCGAGGAGGGCACGCACGAGTACGCCTACGTGCGCAACACCCTCGTCGAACTGAACCTCGCCCTCGTGAAGTTCGCCGCCTCCCGGTTCCGCTCCCGCAGCGAACCGATGGAGGACATCATCCAGGTCGGCACGATCGGCCTGATCAAGGCCATCGACCGCTTCGAACTCAGCCGTGAGGTCGAGTTCCCCACCTTCGCGATGCCCACGATCGTGGGGGAGATCAAGCGGTTCTTCCGTGACACCTCCTGGTCCGTGCGCGTACCGCGCCGCCTCCAGGAGCTGCGTCTCGACCTCGCCAAGGCCGGCGACGAGCTGGCCCAGGAGCTGGACCGCTCCCCCACCGTCGGGGAGCTGGCCGAGAAGCTCGGCATCACCAAGGACGAGGTCGTCGAGGGCATGGCCGCGAGCAACGCGTACACGGCCAGCTCGCTCGACGCCCAGCCGGAGGAGGACGACACCGAGGGTGCCCTCGCGGACCGCATCGGTTACGAGGACCACGGCCTGGAAGGCATCGAGTACATCGAGTCGCTGAAGCCGCTGATCGCCTCGCTGCCACCGCGGGACCGCAAGATCCTCTCCCTGCGCTTCGTCGCGGGGCTCACCCAGTCGGAGATCGGCGAGGAGCTGAACATCTCGCAGATGCATGTCTCCCGGCTGCTCTCCCGCACCCTGGGCAGGCTGCGCAGAGGCCTGACCCTGGAGGAGTGACCCGGGGAGCCCGGCTCCCCCGGCACGGCACGAGGGCCCGTTCCCCTGAGGGACGGGCCCTCGGCCTTATTGACGCCCCCGTACGGAATGGGACACATTGGGCCGGGGTTCAGGGGGGAATCGCATGGTTTCTGAACTGTCCGGACTGGAAGAGCTGATGCGCGACCGGCTCGGCAGGGAGTGCCTGTACGTGCCGTCGTGCCGACTGGGGCTGTACCTCGCGCTGCGCCACTGGTGTCCGCCCGGCGGGCGGGTCCTCATGTCGCCCGTCAACGACGACGTCATCTTCTTCGTGGTGCTCGCGGCCGGACTGCGGCCCGTGCAGGCGCCGTTGAACGCGCGCGACGCCTCCATCGACCCGGCGGCCGTACCGGAGGACCAGTGGCGCGGCCTGTCCGCCGTCCTCACCACCAACCTCTACGGGAACCCCGACCCGGCTCCCGAACTGGCCGCCAAATGCCGCGAGTTGGGGATTCCGCTGCTGGAGGACGCGGCGCACGCCATCGGCAGCGACGTCGCCGGGAGGCCCGTGGGCACCTTCGGCGAGGCGTCGGTCTTCAGCCTCTCCAAGCACACCGGCGCCAAGACGGGCGGCTTCCTCGCGCTGCGGGACCCGGGCCTGCGCCAGGAGCTGGCGGGCGCCCGCGACGCCCTGCTGCTGCCGTCCCGCCGTACCGCCGAACTCGCCTACGCCGTACGCCCGTACGCCGAGGCGGCCGTGCGGGGGCTGCGGCTGGTCCGGGCGGCCCGGGCCACGCTGCGGCTGCTCGGGCGGGAGGAGCGCGAGGAGATCCGGATGCCGCTGCGGCCCGGCGACCTCAAGCAGGCGGCGGCGTCGGCGCCCGGCCTCGACCCGTTCCACTCCTGGGTCCGCGTCGACCTGCACGACTACCGGCTCGCCCCGGGCCCCGCCCGCCTGCGCCGCACCCGCCACCTCCTCGGCCGCCTCGACGCGACCCTCGCCGCGCACCGCGCCGGCACCGAGGCCCTCCAGGCGTCCCCGTGGGGCGACCCGCACGCCCCGGCCCGGCCGCTGTTCCGCGTACCGCTGCTGGTCGCCGACCGGGACGCCGCCATCGCCGCCCTGGCCCGCCACCGCGTCACCACCGGCTACCTGTACGACCCGCCCCTCGACGACTACGCGGGCGAGCCGTTCACCACCTGCTCGCCGCACCCGGAGCGGGCCCGCTGGTTCGCCCGGCACGCGCTGCCCGCCGACCCGCTGCGGGCCGACACGGTCCTGCGGGTGCTCCACGCCTCCGGCGCCCGGCCCGCTCCCCCGCCGCCGGCGCCTCCGGGCGAGCGCGGTGCCTGACACGACCCGGCTGCGGGAGCAGCGGCCCCGCACCGGGCCGGACCCCGCCGCCGCGACCGGTCCCGAGCCCTCCAGCGGCGACTCGATGTTCCGCAACGCCTACGCGCTGATGCTCTCCACCGGGGTCTCGGCGGCGCTGGGCCTGGGCTTCTGGCTGGTCGCCGCGCGCTACTACACCGAGGAGGCCGTCGGGCAGGGCTCCGCCGCCATCGCCGCGATGCGGCTGCTCGCCTCGGTCACGGCCACCACGATGATCGGTGCCGTCGTGCGGTACGTGCCGCGCGCCGGGCGGGCGACCGGGCCGCTGGTGTGGCGGGCGTACGGGGTCAGCTCGCTCGTGGTGTGCCTGGCCAGCGCCGCGTTCCTGGTGACGCTGGACCTGTGGGGCCCGTCGTACGCGCCGCTGCGGGGGCTGCCCGCCGGACTGTTCTTCACCGCGGCGTGCGTGGCGTGGGCGCTGCTCACGCTCCAGGACGGGGTGCTGACGGGGCTGCGCAAGGCGGTGTGGGTGCCGGTCGGCAACGCGGTGTTCTCGGTGGGCAAGCTGCTGCTGCTCGTCGTGTGCGCCGGGGCGCTGCCGGTGCTGGGCATCTTCGTGTCGTGGGCCGCCGCCATCGCGCTGTCGGTGCTGCCGCTCGGCTGGCTGGTCTTCCGCCGGCTGATCCCCCGGCAGGCGGCCGCCGACCGGGACCGTGAGCCGCCGAGCCTGCGCGAGATGGGCCGGTTCCTGGCCGGGGACTCGGTGGGCGCGCTGTTCAGCCTGGCGATGATCAACCTGCTGCCGGTGATGGTGGCCGTGCGCTTCGACGCCGCCCACAACGCGTTCTTCTACACGGCGTACACGGTCGGCGGGACCATGGAGTTCATGGCCATCAACATGGCCTCCTCGCTCACCGCGCACGCCTCGCACAGCCCCGAGAGCCTGGCCGAGGGCGTGCGGGGAGCGCTGCGGCGGATGGCGCTGCTGCTGGTCCCGGTCGTGCTGGTGCTGGTGCTCTTCGCGCCGTACATCCTCGCCCCGTTCGGCGCGGACTACGCCGCGCACGGGGCGACGGTGCTGCGGCTGCTGGCGGCGGCCGCGCTGCCCCGGGTCGCGGTGGAGCTGTACATCGGTGTGCTGCGCGTCCAGGGGCGCACCGGGATGCTCGCGGCCGTGCAGGGCGCGATGTGCGTGCTGGTGCTGGGCAGCGCGGCGGTCCTGACGGGTCCGGCGGGGATCTCGGGCGCGGGCCTGGCGATGCTGCTGTCCATGACGGTGATGGCCCTGGTGTCCGTGCCGGGCCTGCGCGGGGCGCTGGCCGGGCGCGAGCCGCGCCGGACGGGCACCGGCAAGGGCGGCGGGGACACGGGGTACGGCACGCGGTGGGCGCGGGAGGCGGCGACGGCGTACCTGCCGGGCGGGCAGGACACGGCGACACCCGCGTTCGGCTTCCCCGTGTACGCGCCGGAGGCGCAGGACGCGGGCGCGCGGGAGGCCGAGGGGCGGGCGACGGCGTGGCTGTGGCTGCTGCTGGGGCTGGCCGTGGGGCTGTTCTGGATTCCGCTCGTCCGGCTCGTGCGCACGCCCGGGGCCGCCGCCCACGACCGGCTGACCGGCCCGGAGCTGCTGGCCGCGCTGCCGCCTGCGTCCGTCGCGGCGGGCGTGCTGCTGGTCGTCGTGTTCAGCGCGGCCGTCACGCTGCGGCCCGCCCGCCCGCCGCTCGCCGCGCTCGCCGCCCTGGGCACGGTGGCCGCGCTGCACGGGGCGCCGGCGCTGCTGGGCGTGCGTCCGGCCCCGGTGAGCGGCCCGGGGGCGGAGGCGGTCGCGCGGTGGGCCGGTCCGGGCGGCGCGGAGGCCCTGCTCCTGGCCCTGCCGCCGGTGCTCCAGGTGGTGTGCCTGGCCCTGGTGGCGGGGGCGCTGTGGGCGTGGGCCGTGGACGTGCGGGTGGCGGCGGGCGCGGTGTGGGTGGCCGCGGTGGCCGGGTGGGCGGCGCAGGGGGCGTTCGCCGCGGCCGCGGTGCCCGTGTTCCTGGGGGTGTGCGCGGCGGCCGCGGCGGCGGTGGCGGTGGCCCGGCTGCGGGGTCAGCGGTCCGGGACGGGCTGGCGGAAGTAGGGGTCCTGGCCGGCCTGGCGGTAACCCTCCAGCGCGGGGCCCTCGTTGACGGTCAGGTCGCAGCCCTCGCCGGGCACCGGCCGGTTCCAGTGGACGAGCGCCTTCACCCGGGGCAGGGTCGGGGCGACCTGGGGGATCGCGGCGTACCAGTCGCGCTGCCGCTCGGGCCGCCGCGGGTCGGGTGCGGTGGCGAACTCGGCCAGCATGAGCGGCTTGGTGGCGGAGACGTTCGCGCGGAGCCAGTCGTACGAGGGGCGCTGGCTGCGCTGGAAGTCCAGCCAGGTGGTGCTCTTGTGGCAGAGGTAGTAGTTGTACTGGTCCATGCCGATCCAGTCGACGTACGCGTCGCCCGGGTAGAGCCGCTTCATCTGCTCGGCGTGGCCCAGGTATCCGGACACGGTCCACACCCACACCACGTTGTCGACGCCGAGCTCCCGGAACCGGTCGTGGACGTGGCGCCAGGCGGCGACGAACTCCTCGGGGGTGCCCGCGCCCTCCTTGATGCGGAAGTCGGTCTCCTGGTCGAAGGAGAGGAGGACGCGCTTGCCGTACGCCTTGATGCGGCGCGCCTGCGGGTCGATGATGTCCGCGTCGTGTCTGCCGGAGGCGATGTTCCGCCAGCCGAGTTGCGTCTCGGTCCAGCCGGCGTGGTGGGGCCGGGTCCACACGGTGGACTCCCAGGCGAGCATCAGCAGCCGGTCGCGGCCGAGCTCCCGCTCGTCGTCGGTGAGGAGCTGTCCGTCGAGCGGCGTGTTCGACATGTCGTGGTAGTTGTAGACGAGGTCGAGCCGGCGGCCGATCCTGCGCTCGAAGTCATGGACGGCGTCCTTGAGGGAGCCGTTCTCGGCGTACGGGACGTAGGCTCCCCACCAGGCCCCGCAGGGGGGCTCCAGCAAGCGGTCGGCGGTGCAGCGGTCGTCGGCGCGGGTGACCCAGACGCCGATCCCGATGAGCAGGGCGCCCACCGCGGCGACGATCACGGCCAGGTAGCGCGGTCCCGACGGCGGGGACGGGCGACGGCGTCCCGTCATCGGCTGCCCCGCACTTCAGGGGGCGCCGCCCCGCGGGTCGCGGCCGGCAGCGGCACGCCGGGCAGGAGGGCGGCGACCGTGGTGAACGCGGCGAGCGCGCCCAGGAACACGGCTGTCGAGAACGCGTGGGCGACGAACAGCGCGGTGGCCGTGAGCGTGGCCAGCGCGAGGCTGAGCGGCGCCACCAGCGCCAGGGCCTCCAGGCGGGCGCCGGGGCGCGGCGCGGCAGGCCGCGGGAACAGCAGGGCGAGGCCGGGCCCGAGGGCGACGAACGCGAGCACGGGCACCCAGCGCAGCGGCGAGCCGCCCGGCAGCGCGGTCGCGCCGAGCGCGAGCCATCCGGAGGCCGCCAGCGCCACTCTGATCTGCGTACGGGAGTCGAGGACGAGCTGCATGGCGACCTCCAGTCACCGTTTCGGGGTGGCGCCGTCCGGCGTGCGGCCGTCCGGCGTGTGGACGAGGACGATCCCGTACGCGTTCTCCTCCACGACGCGGAAGAGCGGCGAGCGTTCCAGGGCGTCCCGCAGGGTGGTGAAGCCGTCGGCCGGCAGGAAGCCCTCGCCGATGACGGCCTTCTCCTGCGTGGCGGTGAGGATCACGTAGGCGGGGCGGCCCTCCGGGATGCCCGCCGTGAGATAGCCGACCGGGTCCTTGAGCATCCGCAGGTTCTCGGGGACCTCCTGCTCGGTGAAGAACCAGCGCTCGTACCGGTCGTAGCGGGTGTACGCGCCGGGGAACGAGCCGGTCGTGGCCATGATGAGCGCGCCGTCCGGCGCCCGGTCGTAGGCCCGGCGGACCAGGGCGAGTTCGGCGGGGGACGTGTAGTGCATGCCCTCCTTGCCGTAGTACGAGGGCAGGAAGCCGGCCAGCAGGGCCGTCAGCGTCACGGGCAGGGCGACGGCCGTGACGCGGCGGGCCGCCCGCCACGCCTTTCCGGTGGCGCCGGCGGCCGGGACGAGCGCCGCGGCGGCGAAGAACGCCGTGCCGGGCAGGCCGAACAGGTAGACGCGGAAGAGCATTTCGCCGCCGTAGTCGTTGACGGCGAACATCGGCAGCGGCGCCGCCGAGGCGAGCAGCAGCGGCAGGGCGCCGCGCACGAGCCCGCGGCGGGCCAGGACGGCCGTTCCGGCGAGCGCGGCGAGGACCAGCACCATCAGGATGTTGGCCGTGCCGACCAGTTCGGGGCCCGGCCCGGTCGGCTCGCCCGCGTAGCCGGCGCGGGAGTTGCCGAGCAGGTCGCCGAGGGATTCGCGCAGGCCGCCCATCGTCTCCAGGAACAGCACCCGGCCCATGGTGAGGTCCCACGCCAGCATGACGAGTCCGGTGACGGCGAGCAGCCCGAGGTTGCGGTAGCGGCGGGTGAGGCAGAGGGCCGCCAGGGTGGCGCACAGCATCACGGGCGTGAGCTGGTGGGTGGCGTTGACCGCGAGGATCAGCAGGGCGACGAGCGGCACGGCGGCGGCCCGCTGCCGCACCGAGGCCGAGGGCGGCACGGCCGCCGCGGCGGGGTCGAGACGGGCCCGGTCGCGCAGCGGCCCGGCCGAGCCGGGGCGGACGAAGTGGCGGACGACGATCGCGAGCACCGCGAGGAAGAGGACGTACGACAGGCCCTGCGGCGACAGGTAGTCCTGGCCGACCCAGTTCGCCAGCTGGAAGATCCACACCCCGGTCCACACCAGCCGCCAGTCCTCGGTGAACGTCCGGTAGAGCAGCACCAGGACGGGCAGGGTGAGCAGGCCGAGCGCGACCGGGGCCCAGTTGACGTAGGAGGCGGCGGCCTCCACGCCGAAGGCGCGGACGAGCGCGGCGTTCAGGGAGAAGAACCCGGGCCACTGGTCGTAGGCGGCCATGCCGCCCGACAGCTCGGTGTACGGGTGGACGGTGCCCTCGGCGAGCAGCCGGGTGATCACCGCGTCGTGCTTGGACGCCCAGGCGTAGCGCACCGAGTCGTACAGCAGCGCGGGCGGCGCCTTCAGCGCGACGAGCATCGCCACGCAGTAGGTGGCCGGCCACCAGGGGGCGGTCCCGGCGCGGCGCAGGGTGACGACGAACCCGGCGGTCAGGACCAGCAGGGCGGCGTAGAAAGCGGCCGGGAAGCGGTCGAGGAGCCCGTAGTCGCCGATGTCGCGGAAGCCGGTGCGGGGCAGCGCGTACGCCCACAGCGCGGCGGCGGCGAGCAGCGGCAGCCAGCTGAGCGCGGCCTGCGGGTGCAGCAGGGGAAGCCGTACGGGCTCCGGGCCGGCGGGTGGGGGGCCTGCCGCGTCCTGCGGGGGGCCGGTCGCCCCGTCCGGCTCGTCGGACGGCAGCGCGCTGCCCTCGGTGGCCGGTGCGGGCACGCGTTGCTGCACTGTGCGACTCCCCCCACGGATGTGGTCGCGGCCGTCACGCCGCTGTCCCCTTCAGCGAAGTATAGGAACATGCTCCGCGTTTGTGTGGCTCTCGTACACCCTTGTTGCACAAGGGAGTTGATCGTTTCGCGGCATGGCCGACGCGCGCGGCCCGGCCGGCTCGGTCAGCCGGCGAACTCCGGTCCCCGGGCGGCGGCGCGCAGCCTGCGGTAGAGCCGCCAGCCGACCGTGGCCGGCGAGTCGGGGTACGGAGCGGTCCGCGCGCCCCGGCCGGACATCCAGTCCTCGACGTCGGCGACGGTGTGCGAGCGGCGCACGATGAGACGGGCGATGCGGTACGCCTCGTCGGCGCCGGAGCTGAGGGCGTGCCGTACGGCGACCGCCGACGCGTACCCGGCGTCGCGGGCGGCGCGGCGCACGCCGCGGCTGTTGTAGCCGTGCGGGTAGGCCAGGTGGGTCACCGGGTGGCCGAGGACGCCCTCGAGGACGAGCTTCGACTCGCGCAGCTCGCGGCGCAGGACGCGCGGCGGGAGCGTGTCGAGCTGGGCGTGCGTGACGGTGTGCGCGCCGACCTCGATGCCGTGCTGCTCCAGCAGCGGCACCTGCGCGAGCGCCATCATGGGCGCGGGCGGCAGCAGGCTGGACCGGCCGGGCGTGATCGCCCCGGTGGTCAGGTAGGCGGTCGCGGGCAGCGAGCGGGCGGCGAGCGCCTCGGCCGTGGGGCCGGGCAGGTCGGCGAAGCCGTCGTCGAAGGTGAGCACGACGGGCCGTGGCGGAAGGTTCCTGCGGCCGGCGAGGTGGTCGGCCAGCGCGGAAAGGGGTACGGCGGTGCGGCCGCTGCCGGCGACGGCGTCGAGGTGGGCCCGGAAGTCCCGGGGCGTGACGGTGAACTCGGCGATCCAGTCGGGCGGGTCCTCCATGACGGCGTGGTAGAGGAGGACCGGTATGGCGGGTCTCATCTCACCTCCCAGGGCGGTCGGGTGCCGCGCACGCGGCGGCGTGCCCGGACGTATCCGAAGGGGCCGTGGAGCATGCCGCGCCGCTCCAGCCAGGACAGTTCACGGGGCCAGGAGTGGGTCTGCGTCCCGTGCGCGCCCGGGACGTCCCGCTGGTCGCCGGTTCTGTGCGCGGTGATGGCCCTGGCGTGGGCGAGGCCGCGGGGCAGCCGGGCGAGCAGCGCGGGCAGCAGGGCGGGCCGGCGCACGAGGAGCGCGGTCAGGTACGCGGTGAGCCCGGCGCCGTATCCGTACGCCTGGTTCCGCAGGTCCTGCCAGGTCTCGCGGTGGTGGTGCCAGACGAGGGCGTCGGGCGTGTAGCGGAGCCGGTGGCCGGCGGTGAGGACGCGGACGAAGCCGTACAGGTCGTCGCCGCCGCGCGCGGGTGTTCCGGTGCCGGTGGCGGGGTCGAATCCGCCGACGGCCTTGAGCGCGCTCGTACGGAAGGCCATGTTGGCGCCGGAGCCGAAGCGTCCGGCGGTGAACGGGAACAGCGGGTCGTCGGCGGGCGGCCGCAGCGGGTCGTAGTCGCGGGGGGCGAAGCCCTTGGCGAAGCCGCCGTGGCTTTCGAGGAGGACCTGCGCGGGGGTGCGCAGCCGCGCGGGGAGGATGAGCCCGGTGACGCAGCCGACGCGGGGGTCCTCGGCGAAGGGCGCGGTCAGGGAGGTGAGCCAGTGCGGGTCGGCGACGACGTCGTCGTCGGTGAAGGCGACGACGTCGGGGGCGGCGGGGTCGGTGTGGGCGGCCCGGGCGGCGGTGTCGGAGGCGGTGCCGCCGGCTGCGGCCAGGCCGCGGTTGTGGGCGGCGGCGAGGCCGGGCGTGTCCTCGCGGACGTACCGCACTCCCCGGTCGCCGTACGTCCCTTCGACGAGTCGGCGCGTGGCGTCGGTGAGCGGCGCGTTGTCGACGACGAGGACCGTGAAGTCCGGGTGGTCCTGGCCGAGGAGCGAGTCGAGGGCGCGGGCGAGTTGGCCGGCGCGCTCACGGGTGGCGACGACGACGGTGGCGGGCGGCGGCGTGAGGCGGGGCGCCTCGCGGGGCTCCCGCGGTTCCAGGGCCGTCAGGGCGTCCCGGGCGGCTGCGCCGAGGACGATGGGCGGGTCGGCGTCCTCGGGCACGGGGACGAGGAGGGTGGCGGCGGGCCGGCCCCGGAAGCGGACCAGGAGGTAGACGTGGTCGCCGGGTGCGGGCGGCGGCCCGCCGGGGGCGGGAGCCAGGGACAGGACGGGCCCGTCGGGGCCGGCCAGGTCGAGCTGGGCGACGGCCAGGGGCGCGCGTGGCGCACCTGCGGCGGCGGGGTCAGCCACGGATCCTCCCGACCTGGTTGAGGGCGCGTTGGGCGTACCCGGCGAGCCTGGGGCGGCTGCGGACGTAGCGGTGGGCGCGGCGGGCGGGCTCGCGGCTGAGCCAGTACAGCCCGGCCCGTACACCCGGCAGGACGCAGACCCCTTCGTGGACCTGCGACTCCCCGGTCTTGAGCGAGTCCTTGTACTCGGCGGCGCCCCGGCCGAGGTCGAGGACGCCGATGCCCTCGCGGGCGGCGGCCTCGGCCATGCGCAGGTGGAGGACCAGGCCGGGCGAGAACTTGGCGAAGGCCGGGTCGTAGGCGGGGAACCAGCAGGACAGGACGGTGCGGGATCGCAGCCCGAAGTGCGCGGCGACGGGTGCGTCGCCGACGTAGAGCACGGACAGGGTGCCGGAGCAGCCGGGGCTGCGGGCGCTGTGCAGGTGGTGTACGAGTCCGCTGATCCACTCCTGGGCGAAGCGGTCGCGGCGGCCGGTGCGCCGGTACTGGGCGGACTTCCAGCCCATGAGGACGCGCAGCGGGCGCTCGTCCCGCTCGTCGAACACGAACCGCACCTCGCCGCCGCCCTGCCGGCCGAGCCGGCGCTCCTTGGCGAGGGTGGTGCGGAGGAACTTCGGCGACTGGGCGCGCAGTCGGGCCTCGTAGGCGCCGTAGCCCTCGCCGACCTCGATGACGGGCGAGGCGAAGGTCTCGGCGACACCGGTGCCGAACAGGCCCTGTCCCGCTTCCAGGTTGTCGAACTCCCAGGCGGACAGCCGGCAGGCCCGCAGCAGCTCCCGCACGGGCAGGTGCGTGCCCGGCCCCAGCACGGCCCCCTGGCAGTCGGAGACGCCGTACCCGATGGCCCGCCCGTGCCCCAGGGGCCCCTTCTCGTACGGGAAGAACCCCACGGGCTCGCCTCGCTCCTCCAGGACCGCCACCCGTGCCGTGGAGCTCCGGAACCGCCCCACGGCGATGGTGAACTCGGGTTCCATGAAGGGATTGGCGGGCGCACCGGACTTCGCGCGCAGTTCCCGCCAGACGTCGATCTCCCGCGCGGTCAGCTCCCCCGGCCGCACCACGCGCACGCGCACACCGCTCAACTCCGACCCCTCCCCCTGGGTCTTCCCCCCTTGAGCCTTGCGGTACAGGACGGTACCGGGCGACATCCCGCACGGACAGGGTCAATCGCCCAATTCGTGACCGACCCGTGAAGGTGCGCGGGCGCGCACGACGGCGCCCCCGCTCCGGCAACCACGGGACGCGGGCCCCTGGTAACGTCCCCCCTCTTGGGCGGGCCGGCCCGCCCAAGTCCTCCCACCGGGAAGCCTCGTGTCCCTCCCCCATGACGACGCCCTCGCCGCAGCGATGGCCGCGGTGGCCCACGCCTTCGCCGGCATGACCGCCGGCCCCGACGAGACCGGCTGCGGCCGGTGCTTCGACGAGCGGGAACGCACACTGCTGCGCACCCCTGACGCACCGCTCCCGCCCGATCTCGTCCGCCGGTGCGCCCAGAAGCATCCGACCCACTGGACCGACCAGCCGGCGGTCCTCCGCCGGGTCCTTCCGCAGCTCGTCACCCTGCCGGCGGCCGGGGAGCCGGAGCCCGCGCTGACGGCCCGGGGCCTTGCGGCGGCGGGCCGGCCGCTGTGGCCCCGCGACCAGGCGCGGCCGGTCGCCGCCTTTCTGGAGGCGTGGTGGACGTGGACGCCGCGTACGGACTCACCGCCGACCGCCGCGTGCGACGTCTTCGAGAGCTGCGCGACGTCAAGCTCCTCCGCCACTCCGTGGCCGGCCCGCTGGGAGGCCGAGACGGGTCCCGTGGCCCGGCGCCACCTGGACGAGAGCGTCCACCACTGGCGTGAGGAACTGGCGTCCGGAACGTCGCCCTTCGTCTGGTGGTGGGGCGGCGAGGCGGCGGAGCGCTCCGCCTGGCGAGAGGTGACGGACCGGCTGGTGCTTCGGCGCGGCGACTGATCGGCGGCATGGGCCGGGGCAGGCGGAAATGCCGTTGTCCCGTCCCCTGTTGGGGCCTACGGTCGCGATCATGTTGCCAGCGGTGGACACGGACGAGCAGTGGGACGCGGTCGTCGACGACGAGGCGGTGATGCGGCCCGGGGCCGAGGACCTGTGTCGGCGGCTCGGGCTCGGCGGGGCGCCCTTGGTGCGGTTCACCGAGGGTTCGCAGCCCGTGTACGCCGTGGGGGACGAGCTGGTGCTCAAGCTCTTTCCCGGGGCCGCCGCGCGGGACGGGGTCGCGGAGGGGCGGGTGCTGTCGTATGTGCAGGGGCGACTGCCCGTGGCGACGCCCCGGGTACGGGAGTTCGGGCCGTACGAGAACGGCTGGCAGTACGTCCTGATGTCCCGGCTGCCCGGCCAGAACCTGGCCCGGTCCTGGCGGCGCGTGCCGCGGGCGGACCGCGAGCGGATCGTCACCGAGGTCGGGGAGGCGCTCGGTGTGCTGCACTCCCTCGACACCGGACCGGTGAGCGATGTGCTCGGGCCCGGGGACTGGGGGGCCTTCCTCGACCGGCGCCGGGCCGGGACCGTCGCGCAGCAGCGCGGCCACGGGCTGCCGGACGCGTGGCTGGAGCAGATACCGGACTTCCTCGCCTCCGTCGCGCTGCCGGGCTCCCCGGAGCCCTCCCTGTTGCACACCGAGGTCATGCAGCAGCACTTCCTCGTCGATCCCGACGGGTGGCGGCTCACCGGGCTCTTCGACTTCGAGCCGGCGATGATCGGGGACCGCGCGTACGACTTCGTCGGCGTCGGACTGTTCGTCACGCGCGGGGACGCCGCCCTGCTGACGCGCCTGGCCACGGCGTACGGGCGGAGCTTCGCGCCCCGCGAACTCCTCGCGTACACGCTGCTGCACGTCTACAGCAACCTTCCCTGGTACATGCGGGAACTGGGCGTACCCGCCCACGGGACGCTGGACGCGCTCGCCGAGCGGTGGTTCGGCACGGTCGCGACGCCCTGACGTCCGTGGGGCCGGGGCCGCGGAAACCGATCGCCCCGGGCCCCGCCCCCGGCGTGCCCCGGGCGGGCGGTTTGGGCCGCGGTCGCCGGGTCACTCGGGGGGCATGGCTGTGCGGCACCATGTGGTTCAGCGACCGCCCGAGGCGGTGTGGGCGGTGCTCTGCGATCCCGAGCTGTACGGGGAGTGGGTCGTCGGTACCGAGGAGACGGCACCGCTGGACGGGGTGTGGCCCGAGGTCGGGGCCTCCCTCGTGTATCTCGTCGCCCTCGGGCCCCTGCGGTTCGAGGGGGTCACCGTCGTGCGCCGGCTGGAGCCGCCGACGCGGCTGGAGCTGGAGGCGATGAGCGGCCCCGCCGGCAGTGCCCGGATCGCGTTGGAGGTGGCCCCCTGGGGTGAGGACACGCTGGTCGTCCTGGACGAGCACCCCCTGCGGGGCGTGGGAGCCAGGCTCCACAACCCGGTCCTCGAAGCCGCCGTCCAGCTGCGGCACCGGCGCCTGCTGCGCCGTCTCGCCGAGGTCGTCGAAGCGACGCATCCCTCCACCGTCTGAGCGTGGTGAGCCGTGCCGGACGCCGTGGTGATCGGGGCCGGGCCGAACGGGCTGGTGGCGGCCAACGTGCTGGCCGACCACGGCTGGTCCGTGGACGTCCTGGAGGCCGAGGCGGAGCCCGGCGGCGCCGTGCGCAGCGACCGCGGCGTCCACCCCGACCACATCAGCGACCTGTGCAGCTCCTTCTACCCGCTCGCGGCCGCCTCGCCGGTCGTGAGGTCCCTGCGCCTGCACGAGTGGGGCCTGCGCTGGAGCCACGCCCCGGCGGTCGTCGCGCACCCGCTCACCGACGGCAGGTGCGCCGTGCTGGAGCGGGACGCCGGGCGCACCGCCGCCGGTCTGGACGCCTTCGCACCCGGCGACGGGGACGCCTGGGAGGAGCTGTGCGCGCTGTGGGACCGGATCGGCGCGGAGGCGCTGCGGGCCCTCTTCACGCCGTTCCCGCCCGTACGGGCCGGGCTGCGGCTCGCCGCGCGGCTGCGCGGGCCGGAGGGCCTGCGCCTGCTGCGGACGGCGCTGCTGCCGACGCGGCGCATGGGCGAGGAGACGTTCGCCGGGGAGGGCGGGCGGCTGCTGCTCGCCGGGAACGCGCTGCACGCCGACCTGGCGCCCGAGTCGGCGCTCGGCGGCGGCTTCGGCTGGCTGCTGTGCATGCTGGCGCAGAGCGTCGGCTACCCCGTGCCGGCGGGCGGGGCCGGGGCGCTCACCGAGGTGCTGGTGCGGCGGCTGGCGGAGCGCGGCGGCACGGTGCGCTGCGGGCGGCGCGTGGTGGAGGTGGAGGTCCGGCGGGGGCGGGCGTACGGGGTGCGGACGGACGGCGGGGAGACCGTGCGGGCACGGCGCGCCGTGCTCGCCGACGTGTCCGCGCCCGCCCTGTACGGCGGCCTGGTCGGCTGGGAGCACCTCCCGGGCCGGCTGCGCGAGGACCTGGGCCGCTTCCAGTGGGACTTCGGCACGGTGAAGGTCGACTGGGCCCTGGACCGGCCGGTCCCGTGGACCGCGGAGGGCGCGTCGCGGGCCGGGACCGTGCACCTCGCGGACGGCGTCGACGGCCTGACGCGCTTCGCCGCCCAGATCGCCATGGGGCTGGTGCCCGACCGGCCGTTCCTGGTCATGGGCCAGATGACCACCGCCGACCCGTCGCGTTCGCCCGCCGGGACGGAGTCGGCCTGGGCGTACACCCACGTCCCGCAGACCGTGGCGGGTGACGCGGGGCCGGACGGGATCTCGGGCGCGTGGACCGACGGCGACCGGCAGCGCATGGCGGACCGTGTGGAGGAGGTCGTGGAGCGGTACGCGCCGGGGTTCCGCGCCACGGTCCTGGCCCGCCGTGTCCTGGCGCCGCCCGCCCTGGAGGCCCTGGACGCCAACCTGCACGGGGGCGCCCTCAACGGCGGCACGTCCGCCCTGCACCAGCAGCTGCTGTTCCGTCCCGTACCGGGTGCGGGGCGGCCCGGGACGCCGGTGCGGGGGCTGTACCTGGCGTCGGCGTCGGCGCACCCCGGCGGGGGCGTGCACGGGGCGCCGGGCGCGAACGCGGCACGGGCGGCGCTGCGGGCCGAACGGGTCGATCTCCGGCGCCTGCGGCCTCTGTAGGCGCGAGGCCAGTCTTGTAGGCGCGCTGTGGCCTGTGCGGTCTCTGCGGCCTGTGCGGTCCCTGCGGCCTCTGCGGCCCTGCGGCTCTGTAGGCGCGCGTCACGCGCGCATGGCGCGCCGGGCCGCCGCGAACGCCGCCGTCACGACCGTGGCGGCCGCCGCCCGCCGCCCCGCGGTGCGGGCCGTGCCGTGCCAGCCGCCGTCCACGCTGCCCGGCCCCGGCGGCGGCGCGAACACCGTGCCGGCGGTGTGCGGCGCCCTCTCACCCCGTACGAAGTGGGTCCGGTCCACCTTCACGGCGAGCACCTTCTCGACGAGGCCGGGGCTGAGCGCCGCCGGGACTCTCAGGGCGCGCCCCGCCGGGCCCACGACGATCTCGTGGCGCGGCCGGCGTACGGCTCCGCGGATCGCGCGGGCGACCCGGCGCGGGGTGTACACCGGCGGCATGGCCCGCACGGCGCGGCCGGTGCGGTTCGCCAGATGCCGGAAGAACGGCGTGTCGATGGTCGCGGGCAGCACGCTGCACACATGGATGTCGCGCTGCCCCTCCAGCCACAGTTCCTGTCGCAGGCAGCCGTCGAAGGCCCGCAGGGCGTGCTTGGTCATCGTGTACGCGCTGTTGTACGGCGAGGTGACCAGGCCCAGCACGGACGACACGTCCACGAGGACGCCGCTGCCCTGCCGCCGCATCACGGGGAGCGCGGCCCTGGCCCCGTGGACGCAGCCCATCAGGTTGACGTCGAGGACGCGGCGCGTCTCGTCGAGCGGTACGTCCTCGACCGCGCCGAAGACCGCGACGGCGGCCGCGTTCACCCAGACGTCGATCCGCCCGTACGCGCGTACCGCCCGGCCCGCGAGGGCGGAGACGGCCGCCGGGTCGGCCACATCGGTCGGCACGGCGATCGCCCGCGTCCCCTTGTGCGCGCGGCACGCGTCCGCCACGGCCTCCAGCGCCTCGGCCCCCCGCGCGGCCAGCACGAGGGACGCGCCGCGCCGGGCGAAACCGAGGGCGGTGGCCCGCCCGATGCCGCTGGACGCGCCCGTGATGACCACGACCGGGTGCTCGACCTGCACGCGGACCTCCGGATCTGACCTCCGTACCTGACCTCCGTACCCGACTCCGTACCTCGTACGACGGCCGAGTCCCGGAGTACCCGCGGCGGGCCGCTCCACTCGCGTGGGCGGCGCCGCCGTCGGCGGGCGCTGTCCTCGTCGGTGCCGCTACGGAGTCGTCAGCTCGTAGAAACCCCTGCCGAACGTGGCCGCCACCAGGCGGTGGTGGCCCGGGTCGTACTCGATGTCGTCGACCGGCACCTGCGGCATGCCGCGGCCGAGGCGGAGCCAGCGCGGGCCGCCCGTCGGGCTGGTGAGGACGCCCTGGTCGGTGGCGATGTGGAGCGCGCCGCCCCGGGCGACGACCAGGTCGTTGACGGGAGCGGCGGGGAGGTTGCCGGACAGGTCGCGCCAGTGGCGGCCGCCGTCGGTGGAGCCGTACACGTGGGGCAGCGGGGAGCCGGAGCGGTAGCCGGAGTGGGTGGTCCAGACGCGGTCCGGGTTCTCGGGGTCGACGACGACGCGGGTCACCCAGGGGCGGCCCTCGGCCAGCTTCGTCCAGGTCGTGCCGAGGTCGCGGGTGACCCAGACGCGGCCGTCGTCGGTGCCGGCGTAGACGGTGCGGCCGTCGGCGGCCGGGGCGATCGAGGTGATCGTGCCGTAGTTGGGGTAGATCGGGTCGCTGCCGGGGCCGCCGCTCAGGTCGGGGCTGATGGGCCGCCAGGTGACCCCGCCGTCGGCGGAGCGGTTCAGCACCTCGGAGCCGTAGTAGAGGACCTTCGGGTCGCGCGGGTCGTGGACGACGGGCGTGAACCAGTTGCGGCGCTTGAAGGTGGTGGCGCCGGCGAAGTAGGTGAGGGTGTCGCCGCCGTCGGTGGAGCGGAAGCAGTTGCCGTACTGGTAGCAGGCGATGACGTTGTTCACGTCCGTCGGATCGATCAGGTTCTCCTCGCCGTCGCCGCCGAGGTACTCGTTGAACCCGTCGCCGCCCCAGGAGCGGAGGGAGCCGTTGTCCTGGGCGCCGCCGGAGATCCGGGTGGTGTCCTGGGGGCTGATGGCGGCGCTGTACAGCTGGGTGTACGGCTGGTGCAGGGACTTCACCCAGCCGCCGTCGCCGCCGGTGTCGGAGCGGTAGACGCCGCCGTCGTTGCCGAGGTAGACGCGGCCGGGGCGGCGCGGGTCCCACACCATGGCGTGGTGGTCGACGTGCATGCTCGTGTCGTCGGCCGACCAGGTGCGCCCGCCGTCTTCGGTGGTGAGCAGGGCGACCCCGGCGACGTGCACGTGGGCGGGGTCGCGCGGGTCGGTCCACACCTTGCCGAACCACCAGCCGAAGCTGGACTGCGAGGCGGTCAGGTCGGCGTTGTCGGGGGTGCGGGTCCAGGTGTCGCCGCCGTCGGCGGAGGTGTAGAAGCCCTCGAAGGGGCCGGTGGCCCTGTTGACGATGGCGTACAGCCGGTCGCCGGCCACGGCGAGCCCGATGCGGCCGACGTCGGGGCCGCGCGGGGGCAGGCCGCCTTCGAGCCGCTGCCAGGTGCGGCCGCCGTCGGTGGAGCGGAAGACGCCGGAGCCGACGCCGCCGTAGGTGCGGACGTCGGGGCGGCGGCGGTGGTCCCACATCACGGCGTACAGCCGGTCGCCGTCGACGACGACCTCGGTCGCGCCGGTGAACTCGGTCTCGCCCCGCAGGATCCGCTGCCAGGTGGCGCCGCCGTCGTCGGAGCGGTAGACGCCGCGGTCGCCGCCGCCGTTGTAGAGGGAGCCGGTCGCGGCGACGTAGAGGCGGCGTGGGTGGGCCGGATCGAGGGTGATGGCGCTGATGGCGCCGGAGTCGCGCAGGCCGATGCGGGTCCAGTGGGCGCCGCCGTCGGTGCTGCGGTAGAGGCCGGTGCCCTCGTACGTGATGCTGCCGCCGCCCGGGTTGGGCTCGCCGGTCCCGGCGTAGAGCGTGCCGTCGGGGGCGACCGCGACGGCGCCCATGGCCTGGGTGAGGTGGTCGGGCCAGACCGAGTGGAAGGTGGCGCCGGCGTCGGTGCTGCGCCACAGCCCGCCGCTGGCGGCGGCCGCGTACAGGGTGTCGGCGCGGCGCGGGTCGAGCGCGAGGGAGACGATCCGGCCGCCGATGTTGGTGGGCCCGATGCCCTTCCACCGCCCGCCGGCGACGGGCAACTGCCGCGCCTGGGCGGCGGCCAGCTCGTGAGCGTGCCAGGGTATGGACTGACCGGGCAGGGTCTTCTGCACGTACCGGTACTCGGCCGGCGCGGAGGGCCCCCGCACGGGCCGGTAGACATCCGCCGGCCCGGGCGGCCCGGCGACCGCGGTGCCGGCGCCTTCGGCGGCCGCGCTCGCGGTGGCGGCACCCTCGGCCGCGCTCGCGGTGACCGCCGGTGCCGAGAGCAACGCGGCCCCGGTGACCGCGGACAGCACCAGCGGAAGCAGACGTCTGCGCATGAACACCCTCCCCTTCGCCATGCCCGGTTCAAACGGGAAGGACGTTACGGGGGAAGGCAGTTGAGCAGAAGAGCGCGTGCCGGCCGTCCGCTTCTCGCCCTGTTCGCCGACCGGCGGGAAGGCTAGGGTCCCGCGAATGGAGTGGATGACCCTGGCAAGCACGGTCGTGGGCGCCGGTATCGCCACTGTCTCCGCGCTGCTGCTGGAGCGGCGCAGATGGCGCCGCGAGCGGCTCGACCGCGGCACGGAGGTCCGGCGCGCCCTGTACGGCGACTACCTCGCGTGCCTGTCGGAGGCGCGGAACGCGTGCGGGCGCCTGGCCCGGGCCGTGGACCTCGACAGCGCCACGCGGCGCCAGGAGGCACGTGCGGCCTTCGAACCGTGCGTGGGCCTCCGGTACCAGATGACCATCACGGCACCGGCCCGGGTCGTGGAGGCCTCGGAGAAGACGTTCCGCACGCTGCGCGATCTGCGCGACGAGGTGGCCGAAGGCACCCGGCTCGACAGTGACGACTACCGGCACGGCAGGGACCTGTACAACGACGAACTGACCGCGCTGCGGGAGGCGATGCGCCGCGACCTGGGCGCGGACCAGGGGCCCTGAACGCGCGACCGCACCGGAAGCCTGGTGTCCCGGATCCGGGGCAGCTACGCGTGCGGCACCGCCACCACCTGGACCTCGTCCTCGTAGACGATGCGGCCCGGGTTCGGCGATTCGAGGCGTTCGCAGGGGATGCCGTGGTGGGCGAGGAGGGCGAGGTAGCCGTCCACGCGGGTGATGAGGTGGTGGGCCGTCGACTTGAACCAGGCGACCGCGCCCGGGTTGACCTCCGGGTCGTAGACCGTGGGGTCGGTGTCGGCCGGGTTCGGGTAGGCCGCGTCGTACCAGTCGTTGGACGCGCGCCAGAAGCGGTGCTGCTCGGCTGTCAGGCGGCCCTCGCGGGCGAGGCCGTTGGCGAGGGCGAAGACCCCCGGGTAGTGGCCCCGGGGGCTGCGCGTCGTGCCCTGGAAGCGGACGTACAGGGGAGGTTGCGTCACCCGGCCGAGCGTACGCCCGCGCGCCAGACGTCCGTCACCAGTGGCACACCGGGCCGGTAGGCCAGGTGCACGTGGGACGGGGCGTCGAGGAGGGCCAGGTCGGCGCGGGCCCCGGGGGTGAGCCGGCCGATGTCGGTGCGGCGCAGGGCCGCCGCTCCGCCCGCCGTGGCGGACCAGAGCGCCTCGTCCGGCGTCATGCGCATGTCCCGTACCGCGAGGGCGATGCAGAACGGCATGGAGGAGGTGAACGAGGAGCCCGGATTGCAGTCCGTGGACAGGGCGACCGTCACGCCCGCGTCCAGGAGGCGACGGGCGTCCGGCCACTCGGCGCGGGTGGAGAACTCGGCGCCGGGGAGGAGCGTGGCGACCGTCGAGCCGTTCGCCAGGGCGTCCACGTCGGCGTCCGTGAGGTGCGTGCAGTGGTCCGCGCTCGCCGCGTCCAGTTCGACCGCGAGCTGCACTCCGGGGCCGTACGACAGCTGGTTGGCGTGGACGCGCGGGTGGAGGCCGCGCGCCTTGCCCGCCGTGAGGATCGCGCGGGCCTGGTCGCCGTCGAAGGCGCCCTTCTCGCAGAACACGTCGATCCAGCGGGCGTGCGGGGCGCACGCGTCGAGCATCTCGCCGGTCACCAGCTCGACGTACGCGGCCGGGTCGTCCGCGTAGTCCGGGGACACGATGTGCGCGCCGAGGTACGTCACCTCGTCGGTGTGGCGGGCGGCGATGCGCAGGGCGCGCGCCTCGTCCTCGACGGTCAGGCCGTAGCCGGACTTGGTCTCGAACGTGGTGGTGCCCTGGCGCAGGGCCTCGGCGAGGTACCGGGTGAGGTTCGCCTCCAGCTGGGCGTCCGTGGCGGCGCGGGTCGCGGCGACCGTGGTGCGGATGCCGCCGGCCTTGTACGCCTGCCCGGACATACGGGCGTTGAACTCGGCCGTGCGGTCGCCCGCGAAGACGAGGTGGGAGTGCGAGTCGACGAAGCCGGGGATCACGGCCCGGCCGGCGGCGTCGACGCGATTGTCAGTGGCGGGTGCTTTGCTGGATTCACCGACCCAGACGACGCGGTCGCCGTCGATGACGAGCGCCGCGTCCTGGATCAGTCCGAGGGGGGATCCGTCACCCAGGGAGGGGTCGTTGGTGACCAGGCTGGCGATGTTCGTGATGACCGTGGCGGTGGCCGCGACGGCGCTGTTCGTCGTGTCGGGGCCGGCCGTCGCCGGGGGCCTGTTCGTGGGCTCGTTGCCGCTGTTCATGGTGCGGGGTGCCTCCTTCAGTCGTGCAGCAGCGCGGCGATCGAGTCCGTCAGCGCCCGGGGGACGTCCGGGACCAGGGCGTGGACCCCGTCCCGTACGACATGGCGGCCGCCCACGACCGTGTGGCGGACATCTGCCGCCGACGCGGCGAATACCGCTGTCTCGGCTGCCAGACGCGGCGGCGGCCCCGCTGTCCTGACGCTGTCGAGGGCG
This sequence comes from Streptomyces coeruleoprunus, assembly GCF_039542925.1. Lineage (GTDB taxonomy): Bacteria > Actinomycetota > Actinomycetes > Streptomycetales > Streptomycetaceae > Streptomyces > Streptomyces coeruleoprunus. The sequence continues at coordinate 4,534,348 of NZ_BAABIT010000001.1, read as the reverse complement.
ACGGTCGTGAAGTCGGCCAGGGCGCCCGGCTCCAGGCGGCCCGCGTCGTGCCAGGCGAGCGCGGCGTGGCCGTCGGCGGTGGCCGCCCGCAGCAGGGCGGCGGCCGTCCAGTGGCCGCGGGTGCGGGTGCGCAGCCGCTCGTCCAGCTCCATCGCGCGCGCCTCCTCCAGGAGGTCGATCACGGCGTGGCTGTCGGACCCCAGCGACAGGGGGCTGCCGGCGCGCTGGAGGGCGACGGCGGGGCCGATGCCGTCCGCGAGGTCGCGTTCGGTCGTCGGGCACATGCAGGTGCCGGTCGCCGAGCCGCCGAGCAGCGCGATGTCCTCGTCGGTGAGGTGGGTGGCGTGGACGGCCGTGGTGCGGTCGCCCAGGGCGCCGTGGTCCGCGAGCAGGCGGGTCGGGGTGCGGCCGTGGGCCGCGAGGCACGCCTCGTTCTCCGCGGGCTGCTCCGAGAGGTGGACGTGCAGGGGAGCCCGCCGGTCCCGGGCCCAGTCGGCCACGGTGGCGAGCTGGTCCGCGGGCACGGCGCGCACGGAGTGGATGGCCGCCCCGATCCGTACGTGGTCGCGGCCGGCGTCCTCGAGCGCGGACACGCGCTCGGCCCAGTCCTGCGCGGTGCCGTCGGAGAAGCGCCGCTGGTGCTCGTTCGGGGGCTCGCCGAAGCCGGCCGACAGATAGGCGGTGTCGAGGAGCGTGATGCGGATGCCCGCCTCGGCGGCGGCCGCGATCAGCGCCTCGCCCATCGCGTTGGGGTCGGCGTAGGGGGTGCCGCCGGGGGCGTGGTGGAGGTAGTGGAACTCGCCGACGGCCGTGATGCCCGCGAGGGCCATCTCGGCGTACACGGCCCGCGCGAGCGCGTGGTACGTGTCGGGGGTGAGCCGGGAGGCCACCTGGTACATGGTGTCGCGCCAGGTCCAGAAGGTGCCGGAGCCGACCTGGACCGTGCCGCGCAGGGCCCGGTGGAAGGCGTGGCTGTGCGCGTTGGCCAGGCCCGGCAGGGTGAGGCCGCGCAGGACCGTCGCGCCCGGCGGCGGGGCGGCCACGCCGGTGCGGACGGCGGTGAGGCGGTCGCCGGTCACCTCCAGGGCCGCGCCGGAGGCGACCGTCCCGTCCGCGAGCCAGGCGTGTTCCGCCCAGTACGTCGTCACCTGCACGCCAGGCCCTCCAGTACGTCGGCCAGTGCCTCCACGCCCGCCACGCAGTCGTCCTCGGCCGCGAACTCGGCCGGGGAGTGCGAGACGCCCGTGGGGTTCCGTACGAACAGCATCGCCGTCGGGACGGACCCGGACAGGATGCCCGCGTCGTGCCCCGCGCCCGTGCCGAGCACGGGGACCGGCCGCTCGCCGCCGAGGATCTTGCCCAGTTCGTCGCGCAGGGCGTGCTCGAACTCGACGACGGGCGTGAACGACTCGCGTACGACCGCGAGGTCGACGCCCTGGCGGGCGGCGGCCTCCCGGGCGGCGGCCTCGACGGCGGCCGTCACCGTGTCGAGGGTCGCCTGGTCGGCGGCCCGCGAGTCGAGCCAGCCGCGCACCAGGGACGGGATGGCGTTGACGCCGTTGGGCTCGACCGCGATCTTGCCGAAGGTGGCGACGGCGCCCGCCAGTTCCGCCTCGCGGCGGGCGGCGAGCACGGTCTCGGCGTACGACAGCATCGGGTCGTGGCGGTCGACGAGCCGGGTGGTGCCGGCGTGGTTGGCCTCGCCCCGGAAGTCGTACCGCCAGCGGCCGTGCGGCCAGATGGCGGAGGCGATGCCGACGGGGTCGCCGGTCAGGTCGAGGGCGCGGCCCTGCTCGACGTGGAGTTCGACGAACGCGCCGATGCGGGCGAGCCGTTCCGGGTCGGGGCCGATGGCGGACGGGTCGTAGCCGGCCGCCTCCATGGCCTGCGGCAGGCTGATCCCGTCGCCGTCGCGCAGCTCGTACGCGGCCTCGCGGGTCAGCTGCCCGGCGGTGAGCCGGGAGCCGACGCAGGCGAGGCCGAACCGGGCGCCCTCCTCGTCGCCGAAGTTGACGATCGCCAGCGGCCGGGTGGGCGTGGCGCCGCGGGCGCGGAGTTCGTCGAGCGCGGCGAAGGACGACACGACGCCGAGGGGGCCGTCGAAGGCGCCGCCGTCGGGCACGGAGTCCAGGTGGGAGCCGGTGACGACGGCGTCACCGGCGGCGGGGTCGCCGAGCCAGGCCCACTGGTTGCCGTTGCGGTCGGTCTCGTAGGCGAGGCCGCGGGCCTCGGCCTGTTCCTGGAACCAGGTGCGGCAGTCGGCGTCGGCCCCGGTCCAGGCGTACCGGCGGTAGCCCTTGGACCGGGCGTCGCGCCCGATGGGCCGCAACGCGTCCCACATCTCGTGGAACGAGGCGCCCGCCGACGGCGCGGAACGACTGCCCGCAGCGGGACGGTCCGCCGGGCTCACGCCTGCTCACCCTCCCGCATCGGGACGCGGACGCCGCGGTCGTGCGCGACCGACTCCGCGATGTCGTAGCCGGCGTCGACGTGCCGGATGACGCCCATGCCCGGGTCGTTCGTCAGGACGCGGCGGATCTTCTCGCCGCCCAGCTTCGTGCCGTCGGCGACGGTCACCTGGCCGGCGTGGATGGAGCGGCCCATGCCGACGCCGCCGCCGTGGTGGAGGGAGACCCAGGACGCGCCGGAGGCGACGTTGACCATGGCGTTGAGGAGCGGCCAGTCGGCGATGGCGTCGGAGCCGTCGAGCATGGCCTCGGTCTCGCGGTACGGGGAGGCGACGGAGCCGCAGTCGAGGTGGTCGCGGCCGATGGCGAGCGGTGCGGCCAGTTCGCCGGAGGCCACCATGTCGTTGAAGCGCTCGCCGGCGCGGTCGCGCTCGCCGTAGCCGAGCCAGCAGATACGGGCGGGCAGGCCCTGGAAGTGGACGCGCTCGCCGGCCATCTTGATCCAGCGGGCCAGGGACTCGTTCTCCGGGAACAGGTCGAGGATGGCCTTGTCGGTCTTGGCGATGTCCGACGCCTCGCCGGAGAGGGCGGCCCAGCGGAAGGGGCCCTTGCCCTCGCAGAAGAGGGGGCGGATGTAGGCGGGGACGAAGCCGGGGAAGGCGAACGCCCGGTCGTATCCGGCGAGCTGGGCCTCGCCGCGGATGGAGTTGCCGTAGTCGAAGACCTCGGCGCCCGCGTCCATGAAGCCGACCATGGCCTCGACGTGCTTCGCCATGGACTCGCGGGCCCGGGTGGTGAAGCCGGCCGGGTCCTTGGCGGCCGCGTCGGCCATGTCCTCGAAGGCGACGCCCACGGGCAGGTAGGACAGCGGGTCGTGCGCGGAGGTCTGGTCGGTGACGATGTCGATGGGCGCGCCCATCGCGAGCAGCTGCGGGACCAGCTCGGCGGCGTTGCCGAGGACGCCGATGGAGAGCGGGCGGCGGGCGTCGCGGGCCTCGACCGCCAGCTGGAGCGCGTGGTCGAGGGAGTCGGCCTTCACGTCGAGGTAGCGGTGCTCGATGCGGCGCTCGATGGCGCGCGGGTCGCAGTCGACGCAGATCGCGACGCCGTCGTTCATGGTGACGGCGAGGGGCTGGGCGCCGCCCATACCGCCGAGGCCGGCGGTCAGGGTGATGGTCCCGGCGAGGGTGCCGTTGAACTTCTTCGCGGCGACGGCGGCGAACGTCTCGTACGTGCCCTGGAGGATGCCCTGGGTGCCGATGTAGATCCACGACCCGGCGGTCATCTGGCCGTACATGGTGAGGCCGAGGGCCTCCAGGCGGCGGAACTCCTCCCAGTTCGCCCAGTCGCCGACCAGGTTCGAGTTGGCGATCAGGACGCGCGGGGCCCACTCGTGGGTCTGCATGACGCCGACGGGGCGGCCGGACTGGACGAGCATCGTCTCGTCCTGCTTGAGGGTGCGCAGGGTGCGGACCATGGCGTCGAAGGAGCGCCAGTCGCGGGCGGCCTTGCCGGTGCCGCCGTAGACGACGAGCTTGTCGGGGTGCTCGGCGACCTCGGGGTCGAGGTTGTTCTGCAGCATCCGCAGGGCGGCTTCCTGCTGCCATCCCAGGGCGCTCAGTTCCGTACCGCGCGGGGCTCGGACGGGGCGGGGTCCTGACATGGAATGCCTCCTTGGGATGTGAGTGGGTTATTCACATCCTGCTGCACTGAATAGATGTAGTCAACAGCTGCGGCCCCCGACACTCGATGCTTGGCTTGAGCCATGGCTTCAGACCGTCGTGATCAGGCCGTACGGGCAGCCGTCGAACAGGCGCTGCTCTCCGACTCCGAACCCGTCGTCGCCCTCCTCGACATCGCCGGCATCCGGGCCTCCGCCGCCGCCCTGCGGGCCGCCTTCGCGGCCGTGGCCCGGCCCCCGGCCCGCGTCCTGCACGCCTTCGCCGTCAAGGCGGCCCCGCTCGTGCCCGTCCTGCGCCTGCTGCACCGGGAGGGCCTGGGCGCCGAGGTCGCCAGCCCCGGCGAGCTGGCCCTGGCCCGCGCCGCGCGCGTGCGCGCCGACCGGACCGTCCTCGACTCCCCCGCCAAGACGCCCGCCGAACTGCGCGAGGCCCTCGCGCTCGGGATCGCCGTGAACGCGGACAACGCCCAGGAGCTGGACCGGATCGACGCCCTCCTCTCCACCCTCCGCACCACCTCGCCGATCGGCCTGCGTGTCAACGCCCAGGTGGGCGGCGGCACCATCGGCGCCCTGTCGACGGCGACGGCCACGTCCAAGTTCGGCGTGGCGCTGCGCGACGAAGGGGCCCGGCAGTGGGTCGTCCGCGCCTTCGTGGAGCGCCCGTGGCTGACCCGGCTGCACACCCACTCCGGTTCGCAGGGCATGCCGCTCGCGCTGCTGGTGGCGGGGGTGCGGGAGGTGTACGACCTGGCGGAGGAGATCAACGCGGCCGTCGGCCGCCGCCAGGTCGACACGATCGACATCGGCGGCGGGCTGCCGGTGAACTTCGCCTCCGACGAGGAGACCCCGACGTACGAGGAGTACGCGCGGCTGCTGGCGGCCGAGGTGCCGGGGCTGTTCGACGGGCGGTACGGGCTCGTGACCGAGTTCGGCCGGTCGCTGCTCGCCAAGCACGGGACGGTGCTGGCGCGCGTGGAGTACACCAAGACGTCCGGGGCGCGGCCCATCGCCGTCACGCACGCGGGCGTCCAGGTGGCGACGAGGACCGTGTACGACCCGGCGTCCTGGCCGCTGCGCATCGCCGCGTACGACGCGAAGGGGCTGCCGAGGACGGGCCCGGCCGTCGACCAGGACGTGGCGGGGCCCGCCTGCTTCGCGGGCGACCTGCTGGCGGTCCAGCGTCCGCTGCCGCTGCTCGCGCAGGGCGACATCGTGGCGGCACTCGACACCGGCGCGTACTACTTCGCGCACCACTACGCGTACAACTCGCTGCCGCGGCCCGGGGTGTACGGCTTCGTGGTGCGGCCCGACGGGGCGGTCCGCTTCGCCACCGTACGGCCGCCCCAGCGCGTGGCCGAGATCGTGGCCGAGTCGGGCGGGGACCAGCGGGACGCGCTGCTGCTGGAGTGACGGTGGTGCGGGGCGCGGCAGGAGTGCCGTGACGGCGGACCCTACCGCGCCAGGGGCACGTTCCACGGGAAAATGCCAGAAGTCCCTCCCCCGAGCGCGACGTTGCGTAACGTCTCCGTCACCGACGCACCTGTGCCACGTGCCTGGGGAGGGGAGCCCGCGTGCCCGGAATCGACGAGTGCCTGCTGGAGGCGATGACCCTGCCGGGTGCGCGCGGGGCGGCCCTCGTCGACTGGACCAGCGGCCTCGCCCTCGGCGTGGTGGGCGACTCGCCGGTCGGCGACCACGAGCGCGGCGCGGCGGAGGCGGCGGAACTGGCGCGCGCGGCGGCAGAGTACGAGACGTTCGCGGCGGCGCCCGACGCCTGCGGCGCACCGGGGGCGTCCCCTGTCCCCTGTGGCTCACCGGAGGCGTCCCCCACCGCCTCCGGTGAGCCGCAGGCTCTTGTCGAGGACGTGATCGTCGCGTCCGCGAGCGGCTATCACGTCCTGCGGTTCGTCGTGACGAACTTCGACAGCAGCGTCTTCCTCCACCTCTGGCTGGACCGCGCCACGGGGAACCTCGCCCTCGCGCGGTTGCGGCTGGCGGACCTCGCGCGGCGGCTGGTGCTCTGATGGCCGCCGTCATCTCGCCGATGCTGCGGCGCCTCGCGCTGGAGCGGGCCACGGGGGCCCTGTTACGGGAGCACGGGACGCTGTATCTGGCGGACGGCCAGGTGGTGCACGCCGAGAGCCGGGTCGCCCCGGGGCCGGAGGTGCTGCTGGGGCCGAACGCGCTTCCTGGGCGGACGGCCGACGGCAGGGCCGCCGACGGCAGGACGGGCGACGGCAGCGTGGGGCGCGGGCGGCCGCGTCGCGTCGGTGCCGGCGAGTGGGAGATCTGCCGGCTGGGCGCCTTCTACGACGCCGCGTTCTTCGCACTGGCGCCCGGCAGTGGCCCCGCCCGCTTCCGGTATGGCGAGCAGGCGGCCGGCACGGCCGTACCCGGTGCGCCGCCGGCCTTACGGCCGGTGCCCGCCGCCGACGTGGAACGCGAGACGCTGCGCCGCCGCACGCTGCTGGACCGCGTCTGGCCCCATCCGGCCGTCGACACGGCGCCCGTGGTGCCCCGGCCCGTCGCACCCGGCCGGACGGTCACCGCCCGGGGCCGCGCCCTGCTGGCCCGCGCCGACGGTGTCCGTACCCCCGCACAACTGGCCGTGGAGCTGCGCCGGCCGGCCTTCCACACCGTCCTCGAGGTGCGCCGCCTGGCCGCCGCCGGGCTCGTCGAGACCCCACCGTCCCCCGCGCCGGTCCCGGCCCCCGTCCCCGCGGAACGCCCGCCGCCGTTCTCCCCGGCCCTCACGGCCGACGCCCCCGACCTCGCCCTGCTGCGCAGGGTCCGTGACGCTCTGGAGGCACTCCCGTGACCACCCGCTCATGAGGCGCGCCCTGCGCGGGCGCGCCGGGAGGAGAAACCTGCCGACCGCCGCACCGTACGTGCTCGGTGAGCTGCGACGGCTGCGGGCGACGCTGCCCGGGCTCACCGGGGCGCTCGTGGCCGGCACGGAGGGCGTCGTCCTCGCCCAGGACACGCCGGACGTCGAGCCCGAGGGCGCTGCGGCCCTGACGGCCACGGCGCTGGGCGTCGCCGCCCGGCTGGGCGAGGCCACCGGGCGCGGCGCGTTCCGGGAGCTGCTGGTCCGGGGCGAGCACGGCTACGTCGCGGCGTACGCGGCGGGCGGCGCGGCCGTCCTGACCCTGCTCGCCGAGCCCCGCGTGAACGTCGGCCGGCTCCACCTGGAGGGCCGCCGGTCCGGCGCCCTGATCGGTGAGCTGGTGGACGGAGCGCTGGAACGCCCGGACGCCCGGCCCTAGACGAACTCGCCCGCCCCGAAGACACCCGACGGACGCACGACCACCCCGAGAAACAACGACCGGACCACCATCGGAAGGAAACACCCTCATGGCCAACGCGGAGACGGCGCTCAAGGAGACGATGACGATCGACGGAGCCCTGGGCGCCGCTCTCGTCGACTACACCAGCGGTATGGCGCTCGGCACCATCGGCGGCGGCAAGGACCTCGACCTGACGGTCGCCGCCGCCGGGAACACCGACGTGGTGCGGGCCAAGGTCCGCACGATGGAGATGCTGGGCCTCAAGGACGAGATCGAGGACATCCTGATCACACTGGGCGGCCAGTACCACCTGATCCGGCTGCTCAAGGGGCGCGGCGCCAGTGGGCTGTTCCTGTACCTGGCGCTCGACAAGGGCCGGGCGAACCTGGCGATGGCCCGCCACCAGCTGAAGAAGGTCGAGTCGGACCTGGAGGTGTGAGGGTCAGCGGCGCCGCCGCGCCCCGCCGGGTGCGGCGTCGCCCGCGGCGATGCCCGTCGCGCGGTAGGCGGTGACGGCCTTGCCGGCCGGGCCGCCGGCGGAGGCCAGGTGGTCCACGGACACCCACAGCAGCCGGTCATCGGCGGTCTGCCGGTGGCCGAGCCACAGGGCCTTCAGCCGGAGTCCCGCGCCCGTGCCCGCCACGAGCAGCCCGCCCGCGGCGGGCAGCGCGAGCGACGAGACCACGGCGGCCGGGAACGCCAGGAGCAGCCACCAGCGGTGGGCGCGCCGCCAGTTCCGTACCGTCACGGCCCGGTCCTGGAGTATGTCGGCGCGTCCGGCCCGCACGGCGTCGGCGGCCAGCCGCGTGTAGCGGCCGCGCCGCGCGAGGGCGACCCCGGCGGCGGCCAGCAGGAACAGCGCGGCCCCGGCGAGCAGCCCGATGCGCCGCCCGCTCAGCCCCGGCAGCAGCACTCCCACGGCGGCCCCGCACAGCCCCGCCCACCACAGGGGCGCCGCCCCGGCCCGCACCACCACGTCCACCCTCGCCAGCGCCCGCCCACCACGCGCCACGTCCGCCCTCCCGGCTCACTCGTCGTCCTCGGCCTGCGGGGCCGCAGGGTAGCCACGATCCGTGAGAAACACGTGAGAAACGACGCAACACCCACGCGGGCCGCCACCGACGTCAGCGGACGGCAGGGCCGAATTCAGGGGGCGGAGCCCCGGGTCACGGGAAGGGGCGGGTAGGGGCATGCTCCGCCGGACGCCGCCGTCGGCCACGCGGGCATGCCCGTGCGCGCTATTCGACGAACAGCCCCCGTGCCGCTGCCTTCACGTCGAATTCCTCCAGGCGGGCCTGGGCGTCGGGGAGGCCGTCGCACATGGCCTCCAGCAGTACGCGGCCGAGCAGCATGGGTGCGCAGGCGGTGTCGAAGGCGAGCCCCGTGCCGACCGCGCCGGGCAGCAGCAGGTCGCTGTGGCGGGCCACCGGGGCGAACGCGGAGTCGGCGACCGTGACGACGGTCAGCCCGGCCGACCGGGCGTGCGCCAGGGCGTCGACCACCTCGCGCGGGTGCCGGGGCAGGGCGAAGCACAGCAGCACGGTGGCTCCGGCCCGTACCGCGCCGTCGATGCGGTCGGCGAGCATCGTGCCCGCCTCGTCGAGGAGCCGGACGTCGGGGTGGACCTTGGCGGCGAAGTACGCGAACCCCCGGGCCTGCGCCGCGGCGGCCCGCAGTCCCAGCACCAGCAGGGGGCGGGACGTGGCGAGCAGCCGCCCGGCGCGCTCGACGGGCTCGGGGTCGGCGAGCAGGTCGGCGAGGTGGCGCAGGTTCTCGATCTCGGCGTGGACGGCCTGCTGGTACTCGTTGAGCGTCCCGTCCTCGGCCGGGGCGCGCTCGGCGACGGGTTCGGCGGCGGGCGCCATGTCACGCAGATGCTTGCGCAGCGCCGGATAGCCGTCGAAGCCGAGCGCCACGGCGAAGCGCGTGACGGACGGCTGGCTGACTCCGGCCAGTTCGGCCAGCTCCACGCTGGACAGGAAGGGCACGTCGGCGGCGCGCCGCACCATCCAGTGGGCGATGCGCCGCTGGGTAGGCGTCAGCCGGTGCCCTTCGAAGAGCGCCTGGAGCCGTGCGCCAGGGCTGTCGCTCATGCTGGTCCCCTTCTCCTCCTGCGTCGTATTCAGCGTCCCACGTCCCTGCATGCACTTATGCAGCCGGGGGCGGAACCGGGGTCCCGGCTGAGTAGCCGCACTCATGTGCGGGCGGACGGGTGCCGCCTAGCCTCCCTCCCATGATCACCACCACGCGCCCGCCGTCCGCGCCCCGCACCCTCCGGCACGGCCCGCGGGTCGAGGCGTGCGCCCGCCGGGCGCTGACCCTGGGCGCGCTGTCGTTCCTCGTCCCGGCGCTGGGCCTCTTCGCCGTGGGCCACGGCCTGTCGGCACTGCGCCAGCTGCGGCGCGCGGAGCGCTTCGCCGGGCAGGGGACCTGGGCCCCGTCGCCCGCACGCGCACGGGCCAGGGCCGGGGCGTATCTGGGCGCGCTGACGCTCGCGGGGCAGGTGGGGACCGTGGTGGCCTTCTTCGCGCTGCTCGCCGCCGCGGGCCCGGTATAGGGAGGCACCGATGCTGGAGAAGCCCCGCACCCTGATCGCCCTGACACTCCTCGCCGTGCTGCTGCTGATCGCCGTCCCGCCGGCCGCGCTGCGCCTCTGGAACGGCGAGCCGTACCCGCCGGCGCGCCCGGACGCGGTCGCCGCGCGGCTCAAGGACCGCTCGCGGACGGTGTACGACGCCTTCGGCCTGCCGGCGGGCACGCCCGTGCGGACCCACCGCGTCGACTCGTACGGCTGCGCCTACCGGGGGCTGCGGAGCCTCGCCCACATCGACGGCACGCGGGTCGACGTCAGAAGGTTCTCCGTGCGCTGGGAGGTGCCGGCCGTGCCCGAGGACACCGCCCGCGCGGCACTGCGGCGGCTGCGCGAGCGACTGGCGGCCGGGGGCTGGAGCGTCACCCAGGACCTCTCGCGGGAGGGCGCCGGATCGACGTCGCTGAGCCTGACGTTCCAGCGGCCGGGGGACGAGGACTCGATCCACGTGGCTTGGTACGACACGACCACCACGCTGTTCGTGAGCGTGTACGGCTCGGGCTGCGGCGAACTGCCCGCCGGCTTCGACGAGTACGCGTGGGAGGCGGCGCAATGGAGGATCCGTTGACACCGCCCCGGACCGGCCGGTTCGCGCTGGTGACGGGTGTCGGCGCCGTGGTGTGCCTCGCCTGCCCATTCCTGCCGGACGTCGTCCCGCCCCTCCTGCGCTTCATGCCGCTCTGGGGGACCCTGCCCCTCGGGCTCTCGGCCGTCGTCTCCGGTCTCGTCACCCTGCGCTCGATGCGGGACGATCCGCGGGCCGACCGTCGCCCGGCCCGCGCGGGCCTCGCGCTCGGGGCGGCCGTGAGCACGGTCTGCGTCGGCATGGTCGTGTGGGGTTTGTGGGCGCTGAGGGCCTATTGGTGACGCGGGAGCCGCCCTTTGGCACACTGCTTGCGCAGTCGAAACCGATATCGGCGGAACCGCAACAGCCTTTCCGGTCGTCCCTGACCGGTGCAGTACGTCGAACTAGAATGCGACTGCAAACACGATCATGACAGCGGACGCACGGCTGTCCGCGGTCGGCCGGGGCACTCCGCACAGCGACCCGGGGCCGGCCGGCGTGGCCGCCAGTGGGAGCGGGGGTAGCACACCGTGGGGTTCGATCAGGAGTGGGCCCAGATGCGGGCCGAGGGAGCAGGGCTGCGGGAGACGTCGATGCGGCTCAACCAGCTCCCCGCGGACCAGGGCGGATCCGGGGGCGGCAGCACACCCAACCTGGCGTCTTCACCGGCCCAGAAGAAGGCGGCCGCCAACACCATCGAGACCGAACTCGTCCCCGACACCAAGAAGGCCACGGACTTCGCCGACGAGGCGACGAAGAGCGCCGTCGGCGCGTTCAAGGGCTGGAAGACGGCCGGCGGGCTGAAGACCGTCCAGGAGACCTGGGACAAGCAGGTCAAGACGCTGCTCGGCCGGCTCGACCGGGAGAAGGGGGCCCTGCGGGCCACTGTCACCACGCTGTCCGGGGTCGACCTGGAGCGCAAGCAGCGCATCGGAAGCGTGAAGTCGAACATCGACGCCTACTGAGCCGTCGCCACCTGGTTCACAGCCCGCCCGACACCCCCTTCCGGTAGGGACACAGCATGCTGACTTACCACGAAGTCATGACGACCGACTTCGGGCCGCTCAACACCGCCGCCGACAAGTGGCAGAAGATGGCGGACGAGATCCACAAGGTGGAACTCCGCTACCGCGACAGCGTCCAGAAGATAACCATGGGCCCGAACTGGCAGGGCCTCAGCGCGGAGGCCGCCGGCGCGAACTTCGCCGGGACGCGCTACGAGTACGCGGCCGCCCAGACCCAGGCCAAGGCCACCGCGACCCTGCTGCGCAACGCCCACCAGCAGTTCGTCGAGCTGAAGAAGCGCCTGGAGAACGCCCGCAACGAGGCCGTCAAGGCCGGGATGCGGGTGAGCGAGGAGGGCAACGTCGCCTACGACACCTCCAAGCTCTCGGCGGGCGAGCTCAACGCCCTCCACCACGACCCGGACTACAGCAGGAAGGTCCGGGAGAGCGAGCAGTCCTGGGCCGACGCCATCAAGGCGTGCGTCAAGGCCGTCGACGACGCCGACAAGGACCTGAAGAAGGACCTGGAGGCCGTCGTCAAGGACGCCGGCGGCAAGAACGGCGACGCCACGGGCACCAGCGGGTTCAACGCCGACGCCGGCAAGGTCGCCGACGCGGACAACAAGCAGAAGCAAGAGCGCATGGAGCTCAACTCGCTCACGATGCGCGACAACGAGACCCTGGACGACTACATCCGGCGCCTCCAGCAGTCGGGTGTGGAGAAGCTCACCGGCAGCAAGCACCTCGGGGAGCTGTACGCGGCCGTACAGAAGGGCACGCTCACCGCCGCCGGGTTCGCGGCCGCGCTGGGCATGACCGTGAAGGGCTCGTACAAGCTGTACAAGGCCCTGAAGACGGGCAAGGACGTCGCGGCGCCCGGCACCTTCCTCGCCAACTTCGTCAACAACCGCCTTCCCGCCGCGCCCGGCACCCTGCTCAGCCGTGTGCCCCCCGGCATGATCACCGCCATCACCGGGTCGGACGAGGCGGCGATGTTCGGCGGGTACATGAAGAACGGCGTCTTCCGCATGCCGGCGGCGTCCGAGGCCAACCTCGTCAGGGTCGCCCAGAACGGCGGCCTGGCGAACGCGGCGAAGGCCGCCGGATGGCTTCGTGGCGCAGGCGTCGTCGGCGGTGTCGCGACGACCGCGTACGGCGTGGCCAACCTCGCCACGTACGACCTGGACATGATCAAGGCAAAGCCCGACAAGTTCGCCACCGACCTCACCGGTACGGCTTTCAGCGCCTCCACGACCGCCCTCATGGTGGCGCCCAACCCGGTCACCCTGGGTCTGGCCGTCGGCACCGGCATCGCCTACGGCGGTGCGCTGATCTGGGAGAACCGCGAGGCCATCGGCAACGCGGCGGAGAAGGCCGGCGACTGGATCGGTGACAAGGCCTCGGACCTGGGGGGCGGCCTGAAGAAGGTCGGCAGCGCCCTCAACCCGTTCGACTGACGAGGCCCCTTCGACCGACGAGGGAAGACATGCACACCACCATCACCCCGTTCACGCTCACCCACTGGAAGGAGCGGAGGAGGGGCGAACCCACCCAGTGGGGCTGGCAGGGGACGTCCCCTGAGTTCGGCGACATCCGGGTCGTCCACCCGGCCGCGCCGCACCGCCGCGAGCGGGTCGTCACGGAGGTGCGGGGCGGCCTGATCCCCACGGGCACCTTCGAGGCGCGGGGGATCCACACGGAGGGCATGTCCAGGCCGTCCCTGAACCGGGCGACCCTCCGCCTGGGGGACGGCCTCGTGCAGCTGAGCCGCAACAGGTGGGCACTGACCCACGGGGGCCGCTCGCTGCGCATGAGGTACCTGGGGGACGACTACCGGCTCACCGCGATCGACCGGAAGAGCTACACGCTCTCCCGGATCGCCGACGGCGAGGATCCGGGAGTCGTCCTCACCGTGCGGCAGTCGGGCCGCGGCAAGAGCAAGCGGATGACGGTGCAGGCGGCGGGCCGCGTCCTGCACGCCGACATCGCCCTCGCGGCGCTCTTCGCCGGCGTCGACCGGTCCGTCCTCACCCGGCGGGGCGCCGTCCGCGCGGGTTTCTCCAGAATCTTCGACCTCTGGGCCGAGTCCCAGTACTGACCGCTGTGCCTACCAAGTGAGTGAGATATGCCTTCGTTCGACGTCTCCCGCTCCCGCTTCCGGCTGGCGGACGAGCATGTGATCGTGCTGTCCGAGCTGGCCGCGGGGGAGGACTTGCCCGATGAGTTCGCGGCGGCCAGGAAGGAACTGGTGGAGTGCGGCCTGATCACCCGGGCCGGCAAGCTGTCCCATCTGCTGCTGCCCCTGATGAAGACGGTCCTGTCGCCGGTCGTGGTCCTCTCCCTGGAGGCGGCCGGCCGGCAGGGCAAGCTGCACCACGGCATGATGATCGGCCAGGACCACGTCGTCGCGCACGAGATGTGGCCGGGCTCGGCCGAGGCCGAGTACGCGCTCGTCGAGCCGAAGATGCTGGTCTGGAAGCTCGCCGACATGGTGAACCTCCAGCAGGCGCCCGGCGTCCGGGAGCCGGCGCTCTCCGTCGTCGAGACCACCGTCGGGACGGTCGAGGCGGGCCTCTCCGCCCTGGCGACCCTGCCGCAGTCCGCCGACCAGGACCGTGAGCACGTCCAGCGGGCCCTCGCGGCCCCCGGCACCCTCGCCGAGCCCGCGCTGACGCTGCTCGCCGAGCTGATCGTCGAACTGCGCTCCAGCTGGCGCATGACCGCGGCCTGGCAGGGACGGTACGAGGGCCAGGACGACGTGCGGAGCCGCGGCTTCGCCGTCTGGGACTGCGGGCCGCTCGGCTACTGGCTGCGCGAACTCCCGGCGGAGCCGGTGTCCGAGGAGCGGATCACGGACGACAGCCCGTTCCGGCTGGTCCGCGTGGAGCCCAAGGCGATCTGGACGAGCATCACGGACCTGCTCCCCACCGAGGAAGAGATCCGCCGCGCCGAGGCCCACTGAGGTCGTGTCCGCAAAGTCCCGCCTGCCTGGAGGCGTCTGGCACGCACGATTGCGCGGGGACCGCCGCACCCCCGTTGCCGGGGGGCGGGACGACGGCGGTCCCCGCGAGGGACACGGGCCCGGGTCAGGGCCGGTCTCCGCGTCCGGCGGCGCACTGGGAGGTCCGGGAGCCGCTCCGGAAGTCCGTGACGCCGACAACTCCAAGGTGCCGCACCCGTGTTAAGCGAGTGCTGCCACCACATGACACCCTCGTACCGTTTCGGCGACGCGACCGTTCCCGGTCGTGGGCCGCCGTTCCGCGCGGCGGAACGGCGGCCGCCCGCGCCCCTACTTCGCGTCGCGGGCCAGGAAGGCCAGGAGGTCCTGGCGGCTCACCACGCCCGTGGGCTTGCCCTCGACGAGGACGATCGCCGCGTCCGCCCGCCCCAGCACCGACATCAGGTCCTCGACCGGCTCACCCGAGCCGACCTGCGGCAGCGGCGCGCTCATGTGCTTCTCCAGCGGGTCGTTGAGGGACGCGCGCTGCGCGAACAGCGCCTCCAGCAGCTCCCGCTCGACGACCGACCCGACGATCTCGGCGGCCATCACGTCCGGGTGCCCGGCGCCCGGCTTCACGATCGGCATCTGGGAGACGCCGTACTCGCGCAGCACCTCGATCGCCTCGCCGACCGTCTCCTCCGGGTGCATGTGCACCAGCTTCGGGATGTCGCCCTCCTTGTGGCGCAGCACGTCGCCCACGCGGGCGGACGGGCCGGCGTCCTCCAGGAAGCCGTAGTCGGCCATCCACTCGTCGTTGAAGATCTTCGACAGGTAGCCGCGGCCGCTGTCCGGCAGCAGGACGACGACGACGTCGTCCGGGCCCAGGCCCTCGGCGACGCGCAGCGCCGCGACGACCGCCATGCCGCAGGAGCCGCCGACGAGCAGGCCCTCCTCCTTGGCGAGGCGGCGCGTCATCTGGAAGGAGTCCTTGTCGGACACGGCGACGATCTCGTCCGTCACGTTCTGGTCGTACGCCGTCGGCCAGAAGTCCTCACCGACGCCCTCGACCAGGTACGGACGCCCCGAGCCGCCGGAGTAGACCGAGCCCTCGGGGTCGGCGCCGACGATCCTGACCTTGCCGCCGCTGACCTCCTTCAGGTAGCGGCCGGTGCCGGTGATGGTGCCGCCGGTGCCGACGCCCGCGACGAAGTGGGTGATCTTCCCGTCCGTCTGGTCCCACAGCTCGGGACCGGTGGTCTCGTAGTGCGAGCGGGGGTTGTTCGGGTTCGAGTACTGGTCCGGCTTCCAGGCCCCGGGCGTCTCGCGGACCAGCCGGTCGGAGACGTTGTAGTACGAGTCCGGGTGCTCCGGAGCGACGGCCGTCGGGCAGACGACGACCTCGGCGCCGTACGCGCGCAGCACATTGATCTTGTCCGTCGACACCTTGTCGGGGCAGACGAAGATGCACTTGTAGCCCTTCTGCTGGGCCACGATCGCCAGCCCGACGCCCGTGTTGCCGGACGTCGGCTCGACGATGGTGCCGCCGGGCTTGAGCTCCCCGCTCTGCTCGGCCGCTTCGATCATGCGCAGCGCGATGCGGTCCTTCACCGAACCGCCGGGGTTGAAGTACTCGACCTTGGCCAGGACGGTCGCCTGAAGGCCCGCGGTCACACTGTTGAGCTTCACCAGCGGGGTATTGCCGACGAGGCTGATCATCGAGTCGTGGAATTGCACCGTATTCTCCGGGGTCTCCGTAGTAGTCATGCCAGCGTATGCGGAGAGCAGGCGTAGCCGGAGGCGGTTCCGGGGCAGTTAGGTCTCAGAACGGCCCGAGAGGGCCCGGAGCCCGGAGGAGGTGGCTGCCCGCATGTCGAGGGCGAGGGTGGCACGGCGGATCGCCGCGGGCGCGGCGTACGGGGGCGGCGGCATCGGCCTGCTGGGCGTCGCGGCGGTCGGGGTGCTGCTGGCGGAGGTGCAGCTGGCGAAGCGTTCCGTGGGCGGCGGGGTGGCCCCGCTGCCGCCGTGCGCGGACGGGCTGTACGGCCGGGCCTTCGACGGCGTGCCCCTGCGGCTCGCCCTCCTGGGTGATTCCACGGCGGCGGGTCAGGGCGTGCGGCGCGCCGGCCAGACGCCGGGCGCGCTGCTCGCGTCGGGCCTCGCGGAGGTGGCCGAGCGCTCGGTGGAGCTGCGGAACGTGGCCCTGCCCGGGGCGCGCTCCGACGACCTGGAGCGGCAGGTCACGCTGCTGCTCGCGCACCCCGGGCGGGTCCCGGACGTCTGCGTGATCATGATCGGCGCGAACGACGTGACGCACCGGATGTCCGCCACCCAGTCGGTGCGCTACCTGTCGGAGACGGTCCGGCGGCTGCGGGACGCGGGTTCGCAGGTGGTGGTGGGGACGTGCCCGGACCTGGGCACGATCGAGCCGGTGTACCAGCCGCTGCGCTGGTTCGCGCGGCGGCTGTCGCGCCAGCTGGCGGCGGCGCAGACCATCGTGGTCGTGGAGCAGGGCGGCAGCACGGTGTCGCTGGGCGACCTGCTGGGTCCGGAGTTCGCGGCGAACCCGCGGGAGATGTTCGGCGCGGACAACTACCACCCGTCGGCGGAGGGCTACGCGACCGCGGCGATGGCGGTGCTGCCGACGGTGTGCGCGGTGCTGGGGGTGTGGCCCGAGCCGGAGCGGCTGGAGGCGGAGCGCCACGAGGGCATGCTGCCGGTGGCACAGGCGGCCGCGGAGGCGGCGGAGGAGGCCGGCACCGAGGTCACGGGCGTACGGGCGCCGTGGGCCCTCCTGAAACACCGCAGACGCCGCCGCCTCGTCACCCCGGCCCCGGAGCCCACCGAGCCCCCGGCCTTGTAGGGGCTCGGCACCCAAGGGCTCCGCCCCCGGACCCCCGTATCGCGCCTTCGGCGCTCGTCCTCAAACGCCGGACGGGCTGATTTCAGCCCCTCCGGCCCCGTAACCTCGGGCGGAAAATCAGCCCCTCCGGCGTTTGAGGAGCGGGGGTTCGGGGGCGGAGCCCCCGATTTCGGGAAGGGGCGGGGTGGGGAAAAGAACCGCCGGACTACACGGCACCACCGTGGGCAGGCGTTCCGGAGGCCAAGGATCGGCGACGCCGATCAGTGAGCGTGCGCTTAGAAATGCGTCCGGGGTCACACCCACAGAGCGGTGACCCGGGCGCTACGCAGGGGTAACTTCCCTCTCAGTCCACCGACAGACACCCTGGAGCCGTGATGCCCGAAGCCGTGATCGTCTCTGCCGCCCGCTCCCCCATCGGCCGGGCCTTCAAGGGCTCCCTCAAGGACCTGCGGCCCGACGACCTGACCGCGACGATCATCCAGGCCGCCCTCGCCAAGGTCCCCGGGCTGGACCCGCGCGACATCGACGACCTGATGCTGGGCTGCGGTCTGCCCGGCGGCGAGCAGGGCAACAACCTGGGCCGTATCGTCGCCGTGCAGATGGGCATGGACCACCTGCCGGGCTGCACGATCACCCGCTACTGCTCCTCCTCGCTCCAGACGTCCCGTATGGCGATGCACGCCATCAAGGCGGGCGAGGGCGACGTCTTCATCTCCGCGGGCGTCGAGATGGTCTCGCGGTTCGTGAAGGGCAACTCCGACACCCTGCCGGACACGCACAACCCGCTCTTCGCCGAGGCCGAGGCCCGCACGGCGGCCCGCGCCGAGCAGGAGGGCACGGACTGGCACGACCCGCGCGAGGACGGCCTGGTCCCCGACGCGTACATCGCGATGGGCCAGACCGCCGAGAACCTGGCGCGCCTCAAGGGCGTCACGCGCGAGGAGATGGACGAGTTCGGCGTACGGTCCCAGAACCTCGCCGAGCAGGCCATCAAGAACGGCTTCTGGGAGCGCGAGATCACCCCGGTGACCCTCCCGGACGGCACCGTGGTCAGCAAGGACGACGGGCCGCGCGCGGGCGTCACCATGGAGGGCGTCGCGGGCCTCAAGCCGGTGTTCCGCCCCGACGGCCGGGTCACCGCGGGCAACTGCTGCCCGCTCAACGACGGCGCCGCCGCCCTGGTGATCATGTCCGACACGAAGGCGCGGGAGCTGGGCCTGACCCCGCTCGCCCGGATCGTCTCCACCGGCGTCTCCGGCCTCTCCCCCGAGATCATGGGCCTCGGCCCGGTCGAGGCCAGCAAGCAGGCGCTGCGGCGCGCGGGCCTGACGATGAGCGACATCGACCTGGTCGAGATCAACGAGGCGTTCGCCGCCCAGGTGATCCCCTCCTACAAGGACCTGGGCATCCCGCTCGACAAGCTGAACGTCAACGGTGGCGCCATCGCCGTCGGCCACCCCTTCGGCATGACCGGCGCCCGGATCACCGGCACGCTGATCAACAGCCTGCAGTTCCACGACAAGCAGTTCGGCCTGGAGACGATGTGCGTGGGCGGCGGTCAGGGCATGGCGATGGTGATCGAGCGCCTGTCCTGACGGGTCCCGCGCCAACCGCGTCGCGTCCCAGCCGTGACCGAATCTCCCCCAGGATGTGACCTATCTCCCGGGGGAGATTCGTTTATGCAGGTCACCGCCGTGGGAGCGGGAAACATCGGGCCCAAAGACCTGTCCATTTCGTGACGTAATGCACTGACACCGGGGCCACAGCCACGACAAGCTGATGTAGGAAGTGCGGGGGATCGATTGAAACCGGGAGTAAGTCAGTGAGCGCCATGTCTCTCGCCCTGCTGCTGACCACGGCCACCGCCACGGCCGTGGGCGCCGCTGCCCTGCACGCCGTTCACGGGCTGCGCAAGCAGATCACCGCCCTGCGCACGGACCTCGCCGCCTCCCTCACCGGCGGCCAGGCCCCGGCGGTCCCGCACGCCCGCGGCACCGAGGACTCCGGCGACGCCGCCGCCGCGGCCGCTTCGGCGGCTTCGACGGCGGACGAGATACGCGCCGCCGTCGCCGAGGCGCTGGCCGAGGAGCGGGAGCGCGAGCTGGCCGAGGCGCGGGCGTTCTGGGCCGCGCAGGAGGCCCGTGACGCCGCCGACGCCCCCGGCTCCCTGCTGGCGGGCGGCGGCCCTCTGGGCGCCGACGACGGCCCGTACTTCGTGCCGCGCCAGGCGGACTTCGCCGGTCTGGAGGCGCTGGAGGCGCTGGACCTCGACGCGGACTACGCCGACGGGCTCGACGCCCTCGCGGACCTGGCCGAGCTGCCCGACCTCGCGGAGCCGGCGGGCGCGGGCGAGTACGAGTACGCCGAGGACTCCCCCGAGCTGGCCGCGGCCCGCCGCCGCCACCCCTCGCACCCCGACTTCGTGCCGGTCCAGACGCCCGTCGTCACGGACCACGAGCGCACGGTGGCGCGCCTGGAGGAACTGGCCGCCTCCCGTACGGCGCTCACCGACGTGCGCCCCGGCCCGCTCGGCACGCTGGACGTCTACGTCTTCGCCGACGGCACCACGCTGTGCATGACGCCCGGCCACCGGGAGACCGCCGAGCGGCTCGCCGCGGCCCTGCGCGGCGGCGCCACGCCCGTCCTGCTGGGCGGCTCGGGCGTCTCCGGGGCGTACGCCCTGACGTTCTCCTGCGGCGACGACACCGACGACAACGTGTACATCCTCGCCGACCGGGTCATCGCCTCGCTCTGACCGGCTTCCGGGCTCACCCCGGGCTACAGCGCCGCCGTGGCGGCCGCCTCCTGTACGAGTGCCACGGCCTCGTCCAGCTCCGCGCGGAGCGCCTCCTGACGCGAGGCGTCGTCCCGGGAGCCGGCCGAGGCCGTCTTCCACGCCTCCACGAAATCCGTTCCGGCCACCAGCAGCTGGTCCGCGACCGTGAACACACCGGCGTCCGGCATGGTCACCGGCGGCTTCCCGGGGGCCTCCATGCGCTGTGCCCGCAGGGCCAACTCCCGTGCCGCGCCCAGCCCTTGGGCGGCCGCGCCGCGCTGGAGGCGGCTCTGCGGGGCGGCCCGCAGACGGTCCGCGAAGCGTTCGACGGCCTGGGTGAGTTCAGTCGTATCGTGCACGCCGCGACCCTATGCGCCGTGACGGCACTGTTGCCAACGGGCGAACGCTCAGGCACCGTGACGTGAAGGAGCACACGCGCGGAGCGTCCGGAGGCGCCGATGTCCCAAGTCTTCTCCGAAGAGACCCATCGAAATCTGCTCTCCCGAATTCCCCACTGCACCGGTCGTGAAGTGTCCGACTGGCTTCGCACCGTCGAGGAAGGACCCTCCCTCGTCCGCTTCGAGGAGAAGGTCAGCTGGCTCCGGAGCGAATACGACCTCGCGTACGGACACGCCAAAGCGATCATCCACGAGTACGACCTGAGGCGTGCGGCGCGCAAGCTGCTCTAGCGAAAGGAAACCCCGGCGGAAACGACGGAGGGCCCGTCCGGCGGTGTGCCGGACGGGCCCTCCTCGCCGTACGGGGATCAGTCCTCGCCGGCGAAGATCTGCACCAGGCGCAGGAACTCCATGTAGATCCACACGAGCGTCATGGTCAGACCGAAGGCGGCCAGCCACGACTCCTCACGCGGGGCACCGTAGGTGATGCCGTCCTCGACCTGCTTGAAGTCCAGGGCCAGGAAGCACGCGCCGAGGATGATGCCGATGATGCCGAACATGATCCCGAGGCCGCCGCTGCGGAAGCCCAGGCCGTCACCGCCGCCGAACACGGCGAACAGCATGTTCACCGCCATCAGCAGCACGAAGCCGATCGCGGCCGCCATCACGAAGCCGTAGAAACGGCGCGTGACGCGGATCCAGCGCATCTTGTAGGCGATGAGCACACCGGCGAAGACCGACATCGTGCCGAGCACCGCCTGCGGGACCGCGCCCGCCGTCACGTACGTGGTGACGGCGCTGGAGATCACGCCGAGGAAAACGCCCTCGAAGGCCGCGTACGCGAGGATCAGCGCGGGCGACGCCTTGCGCTTGAACGACTGGATCATCGCGAAGACGAAGGCCACCAGGGCCGCGCCGATGGCGATGCCGTACGACTTGCCCAGGTTCGCCGGGTCGACCGGCAGCAGGAACCAGGCGAGAGCCGCCGTGACGAAGACCGTGCCGAGCGTGATGGCGGTGCGCGACACCACGTCGTCGATGGTCATGACGCCGGTGCGGGCGGGGGCCTGCGTCGGCGCGCCCAGCTGGCCGTCCTGCTGGGCGTAGGGGTTGGTGGCGTACGGATTCGTCGCGTACGGGTTGGTTCCAGCGGCGGGGCCCCCGGCCTGCTGCTGCGCGTTGAAGCCCGCGTAGCCGTTGTCGCGGCTGAACCCCCGTCGCGAGAAGACCGGGTTGCTGCTCCTCATCTCACTCCTCCATGGCCGCCGTGCGCGGCCTTGGGACCAGCGTAATGGGGAAGCAAAAGAAACACCCTAGTGCTCGGGGAGGATCTTTCTCTCATTCCGAGCACGATCACGCAGGGTCTGCGTGTCGAGCCCGGTCCTCCCCGAGCGGCGAGTGCCCGGAGCCGGACTCGAACCGGCACGGCCGAAAGGCCAGCGAGGTTTAAGCTCGCCGTGTCTGCGTTCCACCATCCGGGCATGGTGCGCGGCTCCGCGTTGGCACACGAGCCTATCCGGGTGCGTCCCCCGAACAGCGGAAGAGTGGCCCGATGTTGTCTTATTTTATTGACGTCTGAGGGTGCGTCAGCACAGGTCAGGGGCGCTGCGGGGCACTCGCGGGGGGCTCGCGGGCGCAAAGGCATGTCCCACGGAATGACGGAAAGTCGCCGCCGCCGGGACGCCGCACACCCCCGGACGGGTGTCTCAGGGGCGCCGTCATACCTGAGGAGGAGGGGCGGTCCGCGCGGTCAGACTCCAGATGGCCCCGGGAACGGGCACGGGGACGGACGCCCGGCGGCGGGCCCGCGCCGACGATGGAGGGGTCCTCGAAAACGCCATGCACGACAGGAGCCCACCCCGTGATCCCCACCCCGACCGTTCACCGCGCCACCGCGGTGGCCGCCCGCGCCACGGATCTGTCCAAGGTCTACGGAGAGGGTGAGACCCAGGTGGTCGCCCTGGACCGGGTGACCGTGGACTTCCGGCAGGGCGAGTTCACCGCGATCATGGGCCCCTCCGGGTCCGGCAAGTCGACCCTGATGCACTGCGTGGCCGGCCTGGACAGCTTCTCCGCCGGCTCCGTCCGGATCGGCGACACCGAGCTGGGCGCGCTGAAGGACAAGCAGCTGACGCAGCTGCGCCGCGACAAGATCGGCTTCATCTTCCAGGCCTTCAACCTGCTGCCGACGCTGACGGCGCTGGAGAACATCACGCTGCCCATGGACATCGCGGGCCGCAAGCCCGACCAGGAGTGGGTGCGGAAGGTCATCGACATGGTGGGCCTGTCCGGGCGGCTGGGCCACCGGCCCGCCCAGCTCTCCGGCGGCCAGCAGCAGCGTGTGGCCGTGGCCCGCGCGCTGGCCTCCCGCCCGGAGATCATCTTCGGTGACGAGCCGACCGGAAACCTCGACTCCCGGTCGGGCGCGGAGGTCCTCGGCTTCCTGCGGAACTCGGTGCGCGAGCTGGGCCAGACGGTCGTCATGGTCACGCACGACCCGGTGGCCGCGTCGTACGCCGACCGCGTGATCTTCCTGGCGGACGGCCGGATCGTCGACGAGATGCTGAACCCGACGGCGGACGGCGTGCTGGACCGCATGAAGGAGTTCGACGCCAAGGGCCGCACCAGCTGACCCGGGCCCGGCCCAGGCACCCGACCACGCCACCCCGGCCCGGCGCCCCGCCCGGCTGCGCCACCGGACACCCACTCCAGGACACGACTCATGTTCCGTACCGCCCTGCGCAATGTGCTCGCGCACAAGGCCAGGCTGCTGATGACCGTGCTCGCCGTCATGCTCGGCGTCGCCTTCGTCTCCGGCACCCTGGTCTTCACCGACACCCTCAACGAGGCCTTCCGCAACCAGTCCGCCAAGAGCTACGACAAGGTCGCGGTCGCCGTCACCTCCTACGCGAACCCCGACGACCCCAAGCAGCAGCCGGGGATCTCCCAGCAGACCCTCGACAAGGTCGCCGGCCTCGACGGCGTCGCCTCCGCGACGGGACTCGTCGACGGCTTCGCCGGGGTCGCCGACCCGAACGGCAAGCTGATCGGCGTCGGCTGGTCCAACAAGGGCTCCAACTTCGCCCCCGGCAAGGACGGCAAGGACGCGGCGTACGACTTCGTCGAGGGCTCCGGCCCCGTGAAGGCCGACCAGATAGCCCTCGACAAGGACACCGCCGACAAGGGCAGGTACAAGGTCGGCGACTCCGTGCGGGTCGCCACCAACGGCCCGGTGAAGGAGTACACGCTCCAGGGTGTCTTCACCACCGACGACGGCGCCGTCAGCGCCGGTGGCAGCCTCGTCCTGTTCGACGCGAAGGTCGCCCAGCAGCTGTTCCTCAAGCCGGGCTACTACAAGGACGTGACCGTCACGGCCGCGCCCGGCGCCGACGACGACGCCCTGCTCAAGGCGGTCGAGCCGCTGCTGCCGGAGAACGCCGAGGCCCAGACCGGCCAGGCCCTCGCCGAGCAGCAGGCCAAGGACATCGAGAGCGGGCTCGGCTCCCTCAACCAGATGCTGCTGGCCTTCGCGGGCATCGCCCTGTTCGTCGGCATCTTCCTGATCTCGAACACCTTCACGATGCTGGTGGCCCAGCGCACCAAGGAAGTCGCCCTGATGCGCGCCGTCGGTGCCTCCCGCAAGCAGATCACCCGCTCGGTCCTCATGGAGGCCGCGGTGGTCGGCCTGGTCGCCTCCGTGGTGGGCCTCGCGCTGGGCATCGGCCTCGCGGTGGGCCTGCGGTCCGGGATGTCGGCCTTCGAGGTGAAGGTGCCCTCCGGCGACCTGGTGATCGGTTCGACCCCGGTGATCTCCGCGTTCGCGGTCGGTGTGCTCATCACGATGCTCGCCGCCTGGCTGCCCGGCCGCCGGGCCGCGAAGATCCCCCCGGTCGCCGCGATGACCAGCCTGCACACGGCGCCCTCCACGAAGTCCCTGGTCGTGCGCAACACGATCGGCGCGTTCATCACCGCGATCGGCGGCGCCATGATCGTGCTCGGCGCGATGAAGAGCGGCGAGACGGGCCGGTACGCCATCGCCGGCGGCGCGTTCCTCAGCCTGATCGGTGTGATCGTGCTGATCCCGCTGCTGTCCCGCCCCGTGATCGCGCTCGTCCGTCCGCTGCTCACCGGCCCGTTCGGTGTGGCAGGCAAGCTCGCCGGGCAGAACGCGGTCCGCAACCCCCGCCGTACCGGCGCCACCGCCTCGGCGCTGGCGATCGGTCTGACCCTGGTCACCGGTCTGTCGGTGCTGGGCGTCACGGTCGGCCGGTCCCTCGACAAGATGACGACGGACAACATCAAGGCCGACTACATGGTCACCATGGCCGGCAGCGGCGCCCTCGACCAGTCGGCGCTGACCGCCCTGGAGAAGGCCCCCGGCGTCACGGCGGTCTCGCCCCAGCAGGCCGCCTCCTTCGAGGTCAAGGGCGACTGGGCCTCCGTCTCGGCGGTCACCGCGGCCACGATCGACAAGGTCCTGCGCGTCGACGTCACCGGCGGCTCGCTGGACACGCTCGGCCGGGGGCAGATCGCCGTCGCCGACTCGACGGCCAAGAAGCGCGGCTGGAAGGTCGGCGACACACTGCCGGTCACCTTCAACGACGGCAAGAAGGGCAAGCTGACGGTCGGCGCCACCTACAAGGACAGCGAGTTCCTCTCGCCGGTCCTGGCCGACACGAAGGTCATGAACCCGCACGAGGTGAAGCCGTACATCCCGCAGATCTTCGTGACGATGGACGGCGGTCAGACGGCCAAGAACGAGAAGGCGCTGATCGACGCCCTCGGCGACAACCCGGCCATCACCGTGATGGACAAGCAGGCCATCCGTGACCAGTTCGGCGGCATGATCAACATGATGCTGAACATCATGTACGGGCTGCTGGCGATGGCGCTGATCATCGCGGTCCTCGGTGTGGTGAACACCCTGGCGATGTCCGTCTTCGAGCGGCAGCAGGAGATCGGCATGCTGCGGGCGATCGGTCTGGACCGCCGCCGGGTGAAGCGGATGGTCCGGCTGGAGGCCGTCGTCATCTCCCTCTTCGGCGCGGTGGTCGGCATCGGTCTCGGCTCGTTCCTCGGCTGGGCGATCGGCGAGACCCTCCGGAAGAGCCTGCCGGACTACGCCCTGGTCATCCCCTGGGACCGGGTCGGCCTCTTCCTCCTGCTGGCCGGGCTGGTCGGCGTGCTGGCCGCGATGTGGCCGGCGCGCAGCGCGGCGAAGCTCAACATGCTGAACGCCATCAAGGCCGAGTAGGCGGCACGGTACGGCGAAGGGCCGGGCTCCTGACGGGAGCCCGGCCCTTCCGTGTGTCCGGATGCCCGTCAGCTGCCCGCGCAGTAGCTCATCAGGCGGTCGTGGTCGGCCTTGAACGCGTCGTACAGCGCGGGGTCGTCGATCTTCAGCAGCGTCTCGTCGTTGGCCCGCAGCGCCGGGTAGGTGAGGTTGTGGCTGCCCGTGAAGACCAGCTTGCGGCCGGCGACGCCGTTGTACGTGCCCTCGACGAGCACGTACTTGGAGTGCAGCCCGACCGGCTTGCCCGTCTCGCGGGACTCGTAGCAGCCCTCCTGCGCGGCGAGCCGGCCCGCGAGGACGTTCGCCACGGCGGACCCCATCGAACCGGG
The DNA here is from genome assembly GCF_039542925.1 of Streptomyces coeruleoprunus. Taxonomy (GTDB): domain Bacteria; phylum Actinomycetota; class Actinomycetes; order Streptomycetales; family Streptomycetaceae; genus Streptomyces; species Streptomyces coeruleoprunus. The sequence goes on along the minus strand of NZ_BAABIT010000001.1, from coordinate 4,508,216 downwards.
CGCGGCGTCGTGGGCGAGCGTCACCGTGCAGCCCGCCTGCTGGAGCTCGACGAGCTTCGCGGCGACCTCGTCGCGCGTGAACAGGTTGGCCGCCACGCCGACCCGTGTGCCGCCCGCGCAGCCGACGTTGTCGAGGACCAGCTTCACGGTGTCGGTCGACGCGTCGTTGTCGTACGTCGTCCAGGCCGACTCCTCGCGCGGGAAGAAGTACGTCTTGTACGGGCCGGTCGTACTGGTGGGCATCCGGTAGTAGTGGCTGAGCCCGGTGGCGGACGTGCCGTAGGACAGCAGGTCGGTGAAGTAGCCCCGGTAGATGTCGTACAGGCCGCTGTCGACGATCGTCACCGCGTTGTTGAACAGGTCGGTGCGCTGGGTGTTCGTCATGTTGGCGGAGGTCTGCACGGCCACCTTGTCCGCTCCTCCGGTGGAGGAGAAGAGGAAGAACTTGTTGTGGTTGATGGCCCCGTCGCTGTCGTTCGGCAGCTTGCGGGTGCCGATGCAGCCGCGCCCGGCCGGGCAGGCGTACACCCAGGACGGCTGCGTGCGGTCGGTGCCGAGCCCGGTCGCCAGGCGGTCGTACTCGCCGCCCGTCATGGTGACGGACGTGTGGTCGAGGATCACCCGGACGCGGACGCCCCGGTCCTTGGCGGCGATGAGCGCCAGCGAGACCGGGTCCTCGGTGAACGTGTACATCGCGACGCTGATCTCGGAGCCGGCCGGGGCGCGCCCGATCAGGTCCACGACGTGGTCGCGGATGCGGCTCTGGGCGGCGGTGTCGCCTGCCGGGTCGTTGAAGACGGCGCTGGTGGTGACGGTCCCCGCCTCCGCCCCCGCGGGCGCGGTGGTGGCGGCGGCGAGGCCGGCGGCGGCGATGATGCCGAGCAGCCAGGTGGCGCGGCGGCGCACGGAACTCCCCCTCATACTGCGGTGAACGAGCCGGTGGCCGTTCCCGCGTACCGCGGTGAACGGCCACCCGTCTCGACGAGCTGGAAGGGTCGAACGTATCAACGACCGCTGCCGGCACTCCAGATGCGGGAGCGCAGCGGCATCCCCGACGCGCCGCTCTCGGGGGTCTTCACGGCGAGGATCTGGTTCACGCCGATCCTGTTGCGCTCGAAGGAGATCGCGGAGGCGGCCATGTAGAGCCGCCAGATCCGGGCGCGGCCGGGCGAGGTGAGGCGTACGGCCTCGTCCCAGTGGGCCTCCAGGTTCGCCACCCACTGGCGCAGGGTGAGGGCGTAGTGCTCGCGGATGGCCTCGATGTCCCGGACCTCGAAGCCGGCCTCCTCCAGGGTCGCGGTGGTGCGCCCGACGGGGGCCAGCTCGCCGTCGGGGAAGACGTACGCGTCGATGAACTCGTCGACCCGGTAGTCCTCCTCGTTGCGCTCGGGGCGGCGGGCGATCTGGTGGTTCAGGAGCCGCCCGCCCGGCTTCAGCAGCGCGTACAGGTCGTCGGCGTACTCCCGGTAGCGGACGGCGCCGACGTGCTCGGCCATCCCGATCGACGAGATCGCGTCGTACGGCCCGTCCCTGACGTCCCGGTAGTCCTGGACGCGGATCTCGATCCGGTCGGTCAGGCCCTCGTCGGCGATCCGCTTGCGGGCGTAGGCGGCCTGCTCGGCGCTCAGCGTGATGCCGACGACGGTGACGCCGTAGTGGCGGGCGGCGTGCATGGCCATCGAGCCCCAGCCGCAGCCGACGTCGAGGAGCCGGTCGCCCTCCTTCAGCGCGAGCTTGCGGCAGATGAGGTCCAGCTTGTCGCGCTGGGCGTCCTCCAGGGTGCCGCCCTCGCTCCAGTAGGCGCACGAGTACACCATCGACGGGCCGAGGACCAGCTCGTAGAAGTCGTTGCCGACGTCGTAGTGGTGGCTGATGGCCCGCCGGTCGCGGACCTTGGTGTGCAGGGGGCCGCTGCGGCGGCGGACCTCCTCGGCGGGCGGCGCGGGCGGCGGCCAGGGGCCGGCGAGCCGGAGCAGTTCGCGCGCGGCGGCGCGCAGGCGCGGGTCGCGGACGAGGTGGACGGGGTCCTTGGCGTCGTGGCCGCGCTCCCAGACGAGCCCGGCGAGCCGGTCGAGCGCCTCGTAGAGGTCGCCCCGCACGTCGATCTCCCCGGCCACCCACGCCCGGGCGAGGCCCAGCTCGCCCGGCTTCCACACCATCCGCCGCAGCGCCCGCCGGTGACGGACGATCAGCGTGGGCGCGTCCGGTGGCCCGGCCTCACTGCCGTCCCAGGCACGGATCCGGACCGGGAGCGGGACGCCCATCAGTTCCTCGGCGAGCGCGGCCAGCCGCGAAGCGGCGTCGGACATGGTGCACACCTCCGTGACGGTGGAGTCCAGAAATGCTCAGCACCACGTAAACACCGACGGCCACGGAATGCAGTCCCGAAACCACGCCTCGTCGCGGGCAATTTACGCATCCGCCGCACACGGGCCGCCGGCGCACGCCCTTGACGCGCACGGAAACGCGCCGAGGGGCCGCCCGCACCACGGATGGCGGGCGGCCCCTCGGGGCTGGATCGGTGCTCGGCGTCAGGACGCCTTGGCCTTCTCCGGGGCGGAGGAGGCGGCGGCCGGAGCCGGGGCCGGCTTGGCGGCCTCGTAGAACTCCTCGCGCGGCGACTCGATGGCGCCGAGCGAGACGACCTCGCGCTTGAGGAACATGGCGAGCGTCCAGTCCGCGAAGACGCGGATCTTGCGGTTCCAGGTCGGCATGGCCAGACCGTGGTAGCCACGGTGCATGTACCAGGCGAGACGGCCCTTGAGCTTGATCTTCATCTTGCCCATGACGATCATCGCCACGCCCTTGTGCAGGCCGAGGCCGGCGACGGCACCCTTGTTGGCGTGCTCGTAGTCCTTCTGCGGGAAGCCCCGCATGCCGGACACCACGTTGTCGCCGAGGACCCTGGCCTGGCGCAGCGCGTGCTGGGCGTTCGGCGGGCACCAGGCGTTCTCGTTGCCCGCCTTGCGGCCGACGAGGTCCGGGACCTGGGCGTTGTCGCCCGCGGCCCAGATGTAGTCGGTGCCCTTGACCTGGAGCGTGGTGTCGCAGTCGACGTGGCCGCGGGGGCCGAGCGGCAGGCCGAAGCGGGCGAGCGCCGGGTTCGGCTTCACACCGGCGGTCCACACGATCGTGTTGGAGTCGACCTCGAGGCCGTTCTTCAGCACGACGTGGCCGTCGACGCAGGAGTCCATGGACGTCGAGAGGTAGACCTCGACACCCCGGCCCTCCAGGTGCTCCTTGCCGTACTTGCCGAGCTTGGGGCCCACCTCGGGGAGGATCTTGTCGGCGGCGTCGACCAGGATGAAGCGCATGTCCTCGCGGGACACGTTCTTGTAGTACTTGGCGGCGTCGCGGGCCATGTCCTCGACCTCGCCGATGGTCTCCGCGCCCGCGAAGCCACCGCCGACGAAGACGAAGGTGAGCGCCTTGCGGCGGACCTCCTCGTCGGTCGTGGAGTCAGCCTTGTCGAGCTGCTCGAGGACGTGGTTGCGCAGGCCGATGGCCTCCTCGATGCCCTTCATGCCGATGCCCTGCTCGGCGAGGCCGGGGATCGGGAAGGTACGGGAGACCGCGCCGAGCGCGATGACCAGGTAGTCGAACGGCAGCTCGTACGCCTCGCCGACGAGCGGCGCGATCGTGGCGACCTTGCGGTCCTGGTCGATGGTGGTGACCCGGCCGGTGAGGACCTCGGCCTTGGGCAGCACGCGCCGCAGCGGGACGACGACGTGCCGCGGCGAGATGCTGCCGGCGGCGGCTTCGGGGAGGAAGGGCTGGTACGTCATGTACGAGCGCGGGTCGACGACCGTGACGGTCGCCTCGCCGTAGCGCATCTTCTTCAGGATGCGTCGAGCTGCGTACAGGCCTACGTACCCTCCGCCTACTACGAGGATCCTGGGACGCTCCGTGGTGCTCATGAGTCGAGTATCCACCCCCGTCCGGGGGGTCGCTCGTGCGCCCCTTCACAAGGTTCGAGGAGACCTCTGCTACACTGCGCGGCCCACGTGACCGAGGTCATGGCGCCGTCCGGGAACCAGGGTGTAACGGAGGACGTTGTTCACACCCTCATCACCCCCCGTGAACTGGACCGGAGAGCCCTCCGTAACCACGAGCGCCCGCCTTTGTTCACACGGTCGAAACACGCCTGGGCTTACGAAAGATGGGCCCGAAAGAGTCCCCGCAGGGTGTCTGTAAGGCCCACAAGGGCCTGTGGACCCCCCTTCAGGGCCCTTTTCCTTGTGAAGAACTTCACGAACCTTTTCCGCGAGGCATGACTACCGGCCAGTAGCGCGCCGAGCCGACCGGGCTCCTCAACCGGGCCGAGGAAGGCATTCCGACGGTCATCACGCGCAACGGCGTACTGGTGGCGGCCGTGGTTCTGTTCACCGATCATGACGGCGAGGCGGCGTGAAGTACGCCTTCCGGTTCACCACGGCGGCACAGCGGCAGCTCCGCGCCATCAGCCGGCCCGACGCCATGCGCGTCCTGGCCGCACTGACCGCGCTCGGCGACGACCCACCGCGAGGACGCCGACGTCGAGAAACTCACCGGCCCGTCGGGGCTCCACCGACTCCAGGTCGGCAGCTACCGGGTCGCCTACCAGGTCGAAGACGGTGAACTCGTCGTCCTCGTCGTCAAGGTGGGCGACCGGCGGGACGTCCGGCGCAATCCGTAGCGTCCCGCCTCGCACCGTCGTCGGCGTCCACGGCGCGCGGTTCGAGGTCCGCCCCTCAACGCGGGTCGAGCACCACCGACCAGGCGATTCCGTCCAGGATGTCGTGTTCGCTGACCACGACCTCCTGGGCGCCGACGCGGTCCATGATCTCGCGCAGGACCAGTGCGCCCGCGCCGATGACGTCGACGCGGCCCGGGTGCATCACCGGGATCGCGGCGCGCTCGTCGTGGGTCATGCCGAGGAGGCGGGCCGTGACCTCGGCGACCTGGTCGTAGCCGATGCGGGAGCGGTGGATGGCCGCCGAGTCGTACTCCCGGAGGCCCAGGGCGATGGCGGCGACCGTCGTGACGGAGCCGGCGAGGCCGACCAGGGTGCGCGTCTCGCGCAGGGGGACGGTCTGCTCGGCGAGGTCGAGCGCGGCCGTGACGTCCGCGCGGATCGCCGCGACCTCCGCCTCCGACGGCGGGTCGGTGCGGACGTGGCGCTCCGTCAGCCGGACGCAGCCGATGTCGACGGAGCGGGCGGCCCGGACGTGCGCGCTGCCGACGACGAACTCCGTGGAGCCGCCGCCGATGTCCACCACCAGGTACTCGTCGGTGCCCGGCAGTTCCTTGGTGGCGCCGGTGAAGGAGAACTCGGCCTCCTGGTCGCCCGTGACGACCTCCGGCTCCACGCCCAGGATGTCGAGCACCCCGCGGACGAACTCGTCCCGGTTCTCCGCGTCGCGCGACGCGGACGTGGCCACGAACCGCAGCCGCTCCGCGCCCAGTTCCTTGATGACGGCCGCGTACTCGCGGCAGGCCGCGAAGGTCCGCTCCAGCGCCTCGGGGGCGAGGCGGCCCGTCCGGTCGACGCCCTGGCCGAGCCGGACGATCGTCATGCGCCGGTCGAGGTCGGTGATCGTGCCGGCCGCCGGGTCGACGTCGGCGACCAGCAGGCGGATGGAGTTCGTCCCGCAGTCGATGGCGGCGACCCTCTTCACTGCTGCGGCTCCTTCTCCTCGGCGCTCCGGTCGACCTGCACGCACGGGCCCTTGGCCCACCACTCGGGCAGCATCGCGATGGCCTCGTCGCCCAGCGGGTTGACCCCGGGGCCGGCGGCCAGCGAGTGGCCGACGAGGACGTGCAGGCACTTCACCCGGTCCGGCATGCCGCCGGCGCTGGGGAAGCCCTCCAGGACCTCGATGGCGTCCCGGCGGGCGATGTAGTCCTCGTGCGCGGCCCGGTAGGCGGCGGCCAGCTCCGGGTCCTCGCGCAGCCGCTCGGTCATCTCCTTCATGACGCCCTCGGCCTCCAGCGTGCCGATGGCGGAGTTGGCGCGCGGGCAGGTGAGGTAGTACGTGGTCGGGAACGGCGTGCCGTCGGGGAGCCGGGGCGCGGTCTCCACCACGTCGGGGTTGCCGCACGGGCAGCGGTGCGCGATGGCGCGCAGACCGCGCGGGGGCCGGCCGAGCTGTTCCTTGAAGGCCGCGACGTCGGCCTCGGTCGGCTCGGTGCGTTCGGTCTGCGGAGGGGGCGTTTCCATGCCTGCCTTGATCCTGTGGGGCTATCGGTTGTCCTGGTCGGCGCTGTCGACGCCGTTCCAGACGTTGGAGTACCAGGGCCGGTCGGCCCCGCCCTGGTCGGTGCGGCGCTCCCGCGCCGCGTCGGGGTCGTTCATGATGAAGCCGGTCTCGCCCGGCATCACGTAGTGCAGGTGCTCGCGGGCGAGCCGCCGGACGTAGGCATCGTCCTGGAGCCGTGCCTTCTCGTCGCGCAGCCGCTCGACACGGACGCGCGCCTCCTCGGCCAGCCGCTCCTGCTCGGCGATCTCGCCCTGCTGGGAGACGTACTGCCGCATGGGATAGGCGAGCGCCACGATCATCGAGCACACGACGAGGGCGAGGAATGCCGCCCGCCCGGTGAGCCGGGACCGGCGCGCCTGGCGGCGGTTCTGCGAGCGGTAGACCCGCGCGGCGGTCTGCTCGCCGAGCAGCCGCAGCCTCGTCGCGGTCGAGAACCGGTCCCGGTTCTGCGTCGCCATCGGCTCGCCCCTTCGCCCCTTCGTACGTACGACGTCCCCGGACACGGTACGGGACCGTGGCCGGGGACGTACGTATCTACGGGCGTGCTCAGCTCGCGGGGCGCCTGTGCTTACTGGTTCGCAGGGCGCTGTGCTTACTGGTTCGCGGGGCGGAAGCGCGGGAAGGCGCTGCGGCCGGCGTACACCGCGGCGTCGTCGAGGATCTCCTCGATGCGCAGCAGCTGGTTGTACTTGGCGACACGCTCGGAGCGGGCCGGGGCGCCGGTCTTGATCTGGCCGCAGTTGGTGGCGACGGCCAGGTCGGCGATGGTGACGTCCTCGGTCTCGCCGGAGCGGTGGGACATCATGCACTTGAAGCCGTTGCGCTGGGCCAGCTCGACGGCGTCCAGGGTCTCGGTGAGCGAGCCGATCTGGTTGACCTTGACGAGCAGCGCGTTGGCGGCGCCCTCCTCGATGCCGCGGGCCAGGCGCTCCGGGTTGGTGACGAACAGGTCGTCGCCGACGAGCTGGACCTTCGAGCCGAGCTTCTCGGTGATGGTCTTCCAGCCGTCCCAGTCGTCCTCGAACAGCGGGTCCTCGATGGAGACCAGCGGGTACGCCTCGACCAGCTCGGCGTAGTAGTCCGTCATCTCGGCGGCCGTGCGGGACTTGCCCTCGAACTCGTAGGCGCCGTCCTTGTAGAACTCGGACGCGGCGACGTCGAGCGCCAGGGCGATGTCCTTGCCCGGGGTGTAGCCGGCCTGCTTGATGGCCTCGAGGATGAGGTCGAGCGCGGCGCGGTTGGAGTCCAGGTTCGGGGCGAAGCCGCCCTCGTCGCCGAGGCCGGTGGACAGGCCCTTGTCCTTCAGGACCTTCTTGAGGGTGTGGTAGACCTCGGCGCCCCAGCGCAGGGCCTCGGAGAAGGACTCCGCGCCGATCGGGGCGATCATGAACTCCTGGATGTCCACGTTGGAGTCGGCGTGCGAGCCGCCGTTCAGGATGTTCATCATCGGCACCGGCAGCAGGTGCGCGTTCGGGCCGCCCAGGTAGCGGAAGAGCGGCAGGTCGGACGCCTCGGCGGCGGCGTGCGCCACGGCGAGGGAGACGCCGAGGATGGCGTTGGCGCCGAGCGAGGACTTGTCCGGGGTGGCGTCCAGGTCGAACATCGCCTGGTCGATCAGCCGCTGCTCGGTGGCGTCGTAGCCGACGAGCTCCGGACCGATCTGCTCGATGACGGCGAGGACGGCCTTCTCGACACCCTTGCCGAGGTAGCGGTCCTTGTCACCGTCGCGGAGCTCGAGGGCCTCGAACGCTCCGGTGGAGGCACCGGACGGGACGGCAGCACGGCCGGTGCTGCCGTCGTCGAGGCCGACCTCGACCTCGACCGTGGGGTTGCCTCGGGAGTCCAGGATTTCCCGGGCTACGACGACGTCGATGGACGGCACGAGCATCTCCTTCTGGGATGTGACGCATGGAGTGCAGGGTCTCTTCGGTCCTTGCGGCAAGAGCCTAACCGGCTCCGGGGCCGGGGTCCGCGACCGCCCGCCTCCTGGGACGAAAAAGGGCACACCGGTCGACATTCCGGGGCAAAATTCGGAGGCATTACTGACGGGTAATCACCCTGAGCAGGGCTTCTCTCATCCGCTCCAGACCGCTTTGCCCGACTTTGGCGCCGCACCAGTGGGTGTATCGGCGGGCGGGAAAGCCCCCGGCCCGGCGCGTACGGGGGAAGGCGCGCCGGGCCGGGGAGTCGAGGGGCGGTCAGCCCAGGTGGAGCTTCTGGCCCGGGTAGATCAGGTTGGCGTCGTCCACGACGTCCTTGTTGAGCTCGTACAGCTTCTTCCAGCCGCCCTTGACGCCCTCGGCCTCGGCGATCGAGGCGAGCGTGTCGCCGGCGACGACGGTGTACTCGCCGTCACCCTTCTTCACGGCCTTGGCCTTCGGGGCCTTGGCGGGCTTCGGGGTGGCGGCCGGGCGGGTCTCGGTGCGCGAGGCGCGCTCGGTGGTCTCCTGCTTCGGCTGGGCCGGGGCCGCCTCGGCGGAGCCTCCGTCGTACGGGGCGTTGGACAGGCCGACGCCGCAGACCGGCCAGGCGCCCTTGCCCTGGCCCGCGAGGACCTTCTCGGCTATCTCGATCTGCTGGGCCTTGGTGGCCCGGTCGGCGGTCGAGGCGTACGCGGTGCCGCCGTACGCGGCCCAGGTGGAGGCGGAGAACTGCAGGCCGCCGTAGTAGCCGTTGCCGGTGTTGATGGACCAGTTGCCACCGGACTCGCACTGCGCGACGCGGTCCCACTCGGCGGCGGTGGCGGCGTTCGCGGTCGTGGCGCCCATCAGCGGGGCGGCGACGGCGGCACCGGTGATGCCGGCGAACGCGGCGAACCGGACGGCCTTGGACGGACGACGGCGCTTGCCCTTGCCGGAAAGCAGCATGGCGAACCTCCTCACCGACGCCTGCGAGGTGAGCTGTCGGGTTCGGGCGGGTGAGTGCCCGGCCGCGCACGCTGGTGCGCGGCTTCACCCCAAGCCGGCGGGCCCGTCGTCTCCCGACGACCGGCCGCGGCGCTTACCTTGGGTCCCCCGCTCCTGCCTACGGCGCTTGACGCGTCGACTGTTTCCGTCACCCGGCGGCAGGATTCGGCGTTACCGGTCGGACGGAGCCCGCGGTGGCGAGCGGTCACGACGGTAAGCACAGACCCACCCGAAGTTCAAAGGGGGACATCGCGGTCAATCCGCCCCTACTCACCTGCCCGATACGGGTGTTTGCGCAGGTGGGGGGCGAATCGCTCCGACCGGGCGGCACACGCAGGCCAGTTGGGGCAAAGAGACCGATGTCTCATTCGAGCAGAACGGACATTCAGCCCGTAACTATCCCTGCTTTCCGTCCAGGTCGAGGCTCTGGCCAGGCAGGATGAGGTTCGGGTCGGCGCCGACCACCTCTCGGTTGGCGTCGTAGAGCGCCGTCCACCCGCCGGGGAGGTCGTGCGTGTCCGCGATGGTCCAGAGGTTGTCGCCCTCGCGGACGGTGTACGTACCGTCGGCGGCCACGACGCCCGCGTCCCGTGCCGTTCCGTCACCCCTTGAGGCATGACCGCCGTTTTCGCGACCGGTGACCGAATTGTCGGGAACGGTGGCGTCGGTGCCTTCGGGGGCCGCCGGGTCCGCGGTCTCCTCCTTGGCGGGCTCGCCGCGGTGCTTGCCCGTGCCCGGCTGCTGCTCGGCCGGGGCCTCCGGCGATGCCGGCGCCGTCGGGGAGGACGTGGCGGGCGCGGTCGGCGTGGCCGACGGGTCGGGAAGGACCGCGTCCTGCGACGGCGCGGGGGTCGCGCCGGAGGTGTCGGTCGCGCCCTTGTCGCCCGCGTCGGGGGAGGTGGAGGCGTCGGGCGTCGGGGCCGGGGTCGTCGGGGCCGCCGGGTCCTTGGGGGACGGCGTGGCTCCGGCGTCCGCGTCCGGGGTTGCCGCACCACCGGTCGTGAGGCCCGCGATCGGCGCGCAGGTCTCCCACGCGCCGGCGCCCCGCGCGGCGAGGACCCTCTCCGCGACGTCTATCTGCTGGGCGCGGCTGGCGAGGTCGGCGCGCGGGGCGTACTCCGCACCGCCGTACGCCTGCCAGGTCTCCTGCGACAACTGCAGCCCGCCGTAGTAGCCGTTGCCGAGGTCGGCGCTCCACATGCCGCCGGTCTCGCACTCGGCGACGCGGTCCCAGGTCGCGCCGTCGGCCGCCGACGCCGAGCCGGCGCCGAGCAGCGGCAGGGCGATCGCGGAACCGGTCACCCCCGCCGCGACGACGAGAGCAGGTGCCTGACGGGGTCGACGGTGTCGTCCGTTGCCGGAGCGCATGCGGTGGGCCTTTCGCGTGACTGCTGAGGTGACGGTGAACGTAGGGCATTCGAACGTCAGTCACAAGTCGGCGCCGGGGAGATTACGCGAAGATCACAGCATTGACGGAGCGTCACCTTGCTTCGGGAGTGAACCGCACGGGCAGGGTGCGCAGCCCACGCATGATGAGCCCGCCGCGCCACCGCAGTTCGTCCGGATCCACACCAAGACGCAGGTCGGGAAGGCGTGTCAGCAGCGTCGCGAGCGCGGTCTGCCCCTCCAGCCGGGCGAGGGGCGCGCCCAGGCAGTAGTGGATGCCGTGCCCGTACCCGAGGTGCTGGTTGTCACGCCGCGCGAGGTCCAGCGTGTCCGGGTCCGGGAACCGCTCCGGGTCGCGGTCGGCGGCGGCGAGCACGACGAGGACGGGGTCGCCGACCTCGACCCGCTGCCCGCCGATGGTGAGCGGCTCGGTGGCGAACCGCCAGGTGGCCAGCTCCACCGGCCCGTCGTGGCGCAGGAGTTCCTCCACTCCCGTGGCCAGCAGCTCGGTCTCCCCCGCGGCCAGGGAGCGCTGCAGGCGGGCGCGCTCACCGGGGTTGCGGAGCAGCGCGTACGTGCCGTTGCCGATGAGGTTCACGGTGGTCTCGAACCCGGCGAACAGCAGGATGAACGCCATGGCCGCGGCCTCGTTCTCGGTGAGGTGCTCACCGTGGTCGGAGGCGCGGATCAGCCCGGAGATCAGGTCGTCCCCGAGGTCCCCGCGCTTCCGGTGGATCAGCTCGACGAGGTACGCCCGCATCTGCTTCACGGCACGCGCGACCCCGCCGCGCGGGCCGCCGCCGTGCCGGATCATCTGGCCGGCCCAGTCCCGGAAGTCGTCCTGGTCCTCGGCGGGCACCCCGAGCATGTCGCAAATGGCGTAAATGGGGAGGGGAAAGGCGAACTCATGGATGAGGTCGGCCTCGCCTTTTGTAGCGAAACTGTCGATCAACCGGTCCGTCAGCTCCTGCACGCGCGGCGCGAACGCGGCGACCCGGCGCGGCGTGAACGCCTTCGACACGAGCCTGCGCAGCCGGGTGTGGTCCGGCGGGTCGATGTTGAGCAGATGCGTCATCAGCTCGGCCTTGCGCTCGCCCGGAATGCCGGTCTTGCCCTTGGCGTGGGCCGGCTCGTCGTGGTGCGCCGGGTTCTTGCTGAGCCGCTGGTCGGCGAGCGCCTGCCGGGCGTCCGCGTACCGGGTGACCAGCCAGGCCTCGACCCCGCTGGGAAGCCGGGTGCGGTGCACGGGGGCGTGCTCGCGGAGCCAGGCGTAGGCGGGGTACGGGTCGGCGGCGAACTCCCAGGTGAAGAGTTCGGGAGGTGTGGGCTGGTCGTTCGGGGCGTTCACCCTTCGACGGTATCCGCCCCGTCCTCCAGCGCCTTCCTGGCACCCGGGTGCCCGGCGTCGGCGGCCTTCCGCATCCAGGTGGCGGCGTCCTGGGGCCTGCCCTCCTTTTCGAGGAGGCGGGCGAGGCGGAAGGCTCCGTAGGGGTCACCGAGACGGAAGCCCTCCTCGTAGTGGGCGCGGGCCTCGTCGGGGCGGCCCTGGTTGTCCAGGAACGCACCGAGGTGAGTCGCGTGGACGCCCTGCGTGCCGGGCTCCGCCTCCTCGTACTCGACTCTCAGCTGTGATTCGGCCTGGCTGACGGTCATGATGTCCCCGTACGCATCGCGGTACCTCCGGTCACCGCCGTCGAAAGCGCGGTCGAACCACACTCTGGCGATGTCCTCCTGCTGCCAGATGCGGTGCAGGAGCCCATAGCTCCCAGCCGCCCTGGGAGAGCCGGTGTGTACCACTTCCAAGTACCAGTAGTGCGCCTCGTCGATCTCACCGGCGCCCAAGTGCAGATCGGCCAAGTGCTCCGCCGCCTCCAGGTCGCGCGCGTCCTCGTTCACCACCGCTCTGTGCAGCCACCGCCTCGCCCGATCCCGCAGCAGCATCCCCAGCAGCGTCGCGGCCCTCGCGTCACCTGCCTCCGCCGCGGCCTCCAGGTAGGCCTCGGCCTCGCGGGTCTCGCCGCGGTCGGCGAGGAGACGGCCCAGTTCCCCCGCCGCCCCCACGTGGCCCGCGTCCGCGGCGGTACGCAGCAGCGCCTCGTCGCCGTCGAGGCAGCCGAGCCGGTACGCGGCCTCGGCCTCCCCCGCGTCCGCCCTGGCGCGCAGTTCCTTCCGGAGGCGCGGCTGGACCGCGCCCCGGTTGTGTGCCAGCGCCAGCTCCCACACGGCGTACGGGACGGGCGGCGTCGCCCCGTCGCGCTCCGCCTCTGCGGTGAGCGACGCGAACGCGCCCCAGCCGCGCTTGCCCTCCGTCAGCAGCCCCGTCAGCCCGAGACGGGGCCGGACGGCCCACTCCAGGGCGTCCTCGAAGGAGCCGTCTAAGTCCTCCCCGTACGCCTCGTGTGCCTCCCGCAGCAACTCCAGCGGCAGCAGTCTGCGGAGCCCGCACCGGGCGAGGTCGATCGCGGCGCGCACCAGGAGGTGCCCGCGCGGGCGGCCGGACGGGCGCCGGGCCCACTGCCATTCGGCCCACAGTTCGGGGGCGACGGCGAGGTATTCGGTGATGCTGAGGCTGGTGAACAGTCTCACGGCGTTCAAGTGGGGGTCGTCGTGCTGCCGCAGCCGGCGCCACTCCGCATCGCTCCACTCACGGCTCAGCTCCACCACCCGGGCGTGGCTGAGCAGCAGCCGGGCGTGCGCCGACGTCCCGAAGCGGTGCTCGTCGTACGCCGTGTCGGTCATCGTGGCGAGCACGAGCACGCCCATGGTGGTGAGCCGGGCCAGCAGCGTGGCGTCCAGGCCCCCGTCGCCGAGGTGGCGCTCCAGGTCGTCCAGCCACAGCACGCAGCGCCCGCCCCGGTCCCGTATCCGCTCGGGCAGCGTGCGCAGGTCGGTGCCGGGTGGCGGGACGCACACCTGGTGGTCCGCGAGCCGGTGCAGCGCGGCCCAGGCGGTGGTGGTCCTGCCGGTCAGCGGCTCGCCCGTGACCAGCACCAGACCGCCGCCGCGCACGAGCGCGTCCAGCTCCGCGTCGGCGTCCCGCTCCACGTACGGGCGGTCGTGCCGGCCGCCGAGGGCGACGGCGGTCGTCTCGGCGGCGGGCATCCAGAGGGCCGGGTCGGGCGGCGCGGCGGCCGCGTTGTAGTGGAAGGTGCCGATCGTGCCGGACTGGACGAGCGTGCCGACCGTGCTGCCGGAGACGGTGTTGTGGGTGCGGCTTCCCCGCTCCGCCCCGAACCGGTCCACGAAGTCCCGGATCTTCAGCACCGCGTTCGCGTCCTCCGCGAGGGCGCGACGGAACCAGACCGCCGTCATGGCCCGGATGGCTCCCGCTTCGGCTTCGATCGAGACCGCCTGGTCGATGTGCCGCAGTGTCTCGACGTCCCCCACGCCGCGCATGGCCAGCCAGCCCCTGGCCTCCGGCCAGAGGTTCTCGGCCACCGCCCGCATCATGACGTCGGCCGCCACCGCCTCAAGCTTCCGCCCGTTCACACCGGCCCCCCGCACACCCGCCCGTCGACTGCGTCAGACGGTCAACGCTACCCAGCCGCGTGCCCCTCCGCCGCGCGGATCGCGTCGCGGTAGGCGCGGGCCGCGGCCCGCAGGGCGGCTTCCGGGTCGACGCCCTCGGCCTCGGCGCGTACGGCCATGGCCAGCAGTTCGTAGCCGATGCCCTCGCCGCCGGGGAGGGGGACCTCCAGGGCGGCGTTGCGGACGCGGCTCGCGAGCTTGGCGGCGAGGGCGAGACCCGGCTGCCCCAGTGGGATGCCGTCGGTCACCGAGGTGCGCTGCTTCTCGGCGGCCTTGGTGCGCAGCCAGTGCTCCTTGACCTCCTCGGGCGTCTCGGCGTGCGCGTCGCCGAAGACGTGCGGGTGGCGGTGGATGAGCTTCTCGACGAGCGTGCCGGCGACGTCGTCGACGGAGAACGCCTCGTCCTCGTGCTCCTGCGCGATACGGGCGTGGAAGACGACCTGGAGGAGGACGTCGCCCAGCTCCTCGCGCAGTTCGTCGCGGTCCCCGTCCTCGATGGCCTCGACCAGCTCGTACGCCTCCTCGATGGCGTACTTGGCGAGGCCCTTGTGGGTCTGCCGCGACGACCAGGGGCATTCGCGGCGGATGCGGTCCATGACCTCGACGAGGTCGAGGAGGCGGGCGCCCGGCAGGTCGTACGAGCCGGGCAGCAGCTCCAGTTCGGGCATGGCGACCCGGCCGGAGCCGGCGAGCCGGGCGAGCCCGTCGGTGAGGTCGGACTCGCCCTCGCCGCCGGCCAGCACGACGACCGTGGCGCCGCCCGCGCACAGGTCGACGAGTTCGCGGGCGGCGGGCGCGGCGATCTCGACGGTGACGGCGGCCTCGCGCAGGTACGGCAGCTGGGGGTGGCCGGGGTCGGCGCACAGCACCCGGTCGGCGGCGTGCAGCGTCCGCCACGCGGGCCAGGACAGCAGTCCGGGCGCGACGCGGTGGCTGGCGGTGAGCAGGACGATACGGCCGGGGGCGGTGGGGGTGTCGGCGTTCTCGGCGATCTCGGCGTTCACCCCACGAACCTACATCCCGGTGGGCACCGGCTCCGCGTCCCGGGTGAGCTGCCGGATCCAGGGGGCGCTGTACCGGCCGAGCTGGATCCTGTCGTTGTCCCAGCTGCCGTACCGGGGGTTCACCTCGATCTTCAGGGCCTTGGAGGCGGCGCTGAACAGGTCGGTGAGCTTCTTCTGGCCCTCGGGGGTGTTGGTGATGCCGTGCTTTTCGGCGATCTTGTTCATGAGGACGTTGCGGCGGATGACGCCGTCGACCTCGTCGGGGGCGATGCCCTGCTGCTGGAGCAGCATGGCGGTGAGCTGCTCGTCGCCGCCGCTCTGCTGGGCGGCGTCCCGCCGGGTCTGCTGGACCTCCTTGCGGCTGGCGGTGACGCCGGCGTCGGCGGCGACCTTCTCCACGATCCGGTCGAAGATCATGCCGTTGAGCTTCTCGCGGTTGAGGTCCCCGGTGTCCTTGATCAGCATCTCGCCCTGCGGTGATGCCTGCTGCGCGGTGCGGACGTCCCTCACCTGCGCCTGCAGCGCGGTCACCTCGATCCTGTCCCCTCCGACGACGGCCGCCGCCCCTGGGTGGGCGTCGCTGCCGCAGGCGGTGAGGAGGGGGCCCGCGGCGATGAGCGCGGCGGCGACGGAGAGCGCGGTGCGACGGCGGCGGTGCAAAGGGGCCTCCCGGCGTGGGTCGTACGTCAGTGTCAACGACCTTGCGGTGATCGATGGTAGGCAGTGGCCGTGGCCGGGGCCACTACTTCGGAGCCACTTCTGCCAACGAGTCACGGTCCCGTGGAGTCTCGGGCCGGAGCATGATCGTGCGGGAGACCAGGAACGTGACGGGGATGGCCGCCGCGGCGGCCAGCAGCGGGGCGTAGCGGCTGGACAGGCCGGCCACGTCGACCAGCAGGTAGACGCCGGTCGTGGTGATGACGAAGTTGGCCGCGTTGGTGAGCGGGAACAGCAGGAACTTCCGCCAGGTGGGGCGGGTGCGGTACGTGAAGTAGCAGTTCAGGAAGAACGAGCCGACCATCGCCAGCAGGAAGGCGAGCACGTGGGCGGCGACGTACGGCACACCGAGGGTCAGGAACAGCAGGTACAGGCAGTAGTACGTGGCGGTGTTCACCACGCCCACCAGCGCGAACCTGACGATCTGGCCGCGGACGCCGGTCATCTTCGAGTGCGCTCCCCGTTACGGTGCTGGAGTGTTCGTCGCCTTCACCATGGATGTGCGGGCGCCGCTTCACCTCGTCATCAGAAGGGTGACATATCCGCGGGTGACACCGGTGGTGCGGCTGTGGGGGGTGGTGCGCCGCCGGCGTACGCGTCGGCTCCGCGCCACCAAGACTTCACCCGCACACCACCGTGCCGTGGCCCGTGGACGGGCCGTCGCGGCGTAGCTTGCCCCGCATGCCCTCTCTTCTGAGCAACCGGCTGGCGAAGCGGGTGCTGCGGCCCGCCTTCTCCCTGGTCGAACAGCGCATGGAACGGGTCACGACCGCGTTCCAGAAGGACCTCGACGCCCTGCACCACGAGGTGGCCGATCTGCGCCGGCAGAGCTACGGCCTCGGGCTGCTGCTCGACCACGCCGGCCGTGACGGCCACCGGATGCCGACCGCCACGCAGGTGGACACCCTCGTCCGTGAGGTGAGCGCCGTCACCGGCGCCCCGGGCGAGCGGGTGCGGGGCGACGTCACCGTCGCCTACCGGCACCTGGTGGCGCTGGAGGCGCTCGGCACGGGCGGCCTCGCCGGGTCGGTGTCGGACGTGTGCGGCCGCCTCGCGACGCTGCCGATGCTGACCCCGCCGAACGGCGAGGTGCTGGAGGTCGGCACGCTGCACGGGCTGTTCGCGGCCGCGCTGCGCCGGATGCTCCGCCGCGACGGCGTCGACGCCCGCCTGACGATCGTCGACCCGCTGGACGGTCCGCCGACCCACGAGGAGGTGGTGCGGTCCAACCTGGCGCTGGGCGGCGGCCCCTCGGGCGGCGCCGACACGACCCGCCTCGTGCGGGGCACGCTCGCGGAGGCCGGCGTACGGGACCTGGTCGGCGACCGGCGCTACGGCGTCGTCGTCGTGAACGGCCCCCACGGGCTCGGCGCGGTGCACGACCTGCTGGCCCCGGGCGGGGTCGTCGTCCTCGCCGGCGGGTCCACCCCGGCGGGCCTCACCGGCCTGGGGCAGGTGGCCGACTCGGCGTACTACCGCGCGGCGGCCTGAAGCGGGCGCGGCCTCACAGGCCGCGCATCTGCTGCTGGCGCTGGAGCGCCCGGCGCAGTTCCGACGGGAGCGGGTGGTACGGGCCGTACGCCCGCTCCGTGTCGTACAGCAGGTTCTGCAGCTGCTGGTGGGCCGCCGAGTGGTCGCCCATGGTGAGCAGCAGGTGGCCGATGCGGTGCCGGATGTCGAAGGCCCGGCCCGGGTCGGCTCCGGGCTGCTGGAGGCCGCTCTCGTAGTACGGCAGGACCGCGCGGTACTCGGCGAGCGCGGCCGCCGCCTCGCCCAGCTGCTCCAGGCACAGCGCCGCGTCGTAGCGGAACTGCAGGCTCTGCGGGTCGGCCGGGCCCGCCTCGGCGGTCCGGTCGTCGGCGAGGCGGCGCAGCTCGGGCAGGGCCCTGCGGTACTGGCCGTCGTCCATGAGCGTCGTCGCGTACTGCTTGCGCAGGATGCGCACGACGGTCGACTGTTCGCCGTGCTCGGCGGCCGCCGCCGGCAGGATCGCGCCGAGGATGTCCACGGCCTGGGTGATCCTGCCCTCGCCGAGCAGCCGCTTGACCTCGTCGACCGCCGCGGCCACGTCGGGCCGCTCCACGGGCGGGACGGGCACCCGCGGGTCGTGCGGGGGCGGCGGCGGTACGGCCGCCGTGGGCGCGGACGGCCGGTCCGGCCAGGGAGCCAGGGGCCGCAGGAACGGGCGCGTCGGGTCGAGCGGGCCGGCCGGGGCCGCCGAGCCGCGCACGGGCAGCAGCGGGGCCAGCGCCTCGTACACCTCCTGCGCGCCGGACGGCCGGTGCTGCGGGTCCTTGGCGAGCAGCCGCAGCACCAGGGCCTCCAGGGCCTCGGGGATCTCGGGGCGCAGCTGCCGCACGGGCAGGGGCGGCTCGTAGAGGTGGCGGTGGAGGATGCCGAGGGCGGTGGAGCCCGCGAACGGCACGTTGCCGCTGAGGAGTTCGTGGAGGAGCACGCCCAGCGCGTACAGGTCGGTGTACGGGCCGACGGCGCCGCCCATGGCCTGCTCGGGGGCCATGTAGGCGGGGCTGCCGATGGGCGAGCCGGTGTGGGTGAGGCGGGTGGTGTCGGTGTCGAGGACGGAGGCGACGCCGAGGTCGAGGACGGTGACCGTGCCGTCGGGCTTCACCATGACGTTGCGCGGCTTGAGGTCGCGGTGGACGATCGGCACGGCGTGGACGGCGGCGAGCACCGCGCACAGCTGCGCGGCGACGGACACGGCCCACTGCCAGGGGTACGGCTCGTGCTCGGCGAGGTGGTCGGCGAGGTCGGCGCCCTCGACGTACTGCATGACGAGGTAGAGGTCGTCGCCGTCGCTGCCCGCGTCGTGCACGGTGACCAGGCCGGGGTGGGCGACCTGGGCGGTGACGCGGCACTCGCGGACGAAGCGGCGGCGCATCTCGTCGGCGGCCGTGGCGGCGGCCATGTGGTCGGGGC
This sequence comes from Streptomyces coeruleoprunus, assembly GCF_039542925.1. Taxonomy (GTDB): domain Bacteria; phylum Actinomycetota; class Actinomycetes; order Streptomycetales; family Streptomycetaceae; genus Streptomyces; species Streptomyces coeruleoprunus. The sequence goes on along the minus strand of NZ_BAABIT010000001.1, from coordinate 4,489,499 downwards.
GCAGCAGCTTCACGGCGACGCGCCGGTCGAGCCGCCGGTCGTAGGCGGTCCAGACCTGGCCCATGCCGCCCTGGCCGATGACCGTGGACAGCTCGTAGCGGCCGGTGATGACCCGTCCGTTCACCGGCCGTGTCCCTCCTGTCCCTGGTTCCTGCGCAGGAGGTCGCTCAACTCGTCGAGTTCGGCGCGGACCTGGTCGATGTGCTGCGGCTGGGGCTGCGCCTGTGCCTGGGCCTGGGGCGGCGGAGCCGACTGGGGGGCGGGCGGCTGCGGGGCCGGTGCCGACGGGGTGTACGGCGGCTGCGCGACGGGCGGGTAGCCGTAGCCGCTCTGCGGCGCCGTGGGCAGGCTGTGCGCGGGGACCGCGTACGGCACGGCCGAGCGGCGCTCGTAGTGGCGGATCTCGGTGCTCAGGTAGTACGTGACGGTGCCGATCACGTTGACCCCGACCCAGAGCAGGAAGGTGAGCGCGGCCGCGTCGCTGATCTCCTTGTTCTCGTCCTCGGGGACCGCGGCGACCACGAAGACCATCATGCCGACGGCGGACAGGAGCCCGAGGCCGAACAGCGCCCAGTCCCGGAGCTTCTGGGTCACGATCGCCAGGCGCAGCAGCGGCGCCCACGACAGCAGCCCGCAGCTCAGCACCGACAGCGTGACGAAGAGCACGCGCAGCGCGACCAGCGTGCCGGTGTCGGGCCGCCGCTCCGCCGGGGGCGGCGGATACCCGTAGCCATGGCCGTGGCCGTGCATTCCTGCTCCTGGTGGCGTGAGATCACGAAGTCGTACGAGCTGAGCGTATACAGCGACCGCGACGAAGGCCCCAGGGTTGTACGGAACGGCGGTCCGTCGTCGATCACGCCTTGGTCACGCCGTGATCGTGCCGTCCGTCAGCCCGTCGTACATGCCCTGCACGAGCTGTTCGCCCAGGCGGCTCGTCTGCCGCAGGGCCTGCTCGAACTCGGCGAGGGCGCGGAACCGCTCACCGTACTTGCGCTGTTCGGCGAGCGGGAGGCGGGGCAGCTGGAGGCGGCGCACGTCGAGGCGGGTGGCGGTCGAGGCGTAGCTGCTGGCCTGCCGCTGGTTGGCGGTGCCGCGCAGGAAGCCGGCGAGGAACCAGGGGTCGAGGGCGGCCGGGTCGGGACGCAGCAGCTGGAGGTTGCGGCCCAGCGCGGCGCCCGCGGTGGCCTCGTCGACGACGCGGGCGACGGTGCCGCCGCCGAGGACGGGGACGACGACGTCGCCGGCGCCGACGAGGACGGGGTCCTCGCCGGGGCCTTCGGGGAGGCTGCCGGAGGGTGCCTGGCCGGAGAGGACGTCGTGTTCGGTCAGGACGCGGGCGGTGCCGGTGCCGGTGCCGCCCGCGTGGAGCTGGAGGGCGCCGGTGCGGGCCAGTTCGCCGACGGTGACGCCGGGCAGGCGCGCGGGGCCGGCGTGGGCGGTGGGCGCGGGCTCGGCGACGGGCGGGGTCAGTTCGCCGGTGCGGCGCAGTTCGGCGGTGAGCCGGTCGCGGACGCCGGCGAGTTCGGCGGCGCCTCCGCCGGCGGCGGGCGGCGGGAGGTGGCGGGCCGGCGCGAGGTCCACGTCGTCGTCGAGGAGTTCGATGACGGGGACGGAGCGGCTGGCGCCGGGCCGTTCGGGGACGGTGCCGTGCCGGTCGAAGGGCGTCCATGCGGCGAGGACGGCGGTGTGCACGGCCTGCCAGTCGAACCGGTCGCGGCCCTGCTCGGTGTGCTCGGCGACGTCGACGAGGAGCAGTTCGGGCGAGGGCGTCACGCCCGGGGCGGGCTTGCGCAGCACCCACAGGTGGAGCGGGATGCCGTACGGGGGTGCGGCGCCGGCCGGGAGGGCGACGACGGCGCGCAGGGCGCCGCGGCGGAGCAGGTCGGCGCGGATGCGGCGGCCGGAGCGGCGGGACGCGGCGGCGGGCGGCATGAGCAGGACGGCGGTGCCGCCGGGGCGCAGGCGCGCCAGGGCGTGCTGCACCCAGGCCAGCTCGGATTCGGTGCGGGCGGGGAAGCCGTACTCCCAGCGGGGGTCGTAGGCCAGTTCGTCGTGGCCCCAGTTGCGCTCGTTGAACGGCGGGTGGCACAGGACCGCGTCGGCGGCCACGTGGGCGTGGGTGTCGGCGCGCAGCGAGTCGCCGACGACGGCGTGGACCTCGGCGTCCGTGTGGAGGGCGAGGCGCAGCGCGGTGAGGGCGGCCAGGTCGGGTTCGGCCTCCTGGGCGTACAGCGCGGTGGGCTGCTCGACGGCGCGCAGCAGGGCTCCGGTGCCGGCGGCGGGGTCGAGCACGGTGCGGCCGGTGCTCGTGCTCCCGGAGCCCGCGGGCGCGGGGAGGGCGAGGGCGGCCATCAGGGCGGCGGGTCCGGGCGGGGTGAGGGTGTACTGGCGCGGGTTGGCGTCGAGATGGCGGCCCAGCAGGAACTCGAAGGCCTGGCGGGTGCCGGTCTCGGCGGCGAGTTCGGCGACGCTCCGCAGCAGCGGCACGGAGGGGGCGAGCTGGTCCTCGGTGGGGGTGAGGACGGCGCGGGGCAGGCCGAGGCGGTGGCTCAGCGTCAGCTCCAGGGCCTGCGGCAGCAGCTCGGCCATGCGCTCGTCGGACACGGCGGTCAGCTCCAGCCAGCCGGCGGTCCTGTCCCGTACGAGGAGCAGGGCGCAGCCGGCGTGGACGAGGGCGGTGGCGGCGCCGGCCGGGTGTCCGGCGACCTGCTGCCACACGCGTTCCTTCAGGGGGACCTCGGCGAGCTTGCCCTGGGCGCGCAGCCACTGCTCGACATCGGCCAGCGCGAAGGAGGGGCTGGTCTCCGTGCCGCCGACGGGCTTGGGGAAGTCGGCGTGCCGGCGGCGCCAGTTGCTGACGGCGGCGCGTCCCACCCCGGCCAGCCTCGCGATTCCTGCGGCGGTCACCTCTGCTGCGTTCTCCGGCACCTGGCCGACTCCCTCCGTCCGCGTATGTGGTCCCGATCCTACGGCGCTCGGAGGACCCACTCTTTCACAGTGTGAGCCGAACCGAAATACATGAACAGTGTTGACTCGGTTCACAGCCTCTGGTCTTATTGACCCGTCGCTACACGGGGCTCGCAAACGGCTCCGACCACACGTCATGTCTTGTCCTGGAGGGCAAACCCATGTCCCACTCCATGCAGCAGCCCCAGTACGGCGCCCCCGCACCCGCCCCCGTGGGCCCGGCCCGCAACGGCCTGGGCATCGCCGCCCTGGTGCTGGGCATCATCGGCACCGTCTCGGGCTTCATCCCCCTGTTCTTCTGGCTGGCCGGCATCCTCGGCCTGATCGCCCTGATCCTGGGCCTCGCCGGCCGGGGCCGCGCCAAGCGCGGTGAGGCCACCAACAAGGGCGTCGCCCTGACCGGCGCGCTGCTGGGCCTCGCGGCGCTGATCCTCTCGGTCGTCGGCGCGGTGATCACGTTCAAGGCCGTGGACGACGCCGTGACCGACATCAAGAAGGAGCTGAACAGCACCGCGCCGAAGGGGGCGACCGGCAGCAACGGCAAGGGCGCGAACGCGTCCGGCAAGCCGTCCGCCAAGGCGGAGCTGCCCGAGGTGCTGGCCGCCGACGACACCCTCGTCTACGACGGCGGCCTGGAGGTCACGGTCTCCGCGGCCAAGGCGTACAAGCCGGGCGAGTTCGCCATCGGCCACGAGTCCGGCAACAGGGCGTACTCGGTCACCGTCACCATCACGAACACCGGCAAGGAGAAGTTCGGCGCCGACCTGCTCACGCTCACCGCCCGCGCCGGCGAGAAGGGCGTGACCGCCGAGGAGATCTTCGACGGCGACACCGTCGGCGGCGGCTTCAGCGGCACCGTCCTGCCCGGCAAGACGGCCACGGCCCAGTTCGCCTTCAGCGCGCCCGCCGACGCCAAGACGCTCTCCATCGAGGTCAGCCCCGGCCTGGAGCACGAGGCCGGCCAGTGGGAGCTGAAGCTCTGACCCGGCGGCTCACCACCCGCTGAGGCACACGCACTCCCGCCACGCCCGCCCCCGCCCCCACGTTCGACACCCCCCACTCCCCCCTCCCCCGAGATGCCCTGGAGCACTGCCCCATGTCTGCCCACGTCGCCCCCGCCCGCCGCCGGTCCACCCGTCCCCTGATCGCCGGCCTCTGCACCCTCGCCGCGCTCGGCCTCACGGCGTGCGGGCCCGGCGGCACGAGCGGTACCAGCGGCAGCGGCGGAAGCCGTGGCGGCAGCGGCGCCGCCGCGACCAAGGCGAGCGGCCCGTTCGCGGACCTGTCCGGCCCGCAGATCCTCAACAAGGCGATCAAGGCCACCAAGACGGCCTCGTCCGTCACCCTCGACATGGACGTGAAGAACGGCGAGGGCCCCATGAAGGCGTACCTGGCCCTCAACACCAAGGGAGAGTGCGCGGGCACGATCACCATGGGCACGGCGGGCACCATGGAACTGATCAAGACCGGCGACAAGGCCTACTTCCGCGTCGACGAGGCCTTCCTGCGCTCGGAGAACAAGGACGAATCCCCGGAGGAGACCGAGGCGATCCTCAAGGAGCTCAAGGGCCGCTGGATGAAGAGCGACGCCTCGGACCCGGAGACCAAGAAGGACCTCGAGATGTGCGAACTCGACACGATGCTCGCCGAGTTCGAGACGGGTCTGAACTTCGCCCGCAAGGGCGAGGAGACCACCGTCGACGGCCGCAAGGCGCTGAAGCTCACCGAGTCCGACGGCAAGTCGACCACCACGTCCTACGTCGCCACGGAGGGCGAGCCGTACCTGCTCAAGATAGTGATCCAGGGCGGCGACGAGCCCGGCACGATCCTCTTCAGGGACTACAACAAGCCCGTCGTGGCCAAGGCACCGGCCGCCAAGGACGTGCTCGACCTCGACGCCTGAGCCGTCGGCCACCGCCAGGTCCTCCGGGGACCGGCCTCACCTAGGGGGGGAGAGGCCGGCCCCCGGACTTTCCGCTTCCGCAGGGAGACTTACGCCCCGATCCGGTGCCGCACCCACACATTGGGCTCCACGTACACGGCGTACCCGGCCGTCGTGTCGCAGCGGACCGGCGCCAGGGCGCCCGCCACCTCCACCGGGCCGTCCGTGTCGAACGGCAGCCCCGTCCACTCCCGCCACCGGTCCAGGTCGTGGGCGATCGCCATGGACGCCGGCGCCACGCCCTCGATCACCGCGCCCGCCCGCACATGGACGCGCAGCCACGGGTCGTGGGGCAGCCCGTCGGACTCCCGCGTACGGAACGCGTACTCGTCCATCGGCGTCCCCGGCTCCAGGTGCTTGCCGTTCGGCCGGACCGGGGCCACGACCTCGTCGAAGCCGAGGCGCCGGGCGTTGTCGCGCATCGCGGCGAGCATCACCGAGGACAGGCCGCGGCCCAGCACGCCCCGCGCGAGGGTGATCTCGATCGCGCTCACCGTGTCGGGCTCGCGGCCCTCCTGCCGGTCCTCCCACGCCCACAGCAGCACCTGGTCCCAGCCCCGCCCGGGCAGCCGCCCGCGCCCCTCGGCGGCCAGCCGGAACGGCACGCTGAACGAGCGCGCCACCACCGTGCCGTCGGCGTCGGTCGCCACCTGCACGTACTCGGGCAGTTCCCGGACCATCCACGGGTAGGCCAGGTCCGACACGGGGTCGTGCATCATGAACGGCGGCCACAGGTGCGGCATCCGCCACAGGGCGTCCAGCAGTCCGGGGCGCTCGGCGAGGGTGGTGATCGTCAGATCCATGACGGCAGGCTAGGCAGCCGTCCCGCCGAGCGCCCACCGCTTTTCCGGCGGGCGCCCTCCGCCGGCTACGACCCCAGGATCGTGGTCAAGAACTCGCCCGTCCACGCGAGCAGTTCGCGCCCCACGACCGGCTTGCCGCCGATCGTGCCCGTCGTCGGCCGCGGCACCAGGATCTGCCGCGTCGGCGCCTTGACGACCGTGCGCGGATACAGCCGCTTGAGGCGCAGCTCCTGCGACTCGCGCAACTCGACCGGCGCGAAGCGGACGTTGTTGCCCTGCAGGACGATCTCGCCGACCCCGCAGGCCCGCGCGAGCATGCGCAGCCCCGCCACGAGGAGCAGGTTCTCGACGGGCTCGGGCAGCTTGCCGTACCGGTCGGTCAGCTCCTCGCGTACGGCCTTGATGTCCTCCTCCGAGTTGGCGGAGGCGATCGCCCGGTACGCCTGGAGGCGCAGCCGCTCGCCCGGCGCGTAGTCGTGCGGGACGTGCGCGTCGACCGGCAGCTCGATCTTGACCTCCAGCGGCGGCTCCTCCTCGACACCGCCCTCCAGCGAGGCCCGGTAGTCGGCGACGGCCTCGCCGACCATCCGCACATACAGGTCGAAGCCGACGCCCGCGATGTGACCGGACTGCTCGCCGCCCAGCAGGTTGCCGGCGCCGCGGATCTCCAGGTCCTTCATCGCCACGTACATGCCGGCGCCCATCTCGGTGTGCTGGGCGATCGTCGCCAGCCGCTCGTGCGCGGTCTCCGTCAGCGGCTTCTCCGGCGGGTACAGGAAGTACGCGTAGCCGCGCTCGCGGCCACGGCCGACACGGCCGCGCAGCTGGTGCAGCTGCGACAGGCCGAAGTTGTCGCCGCGCTCGACGATGAGCGTGTTGGCGTTGGAGATGTCGATGCCGGACTCGACGATCGTCGTCGAGACGAGCACGTCGAACTTCTTCTCCCAGAAGTCCACCACGACCTGTTCGAGGGTGGATTCCGACATCTGGCCGTGGGCGATGGCGATCCGCGCCTCGGGCACGATGTCGCGCAGCTTGGCCGCCACCCGGTCGATGGACTCGACACGGTTGTGGATGTAGAAGACCTGGCCCTCGCGCAGCAGTTCACGGCGGATGGCGGCGCCGATCTGCTTCTCCTCGTACGGGCCGACGAAGGTGAGGACCGGGTGCCGCTCCTCGGGCGGGGTGGTGATCGTCGACATCTCGCGGATGCCGGTGACGGCCATCTCGAGCGTACGGGGAATGGGTGTGGCGGACATCGTCAGCACGTCCACATTGGCGCGGAGCTTCTTCAGCTGCTCCTTGTGCTCGACGCCGAACCGCTGCTCCTCGTCGACGATGACCAGGCCCAGGTCCTTGAACTTCGTCTCGGACGAGAACAGGCGGTGCGTGCCGATGACGATGTCGACGGAGCCCTCCTTCAGCCCCTCCAGGGTGGCCTTCGCCTCCGTGTCGCTCTGGAACCTCGACAGCGCCCGTACGACGACGGGGAACTGGCTGTACCGCTCGCCGAACGTACCGAAGTGCTGCTGCACCAGCAGCGTGGTGGGGACGAGGACGGCGACCTGCTTGCCGTCCTGGACCGCCTTGAAGGCGGCGCGGACGGCGATCTCCGTCTTGCCGTAGCCGACGTCGCCGCAGATCAGCCGGTCCATGGGGACCGACTTCTCCATGTCCTCCTTCACCTCGGCGATCGTGGACAGCTGGTCGGGCGTCTCCGCGTACGGGAAGGCGTCCTCCAGCTCGCGCTGCCAGGGCGTGTCCGGCCCGAAGGCGTGCCCGGGTGCGGCCATCCGCGCCGAGTACAGCTTGATGAGGTCGGCGGCGATCTCCTTGACGGCCTTCTTCGCCCGCTGCTTGGTCTTGGTCCAGTCGGCGCCGCCGAGCCGGTGCAGCGTCGGGGCCTCGCCGCCGACGTACTTGGTGACCTGCTCCAGCTGGTCGGTGGGGATGTAGAGGCGGTCGCCGGGCTGGCCGCGCTTGGCCGGGGCGTACTCGACGAGCAGGTACTCGCGGGTGGCGCCCTGCACCGTGCGCTGCACCATCTCGATGTAGCGGCCGACGCCGTGCTGCTCGTGGACGATGTAGTCGCCCGCCTCCAGGGTCAGCGGGTCGATGGTCTTGCGGCGGCGGGTGGGCATGCGCCGGCCGTCCTTGCCGGCGGCCTTCTGGCCGGACAGGTCGGTCTCCGTCAGCACGGCCAGCTTCAGACCGGGGTCGACGAAGCCGTACTCGATGGAGCCGCACGCCACGTGCACCAGGGACGGGGAGATGTCGGGCAGGTCCGCGTCCAGGCGGGCCGCGATGCCCTCCCCGCCCAGGACCTCCACCGTGCGGGCGGCCGGGCCGTGCGCCTCGGTCACGAAGACCGTGCGCCAGCCGTCGGCGAGCCACCCCTTGGTGTCGGCCAGGGCGCGGGCCGTGTCGCCGCGGTAGGACTCGGGGGCGTGCATGCCCAGCTGGAGCGTGTCCTGCTCCAGCTCGGCGTCCGCGGCGAACGGGGACACCGACCACCACAGCATGCCCAGCTCGCGGGCCCGGTCACGGACGTCCGCGATGGACCACAGGGACGCGGCGCCGACGTCGATGGGCGCCTCCCCGCCGCCGGCGGTGGCCGCCCAGGACGCCTGGAGGAACTCCTGGCTCGTCGCCACCAGGTCGGCGGCCCTCGTGCGCACCCGCTCGGGGTCGCACACGACCGCCATGGAGCCCTTCGGCAGCACGTCGAGCAGCAGCTCCATGTCGTCCACGAGCACCGGGGCCAGGGATTCCATGCCGTCGACGGCGATGCCCTCGGCGATCTTGCCGAGCAGCTCGCCCAGCTCCGGGTGGGCCTCGGCGAGCGCGGCGGCCCGCTCCCGCACCCGCGGGGTCAGCAGCAGCTCACGGCAGGGCGGCGCCCACAGGCCGTGCTCGGCGACCTCCAGGGACCGCTGGTCGGCGACCTTGAAGTACCGGATCTCCTCGACGTCGTCCCCCCAGAACTCCACGCGCAGGGGATGTTCCTCGGTCGGCGGGAAGACGTCCAGGATGCCGCCGCGCACGGCGAACTCGCCGCGCTTCTCGACCAGCTCGACCCGCTGGTACGCGGCGGCCGACAGGCCCTCGACGGCCTCGTTCAGGTCGGCGGTCCATCCGGTGCGCAGGCTGACCGGCTCCAGGTCGCCGAGCCCCTTGACCTGCGGCTGCAGCACCGAGCGGATCGGCGCGACGACCACCTGGACGGGGCCGGCCGCCGGGTCGTCCGGGGCCGGGTGCGCGAGGCGGCGCAGCACCGCCAGGCGCCGGCCGACGGTGTCGCTGCGGGGCGAGAGCCGCTCGTGCGGCAGGGTCTCCCAGGCCGGGTACTCCACCACGGCGTCCGGGTCCAGCAGCGACCGCAGGGCGGCCGCCAGGTCCTCCGCCTCCCTGCCGGTCGCGGTCACGGCGAGCACCGGCCGCCCGGTGTCCCGGGCCAGCGCGGCCACCGCGAAGGGACGCGCGGCGGGCGGGCCGACCAGGTCGACATGGGCCCGGTGCCCGTCGGCGGCGGCCTTGACCGCTTCGGCGAGGGCGGGGTCCTTGACGACGGCGTCGAGCAGACCGTGCAGGCTCATGGGGGCTTTCCGTCCGTGGTCGGGAGTGGCAACGCAAACGGCCCGACACGTCACACGGGCCGGGGGTCTCCCAGCGTACGACGCCGGTGTGACGGCCGCGCCCGAAACCTCGTGCGGACCTGCCGGGGCGACCTGTCCGGCCACCGGGAGGGACCTTCCGCCGCGGGGCCGGGGCTGAGAGGGTGTCCCGGGAATTAGATGCAGGGGGAAAGGATCGCTCGGGTGACGTCGAGGGGCAGCACGGAGGGGACGGAAGGGACGGGGAAGCCCGACGCCACGGAGGGTGCGAGGGTCTCGGAGGCGAGGACACCCGCGGAATCCGGCACGGGAGCCCCGGCGCCCGGCGAAGCCGACACGAAGGCGGCAGCCTCCGCAGGGCCCCGTACGGACGGGACGGCGGCCGGCACGGGAGCCCCGGCGCCCGGCGAAGCCGGCACGAAGGCGGCAGCCTCCGGGGGTCCCCGTACGGACGGGACGGCGGCCGCTCCGGGGCCCGGTACGAGAGCGCCGGCGCTCGGCGACGCCCGCATGAAGGCGGCGGCCTGCGGGGATCGCCGCGCAGACGGGACGACGGCCGCCCGGGGGCCCGGGGCGCTCGGCGACGCCCGCACGAAGGCGGCGGCCTCCGGGGGTCCCCGTACGGACGCGGCTGCGGCGGTGGGCACGGCCGGAAGCGGTTCCGCCTCGGCGGGCGCGGCAGCCCGTACGGAAGGGGCCGCGGCCGGCGCCACGCGGCGGGGTCCGGTGGTCGCCGCGCTGATGCTGGGCATGGCGCTCGCGGCCCTGGACAGCACCGTCATCGCGACGGCCGTCCCGCAGATCGTGGGCGACCTCGGCGGCTTCTCCGTCTTCTCCTGGCTGTTCTCCGGCTACCTGCTCGCCGCGACGGTCACGATCCCCGTGTACGGGCGGCTGTCGGACACCTTCGGCCGCAAGCCGGTGCTCATCGCCGGCATCGTGCTGTTCCTGGCGGGATCGCTGCTGTGCGCGGCGGCGTGGAACATGGCGGCGCTCATCGCGTTCCGGGTGGTGCAGGGCCTGGGCGGCGGGGCGCTCCAGGGGACGGTGCAGACGCTGGCGGCGGACCTGTACCCGCTGGAGGAGCGCCCGAAGATCCAGGCGCGGCTCTCCACCGTGTGGGCGACGTCCGCGGTGGCCGGCCCCCTGGTGGGCGGGCTGCTCGCGGCGTACGCGGACTGGCGGTGGATCTTCCTGGTCAACCTGCCGCTGGGCGGTCTCGCGCTGTGGCTGACCGCCCGCCACCTGGTGGAGCCGCAGCGGGCCCGGAGCACGGAGCGGGCGCCGGTGGACTGGCCGGGCGCGCTGCTGGTGTTCGCGTCGGGGGCGCTGCTGCTGACCGCGCTGGTGCAGGGCGGGGTGGCGTGGCCGTGGCTGTCGGCGCCGTCGCTGGGCCTGCTGGCGGGCGGGGTGCTGCTGGTGCTGGCGACGGTGGTGGTGGAGCGGCGGGCCGCGGCGCCGATCGTGCCGGGGTGGGTGTGGCGGCGCCGAACGATCGCGGCGGTCAATCTGGCGCTGGGCGCGCTGGGTCTGCTGATGGTGGCGCCGGCGGTGTTCCTGCCGACGTACGCGCAGGCGGTGCTCGGGCTGGGCCCGATCGCCGCGGGCTTCGTCCTGTGCGTGATGACGCTGAGCTGGCCGGTGAGCGCGTCGCTGTCCCACCACCTGTACCGGAGGGTGGGCTTCCGGCAGTCGGCGCTGATCGGCATCGGTCTGGCGGGCCTGATCCTGCTGTCCTTCCTCCTCCTGCCCTACCCGGGCGAACCGTGGCAGCCGGCCCTGATCATGCTGGCGCTCGGGGCGGCGCTCGGCCTGTTCCAGCTGCCGCTGATCGTGGGCGTGCAGTCGACGGTCGGCTGGCACGAGCGCGGCACGACGACGGCGTCCGTGCTGTTCTGCCGCCAGATCGGGCAGAGCCTGGGCGCGGCGCTGTTCGGGGCCGTCGCGAACGGCGTGCTCACCGCCCGCCTCGGCGAGGGCGACGCCCCGGGCGGCGACCTCGACACGGTGGCCCGCGCCCTGGACGACCCCGAGGGACTTCCGGCCGCGACGGTGGAGGCGCTGCGGCGGGCGGTGGACGCGGCGGTCGAGTACGTCTACGCGGGCGCTGCGGCAGCGGCGGGCCTGGCACTCCTGGCCCTGCTGATCGCACCGCGCCGCTTCCCGGTGCTCAAGGAACCGGCGCTCCAGGAACAGCCGATCCACAAACCGTCACTCAGGGAAGACGAGGAAAAGGCACCCTGAACCCCTCGGCGACAGCCGCGGCGAACCCGCCCGGATTGTCGATCATCATGTCGTGGCCGGCGTCCGGGACCTCGATGACCGGCACGCCGGCCGCCTCCATGCGGTCGGCCTCGGCATCGGGCCGCGTGTGGGCGCCGACGAGGAAGGCACGGGGCCGGTCGAGGCCGACGAGGAGGTCACCGGCCGACGGCGAGGTGCCCTCGACGAGTGCGACGGAGCTGCGGTGCACGGCGACGGGATCGGCGAGCCGCAGCCGCGCCGCGTAGTCCGCGCGCGGCGTCTCGGCCACCATCCGCGCGAACCCCTCCCGTACGAAGGCGTCCTCGGTCTGCGCGGCCACGGGCGAACTGAACATCCCGCCACCCGGGTAGAGATTGGGCTCGGCGACGACGAGCCGCGCCACGAGATCCGGCCGCGCGGCAGCCAGATGAACGGCGACGGCCCCACCCATGGAGTGCCCCAGCAACTCCACACCGCCGAGCCCCTCGTGCTCCAGCACCTCGGCCACGACGGCCGCCTGCTCCTCCACCCGGTACCGGAACCCCCGCGGCCGGTCGCTGAGCCCGAACCCGAGCAGATCGACGAGCACCGCGCGCCGCCCGGCGAGCGGCCCCCGCGTGACGACGTGCGCGAAGTCCGACCCGGCCGTACACCCGAGCCCGTGCACGCACACGGTGACGGGCCCGTCCCCGGGTATCTCGATCCACCGCACGTACGCGCCCACACCCTTGAGGAACAACGACCGCATGCCCACCCCCGTCTGCCGCCCCGATCGACTTCCGGCCACCCTAGCCAGCCAGGACCATGCCACACACGCCGGTTCCCGACGCAACTCGCCGCGATCCAGCCACGGTTGGCAAGGAGCGACGACCCGCACTACGTTCTCAGCGATCCACGAGTGACACACAGTGATGACCGCGTACCGCACCGGGGGCACGAATGGCATGGGACGAGTGGGAACAGGCCAAGCAGGACGCGGCCGCGACACGCACACGGCTCAACCAGCTGCCGCCCGGCGCCGACGGCAGGGCCCCGTCCCCGCGCGCAGACCTCGTCGTCCACGACGACGTGCTGGGCGCACTGGGCGACCTGGCGCGCCGCCTGCGCGACCAGGTGTCCCGTGACGGCGACCACGCGCGCGTGGCCACGTCCGAGGCGGCCACGGAACTGACCGCCGACGGCCTCGACACGGGCGGCGGGCTCCGCGCGGTCCATGACGCGTGGATCACCAAACTGGCCACCCTCAAGGACGCCTGCGCCCATATCTCCAACCACCTCGACTATTCACGCGCCACGCACCGCCAGGACGACCACAAGATCGCGACGGACATGTCGGTGTCCGGCATCGGGAACGCGATCAAGTAAGGGGAGAGCCGACCGATGGTGACCTGCAGCGAACTGCGTGACCTGCGCCTGGGCAAGCTCGGGACGGCGGTGACGCAGTGGGGCGAGATGGTCCGCAAGCTCACCCTCCTAGCCGAGGGCGGCGACGGCGGCCCCAACGCGGCCGACTTCGCCCGCAGGGCCGCCGCGGCCGACTGGCAGGGCGACAACGCCACGGTGACGAAGGCGTTCACCACGACGACGGCCCGCCAGTTCACCGACATCCTCACCGAGGCCCGCAGCATCCACGCCGTCCTCCGCGACGCCCACACCCAACTGGCCAAGTGCCAGGGGGAGCTACGGGCGGCGATCGAGAAGTGGTCGGCGAAGGGCGTCCGCTTCGAGGGCAATGGCGCGGCCTTCAGCCCTCCCCGGCTCGCCGACAACTCGACTCCCGACGAGCGGCCCTCCCCGGAGGACCTCAACGCCGCCACCTCCGAGGTGCGCCGGATCCTCGCCGACGCGACCGAGACCGACCGCATCGCGGCGAGAGCACTGCGCGGCCATGCGCAGAACAAGAACGACTTCGACGAGAAGGGCCACCGCAGCCTCAAGGACGCCGACCTCCAGCAGGGCCGCGAGGACGCCGAGACGGCGCTCGGGCTGGCGTCCAAGGGAGCGGACATGACCGACGCTGACCTGAAGCGGTTCAACACGCTGACGGAACACCACCGCGACAACGCGGCCTTCGCCGAACGGTTCGCGACGAAACTTGGTGCCACCTCCACCCTGGCGTTCTGGAAGAGCATCGCCGATCCCTATCCCGGAGTCCCCAAGGACAGCGCCCGCGCACGGCTCCTCGCGGTGACGCAGGAGAACCTGGGCATGACCCTGGCCACAGCCACGCACAGCGCCTCACCTGCGATGCAGGCATGGGAGAGGGGGGTCATCGCGGCCGGTGGCACACGCATCGGCGAGAACGGCCCATACGGCTTCCAGGTCATGAGCAGCCTGATGCGCAAGGGCACGTGGGAGACCGGGTTCCTCGGCACGTACGGGCGGAAACTCATCGAGTTCGAGCGATCCAGCCCCGTGCACGGCGGTCCCAGAGCACTGTGGAACTTCGGCCGTCCCCCTCATCTCACCTACCCTCCCGGTACGGCCGCGTCCGACAACGACCCGATCGCCGGCTTCATGGAGGCGCTGGGGCACAACCCGAAGGCCTCTCTGGAATTCTTCGGCGAATCGACCGGCACCGGTGCCAAGGATGGTCTGAGAGCGGTCGGGAACTGGGACTACCTGGTCGACAAGGGCACCGACAACAAGGACGCCCGTGACTGGCCGACCGACCGCGACGGCAAGACGGACGGCTACGCCGGTCTCGGCCACGCCTTGGAAGCAGCGACCCTCGGCTACGCGTACGACGCCGAGAACCCGTCTGTCCCGTCGGCTGCAACCCCGGAGGGACAGAGCTGGCGCGACTCCCGGACCGCCCTGATGGAGCGGGTCGTCGACCACTACCAGTCCACCGGCCTCATCGACAAGCAGGACGGCATCCGCCCGAGCTTGGCGCGGATGGCGGCCGGCCATATCGACAGCCTCAACTACTCCGTCGACAACTTCGCCGGTTCTGGCGACGCGGCCGGGCGGGACACCGTGTTCGGCGCGGATCGGCATCGCCTGCGTGACTTCGGCCGCTTCGACAGCGCGGCCTTCCTCCGCGCCCTCGCCTCCGACCAGGACGCGTACGAGACGGTGTCGGCCGCCCAGCAGCTGTACGGCACCAGCGCGATGGCCGCGCAGGGGGCCGACGACCCGGCCGTGAGGGATGCGGGCCTGCAGAACGTCTACATGCACGGCCTCTTGGACAGTGCCCGCTCCGAGGCCATCGGCAAGGAATTCGCCGACGAGGCGGAGCGGCGGAACCTCGAACTGGAGAAACAGGCCGCATGGCGTGGGTTCGTCACGTCAGCAGTCGTCGGGGCGGGCGTGGGCGCGGGCACGGCACTGGTCACCGGCACCGGCCTGGGCGCGGTCCTCATCCCCATCGCGGTCGAAACCGTGGGCGGCGCCGTCGAAACGCATGTCGCGACACAGACGATGGACTGGCTGAAGGCGAACAAGTTCGACAACAGCGACGAAGCCAACGAGGGCTTGGACGCGGCACGGGAGGTGGGCGAGCGGCAGGCCGCCACACCTCTGCTGAACTGGGCACAGGACCGGGGACTCTCCAGGACCGAGATCTCAGAGGTCATGGACGCCGCGGAGGGTGCGTACGGCAGGGGCCGTGATCTCGTGGACACCGACGACAGGCGGGGACACTGACGTGCGCAAGTGGTGGGTTCCAGGGGTGCTGGCGCTGTTCCTCGGAGTGGCGGGGTGCGCGATCGATCCGGTCTCGGAGCCCGAGCCGGTCGCGGACCACCGTGCCTTGTGTGCGGAGGTTCTCGGCGGCTCCGCGGTCGAGTGGCTGGAGCGACAGGCCGCCCCCGTCGAGCTGGACTACGCAACCAGCGCGGATATCGCGGAGGCGCGGGACCGGATCCACCGGAATCTACGCTCCTGGGAACCGGGCCAGGGGCACTCGGCCATCACTCTCTCCAACATCGATGTGTGCCTGGCCGCAGGGCCGGGAATCGGGAATTACCTCCTGGACTACGACACGTGGCACAACGGGATCGACACGGTCCGAGCCCCCGTCGGTGGTACCAGGACCCGGCTGAACGCCGATGTCCTCCTGACGGCCGAGCGTTCCTCCGGCAGTCGGGCCACCGGCAGGTACAGCCTGTACGTGGCGTGCCAGCTCCCGGGGGCCGCCCCACAACAGGGGAGAAACGTGCTGGTCCGGGGTCGGCTGACCGACACCCTCACCAGCGACAAGAGCCCCCGAACCCCCCTCACGCACCTCCTCCACTCCGCCCACGTCATGGCGAAGGCCCTCGGGTGCACCAACAAGCCGGTCATCCCCGCCGAACCGCCGGCCTTCGTCAAGTAGGGGATCTTCACAGACCTGTGGCCGACAATGGCGCGCATGGAGCCGATCGATGGTCGTGACGTGGAAGAAACGGGCCTCACCGTGTGCGGTGCCCTGCACGGCGGGATCGATCCCTTCGATGCCGCCGCTCGTCTGGAGGCCCGGGGATGGAGGACCTTCGCCGCGTCCTGGCACTCCTACGAAGCGGTCACCGGGTGGTGTCGTATCGAGATCGATCGGACCGCGGGCGGGACGACCCTTGTGAACGGGGTCGTCGAGCGTGAGCGGTTCGATGAGCTGGCCCGCGTGCTGGGTTCGTTCGGAGGGGGCTTCGTGCTGGAGTTGTACGACGGCGGCGGCACGCTCGTCGGCGGACGTGGCGAGGGCCCCGGCTGAGCCGGGGCCCTCGGGGGCGTTACAGCAGGCCGTCCCACATCTGCTCCAGCAGGACCGACCACCAGCTCTCCGGCGACGACAGGGCCGCCGGGTCCAGCATGGACAGCTGGGCCTGGAAGTCGACCGTCCAGCGGCCCGCCTGATCCGGGGTCAGGCCGAAGCGGAGGCGCCACATGCGGCCCAGCAGGGCCAGGCAGCGGGTGAACTCGGGCAGGCCCGTGTTCACGAACTGCGGCGCCACCGGCTGGCCGCCCGGGCCCGCCTCCACCGGGACGGCCACGATGTGCGCCGTCCCGTACTGGACGCAGATCGCGCGGCCGAAGTCGGAGCCGAGCACCAGGTACGAACCGGCATCCGTGGCCGGCTGGACCTGGCGCTGCGCGGCCAGTTCCGCGAGCGTCGGAACCACCGGCTGCGCGGGCTGCGCCCAGAAGAACGGCCCGAAGTCCGCCGGCAGCCCCGCCCACACCAAGGTGCGCGCCACCAGCTCCGGTACGCCCTGCCGGGACACCGCACGCTGGTCGAACCGGCAGATCCCCTGCGGCCCGAACGCCCCCGCCAGCTCCTGCGCGATGCCCTCCGGCGGGATCGGCTGAGCCGGCTGCACCGGCGGCAGCGGCGCCCGCACCGGCGCCGGGCGCGCCGGGCCGTCCGCGACCTGGTGCAGCTCTCCCTGATGGGCGATCAGCTGCTGCATGCCCTGCTGGCGGCTCGCGTGGTCACGCCCGTACGGGGCGATCGACGTGATCCGCGCCTGCGGCCACGTCTCCCGGATCATCCGGGCGCAGTAGCCGCCGGGCAGCTCGCACGACGCCAGCTCGGTGTGCAGCTCCAGCACCTGCTGCGGCGGCACGTTCATGGCGCGCAGCTCGTGCAGGATCTGCCACTCCGGGTGCGGCGTACCGGGCGCGGAGCGGCGGATGATCTGCGCCTCCGAACCGTCGGGCGCGCGGTAGCGCAGCACCACCTGGTAGCCGGGACCCACGGTGGGCAGGCCCGCGGGCGGTGCCTGCGGGTACCCGTACGCGGGCGCGGGACCGGGCGCCGGTACGGGCCCGGGCGCGGCCGGCGGCGGACCGGGAGGCGCCAGCGGGCCACCCGGCCCCGGCTGCGCCAGCATCGTCGCCGCGTGGTGCACCCCAGCACCGGGCGCACCCGGAGCACCAGGGGCGCCGGGAGCACCGGGAGCGCCAGGCGGTCCCGGAGGCGCCGGCAGTCCGCCCGGCCCGGGGTGCGCCAGCATCGTCGCCGCCTGGTGCGCCCCCGCACCGGGCGGAGGCGTCGAGCCGGGAGGCGCGGGCGGCGCCGGAGGCGGCGGCGTACCCGGACCACCAGGCCCCGGATGCGCCAGCATCGTCGGCGCCTGATCCACCCCCGCACCAGGCGGAGGCGTCGAACCGGGAGGCGCGGGCGGCGCCGGAGGCGGCGGCGTACCCGGACCACCAGGCCCCGGATGCGCCAGCATCGTCGGCGCCTGATCCACCCCCGCACCAGGCGGAGGCGTCGCACCAGGAGCCGGAGGCGGGCCGGGCGGAGGCGTGGCACCGGGCGGCGGCGTCGCCCCCGGCGGCTTCGGGCCGTCAGGGCCCAGCTGCGCCATCAACTGCGTCGGCACGTACCCGCCCGCGGGCGCGCCCGGCACGCCCGGACCCGACGCCGGTGCCGGCGGAGGCGTGGCCGCCGGAGGCCGCGCCCCCGGCGTGCCCGGCGCACCGGGCGGCGGCGGGGTCGTCGTACCGCCACCCCGCGTACCGCCCCGCGCGGCACTCGGCGGAAGCGCGGCCTTGCTCGTCGCCGCGTCCGCGATGTCCGCCGCCCGTACCGCGTCCGGGTCCAGCGCGGGCGCGATCGCGGTGCGCGGGAGCTGGCTGCCGCCCTGCATCAGCGCGGTCGGCGCGTCGGCCGACACCGCCGGCGGCGGCGTGTCGTCGTCGTCCGCACCGGACAGCGCCGGCGCGAACACCGTCGCCGGCAGCGGTACGGAACCGTCCTCGTCCCCCTGCGTCGCGCTCGTGTCGTTCCACGACGACGGAGGCGGGGTCGGGGACGCCGACGAAGCAGGCACGGCGGCTGCGGGGGAGGAAGCCGGCGTCGGGGACACGGCCGGCTCCGCCGGCGTCTCCTCCGCGTCGCCCTCCCCGGCACCGCCCGACTCCGCCCGCCTGTCCGGGATGCCCAGCCTGTCCGCCGCGTCCTGCAGCCACTCCGGCGGCGTCAACAGGAACGACGTCTGGTTCAGGTCGATACGCTCCGGCGCAGGAGCCGCGGCCTCCGGCGCGTCCGCCGCCGACGCCCCGTACTCCTCCTCGTACCGGCGGATCACCTCACCCACCGGCAGCCCCGGCCACAACGTCGCCTCGCCACTGTCCCGGGCGATGACCATCCGGTGCCGGGCGCCGTCCGACACCGGGCCGTCCGGACGGTCCTCCCCCCACACCACGAAACCCAGCTCGAACTCCCGCACCCGGACCACGCGGTGCTGGTACGCCGGCACGTCGCCGTTGATCCACTCCTCGGCGCGCTCCTGCGCCTGCGCGAACGTCACCATCGGTCCGTCACCCCTCGCCCGTGACGGGAACGGCACGCGCGAAGCCACCGTCCACCATCAGGTTCGCCACCGTCTCCAACTCGGGCGGACTGCCCGCCAGCCGCTGCAGGAACTCGTCGAAATCCGCTCCACACGGCAGGAGCAACCGCTCCATGCGCTCCTGGAGCACCGACCCGTCCCCGTCCCGCGCGTCGTCGTACGGGCAGAACCACACCGAACCCGTCGACGCACCCCGCACCTTGACCGCCAACAGGCCGCCCTGCACGAACGCGACGCCCAGGTAGTCCTTCGTGAGATGGTCCCGCAGACACTTGTTGACGTACACCACGTCATTGGCGCCCGCCCGGTCCCGCACCGTGAAGAACGGCTGGTCGATCAGCAGACCCAGCTCCGCGTCCAGCGCCACCCCGACCGGGGCACAGCCACCCGCGGCCTTCAGGAACGACCGGTACGAACCCGGCAACCGGTACCCCAGGTCCTCCTCCACACCCTGGAGCTGCGACTCCGACACCGACACCGCGCCCTTGGGCAGCCCGAAATGCGCCGGACGAGTCTCCTGCAGCGGACGCGTACCCCGCTTGTTCTGGTCGACGGCAGCAGTCGCCAGCCCACCGTGATGCCGCAGCAGCGCCTTCACCTCGACCGGGATCAGCTCCATACGACGCGAACCCGGCACGTGGTGCCAGGTCCAGCCGTGCGGCGTCGCCACCGGCGGGAGCGTGTCCCACAACGCATGGCCGTCCGCGTGCAGCGCCGCGTTGGCGGACACGTAGTCCGTCAGCCGCAGCTCATCCACGCCGAAGCCCTCCGGCGGCTCCGCGATCTCGGCCGCCGCACGCGCGTACGCCGAGAAGTCCGGGTAGCCGTTCGCGTCCACCCGCACCCCTCTGGGGTGACGGGAGGCCCGGACCGGGTCCGGGAAGTTCACGACCTGCCCGGCGTAGGCCGCGTTCGGCGGCGCGGCTTGGTGCCCGAGCCGACCTGTCGTCATGGCGGTTGCCCCCTGCTGCTGCTGGCTGGTTCCGCACAGCCTATGCGGTGGGGCAATACGGCGGTCCCGGCCTCCGGTTCGGTGACCATCCGTCACCCCCAGGTGACCCATCGGCGAGCACACGACACTCACGTGGCACGTTTCAGCGACCCCGTTTCCCATCAGCTCACCCATTTGGCAGGCTGTCCACGCAACTGGGGGGATTGCACAGAGGGGACAGCACGCACCATGCACGCAGCGCAACCAGGCACGACGCCGGCCCACACCGCCGGCACCGGCGACCCACGCCTCTCGTGGAGCAGCACGACCCCCGACCGCGCCCCCGTACTGCGCCACCGCCGCGACGGCATACTGCCCACCGTCGGCGCGGCACTCTCCGTACGCGGCGAGACACTCACCTGCACCGCGGCCCGCGGCAACCAGCCGCCCGCCCTTCACCCCCTCGTACAGGACTTCCTCGACACCCTCACCAGCGGGCAACGGGAACGCTTCACCGGACGCTGCCCCGAAGCCATCCTGCTCTCCCGGCACCTGACCGCCACCGAGGACAGCCGCTCCAAGCGCTCCCGCCGCAAGCCGCTGACCCACAGCGAAGCCCGCCGCTCCCTCAGGAACGCCAAGATCACCGCCCGCCGCATCCGCGAGGACGGCGATCCACTGCACGGCAGCTACGCGGCCCCCTGCCGCTCCTGCACCGCACTCCTCGCCCACTTCGGCGTACGCCCCGTCGACCCGACCCTCCAGAACGGCTGACCGCACCCGACATGCCCGACCTGAACACCACCCGCTTCCCCGTCGCCGTCGACGCCGCCCTGCGGGAGGCCGGCTGGCAGCCCGGCCGCTGGGACATCAAGCAGGCCGAGCACTGGGCCGACACCCTGCGCGCCCACGTCTCACCCGCCGGGCACCGGCACAGCGTGTTCCCCGCCGCCGTGGAGGCATGGGCGGAATTCGGCGGCCTGCACATCACCTCCCCCGGCCCCGGCCGCCACATCGCCCCGACCCCCCTGCTCGTCGACCCCCTCGCCGGACTCCACCTGGCCCGCACCCTCGCCGACCTCGGCCGCGCACTGGAGACGGAACTCGCACCACTGGGCGCCGAAACCACCCACCAGGCCGTCCTCGCCATCGACAGCGAAGGCCGCGTCTACAGCCTGGACCACTCGGGCGACTGGTACCTGGGCCACGACATCGACCACGCCCTCACCTCCCTGATCACCGGCACCCACCCCGTACGCCTGACGAACCCCTGAGACCGGGCCTTCGGACCGCACGGCTCCGCCACCGCCGACCACGCGCCCGGCGGCGCCGGCCACCCGGCGCAGGGGCGAGCCCGACGCCGACCTACGCCGCCGCCGTCCCCACCGGCAGAACCGCCGATACGCGGAACCCACCCGCATCCGTCGGACCCGAGACGAAAACACCGCCCAGGGCCGTGACCCGCTCCCGCATACCCACCAAGCCATTGCCACCGCTCGGCAGACCCGCGTCCGGCGCACCGACACCGGACGGCCCGTTCTCCACCTGCATCGCCACCTCACCACCCCGGTGCGCCAGCCGGACGACCACCTCCGCACCCGGCGCGTGCTTGTGCACGTTCGTCAGCGCCTCCTGCACCACGCGGTACGCGGTCTGCTCGACCTCCGACGCATACGACCGCACCTCCCCCGTCACCCGCAGATCGACCACCGTGCCGACCGCCCGCGACTGCTCGACCAACTCCTCCACATCCCCGATACCGGGCCCCGCCCCATCCCCCGCGGCCCGCGCCGCGGCCGCCGCGGCCCGCCCCACAGCGGCCAGCGGCTCAGCAGCAGCGGACTCGGCCTGCGCGGCCGACCGCGCCTCCACCGACCGGCCCACCGGCTCGTCCGACCGCAGCACACCCAGCATCTGCCGCAACTCCGCCAGCGCCTGCCGGCCCATGTCCCCGACCAGCGCCGCGTTCCTCACCGCCTTCTGCGGATCCTTCAACGCCACCGCCTGCAACGCCGCCGCGTGCACGACCATCAGACTCACCCGGTGCGCCACCACGTCGTGCATCTCCCGGGCGATCCGGGTGCGCTCCTCCGTACGCGCCATCTGCGCCTGCTGCTCCGCCCGGTCCGCCAGCAGCGACAGCTCCTGCTCCAGACTGTCGGCCCGCTCCCGCAAGCTCTCCATGAGCCGACGCCTGGCTCCTATATAGAGCCCGAACAGCACCGGCGGAGCCGTCAGCCCCAGCGACAGGAACACCGCCACCAACGGCACGTACCAAGGACCCGGCTGGAAGTCCGCGGCCGCCACGTCCTGCCGGACCCGCACGAACGTCACGATCAGCACCGCGACCAGCGACATCCCCGCCAAAGCCGCGACGATACGACGCGGCACCTCCGCGGCGGCCAGCGTGTACAGGCCCACCAGACTCATGAGGTAGCCCATCTCGGCGGGCGTGATCGCGATCGACACGAGCACGACGAAAACCGGCCACCGCCGCCGCACCACCAGCGCCGCCCCGGCGACCAGCCCGAACAGCACCCCCACCGCCTCGGGCAGCGACGCCTCCCCGGCGAAGCCCACCCCCTCGGCCGCACACTCCAGGGCCGACAACACGGCCAGCCCCACATCCAGCACGGCACTCCGCCGCCGCCCCCACCACCACCAGCCACGGGCAACCGTGCCCGCGGCGTCCTGGTGCGCCCCCGTTGTGGTCATGCGTTCCAGCCTACGGGCGCGGCCCGGTCACCCGCTTGCGAAGGTCGCCCAGCACAGGAAACGACCACGCGTCCGCAAAACGAGCGCATGTCCCCCGAACAACTGAATCGACTCGATTTTCGACCCGATCGTCCGCATACCGGACGAGGCTGCCGCCATGACAACCTCCCTCAGCAAGTACGCCGACTTCGAGGGCCTGCGCGAGCAGGCGATCGCCCTGCGCAGGCAGGGCTGCAGCCTCCGCCAGATCCGCGACCGCCTCGGCATCCACAACAACGAGATCCTCAACCGCCTCGTCAAAGGCGAACCGCCCCCGGAGTGGACGCAGCGCCCCAACGCCAAGGACGACCTCCGCGACCGCGCCCGCGAGCTGCGACTCCAGGGCATGACGTACGACCAGATCCAGGTCGAACTCGGCTGCTCGAAGAGTTCGATCTCGCTGTGGGTGCGGGACCTCCCCAAGCCCGAAAGGAAGCGCAGCCGCGAGCAGGCATCGGCCATCGCCAGACGCGGCTGGGAGGCAAAACTCCGCATCCGGGACGAGGAGCGCCGCCGCACAAAGGAGGCGGCGCGCACAGAGATAGGAGCATTGCTGCCCGAGCGCGAGCTGTTCATGATCGGCATCGCCCTCTACTGGGCCGAGGGAACCAAGGACAAGCCCTACGTCCGGCGAGAGCGCGTGACCTTCGTCAACAGCGACCCGAACGTGATCCTCGTATTTCTGGCATGGCTCGACATGCTGGGAGTGGCACGCGAGCGACTCCGCTTCCACCTGATGATCCATGAAACGGCCGACATCCCCGCCGCCGAGGACTATTGGGCCGACCTCGTCGGGGCGGACCGGAGCGCGTTCCACAAGACGACTCTCAAGAGGCACAACCCGAAGACCGTCCGCTCCAACGTCGGCGAGGCCTACATGGGGTGCCTCGCCATCAAGGTGCGGCAGAGCGCCGACCTGTACCGTCGCATCGAGGGCTGGTGGTACGGCATAGTAGGGGCTGCGCCAACACCCGATCACTCAAATCGGACATAGGCACCATCCCGGGTCGTCTAAGGGCAAGACGTCAGATTTTGGTTCTGATCATGGGGGTTCGAGTCCTCCCCCGGAGCACATTCCATGGTTCGGGTCCTGACCTGCGGGTCGGGACCTTTTTTTCGTGCGGCGCAGCCCGCAACCCGCACCCCCTCAGCCCGCCCCCAGGTCGCCCCACGTCCCCCCGGTATCCTGCGCATGTCCACCACCCGAAGCCGAAGGGCATACCCGTGAGCGCCAACCGCCCGGCCGCCGTCGTCGTCCTCGCCGCGGGTGAGGGCACCCGCATGAAGTCGAAGACCCCCAAGGTCCTGCACGAAATCTGCGGGCGTTCCCTCGTGGGACATGTCGTCTCCGCCGCGCGTGAACTGGACCCGCACCACCTGTGTGTCGTTGTCGGGCATGCCCGCGAGCAGGTGACCGCGCACCTGGAGGAGCACTACCCGGGCACCCGCACCGCCGTGCAGTACGAGCAGAACGGCACCGGTCATGCCGTGCGCATGGCGCTGGAGGAGCTGGGTCAGGAGAGCATCGACGGCACGGTGATCGTCGTGTGCGGCGACACCCCGCTGCTGTCGGGCGAGACGCTGGGCGCGCTCGCGGCGACGCACGCCGCCGACGGCAATGCCGTGACGGTGCTGACGGCCGAGGTCCCGGACTCGACGGGCTACGGCCGGATCGTGCGGGAGGCCGGGACGGGCGCGGTGACGGCGATCGTGGAGCACAAGGACGCCTCTGATGAGCAGCGGGCCATCAAGGAGATCAACTCCGGTGTGTTCGCGTTCGACGGGCGGCTGCTCGCGGAGGCGCTGAAGAAGGTGCGTACGGACAACAGCCAGGGTGAGGAGTACCTCACGGATGTGCTGGGGATCCTGCGTGAGGCCGGGCACCGGGTGGGTGCGTCGGTGGCGGGCGACCACCGGGAGATCCTGGGTATCAACAACCGGGTGCAGCTGGCCGAGGCGCGTGCGCTGTTGAACCTGCGGCTGCTGGAGCGGGCGATGATGGCCGGTGTGACGGTGGTGGATCCGTCGTCGGTGCAGGTGGACGTGACGGTGACGTTCGAGCGGGACGCTGTGGTGTACCCGGGGACGCAGTTGCTGGGTGCGACGCATGTCGCGGAGGACGCCGAGGTCGGTCCGAACACGCGGTTGAAGGACACGTCGGTCGGTCGGGGTGCGCGCGTGGACAACACGGTGGCGGATTCGGCCGTGGTGGGTGAGGGTGCCTCGGTGGGTCCGTACGCGTATCTGCGTCCGGGGACGCGTCTGGGTGCGAAGGGCAAGATCGGTACGTACGTCGAGACGAAGAACGCGACGATCGGCGAGGGTACGAAGGTGCCGCATCTGTCGTACGTGGGTGATGCGACGATCGGCGATCACTCGAACATCGGCGCGGCGAGTGTGTTCGTGAATTACGACGGTGAGAAGAAGCACCACACGACGATCGGGTCCCACTGCCGGACCGGATCGGACAACATGTTTGTGGCTCCTGTCACGGTCGGGGACGGCGCTTACACCGCCGCCGGCTCTGTGATCACCAAGGACGTGCCGCCGGGCTCACTGGCCGTGGCCCGTGGTCAGCAGCGGAATATCGAGGGTTGGGTCGCCCGGAAGCGGCCCGGGAGCGCGGCTGCGCAGGCGGCTGCGGCGGCGTCGGGAGAGGCCGGCGGCGAAAGCTGACCGAAAACACGTACGCCGGACTCGGCGTACCGTGATACGTGCACACAAATTCGGCTGGTTCGCGGCACACGGGACACGCGGCCAGGGAACACGTCTGAGGAGACAGTGCTGTGACCGGGATCAAGACGACCGGCGAGAAGAAGCTGATGCTCTTCTCCGGCCGCGCCCACCCCGAGCTGGCCGAGGAGGTCGCGCACCAGCTGGGTGTCGGTCTGGTGCCGACGAAGGTCTTCGATTTCGCCAACGGTGAGATCTACGTCCGTTACCAGGAGTCGGCGCGTGGCGCGGACTGCTTCCTGATCCAGAGCCACACGGCTCCGATCAATAAGTGGATCATGGAGCAGTTGATCATGATCGACGCTCTGAAGCGGGCTTCCGCTGCGAGCATCACGGTCATCATCCCGTCGTACGGCTATGCCCGTCAGGACAAGAAGCACAAGGGTCGTGAGCCGATCTCGGCCCGTCTGGTCGCGGATCTGCTGAAGACGGCGGGTGCGGACCGCATCCTCACGGTGGATCTGCACACGGACCAGATCCAGGGCTTCTTCGACGGTCCGGTGGATCACCTGACGGCTCTTCCGGTGCTGGCGGACTACGTGGGTTCGAAGGTCGACCGGTCGAAGCTGACGATCGTCTCGCCGGACGCGGGTCGTGTGCGGGTGGCGGACCGCTGGTGCGACCGGCTGGACGCGCCGCTGGCGATCGTGCACAAGCGGCGTGACAAGGACGTCGCCAATCAGGTGACGGTCCACGAGGTCGTGGGTGAGGTCGAGGGCCGGGTGTGTGTCCTGGTCGACGACATGATCGACACGGGTGGCACGATCTGCGCGGCCGCGGAGGCGCTGTTCGCGCACGGCGCCGAGGATGTGATCGTGACGGCGACGCACGGCATCCTGTCGGGTCCGGCGGCGGACCGGCTGAAGAACTCGAAGGTGAGCGAGTTCGTGCTGACGAACACGTTGCCGACGCCGGGTGAGCTGGACCTGGACAAGATCACGGTGCTGTCGATCGCGCCGACGATCGCGCGTGCGGTGCGTGAGGTGTTCGAGGACGGTTCGGTGACGAGCCTGTTCGAGGAGATGGCGTGATCGCGCGCTGATCCCGGGCGCCGAGGATCGTGAAGGGGCCGTCTCCCGTCGGGGGGCGGCCCTTTCCGCTGGGTGTGGCGGTGCGGTGATCGAATTGGGTGTGCCGAGTGGTGCCGAGTAGACTGGCGAGGTTGCTCGGCGAGGGAGGCCGTGGTCCTGGTGACCCGGCGGTCCGTTATCGACGCGCTCTTCGTAGCAGGCCCAGTCCAGTCGTGGCCGAGTGACCACGACCGATTTCCGTCTGAGACATACGAGGAGTGCTCATGTCCGAGGTGAAGATCACCGCGTCCCTCCGCACCGAGTTCGGCAAGGGTGCCGCCCGCCGCATCCGCCGCGAGAACGAGGTTCCGGGCGTTCTGTACGGCCACGGCTCCGAGCCGGTCCACCTGACCCTGCCGGGTCACGCCCTGATGATGGCGCTGAAGACCCCGAACGTCCTGATCGGCCTGGACTTCGACGGCAAGAGCGAGCTGGCCATCCCGAAGGCCGTGCAGCGTGACGCGCTCAAGGGCTTCCTGGAGCACGTCGACCTGCTGCTGGTCAAGCGTGGCGAGAAGGTCACCGTCGAGGTTCCGGTCCACGCCGAGGGCGAGCTGGCCGCGGGTGGCAACCTGCTGGAGCACGTTCTGAACGCGCTGCCGGTCGAGGCCGAGGCCACGCACATCCCCGAGGCGCTCACGGTCTCCGTCGAGGGTCTGGAGGCCGGCGCCTCCGTCCTGGCGAAGGACATCGCGCTGCCGAACGGCGTGTCGCTGGCCGTCGACGAGGACGCCGTCGTCCTGCAGGTCCTGGCCGCGCAGGCCGAGGAGCCGGCCGCCGAGGGTGAGGGCGAAGAGGCCGCCGAGGCCTGATGATGCCGTGGTGGGGGGTGCCGGGAGGTGCCCCCCACTTCCTTTACGGAGTTCTTGGAGACTGACGCACATGACGACGGATGCCAGCGCCCCCTGGCTCATCGTGGGCCTGGGCAATCCCGGGCCGGGGTATGCGGGGAACCGGCACAACGTCGGGTTCATGGTGGTCGACCTCCTCGCTGACCGTATGGGCGGGAACTTCAAGCGGCACGGCAAGGCGCAGGCGCAGGTCGTCGAGGGGCGTGTGGGGCCTCCCGGGCCGGCCGGGTGCCGTGTGGTGCTGGCCAAGCCGATGTCGTACATGAACCTGTCGGGCGGGCCGGTGGTGGCTCTGCGTGACTTCTACAAGGTGCCGACGGCGCGGATCGTGGCGGTCCATGACGAGCTGGACATCGATTACGGGACGCTGCGGCTGAAGCTGGGTGGCGGTGACAACGGGCACAACGGGCTGAAGTCGATGACGAAGGCCATGGGTCCGGACTATCACCGGCTGCGGTTCGGGATCGGCCGGCCGCCGGGTCGGATGCAGGTGGCGGACTTCGTCCTGAAGGATTTCTCGGGGGCGGAGCGCAAGGAGCTGGACTACTTCGTGGACCGTGCGGCGGATGCCGTGGAGTGCCTGGTCACGGAGGGTCTGGAGCGTGCGCAGTCCGCGTACAACTCCTGAGGCGAGCGTCCGGGAATTGACCGGACGTGGTCCTATGGCCAAGGATCGCGCCCCATGAGCCCCAAGAAGCGGACTTCGTCACTCCAGGCTTCTCTCCTTCCGTTCGCCCGCAACGCCGCCATGGCGCTGGTCGCCCTGCTGCTGGTCGTCGCGGGCGTCTGGGCGTCCTGGGGCACGGCCCAGCACGTCCTGCTGTCGAAGGGGCGTGAGCACGGCACGATGACGGTGACCGGCTGCGGGGAGGACGTGTGCACGGGCCGGTACGACCCCGAGGGGGCGCCCGCGCCGCGTACGGACATGACGATCGCCCGGTCGGTGGCGGTCCAGAGGGCGGGCGCCGGTACGAGGTCGTCGTGAAGCCCGACACGCGTGAGGTGGTCCGTACGGGCTGGGCGGGTGGGCTGCACGCCTGGCTGCCGCTGGCGGGGTCGCTGGTCCTGGCGGGCCTGGTGATCGGCGGCGGGCTGCGCTGGACGCGGATGGCGTGGGCGACGGGGACGGCGGGCGGGGCGTTGTTGGTGGCGTCGTTCCTGGCGCTGTGACGAGGCGTCACCGGGCCTGTGTGGGCGCGGATGTGGCGGAACTGATGCGGATTTCCGTACAACCAAACGAGATGTGGCTCAATCGTTATCCAGGCCCGTTCGGACAATCCGCACATACGACAGTGGATACCCCTAATCCCCCTTGACTGGTGGCTCACGTCACAGGAAGCTGAGCCGCCCCCCACGGCCTCAGTCACCTCTCACGTTGGACTGCCCATGCGCACCCTTACGAAGACCACCGGCGCGCTGGTCGCGGCCGCGGCCTGCTCGCTGCTGCTCGCTCCGGCCGCGTACGCGACCACCGACACGTACACCGTGGACCTCCACCAGAAGAAGGAGCTTCCCCTCACCGCCACCTCGTGGACCGGTGACAAGGAGAAGACCTGCGCGGACATCCCGGCGGACAAGGACGGGTGGCACTTCGTGCTGCCCGGCAAGACGACCGACTTCGTCAAGCTGACGGTCACGTTCGAGAAGGGCGGCGAGCAGGTCATCACCGACTTCGGCCCGCCGTCCGACAAGCACGCCTTCGCCTCCTCCGAGGCCGGCGACACCCTGACGTCCGCCGTCGCCGAGGTCAAGGGCGGCGAGGTCAAGTGGTTCAACCTGTCGCACACCTGCCCCGCGTCGGTGACCACCTCGCCGTCGCCGAGCACCAGCCCCTCGCAGTCGCCGACCGCCATCCCGTCCGGCTCCGCCACCCCGACGCAGAACCCGACCGGTTCGCCGACGGGCTCCCCGTCCGCCACGCCGAGCGAGAACCCGACCGGCTCCGCCACCCCGGGCGGTACCGCCCCGACCGCGTCGCCGTCGACGGGTGGCTCGTCGACCGGTGACCTGGCCGAGACCGGCAGCAGCGCCCCCGTCGGCGCCCTCGCCGGTGTCGCCGCCGCGCTGGTCGCGGGTGGCGCGTTCCTGGTGGTGCGCCGCCGCAAGGCCCAGCAGCACTGACGCAGCAGCACTGAGGCAGCCGCTCATAGGCCGCCGCTCATAGGACGGGCCCCCGCCGGAAGCTCCGGCGGGGGCCCGTTCGCGTGCGGGGTGCGCGATCAGCCGGTGTTGCGCAGGCCGGCGGCGACGCCGTTGACCGTGAGCAGCAGGGCGCGGGCGAGCAGCGGGTCGGCGGGCTCGCCGGCGTCGGCCGCGTCGCGTTGCCGCTTCAGCAGGGCGACCTGGAGGTAGGAGATCGGGTCCAGGTAGGCGTCGCGGATCGCGAACGTCTGCCGCAGTACGGGCTGCGCGTCCAGCAGCTCCCGCTCGCCGGTGATGCGCAGGACCTGCTCGACGGTCAGGGCGTGCTCGGCCTCGATGGTCTCGAAGACGTGCCGCAGCTCCTGCGGGACCAGGGTGTCCACGTAGTGGCGGGCGATCCGCAGGTCGGTCTTGGCGAGGGTCATCTCCACGTTGGAGAGGAAGTTGCGGAAGAAGTGCCACTTCTCGTACATCTCGCCGAGGACGTCGTCGAGTCCGGCGTCCCGCAGTGCCCTGAGGCCGGAGCCGACGCCGTACCAGCCGGGCACGATCTGCCGGGACTGGGTCCAGCCGAACACCCACGGGATGGCCCGCAGGCCGTCCAGGCCGGCGCCGGAGTCGGGGCGGCGGGAGGGGCGGGAGCCCAGGTGCAGCTCGGCGAGCTGGTCGACGGGGGTGGAGGCGAAGAAGTACGCGGGGAGGTCCGGGTCCTCGACGAGCCGGCGGTACGCCGTGTGGGCGGACTCCGAGACGGTGTCCATCGCGGCGTCCCAGCGGGCCAGGGCCTCGTGGGTCTGGCGAGGGGCGGTGTGGAGGGCGGACGCCTGGAGTGTGGCGGCGACGGTGAGTTCCAGGTTCTCCCGGGCCAGCGACGGGATCAGGTACTTGTCGGAGATGACCTCGCCCTGTTCGGTGACCTTGATCTCGCCCTCCAGGGTGCCCCAGGGCTGGGCGAGGATCGCGTCGTGCGAGGGGCCGCCGCCGCGGCCGACGGTGCCGCCGCGGCCGTGGAAGAGGCGGAGGCGCACGCCGTAGCGGTGGGCGACGTCGCGCAGCCGGCGCTGGGCGCGGTGGATCTCCCACTGGCTGGTGGTGATGCCGCCGAACTTGGAGGAGTCGGAGTAGCCGAGCATGACCTCCTGGACGTCGCCGCGCAGGGCGACGAGGCGCCGGTAGGAGGGGTCGGCGAGCATGTCGTTGAGGATGACGTCGGCGGCGCGCAGCTCGTCGGTGGTCTCCAGGAGCGGGACGATGCCGATCCTGGCCCAGCCGGCGTGGAGGTCGAGGAGGCCGGCCTCGCGGGCGAGGACGGCGGCGGCGAAGACGTCGTCGGCGCCCTGGCACATCGAGATGATGTACGACTCGATGACCTCGGGGCCGAAGCGTTCGAAGGCGGCCTTGATCGTGTGGAAGACGCCGAGGGTCTTCTGCCCGGCGGCGTCCAGCGGGGCGGGGGTGGGGGCGAGGGGGCGGCGGGAGCGCAGCTCCTTGGCGAGGAGCTTCTGCCGGTACTCGCGGGGCATGTCGGTGTACCGCCAGGATTCCTCGCCGAGCCGGTCGAAGAGCTGGCCGAGGGCGTGGTGGTGGGCGTCGGCGTGCTCGCGGACGTCCATGGTGGCGAGCTGGAGGCCGAACGCGGCCAGGGTGCGGATGGTGCGGTCCAGGTGTCCGTCGGCGAGGAGGCCGCCGCGGTGCTCGCGCAGGGACGTCTGGATGAGGGTGAGGTCGTGGAGCAGCTCGGCGGTGCCGAGGTAGTCGCGGCCCTCCTGGTGCGGGGTGCCCTTGGCGAGGCGCTCGCGGGTGTTCTCCAGCTTCTGCCGGATGCAGGTGGCCTTGAGGCGGTAGGGCTCCTCGGCGTTGAGCCGCTTGTAGCGGGGGCTGATCTCGGGGAGCCGGTCCAGGTCGCGCTGGAGGGAGTCGAGCAGTTCCTCGGTGGCGCCGGCGTACCGGATGGAGTTCGAGAGCAGGCCGCGCAGCTCGTCGATCATGTCGATGGCGTCGTTGAGGCCGTGCTCGTGCTGGAGGATCAGCACCTCCCAGGTGACGGCGGGCGTCACGTTGGGGTTGCCGTCGCGGTCGCCGCCGATCCAGGTGCCGAAGGTGAGGGGGCG
Source organism: Streptomyces coeruleoprunus (assembly GCF_039542925.1). Lineage (GTDB taxonomy): Bacteria > Actinomycetota > Actinomycetes > Streptomycetales > Streptomycetaceae > Streptomyces > Streptomyces coeruleoprunus. The sequence continues at coordinate 4,458,057 of NZ_BAABIT010000001.1, read as the reverse complement.
GGTGCCGGGGGGCAGCTCGATGCCGACGCGCTGCAGCTCGGCGGCCAGGTCCTCCAGGACGTCGCCGACGGCGCCGGCGTGCAGTTCGTCCAGGTAGTAGATGGCGTTGCGGGCCTCGTCGGCGGGTTCGGGGCGGACGACGCGCAGTTCGTCGGTCTGCCAGATGAGGTCGATGTTCTCGGCGAGCCGCAGGTCGTGGCGGCGGCGGTCGGCGGGCGTGACGGGCTCGTCGAGGAGTGCGGCGATCCGGCGCAGCTTGTTCAGGACGGAGCGGCGGGCGGCCTCGGTGGGGTGGGCGGTGAAGACGGGGCGCACGTTGAGGTGCTTGACCGTCTCGCGGACGTGCTGGGGGTCGCCGTCCTTGAGCATGTCGGCCGTACGGGCCAGCAGGCCGCCCTCGGCGGCGCGCTTCTCGCGCATCTCGCGGCCGCGGTGGACCTGCTCGGTGACGTTGGCGAGGTGGAAGTACGTCGAGAAGGCACGGACCAGCCGGGCGGCGGTCTCGAGGTCGGTGTCGCCGAGCAGCTCGGCGGCGGCCTCGCCGTCCTCGCGGGTCAGCCTGCGGACCTTCTCGACCAGCTCGAGGAGCTCCTGGCCTTCCTGCCGTACGAGCGTCTCGCCCAGCAGGTCACCCAGTCGGCGGATGTCGGCGCGCAGCTCTGCGCTGGCGGAGGGATTCTGGTCGGCACTGCTCACAGGTGCGGCTCCTTGCAGTGATGAGCACGTCTGGAGGGGTACTGCTGTGGTGTCCCGGGGATGACCCTTCGAACGCCCTGCGGGTTTCGCCAGGCAGGCCCCGGGGGCCATTCCGAGGGAAGCTGCGGACCGCGCTGTCCGACGGCACCCAGGATATGTGTCCTCCCGGGGGACCCGGCGGTCAGCCCTCTTGCCGCGTGCCCGCTCGCTGCCATACTTACGTCGCCGTAGGTTACGGAACCGTAGCCACGACTCTCCCGTTGTTTTCCTCACCCCCCAGGGGACCTCATGACCACAAGCCCCGAGGTGCTCGAGCACACCGCCGAAGACCTGCCGTCCGCCACGCTCGGCGGGGACAACAAGCGATCGATCGAGCAGATCACGCTGCTCCTGTTCATCACGGTGCCGTTCCTCGCCCTGCTGGCGGCGGTGCCGCTGGCGTGGGGGTGGGGGGTGAGCTGGCTGGATCTGGTGCTGCTGACAGCGATGTACTTCATCGGCTGCCACGGGATCACGATCGGCTTCCACCGCTACTTCACGCATGGTTCGTTCAAGGCGAAGCGGCCGCTGCGGATCGCGCTGGCGATCATGGGTTCGCTGGCGGTCGAAGGGCCGCTGGTGCGCTGGGTGGCGGATCACCGCAAGCACCACAAGTTCTCCGACGCGGAGGGCGACCCGCACTCGCCGTGGCGGTACGGGGAGACCGTTCCGGCCCTGCTGAAGGGGTTGTGGTGGGCGCACATCGGCTGGATGTTCGACGAGGAGCAGACGCCGCAGCACAAGTACGCGCCGGATCTGATCAAGGACTCGGCGATCCGCCGGATCTCCCGCCAGTTCGTGCTGTGGACGGTGGTGTCGCTGCTGATCCCGCCGGTGATCGGCGGTCTGGTGACGATGTCGTGGTGGGGCGCGTTCACGGCGTTCTTCTGGGGTTCGCTGGTGCGGGTCGCGCTGCTGCACCATGTGACGTGGTCGATCAACTCGATCTGCCACGCGGTGGGCAAGCGCCCGTTCAAGTCGCGGGACCGGTCGGGCAACGTGTGGTGGCTGGCGGTCCTGTCGTGCGGCGAGTCCTGGCACAACCTGCACCACGCGGACCCGACGAGCGCCCGGCACGGTGTGATGAGGGGGCAGATCGACTCCAGTGCCCGGTTGATCCGCTGGTTCGAGAAGCTGGGCTGGGCGTACGACGTGCGCTGGCCGACGGAGGCCCGGATCGAAGCCCGGCGCCAGGAGCGGTCCGCGAACGCGGCATGATGGACGGCGTGGCGATCGACGGCAGTAGTAGCAGCGAGAAACCGAGGCGCGGCCGCAGGGTCCGGATGACGGGTGCGGAGCGGCGTCAGCAGCTGCTCGACATCGGCCGGACGCTGTTCGCCGAGCGGGGCTTCGAGGGCACGTCGGTGGAGGAGATCGCGGCGAAGGCCGGCGTCTCCAAGCCGGTGGTGTACGAGCACTTCGGCGGCAAGGAGGGGCTGTACGCGGTCGTGGTGGACCGGGAGATGCGTCAGCTCCTGGACATGGTGACCGGGGCGCTGACGGCCGGGCATCCGCGGGAGCTGCTGGAGCAGGCCGCGTTCGCGCTGCTGGACTACATCGAGACGTACACGGACGGGTTCCGGATCCTGGTGCGGGATTCGCCGGTCGCGCAGTCGACGGGCACGTTCGCCTCGTTGATCTCGGACATCGCCACGCAGGTGGAGGACATCCTGGGCCTGGAGTTCAAGGCCCGCGGCTTCGACCCGAAGCTGGCGCCGCTGTACGCGCAGGCGCTGGTGGGCATGGTGGCGCTGACCGGCCAGTGGTGGCTGGACGTGCGCAAGCCGAAGAAGGCGGAGGTGGCCGCGCATCTGGTGAACCTGGCGTGGCACGGCCTGGACGGCCTGGAGCCCAAGCCGCGGCTGATAGGGCACCGCAAGAGCTGAGCGCCGTTACGGGGGAAGGGGCGCCGTCGCCGTGGGGCGAGGGCGCCCCTTCTCGTCGGGGCCGTCCGGTAAGCCGGGCGTCACACGCGGTGCTCGGGTAACTCGGGCCGGTACGGGACGGGGTCGGCGGTGAGGGGCATCAGTACTCCTTGTGGGCGATGGCGAAGATGCGGCGGAAGGGGAACACCGTGCCGTGGGGGCCCGGTGGGTAGGCCTTGCGGAGCAGGTCGCGGTATTGGGACAGGAACTCGGCGACCGCCTCGTCGTCCCCTTCGAGGGCGGTGAGGACGGGCCGCAGGGCGGTGCCCTTGACCCAGTCGAGGACGGGGTCCTCGCCCTGGAGGAGCTGGGAGTAGACGGTCTCCCACACGTCGGCCGTGCAGCCGAGGTCGGTGAGGCGGCCGAGGTAGTCGGTCGCGTCGAGGATGTGGACGAAGCGGCGGCCCTGGTCGGCGAGGCGGGGGCGCCACTGCGGGGTCTCGCACAGCTCGCCGAGCAGGGCGTGGCTGGGTGAGGTGAAATTGGCGGGCACCTGGAAGGCGAGGGTGCCGCCGGTGGTGAGCCCGTCGAGCCAGATGGGGAACGACTCGGGGTGGTTGGGCACCCATTGCAGCGCCGCGTTGGAGACGATCAGGTCGTACGGTTCGTCGGGGGTCCAGTGGGCGGCGTCGGCGCGGCGGAAGTCGAGCCAGCCGCCGCCCGGGGTGGTGCCGGCGTGTTCTTTGTCGGCCAGCTCCAGCATCTCGCGGGAGAGGTCGAAGCCGGTGATGTGTGCGTCGGGCCAGCGTTCGGCGAGCAGCGCGGTGACGTTGCCCGGGCCGCAGCCGATGTCGGCGATGCGGGCGGGCCGGCCCTCCTTGGCGGCCGGCAGTTCGGGGATGCGGGCGAGCAGGTCGAGAAACGGTCGGGTGCGATGGCTGGAGTGGTGCAGGTACTGCTGTGGATCCCAGATGGGTGCGGAATGCACGTTCAATCCCCCTCGCTGGTACGAGATACCTAAGCGGAACGTTGCTCCACCCCGGGCCCGCTCAATCGTCCGGAATCGCATATCTTGACATCAAGAGACTTCACATCGACAGATCCCCTACACTGATCGTCATGGAGGACGAGGTCGACCGTCTGGTCGCTGCATGGCGCCGCGAGCGCCCTGACCTCGACGTGGAACCGCTCGAGGTGCTCAGCCGCGTCTCCCGGCTGGCCCGCCACCTCGACCGTGCGCGCCGGCTCGCCTTCTCCGAGCACAACCTGGAGCCGTGGGAGTTCGACGTCCTCACGTCGCTGCGCCGCGCGGGCGCGCCCTACCAGCTCTCCCCCGGCCAGCTGCTCACCCAGACGCTGGTCACGTCCGGCACCATGACGAACCGCATCGACCGCCTCGCCAAGAAGGGCCTCGTCGAGCGGCTTCCCGACCCCACCGACCGGCGCGGCGTCCTCGTCCGGCTCACCGCCGAGGGGCGCGACCGCGCCGATCAGGCGCTCGCCGGGCTGCTGGACCAGGAGCGGGCCATCCTGGCCGAGCTGTCCCGGGCCCAGCGCGGCGAGCTGGCGGCGCTGCTACGCCAGCTGACCGCCCCGTTCGACAACATCCCCGGCTGACTCGGCCGGGCCCACCCCGGCCCGGCGCGCCAGGGCGACCGCCGCCAGCGTCGAGTGCACGCCCAGCTTGCCCAGCACGTTCTGCATGTGCGTACGCACCGTGTGCGGGGACAGGAACAGCCGCTCGGCCACCGCCTTGCGCCCCAGGCCCGCGACCATGCAGCGCAGCACCTCCCGCTCGCGCGGCGTCAGCGACTCGACCAGCCGCTCGCTCTCGGTGCGGTGCTTGCGTGCGGCCGTCAGCTCCCGCAGCACCCCGGTCAGCAGGGCGGGCGCCAGATGGGTCTCGTCGCGCAGCACCCCGCGGATGACCGCGAGGAGCCGCTGGAGCGAGCAGTCCTTGGCCACCCATCCGGACGCCCCGGCCTGGAGCGCGAGCGCGGCCCTGCGCGGGTCGTCCTTCTCGGCGAGCACGACCGTGCGCACGGCGGGCTGGCCCTGGCGCACCCCGGCCACCAGGGAGATGCCGTCGACGATGCCGTCGGCGCCGCCGTCCGGCACGACCCGCGCGACCGTGGGCGCGGCGGCCGCGCCGAGGTCGGCGTCGACGAGCAGCACGTCGAACCTGCGGCCCTCCGCGGCCGCCCGTTCCAGGCAGCGCAGCGCGGCGGGGCCGCTCCCGGCCGCGGCGACGTCCACGTCGGGCTCCGCCGCGAGTGCCGCGGCGAGCGACTCGGCGAAGATGCGGTGGTCGTCCACCACCAGAACCCGGATACGGACCACTGACACCCCCATGTGTCGAGGAAGCGGACCGGCCGCGGGTACGGCGCCCGGGATCGAGGCAGACTCACTGGGCGCACGGCCGCCGCCGTGCAGTGACTGCTACCCCACCCCGGGCGTCGTACCCGACTGTCTCGCCCCCTGATCAGCATCGGCCCCCACCGATGCTTCACTCAGCGTACGGCGGGACGGCGGGGGGCCGTTGCCGATTTGCAGAACTGACCGACCAGGGTGTTTCCGGTGTGCCGCCTGTGTCGTTACGGGGCGGAAAACGACGATCCAAGATCACTTCCCGCCCCTGGACGCGCCCCCGGATGCCCGTGCGCGCCCCTCAGCGCAGGCGGCGCGCCCCCGCCGACGGCACCGCGGTGAAGACGCGGGGCTCGGGGTAGCCCTCCTGGACGAAGGCCTCCTCCACGGCCGTGGCCACCTTGTCCGCGAGCCCGGCGTCGGTCAGGACGATCGCCGAGCCGCCGAAGCCGCCGCCGGTCATCCGGGCGCCCAGCGCGCCCGCCCCGACCGCCGCCGAAACCACCAGGTCCAGCTCGGGGCACGAGACGCGCAGGTCGTCGCGGAGCGAGGCGTGGCCGTCCGTCAGCACGGCGCCGACCGCCCGGACGTCACCGGCGTCGAGCAGCGCCATGGTCCGCTCGACGCGCTGGTTGTCGGAGACCACGTGCCGTACGTAGGCGCGGACCGTCGGATCGTCCAGGCGCGCCAGCGCGTCGTCCAGGCGCTCGTACGGGACGTCGCGCAGGGTCCGTACACCGAGTGCCCGCGCACCGGCTTCGCAGCCGGCGCGCCGCTGCGCGTACGCGCCGTCGCCGAGCGCGTGCTTCACGCGGGTGTCCACGACGAGCAGCCGCAGTCCCTCGGCCGCCAGGTCGAACGGCACCTGACGGCGGGTCAGGTCGCGGGCGTCGAGGTGCAGGGCGTGGCCCTCGGTGCAGCAGGCGGAGGCCATCTGGTCCATCACGCCGCAGGGGACGCCCACGAACGCGTTCTCGGCGCGCTGGGCGAGGACCGCCAGCTCCGCCCCGGTCAGGCCGAGCCCGTACAGGTCGTTCAGGGCGAGGGCGGTGACGACCTCCAGCGCTGCCGACGAGGACAGGCCGGCGCCCGTCGGCACCGTGGAGGACAGGTGGACGTCCGCGCCGGTCACCGCGTGGCCCGCCTCGCGCAGGGCCCACACCACGCCCGCCGGGTAGGCGGCCCAGCCGGTGTCGGAGCCGGGGCTCAGGGTGGTGACGTCCAGCTGGACGACGCCCTGGCCGGTGGCGGCGGCCTCCGCCGAGTGGATCCGCAGCCGGCCGTCGTCGCGCCGCGACACGGCGGCGACCGCGGCGTGCGGGAGGGCCAGCGGCATGACGAGGCCGTCGTTGAAGTCGGTGTACTCGCCGATGAGGTTGACCCGTCCGGGCGCCGCCCAGACGCCTTCGGGCACCGCCCCGTACAGCGCGTGGAAGTCCGCGGCGACCTGCTCCGCGGCCGCCTCCGCCGTCGTACCGGAGGGTCGTGTCCCCGGGTCGTTCATTCCCCTGCCCCTGTCTCTCGCGCCTGCGCGAACGCCCAGGCGTCCGCGACGATCCCCGCCAGGTCCGCCCGTGAGGGCAGCCAGCCCAGCCGCTCCTGTGCGGTGGCGGCGGAGGCCACCAGCACGGCGGGGTCGCCCGGCCGGCGGCCGGCGACGACCTCGGCACCGGGTGACCGGCTCACCTTCCGCACGGTCTCGACGACCTCGCGGACCGTGAAGCCGCTGCCGTTGCCGAGGTTGCAGATCAGGTGCTCCCCCTCGGCGACCGTGCCGTTCGCCATCGCGTCCATGGCAAGCAGATGCGCCTCGGCGAGGTCGGCGACGTGGATGTAGTCGCGTACACACGTGCCGTCGGGCGTCGGGTAGTCGTCGCCGTACACGGAGATGGACGCGCGCCTGCCGAGGGCGACCTGGAGGACCAGCGGGACGAGGTGCGACTCGGGGTCGTGGCGCTCGCCGTAACGGCCGTACGCGCCGGCCACGTTGAAGTACCGCAGGGACACGGCCGACAGCCCGTGGGCGGCGGCCTCGCCGCTGATCATGTGGTCGACGGCGAGCTTGGAGGCGCCGTAGGGGCTGGTGGGCGCCGTCGGGTCGGTCTCCGTGATGGGCGTGGAGACGGGCTCGCCGTAGGTCGCGGCGGTCGACGAGAACACCAGCCGGCGCACGCCCGCGCCGCGCATGGCGGCGAGCAGCGCCATCGTGCCGCCGACGTTGTTCTCCCAGTACTTCTCCGGCTTGGCGACGGACTCGCCGACCTGCGAGAACGCGGCGAAGTGCAGGACGCCGTCGTAGGAGGCGTCGAGGAAGCGCGCGGCGTCCTGGATGCGGCCCTCGACGAAGGCCGCGCCGTCGGGCACGGCCGCGCGGAACCCGGTCGACAGGTCGTCGAGCACGGTCACCTCGTGGCCGGCCTCGACGAGGTGGGCCGCGACGACACTGCCGACATATCCGGCGCCGCCGGTCACCAGGTACTTCATGATGCGCTCGCTACCTCTCGCAGTCGCCGGGCCGCGGCCTCCGGCGGCACGTCGTTGATGAACACGCTCATACCGGACTCGGAGCCCGCGAGGAACTTCAGCTTGCCGGACGTGCGGCGGATGGTGAAAAGCTCCAGGTGCAGTGCGAACGCGTCGCGCCGCGGGTCGCCGAACGGCGCCTGGTGCCAGGCGGCGATGTACGGCGTGGGCGGCTCACCCTGCCCGAAGATCCGGTCGAAGCGTCTCAACAGTTCCAGGTAGACCTGTGGGAACTCTGTGCGCGCCGCGTCGTCGAGGGCGCGCAGGTCGGGCACGCGCCGCGTCGGGTAGAGGTGCACCTCGTACGGCCAGTGGGCGGCGTACGGGACGAACGCGGTCCAGTGGTCGGTGGCGAGGACGACGCGCTCGCCCTCGGTGCGCTCGCGTTCGACGAGGTCGTCGAAGAGGTTGCGGCCGCCGGTGCGCTCCGCGTGCGCGTCGAGCGAGCGGAGCATCAGGGCCGTGCGCGGGGTGGTGAAGGGGTAGCCGTAGATCTGGCCGTGCGGGTGGCCGAGGGTGACGCCGATCTCGGCGCCCCGGTTCTCGAAGCAGAACACCTGCTCGATATGGGGGTGTTCGGCCAGCTCGGCGGTGCGGTCGGTCCACGCCTCCAGGACGAGCCCGGCCTGTTCGGGGGTGAGGTCGGCGAACGAGGCGTCGTGGTCGGCGGTGAAGCAGACGACCTCGCAGCGGCCGGAGTCGCCGGCGAGCGAGGGGAAACGATTCTCGAAGACGACGACGTCGTAGTCGTCCCCCGGGATCTCGCTGTGCCGGCCGTCGCGCGAGGGGCACAGCGGGCACTCGTCGGCCGGCGGGTGGTAGGTGCGGCCCTGCCGGTGGGAGGCGATGGCGACGGAGTCGCCGAGCAGGGCGTCGTGGCGGATCTCTGAGGTGGTGGAGATGGGGTCGAGCGGCCGCGGGTCGACGGCGTCGCGGACGGTGTCGTCCGCGCGAGTCGTAATAGATCAGCTCACGCCCGTCGGCGAGCCGGGTGGACGTCTTCTTCACTCGGGGCTCCTCGCACCGCAACACTCACTTCAAACAGAACCACACACAAGTAACCACAACCGAACATGCGCGTCAATGCGTGTCCACACGAAATCGCCCCGCCGCTGAAGCGACGGGGCGAGGAGGTGGTGCGGGAGGGAGGGGCGGAGGTCAGACCGGGCGGTGGAGGGGGGACGCGGCGCGGTCCAGCAGACCCGTACGGGCGGCCAGCGCGGCCGCCTCCAGCCGGGAGCCCACGCCGAGCTTCATCAGCACGCGCTGCACGTGCGTGCGCGCCGTGCTCGGGGCGATGCCCATCCCGGCGGCGATCAGCCGGGTGTCCTCGCCCTCGGCGACCCGCACCAGGACCTCGACCTCGCGGGGCGTCAGCATCTGGAGCAGCCGCTGGCCCTCGTCGTCCGGCTGGGCCGCCGGGTTGAGCAGTTCGGTGAAGGCGCCCTGGAGCAGTTGCGGGGCGACGGCGGCCTCGCCGGCCCTCGCCTTCATCATGGCGCGCTCGACGCCCTCGATGCGCTCGTCGTGGCGTACGTAGCCGGACGCGCCCGCCGCGAAGGCCGCGGCGATACCGCGGGGGCTCGGGACGGGGCCCAGCACGACGACGGCCACCTGGGGCCGGTCCCGCTTGATCCGTACGACCGGGTCGAACGCGCCCGGCTCGGCCGGTGTCGCCGTTCCCAGCAGACACACCTCGGGCGCCCGGTTCACCACCAGCTCGGCCGCCCCGGCGGCGGGCGCGGCGGCGGCGAGCACCCGGTGCCCGCGCAGCTTCAGGGCCGAGGCGAGTGCCTCCGCGAGCAGGCGGTGGTCGTCCACCACCATCAGCCGCACGCCCATCGAGAACCCCCATCCCCCTGGAGATGGCCCCCCGGCCCTCCATGCCCCGGCAAGCTACACGCTTGTTCGACGTTCTGCGCCCCTTACTGGTGAGAAGCCCCCCACAATGTCGAATTCTTCGCCAAACAGGGCTACTTGAAGGGACGGGAGCTGACGCGAGGGGGTGCGCTCATGTTGACGGCCCGGCCCATCGGATCGCCGATGGACCGGGCCGTACGGTGCGGTCCCGCGCCTACTTGGTGGTGAAGGCGAGGATCAGGTACCGCTGCTCGTTGCCGTACTTGGACGGCTTGTGCACCGAGTTCTGGGCCATGAAGAGCCGGCCGTCGGCGTAGAGCATCTCGCGCTCGGAGATCAGCATCTCCGCGTTGCGGATGGTCTTCTCGGACGGGTTCTCCATCAGCAGCGTCTCCTTGAAGGAGCCGCCGTCGATGCTCACGATCCGGCCGCCCTTGTCGTAGGGCGGCTTCTTGTAGGCGATGAGGTTCGCGCCGTCCATCCGCAGCGGGTACATCGAGTACCGCTCGCCCGCGTCGGCCTTCTCACCGGTCAGCTTGCCGGTGGTGAGGTCGAAGGCGACGATCTCGTTGGTCCGGCCGGTGTCGCTGGTGCCCTCGTGCTCCTCGGTGGGCACGTAGATGCGCCCGTTGCCGACGACCACCTTGACGCACTTCTCGACCTCGGTGCCGTCGCAGTCCGCCGCGTACCGCTCGGCGTCGGCGGCGATCTTCACCTTCAGCTTGCCGGTGTTCTCGTCGATCGAGAAGAAGTCCGAGATGCCGGAGCCGTCGCCGGCCGTGTCGCCGACGTCCGCCGCCACGACGAGCGGCTTGGTGGAGACCACCGCCGCGTACTCGACGCCGGTCGGCATCTTGTACGAGGAGATGGGCGCGCCCGTCGTCGGGTTGAGGTTCTGGATCAGCACGTACTGGCTGCCGTACTGGCCGCACTTGCGGGCCGCGACGAGGCCCTCGCCGCCGCCGTAGCCCATGTCGAAGCAGCTCTCGGCGTTGTCCTGCGGACGCCAGTACTCCTTGCCGGTGGTGAGGTCCCACGCGGCTCCGCCGCTGGTGCCGCCCGCCGCGACGGTGCTCGCGCCGACGGTCACCTCTTCGAACCGGACGTCGCGGTCACCGGCGCTGCCGCCGGTGACGGACTTGGTCCACAGCAGCTTGCCGGTGGTCAGGTCGATGGCGCCGACCTTGGTGCACGGCTGGTACTTCTTCGCCGGGGTCCGCTTCGCCTCCTCGAAGAGGATCGCGGTCTTGTTGTCCTTGACGTGCCGGGACGCGGCGCACAGCTCGCCGGGCAGCGGCGTCGTCCAGAGCTTGGCGCCGGTGTTGATGTCGTAGCCGACGACCGACTCGATGCCGCCCTTGACGTACGTCTTGTCCGTGAGCCAGGAGCCGGTGACGGTCCTGATGTCGGTCACGACCGGCTCCGGGACCTGGAAGGCCACCTTCGCCTGGGTGTTGGCCGGCGGCTTCTCCTTGCCGCCGCCGCCCGGCTTGTCGCCGCCGCCCTGGGACGTGGAGCCGGACGTGCCGCCGGCCACGGGGCCGTCGTCGCCGCCCTTGCCGGTCGCGTACCAGAGGCCGGCTCCGACGATCAGCACGACGGCGACGGCCGCCGCGATGATGATCTGCATCTGCGTGGACAGCTTCTTGCGGCCGCCCGGCTGCTGCGGCACCGCCTGGTGCATGGGCGCCGTCGGGAAGCTGTGCGGGGGCACCGGGCCGTACGGCCCGGACTGCTGGCCGGGCGGGGCCTGCGGGAAGCCGTAGCCGGGCACGGCGGGCTGGCCCGCGGGCTGCGTCGGCGGCTGGGCCGGGGGCTGGCCCGGGGGCTGGGCGGGCGGCGTCTGCGGGGCCTGCGGGTAGCCGTAGGCCGGGCCGCCCTGGGGCGGCGGGGTCGGCGCGCCGAAGCCGCCGGGCGGGACGTCCTGCGGGGCGCCGAAACCGCCCTGCGGGGGCGGGCCCGGCGGCGGGCCGGGCGGCTGGTTCGGCGGCGGCGGGGGTGGCTGAGTCATCGTGTGCGTACCTCGGGAGGGAGGGAGAGGGAGTCGTCGGTCGTCGGGCCGGCTACTTGCCGTACGCGATCATCGTCTTGGTCTCCTTCTCCGCCTTGTCGTTCTGGGCGCTGACGCGGCCGCTGGCGATGAAGAACCGGCCGTCCGCGTAGGCGTAGTGCGGCTGCCAGAAGTCGCGCTCGATCCGCGCCGTGGCCGCCGGGTGCTGGAGCAGGACCTTCGGGTTGCCGCCGGTCGCGGCGATGGCGGCGACGCCGCCGCCCTTGTCCCAGGAGCCCTCCATGTACGCCAGCACCTCGCCGTTCTCCATGCGCAGCGGCAGCAGGGTGCGCTCCGGGCCCGCGGTGGAGCGCCACTTGGGCTTGCCGGTGTTCAGGTCGAACGCCACCACGTGGTTGGTGGCCGCGGGTGAGGCTCGTCGGCTCGGTCGACATGTAGAAGGTGTTGGCGTCGGCGGCGACGCCGATGCAGCCCTGGAGGCGCTGGCCGAAGACGACGAGGCCGCCGCCCCCGCACTTGGCCTGGAACTTGTCGTTGCCGCCGGACAGCTGCGAGCGCAGCTTGCCGGCGTCGGTCAGGGCGAGGACCGTGCGGGTCTTCTTCTGCTCGTTGACGGCGTTGATGACGAGCGGGCTGACCGAGTAGACCTTGTCGACCTCCCAGCCGCGGGCCAGCTGGTACTTCCACTTGGCCTTGCCCGTGGTCGGGTCGACCTCCCACACCTCGTTCTGCGGGTTGTCGACGCCGCCGCTGCGGCAGCTCGCCGCGGCGATCAGCTTGGGGCCGCCGGCGAACGCGAACGGACGGCAGTCGCCGTCGGGGCTGCCGAAGAGCTGCTTGCCGTCGGTCAGCGAGAAGCCGTACGAGTTGCCGGTGCCGCCGGCCGCCACGGTGTTCCCGCTGATGGCGAGCGTCGGGTCGGACAGCCCGGCGAAGCCGGAGCCCTTCGGGACGGACGCCTTCCAGCCGGCCTTGCCGGTCTTCAGGTCGACCTGCTGCATGACGTTGCAGTCGGCGCGGTCGCCCGTGCCGTCCTTGACGCCGAAGACCATCGTGCCGTTGTCGGCGGGGTTGGCGGGGGCGTCGCAGACGTCCGTGGTGAGCGGGACGCTCCACTTCTTCTTGCCGTCGGCCACCGAGAAGCCCTCGATGCTGCGGTACATGGCCTTGACGATGGTGTCGCCGACGACCCACGGGCCGTACACGTCGGCGCCGTTGCGCGGCAGGTCCACGTCGTTCATCAGCAGCCACTCGACCTTGGCCTCGCCCGGCTGCCGGCCGGCGTTCAGGTCGTCGTTCTCGGTGCGGCCGCCGCCCGTGCCGTCGCCCTTGTCGACGGAGGCGGACGTGCTGGGCTGCGGCGCGGAACCGGTCGGCCCCGCGACGGGCTTGGCCGGGTCGTCGTCGCCGCTCAGCGCCCACCAGGTGCCGCCGCCGACGACCAGCAGCGCGGCCGCCGCCGCGGCGACGACCACACCGGTGCGGCCCTTGAAGAAGTTGCCGCCGCCGGGCGCCGGTGCGCCGGCCGGTACGGGGGCGCCGGGGTATCCGGGCTGGGTGGGCTGGCCGCCATAAGGATTCGGCTGCTGGCCATAGGGGTTCGGCTGCTGGCCGTACGGGCCGGGCTGCTGGCCGGGGGCCTGCGGGTAGCCGTAGCCGGGCGCCGGGGGCTGGCCGGGTGCCTGGGGGTAGCCGTAGCCCGCCGGGGGCTGCGCCGGCGGCTGGGCGGGCGCCGTCGGCGGCTGTGCCGGCGGTGCGGTCGGCGGGACCGGCGGCATCTGCGGCGGCTGCGCGGGCGGCTGGGGGACCCCCTGCGGGTCCTGCGGAGACCCGAAGCCTCCCTGCGGCGGTTGCTGGCTGGGCGGCTGAGTCATCAGCGCTTCCCCCTTCGTGCGGTCCGCTGAACCGACCGGCCTCCCCCGCGATTCCGGCTCGGATTACCGACCGGAATGGAGCGAATCGGACAGGGATGTCGCACTGTTACGTGAGTCGAGCGGGGTTTCTTTCTACCACCCGGGCCCGACACGCAGAGGGGCCGGACCTCCCCTGTTCCCAAGGGAGGACCGGCCCGTGATGCCCCTGTTATCGGCTCTCCACGGCTTCTCTACGCGGCTTTGAGGGAGCGGCGGCTCAGGCGTCCTCGGCCAGTTCGAGCCAGCGCATCTCCAACTCCTCGCGCTCGGAGGCCAGTTTCCGCAGTTCGGCGTCCAGCTCGGCGACCTTCTCGAAGTCCGTGGCGTTCTCCGCGATCCGCGCGTGGAGCGCGGACTCCTTCTCGGAGATCTTGTCGAGCTGTCGCTCGATCCGCTGGAGTTCCTTCTTCGCCGCGCGGGCGTCCGCCGCGGACGTGGCCCTCGCCGCCTTCTCCGCCTTCTCGGCGGGCGCCTGCGCCGGGGCGGGCGCGGCCGCCTCGATCATCCGGCGGCGGCGCTCCAGGTACTCGTCGATGCCGCGCGGCAGCATCCGCAGCGTGGCGTCGCCGAGCAGGGCGAACGTACGGTCCGTGGTGCGCTCGACGAAGAACCGGTCGTGCGAGATGACCACCATCGAGCCGGGCCAGCCGTCGAGCAGGTCCTCCAGCTGGGTCAGCGTCTCGATGTCCAGGTCGTTGGTGGGCTCGTCGAGGAACAGGACGTTCGGCTCGTCCATCAGCAGCCGCAGCAGCTGGAGGCGGCGGCGCTCACCGCCGGACAGGTCGCCGACGGGCGTCCACTGCTTCTCCTTGGTGAAGCCGAACTTCTCGCACAGCTGGCCCGCCGTCATCTCGCGGCCCTTGCCGAGGTCGACGCGGTCGCGGATCTGCTGCACGGCCTCCAGGACGCGCAGCGTGGGAGGCAGTTCGGTGACGTCCTGCGAGAGGTAGGCGAGGCGGACGGTCTTGCCGACCACGATGCGGCCGCCCGCGGGCTGCTTCTCGCCCTGTGAGAGCGCCGCTTCCGAAAGGGCGCGGAGGAGGGAGGTCTTGCCGGCGCCGTTCACGCCGACCAGGCCGATCCGGTCGCCCGGGCCCAGCTGCCACGTCAGGTGCTTGAGCAGCACCTTCGGGCCGGCCTGGACGGTCACGTCCTCCATGTCGAACACGGTCCTGCCGAGCCGGGCGGACGCGAACCGCATCAGCTCGCTGGTGTCGCGCGGCGGCGGCACGTCCGCGATCAGCTCGTTGGCCGCCTCGATGCGGTAACGCGGCTTGGACGTACGGGCCGGGGCGCCGCGCCGCAGCCAGGCCAGCTCCTTGCGGACCAGGTTCTGCCGCTTGGCCTCCTCGGTCGCGGCGATCCGCTCGCGCTCGGCCCGCGCGAAGACGTAGTCGGAGTAGCCGCCCTCGTACTCGTGGACCGTGCCGCGCTGCACGTCCCACATGCGGGTGCAGACCTGGTCGAGGAACCAGCGGTCGTGCGTGACGCACACCAGGGCGGAGCGGCGGGCCTGGAGGTTGCCGGCCAGCCAGGCGATGCCCTCGACGTCGAGGTGGTTGGTCGGCTCGTCGAGGACGATCAGGTCCGGTTCCGCGATGAGCAGCTTGGCCAGCGCGATGCGGCGGCGCTCACCGCCGGACAGCGGGCCGATCACCGTGTCGAGGCCCTGCGGGAAGCCCGGCAGGTCGAGCCCGCCGAACAGGCCGGTGAGCACGTCGCGGATCTTGGCGCTGCCCGCCCACTCGTGGTCGGCGAGGTCGCCGATGACCTCGTGCCGGATCGTCGCGGCCGGGTCGAGCGAGTCGTGCTGCGTCAGTACGCCGAGGCGGAGCCCGCCGCTGTGGGTGACGCGGCCGGAGTCGGCCTCCTCCAGCTTGGCCAGCACCCGGATCAGGGTCGTCTTGCCGTCGCCGTTGCGCCCGACGACCCCGATCCGGTCGCCCTCGGACACGCCGAGGGACACCCCGTCGAGCAGGGCACGGGTGCCGTACACCTTGCTGACGGCCTCGACATTGACGAGGTTGGCGGCCATTTCACTCCTGAGGTGGCGGGACGGATCGACCTTCCAGAGTAGTGGGCGCCGGAGGTGCGGTAGCGTGCGGCGATCGTTTCCAGGGAGGGCAGGGTTTCATGCGACGGGGTGGGGCGCGGGGCGCGATACGGACGACGACGCCGGGCACGGCGGGCGTGCGGGCCGCGAGGGCCGCGGTGGCGGCCGGGGCGGCGGCGGCCCTGCTGGCCGGGTGCTCGTCGGCGGCGGACGCCGGGTCGCCGGCCGCATCCGCCTCGGCGTCCGCCGCCCCTTCCGCCGCGGGGCCGAAGACGGCCGCGAAGGGCGGGACCGTCGGGCCCGCCGGGTCCGCGTGCCCGCTGCCCGTGACGTTCGACGTGGCCGCCGACTGGAAGCCCGAGGCGATCAAGCCGATCGAGGACCCGGACCTGCGGTCCCTCGTCGAACAGGGGCCGGTGACCGCCGTCTGCGAGATCGACGCGAAGCCCGCCGGGCACATCGGCTTCCTCCGCGTCTTCACGAACGACCGCCCCGGTGACACCCCGCGGCGCGTGCTGGAGGGCTTCACGGCCGCCGAGGGCGAGGTCACAGCCGCCGTGTACCGCGACATCAAGGCCGGCGCCGTGCCCGCGACGGAGGTCACGTACACCGTGACCAGCCGGCTCACCGAGGAGTCCAAGGACGTGCGGGCCCTCGCCGTGTCCACGCCGCGCGGCGCGGCGGTGCTGTACCTGGGCGGGCTGGACTCGGAGGAGCACCGGGCCATGCTCCCCGCGTACGAACTGGCGAAGGCGTCGCTGGCGGTGACCCCCTGATGGGGCGGGCCGCCCCTGACATCGATGCCATGGATGTGCTGGGCTGAAGGGTAAGTGAGATGAGCAAGGACCGGTCCCCTTTCTGGCGCCGGCGGGGCGTACGGCTCACGGCCGTGGCCTCGGCGGCGGTCGTCGTCGTGGCCGGCGGGACGTTCTGGATGTCCGGCGGCTACGCCGCGTGGCGCAACGACCGCGCGCTGGACAGCGCGTGCGACGGCGACCTGGCGGCGGACCGGGTGCGCGAGCTGCTGCCGGGCGTCGAGCTGACGTCCTCCAGCGAGCTGCAGCACGACGGCTGGTACTGCTCCGCCTCCGCGGCGGACGAGCAGCGTGACGGCGGCGCCGGCGTCGAGGTGCGGATACGGAACGCCGACGAGCCGTTCGGCGACGTCGACGGCTGGATCGAGCCCGGCGACTGGGCGACCCCGCTGGGGAACGGGTGGACCGGCTCCTTCCAGTACGCGGCGGAGGGCGGCGGCGAGCGGCCCGGCGAGGCCCGGGTCACCCTGCTGCTCGACTGCGGCGAGCAGTCCGGGGACGGGCTGCTGGCGGTCGCGGACGGCCGGCTGAAGAAGGGCGAGGACTTCCGGGACGCGGCGGTGCGGGCCCGGCTCACCACGGTCCTGACCGAGACGGCCACGGCCTACGCGAAGCGCACCGGCTGCGAGGTGAAGGCGGGGCAGGCCGTGAAGGACCTGCCGGCCGCGACGACGGTCCGCGACCACAAGCCGCTGGACAAGGCGTCCGGTACGTGCGCGGGCGTCGTCGACCCGGCCACCGCGCGGCGCTGGGGGGCCGGCACGGTCATCGAGACCCGCGCCGAGCCCGCGCCCGTGGAGCGCTGCACGCTGGGCAGCCGGCTGGGGGCGCCGCTGTACGACTTCACGGCGTCGTACGGGCCGTACGGCGAGCGGGCGCAGTCGAGCGCGCCGGCGGACGTACGGGCGGCGAAGGGCGCGGCGACGTCGCCGACCGGCCGCTACCGCATGACCGCGGAGTGCCCGGGGGGCGGCGGGACGGCGGTGTACGACATCGCCCCGGACGAGGGCCTGGTCCTGGACCACAAGACGCTCCGGACGGCCCTGGCCCACTTCGCCACGAAGTCCGCGACGTCCCACAACTGCAAGCCCCCGCGTAACCCCTGGGGCCTCACGGCCTCCACCCGTCTCCGCCCCGCGGCGGTCCCTGCCGTGGTCCGGGGCCCCGGCCCGCGCCGTGGGCCGCGCGGCCGCTCCGCCGTGGGCCGGCGCCGTTTCGCTGCGGCTCGCGCCGTGGGCTGCGCGGCCGCTCCGCTGTGGGCCGGCGCCGCCTTCGCTGCGGCTTGCGCCGCCGTTTCGCTGCGGCTTGCGCCGTGGCTTCCGCTGTCGCGCCGCTCCGCGGTGGGCTGGCGTCGCCTTCGCTGCGGTTTGCGCCGCCGTTTCGCTGCGGCTTGCGCCGTGTTCCTGCTGTCGCGCCGCTCCGCGGTGGGCTGGCGTCGCCTTCGCTGCGGCTTGCGCCGCCGTTTCGCTGCGGCTTGCGCCGTGTTCCTGCTGTGGCGCTGTCGCGCCGTTTCGCTGTGGGCAGTCGTTCCGCCTGGGGGTCCCCCCTGGACGTAGTCCTTGGGGGAGGAACGGGTGGGCACAGCGGAACGGCCCACCCGGGCCTAGAGCCCCGCGCGTCACGACGGTGGGTGGGTCCGGGGGCGGCCCGGGGGTCACGTGCTCAGATTGGCTCGCTCGGGGCCTTGAGAGCGAGGCGTCCCAGCGTCGCCAATCCTGCGCGCGCGACCCCCGGTCCACCCCCGTCCCGTGCGTGGGCGACTCACCCCCGGTGGGCGGTGGGGTGGGTGGGAACGCCCGCCCGTGGGCGACTCACCCCCGGTGGGCGGTGGGGTGGGTGGGAACGCCCGTGCGTGGGCGACTCACCGCCGGTGGGGGGTGGGGTGGGTGGGAACGCCCGCCCGTGGGCGGCTCACCCCCGGTGGGGGGTGGGGTGGGTGGGAACGCCCGTGCGTGGGCGACTCACCCCCGGTGGGGGGTGGGGTGGGTGGGAACGCCCGTGCGTGGGCGACTCACCCCCGGTGGGGGTGCGGTGGGTGGGAACGCCCGTGCGTGGGCGGCTCCCGCCGTGGGCGGTTGAGGCCGCCCGCCCGGGGGTGGCTCAGCGGTGGTGGGTTGCCGATCGGTGGACCAGGTACCAGCCTGCTGCGGTCATCGCGATGGCCGCGGGGGCCGTGATGTCGAAGGCGATCAGGACGGCCGTGTGGCCCTTCAGCAGGCCGCCCAGGCCCACCGCCGAGAGGCCCAGGACGCCCAGGAGGCACAGGGTCGCGCCCAGGGCCGCCAGGGCGGCCGCGCCGGGGGTGGCCGGGACGGGTGCCGGGGGGCGTTCGAAGGTGCGGAACGCCGCGACGAGCGCCGCCGTCACCGCCGCGGCCAGCAGCAGCCGCACCGGCAGCTGCGCCCACCAGGCGCTCGAGGCGGGGGCGGGCAGCCCCGTGCCGAGGCCCAGCAGCGCGGCGTACACGCCGAGCATCGCCGTCAGGTGCCACAGGAACGCGGTCATGGCCACCCCGTTCGCCACGACCACCGCGTGCCAGACGCGGGCCCGGGCGGCGAGCCGCGTGCCGGGGCCCCGCAGCAGTTCGACCGCGCCGACCAGCCAGATGCCGTGGCACAGCAGCGCCAGTGTGGGCGGGGCCATGTTGGAGACCTTCTCGCCGGGCATGCCCACCATGGACAGCGGGTACGGCCCGAGCGCCACGAGGGCCGCCGCGCCCGCCAGGCCGGTGACCGCCAGGAGGGCGGGCCGGGTGATACGGGCGTCGGCGCGCAGGAAGCCCAGCTGGTGGACCGCCAGCCACACGAACGCGAAGTTCAGGAACTCCACGTACGGGACGCCCGCGGCGAAGCGCAGCGCGTCCACCGTCGCCGCCGCACCGAGCAGCGCGGCGAACGCGCCCCAGCCCACCGCTCGTGGAGCCTCAGCAGCGGCGGGATGAGCGCGACCATCGCCAGGTAGATCCCGATGAACCAGAGGGGCTGGGTGACCAGTCGCAGGGCCGTGCCCGTCAGTCCGTCGGCCTCGCCGAGGAGTTGGATGAGCAGTGCGGCCGCCGTCCAGGCCAGGACGAACACCAGGGTGGGGCGCAGCAGGCGGTGCAGGCGGCTGCGCAGGAACGTCGTGTACGAGGGGCGCGAGCGGTACGACAGGGCGTGGGAGAAGCCGCCGACGAAGAAGAACACCGGCATGACCTGGAGGACCCACGTCGCGGGCTGCAGGGCGGGCACCACCGCCAGGAGGTTGCCGACGGCGCCGTCGGCGGTCACGGCGGCCATCAGCCAGTGGCCGAGGATCACGGTGGCGAGGGACACGACCCGCAGCAGGTCGATGTAACGGTCGCGGGTGGCCGGGGTGTTCGCGGCGAGTTCGCGTGCGCTGGGTGCCGTACGTCGCATGCGGGTACGGTCCCCCGCCCGGGCCGGGGCGGGGGAGAGTACCCGTACTCAGTTACGCGGTGAGTACCGTCGCGCCCGGCGCCGGCGACACGGCCGTGCGGGCCGTGCGGCAGGTGCCCGACGCGATGAGTGCCGCCGCGACGGACTCGGCCGACTCCGGGTCCTTGACCAGGAAGGCCGTCGTGGGGCCGGAGCCGGAGACGAGCCCGGCGAGGGCGCCGGCCCGTGTGCCCGCCTCCAGGGTGGCGGCGAGCGACGGGCGCAGGGAGAGGGCCGCGGGCTGGAGGTCGTTGGCGAGGGCGCCGGCCAGGGCGGTGGCGTCGCCGGTGCGCAGGGCGTCGAGGAGGGCGGGGACGCGGCGGGGGCGGGCGCGTCGGGGGTGATGCGGTCGAACTCGCGGTAGACGGCCGGGGTCGACAGGCCGCCGTCGGCCACGGCGAACACCCAGTGGAACGTGCCGCCGACGGGCAGCTCGGTGAGCCGTTCGCCGCGGCCCGTGCCGAGGGCGGCGCCGCCGACGAGCGAGAAGGGGACGTCGCTGCCGAGTTCGGCGCAGATGTCGAGGAGTTCGGCCCGGCTCGCGCCCGTGCCCCACAGGGCGTCGCAGGCCAGCAGGGCGCCCGCGCCGTCCGCGCTGCCGCCGGCCATGCCGCCCGCGACGGGGATGTCCTTGGCGATGTGGAGGTGGACGCGCGGCTCGATGCCGTGCCGTGCGGCGAGGAGTTCGGCGGCGCGCGCGGCGAGGTTGGTGCGGTCCAGGGGGACCTGGCCGGCGTCGGGGCCGGAGCAGGTGATGCGCAGCTCGTCGGCGGGGGTGGCGGTCACCTCGTCGTGGAGGGAGACGGCGAGGAAGACGTTGGCGAGGTCGTGGAAGCCGTCGGGGCGCGCCGGGCCTACCGCGAGCTGGACGTTGACCTTCGCCGGGACTCGTACGGTGATGCTCACGCCTTGGCCTCCGCGATGCGGGCGAACTCTTCGACGGTCAGGGACTCGCCCCGGGCCTGGGGGGAGACGCCGGCGGCCACGAGAGCGGCCTCGGCGGCGGCGGGCGAGCCGGCCCAGCCGGCGAGCGCGGCGCGCAGGGTCTTGCGGCGCTGCGCGAAGGCCGCGTCGACGACGGCGAAGACCTCCTGCTTGGTGGCCGTCGTCCGGGGCGGTTCGCGGCGGACCAGGGACACCAGGCCGGAGTCCACGTTGGGCGCCGGCCAGAAGACGTTGCGGCCGATCGCGCCGGCCCGCTTGACGTCCGCGTACCAGTTCGCCTTGACGGAGGGGACGCCGTACACCTTGTTGCCGGGGCGGGCGGCGAGCCGGTCGGCGACCTCGGCCTGGACCATGACGAGGGTCCGCTCGATGGTGGGGAAGCGGTCCAGCATGTGCAGCAGGACCGGCACGGCGACGTTGTACGGGAGGTTCGCGACGAGCGCGGTGGGCGGCGGGCCCGGCAGCTCCTCGACGTCCATGGCGTCGGAGTGGACGAGGGAGAAGCGGGGGGCCTTCGCGGGCATCCGGCTCGTGATGGTGGCGGGCAGGGCCGCGGCGAGCGTGTCGTCGATCTCCACGGCGACGACCCGGTCGGCGGCCTCCAGGAGCGCGAGGGTGAGCGAGCCGAGGCCGGGGCCCACCTCGACCACCACGTCGTCGGGCCGGACCTCCGCCGTGCGGACGATGCGCCTCACGGTGTTGGCGTCGATGACGAAGTTCTGGCCGCGCTGCTTGGTGGGGCGTACACCCAGCGCTGCGGCCAGTTCACGGATGTCGGCGGGGCCGAGGAGTGCGTCGGGCTCAGTGGTGCTCACCGATACAGCCTACGGCCGCAGTGCGGCCACGGGCTCGCCCCCCGCTGCACGTAGAGCTTCTTCGCCCGGTATGTCTGCTCGGAGGCGGGGGCGTCCTGGGCACGGCCGCTGCCGCCGAGTGCGCGCCAGGTGCCGGGGTCGAACTGGTAGAGGCCGCCGTAGGTGCCGGAGGGGTCGACGGCGTCGGGGCGGCCGCCGGACTCGCACTGGGCGAGGGCGTTCCAGTCGAGGCCGTCGGCGCCCTCGACGGAGGTGGGCATGGGCCGGGTGCCGACCTTGACGATCTGGGTGACCGGTTCGCGGACGGTCTCCTCGTGGGTCCGGCGCGGTTTCTGCCCGGACGCCGTCGACGGTGCGCAGCTCGTAGGTGACGCGGCGCAGGCCCTGGCGGCCGGGCCGGTCGACGACCTCGGTGCCCTTGAACAGGTCGGGGTCCTCGATGCGCTCCACCTCGTACGGGACGGCCTCCTCGCGGATCTCGCGGCTGCCGGTGATGCGCATGACGGTGATGGTCTGGCCGTCGCGGGGGAAGGCGGTGGCGGGACGGAGGTGGTGTCCTGGGCGCCGAGGGTGATGCCGGCCTGTTCGAGGGCTTCGGCGACGGTGGCTGCGTTGGTGCGGACGGTGCGTTCGCGGCCGTCGGCGAGGAAGGTCACAGCGCGTTCGGTGCGTACGTCGAGGGCGAGGCCCTCGCGGGAGATCGCGGAGGAGCGGGAGACCGACAGGTGGGCGCCCTCGGCGCGGACGCCCAGTTCGCGCAGGGCCTCGTCGACGGTGCGGGCGGTGGTCCACAGGCGGCGGCTCTCACCGTCGAGGGTCAGCTCGACGGGACGGCCGTAGCGGACCACGACGGCGTCGCCGCTGGCGAGGGCTGCGCCGGGGCCGGGGCGACGAGGTCGTGGTCGCCGATGGCGACGCCTTCCTCGGCGAGGAGTTCGGAGACGTCGTCGGCGAAGGTGTGCATGGTGCGCGGGACGCCGTCGACGCTGAGCCGGACGGCCTTGTCGTCGGCGATGAACGCGCTGGTGCCGCCGGCCAGGACGGCGACGACGAGGGCCTGCGGCACGAGCCGCCGCAGGCCCTCGCCGCCCGTGCCGGTCCCGGGGGTGCGGCGGCGGGCGGCGCGGCGGGCCTCGGCGCGGCCGCCCCGGGGGCGTCGTCGTCGGGGGTGCCATGGGGGCCGGGACGGTGACGGACGGGTCGGCGGCGCGGCGCCCGCGTACGGCGGCTCGGTGACTGCCCTGCGAGTTGCTCACGAGGCCGGGACCCTAGCGGAGCTCCGGTGACTCTCCAAAGCGACTCGACTACGGAGTGTTGTATCGCTACCCTAGGGCGGCCCGTTTCGTTATCGGTCAGTAATCGAAGGCTCGCGCTGTGTTGACGCCGATGGCCGTCGCCAGGGCCTCTTCGCCGATGCCCTTGACCTCGGCCATGGCGCGGACCGTGACCGGGATGAGATACGGGGCGTTGGGCCTTCCGCGGTACGGGGCCGGGGTGAGGAAGGGGCGTCGGTCTCGACGAGGACGAGGTCGAGGGGGGCGACGGCGAGGGCGTCGCGCAGCGGCTGGGCGTTCTTGAAGGTGACGTTGCCGGCGAAGGACATGTAGTAGCCGCGCTCGGCGCAGACGCGGGCCATGTCGGCGTCGCCGGAGTAGCAGTGGAAGACGGTCCGCTCGGGGGCGCCCTCCTCGGCGAGGATGCGCAGGACGTCGTCGTGGGCGTCGCGGTCGTGGATGACGAGGGCCTGGCCGTGGCGCTTGGCGATCTCGATGTGGGCGCGGAAGGAGCGCTCCTGGGCCGCCTTGCCCTCGGGTCCGGTGCGGAAGTAGTCGAGGCCGGTCTCGCCGACGGCCTTGACGTGCTCCAGGGCGGCGAGCCGGTCGATCTCGGCCAGGGCGTCGTCGAGGGCCGTGTCTCCGCCGGCCTCGCGGGCGTCCTGCCGGGACCAGCCGTCGGGGTCCCCGTGGACGATGCGCGGGGCCTCGTTGGGGTGGAGGGCGACGGCGGCGTGCACCTGGGCGTACGTGGCGGCCGTCTCCGCCGCCCATTGGGAGCCCTTGATGTCGCAGCCCACCTGGACGACGGTCTCGACGCCGACGAGGGCGGCCTTGGTGAGGGCCTCCTCGACGGTGCCGGACTGCATGTCCAGGTGGGTGTGCGAGTCGGCGACGGCGACCGGCAGGGGTTCGGGCAGCGGCGGCGGGGCGTCCTTGGAGCTCATGCCCCGATCGTACGAGGGCCCGCCGCCGCCCTACCGGGGGTTATTTGCGGTGGGTGGAGCGGAAGAGGCCGGACAGGGGGCGGCGGTGGCGCTGCGCCGGCTGCTCTCGGCCTCCGGGTGCGGGTGTTCCTCGATGATCTGTCCCAGGGGCCCGGTCGTGGAGACCGGGACGGCGGCGCGCCGGCCTTCCCCGAGGGCGCCCGGCTCCATCGGGCGAGGACCGAGGAGACCTGGCCCTGGCGCATGATGCGAACGACGTGCCCTCCGCAGTTGAGGCAGGTGGGCCGGGAGAGCGGGGAGGGCACGCGGCGGCCCTCCGAGCGGTAGACGATGAAATCGTGACCGGTGATGTCCGTGTGGTGCTCGATCTCGTAGGCCTGCTCCCAGGCGTACCCGCACTTCATACAGGCGAAGGCGTATGCCTCATGGCCGACGGGATGTCCGTGGTCTCGCTCATGCCAGCTCCTTTCCACTGAACCAGTGGACGCCTTTATGGCGGGAGAGCATCGACACCTGTCGAAAAGTGGACCGGTTTTTGTCTTCCCATGCCCAAAGGCCGCCGCAGGGGTCCGGGCTTTGCCTTTCACGATAGCTCTTTACCCGCTTTTGGGACCGGTTGTGCCCTTGGGGCCGGTCGTTCCCTCGGAGCCGGCGGCGTTCTTGGCGGCGACGACGGCGTCGAAGACCTCCCGCTTGGGCAGGCCGCCTCGGCGGCGGCGACGGCGGCGATGGCCTCCTTGCGCCGCTCCCCGCCTCCTCGCGCACCCGGACGCGGCGGACCAGCTCGGCGGGGTCGAGGTCGGCGGGCCCGGCCTCGGGGGCGCCCTCGACGACGACGGTGATCTCGCCGCGTACGCCCTCGGCGGCCCAGGCGGCCAGCTCGCCGAGGCCGCCGCGCTTGACCTCCTCGTACGTCTTGGTCAGCTCCCGGCAGACGGCGGCCCGCCGGTCGGCGCCGAACACCTCGGCCATCGCGGAGAGGGTGTCGTCGAGCCGGTGCGGGGCCTCGAAGTAGACGAGGGTCCGGCGCTCGGCGGCGACCTCCCGCAGCCGGGCCAGTCGCTCGCCCGCCTTGCGGGGCAGGAAGCCCTCGAAGCAGAAGCGGTCCACGGGCAGCCCGGACAGGGCCAGCGCCGTGAGCACCGCGGACGGGCCGGGCACGGCCGTGACCTTGATGTCCCGCTCCACGGCGGCGGCGACCAGCCGGTAGCCGGGGTCGGACACGGACGGCATGCCCGCGTCGGTGACCAGCAGGACCCGGGCGCCGCCGGCGAGGGCGTCGACCAGCTCCGGCGTACGGGCGGACTCGTTGCCCTCGAAGTACGACACGACCCGCCGCGCGGCTGCACGCCGAGGGCCTGGGTCAGCCGGCGCAGCCGCCGGGTGTCCTCCGCGGCGACCACGTCGGCGGCCTCCAGCTCGGCGGCGAGCCGGGGCGGGGCGTCCGCCACGTCGCCGATGGGGGTGCCGGCGAGGACGAGCGTGCCGCCCGCGGGGTCACCGGCCGTGGATGCCGTGGATGTCACCGTTCCTGTCACAGGTGTCATCCTCGCAGCCCGGCCGGGCGAGTCGCACAGTCGCGTTCCCTACGATGGCGCGGTGACCAGTACTGCGCCCAGGCCCTGCACGGACAGGACGGACGAGGCGGCCACGCCGCCGCACCGGACGCGGGGCAGGAGCCGCCCCGTTGGCAACAGCGGCTGCGCCGGTTCGGCTATGTGCCGCGGCCGGTGGCCGGCCTGCGCGAGCGCCTGGTGCCGCCGTTCGTGCAGCCGTCGCCCCGGCTGTGGAGGGGCCTGCTGGGCCTGCCGCCGGGTGCGGTGGCCGGGCTGCTGCGCCTCGCGCCGTGGGGCGGTCCGCTGCTGGTGGCGCTGTTCGCCGGGGTGCTGCGGTTCTGGCACCTGGGTGAGCCGCGCGCGGTGATATTCGACGAGACGTACTACGCCAAGGACGCCTGGGCGCTGGTCAACCAGGGGTACGAGGGGGCGTGGCCCAAGGACGTCGACAAAACGATCCTGGAGAACCCCGGGGCGGTGACCGTCCCGGTGGATCCGGGGTATGTCGTGCACCCCGCCGATGGGCAAGTGGGTCATCGGCCTGGGCGAGTGGTGGTTCGGTTTCGAGCCGTTCGGCTGGCGCTTCATGGTGGCCGTGCTGGGCACGCTGTCGGTGCTGCTGCTGTGCCGGATCGGGCGGCGGCTGTTCCGCTCGACGTTCCTCGGGTGCCTGGCGGGTCTGCTGCTGGCCGTGGACGGGCTGCACTTCGTGATGAGCCGTACGGCGCTGCTCGACCAGGTGCTGATGTTCTTCGTGGTGGCGTCGTTCGGCTGTCTGCTGATCGACCGCGACTGGGCGCGGCGCCGGCTCGCGGCGGCGCTGCCGGCGGCGAGGACGGGGGGCTGCGGCCGGACGCGCGGATCGCCGAGACGCTGCGGCTGGGGCTGCGGCCGTGGCGGCTGGCGGCCGGGCTGATGCTGGGCCTGGCGTTCGCCACCAAGTGGAACGCGCTGTACATCATGGCCGTGTTCGGGCTGATGACGGTGGCGTGGGACGTGGCCGCGCGGCGGACGGCCGGCGCCGACCGGCCGTACCTGGCGGTGCTGAAGCGGGACCTGCTGCCGGCGTTCGTGTCGACGGTGCCGGTGGCGTTCGTCACGTACACCGCGTCGTGGACGGGCTGGATCGCCTCGGACAAGGGCTACTTCCGGAACTGGGCGTCCACGGGCGGGGCCGGGGCGGTGCGTGGACGTGGCTGCCGGACTGGCTGCGCAGCCTGTGGCACTACGAGGTGGAGGTCTACAACTTCCACGTCAACCTGACGTCGGGGCACACCTACGAGTCGAACCCGTGGAGCTGGATCGTGCTGGGCCGCCCCGTGTCGTACTTCTACGAGTCGCCGGCGCAGGGCACCGAGGGCTGCCCGGCGAACGCGGCGGAGAAGTGCGCGCGGGAGGTGCTGGCGATCGGCACGCCGCTGCTGTGGTGGGCGGCCTGCTTCGCGCTGCTGTACGTGCTGTGGCGCTGGTTCTTCCGCCGGGACTGGCGGGCGGGGGCCATCGCGGGCGCGGTGGCGGCCGGCTGGGCGCCCTGGTTCCTGTACCAGGAGCGGACGATCTTCCTCTTCTACGCCGTGGTGTTCGTGCCGTTCCTGTGCCTGGCCGTCACGATGATGATCGGCGCGATGCTGGGGCCCGGCGGTGTGCCGGATCCGGACGGGGCGGTGGAGCGGCGGCGGACGGTCGGCGCGATCGGTGCCGGAGTGCTGGTGCTGCTCATCGTCTGGAACTTCATCTACTTCTGGCCGCTGTACACGGGCCAGACGATTCCGATGGATTCGTGGCGGGCGCGGATGTGGCTGGATACGTGGGTGTGACGCCCGCCTGCCGGACCGTACGGTGATCGATTGTGTGGATTCCGTTCGGATAACGATCGACTCCCTTGTCCCGCCCGTCCCGTAGGGTTTCTCCCGTTGCTTGCTTGAACGCGTTCAAGTGCGCGTACAGGGGGAGGGGGAGGCTGCGAGATGCGCAGTGGAGTGAAGGTGGCCGTCGTCGCGGCGTGTTCGCCGTCGTCGCCGGCGGCGTGGGGTACGGCGCGGTCAACCTGTGGAACGGGATGACGGGCGGGAAGACCGCCGCCACGTCCTCCGACGGGTCGCCGCGCACGTCCGGCCCGATCACCGCCGAGGAGACCGCGACCACCGCGAAGGACTTCCTGGCCGCGTGGGCCGAGGGCGACACCACGAAGGCGTCGCAGCTCACCAACAAGCCCGTCGAGGCCGAGCCGGCGCTCGCCGCCCACCGCACCGCCGCCCACGTCGGCGGGCTGAAGCTGACCGCCGGGACGCCCACGGGCACGACCGTCCCGTTCACCGTCAGCGCCGTCGTGACGTACGACGGGCAGCGCGTGCCGTGGACGTACACGTCCCGGCTCACCGTCGTGCGCGGCCTGACCACGGGGCAGCCGCGGGTGGCGTGGCAGCCGGCCGTCGTCCACCCGCAGCTCAAGGACGGCGAGACGCTGAAGGTCTCCACGTCCGGTGCGCCGCCCATCAAGGCCCTCGACCGCGACGGCGAGGAGCTGACGGCCAAGAAGTACCCGTCGCTCGCCCCGGTCCTCGACGAGCTGCGCAAGCGGTACGGCGCCGAGGCGGCGGCACGGCCGGCGTCGAGCTCGTCGCGAGCGCCGAGGGCGACGCGCCCGACCGCACGCTGCTCACGCTGCGCAAGGGCAAGCCGGGCGAGCTGACCACGACGCTGGACGCGGGCGTGCAGGCCGCCGCCGAGCAGGCGGTGAAGCGGTACGCCGAGTCGTCGGTCGTCGCCATCAAGCCGAGCACCGGAGATACGGGCGGTCGCCAACAACCGCAAGGACGGCTGGAACGCGGCCTTCCTCGGCAAGCAGGCGCCCGGCTCGACGATGAAGATCGTGACGGCGGCACTGCTGCTGGAGAAGGGACTCGTCGGCGCGGAGAAGGCCGCCGAGTGCCCGCAGACCGCGACGTACTACGGCCGGACGTTCAAGAACCTCGACGACTTCTCCATCGACGGCGGAACGTTCACGCGCAGCTTCGCCCGCTCCTGCAACACGGCCTTCATCAAGCAAGCTGATCGACGACGCGAAGGACGACGCCGCCCTGGGCCAGGAGGCCCGGGACGTGTTCGGCATCGGCCTCAACTGGCAGATGGGCGTGCCGTCATGGGACGGCTCGGTCCCCGCCGAGACGGGCGGCGAGGCGGCCGCGCAGTACATCGGTCAGGGGACGATCCAGATGAACGCCCTGAACATCGCGTCGATCACGGCGACGGCGAAGACGGGCACGTTCAAGCAGCCGGTGATCGTGCCGCGGTCGCTGGACGACCGGGAGATCGCCGTCGCCCCGCGCGGCCTGGACGGCTCGGCCGCCCGGCAGCTGCGCGACATGATGCGGGCGACGGCGACCGCGCCGTACGGCACGGCGACCGGGGCCATGGCGGGCGTCGGCGGCGACAAGGGCGCGAAGACCGGCTCGGCGGAGGTGGACAACCAGGGGCAGTCGAACAGCTGGTTCGCCGCGTTCGCCGACGACCTGGCGGCCGCGGCGGTCGTCCAGGCGGCCGGCCACGGCGGCGACGCGGCGGGACCGCTGGTGGCGTCGGTACTGAAGGCGCGGTGACGGTGGCGAGGTAGTCGGGACGGCTCGGCCCGCCGTGAGGGACGGCACGGAGAAAGCGGTCGCGTGGTGGTTACACCGACCGCTAGCGTGCGGCGCATGGACCGTACCGACTCATCCCTCACCCTGGCCCATCCCCGTTTCGCCGAGGCCCTGCGCGCGCTCGGCCTGGACGTGGAGGTCCGCCGCTTCCCGGACGCCGTGCGGACGGCGGCGCAGGCGGCGGACGCCATCGGCTGCGCGCCGAGCGAGATCGTCAAGTCGCTCATCTTCACGGCCTGGGGGTCCCACTGCGCGAGCGAGGACGAGCGCGGGGAGGACGAGCGCGGGGAAGGGGTGCGCGGGAAGGGGTGCGCGGGGAAGGGGTGCGCGGGGAAGGGGTGCGCGTTCTCGTCCTGATGGACGGCTCGTCCCGGGTCGACGTGGAGCTGGTGCGCAAGGAACTGGGCGCGTCCGTGGTGGAGCGGGCGAAGCCGGAGGTCGTACGGGAGACGACGGGGTACGCGATCGGTGGCGTGCCGCCCCTTCGGGCACCGCACCCGCACCACGGTGCTGGCCGACCGGGGCCTGCTGGACCACCCGGTGGTGTGGGCGGCGGCGGGCACCCCGCACACCGTGTTCCCGATGGACCCGAGGACGCTGATCGCGCACGCGGGCGGCCGTGTCGTGGACGTGCGCGAGCGTACGGCGTGATCGCGTGACGCCGCTCGTGGCGGCCGCCGTCGTGCTGGCGGCGGTGACGCACGCGAGCTGGAACGCGATCGCCCACCATCTGCGGGACCAGCTGCTGTCCTTCACGCTCATCTCGGGCGGCGGGGCCCTGATCGGCGCCGTGGCCGCGTGCTTCGTCCCCGTGCCGGCGGCCGCGGCCTGGCCGTGGCTCCTGCTGTCGGCGGCGGTGCACATCGCGTACATGGCGCTGCTGATGCGGTCGTTCACGCTCGGGGCCTTCGGGCAGATGTACCCGATCGCGCGGGGCACGGCGCCGCTCGTGGTGACCGTGCTGGCCGCCGTGTTCGTGCACGAGGTGCCCGACGCGCGGCAGCTCGCGGGCGTCGCGGTGGCCTGCGCGGGGCTGCTGGGGCTGGCCCTGTGGGCGTACGCCGCCGGGGCGGGCGCCCGCAGTGGGGCGCCCTGCTGGCGGCGGGGGCGACCGGCCTGTCGATCGCCGTGTACACGGTGGTCGACGGTGTCGGGGTGCGCGCGTCCGGCACGCCGCTGGGGTACATCGCGTGGCTGATGCTCGTGCAGGGCACGGCGATACCGGCGTACGCCCTCTACCGGCGCGGCAGGGCGCTGCCCGCGCAGCTCCGGCCCCACGTCGGCCGCGGCCTCGTGGGAGCGGCCCTGTCGGTCACGGCGTACGCCCTGGTCCTGTGGGCGCAGACGAAGGCGCCGCTGGCGCCGATCGCCGCCCTGCGGGAGTCGTCGATCATCGTGGGCGCCGCGATCGGCACGGTCTTCTTCAAGGAGCGCTTCGGCGCCCCGCGTCTCGCGGCGGCGGGGCTGATGGTGGTGGGCATCGCGCTGATGCTCCACGCGGTGTGAGGCGACGGCCCCCAGCCCTTCGCGGTCCGGGGGCGCCCGCTTCAGGTCCGCGCGACCAGTGCGTACCGCTCGTCGTGGACGGGGCCGCCCCACAGGTCGGGGTCGTCGCCGAGGTGCTCGACGCGGACGTCGGCGACGAAGGGGCGTACGACGGCGGCCAGTTCGTCGGCCCGGACGCCGCCCCCGCCCCAGGGCAGGCCTTCGGCGCCGGGGACGTACGGGGCGGCGTCGGCGGTCGCCTCGCGCCACAACCCCTCGACGAGCACCAGGCGTCCACCGGCGCGCAGGAGCCCGGCCCATGTGCGCAGAGCCCGTTCCGGCTCGGGCAGCGTCCATACCACGTGCCGGACGAGCACGACGTCGAACCGCTCGTCACCGGTGGGTGGGGCGGCCGCGTCCCCGACGGTGAAGCGCCCCGGGAGTCCGGCCGCCGCGAGCTTCTCGCGCGCCCGCGCGACCATGCGCGGCGCGAGGTCGACGCCGGTGACCCGGTGCCCGTCCTCGGCGAGGAGCAGGGCGAGCGACCCGGTGCCGCAGCCGAGGTCGAGCACGTCGCACGGCCCGTCCGCCGGTATCCAGCCCCGCAGCCGCCGAGCCCATGCCCGCCGCGTGGCGGCGGGGCGCAGCCCGTGGTCGGGCTCGTCGTCGAAGCTCGCGGAGGCGGTGTCCCAGTAGCCGGCGACGGCGTCGGAAAGTCTCTCGCGTGAGGTCATACGGAGATCCTCGCAGCGCCCACTGACAGCGCACCCCGCGCCGGCCGGGCCGGTGCCCGCGGCGCACACCCGCCCGGCCACGTCGCCGAATTGGCCGGTAACGTTTCGCGGCCGCCGGGCGTGACCTCTGTGAAAGCGCGGAGTGCGGCACTGGGGGGAGCGGGGGTTCATGTCGGCATCAACCGATTTCGACGAGTTCTACACGGCCACGGCGCGTCGCCTGGTCGCGGCGGTGTACGCCGCCACCGGCGACCTGACGGAGGCGGAGGACGCGGTGCAGGAGGCGTATGCCCGCGCCTGGCAGCGCTGGGACCGCCTCACGCGGGAGGGCGACCCGACCGCGTGGGTGCGGACGGTCGCCCTGCGCCTGGCCATCAGCTCCTGGCGGCGCGCCCGCAACCGGATACGGGCCCACATCACACACGGTCCTCCCCCGGACCTGCCGGCCTGGGCCCGGAGCGGGTCGCGCTGGTGCGCGCCCTGCAGGCGCTGAAGGCGCATGAGCGGACCGTCCTCGTCCTCCACCACCTGCTCGACCTGCCCGTCCAGCAGGTGGCGCGGGAGACCGGCCTGTCGGAGGGCGCGGTGCGTACGCGCCTGAGCCGGGCGCGCAGAGCCCTGGCGGCGCACCTGCGCGACGCCGAGTCCCCCCACCCACCCACGACCCACCCGCGGCAGAAGACGACGAGGAAGAGGAAGGAGGTGCCCACCCTTGGCTGATCTGGAGAAGCACCTGCGCGACATCCTGGACGCCGCCGAGCCCTCCGTACGGCTGGCCGGCCCCGCCGCCGCCCGTGCCCGGCGGGGCGCCGGGCGGCCCGGCGGAAGGCGGCCGTTGCCGTGTCGTCCGCTCTCACTACGGCGGCCCTGGTGATCGTGTCCTGGAAGGCGCTCCCCGCGGACACCGCCCGCCGTGCGTCGGACCGGCACAGGCCCGCACAGGCACCGACGCAGCCCCCCGCCACGGGGGCGCGCGGCATCGAGACGGGGGCGCTGCTGCCACCCAGCGGGGTGCCGTACCACGCGAAGGCGTCGTGGAAGGAGGTGCGGACGTCCACCGACTCCCCCCAGCCGCTGCTCGCCCCGACCGGTCACTGCCCGGTGGAGCAGCCCGGCGGTCACCCGGACCGGCGCCGCCCCACCGCTCAGGCGTCGCGCGACTACAGGAGCACGAGCGTGTCGTCGGGGACGGCCCGGCACGCCCTGGCGACGTACGCCGACGCCGGCAGCGCCGGGGCCGCCGCGGCGTCGCTGGACCGTGTCCTGCGCGACCGCTGCGAACTGACCTGGGCCGCCATGGGCAGCGCCCAGCTGTACACCAGGCCGGGGGACGGTGCCCGCCCGGCGGTCGAGATCGTGGTGATGCGCTCCGGCAAGGCCCTCTCCGTCGTCCATACGGAAGGCCGCGTCCTGTTCGGCTCGGGCTACGTCGACGGCCCCGCCCTGCGGTGCATGCGCATGTCCCTGGCCCGCCTGGACCCCGCCGCCGCGACACCCCCGGAGGACGCCGAGGACCGTGCCGCCCGGGAGCAGAAGCGTTGCTGAGCCCACCTCCCTCACTCCACGCCTGTCACCGTCACCGCTTACGAAGGATCCCCGTGCGTCACTCCCTCATTCCCCGCCGGACCGTCCGCCTCGCCGTGGCCTCGTCGCTCGCACTCGGCGTCATGTTCCTGACCGGCTGCCAGTCGCCGCCGGCCCCGTCCGGCCGGAGCGCACCGGCCGCGGCCGCCGAGGACGCCGAGCCCGCCCGGGTCACCGTGTCCCTGGGGAACGCGGACGGCGCCGCCGGCACCACCGGCGGTCTGCTGGCTTCGGACGCCCCGGTCCGCGTCCGGGCGACCGGCGGGACGCTGACCGAGGTCACGGTCACCCCGGACGGCGGCAAGGACGCCGTAGCGGTCACGGGGACGTGGGAGAACGACAAGCGGGGCTGGCGCTCCACACGCACGATGACGCCGGGAGCGACGTACAGGCTCCGCGCGACCGCGAAGAACGCCGCGGGCCTTCCGACCACCCGGGAGGCGACCTTCCGCGTCATACCGGCGGACCGCGTCAACGGGGTCACCGTCACCCCGGCCCGGGACACGGTCGTCGGCGCGGGCCAGCCCGTCTCCCTGGCCTTCGACCACCCGGTCAAGAACAAGGCAGCGGTGGAACGGCAGTTGACCGTCACCGCCATCCCGAAGGCCGAAGGGTCGTGGGGCTGGACGAAGGACCCCCTCACCGGTGTGGAGAGCGTCCACTGGCGGCCCCGCACCCCCTGGGCGAAGGGCACCAAGGTCACGCTCACGGCACGGCTCAGCGGTGTCGACACCGGCGACTCCCGCCTACTGCGCCGGGACGTGTCGACGACGTTCACGACGGGCACGGTCCGGATCTCCAAGGTGGACCTGAAGAAGCACACCATGACGGTCCACGAGGACGGACGGCCCATCAGGACGCTGCCGATCAGCGGCGGCTCCCCCGAATACCCCACCTGGAACGGCACGATGGTGGTCCTCGGCAAGGAGCGACTGGTCCGCATGACCAGCGCGTCGGTGAACATAGCCGACTTCTACGACAAGAACGTCCCCTGGGCCGTGCACCTCACCACGTCGGGCACGTACGCCCACGCGGCTCCCTGGAACGAGGGCAAGGGCGTCTTCGGCCGCAGCAACACCAGCCACGGCTGTGTCGGCATGTCCGAGGCGGACGGCAAGTGGTTCTACGACCGGGCGGTGCGCGGCGACATGGTCGAGGTCACGGGCTCCACCCGGCGCACGGTCCCGACGGGCAACGGCTTCGGCGGCTGGAACCTTTCGTACGACGAGTGGCGCGAGCTCGGCGCTCTCCGCTGAACCACCGCCGCCGGTGGCGCTTTTCGGCCGACGTGCGGTCGGGGGCGCGTCGGTCCGTACACGGATTCGCCTGTCGCTCGTTGTTCCCGGGGAGCCCTTGGACGGCTCCGTACCGAGACATGCAGAGGTGACGACGGTGACCCATTGGACCCCGCATCCGGAGCTGCTCGTGTCACGGACCGCGGCCGACTATCTGTCCCGGAAGCCGGCCACGGTCCTGACGGAGAAGCAGGTCAGAAGGGCCGTGCAGGTCGCGCACGACGTCAAGGGGCTGATCCCGGCCTCCCTGACCGTCGCGCAGCTCCGCGTCCTGTTCACGGCACCCCCGGACTGGCTGCTGGACCACCACCGCACGCTGATCGCCAAGGGGGTCGCGACCGCGCGGCACGAGGTCGTCCTGGAGGACGGGGCCGAGCCGCCCCGCCCGCGGGAGACACCCGAACCGCCGCCGGTACAGCGGCGGAGGACGCCTCAGCAGGCACCGGGGAACGCTCCGCGGACCGCACGGCCTTCGGCGCCCCTCATCCCGGTCTTCCGCGAGCCGACCCTCTGACCCACCCGGGCCTCGGGTCGGCGAAGCCCGGGGAGCCGCCCGGGCCGGGGGCGAGGCCCGGAAAGCCGCCAGGGCCGGGGTCGGCGAAGCCCGGGGAGCCGCCGAGGCCGGGGAGCCGCCGAGGCCGGGGTCGGCGAGGCCCGGGGAGCCGCCAGGGCCGGGGTCGCCGAGGCCCGGGGAGCCGCCGAGGCCGGGGAGCCGCCGAGGCCGGGGTCGGCGAGGCCCGGGGAGCCGCCAGGGCCGGGGTCGGCGAGGCCCGGGGAGCCGCCCGGGCCCGGGTCGCCGAAGCCCGGGGAGCCGCCAAGGCCGGGGAGCCGCCCGGGCCGGGGTCGCCGAAGCCCGGGGGGCGCCTAGGCCCGGGAGCCGCTGCGGCGCGGGGTTACGACGCGGTCGTGCTGGAACTGGTTCTGGCCGCCGTCGTGCTGGGCGAGTCGGCGACGGAGCCGGCCGAGCGGGCGTTCCGCCTGGTGACCGAGGCGGCCGGCGCGCTGGACGTGCCCCTCCGCACAGGGGCATGTTCCTGAGCAGCGTGCTGGGCCGTACCGGCCCCTCGGGCGGCGTCAGCCGATCGACTTGCGGACCGCGCGTATCAGGGCCTGGGCCCTCGGGTCGGCCGTGACGCCCTTGCGCATGCCGTTGGTGACGTAGCCGAGGGCGATGCCCGACTCGGGGTCGGCGAAGCCCAGGGAGCCGCCGCGGCCCGGGTGGCCGAAGGAGCCGGGGGCCAGGAGCGGCGAGGCGGGGCCGTGGAGCATGTAGCCGAGGCCGAAGCGGGTACCGACGACCAGGACGCGGTCCGGGCCCGCCGACTCCTCGGTGCGGGCCATGGCCAGGGTCGCCGGGGCGAACAGGCGGTGGCCGTCGACCGGGCCGAGGGTCGCCGCGTAGAAGCGGGCCAGGGCGCGGGCCGTGGAGATGCCGCCCGAGCCGGGCAGGCCCGCCGCGCGGTAGGCGGGGGCGTTCTCGTCGGGCAGCGGGTCGATCACCCGGAACGCCCGCCTGGTCAGGGACTCCGGGTCCTCGTACGCCTCGGCCACCGAGCGCTTGGGGCGCAGCACCAGGCCGCCGGCGGCCGCCTCGGGCTCCGGCAGCGGGCCCATGCGGCCCACCCGGTGCGCCTCCTCGTCCGGGAGGCCGAGCCACAGGTCCAGCCCCAGGGGGCCGGCGATCTCCTCGGCGACCCAGCGGCCGATGGGGCGGCCGGTCACGCGGCGGACCAGGCCCGCAAGCAGCCAGCTGAACGTGTGCGCGTGGTAGCCGTGGTCCGTGCCGGGCTCCCAGACGGGGGCCTGGGCCGCGACGGCCTCCGCGCCGGCTTCGAGGTCCAGGGCCTGCGCCAGGCTCAGCGGGGCGTCCAGGACGGGGACGCCCGCGCGGTGGGCCAGCACGTGCCGGACCAGCGTGCGCTCCTTGCCGGCCGCCTTGAACTCCGGCCAGTACGTGCCGACTGGCGCGTCCAGGTCGAGCTGGCCGCGCTGGTGGAGCAGCAGCGGGACCGCGGCCGCCACGCCCTTGGTCGCCGAGCGGACCACCTGGGCCGTGTCGACCGCCCAGGGCGCCGTACCGTCGACGTCCTTGGCGCCGGCCCACAGGTCGACGACCTTCCGGCCGTCCCGGTACACGGCGACCGCCGCGCCCCGTTCCCCGCGCTGGTCGAAGTTGCGCGAGAAAGCGTCCCTCACCGGCTCCCAGCCGGGGTCCACCGTGCCCTGGATGTCCTGGACGTCCACCACTTCCACTGTGCTTTCTCTCGGGGTCGGCTCACCCCATGGTGCAACGGCTCAGTGCGCGCCCGGATTCCGGGTCGGCCTCGCGGTCGGGTCGAAGCCGAACGGCAGCTCCAGGCGGTGCCGGCGCATCAGCTCCTCGTCGGCGAGGAGTTCCCCGGTGGGGGCGTCCGCGGCGATGACGCCCTCGCTGAGGATCACCGAGCGGGGGCACAGCTCCATGGCGTAGGGGAGGTCGTGGGTGACCATGAGGACCGTGACGTTCAAGGAGCGGAGGATGTCGGCCAGTTCGCGGCGGGAAGCCGGGTCGAGGTTGGAGGACGGCTCGTCCAGGACGAGGATCTCCGGTTCCATGGCGAGGACCGTGGCGACGGCGACGCGGCGGCGCTGGCCGAAGGAGAGGTGGTGCGGGGGGCGGTCGGCGTACTCGGCCATGCCGACCCGCTCCAGGGCCCGCAGGACCGTGGACTCCAGTTCCTCGCCCCGCTGGCCCGCCGTCGCCGGGCCGAACGCCACGTCCTCCCGGACCGTCGGCATGAACAGCTGGTCGTCGGGGTCCTGGAAGACGATGCCGACCCTGCGGCGGATCTCCTTCAGGTTCTCCGGGGCGACCTGGAGGCCGGCGACCGACACCGTGCCCGCGCCGCCGGTGAGGATGCCGTTGAGGTGCAGGACCAGGGTGGTCTTGCCGGCGCCGTTGGGGCCGAGGAGGGCGACGCGCTCGCCGCGTTCGACGGTCAGGTCGACGCCGAAGAGGGCCTGGTGGCCGTCGGGGTAGGCGTAGGCGAGGCCGCGTACGTCGAGCGAGGGCACGAAGGACAGCGACGGGGATGCGGGCGTGGGCGAGGTCGACGTCATAGCGTCCATCCCAGCAGACAGACCAGCAGGGCCGACAGCGGGAGGGCCGCGGCCTGCCCCCACTGCGCCCGGGACGCCGTGGCCTCGTCGATCACCGGCATGGAGCCGGCGTACCCGCGGCTGACCATCGCGAGGTGGACGCGCTCGCCGCGCTCGTAGGAGCGGATGAACAGCGCGCCGGCCGACTTCGCCAGGACGCCCCAGTGGCGGATGCCCTTCGCCTCGAAGCCGCGGGAGCGGCGGGCGATGGACATCCGGCGCATCTCGTCGGTGATGACGTCCCCGTACCGGATCATGAAGGAGGCGATCTGCACCAGGAGCGGCGGCAGCTTCAGGCGCTGGAGGCCCAGCAGCAGGGCGCGCAGTTCCGTCGTCGCGGCCAGCAGGACGGACGCGGCGACGCCCAGGGTGCCCTTGGCCAGCACGTTCCAGGCGTCCCACAGGCCGGGGACGGACACGGGGACGCCGAGCAGCGTCGTCTGCTCGCCCGGCACCACGAACGGCATCAGGAACGCGAAGGCGACGAACGGGATCTCGATCAGCAGGCGCTTGAGGACGAACGCCGGGGGGATCCGGGCGGCCGCCGTCGCCCCCGCCAGCAGCAGCGCGTACAGCCCGAAGGCCCACATCGCCTCGCGCGGCGTCGAGACGACGACCACGACGAAGCAGAACACCGCGGCGAGCTTGGTGTGCGCGGGCAGGGCGTGGACCGGTGAGTGGCCGTGCCGGTAGAGCCTGTGGGCGTGCCCGGCCCCCATGTCAGACGGATTCCTTCACGCGGGGCTCCGGGACCGCCTCCCCGGTGGTACGGCGTCGGCGCGTCGCCCAGAACACGCCCGTACCGAGCGCGAGCGTCGCGCCGACGCCGATGGTGCCCGCCAGCCCCCCGGACAGGCGGGCGTCCGTGATGTCCTTCACGCCGTAGTCGGCGAGCGGGGAGTCCGCCGTGGCGTGCTCCTCGACGGTGCGGTCGATGCCGTAGTCGGCGGCGACCCTCTCCAGACCGTCCGGGCTGGCCGAGGCGTAGAAGGACACGAAACCGGCCAGGACCAGGGCGGCGGCGACACCGGCCGCCCAGACCTTCCGGGTGGAGGGGGGTGCCGCGGGGGCGGCGGTGGGTGCCGCGTCGACCAGCTCGCCGCCGACGCGCAGCTTCAGCGGCGCGGTGAGGCCGCGTGCGCCGTACACGAGGTCGGGGCGTACGGCGATGACGGCGCCGACGGTCGCGGTGGTGATCAGGGCCTCGCCGACGCCGATGAGGACGTGGACGCCCACCATCGCGGCGAGGACCTTGCCGACGGGGACGTCGGTGGTGCCGCCCACGGCGTAGATCAGGGTGAAGGCGGCGGCGGAGGCGGGTACGGAGACGAGGGCGGCGACGAAGGAGGCGATGGTCACCGAGCGGCGGCCCCGGGGCAGCGCCTTGACCAGGCCGCGGAAGAGGGCGTACGAGACGAGGACGGTGACGCCGCCCATGACGGTGATGTTCACGCCGAGCGCGGTGAGCCCGCCGTCGGCGAAGAGGACGCCCTGCATGAGCAGGACGACGGCGATGCAGAGCATGCCGGTCCAGGGGCCCACGAGTATCGCGGCCAGCGCCCCGCCGAGGAGGTGGCCGCTGGTGCCGGCGGCGACGGGGAAGTTCAGCATCTGCACGGCGAAGACGAACGCGGCGACCAGGCCGGCCAGCGGCGCGGTCCGCTCGTCCAGCTCCTTGCGGGCGCCTTTCAGGCCCGCGGCGACGGCGCCCGCGGCGACGAGACCGGCTGCCGCGGAGACGGGTGCGTTGATGAATCCGTCAGGCACATGCATGGCTTCAGGACCGCTTTCCGGCTGTCGGTGATGTGGGCCGTTCGATGATGACCGCTCCTGCAAAGAGGTTGCAAGAGCATGCGCGTCACAGAAGGGGCCGGGCGCACTCCCCGGAAGGGTGGGACATTTGAGACATATGGGGTATGGGGACAGAGGTACGCAGTGGCATGACGACGACGGCGACGGTGAGGAGCCCCACGATGCGCCCCGACGACACAGCCGGAGAAGCCTCCCTCGGCACGGCGGAGGCCGCGGACGACGCCTCCCGTGCCGGACCTCCGCGGGTCGAGGTCCGCGCCCGGGGGCTGGTGGTGACCGACGGCCCGCTGCCGCGCCCGATCCCGGTGGCGCTGCGCTACGACGCGGGCGCCGGACCCGACGCCGTACGGTTCGCCTTCCCGGGCGGCACGGTGCGGACCTGCCCGCGCGGCCTGCTGGAGAGGGGGCTGCGGGCGCCCGTGCACGGCGGGGACGTGGACGTGTGGCCGTGCGGGCGGGTGCAGACGGTGGTGGAGTTCCACTCGCCCGAGGGCACGGCGGTCGTGCAGTTCGACTCGTCGGCGCTGATGCGGTTCCTGCGACGCACGTACGCCGTCACCACGCCGGTCACGGGGTGACCGTGCCGGCGTGGTGACGGCTCCGTCGGGCGGTGCGGCGGCGGATCAGGCGCGGACGAGTTCCTTGCGCGCGTCCGGGTCCTGGTCGCCGTCCCGGTCGCCGGATCCGAGCCGCTCGCGCAGGCCCTCGCCCTCGACGTCCACGTTGGGCAGGATCCGGTCCAGCCAGCGCGGCAGCCACCAGGCCCTGCGGCCCAGCAGGGCCAGCACGGCCGGGACGATCGCCATCCGGACGACGAAGGCGTCGAAGAGGACGGCGGTGGCGAGGCCGAAGCCGATCATCTTGACCATCTGCTCGCTGGCGCCGATGAAGCCGGCGAACACAGCGATCATGATCACGGCGGCGGCGGTGACCACGCGGGCGCCGTGCCGGAAGCCGGTGACGATCGCCTCGCCGGGCCGCTCGCCGTGGACGAACGCCTCCCGCATACGCGTCACGAGGAACACCTCGTAGTCCATCGCGAGGCCGAAGACGACGCCCACCATGAAGATCGGCATCATGCTCATGATCGGACCGGTCTGCTCGACGCCGAACAGCGAGCCGAGCCAGCCCCACTGGAAGACCGCGACGACCGCGCCGAGGGCGGCGACCACGGAGAGCAGGAAGCCCAGCGCCGCCTTGAGCGGGACCAGCACGGAGCGGAAGACGACCATCAGCAGCAGGAAGGCGAGCCCGACGACGAGGCCCAGGTAGGGCAGCAGCGCGTCGTTCATCTTCTGCGAGAAGTCGATGTTCATCGCGGTCTGGCCGGTCACGAGCACGTCGTCGCCGGTGGCGTCCCGGATGTCGTGGACCAGCTCCTCGGTGCGCGTGGAGGACGGGCGGTCCTCGGGCACCACGGTGATCATGGCCGTGTCGCCGGCCTTGTTGGGCGTGGCCGGGGTGACGGCGGCGACGCCGTCGAGGCCGCGGATCTCCTGGGCGGCGCGGTCGGCGGCGGCCTTGTCGCCGTCGACGACGACGAGGAGCGGGCCGTTGAAGCCGGGGCCGAAGCCGTCGGACAGCAGGTCGTACGCCCGGCGCTGGGTCGTGGAGGTGGGCTGGGCCCCGTCGTCGGGCAGGCCCATCT
Organism: Streptomyces coeruleoprunus; assembly: GCF_039542925.1. Classification (GTDB taxonomy): domain Bacteria; phylum Actinomycetota; class Actinomycetes; order Streptomycetales; family Streptomycetaceae; genus Streptomyces; species Streptomyces coeruleoprunus. Next base: position 4,417,607 of record NZ_BAABIT010000001.1, on the reverse strand, counting down.
CCAGGGACGCGGCGGGTACGGCGAGGGCGCCGAGGCCGAGGACGCCGACGAGGAGGACGGCCACGGGGCGGCGCAGGACGAAGCGGGCCCAGCGGGTACCGGCGTTGGGCTTCGCCGCGGCCGTGTCCTTGGTGAGGTCGACGCCCGCCTCGACGCCCGCCGCCTCGGCGGCCTTGCGGGCCTTGCGGCCCACGATCCGCTTGCCGGCGTAGCCGAGGAGCGCGGGTATCAGGGTGAGCGCGATGAGGACGGCGATGGCGACGGTGCCGGCGGCGGCGACGCCCATCTTGGTCAGCATCGGGATGTTGACGACGGCCAGGCCGACGAGGGCGATGACGACGGTGAGTCCCGCGAAGACGACGGCGGACCCGGCGGTGCCGACGGCCCGGCCCGCGGCCTCCTCGCGCTCGCGGCCCTCGGCCAGTTCGGCGCGGTAGCGGGAGACGATGAACAGCGCGTAGTCGATACCGACCGCGAGGCCGATCATCGTGGCGAGGGTGGCGGTGGTGGAGCCGAGGTCGAGGGCGCTGGAGAGCGCGGTGATGGAGGACACGCCGATGCCGACGCCGATGATCGCGGTGAGCAGCGGCAGTCCGGCGGCGACGAGGGCGCCGAAGGTGATGACCAGGACGACCCCGGCGACGACCACGCCGATGATCTCGCCGGTGCCGGTCTCGGGCACGGTCTGCAGGGCGTCGCCGCCGATCTCGACGGTGAGCCCGGCGTCGCGGGCCTCGGCGCCGGTGTCCTTCAGGGCGTCACGGGTGGCGTCGGTCAGCTCCATCCCGTTGACCTTGTACGACACCTGGACGTAGGCGGTCGTGCCGTCGCGGGAGACGGCTCGCGCGGTGTACGGGTCGGTGACGTTGGCGACCTGGGCGGAGCCGGAGCGCAGCTCACCGACGGCCTGGTCGACCCGGGCCTTGTTGGCCGGGTCGGTCATCTTCTGGCCGTCGGGCGCCTTGAAGACGACCCGGGCGGTCGCGCCGTCGGCGCTCGCACCGGGGAAGCGCTCCTCCAGCAGGTCGAAGGCGCGCTGGGCCTCGGTGCCGGGTATGGAGAAGGAGCTGGAGGTCGCTGCGGGCGCGGACGCGGCGCCCACTCCGGCGAGCGCCAGCAGCGCGACCCACAGGAGGGTCACGAGATGGCGCCGCCGGAAGGCGAACCGGCCGAGCCGGTGGAGAAACGTGGCCACTGGGGCGTACTCCCGAGGTGAGGATGGGACAGGAAGGGTTGGGGAGTGGCCCGACAGCGTGAGCGGTGCGCGTCAGGTACGGCTGGGTACGGCACGGCGTCGTGCGTACCGCGGGGTGGTGCGGGGCGGGCGGGGAGGCCCGGCCCGGTCAGACGCCGAGGGCGGGGAAGACCACGGCGTCGAGGTACTGGGCGAGGAACGCCTGGTCGACCGGGCGGTCCTCGATCAGGGGGCGGGCGATGAACGAGCCGATCATCATGTGCGGGACGAGGCGCAGCGCGGGGTTGTCGGCAGCGACCTCGCCCCGTTCGACGGCTCGGCGCAGGAGCGCGTCGAGCCCGGTCATCTCGGGGGCGATCAGCAGTTCGCGCAGCGCCTGGAGCAGTTCCGGGTGGCTGTGGATGGCGTGGGCGAGGCCCCGCATCATGGCGGAGTCCTTCTCCATCCGGCAGTCGTCGGAGCGCCGGACCATTTCGAGGAAGTCTCCGCGCAGGGTGCCGGTGTCGATCTCGTCGAGCCGGACCGGCTTGTGGTGCCGAAGCGCCTGGGCGACCAGCTCGGGCTTGGACCCCCACTGGCGGTAGAGGGTGGCCTTGCTGGAGTGCGTGCGGGCGGCGATCGCGTCCATGGTGAGACCGTCGTAGCCGACCTCGCCGAGGAGGTCGATGACGGCTTCGTACAGCTCGGACTCGCGTTCCGCGGTGAGCCTGCTGCGGGCCATGGGCGTCTTCCATTCCGAACGAAACGGTTTCGTACACCAGAAGGATAGGCCGGGGGCTCCGCGAAACGAAACCGTTTCGTACGTGTCGCTCGTCACCCGGCTCCGGACCACTGCCCCGCCCGGGGAAAGCCCGCCGTCCCGCCGAGCGAAAGCCTGCCGCCCCACCCGCGCGAAAGCCCGGCGGACGCCCGGCGAAAGCCCGGCGAACGCCCGGTCGAGTTGCCGCGCCCCCGGAGCGCGGAAAGCATGACTGTGTGAGCAGCGACGGCGCGTACCTCCGGTATCCCCACCTCCACAAGGACCTGCTGTGCTTCGCGGCCGAGGACGATCTGTGGGTCGCCCCCCTCGTCCCCGAGGGCGAATCGCCCGGCCGCGCCTGGCGCGTCACCGTCGACCGGACGAGGATCGGCCATCCCCGCTTCTCGCCCGACGGGACGCACATCGCGTTCACCAGCTGGCGCAGCCTCGACCCCGAGATCCACCTCGTCCCGGCCGACGGCGGACCGGCCCGCAGGCTCAGCTACTGGGGGTCGCTCGACACCCGGGTGTGCGGCTGGGACCCGGACGGCAACATCCTGGCGGTGGCGTCGCACGGCCAGCCGTTCTCGCACTTCTCGTGGGCGTACAAGCTCTCCACCGACGGCAGCCCGGGCCGCCGCCTGCCCTGGGGACCCTGCGCCGACATCCAGGTCGCCGACGTCGAGGGCGAGCACCGCACGCTCCTCCTGACCGGCAAGCCCCCGCACGAGCCCGCCGCCTGGAAGCGCTACCGGGGCGGGGCGACGGGCCGGATGTGGCTGCACGGGCAGCGGCTGCTGCCGGACGTCGACGGGCACCTGGACAGCGCGATGTTCGTCGGCGGCCGGATCGCGTTCCTCTCCGACCACGAGGGCGTCGGCAACCTCTACTCGTGCCTGCCCGACGGCTCCGACCTGCGCCGCCACACCGACCACGACGCGTTCTACGCCCGGCACGCCTCGTCCGACGGGCGGCGCGTGGTCTACCAGTGCGCGGGCGACCTGTGGATCGTCGACGAGCTGACACCCGACTCGCGGCCGCGGAAGCTGGAGGTGCGCCTGGGCGGGACGCGCGCGGGGCGGCGCCGCTACCACGTGCCGGCCTCGCAGCACCTCCAGGCGGTGGCGGTCGACGAGACGGGCCGGGCCAGCGCGGTGTGCGTGCGCGGCAGCCTGTACTGGCTCACGCACCGCGACGGTCCCGCCCGGTCGATCATCGACGTGCCGGGCGTCCGCGTGCGGCTGCCGGAGATGCTGGGCAGCGGCGGCCGGGTCGCGTACGTGACGGACGCGGAGGGAGAGGACGCGGTCGACGTGGCGTACCTGCCGCGCGCGAGCGGCCCCCGGGAGCCGCGCCGGCTGGCGGCGGGCGAACTGGGCCGGGTGCAGGAGCTGGTGGCCGACCCGGACGGGGAGCGGCTCGCGATCGCCTCGCACGACGGGCGGCTGCTGCTGCTCGACGTGTCGGAGGAGTCCAACGGCGAGGTCACGGAGTTGGTCCGGTCGGTGAACGGGGCGGTGCGGGACCTGGCGTTCTCGCCCGACGGGGCGTGGCTGACGTGGTCGCACCCGGGCATCGGGCGGTCGCTGCGGAAGATCAGGATGGCCCGCATCAAGGACCGGCTGGTCGTGGACGTGACGAACGGGCGGTTCGAGGACGAGAGCCCGGTGTTCACGCGGGACGGGCGGTATCTGGCGTTCCTGTCGTGGCGGGGCTTCGACCCGGTGTACGACGTGCACACCGGCGACCTGTCGTTCCCGCTGGGCTGCCGCCCCTACCTGGTGCCGCTGTCGTCGACGACCCTGTCGCCGTTCGCCCTGTCGCCGGAGGGCCGGCCGGCGGCGGGCGGGCTGGACCCGGGCGACGACGAGCAGACGGGCGACGGGACCGTGCTGGTCGAGGTGGAGGGGCTGGAGAGCCGGGTGACGCCGTTCCCGGTGGCCGCCTCCAAGTACTCGTCGCTGCGCGCCGTGAGCGGCGGCGGCCTCGTGTGGCTGCGCTGGCCCATCTCGGGTGCCCTGGGCGAGACGTTCGTCAATCCGTCCGACCCGTCGGAGCGGCCGACGCTGGAGCACTTCAACCTGGTGAAGGCCCGCAAGACGGAGCTGGTCGCGCACCTGGACTGGTACGCGGTGAGCGGCGACGGCACCCGGCTCGTGGTCGTCGACGAGGGCGATCTGCGGGCCGTGCCCGCGACCGAGGTCGGCGACAGCGACACCACCGTGTACGTGGACGCCCGCCGCATCCAGCACGAGGTGGACCCGACCGCGGAGTGGCGGCAGGCCTACGACGAGGCGGGGCGGATCATCCGGGCGTACTTCTGGGACGCCGGCATGAGCGGCGTCGACTGGGACGGGGTTCTCGACCAGTACCGGCCGCTCGTCGAACGGGTCGCCTCCCCCGACGAGTTCGCCGACCTGCTGCGCGAGGTCCTCGGCGAACTGGGCACCTCCCACGCGTACGTGACCCCCGCCCGCCGCAACGAAGGCCCCCCGCACTACCAGCGGGCCATGGGGCTGCTCGGCGCCAACCTCGTGTGCCGGGACGGGAACTGGGTGGTCAAGCGGATCCTGCCTGGCGAGTCGTCGGACTCCAAGGCCCGCTCGCCGCTGGCGGGCACGGGCATCCGGGAGGGCGCCATCCTCACGCACGTGGACGGGCGCCCGGTGGACCCGGTGACCGGCCCGTACCCGCTGCTGGCCGCCGCCGGCGGCACGACGGTGGAACTGACGTTCGCCCCGGCGGAGGACGAGGCGGGCCGCTCGCGCCGCGTTGCCGTGGTGCCCCTGGTGGACGAACGGCCGCTGCGGTACCAGGACTGGGTGGCCAAGCGGCGCGGCGTGGTGCGGGAGCTGAGCGGCGGCAAGTGCGGCTACCTCCACATCCCCGACATGGGCGGCTCGGGCTGGGCGCAGTTCAACCGCGACCTGCGCATGGAGATGTCCCGCCCGGCGCTGATCGTGGACGTACGGGGCAACGCGGGCGGCCACATCAGCGAGCTGGTCGTCGAGAAGCTGACCCGCCGGATCCTGGGCTGGGACCTCACGCGCAACGCCGAGCCCGTCTCGTACGCCTCGAACGCGCCGCGCGGCCCGGTCGTCGCCCTCGCCGACGAGGCCACCTCCTCGGACGGCGACATGATCACGGCCGTGTTCCGGCTCCAGGGGCTCGGCCCGGTCGTCGGCCAGCGCACGTGGGGCGGTGTCGTCGGCATGACGGGGCGTCACCGGCTGGGCGACGGCACGGTGATCACGGTGCCGATGAACGCGGCCTGGTTCGACGAGTACGGCTGGTCCGTCGAGAACCACGGCGTGGAGCCCGACCTGGAGATCCTGCGCACGCCGCTGGACTGGGCGGAGGGCCGGCACCGGCAGCTGGCCGACGCCGTGGAACTGGCGCTGGAGCTGCTCGACAAGTCCCCGGCGGCGCAGCCCCCGGACTACTCCGACGTGCCGGACCGCAGCAGGCCGCCGCTGCCGCCGCGCGCCTGACGGGGCGGGACGGGTGCGGGACGTCCGTCCCGCTGCCGCCGCCCGTCCTGGGCGGGCGTCCCACGCCACCGTCGCGGGGAGCGTTCTCGCAGGTCACACGAGCTTCCGGGGCGGGACGGATCCCGCGGCGTCCCGTCCCGCCGGTGAGACATGGCTGTGACGGCGACAGGTGATCAAGACTGCAAATAGCCCCACGGAGAGCGGCTGCGGCCGCAAATCCTCCCCTCGGTGGCGACTTTCCGTCTTCTATTTCCTGAGGAGTACGCCCATGCGTCGCTCACGCCGTCTTCTGTCCCTCGCCGCCGCCGCGGGTGCCGCCGCGCTGCTGCCGCTGGCCGGCCCGGCCGCCCCCGCGCAGGCCGCCGACGCGGTCTGCGCGGCCGGTTACCTGTGCGTCTGGGACCAGACCTCCTACGAAGGCCGCAAGGCGGTCTTCAAGGACACCAACAAGTCCTGGGCGGGTTACTTCATCAACAACAAGGACGCCTCCTGGGCCAACGCGGGAACGTCCGGTCTCAACGCCTGTGTCTGGGGCGACGAGTACAGCATGGTCTGGGGCTGGGGCGGCGGCGTGAAGGTCATCAGCGCCGGCACCTCGTCCGCGAAGGACGCCTACCGCGCCTACAAGGGCAGCTCCAACAGCTGGGGCAACTGCTGACCCGAGCCCCCACAGGGACACCTCGCCGCCGTTCCGGGCACGGGCCCGTGCCCGGAACGGCTCGCCCCGACCACAGAAAGCCCACCACCACCATGCCGGTCCCTCCCTCCCGCGCCCCCTTCGCCGTGCCGCTCGGGCTCGGCCTGCTGCTGCTCACCGGCTGCGGCGCCTCCCCCTCCACGCCGGCCGCTCCCGCGACGCCGACGTCCGACCCGGTGCCCGCCGCGCCCTCCCGTGTCCAGGAGGCCGACGGGACGCTCACCCGGGACGCCGAGCGGTATCTCTTCCTGGCGGAGGGCCACTTGGTGAGCCGCTGCATGGCCCGCCAGGGCTTCGCGTACGTCGTGCGCACCCCGCCCGAGGCGGCCCTGGCGGGCGCCCCGCCCGTCGACTTCGGAGCCGTCGACCCGGCTGACGCCCGCACGCGTGGCTACGGCCCGGTCCCCCACACCGACGGCAGCACCTCGCGGTTCGTCGCGGAGGATCCCAACAGGGCCTATGCGAAGGGCCTCTCGCCGAAGCTGCGGGCCGCCTACGAGAAGGCGCTCTTCGGCGACCGGGCGAAGGAGACGCGCATCGCGCTGCCCGACGGCGAGAGCATCACGACGAACCCCGACGGCTGCACCGCCGACGTGCGCCGCGCGCTCTACGGCGGTGACCTAGCGGCGTACCTGCGCAACGACTACATCGAGAACAACCTCGACCGGGCCGTGCTGAACCGGATGGCCGCCGACCCCGCACGGGACAAGGCGCTCGGCGCCTGGAAGCGCTGCATGAAGGACCGCGACCGGCCCTTCGACGACCCGGGCGCCGCGCGCTCCGCCGCGTGGAAGACCCGGAAGGGCGACCGGCCCACCGCGACGGAGACCGCCATCGCCGTCGCCGACGCGGAGTGCCGCGTCACGAGCCGGCTGACGACGGTCCTCCAACAGCTCGACCGTACGTACCGCGCGCGTCTCACCCGGGAGCGCGCCGCACAGGTGAACGCCAACCGGGCGACCCGCGCCGAAGCCGTCCGGCGGGCCGGGCGCCTCCTGGCGGAGCGGTGAGGCCGGGACGGCAACGCCCCCGGGGCGGGCCGCCGTCAGGCGTGCCCGCCCCGGGCTGCGCGGGAACCCGCGTCAGGCGTCGTAGTCCCGGTTCATCCGGTCCTGCGCGTCGCGCATGGTGTCGTCCATGTCGCGTCCCATGGGCCGATTGCGCTGCGGCTGCTGCTGCTTGCCCTTGCGCTGGGTGCGCTGCTGCGCCTCGTCCTTCATGCGCTGGGCGCCCTGCTTGCCCTGCTGCTTGAGCTGTTCGGCCTTCTCGTTGAACTGGTCCTGGATGCCCATACGGGTCTCACTCCTAGAGGGTGGGGGGATGCGGGGCCATCTCCGACCCCGGCCTCGACCAGCCTGGCACGAGCCGACATAGCACGCACTTCGATCACAGAGTGACCATTCGGGCGCTTTCAGTCACGCTCCGCACGGGCGCGCTCGTCGGCCGCCCCGCCCGCGCCGACGAGGCCCTTGCTCACGCCCGCCAGCCGGGGCTCGAAGCGCCGCACCTCCCGCTGCCCCACCGTGGCGATGAGGCCCGGCAGGTAGCCGCGTACGGACTGCATGCCCCGCAGCCACCACTGGGCGTACACATGGGGCGCGCGCCGTTCGATGCCCGCGACGATCCGGTCGACGGCCGGTCCGAGGGGGTACGTGCGGTTCGACGGCCAGGGCAGCCGCTGCCTCAACTCCCGCATCACGTCGTCCTGGTCGGCGCCGCGCACCATGTCGGTGTCCGTCCAGGAGAGGTAGCCGACGCCGACGCGCACGCCCCGGTGGGCGACCTCGGCGCGCAGGCTGTGCGCGAAGGCCTCGACACCGGACTTGGAGGCGCAGTACGCGGTCATCATGGGCGCCGGGGTGATCGCCGCGAGGGAGGCGATCTGGAGGAAGTAGCCGCGGCTCTCGAGCAGGACGGGCAGGAAGGCCCGGCCGGTGACCGCGCCGCCGATCAGGTTGACCTCGATGACCCGCCGCCAGGCCACGGGGTCGGAGTCGGCGAAGGGCCCGCCGGCCGCGACGCCCGCGTTGGCGACGACGACGTCGACCTTGCCGAAGCGTTCCTTCACCTCGTGCGCGACACGGGCCATGGTCTCGTGGTCGGTGACATCGGCGTGCCACCAGTCGCTCTCGGTGTGGAGCCGGCCCGACACCCGCTTCAGCTCCTCGGGTTCGAGGCCGACCAGGGCGATCTTGGCGCCGCGCGCGGACAGTTTGCGGGCGAGCAGTTCGCCGACGCCCCGTGCGCCGCCGGTGACGACGGCGACCTGTCCCTCCAGGCTGACCCTGCTCATACGGCTTCCTCCGTCTGCTCGGTGGTGCGGTCGCGTTCGCCGCTGACGTACGTGGCGGCCAGCTCTCGGATCCGGGCCGTGACCACCTCCGGCGCCTCGACGGGCGTCATGTGGCCGATGCCGGCGAGTTCGTCGAGGCCCACGCAGAGGGGCAGGGCGGCGGCGAGGGCGCGGGCGTGGACGGGCGGGGTGAGCCGGTCGGCGGTTCCGGCGATCACGGCGGTCGGCACGCGCAGCTCCCGTACGCCCGCCTCCAGGTCGAGCTCGGCGAGCACGTGCGACCAGGCGACCCGCACGGCACGCGGACAGGCGTGCACGATCCGGGCGCACACGGTGACCCGGTCGGGCGCCGAACCGGGGCCCATGGTCGCGTACTTGAGGATCGCCTTGGACACCGGCGTGACCGGACCGAGCGGGGCGCGGGCGCCCAGGATCAGCCGCGTGAGCCGGGTGCGGACGCGCCCGGGGCGCATCGGCACGACGAGCGACTCGGCCACCAGCCGGGACGCGCCGGTGCTGCACAGCAGGACCGCGGCGGCGTGGTCGCGCAGGGCGGGGCGGCCGGCGGCGGCCATCAGGGTCATGCCGCCCATGGAGTGGCCGGCCAGCACGGCCCGCTCGCCGGGGGCGAGGGTGGCGGCGAGCACGGCCTCCAGGTCGTCGGCGAGGGCCCGGGTCGAGTAGCCCGAGCGGTCGACGGCGGGGGTGCGGCCGTGGCCGCGCTGGTCGTAGACGACGACCCGGTGGTCGGCGGACAGCTCCCGTACCTGGGCGGCCCAGAAGGCGGTGGAACAGGTCCAGCCGTGGGCGAGGACGACGGCGGGAGCGCCCTCGGGGCCGTACACCTCGACGTGCAGGGTCGAGCCGTCGACGGAGACGGCGGTCAGGGTCCGCGCGGGGGCGGGGGCCGGTATGAGGCTCATGCCGCGGCCTCCTTCTTCGCGGTGCGGGAGGCGCGCTTCGGCTTCTCGCCGGCGGCCGGGTGCTTCTCCGGTACGCGCACGACGTCGTACTCGGCGAGGTCCACCGTCCGTGTGGCGCGCCGGAACTCGCCCGTGGTGCCCGGCCAGAGCGTGGTGTTGCGGCCGTTGGCGTCGAGGTACCAGCTGTCGCAGCCGCCCGACTTCCACACCGTGCGCTCCATCCGGTCCTGGACGAGCCGGTTCCAGGCGGCGACCGCGTCCGGCCGCGGGGTGAGGGCGGTGCGCCCGCCGAGGACGTTCAGCTGGCGCAGGTAGTCGGCCATGTAGTTCAGCTGGGACTCGATCATGAGGATCATCGAGGAGTTCCCGAGGCCGGTGTTGGGGCCGATGATGGTCATCCAGTTGGGGAACCCGGCGGCGGTGGCGCCGCGCAGCGACTCCATGCCGTCCTTCCACGCCTCGGCGAGCGTGATGCCGTCCGCGCCGACGACCCGCTCGGCGATGGGCATGTCCGTGACGTGGAAGCCCGTGCCGAAGACGATCGCGTCGACCTCGGCCTCGCTGCCGTCGGCGGCGACGGCGGTCCGGCCGCGTACCTCGGCGAGGCCGGAGGCGACGACGTCGACATTCGGGCGGGCGAGGGCCGGGTAGTAGTCGTTGGACAGCAGGATCCGCTTGCAGCCGATGCGGTACGACGGGGTCAGCCTGGCCCGCAGCGCCGGGTCCTTGATCGCGCGGGCGATGTTGGCCTTGGCCAGCGACTCGACGAGGCCCATCTGCGCGGGCCGCTTGGTGAAGGCGCCGACCTGGAGTTCGCGGATGCCCCACAGGATGCCGCGGCGGGCCTTGGCGGTGAACGGCAGCTGCCGGTGCAGCCACCGCTCGGCGCCGGTGATGGCGCGGTCCATGCGCGGCATCACCCAGGCGGGGGTGCGCTGGAAGAGGGTGAGCCGGCCGACGCGGGGCTGGACGGACGGCACGATCTGGATCGCGGAGGCGCCGGTGCCCACCATGGCGACGCGCTTGCCGGTCAGGTCGTAGTCGTGGTCCCAGCGGGCGGAGTGGAAGACCTTGCCGCCCGCCTCGCGGAACCCGTCGAGGCCGGGGATGTCGGGGATCTTCGGGTCGGACAGCGGCCCGGTCGCGGAGACCACGACGTCGGCGCTGAGCGTCCCGCGCGAGGTCTCGATCTCCCAGCGCAGGGCGTCGCCGTCCCAGCGCATCATCGTCACCTCGTGGCCGAGGCGGAGGTGGGGGCGGAGCCGGAAGACGTCGGTGACGTGCTCCAGGTACGCGCGGATGTGGGGCTGGCCGGAGAAGGCGCGGGGCCAGTCGGGGTTGGGCGCGAAGGAGAAGGAGTACAGGTGCGACGGGACGTCACAGGCGCAGCCGGGGTAGCTGTTGTCGCGCCAGGTGCCGCCGACGGCGTCCGACCGTTCCAGGACGACGAAGTCGGTGATCCCCTCGCGGCGCAGCCGGACGGCGGCCCCGAGACCACCGAACCCGGAGCCGATCACCGCCACCCGTACGTGTTCGTGTTCGTGCTGGCTCATGCCCACCTCCCAAGACCCTGCCAGCAATCACTGGCACTGTCCGGGAGGGTAGGGCAGGGTCCTACCCAGCGGTAGGGGGCGCGCGCGGAAAAGTTACCGGCGGTACGACATAGGGTTGCGGACGTGACGAACGAGGGCGAGGACCGTGAATACCGGATGGAGGAGCTGGCGGAGGCGGCCGGCATCCCGGCCCGCACCCTGCGCTACTACCGCGAACGCGGACTGATCCCGCCGCCCCGCCGCGAGGGGCGCATCGCCTGGTACGGGCCGCGCCACCTGGCCCGGCTGCGCACGATCGCGGCGCTGCTGGAGCGGGGCCACACCCTGAACGGCATCGCGGACCTGGCCGGGGCGTTCGAGAGCGGCCGGGACGTGGGCGAGGTCCTGGGGCTGGGCGGGCCCACGGAGGAGGAGCCCGTACGGCTCACGCCGGAGCAGCTGGCCGACCACTTCGGCGACCAGGTCACGCCCGAGAACTTCGCCGCCGCCCTGGAGCTGGGCTACCTGGCGACGGACGGCGAGGAGATCGTCCACGTCAGCCGCCGCCTGCTCGACGTGTCCGCCGCGCTGGTACGGGAGGGCGTGCCGCTCGCGGCGGTCCTGGGGGCCGCCCGCCGGGTCCGCGACCACGCGGACGCGCTGGCCGCGCTCTTCATGGACCTGCTGCGCGAGCACGCCGCCGAGGAGGACGTCGCCCGGCTGCGCCCCCTGGCCAAGAGCGTGGTGGAGGCGGAACTGTCGATGGCCCTGGACCGCCGCACCCGCGACACGGCGAGGCCGTCGGCCGACGGCTGACGGACCGGCTCAGGCGCCGGGCAGGATCCTCTCCACGTGGTAGTCCAGCACCGCGCGCACCTCCGCCAGTGACCGGCGCCCGTGCACCACGTCCAGGCCGAGCCCCGTGGCGCCCGCCACCAGCAGGTCGGCCTCGTGGTTCCGGTCGAGGCCCGGCGCCGCACCCCCGGCCGCCTCGCCCGCCCCGATGATGTCCGCGACGAGCCGTTCCAGTGGCTGCTCGGCGGCGAGGAACACGGCCGCGAGCGCCGGATCGGTCAGGCTCCGGGCGTAGTACGCCGCGAACACCCGCAGGGCGAAGGCCCGCTGGTCGTCCAGCGGCAGGAACTCGTCCAGCAGCGACCGCAGCAGCCCGCGCGGATCCGCCATGCCGACCGGGATACGGGCCCTGGCCAGCCGCTCGTTCTCCTCGTGCAGCAGCCGCAGCGCCTCGACCATCAGCGCGTGCTTGCTGTCGAAGTGGTACTGCACCACCCGGAGCGACACGCGCGCCTCGGCCGCGATCGTCCGCATGCTCGCCGCGTCCAGGCCCCGTTCGGCGGCGATGCGCCACACCGCCTCGGCGATCCGCCGCCGCTGCCGAGCCCGCACGTCCGTCGGGCGCGCCTCGGGGGGCTCGACCGGGACGCCCGGAGCGGGCAGCCGCTGCTTGCGCCTGCGGTACGCCCGGGCCTGGCAGCTGCGGGAGCAGTACACGGGCGGACGACCCCGCTCCGGACGGCTCGTGGGCTTCCCGCACATGAGGCACACGGCCTTCTTTTCGTCACGCACACGTCTCACGGTAGCGCTCAAGAAAGTGTGACGTAAGCCCAAGTCAGCCGCCTGTTCAGGGAGAAATCCCCCACTCTGATTGATACGTTCGTAACGAACCCCCTCCCGAAAGGACAGACCGTGAAGTACGACGTCGTGCAGATCCTCGGCATGATCCTCATGGCCGTCTTCGGCCAGGGCCTCGTCCGGCTCCTCATCGACCACGACCATCGAGGCCTGCTCGGCTGGCTGCCCGGCGGTCTCGCTCCCGCGCTGGCCGCGTACGGGGTACTCACCGTCGCGGGCATCGCCCTCACCGCCTGGGCGTACCCGCGCGCGAAGGCCCTCGGGCGGCGCTAGACCCGACCGGCCACCAGCGGGCCTTGTAGATGCCGCCGCCCGGCAGGCGGTACGTCCCGGCCGGGCGGTGCACGGCGACGCTCGTCGTCCACCACGTCTCGGCGAGCCCCGGTTCAGGAGCCGTGGAGAGGACCTGACCGGTCAACAGGTCGTCGCCGACGGCCTTGACGCGCGGACGGCTCACGCGGGCCGCACCCGGGTACTCCCGGACGAACGCACGGCGGCTCTTCACGTACTGGTACACGGCGGTGCCGGTGCTCACCCACAGCCGGTCCGGGTTCCGCGCCACGGGCGCGAGGTCGTGCCCGCCGCGCCCCGGCAGCCGTACGCCGAAGGCCTCCACCAGGACCGGCCGCCCCGCCGGGCCGCCCACCCGCAGCGCGACCAGGCGCTCGCCGCCCAGGGCCCACAGCACCCGCAGCCGCCCGTCCCAGTGCAGGCCGTGCGCGTCCTCCAGCGCGAAGTCCACGTGCCCGGCGCGCGGCGGCGCCGCGTGCAGCCGCACCACGTCACCCGTACTGCCCGCGACCGCCACGCGGCCGTCCGGCAGCAGCTCGGCGCTGTGCGGGTTGACCCGGATCGTGCCCGGCGCCAGCGCGTCCGCCCAGTACCGCCGGCCCGAGGGGTACTCGACGACCGCCGCGAACCCGTACGAGGCGGTGGTCAGCACATACGTCCTCCCGCGCCACCGGCGCACCTTCGCCTCGTTCGGGTGCACCCAGCTGCGGGCGGGGTCCAGATCGGCGTACCGCGCGTCGCCGAGCGGCGAGAACGCCCACTTCACGTCGGCGGCCCCCCAGTCGCGCCGCCGCCCGTCGAACAGCACCAGCCGCCGGGACGCCTGCTCCGTCACCAGCACGTCGGGCGTGCCGAACGGCACCGCGGGGACACGGATCCCCGACAGGACCACGAACAACGCGACGAGTAGCGACGACACCCGCCCACGCTGCCACGCGGGTCCGCCCGGGCCCGCGGCGCCGCGCCTACAGCTCGTACACCGCCGTCACGGGCGCGTGGTCGCTCCAGCGCTCGCCGTGCGTCGCCGCGCGCTCGACCCAGGCCTTGACCGCCTTCGCGGCGAGGCCGGGCGTCGCGATCTGGTAGTCGATGCGCCAGCCCGTGTCGTTGTCGAAGGCGCGGCCGCGGTAGGACCACCAGGAGTAGGGGCCCGCCTGGTCGGGGTGGAGGGCGCGGACGACGTCGACGTAGCCGGCCTCGCCGAGGACACGGCCGAGCCAGGCGCGCTCCTCGGGGAGGAAGCCGGCGCTCTTGCGGTTGGCCTTCCAGTTCTTGAGGTCGGCCTCCTGGTGGGCGATGTTCCAGTCGCCGCAGACCACGACCTCGCGGCCGTCGGCCGCCGCCCGCTCCCGCAGCTCCTTGAGGTACGGCAGGAACGCGTCCATGAAGCGGATCTTCTCGTCCTGCCGCTCGGTGCCGACCTCGCCGGACGGCAGGTAGAGGCTCGCGACCGTCACGCCCGGCAGGTCGGCCTCCAGGTAGCGGCCGCTGCCGTCGAACTCGCTCGACCCGAAGCCGACCCGGACCGCGTCCGGCTCACGCCGTGTGTAGAGCGCCACACCGGCGCGGCCCTTGGCGGCGGCCGGGGCGTGCACGGTGAACCAGCCCTCGGGGGCCCGTACGGCGTCCGGGAGCTGGGACTCCTCCGCGCGCACCTCCTGGAGGCAGACGGCGTCGGCGGCCGTTCCGGCCAGCCATTCGACGAAGCCCTTCTTCGCGGCGGCGCGCAGGCCGTTGACATTGACGGTGGTGACGGTGAGCATCCCGGCACAATACGACAGAACCCATCGCGCCCCGCACCCCTGTCACCGCATAGAAGTACGATCCTCCGCATGAATATTCGCACTGTGCCGTTCGACCACCCCGACGCCGTCAAGCTCAACGACCAGGTCCAGCTCGAGTACGCCGAGCGGTACGACGGCGAGGGCGACGAGACGTACCTCGACCCCGCCATGTTCCGGCCGCCGCACGGCCTCTACCTGATCGCGTACGACGAGCGGGACCGGCCCGTCGCCACCGGGGGCTGGCGCTCGCAGGAGGAGAACGAGGAGGGCTACACGGACGGCGACGCGGAGCTGAAGCGCATGTACGTGATACCCGAGGCGCGGGGCCGCGGCATAGCCCGGCGGATCCTCGGCCTCCTGGAGGAGGACGCCCGCGCGGCGGGCCGCCTGCGGATGGTCCTGGAGACCGGGACCATGCAGCCCGAGGCGATCGGTCTGTACACGTCGAGCGGATACGAGCCGTGCGCGAAGTTCGGCTACTACCGCGCGTACGAGAACAGCCGCTGTTTCGCGAAATCACTGACGCGACCCTGACAAATCGTGGGTGACGTGGCACGCTGCCTCACACACCACGATCCGGTACCGCGATCCGCACCTCTTCGTTCCCCCCACCCTCCTGCCCGGGCCCGCCAGCGGCCCGGGCACGGCAGAAGGAGACATGCGTGACACGCCACCGCTCCTCAGCGGGCATCCTGCTGACCGCCGGAACCCTGCTCACGGGCGCCCTGGCCGCCGCCACCCCGGCGAGCGCGGCACCCGCCCCCGACGCCCCCGCCACCCACGCCGTGCCGAGCGCCGAACGGCAGAGCGCCGCCGGATTCTGGACCGCCGACCGGATGCGCGGCGCCACCCCCTTCGAACGGCTCGTCCGCCCCGCCGAGGTGCAGAAGCTCAAGGCGCCGAAGCCGGGCGGCAAGACCACCACGATCGCGCCGACCCCGGCCGCCGGCGGCGCGGCCACGGCCGGCGCCGTCCAGCCCATGGCCTTCCCGCAGTCCGGCGGCGCCTGGACCGGCGGCGGCGCGGTCGTGAAGACCTCCGGCCGGGTGTTCTTCACCTTCCAGGGCCGCACCGCCTCCTGCTCCGGCAACGCCGTGACCAGCCAGAACCAGTCGACCGTCATCACGGCCGGGCACTGCGTGAAGTACCAGGGCAGCTGGCACACCAACTGGGTCTTCGTCCCGGCGTACGACAACGGCAAGGCACCGTACGGGCAGTGGACGGCGTCCAAGACCCTGACCACGCCGCAGTGGCAGGCGAGCGAGGACATCAACTACGACGTCGGCGCCGCCGTCGTGGCGCCGCTGAACGGCCAGAAGCTCACGGCCGTGACGGGCGCGCAGGGCATCCAGTTCAACGGTGGCTACAACAAGGCGATGTACGCCTTCGGCTTCCCGGCCGCTTCGCCGTACGACGGCTCGAAGCTGATCTACTGCAGCGGGAACTCCTCCAAGGACTTCCTGTTCAGCCAGGACCACAGCCTGGGCTGCAACATGACGGGCGGCTCCAGCGGCGGCCCGTGGTTCACCGGCTTCAGCGAGTCCGCGGGCACCGGGCTCCAGGTGTCGGTGAACAGCTTCGGCTACACCTTCCTGCCGAACCGCATGTTCGGCCCGTACTTCGGCAACGAGGCCCAGGCGGTCTACAACCAGGCCCAGTCCTCGTAAGCGGACGCGACCGCACTCCTCGGTGCCCGGGTTCCCTGCGGGGCCCGGGCACCGCTCATGCCAGCGCCGCCGCCACCAGCCGCGCCACCGCGTCGCCGGGCACGGAGTCGCCGCCCGCCACCAGCCGGTCGAAGACCAGCCCGTCCACGCAGGCCAGCAACGTCACCGTCCGCTCCTCCGCGTCGGCTGCCCCGTGCGCGGCGATGAGGTTCCGTACGGCATCGCGCGCCGCGTTCTCGCGGGGCGTCAGCACCTCCCGCAGCTCCGGACGGTGCACGCTCTCCACGGCGCAGGCGTACCGGGCCAGCGACCGCCGGCGCCCCTCACCGCGCAGCCGCCGCGCGCAGAACGCGGTCAGGGCGGCCGCCAGTTCGTCCGGGTCCCGGGGCAGGGGCGCCGCCGCGGCCGCGGCGGCGAGTTCCGCCTGGTCCCGTTCGACGAGCCGCTTCACGAGGGCGGTCAGCAGCGCCTCGCGGGTGCGGAAGTACGCGGACGTGGTGCCCGCGGGCAGGCCGGCCGCGGCGTCCACGGCGCGGTGCGTGAGCGCCCGCATCCCGCCGTCGGCGAGCACGTCGATGGCGGCGTCGGCGAGGACGGTACGGCGGTCTCCGGTCATCCGTCCTTTCTACCCCGTCCCCCCACCTGCTTCTACACCTGTAGAGAGCGGGGAGTAGCCTCCTTCTACATCCGCAGAAGGAGGCTGGGCATGCAGCCTGGAACAGCCGTGGTGGTCGGTGGCGGCATCGGCGGTCTGGCGGCCGCCCTGGGACTGTGCAGAACCGGCTGGCGCGTCACGGTCGTCGAGCGGGCGCCCGCCGCCCTCGCCGACGCGGGCGCCGGCATCTCGCTCGCCGCCAACGGCGTCCGCGCCCTGGACGCGCTCGGCGTGGGCCCCGCCCTGCGCACGGCCTCGCGCCGCCAGCTCTCCGGCGGCACCCGCACCCCGGGCGGGCGGCTGCTCGCCCGCATGGACGGCCACGCCGTCGAACGCGCCCTGGGCGCCCCGCTCGTCGGCATCCCGCGTGCCGCGCTGCACCGGCTGCTGCGCACCGCGCTGCCGGACGGGGCCCTCCTCGCCGGCGTCGAGGTCACCTCGGTCGAGGACCCCGCCGACGCCCCGCACGCGCGCGTGCACACGACGGCCGGGATGTACGAGGCCGGTCTCGTCGTCGCGGCCGACGGCATCAACAGCCCCTTGCGCACCCGGCTGCTGCCCGATGCTCCGGGCCCGTCCTACAGCGGGTCGACGGTGCTGCGGGCCATCACCGCCCACCCGGTGCCCGTCACCGGCGACTTCCAGCTGACCTGGGGGCCGGGCACCGAGTTCGGCCACATGCTGCTCGCCGACGGGCGGGCCGAGTGGCACGCGGTGGTCAACGCCCCGCCCGGCCTACGGCACGAGGACCCGCTCGCCGCCGTGCGCCGCCGGTTCGCCCGGTGGCACGAGCCGATCCCCGCGCTCCTCGCCGCGACCGCACCGGAGGCGGTGCTCCACCACGACGTGTACGAACTGGCCACGCCCCTGCCCACGTACGCGGTGGGGCGGGTCGCCCTGCTCGGTGACGCCGCCCACGCCATGACGCCGTTCCTGGGGCAGGGCGCCTGCCAGGCCCTGGAGGACGCGGTCACGCTGGCCGCGGCGGTGGCGGCCGCGCCCGACGTACGGACGGGGCTCGTCCGGTACGACGCGGAGCGCCGCCCCCGCACCCAGGCGGTGGCAGTGGCCGCGCGCCGGGCCGGGCGCATGGGGCAGCAGCTCAGCGGTCCCCTGGCGGTGGCGGCCCGCAACGCGCTGATGCGCCTGGCCCCTTCCCGGCTGACGATCCGCACGACGCTCCGGCATGCCGCCTGGACTCCGCCCGCACTGGCGTGAGCGTGAGCGGTCCGGGGGCCGGGGCGGCGGCGAGCCGCGGAAGGCCCGCCGCCTCGGTGTCCACCGCCTCGCGGCGGGCCGCCTCCGGGGCGCCGCCGTCGGCGCGGTACACGGAGGCGGGCGGGCGGGTGCTGCCCGTACCGGCGGGCGCCGGCCCCGTGCCGGGCTGTCCGGTTCGTGCGGAGGGTCCGGACCCGACCTCGCGGGCGGGCGCCGACGCGGTGCCGGCCGGCCACTGGGCCCGGGGCGCGGCCGTCGGGGCGTCGGTGAGCCAGCGCTGGGCGTGCGAGTCGTCGCGGACCTTGACCACCAGGCCCGTTCCGGCGGTGGGCGAGACGGGCGCGAGCGCCAGGTCCTCGTTCCAGCGGGGGATCACCGTGCCCTGGACGGTCAGGTCGTAGCGCCCGCCCGCCCCGCACACCGCGAGGACGACCGTGCCGTCGAGCCGCTGCGCGTCCGGGCAGAGCTGCGGGGCGGCACCGCTGCGCAGCAGGCCGTCGGGGTCGTACGTCCACTGCTGGGTGCGTTCGCCGGAGCACACCGCGAGGGTCAGCTCCGCCCCGGTCAGCGCCCTGCCGTCGCGGATGTCCAGGCACAGCCCGGCCTCCGCGTTGCGCAGCCTGGTGTGGAGCGGGCCGGCGGGGTGCCCGGCCGGGGCCGGCGGCTGCGGCACGCCGGGGCCGGCGCCCTGGACCCCGCCCTCGCCGTGGCCGGCCCCCGTGCCCGGACCGGTGGTGCCCGCGCCGGACGGGCTCATGGCGCCGGGGCCGGGCGCACCGCCGGTCACCGCCCCGCCGGCCGCACCCCCGGTGCCGGCCGCACCGTCGCCCGTACCGCCCTCGGGCCACAGCCCTGCGACCAGGGCCACGACGAGGACGCCGCCCACGGCGGCGCCGACTCCCGCCAGCACGGCCCCGTTCCGTAAGGGCGCCCTCCGGCGCAGCGACGCGGCACCGGCCCGCACGGCCGCCCCGGCCCTCAGGAGCGCGGCACCGCCCGGCGACGCCTCAGCGCGGCGGCGCACGGCCCTGGAGTGCCGGCCGGCCCGGCGCCCCTCCCCCGGCCCCCCACCCTGCCGCCCGTACGCGCGGGCCCGTGCGGGGCGCGACTCCAGGTAGCGGGCCGCGCCTCCGCCGAGCACCGCCTCGGCGAGCAGGAGCGGCAACCGGCCGTCCGACTGCCGCAACTGGTCGGCGGCGGCGCGGCAGTAGGGGCACTGCGCCAAGTGGCGCTGGATGTCGGGGATGAGGGGCCCGGTCCGGCGCAGCGAGATGTCGAGGAGCCGGCCGAAGTGGCGGCACTCCCGGTCCGGGGCGAGCTCCTGGTGGACGCTCGCGCAGCGTTCGCGGAACAGTTCGCGGGCCTCCGCCAGCCGCTCGGCCGCGCCGCGCGGGTCTATGGCGAGGAGCGCCGCCGGTATGGAAAGGCCCTCCGCCTCGACCTCCCGGTGCCACAGCAGGACCTGCGCGTCGGCCGGCAGGCTCCGGAATGCGCGGGCGACGATGCGGCGATTGTCCGGCGGCCCGGCCGGCGCCTGAATTCCGGGCAGCATTGCGGTAATCCGGGGATCGGCGGACCAGTCCCTCAGCGTTTGCCCGGCGGTGACCAATAGGCGTGGCCGCAGGGCGCCGATGCCGTCATCACGCGCCCCGGACTCCGAGAGCCACGGCTTTTCCCACACCTGTGCGAAAGCCGTGGAGGCGACCATGGCGGCGGTTTTCTTCCCCTGTGCGAACAGCGCCGCATAGGCGAAGACCGCGTCCCAGTGCCGCGCCAGCAGCACGGCCCGGCCATGGGGATCGGCACCGGCAGGCTGCTCGCCGGAGCCGCCGGGGACCGAACCACGGGGCGGAGGAGGAGGATTCTGCATGGGGGGTCTTTCCCTCCAGGGCATTGCGGTGGGGGATCGAGCCGTCGGGCGGCATCGCCGGTCGACGAAAAGACGCGACGATTGGTGCGTACCTTTTCGTGACCCTGGTGCAGAATCAGCTTCGTGAGCCGTGAGGGGCCTCACTTTCGCACAACTTCCCAGCGCGGAACAAGAGTTCCGGAAAGCCGAAGGATCCCGCCCGGACGACTTGGAGGAGTCGACAGGACGGGATCCCGAAGTGGTCGCGAATAAGTGAGAAAGTGTCAAGAACTGGCTACCGCAACCACCATGAAGCGACCGTCATGAAGCGACCGCGGCTCAGGCCGTACGGGCGGTGTGCGGGCGGGCGAGGTTGTCCGGGTGCAGGATGCGCGCCAGCTCGTCCTCGGTCAGCAGGCCCTTCTCCAGGACCAGTTCCCGCACGCTCCGGCCCGACTCCAGGGCCTCCTTGGCCACGGCGGTGGCCTGCTCGTACCCGATGTGCGGGTTGAGCGCGGTGGCCAGGCCGATGGAGTGGGCGACGAGGTCCGCCAGGTGCTCGCGGTTCGCGGTGATCCCGGTGACGCAGCGCTCGGCGAGGGTCAGGCAGCCGGCCCGCAGGTGGGTCAGCGACTTGAGCAGGCTGTGGGCGATGACCGGCTCGAAGGCGTTCAGCTGGAGCTGGCCCGCCTCGGCCGCCATGGTCACGGCCATGTCGTTGCCGATGACCTCGAACGCGATCTGGTTGACCACCTCGGGCACGACCGGGTTCACCTTGCCGGGCATGATGCTCGAACCCGCCTGCACCGGCGGCAGGTTGATCTCGCCGAGGCCGGCGCGCGGCCCGCAGGAGAGCAGCCGCAGGTCGTTGCAGGTCTTGGAGAGCTTGACGGCGATCCGCTTGAGGACGCCCGACAGCTGGACGAACGCGCCCGCGTCCTGGGTGGCCTCGACGAGGTCGTCGGCGACGCTGAGCGGCAGCCCGGTGATGTCCCGCAGGTGGCCGCAGGCGACGGCCGCGTACCGGGGGTGGGCGTTGAGGCCCGTACCGATCGCCGTACCGCCGAGGTTGATCTCGCGGATCAGTTCGCAGGCCTCGCCGAGCCGCTTGCGGTCCTCCTCCAGCATGATCGCGTACGTGGCGAACTCCTGGCCCAGCGTCATGGGCACGGCGTCCTGGAGCTGCGTCCGCCCCATCTTCAGGACGTCGGCGAACTCCTCCGCCTTGGCGGCGAAGGCGTCGCGCAGGACCTCCATCGCGTCCAGCAGGCGCTGCGCGGTGAAGTCGAGGGCGATCTTGACGGCCGTCGGGTAGACGTCGTTGGTGCTCTGGCCCGCGTTGACGTCCTCCAGCGGGTGCACGTGCCGGTACTCGCCCTTGGCATGGCCGAGCAGCTCCAGCGCGCGGTTGGCGACGACCTCGTTGGCGTTCATGTTGGTCGAGGTGCCGGCGCCGCCCTGGATGACGTCCACGACGAACGCGTCGTGCAGCTTGCCGCCGCGGATCTCCTCGCACGCGGCGACGATCGCGTCGGCCTTGTGCCCGTCCAGCGTCCCGAGGTCGCGGTTGGCGAGGGCCGCGGCCTGCTTGACGCACGCGAGCGCGGCGACGAGCTCGGGGTAGACGGAGATCGGCGTGCCGGTGATGGGGAAGTTCTCCACGGCCCGCAGGGTGTGGATGCCGTAGTAGGCGTCGGCGGGCACATCCCGGTCGCCGAGCAGGTCGTGCTCGGAGCGGAACGCGGCGGGGAGCGGGGAGGGTTCGGCGGCGTACGTGCTGCCCATGAGGGACTTCTTTCCTGGGTCCGTCGGGTGGTGACTGGGTCTGCGGGAGGGGACTGGGCGGTGGGGAGCTGCGCCCCTAGGCCTGGACGAGGGCGTCGGCGATGGCCGGCTCGCCGAGTGCCTGCCGCAGGACCCGCTCGCGCTCGCGCGGGTCGGTGGCGGCCAGCAGAGCGCTGAGGACCGCGATACGGGCCTGGCCGGCGCGCAGTGTGCCGGTCGGCACGGCGCCCGCGGCGACGAGGTCGACGGCGCCGCCGTGCGTGTAGATCTGCGTGACGGGCCCGGACGGGACGCGGGTGGTCAGGGCGACGAGCACGCCGCGCGCGACGGCGGAGGCGACGGCCTCGACGATCTCGGGGGTGGCGTTGCCGGCGCCGGTGGCCACCAGCACGATGCCCTGCGCGCCGGCGTCGACGGCGGCGTTCAGCAGGAACGGGTCGGCGTCCGCGTGGTGCATGACCATGTCGACGCGGGGATACGCGTCGGGCACGCCGGGCAGCGGGAGCGGCGCCGGCCGCTCGGGGTGCCGCAGGACGGACACCTTGCCGAAGCCGATGTTGCCGAGACGGGTGCCGGAGGGGTCGGCGAAGGCATCGGCGGCCACGGTCTGTGTCTTGACCGTGCCGCGGGCGGCGTGCAGCTTGCCGTCGAAGGCGACGACGACACCGAGTCCGCGGACGCGGGCGGCGGTCAGCAGGGCGTCGTGGAGGTTGCGGGGCCCATCGCCGTCCTCGGCGTCGAGCGGCAGCTGGGCGCCGGTGAAGACGACGGGGCGCGGGTCGTCGTGGTGGAGGTCGACGAGGAACGCCGACTCCTCCAGGGTGTCGGTGCCGTGCGTGACCACGACGCCCTGCACGCCGGGGTCGGCGAGGACCTCGTGGACGGTGCGGAGCAGGGTGAGCTGGTGGGCGGTGGTGAGCCGGGGGCTGTTGACGCTGAACAGGTCGACGACCTCGACGGCGACGTCCTCGGGCACGGCCGCGGTCGCCATGACCTCCTGCCCGTGCGCGTCGGCGGCGAAGCCGGAGCCCTGCCAGCGGCTGGCTATGGTCCCGCCGGTGCTGATGACGACGACACGTCCCACAGTGCTCTCTCCTTGCTCACGGCACTGAAATCTCCGGGCGCAAGGATAGAAAAGAAAGCCCGCAATATGCTCGCGAATCCAGCCAGCCGGAGCACATAGACTTGGTGGATAATTGCGCCATGGACGAGATCGACCGCGCAATCTTGCGCGAGCTCCAGAACGACGGCCGGCTGAGCAACCAGGAGCTTGCCCAACGCGTGGGCCTGACCCCCTCCCCCTGCATGCGCCGGGTCCGGCAGCTGGAGCAGGACGGGGTGATCCAGGGCTACCGCGCGGTGATCGACCCGGAAGCGGTCGACCGGGGCTTCGAGGTCCTGGTCTCCATCGAGGTGAAGCGCGACCGCGAGGTGGTGGAGGCCTTCGAGGCCGCCCTCCAGGACATCCCGGACGTCATCGAGGCGTACCGGCTCTTCGGCAGCCCGGGGTGCCTGCTGCGCATCGCGGTCGCGGACCTGCGCGCGTACGAACGGCTCTGGATCGAGAAGCTGACCGCCCTCGCGGGCGTCACGGAGGTCAACTCACAGATCATCATGAAGCGCATCAAGGAACCCCGCGGGCTCCCCGTCACGGGCTGACCCGGCAGCCCGTCCGACCCGCGGGCCTCAAAGACGAAGCCCCCGCCCGGTTTCCCCGGCGGGGGCTTCGATGTGCGTGGACCTGAGGGGATTTGAACCCCTGACCCCCTCGATGCGAACGAGGTGCGCTACCAGTCTGCGCCACAGGCCCTTGCGACGTGTGAAACATTAGCATCCCGATCCGGGTGCTCGGAAATCCGTTGCCGCGCGGGGCCCGGAGAGATGGATCACTCGTCTCATTCGTTGGCCGCGCGGGGGCGGTCCTCGTCGGCGTACTGGTCGAACAGCGGGGTGCGGCCGTGGTCGCGGGGGCGGCGCGGCGGGTGCGGGTGGCGGCGGGTGGCCGGGGGCGGGGTCGGTTCGGCCGGGGAGGAGCGGGCGGCGCTCCAGGTCTCCGGGTCCGTCACGTCGACGCCGCCGGTGGCGCGCGGGGCGACCGGGGCGGTGACGTACGTGGGGAGCGGGACGGGGACCGGGTCCCAGCTGTCGCCGCGGGACGGGCCGCGGTCGCGCTGCTGGTCGACCCACTCCGCGTGATCGGTCTGCTCGACCAGGGCGCGGCGGCCGGCCTCCGCCGGGGAGACGGCGGGGGCGGGCTCGGGCGCCGGGTCGCGGCGGTGGGCCTCGGCCTCGTCGTCCGCGTCGGCGGGCGGCTGCGGGCGGCGCCGGCGGCTGTCGCGCAGGCGCTGAGCGGCGGCCTCGGCGCGGCGCCGGTCCATCACGTACACGAAGCGGCGGCGCTCCTGGCGGCGCAGGTAGACGATGTACGCGCTGAGCAGGACCGCCGGGATGCCGGGCACCCACAGGAAGGCGAGCCCGCCCACGGCGGCGACGATCGCGCCGAGCGTGAACGCGAGGAAGAGGATCACCGTCGTACGGCGCCGGCGGGCCAGCACGCGGGTGCGGCGGGCGCGCTCGGCGGCCGCGCGGGAGGTCTGCGGGCGGGCCGGCCGGGGCGCGGGGACCGGCGCGGCGGCCTCCGGGACCTCCAACCGGGCCTCCGTGTGGTCCGGGGGCGCGGCGAAGGCCCGGACGTCGACCGAGCTGAGGTGCTCGGTCTCGGCGTCCGGGTCCACGTCGGGGTCCCGCCCCTCGGCGCCTCGCTGGCGCAGCTCCTTGGCGTACCGGCGCTCCATCCCCGCTCGTCCGGACAGGAGCCGGATGGCGGTGCTGAAGCGTTCCGTCGGTCGAGCCTCGTTCAGCTCGTCCTGCCTGCGAAGCCACATCGGCACCAGGTAGGCGGCCCAAGCTCCGACAATGACTGCGTAGATGAGGCCGCTGCTGCTCACGCCTCACACGGTAGAGGTGTTCGCGTGAGGCCATCGGCCAATTGGGCCGGTGTGTCGCACGATCTGGCTGATATCACTGAACTTTTTTGTGATTGTTCCGATCGATTGTGGTCGCCGGGCACACAATTCGAACAGGTGATTTATTTTGCGGGGTGTTCGGGTCGTGCCTGGTGCCAGCGGCGCACGAGCCCTTCCGGCACCTCCTCGGCGGTCAGCGCGAACACCAGGTGGTCGCGCCACGCGCCGTCGATATGGAGGTAGCGCGGACGCAGCCCCTCCTCGCGGAATCCCAATTTCTCCACGACCCGCCGGCTGGGGCCGTTCTCGGGGCGAATGCACACCTCGATGCGGTGCAGTCCGACCGAGCGGAAGCAGTGGTCGACCGCGAGGGCGACCGCCGTGGGCATCACGCCGCGGCCCGCGACGTCCTGGTCCACCCAGTAGCCGATGTGGCCGGAGCACATCGAGCCCCAGGTGATGCCGGCGACGGTCAGCTGGCCGACCAGCCGCCCCCGGTACTCGATGACGAACGGCAGCATCCGGCCCGCGTTGGCCTCGGCGCGCAGGTGGCGGACCATCTGCCGGTACGTGGGGCGCTGGACGAGCGGGGCGCCGGGGGCGGGCGGCGGGACCGTCGCCTCCCAGGGGCGCAGCCAGTCGCGGTTGCGCCGGTTCACCTCGCGCCAGGCCTGGTGGTCGCGCGCCTTTATCGGGCGGAGCAGCACGTCGCCGTCCGCGAGGATCACGGGCCAGGCGGGGTTCATGACGCCGGTCTCGGATGGTCGCCGCCGCGCAGCTGGTCCACGGCGTGGACGAGCAGCCTCTCCAGGACGGCGAGGCCGTCGCGTACGCCGCCGGTCGAGCCCGGCAGGTTGACGATCAGGGTGCGGCCCGCGACGCCGGCGAGGCCGCGGGACAGCGCGGCGGTCGGGACCTTGTCACGGCCGTACGCGCGGATCGCCTCGGGGATCCCGGGCACCTCGTGGTCGAGGACGCGGCGGGTGGCCTCCGGGGTGGCGTCGGTCGGGGAGATGCCGGTGCCGCCGGTGGTGAGGATGACGTCGTACGCCGCGGCCACCCCGGCGCGCAGCGCCGCCTCCACGGGCTCGCCGTCGGGGACGACCTGGGGGCCGTCGACCGTGAAGCCCATGGCCGCGAGACCCTCGGCGAGTATCGGCCCGCCCTTGTCCTCGTACACCCCGGCGGCGGCGCGGTTGGACGCGGTGACGACGAGCGCGCGGTACGTCACGACCGGCTCCAGTCGCCGGACTTGCCGCCGGTCTTCTCCTCCACCCGCACGTCGGTGATCACGGCGGCCTTGTCGACGGCTTTGACCATGTCGACGACGGTGAGCGCCGCCACGGAGACCGCGGTCAGCGCCTCCATCTCGACGCCGGTGCGGTCCGTGGTCTTCACGGTGGCGGTGATCTCCACGGCGTCGTCGGCCACCGTCAGGTCCAGCTTCACGCCGGAGACGGCGAGCGGGTGGCACAGCGGGATCAGGTCGGGGGTGCGCTTGGCGCCCATGATGCCGGCGATGCGCGCGGTGGCGAGGGCGTCGCCCTTGGGGACGCCCTCGCCGCGCAGCAGTTCCACCACGCGCGGCGAGACCAGGACGCGGCCGCTGGCGCGGGCGGTGCGGGCGGTGACGTCCTTGCCGGAGACGTCCACCATGCGGGCGGCCCCCGCCTCGTCGATGTGGGTCAGGCTGCCTTGCGTACTCACTGCACTCCGCCTCGCGATCTGGCGCCGGTTGTCGGCACGGCGGCAGACACCGTACCGCCACGGCGGCCCGCCATGGGGGTGCCCCCTGGACGAGCCCGGGGCCGGGGCCTCGCGGGAGGCCGCCGGCTCAGCCGAGGAGCATCACCTCGACGTCGCTGCCCGGCTCCACCACGGTGGTGTCCTCCGGGACGACGAGCAGCGCGTCCGCGTGCGCGAGAGCGGCGATCAGGTGGGAGCCGGCCCCGCCCACAGGAGTGACGCTACCCGCCTCGGCGTCGTACGTCCCCCGGAGGAACTGGCGCTTCCCCGCGGGCGACGACAGCGGCTTGTCGGCCGTGAGCACGGCCCGCACGCGGGGCCGGTGGAGGTCCTTCAGGCCCATCAGGGCGCGGATCGCGGGCCGCACGAACAGCTCGAACGACACGTACGACGAGACCGGGTTGCCGGGCAGGGCCAGCAGCGGTGTGTGGTCCGGGCCGATGGAGCCGAAGCCCTGGGGCTTGCCCGGCTGCATGGCCAGCTTGTGGAACTCGACGCCGCCGCCCGGCTCGTCCGCGTCGCCCACCGAGGACAGGGCCTCCTTGACGACGTCGTACGCCCCGACGCTGACGCCGCCCGTGGTGACCAGCAGGTCGGCGCGGACCAGCTGGTCCTCGATCGTGGCCCGCAGCGTGTCCGCGTCGTCGGTGACCGCGCCCACCCGGTAGGCGATGGCGCCGGCGTCCCGGGCGGCGGCGGCCAGCGCGAAGCTGTTGGAGTCGTAGATCTGGCCGGGGCCCAGCTCCTCGCCGGGCTGTACCAGCTCGCTGCCCGTGGACAGGACGACCACGCGCGGGCGGGGCCGCACCCGGACCGTGCCCCGGCCGATGGCGGCCAGCAGGCCGATCTGCGCCGGCCCGAGCACCGTGCCCGCCTCGAGGGCCAGGTCGCCGGCCTGGACGTCGCTGCCCCGGGCGCGGACATGGGCGCGGGCCTCGACCGGGCGGTGGACGCGCACCTCGCCCGTGGCGCCCTCGGGGGCGGCGCTCGCGGCGCGCATCGTGGTGGCCGCTCCCCCGCCCGTACCGCCGTCGGTCCACTCGACGGGGACGACCGCCTCGGCGCCGGGCGGGAGCGGGGCGCCGGTCATGATGCGCGCGGCCTCGCCCGGGCCCACCGTGGGCAGGCCCTCACTGCCGGCGGCCACGTCGCCGATGACGGTGAGGACCGCGGGAAACTCCTCCGAGGCGCCCGTGACGTCGGCGATCCGCACCGCGTACCCGTCCATGGAGCTGTTGTCGAAGGGCGGCAGGGCCACCGGCACCGTGACGTCCTCGACCAGGACACAGCCCTGGGCGTCGGGCAGTTGCAGCTCGATCGGGTCGAGCGGGTGGACGGCGGCGAGCACGTCCTCCAGGTGCTCGTCGACGGACCGGATCGCGGGTGCGGGGCTCGCGGCGCTCACGGGGCTCAAGGTCTACATCTCCTCGGTGACGTAACGGCGGAGCCAGGACCGGAACTCCGGTCCCAGATCTTCACGTTCGCACGCGAGTCTGACAATCGCCCGGAGATAGTCGCCACGGTCCCCGGTGTCGTAGCGGCGGCCCTTGAAGACGACTCCGTGCACCGGGCCGCCCACCTTCTCGTCCATGGCGAGCTTCTGGATGGCGTCGGTGAGCTGGATCTCGTTGCCCCGGCCCGGCTCCGTCTCCCGCAGTATCCCGAAGATCGCCGGGTCCAGGACGTACCGGCCGATGATCGCGTAGTTGCTGGGCGCCTCCGACGGGTCGGGCTTCTCGACCAGGTCGGTCACCCGGACCACGTCGGACTCGGCGGTCGGCTCCACCGCCGCGCAGCCGTAGAGGTGGATCTGTGAGTGGTCGACCTCCATGAGGGCGATCACGCTGCCGCCCTCGCGCTCCTGGATCTCGACCATGCGGGAGAGCAGCGGGTCGCGCGGGTCGATCAGGTCGTCGCCGAGGAGGACCGCGAACGGCTGGTCGCCCACGTGCGGGGCGGCGCACAGCACGGCGTGGCCGAGGCCGCGCGGGTCGCCCTGGCGCACGTAGTGCATGGTCGCCAGGTCGTTGGACTCCTTGACCTTGCCCAGCCGCTCCCGGTCCCCCTTGCGGAAGAGGGCTTCCTCCAGCTCGTAGTTGCGGTCGAAGTGGTCCTCCAGGGGCCGCTTGTTCCGCCCGGTGATCATCAGCACGTCGTGGAGTCCGGCGTCCACCGCCTCCTCGACCACGTACTGGATGGCGGGCTTGTCGACGACAGGCAGCATCTCCTTGGGAGTGGCTTTCGTGGCAGGCAGGAACCGGGTGCCGAGTCCTGCGGCTGGGATGACAGCCTTGCTGATCCTGGGGTGCGACTGAGTCATGCCCAGCACCCTATCCGTTCGGTATGGGTGGAAGATGAGGATCCGGTTAAGTTGCTCCTCATATATACGCATACGAGAGGTTCGTGAGGTGACCGTGAGCGGTGACGTGCCGGAGGGCGCGGACGGTGGGGTGCCGGACAAGGCGGGGCTGCGCCGCCAACTGCTGGCCGCTCGGACCCTCCTGACCACTGAGGACGTCCAGCGGGCGGCCGCGGTTCTGGCCCAGGAGGCGCTGAAGCTGCCCGAGCTGGCGGAGGCGGACACGGTGGCGGCCTATGTGTCCGTGGGCCGCGAACCGGGCACGCGCGCGCTGCTGGACGCCCTGCGCGCGCGTGGCGTCCGGGTGCTGCTGCCGGTCCTGATGGACGACAACGACCTGGACTGGGGCGTGTACGAGGGCGCGGGCGCCCTGGGGCGGGCCCGGCTGGGCCTGCTGGAGCCCACGGGCCCGCGGCTCGGCCCGGACGCCGTCCTGGAGGCCCGCGCGGTGCTGCTGCCGGGCCTCGCGGTGGACGAGCGCGGCATGCGGCTGGGGCGGGGCGGCGGCTCGTACGACCGCGTGCTGGCCCGGCTGGCGCGGGCCGGGGCCGAGCCGGCCCTGGTGGTCCTCCTGTACGCGCACGAGGTGGTCGCCCGGGTCCCGGAGGAACCGCACGACCACCCCGTGCACGCGGTGGTGACGCCCGACGGCGTCCGCCGTTTCACGGCGTAGAGCGGCGTGGGCCCCCTGTCGGGGGCCCGGCCGCCCGGTGCCTACGGCTTGAGGACGAGGTGGTCGGCCTTCGCCAGGTCGACCGCCTTCGCGCTGTAGGGCCAGTCCAGCAGCTCGCCCTTGGCCCACTTCTCCGTCTGGTCGGTGTAGTGCGGGCTGTAGGCGTGCCCGGAGGCGCCGGTGAGGTTGATCCACCGGGACTTGTCCCAGTCGCCGACGTTCACGACCATCCGCATCGACGGCACCCAGACGACCTCGTAGCCGCCCGCGGCGTTCCAGCCGGTCGCGTTGACCGCGGCCTCGCCGCCCGAGAGGTTCCACGGGCCGCGGTTCAGCAGGAACTTCACGACGCCCGGGCCCTCGACGCCGAGGGTCTGGTTCCTCAGGTTCAGCTGGTGCAGGCGGCCCCAGCTCCAGGTGGAGACGTCCTTGCCCAGCTCGGCCGTCAGCTCCCAGCGGGCGTCCTCCATGGCGCGGGCCAGCAGCTGGTCCCGGGTCTCGGTGGCCGCGTCCGTACGGCTCGCCGGCGTGTGCCACCAGGCGTTCTTCTCGTCGTTCAGGAGCGGGCGGACCACCTCGTACCAGCGGTCGCCGCCGTCCGGCTGCGCCTTGTCGGGGGAGCGCAGACCGCACTCGCGCACCAGCTTGTTGCGCTGGTCCTCGGGGACGGTGGGGTCGGCGGAGCGGACGTTCAGGCACTCGCCCCTGACGCGCAGCTCCTTGGGCAGCTTGTCGCCGAAGGCCAGCTTGAGGACGTTGCGCCAGACCGCGTTGAAGTACGCGGCGGCCGCCGAGTCGGACTCCTGCGTGTAGTGCCAGCCCTCCAGGAGCTTCTGCGCCTCGCGGACGTACGGGTCCTCGACGTCGATCTTGAGCAGCAGCGGCGTCAGCAGCTTGGCGATCTCGCTGCTGTTGTCCGTCTGCATGGTGCGCATGTCGTCGGTCGAGATCTTGCCGCCGTCCTTGATCTTCGACTCGATGAGGTCGTTTATCCGCTGGCTGCGCGAGCCGTAGCCCCAGTCCTCGGTGAGGAGGTAGGGGTACGTGTCGGCGTTCACGACGGCCTGGTTGGCGGTCACGATGTAGCCGCGCTTCGGGTCCTGCTCGTACGGCAGCTCGTCGAAGGGGACGTACTCCTTCTTCCAGTCGTACGCGGGGTCCCAGCCGGGAGCGGGCAGGGTGCCGTCGTGGCCCTTGGCGCGGACCGGGACCTTGCCGGGGGCCTGGTAGCCGATGTGGCCCTCGGCGCCCTTGGCGTCGGCGTAGATCAGGTTCTGCGAGGGCACCTCGAAGTCACGGGCGGCGTCGCGGAACTCCTTGAAGTCCTTGGCCCGGTTCAGCTTGAACACCGCGTCCATCGACCTGCCCGGGTCCAGGGCGGTCCAGCGCAGCGCCACCGCGTAGCCGTCGCCGCGGTCGGGGGCGTTGGTGACGGGAGCCTTCTGGCCGACCTTCTCCAGCTCGGTGCTGCGGTCCGAGATGAGCGGGCCGTTGTTGGTCGTACGGACGGTGATGGTGCGGCTGCCGCCGCCGGCGATCCGGATGACCTCGTCGCGGGTCTCGAACGGGACTTCCTTGGCGCCCCGGAGGTAGCCGCGGTCGGTGACCTTCTCCAGGTAGAGGTCGGTCACGTCGGCACCGAGGTTGGTGAAGCCCCAGGCGACGTCCTGGTTGTGGCCGATGATCACGCCGGGCATGCCGGCGAAGGTGTAGCCGGACACGTCGTAGCGGCACTTGTCGGAGACCGCCCGGCAGTGCAGGCCCATCTGGTACCAGACCGAGGGCAGCTGCGGGGCGAGGTGCGGGTCGTTGGCGAGGAGCGGCTTGCCCGTGGTCGTGTACTTGCCGGAGACGACCCAGGAGTTGGAGCCGATGCCGTGGCCGTCGGGGCCGAGGAGGGCGGGGACGTTCTCCAGCGCCTGGGAGAGAGCGGTCAGCTGGGCCTGGAAGCCGGCGTTCCGGCCGCTCTGGCCGCTCCCGCCGGTCTGGCCGCTTCCGCCGCCCTGGGAGCCCTGGGAGCCGCTCCGCGGGTCGTCGCCGAGGCCGCCCCCGTTCTGGCCCTCACCGTCGCCCTTGGAGCCGGCGGACGCCTTGAAGGTGTCCGTGATCGGGCGGTGGAGGTCGTACGGGTACCCCGGGTAGAGGTCCTTGATCTGCTTCTCGTCGAGGCGGTTCAGCATCAGCGAGCGGTCGATCTCGTCCTGCATGTTGGTGCGCAGGTCCCACGCCATCGCCTTGAGCCAGGCCACGGAGTCGACCGGCGTCCAGGGCTCGATCGTGTAGTCGTTGAGGAAGGACAGCGCCGAGTACTCGACGGAGACGTCCCGCGGCTCCTTGCCCTTGAGGTACGCGTTGACGCCCTCGGTGTAGGCCTGGAGGTTCTTCTTGGTCTCCGCCGACAGCTTGGTGTCGTACTCCTCCTTCGCCACCCGGTGCCAGCCCAGGGTGCGCAGGAAGGCGTCGCTGTCGACCAGCTCGGCGCCCAGCAGCTCGGAGAGGCGGCCGGCCGTGGTGTGGCGGCGCACGTCCATCTCCCAGAACCGGTCCTGCGCCTGGACGTAGCCCTGGGCGCGGAACAGGTCGGCGTCGGTGGACGCGTAGATCTGCGGGACGCCGTACGCGTCGCGCTTGACGTCGACGGGCCCGGACAGGCCGGGGAGCTGGAGCGTGCCGGTGGTCTGGGGGAAGGGCGCCCGGACCGTGCTGACGCTCCAGTAGGCGCCGTAGCCGACGCCCGCGACGAGCGCCAGCACCAGGGCGATCACGAGCAAGCGGGCACGTCGCCCCTTCTTCTTGGGGGAAGAGACGGTGGTGTTGGCGGGCATCGCTGTCCTTCGAGGCGCAGGCTTGGTCCAGGAGTGCTGGGAGCAACCATAGGCGCAGCACCCGGGGGGCCCGGACGCGGTGTCAGTAAGGAGACCTGGCAGGGGCGTGCGGAGCGAACCATTCCACCCGTCAACGACGCGTTAAAGATTAGGTAAGGTAACGAAGTACCGGGTGGCGGGATACGGCCGTGGATCGCGACGCATCGGCGCGCATCGACGTGAAAGCCCGACATATCCGTACGTTCGGGGCGTGGCGCGACGAGCCGAGGGCTCGACTTTCGGCCAAGGTGCCCGGTATCCAACTGAACAGCCAGTTCCGGCCATATGCCGACAATCGGCCAACGGACCCCGGAGAACACGCAGAACCAGGCAATACGCACCACGCGGAAGGATCGGCCCCTGACTGTCCACCGGCTCAACGAACTCCTGCTCATCGGCTCGCTCGTGCTGCTCGTCGCGGTCGTCGCGGTGCGCCTGTCGTCCCGCAGCGGGCTGCCCAGCCTGCTGCTCTACCTCGGCATCGGCGTCGCGATGGGCCAGGACGGCATCGGCAACGTCGCCTTCGACAACGCCGAACTGACCCAGGTCATCGGCTACGGGGCCCTCGTGGTGATCCTCGCCGAAGGCGGTCTGGGCACGAAGTGGAAGGAGATCAGGCCCGCGTTGCCGGCGGCGGCCGTCCTCGCGACCCTCGGTACCGCGGTGAGCGTGGGCATCACGGCCTCGGCCGCGCACTACCTGGTGGACCTGGAGTGGCGCCAGGCGCTGATCATCGGCGCCGTCGTCTCCTCGACGGACGCGGCGGCCGTCTTCTCCGTGCTGCGCAAGGTGCCCCTGCCCGCGCGGGTGACGGGCGCCCTGGAGGCCGAGTCGGGGTTCAACGACGCCCCCGTCGTGATCCTGGTCGTCGCCTTCTCGACGGCCGGTCCCGTCGACACCTGGTACGTCCTGGTGGGCACGATCGCGCTGGAGCTGGCCATCGGCGCGGCCGTCGGCCTGGCGGTCGGCTTCCTCGGCTCGTACGGGCTGCGGCGGGTCGCCCTGCCCGCCTCCGGCCTCTACCCGATCGCCGTCATGGCCATCGCCGTCGTCGCGTACGCGGCCGGCGCCATGGTGCACGGCAGCGGCTTCCTCGCCGTCTACCTGGCCTCCGTCATCCTGGGCAACGCCAAGCTGCCGCACCAGCCCGCCAACCGGGGCTTCGCCGAGGGCCTGGGCTGGATCGCCCAGATCGGCATGTTCGTGCTGCTCGGACTGCTGGTGTCGCCGCACGAGCTGCTCGACGACTTCTGGCCCGCGGTGATGATCGGGCTCGTCTTGACGACGGTGGCACGGCCGGTGTCCGTCCTACTGAGCCTCCTGCCGTTCCGCATCCCCTGGCAGGAGCAGGCCCTGATGTCCTGGGCCGGGCTGCGCGGCGCCGTGCCCATCATCCTGGCGACCATCCCGATGGTGTCCGGCATCGAGGGCAGCCGGAAGGTCTTCAACATCGTCTTCGTACTGGTCGTCGTCTACACGCTGGTCCAGGGCCCGACCCTGCCGTGGCTGGCGAAGGCGCTGCGGCTCGGCGACGCCGACGGGGCGACCGACCTGGGCGTGGAGTCGGCACCCCTGGAGCGGCTGCGCGGACACCTGCTGTCCGTGTCCATCCCGGAGCGGTCGAAGATGCACGGCGTGGAGGTCGCCGAGCTGCGCCTCCCGCCCGGCGCGGCGGTCACCCTCGTCGTACGGGACGGCAAGAGCTTCGTACCCTCCCCGACGACCGTGCTGCGGCGCGGCGACGAACTGCTGGTCGTCGCGACGGATCCGGTCCGCGACGCGGCGGAGCGCCGACTGCGCGCGGTGGGGCAGGGCGGCAAGCTGGCGGGGTGGCTGGGGACGGGGTAGCCCGGACCTCCACAGGCGCTCGTCCGGGGGCTCGTCCGGCCCTGGTACGGACTTTTCACAGGTGGGCGGTGGGGTGAGTCGCCGATTTCACAGGCGACACTCCACCGTTCCCCTGTACCATGAAGGCACACTGATCGACCAACTCTGCCTGATGCAGGGCTGGCGCGACCGTATGGCGGCCGAGACCCCCGCTCCGGGGCCGGTATCTACCGCGCTTCCGCGCAAGAGGACAGCTCTCGGCGGCTCCCGACACCCAGGGGAGCGCTACCAGGCGGCAGAAAGGCACGGGCCGTGGCATCCACGGTCACCTCTGACGCTGTGAAGCGTCCTGGATACGGGCAGCTCCTGCGCACACCCGGCGCATGGTCGTTCCTGCTGCCCGGCTTCGCGGCACGACAGCCGTTCGCGATGCTCACCATCGGCATCGTCCTGCTCGTCCAGCACACCACCGGTTCGTACGGGACCGCCGGCGCCGTCGCCGCGGTCACCGGTGTCTCCATGGCTCTGTTCGCGCCGCAGAGCGGCAAGCTCGCGGACCGCTTCGGCCAGCGCGCCGTCCTCGTCCCCGGCGTGCTCGTCCACGCCGCGTCCGGCGCCGTCCTGATCGCGCTCGCCCTCGCCGACGCGCCCCTGTGGGCGCTGTTCGCCGCCGCGGTGCCGACCGGCGCCTCCGTCCCGCAGGTCGGGCCCATGGTGCGGGCCCGCTGGGCCGCCCGGCTGGACGGCTCGCCCCTGATGTCGACGGCGGCGGCCTTCGAGTCCGTCACGGACGAGTTCACCTTCGTCGTCGGTCCCGTCCTCGCCACCGCCCTGTGCACCGGTGTGCACCCGGCGGCCGGCCTGGTCGCCGAGGCCGCGCTCACCCTGGCCGGCGGCCTGCTGTTCGCCGCCCAGAAGCGCACCCAGCCCGCCCACGGCCCGCACGCGGCGGGCGCCGCCCCGGCCGGTGGCGAGCGGGCGCGCACCTCGGCGCTGTCCGTCCCGGGCGTCCGCGTCCTGGCCGTCGCGTTCCTCGGCATCGGCTCCGTCTTCGGCGGCATGCAGGTCTCGCTCACCGCGTTCACCGAGGAGATCGGCAACCCCGGCGTGAACGGCCTGCTGTACGGGCTCTTCGCCGCCGGCAACATGCTCGCCGGCATCGCCGTCGGCGCCATCGCCTGGAAGACCGGCCCGCGGCGCCGCCTGATCATCGGGTACGCGGCCCTCACCGTGGCCGCCTCGCTGCTGTGGTCCGCGCACTCCGTGGCCCTGCTCGGCGCGCTCGGCCTGGTCGTCGGCCTGTCCATCGCGCCCGCCCTGATCAGCGGCTACACGCTGGTCGATTCCCTGGTGCCCGCGTCGTCCCGCACCGAGGCGTTCACCTGGCTGACCGGTGCCGTCGCGCTGGGCCAGGCGGCGGCCGTGACGGTCGCCGGGCGCCTCGCGGACGGGTACGGCTCGGCCGCCGGGTTCCTGGTGCCGCTGGCCGGAACCGCCCTGGCGCTGACCACCCTGGTGGCCCTGCGGTCGCGGCTGACGGCGCGGCCCGCGAGCCGGACCGTCGCACGTGGTGTCGGTCACCGCGTGCCGGTGGCGGTGGACTGACGCAGCGGAATACGTCACTATGGATCGTCGTTAGCACTCACTGAGTCAGAGTGCCAGGAGGAAGACAAGTGCCGACCTACCAGTACCAGTGCACCGAGTGCGGCGAGGGCCTCGAGGCGGTGCAGAAGTTCACCGATGACGCACTGACCGAGTGCCCGAGCTGCAAGGGACGCCTGAAGAAGGTGTTCTCGGCGGTCGGCATCGTCTTCAAGGGCTCCGGCTTCTACCGCAACGACAGCCGTGGCGCGTCGTCCAGCAGCTCGCCGGCGTCGAAGTCCTCTTCGTCCGCGTCGTCGTCTGCGTCGTCCTCGTCGTCCGCATCCTCCTCGTCCTCGGACGCGAAGCCCGCGGCGTCGAGCAGCTCCAGCAGCACCGGCTCCGCCGCCTGACGGCACGCCTCCGCCCCTCCCAGGGGCGCACCGACGACTCAGGGTCCCGCCGTTCCGTACGGCGGGACCCTCGTCGTATTCAGGACCTTCCTCGCATTCGGCATATCGGCGTACCCGCTCACCCGTTTAGGGTGACCGCATGGCGAACGCAGAGATCGGTGTGATCGGTGGCTCCGGCTTCTACTCCTTCCTGGAGGACGTGACCGAGGTCGAGGTGGCCACCCCGTACGGCAGCCCCAGCGACTCCCTGTTCTTCGGCGAGCTGGCCGGGCGGAGGGTCGTCTTCCTCCCCCGGCACGGCCGCGACCACCGGCTGCCCCCGCACCGCATCAACTACCGGGCCAATCTGTGGGCGCTGCGTTCGGTCGGCGTGCGGCAGGTGCTGGGGCCGTGCGCGGTCGGCGGGCTGCGCGCCGAATACGGGCCGGGCACGCTCCTCGTGCCGGACCAGCTCGTGGACCGGACGAAGTCGCGGACGCAGACGTTCTTCGACGGGGAGCCCCTGCCGGACGGGACGGTGCCGAACGTCGTCCACACGACCTTCGCCGACCCGTACTGCCCCGACGGCCGCAAGGTGGCCCTCGCCGCGGCGCACGGTCGGGGCTGGGCGGCGGTCGACGGCGGCACGATGGTCGTCGTCGAGGGCCCCCGTTTCTCCACCCGGGCCGAGTCGCGGTGGCATGCGGCGATGGGCTGGTCCGTGGTCGGCATGACGGGCCACCCCGAGGCGGTGCTCGCCCGGGAGCTGGGCCTCTGCTACACGTCGATGGCGCTGGTCACGGACCTGGACGCGGGCGCGGAGACGGGCGAGGGCGTCTCGCACACGGAGGTGCTGCGGGTGTTCGGCGAGAACGTCGGGCGGCTGCGCGAGGTGCTGTTCGACGCGGTCGCGGCGCTGCCGGAGACGGACAGCCGGTCCTGCCTGTGCACGCACGCGCACGACGGGTGGGACCTGGGGATCGAGCTGCCGTAGGCCTCGGGGCCCTTCGGGGTCCCCGGCGGGTGAGGGACTTGTCCCCAGGGGGACGCGCTGTCCACAGGCCTGAGCGGGGACGCGCGGAACGCGGGATGGTGAGGGGCGTCGGCGGACGGCCGGCGACGCTTCTCACGAACAGGCGGTGGGTGCCGTGGTGTCCCGCGTTTCTTCAACGTCCCCTTTTCCTTCCTCTGCCTCTCTTTCCGCCTCTTCCCCTGCTTCTCCTTCTGCCCTTTCTTCCCTTTCCTCCACTTCTCCTCCTTCATCCGCGTGCATTCCCGAGACCTGCTCGGTGCCGCAGTTCGCGCCGTTGCGCGTGCGCGGCGGACGGTTCGGGTTACGGCGGGCGGTGCGGCGCCGTCGACGGGCGATGGCCGCGGGGCTCGCGATGGCGGCCGCGGCGCTGGCCGCCTCGGGATTCCGGGAGCCCGCGGCCGCGGGGCCGCCCAGGACCGCGCCTCCTCGTACGGTGACCGTGAAACCGGTCGAGCTGGTGTCGGCGCCGGTGCGGATCGCGGACGCCGCGACGGTCCGGCTGCTGCGGCCGGGGGACCGGATCGACGTGATCGCCGCGCCTCCCCTACGGGCGGGCGCGACGGAGGACGGGGCGCCGGAGGCCCGGGTGGTGGCGACCGGCGTGCGGGTGACGGACGTGCCGCGTACGGACGACGGCGACGGGGCGCTGGTCGTTCTGGCGGTGCCGCGGGCCGCGGCCACCAGGCTGGCCGGTGCGGGCGCCTCCTCGCCTCTGGTGGTGACCCTGCGATGACTCGCACGAACGGTCAGTCACGTCACCGGTCCGTGTGTACGGATTGGACGGTTATGCACCGCGCACGGCCTAATGGCTCCGCCAACCGCACGTACGACGAAAGGCACCGTGGTGAGCCAGGAGAACAGGACGAGCCTGCTGGAGGGCTTCAAGGCATTCCTGATGCGCGGGAACGTGATCGATCTGGCGGTCGCGGTCGTCATCGGCGCCGCGTTCACCAACATCGTCAACGCCCTGGTGAAGGGCGTGATCAACCCGGTCGTCGGCGCCTTCGGCACCAAGGACCGGACAGCTACCAGTCCTGCCTGAAGGGCCCGTGCGTGGTGCAGGGCGGGGAGGTCACGAGCGGTATCGCGATCCTGTGGGGTTCGGTGCTCAGCGCGACGCTCAGCTTCCTGATCACGGCGGCGGTCGTCTACTTCCTGATGGTGCTGCCGATGGCGCGGTACCTGGCGCGGAGGGCCGAGCGCGAGAAGGAGCGCGAGGGCGTGCAGGAGACGCTGGAGGTGACCGAGCTGGAGGTCCTGAAGGAGATCCGCGACGCCCTTGTCCAGCAGCGGGGCGGCGGCGCGGCCGCAGGGGTGCGCACCCCGTAGCCGCAACCCCTCCGGGGGTCGCCCGGGCTCAGAGGTGGTGCGGCGGCTTCTCGTCGAGGAAGCGGGCCAGGTCGTCGGAGCCGCCGTCGCCGCCAGGAGCCCGCTCGCCCCACCCGCGGTCCGTATCGTCCGCGGACGGCCGGTCCAGCGGATCGTCGAAGATCAGGGCCGGCGTCTTCTTCTTCGGCTCCGGCTCGGGCTTCGCATCACGCGGTCCGGGAGTGGGGGCGGTACTCATAGGTTCAGCGTACGCCGGGGCCGCGGGGCCGCCGGAGCGGGAGCCGCCCGGCCGCCGCGCCGCCCGGCAGCGCCCCCGGACGCGGGCCTCCGGCGTCCCCGGGCGCCGACCCGCCCCGACCTCGGCCCGTGGCATCCCCGGGCACCGGCTCGCCCGGGCGCGTCTCACCGGTTCGCGGCGGTGGCTCTGCTGTGCTGTGGCCCATGACGAACCCGACACCCCCACCCCGGATGCGGCCGGTGCGGCCGCTGGTGTCACGCGACCGTGACCAGGAGCACCGCGCGGCGACACCTCTGGAGCTGTTCTTCGACCTGTGCTTCGTCGTGGCGGTCGCCCAGGCGGGTATCGAGCTGGTGCACGCGGTCGCCGAGGGCCACGCCGGCGAGGGCGTCGCCGAGTACGCCATGGTGTTCTTCGCGGTCTGGTGGGCGTGGATGAACTTCACCTGGTTCGCCTCGGCGTACGACAACGACGACGCCCTGTACCGCGTGATGACGCTCGTCCAGATCGCCGGTGTGCTGATCCTGGCGGCCGGGGTGTCCCGGGCCTTCGGGGAGCACGACTGGACGTTCGTCTACGTCGGCTATCTCGTGATGCGCGTCGCGCTGGCGTCTCAGTGGCTGCGCGCGGCCCATGACGCGTCGGGGGCGGAGCGCACGACGGCGCAGCGGTACGCGGGCGGGGTGCTGGTCTGCCAGGTCGGCTGGTCCGCCCTGCTGTTCGCCCCCGAGGGTGCCCTGCCGTGGGTGTTCCTGGTGATGGCGGTCGCCGAGATGTCGGTGCCGCCGCTGGCGGAGCGGGGGTTCAGCACGGCGTGGCACGCGCGTCACATCGCCGAGCGGTACGGGTTGTTCACCATCATCGTGCTCGGCGAGACGATCGCGGCGGCGACCGTGGCGGTGAAGTCGGGCGCCGAGGAGAACGACGCGCTGGACGAGCTGCTGCCCATCGCGGGGGGCGGGCTGCTGATCGTGTTCGCGGCCTGGTGGATCTACTTCGTCGTCCCGGCGCACGCCCGGCTCCTCTCCAACAGGCAGGGATTCCTGTGGGGGTACGGCCACTATCCGATCTTCGCCTCGGCGGCGGCGATCGGTGCGGGCATCGAGGTGGCGGTGGAGCACGCGATCGGCGAGGCCCATGTGTCGGCGACCGCGGCGGCGGCCGCCGTGACGGTGCCGGCCGCGCTGTACCTGCTGCTGGTGTGGGGCCTGCACTCGCGCTACTTCAAGGTGGGGATCGCCCAGCAACTGGTGCTGCCGTGCGCGGCGCTGGGGGTGCTGCTGTCGACGTTCGCGGGGCACTGGGCGGTGCTCACGGCGGGCCTCGTGATGGCGGCCGCGGTCGCCACGGGCGTGACGCTGACGGCCCGGATGGTGGCGAGGGAGGCCTCGGCGGGAAGAGACGGCGCGCGCACGGCGTGAGCGTGCTAGGCAAAGGGGATGAACTCCAAGGGGTCGACGGACGGTTTGACGGATGTGGCCGGTCTGCGGGTGGGTCACGCGCGCGTGCCGGGCGGAGGCGCGCTGAGCGGGACGACGGTGGTGCTGGCGCCGGAGGGCGGTGCGGTGGCGGCCGTGGACGTACGGGGCGGGGGGCCGGGCACCCACGAGACGGACGCCCTCGACCCGCGCAATGTGGTCCAGCGGATCGAGGCGGTGGTCCTGACGGGCGGCAGCGCGTTCGGGCTGGAGGCGGCGGCCGGGGTGACGGCGTGGCTGGAGGAGCGGGGGCGGGGGGTCCGGGTGGGTCCGGACCCGTCGCAGGTGGTGCCGGTGGTGCCGGCGGCGTGCCTGTTCGACCTGGGGCGGGGCGGCGACTGGCGGGCCCGGCCGAGCGCGGCGACCGGCCGGGCCGCGGTGGAGGCGGCCGCCGCCATGGAGCCGGGGGCGCCCGTGGAGTACGGGTGCGTGGGCGCGGGCACCGGCGCGGTCGTCGGGGGGCTCAGGGGCGGGGTCGGCACGGCGAGCACGGTGCTGGAGTCGGGTGTGACGGTGGCCGCGCTGGTCGTGGTGAACGCGGTGGGAGCGGCGGTCGACCCGGCGACGGGCGTGCCCTA
Organism: Streptomyces coeruleoprunus; assembly: GCF_039542925.1. GTDB lineage: Bacteria > Actinomycetota > Actinomycetes > Streptomycetales > Streptomycetaceae > Streptomyces > Streptomyces coeruleoprunus. Next base: position 4,376,771 of record NZ_BAABIT010000001.1, on the reverse strand, counting down.
CGGGGCGTACGGCGACGGGTATTTCGGGGTCGGGGGGCGGCCGGTGTTCCCCGATCCGGGGGTGCACGAGGCGGCGGTGCGGCGGCTGGCGCTGGCGCGCGAGCGCAGTGGCGGGATGCCGCCGATGAACACGACGCTGGCCGTGGTGGCGACGGACGCGGAGCTGACCCGGCCGCAGGCGCAAAAGGTCGCAGGGACGGCGCACGACGGTATCGCGCGCGCCGTGCGGCCGGTGCACCTCCTCAACGACGGCGACACCGTGTTCGCCCTTGCGACCGGCGTGCGCCCCCTCGCCGAGGGGGACGACCCGCTCGCGCTGAACGCGGTACTCGCGGCGGGCGCCGACATGGTGTCGCGGGCGATCGTACGGGCGTTGCTGGCCGCGGAGCCGTCGTCGGGCCCTGGCGGGGACTTCCCCTCGTACCGCATGCTGTACGGCCCGGAGACCGCCGTGGACGCGTCGGCCGCCTCGCACGCTCCGGATCCGGGGGCGGCGCCGGGGAGTTGAGGGGGGCGCGCGGGAACCGGCCATGCGCGCCCTTCGTTTTGCAGAAGCCGGACGCGCTTGCCGGACCGAGGCACTACCTTGAGCAAGCATCGAGTAACACGCCGCGACGGCCTGGAGACCCATCTTGAACGATCCGATTGATCGGAACGATCTGTACGAGACCACGGAGGCGCACGTCGAGCGGCTCCTGGGTCGGGCGCTCAACTCCTTCGACCTGCCCGATGCCCTGGTCGAGCGGCTCGGCTCGGCGCTGGCCCACGCCAGTTCCCTGCACGCGTCGCACCACAGCCCGGCGCTCCACCGGGCGACGTACCGCCACACGTACCTGCTGGCGGACGGCACGTCGCTGACGCTGTGGGAGCTGGTGCACCACACGGGCCCGGACGGCCGGGACCACCATGAGCTGTACGCGGACGAGTCGGAGGTGCGGCTCGCGGCGGCCCGGCTGGCGGCGGCTCCGGGTTTCCCGGAGGCCGTGGGGCTGGCCGATCCGCTGGACGACGACCTCGATGCGGACCTTGAGTTGCTGAGCGCGCTGCTGGTGCGACCGCCGGCGCCGGCGCCGCGTACGTACGTGCCGGACGACTCGGCCGACCACGCCCGGCGGGTGCTGCGCCGCGCGGAGAACGCGGACCGGCCGGGCGAGGAGGTCGCGGCGCGGCTGCGGGGCGCGTTCGCCCACCACATCCAGCAGGTGTTCGGGCGGCAGTGCAGCGTGGCGGGGAAGGACGCGGGTTTCTCGCTGTACGAGCACGCGTTCCTGCTGCTGGACGGGAGCGAGATGAGCGTGTGGGAGGTCGAGCACACGGCGACGCCGGACGGCCGCCACATGTGCGAGGTCTACGAGGACGAGCGCGCGGCGCGTGCGGCCATGGAGCTGCGCGCCCGGGTGCGCCGCTAGCCGGTCCGGCGGCGGGACGGCCGTCGGTGACCGTCCGGCCGCCGGGCCTTCTTCGAGGGCCCCCGGCCCTTGGCGCCCCCCTACGGCGTTGCCGGTGGCGTGGTCACGGGGAGCAGGTGCGGGCGCCTCGCGGTGCGGCCGTCGCCGGACGAGCGGCCGCGCAGGCGTCTGCCGAGCCAGGGGCCCAGGAAGGCGCCGGCCCAGCGCAGTTCGGCCGTGGCGGCCCGCCATCCGGTGGGTGCGGGGGTGGCCGCCGGGGGCAGCGGGCGGGTCCAGGCGTCGTCGCTGCCGGGCAGGTCGAGGGCGTGGGCGAGAGCCGCGGCGATGCGCTGGTGGCCGAGCGGGCCGGCGTGGAGGCGGTCCGGGCTCCACAGCCGCGGGTCGCCGACGACGGAGTGGTGCGCGGTCTCCGCGACGGCCACTCCGTGGCGCCGGGCGGCCTCGCGTATGCGGTCATTGAGGGCGACGATCCGGGCGCCGAGCGGGCGGGCCAAGGGCGTCAGCAGCCCGGGGTCGGGGAAGGTGACCGTGACGACGCGGGCTCCCCGGGCGGTGAGCGCGGAGAACATCGCCTCCAGGTGGCCGGCGACCTCGTCGGCGTCGAACCGGGGCCGGAGCACGTCGTTGACGCCGGCGACCACGGTGGCCAGGTCCGGGCGCAGCGCGAGCGCGGGTGGGAGCTGCTGGGCGTGGACCTGCCCGGCGAGGCGTCCGCGTACGGCCAGGTTGGCGTACCGGACGGCGGGGTGGTGCAGGGCGAGGTGTTCGGCGAGCCGGTCGGCGAAGCCCCGCAGTCCGGTGGTGTCGTCACCGTCGCCGACGCCCTCGGTCTGGCTGTCGCCCAGGGCGACGTACCGCAGGTACGGCGTGTCAGTGCCGGTCATGGTCGGCCTGCCTCTCCTGGAGGACGGCGATCGTGCGCCGGCACCAGTCGTGGTTGCCCTGCTCGAAGGCGAGGCCGCGCAGGCAGGTCAAATAGGGCCCGACGCGGTCGCCGTGGCGCAGGAACTCCTCCTCCGTACGGTCGCCCCGCATCGTGCGCAGCAGCTTGCCGAACAGGTCGATCCTGATCCGGGCGACGTCGGCGCGCTCGGTCAGGCGCGCGATGAGCTCGCCGGAGTCGACGTGGTCGGCGGCCTGGACCTTGACCAGCAGGTCGTCGCGGACGAACGAGTGCTTGGCGGGCGCGGCGGTGAACCGCTCCAGCTCCGCGAGGCCGGCGTCGGTGACCTTGAACAGGCGCTTGTTGGGCCGGTTGTCCTGCACCACCTCGCGGCCTTCGACGAGGCCGTCGGACTCCAGGCGGGCCAGCTCCGCGTACAGCTGCTGGGGGCGGGCGTGCCAGAAGTTGGCCACGCCCAGGTCGAAGGCCTTGGCCAGTTGGTAGCCGCTCAGCTCCTCGTCGAGCAGTGCCGCCAGCACGGCATGCCGCAGCGCCATCGGATCGCCTCCCGCCTCTGTCCGGTAACCCGCCCTCCATGGTAGTCATGAATCTGACTAGTCACATGCATGACTATGAAGGAGGAGTCGTGACCACCACAGCCGACCGCTTCCGCGCGGCCGTCGACGAGCGTGACCTCACCGCCCTGGACGACCTGTTCACGGACGACATCCGCCTCTACAGCCCGGTGAAGTTCACGCCGTTCGAGGGCAAGGCGATGGTGCTCGGGCTCTTCGGGGTCCTCCTGCGCACCTTCGAGGACTTCCGCTACGTCGGGTGCTTCGACGGCGAGGCCGACACCAGCGCCGACGGCACCACCGCGCCCTCGGCCGTGCTGCTCTTCCGCGCCACTGTGGGCGGCAGGCAGATCCACGGCATCGACCTGCTGCACTTCGACGACGAGGGCCTGATCAAGGAGTTCACGGTGATGGTCCGGCCGCAGTCCGCCGTGCACGCACTCGGCGAGGCGGTCCTCGCCGGGCTGGTCGCGGACGGCCTCGTACCGGCTCCGGCGGCATGACGAAGGAGGGGCGGCCGTGGACGGCCGCCCCTCCTCTCCTGTGTGCGTCAGGCCGCGACCGCGACCTTCCGGGCCGGTTCGGCGCCCTCCGTCTCCGGGGTGGCGGTCCTGCGGGCGCTCTTCAGGAGGATGACGAGCGCGGCGCTGACCGCCGTGCCGACGACGATGGCCAGCAGGTAGAGGAACGGGTTGCCGATCAGCGGGACGACGAAGATGCCGCCGTGCGGGGCGCGCAGCGTGCACTCGAACGCCATCGACAGGGCTCCCGTGACGGCGCCGCCCACCATCGCCGACGGGATCACCCGCAGCGGGTCGGCCGCGGCGAACGGGATCGCGCCCTCGGAGATGAACGAGGCGCCGAGCACCCAGGCCGCCTTGCCGTTCTCCCGCTCGGCCTTCGTGAAGAGCCGGCCGCGCACGGCCGTGGCCAGCGCCATCGCCAGCGGCGGCACCATGCCCGCGGCCATCACGGCGGCCATGACCTTCAGGGAGCCCTCGTTCGGGGACGCGAGGCCGCCGACCGCGAAGGTGTACGCGACCTTGTTGACCGGGCCGCCCAGGTCGAAGCACATCATCAGGCCGAGGATCATGCCGAGCAGGATCGCGTTGGCGCCGGTCAGGCCGGACAGCCAGTCGGTGAGCGCCTTCTGGAGTTCGGCGATCGGCTTGCCGATCACCAGGAACATCAGGAATCCGACGACCGCCGACGCCACGAGCGGGATGACCACCACCGGCATGATGCCCCGCAGTACGGGCGGGATCCTCAGCCGCTGGATCGCCATCACCAGACCGCCGGCGATCAGGCCGGCCGCGAGACCGCCCAGGAAGCCCGCGTTGATGGTGAGCGCGACGGCGCCGCCGACGAAGCCGGGCACGAGGCCGGGCCGGTCCGCCATGCCGTACGCGATGTAGCCCGCGAGGACCGGGACGAGGAAGCCGAACGCCAGCGCGCCGATCTGGAAGAGCAGCGCGGCCCAGCTGTCCACCTGGCCCCAGGCGAAGTGCTCGGCCACGGAGGGCGCCTTGTTGATCTCCCAGCCGCCGATGGCGAAGCCGAGCGCGATGAGCAGACCGCCCGCGGCGACGAACGGCACCATGTAACTGACGCCGGACATCAGCCACTTGCGCAGCTTCGTGCCGTAGCCCTCGCCGGGCTCGCCCGCGCGGTCGACCGGGGTACCGGCGGAGGCCGCCGGGGCGGTGGTCTCGCCGCGCTCCGCCTTGCCGCGGACCTCGGCGATCAGTTCGGCGGCCCGGTTGATGCCGGCCTTGACGCCGACGTCGACGGTCGGCTTCCCGGCGAACCGTTCCTTCTCCCGTACGGGCACGTCATGGGCGAAGATCACGCCGTCGGCCGCCGCGACGACGGCCGGGTCGAGCCGGGTGAACCCGGCGGAGCCCTGCGTCTCGACGGCCACCTCGACCCCGGCGTCCCGCCCGGCCTGCTCCAGGGACTCGGCGGCCATGTAGGTGTGGGCGATACCGGTGGGGCAGGAGGTGACGGCGACGATACGGAAGGGGGCGCCGCCGCCCTCTTCGCCGGCCGCGGTGGCCACGGCGGCGGGCTCCGGTGCGGGAGCGGACTCCTCGGTGGACGGCGCGGACGCCTCGGCGGACGGCTGCGCGGGCTCCTCCGAGGGCTGCGCGGCCGGCTCCGTACCCGGTTCCGCATCGCCCCGGATCAGGGCCGCCGCGTGCGGCGCGTCGGCCGTCCCCCGGAGCGCGGCCGTGAACTGCGCGTCCATCAGCCGTCGGGCGAGCGACGAGAGGATCGTCAGGTGCGCGTCGTCGGCGCCGGCGGGCGCGGCGATCAGGAAGATCAGGTCCGCCGGGCCGTCGGGCGCGCCGAAGTCGATGCCGTGGGCGGCCCGCCCGAATGCCAGGGTGGGCTCGGTGACATGGGCGCTGCGGCAGTGCGGGATGCCGATGCCGCCGTCCAGGCCCGTGGGCATCTGGGCCTCGCGCGCCGCCACATCGGCGAGGAAGCCCTCGAGATCGGTGACACGGCCCAGGGTCACCATGCGCTCGGCGAGCGAACGGGCCGCTTCTTCCTTGGTGTTCGCGGCCAGGTCGAGATCGACCAGGTCCGCGGTGATCATGTCGCTCATCGCGGGTTCCTACTGCTCGTCACTCGGTGAGTGCTCGGTCGAGGGGTACGTCGGCGGTCACGGTGACCGCCGCCGGGTCGAGGTGGGCGGGCGTCGGCATCTGGCTGCCGGGCAGCTGGACGGCGGCCGCGCCGTGGGCGACGGCGGAGGCCAGGGCCTCCGGCCCCTCGCCGCCCGCCGCGAGGAAGCCCGCCAGGGAGGCGTCGCCCGCGCCGACGTTGCTGCGGACGGCGGTGACGGTGGCGGTGCCGTACCAGACGCCTTCGGCGGAGACGAGGAGCTGGCCGTCGGCGCCGAGGCTGGCGAGTACGGTTCCGGCGCCGGCGGTCCGCAGTTCCTCGGCGGCCTTCACGGCGTCGCCGACGGTGGCGAGGGGCCGCCCGACCGCCTCGGCCAGCTCCTCGGCGTTGGGCTTGACGACGTCGGGGCGGCCGCGGAGCGCGGCCAGCAGCGACGGGCCCGAGGTGTCGAGGGCGACCCGGGAGCCGTGGCCGTGCGCGCGGGTGACGAGGTCGGCGTACCAGGCGGGGATGAGGCCGCGGGGCAGGCTGCCGCAGCAGGCGACCCAGTCGGCGGCGGGCGCGTGTTCGCCGACGGTGGCGAGGATGGCCTCGGACTCGCGGGGCGTGAGATCCGGGCCCGGGGCGTTGATCTTGGTGAGGGTGCCGTCGGGCTCGGCGATCGCGATGTTGGAACGCGTGTGGCCGGAGAGCGGGACCGGGACGACGTCGATGCCCTGTTCGGCGAGCAGTTCGGCGACGAGGGCGCCGGGTGCGCCGCCGAGGGGGACGACGGCGCGGGTGTCGTGTCCGGCCGCGGCGACGGCGCGGGACAGGTTGACGCCCTTGCCGCCCGGGTCCATGCGTTCGCCGGTGGCGCGCAGCACCTCGCCGCGCTCCAGGGCCGGGACTTCGTAGGTCCGGTCCAGGGAGGGGTTGGGGGTGACGGTGAGGATCATGCGCGTACGACTTCCGTTCCCGCGGCCTCGATGGCGGCCGCGTCCTCGGGGCTGAGTCCCTTGTCGGTGATGAGCAGGTCGACGTCGGACAGTTCGCCGAACCGGGCGAAGTGGTCCTGCGCGTGCTTGGCGGAGTCGGCGAGCAGGACCACGCGGCGGGCGGCGGCGATGATGGCCCGCTTCACGGCGGCCTCGGCGAGGTCCGGCGTGGTGAGCCCGTGGGCGAGGGAGAACCCGTTCGCGCCGACGAAGACGACGTCGGCGCGGATCTGCGCGTACGAGCGCAGGGCCCAGGCGTCCACGGCGGCCCGGGTGCGGTGCCGGACGCGGCCGCCGACGAGGTGGAGGGCGATGCCGGGGTGGTCGGCGAGGCGGGCGGCAGTGGTGAGTGCGTGCGTGACGACGGTGAGGGAGCAGTCGAGCGGGAGGTCCGCGGCGACCCGGGCGACGGTGGAGCCGGCGTCGAGGATGACGCTGCCCTCCTCCGGCAGCTCGGCCAGGGCGGCCCGGGCGATGCGGTCCTTCTGGTCGGCGGCGGTGGACTCGCGCTCGGCGAGGTCCGGTTCGAAGTCGAGACGCCCCGCGGGAATCGCCCCGCCGTGCACGCGGCGGACGAGTCCCGCCCGGTCGAGGGCCTTGAGGTCGCGCCGGATGGTCTCGGCGGTGACCTGGAACTCCTCGGCGAGCGAGAGCACGTCGACCCGGCCGCTGTCGCGGGCGAGGCGCAGGATCTGCTGCTGGCGCTCCGGTGCGTACATGTCCGTTTACATCCCATTCAATGACCGAACCTGTGGTTCTGTTGGCAGACTACGTCGCGATTCTGGGAAAGTAAACAGACTCGGGCATCAAACGGGCACGATCGGGCGTCACTGATCATGTGAAAGCCCGGCCGGGAACACCCGGCCGGGCTCGGTGCGTCGTCCACCCCACCTCGGGGCGCCCCACCTCCAGGGGCGCCCCGTCTCCGGGCGCCCGCGGTCAGCGCGCGGCGAGCGCGGGCTCCTGGGCCGGGTCGGCCGCCGCCGGCTCCACCGCCTCCAGGGCCTCGCCCTCCACGTGCTGCCGCGGCTTCGCCGGCAGGGCGAACATCAGCAGGAACACCACCGCCAGCACGGCGGCCACCCAGCCCAGCGCCCCGGAGAACGACTCCACCACCGCGAGGCCGAGCCCCGTCGGGACGAAGACGACCGACACCAGGCCGAGGCCGAGCGCATTGCCCATCTGCATCACGGAGTTGATGAGCCCGGACGCCGAACCGGAGTGCTCGCGCGGCACCTCCGACAGCACCGCGTCCGTCAGCGGCGCCACGATCAGGCCCATGCCCGCGCCCATCACCACCAGCGGCAGCGCCATCTGCCAGGACGCGATGCCCATCCCGTACCGGTCGGACTCCCACACGTAGAGGCCGATGCCCGCGATCATCGTCAGCGCGCCCGCCTGGAGCACCTTCCGGCCGAACCGCGGCACCAGCTTCTGCACGGACATCCCGGCGGCGACCGAGACGGCGATCGAGAACGGCACACCGGTCAGGCCGGCACGCAGGGCGCTCCAGCCGAGGCCGATCTGCATGTACAGCGTCCACACCAGGAAGAACACACCGAGCGCGACACCGAAGGTCAGCTGGACGGCGATGCCCGCGGCGAAGCTCTTCACGCGGAACAGCGACAGCTCGACCAGCGGGGAGCCGTCCCGCCGCGCCTTGCGCTTCTCGTACGCCACGAAGGCCGCGAACACCGGCACGCTGCCCGCCATCATGACGAAGCACCAGGCCGGCCAGTCCAGCTCGGCGCCCCGGGTCAGCGGGTACATCAGCATCAGCATGGCCACGACGGCGACGACCACGCCGGGCAGGTCGAGGCGCAGCGCCTTGGGGGCGCGGGACTCGGTGATGAACGCCCGGCCGAGGATGAGCGCGGCGATGCCGACGGGCAGGTTGATCAGGAAGATCGGCCGCCAGCCGAGGCCGAACAGGTCGCCCTCGGTGAGCAGCGCACCCAGCAGTGGACCGGACACCGCGCCGAGGCCGACGACGGCGCCGAACAGGCCGAAGACCTTGCCCCTTTCGTGCGCCGGGAAGGTGGCGTGCACGATCGACAGGACCTGCGGCACCATCAGCGCCGCCATGGCGCCCTGGAGGATGCGCGAGGCGACCAGCATGTCCGGCCCGGTGGCGAAGCCGCAGAGCGCGGAGGCCACGGTGAAGCCGCCGACGCCGACGAGGAACAGCCGCTTGCGGCCGTGGATGTCGCCGAGGCGGCCGCCCGTGATCAGGCCCGCGGCGAAGGCCAGTGCGTATCCGGCGGTGATCCACTGGATCGCCCCGAAGGTGGCGCCGAGGTCGCGCTGGATCGCCGGGATGGCGATGTTGACGATCGTCACGTCGACGAGGTCCATGAAGGCCGCGGTCATGACGATGGCGAGGGCGAACCAGCGACGGCGGTCACCGGCGGCGGGGACCTGGTCGGCGACCCGGTCGGCGGCCTGGTCCGGGGCCTGGTCCTTCGCCTGGTCCCGGCGGTCCGTTCGGCTTCGGGCGTCGCTCTTCTGCGGAGAGGTGGGCGTCTGGGAGGTCATGCCGAGGAAGCTACGACCCCTATAGGACAGAACATGTCCTAGTTGGCCGCCATTCTGGATTCATGACGGACACACCGGCACGTCTCCTGAAACTGCTGTCCCTCCTCCAGACCCCGCGCGAATGGCCAGGCAGCGAACTGGCCGAACGTCTCGACGTCAGTCCGCGCACCATCCGGCGCGACATCGACCGCCTCCGTGACCTCGGCTATCCGGTCGAGGCGACCAAGGGCGCGATCGGCGGGTACCGGCTGGTCGCCGGCAGTGCGATGCCTCCGCTGCTGCTGGACGACGAGGAGGCCGTCGCCATCGCCGTCGGCCTGCGCGCCGGGGCCGGGCACGCCATCGAGGGCGTCGAGGAGGCCTCCGTACGGGCCCTGGCCAAGCTGGAACAGGTGCTGCCGTCCCGGCTGCGGCACCGGGTCTCCGTCCTGCAGGCGGCGACGATCCCGCTGACGCGCGGCGACGGCGCGACCGTCGACCCGCGCACGCTCACGGCGCTGGCGGCCGCCGTGACGGGCCGGGAGCGCCTGCGTTTCGGCTACCGGGCGGGCGACGGCGCCGAGACACGGCGGCAGGTCGAGCCGTACCAGCTGGTGTCGACCGGCTTCCGCTGGTACCTCGTGGCGTACGACCTGGGGCGGGAGGACTGGCGGACGTTCCGCGTGGACCGGGTCGACGAGCCGTTCCCGACGGGCGCCCGGTTCACCCCACGGCCGGTGCCGACCGGGGACCCCGGATCCCTGCTCGGGCTGTCCCTGAACCGGCGCCGGGACGAGCTGGACGTGGACGTCACCTTCAGCGCACCGGCGTCGTTCGTCGCGGCGCGGCTCCCGGCACATCTGGCGCCGGTGGCGACGGGCGAGGGGACGTGCCGGGTGCGTGCCCGGGCGGCGGACTCGGTGGAGTGGCTGGCCGTGCGGTTGGCGCTGGTCGACTGCGAGTTCACGGTCCACGGCCCGGAGCCGCTGGTGGCGTACGTCACCGAGCTGGGGGCCAGGCTGGGGCGCGCGGTGGGGTGAGCCGACGGGGCACCGGCACGGGAGCGCAGCGGCGCGCGGGCATCGGAACCGGTCCCGCACGGCAGGCGGCATGGGCGACGCCCCGCCGGGGGGAGGCGGGGCGTCGCGGGGCCACCGCCCCGCCCCAGGGGGGGGATCCGGGCAGAGCGGTGGGTCTCGGGGCCGGGGCCGGTCAGGCCACGGCGTCGAAGCCGGTGTCGCGGGCCATGCGCTTCAGCTCCAGCAGCGCGTGCTTCTCGATCTGACGGATCCGCTCACGCGTGAGTCCGTGCTCCTTGCCGACCTCGGTGAGCGTCCGCTCGCGGCCGTCCTCGATGCCGTACCGCATCCGGATGATGGATGCCGTGCGGTGGTCGAGCTTGCCGATCAGGCCGTCCAGCTCCTCGCTGCGCAGGAGCGTCATCACCGACTGCTCGGGCGACACGGCCGAGGTGTCCTCCAGCAGATCGCCGAACTGCGTCTCGCCCGCGTCGTCCACCGACATGTTGAGCGAGACCGGGTCGCGCGCCCAGTCCAGGACGTCCTGGACCCGCTCCTCCGTGGAGCTCAGCTCGGCGGCGATCTCGGCGGCCTCCGGGTCGCGGCCGTGCTCGCGGTTGAACTCCCGCTGCACGCGCCGGATCCGGCCCAGCTCCTCCACCAGGTGGACGGGGAGCCGGATCGTGCGCGACTGGTCGGCGATCGACCGCGTGATGGCCTGCCGGATCCACCACGTCGCGTACGTCGAGAACTTGAAGCCCTTCGTGTAGTCGAACTTCTCCACCGCGCGCACCAGGCCGGCGTTGCCCTCCTGGATCAGGTCGAGCAGGGGCAGGCCGCTGCGCGGGTAGCGCCGGGCGACCGCGACCACGAGCCGCAGGTTCGAGCGGATGAAGACGTCCTTCGCGCGCTCGCCCTCGGCCACCAGGTGCTCCAGCTCCTCGCGGGTCGCGCCGCCGGCGTCCGTCTCCACCTCGCCGTCCAGGATCTGCTGGGCGTACACCCCGGCCTCGATGATCTGGGACAGCTCGACCTCCTTGGCGGCGTCGAGCAGCGGCGTGCGCGCGATCTCGTCGAGGTACATGCCGACCAGGTCGCGGTCGGCGATCTCCCCGCCCACGGCGCGAACGCTGCCGGCCCGACCGGTCCCGTTGGTGGCGGACAGGTCACGGGCGACGGCACGGGTTGCCATGCGAGCTCCCTTACTGAGTAGGTCGCGACACCCTTCCGGGTGCCCTGCATCCGACGGAAACAACGACTGGAATCCGGACAGAATTCCCATGCCGTGCATCAAGTTCCGCGATCATGCAGTACCCTGTGCCGCCGCGACCCGCGACGAAGGGTGCACGATCGCCCGGAGGTGCAGGTCAGAGCCCTGTGGGCCGGTGCGCCCCGGGCGCCGATGAGACGCCGGTCACAGCCGCCCCCGCCTGCCTCTCCCACCCGGATAGACGGCACGGGCCTGTCCGGGGTTGCCCGCGGCCCGGACTCCCGCCCCCGGCTCCGGCCCGCGGCTCTCGACCCCGACTCCCGTCCCCGGCTCTCGGCCCCCGGTCCTAGGTCGCCAGACCGTTCCCGGGCAGCCGCGCGGAACCTAGGGTCGCGATCATGGACACCACAGGGATTCTCGACGAAGCACTGGAACGGCTCCACGCCACCGGGCCCGAGCATCAGGGGTGGCTCACCAATCACGCGCCGATGGCGGTCGAGGCGCTCGTACGGCACGGGCACGCGCCGCTCGTGCACCGCTGGCTCGACCACTACGGCGACAAGCTGGAGGACATGCCCTCCTTCACCGCGCCGATCACCGAGGGCACCTGGCGCGAGGCGCTGGGCGACCCGCACCGGATCGCCGACTGGGCCCGGTACTTCGAGCGGGCGACGGTCGAGCGGCCCTGGCGGGACGTGCTCGCCGAGTGGTGGCCGCGTCTGCTCCCCGGCATCGCGGGTGGGGCGACCCACCCGGTGATCCGCGTCGGCCACGCGGTACGGACGCTGCTGACGACCGAGGAGACCGCGCCCCGCGTCGCCGAGCTGGCGCACGGGCTCGGCTACTGGGCCGCGCGGCACGCCCCGCTGCCGCCGCTCACCGAACTGCCGGCCGCGCCGACCGCGGCCGCCGCGCTGGCCGCCGTACCGCCGGTGCCGGAGCAGTCGGGCGGCATCCGTGACCGGCTGGCCCAGCTCACGGCGTTCCCCCGGTGGGGCGGTGAGGCGCCCGGCCCGGACGCGGCCCGGGAGCTGTTGGGCGAGCTGGTGGTGGCCGCGACGCACCGGTACGCCGCGCACGCGCACGGCTCGCCGATCATGCTGGTGCACGCGGCGACGGCGCCCAATGCGGTGCTGCGGACCCTGCCGGCGCTGCCGCGCGAGCTGTGGGAGCCGAGCCTGCGCGCGGCCTGGGCGGCGACCGCCGCGGTGACGGCCGCGTACACCCCGGCGGAGCCGGTCCCGGTCGCGGAGACCGCCCTGACGCCCGAGGAGATCGTGGAGCGGGCGGCGGCGCACGGCGACGAGCACGTGATCAAGTTCGCCGACACCGCGCTCGACGTCGGCGACGCCACGGCACTGGCCGCCGCCGTACGGTCCGTCGAGCTGAACGAGCCGCTGTTCTGAACGGGCGGAAGACCCTGACAACCCGGACAGCCCAGGCGGCCCGGACGGCCCCGGCCGCCCCGCCGGCCGGGGCCTCAGCCGAACTGCACCGAGCGCTTCGCCAGGCCCATCCAGAACCCGTCGATCACACTGCGCGCGCCGTCCAGTTCGCCCGCGGCGTCAGCGGCGCCCAGTGCGACGAAGAGCGGTGCGAAGTGCTCGGTGCGCGGGTGGGCGAGGAGGCCCGCGGGGGACTTGCGCGTGAAGTCCAGCAGCGCGTCGACGTCGGCGGTCGCGAGCGCCTCGCGGCCCCAGGCGTCGAACTCGGCCGACCAGCGGGGCACGCCCTCGTGCCGCAGCGCCGCCAGGTTGTGGGTGAAGAAGCCGCTGCCCACGATGAGGACGCCCTCGTCGCGCAGCGGCGCGAGCCTGCGGCCGATCTCCATGAGCCGGCGCGGGTCGAGCGTGGGCAGGGAGATCTGCAGCACCGGGACGTCGGCGTCGGGGTACATCTCGACGAGCGGCACGTACGCGCCGTGGTCGAGGCCCCGGTCGGGGATGTCCTGCACGGGCGTGCCGGGTGCGCGCAGCAGCTTCCGCACCGCCTCGGCCAGCGCGGGGGCGCCGGGCGCGGCGTACCGCACCTGGTAGTAGCGCTCGGGGAAGCCCCAGAAGTCGTACACCAGGGGCAGGGTCTCGGTGGCGCCGAGGGCCAGCGGGGCCTCCTCCCAGTGGGCGGAGACCATCAGGATCGCCGTCGGCCGGGGCAGGCCGGCGGCCCAGGCGGCGAGTTCGCCGGGCCAGACGGGGTCGTCGGCGAGCGGCGGGGCGCCGTGGGAGAGGTAGAGGGCGGGCATCCGCCCGGTGCTGGCGGTCATGGCGAGGTGCCATCCCCTCGGGAGGGGCTTCCCGCGGGAAGCCGGAGCGGAGCTACGGCGCGCGAGCCGGGGCGAGCACGCCGAAGCTTTAAGTTTCAATCTCCTTCCACTGTAAAGCGATCTTGTTGAAGTTTCAATGAGAAGTAGAGTGGATACATGAAGAGTGCACCCATTCCGGACGAGCCGCGCTGGCTCAGCGACCGGGAACAAGGCGTCTGGCGGACGTACCTGCAGGCCACCATGTTGCTGGAGGACCACCTCGACCGGCAGCTCCAGCGCGACGCCGGAATGCCGCACGTCTATTACGGGCTGCTCGTCCAGCTCTCCCAGGCGCCGCGCCGCCGGATGCGGATGACGGAGCTGGCGAAGAGCGCCAAGATCACCCGCTCCCGCCTCTCGCACGCCGTCGCCCGGCTGGAGAAGAACGGCTGGGTACGCCGCGAGGACTGCCCCTCGGACAAGCGCGGCCAGAACGCCTACCTCACGGACGAGGGCTTCGACGTCCTCCGGCGCAGCGCGCCGGGCCATGTCGCCGCCGTCCGCCAGGCGATCTTCGACCGCCTCAGCCCCGAGCAGGTCGACCAACTCGGCCGGATCATGCGCGTGATGGCCGACGGGCTGGAACCGTCCGACCCCAACGCGGACCTGCCCTGGCTCCGCTGACGCGTCCGGCTCCTCTCCCGCCCGGCCCGCCCCGCCGGCACGCGTCGTCCCGCGACGCGCGATCACCCCGCCGGCACGTCATCCCGCCGACGTACACGGCCCGTTGACGCACGCCGCCCCGCCCGCACCCGTGACCCCCTGGGCCATCGGCTCCCCGATGGCCCAACCCAAGTGGTACGCCGCTCACGCACCGCGAAGACTTCATGACAGAGCGTCTCGGCGCGCACCCCTCCCCCGGGTTGTTCCGCGCGCCCCTCCGGCGCGCTCTTCACACCCCTGCATGAAGAAAGGTGCCGACATGCCACAGTCAGGTCGTCCGGTGCTGCGTCCAGCCCGTGCGGGCATGGCCTCACTCGCCGCCGCGGCGGCCCTCCTCGCGGCCGGCCTGTCGCAGCCGGCGTCCGCGGCCCCACCGCCGTCCCCCGGCACGACAGCCCCGGAGCCCGCCGCGGACGCCGCCGCGGACGGCGGCACACCGAGCAGCGCCACCACGCTCTCCGAGGGGTGGAACAGCCCCTGGGGCATCGCGTTCCTGCCGGACGGACGCTCGGCGATGGTGACGGAACGGCTCACCTACCACGTCTACCGCGTCGACCGCGACGGCACGAAGAAGCGGGTCGGCGCGGTGCCGTACACGGAGGCCGGGCCCAACGACCACGGCGTCGGCGGCCTCCTGGGTGTCACTCCGTCACCGAGCTGGAACGGCACGACGGACCAGCGCGTGTACTTCATGCACACCACGAAGGACGAGACCCGCGTCGTGCGGATGAACTACGACGGCACGTCACTCAGCGGCTACACCACGGTGCTCGGAGGGATCAGGCGGGGCGGAGACCACAACGGCGGCAGGATCGCCTTCGGTCCCGACGGATACCTCTACGTCACGACCGGCGACGGGGGGAGGATGGACCTCGCCCAGGACAGGAACTCGCTCAACGGCAAGATCCTCCGGATCACCGAGACGGGCGCCCCCGCCCCCGGCAACCCGTTCGGCAACCGCGTCTACAGCTACGGCCACCGCAACCCGTACGGCCTGGCCTGGGACCGCAACGGCCGGCTGTGGTCGGTGGAGATCGGCGCGTCCGCGTGGGACGAGCTCAACCTGATCAAGCCCGGCGCGAATTACGGCTGGCCCACCTGCGAAGGCGCCTGCACGACCAAGGGCATGACCGACCCGAAGGAGACCTGGCGGCCGGCGCAGGCCGTGCCCTCCCAGATCACCGTCGTGCGCAACGTCATCTACATGTCGTCGCTCCTCGGCCAGCGGCTGTGGCGCATCCCGATCGACGGGGACAGCGAGCGGGTGGGCGAGAAGACCGCCTTCTTCACCGCCGAGTACGGCCGGCTGCGCGCCATCGCGAAGGTGCCCGGCCGGGACGAACTGTGGGTGGGCACCAGCAACAACGGATCCGCCAAGGACCGCATCCTCCGCGTGACCATCCGCTGACCCCACCGAGAGCCACCGATCCGGTAACCCCCACCGAAAGGCAGGTAAGACCGATGAACGACACCACGGACGAGAGGGAGCCGGCGGAGGAGACCGGCGCGGAGGAGCAGGAAGCCACCACCTGGCAGGCACCGGACCACAAGGTCGTCGAGACCTCGCTGGAAGTCACCGGCTACTCGCTCAACTCCCGTTAGCCTCCGCCATGCTGCTGCTGGTACTGGGCACCGCCGCCGGCGGCGGAGTCCCCCAGTGGAACTGCGCGTGCCCCGGCTGCTCCGGGGCACGCGCCCATCCTCACCGGCGCCGCCGTCACGCGTCGCTCGCCGTCCGGGCGGGCGAGGGCCGCTGGTACCTCGTCAACGCGACGCCCGACATCGGCGACCAGATCGAAGCCCGGCCCGAACTGCACCCGGGCCCCGGACCCCGCCGGACACCGGTCGCCGGAGTGATCCTCACCGACGCCGAACTCGACCACACACTGGGCATCGCGCGCCTGCGCGAGGCGGACGGCCTCCAGGTGGTCGCGACGGCCCCGGTCCGCCGGGCGCTCCAGGACCGTCTGCACCTCGGCGACGTCCTCACCCCGTACACCTCCATGACCTGGCGGGACCTGCCCCGGCGCGGCGCCGCGCCGCTGGACCGCGCCGACGCGACAGGCCCGTCCGGTGTGCGGATCAGCGGGATCCCGGTCTCCGGCAAGCGCCCGCGGTACGCCGCCGACGCCCCGGACGACGACGCCTGGGTCGTCGCCCTGCGCCTGTACGACCCGGCCTCCGGCGCCTCCGTGCTGTACGCGCCGGCGCTGGCCGACTGGCCGGACCGGTTCCAGCGGGCGGCCGAGGAGGCCGACTGCGTCATCGTGGACGGCACCTTCTGGGACGACGACGAGCCGCGCCGTACCGGCATCTCCCCCCGCACCGCCACCGGCATGGGGCACCTGCCCGTCGACGGACCGGACGGCACCGCCGAACGGCTCGCCCGCCTCTCCGCCCGGTGCCTCTACACCCACCTCAACAACACCAATCCCCTCGTCGACCCGGCCGCACCCCAGCACAAGCGGCTCGCCCGGCTGGGCATCGAGGTGGCACAGGACGGGATGGTGATCGAGCTGTGAGCACGGATGAGGCTGTGGCCTCACCCCGAACCGATCAGGCGGGGCGCACCGCCCTCGCCCCGCTCGCGGAGCCCTGGAGCCCCGCGGAGTTCGAGGCACGGCTGCGCGCGGTGGCGGAGGAGCGGTACCACGACCGCCATCCCTTCAACCTCCGGATGCACAGCGGCGCTCTCACCCCGGCCGAGCTCCGCCGCTGGATCGTCAACCGCTTCCACTACCAGCGCCACATCCCCGTCAAGGACGCCCTGATCACCGCCAAGCTGGACACCCCGGCGCTGCGCCGGATGTGGCTGCGCCGCATCCAGGACCACGACGGGCAGGAGGAGGGCGAGGGCGGCATCGAGCGCTGGCTGCGGCTCGGCGAGGCGGCCGGACTGGACCGCGGGAGCCTGCTCCGCGCCGAGGACGTGCTGCCGGGCGTCCGGCTGGCGGTCGACGGGTACGTCAACTTCTGCCGGCTGCGCCCGGCCCTCGAAGCGGTCGCCGCCTCGCTCACCGAGCTGTCCGCCCCGGACCTGATGCGCACGCGCATCGACGCCTTCGAACGCCACTACCCGTGGATCGAACCCGAGGGACTCGCCTACTTCCGCGCCCGGGTCTCCCAGGGCCGCCGCGACAGCCGCGAGGCACTCGACCTCGTGCTGGGCCGGGCGTCCACCCGGGACGACCAGGAGCGCGCGGTGGCGGCGCTGCGGTTCAAGTGCGACGTGCTGTGGTCGCTGCTCGACGCCGTCGACGGCGCGGGGCGCGGGGAGCGGACGTGACGGCGGCGGCACGCGGGGCGGAGGCCGACTGGCGGCCCGCCCTGGCCCCGGCCGTCGTGCGGCGGCACGACCGGGTGCGCGGCGCGGAGCTGCTGGTCCTGCCCGAACGGGTCGGCGTCCTGGCGGGCCGGGCCGGCACGGTCCTCGGCCTGTGCGACGGCACCCGCAGCGTGCGCGGGATCGTGGAGGAGCTGGCCGGCCGCTTCCCCGGCGCCCCCGTGGCCACCGACGTACCGCCCTTCCTCGCCCGCCTGCGCCGGGAGGGCTGGCTGCGATGACCACGCCGGACACCGCCACCGGAACCGGAACCGCCGTCGCCACCGCCCACGGCGCTCCGGCGACCGCGTCCGCCCGCCCCTGGGCCCTGCTGGCCGAACTCACCCATGCCTGCCCGCTCCACTGCGGGTACTGCTCCAACCCGCTGGAGCTGACGCGGCGGTCACGCGAGCTGACGACCGAGCAGTGGGCGGACGTCATGCGTCAGGCGGGCGAGTTCGGCGTCGTCCACACGCATCTCTCCGGTGGGGAGCCCCTGCTCCGCCCGGACCTGGAACACATCGTCGCCGCCGCCGAGACCGCCGGCGTCTACACCCAGCTGGTCACCAGCGGCTCCGGCCTCGACGAGGCCCGCCTGACGGCGCTGGCCGGCGCCGGGCTGCGCAGCGTCCAGCTGTCCGTCCAGCACGCCGACCCCCGCGCCTCCGACCGGATCGCCGGACGCCGTTCCTTCGCCGCGAAGGAGCGGGCCGCGCGGCTCGTACGGGCCGCCGGCCTGCCCCTCGGCCTCAACGTCGTCCTGCACCGCGAGAACCTCGACGCCATCGACGCCCTCGTCGAACTGGGGCTGTCCTGGGGCGTGGACCGCATCGAGCTGGCCAACGTCCAGTTCTACGGCTGGGGCCTGCTCAACCGCACCGCGCTGATCCCCACGCGGGACCAGCTCGCCCGTGCGCGGGACGCCGTCGAGCGGTGGCGGGAGCGGCTCTCCCCCCGCACTACGGACAGCCCGGCGGAAGGACCCGAACTGGTCTGGGTCGTACCCGACTACTTCGACGGCGCCGCCAAGCCGTGCATGGGCGGGTGGGGAGCGGTCTCGCTCACCGTCACCCCGGACGGCACCGTCCTGCCCTGCCCGGCAGCGGCCTCCCTGCCGGACCTGGACCCGCCGAACATCCGCGACCGTTCGCTGGCCTGGATCTGGGAGTCCTCCACGGCGTTCGGCCGCTACCGGGGGACCGATTGGATGGCCGACCCCTGCCGCAGTTGCTCCCGCCACGCGGAGGACTTCGGCGGCTGCCGCTGCCAGGCCTTCGCGCTCACCGGCGACGCGGCCCGTACGGACCCCGCGTGCCGGCTGTCGCCGGACCACGGGCTGATCCGGGCGCTGACCGACGACCAGGCGTCCTCAGGGGCCCGCGTCACACACCGGGCGCCCGGCCGGCGCGTCCCGTAGCCCCGACAGCGACGAGGACGCCCCGCCCGGCAACGTACGGTCGTACGTTGCCGGGCGGGGCTGTGTCGGCCACCTCGGTCGACCGGCCATCTGAGCCGGTCGGTCACCTGGGTCGACCGGTCACCTGGGTCGATCGGCCGACCGGTCAGTGGGCCAGTACCGGCACCTGCACCTGGTCCTCGTCGCCCGCCCCGTCCGACGACGCCTGCGGCGCGGCGGAGCCCGGGCGGCCCGTCGTGATGAGGGTCACCGCCAGCGCGGCGGCGACGGCCAGGATGCCGACCGCCCACCAGATCGCGGTGGTGTAGCCCTCCACCATCGCCCGCAGCTCCAGCACCCGCTGGGCCTGCGGCGAGGTGGCGCCCGCGGCGTGCGCGGCGACGTACGCGGTGGTGGCGGACGCGGCGATCGTGTTGAGCAGCGCGGTGCCGATGGCGCCGCCGACCTGCTGCGAGGTGTTCACCATCGCGGAGGCCACACCCGCGTCGCGCGGCTGCACACCGTGCGTCGCCAGCGACATCGCCGGCATGAACGCCGTACCCATGCCGAGTCCGAGGAGCAGCTGCGCGGGCAGGATGAGCCCGGCGTACGAGGAGTCGGTCTCCAGCTGCGTCAGCAGCAGCATGCCGATCGCGGCCGTGAGGAAGCCGGGGCCCATCAGCAGTCGCGGCGGGACCCGGGTCATGAGCCGGGTGCCGATCTGGGTGGAGCCGGTGATCATGCCGATGATCATCGGCAGGAAGGCGAAGCCGGTCTTCACCGGCGAGTAGCCCTTGACGATCTGCAGGTAGTACGTGAGGAAGAGGAACAACCCGAACATCGCGATGACCGCGAGCCCCAGAGACAGGTAGACCCCACCGCGGTTGCGCTCGGTCATGACCCTCAGCGGCAGCAGCGGGTGCTTCACGAACGCCTCGACGAGCACGAACCCGGCGAGCAGCGCCACCGAGATGGCGAACATGGCCAGCGTCCAGTCGTCGGTCCAGCCCGCCGACTCGGCGCGCGTGAAGCCGTAGACCAGCGCCACCAGGCCGAGCGTGGACAGGACGACACCGGGCACGTCCAGCGGGGAGGGGTTGCGGCCCTCGGCCGGCTCACGGACGACGAGGTACGCGCCGACGGCGGCGACCACCGCGAACGGGATGTTCACGTAGAACGTCCAGCGCCAGTCCAGGTACTCCGTCAGGAAGCCGCCGAGGATCAGGCCGACGGCGCCGCCGCCACCGGCGATAGCCCCGTAGATGCCGAACGCCTTGGCGCGCTCGCGGGCCTCGGTGAACATCACGGCGAGCAGCGAGAGCGCGGCGGGCGCGAGGAGCGCGCCGAAGGCGCCCTGGAGCGCGCGCGAACCGAGCAGCATCGCCTCACCGGTGGCCGCACCACCCAGCGCGGAGGCGGCGGCGAAGCCCAGCAGGCCGACGATGAACGTCCGCTTGCGGCCCCACAGGTCGGCGACGCGCCCGCCGAACAGCAGCAGTCCGCCGAAGGCGAGGGCGTACGCGGTGATGACCCACTGCCGGTTGCCGTCCGAGATGCCCAGGTCCTGCTGGGCGGAGGGCAGCGCGATGTTCACGATGGTCGCGTCGAGGACCACCATCAGCTGGGCGAGGGCTATGAAGACGAGCGCTTTCCAGCGGCTCGGATCGGGGGCGAGGGAGGGTGTTTCGGACATGGGGGCAGCCACCTAGCGGGTCGTCAGCGCGAAAGAGCAAGCAAGCGCGGTGCGTGAAAGCGGGCGTGAGGCGCGGTGTCGGGACGCGGTGTGTTGTTGCGGGCGGTGGGTGGAGGGAGGCGCGCGTCGTTCTCGGACACGCGGTCAGGTCACGGGCGGTCGTGCTTCCGCAGCGACTCCAGGGTCGCGGCGGAACCGGGCAGCTCGGAGCGCGCGGGCGCCTCCAGGCCGTCCAGCAGGAGCTGGAGGTGACGGTGGACGAACCGGTCGATGTCCAGGCACGCGGTGCCCGGCAGCGGCCGGGTGAGCTGGGAGAGCGCGACCATCAGGTCGCCGACGGCGACGTCGGGGCGCAGCCGTCCCGCCGCCTGCGCCCGGTCGAAGAGGCCCTGCACGGTCTCCTCCAACCGGTCGCGCGCGGCGAGCAGTTCGGGGTGCTCGCGGTCGAACGCCCCCGAGAGCATCGGGCACAGCGCGCCGAACCGCTCGTCGGCCGCCGCGTGCGTGAAGCGCCGTACCGCCGCGAAGGGGTCGGCCTCCTCGGCTGCGGCCTCCTCGGCCCGTGCCGTGACCCGGGCCATGACGGAGACGACGACCTCGTGGATCAGGGCGGTGCGGTCGGGGAAGTGCCGGTAGAGCGTGGCGTTGCCGACGCCGGCCCGGCGGGCGATCTCGTCGAGCGGCACCTCCGGGCCGAACTCGATGAACATCTCGCGGGCCGCCGTGACGATCCGCTCCCGGTTGCGCAGGGCGTCGGCGCGCGGACGGGCGCCGCGGCGCGTCGCACTGTCGCGCGTCCCGCTGAGGGGGGCGGTGCTGGTGCTCACCACGGCACTCCTTCCGTTTCCGGCCTTCCGGCCTTCTGGCCTTCCGAACCGGGGAGAGGTTCCCCGGTTGTCGATGACACCCATGCAAACGGGGAGACCGTCCCCGCTTATTTCACGCCACCACCGTGACCTGCATCACACCCATTGGTGACCGAAAACCCACGATCGGCCCACCCGGCGCGCGCCCTCCCCCACCCCGGCACAGGCTGAGCGCACGGAGCGCAGCCCGGATCCGGCCGGCTGCCGCCGACCGGAGGGCACGGGCATGCAGGAGCAGCGAACCCGCCGGCGAATACGCGGAACGATCGCGATCGGCGCCGTCACGACCCTGACCGTCGCGGCACTCGCCACGGCCAGCTCGACCCTCAACGGCACGGTCCCGGCCTCGACGGGTCCGGGCCCGACGGCGGGAGCGGCCGCCGCGCCCGACAGGTACGGCCTCGCGCCCTGCCGGATCAGGAACGCGACCGGGATCCAGATGTCCGAGGGCATACCCACCGCCCCCGGCTACGCGCGCTCGACCGGGCTGGTCCGGGCCCTGACCCTGATGATCGACTTTCCGGACGCGGAGGGGGAGGGCCACGCGATGCGGCGCTTCACCGAGTTCTTCCCGCAGACCTCCGCCTGGTTCCGCACCAGCTCGTACGGGCGGCTCATCTACCTCCCGGAGACCCCCGTGCCGGACTGGCTGCGGATGCCGCGGTCGTTCCGCGCGTACGGGATCGAGCGCGGCTCGCCGTACGAGCCGGGGTACCGGCAGCTCGTCGAGGACATCGTGAAGGCCGCCGACACACGGGTGGACTTCAGCGCGTACGACCTGGTCAACGTGCTGGTCACGCCCAACGCCGGGCCGTCGGCGCTGGACACGGTGCTGTCCGTGACGTTCTCGGGGAACGACGAGGCGCCCCTCGCGGACGGGGTGCCGCTCGCCAACACGTCCTTCGTCTACAGCCGCCAGGACGACGGCTCGGGCTCGTTCCACGAGACCGGGTACCGGGTGCTGCCGCACGAGAACGGCCACGTCTTCGGGCTGCCCGACCTGTACACCTCGCGGGGCGGCTCGGCCGTCGGGCACTGGGACATCATGTCCGAGGACTGGGGGGCCAACAACGACCTGCTGGGCTGGCACAAGTGGAAACTCGGCTGGCTCGACAACGACCAGGTCCGGTGCGTGGCGGGGCGCGGCACCCGCGACTACACGCTCACCCCGCTGGCCCGGCCGGGCGGCGGCACGAAGCTGGCTTTCATCCCGCTGAACCGGAGGTCCGGGTACGCCGTGGAGGTGCGCACCCAGGACGGCAACGACGAGGCCGTGTGCGAGCCGGGGGTCCTGATCTACCGGGTCCGGTCGCACGTGGACACCGGGCAGGGGCCGGTCACCGTGGTCGACAGCGAGCGCGACAGCGGCGGCTGCACCCGCAGCCCGAACGTCCACGCGGAACTGTCGGACGCCCCGTTCCGCCCTGGCCAGAGCTTCCTGGACCGCAGACACCGCGTCCGCATCACGATCCTGTCGGAACTCCCCACGGGCGCATACCGCGTACGCATCACCCGCGCGTGACTGAGGGCTCCGGGCCGACATCAGCCCCTCCGGCGTTTGAGGAGCGGGGGTTCGGGGGCAGAGCCCCCGATTCGGGAAGGGGCGGGGTGGGGAAAGAATCGCCGGACACGACCGAGGCCCCACGCACCACGACGGTGGGCGGGTCCGGTGGCGGCCCGGGGGTCACGTGCTCAGATTGGCTCGCTCGGGCCCAGGAGCGCGAAGCGTCCCAGCACCGCCAATCCTGCGCGCGCGACCCCCGGTCCACCCCCGTCCCGTGCGTGCGCGGCTCACCCCCGGCGGGGGGGGTGGGTGGGACCACCCGGCCGTGGGCGGCTCACCCCCGGCGGGGGTGCCCGCGTAGGCGGCTCACCCCCCGGTGGACTCAGCCGCGCAGCAGCGCCCGGAGCTCCGCCTTCAGCAGCTTGCCCGCGGCGTTGCGCGGCAGTGGCGCGTCCTGGATGCGCACGTGCGCCGGCACCTTGAAGGGCGCGAGCCCCGCGCCGACGTGGGTCCGCAGCTCCTCCGCCGTGACAGCCGCCCCACCCCGCAGCCGTACGACGCAGGCGACCTCCTCGCCCAGGACGGGATGGGGAACGCCCAGCACCGCGGCATCGGCCACCGCCGGATGCGCGTGCAGCGCCGCCTCCACCTCCGCGCTGTACACGTTCTCCCCACCCCGCACGACCACGTCCTTGACGCGGTCGACGACCGCGATCCGTCCGCCCTCCCGGACCACCGCGAGGTCCCCGGTCCGGAACCACCCGTCCGCCGTGAACGCCTCGGCAGTGGCGCCCTCGTCGCCCCAGTACCCGCGCACCAGGCTCTGCCCCCGCACCCACAGCTCGCCCACCTCGCCGTCCGGCAGGGCGCGCCCGTCGGGGCCGGCGACGCGGGTCTCGGTGACGGGGGTGGGCCGGCCCACGCAGCCGGGGTCGCGGCGGTAGGCGGCCCCGTAGTGGGCCAGCACTCCCCCGCACGTCTCGGTCAGGCCGTAGCCGTTGCGGGGCTCGACGCGCTCCCCGTACTCCGCGGTGAGCCGCCGCACGATCTCGGGCGGTGCGGCCGCCCCGCCGGTGTTGAAGTTCGTGAGGGTGTCCAGGCCCGCGCCGCCCGCCGCGTCGAGGAGCTGCAGCGCGGTGGCGGGGACGCCGGCGTAGTGGGTGACCCGGTGCCGTGCGATCAGCTCCAGGGCCCTGGTGGCGTCCCACTTCCGCATCAGGACGAGCGTGCCGCCGGCGGACATCACCCCGTAGACGGAGGTGAAGGCCGCGGCGTGGAAGAAGGGGAACGTCGTCAGGGACACGGGCGGCCGGCCCGTTCCGGGGATCGCGCCGCGCTCCAGCGCCGCCGCGGCCGCCTGGTACCGCGCGCCGACCGCCGCACCGGCCTGGGCGAGGTGCGTGGCGACGGCGCCCTTGGGCCGGCCGGTGGTGCCGGAGGTGTAGAGGATCGTGGCATCGTCCTCGGGCCGTACCTCGACGGGCGGCGGCCCGAGGAGCGGGTCCGCGCCCGCCCCGTCGTACGGCTCGAACCCCTCGGCGCCCTCGCCGTGGAAGACGATGCCGGGTACGCCGTGGCGCCGCGCCCAGTCCGCGACCCGCTCGACGCGCTCGTCGTCCACGAGGAGCACCTTCGGTGCGCAGTCGTCGAGGGCGTGGGCGCACTCGGTGGGCGTCCACCAGGCGTTGAGCGGGACGGCGACGAGCCCGGCGAGCTGGGTGGCCCAGAAGGCGATCTGCCACTCGGGGTGGTTGCGGCCCGCGACCACGGCCCGGTCACCGGGCCGCAGCCCGTACTCGTCGACGAGCCGGCGCGCGAGCGCACAGGCCGCGGCGAAGAACGCGCGGTACGTGTACGTGGTGCCGTCCTCGCCGATCAGGAAGGGCCGCTCGCCGTGCGCCCAGGTGGCCTCGACGAACTCGCGCAGCGTGCGCGGGCCGCTCGCGTACTGGAGGCGGCCGTCCTCTCCGCGTACGACGGCGAAGGGCGCGCCGGGCGCGGTGAGGGCTGCCTCGGCCTGGGCGGTGGTGTGGTGGTGCGGCACGGTCGGACGCTACAGGAGCCGGCGCGGGCGGCCGGGGCCGGGCTCAGGGGGCGGGACGGGGCGGGCTTCAGGGGGCGGGGTGGGGCGGCCGGTTCGGGCATGGCAGATTGCCGACGACGTGGGCGGTTCCCTCCGCATGGCACCGCCCCTGACGCTCCCCGGCAGGAATCGAGGCGATGACGATGACGATCGAGTGGCGCTACACCACCCAGGAGGGCCTCGGCATCCTCTCCCTGGCCGGCTTCCTCGGCGCCGACGCCGTGAACCGCTTCACCGGCGCGGTCGGCTGGGTCGTGGCCCGCGGCTCCGGACCCGTGATCCTCGACCTGACGGAGCTGCGCGGCTGGTCGGTGAGCGGCCGGCTGGCCGTCGCCCAGGCGTGCCGCCGCCTGGAGGCGGAGGGCCGGAGGCCGGAACTGGCCGCGCTCCCGGCCGACGGCTCCGCCGACCCGGAGGGCACCCTCCTGTCCGACGGCGCCCTCGGCCCGGACGGCTCCCGGCCGGAGGTCACGGTCCACCACGACCTGACGGCCGCGCTCGCCGCGCACCGGGAGGTCGACCCGGCGGCGGAGATCCGCGAGTGGCGCACGACGGCCTGGCCGGGTGCCTGACGCTCGACCCCGGGACGTCCGGAACGACGGCCGTCCGTCTCGTCCTCCCACGGGGGCGGACGGTCTCGTACCGCCTCACCCCCTCCCCGCGCTTCACTTCTCGCTCACACACCACACAATCCCCACACCACTGATCGATCGGCGACAACCGAAATCCCTTGACCCGCGAAAGCGCCTTCATGAACGATCACTAGCGACCAACTCAGGCCGTTCTACGGCCACTTGACACTGAGGGGGAAACGAAGTGTCCAAGCTCAAGTTCGTCGCCGGAGCGGTGCTCGCCACCGGACTCCTGCTTCCCACCGCCACCGCGATCGCGGCCACCGCCAAGGGCGGAGGCGCCACTGCCTGGTCTCCCGCCAAGAACGACTCGGGCATCATCGCGATCAAGGACGGCAGCAACGACGGTGACCCGGCCAAGGCCGAGTACTACCGTCAGGCCAGCGCCGGCACCAAGCGGACGCTGTGGAACCACAGCGGCCCGAACACCACCGTGTACTCCGGTGACGGCTCCAAGGTCATCAAGTTCAAGGCCTGTGACGAGAACGACTGGGACGGGGACGACTGCTCCGGCTGGGTCGCTCCCTGATCTGCGTTCTCCGACGAGTCTCTGACGAGTTCTGAGAGTTCTGAAGAGTTCTGACGACCTCTGACCAAGGTCGCCTCCGCCGGGCCAGCCGCTCCATGGCTGGCCCGGCGGTCATGTTTTCCGGACCTGGAACGAACATTGGGGGAGCGAACGATGGTGACAGCCGGGAAGCCGGCCGGTCCTCAGGTGGCCGAGCCGCGCACGGGCGCCGACCCGGAGGGGGAGGCGGCATGAGCATCGACACCGACACCCGGAGGACACCCGGCGAGGAGGCCCCGGCCACCCCTGCCGCCCCGGAGGGCCCCTGGCGCCGGCTGCGTTTCTGGGCCCTGTGCGCGGCGGCGGCAGCCGTCGCCGTAGTCGCCCTGGGGGCCGTCGCCGCCGTCGCCACGCACGACGGGCGCGAGGCGCGGAACGAGGCACGGGGACCGGTGATCACCGAACGCCCGCAGGAGGCCGTGGCGCTGTGGCGGGAGGCGGTCGACGCGGTCGGTGACGTCCCGCACACCGTGATCTACCTCCACCCGCTGAAGCCCGGTGCCCAGCCGCCGCCCGGCCTGCCCCGCTGGCCGGCCCCCGGGGAGGCCGTGCTCTCCCCGGAACTGGCCGAGCAGGGGCGCCAGGACGGGATCACCGACCGGTACGGCCGCTTCGCGGGCACCATCGACGGCTCGGGGCTCATGGCGCCCTCGGAGCGCTTCGCGTACGTCAGGACCGCGCAGGCGCCCGACCTCGGCGACGGGCAACCGTGGATGTACGTCCGGGGGTTCGGCGAGACGTACCCGATGGGCGAGGCGCTGTACGCACGCCCGCTCAGCCGGGTGCTGCTGGGTCTGGGCGTGCTGACCGGCGTACCGGCACTGGTGCTGCTGGTGGTCGCCGCCCGCGTGCGCACGCGGGGCGACGGGCTCCGCTTCCCGGAAGGGCCGTGGCACCGGCGCGTCCTCCTGGCCGTACGCGAGGCGGCCCTGCCCGTCGCGGCCGGGACGGCCCTGGCGCTGCTCCCCTGGCTCGCGGCCGTGTCCACGGACATCGCGCTTCCTCCCACCGGGTATGCGCTCAACAGCGCGGACCTGGGCGGGGCCTGGCCCCTGGCCGGACTCGCGCTGCTCCTGTCCTTCGCGCTCACCCTGGCCGTGGCGGCCGTGGCGGCCGTCGCCCGGAGCCTCCGCGCCGACGGAGAGGAGCCCGTCGCCGCACCGCTGCCCGCGCCGGTGCCGCGTTGGCGATTGATCGGCTGCGGTGCGGGGGTCGCGGCCATCGCGGTCAGCCAGTACCTGACGGGCGACGCCGCCCCGGCGGTCTTCCTCGGCGGCACGGTCGTGATGTGGGTGATGCTGCCGTCGGTCGTGGTCCTGGCGGCGCGCAAGCTGGGCGATGCGCTGGCCGCCCGGGGCTCCGGCGCCGGCCGCGCGGGGCAGCGGACCGCGGGGCGCTGGACGGCCGCGCACCCCGGCCCGGCGGTCCGGCTGACCACCTTCCTGGTCGTGGGGCTCGGGCTGATCTCCCTGCTCCAGGTGCTGAACGGCGACACCGGCGACAAGGCGGCGGCCGCGCGCTCCACGGAGGCCCGTATCGGGCAGAGCGTGCTCAGTGTGCAGAGCCGTGAGATGACCCCGGCGATCATCGCGTCGTTCACCCGGAGCCTCCCGGCGGGCTCCCACGTACTGGCCCTGAACACGGCTGCCGGACAGCAGGAGTCGCTCCTCCAGGGCTCGTGCGCCGCCCTGCGGTCCCTGCGCCTCGACTGCCCCGCCACGCCGCGGACGGCCACGGGCGGCGACCGGCGCTTCTGGGAGATCCGCAACTGGTACGGCCCCACGATCAGCGTCCAGGCCGCCGCGAACGGCCTGCGGACCGACAAGCTGCGCGGCTCCCTCATCGTCCTCACCGGCTCGCCCGGCGGGCGGGCCGAGGTGGAGCGAGCGGCCTACGCGCTGCTGCCGGCGGTGAACGTGGAGACCTTCGGCGAGACCTGGCTGGTCGGCGCCGCGACGAAGGAACGGCAGAACAACTGGGTGCTGCTGTTCGGCTCCCTCGGGCTCGCGCTCCTGCTGCTGGCGGGCGGGGTGAGCGCGGCGGCCGAGTTCGCCCGCCACTACCGGGGAAGACTGACGGACCGTCACAAAGACACACACTCCCTCGCCTTCTGGTACCTGACGGTCCCGCTGGTCGCCGCCACGGTCCTGGCGGTGGCCGTGACGGCCTGGCACGCGGTGTTCTTCATCGCGCTGCTACAGGGCGGCGGCTTCTCCTCGACCGCGCTCGCCGCCACGGTGGGCGGGGGCGCCCTGGTGGCGTGGATGGTGGGACACCTGAGCGGCCGGGCCGCGACCCGACTGACGTCGTAACGGCACGGCGGGGGCGAGGGGCCCCCGACAAACCCTGATTCGAGCGATGCCAACATAGACGGACATCGAAATCAGGGGGGTTCTCATGGAGCACGTGGACGTCGCGGTGGTCGGCGGGGGCCAGGCGGGGCTGGCGACCGCCCACGCCCTGCTGCGGCGGGGGCTGCGGCCGGTGGTCCTGGAGGCGTCCGGCCGGGCGGCCGGGTCGTGGCCGTACTACTACGACAGCCTCACCCTGTTCTCGCCGGCGCGGTTCTGCTCGCTGCCGGGGATGCCGTTCCCCGGCGACCCGGACCACTATCCGCACCGGGACGAGGTGGCGGCGTACCTCACGGCGTACGCCGCACGCCTCGACGCCGAGGTCCGTACGCACAGCCGCGTCACGGCGGTCCGCCCCGACGGCCCGGGCTTCACGGTGGAGCTGCGGGGCGGCGACCGGCTCGCGGCGCGGGCGGTGGTCGCGGCGTCGGGGACGTTCGGCAGCCCCCACCGACCGGTACTGCCCGGCCTCGACGCCTTCACGGGAACGGTCCTGCACTCCGCCGAGTACCGCAGCCCGGCGCCCTTCGCCGGGCAGCGGGTCGTGGTCGTGGGCGCGGGCAACTCCGCCGTACAGATCGCCGCCGAACTGGCGACGGTGGCCCGTGCGACGCTCGCCTCCCGCAAGCCGGTCCGGCTGGCCCGCCAGTTCCACCTCGGCCGGGACCTGCACGTCTGGCTCACCCGTACGGGCCTCGACACGGCGCCGTTCGGGCTGTTCCTGCGCAACCCGCCGAGCCAGCCGGTCATCGACGACGGCCGCTACCGCGCGGCGCTCGCGAAGGGGGCGCCGGACCGGCGCAGGCTGTTCACCGCGACCGAGGACCGCACGGTGACCTGGCCGGACGGCACCACGGAGGAGGTCGACACGATCGTGCTGGCCACCGGCTTCCGCCCCGACCTGCCGTACCTGGCGGACCTGCCGGCACTGAACCCGACAACCGGCCGCCCGGCCCACCGAGCAGGCATCTCCCTCCTCCACCCGGGCCTGGCGTTCACCGGCCTGGAGTGGCAGCGCAGCCTGTCCTCCAACGCCCTGCGCGGCATCGGCCGCGACGCGGCACACGTGGCGAGCCGCTTGGCAGCACACATGGCCTGACCCGGTCCGGAGCGGCCTCGCCCCCGCCCCCATGGGCCCACCCGCATCCGCTACCCTGTCTGAGACCGCCTCCAGGGGCGGTCCCAGGCCTCCGTAGCTCAGGGGATAGAGCACCGCTCTCCTAAAGCGGGTGTCGCAGGTTCGAATCCTGCCGGGGGCACCAGCTCAAAGGGCAGGTACGAAGATCCGTACCTGCCCTTTGACATCTACAGCTGACATCAACGGCGGCGGTCACTCACGGCCGGGCCGCCTTCTCAGCAGCCGGTGCATGCTGATCGCCTCACGTTGCGTGCTGGCTGTGGCCGAGGATCGACGTCCGCCCAGCGCGGCCCGACCAGCTCGCCCCGCAGCCCCGCGCCTTCGTCCTGGGCGGCTCGACGAGGGAGGCCACACTGCGGGAGAGCAGCTCCTCACAGCAGGCGGCGGTGAGGGCGGTCCGCAGGACCCGGTGTGACTCCTTGGCCGTGGCGGCCGTGGTCTTCTTTTCCATCTGGACGAGGAACCGTCGGACGTCGGCGACGCCGAGGGACTCCAGACGCTTGGAGCCGATCACCGGGACGAGGCAGAGGCGGACGTGCGATTCATGCTTGTCGTACGTGCCGAGAGTGCGGCGCGGCGGCTTGACGAAGGTGTCGAGCCAGTACGGCAGCCACTCGGACAGCTGGCCGAGCGGGTGGGCACCAGGATGCCGCTGTCGACCTTGTCGAGGAGCGCGCGGCGCTTGGCGTCGCACTCCTCCCAGGTCCTGCCGCAGGTGAACTTGCACGCGCGGGTCCCGTCCTGCTGGGGGACGTAGCAGTCCTTCCTTCCCACTTGACCTCAAGTGAAGTAGAGGTTTTACCGTCGGGAGCGTCCTAGTGATCAATTGGAGGGGGCCCGCGTGGACATCAAGGAGTATTCGGCGGAGGACGTGGCCGGGCAGCCCATCGGGTGGTGGAGTTCTGAGGCCGGGCGGCGGGTTGTCGCGGGGCTTCGGGAGGCGCTGGGCGTGGAGGGGCTCGGGCAGGCTCACTGGTGGACGCTCAACCATGTGGCCGCCGCGCCCGGTACGTGGGGGCGGGAGGCGCTCGTCGAGCGGCTCGCGTCGTACGACGATCTCGGGACCGACTTCGGTGGCGTCTTCGACGACCTCGTGGGGCGGGGGTGGATGACGGAGGAGGACGGTCTCCTCACTTTGACCCCCGAGGGTGAGGCCGCGCGGCTGCGGGCTCGTGAGCGGAACCTTCGGGTTCATGAGCGGGCGCACGAGGGGATCGACGAGGGGGATTTCGTCACCGCCATCAATGTCTTGCGGCGCATCGTCGCGAACATGGGCGGCAACGGCGATCTGCCGCCCCGCTGATCAGGGGCAGGGTGTGCCCCTGGGGAGGCTGTACGGGGACCCCAGGTGGTACACGCCCGGCTCGGGGGCCACGAGTTCCGTCCACTCGTCGCCCTCCGCGGTACGCGTCGCCGGGCGCAGGCAGCCCCGGCCGCCGGTTCCGTCCAGCTTGGTGCCCTTGTCGTCCACCAGCGAGAGCCACGGGGAGTACGGGACGCGGATCAGGACCTTGCCCGGTCGGGAGACGTGGAGCTTCATGGCGTTCGCGGACGTGCGAGTCGTCGTCGCCGGAGTCGCCAGTGGCGTCGGCTTCTCGACCGCGAACAGGCGCCAGTTGGCGTCCGACCACACCTCCTTCAGGTACGGCAGGCCCGCCTTGACCAGCCGCGTCTCCTCCTGGGCGCCCGTGTCGGGCGTGCCTCCCGTCGGGAGGACCACCCAGTGGACCGCCCACCGGTCCAGCCACTGCCGGTAGTTCTCGGCGTTCAGGGACTTGTCGTAGAAGAGCGGGTTGCGATCCAGGTCGGCCTGGCGGTTCCAGCCCCGCGCGAGGTTGACGTACGGCGCCAGTGCCGACGCCTCGCGGTGGCTGCGCGCCGGGACGACCTCGACCCGCGCCCCCTCCGCCCCGCGCCGCTTCAGCTGGTCGACGAGCGGTGCCGCGTCGTGCGCCCACGACGCCTGCGGAGCCGTACGCACCACGTCGTCCACGCTCTTGAAGCCGACCCAGCCGGTGAGCACCAACAAGGAGACGAGGACCGCCTGCCGGCGGACGCCTCGGCGCGCCGCGTACGGCAGCGCCGCCATCAGCACCACCCCCGCGAACAGCATCGGCAGCCGCGTCACATTGGAGCCGACCTGCGAGTCGACCAGCCACGTCAGCAGGGTCCCCGCCGCGTACACCGCGCCCGCCACCCGGACCGTCCGCCACTCCGCCGGCACCAGCACCACCGCCAGCACCCCGAACACGAACGGCAGCACCACCGTCCCGAACGACATCGGCTGCGTGCCCGCGAACGGGAACAGCCACGCCGACAGGCCCACCACCACGACCGGCGGCAGCCCCAGCGCGAACGCCGCCGCCCGCCGCCCCGTCAGGAACAGCGCCGCCGCCACCACACCGAGGAACAGCCCCGCCACCGGACTCGCCGCCGTCGCCAGCGCCGACAGCAGCCCGGCCACCACGCCCCGCACCGCGCGCCGCCCACGCCACCGCTCCGGCAGGCAGAAGACCGTCGCCGCCGCCCCCAGCGCCACCATCAGGCCCAGCCCGAACGTCACACGCCCCGACAGCGCGTTGCACACGAACGCGAACACCGCCGCCAGCGCGCACGCCATCGGATTGCGCACCGCCGGCAGCCGCACCAGGATCAGCGCCGTCAGCGCCGCCGACACGGTCCCGGCGACCATCATCGTCGTCCGCACCCCGAGCAGCGCCATCACATACGGCGACACCACGCTGTACGACACGGGGTGCATCCCGCCGTACCAGGCCAGGTTGTACGCCGAGTCGGGGTGCCGCCCCACGAACTCCGCCCACGCGTCCTGCGCCGCCAGGTCCCCGCCGCTGTTCGCCACCGCCACGAACCACACGACGTGCAGCAGCGCGGCCAGCACCGTCGCCACCGTGACCGGAGTGACTGGCATGACTGGCGTGATTGGCGTGACCAAGCGCCGCATCCGTACGCCCCCCTCGTCCCTCACCGTCGCTCTGCCGTTCGCCTTGCCGTGCGCCTTGCCGTGCGGCCTCGGACGCTAACACGCGGAAGCGCCCCGGCAGTCGAACCACCGGGGCGCTCCCCTCGTGTGCCGCGTCAGGCGATGCGCGTGAGCTTCGCCCCGAAGCCCGGCTCCTCCAGGTTCCGCTCGAGCGCGACCGGCACGCTCACCTTGCCCCCACCGGAACCGACCGACAGCTCGCCCACGACCGTGCCCTCCGCCGCCGTGCCCGGCACCCGCTTGCCGCCGTCCGTCAGCTTCAGCTCGACCTTCAGACCCGCCCAGCCGAGCGGCTTGAGGTCCTGGGTCGCGACCAGCGGCGTCCGGCCGCCCAGCCCGTCGTCCACGTACCCGACGACGTCGCCCTTCTTCACGACGGTCGCCGACGTGACACCCTCCTGCGCCGCCTTGATGAGGCCGAGGCTGTACGTCTTGACCGCCAGGTCCAGCTTCTCGCGCACCGTCGTGGCGTTCTGCGCGCCCATCGCGATGCCGACGATCCTCCGGTACTCGCCGTCGATCTTCGTGTACGCGGCCCACAGCAGATTGCCACCGGCCGGCGTGGACGAGCCCGTCTTGATACCGCCGACTCCGCCCTCGGAGAGGATCGCGTTGCCGTTGAACATCTTCGGCACGCCGGGAAGCGTGAGGTCGGGCAGGTTGACGATCTCGCGGAACGGCTTGAACTGCATGACCGCCTTCGCCAGCTTCAGCTGGTCCATCGGCGTCGACACGGTCGTCTTCTCGAAACCGCTCGGGTCCGTGTACGTCGTGTTCGTCATGCCGAGGTCCTTGGCGGCGTCGTTCATCTTCTTGAGGAACGCCTCCTCGGTCCCGGCGTCCCAGCGCGCCAGCAGATGCGCCACGTTGTTCGCCGAGGGGATCATCAGCATCTGGAGCATCTGCCCCTCGGTGAACTTCTGCCCCTTCTTGACGTGCGCCACGGACCAGTCCGGATTGTGGGACTGCTCCTCCGTCAGCTGGTCCACCTCGATCAGCGGACCGCCGTTCATGTCCTTGATCGGGTGGTTCTTGAGGATCACGTACGCCGTCATCGTCTTGGCGACACTCGCCGTCGGGGCGGGCTTCTGCGCCCCGTACGTACCGATGACGCCGACGCCCTCGACCTCGACCGCGCCCTGGCCGTCGTTCGGCCACGGCATCTTCAGCTGTCCGCCCTCGAAGGTGTACGTCGCCTCGACGGACATCGCGAGCTTCGGCTCCGGAAGCGGCCGCAGCACCT
The DNA here is from genome assembly GCF_039542925.1 of Streptomyces coeruleoprunus. Classification (GTDB taxonomy): domain Bacteria; phylum Actinomycetota; class Actinomycetes; order Streptomycetales; family Streptomycetaceae; genus Streptomyces; species Streptomyces coeruleoprunus. The sequence continues at coordinate 4,342,791 of NZ_BAABIT010000001.1, read as the reverse complement.
GCGCGGTCGCAAAGATGATCGCCAGCAGCAGGACCAGCGGCGTCCAGATCTTGATACGCCTGACCAGCGTACGGACCGGTGTCTCCGGCGGAGGCGGCGTGTTCGTCAGCTCGGCCAGCAGGTCGAGCGGCGGCCGCGGCGGCATCGGCTGCTGCTTGGTCCGCTCGGCCTCGGTCAGCGACGGCGGGGTGACCGCGGGCGCGGGCGCCGTCACGGCGGCGGACGCGGGGGCCGGGGCGGGCGCGGGGACGGTGGTACGGGCCGCCGGGCGCACGTCGTCGGCCCGCAGGGGCACGAACGTGCTCGTACGCTCCGAGTCGGACCCGGAGTCGGACTCCGGGCCCGCGTTGGAGTCGGAGTCGGACGATACGGGCTCGGGCTTGGGCTTGGGTTCGGCGGCGGGGGCTGCCTTCTCCTGGGTCGCGGACTTCGGCTGCGGCTTGGCGCCGGTCTCGGGCTTGGCCTCCGCCTTCGGCTCGGGCTTCGACTCCGACTCCGCCTTCGCGTCGACCTCCGGCTCGGCCTCCACCTTCTCCTCGGCGTTGGGCTCGGCCTCCGCCTCCGCAACCTCCGCAGAGTCGGAGTCGGAGTCCGAGTCGGCCTCGGCGCCGGCCTCGGCGTCCGCGTCCGGCTCCGACGTCGACTCCGCCTCGTCCGTGTCCGTAGCCGTGGCCCACTTCGGCGCGGCCTTCTCGGCCTTGCCGGCCTTGCCGTCCTCGTCGACCTTGCCAGCCTTGTCGGCCTTTTCCGCTTCGTCCGTCTTGTCGGCCACGCCAGTCGACGCGCCCGCGCCGGACTTGGGCACGACGGCCTTGAACACCGCCGTCGGCTGGTCGACAGCCCCCTGGCGCTCCGGGCGCCTCTGGACGGCACTGAAGACCGCCGTGGGCTGGTCCACGGGCGCGGCGGCGGCCGGAACGGAGGGCTTCCCTTCCGAGTTGGCGGGCGTTTCGTGCGATTCGTCCGGCTTGTCCGCATCCTTGGGAGGCGTGAACGCCTTGAAGACCGCGGTCGGCTGGTCGACGGTCACCGGCTTCGCACCGGCCTTCCCGTCCCCGTCCGACGACGGAGCGTCACCGAAGGCGGCAAGCCTCGGATCCCGCCCGGCCGGAGCCTTCCCCCCCGGCGACTTCCGCTGCTCCGACTTGTCGGGGGACTCGCCCGCCACCGTGCCTCCTCAACCAATGCGTTGTCCGAACCATGTACCAGTGTCCTGTGTGAGCCCTTGGCTCCCGTGCAAGACGAGAACGACATACCTGCCGGTTCCCGTACGAAGCGCACAGGCGCTCTCGACAGATGAATGTGAGAGGGGTCACCCTGTCATTCATCCACGCGGGGAGGCATGGATGGGCAGGAGCCGCAGAACACTTCCGGAGGAGCTTCTGCTGCTCGCTCTGGACCCGGCCACGGGTACCACAGCGCAGCCGCAGTCGCTCGACCTCGGCCTCGCCGGAGCACAGCTAGTGGAGCTGGCTCTGGCAGGACGGATAGCCCCAGACGGGGATCGTATCGCCGTGGTGATGCCACGGCCGACCGGAGATCCGACATTGGACTCCGCACTGGAGCTGCTGCGCAGGCGCGGCAGTCCGGTACGGGCCGTCCACTGGATCGGCGGGCCCCGACTGGGGCTCCGCCAGACGTATCTCTCGCATCTGGAACGGTGCGGCATGGTGCATGCCGTCGAGGGCCAGATGTGCGGGGTGCTGCCGACGACTCGCTACCAGGCGACGGACACGGCGATCAGCCGGGAGATCAGGGCCCGGCTGGATTCGGCGATCCGCACCGGCGTACCGCCGGACCCGCGGACCGCGGCGCTCGCCGCACTGGCCCACGCGGTCGGGCTCGGCAAGCACCTCTACCCCGGTAACGAGGGGCGTTCGTCGCGCTCCCGGCTCCGGGATCTGATCAGGCACGACCCCATGGGCGGCCTCGTGGCGCACGCCGTGATGGACGTCCAGAACGGAGTGGCCGCACAGCCGCGCCGTTCACCCGCCCCGGGCGGCGCCGGCCGGCAGGCCGCCGCGGTACCGGTGCGGTCCCAGGCGCGCCCCGGGTCCATGGCCCGCGTCGCCGCGCACTGAACAGCGCACTGAACAGCGCACCGAGCGACGCCCGGAGCGACGCAGCACAGCGCGCATCACGCAGCGCAGCACCACCGCACCACCTCGCACATCCGCACGTCCGCCGCACCGGCGTCCCCGAAGACCCGGTCCGGGAGCCGCAGGAGCGCGCGGGACGGCCCCCTGGGCGGTCCCGCGCGTTCGCGGATGCTCACACGTGTGGCAATTCTCCAGCGCCGTCGGCCCTTTGGTGGCAGTCTGCTGAGCAGTAGATACGCAGAGCAACGCCAGCAACAGTCAGGCAGCCGGAGGTGCAGTTCCCGTGGCGTCCAATGTCAATCCCACCGTGAGGCGACGCAGACTGGGTCAGGAGCTCCGCCGGCTGCGCGAACTCAAAGGCATGACGGCGGAAGAGGTGGCCGAGCGGCTGCTGGTCTCCCAGTCGAAGATCAGCCGGCTGGAGAACGGCCGTCGTTCCATCAGCCAGCGCGACGTCCGCGACCTGTGCGGGGTGTACGAGGTCGAGGACCACCGCATCGTCGACTCGCTGATGCAGATGGCCAAGGATTCGCGTCAGCAAGGCTGGTGGCACGCGTTCGGCGACATCCCGTACAGCGTCTACATCGGCCTGGAGACCGACGCCGCCTCGCTGCGGGTGTACGAGCCGCAGATCGTGCCGGGACTGCTGCAGACCCGGCAGTACGCGGAAGCGCTGATCACCGGGGCGCTGCCGGAGACCTCGCCGGCCGACATCGAGAAACGCGTCAACGTCCGTACGCGCCGCCAGGAGCGCATCAAGGACGCCGAACAGCCGCTGCGGCTCTGGGCGGTGATCGACGAGTCGGCGCTGCGCCGGGTCGTGGGCTCCAAGCAGCTCATGGTGGAGCAGCTGGAATCGCTGATCGAGCAGTCCCATCTGCCGCATGTGACGGTGCAGGTGCTGCCGTTCGACATGGGCGCGCATCCGGGGATCAGCGGGCATTACGCGATCCTGGAGTTCCCCGACGCGACGGATTCGTCCGTCGTCCATATCGAGGGCGTCACGAGCGACCTCTATCTGGAGAAGCCGAACGACGTGCAGCGCTACAGCGTGATGTACGAGCATCTGCGCGCCCAGGCGCTGAACGTGGAACAGACCCGGCAGTTCATCGCAGAAGTGGCCAAGGACCACGCCGGTCGCTGACCCGGCCCCCGCTGGTCATGTTGTGGGGGTTTTCCGGAATTGACCGATCCGCCGTAGAGGAAGCCGGCACGGTACACCCCGGCCGGCTCCCAGCGGAAGACCGCCCGTGAATATGCCATCCGGTCGAGTGAACGCCTGTCCCGCCCACGGATGCCGGCGAGTAGCGTCGATCACGCCAGCCTGAAGGTTGGCGCGACTCCTACCAGCCAGAACCGGAGCGTAGAACATGGCCATTATTCAGGGTGCCACGGACACTTGGACCAAGTCCTCTTATTCCGGGGGGAACGGCGCATGCGTCGAGGTCAAGTCCCCCGTCGTCGCGGCGATCGCCGTCCGCGACTCGAAGGTTCCCGCGGGCCCGTCCCTCACGTTCGTGTCCGACGCCTGGAACGCGTTCGTCCGGGAAGTGACCACGGGCTCCCTCTGAGCCCTGCCCTCCCCCCGCACCACCGAAGAGCCCTCTCGACTGGTCCGCCGTCCCGGCCGAGGGGGCTCGGCTCTTTGTCGTTTCTTTCCGCTCCTTTGCGTACGTGCCGGTCGACTTACCCACCGGTACTTGCCAGTGTGGGTGCGGGCGCACCGCCCGACCCGGCCTCCCCGGCCCCCTCCTCCCCTGCCCAGCCTGCCTCCCCCTCCCACGACCGCACGGGACCCGCGTCCCGGGCGGTCGTCTGCGTGCGTGCGTACGGAGCCTGACGAAGTGTCCGATCATCGTGTGTCCGCGGCGTGGGCGCCGACAACGGCACCGAGGGTCAAGAACAGGTAAAGCCGTTCGTCGAGCTGACCTGCGTTCACATACGTGACCATCTATGGTCTTGACCGCCCGCCCGAACAGACGGTTCAATCCCCGAAGTCCCCGCTCCCGCACGGGGGCGCCCGCTGGCCGCACGGAACCGACGAAGTGCCGTGGCGTTCACAAGGCGGACCCCTGGAGGGGGCACATGAACAGTCTCGACTGGGCCGTGCTCATCGGCTACTTCGGCGTGATGGTGGCCATCGGCATCTGGTCCCACAAACGCGTGGACAACGTCAGCGACTTCTTCACCGCGGGCGGCCGCATGCCGTGGTGGCTGTCCGGCATCTCGCACCACATGTCCGGCTACAGCGCGGTGATGTTCACCGGGTACGCGGGCATCGCCTACACCTACGGCGTCACCTCGTACGTCACCTGGTCGTTCCCCATCGCCGTCGGCATCGCCATCGGTGCCAACCTCTTCGCGCCCCGGCTCAACCGGCTGCGCTCGCGGCTGCGGGTGGCCTCGCCGCTGGAGTACCTGAAGAACCGCTACAACCTGCCCACGCAGCAGGCGCTCGCCTGGTCCGGCGTGCTGCTGAAGATCGTCGACGTGGGCGCCAAGTGGGCGGCCATCGCCACCCTGTTGTCGGTCTTCACCGGGATCTCGCTCAACCAGGGCATCCTCATCACCGGTGTCGTCACCGGCATCTACTGCACGGTCGGCGGGCTGTGGGCCGACGCCCTGACCGAACTGGGCCAGTTCGTGATCCAGTTCTTCGCCGGCATCGCCATGCTGGTCGCCGTGCTCGCCGAGCTGGGCGGGGTCAGCGCCCTGTGGACCGTGTGGGACCGGCCCGAGCTGCAGGGGCACGCGGAGCCGACGGCCGGGCCGTACACCGTGACGTTCCTGCTGGCGTTCCTCTTCATCAAGACCTTCGAGTACAACGGCGGCATGTGGAACCAGGCGCAGCGCTACATGGCCACGCCCAGCGCCCGCGCCGCGACCCGGTCCGCGCGCCTGTCGTCGCTGCTGTGGCTCGTCTGGCCGCTGGTGCTGTTCTTCCCGATGTGGTGCGCGCCGCTGCTGGTGACGCCGGAGAAGCCGGACGCCTCCGACTCGTACGCCCTGATGACCGAGCAGCTGCTGCCGCACGGCCTGCTCGGTCTGGTCATCGTCGGGTTCTTCTCCCACACGATGGCGATGTGCTCATCGGACGCCAACGCCATCGCCGCCGTGTTCACCCGGGACATCGCGCCCGTGCTGTCGAAGGCGGCGCGCGGCTGGACGCACCGGGCGGCGCTGCTGGCCGCGCGCTGGTCGACGGTGGCGTTCCTGGCGCTGTCGATGGCCGTGGCCACGCAGGTCAACTCGCCGACGTTCAAGGACATCATCACCGTCGTGATCAAGTGGGTGGCCGGGCTGATGGGACCGATCGCGATCCCGTTCATGCTGGGGCTGCTGCGGGCGTTCCGCAGGTCCGGGCCGACGGCGGCGCTCGGGTCGTGGGCGGCCGGCCTGTTCGCGTTCTGGCTCACCAACTACGGCATCAGCGGCGTGGAGCTGCAGGTCCAGATCGTCTCGCCGGTGGCGACCTCGCTGGTCCTGTACATCCTGATCGGCTTCCTCAAGCCGGAGGACACCCCTGAGCGGGACGCCGTACTGGACAAGATCAACGAGGACGGCGACGCCGAGGGAGCGGCCGGCCTGCCCGGGGCGGCGGCCGGTCAGTCGCGCGGGTAGCGGGCCAGCCAGCCGGGGGCGGCGGCCGTGGCGGTGTGCAGGGCCGGGCCCTGCGTCATCTCCATGGCGAAGTCGTCGGCCAGCTCCAGCAGTGTGGGCCGCCCTTCCAGCTCGGCCAGCCAGGCCGGCGGGAGGGCGGTCTCGCCGTGCAGCGCCCCGAGCAGCCCGCCCGTCAGGGCCCCGGTCTCGGCGGACGGGCCGTCGTGGGTGACGGCCAGGCGCAGCCCGTGCCGGACGTCCTCGCCGACCAGCGCGCAGTACACGGCGATGGCGAGCGCGTCCTCGGCGGCCTCGCCGTCGGTGTCGCCGAGCGACGCGATCCGCTCCGGCGAGGGCACCCCCTGGCGTACGGCCGACAGGGCCTTGCCCAGGGCGTCCGTCACCGGCTGGTGCCCCGGGCGCTGGGACAGCTGCGTGAGGGCGCCGCGTACGGCCGTCTCGATGTCCTGGCCGCGCGCCACCCCGTGCACGGTCACGGCGTACGCGCCGGCCGCGAGGTACGCGGTGGGGTGGCCGTGCGTCTGCGCGGCGCACTCGACGGCGAGCTGGCACACCAGGTGCGGCTCCCAGCCGACCAGCAGCCCGAACGGCGCGGAGCGCACGACGGCGCCCGCGTCCCTGGCGGTGGGGTTCTTCGGCCGGGCGAGCGTGCCGAGGACGTCGTCGGCGAGGCCGGTGAGCACGGCGCGGCCCGGGCCGCGCCGGGTGTACAGCCACTCCTCGCGGGCGAGCCAGCCGTTGTCCTTGCGGCGCTCGTCGGGGCCCCAGTCCCGCTGCGTGGCCGCCCAGCGCAGATAGGCGCGGTGGACGTCGGTCGGCGGGTGCCAGGCGCCGGTGTCGCGGCGCACCTGGGCGCGGATCAGACCGTCCACGGTGAACAGGGTGAGCTGTGTGGCGGACGTGACGGCGCCGCGCCGCCCGTACGCGGGGACCGGTTCGGCCGGGCCGTCCGGGCCGTGGACCTCGCGGATGGCCTCGACGGGCAGGTCGGCGACCCCCGCGCCGAGCGCGTCGCCGATGGCGCCGCCGAGCAGACAGCCCCGTACGCGGGCGCGGAAGTCCTGCTGCTCGGCCCGGCCCCAGACCGCTGCCGCCGTGGTACTCACCGCAGGCCCTCCCCCATGTGGTGACTCCGCCCAGCACTGCTCCGGCCCAGCACTGTAATCGAACGGCCGCCGGGCGTCCGGGGCTCTCCGCGGGACAGTCCGGGACAAGCGAGGACAGGCCGGATCACATCCGTACGCCACCGCGTCCAACTCCTCGAACATGCCGCCCGCACGTCTGTGACCTGCACCGTTCCCCCACCGGCCGCAGGGGCGCCGCGGATACGCTCGCGTGGCCGAAAGTCGGTGCGCGGCGGCGGAGTTGTCGGCAGAGGAGAGAGTTACTTTTGACACCAAGAGTGTCTTTCCGGGGCATCGGGCCACGGCGCGGCGGGGCGATACGGGCCCTGACGGTCGGGCTGCTGTCCACGGCCCGCACCGAAGCCGGAGGAGGAGGCCGAGACCCCGTGCAATACCTCGTGACCGTCCCGTCGGGGCGCCGCTCCGGGCCGTGACACCGGCTCGGAGCGGCGCCCCTTTTCTCGTCGCGCGGGCGTCAGTCGGTGAGGACGGGCAGCAGCTCGGGCAGGTGCCCGTCCGACGACCTGGCCGTCGTGGCCCGCTCCTCCGGCACCTCCCCGTACAGCGTCGTCCGCAGCCGGGACGGGCGGCCGGCGGCGTCGGCGATGGCCTCCAGGTCGCGCAGGGACTTGTAGGAGCCGTAACCGGAGCCGGCCATGCGGGAGATGGTCTCCTCCATGAGCGTGCCGCCCAGGTCGTTCGCGCCCGAGCGGAGCATCTCGGCGGCGCCCTCGGCGCCCAGCTTCACCCAGCTGGTCTGGATGTTCGGGATGTGCGGGTGCAGCAGCAGCCGGGCCATCGCGGTGACCGCGCGGTTGTCGCGGGCCGTCGGTCCCGGCCGGGCGATGCCCGCCAGGTAGACGGGCGCGTTGGTGTGGACGAACGGCAGCGTGACGAACTCCGTGAAGCCGCCCGTCTCCTGCTGGATGCGGGAGAGCGTGCGGAAGTGGCCGAGCCAGTGGCGGGGCTGGTCCACGTGCCCGTACATCATCGTCGCGCTCGACCGGATGCCCAGCTCGTGGGCGGTGGAGACGACGTCGATCCAGGTGGCCGCCGGCAGCTTGCCCTTGGTGAGGACCCAGCGCACCTCGTCGTCCAGGATCTCGGCGGCCGTGCCGGGGATCGAGTCGAGGCCCGCCTCCTTCGCGGCGGTCAGCCAGTCGTGGATCGACATGCCGGTGCGGGTCGCGCCGTTGACGACCTCCATCGGCGAGAAGGCGTGCACGTGGATGCCGGGCACGCGGGCCTTCACCGCCCGCGCGATGTCGAAGTACGCCGTGCCGGGCAGGTCCGGGTGGATGCCGCCCTGCATGCACACCTCGACCGCGCCCACGTCCCAGGCCTGGGCGGCCCGGTCCGCGACCTGCTCCAGCGAGAGCGTGTAGGCGTCGGCGTCGGTACGGCGCTGGGCGAAGGCGCAGAAGCGGCAGCCGGTGTAGCAGACGTTGGTGAAGTTGATGTTGCGCGTGACGATGTACGTGACGTCGTCGCCCACCGTGTCGCGGCGGACGTCGTCGGCGATCCGGCACAGCGCGTCCAGCGCGGGCCCGTCGGCGTGCAGCAGGGCGAGGGCCTGGTCGTCGGTGAGCCGCGTCGGGTCGTCGGCGGCCTGCCGCAGGGCGTCCCGCACGTCGGTGTCCACACGCTGCGGCACCATGCCGGGCGCGGCGGCCTCGCGCAGGGCGTCCCAGTCGCCGTACACGGCGTCGAAGTCGGCGCGGCGGTCGGTGCTGCGGCCCTCGGTGTCGATGGTGCGGTGCAGGTCGGTGCGGCCGGCGGGCACGGTGAACGCCTCGTCGGGCTCCTGCCAGGGCAGCCCCTCCGGCCGTACGTCCTCACGGGCGAGGCCCGTCGCCGGGTCGGCCAGCGCGGTGACGTGCGGCAGCAGCCGCGGGTCGAGCCAGGGCTCGCCACGCAGGACGAACTCCGGGTACACGCAGAGCCGTTCGCGCAGCTCGAAGCCTGCCGCGGCGGACCGGGCCGCGAGCGTCTCGATCTGCGGCCACGGCTGCTCGGGGTTGACGTGGTCGATGGTGACCGGCGACACCCCGCCCCAGTCGTCGATGCCCGCGCCGATCAGCCGCTCGTACTCCCCGTCGACGAGGTTGGGCGGCGCCTGGAGGCAGCCGGAGGGGCCCATGACGAGGCGGGCCACGGCGACCGTCGCCACCAGGTCGTCCAGCTCCGCGTCGGGCATGCCGCGCATGGCCGTGTCCGGCTTGGCGCGGAAGTTCTGGATGATCAGCTCCTGGATGCCGTGGTACGCGCGGGCCACGCGGCGCAGCGCGAACAGCGAATCGGCGCGCTCCTCGTACGTCTCGCCGATGCCGATGAGCAGCCCGCTCGTGAACGGCACGGAGGAGCGGCCGGCGTCCTCCAGGACCCGCAGGCGCACGGCGGGCTCCTTGTCGGGCGAGCCGTGGTGGGGGCCGCCCGGCTCCGACCACAGGCGCTCGGCGGTGGTCTCCAGCATCATGCCCATGGAGGGCGCGACGGGCTTGAGGCGCTGGAAGTCGGTCCAGGAGACGACCCCGGGGTTGAGGTGGGGCAGCAGCCCGGTCTCCTCCAGGATGCGGATGGAAATGGCCCGTACGTACGCGAGGGTGTCGTCGTAGCCGTGCGCGTCGAGCCATTCGCGGGCCTCGGGCCAGCGGTCCTCCGGCTTGTCGCCGAGGGTGATGAGGGCTTCCTTGCAGCCGAGTGCGGCGCCGCGGCGGGCAATGTCCAGGACCTCGTCGGGCGACATGAACATCCCGTGCCCGGCGCGGCGCAGCTTGCCGGGCACGGTCGCGAAGGTGCAGTAGTGGCAGCGGTCCCGGCACAGCCGGGTGAGCGGGACGAAGACGCTCTTCGAGTACGTGATCACACCGGGCCGCCCGGCCGCCTCCAGGCCCGCGTCCCGGACCCGGCCGGCCGTCGCGGCCAGCTCGTCGAGGTCCCGGCCGCGGGCCTGGAGCAGTACGGCGGCCTCGGTGACATCGAGCGCCACCCCGTCCCGGGCCCGCTTCAGGGCACGGCGCATGGCGTTCTCGGTCGGTCGGCGTCCGGTTCCCGTGGAGGTCATTCCCCGAGCATACGAGCGGGGAGGGGGGCTGCTCGGGGGTACGGGGGCAGACGTCCGGGACACGCGCCCGGAGGCACGAGGCGTGGCCGTCCCGGGGCTCGCCCGGCGACACTCGGCGCGGCCGTCCCGAGACACTTCGCGTCGCCGCCCGGCGGCTCGCTCAGAGGTACTTGGCGTAGTCGTCCAGGACGCGCAGGACCTCGTCCTCTCCCGCCGGGGGCAGTTGCAGGACGACCTCCTGGACGCCCAGGTCGGCGTAGTGGGCGAGCTTGCCGGGCGTCGGCCGCACCGCGTACGGCACGACCTGGAGGTCCTTCGGGTCGCGGCCGGCCCGCTCCCACACGGCGCGCAGGGCGGGGATGTTCTCGGTGAGCCCACTGCCCCCGATGGGCATCCACCCGTCGCCGTACGCGGCGACGTCCGCGAACAGGGTGGGCCCGGCGGCCCCGCCGACGAGGACGCGGGGGGCACCGCCGCGTACGGGCTTGGGGTGGGCGAGGGAGGCCCGCACGGACGCGAAGTCCCCCTCGTGCTCGGTGGGTTCCTCGGCCCACAGGGCCCGCATCAGGCCCATGTGGTCGCGCACGCGGGCGCGGCGCGTCCGCCAGACGACGCCGTGGTCGGCGGCCTCCTCCTTGTTCCAGCCGAACCCGACCCCGAGCGTGAAACGGCCACCCGAAAGGTGGTCGAGGGTAGCGGCCTGTTTGGCCAGATCGATGGGGTCGTGCTGGGCGACGAGGGTGATGCCGGTGCCGAGCGCCAGCCGCTCGGTCACGGCGGCGGCCTGCCCGAGCGCGATGAACGGTTCGAGCGTCCGGCCGTACTCGCGCGGCAGTTCACCACCGGGCGGGTAACCGGTCGCCCGCTCGACGGGGATGTGGGTGTGCTCGGGCAGGTACAGCCCGGCGAACCCACGCTCCTCCAGCTCGCGGGCGAGCCGTACGGGGATGATGGTCTCATCGGTGAGGAAGATCGTCGTCGCGATGCGCATGGTTCCCCTTGATCCCAGTGGGCCGAGCCGTCTCATGCGGGCCAACGTCTCGGGTGCGACGGCAGGTTCCGCCACGGGCCGGCCGGGTGGTGTGGGCAGGCCGGGAGCGGGCCGGCCCGACCGCGGCGGCGTAGGCTGCCGGGGTCCCCCCGGAAGGAATCCGCGATGCCCCACGCCACCCCCGGTCCCCGGTCCGTCGAGCGGGCGCTCGAGATTCTGGATCTCGTGGCGGACGCCGACGGGCCGGTCGCGGCGAAGGTGCTGGCCGGGCGGCTGGCGTGCTCGCTGTCGACCGTCTACCACCTGCTCGGTCCCCTGACCGCGCGCGGGCACCTCGTCCGGGCCGAGGGGGGATACGCGCCCGGGCCCCGCGTTGCGGCGCTGCACCGGTCGTTCCAGCGGCACGTGGGGCTGGCTCCGGGCGTCGGCGAGACGCTGGCGCGGCTGCGGCGGGCGACCGGGGCGGAGGCGTACTTCACGGCGTACCGCGACGGTCTGATCACCGTCGTCGACACCACCGCCCCGGTGACCGACGCCGGCCATCCCTTCACCCCCGGCCCCGAGACCCGGGCCCACGCCACCGCGCACGGCAAGGCGCTGCTGGCGGGCGTCGGCCGGGCGGCCCGCCGCCGCTACCTCGCCGACCACGGGATGGCCCGCTTCACCGACCGTACGATCACGGCCGCCGAGCGCTTCGAGGCCGAGGTGCGGCGGGTGCGCGCGCAGGGCGTGGCCGTGTCGGTGGGCGAGGCGCACCCGGCGTACACGTGCCTGGCGGTGGCGCTGCGCGGCAGCGGGGACGGGAGCGTGCTGCACGCCCTGTCGGTCTCGCTGCCGACGGCGGAGTTCCGGAGGCGGCAGGGCGGGGTGCGGGCGGCGCTGCTGGAGGCGGCGGGCGCGATCCAGTAGGTGCCGTCGTTCCCGTCGTTCCTCACGCGTTTTCCGACCGTGCCGGAATCCGGGCGGGGTCGGCTGGCCGGGGACGGGGCGGCCCACGACCCTGGACGGCATGATCTTCATCGCTGTCAGGTTCACCGTCCGCCCCGAGTACAGCGACCAGTGGCTCACCCTGGTCGACGACTTCACCCGCGCCACCCGCGCCGAGGCCGGCAACCTCTTCTTCGACTGGTCCCGCGACGTCGAGGACCCGAACCGCTTCGTCCTCCTGGAGGCCTTCGCCGACGCGGACGCGGGCGCCGTGCACGTGCGGTCCGACCACTTCAAGGCCGGCCTGGAGGCGATGGCGGGCGCGATCGCCACGACCCCGGAGATCATCAACGTCGACATCCCGGACGCCCGGGGCTGGAGCGCGATGGCCGAGCTGAGCCCGCGCGCCTGAGCCGGCGCGCCTCGACGTCGCCGCACGCTCCTCAGGCGGATTGAGTACGCGTACTCAATCGCATGCGCTCACGAGCCCGACACACTGCTCGCACCGACGAGAAAGGGCCGTGCCCATGCCGAACCACCGACGCCCCCTGGCCGCAGTCGCCCTCGTGTGTGCGTCCGCCGCCGTGCTCCTGACCGGGTGCGCGATCCAGGATCGGGTGTGCAGCTCCGGGCAGTACCCGGTCAAGGCCGTGCGGAACACCGGTGGCGACTGCGTCCCCGACGGGCAGGAGCCCGTGGAGGGCTGGGTGCGGTACCCGGAGGGCAAGGTGCCGGTGTACGTGGGCGACGAGTGGGACCGTTACTGGGACGACAGGTTCCTCGACGAGAACGGGCGTATCGTCGAGGGCCCCTAAGCCCCGCGACGCCGACGCCGACGCCCGCAGTCAGCGCGTCGATCGGCCGAGGTGCGCGGCGATGGTGCGCGCACACACCAGGGACTCGGCGTGCGTGGTGTCCACCTCCAGGTCGTAGGAGACCCCCTCGTGCACGATGGCCGCCTGCGACGCGGCCATCCCCGGAGTGCGGTCTCCTCGTGCGATCTCGCGGCCCGCCGCGACCGCGCTCTCGCACCTCACGCCGACCCACAGCACCGGCAGGTCGCCCAGGGCGTTCCGCCACCGCTGCTGGGAGGCCGCTCCGCCGAGGAAGACGTCATCGATGACGACCCTGGCGCCCGCGCGGACCATCGCCACGACGCCCTCCATCCAGGCCGCCTCCAGCGCCCGGAAGTCCGCCCCGACGCTCACCCCGCCGTCCGCCGCGAAGACGATGCCCCCGTCGGAGGCCTGCATCCTGGCGGGCATGGCGTCGACGAACGAGTCGCATCCGAACGCCAGCCAGGGGTCCGGCAGTACGTCCTGCAGGCACCGTACGATGCCGGACTTCCCCGAGCTGGAACCACCGTTGAGAATGATCATCCGAGTCGTCACCGCGCCACAGTAGGACGTCTGCCGCGCGGCGCGAAACGGATATCGGTCCTCACCATCCCCTGTCGGCGGACTGGGCGAGCACCATGTAGAGGCGCGTGCCCCGGGGGCGGAAGCCCACGCGTGCGTAGATGCGGCGCGAACCCTCGCCCTCGTACTCCAGCCACACCGACTCCGCGCCGCGCGCGAACGTCTCCCGGGCCAGCGCGGCGGTCACCGCGGCCGCGATGCCCCGGCCGCGGAAGGCCGGCCGGGTGCCGACACCGGCCAGTTCGGCCGTGCCGACGGCCGGCGCGGAGCACATGGCGGCACCGGCGCAGCCGCCGTCGGGCGCCCGGACGAAGCGGACCGCTCCGCCGCCCTCGTCCGTACGCCGCAGCCGCGCCGCACCCTCCGGCGACGGGTCGAACGCACCTCCGTACGCCTCGGCCAGCGCGGCGTCGACCGCCACGTAGTCCGCGTCGCAGGACGGCGCCTCCACCCGCGGCACGTCCCCGGTGGGAGCCGTCAGCGTGGCGGGGGTGCAGACGAGGTACTCGTGCGCCTCCTCCGTGGCGAACCCCGCAGTCCGCAGCGCGGCTTCCACGGCGGGCGCCGCATCGGGCGCGAACTCGAGCCGGGGCGTGAGCCCGCGCTCCCGGAACGCCGCGACGAGCGCGGCAACGTCACGCGCCGTCGGCTCGGCGCCGGGCAGCGGCGTCGCGTAGTTGATGTACGGGCTGGTGGTGCCGGGATCGAACCCCGCGACGAATCCCCCGGTCTCGACGACGAGGGGACGGCGGCGAAGGTTGGCCACGGCAAAGCTCTGGACGTTGGCGTCCATGGTGATGTCGACCTCACATACAGCGAAGGAGAAAGGAATCAATGAGCTGTGGGGCCGCCGTGAGGGCGCAGCCGACGGCGGCCCCCGAGGGGCGCCGAGTTCATTGGCTTCGTTCCTTGCCGTGTGGGGGTGTGGGTACCGCTGCCGCGGATTCGATCAACTGTCGCACGCTGCGCGGCTGATCGGCAACGGCGGTTCTCAGGATGAGGGTGCGGAGTGTCAGGCCGTCGTGAAGTCGGCGGTGTGATCGGTGGCCAGCTCACTGCGGCAGGCGCTCCTGTCCCCCGGCGACCGTGACACCTGGGGCCTGGACGTCCTGATCAACGGCATCCTCCACACGCCCGCCCGCCGAGCCGCACGCGCGTGACCTTTCAGGGCGCTGCCGCGTACCGATGTGCCAGCACCGCTACGGCGTCGGCGATGGCCTGCCGCAGTTCGGGCGGGTCGAGCACCTCTGCTTCCACGCCGAGCCTGAGCAGGTCGCCGACCGCGACGGCCTGCGCCTCGACGGGCATCTCCACGTGCACCCAGCCCTCCTGGTCGGGCGGGCCGGCGTCTGCGAGGGCCCGCGTGCCCGCCGCGCCGAACTGCATGGGCAGCAGCCGCTGGGCCCGGGGCGATATCCGCAGCCGCGCGGTTCCCTGGTGGAGCGCGCCCTCCAGGCGCCGGGAGGACTCCTCCCAGTACGCGGCGAGGTCGAAGGCGGCCGGCCGCTCGAAGGCCTCGTCGGTGATGTCCACGGCCAGGAACCGTGACACCCGGTAGGTCCGTACGTCCTCGCCGGCACGGGCCACCACGTACCAGATGCCGCCCTTGAGGACGATGCCGAGCGGACGCAGTTCCCGGTGGACGTCACCTCGCCAGCGCCGGTAGTGGACGCGCAGCACCCGCTGTTCCCACACCGCCTGCGCGACCTGTGCCAGATGCTCGACCGGATCGGCGTCCCGGAACCAGGCCGGTGCGTCGAGGTGGAACCGGTCCTGGACGCGCCGGGTGCGCTCCGCCAGGTCGGCCGGCAGGGCGGCCTGCACCTTGAGCTGCGCCGTGGCCAGGACCGCGCCGAAACCGAGGTCCCTCGCCGGGCCGGGCGCTCCCGCGAGGAACAGCGCGCCGGCCTCGGCGTCGGTGAGCCCGGTCAGCCGCGTGCGGTATCCGTCCATCAGGCGGTAGCCGCCGGCCGGCCCGCGGTCGGTGCGGACGGGGACGCCCGACGCGTTGAGCGCCTCGACGTCGCGGTAGACCGTACGGACCGACACCTCCAGCTCCGCGGCCAGCTCGGAGGCGGTCATCCGCCCGCGGTTCTGGAGCAACAGCAGCAGGGAGAGAAGCCGGTCGGCGCGCATGGAGCCATTGTTCCCGCGTACCTGACAGGAGATGTCAGGTACGACGATCAGGCTGGGCGCACACCGCGCGGACGAGCCGTGCGGCCCATCGAGAGGACGTCCATGCCCGCGCAGACCTCCGGCCACATCACCTGCGCCCACTGGGAAGAGCGCACCGCCGGTTCCGGCGAGGCGAGCCCGAAGCTCGCCCGCGCCTCCGCCACCAACACCTTCTCCGGCGGCGTCGAAGCCTCCGGCACCACCTGCGAGTACACGATCGTCTACGTCACGGAGAAGGCCGGCACCTTCACCGGCATGGAGCTGCTGGCCGGACGGCTGGACGGGCGCGAGGGCACCTTCGTCGTCGAGGAGCGCGGCTCGTTCGACGACGCCGGCACCGTGCACTGCTCCTTCGAGGTCGTTCCCGGGACGGGCACCGGAGAACTGACCGGGCTGCGCGGGACGGGCGGCTTCACCTACCGGCAGGGCGAGCCGTCCTTCCCGTACACCTTCGACTACGACCTCGGGTGAGCCCTCAGCCCACCCGCACTTCGGTGTTCTGGCACGCGTGCAGCAGCCACCTCCCGTCGTCCCGCTTGGTCATGACGTAGAGCGGAGCGCCCTCCGTGTCGCCCTCCGCCGAGCGGTAGAGCTGACGGACCTTGACGGCCGCCACGTCGGGCCGCAGGAACTGTGTGTGCACGACCTCGTAGGTGACCTCGCCGTCCCAGCTCGCGGTGGGCAGCACGGCGCGGGTGAACTCGGCGATCGCGTCGAAGCCGATGAGGACCTTGCCGTGGCCGGTCGTCCACAGGGCGTCGGGGTGGAAGAGGGCGAGGAAGCCCTCCGCGTCCTTGGCGCGCTGGGTGCGCTCGACGGTGGCCACGACCTGCTCGACGGCCTTGATGTCTGCGGTTTCGGTGTTCATGCCGATCACTCTGGTACCTCAAGTGAACTTGAGGTCAAGGCCCGTGGTCCGGCGCCCGCCCGTGCCGCCCGTGCGCTCAGCCGGCGGCCGGGCCGAACCACCTGGCCAGCCGGTCGAGCAGGTCGTGCTGGTCCTCGCCGACCCACGCCACATGGCCGTCCGGCCGCAGCAGGACCGCGGGCGCGTCCAGTTCCTCGCTGACGTCGACGACGTGGTCGACCCGGTCCGCCCAGCCCGCCACCGACAGCCGGCCGGTCTGGTCGAGCAGCAGACCGCGGCCGCCGCGCATCAGCTCGTAGAGACGCCCCTGCTTCAGCGTCACGTCCCGCAGCCGCCGGCCGAGCAGCTCATGGCCCTCACCGAAGTCGTAGCGGACCCCGATCGCGGTGATCTTCTCGATGAGGTACCGGTTCACGTTCTCGAACTCGATCAACTCGGCCAGCAGCCGGCGCACCGACCGGGCACCCGGCTCCGGAGACAGCAGCTGCATCTGCGCGCGGGTGTTGTCCAGCACGGCGGCGGCCACCGGGTGCCGTTCCGCGTGGTACGTGTCCAGCAGCCCCTCCGGTGCCCAGCCGCCCACCTCGGCGGCCAGTTTCCAGCCGAGGTTGAAGGCGTCCTGGATACCGAGGTTGAGCCCCTGCCCCCGGTCGGCGGGTGGATGTGCGCCGCGTCGCCCGCCAACAGCACCCGGCCGGTCCGGTAGCGCTCGGCCAGCCGCGTCGCGTCGCCGAAACGGGAGAGCCGGCGCGGCGAGTGCACGCCGAAGTCGGTGCCGGCGAACGCCCGCAGCTGCTCCTTGAACTCGTCGAGGGTCGGCGGGACGGTGCGGTCCTCGGCTACCCCCTCGGCGGGCACGGTGACGCGGTACGTCCCGTCCCCGAGAGGCATCGCGCCGAACCGGAACTCGGTCTTGCGGACCTCGGCCATGACAGCGACCAGCGTCTCCTGCGGTACGCCGACCTCCACCTCGCCCAGCAGCGTCTCGACCCTGCTGGGCTCACCGGGGAAGGCCACACCGAGCAGCTTGCGCACCGCGCTGCGCCCGCCGTCGCAGCCGACGAGGTAGCGGGAGCGCAGCCGCGTCCCGTCGGCCAGTTCGGCGGTCACCCCGTCCTCGTCCTGGCTCAGCCCCACCAGCTCGCACCCGCGCCGGATCTCGGCGCCGAGCCCGGTGGCGTGCTCGGTCAGCAGACGCTCGGTGACGCTCTGCGGGATGCCGAGGACGTACGAATGCGCGGTGTCCAGCCCGTCGGGCCACGACGTGCCGAGGCCGCCGAAGAACCCTCCGACCCGGTACTGCTGCCCGAGCGCGAGGAACTGCTCCAGCAGCCCGCGCTGGTCCATCACCTCGACGCTGCGCACATGCAGCCCGAGCGCACGGGACAGCCCGGCCGGCTCCGCTTCCTTCTCCAGCACGACCACGCGCACACCGTGCAGCCGCAGCTCACCGGCCAGCATCAGACCGGTGGGCCCACCACCGGCGACGATCACGTCAATCATCCAAATCCCCCCATCCGAACGAGGCCGCAATCCGGCGACGACCGCGCGCATTCCGCGAATCCGCGCTTTCCACCGGTTCTGGGCTTCGGCCGGAGATTCTGCAACAGAAACGGGGCCTTGCCGCAAGGCCCCTGGTGCGCTATATGTTGAGAGTGGCAAGGAGTGGGTTACCTCCTTGCCTTTGCTTTTTGCCGCCGCGACTGGCTCGCATGTGTCCCGAGCCGCCGCAGCAGGCCCCACCAGCTCCGTGCCCACCCGAGCAACCCCACCAGCCGGGCGTTGTCGGTGACGCTCCGACCCCACGGGCCTTCGGACTCCGCGAGGAAGGCGTCCCCGCTATGGCGGGCAGGAGAAGGCCGGGCCCCACCGCACGAGCGGCGGGGCCCGATGAGGATGGCTCAGTTGTGGGCTTTGAAGATCCGCGTGGAGGCGTAGACCCAGCTGGTGGCTGGAGCCGACCAACTTTCGAGGGCACCGTCGAACATGCCGTCGGGGCGTGCAGTCCACGTGCGCATCAGCACTGAGTCATCGGACTGGTGGTGCATGGCGCCGAGGTCGTCGCGTCCGTCGCCGTTGTAGTCGCCGACGACGAGCTGGGTGCGCTTGATGTCGATGACGCCGGAATTGGCAGCCAGGCTCACGAACGCCGAGCCGAAGGAGCTCGTTTGGGAGCGCAGCAGCATGGTGGAGACTTTGTCGCTTCCGTCGCCGTAGTCGTACCAAATCATGGCGTCGTCGTACCGGTCGCCATTGACGTCGCCCGCGAGCGGGCTTGTGAGATCCCAGTCGATGGCGTCGCTGTACCACCAAGAGGTGGGGTTGGCGAACCCGCCGGAGACGTCGGAGAGGAACACATAGGTTCGGACACTGTCGTCGCCCTGGCCGTAGAACACGCTCAGATCGTCGCGTCCGTCACCGTTGAAGTCTCCGGTGACGAATTTGCTGCGGGACCGCAGCCAGGTGCCGCTGGGTGCCGACCACGAGTCGAAGGGTTCGTTGAAGCCGCCCTTGACACCGGCGGTGAAGGTGAGCAGCTTGCTGGTGCCGTCAGGGTAGGCATACCAGACGGCGATGTCGTCGCGTCCGTCACCGTTGAAGTCGCCGGCGTGAGGTGTCATGTAGCTGGTGTGCATGGTGTTCTTGGGAACGCTCCAGGACGAGAACGGTATGCCGAACCCGCCATCTGGCTGTCCGAGCGCCGTCCACAGCTTGATGCTGGTGTCGCTGTAGCCGTAGAGAGCGGCCATGTCACCGTGACCGTCACCATTGAAGTCGCCCGTGACGAACTTCATCGACTTCGCCTCCCACGCGCCGGCGAGAGCGGCAAAGGACTTCATCGGTGCGTTGAACGAGCCGTCGGAATTCGTCGTCAGTGTGTATGTCGCGTCGGTCCCGGCCGAGAAGTCGTACCAAAGACCGATGTCGCTGCGTCCGTCACGGTTGTGGTCGTGGCGGGTGACCGTGCCGCTGGCCCAGACCGCCTGCCCCTTGCCGTTGTGGACGACGAGGTTGCCGCGATCCTGCAAGACGACGTACCCGATACCGGGCAGACCTGGTTTGACGTTCGGCGCGACCTCATCAGCATCGACGAGGACACCGGAACTCCACAGCTGCTTGCTGCCGTCCGCAGAGTAGACCGCGAGATTGCCGTTGCTGAGGACACGTGCCGTGGCGCCTGTGTTGCCTCCGGTGAGGGTGGACCACAGCACCTTGCCGGCGTTCGATCTAACGACGAGATTACCGTCGGTCTGCATGGTGAGCGTGGCTGATGCCGAACTCAGCGACTGTCCCGCGGTGAGGGTCGCGCCGGCCGGGATGTGTCGACCCCCATTGATCCCATCGACAGGGAAGTAGGCGCCGATGCCGGTGAAGTCGACCCCCGTCTTGCGGCCCGGCCAGCCGATGAGGGTGTTGTCGCTCTTGCGGGCCCAAAGATCGGGGATGCCGTCGCCATCCTTGACGCCGTCGCCGTTGCCGTCACCGTCGAGGTCTCCGGAGGATCCGACGAGGGGAAAGAGGCTCTGCGGCATGGTGCCCGTGGCGATCTTCACGCGGTCCGAGGCACGTCCCCACGTCGCCGTGTCAAGCCCGCCGTTGGGGTCGGGCCTGCCGTATGCACGGTAGAGGTCGCCGGAGGCGTTGTGGCGGAGAAGGAGATCCTGGAGCTCGTCGCCGTTGAGGTCACCAGGGAGGATCAGGGTGAACTGGTCCCAGTCGGTTTCACCCACAAGAATCGGGGGGCGCTTCTGGTCGAGCCACCCGGATCGCGCACCGTAGTAGACCCACAGGTGTTTGCCCTGCTTGACCAGGACCTCGGGTTGGCGGTCCCTGTTGATGTCGCCACCTGTGGCGACCTGCTCGGCGTTGTACCAGTGGTCGTCACCGGTCCAGCCAGGCTCACCCATGCAGTCGCTCTCCAGCTCGGGAACTGGGCAACTTACGCGGAGCAGCAGAGGATTCTCCTGGTCTATGAGGCCTCTGCCGTTGTTCCTGTAGACGCGTAGTTGATTCTTCTGCTCGTTGGCGTTGTACTCCAGGGAAATCAGGTCGTTGTAGCCGTCCTGGTGCCAGTCGCCGCTGAAGGTCACCTGCTGGCCGGGGAATGAGCCGCCGCCGTTGGCGGCGGAGGAGAACTCACGGTTCCCGCGTCCTGCGTACGTCAGAAGTGTGCCGTTGGTGTCCGTGCTCCAGATGTCTTTGTAGCCATCACCGTTGAGGTCGCCGGGCTTGTCGCGCAGCTGCGCGCGGGTGGCGTAGTACAAGTACGTGGCGGTGTCGGAGCGGTTGCCTGCCCGGTCGACGCTGTATGCGTGGAGCAGGTGTGGTCCGTAGGACGGGGGCGTCACGAACGCCTTGGGATACTCCGCAGTGGCGTCGCCGCCCTCCGGGTCGGTGTCGGTCCACCAGTGGTAGGAGACGACATCGTTCACGCCATTGGGTGTGAAGGTGAACTCGCCTTCCGAGCGGGCCGCTCCAGTGGGGTTCGGCCATCCCTTGTCGCCGCTAGGGAAGGTCACTGACGAGATGACGGGCGGCAGGCTGGGCCTGGCGCGGTCGAGCCTGAACTTGCAGGTGCTGCTCCACGCCGAGTACACGCCATCGGCGTCCTTGGCACGAACCCGCCAGGTGTAGTCGCCCGACGGAGTACTGGCCGAAGGCAGGACAACCGTGGCGATTCGCCCCTTGAGTGCAGGAACGGTGGTGTCCACTGCTGGCGTGGTGGTGCCCGCCTTGAACGCCTGGAAGTGGGCGGTCAGGTTGCCACCGTCCGGGTCGTCGATCTTGGCGTGGATACTCACCGACGTGTTGCCGATGGTGCCGCCGACAGAGCAACTGGTACGTGGGTTGGTGCCCAGCCCTGTAGGGGTCTCGGGCGGGTGGTTGTAGGAGATCTCCAGGGTGGCGGTTTTCGGGTCGAACTTCTTCCAGCCGTAGGTGTCGCCCTCGTTACTCGCGTACAGCCCAAGGGTGATGCCCGGCTCGTTGTTCGCGGCGGCCTTGCGGACGGCGGCTGTGGCGTCGAACTCGAGGTTGCCGGCGGCACAGTCCTGGCTGCTCCAGCCCTTGGACTCGTTCACCGTCGACAGAGGCGCTAGGCCCACCCGGCTCGGCTGGTTGTTCCACGTCGTCTTCTTGGAGATGTCGGTCACCTCCCACAGCTCCACCGGCCGGGCTTGGCAGGACCACGACCACGTGTTGCGAATGCGGAAGGTGGCACTCTTTACCTGCGCGCCGCGCACATCGCGGGTGTCCATCTGGAAGAAGGAGCGCGAGATGCGGTCGCTGCCGCCAGTCTCGGCTTCGTACCCGACCCGCACAATCTCCTTTGCGTCCCAGAAGGACGTGTTCGGGTACGCCTTGTAGACGCGGGCCCAGTGCTGCCACTCACCCCATGCCCAGCTCGGGTCGATGTAGACGGGATAGGTGGTGTCCGCGCCGTTGAGCAGGCTCTGATCAGGGGTGATAGTGAGGATGTCTCCGCTGACCGTGGCCTGCATCTGGGCGTCCATGGCACCTGGGCCAGGCTCGAAGACGTCACCGGGGCTACTCTCGGTCGTCGACGTGGCACTAAGCGTCCGTGCCGTGGTCGCCGCGCTGGCCGAGCTGATGGTGCTGGAGTCCCACATCAGTGGCGCGGGGCTGGTGAACACCGTTTGCCCGGCCGGGTCGGTGGCTACGAGCGTGCCGGTGTCCGCATCCTTGGACACGTTCAGGCCAACGGTGTCCATGTCGAACTGCAGCTGATTGAGCTCGGGGTTCTTGGCAGCCTCGGCCGTCTTGACGACCAGCAGCTGCGAGAAGCCTTCCACCTCCGCCTTGAGCTGGAGGTCCACGCCGGGCAGGACCTCGGCGTAGGTGGCTACGTTGCCCGCGAGTGTCGGCGTCGGCAAGGCCTTCGGCCAGTTCAGCGTCAGCGTGCGGCCGTCCTTGATGCCGGACAGCATGGGGCCGGTCCCGCCGCCCGAAAACTTCGTGGACACCGCGGACGCCTTCGGCACGACAGACCCGTCCGCCGCGAAGACCAGCGTCGGGTCCGCGGCAACCCATGCGCCGTCGCGCCAGAGACGGACTGCTGTCCCATGGCGCTTGACGGAGAAGGATCCATCGGGCATCGCCCACGTGTCGCTGGATTCGGTCCGCGCCGACACCAGTTCCACTGGCCGGCCGGTGGCCGCAGCGTCCTGGAGGGCCTTGTCCTCTTCGCTCATCGCGCCCGTCGCGACCGGGTCCGTCGACGTGGACGCTGCGGGGGTGAAATTCGCTTGACTGGGCGCGTCGCGCACTCCCGAGAGTACGGATGAGGCTATTCCGCACGCCAGGGCGACACACATCGCCACTCTTCCACCGCGACCCGAGAATGGGCCATTTGGTGTCGATCTGAACACCATGCTTCCTAACTGTTTACCTGGCTTTCCTGCCGACTCGGAGACTCGCGAGAGCACCGAAAGGATGTACCCGGCCGCCAACTACTCTGCGTAAACCCCGCACAGGTCTCTCCAGGCGACCGGGGGCCGCTTCACCGCTGGTCAGAGCCACCACGGGGGAACCGGACATTCCACGTGATCTTGGCTTAATCCATTTCAGATCTCGTCGTCAATTGCCATTTTCGGCATCTCGCCGTTAGCCTGCGGCCGATTTTCTTATTGCCGAAGGGGTGGGTGTGTGAGACGTTTCGGTATACGTGGCTGGACAGCCACAGTTGCCGCAGCGGTTACCGTCGGGCTGTTGCCAGCCGCGCCGGTTGCCGTGGCGGAGCCCTCTGTATGGACTCTGCCGAAGCTGAAACAGCCAGGAGCTGTTCCGGTGAAAACAGCGGCTGTGGGGGGAACGAAGCGGGGTGACGCGGCCAGGTCGCATCCCTGGCGTCCCGCGAAGGTCTCTTGGCCGAAAGCAGGGGCTGCGGAGGTGGCACTCGGGCCGCTGGCCAAGCGGGCTGGGACACTTCCCGTGTCGGTAGCGGCAGTGCATGGGGGAGTGAAGCGACTCGCCACCGGCGCCGCCGCAGTGGAGTCGCCGAAGGTCAGCGTCTCTGTCGTCGGCCGTGATACCGCCCGCAAGGCGGGCGTCGACGGTCTGTTGCTGACGGTGGGCAGAACGGACTCCGGCCGGTCTGCCCTCAAGGCGCGTGTGCGTGTCGACTACACGTCGTACCGCGACGCGTACGGCGGTGACTGGGCGGCGCGGCTGCGGTTGGTGCAGCTGCCGGCATGTGCGCTGACCACACCGCAGAAGGCGGCGTGCCGGGTCGGCAAGCCGCTGAAGTCGGTCAACGACACCAAGTCAGGGGCCCTGTCCGCCGACGTCCCGCTGGGGACACGCTCCTCGGTCAGCAGGTCCGCTTCCACTGCGACCGCAACGACGGTCATCGCTGCAACGGCCGGTTCCGAAAGCCCCGCAGGCGACTACAAGGCGACCTCTCTCCAGCCGTCGGGCTCGTGGAGTGCCGGTGGATCGACGGGGACGTTCTCCTGGTCGTATCCGATCGGTGTGCCGAAGGTCCCTGGCGGGCTTGAGCCCTCCATCAGCCTCGATTACAGCTCCCAGGCCGTGGACGGCCGCACCGCGGCGTCCAACAACCAGCCGAGCTGGATCGGCGACGGCTGGGACTGGGAGCCGGGTTACATCGAGCGGCGTTACAAGCCGTGCAACGACGACAAGAACGGCGCCACCAACACCACCGACGTCGGTGACATGTGCTGGTTCAACGACAACGCGGTCCTGTCACTGGGCGGCAAGACGACGGAACTCGTCTACGACGCCACGAAGGGCTGGCACCCCGCCTCCGACTCGGGTGAGAAGGTCGAGAAGCTCACCGGTGCGTCGAACCCGGACAAGGGCACGGCGGACAAGGACGGTGTGGGTGAACACTGGAAGATCACCGCGACCGACGGCACGCAATACTTCTTCGGCCTGAACAAGCTGCCGGGCTGGAGCGACAACGGCACAGCGGCCGACGATCCCGTCACCAACTCGACATGGACCGCGCCTGTTTACGGCAACCACTCCGGCGAGCCGTGCTACAACGCGTCCTTCGCGGCGGCGTGGTGCCAGCAGGCATGGCGTTGGCAGCTCGACTACATCGTCGATCCGCTCGGCAACGCCATGGCGTACTACTGGAAGACCGAGGCCAACAACTACGGTCGCAATGTCTCCCAGTCGACCGGTGCCTCGACCGCCACACCGTACGTTCGCGGCGGATACCTGGAGCGGATCGACTACGGTCTGCGGTCCAACGCCGTCTACTCGGGCAAGGCGATGGGACAGGTCCACTTCGGCGTGGCCGAGCGGTGCCTGTCGGGCTGCACGACGTTCGACGAGACGAATGCGAAGAACTGGCCGGACGTTCCGTTCGACCAGTACTGCAAGGACGGCGTGGAGTGCACGGACAAGTACTCTCCCACCTTTTGGTCCCGCAAGCGGCTCACCAGCATCACGACGAAAGTACTCACGGGTGGCGTCTACAAGGACGTCGATTCCTGGACCTTGAAGCAGGGCTTTCCGGCCTCCGGCGACGGTATCTCCACCCCGATGTGGCTGGAGTCGATCACCCGTACCGGTCTGGCCGGCGGCACAGCGCCCCTGCCTGCGGTGACCTTCGCGGGTGTGCAGAAGCCGAACCGAGTCGACAAGCTCGGAGACGGCCTGGCGCCGTTCGTGCGCCTGCGGATCTCTCAGATCACCACGGAAACCGGCGGGACGATCGGGGTCGACTACCTCTCCCCGGACTGTACCGCCACCTCCCTGCCGCCGACGGATGACTCCAACACCACCCGCTGCTACCCGGTGAAGTGGGCCTACGAGGGCCAGACTGCACAGCAGGACTGGTTCAACTCGTACGTCGTCAGCCGCGTGACAGAGGGTGACAACCTTGTTGAGTCGCCTGACGTCGTCACCGAGTACGCCTACCTCGGCGGTGCCGAGTGGGCCAAGTCCACGGACGAGTTCACCAAGGCGGAGGACCGCACCTACTCGATGTCGCGCGGTTACTACCGCGTACAGACCCGCAAGGGCTCAGCGCTTGATCCGCGGACGCTGATGGAGACCCGGTACTTCCGGGGCATGGACGGTGCCGCGGTGGCGGACTCCGTCGGCGCGACGGCCACAGACTACGAGCAGTTCGCCGGCCAGGTACGTGAGAAGGCCGTGTACAACGGCGACGACACGAGCCAACTGGTCTCCGCCACCTCCTACGTGCCCTGGCGCTCTGCGGCGACTGCGACCCGTGCCCGCACGGGCCTGCCCGCCTTGGAGGCGTACCTCACCGGAACGCAGGCTGAGCGCACCCGCACAGCCGTCACGGGCGGCACCCGGGTCACTGATCTCTTCCGGGAGTTCGACCAGTACGGGATGGTCACCGAAGTCACCCAGCACGGCGACACCGCCAAGACCGGTGACGAGAAGTGCACCACCACGACGTACGCCCGCAACTTGGCGGCGTGGATGCTCGCCAACGTGAGCCGCGTCGAAACGGTCGCAGCCGTGTGCGGCGCCACGGTGAGCCGACCGACCGACGTCATCGAGGACGTACGGACCTATTACGACGCCCTGGCCTTCGGCGCGGCCCCGACCAGGGGCCTCGTGACAAAGACCGAGCGGATCAACGGCAACGGATCCGGTTACGGCATCGTGAGTTCGGTCCCCAGCACGTGCGGCCTGAGCAGGGACCAGCTCTGCTACGACCAGTACGGCCGCCCGCTCGCCGCGTCGGACGCGTACGGCAAGGTGACCACCACCGCGTACACTCCGGCGGCTGGTGAGGTTCCGACGTCCTCCGTGGTCACGAACCCGCTGGGCCATGTCCTCACCACCGTGCTGGACCCCTGGCGTGGTCAGGCGACCAAGGTCACTGACGCCAACGGCAGGGTGACGTCTACGGCGTACGACCCGCTGGGCCGGGTGACGAAGGTCTGGCTGCCGACACGGTCGGCCACGACGTACCCCAACGCACCGAACCAGTCGTTCGACTACCTGGTGCGCAACAACGGCCCCATCGTGGTCACGTCGAAGACGCTGGACCACAACTCCGACTACCAGACCTCCTACGCCTTCTACGACGGCCTGCTCCGGTCCCGCCAGACACAGGAGACGTCCCCGGACAAGGCGGGCCGGCTCGTGTCGGAGACGTTCTACAACTCGCGAGGTGAAGCCTGGCGTGCCTCAGGCGTGTACTTCGCGACCGGCGCGGCCGAGCCGGTCCTCGTCACCGGTCAGGGCACGAACTACCCGTCCTCGGCCGACACCGTCTTCGATGGCGCAGGCCGGCCGACGGCCGTCATCGCCAAGAAGTTCGGAGACGAGACGAAGCGCACCACCACCTCGTACACCGGCGACACCATCACGGTCGTCCCGCCGCAGGGAGGAGTGGCGACCACCACGGTCGTCGACGCACTGGGTCGCACGACCGAGCTGAAGCAGTACACGAACGCTGCTCGGACGGCTTTGCACTCCACGACGTACGAGTACGACAAGCGCGGCCTCCTGTGGACGGTCACTGACCCGTCCGGGGCGAAGTGGACGTACACGTACGACATCCGCGGCCGCCAGATCCAGGTCGACGACCCCGACAAGGGCACCACGAGGACGGTCTACGACCAGGGCGACCGCGCGACCGACGTCACCGATGTCGGCCGCAACATCACTCTGCACACCGACTACGACGCCCTCGGACGCAAGACAGCGCTGAAGAAGGGCACGACGCCGCTGGCGTCATGGACGTACGACTCCGTCGCCAAGGGACTGCCGACAGCCTCCATCAGGCATACGGCCGGTGGGGACTACGTCACCGAGGTCACCTCCTACAACGCCCTCTCCCTCCCCGCGGGCACCAGGGTCACCATCCCGGCGAGTGAAGGCCCGCTTGCCGGAACGTACGACTGGTACACCTTCTACGACCGCAACACCGGGAAGCCCATCGAGACCGAGCACCCTGAGGTCGGTGGTCTTCCTCTCGAATCCGTCACGACCGCCTACAACACCGGGGGGCTCGTCGACATCGTCTACGCCGGCAGTGACCCCCTCATCTCGGCGACGACCTACGACCACTACGGCCGCAGCATCCGCACCGAGTACGGCGAGTTCGCCCAGCACCTGTGGACCACGTCCGAATACGACGAGCACACGGGTGCCCTGAAACACGCGTACACCGACCGAGAAGTCGCCCCACAGCGGATCGAGGACACCCGCTACACGCACGACCCCGCGGGCAACATCACGGCCATTGCCACCGCATACGGCCAGGAGCCGGCGCGCACCACCGACACCCAGTGCTTCACCTACGACGCCCTGCGCCGTGTCACCGAAGCATGGACCAATACCGGCGAGCTGTGCGCCTCCGCGCCCTCCGAGGCGGTCGTCGGCGGACCGGACGCGTACTGGACGTCGTACACCTACGACGCGGTCGGCAACCGAAGGGCCGAGACGCAGCACAAGACCGCGTCGGGCCCGACCATCGACACCATCCGCACCTACGGCACCCCACCCGCCGGCACACACAAGCTGCCATCGGTCACACAGACCGGCACTGATCCGCACGAGGAGACCTACACCTACGACTCGGCGGGCAACACCGCCACCCGAACCATCGGCACCGCGGCCCAGACGCTGACCTGGGACGACGAGGGCCACCTCAAGAGCGCCACGGAAGGGACGAAGACCAGCAGCTACCTCTACGACGCGGACGGCCAGCGCCTCATCGGACGCGACTCCACCGGCACCACGCTCTACCTGCCCGGCGGCAACGAGCTGCACATGGACAAGGTCGGGCTCATCACCGGCACCCGCTACTACGGGGTCGCCATGCGTCAGGGGAGCAAGCTCACCTTCCTGCTGTCCGACCACCACAACACCGTCACCCACCAGATCACGGCAGACGCCACGCAGGCAGTCACGCGCCGCAAGTCCACCATCTTCGGCGGACCGCGCGGCACACAGCCCACTGACTGGGCGGGCGACAAGACCTTCGTCGGAGGGACCAAGGACGCCGACTCCGGTCTCACCCACATAGGGGCGCGCGAGTACGACCCATCGATCGGCCGCTTCATCAGCGTCGACCCGATCATGGACCTCTCGGACGCGCAGCAGCTCCATGGATACACCTACTCCAACAACAACCCCGTCACCTTCAGCGACCCCACCGGGCTGTACCTGGACCACGACGGCGGCTACCAGAAGTGCAAGAAGCCGGACGGTTGTAGCCGCTGGGTCGATGACAACGAGGGATTCGACGCGGGCCCCAATCAGTGGCAGTACGAGAACTCAGTCCAGACAGACCTCGACTATGACGGCAACATCAGCATCCATCCCGGCGTGGATGTCCCGGCAAACTGGAACAAGGCACCCGTCTACATCGAGGCCTTCAACAAAAAGATCGACAAACTCTGCTACACCGGGCGTGGGGATTGTTACCACGATGTCTTCGACTCATACTCGGCGCAGAGCGTAAATAGCGCGAAGTTCGACGCCTGCATCGAAGCGGGTCGAAATTGCCCGGGTGGGGCCGCCTGGACCATGGGCCTGGCCATTAGTGCAGGATTCGCCGAGCAAGGACCGGCGGGCCGCATCGGGTGGTTCCGACTCGGAGGCAAATCCCCGCCGTGCACTAAGTGTTTCCTCGCCGGCACTGCAGTCCAGATGGCCGACGGATCAACGAAGGACATCGAGAACGTCGCAGTGGGCGACGAGGTACTCGCCACCAACCCCCTGACAGGCGAGACCGGTGCCCGTGAAGTAACACAGCTCATCGTCACTGACGACGACAAGCACTTCAACGAGCTGACCATCACAACCAGTAACGGCTCCGAGAAGCTCACCGCGACGCATGAACACCCGTTCTGGTCGCCGTCCGAGAACACCTGGGTCGAGGCACGTGCCCTCAAGCCCGGCATGACGCTGCGCACGGATGCCGGGACCACCGTCAAGGTCAAGTCGAACAACGCGTTCAGCAAGCGCGCCAGGACCTATAACCTCACGGTCGACGACCTGCACACGTACTATGTGCTGGCTGGGCAGACTCCGGTGCTCGTTCACAACTGCAATGTTGCGCTGGGTCAGAAGGCTGAAGGCACCTACGAGTGGGCCGAAAAGCTGGGCTACAAACACTTCGGGAAATTGGAAGGCTGGCAAGGTCCGGTAGAGGCGGCGATCAGGGACACCAGCAATACCCTTCACGTAAATATGAAGGGAGTTGGGTCTTTCACTGACGCTGCGAGGGACGGGCTTACCCCGGGGCACCCATATGCCACAGACATCGAGATGGGCATGATTGCAAGATCTGTGGTTCATGGTGGGCGTTCGTGGGACAGTATCAAGTTCTACCGGCCGGGCAAGGATGGTTCTCTCGTTCAATTTTCAGTGCCGGAGCCTAACTGGGGTTCGTTCGGTAGAATTCGCCCCTACATAGATTGAGTTTGTGGACGGTGTTGCACTGATGGGAACGATCAACTTCGGCCTCTACCCGGAGATTCGGGATGCTGGGTCGCTATCTTCGGCCATGGCTGAAGCGGCAAATAGGGCTGGCCTCGATTTGGCTGGAGTGCGCAGCCAGTCCGAGGTTGGGTCGGGCGTGATCTCCACCGCGCAGGTGGACTCAAGTCGCGGAAAGGTCTTGGTGTGGCTCGACGAGTCCACAAGGACATTCTTCGTTGGTGTCCAAGAGGGCCGGTTTGTCTGGGCGGAAGGTGCCACCGACGATCTCGCTGCTCTAGTTGCTGCGTCGGTGGCGTGGCGTGAGGGGATGTTGGTGGGCGAGTTCGCAGAGAACTTTCCTTTCATGACGCTAACGCGACTCGCTAAGGCGCGGGAGGCGGGTGATCCGGTCCCGGCCCAGTGGGACTGGCTCCTGAATTCGGAGATATTTGAGGAGGAGCGACCTCTCGTGGAGGCTGCTCACGCCGAGCATCGCTTGCGTCGACTGTTCCCGAATTTGAGTCATGGGACTTTGCGGCTCAGTACGAATCTTGGAGTGCAGGGATCGCGCGAGATTCACATCACGCCTCTGGATGCCGGTCGCTATCGCGTCGAAGATACTGCAGTATCTGGCTCGTCTCTCGACGCTGGCAGCTTGATGGGGGCGGTCGTGGCCGCCGCTGAATTTCTTGATCGAGACCCGGATTTGGAATGAGCCGACTTCCTTCGTTGAAGCGACATTTCGAGGCGTGAGCACCCGCCCACGGGTGTCGTTTGCTCCACGCTCCAGCAAGTCAGAAGCCCAGCCAGGTGCGCCGTGTCGAGGCTTCTGAGGGGCTTGACGGCAGTGGTTGACGGCAACGGCGGCGAACACCGGGGGTGTTCGCCGCCGTTGCCGTGTACGGGCGTGGCCATGGGGTCGGGGGAGGTTGAGAGCGTTTCCGAGTGCCGTTATGGCTTCGCGTTGGAGGCGGAGGCGCATTCGCCGGAGCCTGACAGGAAGGATCCGGCGATGGCCACCAAGCTCGAATACCACTGGCACCTGCGTAAGGTCATGGCTGACCGCGGGATGCAGCCGATGACCGTTCGCGGCGGTGAGGAACTGGCGGGATTCGTTGGCGGTGAGGGGTTCGAAGCGGCGGTACCGTGGGTGCCGGTGCGAACGTTGCGGGCGGCGAAGACGGCCCACGCGCCTGCCGCCGAGTTCGCCGACCTCGCTGATGACGAGTTGCTGGAACGGGAAGCTGAGCTGGACCGGCGATGTGCCACGATCCGCGAGGAGCACCAGCGAGTCTTCAACGAGCGCCGGAAGGTCAAACGCGAGAAGAGCCGACGCGGTCTGTTGCTGCCGACCCTCCATGACGACGACACCGATCCGGACGTGTCGCCGCGCGAGAAGCTTGAGGCCGCACTCGCCGAGTCGAAGCAGCGACGGCAGCAGCGGCCTTGATGGGAAGTCTCACAGCTCGGCCGGGTGTGGGCTGTTCAGAGCTTCTTTACTCGATCAAGGCGACCCCCTGTAGCGGGCCGCGCGCTCCAGCCCTGCGGCCGCCGCCCGCTCCGGTCTGCGCCCCGCTTGCCGTCGGCCCCGCCAGTCCGGGCGCGCAACAGCCGTACCTCGACGCCCTGCGGCGCGAGGTCGCCGAAGAGACCGGGCTGACTGTCGCGTCCATCGGCGACTACCTCGGCCACTTCGACTACCACTCCGGTTCCGGGCGATCCACACGCCAGTTCAACTTCACGGCCACGGTGACCGAGAACGAGGGAACGGTGAAGCTCACGGAACACGACGCCCGTATCTGGGCCGACAAGGACCAGCAGGCCCAGGTATCGAGTGCCATCCAAGCAGTCCTCGCCACCTGTCACCGCAGCCGGCCCGCCTGACCAGTTCCACCGCCCGGGCCCCGGCCGCACCACGCAGGTGCGGCCGGGGCCCTCTCTGTGCGGGCCGGCCCGGCTTGGTTCCCTGGGTCGCCCGGCAATTCCTGGTCCGCGACGGGCGCTCTCATGGCGCCGCAGGTGGCTCCGGGGCCGTGGCGCGGCGCTTCCAGTACGCGACGGTCAGCACCGCCAGCAGCGGTCCCCACAGGGTCAGCGGCGCGTAGCAGACAGAGAACCAGGCCGCTTCCCAGCCGCCCGCTTGGGAAGGGAAGTCGGCCGGCAGCTCGCCACCTCGGATAGTGGTGCCCCTGATCTCGGTGACGATGGTCAGAAGGGTGAACACAAGCGTGAGGACCGTGGCCCCGACGGCGGCCGGTAGTACCGCCGCCGTCCTCGGGACCCGGCGGCCGCGCAGGAACGGGATCCAGCGCGGGAACACCTCGCCCCAGTGGGCGATCAGGCCGATCGCCGTGAACGCAAGGACTTCGGACAGGACCGACAGGAAGACGATGTACGCCCGCTCACCGAGTCCGGGACCCTCGTCGAACGCGGCCGGGAGCCGCCAGATACCGGACGGCAGGACGGTCAACGGAACGGCGTAGGCCACGAGTTGTATGCGCCGCGACACTCCGGCAACCGGCTCGTGGGCCGCCCGCCATGCGGCGCGGAATCGTCCGCGGCGGGCAGTGGGGGGCTCTTCGGCTTGCCGGAGCGACTGCATCTGCGGTCCTCGGGTTCGGTGAGCTGCTGTTCGGCCCGTTCACCCATGAAGATCCCAGTGAGGGAGGCCCCGAGGATCGCCCTGAGGACCGACCCCGCTAGGCCTGACGGCCGACGGAGCGGTGCGACCGGCGGATGAGCGACCCGAGCTCTGCGGACGGTGGCCATCGCCGCCAAAACCAGTGGAGCAGCGCCGCTGTGCGCCATTACCGTGCTGCCGAGCCATGTCGTCCAGGCAAGGACGTGCCGTTGTACACCCTGTGAGACACCCCGAGAGCTGATCTGTCGCGCGTCGCGCAAGTGCGCCGCGCTCCTTTTTGCTGCGGATTTCTCACTGAAACCGGTGTACTTCTGTGCTCAATAGCTGGGTGGTCACGCCCACCTGCCTGCCCACCGTTCTCCGCCGTTGCCACGCGTGCGCGTCCGACCGCTTCCGCGCCAACGGAAAATTTCGCGTCAACGCCAACCACAAGCTCCTCGACGCCTGGCTCCTCGTGCTCTGTACCGCTTGCGGGGACACGGCAAAGCTCACTGTCCTGGAGCGGATGAACGTCCGCTCCGTACGGCCTGCGCTGCTGGACCAGATGCATGACAACGATCCTGGTCTGGCCGCTGAGTTGCTCCAGGACCCGGTCGTGCAGCGCCGTAATCGCGTCGCCCTCGACTGGGACGGCGCCTGGCGCCTCGACACCGGCGGATCGGATCACCTGGACCGCGAGGTGATCGACGTCTCGGTCCGCTTCGCGGCGCGCATCCCTGTCCGGCCGGTGCGACTGATCGCTGACGGCTGCGGTCTCTCCCGGGCCGAGGTCGAGCGACTGATCAGGGAAGGGAAGCTCGTCTCGGCCGTCCGGCTGAGCGGCAAGCTCTCCGGCGACTTCACCTTCACGCTCAAGCGCTGAGCCCTCCTCGGGAGCTGGGGGCCTGTCCGGCGAGATCCGCCCGGCAGGTCCCCGCTCAGCCGAACCAGACCACCAGGCGGACGTTCTCGTCGCCGTGGACGGCCGCCAGTTCGCGCATCGCCGCCCACACCGGGCCCCAGCTGCCTTCCGGCGGGGCGAACATACGGGGTGTGAGGACCACCGGGCGGTACACGGCGCCGTCCAGGTGAACCTCGCCGCCCTGCGGCCATTCCGACGGCATCAGATCCTCACCAAAGGCCTCCTCGGCCGCGTCGAGGACCTCGACCGGTGCCCTGACCACGTCGTCCAGGGCGAGTTCGCCGTCCTGCCCCGGCCGCCATACGCCGACGCGGGAGTAATCGGGACCGTCGGACAGCGGCCCGTCCCAGTCGACCGCCGCGACCTCGGCCCACGTGGCGTACGAGTGGCCGTGGCTCCATTCCTCGCACGTACTGGAAGCTGGTTCCGATACGTCGTCCGGAAGGCCCCGCTGGTCGAACAGTGCCCGTTGCACCCCGAGGCCCCCGCCGAAGCCGAAGAGGCACTCCCAGGCGTAACGCTGCCGCACGAGCCCGAAGTCCAGCAGATCGATCTCGGTCTCCCAGCCACCGCCGGGTGCACGCGTCTCGATCGCACCATCGATGTCCGCCCCCATGGGCGACGATCCTAGGCATGAGCGTTGATCGCTCGGGTGGCCACGTCGGTCGGTCCGGATGGATCCGCCGGTGAATCGTGTCGGCGCCCTCAGTCGGCGAGCCGGCCGATCGCCACGGCCGTGACGAAGGACGCCCAGGCGTCGGGGGTGAAGAGGAGGGGGGTGCGGGTGGGGTTCTTGCTGTCGCGGACGGGGATGGTGTGGGGGAGGTTGTCGGCCACCTCGATGCAGGCGCCCCCGGAGCCGTTGCTGTAGCTGGACTTGCGCCAGTGCGGAGGGCTCACATCGGCTCGACCTATGGGCATGGGGCTTCCTCCAGCATTCGCTGTACGAACTCCATCGACGCACGCGGGGACAAGGCGTGGTCACGCAGCCGATCGTAACCACGGTGCAGCAGCTCGACTCCAGTGGATTCCTGGACCAGCTCACCGGTGTAGGCCGTCTCCACCCAGGCCACCGTGCGTCCTTCCGGAAGGCGCAGGAACCACGTCTCCGTGCTGTGCAGCTCCCGCAAGCCTGCGGAGAAGGGCAGGACCTGCACCACCACGTTCCGCTGCGACGCCGCTTCGGCGATGTGCTCCAGCTGCTGGCGCCATGTCCCAGCGTCCAGCAACGGACGTCGTAGCACCGCCTCGTCCAGGATCGCCCTGAAGTCCGGTGCCTCCTCGCCCACGAGCACATCTCGGCGGCTCAGCCGCGCATCGACCTGCTCGTCGATCTCCTCTTCCACATCGAACGTGCCGCTCAGCTCGAAGAGCGTGCGGGCGTACTCCCTGGTCTGGAGCAGTCCCGGGAGGATGCTCGGCGCGTACAGATGAATGCTCGTCGCCTGGCGCTCCAGAGCCATGAAGTTCCGGAACTGCTCCTTGAACTGCGAGGTGTCTCCGAGGGCCAGCTCCCACAGTGCCAGCAGGAACCCCGGCGTTCCGTAGTAATGGTCGAGCGCCTGGACGACATCCGCGCTGCCCAGCGTCTGGCCGTTCTCCATCTTGCCGAACAGCGACCAGTCCCAACCCAGTGCGTCCCCGAGCTTGCGGAGGCTGTCGCCGCGCTCGGTGCGCAGTCGCCTGAGCTCTTCCCTGAAGCGACGTCGTGGTTCTTGGCTTCGGTCCGTGACCACACGTTTCGACACCATGCGCTCCCCTCCGTGGAACGTGTGGAACGCGCCCCGCGCGGCGTGGAACGGCGGCCGGTGACGGGGGCTCGCGCCCTTGCTGCGGGTGCATGCTCATTCCACCCGGTCTACGCAGCGTAGTCCCGGCATTACAGCGCATGCACGCGCACACCGAACGGAGTTGGCCATGGTCACGCAACGACAGGAACTCGCCGCCCGGTTCAAGGAGGTCATGGACGCCCGTGACGCCCTCGCCGGTGCCCTGCGGCAGGCCGGGATCCAGTTGCCCTCGTTGGACATTCGCGTCACCGGGCGGGCCGAGCACCAGGGGTACGGGCTCGTGGAGCTGGGCGTGTGCGCCGCGCCCGTGGCGCATCAGCTCGCGGACGTCATCGCGCGGGGTGCCGCGCGGTGAAGTGGCTCCGGGCCCTGCTGCGTCGCCGCGGCGGTGGGCCGGGCGGCGGGGACGGGTCCGTGGTGGACGCGCCCGACGAACCCCGCCGACCGGTGTTCCCTCACCGGAGCCCGTACGCCCGTGACGTCGTCGAGGAGCGTCCCCTCGTCCAGACGGGCAGTCCCGTGCGGCCCTACGCCCGGCACACCGGGGCACTCCCCCGGTACGTGACCATCTCGTGGAACAGCGCCGTCATGTCGATCGGGGAGCCCGGGGCCGCCCCGTCCAGTTCCGCGTAGGCGCGGTGCAGGTTCGGCACGAGGCGTTCCGGGTCCAGGAGGTGCCGCCACGGGGTGACGTCCGTCTTCGTGGCCAGCTCCAGGGGGGTCAGGCCGTCCGCGTGGCCCGCGCGGGCCACGTCGTCGACCCACAGGAGGTACGCCTCCGCCTCGTCCAGGACCTCCGGGCCCGCCACCGGGCCGTGGCCGGTGACGACGGTGCGGGGGGCCAGGTCCCTCAGGGACCGGATCGCGGTCAGGGAACCGGAGAGCGAGCCCATGGGGAAGAAGGGGGTTACGCCTGACATCACCAGGTCACCGGTGAACAGGACCCGCTCCCCCGGCAGCCACACCACCGAGTCGTTCACCGTGTGCGCCGTCCCCATGTTGCGGACCTCCGCACGGACCGTGCCCACGTGGAGCATCACTTCCGTCTCGTACGTCAGCGTCGGCGGCGCCACCTCGATGTGGCCCCAGCACACCTCCGGCCACAGCGTCGTCAGGTGCAGGCCCACCTGCTCCATCTCCGTGCGGGTGCCCGCGTGGCCGACCACCACCGCCTCCGGGAAGACGCAGTTGCCGAAGGTGTGGTCGCCGTGGGAGTGGGTGTTGACGATCACCCGCGGGGGCGGTCCCACCCGGAGTGCCGCCTCGCGCAGCGCTCGGGCACGCGACTCCGTGGCCGCCGTGTCCACCAGCGCCGCCTCGCCGTCCGACGTGAGCAGGCCCGCGTTGTTCAGGCACCAGCCGCCGTCCGGCTGGACGTACGCGTGGACCCCGTCGGCTATTTCCTGCAGAAACGGCTTCATGCTCTCTTCCAGGTCAGGACGCGCTGCTGCGTGCGGCCGTCGACGACCGCCGAGCCGCGCAGCGTCAGCACGTCGCCCTCCAGGCGGAAGGTGCGGCTCTGTTCCGTGCCCGCCCAGGCCGGGTTGGAGCACACCTCTATGGCGTGGGTCAGGGTGTGGGGGCCCGCGACGTACCAGCTGCCCGCGTAGCCCAGGTGGTTGACCAGGTTCGGCGCCGGCTCTCCTCGGGCCATGTTCACCGACACGTAGTCGGGGCCGTAATACAGCAGGCCGTACGGCTCCGGGCCCAGCGGGCCCTCCGTGGTCGTGCCGTCCTCGGCCTCGTCGTAGTAGGAGACAAGCCGCCAGCGGCCGTGCAGGTCAGGCGTGTGTGGTGGACCGGGCATGCGGGGCTCCAACCGTCTCGGGGCGCACGCCCAGTGCGATCAGCCGGGCGAGGACGCGGGGCACGAAGGGGAAGGCGCGGCAGAGGCGGACCGCCAGGGGGCGGTCGGTGCCCTTGCGGGTCGCGCTCGGGTACAGGTCGCCCAGCAGGTGCAGCTGCATGAGCTGGATGACCCGCATGGGCAGTTCGCGGCGGCGCTGGACCGCGCGCAGCTCCGCCTCGGTGGGGGTGCGGCCCTCGCGCAGGGCGGGGCCGAGCATGCGGGCGGCGGCCACGGCGTCCTGGACGGCCAGGTTGATGCCGACGCCGCCGGCCGGGGACATGGCGTGGGCGGCGTCCCCGATGCACAGCAGGCCGGGCCGGTACCAGCGGTGGAGCCGGTCCACGCGGACGTCGAGGAGCTTCAGGTCGTCCCAGTCGCGGATCTCGGCCGCCAGGCGGTCGGCGAACCCGGGGTGGGCCCGGGCGACGCCCTCGCGGAACCGGTCGAGTCCGGCCGCGCGGACCCGGTCGTACCCGCCCTTCGGGATCATCTGGACGGCCTGCCAGTACGTGCCCCGGTTGATGGCGACGACGAGGTAGCCTGCGCCCGCCTTGATGGTGGGCACCGTCTCGCCCTCGTTCCGGCTGAGCCGGAACCACACGGCGTCCATCGGCGCCGCGTCTCCCTTGACCCGCAGTCGTGCGGACGCGCGGACCGCCGAGCGGCGGCCGTCCGCCCCGATGACCAGGCGGGCGCGGACGTGGAGCGGGCCGTCGGGCGTCTTGGCGACGACCCCGGCGACCCGTCCGCCCTCGACCACCACTTCGGTGACCTCCGCCCGCTGTTCGAGTCGGAACCCGGGGTACGCGCGGGCCGCTCCGGCGAGGAAGTCGAGGACGTCCCACTGCGGCATGAACGCCATGTACTGGAACTTGCCCGGCAGCCGGGCGAAGTCCGCGAAGACCGCCCGGCCCATGGCCGTCTCCATGGGCATGGCGGGCGCCTTGGCGTGCGGGATCTTCAGGAAGTCGTCGAGCAGCCCGAGTTCGTCCATGACGCGGAGGGTGGAGGGGTGGACGGTGTCCCCCCGGAAGTCACGGAGGAAGTCCGGGTGTTTCTCCAGCACGGTGACGCGTACGCCCTGCCGGGCCAGCAGCAGGCCGGTCATGAGGCCGCCGGGCCCGCCCCCGACGACACACGCCTCGACTTCTTCGGTCCTCACCGCACGCTCCCTCGTTCGGTTGGCGGCGGTCAGCGTGCCGGTGGCCGCTCGAGCCCCGGTCGAGCGGCGATGGGGGGAGCCATGGGGCAACCATGGGGCAACCATGGGGCCACGAAGGATAGTTGGTTTCCTCTAGGTAATTGCTTTCCTCTTCATAGTAGCTTCGGGGCATCGGCGTTCCGCCCGAACCGAGTGACAGGAGAAGTTCCTTGAGCAACGCCACCAAGCTCGCCGTCATCTACTACTCGTCGACCGGCATCGGCACCGAGATCGCGCGCGAGCTGACCACCGCCGCCGAGAAGGCGGGCGCGGAGGTACGGCTGCGCCGGGTCGCCGAACTCGCCCCGCAGTCCGCCATCGACTCCAACCCCGCGTGGGCCGCGAACCACACGGCGACCCGTGACATCCCGGAGGCCGTCGGGGACGACGTGGACTGGGCGGACGCGGTGATCTTCGGCAGCCCGACGCGGTTCGGCAACGTCTCGTCGCAGCTGAAGCAGTTCATCGACACGCTGGGCCCGCTGTGGGCCCAGGGCAAGCTGGCCGACAAGGTCTACAGCGGCTTCACGTCGTCCGCCACGCAGCACGGCGGCCAGGAGTCCACCCTGCTGGCGCTGTACAACTCGTTCCACCACTTCGGCGGAATCGTCGTCGCGCCCGGCTTCGTCGACCACGGCAAGTGGGCCGACGGCAACCCGTACGGCACGTCCCACGTGGACGGCAACGGCGAGATCGCCGTGGACGAGGTCGCGCGCGGCGCCGCGCGCATCCAGGCCGAGCGGGTCGTGAAGATCGCCACGGCCGTCAAGCGCGGGCTCGCCTCGCTGGACTGACACCCGTACGCCCGGGTGCGCACAGCCGCCACATCCGTGTGCGCACCGCACAGCCGCACACCCGCGTACGCGCGTCCGCACACCCGCGTACGCAACGGGCCCGCCCCGCGAGGACTTTCGTCCCTGCCGGGCGGGCCCGTCCGCGTGCCTCCGAAGCCGCTACGACCCCTGGTACGCCTCCCGCGCCGCCAGGACCTCCTCCAGATGCGCCTCCGACCACTCCGCGAGCGCGTTGAAGACCGGGATCAGCGTGTGCGCCAGCGGGGTCGACTCGTACTCCACGCGCGGCGGCACCTCCGCGTGGTACGTCCGCGTCACCAGGCCGTCGGCCTCCAGCTGGCGCAGGCGCTGCGTCAGGACCTTCGGGGTGCAGTCGGGCAGCAGCTTCTGGAGCTGCGTGAAGCGCATCCGGCCGTGGTGGTTGAGGACCCACAGGACCGGTGTCGTCCAGCGGCCGAAGACCAGGTCGATGACCGGGGTGATGGGGCACGGGCCGCTCTCGGGGCCGCGCTCGCGGCCGGCCGGACGGCTGCCCTGACTCCCGTCCGCCGGGCGTGGCTGATTTCCGTTCAAGATTCCTCCCCGGCCAGTCACTTTCCTCTAGGTAATCACTATACCAAGGGTAGTAGCGT
The DNA here is from genome assembly GCF_039542925.1 of Streptomyces coeruleoprunus. Lineage (GTDB taxonomy): Bacteria > Actinomycetota > Actinomycetes > Streptomycetales > Streptomycetaceae > Streptomyces > Streptomyces coeruleoprunus. Next base: position 4,303,289 of record NZ_BAABIT010000001.1, on the reverse strand, counting down.
CCTTCGTGTGCCGCCGTCACGGCGCAGGTGCGGTCTGACGAAAGGAGCGCCCCGTGACCACGCAGAAGGCTCTGCCCCGACGGGCGGGTGAACGGCCGTCCACCGGGTCCCCGGTCCATGCCCAGCTCGACCAGAACGGCCCCGCGGAACTCCGCCAGGAGTTGTGGCGGCGCATGACGGCGCTGGCCGGTGTGCGGCCGGGCCGCAGTCATGTGTCGCTGCCGCAGAGCCAGGCGCTGCACCTGGACCCGGCGCTCGCGACCGGGCCGGACGACGCCTATCTGGCGGGTACGGAGTTCGCCCATCTGCACGGCGTCGGCGACGGCAGCCTGCACGTGATGCTTCCGCCGCAGCTCGCCACGGAGGTCATCGCCAAGGGCTGGGCCGAGCACCACCCGCTGGTGGGCCGCGGCTACCTGCCGGGCACGGCGGTGATGCTCTACAGCCCGCGCGACGACGACGAACTGGACGTGGTGTGGCGGCTCGTGCTGCGGAGCCACGCGTACGCGCGCGGGGACGCGGCCTGAGGTCCGTACCACCGGCGCGGGATCCCCGATCCCCCGCCAGGACCGCCCGCCGCCCCGCGGCGACCCCTCTCCCGAAAGGAATCGGTACGTGATCAACCCTGCCTTCGGCAAGTTCGCCGTACTTGCCATCAAGACCCGCGACCTCGCGGCCATGACCGCCTTCTACCGCGACGTGCTGGGCCTGGAGCCCAAGGCGTCCGGCGAGACGTTCACCGCGTTCCACACGGGGGCCGGCGGCGAGCTGGTGCTCTGGAACGACGCCGCCGGGCCGTTCGTGCCCGGTTTCGCGGGCGCCGACCTGGAGGCGGCGCGGGAGGCGCTGCTGGACGCGAAGCCGACCGAGATCGAGGACCACCCGGGCGGCAAGCACTTCTACCTGACCGACCCGGACGGCAACACCGTCGCGTTCAGCAACGGCTGACCCTCGCGCGGGCCGGCGGCGACGCCCGCCGGCCCCTCCCCCCGGCCGAAGGAGCCCCATGCCCCTCCCCCGAGTCCAGGCCGGGCGCCTGGGCGTATACCTCGCCGGCTGTGTGACCTTCGCCGCCGGCGCGACCCTCTTCATCCACTCCGACTACGGCGTGGACCCCCTCGACACCCTGGCCCTCGGCGTCCTGGAGCACCTGCCGCTGACCATCGGCATCGCCCAGGCCTCCGTCGCCGCCGTGTGCATCGCCATCTGGGCGGTGTGGAACCGGCGACGGCCCGTGATCTCGCCGTTCGTGACGTTCCTGCTGTGCGGCAGCCTCATCGACCTCATGCGGCTCGCCGACACCTCGCTGGTGCCGCGGGCCGGGCAGCTGGCGCTGGGTGTCCTGCTGTGCGCCTACGGCTCCGCGCTGATCATCATGAGCGGGATCGGCATCCGCGCCATGGACCTCGTGGTCATCACCATGACCCGGCGCTGGCGCTGGCCGTTCTGGGTGGCCAAGGCCTCGGTCGAGGCCGTGCTGCTGGTCGTCGGCTGGCTGCTCGGCGGCCCGGTCGGCGTGGGCACCCTGTGCTTCCTGATCTTCGTCGACGGTCTCATCCAGCCCTTCATGGCCCTCAACCAGCGGGTGTTCGGACTCGACAACCACGGTCTCGTGGTGGCGCGTTCGGAGTCCGCCCCGGTCGAGTCCACCACCCGCATCGGAGGATGACATGAACATGTCCAACACTGACCCGTCCATCGCCGGGATGCGGATCTCCCGCACCGGCCTGGGCGCCTGGTCCTTCGGCGGCTCCGACTGGGGTCCGCAGGACGACGCCGACTCGATCGCCACCGTCCACGAGGCCGTCTCCTCGGGCGTCAACTGGATCGACACCGCCCCCGCCTACGGCATGGGCCACTCCGAGGAGGTCGTCGGCCGCGCCCTCGCCGGGCTGCCGGAGGCCGACCGGCCCTACGTCTTCACCAAGTGCGGCCTCGTCCCCGACGAGCGCGGACTGCGCAAGATCATGGACGCGCGCAGCGTACGCCGCGAACTGGAGGGCTCCCTGCGCCGCCTCGGCGTCGACCACATCGACCTGTACCAGGTCCACTGGCCCGGCGACGGCGGCCTCCTCGCCTGGGGACCGGTCACCGACGACCCGGCGGGCCCCGATCTCGGCACCCCGCTGGAGGAGTACTGGGCGACCATGGCCGAGCTGAAGAAGGAGGGCAAGGTCCGCGCCATCGGGCTGTCCAACCACGGCGTCGACGAGCTGAAGCGCGCCGCCGCCGTCGCCCCCGTCGACGCGGTCCAGCCGCCCTTCTCCGCCCTGGACCGCACCGCCGCCGACGTCCTCGCCTGGTGCGCCGCGTCCGGCGCAGGCGCGATCGTCTACCAGTCGCTGAAGTCCGGCCTGCTGACCGGCGCGTTCAGCGCCGCGCGGGTCGCCGCGCTGCCCGAGGGCGACTGGCGGCGCGGCGCCCCCGACTTCACCACCGGCCTGCCCGCCAACCTGGCCGTCGCCGACGCCCTCACCCGGGTCGCCGTGCGCCACGGCGTCACCACCTCGGCCGTCGCCGTCGGCTGGGCACTCGCCTGGCCCGGCGCCGCCGGCGCGATCGTCGGGGCCCGGCGCCCCGGCCAGATCGCCGACTGGTCGGCCGCCGCGTCGCTGCGGCTCACCGAGGCGGACCTCGACGAGATCGCCGGCGCCCTGACCGCGCACGCCGCGGACGCCGGGCCCGTACGGCCATGACTTCCGGAGGTTCCATGTCCCCCCGCCCCTCCCGGGCAGCCCTGCCCGTCCTGCTGCTCGCCTCGACGCTGGCCGTCATGGCCGGCGCGATGATCACCCCCGTACTGGAGGTCATCCGCGGCGACCTCGGCGTCAGCGGCACCGCCGCCGGCCTGATCATCACCGCCCACGGCCTGGCCATCGCCGTCACCAGCCCCGTCGTCGGGCGGCTCATCGACCGCCACGGCGTGCGCGGCCCCCTCGCCGGCGGCCTCGTGCTGTACGGGGTGGCCGGGGCCGCCGGGCTGGTCATCGACGACTACCTGCCGCTGATCCTCAGCCGGTTCGTGTTCGGCGCCGGCGCCGCCGCCGTGTTCAGCGGTACGACGGTGGCGCTGCTCGCGCTCTACCAGGGGCCCGAGCGCGACCGCGTGATGGGCTGGCGGTCCACCGCCACCAGCCTCGGCGGCGTGGTCTGGCCCCTGGTCGGCGGCGCGCTCGGCGGGCTGTCCTGGCACGCCCCGTTCGCCGTGTACCTGGTGGGCGTGCCCATCGGCCTGGCCACGCTGGCCGCGCTGCCCAAGGCGGCGGCAGGACCGTCCGGCGGCGGGGGCGGCGTCCTCGCGCTGCTGCGCGACCGGCCGGCGCTGCTCGGCTACTACGGCCTCCAGGCGGTCTCCGCGGTCCTGCTGTACGGCGTCGCCGTCTTCCTGCCGCAGCGGCTCGCCGAGGTGGGCGTCGAGGCGCCGTTCCTGGTGTCCCTGTACACCGTCGCGATGATGGGCGCGATGAGCCTCGTCGGCCTCGCGTACGCCGGGATGCGGGCCGCGGCCGGCTACCGGACGCTGCTGAGCGCCGCGGCCGTGGCCTGGGTGGTGTCCTTCGTCCTGCTGGGCACCGTGGACCAGCCGTGGCTGCTGCTGCTCGCGCCCCTGCTGTTCGGCGCCGGACAGGGCATCGCGTTCCCGGCGCTCACCGTCCTGGTCGGCGAGGCGGCCCCGCCGGAACTGCGCGGGCAGGCCACCTCGCTGTCCGGAACGGCCAACTTCGCGGGGCAGTTCCTCTCCCCGCTGCTGCTCGGACCGGTCATCGGGGCGACGTCCCTCACCACCGGGTTCCTGGCGGCGGCCGGACTCTCCGCGGTGGTACTCCTGGGGCTGGTGAGACTCCGCGAGCCCGCCGCACCTACTACCGGTAACCCTTCAACTTCCGGTCAGGATACGTCAGTTAATGGAAAGGAAACCCGCTCCGCGTAGCGGCGGGCGGGTCGGGCGCCAAGGATGGGGGCAGCGAGCGGAACGGCAACCCGAGGGGTGCGGATGATACGGCTCCTACTGGCCGAAGACGTACACATGGTGCGCGGGGCTCTGGTCGCCCTGCTCGAGCTGGAACCCGATCTGGAGGTCGTGGCCGACCTCGACCGCGGCGACACGATCGTCGAGGAGGCGCGCAAGCACCAGCCGGACGTGGCGGTCATCGACATCGACCTGCCGGGCCTCGACGGGCTCACCGCGGCCGGCCTGCTGCGGGAGGAGGTGCCGGACTGCCGCAGCCTCATCCTGACGAGCCTGGGGCGGCCCGGCACCCTGCGGCGCGCCCTGGACGCCCGGGTCGGCGGCTACCTGCTGAAGGACTCGCCGCCCGAGCAACTGGCCGCCGCCATCCGCAAGGTGGCCGACGGGGAGCAGGCCATCGACCCGTCGCTCGCCCTGGCGGCCTGGTCCAGCGGCGAGAACCCGCTCACCCAGCGGGAGATCGACACCCTGCGCCTGGCGGCCGAGGGCGCGGGCTCCACGGAGATCGCCGACCGCATGCACCTCGCGGTCGGCACGATCCGCAACTACCTGACGTCGGCCGTGGTGAAGCTCAACGCGCGCAATCGACTGGACGCGATCCTGATCGCCCAGGACTCGGGGTGGCTGCACTGACCACCGGGCGCGCCGGGCACTCCGCCACCAGGTGGAACCAGCCCGCCCCGTCGGTGGAACACGTGAGCGTCCCGCCCACCTCCGCCAGCCGCTGGGTGAGGCTGTCCAGCCCACTGCCCCGGCCGCGGGCCGCCACGGAAGGCACGGCCGAGGGAACGGTCGGCACGGCGGTCGCCACCGCCGAGGCAAGGGTCGGCCCCGGGCGCGGCACAGCCGCCCGGACCCCGCGGACCCCGTCGTTGGAGAGCACCAGCCGGATCCGGCCTTGCCGCTCCACCAGCCGGATCCGGCACACCGACGCGGAGCTGTGCCGCAGCAGGTTCGTCACGCCCTCCCGCAGCACCGTGGCCATCACCGTGCCGGTCCGCGGGTCCAGCGGCCCGAAGTCCCCGACGACGGTCACGCGCATCCCGGACGACGTCAGGACCTCGCGTACGGAGGCGATCTCCTCCGGCAGCGACAGCTCGCGGTAGCGCTCGGCCAGCGATCTCGCCTCCGCGAGCGCCTGCCGCGACATGCCGAGGACCTCGCGCAGTTCACGCCGTACGCGCTCGTCGTCCCGGCCCAGGAGCCGGCTGGCCACCTCCACCTTCAGCGCGAGCGCCGACAGCCGGAAGCCGAGCAGGTCGTGCAGGTCGCGGCCGAACCGGCGGCGCTCCGCCGCGCGCGCCGCGCGTACCAGCGCCCGCTGCTCCCAGGCCCGTTCGGCCGCGTCCGGGCCCCGGTCGCGCAGCGCCCAGCACAGCAGCCACGCCAGCAGGCAGTCGAGCACCAGCTGTCCGTGTACGGGCACGGGCAGGCCCACCAGCGCGGTGACCGCCGACGCCGCGGCCAGCGACAGCAGCGTGCAGCCGGCCCACACCGCCCGGCCGGGGCGGCGGCCCGGCGCCAGACAGCGCACCACGGGCGGGGCGACGACGAGCGCGTACGCGAAGAGGAAGCCCACCGTGCACAGGCCGGCCGGGCCGGCCGCCAGCAGCGGCACGGCCGCCGTCTGCGCGAGGCCGATCAGCGTCTGGAGACCGGCCACGAGGACGCACCGCCGCCCCGTGCCACGCCGCCGCACGGCGGGCACGCCGGTGGGCGCGACGACGTCCGCCGTGTGATCCCTGCCGTGTCCCGACATCTGCGTTCCCCCTTCGACAGACCTCGTACCCCCGGTGTTGCTTGAAGGGAATACTACGTCGTCGGGAGATCACGGCCATTCAATGTTCCCGCGAAGTAACCGAGAATTCGCACACAGCGGACGGCCGGCGGTGAGCCGCGTCGAAACGGCCTCCGCGTCCGGTCGGTCGAACACCTCCTCATCTGCCTCGACGGGCATCAATTCCCTTGCGGTGCAAGCCGACGGGCCGTCCTCCGGCGTGTGCGGCATTCTCTCGCGACCCGCCCCGCCGACACCAGGGAATTCCTCCGGTATCGGTCATGAGTTTTTCACGGCCTGAATAACTCACAACCACCTCATGACGGGTTCACTGGGGTGCGCGCCGGCCCGCTGGCAATATCGGAATCCGTACGTCCGGCGCTGTGCCGGAGGTACCCCGAAGAGGAACCGGAGGCACAGGTGTTACACATCGAGGTGCTCGGCCCGCTCGACGTCCGGGTGCACGGCGTATCCGTCGTGCCGACGGCGGGCAAACCACGGCAGCTGCTCGCCCTGCTGGCCCAGCACGCCGGCCGGATCGTGCCGGTGCCCACCCTGGTCGACGAACTGTGGGGGGACGACGTACCCCGCAGCGTGTCGACGACGATGCAGACGTACGTGCTGCAACTGCGGCGGAAGATCGGCGGGGCGTTGGCGGCGGCCGCCGGGGAGACGGGCGCGGGGCCCGGCCTCGACTCCAAGGACGTGCTGTCGACCTGCTACGGCGGCTACCGGCTCGCCGCCCCGGAACGGCCCAGCGACGCCGCCCGGTTCGAGCAGCTCGCCGCGCAGGGGGCCACGGCCCTGGAGGCCGGCGACGCCCGGCGGGCCGCCGCCGTCCTCGGGCGGGCCCTCGAACTGTGGCAGGGCGACCCGCTGGCCGACGTCCCGGTCGGGCGGGTCCTCGCGATGGAGGTCCTGGCGCTGACCGAGGCCCGCGCCCGCGCCCGCGAGCTGCGCATCGAGGCCGACCTGCGGCTCGGCCGGCACGCCGCGCTCGTCGGCGAACTGCGGGTGCTCACCGCCCGCGAACCGCTCCACGAGGGCCACTGCGCGCAGCTGATGCTGGCGCTCAGCCGCTCGGGCCACCCCTGGCGGGCCCTGGAGGCGTTCCAGCGCCTGCGCGCCGCCCTGCGCGACGAACTGGGCGTGGAGCCCTCACCACGCCTCCAGGCCCTGCACCAGCAAATCCTGACGGGCGCGGCCGAGCACGAACTGCCGGTGGCCTACGAGCGGTTCGCCAGCTGAAGCCGCAGGACCCGGGCGGGGCCGGGAGCCGTCCAGGCCGGCGCCCCGGACCGGGCGGACGCGGGGATCGCCCGGTCCGGGGCGCCGGCCCGCGCCTGGGCTGGTGGCCGGGCCGGGGCGGGGGTCGCCCGGGACGGGGCGTGGGTCGTCGGGGCCGGGGTGGTGGACCGCACGGGCGCGGGCGTCGCCCGGGCCGGTGCGGGGGTCGTCCGGGACGGTGCGGGGGTCGTCCGGGACGGTGCGGGGGTCGTCCGGGACGGGGTCGTGGTCCGCACGGGTGTAAGAGCTGTCCGGGACGGGACCATCGGTCCAGCCGGTGCGCCGGCCCGCGGCTGGACGGGTGGCCGGGCCGGGGCGGGGATCGCCCGCGCCGGGGTGGTGCTCCGCACGGGCGCAAGAGCCGTCCGGGCCGGGGCCGTCGGTCCGGCCGGTGCGCCGGCCCGCGGCTGGACGGGTGCCCGGGCCGGGGCGGGGATCGCCCGGGCCGGGGCGGGGATCGCCCGCGCCGGGGTGGTGGACCGCACGGCCGCGGGCGTCGTCCCGGGCGGGGCGGGCGTCGTCCCGGGCGGGGTGGGGGGCGTCCGGGATGGGGGCCTCGTCGGGGTTCGGCGGGTCGCGTGGACGACCGTTGCCGTGACCGCCACCTCGTACACGTCGTCGTACATCCCTTCCGGCGGTACGGGGGCCGGCCCGCCCAGCAGGCCGGTGAGCCGGGTCAGCGCCGCGACCAGGCACATCCGGTCGCCGGACAGCCGGCTGCGGGGTGCGCCGGGGACCCGCCAGCCGTCCAGGGCGGCGGCCACCGCGGTGAGCAGCGCGTACCGGTCGGCCAGGGCCCAGCGCCCGTCGTGGCCGATGTCCTCCGCGTCCGGCGCGTACAGTGCCGCCATCCTGTGGAGCAGGGCCGACCTGGCCTCCTCCAGGTGGTGGACCAGGGCGCCGAGGGGCTGGGTCAGGGCCTGGGGCGGCACCGCCGTCAGGGGCCGGGCCAGCCGGTCCTCCCCGTGCGCGAGGGCCCGCAGCCGTTCGGCAACGGCCCGCGCCCGCGCCCCGGGCGCCCCGGCGGCCGCCTCCAGCCGCCGCACGCGCGCGTGCAGCCGGTCCGCGGCACGGCCCCTGGTCGTCAGGGCGTCCGCCAGGCCGTACGCGCCGTCCAGGAGCAGCCGGGGCCCCAGGTACCCGGCGACCGCGGCGGCCGCCTCGCACTCCAGCGCCGCGTACTGGAGCCGGCGGCAGGTCCACAGGCTCGTGTGCGCCACGGCGATGGCGGTACGGACGGACGCGGGCGGCCGGCCGGTCGCCGTCGCGGCCTCGATCGCGACCGTCAGGGCTTCGGCAGCGGCGGACGGCAGCACGGGCGGCCGGGCCGCGGCCGCCACCGCGCTCACCGCGCTCACTGTGCCGGGAGCTGGTCGTAGCTCACGGTCCGCGAACGCATCAGCACCTCGTCCCCGTCGACGACGAGCACGTCGTGGACCACGCAGCTGGGCCAGATCTCGGGCCGCTCGCCCTGCCTGATCCGCACGATCAGCGCGTACACGGTCGAGCGGTAGCTGCCGTCGTCCTGCGGGTCCAGCACGATCTGGTTGAAGTAGTGCCGCCGCTGCACGGGGTCGTCCCGGAACCGCTCGTGGAACGCGTGCAGTTCGGCGACGATCCCGGCCCGGGTGCGGGCCGGCTCGGTACCGGGCGTGTGCTGGAACGTGCCGTCCTCGGTGAACGTGGCCGCGTACTCCTCGAAGCGGCCCTCGTCCAGGGCCTGCATCTGCCGGGCGTAGAAGTGCTGGACCAGCGCGTAGAGGTGGGTCCCCGCGCGGGTGTCGGTCTCGGTGGTCATGGTGCTCCTCCAGGTCGCTGCCGGCAGCGGGTCGGTCGTCGCTGTCGGCCGCCAGCCTCGCCCGGCGTACTCGAACCGACCTTGAGGGACGGCGGATTCGAGATCCGTTCCAGCGCCGCTCGAGCCGCTGCCCGCAGGCTCGGTCGCGTGTCCACGACCGGAGCTGCACAGGAGGAGAAGATGACAACGGCAGTCAGGCCGGAGGGGCCGGGCCCCGTGGCCCTGGTGACCGGTGCGACCAGCGGCATCGGCCTGGAGATCACCAAGCGCCTGGCGGGCCTCGGCGCCCGCGTGTTCGTCTGCGCCCGGCAGCAGGAGCCGCTCACCTCGCTGATCAAGGAGCTGCGGGACGCCGGGCACGAGGTGGACGGCACCACCTGCGACGTGTCCGACCCCGCGCAGATCAAGGCGTACGTCGCGGCGGCGGTGGCGCGCTACGGACCGGTGTCCGTCCTGGTGAACAACGCCGGCCGCAGCGGCGGCGGGGCGACCGCGGAGATCGCCGACGACCTGTGGTTCGACGTGATCAACACCAACCTCAACAGCGTCTTCCTCATGACGAAGGAGGTGCTCACCGCGGGCGGCATGCGGGACCTGGACCGGGGCCGCATCATCAACATCGCCTCCACGGGCGGCAAGCAGGGCGTCGTCCACGCCGCGCCGTACTCGGCGTCCAAGCACGGCGTCGTCGGCTTCACCAAGGCCCTGGGCCTGGAGCTGGCCCGTACCGGCATCACCGTCAACGCGGTCTGCCCCGGCTTCGTGGAGACGCCGATGGCGGAGCGGGTGCGCACGCACTACGCGGGCATCTGGGGCGTGTCCGAGCAGGAGACCCACGACCGGATCACCCAGCGCGTGCCGCTCGGCCGCTACGTGGAGACCCGCGAGGTCGCCGCGATGGTCGAGTACCTCGTGAGCGACGACGCGGCGGCGGTGACGGCGCAGGCCCTCAACGTCTGCGGCGGCCTCGGCAACTACTGACGGCCCCACCCGCACAGCACGGTGCCCGGCCCCTCCGAGGAGGGACCGGGCACCGTCGTGTACGTAAGGGGAATCACCGTCGCGTACGGGGGAATCACCGTCGCGTACGTACGGGGAAGCACCGTCGCGTACGCAGGTGACGCGCCCCCGCGCGTACGCAGGTGACGCGGCCCCCGCGCGTACGCGACCGGGGTGCCGTCGCGTACGCGCGGGGCGGGGCGTCAGCCGGCCACCGACTCCTCCGTCCGGCCCGCCGCGTACCGCATGGTCGTCATGCTGTTGCGGCCCAGCGCCTCCCGCAGGTACGCCCGCGCCTCGGCGAGCCCCGCGTCCGGGCCCAGCACGTCACGGACCGCCGCCGGGTCGACGGCCACGGTGTGCCGGGACACGGCGACCGGCCGGCCCTCGGCGTCCTCGCCGAACGTCCACAGTCCGCTGTGCCCGGTCAGCAGCCGCGGCATCTTCAGCTGCTTGTACGCGATCCAGTGCGGCGCCCGGCACACCCGCACCGAGCGGGTGCGGTGCGAGCTGCCGTCGGCGGTGACGGTGTCCATCTCCAGCGTCTGGACGCCCGGCACCTCCTCGGTCAGCTCGGCGCGCGCCACGTGCGGCAGCCGCTCCGCCCACAGGTCGGCCCGGTTGACGAAGTCGTACGCCTCGGCGGCCGTCCCGGTGAGCGGGACGGTATCGGTGAAGGAGAACACCACGTCCTCGACGGGGTGGCCGAGTTCGGCGATCCGGGCCAGCGCGGCCAGCTCCTCCGCGCTGTTGCGGTCCAGCGCCCGGTGGACCGCCGCCAGCGTGTCGGGCTCGTCGTCCACGGTGGTGAAGCGGTGCCGCAGCACCACCTCGGTGCCACCGTCGGGCAGGGCCCGGAACAGCCAGCCGCCGCTCATGGAGGCGAAGGGCGGGGCGCTGCGCTCCTGGCGGAACGCGATGTAGCGGCGTGCCGGGTCGAGCAGCCGGCGGGACACCCAGCTGACCACGCGCCCGTTGACCTGCGCCCAGATCTCGAACCGCTCGCTGCGGTCGTCCCGCTCCAGGTGGTCGACGTGGACACTGGGCCCGAACACGGCGGGCCAGCGCGTGGTGTCGGCGACCAGCCCGTACAGGGCGTCGGGCGGCGCGGCGACCACCCGGGTGTGCTCGGTGCGGTGCGGTGATGTCACCTCGGCGCTCCTCAGCTCGCCACGGCGGCGGGCGACACCCGGCCGTTGACGAGGTCGAGGAGGGCGCGGGGGGTGTCGATGTCGGCCACGTCGTCGTCGGACAGGTCGACGCCGAACTCCTGCTTGATACGGGCGGCGCTCTCCATCAGGGCGAGGGAGTCGTAGCCGAGGTCCTCGAAGGAGCTGTCGAGGATGTCGCCGCTCACGTCGGTGCCGTCGTCCTCGCCGGCGCAGGCGACGAGGATGCGGCGCAGGTCGTCCAGGGTCATGGTGCTCATGACGGTTCTCCTCGTAAGGGTGGGGGTTGTGGGCGGGTGTCAGTCGGTGGCGGCCGTCAGGACGACGGCCGAGTTGAAGCCCCAGCGGCCGCGGGCCAGCACGAGGGCGGTGGAGACGGGCAGTTCCCGCGGCTCGCCGCGCACCAGGTCCAGTCCGTACTCCTCGGGTACGTCACCGGTGCCGGGCGTCGGGGGCACGACGCCGTCGCGGATGGCCAGCAGCGCGGTGACCACGTCGACGGGCCCGCCGCCCGCGTACATGCGGCCGGTGAGCGCCTTGGGCGCGGTGACGGGCACGCCGCGCGCCCCGAAGAGCCCGCTGATGGCCTCCGCCTCGGCACGGTCGAGTGCGGGCACGCCCGCCGCGTCCGCGAACACGACGTCCACGTCGCCGGGGGCCAGCCCCGCGTCCTCCAGGGCCAGTTCCGCCGCGCGGCGCAGCCCGGGGGGCCGGCCAGAGCCGGGCTTCGGGTCGAAGGTCGCGGCGTACCCGGCGATCTCGCCGTACACCGTGCGGGCGGACCGCTCCCGCGCGGACGCGGCGTCCTCGACGATGAGGATCGCGCCGCCCTCGCCCGGCACGTAGCCGGACGCGTCGGCGTCGAACGGCCGGTAGGCGCGGGCCGGGTCGGGGTCCGTCGACACGAGCCCGCCCGCGAGCTGCGAGGCCCAGCCCCACGGGTCGAGCGCGGAGTCCACGCCGCCGCTGAGCACCAGCTTCGTGCCGTGCCGGACGGTACGGCAGGCGTGGCCGATCGCGTCGAGACCGCCCGCCTGCTCGGCGACCAGGGCGGCACTGGGGCCGCGCATGCTGTTGCGGATGGAGATCTGGCCCGTGTTCACCGCGTAGAACCAGGCGAACGACTCGTACACGGAGACGAACTCGGGTCCCTGCGACCAGAGTTTGCTGAACTCCCGGTGCGTGAAGTCGAAGCCGCCCAGCGCGTTGGCGGTGACGACGCCCATGTCGTAGTCGGGCAGCGTCTCGGGCGTGACCCCGGCGTCGGCGAGCGCCCGGTCGGCGGCGGCCAGCGCGTACCGCGTGGACACGTCCGTCTGCGGCAGGAGCCTGCTGGGCAGGTGGTCGCCGGCCTCGAAGTCCAGGATCTGCCCGGCGAGCCGGGACGGGAAGCGGTCCGTGTCGAAGCGCGTGATGGCGCTGATGCCGCTTCGTCCCGTCAGGGCGGACTTCCACCACTCGTCGGTGCCGAGCCCGCCGGGCGCGGCGACGGCGACCCCCGTGACGACCGTACGCGTACGGGTGTTCTCGGTGCTGCTCATCGTCCGCTCACCTCCGGGCGGTGCAGGACCATCGCGGACTGGAAGCCGCCGAAGCCGCTGCCGACGGTCAGGACCGTGTCGACGCGCTGCTCGCGGGCGGTGATCGGCACGTAGTCGAGGTCGCACTCGGGGTCGGGCGTGTGGAGGTTCGCCGTCGGCGGGACCACGTTGTGCTCGATGGCCAGCGCCGACGCGGCGATCTCGATGGAGCCGATCGCGCCGAGGGAGTGCCCCACCATCGACTTGATGGAGCTGACCGGCACCTCGTACGCGTGCTGCCCGAGGCTCCGCTTGAACGCGGCCGTCTCGTGGCGGTCGTTCTGCTTGGTGCCCGAGCCGTGCGCGTTGACGTAGTCGACGACGGTCGGGTCGAGGCGCGCCTCGTCGAGGGAGACGCGGATGGCTTCCGCCATCTCCCGGCCGTCCTTCTTCAGGCCCGTCATGTGATGGGCGTTGCAGCGGGTGGCGTAGCCGCCGATCTCGGCGTAGATGTGCGCACCCCGTCGGCGGGCCGCCTCGTACTCCTCCAGCACGAACATGGCGGCGCCCTCGGCGAGGACGAAGCCGTTGCGGGAGCCGTCGAAGGGGCGCGAGGCGTGGGCCGGATCCTCGTTGCGCGGCGTGGTCGCCTTGATGGCGTCGAAGCACGCCACGACGATCGGCGAGATCGGGGTGTCGGCGGCGCCCGCGAGGACCGTGTCGACGGTGCCCTCGCGGATCAGCTGGACGCCGTAGCCGACGGCGTCCAGGCCGGACGTGCAGCCGTCCGACACCATCGTGACCGGGCCCTCGGCGCCCACGGTCCACGCGACCTCGGCGGGCATCACGCCGGGGCTGAGGTAGTCGAACATGTGCGGCGACAGGAAGCCCGGGTCGACGACCCACTCCCGGCCGGCGTCCGACATGACCAGGTACTCGTTCTCCAGGCTGGTCGCTGAGGCGACCGCACTGCCCAGGCTGACGCCGACGCGGTGCGGGTCGAGCGTGTCGACGGGCAGGCCGCTGTCGGCGACGGCGTCCCGGGCACAGACCACGGCGAACTGGGTGGCGCGGTCCATGCGCCGGATCTCACGGGGGGTGAGCCCTTCGGCCCGGGCGTCGAAGTCGGCCTCGCCGGCGACGCGGGAGCGGAAGGGGGAGGCGTCGAAGAAGGAGATGGAGCGGGTGGCGGTGCGCCCCTCCGACAGCAGCGACCAGAACTCCTTCGTCCCGGCGCCGCCCGGAGCCCGTACCCCGATTCCGGTGATGACGACGCGGCGGGTCACCGGCCGCGTCCTGTCGTGTGCGACATCGCTGATGTTCCTTTCGCCTGCCCGGTGGGGATTCGCCCGCCCACCCTCGGCCACCCCCCTCGAGCCCCACTCGAACCCGACCGGTGCGTCGTTGCGGGCTCGCGCCGCCGGTACCGCCGTTCCGTCGTTGTGGGCTGGCGTCGCTGTGCCGCCGTTCCGTCGTTGTGGGCTGGCGTCGCTGTGCCGCCGTTCCGTCGTTGTGGGCAGTCGTTCCGCATGGGGGTCCCCCCTGGACGTAGTCCTTGGGGGAGGAACGGGTGGGCACAACGACGGAACGGCCCCCCGGCCTGAGGGCCCAGCCCCTGCGCGCCACGACGGTGGGTGGGTCCGGTGGCGGCCCGGGGGTCACGTGCTCAGATTGGCTCGTTCGGGGCCTTGAGAGCGAGGCGTTGCTGCGTCGCCAATCCTGCGCGCGCGACCCCCGGTCCACCCCCGTCCCGCGCGTGGGCGACTGACCCCCGGTGGGAGGCGGGGTGAGTGGGCCCGCCCGCCGTGGGCGGCTCACCGCCGGTGGGGGTGGGGTGGGTGGCGCCATCCGGCCGTGGGCGGCTCACCGCCGTGTGACAGCACAGTTCAGCCGCCGCAGCATGCTCGAGATCGCCGCCGCGGCCGCAGGCACAGTGGCCGCGGCCGCCGTCGCGGGCGCGCCGCGGCGCGCGTCAGTCGTTGACCGCCGTCAGGAGGAACGCCGTGTCGGTGATGGCCGTCAGGCCGTGGCGTTCCTGGGGGAGCAGGAAGAGGTCGCCCATGGTCAGCTCGACCTCCTCCGACGCGGTCGTCAGCTTCACGACCCCCCGCAGCACCTGGAGCGAGCCGGCGGGCGGCGCGTTGTGCTCGTCGAGTTTCGTGCCGGCGGTGAGCGCGATGATGGTCTGCCGCAGCGGCCGCTCGCGGACCAGCAGGTTCGCGCTGCGGCCGTGCTCGCTGCGGTGGGCGGCGACCAGGTGCTCCTCGGCGATGGCGTAGAGGTCGTACATAGGTCCACCTTGCCCCGGGGCCGACCCGCCCGCACGGCGAAGGCCCCCGGCCGTCCCGTGTGCTCTCGGGACGGCCGGGGGCCTTCGTGGAAGCGGGGCCCGCGGGGCGTCAGTCCTCGACGACCAGGGCGGGGGTCTCCTTCGTGAGGACCTCGCCGCGGAAGAACGCCGGGCTGCGGCGGTGCATCACGGCCATCAGGACCACGCCGACCAGCAGCAGGCCGACGCCGATCACGAAGACCGAGCCGATGCCGAAGACCGACGAGCCGCTGCCGTACGCCGGGTCCCACATGTCCTTGAGGGTCTGGGCGAAGACGGCGGTGAGCATCAGGCCGCCGATGCCCGGCAGGACGCCCTTGACGAGCAGGTCGCGGACGGAGCGGGTCAGGTCGCGGCGGAAGAACCAGACGCAGGCGAAGGCGGTGATCGCGTAGTAGAAGCAGATCATCAGGCCGAGCGCGTAGATGGTGTCCACCAGGACGTTCTCGCTGACCAGGGTCATCACCGAGTAGAAGACGCCGGTGGCGACGCCCGCGACGATGGTGGCGCGGCCCGGGGTCTTGTGGACCGGGTGGACCTTGGCGAAGGCGGGCGGGAAGGCCTCGTACGTGGACATCGCGAGGGCCGTGCGGGCCACCGGGATGAACGTGGTCTGGAGGCTGGCGGCGGCCGAGGCCAGGACCGCGACGAAGAGGAGGATGCCCAGGCCGGAGCCCATGACGGGGCCGGCGAGCGCGGCGAAGACGTTGTCGGACGTTTCCGGGTTGCCGAGGCCGGTGCCCTTGTCGCCGACGCCGGCGTACATCTGCACGGCGATGGCGACCAGCAGGTACGAGGAGACGATCACGACGATGGCGAGCAGGGCGGCGCGGCCGGGTGTGCGGGCGCTGCCGACGCTCTCCTCGTTCACGGACAGGCAGGTGTCCCAGCCCCAGTAGATGAAGATCGAGAGGGAGAGGCCCGCGGTGAAGGCGGCGAAGGACTCGACCGCGAACGGGTTCATCCATGACCAGGAGAAGGACAGGGAGCCCGTGACGTCGCCGGCCTTGGTGAGGGCCATGCCGGCGAAGAGGACGATGACCACCAGCTGGAGACCGACCAGGGCGTACTGGAGCCACTTGGTGGCGGTGATGCCGCGGTAGCTGACGACGGTGGCCGCGGCCACGAACGCCAGGGTCGTGAGGATGTGGACGGCCTTGTTGCCGTCGAGGGCGGCGATGTCCGGGTTCCCGGTGATCTCGCCGGCCGTGAGCCAGAAGAAGGAGGTGGCGACGCCCGCCAGGTTGGACAGGACGACCACGGTGGCGACGAGGAGGCCCCAGCCGCACATCCAGCCCACCTTGGGGCCGAAGGCCTTGACCGACCAGGTGAAGGAGGTGCCGCAGTCGGGGATCGCCTTGTTCAGCTCCCGGTAGGCGAAGGCCACGAGCAGCATCGGCAGGAAGCCGGCGAGGAAGATGGCGGGCATCTGCAGGCCCACCTCGCCGACCGTGGGGCCGAGCGTCGAGGTCAGACAGTACACAGGGGCGACGGTCGAGATGCCGATGACGGCACCGCCCATCAGACCGACGGAGTTCCCGCCCAGTCCCTTGGTGCGAACGCCACCGCTCCCGCCCGTCGCGGTGACGTCCCTTACCGTGTCTCCGGCCTTGGGCCGCGCTTCCAGCTGAGTCATGAGGAGGACCGTAGGTGCTGCGGTTTCCTTATCCGGAGTATCGAACTCCGCGATCTTGCCCTTGGGTTACGAGGATGAATCGGGCGTCAGGCTTCGATTGGAAGATCCGTTGACGCTTCAATTATGGATGCGGGGGCCATGGCCACGTGTGTTCGATATGCGGGAACCGCAGCCGTGCCCGATTTGCCCGTTTGAAAAATTTCCCGTGCTTGTTTTTCCGGTGTCCGGCCTCCGCTTACCGCCACCCCCCGCGGCCCCGCGCCTCAACGCCCTCCCGGCCACACCACCGCCTGCAACTCGCTGTAGGCGTACAGGGCGTACGAGCCCACGTCCCGCCCGACACCGCTCCTGCGGAAGCCCCCGAAGGGCGCCTCCATGTTCCGCGCGACCGTGTTCACGCCGACCCCGCCGGACCGCAGCGCCCCCGCCACACGGAAAGCGCGGGCCACGTCACCCGACCACACGTAGTCGATCAGGCCGTAGTCGCCGTCGTTCGCCAGCGCGACCGCCTCGTCCTCGTCACCGAAGGGCAGCACGGCCACCACCGGGCCGAAGATCTCCTCCCGGACCACCCGCATCCCCGGCGCGCAGCCGGCCAGCAGCGTCGGCGCCACGTGGAAGCCCTTGCCGTACGCCGGCCGCTCCCCGCCCGCCACCACCCGCGCCCCCTCCTCGCGGCCCAGCTCCACGTACCCCTCTATACGGTCCCGGTGCGCCGCCGAGATCACCGGCCCGACCACCGTCGCCGGATCCGCCGGATCACCCCCCGGCAGCCGGCCCGCGTACGCCGCCAGCGCGTCCACCAGCCGGTCGTGGATCCCGCGCTGCGCCAGGACGCGCGTCGGCGCCGTGCAGATCTGGCCGCTGTAGAAGGAGAACGTCGAGCCGATGCCCCGCACCGCCGCGTCCAGGTCCGCGTCGTCGAAGACCAGCGCCGCGCCCTTGCCGCCCAGCTCCATCAGCTGCCGCTTCACGTCCCGCCCGCACACCTCGCCGATCCGGCGCCCCACCGCCGTCGAGCCCGTGAAGCTGACCATGTCGACGTCCGGCGACGCCACGACCGCCTCACCCACGTCCGCGCCCGACCCGGTGACCACGTTCACCACCCCCGGCGGCACCCCGGCCTCCTCCAGCACCCGCGCCAGGGCGTACACCGACAGGGGATCCTGCGGGGCCGGCTTCACGACGACCGTGTTGCCCATGGCCAGCGCCGGGGCGATCTTGCCGGCCGGGTTCGCCCAGGGGTTGTTGTACGAGGTCACGCAGGCGACCACCCCGACGGGCCGGCGCACCGCCAGCGCGCCCAGAAGACTCGCCGGGCCCATCGGGCCCGCCGGGGTGAGCTGCGGTGGCAGCGCCTGCTCCACCGGCTCCAGGGCGCCCCTGGCGTACCGCCGGAACCGGGCCGCGGCCACCGCCACCTGCATGCCGCGTGCCGTGGCCGCCGTCGCCCCGCTCTCCTCGCGGGCCAGCCGGGCGTGCGCCCCGGCGTCCCGGGCGATCAGCGCCGCCGCGCGGTCCAGCACCTCCGCCCTCTCCTCCGGCCGGGTGCGGGACCAGGCCGGGAAGGCCTCGCGCGCCGCGCGTGCCGCCTCGCGGGCCTGGGCGGGACTCGCCTCGGGCGCGAGGCCGACGACCTCCTCCGTTGCCGGGTTCACCACCTCGTAGTGGCCGCGCTCCGGCTCCACCCACGCGCCCCCGACGAAGAGCCTCATCGCGCGCCCGCCGCACTGATCGGCGTGGCCGCCGTACTGATCCGCGCGCCCGCTGTGCTGATCGGCGCGGCCGGTGTGCTGATCCTCGGCTCCGCCGTGCTGATCTGGGTGCCCGAGCTGCTGATCCGCGTGGCCGCCGTGCTGATCTGGGTGCCGGACCTGCCGATCCGCGTGCCCGCCGTGCCGATCTGGGTGCCGGACCTGCGGATCCGCGGCTCCCCCGCACTGATTCGCGTGCCCGCCACGCTGATCCGGATGCCCGGTGTGCTGTCCCGCGTGCCCGAGCTGCTGATCCGGGTGCCCGACCTGCTGGTCCGCGTCTCCGCCGCGCTGATCCGGGTGCCCGAGCTGCTGATCCGCGTGGCCGCCGTGCTGATCCGTGTCTCCGCCCCGCTCATCGTGTGTCCACCGTCCTCGTGTCCCGGCCCGACCGCAGCACCCGCCCGGGCACCGCGCCGGTGATCTCGTCGTCCCGTACCGTCTCCACCCCGTTCACCCGTACGGACACGATCCCGACCGCCCGCGAGTCCAGCCGGGGGCTCTCCCCCGGCAGGTCGTGCACCAGCGTCGCCGGGCCCGCGTCGATCCGTTCCGGGTCGAACAGCACCAGGTCCGCGTGGTACCCCTCCGCGACCCTGCCCCGGTCCCGCAGCCCGAACAGCCGCGCCGGGTCGTCGGTCAGCATCCGCACCGCCTGCTCCAGGCCGACCAGCCGCCGCCCGCGCAGGCAGTCCCCCAGGAACCGGGTCGTGTACGGCGCCCCGCACATCCGGTCCAGGTGCGCGCCCGCGTCGGAGCCGCCCAGCAGCACGTCCTCCTGCCGCCACGTCTCGGCGCGCAGCTCCCAGGACGCCGGGTCGTTGTCCGGGGGCATCGGCCACAGGACCGTCCGCAGTTCGTCGTGCGCGCAGATCTCCACCAGGCACGCGAACGGGTCCTGGCCCCGCTCCCGGGCGATGTCCTCCACGACCCGGCCCGTGAGCCCCGCGTTCTCCTTGCTGTACGTGTCGCCGACGACGTACCGGCCGAAGTGGGCCAGTCGCCGGAACACGCCGGCCTCCTCGGAGTCCGCCCGACGCAGCATCCCCGCCCGCACGGCCGGGTCCCGGAGCCGCGCGATCCGCTCGCGCGGCGGCAGGCCCAGGACCTCGCCCCAGCCGGGGAGCAGGTTCAGCGCGCAGAACGTGCCCAGGGACATGTTCATCGGCGTGAGGATCGGCATCGTCAGCGCGACGATCCGCCCGCCGGCCGCGCGGGCCCGCGCGCTGGGCTCCAGCTGGCGGGGGACGCGGTCCGGGACGGCGGAGTCGATGGTGAGGACGTTCCAGTTGAGCGGCCGGGCGGCGGCGCTCGTCATGGCGACGAGCAGGTCGATCTCGTGGTCGGCGAACCGGTCGAGGCATCCCGACACGATCGCCTCCACCTGGGTGCCCTCGTGCCGGCCGACGGCCCCGCAGAGGGCCAGCAGCTCGCCCGTCGAAGCGACCCGGGAGGCGACCGGTCGCCCGTCCCCGTCCGTGTGCGTCGACGACCGGGTGGTGGACAGCCCCCACGCCCCCGCGTCCATCGCCTCGCGCAGGGCCCGCACCATCGTGTCGAGCTGCCGGTCGTCCGCCGGGCCGTCCAGCGCGGCCGGGCCCATGGCGTACCGGCGCAGGGCGCAGTGGCCGACCATGAACCCGGCGTTCACGGCGATACGCCCCTCCAGGGCGTCCAGGTACGCGCCGAAGCCGTGCCACGCCCAGGGCGCGCCCTCCTCCAGCGCGACCAGCGACATGCCCTCGACCTTCGCCATCATGCGGCGCGTGTAGTCGGCGTCGCCGGGGCGGTCGGGGTGGAGGGGCGCGAGCGTGAAGCCGCAGTTGCCGCCGGCGACGGTGGTGACGCCGTGGTTCATGGAGGGCGTGGCGTACGGGTCCCAGAACAGCTGGGCGTCGTAGTGCGTGTGCGGGTCCACGAAGCCGGGCGCGAGGACCAGACCGTCGGCGTCCTCCCGACTCCGCGCCTCGGCCTCCCGGAGGCCGCCGGCGTCGACGACGGCGGCGACGCGCCCACCCTTCAGGCCGACATCGGCGCGCCGGACGCTCGCGCCGCTCCCGTCCACGAGCCGGGCCCCGGAAACAACGTGATCGAACATGAAGTCCTCCTCCCAAGAAGCCCCCCGCTGACGCCCGCACCGCCGCCCCTCGCTGTCGGCCGGTACCGCCGTTCCGTCGTTGCGGGGCCGGCGACCGCCGGTGCCGCCGCTCCGTCGCTGTGGGGCCGGCGCCGCCGGTGCCGCCGCTCCGTCGCTGTGGGGCCGGCCTCCGCCGGTTCCGCCGTTCCGTCGTTGTGGGCTCGCGCCGCCGGTGCCGCCGTTCCTCGTTGTGGGCAGTCGTTCCGCATGGGGGTCCCCCCTGGACGTAGTCCTTGGGGGAGGAACGGGTGGGCACAACGAGGAACGGCCCCCCGGCCTGAGGGCCCACCCCCGGCGCGCGCCACGACGGTGGATGAGTCCGGGTGCGGCCCGGGGGTCACGTGCTCAGATTGGCTCGCTCGGGCCCGTGAGAGCGAGGCGTCCCAGCGCCGCCAATCCTGCGCGCGCGACCCCCGGTCCACCCCCGTCCCGTGCGTGGGCGACTGACCCCCGGTGGGGGGTGGGGTGGTGGGGCCGCCCGCCCGTGGGCGGCTCACCCCCGGGGGGGCGACTAGCCCGCTGCCGCGCGCAGGCGCGTCGTGCGGTGTACCGGGTCCGTGTCGATCTTCGGGATCACGTGCTCCCCGATCAGCCGGATCGTCGTCATCGTGTCCTCGTACGACACCCCGATCGGCAGCCCGAACGACAGCTGGTCCGCCCCCGCCTGCTCCCAGCGCTTGCACTGCCGCAGCACCTCATCGGGATCGCCGCAGATCATCAGCTCCTCGGCGATGAGGAGTTCGATGATCTCCTCGGTGTACTCGGGCAGCAGCTCCGGCCACTCCGGAATGCCGTCCGGGCGCGGAAACGTGTCGTGGTAGCGGAACAGCAGCGACTGCAGGTAGTTCAGCCCGCCGCCGACGGCGATCTCGACCGCCTTCGCGTGCGTCTCCGCGCAGATCGCCGTGGACGTCACCATCACGTTGTCGTTGACGAACGCCCCCACCGGCTCCGCGTCCTTGATCGCGCCCTTGTAGGAGTCGACGACCCACTCCATGTCGGAGACCTTCTGGACGCTGAAGCCCAGGACGCCGAGGCCCTTCCGCGCGGCCATGGCGTACGAGGACGGGGAGCCGGCCGCGTACCACATGGCGGGGTGGGTGGAGCCGTACGGCTTGGGGAGGACCTTGCGGGGCGGCAGGGACCAGTGGCGGCCCCGGAAGCCCTCGTACTCGTCCTGGAGCCACATCTTGGGGAACTCGGCGATGGTCTCTTCCCACATCTCCTTGGTGTGGTTCATGTCGGTGATGCCCGGCAGGAAGCCGAGGATCTCGTGGGACCCGGCGCCCCGCCCGGTGCCGAACTCGAAGCGGCCGCCGGAGAGGTGGTCGAGCATGGCGACCTTCTCGGCGACCTTGACGGGGTGGTTGACGGGCGCCAGGGGGTTGAAGATGCCGGAGCCGAGGTGGATGCGCTCGGTGGCGTGCGCGAGGTATCCGAGGAAGACGTCGTTGGCGGAGAGGTGGGAGTACTCCTCCAGGAAGTGGTGCTCGGAGGCCCAGGCGTACTTGAACCCGGACCGGTCCGCCTGGATGACGTACTCGGTCTCCTCCATCAGCGCCTTGTGCTCGGCCTGGGGGTCGGCCTGCGCCCGCTCGGCCGGTACGTATCCCTGTACAAAGAGCCCGAATTCCACGGGGGTTCACCGTCCCGGTGTCATTATCTGATGCTCCGTCAGGTAAAGGGTCCACCCGCATCCGGCGACGGGTCAAGACTGACGGTCCGTCAGAAAAGCTTCACCCCCGCCAGCCAGC
The DNA here is from genome assembly GCF_039542925.1 of Streptomyces coeruleoprunus. Lineage (GTDB taxonomy): Bacteria > Actinomycetota > Actinomycetes > Streptomycetales > Streptomycetaceae > Streptomyces > Streptomyces coeruleoprunus. The sequence goes on along the minus strand of NZ_BAABIT010000001.1, from coordinate 4,281,159 downwards.
CGCCGTCGATGACGAAGGGCTGGCCCGTGATGTACGAGGACTCCGCGCCCGTCAGGAACAGCGCGAGCGCCGCGACCTCCTCGGGGCGGCCCGCCCGGCGCAGGGGCACGAGCGTGCGGTACAGCTCGTCCAGCTCCTCCGGGGCGGCGCCGTCGGGGTTGCTCATCGGGGTGTCGACGGCCCCCGGGCAGATGGCGTTGACCCGGATGCCGCGGGGTGCCAGCTCGACGGCGGCGACGCGGGTGAGGCCGAGGACGGCGTGTTTCGTGGCGGTGTAGGCGCCCACGTACGCCATGCCGGTCAGGGCGGTGTACGACGCGGTGTTGACGATCGTGCCGCCGCCGGCCGCGCCGATCTCGGGCGCGACCGTGCGGATGCCGAGGAAGCAGCCGACCTGGTTGACCTGGACGACCTGCTGGAACTCGTCCAGGGGCGTGGCGACGAGTTCGTTGAAGCGCAGGATGCCGGCGTTGTTGACGAGGCCGTCGATGTGGCCGAAGGCGTCCCGGGCGGCCGTCACCGCGCGGGCCCAGTCCTCTTCCCGGGTCACGTCCAGGTGCACGTAGCGCGCGGCCCCCGCGCCCAGCTCGTCCGCCAGGGCCTCCCCCTGCTCGTCGAGGACGTCGCCGAGGACCAGCCGGGCCCCCTCGGCGGCGAAGAGCCGCGCCTCCTGCTCGCCCTGCCCGCGCGCCGCGCCGGTGATGACGACGACCCGTCCGTCCAGCCTGCCCATGGGGTCCTCCTAGAGGTGTGGGGCGACCTCGGTGGCGAAGGCCGCCATCTGGTCGAGCAGTTCGCTGCGGCTCCGGGAGCGGAACCGGACCTGGATCTGGTCGACGCCCATCTGCCCGTACGCGCGCAGGGACGAGGCGAGGGCTTCGGGGGCGCCGTGGAGCGTGTGGCGGCCGACGTGCCAGGCGGGTGTGCCCACGTAGAGGGGTTCGGCGATGGCGCCGACCGTGAAGGGGGCCGTCAGTCCGGCCTCTTCGCGGAGGCGGCGCAGGCCGGCGATCCTCGCGGGCAGGCGGTCGCGCGGGTCGCCCTGGGGCAGCCACCCGTCGCCCCGCAGTGCGGCGCGGCGCCGTGCGGCCGGGGAGGAGCCGCCGACCCAGAGGGGCACGCGGTCCTGCGCGGGGCGGGGCCGCTGGCCGAGGTCCTTGAACGAGAAGCGCTCGCCGGCGAACTCGGGGAACTCCTCCGGACCCAGCGCGGCCCGCAGGGCGTCCACGCACTCGTCGAGGAGGGCGCCCCGGGCGGCGAAGTCGGCGCCGAGCGCGGTGAACTCCTCCTCCACGTGGCCCGCGCCCACGCCGAGGACCAGCCGCCCGCCGCTGAGGTGGTCGAGCGTGGCGTACTGCTTGGCCGTGACGAGCGGGTGGCGCAGCCCGACGACGGCGACATGGCTGAGGAGCCGTACCCGCTCGGTGACGGCCGCCAGGTGGGCGAGCGTGGCGACCGGGTCGTACCAGACGGTCGACATGGCGGCGGCCAGCCGCCGGGGTATCGCGACGTGGTCGCAGCAGGCGAGGTAGGCGAAGCCGTACCGGTCGGCGGCGCGGGCCACCGCGACCAGGTCGGCGGGCCCGGCCTCGACCTCCCAGCTCTCGGCGTAGACGGCGCTCTGGGACTGGACCGGCAGCTGCATCCCGTACATGACCATGGGGACCCCATTCGTCGGCGGGCCCCATGGTCATACCTGACGGGTCATCAGACAAGGGTCAGGCGAGCAGTGCGTAGACCGTGGAGGCGCGGGCCGCGGCCTCCGTCTCCCCCTCGGCCGTCATCACGACGTCCACGAACGCCATGCGCCTGCCCAGCTTGGTGATCCTGGCCTCGACCAGTACGTCCGCGCCGGTCACGGCACGCTGGAACGACGTCGACTGCTGGACGGTCGTCATGGGCACGAAACCGCCGCGCGCCGAGGACAGGGCGACGACGGTGGCGGTGTCGGCGGCCGCCATGAGGGCCTGCCCGGACAGGCCGCCGCCCTCCCGGGCCAGCGTGTCCGCCCAGGGCAGCCGCAGGACGGCGTGGCGCTCCCCGGTCTCCTCCACGGTCAGGCCCAGGGCGAGGACCCAGGGGGCGAAGTTGTCGGCGAGGACCTTGTCGGCTTCGGCGAGGGTGAGGGTCATGGCTCGATGGTGCCGCCCCCCGCGCCGCCGCACCAGCACCCGTCACCGGCGGTATCACGCGGTCAGGTCGCCCGGGTCGGTGTTGGCGCCGCACAGGACGACGGCGGTGCGCTCCCCCTCCGAGGGGCCGTACGCGCGCAGCCCGGCCAGGGCGGCCCCGGCGGCGTGCTCGACGGCGATGCGGTGCTCATCCCACAGCTCCCGGCGGGCCCGCACGATCTCCTCGTCCGGTACGAGCACGGAGCACACGTCGTAGTGCTGCGCCGCGTACAGGGCCAGCGGCGTGACGCGGCGGGCGCCGAGGGAGTCGGCGGCGACCGACGCGACGGGGACGTCGACGACGCGGCCCGCCTCCAGGGCGGCGTTCAGGGCGCGGCAGTTCTCCGGCTCGGCGGCGACCACGCGGACGCCGTGGTGGTCGGCGGAGGTGGCGATCCCGGCGAACAGCCCGCCGCCACCGACGGCGACGACGACCGTGTCGAGGGCGGGCAGGCGCTGGTGCAGCTCCTCCATGAGCGTGCCGGCCCCGGCGGCGATGAGCGGATGGTCGTACGCGTGCGAGGCCAGCGCCCCGGTGTCGGCGGCGAACGTCAGGCAGGCGTCCAGCGCCTCGGCGTACTCGCTCCCGGCCAGCCGCACGTCCGCGTCATAGGCGCGCAGCCGGGCCACCTTCACGGGCGGGGCGTTGGCGGGCAGGAACACGGTCGCCGGTACGCGCTGCTGCCGCGCGGCCCAGGCGCAGGCGAGGCCGGCGTTGCCGCCGGACGCGATGGTGATCCCGGCCTCGGGGAGCGTTCCGGCCTCGCGGTGGGCGCGGATGAAGTTGACCGCGCCCCGGGCCTTGAACGTCCCGGTGTACTGGAGGAACTCCAGGGCGTACCAGAGCCGTTCACCGGAGGAGCCGTCGGTGGCGGGCGCGACGCTGAGGGGCCGTACGCGACCGGCGATCCGCGCGGCGGCGGCCGTGATGTCGGGGTGGCGGAGGGGGTCGGGTCCGGACACGGGGCACCGGCCTGTCAGGACCAGACGACGAGCTGACCGGTGGTGGTGAGCCCGAGGAAGAAGGCGAACGCGATGCGCCGCCCGCCGCCGGTGTTGGCCGCGACGGCGTGGAAGTGCGCCGGGTTGAACAGCAGCCCGTCGCCGACGTGCGGCGGCAGGTCGACGCGCTGGCAGTGCGCGACGGCGCCCGTGCCGTACCCGTACGCCTCGCGGTACTCCTCGTCGGCCGGCTCCCAGCGGTGCCGCCACACACTGGTCGCGCCGCCGCCGTCCGCGACGGCCGTGTAGAGGTTGAACGCCAGCTGGGCGACGACGTCCTGGTCGAAGAGCCCGTCGGGGAACTCGCGGTTGATGTCGTCGTAGTGCATCAGCAGCCCGGAGTCGATCTGCCGCAGGGTGCCGCCGAACACGGCACGCCCGTCGATGGTGGCCGGTACGACGGCGGCGCCCCAGGTCGCGCCGAGCCGGGCGAGGGAGACCGCCACGGGGTCGGGCCGCAGGCCGGCCCGGTTCCAGGCGCGGCGGGCCGCCTCGGCGTCCGGCCAGTACCGTTCGGCGTCGAGCTTGCCGCCGGGCAGCCGGTAGTCGTTGAGCGCCGGCCCGAACCGCAGGACGGGCGTCGGCACCCGTCGCGGGTCGTAGGGCGCGGTGGGCAGCCGTTCCAGGGCGGCGGTCACCTCCCGGCACGTGGCCGGGTCGAGGAAGCCGGGAACGCGTACGGCGGCCAGGGTGCCGGCCGCGAGGTGGGCCAGGTCACGGTCGGTGAACGCGGGGGCGTCCGCGGCGGTGAACAGCGGATCGAGAGTCACGGTCCGGGTCATGTCGCCTCCTCCTGCCGTACGGGTGCCGTTCGGGAGAAGAGCCGTGAACCCCTTCCGACGATACGCCCGGCACCCCCGGCCCGCAGCGCGGGAGACCGCGGGTGGAGTGCACGCGGGCCACGGCGTGCTCGCGAGGCCTGCCCGGTGTCACCGGGTGGAAGGGCGGCCAGGATGACGGGAGCGGCGCAACGCATACGAAGGAGGACGCTGTGGCGTTACTGAAGGGCAGGACCGCCGTCGTCACGGGAGGCTCGCGCGGGATCGGCCGGGGCATCGTGGAGCGCCTCGCCCGGGACGGCGCGCACGTGGTCTTCAACTACGCGCGGAGTGCGGGGGCGGCCGAGGAGGTGGTCCGTGCCGTGGCGGAGGCGGGCGGCTCGGCCCGCGCCGTACGTCTGGACCTGGCGGAGGCCGGGGCGGCGGAGGAGCTGATGGACACCGCCGCGCGCGAGAGCCCGTCGGGCGGTGTGGAGGTCCTGGTCAACAACGCGGCGGCGGCGTTCACGCCGACACCGCTGGCCGAGACGGACGACGAGCTGTTCGACCGGGTGCTGGCCGTGAACACCAAGGCGGCCTTCCTCACCATCCGTTACGCGGCCCGGCACATGCCGGACGGGGGCCGCATCGTGAACATCTCGACCCTCAACACCGTGCGCGCGGCACGCGGCATCACGCCGTACATGGTCAGCAAGGGGGCCCTGGAGCAGCTGACCGCGGCGGCGGCGATGGAGCTGGGCGCCCGTGGCATCACGGTCAACACGGTGTCGCCCGGCGCCACGGACACCGACCTGCTGCGCGGCACCAACCCGCCGGAGGCGCTGGACATGGTCGTGGGCCTCACCCCGCTGGGGCGGCTCGGGCAGCCGTCCGACGTGGCGGACGTCGTGGCGTTCCTGGCGGGCCCGGACGCCCGCTGGATCACCGGCCAGAACCTGCGGGCGACGGGCGGGCTGGGCTGAGCACACGGGCGCGGCCACCTGGCGGGTGGCCGCGCCCGTCGGGGGCGTGCGGGATCAGACGGCCTCGAAGCGCCACATCTGGCGCTGGTCGCCCTCCCACGGCAGGAGGGTCATCTGCGTCCCCTCCTTCTCCTCGGACAGGGTGGCGACGCTCGGGTGGTACGGGTGGTGGATGCGGAACAGCCCCTCGCCGACGGGCTCGATGGACCACTGCTCGTAGTACGGCTGCCCGGCGAGCAGCGGCGGGGAGACCCTGAGGTCGCTCAGCGCGAGGAAGCTGTCGCCGGCGCTGATCATGCTCTTGAGGCTGTACAGGTTGACGCCGTTGAGCGAGGTGAGCTCCCACTGCTGGTTCGCACCACGGTGCAGGTGCCACCCGATGACCGGGGTGTTGGGCTCGGGCCGGCCCTGGCTGAGGTCGATGACGCGGTCCTCGAAGTGGGCGTTCCTGATCACGTACACGCCGTTGGGCAGGAGCTGGGACATGACGCCTCCCGGGAGGGGACGAGCGCGGACGGCTGACCGAACGTCCCTCACCCTAGGAGCGCCCAATGGTGACCGGTAAGGCGCGATTCCAGACACAAATTGCCCATTGCGCCTGACTCATCCCTTTCGAACATAAGAGTTCTGGTGCAAGAAATTTGCGATTTCTGCACGACTTGAGGTCACCCGGCAACGGGACCGTCGGCGCCGCCGCGCTGCTCGGCCCCGACCTGCCGGGTAGGGGGTCGGGGCGTTGGAGGGGCGTGACGTTCTCAGGGGCGACCCAGGGGCCGATCAGGGTGATCACTGATGAGCAACGGGGGCTGGCGGCGGAAGAGTTGTCCTGCCGCAAAGGCACGTCGACTCTGCTCTGGAGGATCCTCCGTGCGTATCCGCCTCGCCGCCACCGCCACCGCCCTCGTCCTGGCCACCGCTGTCACCGCCGGTGCGGCGGTGCCCGCGGCCGCCGCCATGGCTGTTCGCGGCGCCGGAGCCGCCGCGCAACCCACCGTCCAGGACGCCCTGGCCCGCCTGCCCGACGACATCGTGGCGGGCGCGCTGGTCAGACGGGACGGCGTGGGGGCCGCCGTCGGTCCGGTCACCGCCGACGCCCATTTCCGGATCGGCAGTGTGTCCAAGGTGTTCACCAACACGGTGGTGCTCCAGCTCGTCGCCCAGCGCCGGATCGACATCGACGCACCGGCGCGGCGGTACGTCCCCGGGCTGATGCCCGCCGCGTACGACCACGTCACCGTACGCCAGCTCCTCAACCACACGAGCGGCCTGCCGAAGCCCACCGCGACCCCCGGGCCGGCCGACGGACCGGGATGGTGGCTCACGTCCGTGACGCCCCGAGACGCCCTGCGCGACGCGTTCGCCGCAGCCACGTATCCACTGCCCGCCCCCGGCGCCGAGCAGCAGTACAACGGACTCAACTCTCTCGTTCTCGGTCTGATCGTCGAGGGCGTCACAGGCCGGTCCTTCGCCCACGAACTGGACCGACGGATCATCCGGCCGCTGCGTCTGCGCCACACCAGCCTGCCCGCTGCCGACGACCCGACGATCCCCTCGCCCCACGCGCGGGTGTACGTCCTGGGGCAGGACGTGACCGAGCAGAGCCCTTACCCGTGGGCCGAAGGCGGCATGATCTCCACCGCCGCCGACCTGGACCGCTTCCTCACGGCACTGTTCCGGGGCCGCCTGCTCCCGCCGGCCCAGCAGAAGCTGGTGTTCGACGTGCCGAAGGTGAAGAGCAGCGCCACCAACACCAACTGCTTCGGCCCGGCGGCCTGCTTCAGCATCGGCGGACTGATGCGCCACCAGCTCCCGAGCGGCGAGTACGCCTGGGGCAAGACCGGTTCCCGCCCCGGCTGGGACAACGGCTTTTTCGCGACCCGAGACCTCAGGCACCGCGTGGTGTACTCCCTCAACCCGACGGGGAAAGGCTCCGACCTCGCGCATATCAAGGCGATCGTCGAAACCGCGCTCGCGGACGATCGCGGCCAAATATCGATTGTCCGGGCCCGCACCGCGAATTAATGTCGGCCGGGTGACTGCCGGGTCGGCCATGGGCCATGTACGAGTGAGGCGCCCGGCCCTGGCGTGAGTGCGGGGCGGGCCAGGGCCCCGCCGTCGGCTCCTCTCTGTCGTTCAGTCGTTTTCCGCGCACCCCTCCACGACATGGAGCAGTCATGACATCCGTCCAGCTCAACCACACCGTCGTCTTCGCCTCGGACCGCAAGCTGTCCGCCGAATTCCTCGCCGCCATCCTGGGCCTCCAGGTCGACGCGCCCTTCGGGCCGTTCCTGCCCGTCGATCTGGGGAACGGTGTGACGCTCGACTACTACGAGAAGACCGACGAGCCGATCCAGTCCCAGCACTACGCGTTCCTCGTGCCCGACGAGCAGTTCGACGGCATGATCGCCCGCCTGGAGGCCGTCGGGGTCACGTACTACGCCGACCCCGGCCACACCGAACCCGGCCGGATCAACAGGCTGTTCGGCGGGCGCGGGGCGTACTTCGACGACCCCGACGGCCACAACATGGAGATCATGACCCGGCCCTACATCCGGCCGTAGCGGTCCGGGCATGGCACTGCGACCGGTCCCAGGGGGTTGGGGACCGGCCGCAGAGCCGTCTCGTCAGCCTAGGAAGGCGCCCCACCCGGCCGCCCTGACAGATGTCAGGAAGCGCCCCGCGGGACACGCCTCGGCCCACGCGCCCGGGCGCCTCGGCACCCGCCCCGCGGGACACGCCTCGGCCCACGCGGCCGGGCGCCTCGGCACGCCCCCGATTCCACGCACCCCGCTTTCAGCCGGTGTCCGCGGCGGCCCTACAGTGACCCGATGACCGAGGACCTTCTGGCCGAAGCCCGCCGCGCCGTCGAGACCGGGGAGTGGGTCGCCGCCGGGCACGCCTTCGTCAGGGCCGCCATGGCGGGCAGCCTCGACGGGGCCAACGGCGCCGTCGCCGTCACGCGCGAGCTGAAGCCGCTCGCCGACGAGGGGCGCGCCGACGCGGCGGCGCTGCTCGCCGGCATCCTCCTCGACTACTTCGACGAGTCGGCCCTGCCCATGGCCGTGGCGTACGCCCGGCAGGCCGCCGACGCCGGGGACCCGGCCGGACAGCGTACGTACGGGTTCATGCTGGTCAACGGGCAGGGCGTGGCCGAGGACCGTGATCATGCCGCCGAGCTGTTCCGGGCGGCGGCGGACGCCGGCGACGGGTACGCGGCGTTCAACCTGGGCCAGATGCGGGTGGACGCGGACCGGGGCGAGGCGCTGCGGCTGCTGGAGCTGGCCGCCGGGCGGGGCGTCGTGGACGCGGGCGCCGTGCTGGGCGACCGGCTGTCGGACGAGGACCGGGACGAGGAGGCCCTGCGCTGGTACGTGTGGGCGGCCGAGCGCGGGCACACGAAGGCCATGTACGCCGCCGCCTGCTGGTACCGCGACGGGTTCGGCACCGCGCCGGACCCGGTGCAGGCCATCCGCTGGTACTTGGCGATGTTCGCGCACGGCGACGGCAACGGCATCCACGACGCCATCGAGCTGGCCAAGCAGGTGCCCGTCGGGGAGGAGCAGATCCGGCACGCCGGGGACCTGGCCGGGGACCCCGGGATGGCGCAGGCGCTCATCAACACGCTCGCCGGCAAGCGGGTCCCGGGGCACTAGCGCGCCTCACGGCCCCACCGGCACAGCGGCCCCCGCCGGCCCGGCGCGCCTCACGGCCCACCGGCAGCGCGGCTCCCGGGGCGCGCGGGCTCACGCCCCCGCCATCGCCGCCGCCATCAGGGCCACCAGCAGCAGCGGGAGCAGCGCCAGGGTGAAGGCCGCGCCGGCCGCCAGGAAGCGGAGGCCGCGCAGCGAACGGCGGTGCGGCAGCAGCCAGGAGACCGCCAGCAGGACGGCGGCCAGCACGACCATCGTCTCGAAGCCGCTCGTGTAGCCCTCGGCCCGGAAGGTCAGGTACTCCCACACCAGCAGCGGGACGGTCGGCAGGGAGACCACGAAGGGGCCCCTCCACCAGGTCGGATGGGGCGCGGGCGTCGTGTGGGTCGGCGTCATGGGCCCAGCCCACCACCGGTGCCGTCCGGTCGGCACCGGCGCCCGTACTCAGTTCGTCCGTACGTCCGTACTCAGCCCGCCCACAGGCCCTCCGGCGTCAGGCCGAGCAGGTCGATGGCGTTGCCCCGGACGATGCGCTCCACGACGTCCGGCGCCAGGTGCGCCATCTGGGCCTCGGCGACCTGCCGGGACTTGGGCCACGTGGAGTCGGAGTGCGGGTAGTCCGTCTCGTACAGGACGTTGCCGACACCGATCGCGTCGAGGTTGCGCAGCCCGAAGGCGTCGTCGAAGAAGCAGCCGTACACGTGGTCGGCGAAGACCTCGGACGGAGGGCGGGTGACCTTGTCCGCGACGCCGCCCCAGCCGCGGTTCTCCTCCCACACCACGTCGGCGCGCTCCAGGATGTACGGGATCCAGCCGATCTGGCCCTCCGCGTACATGATCCGCAGGCCGGGGAAGCGTTCCAGCTTGCCGCTCATCAGCCAGTCGGTCATCGAGAAGCAGCAGTTGGCGAAGGTGATGGTGGAGCCGACCGCCGGCGGGGCGTCGGCCGAGGTGGAGGGCATACGGCTCGACGAGCCGATGTGCATCGCGACGACCGTACCCGTCTCGTCGCAGGCGGCGAGGAACGGATCCCAGGCGTCCGTGTGGATGGACGGCAGGCCCAGGTGCGGCGGTATCTCCGAGAAGGCGACCGCGCGGACGCCGCGGGCGGCGTTGCGGCGGACTTCGGCGGCTGCCAGCTCCGCGTCCCACAGGGGGATCAGGCAGAGGGGGATGAGCCGGCCGGCCGCCTCGGGGCCGCACCACTCCTCCACCATCCAGTCGTTGTAGGCGCGGATCCCGAGCAGGCCCAGCTCGCGGTCGCGGGCCTCGGTGAACGTCTGGCCGCAGAAGCGGGGGAACGTGGGGAAGCAGAGCGCCGACCCGACGTGGTTGACGTCCATGTCCGCCAGCCGGTCGCGCACCCGGTACGAGCCGGGGCGCATCTGCTCGTACGTGATGACCTCCAGCCGGATCTCGTCGCGGTCGTGGCCGACAGCGGTGTCGAGGCGGGTGAGCGGGCGGCGCAGGTCCTCGTAGACCCACCAGTCGCCGACCGGTCCCTCGTCCCCGGGCTCGCCCATCACGGGGGCGAACCTGCCGCCCAGGAAGGACATTTCTTTCAGGGGCGCCCGGACGATGCGCGGACCAGTGTCGCGGTACTTCGCCGGGAGCCGGTCCCGCCAGACGTCCGGCGGCTCCACGGTGTGGTCGTCCACCGAGATGATCTCCGGGAAGGCCGGCTCGGCGGGCGGGGTGGTGGTGCCCGGGTTGGTCTCCATGTCCCTCACGGTAGCGTCGAACTGACGAGCCGTCAGCTCCTCGGTGTTTCCGGATCGTGTCACGACCTTGTGCGGAGCGTCACCCCACTGCTGACGCACCGTCCCACGACAAGGCAGACTGTCAGCGGCGATACCAGCAGTACGGGCAGGGGGAGCTATGGACCGTGACAACGGGCCGCGAGTGCCGGAGCAGCGCGTTCCGCAGCAGGCGCAGGCACCGGCCGGCCCGGCACCGGCCAGTCCCACACCGGGCGGCCACGCGCCGGGACACACGCCGGAGGGCCACGCGCCGGCCGGCCGCGCGTCCGGCACCCGCGGCACCTCCGGCGGCGGTACGCCCGAGAGCCGGTCCGGCGACGGCCGCGCTTCCGGCGCCCGTACGCCCGGCGGCCGGGGCTCCGGTGGTCAGGAGTCCGCCGGCCAGACGCCCGCCGCCCGTACACCCGCCGCCCGTACGCCCGACACCACCCCCGCTCCGGACAGCGCCCCCTCTCCGGGCAGGCCCGGAGAGAGCGCCTCCCTGCACTTCGCGGTGCTCGGGCCCGTCCGTGCCCGGCTCGGGGGCGATCACCTGCCGTCGGGCTCACCGCAGCAGCGGGCGCTGCTCGCCGCGCTGTTGCTGCGCGACGGGCGTACCGCCACCGCCGCCGAGCTGATCGACGCCATCTGGGGCGAGGAGCCGCCCTCCCAGGCCCTCGCGGCGGTCCGCACGTACGCGTCCCGGCTGCGCAAGGTGCTGCCGCCGGGCGTGCTGGTCAGCGAGTCCGGCGGGTACGCCATCCGCGTCCACGCCGACGCCCTGGACCTCAACGTGGCGCAGGAGCTGGCCGCCGAGGCGGAGAAGGCCCGCGCGGGCGGCGACCGCGCCCAGGCCCGCGCGCTCATCGGCAAGTCGCTCGGGCTGTGGGACGGCGAGGCGCTGGCCTCCGTACCGGGCCCGTACGCCGAGAACCAGCGCGCCCGCCTGGAGGAGTGGCGCCTCCAGCTCATCGAGACCCGCCTCGACCTGGACCTGGAGTGCGGGCACCACGCCGAGGCCGTGTCCGAGCTGACCGCGCTGACGGCCGCGCACCCGCTGCGCGAGCGGCTGCGCGAACTGCTCATGCTGGCCCTCTACCGCAGCGGGCGGCAGGCCGAGGCGCTGGCCGTGTACGCGGACACCCGCCGGCTCCTCGCGGACGAGCTGGGCGTCGACCCGCGCCCCGAGCTGGCCCGCCTCCAGCAGCGGATCCTGCAGGCGGACAGCGAGCTGGCGCAGCCCGTGGAGACGCCCGCGCCCGCCAAGCCGGCCGTGTCGCGGCCGGCCCAGCTGCCCGCGACCGTGCCGGACTTCACGGGCCGCGCCTCCTTCGTACGGGAGCTGGGCGGCCTGCTGACCACCGCGGAGGGCTCGGTCATGGCCGTGTCGGCGCTCGCGGGGATCGGTGGGGTCGGCAAGACCACGCTGGCCGTGCACGTGGCGCACCTGGCGCGGCCGCACTTCCCGGACGGGCAGCTGTACGTGGACCTGATGGGCGCCGGGGCGCGGGCGGCCGAGCCGGAGACGGTCCTCGGCGCGTTCCTGCGGGCGCTCGGCACGCCGGACACGGCGATCCCCGAGACGCTCGACGAGCGGGCCGCGCTGTACCGCTCGACGCTCGCCGGGCGGCGGGTCCTGGTGCTGCTGGACAACGCGCGGGACGCGGCCCAGGTGCGGCCGCTGCTGCCCGGCACGGAGGGCTGCGCGGCGCTGGTGACCAGCCGGATCCGGATGGTGGACCTGGCGGGTGCGCACCTGGTGGACCTGGACGTGATGTCGCCGGAGGAGGCGCTCCAGCTGTTCACCAGGATCGTGGGCGAGGAGCGCGTGTCGGCCGAGCGGGACGCGGCCCTGGACGTGGTCGCGGCCTGCGGGTTCCTGCCGCTGGCGATCCGGATCGCGGCGTCGCGGCTGGCGGCGCGCCGCACGTGGACGGTGTCGGTGCTGGCGGCGAAGCTGGCCGACGAGCGGCGGCGGCTGGACGAGCTGCAGGCGGGCGACCTGGCCGTGAAGGCGACGTTCGAGCTGGGCTACGGGCAGCTGGAGCCGGCGCAGGCGCGCGCGTTCCGGCTGCTGGGGCTCGCCGACGGGCCGGACATCTCGCTGGCCGCGGCGGCCGCCGTGCTGGACCTGCCTCCGCAGGAGGCCGAGGACCTGCTGGAGACGCTGGTCGACACCTCGCTCGTCGAGTCGGCGGCGCCCGGCCGCTACCGCTATCACGATCTCGTACGGCTCTACGCGCGTGCGTGCGCCGAGCGCGACGAGCAGCCGCCGGCGGAGCGGGAGGCGGCGCTGTCCCGGCTGCTGGACTTCTACCTGGCGACGGCGGCCCGCGTGTACGCCGTCGAGCGGCCCGGCGACCGGCTCGTGGACCACTTGGAGCCGACCGCGTACGAGGGTCTCGCCTTCACCGACCGGCACGGGGCGCAGGACTGGCTGCACGCCGAGGCGGCCTGCATCCTGGCGTGCGTGCAGCAGTCGCTGGGTTCCGCCACGCTGCGCCGGGCGCTGGACCTGCTGCTGTGCTCCAAGGACCTGCGGGAGTCCGGCGCGAGCGCCCTGCGGTACGAGGCGGCCACGAACGCGGCCCGGGAGGCGGCGGCCCGCGCGGCCGACACGCACGCGGAGGCCCGCGCGCGGGTCACGCTGGCCCAGGTGCACAGCACGGCGGGCCGCTTCGAGCAGGCGAGCGTCGAGGCGGCGCGGGCCGTGGAGCTGGGGCGGGTCACGCGGGACCCGTGGACGTGCGGCAACGCGCCCAACGAGCTGGGCATCATCGCGATCTGCACCAACCGGCACGCCGAGGGCGAGACGCATCTGCTGCGCGCGGTCGAGGCGTTCCGCGCCGACGACAACCGGGCCGGCGAGGCGAGTGCCCTGTGCAACCTCTCCCGGGTCGTGGGGTCCATGGGCCGCACGGACGAGGCGGTGGAGCTGGCGCGCCGGGGCGTGGCCATCTACGACGAGCTGGGCCTGGCGCTGCGGCTGGCCAACGCCCGCTACGCGCTGGGCATCGTGCTCACGCAGAGCGGCCGGTACGCGGAGGCGCTGGACGAGCTGTCGCGGGCGCTGGGTATCTTCCAGGAGAGCCGGCAGCGCCTGTGGGAGGGCACCACGCACTTCCGTATCGCGCAGGTCCACCTCGCGTCGGACCGCCCGGCGAACGCCGCGCAGCACGCGGAACAGGCCCTGGGCCTGGGCTGTATCGGCGGCGACTGGATGCAGGCGAACGCGCTGACGCTGCTCGGCAGGTCGCTGCGGAGCCTGGGGCAGCTGGGCCGGGCGCAGGTGTGCTGGCGGGAGGCGCTGGCCGTGTTCGAGGCGTCCGGCGCGCCGGAGGCCGAGGAGGTCCGTGGTCTGCTCGCGCCGCTCAAAGCGGCCTGAGGGGCGCCCGGCTAGGGCGTTCATCGAACGTTTATGAGGACCTGACATCCTCAAGGACATCGATTCGTCGCGTCGGGGGGCGGGCGATTCGCGGAGGGGCCCGCCGTTCAGGCGGGCCGCACCACGCCCGTTCGGCGACCCTCGGGGGAGTTGCCGAGCGGGCGTTCACCGGTCATGACGCCGCAACGGGGAGAACGACGATGAGTGACAGCCCGAAGAACGCAGAGAACACCACGCAGGACAGCCAGGCGGACGTCCCGCCGGCCGGCCTGGGCGCGGACATCAGCAGCCTGGACAGCCACGCGCCCGCGCCGCCCGCGCTGAAGGACCAGGAGGTCGCGACGCTGGACAGCCACGCGCCCGCGCCGCCGGCCCTCGGCCCGGACGTCACCTCGCTCGACAGCCACGCCCCGGCGCCGCCGGCCCTGGGGCCGGACATCACGACGCTGGACAGCCACGCCCCGGCTCCGACGATCAAGTAAGTCCGGAGTCCTGGGCGTCAGGGACCTTCACCCACGGGGTGCGGCCGCGGCGGCGCGGAGGGGGAGCCGCCGCGGCTGCTGCATGCCCGCAGTTCGCCCTTGACGACCTTGCCGCTCGCGTTGCGCGGCAGGGCGGGGACGAACTCCACCTGCCGGGGCACCTTGTAGTTGGCCATCGCGCGGCGCGACCAGGCGATCAGGTCGTTCTCGGTGAGCGTCGCGCCCGGCCGGCGCACCGCGTAGGCCTTGGCGACCTCGCCGAGGCGCGGGTCGGGGATGCCGACGACCGCGACGTCGGCGACGTCGGGGTGGCCGGCCAGCAGGTGCTCGATCTCCGCCGGGTAGGCGTTGAAGCCGCCCACGACGAACATGTCCGTGATCCGGTCCGTGACCCGCAGGTTGCCGGCGGCGTCCAGGACGCCCACGTCGCCCGTGTGCAGCCAGCCGTCCGCGTCGACGGCCCGGGCCGTGGCCTCAGGGTCCTCGAAGTAGCCGGCCATCACGTTGTGGCCGCGCACCAGGATCTCGCCCGGGCGGCCGGGGCCCGGCGAGGCGACCCGCACCTCCGTGCCGGGGACGGCGCGGCCCGAGGTGGTGGCCACGGTCCTCGGGTCGTCGCCGCGGCGGCACATGGTGACCAGGCCGGTCGCCTCCGACAGGCCGTACGCGGTGAGGACGGTCCCGACGCCCAGTTCGGTGCGGAGCCGTTCCACCAGGCGCACCGGGACGACGGCTGCGCCCGTGACGACGAGGCGCAGCGTCGACAGGTCGTGCGCGGCCCGCGCCGGGTGGTCCAGCAGGGACTGCAGGAGGGTGGGCGGTCCTGGCAGCACCGAGACGGACTCGGCCACGATGTTCGCCAGGACCGTGTCGGTGCCGGACACCGCCTGCGGCACGGCGACCGCGCCCCGCATGAGGCAGGCGAGGATCCCGGCCTTGTAGCCGAAGGTGTGGAAGAACGGGTTCACGATCAGGTAGCGGTCGCCCTCGCGCAGCCCCGCCACCTGGCTCCAGGTCGCGTAGCAGCGCAGGGTCTGCTCGTGGCGGGTCACGACGCCCTTGGGGCGGCCCGTCGTGCCGGACGTGAAGACGATGTCGGCGGGCGCCGAGGGCTCCACCGCGTCGGCGCGGGCCCGTACGACGGCGGCCGGGACGCGGTCGCCGGCCGCGAGGAAGTCCCGCCAGGTGCGGTACTCGGGCGGCGCGCCGTCGGCGAGGACCACGACCTGTTCCAGCTGGGGAAGTTCGGCCCGGTGGCGGCGCAGGGCGGCGACGTACGAGGTGCCGAGGAAGGTGCCGGTGACGAACAGCAGCCGGGCGCGGCTGCGGTGCAGGACGTACGCCGCCTCGGCGCCCTTGAAGCGGGTGTTGAGCGGGACGAGGACCCCGCCGGCGGTGACCGCGCCGAGCGCGGAGACGATCCAGTCGAGGCTGTTGGGCGCCCAGATCGCGACCCGGTCGCCCGGTTCGAGGCCCGACGCGACGCACGCGGCGGCGGCGCGTTCGACGCGGTCGCCCAGCTCCCGGTAGGTGATCCGGGTGCGCCCGTCGACGACCGCCTCGGCGCCGCCGTACCGTCCGGCGGCCCACCGGACCAGCCCCGGGATGGTCCCCCACCTGTCCCACTCCATGCCGGCCTCCCGCTCCACGCACAGTAGCTGACTGTTCGTCAGATTAGCTGTACCCTGGCGCGCTGTCAGCGGCACGGAGGCCGGGCGACAGGGGGCACTCATGGCGGGGCCGGGACTCAAGGACGCGACCGCGATCGTCGGCATCGGGCAGACCGCCTTCGCGCGGCACCTCCCCGAGTCGGAGAAGGCCCTGGCCTGCCGGGCCGTGCTCGCCGCACTCGACGACGCGGGCATCGCACCCTCCGAGGTCGACGCCCTCGCCTCGTACACCATGGAGGAGACGGACGAGGTCGAACTCGCCAAGGCCATCGGCGCGGGCGACGTGACGTTCTTCTCCCGCGTCGGCTTCGGCGGCGGCGGCTCCTGCGCCACCGTCGCGCACCTCGCCGCCGCCCTCGCCACCGGACAGGCGAACGTCGGTGTCGCCTGGCGCTCCCGCAAGCGCGGCAGCGGCCCCCGCCCCTGGACGAACACCACCGCCCAACTGCCCACGCCCGCCCAGTGGACCCGCCCCTTCGGGCTGCTCCGCCCGGCCGACGAGATCGCCATGCTCGCCCGCCGCTACCTGCACACGTACGGCGCCACCCGCGACCACTTGTTCAACGTGGCCCTCGCCTGCCGCAACCGCGCCAACCAGAACCCCGCCGCGATCATGTACGACCGGCCCCTGACCCGCGAGATGTACATGACGTCCCGTTGGATCAGCGAGCCCCTCTGCCTCTACGACAACTGCCTGGAGACGGACGGCGCCCTCGCCTGCGTCCTCGTCCGGGCCGAGCGCGCCCGCGACTGCCGCCGCAGGCCCGTGTACGTCCACGCCGCCGCCCAGGGCCTGCCCGCCCAGCACCACGGAATGGTCAACTACTGGACCGACGACCCGCTCACCGGCCCGGCCTGGACGGCCGCCCGACTCCTGTGGAAGCGCGCCGACTTCGGCCCCGAGGACATCGACGTGGCCCAGATCTACGACGCGTTCACCGCGCTCGTCCCGCTGTCCCTGGAGGGCTACGGCTTCTGCGACCGGGGCGAGGGCGCCGCGTTCACCGAGGGCGGCGCGCTGGAGATCGGCGGCCGCCTGCCCCTCAACACGGCCGGCGGCGGCCTGTCGGAGGCGTACGTGCACGGCTTCAACCTCATCACCGAGGGCGTGCGGCAACTGCGCGGCACCGGCACGGCCCAGGTGCCCGGCGCCGAGACCTGCCTCGTCACGGCCGGCGAGGGCGTACCCACGTCGGCCCTGCTGCTGAGGAGCTGACAATGAGCCCCGACCTCCTGCGGCCCGTCCCGGACGACGACGGCGCCCCCTTCTGGGAGTACGCCGCCCGGCACGAACTGCGCGTCCAGTGCTGCGCCGCCTGCGGCGAGCCACGCTTCCCGCCGCGCCCCTGCTGCCCGCACTGCGGGTCCTTCGCGGCCGAGTGGCGCAGGACGAGCGGGCGGGGCCGCATCTGGTCGTACGTGGTCCCACACCCGCCGCTGCTGCCCGCGTACGCCGCGCTCGCCCCGTACAACGTGGCCGTCGTCGAACTCGCCGACGCCCCGCGCATCCGCCTGGTCGGCAACGTCGTGGCGTCCCCCGACGCGCCCCTGGACTCCGTACCCCCGTCGCGGCTACGCATCGGCGCCCCCGTGCGGGTGGCCTTCACCCGCCTCGGGGACGTGACGGTGCCGCGCTGGCTGCTGGAGCGGCCGTGAGCGTACGGGTGGAGACGGAGGGGGGCGTGGCGGTGGTGACGCTGGCCCGCCCGGAGAAGCACAACGCGATGGACCTTTCGACCGCATCAGCGCTCCGCACCACATGGCAGGACCTGCGCCACCACACCGAGGTCCGCTCCATCGTGCTCACGGGCGAGGGCGACAGGGCGTTCTCGACGGGCATCGACCGCTCCGTGGACGTCCCCCAGCCGCCGTCCCCCTACTCGCTCGACGACCCGCTGCTGACGGTCGGCCCGAAGGCCAACGACCTGTGGAAGCCGGTGATCGCCGCCGTGGAGGGCATGGCGTGCGGGGGCGCCTTCTACCTGCTGGGCGAGGCGGAGTTCGTCGTCGCCTCGCGCTCGGCGACCTTCTTCGACCCGCACACGACGTACGGCATGGTCAGCGCGTACGAGGCGATCGGCATGGCGCAGCGGATGCCGTACGGGGAGGTGGCGCGGATGTGCCTGATGGGCACCGCCGAGCGGCTGTCGGCACGCCGCGCGTACGAGATCGGCCTGGTCTCCGAGCTGACGGAGCCGGGCGGGGCGCTGGCGGCGGCGAGGGCGGCGGCCGAGGTCGTCGCGTCGTACCCGACGGACGCGGTGCAGGGGACGGTACGGGCGGTGTGGGCGGCCCGCGAGGCCGCCAGGACACAGGCGCTGGCCCACGCCCCGCACCTCGTCGCGCTCGGCAATCTGCCGCCGGAGCGGCAGGCGGAGCTGTTCGAGGGGCGGGGCGGGGGAAGGGCGTACCGCGTGCGCTAGCTCATGCTCCGGTCGGCGCTGATCACGACGCACTTCTTGTACTCGGAGCCGTCGCCGGTGCCGGTGTAGGGCGTGGTGGCCTCGGTGGTCTGGCTGCCGCTCGACGCCACGAGGACGTCGTCGACACGGGCGATGGCGGTGTTGACGCTCGCCCCGGCGTCGCCCTTGAACTGGACGGTCGCGTCGTACTTGTAGTCGATGGCGCCGTCGTTCTTGATCGTCAGCCGGGCGACGAGGTTCTTGCCGGCGGCGTCGAGCTTGCACTCGTCGATGCGGATGTCCCTCATGGCCTGGTTGGAGCTGGAGCCGCCGCCGGGCACGGAACCGCCGGAACCGCCGGAGGTGCTGGTGTCGTCGTCCCGGTGACCGTTGCTGCCGGAGTCGGAGCCGTTGCTGCTGCTCGAGCTGGAGTGCGAGCCGCCGCAGCTGCCGCCGCCGGAGCCGCGCGCACCGGTGAGCGCGACCAGGACGATGCCGAACACGGCCACGGCGCGAACATGACGCATTTTCACGTTTCAACCCCCGTCGAAAGTGGAAGAATATTGGGCTCGTTTTGACGAGCGCACGTCACCCTAGCAGCGCCCGCCGACGGCACGCACAGCTTCACCCGTACGGCCCGGCGGCCTACTGGGCCGTACGGGGGTACCCGGTCGACTGTGGCCACCGGCCCCGGCCCGGCGTAGCGTCGGCATCGGGAGCCGGAGCCGAAGGAGGCCGAGGATGATCCGCAACATCATCGGCGCCGTCCTGGCTCTCGTGGGAGCGACGGCCGCCGTATGGAGCCCCTTCGTCGCCTGGTACGACGGCCGTCTCGGGCGCGACTACGAGTTCGCCGACCTCTTCCAGGGCATCAGCCAGGAGAGGCCCGGCCTGTGGCTGTCCCTCCTGCTGCCCATGGTCGTCGCCGCCGCCGTCACACTGATCGGCCTGGTGCTGCGCTCCCGCCTGGTGATCGCCCTCGCCGGAGTGATCGTGCTGGGCTTCACCATCCTGTGGATGGTCCGCCAGGGGCAGGCGGCGGGGAACCTCGCGGTGACCGGCGACAACGAAACGGGGCTCGGTGTGGGCCTCGCGAACGCGCTGGGCGGCGGGCTGCTCCTGCTGCTGGCGGCGTCCGTGCTGGCGGGGCGGGTGCGGAGGCCCGCGCCCGAGCCGGAGGCCGAGGAGCCCGGCTACACGTACCCACCGCCGGACCGGACCCCACCCCCGCGCCCCATCCCGGGCCCGGACCGCCCCGAGTACCCGGGCTACCCGGAGGACCGGCCGTACCGCGACGAGCCACCGGGCGGCGAGCCCCCCACCCAACCGCACCGGTGGTGAGCCGCCCACGGGCGGGCGGGTTCCACGCACCCACCCCCCTGCCGGGGGTGAGCCGCCCGACGACGGGACGGGGGTGGACCGGGGGTCGCGCGCGCAGGATTGGCGATGCTGGGACGTTTTACGCTCCGGGGCCCGAGCGAGCCAATCTGAGCACGTGACCCCCGGGCCGCACCCGGACCCACCCACCGTCGTGGTGCGCGCAGGGGGTGGGCCCTCAGGCCGGGGGGCCGTTCCGTCGTTGTGCCCACCCGTTCCTCCCCCAAGGACTACGTCCAGGGGGGACCCTCATGCGGAACGACTGCCCACAACGACGGAACGGCGGCACATCGACGCCAGCCCACAACAACGGAACGGCGGGACCGCGACGCCAGCTCACAACGACGGAACGGCGGGACGGCGGTGCCGTCCCGCCGCCCTGTCAGGTGCGGGGGCGGCCCGTGGCGGTGCCCTTGACGGCGTCGAGGGCGTAGACGCAGCGGTCCTTGCTGCACGCGTACACCACGCCCGCCCGCGCCACCAGCGACCCCGTGATCTCCCCGCCCGTCGTCAGCTTCCACCGCAGCTGCCCGCCGCCCGCGTCCAGCGTGTACAGGACGTGGTCGGCGGACCCGAAGTGGACGCGGCCGTCGGCGACGACGGGCGCGCCGATGATCTCGCCGCCCGCCGCGAACCGCCACTTGGGCGTACCGGTCACGGCGTCCAGCGTGTACAGCGCGCTGCCGCTGCCCACGTGGATGTTGCCGTCGGCGACGAGGACGGGTTCGATCGACTGCCGGGACTCCGTCGCGATGCGCCACCGGTCCTTGCCGGTCGTCGCGTCCAGCGCGTACACCGTGCCGAGGTAGTCGGCGAGGTACACGCCGCCCCCCGTCACGGCGGGCCCGGGCGCGAAGGCGGGCGGCGACAGGAAGACCGCGGGCGCCTCGAAGTGCCAGCG
Source organism: Streptomyces coeruleoprunus (assembly GCF_039542925.1). Classification (GTDB taxonomy): domain Bacteria; phylum Actinomycetota; class Actinomycetes; order Streptomycetales; family Streptomycetaceae; genus Streptomyces; species Streptomyces coeruleoprunus. Next base: position 4,260,639 of record NZ_BAABIT010000001.1, on the reverse strand, counting down.
GACGTGGCCGGACATGATGTCGATGGACAGGACGCGGGTGCCGGCGGCGACGTACGCGTAGCCGTCCTCCGCGGGTGTGACCCGCACGGGGACGCCGCCGCAGGAGGCCGCGTCGCCGATGGGGTACGACCAGCGCTCGGTGCCGGTCCGGGCGTCGAGCGCGCGCAGGCGGGCGTCCTGCCACACGTACACGGTGTCGCCGTGCACGGCGGGCCCGGCCTCGGGCGTCTCGAAGTCGGTCTGGGCGCCGGACAGCTCCCACAGCTTGGCCCCGTTGGAGGACTCCCAGCCCTGGACGCCGCCACCGCGCGTACCCGTGACGACGGTGCCCCGGTCGACCTGGAGCGAGTACACCCAGGCGTCGGTCTGGAGCCGCCACCGCTCGCTGCCGTCGAGCGCGTCGAGGGCGTAGAGCGTGGGGCCGTCGGAGGCGTGGATGCGCCCGGCGGCGACGGCCATGGACCAGGCGACGTCCCGGGTCTTGAACTGGCGACGGCCGGTGGCCACGTCCAGCGCGTGGACCTCGAAGGACGTGACGTACAGCAGGTCGCCGTCGACGACGGGGGTCCCCCACACGTCGTTCGACATGCGGAACCGCCACGGCCGCCAGTGCCCGGGCGTGGCGACGGTGGGCCCGCCGTCGGGCGCACCGGCCTGGCCGGGTACGCCGGTCCCGCCGGGGCCGGGCAAGGGACGGCCGGTCGGGGGCGGCGGCGCGGAATCCGCGCCGGTCACCCCGGCCGGGGGGCGGATCCAGCCGGTCGCCGGACCGGCGTCCGCCGCCGCGAGGCCCACACCGCCGCGGGCGTCGGCGGCGCGGGGTCCGGGCCCGATGGGGACGTTGGAGCCGGGCAGGCGCACGGGCGCGCCCTGCGGCGCGGCGGTGGCGTGCCCGGTGCGCGGGTCGGCGCCGGCACCGGGGCGCCAGGCGCCGTCCCAGTCCTGCCCGGGGCCGGGTGCGGCGACGGGCGGGTTCTGCGGGGGCTGGGGCGGCGGAGGCGGGGCCGCAGCGGACACCGGGCCCGGCGCGGGGGCGGGAGCGGGCGTGGCGGGCGGCGGCGTGCTGGGCCGTCCCCCGCGGCGCTGTTCGATCATGGCCGTGGCCCGCGACGGCAGCCACGCGGACGCCGTGCCGCTGTCGTCGCCCCCGGCGAAGAGGTGCGGCGCCAGCTGCGCCTGGAGGTCGGCGGGCGTGGGCCGCAGGGCCGGGTCCATCTGCATGCAGGACTCGATGAGGGGCCGCAGCTCATCGGGCAGGCCCTCCAGGTCGGGGCCCTCGCGCAGCAGCATGAAGACGGTCTCCACGGGGTTGGCCCCGTGGAAGGGCGCGTGCCCCGTCGCGGCGAACACGAGCGTGGAGCCCAGCGAGAAGACGTCGCTCGCGCCGGTGACGCTGCGCGAGTCGCGGGCCTGCTCGGGGGACATGTACGCGGGCGTTCCGACGGCGACGTTGGTCATGGTCAGCCGGGTGTTGGAGACGCCGGAGGCGATACCGAAGTCGATGACGCGCGGTCCGTCCTCGACGACGAGGACGTTGGACGGCTTGAGGTCGCGGTGGACGAGGCCGGCACCGTGGATGGACTGCAGGGCCTCGGCGACACCGGCGGCGAGCCAGCGCACGGCGGGCGCGGGCAGCGGGCCGCACTCGTTCACTATCTCCTCGAGGGAGGGCGCGGGCACGTACGCGGTGGCCAGCCACGGCACCGCCGCCCGCGGGTCGGCGTCCACCACGGCCGCCGTGTAGAAGCCGGAGACCGCCCGCGCGGCCTCGACCTCGCGCGTGAAGCGGACGCGGAACAACTGGTCCTCGGCGAGCTCGGTGCGCACCGTCTTGATCGCCACGCGCCGGCCCGATGCCGAGCGCGCGAGATAGACCAGGCCCATTCCTCCGGCACCGAGCCGGCCCAGCACCTCGAACGGGCCGATCCGTCTCGGATCGTGCTGCGTCAGCTGCTCCACTTGCCTGCCACCTCCCCGTCAGGGCCATAGGGGACGACCCTGTGCCCCCTGATTGTTCCTGTCCGGGGCGGTGGTTGCGAACCCGGGGGCGGATCGGGGTGTCTCACCCGGTTCCGGACACCCCCGTGAGGGGCCGAGGGGGCCTGTGGGGCGGATCTGGCGATGGGTGTGGCCGCAGGTCAGAGGGTCAGGCGGCCCTCGGTTCGGCGAGGACGGCGAAGACGGCGCCCTGGTTGTCGGCGATCACCGCGATCCTGCCGTACGGCGTGTCGAAGGGCGGCTCGGTGACGCGCCCGCCGAGGCGCATGGCGGTGGCGACGGTGTCGTCGCAGTCCTCGACGGAGAAGTAGACGAGGAAGTGGGCGGGCATCTCGGCGGGGAACGCGTCGCTGATCACGCTGCGCCCGCCGATGGCCGTGGCGTCGCTGGGTTCCTCGGTGCCGGCGGGGGACCAGACGCGGAAGTCGATGGACGGGTCGTCGAGGTCCCGCGTCCGGTAGCCGAAGACGTCTTCGTAGAACGGGTCGACCGTGTCCTTGTCGCGGGTGTAGACCTCGGTCCAGCAGAAGGAGCCGGGGAGGCCCTGTTTCTCGAAGCCGCCGCGGTCGCCGGCCTGCCAGAGCCCGAAGACGGCGCCGCCCGGGTCGACGGCGACGGCGGCGATCCCGGCGTCGCCGATCCGGGTGGGTTCGGTGATCACCTGGCCGCCGGCGGCCCGGACGCGGCCGCAGAGGGCGCTGACGTCGGCCGCCGCGAGGTGGACGCCCCAGGCGGTGGGCATACGGCCGTCCCGTTTGGCGGCGAGCCCGGCGACCCGCAGCCCGTCACTGAGCGCGATGGCGTAGGGACCGTACGTCTCGTCGCCTGCGCCAAAGGTCCAGCCGAACAGTTCCCCGTAGAAGCGCTTGCCGGCTTCGAGGTCCGGGAGCAGGGCGTCGGCCCAGCACGGCGTGCCGTCCGCCGTTCCCGCTGTCGTCGCGGCCATGGGCGTGGTTCCTTCCCTGTGCACGGACGGTGTGGTGCCCGTCACGTTCACGCTAATGCGGCCGGGGGCCACACGCAGGGGAAGAAAGAGAACATATGTGCATACGGGAGGTGGTCGACGCCCCGGCGCACCCGGTTCGCGGGCACCCTTCGGTCACTTGTCCACCGAAGTTTTCCACAGGCTGTTAATAATCCTATTGGGCGTGGGGTCGCCTTGGAGTGGCCGTCGAGCGGCCGGCGGGTTCCGGTCGGCCGGGGTGGCCCGCGGAGGCCCGAGCGGACCGTGAAGGCTCCCGGATCGGCCGCTCCCGGGCGTGGGAGGCACCTCACCCGGCGCCGCACCCCATTTGCAGTCGGCCGAATCGCGCCCCGATCACCCCTCGGTAAGCTGACGGCATGACAGGACAAGTACGCACCGTCGACGGCCGCGTGGCCGGCCGACGCGGCCAGGCGACGCGGCAGAAGCTGCTCGACTGCCTCAGCGAGATGCTCAGCTCCTCGCCGTACCGGGACGTCAAAGTCATCGACGTGGCCCGGAAGGCGGGCACTTCACCCGCGACCTTCTATCAGTATTTCCCGGACGTCGAGGGCGCCGTCCTGGAAATCGCCGAGGAAATGGCCAAGGAAGGCGCAGGATTGACCGAATTGGTCTCCGGCCGCTCCTGGGCGGGGAAGGCGGGCCGGCAGGCCGCCGAGGAACTCGTCGAGGGCTTCCTGGATTTCTGGCGGCGCCACGACGCGATCCTGCGCGTGGTGGATCTGGGCGCCGCCGAGGGCGACAAGCGCTTCTACAAGATCCGTATGAAGATCCTGAACTCGGTCACCAACTCCCTGACGGACGCGGTCAAGGAACTCCAGTCCAAGGGCCGGGTCGACAAGGACGTGAACCCGGCGGCGATGGCGGGTGCGCTCGTCGCGATGCTCGCGGCGGTCGCCTCGCACCAGAAGGGCTTCCAGACCTGGGGCGTGAAGCAGGCCGAACTGAAGCCGAACCTCGCACTGTTGGTGCACCTGGGCATCACGGGCAAGAAGCCGGCGAAGTAGCCGGCGAGGCAGCCGGGCGACGACGCGGGACGTCCGGGCCTCCCGGGAGGTCCGCCACCGCCGCCCCACCCGGTCGTGCTCTCGCGCCCCGGCACGCTCACGGCCTTCCACCCCGCGCACCCCTCCGTCCTGTCACGCCGGCGGCGGTCCTCCCCGATCGCCGCCGGCATTCCCGTTCCCGGTCCCGTCCGGAACGTCCCTGCGCGTGAGGCGGAAGAGCCGGATCTCGCGTGCGACGCGGGCCTGGTACGTGGCGTACGGCGGCCAGAAGGCGACCACCGCCCGCCACGCGGCCTCGCGCTCCGCGCCCTTCAGGAGCCGGGCGCGCACCGGCACGGTCGTCCCGTTCCGGCTCACCTCCGCGTCCGGGTGCTTCAGTAGGTTGCCCGTCCAGGCGGGGTGCGCGTCGCGGCCGAAGTTGGAGCCGACGAGGATCCAGGACGTGGCCGCCCGGTCCTCGGGCATGCAGGCCAGCGGGGTGTGCCGGAGCAGTCCGGTGGCGGCGCCGCGCGAGACGAGCACGAGGCCGGGCAGCATCCGGGAGCTGAGCAGGACGCGGCCGCCGGTGAGCCGGTGCACGGCCCGGTCGAGCGCCGGAACGACGTACGGGGCGACGCGGGCGAAGGTACGGGTGGACGACAGCTTCTGGACGAGGCGGCGTCCCGGGGAGGGCGCGGGCGTCATCACACCGCCACCCCCTCGAACAGCGCGTCACCACGGGCGGCTTGGGCGCGCAGCCGGTGGACGGGGCCGAAGAGCAGTTCGTCCGCCGTGGCCCGTTTGACGTACAGGTGCGCCTCGTGCTCCCAGGTGAAGCCGATGCCGCCGTGGAGCTGGACGGTCTCGGCGGCGGCGGTGCGCAGCGCCTCCAGGCACCGGGCGAGCGCGAGGCCCGCGGCCATCGGGTCCCAGGCCGCGTAGTAGGCGGCGGAGCGGGCGGTCTGCACCTGGACGTACAGGTCGGCCAGCCGGTGCTTGACGGCCTGGAAGGAGCCGATGGGCCGGCCGAACTGCTCACGGTCGCGGACGTGCCGGACGGTCCGCTCCAGGCAGTGCGCGGCCGCTCCGGCGGCCTCGGCGGCGAGGCACGCGGCGGTGACGCGCCCGGCCTCCGCGAGCGCGTCGGGAACCCTCGCCCCGGAGTCGTCGCCTCCCAGCAACTCGGCCGGGCAGTGGCGGAATTGGACGGAGGCGAGGGACCGCGTCTCGTCGAGGGCCGCGCGGCGGACCCGGGTCAGCCCGGCGGGCGCGGCGTCCGCCCGTACGAGGAAGAGGAGCGTGCGGGAGCGGGGGAAGCCGCCGGTGTGCGCGGCGACCACCAGGAGGCCCGCGCCGTGCCCGTCGAGGACCCGGTCGGCCTCCCCGTACAGCGTCCAGCGGGCCGCGTCGCCGGGCGCGTCCCGGCGGGCCTGGATGCCGCCCGCGCGTCCGCCTCCGGCCCACGCGCCGTCGCGGTTGTCGTCGGTGAGGCGGAGGGCCACGGGCAGGGCGCCGGGCGTGGCGAGCGTGGCGGTCAGGGTGCCGTCCGCGAGGTGCGGGAGGAGGCCGGCCCGCTGGGTGTCGGTGCCGAGCAGGCCGACGAGCGGCGCGGCGAGCGCGGCGGTGGCGAGCAGCGGGGAGGGGGCCAGGACGCGGCCGGTCTCCTCGCAGGCCAGGGCGAGTTCGGCGACCCCGCCGCCGGCGCCGCCGTACGCCTCGGGAAGGGCGAGCCCGGCGAGGCCGAGCCGCCCGGCCAGCAGCCGCCACAGCCCGGGGTCGTGGCCGTCGGGCGTCACGACGGCGGCCCGGACGTCGTCGCCGCGGCAGTGCTTGGCGAGGAGGTCGCGCAGGGTGCGGCGGAGGGCGTGCTGCTCCTCGCTGAAGGCGGCGTCCACAGGATCCGACCTCCCTCTCTGCTGGACTGCTTTCTGACGGATCGTCATCGCCATGACCATAGACCTGATGTACCGTCAGATCCATGCCTGTGATGCCTCCGGCCCGGCGACGTCCCGTGGCCGTCGTCGGCGCGGCCCTCGCGGACTGCGGGCGCGCCGACGGCGCCACCACCCCGTACACGCTCCACGCGCAGGCCGCCCGGCGCGCGCTCGCCGACTCCGGGCTCGACCGCTCGGTGATCGACGGCCTCGCCTCCGCCGGCCTGGGAACCCTCGCCCCCGTCGAGGTGGCCGAGTACCTGGGGCTGCGCCCCACGTGGGTCGACTCGACGTCCGTCGGCGGCGCCACGTGGGAGGTGATGGCCGCGCACGCCGCCGACGCGATCGCGGCGGGCCACGCGGAGGCGGTGCTGCTGGTGTACGGCTCCACGGCCCGCGCCGACATCAGGGCGGGCCGCCGCACGGCGAACCTCTCCTTCGGCGCCCGCGGCCCGCTCCAGTTCGAGGTCCCGTACGGCCACACGCTCATCGCGAAGTACGCGATGGCGGCGCGCCGCCACATGCACACCTACGGCACGACGGCGGAGCAGCTGGCCGAGGTGGCGGTCCAGGCGCGGGCGAACGCGTCCCGCAACCCCGAGGCGATGTACCGCAGGCCCCTCACGGTGGACGACGTGCTGTCCTCGCCGCCCGTCGCCGACCCGTTCACGAAGCTGCACTGCTGTGTCCGCAGCGACGGCGGGGCCGCCGTGCTGCTGGCGGCCGAGGAGTACGTACGGGACTGCGCGAAGCCCCCCGTGTGGGTCCTCGGCACGGGCGAGCACGTCTCGCACACCACGATGTCGGAGTGGGAGGACTTCACGGTCTCCCCCGCGGCGGTGAGCGGGCGGCTGGCCTTCGGGCGGGCCGGGGTGACCCCGGCCGAGGTGGACTTCGCGGAGATCTACGACGCCTTCACGTACATGACGCTCGTGACGCTGGAGGACCTGGGCTTCTGCGGCAAGGGCGAGGGCGGGGCGTTCGTGGAGAAGGGCCGGCTCACACTGACGGGCGCACTGCCCGTGAACACCGACGGGGGCGGGCTGTCCGCCTGCCACCCGGGCATGCGGGGCCTGTTCCTGCTGGTGGAGGCGGTGCGGCAGTTGCGGGGCGAGGCGCACGGCCGGCAGGTGCGGCGCGCGGACGGCTCGCTGCCGCGGCTGGGGGTGGCGTCGGGCACGGGCGGGTGGTTCTGTTCGTCCGGGACGGTCGTCCTGGCCCGATGATGTCCCCATGACGGACCAGAGCTTCCACGACGCCCTCCGCTCCCTCCTCGTCTGGGACACCACGCTCCCCGCCTTCGACCCGGGGTCCGCCCCTGAGGCGCCCCTGCCCCTCTTCCGCTCGTGGTTCCTGGATGCGGTGGAGGCGGGTCAGACCGAGCCCCACACCATGCAGCTGGCCACGGCCGACGCGGACGGCCGGCCCGACGTGCGTACGGTGATGCTGCACGAGGCCGACGAGCGCGGCTGGCACTTCGCGTCCCACGCCACCAGCGCGAAGGGCCGCCAGCTGGCGGCCCGCCCCGACGCGGCGCTCGGCTTCTACTGGCCCGCGCAGGGCCGCCAGGTCCGCATCCGGGGCCGCGTCGCGCCGGGCACGCCCGACGAGGCGTACGCCGACCTCCACGCCCGCTCGGCCGGCGCCCTCGCCGCCGCCCTGGTGGGCCGCCAGAGCGAGCCCCTGGAGTCCCTGACGGAGCTGGCCGACGCCAGCCGCACGGCCTGGGAGCGGGCACGCGCGACACCGGACGCCCCCGCGCCCACGTGGACGCTGTACGTGCTGGTCCCGACGGAGGTCGAGTTCTTCCAGGGCGACGAACTGCGCCGCCACGTCCGCCTGCACTACTCCCGTACCGAGGACGGCGCCTGGGCGCAGCGGCTGCTGTGGCCCTGAGGGCTCACGGCGTGGCGGCCGGGCGGAACACCGGGACCGTCACGGTCCCGGCGCCGGCCCCGGTCCCGGCCTCCTCGCGGCGGAAGGCGACCTCCAGCGGCATCCCCGCCTCCAGCGCGGCCGGGTCGCAGCCGACGACCTCCGTCATCATGCGCGGCCCTTCCGCGAGGTCCACGACGGCGGGCACGTAAGGGGTGCGGCCGCTGAAGGGCGGGAGGTCGTTGCGGTGGACCACGGACCAGGTGTGGAGCGTGGCCCGGCCGCTCGCCGCCTCCCAGTGGACGTCGTCGCTCCAGCAGTGCGGGCAGAACTCGCGCGGGTAGTGGTGCGGCCGCCCGCAGGCGGCGCAGCGGCGGATCAGGAGGCGGCCTGCGGCGGCGGCGTCCCAGTAGGGGCGGGTGAAGTCGTCGATCTCCGGGGTGGCGGCGTCCATGGGCATCAGCACCATCCGATCACAGTCTTCTGACGATGCGTCAGTTCAGCGGACTCGGGCCGGCTTCCGCAAGACCGTCACGCGCCTTCCGCCCCGTTCACCACCGCCGAACGCGCCTTTGCACCAAAATGCGTGACCGTTTCGCAACCGATTTCCGTCTTGACCGAGACCCAACAAGTGATCGGCCCGTTACGCTCGGCGTTCATGGCCCCTCGCACCGACCGCCACCACGCCGGCCCGCCCCTCGGCCCTCCGCTCTTCGTCATCGGCGGCGGCCCGGGCGGACTCGCCGTCGCCGCGGCGCTGCGCGAGCGGGGCGTACGGGCCGTGGTCCTGGAGAAGGCCTCGGTCGTGGGCGCGTCCTGGCGCGGGCGCTACGAACGGCTCCGCCTGCACACCACCCGGCGGCTGTCGGCCCTGCCCGGCCTGCCCCTGCCGCGCCAGTTCGGACGCTGGGTCGCGCGCGACGACATGGCCCGCTACCTGGAGAAGTACGCCGACGTCCACGACCTGGAGATCGTGACCGGCGTGGAGGTGTTCCGCGTGGAGGCCGCCGAGGGCGGCGGCTGGGTCCTGCACGCCACCGGTGGCCGGCGCCTCACCAGTACGGCCGTGGTCGTCGCCACCGGCCACCACCACACCCCGCTGCTGCCCGACTGGCCGGGCCTGGCCGGCTACGGCGGCGAGGTGGTCCACGCGGCCGCGTACCGCTCCCCCGCCCCGTACACCGGCAAGGACGTGCTCGTCGTGGGCGCGGGCAACTCGGGCGCCGAGATCGCCGTGGACCTCGCCGAGGGCGGCGCCGCGCGGGTGCGGCTGGCCGTGCGGACCGTGCCGCACCTCGTACGCCGCTCCGTCGCGGGCTGGCCCGCGCAGTACACCGGCGTGCTGGTGCGGCGGCTTCCGGTGTGGCTCGCCGACCGGGTGTTGCGGCTGCTGTGCCGGCTGACCGTGCCCGACCTGTCGGCCCACGGGCTGCCGCGCCCCACGACGGGGCTCGTGGCACGGCTGCGGGGGGCGGACGCGTTCCCCGTGTACGACACGGGGCTCGTCGACGCGGTACGGCGCGGCCTGGTCGAGCCGGTGGCGGCGGTCGAGTCGTTCGAGCAGGGCAAGGTGGTCCTCGCGGACGGCACCGTACTGGCCCCGGACGCGGTGATCGCGGCGACCGGCTACCGCCGCGCCCTGGAGGACCTGGTGGGCCACCTGGGCGTCCTGGACGCCCACGGCCGCCCGCTGACCCACGGCGCCCGCACCCCGGCACAGGCCCCCGGCCTGTACTTCACGGGCTTCACCCAGCCGGTCAGCGGCACGCTCCGCGAACTGGCCCGGGACGCCGCCAGGATCGCCCGCGCGGTGACGACGGGACGGCCCGGGCGGGGGTCGCGCCGGTGGAGGGCCGGCCGGAGGCGATGACAGCCCCCGGCCGACGCCACATGGGCACCTTCCCCATCACCCCGCCGGGTTGAGGACGACCTTCGCCTCGTTGTTGCGGGTGTCCGGGTCGACCGGGCGGGCCTCGCCCCAGCCGGGGAGGAGGCGCAGGGTGCCGGTCGCGTCGGGCACGACGGTGTCGACGCGCAGCTTCAGCGGGAAGGTGACGGTCTGCTTCTCGCCGACCCAGAGCGGCAGCCGGCACTGGTAACGGGGCGCGCCCGTGGGCTCCTCGTACCAGTCGCCGTCGAGGGTGCGGCCGGAGCAGTTCTCCGGGACCTCGACGACGGTGGCGCCCCGCGGGACGACGAAGTCGAGGACGCCGACGGGCTCGCCGGACCCGAGGTTCGCGACCCAGGCCGGACCCTTGTTGCGGAAGGTGAGCGCGGCGGTGACGGTCTCACCGGCGGCGCCGGTCACCTCGGCGCCCTTCACCTGGAAGTCGGCGGTGTTGACCGCCCGTACGCCCACCGACTCACCGTTGTCCGACGGGGACAGGTCCGTGGCGCCGTCGCCCGGCTCGACGCCCAGGTCGACGCGCTCGTGGAACGCGTAGGGGGCGACGGTGGCCCTCAGCGGCTCCGGGAGGGCGAAGGAAGCGCCGGGGGCGAGGACGTCGCCGAAGGCGCACTCGACCTTGGAGACGGGGATGTATCCGTCCTCGCCGCCGAGGGGTGTGGTGGTGCACTGGGGGGCGACGGCACCGACGTCCAGGCCGCGCGTGACGTACATGGACACGCGGACGCCACGCGACGGCTCGTTGCCCCGGTTGACGACGGTGAAGGGCACGGCGACGGTCGCGCCCGGCTGGACGTCGCCGGACGGGGCCGTGGCCCGCAGGACCAGGTCGGGACCGGAGGCGAGCGTCACGGTCGTCTCCTGTGCGAACGCGGTCAGTTCGCCGCCCGGCGCGGTCGTCGTGGCCCGCGCCGTGTAGCCGATCCGGCCGGTGGCGCCGACTGCGGCGCCGGGGACGGCCCGCACGTCGAGCCGCACGCCCGCGAACGTGCCGGAGACGGGCACCTCGGGCACGCTGCACACGGCGGTGGCGCCGCTGGGCGCGCAGCCCTCCGGCCACGTCACCTCGGCCACCCCGGCGAGCCCCGACACGTCGACGGTGATGTGCCCGTCGGTGACGGTGTAGTTGGTGTTGTCGTGGGAGAGCCCCAGCTTCAGGGTCTGTGCCGGGGCCTCGCCGCCCTCGGTGGCCACGGGCAGCGTCACCTCGTACGGCGTGGTCAGCCACAACTGATCACTGTCGGCGACCGCGGGCCCCGCGAGCCCGACGGTGGCCAGCCCCGCGGCGACGGTGACACAGGCACCACGACTCAGAGCACGTGCGACGGAGGACGATCTCATACGGCTTGGGGACCCTCTCTGCGTAAGGAGCAACAAGGCACGGGCAAGCAGCTCAGCACTAGGACGACACCCCAGACCGACAGGAGGTTGTACGCCGCCTCGCCCCGGCGGCGCCAAGGCACCGGGCCGGCAATCGGCGATTCGACGTGAGCGTCGTCACGGGAACTGGAGGGCGACCGTGCGGAGGTCGGTCCACCCGCGTCCCGTCCCAGCTATTCCTGACTACTTGCCGCTTGGGTAACCTGACAGGGCGTCAGATGCATGGTATGGGTCCTGGACGATGACGATCAGGGGCGGCGGAACGATGCTTGGATCGACCCACGGCACCTTCACCACCGATCTCCGGGCCCGCGTCGTGGCCTGTGGGCAGGAGTCCGCCGGCTGCGGCGAGCGGGAGCGCGGCGGGCTCGATGTCAGCGGGCGGCCGCTGGCCGCGGCCGTTCCGGATCTGGACCGGTTCTTCCGGCCCGAGTCCGTCGCCGTCGTCGGGGCGTCCGACACCGAAGGGCGGCCGGGTGCCGGGATCACCCGGCAGCTGATCCGCTGGGCGGAGCGCGTCGGGGCGCGGCTGCACCCCGTGCACCCGGGCCGGGAGACCGTGTACGGGCTGCCGTGCGTGCCGTCGGTCACCGCGCTGCCCGGGCCCGTCGACCTCGCGGTGCTGCTCGTGGCCGATCCGCTGCCGGTCGTCGAGGAACTGGCCACCACCGGAGCCCGGTTCGCCGTCGTGTTCGCCTCCGGGTTCGCCGAGACCGGCGCGCGGGGCGCCGAGGCGCAGGCCCGGCTGGTGGCGGCCGCGCGGCGGGCCGGGGTGCGGCTGCTCGGCCCCAACACCAACCTCAACGCCTTCGAGGAGTTCCGCGACGACCTGGACGGCCCCGCGATCGCGCTGATCACCCAGTCCGGCCACCAGGGCCGCCCCCTGTACGCCCTCCAGGAGCTGGGCGTACGGCTCTCCCACTGGGCGCCCACCGGCAACGAGGCCGACCTGGAGACCGCCGACTTCCTGGCGTACTTCGCCGAGCGGCCCGAGGTCGGGGCCGTCGCCTGCTATCTGGAAGGGCTCAAGGACGGGCGCTCCTTCCTGCTCGCCGCGGACCGCGCCGCCCGCCGCGGCGTCCCGGTCGTCGCCGTCAAGGTCGGCCGCACCGAGACCGGCGCGCGCACCGCCGCCTCGCACACCGGCAAGCTGACCGGCGCCGACGACGTCGTGGACGCCGCGATGCGGCAGTTCGGCGTCGCCCGCGTCAGCGGCCTCGACGAACTCCAGGACACGGCCACCCTGCTGGCCCGGGCCCGCCGCCCCCGCTCCGACGGCGTCGCCGTCTACGCGATCTCGGGCGGCACGGGCGCGCACTTCGCGGACCTGGCGTCCGCCGCCGGCCTGCACCTGCCGCCGCTCGCCCCCGCCACCCAGAGCGCCCTGCGCCAGTGGATACCCGGCGACCTGAACGTCACCAACCCCGTCGACAGCGGCGGCCACCCCGTCGGCGACGAACGCGGCCGGGAGATCATCGACGCGCTCCTCGCCGACCCGGGCGTGGGCGTCCTCGTCTGCCCGATCACCGGGCCCTTCCCTCCCCTGAGCGACAAGCTCGCGCAGGACCTCGTGGACGCGGCGGAGCGCACGGACAAACCGGTGTGCGTGGTGTGGGGTTCGCCCGTCGGCACCGAGGCGGCCTACCGGGAGACGCTGCTCGGGTCGTCGCGCGTCACCACCTTCCGCACGTTCGGCAACTGCGTCACCGCCGTGAAGGCCTACCTGGACCACCACCGGTTCACCGCCGCGTACCGCTCCCCGTTCGACGAGGCGCCGCGCACCCCGTCGCCCTCGCTGCGCAAGGCGCGCGCCCTGCTGGACCCGGGCCGCCGCCTCAGCGAGCACGCGGCGAAGCAGCTGCTGCGGGCGTACGGCATCCGCGTACCGCGCGAGCAACTGGTGACGAGCGCGGCGGCGGCCGTCCGGGCCGCGGGCCTGGTCGGCTACCCGGTGGTGATGAAGGCGTCGGCCCCGCAGCTCGCCCACAAGACGGAACTGGGCCTGGTCAGGATCGGGCTGACGTCCGCCAGCCAGGTCAGGGACACCTACCGGGACCTGACGGAGATCGCCCGCTACGAGGGCATCGACCTCGACGGCGTCCTCGTCTGCCAGATGATCGAGCGGGGCGTCGAGATGATGGCCGGCGTCACCCACGACGCCCTGTTCGGCCCGACGGTGACCGTCGGCCTCGGCGGCGTCCTCGTGGAGGTCCTCCAGGACACCGCCGTACGCGTACCGCCCTTCGGCGAGGACCAGGCGCGGGCGATGCTCGGCGAACTGCGCGGGCGGGCCCTGCTGGACGGCGTCCGGGGCGGCCCGCCCCTCGACGTCGACGCGCTGGTCGAGGTCGTCCTGCGCGTCCAGCGCATGGCGCTGGAACTGGGCGACGACCTCGCGGAGCTGGACATCAACCCGCTGGTGGTACTGGAGCGCGGGCAGGGCGCGGTCGCCCTCGACGCGCTGGCCGTATGCCGGTGAACACAAGGACAACACCATGACGCCCTCCCCGGAAAAGACATCTGCTTCATGGATACGGCACGCCACTGACAACGGCGTCTCGTGGATCACCCTCGACCGACCCGACGTCCTCAACGCCCTCGCCCCCGACCAGCGCGAACGTCTCATCTCCCTCCTCGGTGACGCCTCCGCCGACCCCGCCGTCCGCGCCGTCGTCCTCACCGCGACCGGCCGCGGCTTCTGCGCCGGCGCCGACCTGCGGGCCACGTCCGCGGCGAACGGCCGCGAGCCGGTCGCCGGGGACGTGGCGCGGACCATCCGGCTGGGCGCGCAGCGGCTCATCGCCGCCGTACTGGACTGCGAGAAGCCGGTCGTCGCGGCCGTCAACGGCATCGCCGCCGGGCTCGGCGCGCACCTCGCGTACGCCTGCGACCTCGTTGTCGCCGCGGAATCGGCGCGGTTCACCGAGGCGTTCAGCCGGCGGGGCATCGTCCCGGACGGCGGCGGCGCGTATCTGCTGACGCGGCTGGTGGGGCCGCGGCGGGCGAAGGAGCTGCTGTTCTTCGGCGACGCGCTGTCGGCCGCCGACGCCGAACGCATGGGCCTCGTCAACCGGGTCGTCCCGGACACCGAGTTGACCGCCACGGCCCGCTCCTGGGCCGAGCGCCTGGCCCAGGGCCCGACCCGCTCGCTCGCCCTCACGAAGCAGCTCGTCAACGCGTCCCTGGACACCGACCGGGCCACCGCGTTCGCGGCGGAGGCGGCGGCGCAGGAGATCGCCATGACGACACGGGACGCCCGGGAGGGGGTCGCGGCCTTCGTGGAACGGCGAGCGGCGGACTTCCGGGGCCGCTGACCCTTCCTATCTGACGTACCGTCAGTTTCAATGGAGTGGTGATGGGACACGCCGGGATGGCGGCCACCGCCATCCGCTACCTCAGGTCCGCAGGGGCACCTTCGGAGGCGCCGCCGCTCCCCCGGCTCCGCGCGGTACGGGACGGTGAGCGGCCGGAGGTCGCGCCGGCCGAGTTCCGCCGGGTGCTGGGCCACTTCGCCAGCGGGGTAACCGTCGTCACGGCGTACGACGCGGAGGGCGGCGGCCCGGTGGGCTTCGCGTGCCAGTCGTTCGCCTCCCTGTCGCTGGACCCGCCGCTGGTGGCCTTCATGGTGGGCCGTACGTCCACGACGTGGCCCCGCATCGCCCGCGCCGGCGCGTTCTGCGTGAACGTGCTGGGGGCGGGGCAGGAGGCGTTGTGCCGCGGCTTCGCGGTGAGCGGGGCGGACAAGTTCGCGGGCGTGGCCCACAGTCCCTCGCCCGCGACGGGCTCTCCGCGTCTCGCGGGGGTCCCGGCGTGGATCGACTGCGTCATCCACGCGGTGCACACGGGGGGCGACCACCTGATCGTGGTGGGCCGGGTGAAGGCCCTGGACGCGACGGACGAGGCGCCCCCGCTCCTCTTCCACCGGGGCCACTTCGGCCGACTCGCGGACTGACCCCACCGGGGTCAGCCCCCACGGGCCCACCAACGGTGAGCCGCCCACGGGCGGGCGGGGGCCACCCACCCCACCCCCACCCACCGTGAGCCACCCACGGGCGGGCGGTCCCCTCCACCCCACCCCCACCGGCGGTGAGCCGCGCACGCACGGGACGGGGGTGGACCGGGGGTCGCGCGCGCAGGATTGGCGACGCAGCAACGCCTCGCTCTCAAGGCCCCGAGCGAGCCAATCTGAGCACGTGACCCCCGGGCCGCCACCGGACTCACCCACCGTCGTGGCGCGCAAGGGGCGGGCCCTCAGGCCGGGGGGCCGGTCCTGCTGTGCCCACCCGTTCCGCCCCAGCGGAACGACTGCCCACAGCAGGACCGGCGGCACAGGCAACGCCAGCCCACAACAGCGGAACGGCAGCACCACAACGCCAGCCCACACCGACGGAACGGCGGGACCGCGACGCCAGCCCACAACGACGGAACGGCGGCACCACAACGCCAGCCCACACCGACGGCGCACCGCGGCGCCGGCGGGCGGCCGCGGCCAGGTCGGCCGTCAGGCCGTAGCCGGTGGCCTGCGGATGACGAGGGCCATCAGGGCCGCCGCCGCGCACAGGGCGCCGGAGGCGTACCAGACGACGTCGTACGTACCGAAGACGTCACGCGCCAGCCCCCCGAGGAACGCGACCAGCGCCGCGCCGACCTGGTGGGAGGCGAGGACCCAGCCGAAGACGATGGCGCCGTCGTCGCCGAAGTGCTCGCGGCACAGGGCGATGGTCGGCGGCACGGTCGCCACCCAGTCCAGGCCGTAGAAGACGATGAAGAACACCATCGGCGGATGCACGCTCGGCGCCAGCAGCATGGGCAGGAACAGCAGCGAGACGCCGCGCAGGGCGTAGTACACGGCCAGCAGGCGCCGCGCCTCGAAGCGGTCGGTGAACCAACCGGAGGCCACGGTCCCGACCACGTCGAAGACGCCGATCACGGCGAGGAGCGACGCGGCGGCCGTGACGGGCATGCCGTGGTCGTGCGCGGCGGGCACGAAGTGGGTCTTGACCAGGCCGTTCGTCGAGGCACCACAGATCGCGAAGGTCCCGGCGAGGAGCCAGAACGGCCCCGTGCGCCCCGCCCTGAGCAGCACGGTCACGGCGCGCCGCGCCGCCCCCGGCACCGGTGCGGGCTTCGGGACGAACTCCGGGGCCCCGTAAGGGGCGAGGCCCACGTCCGCAGGGTGGTCGCGCAGGAGCAGCCAGACGAACGGCGCGACCGCCAGCGCGGACAGCGCGACCGTGACCGCGGCCGGGCGCCACCCCTGGTGCTCGACCAGCCAGGACAGCAGCGGCAGGAACACCAGCTGCCCGGACGCGCCGGCCGCCGTGAGCACGCCGGTGACGAGACCCCGCCGGGCCACGAACCACCGGTTCGTGACCGTCGCCGCGAAGGCCAGCGCCATCGAGCCGCTGCCGAGGCCGACGAGGACGCCCCAGAACAGCACCAGCTGCCACGCCGCGGTCATCCACACCGTGAGCAGCGACCCCGCCGCGATCACGATCAGCGCGGCCGCCACCACGCGCCGGATGCCGAACCGGTCCATCAGCGCCGCCGCGAACGGCGCCGTCAGCCCGTACAGGGCGAGGTTGACGGAGATGGCGAAGCCGATGGTGCCGCGCGACCAGTCGAACTCGCGGTGCAGGGGCTCGATCAGGAGACCCGGCAGGGAGGCGAAGGCGGCGGCGCCGACGATTGTCACGAAGGCGACGGCGGCGACGGACCACGCACGATGGACACGGAAGCGGCGGGGACGGGTGGCCTCTGCGACGGCCTCCCTCATTGTCTGGGTCACGTCAGTCAGCATCGGGGCGGCCGGCACCCGGGACCACTGGCCCGGATGACAGCTTTCGCTAGGATCAGGCCATGGCCGCCGCCTCATCCGCTCCCGCCCCCGCTCCCGCCCACACCCCCGCCCCGCACCGCGTCGTCGTCCTCGCCCTCCCCGGGCTCCTCCCCTTCGAACTGGGCATCCCGCACCGCATCTTCGGCCGCGCCAAGGACCCGGAGACGGGCCGGCGCCTGTACGAGACGGTGACGTGCGGCCTGGCCGCCGGGCGCGTGCAGACGGACGCGGACTTCGCCGTGGAGGTCCGGTACGGCCCCGAGGCGCTGGCCACGGCCGACACGGTCGTCGTGCCGGCCTCGTACGAGCTGGGACCGGTGTACGAGGAGGGTCGCCTCACCGACGAGTTGGCCGCCGCGCTCGCGCACATCCGGCCCGGGACGCGGCTGGTGTCGATCTGCACGGGCGGGTACGTGCTGGCCGCGGCCGGGTTCCTGGACGGGCGGCCCGCGACGACACACTGGGCGTCCGCCGAGCGCTTCCAGCGGCTCTTCCCGTCCGTGCGGGTCGACGCGGACGTCCTGTTCATCGACGACGGCGACGTGCTCACGTCGGCGGGGGTCGCCGCGGGGGTCGACCTGTGCCTGCACATCGTGCGCCGCGACCACGGCTCGGCCGTCGCCAACGACGTGGCCCGCCGTACGGTCGTCCCCCCGTACCGGGACGGCGGCCAGGCCCAGTACATCCAGCGCCCGGTGCCCGAGCCGCGCCTCGCGACCACGTCCCGGGCCCGCGCCTGGGCCCTGGACCGGCTCCACGAACCTCTCCAGCTGCGGGACCTGGCGGCGCGCGAGTCGATGAGCGTGCGCACCTTCACGCGCCGGTTCCGCGAGGAGGTGGGGCTCAGCCCCGGTCAGTGGCTCACCCAGCAGCGCGTCGAGCGGGCCCGCCACCTGCTGGAGTCCACGGCGCTGTCCGTCGACGAGGTCGCCCGCCGCACCGGCTTCGGCACGGCCCAGTCGCTCCGCCAGCACTTCCAGTCGGCGACGGGCGTCCCGCCGACGGCCTACCGCCGCACCTTCGTCGGCGCGGTCCCGGCCCGGGCGGCCGGCTGACCCGGCCGGCCGGTCCGCGCGCTCAGAACGTCAGCACCGCCCGCGCCCCCACCCGCCCGTCCCGTACGTCCCGCACCGCCTTGGGGAAGTCCTCCACCGGGTACGTCGCGGTGACGAGTTCGTCCAGGAGCAGGGCGCCGCGGCGGTACAGGGACGTGTACAGGGGGATGTCGTGCTGGGGGCGGGAGCTGCCGTAGCGGCAGCCCAGGACCGACTTGTCGAGGAACATCGACGCCGGCGTGAAGGCCGCCTCCTCCGACGGGGCCGCCATGCCGAGCAGCACCGCCTGGCCGCCCCGGTCCAGGAGGTCGACGGCCCGGCGGATCAGGGCCGGGCGGCCGACGCACTCGAAGACGTGGTCGGCTCCCGTGGGCAGCACCTCCCGTACGCCGTCCGTCGAGGGCAGGAAGTGGGTGGCGCCGAACCGCCGCGCGACCTTTTCCTTGCGCGGGTCGGTGTCGATCGCGACGGCCACCGCCGCGCCCGCGAGCCGGGCACCCTGGAGGACGTTGAGGCCGACGCCGCCCGCGCCGATGACGACGACCGTGTCGCCGTACGCCACCTTCGCCCGGTTCAGTACGGCCCCGACGCCGGTGAGCACCGCGCAGCCGAGCAGCGCCGCCGAGGTGAGCGGCACGTCGTGCGGGACCGGCACGGCCTGGACGGCCCGGACGACCGTGCGTTCCGCGAACGCCGAGGTGGCCGCGAACTGGTACAGCGCCTTCCCGTTCCGCTGGAAGGGCCGGCCGGGGCGGCCGATCGCGCGGCGGCACATCGTCGGGCGGCCCCGGCCGCAGTCGGCGCAGGTCCCGCAGCTGGCGAGGGTGGACAGCGCCACATGGTCGCCGACGGCCACGTGCGTCACGCCCGGCCCGACGGCCTCCACGACGCCGGCGCCCTCGTGGCCGAGGACCGCGGGCGCCGGGAAGGGGATCGTGCCGTCCAGCACGGACAGGTCGCTGTGGCACAGCCCGGCCGCGGCGAGCGCCACCAGCACCTCGCCCGCCCCCGGGCCCCGTACGTCCACGTCGTCGGTGAACCGTGCCGCGCCCCGCTCCCCCTCGTACACGACCGCTCTCACCGCGGCTCCTTCGGCAGGCCGAGCACGCGCTCGGCGATGATGCTGCGCTGGATCTCGTCGGAGCCGCCGTAGATCGTGTCGGCCCGGCTGAAGAGGAACATCCGCTGCGTGTCGTCGATGCCGTACGCCTCCGGTGTCCACGGCCCCGGACCGGTGGCCGCCTCCGCGCCCCGCACCCGTACGGCCAGCTCCCCGAGCCGCTGGTGCCAGCGGCCCCACAGCAGCTTGGCGACGCTGGGCGCGCCGGGCTCCTCGGTGCCGCCCAGGGTGCGCAGCGCGTTCCAGCGCATCACGCGCAGGTCGGCCCACTGCCGTACGAGCGCGTCGCGCAGGACGGGGTCGGCGGCGGCGCCGGTCGCGACGGCCTGCCGCACGACGCGTGCCAGCTCCGCCGCGAAGCCGATCTGCTGGACGAGCGTGGACACGCCCCGCTCCCGGGCGAGCAGCCCGGTGGCAACCCGCCAGCCGCCGCCCTCGCCGCCGACGACGTCCCGCGCGTCGGCCACGGCCCCGTCGAAGAAGACCTCGTTGAAGTCGCTGTCGCCGGACATCTGCCGGATGGGCCGGACCTCGATCCTGCCGGGCTGGTCCATCGGGACGAGCAGGAAGGACAGGCCGTGGTGGCGGTGGGAGCCGGGCTCGGAACGGGCCAGGACGAAGCACCAGTCCGCGTCGCGGGCGAGGGAGGTCCAGATCTTCTGGCCGGTGATCCGGTAGGTGTCGCCGTCGCGGACGGCCGCCGTGCGCAGGCCCGCGAGGTCCGATCCGGCGCCGGGTTCGCTGTAGCCCTGGCACCACAGCTCCTCGCCGCGGGCGATGCCGGGCAGGAAGCGGTCCTGCTGGTCGGGCGTCCCGTGGGCGAGGAGGGTAGGGGCGAGCAGGTTCTCGCCGATGTGGCCGGTACGGGCGGGTGCCCCGGCCCCGGCGTACTCCTCGGCCCAGACGACCTGCTGGGTGAGGGTGGCGGTCCGGTTGCCGTAGCGGCGGTCGGGGGTGTCCCAGCCGAGGCCGATCCAGCCGTCGGCGCCGAGCAGCCGCTCCCAGTCCCTGCCCGGCTTGCCCCCGGGGTGCGCGGCGAGCCAGGCGCGCGCCTCGGTGCGGAACGTCTCGTCGTCCGGCCCGAACCCGAAGTCCACGGCCGCCTCCTAGGTGTTGGGCCGGGTGCCGGCGGCGGCCGCCCTGGCCATCTCCTCCAGCTGCGCGAGGAGCGGCATCGGGTCGGTGCCGACCGTGCCGGGCAGGACGTCGGCGATCCGGGCGGGGGTCCAGCCGCCGCCCTCGGCGTAGGCGGCGCGCAGTTCGCGGGGCTGCGCCCACACGGCGAGCTTGGGGCCGGCGATCGTGTAGACCTGCCCGGTGATGCCGGCGGCGCGGGCCTGTTCGGAGAGCAGGTAGACGACGAGGGCGGCGACGTCGTCGGGTTCGCCGATCTCCTTCAGCTCCATGGGCACGCCGGCGGACATGCGGGTCCTGGCGACGGGGGCGACGGCGTTGGCGGTGACGCCGTACTTGTGCAGGCCGAGGGCGGCGCTGCGGACGAGCGAGATGATCCCGCCCTTGGCGGCGGCGTAGTTGGCCTGGGAGACGGAGCCCTGGTGGTTGCCGCTGGTGAAGCCGATGAGGGTGCCGGAGCCCTGGCGGCGCATGACGGCGGACGCGGCGCGGAAGACGGTGAAGGTGCCTTTGAGGTGGGTGGCGACGACGGGGTCCCACTCGGCCTCGGACATGTTGAAGAGCATGCGTTCGCGCAGGATGCCGGCGACGCAGACGACGCCGTCGACGCGGCCGTACTCGGCGAGCGCGGTGTCGACGACGCGCTGTCCGCCCGCCATGGTGGAGATGTCGTCGGCGACGGCGACGGCCCGCCCGCCGGCCGCGGTGATCTCCTCGACGACGCCCTCGGCGACCTCCGAGCTGGGCGCCTCGCCGTCGACGGCCACGCCGTAGTCGTTGACGACGACCCGTGCGCCCTCGGCCGCGCAGGCGAGCGCTACGGCCCGTCCGATGCCGCGGCCCGCCCCGGTGACCGCGACGACCCTGCCCGCCAGGAAGGTCCCTTCGCTCCCGTGGCCCGTGCTGCTGGCGGCGTTCGTGTTGCCCGGCATCCCGGCTCCCTCTTCCGCAGTTTCTGACGGTCCGTTAGATTCCTGCTGGACCGGATTCTACGGACCGTCAGATACCGCAGCGCAAGCCCTGGGAGGCCCCATGTCGCTTCCGGACCCGTTCCCCGCCATCGCCAAGCGGGTCAACAACTGGGGCCGCTGGGGTGAGGACGACGAGCTGGGCACCCTCAACCTGATCACCGACGAGGTCGTACGGGAGGCGGCCGCGACCGTCCGCACCGGCGAGCGCGTCCCGCTGGCGCTGCCCCTGCGGGCCGACGGCGTGCAGACCGGCGTGATCCCCGGCCGCGTCAACCCGCTGCACGCCATGGTGCAGATCAACCAGGAGCTGTTCGGCCCCGGTACGGTCGCCACCAGCGACGACGTCGTGACGCTCGGGCTCCAGGCGGCCACGCACTGGGACGCCCTGAGCCATGTCTCCCACTCGGGACGCCTCTACAACGGGCGTCCGGCCGACTCGATCACCCCGCACGGGGGCGCCGCGTTCGGGGGCGTCGACAAGGTGCGGCACCTCGTGTCGCGCGGGGTACTGCTCGACGTGGCGCGGGCGAAGGGCGTCGACCGGCTGCCGGGCGACCACGCGGTGACACCCGAGGACCTGGACGAGGCCGCGGAGTTCGGCGGGGTGACGGTACGGGCCGGGGACGTCGTGCTCGTACGGACCGGGCAGATGCGGCGGTACCTGGAGGGCGACCGGCACGCGTACGCCTTCCCGTCGCCGGGCCTGTCGCTGCGCACCCCGGAGTGGTTCCACGCGCACGACGTGGCCGCGGTCGCCAATGACACGCTGACCTTCGAGATCTTCCCGCCGGAGGTCGAGGGGCTGTGGCTGCCGGTGCACGCGCTCGACCTGGTCGAGATGGGCATGCCGCAGGGGCAGAACTGGAACCTGGAGACCTTGTCCACAGCCTGTGCACAGCGGCGGCGGTACGCGTTCCTGCTGAGCGCGACGCCGGAACCGTTCGTCGGCGCGACGGGCACTCCGGTGGCGCCGGTGGCGGTGCTGTGAGGCGGATTCTTCGGGTGGCGGCGCGCGATGCGCGCCCCGAGCACGGCACGGCGGCCGCCACCCGGCTCCGGCGCGCGTGCCCCGCTCCTGTGCCCTGAAGGGGCCGCCGCCGAGTAACGACCCGCACTCGCCGAGGGCGTCAAGCCCTCGGCGTCCCCTCGCCACGAATCGCTGATCCAAGAGTGATCAGCCGAACACCGCCCGTCAACAGCTATTCAAGGAAATAACCGTTACGCGGTATTCGTGACGGCGCGCGAGGGGTCGTACGCGACCGGCTCGCGCACCACCGTGGTGAACACGGGCGCCCCCCGGTCGACCTCGCACCAGATGCGCTTCCCCGCGCCCTCCGGCTGCCAGCCCCACCGGTCCGCGAGGCCGTCGACCAACTCCAGCCCGCGGCCGTGGGTGTCGCCGCCGTCGGCCCGCCGCTGGAGGGGCGGCCGGGCGCTGGTGTCCGCGACCTCGACGCGCACGATGCCGGCCCCGCCCGCGCCGCCCGCCCCGAAGAGCATCCGCAGCACGGCCGGACAGCCGGTGTGGACCACCGCGTTGGTGACAAGTTCCGAGATGAGCAGCACCAGCGTGTCGGCCAGCGGCTCGTCGGCCGCTATGCCCGACCCGGCCAGCCGGGACCGTGCCCATCTACGGGCCCGCCCCACGTCCGCGGGATCGGGACCGACCTCCAACTGCACCTGAAGCACCTGCACCGCTCACACCATCCGAACCGGCGGACACATCGCCTCGCGCCTCACAGCGTTCCTTGTGGGACAGCATGGTTGACGTACAGTCACCGCAACAAGCGCTTCGGGCATATTCCAACGCGAAGGAGTACCGGTGGTGCATACTGTGCGACGCCCGTCCCGGATAGTCGAACACCGGGCCGTACGGCGCCACTCGGGCCCCACCACCACGCGCACTCCTCGGAGCGTACCCGAGCGGGATGCCGTCATCCGTGAGTGACGAGCGCCGCGCGGGGCACGACCCGATATCGGCGCCGCTCACCGTGCGTCACCTCACCCGTCGGCCACGAGACGCGCCGCGAGCGCCTCCTCGGCGGCCGTCGCCGTCATCCACCGCTCGGCCCGCAGCCAGGCCCGCTTGAGGTGCAGGTGCACGTCCGCCTCCCAGGTGAAGCCCAGGCCGCCGTACACCTGGAGGCAGTCCCGCGCTCCGCGCACCGCGGCCTCGTCGGCCAGCAGCTTGGCGCCCGCCGCGTCGGCCGGGTCGCCCGTCACGGCCGCCGCGTACACGGCGGCGCGCGCCACCTCCACCCGTACCAGCATGTCGGCGCACAGGTGCTGCACCGCCTGGAACGCCCCCACGGGCCGGCCGAACTGCTCGCGCTCCCGCGCGTACCGGGCGGCGAGTTCGGCCGTACGCCCGGCACTGCCCAGCTGTTCGGCGGCCGTCAGGAGCGCGGCCACCGGGTCGCCAGCCCGCGCGCCGCCGGGCACCCGGTGCAGCGGCGTCAGCGGGTCCACCGACCGCACCGGTACGGCACCCGACGCGTCGCCCCGCACCACGTCGGCCGCGTCCCGCCACTCCACCAGACGCGCGTCCACCGCCGTCACCACGACCGCGCCCTCCGCCGCGCCCGGCACCTCGCCCGCCGCCAGGTGCGTCGCCACCAGCGGCCCCGGCAGCAGGGCCCGCCCGGCCTCCTCGAAGGCCAGCACCGCCTCGGGCAGCCCGAGCCCCACGCCGCCCTCCGCCTCCGGCAGCCTCAGTGCGAAGAACCCCGCCTCTCCCAGCGCCCGCCACAGCCCCCGGTCCAGCACCGGCCCGTCCGCCACGGAGGCGGCCACGGCAGCCCGCAGCCGCTCCCGCCCGAAGCGGCGCTCCAGCAGCCCCCGCACCCCCGCCCGCAGCGCCCGCTGTTCGTCGGTCAACCGGAACCGCACGCCGCTCACCGGCCCTTCGGCAGGCCGAGGATCCGCTCGGCGACGATGTTCCGCTGGATCTGCGACGTACCCGCCGCGATGGTGTACGCCAGCGACGAGAGGCGGTCCGCGACCCACTCCCGGTCCGCGTCCAGCGCGTCCGCGCCCAGCACCTCCGCGGCCGCGTCGTACAGCTCCTGCCGTGCGTGCGAGTACCGCAGCTTGAACACCGACCCGCCGACCCCGGGCGCCCCGCGCGACGCCTGCGCCTCGCTGACATTCCACTGCACCAGCCGCCACAGCGCGCCGAACTCGGCGTGGAGCCGGCCGAGCCGGCGGCGCAGCGCCGTGTCGTCCCACCGCCCGTTGCCGCGCGCCAGCCGGGCCACCTCGCCCAGGACGCGGCGGCAGGCGACCACCTCGCCGGCGAAGGCGGTGCCCCGCTCGTAGGAGAGGGTGACGAGCGTGACCCGCCAGCCGTCGTTCTCGGCGCCCACCCGGAACTCCGCCGGGACCCGCACCTCGTCCAGGAACACCTCGGCGAACTCGGCGGTGCCGGCGAGCGTGCGCAGCGGCCGGACGGTCACACCGGGCGCGTCCATGGGCAGGGCGAGCCAGGTGATGCCGCGGTGGCGGGGCGCGTCGGGGTCGGTGCGCACGAGCAGTTCGCACCAGTCGGCGACCTCGGCGTGGGAGGTCCAGATCTTGTGGCCGGTCACCACGTACGCGTCGCCGTCGCGGACGGCCCGGGTGCGCAGGGAGGCCAGGTCGGAGCCGGCGCCGGGCTCGCTGAAGCCCTGGCACCACACCTCGTCGCCGCGCAGGATCGGCTGCAGCCAGCGGTCCCGCTGGGCGGGGGTGCCCTCGGCGGCGACGGTGGGCCCGGCGTGCAGCAGCCCCACGAAGTTGGCGCCCACGTAGGGCGCTCCGGCGCGCTCGGTCTCCTCCAGGAAGATCAGCCGCTGCGCGGGCGGGGCGTCCCAGTGGACGGCGCCGTACCCGGCGTCGTACAGGCGGCGCTGCCAGGCCGTGTCGTACGCGCGGCGGGCGGGCCAGTCGGCGGGGTCGGGCCGGGGCGGCAGCGAGGGCAGGGCGGCCTTCAGCCAGGAGCGCAGGCCCTCGCGGAACGCCTCCTCCTCGGCCGTGTACGCCAGGTCCATCAGTCGAGGTCCAGGCCGAGCATGCGGATGGCGTTGCCGCGCATGAGCTTGTAGGTCGTCTCGTCGTCGAGGTCCCGGACGTGGTCGAGGGCGACCTGCTTGGTGTGCGGGAACGTCGAGTCGACGTGGGGGTAGTCCGTCTCGAAGGTGGCGTTGTCGCGGCCGACGACGTCGATGGCGTCGATGCCGTGCCGGTCGCGGAAGAAGCAGCAGAAGATCTGGCGGTAGTAGTACGTGGACGGGGGCTCGGGGATCAGGTCGCGGACGCCGCCCCAGGCGCGGTGCTCCTCCCACACGTCGTCGGCGCGCTCCAGGGCGTACGGGATCCAGCCCATCTGGCCCTCGCTGTAGGCGAGCTTGAGGCGCGGGAACCGGACCAGCACGCCCGAGAAGAGGAAGTCCGTCATCGACGCCATGGCGTTGTTGAAGCTGAGCGCGGCCTGGACGGCGGGCGGGGCGTCGGGGGAGGCGGCCGGCATCTGCGACGACGACCCGATGTGCATGTTGACGACGGTCCCGGTCTCCTCGCACACCGCGAAGAACGGGTCCCAGTGGCCGGAGTGGATCGACGGCAGCCCCAGGTACGTGGGGATCTCGGAGAACGTCACCGCGCGCACCCCCCGCGCGGCGTTCCGCCGGATCTCCGCGACGGCCAGCTCGATGTCCCACAGCGGGATCAGGCACAGCGGGATCAGCCGCCCGCCGCTGTCACCGCACCACTCCTCGACCATCCAGTCGTTGTAGGCGCGCACGCACGCCAGGGCGACCTCCTTGTCGTGCGCCTCGGCGAAGGTCTGCCCGCAGAAGCGCGGGAACGTCGGGAAGCACAGCGACGCCTCGACGTGGTTGAGGTCCATGTCCTTCAGCCGCTCGACGGGATCCCAGCAGCCGGGCCGCATCTCCTCCCGTGTGATCCCCTCCAGGGTCATCTCGTCACGGGAGAACCCGACGGCGGCGATGTTGCGCTTGTACGGGAACCGCAGGTCCTCGTAGATCCACCAGTCGGCGGGCGGCCCGTCGGGGTCCATGGTGATGCGGTACCGGCCCCCCGTGTAGGCGAGTTCCCCGATCCCCGCCGTCAGCGGCTTGGGGCCGCGGTCGCGGTACCTGGCCGGCAGCCAGGTGTCGAAGAGGTGGGCGGGCTCGATCACATGGTCGTCGACGCTGACGATCCGCGGCAGCTCGGTCATGCCCCCATCACCCCTCAAATCTGATGCCTCGTCAGATTCAGGCTAGCGCCGCACCTCTGGACCGACAAGAACCGGCGCCCTACGCTCCTTTGCCAATCTGACGGCTCGTCAGCCAATGACTTCGCCCCACCGGGAGGCCCCATGACCAAGGACACCGCCGGCCTCAGCACCTCCCGCACCCTGTGGGAGCTGGTGGAGCGCCGCGCCCGGCTCACCCCGGACGGGCGCGCGCTCCTCCAGGACGACCGCGTCCTCACCTTCGGCGGCCTGCGCGACCGCGCCGAGCGCACCGCCGCCGGACTGTGGCGGATGGGCGTGCGCCCCGGCACGGTCGTCGCCTGGCAGCTGCCCACCCGGATCGAGACCGTGGTCCTCTCCCTGGCGCTCGCCCGCGTCGGAGCCGTACAGACGCCGGTCATCCCCTTCCACCGCGACCGCGAGACCCGGTTCGCGCTGCGCGAGTCCCGGGCGGCGTTCTTCGCCGTCCCCGGCGAGTGGCGCGGCTTCGACCACACCGCGATGGCCGCCCGGCTCGGCGCGCGGGGCGTCTTCGAGGCGTACGCGGAGCTGCCCGACGGCGACCCGTCCGTACTGCCCCCGCCGCCCGCGTCCGGTACGGAGGTGCGATGGATCTACTGGACGTCCGGCACGACCGCCGACCCGAGCGGCGTCCTGCACACCGACCGCTCACTGCTCGCGGGCGGCTCCTGCCTCGCCCACGCGCTGCGGCCGACGGCGGACGACGTGGGCTCCATCGCCTTCCCGTTCGCGCACATCGGCGGGCCCGACTACCTGGTGATGCTGCTGCTGTACGGGTTCCCCGCGGTGCTCCTGGAGCGGTTCGCGCTGCCCGGGTCGCTGGACGCCTACCGCAGGCACGGCGTGACCATCGCCGGCGGCTCCACCGCCTTCTACTCCCTCTTCCTCGCCGAGCAGCGCACACTGCCGCCCGGCGAGCGGCTGATCCCGACCCTGCGGCTGCTCGCGGGCGGCGGCGCGCCCAAACCGCCCGAGCTGTACCACGCCGTCGTACGCGAACTGGGCTGCCGGCTGACCCACGGCTACGGCATGACCGAGGTCCCGATGATCACCATGGGGTCGCCGGACGACACCCCCGAGCAGCTGGCCCACACGGAGGGCAGACCCCCGGCCGGCATGGACGTCCGCATCGTCGACGGCGAGATCCGGCTGCGGGGCGAGGCCGTCTGCCGGGGCTACCTGGACCCGGCGCGGACGGCCGAGGCGTTCGACGCGGACGGCTACCTGCGGACCGGCGACCTCGGGCACCTCACGGAGTCCGGGCACCTCGTCGTCACGGGACGCGTCAAGGACATCATCATCCGCAAGGGGGAGAACATTTCGGCCAAGGAGATCGAGAACCTCCTGCACGAGATCCCCGGTGTGCGGGACGCGGCGGTGATCGGCCTGCCGGACGCGGTGCGGGGGGAGCGCGTGTGCGCGGTCGTGGAGGGCGGCGAGGGGCTCACCCTGGAGACGGTCACCACCCACCTCCGCGCGGCCGGCCTCGCACCCCACAAGCTCCCGGAACAACTGGAGCTGGTCGAAACCCTGCCCCGCAACGAAACACTCCAGAAGGTCCTGAAGTACAAACTCCGCGAACAGTACGACACCCACCGGGGGTGAGCCGCCCACCGGGCGGGCGGTCCCACCCAACCCCACCGGCAGTCAGCCGCCCACGCACGGAACGGGGGTGGACCGGGGGTCGCGCGCGCAGGATTGGCGGCGCTGGGACGCTTCACTCTCACGGGCCCGAGCGAGCCAATCTGAGCACGTGACCCCCGGGCCGCCACCGGACCCACCCACCATCGTGGTGCGAAGGGGCCCTCAGGCCGGGGGGGCCGTTCCTGCTGTGCCCACCCGTTCCGCCCTGCGGAACGACTGCCCACAGCAGGACCGGCGGCACAGGCAACGCCAGCCCACAACGACGGAACGGCGGTACAGGCAACGCCGGTCCGCAGTGAGGAACGGCGGTGCCGGCGGGGTCGGCGCGGGGTCAAGCCGACAGTGGTCGGGGGACGCGGGCGCGGGTGGCCGAGGGGATGTCGGGGTGGACGTCGAACAGGCGGTGGACGCCCAGCGCCGCCAGCACCCGGTTCACATGCGCCCCCTCCACCGCGCCCCGCGCGGGCAGGATCAGCCGCAGCCCGCCCCTGCAGGAGTGCAGGAGCCGGCGGGCGGCGATCAGCACGCCCACGCCGCTGGAGTCGCAGAACCGCACCCCGGACAGGTCGAGCACCACGTGGTGGCGGCCCTCGGCGACCACGTCGTGCACCCGCCGCCGCACCACCGGCGACGACACCAGGTCGAGTTCGCCGCTGACCCGCAGCACGGCCCAGGCACCGTGGTCGGCCCGCTCCACGCTCACCATCACGCGCCCGCACCCTTCCTCACGAAGCCAACCGGAGGCTTCTCTTCCAGGCGCGGCTGCCCCATCCTGCTCACCTGAAACACGTCAGCGGCAGAGTGACGGTTTTCCTACCATCAACGGCCGCCTGCCACCGGGTCTTGCGCAAAGGACGGTCCATCGGCGTGACAGCGCATTACATTCGAAGGATGGCGAAGGACACACCGCCGCGCTGGGACCGCAAGATGCAGCAGCGGCTGGCGCGTGGCGAGGCGGCCGCACTGGGCGAGCTGTACGACAGATACGCCTCGCTCGTCCACAACACGGCCCACCGCGTCCTGGAGGACGAGGCGGCCGCCGACCAGGTCACCCGCGAGGTCTTCGGGTACGTGTGGGAGAACCCCGACGCCTACGACCCCAGGAAGGAAGGCTCGCTGCGCGCGTGGATCGCCCGGCTGACCCGCCGGCAGGCCGTGTACCGCCTGCGCCAGGCGGAGACGAGGGCGTTCGCCGAGCGCGGCGAGGGCTCCACGGAGGAGCTGGAGCAGAAGGTCCGCCGGGCCGCCGTGGCCGCCCGCGCCGACTACATCGTCACGTCCATGCCGGCTCCCCTGCGCAAGGCGCTGGAGCTGGCGTACTTCCAGCGCCGGGACTACCGCCAGACCGCCGCGCACCTCGGGGTCACCGAGGAGGAGGCGCGCCGCCGGCTGCGGCTGGGCCTCCAGCTGCTGTCCACGGCCCACACGCGGCCCATGGACGGCCCGCCCCCGCCGGGATTCGGAGGGTCACCGCTGTGACCGGCCCGTTCGACGGCGGCCGTGAGGACGGCGGCGGCCGGGACGACGGCCGCGACGAGGTGGGCCGGGCACCGCGCATACCGGCGCCGCGGGCGGCCGCCGACGACCTGACCCCGCCGCCGCCCGCGCCGGACGCGCCCCAGCTGCCGCACGGCGTGCTCAAGTCGCTGCTCGGGGCGTGGGCGCTGACGGCGTGCTCCACGGAGGAGACCGCCGCCGTCGAGGCGCACCTCACCGAGTGCGCGCCGTGCGCCGAGGAGGCGCTGCGGCTGCGGGACGCGGTGGGGCTACTGCACAGCGAGCGCGACCTGGACCTGGACCCGCTGCTCAGGTCGCGGGTCCTGGAGAACTGCCTGGGCCGCCGCCCGGCCCGTATCCCGGTCCCCGCGTGGGCGGGGCCGTACGACGCGGAGACCGCCCGACTGGACGCGCTGCTGCGGGACATCGGCGAGTCGGAGTGGCACGCATCGGTGCGGCTCAAGTGGTTCGAGGGCGAGCGGCAGGTGAGCCGCAGCACGACCGTGGCCGGGGTGATCGGCCATCTCCTCGCGGTGGACGGCCTGGTGGCGACGGCCCTGGACCTCGACGACCCGCTGGGTGCGCGGGACCCGGACGCGCCGCAGGACCCGGCGTCCCGCACGGAGGCGTACTGGTCGGCCGCCCGGCAGCCGGCGACGCCGTGCGTGCGGGGACGCTGGCGCGACCAGGCGCACGCGCTGGTGCGCACCGTGTCGTTCGCCGGTGCGGGCGTGGGTGACCTGATCGGTGCCGTACGGGACGTTCTCGCTGCCCCTCCAGGACGCCCTGCTGGACCGGGCCTTCGAGTGCTGGGTGCACGCGGAGGACATCGCGTGCGCCGTGGACTACCCGTACGAGCCGCCGGCGGCGCGCATCTGCACGGCATGATCGACCTGGCGGCGCGGCTGCTGCCGGCCGCACTCGCCGAACGCCGCCGCGCGGGCCTAGCGGGGCCGCCGCGCGCGCTGGTGGAGGCGGGCGCCCCGGGCCGCTCCCTGCACCTGGAGGTCGAGGGCTCGGGCGGCGGCCACTGGTACATCGCCCTGGACTCGCCGGCCGCGGTGGGCTCGCCCGACCAGGAGGTGGCCCAGGTCGCGCTCGACGGCGTCGAGTTCTGCCAGCTGGTGGCGGGGCGTATCTCGCCCGAGGAGGCGGCCGCGGGCCAGGACGGCGACCGCGAGGCCATCAAGGACGTCCTTTTCGCCGCGGCTTCACTCAGCCGCCTTTGAGGGCCGATCCGCTGACGCCGGCCCTCCGCGAGCGGGCGAAGGCGGCCTGCCTCAAGACGGCCGACCAGTACCACTCCGCCGTGCGCGCGGTCGGCTGACCGTCGCCCTTCCGAAGCGGCCCGCGCTCCCGGTACGCCGGGGACGCGGGCCGCGCGTTCGTGTCGCCGCCCTAGGCGAAGACGACCGTCCGGGTGCCGTTGAGGAGGATGCGGCGCTCCGCGTGCCACTTGACCGCGCGGGCCAGCGCCTGGCACTCGACGTCGCGGCCGACCGCGACCAGCTGCTCGGGCGTGACCTCGTGGCCGACGCGCTCGACCTCCTGCTCGATGATCGGGCCCTCGTCGAGGTCGGCCGTCACGTAGTGGGCCGTCGCACCGATCAGCTTCACACCGCGGGCGTGGGCCTGGTGGTAGGGCTTGGCGCCCTTGAAGCTCGGCAGGAACGAGTGGTGGATGTTGATGATCCGGCCGCTGAGCTGCTTGCACAGGTCGTCCGAGAGGACCTGCATGTAGCGGGCGAGGACGACCAGCTCGACGTTCTCGGAGCGGACCAGCTCCAGCAGCTGCGCCTCGGCCTGCGCCTTGGTGTCCTTGGTGACCGGGATGTGGTGGAACGGGATGTCGTACGAGGCGACCAGCTCCGCGAAGTCCGTGTGGTTGGACACCACGGCGACGATGTCGACGGGCAGCGCGCCGATCCGGGTGCGGAACAGCAGGTCGTTCAGGCAGTGGCCGAACTTGGACACCATGAGCACGACCCGCATGCGCTCGTCGGCGCGGTGGATCTGCCAGTCCATCTCGAAGGAGTCGCCCACGGCGGCGAAGCTGGCTCGCAGCTTGTCCACGGTCACCGGCGCCTCGGCGGAGAAGTGGACCCGCATGAAGAACAGGCCGGTGTTCCGGTCTCCGAACTGCTGGCTGTCCTCGATGTTGCATCCCGTGATGAACAGGTAGCTCGACACGGCGTGCACGATGCCCTGTTTGTCCGGGCAGGAGAGGGTGAGGACATACTGGTCGGTCATCCTTGCAGGATGCCACATCCGGCGGACCACCCCGTCCGCCCGTCCGCCTGCCGGACCGGCCCGGACCTGCCCGACCCGCCGGTCAGGCGGTGCGGGTCATGATCCGCAGGACGTCCAGGGAGCGCGGCGGCTCGTCCGGGTCCTCGCCGTCGTTCGCCGCGAGCCGGACGTGGGCCTCGCGGGCGGCGCGTACGGCCTCGGGCCAGCCGTGGTGGTCGAGGTACACGGAGACCGGGGCGTCGGGGCCGACCTGGTGCATGATCCGCAGAACGCGCAGCACCGCGACGTCGACCAGCGCCGCCTCGCCGGAGTCGCGGAATATCGTGCCGACGTACTTCTCGGCGGACCAGTTGTCGAGCCAGGTGTCCTCGACCAGGCGGTACACGGCGTCGGTGACGTCTCCGTACCCTTCCCTGCCCGCCAGCCAGCACTCCTCGTGGAAGCGGGTGTCGGAGAGCATGTGCAGCGCCGAGCGCACGTTCGCACGCCAGCGCCACCACGGCATGTCATTGAGGGGCATGCCGCCCATGGTGGATGAGCGACGGCCGCGACGGGAAGAGTTCATCTGCCTTCACCTTGTGGGCTCGGTCCTTGCGGAGCCGGGCCGGACGAGCTAGGGGTCCGTGCGCGCCGGAAGGTGTCCGGCACAGGGCGGATCGTACGTGTTCCACCGTACGTGGAGCCGGGCGCCCGTAATTCACCTGCATGTCACCGAGCGTTGAAGCGCGCACACTCCCGCGTTACCCATGAGGCGGAAGTGTGCGTGTCCATGACCGGTAACGGCAGGCGACGTTCTCCCTACTCCGTATCCATCGGGGCCGCGGCGGCTCTCGTCTCGGCGTCCCTCCTCACCGGCTGTGGTGCTCTCCCTGGAGCCACGGGGGGCTCCAGGGAGCCCATCACGGTGATGACCTGGGCTCCCGAAGAAACCAAAGCCACCAACATGCCCGGAATGCCCGCCATGGCGCAGGCATACGCCCGCTGGGTCAACAGCCAGGGCGGGATCAACGGGCACGAACTGCGCATTATCACCTGCAACGAGGGCAACACCGCCACGGGCGCCGCCACCTGCGCGCGCACCGCGATCAAGGAGGGCGCGGTCGCCGTCGTCGGCTCGTACAGCCAGCACGGCCGCGCCTTCATGGCCCCGCTGGAGGCCGCGAACATCCCGTACATCGGCGGCTACGGCCTGTCCGACGAGGAGTTCACCAGCTATCTGTCCTACCCCGTCAACGGCGGCCAGGTCGCCCTGCTCGCCGGCAACGGCATGCAGCTCGCGGCCTCCTGCGACCGCGTCGCCCTCGTCCGGCCCGACAGCATCGCCGGCGACTACCTGCCCCCGCTCCTGAACTCCGGCCTCGCGCACGGCGAACAACGCCAGGCGGCCGACATCCCGGCGGCCGAGGACGCCGGCGAGTACACCGCGGTCGCCACCCGCTCGCGCAAGCGCGCCGGCGAGGAGCGCGGCTGCGTCACCGCCGCGCTCGGCGAACGCACCGCGCACTTCTTCGACTCCTTCCGGCGCCTGCCCTCGGACGGCCGGGACATCAAGGTCTCCTCCGTCCTCGGCAGCGTCGACCAGCTGCTCGTCGACCGCACCGGCGGCGCCTCCGGGCCCTTCGAGGGCGCCTACATCACCGGCTGGTACCCCGACGCGGGCGACCCCCGCTGGGAGCCGATGAAGCAGGTCATCCAGGAACACGCCTTCGGCGACAACCGCATCGACCCGGCCGACGCCGGCGTCCAGACCACCTGGATCGCCTACACCGTCCTGAAGAAGGTCGTCGAGGCGCTCGGCGACACCGAGATCACCCCCGGCAAGATCGCCCTCATCCTGGACCGCGGCCTGCGCGTCAACACGGGCGGTCTGACGCCCGTGCTGCGCTGGCGGTACGAGGACATGCTCGGCACGCCCGGCTTCCCCCGGATCGTCAACCACGTCGTGACGTTCCAGGTGGTACGCAGGGGCCGGCTCGTGGCGCAGAAGAACGGCTTCGTGGACGTCGGCCCGACACTCCTGGAAGCCCGCTCCTCCCGCGCCTAGCTCGCTAGAGCTGGGTGGGCTGGCGCTTGGTCAGGCCGTGCGTCTCGGCGATGCCGTTCCAGAGGCGCGCGGCCTGCTGCTTGGCGGTGGTCGCCTCGCCGCTCGCCACACCGGCCTGCGCCGTGCGGCCGGTGTAGCGGGCGCGGCCGTCCTTGCAGCCCTTCCGGCCCTTGACCTGCTCCGCCCAGGCCGCGTAGTGGTCGTCGGCCTCCGCCGACGCCTGCCACGCCTTGGTGAGCGCGGCCGTCAGCTCCGTGTGGCTCGGCAGCTTGTCGACCTTGATCGCCTGGAGCCGGGTCACCAGGCCGCGCCGCTGCTGAGCGGCGGCCCGCAGATCGCTCGCGGCCTTGTCCAGCTCGCTGCACCGCTTGATGTTCTCGACCGAACTGATCACCGTGGCACGGCTGCTGCCGCTGTCGGCGAGCAGCTTGTCCAGCTCCTCCGCCTGCGCCTTCGCCGGGTCGGCCGGCGGCTGGGCGGGCGCGCTCGGCGTGGGTGAGGACGCGGCGGCGATCCCGGTGGTGTCGCCCTTGCCCTTCTCCTCGCCGTCGCCGCCGCTCAGCAGGGCGCCGGCGCCGAGGCCGACGACGGCGCAGCCGATCACGACGGCGGCGACGAGCGGCAGCTTCGAGGACCGGCGCGGCGCGGGCTCGTCGTACCCGTCGTCGTACGCCGGCTGCTGCTGGTACGCGGCGGCCGGCGGCTGCTGGCCGTACGGCTGCTGGTGCCCGTACGGCTGCGGCGGCGGGTAGCCGTAGCCGTGCCGCTGCTGGGCGGCGGCGGGCGGCGTGGCGTCGAGGCGGGGCATCTGCTGGGTCGCGCCCGCCGCGTCGTCACGGAACAGGTTGTCGAACTCGGCCGGCGGCCCGGAACGTCCCGCTACAGGCGGAATGTACTGCGTCGCCTCCGAGTCGGGGTGCGCGGACCGCGGCTGCTGCGGGTACTGCCCGTGCTGCGGCTGCTGGGGGTGCTGCGGGGGCTCGTACTGCCCGTGCTGCGCCTGGGCGGGCTGCGGCGGCTGTGTGCCGAAGCCGGTGCCGAGGAACGCGGTCGACTCCGCCGGGGTCTCCGGGGGGACCGGCCGCAGGTACTGCGTGGCGGCGTCCCCGGCCGGCGCACCCGGCGGCATGGCCTGACCCGGTGCCGCGTGGCCCGGCGGGGCCTCCGGCGGGAGCGGCCGGCCCGAAGCCCCGTACGCCCCGGGATGCGGGGGCGGCGGCCCCCAGGGCCGGCCCGAGGGCTGACCCCACGACTGGCCGTCCTGGCCGTGTCCGCTCTGCGTCACCGGGACTCCTACGTGTGAACCTACGCAACCGTCGGCTCACGCTACCGGGTGTATCGCCGCCCCCGCACTCGGGTGTGTCATTACGCACGCCCCAAGAGCCCCGCCCCTCACGCCGCCTGCAGTTCCCTGCGGGCCAGGAACTCGCGGACGGCCGGCTCGTCGCCGAACGGCTCCAGCCGCTGCTGGAGGTCGTCCAGGTACTCCGTACCCCTCGACGACCGCAGGGTGCCGAGGAGTTCGACCGCGCGGGTGCCCGTGTGGCAGGCCTGCTCGACCTCGCGCTGCTGGACCTGCGCCGTGGCCAGCAGGACGAGGCCGATCGCCCGCCGGCGCGCCCGGGTCTCCGGATGCCCGTGCAGGGCGTCGGAGGCAGCGCGGGCCGCCGTCTGCGCCTGGCCCAGGTCCCGGTGGCAGTGGGCGAGTTCGTCGGCCAGGTAGGCGTGGTCGAAGTGCGCGATCCACTCCGGGTCGTCGCCCGACGCGGGCTCGGCCCGCTCCAGCGCGGACAGCGCGCGCCCCGCGACCTCCTGGCACGTCCGCGCGTCCCCGAGCAGGGCGTGCCCGCGCGCCTCGGCCGCCAGGAACATCGCCTCGGCCCTCGGCGTGATGTGCCCCCGTGCGCCTTCCTGCGCGGCCCGCGCCAACTGGGCGATCTCCCTGGGGTTCCCGAGCTGCGCCGCCAGGTGGCTCATGGACGCGGCCAGGACGTAGCCGCCGTAGCCGCGGTCCCCCGCGGCCTGCGCCAGCCGCAGCGCCTGGATGTAGTAGCGCTGGGCCAGGCCGGGTTGGCCGGTGTCCACGGCCATGTACCCGGCCAGCTCCGTCAACCGCGCGACCGCGGAGAAGAGTTGCCGACCGACCGTGTCGCGGTACGAGCCGGACAGCATCCCGGACACGACGCTGTTGAGGTAGTGGACCACCACGGGCCGTACATGGCCGCTGCCGAAGCGGTGGTCGAGGTCGACGAGCGCGTCGGTCATCGCCCGTACCGCGCGCACGTCGGACAGACCGACCTTCGCCCCCGCCGTGCGGGCCACTTGGGCGTCGGGGCCGGTGATCAGCCAGTCCCGGCTCGGCTCGACGAGCGCGGACGCGGCGACCGTGGAGCCGGAGAGGAAGTCCCGCCGGCCGACGTCGCTGCGCCACAGCTCGCAGACCTGCTCGATGGCACCCAGCACCGTGGGGGAGAACTGGAGGCCGACACCGCTGGCCAGGTTCTTGCCGTTCGCCATGCCGATCTCGTCGATCGTGACCGTACGGCCCAGCTTGCGCCCCAGGGCCTCGGCGATGATGCCGGGGGCGCGGCCGCGTGGCTGCTGTCCGCGCAGCCAGCGTGCGACCGATGTCTTGTCGTAGCGCAGATCGAGTCCGCGTTCCGATCCGACCATGTTGACGCGGCGGGCGAGCCCGGCGTTGGAGCACCCCGCTTCCTGGATGAGAGCCTGCAGCCGTTCGTTCGGCTGACGGGCGACGAGCGGCCTCGCTGCCATGACTACCCCCTGTGGTGCCGGTGATCAGTCAGTCGATCACTGCCCGGCTGATGTCCGGAGAATGCAGAACTTGGCGCTGTAATACCAAAACATCGACAATGCAGTGCATTACGGTGCAATACCGGGAGACGCCCGCATTGACGCCCCTCCCCCGTCTGTGGCTACCCGCCCGCGGCTCCCGCCGCCCGTGCGCGCCCCCGCGCGTGCATCCATGCGCCCCACATGCCGAATCGATGCATCTCGCCCTTCGCCTTTGCGCCCCGTAACCCCCCGTGGGGTGGGGAGTTGAGCTGTCCGTGGAAGAGACCATCGGAGTCACGGAAGCCGCACAGATCCCCAAGCAGCGCGGGGAGCAGCTGCTGGACAGCGCCGTGCGGTACGCGGAAGAGCGGCACTGGGACGTGTTCCCCGGCACGTGGTTGGAGGCGGTCGACGGCCGCGAGCAGTGCTCGTGCGGCGACACCGCCTGCCCCGCGCCCGGCGCCCACCCGGCCCGGCCGGACTGGGCGACACAGGCGACGGGCAGCGCGGTGGCGGCCCGCCGGCTGTGGGGGAAACAGCCGAAGGCGTCGATCCTGCTGCCGACCGGACGTACCTTCGACGCGCTCGACGTGCCGGAGTCGGCCGGGTTCCTGGCGCTGGCCCGGATGGAGCGGATGGATCTCACGCTCGGGCCGGTGACGTGCACCCCGGACCGCCGGATGATGTTCTTCGTGCTGCCGGGCGCCGCCGTGAAGGTGGCCGACCTGATCCGCAAGCTGGGCTGGTCGCCGTCCGGGATCGACCTGGTCGCCAGGGGCGAGGGCCACTACGTGGCGGCGCCGCCCACCCGGGTCGGGGGGCAGGGCGCGGTGCAGTGGGCGCGGCGGCCCACCCCGGCGAACCGCTGGCTGCCCGACGCCGAGGAGCTGATCAGCCCGTTGGCGTACGCGTGCGGACGGGAGGCGGCCGCGGCCCGGGCCCGGCGCTGACCAGCTGAACCGCTGCCCGGGGCGGTGACCACTGCGTCGACCGGGCAACGCTGACCAGCGCAGACTGCCGGATCATCACCCTGCGTCGCCGACGGCTCGTCCGTAGGCTGTTCCCGCATGACATGACGGGGACATGAAAGGCAGGGCCCATGCCGGACCGGCACGATGCAGTTGACATGGCGGGTGGAGCGTCGGGGGCGGCGCCGCCCGCCGTTCGCGTGGAAGGGCTCTGGAAGCGCTTCGGCCAGCAGGTCGCGGTCGCCGGCATCGACCTCGCCCTGCCGGCGGGGAAGTTCATCGGGCTCGTCGGCCCGAACGGGGCGGGCAAGACGACGACGCTGTCCATGGTGACCGGGCTGCTGCGGCCCGACCAGGGCCGGATCGAGGTCGCCGGGCACGACGTGTGGCAGGACCCGGCCGCCGTGAAGGCACGGATCGGGGTGCTCCCCGAAGGGCTGCGGCTGTTCGAGCGACTCTCGGGGCGGGAGCTGCTGGCGTACACGGGGCGGCTGCGCGGGCTGCCGGGCGCCGAGGTCGACAAGCGGGCCACGCAGCTGCTCGACGTGCTCGACCTGGCCGGTTCGCAGCACAAGCTGGTGATCGACTACTCGACCGGTATGCGCAAGAAGATCGGGCTCGCCGCGGCGCTGCTGCACAACCCCGAGGTGCTGTTCCTGGACGAGCCGTTCGAGGGCGTGGACCCGGTCTCGGCGCAGACCATCCGCGGGGTGCTGGAGCGCTACACGGCCTCCGGCGCGACGGTGATCTTCTCCAGCCATGTGATGGAGCTGGTGGAGTCGCTGTGCGACTGGGTCGCCGTGATGGCGGCCGGGCAGATCCGCGCCCAGGGCACGCTGGCCGAGGTACGGGGCGACGCGCCGTCGCTGCAGCGGGCGTTCCTGGCACTGGTGGGCGCCGACGCGCGCGACGCGGGCGAGTCGCTGGACTGGCTGGGCGGTGCGCGCGGCGGCGCCGGTGGTGCGGGCGGTGGCACGCAGGGCGGCCCGGGCGGCGGGGCACAGGGTGGTGCGCGGTGAAGGGCGCTGCGCTGACGCCGGTCTTCGTACGGCTCAAGCTGTCGCTGCTGCGCAACGGGCTGCGGCAGTCGTCGGGGCGCACGGCCGTGTTCATCGTGTCGATCGTGTTCACGCTGCTGTTCGCGGCCGGGCAGCTGCTCGGGTTCCTGCTGCTGCGCGGCCATGCGCACGCGGCGACGCTGGGCGTACTGGTGACCGGGGTGCTGGCCCTCGGGTGGGCGGTACTGCCGCTGTTCTTCCCGAGCGGTGACGAGACGCTGGACCCGACGCGGCTGGTGATGCTGCCGTTGCAGGCGGGGCCACTGGTGCGGGCGCTGCTGGTGGCGTCGCTGGTGGGGATCGGGCCGCTGTTCACGCTGTGCATGGCGCTGGGCGCGGGGATCTCCGTGGCGCACGGGGCGTTCGCGGTGGCCGTGGCGGTGGTCGCGGTGCCGCTGGTGCTGTTGGTGTGCGTGGCGCTGGCGAGGACGGTCGCGGCGGCCAACATCCGGCTGCTGACCTCCCGCAAGGGCCGGGACCTCGCGCTGCTCAGCGGCCTGGTCATCGCGGTGGGCATCCAGTTCGTCAACTTCGGCGCGCAGCGGCTGGGCCGGGCGGGCGGGCTGGCGCCGCTGGAGCCGGTGGCGGAGGTCGTCCGGTGGATCCCGCCGGCCTCGGCGATCGGCGCGGTGGACTCCGCGAGCGAGGGCGCGTACGGCGTGGCCGTCGTCCAGCTACTGCTCGCCGGCGCGGCGCTGGCCGGGCTGCTGGTGCTGTGGCGGCGCAGTCTGACCAAGCTGATGACCGCGCCGGACAGCTCGACGCTGGCGGCCGCGGACACGGCGCGGGAGAAGCGCGGCGGTGCCGGGGTGGGGCGGCTGTGGCCCGAGGGGCGTACGGGCGCGGTGATGCAGCGCGCGCTGCGGTACGGCTGGCGCGATCCCAAGACGAAGTCCCTGTGGGTGACGGCGCTCGTCCTGGGCGCCCTCATCCCGCTCTTCAACGCCTGGCAGGGCACCGGATCGGTCTACTGGGCGTGCTTCGCCGCGGGCATGCTCGGCACGCTGATGTACAACCAGTTCGGGCAGGACAGCTCGGCGTTCTGGATGGTCTCGATGACCGTCTCGTCGACCCGCGACGCGTACGAGGAGCTGCGGGCGCGGGCGATGGCGCTGCTGGTGGTGAACCTGCCGTACGTGACGCTGGTGACGGTGGTGTCGGCCGCGCTGCTGGGCGACTGGCGGCAGCTGCCGGACGCGCTGGGGCTGTCGTTCGGCGTGCTGGGCGCGATGGTGGGCATGGGGGCGTGGGCGTCGGCGTACTTCCCGTACTCGGTGCCGCAGGAGTCGCACCGCAACGCGGCGCCCGGGCAGGGGTCGTTGGCGTGGTTCTCCATGCTGGGCGGGATGGTGGGGTCCGCGCTGCTGGCGTCGCCGCTGATCGTGATGCTGATCTGGGCGAGGGTGGCGGACAGTTCGTCGGGGCAGTGGCTGCTGCTGCCGCTGGGGGCGTCGTGGGGGGCCCTGCTGATCTGGTCGGGCCTCCGCCTGGCCGCGGCCCGCACGTCCCGCCGGCTCCCCGAAATCCTGACAGCAGTCAGCAAGGCGTAGCGGGGCGCCGGTCGTGCTGTGGCGCTGTCGCGCCGTTCCTGCTGTGGGCATGCGTTCCGCCAAGGGCGGAACGGGTGGGCACAGCAGGAACGGCCACCCGGCCTGAGGGCCCGCCCCTTGCGCGCCACGATGGTGGGTGGGTCCGGGGGTGGGGTGGGTGGGACCGCCCGCCCGTGGGCGGCTCACCGCCGGTGGGGGTTGGGTGGGTGGGACCGTCCCGTCCGTGGGCGGCCCCACCCCGGTGGGGTCAGGGGGTCGTCGACTCCAGGAACGGCTCCACAGCTGTGCGCCAGGCGTCTGGCCGGTCGTAGTGGATGTAGTGGCCCGCGTCCGGGACCTCGGCGTACTGGCCGTGGGGCAGGACGCGGACCATTTCCTGGGCCTCCGCGCGGCCCAGTTCGCCGTCGAGGCCGCGGACGACGAGGGTCGGGCAGCGGACCTGGGCGAGCGTGTCCCAGTGCGCGTCGTGGACCCAGGTCTCACGCGCGGCGAGCATCTGCTGCGGGGAGAACACGGGGCGCCAGCCGTCCGGGGACTCGGTCATGACCTCGGCGAAGAACTCGCCGCGCGCCGGGTTGGGGCGCTCCACCCGCGGGTCGTCCTCGCCGAACCACTTGCGGACGTCGGCGAGCGTGGCGAAGGGAACGGGCCAGGTACGGAACCAGCTCTCCCACTCGCGCTGGGAAGCGGCGCCGAGCGCCGAGGCCCGCATGTCGCTGATCACCAGGGCGCGCACCAGGTCGGGGCGCTCCGCGGCGAGTTGCCAGGCGGTGAGGGCGCCCATGGAGTGGCCGATGAGGGTGACGGGGGCGAGGCCGAGCTGTTCGATCGCCGCGGCCGCGTCCGCGACGTAGGCCTCGCGGGTGTACGGGCCGTCGGACGGCTTGTCGCTGTGGCCGTGGCCGCGCTGGTCCAGGGCCACGGCCCGCTGCCGCTCGGACAGCCAGCGGGCGGTGGTCGCCCAGTGGCCGGCGCGGCCCATCAGTCCGTGGAGGAGTAAGACGCCGGGCGCGGGCTCGGTGCCGTCGTCGCCGGGCCCCTTGGGCGGGTCGGCGAACTCCCAGGCCGCGAGGCGTACACCGTCGGCTCCGGTCAGATCGAAACGTCGCACCATGTGTCCTGGCACCCCCTTCTGTCACGTCGGACGACCCCCGCAAGATTATCGAACTGGCATTCGGAAGTGGGGGTCTCGGGCATAACACCGCTCGTTCGAGTGACCCTGCTCAAGGGTTGACGGCCTCTGCCGAGGGGAGATCTTCAGCGGGAGGCGGACCGCTCGGGGAAAGAGGTCCGACGGGATTGACCCTGAGAGCTCGGGGCTCCGGGTCAGCGCAGGGGAGGACAGGCCCCGGTGCCGGACGGCACCGGGGCCTTCTCCGTGCGTGGACGTGCGCTTCGATGCGGACGGCGGACGCATCGCGCAGCTCCCCTCCCCAGGCCCCGACGGGCGAGGCCCCGGCTCGCGCACATATGCCTGCAGTCAAGCGTGGCACGCCCGGCGGCCGGGCGCTGGCGTTCCGCACGAATGCCCGGCGCCGGGTGTGAGGGTGTCAGCGCTTGGCGACGAAGACGTGCGAGGCGACGTCGGCGTCCAGTTCCGCGGCCTCGCCGCTGCTGCCGACCAGCACACCGCCGGGCGACTCGGTGACGCTCACCACCGAGCCGGGCTGCACTCCGGCGCGGCGCAGCGTGTACATCAGCTGGGCGTCCGTCTGGATCGGCTCGCCGATGCGGCGCACCACCACGGTCTTGCCCTCGGTGCCCGGGTCCAGCTCGGACAGCGACACCATGTTCTCGTCCAGGAACGGGTCGGCCTCGGCCTTCTCGCCCAGCTCCTCCAGGCCCGGGATCGGGTTGCCGTACGGCGACTCCGTCGGGTGGCGCAGCAGCTCCAGGACGCGGCGCTCGACCGCCTCGCTCATCACGTGCTCCCAGCGGCACGCCTCGGCGTGGACCTGCTCCCACTCCAGGCCGATGACGTCGACGAGGAGGCACTCGGCGAGCCGGTGCTTGCGCATCACGCGCGTGGCGAGCCTGCGGCCC
Source organism: Streptomyces coeruleoprunus (assembly GCF_039542925.1). GTDB lineage: Bacteria > Actinomycetota > Actinomycetes > Streptomycetales > Streptomycetaceae > Streptomyces > Streptomyces coeruleoprunus. The sequence continues at coordinate 4,218,352 of NZ_BAABIT010000001.1, read as the reverse complement.
TCCTCGGTCAGCTCCAGGTGGCGGTCGCCGGCGACCGTCACCAGACCGTCGCGCTCCATACGGGCGACCGTCTGGCTGACCGTCGGGCCGCTCTGGTCGAGCCGCTCGGCGATGCGGGCGCGCATGGGCACCACACCTTCCTCCTCCAGCTCGAGGATGGTGCGGAGATACATCTCCGTGGTGTCGATCAGTCCGGACATACGTGCCCCTCGATGCGTGACATTCCTGCGGCGGCCCCGGAGTCAATTCTTACGCATCCCGGTGAGAACCGTGCCCGGCGGACCGCGGGCGCTATTGACACAGCAATGGTCCAGACCGCAACGTGATCCGCGACACGACGAGGGGAGCACGCCGATGGGCGACAGCAAGCTGGCCGGTCAGTTCTTCGACGCCGCGATCGGTCTGCTGCAGCGGGTGCGCGACGAGGAGGCGGGGAACGTCACCGCCGCCGGCGCCGCCGTCGCCGACACCGTCGCCTCGGGCGGCCGTCTGTTCACGTTCGGCGCCGGGCACTCCTCGCTGCCCGCCCAGGACGTCGTCTACCGGGCGGGCGGCCTGGCCGTCGTGAACCTGCTGGCCGTGCCGGGGGTGGTGGGCGTCGACGTCATGCCGGCGACGCTCGGCTCCGCCCTGGAGCGGGTGGACGGGCTCGCGGGCGCCGTCCTGGACTCCTCTCCGGCCCGCTCCGGCGACCTGCTGTTCGTCGTCTCCCTGTCGGGGCGCAACGCCCTGCCCGTCGAGATGGCGCAGAACGCCCGCGCCCTCGGCCTGACCGTCGTCGGCGTGACGTCGCTGGCGTACGCGAAGGAGACCAGGTCGCGGCACGCGTCGGGCACGTTCCTCAAGGACCACTGCGACATCGTCCTGGACTCCCACATCGCGGTCGGCGACGCGGAGCTGACGTACGAGGGCATCGAGGCGCCCTTCGCGCCCGCCTCGACGGTCGTGACCAGCGCGCTGATGCAGGCCACCATGGCCGCCGCGGCCGAGGAGCTGGTCCGGCGCGGCATCGAGCCGCCGCTGCTGCGCTCCGGCAACGTCGACGGCGGCCACGAGTGGAACGGCCGCGTGATGGACGAGTACGCCGACCGCATCTTCTACCGGCGCTGAGCCGGCCGTCGGGCGCGGCGTCGGGGCGGTGCCCGCGCCCGCGGGCCGGCGCGGTCGTCAGTCGGCCGGGCCCGTCTCCTCCTGTTCCGGGCCTCGTTCGCCCTCCGCCTGCGAAGGGGTCGTGCGCGAGACGTCCGGGTGACGCCCGCCGATCGCCGTGGTGTCGTCCGGGTCCTCGCCCTCGGCCTGGGACGGTGTCCCGTACGGAATGTCGTACGGCATCTGCTCACTCATGCTGTGCCTCCCGACCATGCGCCCTCTCGGCGGCAGCCGTCGGTCCTTCGGACCCTTTCAGTCTGCCTCCGCTCCCGGCGCCCGGCCCGTCACACCGCCGGCTGCGCGAGGTCCACGGACGCCGCCACGCGCACGGCGACGCTCTCCGCGTACGCCACGTCGGGGCGCTCGAAGGCGGGCCGGCTCGCCGAGCGGAGGAACGTGACCACGCCCAGCGTGCGGCCCCGGCTGCGCAGCACCGCGCACAGGGCGTGCGCCGCGTCCCCCGGCCAGTGCCGCTCGGCGGCCCATCCGGCCTCCGCGTCGCCCCCGCCGGCCGCCCAGTGGCTGGCCCGCACCGCGCCGACCCGGTCCAGCGCCCGCAGCGCCGGGTGCCCGGGACCGTACGGCAGTGGCAGGCCCGCGCCCGCCACCCGTGCCACGGGTCCCGGCGCGTCCGCCGGGGTGGCCGCGACCCGCACCAGGCGCGACCCGTCGCCCCGCACCAGGTCCAGCAACGCGTCGTCGGCGAACCCGGCGAGCGCGAAGTCCAGGTACGCCGTGGCCGCGTCCAGCGGGTCCTCGCACTCGGCCGCCGCGCTGCCCGCCCGGTGCAGCTGGCTGGATCGGAACCGCAGCCGGTCCGCCTCCTGCTCGGCCAGCCGCGCCTCCGTCACGTCCTGGAACAGCCACGCCACGCCCAGCGGCGCCGGCTCCTGCGACAGCGGCGACGCCAGGCGCAGGAAGCCGCTGCGCCAGCAGCGCCGCCGCTCGCCGTCCGGTGCGCGGACCGTCGCCCACAGCTCGGCCGGCGACCGGGGGGTTCCCTCCGCCAGGACGTGCTCCAGCGCGGCCTCCAGCTGTTCGACGCCCTGCAGCACGGCCTCGCCCAGCGGCCGGCCCAGCAGGGTCGTACGCCCCACGCCGAGGGCCCGGGCCGCGTGCGCGTTCACGACGGCGGGGCGCAGGTCGGCGTCCACGACGACCACGCCCCACGACGCGTCGTCGAACAGGGCCTCGCTGAGCGCCACCGACCGCTCGAAGTCCAGCTGCGCGTGCACTTCGCCGAACGCGCAGTACACGCCCGCCGCGCGGCCGTCGGCGCCCCGCACCCCGGCCGCCTGGGTCCGTACGAGGACCCGCCCGCCGTTCTTGTGGAGCAGCGCGAACTCGTGCACCCGGCGGCCCGGCGCATCCATCGCCGCCCTCAGCCGGGCCTCGACGTCGGCGGCGTCCGCGGGCCGCGCCGCCCAGCCGGACAGGCCCCGCCGCCCGACGGCCTCGCCGGCCGGCCAGCCGAGTATCCGCTCCGCCTCGCGGTTCCAGTGGGTGACCACCCCGTCGGCGTCGAACGCGCACAGCGCCGCGTCCATCCCGTCCAGCAGCGCGGTGAGGAGATCACCGCCCGCTCTCGCCGTATCGCTCCCGGACGCACTCATCCCGGCACCCCCTGCAGGACGTGTACTCGCGCGTGCACCCGCACGTGCCCGGCCATTCAACTGGAACGTGACCCAGGACACACCACGTTCCGGAAATTCGGTTGAGCCGCGCGGCGGGGCTTCCTAGGGTGTCGGACACACGAGAAAGGAGGTGATCCGGAAGTGATTTCTTTTCGGATGCGTGAGGTGACTGCGGGCTGAGGCCTGTCGTCACATGACGGCAGGCCTCCTGCCGTACACCAAGCAGTCACCGGCCCGCGGGCTCGTCGGCACATCCGGCCGACCTCTCCGGCTAGCAGGAGAGAGCAGAGCCCGCGGGCTTCTGCGTGGGCGCCCGTTCTACGGGGACAGGCGCTCCACCCGCCACTCGCCGCCGTCCCGCACGTACCGCAGCCGGTCGTGCAGCCGGTTCTCGTGGCCCTGCCAGAACTCGACGGTCTCCGGCGTCACGACGTACCCGCCCCAGTGCGGCGGCACCGGCACCTGCTCGTCCTCCGGGTAGCGCGCCGCCAGCTCCTCGTACCGGGCCAGCAGCGCCGCCCGGGAGGGGATCACCGACGACTGCTCGCTCGCCCACGCGCCCAGCTGCGAGCCGTGCGGGCGGGTGCGGAAGTACGCGGCGGTCTCGTCGCGCCCCACCCGGGCCGCCGTGCCGGTGACCAGCACCTGGCGGGCGATCGGGTGCCAGGGGAAGAGCAGCGCGGCGTGCGGGTTGGCCTCCAGCTCGGTGCCCTTGCGGGAGCCGTGGTTGGTGTAGAAGACGAAGCCGCGCGCGTCGTAGTGCTTCAGCAGCACCGTGCGGGACGACGGGCGGCCGTCGGGGGTGGCCGTCGACACGACCATGGCGTTCGGCTCGTGGATCTCGGGGCTCGCCGCCGCCTCCTTGAACCAGCGAGCGAACTGCTCCATCGGGTCGGCCGCGAGGTCCGCCTGCCGCAGCTCCGCCGTGTGGTACTGCTCGCGCATCGGCGCCGGGTCGAGAGCGGGGTCCAGGGTGGGATCGAGAGCGTCGGTCACGCCGTCCATCCTGCCGCAGTGGTCAAGTCTGCCCGGCATCGACCGGCGCTAATCCTCCCCGACCGGAACGGCGCAGTGTGCCTGATGTCACGCTTCCCCGCATCGGGGGAACCCGACAGACTCATGCGCTGGGTCACTGTTCCCTCCACACACATCACCACGAGGAGCCGCAAGATGTCCGACTTCGTACCCGGGCTCGAGGGAGTCGTCGCGTTCGAGACGGAGATCGCCGAACCGGACAAGGAGGGCGGTGCGCTTCGCTACCGGGGCGTCGACATCGAAGACCTCGTGGGCCACGTCTCCTTCGGGAACGTGTGGGGCCTGCTGGTCGACGGGGCCTTCAACCCGGGCCTGCCGCCCGCCGAGCCGTTCCCGATCCCGGTGCACTCCGGTGACATCCGCGTCGACGTGCAGTCCGCGCTGGCCATGCTCGCGCCCGTGTGGGGTCTGCGGCCGCTGCTCGACATCGATGCCGAGCAGGCCCGCGACGACCTCGCCCGCGCGGCCGTCATGGCCCTGTCGTACGTCGCGCAGAGCGCGCGCGGGCAGGGGCTGCCGATGGTGCCGCAGCGGGAGATCGACAAGGCCCAGTCCGTCGTCGAGCGGTTCATGATCCGCTGGCGCGGCGAGCCGGACCCCAAGCACGTGGCGGCGGTCGACGCGTACTGGACCTCGGCGGCGGAGCACGGCATGAACGCCTCGACGTTCACCGCGCGCGTCATCGCCTCGACCGGCGCGGACGTCGCCGCGGCGCTGTCCGGTGCCGTCGGCGCGATGTCCGGGCCGCTGCACGGCGGTGCCCCGTCCCGGGTCCTCGGCATGATCGAGGAGATCGAGCGGACCGGTGACGCCGGCGCGTACGTGCGCCAGGCCCTCGACAAGGGCGAGCGCCTGATGGGCTTCGGGCACCGCGTGTACCGCGCGGAGGACCCGCGCGCCCGGGTGCTGCGCCGTACCGCCAAGGAGCTGGGCGCGCCGCGCTTCGAGGTCGCGGAGGCGCTGGAGAAGGCGGCGCTGGAGGAGCTGCACAACCGGCGCCCGGACCGGGTGCTCGCGACGAACGTGGAGTTCTGGGCGGCCATCGTGCTGGACTTCGCGGAGGTCCCGGCGCACATGTTCACGTCCATGTTCACCTGCGCCCGTACGGCGGGGTGGTCGGCGCACATCCTGGAGCAGAAGCGCACGGGCCGCCTGGTCCGCCCGTCGGCCCGCTACGTCGGCCCGGGCGCCCGCAGCCCCCGGGAGATCCCGGGCCACGAGGACATCACGGCCTGACGCCGACGAGGGGGCACCCTCCGCGGGTACCCCCTCGCCTCACCGGCCGAGGGCGCCGCACGCGCCCTCGCGCCCGGTTCACCCCAGCGCCTCGTCCAGGAGCTTCGCCCATTGGGCGACCACCCGTTCGCGGCGGGACGTGTCGTCCGTGAGCAGGGTCGCGAGGCCCAGGCCCCGGGCCATGTCCAGGAGGCCCTGGACCGTCTCGCGGACGCCGGGGCGGGATTCGTCCGCGCCCAGCAGCTCCACCGCGATGTGGTGCGTCTCGCGGCCCACCCGCGCCTCCAGTTCGGTGACCCGCGGCCGCAGCTGGTCCTCGTTGGACGCGGCGACCCACAGGTGGAGCGCGGCGCGGAACAGGGGGCCCGTGTAGAGGGCGACGAGGGCCGAGACGACGTCTGCGCGGCTCTTGCCGGTGAGGGCGCGCAGCGCGTGCGAGCGTTCCTCGGCGACGTACTCGACCGCGGCCGTGAAGAGGTCCTCGCGGGTCGGGAAGTGGTGCTGGGCCGCGCCCCGCGAGACACCGGCGTGTTCGGCGACGACCGCGACCGTGGAGCCGGCCCAGCCGCGTTCGGCGAGGCAGGCGACGGCGGCTTCGAGGAGCCGCCGGCGGGTGGCGCGGCTGCGGTCCTGCTTCGGGGCGCGGGCGGATGCCTCGCTCAGATCGCCCATACGGGGTCCCGTCGTTCTAGGAAGGCCGTCATTCCCTCGCGCGCCTCCGCCGAGGCGAAGAGCGTCGCCGAGCGCCGGACGAGTTCCTCCGCGTCGCGCTCGAAGGTTTCCAGCACCCTAGCGGCCACCAGCCGTTTCGACTCGGCCAGCCCCTGCGGCGAGCCCTTGCGCAGGGCGTCCAGGAGGGGCGGTACGGCCTTGTCGGGGTCGTCCGCCGTGAGGGTCACCAGGCCCGTACGGGCGGCTTCGGCGGCGTCGAAGCGTTCGCCCGTCAGGTAGTAGCGGGCCGCGGCCCGCGGGTCCATGCGGGGCAGGACCGTCAGGGAGATGATCGCGGGGGCCACGCCGAGGCGGGCCTCGGTGAGGGCGAAGTCCGAGGCCGGGGAGGCGACCACGATGTCGCAGGCGGCGACCAGGCCGATGCCGCCCGCCCGTACGTGCCCGTCGACCTTCGCCACGACGGGCTTGGGCAGTTCCAGGACCTGCCGGAGCAGCGCCACGAAGGCGTACGGGCTGGGCGGGGCCTTCAGGTCGGCGCCGGCGCTGAACGTGGAGCCGGTGTGGGTGAGCACCACCGCCCGGACCGCGGGGTCGCCCGCGCAGCCGGACAGGGCGTCCGTCAGCTCCGCGACGAGGCCGGCCGAGAGGGCGTTGCGGGTGTCCGGGGCGTCCAGGGTGAGCGTGGTGATGCCCCGGTCGTGGGCGGTGGTGATCGTCATGGGCTCTCGCCTCCGGCGGTGATCAGCACTCAGTACGACTTGGGCAGGCCCAAGGTCTGGTGCGAGACGTAGTTGAGGATCATTTCCCGGCTGACGGGCGCTATGCGGGCCACGCGGGAGGCGGTGACGAGGGCGGCGAGGCCGAACTCGCGGGTCAGGCCGTTGCCGCCGAGGGTGTGCACGGCCTGGTCGACGGCCTTGACGCAGGCCTCGGCCGCCGCGTACTTGGCCATGTTCGCCGCCTCGCCGGCGCCCGTGTCGTCGCCCGCGTCGTAGAGGACGGCGGCCTTCCGCATCATCAGGCGGGCGAGTTCCAGCTCGATGTGGGCCTGGGCGAGGGGGTGGGCGATGGCCTGGTGGGCGCCGATGGGCGCCTTCCACACCTGGCGTTCCTTCGCGTACCGCACGGCCCGCTCGATGGCGTACCGGCCCATGCCGAGCGCGAACGCAGCCGTCATGATCCGCTCGGGGTTGAGGCCGGCGAACAGCTGGAGGAGGCCCGCGTCCTCGTCGCCGACGAGCGCGTCCGCGGGCAGCCGCACCTCGTCGAGGGTCAGCTCGAACTGCTTCTCGCGGGCGGTGAGTTCCATGTCGATGGGGGTGCGGTGGAAGCCGGGCGCGTCGCGGGGGACGATGAACAGGCAGGGCTTGAGGGTGCCGGTGCGGGCGTCCTCGGTGCGGCCCACGATGAGCGTCGCGTCGGCGATGTCGACGCCCGAGACGAACACCTTGCTGCCGCTGAGGATCCAGCCGTCCGCCGCCCTGCGGGCCGTGGTGGTGATGCGGTGGGAGTTGGAGCCCGCGTCGGGTTCGGTGATGCCGAAGGCCATGGTGCGGCTGCCGTCGGAGAGGCCGGGCAGCCAGGCGCGCTTCTGCGCGTCGGTGCCGAAGCGGGCGATGACCGTGCCGCAGATGGCGGGCGAGACGATCATCATGAGGAGGGGGCAGCCGGCGGCTCCCAGCTCTTCGAGGACGAGGGAGAGTTCCGCCATGCCGGCGCCACCGCCGCCGTACTCGGCGGGCAGGTTCACGCCGAGGTAGCCGAGCTTGCCGGCCTCGGCCCACAGGGCTTCGTGGTCGTGGTCGCGGCCGTGCCGCCGGCCGAGCGCGGCGACGGCCGAGCGCAGGGCGGTCTGTTCCTCGGTCTCCAGGACGCCTTCGGTGACGCTCATTCCTGGTCCTCCTCCTGTGCGGGCGATACGACGGCGAGCAGGGTGCCGACCTCGACCTGGTGGCCGGGTGCGGCGTGGAGCGCGGTGAGCGTGCCGGAGGCGGGAGCGGTGACGCGGTGCTCCATCTTCATGGCCTCCAGCCACAGCAGGGGCTGTCCGGCCTCGACCCGGGCGCCTTCCCGCAGGCCGTCCGCGACGCGGACGACGGTGCCGGGCATGGGCGCGAGGAGCGAGCCGGGGGCGGTGCGGACGGTGGGGTCGGGGAAGCGGGGCCGCGGGGTGAGGCGGTGGGAGCCGGTGGGGGTGTCCACGTGGACCACGTGGGCGGCGTGAGCGGTGCGCGGGTCGGTGTAGGCGGTGACGCGGTACGGGCGGACCACGCCGCCCACGTCGAGGCGCACCTCGGCGGGGGTGGCCGACACGACCCGTACGTCCGGGTGGTCGTCGAGGGTGTGGCCGTCGCGGGTGCGGCGGTAGCGGACCTCGTGACCGTTGTACGTCTTGGTCTGCGGCTGGGACGGAACGTTCCGCCACGCGCCCGGTCCCGGGCGGGCGGCCGCGTCGGCGAGGGCGGCGGCGACGGCCGCGTACGCCTCGCCGGGCGGCGGCGCGGTGAGGGCGGCGAGGTGGCGGTCGTAGAAGCCGGTGTCGGCGCGGCCCTCGGTGAACTCGGGGTGGCGCAGGGACCGTACGAGCAGGTCCCGGTTGGTGGGCGGGCCGTGGACCGCCGCCGACTCCAGGGCGCGGGCCAGGGCGCGGACGGCTTCGGCGCGGGTGGGGGCGTGGGCGACGGCCTTGGCGAGCAGGGCGTCGTAGTGGACGCCGATGGTGTCGCCGTCGGCGTACCCGGTGTCCACGCGTACGCCGTCGGGGAAGGCCAGGCGGTGCAGCACACCCGTCTGCGGGGTCCAGCCGGCGGCGGGGTCCTCGGCGTACAGGCGGGCCTCGACCGCGTGGCCGCGCGGCCGCGGCGGCTCGGCGTCGAGCGCGGCGCCCTCGGCGATCCGGATCTGCTGGGCCACCAGGTCGATGCCGTGGAGCGCCTCGGTGACGGGGTGTTCCACCTGGAGGCGGGTGTTCATCTCCAGGAAGTGGGCGGTGCCGTCGGCGGCGACGAGGAACTCGACGGTGCCCGCGCCGGTGTACCCGGTGGCGCGGGCGGCCCGTACGGCCGTCTCGTACAGCGACTCGGTGAGCCGCTGCGGCAGTCCGGGCGCCGGGGCCTCCTCGACGACCTTCTGGTGGCGGCGCTGGAGGGAGCAGTCGCGGGTGCCGAGCGGCCAGACCGTGCCGTGGGTGTCGGCGAGGATCTGCACCTCGACGTGGCGGCCGCCCTCCACGTACGGCTCGACGAACACCTCGCCGTCCCCGAAGGCGCTCAGCGCCTCGGCGCGTGCCGCCTCCAACGCCGCTGGGAGATCGGCGAGTTCGCGGACCACGCGCATGCCGCGCCCGCCTCCTCCGGCCGCCGCCTTGACCAGGACGGGCAGGTCGCCGGCGGTGACGCGCTCCAGGGAGGCGACGCCGAGGAGCTTCTTGGCGCGGGTCTTGGACGCCATCGCCTCGATGGCCTCGGGCGGCGGCCCGATCCACACGAGGCCCGCGTCGAGGACGGCCCGCGCGAAATCGGCGTTCTCCGACAGGAAGCCGTAGCCGGGGTGGACGGCGTCCGCGCCCGCCGCGAGGGCGGCCTTCACGACGAGGTCGCCGCGCAGGTACGTGTCGGCGGGGGCCGCGCCCGGCAGCCGTACCGCCGCGTCGGCCCGCCGTACGTGCAGGGCGCCCGCGTCGGGGTCGGAGTGCACGGCGACGGTGGCGATGCCCAGGTCGCGGCAGGTACGGAAGACGCGGCAGGCGATCTCGCCGCGGTTCGCCACGAGGAGGGTCCGGATCATGGGGTGCCTCACATCCTGAAGACGCCGAAGCCGCCGCGTGCGCCCTCGACCGGTGCGGTGTGGATCGCCGACAGGCACAGCCCGAGGACGGTACGGGTGTCGCGCGGGTCGATGACCCCGTCGTCGTACAGCCGCCCGGACAGGAACATCGGCAGGGACTCGGCCTCGATCTGCTGCTCGACCAGGGCGCGCAGGGCCGCGTCGCCGTCCTCGTCGTACGGCCGGCCCTTCGCGGCGGCGGACTGCCGGGCCACGATCGACAGGACGCCGGCGAGCTGCTGCGGGCCCATGACGGCGGACTTGGCGCCGGGCCAGGCGAAGAGGAAGCGCGGGTCGTAGGCCCGGCCGCACATGCCGTAGTGGCCGGCGCCGTAGGAGGCGCCCATGAGGACGGACAGGTGGGGGACCCGCGAATTGGCCACCGCGTTGATCATCATCGCGCCGTGCTTGATGATGCCGCCCTGCTCGTACTCCTTCCCGACCATGTAGCCGGTGGTGTTGTGCAGGAAGAGGAGGGGGATGTCGCGCTGGTTGGCCAGTTGGATGAACTGGGCGGCCTTCTGGGACTCGGCGCTGAACAACACCCCTTGCGCGTTCGCGAGGACGCCGACCGGATAGCCGTGGAGGGTGGCCCAGCCGGTGGCGAGGCTCGTCCCGTACAGCGGCTTGAACTCGTCGAAGTCGGAGCCGTCGACGATCCGGGCGATGACCTCGCGCGGGTCGAAGGGGGTCTTGAGGTCGGCGGGGACGATGCCGAGGAGTTCCTCCCCGTCGTACGCGGGCGGCTCGTACGGGCCGGGGACCGGGTGGGCCTTGCGGTGGTTGAGGCGGGCGACGATCCGGCGGGCCCGGCGCAGCGCGTCCGGCTCGTCGAGGGCGTAGTGGTCGGCGAGGCCGGAGGTGCGGGCGTGCATCTCCGCGCCGCCCAGCGACTCGTCGTCGCTCTCCTCGCCGGTGGCCATCTTCACCAGGGGCGGTCCGCCGAGGAAGACCTTCGACCGCTCCTTGATCATGACGGTGTGGTCGGACATGCCGGGGATGTAGGCGCCGCCGGCGGTGGAGTTGCCGAACACGACGGCGACGGTGGGGATGCCGGCGGCGGACAGCCGGGTCAGGTCGCGGAACAGGGCGCCGCCGGGGATGAAGATCTCCTTCTGGGACGGCAGATCGGCGCCGCCGGACTCGACGAGCGAGATGACGGGGAGCCGGTTGGCGTACGCGATCTCGTTGGCGCGCAGGGCCTTTTTGAGGGTCCAGGGGTTGGAGGCGCCGCCGCGTACGGTCGGGTCGTTGGCGGTGATCAGGCACTCGACGCCCTCGACGGTGCCGATGCCGGTGACGAGGGACGCGCCGACGGTGTGGTCGGAGCCCCAGGCGGCGAGCGGGGACAGTTCGAGGAACGGGGTGTCGGGGTCGAGCAGCAGCTCGATGCGCTCGCGCGCGAGGAGCTTGCCGCGGGCGCGGTGCCTCTCGATGTACTTGGGGCCGCCCCCTTGGAGCGCTTTGGCATGCTCCGCGTTCAGCTCGTCAAGTTTGGCCAGCATGGCGCGACGGTGGGTGGCGTACTCCTCGGATGCCGGGTCGAGGGCGGAGCTGAGGACGGTCACAGCAGGGCCTCCGGGATGTCCGTGTGGCGGGCGCGCAGCCACTCGCCGAGCGCCTTGGCCTGGGGGTCGAACCGCGCCTGCGCGGCGACGCCTTCGCCGAGGAGGCCGGTGACGGTGAAGTTGAGGGCGCGGAGGTTCGGCAGGACGTGGCGGGCGACGGCCAGGGCCCGCGTCTCCGGCAGCAGGGCGCGGAAGTGCTCGACGGTCAGGGTGTGCGCGAGCCAGCGCCAGGCCCCGTCGGTCTCGGCCCAGACGCCGACGTTCGCGTCGCCGCCCTTGTCACCGCTGCGGGCCCCGGCGACGAGCCCGAGGGGCGCCCGCCGGGTGGGGCCCGGGGGCAGCGGCGGCGGGAGCGGGGGTTCGGGTACGGGTTCCAGGGCGCGGGTGCGGGCGGGGTGCGCGATGTCGACCCTTCGCCCGTCGGGCAGGACGGCGGTCTGGGTGACGTCCGCGGGGTCGACGTACACCGCCTCGAAGACCCCGTAGGGGGCCGGTTCGGCCGGTGGGGCGGTCACGTGGAAGCCGGGGTAGCTGCCGAGGGCCAGCTCGACGGCGGCGCCGCTGAACGCGCGGCCGACGACATCGGGGTCGTCGTCGCGCACGACGAGGCGGAGCAGAGCGCTGGCGGTCTCCTCGGTGTCGGCGTCCTCCCGGTCGGTGCGGACCAGCTCCCACCGAACGTGCGCGGTCCTGCCGAGGGCGTGGGCCAGCTGCTCCCGCACGAGCCGGGCCTTGGCGTCGATGTCGAGTCCGGTGAGGACGAACACGACCTCGTTGCGCCAGCCGCCGAGCCGGTTGACGCCGGCCTTGAGGGTGGGCGGGGGCGCCTCGCCGCGTACGCCGCTGATCCGCACCCGGTCGGGGCCGTCCTGGGTGAGCCGTACGGTGTCGAGGCGGGCGGTCACGTCGGGCCCGGCGTAGCGGGCGCCCGCCGTCTCGTAGAGCAGTTGGGCGGTGACGGTGGCCGGGTCGACGGCGCCGCCGGTGCCGGGGTGCTTGGTGATGACGGCGGTGCCGTCGGCGTGGACCTCGGCGAGCGGGAAGCCGGGGCGGCGTACGTCGTAGCGCGTGAAGTGCGGGTGGTTCCCGCCGGTGGCCTGGGTGCCGCACTCCAGGACGTGACCGGCGACGACGGCGCCCGCGAGCGCGTCGTACGCGTCCGGGCCCCAGCCGAAGTGGGCGGCGGCGGGCCCGGTGACGAGGGCGGCGTCGGTGACCCGCCCGGTGACCACGACGTCGGCGCCCGCTTCCAGGCAGGCGGCGATCCCGGCGCCGCCGAGGTAGGCGTGGGCGGCCAGGGCGCCGGGCGGCGTGGGCAGCCGGTCGCCCTCGACGTGGGCGACGCGCACGGGCAGCCCGAGCCGGCCGGCCAGTTCGCGCAGGGCGCCGGCGAGGCCGGCGGGGTTGAGGCCACCGGCGTTGGTGACGATGCGCACGCCCCGCTCGTGGGCGAGCCCCAGGCCCTCCTCCATCTGCCGCAGGAAGGTCTTGGCGTACCCGAGGGACGGGTCCTTGAGCCGGTCGCGGCCGAGGATGAGGAGGGTCAGCTCGGCGAGGTAGTCGCCGGTGAGGACGTCGAGTTCACCGCCGGTGAGCATGTCGCGGACGGCGTCGAAGCGGTCGCCGTAGAAGCCGGAGGCGTTGCCGATACGGAGGGGCTTCACGGGGCCGGCTTCGGTCGCGGGCTTCACGGGGCCGGCTTCGGCTGCGGGCTTCACCGGGCCTCCTTGGGCGGCCGCCCGGCTCCCGGGGGGCCGGCGAAGGCCTGGGCGATGTCCAGCCACCGGCCGGCGTCGGGCCCTTCGGCGTGGACGGCGAGGTCGGCGCGGTGGGCGCGCCGGGTGACGAGGAGGCAGAAGTCGAGGGCGCGCCCTGTGACGCGCTGGGCGGCGTCTTCGGGGCCGTACGCCCACAAGGTGCCGTCGTGCGCGTCGAGTTCGACCCGGAAGGGCTCGGCGGCCGGGGTGAGCCCCCGTACGGCGAAGGCGTAGTCGCGGGCGCGGACGCCGATCCAGGCGACGTGCCGCAGGCGCGCGGTGGGCGCCCGCACGACGCCGAGCGCGTCGGCCACGTCCTGCCCGTGGGCCCAGGTCTCCATGAGCCGGGCCGTGGCGAGGGCGGTGGCGCTCATGGGCGGCCCGTACCAGGGGATACGGGCCCGCGCCTCCCCCAGCACGTCGGCCAGGCGGGCACGGGAGGCCCGCCACCGGGCGAGCAGCGCGTCGGGCGGCCGGCCCGCGACCGCGTCCGCCCCCGCGTCGACGAACGTGTCGGGCGCGGCGGCGGCCTCGGCGACATGGGCGGCGAAGGCGTCCGGGTCGGTGGCGGCGAGCAGCGCGACCTCGTCGGTCCAGGCGAGGTGCGCGATCTGGTGGGCGACGCTCCAGCGCGGGGCGGGGGTCGGGGTGGCCCACTCCTCGGGCCGCAGCCCGGCGACGAGCCGGTCCAGTTCGTCGCTCTCGTCACGCAGGTCGTCCAGCACGGCGCGGAGGCCGACGGCGGGGTCGGACACGGTGCGCTCCTTCCGGGGCACGGCGGTGTGCCCCGGAGCATGGCACCGACGAAGAAAACAATCAAGCATGATTGCTTGGATTGCGCCGACGAGTTTTCCAGCTCGGGCCAGGGGCTGCGGTTGCGGGAATCGCCCGACGAGCCGCTCGACCGGTTCCACCTGGAGGTCGTGCCCAGCCCGAGCGGGGTGACGCACCACCTGTTCCGGCGGAGGTGACAGGAGGGTTCGCCGCTGGTCAGACGGAGAAGGCGGCGCCGGGCGCGGCGTGGTCCACGGGGCCGTCGAACCGGGTCGCCGCCCGGGCCACCGCCTCCTCCGGCGTGAGGAACGGGCCGACGTGCGTGACGATCAGCCGGCCCGCCCCGGCCGCGCGGGCCGTCTCGCCGGCGTCCTCGGGCGTGTGGTGGACCCGATCCTCCCCGGCCGGCGCCTGCGCGCTGTCGGCCTCGCACAGCAGCACGTCGCAGGCCTCCGCCAGCTTCGTGAGGGTGGCGCAGGGAGCGGTGTCCCCGGAGTAGACCAGCGAACGGTCCCGGGCCTCGAAACGGACGGCGAAGGCCGGGATTCCGTGGGCCACCGCCCGGCTGGTCAGCGTGAACGCGCCGACCCGCGCCCGATGCCCGTCGTGCAGCTCCTGGACGGCGAAGGCCGACTCGACGGGGCTGCGGGTCGCGGTGTTGGTGAGGAAGTGGGCCAGCCGGTCGGCGATGCCGGGCGGACCGAACAGCGGGATGGGCGCGGCCAGTTGGACGTCCGCGAAGAGCGCGCCGTAGTACGCGGTCAGCAGGTCGGCGCTGTGGTCGGCGTGCAGGTGCGAGATCCAGATCGCGTCCAGCTCGTCCAGCCGGACGTACCGCTGGAGTCGGGCGAGCGTCCCGGTGCCCGCGTCCACCCAGATGTGGGTTCGTCCGCCGGAGACCAGATAGCCGGAGCACGGGTTGTCGACGCTCGGGTAGGGCGTCGCGCTTCCCAGGACGGTGAGGCGGAAAGGATCGCCGGTCATCCGGGGAGTCTAGAACGCGTGAACCAGGGGCAGGTGAGGGCTTCTTCGCGACCGCCGGCCCTTCGGGCGTCCCGCTACTCCGCCGCCCGGACGGCCGCCCCCGCGGTGGCGACATCCAGCTCGACGATCACCTCGTCGGCCTGCCGGCGGCCGCGCTCCGTGATCGCGAGGCCGATCAGGGCCAGCTCCGCGGCGCGGTCCCGTTCCGCGTACTGCTCGCGGGTCTCGTCTGCCCCGTCCTCGCCCCCGCCATCGGGCCCCGTCGCCTCGTCGCGCTCCCAAGCGGCCACCGCGGCCTCGGCGAGCGCCCTCGGCAGGCGGACCGTGACGCGGTCGGCCTGCGCCTCGACGCACCGGCCGATCGCCGCCAGCACCTTCGAGTCGTCCCGATACCTGACGTACTGTTCCCGATCGCTCACAGTGCGAGCGTACGCGGGGCTCGCCACCCCCGGGCCACCTCAGGCGTCCCGGCGGATCTCGTCGAGGGAGAGCCGCATCGCCTCGATATCGCTCAGGCTGCGCCGGGCGCACCGTCCAGGCATCAGACTTTGACGGGCTTCACATCTGGCTCGCCCGGGAGCTGCAGAGCCGCCTCGCACAGCATCGGGACATGCGAGCCGTCGGAGGTGACGACGCGGACCGGAGGGGCACACAGGGCGGCGGTGGCAACGACCAGGGCGTCGACCAGACACTCGTGTCCGTCGAGCCCTGTGATGTCGAGGAGCTTCGTGGCAGCCCTGATGACGTCGTCCGTGACCGGCCTGACGTCGAACCGCGACAGCAGGAAATCGAGTCGCTTCGCGGCGGCGCCGGTACGCCGCACCTCCAGCGGAGTGAGGACGGAGAGGGCCACCCGCCGGCCGTTCGCCTCGGCCACCTCGATGCGGGCTCGCATCCCCTCATCGCCGTCGACGTGCAGAGAAAGGCCCTGCGCGTCCAGGAAGAGCGTTCCCCCACTCTTGTCCTTGGCCTTGATCCGCTTGCTCACCATTCCTTTTCCGCCTGAAGACGCGCTTCATCGGAGACAGGGCCGAACGTCCGGCGGTCCTCGTCGATCACCTCGCGCAGCTTGGCCATCGCCAGCCAATGCTCCAGCGCCTCGGAGACGACCGCGGAGAAGCCGGTCTTGCCTGTGCGCTCCTCGATCTCCTTGATCAACGACTGGGGCAGCGATACGGACCGCTTCCCGGCCCGTTCAGGAACGTGCGGTGTCGCGTGGGAGCTACTCATACCAGAAACGTACCACCAGCGGTAGGAAAGTTCCTCCGGGCTGACCGGTGACCGTGCCGGCAGGCGCCCGCCGGCCGGCGGGCTTGGGCCGTCAGTCCTGGATCCGCCGCCACGGCCGGTCGGCTTCCAAGGTGAATGCCAGTTCCAGCAAGGTGCGTTCCTCGCCGTGCGCCGCGGAGAGGTGGACGCCGATCGGCAGGCCGTCCGCCGAGGCGCCGGCGGGCAGGGAGATGCCGGGGGCGCCCGTCACGTTGTTGATCGGGGTGAACGCCACGTAGCGCTGCAGGCGCTCCAACAACTGCTCGAACGGCACGTTCGGGCTGAGGTGGCCGATCTGCGGGGAGACGTGGGCGAGCACCGGGGACAGGATCACGTCGTGGTCCCGGAAGAGGGCGGCGTACGTGTGCTCCGACTGCCGCAGGCGGCGCAGCGCACCCGGCAGTTGCCCGAACTCGCGGTGGAAGTGGCGGCGCAGGCCCAGCGTGAGGCCGTCGAGGCGCCGGGGGCGGAAGCCGGGACCGTGCACCAGCTTGCCGGTGGCGGCCACCAGGAAGGCGATGAAGCCCCAGTACAGGGTGAAGTCCCGCTGGAACTGCTCCCCGAACGGCAGCGTGGCCGGCTCGACGCGGTGCCCCATGCCCTCCAGCCGCCGCGCGGTCTCCTCGACCACCCGGCGGGTCTCCGCGTCGGTGGCCGTCAGTGGCGAGTCCAGCACCAGCCCCACCCGCAGCGGCCGGTCGCCCGGGCCCGCCACGAGACCGAGCGGCGGCAGCGCGGGGTTGCGGTGGTGGCGTTCGGCGGCCGCGAAGAAGGCGGCGGTGTCCCGGACCGACCGGGTCAGGACGCCGTCGGTGGTCAGGTCGATCGGCAGCCGCCGGGCCTGGTCGTTGAGCACCAGCCGCCCGCGCGTCGGCTTGAGGCCGACCAGGCCGCAGCAGGCCGCCGGGATACGGATCGAGCCGCCGCCGTCGTTGGCGTGCGCGACCGGCACGACGCCGGCCGCGACCAGCGCGGCGGCGCCACCGGATGACGCTCCCGGCGAGTGCGAGGGCTTCCACGGGTTGCGCACCGGTGCGGCGGTGGCGAACTCGGTGGCCGCGTTGAAGCCGAACTCCGGCAGCCGGCTCTTGCCCAGCACGGTCAGGCCGGTGGCGAGGAACTGCCGGGTGACGTCCCCCGTCCGGCGGGCGGGGCGGGCGAGGAACGCCTCGCTGCCCTGAGACGTCGGCATGCCCCGCAGATCCACGTTGTCCTTGAGGTACGTGGGCACGCCGTACAGGAGCGCGTCGCGGCTCTCGCCCCGGGCGGCGCGCGGTGCCTCGTACGCGGCGAACGCCACCGGCGCCAGCGCGTCGTCGACCCGGCGGGCCCGCGCCACGGCGGCCCTCGCCAGCTCCTCGGGGGCGATCCCGCCGACGCGGACCATCTCGGCCAGCGCGACCGCGTCGTGCTCACCCAGCGCGTCGTCACCGAACGCGTGGACCCGCCCGTCTCCCATGCGAAGCCCTCCTACCAGCGGGTAACCCGTGGGGCTCAGCAGTGTAGGCCCGTACCCACCCAGGGTGACACCCCGCGCGCCGATGCAGGGCCGCAGCTTGCCGGCTGGACCAGCCGCCACAGGTCCGCGCGAACCCGCTCGCCGTAGCCGGTCACGCACCGGCCTGATCCGGAGTACCGTCTGAGGCGGCAGAGCCTGGAAGCACCGACCGGGGAACGAGCGCAGTACGAAGGGACGCCCGACCATGGACGCAGCCCCCCTCACCAAGGCCGGGTCCCCCATCCCGCCCATGCCCGAGAGGAACCCGAAAGCGCTCCGTGCCGCCATCGCCGCCCACGCCCCGGAACTCCTCCCGGACTTCGACGCCCACTGGAAGCGGGACATCGCCGACACGTACGACCTGGCGCCTGTCCCCGCCTTCATGGCCCGGTGGTGGACCGAGTACGCCCTCGCCCGGGACCCCCGCCTCGACGGGCGGGTGAGGGAACTCGAGGACCGCGCGGCCGAGTGCACCGACCCCGCCGAAGCCCGCGCCCTCCTGGAAGAGGCCGCCCACCTCCGCCGCAAGGCGGGCGAGACGGAACCCGGCCGGTGACCGACGCGTTCATGGGCCCGCCCTGGCAGATGGACTGGCTCACCGCCGCCCGTGCCGACCGCGACGCCCTCCCCGCAGAGGTCCGCCAGAGCGTGGACGCCGTACGCGCGGAACTGGTCACCGCCAAGGACCCGTACTTCCGCGGGATCGACTCCGGCTCCGGCCTTCCCGACGGGGTGACCGTCGAGCCCGCCCGGTCGTCCCGGCCCAAGGGCCCCCACATCGCCTACTTCGATCACGGGCGCGGGTGGCTCCGCTACGTCTTCGTCCGCCGCGCGGCCGATCCGCAGATCATCGTTCAGGAGTGCTTCTGGCAGTAGCCGCCGACCTCCCGGGCCGGCGCCCCGCCCGGTAGCGCACCGCGCCGATGCTCGCTGCGACGACCAGGGCGATCGCGAGCGCGTCCAGCGGGGACAGGGCCTGGTGCAGGACCAGGAAGCCGGCCAGGGCGGCGACCGCCGGTTCGAGGCTCATCAGGACGGCGAACGTCGAGGCCGGCAGGCGGCGCAGGGCGATCAGCTCGAGGGTGTACGGGAGGACCGAGGACAGCACGGCCACCGCCAGGCCGAGGGCCAGGGTCGACGGGACGGCCAGCCTCGTGCCCGCCTCCGCGATGCCCAGCGGGAGGCTCAGCACCGCGCCGACCGCCATGGCCAGCGCCAGTCCGTCCGCCTGCGGGAAGCGGCGGCCCGTGCGGGCGCTGAACACGATGTACGTCGCCCACATGGCACCCGCCGCGAGGGCGAAGCCGGCGCCCAGCGGGTCCAGCCGGTCGAAGCCGCCGCCGCTCAGCAGGGCCACGCCCAGCAGCGCCAGGCCCGCCCACACGGCGTTCGCCCAGCGGCGCGAGGCCACCACGGAGAGGATCAGCGGGCCCAGCACCTCCAGCGTCACCGCGGCGCCCAGCGGGATGCGGTCGATGGCCTGGTAGATGCAGAGGTTCATGCCCGCCATGGCCGCGCCGAACGCGACGACCGTGCCCCAGTCGGCCCTGCTGTATCCGCGCAGCCTCGGGCGGCACACCACCAACAGCACCAGGGCGGCGAGCGCCAGGCGCAGCGTGACGACGCCCAGCGGGCCGGTGCGCGGCATGATCAGGACGGCGACGGCGGCACCGAACTGGACGCTCAGCGCCCCGCCCACGACGAGGGCGACGGAGGCGGCCGGGCCGCCCCGGCCCGGTGTCCGGCCGCTCGGGGCGGCCGCGGCCGTCTCGGGGGCGGCGACCGCCGGGACCTCTGCGGTGCGGGCGTCGTTCACCGGGACCTCGTACTTCCTGCTCCAGACCGTGCGGAGCAGTCCATTCCGCTCCGTGTGACCCCTCCAAGGTAAGCAGTGAAACCCGGCGACGACCATGGCAGGGTCGGCGCCCTCAGGAGCGCGGGCCCTCGGCGAGCGCCTCCGCCAGTACCTCCGCCAGATGGCGGGCCCGCCGGTCCGCCGTCTGCGCCAGCTGTGTACGGCACGAGAAGCCGTCCGCCAGCAGTTCCGTGCCGGGCTCCGCCGCCCGTACCGCCGGCAGGAGCTGGTCCTCCGCGCAGGCCGCCGACACCTCGTAGTGGCCGCGCTCGAAGCCGAAGTTCCCGGCCAGGCCGCAGCAGCCGCCGCTCAGCTCGCCGGTGAGGCCCGCGCGCTCGCGCAGCCGGCGCTCGGCGGCGTCGCCCAGGACGGCGTGCTGGTGGCAGTGGGTCTGGCCGGCCACCGGCCGGTCCAGGCGCGGCGGGCGCCAGTCGGGGGCCAGCTCCTCCAAGGCCTGGGCGAAGGTCCGTACCGAGCCGGCCAGGGTACGGGCCCGGGGGTCGTCGGCCAGCAGTTCCGGGAGGTCCGTGCGCAGGGCGGCCGCGCAGCTCGGCTCCAGGACCACCAGCGGCGCGCCGAGGGCGGGGCCGAGGGTGTCGAGGGTGCGGCGCATCACCGTACGGGCCCGGTCGAGGCGGCCGGTCGACACGTACGTCAGACCGCAGCAGACCCGCCCCGGCGGCAGGGCGACCCGGAGGCCCGCCGCCTCCATGACCGCGACGGCCGCGCGGCCCACCGAGGGCGAGAAGTGGTCGGTGAACGTGTCGGGCCAGACGTACGCGTCCGGGGCGCCGTCCACGGCACGCCCCGCGGCCCACGTACGGAACGTCTCCCGCGCCAGGACCGGGATGTCCCGCTCCCGGGCGATCCCGCCCAGCCGCTTGGCGGCCGCCGCGAGGGGCCGTACGCGGGCGGCGGCGTTCAGCACGGGGGCGAAGGGTGCGGCGAGCCGCAGCAGCGTCGGCAGGCCGCCCATCGTGTAGTGGGCGGCGGGCCGCGGCCGGCCCGCGTAGTGGTGGTGCAGGAACTCCGCCTTGTACGTGGCCATGTCGACGCCCACCGGACAGTCGCTGCGGCAGCCCTTGCACGCCAGGCACAGGTCGAGCGCGTCGCGCACCTCCGGGGAGCGCCAGCCACCGGTCACCACCTCGCCGGCCAGCATCTCGTGCAGCAGCCGGGCGCGCCCGCGCGTCGAGTGCCGCTCCTCGCCGGTGGCCCGGAACGACGGGCACATCACGCCCGGCCCCGCACTCGGGCCCTCCACACGGCACTTGGCGACGCCGACGCAGCGGCGCACGGCGGTCGTGAAGTCGCCGCCGTCGTCCGGGTAGCCGAAGGCCACGGGCACGGGCTCGCGCGGCAGGACGTCGAAGCGCAGGTTCTCGTCGAGGCGGGAGGGCCGGGCGAGCATGCCGGGGTTCAGGCCACCGGCAGGGTCCCAGAGGTCCTTGAACTCGCCGAACCGGCCGACGAGTTCCTCCCCGTAGATCTTCGGCAGCAGCTCCGCGCGCGCCTGCCCGTCGCCGTGCTCGCCGGAGAGGGAGCCGCCGTGGGCGGCGACGAGGTCGGCCATCTCCTCCGAGAAGCGCCGGAAGCGGACCACCCCGTCCGGCGTGACGAGGTCGAAGTCGATGCGGACGTGGATGCAGCCGTCGCCGAAGTGGCCGTACGGCGTGCCGCGCAGCCCGTGCGCGGCGAGCAGGGCACGGAAGTCCCGCAGGTACGGGCCGAGGCGGGCGGGCGGTACGGCGCAGTCCTCCCAGCCGGGCCACGCCTCGGCGCCGTCCGGGGTGCGGGTGGCGGTGCCGGCGGCGTCCTCCCGGACGCGCCACAGGACGCGCTGCCCGGCGGGGTCGGTGACGACGATGCCGTCCAGGGCGTCGGCGGCGCGCAGGAGGGCGGCGGCACGGGCCTGGGCCTGGCCGGGGGTGGCGCCGCCGGTCTCGGCGAACAGCCAGGCGGCGCCCTTGGGGAGGCGGTTGCGGGCGGCCGGGTCGCGGACCAGGTCCTCGGCCATGCCCTCGACGGTGAGCGGGCCGTGCGCGAGGAGGCCGGGTGCCGCTTCGGCGGCGGCGCTCTCCTCGGCGTACCCGAGGACGGCGAGGGCGCGGGCGGGCGGCGCCTCCACGAGCCGTACGGTCGCCGCGGTGACCACGCCGAGGGTGCCTTCGCTGCCGCAGAAGGCGCGGGCGACGTCCGTGCCCCGTTCCGGGAGCAGGGCGTCGAGGGCGTAGCCGGAGATGCGGCGCGGCATGCCGGGTGGGAAGCCGGTGCGGATGAGCGCGAGGTTCCGCCGCACGAAGGCGTCGAGCCCTTGGGGCGCGCCGCGCCCGTCGCGGCCGAGCCGCAGCGCCTGGCCTCCGTACGTCAGCACGTCCAGCTCGTGGACGTTGTCGGCGGTCGTGCCCCAGGCCACGGAGTGCGAACCGCAGGCGTTGTTGCCGATCATCCCGCCGAGGGTGCACCGGCTGTGCGTGGACGGGTCGGGCCCGAACGTCAGCCCGTACGGCCGCACCGCGTCCCGCAGCCGGTCCAGCACCACGCCGGGCTGTACGACGGCGGTACGGGCATCGGGGTCCACGGCGAGCACCCCGCGCAGGTGACGGGTGAAGTCGAGCACCACCCCGGTCCCGGTGGCCTGCCCCGCGATGGACGTCCCGCCCCCACGGGCCACCACGGGCACGCCGAACCCCCGGCACACCTCCAGCGCGGCCGCCACGTCGTCCGCGTCCCGGGGCGCGACGACCCCGAGGGGCACGCGCCGGTAGTTGGACGCGTCCATGGTCACCAAGGCCCGGGCCCCGGCGCGGAAGTCGACATCACCGCGCACGACTTTCCGCAGCGCGCGGTCAAGATCCGTACGGTGATCCATACGGCCATCATGCCGCCCGGGCGGTCCGGTGCCGAGCCCGCGGGAGCCGGTATGAGCCACGGGCCGGAGTAGGTGGTCGGGCCTTCCTCGGCAGCCGCCCGGGCACCCGGCAGCCACCCGGTCAGGGCGTCACGGGCCCGCCCTACGCCACTTCGTCGGCGCAGAAGTAGCAGAAGGCGGTCGCCACCGCTCCGGCGATCCAGATGCCGGCCGCGGCGAGGAGAGCGGTCCACCAAGCCATGTCGGCGGCGACGAAGAGCACGCCGAACGCCGTGGCGCCCAGGAGCACTCCGTTGAACAGCACGGCTTCCGGCCCTGGCCGGTCGTCGCCTCCCCAGAGTTCGTCGACGGCACCGAAGTAGGTCGTGAGGCCCATTCCCAGCACTCCCAGCGCCAGTCCGCATCCCGCCAGGGTGTCCCCCCACCACGGCAGTCCGGTCTGGGCCGCCATCAGCCAGATGCAGCCGCCCAGCACGAGGAGCCACGCCATGCCGCCGGTGAGGATGAGCACGGCCGCCTCGTCTTCCGACGCCTGGGCCGGGGGATGGGTGAGCACCAGCCTGCTGACGGCTTCGGCGGCGACGGCCGCCACGGCACCGCCCACGCCCCACAGGAAGGAGGCCGTCAGGGACAACCCCGTGGCGGTGAAGACCAGGAGGAACGTGCCCAGGAAGGCCACGAGGCAGCTGCCGGAGACCTCGACCGTGTTCCTGAGCAGGTCACCCGGCGCCTCCCGGCCGCGGACCGGGGGTGCAGGCAGTCCGAGATCCCGGAACGCGGCGAGGCCGGGTTCCGGGCGCGCCGCCCCGGCCGGCCTCGGCGCCACCTGCCGTGCCGGGCCCGGGCCCTGCCCCAGCAGCGGAGGGACCGGGGCCGCGCCGAGGCCGGATTGGGCGCGCGGGCGGGGCTGGGGCCGGGCCGGTTCCGGGCGGGCGGCCAGCGTGGAGGCGACGCGCGTCAGGGTCCGCCGTACCTCGGCGGCGTTCGCCGGGCGGGCTGCGGGGTCCTGCCTCAGCAGACGGTGGATCAGATCGTCGAGTGCCGACGGCAGGTCGGTCCGTACGTTCTTCGGACGGACGGCGACCGGGGCGACCCCGGACCGCGCCGGGGGCGCGCCGGTGACCAGCGCGTACAGCAGGCAGCCGAGCGCGAAGAGGTCGGAGGCGGCGGACGCGTGGCCCGTGAACTGCTCGGGTGCCATGTACGGCGGGGTGCCGATGACCGTGCCGGTCAGCTGTGGCCCGCTGCTCTCGACGAGCTTGGCGATGCCGAAGTCGAGGACCTTCACCGCGCCGCCCCGGGTCACCAGGACGTTGGACGGCTTGATGTCCCGGTGGATGACGCCCTTCGCGTGCGCGGCCACGAGTACGTCGCAGATGCGGGCCGCCCACTCCACGACGTCGGCCAGGGGCGGCAGCTGCCCGGCGGGCGGGCCGTCGGCGAGCAGCTGGTCCAGGGTCCGCCCCTCCAGCAGCTCCATCGTCATGTAGAAGTCGCCGCCGGAGTCGCCGCGGCCCCTGCCCCAGTCGTGCACGGTCACGACGTTGTCGTGGCCGACCCTGGCCAGCAGCCGCGCCTCGTTCTCGAACCGGACGATGGCGTCCTGGACGGTGGTCGCCCCGGCCGCCCCGGGCGACGGCAGGCGCAGGAACTTGATGGCCACCAGGCGCCCCAGCTTGACGTCCTCCGCCGACCACACCTCGCCCATGCCGCCCCGGCCCAGCAGGCCCTCCAGCCGGTAGCGGCCGTCGATGGTCTCGCCCCGCCGGTGCATACGCAGCCTCCCGCCCCGAGTCCCGTCACCGGAAGTATGGGGCCGGAAACCATCTGTGCGGTACGGAGCGCGCACGGCCCCACGCGCGCCCCACACCTCGCCGTGTGACCCCTTTCCCACGCCTCTCCGCTGTCCCACCTTTGACGTGATCTCGTCTCATTCGCCGGACACGCCCGTCCGTGGCCTGGCGGAAAGGACTAGGCTCCAGCCGTGGCTGAGATCCGGATTCCCGCTGACATCAAGCCCGCCGACGGCCGTTTCGGCGCGGGCCCCTCCAAGGTGCGTACGGAGGCGCTGGACGCCCTGGCCGCCACCGGCACGTCCCTCCTCGGTACCTCCCATCGCCAGGCTCCGGTCAAGAACCTGGTGGGCGAGGTCCGGGCCGGGGTGAGCGAGCTCTTCTCCCTCCCCGAGGGGTACGAGGTGATCCTGGGCAACGGCGGGTCGACCGCCTTCTGGGACATCGCGACCCACGGGCTGATCGAGTCGAAGTCGCAGCACCTGTCGTTCGGCGAGTTCTCGTCCAAGTTCGCCAAGGCCGCCAAGCTGGCGCCGTGGCTGGACGAGCCGACCGTGATCTCCTCCGAGCCGGGCACGCACCCGGAGCCGGCGGCGGAGGCGGGCGTGGACGTGTACGCCTTCACCCACAACGAGACCTCCACCGGTGTCGCCGCCCCGATCAAGCGCGTCGAGGGTGCCGACGAGGGCGCGCTCGTCCTCGTCGACGCGACCTCCGGCGCCGGCGGCCTGCCGGTCGACATCGCCGAGACGGACGTCTACTACTTCGCGCCGCAGAAGTCCTTCGCCGCCGACGGCGGCCTGTGGATCGGCGTGTTCTCGCCCGCCGCGCTGAAGCGCGCCCGCGCCGTGCACGCGTCCGGCCGGCACATCCCCGAGTTCTTCTCGCTGCCGACCGCCATCGACAACTCGCTGAAGAACCAGACGTACAACACCCCGGCCCTGGCCACGCTGTTCCTCCTCAACGAGCAGCTCAAGTGGATCAACGGGCAGGGCGGTCTGGACTGGGCCGTGCGCCGCACCGCCACGTCCTCGCGGACGCTGTACGGCTGGGCCGAGGAGTCCAAGCACGCCACGCCGTTCGTGGCCGACCCGGCCAAGCGCTCGCAGGTCATCGGCACGATCGACTTCTCCGACGACATCGACGCGGCGGCCGTCGCCAAGGTCCTGCGCGCCAACGGCATCGTCGACACCGAGCCGTACCGCAAGCTGGGCCGCAACCAGCTGCGCATCGCGATGTTCCCGGCCGTCGACCCGGCGGACGTCGAGGCGCTGACCGCCTGCATCGACTACGTGATCGAGAAGCTCTAGCCGTTCAGGCCTGCAGAAGGGGTCCGGGCGTCCCGCCCGGGCCCCTTCCGTGTTTCTTCGCGCGGCCGATAACCGCCCTATCCAGCTCCGCCACCGGTCCCTAGCATCCGAAGCGTTCAGACGGATCGGGCAGAACAGGCCCAACCGTTTGAATGTTTGACATGTCCATGCCCATCTCGGTTGGACCCCCCACTTCCACCGGCAACCGATCGGAGCACCATGTCCAGATCCGTTCTGACCGGCGGCGCGGCCGCCGCGCTGCTCGCCTCGACGCTCCTCGCCCCCGGTACGGCCTCGGCCGCCGGGAGCGGCATCGTCGCCCCGCCCGACAAGATCGTCATCGAGATCGCAACGGTCAACGGCTCGGGTTGCCCCGCGGGTACGGCCGCCGTCGCCGTCGCCCCCGACAACACGGCCTTCACCGTCACCTACAGCGAGTACCTGGCCCAGGTCGGCGTGGGCTCCAAGCCCACGGACTTCCGCAAGAACTGCCAGCTCAACCTGATCGTCCACGTCCCGCACGGCTTCACGTACGCCGTCGCCAGCGCCGACTACCGCGGCTACGCGCACCTGGAGCGCGGCGCCAACGCCGTCCAGAAGGCCTCGTACTACTTCCAGGGCTCGCCCGACACGGCCGCCCGGTCCCACCCGTTCAACGGGCCGTACGACAACAACTGGCAGGCCACCGACCAGACCGACTGGGGCCAGCTCGTCTGGGCGCCCTGCGGCGTGAAGCGCAACTTCAACATCAACACCGAGCTGCGGGTCAGCGCGGGGACGTCGGACCCGACGAAGACGAACAGCTTCATCGCCATGGACTCCACGGACGGCGACATCAAGACCGTCTACCGGCTGGCCTGGAAGGAGTGCAAGGAGAAGTAACCGACGGCCGGCCGGCCGGCGGATCGGCCGGCCGGCTGCTCGGTCGACTCCGTCCGGCCGGTCACCCCGGCCGGTCAGGCCGAGCACTGACCGGCCTTCGTCCGCATCGCCCGCGCCCTCATCCGCCACCGCCGCCGCACCCCGACTGGTGCGACCGCTTATTGGTTTGCCGCCGGCCGGTCCGGCCGGATAGGAAGCCCGCATGCTCAAAGGCAGCAAGGTGGGGCTGAGGGCCCGGCACGAGGACGACATCCCGATCCTGCGGACCGAGCTCTACGACGACGTGGTCAACGGCTCGCGGGCCGAAGGCGGGCCGTGGCGGCCGATCACGCCCGGCTCCAAGGATCCGCGGCTCGTGGTGGACGACACGAACCAGGGAAGCGTCCCGTTCTCCGTGGTGGAGCTGGAGGGCGGCACCCTGGTCGGCACCGCGACGCTGTGGGGCATCGACAACCACAACCGGTCCGCCCACATCGGGCTGGGACTGCGGCCGTCCGCGCGCGGCAAGGGCTACGGCACGGACGTCGTCGCGGTGCTCTGCCACTACGGCTTCGTCGTGCGCGGCCTGCAGCGGCTGCAGATCGAGACGCTGGCGGACAACACCGCGATGCTGCGCTCCGCCGAGCGCAACGGCTTCGTCCGCGAGGGCGTACTGCGCTCCTCCGCCTGGGTTCTGGGCGAGTTCCTGGACGAGGTGCTGCTCGGGCTCCTCGTCCAGGACTGGAAGCCGGGCGCGCGGCCCTAGGCCGCCGTCCGGCTTCCCGGCCTCGGGTCGGCGCGGGACCGCTCGGTCCACGCCGGCCCGGTGGGGCCGCTGCCCGCGCGGGGCAGCAGCCGCCCCCCTTCCCTCAGCGCCCCAGGCGCTGGAAGCGGCGCACCGCCAGGGGCAGGAAGACCGCCGTGATCACCAGGGGCCACACCACGGCCATCAGCACCGCGTGCTCCTGGATCCAGCTGCCGTCGCCGCCCACCGGGTTGCCGAACAGCTCCCGGGTAGCGGCCGCCGTCGAGGAGATCGGGTTCCACGCGGCGACGGTGCCCAGCCAGTCGGGCATCGTCGAGGGCTGGACGAACACGCTGGAGATCATCGTCAGCGGGAACGCCACCGCGAACAGGCCACCCGCCGCCTCCGGGTCCGGGACGAGCAGGCCCAGCCATATGCCCACCCACGTCAGGCAGTAGCGCAGGAGCAGCAGGAGCCCGAAGGCGCCCACCGTCCCGGCGAGGCCGCCGTCCGAGCGCCAGCCCATCGCGAAGGCCGTCGTCGCGAGGATGGTCAGCTCGGCGCACGCGATGATCACGTCCGTCACCCCGCGCCCGGTGACCACCGCCGACGGCGCCATGGGCATCGACCGGAACCGGTCGATGACGCCCTTCCCGGCGTCCGTGACCACCGCCGTCGCGGTGTTGATGAAGCCGAACGCCATGGTCATCACGAACATGCCGGGCATCAGGAAGTCCCGGTACCGGTCCGCGCCGCCCCCGCCCGGCGGCTTCATCGCGCCGCCGAACACGTACCCGTACAGCAGCACCGACAGGATCGGGAAGCCGAGCTGCCAGGCGATGAAGACGGGCTTGCGGCGGTAGTGGGTGAGCTGGCGGCGCACGACGTTCCAGCAGTCGGCGACCGCCCAGTACGCACGGCCGTGGCCGGCCAGCGGTTCCAGGGCCGCGTCCATGCTGCTCATGCCGCCACCTCCTCGCGCGTCGCGTCCTCGGCCCCGTGGCCCGTCAGCCGCAGGAACACATCGTCCAGGCTCGGCCGCCGCAGCCCCAGGTCGTCGACGCGTACGCCCTCGTCCTGGAGCGTCCTCGCGACCTCCGTCAGCGCGGCCACCCGGTCCGTGACCGGGGCGTGCACCCGGCGCACGGCCTCCTCCACCCGGGGCTCCCCCACGCACACCCGCGCCACGGCCTTGGCGACGCGCGGCAGGTCGGCCGCGTCGGCCGCCACCACCTCCACGCGGTCGCCGCCGATGCGGTCCTTCAGCGCCTCGGGCGTGTCGTCCGCGATGGCCCGGCCCCGGTCGATGACCGTGATGCGCGAGGCGAGCTGGTCGGCCTCGTCCAGGTACTGCGTGGTGAGCAGCACCGTCGTACCGCCCGCGACCAGGTCCCGTACGGCGTCCCAGACCTCGCCGCGGCCGCGCGGGTCGAGCCCGGTCGTCGGCTCGTCCAGGAACAGCACGCGGGGCGAGAGGATCATCGACGCGGCCAGGTCCAGGCGGCGGCGCATCCCCCCGCTGTAGCCCTCGACGCCCTTGTCGGCCGCCTCGACCAGGCCGAACCGCTCCAGCAGCTCGTCCGCCCGCCGCCGGGCGCGGCGGCCGCCCAGGTGGAAGAGGCGGCCGAACATCTCCAGGTTCTGCCGGCCGGTCAGGATCTCGTCCACCGCCGCGTACTGGCCGGTCAGCCCGATGAGCGCGCGGACGCGGCGCGGGTCGCGGGCCACGTCGACGCCGGCGACCTCGGCGCGGCCGCCGTCGAGCCGGCGGAGCGTGGCGAGGACGCGGACCGCGGTGGTCTTGCCGGCGCCGTTGGGGCCGAGCAGCCCGTGCACCGTGCCGGGGCGTACGGCCAGGTCGAAGCCGTCCAGCGCCTGTTTCTCGCCGTACCTCTTGCGCAGGCCCTCCGCGCGGATCGCATAGCCGTCCATGCCCCGTCCTCCCCGGTTCCAGAAACTGAGTACACCGTACCCAAGCGAGCGTACACCGTACCCAGTTTCTGTCCAGGGGATATTTCCGGGCCGTACGCTGAGGCCATGACCAGCAGCGGAGGCGACACGGCAACGACCGGCAGCGGCGACATCGTCCGCAGCCTGGAACTCCTCTGGGGCACGGGCGAGCCGCCCAGCCGCGGCCCGCGCCGCGGGCTGACCCTGGAGCGGATCGTCACCGCCGCCGTCGCCCTCGCCGACGCGGAGGGGCTCGGCGCCGTCTCCATGCGCCGGCTCTCCGCCGAGCTGGGCGTCGGCACCATGTCGCTGTACCGGTACGTGCCCGGCAAGGCCGAGCTGCTGGACCTGATGCTGGACCGGGTGCAGGGCGAGCCGCTGGAGGACGCCCCGCCGAAGCCCTGCGACTGGCGGGAGGGCGTCGAGATGATGGCCCGCGGCCATCTGGCCCTCGTACGGAGCCACCCGTGGCTGCTGAAGGTCAATCAGAGCCGTACGGTCCTCGGGCCGAGCGCCCTGCGCGGTCTGGAGCTGTCCCTGGAGGCCCTGCGGGGCATGGGGCTGAGCGACCCCGAGACGATCTCGGTGATCATCGCCGTGCAGAGCTTCGTGACCGGGATCGCCCGCATGGAGATCGAGGCGGCGGAGGCGGCGAAGGAGACCGGCGTCAGCGACGAGGAGTTCTGGGGCAGGCAGGCACCCATCCTGACGCGGGCGCTGGAGACCGGCAGGTTCCCGCTGATGGCACAGCTCGCGGACGACACGTTCTCGTCCGACTTCGACCACTTCGGCTTCGGCCTGCGGGCACTGGTCGACGGCTTCGAGGCACTGGTGACCCGCCGGAGGGACGAGGAGCAGCCCTGACGGTTCCTTCGCCTACCCCGCCCCTTCCCGAATCGGGGGGCTCCGCCCCCGAACCCCCGCTCCTCAAACGCCGGAGGGGCTGATTTCTACTCGCCCGACCGGCCCCCGCCGCCCTTCCGCAGCTTCCTGCCGCCGAAGAGCACGGCCGCGACGACCACCGCGAGGCCCGTCAGCCAGCCGGTGCCGCCGCCCGTTCCGCCGCTGCTCGCCTCGCCCCGGCCGGCGCCCGTGCCGGCCGGGCCGGGAGTGGCGGGCCCGCCCGAGGGGGCGGCGCCGGTGCCCTCGACCGGGACCCGTACGACCTGGCTGCGCTCGCCCTCGCTGCCGAACATCAGCGCCGACCCGTCGGCCGTGTACGTCACGGACTCCGACTGCGGCTGGATCGGCGCGCGCACCCGGTCGTCGGCGCCGAGCCGCCCGTCCTTCCACGCGTAGCCGCGCGCGCTGAAGTAGCTGCGCAGCACCAGCCGGGTGCCGTCCGGCGAGAACGCCCCGTCGGTCACCCACGGCACCTCGCCGATCCGGCGGAACACGTTCGTGCCGCGCGCCGACAGCTTCGCGGGCCCCTCGTACAGGCCGCCGCCGTCCTCGTTCTTGGAGGCGATGTACACGCGCCCCGTCCTGGGGTGCACCATCAGCGCCTCGGCGTCGCGTGGCCCGTCCTCGTACGTGACGGTGTACTGCGTGGCGTCGACCGTCCGGTCCCGCAGCTCCTTCGGCTCGGGGAAGCGGTAGATCCAGACGTGGCTCCACGAGCCGTTGAGGTTGTCGCCGATGTCGCCGACGTACACGTGGCCGTCCGCGCCGACCGAGACGGCCTCCATGTCGCGGGGCTTGCCGACACCGCGCAGCGTGATCGTGGCGACGGTCCGCCCGGTGCGCCCGTCCACGGCGAAGAGCCTCGGCTCGTCCTGGTCGTTGTGCGTCCAGTAGACCCCCGGGTGGCTGCGGCTGGCGGCGAGGCCGCTGGACTCGGTGATGCGCGGGTCCTCGACCGTGAACCCGTCACCGTCACCGCCGTCGTCGGCGAGGGCGGGCGCGGCACCGGGCAGGACCACGAACAGCACGGCGGCGAGACCCGCACCCACGGACCGCCACGTCGTCGCACGGAGGGAGGAACGCGAACGCGAGGGAGGACGCACGGAAGGCATGCCCTCCAGTGTCCATGGTCACGGTCCTCCGCCGGCGGAGGACATCCGGTCCCGGCCCGACGGCGTCAGTTGGCCAGCGGCATCCGCTCCACGTGGGCGACCTTCACGGTGGCGATGTCCGCGATGTCGTGGTCCCCCATCTCGCTGTACTTGTCGAACTCCCCGGAGTCCGCCTCGTTGTCGCCGGGGCCGATGTGGCGGGCACCGACATAGGCCTGGCCGATGTAGTCGCCGTCCTCGTCGAAGGCGTTGACGATGACCGTGTAGTTGGCCGGTTCGTCGCCCTCGTTGGTGATCTTGTACAGGAACTCGTAGGTGTCCTCGTCGCAGTCGTTGTACGTGTAGTCGTCGGTGTCGTCGCAGTCCTCGTCCTCGGAGTCCCGGACGAGCTTGCCGCCGCTCAGCTCGACGTGCCCCAGGGGATCGCCGTCACCCAGGGCCCACCAGGCGAGCCCGGACCCGGCGGCCAGCACGACAACGGCGGCCGCCATGACCCACGGCCGGGCGAAGCGACGAGGCTTCCCGAGCGGTGGCTTGGAAGGCATGGGCGGCTGCTCCGGGACGGGCGCCGGAGCAGGGGAGGGCACGGTGGAGTCGCTCAACGGGTTTCCATTCGGCTGGCCGGCCTCCTCCAGGCCGGGCGGCGTGGAGGCCGGTGAACGTTCGGACGCGAAGGATGCTCAAGATACCGACCGTGAGCGATCGGTGCGGCAGGGTAATCATTTTTGATCCTGGAGGCCGCGAACGGCCAGGACGGCCACCAGGAAGCCGCGAAGCCCGCACCCGGTGCGCGACGCCCGGCTCGGACCGGCGATGATGGCGCCATGCGGCCCAGGTTCATGTTCGTCGGCGACTCGATGACCATCGGCAGCGCCGGTGAGCACACCTGGCGCTACCGGATGTGGCAGCACCTCAACACCACGCTCGGCTGCCCCTACGCGATCGTGGGGCCGCGCACGACGCTGTACGACAAGAGCGCCGAGGTCCCGGTCTCCGACGCCTACGCCGATCCCGCCTTCCCCGCCCGCGCCCGCGCCCATCTCGCCGGATGGGGCGAGGGGTGGCTGCACATGGCGCCGCTCATCGAGGAGGCCGTCCGGGACACGCGGGCCGATGTGCTCCTGGTCTCGCTGGGCCTGATCGACCTCGGCTTCTACACGAACAGCGATCAGACCACCGAGAACGTCCGCGCGTTCGTCGCGGCGGCCCGGGCCGCGAACCCGCGCGTGCGAGCCGTCATGCTGCCGGTCATCCCCAACGTCCGCGCCACCTACGACCCGCCGTTCGCCGCGGAGTGCGCCCGCTTCAACGAACTCCTCGCCAAGACGGTCGCCGACCTCGACGAGCCCGGCTCGCCGCTCCTGCTGGCGTCGCCCCCGGAGCCGTACGACCTGAGCACGGACACCTACGACGGCACGCACCCGTCCCGCTCGGGCGAGCACCGGATCGCGGCCGCGTTCGCCACGGCCCTGCACCAGGCCTGGGGATGGGGCGGACCGTACCGCCCGGCGGACTGAGGACCCGGCGACCACGGCCTCTCCGGCACCCCGCAGAAACGATTTGCCGAGCCGCCCTACCCGGAAGTATGTTCACAACCTTCACCATGCCCACATGTATGTGCGCCAGCCCTGACCGCCGTGCGCACGGGCGCAGTCATCGGGGGGTCCGGCCGGCATGTCCGCCATCAGCCGTCGTACGGCCATCAGCGCGCTCGGTGCCGGGGCGGCCGTCGCGGCCGGGATCGCCGCGTACCAGTACGGCGGCGAGGCGCTCGCCGACCGCAGACCGCCCGTGCGCAAGCCGACGAGCACCGGCCGGGGCCCCATAGCGGCCGAGAACTCCCGCGCGGGGTCGGCGGCGTGGAAGGTACTGCCGGACGACAGGACCGCCAGCAAGGACCGGCTCGGGCAGATACAGGGGTACGCCTCCGCCACCTCCGTCGCCCACGGCGAGTCCATCGCCTTCCACGTGTCGCTCCGCACCCCGCAGCCCTACCGCGTCGAGATCCACCGCGTCGGCCACTACGGCGGATCGGGCGGCCGGCAGGTCGCGACCAGCCCGCGGCTGCGCGGCGAGCCGCGCCCCACCCCCAAGCCCCGCCCGGGCACCGGCGAGATCGTCTGCGACTGGCCCGTGTCGTGGACCCTGCGCGTCCCCGCGGACTGGGTGTCCGGCATCTACCTCGCCGTGTTCCACGCGGAGGACGGCCACCGCAGCTGCACGCCCTTCGTCGTGCGGGACACCAGCCGCGCCTCCGACCTGCTCGTCGTCCTGCCCTTCGCCACGTACCAGGCGTACAACCAGTGGCCGCTGGACGGGCGCACCGGCAAGAACCTCTACAAGGGGTACGCCAGGCCGGGCGTCGTCGGGAACAACAAGCACCGGGCGTTCCGCGTCTCCTTCGACCGCCCGTACTCCGACCACGGCCTGCCGCGCTGGGGCGAGCTGGACATCAGCTTCGCGCAGTGGGCGGAGCGGCACGGGTACGACGTGACGTACGCGACGAGCGTCGACCTGCACGAGGGGCGCGTCGACCCGGAACGGTACGCGGCGCTCGTCTTCCCCGGGCACGACGAGTACTGGTCGAAGCCGATGCGCGACGTCGTCGAGAAGGCCGTGTCCGTCGGCACGCACGTCGCCTTCCTCGCGGCGAACAACATCTACTTCCACGTCCGGCTGGCGGACGCGCAGGACGGCACGCCCGCCCGCGCGGTCGTCTGCTACAAGCAGGACGAGGACCCGGAGCCGGACGCCAACGGGCCGACCACGCGGTGGCGCGACCTGGAGGACGAGGACGGCAGGAAGCGCGGCCGCGCCGAACAGGCCCTCCTGGGCGTGCAGTACAACGGCATCCTCGCCACGCCGGCGCCCCTCGTCGTACGCGAGCCGGGGCACTGGTTCTGGGCGGGGACGGGGCTGCGGGACGGCGAGGAGATACGCGACCTCGTCGCCGTGGAGGCCGACGGCTACGACAAGAAGATGCCCGTGCCGCCGGGAGCGCGCCGCACGCTGCTGTCCGAGTCGCCCTACGGGGACACGTGGGGCAAGAACGGCGGGCGCGGGCGGCGCATCCAGAACACGAGCCTGTGCGAACACGAGGACGGCACCCTCGTGTTCGTCGCGGGCACCTTCCACTGGAGCCTGGCCCTCCAGGACCCGGCACACCGGGACGCACGCGTCGAACGGGCGACGCGCAACCTGGTGGAACGGATGCTTACCCCGCGCAGGTGAGTCCGCGGGCGCCCAAGTAGTACTGGGGGTCCGCCTGTTGTCGGACCTGCGGCTACCGTGCCTCGTGCGGGTGGACGGGCCGGCCCCCGCCCCCCGCACACCTTGACGCGACGGCGAGGACGCGGATCTCCTACTCCGATGAGTGATCTACGCATCGAGCACGCCCACCACGGCGACGAGGCCCTGCTGCGGGACTGGCGGCACGTCCACAACGCGGTGATACCGGCCCACCACCTCACCCTCGACGCCGTACGGGACCGCGCCGCCCGCAACCACCTGGAGGTGGCCTACCTCGGTGACGTACTCGTCGGCTGCTCCACGGTCCGCCCGGAGGGCTGCGCCGAGGCCGATCCCCTGCCGCCGGGCGTCTCGGCCGCCACGGTCATCGCCCGCGTCCTGCCGGAACACCGGCGCCAGGGCTTCGGCGAGGCCCTGTACGAGAGCGGCGTGGCGCACGCCCGCATGGAGTTCGGCGCGACGGTCATCGAAACGGTCGTCCTCGAATCCAACGAGCCCGGCCTCCGCTTCGCGCTCCAGCACGGCTTCACGGAACTGGAGCGCTACGAGCTGCCGGGGGACGGGGGCCGGTGGGTGGACTTGCGGCTGGGCTGAGGACGGTGTGTTCGACCCCCGCGGACCCGGCCCGGCCACGGACGTCGGTATCCGTCAAGAGATCGGTGCGTGGCATCCGGTGCGGTAGCAGACCTGGGACGCGACTCGATAGTAGGCCCCGTCCTCGGGGCTGCGCGCGTGGTACGACACGACCACGTAGTCGGCACCGCCCGCGACGTTGATCGAAAGAGTTCCCTCGAAGGGACGTGTGGTGGCCACGCAGAGCGGACTCGAGGTCAGATAGTCACGCGCCCCGGCATAGTTGGCGGCCTCGAATGCCGCGTAGCGGCAGCCACTGCCACTGGCCACCTTGTTGGTGCCGGAAACACCGACCGACTGGTTGTACCAGGTCAAATCGCCGTCCAGAATGCTGGCCCCGTACTCCAGGTGGAAATGCGTGACCGGATAGGCGGCATGCGCCGGCGAGGTAAGTGCCGTTCCCGCGAGGGCGACGGACGAGGCCGCCACAGCAAGTACCTTCTTGAGGTTCTTCACTCGTTTCTCTCTCTCCGAGGCAAGGGCGGCTTCATCCGTCCCTGCCGAAGACATGTAGTCGGCCGCTGTCTCTTCAGAAGGTGAGCCGCGTGCACTGGTACGTGTCACGCATGCACCGGACAGCGTCGATCTCCGTCCAGTAAGTGGTGTCGGCGGAGTCCTTCTCCTGCCATTCGATCTGCACCGCGTACGGGCCCCCCGCGACGCTGGTGTCAATCTTGAGGGAGACGTCCCTGACGCCCGCCGAACACTGCCAGCTGGTCGATGCCGCAATAGGGCTGTAGTCGGCATTCCTCATCACTCTGCCCGCCGCGTCGAACGCTGTGGCGTACAGGCGGCGGCACTTGTTGGCGCCCGAGGGAAGGTAGTGCTGACCGGTGATGGTGACGTCCTGCGCCCACCAATAGTTGTCTGCGACGACGGTGGCGTTTCCGTATGCCATCGTCCAGTGATTCGTCTCGGTCGCGTACGCGGTCCCCGCGGCCAGCATGGCGATGGCCATGGCTGATCCTGCGGCACCAAGAGCGCGTGTGACCTTCATGTGTTCCTCCCTGAAAGCGTCGCCTCAACGCACCGGAGCGGTAGACCTACTTGCACCGCGAGCTGCGTCGCGGCGTGTCTGACGACGGGCAAGTCGCCCTGGCGGACCGGGAAGACGACCACATGACTACCGGTCAACCAGAAGATCATCCGTTGCGTAGGCGCATAAGATCATAGGGTGTGAACCGAGTCAACCATGGCAGGCATTGCAGGAGCTGAGGCGGGATCTGTACGCGGCGCAGGACGCGGGAGCCGGCCAGCAGTTGCGGTTCGAGGCGGAGCAGGCGCAACTCACGCTGGAGGCCAACGGTGAGGTCGGAGGTGGCCTGGGGAATACCAGCCGTCAGACGCTCACGCTTCAGGTCCACGACGAAGCGCTGGGAAGCGAGCGGGCGCTTCGCGCCTCGCCTTCCCCTGCAGCAACTCCCGTTCGGGCGACGCTGTTTCGCGTTGTCCTGAGCGGCTGACAGGGAGCGTCCCGCTGTGGCACGTTCGTGGTTCGCCATGACGGCAAGGGGGACTCACATGCCGAACAACGACCATGCCAGGTCGGCCGAAGAGGCCGAGGTGGAGCTGAAGGCGTACTGCGAGAGCATCTCGTTCGACCACGAGTGGATCAGCGCGTCGCAGTGGGCCTCGGCGATCAGGATCGCCCAGGCCCAGGAGACGGGGTACGCCGAGGCGTTCAAGAGCATTGACGCGGACAAAGACGATCTGCTCAGAGCCGGGGCCCGGGACGCGCGTCGGGCCCGACTCGATGGGGACGCCGCGCAGCTGCTCGCCACGGCGGCGAGCCACTACTCGCTGAAGACGACGGTGGCCGGCATCCTCCAGCAGCTCGCCGAGGCATACGTCGCCGGCCACCGCGTAGACCTGACCCTCGGTGGCCTCCCCATGCACGCCACGACCTACGAGGACCTGCGCAACGAATGGGACGACGCCGCTCAGCTCGCCGCAGGCGGGGTCTTCACGGAGTTCGTGAGCCACCCGCCGCAGAACAAGGCGGCGGCGAACAAGAGCAATGTGGGCCACACGAAGGAAACACGCAAGGTGCAGGGCAACCTGCTGGTGAAGATCGGCGGGGTCCGTTTCAACATGCACGTCAACATCGCCGACTAGGACTTGTCCGGCCGATACGTGCGGAGCCAGATGATGAGGGCTGCTGCGGTGGCGGTGCCGAGGTGGACGTAGCCGCGCTTGCCGAGATGGACGTACCCGCGCTTGTCGTAGTGGGTGGCGACGGCTCTGAGAGGGTAGTTCGTGAAGCGATGTCCGTTTTCTGGTGATGTTGGGGCAAGGCCGCTGGTCGCGGGGCTTCGGGCGGCTACTCCTTCTTGGCGAAGCTGCCGGTGTCGACCTCGGTGAGGACGTGGAGCTTGACGAGGCGTTTCAGCTTGGCGCGGGTGCCTTCGATGTTCTTCGGCAGCAGCTCGTGGTCGAGA
This sequence comes from Streptomyces coeruleoprunus, assembly GCF_039542925.1. GTDB lineage: Bacteria > Actinomycetota > Actinomycetes > Streptomycetales > Streptomycetaceae > Streptomyces > Streptomyces coeruleoprunus. The sequence goes on along the minus strand of NZ_BAABIT010000001.1, from coordinate 4,181,230 downwards.
GCTTCGCAGACGTCGCGGGCCCGGAGGGGGCCAGTGGCCCCGTCGAAGACGGCGAGGATGCGGGGGTAGTCCGGGTGCTCGGGCAGGTCGGGGCCGGAGGGCCGGGCCGTGAGCCGGCCTGCGAGAGCGGTGACGGTCTTCCGGGTGATCGCGAGGTGCTCGAGGTGGGTCTCCGCCTCCCGCAGCCGCTCGTGCAGTTGCTCGATCTGTGTGCGGCCGGCTGCGGGCCAGCAGGTTCCGCCCGCACCCACACCATCAGGCGACGACAGAAGTAACCAAAGGCTCATGAAACGATCTCTAAGAGGGCGATTCGCCCTGGCCAGGCGTCTCAAGGCGGTTGAAGCCAGCGAGGCGGGGCGAGATGGCGAAGGGGAAGGATTCGCCGTCGGGGGTCTTGATGGCCGCCACGATGTCGTGGTCCGGTGCACCGAATATCTCGAAGTGCTGCACGGTGCAGTGCTCCATCACCTCGCGGATGTACGGATCCGACAGCCGCCAGTGGGCGCGGATGGCATCGGAGTCGCGGTAGAGCTGGAAGCTGTGCGCCAGCATCCGCTCCTCGTCGATGAAGACGTCCACCATGAGCTGGGGGCCGTGCTCTTGAGCGAATGCCACCGCCTGCGCGATGGCGTGCCGGAAGCCGTCGAGGTGGCCGTCGGTGATGCGCATGGTGTTGCGGAAGAGAATGGTGCTGCTGTTTGTGGTCTTCATGCGCCGAGTGTTGTACCTAAACCAAGGTTGAGGTCAAGGGTGCAGCTCAGCCGGGGGTATCGGCGACGATGCTGAGGTTGTTGATGAAGCCCTGGCGGGCCGCTTCGCGCTTTTCTCCGGCGCGGAGGACCGAACAGCACCCCTCACCCAAGTCCAACGATGAACCGGGCATCAACTCGCAAACCGCCCTCTGAACTGTTTGAGCCTTCCGATGGCCCGCTCCACCGTGTTGCGATCTTTGTACCGGTCCTTGTTGAAGCCCGGGGGCCGTCCACCACATGACCCCCGGCGCAGGCGCCGCCTTGCGGAGAGGGTCTCGGCGTCGTACGCGTCGAAGGACGGAGACGGAACCGGAAGCCCGCCTCGACCCCGGCGCCTAGGACGGGCGCCCCGAACTCGTCGGGGAACACGGCAGGCGACTCTCGTACCGCTCCGCAGGACCTGGGCAGCGGTAGCAACAGCGGCATTCATGACGCGCCCATGCCACCGCTCAGCTGGTGGACCCGCTGACGCCATGGCGTGGCGGCGGCAGGTGGGGGCGTCGGGGAATGGGCGGCGGCTGCGGCGGCCGTGCGGCACGCAGGGCACTGCGTCTCGTCGCCGAGCGGGCGGAACACGTGCTCGGAGCCGGGCCCCTCGCATACGACGAGTGGCTTCGGTCCTGTGACCGGCGTCCAGCCGTCGGCGCCCGGCGGCGGGCTGGGCGCGGGCAGCTTCTCGGTCAGGCGGTGGCGCAGGAACCCCACGGCCGACCGCACGCCGTTGGCCGGAAGCCCCGACGTCAGCACTCTGCACAACTCGCCCGCGGACACGCCCCGCCGCAGCCACTCGGCTGCCACACCCGCGAGTTCCCGGGCCTCGCGTACGCCGAGCAGCAGGTCCGTCCTGATGTGCCGCAGCGACAGCAAGGCCCGTTCCGCTTCGACGACTTCCGGCGCATCTGCCTCAGTCGCCTCGGGCACCTCGGGCACCTCGGGCACCTCCGCTGCGGGCTCTTCGGGTGGTGGGTGGGGAAGTTCGTTCTCCTTACAGTCTTCATCTTCAGGTAGTGAGCCACCGACCATCCGCCCGGCCGGTCCACCGGCCGTCGGTTCCTGCGCAGTCGGCGGCACCCCGTCCCGGAGCCGCGCCGCCTCCTCGCGCGTGAGGGTGATGTTCGCCAGCAGTTGGTCCGTCGTCCAGCGCCCGCGCCCGTTCTGGGACCGCCACTCGAAGAGGTACCCGCACGCGGCCAGTTGCTCCTTGGCTCGCTGGTACGCCCGCCCCTTGATCCCCAGGTCGGCCGCGCACTCGCTGAGCGGCTTGTCGGCCGCGCCTTCGGGGAGACCCTGGACGTAGAGGAGGAGGATCTTCGCGTCGCTGTTCAGCCGACGGTGGCGTACGACGTCGTGCGAAGCCTTCGTGTAGCGCCGAGCCGGCGCGATAGCATGCCGAAGCATTTCTGGTGGAGTTCCGTCCACTAGGAGTGAAGGTCCTCGGGCGGTGTTGCAGCACCTCCGGGGACCGCTCCGTTTACACGGAGCGTGATGACGCGGTCACAGTACCGCAGACGCGGCCGGGGCAGGTAACGAACTTCGTTGCCCTGGGCTGCACTTCTCCCGTGTGCAAGTTCGTGCAAGCAGGTCGCCACCTCACGGCGCCGTCACGCAAGATCGAGCACATCGATGGTCGGTTCCCGACGGAGGAGGCCGCATGGCACTGCACAGGTTGGGCAAGGACCCCGAGAGCCCGAACAATGGTTCTCCGACGGTGTACTACGACGACGCCACCGACAATTACGTACTGCAAGGCTGGAGGATCACGGACTCCGAGCGCCTGTCGCAGATGGACATCCCGGAGCACGAGACCGTGATCGAGTTCCCGAGGCGCATGATGCGGTTCTTCCCGGAGGTGAGTGGTGACGGCGGCGCCGACGTTTGAGGAGTTGTTCCGCTCGGCAAAGCGTTCGGCCGTGCACCTGGAGATGCGGGACGGCTACATGCGGGACGCGGACTTCGAAGAGTGGCAGGCCGGGAACCGCTTCGACCCGGCCGAACGGTGGCGCTCCTGGTTCGACCTCATGAGGGCCACCACACACCGAGGTGTGGTCGTGCGCCGGGCCCGCATCGTGTCCGAGCCGATCTCGGACTACATCCGCTTCGAGTACGACGTCACGGCGAGCCACAACGTCGCTGCAGGTGAGTCGGTGCGGTGGCTGCCACGCAAGAAGGCGTCCGCCATCGCTCTGCCGGGCAACGACTTCTGGCTGTTCGACGGCGAAGCGGTCCTCTTCAACCACTTCGCCGGGAACGGCGACATGCTGGCGGAGGAGTATGTGACGGACCCGTCGGCCGTGGAGCTGTGTGGCTCGGCGTTCGAGGCCGTGTGGGACCGTGCCATCCCCCACGAGGACTACCGGCCGGTCTGAGCGTTGTCGTCGTCCAGTGTCACCGAGGCTCGAAGGGCCCTCGGCCAGCGCCTGCGCGAAATCCGCAAGGATGCGGGTCTCACCGCACGGGCGCTGGCCGAGCTGGCCGGCTGGCACGAGAGCAAGTGCTCCCGCATCGAGCATGGACGGACCTCACCGTCCGACACCGACATCCAGACGTGGACCCTGCACTGTGGTGCGTCCGGTCTGACCGCCGACCTCATCGCCACCGCGCGGGGCATCGAGGGCATGTACGTCGAGTGGAGGCGGATGGAGCGGTCGGGTCTCAGGCGGGCTCAGCAGTCGGTGCTGCCGCTGTGGGAGCGCACTCGCCGTTTCCGGGCGTACTCCTCCTGGCTTCTGCCGGGTCCGGTGCAGACACCGGGCTACATCCGTGCCCTGCTCTCGTCCATCCGCGACCGAAGACTCCTGGTCGACGACATCGACGCGGCGGTCCAGGTCCGTGTGGACAAGCAGCGTGTGCTGCATCAAGGTGGCCAATTCGCGCTCATCGTCGAGGAGAGCGCACTCCGTCACCGGATCGGCGGCCCGGACGTCATGGCCGCTCAACTCGGGCATCTTCTGACCGTGGCATCCCTGCCGTCAGTGAGTCTGGGCATCATCCCGCAGACCGCCGACCGCACAGCACTGTGGCCGGTCGAGGACTTCTGGATCTTCGACGACGTACAGGTCAACGTGGAACTCGTGTCCGCCTACCTCACCATCACCCAGCCGCATGAGATCGGCATGTACGCCGCCACGTTCGCCGGGTTCGCGGAGCTGGCCGTCCACGGTCCCTCCGCACGGGCGCTGATCAGCGCGGCCATCGAGGCGATCGAGTGACTCCGTGCAAGTCCGTGCACGTTGATTGAGGCTCTGCGCCGCCCCTCCCTAGCGTCGTAGCGACGACAGTGAAGGGGCCGGCATGAGCCAACAGACCACGCTGACCACCATGAGTCCACCAGTGCACGTCGACCTCCCCGGGCCACCACCACGGGGCGACGCGAAGTGCCGCGTATGTGCGGCGTTGCGTGACCAGCGTCGGACGGCCGAGCGGTCGAGGGACGGGTCACGCGTGTCGGACTGCAACGTGGAACTGGCAGCCCACCCCAACCACAGGCGCGGCCCGCAACGGCAGCCCTGACCCGACACCTCGCCCGCCTGGCTTCTTGGATGGTCGACAGGCGGACGAGGTCGCAAGACCGGCCGGGGAGCGCCCCCAGCCGGACTCGTGAAGGAGGGTGATCTCCTTGTCGCTCAAGGTTACGCGCCGAGCCACCGTATGGGGTGACGACGAGGACAACGGCGGCCACGGCACCAGCAACAAGGACATCGAATCGGGTGACGGCAAGGGCGGATCCGGTAGCCCCGGCCACTGATCCACAGCCCGTCCCACAGGAGAGCCGCGCCACCTGGTCGCGGCTCTCCCCCTCCATCCTCCCGCCCTCTTCCCGTACGGAGCCACGAGTGGACTTCCTGGTTGTGGACTGGGACTACTTCTTCCCCACCCCTACAGCGGGTGGGCCCCTGATCGAACACGCCGAGCTGTACGCCTGGCGCACGGCGGAAGACCCGCTCTTCGTCGAGGCCGCATGGCTCAGCCGGGCTCGGAGGTTCCTGGCCGCCGGGGCGCCCCTGCCCGACTGCAGGGAATTCGGCGGATTCTGGGAGCGGTTCAGGATCGCTGACGGAGCCAAGGTGTTCTACGCCGACTCGAACGCATGGGCAGGTCAGCTCTTCCCTTCCGACATCGGCGGCCAGGGGCCGTGGTCGTCCGTCCATCTCTTCGACGCGCACCACGACTGCGGGTACCGGCAGAACAACGAGTCCTTCGAGCAGTGGCGCGCCGCCGGCGCCCTCAGCGCCGAGAACTGGATGCTGGCCCACTACTGGAACGGCTCCCGGCTGTTCGTTCACTTCCCTCCCTGGCGCGAGTCGCTGAGTCGGCCGACCGAGGCGCCACTGATCCCGGTGCACATGGCGATCGACCGCTCCTGTGACACACCGGCCGTCACGTTCGACGCGGTATTCGTGGCCCGCTCGGGCGCCTGGGTGCCAAGTTGGTGCGACGCCCAGTTCTCGGCGTTCCTCGCCGCTTGCCCGGCACGGCCTGTCGAGGTCCCGCAGAACCGGTGGACCCATCCACGCCCTGATGTCATCCGCATGGCCGCCCTTATGGTCTCTCGCGACCGGGCAAGGTGACGCGTCGGACCCGGCCGTCGAGGAACGTCACTGCTGCTCGCGTAGTGCCGCACGCTCTCCACCAGTGACTCCACGTAGTCACCCGGACGGCGCGCGCGAGCGGTGAATCCACCTGGTCGGGTCACCCTGGATGTGGGCGGGCAGGTCTCGGCATGCACTAGGGGTGTCAGTCGTACACGCGGATCCATGCATGGGTCGCGCCGAGCAGAGGAACGTACCGATGGCATCCAGGAAGCCGAGCATCGTCTTCGCCCACGGCCTGTGGGCCGACGGCTCCTGCTTCAGCAAGCTGATCCCGGCCCTCCAGCGCGAGGGCCACGACGTGATCTCCGCGCAGAACACCCTGGACTCACTGGAGGGCGAGGTCGACGCCGTCCACCGCGCCCTGGAACGGGTGAGCGCGCCGGCGATCCTCGTCGGCCACTCCTGGGGCGGGTTCGTCATCAGTGCCGCAGGCAACCACGAGAAGGTCGCCGGGCTGGTCTACCTCGCCGCGCTCAGCCCGGAGGCCGGCGAGAGCGCCCAGGAGCAGATCGGCCAGTTCACCCAGCCCGAGCTGTTCAACCACCTCCAGGAGGAGAACGGGCGGATCTGGATCGCCCGCGACGGCATCTCCTACTTCTGCGGGGACCTGTCCCCGGAGGACCAGCAGCTCGTCTGGGCGACCCAGGGCGCACCGCGTGCGGAGATGCTCACGGCCACCACCGACGACCCGGCCTGGAAGTCCAAGCCGAGCTGGTACCTCCTCACCACCCAGGACCAGGCCGTCCATCCCGACCTGCAGCACTTCGTCTCCCAGCGCATGGGCGCCAACACCGTCGAAGTGAACAGCAGCCATGTCCCGATGCTTTCCCAGCCCGAGGTCGTCCTCGACCTCATCCGCAAGGCAGCAGACGCCGTGGCCACACCCTAGGTTCGAGGGACCGGCGGGCACGGCGTACCCGACTCGCCTACGTCCTGCTCATGGCCCGTCGACGGTGGTGCAGTACGTCAACCGTCATGACCGGCCGTCGAGGAACGGCAGGCACCAATCGAGACGGCGGCCGAACAGGGCGGCGGCGAGCACGGCCCCCAGCGAGGTCTCCATGCAGGCGGCCCGGCCCGGCCACCAGCGGGCGGTGTGCAGCAGTGTGTTCATGGCCAGCACTGCCCGCCCGTCGCGACTGGCGGCGTGCTTGGTGCCGTCCGGGCCCCGGTAGTGCTGCGAGGCACCCATCGAGGTGACGGTCCTCTCGTGCCGGTGAGCGTCGCCTCCGGCCAGTCCTGCGATTCCGCACATCTGGTTCACCCCCGAGCGTGAAGTGGTGGTGCCTGGGCGGCAGCCGCCGCCGGGGAGCCTTCCTCCCAGCCCAGCGGCAGCCTGGGCTCCCATCACAGCCGTTGAAGGGAGGGTGGAGGAGGGCTCGCAGGGGGGCTCACAACTCGCAGACCTGGTTCACCCCGAGCCCGCGAGGCAATACCCTCGGTGACCCGACACGCGGGCGTCGCGTACGACTATTCGTGCTCAGCGAAGTACGGCTCTTCGTGCTCAAATGCAGGTTCGAACTGCGGCGGTCGCCTTCACGACTTGGTCGAGGGGGGAAGGCGGTGGCATCGACCAGCCGCCGGACTCGTCCACCGAATGTGGACCTGGCCCGGCTCATCGAAGCCAGCGGCGCGAGCCACAAGTCCCTGGCCCTGCGCGTCAACCAGCTCGCCAAGGCCGCGGGCCTGGAGACCGACTACTCGCATACCTCCGTCGCGAACTGGTGCCGACGCGGGATGACCCCGAAGTGGCCGGCGCCGAAGGTGATCGCGCAGGCCCTCGCCGAACGGCTCGGCCGACCGGTCAGCCTGGCGGAGATCGGTATGGGTGATGCGGAGACACCGGACGCGACCATGGGGTTGGATTTCCCCAGGGACCCCGCCGACGCCGTCCGCGCTGCCACTTCGTTCTGGAGCTCCGTGAACCGCCGCGACTTCCTCACCGGATCCGGTTTCGCCGTGTCCGCGTTCACCACCCCCGTCACCCGCTGGCTGGTCACCCCGGCCGACGACACCGCCCACCACACCGGCGGCAAGCAGGTCGGCCGGGCCGACCTGGACGAACTGCGGGAGGCTGCCGACGACGCCAGACGCTGGGACTCCAAATATGGAGGTGGGAACTGGAAAGCCAACTCCGTCACCACCTGCCTGCAAGAACGTGCCGCCCCGCTGCTGCAAGGCAGCTTCTCCGACACCGTCGGCCGCGAGCTGTTCTCCGTCACCAGCGAGCTGTCCCGGCTGGCCGGGTGGACCGCATTCGACGTCGGCCAGCACGAGGCAGCCCAGCGGCACTTCATCCAGGCCCTCCGCCTCGCCCGCGCGGGCGGGGACGTCCAGCTGGGTTGCTATGTGCTGACCACTATGGCGATGCAGGCCCTGATGCGGGGCTTTGCCTCCGAGGCCGTGGACATGGCCCAGGGCGCCTTCGAGCGAGCCAAGGGGCAGGCCGCACCGAGGGTGCTGGCGTTCACCAAGCTGATCGAGGCCCGGGCCCATGCCCGCGAAAGGGACGCAAAGGCGGCCTCACGGGCCTTGGCGACCTCCGAGGACCTCCTGAGCCAGGCAGAGGCTGGTAGCGGCTTGGAGCCCGCCTGGATTGACTTCTATCACCATGCCCGCCTCTCCGCGGACGCCGCCGAGGTCTTCCGCGACCTGAAGAACCCAAAGGCAGCCCTCGCCTGGAACCGGCAGGCCGCGGCCATGCCGCCCGGGGTGTTCACCCGCTCGGTCGGCATGCGGCTGGCGATCGTGGGAACCGCCCACCTCCAGGCCCGCGACCTCGACCACGGCCTCGAACTCGGCAACCGCTCGATCGACATCCTCGCCCGCGTCCAGTCCTCCCGGGCCAAGGACTACGTCCGCGAATTCAACGCGGCCCTCGGCCCCTGGCGGCGCGAGCCTGCCGTCCGCGAGTTCGTCCACCGCACCCGCACCGAACTCGGTATCGCCGCCTGAGCGGGCCCGGCCAGGTCCGCAAGGGGTCAGTCGTCAGGCTGCGGTGATATCTGCCCGGGGAACTGGATGACGTTTACGTCGGGCTGAGAACTCGTTTTTCGGGTCGAGGTGTCGCTGGGTGAGGGCATTTCTTGGGACGCCGACTTCCTGGGCGAGGGCGACGGTGGTGAGGGCGCCGTTGGATGCCTGCGGGGCGCCGGACAGCTCATTGCCCCTTTGACGGGTATGGGGTCACACCCGCACCAGCGGCTCACTCCGGACCGCCCGAGCCGTGCTCCTCGCAGTACAGGGACAGTCCGTTGACGTCGGCGTAACCCGTCTCTTCACCCTTCGCCGGATCACTCCACTACCGGGAGACAGACCGCGGCGCCCGCCGAAACTCATCGCCCCGGGCCACCTCGTCGACGAGGAAGTGCAGCAGGTCCGCCTCGACGAAGGGCATGTCCTCCGTCGGCCGCGACCGCCAGTCCAGTGGCCACGTCAGCCCGTCGAACGCCGGCACCCCGACGTACGCCGCCTCTCCCGCGCCCCGGCTCAGCGCCCGCGCGATGGAGGGCCAGGTGTAGCCCGCGGCGGACTGCGGCGGCAGCAGGAAGTACATGTTCCGGTGCCCGGTCAGCTCGCGGACGATCGGTCCCGCCTGGAAGTCCATGAACGTCATCAGCCGGTACGCCACCTCCTCCCCGAGCACCCCGGCGATCCGTACGGCGTCGAAGTGCACCCCCGCGTGCCGGAGGGCGTGGCCTGAGGCGGGGACCCAAGAGGGCGCCCTGTCAAGTGACTTGCGCAGATTCATGCGGCAAGCTTGTCCGCCGCGCTCTACTGTGACCAGCGCCACAGGGCGGTTGTGGCGGACTGTGCATTCGGGGAGGACCCAAGTGATCAGCGGTAACGGTGCGGGGCCCGGAGCTGCGAAGGCGTTCGGCAGGCTCCTGAAGTTCTATCGCGTGCGGGCGAAGATGTCGCAGGAGGCGCTGGGCGACCTCACCTCGTACTCCAAGTCCCAAGTGGCCATGATCGAGCGCGGCGAACGCAAGCCGAGCGAGAAGTTCGTGGAGATCGCGGACCCGGCCCTGGGTGCACAAGGTGCACTCCTGGAAGTCGCGGAGGAGCTGAAGCTGAGTGGGGTGGCGGCGTGGTTCGAGGACTATTTGGGGGAGGAGAAGAGGGCGGCGGCGATCCACAAGTACGAGAATCGGGTGATTCCTGGGCTTCTCCAGACCCCGGTGTACGCGAAGGCAGTCTTCAACTGCGCCCTTCCCGTGCTGGACGATGAGGAGATCGAGGCCAACATCACGGCGCGGATGGCCCGCAAGGAGATCTTCCACCGCAAGCGCCGGCCGCATGTGACCTTCGTGCTGGAGAAGCTCGTGATTAACCGTCCGATCGGCGGGCGGGCCGTGCTCAGGGAGAACCTGCTCCACATCCTCGACATCGCAAGACTCTCGAACGTCTGCATCCAGATCATCCCCGACGACCGGGAGACGCATGCTGGGATCGACGGGCCTTTCACGCTGCTCGAGACAGCCAAGCGGAGGAGCCAACTCGTCTACGTCGAGGGGCAGAACGGTCGGTACTTTCTTACCGAACAGCCAGACGTAGGTGAGGTGTTCGCGCGCTATGGCACCCTGCGAGCACAGGCCCTGACGCCCGAAGACTCCGTACGACTCATCGAACAGGTGGCGCAATCGCTATGAGCACCGACCTCAACTGGTTCAAGAGCAGCTACAGCGGCCCTCAAGCGGGCGACTGCGTCGAGGTCGCCTTCACCTGGACCAAGTCCTCCTACAGCAGCGGCCAAGGCGGCGACTGCGTCGAGGTCGCCCTCTGCCCCCATACCGTCCACGTCCGTGACTCCAAGGACACCGACCGGCCGAGCCTCACCGTGACCCCGGGCGCCTGGGTCGCGTTCCTCCAGCGCGTGGCCTAGCAACCGCAACACCAAGGAGGTGCCACATGCAGGCAAGCGTGGGTGACCGGCTTCTGATCCACGGCCGGATCGTCGGCCAGCGCGACCGTACGGCCGAGGTCATCGAGGTCCTGGGCGATAACGGCACGCCGCCGTACCGGGTCCGGTTCGAGGACGGTCACGAGACCATCATGAGCCCGGGCCCGGACACCGTGGTCCGGCATTTCGCAAGCGAAGAGTAACCGCGTGCTCCCCGGCTCGGCGCGCGAGCGGGCCGGGGACCCGCGCCGTCACGCGGTGAAGCCGCCGTCCACGTGGATCGACGCGCCCGTGACGTACTGGGCGTCCGGGCCTGCCAGGTGGGCGATCGTGGCGGCTATCTCGGCGGGTTCCGCGTAGCGGCCCAGGGCGGTGAGGCCGGCGATGGCCTCGGCGTTCGGGCCGTCGGCGGGGTTGGCGTCGGTGTCGGTGGGGCCGGGGTGGACCAGGTTGACGGTGATGCCGCGCGGGCCCAGTTCGCGGGCCAGGGCCTTGGTCATGCCCGCCAGGGCGGTCTTGCTCATCGCGTACAGCGAAAGTCCGGGGAAGGGCGCCCGGTCCGCGACATTGCTGCCGATGGTGATGACGCGGCCGCCGTGGCCCATGTGCCGTACCGCCGCCTGGGCCGCCAGCAAAGGCGCCCGGACGTTGACCGCGAGGGTGCGGTCGATGTCCGCCCGCCCCAGGTCGCCCAGCGGGCCGACGAGGAAGACCGCCGCGTTGTTCACCAGGATGTCGAGCCCGCCGAACGTCGCCACCGCCGCGTCCACGGCGGCCGTCAGCGCCTCGGGCACCGCGCAGTCCGCCTGAACCGCCAGGGCGCGGCCGCCTCTTGCCTTGATCGCGTCAACCACCTCGGCCGCCCGCTCGGCGCCCTTCTCGTACGTCACCACGACATCGGCGCCCTCCTCCGCCAGCCGTAAGGCCACGGCCGCACCGATGCCGCGGCTCCCGCCCGTGACCAGAGCAACTTTTCCTTCGCATCGCTTCATGACGCCGAGCATCGCGGGAGCGGACGGGCGGTGCTGGCGGGAATGCGACAGGGGGTTTTGCCCGATTCGGAGTACCGGACGTGGTCGGGATGGGTCAGTGATCGATGGCGTCGATCAACTCGCGTGCTCCCTGCCTCAGGAGCGCCACGGCCACGGCCGTGCCGAGAGTCGCAGGGTCGAGGCGGCCGGCCCATTCGTGGGCGTTGAGCACGGTCTTGCCGTCCGGCGTGAACACGCAGGCCCGCAGGGACAGGTCACCGCGGCGCTCCGCCCGGGCGTAACCGGCAATGGGGCTGTTGCAGTGGCCCTGCAGCACGTGGAGGAACATGCGCTCGGCGGTCGCCTCACGGTAGGTGTCGGGGTGGCCGAGTTCGCTGATCGTCTCGATGAGGGCCGTGTCCTCCTCACGGCACTGGAGGGCGAGGATGCCCGCGCCGATCGGCGGCATCATCACCTCCGGCGACAGGACCTCGGTGATCACATCGGTACGGGCGATCCGCTCCAGGCCCGAGGCGGCCAGCAGCAGTGCGTCGGCCTCACCTTCCCGGAGCTTTTCCAGGCGCCGGTTGGCGTTGCCCCGGATCGGCACGCACTGGAGGTGGGGGTGGGAAGCGGCGAGCTGCGCGACGCGCCGAACGGAGGAGGTGCCGATCCTGGTTCCCGGCGGCAGCTCGTCCAGTGGCAGTCCCCCCGGGTGCACCAGGGCGTCCCGGATGTCGTCGCGCTTGAGGAACGCCGCGAACACCGTGCCGGCCGGGAGGGGACGGTCGGCGGGCACGTCCTTGACGCAGTGCACCGCCAGGTCCGCCTCACCCGCCAGGAGCGCGGCGTCGACCTCCTTGGTGAATGCGCCCTTTCCCTCCACCTGGGACAGGTCGCCCATCCACCGGTCACCGGTCGTCTTCACCGGGACCACCTCGGTGCGGATGCGGGGGTGGAGCGCGGCCAGCTCGGCGCGGACGCGCTCCACCTGGGCCAGGGCCATGGGTGAGTCGCGGGAGACGATGCGGATCAGCTCAGGCGCGGACATGCGGCCCACGATAGACCTGCGGAGTGCGCTCCCGTGGTCAGCTGCCGCGCGCCCCGGCACTCAGTCCAAGGCCAGTTCGGCGACCGTTTGGCCGCCGCTCTTCTCGCCCGTGGGGACGAAGCCCAGGCCCAGGTAGAAGGCTTCCGGGCCGTCGGGGCCCGGCTCGTACGTGGTCGTGAGGGTCTCGCCGCCTCGGCGGCGGATCTCGTCGGCGACCGCCTGGACCGCGAAGCGGCCGTAGCCCCGGCCCTGTTCCTCGGCCGCGATGTTGAGGCGCCACAGGCCGGAGCGGATGTCCCGGCCCGTACCGTCGCCCGCGAAGTCGATGTCCAGGAAGGCCATCAGGAAGCCGACCGCCCGGTCGCCGTCCATGATGAGGCGGGGCCAGGCGACGCCCGGGTGGAGGTACGCCTCCGCCAGCGACTGCACGACCGGCTCGACCAAGTGCCGCTGGTCCGGGCGGATTTCGATGCCTATCGCCGTCTCGAAGTTGGCGGTGGTGATCTCTTCGATGCGCGGCGCGGGCGCGGGAGTGCTGGTCATGGGGAGGAACCTATGCCGCGGGGCCCGCGCCCGGCCAAGCAATTAGCGGTGGTCTTCCTCGTGGTGTTCGGTGGTGGATCCGGCCGCGGTGCGTTCGCGCAGTTCGATACGGCGGATCTTGCCGGAGATCGTCTTGGGCAGTTCCTCGGCGAACTCGATCCGCCGCACCCGCTTGTAGGGGGCCAGGACCTCGCGGGAGTGCGCGAACAGCGCCTTGGCCGTCGCCGCGTCGGGCTTCCAGCCGGCTGACAGCACCACGTACGCCTTCGGCACCGCCAGCCGTACGGGATCCGGGGCGGGCACCACACCCGCCTCGGCGACCGCCTCGTGCTCCAGCAGGACGCTTTCCAGCTCGAACGGGGAGATCTTGTAATCGGACGCCTTGAACACATCGTCCGCCCGGCCGATGTAGGTCAGATATCCCTCGGCGTCCCGGGCGGCGATGTCGCCGGTGCGGTAGAAACCGCCCGCCATCACCTCAGCCGTGCGGGCCGCATCGCCGTGGTAGCCGGTCATCAACCCCACCGGGCGGGCCGACAGGTCCAGGGCGATCTCCCCCTCCGCCGCGCCCGGCTCACCGGTCGCGGGATCGAGGAGCGCGATACGGAAACCGGGGCTCGGGCGGCCCATCGAGCCGGGCTTGAGGAGCTGGCCCGGGCTGTTGGAGACCTGCACGGCCGTCTCGGTCTGACCGAAACCGTCACGGATGGTCACACCCCAGGCCCTGCGGACGGTCTCGATGACCTCGGGGTTGAGGGGTTCACCGGCCGCCACCACCTCGCGCGGCGGGGTGGACAGCTGGGTGAGGTCGGCCTGGATGAGCATGCGCCACACCGTGGGCGGTGCACAGAAGCTCGTCACGCCGTGGCGGTCCATCTCCGCCATGAGGCGGGCGGGGTCGAAGCGGGTGTAGTTGTGGATGAAGACGGTGGCCTCGGCGTTCCACGGGGCGAAGAGGTTGGACCAGGCATGCTTGGCCCATCCCGGCGAGGAGATGTTCAGGTGCACATCGCCCGGACGCAGCCCGATCCAGTACATCGTCGCCAGATGCCCGACGGGGTACGACGTGTGGGTGTGCTCCACCAGCTTCGGCAGCGACGTCGTGCCGGAGGTGAAGTACAGCATCAACGGGGCGGCGGCCGGGGTCGGCCCGTCCGGGGTGAAGGTGGTGTCCTGGTCGTGGGCTTGGGTGTAGTCCAGCCAGCCCGGCCCGGTGCTTCCGCCGACCGCGATGCGGGTGTAGTCGCCCGGTACCTCGTCGAACTTCGGTGCGTCCGATGCCCGGACGATCACATGCCCGGCCCGGCCGCGTTCGACGCGGTCGCGCAGGTCCGCCGGGCCCAGCAGCGGCGTCGCCGGGATGACCACCGCCCGCAGCTTCATCGCCGCCAGCGCCGTCTCCCACAACTCCGCCTGGTTGCCCAGCATGACCAGCACCCGGTCCCCCGCCCGTACACCCTGGGCACGCAGCCAGTTGGCGACCCGGGAGGAGCGGGCGGACATCTCCGCGAAGGACAGACGGGTCTCCGCCCCGTCCTCCTCCACGATGTGCAACGCCGTCCGGTCGTTGCCCGCCGCGATCACGTCGAACCAGTCCAGCGCCCAGTTGAAACGCTCAGGACGCGGCCAGACGAAACCCTCGTAGGCCTTCCCGTAGTCCTCGCGGTGCCGCAGGAGGAAGTCCCGGGCCGCCCGGAACTCCTCCGTCGCGTTTCCTGTCGTCATCGTCCTCACCTCGTTCCTCTGGGCGCTGCTCCCCCCATCCCAGCAGGAGCGGGCCCCCGTGGCGGGGAGGCTCGGACGACTCTGTCAGCTCCGGTCGGCCGTCAGCCCCGGTCGGCGTCCAGCGCGTGCCGCCAGGCCCGTACCGCCGCCGGGGCCACCGGCGCCGTCCAGCCGTGCGGGCGGGCCGCGCCGCCGATGTGGAACGCGTCGATGCCGGCGGCCCGCAGCGCCGGGACGTGGTCGAGGCGGAGGCCGCCGCCGACCAGGAGCTGCGGCTCGTAGCCCGGTTCGCCGCGGCGGGCCGCCTCGGCGCGCAGGACCGGCAGACCCTCGTCCACTCCGGTGGCAGCGCCGGCCGTGAGGAAGGTGTCGAGGCCCGGCAGGTCGGTGAGCTGCTTGCGTACGGCGTCGCGGTCGGCCGCGTGGTCGATCGCGCGGTGGAACGTCCAGCGGCAGCCCGCCAGCTCGGCCGTCAGCCGCTCGACGGCCGGCAGGTCGACGTGGCCGTCCGCGTCGAGGAACCCGAGCACGAACTCGTCCGCGCCCTCCGAGCGCATGTCCTGGGCGACACGGACCAGGGCGTCGAGGTCGCCCGCGGCGAAGCCGTCGGTGAGGCGGAGCATCACGCGCAGCGGGAGGTCCACCGCGGCGCGGATCCGGGCGTACGTCTCCCGGGACGGGGTGAGGCCGTCGGCCGCCATGTCGGTGACCAGCTCGAGGCGGTCCGCCCCTCCGGCCTGAGCCGCGATCGCGTCCTCGGCGTCGAGGGCGATCACCTCCAGGACTGCACGGTTGCTCATGGGACCCCATTCCTCGGAAGCGGCTACAGGTCTAGTCCAATGCTAATGGGCGGCCCCCGTGTGCGGAGCCGTGGCGGGGGCTTCCGATGACGGCGTCGCCACGAACGGGTCCAGCACGCCTCCCGCCGCGTACGCGACGCCGAAGACGGCGGCGAGTGCGAGGACGAAGCCGGCGATCTTCACTCCTGTGGACATGGGGTCTCCTTCTGTCATGGACTCACGCCAGGACGAAGGGTACCCCCCGGGGGTATGTCGCGCAAGGTCGTACAGCCTTGCGCGGCGGTACCCGACGGAGGTATACATGTCCCGTTCGGTGATACCCCCCTAGGGTATGAGAGAGGGAGAGCAGCAGTCATGACGACCCGCACGACCGCACCCGGTACCGCCGAGGTGGAGCTCGCCATCGGTGGAATGACCTGCGCCTCGTGCGCGGCGCGCATCGAGAAGAAGCTCAACCGCATGGACGGCGTCACCGCGACCGTCAACTACGCCACCGAGAAGGCCAAGGTCACGTACCAGGACGCCGACGTCTCCGTACAGGACCTCATCGCCACCGTCGAGGCGACCGGCTACACCGCGCACGAACCACCCCCACCCGCGACCGCCGCCGAGGCCAGAGGCGGCGGTGAGGCACGGGACGGGCAGCAGGACGGGGACGGCCACGACGACGAGCTGCGCTCGCTGCGACAGCGGCTCACCACCGCCGTCGTCCTGTCCGTGCCGGTCGTCGCGATGGCGATGGTCCCCGCGCTCCAGTTCACGTACTGGCAGTGGCTCTCCCTGACGCTCGCCGCGCCCGTCGTCACCTACGCCGCCTGGCCCTTCCACCGCGCCGCCTGGACCAACGCGCGGCACGGCGCCGCCACGATGGACACGCTGATCTCCGTCGGCACCGGGGCCGCGTTCCTGTGGTCGCTGTGGGCGCTCTTCTTCGGTACGGCCGGCATGCCCGGCATGACGCACCCCTTCGAGCTGACGATCGCCCGTACCGACGGCGCCGGGAACATCTACCTGGAGGCGGCCGCGGGCGTCACCGCGTTCATCCTGGCCGGCCGCTACTTCGAGGCCCGCTCCAAGCGGAAGGCGGGCGCGGCGCTGCGGGCGCTGATGGAGCTGGGCGCCAAGGAGGTCACCGTCCTGCGCGGCGGCCGCGAAGTCCGCGTGCCCACCGCGGAGCTCCAGGTCGGCGACCGGTTCCTGGTCCGTCCCGGTGAGAAGATCGCCACCGACGGCACGGTCGTCGAGGGCACGTCCGCCGTCGACGCCTCCATGCTCACCGGCGAGTCCGTGCCGGTCGAGGTCGGCGTCGGCGACTCCGTGACCGGCGCGACGCTCAACGCGGGCGGACGGCTCGTCGTCGAAGCCACCCGCGTCGGCGCCGACACGCAGCTCGCCCGGATGGCGCGGCTCGTCGAGGACGCGCAGAACGGCAAGGCGGCGGCACAGCGGCTCGCCGACCGGATCTCCGCCGTGTTCGTGCCCGTCGTCATCGGCCTCGCCGTCGCCACGCTCGGCTTCTGGCTCGGCAACGGCTCCGGGCTCACCGCCGCGTTCACGGCCGCCGTGGCCGTGCTGATCATCGCCTGCCCCTGCGCCCTCGGCCTGGCCACACCCACGGCGCTGATGGTCGGCACCGGACGCGGCGCCCAGCTCGGCATCCTCATCAAGGGCCCCGAGGTCCTGGAGACCACCCGCCGCGTCGACACCATCGTCCTCGACAAGACCGGCACGGTGACCACGGGCCGGATGACCCTGCTCGGCGTGCACGCCGCCGCGTCCACCTCCGAGGAGGAGGTGCTGCGCCTCGCCGGAGCCCTGGAGCACGCCTCCGAGCACCCCGTCGCCCAGGCCGTCGCCGCGGGCGCCGCCGACCGCGTGGGCACCCTGCCGGTGCCGGAGGACTTCGCGAACGTCGCCGGGCTCGGCGTCCAGGGTGTCGTCGAGGGGCACGCGGTGCTGGTGGGGCGCGAGAAGTTGCTCGCCGAGTGGGCGATCGAGCTGCCCGTGGAACTGGCCCGGGCCAAGAGCGCGGCCGAGGCCGCCGGGCGCACCGCCATCGCGGTCGCCTGGGACGGGGAGGCGCGAGCCGTCCTGGAGGTCGCGGACGCGGTGAAGGACAGCAGCGCGGAGGCCATCCGCCGACTGCGGGAACTCGGCCTCACGCCGATGCTGCTCACCGGGGACAACCGGGCCGTCGCCGAGGCCGTCGCCGCCGAGGTCGGCATCGACCCGGAACACGTCATCGCCGAGGTCATGCCCGAGGACAAGGTCGACGTCGTCAAGCGCCTCCAGACCGAAGGGCGGTCCGTCGCCATGGTCGGCGACGGCGTCAACGACGCGGCGGCACTCGCACAGGCCGACCTCGGCCTCGCCATGGGCACCGGCACCGACGCCGCCATCGAGGCCGGCGACCTCACCCTCGTACGGGGCGACCTGCGCGTCACCGCCGACGCCATCCGGCTCGCCCGGCGCACCCTCGGCACGATCCGGTCGAACCTGTTTTGGGCGTTCGCCTACAACGTGGCGGCGCTGCCGCTGGCCGCGGCGGGGCTGCTGAACCCCATGATCGCCGGTGCGGCCATGGCCTTCTCGTCGGTGTTCGTCGTCGGCAACAGCCTGCGGCTGCGGGGGTTCAGGCCGGCGGCGTAGACGGCGGGCCCGGGGCGCCTTGGGCGGGGCCTCGGGCCGGGGGCCGTTTCGTCGGCCCACAACGACGGAACGACGGCGCGGCGCACAGCCGGACGACTGCCCACGACGAGGAACGGCGGGTCAGGGGGCTGCGGCCGACAAGGCTGCTCGTAGGTGGCCGTTGTGCTGGTGCAGCAGGCGGGATGCCGTCGGGGCGTCGACGCCCGCCAACAGGGTGAGGATCGCGGGTTTCACCTCACCCGACGTGGCTTCGAGGGCCGCCGTCGTCTCCTCGTCCGAGGCGCCCGTGACCTGGGCGACGATGCGGTGCGAGCGGGCCCGTAGCTTCTCGTTGGTCGCGCGGACGTCGACCATCAGGTTCCCGTACGTCTTGCCGAGCCGGATCATCGTGATCGTCGAGATCATGTTGAGGACGAGCTTCTGGGCCGTGCCCGACTTCAGGCGGGTGGAGCCCGCGACGAACTCCGGGCCGACCACCACCTCGACGGCGTGCTCGGCGGCCTCCGCGAGGGCGCTGCCCTCGTTGCAGGCGATGCCGACCGTCAGCGCGCCCGCCTCCCGCGCGTACGCGACCGCCCCGACGGCGTACGGCGTGCGGCCCGAGGCAGAGACCCCCACCACCGTGTCGTCCCCGGTGAGGCGCAGCGCCGCCAGGTCCTCGCGGGCGAGGGACGCGGAGTCCTCGGCGCCCTCCACGGCGCGGACGATCGCCTCGGGGCCGCCCGCGATGAGCCCGACGACGGTGGACGGGTCGGTGTTGAACGTGGGCGGGCACTCGCTGGCGTCGAGGACGCCGAGCCGCCCCGCGGTGCCCGCGCCCGCGTAGATCAGCCGCCCGCCGCGCGCCATCCGGGGCGCGATGGCGTCGATCGCGGCGGCGATCCGTGGCAGCTGGCCGGCCACGGCGGCCGGTACGGCCCGGTCGCCGGCGTTCATCGTGCGGGCGATGTCCAGCGTCGGCAGCGTGTCGACGTCCGCCAGGTCGGGGCGGAACTCCTCGGTCGTGAGCGTGGACAGCTGGTCCCGCAGGGCGGCCGTGGTGGACGGGTCGTGGTCGATCATGCGCGGCTCTTTCGGCGTTGCGGTCCTGCTGCTGGTCAGGCAGCGGGACGTCAGCGGGTGCGCGGCGCGTGGCGGTGGGCCAGGGCCTCGTACGAGGCGGCCAGGGCGGGCGCCGCCGTGGCGTACGTCCGCTGGGTCACCCCGGTGAACAGGCAGTCCACCACGAGGAGCTGGCTGGTGCGGGACGACATGGCGGCCGGCCGCAGCTCGCTCTCCCGGGCGGTGGACGTGGTGAGGATGTGGTCGGCGTACTGCGTGACCGGGCCGTCGGGCCGGCCCGTGATGGCGACCGTGGTGGCTCCCCGGTCGAACGCGACCCGCAGCGGCTCGATGACGTCCCCCGTCGAACCCGAATGGGTGATCGCCACCGCCACGTCCCCCGAGCGCAGCTGTACGGCGTTGGTCACGGCGAGGTGCGGGTCGCTGTGGGCGTGCGCGACCAGGCCTATGCGCAGCAGCTTCTGCGCCAGGTCCTGCGCGACCAGGCCGGAGGCGCCGACGCCGTAGATGTCGGTGCGGCGGGCGCCGGCCAGCGCGGTGACGGCGGCGGCCAGCTGGACCGTGTCGAGCGCGGCGGC
Organism: Streptomyces coeruleoprunus; assembly: GCF_039542925.1. Taxonomy (GTDB): domain Bacteria; phylum Actinomycetota; class Actinomycetes; order Streptomycetales; family Streptomycetaceae; genus Streptomyces; species Streptomyces coeruleoprunus. Next base: position 4,161,604 of record NZ_BAABIT010000001.1, on the reverse strand, counting down.
CGTGTCCGCGAGGGTCTGCTGCTCGTCGTAGGCGAGCTTGGCGACGACGTCCTCGATCGGGTCGTCGACGGCGATGTCCGCCGTGACGGACGGGGAGCGGCCGGAGCTGCGCTGCGCGGCGAGGCCCGCGAGGGCGAGCCGCAGGTCGCGATAGCCGGGGTAGCCCAGGAGGCGGGCCGTGCGGACGACGGTGGCCTCGCTCGTGCCGGTCAGCTCGGCCAGGCCGGTGACCGTGAGGGCCGCGCAGCCCGCCGGGTCGCCGGCGACGGCCTCGGCGACGCGCTGCATGGAGCGCGTCATGGACGGGGCGAGGGTGCGCACCTTGGCGGCGAGCGCGTCGGGGGCCGGGATCCGGACCGGCGCGGAGGACTGCGATCCGGCCGGTCGCGGGCGCGGTCTGAAACTTTCCTTCAGGACGTCCTTCACATCTGAAACGTATTTTCAGCGATGGTGGGCGTCAACCCCCGGGGTCACAATGGTTCCATGAGCACGCTGGACCCCCTGGAGCAGGCGCTGCACGCCGCACGCGCGCTGGTCCTCGCCGACCTCATGGCCCGCGACGTGGCCGAGGCCGAGGTCGTCTCGCTGGTCGAGGACGCGGTGACGCACCGCCGCTGGTGGGTCGAGCAATGGCCGGACGGCGTCTCCTACCTGGCCGGGCTGGTCGCCCAGGACGTCCAGGACGCGCTGCTGGAACGGTACGGCCGCTGGCCCCTGTGCCCGGTCTGCGACTCGGGCGACCCGCACGCCCTGGACGTGGAGCCCGAACTGGGTCCCGACCCGCACTGGGTGTGCGGCAAGGCGGGCGTGGTCGTCGCGCCGGTGGGCGGCCTCACGTGACGGTGTACATCGACCCGCCCAACTGGCCCGGGCACGGCCGCATGTGGTCCCACATGATCAGCGACACCTCGTTCGAGGAGCTGCACGCGATGGCCGCGGCGATCGGGGCGCCGTCGTACGCCTTCGACGGCGACCACTACGACATCCCGTCGTACCGGTACGCGGACGCCGTCGCCGCCGGGGCGGTCGAGGTCGGCTCCAAGGAACTGGTGCGGCTGCTCACCGCGGCGGGGCTGCGGCGGCCGAAGCGGCGGCCGGCGCGGCTGCCGGAAGGCGGCTGAGGGTCAGCCCTCCGGCGCCAGCCGCGCCAGTTCGGACATGAGGTTCCGGCGGGCCGGGCCCTCCCACTCCCTTGCCCCGTAGGGCGTACGGAACAGCCGTGGCAGGCCGAGCAGTTGGCGCAGCACCGCGGCGCGGCCCTCCCGGAAGGCCCCGTCCGGGACGAACCCGTACTCCTCCCGTACCGCCCGCGCGTACGCCTCGTACGCCTCCGGCTCCCCGGCGAGCACCGCCAGGTCCGCGTCGCACAGCACCTCGCCGTTGCGGTCGCCCGGCGCGGGGTCGTGCGTGACCGTCAGCAGGACGAGCCGGACGACCTCCTCCGTACGCCCCTCGTCGATCCCCAGCTCGGGCAGGGCCCGCTCGGCGAGGCGGGCGCTGCGCTCCTCGTTGGTGGAGCGCTCCGGGAGGTACACCGCGTCGTGGAACCAGGCGGCGAGACGTACGGCGGCGGGGTCGTCCGCGTGGTCCGCGAGGTCGTCGACGCGGCGCAGCACGGCGAGGAGGTGGTCGGTGGTGTGGTAGCGGCGCTGCGGCTCCGCCCAGCGGCGCAGGAGGTCGTCGGCGTAGGGCGCGGCGTGTTCGGCCGCGCCGTGGGCGGCGGTGACGGCTGCGGTCCAGCGCTGCCGCAGGTCGTCGTGGTGGGGGTGCGGGACGGCGGGCATGCGCCCATTGTGCCGGGCGCACGCCCCCACCGGGGGTGAGCGGCCCAGGGCGGGGCTGGCCCCCCACCGGCGGTGAGCCGCCCAGGGGCGGGCGGTCCCACCCACCCCCACACCCACCGGCCGGTAGGCGCCCGACGACGGGACGGGGGTGGACCGGGGGTCGCGCGCGCAGGATTGGCGACGCTGGGACGCTTCGCTGTCATGGCCCCGAGCGAGCCAATCCGAGCACGTGACCCCCCGGCCGCCCCCGGACTCACCCACCGTCGTGGCGCGCGAGGCCCTGAGTCGTGTCCGGAGAGTCTTCCCCCACCCCGCCCCTTCCCGAATCGGGGGACTCTGCCCCCCGAACCCCCCGCTCCTCAAACGCCGGAGGGGCTGATTCAGCCCTAGATGCTGTACGGCCAGGCGCGGCGGTGGGGTTGGGGGTGGCTGCGGGCCAGGGAGACGACCGGGATCGAGCGGGTCGTCCTGTCGCGGAACGTGGCGAAGTTGGGGTCCTGTTCCGTCTGGAGGGACCAGAGGCGCTCGTGTTCCGCCTCCGGGATCAGCTCCGGTCGTACCGGGAAGCGCTCGGTGCCCAGCTCCACCTCGCCCTCCCCCGACGCCATCAGGTTGTGGAACCAGGCCGGCGCCTTCGGAGAGCCGCCGTTCGCGGCGAAGACGATGATGCGGTCGCGGTCCGCGAGGTGCACCAGCGGGGTCGTCCGGGCAAGGCCCGTCCGCGCGCCCTTCGTCGTCAGCAGCAACAGCGGAATGCCCGCGAAGTCCTCAACCTTTCCGCCGTTGGCGCGGAACTCCTCGATGACGCGGAGGTTGAAGGGGTTGCTGTTGATCGCGCTCACCGGTCGCTCCATGCCGTCTCCGGGCGGTACACGCGGACGTCGGTCGTCTGCTCGTACGGCATTCCCTCGGGCATGTTGATGAGTTCCATGCTCATTCCCCACGGCGTTTTGAAATAGACCCAGCGGTCTCCGGCGATCGGGCCGTCCTCGATGGTTTCCGGCTCGCCGAGAATCGTCACTCCGGGCACCTGCCGCAGATATTCGGTGGCCTTGTCGACGTCGTCGACGTAAATCGCGAAGTGGTGGCCGCCCCAGTCGCTGTTGCGGGGCAGTTCACGATTCTGCCGGGGGGCGGTGTATTCGAAGAGTTCCAGGTTCAGGGTCGGGCCGAGGCGCAGCATGGCGATGTTCGTCGAAGCCGCGCGGTCGACGTCGAGCTTGCGGGTCATCCAGTCGCCGGCCGGGTCCTCGACGGGCCCGAGCCGGTAGGCGAGTTCCGCGCCGATGACGTCCGTGAAGAACGCGACCGCCCGGTCGAGGTCGGGGACGGTGTAGGCGATGTGGTGCACCGCGCGTGCCCCGACGATTCCGCCGCTTGTGCCCATGGTTTTTCTCCCTCGGGGTGTTGGGGTGATGGGGTGTTGGAGGCTGGCAATTGATGCGCATCCTGAGCGGGCCGGCGAGTGTCCGTCAAGTTGGTTGCGCCCAAAACCCTTCGACCTGACAGAGTCCTGGCGCGAATCCGTCCGACCTGACGAAGTTCCGCGCTCAACCGTCGGGTTTCCGCCGTCCGCTGATGTCATGAGGTCAGCGCACCACCGAGACGGCCGGTTTCCGAAGTGCCGGTGATAGCGATGACGAGGATTTTCATGAACAAGCTGAATCGCCGCAGATTCCTCACCGTGGGATCCGGCGTCGCCGTCGGCACGGCGGCGGGCCTGTCCACCGCCCTCCCGGCGAGTGCCGAGGTGGCCGAGGCCGCCCAGGCGGTGGGCCCCAGCGTGACGGTCACCCCGAGCGACCCGCGCTACGCGGATCTGCGGTCCGGGATGAACCAGCGCTGGGTCGCGACCCCGGAGAAGATCGTCCTGCCGAGGACGACCGCCGACGTGGTGTCCGCCGTACAGTCCGCCGTGAGCGCCGGCAAGCGCATCACCGTTTCGGGCGGCAGCCACTGCTTCGAGGACTTCGTCTACAACGCGGAGACCAAGGTCGTCCTCAACATGTCGCTGATGAACGCGGTGACGTTCGACCAGTCGCGCCTCGCGTTCTGTGTCCAGGGCGGCGCCACGCTGATCGACGTGTACGAGGCGCTGCACGGCGGCTGGGGCGTGACCCTGCCGGGCGGGATATGCCACTCCGTCGGCATCGGCGGGCATGTCCTGGGCGGCGGCTTCGGGATGCTGTCGCGGCAGCACGGGCTGATCGTGGACCATCTGCACGCGGTCGAGGTCGTGGTCGTCGACGCGAACGGAATGGCCCGTGCCGTGGTCGCCACGCGCGACCCGGCCGACCCGAACCACGACCTGTTCTGGGCGCACACGGGCGGCGGGGGCGGCAGCTTCGGCGTCGTCACCCGGTTCTGGTTCCGTACGCCCGGAGCGACCGGTTCGGACCCGACGCGGCTGCTGCCGAAGGCGCCGTCGGAGATCTACATCAGCAGCATCTTCTGGCCGTGGTCGAAGGTGACGCAGGACGGGTTCTCGCGGCTCGTCACGTACTACGGCGAGTGGCTGGAGCGGAACAACAGCCCTGGCACGACGGGCGGTTCGCTGTTCTCGTGGATGCTGCTGAACCACCGTGTCGCCGGCAACCTCGGCCTCATCATCCAGATCGACGCCTCGCTGCCGGGCGCCGCGGACGTCCTGTCCGACTACCTCGCGGGCCTCAACGCGGCCGTCGGCGTCCCCACGACGCCCGTACGCCGTGACGGGGTCGTCGACTCCGAGTACTCGACGACGCGCAAGCTCCCGTGGCTGCGGGGCACCAAGTACATCGGCTCGGTCTCCCCCACGCAGCTCGATCCGACGATGCGCGGCATCCACAAGTCGTCGCACCTGCTCAGGCCGACGCCGCAGAACCACATCGACGCGATGTACAAGCACCTGAACAGCACCGATCCGGTCAGCCCGTACGCGGGGATCGTGTACGCGTCGGCCGGCGGGCGCATCAGCTCGGTGTCGTCCACGGCCACGGCGGTCGCCCAGCGCGCCGCGATCATGAAGACCAACTTCGAGAGCGTCTGGTACGAGCCGGGCGACGACGCGGTGAACGTGTCGTGGGTGCGGCGGGCGTTCGCCGACGTGTACGCCGACACCGGCGGCGTGCCCGTGCCCAACACCGTGACGGACGGCTGCTACATCAACTACCCCGACGGCGACCTGGGCGACCCGCAGTACAACGCCTCGGCCGTGCCGTGGCACGACCTGTACTGGAAGGGCAACTACGCCCGGCTCCAGCGGGTGAAGCGGGTCTGGGACCCGACGAACGTGTTCCGGCACCGCCAGTCGGTCCAGCTGTCCTAGGGGCTGTCCGGCGGATCTTTCCCCACCCCGCCCCTTCCCGAATCGGGGGGCTCCGCCCCCCGAGCCCCCCAGTTTCCTTCCCTTTCCCTTTCGCTGCTCACGAGGAGACACCTCTTATGCGCATCACCACCCTCGGCAAGAACGGCCCCGTCGTAGGCCGCGTCGGTCTCGGCACCATGGGCATGTCCTTCGGGTACGACCCGCACGGCTGGGACGACGACGCCTCCGTCAAGGTCATCCACCGCGCCCTGGAGCTGGGCGTCAACCTCATCGACACGGCCGACGTGTACGGCCCGTTCACCAACGAGGAGCTGGTCGGCCGCGCCCTCAAGGGCCGCCGCGACCAGGCCGTACTCGTCACCAAGGGCGGGCTCGTCGTCGACGAGAACGGCCTCGGCCTCAACGGCCGGCCCGAGCACCTGAAGGCCGCCGTCGACGCGAGCCTCGCCCGCCTCGGCACCGACCACGTCGACCTGTACTTCCTCCACCGCGTCGACCCGCAGGTCCCGCTGGAGGAGAGCTGGGGCGCCCTCGCCGAGCTGGTCGCGGCGGGCAAGCTGCGCGCGCTGGGCCTGTCGGCGGTCACGCTGGAGCAGGTCAAGGCCGCCGAGGCGGTGCACGAGGTGGCCGCCGTCGAGTCGGAGGCGTCGCTGTTCACGCGGGACGCGTTCGACGAGGTCCTGCCGTACACGGTCGAGAAGGGCATCGCGTTCCTGCCGTTCTCGCCGCTCGGCCGCGGCCTGCTGACCGGCTCGTTCACCAAGCCGGACGACCTGCCGAAGGACGACTGGCGGGCCACCCAGCCGCGCTTCACCGAGGAGGCGCTGGCGCACAACGCGGCCATCGTGGACGTCGTCCGGGGCGTCGCCGAGCGGCACGGCGCCACGCCGGCGCAGGTCGCGCTGGCCTGGCTGATCAGCAAGGGCGAATACGTCGTACCGATCCCCGGCACCAAGACCGCGCGCTACCTGGAGCAGAACGCGGGCGGCGCCGACCTGATCCTCACGCAGGCGGACGTGGCCGAACTGGACGCCCTGCCCGCCCCGATGGGCGCGGCGGAGGCGTAGGCCCGGCGCGGGGCCCAGGGGCTCGGGGCCCACAGCCGTGGAGCCCCGGCCCGGGCCCGGCACCGCAGGGCCCCCGGGCCGCAGCCCCGCACGCGTACGACGGGTCGCGGGCCCCCCGGGTCGCGGGCCCCCGGGTCGCAAGGCCCCACGCCGAAAGGCCACGGGCCCAGGCCCATCCCGCAGCGACCCCGGCCCACGCCCAACGCCCTGCCACCCCACAGGCACCGCCCCGACACCACAAGGGCCAACGGGCACACGCCCAACGGCCCCACGCCCAACCCCGCAGTCCCATGGGCACCGACCCCACACCACAACGCCCAACCCGCACACGCCTCGACGGGCCCACGCCCAACGCCCTGCAGTCCCATGGGCAGCGGCCCGGCACCGCGGGGGCCGACGGGCCCAGGGCCCGTGCCGTGGGGCCCGCGGCCGCAGGACGCCGCCACACCACAGTCGTGGACGTCCGCCGGGTGACCCTCCCGGTGCCGGTCGGTTCCTCCCCCGGCCGCCGGCCCGGGCCCGGTGGGCGTCCGCAAGACCTCGGCGGGTGATCCCCGCCGACACCGCCGCGTCCCCGCCACCCCATCCCGGGCGGCGGGGACGCGGCCGAACACCGCACCACTCCCCGTACGGTCACCGCCGCCCGTACGCCGACGCCAGTCCCAGACGTCCCGTCCCAGACAGGGAGAGCCACGCGATGACCGAGATCACCACCGCGCAGCCGCGCAGCCTCACCACCGCCCTCGACATCCCCCGCCCGCCGGACCTCAGCTGGTACGTGCAGGCGCGGCAGCCCGTCGGGTACGAGGTGAACCTGACCCGCGGTCTGCTCAACCCCGACAACCCGGCCCTGGCCCGCTCGGTCGGCGCCGACGGGTACACCTCCGTACGTACCCTCGTCGTCGTCGACAAGGTCGTCGACGGCCTGTACGGCAAGGCGCTGCGGGCGTACTTCGACGCCTGGCGGGTCGACGCCCGCTGGAAGGTCATGCCGGGCGACGAGGACACCAAGAACCTGGAGCAGGCCGTCGAGGTCACCGCGGCCATGACCGAGATGGGCATCCTGCGCCGTACCGAGAAGGTCGTCGTCGTGGGCGGCGGCGTGCTCATGGACGTGGTCGGCCTGGCCGCCAGCCTCTACCGGCGCGGCGCCCCCTACGTCCGCGTGCCCACCACGCTCGTCGGCCAGGTCGACGCGGGCGTCGGCGTGAAGACGGGCGTCAACCACGGCACGCACAAGAACCGCCTCGGCACCTACTTCGCGCCCGAGATCACGCTGATCGACCCCGAGTTCCTGCGCACGGTCGAGCCGCGGCACATCGCCAACGGCCTCGCCGAGATCATCAAGATGGCGCTGATCAAGGACGCCTCGCTGTTCCGGCTGCTGGAGGAGACCGTCGCCGGCATCGACGGGGACGCGCTCGCCGACTGCGGCCCGGCCATGGGCGAGGTCGTGTCGCGGGCCATCGCCGGCATGCTCGACGAGCTGGAGCCCAACCTGTGGGAGTGGGTGCTGGAGCGCTCCGTCGACTACGGGCACACCTTCAGCCCGTCGCTGGAGCTGCGCGCCGACCCGCCGCTGCTGCACGGCGAGGCCGTCGCCGTCGACATGGCGGTGTGCGTGGCGCTCGCCGTCGGCCGTGGCCTGCTGTCGCAGGCCGACGCGGAGCGGGCGCTCGGCCTGATGGTCGCGGCCCGACTGCCCATCGCCCACCCGGTGTTCACGCCGGAGCTGCTGGAGGTCGGGCTCGCCGACGCGGTCAAGCACCGCGACGGCCTGCAGCGGCTGCCGCTGACGAACGGCATCGGCGACTGCGTGTTCGTCAACGACGTCACGGGCGACGAGCTGCGGCGCGCCCTGGAGTTCGTCCACGCCTACGCGGGGACGCGCGACGGCGTTCGGGACGGGTCGTGAACGTCACCGTCTTCGACGTGGGAGGAACGCACCTGCGGCGGGCCGTCTGGTCCCCGCGGGGCGGCCTGGCCGACCTCGTCGACGAGCCCACGCCCAGCCACCTGCTCAACCCGGACGCGCCCGTCGCCGAACTGCGGGACCGGCTGATCGACGCCCTGTGCGCCGCCGTGCCGGCCGCCGCCCCCGGCGGGCCGCCCGCGGTCGCCGGGGTGTCCTTCGGGGCCGCGCTCAACCAGCGCAGCGGCATCGTCTACGGCTCCGCGCCGCTGTTCGGCGACGAGACGACGATCCTCGACCTGCCGGGTCTGCTGTACGAGCGGCGGCCCGACGTCGACTGGCACGTCGTGAACGACGTGACGGCGGCCCTGCTGCACTTCGCGTCGTCGCCGCGCTGCCAGGGGCACCGCAAGGTGCTGCTGATGACCATCAGCTCCGGCATCGCCTGCCGGACCATCGACCGCCGCCGTGACGTCATCGCCACGGACGGGGCCGGCCTCCAGGGCGAGGTCGGCCACCTCCCGGCGGCCGCGTCCCTGGCCGGCGAGCCGGTCGTCCTGCGCTGCGACTGCGGTACGGACGGCCATGTCGCCGCGTACGCCTCCGGCCCCGGCATCCGGCGCATGGCGGACGTCCTGCGGGAGCGGGACGGGGCCGGCTGGGACGCGTCCCCGCTGGGCAAGGCCATGGAGGCGGGCGAGCCCTTCGAGGCGGCGTTCGGGGCGGCGCTCGACGCGGGCGACCAGCTCGCCGGGGAACTCCTCGACGCGGTCACCGCCCCGGTCGCCGACGTGCTGCGCACGGCGCTCAGCCTGGACCCGGAGATCGACGAACTCGCCCTCACCGGCGGCGCGGCCGTCGCCCTGGGCCGGCACTACCGGGCCGCGGTCCTCGGGCACCTGCGTCGGCAGGGGCTGTACCTGACCGGGGAGCGGGCGCCGGAGTGGATCGAGGACCACATCGGGGTGTGCGGCCCCGGTGAGGCCAACGGGCTGATCGGCGCGGGCATCGCGGCGCTCGCCGCCGCCACCGGGCGGCGCATGGAGGAGCTGACGCACACCGGTCCGGCCGCCTCCGCCACGGCGACGCACCCGGCGATCGTCCGCGACGACCGCGGGCTGCACCTGCTGCCCCGGCCCACCGTCGAGCCGGGTCCGGGCGAGCTGTCCGTCGCCCCGCTGGTGTCCGGACTGTGCGGTACGGACCTCCAGATGCTGCGCGGCCTGCGCAGGGACGGGGCGCCCGTCCTCGGCCACGAGGGCGTGGCGCGGGTCGTCACGGCCGGGCCCGGGACCGATCCGCGCCTGGCGCCGGGCACGCTCGTCGTGGTCAACCCGACGCACCGGACGGACCCGTCGTTCCTGCTCGGGCACAACGTGGACGGGCTCCTCCAGGAGCGGGCCCTCATCCCGGCCACCGCCGTCCGCGACGGCCTCGTGGTCCCCCTGCCCGAGGCACCGGAGGCCGAACTGGCCGCGCTGGTCGAGCCGTTGGCGGTGGTCCGCTACGCGTCGCTCGCGCTGCGCACGATCCGGCCGAGGACGCTGCTGGTCTTCGGCGACGGCACGGTCGGCCACCTCGCCGTCCGTACGGCACGGCAGTGGCTCGGCGACGACGTGCGCACGGTCCACGTGCACCACACGGCGGAGGGCGTGGAGTGGAGCGCCGCGGCGCCGCACCGCGCCGACGTGGCCTTCCAGCACGGCCGGTTCACCCCCGCCGAGCTGGGCGCGGCGCTCGCCGACGGGCCGGTCGCGGTGCTGCTGGCGACGCCCTGCGTGGCGATGCTGGCGTGCCTGGAGACCGCCCTGGCGGCCACCGAGGGCCGGGAGGTCCTGGTGGACCTGCTGGGCGGGGTGCCGCGGCCGGCGACGATCCCGGCGCTGCCCGGGGTGGACCTGGGCGCGATACGGGCCGCCAACTGCGCGGGCGTGCCCGAGCCGCCGCGTATCGCGGACCTCACGACCGCCGACGGGCGGCCCATACGGGTCTTCGGTCACCGGGGGGTCGCCAACTGCCACCTGCTGGACGCGGCGGAGGAGCTGTGCCGGGAGCCGGGGCGGTACCGGGACCTCGTCACCCATGTGGTGACGCCCGGGGAGGCCGTGCGGATCATGGGCCGGCTCGCCGTCAGCCGGCGGCGCACTGTCGACGGGCGCCGGCTGATCAAGATGGCGGTGCGGTGGGATGCGGCGCGGGAGCTCGGGGGCGGGCGATGAGCGCGGGCCGCCGTGACGCTGTACCCGTCGGCCAGGCCCCCGCTCCGGCGGTGGGTGGTGCGCGAGGCCCTGGGCCGGGGGCCGTTCCTCGTGGTGCCCACCCTCCCCCGAGCTCTCGGCTTCGCTCGAGCGGGGGGGACCCCCATCGCCCTGCGGAACGACTGCCCACAACGAGGAACGGAGCGACCGCCCACAGCGGGAACGGCGGCAGCCGCCTCGGCACGCCCGCTGTCGGGCTGGCCGCCTGGCGGGTGGACCGGCATGGCGTGGACGTGCTGGAGCTGGCCCGGCGGCTCGGGGTCGAGGGCGTGCAGTTCGACCTCGGGGGGCCCGGGCGGGGGCCCCGGCTCGACGCGGCCGGCAGTGTCGACGCCCTGCGGGACGCCTCCGCGGCCACGGGCGTCGCGCTGCTCGGGGTCACCGCGAACACCCTCAACGACATCGGCCTGACCGCGCCCGAGGGCACCGCCGCCGCGGCGGAGGTCCGCCGGGTCCTCGCCCGACTCCTGGACGTGGCGCACGCCCTCGGTGTGCCCCTGGTGTTCGTGCCGAGCTTCCGGCGCAGCGCCATCGACGGGCCGGAGGGTCTGCGCCGTACCGCCCGGGTGCTGGCGTGGGCGGCCGCCGAGGCGGAGGCCCGCGGGCTGCTCGTCGCGAGCGAGAACGTCCTCGCGCCGGACGGCGCCGTGGAGCTGGCCGACCGGGTCGGCTCCCCCGCCTTCCGGCTGCTGCTGGACACGTACAACCCGAAGGCGGCCGGCCTGGCCGTCCCCGGCCTCGTCGAGGAGGCCACCCGGCGCGGCGTCCGGTTCGCGGACCAGGTCCACGTCAAGGACGGCGTCGCCGGCACCGACCGCACGCCGCTGCTCGGCGACGGCGACGGCGAGGTGGGGGCGGCCCTCGCCGCGGTCGCCCGCCACCTGCCGCCGCCGCGCGCGCTGGTGCTGGAGAACGACCACCGCGACGGCGACGAGGCCCGCCTCGCGCTGGACCTCGCCAGGACCCGCACCCACGCCGAACGGCTCGGGCGCGGGCGTACCCGCGACGACGTACCGAATCGGGGAGACCGATGAGCATCACCACGACCACCGAACTCACCGCGCACGTCCTGCTGTTCGACATGGACGGCACCCTCGTGGACTCCACGGAGGCGGTCGAGCGGACCTGGCGGCGGTTCGCCGTGCGCCACGGCCTCGACGCCGAGGTCATCCTCGCGAGCGCCCACGGCCGGCGCACGGCCGAGACGGTCGCCCGGCACGCCCCGCAGGGCGTGGACGTGGCCGCCGAGACGGAGTGGCTGGTCGCCCGGGACATCGCCGACACGCGCGGCACCGTCGCCGTGCCGGGCGCGGCGGAGCTGCTGGCCGCGCTGCCGCCCGGCCGCTGGGCCCTGGTCACCTCGGCGGGCCGTGAGCTGGCCGAGCGGCGGATGGCCGCGGCGGGGCTGCCGATGCCCGACGTCGTGGTCAGCGCCGACGACGTACGCCGTGGCAAGCCCGACCCGGAGGGCTACCTCGCGGCGGCCGCCCGCCTCGGCGTGCCGCCGACCGCCGCCGTCGTCTTCGAGGACGCCGAACTGGGCCTGGAGGCCGCGCACGCCGCCGGCGGCTCCGCCGTCGTCGTCGGCCCGCACGAGGGCCCGGCCGCGCTGGGCGTGCCCAGGATCGCGGACTTCCGCGACGTGACCGTGACCACGACCGCGGCGGGGCTGCGGCTCACCCTCCCGCCGTACCGGGCCCGCTGAGGCCCGCACTTCCCCTTCCCTTCCTCATTCCTCATTCCTCACCACCACCGACGCCTTCGCCGCCTTCGAACGGAGAACCCCATGCCCGCATCCGCGTCCGCCCACCCCGACGTCGTCGTCCACGGCCGCGTCGCCCCCGGATTCGAGCGCGTACGCGAGGAGTTCGCGCGGAACTTCACCGAGCGCGACGACAACGGCTCCGCGCTCGCCGTCACCCTCGACGGGGAACTCGTCGTCGACCTGTGGGGCGGCCTCGCCGACTCCACCACCGGCCGCCCCTGGGACCGCGACACGCTCCAGCTGATCTTCTCCGGCAGCAAGGGGATCATGGTCACCGCGCTGCTGCTCCTCGTGGACCGCGGCGTCGTCGAACTCGACGCGCCCGTGGCCCGCTACTGGCCCGAGTTCGCCGCCGCCGGCAAGGAGCACATCACCGTCCGCGAGGTCGTCACCTTCACCGCCCGGATGCCCGCCGTCGCCGCGCCCCTCGCCCAGAGGGACCTGAGCGACGCCGAGGGCATGGCCAAGCTCCTCGCCGACCAGGCGCCCGAGAGCGACCCGCGCGCCGAGGGCATCCTGTACGGCCCGTACGCGGCCGGCTGGATCGTCGCCGAGGTCGTGCGGCGCGCCGACGGGCGGCGGCTCGACCGGTTCTTCGCGGAGGAGGTCGCCCGCCCCCACGGCCTGGACATCCACTTCGGCATCCCCGAGGAGCTGAACGGCCGGATGGCCCGCACCGAGTACGGGCCGGGCTTCCGCGACCAGTTCACCGGCTACTTCACCAGCGAGGACCCGCTGACCCAGCGGATCTGGCAGAACCCGATCCCGTTCCCCGAGGACGAGGAGACGTGGAACCGCCCCGACCGCCGGCACTCGCTCATCCCCGCCGCCAACGTCATCGGCTCGGCCCGCGCCTTCGCCACCTTCTACGGCCTGCTGGCCGCCGACGCCGTGCGCCCCGACGGCGAGGAGCCCGCGATCCTGTCGCGCCGCCTCCTCGACGAGGCCCGCGCCCCCCACGTCAGCAAGACGGACCAGCTGATCGACGTGCCGATGGTGTACGGCGGTGGCGGCTACCGGCTGCGGACCAACCCGCGCCCCGGCCCGGACGGCAACTCCTTCGGCCACGACGGCGCCGGCGGCTCCGCCAACCAGGCCTGGCCGCGGGTCGGCGTCGGCATCTCGTACGTCATGAACCGGCTCATCGCCCTCGGCCCGGACGACAAGCGGGCCTCGTCGCTGGTCAAGGCGGTCGCCGCGGCGATCACGGACCTGGGGATCGGAGAGAAGGTATGACCACCACCGCCGCCGTCGACCCGGCCACCGGCACGGACTTCGTCCAGCTGCTCACCCCCGAGGGCGAACGCGTCCACCACCCCGTCCACGACATCGACCCGAGCCCCGAGGAGCTGCGCGGCCTGTACCGCGACATGGTCCTCGCCCGCCGTGTGGACGGCGAGGGCGTCACGCTCCAGCGCCAGGGCGAACTGGGCCTGTGGCCCTCCCTGCTGGGCCAGGAGGCCGCGCAGGTGGGTGCCGCCCGCGCCCTGCGGGACGACGACCACGTCTTCCCCAGCTACCGGGAGCACGGCGTGGCCCTGTGCCGCGGCGTGGACCCGCTGGACCTGCTGGCGCTGTTCCGTGGCGTGACCAACGGCAGCTGGGACCCCGAGGAGCGGCGGTTCCACCTCTACACGCTGGTCATCGGCTCGCAGACGCTGCACGCCACCGGCTATGCGATGGGCCTCGCCAAGGACGGCGCCGAGACGGCGGTCCTGGCCTGTTTCGGCGACGGCGCCACCAGCCAGGGCGACGTGAGCGAGGCGTTCAACTTCGCGGCCGTGTACGACGCGCCGGTCGTCTTCCTCTGCCAGAACAACCAGTTCGCGATCTCCGAGTCGAACGAGCGGCAGACCCGCGTCCCCCTCCACCAGCGGGCCCGCGGCTTCGGCTTCCCGGGTGTGCGCGTCGACGGCAACGACGTGCTGGCCTGCCTGGCCGTGACCCGCTGGGCGCTGGAGCGCGCCCGGCGCGGCGAGGGCCCGGCGCTGATCGAGGCGTTCACGTACCGCATGGGCGCCCACACGACGTCCGACGACCCGACCCGCTACCGGGACGCGGCGGAGGTGGCCGCGTGGGAGGCCCGCGACCCGATCCTGCGGCTGCGCACGCACCTGGAGCGGCAGGGCCTGGCGGACGAGGCGTTCTTCGCGGACGTGGAGGCGGAGGGCGAGGCGCTGGCGCGGAGCGTGCGGGCGGGGGTGCGGGCCATGCCCGACCCCGGGTTCCCGTCGCTGTTCGACCACGTGTACGCGGACGGGCACGCGCTCGTCGACGAGGAGCGGGCCCTGTTCGCCGCGTACCAGGAGCAGTTCGCGGAGGAGGTGGCACGGCCATGACGGTGACCCGCATGACGCTCGGCAAGGCCCTGAACGAGTCGCTGCGGCACGCGCTCGACAGCGACCCGAAGGTCCTCGTCATGGGCGAGGACGTGGGCCGGCTCGGCGGGGTGTTCCGCATCACGGACGGCCTGCAGAAGGACTTCGGCGAGCACCGCGTGATGGATTCGCCGCTCGCCGAGTCCGGCATCGTCGGCACCGCGATCGGCCTGGCCCTGCGGGGCTACCGGCCGGTCGTGGAGATCCAGTTCGACGGCTTCGTCTTCCCCGCGTACGACCAGATCGTCACGCAGCTCGCCAAGATGCACGCGCGGTCGCTGGGCCGGGTCAGGCTGCCGGTGGTGATCCGGATCCCGTACGGCGGCGGCATCGGCGCGGTCGAGCACCACAGCGAGTCGCCCGAGGCGCTGTTCGCGCACGTGGCGGGGTTGAAGGTGGTGTCGCCGTCGACCCCGTCGGACGCGTACTGGATGCTCCGGCAGGCCATCCGGAGCGACGACCCGGTGATCTTCTTCGAGCCGAAGCGGCGGTACTACGAGAAGGGCGACGTGGACACCGGCGCGGATCCCGGCGGCCTCCACGCCGCCCGCGTGGTCCGCGAGGGCACCGACCTGACGCTCGTCGGCTACGGGCCGACGGTCAGGACGTGTCTCGACGCGGCGGCGGTGGCCGCCGAGGAGGGCAGGTCGGTGGAGGTCCTGGACCTGCGGTCGGTGTCACCGCTGGACTTCGACGCGATCCAGGCCTCGGTGACGAAGACGGGCCGGCTGGTCGTGGTGCACGAGGCCCCGGTCTTCTTCGGCTCGGGTGCGGAGATCGCCGCGCGGATCACCGAGCGGTGCTTCTACCACCTGGAGGCCCCGGTCCTGCGGGTCGGCGGCTACCACTCGCCGTATCCGCCGTCCCGCCTGGAGGAGGAGTACCTGCCGGGCCTCGACCGGGTGCTCGACGCCGTCGACCGCTCACTGGCGCACTGAGGAGGAGCCGTGATCCACGAGTTCAAGATGCCGGACGTCGGTGAAGGGCTCACCGACGCCGAGATCCTGGCCTGGCACGTCCGGCCGGGCGACAAGGTCACCGACGGCCAGATCGTCTGCGAGGTCGAGACCGCGAAGGCGGCCGTCGAACTGCCGATCCCGTACGACGGGGTGGTGCACGAGCTGCGGTACCCGGCGGGGGCGACGGTCGACGTGGGCCAACCGATCATCTCCGTACGGGTGGAGGCCGAGGCCGCACCCGAGCCCGGGGCGCGGCAGCCCGTCCTCGTCGGCTACGGCGTGACGGAGACTTCCACGAAGCGGCGCCCGCGCAAGCAGCCGGCCTCCACGGCCCCGGCCCCGGCGCCCGAGGCGCGCCCGCCGGCCAAGCCGCCCGTGCGGAAGCTGGCCAAGGACCTGGGCGTCGACCTGGCCGCCGTCACGCCGACGGGGGCGGAGGGCGTGGTGACGCGCGACGACGTACGACGGGCGGCTGCGCCGCCGGAGCCGGTGGTGCCGGTGGTGCCCGCAGACGCGAGGGAGACCCGCATCGCCGTCAAGGGCGTACGGAAGGCGACCGCGCAGGCGATGGTGGGGTCCGCCTTCACGGCGCCCCACGTCACGGAGTTCGTCACGGTCGACGTGACGCGCACGATGAAGCTGGTCGAGGAGCTGCGGGCCGACGAGGACATGGCCGGCCTGCGGGTCAACCCGCTGCTCCTGATCGCCAAGGCGCTGCTGGTGGCGATCCGCCGCAACCCCGGGATCAACGCGTCCTGGGACGAGCCCGCCCAGGAGATCGTGCTCAAGCACTACGTGAACCTGGGCATCGCCGCGGCGACCCCGCGCGGCCTGATCGTCCCGAACATCAAGGACGCCCACGCCAAGACCCTGCCGGAACTGGCGGTGGCGCTGGCCGACCTGGTGACCACGGCGAGGGAGGGCAGGACCCCGCCCACGGCCATGCAGGGCGGCACGATCACGATCACCAACGTCGGCGTCTTCGGCGTCGACACCGGTACGCCGATCCTCAACCCGGGCGAGTCCGCGATCCTCGCGGTCGGGGCCATCAAGCTCCAGCCCTGGATCGTCAAGGGCAAGGTGCGACCGCGTCAGGTCACCACCCTCGCCCTGTCCTTCGACCACCGGCTCGTCGACGGCGAGCTGGGCTCCAAGGTCCTGGCCGATGTCGCCGCGGTCCTGGAGAACCCCAAGAAGCTCTTCGTGCTCGGCTGACCCGGATGAGAGGAAAGGGAGGTCTCCCATGAACAACGCCGTGGCGCGACTGGCGGCGGAGGGGGTGTCCGTATGGCTGGAAGCCCCCGAGGTACTGGACCAGGCCCGGATCGGCGAGCTGGTGGCCACCGGGCAGATCACCGGCCTGACCCTCACGGGCGGGGACGAGGCGATCGACGCGGCCCGCTGGGCGTGCGACCTGCTGCTGCCCGTGTGGGAGCGGACCGGGGGCCGGGACGGGCTGGTGAGCCTGCGCGATCCCGCGGCGCGGCCCGCCGACACGGCCGGGCACGTCCGCGAGGCCCGGTACGTGGCGCGCGAGACGGGCCGGCCCAACCTGCTGGTCACCGTGCCTGCGACCACCGCGGGGGTGGCCGCGATCACCCCGCTGCTGGCGGAGGGCACGGGCGTCCAGGCGGGCCCGGTGTTCTCGGCCCGCCGGTACGCGCAGGTCGTACGGGCCCACCTGGCCGGCCTGGAACAGGCCGGGCGCAGGGGCCTGGACCTGTCGCTCATCCCGTCCACGGCCGCGTTCCGGCTGAGCCCCCTGGACACGGAGGTCGACAAGCTGCTGGACCGGGCGGGCACGGACGAGTCCAAGGCGCTGCGCGGCCGGGCGGCCCTCGCGGCGGCCCGCCTCGCGCACCGCACGTTCACGGAGCGGTACGCGTCGCCGGAGTGGCGGGCGCTGGCCGACGCGGGCGCGCATCCGCAGCGGCTGCTGTGGACGGACGCGTACGACCCGGCACCGGACCGCCGCCCGACCCGGTACGTGGAGGAACTGGTCGCCCCCGGCACGGTGACGGCCCTCCCGCCGTCCGCCCTCGCCGACGTGGCGGCCACGGCCCTCATCGCGGGCGCCCGCGCCCACCGCGAATACGCCTGCTCGGACCGCCTCTTCGGCTACCTGGAGTGGGTCGGCATCAAGTACGACGAGGTCGTGGACGACTTGGAGTACGCCCACGCGTGAGGGATGACCGTAGGAAGCCCCCGACCCCCAGTACCTGGGGTCGGGGGCTTCCTGCATCACCGCGCGCCGGCGTCAGGCGCCTACCTCACGAACTTGGCGTACTCGTCGAGGTCGATACGGCGGTCCCCGTCCTCGTCGGCCATCCGGACGATCACGGCGAGGTTCTCAGGGCTGACCTTGCCGTCGCCCTGGAGGGACTCCTTCAGCTCATCCGCGGTGATGTAGCCGTCGCCATCGGTGTCGATCTCTTCGAACTGCATCCGGTGCTGCGCGCTGACAGTCATGGGTTCTCCCTGCGAATCGCGTTGCGTGTGCTGCGGGCGGACAACGAGCCGTGCGGGTGTCGGATACGGCCTGGTACGCCAACCGTGTCCGCCCGGGAGCGGAAAACGGCAGCCGCCCCGGCCGGAGGTTCCGGGCGGGGCGGTTGCCGTTCTGGGGGGATGTCAGCCGCGGGCCGTGGCCAGGGGGCGGGACGGGGGCTGGGGCTGCGGGGACTGGGCCGCGCGCTCCGCGCGGGCCGCCGCGCGGCGGGAGATGACGTTGTTGGCGACCAGGGAGGCCACCACGACGGCCGCGCCGAGCAGCTCGATGCCCTGGGGCTCGTAGCCGCCGGCGATGGCGATGGTGAAGGTGGTGATCGGCACGAGGTTCATGAACAGGGCGCCGTTCAGCGGGCCGAGCAGGCCGATGCCCTTGTTCCAGCTGAAGACCGCGATGACGCCCGCCGGGACGATCAGATAGAGGAGGTGCGCCCAGCCGGCGGTCACCGCGCCGAGCGACGGCGTCGACACGTAGCCGGTGAGGACGGCGACCGCGGTCGCCGCGGCGATGGAGACGCAGCCGACCGCGGTGGTCAGGGCCGTGTAGCGGAGCGGGGACCAGCCGGGGAAGGACGCGGCGCCACGGGTGTAGAGGATCCAGCAGGTCGCGCCGGCGAGGGCGATCAGCTCGCCGAGGGCCTGGCCGCCGGAGAACAGCTCGCCGTAGTGGCCCTTGGTGATGACGAGGGAGACGCCGGCGAGGGCGGTGAGGACGGTGACGACGGTGTAGCCGGGCGGGGCCTTGCGGGTCTGGAGCGCGCCGATGACGACGGAGATCGACGGCATCATCGCCATGATCAGGGACACGTTCGTCGGGGTGGTGAAGTCCAGGGCCGTGAAGGCGAGGAGTCCGAATCCGGCGAATCCGGAGGCGCCCAGCAGGAAGGCCCGGGTGCCCTTGCCCTCGAAGGAGAACGCCGGGCGGCCCTCGACGGCGAGCAGGAGCGCCAGGAGGATCGCTGCCGCCGTCACGTAGCGGATCAGCGTCATGTGGAAGACGTCGACCGTCGGCATGAGGTCGTTGGCGATGGGGAACATGCCGCCCCAGATGACGGGGGCGAGGAAGGCGAACGCCGCGCCGGTCAGCAGACGGCTCTTGGTGGACACGAGGAATCTCCTTGTGGAGCGAGTGGGTTGAGGGGTCCCGGCCGGCGGGGGCGGCGGGTGGGGCCGCCGCCCCCGCCGGCGGGGGTCAGGCCGCTACGAGCTGGCTCTGGCGCAGCGCCAGCACCCGCGGCAGTACGGCCTCCAGCAGCCGGGTGGCGCGGACCTTGCCGGTCGGGCTGTACGGGATGGCGTCGACGGGGACGACGTAGTTCGGCAGGCACGGCACGCGGCGGTCGCAGGCGGCCTGCACGGCGCGGTGGCCGCTCGCCTCGCGCTCCGGGGAGACCGGGGCGAACGGCACGATGAGCGCGTCTCCCAGTTCCGGCAGGTCGACGCGGAGCACCGCGGTCTCGCGGACGCACGGGAGGTCCATCAGGTCGGACTCGAGGCCGAAGATGTTCACGTCGAGGGGGCTGATGCCCTCGACCTTGGCGACGCCGTCGCTGCGGCCGGTCAGTTCGAGCCTGCCCTCCTCGTCGATGACGCCGCTGTCGCCGGTGAGCAGGAACTTCTGCTCACCCTGCCCGTCGCCCAGGTCGAGGTGGAGGAACGGCGGCTCGACCGTGGCGTAGCTGTCCATCAGCTGGTAGCTCGCGATGGCGACGCGGCCACGCGTCCCGGGCGGCAGCGGTACGCCGTCCGGGTCGAGGATCGCGATGGTGTTGCCGTCGAGGGGGCGGCCGGAGCGGCAGGGCGCGACGTGCAGCTCCTCCGGCGTGATGATGGTGTTGAGGCCGCTCTCGGTGGTGCCGTAGTAGAGGTGCAGGACGGGGCCGAGCCGGTCCCAGGCGTTGTTGATGACCCACCGGTTGAGGTGGCGGCCGCCGGACAGGACGAACCGCAGGCGGCTCGTGCGGTGCAGGTGCTCGGACGCCGGGTGGGCGACGAGCCGGGTGAGGACCGGCGGCACCATCAGGGTGGTGGTGACGCCCTCGTCCTCGATGAGCCGGGCGAGGGCCGCCGGGTCCTCGTACGGGCCGAGGACGACGGAGCCGCCGAGCGCGAGGAACACCCGGGCCCAGCCGGGCCCCGACGTGTGGTACAGCGGGACGGTCACGAGGTGGACATCGTCCTGACCGAAAGCGAATTGATCTACGAGGCTCGCCAGCCGCCGCGCCTCGAAGGACGTGCGGCGGATGACGAGCTTCGGTATGCCGCTGGTGCCGGAGGTGAAGGAGAACGCCTCGAAGGGCTGCTCCACCGGCTGGACGGGCGCGGCCTCGGCCGCGGCCAGCTCGGCGAACGCCACGGCCTCGGCGGGGCGTTCGGCGGCGCCGTCGCGGTCGACGTCGACGTGGAGGGCGTCGGGCGTGCCGGGCCAGGCGGCCCGCTCCAGCAGCCCGCGGTGGGCGCGGTCGGTGATGACGACGGTCGGCTTCAGCTGGTCGAGCGCGCCGAGCGTGGCCTCGGGGCTCGCCGTGTGGTCGAGGCCGATGCACGGTACGCCGAGGGTGGTGCAGGCGGCCATGAGGACCATCAGCTCCCAGCTGTTCCCGGCGAGGAACACGGCCCGGGCGGGGCGTGGGTCGGGGAGGCGTTCGGAGAGGCCGGTCGCGGTGCGCGCGACCTGTTCGGCCAGGTCGGCCCAGGTGAGCCGGGTGTCGCCGTCGGCCACGGCGAGGTGGTCGGGGCGCTCGGCGGCGTGCTTGCGGATGTCGGTGAGCCTGATCATGGGTTACTCCGTTCCGTTCGTCGCCGTGGAGGCGGTGGAGGTGGCGGGGCCGGCGGCCGCGGTGGCCAGTTGGGGGGTGCCGGCGGAGGCGTGGGGGGCGTTCTGCAGGGTGTAGATCTCGCAGCCGCTGGTGCGCAGCGCGGCCAGCTGGTCGCGGGTGCGGTCGCACAGCTGCTCGCCCGGGACGGCGATGGGGATGCCCGGCGGGTAGGCGATGATGAACCGGTCGGAGGTGCCCCCCGCGAGCGCCGCCGATGTGCTGCGGTAGGTGCGCTGGATGGTGCGCAGCGCGTCGAGGAGCCGCAGCAGGGTCGCCTCGTCGACGCCGATGTGGAGGTGGAACACCACGGCGTCGCCGCTCTCCCGGGCGACGTACAGCGCGTAGTCGTCGAAGAGGATGCGCCGGAAGTCGGCGGCGGTGATGCCGAGTTCGGCGATCGAGACCAGGACGCGCGTCGGGTCGTCCGACACCAGGAGCCGCGGGTCGCCGAGGTGGCCCTCGGGGCCGAGCAGCCGGTACGCGGAGAGCCGGGCGTCCGTCTCGATCTCGGTGCGCAGGGTCTGCGCCAGGTGCAGGGCCCGGTCGAGGAGCGCCTCGCCCTCGGTGGCCGACTGCAGCCGTGCCAGGTCCAGGCTGGCGAGGACGGGCCAGCTGGGCGAGGTCGTGTGGTGCCGGAACAGGGCCTGCGTGGCCTGCTCCTGCAGCTCCTCGTCCCCGACGAGGTGCAGGTAGGAGCCCTGCCGCAGCGCCGACATCGACTTGTGCGCCGAGTGCGTGACGGCGACCCGCATGGGCAGGGAGGCGTCGGTGGCGCGCAGCTGCTGGAGCGTGTGCAGCGCGGTCAGTTCCCGCAGCCGCGGGTGGAACCGGTGGCCGGCGCCCCACGCCTCGTCGATGAGGACGGACACGGACGGGTACATCTGGGCGAGCGCGGACAGCAGCGTCGGCAGGTCGTAGCGCACACCGTCGTAGGAGACGGCGGACAGGACGACCGCGTCGTACGCCTGACCGTCGGCGACGGCCCGCCCGAACATCTCCAGCAGCTGCCCGAGGTCGGCGAAGGTGCGTGGGCACTCGTCGCAGCACCGCCGCATCGGTACGTAGTCGGTGCGGGCGCCGATGTCGCCGAGCGCGAAGTGCACCGACTGGTGGCAGCTGCGGTCGGTGAGGACGCGGCTGCCGGGGCCGACGAGCGTGGACAGGGCGACCCGGTTCGCGGTGGTGGTGCCGGCGGACAGGAAGAGCGTGGTGTCGGCGCCGAAGCTCTCCGCGGCGAGCCGCTGGGCCGCGCGGAGCGGTCCGCGGGGCCGGAAGAACGAGTCGAGCATCGTGCCGCTGTACGACACGTCGGCGGCGAGCTGCGCCGTACCGAACAGCGACTCGTAGACCTCGCGGAACGGGGAGTTGCGCAGGGAGCCGCCGTGGGAGAGGGGGAGTGCGTGGAACGAGGCGATGTCCCTGCGGGCCACCGCCAGTACGGCTTCGGCCAGCGGTGCCGTACCGGGGCGTGGCCCGCTGCTGGGTTGAGACATGGCATGTACTCCAGTGAAGTGAGCGAACGTCCCGAGGGGGGACGTCCTTCGTGCCGCTCACTGTGTGGAGCGGCCGGGAGTCGCCTCAACAGCCGTCGCCGGTCCTTGTCAGGTGGCGGCTACTTCGTCAGATGCGGGGACTGTGTCAGGTCGCGGTGGAGCCGCCGCTCGGCGGTGTGCGCGGGGTGCGGCGGGCGGCGGGGGTGGTGGCCGCACCACACCCGGGGGGCCACCGGGGGCGGGTATCGGACCGGTTCGCCCGGGTCGGTGGTGGCCGGACCACCATCCGGCGGGCGGATCGGGTCCGCTCACCACCTCCTCCGGCGGGGCCCGTGCGGGGCAGTGTGGAACCCGGTCACGAGTCAACGGACGCAGAGGCGGGAGTGTCGTGAGCAGAGCTGTCTTCGCAGGGCATGAGACGCCCCACGGGTGGGCGGAGATCGCGCAGCCTTCCGACGTGGTGGCGGAGCTGGCCACCGCGCTGTTCCCGGCGACCCTTCGCAGAAGGGATCAGCGGCGGCGCGCCGAGCAGTACGTGCGCGGACTGCTCGCCGTCGACGGGCGCAAGTCGATGCGGAACATCGCCACGTACCTGGGCGGCGGGGCCGCCGCCGAGCAGAGCCTGCACCACTTCATCGCCGACTCGACGTGGGACTGGTCCGTGATGCGGGAGGCCCTGGCCCGCTACCTCCAGGACGTGATGCCGCCGCAGGCGTGGGTGGTGCAGCCGATGGCGATCCCCAAGGTGGGCGAGCACTCGGTGGGCGTGGACCGCAGGTTCGTGCCGCAGCTGGGCCAGTCGACGAGCGGGCAGCACGCGTTCGGGGTGTGGTTCGCGTCGGAGGAGATGAGCGCGCCGGTCAGCTGGCGGCTGCACCTGCCGGACCGCTGGGTGCGGGACGCGACGCGGCGCCGGCGGGCGGAGATCCCGGACGAGGCGGTGGAGGAGACGCTGGAGGAGTGCGCGTCGGCCGCGGTGCTGGACACGATGCTCGGCTGGGACGTGCCGCGCCGGCCGGTGGTGCTGGGCGCGTGCGGCCCGGACGTGCGGTCGACGGTCCTGCGGTACCGGGCCGCCGACGTGCCGCTGCTGGTGCGGGTGTCGGCGACGACGGGGCTGGCCGTGGCCGACCCCTCGATGCCGGGCTTCGGCGCGGGCCGGCTGACCGCGCAGCAGATCGCCGAGTCGGTCAAGGCGCTGCGCCGCCCGGTGGAGTGGAGCGACCCGGGTGGTGGTGGCCAGGGCACCGTGCGGGCCTCCCTGGTGGTGGCCGCACGCGTGTCCCTGCCGGACGCCGCGCCGTCCCGGCCGCGCCGCGCGGCCGTGGCCCTGCCGTCGCAGTCCCTGCTGCTGCTCGGCGAGTGGCGCGACCCGCGCCGGCCGCCCACCGAGTTCTGGCTGGCGTCCCTGCCGGGCACGCCCGTACCGGCGCTGCTGCGCCTGGCGAAGCTGAGCCGGCGGGTCGCGCACGACGTGACGACGGTCGGCGAGCAGGTCGGACTGCGGGACTTCGAGGGCCGCTCGTACCGGGGCTGGCACCGCCACATCACCCTGGCGTCGGTCGCCCACACGGCCCGCGCCCTGGAGAGCACGTCGCCGCTCCCCCTGCCGTCGGCGTTCTACGCGACGGGCCTGCCGGCCTGATGGGTACGGGCGAGCCCCGGTGCTAGCCGACCGGAGCCTGTGCCGCCGCCTGGTCGGTGGCGGGGCGGCCGCCGAGGGTGTGGCGGGCGCGCTGGAGGCGCAGGGCCAGCTGGACTTCGAGGGCCTGCGCGGGCTCCTGCCAGTCCGCGCCGAGCAGTTCGGTGATGCGCTCCAGGCGGCGCGAGACCGTGTTGGGGTGGACGTGCAGCGCCTCGGCGGCCCGGGTGGGGCTGGAGCCGGACGTGAAGTACGCCTCCAGGGTGCGCAGCAGCTCGGTCTGCTGCTGGCTGTCGTAGTCCAGGACGGGCCCGATGGCGGAGGCGATGAAACCGCCGATGTCGTGCTTGTCGGCGAG
Organism: Streptomyces coeruleoprunus; assembly: GCF_039542925.1. Taxonomy (GTDB): domain Bacteria; phylum Actinomycetota; class Actinomycetes; order Streptomycetales; family Streptomycetaceae; genus Streptomyces; species Streptomyces coeruleoprunus. The sequence goes on along the minus strand of NZ_BAABIT010000001.1, from coordinate 4,137,354 downwards.
CAGCAGTCCGAGGAAGCCCAGTTCGCGCGGGGACGCGGTGGAGCCGGTGCCGCCGAGCGCGGTGAGCGCGTCCAGGCAGCGCTGCGCCTCCTGGTAGGTGGCCTTGACGGCGGCGGGCGTGGTGAGCGGGCCGGCGGTGCCGACGGTCACGGGGTGGCCCAGCAGGGTGGTCAGCTCCCGCGACACGGCCTTGGCGGCGGCGCACGGGTCGGAGCCCGGCAGGAGCAGCACGATGCGGCCGCCGTCCGCGTACTTGAGGCCCGACATGCGGTGCGCGTACGACGACGCCCACACGACGGCGCGGCCCTGTGCGCCGCCCTCGGGGCGGGCGACGACCACGACGTGCGGCTCGTTGAGGTCGACGGCGAGGCGCCGGGCGCGCTCGGCGAGCTGGTGGGGCGGCAGCTGGGAGGCGTTGAGGAGGTCGTTGAACAGCTGGTCGCGCACCTGGCCCTCGGCGACCGCGGTGCTGCGCTGCATCAGCAGCAGTACGGCCACGCTCTGCGCGACCAGACCGAGGAGCCGTACGCCGTCGGACGTCAGGTCCTCGCCGCGGCGCAGCACCAGCGTGCCGAGGTTCTCCGCGCCGGCCGTGACGGGGCACACCCACAGGTGCTCGCTGCCGCACCGTACGGGCCCGCCCTCGGCGTGCGCGTCGAGGATCGCGGAGTCGAGGACGACGGCGTCGACCGCACCCGCCGCCCCGGGCGGCGCCTCGGCGCCGGGCTTGCCTTCCGCCGGCGCGGACGGCTCGCCGCCCGACACGATGTCCTTGCCCGCCGGGCCGCGCACCACCAGCGCCCCGCCCAGTTCGCCGGCGGCGCTGTCCACCAGGGCCCGCAGGTCGCCGCCGTCCAGGACCAGGTCGATGAGTCTGCTGTGCACGCTGTGCAGGCGCTGCGCCGCCGTCGAGGAGTCCCGGGCCCGCGAGGTGTCCCGGGCCAGCTCGGTCACCTCGGCGCGGGTGCGCTCCAGCAGCGTGGTGCGCTCGATCGCGACCGCCGCGAGGTCCGCGAGCGAGGTCATCAGGGATATCTCGTCGGGCAGGAAGTGCCGTACGTTGCGGTCGGCGACGTACAGCACGCCGAACGTGGACTCCTCGTGCTGGAGCGGCACGGCCATGATGGCGTGCAGCCCTTCCGTACGGACGACGTTGTCGATGATGTCGGAGTGCGCGAACGCCTCGTCGCGCAGGTAGTCCGGCGTCCAGAACGGCGCCGACCGCTCCCTGGCGTGCCGGCCCACGCCGCCCGTCAGCGGCACGCGGAAGCCCACGGTGATCGCCGAGGCGTGCCCGTCGGCGGCCCGCACGACCGACGCGCCGTCCTCGGCGTCGTGCAGGCTCAACCACGACATGTCGAGCCCGAGCAGCAGCCGGGCCCGCCGGGTGATGACCTTCAGCAGGGTGTCCAGGCTGTAGGGGAGCGTCAGGTCGCGTGCGGTGTCGACGAGCGCCGACAGTCCGGCCTCCCGCTGCTGGCGTCTGCTGAACAGCTGGCGTATCTCCAGCGACCGGTCCTTCGCGGACGTCAGCAGGGCCAGGTCGGCTTCCGTGGCCCCCGCCGCGGCGGCCCCCCGCACCACGTCCTCGAACTGTTCCGGAGGCGCCTCGCGAGCCAGCAGTTCCAGCATGGTGAACGCGTACCCGTCGAGCGACCGGTCCTCCGGCAGCATGACGAAACCCCTCCCCCTAGACCATGAAAGATCCGCTTCCCCAGAGGCAACGTAGTTGTCAACAAGCGCGTAGGTCAACAAATGTCCACGTGCTGCGTCGCAGGTCAGAGGCTGTGACGGTGGCCCGGGCACCGCCCACCTGCGCGGACTGTGTCATCTGATCACCTTCCGCCGGCGTGGCGCGGCGGCGCACTCTGGCCATGTCAGGCGCTGCGGGGAGCAGCGCACCGGAGCCAGGGGGACACATGCCGAACGCGTCGCAGGTACGCAGTTATGAACGTTCGCTGGAGCGCAGCCGCCAGTCGCTGACCCGGGCCGACCGGCCGCGGACGTTCACGATGAGCGGCCGCGAATGGGATCTGCTCGACGAGGTCTTCGCACCTGTGTACTCGCCGTCGACGGGGATCGCGCTGGACTTCCTGGGGCTGAGCGAGCCGGGCGACGCCGTCCGCCCGGCAGGTTCGTTCCTGGAGATCGGCTGCGGCACGGGCCTGATCGCGGTGACCGCGGCGCTCGCCGGCTGCGAGCGGGTCGTCGCGTGCGACATCAGCCCCCGCGCGGTGGAGAACGCGGCGATCAACGCCGAACGGCACGGTGTGACACGGCGGTTGAGGTCCCTGCACAGCGACCTGTTCTCGGGCATCGACAGCGGCGAGCGCTTCGACACGATCTTCTGGTCGTCCAACTACGTGCTGGGCCCCGACGACTACGAGTACAAGTCGGTGCACGAACGCGCGTACGTGGACGCCGGCTACCAGACGCACCGCCGCTACCTCGACCAGGCGCCGCACTGGACCACGCCGAACGGCCGGGCGCTGCTGCACTTCAGCAGCCGCGGCGACCTGCCCGCGCTGTACCGCATCGCCGACGAGTGCGGCCGTGTCCTGCGCACCGTGGCGTCGTGCCGGGTCCGCGAGGGCGAGTACGACGACGACATGGTCGAGCACATGCTGCTGCTGATCGAGCCGGTCGGGGTGTCCTCGTCCACGCCGCTCGCGGCCTGACGGGAAGAGGGGGGATCTCTTCGTGCGCACGCTGCTCGTCGACAACTACGACTCGTTCACCTACAACCTGTTCCACTACGTGGCCGAGGCCTGCGGCCGTGAGCCGGTCGTCGTCCGCAACGACGACCCGGGGTGGCGGCCGTCGATGGTGGAGGACTTCGACAACGTGATCGTCTCGCCGGGGCCCGGAACGCCCGGTCGGGACGCCGACTTCGGGATCTGCCGGGAGATCGTCCGCGACGCGCGCCGCCCGGTGCTCGGCATCTGCCTGGGCCACCAGGGCATCGGCCTCGTCCACGGCGCCACCGTGGGCCGGGCGCCCGAGCCGCGGCACGGCAGGGTGTCGCCCGTACTGCACGAGGGCGACGGGCTGTTCGCCGGGCTGCCGTCGCCGTTCGAGGCGGTGCGCTACCACTCGCTCGCCGTCACCGACCTGCCGGAGGAGTTGGAGGTCACCGCGTGGACGCCGGACGGGGTGGTGATGGGGCTGCGCCACCGGCACCGGCCTCTGTGGGGCGTGCAGTTCCACCCCGAGTCGATCGCGACACGGTTCGGGCACGAGCTGCTGGCGAACTTCCAGGAGCTGTCGCGCCGGCACACGCCGCGGCGGGACTCGGTGACGCTGCGCCCGCCCGCGGGTCCCGAACCGGCCGTGCACCAGCCGTTGGACCGGCGGGCCTTGAGGGTCCTGACCCGCGAACTCCCCACCCGCTGGGACGACGAGATCGTGTACGAGCGGCTGTTCCAGGGCCGGGACCACGCGTTCTGGCTGGACAGCAGCGCCCGCGACAGCCAGGGCCGGTTCTCCGTGATGGGCGACGCGACCGGCCCGCTGGCCCGGGTGGCGACGGCCGACGTGGCCAGCGGGACGGTCACGGTGCGGTCGTCGGCCGGTGAGGCGGAGACCGTCGCGGGTGAGTTCCTGGGGTGGCTGGACCGCGATCTGGCGTCTCTCGACACCGAGGTGCCCGCCCTGCCGTGCGACTTCGCGCTCGGCTGGACCGGCTACCTCGGCTACGAGCTGAAGAGCGAGTGCGGCGGCGACCGTGCGCACCGCTCCGAGGAGCCCGACGCCGTCATGGTGTTCGCCGACCGGGCGGTCGTCCTGGACCACGTCACCGGTACGACGTACCTGCTGGCGCTGGTGGAGGGCGACGACGAGGAGCCCGCGCAGCTGTGGCTGTCCCGGATGGTGGGCCGCCTCACCACGCTCGCGGCGGTTGCGCCCGCGCCGGACCCGGTACGGCCCGCCGGCGCGGTGGACGGGATCCGGCTGCGCCACGACCGTGGGGCGTACCTGGCGCTGATCGACGCGTGCCAGGAGGAGATCGCGGCGGGCGAGAGCTACGAGGTGTGCCTGACCAACATGGCGGAGGCGCGCGGCGCCTTCGACCCGTGGGACGGCTACCGGCTCCTGCGGCGGACGAGCCCGGCGCCGTTCGGCGCGCTGCTGGAGTTCGGGGACGTGTCGGTGCTGTCGACGTCGCCCGAGCGGTTCCTGCGGGTCTCCTCGGACGGCCTCGCCGAGTCCAAGCCCATCAAGGGCACCCGGCCGCGGGGCGCGACCCCGGAGGAGGACGCCGCGCTGGCCGCGTCGCTCACGACGGACGAGAAGGACCGCTCCGAGAACCTGATGATCGTCGACCTGGTCCGCAACGACCTGGGCCGGTGCGCCGAGATCGGCAGCGTACGGGCGGACGACGTCTTCGTCGTCGAGACGTACGCGACGGTCCACCAGCTGGTCAGCAAGGTCACCGCGCGGCTGCGCGCGGACAGTTCGCCGGTGCGCTGCGTACGGTCGGCGTTCCCGCCGGGCTCGATGACGGGTGCGCCGAAGATCCGCACGATGCAGATCATCGACCGCCTGGAGGGCGGGCCGCGCGGGGTCTACTCGGGCGCGATCGGCTACTTCTCCCTGTCGGGCGCCGCCGACCTGAGCGTGGTCATCCGCACGGCCGTGGTCACCCCGGGCCGGGTGCGGTACGGGGTGGGCGGCGCGATCGTCGCCCTGTCGGACCCGGCGGCGGAGTACGAGGAGACAGCGGTGAAGTCGGCCCCGCTCCTGACCCTGACATCCACCCCGTTCCCGGACCGCACGCCGCTGCCAACGGCCTGAGGCTCCGCGCACCCGCACCACGGTGGGCCGGGGGCGGCGGCCCACCGCCGGCGGCGGGCGCCGCCTGAGGCGGCGCCTGAGGCGGCGGGCGCCGCCTCAGGCGCCGCGCCGGGCCAACGCCTCCGCCAAGGAGGCGACGTCCACCCCCGCCTCCCCCAGCGCGCGCAGCGCACCCTGCGCCTGCCCGTGCCGCCCCAGCAGCGTGTCCCCGTGCAGCCCACCCCGCTCCGCGGCCACCTCCAGCGCGTCCGGCGTCAGCACGTGCGCCGTGTTCCACCCCACCAGCGCCGGCACGTGCGCCGCACCGGTCCGCGTCCACACCAGGTACGGCGTGCGCGCCCCGGCCACCCGCAGCACCCGCCACCACGCGTCGGCCAGCCGCTCCTCCCGCACCCGGTACAACAGCCGGGCCGTGGCCGCGCCGGCCGCGTCCCGCAGCGCCGGGTCGGCGTCCGGCAGCCGGTCGAGGCGGGCGTTCACCTCCTGGTCCAGCAGCCCCAGCGGGCAGGACGCGGACGCGGCGAAGCCCGCGAGGTCGACCCCGTTGGACAGGGCCCGTTCCATGCCCGCGATCTGGGCGTCCAGCACGGCGCGGTACTGCTCCACCGAGAAGACCGCAGAGCAGTCCACTCCGATCCCCTCGGCGAGGCAGTCGGCGGCGGCCACGGTCCCGGCCTTCGTGGCGGGGATGCCGACCAGCACGTTGGGCCGGTCGACGCCCACGCGCAGCATGCGGGCCGCCGCCACGAGCGCGTCCGGGTCGTCGGCGGCGCCCGCGCCCGCCTCGACCGCCACGGTCACCCAGCCGCCCACCAGCGCGTCGCACGCCGCGCGGACGGCGCTGAGCGGTGACCCGGGTGGCATGGCGACGCCACGGAAGCCGTACCGCACCACGGCGTCCCGGCCGGGCGGCTGCGTCGACGGCCAGGAAAGCCAAGGGCTGACCCCTTCGGCCGTCAGCTGCTGGAGGACCTCTTCGGCCTGCGCACTGATCACACTCTCCGACGTTAGGGGAATCGGTCCGGATGCAGGACAACCGGCCCCGGAATCCGGCAAGTCCCCCACGACTGTGTCAGGTCAGCTGGGCGGGCAGCGGCGCCGCGTGGACGACGGTCAGCCCGGACACGGCACGGGTCAGCGCCACGTACAGACGGCGCAGGCCGGTGCGTTCGTCGGGTTCGCCGTCCACGACGGCGGCCGGCTCGTCGAGGACGACGTAGTCGTATTCGAGGCCCTTGGCGAGGGAGGCGGGGACGAGGGTGAGCCGGGACGCGGCGGTGGTCTCCTCGCCGGGCGACAGGTACGGCATGCCCGCGGCGGTCAGCGCGTCGGCGACGGCCGGGACGCGCGCGTCGGCGGCGATCAGGCCGATGGAGCCCTCGTTGCCCAGCGCGTCCACGCAGGCCGCCACGGTGTGCGCGTCGAGGTCGCCGGGACCGGCGGCCCGCCGGACCTCCAGCGAACCGGGCGACTCACGCACGGACTTCACCTGGGCGAGCCCGGGCGACATGTGCGGCAGCAGCCGGGAGGCGTACGCGATGACCTCGCGCGGCACGCGGAAGCCGGCCGTCAGCTCCTCCACGAGCGCGTCCGGCTTGCCGAGGTGCCGCAGCGCCTCGGCCCAGCTCTCCGTGGCCCACGGCGTGGTGCCCTGCGCCAGGTCGCCCAGCACGGTCGCCGAGCCGGTCGAGCAGCGCCGCCCGACGGCCCGGTACTGCATGGGCGACAGGTCCTGGGCCTCGTCGAGGACGACGTGGCCGAGCGACGGGGTCCGCGCCACCAGGTCGGTCGCCTCGTCGATGAGGACGGCGTCGGCGGCCGACCACCTGGCCGACTTCACGCTCCTCGGCGGCTTCGTCCACAGGACGGCCTTCTGCTCGTCCTCGCTGAGCAGGCCCTCCGCGTGCGCGGCCAGGAACGCGGCGTCGGACAGCAGCCGCAGCACCAGCTTCGCCGGGTCGACGGGCGGCCAGATCGCCTTGACGGCGGCCTTCACGGCGGCGTTGCGGGCCACGGCGTCCTGCACCCGGTCGTCGGGGGCCTCGCCGGCCTGCTCCATGCGTACGAGCACGGCGTGCGCGATCCGCTGCGGCAGCGCCTCGCGGGCGGCCCCGTAGCGGATGTCGCGGTCCAGCAACTCGCGGACCATCTCCTCCAGTTCGTACGCGGGGATCCGCCACCTGCGCGAGCCGCGCACCACGACCAGCGGCTCGGTCGGCGGCGTGACGTGCGACCGTACGGCCCGCCGCAGCACCTCGGCCATCCGCGCGTCGCCCTTCACGACGGCGGTGGCGGCCTCGTCGGTGCCCCGCACCTCGACGTGCGCGACGAGGTCGTCGACGGTGGCCTGCTTGACCTCCAACTCGCCGAGCGCGGGCAGCACTTGCTCGATATACTGGAGGAACGACCGGTTCGGCCCGATGACCAGCGTCCCGGTGCGGGCCAGCCGCTCCCGGTGCGCGTACAGCAGGTACGCCACCCGGTGCAGGCCGACGGCCGTCTTTCCGGTGCCGGGGCCGCCCTGGACGCAGACGGTGCCGGTCAGGCCGCTGCGGACGATCTCGTCCTGCTCGGGCTGGATCGTGGCGACGATGTCGCGCATCGGGCCGACGCGGGGCCGCTCGATCTCCGCCTGGAGCAGCTTGCTGGTGGTCTCGGCCTCGGCCGGGTCGTCGAGGTGTTCGTCCTCGTACGCGGTGAGGTCGCCGCCCGTGTAGCCGAAGCGCCGCCGCAGCCGTACGTCCTGCGGGTTCTTGCGGGACGCCTGGTAGAACGGCTGCGACACGGGGGCGCGCCAGTCGATGACCATCGGGTCGCCCGCGGCGTCGTGCACGTGGCGACGCCCGATGTAGAAGCGCTGGCCCTGCTGGGTGGTGGGGCGGTAGTCGAGCCGCCCGAAGAACAGCGGGGTGTGGGCGAGGTCGGCGAGCGCCTTGATGCGCTCCTCGATCTGCCGCTCCAGGACGACGGCGTTGACCCAGTTGGCGGTGACGTCCCGGATGTCGAGGGCCTGGACGTCCTCGCGCATGGCGCGCAGCGCGGCCCGGGAGGCGGCGAGGTGGGCGCGCTCCCGGGCGAGGGGATCCGGGTCGGGTGCGGACATGGGGGTGCCTCCGTCGGACGTTCAGGGTGGTGTGTCGGTCGGTGGGCCGTCCGGTTGCCGAGCGGACGGCGGCACTCCCTGGGGGAGGCGGGCAAGGTCGGCGATTGTAGTCAGCGGCGCGGCGGCCGTCGAAGGATTTTCGCCCCCGGGTGGAGGCGGCGCATCCGACCCGTAGGGGATCCCGTATGCCTTGAGTCGTACGCGCCGGCGGCGGGGGTTCAGCCTGCGGAGCGACGAAAACGGGGGCGGCGGACCACACCATGGAGTCATGAGTGCAGCGACCCTCTCCCCCAGCGCCCGTGTCCCCCACCCCCGCACGTCCGCCGACGGCCGCCCGGCCGGGCTCCTCGGCGGCGCCCTGCGCGCCGTGAAGGTGTTCGCGGGCGCCGCGTTCGGCGTGGCCGTCCTCGGCGAGTACGCCGAGGAGGCCGGCGTCAGGCGCCGCTGAGCAGCTCGTCCGCGTCGACGATCCGGTACGCGTAGCCCTGCTCGGCGAGGAACCGCTGGCGGTGCGCCGCGAAGTCCTGGTCGATGGTGTCCCGGGCGACCACCGAGTAGAAGTGCGCCTGGTGGCCGTCCGCCTTGGGCCGCAGCACCCGCCCGAGCCGCTGGGCCTCCTCCTGGCGCGACCCGAACGTGCCGGACACCTGGATGGCGACCGTGGCCTCCGGCAGGTCGATGGAGAAGTTCGCGACCTTCGACACGACCAGCACACTGATCTCGCCGTTGCGGAACGCGTCGAAGAGCTTCTCGCGCTGCGCGTTGGACGTCTCGCCCTTGATGACCGGAGCGTCCAGGTGCTCCCCCAGCTCGTCGAGCTGGTCGATGTACTGCCCGATGACGAGGATCTGCTGCCCGGCGAACTTCCGTACCAGCGCCTCGGCGACCTTCCGCTTGGTGGCGGTGGTGGAGCAGTACCGGTACTTCTCCTCGGTCTCCGCGGTCGCGTACGCCAGCCGCTCGGTGTCGGTCAGATTGACCCGGACCTCCACGCAGTCGGCGGGCGCGATGTACCCCTGGGCCTCGATCTCCTTCCAGGGCGCGTCGAACCGCTTGGGCCCGATCAGCGAGAACACGTCCGACTCCCGCCCGTCCTCGCGCACGAGGGTCGCGGTGAGGCCGAGCCGGCGCCGCGCCTGGAGGTCGGCGGTGAACTTGAACACGGGCGCGGGCAGCAGGTGCACCTCGTCGTAGACGATCAGGCCCCAGTCCCGCGAGTCGAAGAGCTCCAGGTGGGGATAGATGCCCTTCCGCTTCGTCGTCAGCACCTGGTAGGTGGCGATGGTGACGGGCCGGATCTCCTTCCGCGTCCCGCTGTACTCGCCGATCTCGTCCTCGGTGAGGCTGGTCCGCTTCACCAGCTCGTGCTTCCACTGCCGGGCGGACACGGTGTTCGTGACGAGGATCAGCGTGGTGGCCTTCGCCCTGGCCATGGCCCCGGCGCCCACCAGCGTCTTGCCGGCGCCGCAGGGCAGCACCACGACACCGGAGCCGCCGTGCCAGAAGCCCTCGACGGCCTGCTTCTGGTAGGGCCGCAGCGCCCAGCCGGACTCCTCCAGGTCGATCCGGTGCGCCTCGCCGTCCACGTATCCCGCGAGGTCCTCGGCGGGCCAGCCCAGCTTCAGCAGCGTCTGCTTGATCTGCCCGCGCTCGGAGGGGTGCACGGCGACGGTGTCGGCGTCGATCCGCGCCCCGACGAGCGGCTGGACGCGCTTGGACCGCAGCACCTCCTCCAGGACGGGCCGGTCGGTGGTGGTGAGGACGAGCCCGTGCGCGGGGTGCTTGGTGAGGGTGAGCCGCCCGTACCGGTCCATGGTCTCCGCCACGTCCACGAGCAGCGCGTGCGGCACGGGGTACCGCGAGAACTCCACCAGCGCGTCGACGACCTGCTCGGCGTCGTGCCCGGCGGCCCGCGCGTTCCACAGCCCCAGCGGGGTGACCCGGTAGGTGTGGATGTGCTCGGGCGCCCGCTCCAGCTCCGCGAACGGCGCGATCGCCCGACGGCAGGCGTCGGCCTGCTCGTGGTCGACCTCGAGCAGCAGTGTCTTGTCGCTCTGGACGATCAGGCAGGACACACATACCTCCGCAGATAGGGTCGTCAGCGTGACAGACACACCTGCCACTACTGGGGCCTTGCCCCATGCCCGCCGCCGCACGGGCGCCTCAGCCACCGCGCCGGGAATACACGCGGTCATGTCTGTCGGACTTTGAGCGGGAAACAAAAAAGTCTACCTCGCCAGAACGAGCGCGTGCGGTCTGTAAGGGCTCGCGCACGGTCCGCGACCAGCAGCTCATGGCCACAGAAGAGTGCCCCCCTCTGCCTGTGCCGTGCGGCGCAAGTGGATACCCGCGAATTGTCCTCGCCCAGTTTTCGACGTGATCGGTGTTCTCACGATCGACCGTTTTGATGAGTCCAGGATGGACTCGACGAATCATGGCGCGACAGATCGCGTGCCCACTCCGAACCGACTTCGCACCTGGTCGACGAGCTCGAGTGTGTCGAGGGCGCTCTCCGAATCGCCGGTCTGTTGATAGAGATCGGCCGCAAGCTCCAGGTTCTCCAGGGCCTCGGTGTTACATCCCTGTCGGAGAAGTGCGGACGCGAGACTTCTGAGCTCGGCGGCCAGACCATGATCGTCCTTGCCGACGAGGAATGCCTCCATCGCGAGGGTGTGCAACCTTATAGCCTTGGTCCACTTGCCCTGCTCCTGGCGCACAAGGGCCATGTTGCCCAAAGTCATCGCCTCTCCACGGCGGTCGCCCAGACGCCGGAACGTCCCCAGTGCCTCCTGCTGCGCAGTGAGTGCCGCTTCGTACTCTCCGGCAGCGGCCAGGCTGGCGGCGAAGTTGGATAGCTCAACCGCCCGCTCATGGGGTATGAGCAGGCCGTCGGGCATGTCGAGCGCGCGCTTGTGCAGTGCCACGGCCTGCTCGGCCTTCCCTTCGTCGCGCGTCACCTTGGCGAGGCTGCCCATTGCCTGGGCGTAACCACGCAGGTCGCCCTGTTTCCGGTAGATCTTCGCCGCCCTGCGGAGGTTGTGGGAAGCTTCCTGCACCCGTCCTAGCTCGGTCAGAGTCTCGCCCGTGTTGCATAGGGCGCCCGCCATGCCGCTCCGGTCACCGGCGCGCTTGAACAGTTCTGCGGCCTCGGTGTGGGCCGCCACGGCCTCGTCGAACTTGCGCTGTTCGTGGAGTGAGAGCCCGAGGTTGTTCAACGCGCTGGCCAACGCTGAGCGCTTCTTCAGCTTCCGGCAGATCTTGATGGCTCTGTAGTGCATGCGAACGGATCTGCGGAGCTTGCGCATGTCTCGAAGCACTACACCTAGCAGGCTCAGCAGAGCAGCTTCACGAAAAGCGTCCTGGCGCCTTCGAGTCGACCGGATCCCCGTGGCGAGCACCAACCCGGCGTCCTCCAAGTAGCGTGTCAGGGCCAGGAATTGCGAGAGGGGCACCGCCAGGGCCACACACATCAGATCGTCGTCGGCCTCGTAGGCCCAGAGGGTCGCCGCGACCAAAGCATGTCGCTCGGCCTCCAGCCAGTGAAGCGCCTCCGCTCGATCAGCGAAGGGCTGTTCAGTCGTGGGCCGCTTTGCTTCTGGGTCGAAGAGTGCTTCACACGCCAGGGTAGCCATCTTGTGGAAGTAGGCGAGCAGACGCATGAGGCCCTTGCCCCAGGAATCGTTACCTGCCCTGAGCCGCTCCCAGGAGTAGAGGCGTACAAGACTGTGCTGCTGCCAGCGCCCGTACGGTTCTCGTGACTGGACCAGGTTCCGGCGGGCCAGGTCCAGCAGCAGCCGTTCGGTCTCCTTGACGCTTTCGCCGTACAACTGGGCCGCAGCCTCGGTGGAGAAGTCCCGTCCGGGGTGCAGCCAGATCAGCCGGAAGAGCTTGGCCTGGTCTTTGGTAAGCCTTCGGTAGGACAGTTCGAAGGCCGCGGTCACGGCGCGCTTCTCCCGGGTCAGCAGGGAAAGCCTTGAGTGCGCGTCCTCGAGTTCGCGACGTAGGTGAGAGAGGGGCCGGGACGGCACATCCACAAGCAGGGACGCCAAGATGCGCAGGGCCAGCGGCAGGCCGCCGCACAGTGCGACGAGCCGGTCGGCCTCGCCGGCCTCATCCGCCACTCGCGAGTCCTCGGGCAGAGCCGTACGAAGGGCGTCACACAGCAACTCCCGTCCGTCGTCGGTGGGCAGCTCCCGCAAGGTCAGTGCCAAGGCGTCCAATTCCGCGAGAGAGTGCCGGGACGACACGAGCGTGGCGGTGCTCCCGTCACTCGGCAGGAGATGGCGGATCTTGCCGGTCGCCGGTACGTCGTCCAGGACGACCAGCACCCGTCGCCCGGCAGCGGCCAGTGCACCAAGTGCGGAACGGTAAATGAGCGCGCGTTCCTGGACCCCCGGTGGAATATGTTCCGGGGGTATGCCGAGCGCCCGCAAGAGCGTGCCGAGCGCCCGCTTCGGTGACACCGTGCCCTCCGCGTCGTACCCATGCAGATTCACGAAGAGCACCCCACCCGGAAACCAGTCTTCTTCCCGCAGCGCTCGGTGGGCGGCCTGGAGCAAGAGTTCTGTCTTGCCCGTCCCCGCAAGCCCGGCCACAACAACGGTGCCAACAGTCTCGTCACGCGCTGCAGGCGCCAAGGCCGCGAGGATCTGTTCCAGCTCGGTGTAACGCCCCGCGAAGGTGGCCGACTGCCGCGGAAGTCCGGCGAGAGCGGGGTCCGGGCGGTCCGGGAGTGCCAGGTTGATGGTCCGCCCCTGGATGACGGCGCCGAAGAAGACTCCGCCGCTGATGTGGTTTTCGGTTCTGTCGGTCATGCCCAGGCCTGCCGATGCCGAGCGAGGGCCCTCTTGAAGGCAAGCACCTCCGCAGTGGTGAACATGCTCATGTTTTCCGCAGTGACGACGTACCCGACTTCACGCCAGGCATGGACGAAAGCCGGATCGATGCCCATCTCGACCGCGCGCTCAGCCAGGTCCAGCATCATGTCGTCGAAGTGCTCTCGAGTGAGAGGGGTGGGTTCGTCGGCGTCGGGGTCGAAGAACAGCGGGTCGTCCGGTCCGGGCTCGCGGCCGAACTTCTCGCGGAAGGCGGCCATTTGGCCTTCCACACCGTCCTTCCATCGCTTCCCGGGCGCAGTGTCGGCCGGGATTCGCACCACGGAACTGCCGTCCGCGTTCCAGATGCGTTCAACGGGACGGTCCAGCTGCGGGCGTTTGAAGGCTGCGGGCTCGATGGACTTCTTACGGACCTTGCGCAGCAGTGCCTCGCGCACGGCCTCACGCCGCTCGGCCCATCGCTCGTCCGGCTCCGCCTGCCCACCCTCCGCGCTGTCCATATCCTCAAGATCGGCGGCACTCCAGCGAGCGGCGGCACTCAGGCGCATTCGGGCGTGCATGCCCACCCAGTCCAGCAGGTCGGGGGTGACTACCGTTTCCAAGGTGGAGACCGCCGGAATGTCCAGCTCGAAGGCCAGGCGCGGCAGGGCGAGCCCCGGAGAACTGGTCCACAGCAGCGCATCCGAGGGCAACGGCTCAGTGAACGCCGGCACGGCAAAGAGACGCCCGAGCGTCTCGGCGACGGACATCTCAATCTCGGCGGCGACCATGAGGATGTCGAGCACCGGCACCAGCACCGATGTCTCGTCCAGGGAAAGCGCCCACGCCGAGGCGTGTGCGCCCATGTCCTCCAGAAGCTCGCCGGGCTTCGTCATGAGCCCCGCATAGAAGGCCGGCAGCAACATCGCGGATTCTTTCTTCACCGGCAATCCGGCGTCATGGAACCGGCGCAGGCCGTGGCGGAGAACGGCCTGAGGCGTGTCATTGGCCCACGGCTCCTCCGCCGAGTCCTTCCAGAACCGCCTGACCCTCTCCTTCACGCCGTCCGGCGGGTCGGGGAGCCGCAGATCCCGGGGCGGGCCATAGACCGTGCGGCTGCCCTGCAGGGCCATTCGAGGCAGCAGTCGCCGGGGGAGGCGACGACCGTCCAGTCCGGCCGCCTCAAGCCGGCCGGCGAGTGCCAGCATCAGTTCCCCGTCGTCCACCGGGATGCCCAGTTCCTCACTGGCAGAGACGACTTCGCGGACGAAACGCTGGATACCTTCGCCGTACTGGGTGCCTCGAAGAATCCGTAGCCATGCGTCACGCGCATTAGCGAACTCGAACTCGTCACGAAACGACTGGGGCCAGGCCGTTCCCAGGAACAGCGCGTCCAACGGGTCGATCTCCTGAAACCAGTACGGATCGGACCCCTCGTGCTGGGCGTATGCCAACCCTGCGTATCCGAAAGCGTAGGCGCCGGCGAGGCTGAGCTTCCCAGGCGCGTTCGACCGCAACAGTCGCCCGAGCGCCTCCTCGCCTAGTGCTCGCGGGTCACCATCGCCCAAGACTCGGCCTGAGGTGGCGGACGTCGCTCTCCGCGCCCGCTGTTCCTGCTTCTTCCTCGATGCTTTGCCCACAAGCCCCTCCCGAGGTGCAAGGATCTCGCATCGCACCGGACTCGACCGCGATATCTCGGAAAATCGCGACAAGCGGGCTCAGAACCTTGCGACTCAGGGGCCGGGGCGCATCGGGCACCTCCCGACGGAGGGCATCCAGGTGTCAGCCTGGGGTGGTGCCGGTTCTGATCGCTTGGACGAATCAGTGATCGGTCAGGTCGCTTCGTCGGCCAGTTCGGCGACGCCCGTGATGCGGTGGAGGGGGTACGTGCGGACCTCGTCGGCGGTGTGGTCGTAGGCGGTGACGAAGCCGCCCTCGACGCGGACCGGGGCGATGACGCGCTGGCTGGCGGCTCCGTCGGCGTTGACGTAGCCGATCCAGACGGCGGAGTTGGTGAGGGCGGCGGCCTGGACGGTGGCCAGGGTCTCGGCCGGGGAGGTGCGGGGCAGTTCGCCGGGGGTGCGGGGCGCGGCCTCCTCCTTGCGGACCACCGTGGCGGCCAGGTCGCCGGCGCGGATCGCGCGGACGGCGGCGCCGAGGTGGGTGGCGTCGGGGGCGGGCGGGCCGTCGGGGACCGGGCCGGGCGCGGTGCGGGGCGGGGTGCGGTGGGCGTCGGCGCGGGTGACGAGGACGTCGCCACCGGCGGATTCGGCGGCGGGCGCGAGGCCCATGGTGCGCAGGCCCTCCAGGAGGGTCGCCGGGTCGGCCTCCGAGGCCAGGACGGTGGGCGCGAGGCGGCGCAGGCCCAGGGGCGCGGACCGCTTGTCGGCGAGGATCTCGCCGAGGAGCGCGTCGTCGTCGCAGCGTACGTACGAGGAGGCGGCGCCGACGCGGAGGTGGCCGTGCTTCCGGGCCACGTCGTCGACGAGGTAGGCGAGGGGCTGCGGGACCGGGGTGCGGGAGTGCGCGGCGAGGAAGGCGTGCAGGTCGGTCGCCGTGTGGCCGGCGTCGAGGGCGCGGCGTACGGAGGCGGGGGTGAAGCGGTAGACGGTGGCGCCGCCCTTCGACTCGACGTCCGCGAGGACGGACAGGGTGTCGGCGAGGGGCCGGCGCAGCGGGCCCGGCGCGACGGCCGTCAGGTCGGCCTGGAGCAGGACGTGGTCGACCGGCTCGGGCAGCAGGGGGGCGAGGAGGGCGACGGCGGTCTCGCCGGTGGCGTCGTCGAGGAGGGCGCGGGCGTGCTCGGCGAGGGCGCCCCGGCCGGTCACGCCGAGGAGCTCGGCCTCCATCAGGGTCCAGCGGGCCAGGCGGGCGCGCAGGTCGCTGCCGCCGGTGCCGGCGCCCCGCAGCGGGCGCTCCCAGGCGAGGCGGGCCAGCACCGTCTCCGGGTCGGGTGCGGCGCCCGGCGGCAGCGCGGCCAGCAGGTCCAGGACGCGGCGGCGCACCTCGGGCGCGGCGCCCCGGTCGAGGTCCGGGCCCAGCACCGACAGGGTGCGGCCCTTGGAGTCCTGGCCGCCCACGAGGCCGGGCGTGCGGGTCGCGGCGAGCCAGGTACGGGCCAGGTGGGCCCAGCGGCGCGCGGCCGGCAGGTCCAGCCAGTCGTCGTACGCGGGGGTGGGGGCGTACCGCTCGTCGGCCTCGCCGTCGGAGGCGAGGAGCCCGGCGCAGTACAGCAGCTCCAGCCAGAACGCGGCGACGGGCTCGGTGACGTCGAGCAGCGCGGCGGTGCGCTTGAGGTCGCGTACGGACATGCCGCCGGCCCGCAGGACGCCGGGGCCGCCCTGGTCCCACTTCTTGAGCAGGTCCTCGACGGTGGCGAGTGCCGTGTAGGCCTGGCCCGCCGCCGTACTGTCCACAACCTGTGGACGGTGTTCGCGCGCCGCCATGACGACGGGCGGCATGGGCTCGGTGCGCCGGTGCGCCCGGCCCGCCCGCAGGTGCAGGGCCACCTCGCGGGGCAGCACCACCGTGCGCATCGTCGCCGGCAGCAGCAGGCCCCGGTCGCGCAGCCAGCGCACGGGCGGCGTCGGGTTCGCGGTGACCTCCCCGTACGGCGGCCCCCACACGAGCCGGTCCAGCACGGCGAGCGCCTCCGCCGGGGCCTCGTCGAGGAGGGCGGCCATCCGGTCCCGGTCGGTGAACAGGGCGGTCAGCGCGGCGACGGCGGACACCGGGTCGTGCGTGCTGGGCAGCCCCGCCGCCTGGAGGATCTCCTGGAGCCGCCCCGGCGACATCCCGGCGGTGGCCTCGGCGACGGTGGGCCCGAGCCCGGTCGGCGACGGGTGCTGCGGCGACGGGGCGAGCAGCTCACGCGCGGTGCGCACCAGCCGCAGCCGGTCGTCGGGGCCCCACGCCAGGGCCTGCTCCCGCAGGACGTCCACGGCGCGCGGGAGGGCGGCGACGGCGTCCGGGTCGCCCGCGTCGCCGGCCATGAGCCCGAGGAGCACGCGGTACGGGGCGGGGTCGGGCGCCACGGCCAGCGCCTCGGCGGTCTGCAGCGTGAACCGGTCGAGCCGTTCCAGGGCCCGTACGACGGAGGCGCGGGTCCCGGCCCGGGTGGCGAGCTGCGTCAGGTCGCCCGGCACGGGCGCCAGCAGGTCGGGCCGGGCGCGCAGCAGCGCGGCCAGCCCCTCGTCGCCACGGTTGCGCAGCGCCTCCGCCAGCGTGCGCGGGGCCGTCGTCCCGTCCTGCACCTCGGCCACGTGCGCCTCCCACTCCCGCTCACCGGTCGCCGGCGCACCACGTTAGCCCCTGCCCCCGGCGCGGGGCCCCGGCCAGACGCTAACGTCGGGGCGTCGGCCGTGTCGGCCATGGAGGGGCACTGTGGGGATCGAGAGCGACCAGCTGGTCTTCGACTACCTGAGCCGGGTCGGCGACCTGGCCCAGCAGCGGCAGATGCCCTCGAAGGCGCGGATGAACCTGGTGGCGTCGCTGCGGGACGAGATCGAACGGCAGCGCAAGGGCGACGGCACGGACAGCCCGTCGGCGGTACGGCGCATCCTGTCGGGCCTGGGCACGCCGGACGCGGTGGTGACGGCGGCGGCCGGCGGGAACCTGGAGATCCCGGAACAGCGCACGGCCCGCACACCGCGCCGCGGCACGGCCTCGGGGGACGTGCCCGCACCCCGTACCCCCGTCGAGGAACCGTTCATGGGCGGCGGCGAGCCGGAGTGGTGGCGGGTCGACGACGGGATGGTGCCGGGGTTCCGGGGCGGCGTGGAGATCCCGGAGATATTCGACCTCCCGGAGGCGGAGAAGAAGAAGCTCCAGGAGCTGCGGGAGAAGGAGGAGGGCGACGAGGAGCGTCCCCCTTCGGACACGGAAGCCCCCTCACCGACAGGACGCTTCCCGCGTGTGACGAAGGTCCTGCGCGGGAAGCCCGCCGCGACGCGGCCCGAGGCCCCCGCCGAGGAGGCGGCACCCGCCGAGAAGAGCGCGCCCACGCGCTCGCTGCCCCGCAACCCCGTGCTGCTGCTCGCCGCCGTGCTGCTGGTCGTCGGCGTGGCGTTCGGTTCGTGGCTTGCCCTCGCGGGCGGCTGGGTCCTCGCGTACGCCTCGCGCCGGCTCAGCCGCGCCCAGGCGAAGTGGGCGGTCCTGGGCCTGCCGGGGCTTACGGCGGCGGGCGGGGCCGTATGGCTGTGGGGCCGGCTCTCGGGCCGCTGGGGCGACCCCATCCCCCCGGGCGGCGAGGCCCTGGGCGCCGCGCTGACGGGTACGTGGCCGTGGGTCGTCCGCGCGGCGGCCCTGGCCTCGGCGGCGTACCTGCTCCTGCGGGCCCGCCGGAGCTGACGTTCGCCGGGAACAGCGCGGCTCAGGTGTGCGCCAGGAAGCGGGCGATCTCCGCCGCCACGGCATCGGGGACCGTCGACGGCGCGAAGTGCATCTGGCCGGGGAACGTCGTGAGGGTGACCCGGGGCAGTGCGGTCGCGAGCCGGTCGAGGGTCCGCGGCATCGGTTGCCAGGTGTCGGCCCCGCGCATCAGCAGCACCGGGACGGTGACGGCGGACCAGCGCTCCACGTCCGCCGTGTCGGCGGCCATCGATTCCAGGTCACGGCACCAGCCGGACGCGTCGGCGGCTTCGTCGTCGGCCGCCTCGCCCGCGTCCATCAGATCCAGCAGCGCGGCCGGGACGCGGGCCACCTCCTCCCCCAGGAGCCGGTCGGCCCGCCGCCGCTCACCGCGTGCGGTCAGCTCCTCGAACCGGGCCAGGACGGGGGCCAGTTCCTGGCCGGCCGCGTACAGCGGCGGCTCCCACAGCACCAGCGACTGGACCGGCAGTCCGGCCGCCGCGGCGTGCAGGGCGACGGTGGCGCCGTAGGACATGCCGGCCAAGTGGACCGGGCGGCCGATCCTGTCGATCAGCGCCTTCAGGTCCCCCACTTCATCGGCGAAGCGCTTGGGCGATCGGCCCGCCCCGCTCGGGGCGTACCCGCGCCGGGCCGGCGTCCAGACCTCGAACCGGTCGGCGAGCCGCTCGGCCACCGGCTCCCAGGAGTGCGTTCCGCCGCCGGACCCGTGGACCATCACGACCGGCGGTCCGGACCCGATGCGCCGGCAGCCGATGGCGGTCCCGTCGAAGGACTCGAACGACACGGAGGACCCGGAGGACTTCGGCGACTCGATCATGCTCGGCATGACGAGACCGTCGCACGGCCCACCCAGGCCGTTCCACCGAATTTCCCCAGCTGGAGCAGCCGGCCCCGGCGGGGCGGCCGTCCCGCCGGACAGAACCCTGATCCGGCTCGACACATGATCGGCAAGCCGCGCGCGGTGGTGTCAGATGCCGCGTTCGATCATGTCGATGACGTGCCGGCCGGCTTCGTGGGCCTGGGTGGGGTGGAGGCCGCGGAGCGGGCCGTCGATGAGGAGGACGGCGAGTCCGTGGACGGCCGACCAGGCCAGGAACTCGGCTCCGGGGCGCCGGTCCTCGGCGAGCAGCCCGGTGGCCACGAGGTCGTCGAGTGCGTCGCCGAGCAGTTCGAAGGGGGTCTTTCCGGTGCTGCCCGCGGCGGTGTCGGCGGCGGCGTGGGTCATGTCGCCGGGGACGTGGAAGGCCGTGCGGAACAGGCCCGGTTCCTCCTGGGCGAACCGGAGGTAGCCGGTGCCGACGGCGCGGAAGCGGGCCCGGGCGGCGGCCACGGGGTCCTCGGCGGGGGGCAGGGCGGCCTGCTCGGCCTCCATGGTGCGGGCGACCTGGCCCATGGCCGTCTGGGAGACGGCGTGCAGCAGGGCGTCGCGGTCGGCGAAGTGGCGGTAGGCGGCGTTGGGGGCGACCCCGGCCTGCCTGGTGGCGGCGCGCAGCACGACGGCCTCCGGGCCGCCCCGGCGGGCGAGTTCGAGGGCCGCCTCGATCAGTGCGTTGCGGAGGTTGCCGTGGCGGTAGGTGTCCCGCTTGGCCTTTCCGTTCCCGGTCGCCGCCATGGCCGTCCCTTCCAATGTGGACAGCATCCACTTAAGTCGTCTAGGCTCCTGCACAAGCACTCGGGGGGCGCGGATCGCCGCATCCTCCGAATGTGGACATCGTACACAAGGCGCGGCCGACGGCCGCCCGAACGCCTGTCGCCAAGGGGGAACCGGCACTCATGGGAAAGATCACGCACTTCGTGCACCAGTCGCTGGACGGCTTCATCGAGGGTCCGAACGGGGAGTTCGACTGGCCCCGCATGGACGAGGAGCTGTCCGCCCATGCGCAGGCCCTCACCGAGAGCGCCGACGTCTTCCTGTACGGCCGTGTGGTGTGGGACATGATGTCCGGGTTCTGGCCCCGCGCCGAGGAGCTCTCCACCCACCCGCACGACCTCGCGTTCGCGCCCGTCTGGCGCGAGGCGCCCAAGGTGGTCGTCTCCTCGACGCTGACCGAGGCCGACTGGAACACCCGCGTCATCAACACCGACGTCATCGAGCAGCTGACCGCCCTCAAGGACAGCGGGACGCACCTGCTGCTCTTCGGCGGCTCCACGCTGGCCGGGTTCCTGACCGAGCACCAGCTGATCGACGAGTACCAGATCTTCGTCCACCCCGTCGTGCTCGGCGGCGGCAAGCCCGTCTTCACCACCCCCCAGCAGCGCCTCGACCTGACCCTGGCCGAGAGCAGGACCTTCGACTCCCAGGTCGTCCTCCTCCGTCACGAACGGATCAGCTAGGCCGCTTCGGGCGAGCGCGAGCCGCCCGGCGGGCGGGCGACCACCGATGAGTTTCTCCGCGCCCAGCGGTCTGAGAGAACAGTTGGCGCACCTCAGAGGCGCGTCCACACACGAGATACCGAGGAACCCACACATGCGCACCCTGATCAGCACCGCGTTCATCTCGCTCGACGGCGTCGTGGAGGGCCCAGGCGGCGAACCGGGCTACCGGAACTCCGGATGGACCTTCAAGGACGTCGAGTTCGTCCCCGAGGCGTTCGAGATCAAGGGGCGCGAGCAGCAGGAGTCCACCGCGGTCCTGCTGGGCCGGGCCAGCTACGAGGCGTTCAGCCCCGTGTGGCCGGACATGGCGGACTTCGCCGACTACAAGGTGATGCCGAAGTACGTCGTCTCCACCACCCTCACCGAGGACGACCTGGTGTCGAACTGGGGCGAGACCACGATCCTGCGCTCGCTCGACGAGGTCGCCGCCCTGAAGGAGACCGAGGGCGGCCCGATCATCGTCCACGGCAGCGCCTCGCTCAACCAGGCCCTCTCGGACGCCGGCCTGATCGACCGCTACCACCTGCTCGTCTTCCCGCTCCTGCTCGGCGCCGGCAAGCGCCTGTTCAGCGCCACGGACAAGGACACCCAGAAGCTGAAGCTGGTCGAGCACGAGGTCTACGCCAACGGCCTGCAGAAGAACGTCTTCGACGTCGTCCGCTGACCGGGCTGCCGCACTCGGAGCACGTCACCGGCAGCACACGAACAGAAGGGCAGAACTCCGACATGACCGCCGCAGTCAAAGGCCCTGCCAGCTACTTCCCGTCCATCGAGAAGAAGTACGGCCGCCCGATCGCCGAATGGAAGGACCTCATCCGCACCTCGCCCCTGACCAGGCACATGGAGCTGGTGGCCTGGCTCAAGACCGAACACGGCCTGGGCCACGGCCACGCCAACGCCCTGGTGGCCCACACCCTCGCCGAGGCCGGCGGCGAATGAGGCCCCGGGGTGCCGGGGGTGAAGGGCGTTCAGTGCCCCGCCATCGCCCGGCGTTCCGAGTCGTCCTCGCCGGAAGCCGCAGCCCCCTCGGCCGAGGTCGTCACGTCGCCGCTCCACGGCGCCCCCGGCACCACCAGGGGTGAGCCGGTCACCGGATCGGGGATGACCACCGCGTCCAGGCCGAAGACCTCGTGGACCAGGTCCGCCGTGACGATCCGCGACGGGGGTCCCTCGGCGACCACGCGGCCCGCCTTCATGGCCACCAGGTGGTCCGCGTACCGGGCCGCCTGGTTGAGGTCGTGGAGGACGAGGGCGACCGTGCGGCCACGGGCGCGGTTCAGGCGGCGGACCAGGTCCAGGACCTCGACCTGGTGGGCGATGTCCAGGTACGTCGTCGGCTCGTCGAGCAGCAGGAGGTCCGTCTCCTGGGCGAGCGCCATGGCGATCCACACGCGCTGGCGCTGGCCGCCCGACAGTTCGTCGACCGGCCGGTCGGCCAGGTCGGTCACGTCCGTGCGGGCCATGGCGTCGGTGACGGCCCGCTCGTCCTCCTCCGACCACTGCCGCCACCACGCCTGGTGGGGCTGGCGGCCGCGGGAGACGAGGTCGGCCACCGTGATCGCCTCGGGCGCGACCGGCGTCTGCGGCAGCAGGCCGACGGACTGGGCGATCTTCTTCGTCGGGATCGACGCCAGGTCCCGCCCGTCGAGCAGGACGGCCCCGCCCTTCGGCTTCAGAAGCCGTCCGAGCGCCCGCAGCGTGGTCGACTTGCCGCAGGCGTTCGGGCCGACGATCACCGTGACCTCGCCGTCCGGTATCGCCAGGTCCAGCCCGTCCACCACCGTGCGGTCCTCGTACGCGAGCGTCAGCCCGCGTGCGACCAGCCTGCTCGTCACGCCTTGCCTCCCGTACGACCGCGGCTGCGCACAATCAGCCAGATGAGATACGGCGCGCCCACGGCCGCCGTCAGAACGCCCACCGGCAGCTCGGCCGGCGCGAACAGCCGCCGCGCCAGCAGGTCCGCCGTCACCACGACGACCGCGCCCAGCAGCGCCGAGCACAGCAGCGGGATCTGGGCGCCCGGGTGAGCCGCCGGGCGATCTGCGGCGCCAGCAGCGCCACGAAGTCCACCGGGCCCGCCGCGCCCGTCGCGAGCGACGCCAGCACCACGCCGAGCAGGCCGAGCCCCAGCCGTACCCGCCCGAGCCGCACGCCGAGCGCCGTCGCCGTGTCGTCGTCCAGCGCCATGGCGCGCTGCGCCCGCGCCGCCCACAGCACGCACGGCACCAGCGCCAGCAGCGTCCAGCCGAGGGGCGCCGCCTCGTCCCAGCCGCGCCCGTTGAGGGAGCCGGTCATCCAGATCTGCGCCTGCTGGGCGACCAGGTAGTCGCCCTTCGTCATGAGCAGATGCGTCACGGAGCGCAGCGCGATCGCGAAGCCGATGCCGATCAGCACGAACCGGGTCGCGTGCAGGCCGCCGCGCCATGCGAAGAGGTAGACCAGTACGGACGCGGCGATGCCGCCCGCCACAGAGAGGTACGGCAGCACGGCGAACGACGTCACGCCGAACGTCATGGCGCCGACGGTCAGCGCGCCCGCGCCCTGGCTGATGCCGATGATGTCGGGGCTGGCCAGCGGATTGCGGGCGACGGTCTGGATGAGCGCCCCGGCCACGCCGAACGCGGCGCCCACCAGGAGGCCGAGCACCAGCCGCGGCAGCCGCAGGGTGCCCACGACCAGCTCGTCGGGGGACGGCCGGCCCGCCAGCACGTTCAGCACCTCGCCGGGCGCGACGAACGCCTCGCCGACGCACAGGTACGCGACGGACACCGCGGCCAGCAGCGCGGCCAGCGCCCCGGCGACGGCGACCGCGCGGCCGTGCACCAGCAGCGAGCCGCGCCCGCCGCGTACGACGACGTGTCCCGCGGCGGTCATGCCGGCACCGCCTTCCTCCGTACGAGCGCGACCAGGAAGGGCACGCCGATGAGCGCCGTCATCACACCCGCGGGCACCTCGCCCGGCGGGAAGACGATCCGCCCCACCACATCCGACACGAGCAGCATCACGGGCCCCACGAGCGCCGCCATGGGCAGCACCCAGCGGTGGTCGCTGCCGACGATCGCGCGGGCGATGTGCGGCACGGCGAGCCCGACGAACGCGATCGGTCCGGCGGCGGCCACGCCCGCGCCCGTCAGCACGGTCGCGCCGACGCCGGCCACGATCCGTACGGTCGCCACGCGCTGGCCCAGCCCCTTGGCGACGTCCTCGCCGAGCGCCAGCGCGTCCAGGCCGCGGGCGACCGCCACCACGAGCACGGTCCCGATGAGAAGGAACGGCCAGACCTGCGCGACGACGGCGGCGTCCCGCCCGGCGACCGAGCCGATCTGCCAGAACCGGAACTCGTCCAGCACCGCGGCCTTCGCCGTCAGGACGCCGGTCGTCACGGACAGCAGCAGCGCGTTGATGGCGGCGCCGCCGAGCGCCAGCTTCACGGGGGTGGCGCCGCCGCGCCCGGAGGCGGCGACGGCGTACACCGCGACCGACGCGACCGCCGCACCCGCGAAGCCGAACCACACGTATCCGGCCAGGGTGTGCACCCCGGCGAACGCGATCGCCAGCACCACGCCCACCGAGGCGCCCTGGCTGATGCCGAGGACACCGGGGTCGGCGATCGGGTTGCGGGTGATGCCCTGCAGGGCCGTACCCGCGACGGCGAGGGCGGCGCCCACCATGAGGGCGACCAGGGTGCGCGGCAGGCGCAACTCCAGGACTACGTCGGCCTCTCCGCTGCCGCCGCCGTGCAGCAGCGCGTCGAGCACGACGGACGGGGCGATGGGACGGGCGCCGACGGCGAGGCTCAGCAGGATCGCGACGCACAGCGCGGCGACGGCCACCGCTGTCGCGAAGACACGTCGGAAACGCACAGCGGCAGCCAATCAAGTGATCGAGTTCGGTAAGGCTTCGCTCAGTCTAAGCACCGTCCGAAAACCGCCCCAGGCACAATGGCCCCCATGCCCGCGACCTCCACCGCCCTCACCGTCGGCTTCGACCTCGACATGACCCTGATCGACTCGCGCCCCGGAATTCGCGCGACATATCAGGCCCTTTCCGCCGAAACAGGGGTGTGGATCGACGCGGATCTGGCGGTCACCCGTCTCGGCCCGCCGCTGGAGCACGAGCTGGCGAACTGGTTCCCGGCCGACCGCGTCGACGCCATGGTGGCCGCCTACCGTGAGATCTATCCCACATACGCCATCGAGCCGTCACTCGCCCTGCCCGGAGCGCGGGATGCGATTCAAGCCGTTCGCGCGGCGGGCGGCCGGGCCGTCGTCGTCACCGCCAAGAACGAACCGCACGCCCGGCTGCACCTCACGCACCTCCGCCTGGAAGCCGACCAGGTCATCGGCCGGCTGTGGGCCGAGGCCAAGGCCGAGGCACTGCGCGAGCACGGCGCCACCGTCTATGTGGGCGACCACCTGGGCGACATACGCGGCGCCCGCGCGGCCGGCGCGCTGGCCGTGTCGGTGGCCACCGGACCGTACGGCACGGAGGCCCTCACCGCGGCCGGCGCGGATGTCGTTCTCCCTGATCTGACGGCGTTTCCGGCCTGGTGGTCGGCCTATGCGGAGGCCTTGGCCTGACGTCGCTGCGCGGCGATGGAACGGAGCACGCCGGCACCGGCGATCAGGAAGCCGACACCCATCAGCATGCAGACGCCGTAGGCAATCGGGGGGAACGGCTCCGTCCCCAGGAAGAGTGGTGCCACGGTGACCAGAGTGGCGACCGCGCCGATGATGAAGACAATGGCTCCGGCACGGACGAGCCCGTCGCCGGGCGCGGCGCCGCTCGCGGGGGTTTCGTTACGCATTCGGCCAGGGTAGTTCCCAGGCCGGAGGAACAAACCGGCGACGTCTTGTCACCAGCCCCGGGACCATTAGCCTTGGTGCGTGGCGGGTCGTGGCGACCCGCTGCAGTGCTATCCAGAGCCATTTTCTGTGGCGTGACCCAACGAGTACGAGGACGAGGACAGGACGTGCCTACCGGCAAGGTCAAGTGGTTCAACAGCGAGAAGGGCTTCGGCTTTCTCTCCCGCGACGACGGCGGCGACGTCTTCGTGCACTCGTCGGTGCTCCCTGCCGGGGTCGACAGCCTGAAGCCCGGCCAGCGCGTGGAGTTCGGCGTGGTCGCCGGGCAGCGCGGCGACCAGGCGCTGTCGGTGACGGTCCTCGACCCCACGCCGTCGGTCGCGGCGGCCCAGCGCCGCAAGCCGGACGAGCTGGCGTCGATCGTCCAGGACCTGACGACGCTGCTGGAGAACATCACGCCGATGCTGGAGCGGGGGCGGTACCCCGACAAGGCCCACGGCAAGAAGATCGCCGGTCTCCTCCGCGCGGTGGCGGACCAGCTGGACGTCTGACCCCTGTCAGGGGAAGGCCAGGGCCGCCGGGGGGACCGGCGGGACCAGGCCCCCGTTCGCGGCGTGGGTCAGGAGGGTCCGGGCTGCTGTGCGGCCCTCCTCGCCCAGGTCCTCCGTGAAGTCGTTCACGTACAGCGCGATGTGCTGGTCCGCCACGGTCGGGGACATCTCCTGCGCGTGGGCCAGCACGTAGGACCGGGACGCCTCCGGGTCGGCCCAGGCGTGGCGTACCGACGCACGCGCCGCGTCGGCGAGGCGGCGCAGCGTCGGGGCCCCGAGGCTGCGCTTCGCGATGATCGCGCCCAGCGGGATCGGCAGCCCGGTCGTGGACTCCCAGTGCTCGCCCATGTCGGCCAGGCGGTGCAGCCCGTACCGCTGGTACGTGAAGCGTGCCTCGTGGATGACGAGGCCCGCGTCGACCTTGCCGTCCCGCACGGCGGGCATGATCTCGTGGAACGGCATCACCACCACGTCCCCGACCCCGCCGGGCACCGCCGTGGCGGCCCAGAGGCGGAACAGCAGGTAGGCGGTGGAGCGGTCGCTGGGGACGGCGACGGTACGCCCCGTGAGGGACACGCCGGGCTCGCGCGCGAGGACCAGCGGCCCGCAGCCGCGGCCGAGCGCGCCGCCGCAGGGCAGCAGGGCGTACTCGTCGAGGACCCAGGGCAGCACGGCGTACGACACCTTCAGGACGTCCAGCTCGCCGCGCTCGGCCATGCCGTTGGTGACGTCGATGTCGGCGAAGGTCACGTCCAGCGCCGGGGCGCCGGGCACGAGGCCGTGGGCCCAGGCGTGGAAGACGAAGGTGTCGTTGGGGCAGGGCGAGTAGGCGATCCGCAGGGCGGTGTCGGTCACGAGTCCTCCAGGAAGACGCCGCTGCTCAGCGGCTGGAACGCGGCCCGCAGCGCGTCCAGCGCGTCACCGATCCGCCAGGCGGCGCGGTCGCGCGGCCCGACCGCGTTGGACACGGCGCGGATCTCGACGGCGGGCACTCCGTGCGCCGCGGCGGCCTCGGCCACGCCGTACCCCTCCATGGCCTCGGCGCCCGCCCGTGGGTGACGGGCGGTCAGCTCGGCGGCGCGGGCGGCGGTGCCGGTGACGGTGGAGACGGTGAGGACCGGTGCGGTCAGGGTGCGGTGGCCGCTGCTCGCGACGGCGTCCGCGCACCGGGCCGTCAGCTCGGGCGGCGGGACGTGGACGGAGCGGCCGAAGCCCAGCTCCTCGACGGCGACGTAGCCGTCGGGGGTGTCGGCGCCCAGATCGGCGGCGACGATCGCGTCCGCGACGACGAGGGAGCCGAGCGGGGCGCGGGGCACGAAGCCGCCCGCTATGCCGGCGGAGATCACCAGGTCGTACGGGTAGGGCGCGGTGGCCAGGGCCGTCGCGGCGCCGACCGCGGCCGCGGCGGGCCCGACCCCGCCGGCGAGGACGTCGACGGCGGGCGCGGCGGGCCCGGTGAGCCGGGCCAGGGTGTGGCCGGTCAGCAGGTGGCGCGTCACGGTGTGGCCGCTGGGCAGCGGCCGGGAGGCGCGGGCGGCGCAGCCGACGAGTCCGGCGGCGACGGAGCGCGCCTCCGCCGCCACCGCGGTCACGACCAGGACGCGCAGCGTCACACCTTCTTGAGCTGGAAGTGGTAGACGCCGATCGCCTTCTTCGACTTGCTGTCGGTCTCCAGGATGCTGACGCGGACGCTCTCCGGCGCGGCGGCACCCATCTGACCTGCGAAGAACGCGCTCGCGCCGATCGTGCGGTACGTCTTCGTGTACGGCTCCTGCTCGGCGCGCTGGCCGTCCAGGAACAGCGTCCAGCCGTGCTCGGCGACCTCGGGGTCGACGCCGAAGTGGACCCGGTCGTCCATGGAGACCTCGACGGTCTTGCCGCCCTTCTGGTTCAGGCACTCCTGGACCTTGGACTCCTTGAGGCCGTCGCTGTCGTAGCAGGACGCCTCGGTGTGGACGGAGTTCGAGCCGACCGTCACGGTCGCGAGCGGCGTCGGCTTTTCGCAGGCGGAAAGGACGAGCAGGCCGGCGGAGACGGCACCCAGAGCGACGCCGGCCCGGCGGGCCCTACCGGAGAAGAACGCAACGGTCATGGGGCGAAGGCTATCGGGCCGGGCCGCGCGTGGCGCATGGGGGGCTCACGCGACGCGCGGGCGTGGCGCACGCCCGCCGTGCCGCGCCGCCACCACGAGCCCGCGCCCCGCCACCGCCACGCCCGCCGCGAGGATCGCCGCGGCGACGGCCATGCCGAGGGTGCCGTTCAGGGGCAGGGCGATGCCCACGGCGCCGCCCACGACCCAGGCCATCTGGAGCAGCGTCTCGGACCGGGCGAACGCGGACGTGCGCACGGACTCGGGGACGTCCCGCTGGATCAGCGCGTCCAGGGACAGCTTCGACAGGGCCTGGACGAGCCCGGCGACCGCGGCGAGCACCGCCACGACCAGGCTGCCGAAGAAGACGGCCGCGAGGACGGCCGCCGCCAGCAGGAGGCTGAGCATCGTCGCGATGATCACCTCGGGGGCGCGGGCCCTCAGCCAGGCGCCGATGGCCGTGCCGAGGGCGTTGCCGGCGCCCGCAGCGACCGCGACGATGCCGAGCGACACGGCCGCGCTCTGCCCGCCGAGCGGATGGACGCGCAGCAGGAACGCCAGGAAGAAGATCAGGAACCCGGACAGGCCGCGGATCGCCGCGTTCGCCTGGAGCGCGTGCAGGACGGCCGGGCCGACGGTGCGCAGGCTGGGCCTGCGCTCGCCGTGGGTGAGGATGTGCGCCTTGCGCTCGCCCTTGGCCGAGTCGACCTTGTGCGCCAGCGTGAACGCCAGGAACGTGCCGACGACGAACAGCACGAACGCCCCGTACAGTGGCCACTCCGGCCCGATCCGCTGGAGCCCGACGGCCACGGGCGCGGCCAGCCCGGTGGCCAGCAGCCCGGACAGGGTCACCCGCGAGTTCGCCTTCACCAGCGAGAAGCGGGGCGGCAGCAGCCGCGGCACGACGGCGGAGCGCACCACCCCGTACGCCTTCGAGGAGACGAGCACGCCGAGCGCCGCCGGGTACAGCTCCAGGCCGCCGGTGGAGACGGACCGGGACAGGGCGACGGCCAGCAGGGCGCGGGCGAGCATCGCCCCGGCCATGGCGGCGCGGCGGCCGTGCGGGAGGCGGTCGAGGAGCGGCCCGATGACGGGGGCCAGCAGGGTGAACGGCGCCATGGTGATCGCCAGGTAGAGGGCGACCCGGCCGCGGGCCTCGTCGGTCGGCACGGAGAAGAACACCGTCGACGCGAGCGCCACGGTGATCATGACGTCGCCGGCGCCGTTCACGGCGTGCAGCTCGATGAGTTTGCCGAGGCCGGACTCGCCCGCCCCTTCGGCGTGGGTGGCCCGGCGGATGCCGCGGGCCGTGGAGGTGACCGGCAGGTGCGCGCCGCGGGCCAGCCGACGGCCCGCCGTGCGGAGCCCGCGGAACCGCCCGGCGCCCTGCGAAGACTTCGTCGGCCTCGGGGACCACCTCGCGGCTGCCACGTCGCCATAGTGCCCCACCGGCCCCGCGCGTGAACGGTCGGGATCCGGGTCCGGGGGGCTACTTGGGGCGGGCAGGTGGGCGGCGGGCTGCGGAAGGGGTAGCGTGCGTAGCGCGCCACCGGCGGAAAGTTCTCGGCCGCGCGCCTCTTCGGCATCCCGCAGAATGGATGACATGAGGTGTGCCCGAGTTCGTCGGGCGCGGACGTCGATGCGGCCCGCTGGTCCGCTCCGCCCGCAGCCCTGCACGCGCATCGGCCGGCGCACCTGTGAGACGGCGTAGGAGAGAAGCGAGACCTGTGAGTGCTGCGACGACGCGAAGCCGTGCCCGGCGTACCCCCGCCCTCGACCGCCTGTGCGCCGAGGCGGTAGATCTCGCCAGGGAGGCCGCCGAGGAGGCCGCCGCGCCCGGCGTCGTCGGCGAGCATGTGGAGGCGGTCGCCGAGGGCGACCGGGTCGTCACGCACTTCTTCGAGTGCAAGGAACTCGGCTACCGGGGCTGGCGCTGGGCCGTCACCGTCACCCGCGCCTCCCGTGCGAAGGCCGTGACGCTCGACGAGACCGTGCTGCTGCCGGGCGCGGACGCGCTGCTGGCACCGGAGTGGGTGCCGTGGAGCGAGCGGCTGCGCCCCGGCGACATGGGTCCGGGCGATCTGCTGCCGACCGAGGCGGACGATCTGCGCCTGGAGCCCGGCTACTCCGGTGAGGAGGAGCCGCCGCCCAACTCCGCGGTGTCGGAGGAGATGACGGACCGGGCGGACGCCGAGGACGCGGAGTTCGTCTCGCGCACGCCGTCGCGGGGCTCCATCGCCGCGGTCGCGGAGGAGCTCGGCATGCGCCGGGCCCGGGTGCTGTCCCGGTACGGGCTGCACGTGGCGGCGGACCGCTGGGAGGAGGCGTACGGGGCGAAGACCCCGATGGCCCAGGCGGCTCCCGCGTCGTGCCTGTCGTGCGGCTTCCTGATGCCGATCGGCGGCTCCCTGGGGCAGGCCTTCGGGGTGTGTTCCAACGAGTTCTCGCCGGCGGACGGCCGGGTGGTCTCCCTCACCTACGGCTGCGGCGGCCACTCGGAGGCGGCGGTCATGCCGAAGCCGCCGCGTCCGGCGCCGCCGGTGCTGGACTCGATGGGCGCGGACGAGTTCCCGCTGCGGCCGGCCCGCGACAGCGGCTCGGTGCCGGAGACCGCGGACGCGGAGTCGGAGGACCTGGGCCACTCCTGAGGCCCGGGCCCGCCCGGCCCGGCTGGCACCCCCGGCCCGCCTGGTCCGCCCGGCCCGCCTGGCCCGCCTGGTCCGCCTGGCCCGAGACCTTGAGCCTTTGACCGCCCCGGCCCTCCTGCCGCCCCCGGACCGGGGGGGCCGCAGGAGGGCCGGGGCGTCACTGTCGTGCGTCGCGGCAGGCGGCCGCGCCGCCCGTCAGCGTGCGGCCGTGAGCGTCTCCTCGCCCGCGTTGCTGAAGACCGTGGCGCGCAGTCCTGTGATGTCCGAGGGGAAGGACGAGCCCAGGGAAACGCGCAGCTCGTACGTCCGCTCCTCGCCCGCCTTCAGCGTGGTGCCGTCCGCCCCGCTCAACTCGGCCCCGAACGAGCTGGGCGAGGTGGAGCCGACCGCCTGCCAGCGGCCGTCCCCGCCGAGCAGGGACACCTTGATGTCGCCGGTCTTCAGCGTGCCGCTGCCGCGGGGCACGATCGACAGGACGTCGGAGGCGTCCTCCACCGTCTCGCCCACCGTGTTGGAGATCTTCACCCGCAGCGTGATCACGTCGCCGCCGGTGCGCAGCGGGACCGTCTCGCCCGACGCGCCGAGCGTCATCGTCACCGTGCGGGACGCCGGGGCCGTGTCGCCGCCGGGGTCCTGGGCGCCGGGGTTCACCGCGCCGGAGGGCGTCGTGGTGCTCGGGGGCGGGGCGGACGTACCGTCCCGGTCCTCGTCCCCGCCCGAGCGGGCGCTCGGGCTGGGGCCGGTGCTCGGGCTCGTGGTGAGCGCCGGTGGTGCCGGTACGTCCGACGGGGTGCCGGCGACCGGGGCCTTGTCCGTGCCGTTCACCAGGGACACCGCCGCCGTGCTCAGCAGCGCGACGGAGGCCGCCGCCGCCGCGAGGGCGAGGACGAGCGGTGCCCGGCCCCGCGCCGCCCAGTTGGGGGCGGGCGGGGCGGCGGGGCGCAGCGACTGGTGGGTGACCTGGCCGGCGCGGGCCGCGAGGGCGCGGACGAGGCGCTCCTCGATCTCCGTGAGGGGCCCGTCCACGGACTCCACGGGGTCGTTCGTCATGGGGTGGTCCTCCTTGCCCCTGCTACCGGTCCTGGGCCCGCAGGACGCGCTCCAGCGCGTCCAGGGCCCGGCTGGCGGTGGACTTGACGGCTCCGCGGGACAGGCCGAGCGTCTCGGCGATCTGCGCCTCGGTCAGCTCGGACCAGTAGCGCAGCACCAGCACCTCGCGCTGACGGTCCGTGAGGCCCCTGAGCGCCTCCAGCACCCTGCGGTGCTCGTCGCCGAGCAGCGCGTGGTCCTCCGCCGACGGGGCGTCCGCCTCGTGCGGCGGCACGTATTCGCGGGCGGTCTTGCGGCGGCGCAGGACGGAACGGGCCGTGTTCACCACCGAGGTGCGCAGGTAGCCCAGTGCGTTGTCCACGTCGTCCAGGCGCTCGCCGTGCCGCTTGTAGAGCGCGACGAAGGCGTCCTGGACGACGTCCTCCGCGCTCGACCGGTCGTCCACCAGGAGGAGTGCCAGGCGCACCATCTGCAGGCGGTGCGAGTGGTACAGGTCGGTGACGGTCGGCCGGGCGGCCGGGACGGGTTCGGGTTCCGGGCCGGGTTCGCGGTCCGGTTCCCGGCCGGTCCACGGCCCGGAGCGGGCCCGGGCCCGGCCGCCGGGCAGCAGCCGGAAGCGGGGCCGTACGGGCTCGGGGGCGCCGTCGGCCGGTTCCGCCCCCAGCAGTCTCCGGAGCAGGCGGGCCGGCCACGCCGGCCGACCGGCCACGGCCGGCGCGGGCAGGGCGAGCGTCAGGGTCATGGTGGTCGTACCTCCGGGGCGTCCCACGGTGCGTGCTGGAGCGTCCGGCGATCCCCACCCCCGTGATCTTCAGCCGCAGGTTACTCCCCTCGTTCACGGGGCCCGTCGGGTTGTCCACAGAGCCCGACGGCTTGTTCGTCGGGCTCGGCGGCTTGTTCACAGGGCCCGGCGGCGAGCGATCAGGAGCGAGGCGGCACCGCCGGCGACGAGCACACCGGCCGCGCCGACGAGCAGCGGCGTGGTCGTGCCGTTCCCGGTCTTCGCCATCTCGCCGGTGGCGGAGGTCCGCGGCGTCACGCCCGTGGCGGCCGCGGCCACCGGCACGGCGGACGGCGACGTGGAGGCACCCGGCGTCGCGGACGGGGCCGACGCCGGCGCGCCCGCGACGACGAAGGGCAGCCGCTTGCCGGTGGCGTTGGGACCCTCGCCGGCCGCCTTCAGGTCGATGAAGAAGCCCTTGGACGCGGTGGACGCGGGCGCGACGACGCGCAGCCGGTATGTGAGGCCCTCGCCGGGCGCCAGCTCCTTCGCGTACGGCTCGACCGCGATGCCCAGGTGGCCGCCGGCCTTCGGGCTGCGCAGCTCCAGGTCGCTCCAGCCCCGGCCCGTGTGCTGCTGGACCCGCACGTCGCGATCCGCGGCGATCCGCCGCTGCCCGTCCCGGTCGACGACGCTCATCACGACCTCGACGCGCTGGGTGACGTTGCCCTTGTTGGTGACCGTGGCGGTGAACTCGCGCCCGGCGCCGCCCGCCTTCAGGGACGTGACGCCGGCAACGCCCTCGATGCCCCATGCGACCTCGTGCGAGACGTCGGCGTCGCCGCCGCCGGCCGCCCGCTGCTTGACGCCGAAGTCGACGGCGGCGGACGCGTCGCCGCTGATCAGGGCGAACTCTACGGCCTTCACGCCGCGCGGGAAGTGGCTCGTGAGGCCGAGGCGCAGCGTGTACGTGCGGGAGGCGCCGGCCTTGAGGCCGCCGTGGTCGAGACCGCCCTGGACGGCCCGGTCCTGCTCGCCGAGCCGGACCGGCACCCACGCGCCGGACGCGTCGCGGCGCTCCAGCGTGACGTGCTGCGGGTCCAGGTCGCCGGTGTTGTCGTCGCCGGAGACGAAGAAGAAGTCCTGGAGGTCCTCGGCGATGTCCTTGCCGGTGTTGTTGGTGATCGTGCCGGTGAACCGAACCGGCTTGCCGCCCGCCGTCAGCTCGGGTCGGCCCTCCAGCCCGCCGATGACGACCTCGGGCCGGTCGCTCGTGCCGCGCTTGCCGAGGCCGAAGCCGATGCGGTCGAGGCCCGTCCCGTCCGCGTTGCCCGCGACGCCGACCTCGCCCATGGTGGCGTCGGCCGGGATCGAGGTGCTGATGGTGACCTGGAAGCGCTCCTGGACCGTGGCGCCGGCCGCGACCTCCGCCGGCAGCGCGAAGGTGGCCTGGACGGCGCCGTTCGCGCCGGTGGTGAGGGTCAGCCGCTCCCACACGCCGTTGTTCAGCCGCTGGACGAGGATCTTCGACGGGTCGGCGGTCATCGGCTCCAGGGCGGCGTTGACGTGCTTGCCGTAGGCGACGGTGACGAGGCCCTTGTGGTTCTTGAGCGCGGCGCCCGTCCCGTTGGTGATGGCGGCGGTGAACGTGGTCCGCTGGCCGAGCGCGAAGCTGCCCGGGAGGCCGACCTCGGTGGTCACGCCCGCGGCGGTCGCGGTGGTGGCGGCGACCGGCTGGGCGACGGCGGCCGGGGCGGCGACGGCGACCGGGGTCACGACGGCCAGCGCGACGGCGGCGGCGGAGACGACGGAGCGCAGGGCAAAGCGGGACGAAAGGTGCTTCTGCATGACGGAGTTCCCCCCAGGGTGTGGATGACCGTGGTGTCTGTCGGCACCGCCGGCCCCCGTCCCGGATCCCCCCGGTTCCTTCGGCCGTATCGCTGCCTCCACTGGGATAGACGTGCGACCCCCACGGGGGTTGCAGGTGACTTCAAAAGTTTTTCCGGGGACTTCCGCGACGGCTTCCGCGGCGGCTCCGCGCGGCTCCCGCGCCCCTCCGGCACCGCCTTTCACCAGGCCGTTCATGGGTACGCGTGGGCGCGCGATACCTTCGGGCCGCAGACACCATGGAACGGGACGTCGGAAGAGCGGAGCACATCGTGAGCGTGAGGGCGACGGCGGCGAGCGACGGAGCCGACCCGTTCGGGACCGCCCGGCTGCGGCGCGGGGTGCTCGACGCGTGGGGCGCCGGCCCGGCGCGCTTCCGGGAGGACGCCAACGCCGAGGAGGAGCTGACCCTCGGCGGCTACCGCGACCGGCTCGTCGTCGAGCTGGCGCAGAACGCCGCCGACGCGGCCGCCCGCGCCGGCGTCCCCGGCCGGCTCCGGCTGATCCTGCACCCCGCGGGCCCCGACGGCCCCGCCGTCCTCGCCGCCGCCAACACCGGCGCGCCCCTGGACGCGACCGGCGTCGAGTCCCTGTCCACGCTCCGCGCCTCCGCCAAGCGCGAGGGCCACGAGGGCGCGGTCGGCCGGTTCGGCGTCGGGTTCGCCGCCGTCCTCGCCGTCAGCGACGAGCCCGCCGTCATCGGCCGCCACGGCGGCGTGCGCTGGTCGCTCGCGGAGGCCCGCGACATGGCCGCCCGCGCCGCGCAGGCCAGCCCCGGCCTGGGCGACGAACTGCGCCGCCGCGAAGGCCACGTACCGCTGCTGCGCCTCCCCCTGCCCGCCGAGGGCACCCCGCCCGCCGGGTACGACACGGTGGTCGTCCTCCCGCTGCGCGACGCCGCCGCCGTGGACCTGGTGGAACGTCTCCTCGCCGGTATCGGCGACGCCCTGCTCCTCACCCTCCCGGGCCTGGCCGAGGTCGTCGTGGACACCCCGGACGGCACCCGCACCCTCACGCGCGCCCAGCACGGGCCGTACACGCACATCGACGACTCGGCACGCGGCACGGCCCGCTGGCGGACCGTCACCCACCAGGGCCCCATCGAGCCGGCCCTCCTCAAGGACCGGCCCGTCGAGGAGCGGCTGCGCCCGCACTGGACGGTCACCTGGGCCGTACCGGTCGACGCCGTCGGCGACCCCGTCTACCCGGACATCGCGCCCGTCGTGCACGCGCCGACGCCGACCGACGAGCCGCTGACCATGCCGGCGCTGCTCATCGCGTCGTTCCCGCTGGACTCCACGCGCCGCCACCCGGCGCCGGGACCGCTCACCGACTTCGTCGTGGCGCGCGCCGCCGACGCCTACGCGGAGCTGCTCGCCGAGTGGCGGCCGGTCTCCACCGGCAGCATCGACCTCGTGCCCGGCCCGCTCGGCAAGGGCGTCCTGGACGGGGCGGTCCGCGGCGCGGTCCTCGACCTGCTGCCGCGCGTGGCGTTCCTCGCGCCCGCGGCGCCCTCCGAGGAGCTGACGGCGCTGCGCCCGTTCGAGGCGGAGGTCGTCGAGGGCGCGGGCGCCGACACCGTACGCGTCCTCGCGGAGGTCCTGCCGACGCTGCTGCCGGCCGGTCTGGAGCGCCGCGCCGAGCTGCGCGCCCTGGGGGTGGCCCGGCTGCCGCTGGGCGACGCCATCGACCGGCTCGCGGGCGTGGAGCGGGCGCCCGAGTGGTGGCACCGGCTGTACGACTCGCTCGCGGGCGTCGACCCCGACCGCCTCACCGGCCTTCCGGTGCCCCTCGCCGACGGCCGCACCACCATCGGCCCCCGGCAGGTCCTCCTGCCCCTGCCGGACACGCCCGCGGACCTGGCCCGCCTCGGGCTGAAGGTCGCGCACCCGGACGCCGCGCACCCGATCCTGGAGAAGCTGGGCGCGCTGCCGGCCACCCCGCGCGCGGTGCTCACCACGCCGCAGGTGCGGGCCGCGGTGGCGGCGTCCCTGGAGGGCGGCGACACCTGGGACGAGGACGCCCCGGACGTGGAGGAGCTGGCCGACACGGTCCTCGCGCTGGTCCGCGACGCGGCCCTGGAGCCGGGCGACGAACCGTGGCTGGGCGCCCTGGCCCTGCCCGACGAGGACGGCGAACTGGCCCCGGCCGGCGAACTGGTCCTGCCGGGCAGCCCGTTCGCCTCCGTCATGCGCCAGGACGAACTCGCCCTGTGCGACGCCGAACTGGCCGAGCGGTGGGGCGAACAGCCCCTCGCGGCCTGCGGGGTGCTGGCGAACTTCCAGCTCGTACGGGCCACCGACGTGGTCCTCGACCCGGACGAACTGGAACCGCGCGAGGGCGACTTCGCCGAGCCCGACGACGTGGGCCTGCTCGACGCGGTCGACGTGTGGTGCGAGGACCTCCTCGACCGCCTGCCCGAGGCGCCGGTGCCGCCGGTCGCGACGGAGATCGTCGCCGTGCGGGACCTGGACCTGGTGGACGACGACGCCTGGCCGCGGGCGCTGGCCCTGCTCGCCGTACCGCCGCTGCGGGACGCGCTGACACAGCCGGTGCGGGTGCTGCTGCCCGACGGTACGACGGAGACGGTGCCCTCCTACACGGCGTGGTGGCTGCGCGACCACCCCGTGCTGGACGGCCGCCGCCCGGCCGGCCTGCGCGCGGCGGGCGCCGATCCGCTGCTGGAGGGCCTGTACGAGTCGGCCGACACGACCGGCTTCGACGACGCGCAGGTGCTGCACGCGCTGGGCGTACGCACCTCGGTGGCGGCCCTGCTGGACGAGCCGGGCGGCGCCGCCGAGCTGCTGGGGCGGCTCGCCGATCCGGAGCGGCACGTGACCGGGGCCCAGCTGCACGCCCTGTACACCGCGCTGGCCGACCTCGACCCCGAGCAGGTGACGCTGCCCGACGAGCTGCGCGCCGTGGTCGACGGGGAGGTGCGGGTCGTGGACGCGGCGGACGCCGTCGTGGCCGACGCGCCGGACCTGCTGCC
The DNA here is from genome assembly GCF_039542925.1 of Streptomyces coeruleoprunus. Taxonomy (GTDB): domain Bacteria; phylum Actinomycetota; class Actinomycetes; order Streptomycetales; family Streptomycetaceae; genus Streptomyces; species Streptomyces coeruleoprunus. Next base: position 4,100,154 of record NZ_BAABIT010000001.1, on the reverse strand, counting down.
GCTCACCGAGGACCTGCCGCTGCTGCCGGTCGCCCCGGCCCGGGCCGCGGACCTGGCGGACCTGCTCCAGGTGCGGCGGCTGAGCGAGACGGTCGAGGCGGAGGTCACGTCGGAGGGCGAGGAGCACGAGGTGCCCGCCGCCGTGAAGGCCCTGCTGGGGCCGGCCACGCCGGACACGTACGTCGAGCACGAGGAGCTGCTGGCGGGCGGCGTGGAGCTGGACTGGCGCCGCACCCCGGACGGCACGCTCCACGCGGCCACGCTGGAGGGCGTGGCGGCGGGCCTGGCGTGGGCGGCGGGGCAGTGGCCGCGCCGCTTCGAGGTGGCGGCGCTGCTGGAGGACCCGTCGCGGACGGCGGAGCTGGCACGGGACCGCTGGTTCGACTGAGGCGCGGGCCGCATACGGGAGGGGGCGCCGGTCGGGAAAGGACCGGCGCCCCCTTTGTCGTACGGCTGCCGCGGCTAGCGCACGTCGACGAAGGCGTTCGGCGACGCGGCGGCGCCCACACCGGGCGTACGGACCATCAGCCAGCGCCAGTTGGCGTCGTACAGGGCCTTCGGGGTGGCCCTGACGGTGCCCGTGGCGTCGGAGGTGACCGTCGTGTGCAGGCTGTACGCGCTCACGCCGGGCTTGCGGTACTCCAGGCGCACCGCCTTGCCGGGCAGCGCCAGCCAGCGGCCGGTCGACCAGTCGGCGATGCCCGCGATACCGGTGACGGTGAACAGCGAGCCCGCGGTGACGGGTGTGGTGGGTGCCTTGATGGTGACCCGGCTCTCGCGCAGGATCAGCGCCGTCGCGGCGCCGTTGACGTCCGCGTAGCCGCTGCCGTCGGCGGCGTGCGCCCACACGGCGGCCTTCCACTCTCCGGCGAACGCGTTGTCGCCGAGCTGCGAGCGGGCGTTGAGCCAGAAGTCGGCGACACAGTTCGAGGTGGTGGCGTCCACCTTGGTGCAGGTCGGCGCCCACGCCCGGCGCAGCAGCGCGGTGGGCCGCAGCGGGTCGCCGAGGTAGAGCACGACGCCGGTGCGCGCGATGCCGGACGGGTCGCTCGCGGTGTACGTGACCTTGAAGGTCGGGTTGTTCTCGTCCGCGGTGTCGTACATCGGCGGGGCGATGACCCGGCCGCCGTTGACGACCACGTCGGAGATCTTCGTCGCGCCGGTGCTCACGCCGGACGTGACGGCGGGGCCGGCGAACGCCTGCTTGGTCGTGTGCCGCACGGTGGGGCCGTCGGAGCTCTTGGCGGAGGCCCGCAGCGCCACGTACCGCACGTCCTGCGCCACGGTCAGCTCGGCCGACGCGCGGTCGCCGGTGCCGGGGACCGGCAGGGCGGTCCAGGTGGCGCCGTCGTCGGTGGAGTACTCCAGGCCGGTCAGGGTGGCGGTCGCGGACTCGTTGTCGGAGCCGGCCACGGCGGTGACGGTCAGCGGCGCGGTCCCGGCCGTGTTGTAGGCGTCGAGTCCGTCCACGGCCAGGCGCACGTCGACGGACTCGACGGGCACGCGGCCGGTCAGGTAGCCGTCCGAGGTGAAGGTCCGCTCGATCGTCTGCGCGGTGGACAGCTGGTCGGCGCGGCGCGCGGACCGGACCGTGTGGGTCAGCGTGTAGCTGCCGCGCGCCGTCGGGAGGTCGGTGCTCCACACCGCCGTGTCGAGGTTCTTCGCCTCGGCGGTCGCCATGGTGCCGGTGAGCCGGTAGTCGTGGACGTGCGACAGTCCCGCGGTGCCGGACCCCGGGTTTCCGGCGGCGTCGCTCAGGGTGTACGGCTCGTAGACGCTGAGCCTGTTGCCCTGGCGCACGATGCCGGGCGAGTGGAAGGGCTTCAGCGTGAACGGTGCGGCGCCGAAGGTCTCGGCGGGTGAGGCGCCCGCGGGGAGTGTGCGGTTCGGGAGCGTGAGCTGGCCGCCGGCGTCGTACGACAGCAGCCTGCCCTGCGTCATCCCGGGCATGACGTACTCCCGGACCGTGGACGGGAGGCGCACGGGCGCCGCCACGGTGCCCGAGGACTGCTCGGCGAAGTAGTTCCAGAGCCAGCCGGTGTCGCCGGCGCCCGCCGCGCGCAGGGTGGTGTCGGCGTGGGCCAGGTCGGCCGTGCGGATCAGGCGCGTGGGCGCCGTGGGGATGGTGTCCCGGAACCGGTGGAAGAGGTGGTACCGGTACGGGCTCGGGTTGTTGGGCGTGTCGTCGCGCCTGGTGAGCACGTCATGAACGGTGAGCGAGACCCCCGGCACGGTGCCCGGCGAGACGTACACCTTCTCGCCCCAGCCGCCGACGTAGCCGATCACGTCACCCTTGGGCGTGTGCAGCGACACGGAGGCGCTGTAGCGGCGGGCGGTCGGCTCGTCCGTCGACAGGTACGTCTCCTTGGACGTGGCTGCGTCCAGGGTGACGGTCAGGCCCCGGTCCACCACGCGGAACGTGCGCATCAACAGGTGGCTGGGCTGCTGCCAGTTGGAGTACAGGCCCGCCGTGACGTAGTCGCCCGGCGGCAGCGAGACGGTGCCGTACGAGTCCCACTGCTCCTCGTTCACCTCGTACGACATCCACGTCGAGCGGTTCCACACGCGGATGATCGGGCCGAAGTGGTGGGCGTTGGCGAGTTGGATCCGCACCGGGTACGTGGCCGTGGCGGCCCGCGGGGCGGCCGTGGAGGTGGTCGCCGTGCCGGTGCGGACGGTGGTGGCGGCCTGCGGCCGCTGCTCGTCGACGGGCTGGACGGTCAGCCGGTCGCCGGTGCGCGTGTACGCGTACGAGCCGGGCCGTTCACCGGCCGCGGGCAGGACGCGGAAGCCGGGCGTGGCCTTGCCGGGGATCAGTTCCAGCCGGTCGCCGTTGGCGAGCCGGGCCGAGCCGAGGGCTGCGCGGCCGTCGCCGGGCGCGGGCGCGTGGCCGTCGGTCGGCGCGGGCGCGGCAGCCGGGGCGGGCTGCGCCGCGACCGCCGTGCCGGGCACGGCGGCCAGCGCGGAGGCGGCCAGCAGACCGGCGGCCGCGCCGGCCAGGGCGGTTCTGAACGTTCTCGAAGTCACGGTATGCCGCATGGGTGTGCGGAACTCCCCCCTCAAGCGCCCCGGCCCCCCAGCCACAGGCGTCAGTGTGTGGTTTTCGGCCACACATTAGACCGTGCCCATGACAGCCCTTAGGCGGGGAACCTGCGCCCCACCCACCGCCAGCCGAGCTCCAGCAGCACGGCGCCCACGCCCGCGAGGGCGACGGCCGTCCACGGGATGGTCACGCCCACCAGTTTCAGCGCGAAGAAGTGCTGGAGGTACGGGACGACGAGCACCAGCAGGAAGGCCCCGCCCATCACGGCGACCAGCCCGATCCGCCACCACGTGTAGGGACGGGCGATGATCGCCAGCACCCACATCGAGACGAGGAACAGCGTCAGCGTGGCCGCGCTCGTCTCGGCGGCCAGCGCCCCGGGCCCGGTGTAGTGGGCGCGGGCCAGCATGTAGGTGGTGAACGTGGTCGCGGCGGAGATGAGCCCGGCGGGGATCGCGTACCGCATCACGCGCCGGACGAAGTGGGGCCGCGCGCGTTCCTTGTTGGGCGCGAGCGCCAGGAAGAAGGCGGGCACACCGATCGTCAGCGTCGACACGAGCGTGAAGTGCCGCGGCAGGAACGGGTACTCGACCTGGGTCGCCACGACCAGGACGGCGAGCAGCACCGAGTACACGGTCTTCGTGAGGAACAGCGTGGCGACCCGGGTGATGTTCCCGATGACGCGCCGGCCTTCCGCGACCACCGACGGCAGGGTCGCGAAGCTGTTGTTGAGCAGCACGATCTGCGCGACCGCCCGGGTGGCCTCGGAGCCGGTGCCCATGGAGACACCGATGTCGGCGTCCTTGAGGGCGAGGACGTCGTTGACGCCGTCGCCCGTCATGGCCACGGTGTGGCCGCGCGACTGGAGCGCGCCGACCATGTCGCGCTTCTGCTGCGGGGTGACCCGGCCGAAGACGACGCCGTCCTCCAGCTCCTTCGCCATGGCGTCCCGCTCGTCGGGGAGCCGGCGGGCGTCGACGGTCTGGTCGGCGCCGGGCAGGCCCAGCTTGGCGGCGACCGCGCCGACGGAGACCGCGTTGTCGCCGGAGATGACCTTGGCGTCGACGTTCTGGTCGGCGAAGTAGGCGAGCGTGTCGGCGGCGTCGGGGCGCAGCCGCTGCTCCAGGACGACGAGCGCGGAGGCCTTGGCGCCGTCGGCGACGTGCGGGGCGTCCAGGTCGCCGCCGACCCGGGCCAGCAGCAGGACGCGCAGGCCCTGCTGGTTGAGGTCGTCGGTCTCGGCGAGCACCGGGTCGCCCGCGGGCAGCAGTACGTCGGGGGCGCCGAGCAGCCAGGCGCTGGTCTGGCCGTCGCCCTCGCTGAAGGCGGCACCGCTGTACTTGCGGGCGGAGGAGAACGGCAGGGACTCGGTGCAGCGCCAGTCGTCGCTGTCCGGGTAGGCGTCGATGATCGCCCGGAGGGAGGCGTTGGGGCGCGGCTCGGACTCGCCGAAGGCGCCGAGCACCTTGCGTACGTACGCCTCGTCCGAGCCGTTGAGGGGCCGCAGCTCGGTGACGTCCATGCCGCCCTCGGTGAGCGTGCCGGTCTTGTCGAGGCAGACGACGTCGACGCGGGCCAGGCCCTCGATGGCGGGCAGCTCCTGGACGAGGCACTGCTTGCGCCCCAGCCGGATGACCCCGATCGCGAACGCCACGGACGTCAGCAGCACCAGCCCTTCCGGGATCATCGGCACGATGCCGCCGACGGTCCGCGCGATGGAGTCCTTGAAGGCGGTCTCCTTGACGACCAGCTGGCTGACGATGAGCGCGACGGCGGTCGGGATCATCATCCACGTCACGTACTTGAGGATCGTGGAGATCCCGGACCGCAGCTCGGAGTGGACGAGCGTGAAGCGGGACGCCTCCTCGGCGAGCTGCGCGGCGTACGCCTCGCGGCCGACCTTGGTGGCGGTGAACGCGCCGCCGCCGGCGACGACGAAGCTGCCGGACATGACGGTGTCGCCGGGCTTCTTCAGGACGGGGTCGGCCTCGCCGGTGAGCAGCGACTCGTCGATCTCCAGGTTGTCGGCCTCGGCGACGACGCCGTCGACGACGACCTTGTCGCCGGGCCCGAGTTCGATGAGGTCGCCGAGGACGATCTCCGAGGTCGACACCTCGGCGGCGGACCCGTCCCGCCGTACCGTCGGCTTGGCCTCACCGATGACGGCCAGGCCGTCGAGGGTCTTCTTGGCGCGCAGTTCCTGGATGATGCCGATGCCGGTGTTGGCGACGATCACGAAGCCGAAGAGGCTGTCCTGGATGGGGGCGACCACCAGCATGATCACCCAGAGGACGCCGATGATCGCGTTGAAGCGGGTGAAGACGTTGCCGCGGATGATGTCCGCGGCGGACCGCGAGGAGCGGACCGGTACGTCGTTGACCTCGCCCCTCGCGACCCGCTCGGCGACCTCGGCGGCGGTGAGGCCGCCCGGCCGGTAGGGCACGGCCTCCTGCCGGCCGGCCCCGGCCTCGCCGCTGTCCACGCTCGTGTCCGTGCTGGCCCGCTGCGTCATGGTTCCGACGGTACGGCCGGAACGCCACGTTCACCCCCCGAGCCCCCGAACACCCACCCAGGGCACGACACAAATGGTCCCCGGGTACGACGGCCGGGTGGCCGTTCCGCCGTGGTCGCCGGCGGGAACGGCTCAGAGCTGCCGGGACCTCTTGATCGCCGCGTCGCGCTTGCGGACGTACCAGATGCCCAGCAGTCCCAGCCCCCCGCCCGCCAGACAGGTCCACACCCACCAGTCGAGGTCGCGCTCGGCGAACCAGCCGTAGAAGGGGACCTGCACGAGGAAGAGGACGAACCAGAGGATCGTCCCGCCGGTGATGGTCGCGACGACGGGCCCCTCCAGGGGTTCCGGTGCCTCGTATTTGGGGGTCCACTTCGCCATGCCGACATCGTAAGCGCCGAGGTGTTCTACGCGCGGAGATAGCGATCTTCAGCTTATGTATTCATACTGAAACGGTTTGCCTCTGACCGATTTCTCTTGTGCGAACGCACAAAAACGGTCACCCCCCTCCCCCGCACCCTGAGGTTTCGCATGCCCTCCACGGTCACCGCTCCGCCGGTCACCCCTGAGCAGCAGCCGACCGCCGGCAGCGCACTGGACCGCTTCTTCAAGATCTCCGAGCGCGGCTCCACCGTCGCCCGGGAGGTGCGCGGCGGATTCGCCACCTTCTTCGCGATGGCCTACATCATCGTGCTGAACCCGATCATCCTCGGCAGCGCCAAGGACATGTACGGGCACCAGCTCGACGGCGGCCAGCTCGTCACGGCGACCGTCCTCAGCGCGGCCCTGACGACCCTGCTCATGGGCGTCATCGGCAACGTCCCGATCGCCCTCGCCGCCGGCCTCGGCGTCAACACGGTCGTCGCGCTCCAGCTCGCCCCGAACATGTCCTGGCCGGACGCCATGGGCATGGTGGTCCTCGCCGGCTTCATCGTGATGCTGCTGGTCGCCACCGGTCTGCGCGAGCGGGTCATGAATGCCGTCCCCGTGGGCCTGCGCAAGGGCATCGCGATCGGCATCGGCCTGTTCATCATGCTGATCGGCCTGGTGGACTCCGGCTTCGTCTCGCGCATCCCGGACGCCGCGCACACCACCGTCCCGCTCCAGCTCGGCGCCGACGGGCACCTCGGCGGCTGGCCGGTGCTGATCTTCGCCGTCGGCACGCTGCTCACGCTCGCGCTGATCATCCGGAAGGTGCCGGGCGCGATCCTCATCTCGATCGTCGTGATGACGCTCGTCGCGATGGTCGTCAACGCCGTGGCGAAGGTGCCGTCGTGGGGCCTGACCACGCCGACCTGGCCGGGCAACCCGGTCGCCACACCGGACTTCGGGCTGCTCGGGCAGGTCAGCCTCTTCGGCGGGTTCGAGAAGGTCGGGGTGCTGACGGGCTCGCTGTTCGTCTTCACCGTGCTGCTGTCCTGCTTCTTCGACGCCATGGGCACGATCCTCGGCGTCGGCGACGAGGCCAAGCTGATGGACAAGGACGGCGACTTCCCGGGCATCAACAAGGTCCTGCTGGTGGACGGCTTCGCCGTCGCCACCGGCGGCGCCACCTCCTCCTCGGCGACCACCTGCTTCGTGGAGTCCACGGCGGGCGTCGGCGAGGGCGCCCGTACGGGCCTGGCGTCCGTGGTCACCGGCGGGCTGTTCTCGGTGGCGCTGTTCCTCACGCCGCTGGCCACGATGGTGCCCTCGCAGGCGGCCACGCCCGCGCTGCTGGCGGTCGGCTTCCTGATCCTGGCCGGGTCCGTGAAGGACATCGACTGGAGCGACTACACCATCGCCGTGCCGGCGTTCCTGGCCATGGTGATGATGCCGTTCACGTACTCGATCACGAACGGCATCGGTATCGGCTTCATCGCGTTCAGCGTGCTGCGGCTCGCCGCCGGGCGCGGCCGGGAGGTCCCGGCCGCCATGTACGCGGTGTCGGCGATCTTCGTCTTCTACTACGCCATGCCGTCGCTCGGCCTCACGTGAGGCCGTAGAACCTCTCCGTCTCGTCGACCGCCGCACTGAAGCGTTCGTCGAAATCCTCGCGAATGAGCGTCCGGACCACATAGTCCTGGACGCTCATTCCGCTTCTCGCCGCATGCTGCCTGACCCGGTCGAGCAGCTCTCCGTCTATCCGCAGGCTGAGCACTGTCGATCCCATGCCCGCCAGGGTCGCCGCGGGCCCGCGGCGATGCGTCACGTTCCGGCCGCTTCTCACTCCTTCGGGTGATGGACCCCTATGAATTTTCTTTAGCGAGAGTAATGAGTTACGCTAAGGAACATGCCTGACCTGTCCCAGGGCGCGCACGGCGACGACGCCGACGCCGCCGCTGTGAACGCACTCCGCTCCGCCGTCATGCGGCTGTCCCGGCGCCTGAAGCACCAGCGCGTCGACGAGTCGCTGAGCCCCACCGAGATGTCGGTGCTCGGCACCCTCGCCCGGTGCGGCTCGGCCACCCCCGGTGAGCTGGCCCGCAAGGAGCACGTGCAGCCGCCGTCGATGACCCGCATCGTCGCCCTGCTGGAGGCCAAGGGACTGGTCCGGCTGGAGCCGCATCCCGACGACCGCCGGCAGAAGGTGGTCAGCCAGACCGAGCGGGCCGAGGCCATGCTGGAGGAGTCCCGCCGCAAGCGGAACGCCTGGCTGGCCTCCCTCGCCGAGGGCCTGGACGAGGACGAGTGGGCCAAGCTGCGCGCGGCCGCCCCCGTCCTGGAGAAGCTCGCGCACCTATAGGAACGGACCGAGGAGGCGAACCCTTTTGAGGACGGGAAACGGAGCTGACTCCGCCCCCGGACACAACCCCCACGACACTCGACACACCCCGCCGCCCGGGCGGGAGCGGACCGACGGCACGTTCTCGTCGCTGAAGGTCCGCAACTACCGGCTCTTCTTCACCGGGGCCATCGTCTCCAACACGGGCACCTGGATGGCCCGCATCACCCAGGACTGGCTGGTCCTCAGCCTCACCGGCTCGGCCGCCGCCGTCGGCATCACCACCGCCCTGCAGTTCCTGCCGCTGCTGCTCTTCGGCCTGTACGGCGGCGTCATCGCCGACCGCTACCCGAAGCGGCGCCTGCTGATCGTCAGCCAGGGCGCCCTCGGCCTGTGCGGGCTCGCCCTCGCGGCGCTCACGCTCTCCGGGCACGTCCAGGTCTGGCACGTGTACCTGGTGGCGTTCCTGCTGGGCATGGTCACGGTCGTCGACAACCCGACCCGGCAGTCCTTCGTCTCCGAGATGGTCGGCCCCGCGCAGCTGCGCAACGCCGTCAGCCTCAACTCGGCGAACTTCCAGTCGGCGCGGCTGATCGGCCCCGCCGTCGCCGGCCTGCTCATCGCGTCCGTCGGCAGCGGCTGGGCCTTCCTGGTCAACGCCCTGTCGTTCCTGGCCCCGCTCACCGCGCTGCTGCTGATGCGCCCCGCCGAGCTGCACAAGGTGGAGCGCGCGCCGCGCGGCAAGGGCCAGCTGCGGGAGGGCCTGCGCTATGTCGCGCGCCGGCCGGAGCTGATCTGGCCGATCGCCCTCGTGGGCTGCATCGGCACGTTCGGCTTCAACTTCCCGATCTGGCTCACCGCCTTCGCCGACGGCGTCTTCCACGTCGGACCCGGTACGTACGGTCTGCTGAACACGCTCATGGCGGCCGGCTCCCTCGGGGGCGCCCTGCTCGCCGCCCGGCGCGGCACCTCGCGGCTGCGGCTGCTGGTCGGCGCCGCCGTGGTGTTCGGCGTGCTCGAGATGACGGCGGCGCTGTCCCCGTCGTTCTGGCTGTTCGCGCTGCTGCTCATGCCGATCGGCATGGTCGGACTGACCGTGAACGTCACCGCCAACTCGATCGTGCAGCTCGCCACCGACCCCGTGATGCGGGGCCGCGTGATGAGCCTGTACCTGATGGTGTTCGCGGGCGGTACGCCCATCGGGGCGCCGCTGCTCGGCTGGATCACCGACACGTTCGGCGCCCGGATCGGCTTCGCGACCGGTGGCGTGCTGTCGCTGGTCTCGGCGGTGCTGATCGGGCTGGTCCTGAGCCGTGCCACCGGGACGCGGCTGCGGCTGGAGCTGCGCGGCCGGCACCCGCGCCTCGCGTTCGTCCCGCGCGAGCGGCCCCGGGAACTGGCGACCGCGGCGTGATCGATCCGTCCCGGGCGGCCCCGCCACGTGCCAGACTCGCCCCATGAGGCTTTTCGCTGCCGTCCTGCCGCCGCGCGCGGCGGTCGAGGAACTGGCTCTCCTGGTCGACGAGTTGCGGGCGCTGCCCGGCGCGGACGAGCTGCGCTGGACCGGCCGTCCCGGCTGGCACTACACGCTGGCGTTCATGGGCGAGGTGGACGACGCGCTCGTCCCGGACCTGCGGGAGCGGCTGGGCCGCGCGGCACACCGCACCCAGCCGTTCCCGCTGCGCGTCCACGGGGGCGGCCAGTTCGGCCACCGGGCCCTGTGGGCGGGGGCCGCCGGCGGCCTTGACGACATGCGGCTGCTGGCCGAGCGCGCCGAGGCGGCGGCCCGCCGGGCGGGCGTCCCCATGGACGACCACCGCCGCTACCAGGCGCACCTGACGCTGGCCCGCGCCCGGACCGACACGGACCTGCGGCCCTTCGTGACGGAGCTGGAGCGGTTCAAGGGACTGCGCTGGGAGGTGGCCGAGCTGGCCCTCGTCCGCAGCAACCTGCCGACCTCCGGCACGGCGGGCGAGCAGCCGCGGTACGAGACGGTCGGGTCCTGGCCGCTCGGACGGGCGAGCTAACCTCGACGGGTGGACCCGAAGACCCGAAACCGGATCATGGCCGGTGTGCTCGTGCTGATGATGGCGATCGTCGCGGTGGCGGCGGCGGTCGGCCGGTAACGGCCGGCCGCCGCGCGCCGCCGCGCCCGTCACCAGGCGAAGGCCTCCGGCGACGGACCGGGACCGGGGAAGATCGCGTCCAGCTCGCCGAGCAGTTCGTCCGTCAGGTCCAGCTCGACGGCCCGCAGCGCGGATTCCAGCTGCTCGGCGGTGCGCGGCCCGACGATCGGCCCGGTCACGCCCGGCCGGGTCAGCAGCCACGCCAGGGCGACCTCGCCCGGCTCCAGGCCGTGCTTGTCGAGCAGCGTCTCGTACGCCTGGATCTTCTCGCGCAGCTCCGTGTTCGCGAGCGCGTCCGCCGACCGCCCGGCCCGCGAGCGCGCCGCACCGCCCTCGCGCTCCTTGCGCAGGGCGCCGCCCAGGAGGCCGCCGTGCAGCGGCGACCAGGGGATCACGCCGAGCCCGTAGTCCTGCGAGGCCGGGATCACCTCCATCTCGGCGCGCCGCTCGACGAGGTTGTACAGGCACTGCTCGCTGACCAGTCCGACCATGCCGCGGCGGGCCGCCGTCTCATTGGCCTGGGCGATCTTGTAGCCGGAGAAGTTGCTGGACCCGGCGTAGAGGATCTTGCCCTGCTGGATCAGGACGTCGACCGCCTGCCAGATCTCCTCGAAGGGCGTGGCGCGGTCGATGTGGTGGAACTGGTACAGGTCGATGTAGTCGGTGTTCAGGCGGCGCAGGCTGGCCTCGACGGCCCGCCGGATGTTCACCGCGGAGAGCCGGTCGTGGTTGGGCCAGACCTCGCCGTCCGGCGCCATCGAGCCGTACACCTTGGTGGCGAGCACCACCTTGTCGCGGCGCTCGCCGCCCCCGGCGAACCAGGAGCCGATGATCTCCTCGGTGCGGCCCTTGTTCTCGCCCCACCCGTAGACGTTGGCGGTGTCGAAGAAGTTGACCCCGGCGTCGAGCGCCGCGTTCATGATGGCGTGGCTGCCGGCCTCATCGGTCTGCGGCCCGAAGTTCATCGTCCCGAGGACGATACGGCTGACCTTGAGTCCGGTGCGTCCGAGCTGCGTGTATTTCATGGTCGTACAGCCAACGCCTTGGAGCGCACTCCAGGCAAGGGCGCCCGGCGGACGGGGACGGGGGCCGTCACCGCGTGTACTCCTTCAGGTAGCGCATCACGGTGTCCACATGGGGCCGGGTCCGCTCGGGGACGCCGCCGGCCTGGATGACCGTCTTGTCGCTGGTGCGGTACCCGGCGACGATCAGCTCGGGCAGGTTCTCGCGCATCCCGTTGTCCTTGAAGCGCTGGTCGAGCCAGCAGGTGAACACGGCCATCGTCGCGATGGCGTCGGGCGGCGACATGTGGTCCTTGTCGCCGTCCCCGTCGCCGTCCACCGCCCACGCCTGGAACACCGACGGCGTCCACATCGCGATGCCGTACTCGCCGGAGGCCGGCCGGGACGCCTTCGGGTCGAAGCCGCTCTCCGCCTTGATCATGGCGGCCAGCAGCGCCGGGGTGACCTCCTCGTCCGTACAGCGCTTGGCGGCGTCGGTGATGGTCCGGCGCAGGGCGACCGGCACGTCCGAGTCCTCCGGGATCGCGCCCGGCACCGTCTTGGCGGACGGCGTGGGCCTGGGCGGCGTCGTCCGTGCCGCCCCGTCCTCCGGCAGCAGCACCAGCGTCGCCGCCACCGTCGCCGCCGCGAGCCCGAGCCCCGCGCCCGCCAGCACCCCCGGGCGCCGCAGCCCGCGCCGCGCCCGTACGCCGCCCTTGCGCAGGGCCCGCACCCGCCGCGCCAGCTCCTCGGCGCCCAGCTCCGCCCGCGACGCGTGGTCGGGCGCCAGGCAGCTGCCGATCAGCTCCCGCCACTGCGGCTCCAGCGCGTCGTCGAGTCGCAGCTGCGCGGCCCCGCTCGCGTACGACTGCGCCGCCAGCGCCCGCGCCCGCGCCGTGCTGCCGGGGAAGGGGTGCAGGCCGCCCGTCAGCACCTGGTGGGCGAGGACGCCGAACGCCCAGATGTCGGCCGTCGGCCGGACGGCGGTGCCCCGCACCCCGGTGCGCTCCGACCACCACTCCGGCGGTACGTGGTCGAGGGAGCCCATCGGCGGGATGTACGCGTGCGTGCCGTCCAGCTCCACGGTGAGCCCGAAGTCCGCGAGCCACACGGCGCCGTCCGGGCCGAGCAGGATGTTCGCGGGCTTGAGGTCGGCGTGCACCCAGCCCCGCGTGTGCATGTGGGCCAGCCCGGCGGCGACCCCGTCGAGGATGCGCGCCGCGTCCGGGACGGGCGTGCCGGGCTCGCCCGCCGCGATCAGCTCGTGCAGGCTGCGCTCGGCGCGGTCCATGACCAGCGCGGTCACGCCGTCGAGGCCGGGGCGGTCCGGGTCGTTCAGGGTGACCACGGTGTGGGTCCGCACGAGGTTCGGGTGGTCCGCCTCGCTGCTGAACCGCACCTCTTGGCGGATCAGCTCCTCCATCGACGCCCGCTGACCGGGCGTCAGCAGGTCGGTGCGGAGGAACTTCACGGCGGCCGGCGCCGCGTCGGACGTGCGGCGCGCCGCGTAGACGGTGCCCCAGCTGCCGGAGCCGATCAGGGACGTCACGGTCCAGTCGGCGATCCGGTAGCCCTCGGGTATCGCGAGCGCGGGGGACGGGTGGCCAGGGTCCATCGTCGATGGGCCTTTCAGCGTCGTACGAGCGGGGGAAGGAGGTTCAGGTGGTCCTCGCGGACCAGGTCGAAGCGGAGCGCGAGGTCGACCAGGCGGCTGCGGGTCGCGCTGCCCGTCGCCGTCTCGTCCGGGTCCTCGCGCAGCCGCAGCTTGGCCGTCGCCAGGTAGTCGATGTGGTAGTTGACCGCCGAGCGGGTCAGGCCGGCGCACGACGGCAGCGGCCGCAGCCGCTCGACGACCTCGCCGACGCCCGGCACGGCCGGGTTCGACGGCGAGCGCAGCCGCGGCTCGCACAGCGCCAGCAGCACCAGGAAGTACTTGGACGTCGGGTCGAGCGAGAACGGCGTGGTCGTCGGCTCGCCCGCCGCCGGGTCGCACCCCGGCTCCCTGTACGCGTGCTGCGGCGCGAACACCTTGAAGTCCACCGGCCCGTCGACCCCGGGCAGGATCACCCGCGACAGCTCGAACGGCACGGGTGCGCCGATCCGGCCGGGCGCCACCTTGATGTGCTCGCCGCCGCCCTCCAGGTTCTCCACGACGTACGTCGTGGAGGCGCTGTAGTTGGACAGCTGCCAGTAGTCCTCGGTCGCGGTCACCAGCCCGGCGCGGCGCGAGACGCCGGGGTCGTGCAGCGGTATGGGCAGCGGCGAGCCCGGGGTGCCGCGCCCGAACTCGGCGCTCTGCCCCGGAGTCATGTGCAGCAGGCGCGGCTTGGGCCGCGGTGCGTCCGGGTCCTGGTGGCGGGGGGCCCGTTCGGGCAGCTGGACAGTCACTGTCGTCACTGGGTACGTCCGTCGTTTCAGTGCACACCGAGTGCAGGAGGCCGTGGTGGTGGGGGTGCGTACCGGTCCCCGGACGGGACCGTGACGGGCGGGGGGCATGACAATAGCGACTGTGCGGGCCCTGATGCACTCCGTTGGGACGGCGCGCCCCTGACATACGTCAGGAGCGCGCCGTCCCGGGCCGCCGTAGTGTCAGGGGCACACCGGCCCCACGGGGGAGCGCCGGTCGAAGGGGTCCTCGGTCAGGACAGCGCCGCGAGGCCGCGCGGGAGGTCTTGAACGGCCTCACCGTCCGTCTGCCGCCCGGCACCGGCGACCGGGCGGCACCGAACAGGGGATGGCGCTCGACCATCGTGGTGCATTTGCACACACCTGGACCAAATATCCTGTCTCCGGCTTTTCCACCCCGTACCGCCCCTCGACGCTGGCACAGAGGTGCAGGACGAGGAACGGGAAGGGTGATCCGGCATGGCGGTCAGGTCCATGCTGCGCACCAGCTCGCTGGTGCTGATCACCGGACTCCTGCTCGGCGTCGTGGCCTGGCCCCCGCACGCCGCCGCCGACGGCGCGGGCGCGGCGGCGCTCACCCTGTCCGTGACCGTCAACGGCAAGCCCGGCCGCGGCGCCGAGCGCCGGGGGATCCGCACCGGCCACGCCGTCGTCAAGCACTACCGCCTGACCAACCGCTCGGGCGCCGACCTTCACCGGGTCACCGTCACCGACCCCGCCGCCCCCGGCAAGGCACTGCGCTGCCCCGGCGGCCAGGGCTTCTGGATGCGCGGCCTGACCAGCGTCGTCTGCACCTCGAAGGTCCCCGCCGCCCCCGGCCGGCACACCACCACCGTGCGCGCCCGCGCCGAGGTCCCCTCGCTCGGCATGCGCCCCGCCGCCTCCGCCCGCGCCGGTTACGTGGGCGTCACCGGGGCCCTCGCCCTCTCCGTCGCCGTCGTCGAGGCGGTGGCCCCCCGCGCGGTGCTCCATTACGTCATCGCCAACCCCGGCAACCGCCCGGTGTACGGCCTCCGGCTCACCGACCCCGGCCTGCCGCAGGCCCGCTTCGTCTGCGGCGGCCGCCCCGGCACGCCACCGTTCCTGCCGGCCGGGGGCACGGTCGTATGCGTCGCCCAGCTGACAGGGCTGCCGCCGGGCACGTACCGGAGCACGCCCGAGGTACAGGGCACCGACCTGCTGACCACGCTCGGCCCCCGGTGCGCACTGGTGCCTCCGCCCCCGCTGATGGCCCGCGCGACGGCGCCGTTCACGCTGACGGCTCCCCCGCCGCCCGCCCCACCTCGTGCGGTGGTGCCGGGACCGGTGGTGCCGGGCGCCCCCGGCGCCCCGGGTGCGGCGGCGGGGGGCGCGGCGGCACCGGGCGCCCCTGGGGCGGCGGGCGCGCCGGGCGCCCCTGGGGCGGCGGGCGCGCCGGGCGCCGTGGGCGCGGCCGCAGCCGCAGCGGCGGCCGGAGCGGCTGCCGCCGCCGGAGCCGCAGCAGGAGGTGTCGGAGCGCCAGGAGCGGGTGCGGGTGCGGGTGCGGGTGCCGGAGGGGCGGGCGCTGGTGCCGCCGCAGGGGCGGGAGCGGGAGCCGCGGCGGGCGCGGGCGCAGCGGCAGGGGCCGCAGGCGCGGGTGCAGCAGCCGGAGCTGGGGCCGCAGGGGCGGGCGCGGCGGCAGGCGCGGGTGCCGCGGGCGCAGCGGCAGCAGCAGGGGCCGCAGCAGGTGCAGGTGGCGCAGGAGCAGGAGCCGCAGCAGGCGCGGGAGCCGCGGGAGCCGCGGGAGCCGGAGCCGCAGCGGGCGCGGCAGCCGCGGGAGCCGGAGCCGCAGCGGGCGCGGCAGCCGCGGGAGCCGGAGCCGCAGCAGGCGCGGCAGCCGCGGGAGGCGCCGCAGCCGCGGGAGGCGGAGCCGCAGGCGGGGCAGCCGCCGGTGCGGGAGCCGCAGCGGGTGCGGGCGCAGGCGCTGCTGGTGGCGCGGGCGCGGGAGCCGGAGCAGCCGCCGGTGCCGGAGCAGCCGCAGGCGCGGGTGCCGCCGCAGGCGCGGCAGGCGGAGCCGCGGGCGCAGCCGCAGGTGCCGCGGGCGCGGGAGCCGTTGCCGGCGCCGGCACAGCCCCCGGCGCCGGCGTGGCCGTCCCGCCCCCCGGCCTCCCGCCCGTACCACCCGGCCGCCCACCCGCCGTACCGCCGCCGCCCGACTCCACGAGACCCGACACGCGGCCCCCGGCCGAAGGGGAGCTGCTGTCCGCGCGGGTGCGGGACACGGCCGGACGGGACGAGGGCCTGTCCCCGGCCCTGTTCCTACTGCTGTTCTTCCTGCCGGCGGCGGTCGTGGTGGCCCTGGCGGCCCGGCGGCTGTGACGGACGGGGAGGCGGTGACGCCATGAAGAACGTCGTGGAGATGCTGGCGCTCGGCCTGGTCGCCGCGCTGGTCGCCGCCGGAGTGGTGCTGGCCTGGCACCACTTCCGCCCCTCCGACGCGGAGGAGGGCGACCGGCGGGAGGAGGTCGCCGAGTACATGTCGATGATGATCGCCCTGCTGTACGCGATGCTGCTGGGCCTCGCCCTCGTCACCGTCTGGACGATCCGCGACAGCGCGGAGACCCACACCGCCGCCGAGGCGGGCGCCCTGCACCAGATGACCATGCTGGCCGACGGCCTGCCCGCGGACCAGCACCGGCGCGTCGACGTGCTGGCCGAGCGCTACGCCACCGCGGTCGTCCAGGACGAGTGGCCGCGGCTCAACGAGCGGCAGGCGCTGGGCGAACAGGGCTGGTTCCTGCTGGGCGAGCTGCGTGCCGCGGCCGCGCCCCCGCCCGACGCGTCACCCGCGCAGCAGGTGACGGCTCTGGAGATGCTGGCCCAGCTCGGCGCGCTGGACGACGCCCGGCGGGGCCGCGAGGCGACCGGACAGGAGGCGCTGTCACCGGTGCTGTGGGCGGGCCTGGTCCTCGGGGCGATCCTCTCCGTCTGCATCCTGTTCTTCTTCGGGATCGGACGGAGCCCGAGCCAGCTGGTGATGGCGATGGGCATGGTGGCGCTCACGGTGTTCCTGGGATTCCTCATCCACCAGCTGTCGCTGCCGTTCGGGGAGGTGGCGGGCGTCGGGCCGGAGCCGTTCACCCGCTATTTCCCCGTCTCGGCCGCGCGAGGTCAGTAGAGGCGCGGGCGCGCCCCGCTCAGCGCAGGCTCGCCCGGTTCATGGCGCGGACCCGGGCCCGCAGGATCTGGTCGGGGGAGGCCGGGCTGAGCGCGCCGGGCGGGCAGTCCCATTCGAGCCCGCCACCGGGCGGCCGCAACTGCACGTAACCGCCGACGTGCCCCATGACCTGTCCCACCCGGCCGTCGCGCCCGTCCACCGCGTACGACCCGACCGCCGCTGTCGTCGCGTTCACCGCCGTGCCCCCTCCAGTACGGCGACCAGCCGGGCCGCGGTGTCCAGGTTGCAGCGCCCCAGGTCGACCAGCGGGGAGGCGGTGTCCCCGGTCGCCGTCACGGGGTCGACCCGCAGCGACGGAAGGACGACACCCACCTCGCCCAGCTCGCCGCGCAACCGCGCGACCACCTCCTCGGCCACCCTCAGCCGTTCTGTCGTACGCACCTTCACGACCACGCACCTCCACACGCTGAGTGTTCGCTTTCCCTACACAGCGTGGTCGCTCACCACCGGCCCTGAACGGACTCGACATGCCAACAACCCCATCTGGCTAACCGGAGTTGCGCCGGGCCGGGTCCGTCCTCCGTATTTTCGGCAGCGCGCCCGCTCCCCCACCCCGGGAAGGCCCCGGACGCGCACGAGGGCGGCACCCCCTGGGAGAAGGGGTGCCGCCCTCGGTCAGGACGGTGATCGACGGCGTCGATCAGAAGTCCATGTCACCGCCCGGCATGCCGCCGCCGGCCGGCGCGGCGGCCTTCTCCGGCTTGTCGGCGATGACGGCCTCGGTGGTGAGGAACAGCGCGGCGATCGACGCGGCGTTCTGCAGCGCGGAGCGCGTCACCTTGGCCGGGTCGATGATGCCCTCGGCGACCAGGTCGACGTACTCGCCGGTCGCGGCGTTCAGGCCGTGACCCGGGGTCAGGCCGCGCACCTTCTCCACCACGACGCCGCCCTCGAGGCCGGCGTTGACGGCGATCTGCTTG
This sequence comes from Streptomyces coeruleoprunus, assembly GCF_039542925.1. Taxonomy (GTDB): domain Bacteria; phylum Actinomycetota; class Actinomycetes; order Streptomycetales; family Streptomycetaceae; genus Streptomyces; species Streptomyces coeruleoprunus. The sequence goes on along the minus strand of NZ_BAABIT010000001.1, from coordinate 4,082,246 downwards.
AGCGGGGCCTCCAGGGCGGCCTTGACGGCGGCGGCACCGGTGGCCTCGTCGCCGTCCAGCTCCAGCTTCTCGAAGACCGAGGAAGCCTGCAGCAGGGCCACGCCACCACCGGCGACGATGCCCTCCTCGACGGCGGCCTTCGCGTTGCGGACGGCGTCCTCGATGCGGTGCTTGCGCTCCTTGAGCTCCACCTCGGTGGCGGCACCGGCCTTGATGACGGCCACGCCGCCGGCCAGCTTCGCCAGACGCTCCTGGAGCTTCTCGCGGTCGTAGTCCGAGTCGGAGTTCTCGATCTCGGCGCGGATCTGGTTCACGCGACCCGCGACCTGCTCGCTGTCACCGGCACCGTCGACGATGGTGGTCTCGTCCTTGGTGATGACGACCTTGCGGGCGCGGCCCAGCAGGTCCAGACCGGCGTTCTCCAGCTTGAGGCCGACCTCCTCGGAGATGACCTGGCCACCGGTGAGGATGGCGATGTCGCCGAGCATGGCCTTGCGGCGGTCGCCGAAGCCCGGGGCCTTGACGGCGACGGACTTGAAGGTGCCGCGGATCTTGTTGACGACCAGGGTCGACAGGGCCTCGCCCTCGACGTCCTCGGCGATGATCAGCAGCGGCTTGCCCGACTGCATGACCTTCTCCAGCAGCGGAAGGAGGTCCTTCACGTTGCTGACCTTGGAGTTGACGATGAGGATGTAGGGGTCCTCGAGGACGGCCTCCATGCGCTCCATGTCGGTCGCGAAGTACGCCGAGATGTAGCCCTTGTCGAAGCGCATGCCCTCGGTGAGCTCCAGCTCCAGACCGAAGGTGTTGGACTCCTCGACGGTGATGACGCCTTCCTTGCCGACCTTGTCCATGGCCTCGGCGATCAGCTCGCCGATCTGGGTGTCGGCGGCGGAGATGGAGGCGGTGGAGGCGATCTGCTCCTTCGTCTCCACGTCCTTGGCCTGCTCGAGCAGGGCGCCGGAGACGGCCTCGACGGCCTTCTCGATACCGCGCTTCAGGGCCATCGGGTTGGCGCCGGCGGCGACGTTGCGCAGACCCTCGCGGACCAGCGCCTGGGCGAGGACGGTCGCGGTGGTCGTACCGTCACCGGCGACGTCGTCCGTCTTCTTGGCGACTTCCTTGACCAGCTCGGCGCCGATCTTCTCGTACGGGTCCTCGAGCTCGATCTCCTTGGCGATGGAGACACCGTCGTTGGTGATCGTGGGGGCGCCCCACTTCTTCTCGAGGACGACGTTGCGACCCTTGGGACCAAGGGTGACCTTGACGGCGTCGGCGAGCTGGTTCATCCCGCGCTCGAGACCGCGCCGTGCCTCCTCGTCGAACGCGATGATCTTGGCCATGTGAAGTGGTCCTCCCGGACTGGGGTGGATTGCTCCGGACCGCGCTGGCGCCCGCGACGGACGGCCTGCACACCTGGTGGTTCCTTGCCCCACCCGGCCTGCGGGCCTCACCGACGAGGTCCTTCGTTGTCACTCTCACTCTCAGAGTGCTAACGCCAATGATTAGCACTCGCCCCATGAGAGTGCAAGGCCGCTCCGAAGGAGCGTCGATGAGGGGTGGCGGTCGGGTGACGGGAGGGCGCAAGCGCCCCACCCCGGATCCGGCCCCACGGGGGGCCTCCTCGCGGGGCGCCCGGGGACAGCACGAAGGGCCCGTACCCCCCTCCGGGATACGGACCCTTCGTCACTTCTGCGTTCAGCCGGCGATCTTGACCATGTCCGCCTGCGGGCCCTTCTGACCCTGCGAGATCTCGAACTCGACCCGCTGACCCTCTTCGAGAGTGCGGTAGCCATCCATCTGGATCGCGCTGTAGTGGACGAAAACATCCGCACCACCGTCGACCGCGATGAAGCCGTACCCCTTCTCCGCGTTGAACCACTTGACGGTGCCCTGAGCCATGCCTAACTCCCCTATTACTGGCCCTTGCACAGGACCGCACTTCGCGGACCCGGGTCAGACCTCGCCCACTGACAGGTGTGAGCGTGCGCCGGAACGCGTCGACCGCGGCTGAATGTATCTGCCCAACTGCCCTCTGCAACAGGTCAATCGGACGAGAAATCCGAGCACGGACGAACGGAAAAGCTGGCTGAAATGGCAATAACCCCGGGCAAGTCGGGCCGGGCAAAGCGCACAAAAGGCGCATCGCGCGCGCATACTTTGGCTACATCTTGTCGTGGCCGGGCGCATTCTCATATGCGGGCGGCACAGGCGACGGCGGGGGCTTCCCCAACTCTACCGCGCCCAACCATGCAGAATTGCCCCCTCCGCTTTCTGTTGCGGAGGGGGCAATCAGGCGCCCCAGGGACGCCTTTGAATCCGTGATTCCGGTGTCAGCAGCCGCCGGCCACGGCCGGGATGATCGAGACGCCCGCACCGTCCGGCGTGGCGGTGTCGAGGCCGCCCTCGAACCGGACGTCGTCGTCGTTGACGTACACGTTCACGAAGCGGCGCAGCTGGCCCTGGTCGTCGAGGACACGGGCGGCGATGCCGGGGTGGTTGCTCTCCAGGGACCGGATCACCTCGGCGAGGGTCGCGCCCTCCGCCGGGACCTCGGCCCGGCCGCCGGTGTACGTGCGCAGGATCGTGGGGATGCGGACGTTGACGCTCATGTCGTGGTGCCTTTCAGTCGGGTCAGGCCAGGCCGGCGTCGCGGAACGCGTCGAGGCTCGGGCGGATGGTCGCGGTCGGGCCGGTCGTCGGGGCGACGGCGTCGAGGGTCTTCAGGCCGTCACCGGTGTTGAGGACGACGGTGGTCAGCGTCGGGTCGAGCAGCCCGTTCTCGATGAGCTTGCGCGTCACGCCCACGGTCACCCCGCCCGCCGTCTCGGCGAAGATGCCCTCGGTGCGGGCCAGCAGCTTGATGGCGTCCACGACCTGCTCGTCGTCGACGTCCTCGACCGCGCCGCCGGTGCGCCGGGCGATGTCCAGGACGTACGGGCCGTCGGCCGGGTTGCCGATGGCGAGCGACTTGGCGATCGTGTTCGGCTTCTGCGGCCGGACGACGTCGTGGCCGGCCTTGAAGGCGGCCGACACCGGCGAGCAGCCCTCGGCCTGCGCGCCGAAGATCTTGTACGGCTTGTCCTCGACGAGCCCCAGCTCGATCAGCTCCTGGAGGCCCTTGTCGATCTTCGTGAGCTGGGAGCCGGAGGCGATGGGGACGACCAGCTGGTCGGGCAGCCGCCAGCCGAGCTGCTCGCAGATCTCGTACGCGAGGGTCTTGGAGCCCTCGGCGTAGTACGGGCGCAGGTTGACGTTGACGAAGCCCCAGCCCTCGCCGAGCGGGTCGCCGATCAGTTCGCTGCAGAACCGGTTGACGTCGTCGTAGGTGCCCTCGATGCCGACGAGGTCGCCGCCGTAGACGGCGGCCATGACGACCTTGCCCTGCTCCAGGTCGTGCGGGATGAACACGCAGGAGCGGAAGCCGGCGCGGGCGGCGGCGGCGCCCACGGCGCCGGCCAGGTTGCCGGTGGAGGAGCAGGACAGGGTGGTGAAGCCGAAGGCGCGGGCGGCCTCCAGGGCCTGGGCGACCACGCGGTCCTTGAAGGAGTGGGTGGGGTTGCCCGAGTCGTCCTTGATGTACAGGCCGCCGGTCACGCCGAGTTCGCGGGCGAGGTTGTCGGCCTTGACGAGCTTGGTCCAGCCGGGGTTGAGGTTCGGCTTGTCCGCGACGTCGGCGGGGACGGGGAGGAGCGGGGCGTAGCGCCAGATGTTGGCCGGGCCGGCCTCGATCCGCTTGCGCAGGGCCTCCGGGTCGCCGTCCGGCAGGTCGTAGGCGACTTCGAGGGGCCCGAAACAGAACTCACAGGCGAAAATCGGGCCGAGGGCGAAGCGCTCGCCGCATTCGCGACAGGAGAGGGCGGCGGCGGGTCCGAGGTCGACGGAGGTGGTGGTGGGTGCGTCGGTCTGCACAGCCATGAGTGGCGAGGCCCTTTCTCCTCATCTTTCTCGCCGGCGCATTTCGCCGGGAGACGGATTTGGCACCTTCCCTAGCCGGGGCCCCGCGGTGAATGTGCGAGTGCCGGCTGGAGGGTTGCCGGGGCTTCATCGGGCCGTTTCCCTCTGCCCCTCTGGATGAGCGGTATGTGGTTGTCGGCGCGGGTACCCCCGGCATGCGGTGGCCCTGCGCGTTGTTCAAGACTGTAACCGAAGGCCGGGACGTCTGAGACAGCCGTCCGAACCGCGAGATGGATCACATAGGAGGAGTGGCGCGCGTGCTGGATGAAGTGGAGCGCTGGCTGGGCCGGCGGTCCTGGTCCGTGGCCGATCGGCCGATCGAGCAGCTGCTCGCCGCGAAGCGGGCGCACGGGACGACGGTGAGCGTCGTCCTGCCCGCGCTGAACGAGGAGGCGACGGTCGGGGAGATCGTCACCGTGATCCGGCGCGAGCTGATGACGGCGGCGGTGCCGCTGGTGGACGAGCTGGTGGTGGTCGACTCGGGGTCCACGGACGGTACGGCGCGGGTGGCGGCGGCGGCCGGGGCGCGGGTGGTGGCGCGGGACGCGGTGCTGCCGCGCATACCGGCGGTGCCCGGCAAGGGCGAGGTGTTGTGGCGGTCGCTGCTGGTCACCGAGGGCGACATCGTCTGCTTCGTGGACGCGGACCTGCGCGAGTTCGACGCCGACTTCGTGACGGGGATCGTGGGGCCGCTGCTGACCGATCCGGACGTGGAGTTCGTGAAGGCGATGTACGACCGGCCGCTCGGCACGTCCGGCGGGCAGGGCGGCCGGGTGACGGAGCTGGTGGCGCGGCCGCTGCTGAACCTGCACTGGCCGCAGCTGGCGGGGTTCGTCCAGCCGCTGGGCGGGGAGTACGCGGCGCGGCGGTCGCTGCTGGAGCGCCTGCCGTTCCCGGTGGGGTACGGGGTGGAGCTGGGGTTGCTGGTGGACGCGCTGCACACGGTGGGCCTGGACGCGCTGGCGCAGGTGGACGTGGGGGTGCGGCTGCACCGGCACCAGGACGACCGGGCGCTGGGGCGGATGGCGGCGGCGATCTACCGGACGGCGCAGCTGCGGCTGTCGCGGGGGCACCTGGTGCGGCCGAGGCTGACGCAGTTCGACCGTACGGAGTCGGGCTTCTCGCCCCGTACGCACGCGGTGGACACGGAGGAGCGGCCGCCGATGCGGGAGGTGGCGGAGTACATACGAAAGCGCCGCGTGGCTTGATTTCCGTACGTTTGAGCGTTTCTGGTCCGGGCTAGGTTGGCCACATGGTCTCCGACATCCTGGTGGCATCGAACCGCGGTCCGGTCAGCTACGCGCTGCGGGAGGAGGACGGCACGCTCCAGGCGCGGCGCGGCGGCGGGGGCCTGGTGTCCGGCCTGTCCGCGATCGGCCCGGACGCGGGCGCGGTGTGGGTGTGCGCGGCGCTGGGCGCGGGCGACCGCGAGGCGGTGCGGCGCGGGGTCTCCGAGCCGGGCGTCCGCATGCTGGACATCCCGGCCGAGGTGCACGAGGCGGCGTACAACGGGATCGCCAACTCGGTGCTGTGGTTCGTGCACCACCTGCTGTACCAGACGCCGCTGGAGCCGGTGTTCGACGCGGGGTTCCGGCGGCGCTGGGAGGCGTACCGGGCGTACAACCGGGCCTTCGCCGAGGCCCTGGCGGCGGAGGCGGCTCCGGGGGCCGCCGTCCTGATCCAGGACTACCACCTGGCGCTGGCGCCCGGGATGCTGCGCGAGCTGCGCCCCGACGTGCGCATCGGCCACTTCTCGCACACGCCGTGGGCGCCGCCGGACTACTTCGGGATGCTGCCGGACGACGTGGCGCGCGAGCTGCTGGAGGGCATGCTCGGCGCGGACCGGCTGGGCTTCCTGACGCACCGCTGGGCGGACGCGTTCACGGCCTGCTGCGAGCGGGTGCTGGGCGGCACGGGCGGTACGGAGATCGGCGTGCACGGCCTGGGCGCGGACGGCGAGTTCCTGCGGGCGCGCTCGCAGGAGCCGGACGTCGCCGACCGGATGTCGACGCTCCGCGCGCAGATCGGCGACGGGTCCCGCAAGACGGTCATCCGCGTGGACCGCACGGAGCTGTCCAAGAACATCGTCCGGGGCCTGCTGGCGTTCCGCACGCTGCTGGAGGAGCACCCCGAGTGGCGCGAACGGGTGGTCCACATCGCCTTCGCGTACCCCTCCCGGCAGGACCTGGAGGTGTACCGCAGGTACACGGCGGAGGTGTCCCGCCTCGCGGACGAGATCAACGCCGCCTTCGGCACACCGGACTGGACGCCGGTCATCCTCCACGTGAAGGACGACTTCGCCCGCTCCCTCGCCGCGTACCGCCTGGCGGACGTGGCCCTCGTCAACCCGATCCGCGACGGCATGAACCTCGTGGCCAAGGAGGTCCCGGTGGTCTCCGACGCGGGCTGCGCGCTGGTCCTGTCCCGCGAGGCGGGGGCGTACGAGGAGCTGTCCGAGGACGCGATCACGGTGAACCCCTACGACGTCACGGGCACGGCGACGGCCCTCCACGAGGCCCTGACGATGCCGGAAGCGGAACGCGCGGAACGCACCAAGCGCCTGGCCGCGGCGGCCACGGCCCTCCCCCCGGAACGCTGGTTCCTGGAACAACTGGAGGCCCTGCGGGCGGTGGGCTGAGGCGGCGCGGCTCTTCTTCGGGGCGTCATCGCCCGTCGTCACTCGTGTAGCGCACCCGCCAGCGCCGCGAGGAGGTCCACCACCCCCGCCGGGCCCGGGACCGTGAGGTCGGCTCGGGTGGCCAGTTCGGTGACCTCGGTGCTGCCGCTGCAGACCAGGAGGCCCGGGGTGCCGTCGGCGCGGAGTTTCTCGACCGCCGCGTACGCCGGGAGGTCGCCCAGGTCGTCGCCCGCGTACAGGACGGCGGCGGCGCCGGTCGTGCGGACGTGGTCGGTGAGCGCCTTGCCCTTGTCCATGCCGGGCGGGCGGATCTCCAGGACCATGCGGCCCGGTTCGAGGACGAGGCCGTGGCGGGTGGCCAGCTCGGCGAGGGGGCCGGACAGGGCGTCGAACGCGCCCTGCGGGTCGTCGGCTCGCCGGGTGTGGACGGCGACCGCGCGGCCCTTCTCCTCGATCCAGGTCCCCGGCCACGCGCCCGCCCGCTCCAGCACACCCGGCAGCTCCGCCCGGACGGCGGCGACGCCCGGGTGCTCGGGGGCCGCCCGCACCTCGCCGGTGGCGGCGTCCCACCGCTCGGCGCCGTAGTGGCCGAGGACCACGAGGTGGTCCAGGCCGGGCACGCCGGCGAAGCCGCCGTACCGTACGGCGACGCCGGCCGGGCGGCCGGTGATCACCGCGACGGACGCCACGCGCGGCGCCAGCGCGGCGAGCGCCGGCACCGCCCCCGGGTGGGCGCGGGCCTTGTCGGGGTCGGCGACGATCGGGGCGAGGGTGCCGTCGAAGTCGACGGCGACGACGGCCTTCCCGGGCCGGGCGAGGATCGCGTCGAGTCCGTCCCGCCCGGCCGCGGTCTTCGGGACGGGCAGGGAACCGTGGGGCGTGTCGGTCATGTGTGCGTACCTATCCCGCACGGGCCGGACCGACACCTGCCGCGCACCCGGCGCTCAGCGGCGGGCCTCGCGGGCCGCGCGCACGCGGCGGAGGCGGTTGACCGTGACGGGGTCGTGCGCGAGCGCCCTCGGGTCGTCGAGGAGGGCGTTGAGCAGCTGGTAGTAGCGGGTGGGCGACAGCTCCAGCCGCTCCCTGATCGCACGCTCCTTCGCCCCCGGCCCCGGCCAGGAGCGGCGCTCCATGGCCAGGACCGCGGTCTCGCGCTCGGAGAGCGGTGAGGGTTCGGCGGCGGTCATATCAGCAAACTTAAGGCACGGCTCCGACAGCGCCCCGCCTACTCCTCCGCCGACGAGGCCGCCGACTCCGCGTTCCTCGCGTCCCCGGCGATCTGCTCCAGCACCTCGCGCGGGTCGCCGTCCGGCTCCACGGCCTTGCCGATGTTCCGCTTCACGCTCTCGCTGACCTTCGCCCAGGACGTCTCGCCCACCGGGTACAGCTCCGAGCCCGGCAGCTGCTCCAGGAACGGCTTCAGCGCCGTGTTCCGGGGGTCCGCCTCCATGGTGCTGCTGGCCGTGACGGTGACCGGCAGCAGGTCGTACCGGTCGGAGAAGGACAGCACGTTGCGGTCCTCGTAGACGAAGTCCAGGAACGCGCCGATCTCCTTGCGGTGGCCGTTCTGCTTGAACGCCATCATCCAGTCGGCGACGCCCATGGTCGCCTTGGGCTCGCCGTCGACGCCGGGCAGCGGCACCTTGCCCACCTTGATGCCGGCCTTCTCGGCGGTCTCCATCAGGGTGGGGTGGCCGTTGAGCATGCCGACCTCGCCGCGCGTGAACGCGTCGAACGCCTGCTGGCGGTCCAGCTTGCCGGGCGCGACCGGGCCGGTCAGGCCCTTGCCGACGAGGTTCTTCTTCAGCCAGGTGAACGTCTCGACGTTCGAGGGCGAGTCGATCTGGTACGCCGTGCCGGTCGCGTCGCGGTAGCCGCCGCCCCCGCTGAGCAGCCAGATCATGGTCTCGGCCTGCGACTCCTCGGAGCCGAGGGGCAGCGCGAAGGGGTACTTCACGCCCTTGTCCTTCAGCTTCGCGGCGGCCTTCTCCAGGTCCTCCCAGGTCTTGGGCGCCCGCACTCCGGCGTCGTCGAAGAGCTTCTCGTTGAAGAAGAGCAGCCGGGTGCTGGCCCCGAAGGGCAGGCCGTACTGGACGCGGTCGACCTCGCCGGCCTGGCGGAGCATCGGCAGGAAGTTGGCCTGCGTCGGCACGGAGACGAGGTTGTCGACCGGGTAGAGCTTGCCGGCCCTGGCGTAGTCGGCGTAGGCGCCGATCTGGGCGAGGTCGGGCGCCTCGTCCTTGGCGACCATCTCGGCGACCTCGCGGTCGACGTCCTTCCAGGAGAGGACCGTGACGTCGATCTTGACGCCCGGGGTCTTCTTCTCGTAGGCGCGGGCGACCTCGTCCCAGTACTTCTTCGACGAGTTCGCCTCGCCGCTGCCGTAGTCGGCGGCGACGAGCTTCAGGGTGACGTCGCCGTCCGAGCCGTCCGCCCCGCATCCCGACAACGTTGCCGCGATCGTCAGCGCGGCGATCGCCGCGGTCAGTCCCTTGTAGCGGCGCTGCACAGCCGTACCACCCTCTGCCCTGTGTTCCAGATCCCCCCGAAGGATATGAGGTCTACACCTAGGTCTAAACCTCTGGGGCCCCGCTCCGGTATCGCTTCGGCAACGGCCCGCGAGTCGGCGGCCTACCGGTGGGTACGTTCCGAGGGATCCGTACGTCGACCCGGGGAGCCCCGCATGTCCCGAACCGCCGCCGAAATCGCCACCCAGCCGGGCTGCTGGCGCCGCGCCGCCGAAGCCGCCCCCGCGTTCGCCGGGCTGCCAGGGCCCGGCGAGCGGGTCGCCGTGACCGGCTGCGGGACGTCCTGGTTCATGGCCCAGTCCTACGCGGCGCTGCGGGAGGCCGCGGGACAGGGCGAGACGGACGCGTTCGCCGCGTCGGAGTTCCCGCCGGCGCGGGCCGGGGCGTACGACCGGGTCGTGGCGATCACCCGGTCGGGGACGACCACGGAGGTGCTGGAGCTGCTGGAGCGGGTGCGCGGCGAGGTGCGGACGACCGCGCTGACGGCCGACCCGAAGACGCCCGTCATGGGGGCGGCCGACGAGGTGGCGGTGCTGGACTGGGCGGACGAGGAGTCGGTCGTCCAGACCCGGTTCGCGACGACGGCGCTGGCGTTCCTGCGGGCGGGGCTCGGTGGGGTGCCGGGCGTGAAGACCGTCGCGGAGGCGGCGATCGACGCGGAGCTGGCGGTGACCGAGCCGCTGCCGGAGGCGGTGCTGGCGGCGGAGCAGTGGACGTTCCTGGGACGCGGCTGGACGTACGGGCTGGCGCTGGAGGCGGGCCTGAAGATGCGCGAGGCGGCGGGGGCGTGGACGGAGGCGTACCCGGCGATGGAGTACCGCCACGGCCCGATCGCCATCACCGGCCCGGGCCGGGTGGCGTGGGTCTTCGGGCCGCTGCCGGAGGGGCTCGCGGCGGACGTGGCCCGCGTGGGCGGCACGCTGCACGCCCACGCGTCGGCGGACCCGATGGCCGACCTGGTGCGCGCGCAGCGGCTGGCGGTGGCGCTGGCCGAGGCGAAGGGCCACGACCCGGACCGCCCGCGCAACCTGACGCGCAGCGTGATCCTGTCGTAGCCGCGAGGCCCGCGGCGGGAACGGCGGCGACCCCGTGTGGTGGGCCGTTCGCATGGTGGGCCATTTGTATGGTGCGGCAACTATCCCCGCAAGTGGACTAGACCTTTCCTCGTGCTCGGGTGACACTGTCTCCCGTGAGACACGTCATCGCCCTGGATGTGGGCGGCACCGGGATGAAGGCCGCCCTGGTCGGAGCCGACGGGGCCCTGCTGTACGAGGCGCGCCGGGCCACCGGGCGGGAGCGCGGGGCCGACGCCGTCGTGGCGTCGATCCTGGACTTCGCCGCCGAGCTGCTCGCCCTCGGCGAGGAGCGGTACGGCGTACGCGCCGCGGCCGCCGGCGTCGCCGTGCCCGGCATCGTCGACCCGGACGACGGCATCGCCGTGTACGCGGCGAACCTCGGCTGGCGCGACGTCCCGCTGCGCGCCCTGCTGGGCGAGCGGCTGGGCGGGCTTCCCGTGGCCCTCGGCCACGACGTCCGTACCGGCGGCCTCGCCGAGGGCCGCCTGGGCGCCGGCAAGGGCGCCGACCGGTTCCTGTTCGTCCCGCTCGGCACCGGCATCGCGGGCGCCATCGGCATCGGCGGCGCCATCGAGGCGGGCGCCCACGGCTACGCCGGCGAGATCGGCCACATCGTGGTCCGCCCCGGCGGCCCGGCCTGCGGCTGCGGCCAGCGCGGCTGCCTGGAGACCCTGGCGTCCGCCGCCGCCGTGACCCGCGCCTGGGCGGAGGCGAGCGGCGACCCGCGCGCGGACGCCGCCGACTGCGCCGAGGCGGTGGAGTCGGGCGACGCCAACGCGGTACGCGTCTGGCAGGCCGCCGTGGACGCGCTCGCCGACGGGCTGGTCACGGCCCTCACCCTGCTGGACCCGCGCACGCTGATCATCGGTGGCGGTCTGGCGGAGGCGGGGGAAACCCTGTTCACACCCCTGCGGGCCGCCGTCGAGGAGCGCGTGACGTTCCAGAAGCTGCCCGCCATCGTGCCCGCGGCCCTCGGGGACACCGCCGGCTGCCTGGGCGCGGGGCTCCTCGCCTGGGACCTTCTCGCCACCGACTTGGAGGTATCCGCCTGATGGCCGATCACAAGGTCGATCACAAGGTTCTCGCCGGCGCCCGTGTGGTGCTGCCGACCGGGATCGTGGACGACGGGCGGGTGATCGTCGAGGGTCGCGGGATCGTCGAGGCCGGCCCGGCGACGGAACGGGCACGGGCCGCGACGCCCGAGGGCGCGCCCGTCCTCGACCTCTCCGGCCACTGGGTCGTCCCCGGCTTCGTCGACCTGCACAACCACGGCGGCGGCGGCGCGTCCTTCACCTCCGGCACGCTCGACGAGGTGCTCCACGGCATCCGTACGCACCGGCTGCACGGCACGACCACCCTGGTCGCGTCGACCGTCACCGGCGAGCTGGACTTCCTCGCGCACCGGGCGGGCGAGCTGTCCGAGCTGGCCGAACAGGGCGAGATCGCGGGCATCCACTTCGAGGGCCCCTTCATCTCGCCCTGCCGCAAGGGCGCCCACAGCGAGGACCTGCTGCGCGACCCGGACCCCGCCGAGGTCCGCAAGCTGATCGACGCCGCCCGCGGCCACGCCCGCATGATGACGCTCGCCACCGAGCTGCCCGGCGGCCTGGACTCCGTACGTCTCCTCGCCGAGCACGGCGTGATCGCCGCGATCGGCCACACGGACGCCTCCTACGAGCAGACCGTCGAGGCCATCGACGCGGGCGCCACCGTCGCCACCCACCTCTTCAACGCGATGCCCCCGCTGAACCACCGCTCCCCCGGCCCGATCGCCGCGCTCCTGGAGGACGAGCGGATCACGGTCGAGCTGATCAACGACGGTACGCACCTGCACCCGGCCGCGCTGGAGCTGGCGTTCCGTCACGCGGGTGCGGGCCGGGTCGCGTTCATCACCGACGCGATGGACGCGGCGGGCTTCGGCGACGGCGTGTACCACCTGGGCCCCCTGGAGGTGGAGGTCAAGGACGGGGTGGCCCGGCTCGTCGAGGGCGGGTCCATCGCGGGCTCGACGCTCACGCTGGACACCGCGTTCCGGCGGGCGGCGACCGTCGACCGGCTGCCGGTCGAGGCGATCGTGGAGGCCATCTCCGCCAACCCGGCGAAGCTGCTGGGCCGCTACGACACGATCGGCTCCCTGGAGCCCGGCAAGGACGCCGACCTGGTGGTTCTCGACGCCGATTTCACCCTCAAGGGTGTGATGCGCAGGGGCGAATGGGTGATTGAACCCCAACTGAGCTGATTTCCGAGCGAATTACTGCAAGCCGGCCGGCCCGGGGGACTGGGCCAGCCGCCTTCCGTTTGGCATGATCGTGGACCGGAAATTTTCCGGGCCGGACCCCTGCGGGAAACCGGTCCCACGACTGACGGGGGTGTGGGAACCGGTGATTCTCACGGTCACGCTCAACACGGCGCTCGACATCACCCACACGGTGCCCGCCCTCACCCCGCACGCCTCCCACCGCGTCACGGACGTGGCGGAGCGCCCCGGCGGCAAGGGCCTGAACGTGGCCCGGGTCCTGGCCGCGCTCGGCCACGAGACGGTGGTCACGGGCTTCGCGGGCGGCCCCACCGGCGAGGTCCTGCGGAGCCTCCTGGCGCCGCTGCCCGTGCGGGACGCCCTCGTCCCGACCACCGGCACGACACGCCGCACCCTCGCCGTCGTGGACACCGCGACCGGCGACACCACGCAGTTCAACGAGCCCGGCCCGGTCGTCACCCCCACCGAGTGGGCGGCCCTCCTCACCACGTACCAGGAGCTGCTCGCCGGTGCCCGCGCGGTCGCCCTGTGCGGCAGCCTGCCGCCCGGCATCCACGTCGGCGCCTACGCCGACCTCGTCCGCCGCGCCCGCGCCGCCGGCGTCCCGGTCCTGCTGGACACCAGCGGCGAGCCGCTGCGCCGCGGCATCGCCGCCCGCCCCGACGTCGTCAAGCCCAACGCGGACGAGCTGGCCGCGCTGACCGGCTCCCGCGAGCCGCTGCGCGCCACCCGGGACGCCCGCCGGCGCGGCGCCCACGCGGTCGTCGCCTCCCTCGGACCCGACGGCCTCCTCGCGGTCACGCCCGACGGCTCCTGGCGGGCCGTTCCCCCCGCACGGGTGAAGGGCAACCCCACGGGCGCCGGCGACTCGGCGGTGGCCGGCCTGCTCTCCGCCCTGGTGGAGGGCGCCCCCTGGCCCGAACGGCTGGGCCGCGCGGCCGCCCTGGCGACGGCGACGGTCCTCGCGCCGGCGGCCGGCGAGTTCGATCCGGAGCGGTACGGGGAACTGCTGGAGCGGGTGACGGTGACGGAACAGGCGGCAGCGGCGTAACGGACGCCACGACCAGCCGCCGACCCACCACATGACGAACCGTCACAGGGACGGAAGGACACGCACATGCCCGTCGTCAGCACCGGTGAGCTGGTCACTCAGGCCCGGGAGGCGCGCCGCGCCGTCCTCGCCTTCAACGTCATCACGCTGGAACACGCCGAGGCCGTCGCAGCCGGGGCCGAGCGGGCCGGGGCGGCCGCGATCCTGCAGATCTCCGAGAACGCCGTACGGTTCCACGGCGGCGACCTGTCCGCCGTCGCCGCCGCCACCTCGGCCGTGGCCCGCGCCTCCACCGCCCGCCTGGCGCTCCACCTCGACCATGTGGTCACCCCGGAGCTGGTGCACGAGGCGCATGTGCGGGGCTTCGGCTCGGTGATGGTCGACGCGTCGAGGCTGAGCTACGGCGACAACGTCAAGGCGACGGCGGACGCCGTGCGCTGGGGCCACGAGCGCGGCATGTGGGTGGAGGCGGAGCTGGGCCGCGTCGGCGGCAAGGACGGCGAGCCCCCGCTGGACGCCCACGCCCCGGGCGTCCGCACGGACCCGGCGGAGGCGGCGGCGTACGTGGCGGACACGGGCGTGGACGCGCTGGCGGTCGCGGTCGGCTCGACGCACGCGATGACGGAACGCACGGCGACCCTGGACCACACCCTGATCGCCGCCCTCCACACCGCCGTCCCGGTCCCCCTGGTCCTGCACGGCTCGTCGGGCGTCCCGGACACGGAACTGCGCGCGGCGGTCGCGGCCGGCATGACGAAGATCAACGTAGGCACGGCCCTGAACACGGCGTACACGTCGGCCGTCCGCACGTTCCTGGCGTCCGACCCGTCAACGGTCGACCCCCGCACGTACCTGACCCGGGCCCGCGAGGCGATGACGCAGACGGTGACGGCCTTCCTGACGGCCTTGGCGCCGTAGGGGGCCCTACGGGGTCCTGACTTCGAGCCAGTCGAGGATGGCGTTGCACTGGTTACCCTGCTCGCACGAGATCTTGATCTCGTTCTCCCCCTCCTGCAGGGTGACCGGAGCCCAGGTGGTCTGCCAGTTCTTCTCCCAGTTCGGGTCCGTCGAGTGGATGAAGTTCTTCAGGCCGATGGGGTTCGAGGCGGGCTTGCCGTTCACGGACAGCGTGGCGTTGGCGTCCGCGGCCGGAATCGCGTAGCGGACGTAGAGCTTGTACTCGCCTGCCTGCTGGACCTGTGCCTTCCAGGTGACAGCGGCGCCGACGGCGTTGAAGCCCGTCACGTACGCGCCGTCCGTACCCTCCGCACCCTTGATGTCCTTGGCCAGCATGGCCGGGGGCGTCAGTTGAAGCGTCGCCGCGTCCTGCTTCGGGAGTTCCGCGGCCGGGGGCTCGCCGGACGAGGACGGCTGGGGGCTCGGGGACTCCTGGACGCCGGTCGCCGGGGCCGACGGGCTCGGGTTCCGCTTGTTCTTGTCGTCGGAGCCGTTGGTGAGGACCGCCACCGTGATGCCCGCCACGACCACCAGGACCACCGTGATCGCGCCGATCAGGAGGCCCCTGGTGTTGGGGCCGCCGCTGCGGCCGCGGCCCGCCGGCTGCGGCGGACCGGGACGGGTGGGCGCGCCGCCGGGGTACGTCTCGGGCGCGGCGTACTGCGGGTGCGGCTGGCCGTACTGGGCCTGGGGCGGGACCTGCCCGTAGGGCTGCTGCGGGGCCTGGCCGCCGTACTGGCGCTCGCCCACCGCCCGTACGTGGTTGTACGACGTGCGGGGACGCCCGGGCTGGGCGGCGGGACCGGGGTAGCCGTAGCCGCCCTGGCGCTGACCCTGGGTGCCGGATGCCTGACCGTCCGCGTACAGGTAGCCGAAGGGGTCGTCGTCCTCGGGCGTGCCCGCGCCGTTGCCGTTATTACCGGCCGCCATCCCTGGTCACTCCTCATCGTGCTCGCCAGCCGTCACCGACCCCGGCGAGCCTACCCCGAACGGACTACCCCGCCCGGCGGTGAACCTTGGCGCGGGCCCGCTTCTCGATGTACATGCGCTGGTCGGCGGAGTTCAGCACCTCTTCGACGGACATGCCGCACTCCGCCCAGCCGATCCCGAAACTGGCCCCTACCCTGACCGCCCGTCCGTCCACGCGGATCGGCGGAATGATGCCGTTCCGCAACCGAACGGCCAGGTCGGCGGCGTCGGCGGCGCCCAGCCCGTCGGCCAGCACCACGAACTCGTCGCCGCCGAGGCGGGCCACCGTGTCCCCGTCGCGCACCCCGGCCGTGAGCCTGCGGGCGACCTCGATGAGAACGGCGTCACCCGTGTGGTGGCCGAACCGGTCGTTGATGGACTTGAAGCCGTCGAGGTCGCAGAAGAGGACCGCGAGCCCCTTGGTCCCGTCGTCGACGTCGCCGTCCGGGGCGACGGCGTGCACATGGTGGTCGTAGGGCCCGCCGCCCGCGGACGGGTCGAAGTCGAAGCCGTCGCCGCGGTAGCCGTGCTCGTACTCGTAGCCGTTGTCGTACGCGCCGTCGTAGCCGTTCTCGTACGACGCGGCGTCCGCCGCGCTGGCCCGGACCGCTCCCGGGCGGGTGCAGAGTCGGGCGCTGAGGCGGGCGCGCAGCTCGGCGCTGTTGGGCAGGCCGGTCAGCGCGTCGTGCGAGGCGCGGTGCGCGAGCTGCAGCTCGTGCCGCTTGCGCTCCTCGATGTCCTCGACGTGCGTGAGCAGGAAGCGCGGCCCGTCGGCCGTGTCGGCGACCACCGAGTTGCGCAGGGACACCCAGACGTAGGAGCCGTCGCGGCGGGCGAGGCGCAGCTCGGCGCGACCGCCCTCGGCGGAGGTCCGCAGCAGGGTGCCGACGTCCTCGGGGTGGACGAGGTCCGCGAAGGAGTACCGGCGCATCACGGCGGCGGGCCGCCCCAGCAGCCGGCACAGCGCGTCGTTGGTCCGCAGCAGCCGTCCGTGCTGGTCACCGCCCATCTCGGCGATGGCCATGCCGGACGGGGCGTACTCGAAGGCCTGGCGGAACGACTCTTCACTGGCCCGCAGCGCCTGCTGCTCCCGCTCCAGGCGGACGAGGGCCCGCTGCATGTTTGCTCGCAACCGGGCGTTGCTGATCGCAATCGCGGACTGGGACGCGTACATCTGGAGCGCTTCGCGGCCCCAGGCCCCGGACGGCGTCCGTTGCGGGGCCGGTCGACGGAGATGACGCCCAGCAGCTCGCGCTGCCCGCCGGAGGTGTACATGGGCGCGTAGAGCCGGTCGCGGGGGTGCCACTCGTCCTCGAAGCGCGGCTCGGGTCCCTCGGTGTGCCACTGCGGGACGTCGTCCTCGATGAGCACCCAGCCCTCGGTGTGCGGGATGAACCGCAGGTCGCCCCAGGCCTCGCCCATGTGGAGGCGGCGCTCCCAGGAGACGCGCGAGCCGACCCTGCCGGTGATGAGGGCCTCGGCGGCGGCGTTGCCGGCGAACGCGGCGACGACCAGGTCGCCGTCGGGGCGTACGAGGTTCACACAGGCCAGCTCATAGCCGAGGCCGGTGATGACACCGTCGGCGACGGTCTGCAGCGTGTCGGCCAGGCTGCGGGCCGTGTTGAGGTTGGCGACGACCTGATGCAGCTGCCGCAGGGTCGCAAGACGGACGTACGGCTCCGACTCGGTCTCCATCGCTCGCTCTCCCCGAGACCTCGACAGCAACTCCAGGGTGTCATCGGCATTACAGGTGCAGTGTCACCGGCCACTGAATCACAGCGAGCTGTGCACCCGGTACACAGGGTCAACAATTACTGCGCTCTGTGACTCAAGTCACAAGCGGTGAGGTCCAGCCCATTGGCAGTGAGAAGGCTTCCTGAAAGATTAGTGAACGCAAATCGTCGCCGTTGCCGGGCCGGGGCCTAGGACCGGCGGCTGGCCGGGCTCGTCCCCTGGCCCGATGCGGGCAGGTGGCGGGCGAGGTTAGCGTTCCGGGCGTGCTGTCAACAACCCCGCCCCCCGCGACCCCCGCCGCCTCCGCCGTCCCCCGCCCGCAAGGCGCGCCCTCAGGGGATCCTGAGGGGGTGAGCAACGAGGAGTTCCGCGCGGCGATGTCCCGGCTCGCCGCGGGCGTGGTGCTGGTGACGGCCGTCGAGCCGCCGCTGGGGGCGGGCGGCCCGCGCGGCGAGGACGTCGGGATGACGGCGACCGCGTTCCTGTCGGTGTCGCTGGACCCGCCGCTGGTACTGGTGAGCCTGCGGAACGGCTCCCGCATGGACGACCTGCTGGCCGAGCAGCCGCTGTGGGCCGTGTCGGTGCTCGCGGAGAGCCAGCGGCACATCGCGGGCCGGTTCGCGATGAAGGGCCGGATCAGCGACCGGCTGCTGTTCGCGGACATCCCGTACACGCGGGGCGAGGTGAGCGGCGCGCCCCTGGTGGGCGGGGCGCTGACGGTACTGGAGTGCCGGACCGAGCAGCGCGTGGAGGCGGGCGACCACACCCTGGTCGTCGGCCGTGTCCTTTCCGTGGGCTTCCCCAGCGGGGAGGGCTCGCCCCTGATGTACTTCCGGGGCCGCTACCGCCACCTGGCGTAGTGCCGGGCGTGGGCCTCAGGTCCAGTCGCGGGCGGAGCGGCCGCGCTTGGTCTCGGCGCGCTGCTTCTTCTCCCGCAGCCGGCGCTCGTTGATGCCGCGCGGGATCTTCGTCGGGCGGCGCGGCTTGGGCGGCGGGGCGGTGGCCTCCGCCAGCAGGGCCGCCATCCGTACGGCCGCGGTCTCCCGGTTGCGCCACTGCGAGCGGTGCTCGGACGCGCGGACCACGAGGACCCCGCCGACCAGCCGGCCGCCGAGCCGCTGGAGCGCGCGCTCCTTCCACACCGGGGGCAGCGCCTCCGTACGGGCCAGGTCGAAGCGCAGCTCCACCTGCGAGTCGCTGGTGTTCACGTGCTGTCCGCCCGGACCGGACGACCGCGAGAAACGCCACATCAGCTCGGCCTCCGGCAGGCAGACCGAGCCCCGGATCACATGCTTGCCCGGGGGACGACCCCCGGACCCCCGAACATCAGTGGACATGCCTCCATGTTCCCGTCCGTCCTCGGCCACGTCATCCGCTTTTCCCCGTACTGTCGTGCGGGCGGAGGGAACCAGCCCGGTTCCCGCCGCGTTTAGTGCAGTGACGCCATCGTGTGACTGAGGAAAGGGACTTCCCATGGCTGTAAGCCTGTCCAAGGGCGGCAACGTCTCGCTGACCAAGGAGGCGCCGGGCCTGACCGCCGTCACGGTGGGCCTCGGCTGGGACGTCCGTACGACCACGGGCACCGACTTCGACCTCGACGCCTCGGCCATCGGTGTCGACGCCTCCGGCAAGGTCGCCTCCGAGGCCCACTTCGTCTTCTTCAACAACAAGTCGACGCCGGACCAGACCATCGTCCACACCGGTGACAACCGCACGGGCGAGGGCGGCGGCGACGACGAGCAGATCAACGTCAACCTGGCGGGCCTGCCGGCGAACGTCGACAAGATCGTCTTCCCGGTCTCCATCTACGACGCGGTCAACCGCTCGCAGAACTTCGGCCAGGTGCGCAACGCGTACATCCGGATCGTCAACCAGAACGGCGGCGCGGAGATCGCCCGCTACGACCTGAGCGAGGACGCCGCCACCGAGACCGCCATGGTCTTCGGCGAGCTGTACCGGCACGGCGCCGAGTGGAAGTTCCGCGCGGTCGGCCAGGGCTACGCCTCGGGCCTGGAGGGCATCGCCCGCGACTTCGGCGTGAACGTCTGACCCTCACACCCGGTGTGAACGTCGACGTTCGCCCGCCACAGGGGTGGCCCCGGCGGCGCTCCGCGCCCCGGGGCCCTACTGTTGCCGCATGATCGTCGAACCGCTGGAGCTCGGCGAGGAAGGCGCCCTGCCCGGGCCGCTTCTCACCGAACTCACCGAGTTGTACGCGTCCAACCAGGAGTTCCAGCAGCTCAGCGGGGAATTCCCGGACCCGGACGACATCCGGCCCGAGCAGGTCGCCGCCTCGCTCGCCGAGGAGCTGGCCCAGCCGCACGCCGAGGTGCTGCTGGCCCGGTCGGCCGGGCGGGTGATCGGCATCTCGGTGACGCTGGCGCACCACCCCGACCCCGACGACCCCGACCCGTGGATCGGGCTGCTGATGGTGCACGCCCGGGACCACCGCATGGGGTTCGGACGCGAGCTGGCGGAGATCGTCGAGAAGCGCTTCCGCGCCCTGGGCCGTACGGGCGTCAAGCTGGCCGTCCTCGACAACAACCGGAAGGCCATCGCCTTCTGGCGGGCCATCGGCTACAAGGAGGTCGACCGGCGCAAGGACCTGAAGCTGGGGCGGGACTGCATCGTCATGCGCAAGGCGCTGTAGCCGGCACCCGGAGCGCTCAGGGCGCGGGCGGCCGGTCCGTGCCGTACAGCCAGGTGTCCCACAGCTCGGTGAGGTCCTTGCCCGTCTCCTCCTCCACGTACCGCGTGAAGTCCGCCGTCGAGGCGTTGCCGTGGCGGTGCTCCGCCGCCCACCCCTTGAGGAGCGCGAAGAACGCGTCGTCACCGACCGCCTGGCGGACCTTGTGGAGCACCATCGCGCCCCGGTAGTAGACGGGGTCCCCCGAGATGTCGGCGGCCGAGGGCGGCTCGGCCGGCGGGAACTCCCAGTTGGCGGGGTCGGCGAAGGCCTCCTCGTGGCTCTCCTGGGCCGGCCGGTCCTCGAAGTCCTCGGCGTAGAGCCACTCCGCGTACTGCGCGAACCCCTCGTTGAGCCACATGTCCCGCCAGGACTCGGGCGTGACCGAGTTGCCGTACCACTGGTGGGCCAGCTCGTGGACCAGGATCTCGGTGGTGAAGATGTCCTGCGGGAACACCGGCCGCGTCTGGGTCTCCAGGGCGTAGCCGACGTCCGCCGCCCGCTCGACGATCGCCCCGGCGGCGGAGAAGGGGTACGGGCCGAAGTTCTCCTGCTCCCACGCGAGCAGCTCGGGCAGCCGCGCGAGCAGCGGCGCGCCGGCCCGGGTGACCGTGCGGTCGGTGGCGGTGACGACGGGCAGCCCGGAGGCCGTGCGGGAGGTCTTCACGTCGTACGACCCGATGGCGAGCGTGGCCAGGTAGCTCGCCATCGGCTCGGGGGACCGCCAGCCGAAGGTGGTGCGGCCGCCGGCGGTCCGGGTGGACGTGGGGCGGCCGTTGGAGAGCGCCTGGACACCCTCGGGGACGGTGACGGTGACGTCGTAGGCGGCCTTGTCGCTCGGGTGGTGGTTGCCGGGGAACCAGGCCATGGAGCCGGCCGGCTCGCCCAGGGCGACCGCCCCGTCGTCGGTCGTCAGCCAGCCCTCCTCCGAGCCGTCGGGGTCGGTGACGGTACGCGGGGTGCCGGAGTAGCGGACGACCGTGCGGAACGTGGCGCCGTCCTCGATGTCGGTGCGCGGGCGGAGCGTCAGCTCGTGCCCGGCGCGGCGTACGGAGGCCCGGTCGCCGTCGACGGTCGCGCTGTGGACGGTGAGGCCCGCGAGGTCCAGGTTGAAGGCGCTGAGGTCCTGGGTGGCGCGGGCGGTGATCTCGGCGGTGCCGTCGAGCCGGCCGGTCGCCGGGTCGTAGGCGAGGGTGAGCGCGTAGTGGCGTACGTCGTAGCCGCCGTTGCCGAGGCGGGGGAAGTACGGATCGCGCAGGCCGGCGGCGCCGGGGGTGCCCCGTACGCCGCCGGTGCAGCCGCTGGTGGCCGCCAGGAGCAGCGCGGCGGCCAGCGCGGTCGCCCTTGCCGAGTTACGGGACGTCACCCCGTGATCGTAGGCGGGCCGGTCAGTGGCCGAGCGCCGCGGCCCCGGCGCGGGCGTACTTCTCGTCCAGGTCGCCGCTGGGGGCGCCGGCCACGCCGATGCCGGCGACGGGGCCGCCCTGCGCGGTGACGGGGACGCCGCCGCCGAGGAAGAGCGTGCCGGGGATGTCCTTCAGGTTGGGCGCGGTCTCCAGGCGCTTGACCAGCTCGGAGGTGGGGGCGTTCCAGGACACGGCGGTGAACGCCTTGCGCTCGGCCGACTCGTACGACTGCGGGCCGGCCCCGTCGCCGCGCAGGGTGACGAGGGTGTTGCCGTTGCGGTCGACGACGGCGACGGTGACGCGGCGGCCGTCCTGCTCGGCGGCCTTCAGGGCGGCCTGGGCGGCGCGGGTGGCGGCGTCGGCGGTGAGGTGCGTGGTGCGGTGGACGTTGCGGTCGGCCACGTCCGCGGTGACCGCGGTCTGCGGCGCGGCGGAGGGGGCGGCGGTGGCGGACACGGCACCGAAGGTGCCGGCGGCGAGCGCGGCGGCGACGGCGGCACCGGTCAGGACGCGGGTGCGGCGGGAGGTCTTCTTGAGGTGCTTCACGGCTGACTCCTCGGGGTGCGTTCTCGGGTCGTGTCTCGATCCTCCGGCCGTGACCTGCGGTTTCGCGTCGCCGGAGGGGGCGACAGGGGGGTCGTCCGATCGGTTGATGCCGGATGGCCCGGGCGGACGGAGGATGGGTGCGTGGAGGAGTGGGAGCAGGGAGAGGCTCCTGTGCCCGAGCGGCCGGAGCGGCAGGTGCGGGAGCAGGAGCGGGACGCGCGGTGGCTGGCGTGGGTGATGCACGCGGCCTTCTTCGTGCTGCTCGCCGGCTCGCTCGTACGGTTCCTGCTGCGGCACCCGTGGTCGGACCTGGGCGTGTGGGTCGTCGTGCTCACGGGGGCGCTGGCGGCGCTGTACGTGCTGGGCTCGCGCACCGCGGCGCGCCCGCTGGTGTGGCTGGTCACCGTGGTGGCGGTGTGGATGGTGCTGGTGGTGCTGGCGCCGAGCTTCGCGCTGTGCGCCGTGCCGCTCTTCTACACCGGGCTGCGGACCCTGCCGCCGCGCGCCGCGCTCGTCCTGGTCGGGCTGCTCACCGTGTTCGTGGTGGTCGCCCTGCAGAAGCTCGCCGACTCGGGCGTCGACCCGAACCTGCTGGTCGCGCCGCCCGCCGTGGCGGCCATCGCCACCGCCGTGTTCGTGCACGCCCAGCGCCAGACGGACCGCCAGCGGGCCCTGATCGCCGATCTGCTCCGCACCCGCCGCGAGCTGGCCGCGACCGAGCGCCGCGAGGGCACCCTCGCCGAGCGGCAGCGGCTGTCCATGGAGATCCACGACACGCTGGCCCAGGGACTGTCGAGCCAGCGGATGCTGCTCCAGGCCGCCGACCGCACGTGGGACGCGGACCCGAAGACCGCCCGCCGGCACGTCCGCACCGCCGCGTCGATCGCCGAGCACAACCTGGCCGAGGCCCGCCGCTTCGTGCACGACCTGGCGCCCGCCGATCTGGCGGGCGGCGGCGGTCTGGCGCGGGCGCTGGCGGCCCTGGCGGCGCGCGAGGCGGCCCCGGACCTGGAGGTGCGCTTCCACGCGGAGGGCGAGGGCGGCTCCCTGCCGCCCGCGGTCCAGTCGGCGCTGCTGCGGATCGCGCAGGGCGCCCTCGCGAACGTACGGGAGCACTCCGGGGCCACCACGGCCGCGGTGACGCTCACGCACCTGGACGACCAGGTGGTGCTCGACGTCGCGGACGACGGGCGCGGCTTCGATCCGGCGGCCCTCCCGGCCGGCGGGCCCCGCGGCCACGGCCTGCCCGCGATGCGCGCCCGGCTGGACCGGCTGGGCGGCACCCTGACGGTCGAGTCGGCGCCCGGCGAGGGCACCGTACTGTCGGCCGCGATCCCGCTGGAACGCCCCGAGGAGGCCCGTTGACGATCCGTATCCTGCTCTGCGACGACCACGCGGTCGTCCGGGCCGGGCTGCTGGCGCTGCTGGGCAGCGAGCCCACCTTCGACGTCGTCGGCGAGGCGGGCGGCGGCGAGGAGGCCGTCGCCATGGCCGCCAAGCTGCGCCCCGACGTGGTCCTGATGGACCTTCAGCTGGGGCCGGGCATCGACGGCGTGGAGGCCACGCGCCGGATCGCCGCGTCCGGCCTGCACGTCCTGGTCCTCACCACGTACGACACGGACGCGGACATCACGCGGGCCGTCGACGCGGGCGCCACCGGCTACCTGCTGAAGGCGGAGCGCCCCGAGGAGCTGTTCGCCGCGATCCACGCCGCCTCCCAGGGCCGTACGGCCCTGTCGGCCCCGGTCGCGGGCCGCGTCATGGACCGCATGCGCGGCGCGGCGGCCCCCGCGCTCACCGCCCGCGAACACGACATCCTCGGCCAGCTGTCCCGCGGCCTGAGCAACCGCGAGATCGCCCGCGCCCTCTTCATCAGCGAGGCCACGGTCAAGACCCACCTGGGCCGCATCTACGCCAAGCTGGGCGTCGACACCCGCTCGGGCGCGGTGGCGGTGGCGAAGGAACAACGCCTGCTGACCTGAACCGGCCGTCCACGCCGAGCGACGTGCGTCAGGTGAGCGTCGCGTACCGCTCCCCACGGCATGCCGGCCACCCCGTCATGGCACAGGTGTCCGGCCCTCGGCGCCGACGTGGCACCATCGCGTACGTGCTCGACATCGGCTACTCGCTCTCCCGCCGCTTCCCGGATCCGCCGCAGACGGACTACCGGCGGGCGGACGTCCACGCGCTGCGGCACGACCTCTTCTGCGGGGACGTGTACCTGGCCGACACCGAGGCCGACCGGGAGGTGTCCACGGCCTGGGGATGGGTGCCGGTGCTCGACTTCGCGTGGGCGCTGTGCGACATCGTCGAGCAGCTGGACCGCGACCCGCGCGGGAGCCGGGCGTCCCGGCCGCAGTACGCGGAGCTGGACTTCACCGAGTCCACCGACCGCATGCTGTTCGAGCGCCGCTTCGGCTGGGTGGACGTCGAGGCGGACTGGATGCCCGGCGACGAGCCGCCGCTGACCTTCGGCCACAGCGCCCTGCGGCGCGAGGCGCGCGACTTCCTCCACGACCTGATCGCCGACCTCGCCGACATGCACGAGGACCTCGCCGACAACCCCGTCGTCTGGGACCTCCAGGCCCGCTTCCCGCGCGTGCCGTAAGCACGGGCCGTATGCAGGGCCGTACGGGGCGGGGCATGCGGCTGTCACGGATCGCGGCCCTGTCCGGTCCTCCTCTTGAGAGCGCGCCACCCCGGCGCGCGCCCACGACGAGGAGCCCCATGGACCGGCAGCCCCGCATCACCGTCGTCGGCGGCGGCTTCGCCGGCCTCACCGCGGCCATCACCGCCGCCGAGGCCGGCGCCCGCGTCACCCTCCACGAGGCGCACCACACCCTCGGCGGCCGCGGCCGCACCGCCGACGGCCCGTACCGCACCAACGAGGGCCCGCACGCCCTCTACCGCCGCGGCCCGCACTGGACCTGGCTGAAGCGGCGCGGCCTCCTCGGGCCCCTGGCCCCGCTCCCGCTCCGCGAGGCCGCGCGGCTCCGCTTCCACCGCCACGGCACTCTGCGCCGCACCCCGCCCCCGGGGCTGTGGCGGCTGTCCCGCGTCGCCCCCGAGCGGGCGCCCGTCGACCTGGACTTCGCCACCTGGGCCACCGCCCAGGCCGGGCCCGTCGCCGCCCGGGACGCCGCGCACTACAGCGGTGTCGTGACGTTCCACCACGACCCCGGCACGCTGTCCGCGCGGTTCGTGCAGGCGCGGCTGCACCGGGCGGCCGCGGTGCCGCCCGAGGCGAGCTACCCGCGCGGTGGCTGGGGCGCGGTCCTGGAGCGCATGGCGGCCCACGCCTGGAACCTGGGCGTACGCATCGAGGTCGGTTCGCGCGTCGACGCGCTGCCGGACGCGCCCGGCGGGCCCGTCATCGTCGCCACCTCCCTCGACGCCGCCCACCCTCTCCTCCAGGACCCGTCCCTGACCTGGGGCAGCGGCCGGACGGTGCTGCTCGACCTGGCGCTGCGCACCCGCGCGGGCGATCCGTTCGCGGTCTCCGACCTGGACGCGCCCGCCTGGCTCGAGCGGTTCACCGCCCAGGACCCGACGCTCGCCCCGGCCGGGCAGCAGCTGCTCCAGGGCCAGTTCCCGGTCGCGCCCGGGCAGTCCAAGGCCGCCCGGCCGTCGTCCGCGGCGACGGCGTCTTCCTCGCCGGGGACGCGGTCGCGGCGCCGGGCGTGCTGGTGGAGGTGGCGTTCAACAGCGGCGTCGAGGCGGCGACGCTGGCGCTCGGGGCGCTGCCGCGCCGGACGGCGACGACGACCCCCGGCCTTGACCTCAAGCGCACTTGACGTTGAACGCTGTCCGGAGAGCCAGCCCGGAACCGGACAGGAGTGACCCCCATGCGCGCGATCCGCCTGCACGCCTTCGGCCCCGCCGAGAACCTGGTCCTGGAGGAGACCGACGACCCGGCGCCCGGCCCCGGCCAGGTCCGGATCGCGGTCACCGCAGCGGGGGTCCACCTCCTCGACACCGCGCTGCGCCAGGGCATGCCGGGCCCCTTCCCCGCCCCCGCCGAACTGCCCACGGTCCCCGGCCGCGAGGTCGCCGGCACCGTGGACGCCCTCGGCGAGGGCACCGACCCGGCATGGCTCGGCAAGCGGGTCGTCGCCCACCTGGGCATGGCCCCCGGCGGCTACGCCGAGCTGGCCGTCACCGACGCGGCGCGGCTGCACGAGACCCCGCCCGGGCTCGACGACGCCGAGGCCGTCGCCATGATCGGCACGGGCCGCACCACGATGGGCATCCTCCAGTTCACCGACCTGGGCCCCGGCAGCATCGCCGTCGTCCCGGCGGCCGCCGGCGGCATCGGCACGCTCCTCGTCCAGTACGCGAAGAACGCCGGCGCCACCGTCATCGGCCTCGCCGGAGGCCCCGCCAAGGTCGCCCGCGTCGAGCGCAACGGCGCCGACCTCGCCGTCGACTACACGCTCCCCGACTGGACCGCACGGGTCCGCGCGTACCTCGGGGAGCGGCGGGCCACGGTCGTGTACGACTCGGTGGGCGGCGACACCGGCCGGGCCGCCGTCGACCTCCTCGGCAAGGGCGGGCAGCACATCGTCTTCGGCTGGTCCGGCCGCGGCCCGCACGACGGCGAGCCGCTCACCTTCACCGAGCGGGAGCTCGCCGACCGCGGCATCACCTCCACGAACGTCCTCGGCCCCGCCATGCTCCAGAAGGCCGGCGGTGACGTCCGCGTACTGGAGACCCGCTCCCTGGCCGAGGCCGCCGCGGGCCGGCTGCGCCCGGCCGTCCAGCGCTTCCCGCTCGCCGAGGCGGCCGCGGCCCACCGCGCCCTGGAGACCCGGGGCACGACGGGCAAGGTGGTCCTGGTGCCGTGACCCACCGGTAGTGAGGGCTGGGGAGTGTCCGGCGGATCATGCCGACATCGCTGGGCGGTGCCTTTGACTGCTGGTGAGCGGGGTCCGGTGCGTGCGGCTGCAAGGCGGAGGAGGGAGGGATGGCGGAGCCATCGCGACCGACGACAACGCCGCAGACGCGCGCACCAGACCCCGCTCACCAGGCATGATCCGCCGGACACGACCTAGGGCCTGCCCAGCCGCGCCAGCGCCTCGTCGGTCAGCCGGTAGACCGTCCACTCGTCCTGCGGCACCGCGCCCAGCGACTTGTAGAAGTTGATCGACGGGGTGTTCCAGTCCAGCACCGACCACTCCAGCCGCTCGTACCCGCGCTCCACGCAGATCCGCGCCAGCTCCCGCAGCAGCGCCTTGCCGTGGCCGCCGCCGCGCGCCTCGGGCCGTACGTACAGGTCCTCCAGGTAGATGCCGTGGACGCCGCGCCAGGTGGAGAAGTTCAGGAACCACAGCGCGAACCCGACGACCCGGCCCTCGCCGTCCTCCGCGATGTGCGCGTACGCGGCGGGCCGCTCGCCGAACAGCGCCTCGCGCAGGTGATCCTCGGTGGCCCGCACCTCGTGCAGCGCCTTCTCGTACTCGGCGAGGTCGCGGACCATGGCGTGGATGACGGGGACGTCGGCAGGGGCAGCTGTACGAATCATGAGCGCAGCCTGCCCGGTCACCCCCCTACCGCGCCAGCAGGATCCGCCCCACCTCGGCCCGCTCCCCCGCGAGCGCCGTCTCCCCGTCCTCCACGTCCCACAGCGCGTCCTGGAGCACCCGCCCCAGCGTCCACGCCCGGGCCCGCTCCGGTCGAGCCCCAGCACCTCGGTCATCAGGTCGAAGCGCCACCGCACCTCGCCCGGTTCGAACCGGTTGGCCAGCGCGGGCAGCAGCTCGAACCCCGGGTCCCCGGCGAGCGGCTTCGGGTCGATCGCCAGCCACGGCCCGCGCTCCGCCGCGTCGTCCGCGAACGTCGCGAGGACGTTGTCGAAGTGCAGGTCCCAGTGGAGCAGCCGGTCCCCCGGCTCGCCCGCGACCTCCCGTACGGCGGCGGCGCAGTCCCGTACGAGCCGCCGGTCCTCCTCGCGCACCAGCGCGCCGACGGCGTCGTCCACCTCGTCCAGCATGTCGGCCGCGATGTCCCCCAGCCCGCGCATCCCGGCGGGCGCGTCCACGGCGGCGAGCCGCGCCAGCAGCCCGGCCAGCACCCGCACGGCCTCGCGCGCGTCCTCCACGGCCGACAGGTGCCGCCCCTCGTCGAGCCGTTCCAGCAGCAGCGTCCCGGTGGGCGCGTCCTCCGCGAGCAGCCGCACCGCGCCCGCGCCGTCCCAGGCGCGCAGCGCCGCCGCCTCGCCCTCGGTCTCCTCGTCGAGCATCTGCAGCTTCAGCACGGCGGGCGCCCCGTCGCCGGACCGCCCCGACCGCACCACGGGCACCACCAGGGAAGCCCACCCGCACATCACCGGACCGGTCGCCCGCAGACCCCACGTGTCGAGGAACCGCGCGGCACGCCCCGGCAGCGCGGCGACGAACTCCCGCCCCTCCTCACCGGCGTTGGCCACCATCAGAGCGGCGAAACGATCCGGAACCCGTATCTCCACCGACACCCCACCCATCGAGTAACGTCCCCCGCCATGGACACGATCAACGGCGGAATCTCGTTCTGGTACGCACAGGAAGGCA
Organism: Streptomyces coeruleoprunus; assembly: GCF_039542925.1. GTDB lineage: Bacteria > Actinomycetota > Actinomycetes > Streptomycetales > Streptomycetaceae > Streptomyces > Streptomyces coeruleoprunus. The sequence goes on along the minus strand of NZ_BAABIT010000001.1, from coordinate 4,053,896 downwards.
TCCCCGTGCCCCGGGAACCCCTCCCGGGCGACACGGCCGCCGACGTCTGCATCGTAGGAGGCGGCTACACGGGCCTGTGGACGGCCTACTACCTGAAGAAGGCCGTCCCGTTCCTCAACATCGTCGTCCTGGAGGCCAAGTTCTGCGGCTACGGCGCCTCGGGCCGCAACGGCGGCTGGCTCTACAACGGCATCGCCGGCCGCGACCGGTACGCCAGGCTGCACGGCCACGACGCCGCCGTACGCCTCCAGCAGGCCATGAACGACACGGTCACCGAGGTCGTCAAGGTCACCGCGGACGAGGACATCGACGCGGACATCCACCAGGGCGGCGTCCTCGAAGTCGCCCACACCCCGGCCCAGCTGGCCCGGCTGAAGGCCTTCCACGCCGTGGAGATCGCCTTCGGCGAGACCGACCGCGAGCTGTACGGCGCCCGCGAGACCGCCGACCGCATCCGCGTCACCGGCGCGGTCGCCTCCTCGTGGACCCCGCACGGCGCCCGCCTCCACCCGGCGAAGCTCGCCAAGGGGCTGGCGGACGCGGTGGAGCGGCTGGGCGTCCGCATCCACGAGTCGACGCCCGTCACGGAGATCAAGCCGAAGCACGCGATCACTCCGTACGGCACGGTCCGCGCCCCGTACGTCCTGCGCTGCACCGAGGGCTTCACGGCCTCCCTCAAGTCCCAGCGCCGCACCTGGCTCCCCATGAACTCGTCGATGATCGTCACCGAGCCGCTGCCGGCGTCCGTCTGGGACGAGATCGGCTGGCAGAACCGCGAGACCCTCGGCGACATGGCCCACGCCTACATGTACGCCCAGCGCACCGCCGACGACCGCATCGCCATCGGCGGCCGGGGCGTCCCGTACCGCTACGGCTCCAAGACGGACAACGACGGCCGCACCCACCCGTCGACGATCGCCGCCCTGCGCGACATCCTCACCCGCTTCTTCCCCCAGCTGGCCGGCGCCCCGATCAGCCACGCCTGGTCCGGCGTCCTCGGCGTCCCGCGCGACTGGTGCGCCACGGTCACCCTGGACCGCTCCACGGGCCTGGGCTGGGCCGGCGGTTACGTCGGCTCCGGCGTCGCCACGTCCAACCTCGCCGCCCGCACCCTGCGCGACCTGATCCAGCAGGACTCCGGCCAGTCCGGCCCCACCGAACTCACCACGCTCCCCTGGGTCAACCACAAGGTCCGCACCTGGGAACCCGAACCCCTGCGCTGGCTGGGCGTCCACGCCCTGTACGCCGCCTACCGCCGAGCCGACCACCACGAAGCCACCACCCACACCCCCACCACCCCCCGCCTCGCCACCCTCGCCAACCGCATCTCGGGCCGGCACTGAGATGGCCGGCTCGCGGGCGACCGTCCCCCGACTCGCCATCGTCGCCGTCTACGTCTTGGTCGGGGTATCGGGAGCCGTGGTCATGCACCGGCTGCTCCCCAGCGTGCCGCTGCTGCTGGCCCTCGTGATCTGCCTGTGGCCGGGCGTGGTCGTCCTGGTCAGGACGCGGATGCACCGGCACTGACGCAAGGCGCGCCACCGGCGCCGGAAACACACGTGTCCCGGACCCTCGGGGTCGGGACACGGATTGCTGGAGCCGCCTGTCGGAATCGAACCGACGACCTCAAGATTACAAGTCAAGCGCTCTAGCCAACTGAGCTAAGGCGGCAGCCGGGCCAGTGTAACCGGAGCGGGAGACCCGCCGGTCGAAAATTTCGCCGCCTTCGAACTGCTGACAGACGGGTCACCGCCGGGTAGCGTCACCTGGAGTTCACCACGTGGACTAGACCTACATCCTTCCTTTACTCGGATCGTCCGGCACGTTCCTGCCGGTGAAGGGACCCATCACCATGGCTTCTGTCACGTTCGACAAGGCCACCCGGCTCTACCCGGGTGCCAACAAGCCCGCCGTCGACCAGCTCGAGATCGAGATCGCGGACGGCGAGTTCCTCGTCCTCGTCGGCCCCTCCGGCTGCGGCAAGTCCACCTCGCTGCGCATGCTCGCCGGCCTGGAGGACGTCAACGGCGGCGCGATCCGCATCGGCGACCGCGACGTCACCCACCTGCCGCCGAAGGACCGGGACATCGCCATGGTGTTCCAGAACTACGCGCTCTACCCGCACATGACCGTCGCCGACAACATGGGCTTCGCCCTCAAGATCGCCGGCGTCAACAAGGCGGAGATCCGCAAGAAGGTCGAGGAGGCCGCCAAGATCCTCGACCTCACCGAGTACCTGGACCGCAAGCCCAAGGCGCTCTCCGGCGGTCAGCGTCAGCGCGTCGCCATGGGCCGCGCCATCGTGCGCCAGCCGCAGGTGTTCCTCATGGACGAGCCGCTGTCGAACCTCGACGCCAAGCTCCGCGTGTCCACCCGTACGCAGATCGCGAGCCTCCAGCGCCGCCTCGGCATCACGACCGTGTACGTCACGCACGACCAGGTCGAGGCCCTCACCATGGGCGACCGCGTCGCGGTCCTCAAGGACGGCCTCCTCCAGCAGGTCGACACCCCGCGCAACATGTACGACCGCCCGGCCAACCTCTTCGTCGCCGGCTTCATCGGCTCCCCCGCCATGAACCTGGTCGAGGTCCCGATCACCGACGGCGGCGTGAAGTTCGGCAACAGCGTCGTCCCCGTCTCGCGCGAGGCGCTGTCCGCCGCCACCGCCAAGGGCGACACCACCGTCACGGTCGGCATCCGCCCGAGCACTTCGACGTCCTGGAGCACGGCGGCGCCGCCGCGGCCTCCCTGTCGAAGGACTCCACCGACGCCCCGGCCGGCCTGGCCGTCTCCGTGAACGTCGTCGAGGAGCTCGGCGCCGACGGCTACGTCTACGGCTCCGCCCACGTCGGCGGCGCCGACAAGGACCTCGTCGTCCGCGTCGGCGGGCGCGCCATCCCGGAGAAGGGCTCGGAGCTGCACGTCGTGCCGCGCCCGGACGAGATGCACGTCTTCTCGACCTCCACCGGCGAGCGGCTCAGCGACTGACCCGCACCCGCCACGCCCGTACGACGGCCCCGCGCTCCGGCGCGGGGCCGTTTGTCGTTTTGTGATCTTGGCTTTGCGTAAATACCCCGGCAGAACAGGCCTTTCGACTTTCGTTCGTCAACCCGCAATTCGAAAAGGAGCAGATAACGCTCCCTCGTGAGGGTGACTAAATGTCTCCAAATCTTCACCGAGCGCTACGCTCGCCTCCGTGACCCAGACAGCACGCCGCATCGGCCGTTCCCTCGCTCTCGTCCTGCCCGTCGTCCTGGTGCTCTCCGGAACTCTCGCGGTCACCAGCGTCCCGTGGGCCGGCACCCGCTCCGACACACAGATGCTCACCGCGTCCTCGGAGAACGTGTCCGTACGGGCCAAGCCCCGTGCCCCGCAGGACGTTCTGCGCGAGCGTCTCGTCGCCGAGCTGAAGCAGAAGGACCCGGGCGTCGCCCTGACGCACCTCCAGCGCGCCGTCGAGGAGCGCCCGTCCCTCGCCAAGTACTGCATGTCCATCGCCCGCGAACTGGGCAGCGCCGCCGTCCGGCACTACGGCCCGACCCGCGCGCAGTCCTTCTCCCGCCCGGTGTGCGACACGTCCTTCGCCTCCGGCGTCGTCAACGCGAGCTGAGCCGCCGCCCCGTGACCACCGAGGTACGCCTATCGTGCCCGGTATGGACACCGGTACGGACATCTTCCCGACGCAGGCCGTGGTCCTGGCGGGCGGCCAGGGCTCACGACTGCGCCCCTACACCGACGACCGCCCCAAGCCGATGGTCGAGATCCCGGGAACCGGGACCCCGATCATCGGCCATCAGCTGGCCTGGCTCGCCGCCGAGGGCGTGACCCACGCCGTCGTCTCCTGCGGGCACCTCGCCGGTGTCCTCCAAAACTGGCTCGCCACCGCCGAACTGCCCCTGCGCGTCACCACCGTCGTCGAGGACGAGCCGCTGGGCCGCGGCGGCGGCCTCAAGTACGCGGCGGCCCGCCTGCCCCGCCCCGACGCCCCCTGGTACGCCACCAACGGCGACATCTGGACGCGCTTCTCGCTGCGCGAGATGGCCGCCTTCCACGCCGAGCGCGACGCCACCGCCACCCTCGCCCTGGCCCGCCCCCGCATCCCGTGGGGCGCCGTCGAGACGGACACCTTCGGGCACATCACCGACTTCATCGAGTCGCCGCCGTCGCCGTACCTGATCAACGCGGGCGTGTACGTGTTCTCGGCGGCCTTCACGGAGCTGCTGCCCGAGCGCGGCGACCACGAGCGCACCACGTTCCCCCGGCTCGCGCGCGAACGCCGCCTCGCCGGCTTCCCCCTGCCCCAGGGCGCCTACTGGCGGGCCATCGACACGGCCAAGGACCTCACCGAGGCCGCCAAGGAACTGGCCGCCCAGCGCGGTTGAGCACGGCCGGGCCTCACCGAGGCTTCGCCCGTACGTGCATCCGCTCGCCCTGGCTGCCGAAGAGGCTCAGCATCTCCACCGGGCCCTCGCCGGTGGAGCCGAACCAGTGCGGCAGCCGCGTGTCGAACTCCGCGGCCTCCCCGGCCCCAGCACCAGGTCGTGGTCGGCCAGCACCAGCCGCAGCCGCCCCGACAGCACGTACAGCCACTCGTACCCCTCGTGGGTGCGCGGATCGGGCGTGGACCGGCTCGCGGGGAGGACCATCTTGTACGTCTGGAGGGGGCCGGGCTGCCGGGTGAGGGGCAGCACGGTGTTCCCGTGGACGTGACGGGGCTTGAGGCGCACGCGGGGGTCCCCGACCTCGGGGGCGCCCACCAGCTCGTCCAGGGGCACCTTGTGGGCCTGCGAGAGCGGCAGCAGCAGTTCCAGGCTGGGGCGCCGCTGACCGGACTCCAGCCGCGAGAGGGTGCTGCGGGAAATGCCGGTGGCCTCGGAGAGCTGGGACAGGGTCACGCCCCGCCGGGTCCGCAGCTCCTTCAGCCGCGGGCCGACCTCGGCGAGGGTCCGTGCGATGTCGGGTGAGTGCTCCACACCGCCCATTGGAACGCGCCCGTCCCGCCCCGGCAACGTTCGTTGCCGTTTCCGGGACGCGTGAAAGGGCGGCCACCGCGTGCGCGGTGACCGCCCTTCGTGCCGTTCCCGCGTGCGTCAGCCGAGGAGGCCGCCCAGCGGGTTGCGGTTGCCGCCGCTGGAGCCGCCGGAGCCGTCGTCCGAGCCGGAGTCGTCGCCGCCGGAGCTGCTGCCGCCGCTGGACGTGGGGCCGGAGCTGGTGGACGGGGGCGGCTCGGGCTGCGACTGCTGCGGGTCGTCCTGGCCGATGCCCTGCGTCGCCGTCGGGCCCTCCTCCTCGATGCGGCCCGACTCGCGGACCGTCTCGCTCGGAGTGCTCTTCTCGGCGGACGGGGTCGCCGACGCCGACGAGGACATCGACTCGGACGGCGACGGCTCCCGCGAGGCGTCCCGGGCCGGTGAGCTGGTGCCCGGCTCCTCGGGGAGGGGCTGGCCCGGCAGGTGGTTGGTCGGGTCGTCGTTCGGCCCCGGCACGGTGATCATGTCGGAGGAGCGGACCGCGCCACCGAGCAGGGAGCCGACGAGCAGGGTCAGGCCGACCACGACGGCCGCGACCACGACACCGCGCCGCAGGACGCGGCGGCGCAGGGACCACAGCGCGGCACGCGGGCCGAGCGTGCGCCAGGCCTCGCCGGCGAGGCGCCCGTCGAGGGAGTAGACCGGCGCCCCGGCGATGATCAGCGGGGACCAGGCGGCCAGGTAGATGATGTCCGGCGTGTCGTAGACCGGGACGGCCCGCCAGCTGACCGTCAGCAGCAGCGCGGCGGACAGCAGGGCGCCGAAGACGGCGGCGACGCGCTGCCAGAGGCCGAGGACGGTGAGGACACCGACGACGACCTGGGCGAAGGCGACGGTGAGACCGGCGCCGACGGGGTGGGACAGGGCGAAGTCGCGCAGCGGCTCGGCCATCTGCCACGGGTGCAGCGAGGTGAGCCACTTGACCATGGACCCGCGCTCGCCGCCGTCGAAGTAGACGGGGTCGCAGAGCTTGCCCATGCCGGCGTAGATGGAGATGAAGCCGAGGAACACGCGCAGCGGCAGCAGGACGACCCCGAGGTTCATCCGGCGGCCCGGGTAGTAGGCGTGCCGCTGGTGGACGGCGGGGCCACCGGCGTACCCGGACCGGCCGTCGTCGTCGAGGTCGTCGTCCGTGTCGTCGTCGTACTCGGGCGCGTCGTACGCGCCCTCGGCGCGCCGCATGGGCGGCAGCAGCGGGGACTCGCTGCCGTGCGGGCCGCGCTGGCCGCCCACGACGGGCGTGGGCATGGTGTCGTCGGTGAGACTGATCCGCGGGATGACCTGTGTGGTGCCCCCGTCCAGGGTTCCGAGGGCGGAGTCGGCCGGTGCGCGGCCGAGCGCGTCGACGGCGGCGTTGTCGCGTACGGCCTGCAGCAGCCCCGTGGCGCCGGGGTCGCCGGGCAGGGACTTTCCGCTCCATACGACGGGCGCCCGCCGCCGGCCTCCGTGCGCCGCGCCGCTCATGGCGGGGACGCGGGAGGGGTCGGCGAACCGAGGCTTCTGGACCGGGCCAAGCTGTACCCGGAAGCTGGCGTGGTTCACGATGACCTGCGCGGGATCGCTGTCCACCTTGACCATGCTCAGCGCAGGCTGATCATCGAACCCGGGCCGGGGCGTTCTTGTGTCCACACTCATCTAACCGAGTGATGGGGCTTTAGGACACTGCCTTGACGCAGGGGAAATGTCCGAGGCCCGTCAAGATCACATCGGCCGTCCGGGGACCCCCGGCCCGGGGTGGCGGGGCGCCGCCGGTCAGACCGACGCGCGCCGGCGAGCCGCCTCGTACAGCACCACGCCCGCCGCGACACCGGCGTTCAGCGACTCGGCGCCGCCCGGCATCGGGATGGAGACCCGGTAGTCGCAGGTCTCGCCGACCAGCCGGGACAGGCCCTTGCCCTCGCTGCCGACGACGATGACGACGGGGCCCGCCAGCGCCTCCAGCTCCGCCAGCTCGATGTCGCCGTCCGCGGCGAGTCCGACGACCGTGATGCCGGCCTTCTGGTACGACTCCAGGGCCCGCGTCAGGTTGGTGGCGCGGGCGACCGGGGTGCGCGCGGCCGTACCGGCGGAGGTCTTCCAGGCGCCCGCGGTCATACCGGCGGCGCGGCGCTCGGGCACGACGACGCCGTGGCCGCCGAACGCCGAGACGGACCGGACGATGGCGCCCAGGTTCCGCGGGTCGGTGACGCCGTCGAGGGCGACGATCAGCGGGTCCTCGCCGTCGTCGAACGCGGCCGCGGCCAGGTCCTCGGGGTGCGCGTACTCGTAGGGCGGGACCTGGAGGACGAGGCCCTGGTGGTTGAGGCCGTTGGTCATCCGGTCCAGCTCGGCGCGCGGGGCCTCCATCAGGTTGATGTTGCCGCGCTGCTGGGCGAGGTGGAGCGCGTCGCGCACCCGCTCGTCGTTGTCGATGAACTGCTGCACGTACAGCGTCGTCGCGGGCACGCCGTCGCGCAGCGCCTCGAAGACCGGGTTCCGGCCGACGACCATCTCGGCCTGGCCCTTGCCGCCGCGCCGGGCGACCGGGCGCCGCTGGGCGTGCTTGGCCTTGGCATTGGCGAGCCGACTCTTCGCGTGGCCCTTGCGCATGTGCGCGGGCGGGGTCGGGCCCTTCCCCTCGAGGGAGCGGCGCCGCTTGCCACCGCTGCCGACCGTCGCGCCCTTCTTGTTGCTGGTGCGGCGGTTCCTGCGCTGGCTGTTCCCGGCCATGACCTACCTGTTTCCTGAATCCTGAAGACTGCGTACGTAAGAAAGTGTGCCGCCCGGCCGGGCGGGCGGCACATCAAGGGTGCGTCAGCGGGTGCCGAGCGTCCAGCGGGGCCCGTCGGGGCTGTCCTCGATGACGAGCCCGGACTGTCCCAGCTGGTCGCGGATCGCGTCGGCGGTGGCCCAGTCCTTGCGGGCGCGGGCCGCCTCGCGCTGGTCGAGGACCATGCGCACCAGGCTGTCGACGACGCCGTGCAGGTCCTGGCCGCGGTCCTGCTCGCCCGCCCAGTGCGGGTCGAGCGGGTCCAGGCCCAGGACGGCGAGCATGGCGCGGACCTCGGCCAGGCGCTCGACGGCGGCGTCCTTGTCGTCGGCGGCCAGGGCGCTGTTGCCCTGCCGCACCGTGTTGTGGATGACGGCGAGGGCCTGCGGGACGCCCAGGTCGTCGTCCATGGCCTCGGCGAACGCGGGCGGCACCTCGGCGGCCGGCTCGACGACCCGCCCGGCCTTCTCGACGACCCGCTGGACGAAGCCCTCGATCCGCGAGAACGCGGCGTCCGCCTCGCGCAGGGCCTCCTCGCTGTACTCGATCATCGAGCGGTAGTGCGGGGTGCCGAGGTAGTAGCGCAGGACGACGGGCCGCCAGTGCTTGACCATCTCGGAGACGAGGACGCTGTTGCCCAGCGACTTCGACATCTTCTCGCCGCTCATGGTCACCCAGGCGTTGTGCACCCAGAAGTTGGCGAAGTCGTCGCCGTACGCCTTGGCCTGGGCGATCTCGTTCTCGTGGTGCGGGAAGACCAGGTCGAGACCGCCGCCGTGGATGTCGAACGCCGCGCCCAGGTACTTGTGGGCCATCGCCGAGCACTCCAGGTGCCAGCCGGGGCGGCCGCGGCCCCACGGGGTCTCCCAGGACGGCTCGCCGGGCTTGGCGGCCTTCCACATGGCGAAGTCCCGCGGGTCCCGCTTGCCGGTCTCGCCCTCGCCGGACGGCTGGCGCAGGTCGGCCAGGTCCTGCCGGGACAGCTCCAGGTAGCCGGGGTGCGACTTCACGTCGAAGTAGACGTTGCCGTCCGCCTCGTAGGCGTGGCCACGCTCGATGAGGCCCCGCATCATCTCGACCATCTCGGTGACGTGGCCGGTCGCGCGCGGCTCGTACGTGGGCGGGAGGCAGCCCAGCGCGTCGTAGCCGTCGTTGAACGCGCGCTCGTTCTCGTACCCGATGGACCACCACGGGCGGCCCTGGTCGGCCGACTTCGCGATGATCTTGTCGTCGATGTCGGTGACGTTGCGGACGAACGTCACGTCGTAGCCGCGGTACGCGAACCAGCGGCGCATGATGTCGAAGTTCAGCCCGGACCGGATGTGCCCGATGTGCGGGGCGGCCTGCACGGTGGCGCCACACAGGTAGATCGAGACGCAGCCCGGCGTGAGCGGGGTGAAGTCGCGGATCTGCCGGGCGCTGGTGTCGTACAGCCGAATAGTCACCACTCCAGAGTAGTGGCCCCGTACCAGTGCCCCACGCCGGTTCCGCCGCGGCGGGGCCGCGGCGCGCCCCGCCCTCAGCCCGTCCGCACCACCAGCGCCGTCGCGATGGCCGCCAGCCCCTCCGCCCGGCCGGTCAGCCCGAGCCCGTCGGTGGTGGTGCCCGACACCGACACCGGCGCGCCCGCCGCGGCGCTCAGCGCCTTCTGCGCCTCGTCCCGCCGCTTCCCGATCTTCGGCCGTACGCCGATGACCTGCACGGCGATGTTGCCGATCTCGAAGCCCTCCGCGCGCACGATCCGGCCGCCTCCGCGAGGAGCGTCACACCGGACGCGCCGGACCACTCGGGCCGGCTGGTGCCGAAGTGCGCGCCGAGGTCGCCGAGCCCGGCGGCCGAGAACAGGGCGTCGCACGCGGCGTGGGCGGCCACGTCACCGTCGGAGTGCCCGGCGAGCCCGTACTCCTCGCCCTCCCAGAGCAGGCCCGCGCACCACAGCTCGCGGCCCTTCTCGAAGGCGTGGACGTCGGTGCCGACACCGATGAGCGGCAGGGAGATCTCAGAAGCCATCGTTGACCCTCCGGCGTGCGAGGACCGCCTCGGCGAGGACCAGGTCCAGGGGGCGGGTGACCTTGAACGCCTCCTCGTGGCCGGGCACGGCGACGACGGGGACGCCGAGCCGTTCGACCATGCTCGCGTCGTCGGTGACCTCGCCGGTGACCGTCTCGTGGGCGCGTACGAGCGTGTCGCGGTCGAAGCCCTGCGGCGTCTGTACGGCGCGCAGCCGGGCCCGCTCGGGCGTGGCGACGACCGGCTCGGGCGTGTCGGTGCGCGGCTCGACCTCCTTGACGGTGTCGGCGAGCGGCAGGGCCGGTACGACGGCGGGCGCGCCGTCCCGTACGGCCTCGACGACCGCGTCCACGGTGTCGACGGGGACGAGCGGGCGGGCGGCGTCGTGGACGAGGACGGTGGTGATGGTCCCGGGCAGCGCGTCGAGGCCGCGGCGCACGGACTCCTGGCGGGTGGCGCCGCCGGGGACGACGAGGACGTCGGTCCGCTCGGGGAGGCTGTACTCGTCGAGCATCGCCCGTACGTCGGCGACACCGTCCTCGGGTGCCACGACGACGACCAGGGACACGGCACGCGAGGCGGACATGGACCGCACGGCGTGGACCAGCATGGGGGTGCCGCCCAGCGTGCGGAGCGCCTTGGGCGCGCCCGGGCCGAGCCGTACGCCTCGGCCGGCCGCGGGGATGACCGCGGCGGTGCGGGCAGGACGTGCTTCGTCTGACATCGGTTGCACTCCGGCAGGTTTGTTTACTCGGCCGACATGGGTATGGCCACAGCGTGCCGGGCGCGACGCCTTGACCGGACCCTTCCGTGACATCTGGCGGGGCTTCCGCACCGGCTGCCCCGGTTCGGCAATACCCCGGGTGCGAACATGCCGCAGCGCCCGGCGACGATGCTGTGGAGTCACAGCATGTCATCGGGCACCGCGGCAGTGATCAACGCACCATGTGCTCGACGGGCCTCGCGCTACGCCACCTGCCGCGCGGGCGACGGGTCGACGGCGAGGCGGACGAGCCGGCTCAGGATGCGAGAACCTCGTCGAGCAGGGCCTCGGCCTTGTCCTCGTTGGTGTTCTCGGCGAGTGCGAGTTCGCTCACCAGGATCTGGCGCGCCTTGGCGAGCATGCGCTTCTCTCCGGCGGAGAGACCGCGCTCGCGCTCACGACGCCACAGGTCACGGACGACTTCCGCGACCTTGATGACATCGCCGGAGGCGAGCTTCTCGAGATTTGCCTTGTAGCGACGGGACCAGTTGGTGGGCTCTTCGGCGTACGGCGCGCGCAGCACCTCGAAGACCCGGTCCAGCCCGTCCTGACCGACCACATCGCGCACACCGACGAACTCCGCATTGTCCGCCGGCACACGTACCGTCAAGTCGCCCTGGGCGACCTTGAGCACCAAGTAGGTCTTGTCCACGCCTTTGATCTGGCGAGTTTCGATGGCCTCGATCAGCGCGGCCCCATGGTGGGGATAGACCACGGTGTCGCCAACCTTGAACGTCATGTGACAGGTACCCCTTCCGTGGCTATCCAGGGTAACACGAGAACGGCTTCTTCTGAATGGCGTTTTCGCAGGTCAGGGCATATCTCGGGGCTTGACAACAGCGACACGGACGTGCTGCGGAGCCCTTCCGGAAGGGGGTATTCGCAGGTCGGAGCGGCTGCGAGGGCGGTCCCGAACGCCGCCGCTACGCGCGTCCGAAGAGCCTCCGGAGAGGGGTAACGTCCCGATTTGTCGGGTTCCAAGCAGTGTACTTCCCGTACTCCGTTCGGATGTCGGTCACCCGCACGGACGGGCCGGCGGAAGTTTCCCGAATTGATCAGGGGTGGCTATTCGGTAAGGAATGCGTGGCCTCCGGGGAATTGATCAAGGGCGCTTATGCGAACGGCGAAGAGAACGCTCCGCGACGCCCCGCGCGGGGGCCCGGCGGGGCGTGAGGGGCGGGTCGGGTGCGGGACGGGCGGGAGGGGTCGGTAACCTGAGCCCGCTGACTGACCCTTAGGTCCGGTCCGACCGTGCCCGTCCGTAGTCCGTACGTCCTAGGAGTTGCCGCCGCCGTGAGCCGCAGCCTTCGACGCGGCGCCCTCGCCGCCACCGCCCTCGTGATCTCGATCGCCTCGCTCACCGCCTGCGGGGCGGGCAACGACGCGCAGACCCTCGGCGTCAAGCCGGACAACGCCGCCGTCTCCGTCGGCACCATCAAGGTCCAGAACGCCGTGGTGATCACCCAGCCCGAGGCCGGTGCCAAGGGTCCCGCCGCCGTCTCCGCGACGATCTTCAACGACGGCTCCAAGGACGAGACGCTCGAAGCGATCGAGCTCCCGGGTGCCAAGGTGACGGTCAAGCTGAAGCCGGCCACCGGCTCCGGCCCGGTCACCGTCCCCGCGGGCGGCTCGGTCGTCATCGGCGGCAAGGGCAACGCCTCCGCCGAGATCGAGAACGGCCACGAGGCCGCCAAGAACGGCGACACGCAGGAGGTCGTCTTCCGGCTCAGCGAGACGGGCGACGTGAAGCTCCAGGCGCTCGTGGTGCGGGCGACCAGCTACTACAAGGACTTCGGCCCCACGGCCGCGCCGTCGCAGCCCGCGGGCACGCCCACCGCCTCCCCGACGGGCTCTCCGACCGGCTCCCCCGCCGCCACGCCGACCGGCACCGCCACCGCCCCGGCGGCCGGCTCCGAGGCGTCGGCCACCCCGTCCGGGCCGGCCTCGGCGTCGCACGCCGACCACTGACGCGTACGCCGAAGGGCGCCCCGCCGACCGCGGTGGGGCGCCCTTCGGCATGTGTACGGGGTGCGGCTTACGGCTCGAACTTGTAGCCCAGGCCTCGGACCGTGACCAGGTAGCGCGGGGCGCCCGGGTCGGGTTCGATCTTGGCGCGGAGGCGCTTGACGTGGACGTCGAGCGTCTTGGTGTCGCCCACGTAGTCGGCGCCCCACACGCGGTCGATGAGCTGCATGCGGGTCAGGACGCGGCCGGCGTTGCGCAGCAGCATCTCCAGGAGGTCGAACTCCTTGAGCGGCAGGTCCACCTTGCCGCCCGCGACCGTGACGACGTGCCGGTCGACGTCCATGCGGACCGGGCCGGCCTCCAGGGCAGCCGGGGCCGCCTCCTCCGGCTCGCCGCGGCGGCGGAGCACCGCACGGATGCGGGCGACCAGCTCGCGGGACGAGAACGGCTTGGTGACGTAGTCGTCGGCCCCTATCTCCAGCCCGACGACCTTGTCGATCTCGCTGTCCTTCGCGGTGACCATGATGACGGGGACGTTCGAACGGCTCCGCAGCTGGCGGCAGACCTCCGTGCCGGGCAGGCCGGGCAGCATCAGGTCGAGCAGGACGAGGTCGGCGCCGTTGCGCTCGAACTCGTCGAGGCCCTCGGGTCCCGTGGCCGCGACGGCGACCTCGAATCCCTCCTTGCGGAGCATGTAGGACAGGGCGTCGCTGAAGGACTCCTCGTCCTCGACGACAAGCACTCGGGTCACGGAAGGACCTCCGGGGCAGAGAGTGGTTCGTTGGTGTTCTCGGAGCTCGGGGTGGTGCGGTCGCGGTCCCGGTCGCGGGCCGCGCCCGCCTCGGGGAGCCGCAGCGTGAAGGTGGAGCCTTGGCCCTCGGTGCTCCACACGGTGACCTCGCCGCCGTGCGAGGCGGCCACGTGCTTGACGATGGCCAGGCCCAGTCCCGTACCGCCGGTGGCGCGGGAGCGGGCCGGGTCGACGCGGTAGAAGCGCTCGAAGATGCGCTCCTTGTCCTTGTCGGGGATGCCTATGCCCTGGTCGGTGACGGCGATCTCGATCAGGTCGCCGCCGGGTGCGGTCACCCGGCGGGCGGCGATGCCGACGCGGGTGTGGGCCGGAGAGTAGTTGACGGCGTTCTCGACGAGGTTGCCGAGAGCGGCGGCCAGCTGGCCGCGGTGGCCCCAGACGTGCAGGTCCGCGGTGCCTCCGGCGGCCATGGTGATGTTCTTGGTGGTGGCCGTGTGCCGGGAGCGGTCGATGGCCTCGGCGACCAGTTCGTCGACGCGGACGGGCTCGGCGTCCTCCAGCGGGTCGTCGTTCTGGACCCGGGAGAGGTCGATCAGCTCCTGGACGAGGTTGGTGAGCCGGGTCGCCTCGATCTGCATGCGCCCGGCGAAGCGGGTGACCGCCTCGGGGTCGTCGGCGGCGTCCATGACCGCCTCGGAGAGGAGCGAGAGCGCGCCGACGGGGGTCTTCAGCTCGTGGCTGACGTTCGCGACGAAGTCGCGCCTGACGGCCTCGATACGGCGGGCCTCGGTCAGGTCCTCGACGAGGAGCAGCACCAGGCGGGAGCCGAGGGGCGCCACGCGGGCGGACACGGCGAGGGCCTCGCCGCGGCCGGTGCCCCGGCGGGGGAGGTCCAGCTCCACCTGTCGTATCTCGCCGTCGCGGCGGGTGTCGCGGGCCATGTGGAGCATGGGCTCTATGGCCAGTTTGCCGCCGCGGACGAGTCCCAGCGCGTACGCTGCGGAGCTGGCCTTGACGACGGAGTCGCTTTCGTCGAGAACGACGGCGGAGGAGCGCAGCACGGACAGCACGGTGTCGACGCCGGGGGGCAGCACGGCGTCGGTGTGCAGGGAGGTCCGGGTGGGCCTCGCCTGGTCGCGCTCGCTCCAGCGGAACGCCAGCATGGCGATGACACCGGTGAGCAGACCGGCGATCGCTGCCGCTGCGGCGACCGCCGCGTTCACGTCCATGCATCCAGGTTAGGCATGGTCACGGACACTCTCCCAGCCGTCCGAGTGGCTGCTCGAACAGTCGTCGCCCAGAGTTCACCAAGGGGACGGTGACGGTTCACTTGGGAGGGAGGCGCCCGACTTGTCACCCACGGACCGTGGGACCACGTTCGTAGTCAGAGAGGGACATCCATGCGGGACGCGTACCACGAGGAACTGGACTCGATCGGCGAGGGCCTGGTCGAGATGGCCCGGCTGGTCGGGTCGGCGATCGGGCGCGCCACGACGGCGATGCTCGACGCGGATCTGAAGCTGGCGGAGGCCGTGATCGCGGCCGACCAGAAGATCGACGACCTGCAGCACGGCCTGGAGGCCAGGGCGATAGCCCTGCTGGCCCGCCAGCAGCCGGTCGCGACGGACCTGCGGATCGTCGTGACCTCGCTGCGCATGAGCGCGGACCTGGAGCGCTCCGGCGACCTGGCCCAGCACGTGGCGAAGCTGGCGCGGCTGCGCTTCCCGGACAGCGCGGTGCCGCGGGACCTGCACGCCACGATCCTGGAGATGGGACAGCTGGCGCAGCGCCTGATGGCGAAGGCGGCGGAGGTCATCATCACCAAGGACGTCGACCTCGCGCTCCAGCTGGAGCACGACGACGACGAGATGGACCTGCTGCACCGGACGCTGTTCCAGCACCTGATGGACGACCGCTGGAAGCACGGCATCGAGACGGCGGTCGACGTCACCCTGCTGGGCCGCTACTACGAGCGCTTCGCGGACCACGCGGTGTCGGTGGCCAAGCGCGTGGTGTACCTCGTGACGGGTGAGCACGCCGACGAACTCCAGCACCCCGAGGCCCCGGTCGAGGGAGCCTGAGGCCGCTTTCCGGCACTGTGCGCCCCGGAGCTGTTCGGGGCGCACAGGCGTTCGGGGCGCATCCGTGCGCCGTTGATGCGCCCTGCCGGGTGGGAATGGAATGGGGGACAGGCGAGGTACGCCGTTGAGGAGGAACCCCATGGCTGATTCCCCCACGACCGACCCCCAGCGCGAGGACGCACCCGTCGAGGCCCGCCACCTGCCCCTGCTCGGCGCCTGCGGGTGCGGTTCCGGCTGCAGCTGCGGGTGCCAGTCTGGTGGCTCGTGCCAGTGTGGCGGCAACTGCTAGTCACCGGCCCGGGGCCCTGTCCGCACCGACGGGACAGGGCCCCGTCGCCTGCCGCCAGGCCTTGCCCTCAAGCGCCGGAGGCCACCTGGGCCATCAGCTCCATGATCTGCGTCGCCGTCCAGTGGCCGGCCGCGCCCGGACAGGCCGCCAGGTAGGCGGCGATGGTCCCCGCGTCCCAGGCGCCCGCGTCCAGCAGGCCGCGGACCAGGTACCGCACGTACGGCGCCGAGGGGCGGTTCCACGCGACGGCGTCCATCGCCCAGGGCGCGGTGAACGTGAGCAGCGGGTGCCCGTCCAGCGTGCCCGGGCAGACGAGCGTCTCGTACCGCCCCTCGCCCAGCACCGCGCGCCCGTCCCGGACCGCCGCGCGCAGGTCGAGGTCGCCGTCCGGGCCGGGCTCCCGGTACATCTCCTGGGCGGCGACGTCCGAGAACTGGCCCGCCGTGATCAGATGCGCCCGCGCCAGCACCCGCCCGCCGCGCGCCTCCGCGTCGTAGAAGGCCCGGCCGCCGGTCCACACGGGCGACTCGGTCGCGAAGTACAGCGCCCCCGGCACCTCCAGCGCGACGCTCGCCGCCGGGGGGCGCGGGTCCCGGCAGCCCGGGTACGTCCGGGCCGCGCCGGGCGGGCGGCCGCCGGCGAGGTAGCTCGCCAGCCGGTCGGGGTGGGTGTTGGAGCCGTACGACAGGTACCAGACGAGGCCGGGGTGACGCGCGTGGGCCCCTGCCCGGGGAGCGTGCTCCGGGTCAGGGGCCCACGTCGGCGCCATGCGCGCGTTACTTCTTCTTGCCCTGGTTCTTCACGGCCTCGATGGCCGCCTTCGCCGCCTCCGGGTCGAGGTAGCGGCCGCCCGGCGTGACCGGCTTGAAGTCGGCGTCCAGCTCGTAGTACAGCGGGATGCCCGTCGGGATGTTCAGGCCCGCGATGTCGGCGTCGGAGATGCCGTCCAGGTGCTTGACCAGCGCGCGGAGGCTGTTGCCGTGGGCGGCGATCAGGACCGTGCGGCCGGCCAGCAGGTCCGGGACGATGCCGTCGTACCAGTACGGCAGCATGCGGACGACGACGTCCTTGAGGCACTCGGTGCGGGGACGCAGCTCCGGCGGGATCGTCGCGTAGCGCGCGTCGTTCGCCTGCGAGTACTCGTTGTCGTCGGCGAGGACCGGCGGCGGCGTGTCGTACGAGCGGCGCCACAGCATGAACTGCTCCTCGCCGAACTCGGCGAGGGTCTGCGCCTTGTCCTTGCCCTGCAGCGCGCCGTAGTGGCGCTCGTTCAGCCGCCAGGAGCGGTGGACCGGGATCCAGTGGCGGTCGGCCGCCTCCAGCGCCAGCTGCGCGGTGCGGATCGCGCGCTTCTGGAGCGAGGTGTGGAGTACGTCGGGGAGCAGACCGGCGTCCTTGAGCAGCTCACCGCCGCGGACCGCCTCCTTCTCGCCCTTCTCGGTGAGGTTGACGTCCACCCAGCCGGTGAACAGGTTCTTCGCGTTCCACTCGCTCTCGCCGTGGCGGAGGAGGATCAGCTTGTACGGTGCGTCGGCCATGCGTACGAGGTTAATGGACGCCGATGACGCTTGACGGACGGCGTCAATTCATTGGCCGCGGCCCCCGGCCCCTCAGTAGGTTCCTGTCCACCGAACCGTCCTAGGGGGAAACACGCGTGTCCACAGCCTCAGCCTCGCTCCTAAGATCACTGCGCGGGACCGTGTCGGGGCTCCCCGGCGGCTTCTGGTGGCTGTGGCTCTCGACGCTCGTCAACCGGACGGGCGCGTTCGTCCTGACGTTCCTGTCCCTCTTCCTCACCCGTGAGCTGGGCTTCTCCGCCTGGTACGCCGGTCTCGTCATCGCCCTGCACGGCCTCGGCGGCATCGCCGGCTCCCCGCTGGGCGGCATGCTCAGCGACCGGTGGGGCCGCAGGCCGACGATGGTCACCGGGCACCTGGGGGCGGCCGCCTGCGCCGCCGCGCTGGCGTTCGTGACCAGCGAGATCGCCGTCGCCACCGTGGTCCTCCTGATGGGTGTGGCCATGCAGGCGGTCCGCCCGGCCATCGGCGCGACCATCGCCGACCAGGTGCCGGAGCACGACCGCAGGCGGGCGTACGCGCTGAACTACTGGGCGCTCAACCTCGGCTTCGCCATCGCCGCGATCGGCGGCGGCGCGGCGCTCTTCCTCGGCTACCGGACGCTGTTCCTCGCCGAGGCGGCGGCGACCACCCTGTGCGCGCTGATCGTCTTCCTGCGGCTGCCCGAGACCCGCCCCGAGGCCGGCGGCGGGTCCGTCGACAAGCACGGCGAGCCGGTCGCCGAGGCCAAGGTCTCCACGCTCGACGTGCTGCGCGACGGGCCGTTCCTCACGCTCGTCCTGCTCAACCTGCTCGTCAGCGCCGTCTTCACCACCCCGTGGGTCGGCCTGCCGCTGACCATGGACGCCGCGGGCCTGGAACCCGACGCGTACGGCCTGGTCATCGCGGTCAACGGCGTCGTGATCGTCGGCTTCCAGCTGCTCGTCAACAAGATCACCGACAAGCGGTCGCCGGTCGTCCTGCTGACCGTCTCCGCCCTGCTGTTCGCCGTGGGCACGGGTGCGACGGCGCTGGCCGGGACGCCGCTGATGTTCGCCGCGACCGTGATCGTGTGGACCATCGGCGAGATGGTCCACGTGCCGACGAACGCCGCCGCGACGGCCCGGCTCGCCCCGGCGCACGCCCGCGGCCGCTACCAGGGCGTGATGGGCATGTCGTGGTCGATCAGCGGCTTCGTGGCGCCGATCACGGCCGGCTGGGTCGTGGGCGGCCCCGGTCCGGACGCGCTGTGGATCGGGTGCGCGGTTCTCGGCGCCGTAGCGGCGATCGGCTACGCCGTGCTGCTGCGGCGGGCCCTGACCGAGGGCGACGCGGCGCGGGCGCAGGGCGCGGCGGGTGCGGCGTCGAAGGGCTCGGCGGGTGCGGGGGGTCCCGTCCGGGAGGCGAAGGAGGCCAGCGGCGTCACCGCGTAAGGGCGCGCTGGGCCTCGTAAAGGTTCTGGGGGCGTACGGACACGGGGGTGCCGTACGCCTCCAGTCGTGCGTGGAGGGGGCCCGTGAAGTCCGGGACGTCGATCTGGCCGAACTCGCGGACCTCGCTGATGCCCACGGTCGCACTGTACGGGGCGATCTCGTCAAGTTTGACCAGCCCGGCGCGCCCGTTGGTCACCGTGACGTTCCAGTGGGTGAAGCGGGCGCCGTAGAGGGGGCCGGCCGAGGCGTCGCCGCCGTGGCGGCCGTCGTTGTGGACGGTGATCTCGGTACGGACGTTCGCGAACGGCATGCCGCGGTGCGTGTCGAACGTGCCCGTCTCCATCAGGCCGCGCGACCAGACGTTGTGGCTGGACAGGCCCTCGACGTTGATGCCGTGGAGCTGGGTGTCGGCCGGCGCGGGGGTGGTGCGGGCGCGGACGGTGAAGTCCTCGACCAGGTTGTCGTGGGAGCCCTCGCGGCAGAAGTACGGGTGGTGCGCGCCGCGGCCCTCCACGGTCGTACGGCGCAGGGTGCAGGCGGACGCGGCGACGAGCCCGAAGCCGTTGTCGACGTTCCGTACGGTGACGTCGTCGGCCCAGCAGTCGTACGCGCACTGGAAGGTGACGCCGTTGAAGCCGCGGTCCAGCAGGTGCGGGGCCTGCGGCACGTCGGGGGCTTCGAGCGTGAGGCCCTCGACGCCGGAGCCGGTGAGCGGCGTCGCGAGGGTGGTCAGCCGCGGGTCCCACTCGGGGCGCAGGTCGAGCGGCAACGGCCGCTCCAGGGTGACCGTGCGGCCCTGGACGCGGGTGACGCGGACGGGCCACTCGTACGGGACGTACGACGTCAGCTTGGTCTTGTCGGACCAGTCGTAGGAGGCGGCGCCGGGGCCGTCGCCGGCGATGTGGCGGAGCAGGGTGTGCCGGCCGTCCGGGTCGTCGGCGAGGCGGAGCAGGACCAGCCGGCCGGGCGCGAGGCGTGACGGGTCGTCGACGGTGACCGTGCGGTCGCCGCGGTGGGCGGGCCGCAGGGTGGTGAGCGTGTGCCACGCGTCGCGCCGGTTGCCGGTCCAGCCCTCGAAGGGCCAGTCCTGGGCGCGGATGGCGGCGACGAGGGAGCGGTGGCGGGCGGCGGGGCTGAGCCAGACGAGCCCGCCGGCCCAGGACCAGGCCGACTTGGTGCCGCCGTAGCGGGAGCCGTAGGGGCCGATGAGGTCGGTGAGGCCGCGGGTGGCGAGGAGGGTGGTGCGCCCGCTTCCCGCGCCCTTGAGCGTGACGCCGCCGTGGGCGATGCGGATCAGGCCGTCGACGCGGTACGTGCCGGGCGGGACGAGGACGGTGCCGCCGCCGCGACGTCCTGCCTCGGCCAGGGCCCGGTTGATGGCGGGCGCGGCGTCGGCGGAGGCGTCGGGGCGGGCACCGTACGCGCGGACGTCGGCGACCACGGGGCGGCGCGGCAGGCGGCGGGCGCCGGCACGGTAACCGGCGCGGCCGATGTACGGGATCTGGGGGTGGGTGTGGGGGGCGGTGGTGAACTCGCGCCAGAGGATGGCCTCGTCGACCGCCGGCCGGGGGTGGGCGGCCGGGGTGGCCGCGGGGTGGGCGGCTGCCGGGCGAGTGGTGACTGCGCCTGCCGCCACGGCGGCCGCGCCGCCCAGGAGGGCGCGGCGGGTGAGGGGTGAGACTCCGTGCGACATGAACCCACCTTTCACGTATATGAACAGTATTCATATGCCTGCGACTGGCGTGAGCATGCCATGGGCTCAGGCGCGGCGGAAGACGGTGGGCGGCGCCAATCCACGGGATCCGTCCCCGCGCGGCGCCCCGCGTTCCTAAGCTGCCGGGGCGAAGGATGACTGAGCGCGGACAGGATGCGGGGGCGACGGGAGTGGACAACGGGGAACCGCGGCCGGAGGACGCCGGAAGTCCGGCCGAATTCGTGGCCGCCATGCGCCAGTTACGCCAGTGGGCCCACCTCAGCTACCGGGAGCTGGAGCGCCGCGCCCTGGACGCCGGCGACGTCCTGCCGCGCGCCACGCTCGCGGGTGCGCTGAAGCGGGACGAGCTGCCGAGGGAGGAGCTGCTGGCGGCGTTCGTCCGCGCCTGCGGCGGCGACGAGACGGCGGTCGCGGCGTGGGTGGGGGCGCGGAAGCGATTGGCGGTCGCGCTCGAACGGCCGCCGGTGCTCGCCGAGTCGAGCTTGGAGGCGGACGCGGCGGCTGCCGAGGTGCCGGGCACCGAGGCCGACGCTGCCGCCGATATCGATATCGATACCGATGCCGAGGCCGACGCCGAGGCTGACGCCGACGCCGACCCCGAGGCTGACGCCGACGCCGACGCCGGCATGGCGGATGACCCGTCCGAGCCGTACCGCCCCGAGGTATCCGCCGAAAGCCCCGCACCCGAGCCGGAGTCCACGGCCGGGCCGGGGCCCGCACCCGGGGCCGCGCCCCAGGACGCCGTCCCCCCGCCGTCCCGCCCGACCGGGCCGCGGGCGGGACGGGCCTCCCGGCGGAGGCGGCGCGAGGCGTCGCGGCGGTCGGTCGCCGTCGCCGGCACGGCGCTGGCCCTCGTCGTACTCCTCGCCACCGCGACCGGCATCATGCTGCTGCCCGACGACGACCCGCCCCGCGCCCCCCGCGTGAACGCGCCCGCCTCCCCCGGCACCGCAGCCCCCTCCCCGCCCGCGAGCGCGCGGCCCATCTCACGGCCCTCGTCGGCCACGCCCACCCCGAAGGCCCCGGCCCCCCGGCCGTCCACCCGTACGACACCCCCCACGACCCCACCGGCCACGGAGCCGCCCCCGCGCACCCCCCGCCCCAGCGGCCCCGCCCCCACAGGGCCCACGTACGAACCCGGGCCGACCTTCCCCCCGTACGAGCCGCCGCCGGGCGAGCCCACGACGTCGCCGACCCGGACGGACGGCGGCGACCCGTTCCCGGACGAGACGTGCTGGGACGCGACCAACGACTGCGTCTGAGCCGGCCGCCGGGCGTGCGGCGAGCGGGGGCGCCACCCGCTCACCGCATCCCGTGAGGCGGCCTACTTGTACTGGTACTGCAGGCCCCACGTGTTGCTGTTCTTCTTCACCGGCGCCACGAACGACCGCTTCCACACCGTCCTGACGGTGCAGCCGCCGCCCTGCGCGGTCGCGTGGACCTTCTTGGTGGTGGTGAACTTCTTCGCCTCGTGGAACATCACGAGCCGCGCCTTCTTCACCTTCTTGCCGTTCACCTTCTTCGGCACCGTGGCCTGGTACGACCACTGGTCCGTCTTGGTCCACTGGGTGCCGACGGAGACGCCGAGCGAGACGCTCGCCTTCGCGAAGATGACCCCGGCCTCGGCGCTCGCCGTCGCCGTCATCTGCGCGGTGACCGAACCGGCCTTGCTGGTGGTGTAGTTGATCGTCAGTCCGGGCCTGGCCCAGTCGCTGCGGACGTTGGTCGGCAGCCACTTCGTGGTCGCCCGGCCGAACTTGTAGTACGTCTGGCCCGCCTCCGGGCAGGCCGCCTTCTTCTTGGCCTTCGCCGAGCCGGCCGCGCCGGCCAGGACGGTGACCGGCTGTCCGCCGGACGCCTCCGGGGAAGCCGCGCCGCTGATGGCGAACGGGCTGCCGGGGACGGTGACGGCCCCGGCGGCCAGGACGGCTCCGGCCACCGCGGTGACCACCACGGCCCGGAGGTTGCGGGGGCGGACGGAACGGGCGTTGCTCATGACGGTGCTCCTCTGAACGTCGGAATGAGGGCTCGCCCCGGTCGTCGACACCGGCGGAAAGGCGAGGAAGGACCGGCGGGGCCACGGGGCTCGCGTTCGACGGTGCGAGCGCCGGGCGGGCCGGTCGACTGCCTTGAGCGTGCCGGTCCGCGAGAGCGTCCGGCAAGGCTTCCCGGCGTCCGGGACTGTCCTGCCATACCCCGTCCGACCTGCGAAGACGTCTCGGACTGTCCCGGACGGCGCCGGCCCTTGCCGGACACGCGCGGCCCGGAACAGCCTCCTTTCCGGCCCACTTCCGGGCAGCTGAAGGAGGCACTGATGTTCCGTCATGTATGGCCCGGCGCCTGGCGTGCGCGAGGAGTCCACCGGGCGCCCCGCCCGGGCGCGTGGTGGCAGCGGCCCGCCGTCGCGGGGGTGGCGATGGCCGCGGTACGGACGACCGCCGTCTCGCTGCTGGCGCTCATGGCCGTGGTGCTCGGCGCGGTGCTGGCGGTGCACGGGCCGACGTCGGCGGCGCCGGCGGCGCCCGAGGCCTCGGCGCCCAAGGCGTCGGCGCCGAAGCGGCCCGGGGCCACGCCCGTTTCCGCCCCTCCGGCACAGGGCGGTCGGCCCGTCGAGAAGCCCGTCAGGCCGGGGAAGCCCGCGAAGCCCACGAGGACCCTCGTCCTCGTCCCCGGCGACACCCTCTCCGAACTCGCCCTGCGCCACCGCACGACCGTGCGCGAGCTCCAGCGGCTCAACGGCCTCGGCACGTCGACGCTCATCTACGCGGGCGACACCCTGCGCCTGCCGCCCGGCGTCACGCCGAAGCCGTCTCCGAGACCCGCGCCTGCGCCTCCCCCGGCCACCGGGAACGGCGCCGCGAAAGCCGTCGCGTACGCGAAGGCGCAACTGGGGAAGCCGTACGTCTGGGGCGGCACGGGCCCCCGCGGTTACGACTGTTCCGGGCTGGTCATGCGGGCCTGGCAGGCCGCCGGGGTGTCACTCCCGCGCACCACGTGGGACCAGATCCGCTCCGGGCGGGCGACCTCGCGGTCCCGGCTCGTCCCCGGGGACCTCGTGCTCACGGCGGGCGGCGGGCACATCCAGCTCTACATCGGGGACGGCAAGGTGATCCACGCCCCGCGCACCGGAACGGTCATCCAGGTCGCGCCGCTGCCGGCGCACTCGAAGGTGGTCGCCTACCGGCACATCCGCGGATGAGGGGCGGACGGCCCCTCACGTCACTTCGACGGCTGGGTCAGATGGCTGAACGCCGCGAGGTTGCGCGTGGACTCGCCGCGGGCGACGCGCCACTCGTACTCCTTGCGGATCGCCGTGGCGAAGCCCAGCTCCAGCAGCGTGTTGAACGCGCCGTCGGCCGCCTCCAGGACCGAGCCCATGAGCCGGTCCAGCTCCTCCGGCGTGACCGCGGAGAGGGACAGCTTGCCGGTCAGGTAGATGTCGCCGAGGCCGTCGATCGCGTAACCCACGCCGTACAGCTTGAGGTTGCGCTCCAGCAGCCAGCGGTGGACGCCCGCCTCGTTCTCCTCGGGGTGCCGGATGACGAAGGCGTTGAGCGACAGCGAGTGGTTGCCGAGGCGCAGGGACAGGGTGGTGGAGAGCTTGTTGGTGCCGGGGAGGGTGACGACGTACGTGCCGGGCTCGGGGGACTCCCAGCTCAGGTCGGCGTCCTGGAGCGTGCGCTCGATGATCTGCTGTGCGTCAGCCATGGGGCGAGCGTACGCGACGGCGGTGCTCGTGCATCGCAGCCGTGTACACGTCGGCCGTGGCGGCCGCGGCCCGGTCCCAGCCGAAGGCGCGGGCGTGCCTCGCCGCCGCGTCGCCGAGCCGTGCGGTGAGGCCCGGATCGTCGGCGAAGCGGCGCAGGACGCGGGCGTAGTCCGCCGGGTCGTGGCCCTGGACGAGGTGGCCCGTCTCGCCGTGGCGCACGGCCACCGGCAGGCCGCCGACCGCGGCGGCGAGCACCGGGGTGCCGGTCGCCTGCGCCTCGATGGCGACCAGGCCGAAGGACTCGCTGTACGAGGGCATCACGAGCACGCTGGCCGCGCGGAACCAGTCCGCCAGGCCCTCCTGGGCGACCGGCGGGCGGAACCGGACCACGTCCGCGATGCCGAGCCGGGCGGCGAGCTTCTGCAGGCCCTCGGGCTTGGCGAGGCCGCTGCCGCTGGGACCGCCCACGACGGGGACGACCATGCGGGAGCGCAGCGAGGGTTCCTGCTCCAGGAGCAGGGCCACGGCGCGCAGCAGGATGTCGGGTGCCTTCAGGGGCTGTATCCGGCCGGCGAAGACCGGGATGAAGGCGTCGGCCGGCAGGCCGAGCCGCGCCCGGGCCGCCGCCCGGCCGTCCGCCGGGCGGAAGCGGTCCAGGTTGACGCCGGGGTGGACGACGGCGACCTTCGCGGGGTCGGCGTCGTAGTGGTGGACCAGCTCGCCGGCCTCGCCGTCGGTGTTGGCGATCAGCCGGTCGGCGGCCCGCACGATCTGGGTCTCGCCGATGACGCGGGCGGCGGGCTCGGGGGTGTCGCCCTCGGCGAGCGCGGCGTTCTTGACCTTGGCCATGGTGTGCATGGCGTGCACCAGGGGGGCGCCCCAGCGTTCGGCGGCGAGCCAGCCGACGTGGCCGCTGAGCCAGTAGTGGGAGTGGACCAGGTCGTAGTGGCCGGGCCGGTGGCCCGCCCAGGCCTGCATGACGCCGTGCGTGAAGGCGCACAGCTGGGCCGGCAGGTCCTCCTTGGCCAGGCCCTCGTACGGGCCCGCGTCGACGTGCCGGACCAGGACGCCGGGCGTCAGCTCCACGGCCGGGGGCAGGCCGCCGGAGGTGGCGCGGGTGAAGATCTCGACCTCGATGTTGATCGCGGCGAGACGTTTCGCCAGCTCCACGATGTAGACGTTCATGCCGCCCGCGTCGCCCGTGCCGGGCTGGTGCAGGGGGGAGGTGTGGACGCTGAGCATGGCGATGCGCCGGGGGCCCTTGTGGCGCCCGGGCAGCCGGAGCCGGGGCGGCGGTACCAGGGTGCCGGCGAACCGGGACACGTACTGGCTCACGTCGGCGGTCCTTCCGCTCGGGAGCAGCATCTGTTGGCTGGGCGAACATGGCGAAGGAGAGGTGCGGGGCTCCTCTCCGTAGGGCCTCAACAGCGGAATGGCCCCTTTCATTTCCGCTTTGCCAATTCATTACGCCCGGCCCGCCCCCAGCGGCGGTCGGACGCCGCTCCCACGGCGGAGCGGGTGCGCGACGCCTCAGGCCGGGGGCCGTCCAGCGTTTACGCTCGTTGCCATGGCCCCGCGCATCACCCGTCCCGTCGGTACGCCGACTCGCGGGACCACCAATCCGAATCGGCTGCGGCGCATGGACCGCTGGATCGCCGCCGTGCACGGCACCGGCCTGCGCCGCAGCAGTGCCGCGCCGGTCGCCGTGGACCTCGGGTACGGGGCGGCGCCCTGGACCGCCGTGGAGCTGCTGGCCCGGCTGCGTACGGCGGATCCGCGTGCCCTCGTCGTGGGCGTCGAGATCGACCCGGAGCGGGTGGCCGCCGCGCTGCCGTACGAGCGGGAGGGCCTGACGTTCGCGCACGGCGGCTTCGAGGTGCCGGTCGAGGGACGGGTGGCGCTGATCCGCGCCGCGAACGTCCTGCGCCAGTACGACGAGGACCACGTCGTGGAGGTCTGGGCGCGGCTGTGCGGGCGGCTGGCGCCCGGCGGCCTGCTGGTGGAGGGGACCTGCGACGAGATCGGGCGCCGGCACGTCTGGGTGGCGCTGGGCCCCGAGGGGCCGCGGACCGTGACGTTCGCCACGCGCCTCGGCTCGCTGGAGCGGCCCTCGGACCTGGCGGAGCGGCTGCCGAAGGCGCTGATCCACCGGAACGTGCCCGGGGAGCCGGTGCACGCCTTCCTGCGGGACTTCGACCGGGCGTGGGCCGGGGCGGCCCCGTACGCCTCGCTCGGCGCGCGTCAGCGGTGGATCGCGACGGCATCGGCGCTGGCGGCCGACTGGCCGCTGGTGGACGACCGGCGCCGGTGGCGGCAGGGCGAGCTGACGGTGCGGTGGGACGCGCTGGCCCCGCGCGGGTGGCCGGTATCCGACCTGTCGTAGGCCCCTGTTACTTTCGCGGATGACATGGCACGATCGCCGGGGCACCGTAAGTTACTGACGGTAAATCAGAATTGGGTGGGGTGCCCGGCCGGTCGACGTCCGGAGGGGGAAGCTTGTGAACCGACGCCGCTGCGTGTCCGCCGCGATCACGGTGGTCTGCGCCCTGACCGTGCTGGCGGCGCCCGCGCAGGCCGCTCACGCGGCGCCGACTCCCCCTCCCGCCCCCACCGCTGGCCCGCAGCCGAAGAAGAGCCTCGAAGAGGTACGGGCCGAGATCGAGGGCCTGTACCGGCAGGCGGCCTCCGCCACCGACGCGTACAACCTCGCCGAGGAGCAGGCGAAGAAGCAGTCCGCGGAGATCGTGAAGCTCGCCCAGGCGATCGTGCGCGGCCAGGAGCGGATCGAGGACCTGAAGAAGCGGGCCGGCGCGGCCGCCCGCGCGCAGTACCGCAGCGGCGGGATACCGGAGCAGGCGAAGCTGGTCCTCACCGACGACCCGCAGCTGTTCCTGGAGAACGTCGGCCGCCTCACGCAGGGCCAGAAGGCCACCCGGGACCTGATCGGCCAACTGTCCCAGCAGCAGGCCGACTTGGAGACGTACACCAAGGACGCCAGCACGCAGTGGACCAAGCTGGAGGCCAACCGCGTCCAGCAGGCCAAGGCGAAGAAGCTCATCAACGACAAGATCGCGGCCGCCGAGAAGCTGGAGTCCCGGCTGGAGGCCGCCGAGCGCGAGCGGCTGCTGAAGCTGGAGCAGCAGGCGCAGTTCGCGGCGCAGGCGGCGTGGCTGGACTCCGGCGTCCTGAAGGACATCAACCGCAGCGCCGGCCCCGAGGGCAAGAAGGCCATCGCGTTCGCCACGGCCCAGATCGGCAAGCCGTACGTGTGGGGCGCCGAGGGCCCCGACTCGTACGACTGCTCGGGCCTGACGCAGCGGGCCTGGGGCGTGGCCGGCAGGGCCATCCCGCGCACCTCGCAGGAGCAGTGGCGGCTGCTGCCCCGGATCGACATCAAGGACATGCGGCCCGGCGACCTGATCATCTACTACGCCGACGCCAGCCACGTGGCGATGTACATCGGCGACGGCGCCATGGTCCACGCCCCGCGACCCGGCCGGAACATCACGGTGGCGGGTGCGGGCTCGATGCCGATCCTCGGGGTCGTACGCCCCGACAAGTGAGCCGCGACGTGAGCCGTCCCGGGTGAGCCGTCCGGCGGCCGGACGCCACCTGTGACGCGGCTCTCGGCAAGGCCCGGGCGGGGCGTGATGTTTCTCATGACCCCATGACCAACTACCTCCCCTTGCGGGGCATATGCCGTCGTCTCTTCTCTGATCGCCATTCCGTTCGACGGTCGGGTGCCGCTATGGTCCCCGTCGGCGGGGTGCCGACCGGCGCACCGCCCGCACCCTCGGGGGGAGGGAAGGAAACCGAAACCGATGTCCGCACCCGTGCCCGTACCGCGACAGAGGGTGAACACGCTCGACGAGTCGGGCGGCGGCGACCTCACCCTGCTGGTGATCGAGGACGACCCGGCGGGCACCTTCACCGTCCCCGAGGTGGTCGACGCCGGCGGCGGCCGCGTCCGTATCCGCACCGCCCGCAACCTCACGGAGGCCGAGCGGCTGCTCACCGACGACGTCCACTGCGTGCTGGTCGACCTGGCCCTGCCGGACGCCCGGGGCGACGGCGAGCCGCTGGCACCGCTGCGGCACGTCCTGCGCCTCGCGCCGCGCCACGCCGTGCTCGTGCTGGCGACCTCCGACCAGGCCGAGCTGGCCGCGGAGGCGGTCCGCGCGGGCGCCCAGGACCGGCTGTTCCGCGAGGAGCTGGACGGGCCGCTGCTCAGCCGCGCCATCCGGTACGCCGTGGAGCGCAAGCGGGCCGATTCCGTGCAGGTCAAGCTGGCCGAGTCCCGGCTGCGCGCCCAGGAGAACGCCCGCCTGGAGCGGGGCCTGCTGCCCACCCCGCTGCTCCAGGGCTCGGACCTGCGGTTCGCGGCCCGCTACCGGCCGGGCCGCTCACGGGCGCTGCTGGGCGGCGACTTCTACGACACGGTCCGCACGCCGGACGGCACGGTCCACGCGATGATCGGCGACGTGTGCGGGCACGGCCCGGACGAGGCCGCGCTCGGCGTGGAGCTGCGCATCGCGTGGCGGGCGCTGACGTTCGCGGGCCTGTGCGGCGACGAGCTGCTCTCGACGCTCCAGCAGGTGCTGGAGCACGAGCGGGACAACGACGAGATCTTCGCGACGCTCTGCACGGTGGACATCTCCCCGGACGGCCGGCGCGCCGGACTGTGCCTGGCCGGGCACCCCGCGCCGCTGGTCGCCCGCCCGGGCAAGGGGGCGCGGCTCCTGCCGTACGAGGACGGGGGCCCCGCGCTGGGCCTGCTGCCGCGCGCCCGCTGGCCGCGCCGCCATGTGGAGCTGGGCGGGGCGTGGAGCCTGATGATGTACACCGACGGCCTGATCGAGGGCCGCTCGGCGGGGCCGGGGTCGCCGCGGCTGGGCCAGGACGGCATGGTCGCGATGATCAACCGGCAGCTGGAGCGGGGCCTGGGCGGCGAGGAGCTGCTGGAGGCCGCCGTGGCGGAGGTGCGCGCGCTGAACGGCGGCGAGCTGACGGACGACGTGGCGGTCCTGCTCCTGGACCGCGACCGGAGCAGGGACCGGGACCGCACGAGGCGCTGAGGCGCTGAGGCGCGCCGCGCCGTACCGCGGCCGCGCGCTTCTTGGATGGCGGAGGACCTGCGGAGCCCTACCGGCCGGGACCTACCGGCCGCCGTTGTACGGCCCGTACGGACCGTCGCTGCTGGAGCCCCTGCGGCCGCGGCCGCCACCGGAGACCTGCTGGAGGGCCGGCCGGACGTCCACCATGAAAACGATCGTGGCGACGAGACCCGCGAGCTGCAGGATCAGCATCGGCAGGAACAGGTCCACGGCCACCGTGACGCCCAGGATGATCAGCCAGAAGGACTTCGTCTTCTTGTCCGCCGCCCGGTACGCGTCCTCCCGCGCCAGCGCGGCGAAGACCAGCGCCACGACGGCGAACAGGAGCATGGCGAGGAAGAGCAGCCCCATCAACGAGTTGAATCCGGCCATCAGCATGGTGAGCACCGCCTAGTCAGTGGATGAAGCGCCTCGCGGCCAAGGTACCCGTACAACGCCCGGAACGCCGCGAATGTGCCCGCCCGGACCGTACGGCCGGACGGGCACCCGCGCGGGACTACTTCTCGCCGGCCGGCTCGGCGTCGCTCTTCCGGGTCGTGGTCCGGCGCGTACCGGCACGCTTCGCGGCGGGCTTCTTCGCGGCGGGCGCCTCGGAGGCGGCCTCGGCCCCGGTCTCGGCCTCCGCCGGCTTCGCCTTCGGCTCCGGGTCCGGCTCGACCGCGACGGCGATCTCCGTGATCTCCTCGGCGGCCTCGCCGCGCCACGCCTTGACGGCCTGCTCGCCGTGCTCGGCGACCTTCTCGTACGTCTCGCGGGCCCGGACCGCGTACTCCGCGGCCACGCCGACGCCGCGCAGTGCCAGGCCCTGCGCCGTCTCGCCGAGCTTCTTCAGGTCGGTGTCGAGACCGCCGACGACCTCGGCGAACTTGGTCTGCAGGACGGTCTGCGCCTCCTTGGCCTGCGCGGCGACCTTCTCCTGCACGGCCTTGGGGTCGGTGTTGCGCACGGCGTCGATACGGGCGGGCGCCTCGGCGGCGATCTGCTCGATCAGGCCGGGGACCTTGCGGGCCTGCTGGACGGCGAGGTCGGCCGTACCGGCGGCGAAGTAGAGGGGCGTACGCAGCTCGTCGATGATGGCCATGGGGTGGGTCCCTCCCAGGATCGCGTGGTCAGAGTCCGGCACCGCTGCCGGCGTCCTTGGCGGAGTCGTCCGTACCGAGCCCGTTCTCCTTGCGGAACGAGTCGTAGATCTGGAGCAGCACCTGCTTCTGCCGCTCGTTGATCGAGGGGTCGGCGAGGATCGCCGCCCGCGTCTCGACCTCGTCGCGGTCCCGCTCGTCGAGGATCCCGGCCCGCACGTAGAGCGTCTCGGCGGAGATCCGCAGCGCCTTGGCGACCTGCTGGAGGACTTCGGCGCTCGGCTTGCGCAGGCCGCGCTCGATCTGGCTCAGATACGGATTGGACACGCCGGCGGCGTCGGCGAGCTGCCGCAGCGAGAGCTGCGCGTTGCGCCGCTGCTCGCGCAGGTATTCGCCGAGGTTGCCGACGTTCAGTGATGCCATGGCCTCGATGGTGCCTCGTCTTGCTAACTATTGCAAGCAGGCGCTAGCAATAGTGCGCATCGTGTCGGGGCGGCCGGTGGCGCATTCGGACCCGGCGCCGAAGCACGGGGGCTACGGTCGGGGGCCATGACCGAAGCGACCTACCTGCACGCCACGCGCACGGCCTACGACACCGTCGCCGTCGACTACGAGCGGCTCGCCCGCGACGACCTGGACGACAAGCCGCTGGACCGTGCCCTGCTGGCCGCGTTCGCGGAGCTCGTACGGGCGCCGGGCAGCCGGCCGGTCGCCGATCTCGGCTGCGGTCCCGGCCGCATCACGGCCCACCTGCGCGCGCTCGGCGTGGACGCCTTCGGCATCGACCTCTCCCCCGAGATGATCGCGGTCGCCCGCCGGACGCACCCGGGGCTCCGGTTCGACGAGGGGTCCATGACCGCTCTGGATCTGGAGGACGACAGCGTCGGCGGCGTCGTCGCCTGGTACTCGACCGTCCACACCCCACCGGAGCTGCTGCCCACCGTGTTCGCGGAATGCCACCGCGTGCTGGCCCCGGGCGCGCCCCTCGTGCTGGCGTTCAAGGTCGGGGACCGGCTCCGGCACCTGGACCGGGCCTACGGCCACGAGCTGTCGCTCGACGTCTACTGGCTGCCTCCGGACCGCATCGCCGGCCTGATGGGCGAGGCCGGCCTCGTCCTGGACGCCCGGGTGATCCGCGAACCCTACGAGAGCGAGAAGCCCACGCAGGGGCAGCAGGGCTTCCTCCTCGCCCACAAGCCCACGGAGTCGCCTTGAGCGACTGGACGGGCCGGCAACCCGCTCGGGAGAATGCCGGGGTGCGACCCAACCGCTCGGCGCCCGAGGCGGCCGCGCCCCCGGAGCGCCTCCGCCACCTCGCGCAGCTGCGCCGGGTACGCGACAGGATCGACCGCGAGTACGCGCGGCCGCTGGACGTCGAGGCGCTCGCCCGTGGCGTGAACATGTCGGCCGGCCACCTCAGCCGCGAGTTCCGGCGCGCCTATGGCGAGTCGCCGTACAGCTACCTGATGACGCGGCGCATCGAGCGCGCGATGGCGCTGCTGCGCCGTGGCGACCTCAGCGTCACCGAGGTCTGTTTCGAGGTCGGCTGCTCGTCGCTGGGCACGTTCAGCACGCGCTTCACCGAGCTCGTCGGGATGCCGCCCAGCGCCTACCGGCGCGAGGCGGCGCGCGCGACGGCGGGCATCCCGTCGTGCGTCGCGAAACAGGTCACCAGACCGGTCAGGAATCGAGAAGCGCGGTCACCGGCCCCGGACTAGCGTGATCGGCATGGACATCACGATTCACGCCAGTTTCCTCCCGCACGACGACCCGGACGCCGCCCTGGCGTTCTACCGCGACACCCTCGGCTTCGAGGTCCGCAAGGACGTCGGGTACGGCGGGATGCGCTGGATCACGGTCGGCCCCGTCGGCCAGCCCGGCACGTCCATCGTCCTGACGCCGCCCGGCGCCGACCCCGGCGTCACCGACGACGAGCGCAGGACCATCGCCGAGATGATGGCCAAGGGCACGTACGCCGGGATCCTCCTGGCCACCGCCGACGTCGACGCCACCTTCGAGCGGGTGCAGGCCGACGGCGCCGAGGTCGTCCAGGAGCCGACCGACCAGCCGTACGGCGTGCGCGACTGCGCCTTCCGCGACCCCGCGGGCAACATGATCCGTATCCAGGAAGTGCGCTGAGCCGTCCGGCTCCCCGCGTGCCGTCCGGCTCCCCGCGCAGCGACGGCGGCCCCGCCCGACAGATGGAGACACGATGACCACGGCCCCGACGACGGACACGCGGTCGCCCGCGCCGCACGCCGCCGACAGCCACGACCTGATCCGCGTGCACGGCGCGCGCGAGAACAACCTCAAGGACGTCAGCGTCGAGATACCGAAGCGCCGGCTGACGGTGTTCACCGGTGTCTCCGGCTCGGGCAAGAGCTCGCTGGTGTTCGACACGATCGCCGCGGAGTCGCAGCGGCTGATCAACGAGACGTACAGCGCGTTCGTGCAGGGCTTCATGCCGACGCTGGCGCGGCCCGAGGTCGACGTGCTCGACGGGCTGACGACGGCGATCATCGTCGACCAGGAGCGGATGGGCGCCAACCCCCGCTCCACGGTCGGCACCGTCACCGACGCCAACGCGATGCTGCGCATCCTCTTCAGCCGCCTGGGCCGGCCGCACATCGGCTCGCCCCAGGCGTTCTCCTTCAACGTCGCCTCGATCAGCGGGGCGGGCGCGGTCACCCTGGAGCGCGCGGGGCAGAAGGTGAAGGAGCGGCGCAGCTTCAGCATCACCGGCGGCATGTGCCCACGCTGC
The DNA here is from genome assembly GCF_039542925.1 of Streptomyces coeruleoprunus. Classification (GTDB taxonomy): domain Bacteria; phylum Actinomycetota; class Actinomycetes; order Streptomycetales; family Streptomycetaceae; genus Streptomyces; species Streptomyces coeruleoprunus. The sequence continues at coordinate 4,020,892 of NZ_BAABIT010000001.1, read as the reverse complement.
GAGGGCATGGGCCGGGTCTCCGACATCGACCTCACCCAGCTGTACGACGACTCCAAGTCGCTGAGCGAGGGTGCGCTCACCATCCCCGGCTACAGCATGGACGGCTGGTACGGGCGGATCTTCACGGGCTCGGGCTTCTTCGACCCGGACAAGCCGATCCGGAAGTACACGAAGAGGGAGCTGCACGACCTGCTCCACAAGGAGCCGACCAAGATCAAGGTCGACGGCATCAACCTCACCTACGAGGGGCTGATCCCGAAGCTGCACAAGTCGATGCTGTCCAAGGACCGCGAGGCGCTGCAGCCGCACATCCGTGCCTTCGTGGACCGCGCGGTCACCTTCACCACCTGCCCCGAGTGCGACGGCACCCGCCTCAACGAGGGCGCCAGGTCCTCGAAGATCGACGGGATCGGCATCGCCGACGCCTGCGCGATGCAGATCAGCGACCTGGCCGACTGGATCGGCGGCCTCGACGAGCCGTCGGTGGCGCCGCTGCTGGCCGCGCTGCGGCACACCCTCGACTCCTTCGTGGAGATCGGCCTGGGCTACCTCAGCCTCGACCGCCCGTCGGGCACGCTGTCCGGCGGTGAGGCGCAGCGCACCAAGATGATCCGGCACCTCGGCTCCTCGCTCACCGACGTCACGTACGTCTTCGACGAGCCCACGATCGGGCTCCACCCGCACGACATCCAGCGGATGAACGGCCTGCTGCTGCGGCTGCGCGACAAGGGCAACACCGTGCTGGTCGTCGAGCACAAGCCGGAGGCGATCGCGATCGCCGACCACGTCGTCGACCTCGGCCCGCACGCCGGTACGCAGGGCGGCGAGGTGGTGTTCGAGGGCACCGTCGAGGGCCTGCGGGCCTCCGGCACCCTCACCGGGCGGCACCTGGACGACCGCGCCTCCCTCAAGGAGACGGTGCGCAAGCCCACCGGCACGCTGGAGATCCGCGGCGCGACGACCCACAACCTGCGCGACGTCGACGTCGACATCCCCCTCGGCGTGCTCTGCGTGGTCACCGGCGTCGCCGGCTCCGGCAAGAGTTCGCTGATCCACGGCTCGGTGTCCCGCAGGGACGGTGTGGTGGCGGTCGACCAGGGCGCGATCCGCGGCTCCAGGCGCAGCAACCCGGCCACGTACACCGGGCTGCTCGACCCGATCCGCAAGGCGTTCGCCAAGGCCAACGGCGTCAAGCCGGCCCTGTTCAGCGCCAACTCCGAGGGCGCCTGCCCGACCTGCAACGGCGCCGGCGTCATCTACACCGACCTGGCGATGATGGCCGGTGTCGCCACCACCTGCGAGGAGTGCGAGGGCAAGCGGTTCCAGGCCTCGGTGCTGGAGTACACCCTCGGCGGGCGCGACATCAGCGAAGTGCTCGCGATGCCGGTGACCGAGGCGGAGCGGTTCTTCGGCGCCGGCGAGGCCCGCACCCCCGCCGCCCACAAGATCCTCACCCGGCTCGCCGACGTGGGGCTCGGCTACCTCACCCTCGGCCAGCCGCTCACCACGCTGTCCGGCGGCGAGCGCCAGCGCCTGAAGCTGGCCACGCACATGGCCGAGAAGGGCGGCGTCTACGTCCTCGACGAGCCGACCGCCGGCCTGCACCTCGCCGACGTCGAGCAGCTGCTCGGCCTGCTCGACCGGCTCGTCGACTCCGGCAAGTCCGTCATCGTCATCGAGCACCACCAGGCGGTCATGGCGCACGCCGACTGGATCATCGACCTCGGCCCCGGCGCCGGCCACGACGGCGGCCGCGTCGTCCACGAGGGCACACCGGCCGACCTCGTCGCCGCCCGCTCGACCCTCACCGGCGAGCACCTCGCGGACTACGTCGGCGCCTGACGGGGTCCGTGGGGCGTGGGGGGGGCGTGCCGTGATGCGCGTGCCCTTCCGGAGGGGCGGGCCTGGGGAGTGTCCGGCGGGTCATGCCGACATCGCTGGGCGGTGCCTTTGACTGCTGGTGAGCGGGGTCTGGTGCGTGCGGCTGCAAGGCGGAGGAGGGAGGGATGGCGGAGCCATCGCGACCGACGACAACGCCGCTGGGGGTCCCCCCTGCCCGTCAGGGCTTGGGGGAGTGCGTGCCAGACCCCGCGGCCCAGGCATGATCCGCCGGACACGACCTAAGCGCCGCCCGTCACGACCGGACGGCCACCGGACGGCAGCCCCCACTCGCTCCACGACCCGTCGTACACCGCCAGGTCCCCGTACCCGGCCAGCTCGGCGCCGAGCGCGAGCACGCACGCGGTCACGCCCGAGCCGCAGCTGACCACCAGCCGCTCCCGCCCGCCCGCGGCCGCCTCGAACAGCTCCCGCAGCTCCGCCCGCGGGCGCATCCGCCCGTCCCGCTGGAGGTCGCCGAACGGCAGGTTCGCCGCGCCCGGCATGTGTCCGCCGCGCAGCCCCGGCCGCGGCTCGGGCGCCGCACCCGTGAACCGGTCCCGCGCCCGCGCGTCCAGCACGACGGCGTCCGGGTCGGCCAGCGCCCGGGCCACCTCGTCGGCACCCACGAGGAGCCCGGCCCGGGCCCGCGCGGTGAAGTCCCCGAGACGCCCGGCCGCCGACGGCCCCGCGTCCTCGCCCGCTGGCGCCCCGTCCTCGCCCGGCCGCACCGCGTCCCCACCCGGCCGTGCCCCGCCACCGCCCGGCCGCACCGCCTGCCCTCCCGACCGTGCCGCCTCCGCGCCCTGCCGTACCGCCGCTCCGACCGGCCGCACCGCGTCCCCACCCGGCCGTGCCGCCTGGCCTCCCGACCGTGCCGCCTCTGCGCCCTGCCGTACCGCCTCTGCAACCGGCCGTACCGCCGCTCCGACCGGCCATGCCCCGTCCCCGCCCGGCCGCACCGCCTCCCCGACCGGCCGTGCCGCCTCCGCGCCCGGCCGCGCCGCCTGTCCTCCCGACCGTGCCGCCTCTGCGCCCTGCCGTACCGCCCCTACAGCCAGCCGTACCGCCGCTCCGACCGGCCATGCCCCGTCCTCGCCCGGCCGCACCGCCTCCCCACCCGGCCGTGCCGCCTGGCCTCTCGACCGTGCCGCCTCCGCGCCCTGCCGTACCGCCGCTGCAACCGGCCGTACCGCCGCTCCGACCGGCCATGCCCCGTCCCCGACCGGCCGCACCGCCTCCCCGACCGGGCGTGCCGCCTCCCCGACCGGCCGTGCCGCCTCCTCCGCCGGCAGTCCCGCCGCCTCCCAGGCCGGGAGGCCGCCGTCCAGGACTGTCGCCCGGTCGAAGCCCATCGCGCGCAGCATCCACCAGGCGCGGGCGCTGGAGTAGATGCCCACGGCGTCGTACACGACCACCGTGTCCGCGTCGTTCACGCCGAGGGCGCGCAGCTCCCTGGTGAAGCGGGCCGCGTCCGGCATGGTGTGCGGCAGCGGCGATGCGGGGTCGGACAGCGGCCCGTCGATGTCGAAGGGCCGGGCGCCCGGGATACGGCGTGCCGCGCCCCGGTGGGCGCCGACCGACGCGTCCAGGACGACGAGGCCGGGGGCTCCCAGCCGGTCGGCGAGCCAGTCGGTTCCGGCCAGGGGTCGTGGGAGCGGGTGGAGGGGTGGTGGGTTCATCGTGGGCCTTCCTCCACCGCTCGGGTGGTGACGAGGGGCAGCGCGGTCAGCTCGGCCACCGCCGCGGCGCAGTCGGCGGTGCCCGGCGCGGTGAGGGTGGCCATGCCGAGCCGGTCCGCCGATGACCTGAGCGGCGGGACGGGGTCGCCCGGCTCCACCGTGACGTCCCAGTCGACCAGCGTCGCCCGCGCGGGCGCGGGCCGGGGCGCGACCGTGGTCACGCGGCCGGGCGCCGCGGTGAGGAAGACGGTCGCCGCGGCCGGTGCCACGTCGCCCTCCTCCCGGCGCGGGCCCACACCCACGGCCCAGCCCAGGGCGGCACGCCGCCAGTCGACGCCGGTGGTGAGCCGTACGAGGTCGGGGATGCCGTCGCCGCCCGGGCGGTTGTGCGTCTCGATGACGGTGACGCGCTCGCCGTCGGTCTTGACCTCCGTGTGGCTCGGGCCGTCGGTGAGGCCCACGGCGTCGAGGAGTTCGGCGACGGCCCGCTCCACCGCCCGGCGCCCGTCGGCGTCCAGGGACGGCGCCGGCATGATGTGGCTGACCTCGACGAACCCGTCCGTCGTCCCCTTCTCGGCGATGCCGAGGAAGGTGTGCCGGCCGCCCGACGACAGCGTCTCGACACTGAACTCACGCCCCTCGACGTACCGTTCGAGCAGGGTGGCGGCCGTCCTGCGGTCCTCCGGCAGGTCCTCGGGGCGCTCGACGAGGGCGACCGCGTTGCTGCCCGTGCCGCTCACCGGCTTGGCCACCACGGGACCGCCCGCCGCGAACAGCCCGGCCACGCCGTCCGCGTCGTCGCCGGCCGCGAACGCCGGGTTCAGGTGCGGCGCCCGGGCCGCGAGGACGCGCCGCATCTCCAGCTTGTTGCGGGTGGCCCGGACGACCTCGGGCGGCACGCCCGTGACGCCGAGCCGCCGCGCGGCGGCCGCGGCCGCTTCCAGGCCGAGTTCGGTGAGCGAGACGACGGCGGCGGGGCGCAGGGGGGCCAGCACCTCGTCGACGAAGGCGAGGAAGGACGGCGCGTGCTGGAAGTCCGCGGCCAGTTCGCCCGCGACTCCGGCACCGTCCTCCAGGGGTGCCGCACCGGGCAGCCGCACATGGAGGACCTCGACGGGCAGGGTCCCCGCCGCCCGCGCCACGGCGGCGTCCGCCCCGACGACCACGAGCGTCACGGCGAGGTCCCTCGGACGTCCGTACTGCGGCGCATCGTCCCCCACGCTTCCCTCTGGCCCCGGTGACCACAAGATCGCAGCGCCGCCGATTCCCTGTCAACAAGGCCTTTTGAGGACCTTTACGACAGGACAGGGCAGCGCTCAGCCCCTCTGGGGGGTGAGCAGCCGCCCCGCCAGCTCCACCAGCTCCGCCGCCCCCAGCACCCGCCGGCCCGCGCCCGGCAGGGGCACGTGCAGGGGCCGCGTCCAGCGCGCCGGGATCGCGTCGTACCCGTACACCGCCCCGGCGAGCCCGCCGGTCACGGCGGCCACCGTGTCGGTGTCACCGCCCAGGTCGACCGCCGCGCGCACCGCGTCCTCGAAGGTGCGGGTGGTGCGCACCGCCCACACGGCGGAGCCCAGGCAGGGCCATACGGCGCCGTTGAACTCGGTGGCGTCATCGGGGTGCCAGCCCGGGTCCAGGACGACGGCGTACCGCTCCCTGTGCTCGGCGGGGACATGGGTGAGCGCGTCGGGCAGCGCGGCGAGCGGGTCCTCGCCGGCCAGGGCGGCGCGGACCAGTTCGTGGAAGAGCGCGGTGCCCTCCCAGGCGGCGGGGTCGCCGTGGGTCAGCGCGGCCAGGCGCCGGCCGGCGGCCATGGTGGCCCGCCTGCCCTGGGCGGCGAAGTACACGGCGGAGGTGGCGGCCCGCATGAGCGCGCCGTTCCCGGCGGCCCGCTGGTTGACCCGGAAGTGCTCCCGGGCGGCGGCGTCCCAGGGCAGGCCACCGGTCAGGACGTCCTCGGTCTGGAGGCCGATGTCCTTCGGCCCGGCGGCCGCCCAGCGCTGGAAGCGCGCGAAGACGTCGGCGGGGTCGAGGCCGCCGCGTTCGAGGAGCGACTCCGCCACGTGCACCGCCATCTGGGTGTCGTCCGTCGCCTCGCCACGGTCCCAGCCGCCGCCCCCGCACATCTCGCCGCCCGCCCCGGGCGCGGGGAAGCGCGCGGTGAACGCCCCGGCGGGGCCGAACTCGAAGGGTGCGCCCAGCGCGTCGCCGACCGCGGAACCGATGACGGCTCCGACGGCCGCGTCGCGAGCCGCGCCCACGGCGGCATCGTGGGCCGCGTCCGGTGTCGGTCGTCCGCTCAGCACGCGCCACCCCTGCGGATGATCATGAAGAGACGCATGGGACAGGAGGGTACGCCCCGCCGTGCCTCGTCCCGACGGGTGATACGGGCGCGGCGGCCGTCGGGTGGTGCGGCCGGCCGGGGCAGAGAGTGTTCGCGGGACCGCCCCGCGCCGTGGCGGGACCGCCCCGGCCCCGTGACCCGAACGGATCCGACGTGAACGATGTGGTGGCCGCCCTGCTGGCCGGTCTGAGCGACGAGAACCGGGAGTGGCTGTCCCGGCAGCCCATGGAGTTGCAGCGGCAGATCGCCGAGGACTGGGAGGCGGGCGCCGAGACGGCACCCGGGGTGGACGCGCCGCTTCGGGGGCTCGGGCAGGATCCGGACGAGTACGTCTCGACGCTGCGGCTCATGAGTCCCTGAACTCCGGGCCCGCCAGCTCCTTCGGCAGCGGCCGGGTGTGGAGGACGTCGAGGCGGGACACCGCGCGGGTGAGCACCACGTACAGCCGGTGCAGGCCGCGCGGTTCGGCCTCGGCCACGGCCGCCGGCTCGGCGACCACGACGTGGTCGTACTCCAGGCCCTTCGCGAGCGTCGCCGGCAGGACCGTGACGCGCGGCGCGCCGGGCGCGACCTCCCCGGCCCGCGCCGTGGGGATGCCGGCCGCCGCCAGGGCGCCGCGCAGCCGCTCGGCGTCCGGCTCCGCCGCGATGACGCCCACCGAGCCCTCCCGGCCGAGCGCCGCCCGTACCGCGTCGACCGTCGCTTCCGCCAGGTCCGCCACCTCACGGACCGTCACCTCGCCGTCCCTGCGCAGCGAGCGCCCGGGCGGCACGTCGACGCCGAGCGCGCCGAGCAGCCGGTTGGCGAGGTCCACGACCGCGCCCGGCACCCGGAACCCGGCCGTCAGCGCCGTCACCTCGGCGTCCGGGCGCCCCAGGTGCGCGAGGTGCGCGCGCCAGGAGCGGGCCGCCCACGGCGTCGTGCCCTGCGCCAGGTCGCCCAGCACGGTGAGCGAACCGGAAGCGGTGACCCGGCGGGCGATCGCCCGGCACTGCATGGGGGACAGGTCCTGCGCCTCGTCGACCACGATGTGGCCGTACCCGGCCGGCCGTTCGAGGAGTCCGGCCAGCTCGTCGAGGAGGACGAGGTCCGCCGCCGTCCAGCGGGCGGAGCGGTGCGGGCGCGCGGGCACCGGCCGGCGGATGGCCGCCCGCTCGTCGGCGGTCAGGGCGTCGTCGTCGGGGTCGGCGAGCACCCCGGCCAGCACCTCCTCGGGACCGGTCCTCGGCCAGCACGCGTCGACCAGGGCGGACACCGGCCGGGACCGCTCCATGCGCCGCACCCACGCGGTGCCCCGCGGCCCGGCCCGCCGCTCGGCACGCAGCTGGAGGGCCCGCACCACGCGGCTGCGCAGCCGCTCGCGGCCGATCGCGTATGGCGGCTCCTCGGCCCGTACGCCCTCGACGATCCCGGCCAGTTCCGCGGCCGGCACCCGCCACCGGTAGGAGCCGTCGGGCACGGTCAGCTCCTCGGCCGGCGTCCGCACGCGCGCGTACAGGGCCCGCCGCAGCACGTCCGCCATCCGCGCGTCGTGCTTGACGGCCGCGGCCGCCTCGCCGTCCTCGGCGCGCGGCTCGTGGCCGACCGCGCGGGCCATCTCGTCGTCGACGGTCGACTGCCGTACGTCGTACTCGCCGAGCGCGGGCAGCACCTCCGCGATGTACGCGAGGAAGGTCCGGTTCGGGCCGAGGATCAGCATGCCGTCGCGCTGTACGCGCCGGGGGTGGGTGTAGAGCAGGTACGCGGCCCGGTGCAGCCCGACGGCGGTCTTGCCGGTGCCGGGGGCGCCCTGGACGCAGACGGACGTGGTGAGCGCGGCCCGTACGAGGTCGTCCTGCTCGGGCTGGATGGTGGCGGCGATGTCGCGCATGGGCCCGGTGCGGGGCCGCTCGATCTCGGCGGCGAGGATCGCGCCGTCCCCCTGCCGCGGCCCGGCCGCGCCCGCCAGGTGCTCGTCCTCCAGCCCGGTGAGGTCCGCCGAATCGCCCGTGCTGTACGGCGCCCAGCCGAAGCGCCGGCGCATCCGCACGCCCTGCGGGTCTCCGGGGCGGGCCTGGTAGAAGGCGCGGGCGACGGGTGCCCGCCAGTCGACGACGAGCGGCGGGGCCGCGGGGTGTTCGCCGACGCGGCGGCGGCCGATGTGGTGGCGCTGCCCGTCCTCGTGGTCGAGGGCCCCGAAGAACAGCGGCCCGGGCCGCTCCTCGCGCAGCTCCTTGGCGTGGCTGCGCAGGACGTATCCGAGGGTCTCGGCGTCGGCGCCGGACGCGGAGACGTCCTCGCCGGTGATGACGCGGTCGGCGGCCCCGTCGACCATCCGGGTCAGCGCGGCGCGGCAGGTGTCGTGGAAGGCCCGTTCCCGGGCGAGTTCATGGTCGAGTGGCGTCATTCCCCCAAGAATAACGCAACCGAGTAACTTTCATTACCGAGTAACGAAACTGAGCCCCGTCCTCAGCTGCCGGAACGCGGTCTCAGCGGCCGCCACCGCGTCCGCGTACACCGCGTCCGCGCCCTCCCCCGCCTCGATCCGCCGCCAGTTCTCCTCCGCCAGCACCCGCAGCACGGCGACGATCTGGCCCGCCGCCAGGCGCGCGGCGACCCCGCCGCCCAGCGCCTCCGCCAGCGCCTCCTCGGACGCGGCCTGGTACGCGTACAGCCGCGCCACCAGGCTGGGCGTCCCGTACAGCAGCCGGTGGAACGCCAGCACGTCGGGCTCGTCGGACAGCCCGGTCACCGGGTCGCGGCGCTCCAGCCCGTCCCGTACGTGCCGGTGCAGCGCCTCCAGCGGCCCGACGCCCTCCGGGCGCCCGGTCACCACACGCGCCGCCTCGTCCCGGTGGTCGGCGAACCGGTGCAGGACCAGGTCCTCCTTGGCCGGGAAGTACCGGAACAGCGTCGGCTTCGACACCTCCGCGGCGGCCGCGACCTCGGCGACCGACACCCGGTCGAACCCCCGCTCCAGGAAGAGCGCGATCGCCGTGTCCGAGATCACCCGGTACGTCTGCTGTTTCTTGCGCTCCCGCAGACCCGCCATGTCATCCGTCCGTCCCGCTCGGCGCCGCCAAAGACGCCATCGTAGGACCCGCCGCCGGGCTCAGAAGATGTCCGGGCACCACGGCCGGCGCGGCGTGCGCAGCAGGGCGTCCGCCGTGGCCGCCGCCCCCGGCCGGGCCTCCTCGACGCGGCCCAGCGCCACCAGCCGCGCCACGGACTCGTCGCCCAGGTACAGCGCCCCCAGCTCCGCCACGTCCAGCACCAGATCCGCCGGCGCGCCGGTCGGTGTGCACACCGCCCCCTCCGGCGAGGCCTCCAGCCGGAACCTGCCGCCCGCGAGCCCCGCCCCGTCCCGTACGTCCAGGACCAGCGACCCCGCCACGGCGTACGTCCGCGCCTCCAGCGCCCGGGCGACGTCCAGGATCCGCACCCACATCAGGTCCGCGTGCGTGAGCACCTTCGCCGCCCGCGGGTCCGGCAGCAGCAGCGGCAGCAGGTCGTCCGGCGCCCGGTAGCCGCTGCGCACCCGCATCACCCAGTCGATCGCGCACAGGTAGTGCCACAGCGCGCGCTCCGCGGCGGGCGTCACCGCCAGCAGCTCCCGCACCGTCGCCGTGTTCACCGGCTGCTTGCCGTCGTCCCACCGGTCGTCGCAGGCGTACGTGACGTACCCCTCCACCTCGCCCGAGGCCGAGCGGTACGTCGCGTGGAACGGTTCCGTCCAGTGGTCCGCCGGCAGCACGTCCACGCCCGTACGGCGCTCCCAGTCCCGCACGCTGCGGCTGACCACGCCGGGGCGTACGGCCCTGAGCCGGTCGTGCAGTTCGGGGCCCAGCTTGCGGAGGGTCGCCCCGTCCACGAGGTCGACGCGGCCGCCGTCCTCGGGGCCCGACCAGCGCGGGTCGAGCCCGGCGCGGCGTACGTCCACCGCCCACTCGGTGGTCCAGGTGGCCGGACCGTAGCCGTACCGCCCGTAGATCGGGTACTCGGCGGCGATCAGCGTCGACACGATGTCGCCCCGCTCCTTCGCCGCGGCCAGCTCGGCGGCCATCATCCGGCTGAGCAGCCCGCGCCGCCGGTGCGTGGCCGACACGCTGACGTTCGTCACGGCACTGGCGGGCACGGTCGCCCCGCCGACCACGGTCAGCTCCTGCGCGAACGCCCGGAACGTCGCCACGCAGCGCCCGTCCTCGAACGCCCCCTGCATACGGGACACGTCCCAGTGGGCGGCCCTGACCGCGACCTCGTGGTCCGTCACGGCCGGCGCGCGGAGAAAGCCGGTGTTGAGGGCACGCAGCCAGTCGGAGAACTCGGAGTCGTCAACGGGCCGCACGACGAGGGAGGTCATCGGGCCACGCTGACACGCGGCCCCACCGGCACGCACCTGTTTTTCCCGGCGGTGAGCCGCCCGACAACGGGACGGGGGTGGACCGGGGGTCGCGCGCGCAGGATTGGCGGCGCTGGACGCTTCGCTGTCATGGCCCCCGAGCAAGCCACTGAGCACGTGACCCCCGGTCCACCCCCGGACCCACCCACCGTCGTGGCGCGCAGGGGGCGGGCCCTCAGGCCGGGGGGCCGTTCCGCTGTGCCCACCCGTTCCTCCCCCAAGGACTACGTCCAGGGGGGACCCCCAGGCGGAACGACTACCCACAGCGAAACGGCGGCACCAGCCCACAGCGGAAACCACGGCGCAAGCCACAGCGAAACGGCGGCGCCGGCCCGCGGCGAAGAACGGCGGCGCCGGCGCGCGACGAGGAATGGCGGAGGCGTTACGCCAAGAGGTCGTCGATTTGGGCTTCGCCCTCTCGGTAGCGGCGGGCGATTTCCGCGCTGCAGCCGTCCGCCGTGCGCTGGAGCTCCTGCCTGCGGCGGGAGACCTGCTGTTCGTAGCGGGCCAGCCGGCCCATCGCCTCGTGCAGCTCCTCGTCCGTACGGGCCTCCAGGTCGGACAGCTCGACCTCGGCGAGCATGTCGGCGGCCAGCCGCCGGTACTCCTCGCTGCGCGGCGTGGACAGCGTCAGGTGCCGCGCCGACGAGGGGCGGCCGTGCCGCCGCGACGGGGCGTCGGCGAGGATCTCCGGCAGCCGGTGCACCACCGGCACCTCGGGCGCCGCGCGCCGCGCCAGCTCGGCGCGCAGGATGTCGATGCGCCCCTGGAGCAGCCGCCGCACATAGCTGAGGTCGGCCTCGTCGCCGTGCGAGTCGCGGCGCAGCGCGCGCAGCTCGTCCAGCCGCAGGGCCCTCAGGTCCGTGGTCGGTTCGGCGGTCCGCTGTATCGGTGGGCGGGACCTTTCGACGCCTGAGCCCGTGCAGGACATCGATGTGGGACCGGGCGTCGACCCGGCTCCGGGTGTGCTCATGAGAATCCGTCCCCTCGACCGGTGCTTCAGGCGCACCGCCTGAACGCATGGTGCCACTCCCGCATGCGATGTGCAGGTGCTCTGCACCCGTTCGGCCCTCGGTAAGTTGGGGCGTATGCGAGCAGTGGTACAGAGGGTCGACGGCGCACGGGTCGAGGTCGCCGGGGAGACGGTCGGGGAGATCGTCGGCGAAGGGCTGTGCGTCCTCGTCGGCGTCACGCACGGGGACACCCCGGAGAAGGCGGCGCAGCTGGCCCGCAAGCTCTGGTCCGTCCGCATCCTGGACGGCGAGAAGTCCTGCTCGGACGTGAATGCACCCTTGCTGGTGATTTCGCAGTTCACCCTCTACGGGGACGCCCGCAAGGGCCGCCGCCCCACGTGGAACGCGGCGGCGCCCGGCGAGGTGGCCGAGCCGCTCGTGGACGAGGTCGTGGCGCGGCTGCGGGAGCTGGGGGCGCGGGTGGAGACGGGCCGTTTCGGTGCGGAGATGCGGGTCTCGCTCACCAACCACGGCCCGTTCACCGTACTGCTGGAGGTCTGAGGCCTACGGCCGTACGACGCCTACGGCCGTAGGACGCCCTACGGCTCGACGAGCGTCCTACGTCCCTACGGCTCGACGACCGTCCCTACGTCCCTACGGCTCGACGACCGTCTCCTGGCTGGCCGCGGTCGTCCCGGCCACCAGCGGCGCGTCGACCGGCACGTTCCGCTTGACCAGGGCCAGCGCGATGGGCCCCAGCTCGTAGTGGCGCACCGCCGTGGTGACGAAGCCGAGCTGGCGGCCCTCCTCGCCGTCCGAGGCGAGGCGGATCGGGGCGCCGTGCGGCGGCAGGTGCACCTCGCTGCCGTCGAGGTGCAGGAAGACCAGCCGGCGCGGCGGCTTCCCCAGGTTGTGGACGCGGGCCACGGTCTCCTGACCGCGGTAGCAGCCCTTCTGGAGGTGGACGGCCGTGCCGATCAGGCCCACCTCGTGAGGGATGGTGCGGTGGTCGGTCTCGAAGCCGAGCCGCGGCCGGTGCGCCTCGACGCGCAGCGCCTCGTACGCGAGGGTCCCGGCGAGCGGGCCGTTCGCCGCGGCGTACGCCTCCAGGCCGTCGCGGGGCAGGAACAGGTCGCGGCCGTACGGGGTCTCCCGTACGACGACGCCGTCCGGGGCCTCGGCGACGGAGCCGGCCGGCAGGTGCACGACGGCGAAGTCGCCGGTGCGGTCGGCGACCTCGACCCGGTAGAAGAACTTCATCGACTCCAGGTAGGCCAGGAGGGCGTCCTGCGTACCGGGTTCGACGTGGGCCCAGACCGTCTCGCCGTCGTCGACGAGGGACAGGGCGTGCTCGATGTGACCGTTCGCGGAAAGGATCAGCGCCTCGGTCGCCCGGCCGGGCGGGAGTTCGCTGACGTGCTGCGTGAGCAGCAGGTGCAGCCAGCTCAGCCGGTCGTCGCCGGTCACGGTGACGACGCCGCGGTGCGACAGGTCGACGAGGCCGGTGCCGGCGGCGAGGGCGCGCTGCTCACGGAACGGGTCGCCGTAGTGGGCGGCGACACCTTCGTCGCGTCCCTCGGCCGGGACCGCGCCGGGCAGGGACAGCAGAGGGCTCTTCATGCGTAAAGCCTACGACCCGCTGTTCGACCGCTTCGCTGTGCAGTCCTCGCACCGGCCGAAGATGGCGAAGTGCTTCAGGTCGGTGTCGAAGCCGAAGGTCTCGCGGAGCTTGCCGGTGAACTCGGCGGCCACCTCGACATCGGCCTCGATGACGTTCGTACAGTCCCGGCAGACGAGGTGGAGGTGGTGGTGGCGGTCGGCGAGGTGGTACGTGGGGGCGCCGTGGCCGAGGTGGGCATGGCTGACCAGGCCCAGCTCCTCCAGCAGCTCCAGCGTGCGGTAGACGGTGGAGATGTTGATGCCGGAGGCGGTCTTGCGCACCTCGGTCAGGATGTCGTCGGGGGTCGCGTGCTCCAGCACGTCCACCGCCTCGAGGACGAGCTGACGCTGGGGCGTCAGCCGGTAGCCTCGCTGCCGAAGATCGCTCTTCCAGTCGGTGCTCACCACGCCGTCCAGTGTAGGAGCACCGACCGGAATTCCCAGGGCCTGTCCAAAGGCAGGCCGGATGACGCCTAGCGGAAGAAGGCGATGCCGTCGTCCGGCAGGTCGGGCAGGTTCTTGGCCATGGCCTCGACCTCCTCCGGCGTGACGACCTTCTTCAGGTGCGCGGACATGTACGGGCGGAGCGGGACCTCGGGGGTGGCCTTCTCGCCCACCCACATGAGGTCGCTCTTCACGTAGCCGTAGAGCCGCTTGCCACCGCTGTACGGGCCGGAGGCCGCGGTACGGGCGACGGCGTCGGTCGCGAGGTCGATCTGCGGCTTCTGGTCGGCCAGCTCGCCGTACCAGATCTCGACGACGCCCTGGTCGCGCACCATGACGACCTCGACCTTGCGGTCCTTGTCGATGCGCCAGTAGCCGCTCTCGCTCTCCAGCGGGCGGACCTTGTTGCCCTCGGAGTCGAGGACCCAGGAGCGGGAGACGTACTCGATGAAGTCCCGGCCGTCGTGGCTGAACGTGACGGACTGGCCGAAGTTGCACTTCTCGGCGCCAGGGAAGTCGGACACGCCCGCGCCCTCCCACGTGCCGAGGAGGAACGCGAGGGGGACGAGGTCCGGGTGCAGGTCGGACGGGATGTGGATCATGAGTGGCTGCTCTGGCGATCTGTTCGTGGGACGGTCGGGATCAGCGCTGGCCCTGGTACAGCTTCTTCACGGTCAGACCGGCGAAGGCGAGGACGCCGACGCAGACCAGGACCAGCAGGGCGGAGAAGAAAGCCTCAAGCACGGGGTGCTCCTCGGTGAGCGGTGGGCGGTATGGGGGCCGGGTCCCAGCCTAATGGGTGGGGCCCCGGCCCCGGCGTGTGAGGTCCGCCGGTGACCACGTCGTGGGCGGGCGCACTACAGTTCCGGATATGGCGAAGAAGCTCGTGATCAAGGTGACCGCCGGGGCCGACGCCCCCGAGCGCTGCTCGCAGGCCTTCACGGTGGCGGCGGTCGCCGCGGCCAGCGGGGTCGAGGTGTCGCTCTGGCTGACCGGGGAGTCGTCCTGGTTCGCCCTGCCGGGGCGTGCGGCCGAGTTCGAGCTGCCGCACGCGGCGCCGCTGCCGGATCTGATCGAGGCGGTCCAGGCGGCCGGCCGGATCACCCTGTGCACGCAGTGCGCGGCACGGCGCGAGATCACGGAGAAGGACGTCATCGAGGGCGTACGGATCGCCGGGGCGCAGGTCTTCGTCAGCGAGACCATGGGCGAGGGCGTGCAGGCGCTCGTCTACTGAGGCCCCCGCCTCTTCTTGCCGTCCAGTTCGTCCCACCACTCGTCGGACTGCGGGTCCCCGGACGGGTCGTCCCACCAGCGGTCGTCCGGGCCCCGCCGGTTGGCCGCCCACGCGGCCAGCGGCGGCAGCAGCATCGCGGCGAACGCCATCCCGACGGCGACCTCCACGGACCACAGGCGCACGAAGGCCCACGCGCTGACGAAGAGCGCCAGACAGGCGCCCATCAGCACGAAGTACGTGTGCCGACGCCGTGCGTACACGATTCCAGGGTAAGACCGGACAGGACCGAGGGGCCGCACCTCAAGCCTGGAAAGCGTCCAACCCCCAGGAGGTGCGGCCCCTCGGCCGTCAAAGGGTGCCGTCGCGGGACGGCGTGCCGTCTCAGACGGCGATCGCGACCTCGGCGAGGCCACCGGTCTGCACGACGACCGTGCGGTCGGCCGTGGCGCCCGGCACCAGCGCGCGGACCGTCCAGGTGCCCTCGGCCGCGTAGAACCGGAACTGGCCGGTCGCGGAGGTCGGGACCTCGGCGGTGAACTCGCCGGTCGAGTCCAGCAGGCGGACGTAGCCGGTCACCGGCTCGCCCTCGCGGGTCACCTGACCCTGGATCGTGGTCTCACCGGGCTTGATCGTCGAAGCGTCCGGGCCGCCGGCCTGTGCTCCACACATGATGAATCTGTCCTCCAGGTCGGGGCGGGATTACTTGTTGGCGCCGAGCTCGATCGGCACGCCGACGAGCGAGCCGTACTCGGTCCACGAGCCGTCGTAGTTCTTGACGTTCTCCTGGCCCAGCAGCTCGTGCAGGACGAACCAGGTCAGGGCGGAGCGCTCACCGATGCGGCAGTAGGCGATGGTGTCCTTCGCCAGGTCCACCTGCTCCTCGGCGTAGAGGGCCTTCAGCTCGTCGTCCGACTTGAAGGTGCCGTCGTCGTTGGCGTTCTTCGACCACGGGATGTTGCGGGCGCTCGGCACGTGGCCGGGGCGCTGCGACTGCTCCTGCGGGAGGTGCGCCGGGGCGAGGAGCTTGCCGCTGAACTCGTCGGGCGAGCGGACGTCGACGAGGTTCTTGCTGCCGATCGCGGCGACGACGTCGTCACGGAAGGCACGGATGGAGGTGTCCTGCGCCTTGGCCTTGTACTCGGTGGCCGGGCGGTTCGGGACCGCGGAGCCGTCGACCAGGTCGCGGGAGTCCAGCTCCCACTTCTTGCGGCCGCCGTCGAGGAGCTTCACGCTCTCGTGGCCGTACAGCTTGAAGTACCAGTAGGCGTACGAGGCGAACCAGTTGTTGTTGCCGCCGTAGAGCACGACGGTGTCGTCGTTGGCGATGCCCTTCGCGGAGAGTAGCTTCTCGAAGCCCTCCTGGTCGACGAAGTCGCGGCGGACCGGGTCCTGGAGGTCCTTCTTCCAGTCGATCCGGACGGCGTTCTTGATGTGGTTCTTGTCGTACGCCGACGTGTCCTCGTCGACCTCGACGATGACGACCTTGGGGTCGTCGATGTGGGCCTCGACCCAGTCGGCGTCTACCAGGACGTCGCTGCGGCTCATGCTGTTTCTCCTCCGGGGCAGTGTGCGGCGGGGTGCGGATACGGCAGGTCGCGCCGAGCGCTCTACGCGTACGAGGGTGCGGGGCGGCTACGGCACGGGGAAGGCCCCCTGCGGTGAAGGGCCGAAAAACGCGGGGTTGCGGGCCCGCGATCAGACACCGCGACAGAGCATGGCGGCGACGCGGCACAGGTCTACTGCCCGCCGCTTCGTGAGATCCGCCTGTCGCTTCATCATGGGACCGATCGTAGGGACGGACAGGCGACCGTGTCACCGGCGTGTCGCATGATGAGACGCGATCGTCCACTTCTTGGGACGAGAAAGCCCCCGGGGCCGGCTCGCGGCCGGTCTCCCCGGGGGCGTTCCCGCAGTTCGTCTAGGGTGCGGACAACCCTGTCTCACCATGTGGCCATCGGGCCGTTCAGCCTGCCAGGACGACGTCCTTGCCGACCACGGTGACGGCCAGCCCCTCGGGCAGCGCCTCGACCTTCTGGATCTTCAGTCCGGCCGGGAAGCCGCCGACCCGGCGGTCGAAGTCGGTGCGCTCGCGGACCAGTTCCTCGATGCCCGGGATGCCCTCGCCGGGCACCTTGTCGGCGCGCACCCGCAGCGTGTCGCCGTCGACGACGCTCACGGTCGACAGGACGCTGCGCGTGAGCTTGCGGCCGAGCACCTCGACGCTGCCGGTCACCTTGATCTTGCCGTTGCCGCCGTACGCGAGGGTGATGTCGTCCTTCGACGCCTTGCGCAGGTCGTCGTACGAGATCCGCGCCGTCCCGGTCGCGCTCTCGGCGACCGCCCGCTCGAAGTTGTTCTCCAGCCGCACCCGGTGCAGCTCGGCGTTCAGCTCGTTGACCCTGACCGTGCGGCCGCCGGCCGTGGCCTCCACGCCCGCGAGGGTGACGTCGACCCGGTCCAGCTCCTTGCCGAGGACCTGCGTGAGGAAGGGGAAGCCGGCGATGGAGACGTCCGGGGTCCCGGACACGCCCTGCGTGGCCTGGATCCTGCTCGCCACCTCGGACTCCGCGTAGTTGACCGCCAGGCGGTCCACGAGGGCGAAGAGGCCACCCAGGATCACCCCGGTGATCAGCAGTATTCGCAGTGCTCGCATTGGCTGGTCTCCCCCGCCCGTTCGTGCCCGGCTCCGCCTGTTCGCGCCCGGCTTCCGCCGACGTCAATGATCGACGAGCGGGGTTACCGATTGGTTCCCCCGCCCCGGCGGGCCCGCTCAGGCGAGGGTGCGGCCCAGGACGTACACGAGCGGCGCGGCCACCGCGAGCGGCAGCGCCACACCGGCCGTCATGTGGACGAACCGCGACGGGTAGTCGTAGCTGGCCACCCGCAGCCCGATCAGCGCGCACGCCGCGGCCGCCAGACCGAGCAGCGCGCCCTGCGCGCCCAGGCCGGTCGCCCCGCCTGCCGCGACACCCGCGCCCGCACCCGCGAGCAGCGCGACCACCGGCGACGCGGGCCCCGGCAGCGGCAACGCGCGGGCCACCGTGGCGGCGGCCACCGCGAGGGCGCCCACGACCACCGCGTCCGCCGATGCCGCGAGGTAGCCGGCCGCGACGACGGCCAGCGCGGACGAGGCGACGGTCGCCATCAGCCCGTACATCCGCTCCTCCGGCGCCGCGTGGCTGCGGAGCTGGAGGACCAGGACGAGCAGCACCCACACGCCGAGCGTGCCGAGGATCGCGGCCGGGCCGTGCTCCTTGCCGGCGGCGAGGAGCACGCCGTCCGCGACGAGCCCGCCGGCGAAGGCGAGCGCGATGCCCTGGCGGGCGGGCCACATGCCGTTGAGCCGGAACCAGCCGGCCGCGGTCACCGCCTGGAGCAGCACCAGCGGGAGCAGCAGGCCGTACGTGCCGAGGGCGGCGCCCCCGGCGAGCAGGGCGCCGAGCAGGGCGGTCAGCGCGGCGGGCTGGATGCCCGGCTCGATGATGGGCGAGCGGCCCTCGGCGCGGGCCCGCTGGGCGTCGGTGATCCGGGCGTTGCCCATGGTGGTGGGCGCGCTGTACTCGGGGGCGGCGGAAGGCTCGGGGGCCTGGGGCCGGTCCTGAGCGTGGGCCGGCGCGGCGGCGGCCGGTTCCGGGGCGTACGCGCGGGCGTCGTATCCGTACGACTGCTGCGGCCCGTCCTCGGTGACCGGCGGGAGGTACGCCGTGGGCGCGTCGGCGGCCGGGGCCTGCGGGGGCAGCGGGTGGGAGCCCGCGTTCTGCGGCGGCAGGTACATGGTCGTCTCGGCCGCCTGCTGCGGCGGCTGGACGACCGGCTGGTAGTGCGTGTCCCAGGTCTGGCCCTGCCACGTCTGGGCGACGTCGGGGTCCGCGTAGGGGTCGTACGGGTACTGCTGGTCGCTGCTCATGCTGTGCGGTTCACCCTCCTGCGAACGGCGGGAGCACCTCGACCGTGCCGCCGTCGGCCAGCCGTACCGTCTCATGCCCGCGCGTGCCCACGGGGTCGCCGTCCACCAGGAACGAGCACCGCTGCAGCACCCGGACCAGCTCGCCGGGGTGCCGCTCGCGCGCCGCGTCCAGCGCGTCGGCCAGGGTCTCCGCCGCGTACGGCTCCTCGGCGACACCGGCGGCGGCCTTGGCCGCGGCCCAGTAGCGGATGGTTCCCGCTGCCATAGGAGGGCTCCTTTCGTCAGGCTTCCATGATGGGCCACGCCGGCGGTGCCTCCGACGACGCCGCCCCCGGCGCCCGCGGAGGCGACTGCGGCGGCGAGGACGCCGTCAGCCACTGGGCGAGCCGGTCGAGCAGTGCCTCGTCGGCGGCGTTCTCGGCGTGGCCCATGCCGGGCTCCAGCCACAGCTCGGCGGCGTCGCCGGCCGCGGCCTCGGCCAGCATCCGGGGGTGGTCCAGCGGGAAGTACGCGTCGCGGTCGCCGTGCACGATCAGCAGCGGCGTCGGCGCGATGAGCGGCACCGCCTCCACGGGCGAGAGCGGTACGGGGTCCCAGGCGCGGTCGTGGATCCGGGTGCCGAACCCGTACCGGCCGACGAGCCGCCCCTCGGGGCGGGTGATCAGCCAGTGGACGCGGCGCATGGGCGCCGTCCCCCGGTAGTACCAGCGCGCGGGCGCACTGACGGATGCCACCGCGTCGGTGTGCGCCCCCGTGCGCTCCCGGTACAACGCGGCATGGCGCAGGACGACCGAGCCGCCCATGGAGAAGCCGACCGTCACCACGCGCGCGTGCCCGCGCTCCCGTGCCCAGGACACCGCCGCCGCCAGGTCCAGCACCTCGCGGTCGCCCACCGTGGACCGCCCGCCCGAGCGGCCGTGGCCCCGGAAGGAGAAGGTCACGACGGCCGCGTGCCGCGCGAAGGCCCGCGCGGCGCGCCGTACCGCCGGCCGGTCGGCGGAGCCGGTGAAACCGTGCGCCACGACGATCGCGGTGTCGGCCGGACCGGTCGCGCAGGGGTCGTAGCGGGCCTCCAGGCGGACCGCGTCAGAAGTCCGCAAAGACTGACGCAAGGTTTCGCCCAGGGAGCCGCGAGTGAGCGAGGAAACATCCACACTGTGAAATGGACCCTCTGTCCCGGAACTCATGTGGGCTATTCTGGCTGGCAGAGGATCCGGGCAAAGCAGCCCCCGGGTCCTTTTGTGTTTTCCGGCCGTTGTTACAGGCAGGTGAACAAAGGCTCTCAAGGGCGCGGGAGCCCCCGTACGACGCGGTACGAAGCCGTGCGACGCCGTACGGAGCAGTGCCGCAAACGTCCTCGCACGAACCGAGGAGGAACCGACGTCATGGGCGAGCTGACCGTGCACGACGACACGACGACAGGCCGGACGACGACCCAGGCAGGTGGGGCGCGATGAGTTCACTGCTGCTGCTGACGAATGCCCTCCAGCCGTCGACGGAGGTGCTCCCGGCCCTCGGTCTGCTGCTGCACAACGTCCGGGTGGCCCCCGCGGAGGGGCCGGCGCTCGTCGACACCCCCGGGGCCGACGTGATCCTCGTGGACGGCCGCCGCGACCTGCCGCAGGTGCGCTCGCTGTGTCAGCTGCTGCGCTCCACCGGGCCGGGCTGTCCGCTGCTCCTGGTGGTCACCGAGGGCGGGCTCGCCGCCGTGACCGCCGACTGGGGCATCGACGACGTCCTGCTGGACACGGCGGGACCGGCCGAGGTCGAGGCGCGGCTGCGGCTCGCGACGGGCCGCCAGCAGGTCACCGCCGACGACTCCCCCATGGAGATCCGCAACGGCGACCTGTCGGTCGACGAGGCCACGTACAGCGCCAAGCTGAAGGGCCGGGTCCTGGACCTGACCTTCAAGGAGTTCGAGCTGCTGAAATACCTGGCGCAGCACCCGGGCCGGGTCTTCACCCGCGCCCAGCTGCTCCAGGAGGTGTGGGGCTACGACTACTTCGGCGGTACGCGCACGGTCGACGTCCACGTACGGCGGCTGCGCGCCAAGCTGGGCCCCGAGCACGAGTCGCTGATCGGCACCGTCCGCAACGTCGGCTACCGCTTCGTGGCGCCGGAGAAGGTGGAGCGGGCCGCCGAGGAGGCGCGCGCGGAGGCCCGTGCGGGGGCACGCGCGGAGGCCCGTGCCAAGGCCGCCACGCCGGACGTCCTCCGTATGGCGGACAAGGAAGAGGCACAGGAAGCGGCCGTACGACCTGCCCAGAGGTAGGTCACCCCGCGTAGACTGCCGCGCGTGGCCAAGGTGACGCGGGACGACGTGGCACGACTGGCGGGTACTTCCACCGCGGTCGTGAGCTACGTCATCAACAACGGACCCCGGCCGGTCGCCCCGGCCACGCGCGAGCGTGTCCTCGCCGCGATCAAGGAGCTGGGCTACCGGCCCGACCGGGTGGCCCAGGCGATGGCGTCCCGGCGCACCGACCTCATAGGCATGATCGTCCCGGACGCGCGCCAGCCGTTCTTCGCCGAGATGGCGCACGCGGTCGAACGGGCCGCCGCCGACCGCGGGAAGATGGTGCTGGTCGGCAATTCGGACTACCGGGACGAACGCGAGCTGCACTATCTGCGGGCGTTCCTCGGCATGCGCGTCGCCGGGCTGATCCTGGTCAGCCAGGGACTCAGCGAGCGGGCCGCGGCCGAGATCGAGGCGTGGGACGCGCGGCTCGTGCTGCTGCACGAGCGGCCCGAGGCCATCGACGACGTCGCGGTCGTGACGGACGACATCGGCGGCGCGCAGTTGGCGACGCGGCACCTGCTGGAGCACGGCCACGCATACGTGGCGTGTCTGGGCGGCATCGAGTCGACGCCGGCGATCGGCGACCCGGTGACCGACCACGTGGAGGGCTGGCGGCGGGCCATGCTGGAGTCCGGCCGCTCCACGGACGGCCGTCTCTTCCACGCCCCGTTCAACCGCTACGACGCGTACGAGCTGGCCCTGAAGATCCTGTCCGGCCCCGACCGGCCGCCGGCGATCTTCTGCTCGACGGACGACCAGGCGATCGGCGTCCTGCGCGCGGCGCGCGAGCTGCGGCTCGACGTGCCGGGCGATCTGGCGGTGGCCGGCTTCGACGACGTCAAGGAGGCCGCGCTGACGGACCCGCCGCTGACGACGGTGTCGTCGGACCGGCCGGCCATGGCGCGCGCGGCGGTGGACCTGGTGCTGGACGACGGGCTCCGGGTCGCGGGCTCGCGGCGGGAGCGGGTGAAGTCCTTCCCCTCGGCCCTGGTCGTGCGCCGCAGCTGCGGCTGCAACGGGGCGTAGGCATACGCGTCGCTACAGGGAACCCCGGCGCCTTTATATCGGGCATACGCACTTCTGTCGGGCTTCTCAGGGCGCGCTCAGATTCTTTTCATGATCGAGCAGCACTGTCGTACCCATGACCGACTACTTCCGCCGCAGCGGCGGCCAGGGGAATGACGAACCGCAGCAGTACGCCGGGTTCCACGACCCGGGCCACCCTCCGCCGCCCGCGTACGCGCCCGCTCCGGGGCACGCGCGACGGCGGGCGCGGGGGCCGGTCGGGCTGATCGCCGCCGTCGCCATCGCTGCGGCCGCCGTCGGCGGGGGCGCCGGGGCCCTGGCCCAGCGGTGGTCGGGCGGCGACGCGGCCGCTCCGTCCACGGGCGTGCCGGGTACGACCGTGGCGCAGTCCAGCAAGGGGACCGTCGCCGGGGTCGCCCAGGCGGTGTCGCCCAGCATCGTGGAGATCCGGGCGGCCGGCACGGCGGGGCAGTCGACCGGGTCCGGCGTGATCATCACCGGGGACGGCGAGATCGTCACCAACAACCACGTGATCGCGGGCGCCTCGGAGATCAAGGTCCGGCTCAGCGACGGCAGCACGTACGCGGCCGACGTCGTCGGCACCGCCCCCGACAAGGACCTGGCGCTCATCAAGCTGCGCGGCGCCAAGGGACTCAAGGCCGCCACGCTCGGCGACTCCGACCAGGTGCGGGTCGGCGACCAGGTCGTCGCCATCGGCTCCCCGGAAGGGCTGACGGGGACCGTCACCAGCGGCATCGTCTCCGCGCTCGGCCGGGACGTGACCGTGGCGAAGCAGGACGACGGCGGGCAGCAGCAGCGCGACCCGCGCCAGGGCTGGCCCTTCGAGTTCGGCGGCCGCCAGTTCAACGGCGACACCGGCTCGTCCAAGACCACGTACAAGGCGATCCAGACCGACGCGTCCCTCAACCCCGGCAACTCCGGCGGCGCGCTGATCGACATGGACGGCCGGATCATCGGCATCAACTCCGCGATGTACTCGCCGAGCGGCGCCGACGGCTCCACCGCGGGTAGCGTCGGCCTCGGCTTCGCGATCCCGGTCAACACGGTGAAGGCCGACCTCGACAAGCTCCGCTCGGGCGGGGACGACTGAGCGGGTGAGACGGGGCGCGTGCGACGCTGAGGCACATGAACAGCAGCACCGGTGAGCCCGAGCGCATCCTCGTCGTCGACGACGAGCCCGCCGTCCGTGAGGCGCTCCGGCGGAGCCTCGCCTTCGAGGGGTACGGGACGGAGGTCGCCGTCGACGGCGTGGACGCGCTGGAGAAGATCGCGGCGTACGGGCCCGACCTCGTCGTCCTCGACATCCAGATGCCCCGCATGGACGGTCTGACCGCGGCCCGCCGCGTCCGGGCGTCCGGCTCGACCGTGCCGATCCTGATGCTGACCGCGCGCGACACCGTCGGCGACCGGGTGACCGGCCTCGACGCGGGCGCCGACGACTACCTGGTGAAGCCGTTCGAGCTGGACGAGCTGTTCGCGCGGATCCGGGCGCTGCTGCGGCGCAGCTCGTACGCCGCCGCCCGCGCCGCCGGCGGGGAGCCCGACGGCGATGTGCTGGCCTTCGGCGACCTGCGCATGAACCTCGCCACCCGTGAGGTGACGCGGGGCGAGCGGCGCGTGGAGCTGACGCGTACGGAGTTCACGCTGCTGGAGATGTTCCTGGCGCATCCGCGCCAGGTGCTGACCCGGGAACAGATCCTCAAGGCGGTGTGGGGCTTCGACTTCGAGCCCAGCTCCAACTCCCTGGACGTGTACGTGATGTATCTGCGGCGCAAGACGGAGGCCGGGGGCGAGACCCGGCTGGTGCACACCGTGCGCGGGGTGGGCTATGTGCTGCGCGACGGAGGTGGCGAGTGAGGGACCCCGTGCGGCGCTTCCGGGCGCTGCCGCTGCGTTCCCGCCTGGCGCTGCTGACCGCGACGGCGGTCGCCGTGGCGGTGGCGGGCGTGGCCGTGGCGGCCTGGCTGCTGACGCGGGCACAGCTCTTCGACGAGTTGGACACGTCGCTGCGCAACACGGCGGCGCCGCCGGACCTGGTGCGGGACACGCTGCGTCAGTGCCGTACGCCGGTGGGCGAGCCCGCCGCGCAGGGCCGCCCCGGGTTCGCGTACACGCAGGTCGTGGACGTGAACGGGGCGCGCTGCGTGGCGCAGTACTCGCGTCCGGTGAAGGTGCGGCCGGCCGATGTGGCGGTCGCGAACGGCACCGTGGACGACGCCCTGCACACCTCGACGACCGACAGCGGCGAGACCGTCCGCGTGCACACGGTGCGCGACAGCGTCGTCCTGCCGGGCGGGCCGGCGGTCGAGGTGGCGGTGTCGCTGGCCCGGCCGACGGCCGAGATCGACAAGTCGCTCAGCCGGCTGGCACTGCTGCTGACCGCGCTGGCCGGGATCGGGGTGGTCGGCGCGGGCGCCGCCGGGCTGTGGGTGGCGCGGGCCGGGCTCAGGCCCGTGGACCGGCTCACGGACGCGGTCGAGCACGTCGCCCGTACCGAGGACCTGACCGTACGCATCCCGGTGGAGGGCGAGGACGAGATCGCGCGCCTGTCGCGGTCCTTCAACGCGATGACCGCCGCGCTCGCCTCGTCCCGCGACCGGCAGGCGCAGCTGATCGCCGACGCCGGACACGAGCTGCGGACGCCGCTGACGTCGCTGCGCACGAACATCGAGCTGCTCGCGCGCAGCGAGGAGACGGGCCGGGCCATCCCGGCCGACGACCGGCGGGCGCTGATGGCGTCGGTGAAGGCCCAGATGACGGAGCTGGCCTCGCTGATCGGCGATCTCCAGGAGCTGTCCAGGCCGGACGCGGTGACGCCGGGGCGGCTGGGGGTGGTCGCGCTGCACGAGGTCCTGGACACGGCCCTGGCGCGGGCGCGGCTGCGCGGCCCGGAGCTGACGGTCACGGCGGACGTCCGCCCCTGGTACGTACGGGGCGAGGCGGCGGCGCTGGAGCGCGCGCTGGTGAACGTCCTGGACAACGCGGTGAAGTTCTCCCCGCCGGGCGGGACGGTGGAGGTGGCGCTCGTGGACGGTGTGGTGACCGTGCGGGACCACGGGCCGGGCATCCCGGCGGACGAGCTGCCGCACGTATTCGAGCGGTTCTGGCGGTCGCCGTCGGCCCGGTCGCTGCCGGGCTCGGGGCTCGGACTGTCGATCGTGGCGCGTACGGTCGGGCAGGCGGGCGGCGAGGTGGCGCTCACCCCGGCGGAGGGCGGCGGCACGCGCGCGGTGATCCGGCTGCCGGGCGCGCCGACGCCGCCTCCCGGGGCGGCCGGGTCAGTTGTGCCGCAGCAGTGACGCGACGAGTCCGGCGCGGGTGTTCGGGAAGTCCATGGGCACGATGCCGAGGCCGCGCCAGCCGCTCGCCCCGGCGCTGTCCACGAGGCTGTGGACGCGCGGGTTGAGGCGGTCGGCGTTCCAGCGGGGCGGCAGCAGCGCTGCGGTGGAGACGTGGTTGACGTACAGCTTGCCGGGCTGCTCGACGGCCTTCCTGAAGTGCGCCTCGATCTTCGGGTACTTGGCGGTCGGCTCGGCCATGTAGTCGTCCTGGATGTCGAAGAGGGCCCCGTCGCCGTAGCGGACGCCGGGCAGTCCGGCGTTGTCGGCGAGCAGGACGACCCGGCCGCGGGCCTCGCCGAGGAGGGGCAGGCCGTCGCCGATCCGGAAGAGGGGGCGCCAGCCCTTGGCGTCGAGGTAGAGGTCGAAGATCCGCCGGAAGGCGGCGTCGCTCTCCTGCGAGTACTCCTGCTTGACCCGCATGAGGACGGTCTCGGCGGGGTGCGCGGCGAGGAAGTCGCGGCAGGCGATGAGGACGTCGCCGAACATCTGGTGCTGGTAGTAGGCGCCGTGGTGGATGGCGAAGGCGTCGCCGGTGACCCGGCAGCGGATGTCGAGGAACCGGATCCCGCTCGCCAGCTGCTGGGCGACGGTCGTGTTCTGGCACGCGACCCAGAGCCCGCCGGAGGGCGCGCCCGAGTTGTGCGTGCCCGGGATGGTGAGCGCCCGGAGCGGGGTGGCGTCGGCGTGGGCGGCCATCCAGTCCTGGAGGGCGGCGGACGCGTGGGCGATGGACGCGTGGGCGGGGGATGCCGGTAAGGCGCCGAGGGCGAGGGCGGCCGTGAGGACGGCGCGGCGGGTCATGGCCATGAGCGGAGTATGACGCGTACACATCAATGAGTGAAGAGAAAGGGAGCGGGGCGGTGGACCACGCCGGTCCACCGCCCCGCTCGAAAGCCCGGAGGCCTGTGAAAGCCCGGAGGCTGTGAAAGCCCGGAGGTCTACTTGACGACCGTGATCCGGTCCGCCGCCGGCGGCGTCAGCGGGGAGCCCGCCGAGGAGTGCGCGCCGAGGTAGGCGATGAAGACGTCCAGGTCGGAGGCGCCGACCAGCTTGTTCTTGCCCTGGGCGAGAGCCGGGAAGCCGTCACCGCCGCCCGACAGGAACTCGTTCATCGCGACCCGGTACGTCTTGGCCGGGTCCAGCGGCTGGCCGTTCAGCTTCACCGACGCGACGTCGACGCGCGCGGCACCCGTCTTGGTCATGTCCAGGGTGTAGGTGAAGCCCTTCGACACCTGGAGGATCTTCGGGGACGCCTCGTTGGAGCCGCTGACCTGCTGCTGGAGCGCGGTGATGATCTGAGCGCCGGTCAGGTCGACGGTGGTCATCATGTTGGTGAACGGCTGGACGGTGTACGCCTCGCCGTAGGTCACGATGCCGTCCGTCGCCTCCTGGCCGGACCGCGAGTGCACCAGGTCGGCGCGGATGCCGCCCGGGTTCATGAACGCGATCTGCGCGCCGCCCTTGTCGGCCGGGGCGAGGCCCTCCAGCTGCGCGTCGGCGATCAGGTCGCCGAGGGGCTTCTCGTACGCGGTGGAGCCGCGGCCGTCGATGTTCGCGGCGATGTGGCCGACCGGACGGTTGGCGATCGGCGCGGCCAGGGCGTTCCACTTGCCGATCAGGTCGGTCATGTCCGTGGCCTTGGCGACGTCACGGGTGACCACGTGGTTCGCGGACGCCACGGTCGTACGGACGATGTCCTTGGTGGCGCGGTCGTAGGTGAGGGTCGTGTCGGTGTACAGCTTGCCGAACGACGCCGCCGAGGTGACCGTGCGCGGCTTGCCCGAGGGGTCGGGGATGGTG
This sequence comes from Streptomyces coeruleoprunus, assembly GCF_039542925.1. Lineage (GTDB taxonomy): Bacteria > Actinomycetota > Actinomycetes > Streptomycetales > Streptomycetaceae > Streptomyces > Streptomyces coeruleoprunus. Next base: position 3,993,926 of record NZ_BAABIT010000001.1, on the reverse strand, counting down.
CACGCGTACGCCTGGTGGGTGTGGCCGGTGACCAGGGCGTCGACCTGCGGGCTGAGGTTCTTGGCGATCTCGACGACCGGGCCGGAGATGCCGTCGCCCGGGCCGGGGCTGTCGCAGTCGTAGTTGTACGCCGGGGAGGCCGGGGCGCCGCCCTCGTGGATCAGGGCGACGACGGACTTGACGCCCTGGCGCTCCAGGATCTTGGTGTACTTGTTGATCGTCTCGACCTCGTCGCCGAACTTCAGGCCCTTGATGCCCTCGGCGTTGACGATGTTCGGGGTGCCCTCCAGGGTCACGCCGATGAAGCCGATGCGGACGCCTTCCTTCTCCCAGATGAAGTACGGGTCGAGGATCGGCTTGCCGGTCTTCTCGTCCGTCACGTTGGCCGCGAGGTAGGGGAACTCGGCACCCTTGTAGGTCGTGCCCTCGGCGCAGCCGTCGGTCGGGTGGCAGCCACCCTCCTGGATGCGCTTCAGCTCGGCGGCGCCCTCGTCGAACTCGTGGTTGCCCACGGAGGTGACGTCCAGCTCCAGCTTGTTCAGCGCCTCGACGGTCGGCTCGTCGTGGAAGAGGCCGGAGATCAGCGGGGACGCGCCGATCATGTCGCCGGCCGCGGCGGTGATCGAGTACCGGTGGTCCTTGCGCGCGTCGCGCAGGTGGGTGGCCAGGTACTCGACGCCACCGGCCTTGATCTTCTGAGTGGTGCCGTCCTCGTGGACGTGGGTCACCTCGCCCGAGGAGCCGGCCGGCGGTTCGAGGTTGCCGTGCAGGTCGTTGAAGGAGAGCAGCTGTACGTCGACGGTCCGGCCGGCCTTCTTGCCGTACGTCCAGGACTCGGACGCCGTCGCGGTCGCGGTGCTGGTCTCCTCGGCCGCGCCGGCCGGAATGGCGGCGACGAGCGCGCCGACGGTGGCGATCCCCGCGGCAGTGGCGAGCATCCTCCGACCCGCGCGCTTCTTGTGGCGTATCGCTGACATCTGTCCCCTTTTTCCCCTTATGACGCCGCATGACCTTACGTACCGTCACGCGACAGGTGTGCCGAGCGCAGCCTAGAGTCAACGCGCGTAGCGCAACAGGGGTGAATGGTTACGACCTGGTTGCCTTCACCCGACGAGCGTCACCCCACCACGGCCCGGTGCCGCCGTAGGCTCGTAGGCATGACGACTGACGTTCCCGCATCGGCCCTCGAGCCGGGCCGACGTATCGAGACCTACGACGAGCTCACCCCCGAACAGGTCCAGGACGTCCTCGCCCTCATCGCCGACGCCGCCCGCACCGACGGAATGCAGGCGGTCTCCGAGCAGGGCCGGCTCCAGCTGCGCGGCGGGCGGCGCGAGGGCGTACGGCACCTGCTGCTCACGGTGTCCGGCAGGCTGGTCGGGTACGCCCAGCTGGAGGACACGGACCCGGTCGAGGCCCCGGCGGCCGAGCTGGTGGTCGACCCCTCGCAGCGGGGCCGCGGCCACGGCAGGGCGCTGGGCTCCGCACTGCTGGCGGCCTCCGGCAAGCGACTGCGGGTCTGGGCGCACGGCGGCAAGTCGGCGGCCCGGCACCTGGCACAGGTCCTCGGCCTGACCCTCTTCCGCGAACTGCGCCAGCTCCGGCGGCCACTGGTCCCGCTGGACATCGAGGAGCCGACGCTGCCGCCCGGCATCACGGTCCGCGCCTTCGTGCCCGGCCAGGACGACGCCGCCTGGCTGGCGCTGAACGCGGCCGCGTTCGCCCACCACCCCGAGCAGGGCTCCCTGACCCAGCGGGACCTGGACGACCGCAAGTCCGAGCCGTGGTTCGACCCGAAGGGCTTCTTCCTCGCGGAGCGCGAGGCGGACGGCGCGCTCGTCGGCTTCCACTGGACGAAGGTCCACGCCGAGGAGCAGCTGGGCGAGGTGTACGTCCTCGGCATCGCCCCCGACGCCCAGGGCGGCGGCCTCGGCAAGGCCCTCACCGCGATCGGCCTGCGCCACCTGGCGGCGCAGGGCGTACCGACCGCGATGCTCTACGTCGACGCGGACAACACGGCGGCGCTGCGGGTGTACGAGGGGATGGGCTTCACGACGCACGAGGTGGATTTGATGTACCGGACGGAGACGTAGACGGGCTTCTCGCGGGGTGGCGCCGCCGTGACCGGTACGGCGGCGCCGAGCGCGCGGCCTCCGCCCTCCCCGCGCAGAGAGGACGGCAGCGGTCCCGTCCTCGAGGCCGCACGCCGGGCGACGCACCACCGCCACGCAATAACAAAAGTTTTGTTAAAGTGCTTCCATGGCCACCACTCCCGACCCGGCACCCGGAGAAGGCCCCGTCCGACCGGTCTCCGTCTCCCTCCACGAAGGCACCATCGCCGCCCTCAAGGCCCGCACCGGCAAGCGCGGCATGTCCGCCTACGTCGAAGCCCTCATTCAGCGCCAGCTCGAACGGGACCGGCTGCGCGAACTCATCGAAGACGCGGAGTCCGAGCACGGGCCGGTGGACCAGGCAGCGGTCGAGGCCAAGCGAGCGCTCCTGCGCGGCGACACGGCCGGCTCGGCGGACGCCGCGTGAGCGGCACCCTCGTCCTCGACTGCGAAGCTCTTTCCCAACTCGTACGACGCACACCCGAGCTCACCGAATGGCTCGCCGCCGCCGAAGCCGAGGACATCCGCGTCACCATCAGCTCCGTCACTCTCGTCGAAGCCCGCGACCCCAAAATCAACCAGGCCCGCTTCGACTACGCCGTCTCCCGGGTCAACGTCATCCCGCCCACCGAAGCCATCGCCCGGCACGCCGGCAAACTCCTCGCCGGAGCAGGCCTGCACGGCCACAGATACGCCCTCGACGCCATCGTCGCCGCCACCGCACTCGCCGCACCTGCCCCCGTGACCGTCCTGACGTCCGATCCCGAGGACCTCCACACGCTGTGCGGCCCCGGCGTCCGCGTGATCAAGGTCTGACCCCGCTTACGACGGCGGGGGCCCGCGGTTCCTACGATGCGCGCGCCCCTCGGATCAGCTGAGTGCCGATCCGGCGCCTGCCATGCGCCGGCGCCTCCAGAACGGTGGCGGTCACGTTCTCGAAGCCGTACTCCGTGAACAGCCCCACCCAAGTCCGAGGGGTGTAGTCCCACCGCTTCACAATCGCGGGGTCCTCGTCCGGCCCGCGCGGGATGTACGACGCCTGGCAGCCGTAACAGCCTTCCACAGGCGGATGCTGCGACATGGCGAAGACGCCGCCGGGCACCAGACAGCCGTGAACAGCGGGAAGGGTCAGGCGAGGATCGGTGAAGTAGGCGGCGCCGAAGACGGAGTAGACGGCGTCGTACCGGGTGACCGAGGCCGCCATGAAGCCCAAGGCGTCACCCTGGTGCAGTTCCATCCCCTCCACGTCCGCCCATCGCTCACGCGCCTTGGCGAGCTGCGCGGCGGACAGGTCAACGCCCACCGCCCTCATGCCGAGCGCGGCCAAGTGCGCCAGGTTGCCGCCCGATCCGCACCCGAGGTCGAGCACACCGTCCCCCGGCTCCAGCGCGAGCACTTCAGCCCCGGGCCCGTGGTCGGGGTGCTGGGTCCAGTTGAACCACGTCGACTCGCCCCTGGCGTTCGTCCTGCGCCGTGGGGGCTTGCTCTTCGCGTACGTGTCCCAGGCGGCGCTGCGGGCGTCGGTCACGCTTCCTCCGTTCGGTTCACGGGCACGGCCGCTCGGCTGCTGGTTGACTCGCCGTCAGCGCACGAGGGGAAGTTGAAGGGGGCGTTGTCAGATCAACTGCACCCCTGCGCGGGCTGCCGGGACATGCCCTCCCAGGCACTCAACAGCGCCTCCTACGGCTCGCAGCGGGCCTCACCGGCGCTTTGGGTGGTGGACGGTCCCCGGAACGCGTACACCGGGTACGGCACGATCACCCCGTCAGTGGTGTGCAGCTCTGATGTGCCGATGCACTCGAACCCGGCTTTGGTCAGGACGCGTCCGGAGGCGAGGTTGCGCGGGTGGTGCTTGGCCTCCAGGCGCTTCAGGCCGGCAGTGGTGAACGCGAATTCGACGACTCGCTCGGCGGCTTCGGTGGCGTAGCCGCTGTTCCAGGCGTCCTCGCGCAGGATGTAACTCAGGGTTCCAACGCCCGGTTCGCGGATGCGCAGGGACATGACGCCAAGCAGGTCGTCGTCCTCCGCGAGGACGATGCCGAAGTCCCAGCGGCGCCGGGGAACCTCCTCGGCCAGTTCCAGGGCCTTGGCGACGCGCTCGCGGGCCTCCTCAGCCGTGTAGGGCCGGTCATGCGTGAACCGTACGGAGGCGCCGCTGTAGATCCGCTGGATTGCCGGGACATCATCCATGGCCAGGTCCCGCAGCGTGATCATCCCGCGCCCCTGGCGAGCATGTCGGCAACATCGGCGGCCGTGGGGCGGTCTTCGGCGGACGGCGCCATGCAGGCGGTAATGACGTGCTCAAACTCCGGGAACGACCACGGCAGGGCCTCTCCCAGGGAGACCGTACGGCCCTGAGCGATCACCCGGAGCTTGGTCCTACGGTCGGCGGCATCCTCGTAGGACACGGGTCGCTGCCCGGTCCAGCACCAGAAAAGCGAGGCGCCCAGACCCCAGACGTCGGCCGGCGGACGGGCCTGGATATGGGTGTCGTCGCTCGTGGAGAGGATCGCGTCGGCGATCTCGGGGGCGGTGGTGTGGGTGATCGCGCCCCGGTAGGGGATGCGGTCTTCGGCCGGGCCACAGGAAAGGGCGTAGTCGATGATCGCCGCGCGGCCACCGCTCATGACGAGGGTGTTGGTGGGCTGGACGTCGGCGTGCGCCCAGTGAGCGGCGTGAAGCCGTGCGAGACGCTGCGCCCAAGTGCGGGCGGTGCCCAGCATCCACGACCGTACGGAGGGGCGATCCCCCTCTGGACCGCGAGCCGGGGCGAACGCTCGCCACAGCGGGACGCCGTCGATCCAGCGCACAGCCAGCCACCGGCCGCCCTCCCACGCTCCGGCGTCGACCCGGTACCCGGGACTCAAGGCGCCCACCTGCATAAGGCACAGGAGGTGGCGGTCCTCCTGGGCCATCTCGGCGGCCTTGTCGCGGGCCTCGTCACTCTCGGGGTTGTTGGCCTTCAGCGCCACCGCGCCCCGCGGGCCGTGGACCTTCCAGGCCCGTGAGCCGCGCCGGTCGCTGAGGAGATCAGCGGCGACCGGCGACCCGATCCGTTCGGCCAAGGGTTCGACCGCCTCGCGCGGGGGCGCCGTCATGCCAGAAGCCCCTTCGCCCATGCTCGTACCGCCTTCCACTCCTGCGGGAGATCCTCGAACACGTCTCGCCCGTCGTCCACCGCGACCGCCAAGGCTGCGGCGAGGTCCGGTGTCGCTGCCAGGAAACGCGGGTCGCGGGGACGGACTGCCACCCGCACCGGGAGGAACGACACCGGCGGCACCGTGATACCGCGACCATCCCCGTTGGTTCGCTGCTCGCCCGCGTGGAACTTACCGATCATCAGCCCCACCGGTCCGTAGAGGTTCTTCAGTGCCCAGTGCGGCCACGTAAGCAGTTCCGCGTGAGAGCCGAGGACCATGATGTTCTCGCAGACGAGGCCGCCGTGCCGTCGCACGGCCAGCGGGCGCACCCATTCGGCGGCCTGCACCCCGGCGTGGAAAACTTCCGCTTCGACGTCCTCGGCCTCGCCCTCAGCCTCGTACACGGTCCAGCCTGTTAGCCCTCGCTCCACCGAAGGCGCAAGGTAGGGGCAGTAGGTATAGATCGCTTCCATGTAGGGCGCGATGTCCACGGCCTTCGGGTCGGTCGTACGGGCCTCAACGAGGCGGAGCGCCCCAGCGGTAGGCCGGAGCGCGCCGTCAGCGTGCGCGGTGATCACCGCGCGGTAGCCTTCCCCCGCTTCGGAACGACGTCGTCGCCGTCCCCGGTGGTGGGAGTGCAGTCCCATTCGGCGACCACGGTGCCAGTTTCCCGGTAGCGGGCCAGCGCCCTCTCGTCGACCTGGCCGTCCTTGTTGGTGAACCAGATCTCGGGCAGAGAGCCGTACATCTCCTCATACGCGCCCACCCAGGAGATCTCTCCGACCCCGCTGAGAGGCGCGTGGCCGAGCAGCATGCCGGCCGTCGCGACGCAGAACTCCCTGTACTCCGGGGTCTGGAGCATCTGGTGCCATTCCATGTCGATGGCCTCGGAGAACATCTCCAAGGGGGTCGTGTCGCCGTCGCGGAAGCGGTTCCCGGTGACGGTGAAGAATCGGCCCAGCTCAACGCGCTGGGGGCTGAGGATGGTGCTCATGGTGGTGCTCCTCTCGATCGTTTCACGTGGTGCTCTGGGTGTGGCACCGGCCGCTCTCAGGGGAAAGCGACCGGTGCCGGACCGCCCGGCTCGACCTGTCCAGGGCTCTTCCGGGCGGAGCCTTTGGGGTTTTCCAGCGGCCGTACCGGCCATGGCCAGGGAGACGACCAGGGTGCTGACGACCACGGCGTATGTGCGGACTGCTCCTTGCTGGCGCACCGGACTCATGCCTGATCGTCATCGAGGTGCCGGTGCAGGCGTACGTTCGCGTCGGAGACCCCGGATCCGTCCCCGCGGCTCGGTCCCGGTGAAGGCGCTCCAGATGGGCGCAGCCAGCGCAGCCGGATTCCGGCCGGGGCCAGTCGGCCCGGCGCGGTCACCGGACGATTCCTTGGGTCGCGGAAGAGGTGAAGCGGGCGAGGATGTCGGCGCCCCTCGCGATCAGGCGAAGAGCTTCGGCCGGGTCACTGAGGCCCTTGTGACGGCCCTCCGCGATCTCCATGGCCTGACCGACCGTCGTGACCACTTGGGCCCGCCTGCTCTCGTCCGGCAGCAGCGCGGCCCAGTCGCGGACCGTGGGGGCCATGTCCCTGATGTAGCCGCACAGTCGCTGTCGAAGCGCGGCGACGAGCTCACCGTGTGCACGGCCGTGACCAGCCAGAGCTATCGCCAGGGCCGTGTCCTGGCGTACCTCGCCGAGATTGGGCAGAGCGGGAGTTTCTGGCGTCATGGTCACGGGTCATCCCTCCGAGTGGGACGCCCGGCCCCATCGAGCGACGTGGGGTCGGACTCTCCTCCAAGCCACCGAGCGAGGAGCCTGGAGATGCCCGGCGGCGTACACCAAGTCAACGGCCGACGGCTCGTGGGCGACAGGAAAAGTCGCGGTCCAGGTGCTTACTCATAACCGGAAGACTTTGCGTTCCCATTACCTATGGTCTGGTTCGGAGGGCAAGTGCGCGGCTACGTTCGCTCTGTGGCCGTCAACGCCGAACTCAAAAAGCGGATGCGCGAACTGGGCCTCACTCAAGAGGAGTTGGCACGTCAGATGAATGCTGCGCTGGCGGAGCTCACGGGACGTCCCGGCGACGTCTCAGCGCGTACGGTCCGGAACCTGGTGAATGGGGCGTCAAGACGTCCCATCGGCCGTACCCGCGTTGCGCTGGAGAGAGTGTTCGGCTGCGCCGCCGAAGACTTAGGGTTCAGCCCACTACGCACCGCAGTACCGCAGGAGGACCCCGTGCGGCGTCGCACGTTCATCACTTCGGCCGCTGGAACCACAGCCGCCGCGGCGATGCCCTTTCTGTCGCAGCGTCGCACAGTGGGAATGTCTGACGTGAGCAGGGACGCTGCTGGCTTGGCCGAACTGGTGGCAACGGACGACCACCAAGGTGGTCATGCGGAATTGGAGAAGCGGGCCGTTGCAGGGCGCGCCGGCGTGCTGGAACTCCAGGACCGAAACGCCACTGAGAGCGTACGCCGCTCCCTCTTCGCCATGGCCGCCGAATACACCACCATCGCCGCCTGGTCCTGCATCGACGCCCGCGCACTCGACCGTGCCCAGCAGTACCTCCACGAGGCCACCACGTACGCTGGGCTGTCCCAGGACAGCCACACGGAAGTGCACGTGTGGATCAATATGACGATGCTCGCCTACCAGCGCCGTAACTGGCCCGAGACGCTGGCAGCAGCGCAAGCCGCACAGGCAACTCGTGCAGCCCGCCGTGATCCCTTCTATGGATCGATGGGGCACATACGGACCTCCCTGGGATACGCCGTCCTGGGAGACGGCCGCGCCGCCCTGCGGTCCCTCGGCACCGCCCGCGACACCCTGGACAAGGCGTCGGAAGGTGAACGCCCCCGGTGGACCGCGTTCTACGGGGCCGCCGAAGTCGATCACCTCGCGTCCGTCGTCCACAGCCATGTCGGAGAGCACGCCCGCGCGGAGGCCACCGCCCATCGCGCCCTCGCCAGGATCCCGCCTGCATTCCGCCGTAACCGCGCCTTGGCGACAGCTCGGCTAGCCCTTGCGCAGCTCCACCAGGGAGATGCCGAACTTGCCACCGCCACCGCTGCAGACGTATTCGCCATCATGGATGGCGATCCCCTGCCCGGCCGCATGCGGACCCTGATTGGTGACTTCCACCGCGACCTGTTCACTCTGGCCCCCTCCACCACTTACGCCCGGGAGTGGGGCGACCGTATGCGATCCGAATGGAGCCGAGTGTGATCACCTTGCGGCAATACCAGTACGACGGCTTGCCGGACGGGTTCCGGCAGCTCCTTGTCGATGTACATGCCGACGCCTACGCCGACCAGATGGACGACCCCTTCCACCAGCGCTTCGCCTGGTTCGTCGACCACTGGAGCGCCATGGACGGCTTCTCGTCCGTCGTCGCCTACGACGATGAGGAGCCGGTCGGGTTCGCCTACGGAGCGCCCCTCGCGCCGGGACGGGAATGGTGGCGTTCCACAGAATTCGAGCCGAATAACGGCTATACGTCCACGTACGCGGTTTCTGAGGTCATGGTGCGGCCTCGGTGGCGGAAGCAAGGAATCTCCGGTCAATTGCACGAAACGCTACTCAAAGACCGGAGCGAGGACCTGGCCGTGCTGCTGGTCGACGTGACCCACCCCAAGGTCCAAAACCTCTACGAGTCCTGGGGATACGCGAAGGTTGGAGAGCAGCGGCCCTTCGCCGACTCCCCGCTGTACGCCGTCATGGTGAGGTCTTTGCACTGACTCCAGAAGATGACGAAGTCCCCGGCCGTCGAGATGCCGACCGCACGGGGGCGGGGCTGATGGCGATGGACCCTGCCGAGGACGAACCGCTGGCCGCGTGGGCCGCCCGGCGGGATGGCCGGCGTTCGTCGGACGCCGAGATCATCGGCACCCGCCGCGCCGATCCGCTCCTGCCCGGACGGCAGCGCGCGTCCCACATCGCGCCGCATCCTCCCCGACTTCTGCTGGAGCTGAGCGAGCACGGTTGGGAGACGGTCCGGGTCGCCGAGAACGCGGAACAGGCCGTCGAGTTCCTTGCAGGCGGCTGATCACTGAAGGGCACTCGGCCGACGAACACCGCGCTGGTCGCCCGCCCGCTATTCGTCGGCCGAGCCGATCACGTACGTGCCCTTGGCGGGCAGCGTCGCGACCAGGCCCCGGCTCCTGAGTTCGGCGATCGCGCGGCGCACGGTGCCGATGCTCACCTTGTACAAATCGGTCATGGCTCGCTCGCCCGGCAGGGCGGCGCCTTTTGGCAGCTTGCCAGAGGCGATCTCAGCGGCAATGACATCCGCCAGCTTCACGTACTCGTAACGCGGGAGACCATCGCTCATCTCTCTACAGTGACGCGGCCATCTGCGGCCCGCATCAGGGGAACGCGTCTCGCCGCGTCCGGACGCAGAGGGACGCGGTGGGGTGTAGAGGGACGCGGTTATGGGTGCGCTCGGAACGCAAAGACCCCGGCGACGGCGGCATCCGTCCCGGGGCGCGGCCGATCTGTGCACATAGGAGCAGACCGACATGACATCCATGCGCTCGCCCTCTGGGCGAGGCTGCTGTTCGCATCACCTCACTCCAGCAGGTTGCGCCGGGCGCAACCCGCGATGCGGGCGCCGCAGGCCGTCCGCCCCCACCCCCTGCCCACGCCCCGCTCCCCCTACGGGCTCGACCTGCCGCTCAACGGTGAGGAGAGCGCGCTCGTCCGGCCGTACCTGCGCGCCCACGAGGACCAGCAGGTGCGCGCCCGCCAGCGGCAGCGGCAGCTCGCGCTGGTGCTCGCCGCCGACTTCGGCATCGACCTCGACGCGCACCTCTTCGCCGCCGAGGGGGCGGCATGACGAGCGGCCGCCGACGCCCTGTCCGGATGTGTGTGAAGTGTGGCGCGGTCACGGACTCCCCGATCGCCGTCTCCGAGGTCCATGTCGCCTCGGGGCCCGGCTTCACCGTGTACGCCTGCCCGGCCTGCGCGCCGCAGCCGGCCCCGCACGATGGCCGGCTCACCAGTGGCACCCGCGTCATGGACACCTTTCGCATGAAGGTCGCCGTCGTCGACGGGCCCGCCGACCCACACGGGTGGTACACGCTCAGCGGTGAGTACGTCGACGGGTCCTGGAAGGCGCGAGCCTGGACCCTCGTTCCGTTGCCGCCACTCCGTGGCCAGCGGTAGACCGCCGAACCGTCCTCGGGGTGCTGTCAGTTGACAGCACCCCTTCCCTTGATCATGCTTTCACTACTCAATTAGTGAAAGGGGGAACTCGCGTGCTCGCCTACCGGATCGACCGGCGCAGCGGCGTCGCCACGTACCTCCAGATCGTGCAGCAGACCAAGGAAGCCCTCCGGCTCGGCCTGCTCGAGCCCGGGGACAAGCTGCCCACCGCCCGGGAGGTGGTCGAGGCGACCGCCATCAACCCGAACACCGTGCTCAAGGCCTACCGCGAGCTGGAGCGCGAAGGGCTCGTCGAGGCCCGCCGCGGCCTCGGCACCTTCGTCCGCCGCACGCTCGGCGCCGCCCCGGCCGACTCGCCGCTCCGCGCCGAACTGGCCGACTGGGCCGCGCGCGCCCGCCGCGCCGGGCTGGAGCGGGACGACGTGGCGGCGCTCTTCAACGCCGTACTGGAACAGACCTATACGAGGGACGAGACATGACGCCGACCGCTTTCGAGGCGCACGGCCTCGCTCACCGGTACCGAGGGAAGCCCGCCCTCGAGGACTGCACCTTCCGGCTCGCCGCCGGACACGTCTGTGCGCTGGTCGGCCCCAACGGGGCCGGCAAGTCGACCCTCCTCGCGCTCGCGGCCGGGCTGCTGCGCCCCACCCGCGGCACTGTCCGCGTCCTCGGCACCGACCCGGCCTCCGCCCGCGAGCGCCTCGCGTACGTCGCCCAGGACAAGCCCCTGTACCCCCAGCTGACGGTCGGTGAGACGCTCCGCTTGGGCGGGGAGCTCAACCCGGGCCGCTGGGACGCCCGGGCGGCAGCCGACATCGCCGCACCCCTGGACCGCGCAGCCCGCGTGCGGAGCCTGTCGGGTGGGCAGCGCACCCGGCTCGCCCTGGCCCTCGCGCTCGGCAAGCGGCCCGAACTCCTCCTGCTGGACGAGCCCATGGCCGACCTCGACCCGCTGGCCCGGCACCAGTTGATGGGCGCGCTCATGGCGGACGCCGCCGAGCGCGGCACCACCGTCGTGATGTCCTCCCACATCCTCACGGAACTGGAGGGCGCCTGCGACCACCTGCTGCTGGTCGACGGAGGGCGGGTGCGACTCGGCGGACCCGTCGACGACCTGCTCACCGCGCACACCCTCGTCACCGGCCCGGCGGCCGAGGCGGACGAGGCCCTCTCCCCGTACACCGTCGTCGAGACCCGTACGACGGGCCGCCAGGCCAGCGCGCTGATACGGCGCGAGAGCGGCGCCGTACCGCCGCCCGCCTCGTGGCAGGCGGCCGAACCCACCCTGGAGGAACTGTTGCTCTCCCATCTGCGCCCCCGGGGCCCCCGCCCTGCTGATGGACCAGCCCGAAAGGAAGACCGCCGCGTGAGCGTACTGACTCCGACGGGCCCGCGCTGGGCCGTCGTACGGCAGCACCACCGCCCCGTACGGGTGGCCGCCGCCCTGCTGGGCGCGGTACTGGCGCTCGCCGCCGGGCTGCGCGTGTGGGTGGCCTTCGCGCGTGACGAGGCGGCCTGCGCGGCCGGCGACACCCTGGGCTGCGAGGAGCGGATCTTCAACGGGCAGGGCACGCCGTCGGGTCTGCTCCGGCTCACCCTGGAGCTGCTCTCGGTGGGCCTGCCGTTCCTGCCGCTGCTCGTCGGCGCGTTCGTCGCCGGACCGATGATCGCGCGTGAGCTGGAGAGCGGCACGTACAAACTGGCCTGGACCCAGTCGGTCACGCCCGCGCGCTGGCTGGCCACGAAGCTGGCGTTCGCCGGCGGCGTCGTGGCGGCCGCGACCGTGCTGGTCACCGTGGTCTACCGAGCCACGCTGGGGCCGGTGGCCACGTACGCCCTCACCTGGCACGACCGGGGCGGCTTCATGGCCCAGGGGCCGACCCTCGCCGCGTACTGCCTGCTCGGCGTCGCCGTCGGCGCCCTCGTCGGCCAGCTGGTCCGCCGCAGCATCGCCGCCATGGCCGTCACCGGCCTGGTCACGGGCGTCGTGGTGCTGGTGCTGGGCGCGCTGCGCTGGGACCTGTGGCCCACCGTGACCAGCACCTCCGGCGACCCGTCGCGGGCCACCGGCTTCCCCGCACCGGAGGACGCGCTCCCCCTCGACTCCGGGTTCCTCACCGTGAACGGCGACCGTGTGCCGTACGGGAGCTGCTGGCGCTCCGGCGGCTTCGACGGCTGCGCGAACAGGGCCGACATCACCGGGAAGTACGTCGAGTACCACCCCGCCGCCCACTTCTGGAACATCCAGCTCGTGGAGTGCGGCATCGTCCTCGCGCTCACCGCACTGGCGGCCTTCCTCGCGTTCCGGGCGCTGCGGCGACTGCACGCCTGACGCGAGGGCGACTGACGCCGTCTTGTCCGGCTTGGTTCCACTTCCCTGATCACACTTTCATCACGAGTTACTTCTGTCACGCTTCCCTCCCACCGTCGAGGACAACGATCCGCGCAAGTGACCGAATTTGATCCATGGGGTGGGAATGAGACGGACACAACCCGTCGAGCACGCCAGACGCCGGCCGACGCATCGCCTCATGGCGGTGGCGACGGCGACCGCCGTGCTGGCGACGTTGCCCGCGCTGGGCGCGCTGCCGTCCGCCGCCGCGGCCGAACAGAGCCCGCGCCTCTCCGAAGGGGCGCGGGCTCTTGCCATGGCGAAGGCGTCCGGCAAGCGGGTGGAGGTGACCGGGGAGCGGACGGAACGCACCACCGTCTTCGCCAACCCGGACGGCCTCACCTTCACTCTGGAGGAGTCGGCCGTCCCGGTCCGCGTGGCCGGACCGGACGGCGGCTGGCGGACGCCGGACGCGACCCTGGAGCGGCGTGCGGACGGCACGGTCGGCCCCAAGGCGGCCGCAGCGGAGATGGTGTTCTCCGGCGGCGGTGACAAGGCGCCGCTGGTGTCGATCGCCGACAGGGGCCGCACGCTCGCGCTGGACTGGCCGGGCCGATTGCCCGAGCCTCGGCTCGACGGGGCGAGCGCCCTGTACCGCGACGTCCTGCCGGACATCGACCTGAAGGTGACCGCGACAGTGGAGGGCTTCCAGCACGTGCTGGTGGTCAAGACCCCGAAGGCGGCGGCCGACGCGAAGCTGAAGGAGCTGACCTTCGGCCTGCGCACCGCCGGCGGGCTCACCGTCCGGAAGAACGAGCGCGGCGCGCTGGCCGCGGTCGACGCGACCGGGCAGACCGTCTTCCGGGCGCCGACCGCGCAGATGTGGAACTCGGCGGGCAAGGCCGCCCAGGAGCGCCGCCTCAAGGCCGGCGTGACGCCCGCCCGCCCCCAGCCGGCCCCGGCGGCGCAACCGCCCCTGAACGAGGCCGACATCCCCGGGACGCGGCCCGCGGTGGCCGGACCGCCCGCCACCGCCCAGGCCACCCCGCCCGCCTCCGGCACGCCCGTCAAGGCCGCCGAGGCCCCCGCCTCCGCCACCGGCCTGGAGCCGGGCCAGGGCGACGAGGTCGCCCGCATGGGCGTGAAGGTGACGAAGGACTCGCTCTCGGTCGTCCCGGACGCCGCGCTGCTGGCCCGTACGCCCGCCGCCGCGTTCCCCGTCTACATCGACCCCACCGTCACCTGGGGCGAGTCCGAGCGGACCCTGCTGCGCAGCGACGGCTACGAGTCGTACGGCTGGACCAACGGCGACGACGGCCTCGGCAAGGGCGCCGGCAAGTGCGGCACCTGGAACGGCTACTACTGCGGCCCGGGCTACGTGCAGCGCCTGTACTTCGAGTTCTCGCCCGAGAGCCTGAAGGGCAAGCACGTCCTCGACGCCACCTTCCGCGTCACCGAGCCGTGGGCCTTCCAGTGCGACCCGCGCTGGGTCGACCTGGTCCGTACGGACAACATCTCCTCCTCCACCACCTGGACGAGCAGGCCGACGCGGCTGGACCTGATGGGCGACCGGTACGTCTCCGCGGGCCGCGGCTCGCTGTGCGACCCCGACTCCCCGGACGCGCCCATCGAGTTCAACGACAACCCGGAGGAGACGGACGAGAACCTCACCCCGACCGTGCGGTCCTTCGCGGCGGGCAAGTTCGCCCGGCTGACCCTGGAGATCCGCGCCAAGGACGAGACGGACACCGCGGCCTGGAAGCGCTTCAAGAACGACGCCGTGCTCGCCGTCACCTTCGTCGGGCTGCCCGAGAAGCCGTCGTCCATCGGCCTGGTGACCGGGTCGGGCACCACCTGCTCCACGACGGAGTCCAACCCTTCGATCGTCTCGGACCCGACCCCGGCGCTGACCGCCACCGCGCAGACCAAGTCCGGCGGTGAGAGCGGCGCCCAGCTCCGCGTCGCGTTCGACCTCGATCAGAAGAACACCGACGGCACCTGGGGCGACACCGCGGCCGGCGCCGGTGACGTGCGACCCTCCACCGGCTACGTCGGCGACAACACGAAGGTGACGATGTCCTGGTCGACCCTGACCGAGGGCAAGCTCTACCGGTACCGCGCCTGGGTCCGCTCGTACTACGACAACGGCACCGACTACCTCTCCGGTCCCTCCAACGCCTCGACGACCGGCTGGTGCTACTTCAAGGTCGACCCCACCGCGCCCAAGGCGCCCACGATCGTCTTCGGCACCCCGTACACCGAGTGCACCACCAACGCCTGCGCGGCCAAGGGCGGCCCCGGCGTCAAGGGCACCTGGACCTTCAAGGCCGCCACCGGGGACACCAACAACGTCTCCTACCAGTACCACCTGTCCTCGACGTCGACGTACCCGACGGCGACGGGCTCCGCCCCGACCGTGACCATCACGCCGGAGCGCTCCGGCACGTACACCCTGTGGGCGCGGGCCAAGGACAACGTCGGCCGGTACGGGGCGTGGAACGCGGTCGACTTCCTCGTCGCGGCCGGCGCGGGACCCGTCGCCAAGTACCACTTCGACGAGGCGAGCGGCGTGGCCGTCGACTCCGCCACCACCGGAACCACCCGCCACCCGGCGACCCTCGCCGCCGGTGCCGTACGGGACGACCGCGGCCGCCGCGGCCTGATCACGCACGACGCCACCGGCCAGCCCCTGGCCACCCCGGTCACCGACAAGGGCGTCCGGATGGACGGCTCCACCGGCTGGGCGTCCACGTCCGGACCGGTCCTGGAGACCCGCTCGTCGTACACGGTCTCCGCGTGGGCGTGGGTCGACCCGGCGACGACGAAGACCGTCACGGTGCTGAGCCAGACGCCGGACACGACCAGCCCGTACACCCAGAAGTACAGCCCGTTCATCGTCTCGTACAGCGGCTCCAAGTGGAGCCTGCGGGTCTTCTCCACCGAGGGCACCTTCACCCGTGAGGCCGCCACGCCGTCCGGCATCCACAACAAGGGCGTGTGGACGCATGTCGCCGGGGTGCACGACGCGACCGCCAAGAAGGTCCACCTGTACGTGAACGGGCAGCTGCAGGCGTCCGTCGACGCCGGTACGCCGTGGTCGGCCGACGGCAGCATGGAGATCGGCCGCGTCATGTACGCGGACACCTACGTGGACCAGTTCCACGGCTCCATCGACGAGGTCTCCGCCTGGCAGCGCGCGCTGACCGCCAAGGAGATCGCCGACGAGGCCAGGACGCTCACCTCGGCCGGGTACGCGGGCCTGGAGCTGGTCGCCGACTGGCGGGCCCCCGACGGTAGCGGCACCACGGTCCCGGACACGTCCTCCGGCTACGGCAAGGCCCTGACGCTGGGCGGCGGCGCCTCCCTGGTCAACGGCGAGATCGTGCTGGACGGCGTCGACGACTACGCCATGTCGCCGATCAACGCCGCCGTGGTCGAAGGCACCGGCGCGTTCACCATGACGACCACGGTGTCCCTGGACGGCGCGAAGCTGGCCTCGAAGCCGATCGGTTACGTCGGCAGGGTGCTGGGCCAGCGCAGCAACACCGGCGGGTCGTACGGCTTCTGGTACGAGGTGACCGGGAAGAGCACCGTGCTGGACGAGGAGACCCTCGAAGAGCGCACCGTCCCGGTCGGCAAGTGGCACTTCGGGCCCCGCAACGCCGACGGCACGCACACGTCCGTGGTGTCCGACGAGGTCGCCGCACTCGACAGCCCCGTACGGCTGACCGGCGTCCACGACCCGATCGCCGGCACCATGCGCCTCTACCTCGGCCACAACCAGAACGGCGACGACACCGCGTACACCGCTCTGCTCGGGTCCTACGAGGTGTCCGTCGGCCGTGCCTGGAACGGCTCGGCCTGGATCGACCACCTGCCGGCCCGCATCGGCGAGGTCCGCGTCTTCGCGGGCGCCGTCGCCGGGCCCGAACAGATCACCTCCCACATCGGGGACTGACGCCCCGCACGCGTACGGGCCGCGGCCGGCACCGGCCGCGGCCCGTACCTCCACGGACGACCGGTCCCCGTCGGGGGCCGGTTCTTTCAACCACTCAGGTGAGAAGGGCAGACATGTCCTTGGACAAGATCAAAGCCAGATCCCGGCTCGCGGCGAGAGCCGCCGCCGACGGCGTCCGGCGGCACGGGCCACGCTCCGTGGCCACGGTGCTGTCCCTGGCCCTGACCGTTCCGACCGTGCTGTTCATCCCCACCGCGCAGGCCGCGGAGAACGGCGGCCTCGGCCGCCCCAAGGTGCCCGACAGCCGATCGAGCAAGGTACGGGAGGTGACCGGACTCGGCGCGAAGAAGGCCCGTGACCAGGTCGCCCGCGACAGGAAGGCCAACGAGGAGCAGGCCGCGCGCGCCCTGCGCGAGCAGCGCCGGGCCGCCTGGCCCAAGCAGGGCTCCGCGACCCTGCGCCTGGCCGGGGACGGCAGGGCGGCCGCCAAGAGCACGCCCGGCGGGCTGCCCCTGACCGTCCTGCCCGCCACCGGCAAGGACGCCCTCCCCGGCGGCACGGACACCCGCTTCACCGTGCTCGGCGCCGACGCCGCCGAGGCCGCCGGCGTCAACGGCGTGCTGTTCACCGGCACCGCCGACGCCGCGGGCCGTGCCCGGGTCGGCGTCGGCTACCAGGGCCTCGCCGGCGCGATGGGCGGCGGCTGGGCGGCTCGGCTGCGCCTGGTCCAGCTGCCCGCCTGCGCCCTGACCACGCCCGAGAAGCCCGAGTGCCGCAAGCAGACCCCGCTGCCCTCGGTCAACAACACCGCGGCGCAGACCGTCACGGCGCCGCTGGCCCTCCCCGAGGGCGGCGGCCTGGCCCCGCAGCTCGTCACCGCCGCCACCGCCACCACGTCGACGGCGGGCGTCTACGCCCTGTCCGCGTCCGGCACCGGCGAGGGCGAGGCGCCCAACGGCAGCGGCGACTACTCCGCGACGCCGCTGTCCCCGTCGGCGTCCTGGGAGGCCGGCGGCAGCTCCGGATCGTTCACCTGGACCCACGACTTCACGGTCCCGCCCGCCGCGGCCGGACCGGCGCCGAAGCTGTCCCTCGCGTACAGCTCCGGCAGTGTCGACGGCCGCAGCGCGACCACCAACAACCAGGCCACGTCGGTCGGTGACGGCTTCTCGCTGACCGAGTCGTTCATCGAGCGCACCTACGGCGACTGCGAGGACGACGGCCACGACGGCGTCCACGACCAGTGCTGGAAGTACGACAACGCCAAGCTCGTGCTCAACGGCAAGGCGTCCCTGCTCATCAAGGACGGCACGTCCGGCGAATGGCGGCTGGAGAACGACGACGCCTCCAAGGTCACCCGCTCGACCGGCGCCGTCAACGGCGACGACAACGGCGAGTACTGGACCGTCGTGACCGGTGAGGGCACCAAGTACGTCTTCGGCCTGGACAAGCTGGACGGCGCCACCACCCAGCGGACCAACTCCACCTGGACCGTGCCGGTATTCGGTGACGACTCGGGCGAGCCCGGCTACGCCCAAGGGACCAGCTTCTCCGGCCGCTCGCTGACCCAGGCGTGGCGCTGGAACCTCGACTACGTCGAGGACGTCCACGGCAACGCCGCCACGTACTGGTACGCCCAGGAGAACAACTTCTACCGGAAGAACAAGGCCACCACCGCCAACGCCGAGTACATCCGCGGTGGTTACCTCAAGGAGATCAAGTACGGTCTCCGCAAGGGCGCCCTGTTCACGGACACCGCCGATGCCAAGGTCACCTTCGGCTACGCCGAGCGCTGCACCGCCGCGGACTGCTCGTCGCTGACCGAGTCGACCGCGCACAACTGGCCGGACGTCCCGTTCGACGCCATCTGCTCCAGCGGCGAGAGCGACACCGACTGCTTCGCCATCGGCCCGTCGTTCTTCTCCCGCAAGCGGCTCACCACCGTCGACACGTCCTCGTGGGACGCGGTCACGTCCGCCTACGCGCCGGTGGACTCCTGGGCACTCACCCAGAAGTACCTGGACGGCGGCGACATCGGGGACTCGTCCGACCAGACGCTCGCCCTGATGTCGATCCAGCGGACCGCGAAGGCCGGCACGGCGATCACGGTGGACCCGATCTCGTTCACGTACCACATGCGGCCCAACCGTGTGGACGGCACGGACAACATCCTGCCGCTGACGCGCCCGCGCGTCTCCACCATCACCACGGAGACCGGCGGCATCACCACCGTCACCCTGTCGAGCCCCGAGTGTGTCCGCAGCGAGGTGACGGGCGCGGCCGAGGACACCAACACCCGCAGCTGCTACCCGCTGTACTGGAACATCAACGGCGCCGCCGACGCGTCCGTCGACTGGTTCCACAAGTACCGCGTCCTCGCGGTCACCGTCTCCGACCCGGCCGGCCAGAACGACGCCGTCGAGCACGCCTACAGCTACAGCGGCGCCGCCTGGCACTACAACGACGACCCGTTCGTCCCCAAGGCCGAGCGGACATGGTCCGACTGGCGCGGCTACCGCGAGGTCACCGAGTACAAGGGCGCCCTCAGCACCACCCGCTCCAAGACCGTGTCGCTCTACCTGCAGGGCATGCACGGCGACCAGAAGAAGGACGGCACCACCAAGTCCGTCAGCGTCGCCCCGCTGGCCTCACCCGCACTGGGCCTCGCCGCCCTCACGGACAGCAACCAGTACGCGGGCCACCTGCGCCAGAAAGTCACCTACGACGGTGCGACGGCGACCTCCGCCGAGTCCAGCGAGCCGTGGTCGTCGGAGACCGCACGGCAGAACGTGCCGGACGCGGGGGACCTCGTCGCCCGCTTCGTCGAGACGAAGAAGGACACCAAGCACACCTACCTGACCGTGCCGAAGACCTGGCGCTCCCGCACCACCGAGCGCGCCTTCGACGGCTACGGCATGGTCACCCAGGAGGAGGACCGCGGCGACGACGCCAAGAGCGGCGACGAGACCTGCACCCGCACCTGGTACGCCCGCAACGACACGGCCGGTCTGACCAGCCTGGTCTCGCGCAAGCGGGTCGTGGGCAGGCTCTGCTCGGTCGCGGACACCAGCCTGACGCTGCCGACGACCGCGGACACCCGCGGCGACGTCCTCTCGGACACCGCCACCGCGTACGACAACGCCACCTGGTCGACGTCCATGACGCCGGTGAAGGGTCTCAAGACCTGGACCGGCCGGACCAAGGGCTACGTCGGTACGACGCCCGGCTGGCAGACCGTCGAGACCACCGCGTACGACACCCTCGGCCGCGTCACCAGTGTCACCGACGCCGGCTCGTACACCACCTCCACCGCCTACACCCCGGCCACCGCCGGTCCGCTCACCAAGACGATCGTGACCGACCCGAAGGGCCACAGGATCACGACGTTCCTGGACCCTCGGCGCGGCCACGACCTGCGGATCTACGACGCGAACCTCAAGAAGACCGAGCTCGCGTACGACGCCCTGGGCCGGCTGACCGACGTGTGGCGGCCCAACCGCAACCGCGGCGCCGGGGACGGCCCGACGCAGAAGTTCGCCTACGGCGTGAGCGCCACCAAGCAGTCGTGGGTCTCGTCCTCGTCGCTGAAGGCGGACGGCACCACGTACAACACCTCGTACAAGATCTACGACGCGCTGCTGCGTCCCCTCCAGGAACAGTCGCCGAGCCCCGAGGGCGGGCGGATCCTCACCGACACCCGCTACGAGTCCCGCGGCCTGGCCTACGAGGAGCACGAGGAGATCTTCGACCCCGCGACGGCGCCCACCGGCACGTACACGCGCGCCGAGTACGGCGGGGCGCCGAAGCAGACGATGACCGTCTTCGACGGCGCCGAGCGCAGGACCAGCGCCAAGCTGCTGGTGTACGGCGTGGAGAAGTGGACGACCACGACCACGTACACCGGTGATTCGACGGCGACCACCGCCCAGCAGGGCGGCAGCGCCGTCCGCGTCGTCACCGACGCCCGGGGCCGCGACGTCGAGCGGCGTGAGTACGCGGGCGCGAGCCCCGCGGACGCCGAATTCGGCGGCGGGCTCGGCGGCACGTACGCCGCCGTGAGGTTCCAGCACGCGCTGGACGACAAGGAGCGCACGGTCACCGGGCCCGACGGCGCGGTCTGGACGTACGGGTACGACCTGTTCGGCCGCCAGACCAGTGTCACGGACCCGGACAAGGGCACGTCCCGGATGGAGTACGACGCCCTCGACCGGGTCGTCAAGAGCACCGACTCACGCGGCCGCAGCGTGCTGACCGGGTACGACGAGCTCGACCGGACCACCGCCACCTGGGACGGCGTCAAGGACGACGCCCATCTGCTGACGGAGCGCACGTACGACACGGTCCTGAAGGGTCTGCCCGGAGCGAGCACCCGGTACGTGGGCGGCAGGACGGGCAAGGCGTACACCAAGACGGTCACCGCCTACGACACGCTCGACCGCCCGGCGACCACGACCCTCACGCTCCCCGCCGATGACCCCCTGGTCGCCGCGGGCGCCCCGGCCACCGTGCAGTTCACGAGCGCCTACCGCCTCGACGGCACGCTCGGGAACAACGCCGAGCCGGCCCTCGGCGGCCTGCCCTCCGAAGTGATCAGCTACGGCTACACCCCGCTCGGCCAGGTCACCTCGATCACCGGCGCGACCGGCTACCTGCTGGACGCCGACTACTCGCCCACCGGCCGCGTCCAGCAGTACGCCCTGGGCACGGCGAACACGGAGTCGGCGAAGAAGGTGTACGTCACCAACCGGTACGAGGAGGGCACCGGACGCCTGCTCCGCAGCCATGTCACGGACCAGACCCACCCGTACATGCTGATGGACCTCAACTACACCTTCGACGACGCCGGGAACGTCACGGCCATCTCCGACCCGACCACCCTGGGCGGTTCGAGCGCGGCCGAGACCCAGTGCTTCCGGTATGACGGCAACCGCCGCCTCACCAGCGCCTGGACCCCGTCGTCGCAGAACTGCGCCGACACCCGCAGCGCGGGCAGCCTGTCGGGCCCGGCCCCGTACTGGACGGACTTCGCCTACAACGCCGCCGGCCAGCGCACCACGGAGACCCAGCACAAGGCGACCGGCGACACCACGACCACCTACTGCTACAAGGAGGGCCGCCCGCACCTGCTGTCGGGCACCAGCAGGACCGCGAACTGCACCACGCCGGAGACGCCGTACGGCTACGACACCTCCGGCAACACGACCACACGCCCCGGCACGTCCGCGGCGCAGAGCCTGCTCTGGTCCACCGAGGGCAGGCTGGAACGGCTCACGGAGAGCGGCAGGAGCACCGACTACGTCTACGACGCGGACGGCAAGCTCCTGATCCGCGCCACGCAGAACGGCGAGCGCGTCCTGTACACGGGCGGCACGGAGCTGCACCTGCGGGCCGACGGCACCACGTGGGCGCAGCGCTTCTACTCGTCCGGCAGTCTGCAGATCGCCGTCCGCAGCAACGAGTCCGGGAGCAACAAGCTCTCGTACCTCGCCGGTGACCACCAGGGCACCCAGAGCCTGGCGGTCGCCACGGACGCCGCACAGTCGTTCACCAAGCGCCGCATGACGCCGTTCGGCGCCGAGCGCGGCGCGGCGACGGGCGGGACCTGGCCGGACGACAAGGGGTTCCTCGGCAAGACCGCCGACAGGACGACGGGCCTGACCCACGTCGACGCACGTGAGTACGACCCGGGAATCGGCCAGTTCATCAGCGCGGACCCCAAGCTGAGCACCGAGCAGGCGCAGTCGCTGAACGGCTACGCGTACGCCAACAACAACCCGACGACCTTCGCCGACCCCACCGGCGAGAAGGTCCCCGAGTGCGACAACCCGCAGAAGTACGGCATCACGTGCCGGGGCGGCATCCCCGTCACGGACGGCGGTGGCGGAGGCGGGCAGTGCCCGAGCCTCAACAACCCGCAGTGCCCCGAGTACAACGGTGGCGGCGGAGGCGGCGGAGGCGGTGGCGGTGGCGGAGGCACCGCGTCGGGCGGCAACGGCGGCGGTGGCACCGTCTACTACGGCCCGCCCAGCTGCGGCGTGCCCCCGCTGGCGGCCTGCGGCGGCCCGGTGTACGGACCGCCCTCGCAGCCCCCGCTGAAGATGGGCCCGGACCCGGCTCCGATCTTCGCCTTCTCCGCCAACTGCGGCATCAAGGACGCCTGGAACTACGTGTGCAACGCCGGAAACGGGCTCATGACGTCCGGCGCGTACATCCAGGAGGGCTTCAGCGCGGCCGGCAATGTCACGTCGAAGGCCAAGGCGGACATGCGGTCCAACGCCAGGTCCAACCAGGTCCTCAAAGCCATGAGGAACAACCCGGGTCTGGCGCGGGTGGGCGCCATCGGCAACAGCAAGTGGATGCAGTACGGCGGCAAGGGGCTGCTGGTCGGCGGCGTCGCCTTCACGGCGTACTCGAACTACCAGTCCACCGGCGGGAACATCCCGCTGACCGCCGTGGAGACGGCGGTCGACACGGCCGTGGTCATCGGCGCGACCAAGCTGGGCGCGACGATCGGCGCGTCGATCGGCACGGCCATCGCGCCCGGCGTCGGCACCGTCGTGGGCGGGGCCATCGGCGCGGCCGCCGGCGCCGTCGGCGGCATCCTCTCGACCGGGCCGGTGAACAACGCCATATCGAGGGGGTGGAAGAAGCTCTTCGGCTGATCAGTCACCGAAAGTGACCGCCGGGTCGGCTCCGCAGCGCCACGTACGCTCGGAGCCGGCCCGGCGCCCTCCCCCCGGCCCCGTGCCGGGACCCCGCTCAGGAAGGAAGAAGCGTGTACTACGTCATCGCCGCGTTCCTCGGCACCGCCCTCGTCTTCATGACCTGGAGGGCGATACGGCTGTGGAGACACCCCGAAGTGATCGACGACTTCTCGACCGCCTTCGCCTTCCTCCCCTTCGGCGAGGACGTGCGCAGGGGCGAGGTGCGGTCCGTCCTGCTCACCGTGATCACGATGTGGAGTGCGGCGGTCCTCTTCGTCGGCGGGCTCACCCTGACCGAGGCCGAGATCTCCACGGCCGGCGCATACGTCGCCGCGGGCGCGGTGCTGGTCATCCTGCTCTGCCTGCTGTGCGAGCTGAGCGTGATCCTCTTCAACCGCCCCAAGTTCGTCGTCCCGCCCCACATGCGCGCCGACCTCGGCGTCCTCGCCGCCCGGCGGGCCCGACGCCGGCGATAACCCGCGTGTGGCGGCCCGGCCGCACCCAGGACGTCATGTCCCCGTTACCGATCATTCAGACACGCTTGCGACGCTCGGTGAATGAAGCCCGCCGTGTCAGCGGCCCGCTCCGACGCGCCTGACCACCCCTCCGCGCGGAAGAATGGTGCCATGAGCCAGCAGCCCGCCGAGGTCCCGGTCCAGCAGGTCGCGTCCGCCCAGGACGCCCCCACCGTTCAGCACGTCCAGCCGTCCGTGGGCTCCATAGCCGCGCACCGGCCGCACTCCCTCGCGGCCTCGCAGGCCTCGGAGCTGGAGCCGGACCTCGACGCCGACCTCGACGCGTACGAGGAGCAGGTCACCCGCTCCGAGCTGCCCGAGGGCCGCTTCCTCGACCGCGAGCGCAGCTGGCTCGCGTTCAACGAGCGCGTCCTGGAGCTGGCCGAGGACCCCGCGACGCCCCTCCTCGAACGGGCGAACTTCCTGGCGATCTTCGCGTCCAACCTGGACGAGTTCTTCATGGTCCGGGTCGCCGGCCTCAAGCGCCGGATCGCCACCGGCGTCGCCACCCGCTCCGCCTCCGGCCTCCAGCCGCGCGAGGTCCTGGACCTGATCTGGACCCGCTCCCGCGAGCTGATGGCCCGGCACGCCGCCTGCTTCCAGCAGGACGTCGCCCCGGCCCTGGCCGACGAGGGCATCCACCTCATCCGCTGGCCCGAGCTGACCGAGAAGGAGCAGGCGCGGCTGTTCACGCTGTTCCGGCAGCAGATCTTCCCCGTGCTCACGCCGCTGGCCGTCGACCCGGCCCACCCCTTCCCGTACATCTCCGGCCTCTCCCTGAACCTGGCCGTCGTCGTGCGGAACCCGGTGTCCGGCCACCGCCACTTCGCGCGTGTGAAGGTGCCGCCGCTGCTCTCCCGCTTCCTGGAGGCCTCCCCGCAGCGGTACGTCCCGCTGGAGGACGTCATCGCCGCGCACCTGGAGGAGCTGTTCCCGGGCATGGAGGTGCTGGCGCACCACATGTTCCGCGTGACCCGCAACGAGGACCTCGAAGTCGAGGAGGACGACGCCGAGAACCTGCTCCAGGCCCTGGAGAAGGAGCTCATGCGGCGCCGCTTCGGCCCGCCGGTGCGCCTGGAGGTGGAGGAGTCGATCGACCCGTACGTCCTCGACCTGCTCGTGCGTGAGCTGAAGGTCTCCGACGCCGAGGTCTACCCGCTGCCCGGGCCGCTCGACCTGACCGGTCTGTTCGGCATCGCGAGCCAGGACCGGCCCGAGCTGAAGTACAAGAAGTTCGTCGCCGGCACCCACCGCGACCTCGCCGAGGTCGAGTCCGCCTCCGCGCCCGACATCTTCGCCGCCCTGCGCGAGCGGGACGTCCTGCTGCACCACCCGTACGACAGCTTCTCCACCTCCGTACAGGCCTTCCTGGAGCAGGCGGCCGCCGACCCGGACGTCCTGGCGATCAAGCAGACGCTCTACCGCACCTCCGGCGACTCCCCCATAGTCGACGCCCTCATCGACGCCGCCGAGTCCGGCAAGCAGGTCCTCGTCCTCGTCGAGATCAAGGCCCGCTTCGACGAGCAGGCCAACATCAAGTGGGCCCGCAAGCTGGAGGAGGCCGGCTGCCACGTCGTCTACGGGCTCGTCGGCCTGAAGACCCACTGCAAGCTGTCGCTCGTCGTCCGCCAGGAGGGCGAGGTGCTGCGCCGCTACTCGCACGTCGGCACCGGCAACTACCACCCCAAGACCGCCCGCCTCTACGAGGACCTGGGCCTGCTCACCGCCGACCCGCAGGTGGGCGCCGACCTATCCGACCTGTTCAACCGGCTGTCCGGCTACTCCCGCCGCGAGACCTACCGCCGGCTGCTCGTCGCCCCCAAGTCGCTGCGCGACGGCCTCGTCTCGCGGATCGACAAGGAGATCGCCCACCACCGCGCGGGACGGCCCGCGTACGTCCGCATCAAGGCCAATTCGATGGTCGACGAGGCCGTCGTCGACGCCTGCTACCGCGCCTCGCAGGCCGGCGTCCCGGTCGACATCTGGGTCCGCGGCATCTGCGCCCTGCGCCCCGGCGTCACCGGCCTGTCCGAGAACATCCGCGTCCGCTCGATCCTCGGCCGGTTCCTCGAACACTCGCGCGTCTTCGCATTCGGGAACGGCGGCGAGCCGGAGGTGTGGCTCGGCAGCGCCGACATGATGCACCGCAACCTCGACCGCCGCATAGAGGCGCTCGTACGGGTCGCCGACCCGGCCCACCGCGCGGCCCTCAACCGCCTGCTGGAAACCGGCATGGCCGACACCACCTCGTCCTGGCACCTCGGCCCGGACGGCAACTGGACCCGGCACGCCACGGACGCGGACGGGCAGCCGCTGCGGCATGTCCAGGAGATGCTCATAGACGCCCGGAGGCGCCGACGTGCACAACCCTGACCAGCACGCTTCCGCGGGGGACGTACTGGCCCAGTACCTCCATGCCCGCGCCGCCGACTTCCTGCGCGCCCTGAGCCGGCACGCGGAGGGCAACGGCGCCGACACGGCGGGCGCGGAAGAGGCCACCCGCGCCCTGCGGGCCGCGTCCCGCCGCATCAGCGGCACGCTGCACACGTTCCGCCCCCTGCTGGACCCGTCCTGGGCGGACGGCCTGCGCACGGAGCTGGCCTGGCTGTCCGGCACGCTCGCCCAGGAGCACGCCTGTACGACGCGGCTCGTCCGCCTGGTGGACGCCCTGTCCCGGCTGACGGGCGGGGGCGCTCCGGTCGGGGGCGGGGGTCCGGCCGAGGCCACGGCTGAGGCTTCGGGCGGGGCCGCAG
Source organism: Streptomyces coeruleoprunus (assembly GCF_039542925.1). GTDB lineage: Bacteria > Actinomycetota > Actinomycetes > Streptomycetales > Streptomycetaceae > Streptomyces > Streptomyces coeruleoprunus. Next base: position 3,967,254 of record NZ_BAABIT010000001.1, on the reverse strand, counting down.
GCGCGGCCCGGGACTCCACCCCCGGCCCGCGGAAGCGGGCGGCGGTACCGGGCGCCCGCGCCGGCGGCGAGGCGCTGGCGCTGGGCGCCGCGCGCGCCGGCGCGCTGCTCGAACGGCAGCTCATGCTCGCCCGCGCTCGGGCGCACTCCGCCGCGCTTCAGGCACTGGGCTCGACCCGGTTCCACGCGGTGGCCGACGCCGTGGCCCTGCTCGCCTCGGAGGTGCCGCTCGGCCCCGCCGCGAGCGCCCCCTCCGACGACGTGCTGGCCGCCCCCGCGGAGGCGGTGGAGCGCCGCCTGCTGGACGCGGTGGCCGCGCTGCCGATGAGCCCCGCCGTCGGGGGCGAGCACCAGGACGGCGCGTGGCACCAGGTACGGCTGCTGCTGCGGCTGCACCGGTACGCGCAGGAGGCGCGGTGCGCGGCGGGCGCCGAGGAACCGGCGCCCGAGCTGTACGAGGCGGCCGGCGCGCTGGACCGGCACCGGGACGCCGCGGAGGCGGCGGCGGCCGCGGCGACGGCGGCGCGCACCCCGCGCATCGCCCCCGCGACGGCGTACGCGCTGGGGGTGCTGCACGCCGACCAGCGGCACGAGGTGGAGGCCGCCCGGCACGCGTTCCAGCGGGCCTGGCGGGGGGCGGTGGTGACGGCGCGGTGACCGGGGCGGACGTGGTGCGGGCGGCGGGCTGCGTGCTGTGGCGCGGGGCGCCGGGGGGCGCGCTGGAGATCTGCCTGGTGCACCGGCCGAAGTACGACGACTGGTCACACCCCAAGGGCAAGCTCAAGCGCGGCGAGGAAGCGCTGGCGGGCGCGGTGCGGGAGGTCCTGGAGGAGACGGGCCGGCACTGCGTACCGGGGGCGCCGCTGCCGACGGTCCGGTACGTGGCGAAGGGGCGCCAGAAAGAGGTCCGGTACTGGTCGGCGGAGGCGCAGGGGGGCACGTTCACCCCGACCGACGAGGTGGACAAGATCGCCTGGCTTCCCCCGGACGAGGCCCTGACCCACCTCACCCACCCGCAGGACCAGGCCCTCCTCCGGACCTTCCTGACCCGGTAGCCCGCCGCCCGTGGGGCCGGCGCCCACCACGACGGTGAGCGGGTCCGGTGGCCGTCCGGATGGCGGCCCACCGCCGGTGGAGGTGAAGGTGGGAGGGGCAGGCGCCTCCCCGCCATCCCCGTTGGCGGCCGGAAACAGAAGGGCACAACAGCAACAGCGCGCCCGGAATGCGGCGCACCGCGCCTTCCGGCACGGTTCACCTCCCGTTCACTCTGCCCCGTCGGCCGCTTCACCTGATCTGCCTAATTTCGGCCGTACACGGTGACCGGCACACCGCCGCACCACCCACCCCGACACACGCCGTCGTAAAACCGGCCTCATGGACATCGTGCAGGCAGACAGGCCGACGGTTACTGGAAGGAACACCCGAAAGTGAAGCTTCATCGGAAGACCGGGCTTCGCGCCACCGCGCTCGGCGCCCTCGTCGTCTCCGGCGCCCTGGTTCTCACGGCGTGTGGTTCGGACGAGAACGTCAGCCCCGACGGCACCAAGAAGACCGGCGCCGCATCGAACATCAAGTGCGACGGCGCCAAGGGCCAGCTGCTCGCGGCCGGCTCGACGGCGCAGAAGAACGCCATGGACCTGTGGGTGAAGAACTTCCAGGCGGCGTGTGCGGGCGTCGAGGTCAACTACCAGGCCATCGGCTCCGGCGGCGGCATCACCAAGTTCAACCAGGGCCAGGTCGCCTTCGCGGGCTCCGACTCCGCCCTGAAGGAGGACGAGGTCGCCGAGTCGCAGAAGATCTGCAAGGGCGGCAAGGGCATCAACCTCCCGATGGTCGGCGGCCCCGTCGCCATCGGTTACAAGCTGGACGGCGTGGACAACCTGATCCTCGACGCCCCCACCATCGCCAAGATCTTCTCCTCGAAGATCACCAAGTGGAACGACCCGGCGATCGCCAAGCTGAACCCGGGCGTCTCCCTCCCGGACGTCGCCATCCAGGCCTTCCACCGCTCCGACGAGTCGGGCACCACGCAGAACCTCGGCAAGTACCTCTCCGAGGCCGCCGCGGCCGACTGGAAGTTCGACCCGAAGACGAAGTCGTGGCCCGCCCCCGGCGGCCAGGCCGCGAACGGCTCCTCCGGTGTCGCGGCCGCCGTCAAGGACACCAACGGCGCGATCGGCTACTTCGAGCTGTCCTACGCGACGGCCAACAAGATCAGCACGGTCAAGCTGAACACGGGCGCCGCCCAGCCGGTCGAGGCCACCACGGAGAACGCCTCCAAGGCGATCGCCGCCGCCAAGATCAAGGGCACGGGCAACGACCTCGCCCTGTCCCTCGACTACAAGACCAAGGCCGAGGGCGCGTACCCGATCATCCTGGTCACGTACGAGATCGCCTGCGACAAGGGCAACAAGGCCGAGACCCTGCCCACGCTGAAGGCGTTCCTCAACTACACCGCCAGCGAGGAGGGCCAGAAGGTCCTCTCGGACGCGGGCTACGCCCCGCTGCCGGCCGAGATCGCGGCGAAGGTCCGCGAGATCGTCCCCACCCTGTCGTAACGACCCCGACCGGGGCCGGTCAGTCCGGCCGGCCCCGGCATCCGGTGCACCGCCGCCAGGAGCCGCAACGGCTCCGCAGACCGGAGAATCACGATGGCCACAGCCACCACCACGCCGCCTCCCGGGCGCAACGACATAACCCCACCCAAGGGCAGCAGCCCCTCCCGCGCGGGTGACCGGATCTTCCTGGGCCTGTCCCGCGGATCCGGCATCACCCTGCTCGTGATCATGGCCGCGATCGCGGTCTTCCTCACGTACCGCGCGGTCCTCGCGATCTCGAAGGACGAGGGCAACTTCCTCACGACGTCCGAGTGGAACCCGGCGGGCTCCCCGCCGGTCTTCGGCATCGCCGTCCTCGCCTTCGGCACGATCGTCAGCTCGATCATCGCCATGGTGATCGCCGTGCCGATCGCCATCGGTATCGCGCTGTTCATCTCGCACTACGCGCCGCGCAAGCTCGCCGCGCCGCTGGCGTACGTCGTCGACCTGCTCGCCGCCGTGCCCAGCATCATCTACGGCCTGTGGGGCGCGATCTTCCTCGTCCCCTACCTGGACGGCCTGAACAAGTGGCTCGACCAGTACATGGGCTGGACGTACATCTTCGACAAGTCCGGCGAAGGCGTCGCCCGGAACCTGTTCACCGTCGGCATCCTGCTGGCGATCATGATCCTGCCGATCATCACGAACGTCACCCGTGAGGTCTTCCTCCAGGTGCCTCGGATGCACGAGGAGGCCGCCCTGGCCCTCGGCGCCACGCGCTGGGAGGTCATCCGGATGTCGGTCCTGCCGTTCGGCCGTTCCGGCATCATCAGCGCCTCCATGCTGGGCCTGGGCCGCGCGCTCGGCGAGACGATGGCCGTGGCCGTCGTCCTGTCCCCGAGCTTCATCATCTCCGGGCACCTCCTCGACCCGGGCGGCGGCACGTTCGCGCAGAACATCGCCGCGAAGTTCAACGAGGCCGACGAATTCGGCCGGGACGCCCTGATCGCCTCCGGTCTCGTCCTCTTCGTCATCACGCTGCTGGTCAACGGCGCGGCCCGGTGGATCATCGCGCGCCGCAAGGAGTACTCGGGGGCCAACGCATGAGCCAGATGATTGAGGACCGGCGCCCCGTGACCGACTCCCCCCTTCCCCCTTCCGCCCCACTCTCCCACGCGCGCATGCCGCGCTGGGCGCCGTTCGCCATCGCCGCCGGCTCCATCGCCGCGGGCGTCGGCATCGGCCTCGGGGCCGGCTGGCAGAGCCGCGTCCAGTGGGGCCTGGTGTCCGCCCTGGTCTTCGTCCTCGCCACCTTCCTGATCACCGCGAAGGTCGAGAACGCCCGCCAAGCCAAGGACCGCGTCGCCACCAGCGTCGTCTGGGTGTCCTTCGTCCTCGCGATCGTGCCGCTCGCCTCCCTGGGCTGGGTGACGGTCAGCAAGGGCATGGAGGTCCTCGACGGCTACTTCCTCAGCCACTCGATGAACGGCGTCCTCGACGCCGACTTCGGCGGCGGCGTCTACCACGCGCTGCTGGGCACCATCGAGCAGGTCGCCATCGCGGCGCTCATCGCCGCCCCGATCGGCATGCTCACCGCGATCTACCTGGTCGAGTACGGCAAGGGCCGGCTGGCCCAGGCCGTGACGTTCTTCGTCGACGTCATGACGGGTGTCCCGTCGATCGTCGCCGGCCTGTTCATCCTCGCCACCTGGAACCTGATGCTGGGCTTCGGGCCCTCCGGCTTCGCCGGCTCGATGGCGCTGGCCATCCTGATGATGCCGGTGGTCGTGCGTTCCACGGAGGAGATGCTCAAGCTCGTCCCGAACGAGCTGCGCGAGGCGTCCCTCGCGCTGGGCGTCCCCAAGTGGCGGACGATCCTCAAGGTCGTCCTGCCGACCGCGATCGGCGGCATCACCACGGGCGTCATGCTCGCGGTCGCCCGTATCACCGGTGAGACGGCCCCCGTGCTGCTCCTGGTCTTCGGTACGAAGCTGATCAACCCGAACCCGTTCGAAGGCGCTCAGGCGTCGCTCCCCCTCTACGTCTACGAGCAGTACGCCGTCGGTACCGACGCCGCCGTGGCCCGCGCCTGGGCCGCAGCCCTCGTACTGATCGCCTTCGTCATGCTCCTCAACCTGGTGGCCCGCGGCATCGCCCGCTGGAAGGCCCCGAAGACCGGCCGCTGACCGCGGCACAATGGAAGTGATTCAGATGGCCAAGCGAATCGACGTCAGCGGCCTCACCGCTTACTACGGCTCCCACAAGGCGATCGACGACATCTCGATGACCGTCGAGCCCCGCTCCGTCACGGCCTTCATCGGCCCGTCCGGCTGCGGCAAGTCCACCTTCCTGCGCACCCTGAACCGGATGCACGAGGTCACCCCCGGTGGCCGCGTCGAGGGCAAGGTGATGCTGGACGACCAGAACCTGTACGCCAAGGACGTCGACCCGGTCGCCGTGCGCCGTACGGTCGGCATGGTGTTCCAGCGCCCCAACCCGTTCCCGACCATGTCGATCTTCGACAACGTGGCGGCGGGCCTGCGCCTGAACGGCAAGTACAAGAAGAGCCAGCTCAACGACATCGTCGAGCGCTCGCTGAAGGGCGCGAACCTCTGGAACGAGGTCAAGGACCGCCTCAACAAGCCGGGCTCCGGCCTGTCCGGCGGCCAGCAGCAGCGCCTGTGCATCGCCCGCGCCATCGCGGTCGAGCCGGACGTCCTGCTGATGGACGAGCCCTGCTCCGCCCTGGACCCGATCTCCACGCTCGCCATCGAGGACCTGATCGGTGAGCTGAAGGAGCGCTTCACGATCGTCATCGTGACGCACAACATGCAGCAGGCGGCGCGCGTCTCGGACCGCACGGCGTTCTTCAACCTGGCGGCCGTCGGCCAGCCCGGCAAGCTGATCGAGATCGACGACACGGATCGGATCTTCTCGAACCCGTCCGTGCAGGCGACGGAGGACTACATCTCCGGCCGCTTCGGGTAAAGCCGTCCTGCGGTGCTGCATGGCGGTGCCACCGCACGACGAAAGGGCCCGCCCCCACTCCCAGGGGGCGGGCCCGAGTCCTTTGTGCGGACGCGGTACGTCAGCCGAACAGCAGCTGCACCACGAAGAAGCTCGCCGCCGCGACGAGCGCCGCCGCCGGCATGGTGATGAACCACCCGAGCACGATGTTCTTCGCGACGCCCCACCGCACCGCGTTCACCCGCTTCGTCGCCCCCACACCCATGATCGCCGAGGTGATCACATGCGTCGTGGAGATCGGCGCGTGGAACATGAACGACGCCGAGTACATGACGGACGCCGCCGTGGTCTCCGCCGCGAAGCCCTGCGGCGGGTCCAGCTCGATGATGCGGCGCCCCAGCGTCCGCATGATGCGCCAGCCGCCCGCGTACGTACCGAGGGACAGCATCACCGCGCTCGCGACCTTCACCCACAGCGGGATCGGGTCGCCGGCCTGCTCCACATCGGCGATGACCAGGGCCATCACCACGATGCCCATGGTCTTCTGGGCGTCCTGGAGGCCGTGGCCGAGCGCCATGCCGGCCGCCGAGACGGTCTGCGCGATGCGGAAGCCCCGCTTGGTCTTGTGCGGGCCGGCCTTCCGGAACAGCCACATGATCGCGGCCATCACCAGATAGCCGACGATCAGGCCGACGAACGGCGAGATGAACATCGGGATGACGATCTTCTCGATCACCCCGGACCAGATGACTTCCGTGCCCCCGGCCAGCGCGGCGCCCACCATGCCGCCGAACAGCGCGTGCGAGGACGACGACGGCAGGCCGAAGTACCAGGTGATCAGGTTCCAGACGATCGCACCCACCAGCGCGGCGAAGAGGATGCCCATCCCCTTGTCGCCCTGGGGCGTGGCGATCAGGCCCTCGCTGACGGTCTTGGCGACCCCGCTGCCCAGGAAGGCACCGGCCAGGTTCATGACCGCGGCCATGAGCAGCGCGGCGCGCGGGGTCAGGGCCCGGGTCGACACCGACGTGGCGATGGCGTTCGCCGAGTCGTGGAAGCCGTTCGTGTACGTGAAGAAGAGCGCGACCCCGACGGTCACGACCAGCGCAAAGGTGTCCACGAAGCCTCAGGACTCCTTGACGGCGATGGTCTCCACCGTGTTCGCCACGTGCTCGAAGGCGTCGGCCGCCTCCTCCAGCACGTCCACGATCTGCTTCAGCTTCAGCACCTCGATGGCGTCGTACTTGCCGTTGAAGAGGTGGGCGAGCAGCTTGCGGTGGATCTGGTCGGCCTGGTTCTCGAGCCGGTTGACCTCGATCCAGTACTCGGTGAGGTTGTCCATCGTCCGCAGGTGCGGCATGGCCTCGGCGGTCAGCTCGGCAGCCCGGGCCAGCACCTCGATCTGCTGCTCGACACCCTTCGGCAGCTCCTCGATGTTGTAGAGGACAACGAGGTCGACGGCCTCCTCCATGAAGTCCATGATGTCGTCGAGCGACGAGGCGAGGGCGTAGATGTCCTCGCGGTCGAACGGCGTGATGAAGGAGGAGTTCAGCTGGTGGAAGATCGCGTGGGTCGCGTCGTCCCCCGCGTGCTCCGCCGCCCGCATGCGCTCCGCGATCTCGGCCCGCGCGGACACCTCCGCTCCGAGCAGTTCCATCAGGAGCTTCGAGCCGGTGACGATGTTGTCCGCGGACGCGGAGAACATGTCGTAGAAGCTCGTCTCCCTGGGGGTCAGACGAAAGCGCACGTGGGGTCCCTCGGGTGCATGGAATTCGGTCAGGCTGATGCTAGGCGCATCATCCGGCCACGGCGAACCGGCGTTCTTCAGTGTCGCCCATCAGGCACAGTGAACCGAACCGACCCCGCACGATCCGGCGAGGATCGGTACCATATACCCACGAGGGGTATAAGGGCCCTTTGTGGACAACGGGAGGACCAGATGACGACCACCGAGGCGGCCGGCCTTCCGGTCTCGGGCCACGAGGCGGCCCCCGCGCACACCGACGGAGACCACGGTCACGGGGTGCACGGATACCACAAGCAGAAGGACGAGCACCTCAAGCGACTGCGCCGGATCGAGGGCCAGATCAGGGGCCTGCAGCGGATGGTCGACGAGGACGTCTACTGCATCGACATACTCACGCAGGTGTCCGCGTCGACGAAGGCGCTGCAGTCCTTCGCGCTCCAGCTGCTGGAGGAGCACCTGCGCCACTGTGTCGCGGACGCGGCCGTCAAGGGCGGCGACGAGATCGACGCGAAGGTCGAAGAGGCGACGAAGGCGATCGCCCGCATGATGCGGACCTGACGACATACCTGACCGAAAAGCATCCCTGGGCGGCCCGCGAAGGGACCGGGCCTCAGTCGTCGCCGGTCCCCGCTCCCGCCCCCGGGATCACGTTCAGCACCTCGTCGATACGGTCGGCGCTGAGCCGGTCCGCCTGCGTGGCGGAAGCGGCGATGATCAGCTCACCGCACAGCTCGATCTCGGCGAGCGCGACGTGGTCCTGGACGGTCGTCGTACTGATCGGGGCCACGTGCGTTCACCTCTTCCAGCCGGTGTCGGCTTCCTAGCGTAGGGAGCGGAACACACACCGCGCATGGCACGTCCGGACCATTCTTCTGGTCCCCCGGAGCCGGTCGGCGACCACCCTCATCCCTCCACCTTCCCCGCGAAGATGTCCCCCCGCGGCGGCAGCCGTACGTCGACGGGCGTCCCGAATCCGTACAGCAGCGTCGTCGACGCGACGGCCACCTCACGGCCCTGGTTGGCGAAGCTGAACCGGTGCCGCACCTTGCGCGGGCGGCCCTCCTCGTCCAGGTACACGTCGAACGGCACCGTGTCCGTGGTGAACCCTTTCGCCGCCGCGGCCAGCGCCCCGCGCACCTGCGGCGACGCCACCTTCGCCGCGTCGCCGATGTCGGTGGTGCCCCGGTAGTGCGCGACCTGCACGCCCGAGAGCCGCGCCTCGCCCACGTACGTCACCTGGCGCGCCGCGCGCAGCAACTCGGCGGCCGCGGCCGGGTCCGTGGCGCCGCCCGTGACGAGGTTGCCGTCCGCGAGCGTGGCGGTGTCGATGCGCACCCACTTGTCGGCGGGCACCCCGGCACCCCGGTTCTTCATGTAGAGCGCCCCGGGCGTGAACAGCTCGGTGATCGGCCGGCGCTTCCCGGCCGTGGAGGGTTCCGCCGGCAGGACGACCTGGAGCCGCCCGTGGCGCCTGCGGAAGTCGTAGCCGCCCTCGCCGTGGATGGTCACGCGGGTCCCGCCGGCCGCCATCTCCATGGACGTCCGCGCCTTCGACGTGCCGGCCCGGGTCAGCGCGTCGGGGGCCTCGCGCACGACCTCGGCCGCCGGCCCGGGGCCGGGGCCCGGTGGGCTGGCGTCGGCCGCGCCGGAACATCCGGTGAGCCCCGTGAGCGTCGCGGCCACCACCGCCACGGCCGTGGCGACGGCGAACGCGCCGCCCCCGCGCCTGAGCTTCTGCACCACCATCGCCTGCCAACCCCCAACGCCTTGACCCTGCCTGCCCGAGACCCCCACCCGCCCGGATAACGACCGCTCCGGCTCCCCGTCACGCACACCAATTCCCCGGGTACGGTTGGAGGTGTGCACCCGCATGACCCGCAGCAACAGCCGCCTGTTCCGGGCGATCCGCACCTGACCACCACCACGGAACGCGGCTCCTTCGCCGTCGCCCGGTGCACCTGCGGGTGGTCGGGGCCCGCACGGCGCTCCCGCGACCGGGCGCGGTCCGATGCGGCCGCGCACATGTCGAAGGTGGAGCACGGCGTGCGACAGTGACGCCATGGACCGGCGCGCGCTGCTCACCACAGGGTTCGGTACGGCACTTGCCTTCGCCACGACGTCCTGCACGGGCGGGGGCGGCGGCGCCCGAAGACCGCCCGCGTCCCCGTCCCCGTCCTCTTCCCCGACCCCTTCGCCCACGGCCTCGGCGGCCCGCTTGGACTGGCAGGCGCTGGCCAAGGGTCTCGACGGCCTGCTCGTACGCCCGGAGGACGCGGCGTACGCGACCGCCCGGCAGCTGTACAACACCCGTTTCGACACGCTGAGGCCCGCCGCCGTCGCGTACGTGGCGGGCGAGGACGACGTACGGGAGTGCCTGGCCTTCGCCCGTCGCCACGGCGTCCCGGTCGCGATCCGCAACGGCGGCCACTCCTACGCGGGTTGGTCCAGCGGTGACGGCCGCCTGGTCGTCGACGTGTCGAAGCTGTCCCGCGTCGAGACGGACGGCGCGGACGGTGCCGTCGTCGGGGCGGGCGCCAAGCTGGCCCCCGTCTACCGGGCGCTCGTGCCGCGTGGCCGCACCATCCCCGCGGGCTCCTGCCCGACGGTCGGCGTCTCGGGCCTGACCCTGGGCGGCGGCCACGGGGTGGCCTCCCGGGCGTACGGCCTGACCTGCGACAGTCTGACGGGCGCGACGCTCGTCACGGCGGACGGCCGCCGGCTGACGGTGGACGCCGACCGGCACCCGGACCTGTTCTGGGCGCTGCGGGGCGCCGGGAACGGCACCTTCGGCGTGGTGACGGAGCTGCGGTTCCGTACGCACCCGGCGCCCGCGACGGTCTCCGCGTATCTCAACTGGCCCTGGTCGAGGGCGCGTGCGGTGGTGGCCGCGTGGCAGGAGTGGGGCCCGGACCTGCCGGACGAGATGTGGACGAACCTGCACGTGGCGGCGGGCGCGGGGAGCGGGACGCCGACGGTCACGGTGACGGTGTTCACGCTGGGCGGCCGCGCGGAGCTGATGAACGCCCTGGACCGGCTCGCGGACGGGGCGGGCGCTCCGGCGGCGTCGGTGGCGGTGCGGGAGCGCGGTTACCTGGACGCGATGCTGGTGTACGCCGGCTGTGCGGGGCTCACGGCGGACCAGTGCCTGCTGCCGGGCACGACGCCGGGGCGCAGCCCGCAGGGGGCGCTGGGCCGTGAGACGTACGCGGCGGCGTCGGACTTCTTCGACCGCTCCCTGCCGCCCGCGGGCGTGGCGGCGCTGACGGGCGCGGTGGAGGCCTTCACGCGGACGACGGTGGCGCAGGGCGGGGGCGGCGGCGGGGTGATGCTGACCGCGCTGGGCGGTGCGGTGAACCGGGTGGACCCGCTGGCGACGGCGTTCGTGCACCGGCGGTCGCGGGTGCTGGCGCAGTACATCGCGTCGTGGCGCCCGGGCACGCCGGGGTCGGTGCAGCGGCACTGGCTGCGCGGGGCGCGGGCGGCGATGGGGCGCTACGCGTCGGGGGCGGCGTACCAGAACTACACGGACCCGGAGTTGAAGGACTGGAGGCGGGCGTACTACGGGGACGCGGCGGCGCGGCTGGCGCGGCTGCGGGCGCGGTACGACCCGGAGGGCCTGTTCGCGTTCCCGCAGTCGCTCTGAGGGTCCCGCCTCCGGTGTGTCTAGGCGGCGAGGTCGCTCTCGCCGGAGGCGCCGGCCTCCAGCCGGGGCTCGGCGAGGTCGAGGGTCTGGTGCCGCTCCTGCCGGACGGCGGGGTGGCGCCGTGACCGTACGAGCCGACCGAGGCGCTCGGAGCGGGCGACCGCGGAGACGAGCGGCGTGAGCAGGGCGAGGGCGACGGGCGCGAAGAGCAGGGCGACGGCCGTACCGAGGGCGAACCCGCCGACGACGTCGGTCGGGTAGTGGACGCCCATGTAGACCCGGCAGAAGCCCTCGGCGAGGGCCAGGCCGATGGCGACGAGCCCGATCCTGCGGTGGGCGATGAACAGGCCGACGCCGATGGCCATGGCGAGCGTGGCGTGGTCGCTGACGAAGGAGTAGTCGGTCTTCCCGTCCACGAGGACTTCGAGCCCCTGGTGGTCGCGGAAGGGGCGGGGCCGTTCGACGAAGCCGCGGATGGGGATGTTGACGAGCACGGCGATGCCGGCGGCGAGCGGGGCCCACACCACTCCGGCGAGGCCGGAGACGGAGTCCTCGATCGTGCCGCGCCTGCGCACGCCCCACCAGCACCACAGGACGACGAGCACGAGGGCGAGCAGGATCCCGTACTCGCCGACGAATTCCATCACCCGGTCGAACCAGGTGGGGGCGGACTTGGCGAGCCCGTTGATGTCGTAGAGCAGGCTGACATCGGGGTTCGAACCGTCCGATGCGAGTCCAGCCATCTGCTGCGGCCCCTTGCCTTGTGCGGTACGTCGTTCAGTCCAGGGAACGACCTGCCTGAGGGGTACGTTCCACTGTCCACGGAACGATCACCATGACGTTATCGAAGAGTGACGGGTCGCCCCAGCTCAGGGCTGCGATGTAACGCACTGTTCCGGCCATCGCCCGCTCGGGTGTTCCCAGCCGCAACCCTGGCAACAGGAGACGAATCAGGCGTCGCGGGGACCTTGGGGCAGGGCTTTCGCGCCATCCTCGGTCACGCGTGTGGCACCGAAGTAATCAGGCGTATCGATCTTGTCGAAGCGGATCACGGCACCGGTGTACGGAGCGTTGATCATGTACCCGCCACCAACGTACACGCCGACGTGCCGGATGGCCCGAGAGTTCGTCAGGTCGTCGGAGAAGAAGACCAGATCGCCCGGGAGCAGCTCGTCCCTGGACGGGTGCGGCCCGGCGTTGTACTGGTCGTTGGCGACGCGGGGCAGCTCGATGTCCACCGTCCGGTACGCGGCCTGGGTGAGCCCGGAGCAGTCGAACCGCCCGCCGTGCTCGGGCGTTCCGTTGCCGCCCCACAGGTAGGGCTTGCCGAGCTGCTTCTGCGCGAAGTAGATCGCGCCCGCGGCCTGCCGTGACGGCTCGACGCGCCCGACGGGGCGGGCGAAGCTCTTCTCCAGGGAGCGGATGATCCGTACGTAGTTCTGCGTCTCCTTGTACGGCGGCACGCCCCCGTACTTGATGACCGCGTAGGCGCCGGCGTTGTACGCGGCGAGCATGTTGTCGGTGGGGTCGCCGGGCACGTCCTTCACGTACTTGGCGAGGGAGCAGTCGTACGAAGCGGCCGACGGAATGGCGTCGTTGGGGTCCCAGACGTCCCGGTCCCCGTCCTTGTCGCCGTCGACCCCGTGGGACGCCCACGTCCCGGGGATGAACTGCGCGATGCCCTGGGCCTGCGCGGGGCTCTGGGCGCGGGGGTTCCAGCCGCTCTCCTGGTACAACTGCGCGGCGAGCAGAGCCGGGTTGACGGCGGGGCAGAGGTTGCCCCACTTCTGCACCAGCGGCTGGTAGGCGGCGGGCACAGCACCCTTGGCCAGCCCCACGGCGCCCTTGACGCCGCCGCCACCACCGCCGAAGAGACCGGCGGCGGCGGAGTAGGTCCCGACGACGAGCAGCAGGACGAACGACATCCCGGCGCCCACGAAGGCCCCGGCGATCAGCCATCCCTTACGCACCGTCAACCACCCTTCGTCCAAGGCCCGTCGGGGGCCCAGTCTAGGCGCCGGTCCTCTACTTCAGGAGGTGCCCGCGACGCAAACCGATCACCTCGTCACGCCACCGCGCACATCGAGCCACCCGCACAGCCGCCCCCGCGCGCCGCGTTGCTGTCGAAAACCTGTACGTGTGATCATCCGCCCCATGACCACGCAGGGGGACGGACCGGGGGACATGGCCACGCCGCTGACCAGGCGATCGAGGCTCGCGGACCTGGCGGAGGAGCCGGTGGTTCCCGTGGCCGCAGATGCAACGCCCCGCGTGGACCGCGACTTCGCGGCCCGGCTGGGCGAGTTCCGCCGTACGGCGGTACTTGTGCCGCTGGCACCGGAGGGGGGCGCGGGCGGCTCTGGAGGCTCCGAAGGCTATGGAGGTTCTGGCAACTCTGAAGGCTCTGGGGGCTCCGGCGGCCCGGACGGCCTGTGGACGGCGGAACACGGGGGTGTCCGCTGGATCTGCGCCTTCTCGGACGAGGCGGCACTGGCCCGGTTCGCCCGCGCCCGGGGCGAGGCCGATCGCGCGTGGGAGTACCGCACGGTGCTGGGCGCGCGGCTGCTCGACGTGATGGTGCCGCTGGTCGACGGCCCGGCGGGCGTGGCGCTGGACGCGGGCGGCGACGACGGCATGGTGTTCCCGCCGGTGGAGGGTGTCGTACCCGACTCGGCGGCCGTGGACCTCGGGGGGACGGAATGAGCGGCGGCGGCGAGCCGAATATCGCGGCACCGGCGGAGTCGCTCCGCCTGCTCGCGGAGGGCATCGACAAGGCGCACGGCGAGCTGAAGGAACTCGGCTCGATCGGCCGGGCCACCACGGGCCGGGGTGTCTCGGAACTGGCGCTCACCGGCCTGCAACTCGGCCACGACGGCCTGGCGGCCCAGTTCACGTCCTTCTGCGAGCGCTGGGAGTGGGGCGTACGGGGTCTGATGCAGCGCGGCAACGCCCTCGCCCAGGGCATCGGCCTGGCGGCGGGCGGTCTCCACGAGCAGGACCAGTACGTCAAGGGCACGATCAAGATCGTCACGAACGCCGTGAACGGCAACCCGCACCTCAGCGAGGAGGAGGTCACCGCCAAGAGCTGGGACGAGATCCGCAATCAGCGGCCCAGCGACGGGGCGGACTGGAGCGAGGAGTCGTTCGCCGAGGCGCACGCGGAGGTCAAGCAGGTCTGGAGGGACACGTCGTACGACGTCGGCAACGAGTTCGCCGGCCGGCTGGAAGGCGCCGGGGTCTACGACGCCGATGAGCGACGGCTGATGGAGGAACTGTCGCGGGAGGGGCTGAAGCCCACCGACGAAACGATCCGGCGGGTGCGGCAGCAGCAGGCGGGGGACAGCTGATGGGCGACGTGTTCGACAAGGCCGTGGGCGCCCTCGGCGAGGGCTGGGACGGCCTGAAGCGGACGACCGGCGAGATCATCGACGGGGTCTCCGAGACCGCGGCGGACGTCCTGGACCACGTCGGCGCGGAGGGCTGGGCGGACAAGGTCGAGGACCTCGGCGACGCGGCGGCCTCGGCGCTCGGCGCCCGGGTCGGCGAGAAGCAGCTGGGCGAGACCGAGGACCCGAAGGAACTGATCCACGGCAGCGCGGCCTCGATCACCGCGACCGCCAAGAACCTCCGCGACTTCAAGGCCGCCTTCGACCTGGTCGGTCAGGGAATGAAGGGCCTGGACTCCTCGCACTGGAAGGGCGAGGCGGCGAACGCCTTCCGCGAGAAGTTCGCCCCGCTGCCCCTGGACTGGCTGCGCGCGGCGGACGCGTTCGGGGACGCGGCCTCGGCACTGGACGCGTACGCGTCCGTCGTGACGGCCGCCCAGACGAAGGCGCGCGAGGCGATCGCCCTGTACAAGGAGGGCGAGGAGACGTCGAAGGCCGCGGTCGCGTCGTACAACGACAAGGTCGACGCGTACAACAAGGCCCGCACGACCGACACCCCCCTCCCCCGGCCCGCCCCCTTCAGCGACCCGGGCCAGAGCCGCCGCGACGAGGCGCGGGACCTGCTGAACGAGGTCCGCCGCCAGCGCAACGAGGCCGCGGACAGGGCGGCCGACCTGGTGAAGGCCGCGACGTCGAAGGCCCCGGCGGCCCCGGCCGGCTCCGACCGCCTCGTCCTCGACATCGCCGACCTGGGCGCGGAGGGCGGCGTCCGCGCGACCCACTTCATCGGCGGCGTGGCCAAGGGCACGGTCGGCATCACGAACTTCGTCCGCTCCCTCAACCCCTTCGACGAGTACAACCTCACCCACCCGGCCGACTACTACAAGAACCTCAACATGACCCTGGCCGGGATCACGACCACGGCAGTCCACCCGGACCAGGCCCTGAAGAACGCCTGGGACGCGGCGAAGAAGGACCCGGACGAGTTCAGCGGCCGGCTACTGCCGGAACTGCTGGGCACGAAGGGCGCGGGCAGCGGGGCGAAGGCCCTGGCCAACGGTGTGCGGAAGGGGGCGGACGACGGGGCGGGGGCGGCGGCGCGGCAGGGAGTCACGGATCCGACCAGAGCATCCAGGACGGAGGATTCCGTCAAGAAGTGCGGTGACCCGGTCGACGTGGCGACCGGCGCCATGTTCCTGTCCCAGACGGACCTCACGCTCCCGGGCGTCCTGCCGCTCGTGTTCCGCCGCCGGGCGGCGTCGGACTACCGGGCGGGAAGGTGGTTCGGCCCGTCCTGGTCGTCAACGGCGGACCAGCGCCTTGAGATCGACTCCGAGGGAATCGTCTTCGTCTGCGAGGACGGCCTGCTGCTGGCCTACCCCCACCCCGCGCCGGGCGTCCCCGTCCTGCCGAGCCACGGCCCGCGCCGGCCGCTGAGCCGCGAGCCGGACGGCGGCTACACGATCACCGCACCGGAGACGGGTCGCACGTGGCACTTCGCGGAGGTGTCCGACACCGGGCCCTGCTCAGCCAGATCGACGACCGCAACGGCAACTGGATCACGTTCGAGTACGACGCCGAGGGCGCCCCGACGGGCATCGTCCACAGTGGCGGCCACCACCTGAAGCTGACGACGTACGAGGGCCGTGTCACGGCCCTGCACCTGGCCGGCGGGGCCCCGGACGGCACGGATCAGCAGATCCTCCGCTACGGCTATACGGAAGGCCACCTCACAGAGGTCGTGAACTCCTCGGGCCGTCCCCTCCGCTTCGGGTACGACGAGCGGGCCCGCATGACGTCGTGGACGGACACGAACGGCAGCCGCTACGACTACGCGTACGACGAGCGGGACAGGTGCCTGGCGCAAGGCGGCGAGGAAGGGCATCTCACCCTCCGCCTGTCCTACGACGAGACGGACCCGGAGACGGGCCACCGGATCACGACGGCCACGACGGCCACGGGCGCGACCCACCGCTACCTGATCAACGACGCCCACCAGGTGGTCGCCGAGATCGACCCCTTGGGCGCGGTGACCCGTTACGAACGGGACCGCTACAACCGCCTGCTGTCGCACACGGACCCGCTGGGCCACACCACACGCCTCGCATACGACGAGGCGGGCAACCTCACGAAGGTCGTCCGCCCGGACGGCCGCGCGTCGACGGCCGAGTACAACGCCCTCGGCCTCCCTCTCCGGGTGGTGCACCCGGACGGCAGGGTGGTGCGCCAGACGTACGACGAGCGGGGCAACCGCACGTCGGTGACGGACCCGTCGGGCGGGACGACGAGGTTCACGTACGACGAGGCGGGCCGCCTCACGTCGGTGCGGGACGCCTTGGGCCACACGACAAGTGTCAGGTGTGACGCGAGGGGCCTCCCCATCACGGTCGAGGACCCCCTGGGAGCGAGGACCCACTACACCCGGGACGCATTCGGCCGCCCGAGGACCGTCACGGACGCGCTGGGCGCGGTGACGCGCCTGGAGTGGACCCCGGAGGGCAAGCCGGCGCGCAGAGTGGACCCGGACGGCGCGGAGCAGTCGTGGACGTACGACGGCGAGGGCAACTGCGTCAGCCACACGGACGCGATGGGCGGGGTCTCGCGGTTCGAGTACACCCACTTCGACCTGCTGAAGGCCCGCACGGGCCCGGACGGCGTCCGCTACGAGTTCACGCACGACGCGGAGCTGCGACTGCGGGAGGTCCTGAACCCGCAGGGCCTGAGCTGGACATACGAGTACGACAAGGCGGGCCGCCTCGTCTCGGAGACGGACTTCGACAACCGCACCCTGACGTACGAGCACGACGAGGCGGGCACCCTCACGGCCCGCACGAACGGCCTGGGCGAACGGATCACTTACGACCGGAACGCGCTGGGCCAGGTCACGCGCAAGACGGCGGGCGAAGCGGTCACCACCTACACGTACGACATCTTCGACGAGCTGGCGGAGGCGACGGCCCCAGGGGTCAGGCTCACCCACCTACGGGACCGCTACGGCCGCCTGCTGTCGGAGACGGTGAACGGCAGGGAACTCAGGTACGGCTACGACGCGCTGGGCCGCAGGACGTCCCGCACGACGCCGACGGGCGCGGTGAGCGAGTGGACGTACGACGAGGCGGGCCGCCGCACCCAGCTGACGACATCGGGCCGCACGCTGACGTTCGAACACGACGAGGCGGGCAGGGAGCTGTCCCGCCACGTGGGCGACACGATCACGTTGACGCACGCGTACGACGCGCTGGGGCGCCTGACGAGCCAGCAGGTGAGCGGCAGGGAGAGCCTGCTCCAGCAGCGCACGTACACATACAGCGCGGACGGCAACCTGACGGGGGTGAGCGACCTACTCTCCGGTCCGCGCAGGTTCACCCTGGACAAGGCGGGCCGTGTCACACGGGTCGAAGCCACCAACTGGACGGAGCAGTACGCCTACGACGAGGCAGGCAACCAGACGTCGGCGACATGGCCGTCAACGCACCCGGGCCAGGAGGCCACAGGCGAGCGCTCCTACACGGGCACCCGCATCACGCGGGCCGGCCGAACCCGCTACGAACACGACGCCCAGGGCCGCGTAGTCCTGCGCCAGAGGCAGCGCCTGTCGAGGAAGCCGGACACGTGGCGCTACGAGTGGGACGCGGAGGACCGCCTCACGTCGGTCACGACCCCGGACGGCACGACGTGGCGCTACGTCTACGACCCCTTGGGCCGCCGAATAGCCAAGAAGTCGCCCACGGAGGAGACAACGTTCACGTGGGACGGCACAACGCTCTGCGAACAAACGACAGAGTCAGCCGACCTCCCCCACCCGGTAGTGCTCACCTGGGACCACAAGGGCCTCCAGCCCCTGACCCAAACGGAACGCATCCTCGACCGTGACGCCCCACAAGAGGCCATCGACGAGCGCTTCTTCACCATCGTCACGGACCTGGTGGGCACCCCATCAGAACTGATCGACGAGTCGGGCACCCTGGCCTGGCACACCCGCAGCACCTTGTGGGGCACGACGACGTGGGCGTCGGCGAGCACGGCGTACACACCACTACGTTTCCCGGGCCAGTACTTCGACCCGGAGACGGGGCTTCACTACAACTTCTTCCGGTACTACGACGCCGAGAGCGCCCGTTACTTCAGCCCCGACCCCCTCGGATTGGCCCCCTCACCAAACCCGGTCACATACGTAAGAAATCCGAGTGTGTGCACGGACCGCCTCGGCCTCGCTCCCGAACCGTGTCCACAAGAAGGTGAAATCCTTTACAGGGGCGACATGAGACCACCTGAGGAGATCAGAAGGGCAGGGGGGTTCAAGTCACTGGCCCCCGGTAGCGACGTATCTCTGCTCGATTACGTCGTAAACCACGTGCCGAGCGACTTCGTTTCAACATCGCGATCCGCTGATTTCGCCCTGTCGGCCGCCAAGCCGGGCGGGTACGTTTACGAGATAGAATCCCCCGCAGGCGGCATCAACGTGAACAATGAACTCGGCCCAGAAAGCCCACACCCCTTCGAAAGGGAAATCGCCTTCAAGGGTGAAATTCCATTCGACAGAGTCACCAGGGTTTGGCACATTGACGAGTTCTGGGAATACGACGACGAACTGGTGGTGTACACCCGTGGCGACTAGACAGGCAATCCGCATCTACGTCCCAGCGACAGGGCCAGGGCTCCTCGAATCCATTTTGGAGTTCGACATGTCCTCCAATGATGCATGGGTAAGGGTCCTACGCCCGGATGGAGAATCATGCGAAGCGCGAGGGCCCGACCTATGGGAATGCCTGAAGGGAATTCGAAACACCTGGGAACCACTCGGTGTGCGCATCTGCTGCAATGGATCCAGGCTGGATTGCTACCCGTCCGCCATGACTCTTCAGATGGGCGGCGGATACAAAGTAATCGCCAGAGAAATGGGGCGACCGGTTACCGATTTGGGTGCAGTCGTAAAGATCTTCGACCCAGCTGAACTGGAGCAGGTGGGAACCGTAAGGGAACAGGAGTCCTACTATCGCTCCTGGCTCGCCAGCCTACCCAAGAACTAGGAACTCCGCCGCTGCCTCGCATCACCGGCCGACTGGCCGTTCCTCTTAAGATCTTGAACATGGACGTGTCAGTAAGCCAAGGGGAGAACAGCTGTCCGCGTCGCAGGGCTGGCAAGCCCCAAGCCACATCGAGCGTGGGCTCTACGAGGCGCGGCAGCGCGGTGACTGGCCCGCGTACTACGACATCGTCGCTCAAACACATCTGTTCATGGCCCAAGCCCGAGCCTCCGTCGACGCCCGGCCCGACGACAGCTACTTCCACCCCTACTGGAACCCTCAGACGCGGTCGAAGTGTTTGGCCGTCTACACCGCCGGCATGCTGCCCGCGCCAGCCCCGGATCCGGTCTTCAACGCCCACACGCTCAGCTGGTTCGCCCGCGTGTGGGCTCCGGGAGATCCGCCGTATCTCGTGGTGAACCCGGGCAGTCCGTGTGAGGGACTGATGCCCGCAAGCCCGGAAGGCCGGGCCTTGTGGCTGCAGCACGCCGCCAAGTTCGAACGAACCGGGCTCGCACCACATGTCATACACACGCTCGACGTAGGTGGCCCCCCGCAGGGACCGGTGGCCTTCGGGCTGGCCGCCGGTGCGCACCTCTCTGTGAACAACGGCCGGTTCTGGAACGCGATGGCCTACCACGGCGTCGGCTATCGCATCGAAAAGGAGACGCTGGAGGAGTGGTGGGGCGTCACGAACCGCGAGCAGTGGCTGGCCACGCTGGAAGCTCTTCTGCGTGCCGACATGGTCAGCAGCGTCTGGGAGTTCGTCCTGCAACTGCGCCGCTCGATGGCCCGGGACTTCGCCGGCCCGGTCTCCGTCGACCACTGGCGTGAGGCCGCGGCCCGCATCGTCCGTGCGCGAGCCGAGGAAGCCGCCCGGCCGCGTCTGAGTCCCGACGGCGTGACGCAGGGCCGTGCGCCGTCCCCCACCGAGCTCGAATCACAAGTGGCCGGTGTGCAGCGACTCATCGGCCGCATCGCCCGCTACGAGGCTCGTTTCCGCGCTGACGGCCTGTTGCCCGAGAGCGGATACATCCGCACCATCGAAGGCTGGGACTACGGCCGCGCTTCGAGCATGGCACGGTGGGGCCTGGTCTGCCGATACGGCACCCTCGCGGAGGCCGAGTCCGCCGTGATCCGTGCCGGCCAGCTCGTCCGGACCAACTACCGCTCCTGGGCGGACTTCTCGGCCGCCTACGTTCTCGGCCGTTGCCTCCACTTCGACGAGGAGGAGTTCGGCAAGTGGTACGAGGATGTCCTCGCTGTGCACCGCGTCCTGATGACGGATCCCGCCAGCCCGTGGTTGACGATCCCGTGGACGTGACGGCCGGCTCCCGAGCCTCACCGACCGCCGGGCGAGTACATCGGCAATCGGCCCGTCGCCAGGACGAGCGACAGTGGCTCGGGCAGCGGGACGTCCTCGCCGTACTTACCGCGTAGTACGTCCTGATAGGCGCCGCCCTCGGGGCGGGTGTGGAGGGACCAGGCGCCGTGGCGGGGGTCGATGACCAGGAGGGCGCGTACGCCGGCCACGGCGTACCAGTCGTTCTTCTGGGAGGTGTCCCGGGCCTTCTCCGACTGCGAGATCACCTCGACAGCGAGCTCGACATCGTGTGGGTCGAGCAGCCAGTCGTCCGACTCCAGGAAGGCCGCTGGGCATACCGTGAGGTCCGGGGTGACGAAGTCGTCCGGGTCCTCCGGCATCTCGACGGAAACCATCTCCGCAGCCACCAAGTCCGACGGCAGCGCGGGCCTGATGGCTTCTTCCAACCGGTAGACAACACCCGCGTGCTTGCCGCGTGGCGTCGGGGACATCACGAGAGATCCTCCCAGGATCTGCACGCGCAGACCCGTCGCTTCTTCGATCTGCTCGGCCAGCTCGCGGAGCTTTCCCGGGCGGGCGCGCAGGTGACGAGGCAGGGGCATCGTGTGCGACCTCCATCCCCGCGGGCGGGAGCCGGCGTCCCGATCAGCGACGACTCCACCGTACTGCGCCGGGTACGCGTGGAGCGCGGACATCAGCGCCCCCGCCCAGCATCCGCCGCCCCACTGCACTCGGCCCACAGCAGCTTCCCGCCCCACCGCTCCAGCGGGTACGCGCCGAAGTCGTCGGCGCACAGCTCCGCCAGTAGGAGCCCGCGCCCGTGTTCGTCGCCTTCTCCCGGCCGGGTGACCGCGGGGCCGGCGGCGCGGAACGGTGGCGGGATCTCCGGGTTGCCGTTCCACACGCTCACCCGCAGCCGCCCCGGCTCCATGGCCCGGAGCCGTAGCGTGCACGGGCCCTCCGAGTGCAGGTACGCGTTCGTGACCAGCTCGCTCGTCAGCAGCTCGGCGACCGCCGTGAGCGCCCGCATGCCGTGCGCGGCCAGCACGGTGCGGAGGGTACTGCGGGCGATGCCCGGGCCGCGTGGGTCCGGGGGAAGCTGAAGGGTGTAAGCCCAGGGCGGCGTTACGGTGAACGGCATGGAAGTCTCCGGTCGGTTCCGGGAGTTGCGGCGGTCATGCGCGTGCCTGGTGGCTCCGCCGGTCCGTGGACCGGTGCACTTCCAGGCGAGTGGCCTGCATCACAGACCAGGCAGCGGCAAAGAACCTTTGCGCCGATTCGAGAGATCTCATGCCGTAATCCCCCGTGTGAGTGACCAGCCCACCAGGACGGATCCAGGAGGAGTCAAATGACCTCGCGGCCGCCCGCCACCGCCCGTCGGCTTCGCCTCGCCGCCGAGTTGCGCCGACTCCGCGAGCGGGCCGGCCTCACCTCAACAGAGGCCGCACGCCGGCTCGGGACCAGCTCCGGTCAGCTCAGCAACGTCGAGACGGCGAGGTTCGGCGTGAGCGCCGAGCGGGTGCGCGCCATGGCCCGTACCGACTCCTGCACCGACGAGACGTACGTCGACGCCCTCGCGGCCATGGCCGTCGAGCGGAGCAAGGGCTGGTGGGAGCAGTACCGCGAGATCCTGCCGCCCGCGCTGCTCGACCTGGCCGAGATGGAGCACCACGCCACCGCGCTGCGGACCGCGTACACCTCGCACATGCCCGGGCTGCTCCAGACCATCGACCACGCCCGCGAGATCTTCCGCCAGATGATCCCCGTGGCGCACCCGCCCGAGGTCGAGCATCGCGCCTCCCACCGCATCAAACGCCAGGCCGTCCTCTACCGCGACACCCCCGTCCCGTACCGCACGGTCATCCATGAGGCCGCCCTGCGGATGAAGGTCGGGGGCGCCGGTGTCGCACGGGCCCAGCTCCGGCACCTGGTGGAGATGAGCGAACGGCCGCACATCACCGTGCTGGTCATCCCGTTCGACGCGGGCGCGTTCCCCGGGTCGGGGCAGTCGGTGAACTACGCCTGCGGCCCCGTACCCCAGCTGGACACCGTCCACCTCGACCAGTCACACGGCCCCGTCCTCCTGGACGCGGAGGCACAGCTCGAGAAGTACCGGCTACTGCTCTCCCGCATGGAGGCCGTGGCCCTGGACCAGGCCAAGTCGCGGGATCTCATCCATCACATCGCCCTTCAGCTGTGAAAGGACCTGCAATGCACGCGCATCAAGGCTGGCAGAAGTCGTCGTACTGCGCCGAAGGAGACGCCTGCATACACCTCGCCCCCGCCCCCCATGGCGCCGTCAGGCTCACCGAGACCAGCGACCCCACCGGCGCGATACTCACCCTCGCCCCCGCCACCTGGCGGACCTGGCGGGAGGCCATCGAGGACGGGCGGCTGCCCGAGGGCGGGACCGCCGGGCCCGGCGGTGTCCTCCGGCTGCGGGGCGGGGACCCGCAGGAGGTGCTCGTCACCACGTCCACCGCCCAGTGGGAGGCCTTCGCCGCGGGCGTGCGCGCCGGGGAGTTCGACCACATGGCCAGGTGATTTCTGACACCCCATCGGCATACGCAGATGAACATCCAGCCAACACTGTGAAGGAACCGGCCGCAGCAGGACGGCATGCTGTGCGCGCCGGCCGACGGGGCGTCATCTCCGCAGCTCATGGGACCGAAGGCGCTCGCGCCGTCCCCTCCGGACCCGCCCCGGCATACGCGCACCGTGTCCGCCTCGATACGCGCAGATAGGGGATGACCTGCGAAGACGCCGCCATCGCGCGGCGTGGTGTCGCAGGAAGACGGAGAGTTCGGGCAGTTGGTTCCACCCGGTCGCCCAACCCCTCCAACCGGCCCCCACCCCCTCCATCAGACCTCCACCCGACCCCCGCCAACTGGTCTGGACCACTGCGCTAATGTGTGCCATGCAGCCGCAAACGGCTGTGCCACAACCCCGCCGGAGACCACGGCGCGGGTCAGCACCGCAGGAGAGCACTATGGGGAACAAGGTGAGCCGACTCGGGGACTCTGGGGGTACGGCCGCCGCGATCACCGTCATCGCATTGACCGCCCTCGCCGTAGTCATCCTGGGCTACTTCCTCTTCACCCAGTCGGGGCAGTCCAACATCTGACGAGAGATCAATGCGCTCACGCCGCCGCCGGAGGCTTCCGGCGGCGGCGTCGTCGTTCCACCGCCCCCACCACCGCCACCTGCGTCTCAGCAGCCCAGAGAGGGAACAACGACGGTCATTGCCCGCAGTCACACCCCGTGATACACAGAGTGACCACACGCGTACTCGCACCCACATGGACCACTGCCGCCGCAGGTCAGGGGCGCCAGGTCGGTCAAACGTGCGGGGATCGGGTAAAGAGACCCGCCAAGTCGTCGTACGTGGGCGGTTTCATCAGCGAAGATAGTTGATGACCCATGCCATGGGGCAGGGGCGTCGAACTACCGAACAGGGGCGGTGAGTTACATGTTCTTGGCGGCCGAGAAGGGCGACATCACCACCATCATTGGCGGAATCGCCCCTAACTGGGGCCCCTTCGGCAGCCTGGGCAACCAGGCACGCGTGATGATCGAGATCGTGATGGCCGTGGCAATCCTGCTGTGCCTCGGCATCGCCATCTGGGGTGCGGCCAAACAGCGTATCGGCGCGACCGCGCTCAGGGACACGTTCAGCGCCGAACAGGGCAAGGGCCTGATCGTGGCCGGCCTCACCGGCGTCTTCATCATCGGGTCGCTCGGGACCCTGTTCACCATCGTGTACGGGATGGCCGTCTAACCGCCCACCGCTCCGGGTCCCCCCTCAGAGGATGCGTCTCCTGATGTCCAGTCACCACACCGCGTTCACGCGGACACCTGCACGGCAGCCGTCGTACGAGGGGGCGTACCCGTCATGAGCCTCGGCGACGAGTACGAAGGCGGCGGGCGCGGCGGCGCCGGTACGGGCCAGACCCGTACGCGCCTGCCCGAGAGCGCGGCCGGCGACGCGTACGGCGCCGGCCGCCGGCCCCAGCGCAGCTCACGGTCGCTCATCGGCGTCGTGGGCGTCGTGGTGCTCCTCATCGCCGCGATCGCCTTCGCCAACCGCGGCGGCGACGGGGGCGACGACGCCGCGAAGGGCACCGGGGGCGCCGCGGCCACCCCGACGGCGGCCACCGGCGTGAAGCCGGTGACCGGCAAGAACGGCCCGATCCCGACGGGCTACGCCCAGGACGAGCAGGGGGCGCAGAGCGCGGCGGCGAACTATGCGGTGGCGCTGGGCTCCGCCGAGATGTTCCAGCAGACCACTCGGCACGAAATCGTGCGCACTGTGCACGATCCCTCCGTCGCCGACAAGCTCGTGGCCGACCTGGACCGTGCCTACTCCCCCGGCTTCCTCAAGAACGTCGGCCTGAACGAGGACGGCTCGACCCCCGACGGGCTGGCCTTCGTCTCCCGGACGGTGCCGGTCGGCACCAAGGTGACGGAGATGGACAGCAGCACCGCCACGGTCGAGGTGTGGTGCACCGGGCTCGTGGGCCTTGCCGGTGAAGGCTCCACCAAGCCGGTCACCGAGACCTGGTTCACCATCACGCAGAAGCTGAAGTGGGTCGGGAACGATTGGAAGATCCAGTCGTCCAGCCAGAAGGAAGGCCCCACGCCGGTCAACGGCGACAACCGGGCTTCCACCGCAGACGAGATCGCCAACGCGGTCGCCGGATACGGAGGCTTCACCTATGCCCGGTAGCCGTCCGCAGCGTGTCCGTCCGCTCGTCGCCGTATACGCGGCCGTGCAGACGTCCGTCGTGCTGTTCGCCGCACGCGCCTCGGCGGCGCCCACGCCGCCACCCGCGCCCACCCCGTCGCCGAGCGGCAGCAGCAACCCGTGCGATCTGATCGTCGGTCTCGCCAAGGACTACTGCGAGGACGGCGAGAAGGCAGCCAACCGGGGTTCCACCCCCCTCGAACCCGGCGACCCCCTAGACCCCCTCAGCTCGCTCGCCCGGGGCTGTGCCGATGCCGCCGCGTGGATCGTCGGGAAGCTCAGCGAAGCCGTCAAAAGCACCGCCGCCGTCGACTTCACGAACCCCAAGTTCCTGCAGCAGTACGCCGTCGTCTTCGCGGCATCCACCATCCTCACCCTCGTCCTCTGGCTGCTCGCCGTGGCCAAGCGGGCCATTCGGGGCGTGCCCCTGAGCACGGCCCTCTCCGAAGCCGTCGGGTTCCTCTGGCTGACCGTGCTCGCGTCCGCCTTCACGCCGCTGATCCTCTACACGGTCGTCTCCGCGACCGACGGCGTCACCGAGGTCATCGCGGCCAGTACGGGCGGCCAGACCGACACGTTCTTCGGGTCGTTCGCCGCCGCGCTGAAGAAGGGCGAGGACATCGGCGGCGGGCCGATCATGCTGATCGTCGTGTCGCTCGTGTCGATCCTCGCCGCCGGCATCCTCTGGCTGGAGCTGGTCATCCGGGCCGCGCTGCTGTACGTCGGCGCCCTCCTCGGGACCGTCGTGTACGCCGGGCTCGTCGACAAGAACATGTGGGGCCACGTACGCCGCTGGGCCGGGATCATGATCGCGGTCATCATGGTGAAGCCCGTCATCGTGATCGTGCTGGGCCTCGCCGGGGCGCTGTCCTCCGGGGAAGGGCCCGACGCGTTCTCCGCCGTCGTCTCCGGCCTCGCCATCATCCTGCTGGCGATCTTCGCCTCGGCCATGATCTACCGCTTCGTGCCCGGCTTCGGCGACGAGATCGCCGCCGCCCGTACGAACCGCAAGCAGGCGACCGACGGCGCCCAGGCCGCCGCCGTCATCTCCTCCCCGGCCGCCCTCGTCTCACAGGGCATCAAGACCCACAGCAGCCGCAGCCACCAGAAGGCCACCCCGGCCCCCACCAACGCCGTCTCCGGCGGCGTCGCCGCACACAGCACCCGTACCACCACCGGGGGCGGGGCCGGCGGCGGAACTGTCCCCTCCGCCGCACCCCCGCCCCGCGCCCCCAGCGGCGGCGCGCCCACCCCGAGCACCCCGCACAGCAGCCGTAGCACCGGCGGCACAGGCACCAGCAGCAACACCACAGGACCAGGAGGTGGAGGGCGGTGACGACCCAGTCCCATCCGATCACGCCCCGCCGCACGTATCTGATCGGCCGCGCCCGGCCGAACGCGATCGTCGGCAAGAACCGCGAGACCGGCGAGATCGCACTGATCATCTTCGGCGCGTTCCTCGGCATGATGGCCGGCCTGCTGGTGCCCGTGCTGTCCCTGCGCATCGCGATGCTGACCGGCCTCCCGATGCTCGCGCTCGCCGCCGTGTACGTGCCGTACCGCGGCCGCACCTTCTACCGCTGGTTCGAGGTCAACCGCAGCTACAAGCGCATCCTCCGGCAGGGCACCACCTACCGCTCCGCCGCCGTCGAGGCCGGCACCCGCCTCGACGGCCGCGAGGTGGAGATCGGGCCGCCGCCCGGCATCGGCCGCATCTCCTGGCTCTCCGCGCCCTTCGGGCCCGACGAGATCGCCGTACTGCTCCACGCCGACCGCCGCACCGTCACCGCCGCCATCGAGATCGAGGGCCCGGGCGTCGGCCTGCGCGACAGCGAGGACCAGGAAGCCCTGGTGGACCGTTTCGGCACCCTCCTCAAGCACGTGGCCAATGGCGACGGCTTCGTCACCCGCCTCCAGATGCTGGCCCGCACCCTGCCCGCCGACCCCGACGCCCACGCCAAGGACGTCACCCAGCGCGGCGACCCGAACGCCCCCCGCTGGCTGCTGGACTCCTACGACCAGTTGCAGTCCATGGTGTCCACCTCCAGCGAGCAGCACCGCGCGTACCTCGTCGCCTGCATGCACTACAACCGCGAGCTGGCCGCCGAGGCCCACGCCATCGCCCGCGCCGCCCGCCACGCCTCCGGCGCCAAGCGGCAGCGGCTCGACAAGGACGCCGGCCTGGCCGTCGTCATGGCCCGCGAGCTGACCGACATCTGCGCCCGTCTCGCCGAGGCCGACATCCGCGTCCGCCAGCCCCTGGGCCAGTCCCGCCTGGCGTCCCTCGTGCACTCCATGTACGACCCGGACCACCCCATCGACCACATCCAGGCGATGACGAAACGAAACGCTTGGCCCGCCGAACTGGACGCCGTCGAGCCGACGTACCTCCAGGCCAAGACCCGCGAGTCGGCCACCCGCGCCCCCTGGTGCCACGCCACCGCGTGGATCAAGGAGTGGCCGATGACCCCCGTCGGCGTCAACTTCCTCGCCCCGCTCCTCGTCCACACCCCGGACGTCATCCGCACCGTCGCCGTCACGATGGACCTCGAACCCACCGAGATCGCCATCGAGCGCATGCTCACCGAGAAGACCAACGACGAGGCGGAGGCCAGCCGCGCCGCCAAGATGAACCGCACCGTCGACCCGCGCGACATCGCCGCGCACGGCAGGCTCGACCAGCGGGGTGAAGATCTCGCCAGCGGTGCGGCAGGCGTCAATCTCGTCGGGTACATCACAGTGTCGTCCCGCTCGCCCGAGGCCCTGGCCCGGGACAAGCGCACGATCAGGGCGTCGGCCGGCAAGTCGTATCTGAAGCTGGAGTGGTGCGACCGCGAGCACCATCGGGCCTTCGTGAACACCCTGCCGTTCGCGACCGGCATCCGCCGCTAGGGCGCGGCGCCGTGACGACAGCAGCACGACACAGGAACGGCACGAGCAGCACCAGCACCACGAGCGGCACGTGCACCACGAGCCGCACGAGCACCACGAGGCCGAAAGGCCGCCGGCGCCGGCGACACGGACGAGACGACGACGATAGGACGATAGGGGCCTGATGATGCGTGATCCGCTGTCCGTCCTCACCGACGCCTTCACCTCCTTCCTCTTCGGGAAGGTGGAGACCACCCGTCTGCCCGTACGCACCTCCACCGGCCAGGCCCAGGCCGTCTACCTGCCGACCGCCGCCCCCGGCCTCGGCGACTCCGGCGTGATCATCGGCCGCGAGGTGTACAGCGGCAAGGGCTACATCTACGACCCCTTCCAGTTGTACGGGCAGCAGCTCCCCGCCCCCCACTGGCTGGTGCTCGGGGAGTCCGGCAACGGCAAGTCGGCGCTGGAGAAGACGTACGTCCTGCGCCAGCTCCGCTTCCGCGACCGCCAGGTCGTCGTCCTCGACGCCCAGGGCGAGGACGGAGTCGGCGAGTGGAACCTCATCGCGGAGGAGCTGGGGATAACGCCCATCCGGCTCGACCCCATGGCCGCCCTCGACGACGGCATCCGCCTCAACCCGCTCGACCCGGCCATCACCACCACCGGCCAGCTCGCGCTGCTCCGCACCATCATCGAGGTCGCCATGGGGCACGGCCTCGACGAGCGGTCCGGCTTCGCGCTGAAGGTCGCCCACGCGTACGTCAACGAGACCATCACCGACCGACAGCCCGTCCTCACCGACATCGTCGAGCAACTCCGCCACCCCGAGGCGGAATCGGCGGAGGCGATGAACGTCGACATAGACGACGTACGGGCCTGGGGTCTGGACGTCGCCCTCGTCCTCGACCGGCTCGTCGACGGTGACCTGCGCGGCATGTTCGACGGGCCGACGACCGTCGGCATCGACCTCGACGCGCCGCTCATCGTCTTCGACCTGTCGCACATCGACCGCAACTCCATCGCCATGCCCATCCTCATGGCGATCGTCGGCGTCTGGCTGGAGCACACCTGGATCCGCCCCGACCGGAAGAAGCGCATCTTCCTGGTCGAGGAGGCCTGGCACATCATCAACAGCCCGTTCGTGGCCCAGCTGTTCCAGCGGCTGCTGAAGTTCGGCCGACGCCTCGGCCTGTCCTTCGTCGCGGTCGTCCACCACCTCAGCGACGTCGTCGACGGGGCTGCGGCCCGCGAGGCCGCGGCCATCCTGAAGATGGCCTCGACGCGGACGATCTACGCCCAGAAAGCCGACGAGGCACGGGCGACGGGACGGGTCCTCGGCCTGCCCCGGTGGGCCGTGGAGATCATCCCGACCCTCACCCCCGGCATCGCCGTCTGGGACGTCAACGGCAATGTCCAGGTCGTCAAACACCTGGTCACCGAAGCGGAACGGCCCCTCGTCTACACCGACCGGGCCATGACCGAGTCCGCCCCGCCGGAGCTGCCCGACGACATGCGGGCCGCCGAATGGGAGGCGGAACAGCGCGCGGCCCTCATCGAGCGGCAGATGAACGGCTCACCCGAGTCCACGGTGGCGTGACATGCAGCGGAAGACCGAGGAGCGCGGCCGGGAGGGGGGCATCCCCGACGGGTTGCTGGTGGGGCTGCTGGGGTTCCTGCTGGGCGTGACGCTGCTGGCGTGGACGGCGACCGGACTCGCCGGGCTGTTCACGCACGGCTCGTGGCCGGACGGGGTGACGTTCGGCCGCACCCCGCTCGCCATACGGTCGCTGATCGCCGACCCGCACGACCTGGCGGCGGCCTGGCCGGCGACACCGGCCGAGCAGCTGTCGGGGTACGGCGTGTTCTGGGGGCTGCTGATCGGCGAGCTGATGGTGCTCATCGTGCTGGCGGTGTTCGTCCTGGGCACGCTGGCCCGCTGGCGCGCGGTACGAGCGGCCGCGCGGGCCCAGCGTGCGCAGGATGCGCGGGATGCGCGGGATGCGCGGGATGCGCACCTTTCGCGTACGGCACCCACGCGTACGACGCCGACGCGCACGGCACCCACGCCGGCTCCGACCGCGACCCCCGCCCCGGACGCGACACCGGCCGCGGAAGCCCCGACACCCGCGGAAGCCCCCGCGGCCCAGCCGCAGCCCCAAGCCGAGGGCACCACCGCCCCCACCCTGCCCCCCCCCGCACCCGCCCCGCCCCCCAGCCCCGCCTGCTCTACGGCGACCGCGCCGCCCGCCGCCCCAGCGCCCTCCAGGCCATCCTGGAGGCCGAGGGGCCCGCGCTCGTCGTCACGTCCGACCCCACGGTGTGGGCCGACACCAAGGACGCCCGCGCCAAGCTGGGCCCCGTCCTCCTCTACGACCCGGGCCACCTCTGCGACACCCCGGCCCGCCTCCACTGGTCGCCCACCGACGGCTGCGAGGACACCGCCACGGCCGCCGCCCGCGCCGCCGCGCTCCTCGCGCCCGTACGGCCCCGGGCCCGCATGGACGCGGCCGTCGCCGACACGGCCGAGACCCTGCTGAGCTGCTGGCTCCACGCGGCTGCCGTCGATGGCAGGCCCTTCAAGCAGGTCCACCGCTGGGCCCAGAACAACGGCACCGCCCACGAGCCCGTACGCATCCTCCGTACGCACCCCAAGGCCACCAACAGCCACGGCGGCCTGCTCGAATCGGCGCTCACGGGCTACCCCGAACGCCGCGAGGCCGCCCGCGAACTGACGGTCCGTGCCCTCGCCTGTCTCTCCTCGGTCCACATCCGCGAGGCCTGCACCCCAAATCGAACTGATTCGCTGACCTTGGAATCATTCATCCACGAGGGGGGAACCCTTTACTTGGTGGGCGAACCGATCGAGGACCCCCGGACGAACCCGGGGGCCATGCCACTCCTCACGGCGCTCGCGTCGCACGTGGTCGAGCACGGCCGCCGCATGGCCGCACGGTCATCCGACGGTCGGCTCGACCCACCAATGACGCTCGTCCTCGACGACGTCGCGGCGGTCGCCCCCCTGCCCCGCCTCCCCGAACTCCTCGCGGACGGCGAGGCCCAGGGCCTGCCGACCCTCGTACTGCTCCGCTCCCAGGAGCAGGCCCGTGCCCGCTGGCCGGAGCCCCTGGCCGCGCCGGCACCCGCGCCGTAGCGGTACGGGAAGCGGACTACCCGGCCAGCGGGTCCTCGTCCATCGCGCACCCGCTGCGCCGCCGCAGCTCGTACTCCAGCTCCAAGGCCTCGGGGTCGCCCTCCATCGGCAGGGTCCGCCCGCTCGGTACGAAGCCGGCCTTCCGGTAGGCGGCGGCCGCACGGACGTTGCGCTCGTGGACGTACAGCCGGACGCGCCGCACGAACGGCTCCCGCAGGGCCCACGACCACTCCACGGCGGCCCGGAACAGGTCCTGCGCCACGCCGCTGCCGCGCGCCTCGGGCCGTACGTACACCGCGACGACATGCGTCTGGTCCACAGCGGCGGCCTCGCCGAACGGCACGTCGACGCCCCTCCGCTCCACCAGCACGGTCACCGTCCCCAGCCAGGTGCCGTCGGGCGCCACGGCCACGAACTGCCGTACGTCGCGGCCCTCCGCCGCCCGCGCGGTCCGCTCCTGCCAGTGGGCGTCGTCCCGTGCGGCGGCGGCCTTGTACGTGTCCAGGAAGGCGAGCGGCGCGACGGGGTCCCGCAGCCCGGCCAGCCGGATCTCCCGGGCCTCACGCCATTCGCCGGCCCGCACGGGGCGTATCAGGTGCGTCATCTTCCGATCCTGACCACCAGGCGGAGCCCGGGCAACCCAATAACCCCGGCAACCCGATGAAGGCGGCAGCCCCTTTCCGTGTCGTACCCCGGTACTACGCCCCCGCCCCCGCTCCCGCCCGCGGTCGGACGCCCCGCAGCCCATCCCTTCGTAGCGTCGAAAGCATGATTCGGGCACACGAACTCACCAAGACGTACGGCGGGAAGACCGTCGTCCAGGACCTCAGTTTCACCGTCCGCCCCGGCACCGTCACCGGCTTCCTCGGTCCCAACGGCGCCGGCAAGTCCACGACCATGCGCATGCTGCTCGGCCTCGACGCGCCGACCCACGGCCGCGCCACCGTCAACGGCCGCGCCTACGCCGGCCACCGTGCCCCGCTCACCCAGGTCGGCGCGCTGCTGGAGGCCCGCGCCATCCATCCCGGGCGCTCCGCGCGCGACCACCTCCTCGCCCTGGCCCTCACCCATGGCCTCCCGCGCCGCCGCGTCGCCGAGGTCCTGGAGCTGACCGGCCTCAGCGGCGTCGCCGACCGCCGCGTGAAGGGCTTCAGCCTCGGCATGGGCCAGCGACTCGGCATCGCCTCCGCCCTGCTCGGCGACCCGGCGACGCTGATCCTCGACGAGCCCGTCAACGGCCTCGACCCGGAGGGCGTGCTGTGGATCCGTACGCTCCTCAAGTCCCTCGCCGCCGAGGGCCGTACCGTCCTGGTCTCCTCCCACCTCATGTCCGAGATGGCGCTGACCGCCGACCACCTCGTCGTCATCGGCCGCGGCCGGCTGCTCGCCGACACGACGGTCGACGACCTCGTACGGGGGTCCGGCGGCAGCAGCGTCCGCGTCGTCACCCCGCAGGCCACCGACCTGCGCCGCGCCCTCCTCGCCGAGCGGCCCCGCGGACAGATCACCGCCGTGGCGCCCGACACGCTGGAGGTCCGCGGCGCCGACTCCACCCACATAGGCCGCACCGCCGCCGCCCACGGGATCGCCCTGTACGAACTCACCCCGCACACCGCCTCCCTGGAGGAGGCCTTCATGAACCTCACCCAGGACGCCGTCGACTACCAGGGAGCCACCGCCGCATGAATCCGCAGTCCCCGTCCCCGTCCCCCTCACCCGCCTACGCCGTCACCCACCTGCGCGTCGCACACGCCGAGTGGCACAAGCTCCGCTCCCTGCGCTCCACCTGGATCACCGTCCTGTCGGCCTCCGCCCTGGTCCTGGGCATCGGCCTGGTCATGGCCACCACGTACACGCCCGGAGGCGGCGACGCCGACATCGACACCGTCGTCCTCTCCCTGTACGGGACGATGCTCAGCCAGGTCGTGCTCGCCGTCCTCGCCATCCTCGTCACCGCCGGCGAGTACGCGACGGGCATGGTCCGCGCCTCGCTCACCGCCGTCCCGAGCCGCGTCCCGGTCCTGTGGGCGAAGGCGGCCGTGTTCGCCGCGACGGCCTTCGCGGCCGCCCTCGTCACCAACCTGGTCACGTTCCTGGCGGCGCAGGTGTTCCTCGGGGACACCGAGCAGGCCGCGTCCCTCACCGACCCGGGCGTGCTGCGCGCGATCACCGGGAACGCCGCCGGCATCACGCTCGTCGGCCTCATCGCCCTGGGCCTCGGCGCGCTGCTCCGCTCGGTCGCGGGCGCCATCGGCGCGTTCATCGCCGGCGTGGTCGTCGTACCGGAGATCCTCGGCGCCCTGCCGTACGAGGCGACGAGCACCGCCGTGAAGTACTTCCCCACGCAGGCCGCGGGCGCGCTCGGCTCGGCGGGCCCGCTGCCGGGAGCCGCATCGCCCTCCGCGGCGCTCCTCGCCCTGGCGTGCTGGGCGGCCGCGTCCCTGGCCGTCGCCGCGGTCCTGCTGAAACGCCGGGACGTCTGACCCCGCCCCGTACGAGGATGACGACGTGACACAGGTGACCGAACAGCTGACGCGCGACCGCGGCACAGGCGCCCTCACCGCTCACGTGCAGGGCGTCCTGCACCGCGTCCGCGCCTTCGACCGGCGGCGGCCGCTCCTCTGGGACGCCCTGCTGACGGGCTTCTTCGTGACGGCGGCGCTCGTCGACGCGAACGGCGGGTGGCGCAACATCGCCCAGAACACCGACGTGCCCGCACACCTCGTCCTCGCGCTGAGCCTGGGCCTGTCGGTGCCACTGCTGTGGCGCCGCCGGCATCCGCTGCCGGTGCTGGCCGCGATGGCGCCGTTCGCACTCGTCAGCAACTGGACGGGCGCGATGCTCCAAGCGGCCCTCATCCAGCACGTCGTCGTCTTCAACATCGCCCTGCGCCTGCCGCTGCGGCGCCTGGGCGTGGCGGCGGTCCTCCTCACCGTGCCGCTGGCCGTGGGCACGGTCCGCCATCCGGCGGGCAGCTGGGAGCAGCAGGTGATCTCCCCTCTGTGGGCCTTCGCCCTGGTCGCCCTGCTGGGCATCGCGGTCCGCACGCGCCAGGAGTACACGGCGTCGCTGGTGGAGCGCGCCCGCCGGCTGGAGATCGAACGCGACCAACAGGCCCAGCTGGCCGCCGCCGCCGAACGCACCCGCATCGCCCGCGAGATGCACGACATCATCGGCCACAACCTCTCCGTCATCACGGGCTTGGCGGACGGCGGCAAGTACGCGGCCGCCAAGTCCCCCGAGCGTGCGGCCCAGGCCCTGGACGCCATCGCCACGACGAGCCGCCAGGCGCTGACCGAACTGCGCCGCCTCCTCGACGTCCTGCGCGACGACGACCTCGCCCCCGCCCCACCACCCGCCGAACTGGCCCCCCAGCCCGCCCTGTCCGACCTGGACCAGCTGATCGACGGCGTCCGCGCGGCGGGCCTCCCCGTACGGTTCACCGTCCACGGCACCCCGGACGCCCTGCCCCCGGGCCGCCAGCTCACGGTCTACCGCGTCGTCCAGGAGGCCCTGACGAACACCCTCAAGCACGCCGGCCCCACGGCGACGGCCACCGTCGACGTCTCGTACGGGGACGGCGTGACCGTCACCGTCACGGACACGGGCGGCCCGGCGGTCCACGGCACCCCCGCACCGCCCGGTGAAGCCGGCCCCGGCCGCGGCCTGACCGGCATGCGCGAACGCACCGCCCTCTACGCGGGCACCCTGGAAGCCGGCCCGCTCGATCCGCCGGCCGGCGGCTGGCGGGTCCGTCTGTATCTCCCGAAGGACACCACCCCGTGACCACTGTGCTCATCGTCGACGACCAGCCGCTCCAGCGCCTCGGCTTCCGCATGCTCCTGGAGAGCCAGGACGACATGGACATCGTCGGTGAGGCCGGCAACGGCTCCGAGGCCGCCCGCCTGGCCGCCGAACTGCGCCCGGACGTGGCGCTGATGGACATCCGCATGCCCGGCATGGACGGCATCCAGGC
This sequence comes from Streptomyces coeruleoprunus, assembly GCF_039542925.1. Lineage (GTDB taxonomy): Bacteria > Actinomycetota > Actinomycetes > Streptomycetales > Streptomycetaceae > Streptomyces > Streptomyces coeruleoprunus. The sequence goes on along the minus strand of NZ_BAABIT010000001.1, from coordinate 3,931,882 downwards.
GACCCGCAGGATCGTCGCCTCCGGTGACCGCACCCGCGTCCTCATCCTCACGACGTTCGACCTCGACGAGTACGCGTACGAGGGCCTGCGCGCCGGCGCCAGCGGGTTCCTCCTCAAGGACGCCCAGCCCGAGGAGGTCCTGTCGGGCATACGGGCGGTCGCGTGCGGAGACGCCGTGGTCGCACCGCGCCTGACCCGCCGCCTGCTGGACGCCTACGCCCAGCACTTGCCGTCCACACCGGGCGGCCCACCGACACCGGACCCCAGGCTGGCCGCCCTCACCGACCGGGAACGCGAAATCCTGACGGTCATCGGCCAGGGCTGGACGAACACCGAAATCGCCGAACGCTTCCACCTGGCCGAATCGACGGTGAAAACGCATGTGGGCCGCATCCTCGCGAAGACGGGTTCCCGGGACCGCGTCCAAGCGGTGATCCTGGCGTACGACACGCGTCTGGTGACCCCCTCGTGAACGGGGTCCGGTAAACGCAAAAAAGCCTCAACCCCCGGCCATGAAGACCGGGGGTTGAGGCTAATAATTGTTCGGCGGCGTCCTACTCTCCCACAGGGTCCCCCCTGCAGTACCATCGGCGCTGAAAGGCTTAGCTTCCGGGTTCGGAATGTAACCGGGCGTTTCCCTAACGCTATGACCACCGAAACACTATGAAGATAACAACTCAACCGGCAAGGGAGTTCGTTACTTCAGAACTAACACAGTGGACGCGAGCAACTGAGGACAAGCCCTCGGCCTATTAGTACCGGTCAACTCCACCCATTACTGGGCTTCCATATCCGGCCTATCAACCCAGTCGTCTACTGGGAGCCTTACCCTCTCAAGGAGGTGGGAATACTCATCTCGAAGCAGGCTTCCCGCTTAGATGCTTTCAGCGGTTATCCCTCCCGAACGTAGCCAACCAGCCATGCCCTTGGCAGAACAACTGGCACACCAGAGGTTCGTCCGTCCCGGTCCTCTCGTACTAGGGACAGCCCTTCTCAATATTCCTACGCGCACAGCGGATAGGGACCGAACTGTCTCACGACGTTCTAAACCCAGCTCGCGTACCGCTTTAATGGGCGAACAGCCCAACCCTTGGGACCGACTCCAGCCCCAGGATGCGACGAGCCGACATCGAGGTGCCAAACCATCCCGTCGATATGGACTCTTGGGGAAGATCAGCCTGTTATCCCCGGGGTACCTTTTATCCGTTGAGCGACGGCGCTTCCACAAGCCACCGCCGGATCACTAGTCCCGACTTTCGTCCCTGCTCGACCCGTCGGTCTCACAGTCAAGCTCCCTTGTGCACTTACACTCAACACCTGATTGCCAACCAGGCTGAGGGAACCTTTGGGCGCCTCCGTTACCCTTTAGGAGGCAACCGCCCCAGTTAAACTACCCATCAGACACTGTCCCTGATCCGGATCACGGACCCAGGTTAGACATCCAGCACGACCAGAGTGGTATTTCAACGACGACTCCACCTGAACTGGCGTCCAAGCTTCACAGTCTCCCACCTATCCTACACAAGCCGAACCGAACACCAATATCAAACTGTAGTAAAGGTCCCGGGGTCTTTCCGTCCTGCTGCGCGAAACGAGCATCTTTACTCGTAGTGCAATTTCACCGGGCCTATGGTTGAGACAGTCGAGAAGTCGTTACGCCATTCGTGCAGGTCGGAACTTACCCGACAAGGAATTTCGCTACCTTAGGATGGTTATAGTTACCACCGCCGTTTACTGGCGCTTAAGTTCTCAGCTTCGCCGACCCGAAAGTCAGCTAACCGGTCCCCTTAACGTTCCAGCACCGGGCAGGCGTCAGTCCGTATACATCGCCTTACGGCTTCGCACGGACCTGTGTTTTTAGTAAACAGTCGCTTCTCGCTGGTCTCTGCGGCCACACCCAGCTCCGGAGGAAAACTCCATCACCAGACGTGGCCCCCCTTCTCCCGAAGTTACGGGGGCATTTTGCCGAGTTCCTTAACCATAGTTCACCCGAACGCCTCGGTATTCTCTACCTGACCACCTGAGTCGGTTTAGGGTACGGGCCGCCATGAAACTCGCTAGAGGCTTTTCTCGACAGCATAGGATCATCCACTTCGCCACAATCGGCTCGGCATCAGGTCTCACCCTCATGAGAGACGGATTTGCCTATCTCTCGGGCTACACCCTTACCCCGGGACAACCACCGCCCGGGCTGGACTACCTTCCTGCGTCACCCCATCGCTCACCTACTACCAGTCTGGGTCACCGGCTCCACCACTCCGTGATTGTCCGAAGACGCACACGGCGGTTTCACGGGCTTAGCATCGCTGGGTTCAGCGCTGGCGCTTCAAAGCGGGTACCGGAATATCAACCGGTTGTCCATCGACTACGCCTGTCGGCCTCGCCTTAGGTCCCGACTTACCCTGGGCAGATCAGCTTGACCCAGGAACCCTTAGTCAATCGGCGCACACGTTTCTCACGTGTGTATCGCTACTCATGCCTGCATTCTCACTCGTGAACCGTCCACAACTCGCTTCCACGGCTGCTTCACCCGGCACACGACGCTCCCCTACCCATCACAGCGGGCGTTGGCCCTCATGCTGCAATGACACGACTTCGGCGGTACGCTTGAGCCCCGCTACATTGTCGGCGCGGAATCACTTGACCAGTGAGCTATTACGCACTCTTTCAAGGGTGGCTGCTTCTAAGCCAACCTCCTGGTTGTCTCTGCGACTCCACATCCTTTCCCACTTAGCGTACGCTTAGGGGCCTTAGTCGATGCTCTGGGCTGTTTCCCTCTCGACCATGGAGCTTATCCCCCACAGTCTCACTGCCGCGCTCTCACTTACCGGCATTCGGAGTTTGGCTAAGGTCAGTAACCCGGTAGGGCCCATCGCCTATCCAGTGCTCTACCTCCGGCAAGAAACACACGACGCTGCACCTAAATGCATTTCGGGGAGAACCAGCTATCACGGAGTTTGATTGGCCTTTCACCCCTAACCACAGGTCATCCCCCAGGTTTTCAACCCTGGTGGGTTCGGTCCTCCACGAAGTCTTACCTCCGCTTCAACCTGCCCATGGCTAGATCACTCCGCTTCGGGTCTTGAGCGCGCTACTGAATCGCCCTATTCGGACTCGCTTTCGCTACGGCTTCCCCACACGGGTTAACCTCGCAACACACCGCAAACTCGCAGGCTCATTCTTCAAAAGGCACGCAGTCACGAGGTGTACCGAAGCACACCCGACGCTCCCACGGCTTGTAGGCACACGGTTTCAGGTACTATTTCACTCCGCTCCCGCGGTACTTTTCACCATTCCCTCACGGTACTATCCGCTATCGGTCACCAGGGAATATTTAGGCTTAGCGGGTGGTCCCGCCAGATTCACACGGGATTTCTCGGGCCCCGTGCTACTTGGGAAAAACTCAAGCGAGCCGTATGAATTTCAGCTACGGGGGTCTTACCCTCTACGCCGGACCTTTCGCATGCCCTTCGCCTATCCATACGGTTTCTGACTCGCCGACCAACCGGCAGATTGATCAAGAGAATTCCCACAACCCCGCATGCGCAACCCCTGCCGGGTATCACACGCATACGGTTTGGCCTCATCCAGTTTCGCTCGCCACTACTCCCGGAATCACGGTTGTTTTCTCTTCCTGAGGGTACTGAGATGTTTCACTTCCCCTCGTTCCCTCCACACTGCCTATGTGTTCAGCAGCGGGTGACAGCCCATGACGACTGCCGGGTTTCCCCATTCGGACACCCCCGGATCAAAGCTCGGTTGACAGCTCCCCGGGGCCTATCGCGGCCTCCCACGTCCTTCATCGGTTCCTGGTGCCAAGGCATCCACCGTGCGCCCTTAAAAACTTGGCCACAGATGCTCGCGTCCACTGTGCAGTTCTCAAGCAACGACCAGCCACCCATCACCCCACCACCTACGTGGTGAGTGCACTGGGGCCGGCGTACCGAAGGCCCAGGCTCTCGCCCGTGCCCTCAGACACCCAACAGCGTGCCCGACACGATCCCTCGATCCGATCCGCGTTCCACGCCGAAGCAGTACTAGCGGTCCATCTCCTGATCGTGCCGAGTAGTCAACGTTCCACCCATGAGCAACCGTGCGAGACATTCGCTCGCAGTCGGCTATGTGCTCCTTAGAAAGGAGGTGATCCAGCCGCACCTTCCGGTACGGCTACCTTGTTACGACTTCGTCCCAATCGCCAGTCCCACCTTCGACAGCTCCCTCCCACAAGGGGTTGGGCCACCGGCTTCGGGTGTTACCGACTTTCGTGACGTGACGGGCGGTGTGTACAAGGCCCGGGAACGTATTCACCGCAGCAATGCTGATCTGCGATTACTAGCGACTCCGACTTCATGGGGTCGAGTTGCAGACCCCAATCCGAACTGAGACCGGCTTTTTGAGATTCGCTCCACCTCGCGGTATCGCAGCTCTTTGTACCGGCCATTGTAGCACGTGTGCAGCCCAAGACATAAGGGGCATGATGACTTGACGTCGTCCCCACCTTCCTCCGAGTTGACCCCGGCGGTCTCCCGTGAGTCCCCAGCACCACAAGGGCCTGCTGGCAACACGGGACAAGGGTTGCGCTCGTTGCGGGACTTAACCCAACATCTCACGACACGAGCTGACGACAGCCATGCACCACCTGTACACCGACCACAAGGGGGCACCCATCTCTGAGTGTTTCCGGTGTATGTCAAGCCTTGGTAAGGTTCTTCGCGTTGCGTCGAATTAAGCCACATGCTCCGCCGCTTGTGCGGGCCCCCGTCAATTCCTTTGAGTTTTAGCCTTGCGGCCGTACTCCCCAGGCGGGGAACTTAATGCGTTAGCTGCGGCACGGACGACGTGGAATGTCGCCCACACCTAGTTCCCAACGTTTACGGCGTGGACTACCAGGGTATCTAATCCTGTTCGCTCCCCACGCTTTCGCTCCTCAGCGTCAGTATCGGCCCAGAGATCCGCCTTCGCCACCGGTGTTCCTCCTGATATCTGCGCATTTCACCGCTACACCAGGAATTCCGATCTCCCCTACCGAACTCTAGCCTGCCCGTATCGAATGCAGACCCGGGGTTAAGCCCCGGGCTTTCACATCCGACGCGACAGGCCGCCTACGAGCTCTTTACGCCCAATAATTCCGGACAACGCTTGCGCCCTACGTATTACCGCGGCTGCTGGCACGTAGTTAGCCGGCGCTTCTTCTGCAGGTACCGTCACTTTCGCTTCTTCCCTGCTGAAAGAGGTTTACAACCCGAAGGCCGTCATCCCTCACGCGGCGTCGCTGCATCAGGCTTTCGCCCATTGTGCAATATTCCCCACTGCTGCCTCCCGTAGGAGTCTGGGCCGTGTCTCAGTCCCAGTGTGGCCGGTCGCCCTCTCAGGCCGGCTACCCGTCGTCGCCTTGGTGAGCCGTTACCTCACCAACAAGCTGATAGGCCGCGGGCTCATCCTGCACCGCCGGAGCTTTCCACCACCATCAGATGCCTGAAGTGGTCATATCCGGTATTAGACCCCGTTTCCAGGGCTTGTCCCAGAGTGCAGGGCAGATTGCCCACGTGTTACTCACCCGTTCGCCACTAATCCCCTCCCGAAGGAGGTTCATCGTTCGACTTGCATGTGTTAAGCACGCCGCCAGCGTTCGTCCTGAGCCAGGATCAAACTCTCCGTGAATGCTTCCCGGTGATCCGGGTCAACACTCGCGTTGAGCGGAACAGGGCGGGAGGAATAGTCCCGCTTCCTGTTCACAGCGTCCTCGCTGTGTTTTTCAAAGGAACCTCGTCTCAGAGAGACGGGGTTATCAACATATCTGGCGTTGACTTTTGGCACGCTGTTGAGTTCTCAAGGAACGGACGCTTCCTTCGTACTCACCCTTTCGGGCTTTCCTCCGGGCGCTTCCCTTCGGTGTTTCCAGCTTAGCAGATCCGTTTTCCGTTTCTGCCACCCGCTGGAGCGGGCTGCCGGGCTGTTCTTCGCTTTCGCGCTTTCCCTTTCCGGCGGTTCCGACTCTATCAGATCCTTTCGGGCCTGACTCCCAGTCAGAGGGGGTTGTCTTTCCGGCCCTCGGGCCGTTCCGACGCTCAAACTCTAACGGATTTCCCAGGCGACTCATAATCGAGTCTTCGGAATGAATTCCGGCATGCCGAAATACGTCCCGGTCAGGGAGATCGTGCTGGGGTTTGGTTGCCGCATCAGCGGCGGATGGCTGTCGCAGAACCGTTCCGGTCCCGTGACAACCCGGAGAACTTTACGGATCCGGCGGGGGCGTGTCAACTCCCCGCCAGGAGGCCCCTCAGTCCAGGTCGGACAGGCGGCCGCCGGCGTCCGGCTGGGCCTGCTCCACGCGGCGCAGCAGGCGGATCAGCATCTCGCCGAGCACCCCGCGCTCCTCGCTCGACAGGTCCTGGAGGAGCTCCTCCTCGAAGGATGTGGCCATGCGCATGGCCTCCAGCCACTTGGCGCGGCCCTCGTCGGTCAGCTCCACGATCACGCGGACCCGATTGTTCTCGTCGCGGTCGCGGGTCACCAGGCCCTCGCCGGCCATGCGGTCGATGCGGTGCGTCATCGCGGCGGGAGTGAGGCCGAGGCGCTTCGCGAGCTCGCTGGGGCCCATGCGGTACGGCGCCCCGGAGAGGACGAGCGTCTTCAGGACCTCCCACTCGGCGTTGCTGATCCCGAGCTCGGCGACCTGGCGGCCGTACGCGACGTTCATCCGGCGGTTCAGCCGCCCCAGGGCCGACACCACCTTCTCGACCTGGGGGTCGAGGTCCCGGTATTCGCGCTGGTAGGCGGCGATCTGCTCGTCGAGGCTCGGCTCGGCGCGCGGCTCCTGGGTTTCGGACATGCGCAGGAGTATCCCATGGGGCTCCTTGGCGTTGAAGTCCTTCGATGTGTAGAGTTAAGCATTGAACTTTAGTGTTGAAGTCTTCAGAGTTCAGTCGTACGTGTTCGAAGTGGGTGAGTGTGACCAAGGCGAGGGGCGCTGCGATGCGCCGGATCCAGGCGGGTAACGCGCTGAGCGCGTTCGGGCTCGGGTTCACCGTTCCGTATCTCTATGTGTATGTGGCTCAGGTGCGGGACCTGGGCGCCACCACGGCGGGTGCCGTGCTGGCCGTCTTCGCCATGGCCGCGCTCGTCGTGCTGCCCTTCACGGGGCGGGCCATCGACCGGCGGGGGCCGCTTCCGGTCCTGGTGGGGGCCGCGCTGCTCGCCGCCGTCGGGGCGCTGGCCATGGGACTCGCCTCGGGTGTCCCCTCCGCCGTGCTGGCAGCGGCCCTGCTGGGGGCCGGGACGGCCGTGATGCAGCCGGCGCTCGCCACGATGATCGTGTGGTGCTGCTCCGCCGAGGGCCGGACCCGGGCGTTCGCCCTGCAGTTCTTCCTGCAGAACCTCGGTCTCGGTATCGGTGGTCTCATCGGTGGTCAGCTGGTCGACGAGAGCCGGCCGGGCAGCTTCCTGCTGCTGTTCTCGATTGAGGCCGCGATGTTCGTCGTGCTCGCCGGCATCGCCGCGACCGTGCGGATGCCGCGTACGGCGGCGATTACCGACTCGCGGCCCGGGGAATCCGAGGTCCACGGACGCGGCGGGCTGCGGGCGCTGCTGGGGCACCGGGCGATGGTGCAGCTGTGCGTGCTGGGCTTCGTGCTGTTCTTCGCCTGCTACGGGCAGTTCGAATCGGGTCTCGCGGCCTACGGGACCGAGGCCGCGGGGATCGAGCCGGCCACACTCGGCATGGCCCTCGCCGCTAACACGGCCGTGATCGTCGTGGCCCAGTTCGTGGTGCTGCGGTTCGTGGAGCGGCGCCGGCGGACGCGCGTGATCGCCTCCGTGGGGCTGCTGTGGGCCGTGGCGTGGCTGTTCGCCGGGTACGCGGGGCTGGGGCACGGCAGCCAGGCGATGGCGACGGCGGCGTTCATCACCACGTACGGGCTCTTCGGGCTCGGTGAGGCCATGCTGTCTCCGACCGTGGCACCGCTGGTCGCGGATCTGGCGCCGGAGTCGATGGTCGGGCAGTACAACTCGGCCTTCGCGCTGGTCAAGCAGCTCGCGCTGGCCGTCGGGCCAGCGGTGGGCGGGCCCATGGGGGCCGCGCTCCACGGGCCGTACATCGTGACGTTCGTGCTGTTCTCGCTGGGGATCAGCGTGCTGGCGCTGCGGCTGGGCCGGGGGCTCACGGCCGCGCAGGACCACCCGCACCTCGCGGCGAAGTCGCGGGTCGTGGCCCAGCACCGGCCGGAGCGGCAGCCGGTGGAGTCGGCGGCCTGAGCGGCTAGCCGGGGAGCGCGAACTCGCACCAGACCGCCTTGCCGCCCCCGGGCGTGCGGCGGCTTCCCCAGGACGAGGCGATCGTGGCGATGATCGAGATGCCGCGACCCGCCTCGTCCTCCGTTTCCGCGCGGCGGCGGCGCGGCAGGTGGTCGTCGCCGTCCGTGACCTCGATGATCAGCCGGCGGTCGGTGCGGCGCAGCCGCAGGCGCATCGGCGGTGTGCCGTGCTGGAGGGAGTTCGCCACCAGCTCGCTGGTGGCGAGGACGCCGAGGTCGCGCAGCTCCACGGGGAACCGCCAGCTGGAGAGCACCCCGGACGCGAAGGCACGCGCGCGTGGCGCCGCCTCGACGCCGCCGAGCAGCTCCAGCGAGGCGTTGTGGAACAGCTCGGCGTCCGAGCCCGTACGGGACGGGTGCTGGAGGACCAGGACGGCGACGTCGTCGTCGTGCTCGGCGGTCACGCCCAGGGAGCGCAGCAGCCGGTCGCAGACGACCTGTGGCGTGCCGGAGGCGCCGGCGAGGGCGCGCTCCAGGGCGGCGACGCCCTCGTCGATGTCCTCGCGGCGCCGCTCGACCAGGCCGTCCGTGTAGAGCACGGCGGTGGAGCCGGGCGGGAGGGCGATCGTGCCGGACGTGTGCAGCCAGCCGCCTGTACCGAGCGGCGGGCCCGTCGGGTCGTCGGCGCGGCGGACCGAGCCGTCCTCGTCCCTGACGAGGATCGGCAGGTGTCCGGCCGACGCGTAGACGAGGCGGCCCTCGTTGGGGTCGTGGACGGCGTAGACGCAGGTGGCGATCTGGCTGGCGTCGATCTCGGCGGCCAGACCGTCCAGAAGCTGGAGCACTTCGTGGGGCGGCAGGTCGAGGCGCGCGTAGGCCCGGACCGCGGTGCGGAGTTGGCCCATGACGGCGGCCGCGCGCACTCCGCGGCCCATGACGTCGCCGATGACGAGGGCGGTGCGGCCGGCGCCGAGGGTGATCACGTCGTACCAGTCGCCGCCGACCGCCGCGTCCGTACCACCCGGCTGGTAGGTGGCGGCGACGCGCAGGTCGTCGGGCTGCTCCAACTCCTGGGGCAGCAGGGACCTCTGGAGCGTGACGGCGGTCTCGCGGTGGCGGCGCTCGCTGGCGCGGAGCCGTTCGGCGGCCTCGGCGTGGTCGGTGACGTCGGCGGCGTGGACGAGGACGCCGCCGCCGTGGTCGCCGGGCACCTCGACGGGCAGGCACGTGACCGTGTACGAGCCTCCGCCCCGGGAGCGGCGGGACTTGACCGTACGGAGCTTGCCGCTGCGCAGGACCTGGTCCATGAGGGGCAGCAGGCCGAGGTCGGTGAGCTCGGGGCAGGCGTCGGCGACGGAGGCGCCCGGCGGGCGGTCTCCGAAGGCGTGCGCGTAGGCCTCGTTCACATACGCGATGCGGTGATCGGTGCCGTACGTGAGGGCGACGAGGCCCGGGAGGTGGCCGAGGATCTCCCGTACGGAGAAGTCCTCGATGGCGGGCACGGCGGCGGGTGGAGTCGTGGATGCGGCGGGCGGCGCATCGGGGGCGCAGTCGGGGCGGGAGGGTGGCTGCGCCGCGAATTCACCGCGGGCCGCGGGCACGGAGCCTTCCCCCCGCTGCGTCGGCGAGACCCCGTGGCTGGCCCTGCGCGCGGCGGCGCGGCGCTGTGTACCGGGGAAGCGGGCGCTCCAACGCGTGAAGTTCACGGATCTCTATGCCTCGTGGTGTCGTTGCCGTGCGGGGTTCACTCTGTGCAGGTGTAAGCCCACCTATGGTCACACGTCCAGTGTGACCGAACACACTGACAAAGGACGTCAATCGGTGGCGGAGGGGCCCTTCTTGGGCTCTTCCGCACCCCCTGTGTCGCTGGGGTCCCGGCCGTTGCGGGCGTCCCTTTCGCCCGTCGTGTCGCCCTCGTCCTTGCGCTCGTCCTCGGCGGTCAGGGCGCCCGGGGACGAGTCGGCCGTCGCCGCCGATGCGGGGGGCGGGGACGGCGGGGGTCCCGCGGCGAGTTCGAACTCGGCGCGCGGGTGCTCCAGCGAGCCGAGCGAGACGATCTCCCGCTTGAACAGTCCGGCGAGGGTCCACTCGGCCATCACGCGCGCCTTGCGGTTGAAGGTCGGGATGCGGCTGAGGTGGTAGGTGCGGTGCATGAACCAGGCCGGGTAGCCCTTGAGTTTGCGACCGTAGACGTGGGCGACGCCCTTGTGCAGGCCGAGGGAGGCCACGGAGCCCGCGTACTTGTGGGCGTAGTCACTGAGCGGGCGGCCGTGCAGCGACGCGACCAGGTTCTCGGCGAGGACCTTGGCCTGGCGCACGGCGTGCTGGGCGTTGGGCGCGCATTCCCTGCCGGGCTCGTCCGCGGTGACGTCCGGGACGGCGGCCGCGTCGCCCGCCGCCCAGGCGTGCTCGACGCCCTCGACGGTGAGGCGGGGTGTGCACCTGAGGCGGCCGCGTTCGTTGCGGGGCAGGTCGGTGGCGGCGAGGAGGGGTGCCGGTTTCACGCCGGCCGTCCACACGACCGTACGGGTCGGGAAGCGGCTGCCGTCGCTGAGGACGGCGACCCGGTCCACGCACGACTCCAGGCGGGTCTCCAGCCGGACGTCGATGTTCCGGGCCCGTAGCTCGCGGACCGTGTACTTGCCCATCTCCTCGCCCACCTCGGGCAGGATCCGGTCACTCGCCTCGACGAGCACCCACTTCAGGTCCTCGGGCCTGATGTTGTGGTAGTACCGCGCCGTGTAGCGGGCCATGTCCTCCAGCTCGCCGAGCGCCTCGACGCCGGCGAAGCCGCCGCCGACGAACACGAAGGTCAGCGCGGCGTCCCGGATGGCGGGGTCGCGGGTGGACGACGCGATGTCCATCTGTTCGATGACGTGGTTGCGCAGCCCGATGGCCTCCTCGACGGTCTTGAAGCCGATGCCGTGGTCGGCGAGGCCGGGGACCGGGAGGGTGCGGGAGATGGACCCGGGCGCGAGGACCAGCTCGTCGTAGGGAACCTCGACGGCGCCGGTGCCCTCTTCCTCGGTGGCGAGGGTGGTGACGGTGGCGGTGCGCTTGCGGTGGTCGATGGACTTGGCCTCGCCGATGATGATCCGGCAGCTGCCGAGGACGCGGCGCAGAGGTACGACGACGTGGCGGGGCGAGATGTTGCCGGCGGCCGCTTCGGGGAGGAATGGCTGGTACGTCATGTACGGGTCGGGCGTGACCACGACGATCTCCACCGCTCCGCGTCTCAGATCGGCCTTGAGGTGCCGCTGGAGGTGCAGAGCGGTGTACATCCCGACGTAGCCGCCGCCGACGACGAGAATGCGCACACGTGCCGGGGAATCGGCGGTCGTTCCCCGCGAGGTTGCAGCCGTCACCATCCCATGACGCAACGGGCGCCGGGGTTTGTCCACAGGCTCGACGAATTGTGTGACCGGGCGGCCGGGGAGGCGCGGGGTGGCGCTTTCCCTCCCGGACAGTGGATCTTCGCAGGTCAGGACAGGGAAGGAGGGTGGTCGCGGGGGGCAGAATCGGGAGTCTTCCGGGCCTTGCTCCGATCGGGGGGCGCACCGGACGGAACAGCCCCTTCTGAATTGACTGCCTCTCAACTATGTTCGTATCTCGTCGGGGTGTCGGGACGCCGCGCGTGTGACCTGAGCGCGACGGGTCGAGGCCCCGGATGTCAGGGCGGGGAGTCTCCGGGGGGAGACATCGATTACCGGGGGAACGCTATGCACATTCAGGATTCGCATTGGCAGACGCAGACTGCTCAGACCGCCGCGCACGGGGTCGGCGGCAGCGGGCACGCGGTGGGCAACGGCCACGGGGCCGTGGCCGCCCACGGCCCGGGGCACGCGGTCGGCCACGGGGCGCGAGGCGGGGTCACGGCGGGTGCGGTGACGCGTCCGACGCCGCTGCGTGTGGACGCACAGCGCAATCTCGAGCACGTCCTGCGGGCGGCGCGCGAGGTGTTCGGCGAGCTGGGGTACGGGGCGCCGATGGAGGACGTGGCGCGCCGGGCCAGGGTCGGTGTGGGCACCGTCTACCGGCGGTTCCCGAGCAAGGACGTGCTGGTACGGCGAATAGCCGAGGAGGAGACGGCCCGGCTGACCGAGCAGGCGCGGGCCGCGCTGGGCCAGGAGGACGAGCCGTGGTCGGCGCTGTCGCGGTTCCTGCGCACGTCGGTGGCCTCGGGTGCGGGGCGGCTGCTGCCGCCGCAGGTGCTGCACGTGGGCGTCGACGTGGAGGCGGCTCCGGAGGCTCCGGGTGAGGTGCGGGTGCCGCAGCAGCGGGGCCTGCCGGGTCAGCCCGAGCTGCGGGTGGTCGCGCCGCGCGCGGTGCAGGCGGCCGAGCTGGACAGCGCGGGTGTGTCGGAGCTGCTGGACGTCGTGGGCCAGCTGGTGAACCGGGCCCGCGAGGCGGGCGAGCTGCGGCGTGACGTGACCGTGGCGGACGTGCTGCTGGTCATCGCCACGGCGGCGCCGTCACTGCCCGACGCGGCCCAGCAGAGCGCTGCTTCGGCGCGGCTGCTCGACATCCTGCTGGAGGGCCTGCGCTCGCGGCCGGCGTGACGGCCGGATCGGCGGCGGTCCCGCTTCCCTCCACCGAGTGGTGAGGGGCGGGGCCCTGCCGGGGTCCGGTCCCCGGCAGGGCCGTCGCCTTCGGCGGGACGGCGCCGGGACGCCCGGATCCCGCTGCTTCGGGCGCCGGCACCGAATCAAACGACTGACGCCACTCCGAACACCTGCACCCGTGGACTCCGGTTCGGGAAGTCTCCCCGGATGAGTGGTTGACGGGGAAGCGGGCGGGTGGGGTACGGGCCCTGTGGCACGCTTGCGTCGTGTTCGGGTCTGAGCAGTCGTACGGGGGCGGTCGCGATGAGCGGTGACGGTCGCGACGAGCCGCTGGGTGACGGCGACGCCCTCGGGACCGCCGGTGAGCGGGCTCCCGGGCAGGCTTCGGCGCCGGGGCACCGGCGGGCTTCCGGCCAGGTGCCCGGCCAGGGTGGCCGCAGGGCCGCCAGGGGTGTCCGCCGACGGTCCGCGGAGGGCCGAGAGAGCGTGCCGCCGCAGCGCGAGCGGACCTCGTCCGACTCGGTGCTGCCGCCGCCCCGGGAGCTGCCACCGTCGGACGCCGCGCTCGTCCAGCGCATGCGGGGCGGCGACGACTCGGCGTACGAGGAGCTGTTCCGCCGCCACGCCGGGGCGGTGCAGCGGTACGCCCGTACGTGCTGCCGGGACCGGCACACCGCCGACGACCTGACGGCCGAGGTGTTCGCGCGGACGCTGCAGGCGGTACGGCGGGGTGCGGGGCCCGAGCAGGCGGTGCGCGCCTACCTGCTGACCACGGTGCGGCATGTGGCGGCGGCCTGGACGAAGACCGCCAAGCGGGAGCAGCTCGTCGACGACTTCGGGGTGTTCGCCGCGCAGGCGGCGAGGGCGTCCGAGCTGCCGGACGAGGACACGGTGGAGCTGGGCGCGGACGTCCGCGCGATGCACGAGGCGGAGCAGTCGCTGGCCCTGCAGGCGTTCCGGTCGTTGCCGGAGCGGTGGCAGGCGGTGCTGTGGCACACGACGGTCGAGGAGGAGTCGCCCAGCGCGGTCGCGCCGCTGTTCGGCCTGACCGCCAACGCCACGGCGGTGCTGGCCAGCCGGGCGCGGGAAGGGCTGAAGCAGGCGTACCTCCAGGCGCATGTGAGCCAGGCGCTCACCGCGGGCGGGGACTGCGCGCGCTACGCCGACCGGCTCGGCGCCTACGCCCGGGGCGGGTTGCGGATGCGGGCCGAGCGGGGGCTGCGCAAGCACCTGGAGGAGTGTGCCAAGTGCCGGCTGGCCGCCGGTGAGCTGGAGCACGTCAATGCCGGGATTCCCGCGCTGCTGCCGATCGCGGTCATCGGCTGGTTCGCCGCCGGGTTCTCGCTCAAGGCGGCCGGTGTGGTGGCGGGTGGCGCCGCGGGCGCGGCCGGTGCCGGCGCCGCCGCGGCGGCGACCGGCTCGGCGACCGCGGGTGGCGCCGCTGGGGCCGGTTCGGGCGGCGGGGGTGCTGCCGGGGCGGGTGCCGTCGGCGAGGGGCTGAGCGTCCCGGCCAAGGCGGGCCTCGCGGCCGCCGTGACGCTGGCGGCGACCGCCGGGCTGGTGTGGGCGCTGTCGGGCGACCCCGCGGAGGCGCCGAAGCCGGAGGCCCGGCCGCCCGTCGCGCAGCCCGTCGTACCGCCTCCGACACTCGCGCCGCCCATGTCGTCGCCGAAGCCCGCACCCCCGCCCCCGGTCGTGCGGGCCGCGCCGGCGCCGACGCCCAGCCCCACGCCGACGCCGGTCCGCAGGACGACGCCGCCTCCCCCGACGCCCACGCCCACGCCGTCCGAGAAGCCGTCCCCGAGGCCCACGCCCACGCCGAGCCCCACACCGAAGCCGACACCGCCGCCCGCGCCGGCCGTCTACCAGGTGAACCGGCTCCAGTACGGGCTCTTCGGCGACCACACGAAGCCGGAGCTGCGACTCGCCGGGTCCGGCTGGGTGTGGCAGCGCGACGGGATGTCGATCGGCGGCCGGCGGTACGGGCACGGCATCACCGTGCACGCCAGGTCGTCCGTCACGATCGACCTCAACCGGCAGTGCTCGACGTACCGGGCGTTCGTCGGCGTCGACGACATGACCATGGGGCTCGGCTCGGTCCGGTTCTCGGTGTACGGGGGCGGGGCGCGGCTGTGGCAGTCGCCCGTCGTCTCCGGCAACGATCCGGCGGTGCCCGTGTACGTGGGCATCGGGGGGCAGCGGTCCATCCAGCTCGTCGTGGAGCCCGCCGGGTCGTTCGGGGGTGTGGCGCTCGCGGACTGGGCGGAGGCCCGTATCGACTGCCGTTAGCGCCCGTCGGTACGGAGGATCACCGTCAGCGGGGCGCGGGGGCGCCGCGGCCCAGGGTGGGGCGGAGCGGGACGCCCGCGGCGACCGCGCGCTGCCGGGGGGCCGCCGTGCCCGTCCAGCAGGTGCCGCGGCGGGCCAGGAGGCGGCGGAGCCACAGTTCCGTGGACACCAGGTCGGCGAGCCCGTCCAGGGGCACCGGTTCGCCGTCGGCGGCGGCCCGCAGGGCCTGACGCACCACGCGGGCCTCGATCAGCCCCGCGTCGGCCAGGAGCGGCGCGTCGAACAGGGCGAGCAGCTCCGGGAGGGCGACCCGCAGGCCCGCGCGGGTGGCCGCCGTCGACGGCGGGGCGGTGGCGCCCCAGCCGGGCGGCAGGTCGTGGATGCCGGAGCCCGCGAGGACGGCGCGCAGGATCTCCGCCCGGGCCCCCGGCTGGACGCGCAGCGACTCCGGAAGGTCGCGGCAGGCGCGGACGACCTGGTTGTCGAGGAAAGGGGAGTGCAGGCGCTGGCTGCGCACCTCGGCGGCCTGCTCCAGGACGCGCTGGTCGGCCGCGTGCCGGGCCAGGGCTGCACGGGCGCGGGCCTCGCCCGGCCGCTGGACGGACGTCGGGCGCGTGGCCGCCTGGTGGAGCCGAACCGATACTTCGGCCAGCGCCTCTCCGGTCAGCCAGCGTGCCGCGGGCCCCGGGCGCGACCAGGCCAGTGCCGCGAGGGACAGGTCGAGCGGGCCGCGCGGCGAGGGGACGGTGCGGTTGGCCTCCAGCAGGCGGCCGGCGGCGCTCTCCAGTCCGGCGCGGTAGGGCGTGCGGGCGAGTCTGCGGGCCGCGCGGTAGACGGTGAGCGGGACGAGGAGGGCGCCCGCCGACGGACCGGACGCCTTGGCGAGGGCGGTGACGGGCCGCAGCAGATGGCGGCGTCTGCGGTCCATGAGCAGATCGGCGAGGCGCGCGGGGTGGGCGTCGAGGACCTGGCGGGCGCCGTGGCCGGTGAAGTGGTCGGCGCTGCCCGCGGCGAGGCGGCGGCGGTGCCGGGCCGCGCCGACGAGGCTGGGGCCGGGCTCGTCGGTGAGCGGGCCTTCGAGGTCGGCGTACGGGAGGGCCTCGTCGGACGCGGCGACGACGACGTGGTGGAGGCGGGGGTTCTCGGCGAGGGCGCGGGCGCGTTCGAGTTCGGCGGTCCTGCCGGGTTCGCGGCCGGCGGGGGTCAGGTCGTTGAAGGTGACGGCGAGGAGCCGTTCACCGGCGCCCGTGCCGTGGCCGACGATCGTCCCGGGTACGCCGGGCAGTCCGGCGGCCAGGAGGGCGAGCGTGCTGGAGGCGCTGCCGCCGGACAGGTCGGCGCCGATGCCGGGCGCGGGCGCACCGCGGGCGGCGCGCCGCTCGGCGGGGCCCATGCCGGGGACGGGTCCGGGGTCGGGCGGTGCCGTCGCCGGGGCGTGGCGCGGGGCGGTGAGCCGGGCCCGTACGGCCTCGACCAGGGCGTCGCGTACGCCTTCCACGGCGCGGTCGGGGTCGAGTTGGGGCGCGGCGACGGCGAGCGAGGCGACGGGCTCGTACCCGGTGATCTCCCGTGAGCCCTCGCGCAGGACGAGGGCGTGGCCCGGCGGGACGCGTCTGACGCCGGCGTACGGGGTGGAGTCGCGCAGCGCCTCGGGGGTCTCGGGGCAGGCGAGCAGGGCCGCGAGGTGCCCGATGTCGAGCTGGGCCTCGATGAGGTCGGCGAGGGGGAGGGCGGCGGTCGCGTAGGCGGTGCCGTTCGCCCACGGGGTGTGGAAGACGGGCCGGGCGCCGGCCAGGTCGGCGGCGACGGTGATGCGCCGGCCGGTCTGGACGACGGCGGTGTAGCTGCCCGGCCAGGCGGTGAGGTGGCGCAGGGCACCGCCGCGGGCGGCGAACAGGCCGACTTTCAGCTCCTCGTCGCTCGCGGCGCAGCATCCGAGCACGGCGATCCGGACGTCCGGGGCGACGGTGACGACGCGGACCTCGTCGGGGCGCCAGTCGCCGACCGCCCACAGCGGATCGGGGTCGCCCCACAGGAGCTGTCCGCCGACGGGGTGCATGGTGCGGCCGTCGTCGCCGGCGCCGACGGCTCCCGCCGTACCGAAGCTCGCGGCGATACTGCTCCATCCCACCAGCCAGCGCATCGCCGCCTCCACAGCCTGTGGACAAACTCAGCACACTCGATGGAGACATGCTGCCACGACAACAGGCGCACGGGAGGGCATCCGGGCGGCGCGAAAGCAAACGGGAACGCGCCCCTGGCAATTGGCCATGTGGTGACGGCTCGACGGACCGACACGGACGCACCCTGGCCGGGGGTTCCGCCGCTCGTCGGCGGCTCAACTCGCCCCAGCGGAAAGGCCTATGGTTCGACCGGTCGAACGATGGGCATCATTCAGCCAATCTCCGTGCCCATCAAACCGTACGTTTATCAACAACTTGCTTCTCAACCGCGACTTGCGTGTCCTTCGCGCGTCCGGTCCGGGAGGCGCTGTTCGTCTCCCGGACCGGTCCGCCGCCCGCGGGGAATGAGGCGGCGGTGTCCCCCAGCCCGCTGGTTCCAGTCCAGCGGGCCGACCCACGCAGGACCCATGGAAGCGGCCACCGCGAGGGAGGGGCCAGAGCGCACGAGCAGGCGCACGGCCACACGCCGGGAGCACGGTGCCGGGGCGGCGGGCGCACGCCAACTTCCCGTACGCACAACAATCCCGCCATACGGAACAGCGCCTCTTAACGGTGGGGATGCGGCGAACTACGCTGGGTTTACGAATGCCGCGCGCCTATGCCTGGCAGTGCGGCGGCCGTCTGGGTGTCGAGGGGTGGCGCATGTCCAGGGAGCTACGCGGACCGAACGAGAAGCTCGGCACCGTTCTCGCCCTCGCAGGGATCAGCAACGCCGGTCTCGCCCGCCGGGTCAACGACCTGGGGGCACAGCGCGGCCTGACCCTGCGCTACGACAAGACGTCGGTGGCCCGGTGGGTGTCGAAGGGCATGGTGCCGCAGGGCGCCGCGCCGCACCTCATCGCGGCCGCGATCGGTCAGAAGCTCGGCCGGCCCGTGCCCCTGCACGAGATCGGCCTCGCCGACGCCGACCCGGCACCCGAGGTCGGCCTCGCCTTCCCGCGCGACGTCGGCGAAGCCGTCAAGTCGGCCACCGAGCTGTACCGGCTCGATCTCGCCGGGCGCCGCGCCGGCGGGGGCGGCATCTGGCAGTCCCTGGCGGGTTCCTTCGCCGTCAGCGCCTACGCGACGCCCGCGTCACGCTGGCTGATCACCCCCGCGGACCCGTCCGTGGAGCGGCTGGTGCCCCGCCCCGAGGGCACCGCGCCCGACGCGGCGGGACAGCCGGACGCGGCGGCACCCGGAGCGGGAACGGCACCGGGCACGGGGCCGGGAGCCGGGCCCAGGCCGGCGGCCGGAGCGGCAGGTGCGAAGCCCTCCGGTACGGCCGCGGGCCGGACCAGCGGGACGGCCGGGACGGCGGCGGCCGGCGGGGCGGGCGGACCAGCCGGCCACGCGGGACCGACAGGAGCGACAGGACCGGCAGGACAAGGACAAGCAGGACAGGCCGCGGCCGTCGGCACGACCACGGCGGCCGGCACCGCCGCGGCAGCCGCAGGGCGGACGACCGGACCCGCTACGGGGGCCGCGGGCCCCATAGGCGGCGCGGCAGCAGCGCCTGCCGCCGCCGCGCCCCCCGCCGGCATCCCGGACGACCCCGCGGACGGCGGGCACGCGCGCGTGGGGCACAGCGATGTGGCCAAGCTGCGCGAGGCCGCCGAGGACGCCCGGCGCTGGGACTCCAAGTACGGCGGCGGGGACTGGCGCTCCTCGATGGTGCCCGAATGCCTGCGGGTCGACGCGGCGCCCCTGCTGCTCGGCTCGTACTCGGACGAGGTCGGACGGGCGCTGTTCGGGGCGACCGCCGAGCTGACCCGGCTGGCCGGCTGGATGGCCTTCGACACCGGACAGCAGGAGGCGGCCCAGCGCTACTACATCCAGGCGCTGCGCCTGGCCAGGGCCGCCGCCGACGTGCCCCTGGGGGGCTATGTCCTGGCGTCGATGTCGTTGCAGGCCACGTACAGAGGGTTCGCCGACGAGGGGGTGGACCTGGCGCAGGCCGCGCTGGAGCGCAACCGGGGCCTGGCCACCGCGCGCACCATGTCGTTCTTCCGGCTCGTCGAGGCACGGGCCCACGCCAAGGCGGGCGACGCGGCGGCGGCCGGGGCCGCGCTGAAGGCCGCCGAGGGGTGGCTGGAGCGCTCCCGGGAGGGCGACGCGGACCCGTCCTGGCTGGGCTTCTACTCGTACGACCGGTTCGCCGCGGACGCGGCCGAGTGCTACCGGGACCTGAAAGCGCCACGCCAGGTGCGCCGCTTCACGGAGCAGGCGCTGTCGCGGCCGACGGAGGAGTACGTACGGTCGCACGGCCTGCGGCTCGTCGTGAGCGCCGTGGCCGAACTGGAGTCGGGAAACCTCGACGCCGCCTGCGCGGCCGGTACGCGCGCGGTGGAGGTGGCCGGGCGGATCTCGTCGGCCCGTACGACCGAGTACGTACGGGACCTGCTGCACCGGCTGGAGCCGTACGGCGACGAGCCCAGGGTCGCGGAGCTGCGGGAGCGGGCCCGCCCGCTGCTCATGGCGCCCGCGTAACGGGAGGTGCACCACCTGGCGTGATCCATCTCCCACCCCTTCGGGCCACTGGTTTAACGGCGATGTCAGCGGGCCAGTGCACTATCGGGGTGGGAGGTGGCACAGGTGTCCGGGTTCGGCGGTGGCGTGTTCGACTGTGATGTGCTGGTGATCGGCGGCGGGATCATCGGCCTGTCGACGGCGTACGCACTCACGCGGTCGGCGCCGGGGATACGCGTGGTCGTCCTGGAGAAGGAGGCCGGTCCGGCACGTCACCAGACGGGCCGCAACAGCGGTGTCATCCACAGCGGCATCTACTACCGCCCCGGCTCCCTCAAGGCGCGGTACGCGGTGCGGGGCGCGGCCGAGATGGTCAAGTTCTGCGCCGAGTACGGGCTGCCGCACGAGGTGACCGGCAAGTTGATCGTGGCCACCGAGCGGTCCGAGCTGCCCCGGCTGCACGCCCTCGTCCAGCGCGGCCGGGAGAACGGGATCCCGGTGCGCGAGCTGGGCCCGGCGCAGATCACCGCGTTCGAGCCGCAGGTGAGCGGCATCGCGGCGATCCACGTCGGCACGACCGGGATCTGCGACTACGGGGCGGTCTCGGCGCAGCTCGCCGAGGCGTCCGGCGCCGACGTGCGGTACGGCGCGCGGGTCACGGCCGTCGACCGGCGGCCCTGGGGCGTGGCGGTCCGCACGGGGACCGGGGAGATCGTCCGCGGGCGGGTTCTGGTCAATTGCGCGGGGCTCCACTGCGACGCGGTGGCGCGGCTCGCGGGCGACGACCCGGCCATGCGGATCGTGCCGTTCCGAGGCGAGTACTTCGAGCTGGTGCGGCCCGAGCTGGTGCGGGGCCTGGTGTATCCGGTGCCGGACCCGGCGTTCCCGTTCCTCGGGGTGCACCTGACGCGGGGCATCGACGGGGGCGTCCACGTGGGGCCGAACGCGGTGCCCGCGCTGGCCCGCGAGGGGTACCGGTGGCCGGTCGTGCACCCGGGCGAGCTGGCCGGGACGCTGACCTGGCCCGGCTCGTGGGCGATCGCCCGGCGGCACTGGCGGTACGGGGCGGGTGAGCTGCGCAGGTCCCTGTCCAAGGGCGCCTTCACGGAGGCGGTCCGCCGGCTGCTGCCCGCCGTGCGGGAGGACGACCTGCGGCCGGCTCCGGCGGGGGTGCGGGCCCAGGCCGTGCTGCGGGACGGCACGCTCGTCGACGACTTCCTGATCCGCGAGGCGCCCAGGACGGTCCACGTCCTGAACGCTCCCTCGCCCGCGGCCACGGCGTCCCTGCCCATCGGCCGCGAGGTGGCGCGGCGGGCGCTGGCGCACGTCGAGGCGGACCGATAGGGGCCCGCCCACGTCGCCCGGCCGGGGTTTTCTCGGGGGCTCCGTAGAATCGACAGCACTGTGTCCGAGAAGCCCGCGTCGATCGCGCCCCCCGCAGACCTGTCCGCCGCCGACGGGGAGTCCGCCATGCCCGCGCGCCGCGGCAGCCGGATGTTCCCGGACGGCACCGGGCCCTCGCCCGACCCCGCCGGTTCCCACTTCGAGCGCCGTATCCGCAGCTTCCAGCCCCGCCGCAGCCGGGTCACCACCGGCCAGGGCGAGGCGCTGCGCCGGCTGTGGCCCATGTGGGGCCTGGACATCGACGGGCAGCGGGTGCTCGACCTGGACGAGATGTTCGGCGGGCTCCCGGTCGTCCTGGAGATCGGCTTCGGCATGGGCGAGGCCACGGCTCGGATGGCCGCGGCGGACCCCGGCACGGGCATCCTCGCGGTCGACGTGCACACGCCCGGCCAGGGCAATCTGCTCGCCCTCGCCGAGCGGGCCGGCCTGACCAACGTCCGGGTGGCCAACGGCGACGCGATCATCCTGCTGCGCGAGATGGTGAAGCCGGACGCCCTCGACGGCGTACGGGTGTACTTCCCCGACCCGTGGCCCAAGAAGCGGCACCACAAGCGGCGGCTGATCCAGCCCGAGTTCCTCACGCTCGCGGCGTCCCGGATGAAGCCCGGGGCGGTCCTGCACTGCGCCACGGACTGGGAGCCGTACGCCGAGCAGATGCTGGACGTACTGACCGCGCACCCGGACTTCGAGAACACCGTGCCCGAGGGCGGCTACGCGCCGCGCCCGGCGTTCCGGCCGCTCACCCGGTTCGAGAGCCAGGGCATCGACAAGGGGCACGTCGTCCACGACCTGCTCTTCCGCCGCGTCTGAGCGGGCGCGTGTAACAGCCGTGCGGTAGCGGGCGGAACGCGCTCGCGCACTGTCAGTGGGGCCGTTTAGGGTCGTTGGGTGTCAGAGTCGCACTCGCAGCACCTCACCTCCGCAGCACCTCCGGCGCAGCCTCCTGCCGGTGTTCCGGCGCAGCCTCCTGCCGGTGTTCCGGCGCAGCCTCTCGCCGGTGTTCCGGCGCAGCCGGGCGTTCCTGCGCAGCCCGCCATCCCGGCGTACGATCCGGCGGCGGCGCCGGCGTTCGACGCCGTGCCCGAGCGGTCGCGGTGGCGCTACAAGCCGCGCCGGGCCTTCTGGCGCAGCAAGGTCGTGCGTGCGACCGCCGTGATCCTCGTGCTCGCCCTGTGCGCCCTGGTGATCCTGGCTCTCGTCCGGGAGCAGACCGGCACGGCCGGTTTCCTCGTCGGTCTGGGTCTCGCCGTGCTGCCCGTGCCGCTGCTGATGGCCGCGTTCCGCTGGCTGGACCGGGTGGAGCCGGGCCCGTGGAAGAACCTGTTGTTCTCCTTCGCGTGGGGGGCGTTCGCCGCGGCACTGGTCGCGATCCTCGCCAACACCTTCGCGACCCAGTGGATAGCCACGGCGACCGCGGACCCCTCGTCGGCCGACACGCTCGGCGCGACGGTCGTGGCGCCCGTGGTGGAGGAGAGCGCGAAGGCGGCGGCGATCCTGCTGGTGTTCCTCTTCCGCAGACGGGACTTCACCGGGCTGGTCGACGGCGTCGTGATCGCGGGGTTCACGGCGACGGGCTTCGCCTTCACCGAGAACATCCTCTACCTGGGCAACGCCTTCGGGGAGGACCAGGAGATCGGTGCGGCGGGCCTCCAGTCGGTGACGGCCGGGACGTTCTTCGTGCGGATCGTGATGTCGCCGTTCGCGCACCCGCTGTTCACGGTGCTGACCGGCATCGGCTTCGGCATCGCGGCGGCGACCGCCCGCCGCCGGAAGGTGCTGCGGACGGTGCTTCCCGTGCTGGGCCTGGTCCTGGCCATGGGGGTGCACGCGCTGTGGAACGGCTCGACGACGTTCGGGCCGTGGGGGTTCTTCGCGGTGTACGGGGCGTTCATGCTGCCCGTGCTGGGGCTGCTGACGTGGCTGGCGATATGGAGCCGGCAGCGTGAGCTGCGCACGATAGCCGGGGAGCTGCCGGCGTACGCGGCGGCGGGCTGGCTGTCGCCCGACGAGCCGCTGGCGCTCTCCTCCATGCAGGCGCGGGGCATGGCCCGTGCCTACGCGGCGCGGACGTTCGGGCCGGTGGCGGCGCGGGCCGTCGGGGAGTACGAGGCGTTCGCGACGTCGCTGGCCTTCCTGCGGCACCGGGCCAAGCGGGGCGTGGTAAGCGTCGACTTCATGGCGCGCGAGCAGGAGCTGCTGCACCACATGTGGCAGCGCAAGGAGATCGCCGGCCCGGCGCTGACGTTCGCGGCCCGCGCGACGGGCAAGGTGTGGACGCCTCCGCCGCACCGGGACTACGGGGGGTACAACCCGTACCGGCGCTGAGCGCGGCTGACTCCTGGGCCGATCACCGGCAGCGTCTGCACCAGCTGCACCGGCATCCGGCATCCGGCATCCGGCATCCGGCACCCGGCACCCGGCACCCGGCACAAGAAGAACTGGCACCAAGAAAACCGGCAGCCCTGGCGTCGGGGGGTGTGCCGCCAGGGCTGCCGGGGTCTTGCAGGGGCTGCCGGATGTGCCGGTGGGCCGGCCGGAGGGCGAGCGGTCAGACCGTGAGGCCCTTGCCGCGCAGCCAGGCCAGCGGGTCGATGCCGTCGCCGCCCGCCGTGTGCACCTCCAGGTGCAGGTGCGGTCCGGTGACGTTGCCCGTGGCGCCGACGCGGCCGATGGTCTCGCCGGTCTGCACGGTCTGGCCGGCGCTGACGGTCATCGAGGACAGGTGGCAGTACCAGACCTCGGTGCCGTCCTCCAGCTCCAGCACGATGCGGTAGCCGTAGGCGCCGGACCAGCCGGCGGACTTGATGGTGCCGCCGTGCACGGCGTTGGCCGGGGTGCCGGTCGGCGCGGCCAGGTCGAGGCCGGTGTGGTAGCCGGAGGACCACATCGAGCCGGCCTGGCCGTAGGTCGAGGTGATCGTGTACGAGGACGTGGGCAGCGCGTAGCTGGCGGCCAGCTTGGCGAGGCGCTCGGCCTCGGCCTTGGCCGCGGCTGCCTCGGCCGCCTTCTTGCGCTCCGCCTCCGCGGCCTTCTCCGCGGCGAGCGCGGCGGTCTGCTGGGCCTCCGCGTCGGCGGCGGCCTTCTCGGCGGCGGCCTGCTCGGCGGCGGCACGGGCCTCGGCCTCGGCGGACGCCTGCTGCTCCTCGGCCTGCTGGAGGATGCGGGCGCGCAGTGCCTCGCCGGCGCCCTCGTCCGCGTCCGTCCCGTCGGTGGCGCCCTGGGGGCCGGCCGGGGACAGGGCGTTGAGCGCGGTGGTGCCGGAGGTGTCGGCGGCGGGCGCCTGGTCGCCCTCGTCGTCGGCGATCAGCGTGCCGACGCCGGGCAGGTCGGAGGCGTCCGGGAGGTCGGGCAGGGAAATGGCGATACGCGGCTTGTCCTGCGCGGTGGCCATGCCGCCCGCGCCGACGGCGGCGATGACGCCGACACCGAGGACGGTGGAGCTGCGGGCCAGGCCGCTGCGCTGCTTGACGACACGGTGGCGGCCGCGCACGGGGCGGACCGTCTCCTCCGTGGGGTTCCACTCACCGGCCTGCGGGGCCGGGTCCAGGGCCGCACCGCCGACCGCACCGCCCGACGTGCCGTAGGGGGCGTAGGTCGTCGTCGTGAGCGTGTCGAACGAGCCGAAAGAGGCTTCGGGGGCAGGCCTGTTGGACGCCACGGAGGCGCACTCCTTTCCTTCCTTCTCGCCTACCGGGTTAGCTGACGGGTTCGGAGCAGGAAGGTCTCCTACGAGCCGGATTCGGCCCGATTCACCCCAAATTGGTGGTTCCCCGGTTCCCTTGCGGGATTCGGCGCATGCGCGCGGTGCCGCCTCTGCGACGGCTGGGACGACCGCGCTGCGTTATCGAACGTTAATAGACGCCGGGGTCGTATTCCAAGCTGTTCCTACTGATCCTTACGCCCATTCCGGCGGGATCAACCAGGCCACAATCGGGCAGAACAGGGCGACTTGACCGACATTCAGGAGCAACCGCCGTCACGCTACTTTCTGACGGTCTATCAAATGTTATGCGGAGTGGGTTCCTTCGCTCACGGAGAGTGGCCGGGCCACGGCCAGCAGCGCCATGTCGTCGGTCGCCCCGCCGCCCGTGTGACGCCGTACGTCCTCGATCAGCGCGTCCAGCAGGCTGTCGGGCTCGGGGAAGACCCGCCCCTCCAGCCGCTCGGCGGGATCGTAGAAGACCCCGTGGCGGTCGCGCGCCTCGGTGAGCCCGTCCGTGTAGAAGAGGAGGGTCGCGCCGGGCGGGTACGGCACCTCGTACGCCCGGTCCGGCCAGGCCGCGAGGTCGCCCATGCCGAGCGGCAGCGCCGGCTCGGGCGGTGCCAGGGCGCCCACGGCCCCGTCCGCGTACAGCAGCAGCGGCTCGGGATGGCCGCGGTTGACCACGCGTACCGTCCCGTCGCCCCGCGGGATCTCGGCCAGCACGGCGGTGGTGAACCCCTCCACGGCGTCCAGCCCGTCCCGCCGCGTGCCCTCCCGTGCGAGCGCCCGCTCCAGGCGCTGCGCGACGGCCTCCAGCGAGGTCTCGTGCTCGGCGGCCTCCCGGAACGCCCCGATGACCACCGCCACGGCCTCCACCGCGCCCATGCCCTTGCCCCGCACGTCGCCCACCACGAGCCGCACGCCCTGCGGCGTGTCCTGCACGGCGAACAGGTCGCCCCCGATGAACGCGTCCGCCTGCGCCGCCTCGTACCGCGCGGCCACGCGCAGCCCGCCGATCCGCTCGGCCGGCGTGGGCAGCACCGCCCGCTGCGCGGTCTCGGCGATCACGCGGGCGGAGGCCAGCCGCTCGCCGCTGCGCCGGACGACCTGGTTGATGAGGACGGCGAACGCGGCGACGGTCGCCACCGTCACCGTCTCGGTCAGCTCCGGGACCCCGCCCAGCGGATCACCCAGAAGGTGCGAGACGATCACGGCGAGTACGGCGAAGACGCCGGTCAGCAGTGTGGCGGGCGCCGTGAAGAGCGGGGCCGCGATGAGGGGCGCGGCGACGAAGAACGGCACGCCGGTGAAGGGCGGCGGGGTGAACCCGTCGTAGACCACTCCCCCGGAGAGCAGCAGGGCGGGCAGCACCCCGATGACCCGGCGGACCCCACCGCCGGCCCGCCCGGCGCCACCGCCTCGGTCCGTTCGCTGCCCCACGCCCCCAGGCTGCCCGCAGCCGAGCGGGACGGCGACCCGGGAAACGCCGAAGGCCCGGTGCGCAATGCACCGGGCCTTCGGTTTCAGTAGCGGGGACAGGATTTGAACCTGCGACCTCTGGGTTATGAGCCCAGCGAGCTACCGAGCTGCTCCACCCCGCGTCGGTGAACACCACCTTACGCCATCCAGACGAAGATCATCACCAAATAAGGGCCGGGTGCATGGCCCGGAACCGGCCGTGGCCGTCCCCGGCGGGCCCGGAACCCCGGACAGGACCGCCTGTGCGCGCCTACCCTCGGCGACATGACCGGTGACGAGAAGCACACCGACCAACACGGCGCCCCGGCCGAGGCCCCACCCGAGGTACGGGCCGTCTACGGCCCGCAGGACCTGAGCGCCGTCCCGGCGTTCCAGGGCGGCTTCATCAACTTCGGCCACTGGGACGGCATCCCGCTCGACCGCCCCCTCACCGCGGACGACCGCGTCCACAGCGAGCGGAACCTCTACCGCCGCGTCCTGCGGACCCTGACCGCCGACGGCGACACCGCCGGCCGCGCCCTGGAGGTGGGCTGCGGCCTGGGGCTCGGGTGCGCTCTGGCACTGGAGGAGTTCGGTTTCGCGGCCGTCACCGGGATGGACATCCACCCCGACCAGCTCGACCGCGCCCGGCGCGCCAACGCCGAGCGCCTGGCCGCCGCACCCGGACGGCTCCGCTTCGTCCGGGGCGCCGCCGAGGCCATGCCGTGCGGCGACGCCGCGTTCGACCACCTCTACACGGTGGAGGCGGCGCAGCACTTCCGCGACCTGGCGGCGTTCGCGCGGGAGAGCGCGCGCGTGCTCCGCCCGGGCGGCCGGCTGGCCGTGACGAGCTTCTTCGTACCGTCCGCCGCACCGGAAGAGACACCGGAAGAGACACCGGAAAAGGCGCCGGAAAAGGCACGCGAGAAGACACCGGTGGACGCACCGCGCACGGCAGACGCGGCCAAAGCCCTGGCCGACCGCCTGGACAGCTTCGCGAGCGGCCTGGACCGGCCGCACGCGCTCTCCGACCTCCGGCACGCCCTCGCGTCCGCCGGCTTCACCGACGTACGCGCCGAGTCCATCGGCGAGTCGGTCTGGCCCGGCTTCGACCACTACCTCGCCGGCGTGCCCCTCCCGGTCACATGGCCCCGCAACTTCCTCCCCGCGTACCGGGACGGCCTCCTCGACTACTACGTGATCACGGCACGCCGCCCGGCGGAGCAGGAGCCGCCGGGCAGCGGGACCTCTCAGTACGAACCGAGCGACGGGTAGGAGCAGGACGCGAGGTCGGTGATCGAGCCGGAGCCGCTGAGGGCCGGCAGCGGGTCGTACCAGACCTCCTTCCCGTCGGGTTCGGCACGGGAGACGAACCGTTCGCCGGACGAGTAGGAACCCGAGACGAAGATGGTCTCCTTGCCGTCGAGACGTCCCAGCGCGATGCCCTCGACACGCTCCCCGGAGTTGTCGGCGGCGTACGCGAGCCGTGCCCGCCAGCTGCTGGACCGGACGTCGTCCACCCGCCACAGCGAGCCGTCGGCGGTGACCAGCCAGGCCCGGTCGCGGCCGTCGAACGCCAGGTCGACGGGGTTCTCGTCCATGCCGCTCAGGCTGATGCGCTGGCGTCCCGCAGGCCGCTCGTGCCAGAAGGAGTAGACGTCGACCCTGCCGCCCGTCTCGGCGAGGAAGTACCCGTAGCCGTCCTTGCGGAAGCCGAAGCCGTCCTTGACGCTCGGGCCGGACAGGTCCCGCCAGTGGTACGGGGTGCCGTGGGGGTGCGTGGAGTAGGTCTGGTTGCCCTTGACGGTGAACCAGTGGACGCCCGTCAGCGGGTTGATCGCGTTGGCCCCGCCGCCGGTCTGCCGGTTGTCCACGGGCTTGCCGGTGCCGGACAGCGTCTTGGCGCGCGTGCTCAGGGCGAGGATGTCGCCGGAGTCGAAGTCGCCGCTGCTGCCGGTGACAAACGCGTACAGCTCGTTCTCGTCGCATCCGGCCGCATGCGCCTGCGGCACGGGGCCGGTGAGCACCATCGCGGCGGCGAGCACGGCCACGGCCGCCGGGCCGCGCCTCACCGGAAGCTCCAGAGCCCGAGGAGCCTGTCACCCGGCTGCTGCGTGGAGGTGGTCACCTTGCCGTCGGGCCTGGCCTGGAGGAAGAAGCGGGTGTCGTCGCTGTACTGGAAGAAGACCTCGAACGACACCTCCCCGGCCGGATCGGCACGGACGGTGAACCGGGCGGGATCGTCATCCGCCTTGCCGCAGTCGTCGACCCGCGCGGCCCGGGTGAGGCACTGACCTGTCGGGAGGTACTGCAGCGCCTCCGAGTCGTTGAGATGAACCCACCTCTGGCTGCCGCAGTTTCCCAGGGCGGGCTTGCCCGCCTCCAGTCGCAGGCAGCCGCCCAACGCCTCGTTGGCCAGCAGGAAGGGGCCCGAAGGAAAGGGTGGTCGCGCCGACGTCTGCGACGCGGCGACCAGCGTCGTGGCCAGCGCCGCGGCGACGACCGCGGCGGAACGAGTGAGCCTGCGCTCACGTGGACGGTTGCGGAACATGCGGGCCTCCAGGGCTCAGCACAGAGAGTTGCACCGACAGTGAAGAACAGTAACTCTCCGTACTGACAATCCTGTGTGCGAAACCCCGAACACTCCTTCTCATCCTTCGGCGTGCGTGGTGACGGAACGACAGAAGCCCAGGTCAGCCTCTGCTGACCTGGGCTTCTTCCCGTAGGCCCTGTGGGACTCGAACCCACAACCAACGGATTAAAAGTCCGCTGCTCTGCCAATTGAGCTAAGGGCCCCCGTCGGGTCATCCCCGAGCATAGCCCGCCGGGGCCCGTGAGCCGATCGGGTATCGGCACACGACCCACTCGGGTGGGTCGCAGGGGCCCCGGCGGTGCTGTCGCTTTTCTACGGGACGTCAGCCGTTGCGCTTCCAGCGCGGCTTGTCGTCGCGGCGGCCGAAGGAGCCGCTGCCCGCGCCCCGGTGGTCGTCGCGGCGGCCGTACGGGCGGTCGTGGCCACCGGACCGGAAGCCGCCCGAGGGACGGTCGTCGCGGCGGTCGCGGTTGAACGGACGGTCGGCGCCGCCACGGTGGTCGCGGCGCTCGAAGGAGCGGCCACCCCGGTCGTCGCGGCGGTCGTCGCGGCGGTCACGGTTGAACGGACGGTCGTTGTCCCGGCGGAAGCCACCCCGGTCGTCACGACGGTCGTCACGGCGCTCGTCGCGGCGGTCGCGGTTGAACGGGCGGTCGTCACGACGGTCGTCCCGACGGAAGCCACCCTCACGACGGTCGTTGTCCCGACGGAAGCCACCCCGGTCGTCACGACGGTCATCGCGACGGTCATCGCGGCGGTCGCGGTTGAACGGGCGGTCGTCACGACGCTCGTCCCGACGGAAGCCACCCTCACGACGGTCGTTGTCCCGACGGAAGCCACCCCGGTCGTCACGACGGTCATCGCGGCGGTCGTCACGACGCTCGTCGCGGTCGCGGCGCTCGTAGGAGGGCCGGTCGTACGACGAGCGCTCGCGCTGCTCCGGTACGGGCGCCACCTCGGGCTCCGCCACCTGAGCCGCCTCGGCCGCCGCCTCGGCGACCGCGGTGTCCGGGTCGTCGCCCCGCTCGCGCGCGGCACGCGCGACCAGGCGGTCGGCCTCCTCGCGCAGCTCGGCCGCGCGCCGCTGCAGTCGCTCCAGCTGCTTGCTCAGCTCGGTGACCTCGCGCTCGGCCTGCTTGGCGGCGTTGTTCGCGGAGTCGGCCTGGACCTCGGTCAGCGACCGGGCGCCGGTGATCTCCGCGACCTCCGGGTCGAAGGCGCCGCCCTGGCCGATGATGTGGCGCGAGGCGTCGACGCCCGCGTCCTCCATGAGGCGGAAGATCTGGCGGCGCTGGTGCGGCAGGGCCAGCGAGACGACCGTGCCGGACTGGCCGGCACGAGCGGTACGGCCCGAGCGGTGCAGGTAGTCCTTGTGGTCGCCGGCCGGGTCGACGTTCAGGACCAGGTCGATGCCGTCCACGTGGATGCCGCGCGCGGCGACGTCCGTGGCGACGAGCACGTTGACGTACCCGTCCTTGAAGTCGGCCAGCGTCCGCGTACGGGCGCCCTGCGTCATGCCGCCGTGCAGCGCGTCGGCCTTCACGCCCGCGTCCCGCAGCTGCTCGGCCACGCGGTCGGCGCCCAGCTGGGTGCGGACGAAGATGATGGTGCGGCCCTTGCGGGCGGCGATCGCGGCGGTGACCGGCGCCTTGTCCTTCGGCTTCACGACGAGGACGTGGTGGGTCATGGTGGTCACGGCGCCGGCGGAGGGGTCGACCTCGTGCGTGACCGGGTTCACCAGGTAGCGCTTGACCAGCGTGTCGATCTCGTCCTCCAGCGTGGCGGAGAAGAGAAGACGCTGGCCGCCCTCCGGGACCTGGTCGAGCAGCTCGGTGACCTCGGGCATGAAGCCCAGGTCGGCCATCTGGTCGGCCTCGTCCAGGACCGCGATCTGCACGGCCTCGAGGGAGCAGGCGCCGCGGTTGATGATGTCGCGGAGGCGGCCCGGGGTGGCGACGAGGATGTCGACGCCGCGCTCCAGGGCGTAGATCTGGTTGCCCATCGACGTACCGCCGCAGACGACCTTCATGCGCAGGCCGAGGACGTCGCCGTACGGCTGGAGGGCGTCGGCGACCTGCATGGCCAGCTCGCGGGTCGGGACGAGGATGACGCCGCGGGGCTTCTTCTTCTCGGTGTGGCCGCCCGCGAGGGTGCTCAGCAGGGGCAGGCCGAACGAGAGGGTCTTGCCGGAGCCGGTACGGCCGCGGCCCAGGATGTCCTTGCCCGCCAGCGCGTCCGGGATGGTCGCGGCCTGGATCGGGAACGGGGTGGTCACACCGTTCTGGGCGAGCTTGCGGACCACGCCCTCGGGCAGGCCCAGGTCGCCGAAGGTCAGGGTGGGTTCGCCGGAGTCGGTGGACTCGACGGCCTCGGTGACCTCTTCGATCGCCTCGTCGACGGCGACGGCGACGGCCGCGGCCTCGACAGCCTCGACGACCTCGTCGGTCTCGGGCAGGACGACCTGGTCAGAACTGAAAACGGACATGCGAAATGAAACCTTCCGGAGTCTTCGGCACGCGCCCGTCAACTCCGTGTTTCGCAATTCGCAAACGACCGCCTCGATGCGGTCAGCCACGGCAAGGGAGAGTACGCGCCACACGCGGCGCGCTTCGGTCGTGGCGCCGGGCAAATGGGATCAAACGATCTACCACCATACGCACTCTCCCCCGCTTCGTGCAAACCCGCTCCCGTCACGCGGGCGCGACCTGCGGCGATGCGGACGGCTGGTGCTGCCTGCCCGCCCCGTCCGGGGCCCGCATCGCCTCCGTACGGGTGTCGGCGGACGGGGACGCGGAGGGCGGCTCCGACGGGTCCGGCGAAGGCTGGCCGCCGGACGGCGACGGCGTCGGGGTGGGGTCCGAGGGCGGGGTGGTGGGCTCCGACGGCGAGGGCTGCCCGCTGGGTGTCGTACCGCTGTCGTCGCCGTCGTCGTCACCGCCGCCGTTCCCACCGGGCGACGGGTCGGTGTCCTTGGGCGGCCTGCCGCCGGGCTTGCCGCCGGCCGGCGCGGAGGCGGACGGAGTGGCCGAGGCGGAGGGCGACGCCTCGGCGCTGTCGTCCTCGTCCGGCTCGGCGTCCGCGTCCCGGCCACTGCGCGGCTCGTGGCGCCCGCTCCCGTCGCCCTCGCCGCTGTCCGCCTCGGCCGCCGCAGCCCCTGAGGGGTCCACCGACTCGGTGGGCAGCGGCTTCGAGGCGTCGTCGCCGACGCTCATGCAGCCGCTGACGGAGCCTGCGGAGGCCACCACCGCCACGGCGGTGACGGCCCATCGGACGGGGGCGGGCAAATGGCGCACGGGGGCACCTCCACAGGCGGGGACAGGGGTCCCCCTGCCCAACTCCCCATGCCCCACAGGGGACACGCCCGGAAGCAGCCGTACCGCATGTGACGCCCGAGCCCCCGGGCCCGCACCACCGCACGCGCACGACCGCGACCGCGTCCCTCCGTCAGCCGTAGCCCAGTTCGTGCAGGCGGGCGTCGTCGATCCCGAAGTGGTGGGCGATCTCGTGCACGACCGTGACCTCGGTCTCGGCGACGACGTCCTCGCGGGAGTCGCACATCCGCAGCGTCGGTCCCCGGTACACGGTGATCCGGTCCGGCAGCACCCCCGCGTACCACTCACCGCGGTCGGTGAGCGGAGTCCCCTCGTACAGGCCGAGCAGATCGGGGTCGTCGGCGGACGGCTCGTCCTCGACGAATACGGCGACGTTGTCCATCAGCCGTGTCAGTTCCGGAGGGATCCGGTCCAGCGCCTCGGCGACCAGTTCCTCGAACTCCTCGCGCGTCATCTCCAGCACTCGGCCATTGTCGTGGATACGGGGGGCGTACGGGCATAGCCCCGCGCCCCGGCGGGCATACGGCCCCAATGGCCCGAGCAGTCGTCCGTGCCACATTCCGCGCACTGGTCTCCCGCAGCCTCAGCCGTCTCCGCTCCCCGGCCCGTCCCCCCGGCGGTCCCACGACCACCCTCGTCCACACCCCGCACCCCTACGCGCGGGCGCTGGGCCTGGTGGCCGTGGTGCTGGTCGGGGCGTGGCTCGGGCTGCTCGTCGTCGGCAGCGTCCGTACGCCCGTCGGCCCGATGGACACGAGCATGACGCTGCGGCCCTCCCTCACCGGCGGGACGAAGATCAACGTGTCGCCGCTGGGGGCGCTCGAACTCGACTCGCACATCGCGCCCATCCGCCTCGACGTCGACGTCGACCAACTCGACCCGGACCGCGCGCGGGCCCTGGTCACACACCCGGAGCGGATCTCGGGGCTCCAGGAGGAGATCACCCGGGACGTCGCGGACGGCACCCGCGAGCTGGCCGTACGGTCCTGCGTGGCCGTGGTCTCCGGCGCCACCGCGCTGGGCCTCGCGGTCTACCGGCGCCCGCGGCGCGCCCTGGCCGCCGGCGGCCTGGCGCTGGCCCTGCTGGCGTCGTCGGGCGCGGTGGCGTTCGCCACGTGGAACCCCAAGTCGGTCCTGGAGCCGCGCTTCTCCGGGCTGCTGACCAGCGCGCCCTCGGTCGTGGGCAACGCACGCTCGATCGTCAGCGAGTTCGACGTGTACCAGAAGGAGCTGGCGCGGCTGGTCACCAACGTCACCCGCCTGTACGAGGCGACCTCCAGCCTCCCGACGTACCACCCGGACCCGGGCACGATGCGGGTCCTGCACGTCTCCGACATCCACCTGAACCCCGCCGCGTGGCACATCATCGGCTCGCTCGTGGAGCAGTACCGGATCGACGTGATCATCGACGCGGGCGACACGATGGACCACGGCAGCGCCGCCGAGAACGCCTTCCTCGACCCGATCAGCGACCTGGGAGCGCCGTACGTGTGGGTGCGCGGCAACCACGACTCGGCGGTCACGCAGCGCTATCTGGCCGGTCTGAAGAACGTGCACGTCCTGGACGGGGGGCGGGCCGTGACGGTGGCCGGGCTGCGGGTGGCGGGCGCGGGGGACCCGCAGTTCACGCCGGACCGGTCCGTGGTGCCGGCGGGCGACGAGGCCGAGCGGGTGGCGGGCTCCCTGCTGGCCACCGCGCTGCGGGCGCAGCAGCGGGCGGGGACGCCGGTGGACATCGCGGTCGTGCACAACCCGGTGGCGGCGCGCGAGACGGACGGGGCGGTGCCGCTGGTGCTGGCCGGGCACCTGCACCGGCGGGTGAACGAGGTCCTGCCGAACGGCACCCGGCTGAAGGTCGAGGGCTCGACCGGCGGGGGCGGGCTGCGCGCGGTGCAGAACGAGGAGCCGGAGAAGGTCCACGCCTCCGTCCTCTACCTGGACCGCGAAACCCGGCGCCTCCAGGCGTGGGACGAGATCACGCTGGGCGGCCTGGGCCTGACGACGGCCGAGGTGGCCAGGCACGTACCGGACGAGAACCTCCCGGACGCGACCCCGTCACCGTCGCCTTCCCCCTCGCCCTCACCGTCGCCTCCGCCCACCCCGACGCCCCCGCCGTCGCCCTCTCCGTCACGCCGCACGTAAACCGTTTTGGCGAACGGTCCTCGCATCCCATATGCTTCTCACGTCCCCGACGCGCTGACGAAGCGCCCAGGCGGGCCCTTAGCCCTCATCGTCTAGTGGCCCAGGACGCCGCCCTTTCAAGGCGGTAGCACGGGTTCGAATCCCGTTGGGGGCACGCAACACCATGTGCGAGACTGGTTCTCGCACGAAGCTTGGTCCTGTGGAGCAGTTTGGAGTGCTCGCCACCCTGTCAAGGTGGAGGCCGCGGGTTCAAATCCCGTCAGGACCGCTGCGACTCGAAAGAGTCGCGTGGCTGGGTAGCTCAGTTGGTACGAGCGTCCGCCTGAAAAGCGGAAGGTCGCCGGTTCGACCCCGGCCCCAGCCACCAGCCGAAAGGCCCCGTTCTCGGAACGGGGCCTTTCGTGTTTGCGCCCACCGGTACGCCGGTACGACGAAGGGCCCCGTCCTCGGGACGGAGCCCTTCGTCGGGTCAGGCCCGCTCCTCGGATCGGGAGGGGGAGCCGTCCTGGGTCGGGCCTGCGCCCCTGTGGCGCCAGCCGCGGGTGCCCAGGACCACCGCCACCAGGGCGACGACCGCCACGAGCAGGAGCCAGTCCGGGACCGCGCGGCCCGCCGTGGCCGCCCAGCGCTCGGCCGTGTACGCGGCGTCCACCGACAGCAGGCCCGGCAGGGCGGACGTGCCGTCGAAGACCAGGAACAGCGTCCCCAGCAGCACGAAGAAGGCGCCCGACAGCAGCGACGTGGTGTGCAGCTCCAGGCGGCCGAGGCGCAGGGCGCGTCCGCGCAGCCAGCGCCTGCGCCCCAGGTCGTACCGCTCCCACAGCAGCGCCAGCAGGAACAGCGGCACCGCCATCCCCAGCGCGTACACCGCCAGGAGCAGCCCGCCGTACAGCGGGTTGCCGCCCAGCGCGGCCACCGTCAGGACGCTGCCCAGGATGGGGCCCGCGCAGAAGCCGGCCAGGCCGTAGACCAGGCCCAGGGCGTAGACGGAGAGGGCCGTCGTGGGCCGGATCCGGCCGCTCGCCTCCGCCAGCCGCCGCGACGCGAAGCCCAGGCCCAGGATCTGCGCCACGCCGAGCGCGATGATCAGCCAGCCGCCGACCGTCACCAGCAGGTCCCGGTGGCCGTAGAAGAACCGGCCGGCCAGCGAGCCCGCCGCGCCCAGCGGCACCAGCGTGGTCGCCAGCCCGCCGTAGAAGATCCCGGTACGGGCCAGCAGCCGGGCGCGGCCGTCGATCGAGTACGCGAAGAACGCCGGCAGCAGCAGCGCGCTGCACGGGCTCAGCAGTGCCAGCAGGCCGCCGAGGAAGGCGGCCAGATAGCCGATCCCGGTCACCGCGCCGCCTTGGCCGCCGACGTCGCCGGCGCCGTCGGGGCGGCCTTCGCCGCCGCCTCGATTGCGGCAGCAAACGTCTCCAGGGGCTGTGCGCCCGCGATGGGCCGGCCGTTGATCAGGAACGACGGCGTGGACGTCGCGCCGAGACCGTAGCCCTCCTCCTGGTCCTTGCGGACCGCCGCACGGGCCTCCTCGCCGTCCAGGTCCCGGGCGAAGCGGGCCATGTCGGGCACGCCCGCTTCCTGGGCGAGGGCCGTCAGCCGGTCCTTGCCGTAGCCCTTCTCCTTGGCGCCCGGCGCGTA
Source organism: Streptomyces coeruleoprunus (assembly GCF_039542925.1). Lineage (GTDB taxonomy): Bacteria > Actinomycetota > Actinomycetes > Streptomycetales > Streptomycetaceae > Streptomyces > Streptomyces coeruleoprunus. The sequence goes on along the minus strand of NZ_BAABIT010000001.1, from coordinate 3,895,878 downwards.
CGCCGCCTTGTGGAACTGCCAGAACCGGCCCTGCCGGCCCGCCGCCCACGAGGCTCGCGCGGCGGCCTCGGACTCCTCGCCGAAGATCGGGAAGTTGCGCCACTCGATGCGCAGGGTGCCCTTCTCGACGTACTCGCGCACCAGCTGCGGCTCGGTGTCCCGGGCGAACTTCCCGCAGTACCCGCACTTGAAGTCGGCGTACTCGATGAGGACGACAGGGGCGTCGGCGCGGCCCACCGCCAGCGGGTCCGCGGCGTCGCGCCGGGCCAGCCTCTCCAGCTCCGGGTAGACCCCGGACTCCGGCCCCGCGGACGAGGACGAGGACGACGGAGAGGACTCGGCGACCGTGTCGGACGGCTTCGTCGCCGTGTACGAGGCGAAGGCGAGCAGCCCCGCGGCGACGGCGACACCCGCGCCGATGACGTACGGCTTCTTGGACATGGCGAAGCTCCTGAGCGTGTGAGGAGGGGAGGAAGGATGGTTACCGGCGGGAGGCGCCGGCTACACGCGCAGGATCGAGAGGTCCATCGGAGAGGGCGGTACGAGTGCGGGCGGCGCCCGCTCCGGCCTGATGTGCGCGACCACCCCGGTGGCGCAGCCCCCGGCACCCGTGCCGCGCCCGTCGTACAGCGCGGGCAGCAGGTCGCCCAGCGACGAGCCGCGCGGCGGGGCGGCCGGGACGAGCCCGCCGTCGTCGGAAGCGGAGCCCTCACCGCAGCCGGGCACATCGTCACCCGACGCCCCGTGCGTCACGGCGGCCACCGGTGCGTCGTCGCCCGGCACGGTGACCCGTGCCACAGCGCCCGCTCTCGCCTCGTCCGCCGCCCCCGGCCACGCCCGTGCGCACGTCAGCAGCGCCAGCAGCGCGCCCAGCGCCACCACCGCGGCGGCCGCGGCGCGGCGCCCACGGGCGCGGGCGTGGGGCATCGGCACGGAGGTTCTTCCTGGTCGAGGGCGGGTCACGGCTGCCGGAAATGGTACGGGGAAATGGGTTCGCCACTCCCGAGCCGCGGGTGAGATCCTGGTGTGCGGTATGTCTACTTCCTTCGCCGACCTCCAGACCCTGCTGACCGAGGTCTCGCTGCGCGACGCCCACCGGCTCGGCCGCCGTCTCGAAGGCGCCCGCCGCATCCGTAAGCCCGAGGCCAGGCAGGCCGTACTGGACGAGATCGCCGCCGAGGCGGCGAAGGCTGCCACGCGCACCGCCGAACGGGCGGCGCGGGTGCCCGACGTCACGTACCCCGAGCAGCTGCCGGTCAGCCAGAAGAAAGACGCGATCCTGGAGGCGATACGCGACCACCAGGTCGTGATCGTCGCCGGTGAGACGGGTTCCGGCAAGACGACGCAGATCCCCAAGATCTGCCTGGAGCTGGGCCGCGGCGTACGCGGCATGATCGGCCACACGCAGCCCCGCCGGATCGCCGCCCGGACCGTCGCCGAGCGGGTGGCGGAGGAGCTGCGGACGCCGCTCGGCGAGGCGGTCGGCTGGAAGGTCCGGTTCACCGACCAGGTCGGGTCCGACACCTTCGTCAAGCTGATGACGGACGGCATCCTGCTCGCGGAGATCCAGACGGACCGCGAGCTGCGCGCGTACGACACGATCATCATCGACGAGGCCCACGAGCGGTCCCTCAACATCGACTTCCTGCTCGGCTACCTCGCGCAGCTGCTGCCCAGGCGCCCCGACCTCAAGGTCGTGATCACCTCGGCGACCATCGACCCGGAGCGGTTCTCCCGCCACTTCGGCGACGCGCCGATCGTCGAGGTCAGCGGCCGGACGTACCCCGTGGAGGTGCGCTACCGGCCCCTCCTGGAGGAGGACTCCGACGAGGCCGACCGCGACCAGATCACCGCGATCTGCGACGCCGTCGACGAGCTGCAGGCCGAGGGGCCCGGCGACATCCTGGTCTTCCTCTCCGGTGAGCGCGAGATCCGCGACACGGCGGACGCGCTGATCAAGAAGAAGCTGCGGAACACCGAGGTGCTGCCCCTGTACGCGCGCCTCTCGCACGCCGAGCAGCACCGGGTCTTCCAGCCGCACGCCGGCCGCCGCATCGTCCTCGCGACCAACGTCGCCGAGACGTCCCTGACGGTCCCCGGCATCAAGTACGTGATCGACCCGGGCACGGCCCGGATCTCCCGCTACAGCCACCGCACGAAGGTGCAGCGGCTGCCGATCGAGCGGGTCAGCCAGGCCAGCGCCAACCAGCGCAAGGGCCGCTGCGGCCGGACCAGCGACGGCATCTGCGTCCGGCTGTACTCGGAGGACGACTTCCTCGCCCGCCCGGAGTTCACGGACGCGGAGATCCTCCGTACGAACCTGGCGTCCGTCATCCTCCAGATGACCGCGGCCGGCCTCGGCGACATCGAGAAGTTCCCGTTCATCGACGCGCCCGACCACCGCAACATCCGCGACGGCGTGCAGCTCCTCCAGGAGCTGGGCGCGCTCGACCTCGCACAGAAGTCCTCCCCGGAGGGGAAGAAGGGGCAGCGGCTCACGCAGCTCGGCCGCAAGCTGGCCCAGCTGCCGGTCGACCCGCGGCTCGCCCGCATGGTCCTGGAGGCCGACGGGAACGGCTGCGTCCGTGAGGTCATGGTGATCGCGGCGGCCCTGTCCATCCAGGACCCGCGCGAGCGCCCCGCCGAGAAGCAGGCGCAGGCGGACCAGCAGCACGCCCGCTTCAAGGACGAGACGTCCGACTTCCTCGCCTACCTCAACCTGTGGCGGTACGTCCGCGAACAGCAGAAGGCCCTGTCGTCCTCCGCGTTCCGCCGGATGTGCAAGTCCGAATACCTCAATTACCTGCGCATTCGCGAATGGCAGGACATCTATACGCAGCTGCGCACGGTCGCGAAGCAGATGGGGATACACCTCAACGAGGAGGACGCGGCCGACCAGCAGATCCATGTCTCGCTCCTCGCCGGCCTCCTCTCCCACATCGGGATGAAGGACATCAAGGAGGGCGCGAAGAACGAGTACCTGGGCGCGCGCAGCGCCAAGTTCGCGGTCTTCCCGGGTTCGGCGCTGTTCAAGAAGCCGCCGCGGTTCGTGATGTCGGCCGAGCTGGTCGAGACGTCCCGGCTGTGGGCCCGCGTCAACGCGAAGATCGAGCCCGAGTGGATCGAGCCGCTGGCCGGGCACCTGCTGAAGCGCACGTACTCCGAGCCGCACTGGGAGAAGGACCAGGCGGCCGTCATGGCGTACGAGAAGGTCACGCTGTACGGCGTGCCGATCGTCGCCCAGCGCAAGGTGAACTACGGCCGCATCGACCCCGAGGTCTCGCGCGAGCTGTTCATCCGCAACGCGCTGGTCGAGGGCGACTGGCGCACGCACCACAAGTTCTTCGCGGACAACCGCAGGCTCCTGACCGAGGTCGAGGAGCTGGAGCACCGGGCCCGCCGCCGCGACATCCTGGTGGACGACGAGACGCTGTTCGACTTCTACGACCAGCGGGTGCCCGAACACGTCGTGTCCGGCGCGCACTTCGACTCGTGGTGGAAGCACAAGCGGCACGAGGCGCCCGACCTGCTCGACTTCGAGCGCGAGATGCTGATCAACGAGAAGGCGGGTGCGGTCACCAAGGCCGACTACCCGGACTCGTGGCGGCAGGGCGCGCTCAAGTTCCGGGTGACGTACCAGTTCGAGCCGGGCGCGGACGCGGACGGCGTGACGGTCCACGTCCCGCTCCAGGTGCTGAACCAGGTCGTCGACGAGGGCTTCGACTGGCAGATCCCGGGCCTGCGCGAGGAGGTCGTGACGGAGCTGATCCGCTCCCTCCCGAAGCCGATCCGCCGCAACTACGTCCCGGCGCCGAACTTCGCGAAGCGCTTCCTGGAGCAGACGGCACCGAGCGCGGAGCCCCTGACGGCCGTCCTGGCCCGCGAGCTCCAGCGCATGGTGGGCGTCCCGGTGACCGGCGACGACTTCGACTGGGCGAAGGTCCCCGACCATCTGAAGGTGACCTTCCGCATCGTCGACGAGCGGCGCCGGAAGCTGGCCGAGGACAAGGACCTGGAGGCCCTGAAGCTCAAGCTTCGCCCGAAGGCCCGTCAGGCCCTGTCGAAGGCCGCGGCGGCCGCCACGGCGGGCCCCTCGGGCACCGGCCAGTCGCTGGAGCGCACGGGCCTGAAGGACTGGACGATCGGCTCCCTCACGCGCGTCTTCGAGACCCGCAGGGCCGGTCAGCCCGTCAAGGCGTACCCGGCGCTCGTCGACGAGGGCGACACGGTCGCGGTACGCCTCTTCGACACGGAGGCCGAGCAGGCCGAGGCGATGTGGCGGGGCACCCGGAAGCTGATCATGCTGAACATCCCGGTGAACCCGGCGAAGTTCGCCTCCGACAGGCTGACGAACCAGCAGAAGCTGGCGCTCTCCCGCAACCCGCACGGCTCCGTCCAGGCCCTGTTCGACGACTGCGCCACGGCGGCGGCCGACCGGCTGATCGCCGACCACGGCGGCCCCGCCTGGGACGAGTCGTCGTTCCGGAAGCTGTACGACAGCGTCCGCACCGACCTGGTCGAGCTGACGATCCGTACGGTCGACCAGGTCCAGCAGATCCTGTCCGCCTGGCAGTCCTGCGAGCGCCGCCTGAAGGCCACGAACAGCCTGGCCCTGATCAACAACGTCCAGGACGTACGGGAGCAGCTGGCGGCCCTGATGCCGCCGGGCTTCGTCACCGCCACGGGCCTGCGGCGGCTGCCGGACCTGATGCGCTACCTGGTCGCGGTCGACCGGCGGCTCCAGCAGATGCCGACGGCGGTGCAGCGCGACACCACGCGCATGCAGAAGGTCCACGAGATGCAGGACGAGTACGCCTGGCTGTTGGAGCAGCTGCCCAAGGGGCGGCCGGTGCCGCAGGAGGTCCGGGACATCCGCTGGATGATCGAGGAGCTGCGGGTCAGCTACTTCGCCCATGCGCTGGGCACGGCGTACCCGGTGTCGGACAAGCGGATCGTGAAGGCGATCGACGCGGCCGTGCCGTGACGGGGCGGTCGCCATGAGTGAGTTCGACCGCGGGCTCTGACCTGCTGTACAGTCTTCCTCGCAGCCAAGGAACACCGGCTGCGAAACCTGGTCCTGTGGAGCAGTTTGGAGTGCTCGCCACCCTGTCAAGGTGGAGGCCGCGGGTTCAAATCCCGTCAGGACCGCAGTAACTGAGGCCCGCACCGGATGGTGCGGGCCTCAGTCGTATGCCCACCGCCCTCCGCAGGTGGATCACCGGAACCAGGGGCGGGTGGGTCGGCGCAGGCCGGCAGGGGGCGGGGGAGCTGCCCTGGAGGGGGTCTACTGGTTGGTTGTCTTGACGGGGTTCCGCCCGCCGAGTACCCAGACAGCAGGGCACCGGCGCCCGACTCCGGAGGTGACGCGCATGGCGACAGCCACGGCGAGGCACGAGACCCGCGCGCTCCTGCGCGCCCATCTGGCGGCCGCTTCGGGCTACCGCCACCTCACCCGGCGCTGCGCCGTCTGTCACCGCCTGCTGAAGCTGGCCATGGAGTCCGCCGGCCCGGCCGTTCCCGCGGAGGACCAAGGGCCCACCGTCCGCTGACACGCGGCTTCTTGACTCCTTTACAGGACTCGGCCGGTCCGTCTTGGCAAGACCCTGACAGTGTGACGGGAGTCACGGAACCTTTTTTAGAAACCGCTTCCCTTACCCCCTCCCTACAACGGACCAATTTAATACGTGCAATTGCACTCCCCCGCCGCCCCGCCCCGCGGGCACAAAAAGATCGCGCTGGACCCGGCGGAGTCCAGCGCGATCGGATGACGAAAGCCCGTTGGGGCGGGCCGGCGTCGGTGGAGCTATGGGCGGGCGACCCGGGTTGGGGGACCCGGAAATGCCCGGTTCATCGGGGTGTTCAGCCCTCGCTGCGCTGCTGCGGAATGCCCGCCAGCAGTGCGCGTACCTCTGCCTCGCGGTACCGGCGGTGCCCACCCAGCGTGCGGATGGACGTGAGCTTGCCCGCCTTTGCCCAGCGGGTGACCGTCTTCGGGTCCACGCGGAACATCGTGGCAACCTCAGCGGGCGTCAGCAGCGGCTCGGCATCAGGGGTGCGAGCGGTCATGAGCGGCCTCCTCGGGAGAACCGAACCTTCTCGGTTCTTTCCTCTAAATTCTGCACCTTGACCCGCGTTGCCCGAAATGGCGGACGCGAGCCGAGTCGGTTATAGGACGAACGGCTTGTCCTCGGCACTACAACTACACCATCTGTCCAGCCACGTTCGGCCAAACCGACGGAATTGCCCTCTCAGGTGTTCATCAGCGGCGGAAGCCGATGGACCATGCCATAGCGGACAGTCACGTCACAGTGACGATCAGTCACAGAGCGATCAGGAGCCACCAGACCCCCCATAGCGTGCAATGCTGAGCCTTCCGCCCATACTTGGACGGAAGGAGCCCTCCCCGGACTCCTTGTCCTATTTTGGCATGAGGTTGGGCGTAGGGCGCAAGAGCCCTGTTAGTGCTATCCATCACCCTTACGGCAAAGGCCCGTATCGGGACCTAAGGCCTATTCGGCCCCGGCAGCACCACACGGCACAACCACCTCAGCAGCACCACCCGGAGACGCACTCCAACCTCAGACGCATCAATCGGATGCAACAGTTTCAGGTGCACCCGCCCCATCTGTCACCACTCAATTGGCGAATTGGCGGTTCCGCACCTCACGCCACCGGATCGTCAGACGTTCGTACGCCGCTCCGGCCCCCGCACCGTCCCCCGCCCGCAGCGCGGCGATCCCCTCCGTGATGTCCGCCACCGACCGGTCGCCGGCCAGCTGCTCACCGGACAGGGCGTGCACCAGACCGCCGTAGTCCAGCTCGACCAGCGAGCGCGGGTGGAACTCCTCCAGCCACCGCCCCACGTCCACCAGGCCCTCGGTCAGCGGTCCCTCGTCGATCGCCTCGCGCAGCGTCTTCAGCGCCCGCGCCACCCGCCGCCGGGCCTGCACCATCGGCGTCCGGTACCGCAGCACGGCCGCCTCGCCGGGCGAGCCGGCCGGCACGTACTCGCGCTCGTCGTCGGAGAACAGCACGAACCACCGCACCGGCACCTGCCAGACCGCGCTGCGGATCCACGGCCGCGCGTCCGGGTTCCGCTCCCGCCACCGCTCGTAGTCCGCCTCGGCCTGCCCCCGCACCACCGGCGGCAGCACCGCGTCCAGCACCGGCTCCGGCAGCAGCTCCGACAGCTCCTCCAGCGCGAGCCAGCCGCGCAGCCGGGTCCGCCAGGGGCACACGCACACCACGCCGTCGACCTCCAGCACGAAGGCGTCCGCGCTCTCGTGCACCGGCACGGGCACCGGCGGCGTGGGCAGCAGATCGGCGAGCGAGCGGCGCAGCTCGTCCTGCGCGGTGGGCGTCCCGCCCCGCCGGGCCCGCTCCGCGTAGCGGGCCCAGTGGCCGCGCTCGGGCTCCGGGAAGGCGGCCAGTGGCTCGTACACCCGCAGGTAGGACGCGTACGGGACGAGGACCGAGGAGACAGCCGGCATGCCGGAATCCTTCCACGCCGGTACTCCGCGAGGGGGTGATCCTGAGCACTGGGACGTATCTACGCCCAGGTAGGACTTACTCTCTTGCCGAAAAGGATCCCTCCCCACCCACAGGGGGGCTCCGAACCGCCGCTTCGTACTTGGGAGTCACCACCGTGACCGATGTGACCGACGGCGTCCTGCACACCCTGTTCCGCTCGGAGCAGGGGGGCCACGAGCAGGTCGTGCTGTGCCAGGACCGCGCCTCCGGCCTGAAGGCCGTCATCGCCATCCACTCCACCGCCCTGGGCCCGGCCCTCGGCGGCACCCGCTTCTACCCGTACGCCTCCGAGGAGGACGCCGTCCGGGACGCGCTCAACCTCTCCCGGGGGATGTCGTACAAGAACGCCATGGCCGGCCTGGAGCACGGCGGCGGCAAGGCCGTGATCATCGGCGACCCGGAGCTGATCAAGACCGAGGAGCTGCTGCTGGCGTACGGCCGGATGGTGGCCTCCCTCGGCGGCCGGTACGTCACGGCCTGCGACGTCGGCACGTACGTGGCCGACATGGACGTCGTCGCCCGTGAGTGCCGCTGGACCACCGGCCGCTCCCCCGAGAACGGCGGCGCCGGCGACTCCTCCGTCCTCACCGCGTTCGGTGTCTTCCAGGGCATGCGGGCCTCGGCCCAGCACCTGTGGGGCGACCCCACGCTGCGCGGCCGCAAGGTCGGCGTCGCGGGCGTCGGCAAGGTCGGCCACTACCTGGTCGAGCACCTCCTGGAGGACGGCGCCGAGGTCGTCATCACGGACGTCCGCGAGGAGTCGGTGCGCCGGATCACCGACCGGTTCCCGCAGGTCACCGTGGTCGCCGACACCGACGCGCTGATCCGCACCGAGGGCCTGGACATCTACGCGCCGTGCGCACTCGGCGGTGCGCTGAACGACGAGACCGTGCCCGTCCTGACGGCGAAGGTGGTGTGCGGCGCGGCCAACAACCAGCTCGCGCACCCGGGCGTCGAGAAGGACCTCGCCGACCGCGGGATCCTCTACGCGCCGGACTACGTCGTGAACGCGGGCGGTGTCATCCAGGTCGCCGACGAGCTGAACGGCTTCGACTTCGACCGGTGCAAGGCGAAGGCCACGAAGATCTTCGACACCACGCTGGCAATATTCGCACGTGCGAAGAGCGATGGCATTCCGCCGGCCGCGGCGGCCGACCGGATCGCCGAGCAGCGGATGGCCGAAGCCCGTCGCAAGTAGCCCGGGAGATACGTTTGCCGGGCAGGCATGCTTGACACGACTGCCCGGCGAACGGCACCGTGCGTCCGCATCGGTACCTTTTGGGCAGCTCTCCGGATTCGTGCGTTCGTACAGACATGCGTTCGCCGACAGAGAGACAAGACTCACGCGAGTCTGCGGCTGGGCCTCCAGAAGAGGTTAAAATCGCAGCTGACCAGGGAGGACGGGGCGCCTCACTGGTTCGCCTCCGGGGCGCGTCATGCGGGCGGCGTACCGTATGGCCGCGGAAGCAGGTACCGTTGAAGCCCTACGGGCCGGTCTCTCCACGGAGAGTCCGTCCCAAATCATGAACGCGTGTCAAGACTCTGGGGCCGTCGAGCCCCGTCACCGAGGGGGTCGAGCCATGGGGCGCGGCCGGGCCAAGGCCAAGCAGACGAAGGTCGCCCGCCAGCTGAAGTACAACAGCGGTGGGACGGACCTCTCACGCCTGGCCGAAGAGCTGGGCGCATCGACTTCGAGTCAGCCGCCGAACGGGGAGCCGTTCGAGGACGACGACGAGGAAGACGACCCGTACGCCCGCTACGCGGAGCTGTACAACGAAGACGACGAGGACGAGGAGTCCGATCCGTCGTCGCAGCGTCGCGGCGCTTGACGCCTGCACTTTTGGAAACCGGTCCGGGGCCCCGCCCCGGACCGGTTTCTGTGCTGCTCAGCTCGCGTAGTCGGACACCAGCTCGGCGCCGGTCGCGTGGTCGCCGCGGTCGGTGATCTCACCCGCGACCCAGGCGTCGACACCCCGGTCGGCGAGTGTGGTCAGCGCCACGTCCACCGACTCGGCGGGCACGACGGCCATCATGCCGACGCCCATGTTCAGGGTCTTCTCCAGCTCCAGCCGCTCGACCTGGCCGACCTTGCCCACCAGGTCGAAGATCGCGCCGGGCGCCCAGGTGGACCGGTCCACCGTGGCGTGCAGGTGGTCCGGGATGACCCGGGCCAGGTTCGCCGCGAGACCGCCGCCGGTGATGTGGCTGAACGCGTGCACCTCGGAGGTCCGGGTGAGCGCCAGGCAGTCCAGCGAGTAGATCTTGGTGGGCTCCAGCAGCTCCTCGCCGAGGGTCCGGCCGAGCTCCTCGACCTGCTGCTCCAGGGCCAGGTTCGCCCGGTCGAACAGCACGTGGCGGACCAGCGAGTACCCGTTGGAGTGAAGGCCGGACGAGGCCATGGCGATGACCGCGTCACCCGTACGGATGCGATCGGCGCCCAGGAGCCGGTCGGCCTCCACGACACCCGTACCGGCGCCGGCGACGTCGAAGTCGTCCGGGCCCAGCAGGCCCGGGTGCTCGGCGGTCTCGCCGCCGACCAGGGCGCAGCCGGCCAGGACGCAGCCCTCGGCGATGCCCTTGACGATCGCGGCGACCCGCTCGGGGTGCACCTTGCCGACGCAGATGTAGTCGGTCATGAACAGCGGCTCGGCGCCGCACACGACGATGTCGTCCATGACCATGGCGACCAGGTCGTGGCCGATCGTGTCGTACACGCCCATGCGGCGGGCGATGTCGACCTTGGTGCCCACGCCGTCCGTGGCGGAGGCGAGGAGGGGCCGCTCGTAGCGCTTGAGGGCGGAGGCGTCGAAGAGCCCGGCGAAGCCGCCCAGGCCGCCGAGGACCTCGGGGCGCTGGGTCTTCTTGACCCACTCCTTCATCAGTTCGACGGCGCGGTCTCCGGCCTCGATGTCGACGCCCGCGGCGGCGTAGCTGGCGCCGCCCTCGGCACTAACGGTCTGAGACATGGGTTCAGAACTTTCGTGTCGTACAGCTGGGTGCTGCGGGGTCTTACGGGCGGCGGAGCGCGTCGGCGGCGGCCGTGGCGGCCGGGCCCGCGGCCAGCTCGGTCTCCAGGAGCTGCTTGCCGAGCAGCTCGGGGTCGGGAAGCTCCATCGGGTACTCGCCGTCGAAGCAGGCGCGGCACAGGTTCGGCTTGGCGATGGTGGTCGCCTCGATCATGCCGTCGAGCGAGATGTACGCGAGGGAGTCCGCGCCCAGCGACTTGCCGATCTCGTCCACGGACATGCCGTTGGCGATCAGCTCGGCGCGGGTGGCGAAGTCGATGCCGAAGAAGCAGGGCCACTTCACCGGCGGGGAGGAGATCCGGATGTGGACCTCGGCGGCGCCGGCCTCGCGGAGCATCCGGACGAGCGCGCGCTGCGTGTTGCCGCGGACGATCGAGTCGTCGACGACGACCAGGCGCCTGCCCTTGATGACTTCCTTGAGCGGGTTCAGCTTGAGGCGGATACCCAGCTGGCGGATGGTCTGGGACGGCTGGATGAAGGTCCGCCCGACGTACGCGTTCTTGACGAGGCCCGCGCCGAACGGGATGCCGCTGGCCTCCGCGTAGCCGATGGCGGCGGGGGTGCCGGACTCGGGCGTCGCTATGACGAGGTCCGCGTCCGCCGGGGCTTCCTTGGCGAGTTTCCGCCCCATCTCCACCCGGGAGAGGTACACGTTCCGGCCGGCGATGTCCGTGTCCGGGCGCGCCAGGTAGACGTACTCGAAGACACAGCCCTTGGGCTTCGCTTCCGCGAATCGGGACGTCCGCAGACCGTTCTGGTCTATGGCGATGAGCTCGCCCGGCTCGATCTCGCGGACGAAGCTGGCGCCCACGATGTCGAGGGCCGCGGTCTCGGAGGCGACCACCCAGCCGCGCTCCAGGCGGCCGAGGACCAGCGGGCGGATGCCCTGCGGGTCGCGGGCGGCGTAGAGGGTGTCCTCGTCCATGAAGACGAGCGAGAAGGCGCCCCGCACCTTCGGCAGCACCGCGGCGGCGGCCTGCTCGACGGTCAGCGGCTTGCCGTCGTCGTCGGTCTGGCCCGCGAGGAGCGCGGTGACGAGGTCGGTGTCGTTGGTCGCCGCCACCTGAGTGGCCCGGCCGTTCTCCTTCGGGAGATCGGCGACCATCTCGGCGAGTTCGGCCGTGTTGACCAGGTTGCCGTTGTGGCCGAGGGCGATCGATCCGTTGGCCGTCGCCCGGAAGGTCGGCTGGGCGTTCTCCCAGACGGAGGCGCCGGTGGTCGAGTAGCGGGCGTGACCGACCGCGATGTGACCCTGGAGGGAGCTGAGAGAGGTCTCGTCGAAGACCTGGGAGACGAGGCCCATGTCCTTGAAGACGAGGATCTGGGAGCCGTTGCTGACCGCGATACCCGCGGATTCCTGACCCCGGTGTTGGAGGGCGTAGAGCCCGAAGTACGTGAGCTTTGCGACCTCTTCGCCCGGCGCCCAGACACCGAAGACGCCACACGCGTCCTGGGGGCCCTTCTCGCCGGGGAGCAGATCGTGATTGAGTCGACCGTCACCACGTGGCACGCCACCGAGTGTAGGCGAGATCGACCACTGGTCCGAATTGGGGACGGCCGCCCCGGCGGCCCCGGCGGGGCCCCGAGGCCGGGTCCTCCGGGCATGGCCCCCTGCACAGGCGGCTTTTGGCCACACGCTGTAGGCGTGCGGGCGCGGGCCGGATGTGACGGACCTCGCACCCTTTCCGGGGGCGCTCCCCCCGTCCTACTTCGCCGTCTTCTTCTCCTCCGCCTGCGCCGCGAATCCGCTGCCGAAGGGGGCGGTCACCGTCAGTGTCCGGTTGTCGATCCGGAACGTCACCGGGCCGTTCCCCAGCGTTCCGTACAGCGCCTGCTCCAGCTTCATCTGCGGGGGCGTGCACATCCTGCGGGTCATGGAGATCCGGCCGAACGTCAGCTTGTCGCCCTCGGTCTTCACCGTGCTGCTGAAGGTGTTGCAGCCCAGGCTGCCGTGTACGGAGCCGTCCGAGCCGATCGTGAGGTGCGCCCTGCCCTCGGTGCCGGCGGGGAGCGACGTGGCCGTCTCGCCGGACACCAGCGAGTCCACCGTCCACTTCGTGCCGACCAGCGGGGCCGGGGGCTGCTCGGCGAGCACGATCGTGTCCCCGTCCGCGGCGGTGAGCGTGAGCCGGTCGTCCGCGACGCGCGCGGTCAGCCTGCCCTCGAAGGTCTCCCGGAAGGCGTCCTCGAAGCCCTGCACCGGCTCCTCGCAGGCCATCTCGGTCATCGACACCTCGCCGACCGTGACCGTCTCGCCCTGGACGGTGGCCACGGCGGTGAAGTGGTTGCAGCCGAAGTTGCCCTTCGCCTGGTTCTTCGCGCCCTTGGGGGCGAACTCGACGTACGCGGTGGGGGTGGGGGCGGCGGTCTTCCTGCCGTCGACGGTGAGGCTCTCCACCGTCCAATGGGCGCCCGTGACGGGCACGTCCGGGCGGGCCGAGCCGCCCCCGGGCTTCGCCCCCTGTTCCCCGGCGCACGCGGTCAGGGTGAACAGGGCGGCCAGGGTGGCGGCTGCGGGGAGGTGGTGCTGCATCGTGATCCGCATGCCGGTCTGACGCCCGAACCTTTGCTCCGGTTCCCCCCGGGGGCGGCGAGTCGCGCTGTTCCGGCGCGAGCCCTACGACGAGGGGCGGCGGCGCCGGTCAGGTCATCAGGGGCAGCCAGGGGGACAGGTCCGCGCGGTCACCGCTGGCCCGGAGGCGGGCGGATTCGCGCGCCGTCGTCCACGTCGTGCGGCCTGTGGCCAGGCGGGTCCAGGTCAGCGGGTCCGTCTCGACGACGTTCGGCGGGGTGCCCCGCGTGTGCCGCGGGCCCTCCACGCACTGGACGACCGCGTACGGCGGCACCCGCACCTCCACCGAGCCCCCCGGCGCCTTCAGCGCGAGGGCGTCGGCGAGGAAGCGGGTGCAGGTGGCGAGCGCCTGCCGGTCGTGCGGGACGGCCAGCCCGGTGGCGGCGTTCAGGTCGTCGGTGTGGACGGTCAGTTCCAGCGCGCGGGTCACCAGGAAGTCGGCCAGGGTCATCCCGCCGAGCCGGGTCGCGACCAGCCGCTCGTCCGCCGTCCCGGCCAGGGTCTCCGCGAACTCGGCCGCCGTGTCGGCGTACAGCCGCGCCAGGTCCTCCCCGTCCCGTACGGACGTCTCCGTGAACGCGCGGGTCCCCTCGTCGACCCGGTCGGCGAACCCGCCGGTCGCGGCCGGCCAGTCCGCCAGCGCCAGGTCCCGGCGCGTCGGCTCGGGAGCCGTCACGGCCCGGGTGACGGACCGCATGCCCAGCGCGATGTGGGCGAGCAGTTCGCGGACCGTCCAGGTGCCGAGGCGGGTCGGGAGGGCCAGTTGCCCGGCGGTGAGGGTGAGCGCCGCCGTACGGACGTGCTCGAACTGGGCGCTCACCGCGGCCCTCGTCTTCGCCGGGTCGTAGCTGCGGGTGCGTTTCCTCGACGGTGGCATGCCCCGAGGCTACCGGCGGGCCCGCCGCTCAGGTGGCGCTGCGCAGAGCGGCCCAGGTCTGCTCGCCGACCAGGCCGTCCGCGGCAAGCCCCTTGGACTCCTGGAAGGCGATGACGGCGTTCTTGGTGGCCGTGCCGAAGTCGCCGTCCTCGCCCGCCGCGCCCACGCTGTAGCCGCGCCGGACGAGCATGCACTGCACCTGGGTCACGCGGACGTTCTTGTCGCCGTACCGGGTGAGTTCGGAGCCGCCGTACATCGTGCACTCGGAGATCCAGCGGGGCTCCGCCGGCGGGGTGGACACCGGGGGAGGGGCGGCTTCGGCGGTGGGCGCGGTGGTCGGGGACGCCGTGACCGTGCGGGTCGCCGCCGGTGTCGGTGACGGGGCCTCCCGCGTCCTCGTCGGCGTCGGCGTCGGCGAGCTGCCCGCCGACGCGCTGGCCAGCGGCGACGCCGCGCCGTCGTCCGGCGTCGCGCCGCCGGGCACCGCCGGGACGGAGCCCTGGGCGACGGGCGGCCGAGGGTCGGCCTCGCCGCGGGTGAGCGCGTACGCGCCGCCCACCAGCGCGCCGATCGCCACGACCGCCGCCAGCGTCAGGGACAGCGCCTTCCCGCCGCGGCGCCGCCCCGGTTCCGCGGCGGGGCCGAAGCCGGGCGGCGGCGCGGGCGCGGTCACGCGCTGCGTCGCCGGGTGCGGGGGCACCGCGGCGAGCGGCATGCGGTGCAGCGTCTCGTACGCGCCCCGCAGTCCCGCGAGGCTGCCGTGCAGCGGCTGCTGCCAGCCCTGCCAGGGGCGGGCGGCCGCGGCGGCGACCAGCTGCTGCGGGGCCGGCCGCAGCGCGGGGTCCTTCGCGAGGCACGCCGTCAGCAGCGCGCCCAGCTCCGGGTCGGCCCCGGTGACCTCGCCGAGGATGTGCTGGTTCGGCTCCTCGAACGCGACCCGGTGCATGACGTCCATGCCCGTGCCCAGGCCGAAGGGACCCTGTCCGGTGGCCGCGAAGACGAGGGTGCCGCCCAGCGAGAACACGTCGGACGACGTGTCGGAGCGGCCCTCCCTCAGGTACTCGGGCGCCATGAAGGCGGGCGTGCCGACGCGCTGGCCCGTGGCCGTGAGCATGCTGGCGCCACCGGCCTTGGAGATCCCGAAGTCGATGACCTGCGCGCCGTGCAGGGAGAGCAGCACGTTCGACGGCTTGAGGTCGCGGTGGACGACCCCGGCGGACGCGAGGGCCACCAGGGCCTCGGCCAGCTCGGCGACGAGCCGCCAGACCGTGTCCCGGTCCAGCACGCCGTGCTGTCGTACGGCCTGGTCGAGGCTGAGGCCGGGGATGTAGTCGGTGGCCATCCACAGCAGGTCGTCGTGGAAGCCGGTGCCCTGCAGCCGGGGTGCGCGCGGGGTGTGGATGCTGGCCTGCACGGCCGCCTCACGCTCCAGGCGCCTGCGGAACTCGGCGTCCTCCGCGTACTCGGGGCGGATCACCTTCACGGCGGCGAGCCCCGCGGCGCCGTCCGTCGGCCGGGCCAGGAAGACCCGGCCCATGCCGCCGCTGCCGAGTACCCCGAGCGGTGTGTACGGGCCGATCCTGACCGGATCGCCCGGCTTCAGCGGGGCAGCGCCCGCCTGCCGCAGAGCGGTGTCTGACACAGAGCCCCCGAAATTCCTCTTTATGTATGTCAGTTGCCCGAGAATATCGCAGCGAATGGCGCGGTCCGCTGGCCACTCCCGGCGCCCGGCGCGGGCATGCCGAAGGGGCCGCTCGCGCCCGTGGCGGAACGGCCCCCTCAGGGTGCCTTCAGGTGTCTTCCGGCGACCTTCGGCTGTCGCGATCAGGCCAGCAGGGCCGGGATCGTCGCCTCGTACGCCGTGCGCAGCTCGCTCAGCGGGATGGTGAACTCGCCCTGCACGTCGATCTCTTCGCCGTCGACGACACCGATGCGCGTGGCCGGCAGGCCGCGGGCGCCGCACATGTCGGTGAAGCGGAGCTCCTCGCTGCGCGGGACGGCCACGACCGCGCGGCCGGCCGACTCGCTGAACAGGAACGTGAAGGCGTCGAGGCCGTCCGGCACGACGAGCCGGGCGCCCTTGCCGCCGCGCAGGCACGACTCGGTGACCGCCTGGATCAGGCCGCCGTCGGACAGGTCGTGCGCCGCGTCGACCATGCCGTCGCGGGACGCCGAGATCAGGATCTCGCCGAGCAGCTTCTCCCGGTCCAGGTCCACGGCCGGCGGCAGGCCGCCGAGGTGGTCGTGGACGACCTCGGACCAGGCCGAGCCGCCGAACTCCTCCTTCGTGTCGCCGAGGAGGTAGAGCAGCTGGCCCTCCTCCGCGAACGCGATCGGCGTACGGCGGGTCACGTCGTCGATCACGCCCAGGACGGCCACGACGGGCGTCGGGTGGATGGCGACGTCACCGGTCTGGTTATAGAGGGAGACGTTGCCGCCCGTGACCGGCGTGCCCAGCTTCTGGCAGGCGTCCGCGAGACCGCGCGTGGCCTCGGCGAACTGCCACATGACGCCCGTGTCCTCCGGCGAGCCGAAGTTGAGGCAGTCGGAGACGGCCAGCGGCTTGGCGCCGGACGCGGCGACGTTGCGGTACGCCTCGGCCAGGGCGAGCTGCGCGCCCGTGTACGGGTCGAGCTTCGCGTACCGGCCGTTGCCGTCCGTGGCGATGGCGACGCCGAGGTTGGTCTCCTCGTCGATCCGGACCATGCCCGAGTCCTCGGGCTGGGCCAGGACCGTGTTGCCCTGCACGAACCGGTCGTACTGGTCGGTGATCCACGCCTTGGAGGCCTGGTTCGGCGACGAGACGAGCTTGAGGACCTGCTCGCGCAGTTCCTCTCCGGAGGACGGCCGGGCCAGCTTGTTCGCGTCGTCGGCCTGGAGGGCGTCCTGCCACTCCGGGCGGGCGTACGGGCGGTGGTACGTCGGGCCCTCGTGGGCGACCGTGCCCGGGGGCACGTCCACGATCTGCTCGCCGTGCCAGAAGATCTCCAGCCGGTCGCCGTCCGTCACCTCACCGATGACGGTGGCGATGACGTCCCACTTCTCGCAGATCTCCATGAAGCGGTCGACGTGCTGCGGCTCGACGATCGCGCACATGCGCTCCTGCGACTCGCTCATGAGGATCTCCTCGGGCGAGAGGGTCGCGTCGCGCAGCGGCACGGTGTCCAGCTCCACGCGCATACCGCCGGTGCCGGCCGAGGCCAGCTCGGAGGTCGCGCAGGACAGGCCGGCGCCGCCGAGGTCCTGGATGCCGGCGACCAGCTTCTCGCCGAAGATCTCCAGGGTGCACTCGATGAGGAGCTTCTCCTGGAAGGGGTCGCCGACCTGGACGGCGGGGCGCTTGGTGGGCTTCGTGTCGTCGAAGGTCTCCGACGCGAGGACCGAGACGCCGCCGATGCCGTCGCCGCCGGTGCGGGCGCCGTACAGGATGACCTTGTTGCCGGGGCCCGACGCCTTGGCGAGGTGGATGTCCTCGTGCTTCATCACGCCGATGCAGCCGGCGTTGACCAGCGGGTTGCCCTGGTAGCAGGAGTCGAAGACGACCTCGCCGCCGATGTTGGGCAGGCCCAGGCAGTTGCCGTAGCCGCCGATGCCGGCGACGACGCCCGGGAGGACCCGCTTGGTGTCGGGGTGGTCGGCCGCGCCGAAGCGGAGCGGGTCGACGACGGCGACCGGGCGGGCGCCCATGGCGAGGATGTCGCGGACGATGCCGCCGACGCCGGTGGCCGCGCCCTGGTAGGGCTCGATGTACGAGGGGTGGTTGTGCGACTCGACCTTGAAGGTCACCGCGTACCCCTGGCCGACGTCGACGACGCCGGCGTTCTCGCCGATGCCGACGAGGAGGGCGTCGTTCTCCGGGGCCTTCTCGCCGAACTGCTTCAGGTGGACCTTGCTGCTCTTGTACGAGCAGTGCTCGGACCACATCACGGAGTACATCGCCAGCTCGGCGCCGGTCGGGCGGCGGCCGAGGATCTCGCGGATGCGCTCGTACTCGTCCTTCTTCAGGCCGAGTTCGGCCCACGGCTGCTCGACGTCGGGGGTCTCGGCCGCGTGCTTGACGGTGTCGAGGGTCATGCGTTGACCAGCTTCTTGAGGATCGAGGTGAAGAATCCGAGGCCGTCGGTGCCGCCCGTGCCGATGAGCGGCTCGACGGCGTGCTCCGGGTGCGGCATCAGGCCGACGACATTGCCGGCGGCGTTGGTGATGCCCGCGATGTCGCGCAGCGAGCCGTTGGGGTTCATGTCGAGGTAGCGGAACGCGACCCGGCCCTCGGCCTCCAGCTCGTCGAGCGTGCGCTCGTCGGCGACGTACCGGCCGTCCATGTTCTTCAGCGGTACGGAGATCTCCTGGCCCTGCTCGTAGTCGAGGGTCCAGGCGGTGTTCGCGTTCTCCACCCGCAGCTTCTGGTCGCGGCAGATGAAGTGCAGGTGGTTGTTGCGCAGCATCGCGCCCGGCAGCAGATGGGCCTCGGTGAGGATCTGGAAGCCGTTGCAGATACCGAGGACCGGCATGCCGGCCTTCGCCTGCTCGATGATCGTCTCCATCACCGGGGAGAACCGGGAGATGGCGCCGGCGCGCAGGTAGTCGCCGTAGGAGAAGCCGCCCGCGAGGACGACCGCGTCGACCTGCTTGAGGTCCTTGTCACGGTGCCACAGCGAGACCGGCTCGGCGCCCGCGACCCGGGCCGCGCGGAGCGCGTCCTGGTCGTCGAGCGTCCCGGGGAAGGTGACGACTCCGATACGAGTGGTCACGCCTCCTCCACCTTGACGACGAAGTCCTCGATGACGGTGTTGGCGAGGAAGGTTTCGGCCATCTCATGGATGCGGGCGAGGGCGGCCTCGTCGACCGGGCCCTCCACATCCAGTTCGAAGCGCTTTCCCTGACGGACGTCCGCGATCCCCTCGAAGCCGAGACGGGGCAGTGCGCGCTGCACCGCCTGTCCCTGCGGGTCGAGGATCTCCGGCTTGAGCATGACGTCGACTACGACGCGTGCCACTGGCACTCCCGGTGGTGTGTTGCGTGGGCGGTTCCCTCAGCGTACCTGCCTACAAAATCTACGCGAGTAGATTTCCAGAGGATCCCACAAACGCCCGGTCGGAACGGGGGCCGCGCCACCCGAGAACCCGGAGATCCACTGCCGGAAAATCCCCGAAATGAATCCGCCCAATGCCGCTGGACACGCGCAGCCAATTGACAGGTCTTCCCACTGCGACACCATCCGCTGTACAAAGGATTGCGAGGAAAGCGGCATTGCCCCTCAACAGCCGAAAAGCCGGTGTCGCCGCACGTCAAACGTGTGACGGAACACACGTCACGAGTGGCGGGCCGCAGGAAAGGACCGATATCCGTGGCGCAGCGCGTAGTGGTCTCGCTCTTCGACGACATCGACGGCGGAGAAGCGGCGGAAACGGTCAGGTTCGGGATCGACGGTAAGTGGTACGAGATCGACCTCAATGAAGCCAATGCAGAGAAACTGCGCAAGGCGCTCGCGCCCTACATGGCGGCGGGTCGAAAGCAGTCGACCGGTCCCGAGAAGTCCCGCAGGACGTACCGGCACACCGCCGTCGCCCCCGACCCGGCGGCCGTCCGCGCCTGGGCACAGTCCAACAAGATGGACGTGCCGGCCCGCGGCCGGATCCCGAAGCGGATCTACGAGGCGTTCCAGGCGGCCAGTTGAGACATGAGCCGGGGCCGCGCCCGGACCGCCCCGGCATCGAGTTGCACAGCACCCCCCTTGATCGGCTAGAGTCTGGATCACGCCGAGGGGCGAGGCCGCAGGGCCGGACCTCACGGAGCGTGCGGGTGTAGTTCAGTAGCAGAACATCCCCCTTCCAGGGGGAAGGCGCAGTGTGCGATTCCTGTCACCCGCTCCGCATCGCTTACCAACCACTCCGGTGGATCAGGTACAGTGGTGTTCGCACCGCCCGGTGAAAGCCGGTCGGGAGCAATGCGGACGTGGCTCAGTTGGTAGAGCATCACCTTGCCAAGGTGAGGGTCGCGAGTTCGAATCTCGTCGTCCGCTCAAGAATGAAGGTCCCGGTCAGTCGACCGGGACCTTCGTCGTTCGCCCACTGTCGCCCGCCGTCCCGTGCCATGACATTTGTCATCGGGGCCGGTGACAGCGCGCACTGCTCCGCGCCCCGGCCCGCCGGGAGCCTGGAGCCATGAATGTGTACGCGATCGAGGCGGACGCGCTGCGCCGCAGCTATGCCGGCGGCTTCGAGGCCGTGACCGGCCTCACCTTCTCGGTGGCCCACGGCGAGATCTTCGCCCTGCTCGGCACCAACGGCGCCGGCAAGACCTCCACCGTGGAGGTCCTGGAGGGCCTGGCCCCGGCCTGCGGAGGCACCGTACGGGTGCTCGGCCACGACCCTTACCGGGAGCGGGCCGCCGTGCGGCCCCGTATCGGCGTGATGCTCCAGGAGGGCGGCTTCCCGTCCGACCTGACCGTCGCCGAGACCGTACGGATGTGGGCCGGCTGCACCAGCGGCGCCCGGCCCACCGGCGAGGCGCTGGACATGGTGGGCCTCGCGGCCCGCGCCACGGTCCGGGTCAAGCAGCTGTCCGGTGGCGAGCGGCGGCGGCTCGACCTGGCACTCGCCGTACTGGGACGGCCCGAGGTGCTGTTCCTCGACGAGCCGACCACCGGCCTGGACGCCGAGGGCCGCCGGGACACCTGGGAACTCGTCCGGGCGCTGCGCGACGGCGGCACGACCGTCCTCCTCACCACGCACTACCTGGAGGAGGCGGAGGCGCTCGCCGACCGGCTGGCGATCATGCACGAGGGGCGGATCGTCACGGCGGGCACTCCGGCGGAGGTCACCGCGTCCCGGCCCTCCCGCATCCGCTTCCGGCTTCCCGAGGGCGTCGGCGCGGAGCGGCTGCCGCTCACGCTGCGGGCCGCCCGGCATCTGGGGCGGCAGGTCGAGATCCGTACGCACGAACTCCAGGACGCGCTCGCCGAGCTGCTGCGGTGGGCCGACGACCAGGGCGTACGGCTGGACGGGCTCGACGCCCGGTCGGCCTCGCTGGAAGAGGCCTTCCTCGACATCGCCCGCTCCGGGCGGGCTGTCGCCACGACCGAGACGGTGGGGGTGTGACATGACGGCGACCACGCGGCTCGCCGCGCTCGGCCGGGCCGAGCTGACGCTGCTCGTACGGAACCGGATGGCGCTGTTCACGGCGCTGCTGATGCCCGCGCTCATGATCGGGTCGATCCGGGCGGCCACCGACCGGGTGGGCCTCGACGGGACCGGGATGAACGTCGCGGAGGCCGCCGTGACGGGCGGCGTCGGGATGGTGCTGCTCCTCGTCGTCTACCTCAACCTCGTCTCCGCCTACGTGGGGCGGCGCGAGGAGCTGGTCCTCAAGCGGCTGCGCACGGGCGAGGCGTCGGACCGCGAGATCCTCGCCGGGACCGCGCTGCCGGCGACCTGCCTGGCCCTGGTGCAGTGCGTGCTGCTGGTGGCGGCGGCCGTTACGCTGCTCGGCGTGCGGGCCCCGGAGCGGCCCGAACTGCTCGTCGGCGGCCTCCTCGCGGGGATCGCGCTGTGCGTCGGGCTCGCCGTGGTCACGTCCGGTGCGACGAGGACGGTGGAGAGCGCCCAGCTCACCACGATGCCGCTGTTCCTGGTGTCGGCGCTCGGCTCCGGACTGTTCGTCCCGGTCGAGGTCTTCCCCGAGACCATGGCCTCGGTGTGCGAACTGCTGCCCCTGAGCGGTGTGATGACCCTCGTACGGGCAGGATGGCTGGGCGGGGGCGACGGGGGCGAGCTGCTGAAGGCGGCGCTGACCACCCTGGGCTGGGCGGCGGTGTCGGTGCTCGCGGCCCGTCGGTGGTTCCGCTGGGAGCCGCGCACCTGACGCGCACCCGACGCGCCCCCACGGGACGACGGGCGGCGGGGGACGACCGGGGATGACGGGGATCTACGGGGGATGACGGGGACATGGCCAGGCTGACCGGCTGGTGGAGCCGCAGGAGCAACCTCGAGAAGGTGGAGCTCTACACGCGCTGGACGTACCACTCACTGGCGGTGATCGAGCTGTCCGTCACCGGGAGCGCGGTGGCCCAGGCGGGCCGGCCCATGGGCGGCTGGCTGCTCCTGGCGGCCGTCGCCCACGTCGTGCTCGTCGCGGTGCTGGCGTCACGGGCGTTCGACTGGCTGATGGGGCAGCGGGGGCGCCCCGACCGGCTGATCGCGGTGGTGGCCGCGCTGTCCGTCGTGTGCGCCGCGCTCGCCATGGCCGCCCACCGGTTCGGGCCGCTGGACGACCTGGAGGCGGCGGCGTACGCCGTGGTCGGAGCGATCAGCTGGGGTGTCGGCGGCGTCGTGCTGTGCCTGCTGAAGGCGCGGCACATGCTGGCGGTCGCGGCCGCGGGGGCCGTGGTCACCGGGCTGGCGGGCGCGGCGCTCACGCTGCCGCTCCCCGCGTGCATCGGCTTCGCGTTCGCCGCGCTCTTCGGGGGGCTCGCCTTCGCGTTCACCAGCGGGTTCTCGGGCTGGCTGCTGCGGGCCGTACGGGAGCTGGACGCGGCGCGCGAGCTGCAGGCGCGGCTGGCCGTCGCCGAGGAGCGGCTGCGGTTCGGGCGGGACCTGCACGACGTGATGGGCCGCAACCTGTCCGTCATCGCGCTCAAGAGCGAGCTGGCCGTGCAGCTGGCACGGCGGGGCTCGACGGACCGGGCCGTGGAGCAGATGGCCGAGGTGCAGCACATCGCCCAGGAGTCGCAGCGGGAGGTGCGGGACGTGGTGCGCGGCTACCGCGAGGCCGACCTCCGTACCGAACTGGACGGCGCCCGCGGCGTGCTGGACGCGGCGGGCATCTCCTGCGCGATCGAGGTCGCGGGGGCCGAACTGCCGGCGCGGGTGCAGTCGGCGCTCGGCTGGGTCGTCCGGGAGGCCACCACGAACGTCCTGCGCCACGGCGACGCCCGGCGCTGCACCGTGTCGGTGGCCGTACGGGACGGGGTGGCGGTGCTGGTCGTGGAGAACGACGGGACGGGCGCGCACGGGGGTCGCGCCACGCCCGCCGGCGGGCATCCCGGCCCCGGCTCCGGCCTGGCCGGGCTGCGGGAACGGCTCGCCGCACTGGGCGGCACGCTGGACGCGGGCGCGGCGGACGCCGGCCGCTTCCGCGTCACGGCGCGCGTACCGATGGCCGTACGGGAGGGAGCACGGTGATGGCGTACGGAGGATCCGGCGCGGGACCCGGGGGCGAGCGCCCCGGAGCCGGGCGGGTACCGGTGCGGGTGTTGCTCGCCGACGACGAGCATCTGATCCGGGGGGCGCTCGCCGCGCTGCTCGGGCTGGAGGACGACCTCGTCGTCGTGGCCGAGGCGGCGTCCGGGCCCGAGGCGATCGCCATGGCCCGCGTCCACCACCCGGACGTCGCGGTGCTGGACCTCCAGATGCCGGGCGCCGACGGTGTGAGGGTCGCCACATGCCTGCGGGCCGAGCTGCCCGACTGCCGCACCATGATCGTGACCAGTCACGGCCGCCCCGGGCACCTCAAGCGGGCCCTCGCGGCCGGCGTGCGGGGCTTCGTCCCGAAGACCGTCAGCGCCCAGCGGCTCGCCGAGATCATCCGTACCGTCCACGCCGGAAGCCGTTACGTGGACCCGGAGTTGGCGGCCGACGCGATCTCCGCCGGCGACTCCCCGCTGACGGCCCGGGAGGCCGAGGTGCTGGAGCTCGCGGCGGACGGCGCGCCCGTCACGGAGATCGCCCGCAGGGCGTCCCTGTCGCCCGGGACCGTCCGGAACTACCTGTCGTCGGCCGCATCGAAACTCGGCGCCGAGAACCGTCATGCCGCGGTTCGTCTCGCGCGGGAGCGAGGTTGGGTATAGTGGTTCTCGCGCTACGGCGCATGCGGACGTGGCTCAGTTGGTAGAGCATCACCTTGCCAAGGTGAGGGTCGCGAGTTCGAATCTCGTCGTCCGCTCGGTACACGAAGGCCCCGGTCGATCCGACCGGGGCCTTCGGCGTGTTCACTGCCAGCTCGTGCCGGTCAGCCGCTCGTACGCCTCGATGTACTTGGCGCGGGTCGCGTCGACCACGTCCTGCGGCAGCGCCGGCGGCGGCTGCTCGCTCTTCCGGTCCCAGCCGGACGCCGGGGACGTCAGCCAGTCCCGGACGAACTGCTTGTCGTAGGACGGCTGGGCGTGGCCCGGCTCCCACTGGTCGGCCGGCCAGAAGCGGGAGGAGTCCGGCGTCAGCACCTCGTCCGCGATGACCAGACCGCCGTCCGCGTCGAAGCCGAACTCGAATTTGGTGTCCGCGAGGATGATGCCCCGGTCGCGGGCGATGTCCCGGGCCCGGCTGTAGACGGCCAGCGTCGTCTGGCGCAGCTGCGCGGCGGTCTCGGCGCCGACCTGGCGGGCCACCTCCTCGTACGACACGTTCTCGTCGTGCTCGCCGACGGCCGCCTTGGTGGCGGGCGTGAAGATCGGGGCCGGGAGCTCCGAGCCGTCGGTGAGGCCTTCGGGGAGGGCGAGGCCGCAGACCGTGCGGGTCTCGTTGTACTCGGCGAGCCCCGAGCCGGTGAGGTAGCCGCGGGCCACGCACTCGACGGGGATCATCTGCAGGGACTTGCACACCAGCGTCCGGCCGGCCCAGTCGGCGGGGGCGCCGGCGGGCAGCTCGGTGGTGA
Organism: Streptomyces coeruleoprunus; assembly: GCF_039542925.1. Lineage (GTDB taxonomy): Bacteria > Actinomycetota > Actinomycetes > Streptomycetales > Streptomycetaceae > Streptomyces > Streptomyces coeruleoprunus. Next base: position 3,871,223 of record NZ_BAABIT010000001.1, on the reverse strand, counting down.
GCACATGGTTCGGGATGAGGTCCGCGAGCCGGTCGAACCACCACAGGGAGAGCTGGGTGAGCACCCGCCCCTTGTCGGGGATCTCCGTGGGCAGCACCCAGTCGTACGCGGACATGCGGTCGCTGGCGACCATCACGAGGTCGCCCGCCTCGTTCCGGTACAGGTCGCGCACCTTGCCGGTGTGCAGATGCACCAGGCCCGGCACCTGAATCGGCTCGGGCTTTTCTACGAATCCGGACACGGTTCCTCCCCGTGGTTCTGTCCAATCGGGACCAATTCTCCCGCACGGTGGGGACGGGGCCGTGGCCAGGGGTCTGCCGGAGCCGTTCGATCCGCCGGAGCCGTTCTAGTCGCGTTTGCAGATGCGGTCCAGGAGGTTCGCCGTGGCGCGCTGGACGCGCGGGTCCACATGACCCGGCCGGTCGAGGGCCGGTGTCCAGGCGAACGTGCCGGACGCGAAGACCAGCGCGCCGGACGGGGCCCGGTAGAGCGAGGTCTCCTGGTGGCGCGGTGCGCCGTCGGCGTCCCGGTACGGCGAGTGGGCGAGCAGGATGCGGCGCTGGTGCTCGGGCAGGGCCGTGCGCGGGAAGTAGCGGTCGGCCTCGCCCGCGACCAGACCGGGCAGCTCGTCGCCCTCGCCGGCGCCGGTGGCCTCCCAGAGCCAGTGGCCCGCGTTCCGTACGACCAGCGGGTGCGGTTCGGGGACGCGGCCCGCGTACTGGATACCCAGCAGCTGCTGTTCGGGGCGGTCCGCCTCGCGCCACAGTGCCGACTTGCCGGGGCCCTGGCGCTTGCGGCAGGTGAGGAGGCGGTCGGGGACGCCGGAGGGCGAGGGGGACAGCTCCACCTGCCAGTACATGGTGTTGGCGGACAGGAAGACCAGCGACGTGCCGCCGTCGCGGGCCTCCTCGACGGCGCGCCGCAAGGGCGCCGACCAGTACTCGTCGTGCCCCGGAAAGACCAGGCCCCGGTAGCGGGCGGGGTCGACGCGGCCCGCGTGCAGGTCACCGGCGTCGGCGTACGCCAGGTCGTAGCCGTACCGCTCGGCCCAGCGGATGAAGTCGTAGGCGTGCCCGATGTGCAGCGGCAGGCCCTGCCCGGCGTACGGGCGGTCGAAGGACAGCGTGACCGCCGCGTCCTCCTCGCCGAGGAGCCCGCCCCGCTCGTCCCACGCGTGGTACAGGCTCGCGCCCGTCCGGCCGTCCTCCGGGTAGAGGTTGTACGCCTGCCACGTGACGTCCGGCAGCACCAGCAGGAGGTCGGCCGGGTGGGTGTCGCGGACCGTGAAGGGGATGTGGGAGCGGTAGCCGTCGAGGGTGGTGAGGACGGCGACGTACGCCCCTATCGACCAGTACGAGGGGATCTGCAGCCGCCACGACATCCACCAGTGATGGCAGGACACCGTGCGGTCGGCGGTCAGCGGGGGCGGCTGGACGATGCCGGCCAGCCGTGGGCTCGTGGTGATCTTGGCGGCACCGTCGCCGCCGTAGTGGCCGATCCGGTAGACGTCGACCGAGAACTGCTGCGGCGGGTTCACGGTGATGCGGAAGTCGATCGCCTCGCCGGGCGCCACGGCCCCGGTCGACGCGAAGCCCTTGATCTGCAGGTGCACGTCGTCGGCCGGGCGGGGACCGCTGCTCCGGCGGGTGCCGGAGGGCGTGGAAGCCTCCGCGGGCGGCGGTGTGGCGGTCGTCCGCGCGGCCAGGGCCGACGGCTGGTCGACGTACCACGGCAGGAGCCTGCCCGTGCCGTCCATGTACTGCTCGGTGCCGCGCAGCCAGGGCAGCGGGCCCTGGCCGAACGGATCGTTGACGGCATGGGCGAGCGCCCCGGACTCCCACCGCCGAACCTGCTCCGCCCCCATGCTGCGCCCCTCCCTCAACTCCCCCGATGCCTGATGGACCTGACCGGTCGTGAACGGCCCCGCCGCCTCGCGGACCCGGCGCTTCGGGCCGGTTCGTCGCGCGGCTCGTTCAGTGCCGGTCCACAGCACATCACATAACGCACGCACTCCGTCACCGGTCGTCGCGAATTGACGTGAACGGAAGGAGGCATTCCGGTAAGGGTGTGTCCGCGTGCGCCCTCACACGAGGCGGACGGGCTTCTCGGGGCGCACTCCGGCGGCGGCCAGCCAGGCGCGCAGCGGCTCCGGGTCGGCGTCCTCGATGAGCGCGAGCACACCGGAGGCCACGTCGGCGCGGCCCTTGCGGCCGGTGCCTTCGTCGTCGACGAGCAGGGTCGGGCCGTCCAGCCAGTCGAGCCCGGGTGCCGCGCCCGCGGTGTCCACGGCGGCGCAGCAGACCATGGCGGTGACGTGGTCGGCCAGCAGCTCGCGGCCCGTGCGGGGCGGCTGGAGCGGGAACAGCGGCAGGTCGCCGCCGCCCCAGACGTGCAGGGCGGAGAGGTCGGCGGGGCTGTGCCCGGCCGCGGTCGTCCCCGGCACGGGGTGGTGGGCGTCGGGGGCGGTGGCGGGGGCCGGCGCCTCCGGCGGCGCTTCGGGTGCCGGAGACATGTCGGCAGCGGCGCCCTCTGCCGCGTCGGAGCGGGGAGCGGCGGCACCCTCCGCCACGTCCGGGCGGGGAGGGGCGGCGCCCTCCGCCGAGTCCGGGCGGGGTGCGGCGGCGGCGCGGCGGTGGGCGGCGGCCTCCTCGCGGGCGACCTCGGCGCTGATCGCGGCCGCCAGCGTCTCTCCACCCCGTGAGGTCGCCAGATGGTCCATGACCCGGGCGAGCGTCGGCCCTTCGGGCACATCCGCGTCGGCGGCCTCGGCACCACGCCGCACGCCCAGCCGGTCCAGCGCCCGGTGCAGCCGGGCCGCCTCGGAACGCCACTTCCGGTCGACGACCTCCTCCGGATACTGCTGCCAGTCGACCGGCGCCCAGTCCGGGCCGCTCTCGGCGGGGCCGCCGTGGAAGAGGCGGGCGGCGAGCAACGAGGTGGCCTCGTCGACGAGCCCCGGCTCCTCCAGCAGGTCGCACGCAGGGCGCTCGCCCAGCCGTGACGCGAAGCCCTCGGCGAGCCGGTCGCGCCGGGACAGCTCCGTGAGCGCCGAGACCACTCCCGCGTCGAGGCGGGAGGGCCAGCGGCCCATTCGCCATGCGGGCAGGGCCACGCGCGTCAGCAGCCGGTCCCAGCCCGCGTAGGCGAGGCCGACCTGTTCCTGGGCGACGATCCGCAGGCCGTAGTCCACGGCCTGGGCGCGCTCCGACGCGGCCGCCGCGACACCGCGCTCCATCTCCGCGGCGTGCCCGCGCGACGCCCGCAGCAGCACCCGGGCGACCGCGGCCACGCCCCGCGCCCCCAGGCGCCGGACGGCCCCGAGGCCCGGCTGCTCGACCAGCGTCACCGCGGCGTCCAGGCCGCGTACGAAGCGGCGGGCGGCGGCTATGTCGGGGTGGGCCGCCGGGCCCGTGCCGGCGACGACCGGCGCCAGTACGGCCCGCAGCTCGCCGACGCGCATCCACCACAGGAACGGCGAGCCGATGACCAGCACCGGCGCAGCCTCGGAGCGCCGGGGACCCGGTCCGCCCGCCGCCTGCCGACGGGAGCCGCCGGGGCGGGCGGAGCGCGCGGGGAGCCCCGCACCGCCTGTACGGCCTGTGCTGCCCGCAGGGCCTGTGCCGCCTGTGCGGCCTGTGCCGAAGGAGGCGCCCGCGTCTCCCGTGACGGACGCCGTCGGTCCGTGGGCGGCCGGCTCGTCCTGCGGGCCCGGGCGGCTGCCGGCGGGGAGGCCATACGCCGTCGGCGTTCCGGGCACGGCCGCCGGTCCCCTGGTGTCCGGCCGTGAGCCGTCCGCCGGTATGCCGCCGCTTCGTATGCCCGCGTCGTCTCCCGCGGCCGTGCGCGGGGCCGGGCGGTGCGTCCGTTCCTCGAGCCAGCTGTCGCAGTCGGGCGTCAGCGCTATCGCGGACGGCTCCGGCACCGCGAGCCGCGCCGCCAGGTCCCGCACCATCCGGTACAGGTCGGGCGCCGACGCCTCGGCGATCTCCACCGTCGGCGTGAACACCGGCCGCGCCCGCGCGATCACCACGCCGACCACCGCCGCGGCCGCCAGGACGACCAGCGCGACCACCACGGCGACCCGCCGTGCGACGTCCCATCCGGTGCCCGTCAGATGACCCGAGGTCCCGCCGGCGAGCAGGACGACGGCGACGGCGGCGGGAAGCAGCGCGACGGCCAGCGCCCTGCCGCGGACGCGCAGCACGGCGAGAGCACGGGCACGCGCGGCGCGCGCACCCCGCTCCTCGCCCATGGCACCCATGGCGTCCATGGCGTTCCTGTCGGACCCGGGACCGAACACAGCCGTACGTCACCCCCTCCAGCCCTGTGGCGGGCTGCCTGCGACGGGCGTCCCAGGGGCGGGCGGCCCGGTGGCGGGCCGCTGCCCTGCGGCGGTTTTGCTCACTCCCCCACTGTGACATCCACCACTGACATCGCAATGCCGGTGGGCCAAGTGCCGGAACGCCTGCGCGGCACCCTAGTTGGGGCGTCGGCAGGCGTCATCCGGATGGGTGAGCCGTCACTCGATGGAATGGCTTTGGGTATGGGTGAGGACGGTTGTGCGGGGGCCGGGGTTTACTGCCCGGCGGCCTTCCGGGCGATGTCCGTGCGGTGGTGGGAGCCCTCCAGGCGGATGCGCCCGGCCGCCGCGTACGCCCGCTCGCGGGCCTGCGCCAGGTCCTTGCCGGTCGCGGTGACGGACAGGACGCGTCCACCGGCGCTCACGACGGCGTCGCCGTCCCGCTTCGTACCGGCGTGCAGGACGTACGCGTGGGGGGCGTCGTGCTCCGCCACCTGGTCCAGGCCCGTGATCGGGTCGCCGGTGCGCGGGGTGCCCGGGTAGTTGTGCGAGGCGATCACCACGGTGACGGCGGCGTCGTCGCGCCAGGTGAGCGGCGGCTCGGAGTCCAGGGTGCCGTTGGCGGCGTGCAGCAGGACGCCCGCCAGCGGCGTCTTGAGGCGGGCGAGGACCACCTGCGTCTCGGGGTCGCCGAAGCGGGCGTTGAACTCGATGACGCGGACGCCGCGGCTGGTGATCGCCAGCCCCGCGTACAGCAGGCCGGAGAAGGGCGTGCCGCGGCGGCGCAGTTCGTCGACGGTCGGCTGGAGGACGGTCGCCAGGACCTCGTCGACCAGCTTCGGGTCGGCCCAGGGCAGCGGCGAGTAGGCGCCCATGCCACCGGTGTTGGGGCCCTCGTCGTCGTCGAGGGCGCGCTTGAAGTCCTGCGCCGGGGTGAGCGGCAGGACGGTGGTGCCGTCGGTGATCGCGAAGAGGGAGACCTCGGGGCCGTCCAGGTACTCCTCGATCACCACGCGCTCGCAGGACAGGGCGTGGGCGCGGGCCTGCTCCAGGTCGGTCGTCACGACGACGCCCTTGCCGGCGGCGAGACCGTCGTCCTTGACGACGTACGGGGCGCCGAAGGCGTCGAGGGCCTCGTCGATCTCCTCCGGGGTGGTGCAGACGTAGCTGCGGGCGGTGGGCACGCCGGCGGCGGCCATCACGTCCTTGGCGAACGCCTTGGAGCCCTCGAGCTGCGCCGCCTCCTCGGAGGGGCCGAAGCAGGGGATACCGGCCGCACGGACCGCGTCGGCGACACCGGCGACGAGCGGCGCCTCGGGGCCGACGACGACGAGGCCGGCCTCCAGGTCGGCGGCGAGGCGGGCCACGGCGGCACCGTCGAGGGCGTCGACCTGGTGCAGCTCGGCGACCTCTGCGATGCCGGCGTTGCCGGGCGCGCAGTGGACAGCGGTGACGTCGGGGTCGAGGGAGAGAGAGCGGCACAGGGCGTGTTCGCGGGCGCCGCCGCCGATGACGAGGACCTTCACGCCAGCCAGGGTAGCCCGCTGCCCGGGGGGATCTTTGTGCGGGCCGCCGAGGGGGTGCCGGCTACTCGTTCGTATATTCCTCCAGCACGGTGGCGCCGAGCTCCCGCACGATCAGGTCGTGGCCGGAGAGCGCCGACTCGACGAGGTCCGGGTCGTCCTCTTCCGGTACGTCGTCCTCGGGCGCCACGGGCTGGGGGCCCGCGGGACGCTGTGCCTCGTAACCGGCCGCCGGGCCGGAGGACGCCTGGGCCTGGCCGGACGGCGGCTGCTGCCCCTGAGGCGCGCCGCCCGGTCCCGGCGCGTGCTGCGGTACGGGACGGGGGCCGGCCGCCTGGGGGGCGGGCGCGCCGCCGGGCTGGCCGGGTCGGCCGCCGTAGCCGCCGCCCCCTCCGTAGTTCGACGGGGGTGCGGCGCCGCCCGACGGGTCGATGATCGCCTCGATCTTCCACTGCACCCCGAACTGCTCGGAGAGCGCCTGCTTGAGGACGTCCTCGCTGCCGCTGCTCGCGAAGTTGTCCCGGGCCCCGGCGTTGAGGAAGCCGAGCTGGAGGGTGGTGCCGTCGAAGCCGGCCACCTGGGCGTTCTGACTGAGCAGGATCCAGGTGAAGCGGCGCCGGTTCTTGACCGCTTCGAGGATGCCGGGCCACATGTTCCGCACCTGCGCGGCGCCCTGCGCCATGTCGGCGGAGGGGGCGGGCGCCTGCGGGGCGGCCGGCTGCGGGGCGGCCGGGCCCGGTGCCTGCGGCTGTGGGGCGGCGGGCGCGGGCGGGCGCCCCTGCCCGGGCGCGGCGGCGGTCGGCCAGCTGCCGGGCTGGCGGGCGCCGGGCGCGGCGGCGGTGGGCCACGCGCCGGGCGTACGGGCGCCGGGCCCGCCCGGCGCGGGAGCCGCGGGGGCAGGAGCGGCGGGCGCGGGAGCCGCGGGGGCAGGAGGCGGCACAGAAGCCTCGGCAGCGGCCGGCTCGGCAGCCACCGGAGCGGCGGGAGCAACAGGAGCCACGGGAGGAGCAGGAGCCACGGGAGGAGCCTCAGCAGCAGCTCCAGCCCCCGCCGGTGCACCGGCCCCCGGCCCCCGTACCGCCGCGCGCGCTGCCGCCACCCCGCCGCCCGGCGGGACCGCAGGCATGGGCGCATGGGCCTCGGGCCCGGGCACGTACCCCATGGCGGGCCCGGGACCGGCGGCCTGGAAGTGGGCGCCGCGCTCCAGCCGCTCGAGGCGGGCCTGGAGCGAACGCTCGTCGTCGAAGGCGGCGGGCAGCAGCACGCGCGCGCAGATCAGCTCCAGCTGGAGGCGGGGCGAGGTGGCGCCGCGCATCTCGGTGAGGCCGGTGTTCACCAGGTCGGCGGCGCGGCTCAGCTCGGCGGCGCCGAAGGTCGACGCCTGCGCCTGCATGCGCTCGATCACATCGGCGGGCCCGTCGATGAGGCCCTTCTCGGCGGCGTCGGGCACGGCGGCGAGGATCACCAGGTCCCGCAGCCGCTCCAGCAGGTCGGCGACGAACCGCCGGGGGTCGTTGCCGCCCTCGATGACCCGGTCGACGACCTCGAAGGCCGCCGCGCCGTCCCCGGTCGCGAACGCCTCGACGACCGCGTCGAGCAGCGACCCGTCGGTGTACCCGAGCAGGGACGTGGCCATGGCGTACGTCACACCGTCCGGACCGGCGCCGGCGAGCAGCTGGTCCATGACGGACATGGAGTCACGCACGGACCCGGCACCGGCGCGCACGACGAGCGGAAGCACCCCGTCCTCCACGGGGATGTCCTCCTTGCCGCAGACCTCGGCGAGGTAGTCGCGCAGGGTCCCGGGCGGCACGAGCCGGAACGGGTAGTGGTGGGTGCGCGACCGGATGGTCCCGATGACCTTCTCGGGCTCGGTCGTCGCGAAGATGAACTTGAGGTGCTCCGGCGGCTCCTCGACCACCTTCAGCAGGGCGTTGAACCCCGCCGAGGTGACCATGTGCGCCTCGTCGATGATGTAGATCTTGTACCGGCTGCTCGCGGGGCCGAAGAAGGCCTTTTCCCGCAGGTCACGGGCGTCGTCGACACCACCGTGGGACGCCGCGTCGATCTCGATGACGTCGATCGAGCCCGGCCCGTTCCGCGCGAGGTCGCGGCAGGACTGGCACTCCCCGCAGGGGGTGGGCGTGGGACCTTGCTCACAGTTCAGGCACCGGGCGAGGATGCGCGCGCTGGTCGTCTTGCCGCACCCACGCGGCCCGCTGAACAGGTACGCGTGATTGACCCGGTTGTTCCGCAGGGCCTGCTGCAGCGGGTCGGTGACATGCTCCTGCCCGATGACCTCGGCGAAGGACTCGGGACGATAGCGGCGGTACAGCGCAAGCGACGACACGCTTACGACGATATCGGGCCGCACTGACAAGCGGACCGCCCCGCAAACGCAAGCGCCCCCCACGCACCCGCCAGAGCCGACCTACCCTTGCTGCCTTCCGGCCCTGGGGGAGTTCAGTCAGATAGCGCCACGTGAGGGGCTCCGCCAAGGGTACCCGATCCCGCGGGCCCGGAACGAGTTCGCGAGCACTGCTCGCCGTCATGTAATGTTTCCGGCGGAGGATTCGCCTAGAGGCCTAGGGCGCACGCTTGGAAAGCGTGTTGGGGGCAACCCCTCACGAGTTCGAATCTCGTATCCTCCGCCAGTCCAGAGGGCCGGTCCGCAGCAGCGGGTCGGCCCTCTGGCGTTTCTGCGGGTTCCGCACGGGGTCTCCCTGCCCGCCGGGTGCCGGCGGGCAGGGAGACGTGCGTCACTTCTGGCCGGCTGCCCGGGTGACGATCGCGTTGGCGATGTCGGCGGCCAGGAGGAACGGGAGGTGGCGGTTGCTCGGGGAGTCGTGGTCGCGGTAGCGGGCGAAGGGGAGGAGGGAGGCCAGGAGGGCCCACTGGTATTCGAGGTCGCCGAAGGGCCAGTTCCGCTGCTCGCAGCCGCGCAGGATGCCGCGCAGTTCCGTGACGCAGGTCAGGACGCGGCGGACGTCCGGGTCGGTGTCCTCCGGGATCTCCGCCTCCCACATGGCCTCGCCGGCCAGGGCGTCGACGAACCAGGAGCGGAGCTGGAGGAGCTGTTCCGGCTCCCACGGGAACGTGCGGGACCACAGGGCGGACTCCAGGCGGGCGAAGTCCTTGCACATGTGGCCCTGGTGGGTCGTCTCGAAGTCGATCACGTACAGCTCGGGCCGCCGGCCGTCGGGGCCGCTGGCCAGGACGTTCTCGCCGTGCAGGTCGCCGTGCGAGACGCAGGTGAGGTACGACGTGGTCGTCAGGCCGTACTGGCGGTCGTACAGCAGCCAGTCGATCAGCGGGGCCGCCTCCTCGTCGGGCTTGCGGATCTCCGCGATGTGCGCGACGAGCCACAGCGGGTTCGTCGCGGAGGCGTAGTCGAACTCCGTCGACAGGATGCTCTCGCGCAGCCCGCCGCACCGTGCCAGGACGGCGTCCAGGTGGCGGTCGTCGGGGGTCAGGGCGGCGCCGAAGACCTTGGCCACCTCGGGCTGGCCGAAGTGGGCCAGCTCCGATTCGGCGTTCTTGCCGGGGGCGTAGCTCGTCCGCTCGAAGCTCGCCGGGCGCAGCGCCGCGTACTCGCCCCGCAGGTCGCCGATCGTGCGGCGCGCGTCGCTCAGCCAGGGGCCGAGCGCGTCGAGGAACAGCTCCTTGATCACGGGCCGCAGCGCGTCCGTGTCGGCCCGGCGGAGCCAGCCGCGCAGCGTCTTCGGCTCGTCGCGGTCCCGGAAGACGTACGAGGTGAGGATGCCCTGGTAGCGGCGGCCGTTGCTGCTGTTGGTGATGCCCGTGGTGCCGACGACGCACTTGCTCGCCCGGTACACCGGGCGCAGGACCTCGCCGAACCGGTCGAAGTTCTCCTTCTCCCGCTGGACCTTCGCCGCCTCGTCGATCTTCAGGACGCCGACGGGCCCGAAGTTGTCGAGCGCCAGGAACGTCGGCACCGGCCGGCCCGCGAACAGCGCGCCCTGCACCATCGTGCCGTGCGAGCGGGGCGCCAGTTCGGCGGCGATGCCCTGCAGGAGCCGGTTCGGCACCTGCACCGACTCGTCCTGGTCCCGCATGGACAGCGAGCTGGACGCCTCCGTGGCGCCCGGCTCCCACGGGTTGCGGGCGACGCGGACGCTGCGGATGGCGGCGAGCATGCCCATGGCCTTCTCGCGCCAGAACCCGCGCGCGTCCCGCGGGCCCCTGCCGCCGCCCGGCTCGCTGGGCGTCGTCTGGTACAGCGCGTCGAGCATGCGCTCCAGCTGGTCGGCCTTCCAGCCGGACAGGATCAGCAGCGTGAACGCGACGCTGTTCCAGTGCTCCTCCTCGTCGATCCACCAGTTGAGGAGGCGGGTCGCCCAGTGCTCGGGGTGGAGGTGGCGGTTGCTGAAGTTCGGGTCCTGGATCCGCGGGTCGAACGTGCTGTTCTCCGGGTCCGTCGGGTCCGGCCCGCCGACCAGCAGCCGGATGCCGATCGAGTGGCGGAGCCAGGTGTACACGTGGCGCACGCGGTTCAGCTCGGTGTCCTGGAGGCCGCCGAGCGCGATCAGCGCGGACGCCTCCGTGACGGCCAGCAGCAGTTCCCGCTCGTCGCTCTTGTAGCGGTGCATGATCTGGACGACCTGGAGGTAGCCCAGGATGTCGGCGACGGTCTGGTACGTGTTGGAGTGCCAGTCGCGCTCCACCGCGTGGTTCCAGAGCGCGCACGTCAGCCAGTGCATGCGCAGCGCCTCGGCCGACGCGATCTTGCCGTACTTCGCGTACGTGATCGTCTCGCGCACGCTCATCCGCCGGGCGTCCTTGGCCCGGTCGTGCAGCGCCTTGGTGTCCTCGCTGGGGACCCGCACGTCGACGAGGTCCGCGGCGAGCGCGTTCAGGTCGGCCTCGATCAGCGGCCACAGCAGCTCGGCCGAGGCCGGGGCGTGCCGGGTGAGGAGGTCGGCGATGTGGGCGGCGACGCCGTCGATCAGCTCCTGGGCGGTGGTCTTGCCGCGCTCGCCCTCCTTCCAGCTCGCGAGCAGCTGCTCCCAGCTCTGCGGGACGTCCACCGGCTCCCGCTCGGCGTCGCCGGCGGTGGGGGTGTCGTCCAGCGGCTGGGGGGTGGCGGGAGGCGGGGGCGCCTGCACCACGGGCTGGGGCTGAAGCTGCGGCTGGGGCTGCGGCTCAGGCTGGGGCTGAAGCTGAGGCTGGGGTTGAAGCTGCGGCTGGGGCTCCGGCTGGATGGGCGCGGCGGCGGGAGTGTGGACCGGAGCCGGGCCCGCGGCCTGGACCGGAGGCGGGGCCTGGGCCGGCGCCTGGGCCTGCTGCGGGACCTGCATCAGGGGCTGGGGCGGGGCCGGGGCCGGCGGCAGCTGCGTGAGGTAGCTGCGGCACGACTCGATCGACTGGTCGAAGCGGCCGTCACGGTTGCTCGACTCGTATAAGCGCAGGGCCAGTTCCAGCAGGGTGCGCGCCCTGACGGCGTCCGCCCTGGCGTAGAACTCGGACACGAGGTGCAGTGCGGCGTTGGCGATGTGGAAGCGCGGCCCGACCATGTTCCCCTCGCCCAGCTCTCTCGCGGCCTTCTCCAGAGTGGCGCGCCGGGAGTTGAGGCGGGGTTCCAGGCCCGGTGAGGCCTGGATGGCGTCGTCGAGCGCGGACTCGGCGAGCGCGAGGCTCCGTTGGAGGTAGTCGACGGTCACGGCAACGGTCATGGGCGGCTCTCCCTCGAAACACCATGCACTTCGGGCGTGTTGTGACGCTTCGCGTCATATGCCGGAAGCACCATTCCAGCAGAGCCGTGTGACGGCCGCCACACCTTCGGAGCAACTTCCGTCATTCAGGGGGGGGAGTTGGCGTGGACGCGCCAGGGCCACAGCGTGGTCACTGCACGGGCTGGATGTCCTCGCGCAGGCGGCGGTCGCCCACCAGGAAGGCGGACTGCGGCAGGATCACGTGCACCCCGGCGCGGCCCCGGGCGATCTCCTGGCGGGTCGCGCCGATGATGTGGGCCTCGTCCTGGTCCGCCGCCAGGGTCAGCAGGACGGTCCGCAGTTCGGTGGCCTCGGGGGTGTCGAGCACGAGGTCGTGGACCTCGAAGAAGCGGATCTGCCGGTAGTCCTCGCCGGGGACCTTCAGCGGGCCGTCGATGACGCGGCGCACGAGCCGGAAGTTCACCGCGCGGCTCAGCGGGGCGAGTTCCCCGTGGCCGGTCTCGGCCAGCTCCTCGGCCAGTTCGCGGCGCAGGGCGTCGGTCGCGGGTTCGCGGTCCACCCCGCCGTACAGCCAGCGGGCGAAGCCCAGGACCCGCGCGGCGGTCAGGAAGCCCCGCAGGTCGCGCTTCATCACGTCCCTGGTGCGCCCGTCCGGCGTGAAGCCCAGCCGCTCCAGGGTGCGCTGGGCGGAGTCGTGGTACTTCACCACCCCACCGGGCGGGCCGAACCCGCCGGGGCGTGTGGGCGAGTCGAAGAGCACGTGGAAGTCCTCGTCCTGGACCCGCAGCAGCACGGCGACCGAGACGCGTGTACGGCGCCCGGGCGCGAGGAGCACCCGCAGGAGTGTCAGGTGCCGTCTGTTCTGCCAGAGCGTCTTGCCGATGTACGTGAGCAACCCGAGGATGATGCCGCCGACGATCTTCTCGATCACAAGACCCCCTCCGCGACCATCGTAGCCACGGACCCCCCGCCGGATCCCCTCTTTCCGGATCTGCTGGGGGAGTTGGGGGCGACGCGGTGACGGGGTCAGGCGGGGCCGTTCGCCGTACGCCGCCGCTCCGCGTGCCGGGCAGCTCCGGGCGGCCAGACGACGTCCACGGGAATGCCGCGGCCGCGGGCATAGGCCACCAGGTGGGCGGTCGCGTCCCGCCCGTCGGAAGGGGAGCCGTCCCAGACCGCGAGGAGCCGGCGGCTCGTGGTGATCAGGCGCTCGTCGGCGACCACGCAGGCGTCGCGCCCCTCCGGGTCGTACGGCAGGAGGCGCATGTGCTCGGCGAGGAGCAGCAGTTCACCGGCCGCGGCCCGGTCGCGGCTCGGGAGCGGGGCCGGTACGGAACCCTGCGCGGGCAGCATGACCACCAGCTTCCGGCCGGTCTCCCGCACCGCGCGGCCGAACGCCACCGGCAGCCCCGGCCCGACGCGTACGAGCCCGGTCGTCCCGTCGGTGAGCTGCTCCAGCCGCTGCCGCAGTTCCCTCTCGACCAGTCCGAGCGTGTCCGGGGTCAGGTCGGCATGACCCACCGCCGCGATCACCGCTGCGCTCGCTTCCCCGCCATACGGCGCCTCCCCCTCGTACGTCCGCCCCGCTTCCCGCGCACTTCCGCCGGGCGGGTCCGCCCGGTGTCGTCGCCGAGCAGCCCCCATTAGTGAGATGAACACACCAGGTCGCCGCGGGGGAAGGGGGCGAACGTCCCTCTCCTCGCGGAACGGCTCCGCCACCGCCGTCACCGCCCCGCCGGGACCGCCTCCTGCCCGGGGCTCCGGTCGCGGTCCTGCTGCTTGCGCCAGCCGTACGGGGTGACGCCGCGCGGCCGGAACACCGAGAGGGCCGTCGTCACCAGCAGCACCAGCACGGCCGCCGCCGCGTCCGCGACGAGCTGGACGCGCAGGCCGCCGAGGCCGGCGCCGTCCAGGTCGGCGCCGCGCGCGGCCGCGTCGGCGAGATGGCCCACGGGAGCGGTGTGGAGCAGCAGGAAGCCGGTGGCCAGGACGGTCAGGACCAGCTTGGCCAGCACCCAGTAGTGCCGCAGCAGACCCCACGGCGTGCCCAGGGCCTGGACGACGCCCGTCACCAGCGCGGCGAGGGCCAGCGGGACGATCGCCCACCAGGTCAGCACGTCCATCGCCGGGTACAGCCCGCGCGTCCGCCCGGGGTCGTCGCCGACGAGCCCGGCCACCGCGAGCGCCAGGAAGGCCGCCACCGCGCCCAGCCAGCCGACCGACGCGGCGACGTGCGCGGTCAGTGCGGCCTTCCGCAGGCGCGGGCCCATCGCCATCAGTGTCCGCCCGGCGCGTGCATGCCCGGCCCGAAGCCGCCGCCCGTCAGGTGCAGCACCAGGAACACGACGACGACCGCGATCGCGACGACACCGGAGACCTTCACCCAGCGCGGGGCGGGAGGACGGGAGGGAGGCAGGTCGGCCATCGGAAGCTCCTCGTTTTTCAATACACCCTGTCTACACCGAAGCCGCAGTGTATCGATAGCCCGCGATGGCCCGGCTCCTAGACTGGGCGGGTGCCGAAGCTGTGGAACGAGACGATCGAGGAGCACCGCCGCGCCGTGCGGGACGCGGTGCTCGACGCCACGGCGGCGCTGGCGGAGCGGCACGGCCCGCGCGCGGTGACGATGTCGCGGATCGCCGCGGAGACCGGGATCGGGCGGGCGACGCTCTACAAGTACTTCCCGGACGTCGAGGCCGTCCTGCGCGCCTGGCACGAGCGGCAGGTCAGCACCCACCTCGCCCGCCTGGGCGGCCTGCGGGACGGGCCGGGCAGCGCGGCCGAGCGACTGGAGGCCGTACTGGAGTCGTACGCCGCGATCCAGCGCCGCCGCGGCGGCCACGGCGACGTCGGTGCCCTCCTCCACCGCGGCGAGCACGTCGACCGCGCCCACCGGCACCTCGCCGACCTGGTCGGCGGCCTGCTCGCGGAGGCGGCCGCGGAGGGGGACGTACGGTCCGACGTGCCGGCCGCCGAACTCGCCGCGTACTGTCTGCACGCCCTGGAGGCGGCCGGCGGCCTCCCGTCCGGGGCGGCCGTGCGCCGCCTGGTCGCGGTCGTCCTCGACGGCGTCCGCCCCTAACCTTCGGGTTCCTCGCCGCCCGGACGCAGCGCGCCCAGGTACACGCCGAGCAGGATCAGCGGCGCGCCCAGCAGGAGCGAGACCGTCAGCGGCTCGTCGTCGAGCCACGCCGACACCGCGATGGCCACCACCGGGATCACCACGAACACGTACGCCGCCCGCGACGCGCCCCAGTGCTGGATGACCAGCAGATAGAAGATGAAGGTCAGCACCGACCCCGCGACGACCAGGTACGCCAGCGCCCACCAGGTCACGGCCCGCTCCGGCAGCTCCCAGCGGTCCCCCACCACCCACGAGGCGACGAACAGGACCACCGCCCCGGCCGTCATCCCCACCGCGTTCATCGTCACCGGGTGCACCTTCGGCAGCCGGCGCACCAGCACCGCGGACTCCGCGAACGACAGCACCGCACCCCCCGCCGCCAGCAGCGTCCACCACGGCACCGACGCCTGGAGCGGCGCCCGCGAGATGACCGCCACGCCCGCCACCGCGCACAGCGTCCCGGCCAGCGCGACCGGCCGGAACCGCTCCTGGTGCTGCGCCACCGCCAGCAGCAGCGCCACGAGCGGCACCAGCGCGAGGAGGGTCTGGCCGAGCCCGGCGTGGATGTGCAGCAGCGCGTAGTAGGCCAGCGCGAACGTCACGCCGAAGTTGAGCACCCCGAAGAGCACCGCCCCCGCGAGCGCCCGGCCCCGCGGCCAGGCCAGCCGCATCCCCGCCATGATCGCCACCAGGACCAGCGCGGCCACGCCGAACCGCACCGACGCGCCCCACAGGGGGTCGAGCTCCCGGTTGCTGAACCGGATGCCGACCGCGTTCCCGCCCGCGAGAAGACAGGTGACGGCGAACGAGCCGAGAGCCACCCGGTCCCGAGCCTGCTCCATTCCGTCACCGTAGCCCGGCCCACCGGGCGCCGCGCGCGGGCGGCTACGCTCGAACGGAATCCACCCTTCCGGAAGGCGACGCCGTGACCCTGAGCAGCAGGAACGCCCTGAGAACCAGCGCGGCCGCGCTGGCCGGACTCGGCCTCGCGGCCGCCCTGACCGCCTGCGGCCCGAACGGCACCCCCCACTCCGCCCCGTCCCCGGCCGACCTGCGCCACGTCCACGGACTGGGCGTCGACCCCGCCGACGGGCGCGTCTACGTCGCCACGCACGAGGGCATCGTGACGCCGGCCGGCGACGGCTCGGCCCGGCGCGTCGGCGACAGCGACGACGACTACATGGGCTTCACCGCCGTCGGCCCCCATACCTTCGTCGCCAGCGGCCACCCCGGCCACGGCAACGAGGACGAGCCCGCCAACCGCGGCCTCATCGAGTCCACCGACGCCGGGCGGACCTGGAAGGTCAGGTCGCTCGCCGGCGAGGCCGACTTCCACGCCCTCGACTTCGCCCACGGCACCCTCTACGGCTACGACAGCACCCGCGGCCGGCTCCGCGTCAGCAAGGACCGCGTCCACTGGGAGGACCGCGCCGAACTGCGGGCCCTCGACATCGCGGTGAGCCCCGAGGACCCGGACACCATCCTGGCGACGACGGGACAGGGCGTGTCCAGGTCGACCGACGGCGGCCGCACCTTCGCCCCCGGCACGCCGCCCGTCATGGCGTTCCTCTCCTGGGCGGCACCGGACGCCCTCTACGGCCTGGACCCCTCCGGCACGCTCCACCGCAGCGGCGACGCCGGCCGCACCTGGCAGCGGACCGGCACGGTCCACGGCGGCGGGCCCCAGGCCCTGACCGCCGTCTCCGCCGACCGCGTCCTGGTGGCGACGGAGGACGGGGTCTACGAGTCGAAGGACGGCGGCAGGACGTTCACGCGGCTGATCGCCGCCTGACGCTCACACCTTCCGCAGGAGCCCGATCAGCGCCCGGGCGGTCGCCAGATTACAGTTCCCGAGCCTGATGAGCGGCGGGGTCCCGTAGTCCCGCCCGAGGGACGGGAGCGTGATCCCATGCGACCCGAGGATGACGCGCAACTCGTTGACGCAGCGGCGGGCTTCGCTGTCGAGGTCTTGGGCCGTGTCCATGGGGTACGCCTTTCTGCGCATGCTGTGACGAACTCGTCACACACTGGCGTCACGGTCTCTACGGTGAAAGGGGTTCCGGGACCACGGCGGCAGGTGTGGAGGGTGATCAAGGTGGCGGCAGGGCGGCGGAAGGACATCGACGGGTCGGCGAGCGTTCCGTGTTTCTACGGGAGCGAGTTGCGCTTCCAGCGCGAGAAGGAGGGCCTCTCGATGGAGAGGACGGTGGAGGGCAGCTTCTACGGGGCGACGTACCTGAGCGAGATCGAGCGAGGGCATCGCCGGATGCCGCTCGACCTCGCCCGGCACGTGGACCGGGTGCTGGGCACGGACGGGTTCTTCGAACGGCGCTGCGAGGATGTGCGGAAGGCGAAGCAGGGTGCCCATGCTTCGTACTTCACGCCGATCGTGGAGGCGGAGACGCGGGCGTGTGTGATCCAGGAGTGGGCCGACGCCCTGCTCCCGGGTCTGCTGCAGACCAAGGCGTACGCGCACGCGATCATCAACTCCACGCACTCGCTGGACCTCCAGGAGGAGGCTGAGGCGAAGGTCCGTGACAGGTTGGCGCGGGCAAACCTCTTCGCCAATCCGAAGAGGCCCGAGTACTGGGTAATCCTCCACGAGTCCCTGATCCATCACCCGCTTCTGCCGCCGACGGAGATGGCCGAACAGCTCGACCACATCGCCGCCTTGACACGGCGTCGCCGGATCGTTCCACAAATCTTGCCGTGGAACCCGGCTACGCAGGCGTTCATGGAGCTGAGTCTCATGTTCCTGGATTTCGACGACGAGCCGCCGCTGGTCTATACGGAAGGCCCTTATCACGGCCAGATCCTGGACGATCCGGCTCTCGTGAAGCTCTACCGCAAGGCTTACGATCGGCTCAGGGCCGCCGCGCTGCCGCCGGAGGCGTCCCTCGCCATGATCGAGCGAGCGGCTGAGGACTACCGAAATGCCAACGAACCGCGTTGAGTTGAAGGCTGCCATCTGGCGAAGGAGCAGCTACAGCAACGGGGACGGCGGCAACTGCGTCGAAGTGGCCGAAGGCTTCCCCGGCGCCGCCCGCTGGCGAAAGAGCAGCCACAGCAACACCTCCGGCGGCGACTGCGTCGAAGTGGCCGAAGGCTTCCCCGGCGCCGCCCGCTGGCGTAAGAGCAGCTACAGCAACGGGTCAGGCGGCGACTGCGTCGAAGTCGCCGCCAATCTCCCCGGCATCGTCCCCGTCCGGGACTCCAAGGTGCCCGACGGGCCCGCCGTCGTCGTCGCCGCGCCCGCCTGGGCGGCGTTCATCAGCGCGGTGCGGGACGGGCGTCCCGCAGCCAGCTGAGGTACCACTCGGCGAAGCCGGTGTTCAAGGGCTCCAGGTCGACGTGGTCGCAGCGGGCGTCGTCCCACATGCGACCGCGTTCGGGGCCGGAGACCACGAGCCACTGGCGCTGGGCGCAGCCCAGGTGGCACAGGCAGATCGCGCCGACGGTCCGCTCGTCCGTCCAGAGGACGGACATCAGGCGCTCCTCCCATGCCTCGTACGCGGCGTCGTACTCCTCGATGTCGTCGAAGTCCTCCTCCTCGGGGTGACCCGCCTCCAGGTCGGCCAGCACCTCGGGGTCGGGGCCCACCGCGTCGAACGGCTCCGCCAGCCGGTCCGGCAGGGTCATGTCGCCGCCGTCGCCGTCCCACTCCCAGGTGCCGTCCTCCCCCTTCCGTACCGGGAACACCCCGTACGAGGGGCCCGCGCCGCCGGCGCCGACGTGGAGGAGGAAGCCGCGGTACTCCTCCGGGAGCCGTACCCCGATCGTGGCCTCCAGGTCGGCCAACTCCTCCGGCGACAGCGGGTCCTCCAGGTGCAGGCCGAGCGCCAGCACCCGCTCGCGTACGCCCGTCCAGATCTGCTCGTCCATGCGCGGGACCCTAGATCCGGCCACTGACAGTCCGTGCGGGGGGCGGGGTCTCGGTACGCTGTGGCCCATGTACGGCTACGACCAGAACCCGGGCGCCCAGCAGCAGTACGCCCCGCCGCCGCCCCCTCAGGGGTACGGGCAGCAGCCGCCGCTGTACCCGGAGCCGTCGCCGCCGTCGCTGGCGGATGCCGTGCGCGCGTTCACGACGGGCGCGCTGTCCGCGGAGGACTTCCAGCAGATCTTCGCGACGTCGAAGGTGTACTGCCCGCGGGGCGACAACCCCGGCTTCCTGGCGCTGCACAACACGCAGCAGCCGGTGATCCCGATGTTCACGTCGCTGAAGCAGCTGCGCCGGTACGCCGGCAAGGAGTCCAAGTACTTCGTGATCACCGGCGCCGAGGTGCTGGACCTGCTGCCGACCGGGTACGGCTTCGTCCTCGACATGGAGGGCGAGCACCGGATCGTGTTCGACGCGAAGGCGGTCGAGGAGATGGTCGACTTCGCGATGCGGCGGATGTACGGGTAGGGCTGCCGCACCACCCGTACGGGCCTGTCGGACGCTGACGGCTTCGGTTCTGTCGCGGCACGGCCTCTTCACGGCCGGTGCCCGAGCCGTGCGGCCCGCTGTGCCGCCGCCTTCGCCTCCGCCCTGCGGAAGACCTCCTCGGCCCACTCCTCCACCTCCGGCCCGGGAGGGCCGACCTCCGCCTCCACGGCCGCGCTCACGTACGCCGAGAAGCCGCGCTTGCCGACTCGGGCCTTCACTGCGGGGATGCGTTCCGCCGGCATAGAGACGCCGACCTTCCCGGCAAGGGCCTTGGGCGGGGAGCTTCCGGGGTCGCGCGCGCAGGATCGGCGGCCGTTGCCGGTCGCACGGGACAAGGCCGAGTGGCCCGGTGGCGCCGACTCGCAGCGGGAATCGGGCGCGAGCCCGCAGTGGACACCGGCGCAGGGGAATGCGGACCGGCCTCCCCGTGTTCCCCCTGGCAGGAAGTTCAGGATTCAACTATTCTGAGGGTGCGCCGGAAGGCGTCGTCCCGTTCCCGTGGAGGTCCGCATGCCTGCCGTAACCGTCGAGAACCCGCTCACCCTGCCGCGCGTCTCCGCGCCCCTCGACGTGCCCGCGCGCAAGGTGCTGGCCGTGACCACCGCGCCCAGTGGGCTGGAGGGCGAGGGGTTCCCGGTGCGCCGGGCCTTCGCGGGGATCAACTACCACTACCTCGACCCGTTCATCATGATGGACCAGATGGGCGAGGTGGAGTACGCGCCCGGTGAGCCCAAGGGCACCCCCTGGCACCCCCACCGCGGCTTCGAGACCGTCACGTACCTCATCGACGGCACCTTCGTGCACCAGGACTCGAACGGCGGCGGCGGCACCATCACCAACGGCGACACCCAGTGGATGACCGCCGGCGCCGGCCTCCTGCACATCGAGGCCCCGCCGGAGTCGCTGGTCATGTCCGGCGGGCTGTTCCACGGCCTCCAGCTGTGGGTGAACCTCCCCGCCAAGGACAAGATGAAGGACCCCCGCTACCAGGACATCCGCGGCGGCTCCGTCAAGCTGCTCACCTCGTCCGACGGCGGCGCCCTGCTCCGCGTCATCGCCGGTGAACTGGACGGGCACGAGGGCCCCGGCATCACCCACACCCCGATCACGATGGTCCACGCCACGCTGCGCCCCGGGTCCGAGGTGACCCTGCCCTGGCGGTCCGACTTCAACGGGCTCGCGTACGTGCTCGCCGGGCGCGGTGCCGTCGGCGTCGAGCGGCGGCCGGTCCACATGGGCCAGACCGCCGTCTTCGGCGACGGCGGGTCCCTCACCGTACGGGCCGACGAGAAGCAGGACGGGCACACGCCCGACCTGGAGATCGTCCTCCTGGGCGGGCAGCCCATCCGGGAGCCGATGGCGCACTACGGGCCGTTCGTGATGAACACGTACGACGAGCTGAAGCAGGCCTTCGAGGACTTCCAGGCCGGCCGGCTGGGCCGCATCCCCGCCGTCCACGGGATGAGCGAGGGCGGCGGCGTGCCCGGCTCAGGGCAGTAGGACCGAGAGCGCCGAGACCAGCGCCTCCCCCGTCTGCTGGACGGCCGTGCCGGCGACCAGCGCGGGGATCGAACGGACGGCCGTCCGGAGCGCCGGGGCCGAGGCCTCGGCGCCCGGGTCCGCCAGCGAGGCCTCGACCACCGCGGCGCAGTCCCGCGCCGCCTCCGGGTCCGGCAGCTCCGCGGCGCTCCGCTCGACCTCGGCACGGAACGCCGCCAGCAGGGCGACGACGTCCTCGACCGCCGACGCGCGCCCGCCCGTGCCGGTCGCCGTACCGGTCTGGGCGAGGTGCGAGAGGCTGCGGCCGGTGGCCTGCTGCACCGGGCCGTTGTTGTCGCGGCCGATGCTGATGCCGGCTTGGGGCACCGCCGGTCGCGGCGCGGAGGGCGGCTCGGTGCCGTCGGCCCGGAGCACCGCCGGCCGTGGCGCGGGCGTCGGCGGTGCGGAGGTCGGCTCGGTGCGCTCCGGCATGGTCGCTCCTTCGTCCTGGTGGGGCAGGAGGTCCGCGACGCTCTGGGACGCCTCCTCGACGACCTGCCCGGCGATGATCTGAATCGGTGCGTGGTTGTCCCCGGCCACCCGGATGTTGTTGATCACGGCACGGGTCGTGTCCGTGAACGCCTCGGTACGGAAGCCGTGTTCGGCCATGACGGCCTCGACGGTGCCGAGCACGGACGCCTGCAGAAGAGCGAGGTGCCGTTCGGCGTCCGCCTTCTGGTGGAGGTCCTCCAGGCCGGGCCGCGAGAAGCTGTCACGCAGGCTCACGGGGCCCTCCGGTGGCGGTACGGCCTGGGACTCCGGGTCCCTCTTCCGTACGCGCCGCCACAGCTCCTGCCCCAGCACACGCGCGCCCCGCAGGCCCGTGACGGCCATCGGCCCGGGCCGCGCCCACTCCGGCGGCAGCGCCCGCAGCGGGGTCGTCACCTGCGGGCGCAGGGTCAGCCGCAGCTCCCCGGCCTGAAGGGCGGCGTGCACGAAGAGGCTCACGACGACGTGGCCCGCCCAACTCGCGGACTCGGCCCGCAGGTACGTACGTCCCGGACCGCCCAGGCCCAGGCCCAGGCCCGGCACCGCCCGTCCCCGGGCCCGCTCGCGGCGGCGTCCCCGCCCGTTGCGCTCCAGCCACAGGTCGACCGGCAGGGCGACGACCCGGGACACCGACAGGTCCGGCAGGGGGGCGGTCGCCGTGTACGCCGGGTCCCGTGGACCCGCCTGGGCGGTGAGCGCCGTGAGGCCCGTGCCGATACGGTCCAGCAGCTCCGCCTCGTCGAGCGGGCGCGCCGGCCGCCCCGGGTCCGCGGTCCGCAGCGGCACCCGGACCTCGACCGCGCGCCGCACATCGCGGCCGGCCCCGATGAAGCGGCCCTCCCTGTCGTACGGCAACTCCGCGCCGCCCTCCGGGGCGTGCCCCGACGGCCGGACCGACGACCGCGCGGCGCGGGCCACCAGCGCGTCCGCCGCGTACACGACCACCACGACGGCGATGACGACGCCGGGCAGGATCACGATCCCCCTCCACAGCGGGAGCAGGTGGTCGTCGCGCTGCGTCGCCACCAGGGCGTAGGCCCACAGGCCCACCAGGGGTGTCGCGGCCCAGGCGGAGCCCGACGGCCCGAGGCACCACGCCAGGAACAGGGCGGCCGCCCAGGCCGCCATGGGACCCGCCGCCCCTACGGCGAGCGCCCCGAACGCCAGGACCAGCGCGGCGCGGCGCGCGAGGCGGATGCGGTGTGCCCGTCGGCTGTGGGCGACGACGAGCCCCAGGTCCACGCCGTAGGACGGGACCGGGTGTGCCCGGCCGTGCCGGAGGTGGGAGATCACCCAGGTGGCGGCCGGTTCGCCCCAGGGGGCGCAGCCGTGGTGTCCGGGGGTGGGGCAGGGGCCGGCGTGGGTGGGGCGCGCGTACAGGGCGCGGCAGATCTGCTCGGTCACGCTTTCGGGTGACGGCGGTGTCCGCTCCCCATTCGTCGTGGGCCGAGCTGTCGTCCGTCGCATCCGTTGCCCCCCGTCCGCCACATTCGTTCCAGCATCTTGGCGCCGGTGGCGCGATGGGGCCAGGTGTCGGGCGTCATCGGCGCGTCGGGTGCGGGTGCGGGACCGGGAGCACGGCTGACGGGGTGTCACCCCGTGGTGGCGCCCGGAAGGCGGGCCGTCCACGGCCGTGGTGGGGTGGGGGCGTGGTCATGTCGCTGCTGCCTCCGCCCGTGCGGCGGCTTGCCGCCTGGTGCGTCGTCGTGCTGCTCGTCGCCGCCGTCGTGGGGGTGGGCGTCTGGCTGTGCCGGCTGTTCCAGACGGCCGTCACGCCCGTACTGCTCGCGCTGCTCGGTACGGCGCTGCTGGGGCCGCTGTACCGGCGGCTCGTCGCGCTGCACGTCCAGCGGTCGCTCGCCGCCGG
The DNA here is from genome assembly GCF_039542925.1 of Streptomyces coeruleoprunus. Classification (GTDB taxonomy): domain Bacteria; phylum Actinomycetota; class Actinomycetes; order Streptomycetales; family Streptomycetaceae; genus Streptomyces; species Streptomyces coeruleoprunus. The sequence goes on along the minus strand of NZ_BAABIT010000001.1, from coordinate 3,848,259 downwards.
GCTGACCTGCGCCGCCGTCGTCGCCGTCGTCGGCGGCGCCACCTACGTCGTCGTCGCCGCCCTCGTCGACACCGGCGAACAGATCGCCGCCTCGCTGCGGCGCGCCGCCCAGGACCTGTCCGCGTACTTCGGCGCCGCCGGCACCTCCCTCGACGACCTCGCCGCCAACGGCCGCCAGTACCTGGAGAAGTTCGGCGGGACCGCGGCGACCGGGGTGATCAGCGGGATCAGCGTCGTCGGGCAGATGATCGCGATGGCCGTGCTGGCGCTGTTCCTCGTCTTCTTCTTCCTGCGGGACTCGGGGCGGGCGGTACGGGCCATGCGTTCGCTGGGGTCCGAGTCGACGGGCGACATGGTCGAGGCGATGGCGCGGCGGGCGTTCGAGGCCGTCGAGGGGTTCATGCGCGGGACGACCTTCATCGCGCTGATCGACGCCGTCCTGATCACCGTCGGGCTGCTGGTGCTGCGCGTGCCGGGGGCGGTGGGGCTGGGCGCCCTCGTCTTCGTCGGCGCCTACATCCCGTACCTGGGCGCCTTCGTCTCCGGGGCCGTCGCCATCCTCGTCGCGCTCGCCGACCGGGGCGTGGCCATCGCGGTGTGGGTGGTCGCCGTCGTCCTGGCCGTGCAGGTGCTGGAGGGGCACGTGCTGCAGCCGGTCATCCAGAGCCGTACCGTCCAGATGCACCCGGCCGTCGTGATGCTGGCCATCACCGCGGGCGCGTCGGTCGCCGGGATCCTCGGGATGCTGCTCGCCGTCCCGCTCACCGCCGCCGCGTTCGGCGTCCTCGGCGAACTGCGGCGGCACTACGCCACGGCGTCCCCCGAAGGGCCGCCCGGCGCGGGGCCGCCGGCCGCCGGGACCTCCGCGCCGTCCTCGTAGAGCTCGAACCAGATCGTCTTGCCCTCGCCGCGCGGGTCCACGCCCCAGGCGTGCGCCAGCAACTCCATCAGGACCAGGCCGCGCCCCGAGGACGCCATCTCGCCGGGCCTGCGCCGGTGCGGCAGCTCGTCGCTGGCGTCCGCCACCTCGACGCGCAGCCGCCGCGTCCCGTGGTCGCCGCTCGCCTCGGCCACCAGCAGGGCGTCCCCGTCGGTGTGCACCAGCACGTTCGTGACCATCTCCGACACCATCAGGACCGCCGCGTCGACCTGGTCCTCGTCCGCCCAGTCGTGCAGCAGCTCCCGCAGCCGCTGCCGCGCCGCCGCGATCCGCTCGGGCTCCGCCTGGGCCACGCTCATCGCCGTACGCCGCGGCGGCGCCACCAGCCGGGCGGGCTCGGCCGTACGGGACAGCAGCAGCACCGCGATGTCGTCCTCGCGGCGGTCGGCGAGCGGGCCCGTCGTGTGGTGGGAGCCCGGCCCGTGCACCGCCTGCACCAGGGAGTCGGCGAGCGCGTCCAGCGTCTCCGCCCCCGGCTCGTACGCCTCCAGCAGCTTGCGGACCCGGATCCAGCCGGTGTCCAGGTCGTGCCCACCGGTCTCCAGCAGCCCGTCCGTGCAGATCATCAGGGTCTCGCCGGGCTCCAGCGTCAGCCGCGTCGTCGGATAGTCGGTGTCCGGCACGATGCCCAGCGGGAGCCCGCCGTCCGTGGGTCTCAGCAGGACCGTGCCGTCCGCCATGCGGATCGCCGGGTCCGGGTGGCCCGCCCGCGCGATGTCGAGCGTGCCGGTCGCCGGGTCGACCTCCAGGTACAGGCAGGTCGCGAACCGCGCCGCCCCGTGGTCGTCCTCCGTCATCCCGTACAGGAACCGCGACGCCCGCGACAGCACCGCGTCCGGCCGGTGGCCCTCGGAGGCGTACGCGCGCAGGGCGATCCGCAGCTGGCCCATCAGGCCCGCGGCCCGCACGTCGTGGCCCTGCACGTCACCGATGACGAACGCGATCCGGCCGCCGGGCAGCTGGATCATGTCGTACCAGTCGCCGCCGACCTGGAGGCCGCCACCCGTCGGCACGTACCGGGCCGCCACCTCCATGCCGGGGATCGCGGGGCCCAGCACCGGCATCATCGCCCGCTGGAGGCCCAGCGACAGCTCCCGCTCCGACTCGGCGACCCCGGCGCGCGTCAGGGCCTGCGCCAGCATGCGGGCCACGGTCGTCAGGACGGACCGCTCGTCCGGAGTGAAGCCCACCCGGTACTTGAACGCCGCCATCCACGCGCCCATGGTGCGGCCCGCGACGATCAGCGGCAGGAACGCCCACGACTCGCGGCCGAAGCGCTGCGCCAGCGGCCAGGTCGCCGGGTAGCGGTCGCGGTAGTCGTCCGGCGTCGGCAGGTAGATCGCGCGGCCCGTGCGCACCACCTCGGCGGCCGGGTAGTCCGTGTCGAGGGCCATCTCCGCGAAGGGGCCCTCGTCGCCCGCGCTGTGCCCGTGGTGCCCGATGATCGTCAGCCGGTCGCCCGCCACGCCGAACACCGCGAGCCCGTCCGGCGAGAAGCCCGGCATCGACAGCGACGCCGCGACCCGCAGCACCTCGGCCGTCGACCGGGCCTCGGCCAGCGCGCGCCCCGCGTCCAGCAGGAACGCCTCCCGGGAGCGGCGCCATTCGCCGGTCACCGGGGTCCGCGCCGCCGTGCCGGGCTGGGGCTCGGCGACCTCCTGGAGCGTGCCCACCAGCCGGTAGTCCGTGCCGTCGACCATCGGCTTGGAGCGGCTGCGGACGGTACGGAGGACCCGGCCGCTCTCGTCCATGATCCGCAGCCGGGCCTCGGCGAGGGTGTCCTCGGCGACGGCCAGGCTCACGATGCCGTCGATCTCGTTCCAGTCGACGGGATGAAAACGGGAGCGCACCGCCCCCTCGGTCAGCTCCACCGGCTCCGCGGGCAGCCCCAGCAGCCGGGCGGCCTCCGCGTCGAGCGAGACGATCCCGGATGCGTTGTCCCAGCGCCACAGGCCGGTTTTGATCGCGGCCAGGACGTCCTCGGTGCGCATTGCCCCACTTTAAGAAGATGGGACGATCAGACGCCACTGTGCGGACCGTGTGACCTGGACCGCATCGGGAGCCCTCGGGAGGGCTCCCGCGGGGACGGCGAAGAGGAAAAGTGGTCTTGGGGCGGGACGGTAACCTTGACGGGTCGAGCCATACCCACCACCCAAGACTGGATGAACGACGATGCATCGGTACAGGTCCCACACCTGCGGCGAGCTCCGCGCCTCTGACGTCGGCACCGACGTCCGGCTGAGCGGCTGGCTGCACAATCGGCGCGACCTGGGCGGCATCCTCTTCATCGATCTGCGCGACCACTACGGCATCACGCAGCTCGTCGCCCGGCCCGGCACCGCCGCGTACGAGGCGCTCGACAAGCAGACCAAGGAGTCCGTCGTCCGCGTCGACGGCAAGGTCGTCTCGCGCGGCGCGGAGAACATCAACCCCGACCTGCCGACCGGTGAGATCGAGGTCGAGGTCGCCGAGGTGGAGGTGCTCGGCGCCTCCGCCCCGCTGCCGTTCACCATCAACACGGACGACGGCGTCAACGAGGAGCGCCGCCTGGAGTACCGCTTCCTCGACCTGCGCCGCGAGCGCATGCACCGCAACATCATGCTGCGCACGGCCGTCATCTCGGCGATCCGCCAGAAGATGGTCGCCCTCGGCTTCAACGAGATGGCCACGCCGATCCTCACCGCGACCTCCCCCGAGGGCGCCCGTGACTTCGTCGTGCCGTCCCGCCTCAACCCGGGCAAGTTCTACGCGCTGCCGCAGGCGCCGCAGCAGTTCAAGCAGCTGCTGATGATCTCGGGCTTCGACCGGTACTTCCAGATCGCGCCCTGCTTCCGCGACGAGGACGCGCGCGCCGACCGCTCGCCGGGCGAGTTCTACCAGCTCGACATCGAGATGAGCTTCGTCGAGCAGGAGGACGTCTTCCGGCCGGTCGAGCAGCTCATGACCGAGCTGTTCGAGGAGTTCGGCGGCGGCCGCCACGTCACCTCGCCCTTCCCGCGGATCCCGTTCCGCGAGGCGATGCTGAAGTACGGCTCCGACAAGCCGGACCTGCGGGCCCAGCTGGAGCTGGTGGACATCACCGACGTCTTCGCCGACTCCGAGTTCAAGGCGTTCGCGGGCAAGCACGTACGTGCCCTGCCCGTGCCGGACGTCGCCGGCCAGACCCGCAAGTTCTTCGACGCCCTCGGGGAGTTCGCGGTCGAGCACGGCGCGAAGGGCCTGGCCTGGATCCGCGTCGCCGACGACATGTCGTTCAGCGGCCCGATCGCCAAGTTCCTCACCGAGGAGAACATCAAGACGCTCGTCGAGCGCCTCGGCCTCAAGCCGGGCCACGCGGTGTTCTTCGGCGCGGGCGACTTCGACGAGGTCTCCAAGATCATGGGCGCGGTCCGCGTCGAGGCCGCCAAGCGGGCCGGCCACTTCGAGGAGGGCGTCTTCCGCTTCTGCTGGATCGTCGACTTCCCGATGTACGAGAAGGACGAGGAGACCGGCCGGATCGACTTCTCGCACAACCCCTTCTCGATGCCGCAGGGCGGCCTGGAGGCCCTGGAGACCCAGGACCCGCTGGACATCCTGGGCTGGCAGTACGACATCGTCTGCAACGGCGTCGAGCTGTCCTCCGGCGCCATCCGAAACCACGAGCCGGACATCATGTTCAAGGCGTTCGAGATCGCGGGCTACGACCGTGAGACGGTCGAGCGCGAGTTCTCCGGCATGCTCAAGGCCTTCCAGTACGGCGCCCCGCCGCACGGCGGCATCGCCCCCGGCGTCGACCGCATCGTCATGCTCCTCGCCGACGAGCCGAACATCCGCGAGACCATCGCGTTCCCGCTGAACGGCAACGCGCAGGACCTGATGATGGGCGCGCCGACGGAGCTGGACGAGGCGCGGCTGCGCGAGCTGAACATCGCGCTGCGCAAGCCGGTCGCCGACAAGTCCGACAAGGACGCCAAGAAGTAGGGCGACACACCGAAGGGGAAGGCCCCGGGACCTCGCGGTCCCGGGGCCTTCCCCTTTCGGGCGCGTCCGGCTCCACCCGTACGGCGGGGCAACCGGTACCGACCGCCTCCGCGTTGACAGTGTGTGAAGCACGCCGCCACCCCCTTACCCGGCAGCACGGAAAGGCCCTCACACATGCCTGCCTCCCGCCGTCCGCGGCTCCTCGCGGCCGCGACCCTTCTGCTCCTGCCGCTCACCGCCTGCGCGGACCCCACGGGCGCGCGCGAGGGCGGGCCCCGGACAGCGCCCCCAGCGGTACGGGACGACCGGGGGCCCGCCGCCCACGGCGCGCCCGCCACACCCGTCGCCCCACCCGCCGCGCCCGTACCGGCGCGGATCCCCGGCCTGGGCCCGGAGACCCGCGCCGCCATCCCGCGGGACAGCCGCCAGGCCGTCGTGGTGCGGGGCGACGCCCCCGACTCCGACACGTCGACGTTCACCCTGTACGAACGGCACCCCACCGAAGGCTGGCAGCAGGTGTCCGACCCGTGGCCCGCGCACAACGGGGTCAAGGGCTGGACCGGCCACCACGTCCAGGACGACCTGCGCTCCCCGATCGGCGTCTTCGGCCTGACCGACGCGGGCGGCCTCCTGCCCGACCCGGGCACGAAGCTCCCGTACGACCAGGGGGACGGCTTCACCGCCACGGGCACGGGCACGATGGGCGAGCCGCTGGCCGGGTCCTTCGACTACGTGGTCGCCATCAACTACAACCGCAGGCCCGGTACGACCCCGCTGGACTGGACCCGCCCCCTCGGCGAGCACCGGGGCGGCGGCATCTGGATCCACGTCGACCACGACGGGCCCACCCAGGGCTGCGTCTCCCTGACGAAGCCCCATATGAGGGAACTCCTCCAGTGGCTGGACCCCGCGCACCGGCCGGTGATCGTCATGGGGGACGTGACGTCGCTGGGGCGGTGAACGCGAAAGGCCCCCCACGCGGAGCGTGAAGGGCCTTCGCCGTGCCAGGGGACGGATTACGCCTTCTTCGGCTCCTCCAGGCGCGGGAACAGCACCGCGCCCTTCGTCACCGTGGCGCCCGCCGAGAGCTGGCCCCAGCGGCCGGCGTCACCCATCGGCTGGGCCGCCAGGGCGCCCAGGACGGGCTCGGCGCCCAGCGAGTCCCACAGCTTCTGCGACGACTCGGGCATGACCGGGTTCAGCAGGACGGCCACCGCGCGCAGCGACTCGGCCGCCGTGTAGAGGATCGTCGCCAGACGGGCCCGGCCCTCCGGGGACTCGTCCTTGGCGACCTTCCAGGGCTCCTGCTCCGTGATGTAGCCGTTGACCTGCTTCACGAAGTCGAAGACCGCCAGGATGCCGCCCTGGAAGTCCACCTCCTCGCCGATCTTCCGGTCGGCCTCGGCGACGGCCTTGGCCAGGCCGTCCTGGACCGCCTGCTCGGCCTCACCGGCGGCCGTGGCCTCCGGCAGGGCGCCGTCGAAGTACTTGCCGACCATCGCGGCGACCCGGGAGGCCAGGTTGCCGTAGTCGTTCGCCAGCTCGGAGGTGTAGCGGGCGGTGAAGTCCTCCCACGAGAACGAGCCGTCCTGACCGAACGCGATGGCCCGCAGGAAGTACCAGCGGTAGGCGTCCACGCCGAAGTGCGCGGTCAGGTCCTGCGGCTTGATGCCCGTCAGGTTCGACTTCGACATCTTCTCGCCGCCGACCATCAGCCAGCCGTTCGCGGCGACCTTCCCCGGCACGGGCAGGCCCTGCGCCATCAGCATCGCCGGCCAGATGATCGCGTGGAAGCGCAGGATGTCCTTGCCGACGAGGTGCACGTCCGCCGGGAACGTCGACTCGAACTTCGCCTGGTCGGCGCCGTAGCCGACGGCCGTGGCGTAGTTCAGCAGCGCGTCCACCCACACGTAGATGACGTGCTTGTCGTCCCACGGGATCGGGATGCCCCAGTCGAACGTGGAACGGGAGATCGACAGGTCCTGGAGGCCCTGCTTGACGAAGTTCACGACCTCGTTGCGGGCCGACTCCGGCTGGATGAAGCCCGGGTTCGCCTCGTAGAACTCCAGCAGCTTCGGGCCGTAGGCGGAGAGCTTGAAGAAGTAGTTCTCCTCCTTGAGGATCTCCACCGGCTTCTTGTGGATCGGGCAGAGCTTGGTGCCCTGCTCGTCCTCGATCAGGTCCCCGGGGAGCTTGTACTCCTCACAGCCCACGCAGTACGGGCCTTCGTACCCGCCCTTGTAGATCTCGCCCTTGTCGTACAGGTCCTGCACGAACTCCTGGACGCGGTCCGTGTGCCGCTTCTCCGTCGTCCGGATGAAGTCGTCGTTCGCGATGTCCAGGTGCTCCCAGAGGGGCTTCCACGCCTCCTCGACGAGCTTGTCGCACCACTCCTGCGGGGTGACGCCGTTCGCCTCCGCGGTGCGCATGATCTTCTGACCGTGCTCGTCCGTGCCGGTGAGGTACCACACCTTCTCGCCGCGCTGACGGTGCCAGCGCGTGAGCACGTCGCCTGCGACGGTCGTGTAGGCGTGGCCCAGGTGAGGAGCGTCGTTGACGTAATAAATGGGGGTCGTGACGTAGAACGCCTTCGCCCCCTGCTTCTCGGATCCAGTGGCCGCCATGGGCGAAATCCTAACGGCCCGCCGAAGCTGCCCTCACCCGCGTTTCACGGTGCGGATGGGGCGGCGGCGGCCGCAGTCCCGGCCCGAAAGATCCCGGAAACATCCCCTGCGGTAGACAGGGGGCATGCGGGTACTGGTCGCCGAGGACGAGAAGACGCTGGCGGGCTTCGTCACCACCGGGCTGCGGAGGGCCGGCTTCGCCGTCGACACCGTCCACACCGGTGACGCCGCGCTCGCCCTTCTGGAGCTGTACGACTACGACGTCGTGGTCCTCGACCGCGACCTGCCGGGCGTGCACGGCGACGACGTGGCCCGGTGGCTCGTCGGCTCCGCGGCCCGCACCCGGATCCTGATGCTGACCGCGTCCTCCGGTGTGGAGGAGCGGGTCGCCGGCCTCGACCTGGGCGCCGACGACTACCTGGGCAAGCCCTTCGAGTTCCCCGAGCTGGTCTCGCGCGTCCGGGCCCTGCGGCGGCGCAGCGCCCGGCCGGTGCCGCCGCTGCTGGAGCGGCACGGGATCCGGGTGGACACCGTGCGGCGCACGGCCGAGCGGGACGGGCGGGACCTGGGGCTCTCCCCCAAGGAGTTCGCCGTGCTGCAGATCCTGCTGGAGGCCGACGGGGCCGTCGTCTCCGCCGAGGAGCTGCTGGAGCGCGCGTGGGACGCGCACGCCGACCCGTTCACGGGGGCCGTACGGGTGTGCATGAGCAAGCTCCGCGCCAAGCTGGGCGAGCCGGGACCGATACGGACGGTGCAGGGCGTGGGGTACGCGCTGTGAGCGGTGGGCCCGGGACCGGGGCCGGCATCGGCGCCGGGTCGACCATTCGCACGCGGATCGCGCTCGTCTTCGGGGGCGTCTTCCTCGTGCTCGGGGGCTTTCTGCTCGGCGTCGTCAATCTGCTGGCCCGCGCCGGTACGCGCGACGAGGCCCGCGCCATCGCCGAGCGGGCGGGCCTCGGCACCGGGGGCTTCGCCGTCGACCCCGCGTACGAGCTGACCGACACCGTCAGCCGCGCCGCATCGCAGCAGCTGCTCGTCTGGTCCGGCGGCGCCCTGCTGATCATGACGCTGTGCGCGGTCGTGGTCGGCTGGTGGACCGCCGGGCGGGTGCTGCGGCCCGTGCACGACATGACCGCGCGGGCCCGGCGGCTCTCCGAGCGCACCCTGCACGAGCGCATCGCGGTGCGCGGGCCCGACGACGAGCTGAAGGAGCTGGGCGACACGATCGATGCGCTGCTGGGACGGCTGGAGAAGGCCTTCGACAGCCAGCGGCGGTTCATCGCCAACGCCTCGCACGAACTGCGCACCCCCCTGGCCACGCAGCGCACGGCCGTGCAGGTCGGGCTCGACGAGACGGACCCGCCGTCCGGCGAGCAGCTCGCCGCCGTGAAGCGCGTCCTGCTGGAGAGCAACCGGCGCAGCGAACGGCTGATCGACGGCCTGCTGCTGCTCGCGCGCGGCGAGCGCGGCCTGGACGAGCGGGAGGACGTCGACCTGGGCGAGGTCGTGGCGGAGGAGTGCGGCCGGTACGGGGTGGGCGCGGCGGCCGTGGCGCCGGGCGGTGTCGTGCGCGGCAACCGGCAGCTGCTGGCCCAGCTGACCGCCAACCTGCTGGCCAACGCCGTCGCGTACAACGTGCCGGGCGGGACGGTGGACGTCCGGGTGGAGGGCGGGGTGCTGACCGTCGCGAACACGGGGCCGCTGGTGGCCGCGTCGGAGGTGCCGGGGCTGTTCGAGCCGTTCCGGCGGGGCGAGGGGCGGGACCGGACGGGGCCGGGGGCGGGGCTCGGGCTGTCCATCGTGCGCTCGATCGCGGAGGCGCACGGGGGCACGGTCGCCGCCGTGCCCGGCGGGGCGGGCGGGGGCCTGGTCGTCACCGTGCTGCTGCCGGTGCACGACCAGGCCCCGCCCGAGGGCCGGGATCAGGCCTCCGGCCGCCAGGAGGCGAGGACCTCGCGGTAGAAGCGGGCGTGCGGGATCTCGCGCGGGGCGGGGCCCGCGTGGAAGAACCCGGCGTTGTCGACGCTCAGCTTGCGCAGGTAGTCGAACGCCTTGTTGTCCTCCTCGCCGAACGCCACGAACTGCCAGAACACCGGCCTGCCGGTGGCCGCCGCGTCCGCCAGCGCCTGCGTGGCGGCCGTCTTCGACTCGGGGGCGCCGTCGGTCTGGAACAGCACGAGGGCGGGGCGGTCGGCCCCGGCCTTCTCGTGGTGGGCCAGGACCTCCGTGATGGCGCGGTCGTAGTTGGTGCGGCCCATGCGGCCGAGGCTGTTGTGCAGCTCCTCGACGCGGCCGTCGACGTCGTCGAGGGTGACCTCGCCGGTGCCGTCGATCTCGGTCGAGAAGAACACGACGGGCACGGTCGCGGCCTCGTCCAGGTGCGCGGCGAGGCCGAGCGCCTGCTCGGCGAGGTGCTGGGCGCTGCCGTCCTTGTAGTACGGGCGCATGGAGCCGGAGCGGTCCAGCACCAGGTACACGGTGGCCCGCGTCCCGATGAGCCCACGCTTGCGCAGTACGGCGCCGGCCGCCTTGTACGCGTCGACGACGGGCTCGGTCGCCCGGGACTTCACCCGGGCGAGGGTGAGGGCGGGCTTGGCGGGGTCGGCGGTGGCGGGCGCGTCGGTCGAGGCGTCGGCCTCGGCGGCCGAGGCCTCCGACTGCGCGTCCGGCTGCGCGTCCGGCTCGGGGGCGGGCGCGTCGGCGTCGGCAGCGGCTACGGCGAGGGGGGCGGCGGGCTCGGCAGTGGCGGGTTCGGTCGCGGGGGCGTCGGCCGCGGCGGGCTCTTCCGCCTCGGCGGCGGGCTCGGAGGCGGGCACCTCGGTGGCGACAGCCGCGGCGGCCGGCTCGGCAGTCGGCTCGACGGCCGGCTCGGCAGTCGGCTCGGCAGTCGGCTCGGCAGCCGGAAGGGCGTCGGCGGTGGCCTCGGGCGCTTCGTCGGCGGCGGCCGGCTCGGGCGCGGCGGTGGCGGCCGCCGGGGCATCCGGCTCGTCTGTGCGGGCGTCGGTCCCGGCGGCAGCCGCGACGGGGGCCTCGGTCGTGGCGGGCTCATCGGCCGGCGTGGCGGCGGCCGCAGGCTCGGCACCCTCCGGCGTCGGCTCGGCGACGATCGCCACCGCGGGCGCCTCCTCGGCGGCAGCCTGCTCGGCCGCAGTCGCCTCGGCCGTGGGGGCCGGGGTCTCGGCCTCCTCAGCGCCCGGGGTCTCCGCCTCGCGGGCCGGGGGCACGGTCGTGCGGCGGGGCTTCGGGTTGTCGAAGGACGCCGCCACCAGCTCGGCGGCGATCTTCTCGGGGGCCGGGTGGTCGAGTTCGTCCGTGCGTTCAGCCCGGGACGGGGCCGCCGGGGACGGGACCGTCGCCGCCGGCTCGTCCTGGGGCACCGTGCGTTCCGCCTGGGGCGGGACGGAGGGGGTGGTCGTCGACTCTTCACGCTCCGCGCGGTCGCGTCCGAACACCTTGCGCAGCAAGCTCCGAATGCCCATGGGCCATGGCCTTTCGCATATTGGGTGCCGTATATGTCCGTACTGCTGGGAATCAAGAGGAATCATCCCTGGCCTGGGCGGACACGTAAGGTTAGCCGCCCCGAGTCGCGCCGAAAGGCAAGGCCCATTCGCACCAACATCGGCCCGGTCCCATGGGATTCATCCCTCGTTCACCCCGGCGCCGCCGACCCGCACACGAGCCGACCTAACGTCGCCGCCGAACGGAATTCCGACACCATGTCGGACGGATCGGCGCGGAGTGCGCCGGAGGAGGATCACGTGCGCAAGCTCCTGCCGCTACTGGGCGTCCACGGGGGCGGCCGCTCCGCCCTGACCTGCCGTTACCGCTGTGGTGACGCGTGCTTCCACGAGGTGCCCAACACGAGCGACAACGAGTACGTCGGCGACGTCATCGCCGGTGCCCTCTCGCGCCGTTCGATGATGCGCGCCGCCGCCGTCGTCACCGTGGCCACCGCCGCGGGCGGCGCCGTCGTGGGCGCGGCCGCCCCGGAGGCGCACGCGGCGGACTGGCACAAGGACCCGAAGCCCGGCGCGGCCGCCGCCCGCGGGGCCCGCGGCCTGCGCTTCGCACCGGTCGCGCCGAACACCGCCGACCAGGTCACCGTCCCGGCCGGCTACACCCAGAACGTGGTGATCCGCTGGGGCGAGCCCATCCTGCGCGGCGCCCCCGCGTTCAACCCGGACAAGCAGACCGCCGCCGCGCAGGCCGGACAGTTCGGCTACAACAACGACTTCCTGTCCCTCCTGCCGCTGCCCGGTGAGCCCGGCCGTCAGGTACTCGTCGCCAACCACGAGTACACCGACGAGACCCTGATGTTCCGCGGCTACGACCCGGAGAACCCCACGCGCGAGCAGGCCGAGATCGCCTGGGCGGCGCACGGCCTGTCCGTGGTCGTCGTGCAGGAGGAGGCCCGCAGCGGGAAGCTGACCGCCGTGACGCGGCACCCGCTCAACCGCCGCCTCACCGCCACCGGCGAGTTCCGCCTGACCGGCCCGGCCGCCGGCAGCGACCTGCTGAAGACGTCCGCCGACCCGACCGGCACCAAGGTCCTCGGCACGCTCAACAACTGCGCGGGCGGCACCACCCCGTGGGGCACCACGCTGCACGGCGAGGAGAACTTCAACCAGTACTTCGCCAACGGCTCCAGCGCCACCGACAAGCGGTACGGCATCGGGACCGGCGCCACCGAGCGCAAGTGGGAGCGGTTCGACAAGCGCTTCGACGCCAAGCAGGAGCCCAACGAGTCCCACCGCTTCGGCTGGGTCGTGGAGCTCGACCCGTACGACCCGGACTCCACGCCCCGCAAGCACACCGCGCTCGGCCGCTTCAAGCACGAGGCCGCGCAGCCGCGCCTCACCGAGGACGGCCGCCCCGTCGTCTACATGGGCGACGACGAGCGGTTCGACTACTTCTACAAGTTCGTCTCCAGCAAGCGGATGAAGAAGGGCACCTCGCGGGCGGTGCGCGAGCACAACCTGTCGCTGCTCGACGAGGGCACGCTGTACGTCGCCAAGCTGACCGGCGACTCCCCGGCCGCCGAGGTCGACGGCACCGGCAAGCTGCCGAACGACGGCGAGTTCGACGGTTCCGGCGTGTGGATACCGCTCGCCACCGGCGACGTCTCGCACGTCCCCGGCATGACCGCCGACGAGGTGTACGTCTTCACGCGCCTCGCCGCGGACAAGGTCGGCGCCACCAAGATGGACCGCCCCGAGGACGTCGAGCCCTCCCCGCGCACCGGCCGGGTGTACGTGGCGCTGACGAACAACTCGCAGCGCGGGACCGCCGGCAAGCCCGGCGTCGACGAGGCCAACCCGCGGGTCAAGAACAAGCACGGCCAGATCCTGGAGCTGGCCGAGCACTGGGACGACCCGGCGTCCGACGGGTTCGCCTGGCGGCTGTTCCTCGTCGCGGGCGACCCGGAGGACCCGGCGACGTACTTCGCGGGCTACCCGAAGGAGAAGGTGTCGCCGATCTCCTGCCCGGACAACGTCGCCTTCGACCCGCACGGCAACCTGTGGATCTCCACCGACGGCAACCAGCTGGGCTCCCACGACGGCCTGTTCGGCGTGGCCACGCACGGCGAGCGGCGCGGTGAGCTGAAGCAGTTCCTGACCGTCCCGGTCGGCGCCGAGACCTGCGGCCCGATCATCCAGGACCGCAGGGTCCTCGTCGCCGTCCAGCACCCGGGCGAGGTCGACGGGGCGACCGTCGAGAAGCCCGCTTCGGCCTGGCCCGACGGCCCGGGCAAGCTGGTCCGCCCGTCCGTCGTGGCCGTCTACCGCAAGGACGGCGGCAACATCGGCGTCTGACCGCCGTCGGTCGGGGACCTCACGAGGTGGCGCGGGCCTGTGCGCGCCACCTCGTGAACTGTTCCGCCGGGTCGCCCGTGTACGACCACGGCACCCATGAGGCCCGTGCGCCCAGCAGGGCGAACAGGTCGGCCGCCACGTCCAGCCGGCCCGCGTAACAGGCGGCGTGGGTCAGGTAGTTCAGCAGCTCGACCTCCTCGGGCCGTACGGGGCCCGGCGGCCGGTCGCCGATCCAGCGCTCCCAGGTGCGGCGTACCTCGGTCACCGCCAGCTCGTGCTTCCAGTGCTGGTCGAAGCCGCGCACCGAGCCGGGCCCCCGGCCGCGGCCCAGCGCCCCGTCCACCACGTACCGGTACTCCTCGACCCGGGCGATCTGCACCAGCACCGGCAGCGGCGAGCCGGGCGGCGCCGCCCCGGCCGCGTCGCGCGCGAAGTCGTACATCGAGCCGTGCGTGCCGTGCCACCGCGCCGACCAGTAGCGCAGCAGCTGCACATGGCCCTCCGTGTTGTGCGGGTCGCGCCGCCGCAGCTCGTCCCACCAGCGGCGCAGCTCCGCCCGGCCGACCCCGCCCTCGTACAGCCGGGCCACCGTCAGCAGCGACACCCACGGCATGGGGTCGGGCGGCCGGGCGTCGGCGGCGGTCAGGCAGGCCAGGACCGTGGAGTCCAGCCGTGCCCGGTCCACGGCCGCGCCGCGCCCGGCGACGATCGCCGCGTGGAAGATCCGTACGACCTCGGTCGCGGCCCGCAGCACCGCCGCGTCCGGGTTCTCCGGCTCGGCGGCCCGCCAGGACTCCACCACCGAGCTGCCGGCGACGGCATGCGCCAGGAGCCGTATGCGATGGGTCCGCAGCGCCCACTGGTCGCCGGTCTGCGCCAGCAGGTCCCGTACGCCCTGCCAGCGGCCGATAACGATGTCGTGCCGTACGTCGGTGAGGGCCCGGTCCCCGAAGTCCGGGTCCAGGTCGGGCTCGAAGCGGTTCTCGCGGGGCGGCTTCCCGGGCCGCCCGCCGCGGCCCGTACCCCCGGCCCGTCCCAGGCCCCCCGTGCGTCCTGTGCGTCCTGTGCGCCCCGTGCGTTCGGCGCGGTGACGTGCGGCCATTCCTTCTCCCCCGGTCGCGTGGTCGGTCGCGAAGTCGCGTCGTCGCGTGGTCAGAAGTCGGTCGCCAACGTCTCGTCGGCGCCCGGCCGGTGGTGGCGCGGGTGCGGTCCCGCGTACGGCTCCGCCGCCGCCAGGGCCCGCACCGCGTCCAGCCTTGCCGGACGGTAGTACGAACTGCCCCGCCGCCAGTACCAGGTCATCGGAATGAGACCTGCCGCGAGCCCGCCCAGACCGATCGCCACGGACGCGGCGGACAGCTCCGTCAGCGACTCGACGAAGGTCCACAGCATGAAGGCGGCGCCGGCCAGCGGCCACACCCCGCCCAGCAGGAAGTCCCGGACGGACGTCAGCAGCAGCTTCCGGTACGCGACGACCGCGGCGATCCCGGCGAGGCCGTAGTAGAACGCGATCTGGAGCCCGATCGCGCTGACCGCCTCGGAGAGGATGTCGCCGACGGAGCCGAGCGCGGTCGCGGCGGCGAACAGGACCAGCGCGACCCCGCCGACGACGGCGACCGCGACCCACGGGGTGTTCCAGCGGCGGTGCACGTCGCCCAGCGCGGCCGGCATCGTGCGGTCCCGGCCCATCGCGAACAGCGAGCGGGTGACCTGGATGAGCGTGGTCTCCAGGGTCGCCACGGTGGACAGCATCACCGCCACGATCAGCAGCTTCCCGCCGACGCCCGGCCAGATCGCCTCGCCGAGCAGGGCCAGGGTGTCGGCGCCACCGCCGTCCGCCGTGACCCTGCCCGCCGGGAGGATCACGTTCACCGCGATCGTGAACGCCTCGAACAGCAGGAAGACCAGGGCCACGCCGATGAGGGCCGCCAGGCCGGCCGTGCGGTGGCTGTCGCGGGTCTCCTCGCTGAGGTTGCCGGTGACGTCCCAGCCCCAGTAGTAGAACGCGGCGATCAGCGCGCCCGACGCGAAGCCGGCCGTCCCGTCGAAGTGCCCGAAGCCGAACCACGACCAGTCGAACGCGGTGGCCGCGCCCCGGTGCACCAGCGCGCCCAGCACGAACAGCAGCAGGAGCAGCAGCTCCACCCCCGTCATGATCAGCTGCGCCCGTACGGTGAGCCGGGCGCCGCCCAGGACCACCAGCAGCATCACGAGGAACCAGCCCGCGCCCACGACGCTGGCGAGCACGGTGTTCCCCGCCAGCGCCGGGTCGAACAGGGCCAGGGTCAGCGCGCCCGCCGGCAGTGACCCCGCCACCATGAACAACGTCGTCGACACCACCAGCGCCCAGCCGCACAGGAAGCCCAGCGCCGGGTGCAGCGTCCGGCCCACCCACGAGTACGCGGCGCCCGCGTTCACGTCGATCCGGCCGAGGCGGCTGAACGCCAGCACGATCCCGAACATCGGCACCGCGCAGTAGAGCAGCGCGGCCGGCGCGGCGACGCCGACGGCGCCGACGAGTACGGCGGTCGTCGCGGCCAGCGAGTAGGCCGGGGCGCTGCCCGCGACGGCCATCACGACGGTGTCGAAGGTGCCGAGAACATTGGGTCGAAGCCCTCTGCCGGGAGTGTTGCGCATGACGAACGTCCTTGACTGACAGGGCATATGGCGCGGAGTCAGGAGCGCATCGTAATCCGCCCCCGGAACCCCCTCCTCCGAGGACGCCCCTACGAGGGGTAACGTTCCCCTCCCCCTGCGTGGACCTCCCTGCACACTGCCACCACGGCCCGTCGTTGTGGGCTCGCGCCGCGGTGCCGCCGTTCCGCCGTTCCGTCGTTGCGGGCAGTCGTTCCGCATGGGGGTCCCCCCTGGACGTAGTCCTTGGGGGAGGAACGGGTGGGCACAACGACGGAACGGCCCCCCGGCCTGAGGGCCCAGCCCCGGCGCGCCACGACGGTGGGTGGGTCCGGTGGCGGCCCGGGGGTCACGTGCTCAGATTGGCTCGCTCGGGCCCCGGAGCGTGAAACGTCCCAGCACCGCCAATCCTGCGCGCGCGACCCCCGGTCCACCCCCGTCCCGTAGTCGGGCGTCTCACCGCCGGTGGGGGGTGGGGTGGGTGGAACCCGCCCGCCCGTGGGCGGCTCACCGCCGGTGGGGTGGGGTGGGTGGAACACCCGACCGGTGGGCGGCTCACCGCCGGTGGGAGTTGGGTGAGTAAAAACCGCCCGCCCGCGGGCTGATCCACTTGCCGGTTCGGGCGGTCGGGTGTGCCCTGGGAAGGAAGCGCGTCGGAAGGAGCTCCGCCATGGGCGCACACGCAGCCCCCGCCCGGCCCCGCCGCCCCCTGGCCCGCGGCCGTACGGAGGAGAGGCACACCCTCCGGTGGGCGCTTCCCGCCTCACTCGGCTTCCTCTACGGCCTGTACGCCGCCTTCATCAAGCGCGGCGACGGCCCCACCACCTGGGGCCAGGTCTGGTTCGGCCTCGTCTGCGCCATCGTGTTCGGCGCGCTCTGCTACCTGCTGGGACGGACGCAGAAGGCCCTCCCGCGCGAGCTGCGGGGCATGGCGTACGGGGCGCTCACCGGCATCGGCATCGGGTTCCTGTACAGCCTGACCGGCGGCAGCGTGCTGAGCGGCACGGTGCTGGGCCTCATCGTCGGCGCGGCGATGTTCTGCGCGGCGTTCTACGTCTTCTACACACGTGAGTGACATCGCCGTCGAGACGCACGGCCTGGTGAAAGCGTTCGGCGAGACCCGGGCCGTGGACGGCATCGACCTGCGGGTCCCGGCGGGCATGGTCTACGGGGTGCTCGGCCCGAACGGGGCGGGCAAGACGACGGCCGTGAAGGTGCTGGCGACGCTGCTGCGCCCGGACGGCGGCGAGGCCCGGGTGTTCGGCAAGGACGTGGTCCGGGACGCCGACGCGGTCCGCGGCCGGGTCAGCCTGACCGGCCAGTACGCGTCCGTCGACGAGGACCTGACCGGCACCGAGAACCTGCTGCTCCTGGGCCGGCTGCTCGGTCACTCCAAGGCGGCCGCGCGGCGGAGGGCCGCGCAACTGCTGGAGGCGTTCGGGCTGTCGGCGGCCGCGGGGAAGCAGGTCAAGAACTACTCGGGCGGCATGCGGCGCCGTATCGACATCGCCGCGTCCATCTTCAACACCCCCGACCTGCTGTTCCTGGACGAGCCGACGACCGGCCTGGACCCGCGCAGCCGCAACCAGGTCTGGGACATCGTGCGGGCGGTCGTCGCGCAGGGCACGACGGTCCTGCTGACCACGCAGTACCTGGACGAGGCGGACCGGCTGGCGTCCCGGATCGCGGTCATCGACCACGGCCGGGTGATCGCGGAGGGCACGAAGGGCGAGCTGAAGGCGTCGGTCGGCGCCGGCTCCGTGCACGTACGGCTCCGCCGGCCCGAGCAGCGCCCGGAGGCCGAGCGGGTGCTGACGACCGCGCTGGGCGCGACGGTGCAGCTCGACCCCGATCCGGTCGCGCTGACCGCGACGGTCGACGGGCACCGTACGGAGCTGGGCGCGGCCGAGCAGGCGGCGCGCGCCCTGTCCGAACTGGCCCGGGCGGGCATCACCGTGGACAACTTCGCGCTGGGCCAGCCCAGTCTGGACGAGGTGTTCCTGGCGCTGACGGGCAAGGAGGGCCCGCGATGACGACGACCGCGTCACAGCAGCCGCAGCCCCAGCCGTCGGAGGAGTTCGCCTTCGTCGCGCCCCGCTCCGACGAGCTGGCGGCCCTCCTGGTCGCGGGGGCGGACGAGCGGCCTGCCCGGCCGTCGGCGCTGTCCGCGTCGCTGACGTTCGGCTGGCGGGCCATGCTGAAGATCAAGCACGTGCCGGAGCAGCTGTTCGACGTGACGGCGTTCCCGATCATGATGGTGCTGATGTACACGTACCTCTTCGGAGGGGCGCTGGCCGGGTCGGTCTCGGCGTACATCCAGTACGTGCTGCCGGGCATCCTCAGCATGAGCGTCGTGATGATCACGATGTACACGGGCGTCGCGGTCAACACGGACATCGCGAAGGGCGTCTTCGACCGGTTCCGCACGCTGCCGATCTGGCGTCCGGCGCCGATGGTCGGCTATCTGCTGGGCGACGTCGTGCGCTATCTGATCGCGTCGGCCGTGATGCTGTCGGTCGGCCTGGTCATCGGCTACCGGCCGGACGGCGGGGTGCTCGGGGTGCTGGCGGGCGTGGCGCTGCTGATGGTCTTCTCGTTCGCCTTCTCGTGGATCTGGACGATGTTCGGGCTGCTGCTGCGCAGTGAGAAGTCGGTCATGGGCGTCAGCATGATGGTGATCTTCCCGCTGACGTTCCTGAGCAATGTGTTCGTCGACCCGAGGACCATGCCGGGCTGGCTCCAGGCGTTCGTGAACAACAACCCGGTGACGCATCTGGCGACGGCGGTGCGGGAGTTGATGGGCGGCGGATGGCCGGCGGCGGACATCATGTGGTCGCTGGGGTGGTCGGCGGTGTTCGTGGTGGTGTTCGGGACGGTGACGATGCGGTTGTACAACCGCAAGTAGCCTCAGTCGCCGGGACGGGTGGTGGCCGGGTGCCGTGGGGCCGTCGCCGGTACGCCCGCGGGGCGCAGCGCGGCGAACTCCTTGCGCAGGACCGGGACGACCTCCTCGCCGAGCATGTCGATCTGCTCCAGGACGGTCTTCAGGGGCAGGCCCGCGTGGTCCATCAGGAACAGCTGGCGCTGGTAGTCGCCGGCCGTGTCGCGGAAGGTCAGCGTCCGCTCGATGACCTGCTGTGGCGACCCGACCGTCAACGGGGTCTCCCTGGTGAACTCCTCCAGCGACGGCCCGTGCCCGTACACGGGCGCGTTGTCGAAGTACGGGCGGAACTCCCGTACCGCGTCCTGGAAGTTCCGGCGCATGAACACCTGGCCGCCGAGGCCCACGATCGCCTGCTCGGGCGTGCCGTGCCCGTAGTGCGCGTACCGCTTCCGGTACAGCTCGACCATGCGCCGGGTGTGCTCGGCGGGCCAGAAGATGTGGTTGTGGAAGAACCCGTCGCCGTAATAGGCGGCCTGCTCGGCGATCTCGGGGGACCGGATGGAGCCGTGCCAGACGAACGGCGGGACGCCGTCGAGGGGGCGGGGCGTGGCGGTGAAGCCCTCCAGCGGGGTGCGGAAGCGGCCCTCCCAGTCGACGGCGTCCTCCCTCCACAGCCTGTGGAGGAGCGCGTAGTTCTCGACGGCGAGCGGGATGCCCTGCCGGATGTCCTGCCCGAACCAGGGGTAGACGGGCGGGGTGTTGCCGCGCCCCAGCATCAGGTCGACGCGGCCGTCGGCGAGGTGCTGGAGCATCGCGTAGTCCTCGGCGAGCTTCACCGGGTCGTTGGTCGTGATCAGCGTCGTCGCCGTGGAGAGCACGAGCCGCTCGGTGCGGGCGGCGATCCAGCCGAGCATGGTGGTGGGCGAGGAGGGCACGAAGGGCGGGTTGTGGTGCTCGCCGGTCGCGAAGACGTCGAGGCCGACCTCCTCCGCCTTGAGCGCGATCGCGACCATGGCCTTGATCCGCTCCCGTTCGGTCGGCGTACGGCCGTCGGTCGGGTCCGGCGTCACGTCGCCGACCGTGAAGATCCCGAACTCCATCGCGCCTCACCCACATGATTGTTGAAGTTTTAACTTCCATGGTCCACGGTACCGCGTCTCCGCCCCGCGTACCCTGACAACGGCCGGACGACCGCCCCACGAAGGGACCGCCATGAGCGAGAGCGAGCGCTGGAAAGAGCGCGGCGTCGCCCTGCGCGTCTTCGTGTACGTCTTCGTCACGCACGCCCTGGCCGGCTTCATCTGGATCCTCTTCTACGTCGGCGAGCACGCGGACAAGTAGCCCCGCCCGGGGTCCCTCCCGCGACCGGCCGGTAGGGTTCCGGCCCGTGAGCAGACCGGACCACGAGCACCCCGTCACGGTCGTCGGCATCGGCGCGGACGGCTGGGCCGGGCTCCCCGACACCTCCCGCGCCGCCCTGCGCGCCGCCGACGTCGTCATCGGCGGCGGCGAGCGCCAGCTCGGCCTGCTGCCGCCCGGCGAGGTCACCGCCGAGCGCGTCCCCTGGCCGTCGCCGCTGCGCCCCGCCGTCCCCGGCCTGCTGGCCGCCCACGCCGGGCGGAACGTCGCCGTCCTGGCCAGCGGCGACCCCATGTTCTACGGCATCGGCCGCGCCCTCGCCGAGACCCTCGGCCCCGCCCGGCTGCGCGTCCTGCCGCACCCCTCCTCCGTCGCGTACGCCTGCGCCCGGCTCGGCTGGCCCCTGGAGGACACCGAGACGATCACGCTCGTCGGGCGGCCCCTCGACACCCTGACCGCCGCCCTCCACCACGGGCGGCGCCTCCTGGTGCTGTCCTCCGGCGCCGGCACGCCCGCCGAGGTCGCCGCCCTGCTGCGGGCCCGCGGCTTCGGACCCAGCCGCCTCCACGTGCTGGAACAGCTCGGCTCCGACCGCGAGGCCGCCCTGCACGGCACCGCCGACGACTGGCCCCACCCGCCCGGCGACCCGCTGAACGTCGTCGCCGTCGAGTGCGCCCGCGCCCCCGGCGCCCCGCGCCTCGGCGCCGTACCGGGGCTGCCCGACACGGCGTACGAGAACGACGGGCAGCTCACCAAGCGGCACGTGCGCGCGGCGACCCTCGCCGCCCTCGCTCCCGCGCCCGGCGAGCTGCTGTGGGACATCGGCGGCGGCTCGGGCTCCATCGGCATCGAGTGGATGCGCGTCCACCGCGGCTGCCGGGCGATCGCCGTCGAGCGCGACCCCGTGCGGGCCGAGCGGATCGCCCGCAACGCCGCCGCCCTCGGCGTGCCCGGCCTGCGCGTCGTGACCGCCGCCGCCCCGGCCGGGCTCGCGGGGCTGCCGGTCCCCGACGCGGTGTTCATCGGCGGCGGCCTCACGGCGCCCGGCCTGCTGGACGCCTGCTGGGACGCCCTGCCCGAGGGCGGCCGGCTGGTCGCCAACACGGTGACGCTGGAGTCCGAGGCGCTGCTGGCCGAGCGGTACCGACGGCACGGCGGCGAGCTGGTGCGGCTCGCGGTGGCGCACGCGGTGCCGGTGGGCGGGTTCACCGGCTGGCGCCAGGCGATGCCGGTCACGCAGTGGTCCGCGACGAAGACGTCCGCGAACACCCCAGCGTCCTAACGAAAGCGGGAGCAGAGCAGCCATGACCGTCTACTTCATCGGCGCGGGCCCCGGCGCCGCCGACCTGATCACCGTGCGCGGCGCGCGCACCCTCGCCTCGTGCGGGGTGTGCCTGTACGCCGGGTCCCTGGTCCCGCGCGAGCTGCTGGCCGAGTGCCCGCCGGACGCGCGCCTGGTCGACACGGCGAACCTGGACCTCGACGCCATCACCGCCGAGCTGGTCCGCGCGCACGAGGAGGGCCACGACGTGGCGCGGCTGCACTCCGGCGACCCGTCGGTGTTCAGCGCGGTCGCCGAGCAGATGCGGCGGCTGGACGCGGCCGGCGTCCCGTACGAGGTGGTGCCGGGCGTGCCGGCCTTCGCCGCGGCCGCCGCCGCGCTCAAGCGGGAGCTGACCGTCCCGACGGTGGGCCAGACCGTCATCCTGACCCGGATCGCCCAGCAGGCCACGCCCATGCCGGAGGGCGAGGACCTGGCCACGCTCGGCCGCAGCGGCGCCCTGCTGGTCCTGCACCTCGCGGCACGCTACATCGACCGGGTCGTCGGCGAACTGGTCCCGCACTACGGCGAGGACTGCCCGGCCGCCGTGGTGGCGATGGCCAGCCGTCCGGACGAGGTGGTCCTGCGCGGCACGCTCGCCGACATCGCGGCGCAGACGAAGGAGGCGGGCATCACCCGCACGGCCGTGATCATCGTCGGCCGCACCCTGGCCGCGACCCAGTTCCGCGACAGCCACCTGTACTCACCGGAACGCGACCGCCACACCTGCTGACGGGGCCACGAGGAGCCCCCGGCCCGTACGCCCCGCCCGGGGGCGAGCCGCCCACAGGCGGGCGGCCCCACCCACCCCACCCCCCACCGGGGGTCGGGCGCCCACGCACGGGACGGGGGTGGACCGGGGGTCGCGCGCGCAGGATTGGCGGTGCTGGGACGCCTCGCTCTCACGGGCCCGAGCGAGCCAATCTGAGCACGTGACCCCCGGGCCGCACCCGGACCCACCCACCGTCGTGGCGCGCAGGGGGCGGGCCCTCAGGCCGGGGGGCCGTTCCTGCTGTGCCCACCCGTTCCGCCCTGCGGAACGACTGCCCACAGCAGGAACGGCGGCACAGGCGGCGCCAGCGACTCGCCGCCCCCTCACTCCTCGTTGCGCAGCAGTCGGCGGGACCAGGTCGTGGCGCCGGCCGTCGTCGCGTGGACGGCCAGGGCGGCGGCCGTCATCAGGAGGGGGCCCAGCCACCAGTACGGCATGCCGGGGAGGCGGTGGCCCTGGCCGCCCGCGTAGCTGACGGGCAGTACGCGGGCCGCGCCCGGCTGGAGGTTGAGCACCACAGCGCCGCCGGCCACTGCGAGCAGCGACAGCAGGCCACCGCCCACGGGCCCGACGAGCGCGGTCGCCGCGAAGGTGAGCGCCGAGAACAGCAGCACCGGCGGGAGGACCAGCCAGGGCCGCGTCTCCGGGGGCAGCCGCAGCACCGCCACGGCCGCGGGCAGCAGCGGCAGCAGCAGGCCCACCAGCGCCACGGCCGCCGCGTGGACGCGCACATGACCGCCGCCGAGCCGCTCCCACTCCCAGAAACGCGGCCGCAGCAGCCACGCCGTGGCGATCGACGTGGCGACGGCGACGATCTCCACGTACGGGACGCGCTGGATCTGCTCCGGTCGCCCGGCGATGTCGACGACGACCGCGGTGGTGGCACCGGCGTAGGCCGGGACCAGGGCGGCGAGCGCGGCGAGGAGCGCGGGCAGGAGCAGTCGCACCCGCAACAGGAGGGTCAGCGCCACGGCAGGTCCTCCGGGTCGGCGGTGCAGGTCTCGACGGCGTGCCGGTCCCGGGCGAGCCACTGCCGTACGCGCTCGGGCGCCACGCCCGAGAAGAGCCCGGCGTCCGTGCCGCCTCCGGGGAACGCCCGGCTCTGCAGCCACAGGGCCAGGTCCTGGAGGAGGTGCGTGCGCCGTTCGTCGGTGGCGGCGCCCGCCGCGATCGACCCGGTCGGGGACACGCAGGCGGCCCGGCCCGGCAGGAGCGTGGAGGCGACCAGCGGCGGCACCTCCTCGGCGGGGCGCCAGCCGGGTGTGATGGGCACCCACAGGGTGTCCGGCCGGTGTGCGCCGGTGCCGGCGCCGGCGAGGGCGTCGTCGCGGACCTGCCGCAGCGGGGCGCGGTCGGGGCCGTACGCGGCGATGACCGGGGCCGCGAGGTCGCGCAGCTCGGCCAGTTCGGCCCGGTGGCCCTCGTGCACGCAGTACGTGACCGTGCCCCTCGTGTCGCACACCTCCCGGCCGTCACCGGCGTACGTGAAGAGGGCCGGGGTGCGCAGGAGCGGCAGGGCGACGAGGACGACCGGGACCAGCAGGAGCGGCGCGTGCGCCGCGGCGGGCGGGCGGCGGGTCAGCAGGCGGGCGGCCAGCGACCAGAAGAGGGCGCCGAAGACGGTGAAGGCGAGCAGCCGGTACAGGCCCAGGTCGAGGGACTGTTCGCGGCCGAGGGTGGGGAGCGCGGACAGGGTGGGCACCACGGCGTTCCAGCCGTCGTGCAGGTTCGGCAGGCCCAGCAGCAGGAAGACCAGCGCCACCGTGAGAGGCACGGCGAGGACGTTCTGCACCAGGGCGCCGGTCAGGTACCCGAGGGCGACGAGGGCGGCGAGGCCGGTGAGGGCGCCCACGACGACGAGGGCGTGGGGGTGGCCGTACGAGGCGTGCCGTGCCGTCGCCCACACCAGCGGCGCCATGCCGAGCAGGTAGGCCGGCAGGAACCAGCCGAGCAGCTGGCCCAGGTGCCGCCGCAGGAGCGGGTGGCCGACCCGTACGGACCAGGGCTGGGCGAAGATCCGGGTGCGGTGCGTGAGGCGGGCGGCGACATGGGCGGCCGCGCCCGCCGCGACGATGGCGGGGAACCTGAGCTGGGCGGTGAACTCGGCCGAGGTGTACGTCCAGTCGAGCGCCTGCCACTCCAGCTGGGCGCGGGTGCCGAGCCACACCGATGCGGCGACGCAGCCGGCGGCGAGGGGGAAGAAGCGGGCGCCGAACGGCCATCCGGCGGCCCTCGTCGCGGCGACCGCCCGCCGCACGACGGCGGCCCGGGGCGCGGCCGCAGGCCCAGGCGCCGGCACGGGCCCGGCTACGGACGCAGACCCGGACACGGAGGCAGGGCCAGACGCGGGCGCAGACCCGGACACGGAGGCAGGGCCAGACGCGGACGCAGGACCGCCCGACGCGGACGCAGACTCGGATGCTGACGCAGGGCCAGACGCGGACGCAGGGCCGCCCGACGCGGGCGCAGGTGCCGGACCGGGGCGCGCCGGTGCGGGCACGGGCGCCGGCTGCGGCGGCACGCCCCGCTCGCCCTCCGGGAGTGATGTCACGCGCCCGCTCCCATCCGGGAGATGAGGGCGTCGTAGGCGCGCTCGAAGGGCGAGCCGTACCGGCTGCCCCCGTCGGAGTCCTCGATGAGCCCTTCCAGTGCGGCGAACGTCCCGTCGAAGGCGATGCGGCCGCCGGCCAGCACGCCGACCCGGCCGCAGAGGTGGGCGACGTCCTCGACGAGGTGCGTGGACAGGACGACGGTGCGGTCCTCGCCCAGGCGGGCGATCACCTCGCGGGCGCGCAGCCGCTGCCCCGGGTCGAGTCCCACGGTCGGCTCGTCGAGCACGAGGACGCGGGGGTCGTGGGCGAGGGCGGCGGCGATGCCGACGCGCTGGCGCTCACCGCCGGACAGGGTGCGCACCGCACGGGACGCCAGGGCGCCCATGTCCACGTGGTCCAGGGCGCATGCGGCGGCGTCGGCGCAGGCGCGGCGCGGGACGCCGTTGACCCAGGCGGCGTAGGCGACGGTGTCGGCGACCGTCAGTTCGCCGGCGAGGGAGAAGCGCTGCGGGACGAAGCCGAGGAGCCGCCGTGCCTCGGCGCGGTCGGCGGGCCGGGCCACGTCGTACTCGCCGACGAGGATCCGGCCCCGCTGCGGTGCGGCCAGGGTGACGATCAGCGACAGCAGCGTCGTCTTTCCCGCGCCGTTCGGGCCCAGCAGGCCGGTCACTCCGGAATCGACCGTCCAGGAGGCCCCCTCCAGAACGTTTTTCTTTCTGGTGCGACGATAGGAAAAGCTGACCTGCTCCAGAACAATACGCACGCGGGCGCCCCCATCACGGAACCGTGCGCCGGTGGTGAATCACCGGCGCACGGAATGGTTTTTCGATCAGCAGAGCACGACCCGGCCGGATTCCACGGCATTACCGGTCGAGCTCTCGGTGTGGGTGTAATAGCTGCCGCGTCCGTCGCAGGAGCCCCGGGCCGTCAGCGATCCGTTGCCGAATCCCGTCCGGGACGCCTTCGCCACTTCCGTGTCCGGCCACCAGCTGATGTCCTTGTAGACCCTGACGGTGAGCGTGACGGTGCCCCCGCAGCCGGTGCGCGAGCCGGTGCCCGCGATGGACCCCGTCGGACTGTCGGCCCCGAGCCCGCAGGCCCGGACACCGGCGGCACCGGAGTCATCCGGTCCTCCGGCCCAGCTCGTAGTGAGCGTGCCCGCCGCGCCGAGGAGAACGGCGGTCACGCATGAGGACACCAGCAGACCAGTCGCCTTCATCTTGTCTCCGCTCTGGAACAGTGTGGGGATTCCGAGCACATTCGAGACTATGCGGCTGTCATGTGTGTACGGGAGTCCATATATCGGCCATTGAGGAATAAATCCCGGCCAGGACTAACCCACTCGAATGACCGTCCGGACTGGTGGACGAATTTCCGTCCCGCGAGTGACGGCGGAGAGCCGCGAGAAAGGCGGGCCGGGCGCCGGGCCATGATGCGCAAGGTGAACGCTCTCAGCTTTTCCGCCGCCTTCATCACCTTTTTCTCGGTGGTCGGTCCGCCCAAGGTGATGCTCTCCTTCGCCGGACTGGCCCGGCTGCATCCGCTGCGACAGCTGCGGACCATCGCGCTGATCGCCACCACCGCCGCCCTCTTCGTCGGCCTGGTCACCGGGTTCACCGCACCGTGGCTGCTGGACCTGTTCCACATCACGACCCCGGCGCTGAAGCTCGCGGGCGGCACGATCTTCTTCCTGTACGCCATCGGACTGGTGCTCGGTGTGCACCTGGGCGCCGACGGGACCGACCGGGACGCCCCCGACCTGGTCAGCGGGGTGCGCGAACTGCTGATGCCGTACGTGGTGAGCCCGCTGGCCATGACCGGCCTTCTGGTCGAGGCGGCGGCGCGGGACTCGTGGACCTGGCGCTCGACGGTCGTCGCCGCGTACGTCGCCGTGCTCGCCCTGGACCTGCTGTGCGTGCTCCTCCTGGCGCGGCTGCTCCAGCGCACGCACCACGCCACGATCGAGCTGCTCGGACGTCTGCTGGGGCTGCTGCTCGCCGCCGTCGGCGTCGACCTGATCCTGGACGGCCTCGCGGACCTGGGGGTTCCCGGGCTGGACCGCGTGGAGGAATAGCCGGCCGCGAGGGCTCGGGCGCAGGCCCGCCGCGGGAGCCCGTGCGCGTCGCGCGTCACAGTTCACGTGCCAGGGGTTGCCCTTATTACCGACGGGTAGCATCATCGTAGCTACTAGCTGGTAGATGCACGAGGAACCTGCCTCCCGATCCCTTACGGAGCCGTCGCCATGGGGCACTACAAGTCGAATCTCCGCGACATCGAGTTCAACCTCTTCGAGGTCCTCGGCCGCGACAAGGTGTACGGCACCGGTCCGTTCGAGGAGATGGACGTCGAGACCGCCAAGAGCGTCCTCGACGAGCTGTGCCGTCTCGCGGAGAACGAGTTCGCCGCGTCCTTCGCCGACGCCGACCGCAACCCGCCGGTCTTCGACCCCGAGACGAACACCGCGCCGGTCCCGGCCTCGTTCAAGAAGTCCTACCAGGCCTTCATGGACTCCGAGTACTGGCGCCTCGGCCTGCCGGAGGAGATCGGCGGCACCACCTCCCCGCGCTCCCTGATCTGGGCGTACGCGGAGCTGATCCTCGGCTCGAACCCGGCCGTCTGGATGTACTCGTCCGGCCCCGCCTTCGCCGGCATCCTCTTCGAGGAGGGCAACGAGGCCCAGAAGAAGATCGCGCAGATCGCCGTCGAGAAGCAGTGGGGCTCGACGATGGTGCTGACCGAGCCGGACGCCGGCTCCGACGTCGGCGCGGGCCGCACCAAGGCGATCCAGCAGGAGGACGGCTCCTGGCACATCGAGGGCGTGAAGCGCTTCATCACGTCCGGCGAGCACGACATGTCGGAGAACATCCTCCACTACGTGCTGGCCCGCCCCGAGGGTGCCGGTCCGGGCACCAAGGGCCTGTCGCTCTTCCTCGTCCCGAAGTACGAGTTCGACTGGGAGACCGGCGAGCTGGGCGCGCGCAACGGCGCCTATGCCACGAACGTCGAGCACAAGATGGGCCTCAAGGCCTCCAACACCTGCGAGATGACGTTCGGCGACAAGCACCCCGCCAAGGGCTGGCTGATCGGCGACAAGCACGACGGCATCCGCCAGATGTTCCGCATCATCGAGTTCGCCCGCATGATGGTCGGCACGAAGGCGATCGCCACGCTCTCCACCGGCTACCTCAACGCGCTGGAGTACGCCAAGGAGCGCGTCCAGGGTCCCGACCTGGCGAACTTCATGGACAAGTCCGCGCCGAAGGTGACCATCACGCACCACCCCGACGTGCGCCGCTCCCTGATGACGCAGAAGGCGTACGCGGAGGGCATGCGCGCCCTCGTCATGTACACCGCTGCCGTCCAGGACGCCATCCAGGTCAAGGAGGCGGCCGGCGAGGACGCCAAGGCGCTGCACGGCCTCAACGACCTGCTCCTGCCGATCGTCAAGGGCTACGGCTCCGAGAAGTCCTACGAGCAGCTGGCCCAGTCGCTCCAGACCTTCGGAGGCTCCGGCTACCTGCAGGAGTACCCGATCGAGCAGTACATCCGTGACGCCAAGATCGACACGCTGTACGAGGGCACCACGGCGATCCAGGGCCAGGACTACTTCTTCCGGAAGATCGTCCGCGACCAGGGCGCCTCGCTGAACACGCTGGCCGAGGAGATCAAGAAGTTCCTCGCGGTCGGCACGGGCGGCGACGAGCTGGCCGAGGCCCGCGACGCCCTCGCCAAGGCGGCCGTCGACCTGGAGGCCATCGTCGGCACCATGCTGACCGACCTCACGGCCACCGGCGAGGACGTCAAGAACATCTACAAGGTCGGCCTGAACACCACCCGCCTGCTGATGGCGTCCGGTGACGTGGTCGTCGGCTACCTGCTGCTGCGCGGTGCCGCGGTCGCCGCCGAGAAGCTGGCGGCGGGCGCCCCGGCCAAGGACGTCCCCTTCTACACGGGCAAGATCGCGGCGGCGAAGTTCTTCGCGGCCAACGTCCTGCCGGGCGTCTCCACCGAGCGCCTGATCGCCGAGGGCGTCGACAACTCCCTGATGGAGCTGGACGAGGCGGCCTTCTGAGCCACGGTTCACCGGCGAGCCCGACGGCCCGCTTCCCCGGAGGGTCCGCTCCGGGGAAGCGGGCCGTCCGCTTCCCCGGGTCTTCGCCGGGGCGGACGGTCGGATCAGGCCGCTCAGGCCGCCGCAGGCCGGCCCGGGCAGATGTCGAAGTGGCTCACCCGGCACGTGTCCGAGGGCAGGGCACCCCGCAGGTTCACCGCCGTGCCGTCCCCCGCTATGTACCAGCGGCGGCCGCGCGGCACGCCCGCCGCGGCCCGGACGCCCGGCTCGATCGCCACCCACCGGTCGCCCGTCGTCCGGTGCCAGCGGGCCCGCCCGCCGCAGTACCGGCAGGTCATCGGTGCGCCCGTGCGCGGCGACGGCACCCGGGCGGGCCCGGTGCCGGAGGACCGCAGCACCGCCGCGGTCACCGGCAGGATGTCGCCCAGCCGCACCGGGTCCCGGTCCGGGGAGCCCGTCGCGGCCCGCGTGCACGGCGCGCACAGCGGCATCCGCAGCCGGTCGCTCCACTCGGCGCCGGGTCCCTCGCACGCGATGCAGGCGGGCGCGGTCGGCTGCGCCGTCGTCGGCGCGGTCATCGTCTTCACCAGTGCACCTCCGGGTCGTCCTGCTCTTCGGTCGCTCCTGCCACTGCTCCCGATGGTGGCAGCCACCACTGACAACGCCCTGTCCACAACCCTGCGACGGACCGCACCCCCGCCCGTATGGTGTGGTCATGAGCAGCTCTCCCACCCGCTTCGACCGCGGCCACACCGACGACCTGATGTCCTTCCTGACGGCCTCCCCCTCGCCGTACCACGCCGTGGCGACCGCCGCCGAGCGGCTGGAGAAGGCCGGATTCCGGCAGGTCGAGGAGACCGCCGCGTGGGACGGGACGACCGGCGGCAAGTACGTGATCCGGGGCGGCACGATGATCGCCTGGTACGTCCCCGAGGGCGCCGCCCCGCACACCCCGTTCCGGATCGTGGGCGCCCACACCGACTCCCCCAACCTTCGGGTCAAGCCCCGGCCCGACAGCGGGGCCCACGGCTGGCGGCAGGTCGCCGTGGAGATCTACGGCGGCCCGCTGCTGAACTCCTGGCTCGACCGCGACCTCGGCCTCGCCGGCCGGCTGACCCTGCGCGACGGCACCCACCGGCTGGTGAACGTCGACCGGCCGCTGCTGCGCGTGCCGCAGCTGGCCATCCACCTGGACCGCCAGGCCAACGAGGGCCTGAAGCTGGACCGCCAGCGCCACATGCAGCCGATCTGGGGCCTCGGCGACGACGTCCGCGAGGGGGACCTGATCCGGTTCCTCGCGGACGAGGCCGGCCTGGACGCCGACGACGTCACCGGCTGGGACCTGATGGTCCACTCCGTCGAGCCGCCCGCCTACCTGGGCCGCGACCGCGAACTGCTGGCCGCGCCCCGCCTCGACAACCTCCTGTCGACGCACGCCTGCACCGCCGCGCTCGCCGCCGTCGCCACGGCGGACCGCGAGCCGGAGTTCATCCCCGTCATGGCCGCCTTCGACCACGAGGAGAACGGCTCCGAGTCCGACACCGGCGCCCACGGCCCGCTCCTGGGCACGGTGCTGGAACGATCCGTCTACGCGCGCGGCGGCGGCTACGAGGACCGGGCCCGCGCCTTCGCCGGGACGGTGTGTCTGTCCTCCGACGTCGGCCACGCCGTGCACCCCAACTACGCCGAGCGGCACGACCCCACGCACCACCCGCGCCCCAACGGCGGCCCCATCCTCAAGGTGAACGTCAACCAGCGGTACGCGACGGACGGCACCGGCCGCGCCGTGTTCGCCGCGGCGTGCGAGGAGGCCGGCGTGCCGTGGCAGTCGTTCGTCTCCAACAACGACATGCCGTGCGGCACGACGATCGGCCCGATCACCGCCGCCCGCCACGGCATCCGCACCGTCGACATCGGCGTCGCCTGCCTGTCCATGCACAGCGCCCGCGAGCTGTGCGGCGCGGACGACCCGTACCTCCTGGCGAACGCGCTCGTCGCCTTCCTCAAGTGATCCTGGTGGCGTAGGCGTTGCGCGGGCCCTTCGGGGTACTCGCGACGCCTACGCACACAAGGAGGCGAACAGGCATGGGCCTGGGAGGGTGCATCATCCTCATCGCGGTCGGCGCGATCCTGGCGTTCGCGACCGACTGGGAGATGAAGGGCGTCGACCTCGACATCGTCGGGCTGATCCTGATGGCGGTCGGCCTGCTCGGTGTCACCACGTTCACCAGCATCGCCCGGCGGCGCAGGGCCGTCGTGCCGCCCGTCGCGCCGACCGTCGTCGACCCGCCGGACGAGGACCCGGGGCGGCGGTACGACGGCCGGTACTGAGGCCACCGCGGGACTGACGCGCCGCGGGCGCAACATCCGCGAAAGGCCCCGCCTGCCACGGTGTGAGGCATGGTGCTGCTGGGACAGGACACGACCCTCGTACGTCATCGGGGGCCGTCGCGCGGGAAGTCGCTGGCGTTTCTGGCGGCCGTGACGGCGGCGTTCGTCGCCGTCTGCGGCGTCGTCGTGGCCCGCTTCGAGGACCGTCCGCCGTGGGGCTCGGACATCGCGTACGAGGCGGGCTACCGGAAGGCCGCCCGCATCCGCGCGTACGACCGCGCCGGCGACCTCGTCCGCGTCCTCCTCCACGGCGGTTGCGCCCGCATGGAGGCCGAGGGCGCCGGCCGCCGCGAGGCGACGTACGACCCGGCGCTGTGGGTCGAGGGCTGCCTGGACGGGGCGGCGGGCCGTCCCTCGCGCCACGAGGGCGTCATCAACTAGGCGCTGTCCGGGCGATCAGGCCCCTCCGGACGTGCTGGGCGTCGGGTCCGTCAGCGCCGCCTCGCGGCGGCGATGCGCTGCCGATGCGCCTCGTACAGCACAGCGGTGGCGGCGTTGGCGGCGTTCAGGGAACTCGCGGACCCCGTCATCGGAATGCTGACCGTGTGGTCGCACCGGTCACGCCAGGCGCTGCTCAGCCCGGACGTCTCGTTGCCGACCAACAGCAGCACCGGCTGGGTGAAGTCGAAGTCGAAGACGTCGCACTCCCCCCTCTCATCGGTGCCGACCAGGACGATCGGCCGTCCCTCGGCCCGCCGCGCGGCGACCCAGTCCGTCACGGTGCGGGGCGAGCCCACGCGCACGGCCGGCAGAGCGAACAGGGAACCGGTGCTGGCCCGCACCGACTTGGGGTCGTACAGGTCCGCGGCGTGCCCCGACACGATGAGCCCGTCCGCCCCGAACGCGTCCGCGGACCGGATGACGCTGCCGACATTCCCCGGGCTCGTCGGCCGGTCGAACAGGACACCCAGAAAGCCGCTGCCGACCGGAAGCCGGTCCAGGTCGTCGGCCGGCATCTCCACGACAGCCACCATCTCCGGCGGGCTCCCGTTCTTCTCCCCCAGCTTCGACAGCAGGTCGGGCGCCATGGCTATCGGCTCGGCGTCGACCACGCGCAACAGCTCCCGCGCCCATTGCGACAACTCCCGCCCGCCGTCGTATATCAGCGCCTTGACGGGCCAGCCGTACCGCACCGCCAAGGAGATCGGACGAACCCCCTGGACCAGGAACTCCCGTGCCCGTGTGCGCTTGTTCCGGTTGGTCAGTAATGCCTCCCACTGCTGGAAGCGGGCATTGCGGGCAGTGATCCGCTGGCGTGCCGGCATCGGTCCTCCACGTAGGCCGTCATCGAGTGATGCGCAGCGAGCCTACGGAACCGGCGTCAGCCCCTCGGCACAGCGCTCACCGAACGCACGGATGCCACAGTGGAATTGACGACGCGTGAGCGGACGGATGTGCCAGGACTCTGCCGAGCTCGGGACCTCGCGGTCACGACCTAGGCGTCGAGCCCCGCGAGGATCAGCGGCAGGCGGGCGGCGCCGCCCTCCACGACCTTGACCGGCACGCCCCAGTCCTGCTGGTGGACATGGCACGCCGGGTACTCGTTGGCCGGGTCGTCGTCGCAGGACGCGGCCATCGCCGAGACGTGCAGCACGCCTTCGGTGACCGCCGGGTCGAGCTTCAGCTCGCGGAACAGGTCCGTGCCCGTCCCCGCGCCGCCGGCCAGCAGCTCCGGCGGCGTCGACGAGACCAGCAGCCGCGTCGAGGGCCCGTACCGCTCGTCCAGCTTCTGCCCGGTCGGCGCCCGGAACACGACGTCGAGGCGCAGCGTGCCCGGCGCGACCTCGGTCGCCTCGCGCTGCGTGCGGTGGGCGACGGCGTCGACCTGGACGGCCTCCTCGGGGAGGCGCAGCCGGGTCAGCCGGTGCCGGGCCGACTCGACGACCACGATGTCGTCGCCGGCGAGGACCGCGTCGCTGGGCTCCCGCAGGTCCGTGGCGAGCGTCGTGACCTCGCCGCTCGCCGGGTCGTAGCGGCGCAGGGCGTGGTTGTACGTGTCGCAGACCGCGACCGAGCCGTCGGGCAGCGCGGTGACCGCCAGGGGGTGCTGGAGGAGCGCCTGGTCCGCGGCGCCGTCCCGGTGCCCGAAGTCGAACAGGCCGGTGCCCACCGCGGTGTGCACGGTGCCGTCGGTGTCGACCCAGCGCACGGCGCTGGTCTCCGAGTCGGCGACCCACAGCCGGTCGGCGGTGGCGGCGAGACCCGAGGGCTGCGCGAACCACGCCTCGGTGACGGGCCCGTCGACCAGGCCCTCATTGGTGGTCCCGGCCGCGACCTCCACCGTCCCGGCCTCCGGGTCGTACGCCCACAGCTGGTGCACGCCGGCCATGGCGATCCACACGCGGCCCTGCCACCAGGCGACGTCCCACGGGGACGACAGCGCGACGTCACGCGCCGGACCGGACCTCGGCGACCCCTGCATCCACTGCGCGCCCGTCCCCGCCACGGTGGCGACGTCGCCCGAGGCCGGGTCCCACACCCGCAGGGCGTGGTTCACGGTGTCCGCGACGACGATCCGCCCGTCGGGCAGCGGGCACAGGCCCTGCGGCTCGCTGAACCGCGCGGTGCCGGCGGCCCCGTCGGCCAGCCCCCGCTCGCCGCTGCCGATCCGCCGCACCACGGTCTCGCCGTCCGCCGCCAGCTCCACGAGCTGGTGCCGCGTCGTGTCGGAGACCAGGAAGTTCCCCGAGTCGAGCAGCAGGGCCTTGCCGGGGAAGCGCAGGTGCGTCGCGACCGGCTCCGGCGCGACGTACGGGCCGTCGCCCCGGCGGAGGGTGCCCTTCGCCTCGTGCTCGGCCTCCAGCTCGGTGACCAGCGTGGCGAGCGCCGTGGCGTGCCCCTCGCCCGCGTGCTGGGCGACGACGTACCCCTCGGGGTCGATCACGACGAGCGTCGGCCACGCCCGTACGGCGTACTGCTTCCAGGTGGCCAGCTCGGGGTCGTCGAGCACCGGGTGCTCGACGCCGTACCGCTCGACGGCGTCCACGACGGCCTGGTGGTCGGCCTCGTGCACGAACTTCGGCGAGTGCACGCCGATGATCACCACGGTGTCCCGGTGGCGCTCCTCCAGCTCGCGCAGCTCGTCGAGGACGTGCAGGCAGTTGATGCAGCAGAACGTCCAGAAGTCCAGGATGACGATGCGTCCCCGCAGGTCGGCGAGGGTGTAGTCCTTGCCGCCCGTGTTCAGCCAGCCGCCCTTGCCGACGAGCTCGGGGGCACGGACGCGGGCGCGGCGGGGAGTTTCGTTCATGGTTCAAGAGTGCCATCCCGATTGCGGGGAGCTCGGAGGAGCCCCACCTTCCCACCCACCGCCAGACTGGTACGGTATTGCCGTACGACTTGTGGCACCGTTCACACGCACAGGAGGTCGACGCATGTCCATCTCGGCAAACGAGGCCAGGCAGCGCTTCTATCCGCTGATCCGCCGTGTCAACGAAAACCACGAGCCGATAGAGGTCGTGTCCCGCGAGCACGGTGATGTCGTGATCATGTCTGCGGAGGACTTCCGGTCCTGGCAGGAGACCGTCTACCTCCTGCGCTCACCCCGGAACGCTCAGATCCTCATGGAGTCGATCGCGGAACTCGAAGCCGGCCACGGAGAGGCCCGAGAGCTGATCGACACGGAGGGCGAAGCAGGGACCGCGGCGTGAAGATCGTGTTCTCCGGCCGGGCGTGGGACCAGTACACGTACTGGGCGACAGCCGATCCGAAGATCCTCAAGAGGATCAACCGGCTGATCAAGGAAGTCCAGCGAACCCCGTTCGAGGGCGCCGGCAAGCCGGAACCGCTCAAAGAGAGCCTCTCGGGATGGTGGTCCCGGAGGATCACGGACGAACACCGCCTCGTGTACCGCATCAGGGACGGGGCCGTGGAAATCGCCCAGGCCCGATACCACTACTGATCCACGACGCGGCAGGCTCCCTACGCGCGCGTAGGGGGCTGCGGGCCCAGGACTCGGTCCCTGAGAACCGGGAACTGTTTCCGCGTCAGGTCGACTTTCGCCGGGTCCAGGTCCACGGTCAGGATCTCCTCGTCCACGCCCGCCTCCGCCAGGACCTCGCCCCACGGGTCGACCACGATGCTGTGACCCGCCTGCGGGACGCCCGCGTGCGTCCCCGCGGTCCCGCACGCCAGCACGTACGCCTGGTTCTCCACCGCCCGGGCCCGCGCCAGCAGCGTCCAGTGCTCGCGGCGCCGCTCGGGCCACCCCGCCGGCACCACGAACGCCAGCGCGCCCGCGTCGACGAGCCCGCGGAACAGCTCGGGGAACCGCAGGTCGTAGCAGGTCGCCACGCCCAGCGGCAGGTCCGGCACCGGCACGGTGACCAGCTCGTCGCCCGCCGCCATCAGCACGGCCTCGCCCTCGTCGAAGCCGAAGCGGTGGATCTTGCGGTAGGTGCGGACGAGCTCTCCGGAGGGGGAGAAGACGAGGGAGGTGTTGTAGAGCGCCTCGCCCTCGCGCTCCACGATGGAGCCCGCGTGCAGCCACACCCGTGCCTCCGCCGCCGCCTTCGCCATCGCTTCGAAGGTCGGCCCCTCCAGCGGCTCGGCCTCCGCCGCGAACGACTCGTAGGCGAACGCCCCGACGGGCCACAGCTCCGGCAACACCACCAGGTCCGCTCCGCGTTGCTCACGCACGAGGGAGGCCACGCGCTGCCGCCGCGCGTGGACCGATTCGTCCTGGTTGACCGCGATCTGGATCAGCGAGGCGCGCACACTACCACCGTCCTGGCACGGGACCCGTCAACGCGGGGCCTACGATCGTCGTCCGAAAGCACTGCCGTGGTACCTGCGGGCAGCGTACTGTTCTCTTCCGGGGGACCACCCCCGGACCCCCGCAGTTGCCGCTGCAGCACCCAGCCCGCGTACCAAGCCGCTCGAGGGGTCCCGTGACCGTCCATCCCAGCCTCCAGAACCACGCCGACGCCTGGACCCACTCCATCGAAGCGATATCCGAGTTGGTGCAGCCGCTCGTCGAGGGCGAGTGGAACCGCGCCACACCCTGTCCCGGCTGGTCGGTCCGCGACATCGTCTCCCATGTCATCGGCATGGAGTGCGAGATGCTGGGCGACCCGCGGCCGATTCACTCCCTGCCGCGGGACCTCTACCACGTGCGCAGCGACTTCGCCCGCTACATGGAGATGCAGGTCGACGTGCGGCGCCACCACACCGCGCCGGAGATGACGGCCGAGCTGGAGTACGT
Source organism: Streptomyces coeruleoprunus (assembly GCF_039542925.1). Taxonomy (GTDB): domain Bacteria; phylum Actinomycetota; class Actinomycetes; order Streptomycetales; family Streptomycetaceae; genus Streptomyces; species Streptomyces coeruleoprunus. The sequence goes on along the minus strand of NZ_BAABIT010000001.1, from coordinate 3,811,734 downwards.
CCTCATCCGCCGCGCCCGGATGCTGCGCAACGAGAACCGCTCCCCCGACACCCTGGTGCGCGCCCCGCTCGGCGCCGAGCAGAGCCTCGAAGTGGCCTACCGGATGCGGGCCTTCGACGTGTGGGTGCACGAGCAGGACCTGCGCATCGCGCTCGGCAAGCCGGGGAACCTGGACTCGCCGGGCGCGCACGTCACCCGGGACGCCCTCCTCGCCGTGCTGCCGAAGGTCGTCGCCAAGGACGCGGGCGCGCCGCCGAACTCGGCGGTCGTCTTCGACGTGAGCGGCCCCGTGGAGTTCCTGCGGACGGTGCGGGTGGACGCGGAGGGCCGGGGCACGATCGACGGCGCGCCGTCGCTGGGCCCCGCGGTGACGTTCGCGATGGACTGGGAGACGTACGTGCGGCTGGCGTGCGGGCGCGTCCGGCCGGCGGCGGTCGCCGACCGGGTCAAGGTGGAGGGCGACGAGGACCTGGCCGCCGCGATCCTCGCGCACTTCTCCGTCACGCCGTAGGTCCACGCGCCCGGCACCGGGTCCCCCGACCCGGTCCCGGTCACTGCCGCGTCGTCCCGATCCCGGTCCCGGGCACGTCCGCGGTCACGGGCGCGTCCGCGCTCACGGCCACGCCCCAGGTCACGGCCACATCCCCGGTCGCGTCCCCGGTCCCGGCGCCGACCCGGTCGTGGTCCCGGTCCCGACCCCGTCGCGTCCCCGGTCCCGGTGCCAACCCCGTCGCGTCCTCGGTCCCGGTCCCGACCCCGTCGCGTCCCCGGTCGCGGTCCCGGTCCCGACCTGGTCCCGGGTCCCGGTCCTGCTCAACATCAGGTCTCCGCCCCCGGCCACGTCCCGGGCGCCGGTCCGCCCCCCCGGCCACATCTCCGGCGGTGCGGCCGGCCCTCCGGTCACGTCTCCGGCGCCGGTCCGGCCTTCAGCCACGCCCCAACGCCGGTACGGCCCTCCGGCCACGCCCCAACGCGGGTCCGGCCTTCAGCCACGCCCCAACGCGGGTCCGGCCCTCCGGACACGTCCCCGGCGCCGGCGCGGCCCCCGGTCCCGGGCCGGTGCCGGTCCGGTCCTGGTCCCGGCGCGGTGCCGGGACCAGGCGGTATGACGGTCCGTCATACCGGTACGTGGACCGCCTCGACGCGGCTCGCCACCAGGCGTTCCCGTTCGCGCTTCGCCGTGCGGGACTTCAGCCGCAGGATCTGGGCCATGCCCAGGGCCTGCAGGACGAACACCGACGAGAAGGCGATCCGGTAGTCGCCGCCGGTCGCGTCCAGCAGGACGCCGACCGCCAGCAGGATCGTCATCGAGGCGGTGAAGCCACCGATGTTGACGATCCCGGAGGCGGTGCCCTGCCGCTCGGGCGGGTTCGCGGGCCGCGCGAAGTCGAAGCCGATCATCGAGGCGGGCCCGCACGCGCCGAGCACCAGGCACAGCGTCACCAGCAGCCACATCGGCGCACGGTCGCCCGGCCAGACGACGGTGGCCGCCCACAGGGCCGCCGTGGCCGCGACCGTGCCGATGGCCAGGGGGGCGCGGGCGGCGTGGTGGCGGGCGATGATCTGTCCGTACGCGAGTCCGACGACCATGTTGGAGAGGACCACCAGCGTCAGCAGTTCGCCGGCCCGCCCCCGGGACAGCCCCTGCGCCTCGACCAGGAACGGCATGCCCCACAGCAGCAGGAACACCATGGCGGGGAACTGCGTGGTGAAGTGCACCCACATGCCGAGCCGGGTGCCGGGCTCCCGCCACGACGCGGCGATCTGGCGCCGCACATAGGCCGCACCGGCGTGCGGCACCGGCTCCGGCGCGTACCCCTCGGGGTGGTCCCGCAGGAAGAGCACGACGAGGACCAGCACGGCGAGGCCCGCGGCGGCGCTGCCGGCGAACGTGGCCGTCCAGCCCAGCTCGTCCAGCAGCCGGGCGAGGACGATCGTCGAGACGAGGTTGCCGAGGACCCCGAAGAGGGCGGCGACCTGGGCGATCAGCGGCCCGCGGCGGGCCGGGAACCAGCGGCTGCCCAGCCGCAGCACGGAGATGAACGTCATCGCGTCGCCGCAGCCCAGCAGCGCGCGGGCGGCGAGCGCCATGCCGTACGAGGGGGACAGCGCGAAGCACAGCTGGCCGGCGGTGAACAGCAGGATGCCCAGGGTCAGCACCTTGCGGGTGCCGAGGCGGTCGACCATGAGGCCGACGGGTATCTGCATGCCCGCGTAGACCAGCAGCTGGAGGATGGAGAACGTGGACAGCGCCGACGCGTTGACGTGGAAGCGGTCGGCGGCGTCGAGCCCGGCCACGCCGAGCGACGTACGGAAGACGACCGCGACCAGGTAGACGGAGACGCCGACCCCCCACACGAGGGCGGCGCGCCGGCCGCCGGGCGGGTCCGCGGGAGTCGCGGCGAGGCTCATCGGTCCTCACCCCGGACCAGCACCTTGACCCGGCTGACGTGCCGGTGCACGCACTGGGCGGCGGCCTCGGCGTCACCGGCCCGCAGGGCGTCCAGGATCTCGGTGTGCTCGGTGATGTTCTTGGCGATGCGGTCGGGGTGCGCCTCCATCACGGCGACGCCCATCCGCAACTGCCGGTCGCGGAGCTGGTCGTAGAGCCGGGAGAGGATCTCGTTGCCGGCGTTGCGGACGATTTCGGCGTGAAAGGCCCGGTCGGCGACGGCGACGGCGCGCAGGTCCCCGTCGCGGGCGTGCCGCCGCTGCTCGTCCAGCAGCTCCTCGAGGCGCGCGAGGAGCCGGGCCGGTGCGGGGACCGACTTGTGCACGGCGAACTCCTCGACCAGCAGGCGCGTCTCGACGACGTCGGCGATCTCCTGCGCGGAGACGGCCAGGACCAGGGCACCCTTCTTGGGGTAGAGCTTGAGCAGCCCCTCCATCTCCAGCTTGAGCAGGGCCTCCCGTACGGGCGTCCGGGACACCCCGACGGCCTGCGCCAGTTCGCCTTCGGTGAGGAGGGTGCCGCCTTCGTAACGGCGGTCCAGGACGGCCTGCTTGACGTGGGAGTAGACGCGGTCGGCGGCGGGGGGCGAGGGAGGCGTGGCGGCGGCTGGCATGCGCACAGCATAGATACAAGAAGGGTGCAAGAGGCGCCCCGTCCGCATGGCGAGATTCATCCCCGTCGGGGAAACGAACGAAAACTCCCCATCCGTGCATCCATTCGGGCCGTTCTGATGTCTTGTAGAACGCACCCCTTTCACAGAGGCCCCTCTTTCACAGAGGCATCCCCTTTGCAGAGGCACCCCCTTCACACCTTTCACCCGAGGCACCGCGGAGCGTTTCTCTTGATATCCCCCACCACGGCCGTGCGCCGTGCCGCCACTGTCGTGCTCGCGTCCGGCCTGCTGCTGACGGCCTCTCCGCTGGCGGCACCCGCCCAGGCGGCCACGCCGATCCCGGCGATCAGCGCCAAGGGCGGTTTCCTGATCGACCAGGCCACGGGCCGGGCCGTCTACGGCAAGTCCAACGACACCCGCCGCCAGATGGCCAGCACCACGAAGATCACGACGGCGATCGTGGTGCTCACCACGCCGGGCGTGGACCTCAACCGCAAGGTCACCATCAAGCAGACGTACCGCGACTACGTCACCCGGACCGGCGCCAGCACCGCCGACCTGAAGACCGGCGACAAGGTGACCGTGCGTCAGCTGCTGTCGGCGCTGATGCTGCCCTCCGGCTGCGACGCCGCGTACGCCCTCGCCGACACCTTCGGCACCGGCACCACGACCGCCGCGCGCACCAAGTCGTTCATCGCCAAGATGAACGCGAAGGCCACCCAGCTCGGCCTCAAGAACACCAAGTACGACTCGTTCGACGGCATCTCGACGACCGGCAACAACTACACCTCGCCGGCCGACCTGGCGAAGATGGCCCGGCACGCCTTCAGCAGCTCCGTCTTCCGGGACGTCGTCAAGGCCACGTCGTACAGGACGACCGCGACCACCAGCACCGGCGGCACGCGCACGTACACCTGGTACAACACGAACAAGCTGCTCGGTTCGTACAGCGGCGCCAACGGCATCAAGACCGGCACCGGCACCGCGGCCGGCCCCTGCCTGGTCTTCGCGGCCACCCGCGGCACCAAGACCTACGTGGGCGTCGTCCTCAACGCCCCCGACCGCTTCAACGACGCCGCCAAGCTGCTCGACTTCGGCTTCGGCTCCACGACCGCGCGCACCATGACGCTGCGCTCGCTCCCGGCGGGCACCCAGCGGGACTGAGCCCCGCGCAAGGACACAGAGGCATACGAAAGGACCCGGACACCTGGGGTGTCCGGGTCCTTCCCGTCAGAGGGCCGCTACGCCCAGGTGATCAGGCGCTTCGGGTTCTCCAGGACCGCCGCCACGTCGGCGAGGACCTTGGAGCCCAGCTCGCCGTCGACCAGGCGGTGGTCGAAGGAGAGCGCGAGCGTGGTGACCTGACGCGGCTTGATCTTGCCCTTGTGCACCCACGGCTGGAGCTTGATGGCCCCCACCGCGAGGATCGCGGACTCGCCCGAGTTGAGGATCGGCGTACCGGTGTCGACGCCGAAGACGCCGACGTTGGTGATCGTGATCGTGCCGCCCTGCATGGCCGCCGGGGTCGTCCTGCCCTCCCGGGCCGTCGCGACCAGGTCGCCCAGCGCCGCCGCCAGCTCGGGCAGCGTCTTGGCGTGGGCGTCCTTGATGTTCGGGACGATCAGGCCGCGCGGGGTCGCCGCGGCGATGCCCAGGTTCACGTAGTGCTTGAGCACGATCTCCTGGGCGGCCTCGTCCCAGGACGCGTTGATGTCCGGGTTGCGCCGGACGGCGACGAGCAGCGCCTTGGCGACGAGCAGCAGCGGGTTGACCCGCAGGCCCGCCATGTCCTTGTCGGACTTCAGCTCCTCGACCAGCTTCATCGTGCGCGTCACGTCGACCGTGACGAACTCGGTGACGTGCGGCGCGGTGAACGCCGAGCCGACCATCGCCTGCGCCGTCGCCTTCCGTACGCCCTTGACGGGGATACGGGTCTCCCGCGCACCCGCCGCGACGGGCGCGAGCGGCTCGGCCTGCGGCTCCGGCTGCGGGGCCTGTGCCGGCACGGCGGCGGGCGCCGCCGCGGGGGCCGGGGCGGGCGCGGCGGCCCGGTGGACGTCGTCACGGGTGATGATCCCGTCCGGGCCCGTCGGGGTGACCGTCGCCAGGTCGACGCCCAGGTCCTTGGCCAGCTTCCGCACCGGCGGCTTGGCCAGCGGGCGCGCCTCGGGCACCGGGGCGACCGGCGCCGGGGCGTGGCCGTTCAGCTCGGTCTGCACCGCGGCCTGCGCGGCCGGGACGGCCCCGGTCGCGGCGGCCTGCTTGCGCGGGCGCCGCTTGGTGGAGGTCGCCGCCACGCCGTAGCCGACGAGCACCGGCTGGCGCCCCTCGGGCTCGGCCTCGGGCTCCTCGGCGGCGGGCGCCGCCACGGGCTCCTGGGCGGGTGCCTCCGGCTCGGCGGCGCCGCCCGGCGCCACGTTCACCGAGATGATCACTTCGCCGACGTCGACGGTCGTGCCCTCGGGGAAGCGCAGCTCATGCACCACACCGTCGTACGGGATCGGCAGCTCGACGGCCGCCTTCGCGGTCTCCACCTCGCAGACGACCTGGCCGTCGGTGACGGTGTCGCCCGGCTGGACGTACCACTTGAGGATCTCGGCCTCGGTGAGTCCTTCACCGACGTCCGGCATCTTGAAATCGCGGATCACGGTGTCCTCCTAGTACGCCAGCGAGCGGTCGACGGCGTCGAGCACCCGGTCGAGACCCGGCAGGTACTCCTCCTCCAGCCTGGCCGGCGGGTACGGGGCGTGGTAGCCGCCCACCCGCAGGACCGGGGCCTCCAGGTGGTAGAAGCACCGCTCGGTGATCCGCGCGGCGATCTCCGCGCCGGAGCCGAAGAAGACGGGGGCCTCGTGCACGACGACCAGCCGGCCCGTCCTGCCGACGGACTTCTCGATCGCGTCGAAGTCCAGCGGGGACACCGACCGCAGGTCGAGGACCTCGACGGACCTGCCCTCCTCGGCGGCCACGGCGGCCGCCTCCAGGCAGACCTTCACCATCGGGCCGTACGCGGCGAGGGTGAGGTCCGTGCCCTGGCGGACGACGCGCGCCTTGTGCAGCTCGCCCGGGATGGCCTCGGTGTCGACCTCGCCCTTGTCCCAGTAGCGGCGCTTCGGCTCGAAGAAGATCACCGGGTCGTCGCTCTGGATCGCCTGCTGGAGCATCCAGTAGGCGTCCGACGAGTTCGACGGCGAGACCACCTTCAGGCCCGCCACGTGCGCGAACAGCGCCTCGGGCGACTCGCTGTGGTGCTCGACGGCACCGATGCCGCCGCCGTACGGGATGCGCACGACGACCGGCAGCTTGACCTTGCCCAGGGCCCGGGCGTGCATCTTGGCCAGCTGCGTGACGATCTGGTCGTACGCGGGGAAGACGAAGCCGTCGAACTGGATCTCCACGACCGGCCGGTAGCCCCGCAGGGCCAGGCCGATCGCGGTGCCGACGATGCCGGACTCGGCGAGCGGGGTATCGATGACCCGCTCCTCGCCGAAGTCCTTCTGGAGGCCGTCGGTCACGCGGAACACACCGCCGAGCTTGCCGACGTCCTCGCCCATGATGACGACCTTGGGGTCGGTCTCCAGGGCCTTGCGCAGGGACTCGTTGAGCGCCTTCGCGAGGGGAAGCTTCTGTACAGCCATGATCACTTGACCTCGCCATCCACGAACGACGCCTGGTACGCCGCGAACTGCGCGCGCTCCTCGTCGACGAGCGCGTGCCCGTCCGCGTACACGTTCTCGAAGATCGCCATGTGGTCGGGGTCCGGCATGGCGCGCACGGCCTCGCGGACGCTCTTGCCGAGGGCCTCGCTCTCGGCCTCCAGCGCGTCGAACCAGGCTGCGTCGGCGTGCCCCTGGGCCTCCAGGTAGCGGCGCAGACGCAGGATCGGGTCCTTCGCCTCCCAGGCGGCCCGCTCGTCGTCGTGGCGGTAGCGCGTCGGGTCGTCGGAGGTGGTGTGGGCGCCCATGCGGTAGGTGAACGCCTCGACCAGGGTGGGGCCCTCGCCGCGGCGGGCGCGCTCCAGCGCCCAGCGGGTCACGGCCAGGCAGGCCAGCACGTCGTTGCCGTCGACGCGCACGCCCGGGAAGCCGTAGCCCTGCGCGCGCTGGTAGAGCGGCACGCGGGTCTGCTTCTCGGTCGGCTCGCTGATGGCCCACTGGTTGTTCTGGCAGAAGAACACCACCGGCGCGTTGTAGACCGCGGAGAACGTGAACGCCTCCGCGACGTCGCCCTGGCTGGACGCGCCGTCGCCGAAGTAGGCGATGACCGCCGAGTCCGCGCCGTCCTTGGCCACGCCCATGGCGTAGCCGGTGGCGTGCAGCGTCTGCGAACCGATCACGATCGTGTACAGGTGGAAATTGTTGCTGTTCGGATCCCACCCGCCGTTGTTCACACCGCGGAACATCCCGAGCAGATTCGTCGGATTGACCCCGCGGCACCAGGCGACGCCGTGCTCGCGGTAGGTCGGGAAGACGTAGTCGTCGTCGCGCAGCGCGCGGCCGGAGCCGATCTGGGCGGCCTCCTGGCCCAGGAGCGAGGCCCACAGGCCCAGCTCGCCCTGGCGCTGGAGGGCGGTGGCCTCGCCGTCGAAGCGGCGGGTCATCACCATGTCGCGGTACAGCCCGAGCAGCTCCTCGGGGCTGAGGTCGACGTCGTACTCGGGGTGCTGGACGCGCTCACCCTCGGGCGTCAGCAGCTGTACGAGCGGGGGCTCGGCGGTCGAGCCCTGCGGCTTCTTGGCCCGCGCGGCGCGCTTGGCACCGCTGCTGCCGGTGCCACCGGCGGCGCCGGTGCTGGTGCCGCTGCTGCGTCGCGGCTTGCGCGCGGCAGTGCTTTCCACGGTCACGTGCGTGTACCTCCGTCTGTCCGGCCCCCGGGGTCCGCCGGGCGGCCAGTGCGGCTCGCCTGCTGTCGTACGGTTGCACGGGGTGGGTGCCCTCGGCCGGGAACAGGCGTGACAGGTGCCCCGGCGAGCGCCCTGTCATAGGCACGTTACCCAGTGGGTCGCATTCCTGCGAAACCCCATTTGACCTGGGATTTTGCTTGGATTTCCAAGTAAATCGAGAAATGCGGGAACAACCACTGGTCACAGCCTCGCAGGCCGCCGGAACACCGGCACGTTATCCCGCGCACCCCGGGCACGGGAAGAGTTCGTATGTGAGACTGCGTCCGTGCGCGAACAGGGAGAAATCACCGTTTTCCTGCTGGATGATCATGAAGTCGTCCGGCGCGGAGTCCGGGAACTGCTCTCCTCCGAACCCGGTATCGAGGTGGTCGGAGAGGCCGGTACGGCGGAAGAGGCCCTGGTCAGAATCCCGGCGACCCGTCCCGACGTGGCGATCCTCGACGTACGGCTGCCGGACGGCAGCGGAGTGGAGGTCTGCCGCGAGATCCGTTCGCGCCAGGAGAACACGGCCTGCCTGATGCTCACCTCGTACGCCGACGACGAGGCCCTCTTCGACGCGATCATGGCCGGGGCCTCGGGTTACGTCCTCAAGGCGATCCGGGGCAGCGAGCTGCCGGCGGCCGTACGGGACGTGGCGGCCGGCCGGTCGCTGCTCGACCCGGTCGCCACCGCGCGCGTGCTGGAGCGGCTGCGCGAGGGCGGCGGGCGGCGCGGCGACGACCGGCTGGCGCACCTGACCGACCAGGAACGCAGGATCCTCGACCTGATCGGCGAGGGCCTGACCAACCGGGCCATCGGCGAGCGGCTGCACCTGGCCGAGAAGACGATCAAGAATTACGTGTCCGGCCTGCTGTCCAAGCTGGGCATGGAGCGCCGCTCCCAGGCGGCGGCGTACGTGGCCCGCCTCCAGGCGGGCGGCGAGGCGCGGCCGGCGCACGGGACGTAAGTCCCGGGGGAAGGGGGCCGCCGCCCCTGTTCCGCCAGGCGCCTCGCGGCGGACCCTGGGGGTATGTCCACGACCACGGGCGAGGCGGACGCCCTCCGGCTGCTCGGCACCGTCCCGTACGGGCGGATCGCCACAAGCATGCGGGCGCTGCCGCTCGTGGTGCCGGCCCACCACGTCGTGGCGGACGGCGCCGTCCTCGTACGGATCCACCGCGGCCCCGGCCACCACCGGGCCTGTCACGGAGCAGTCGTCGCCTACGCGGCGGACACGTTCCCCACCGGCGCCGACACGCTCTGGTCCGCGCAGGTCGTCGGCACCGCCCGGATCCTCGAGCCGGACGAGCGCGTGCGCGCCCTCTTCGGGCCGGCGCCCCACCGGGTGGACGGCGCCGCCTTCGACCCCGTCCACCTGCGGATCGAGCCCCGCTTCGGCACCGTTCACTCCCTGGACGGCACAGCGAAGTGATCTCATGGTGATCTAACATCTGTCGAGTGCCGCGCTCATCTGTAACGTCTGCGCCTGCTGCCCTCGTTACCGCCATCCCCCGGCCCCGCCAGGCCCCGCCCGTCCCGCCCGTGAGCGCGCTGCTGCGCCGCTACACCGCCCAGGGCGAGCCGCTGTCCTGCGTGCCCGTCACCCAGGGCCTCCTCAACCGCGGCTACCGGCTCACCACCACGCGCGGCACCTACTTCCTGAAACAGCACCTGGACGCGCCCACCTCCGACCGCGCCACCATCGCCCGCCAGCACCGGGCCACCCAGCGCCTGCACGACCTGGGCGTCCCGGTCGCCCCGCCCCTGCCCGACACCGACGGGCGCACGGTCGCGCTGCTCGGCGACCACTGCTACGCCCTGCACCCGTGGGTCGAGGGCCGCCACCGGGACGGCGCCCAGCTGAGCACGGCGGGCTCGGGGCGGCTGGGCGGGCTGCTGGGCCTGGTGCACATCTGCCTGGAGCGCGTGATGGGCGGCGCGACGGGCGCCCACGCCGGGGCGACCCGCCAGGACGCCGGCCACGCGTACGCGTGCGAGGACGCCGGCCACGCGTACGCGAGCGCCGACCCGGACGACACGTTCCGGCTGATCGACGAGCTGCTGGCGCTGGCCAGGGCGCGGCGCCGCAGGGACGCCTTCGACGAGCTGGCCGAACACCGGCTGCTGGAGCGGCGGCTGCTGCTCGCCGAGTACGCGCACCGGCGCCCGGCCGCCGCCGATCCCGGTGCGGGCGGCTGGGTGCACGGCGACTTCCACCCGCTGAACCTGCTGTACCGGGGCGCGGAGCCGGCCGCGATCGTCGACTGGGACCGGCTGGGCGTGCAGCCCCGGGCCGAGGAGGCCGTGCGGGCCGCGGTGATCTTCTACGTCCAGCCGACGGGCCGGCTCGACCTGGCGAAGGTGCGGGCCTACGCCCGCGCGTACCGGCGGGCCACCGGGGCCGACCGGGCGGAGCTGGCGGCCGCGGTGCACCGCGTGTGGTGGGAGCGGCTGAACGACTTCTGGATCCTGCGATGGCGCTACCAGCTGCACGACAGCAGGGCCGACCCGCAGTTCCCCGCGGCGTCGGCCCTGGCGGTGTGGTGGACACGCGAGTACGAGGCCGTCCGCGACGCGTTCACCAACTGAGGCCGCCCGCCGAGCCCGTGAGGCGGCTCCTTCGGTGTCGGGCCGTCAGGTACCCGGCGTGCCCGTCGTGCTGCCCACCGTCGAACCGCCCTGCTGGCCGGTCGTGGTGGTGCCGGTGGTGCCGGTGGTGTCACCGTTGCCGCCGTCGGTCTGACCCCCGTCGGTCTGCCCGCCGTCGGTCTGCCCGCCGTCGGTCTGACCCCCGTCGGTCTGGCCGCCGTCCGTCTGACCGCCGTCGGTCTGGCCGTCGGTGGTCCCGCCGTCGGCCGTGCCCGGGTCGGAGGAGGAGGGCGACGGCGACGGGTCCGTGCTCGGCGTGTTCGGCTGCCAGGGCGTCTCCGGCTGGCTCCCCCAGTTGTCGCCGCCGCCGGTGGAGGTCTCCGGCTCCTGGACCTCCTCGGACTTCGACGGGGTCGGCGTGGGCGTGCTGCTGGGCTTCACGGACGGCGACGGGGAGACGCTGGGCTTCGTACCGGTGCCCTGCGAGGCGTTGCCCGCCTTCACCGCGTACACCGCCCCCGCCATGATGGCGATCAGCGCGAACGCCACGAACAGCAGCACCGTGCCGCGCCGGCGCTTGGGGGCGGCCGGATAGCCGCCGTGGTAGGCGCCGTCGTCCGGGTTCATCGGCGGCAGGATCCGCCCCTGCGAGGTGTCGCCGTGCACGGGGTGCGTCGCGTACGCGGGCTGGCCGCCGTGCATCGCCGGGCCGGTCGCGGCACCCATGACGGCCGTCGCGGCCATGCCGCCGGGCCCGGCGGGGTGACCGCCGTCGTGGGTCTGCACCGGGCCCGTGTTCCACGTGCCGCTGTGGCCGCCCTGCTCCTGGAGCATCTGCAGCCCGTACTGCACCAGGCCGCGCATCTCCTCGGCGCTCTGGTAGCGGTCGTCCGGGTCCTTGGCGAGCGCGCGCATGGCGAGCCCGTCCAGCTCCGGCGGGGCGCCGTCGAACACCTCGGACGGCGGGACCGGCGTGTCCTGCACGTGCTGGTACACCACGGACAGCGGGGTCTCACCGGTGAACGGCGGCCGCAGGGCCAGCAGTTCGTACAGCAGACAGCCCGTGGCGTACAGGTCGGAGCGGTGGTCGACGGCCTTGCCCAGCGCCTGCTCGGGGGAGAGGTACTGCGGCGTGCCCATGACCATGCCGGTCTGCGTCATCGTCGTCGAAGCGCCGTGCAGGGCGCGGGCGATGCCGAAGTCCATCACCTTCACGGCGCCGCTCTTGGTGATGATGACGTTCGCGGGCTTGATGTCGCGGTGCACGATGCCGTGCTGGTGCGAGTAGGCCAGTGCCTCCAGCACGCCGGAGACGATGATGAGGGCCTGCTCGGGCGGCGGGGCGTCGGCGCTGATCAGCAGATCGCGGATGGTGCGGCCCTCGACCAGCTCCATGACGATGTACGGCACGGACTGGCCGCCCACCTGGTCCTCGCCGGAGTCGTAGACCGCCACGATCGCGTGGTGGTTGAGGCCGGCGACCGACTGGGCCTCGCGCGTGAACCGCGCCTTGGAGACCGGGTCCTCGGCGAGGTCGGGGCGCAACAGCTTGACGGCGACGGTCCGTCCGAGCCGTACGTCCTCGGCGGCGAACACCTCCGCCATACCGCCCCGGCCCAGCCGGTGGGTCAGCCGGTAGCGGCCGTCGCCGACCAGGCCGCCGACGCCGAAGTCCATGGCGTCCGACGCCCCGCCGACCGCGTGTCCCGACGCTCCGTCATCCGACACTCCGCCGCCGCCTGCTTCGGATCCGGGTGCCATCAGTCCTCGCCGTCATTTCTGTCCGCTGTCCGCGGGCCCGTGCTCGCGTGCGGTGTGCCGCCGTGTCTCAAGGTCTCGAGGAGTACATCGAGAGGTCCTTCGCCCTGTCACGCTACAGCCTCCGCGCGACGGGCCGGTTCGGGATGGACCGGTCATCCAACCGGTTCCACGTACACCTGTGCAAATTCCATGCCGGGCAGGTAACGCTTCCGAGACGCTTCTTGTGCGTACGGTCACGGAACGGGCACCCGGCTTGACGTGTCAGTGGCCTCGGGCAGACTTGGCCCGTAAATACGGATCATCGCGGCCGCACGCGCGCGTAGGGGGAAGCAAGAAATGAGCCAGGACGGCGCACACGGCCGCTACGCCGGCGGATCGGTGGCGAACGGCCGGTACCAGCTTCGCGACCTGCTCGGCGAAGGCGGCATGGCGTCGGTCTACCTGGCCTACGACAGCGCCCTGGACCGCCAGGTGGCCATCAAGACGCTGCACACGGAACTCGGCCGGGAACAGTCGTTCCGCGAGCGGTTCCGGCGCGAGGCGCAGGCGGTCGCCAAGCTCCAGCACACCAACATCGTGTCGGTCTTCGACACCGGTGAGGACACGGTCACCTTCAGCGACCCCTCCATGGGCGACGGCGGCGTCATGCCGTACATCGTCATGGAGTACGTGGAGGGCCAGCCGCTCGGCTCGGTCCTGGCGGCCGACGTGCAGAGTTACGGGGCGATGCCGGCGGACAAGGCGCTGAAGGTCACGGCCGACGTGCTGGCCGCGCTGGAGACCAGCCACGAGATGGGCCTGGTCCACCGCGACATCAAGCCGGGCAACGTGATGGTGACGAAGCGCGGCGTCGTCAAGGTCATGGACTTCGGCATCGCGCGCGCCATGCAGTCGGGCGTCACGTCGATGACGCAGACCGGCATGGTGGTGGGCACGCCGCAGTACCTGTCGCCGGAGCAGGCGCTGGGGCGCGGCGTCGACGCCCGCTCCGACCTGTACTCGGTCGGCATCATGCTGTTCCAGCTGCTGACGGGGCGGATCCCGTTCGACGCGGACTCGCCGCTGGCGATCGCGTACGCGCACGTCCAGGAGGAGCCGTCGGCCCCGTCCTCCATCAACCGCTCGCTCACGCCCGCGATGGACGCGCTCGTCGCACGGGCGCTGAAGAAGAACCCGAACGAGCGTTTCCCGAGCGCCGCCGCCATGCGCGACGAGTGCCTGCGGGTGCTGTCCGCGGGCCAGACCGGCGCCCCGGTCATCGTGCCGGGCGGGCCGGCGAACAGCGGCGCGGGTGTCGGCTCGGCGGTCTTCCCGCCGGTCGACCACACGACGCCGGCCCCGCACGGCGGCGTCCAGACGCCGTACCAGCCGCAGCCGCACACCCCGGCGCCCGGCCCCTACGCGCCGCAGCCGCACACGCCGGCTCCGGCCCCGACGCCGGCCCCCGCCCCGTCGTACGGCTACCCGCACCACGCGGCGGCCCCGACCCCGGCGCCCGCGTACCAGACCCCGGCGCCCGCCCCCGCCCCGTACACCACGGGAGGCGGCCGGCGGAACAACATGCCGATGCTGGTGGGCGCGATCGTGGTCGCCCTGATCGCCATCGGCGGCGTCATCACGGCGGTCGTCGTCAACGGCGAGAACGACCCGGCCGGCACGGGCGGCGCGGGAGGCGGCGGCACGAGCGAGTCGGCCCAGGCGGGCCACCGCCCGCCGGAGCGCAACCGCACGATGGAGCCCTCGAAGTGCTCGGAGGCCCGGGAGGACAGCAACGACCCGGCGAAGGTGCAGGCCCCGAACTTCATCTTCAAGGACCTGCTGTCCGTCAAGGCGTGCATCCAGGCCGCCGGCTGGCAGGTCAAGGAGACGCGGGTCGACGATCCTCTGTACGCGGAGGACCAGGTCGTCGACCAGTTCCCGCGTGAGGGCACGGCCGTGGTGCCGGGCGACCAGACGTTCGAGCTGAAGATCGCGACGGGCGACAACCCGGAGTAGGCCCTTTTCCGGCACGTGGGTGAGGCGGGGCGGTCCGAGATGCCCCGCCGCTTCGCGTGTGTGACGCTGTGATCGACTCACCACGGATCGTCACGGGAGGGGGTCACCCGGTGGCTCCAGCACTCGGTTCGCGGCGCTGCGCGCGGCGGCGCCCCGTGCGGCGGCACGGTCTGCGGCGGCAGCGTCCGCAGCGGCGTGGCGTGCGGCGCGCGGTGGTGGTCGGGCTGTGGCTGAGTGCCTCCTTCTGCGGGATGCTCCCGGCGTACGCGGAGGAGAGCAGGGCGCCCGAGCCGAGTCCCGGCGCGAGTCGCGGTGTCGTCGCGACGCCTTCCGCCGCCGCTACCAGTGCCTCGCCCGAGGCGTCCGGCAGCGGTACCGCGTCTCCGGCTCCCGGCGTGACCTTCTCCCTCCGCACACCGGTGCCGATGACCTCCCGGCCCTCGCTGGCGGGCCGCCCGGCCGGGGAGGGGCGTACGCGCCCGGGGCGGCCCGGCATCCCCTCACTGCTCCCGTCGGCCCCGCCGTCGGCGACCGTCTCCGAGGCCCCACGTACCAAAACGGCAACAGCCACCACGGACTCCGACCCCTTCGGCACGGTCGCGGAGGAGGTACCGGAGGAGGACTCCCCGGCCGTCGTCCCGCCGCGCCGCACCCCGTCCGCCGCGGCCTACGAGCGCGGCCCGCAGGCCGCCGAGACCTTTGTTGACCGGCGCGTTCCGGTCCTGACGCTCGGTGTGGGGCTTGCCTTCATGGGCCTGGGGATCGGCTTCCTCGGCCTCCGCATGCGCCGTCGCTGATCCGCCCCGTCCCCCTTGAGGAGGATCCCCGCGGGTCCTCCCGGAGACGGTTGTCCTCCTCGGCATACCCGGTATACATACTGAGTATGTCGATCCGCCACGGGCTCCTGGCCCTCCTCGAAAGCGGCCCGCGCTACGGCTCACAGCTCCGCTCGGAGTTCGAGGCCCGCACCGGCTCCACCTGGCCGCTCAACGTCGGACAGGTCTACACGACGCTGAACCGGCTGGAGCGCGACGGCATGGTCACCCAGCAGGGTGAGGACGAAGCGGGCCACCCCCTCTACGTCATCACCGACGCCGGGCGCGGCGAGCTGAGGACCTGGTTCGAGAAGCCCGTGGACCGCACCAGCCCGGCCCGCGACGAACTGGCGATCAAGCTCGCCATGGCGGTCGGCGCGTCCGGCGTCGACATCCGTGCCGTGATCCAGGCCCAGCGCCGCCACACCATCAAGGCGATGCAGGACTACACCCGGCTCAAGGCACAGGCGCTCGCCGCTCTGGAGAGCGGGAAGACACAGGAACGCGACGACGTGGCCTGGCTGCTCGTCCTGGAACAGCTGATCTTCCAGACCGAGGCGGAGGCCCGGTGGCTCGACCACTGCGAGGCCCGGCTCATCCGCCTCTCGGCGGCGGCCGCCCGGCAGGCAGCGCCCGCACCACCACCCGGGCCCTCGCCCGTACCCGCACCGGTGGCGCCGGCGCCGCGCAACCACCCCGCACCACCTGCCTGACCCACCGCTCCTCGGCACGCACGTACCCGGTAACGCACGACCTGGTTACGCACACATTCCGGTAACGCACGTACTTGAAAACGCACGTACCCGGTTACGCACGTACCCGGTTACGCACCACCCGCATCGAACAACCGCTCCGCGCACCCGGCCCGCGCCGCTCACAGCGGGCCCACCGTCCCGTACGCGCCGTACCGACGCCGTACGGGGCTCGCGCCGGCCCAAGGGGGACCCCTCCATGTCATCAGCGACGCCCTTGTCGTCACCCACGTCACACCAGCCCGTCCTGCAACTCCAGCAGCTGACCCGGGTCCACGGCACCGGGGCCACCGAGGTACACGCCCTGCGCGGCATCGACCTCGCCGTCCACCCGGGCGAGCTGGTCGCCGTCATGGGCCCCTCGGGCTCCGGCAAGTCCACGCTCCTCACCATCGCGGGCGGCCTCGACACACCCACCTCCGGCCGGGTCATCGTCGAGAACACCGACATCACCACCGCCGACCGCAAGACGCTCGCCGCGCTGCGCCGGCGCAGCATCGGCTACGTCTTCCAGGACTACAACCTCATCCCGGCGCTCACGGCCGCCGAGAACGTCGCCCTCCCCCGCGAGCTCGACGGGGTGTCCGCCCGCAAGGCGCGCGCCGAGGCGCTGGCCGCGCTCGAGGAGATGGACCTCGGCCATGTCGCCGACCGGTTCCCCGACGAGATGTCCGGCGGCCAGCAGCAGCGCGTCGCCATCGCCCGCGCCCTGGTCGGCGAACGCCGCCTCGTGCTCGCCGACGAGCCGACCGGCGCCCTCGACTCCGAGACCGGCGAGTCCGTGCTCGCCCTGCTGCGCTCCCGCTGCGACGCGGGTGCCGCGGGCATCCTCGTCACCCATGAGCCGCGGTTCGCCGCCTGGGCCGACCGGGTGGTCTTCCTCAGGGACGGCGCGGTCGTCGACCAGACCCTGCGCAGCGGCGCCGACTCGCTGCTCTCCGGCACGGGGCGGGCGGCCGACCTGTGAAGACCTGGTTCCACTCCTGGCGCGCCGCGGTGCGCATAGCCCGCCGTGACGCCTGGCGCTTCAAAGGGCGCAGCTTCCTCGTCCTCGCCATGATCGCCCTGCCGATCCTCGGCGTCAGCGCCGCCGACCTGACCCTGCGCAGCGCCGAGCTGTCCGCGCAGGAGCAGGCGGACCGCAGGCTCGGCACGGCGGACGCCCGGGTCTCCGACCCCCGGTACGGCGGGGTGGCCGTCGACCAGAGCCCCGACGGCGAGATCGACCAGCCGGTTGGCGACTACGAAGACAAGCCGTACCCGGAGGGCCGGACGGACGTCACGAAGGTCTTCCCGGCCGGCGCCACGGTCCTCACGGACACCCGGGGCCACGGCAAGCTGCGCACCAAGTACGGCCTGCTCCACACCGAGATCCGCGAGCTGAAGGCCTCCGACCCGATGGCCGGCGGCATCATGACACTGCTCGACGGCCGGTTCCCGGAGAAGAACGACGAGGTCGCCGCGACCTCCCACTTCCTGGAGACGAGCGGGCTGAGTGTCGGCTCGACGCTCAGCGCCCGCGGCCTGGAGCGCGAGTACCGGATCGTCGGCTCCTACGAACTGCCCGACGACCTGAAGACCGACCAGGTCAACGCCCTGCCCGGGGCCTTCCTCGCCCCGCTCGGCAAGGCACTGGAGGCCGCCGGCCTGCCCGGCACGGACGCCTCCACGACGCATCTGCTGAAGCTGAAGGGCGCGGGCGCCGAAGGTTTCACGTGGAACATGGTCAAGGCGGCGAACGCCAAGGGCGCCGTGGTCGTCTCGCGGGCCGTGCTGCTGGACCCGCCGGCCCGATCCGAAGTGCCGCTGTACCAGCGGGAGGGCTGGAGCGGCTACACGAACAGCGAGGGCGTCGAACGGGCCGCGCTGATCGCGACGGCCACCGTCGTGGGCCTCGCCATGCTGGAGATCTGCCTCCTGGCCGGACCGGCCTTCGCCGTGGGCGCCCGGCGCTCCCGTCGCCAGCTGGGCCTGGTGGGCGCCAACGGCGGCGACCGCCGGCACATCCGCTCGATCGTCCTGGCCGGCGGCCTGGTGATCGGCTTCGCGGCCGCGGTGGCCGGCACGGTGCTCGGCCTCGTCCTGACCTTCGCCCTCCAGCCGTGGCTGGAGGAGACCATGGGCCAGCGGTTCGGCGCCTTCGACGTCCGCCCGCTGGAGCTCCTCGGCATCGGCGCGCTCGCCGTCCTGACGGGCCTGCTCGCGGCGATCGTCCCGGCCGTCACCGCGTCCCGCGAGACCGTGCTGGCCTCGCTGACCGGCCGGCGGGGCGTACGCCGCAGCAACCGGGTCCTGCCCGTCATCGGCCTGGTCGCCACCCTGCTCGGCGGCGCCATCGCCCTGTACGGCTCGGTGCTGTCCGACCAGTTCCTCATCGTGGCCGGGGGCAGCGCGCTCGCCGAGCTGGGGATCGTCGCGATGACCCCGATGCTGGTCGGCCTGTTCGGGCGGACCGGCCGGTGGCTGCCGTTGTCGCCGCGGCTCGCGCTGCGGGACGCCGTCCGCAACCGCGGCCGTACGGCTCCGGCCGTCGCCGCCGTGCTGGCCGCCGTCGCGGGCACGGTCGCCGTCGCCACGTACGGGGTGAGCCGCGACGCCCAGTCCCGGGCCGAGTACGTGGCCCAGCTGCCCCACGGCGCGGCATCCGTGATGATCACCGCGGAGGGCGGCCGGGACGTTCCGGCCGTGCGGGAGACCGTGCAGAAGTACCTGCCGGTCGATGTGCGGGCCGATGTGGACCGGATCGCGGTCGGGCGGACCAGCTGCGACCTGTGGGAGGACGGCAAGGGCTGCGGCCGCTACGAGGTCGTCGTTCCGAAGGCGAACGAGTGCCCCCTGTGGGCGCGCACCACGGACGGCTCCGACCCGCGGGAACGATTCAGCAAGGAGCAGCTCCGCAAGCTCTCCACCGACTGGCGCTGCAAGGCCGACGACCGGTACTTCATCTCCGAGGGCGGCCTGGTCATCGGGGACGCGAACGTACTGAAGGTCCTCGGCATCGACGACCCCGGCGCCGAGAAGGCCCTGGCCTCGGGCACCTTCGTGTCCTTCTCGCGGGCCCAGGTGGACAAGGACGGCAAGGTCTCCGTCCGGCTGATCACCGACCTGAAGGCGGCCGACCTGGCCATGGAGAAGGGCGCGGATCCGCCCGGCGCGGTGAAGTCCTTCCCCGCCTACCGGGCGCCGGACGGCACGGAGGCCTACGGCGTGAAGGGCATCCTCCCGCCGGCCGCGGCCAAGGCCGCCGGTCTGACCACCGTGCCGCTCGGTTCCTTCTACGCCACGGACCGCATGCCCAGCAGCGAGCAGCGGCAGAAGCTCGACTTCGAACTGGCCGCCGTGGGCACCGACCTGACCTTCCACCTGGAGGAGGGCTACCTCAGCGAGAACGGCATCGTGCTGCTGGCCCTCACCGTGTTCGCCGGTCTGATCACCGTGGGTGCCGCCGGTATCGCCACCGGTCTGGCCCAGGCGGACGCCGAGGCCGACCTCAAGACGCTGGCCGCCGTCGGTGCGCCGCCCCGGGTCCGCCGCACGCTGAGCGGCTTCCAGTGCGGGGTGGTCGCCTGCATGGGCGTACTCCTCGGATCGGCCGCGGGCGTCCTGCCGGCGATCGGCCTGCGGCTGACCGAGCGCCGCCAGGCGGAGAGGATGCACCAGGAAGCCCTCGACGGCGGGTTCGGCGGCTTCGACGGCCTGCCGCACATCCCGATCGTCATCCCCTGGGAGACCCTGGGCGCCCTGCTGATCGCCGTGCCGCTCGGTGCCGCCCTGCTGGCCGCGCTGCTCACGCGGTCGCGCGGCGCGGTGGCCCGCCGGGCCGCGACGTAACGGGACCGCACACGAC
The DNA here is from genome assembly GCF_039542925.1 of Streptomyces coeruleoprunus. GTDB lineage: Bacteria > Actinomycetota > Actinomycetes > Streptomycetales > Streptomycetaceae > Streptomyces > Streptomyces coeruleoprunus. The sequence goes on along the minus strand of NZ_BAABIT010000001.1, from coordinate 3,792,028 downwards.
GGGCTGCCGTCACCGCGCACCGTGTGCCCCCGGCACGAGGGTGGATCACCTTCGTCCGGGGGCACACCGTGTCATGACGCATCTGTACGAGAGAATGGCGGCATGGAGATGCCGAGGAATGAACGGTCGCAGGAGAGCCCGCAGGTCCTCATCGTGGGTCAGGACGGAATGGCGCTCGGCGGCGGTGACGGTGACGACGAGTCGCGCGAGGTCCCGGTGACGGAAATGGTCGAACAGCCTGCCAAGGTCATGCGGATCGGCAGCATGATCAAGCAGCTGCTGGAAGAAGTACGGGCGGCACCTCTGGACGAAGCGAGCCGGGTCCGGCTCAAGGAGATCCACCACAGCTCCGTCAAGGAGCTGGAGGACGGCCTGGCGCCGGAGCTGGTGGAGGAACTGGAACGCCTCTCCCTGCCCTTCACGGACGACGCGGTCCCCTCCGAGGCGGAACTGCGGATCGCCCAGGCGCAGTTGGTGGGCTGGCTGGAGGGCCTGTTCCACGGTATCCAGACGGCGCTGTTCGCCCAGCAGATGGCGGCCCGCGCCCAGCTGGAGCAGATGCGCAGGGCGCTGCCGGCCGGGGTCATGTCCCACGAGGACGACGACCACGGAAACGGCGCGGCCCGCTCGGGGCCGTACCTGTAAGGCGCTTGATCTGTAAGGCGTTGGATCTGTAAGGCGTTGGATCTGTAAGGCGTTTGTCGCGGCCCGGCATCCCTCAGGTGTGCCGGGCCGTGACGTGTCCCGCGACAGCGCGCGGATCAGGACTCGTTGACCAGGAGCACCTTGCCGACGTGGCTGCTGTCCTCCAGGGTCCGGTGCGCCTCGGCCGCTTGTGCCATCGGGACCGTGCGGTCGACGACCGGGCGGACCGTCCCCGCCTCGATCAGGGGCCAGACGTGCTCCCGTACGGCCGCCACGATGGTGGCCTTCTCACTGAGCGGCCGGGCCCGCAGCGAAGCCGCCATCACGGCGGCACGCTTCTTCAGCAGCGCTCCCAGGTCCAGCTCGGCCTTCACCCCGCCCTGGAGGCCGATCACGGCGAGCCGTCCGTTCACGGCGAGGGCCCGCACGTTCCGCTCCAGGTACTTCGCGCCCATGATGTCGAGGATCACGTCCGCGCCGGCGCCGTCCGTCGCCTTGCGCACCTCCTCCACGAAGTCCTGCTCGCGGTAGTCGATGAGGACGTCGGCGCCCAGCTCCTCGCACCGCGCCAGCTTCTCCGGGCTGCCCGCCGTGACCGCGACCCGCGCGCCGACGGCCTTGCCCAGCTGGATCGCCATCGTGCCGATGCCGCTGCCGCCGCCGTGGACCAACAGGGTCTCGCCCGGGCGCAGATGGGCCACCATGAACACGTTCGCCCAGACCGTGGCCGTCACCTCGGGCAGAGCCGCCGCCGTGACGATGTCCATGCCCTTCGGCACCGGCAGCAGCTGCCCGGCGGGCACGGCGACCTTCTCGGCGTACCCGCCGCCCGCGAGCAGCGCGCACACCTCGTCGCCGACGGCCCAGCCCGAGACACCTGGGCCGACGGCCGCGATACGGCCGGAGCATTCGAGACCGGGGTAGCGGGACTCACCGGGGGGCGGGTCGTAGAACCCCCGCCGCTGCAGCACATCGGCACGGTTGACCCCGCTCGCCACCACGTCGAGGAGCACTTGGCCCTCGCCGGGCACCGGGTCGGGGACCTCGGCCCAGACCAGCGCTTCGGGACCACCGGGTTCCGGAATCGTGATCGCATGCATGGCCGCGAGGCTACTCCTGCACCACGCCGGGGCCGGAGCCGGGCAGAACCCCGTTGCCGGGGCGGCCGGCCAGGGGCACGCCCTTGCCCCGCACGATGGTGATGACCCGGTCGGTGAGCTGCAGGGGGCTCGCCTCGGGATCGTCGTAGCCGATCAGCCGGTGCCCGCGCAGCACACTCACCACCAGGTCGTTCAGCTCGCGCACGTTCTGGCCCGCCTCGGCCTTGGTGACCGGCCGCTCGACGATGTCGAGACCGGTGCCCTGCTGGATCAGCTCCTCCATCACGGTGCCGGCGCTGGGACTGAGCACGGACAGCCCGAGCAACCGCCCTGCGGCACTGGCGCTCGTGATGACGGCGTCGGCGCCGGACTGCCGCAGCAGCGGCGCGTTCTCCTCCTCGCGCACGGCGGCGACGATCTTCGCGCCCTTGTTGAGCTGGCGTGCCGTGAGCGTGACGAGCACCGCCGTGTCGTCGCGCTGGGTCGCGATGATGATCTGCCGCGCCCTCTGCACCTCGGCGCGCAGCAGCACCTCGCTGCGGGTGGCGTCGCCCACCACGCCGGTGAAGCCCTCGGCGTTGGCGGTCTCGATGACCTTGCTGCTGGGGTCGACGACGACGACCCGTTCCTTGCTCAGGCCGGTCGCGCTGAGCGTCTGGAGCGCGGAGCGGCCCTTCGTACCGAAGCCGACGACGACGGTGTGGTCACGCAAGGAGGACCTCCAGCGGTTGAGCCGCCACTCCTCCCGGGTGCGCTCCGTCAGGACCTCGAGAGTGGTGCCGACCAGGATGATCAGGAACAACACCCGCAGGGGCGTCACCACCAGGACATTGGTGAGGCGCGCGCTGGTGGTGTACGGCACGATGTCGCCGTAGCCCGTCGTGGACAGGGTCACGGTCGCGTAGTAGATGGCGTCGACCAAGCCGAGTTCGCCGCCCGCGCCGTCCTTGTAGCCGCGCCGGTCCAGCAGGACGACGACGACCGTGAGGGCCAGCACGAGCAGTGCGAGCGCCAGCCGCTTCCCGACCTGGCGCAGGGGGCGCTCGACGATCCGCCGGGGAAGCCGCACCCGGCTGGTGACCAGCTGTTCCTCGGCTCGGCGGGCGATGGCGTCCTGCCCGGAGAGTTTCACGTGAAACATCCCTCCCCTGCGGAGGCCGAGGCCGCCCAGGGCAGGCCCAGGACCTCCAGTGAGTCGCCCGGGCGGGCGCCCCCGGGCGGTACGACGGCGAGTCCTTCGGCCGCGGCCAGCCCGCGCAGCATGGCCGGGCCGGCGTAGTGCAGGGGTACGGCCTGCCCGGCACGGTGGACGACCGGGACGAGCCGGGTGTCGTACGGATGGCCCTGTACTTGGTCGCGTACGGGCGCCCGGTACGGCTCCTGGGGCCTGCGCCCGGCCAGGCCGCGCAGCAGCGGCTCGGCGAGAGTGAGCAGCCCGGAGACGGCGGCCAGCGGGTTGCCGGGGAGGCCGACGAGATATCGGTGGCTCTCCGGGCGATCGCCGGGGGCGAGGCGGGCCAGCAGCATGGGGTGACCCGGCCTCACCTTCACGCCGTCGACGAGCAGTTCGGCTCCGGCGGCGTGCAGGACGGGGTGGACGTGGTCGACGGGCCCGGCAGCCGTACCGCCCGTGGTGATCACGACGTCGGCCTCGCTGCCGGTGACCGCCTCGTGCAGCGCGGCGGCGTCGTCGCCGATGCGCCGCGTGGCGAGGACGTCGACGCCGAGGGTGCGCAGCCAGGGGCCCAGCATCGGGCCGAGGGCGTCCCGGATGAGCCCGTCGTGCGGAACGCCGGACGTCAGCAGCTCGTCGCCGAGGACCAGCACCTCCACGCGCGGGCGGACGACGGTGACCAGCTCGTCGTAGCCGGCGGCGGCCGCCATGCCGAGGACGGCCGGCGTCACCAGGGTGGCGGCGGGCAGGAGCTGGTCGCCGGAGCGGCACTCCTGGCCGCGCGGCCTGATGTCCTGCCCGGGGACGACCTCGCGCAGGGCGTGGAGATGGCCGCGCCCCGCGGTGCGGGAGCCCCCGGCTCCGCCGGGCTCGACGCGGGAGTGCTCGGTGCGGATGACGGCGGTCGTGTCGGGCGGGACACGCGCGCCGGTCGCGATGCGCACGGCCGTGCCGTCCGGAAGCGGGTCCGATCCGGCGTGGCCTGCGAGGACGGAGCCCTCGTCGCTGATCTCCCAGGGGCCGGGCCCGGCGACGGCCCAGCCGTCCATGGCGGAGGTGTCGAAGGACGGCAGGTCGGTGAGCGCCGGGAGGGGTTCGGCGAGGATCCGGCCGAGCGCGGCGTCGAGCGGTACCCGGCGGGACGGGACGGGCGCGGCACGTCCGGCGTGGGCGGCGGTGTCACGCGCCCGGTCCCAGGGGGTCGCCCGGTGGCCGTGCGGGTCCCTGCCGGGCTCCTTGTCGTCCCGATTCCGGGCAGGTGCCTGCTCACGGCGCCCGGCGGGGGGTCCGAGGAGGGCCAGGGCCTCGTCGATGCCGTCGGCCTCGGCGGCCGCTTCCGGTTCGGTCATCCCGCGTCGGTCCCGCCCGTGTGGGTCTCGCCGGCGTCGGTCCTGCCCGCGTCGGCTTTGCCCATGGTGTGGTCGTCCTTGGCATGGGCGCCTGTCCCGGGCTCCTGCGCGGACTCGTCCGCCCAGCGCCGCGCGAGGGCGGCAGCCTTGGCTGTGGCCTCGGCGACCGCGGCGGGGTCGTCCCCGCCCGCCTTGGCGGCCGCGTACCCCACCAGGAACGTGGTGAGCGGCGCGGCGGGTCGGGCGACACCGTGGGCGGCGTCGCGGGCCAGGTCGAGCAGGAGGCCGGTGTCGACGTCCAGTTCGATGCCGAGTTCGGCCTTGACTGCGGTGATCCATTCGTCCAGCACGGTCCCATGCTCCCTGATGCGGGCCCGGGCCCTGGCAAGGTCCTCCCAGGTGTCGCAGTCGAACGCGGCGAGCGGCCGGGCGGGGACGCGGTCGAGGTCCAGCTCCTGGGTCAGCAGGCGCAGCGGCAGACCGGACAGTCCGCCGTGCTCGGCGGCGAGCAGCGCGATCTCGCGACGCAACGGCTCCGTGCGGTACGCGGCGAGGAGCGGCTGGTCGCGCCCGTCGGCGTCCACGGACAGCACGGCTTCGCCGCTCCCGGCGGCGAGCGCGTCCACCAGCTCCCGCAGGGTGCCGCCGTCCAGGAACGGGAGGTCGCCGCCGAGGACGACCAGGGTGTCCGCCTCCACGTGCCGCACGCCTGCGGCCAGGGCCACGAGGGGCCCGCCACCTGGCGGCTCCTCCCGCGTCCAGACGACGGGCGTGGCGGTGGGCCGGCGCCCGCCCACGACGACGACGCGGCCGGCGTCCCGGCAGGCCGCCAGTACCCGGTCGAGCAGGGCGCGCCCGCCCACGCTCAGCCCGGGTTTGTCGGCACCGCCGAGCCGCTTCGCGGCCCCTCCCGCCAGCACGACGACGTCAAATCCGCTCACGCGCCCAGTATGGTCGCCCCCTGCCGCGCCGAACCCGGTGTCCCACCCTGCGGACGGCGCAGGGCCGCCGCCGTGGGCGCGGCGGGTGGACCGGACGCCCGTGGACCCAGCCCCGCGCGGCTACCGGGCCGCGGGGCACAGGTCCGCGCACTGCGGGCCACAGGGTGCGCGCCCCGCGGCTGTGGCGTGCGCGCCGCGGGGCTACAGGCGCACGCCGCCGGTCTGTACGGCCGCGCGCTGCGGATCCACGGGTCACTGGGGGCTGCGCGGATCCACAGGTCGCCGCGGGCTACAGGGTGCGCAGCAGCACCGCCGGGTGTTCCACGCAGTCGGCGACGTAGCGGAGGAAGCCGCCCGCCGTGCCGCCGTCGCAGACGCGGTGGTCGAACGTGAGGGACAGCTGGACCACCTGGCGCACGGCCAGTTCGCCCTGGTGCACCCATGGCTTGGGCACGATCCGCCCCACGCCCAGCATGGCCGCCTCGGGGTGGTTGATGATCGGCGTCGAGCCGTCCACCCCGAACACGCCGTAGTTGTTCAGCGTGAACGTGCCGCCGGTGAGGTCGGCAGGGGTCAGCCTGCCCTCGCGTGCCGCTTCCGTCATCCGGGCGAACTCGGCGGTCAGCGACTCCGCCGTGCGCCGGTGAGCGTCACGTACGACCGGGACGACGAGGCCCCGCTCGGTCTGGGCCGCGAAGCCCAGGTGCACCTCGGGCAGCCGGACGATCTCGCGGGCCGCCATGTCCACCGTGGAGTTCAGCTCCGGGTAGCGGGCGAGCGCGGCCGTGCAGATCCGGGCCAGCAGTGCCAGCAGCGAGATCTTCGGGCCCCCGGCGGCGTTCATGGCGGCGCGCGCGGCCATCAGCTCCGTCGCGTCGGCGTCCACCCAGCAGGTCGCGTCCGGTATCTCCTGGCGGCTGCGGGTCAGCTTGTCGGCGACGGCACCCCGTACGCCGCGCAGCGGGACCCGCTCACCGGCGACGGCTGCGGCCTTCGCGGGCACTGCCTGCGGCGCGGCGGCGGGCGCCTCGGCGGCGGCCGCGGCGCGCTCGACGTCCGCGCGCAGGATCAGCCCGTCCGGGCCGGAGCCGTGCAGTTGCCGCAGGTCGATGCCCCGTTCCCGGGCCAGCTTCCGGACGAGCGGCGAGATCACCGGCACGGGGCCGTCGGCCACCGGTGCGGGAGCGGCGGCCGGGGCCGCGGGGATGGCCTGCGGGGCTGGGCCGGCCGGTGCCGCAGGCGCAGCGGGTGCCGCGGGCGCCGCCGCGGCGGGTGTCTGCGGGCGCAGGCGGCGTCGGCGCCCGGCCGGCGCGCCGGTGCCGTACCCGACGAGCACGTTCCCGGAGCCCTCCTCGGCCGCGGCCGCGCCCTTGCCGGCGGCGCCGGACTGTGGGGCAGCCTGCGGGGCAGCCGTCTCCTGCGGGAGGGACGAGGCACCCACGGCGACGGTCAACAGCGGGGCACCGACGGGCAGTTCCTGCCCCTCCTCGCCGAACCGGGCGGTGACCACCCCGCCGTACGGGCACGGCACCTCGACCATGGCCTTGGCCGTCTCGACCTCGACGACCGGCTGGTCGACGGCGACGACGTCCCCGACGGCGACGAGCCAGCGCACGATCTCCGCCTCGGTGAGGCCCTCCCCGAGGTCCGGCAGCTTGAACTCCAGTACCTGGGCCATCAGTTCTCCGCCTCCCACTGGAGCCGGGCAACCGCGTCCAGGACCCGGTCCACTCCCGGCAGATGGTGCCGCTCCAGCATCGGCGGCGGGTACGGGATGTCGAAGCCGGCGACGCGCAGCACGGGCGCCTCCAGGTGGTGGAAGCACCGCTCGGTGACCCGTGCGGCGATCTCCGCGCCCGGCCCGGCGAAGCCGTTGGACTCGTGGACCACGACGGCCCGCCCCGTGCGCCGTACGGACGCACAGACCGTCTCGTCGTCGAACGGCACGAGGGAGCGCAGGTCGACGACCTCCAGGTCCCAGCCCTCCGCCTGGGCGGCCTCGGCGGCCTCCAGGCAGACGGGCACGGACGGGCCGTAGGTGATGAGGGTGGCGCTGCGGCCGGTGCGCCGCACCACGGCGCGGCCTATCGGCTCCACCGCTGCGGGCGCGTCGGGCGACCAGTCGGACTTGGACCAGTACAGCCGCTTGGGCTCCAGGAAGACGACCGGGTCGTCGGAGGCGATGGCGGCTCTCAGCAGCCCGTAGGCGTCGGCGACGGTCGCGGGCGTGACGACGTGGAGGCCGGGCGTCGCCATGTAGTACGCCTCGGAGGAGTCGCTGTGGTGCTCGACGCCGCCGATGCCGCCGCCGTACGGCACGCGGACGACGATCGGCAGCGGCATCGCGCCGCGCGTGCGGTTCCGCATGCGCGCCACATGGCTGATCAGCTGCTCGAACGCCGGGTAGGCGAACGCGTCGAACTGCATCTCGACGACGGGCCGCAGCCCGTACATCGCCATGCCGACGGCCGTGCCGAGGATGCCGGCCTCGGCGAGCGGGGTGTCCGTGCACCGGTCCTCGCCGAACTCCTTGGCGAGTCCGTCGGTGACGCGGAAGACGCCGCCGAGCGTGCCCACGTCCTCGCCCATGACGTGGACGGTCGGGTCCTCGGCCATCGCGTCGCGCATGGCCCGCTGGAGGGCCTGCGCCATGGTGGCGGGCTTGGCTGCCACGGTGGTCATCGCACGTCACCTTCCGCTTCCGCGGCCAGCTCGGCCCTGAGCTGCGCGGCCTGTTCCCGCAGCTGCGCGGTCTGCTCGGCGAAGACGTGGGCGAACAGGTCCATGGGGTCGAGTTCGGCGTCGGCGTTCATCCGCTCGCGCAGCCGCGCGGCCATCCTCTCGGCGTCCTCGGCGGCTTCCCGTATGCCGTCCTCGTCGATCAGTCCACGGTCCTTCAGCTCGCGCTCCAGCAGCTGGATCGGGTCGTGCTGCCGCCAGGCCTCGACCTCGCCGTCCCCGCGGTACCGCGTGGCGTCGTCGGCGTTGGTGTGGGCGTCGATGCGGTACGTCACGGCCTCGACGAGGGTGGGGCCGCCGCCGCGCCGGGCGCGGGCCACCGCCTCGGAGAGCACCTGGTGCACGGCCGCGGCGTCGTTGCCGTCGACGAGCCGTCCGGGCATCCCGTAGCCGACGGCCTTGTGGGCCAGCGACGGGGCGGCGGTCTGCTTGGCGAGCGGCACGGAGATCGCGAAGCCGTTGTTCTGCACGAGGAAGACGACGGGCGCCTGCCAGACGGCGGCGAAGTTCAGCGCCTCGTGGAAGTCGCCCTCGCTGGTGCCGCCGTCGCCGACCATGGCCAGCGCCACGACGTCGTCGCCCTTGAGGCGGGCGGCGTGCGCCAGGCCCACGGCGTGCGGGAGCTGCGTGGCGAGCGGCGTGCACAGGGGGGCGATGCGGTGCTCGTGCGGGTCGTAGCCGGTGTGCCAGTCGCCCCGCAGCAGGGTCAGGGCCTGGACGGGGTCGAGCCCGCGCGCCACGGCGGCCAGGGTGTCGCGGTACGACGGGAAGAGCCAGTCCCGGTCCTCCAGCACCAGCGCGGCGGCCACCTCACAGGCCTCCTGGCCCGTGCTGGACGGGTAGACCGCCAGCCGGCCCTGCTTCGTGAGCGCGGTCGCCTGCGTGTTGTACCGGCGGCCGCGGACCAGCTCGGCGTACAGCCGGCGCAGCACCGCGGGGGCGAAACCGGCCGCGGCGTCCGTGCCGAGCACGCGGTACGGCTCGGGGTCCGGGAGCAGCGGTGCGGGGTCGGTGCGCGGCTTCCACGCCGGGGGCGGGGTGGGCCGGTAAGAGGCCGCACCTGGCAGCTCTTGGACCGTCATGACAGCACCTCCTCGTGGGAGTGGGCATAAGACCCGAGGGGCGGCGCGGAATGTGGCGCGCCTCACCTACCGATTGTTCGGTCGTGGATCCATTTTGGCTACAGGCACCTTCAGCCTGTGGACAAACGGTTCTCCACAGCCTGGGATAGGAACAGGTCGTCCACGAGAGAGAGGCGGGGGGACATGGCAGCTGAACAAATGGCTGAGATCTGGGAGCAGGGGCCGAAGAGCGACGACCAGACACCGCCGCCGCGCCCGCTCGACGCCATCGACCGCGACATCCTGCGGATCCTCCAAACGGACGGCCGCGCGTCGATACGCTCCGTGGCCGAGCGGGTCCATGTGTCGCGGGCAAACGCGTACGCGCGGATCAACCGGCTGATCGACGACGGGGTGATCCGCGGCTTCAGCGCCCGCGTCAACCACGAACGAGCAGGTCAGGGCGCATCCGCCTACATCACGCTCAAGATCGTGCAGAACTCGTGGCGGACGGTGCGCGAGCAGTTGCAGGCGCTCCCGGGCGCCGCGCACATCGCGCTGGTCAGCGGGGACTTCGATGTGCTGCTGCTGGTGCACACGCCGGACAACCGCAGCCTGCGCGAGCTGGTCCTGACGAAACTCCAGGCCATCCCGGAGGTGCTGTCGACCCGCACGCTGCTGGTCTTCGAGGAGACCGACCTGAACCGCAGGCCGGTCACGGGCGAGGCGTAGGACCCCGCCCGTCCCAGCGGTTTTCGGCCGGTCTTCCCGGCCGTCTTCCAGGTATGGGGCCGGTTCAGTGGCCGGTGCGCAGGCCGTCGAAGGCGAGCCGTACGACGGTGTCGGCGAGCTGCTGACGGTCGGCGCCGTCGGCCGGCTGCGGGCGGTACCACTCGACGAGCGAGTTGACCATGCCGAAGAGCAGCCGGGTGGCGAGCCTTATGTCCACGTCGGAGCGCAGGTCGCCGTCGGCGGCCGCCGCCTTCATCAGGTCGGCGATCCGCTGGTCGAACTCGCGGCGTCGCTCCAGGGCCCAACGCTCGGTCTTCGTGTTGCCGCGCACCCGCAGCAGGAGCGTCACATAGGGCAGTTCGTCCATCAGCACCTCGACGGTGCGCCGCGTGACGTACTCGACCCGCTCGATGGCCCTGCCGCGCGTGGCGGCGGGCTCGTCGAGGACGACGAACAGCCCGTCCAGCGCACGGCTCACCGCACGCCTCAGCAGCTCCTCCTTGCCGGCGACGTGGTGGTAGATCGACGACTTCGAGATGCCGGCCGCCTTGGAGAGGTGCTCCATGGACGTGCCGTCGTAGCCGCGCTCGTTGAAGACCCGGACGGCGACGGAGAGCAGCGTCTCGGGCGTGTACGTGTCGCGCCTGGTGGTGGTCATCGCCCTGCCTCCGGCTTCTCGTCGGCGTAGGCGTGGCGGAACAGCGCCAGGGAAGGCGCGTACCGCCCCGAGGGTTCCCGCTCGTGCATCTCGTCCAGCACCGAACTCGCCCAGGACTTGCCCAGCTTCCGGCTCCACTCCAGGGGGCCGAGCGGGTAGTTCACGCCGAGGCGCATCGCGGTGTCGATGTCCTCCTCGGTGGCCACGCCCTTGGCCACGGCCTCGTGCGCGAGGTCGATCAGCCGGGCCACGGTCCGGGCGACGATCATGCCCGGGACGTCGCCGATGACGCTCACCTTCTTGCCGAGGGCCTGGAAGAGCCCGATCGCCTGGCCGAGCGTCTCGGGGGACGTGTCGGGCCCGGCGGCCAGCGCGATACGGGTCGCCTCGCGGTAGTCGAGGGCCAGGTCGAAGTAGACGACGTCGCGGAACTCCACGGACGTCTGCCCGTCGGCGAGCGCCAGCTGGCCGCCGCTGGGCAGCTGGAGGCGGGTGCCGTGGTCGTCTTCCTCCTCGCGCACCTCGATCCCGGCCTCGCGGATCAGGTCGATCACCTGTCCGGCCGGGGCGAGGTCGCCCTCGACGACGACGTACGCGGGCGGCTGCGCGGGCTCCGCGGTGTGCGGCTCGGGGCGGTGCGCCCCCTCCTCGTACGCGTACCAGCCGCGGCCCGCCTTGCGGCCGAGCATGCCCGCCTCGACGAGGCGGCGCTGGGCGAGCGAGGGCCGGAACCTGGGGTCCTGGAAGAAGGCCTCCCACACGGAACGCGTGACGGCCTCGTTGACGTCGTGGCCGATCAGGTCGGTCAGCTCGAAGGCGCCCATGCGGAAGCCGCCGCACTCGCGCAGGACGGCGTCGATGGTGGCCGGGTCGGCGGCCTGCTCCTCGTAGACCGCGAACGCCTCCGCGTAGAAGGGGCGGGCGAGGCGGTTGACGATGAAGCCCGGTGTGTCGGCGCAGGCCACGGGCGTCTTGCCCCAGGCGCGGGCCGTCTCGTACGCGCGCGTGGCGGACGCGATGTCGGTCGCGTAGCCGCTGACGACCTCGACGAGCGGCATCAGCGGTGCCGGGTTGAAGAAGTGCAGTCCGACGAACCGGCCGGGCAGGCGCAGCGCGCCCGCGATGGCGGTGACGGAGAGAGAGGACGTGTTGGTGGCGAGCAGGCAGTCGTCGCCGACGATGTCCTCCAGGGCCGCGAACAGCTCCTGCTTGACCGCGAGCCGCTCCACGACGGCCTCGACGACGAGCACGGAGTCCGCCAGCTCGTCCAGGCTGCCGGCGGGGTGGAGGCGGGCCGCGGCGGCGTCCCGGGCGTCCGCACTCATCCGGCCTTTCTCGACCAGCCGGTCGAGCCGGCCGAAGATGGCGTCCGCGGCCTTCGCGGCGCGGTCGGGGGCGGCGTCGTAGAGGCGCACCGGATGCCCGGCGACCAGGGCGATCTGGGCGATTCCCTGGCCCATCGTTCCGGTACCGACGACGGCGACCGTGCCGGCCGGGTCGGTGGTGTGCGCCATCCGCGTGGCCTCTGTGTCGGTCATGTCAGTGATCCTCCCCGATCCGCTGTCCACAGGTTCGACAGACCCCCTTGTACCGACCGATCGTTCGGTTACTCTAGCTCTGTCCGCCTGTCCCTGCCCAGCTCGACGAGGAGTTGGTCCGTCATGGCCGCCGCGCAGCTCACCACCGACCACCTGACCGAGAAGCACCGCTCCACACTCGACCAGGCCCTGGAGGCGATCCGTACGCGCGCCTACTGGTCCCCGCACCCCGAGCACCCCAAGGCCTACGGCGAGAACGGCTCGCTGAGCGCCGCCGACGGGCTCGCCGCCCACAAGGCGACGCTCCAGTCCCGCTTCGAGCTGGACCAGCCCGGGACGGACGGCTGGACGGGCGGCGAAGTCTCCCCGTACGGCCCGGAGTTGGGCGTCGAGTATCCGCACGCCGACGTGGACGTGCTGCTGCCCGCCATGCGCGCGGGCCTGGCGGCGTGGCGGGACGCTGGACCGGAGCTGCGCGCCCTGGTCTGCCTGGAGATCCTGGCGCGGATCAGCGCCCGTACGCACGAGTTCGCCCACGCCGTGATGCACACAAGCGGCCAGGCCTTCATGATGGCCTTCCAGGCGGGCGGCCCGCACGCGCAGGACCGCGGCCTGGAGGCCGTCGCCTACGCCTACGCGGAGCAGGTGCGCACGCCCCTGGCCGCCGACTGGTCGAAGCCGCAGGGCAAGCGGGACCCTCTGGAGCTGCGCAAGACGTTCACCGCGGTCGGCCGTGGCGTCGCCCTGCTGATCGGCTGCAACACCTTCCCGACCTGGAACGGCTACCCGGGCCTGTTCGCCTCGCTGGCGACGGGCAACGCGGTGCTGGTCAAGCCGCACCCCCGCGCGGCCCTGCCGCTGGCCCTGACCGTGCGGATCGCCCGGGACGTGCTGGCCGAGGCGGGCTTCGACCCGAACCTGGTGGCGCTCGCCGCCGAGCGGCCCGGCGAAGGCATCGCCAAGACCCTGGCGGTGCGCCCGGAGATCCGGATCATCGATTACACGGGCTCCACGTCGTTCGGCGACTGGCTGGAGGACAACGCCCGCCAGGCGCAGGTGTACACGGAGAAGGCCGGCGTCAACACCGTCGTGATCGACTCCACGGACGACTACAAGGGGATGCTCTCCAACCTGGCGTTCTCGCTGTCCCTGTACAGCGGCCAGATGTGCACCACCCCGCAGAACCTGCTGATCCCGCGCGACGGCATCACGACGGAGGCGGGACCCAAGTCGTACGACGAGGTGGTCGCCGACCTGGCGGCCGCCGTGGACGGGCTGCTCGGTGACGACGCGCGGGCGAACGCCCTGCTGGGCGCGCTGGTGAACCCGGACGTCAAGGCCCGCCTGGAGGCGGCGGCCGGTCTCGGCGAGGTCGCGCTGGCCTCCCGCGAGATCGCCAACCCCGACTTCCCCGACGCCGTCGTGCGCACTCCGGTGCTGGTCAAGCTGGACGGGGCCAAGCCGGACTCCGAGGCCGCGTACATGTCGGAGTGCTTCGGGCCGGTCGCCTTCGCGGTGGCCGTCGACTCGACGGACGACGCGCTGGAGCTGCTGCGCCGCACGGTGCGGGAGAAGGGCGCGATGACGGTCGGCGCGTACACCACGTCGACCGAGGTGGAGCGGGCCGTCGAGGAGGTCTGCCTGGAGGAGTCCGCGCAGCTGTCGCTGAACCTCACGGGCGGGGTGTACGTGAACCAGACCGCCGCGTTCTCCGACTTCCACGGCTCGGGCGGCAACCCGGCCGCGAACGCCGCCCTGTGCGACGGTGCCTTCGTGGCGAACCGCTTCCGGGTCGTCGAGGTCCGCCGCCAGGCCTGAGCCCGTCGGGCCCGGGGCGTCCGGCCCGGGGCCCGTCGGCCACCCGGAGCGGGTCCGGTCAGGCAGGAGCGTCGGTGATCTCCGCGTAGCGCTGCACCCAGGCGTGCATGGCGATCGCCGCCGCCGCTCCGGCGTTGATGGAGCGGGTCGAGCCGAACTGGGCGATGGAGCACACCATCCGCGCGTGCTTCCTCGCCTCCTCGGTGAGGCCGGGGCCCTCCTGCCCGAACAGCAGCACACAGCGGCGGGGCAACACGGTCCGCTCCAGCGGCACCGCACCCGGCAGGTTGTCGATGCCGATGATCGGCAGGTCCTCGGCCTCGGCCCACGCCGTCAGGGACGCGGTATCGGGGTGGTGGCGCACGTGCTGGTACCGGTCGGTGACCATCGCACCGCGCCGGTTCCAGCGACGCCGGCCCACGATGTGGATCTCCTTCGCCAGGAAGGCGTTGGCGGTCCGCACGACCGAGCCGATGTTGAAGTCGTGGCCCCAGTTCTCCACGGCCACATGGAAGTCATGGCGCCGGGTGTCGAGCTCGGCGACGATGGCCTCGCGCGTCCAGTAGCGGTAGCGGTCGACGACATTGCGCCGGTCGCCCCCGGCGAGCAGCTCGGGGTCGTACCGCTCGCCCTGCGGCCAGGGCAGGGGGTGCGGGCCGACGCCGACCTCGTCGCCGTAGCCGTCGTCGTACTGAAGCGGCTCGCCGGCGGGGGTGGTGCTGGGCATGGGGGTCTCGCTGCTCACCCGACGAGGGTACGGGCACTGTCCTCGTCGGTCGCCGTCCGCTGCCCCGGCACCGCTCCCCGGCGGGGGAGCAGCCGGCGGCCGGCCCACAGCGCCCGGCCCTCCAGCCACAGCAGGAAGGCGGTCGGCAGGAAGACCGCGTCCGCGGTGATCATCGCCAGCGAGAAGATCGGCAGCCCGAGCAGGACCGCGATGCCCGCGTGCTCCAGCATCATCACCGCGAGCAGGACGTTCTTGACCCGCCGGTTGAACAGCGTGAACGGGAAGGCGACCTGCACGATGACCGTGCCGTACGTGATGAGCATGACCATCACACCACTCGCGGCGAGCAGGTCCGACAGGGCGGGCCACGGGGTGAAGTAGTCCAGCTTGAGCGGGAAGTACAGGGCGGTGCCGTCCTGCCAGCGCGAGCCCTGGATCTTGTACCAGCCCGCCGTCGCGTAGATCAGGCAGACCTCGGCCATGATCACGGCGAGTGTGGCGTTGTGGATCAGATTGGCGACGACGTCGAGGAATGTACGGGGCTCCCCCGGGGCGACGTGTCCGATCAGCCACCACACCCCCTGCGCCACCCACAGGAGCCACAGAAGCCACAGAAGCCACGGTTCGCCGGTCCGGTCACGGAAGAGCGTCACGGCGACGAGACCGAAGCCCAGCACCGCCCACAGCAGCACCCCCACCGGGTCGAAGGCGTTCCCGCGCCGGGCGAGCCGCCGGGCGTCGAGCGACCAGACGCGACCACAGCGGGTGAGCACGAGGTAGATCGCCATGAGGTGGACGACGTTGTCGCCACCGTCGCCCATGAAGACGGAGCGATTCTGCAGCGACAGCACTCCCACCATGAAGAGCACCGAGGTCGCGCGGGTGTGCCAGCCCAGCATCAGCAGGACGCTGGAGAGCATGGCGAGGACGTACACGATCTCGAACCAGATCGTGGAGTCGGACCACATCAGGACGGTGAAGGAGCGGTTGCTCGCGATGAGCTGCTGGGTCATGTCCCAGGACCACGGGCCCTGCGGGCCGTACAGCTCGTGCCGGTGCGGGAACTCCCGCAGCAGGAAGAAGAGCCAGGTGGCCGCGAAGCCGATGCGGACGACGGCGGACTGGTAGGGCCCGAGGGCGGTACTGGTGGCGCGCTGGACGGCACGGGCGAGCCGGCGGTCGAGCGGCTCGCGTGCGGCGGGCCGGCCGGGGGCGGGACGGGTCGCATTCATCGGGCCGCCTCCCCCGCGCGTCCACCGCTGACGCCACCGGGCAGGTCCGCGGCTGTGACCGTCCACCAGGGCAGCTCCCGGTAGTAGGGGCGGGTGTCGATCTTCTCGTCGCTCCACGGCGGGGCGGCGACGCCCCGGGTCGACGAGCGCACCTGTATCCGTTCGATCCTTCCGCCGAGCTGGTGGTTCTCCAGGCGCATCATGGCGATGCGGCGGATGTAGCGCTCGGAGAGCCGGGCGCGCAGCCCGCCCTTCTGGCTGTCGTCGGCGTGCCAGTTCGCATAGAAGTCCCAGGCACGGCGCAGTTCGTTCTGCTGCACGTGGCTGGGGAGGGGGTTGTGGCGGATCGCCGCGCCGTCCTCGGCGGACAGGTCGATCCACGGGGTGATCCTTCGGCCGCCGTCGGCCTCGACCTCGGCGCGGACCTGGACGGCGATGTTCTGCTGGAGCGGGTTCGGGGCGAAGAGCTTCCAGTTCTGCTCGAACTCGGGCAGGACCCAGTCGTCGACCGCCTTGCCGTGCTGCTTCGTCAGCGTGTTCGAGGGGGCGACGTGGAGGAAGACCATGCCCAGGTGGAGGCAGGCGACGAAGCCGATGGCGGCCAGGGCGACGGCGGCGGCGGCCTGGTAGGGCAGGGAGAGAGCGGCCATACCTGTCCGGGCCTCGGACTGGACGTCGGGCTCCGCCTCGGTCTCTGCCTCTTTCTCTGTCTGAGCCTGGGTCGGCTCGGTCCGAGCCTGCGTCTCGACGTCAGCCGCGGCCTCGGGCCGATCGGCGGCCAACGGGCCTGCCAAGCGGTCGGCCCCCGCGAGGGTGTCTGCCACGGAGTCGGCCGGAGTCCCGGCGCGCGCCGCCGGTTCGGTCACCCGTTCGGGCGCACGATCGGCGCCAGGGTCCTCGTCCCGCCTCGCCGCCTCCGCCCAGCTGGGGGTCGTGGGGGGCGGGAGAGGAAGGGCCGGGTTCCGGTCACCGGCGTCGCCGCGCCCGGCGCGCCCGCGCTCCTCGTCGTATGGCTCCATCCCGCCCCGATCCCCATCGATGCACTGCGGTTATCCACAGGGTTGACACCATACGGGCCACCGACCGACCATTGAAGTCATTCAACCGAACGATCGGTCGGTAGGGGGCCCGATGACGGCAATGACTGCGGATACGCAGGAGGCGTACGAGGCGGTGTTCAACGCCGCCGTGGCCGCCGACGAGCGAATCGAGCCGCGCGACTGGATGCCGGACGCGTACCGCGCGACGCTGATCCGGCAGATCGCGCAGCACGCCCACTCCGAGATCATCGGTATGCAGCCCGAGGCCAACTGGATCACCCGGGCGCCCTCGCTGCGGCGCAAGGCGATCCTCATCGCCAAGGTCCAGGACGAGGCGGGCCACGGCCTGTACCTGTACAGCGCCGCCGAGACGCTCGGCGCGAGCCGGGACGAGCTGCTGGACAAGCTGCACTCCGGCCGCCAGAAGTACTCGTCGATCTTCAACTACCCCACGCTGACCTGGGCCGACGTCGGCGCCATCGGCTGGCTGGTGGACGGCGCCGCGATCATGAACCAGGTGCCGCTGTGCCGCTGCTCCTACGGTCCGTACGCCCGCGCCATGGTCCGGGTCTGCAAGGAGGAGTCCTTCCACCAGCGGCAGGGCTACGAGTCGCTGCTCCACCTCTCGCGCGGCACCGCGGAGCAGCGTGAGATGGCGCAGGACGCGGTGAACCGCTGGTGGTGGCCGTCGCTGATGATGTTCGGCCCGCCGGACGACCAGTCGGCGCACTCGGCTCAGTCCATGGCCTGGAAGATCAAGCGCCACTCCAACGACGAGCTGCGCCAGCGTTTCGTCGACGCCTGTGTCCCCCAGGCGGAGTCGCTGGGGCTCACGCTCCCCGACCCCGATCTGCGCTGGAACGAGGAGCGCGGGCACTACGACTTCGGCCCGATCGACTGGGACGAGTTCCACCAGGTCCTCAAGGGGAACGGGCCGTGCAACGAACAGCGGATCACCCAGCGCCGACGGGCCCACGAAGAGGGAGCCTGGGTCAGGGAGGCGGCGGCCGCGTACGCCGCGAAGCACAGGGAGGCGACGGCATGACGAGCAGCGACTGGCCGCTGTGGGAGGTGTTCGTGCGCTCGCGCCGCGGACTGTCCCACACGCACGCGGGGAGCCTGCACGCCCCGGACGCGGAGATGGCCCTGCGCAACGCCCGCGACCTGTACACCCGGCGCAACGAGGGCATCTCGATCTGGGTCGTGCCGTCCGCAGCGATCACCGCCTCGTCGCCCGACGAGAAGGACCCGTTCTTCGAGCCGGCCGCCGACAAGCCGTACCGGCACCCGACCTTCTACGAGATCCCCGAGGGGGTGCAGCACCTGTGACGGCCTCCGTGAACACCGCGGCCGCGCTCGCCCTGGGCGACGACGCGCTGGTGCTGTCCCACCGGCTGGGGGAGTGGGTGGGCCACGCGCCCGCCCTGGAGGAGGAGGTCGCCCTCGCCAACATCGCCCTGGACCTGCTGGGCCAGGCGCGGGTGCTGCTCTCCCTGGTCGGCGACGAGGACGAGCTGGCGTACCTGCGGGAAGAGCGGGCGTTCCGCAACGTGCAGCTCGTGGAGCAGCCGAACGGGGACTTCGCCCACACCATCGCCCGCCAGCTGTACTTCTCCACCTACCAGCGGCTGCTGTACGGACGCCTCGCCGCCGGGGCCGCCGAGGTGCCCGAGGAGCTGAAGGCGCTCGCCGCCAAGGCCGTCAAGGAGATCGCGTACCACCAGGACCACGCCGAGCAGTGGACACTGCGGCTCGGTGACGGCACCCCGGAGAGCCACGAGCGGATGCAGCGGGGCTGCGAGGCGCTGTGGCGGTACACGGGTGAGCTGTTCCAGCCGGTCGAGGGCCTCGACATCGACTGGCGTGAGCTCGAGTCCGACTGGCTGGCCTCCGTCTCGGGCGTGCTGACGCGGGCGACGCTGGCCCTGCCCGAGGGGTCCCGGGGCACAGCGTGGAGTGCGGGCGCCGGCCGGCAGGGCGTGCACACCGAGCCGTTCGGCCGGATGCTCGCCGAAATGCAGCATCTGCACCGCAGCCACCCGGGGGCGACATGGTGACGACAACGCCCCTGGAGGAGGAGCTGAGCCGGCTGGCCGGTGCGGTTCCCGACCCCGAGCTGCCCGCGGTCACCCTGGAGGAGCTGGGCGTGCTGCGTGGCGTGCACGTCCTCGGACCGGGCCGGGTGAGGGTGGAGCTGACGCCGACCTACACCGGCTGCCCCGGCATCGAGGCGATGGCCTCGGACGTCGAGCGGGTGCTGCACGAGCACGGCATGGCGGACGTCGCGGTCGTCACGGTCCTCTCCCCCGCCTGGACGACGGACGACATCACCGAGGAAGGGCGGCGCAAGCTCGCCGAGTTCGGCATAGCCCCGCCCCGCCCACAGAAGGCGGACGGGCCGGTGCCGCTCACCCTGGCCATCCGCTGCCCACACTGCGGCTCGACCGACACCGAGCTGCTGAGCAGGTTCTCCTCGACCGCGTGCAAGGCGCTGCGCCGCTGCGTCACCTGCCGCGAACCCTTCGACCACTTCAAGGAGTTGTAGATGTTCCATCCGCTCCGGGTGAGCGAGGTCGAGCGGCTCACGGACGACTCGGTGGCCGTCACCTTCGACGTTCCGGCCGAACTGCGGGAGGCGTTCCGGCACACACCGGGTCAGCACCTGACGCTGCGCCGCATCCTGCCGGGCGGCGAGGAGATCCGCCGTACGTACTCGATCTGCTCCCCGGCGATGACCTCGGGTGTGGATCCGGTACTGCGGGTGGGCATCCGGCTGGTGGACGGAGGCGAGTTCTCGACGTACGCGCTGAAGGAATTGTCGGCCGGGGACACCGTGGAGGTCATGGAGCCGATGGGCCGGTTCGTGCTGGCGCCCCGGCCGGGGCACTTCGCGGCGGTGGTCGGCGGCAGTGGCATCACGCCCGTGCTGTCCATCGCGTCGACCCTGCTGGCCCGTGAACCGCACGCGTTGTTCTGTCTGATACGCAGCGACCGCACCGCCTCCTCCACGATGTTCCTGGAGGAGGTCGCCGACCTGAAGGACCGCTACCCGGACCGGTTCCAGCTGATCACCGTGCTGTCCCGGGAGGACCAGCAGACCGGGCTGCCGTCCGGCCGCCTGGACGAGGAGCGGCTGCGGGGGCTGCTGCCGGCGCTGCTGCCGGTGGAGGACGTGGACGGCTGGTTCCTGTGCGGGCCGTTCGGGCTGGTGCAGAGCGCCGAGCGGACCCTACGGGGGCTCGGTGTGGAGCGGACCCGGATCCACCAGGAGATCTTCCATGTGGACGACGGTTCGACGCCCGCTCCGGTGCGGGTGGCGGGCGAGGCGGCCCACGCCACGCTGACGGCCAAGCTGCACGGCCGGTCGGGAAGCTGGCCGGTGCAGGAGGGCGAGTCGCTGCTGGAGACGGTCCTGCGGAGCCGGGCGGACGCGCCGTACGCCTGCAAGGGCGGCGTCTGTGGCACCTGCCGGGCGTTCCTGGTCTCCGGCGAGGTGCGGATGGACCGCAACTTCGCACTGGAGGCGGACGAGACGGAGGCCGGCTATGTACTGGCGTGCCAGTCCCACGCGATGACCCCCGAGGTGGCACTGGACTTCGACCGCTGAGCCAACGAGCGCACGCCTTGGCCCGCCCATGACAGGGGGCGGGCCAAGGCCGGACGCGGGTGGCCCGCAGGGGCGGGCCAAGGCCGGCAGAGGGCGTGTCCCAGGCCCGGCGCGGGTGGCCGCAGGGTGGGCAGTGCCCGGTCCGGCAGGGCGCGCACCCATGCCCGGCGCACTGGAGCACCTTGCCGGGGGGCAACAACCAGGCGGCGCCCAAGTACGGCTTGCCGTGGCAGAAGGCGAGGGCCAAGTCCCGCGCGACCCCTGCCGATCCGGCTGCTGCGGGGCGTGTGCGAGGCTTCCGTTCTTCTAGAACCTGTTCTATCTTGACGGGCCGTCAGATGGAGCGGTGCGGGAGAGCGGGAGGACCGGGCTGTGGACTTCTCCTTCAGTGAAGAGCAGCAGGCGGCTGTCGAGGCGGCTCGGGCGGTCTTCTCGGATGTCGCGCCCGACCGGGTGCCGAGCCCGGCGCTGACGCTGGGCGCGGTGGCGGAGGAGTTCGACCGGCCCCTGTGGGCGCGGCTCGCTGGGGCCGATCTGCTGAGCCTGGTGCTGGGGCCCGAGTACGGCGGGGCGGGGCTGGATCCGGTCGCGCTCTGTCTGGTGCTGCGGGAGTCGGCGAAGGTGCTGGCGCGGGTACCGCTCCTGGAGACGTGTGCCGTGGCGATGGCGGTGGAGCGGTACGCCGCACCGGAAGTGGCCGCCGGGCTGTCGCCGGGCGTCGGGCGTGGCGACACGGTCCTCACCGTCGCGGCGAACGGCCGTACCGGCCACGACCCGGCCGAGCAGGCCGTCGCGGTGAGCCCGGACGGGGACGGCTGGGTGCTGGACGGGATGCAGACGGCGGTCCCGTGGGCGCGCTGCGCGGACCTGATCGCCGTGCCGGGGCACACCGGTGACGGCAGGACGGTGCTGGCCCTGGTGGCGCCAGGGCGGAAAGGTGTCGTCCTGGCCGACCAGGTGTCCACGAGCGGCGAGCTCCTGGCGGAGGTGCGGCTGGACTCCGTGCGGGTCGCCGCCGGTGAGCTGATCGACGCCGAGGGCGCCTGGGAGTGGCTGCGCGCCCTGCTGACCACGGGCACCTGTGCGCTGGCTCTGGGCGTGGGCACGGCCGTGCTGGCCATGACCAGCGACTACACCGGCAAGCGGGAGCAGTTCGGGTTCCCGCTGGCCACGTTCCAGGCGGTCGCCGTCCAGGCCGCTGACCGCTACATCGACCTCCAGGCCATGGAGGCCACGCTGTGGCAGGCGGCCTGGCGGATGTCCGTCGACGCGGGCGGGGAGCTGCCGCTCGCGGCTGATGTCGCCGTGGCGAAGATCTGGGCGTCCGACGGGGTGCGGCGGGTCGTGCAGACCGCACAGCACCTGCACGGCGGGTTCGGCGCGGACACCGACTACGCCCTGCACCGGTACCACGCCTGGGCCAAGCAGTTGGAGCTGTCCCTCGGGCCGGCGGCCGCTCATGAGGAGGCGCTGGGGGACCTCCTGGCGAGCCGGCCGTAGCGAGGTCCCGAGCCCGACGCCCCGAGCCCGACGCCCCGAGCCCCGACGCCCCGAGACCGCGCGCCCCGAGACCCCGAGATGGCGTGCGCGGCGGCTACAGCACCACGGCGGGGCCGTCGTGGTCGGCGACCATCGGGCGGCCGGCGTCCTCCCAGGCGAGCATGCCGCCGTCGACGTTCACGGCGTCGATGCCCTGCTGCACCAGGTACTGGGTGACCTGCGCCGACCGGCCGCCGACCCGGCACATCACATAGGCGCGCCGGCCGTCGGCCACGGCCTCGGTCACCTCACCGAAGCGCGCGACGAAGTCGCTCATCGGCACGTGCAGCGCACCCTCGACATGCCCTGCCGCCCACTCGTCCTGCTCTCGGACGTCCAGGACCAGCCCGTCGGCCGGCACCGAAGCGACGTCCACGGTGGGCAGGGATGCGAAGTTCATGGATCAAGCCTTCTCTCGGCGACGAAGTGAACGAGGGGAATGAGGGGAATGAGGGGAACAAGGGGCATGAGGAATGAGGGACACCCTCAGGGTCGCATGAGCTCGGCCAGCTCGGCCTCACGCGCGGCCACCTGGGCCAGCAGTTGCTCGGCGACCTCGTCGAGCAGCCGGTCCGGGTCGTCCGGCGCCAGCCGCAGCATCGCGCCGATCGCGCTCTCCTCCAGCTCGCGGGCCACCAGGGCCAGCAGTTCCTTGCGCTGCGCCAGCCATTCGAGCCGGGCGTACAGCTCCTCGCTCTCGCCGGCCTCGGGCTCCGCCGGTGCGGGGCCGGCCGCCCACTCCTCGGACAGCTCCCGCAGCCGGGTCTCGTCGCCGAGCGCGTAGACGGCGTTGACCCGCGCCAGGAAGTCCTCACGGCGCTTGCGCTCGGCCTCGTCCGTGACCAGGTCGGGGTGGGCCTTGCGGGCGAGCTCCCGGTAGAGCTTGCGCGCCTCGTCGCTGGGCCGCACCCGCCGGGGCGCCTGGACGGGCTGCTCGTTCAGCATCGCGGCGGCCTCGGGCGACAGGCCGTCGGAGTCGATCCAGTTGTGGAACAACTCCTCGACGCCCGGCATGGGCAGCACCTGGGCCCGCGCCTCCTGCGCCTTGCGCAGGTCCTCCGGGTCGCCGGTGCGAGCCGCGCGGGCCTCCGCGATCAGCGCGTCCAGCTCGTCGAGCCGCGCGTACATGGGGCCCAGCCTCTGGTGGTGCAGCCGGGAGAAGTTCTCCACCTCGACCCGGAAGGTCTCCACCGCGATCTCGAACTCGATCAGCGCCTGCTCGGCCGCCCGCACGGCACGCGCCAGGCGCTCCTCGGGCCGCTCACCGGTCGCGTCGTCGCCCGGCGTGCCGTTCGGGGCGCCGTCGGCAGCGCCGCCGGGAGCGCCGCTCGGCAGGTCGCCGGGAGTGTCGTGCGGGGTGTCGCCGGGGTTCGTCACCCGACCAGACTACGGGCGCCCGGCGGCCACCCGTCACACCCCCAGCTCGGCCGCTATCCGCCCGTTCCTCACGGCGGCGACCAGATCGGCGTGATCGGCTTCCGTGCGGTCCGCGTACGCGACGGCGAACCCGGCGACCGCCGTGTCCAGCTCGTCGCTCTTGCCGCAGTACGCCGCGATGAGCCGGGGGTCGGCGCTGTGCGCGTGCGCCCGCGCCAGCAGGGCGCCCGTCATCCGCCCGTAGTCGTCGACCTGGTCGGCGGCCAGCGCGGCCGGGTCGACGCTGCCCTTGCGGTTGCGGAACTGCCGCACCTGGTAGGGCCGCCCCTCCACGGTCGTCCAGCCCAGCAGGCTGTCGCTGACGACCTGCATCCGCTTCTGCCCCAGCACCACCCGGCGCCCCTCGTGATCCACGTCCTCCACCGCGAACCCGGCCGCCGGCAGGTACGGCCCCAGCGCGGAGGGCCGGGCCTCCTTCACCTGGAGGACCAGCGGCTCACCCCGGTGGTCCAGGAGCAGCACCACATACGACCGCGTGCCCACGCTCCCCGTGCCGACCACCCGGAACGCCACGTCGTGGATCGCGTACCGCGCGAGGAGCGGCAGCCGGTCCGGCGGCAGCGTCCCCAGGTAGGGGCCGAGCGAGGCGGCGACCGCGGCGGCCTCCGCGTCCGGCACGCGCCGCAGCACCGGCGGCGCGTCCACGAACCTCCGGCCGCCGTCCTCCGTCTCCTCCGTCGACCTGGCCGCGAAGCGGGCGCTCGTGTTCCGCCGCGCCTTCTCCGACACGCGCTCCAGCGTGCCGAGCAGGTCCCGCGCGTCCGTGTGGGAGACCAGCTCCTCGTCGGCGATGGCGTTCCAGGCGTCCTGCGCGGGCAGCTTGGCCAGCAGCCGCATGGTCCGCCGGTAGGCGCCCACCGTGTCGTACGCCGCGGCCCGGCACACGTCCTCGTCGGCGCCCGCCTCCCGGCCGGCCAGCACCAGGGACGTCGCCAGCCGCTTGACGTCCCATTCCCAGGGGCCGAACACGGTCTCGTCGAAGTCGTTCAGGTCGATGACCAGCCGTCCGCGGGCGTCGCCGTACAGGCCGAAGTTGGCCGCGTGCGCGTCGCCGCATATCTGGGCGCCCACCCCGGTCACCGGCGTACCGGCCAGGTCGTGTGCCATCAGGCCGGCCGCGCCGCGCAGGAACGCGAACGGCGTCGCGGACATGCGGCCCACCCGTATCGGCGTCAGCGCCGGCACCCGGTCACGGCTGGACTCCTCGACCGCCCGGACCGCGTCAGGCCGTCCCGCGCCCGGCACCGGCGACGCGTGCGCGGCCCGGGGGACGCGCGCCCGCAGCGCCTTGCCCCGCGCCTTCGGGCCGTCACCGCCCTCACCACCGTCACCCCGCCCGCCGCCGGCACGCGGCGCGAAGCCGGGAACCACCGGAATGCGCCCCGCCACCGGCCCGGCACCGGCACGCCGGCTCGTGCCGGCACTTCCGCCCGCCCGCTGCGCCGGCACGGCAATCCGCGACTCGTCCATGAGCCCCCCCCGTTCGCGTACGTCGTTCAACTGCCCCCGACCGTACCCCTGTCGTCCAAGAGCCGTCTGCCCCTGTGGACAACGCCCCGCCCGCCGGCGGCTACAGCCCCGCGTCGCGTGCCAACAGCGCGGCCTGCACACGGTTCTCGCAGCCCAGCTTGGCCAGGATGCGGCTCACGTACGTCTTCACCGTGGCCTCGCTCATGTGCAGCCGCCGGCCGGCGTCGGCGTTCGACAGCCCTTCCCCGAGCAGCGCCAGCACCTCGCGCTCCCGTCCGCTGAGCGCCGCCACGCGGCTCCTGGCCTCCTCGTTGCGTGCCGCCGCGCGCCCCGAGGCGAGCTGTTCGACGACGTGCCGCGTGGCGCCCGGCGAGAGGTACGCGTCGCCAGCGGCGGCCGCGCGCACGGCCCGGATCAGCTCGGCGGGCGCCGTGTCCTTGAGCAGGAAGCCCGCGCCGCCGTACTCCAGCGCCCGCAGGACGTTGTCCCGCTCCCCGAACGTGGTCAGCACGACGACCCGTGCCTCCGGCGCCGCGCGGCGCAGCTCCGGCAGCGCCGTGAGCCCGTCCATCACCGGCATTTGGAGGTCGAGCAGCACCACGTCGGCGGCGTGCGCGCGGGTCAGCTCGACGGCGTCACGGCCGTTCGCCGCCTCGGCCACGACCCGGATGTCCGGGTCCGAGGTCAGAATCATCCGGATCCCCGCCCTGATCAGCGGCTCGTCGTCGGCGACGACGACCTTGATCATCGCCGCACCGGCACTACCGGCACTCCCCGCACCACCGGCCCCCTCGACCCCACCGACGCCCCCCGTACCCACGCCGACCCCCGTCACGTCGCCCGCCCCTTCACCGAAGCGGTCGTCCGCTACCGCTTCACCTCGTACGCCTTCTTCTCGATCAGCTTGCCGTCCTTGAAGCAGAACCTGAACACCGGCTCCGAGTCGAAGTCCTCGCTCTCCGCGGTCGACAGGAGCACGAGGCAGTCCGCGCCCGCCGGCTCCTCCGGTCCGAGCCCGTCCAGGCCGAAGGTCGCGATCGTCTCACCCTTCGGCAGCCGGTCCCGCACCTCCTGCTCGTCGGCGCCGATCTTGATC
Source organism: Streptomyces coeruleoprunus (assembly GCF_039542925.1). Taxonomy (GTDB): domain Bacteria; phylum Actinomycetota; class Actinomycetes; order Streptomycetales; family Streptomycetaceae; genus Streptomyces; species Streptomyces coeruleoprunus. The sequence continues at coordinate 3,766,125 of NZ_BAABIT010000001.1, read as the reverse complement.
TTCTCGTACTGGGTGCGCGTGATCATTCCCTCGCTCATGGCCCCGACCAGGAAGAACATGCCGAACCCGGCGACCACCAGCAGGACCAGACCCACGGCCGCGGCGATGCCGCAGCCCACGGCCACCCCGCTCGTCCCGCGCACGGGCGGGGCCACGTCCGGCCACGAACCGGGATACGGCCCCGGGTAACCACCCTGGTACGCCCCGGGGAACGCCCCACCGGGCACTCCGCCCTGAGGCACACCACCCGGCACCGACCCGGGCGCCCCGGCCGGCGCCGCGCTCCCGGCCCCCTCGGCCGCCCGCAGCGCCCGCGCCTGCTGCCCGAAGTCGTCCACCGCGTCGACCAGCGGCGGGGCCACCGCCCCCGGCACCCCGTACGGAAGCACCGCCGCGACCCGGAAACCGGCCCCGTCCACGGGCCCCGCGTGCACCATCCCGCCGACCAGGCGCGCCCGCTCATGCAGCCCGGTCAGCCCCTGGCCGCCGCTGACGACGTCCTCGGGCGCGGCCCCGCCCGCCGCGTTCACCACCTCGACGACCAGCGAGTCCGGCTCGTAGCGCAGTTCGACGGCTATGGCCGCGCCCGGCGCGTGCTTGTACGCGTTGGTCAGCGCCTCCTGCACGATGCGGTACGCCGCGTGGTCGGCCGCAGGGGCCAGCGGGCGCGGCTCGCCGCTGCGCTCCAGCTCCACGTCGTTGCCGGCCGCGCGGGCCGCGTCGACGAGCGCGTCGATGCCCGCCGTACCGCGCCGCGCCTGGCCCGACCCGTCGTCCGGGGCGGCCGGCGCCTCGATGCCGTCGCGGAGGATGCCGACGACCTCGCGCAGCTCGCGCATGGCGTTCACCGACGCCTCGCGCAGCACGCCGACGGCCTCCCGCTGGCGGTCGGTGAGCGCGCGGTCGACTTCGAGGGCCCCCGTGTGCACGGATATGAGGGCCAGCTGATGGCCGAGGCTGTCGTGCATGTCCTGGGCGATCCGCTGCCGCTCGCGCAGCCTGGCCTGGCCCTCCACCATGGCGCGCTCGCGCAGCAGTTGCGCGTTCCGGTCCTGGAGGGCGTGCAGCAGGGTCCGGCGCTGGATCCAGTACCGGCTGGCCAGGCCGGGCATCACGGTCGTCGCCAGGTAGTAGAGCGTGGTGAGGAGCACCATCGTCATGGGCGCCTGGCGGGCCATGCCGTCCAGCAGCGAGGCCCCCACGAAGAGCGCGTACGAGACGGTGAACGCGACCAGGGTCCGACCGGGGCCCGCGATGAGCCGTCCGGCCGACCAGCCGACGAGGATGAGCAGCAGCAGGAACCCGCCCACGACCGGGGTCAGCGCACCGGTGACCGCCAGCACGGCCACGGGCAGCCGCCGGCGCAGCAGCGACAGCGCCGCCGCGGCCACGCCGACCACCGCCGGGTACCAGTCGCCGCTGCCGAGCAGCTCCTCGATCCCGGCGGCGAGCAGGCCCATCACCACCGCGACCACGGCCTCCAGGGCCGTCCGCCGCCGCGTCCACAGCTCGGGGGGTGCCAGCCAGCGCCAGCCGGCTCTCGTCATCGCCTTCACGTCCACGGAAGGCACATTAGGCAGAGCCGCGGCCCCCGCACTGCTCTCCTTCGTCGCACACACCGTCGACCAAGGTCTACAAGTGCGAAGCCGATCGGCTCACCGAAGGGTGCAGAAGATCATCGCGTTGTGGCCGCTGTCCCGGACCGGCTCGTCGAGCCCGAGGTCCGCCTTCACCACCCGCAGTTCCCCGATGACCTCGGGCGCCTTCGCGGCCGAGGGTGTGAAGAACGGGATGCCCTGGTCCACCGGCCCTTTCCCGGCCCCCCGACCTGTCACCGGACAAAACAGAGCGGTCGGCATCGTGAGTACGATGCCGACCGCTCATCTGTGCGCGAGGGGGGAGTTGAACCCCCACGCCCTTGCGGGCACTGGAACCTGAATCCAGCGCGTCTGCCTATTCCGCCACCCGCGCATTTGGGTGTTGTCGTCTGTCGGCCCCACCTGTTCGGTGCGACCGCCTGGCGACATCTGAAGATTAGCACGTCGCAGGGGGTGGGTTCACATCCGTTTGTTTCGGGGGCCCGGCGGACGAACAAGGAGGAGGGGAGAGAAGGGCCGGACGAGGTTCCGGGGACCGCCCGGCCGGCCCGGCCCGAGGAGCGACGGAGGGAACGGGTGGAACAGAGGGACGGCACGGAAGGGCGGGCAACGGCATCCCCCGCCACCCGGTCCCCCAGGGTGTGCCCCGGGTGCGGGACACTGTCCACAGGGCGCCTCTACCATCCGTGTGGGAGATGTGAGAGGTGACACTCGTCCACAGGGCAGAGAAGGGGAACCAGCCGATTTCCCGACGCGTGGATACGATCAGTAAGCAGTACCAGGACGGCAACGACGGAGGAGGTGCCCCATGGGAGTCCTGAAGCGGTTCGAGCAGCGTCTCGAAGGTCTGGTCAACGGCACCTTCGCCAAGGTCTTCAAGTCCGAGGTCCAGCCCGTCGAGATCGCGGGGGCCCTCCAGCGCGAGTGCGACAACAACGCCACGATCTGGAACCGCGAGCGGACGGTCGTCCCCAACGACTTCATCGTGGAGCTGAGCGCGCCGGACTACGAGCGCCTGAGCCCCTACTCGGGCCAGCTCGGCGACGAGCTGGCCGGCCTCGTCCGGGACTACGCGAAGCAGCAGCGGTACACGTTCATGGGCCCGATCAAGGTCCACCTGGAGCGGGCCGAGGATCTCGACACCGGCCTGTACCGGGTGCGCAGCCGCACGCTCGCGTCCAGCTCGTCCCCGTCGGCACAGCCGGCGGACGGCCCCGCCGGGCCGCCCGCGGGCCAGGGCCGCCCCGGTGGGTACGGCTACCCGCCGGCGGGCGCCCCGCCCATGCCGGCGGCCCCTCCGCCCGGTTCCGGCATGGCGCCGGGCTCCCAGCACCGCCCCGCCCCGGCGCACCGTCCGCCGGGCGCCTCGGGCCACATGCCCGGCGGCCAGGTGCGCCGCTGGATCGAGATCAACGGCACGCGCCACCAGATCTCCCGGCCCACTCTCGTGCTGGGCCGCAGCACCGACGCCGACGTGCGGATCGACGACCCCGGCGTATCACGCCGCCACTGCGAGATCCGGACCGGAACGCCCTCGACGATCCAGGATCTCGGGTCCACCAACGGCATCGTGGTGGACGGGCAGCACACCACCCGCGCTACGCTCCGCGACGGCTCGCGGATCGTCGTGGGCAGCACCACCATCGTTTACCGGCAAGCCGAAGGGTGAAGCGGGGGCAATGTCAGAGCTGACCCTCACGGTCATGCGGTTGGGTTTCCTCGCCGTACTGTGGCTGTTCGTCATCGTGGCCGTCCAGGTCATCCGCAGCGACCTGTTCGGGACGCGCGTCACGCAGCGCGGCTCGCGCCGCGAGGGCGCCCGCCCGCAGGCGGCACGGCGCGACGCGGCGCCGCCGCAGCAGCGCCAGCGACGGGGCGCCCCGACCAAGCTCGTCGTGTCCGAGGGCACCCTCACCGGCACCACGGTCGCGCTCCAGGGCCAGACCATCACGCTGGGCCGCGCGCACGACTCCACGATCGTGCTGGACGACGACTACGCCTCCAGCCGGCATGCCAGGATCTACCCGGACCGTGACGGCCAGTGGATCGTCGAGGATCTCGGGTCCACCAACGGCACGTATCTCGACCGGACCCGACTCACCACCCCGACCCCCATTCCGCTGGGCGCGCCGATCCGCATCGGCAAGACCGTCATCGAGCTGCGGAAGTAGTACGACAATGAGCGAGCGGAGCGAGCGAGCCGCAGCGGTCCCCGCGGACCGGGCAGGGCTCCCGACCGGAGGGTGGGCAGTGTGGCTCGAGACCGGCTGTACCCCGAGCCGACGGGTGAGGTGCGCATGAGTCTGTCACTGCGCTTCGCCGCCGGGTCGCACAAGGGCATGATCCGCGAGGGCAACGAGGACTCGGGTTACGCCGGCCCCCGGCTGCTCGCGATCGCCGACGGCATGGGCGGCCAGGCCGCCGGCGAGGTCGCCTCGTCGGAGGTCATCTCCACGCTCGTCACGCTCGACGACGACGTCCCCGGCTCCGACATCCTCACCTCGCTCGGTACGGCGGTGCAGCGCGCCAACGACCAGCTGCGCCTCATGGTCGAGGAGGACCCCCAGCTCGAGGGCATGGGGACGACCCTCACCGCTCTGCTGTGGACCGGCCAGCGCCTCGGTCTCGTCCACGTCGGCGACTCCCGCGCGTACCTGCTCCGCGACGGCGTCCTGACCCAGATCACCCAGGACCACACATGGGTGCAGCGGCTCGTCGACGAGGGCCGTATCACCGAGGAAGAGGCCACGACCCACCCGCAGCGCTCGCTCCTCATGCGCGCGCTGGGCAGCGGCGACCACGTCGAGCCCGACCTGTCGATCCGCGAAGTCCGCGCCGGCGACCGGTACTTGATCTGCTCCGACGGGCTGTCGGGCGTCGTCTCCCACCAGACGATGGAGGAGACCCTCGCCAGCTACCAGGGCCCGCAGGAGACCGTGCAGGAGCTGATCCAGCTCGCGCTGCGCGGCGGCGGCCCCGACAACATCACGGTCATCGTCGCGGACGTCCTCGACGTCGACGGCGGCGACACGCTGGCCGGCCAGCTCAACGACACCCCGGTCGTCGTCGGCGCGGTCGCCGAGAACCAGCCGCAGCTGAACGACGGCGGCGCCATGCAGACCCCCGCGGGCCGCGCGGCCGGCCTCGGCCGGCCCGCCCCGCAGCCGCCCGGCGGCGGCTTCGGCCCGCCCGGCAGCGGCGAGGACCTCGGCTACGGCGGCATGCCCCCCGAGGGCTCCTTCGGGGCGTACGCGGACAGCGAGCTGGAGAAGCCGCGCACCGGCCGCAAGTGGTTCAAGCGCGGCTTCTACACGCTGCTCGCGCTCGGCGTCATCGGCGGCGGCCTGTACGGCGGGTACCGCTGGACCCAGACCCAGTACTACGTGGGCGCCAACGAGGGTCACGTCGCGCTGTACCGGGGGATCAGCCAGGACCTGGCGTGGCTGTCGCTGTCGGAGGTGGAGAAGGACCACCCCGACATCGAACTCAAGTACCTCCCCGCCTACCAGCAGAAGCAGGTCGAGGAAACGATCGCGGGCGGCAGCCTGGCGAAGGCCGAGGCCAAGATCAAGGAGCTGGGTCTCCAGGCGAGCGCCTGCAAGAAGCAGGCCGCGGCCCGCGAGGCGTCCGACAGCGTGAGCGCCACGCCGCCCAGCGAGGAGCAGGCCGGCGGCACGGCCGGCGCCTCCGCGTCCACCAAGCCGACCACCGCAGCCACCCCCTCCCGGGCCCGACGCTCACGGAGGACGAGAAGAGGCTGGCCTCGAACTGCGGCAAGCAGTAAGCACCCGTAGGGGGGCCTTTCACCACCATGAGCGTTGTCACCAACACGACCACCATTGGCGCGATCGACGCACCGAGCCGCCGCAACACCGAACTGGTGCTGCTCGCGTTCGCCGTCGCCATCCCGGTCTTCGCCTACCTGAACGTGGGCCTCGCCCTCGACGGCGAGGTCCCGGCCGGCATGCTCGGCTACGGCCTGGGCCTCGGCCTGCTGGCGGGCATCGCCCACCTGCTGGTGCGGAAGTTCGCCAAGTACGCCGACCCGATCCTGCTGCCGCTCGCGACGCTGCTCAACGGCCTGGGCCTGGTGCTGATCTGGCGCCTCGACCAGTCGCCGCGGCTGCAGGCCATGTACAAGACGTTCAGCCCGGACGCGCCGAAGCAGCTCATGTACTCGGCGATCGGCGTCGCGCTGTTCCTGCTGGTGCTCCTGTTCCTCAAGGACCACCGGGTGCTCCAGCGCTACACGTACATCTCGATGATGGTCGCCATCGTCCTGCTCCTGCTGCCGCTCGTCCCGGGCCTCGGCACGGACAGCTTCGGCGCCAAGATCTGGATCAAGGTCGGTCCGTTCTCCATCCAGCCCGGTGAGTTCGCCAAGATCGTGCTCGCGGTCTTCTTCTCCGGCTACCTGATGGTGAAGCGCGACGCGCTCGCCCTGGCCAGCCGCCGCTTCATGGGCCTCTACCTGCCCCGCGGCCGCGACCTCGGCCCGATCCTCACGATCTGGGCGCTCAGCCTGGCCATCCTGGTCTTCGAGAACGACCTCGGCACCTCGCTGCTGTTCTTCGGCATGTTCGTGATCATGCTGTACGTGGCGACCGAGCGGACCAGCTGGATCGTCATGGGTCTGCTGATGGCCGTGGGCGGCGCCGTCGCCGTCGGCTCGTTCGCGACGCACGTGCAGTCCCGTGTGGCCGCGTGGCTCGACCCCTTCGAGTGCCTGAAGACGGCCCCGCCGGACACCAACATGGCGTGGGCCTGCGACCAGATGACCCAGGTCCTCATGTCGTTCGGCTCCGGCGGCACCATCGGCACCGGCCTCGGCCAGGGCAACTCCGACCTGATCCGGTTCGCCGCCAACTCCGACTTCATCTTCGCCACCGTCGGCGAGGAGCTGGGCCTGGCCGGCGCCATGGCCTTCATCCTCCTGTACGGCCTGATCGCCGAGCGCGGTCTGCGCACCGCCCTCGCGGCCCGCGACCCCTTCGGCAAGCTGCTGGCGACCGGCCTCTCCGGCGCCTTCGCCCTCCAGGTGTTCGTCGTCGCCGGCGGTGTCATGGGCCTCATCCCGCTGACCGGTATGACGATGCCGTTCCTCGCGTACGGCGGCTCGTCCGTGATCGCCAACTGGGCGCTGATCGCGATCCTCCTGAGGATCAGCGACACCGCGCGCCGTCCCGCGCCCACCCCCGCCCCGAACCCCGACGCCGAGATGACCCAGGTGGTCCGCCCGTGAACAAGCCCCTGCGCCATATCGCGATCTTCTGCGGCCTCCTGGTGCTCGCGCTGCTCCTGCGGGACAACTGGCTCCAGTTCGTCCGTGCCGACGAGCTGAACTCGCACGAGCGCAACAAGCGGGTGACGATCGAGCGGTACGCCTCCGTCCGCGGCAACATCATCGTCGAGGGCAAGCCGATCACCGGCTCCGTCGACTCCAAGGACCCGCTCTACAAGTACAAGCGCACCTACATCGACGGCCCGATGTGGGCGCCGGTCACCGGCTTCGCCTCGCAGGCCTACGGCGCGACCCAGCTGGAGAAGCTGAACGACTCGATCCTGATGGGCAACGACGACCGGCTCTTCTTCGACCGCACGCTCGCGATGTTCACGGGCGAGCAGAAGCAGGGCGGCAACGTCGTCACGACCCTCAACGCCGCCGCGCAGAAGGCCGCCTACGACGGCCTCGGCGACAAGAAGGGCGCCGTCGCGGCGATCGACCCGCAGACCGGCAAGATCCTCGCGCTGGCCTCCACCCCCTCGTACGACCCGGGCACCTTCGCCGGCTACTCGCGCAACGACGAGAAGGCGTGGGTGTCGCTGGAGAAGGACAAGAACAAGCCGAAGCTGAACCGCGCGCTGCGCGAGATCTACCCGCCGGGATCGACGTTCAAGGTCGTCACGGCGGCGGCCGCCATCGAGGCCGGCAAGATCAAGGACATCAACGCGGCGACGGACACGCCGGAGCCGTACCTCCTGCCCCTGTCGACGAAGCCGATGAAGAACCACGCGCAGGGCTGTGAGAACGCGTCGCTGATGTACGCGATGCAGTGGTCCTGCAACTCGGTCTTCGCGAAGCTCGGCGACGAGGTCGGCCGGGACAAGATGGTCGAGATGTCCGAGAAGTTCGGTTTCAACAACCCGGAGGTCGACACCCCGGTCCGCGCCGCCGCCTCCGTCTACGACAAGAAGATGGACCGCGGTGGAAACGCCCTGTCGTCCATCGGCCAGTTCAACACGGCGACCACCCCGCTCCAGATGGCCATGGTCACGGCGGCGATCGCCAACGACGGCAAGCTGATGAAGCCGTACATGGTCGACAAGCTGGAGGCCCCGAACCTGGACGTGCTCGAGAAGAACGAGCCCCAGGAGATGAGCCGCCCGATGTCGCAGGAGACCGCGCAGCTCGTCCAGCAGATGATGGAGAAGGTCGTCAACGAGGGCACCGGCAAGAAGGCCAGGATCGACGGCGTCACCGTCGGCGGCAAGACGGGTACGGCCCAGCACGGTGAGCTGAACAAGGCCCGCCCCTACGCCTGGTTCATCGCCTACGCCAAGACGGACAGCGGCTCCCCGGTCGCCGTCGCCGTGGTCGTCGAGGACTCCGACGCGACCCGCGACGACATCAGCGGCGGCGGCCTCGCCGCCCCGATCGCCCGCGACGTCATGCAGGCGGTACTGGGCAAGCGGTGATCGTGATCGCTGTGTACCGGTCCCGTATCAGCTTGTGGTCGCGGAGTGATCAGCTTGCCGTGGCCGGTACCGTATGCGCGAACAGCACACCGCCGGACCACACAGACGGGTGCGGTCGGGACTGACGGAGAGGGCTGGAACGTTATGGAAGAGCCGCGTCGCCTCGGCGGCCGGTACGAGCTGGGCTCGGTGCTCGGCCGTGGTGGCATGGCCGAGGTCTACCTCGCGCACGACACCCGGCTCGGCCGCACCGTCGCCGTGAAGACGCTGCGGGCCGACCTGGCCCGTGACCCGTCCTTCCAGGCCCGGTTCCGCCGTGAGGCCCAGTCTGCCGCCTCGCTCAACCACCCGGCGATCGTCGCGGTCTACGACACCGGCGAGGACTACGTCGACAACATCTCCATCCCGTACATCGTGATGGAGTACGTCGACGGCTCCACCCTGCGTGAGCTGCTGCACTCCGGGCGCAAGCTGCTGCCCGAGCGCACGCTCGAGATGACGGTCGGCATCCTCCAGGCCCTGGAGTACTCGCACCGGGCGGGCATCGTCCACCGCGACATCAAGCCGGCCAACGTCATGCTGACGCGTACGGGTCAGGTCAAGGTGATGGACTTCGGCATCGCCCGCGCCATGGGCGACGCCGGCATGACCATGACGCAGACCGCGGCCGTGATCGGCACCGCGCAGTACCTCTCCCCCGAGCAGGCCAAGGGCGAGACCGTCGACGCCCGCTCCGACCTGTACTCCACCGGCTGCCTGCTGTACGAGCTGCTGACCGTCCGCCCGCCCTTCGTGGGCGACTCCCCGGTCGCGGTCGCCTACCAGCACGTACGCGAGGAGCCGCAGCCGCCCAGCAACTTCGACCCCGAGATCACGCCCGAGATGGACGCGATCGTGTTGAAGGCCCTGGTCAAGGACCCGGACTACCGCTACCAGTCGGCCGACGAGATGCGCGCCGACATCGAGGCCTGCCTGGACGGCCAGCCGGTCGCCGCCGCCGCGGCGATGGGCATGGGCTCCATGGGCGCGCCCGGTGGCTACGGCTACCCGCACCCGGACCAGCCGACGACCGCGATGCACGCGGCGGACCCGGCGGCGCAGACGTCGATGCTGCCGCCGATGAACCCGGACGACGGCGGCTACGGCTACGACGACCGCTCCGGCGGCCGGCGCCGCCAGCCGCAGAAGAAGTCCAACCTCTCCACGATCCTGCTGATCCTCGCGGGCATCCTGGTGCTGGTCGGCGCGATCCTGATCGGCAAGTCGGTCTTCGGCAAGGACGACGGCCCGCGCCAGGTCACCGTCCCGAACCTGGTGGGCCAGCCGTACGACACCGAGGGGCAACGGCTCGCGAAGAACGCCCATGTGAAGCTGGCGAAGAAGGGCGAGGAGCCCTGCGACCAGCCCAAGGGCTCCATCTGCAGCCAGGACCCGGAGGCGGACGGCAAGGCCACGATGAACGAGGGCGAGACGATCACCGTCGTCGTCTCGGCGGGTGCCCCCAAGATCCTCGTCCCGAACGTGGTCGAGCAGTCGGAGGAGTCGGCGACCGCCGACCTGAAGTCCGCGGGCTTCAAGGTCAAGGTCGACCGCGAGGAGTCCGACAAGGAGCCCGGCACGGTCATCCGGCAGAACCCGAAGGGCAACAGCGAGCAGGAGAAGGGCACCGAGATCACCATCACGGTGGCCACCCAGGGCAAGGTCAGCGTGCCGCCGGTCGTGGGCAACCAGTTCGACCAGGCCAAGCAGCAGCTGGAGACCCTCGGCTTCCAGGTGGTCCGCGAGGACGTCGACGACCAGCAGCCGGCGAACACGGTCATCGGCCAGACCCCCGGCGGCGGCGAGCGGGTCGAGAAGGGCTCCCAGGTCACCCTGAAGGTGTCCAAGGGCCCGCAGCAACAGCAGGTGCAGGTGCCGCAGCTGTTCGGCCAGACCCTGGGCCAGGCCAAGCAGACGCTCGCCGCGCACGGGCTGACCATCGGCAACATCGACGGGCCCAACGACGACAACGCGTTCGTGGTCGACCAGGACCCCAAGAACGGCAAGCCGGCCCCCGCGGGTTCGGCGGTCAACGTGAAGACGCAGGCCCTGGGCGGCGGCAACAGCAACGGCGGCAACGGCGGTGACGACGGCGACAACAGCGGCTTCTTCGGCGGCGCCACCGGTGCCGTCCTGCGCACCGAGCAGGAGTAGCCGGGCAGCGGCCGCAGCACGCCGGAGGCCCGGCACCCCCCACGGGGTGCCGGGCCTCCGGCGTTGCTGGTGAATCCAGTGGGCGCTGCGGAGGGCTCCCTACCGCAGCTCCGCCGGCTTCGTGCGGTCCTTGTCGACCTTCTCCGTGCGCTCCAGCTGGCCCCACACGATGTAGCGGTAGTCGGAGGTGAGGATCGGCGTGCAGGTCGTCAGCGTGATGTAGCGGCCGGGCTTGCTGACCCCGGACTGCTCGGGCACCGGCTGCAGGACCTCGACGTTGAACTTCGAGGTCTGCGGCAGCGTCTTGTAGACCTTGTAGACGTACCACGTGTCCTTGGTCTCGAAGACGATCGAGTCGCCGAACTTCAGCTTGTGGATGTTGTGGAACTTCGCGCCGTGGCCGTCGCGGTGCGCGGCCAGCGTGAAGTTGCCGGTCCTGTCGCCGGGCAGGGCGGACTTGACCGGGTCCGTGTAGTAGCCGGCGACGCCGTGGTTGAGGACGTCCGGGCTGGTGCCCTTCTTGACCAGGACCTCGCCGTTGTCCATCGCCGGGACGTGCAGGAAGCCGAGCCCGCCCTTGGTGTCGAGGGCGCCGGGGCCCTGTTCGGCCGCCCAGGCGTCGCGGACCTGGTCACCCTGCTTGCCGGCCTCCCGGTCCGCCAGGACGTTCGTCCACCACAGGGAGTAGACGACGAACAGTCCCATCAGCACGCCTGCGGTGATCAGCAGCTCGCCGAAGACACTGATGGCGCCGGCGATCCGGCTGCGCGCACGTGCCACTACATCTGTCCCGTCTTGAGGTTTCAGCCTGCGAGCGCGTCCGGTTTCCCCTTGCTGCGCGGCCGTTCTTCGACCATCTTCCCCCACACGATCATGCGGTAGGTACTGGTGAACTCCGGCGTGCACGTGGTCAGCGTGATGTAGCGGCCCGGCGCGGTGAACCCCGAGCCGTCCGGCACGGGCTTGAGCACCGTGATGTTCGACGGCGGGGTCTGCGGCAGGATACTGGCCATCTCATACGTGTAGTACGTGTCCCGGGTCTCCACGACGATCGCATCGCCCCGGGACAGCCGGTTGATGTACCGGAACGGCTCGCCGTGGGTGTTGCGGTGGCCGGCGACCGCGAAGTTGCCCTGCTTGTCGGAGGGCATGGCGGTCTTGAGCGCGCCCTCCGCGTAGTGGCCGACCATGCCGCGGTCGAGCACCTTCTCCTTGTCGATGCCCTCGGCGATCGGCACGACGACGTCGAGCTTGGGGATGTGCATGATCGCGAAACCCTCGCCGGGCTCGAAGGCGCCGGGGGTCCGGTCCTCCTTGGCCCAGTCCTCCGTGATCCTGTTCTTGGCCTTGTCGACCTCCAGGCCGGCCTGCACGTTCGTCCACCACAGCTGGTAGGTGACGAAAAGCAGCATGACCACGCCGAACGTGATGAAGATCTCACCGATGACCCGGCTGGCGATGACGCCGAGGCTGTCCTTCGCGGCGCGAGCCGCGCGCCGGGCCTCGACGCGGGACAGGGGGGCGCCGGTCGGCGAGGCGGTGGGCGGGGCCGTGGGGGCGGGCGCGCGCCGGCGTCCGCGCGCCTTGGCGGCCCGGCGCCGCTCGGCGCGGCCTCCGGTGGGTCGCTCGGCCTCGTCCTCGGTTATTCGCGGCTGCTCGACCGTGCGCAGCCCGATCGTCTCGTCGTCGCGGACGGGCGGGGCGGGGGAGGGATCCGCGTACGACTCCCGGTACGGCTCTTCGTGCGCCTCTTCGTACGTCGTCTCGTGCGGCGCCCGATAGGGCTGCTCGTACGGCTCGTGGGCCTGCTGGGCCCGCTGGGGCGGTTGGGCCTGCTGCGCCTCGTAGGAGGCGCTGTAGGGCTGCTGGGCCTCGTAGCGCTGCGTGGGCGGCTGCGGGGCCTGCTCCTGGGTTCCGTACGCCGCGTAGGTCCCGTCCGGCTGGTACGTCCCGTACGGCTCGTAGGGCTGCTGCTGCCAGCCCGCGCCAGGATCCGGAATCTGTGGCTCCGGTGCGGTGGCGGCCGGGTCCTGCTGAGGGCCCGGCCGCGTCTGTGGTTCCTGCTCCGGAATGTTCGCCGCCCGGAACCACGGCGACCCGGACGCGCTCGACGCGGACCCGGCCCCCGCCGCGTCGTGCTCCGGGCGCGGGGCGGTCACGCGACGGCCTTGCCCACCACCGGCGCGAGGCCCGCAGACCGGCCGACCGCCCCCGTGTCACCGCACTGCACCAGCCAGTTGGCGAGCATCAGGTGTCCGTGCTCGGTGAGCACCGACTCGGGGTGGAACTGCACGCCCTCCACCGCGTGTTCACGGTGGCGCAGCCCCATGATGATGCCGTCCTCCGTGCGGGCCGTGACCTCCAGGACGTCCGGCAGCGTGTCCGGTTCGGCGGCCAGCGAGTGGTACCGCGTCGCGGTGAACGGCGAGGGCAGCCCGGCGAAGACACCCTTGCCCTCGTGGACGACCGGCGAGGTCTTGCCGTGCAGCAGCTCGGGCGCGCGGTCGACCACACCGCCGTACGCCACGGCCATCGACTGCATACCGAGGCAGACACCGAAGACCGGCACGCCCGTGGCCGCGCAGTGCCGGACCATGTCGACGCAGACGCCGGCCTCTTCCGGGGTGCCGGGGCCCGGGGACAGCAGGACGCCGTCGAAGCCGTCCTGGGCGTGGCTCAGCTGCACCTCGTCGTTGCGGCGCACCTCGCACTCGGCGCCGAGCTGGTAGAGGTACTGGACCAGGTTGAAGACGAAGCTGTCGTAGTTGTCGACGACGAGGATGCGCGCGCTCACTGACCGTCCACCGTCACATCGTTGAACGGAAGCAGTGGCTCCGCCCAAGGGAACACGTACTGGAAGAGCACATAGACGACCCCGAGGACGAGCACGAGCGAGATGAGAGCCCGCACCCATGCGTTGCCCGGGAGATGCCGCCAGATCCAGCCGTACATGACGTCTGCTGGTTCCTTCCGTCGAATGCCCTTCGATACCGCACCAGAGTACGGGGCGATCCCGCCCCGGTGGGTCAGCTGTGGAAAGCCGCGGGCCTGCCCCGGTCCACGGGTTGCGTGGCCGCGAGCCGGGCCCAGGCGATCAGCCGGTGGCTGCTGCCCCACTCGGGGTCGCAGGTGGTCAGCGTCAGGTAGCGGCCCGGCCCCGTGAACCCGGACCGGTCCGGCCGCGGCACCGGGTCGATCACTCCGATGTCGCCGGGCACGGTCCGGTACGGCGGCCTCACGACGCGGTACGTGAACCAGGTGGTCCCGTCGTTGAGGATCACCGCGTCGCCGGGGCGGAGCCGCGGGAAGTCCCGGAACGGATCACCGTACGTACGACGGTGTCCGGCCACCGAGAAGTTCCCGGCCTCCCCGGGGCGCGCCGTTCCGGGGTAGTGACCCAGGCCCTTCTTGAGGGTGTCGGTGGCGGTGCCCTCCAGGACCGGCCAGTGCCAGCCGGCCCCGAACCGGGGGACGTACATCACGGCGAAGGGCTCGCCCTCCCGGTAGGGCTCGGGGGCAGCGGGCGAGGGCGGGGGTGCCGGGGCGGGCGAGGCCGGTGGTGCCGTCGGGGGCCGTACGGGCTCCCGGGCCACCCAGCGGCTCTCCAGGGACTCGATCTGCCGGGCGCCCGCGGCCTCCGCCGTGACGCCGGTCCACAGCAGCACGTACGCCACGAACAGCAGGATCACGGCGCCTGCGGTGATGCACAGCTCGCTGAGGGTCCTCACGATCAGTCGCACGGGCGCCCTCCCGTCGCCGCCGCGGACTAGGTGATGGGCTTCGCGTAGTGGAGGTCCACTGTGCCGGAATAGGCGGGAAGAGTCATCGCCCCGCGCTCCTCGACGTTCCAGCCGAGGCCGTAGGCCTTCACGTAGAGCTGGTAGTTCTTGATCGCGGGGGAGTCGTTGAGGGCCCGTCGCAGCTTCCCGGTGTCCCCCACGGCCGTGACCTTGTACGGCGGCGAGTAGACCCGGCCCTGCAGGATCAGCGTGTTGCCCACGCAGCGCACGGCGCTGGTGGAGATCAGCCGCTGGTCCATGACCTGGATGCCCCGGGCGCCGCCCTGCCACAGCGCGTTCACGACGGCCTGGAGGTCCTGCTGGTGGATGACCAGGTCGTTGGCCTGCGGCTCCGGGTAGCCGGGCGCCGCCTGCGCGTTCGGGGGCGCGTCGTTCAGCGTGACCGTGAGGCCCTCGCCGGCGACCTCGGTGGTGCCCGCGGCCTTCTCCAGGGCGCCGAGCCGGGCGTCCTCCGCCTGGCTGGAACCGTCGTCGCGGCGGGCCAGGGCGTCCACCTCGCCGCGCACGGTCGCCGTGGACTCCTCCAGCTCGGCGTTCTTGGCGCTGCGCTCGCGCACCAGGTCCGAGAGCCGCAGCAGGGAGGCGTCCGTCCGGATGTTGGTGCCCTTGGCGGTGTTGAAGCTGGTGACGAAGATCAGGCCGGCGAGCGCGAAAACGGCAGCGGTCAGCAGCCGGACCGGCTGCCACTTCCCGCGCCGGGCCGGCTCTGCGGGAGAGTCGGCGGAATTGCTCAACGTACCCTTATCTCCTTGGACGTCGCGGAAGCACTACGCTAACGGACGCCCGGGCGCGGCGGTGGTCCCCCTCGCGCTCGGTCCGGTATCAGCCACCACCAGCCAGAGTTCCCTGCGCGGTAACGCAGCGCATCGACAGGAGAGTCCCTCGTGCCGAAGTCACGTATCCGCAAGAAGGCCGACTTCACGCCGCCGCCGGCCGCGAAGCAGGCGACGGCCATCAAGCTGAGCAACCGCAGCTGGGTGGCCCCGGTGATGCTGGCGCTGTTCGCGATCGGGCTGGCCTGGATCGTCGTCTTCTACGTCACGGACGGCACCCTGCCCGTGGAGTCGCTGCGCAACTGGAACATCGTCGTCGGCTTCGGCTTCATCGCCGGTGGCTTCGCCGTCTCGACGCAGTGGAAGTAGCCGGGGGACCCCGGGCACGTCAAGCCCTCCCCCGAGTTATCCACAGCGTTGTGCACAGCCGTGGAAAAGGTCAGACGATCTGTGGATAACTCGCATGGTGTTGACGCCGATGTGACTGCGTCCACGCCCTGAAGCCTGCGCCCCGCCCCTTGTCGCCCTGGGAGAACCCCCAGGTCAGCGACGAGGGGCACAGGTGTTCCCGACGGCGCGCAGCCGCCCGGTCACCTGTTGTGGACAACATTGGGGACAGTGGCCGCTCAACCGAGCATGAGCACCGACAGGTCGGACGATCGCACGACGACCGTGACCAGCGAGGCGGCCAGCACCAGCGCACAGGCGCCCCACTGCATCGGCGCGCGCCGCTCGCGCGGCCCGCCGACCATGCCGTACGCGATGATCGCGCCCGCCACGAGACCGCCGAGGTGCGCCTGCCAGGCGATGGTGTCCCGGAACACCACCGTGATCAGCACGTTCAGCGCGATGAGACCCACGACCGGACGCGGGTCGTACTTGAGGCGCCGGACCAGCACGAAGGTCGCGCCCATCAGCCCCCACACGGCGCCGGACGCGCCGAGTGAGCCGGAGTTCGGCGCGGCCAGCAGATACGTGAGGGCGCTGCCCGCGAGCCCGGACAGCAGATACAGGGCCAGATAGCGCACCCGGCCGAACGCGGGCTCCAGGGGCCCGCCCAGCACCCACAGGCCGATCATGTTGAACCCGATGTGCCACACCTCCTGGTGCAGGAACATCGACGTGACCAGCCGGTACCACTCGCCGTCCGCGACACCCAGCCACTGGGCGGTCTGGAAGTCGAACGCGCGGCCGATGAGCATCAGGTCCTCGACCAGGGCCGGGACGGCCAGCGCGGCGACGAACACCGCCAGGTTGAGCCCGATGAGAATCTTGGTGACGAGGTGCGGGTCCCCGGCCGTGACGGCGGCGCCCGCGAGCGTCCTCGGCCGGCTGGCGCCCGGCGCGTGCCCCGTGCCCGACCCGTTGCGTACGCACTCCGGGCACTGGAAGCCCACCGACGCCGAGACCATGCAGTCCGGGCAGATCGGCCGCTCGCAGCGGGTGCAGCGGATACCGGTCTCCACCCCGGGGTGGCGGTAGCAGCTGGACAGCCCGTTCGGCGCCTGCTCCTGATCCATGGGGATCCCCTCGTCGTCGTGCGTACCAACGCCCCGCCCATCCTTACGGATGGACGGGGCGGAAAGTTTCCGTACGGGGAATCAGCCCTCGCGGGTCTCGATCTCCACGGACTCGATGACGACCTCCTGCACCGGGCGGTCGGTGCGCGGGTTGGTCTGGGTCGTGGCGATGGCGTCCACGACCTTCTTGCCGGCGTCGTTCGTGACCTCGCCGAAGATCGTGTGCTTGCCCGTCAGCCAGGTCGTCGGCGCGACGGTGATGAAGAACTGCGAGCCGTTCGTGCCCGGGCCGGCGTTGGCCATGGCCAGCAGGTACGGCTTGGTGAACGCGAGGTCCGGGTGGAACTCGTCCTTGAACTCGTAGCCCGGACCGCCGGTGCCGTTGCCCAGCGGGTCGCCGCCCTGGATCATGAATCCACTGATGACCCGGTGGAAGACGGTGCCGTCGTACAGGCGGTCGGTGGACTTCTTGCCCGTCGCCGGGTGCGTCCACTCACGCTCGCCCTTGGCGAGCTCGACGAAGTTCCTGACCGTGATCGGCGCGTGGTTCGGCAGAAGCCGGATCTCGATGTCGCCGCGGTTGGTCTTCAGGGTGGCGTAAAGCTGCTCGGCCACGGTGTGCCTTCCTTCGATCTCCTCTGACGTGTACCGATCCTCGCACGGAAGGGCCTACGGGGGACAAAAGGCAGGCCTTGTCCGCGGGCGGAGGCGCCCGCGCCGTCCGCCATTGCCCCGGATGCCCGTACCGCATGCCGACCGGGAGACCGGCAGGCATGATTTCGAAATGGGCGGAAAGGCGAAGTATCGACCCGCCACCGAGGAGGAGGATCCCGTGACCCGCATGGACAGCGTGCGCGCCGCGACCGGTTCGGCGAAGGAGAGCGTGCTGCACGCCGCGGAAGTGGTGGCGCCCTACGCCGACTCGGCGAAGGAACAAGCCGCGCACTACGCGCACGAGGCACGCGTGAAGATGGCGCCGAAGGTCTCCAGGGCAGCCCGCAGGGCCCGTGTCCAGTACGACGCGTACGTCGCGCCCCGCGTCCCGCCGAAGATGGACGAGGCCGCGCACCGGGCCGCGCTGCGTACCCGTAAGGCCGCCCGGCAGGCGGCGGACTTCACCGCGCCGCGGGTGAACCAGGCGAGGGCCGCGGCGGGTCCCGTACGGGACGAGGCCATGGCCCGCTCGATCGCCACCCTGGCCGCACTGCGCGGTCAGGTGAGGCCGAAGGACATCAGGAAGCTCATGCGCAAGCAGCGGCGCCGGGCGAGGACCGGCCGCGCCGTCAAGGGCGTCGCGGTCATCGGCGTGCTGTTCGGCGGCGCGGTGGCCGCGTGGAAGTGGTGGGACAAGCAGGCCAACCCCGACTGGCTGGTCGAGCCCCCGGCGGCCACGGACCTCTCCGAGCAGCCGCTCACCTCCGTCGACGGCAGCGGTCCCGCCTCACTCACCCCGGAGGCCGGGGCGGAACCGGGCGCGCAGCCCGAGACCACGGAGGACGAGGACGACGACGACCGTCGCTGACGCGACGCGCGCTACGCCCCGGTGCCACCGCCGACACCGGCGGTGGCACCGGCCGCGACGGGGGACGGCGAGGGGGACGCAGCCGCGTCACCGGCCCCGGGCAGGCGCCGTACGGAAGGCGACGACCCGTGGGCCTCGGCCCGGATGCGCTGCTTGATCGTCGGAGGCAGGGCCGGCCCCCGTGCCGCCCTGCGCCCGGGTACGGCCACCGCGGGCGCGGTCCGCTGCTTCGGCAGCACCACGGCGGCCGTCCGCCGCGCGGCCGCGGCGGGCGCCGCCGGCTTGCCGGAGGGCAGGAGCCCCGCGAGGAGCCCGCAGAAGAAGGAGACGATCGCGGTCCAGAACTGCTTGACCTTCACGGCGGCGGCCATGGCCCCTCGCTTTCGGATTGGGCGATCTACATACCTTTCTCATGATGTGTACGCATCTCGAGATACGCGGGAACGACGCAACCAGTCGGCAGATCTTCCGATGAACACCACCCGTTCGGCCCCAACAGGCGCGCGAAGAACGGCGGAAAAACACGAAAAGCCCCTCCGGTGCCTGGCGCGTGCGCGCAGGCCGGAGGGGCTTTTGCCGTGGAGCCTAGGGGAGTCGAACCCCTGACATCTGCCATGCAAAGACAGCGCTCTACCAACTGAGCTAAGGCCCCGGAGACCGCCGGGCCGACGGTCGCAGACCAGAGTACCGGGTGACCCCGGGTATCCCGCAAAAGGATTGGGACTCCCCGCGGGCGACCACGCTCCGTAAGATGCTCCGCGAGGTTCGCAGCAGCGAACCGGAGCGATGGGGAGACGCCAATGGACGCAGCACAGCAGGAAGCCACCGCGAGAGCCAGAGAACTCCAGCGCAGCTGGTACGGGGAGCCGTTGGGGGCGCTCTTCCGTCGGCTCATCGACGACCTCGGGCTCAATCAGGCCCGGCTCGCGGCGGTGCTCGGGCTGTCCGCTCCGATGCTCTCCCAGCTGATGAGCGGCCAGCGCGCGAAGATCGGCAATCCGGCCGTCGTCCAGCGCGTCCAGGCCCTCCAGGAGCTGGCGAGCCTGGTCGCCGACGGCAGTGTGAGCGCGGTGGAGGCGACCGACCGGATGGACGAGATCAAGAAGTCGCAGGGCGGTTCCGTGCTGACCTCCAGCAGCCAGCAGACGGCCGGCTCGGGCGCGCCGACGGTGCGCAGGGTCGTCCGGGAGATCCAGTCCCTGCTGCGCTCCGTCGCGGCCGCCGGCGACATCATCGACGCCGCGGACTCGCTCGCCCCCACGCATCCGGAACTGGCAGAGTTCCTCCGGGTGTACGGAGCGGGGCGCACCGCGGACGCGGTCGCGCACTACGAGGCACACCAGAGCTGAGGGCACGGGACGGACGGGGAGCGGCGCGGCGCCATGGGTGAGGTCTTCGCTGGTCGGTACGAGCTGATCGATCCGATCGGGCGTGGTGGCGTGGGCGCCGTGTGGCGCGCCTGGGACCAGCGCCGCCGCCGGTACGTGGCGGCCAAGGTGCTCCAGCAGAGCGACGCGCACACCCTGCTGCGCTTCGTGCGCGAGCAGGCCCTGCGCATCGACCACCCGCACGTCCTCGCCCCCGCCAGCTGGGCGGCCGACGACGACAAGGTCCTGTTCACCATGGACCTGGTCAGCGGCGGTTCGCTGGCCCATGTGATCGGGGACTACGGGCCGCTGCCACCGCGGTTCGTCTGCACGCTGCTCGACCAGCTGCTGTCCGGGCTGGCCGCGGTGCACGCGGAGGGGGTCGTGCACCGCGACATCAAGCCCGCGAACATCCTGCTGGAGGCCACCGGCACCGGGCGGCCGCACCTGCGGCTGTCCGACTTCGGCATCTCCATGCGCAAGGGCGAGCCGCGCCTGACGGAGACCAACTACATCGTCGGTACGCCCGGCTACTTCGCGCCCGAGCAACTGCGGGGTGCGGAGCCCGACTTCCCCGCCGACCTGTTCGCGGTCGGCCTCGTCGCGCTGTACCTGCTCCAGGGCCGCAAGCCCGACTCCCAGGCCCTCGTGGAGTACTTCCTGGCCCATGGCACACCGGGCGCCCCGGAAGGCATCCCGGAGCCGCTGTGGCAGGTGCTCGCCGGGCTGCTCCAGCCCGATCCGCAGGCCCGGTTCCGTACGGCCACGGGCGCGCGCAAGGCGCTGACGACGGCGGTCGAGATGCTGCCGGACCCGACGGGCGAGGAGGAGCCCGTCGAGGTCTTCGACCAGCTCGGCCCGCTGCCGCCCGGGTACGGCCCCGACGGCCCGCTCACGACGGCGGCGCCGCCCGCTCCCGTACCCGGCACGGCCCAGCCTTCGCCGTCCGAGACGGGCAGCTTCCACCTGGCCCCGCCGCCGCAGCAGCCGCCCACACCGCCACCCACCCCGGCACCCGCGCCTGCCGCCGCACCTGCCGCCCAGGCGCCCGTGGCGCCCGCCCCCGCCGCGCCCCACGGCCCGGCCGGCGCCTACCCGCCGCCGTATCCCGTGCCCGTGCCGCCCCAACAGGCGGCCACCCAGCCGTACACGGCGGCCCCCACCGCGCCCCAGCACCTGGCGTCCCCGGCGGCCGTCCCGGCCACCACCGCCGGCCGTGCGCCGGCGCGGCGCCCGGGACCGCCCCGAGCGGTGGCGATCCCGGTCCTGCTGGTGGCGCTCGCCTGCCTGGCCGTCGGCTTCTGGGCGCTCACCCAGACCTGACCGGCCCTCAACTTCCGTACGGTGGCTACCAGGCCGTCGGCGGGCCGTACTGCGTCGGCGCGTCCGGCGACACGGGGGCACCTGGAGCGCCCGCGGCGGCCCGCCTGCGCCCCAGCAGCGTCCACGCGCCCAGGACGAGCAGCAGCAGCGTCCCGGCGCCGATGCCGCCCGCCGCGACCAGCCGCATGGTGCCGCTGCGCCCCGCCTCCGTACCGCTCTGTCCGTCGGCCGCCGCGGCCCTGTCCTCCTCCGTCACGGCGAAGATCCCGGGCGGCCCGGCGTACGCGGGAGCGGGCTCGGCCTTCCCTTCGAGGCTGACGCGCAGCGTCAGGCCGTACGGCTTGGCCCCGAACTTCTCCCCGACCTTCGGGTTGAGGCTCACCCGCAGGTAGTACCAGCCCGCGAACCGCAGGTGCTCCTGCTCCGAGTCGGAGCTGAAACGGTTCTCGTACCGCACCGGCGGCAGCGGGTCGAAGGACGACGACTTCTGCCTGCCGTTGTAGGCCAGCGAGTTCACGCTGTCGACCAGGCCGAGCGCCGGGTTGTACAGGGACACCGGCAGCGCGTCGCCCACAAAGCCGTCACCGGACGAGCTGCCCAGGTCGGCGCTGACGTACAGCTGCTGCCCCCAGTCGACCGGGACCCGGTAGAAGCGGCTCTCACCGGGCTTGATGCGGTCCGTCCACTCGCCCTCGCCGAGGCCGGGGGCGTCGGAGAAGCTGGTGCCGCCCGCCCGCTCGCGCGGTCCGCCCGGCGGCGGTTCGGGGGAGGCGCTGGGCCACTCCTCGGGCGCGGCGGTCGGCCCCGCCGCCTTCAGCTTCGGCTCCAGGACGTGCCGGATCTCCAGGTCCCAGGGCTCCTGCGACGAGGTGGAGAGGCTCTCGCGCTCGACGACGACGTAGTACGAACCCGCCTCCTGGCAGCTGGACTCGCCCAGGGTCCGGTACGCGTAGACGGCCAGGGGCCGCGCGAACTCCGCCGAGCCGAACTGGGCGCTGTTGCTGCTGCAGTCCGTCCCGTCCCGGTCCTGGAGCGACAGCTTCAGCTCGTCCCGGTAGGCGACCTTGACGCCCGGCTTCGGCACGACGACCGCCGAGACGTAGGCGTTCGTGGCGTCGTCCAGGTCGACCCGGTAGATCAGCTTGCCGTCCCGCTTGACGGCGTCCTTGTACGTGCCGCCCGCGGCAAGCTGCGGGGCGTCGCTCGTGGTCGAGGCGCCCTTGACCGCCCGTACGTCCTCGGCGAAGGCGTACGGGGCCGGCTCCCCCGCCGCCCATGCCTGCTGTGCGGGCAGGCCCGCCAGCGCCGCCACGCACATCGCCGCCACGCACATCGCCGCCACGCACATCGCAGCCGTGCCGGCCGACGTCGTCCGGCCGGCCGCCGTGCCACCGCCCCGCCTCTTCACGCGTTTCCCCTCGTCGTCTCCGTGGCCGCCGCCGTACGCCGCCCCGTGGCGGCCCCAGCGGCCGGTCCATCCTGCCCCGGCGACGCCGTCGCTGTCTGCGCGGCCGCCCGATAGACCCCTCTTGTCCCCGCAGGTCCGGGCGTCGGCGAACTTCCCACCCCCGCCCCCCATTCACCAATGCAAGCTATTCATTTGCTTGCGTAAATTCAATGGCGAGGCCGTCACAGTCCCGCGACAGCACAGGGCCCCGCCGGCACGACACGGCCGGCGGGGCCCTGACAGCACGAGGCCCCGGCCGCCTCTCAGCGGCCGGGGCCCGTCAAGAACTGCACGCGTCTCACGAACCTGCGGGCACGGAGTCGGTCGCCTCCGTCCACAGATCCTGCTCGGCGCGATCCGCCTGGATCTGGCGGTACACGAGGAGCCCGCCGATGGCGGCCAGTGCGACCAGGAGAAGCTTCTTCACCGCGCGACCTCGTCTTTCGTTGACGTAGGGGACCTTATGGCGCCCGACTATACACACCGACCGATACCAATCGGTGACCTACGTCCGGCCCATCGTCCCTCCACCCCGGCCGCACCCGCCGGGAACGCCGAAGGCCCCCGGTCCGATCGACCGGGGGCCTTCGTTCTGTGGGGCTAACAGGATTTGAACCTGTGGCCTCATCCTTATCAGGGATGCGCTCTAACCAACTGAGCTATAGCCCCTCCGCGCTGCGCGCTGACCTCTGAAGATTAGCGCACAGAGCGTCCAGTCCCCAAATCCGCTACTCGTCCTCGGCCAGCGTCAGCTCGACGCCGCCCACGAAACCGGCGGACAGGTTGTAGATGAAGGCGCCGAGCGTCGCCAGGGCCGTGGCCAGCACCACATCGATGACCGCGATCACCGACGTGAAGATCAGCACGCGCGGCAGCGACAGGAAGGCCTGAAGATCGAAGCCGTTGTGCTCGTTGGACCCGGTGGCGTCGCTGATCGTGGCGCCGACCGTGGAGAAGACGCCCATGGCGTCCATGACCATCCACAGCACCGCCGCCGCGACCACCGTGCAGATGCCCAGCGCGATGGACAGCAGGAAGCTGACCTTCATCACCGACCACGGGTCCACCTTGGCGACCCGCAGCCGCGCCTTGCGCGTCCGGGGCGTCGTCTTGGCACCCGTACGGGGCTTGCGCACGGCGGCACCCGCCTCGCCGCCCTGCGTGGCGTACGCCTGCGGCGGGTGGTACGGCTGGGCGGACTGGCCGGAGGACGGCCGGTCGCCGGGCAGCGGGCCGTCGTCGAACGTTTCGTACGGGGGCTTCGGCCCCTTGGTGTCGGTCACCGTAACCCCCTGGGAGTCCGTGGCTGGGCCACGGGCACCGTCCGTGCCTGAAGCGGCAGAGCCGGCCGATCCGGCGCCCGTGGCTTTGCTCACGATCTACTCCTCGTGCTCCCCGACCGAGGACTCCGTGCCCTCGGCTGCCTCGATCGCGGTGCCGCTCTCCGCCTCGGCGGCCTCCACGGCCTCCTCGGCCTCGGCGCCGGCCTCGGCGTTACGAGCGATACCGACGACGGCATCGCGCTTGCTCAGGTTGATCAGCTGGACGCCCATGGTGTCACGGCCCGTCTCCCTGACTTCGTTGACTCGCGTACGAATCACACCACCGGACAGCGTGATGGCGAGGATCTCGTCGCTCTCCTCCACCACCAGCGCACCGACGAGCGAACCGCGGTCCTCCACGATCTTCGCAGCCTTGATGCCCAGACCGCCACGACCCTGGACGCGGTACTCGTCGACGGGCGTCCGCTTGGCGTAGCCGCCGTCCGTCGCGGTGAAGACGAACGTACCCGGCCGGACGACGTTCATCGACAGCAGCTCGTCGCCCTCGCGGAAGCTCATGCCCTTCACACCGGAGGTGGCACGGCCCATCGGGCGCAGCGCGTCATCCGTCGCGGTGAACCGGATCGACTGCGCCTTCCTGCTGATGAGCAGCAGGTCGTCCTCGGAGGACACCAGCTCGGCGCCGATCAGCTCGTCGTCGCTGCCGTCCTCGCGCTCCCGCAGGTTGATCGCGATGACACCGCCGGAGCGGGGCGAGTCGTAGTCCTTCAGCGGGGTCTTCTTCACCAGGCCCGCCTTGGTGGCGAGGACCAGGTAGGGCGCGGCCTCGTAGTCGCGGATGGCGAGGATCTCGGCGATCTGCTCGTCCGGCTGGAAGGCCAGCAGGTTCGCGACGTGCTGGCCACGGGCGTCCCGGCCCGCGTCCGGCAGCTCGTACGCCTTGGCCCGGTAGACCCGGCCCTTGTTGGTGAAGAACAGCAGCCAGTGGTGCGTGGTGGAGACGAAGAAGTGGTCGACGATGTCGTCTTCCTTCAGCTTCGTGCCGCGCACGCCCTTGCCGCCGCGCTTCTGCGAGCGGTAGTCGTCCGTCTTCGTCCGCTTCACATAGCCGCCACGCGTGATGGTGACGACGATGTCCTCCTCGGCGATCAGGTCCTCGATGGACATGTCACCGTCGAAGGGCACCAGCTGCGTCCGGCGGTCGTCGCCGAACTTCTCCACCAGCTGCGCCAGCTCCTCGCTGACGATCTGCCGCTGGCGCTCCTCGGAGGCGAGGATCTGGTTGTAGTCGTTGATCTTCGCCTGGAGCTCGTCGTGCTCCGCGACGATCTTCTGGCGCTCCAGGGCCGCGAGGCGGCGCAGCTGCATCTCGAGGATGGCGTTGGCCTGGATCTCGTCGATCTCCAGCAGGCCCATCAGGCCCTCGCGGGCCACCTCGACCGTCTCGCTGCGCCGGATCAGCGCGATGACCTCGTCGATCGCGTCGAGCGCCTTGAGCAGACCGCGCAGGATGTGCGCCCGCTCCTCGGCCTTGCGCAGCCGGAACCGCGTCCGCCGGACGATGACCTCGATCTGGTGCGTCACCCAGTGGCGGATGAACGCGTCCAGCGAGAGCGTGCGCGGCACACCGTCGACGAGCGCGAGCATGTTCGCGCCGAAGTTCGTCTGCAGGTCGGTGTGCTTGTAGAGGTTGTTCAGGACGACCTTCGCGACGGCGTCCCGCTTCAGCACGATGACGAGGCGCTGACCGGTGCGGGAGGACGTCTCGTCGCGGACGTCGGCGATGCCGCCGATCTTGCCGTCCTTGACGAGGTCGGCGATCTTCTGCGCCAGGTTGTCCGGGTTGACCTGGTACGGCAGCTCCGTGACCACCAGGCACTGGCGGTTCTGGATCTCCTCGACCTCGACGACCGCGCGCATCGTGATGGAGCCGCGGCCCGTGCGGTACGCCTCCTCGATGCCCTTGCGGCCGACGACGAGGGCGCCGGTCGGGAAGTCGGGGCCCTTGATGCGCTCGATGAGCGCGTCGAGCAGCTCCTCGTGCGTGGCCTCCGGGTGCTCCAGCGCCCACTGGGCGCCGGCCGCGACCTCGCGCAGGTTGTGCGGCGGGATGTTGGTCGCCATACCGACCGCGATGCCCGCGGAGCCGTTGACCAGCAGGTTCGGGAAGCGCGACGGCAGGACCGTCGGCTCCTGGTTCCGGCCGTCGTAGTTGTCCTGGAAGTCGACGGTCTCCTCGTCGATGTCGCGGAGCATCTCCATCGACAGCGGCGCCATCTTGCACTCGGTGTAGCGCATGGCGGCGGCCGGGTCGTTGCCCGGGGAGCCGAAGTTGCCGTTCGAGTCCACCAGCGGCATGCGCATCGACCACGGCTGGGCCAGGCGGACCAGGGCGTCGTAGATGGAGGTGTCGCCGTGCGGGTGGTACGTACCCATGACGTCGCCGACGACGCGGGCGCACTTGTAGAAGCCCTTCTCGGGCCGGTAGCCGCCGTCGTACATCGCGTACAGCACACGGCGGTGGACGGGCTTGAGGCCGTCCCGTACGTCGGGCAGCGCCCGGGACACGATGACGGACATCGCGTAGTCCAGGTAGGAGCGCTGCATCTCCGTCTCGAGCCCGACGGGCTCGACGCGCAGGCCCACACCGGGGACGGTGGGCTCCTCCTCCGGCGTCACGGCGACCGGGGTGTCGGGAGTGTCAGGAGTGTTCTCGTCGGCCATTGCTGGTCTTCAGTCCTTTCGTACGGTCAGCAGAGACCGACTCAGATGTCGAGGAAGCGGACGTCCTTGGCGTTGCGCTGGATGAACGAGCGCCGTGCCTCCACGTCCTCGCCCATCAGCACCGAGAACAGGTCGTCGGCCTGGGCCGCGTCGTCCAGCGTGACCTGGCCGAGCACGCGGTGGTCCTGGTCCATGGTGGTGATCCGCAGCTCCTCGGCGTTCATCTCGCCCAGACCCTTGAAGCGCTGGATGGAGTCCTCGCGGATGCGCTTGCCGTTCTGCTTGCCGAGCTCGACGAGCGCGTCGCGCTCGCGGTCCGAGTACGCGTACTCGAAGTCGTCCCGGCCCCACTTGATCTTGTACAGCGGCGGGCGCGACAGGTAGACGTGCCCGGCCTCGACCAGCGGCCGCATGAAGCGGAAGAGGAAGGTCAGCAGCAGGGTGTTGATGTGCTGGCCGTCGACGTCGGCGTCCGCCATCAGGATGATCTTGTGATAGCGGAGCTTCTCGATGTCGAAGTCCTCGTGCACACCGGTGCCGAAGGCGGAGATCAGCGCCTGGACCTCGGTGTTCTGGAGGATCTTGTCGATCCGCGCCTTCTCGACGTTCAGGATCTTGCCTCGGATGGGCAGGATCGCCTGGTACATCGGGTTCCGGCCGGACTTGGCGGAGCCACCGGCGGAGTCACCCTCGACGATGAAGATCTCGCACTTGGTGGGGTCGTTCGACTGGCAGTCGGACAGCTTGCCCGGCAGGGAGGCCGACTCCAGCAGGCCCTTGCGGCGGGTCAGGTCGCGCGCCTTGCGGGCGGCGACGCGGGCCGTGGCGGCCTGGATCGCCTTGCGGACGATGTCCGCGGCCTCGTTCGGGTTGCGGTCGAACCAGTCGGACAGGTGCTCGTGGACGACCTTCTGCACGAAGGTCTTGGCCTCCGTGTTGCCCAGCTTGGTCTTGGTCTGGCCCTCGAACTGGGGCTCGCCGAGCTTGACGGAGATGATCGCCGTCAGACCCTCGCGGATGTCCTCACCCGTGAGGTTGTCGTCCTTCTCGCGCAGCAGCTTCTTGTCGCGCGCGTACCGGTTGACGAGGCCCGTCAGCGCGGCGCGGAAGCCCTCCTCGTGCGTACCGCCCTCATGCGTGTGGATCGTGTTCGCGAAGGAGTACACACCCTCGGTGTACTGCGAGTTCCACTGCATCGCGATCTCGACGGAGAGCATGCGCTCCTTGTCCTCGGACTCGACCGAGATCACCGTCGGGTGGATCAGCTCGCCCTTGCGCGAGTTGAGGTACTTCACGAAGTCGACGATGCCGCCCTCGTAGTGGTACGTGACGGTGCGCGCCGGCGCCTCCTCCGCGGTCTCCGCGGCGTCGGGGTCGTCGGCGTTCATGGTCGCCTTCGCGGACTCGCGCTCGTCGGTCAGGGAGATCCGCAGGCCCTTGTTGAGGAAGGCCATCTCCTGGAAGCGGCGCGAGAGCGTCTCGAAGGAGTACTCGGTCGTCTCGAAGATGTCCGAGTCCGCCCAGAACGTCACGGACGTACCGGAGTCCTCGACCGTCTCGTGCTTGGCGAGCGGGGCGGTGGGCACGCCCAGCTTGTAGTCCTGGGTCCAGCGGTACCCGTCGCGCTTGATCTCGACGGAGACACGGGTCGACAGGGCGTTGACGACGGAGACGCCGACGCCGTGCAGACCACCGGAGACGGCGTAGCCGCCGCCTCCGAACTTGCCGCCCGCGTGCAGCACGGTGAGCACGACCTCGACGGCCGGCTTCTTCTCGACGGGGTGGATGTCGACGGGGATGCCTCGTCCGTTGTCCACCACCCTGACGCCACCGTCGGCGAGGATGGTCACGTCGATCGTGTCCGCGTGCCCGGCCATGGCCTCGTCGACGGAGTTGTCGACGACCTCTTGCACGAGGTGGTGAAGTCCACGCTCACCGGTCGAGCCGATGTACATGCCAGGCCGCTTGCGGACCGCGTCCAGACCCTCGAGGACGGTGATCGCGCTGGCGTCGTACGACGAAGCGGCCTGGGGGGCGGCGTCGCCGGCCTCGCCGGCCGCAGTGGACGGGATGTTCTCGTTGGGGTTGCCGGAATCGGCCACGAAGCGCCCTTTCTGGCACAGCACAACCACCGCTCCGGACGTCCGGAGGTGGCTGTGTCGTTCGACATGTTCCGCAGTGGGCGGGATTACTTACCAGTCTACCGGTAGCGCTGACACTCATGGGGGTTTGCCGGTACCTGAGTCCGCATGTGGCGCCCTCAACGGGCGCCGACCGACTCCCCATATCCGGGAAGGGGCTCCAAGAGGCTCACACGGGCACCCAGCGCTTCCGACTGTCAACCGCCCGCAACAGTGAGCACCGCCTCAGAAACCACGTTCCGTCCCGGGGGTACGCAGGGGTCACCAAGATCGTTCACAGCGCCTGTGGAAAGGGGCGGACGCACAGCGGGACCGCACGGCGGCTTCGGGGGTCCGGGGGCAGCGCCCCGGGTTGCGGAAAGGGCAGGACCGGGACGGAACCCCGGCCCAGGCATCAGCCGTACGTGTCGCCCGGACCCGTACTACCGGGCGCCCGCAGCGGCCCGTACCCGCGCCGCCCCGCACCACCGGGCCCCAACACCTTGATCGCCCGCACGGTCCCGTGCCCCAGGTCCTCGTTCAGTCGCGCCACCAGCCGCGGCGCCAGCAGCCGCAGCTGCGTGGCCCACGCGGTGGAGTCGCACTGCACGGTCAGCACCCGCTCCTGCGGGTCCTCGTCGTACCGCAGCGGCACACAGTGCTTCGCCAGGTCCTCGCCCACGATCTGCGGCCAGCGCCCCATGACCCCGCCCACCGCCGCGGGCGTCTCCCACCCGCGCTCGGTGATCAGCCGGTTGATCGCGGCGCCCAGCGGCAGCGGATCGCGCCCGTCCGCGCGCGCACCGGAGCGCAGGCCGCCGCCCCGCCGCGCCTGCTTCTTCTGCTGCGCGGCCGCACCGCGGGCCTTGGCCTGCTCCTTCGCCGCACGCAGCGCGACCCGTGCCAGGTCCACACCGGACGGCTCCGGCGCCGCGGGAGGCTGCTGGGGAGGTGTGTGCTGTGGAGGTGTGGTCATACGCGTTCCACCGACCCTTCCGACACCGCGTACCGCGCCCCGTCCAGCAGCTGCGGCACGTCGTCGTCGACCGCGGCCGTCACCAGCACCTGCTCGCCCGGGGCCACCAGCTCCGCCAGCCGCTCCCGGCGCCGGGCGTCCAGCTCGGCGAAGACGTCGTCGAGGACGAGCACCGGCTCGTTGCCCTCGGCGCGCAGCAGGTCGTACGAGGCCAGCCGCAGCGCCAGCGCGTACGACCAGGACTCGCCGTGGCTGGCGTACCCCTTGGCCGGCATGCGGCCGAGCTTCAGCACGAGGTCGTCGCGGTGCGGGCCGACCAGCGTGACGCCCCGCTCGATCTCCTGCTTGCGCACCTCGGCGAGGGCGGCGAGCAGCTGTCCGTACAGCTCCTCGCGGCCGGTGCCCGGGCCTTCGGCGGAGGAACGGTACTCCAGCGCGACCGGACCACCGCCGGGCGCGAGCTGGTCGTACGCCTTGGCGGCCAGCGGCTGGAGCGTGGCGACCAGATCCAGCCGCTGCGCCAGCAGCTCGGCGCCGGCCCGGGCGAGGTGCTGGTCCCACACGTCGAGGGTGGACAGGTCCATGGAACGGCCGCCGTGGCGCCGGGCCATCGCGGCGGTCTTCAGCAGGGTGTTGCGCTGCTTGAGCACCCGGTCGTAGTCGGAGCGCACCCCCGCCATGCGCGGCGACCGAGCGGTGATCAGCTCGTCCAGGAACCGGCGCCGCTCACCGGGGTCGCCCTTGACCAGCGCCATGTCCTCCGGCGCGAACAGCACGGTCCGTACGATCCCCAGCACGTCACGCGGCCTGACCTGCGAGGACCTGTTGATCCGGGCCCGGTTGGCGCGGCCCGGGTTGAGTTCCAGCTCGACCAGCTGCTGACGGTCGCCCTGCCGGACGGCCGCCCTGATGATCGCCCGCTCGGCGCCCATCCTGACGAGGGGCGCGTCCGACGAGACGCGGTGGCTGCCGAGCGTCGCGAGGTAGCCGATCGCCTCGACGAGGTTGGTCTTGCCCTGTCCGTTGGCGCCGACGAAGACGCTGACGCCCGGATCGAGCGGGACCTCGACCCGGGCGTACGAGCGGAAGTCGGCCAGCGACAGGTGCGTGACGTGCATGGGTTGTGCGCCGACCTTCCCCCGGCGTGGCCGTACACCGCTCAACAGCGGCGGTGCACAGCCTGTGGATTACTTCTTGGCCTCGACCGCGTGGCCGCCGAACTGGTTGCGCAGCGCCGCGATCATCTTCATCTGCGGGGAGTCGTCCTGGCGGGACGCGAACCGCGCGAAGAGGGACGCCGTGATCGCCGGGAGCGGCACGGCGTTGTCGATGGCGGCCTCGACCGTCCAGCGGCCCTCGCCGGAGTCGGCCGCGTAGCCGCGCAGGCCCTCCAGGTGCTCGTCGTCGTCCAGGGCGCGGACGGCCAGGTCCAGCAGCCAGGAACGGATGACCGTGCCCTCCTGCCAGGACCGGAAGACCTCACGCACGTCGGTGACGGAGTCGACGGCCTCCAGCAGCTCCCAGCCCTCGGCGAAGGCCTGCATCATCGCGTACTCGATGCCGTTGTGGACCATCTTCGCGAAGTGGCCGGCACCGACCTTGCCCGCGTGGACGGCCCCGAACTCGCCCTCCGGCTTCAGGGCGTCGAAGACCGGCTGGACCTTCGCGACGTCCTCGGCGGCACCGCCGTACATCAGCGCGTAGCCGTTCTCCAGGCCCCACACACCGCCCGAGACACCGCAGTCGACGAAGCCGATGCCCTTGCGGCCCAGCTCCTCCGCGTGCTTCTCGTCGTCGGTCCAGCGCGAGTTGCCGCCGTCGACGACGACGTCGCCGGGGGAGAGCAGCTCGGCCAGCTCGTCGATCGTGGACTGCGTGGCTTCACCGGCCGGGACCATGACCCACACGACGCGGGGGCCCTTGAGCTTGCCCACAAGCTCTTCGAGGCTGTGGACATCGGCGAGGTCCGGGTTGCGGTCGTACCCGACGACTGTGTGACCCGCGCGGCGGATGCGCTCGCGCATGTTGCCGCCCATCTTGCCGAGGCCGATGAGACCGAGCTCCATCAGATCTTCCTTACGCGTTGTGTGCGAGTTCGTACCCGTGTCCGAGACTACGCCCGGACACGGGTGCACACCTGTGGGGTCGGGCGCTCACTCTGCGCCCGCCGCCAGGCCGGTTGAGCGGCTCAGCCACTCAGCCGCACCGGCATGCTGCACTCTTCGGGGTACGACCCCCGAACCCCCAGCAGTACCCGGGCCGAGCCGCCGACTGGCGCTCAGCCGCTCAGCCGCACCGGCATGATCAGGTACTTGTACGCCTCGTCCGCCTCCGCGTCCATGGCCGGCTTGCCGCTGAGCAGCGCCGGCTTGGTGGACGTGGTGAAGGACAGCTGCGCCACCGGCGCGTCGATCGCGCTCAGGCCGTCCAGCAGGAACGTCGGGTTGAAGGCGATCGAGATGTCGTCGCCCTCCAGGTTCGCGTCGACACGCTCCACAGCCTGTGCGTCGTCGCTGGAGCCGGCCTCCAGGATCAGCACGCCCTGCTCGAAGCTGAGCCGCACCGGGGTGTTGCGCTCGGCCACCAGGGCCACACGCTTCACGGCCTCGACGAACGGCGCCGTCTCGATCGTCGCCACCGAGTTGAACTCGGTCGGGAAGAGCGTCCGGTACTTCGGCAGGTCGCCTTCGAGGAGCCGCGTGGTGGTGCGGCGCCCGGCGCCCTCGAAACCGATCAGGCCCTCGCCCGCACCCGAGCCGGACAGCGCGAGCGTGACGGTGTCGCCGCTGGTCAGCGCCTTGGCGGTGTCCAGCAGCGTCTTGGCGGGCACCAGCGCGACGGCCGAGGCGTCCGGGGACTCCGGCTTCCACAGGAACTCGCGGACCGCGAAGCGGTAGCGGTCGGTGGAGGCGAGCGTGACCGTGTCGCCCTCGATCTCGATGCGGACACCCGTCAGGACGGGCAGCGTGTCGTCACGGCCGGCGGCGATGGCCACCTGGGCGGCGGCGGAGGCGAAGACCTCGCCGGGGACCGTGCCGGTCGCCGTCGGCATCTGCGGCAGCGCCGGGTACTCCTCCACAGGGAGGGTGTGGAGCGTGAAGCGGGAGGAGCCGCAGACCACGGTCGCCCGTACACCGTCTGTGGAAATCTCCACCGGCCGGTTGGGGAGGGCGCGGCAGATGTCGGCGAGGAGCCGGCCCGAGACCAGGACCGTGCCGTCCTCCTCGACCTCGGCCTCGACCGAGACCCGCGCCGAGACCTCGTAGTCGAAGCTGGAGAAGCTGAGCGCCCCGTCCTCGGCCTTCAGAAGAAGGCCCGCGAGTACGGGCGCGGGCGGACGGGCCGGGAGGCTACGGGCCACCCAGGCCACCGCCTCCGCGAGTACATCGCGCTCCACCCGGATCTTCACCGGAACCGCCTCCTGCTGTTGCTGGCTCGCCCTGCTGGCCTTCCTCGTCCGGCATCCCGTTCCTCCGCCGCCGCAGCGGCAGACAGGTGGATGCCGGGGACCAGTCTGACGTACGCCACCGACACTCGGTGCGGCTCGGGGTCAAGTCGCGTCGAGCCGCGGCCGGAGCTCCGAGGCCGAGTTGTGCACAGGCCCCGCTTCGAAGCGAATTCCCCGCTCTCTCTGTGTGGGGGTAGTAGTAGGGCCTGTGGAAACCGTGGATAACACCATCCACGCAGGTCATCGCAGGTTTTTTGTCCACCGGCCCTGTGGGCGGCAGTCGTGGACAAGTGGGGTCTTCTGTGGACGCGGCAAAGTTCTGCACACCCGATGCACAGCCCACCCGGACTTCTCCCCAGTCCTGTCCCCAGCTTTACCCACGTTCCCCACAGCCCAACCCATCACCTTGATGTGACCGCTTTCACTCGCGCCGGTGAGCACCCGTGTTTCCTTGCCGAACAGTGGACAGCGGTGTGGAGAAGCTGTGGACCATGGGACCGTGCCTGTGGGCCGCCGGTGGACAACCTTGATCACAGGTTGTGGACGACTCCTTCATCCACAACCTGTGGAGAGCGCTCGGCCACAATTCCACACCCCTCTGACCTGCTGCGATGATCCCCCACCCGTCCCCCTTGTGGAGGAGATCCGGATAACTTCGCAGTCCCCACCCTGTGGACGGAAGATCGCCCGCAGCTCTGTGGAGAACAGGGCAACCATCGCAGGTATTCGAACACCGCCCGGCGGCACACAGGCGGTGGACGGCCGATGGACGGCCCGTGGACGGGCGGCGGAGGGGTGGCAGAGGGGTGGCAGAGGGCGGCGGCCGGGCGGCGGAGGGGCCGTTTCGGGCGCTGGAGAACGACGAAGGGCGCCCCGGGACCCCGTCCCAGGACGCCCTCCTCGCGTCGACGCGGCCCGTCAGCCGTTCTTGATGCGGTTGGTCAGCTCGGTGACCTGGTTGTAGATGGAGCGCCGCTCCGCCATCAGCGCGCGGATCTTCCGGTCCGCGTGCATGACCGTCGTATGGTCACGCCCGCCGAACTGGGCGCCGATCTTCGGCAGCGAGAGATCCGTCAGCTCACGGCACAGGTACATCGCGATCTGGCGGGCCGTGACCAGGACCCGGCTACGCGACGAGCCGCACAGGTCCTCCACCGTCAGCCCGAAGTAGTCGGCGGTGGCCGCCATGATCGCGCCAGCCGTGATCTCCGGGGCCGAGTCCTCGCCGCCCGGGATCAGGTCCTTCAACACGCTCTCGGTGAGGACCAGGTCGACCGGCTGCCGGTTGAGGCTGGCGAACGCCGTCACCCGGATCAGCGCGCCCTCCAGCTCACGGATGTTCCGCGAGATCCGGGAAGCGATGAACTCCAGCACCTCCGGCGGGGCGTTGAGCTGCTCCTGCACCGCCTTCTTGCGGAGGATCGCGATACGCGTCTCCAGCTCCGGCGGCTGCACATCGGTGGTCAGACCCCACTCGAACCGGTTGCGCAGCCGGTCCTCCAGCGTCATCAGCTGCTTGGGCGGCCGGTCCGAGGACAGCACGATCTGCTTGTTGGCGTTGTGGAGCGTATTGAAGGTGTGGAAGAACTCCTCCTGCGTCGACTCCTTGCTCGCCAGGAACTGGATGTCGTCGACCAGCAGGATGTCCACATCGCGGTAGCGCTTGCGGAAGGCGTCGCCCTTGCCGTCGCGGATCGAGTTGATGAACTCGTTGGTGAACTCCTCGGAGCTCACGTACCGCACCCGCGTGCCCGGGTAGAGGCTGCGGGCGTAGTGGCCGATCGCGTGCAGCAGATGCGTTTTACCGAGGCCGGACTCGCCGTAGATGAACAGCGGGTTGTACGCCTTGGCCGGCGCCTCGGCGACCGCGACGGCGGCCGCGTGCGCGAACCGGTTGGACGAACCGATGACGAAGGTGTCGAAGAGGTACTTCGGGTTCAGCCGCGCGTGCTGCTCCCCCGGCCCTCCGGTGCCGCCGGACCCACTGCCGCCGCCCGAACCGGCCGGGCCACCCATGGAGCCCGGCCCGCTCATCGAGCCGCCGCTCCCCATGGAACCGGGGCCGGCCATGGTGCCCGGGCCGCCCATCGATCCGGGGCCGCCCATGCCGCCGCGCCCACCGGGGCCACCGGGACCTGCGGGGCCACCGGGCCGGTGCTGGCCCGGGGAGTCGGCGAGGTCGCGCCGCTCGGTGCGCTGGCCGTCGTACGCCTGGCGCTCGCCCTGCTGCGGGGAGCCGTAGTCGTGGTGCGGCTGCTGCGGGCGGGGTGTCGCGTACGGGTCGCGGTCCTGGAAGCCGCCGAGCCGCGGCTGCTGCCAGGACAGGTCCTCCTGCGTACGCGGCCAGGCGCCCGGCTCCGGACGCTGCTGCTGGTAGTCGGGGTACGCGGGGCGCACGGTCGGCAGGCCGTCGTCCGCCAGGGACCGGCCGTACGTGTCGTAGGGCTCGCCCTGGCCGCGGTCGTCGTAGCGGTGCTGCTGCGGCTGCTGCCGCTCCGGTGCCGCCGGGGCGGACTGGTCGCTCGCGGAGTCGTCGACGGTGATCGCGATCCGGATGGGGCGGCCGCACTCCCGGCTGAGGGTCTCGCTGATCAGCGGTGCGAGCCGGCCCTCCAGGACGCGCTTGCCCCACTCATTGGGGACGGCCAGCAGCGCGGTGTCCGCCACCAGCGCCAGGGGCTGGCAGCGTTCGATCCACTGCTTGTCCTTCGGCTCGATGCCCTGCTGCCCCTCCCCGAGGAGCTGCTCCAATACGCGCGGCCACACTGCGGCAAGATCAGCGGGTACATCAGCCACGGGGCACGCTCTCTCACAGGTCCCACGAATGTGTGCTTCTTGGGACGGGATGGGAAGGACAGGCAGGAAAGGAATCCGAGTTCAGCCACGGTAGTCGTGGCAGCTCGCGCGGTTCAAGTTGTTGTCCACAGCCTGTGCATAGCGGGGGTCGGCGGGGACCTGGTTTGACCGGATGGCGTAGCCGCGCGTACCGTAACCAGGTCGAGTTGTCGATGGCTGCTGCCGCCTGCCTCCGATGGGCAAAGATCACCTCATGTGATCGTACAGCGGTGCACTCGGGCGTATTGCGAGCTACTCGTGGGCGCACGGTGACAGCCAGGCGATGCCCCGCCAACCACGATTCATTTCTGGAGCCCCCGAGTGAGCAAGCGCACCTTCCAGCCGAACAACCGTCGTCGTGCGAAGACCCACGGTTTCCGCCTGCGCATGCGTACCCGTGCCGGCCGCGCGATTCTCGCGTCCCGCCGCAGCAAGGGTCGCGCCCGCCTGTCCGCCTGATCGCGGCCAGGTCATGACGTGCTGCCTACCGAGAATCGGCTGAGGCGGCGCGAGGACTTCGCGACCGCGGTACGCCGGGGACGCCGGGCAGGCCGCCCGCACCTCGTCGTCCATCTACGCAGCGGTGCAACGGACCCGCACGCGCCTGGGGAGAGCGCTCCCCCGACGCGTGCGGGTTTCGTCGTCAGCAAGGCAGTCGGCGGCGCAGTCGTCCGTAACCAGGTGAAGCGCAGATTGCGGCACCTGATGCGTGAGCGGCTCGCCTCGCTGCCCGCCGGTAGCCTGGTGGTAGTACGGGCGTTGCCCGGCGCGGGCGACGCCGACCACGCACAGCTGGCCCGAGACCTGGATGCCGCTCTGGAGCGGCTGCTGGGAGGGGGCGCGCGATGAAGTACCCGCTGCTGGCCCTGATCAAGATCTACCAGTGGACGATCAGTCCGTTGCTGGGCCCTGTCTGCAGGTACTACCCGTCGTGTTCCCACTATGGATATACGGCCATCGACCGGCACGGCGCCGTGAAGGGCACAGCGCTCACGGCTTGGCGCATCCTGCGGTGCAACCCGTGGTCGCCCGGCGGTGTGGACCACGTGCCGCCGCGCAAGCGTCCTCGCTGGCACGAAATGCTGCGCGCGTGGCTGCGCGGAGGCAAGGGCGGGCACTCCGCCGAGACGAGCCCGGCCGCTGAGACCTCGCCCAATGCTCAAGGAGCCTGATTAGTGGACACGATTGCAAGTCTGTTCAGCTTCATCACCACACCCGTCTCGTGGATCATCGTCCAGTTCCACAAGCTGTACGGTGCGATCTTCGGGCCCGACACGGGCTGGGCCTGGGGTCTGTCCATCGTGTCCCTGGTGATCGTCATCCGTATCTGCCTGATCCCGCTCTTCGTGAAGCAGATCAAGTCGATGCGGAACATGCAGGCGCTCCAGCCGAAGATGAAGGCCATCCAGGAGCGCTACAAGAACGACCGGCAGCGCCAGTCGGAAGAGATGATGAAGCTGTACAAGGAGACGGGCACCAACCCGCTCTCCTCGTGCCTGCCCATCCTTCTGCAGTCGCCGTTCTTCTTCGCGCTGTACCACGTGCTCAGCAAGATCGCCTCGGGTGACACGATCGGCAGCCTCAACCAGCAGCTGGTCGACAGCGCCCGTGAGGCCCACATCTTCGGCGCCCCGATCGCCGCGAAGTTCATGGACGACCCGGGCAAGGTCGAGGCGCTCAACGCGTCCCTGACGGACGTCCGCGTCGTCACCGCCATCATGATCGTCCTCATGTCGGCCTCGCAGTTCTTCACGCAGCGCCAGCTGATGCAGAAGAACGTCGACCTGACGGTGAAGACCCCGTATATGCAGCAGCAGAAGATGCTGATGTACATCTTCCCGATCATCTTCGCCGTGATGGGCATCAACTTCCCCGTCGGCGTCCTCGTCTACTGGCTGACCACCAACGTGTGGACCA
The DNA here is from genome assembly GCF_039542925.1 of Streptomyces coeruleoprunus. Lineage (GTDB taxonomy): Bacteria > Actinomycetota > Actinomycetes > Streptomycetales > Streptomycetaceae > Streptomyces > Streptomyces coeruleoprunus. The sequence goes on along the minus strand of NZ_BAABIT010000001.1, from coordinate 3,728,583 downwards.
TGGGCCAGCAGATGTACGTGATCAACCAGAACCCGACGCCGGGCAGCAAGGCCCAGGAGCACTACCTCGAGCGCCTGGTGAAGAGCGTCACCCACCACGGCGAGGTGCGCGGCCGCCGCAAGCGCAATGTCGTCCAGACGATCGTCGCCAAGGGTCCGGACCGCAATGACAACGAGCGCCGCTTCGTCTCGGCCCTCGCCAAGGCCGGTTTCTCCGCCCAGGCCGACGGCACGGTGAAGAAGGCCGACCCGGCCGTCGCCGAGGCCGAGGCCGCCGGTGTCCGTCGGCAGCAGCCCAAGCGTCAGACCAAGGCCAAGCGCCAGGCCGCGACCACGCAGCCGGGTGTGGCCAAGACGTCCCTGGAGAAGAAGGCCGACGGGCCGCAGGGTTCCGCCGAACCCAAGCAGCCGGCCAAGCCCGCCGCCGGCTCCGCACGCCAGACCAAGTCCGGACAGCGCAAGGGCCAGCAGCGGCCCAAGCACCCCTCGTCCAAGAAGTAAGAAGGAGTCCATCCGTGACGGAAGGCACCACGTCCGCCGCCCAGGGTGGCGACACCCTGACCCGCCTGGAGCAGGAGGGTGAGATCGCGGCCGACTACCTCGAGGGTCTGCTCGACATCGCCGACCTCGACGGCGACATCGACATGGACGTCGAGGGTGACCGCGCCGCGGTCTCGATCGTCAGCGACTCGGGCAGCCGGGATCTGCAGAAGCTCGTGGGCCGTGACGGTGAGGTGCTGGAGGCGCTGCAGGAGCTGACGCGTCTCGCCGTGCACCGGGAGACCGGTGACCGCAGCCGCCTCATGCTGGACATCGCCGGGTTCCGTGCCAAGAAGCGCGACGAGCTCACCGAGCTGGGCGCCAAGGCCGCCGAGGAGGTCAAGAGCACCGGTGAGCCGGTGAAGCTCCAGCCCATGACCCCCTTCGAGCGCAAGGTGGTGCACGACGCGGTGGCTGCTGCCGGCCTGCGCAGCGAGTCCGAGGGCGAGGAGCCGCAGCGCTTCGTCGTCGTGCTGCCCGCCTGACCCCCTCGTCGTGTCGGCCCCGTCTGTTCGCAGGCGGGGCCGATCTTTGTCAGCCTGATAGTCAGCCACCCATTGCGGTGCGTAGTGCGGTAGGAAGGACGGGTTCCCGTGACGGAGGCAGAGGAACTTCCCCCTGCGCCCGAGGAGGCGCGGACGGTTTTCGGCGAGTTCTTCCCGGAGGCGGTCCGGTACGCGGAGTTGCTCGCGGACGCGGGAGTCAAGCGGGGGCTGATCGGCCCTCGTGAGGTTCCGAGGCTGTGGGAGCGGCATCTGCTCAACTGCGCGGTGCTCTCCGAGGTCGTGCCCGAGGGAGTGACTGTCTGCGACGTCGGTTCGGGCGCCGGCCTCCCCGGCATTCCGCTGGCCCTCGTCCGGCCGGACTTGAAGATCACGCTGCTTGAGCCGCTTCTGCGTCGGACGACCTTCCTTCAGGAGGTCGTCGAGCTGCTGGGCCTGGACCATGTGACCGTCGCCCGTGGGCGCGCGGAGGAGATGCTCGGCAAGCTGCCGCCCGTCCATGTGGTCACGGCACGTGCCGTGGCGCCGCTGGACCGGCTGGCCGGCTGGGGCGTTCCGCTGCTGCGGCCGTACGGCGAGATGCTGGCGCTCAAGGGGGACACGGCGGAGGAGGAGCTCCAGGGAGCCCGCGCCGCGCTCAGCAAGCTGGGTGTGGTGGGCACGTCCGTGCTCCATGTCGGCGAGGGCATCGTGGATCCGCTGTCGACCGTGGTGCGGGTGGAGGTCGGGGAGAGCCCCGGCGGTGTGCGTTTCGCGGCCAAGCGGGCCAAGGCGGCGAGGACGTCCCGTCGCCGCCGCTGATGTCATGGCGACGGCTGGTTTGATCCTCATACGTACGCATTTCGGAGTGTCGTGACGTTCTGACCCTGCGGCGTGTGCATCGTGTTTCACGTGAAACGTCGCTCACTGCTGCAGGGAATCATCAGCCGCGGCCGTGCGGCCGCCACGCCCCGGCACCGTAGGCCCCCCGTGGGGGGTACGGAGTTGTCCACAGAAGTGGATTCCTCCACAGAACCACGGGCCTCGCTGGTTCACGACCCCGAAAGCATGGCAGGCTCTGTTCATCGCGAGCCTGAAGCCGAGGAGAGTGAATCCTTGCGGTCCGACGCCAACATCGCGGGACCGATGACCGACCCGGTCCCCGGTCCCCGTACCGAGTCGTCCGGGGACGATGTTTCACGTGAAACATTGCCCCCGGTGGACGACACACCCATTGGTCGTGCAGCCCAGCTGGCGGTGGAGGCTCTGGGCCGGGCCGGCGAAGGGCTTCCCCGCCCCGAGCGGACCCGTGTCATGGTCGTCGCCAACCAGAAGGGCGGCGTGGGCAAGACGACCACCACGGTCAACCTCGCGGCTTCGCTCGCCCTGCACGGCGCACGCGTGCTGGTGATCGACCTCGACCCCCAGGGCAACGCCTCGACGGCGCTGGGGATCGACCACCACGCCGAAGTTCCCTCGATCTATGACGTCCTGGTGGAGAGCAAGCCGCTCTCCGACGTGGTCCAGCCCGTCCCGGACGTCGAAGGCCTCTTCTGCGCCCCGGCCACCATCGATCTCGCCGGTGCGGAGATCGAGCTGGTGTCGCTGGTGGCGCGGGAGAGTCGACTCCAGCGCGCCATCCAGGCGTACGAGCAGCCGTTGGACTACATCCTCATCGACTGCCCGCCCTCCCTCGGCCTGCTGACCGTCAACGCCATGGTGGCCGGTGCCGAGGTGCTCATCCCCATTCAGTGCGAGTACTACGCGCTGGAGGGACTGGGGCAGCTGCTGCGGAACGTCGACCTGGTGCGAGGACACCTCAACCCCGGGCTGCATGTGTCGACGATCCTGCTCACCATGTACGACGGCCGGACCCGGCTCGCCTCCCAGGTGGCCGAGGAGGTGCGCAGCCACTTCGGCGACGAGGTGCTCCGCACGAGCATTCCGCGATCCGTCCGTATCTCGGAGGCGCCGAGCTACGGCCAGACGGTCCTCACCTACGACCCGGGCTCCAGCGGCGCCCTCTCCTATCTGGAGGCGGCCCGTGAGATCGCCCTCCGGGGGGTCGGTGTCCACTACGACGCCCAGCACGCCCACCTGGGCGGCCAGCACCATCAGCACACTCAGCACAGCATGTCGGAGGGGATCCAGTGAGCGAGCGACGTAGGGGACTGGGGCGTGGGCTGGGTGCCCTGATCCCCGCTGCTCCCCAGGAGAGGCAGGGACCCGCGGTAGGGACGGCGACCACGTCTCCCGGCGCGATCCCGTCGCTGCCGCCCGAGCGCGGTGTGGCCGCGGCGAAGGTGGCGACCCTTCCCGCGGCCGGCCTGACCCCGGAGACCGGCATCGCGCTGCCGGAGCAGCTCGACGGGTCCGCGACGGTCGAGTCGCCGGCCGGTGCGCACTTCGCCGAACTGCCGATGGGCTCCATCACGCCCAATCCGCGGCAGCCGCGCGAGGTGTTCGACGAGGACGCACTCGCCGAGCTGGTGACCTCCATCAAGGAGGTGGGTCTCCTCCAGCCCGTCGTCGTACGACAGCTGGGGGCCGAGCGCTACGAACTCATCATGGGTGAGCGTCGTTGGCGGGCCTGCCGTGAGGCCGGCCTGGAGCGCATCCCCGCCATCGTGCGCGCCACCGAGGACGAGAAGCTGCTGCTGGACGCCCTCCTGGAGAACCTGCATCGCGCCCAGCTGAACCCGCTGGAAGAGGCCGCCGCCTACGACCAGCTCCTCAAGGACTTCAACTGCACGCATGACCAGCTGGCGGACCGGATCGGACGCTCGCGTCCCCAGGTCTCCAACACCCTGCGTCTGCTGCGCCTGTCGCCTCCGGTCCAGCGCCGGGTCGCCGCCGGAGTGCTGTCGGCCGGGCACGCCCGCGCACTGCTCTCGGTGGAGGACCCGGAGGTCCAGGACAAGCTGGCGTACCGGATCGTCGCCGAGGGGCTTTCGGTGCGTGCGGTCGAGGAGATCGTCACGCTCATGGGCTCGGAGTCTCCCAAGGCGCCCAAGTCGAAGGGGCCGCGGGCGGGCGCTCGTGTCGCGCCGGCGCTCAGCGAGCTGGCCTCACGGCTCTCGGACCGCTTCGAGACCCGGGTGAAGGTCGACCTCGGGCAGAAGAAGGGCAAGATCGTCGTCGAGTTCGCCTCGATGGAGGATCTGAACCGGATCCTCGGCACCCTCGCCCCCGGCGAGGGACGCGTCATGGACAAGGGCCTGTCCGAACAGTCCTCCACGGACGACGACTGAGCCTGCTGCTCATCACCGAGGCCGAAGGGTGGCCCCGTTCCGGAATTCACAGGAATGAGGTCCGCCCTTTGGCCTCTTCCCGTATGCGTGTCATCACCCGATCGATACGATGCGTTCGGGTATGTGCATCAGCTCGATCCATCGTGGAGGGAGAGCCAGGCCATGCGAGAGATGAGCCGCAGTCAACTGGTGACAGCAGGCCTGGGACTCGGTGTGGTCGGCGGATTCATCGGCAGCCTGCTCCGTGGACGGAGCGCGCTGACAGCCGCCCGTGGCGCAGCAGTCGAAGGAAGTGAGGAACAGCCTTCATGGGGCGACGGCTCGTACCGCTCACCTTGGACAACCTTCCGGACCTCCCCAGGCGCTGCCGCACCTGCGTCTTCTGGGAGCTTGACCCCGTCAGCGGAGAAGCCGCGGTAAAGGCGGGCACGCCCGAGCTGGAGAAGGAGGCCTGGATCTCGGCCGTGCTTCTCGACTGGGGCTCCTGTGGGCGTGTGGTGTACGTGGACGAGGTGCCCGTCGGCTATGTGCTCTACGCTCCCCCGGCCTATGTGCCCCGCTCGACCGCCTTCCCGACCAGCCCGGTGTCCCCGGACGCCGTGCAGTTGATGACGGCGTGGATCATGCCCGGCTATCAGGGGCAGGGGCTGGGCCGGGTCATGGTGCAGACGGTGGCGAAGGATCTGCTGCGCCGTGGCTTCAGGGCGATCGAGGCCTTCGGCGACGCGCGCTGGAAGGAGCCGGCCTGTGTACTTCCGGCCGACCATCTGCTGTCCGTCGGGTTCAAGACGGTCCGCCCCCACCCGACCCATCCCCGTCTGAGGCTCGAACTGCGGACGACGCTCTCCTGGAAGGAGGACGTCGAGCTCGCCCTGGACCGGCTCCTCGGAGCCGTCCAGAAGGAGCCGGCGCTGCGTCCTCTGTGAATTGGTCGTACGCGAACGGCCCATCCCGGTGGGGGATGGGCCGTTCGCCGTCCATGAGTCCTTGTTCTCCCCGTTTCACGTTCTGCGTTTCACGTGAAACAAGGATGTGGGGTCACGCCGTGGGGACCTCGATGAAGTCGGCCAGGTCGCGCAGGATCGCGGCCTTCGGCTTGGCGCCGACGATGGTCTTGGCGACCTCGCCACCCTTGTAGACGTTCAGCGTCGGGATCGACATGACGCCGTACTTGGCCGCCGTCTCGGGGTTCTCGTCGATGTTGAGCTTCACGATCTCGATCTGGTCGCCGTACTCCTCGGAGATGGCGACCAGCGACGGGGCGATCTGGCGGCAGGGACCGCACCAGGCGGCCCAGAAGTCCACCAGTACGGGCTTGTCGCTCTTGAGAACGTCCTCATCGAAAGAGGCGTCGGTCACGTTCTTCAGGTCGCCGGCCACGGCGGCCTCCTTCACTCTGCGGGGTGTGGGTGGGGTGGGGAATCAGACCGCGGGGGTCTTCTCCGGCTCGGCCAGCTTCTCGGTGTGGGAGAGAGCGGCGAGGTAGCGCTCGGCGTCGAGCGCGGCCGAGCAGCCGGTGCCCGCGGCCGTGATTGCCTGACGGTAGGTGTGGTCGACGACGTCGCCGGCGCCGAAGACACCCGTGAGGTTGGTGCGCGTGGAGGGCGCGTCGACCTTCAGGTAACCCTCCTCGTCCAGCTCCAGCTGGCCCTTGAAGAGTTCGGTGCGGGGGTCGTGACCGACGGCGATGAACAGGCCGGTCACGGGAAGCTCGGAGGTCTCGCCCGTCTTGGTGTTGCGCAGGGTCAGACCGGAGAGCTTCTGCTCGCCGTGGATCTGCGCGACCTCGCTGTCCCACGCGAAGGAGATCTTCGGGTCGGCGAACGCACGCTCCTGCATGGCCTTCGAGGCCCGCAGCGTGTCCCGACGGTGCACGACGGTGACGGACTTGGCGAAGCGGGAGAGGAACGTGGCCTCCTCCATGGCCGTGTCGCCACCGCCCACCACGGCGATGTCCTGGTCCTTGAAGAAGAACCCGTCGCAGGTGGCGCACCAGGAGACGCCGCGGCCGGACAGCTCGTCCTCGTTCGGCAGGCCGAGCTTGCGGTGCTGCGAACCGGTGGTGACGATGACCGCCTTGGCGCGGTGCACGGTGCCGGCGGTGTCCGTGACGGTCTTGATCTCACCGCTCAGGTCCACGGCGACGACATCGTCCGGGATCAGCTCCGCTCCGAAACGCTCCGCCTGGGCCCGCATGTTGTCCATGAGCTCGGGGCCCATGATGCCGTCACGGAACCCGGGGAAGTTCTCCACGTCGGTCGTGTTCATGAGTGCGCCACCGGCGGTGACGGCGCCTTCGAAGACCAGCGGCTTCAGCGACGCGCGCGCCGTGTAGAGCGCTGCCGTGTAACCGGCGGGCCCGGAGCCGATGATGATCACGTTACGGACGTCGCTCACGGGTTTCTTCCTCGTCTCTGCAGACTGCCTACTGCCTAGGGGGCCGGGTCTAGGACTTTCACCCCACCCAACGGATCCTACGGGGCGTGCATTCCCGTAGTGCCCGTGCGGCACCGAGGCGCGTCGGTCAGGGGCGGGTGTAGGAGCGAGTGAGAAGGATGCTGGCCGTGTCGTCCGTGCGGGGCGAGGTGGCGCATGAGGCGTCCATCACCAGCACGTCCACCTTCGTGGCGTCACCGGCGTGCGGCAGCACGACCAGATAGGCGCGGGTACCGGCGTAGTCGCCCTCGTCGGCGGCGATCGGCGGTTCGCTGCGGCCTGTGCCCTGCTGCACACACGAAGGGACTCCGGCCCCGACGGTGTTCTTCATCGTGTTCTGGCGGCCCGTGGGCGCGCCCGCGTCGAAGGAGCGCTGAGGGGGCTTGCCGCTTTCCTCCTTGCCCGATGCTTCCAGGGACGGCCCCGGGGCGAGCAGCGTCTCGACCTTCTGCTGGAGCGCGACTCCGGAGAACTTCACGTCGCCTTCCGCGACGGCGGCCGTGCTCGACTTCGAGGGCTCGTCACCGCTGGAGCGGACCACTTGGAGGACCAGGGCGCCTACTCCGACGGCGGCAAGGCCGAAGACGGCCCCGAGGACGGCCTGGCGGCGGCGCTTGCGCGGTGCCGGGGACCGGCCGGGCCCTGTGGCCGCCCTGGGGCGTCCGGCAGGACGGGCGGCGCTGGGCGGGGTCGTGGTTTCACGTGAAACATCGGCCGGGTGCTCGGGCGCGGTGGCGTCCAGAAGCGCCTCCGCGGCCAGTGCGGCGTCGATGCGCTCGGCGACGTCGGCGGGCATCCGTGCGGGGCCGGGCAGCGTGCCGAGCAGTGCGCGGATCTCCTGGAGGGAGGTGCGGACGTCGGCGCACAGCTCGCAGCCGTCGAGATGACGGCGTACATCCGCCGTCCGGGACGGCGGGAGCAGGCCTTCGGCGAGATCGGAGATCTCCGAGACGTCCGGGTGCTGAGTCGTGTCGGCCGTCGATGTCACGCGCGCCCACCTCCGCCCTTCACAGCAGCAGGATCATTCGGTCCTGGGTCCCTCGGTCCCGACGCCGGTGGGACGGATGTCCCTGGCGTCCGGTTCCTTCCCCGGTCGACGCCGGCGCTATCCAAGGTGTCACCGCGCAGATGAGTGAGCATGGGAAGCAGCCGGGCCCGGCCGCGTGCACAGCGGCTCTTCACGGTGCCGCTCGGCACGTCGAGGATGCGGGCGGCCTCGGCCACCGCGTAGCCCTGCATGTCGACGAGGACCAGGGCGGCGCGCTGGTCGGCGGGAAGCTTGGCGAGTGCGGCGAGCAGCTGGCGGTGGAGGTCCTGCCGCTCTGCGGGTGCCTCGGCGGACTCGTGGGGTTCGAGAAGCTGCTCCAGCCGCTCCGTGTCGTCCATGGGCGCCGTCCGGCGCGACGCGGCCTTGCGGGCCCGGTCGAGGCAGGCGTTCACGGTGATGCGGTGCAGCCAGGTGGTGACAGCGGACTGCCCACGGAAGGTGTGGGCGGCGCGGAAGGCGGAGACGAGGGCGTCCTGGACGGCGTCGGCGGCCTCCTCGCGGTCGCCCAGGGTACGCAGGGCGACGGCCCAGAGCCGGTCACGATGGCGCCGCACCAGCTCACCGAAGGCATCCGGATCCCCGGCGACATGCCGGGCAAGCAGATCGGCGTCACTCGGCTCCAGGTTTCTCTCAGCCGCCATACGCCTTCCCCTCCATGTGCCCGAGCGGGTGACCGCGCCACCGTGGTGCCGTCACCTTCAGCCCAGGACCTCGATCTCGGAGATACCTCCGCGGAACCTGTCAGGCGACCCGTCCGGGGGGAGCTCCGTAATGTGGATCAGCACGTAGCGGGTGTGTACCGGCTTCTTCAGCCGGACGTCCAGGCTGTCTCCGACCGTCTTGAGCTCCGTCAGCTCGTGCGGGAAGTCGGAGAGGGCACTCGCACTCGAAGCGTCCTCCTGGGCCGCCCGGACCTGGACCTTCTGTCCACTGCGATAGAGGTGCACGCGAAGTTCGGAAACATTCCGGGCGCTGCCGAGATCCACGATGATCCCACTCCCGCCCTGCCGGTTCTCGAGGTTCCCGAAGTTGGCGTAGCCGTGGTACTCGGGCGTGATCCATGACGAGGAGCGGTCACCGTCGACGGCGTTCTCGACCTGGTCCTGCTTTATGCCTGAGCCGCCGGGCATGTACTCCTGGGCGTCGGCGATCTTCAGCGGCGTGGGAGGTGCCTGGGAGCTGCCCTTGTCCGCCCCACCAGGGGACGGCTGGGTCGTGCCCGGGTCGTCCTGTCCGGCGCCGCCGTCGAGGAGCTTGTCGGCGATCTGCCAGCTGCCCAGGCCCAGCGCGGCGATCAGCAGCGCCGACACCGCCCACTTCAGGACCTTGCCGGTACGGCTCTGGAGCGGGGCCGGCGGGGCCACGACCGGCTGGGTGACGGCCGCGCCCGGATGCGGCTGGGGACGGCCGTACGTGCCCTGCTGGTACGTGGTGCGCTGGTACTCCGGCGGGGTCGGGAACGCGGGCTCCGGCGGCCGGATGCGGGGCATCGCCGCGACGGCCTTGGCCAGCTCGTCGGGGGTGGTGCACGCGGGCTCCTGGCGGGAGGCCGTGGCGCCGTCGTTGGCCAGCGCGCGCATGGCGATCTCGGCCAGTCCTCGGTGCACCCCGGCCCGTACCTGGTCGGGGGCGATCAGCCCGACGCCCTTGGGGAGGCCCGACAGGCCGTGGGCGTCGTTCTCGTAGGGCCAGCGTTGGGTGAGCGCCGCGTAGAGCAGCGCGCCGATCGCCTCGGTGTCGGTGCGCTGCGGACGCTCGGCGCTGATGCCGCGCAGCGCGGCGTTCACGGCGAGACCGCGGATCCGGTACTGCCCCGTGGAGGTGCGCAGTACGGCGCTGGGCGTGAGCCGCAGATGGGCCAGGCCCTCGCGGTGTGCGGCGGCCATGGCCTGGGAGACCTGGCTGACGAGCTGGTACGCGTCGTGCGGCTCCAGCGGGCCGGCGGCGAGCAACGTTGTCAGCTCGGTGGCGTCCGGCAGCCACTCGTGGACCACGTAGACGAGGTCGTTCTCCTCCACCGCGTCCAGGACCTGGACGAAACGGGGGTCGCCGAGCAGCGCGGAGGAGCGGGCCGCGGCGAGCACCGACCGTGCCCTCGGATGGTCGGCGGGCAGCACATGGACTCCGACGGCCCGGCGCAGCTTCTCGTCGACGGCACGCCAACTGCTGAAACCGTCCAGACGGGTGACGCACTCCTCGAGCCGGTAGCGCCTGGCGAGCTTGTGGCCGCTGTGCAGTTCGGGCGTGGTGATGGAGGACTTCTCTTCGGCTCGCTGCTCACCGTCGGTGTTCTGGGCAGACGTGTCTGCCGGGTCCTGCGCTTCCGCCGCCCCGTCGGTCGTGGCCGTCTCCGCCTTGGCGGTCAGCGGGTCGTCACCGCTGTTGTCGGCCACGTCGACGGCGGCCGTGCTACGTTCCGCCACCGTCGTTCCCTGCCTCCCCATCCGTTGCGCCATATCCAACAGCCATGCCAATTGTGCCCACAGTCCGCCGCTATGCACGACACGCGATGGCCGTCGATGGTTGTGCGACAGCCCCTCGTCCTAGCGGCCGAGGCGCCCTCGGACCATGCCCACCATGGCGTTGAGTTCCTCGATGCGCATCTTCCGTGCCGCCACGTAGAAGAGCCCGATCAGCACGATTCCACCGCCCAGCAGCGCGGCGAGTGAACCCAGGGCGTCCTTGCCGAGAACGGAGAGGATTCCGAAGCCCGCGGCGCCACCCAGGAGGGCGGCCGGAAGCGAGGCCATGGACAGCCGCGCGTAGGTGCGGACGACGTGGGCGCCGTCCAGGTCGCCGCCGAGCCGGTTGCGCAGCCGGCGCCAGGCCACCCCGACACCGACGGCGTAGGCGAGGCCGTACGAGGCGGCCATGCCGACGACCGCCCAGCGGGCCGGGAGCACGACGTAGCAGACGGCGGACGCCGCGGCGTTGACGGCGGCGACGATGACCGTGTTGTAGAAGGGCGTCCGGGTGTCCTCGTAGGCGTAGAAGCCGCGCAGGACGACGTACTGGACGGAGAAGGGGATCAGGCCGAGTCCGAAGGCCATGAGGATGAAGCCCATCGACTCGGCTGCCTCGACGCCGCTGGACGCGTAGAGCAGGGTGCACATCGGCACGCCCAGGGCGAGGAAGGCGAACGCCACGGGAACGATGGCGACGGCCGAGTTGCGCAGGCCCTGTGAGATGTCGTCACGGACGGCGCCCGGGTCGTTGTCGTGCGCCGCGCGGGAGATGCGCGGCAGCAGCGCGGCCATGACGGAGACGGTGATGATGGCCTGCGGCATGCCCCAGATGAGCTGCGCGTTGGAGTAGGCGAGGATACCGGCGCCGTCCGTGCCGGAGGCCTTGCCGGCGGCCGTGGCGAGCTGGGTGACGACGACGACGCCCGCCTGGTTGGCCAGCACGAACAGCACGGTCCACTTGGCGAGTTTGATCGTCTTGCCGAGCCCCTGGCCCTTCCAGTCGAAGCGGGGGCGGAAGCGGAAACCCGCCTCGCGGAGGTACGGGAGCATCGCCAGCGCCTGGACGACCAGGCCGAGCAGCGTGCCGATACCGAGCAGCCGGACGCCCTCGTCGGGGATGGTGGTCACGTCCATCTTGGTCTCGGAGTACGAGCCGTAGACCCAGATGAACATGCCGAACGTGAAGATCATGACGATGTTGTTGAGGACCGGGGTCCACATCATCGCCCCGAACCGCCCGCGGGCGTTGAGGATCTGACCCATCACCACATGCACGCCCATGAAGAAGATCGTGGGCAGGCAGTAGCGGGCGAAGGTGACGGCGACGCTGTTGGCGGCCGCGTCCGCGGCGATGGTCGGGGACATCGCGTGGACCAGCAGCGGCGCGGCGAACACGGCGGCCGCCACGATCACGCCCAGCGCGACCATGACGAGGGTGAGCAGGCGGTTGGCGTAGGCCTCGCCGCCGTCCTCGTCGTTCTTCATCGAGCGGACGAGCTGCGGGACGAAGACCGAGTTCAGACCGCCGCCGACGGTCAGGATGTAGATCATCGTCGGCAGCGTGTAGGCGACGGTGTACGCGTCACCCAGGAACGCCGCTCCGACCGCACCGGTGATCACCAGGCTGCGGACGAAGCCGGTCAGTCGGGACACCAGGGTGCCGGCGGCCATGACGGCACTCGACTTGAGCAGTCCGGAGGCCCGGCCGCCCGACTTCTTCGGGGGCGCGGGCGCGGGGGCGGGAGCCGGTACGGGAGCGGGGGGCTCGGGTACCGACGCCGGCGCCGGGGCCGGCGCGGGAGGCTGCGGCTGGCCCTGGACCTGCTGGTCCCGGTACAGGTGCGCGAAGGCGTCCTGCGCGGGCGGTTCCTCGGCGGCGTGGGTCACGAGATCGTCGACGCCGGTGAACTGGACGGTCCGGGCGTCGTCGCCGTACGGAAGGTGGCGGGACGGGCCGTCGGGCTCGGGCGGGGGCGTCTGGGCCCAGAGGCGCGGGTCGGGGGCGTTCTGGGGTGCTGCGGGCTGCTGGTAGAGCGGCTGGGGCGACTCGTAGGTGCCGGGCGGGGGCGGCGGGTGCGCCGCCCGGTCGTAGAGGGCCTCGCCGACGGGGTCCTGCGAGGAGAGGTCCTGGGACCGGTACGGGTCGTGTTCGTAGGCGTCCTGGAGGTACGGGTCGGCCGCCGGTGGCTGGGCATCCGGCGGCGTCTGTCCGGGGACGTGCGAGGGGGGCGTCCCGCCCGAGGGCGGGCGGCCGCTGCCCGCGCCCTGTCCGCGGTCACCGTCGTACGGCGCGTTCATGGTTACCCCACCTCATCGTCCCCGGCCGACCCGGCCACGACATCGCTCAACGGTTCACTTTCTCACCCGGGCCCGACGGGTCGCCGCTTTGCGGTCCGGTGTCCGGCGTACGGTCACTCGCCCGCACGGGCTCGTCGCTCTCCGTGCTCGCGGTATCTGCTTCCCCGACCGGTGCGGCCGTATCGGCCGAATCGGTTGTGTCGGTCGCTTCCCCCGCGCCGGCTTCCTGGGCCTCGTCGTCCTCTTCGGTGCCGTCCGCCGTGTCGGGCGTTCCCGGTTCTTCGGCGGCCTCGTCGACGGCCCCGCGGGTCGCGGCGCGCTTGCGCTGGGTGTACATCCTGACGCCGGCGAGGACGAGGAGGAGCACACCGCCGGCGATGACCAGCATCACCGTCGAGGTGATCTCCGAGACCTTCACGGTGAACTTCATCGGCTTGCCGTACGGCTTGCCGTCCTCCGTGAAGAGCTGCGCGGTCATCGGAACGGGGCCGTTGGCGTTGGCCGACGCGGTGAACTTCACCGACTGGCTGTGGCCGCCGTCGATCGTGACCGGCAGCTCGGCGATCGCCTCGCCGCCGTTGAGCTTCAGGCGCGTCGGCTTCGTCGACTCCAGCCTGAGCACCAGGTGGTCGACGCCCTGCACCAGCTTGTTCTGCACGGTCACCGGGATGGTGGCGCTGCGCCCGGACAGCGTCAGGTCCGACTTCTCGATCAGCTGGACCTCGGCGGTGAGGTCCTTCAGGTGCTGGAGCACCCCGTCCTGGTACCCGCGGGCCTCCTCCGGCCGGCCCCGCCAGGACGTCGACATCTCCCGGTTGATCGCGTTGCCGAAGGGCGTCACGACGCGGTAGGCGGCGGTGAGGATCACCTTGAAGTTGTCGAGCGTGTCCTGCGTGGCCCTGACCTGTTGGAACGTCTCGACGGGGAGCTCCGTGCGGCGCAGGTGCCTGGGGTACTTGGCCGCGCCGGGCACCTGGGTCGTCGCCTTGGGGTCCGGCTTGGCGGATGCGGCCGCGACCAGGTCGAGCGGCTGCGTCCAGCGCTGGCCGTCGAGCACGCGCAGGGCGCTCGCCATCGACTCGGCCTGCGAGACCGTTGGCATGCGCTGCGGCGCCACGACGATGCTGCGCGGGTTGCCGGGCTGCTCCTGCGTGACGGCCAGCGTCTGCGCGAGGAACTTCTGCACCGCGAGCGTCGCGTCGCCCGCCCGCGCCATGCCACCTTCGAACGCCTTGGAGAGCACGGCGTCGGACACCACGGCGGTCGTACCGCCGCCGATGGGACGGGCAGCCGTGGGCGAGTACGGCAGGTCCTGGCGCATGCTGTCGCTGCGCGCGATCACCTTGTCGGCGCCGGCAGAGGTCGCCACGTCCACGATCGACGGGTCGACCGCCCCGTCGACCGGCCAGGCGAAGTCCACGGACGGCTTCACATGAAGGATCGTCTCGACCGTCGACTCGGCGATCTCCGTCGCCGGACGGAGGTGGCTGAGGGAGCCGGAGACCTTCGTCCCTCGGTGCGCGAGGGACGCCAGGTCCGGATCGCCGTACGGCAGGGCGATGACCTTCTTGCCCTTCACGGCCTTGTCGAGGGCGCTCAACCACTGCTTCGCGACGGCCTGGTTCCGGCCGGGCACCGTGGCCGTACCGCTCCTGACCCGGTAGTTCCGGGTCATGGCGTCCACCGTTGCCAGCAGGTCCGGGTCGATCACCCAGGTGACGGGCAGCTCCGCCCCGAGGGAGACCATCCGCTCCAGGCGACCGCCCGGAGCCAGCTCGGCGGCGAGTGCGTCGCTCTCGAAGACGGGCGTCTGCTGGTCGTCGGAACCGGTCTCCGCCGACAGGTACGCCGCCGAGATCAGCGGCCACATGACCGTGAGCTGCGTCTTGTTCTTGGCGGCGGCGGGCTGCCAGGGGAGGAAGGTCCGCTCGATGCCGAGGACCTGGTACGGCTCGCTCCCGGTCCTCCCGGTCAGTGAGACCCCCAGCTGGTAGATGCCCTCGTCGTCCAGCGCGAGCTTGCCGACCGGCACGGCGATGCGGAAGTCCCTGCTGAGCCCCGCCGGCAGTTTGGGGATCTTGACCGTGTACGGGCCGCCCAGGACGCTGCCGTCCTTGTCCTGGGCGAAGCCGGTGCGGCGGGCCGCGGCCTCGATCGCGTGCCGGCTCGCCATCGGGCCGCCGCCGAGCCGCAGATCCACCTGCGCGTCGCTGACGGTCTCCTTGCCCTTGTTGGTCACCGTGCCGGTGATCGTGACCGTGTCGCCCTTCACGGGCGCGCTCGGCGTGAGCGTGTCCAGAGACACATCGACCGTGCGCGAGCCGGATGCGGCGGGAGCGGCGGACGCGGCCGGGGCGGAGGGGAGGTGCAGCAGACCGGCGAGCAGCGGCCCAGTGGCGAGGACGGCTGCCGCGCGCCGCAGCCACCTGCGGGCAGGAGAGCGACCGGTGCCCTGGAAAACTGCCGCCTCGGCCACGCGCTCGTCCGTCCCTCGTCGTCTGTTGCCGTCGGTCCTTGTCGGTCCTGCGTCCACGCATGGTAACGAGGAGCGGCGCGGCGAAGTGCTGCGGAGTGCTCCACAAGATCGGGCGAGAGTACCGGAAGCCGCGGGAAATCAAGGAGGCTCGGCGGTCCCGGGCCACGTACCCTGTTCTGTTGTGCCGAACGCCAACGAAGACAACCTCACTGCACTGAGCCAGGTGCAGCGCCGCGCGGTGAGCGAGCTGCTGCGCGTGTCGCCTGTCGCCGACGATCTCGCCCGCCGTTTCCAGGAGGCCGGCTTCAGCCTCGCCCTGGTCGGCGGGTCGGTCCGTGACGCCTTGCTCGGCCGGCTCGGCAACGACCTGGACTTCACCACTGACGCCCGGCCCGAGGACGTCCTCAAGATCGTCCGCCCGTGGGCGGACGCGGTGTGGGAGGTCGGAATCGCCTTCGGCACCGTCGGGGCCCAGAAGCAGGGCTACCAGATCGAGGTGACGACGTACCGCTCCGAGGCGTACGACCGCACCTCGCGCAAGCCCGAGGTCTCCTACGGCGACTCCATCGAGGAAGATCTCGTACGGCGAGACTTCACGGTCAACGCGATGGCCGTCGCGCTGCCCGAGAAGCAGTTCATCGACCCGCACGGTGGCCTCGAAGACCTCGCCGGGCGCGTCCTGCGGACCCCGGGGACGCCTGAGGCGTCCTTCTCGGACGATCCGCTGCGCATGATGCGGGCGGCCAGGTTCGCGGCCCAGCTGGACTTCGAGGTGGCGCCCGACGTGGTGACCGCCATGAGGGAGATGGCGCGGAGGCTGGACATCGTCTCCGCCGAGCGGGTCCGTGACGAGTTCAACAAGCTGCTGCTCTCCGCGCACCCGCGCAAGGGCCTCTCGCTGCTGGTGGACACCGGGCTCGCCGACCATGTGCTGCCCGAGCTGCCCGCGCTGCGGCTGGAAAGCGATGAGCACCACCGGCACAAGGACGTCTACGAGCACTCGCTGACCGTCCTGGAGCAGGCGATCGACCTGGAGGAGGACGGGCCGGACCTGATCCTGCGCCTGGCGGCTCTGCTGCATGACATCGGCAAGCCGCGCACCCGTCGCTTCGAGCCGGACGGCCGTGTCTCCTTCCACCACCACGAGGTGGTGGGGGCCAAGATGACCAAGAAGCGCATGACCGCGCTGAAGTACTCGAACGACATGGTCAAGGACGTCTCGCGACTCGTGGAGCTGCATCTGCGCTTCCACGGGTACGGCGCCGGTGAATGGACCGACTCGGCCGTGCGCCGGTACGTGCGGGACGCCGGCCCGCTGCTGACCCGGTTGCACAAGCTGACCCGGTCCGACTGCACGACGCGCAACAAGCGCAAGGCGAGTGCCCTGTCCCGCGCCTACGACGGGCTGGAGGTGCGTATCGCGCAGCTTCAGGAGCAGGAGGAGCTGGACGCGATCCGGCCGGACCTCAACGGCAACCAGATCCAGGAGGTCCTGGGGATCGGTCCCGGCCCCGCCGTCGGGCAGGCCTACAAGTTCCTTCTGGAGCTGCGGCTGGAGAACGGCCCTATGGAGCACGACGCCGCGGTGGCGGCGCTCAAGGACTGGTGGGCCACGCAGAGCTGATCGTCGTGCGCGGGCATGTTTCACGTGAAACATGCCCGCGCACGACGAGGGCGAGGACCGGTGGGGCGATGTTTCACGTGAAACATCGCCCCACCGTCGTAGAAGGGCGGCTCAGGGCATGGCGCCCTTCCGCTTCCAGCGGGTCAGTATCGAGGCCGACACGGCATAGAGCAGCGCCACCATGATGGTCAGGGCTGCGGACCGACCGTCGGGGGGCAGCATCAGGGAGGCCACTCCGGCGGCGGCCACGAATGCCACGTTGAACAACATGTCGTAGACGGAGAAGACGCGGCCCCGGTAGGCGTCCTCCACGGTCTTCTGCACCACGGTGTCCGTGGCGATCTTCGTGGCCTGTGTGGTGAGGCCCAGGACGAACGCCGCCACCATGATCGTCGACGGGGCGAAGGGCAGCCCCAAGGTCGGCTCCAGGATCGCCGCGGAGCCCGCGCACACGGCCATCCAGCCGCCCGCCCCCAGTCTCTCCACCGCGACAGGCGTCAGTACCGCCGCTGTGAAGTACCCCGCTCCGGAGAGGGCGACCGCCAGGCCGAGGAGAGCCAGTCCTTCGCGCTCGCTGGTCGTCCAGGCGTAGCGGCTGAGCATCAGCACTATCACCGTGAGCGAGCCGTAGCAGAACCTGGCCACCGTGATGGCGCCCAGCGCCCGGGCCGCTGCGCGCCGCTCCGACAGATGGCGGATCCCGCTCCACAGTCCCCGCACCGTCGACGTCAGCGTCGTACCGAGCTGTGGCTGCGCGGTGTCCACGTCCGGGCCGAGCAGTTCGCGTGTCATCCGGAGCGAGGCGAGGGCCGAGAGCAGGTAGAGCACCGCGCCCAGGAGCACGACCGCGGCATCGGAATCGGCGGCGACGATCCGGACCGCGAAGGCGAGCCCGCCGCCCGCGGTGGCGGCGAGCGTGCCGGCCGTGGGCGAGAGCGAGTTGGCCATGACGAGGCGATCGCCGTCCACGACCCGGGGCAGGGAGGCGGAGAGCCCGGCGAGGACGAAGCGGTTGACTGCCGTCACGGACAGGGCCGAGGCGTAGAAGAGCCAGTCGGGCACGGAGGCCAGGATCAGCAGCGCCGTACCCCCTGCGAGCACGGCCCGCAGGAGGTTGCCGTAGAGGAAGACCTGGCGGCGCTGCCAGCGGTCGAGCAGGACGCCCGCGAACGGGCCGACGAGGGAGTACGGCAACAGGAGAACGGCCATCGCCGAGGCGATGGCCGCAGGAGTGGTCTGTTTCTCGGGCGAGAAGACCACATAGGTCGCCAGCGCCACCTGGTAGACGCCATCGGCGCACTGGGAGAGGAGTCGTACGGCGAGCAGGCGGCGGAAGTTCGTCAGGCGCAGAAGTACGCGCAAATCACGTACGACAGGCATGACAGCAAGGGTCACACAGACCGAGGTCCCCGGGCAGACGCCACGGGGACCTCAACAGCCGGACGGTCGTGTCGGCTTGGCTTGATCGGGCGTCTTAGCGCTCGACCTCGCCCCGGATGAACTTCTCGACGTTCTCGCGGGCCTCGTCGTCGAAGTACTGCACCGGCGGCGACTTCATGAAGTAGGAGGACGCCGACAGGATGGGGCCACCGACGCCACGGTCCTTGGCGATCTTCGCGGCGCGCACGGCGTCGATGATGACACCCGCCGAGTTCGGGGAGTCCCACACCTCGAGCTTGTACTCCAGGTTCAGCGGGACGTCACCGAAGGCACGGCCCTCGAGGCGGACGTAGGCCCACTTGCGGTCGTCCAGCCAGGCCACGTAGTCGGACGGGCCGATGTGGACGTTGTTCTCGCCCAGGTCGCGGTCCGGGATCTGGGAAGTGACGGCCTGCGTCTTGGAGATCTTCTTGGACTCCAGGCGCTCACGCTCGAGCATGTTCTTGAAGTCCATGTTGCCGCCGACGTTCAGCTGCATCGTGCGGTCCAGGATGACGCCCCGGTCCTCGAACAGCTTCGCCATGACGCGGTGCGTGATGGTGGCGCCGACCTGCGACTTGATGTCGTCACCGACGATCGGGACACCGGCCTCGGTGAACTTGTCCGCCCACTCCTTGGTGCCGGCGATGAAGACCGGGAGGGCGTTGACGAACGCGACCTTGGCGTCGATGGCGCACTGCGCGTAGTACTTCGCGGCGTCCTCGGAGCCGACCGGCAGGTAGCAGACCAGGACGTCGACCTGCTTGTCCTTGAGGATCTGGACGACGTCGACGGGGGTCTCGGAGGACTCCTCGATGGTCTGGCGGTAGTACTTGCCGAGACCGTCCAGGGTGTGGCCGCGCTGGACCGTCACGCCCGTGGTCGGCACGTCGCAGATCTTGATCGTGTTGTTCTCGCTGGCGCCGATGGCGTCCGCGAGGTCCAGACCGACCTTCTTCGCGTCCACGTCGAAGGCGGCGACGAACTCGATGTCCCGGACGTGGTAGTCGCCGAACTGGACGTGCATCAGACCCGGCACCTTGCCCGCCGGGTCGGCGTCCTTGTAGTACTCGACGCCCTGCACCAGCGAGGCGGCGCAGTTGCCCACGCCGACGATGGCTACGCGAACCGAACCCATTCCGGTTGCTCCCTGTTTGTTCTCGACGAATCCCTGCGGGTCGCGGGGATTCACTTGGTGGTGTCGTCGGACGGATCCGGCCGGGTACTGCCCCCGTGCCGGGGCAGGCCGCCCGTCTCTCCAGTTGTGTTGTTCTGCTCGGCGGGTCCTTCGGAGGCATCGGAGCCGGATCGTCGCTGATCCCGCCCCGCCCGCTCGCTCTCGATGAGCTCGTTCAGCCAGCGCACCTCGCGCTCCACGGACTCCATGCCGTGCCGCTGCAGCTCGAGCGTGTAGTCGTCCAGGCGCTCGCGCGTGCGCGCGAGGGAGGCGCGCATCTTCTCCAGCCGCTCCTCCAGGCGGCTGCGGCGCCCCTCCAGGACGCGCATCCGCACCTCGCGCTCCGTCTGCCCGAAGAAGGCGAAGCGGGCCGCGAAGTGCTCGTCCTCCCAGGAGTCCGGCCCCGTGTGGGAGAGGAGCTCTTCGAAGTGCTCCTTACCTTCCGCGGTCAACCGGTAGACGATCTTGGCGCGTCGTCCTGAGAGGGATGCGGCGAGGGCGTCCTCCGGGGCGCTGCCCGGTTCCTCGATCAGCCAGCCGTTGGCGACCAGCGTCTTGAGGCAGGGGTAGAGGGTGCCGTAGCTGAAGGCGCGGAAGATGCCGAGCGAGGTGTTGAGCCGCTTGCGCAGCTCGTACCCGTGCATCGGAGCTTCGCGGAGCAGACCGAGGACGGCGAACTCGAGGATGCCGGAACGTCTGCTCATCAGCCGCCGCCTCCTCCGTACCGCCTCTTTATGCCGTCCTGATGTATCGGCTCGATACATCCCGACGATAGAACGGCCGTCCTGTGGCGACAAGTGGGGCGATCGTGAACGGCGTCACATCCACAATTCGCAGTAAGCGAGTTGCCTGATTTGGGGTGAACTTCAGCGCTAGGCGGGTTTTGCCCGTGCGTAGTCTGTGCGGCATGCACACCACCGGGAACCAGGGGACGACGGGGGACGTCATCGTCGTGGGTGCATGGCGGACTTGCCTCATATGCTTGTCCGATCCATTTCGGGGGGACCGGAACTCAGCTGCCGCTTCCAGGCGTACTCGCCTGCCCGAGGAGTAGTCGTTCGATGAGCGAGCACCGTCGTAAACCGCCGCAGCCGCAAGGTGGCGGCCGTGCCGCGGCCCGGCGAGCTGCCCAGCAGCCCCAGGGTCGCCGGTCGGCCCAGGCGCGGGATGTCAGTACAGGGTCCCCGACCGACCCCTACGGTGAGGGGCGCCCCTACGGCGGCCGCGCCGAGGCACGCCGGGCCGCGCAGCGCGGCGGCCGCCGCCGTGCCGCGGACGGAGCGGCCGGAGCCGGCGGTCACGGAGGCGGCCGGCGCGGCGGCGGTGGCGCGGCCTACGAGGGCGGCCGGGGCCGCGGTGGCGGACGCCCCGGCAAGAAGCGCCTGATCGACTACCCGCGCTACGGCAAGTACGGCTGGCGCCGCTGGGTGCCGTCGTGGAAGCTCGTGACGGGTCTCTTCCTGGGCTTCATGGCCTCGCTGATGGGCGCCGCGACGGTGGCGTACGCCATGGTGGAGGTCCCCAAGCCGGACGAGGCCGCGACGGCGCAGAACAACGTCTACTACTGGGCCGACGACAAGCAGATGGCCGCCACCGGTGGTGAGGTCAACCGCCAGATCATCGGGATCGAGAACATTCCCGACGACATGCAGAACGCGGTGATCTCGGCCGAGAACAAGACGTTCAGGGAGGACCCCGGCATCGATCCGATGGGTATCGCCCGCGCCCTGTTCAACATGGCGAGGGGCGGCGAGACCCAGGGCGGCTCGACGATCACGCAGCAGTACGTCAAGAACAACCGCCTGAACAACCAGGCCCAGACTCTGGACCGGAAGTTCAAGGAGCTGTTCATCTCCATCAAGGTGGGCAACGAGGTCGACAAGCCCGGGATCATGGCGGGCTACCTGAACACCTCGTACTTCGGACGCGGTGCCTACGGCATCCAGGCAGCGGCCCGTACGTACTACGGCAAGGACGCCAAGGACCTCACCACCAGCGAGTGCGCCTTCCTCGCCTCGCTCCTGAAGGGCTCCACGTACTACGACCCGGCGGGCTCCCCGGAGATCGACCCCAAGGCCACCGCCAAGGCGAACACGGAGCGCGCCGTCAAGCGCTGGTCGTGGATCCTCGGCGAGATGGAGAAGGACCGTCACATCTCCGCCGCGCAGAAGAACGAGGCCCTCACCAAGTTCCCGATGCCGAAGCCGCCGACGAAGCAGGCGAAGCTTGGTGGGCAGATCGGCTACCTCGTGGACCTCGCGAAGGCCTACGTCATCAACAACACCGACATCACGGCTGAGGACCTTTCCAAGGGTGGATACGAGATCCACACGACCTTCGACAGGTCCAAGGTCTTTGCCCTGGAGAAGGCCGTCAAGAAGGTCTACGACGAGCACATCGACCCGGAGAAGCGCCCCGAGACGGACACGCACGTCCAGTTCGGCGGTGCCTCGGTCGACCCGCAGACCGGTGCGATCGTCGCCATCTACGGCGGCACCGACGCGACCAAGCACTTCACCAACAACGCCGACCAGACCGGTGCCCAGGTCGGATCGACCTTCAAGCCGTTCGTGCTCGCGGCGGCGATGACCGAGGGTGTCCGTAACCCGCGGAAGGGGCCCGATCAGGGCGCCGCGGACCGCCGGATCATCGACCCCGACACCGCGATCTACAACGGCAAGAACAAGCTCAAGATCAAGAACTACGACGGGACCGTCTGGCACGACGAGAACGGAAAGGAGTGGCTGCAGGTCAACGACGACGACGCCAGCTACAAGAACATCAACCTCCGGGAAGCGATGATCCACTCGGCGAACTCGCCGTTCGTGCAGCTGGGCATGGATGTCGGCATCCCACAGGTGCGGGAGGCTGCCGTGAAGGCCGGCCTGCGCGAGAGCAGCCTGGCGAAGGGCAACGTGCCGTCGTTCTCGATCGGTATCTCCGACCCCAGCGCCATCCGCATGGCGGGGGCGTACGCGACCTTCGCGGCCAACGGTGAGCAGCGTGAGCCGTTCTCCGTGAAGGAGGTCAAGCAGAAGGGCAGCACGGTCTACAAGCACGAGGACACGGCCAAGCGCGCCTTCTCCACCGCCGTTTCCAGCAACCTCACCGACGTGCTCGTGGACGTCGTCGAGAAGGGCACCGGCAAGAAGGCCCGTATCCCGGGCCGCCCGGTCGCCGGCAAGACCGGTACCACCGACGGCAACAAGTCCGCGTGGTTCGTGGGCTACACGCCGCAGCTGTCGACGGCGATCGACATGTACCGCCTCGACGACGACGCGAACAACAAGAACCGGAAGTTCGAGGAGATGTTCGGTACGGGTGGCCGTGACAAGATCCACGGTTCGTCGTTCCCGTCCGAGATCTGGAACTCCTACATGTCGGTGGCCCTGGACGGCCAGCCGGTGAAGGAGTTCCCCGAGCCCGAGTCGCTGGACGCCGAGCCCATCTGGGGCGGCGGGGCCGAGAGCCCCAAGCCGACGCCGAGCGTCACCGAGTCGGAGTCCCCGTCCGCGTCGCCGTCCACGAGCCCGTCGGGCTCGCCGGAGCCGAGCAAGGACCCCAAGCCGGGCAACAGCTGCGGCCCGCTCGACTGGGACTGCAACCCCGACACCGGCGGTCAGACCGGCGGAGGCGACTCCACCGGCACCGACAGCGGTGGCACCGACTCGGGCGGCGGAGGCGACGACTCCGGCGGTACGACGGAAGGCACCACCAGTCCCACGCCGGTCACCGGAGGCAACGGCAACGGCAACGGCAACGGGAACGGCGGCGGAGGCTGGTTCGGCGGCGTGGACGGCTAGCGGCCGCCGCACCGCTCCGGTCCCCCGCCGGGACGACCACGAGGGCCGCCGCGCCCCGTACGCACCAGCTCGTGCGTACGCGGGCGCGGCGGCCCTCGCCGTATCCACAGGGCCGTACGGATCGACAGGGGCGTACGGCAGGATGTCCCCATGCCGAGCCCACAGAAGACGAGCGCCCCCCTGGACCAGCCCGTCGTTTGCCCCACCCGCCGGGACGAGGTCGCCGCTGCCGGCAGCGAGCTGATCGGCGGCCCCGTCGGCCGCTGGGCGCGGCTCGGTACGAGCCGGCTGAGCCCGGTCAGGGTCGTCGCGCTCGTCGCGATCGGGATGTTCGCGCTGGGCATGGTGCAGAAGCTGCCCTGCTACAACTGGGCGTGGTTCCGCGGTGCGGCGTCGCAGTACACGCACGCCTGCTACTCGGACATCCCGCACCTGTTCGTCGGGCGTGGCTTCGCCGACGGTCTGATCCCGTACTTCGACCGGTTCGCCGGCGACATGCAGTACCTGGAGTACCCGGTGCTCACCGGCCTGTTCATGCAGGTCGCGGCCTGGCTCACGCCCGGTGGAGGCGATCTCCAGTACCGGGAGCAGATGTACTGGATGGTCAACGCGGGCATGCTGATGGCCTGCGCCGCCGTCCTCGCCGTGTGCGTGGCGCGGACCCACCGCAGGCGTCCGTGGGACGCGCTGCTGGTCGCGCTCGCCCCCGCCTTCGCGCTGACCGCGACGATCAACTGGGACCTGCTGGCCATCGCCCTCACCGCGGCGGCGATGCTGATGTGGAGCCGCGGCCGAGCCCTGGCCTTCGGTGTGCTCATCGGTCTCGCCACGGCCGCGAAGCTGTATCCGTTCCTGCTGCTCGGGCCGCTGCTGGTGCTGTGCTGGCGCGCCTGGAGGTGGCGTGAGTTCGCGGTGGCGCTGCTGGGCGCCGCCGGGTCGTGGCTCGTGGTGAACCTGCCGGTGATGGTGCTGGCGCCGGAGGGCTGGAAGAAGTTCTACACGTTCAGCCAGGAACGGAACATCGACTTCGGATCCTTCTGGCTGATCATCACGCAGCGCACCGGTGCGCGCATCGACGTCGAGTCCGTCAATCTCTACGCCATCGTGCTGATGGTGCTGGCATGCGCCGGCATCGCGGCGCTGGCCCTGGCCGCGCCGCGCCGACCGCGCTTCGCGCAGCTCGCGTTCCTGGTGGTGGCCGCGTTCATCCTCACCAACAAGGTCTACTCGCCGCAGTACGTCCTGTGGCTCATTCCGCTGGCGGCGCTGGCCCGGCCGCGCTGGCGCGACTTCCTGATCTGGCAGGCGTGCGAGGTCGCGTACTTCCTCGGGATCTGGATGTACCTGGTGTACGTCACGACGAACCACAAGCACGGCCTGCCGCCGGACGGGTACCAGTTCGCGATCGCGCTGCACCTGGTCGGCACGCTGTACCTGTGCGTGCTGATCGTGCGGGACATCCTGCGGCCCCGGCGGGACGTGGTGCGGCAGGACGGCTCCGACGATCCGTCCGGAGGCGTGCTGGACGGTGCGGAGGACGTGTTCGTGGTCGGCAGGGCCGCCGCTCTGCGACGGGCGGCAGAGGAGCAGCAGGCGGCCGAGGAGGAGCGGAAGCCCTAGGGGCGAAGGGACGGCCGAGGAACAGCGGACGGCCGCCCGGGGGCCCAGGCGGCCGTTCGGTGGCGGAGGACGGCCGAAGCGGATTCGGCCGTCCATTCCGAGAGGCTCGAACGATCAGCGGTCGACGAGCCGGTCGAACTGGGTGGTGGTGTGCCGCAGGTGGGCGACCAGCTCGTCGCCGACCTTCGGCTCCTGCGCGTCCGCCGGGACGAACAGGATCGAGACCTGCATGTGCGGCGGCTCGGCGAACCAGCGCTGCTTGCCCGCCCATACGAACGGCGACAGGTTCCGGTTGACCGTCGCCAGGCCGGCCCGGGCCACGCCCTTGGCACGCGGCATCACGCCGTGCATGGCCTTCGGCGCTTCCAGACCCACGCCGTGCGAGGTGCCGCCGGCGACGACGACCAGCCAGCCGTCGGAAGCGGCCCGCTGCTGGCGGTAGCCGAAACGGTCCCCCTTCGCGACGCGCGTGACGTCGAGCACCGCGCCGCGGTACTCCGTCGCCTCGTGGTCCCCCAGCCACAGCCGCGTACCGATCCGCGCGCGGAACCGGGTCTGCGGGAACTGCTGCTGGAGACGGGCGAGTTCGTCGGCGCGCAGGTGGCTCACGAACATGGTGTGCAGCGGCAGACGGGCGGCCCGCAGCCGGTCCATCCAGGTGATGACCTCCTCGACGGCGTCGGAGCCGTCGGTGCGGTCCAGCGGGAGGTGCAGGGCGAAGCCCTCCAGCCGCACGTCCTCTATCGCCGCCTGCAGCTGGGGCAGCTCGTGCTCGTGGATGCCGTGCCGCTTCATGGAGCTCATGCACTCGATGACGACGCGGGCACCCACCAGGGCGTGCACGCCGTCGACCGACGACACGGACCGCACGACGCGGTCCGGCAGCGGTACGGGCTCCTCGCCCCGCCGGAACGGCGTCAGGACGAGCAGATCGCCGCTGAACCAGTCCTTCATCTTGGCCGCCTCGTACGTGGTGCCGACGGCCAGCAGGTCGGCGCCGAAGCGGGACACCTCCTCCGCCAGGCGCTCATGGCCGAAGCCGTAGCCGTTGCCCTTGCAGACCGGGACCAGGCCGGGGAACTGGTCGATCACGGACTTGTGGTGCGCCCGCCAGCGAGCAGTGTCGACGTACAGGGAGAGCGCCATGGCCGGACCGGTCCCTTTCTGTGGCTTGGAGGTGTCGGAGCAGGAGTACGAGGCTTATGAGACTACGGAACGCTCGGCGGGACGCGCCCGTCAGCGGCGGGACATGTAGATGTCGAGCGCCTTGTGGAGCAGCTTGTTGAGCGGGAAGTCCCACTCGCCGATGTACTCGACCGCCTCGCCGCCCGTACCGACCTTGAACTGGATCAGGCCGAAGAGGTGGTCGGTCTCGTCCAGCGAGTCCGAGATGCCGCGCAGGTCGTAGACGGTGGCGCCCATGGCGTAGGCGTCGCGCAGCATCCGCCACTGCATGGCGTTCGACGGGCGGACCTCGCGGCCGATGTTGTCCGACGCGCCGTACGAGTACCAGACGTGGCCGCCGACGACGAGCATGGTCGCCGCGGAAAGGTTCACGCCGTTGTGGCGAGCGAAGTACAGGCGCATGCGGTTGGGGTCCTCGTGGTTGAGGACCTGCCACATGCGCTGGAAGTACGACAGGGGGCGCGGCCGGAAGCGGTCGCGGACCGCGGTGATCTCGTACAGCCGCTGCCATTCGGCCAGGTCGTCGTAGCCGCCCTGGACGACCTCGACGCCGGCCTTCTCGGCCTTCTTGATGTTGCGCCGCCACAGCTGGTTGAAGCCCTTGAGGACGTCGTCCAGGGAACGGTTCGCCAGTGGCACCTGGAAGACGAAGCGCGGCTGCACGTCGCCGAAGCCGGCGCCGCCGTCCTCGCCCTGCTGCCAGCCCATCTTGCGGAGCCGGTCGGACACCTCGAAGGCGCGGGGCTCGATGTGCGTGGCCTCGACGTCGCGCAGGCGCTTGACCTCGGGGTCCTGGATGCCGGACTTGATCGCGTTCGCGTTCCAGCGGCGGATGACGACCGGGGGGCCCATCTTGACCGAGAAGGCACCCTGGTTCTTGAGGTGCTGGAGCATGGGCTGCAGCCAGTCCTCGAGGTTCGGCGCGTACCAGTTGATCACCGGGCCCTCGGGCAGATAGGCGAGGTACCGCTTGATCTTCGGCAGCTGGCGGTACAGGACCAGCCCCACGCCGACCAGCTCGTCGTTCTTGTCGAACCAGCCCAGGTTCTCCGAGCGCCACTCGGTCTTCACATCAGCCCATGCCGGGACCTGGCAGTGACTCGCCGCGGGCAGGTTCTGGATGTACGCCAGATGCTGCTCACGGCTGATGGTCCTCAGGGTCAGGCTCATGTGGGGCGCTCCTCGGCAGGTGTGTCCCCCATCGGTACAGGGGTTCCGGCTCTCGCGCGGAAGCCTACTGGCACCGGGGAGCGCCCCGGCTGGCCGTATGCCGGGACCGGCTAGTCGAATACGCCGCCGAACAGGCCGCCGTGTGCCATTCCGAGGAAGAATCCGACCGCCGAGGCGCCCAGGCCCACGATCAGGAACGTCCGCTCACGAGTCGTCTCGGAGATGTACTGGCCGTACGCGCCCGTGATGATCCCGATGAGGCCCGACCACGAACTCAGCAGGTGGAGGTGGTGGAACTGCGCGGTGATGAAGGAGAGCGCGCCCAGCACCAGGGTCACGACCATGAGCGTGTCCTGGAGGGGGTGGGGCTTTCCGTCCGTGGCGAACAGGGATGAGGAGGGACGACGCTGGAATGCCTGAGCCATGAGGCACCTCCTGGCTGTGCCGGAAGGCGGCGCACTGTAGCGCCGCCCGTACCCGATGTGTACAGATTGCGTCCCCTGACCACCGGATTTCAACCGGACGCTGCTGTGCGGGTACTCTGTACGGTCTGCACCGGTGTCTGCCCATGTCCAGGACAACCCGTCCGGAGTCAGTGCCTCTCCCCTAGTGCGAGGCCGCTGTCAGTGGGCGTGGATACCGTTGCGCACGCATCACGACCCTCCTGCCACGGAACGACCGT
The DNA here is from genome assembly GCF_039542925.1 of Streptomyces coeruleoprunus. Taxonomy (GTDB): domain Bacteria; phylum Actinomycetota; class Actinomycetes; order Streptomycetales; family Streptomycetaceae; genus Streptomyces; species Streptomyces coeruleoprunus. The sequence goes on along the minus strand of NZ_BAABIT010000001.1, from coordinate 3,700,908 downwards.
GGCCGCTGAGTCCAAAGGAGGTGGGTTCCACATGCGTCACTACGAGGTGATGGTCATCCTCGACCCCGATCTCGAGGAGCGCGCTGTCTCCCCGCTGATCGAGAACTTCCTTTCCGTCGTCCGTGAGGGCAACGGCAAGGTCGAGAAGGTCGACACCTGGGGCCGTCGTCGTCTCGCTTACGAGATCAAGAAGAAGCCCGAGGGCATCTACTCGGTCATCGACCTGCAGGCCGAGCCTGCGGTCGTCAAGGAGCTCGACCGCCAGATGAACCTGAACGAGTCGGTCCTCCGGACCAAGGTCCTCCGTCCCGAGACCCACTGAGCGTCCAGCTCACAGGTCATCGGGTCCGAGTAGCAGCAAGCAGCCAGAAGCAATCCCGCCGAGAGGTTCCCCATGGCAGGCGAGACCGTCATCACGGTCGTCGGCAATCTTGTCGATGACCCCGAGCTGCGCTTCACCCCGTCCGGTGCGGCGGTCGCGAAGTTCCGCGTCGCGTCCACTCCCCGCACCTTCGACCGTCAGACCAATGAGTGGAAGGACGGCGAGAGCCTGTTCCTGACCTGCTCGGTCTGGCGCCAGGCGGCGGAGAACGTCGCCGAGTCGCTCCAGCGCGGCATGCGCGTCGTCGTGCAGGGCCGGCTGAAGCAGCGGTCGTACGAGGACCGCGAGGGCGTCAAGCGCACGGTCTTCGAGCTGGACGTCGAGGAAGTCGGCCCCAGCCTTCGCAACGCCACGGCCAAGGTCACCAAGACCACCGGCCGCGGCGGCCAGGGTGGCTACGGCGGTGGCCAGCAGGGCGGCGGCAACTGGGGCGGTGCCCCGGGCGGCCAGCAGGGTGGCGGCGCTCCCGCCGACGACCCCTGGGCGACCAGCACGCCTCCGGCCGGCGGCCAGCAGGGTGGCGGTGGCGGCTGGGGCGGCAGCTCCGGCGGCGGCTACTCGGACGAGCCGCCCTTCTAGGACGCCACGGGGACGCCCCGCGTCCCGGCGCCCTGAGGGTCAGCTCGCACCCAAACTTCTTGATCACACAGGAGAATCACCATGGCGAAGCCGCCTGTGCGCAAGCCGAAGAAGAAGGTTTGCGCGTTCTGCAAGGACAAGGTCGCGTACGTCGACTACAAGGACACGAACATGCTGCGGAAGTTCATTTCCGACCGCGGCAAGATCCGTGCCCGCCGCGTGACCGGCAACTGCACGCAGCACCAGCGTGACGTCGCCACGGCCGTCAAGAACAGCCGTGAGATGGCGCTGCTGCCCTACACGTCCACCGCGCGCTAAGGGAAGGGTGACCGACAGATGAAGATCATCCTTACCCACGAGGTCTCCGGCCTCGGCGCCGCCGGCGACGTCGTCGATGTCAAGGACGGCTACGCTCGCAACTACCTGATCCCGCGTGGTTTCGCGATCCGCTGGACCAAGGGTGGCGAGAAGGACGTGGCGCAGATCCGCCGCGCCCGCAAGATCCACGAGATCGCGACGATCGAGCAGGCCAACCAGATCAAGGCCCAGCTCGAGGCCGTCAAGGTGCGTCTGGCTGTTCGCTCCGGCGACTCCGGCCGCCTCTTCGGCTCCGTCACCCCGGCCGACATCGCCTCGGCGATCAAGACCGCGGGTGGCCCGGACGTCGACAAGCGTCGTGTCGAGCTCGGTTCGCCGATCAAGACCCTGGGCTCGCACCAGGTGTCCGTGCGTCTGCACCCCGAGGTCGCCGCGAACCTCGGCGTCGAGGTCGTCGCTGCCTAAGCACTGCCTCACGCAGAGCTGAGCATGCAAGAGGGCCGCACCCGATCAGGGTGCGGCCCTCTTCGCGTTTCACGTGAAACGTCGCCGGTTTCACGTGAAACATCGAGGAATGCCCTGGAGGAGAAGGGTCAGCGCGTTGCTCCCGTGACCACCCAGCGGCCCGAGCGCATCCGTAGCCAGAGCGTCAGCATGCGGACGACCATCATCAAGGTCATTGCCCACCACAGGGCCGTGAGGCCACCGCCGAGCACCGGCACCAGCAGCGCGACGGGGGCGAAGGCGACCAGGGTCACGACCATGGCGCCCGCCAGGTAGGGGCCGTCGCCGGCGCCCATCAGCACGCCGTCGAGGACGAAGACCACCCCGGCAACGGGCTGGGAGAGCGCCACGACGAGCAGCGCGGGCAGCAGAGTGTCACGGACGGTCTGATCGCCGGTGAAGAGCGGGATGAACAGCGGGCGGGTCACCACGACGAGCACGCCGAGCACCAGGCCCGAGGCGACTCCCCACTGCACCATGCGGCGGCATGCCGCGCGGGCGCCCTCCTCGTCGCCGGCGCCCAGGTAGCGGCCGATGATGGCCTGACCGGCGATGGCGATGGCGTCGAGCGCGAAGGCGAGCAGGCTCCACAGGGACAGGATGATCTGGTGGGCGGCCACGTCGGCGTCGCCCAGGCGGGCAGCGACGGCGGTGGCGATCATCAGGACGGCGCGCAGCGAGAGCGTACGGATGAGGAGGGGCACTCCGGCCTGGGCGCTGGCGCGGATGCCGGCGGCGTCGGGGCGGAGGGAGGCGCCGTGGAGGCGGGCTCCGCGGACGACGACGAAGAGGTAGGCCGCCGCCATGCCGCACTGGGCGATGACGGTGCCCCAGGCAGAGCCGGCGATGCCGAGGCCGGCGCCGTAGACCAGGAGCACGTTGAGCGCGGCGTTGGCGGTGAAGCCGCCGATGGCGACGTACAGCGGGGTGCGGGTGTTCTGGAGGCCCCGGAGGACTCCGGTCGCGGCCAGGACGACGAGCATGGCCGGGATGCCGAGGCTGGAGATCCTGAGGTACGTCGTGGCGTACGGGGCGGCCGTGTCGGAGGCGCCGAAGACGTCGACCAGCCAGGGGGCGGCCGGGAGGGTGACGGCGATGACGGCCGCGCCGAGGAGGAGGGCGAGCCAGATGCCGTCCATGCCCTGGCGGATGGCGGCGGGCAGGTCTCCCGCACCGACGCGCCGGGCGACGGCCGCCGTGGTGGCGTAGGCGAGGAAGACGAACACGCTGACGGCGGTGGCGAGCAGGGTCGCGGCGATGCCTAGGCCGGCGAGCTGCGGGGTGCCGAGGTGGCCGACGATGGCGCTGTCGGCGAGGACGAAGAGGGGCTCCGCGACGAGAGCCCCGAAGGCCGGAACGGCGAGCGAGATGATCTCGCGGTCGTGGCGGCGGCGTACGTCCTTCGGAGCCGTGGAAGCCTGGGTCATACGGTCAATGTAATCGTCCACAGGTAAGAGATGCAATGCTCCTGTGATCCTTACATCGACCTGCGTTGGTGACGGGGGTGGACGCCGGTTGAGCTGATCTTGGTCCAGCTGGGGAAGTTTTTCTCCCCCACAGCCGGTGGATGGAAAAAGTGCAGGTCAGCGCATGGGTGTGGAGGTCGCTATGACTTTGTCCACACGGCTGTCCCCTGGTCCGTGCACAGGATGCGCGGGGTTCTCCACAGCATCTGGCCCTTCACCCACAGGCCCTGTGGATAACCAGATTGGCTGACGGTGCCCGCGGGCCTACCGTGGTCCGGCGCCAGAAGTGCCGCGAAGCGGAGTCGAGCCTCTTGTTTGTCAGAGCCGTGGCGTAGGAAAGAGTGGCACGGCAAGGTCCGCGGAGCGGACGGAGGAGGTGGGCCGGTGAGCATCCCCGAGCCCTTGGACGACCCCTGGACCGACAACGGCCCGAGCGACCGTCTGCCCGTCTCCCGCCAGCGTGGGGGCGAAGGCCGTGGCCGCGGTCGCGGTCGCGACGACCAGCACGAGCGCGGCGGCGAGGGTGGTCCCTGGGACAGCGGTGCGGCCGGCTTCGAGCGGGTTCCCCCGCAGGACCTCGACGCCGAGCAGTCGGTCCTGGGCGGCATGCTGCTCTCCAAGGACGCCATCGCGGACGTCGTGGAGATCATCAAGGGCCATGACTTCTACCGGCCCGCCCACGAGACCATCTTCCAGGCGATCCTCGACCTCTACGCCAAGGGCGAGCCCGCCGACCCCATCACCGTCGGCGCCGAGCTGACCAAGCGCGGCGAGATCAACCGCGTGGGCGGCGCGCCGTACCTCCACACCCTTGTCCAGTCCGTGCCGACCGCGGCCAACGCCTCGTACTACGCCGAGATCGTGCACGAGCGTGCGGTCCTGCGGCGCCTCGTGGAGGCCGGCACCAAGATCACGCAGATGGGATACGCGGCCGACGGGGACGTCGACGAGATCGTCAACCAGGCCCAGGCCGAGATCTACGCCGTCACCGAGCAGCGCACGAGTGAGGACTACCTGCCGCTCAGCGACATCATGGAGGGCGCGCTCGACGAGATCGAGGCGATCGGCTCCCGCAGCGGTGAGATGACCGGTGTGCCGACCGGCTTCACGGACTTCGACTCCCTGACCAACGGGTTGCACCCCGGCCAGATGATCGTCATCGCGGCCCGTCCCGCCATGGGTAAGTCGACTCTCGCACTGGACTTCGCCCGGGCCTGCTCGATCAAGCACAACCTGCCGAGCGTGATCTTCTCGCTCGAAATGGGCCGTAACGAGATCGCGATGCGTCTGCTGTCGGCCGAGGCGCGTGTGGCCCTGCACCACATGCGCTCCGGCACCATGACGGACGAGGACTGGACCCGCCTGGCGCGTCGGATGCCGGACGTGTCCCAGGCGCCGCTCTACATCGACGACTCGCCGAACCTGTCGATGATGGAGATCCGCGCCAAGTGCCGCCGCCTGAAGCAGCGGAACAACCTCAAACTGGTGGTCATCGACTATCTGCAGCTGATGCAGTCCGGCGGCTCGAAGCGCGCCGAGAGCCGTCAGCAGGAGGTCTCCGACATGTCGCGAAACCTCAAGCTGCTGGCGAAGGAGCTGGAGATCCCGGTGATCGCCCTGTCGCAGCTGAACCGAGGCCCGGAGCAGCGCACCGACAAGAAGCCGATGGTCTCCGACCTGCGTGAGTCCGGGTCGATCGAGCAGGACGCCGACATGGTGATCCTGTTGCACCGTGAGGACGCCTACGAGAAGGAGTCGCCGCGCGCCGGTGAGGCGGACCTGATCGTGGCGAAGCACCGTAACGGCCCGACGGCGACGATCACCGTCGCCTTCCAGGGCCACTACTCGCGCTTCGTCGACATGGCCCAGACCTGATACCTGCGGTGCAGGGTCTCAGATTTCGTGGCCAAATCTCACGAGCGATGGCCAAGTGAAGGCATATCTGACACGAACCCGGGACCGGCAGGTCAAGCCGCCCATTCGCATGGGTGAGGGGGGCTCTGATGCTGGTGCCCTGGTAGAAACCCGTCGACACCGTGGGCTCACGGGGCATCGCTCGTGGTCTCGGGGGTGTGCGGTGGGGGAGATCGCCGCGACGGTGAGAGGAAGCTGCTCAGCGCCTCGTTTCGTACCTGGTCAGGACCACGCCGCCGGGAAACGTCCGCGTCTCCACCAGGTTCAGGTTCACCCAGCTGTCCAGCGCGGTGAAGAACGGCGTGCCGCCGCCCACGAGCACCGGATGGGCGGCGATCACGTACTCGTCGATCAGCCCGGCGCGCATGGCCGCCCCGGCAAGCGTTGCGCCGCCGATGTTCATCGGGCCGCCGTCCTCGGCCTTGAGCCGGGTGATCTCGGCGATCGCGTCGCCGGTGACCAGGCGGGCGTTCCAGTCGACCTTGTCGAGCGTCGAGGAGAACACCACCTTCGGCGTGTCCCGCCAGTTCCGCGCGAACTCGATCTCCGCCGGGGTGGCGTTGGGCTGCTGGTCGCCGGTCGGCCAGTAGGAGCTCATCGTCTCCCATAGCTTGCGCCCATACAGCGACAGGCCGCTCGCCTGCTCGTGGTCGAGCCACCACTGGAACAGTTCGTGGCTCGGCGGTCCGCTCCAGCCGATGTCGTCGCCGGCCGCGGCGATGTAGCCGTCCAGGGTCAGGTTCATGCCGTAGATCAGTTTCCGCATGGCCCAGCCTTCCGTCCGTGGGTGTCCGGCGTATAGACCAGCGTGGCCCGGGAAACTCATCGGTGCGCGATCCGGGCTCGCCGGTAGTCCTCGTGCTCGGGTGACGAGGCCGTGAGACAGCCAAGAACGCCCACGTCACGCGAGATCGACATGTCTCGAGCGGCGAGAACCCACAGTGGAGTCTCTGTTCGCCCCGGGGAAGGTGTGGAGCTCTCGGGTGGCCAGGTGCTTCGGTGCCCCGGCCGTCCGCGGCTCAGGAATTCGGTTGCCCGGCCGGTCGCGGAGCCCGCAGCATCTGCGTATGACGACGAAGCTGACCTCCCTGCTGCCGATGTCCGCCACGCGATTCGTGCGCGGCGAGCAGCAGCAGCGCGACCGCTGGAGGACGACTCCCGCGTCCGCATGATCGCCGCGCTGGTCGCCGGCCTCCTCGCCGGGTACGGCATCGCCGTGCCGGTCGGAGCCGTCGGCACCTATCTGGTGGCGGTCACCGCCCGGACTTCCCTGCGTGTGGGGGCCTGTGCCGCGCTCGGCATCGCGACCGCGGACGGTCTGTACGCCCTGATCGCGGCGGCGGGGGGTACCGCGCTGGTGCCGCTCCTGGAGCCGGTCGTGCTGCCCCTGCGGTGGGCGGCCGGAGCGGTGCTCATCGTCCTCGCCGCACGCAGCGCCTTCACGGCGATCGCGCAGTACCGGGCACGGAACGCAGCGGGTCAGGGCGAGGAGGGGACCGGCCTGAGCGCCGGGCGCGCCTATCTGGGGTTCCTGGGCATCACGCTGATGAACCCCATGACCGTGATCTACTTCGCGGCCCTCGTGCTCGGCAGCCGTTCGGCCGCGGACACCGGGTACCTGGAGCAGACGGTGTTCGTGGTCGCGGCGTTCGCGGCCTCCGCCAGCTGGCAGCTGTTCCTCGCCGGCGGAGGCGCGCTCCTCGGGCGGGCACTGACCGGCGGTCGTGGCAGGCTGATCACCACCCTGGCGTCCAGCACCCTGATCGCCGCACTCGCCGTCCACCTGCTGGCGCAGGCCGCCTGACGCGGGGTCAGGCGATCGTCGTGACGGTGACGGCCGTCACCGCAGCGATCGTCGCCTGCATGTCGCGGATCGCCCGGCGGACGCTCTCGCCGGCCCACTGGCCCTCGGCGATCTGCGCCATGCGCGCGTCGATCTCCTTGCGGGGTACGCCTGGGAAGGCGATGGCATGCAGCCGGGCGCCGTGCAGCAGGGCGACGAGCGCGGACGTCCGGTCGTCCGGCAGGCCGCCGTCGAGGACCGCTGCCGAAAGCCGGGCGCGCAACTCCCGCTCCACGGAGCCGTCCGTCTCCGGGTAGCGCCGGACGGGGAACAGCCCCAGCGCCCGGCGCTGCTCCTCGACGACCAGGCCGCGCTCGCACAGGCTGTCCAACGCGGCCCGCACGGCCGTCGCCTGGTCCTTGGCCAGCCAGTCGCCGACCTTGCCCGAGGGGCGCCTACGGGTCCAGTCGCCCAGCAGCCGCAGTCGGTCGTCGAGCAGGGACACTCCGGTCGGGGCGGGATCGGCGACCCGTACGCGGCCGTTCGTCACAGTGACGCGGTTCCTCATGGCGAGTTCCAGCAGCGTGCCCCCTGCGACGGCCCAGGCAGCGGTCGACCGGTCCTTCACCACGCCGGACTCGTCGTCCAGCGACAGCAGCATGACTTCCTCGCCCAGCGTTACGGACATGTGCGGCTCCCCCTCTTCGTACGGTCACTGAGGACGACGTCGGCGTTCGCACCGAGGTTCCCGTCCGACCGTCCCTGCGCGTGCGATAGACCTGGGCCCATGACGATCTCATCCTTCGAGGGGCTTCTTCCGAGTACGGAGCGGGCCCTGCTGCATCGCATCGCCACCGCCCAGGCGGAAGGGCGTGCGCCGTCCCTGGTCGGGGCGGTCGCCAGGAACGGCCGCATGGTGTGGACGGGATCGCGTGGCGGTGACGTCGCAGGGGCCGTGCCGGGCGACGACACGCAGTACCGGGTCGGGTCCATCACCAAGACCTTCACGGCCGTTCTGGTGATGCGGCTGCGGGACGAGGGGCTGCTCGACCTCGACGATCCACTGGAGAGGCACCTCCCGAAGACCGGTGTAGGCGAGGTGACGGTGGCGCAACTACTGGGCCACAGCGCCGGTTTGGCTGCCGAGTCGCCCTCTCCCTGGTGGGAGCGGACGCCCGGGTCGCTGCGTCCGGAGCTGGCCGACGTCCTCGGGGAGGAGCCGCTGCTGCACTCGCCCGGCCGGCGGCACCACTACTCCAACACCGGCTACACACTGCTGGGTTCGCTCATCGAGGCGGTACGGGGGGTGTCCTGGGAGCAGGCGCTGCGGGCCGAGATTCTCGAGCCCCTGGGGCTGGGCCGTACGACGCTCCGTCCTGTCGCGCCGTACGCCCAGGGATGGGCGGTGCACCCCTGGGCGGACGCCGTGCTTCCCGAGCCCCAGGAAGATCTGGGGCTGATGGCACCGGCCGGTCAGCTCTGGTCGACCGCGGGAGACCTCTGCCGGTTCGCTGCCTTCCTCGCCGCGGGAGACGACCGCGTGCTGTCCGCCGGCTCCGTCGAGGAGATGCGTACGGCCGCGGTGCCGCCGACCCCGGGGGACTGGGACGCCGGCTACGGGCTCGGCGTGCAGCTGATGCGCCGGGACGGCCGGACGTTCACCGGGCACTCCGGCTCACTGCCGGGCTTCGTCGCCGGGATGTGGATGAGCGTGGACGACGGGCTGGCCGCGGTGGTGCTCGCCAATGCCACGTCGGGGCCGATGCCCGGGGTGGTGGCCTCCGACCTCGTGCGGATCGTGGCCGAGGCCGAGCCCCGTCTGCCCGAGCCCTGGCGCCCGCTGCCCGACGTGTCCCCTTCCCTCCTGGCCCTCGCGGGGCCTTGGTACTGGGGGACGTACACCTATGGGCTGTGGCTGACCGGGGACGGCGGTGTGGAGCTGCGACCGCTGCGGGGCAGCGGCCGGGGCTCTCGGTTCCGGGCGCAGGCGGACGGCACCTGGGTGGGTCTCGACGGGTACTACGCGGGGGAGATCCTGAAGGTTGTGCGGCGGGTGGACGGCAGCGTCAGCCACCTCGACCTGGGCTCGTTCGTGTTCACTCGCGAGCCGTACGAGCCGGGCGACGCCGTACCCGGCGGCGTCGACGAAGGTGGTTGGCGCGGCAGCCGCTGAAGCTTCCCGCGAGCCGTGGCTGTTTCACGTGAAACAGACGCCGTTTCACGTGAAACAGAACCAAGCCATCAGAGCGCCTTCTTGAGCCCGACGTGCGAGGCGGTGAACCCGAGGCGCTCGTAGAAGCGGTGGGCGTCGGTGCGCGTGGCATCGGAGGTCAGCTGGACCAGCCGGCTTCCCTGCCGCCGTGACTCTTCGACGGCCCACTCGATGAGCGTGGAGCCGAGTCCCTGGCCGCGCGCGTCCGCGTGGATCCGCACCGCCTCGATGAGGGAGCGGATCGCGCCGCGCCGGGACAGCCCGGGAATGATCGTGAGGTGCAGCGTCCCTATCACCTGGTCGTTGCGCACGGCGACGACCAGGTGCTGGTTCGGGTCGGCGGCCACGCGGGCGAAGGCGGCGGTGTACGGCGTGAGGTCGTCCGGCGACTCGCGCTGCGCGCCCAGCGGATCGTCGGCGAGCATGGCAACGACGGCGGGAATGTCGGCCTCGGTGGCGGGCCGAATTTCAAGATCGCTCATGGTCCGCACCCTAGCGGGGGCGGGAGAACGTCAGGCGGGAACGCTCAGCTGCTCCACGACCCTGACGAAGGGGGCCAGCTCCGGGTTCTTCGCGGCTTCGTCGAGGGCCTCCCGTAGGGCGGCGTCATTGGTGGGGCGCGCCTCGGCCAGCAGTTTCTGGCCCGCCTCGGTCACGTCCGTGTAGATCCCGCGCCTGTCGGTGTCGCAGAGGTACCGCGTGAGCAGCCCCCGGTCCTCGAGCCGCGTGACCAGGCGGGTCGTCGCGCTCTGGCTGAGGACGACGGCGTCGGCGACCTGCTTCATCTGGAGGTGGCCACCGGGCCCGTTGTGCTGCCGGCTCAGGACGTCGAGCAGGGAGTACTCGCGGACGCTCAGTCCGTGTCCGCTCTCCAGGGCGCGCTCGATGTGTGCCTCGATCCTGCCGTGGAGGAGGGAGAGCGCGCACCAGCCCTGCGAGAGCGCGGTCAGTGCCGGGTCCGTCGCTGTCATGGCGGTCTCCTCGGTCCGTCGCCCATCACTCGGGGGGCTTCCTTCACCAGGATAGACGACGCCCGCAATAGCCCGCGCTTGCAATTAATGCGCGTCTGCAACTATTGTGGACGCCTGTAAGGCGCTGCTGCAATTTGGAAAAGGTGAGAACCCATGCCGCTCGCGCTCCTCGCCCTGGCCATCGGGGCATTCGGCATCGGAACGACCGAGTTCGTGATCATGGGGCTGCTCCCGGAGGTTGCAGCCGACTACCAGGTCTCCATCCCGACGGCCGGTCATCTCGTCACGGGATACGGGCTCGGTGTCGTTCTCGGCGCCCCGCTCATGACGGTGCTCGGCACGCGCGTCTCGCGGAAGCGGATGCTGATGCTGCTGATGGGCCTGTTCATCGCCGGCAACCTGCTGTCCGCGGTGGCCCCCGCCTTCGGGTTGATGCTCGCCGGACGCGTCGTGGCGTCCCTCGCGCACGGTGCCTTCTTCGGCATCGGGTCCGTCGTCGCGGCGGATCTGGTCGCCCCGGAGAAGAAGGCCGGGGCCATCGCCATGATGTTCACCGGCCTGACCGTCGCCAATGTCGTCGGTGTGCCCTTGGGCACGTTCGTCGGCCAGGCGGCCGGCTGGCGGACCACCTTCGTCATCGTCGCGGTCCTGGGCGTCCTCGGGCTGTTGGGTGTGGCCCGGCTGGTGCCCGAGCAGCCCAAGCCCGAAGGCGTACGGCTGCGTCATGAGCTGGCGGCGTTCCGCAATGTGCAGGTACTGCTCGCCATGGCGATGACGGTGCTCGGCTTCGGTGGTGTCTTCGCCGCGATCACCTACATCACACCGATGATGACCGACGCCGCCGGATACGCCGACGGATCCGTCACCTGGCTGCTGGTGCTGTTCGGCCTCGGCATGGTGGGCGGCAACTGGGTCGGCGGCCGGTTCGCCGACCGTGCGCTGATGCCGCTGCTGTACGTATCGCTGGGTGCCCTCGCCCTGGTCCTGGCCCTGTTCACCCTGACCGCGCACAACAAGGTGGCGGCCGCCGTCACCCTGACCCTGATCGGAGCCTTCGGCTTCGCCACCGTGCCGCCGCTCCAGAAGCGTGTGCTGGACCAGGCCTCCGGCGCGCCGACCCTGGCGTCCGCCGTGAACATCGGAGCCTTCAACCTCGGCAACTCGCTGGCGGCCTGGCTCGGGGGACTGGTGATAGCCGCCGGCCTCGGGATCACCGCCCCCAACTGGGTCGGTGCGCTGCTCGCGGGCTCCGCCCTGCTCCTGGCCTTCCTGTCCCGTGCGCTGGAGCGCCGGGAGGGCTCCCGCGCCGGACGGGTCGTCGCAGCGAACACCCCGGCCCGGCCGGCTGCCACCGCCGCCCACCACTGAGCCGTCCCGACCGGGTGGTGACCTCACCACCCGCTCACGACACTGTCGCCCCCGTGCCCCTGGCCGCCGCCGTCCGACGGCCGGGGGCACGGCCGTGCTGTGACTCCCGCAGACGCCTGCCACGCCGGGTCGGCCCCCAGGGCTTCAGCAGGGAAATCGCCGTCATGAAGAGGTACGCGCTGGTGGAGACCGCGGGCGCGGCCACCAGACTGCTGTCCGGCACGCCGACCGCCGCCGCATGAGCGATCTCCGGGCGCAGGGCGAACAGCGTCGCCGCCGTCGTGGCGAGCGTCAGCCAGAACTTGATCCAGACCCAGCGGTGGCGGGCCAGGCCCCACGGGGTCCCGAGCGCCAGCAACAGGCCGCTGACCAGAGTGGTCAGAGCGATGGGCGGGAGGAGCCAGTCGGAGAACACCTTCATGGCTCGGTACGCGGCCTCCGTCAGCGAGGCATCGGCCGTGCCATAGGCGGTCACTCCGAGCGCCAGCAGGCCGAGGGAAAGCCCCAGCCAGCTCACGGACACGGCGACATGGACGACGACGAGAGCCCGGCGAGCGGGCCGCCTGAGTGGTTTCACGTGAAACACCGTGCCGCGCTCGTGCGCCCGCTCGCGTCCGACAAGGGGAGTAACCGCACGTACTAGCCTCGGCGTACATGAGCGCAGATCGCAGGCTCCACCTCTTCGACCTCGACGGGACTCTCATCCGCGGCTCCGCGGCCGCCGTGGAGATCTCCCGGCAGCTCGGTCTCAGCGCGGAGATCGACCGGCTCGAGCGCGAGTTCCTGGCCCGCGCGCTGACGCCGGACGAATTCGCCGTACGGGCAAGGGAGCTGTGGTCGGACCTGACCCCGGCCCAGGTGGAGGTCGCTTTCGAGGAGGCTCCCTGGCTGGAGGGCATCCGCGAAGTCTGGGCGGATATCCGTGCCCAGGGCGGTTACTGCGCGGTGATCTCGCTGTCACCCGATTTCTTCGTGGAACGCCTTTTGTCCTGGGGTGCCCATGCCGCTCATGGGTCCCGCTGGCCGGCCGTGCCCTTTACCGCACCGGTGGACCGGCGTGGCATTCTCAACGCCGCTGCGAAAGTGAAGATCGCGAACCAGCTCTGTGCAGAGTTCGGGGTGGAGCTGGACGACTGTGTCGCATACGGTGATTCCATGTCCGACGCGGAGATTTTCGCGGCGGTACCGGTGGCGGTGGCGGTCAATGCGGACCATCATCTCTCCGGGATCGCAACCCATGCCTATTCGGGCGGCGATCTCCGCCACGCCTACGAACTGGTGCGTACCAGCCGGTAGTCACGACAGGGAGGCACAGCAGCCTAACCGGGAAACGGGTACGAATATCGGGCTTTCCACTCTCGGCCTGATGACCCGGCCGCCCCTGTCATGATGCGATGACGGCAAGCCGGGCCGGCGGAAGTGCGCCAGACCGATCGAAGGATGAGTTCGAGGCGAGGCACTCTATGGAAGCTGCGACGACCAGCAGCGGGGACAGCGGCTGGTTCTCACCGCGCCGACCCACCGGCCCCTGGCCGGCCGACTCAGGGCGAACCGAGGGGGACGCGGAACGAATAGCCACGCCGTCCCGCATGCCGGGTGAGCTGCCCTGGCCCATGGACCCGGCACAGGCCGCCGACACGCCGGCCACGGCCGGCTCTTCCGAATCCGGCCTCCCAGGCGCCGCAACAGGCTTTACCGGCCCCGGCCTTCTCGGCGCCGAAGACGACCTCCCCGCACCCGGGACGCAGGTCCGCCAGGAGGCCTCGCCGGACGCGATCCTGGTCCGGCGGACGCTCGGCGAGATCGCGCCCGTCGCCGACAAGGTCACCTCGTACTTCTACGCCCTGCTCTTCATCCGCCACCCCGACCTGCGGTCGCTCTTCCCGGCCGCCATGGACGCCCAGCGCGACCGGCTGCTCAAGGCGCTGCTGACGGCCGCCGAGCACATGGACGACCCCGCCGTGCTCACCGACTACCTCCAGCACCTGGGCCGCGGCCACCGCAAGTACGGCACCCAGGCCGCGCACTACCCGGCCGTGGGCGAGGCGCTGATCGGCGCCCTGAGCCGGTACGCCACGGTGACCTGGGACAACGAGACCGAGGCGGCGTGGGTCCGTACGTACACGACGATCTCCCAGATCATGATCGACGCGGCGGCGGAGAACGAGCGGCACGGGCCCGCGTGGTGGCACGCCGAGGTGGTGGCGCACGAGCTGCGGACACCGGACGTCGCCGTCATCACGCTCCGCCCGGACCAGCCGTACCCGTTCCTGGCGGGCCAGTACACGAGCATCGAGACGCCTTGGTGGCCCCGCGTGTGGCGGCACTACTCGTTCGCCGCCGCACCGCGCCCCGACGGGCTGCTGTCGTTCCACGTGAAGGCGGTGCCGGCCGGGTGGGTGTCCAATGCCCTGGTCCACCGCGCCAGGCCGGGCGACGTCCTGCGCCTGGGACCACCCGCCGGGTCGATGACCGTCGACCACACCACCGACAGCGGGCTGCTGTGCGTGGGCGGCGGCACCGGCATCGCGCCCATCAAGGCGCTGGTCGAGGATGTCGCCCGGCACGGGGAGCGGCGCCCGGTCGAGGTCTTCTACGGCGCCCGCACCGACCACGACCTGTACGACATCGACACCATGCTGCGGCTCCAGCAGTCCCACCCCTGGCTGGAGGTGCGCGCCGTCATCGACGGCAGCACGCAGCTCCCCGACATGGTGCGCGAGTACGGCCCCTGGAACGAGTACGACGCGTACCTCTCGGGCCCGCCCGGCCTGATCCGCAGCGGGGTGAACGCCCTGCGGGGCGTCGGCGTCCCGTCCGAGCGCATCCGCCACGACTCCCTGGAGGAGCTGGTCGCCGCCGCGGGATGACGGCGGCGCCGGCGCGAGGGCGTGCGGCCCGGCAACCCGCCGGCCTGCCACCGCCAGAACCCTGCGGCATGTCAGCCGGAAGCCGCGTCAGCCGCAGCGCCCGTGTCGGCCCAGGGGCAAGGCCCACGGGTGCCCAGGGCCCCGTCAGCCCAGGTCGGGCGCGTGCATCGCCCGTACGCCCTCGATGTTGCCGTCGAGGTAGTGCCGCAGCGACAGCGGGACGAGGTGGACCGCGGCGATGCCGACCCGGCTGAACGGCACGCGCACGATCTCGTACTCGCCGACGGGCTCGTCCACCTCGGGGCCGTGCCGCTGCGCCAAGTCCATGGACTCCAGGCGGCAGACGAAGAAGTGCTGCACCTTCACGCCGGAGACTCCGCCGTCCACGATGTGCTCGACGGTGTCGACGAAACAGGGGACCACATCAGTGATCTTGGCGCCCAGTTCCTCGTGCACCTCCCGGTGCAGGGCGTCGACGACGGTCGCGTCCCCCGGCTCGACCCCGCCACCCGGCGTCAGCCAGTAGGGATCCATGCCGGGCTTGGTCCGCTTGATCAGGATCAGGTCGTCGCCGTCGAGCAGGATGGCGCGTGCGGTGCGCTTGACCACTGGACGTTCGGTCATGGCATGAAAATGGCCCGCGCCGTTCCGCTTGAAACGCGCGCGGAGCCGGTACCGCCCTCTGTCACCAGCCGGACGCGGCGCGCAGCAGCGTCTCGTGGGCGCGGGCGATGTGCCACAGGGCGAGAGTGCCGGTGCGTGCGACCAGGAAGTACGTCCGCAGCGGCGGGACGGGCGGGTCGAGCAGCGCCACCACGCGGCCACTGTCCAGCGCCTCCTCGCACAGATAGCGGGGAAGCACCGCAAGACCGGCGCCGGAGGCGGCGGACTCGAGGACGGCGCGCAGGTCGGGGACGACGACGGTCCCGGAGGCGGCGGGCTTCGACTCGAAGACGGCCGCCCAGTAGCGGCTCACGAAGGGCAGGGATTCATGGACCTCGACGACCGGCAGCTGGTCCAGGACGACGGCGCCCTCGGCCAGGAGCACACCGGGCGCCAGACGGGCGGCCCAGCGAGGGGAAGCCACCAGGACGTGCTCCTCGTCGCACAGTGGCGTGGCCGTGAGCAGCCCGCCGCGGGGGCGGGCGGTGGCGACGGCCAGGTCGTGGTGGCCGGCGGCCAGTCCCTCCAGGGCCTCCTCGGCCGTGCCGACGAGAGAGGTACGCAGCGCCAGGCCCTCGGAGACGAGCGGGGTCAGGGCAGGTAACGCCCGGACGGACACGAACTCGGGCGGCCCGGCGAGATGCAGGGTGCGCACCCGGCTCTCCCCTTCGACGCCGGCCTCGGCGATCTCGACGAGCGCGTCCAGGTGCGGGGCGGCCCGGTGGGCCAGCTCGTCGCCGATCGTCGTGGGGGTCACGCCCCGTGCCTGCCGCAGGAACAGCGGACGCCCCAACTGCCTCTCCAGTGTGCGGATCTGGCTGGTCACGGCGGGCTGGGAGAGTCCCAGGAGGGCGGCGGCGCGGGTGAAGGAGCCGGCTCGGTGCACGGTCACGAACGTCCGTAGCAGGGCCAGGTCCATGCCCCTCCCTCCTCCTGGTCGGCGCCTCCCCCGAAGCCGTACAACTATAAATAAGTCGATAGGTCGCTGTCGCTAGCGTGATTGGACACTGACGTAGAGTCAACTAGCCTGGTTCAGGCGGGCGTCCGGGCACACAAGCAGGACGGTCCGAGCCATGAGGGGGGAGGCTCGGACCGTCCGTTCTGCGTACCTAATGCGGCTGTCACGTCCGTGCCGCCACATCCAGCGCGTGCAGCACATCGGCCACGAGGTCGTCCGGGTCCTCCGCGCCCACCGAGAAGCGGATGAACCCCTCGGGAACCGCGTCCCCGCCCCAGCGTCCCCGCCGCTCGGCCGTGGAGCGCACGCCGCCGAAACTCGTGGCGTCGTCCACCAGCGTCAGCGCGTCCAGAAAGCGCTCGGCGCTCTCCCGGTCGGCCAGGACGAACGAGACGACCGAGCCGAAGCGCCGCATCTGGCCGGCCGCGACCGCGTGCGACGGGTCGTCCGGAAGCCCGGGGTAGCGCAGCCCGGTCACGTCGTCGCGCCGCGCAAGCGCCTCGGCGAGCGCCAGCGCGCCGGCGCACTGCCGCTCGATCCGCAGCGGGAGCGTGGCCAGCGACCGGTGCGCGAGCCAGGCCTCCATCGGCCCCGGGATCGCCCCGACGATCTTGCGCCAGCGCCGCACGCCGGCGGCGAGCCGGGTGTCACGGCACGAGACGTGGCCGAGCAGCAGGTCGCCGTGGCCGGTCATGCCCTTGGTGTCGCTGGCCACGGAGAAGTCCGCGCCCAGCTCCAGCGGGCGCTGCCCGAGCGGCGTGGCGAGCGTGTTGTCCACCGCCACCAGGGCCCCCGCCGCGTGGGCGGCCGCCACCAGCCGGCGGACGTCGCACACGTCGAGGCCCGGGTTCGAGGGGGTCTCGATCCACAGCAGCGCCGCGCCGTCCAGGACGGCCAGCTGGGCGTCGCCACCCGTCGGCGCGGTGCGCACCTCGATCCCGTACGCCTCCAGCTGCTCGCGTACGAGGGCCAGCGCCTGGTAGCCGTCGTCCGGCAGGACCGCCACGTCTCCGGCGCGGAGCTGCGAGAACAGCACCGCCGAGATCGCGGCCATGCCGGAGGCGAAGACCACGGTGTCGACCGTGTCGTCGCCCGGAGCCTCCAGTTCGCCGATGGCCCGCTCCAGGTGGGTCCAGGTCGGGTTCTCGTCCCGCCCGTAGGTGTACGGGCCGGTCGGCTCGCCGGGCAGGTGGTAGTGCGCGGCGAAGACCGGCCCCGGAAGCGGGGGTTCGTACTTCCGCGGCTCCGGCAGCCCGGCCCGTACGGCCCGGGTGCCGTCGCCCCAGTCCTGTGCGCCCATCAGTCCCGGCCGTCGGGGAGGACGACGTTGAGCGCCCACGACACGATCGAGATGATCAGGCCGCCGAGCGCGGCGGTCCAGAAGCCCTCGACATGGAAGCTGAGGTCCAGCTTGTCGGCGAGCCACGACGTCAGCAGCAGCATGAGCGCGTTGACGACCAGCGTGAACAGGCCGAGCGTGAGGATGAACAGGGGCAGCGTGAGGAGCTTCACGACCGGCTTGACCAGGATGTTCACGACGCCGAAGACCAGCGCCACGAGGATGAGCGTCAGGGCCTTGCGGCCGGTGCTGTCGCCGGTGAGCGTGATGTCCTGGAGCAGCCAGATGGCCACGGCCAGGGCGCCCGCGTTCGCGATCGTCTTGACTAGGAAATTCATCATGTGTCTGATCGTGGCAGACGTGATCGGACCAAGGCAGGGGCGAACGGCGATGAAGGCATTCCGACTGGACGAGCTGGAGGCGGAGCGCGCCGCCAACGACGGCGCGTATCTGCAGTTCCTCCGCGAACGGAACATGTCGGTGGGACTCTACGCGCTGGACGCCGGTGAGCTGGACCCGCAGAAGCCGCACAAGGAGGACGAGGTCTACTTCGTCGTCAGCGGCCGGGCGTCGATCACGGTCGGGACGGAGACCCGGCAGGTGGGCCGCGGCAGTGTGATCTACGTGCCGGCCGGGGTGCCGCACAAGTTCCACCACATCACGGAGGACCTGCGGGTGATGGTGGTGTTCTCTCCGCCGGAGAGCTGACGCCCGGCGCGGGCTTCCCTAGGGGTTCGCTCAGGGGAGTTCAAGGGATGCGGAGCACCCGTGGGGCGCCTCCTCGCCCGTAGCATCGAAAGGGATCGAAGGAAAGTGCTCAAAGAGCGATGCAGAAAGGCGAGGTTGGAACGATGGCGATAAAGGAAATTCTCGCGGGACTTCCGTGGTGGGTGAAGTGGGTGGCCATACCCGTCATCGCCGTGGTGGTTTTCGGCGGCATGATCGCGAATGCGGTGTTCTTCGTGATCGGCCTGCTGTTCAAGGTGCTGATCTTCGTCGCGCTCGTCGGCGGGCTCATCTACCTCGTACGGAAGTTCATGGGAACGTCCACTTCCTCCTCGCGTGACGAGTGGTGATCCACCCGGCCGGTCCGGGCCGCCATTAGGCCGCCCGGGGAAGGTTCCGGCGGAACGCACCCCCGAACGGAGGCTGCCATTAGAGTGGCAGGGCTTCCGCGGCCCTTGGAAATAGGGGCCGACTGAATGCCCTCTTGGGGGTGACCTTTGGTCATGGCTTCGACTTCCGCTGCCCCAACCCTTATCGGCTCGGTGCAGCGGGCGCTGCGACTGCTGGAGGCCGTGGGCACGCACACCGGCGGTGCTCCCGCCAAACAGCTCGCGCGCGAGACCGGCCTGCCGCTTCCCACGGCGTACCACCTGCTGCGCACCCTGACCCACGAGGGCTATCTGCTCCGGGACAAAGGGGTGTTCGTACTCGGTGACGCGGCCCGTCGGCTGGCGGAGGCGGGGGCGCTGCAGAATCGTCGCAGCACGATCGAAGGCTCACTGGCGCACTGGCGGGACACCATCGGTGTCCCCATCTACTTCGCGGTCTACCGGGACGGTGAGATCGAGCTGATCGCGGTCGCCGACACCCCGGCGGTGCCCGCGGTCGACGAGTGGGCCGACTTCCGCGAGACCGGCCACGCGCATGCGATCGGCCAGTGCCTGCTCAGCCAGTTGGACGCCCGGGCCCGTGAGGACCACCTCGACCGGCACCCCGTCGAGCCGATCACGCCGTATACGGTGCGTGATCGCCACGCGCTCCTCGAAAGGCTGAATCGCGCGCGGCCGACGCAGCCGTTCGTCGAACGCCAGGAGTACGCGCTCGGCACGGTCTGTGCTGCCATTCCCGTCTCCACGGGCGCTGGAGCTGCGGCGATGGCCATTTCCGTACCCCTGCACCAAGCGGACCGGCTGTTGCCGGCGGTCGAACGCCTGCGGGGGGAGATCGGACAGCCGCTCAGCCCCCTCGCCTTCTCTATCAGTATCTGAAAAATCACTCCTTGTGATCCGCTAGCGCGTACAGCACGATGGCGTCAAGAGGGCCAGGAGGGATCAATCCTGGCCGTTTTCATCACCACTGCGGGGTAGAAGATGCGCGAGTCGGTCCAGGCCGAGGTCCTGATGAGCTTCGTCGTCTCGGAGGAGCTGTCCTTCAGGATCCCCGTTGAACTCGGGTACGAGACGAGGGACCCGTTCGCGGTCCGCATGACGTTCCACCTGCCCGGCGACGCCCCGGTGACCTGGGCCTTCGGGCGGGAGCTGCTCCTCGACGGGATCAACGCGCCCGCCGGGGACGGTGACGTCCGCATCGAGCCGACCGGATCGCAGGAGCTGTCGGACGTCAGTATCCGCCTGCGCGTCGGTGTCGAGCAGGCGTTGTTCCGGGCCAGCGCGCCGCCGCTGGTCGCCTTCCTGGACCGCACCGACAAGTTGGTGCCCCTGGGACAGGAGTGCACGTTCGGGGACTTCGACGAGGACTTGGAGGAGGCGCTGGGGCGCATCCTCGCCGAGGAGAACGCCGGTTAGCGCCCGATGACCACCAGGCCCGGGCCCCGGGGGCGGGGGGCCCGGGCCTGGTAGACACCGGGGCGGCGCGTCAGCGCTTGCGGCGGCGGCCGCGGCCCGTGCGTACCGGCGGCATGGTGCCCGTCGAGGGCCCCGTACCGTCGGCGGCGCCGCGTGGCGGGCGGTCGGCGGAGACGACCAGGGCCGCCAGCGCGGTCGTCACCGGAACCGAGGCGACGAGTCCGATCGAGCCGACCAGCGTCCGCACGATCTCCTGCGCGACCAGTTCGCTGTTGGCGACCGTGCCCACGCTGCTCTGCGCGATCGAGAAGAGCAGCAGCAGCGGCAGCGCCGCGCCCGCGTACGCCAGCACCAGCGTGTTCACGACCGACGCGATGTGGTCCCGGCCGATACGCAGGCCCGCCCGGTACAGCGCGCGCGGGCCCATCCGCGGGTCGGCCTGGTGCAGTTCCCACACCGCGGACGTCTGGGTCACCGTCACGTCGTCGAGGACACCCAGCGAACCGATGATGACGCCCGCCAGCAGCAGACCCGACATGTCGATGTCCGGGTAGAGCCCGTGGATCAGGCCCGTGTAGTCGTCCGTGTTGCCGGTCAGATGCGCCCACCCGATGAACAGCGAGCCCAGCAGTCCGATCAGCAGCAGCGAGATCAGCGTGCCCAGCACGGCGACCGAGGTCCGGGCGCTGAGCCCATGGCTCAGGTAGAGCGCGATCAGCATGATGGCGCTCGCCCCGACGACCGCCACCACCAGCGGATTCGAGCCCTGGAGGATCGCCGGCA
The DNA here is from genome assembly GCF_039542925.1 of Streptomyces coeruleoprunus. Taxonomy (GTDB): domain Bacteria; phylum Actinomycetota; class Actinomycetes; order Streptomycetales; family Streptomycetaceae; genus Streptomyces; species Streptomyces coeruleoprunus. The sequence goes on along the minus strand of NZ_BAABIT010000001.1, from coordinate 3,680,267 downwards.
GGATGAAGAACGTCAGGATCAGGAAGCTCGTCCCCAGCGCGATCAGCGCCATCACGCCGCGCATCCGCCCCACGGCCACGACCGCCAGCGCGAACACCGCCGCGAGCAGCACCAACGGGAACTTCCGGTTCACATCGGTGACGGAGTACTGCAGGTCCTCGGGGGCGTCCGGGGCGTAGGCCACGACCACCTCCTGGTCCTGGTCCAGCTGGCGCGGGGCGTCGGGCTGCACGATCTCGGTGAACTGCCGGCCCTTGTCCTTGCCGGTGGTGACCTCGATGGTCACACGCTTGCACCGGCCCTGCTGGGCGTTGACCGCCTCACGCCCCTCCGGCGTCGTGGTGTCGCCGGTCGGAGGCACCTGGGCGGCGTTCACGTCCTTGCAGTCGACCTGCTCGACGCGTACGACCTTGCCCTGCTCGGTCTGCCGGTCGAAGCCGACGCCGGTGCGTTCGTGGCCGGGTGCGCCGCCCGGCCACAGCACGGCGAGGCCGACGAGGACCGCTGTGGCGAAAGGAATCAGCACCGCCGCGATGACCTTGCGCAGATGCTTGGAGACGGGCGCGGCGGGCCCGTGGCTGTGCGCGTGAACATGCGCGACGCCGTGGGGTGTCGGGCCGTGTTCCGGGTGCTTTTCCGGGGACTGGTGCGAGGAAGTCACCGACCGATCATCGCAAGAACGGCGGGGGCCCCCTGTTCAGCGTGGCCGGAATGACGCTAGCGTGGTGGCACCTTTGCACACGCGGGAGCTCGGAGCACCGGGCTGAGAGGGCGCTGACCTCCGTCCCCGCGATGTTTCACGTGGAACATCGCCGACGGAAGACGCTGCGCCGACCGCCGAACCTGTTACCGGGTAATGCCGGCGTAGGGAGTAGGTCACGATGACCGTTCAGGACGCACGCACGCCTGCCTCCAGCCCCGAGGGCTCCGAGGGCGGGAAGTCCATCGGCTGGCACAAGGGGTACGTCGAGGGCTCGCGCCCCGACATCCGTGTGCCGGTGCGCAAGGTGCACCTCACCAACGGCAAGGACGTGACGCTGTACGACACGTCAGGTCCGTACACCGATCCGTCCCTGGAGACCGACGTCCGCCGCGGTCTGCCGCCGCTGCGCGAGAACTGGATCATCGGGCGCGGCGACACCGAGGAGTACGCGGGCCGGCCGGTCCGCCCCGAGGACGACGGCATCAAGCACACCTCGCCGCGCGGCGGCCTGCGCAACCTCGACGCGGTCTTCCCGGGCCGCCCGCGCCAGCCCCGCCGGGGGCGCGGCGGCCAGGCCGTGACACAGCTCGCGTACGCGCGCCGCGGCGAGATCACCCCGGAGATGGAGTACGTCGCGATCCGCGAGAACGTCTCCCCCGAGGTCGTACGCGAGGAGATCGCCGCGGGTCGCGCGGTGCTGCCGGCCAACGTGAACCACCCCGAGATCGAGCCGATGATCATCGGCAAGCGGTTCCTGGTGAAGGTCAACGCCAACATCGGCAACTCGGCGGTCACCTCCTCCATCGAGGAGGAGGTGGAGAAGATGACGTGGGCGACCCGCTGGGGCGCCGACACGGTCATGGACCTCTCCACCGGCCGGAACATCCACACCACGCGCGAGTGGGTGCTGCGCAACTCGCCCGTCCCGATCGGGACCGTGCCGCTCTACCAGGCGCTGGAGAAGGTCGACGGCCGGGCCGAGGAGCTGACCTGGGAGATCTACAAGGACACGGTCATCGAGCAGGCCGAGCAGGGCGTCGACTACATGACCGTCCACGCGGGCGTGCTGCTGCGGTACGTGCCCCTGACGGCCCGCCGCAAGACCGGCATCGTCTCGCGCGGCGGCTCGATCATGGCCGCGTGGTGCCTGGCGCACCACAAGGAGAACTTCCTCTACACGAACTTCGAGGAGCTCTGCGAGATCCTGGCGCAGTACGACGTGACGTACTCGCTCGGCGACGGCCTGCGGCCCGGCTCGATCGCGGACGCCAACGACGACGCGCAGTTCGCCGAGTTGAGGACGCTCGGCGAGCTGAACACGATCGCCAAGCGCCACAACGTCCAGACCATGATCGAAGGCCCGGGACATGTCCCGATGCACAAGATCAAGGAGAACATCGACCTCCAGCAGGAGATCTGCGAGGAGGCGCCGTTCTACACGCTGGGCCCGCTGACCACGGACGTCGCTCCCGCGTACGACCACATCACCTCCGGTATCGGTGCCGCGATGATCGCCTGGTGGGGTACGGCGATGCTCTGCTACGTCACGCCCAAGGAGCACCTGGGGCTGCCGAACCGCGACGACGTGAAGACCGGCGTCATCACGTACAAGATCGCCGCACACGCGGCGGACCTGGCCAAGGGGCACCCGGGCGCGCAGGAGTGGGACGACGCCCTGTCGGACGCGCGGTTCGAGTTCCGTTGGGAGGACCAGTTCAACCTGGCCCTCGACCCGGACACGGCACGTGAGTTCCACGACGAGACGCTGCCGGCAGAGCCCGCGAAGACCGCGCACTTCTGCTCGATGTGCGGGCCGAAGTTCTGCTCGATGAAGATCTCGCAGGACATCCGGCGCGAGCACGGCGGCGACCTGCAGAAGGACGACATCGAGGCCGGTATGGCGGAGAAGTCCAAGGAGTTCGCCGCCGCCGGCAATCGCGTGTACCTGCCGCTGGCGGAGTGACGACGGCGGGCCCGCTCGGGGGGCGGGCCCGCGCCACACCGACCCGGGCAACCCGGCGAACCCCTCCCGTCCGGGGGCCGTTCTCGGCAGACTGGCCGGGTGACAGCGATATCGATGAGCAAGGGCGCCAACTGTCCGGTGCCGGCCAAGGCCGTGCATGCCGTGCTGAGCTGGGCGGAACCGCGCTCAGGGCTGGACGCGGACGCGTCCGCGTTGTTGCTGACGCCGGCCGGACGCGTGCGCGACGACGGGGACTTCGTCTTCTACAACCAGCCGCGGCACGCCTCCGACGCCGTACGGCATCTGGGCAAGCAGCGTGCCGGTGGTGCGGTCACGGACACCGTGGAGGTGCGGCTGGACCGGCTGGAGGCAGGGGTCGACCGCGTGCTGCTGTGCGCCTCGGCGGACGGCGGCACGTTCGGCGAGATGGCGGGGCTGACGCTGCTGCTGCGGGACGCGTCGACCGGGGCGGAGCTGGCGCGCTTCGAGACGGACGCCTCGACGGAGACGGCCTTCATCAGCGGAGAGCTGTACCGGCGGGGCGGGCAGTGGAAGTTCCGGGCGGTGGGACAGGGGTACGCCTCCGGTCTCGCCGGTCTCGCGACGGACTTCGGGATCAGCGTGGACGACGCTCCGGCGGCGGCGCCTTCTGCCGCGGCCGCTCCGGCCGCTGTGTCGCCGGCACCCCCGGTCCCCGCTCCGGCTGCACGCCCGGCGTCCGGTCCCGGCCGGCCGGCCCATCCGATCCCTGGGGAGGAGCGCCTGCCCGTCGACATGCGCAAGCGCCTGTCGCTGCGCAAGGAGCAGGTGGCGGTCAGCCTCCGCAAGCACGGCGCGGCCGGCGTCCGGGCCCGGGTCATCCTGGTGCTCGACGCCTCAGGTTCGATGAGCGCCCTGTACTCCAAGGGCATCGTGTCCGACGTCGTCGAGCGCATGGCCGCCGTCGCGGCCCAACTGGACGACGACGGGGTGATGCAGGCGTGGACGTTCGCGTCGAACCCGGCGCGGCTGCCCGACCTGCTGCTCGGCGAGCTGCCGGAGTGGCTGCGGCTGCACGTCCGGGTGGGCGAGATCGGGATGTTCGGACTGCTGCGGGGTTCCTCGCGGAATCTCCAGCCGGGTCAGGTGGACATGCGGTCGGTCGGCATCCAGAACGAGGAGCAGAAGGTGATCGCCGAGGTCCGCGCGTACGTCCGCGCGAACCCGTGCCCTGACCCGACACTGGTGCTGTTCTTCTCCGACGGGGGTGTCTACCGCAACGACGCGATCGAGCGGCAGTTGCGGGAGGCCGTCGAGGAGCCGGTGTTCTGGCAGTTCGTGGGGCTGGGCCGGGCCAACTACGGAGTTCTGGAACGGTTCGACACCATGGCGGGGCGCCGCGTCGACAACGTGGGGTTCTTCGCCGTGGACGACATCGCCGACGTACCGGACCAGGAGCTGTACGACCGGCTCCTGTCGGAGTTCCCCTCCTGGATCACCGCCGCGCGCCGGGAGGGGATCCTGCGCTGATCACGTCGTCAGTCGGGCTGGAGGTCGGGGCCCGGGGCGGCCAGGTCGGGGCTGGTGAAGCCCGGGCCGGTGAAACCCGGGCCGGTGAAGCCGAGGGCGCCCTTCTGCGGTGCGTCCGACGGGCCGGGGCGCGTGCCGGGTTCGGCCAGTGCCTCCCGGAGGAACGGCACGATGCCCCGCTCCAGCAGGGCGTGGCGCCATGCCTCCCTGGCGCGGGATATCTCGTCGGGGAGGTCGCCACCCGGCTCCTGCGGGGCGGGCACCTCGGTGGACCGGTTGCGCAGAGCCGTGACGAGCAGTCCGACGCCGGCGGCGAGGATGCCGGCCGCGGTCACGGCGGCGAAGAACCACCCCGCCGCCAGCAGGGTCTCGGCGAAGTCCGGCGGCGGGTCCAGCATGTTCAGCACGGAGCCGACGAGCAGGAAGATCACCGCCGCCGTGCCGGCGAGGACCGGGGCGAGGACAGTGACGACGACGCCGAATCCGGCGCCCGGCATGGTCTCGTCGCCGGATCCGCCGCCGAGGACCGACGCCATGACGGACACGCCCGAAGGTCTGCGGTGCTCCTCGCGCACGCGCACGAAGTGCTCGTACTCGGCTGCGGCGGCCGCGGTGATCAGCGCCGTGGCGTTGAGGGCCATCGTGCGCAGCTGTTCGGCGTTGAGCCGCCGGCCGACCGCGGCGAGTTCCGGACGGTCGGGCGCGGTGCGCAGCGCCTCGTCCAGGACGCGCTCATACTCGGCGCGGTCTTCTCTCAGCAGGTGCGGAGCGCTGTTCATGTGCCTCCCCCGATACTCCGTGGGGCGTGGGTGCCCGCGTAGGACCGGCAGCTGGGAACGCCGATGGTAGAGGGGTTACGGCAGGGGGTGACAGGGGGTTTCCGGAATTCGCCTGTCCCGGCTCCGCTCAGTGAGGGAGGGGGAGTTGGACGACCAGCAGCTTTCCGGCCATGGTCACTCCGCCGTCCATGGCGATCGCCAGCCCGTCCGCGTACACGTGCGGACCCTGGACGTTGGGTCCGGCGTTCTCGCCGTCGGCGTCCTCGGTGCCCACCTCGCCCAGCAGGTACGGGATGGGGCTGTGGCCGTGGACGACGCGCTGCCCGCCGTACGCCGCGAGCAGCTCGTGCACGGCGCCGGCGCCTCCCTCGTCGCGGAAGGCGAAGCGCTTGGTGAACTTGCGGAAGAGGTCCCAGCACTCGTCGGCGTCGTTGCGCCGCAGGATCTCGTGGACGGTCTCGTTGACGTCCTCGATGGTGGAGCCGTATTCGAGGTACGCGGTGGTGTCGGAGTGCAGCAGGAGGTGCCCGTCCTGCTCGACCATCGCGTCGAGCCGGGACATCCACTGGATGTGGACGTCCTGCAGCCGGTCCATGTCGCTCTTCTGGCCGCCGTTGAGCAGCCAGGCGGCCTGGAACGTCGCCGTGCCGGCACCGGAGTTGACGGGGGTGTCGCCGAACCGCTTCGCGCCGAGGAGCAGCAGTTCGTGGTTGCCCATCAGGGCCTTGCAGTAGCCACCGGCCGCGGCGGCCTCCGCGGAGAGCCGCATGACCAGGTCGATCACCCCGATGCCGTCGGGGCCCCGGTCGGTGAAGTCGCCCAGGAACCACAGGCGCGTGTTGCCGGCCGCCCAGTGTCCGTCGGCGTCGATGAGGCCCTTCTCGCGCAGGGCGGCGACCAGCTCGTCGAGGTAGCCGTGGACGTCGCCGACCACGTACAGCGGGCCGGGGCCGTTGCCCGGGGCGGCCGCGGGCGCGGGTGCGGGCGTGGTGACCGGGGTGGACGTGACGGAGACCTGGACGGTGTCGCCCCGGTTGATCACCGGGAGGTCGCGCGCGGTCGGCGTGTACCCGTCCGGGTACTCGTCGTCGGGGAACGCGTTGCCGGGGTGGGGCGCGGAGTGCGTCGCCGCAGGGGCGTACGCGTCGGTGTGGTGCGCCTGCGGCTGTTCGGGCACGCGCGGCGGCTGTGCCTGCTCGGGCATCCGGGGGTGGGGATGCTCCGAGTGACCCTGGACGGGTACCTGGGCGTACGGCGGTACGCGGAAGTCGCGCAACGTCGCCGTCCGCACCACGGGTCCTTGACCGGCCCCCTGAGTCATCGACCCCTCCACCACCGTCGCGACGCCCTACACCTCGCGGACCGGCCTGGTCGGGGCGGCCCGCGGTGTCGTGCGCCCATCATAGGAATGAGGCTTGTGCTGTGTGACGCACCAGGGGTGGTGAATCAGGGTGCACGCCCGGTTCGCCCGCTGTTTCGCCCCAATTGAGAAGGTCTGCACCGGGGGTCGTGCGGGTTCTCACCGGGTTCTTGCCCGGTGGTCGTCGGTTTCTTGCGAATTCTTGCGCGTTTTCTGTTGGCTTCTGTCCGGCCCAAGGTCGCGCCGGAGCCGGCCGAAGCCACACCGGAACCACCCCGAGGCGTGCCGGAGCCGCCCCGGGGCACCCCCGGGGCGGCATGCGCCGGAGCGACTACTCCGTGCGGGGGGCCTGGGGCGACCGGGGCGGGCTGACCGTGGTGCGCGGGGCGCGTCGCTGGGACGAGGTACGCACGATCAGTTCGGTCGGTATCACCTGCTCGACCGGCCGGTCGTGGTCGATGCCCTCGATCGCGTCGATCAGCAGCTGGACGACGGCCGTGCCGATCCGGCGCGGTTTGAGGGAGAGCGTGGTGATCGGCGGCTCGGTCGTGGCGTACACCGTGGACTCGCTGCAGCACACGAGCAGCAGGTCGTCCGGCACGCGCAGCCCGTACCGCCGCGCCGCCGCGAGCAGGTCCGTACCGTTCGGGTCGAACAGGCCGTACACCGCGTCGGGCCGGTCGGGGCGGGCCAGCAGCCGGTCGGCCGCGACCGCGCCGGCGCACGGATCGTGGGCCGGGTACGACTCGTACACGGGGTCCTGGCCGACGCGCTCGCACCAGTTGAGGTACGCGGTCGTGGAGAGCCGCGTATACGTGTCGGTGGTGGTGCCGGTCAGCAGCCCGATACGGCGGGCGCCGGCGTCGGCGAGGTGGTCGAGGAGGTCGAGCACCGCCGCCTCGTGGTCGTTGTCGACCCAGGCCGTGACCGGGAGGGTGCCGGCGGGGCGGCCGTCGGAGACGACGGGCAGGCCCTGCCGGACCAGCTCGGTGACGACCGGGTCGTGGTCGGACGGGTCGATGACCACCGTGCCGTCGAGCGCGACGTTCGACCAGACGTCGGCGGGGCTGCGACGGGAGGTGGCCGGGAGGATCACGAGGGCGTAGCCGCGGGCGAGCGCGGCGGAGGTGGCGGCTCTGGCCATCTCCGCGAAGTACGCGAACTCGGTGAAGGTGAAAGGTTCATCCCCGTAGGTCGTCACGGTCAGGCCGATGAGGCCCGACTTGCCGGTACGGAGCGTGCGGGCCGCTGCGGAAGGGCGGTAGCCCAGCCGGTCGGCGACCTCGCGGACATGGCGGCGGGTGGCGTCCGGGAGCCGGCCCTTGCCGTTGAGCGCGTCGGAGACAGTTGTGATGGAGACTCCGGCTGCGGCGGCCACGTCCCGGATGCCCGCTCGACCCTGCCGGCTTCCCCGGGTCTGTGCCCGGCTCACCTGGTGCTTCCCTGCTGCTGTCATGGCGAGCCGATAGTAGGGCGACGGCGGGCGGTTGGGCCGGTCGCATATTCACTCGTTGACAGGCACGTTTCTGCATGGTCGCGGACCACCAACATCATGGAAACCCAAGCCAGTTGAGCGGTTTTGCGGCAGAGCGGCGGTCGTCGGCCGGTGTGGGCCCGGCCTCTGGACGAGGTTTCGAAGAGGTCCCAACTCACCTCTACGGGGGATGCGCGCCACGGCGCGTGCCACCGGCGCACGCCGATCGGATGAGCGCCCCCTCCTTTGTCCGCAGCCCTGTCCCGGCCCGTTTCCCTTTCGTGCCCTCCGCCCATTCGCAGGGGAGCGGAATCCTCATAAGGTGAGCAGTATTGGTGGTACGGAAGGTCTGAGGAGGACCACAGTGAGCGAGACGAGCCCCAAGCTGCGCGCGGTGCTGGACGGCATTCCCACCTACAAGCCGGGCAAGCCGGCCGCTGCCGACGGTCCGGTCGCGTACAAGCTGTCCTCCAACGAGAACCCGTACCCTCCGTTGCCGGGCGTGATGGAGAGCGCCCTCGCCGCGGCGGCCGCCTTCAACCGCTACCCGGACATGGCGTGTACGGGCCTGATGAACGAGCTGTCCGAGCGCTTCGGCGTGCCGGTGTCGCACCTGGCGACGGGTACCGGTTCGGTGGGCGTGGCCCAGCAGCTGATCCAGTCCACGGCAGGCCCCGGTGACGAGGTCATGTACGCGTGGCGGTCCTTCGAGGCGTACCCGATCATCACGCAGATCAGCGGTGCCACCTCCGTGCAGGTCCCGCTCACCCCCGGGGATGTGCACGACCTGGACGCGATGGCGGACGCGATCACCGAGCGTACGCGGCTCATTTTCGTCTGCAACCCCAACAACCCGACCGGCACGGTCGTGCGGCGGGCCGCGCTCGAGCGGTTCCTGGACCGCGTGCCGTCCGATGTGCTGGTGGTCCTGGACGAGGCGTACCGCGAGTTCATCCGGGACACCGAGGTGCCGGACGGCGTCGAGATCTACCGGGACCGGCCGAACGTGGCCGTACTGCGCACCTTCTCCAAGGCGTACGGGCTGGCGGGGCTCCGCGTCGGGTTTGCGATCGCTCACGAGCCCGTGGCCCTGGCGTTGCGCAAGACCGCGGTGCCGTTCGGGGTCAGCCAGCTCGCGCAGGACGCGGCGGTGGCCTCTCTGCGCGCGGAGGACGAGCTGCTGGGCCGCGTGGGTTCGCTGGTGTGCGAGCGCACGCGGGTGTACGAGGGGCTGGTGGGTCAGGGCTGGACGGTGCCCGAGACCCAGGCGAACTTCGTCTGGCTGCGGCTGGGTGAGCGCACGGTGCAGTTCGCCGCCGCCTGTGAGCAGGCGGGTGTGGTGGTGCGGCCGTTCCCCGGCGAGGGCGTGCGGGTCACGATCGGCGAGGCCGAGGCGAACGACATCTTCCTGCGGACGGCCGAGGCGTTCCGCAAGGAGCAGTACTGACGGCTACACGCCGGTGATCAGCTCCACGCGGATCGGGTCGCCGTCACGGACGGTGGACAGGACGCGCGGGTCGTCGTCGAGCGTGCCGAGGATGTTGCACGGGCTCGCGAGGCGGCATTCGTCGCCGCGCGAGATGGGCGTCGGGCCGTAGGGCAGCGCGAGTGCGTCGCCCTCGGTCCAGAACGCCACCGTGCCCGGCTCCACCACCTGGCGGGCGTCCGCCTCGGTGGGGACGGAGACGGGTGTGTCGAAATAGACCTCCTCGCCCCAGGTCCGGGCGGTGGAGATGATCGGGAGAACCCCTGCGAGCGCCTTGCTCGTGGGGGTTTCTTCGATGGTCGCGGTCGTGTGGCCGGCGGGCCAGGAGATGTGGATCTGCATGGCCGGATTCAACAATATGTTGAAGTTTTCCGGTAGGGGGACCCCCGGGTCGGGCTACGGATTCCGTGTAGGCCATAATTGATTGTGCTTGTGAACACATTCACAAGCTCGCCTGCTTCCTCTGGGGAACGCCGGAACCGCCTGCTGATCGCCTGGTGATCGAAGGGCGATCGCGGGGTGATCCTTCGGAATCGGGTGGGCGACGCAAGGCCGAGGCCGTAAGGCCCAAGGGCTGCAAGGCCGTAAGGAGAAGATCGTCGTGGACCTGGCTCTGGCGCCAGAGACGCTGGCGCGGTGGCAGTTCGGTATCACCACCGTCTACCACTTCCTCTTCGTCCCCCTGACCATCTCACTCGCCGCTCTCACCGCCGGTCTGCAGACGGCCTGGGTGCGCACCAGCAAGGAGAAGTACCTCCGGGCGACCAAGTTCTGGGGCAAGCTCTTCCTGATCAACATCGCGATGGGCGTCGTCACCGGCATCGTCCAGGAGTTCCAGTTCGGTATGAACTGGTCGGACTACTCCCGGTTCGTGGGTGACGTCTTCGGTGCTCCCCTCGCGTTCGAGGCGCTGATCGCGTTCTTCTTCGAGTCGACCTTCATCGGCCTGTGGATCTTCGGCTGGGACAAGCTGCCGAAGCGGATCCACCTCGCCTGCATATGGATGGTCTCGATCGGCACGATCCTCTCGGCGTACTTCATCCTGGCGGCGAACTCCTGGATGCAGCACCCGGTCGGCTACCGGATCAACGAGGCCACGGGGCGCGCCGAGCTGACCGACTTCTGGGCCGTCCTCAGCCAGAACACCACCCTGACGCAGGTCTTCCACACCATGTCCGCCGCGTTCCTGACGGGCGGCGCGTTCATGGTCGGCATCGCGGCGTTCCACCTGGCCCGCAAGAAGCACATCCCGGTGATGAAGACCTCGCTGCGGCTCGGACTGGTCACCGTCGTGATCGCCGGCATGTTCACCGCGCTCAGCGGTGACCTCCTCGGCAAGGTCATGTTCAAGCAGCAGCCCATGAAGATGGCCGCCGCCGAGGCGCTGTGGGACGGCGAGGGCCCGGCGCCCTTCTCTGTCTTCGCCTACGGCGACGTGGACAAGGGCCACAACAAGGTCGCGATCGAGATCCCGGGCCTGCTCTCGTTCCTCGCCAACGACGACTTCGACTCGTACGTGCCCGGCATCAACGACACCAACAAGGCCGAGCAGGAGAAGTACGGCCCCGGTGACTACCGGCCGAACATCCCCGTCGCCTACTGGTCGTTCCGCTGGATGATCGGCTTCGGCATGGCGTCCTTCGGCCTCGGCATGCTGGGCCTGTGGCTGACCCGCAAGAAGTTCATGCTCCCGCCCGCCCTGCGCGTCGGCGACGACGAGGTCCCGCACCTGGTCCTCTTCAAGAAGCCGCTCAGCCACAAGCTCACCCGCCTGTACTGGCTGACCGCCCTGTGGACCCTCGCCTTCCCGCTGATCGCCAACTCCTGGGGCTGGATCTTCACCGAGATGGGCCGCCAGCCGTGGGTCGTCTACGGCGTGCTGCGCACCCGGGACGCGGTCTCCCCCGGCGTCTCCCAGGCCGAGGTCATCACCTCGATGACCGCCTTCACCCTGCTGTACGCGGTCCTCGCCGTGGTCGAGGTCAAGCTGCTGGTCAAGTACGTCAAGGCCGGACCGCCCGAACTCACCGAGGCCGACCTCAACCCGCCCACCCGGATCGGCGGCCACGACCGTGACGCCGACCGGCCCATGGCCTTCTCGTACTGAGGAGGGGAGACGACAGCATGGAACTGCACGACATCTGGTTCGTCCTGATCGCCGTCCTGTGGACCGGCTACTTCTTCCTCGAAGGGTTCGACTTCGGCGTCGGGGTCCTCACCAAGCTGCTCGCCCGTGACCGGGCCGAGAAGCGCGTCCTGATCAACACCATCGGGCCCGTCTGGGACGGCAACGAGGTGTGGCTGCTCACGGCCGGCGGCGCCACCTTCGCCGCCTTCCCCGACTGGTACGCCACGCTCTTCTCCGGCTTCTACCTGCCGCTCCTGGCGATCCTGCTGTGCCTGATCGTGCGCGGAGTCGCCTTCGAGTACCGGGCCAAGCGGCCCGAGCCGCGCTGGCAGCACAACTGGGAGCAGGCGATCTTCTGGTGCTCCCTCGTCCCCGCCGTGCTCTGGGGTGTCGCCTTCGGCAACCTCGTGCGGGGCGTGAAGATCGACGCGTCCAAGGAGTACGTGGGCGGCCTCGTGGATCTGCTCAACCCGTACGCGCTGCTCGGCGGGCTGGTCACGCTGACCCTCTTCACCTTCCACGGGGCCGTGTTCACCGCGCTCAAGACCGTGGGCGACATCCGGGAACGCGCCCGGAAGCTGGCCTTCGCGCTGGGCCTGCTGACCGCCGCCCTCTCCGTGGCGTTCCTGTCGTGGACCCAGGTCTCGCGGGGTGACGGGACGAGCCTGGTGGCCATGGCCGTCGCCGTGCTCGCCCTCGCCGGAGCCGTCGTGGCCATCAAGGCCGGGCGGGAAGGGTGGTCGTTCGCGCTGTCCGGTGTGACGATCGCGGCCGCGGTGGCGATGCTGTTCCTGACGCTCTTCCCGAACGTCATGCCGTCGTCGCTGAACCCGGACTGGAGCCTGACGGTGACCAACGCGTCCTCCAGCCCGTACACCCTGAAGATCATGACCTGGTGCGCCGGGATCGCCACCCCGTTGGTGCTGCTCTACCAGGGCTGGACCTACTGGGTGTTCCGCAAGCGGATCGGCACGCAGCACATCGCCGACGCCGCCCACTGAACCACGACCAGAGAGCCACCCGCGCCCCAACCAGGGGAGATGTTTCACGTGAAACCGATCGACCCGCGTCTGCTCCGGTACGCCCGGGCCACCCGTCTCTTCCTCGCGGCGGTGGTCGCCCTGGGCCTGGCCGGGGCGGCGCTGGTCGTCGCCCAGGCGATGCTCATCGCCGAGGTGGTCGTCGGGGCGTTCCGGCGAGGGCTGGACATCTCGGCGCTCACCACGCCGCTGGCGCTGCTGGCGGCCGTCGCCGTGGGGCGGGCGCTCGTGTCGTGGCTCACCGAGCTGGCCGCCCATCGGGCCGGCGCGGCGGTCAAGTCCGAGCTGCGCGGTCGGCTGCTGGAGCGGGCGGTCGCCCTCGGTCCGGGCTGGCTCGGCGGACAGCGGGCCGGCTCTCTGGTGGCGCTCGCCACCCGGGGCGTGGACGCGCTCGACGACTACTTCGCGCGCTATCTGCCGCAGCTGGGGCTGGCCGTGGTGGTGCCGGTGGCGGTCCTCGCGCGGATCGTCACCGAGGACTGGATCTCGGCGGCGATCATCGTCGTCACCCTGCCGCTGATCCCGATCTTCATGGTGCTCATCGGGTGGGCCACCCAGGAGCAGATGGACCGGCAGTGGAAGCTGCTGTCCCGGCTGTCCGGCCACTTCCTCGACGTGGTGGCCGGACTGCCCACCCTCAAGGTCTTCGGCCGGGCGAAGGCCCAGGCGGAATCGATCCGCGCCATCACCGCGGACTACCGGCGGGCCACCCTGAGGACGCTGCGGATCGCGTTCCTGTCGTCGTTCGCCCTGGAGCTGCTGTCGACGCTCTCGGTCGCGGTCGTCGCGGTCGGCATCGGCATGCGGCTGGTCCACGGGGAGCTGGACCTCTACACGGGCCTGGTCATCCTGATCCTGGCCCCCGAGGCGTACCTGCCGCTGCGGCAGGTGGGCGCCCAGTACCACGCGGCCGCGGAGGGGTTGTCGGCCGCGGAGGAGATCTTCGCCGTCCTGGAGACGCCGGTGCGCGGGGAGGGCACGGGGGCGACACCGGACGGGTCGGTGCGGGTCGTGAGCGGCGGATCGGTGCCGGTTGAGCGCGGCGGATCGGTGCCCGACGGCCCGGTGCGGATCGAGCTGGACGGGGTGACCGTGCGTCACCCGGGCCGCTCGGTGCCGTCCCTGGACCAGGCCTCGCTGGTGCTGGAACCCGGCGAGACCGTGGCGCTGGTCGGCCCGAGCGGCGTCGGCAAATCGACGCTGCTGGACGTGGTCCTGGGCTTCACGGTGCCGGACGAGGGGACGGTCCGGGTCGGGACCGTACAGGCCGGGGGCTCGCGAACGGGATCGGGGGACTCCGTCGCCGACCTGCGCTCGCTCGACCTGGAGCAGTGGCGGGAGCGGATCGCGTGGGTGCCGCAGCGGCCGTACCTGTTCGCCGGGACCATCGCGGAGAACGTCCGCCTCGCCCGGCCGGACGCGGACGACGACGCCGTGCTGACGGCCCTGCGGGACGCGGGCGCCGATTTCGTCGCCGAACTGCCGGACGGCGCCGGCACCGTGCTCGGCGAGGACGGCGCCGGGCTGTCGGCGGGGCAGCGGCAACGGCTCGCGCTGGCCCGGGCGTTCCTGGCCGACCGGCCGGTCCTGCTGCTGGACGAGCCGACCGCCGCGCTGGACGGGGAGACCGAGGCGCTGGTGGTGGACGCCGTCCGCCGGCTCGCCCGGGGACGCACCGTGCTCCTGGTCGTCCACCGGCCGGCCCTGCTGGCGGTCGCGGACCGGGTGGTGACGCTGGAGGCCCCTGCGGGTGCGGGTGTCGCGGGTTCCGCGCCGGGTGCGGTCGCGGTGGGGCGGGAGGCGTCCCTCGCGGTGGACATGGCCGATGACGCGCTCGGTGTCGTAGGGGGGCTGCACAAGGCTCCGGGTCGGCAGCCGGTCTCGGACGGCGAGCCGCCGTCCGTGATGTCCGGTGGGTCCATCGGGTCGGGCCGAAGTGTGCTCGGGCGGGTGCGGGATGCGGCCGGGGAACTGCGCGGGCGGCTCGGGCTCGCGCTGCTGCTCGGGAGCCTCGCCCTCGGTTCGGCCGTGGGCCTGATGGCGGTGTCCGGCTGGCTGATCTCCCGGGCGTCCGAACAGCCCCCCGTACTGCACCTGATGGTGGCCGTGACGGCGACCCGGGCGTTCGGCATCGGGCGTGCCGTGTTCCGGTACGTCGAGCGCCTCGTGTCGCACGACGCGGTGCTGCGCATGCTCGCCGACCTGCGGGTCGGCGCGTACCGGAGGCTGGAGCGGATCGCCCCCGCCGGGCTGCGCCGGACCCGCCGCGGCGACCTGCTGTCCCGGCTGGTCTCCGACGTGGACGCCCTCCAGGACTACTGGCTGCGGTGGCTGCTGCCCGCCGGCACGGCGCTGATCGTCGGTGCGGGTGCCGTGGGCTTCACCACCTGGCTGCTGCCCGAGGCGGGCGCTGTCCTCGCGGCCGGACTCCTCGTCGCGGGCGTCGCCGTCCCGCTGCTCGGCGGCGCGGTCGCCCGGCGTGCCGAGCGGCGGCTCGCCCCGGCGCGGGGCACCCTCGCCGTCCGGGTGGTCGATCTGCTGCGCGGCTGCGCCGAACTGACGGTGGCCGGGGCCCTGCCGGGCCGCTTCCGCCGCGCCGCCGAAGCGGACCGGGCGCTGACCCGGATCGCCGGGCGGCAGGCCGCGGCCACCGCGCTCGGCGGCGGACTGACGGCGCTGGTCTGCGGGCTCACCGTGGCGGCCGCCGCGCTGGTCGGCGTCCAGGCGGTACGGGACGGGCGGCTCAGCGGCGTGGCGCTGGCGGTCGTCGTGCTCACCCCGCTCGCCGCGTTCGAGGCGGTCATGGGTCTGCCCCTGGCCGTGCAGTACCGGCAGCGGGTCAAGCGCAGCGCCGAGCGGGTGTACGAGGTGCTCGACGCGCCCGAGCCCGTGCGGGAGCCCGAGCGGCCCGCGCTCGCGCCCGAGAGTCCCTTCCCGCTGGAGCTGCGGGGCATCACCGTCCGCCACCCGGGCCGCGAAAGCGACGCCCTCGACGGCTTCGACCTGCGGCTCGAGGCCGGCCGCAGGGTCGCCGTGGTGGGCGCGTCCGGGTCGGGCAAGACCACGCTGGCGCAGGTCATGCTGCGGTTCCTGGACGTCAGGGACGGGTCGTACCGCATCGGCGGCACCGACGCGACGACGCTCGACGGGGACGACGTGCGGCGGCTGGTCGGCCTGTGCGCCCAGGACGCGCACCTCTTCGACAGCTCGTTGCGCGAGAACCTACGGCTCGCCCGGACGGGCGCGGACGACGAGGAACTGCGCCGGGCGCTCGCCGGGGCACGGCTCCTCGACTGGGTGGACTCGCTGCCGGACGGCCTGGACACGCTGGTCGGGGAGCACGGCGCCCGGCTGTCGGGCGGCCAGCGGCAGCGGCTCGCCCTGGCGCGGGCGCTCCTCGCGGACTTCCCGGTCCTCGTGCTCGACGAGCCCGCCGAGCACCTGGACCTCGCCACGGCCGACGCGCTCACCGAGGACCTGCTGCGGGTGACCGAGGGCCGTACCGTGGTCCTGATCACCCACCGGCTGCACGGCCTCGACGCGGTCGACGAGGTCGTGGTGCTGGAGGACGGCAGGGCCGTACAGCGCGGGCCGTACGCCGAACTCGCCGCGGCGGACGGGCCGCTGCGGCGCATGCTGCAGCGCGAGCGTGCGGCGGACCGCCTGCGGGATTCCACCCCGTCCCCCTCCCCTTCCTCCTCTTCCTCTCCGTCGTCCGTATCGAGGTCGTGAGCCGTGAGCGTGCCCGAACCGCAGGACCCTGGTGACCTGGCGGCCCGTGTGCCGCGGCTGCTGGAGGCGATGCGGTCCGTGGGCACCGGACCGGACCTGCGCTCGACGCTCGACCGGATCTGTGCGACCGCCGCCGAGCTGACAGGTGCGCGGCACGCCGCTGTCGGTCTCGTGGGCGAGGCCGACGGCTTCGGGGAGGGGAGCATCGAGGGGCGGACGTCTCTCGCCGTCCCCATTCGTGTCCGTGACGAGGTCTTCGGCACCCTCTGTCTGACCGGGAAGCGGGGCGGCGGCGACTTCACCGAGGGGGACCTGCACCTGGTGCGGGTCCTCGCCACGGAGGCGGGCGTCGCCATCGCCAACGCCCGCCTGTACGAGGAGGCCCGGCAGCGCGAGCGGTGGATCGACGGGTCCGTCGCGGTCACCACGGCCCTGCTCTCCGGCGACCTCGAGGACGCCGCCGAGGCGCTCGCCGTCGTGGCCGAACAGGCGCGCCGGCCTGCCGACTCGGCGGCCGGGATCGTGCTGCTGCCCACGGAGGACGGCACCGGGCTGGAGGTCGCCGCCGCCGTCGGCGACGGGCCCGTCCCACGGCCCGGGCTCGTCGTCCCCGCCGACAACCCGGTCGCGGCGCGCCTGCTGGCCGGGGAACCGGTCGTCGTGGCGGACGCGGCGCGCGACCCGCGGATGCCGGCCGCCCTCGCGGAGGGCTACGGGCCCAGCATGCTGCTGGCGCTGCGGAGCGACGGCCGGGTCGTCGGCGTGCTCGCGACGCCGCGCGGTCCGGGCGCCCGGCCGTTCGGCGAGCCGGAACGGACGCTGGCGGAGCAGTTCGCGGCGCAGGCCGCGCTGGCGCTGGTCATGGCGCGGACGCAGCGCGACCGGGAGCGGCTGGCGGTGTACGAGGACCGCGACCGGATCGCCCGCGACCTCCACGACCTGGTCATCCAGCGGCTCTTCGCCACCGGGATGCTGCTGGAGAGCGCCCGCCGGGAGTCGGTCGTGCCGGCCGTACGCGAGGGCGTGGGCCGGGCCGTGGACGCACTGGACGTCACCATCCAGGAGATCCGTACCGCGATCTTCGCGCTCGAACAGGACACCGCCGCGGCTCCGTCGGGGCTGCGCACGCGCGTCCTGCGCGAGATCGGCACGGTGGCCGCGCCGCTCGGCTTCACGCCGTCCCACCGGTTCGTCGGCCCCGTGGACGCGGCGGTCGGCGAGCTGACCGGCCAGAACCTGATCGCCGCCCTGCGGGAGGCGCTCTCCAACGCCTTCCGCCACGCTGGGGCCACCCGGATCGAGGTCGTCGTGGACGCCACCGTCACGCTGCCGAACGGCGCTGAAGGCGTACGGCTCACGGTCGCGGACGACGGTGTGGGCCTCCCCGAGGGCGGACGCCGCAGCGGCCTGCGCAACCTGGCCCGGCGCGCGGAGTCCCTGGGCGGGGCGAGTTGGTGCGAGCCGGGCATCGGGGCGGACGGCACGGGCACGACGGTCGTCTGGCAGGCGCCGCGCCGGTAGGTCCGCCCTCCACCGTCCGTCCTCCGTCCTTTGTCCCTCGTCCTTGTCCTCCGTCCTTCGTCCTCCAACCTTCGTCCTCCGCCGGCCAGGCGGTACGCGGGACGTCGGCCGGCGGTACGGGTGGGCCGGTCGGGGTGCGGGCGGGGCCGGTGGCCGTACGGGCGTGGGCCGGTCGGGTGCGGGCCGTACGGAGCGGCCGTACGGGCGTAGGCCGGTCGGCGGTACGGAGGTAGGCCGGTCGGCGGTATGGAGCCCTGCAAGGGCGCCGGGTGCCCCGCAACGCGGAGTGGGAGGGCCACCATCGCAGGATGTGCCCACTCCACGATCGGCGGTCGCTGCTCGTGCCGGTGCTGGCCGTGCTGTTCGCCCTGCTCGCCCCGGCCCCGGCCGCCGCCGCGCACGCGCCCGGCTCCGAGGGGCCTGCTCTGAGCGCCGAGGTGGCGCGGCTGTTCGAGGAGACGGCCCGGATCACCGGGGCGTACGAGCAGGGCAGGCGCGCGGCCGACGCTCAGCAGGCTCGCGCGCAGCGGCTCCAGGAGCGGCTGGCGGTGAAGCGGCGCGAACTGGCGGCCTTGCGTGACCGCGTGGGCGAGGTGGCCCGCGCCCAGTACCGGACCGGCGGCTCCCTGACGCTGACCGCGCGGCTGCTGCTGGCGCACGATCCTGAGGAAGCCCTGCGCGCCCAGCGCGTGGCACGGCAGGCGAACCGGATGCTCAGCGAGCTGATGAAGCGCACGGACCGGGCCGAGCAACGGCTCGTGGACGCCGAGCGGGAGGCGCGGTCGGCATGGCGCGACCTGAGCGCACGGCAGTCGCGGCTGGCGGCTGTGAAGCGCGGTCTGGAGGCCCGGCTGGAGCAGGCCCGGTGGCGGTTGCAGGCCATGGCGGACCGCAGCGTCACGGCGGGCGGCTGCCCGGGGGCGGTGCGGATCGACCAGCCGGACGGGCGGCCCGCCGGCCGCAACTGGGTGGCGCCGATTCCCGAGGGCCGTCCTTACACGTTGTCGGCCGGCTTCGCCGGCGTCGGGCCGCGCTGGGCGCACCGGCACACGGGCCAGGACTTCGCGGTGGCCATCGGCACACCGGTGCGGTCGATCGGCGCGGGCCGTGTGGAGTCGGTGTCGTGCGGGGGCGCCTTCGGGATCGAGGTGGTGGTGCGGCACCCGGACGGCTGGTACTCGCAGTACGCGCATCTGGCGTCGGCCGCCGTCCACCGGGGGCAGGCGGTGTCGGTCGGCCAGTGGATCGGGCAGGCCGGGAGCACGGGCAACTCGACAGGCCCGCACCTGCATTTCGAGGTGCGGCTCACCCCGGATTTCGGGTCGGGCGTGAATCCCCTGCGCTGGCTGCGCGAGCACGGGGTCGGCCTGTGACGGCGAGGGGCCCGGTGCCCGGTGCGTCTAGTACGTGCTGAGGATGTCCTCGATGACGGCGGCCACGCCGTCCTCGTTGTTGGCGACGGTCCGGCCGGAGGCCGCCGCCACGACGTCCGGGTGGGCGTTGCCCATCGCGTACGACGTGCCCGCCCAGGTCAGCATCTCGATGTCGTTCGGCATGTCCCCGAAGGCCACGACCTCGTCGGCGGAGATCCCGCGCTCGGCGCAGCACAGGGCGAGCGTGCTGGCCTTGGACACGCCCAGGCCGCTGATCTCCAGCAGCGCCGTCGGGCTGGAACGGGTGATCGTGGCCCGGTCGCCGGCGGCCGTGCGGGCCAGGGCGAGGAAGGCGTCGGGGCTCAGTTCGGGGTGGCGGGCGAGCAGCTTCAGCAGCGGCGAGCCCGTGTCCGGACCGTCCTCGGCGAGGAGCTTCTCGGCGGGGGCGACGGTGACGGCGACGTCCATGTAGAAGGGCGGGTAGTCCGGCTCGTAGTGGACGCCCGTGGTGGTGTCGATCGCGAAGACCGTGCCCGGCACGTCGCGGCGCAGGGTCTGGACGACGTCGAGGGCGGTGTCCCGCTCCATCGCCCGCACCTCCAGGATCCGGCCGCCGGCGTGCAGGTCGACGACGGCCGCGCCGTTGGCGCAGATGGCCAGGCCGTGGCCGTGGACGTGGGCGCTGACGACGTCCATCCAGCGGGCGGGCCGGCCGGTGACGAAGAAGACCTCGATGCCGGCGTCCTCGGCCGCGGCGAGGGCGGCGACCGTACGCTCCGAGACCGACTTGTCGTCGCGGAGAAGCGTTCCGTCAAGATCGGTAGCGATCAGCCGCGGGCGCTGATGCAGGGACAGCCCCGCCGGGGAGGAGGTTGGTGAGGTCACGCGGCCATTGTCCCGTACACATGCCAGGCCATGTGCACGGACGTGCGAAAGGGTGCGCATTTGAGCCGTTCGTTGGGGAGGGGACGAAACGGCTGGAAACTCCTGTGGTTTCTGTGGGCCCCGTAGGCTCTGAGGCATGACTCTGCGCCTCAGCACCGTGATCCTGCCCGTACGTCGCTGGCACGACGGGGGCCGCGACGAGTGGACGCGCGCCGAGGAACTGGGCTTCCACGCCGCGTACACCTACGACCACCTGTCGTGGCGCAGCTTCCGGGACGGCCCCTGGTTCGGCGCGATCCCGACGCTGACCGCCGCCGCGGCGGCCACCCGCCGTCTGCGGCTGGGGACGCTCGTGACGTCGCCGAACTTCCGGCACCCCGTCACCCTCGCCAAGGAACTGATCTCGCTGGACGACATCTCCGGCGGCCGGATCACGCTCGGCATCGGAGCGGGCGGCAACGGCTTCGACGCCACCGCGCTCGGCCAGGAGGCGTGGACCCCGCGGGAGCGCGCCGACCGCTTCGGCGAGTTCGTCCCGCTCCTCGACCGGCTGCTCACCGAGACGTCCGTCACACAGGCGGGCACGCACTACTCGGCCGTCGAGGCCCGCACAGTGCCCGGCTGCGTCCAGAGCCCCCGCATTCCGTTCGCGGTCGCCGCCACGGGGCCGCGCGGCATGAAGCTCGCCGCGCGCCACGGCCAGGCGTGGGTGACCACCGGCGACCCGAAGCTGTTCGAGTCCGGTACGCCCGAGCAGTCGCGCGAGGCGCTGCGCGGCCAGATCGAGAAGCTGGGCAAGGCGTGCGCGGACGCCGGCCGGGACGCCGAGGCGATGGAGAAGATCCTGCTCACCGGGTTCACCCCGGACCGCGGCACTCCGCTCTCGTCCCTGGACGCCTTCGTGGACTTCGCGGGCCGGCACATCGAGCTGGGCTTCACCGAGATCGTGATCCACGCGCCGATCCCGGACTCGGACTTCGCCGCCGACCCGGCGGTCTTCGAGCGGATCGCCACCGAGGCGCTGTCCCAGCTGCGCTGAGGCGCGCACTGTCGGGTACGGGCCGGATAGCCGCCTTTCCCGTACGGGCTGGGTCGGCCACCGGTCTGTACGGGCCGCCTGTCCTCTACGGGCCGGGCGGGCCGCATGTCCTGCACGGGCTGGGCGGGCCGCATGCCCTGTACGGGCCGGGCGGGCCGCATGTCGCGTGCGGGCGGCCCGGGGCTTCGAGCCTCGGCCCGCTCCGGTCATTCGGGGAAGCGGATGTACGCCGCCGGTACGGCGTCGGTGAGCCACACGCCGTTCGCGCTGACGTGGAACACGTGGCCGTCGCGGTGCATGGCGGCCGCGTCCACGGACAGCACGACCGGCCGCCCGCGCCGGGCCCCGACCCGGGTCGCGGTCTCCCGGTCCGGTGAGAGGTGCACATGGTGGCGGGCCATGGGGCGCAGCCCCTCGGCCCGGATCGCCGGCAGGCTGCGGGCCACGGTGCCGTGGTAGAGGTACGCGGGCGGGGTGGCCGGCGGCAGGGCGAGGTCCACGTCCACGGTGTGGCCCTGGTTGGCGCGGATGCGGTCGCCCTCGATCGTGAAGCGACGCTTGTCGTTGACGGCGACGACGTGGTCCAGCTCGGCGCGGGTGATCCGCATGCCGTGCGCGGCCGCGGCCCGGAGCAGGTCGTCGATCGCGACCCAGCCGTTCGCGTCGAGGACGAGACCGATCCGCTCGGGCTGGTGGCGCAGATGCTTCGAGAGGTACTTGGACACCTTCACGGTGCGTCGTTCGTCCATGCCGGTCAGCGTGGCAGGGATCACGCATTTTCTGCCACAGAAATTACTCTCGGGAGGTTTGGTCCACAGGCAACTGGTGTTATCCACAGCTTAGTTGACGATTCTGTGGACAACGAGCGCCGGGTCCGGGGGTCACGTGCCCGTTTCGTGGGCCGTCCCGGTGAGCGCGTCCAACGTCCTTGCCTGTACCTCCCGTTCGGTGGCCGCGGTGACGAACGCCGAGGCGTTCTCCGGGCCGACCAGCCGGTGCACCGCCCGGATCGTCGCCGCGGGCAGCACCACCGCTCCCGGCACGTCGTCGGGCGGCACCGGGGGTGCGCCGGGCGACAGGTGCTGCTGGAGGTGGCGGGTCGCGAACGTCCGCATGGCACGCGCCAGTTCGGCGTCGACGGTCTGCTGGGCGAGCGGCCGCAGCCGCCGTACCAGCGCAGCCGCCTCCGCCGCGTCCGCGTCCGTGGGCGGCCGGTGCTCCAGGTAGCGCGCGAAGACGTGCTCCGTGGTGAACTCCAGGAACCGGGCCGCTATGTGCTCGACCTGGCCCCGCAGTTCCCGCAGGTGCCCGGCGATCGCCAACAGCGGCACTCCCGCCGCGTACAGCTCCGCCGCCACGGCCAGCTCCTGCGGGCTCGGCACCAGGAACTCGTCCTCCCGGCCGGGCACCCGCTCCAGGACGCCCAGCTCGATGGCCTCCTGCACGGCGCGCTCGTCCGGGGTGCCGCCGAAGGCCGCGTCCAGCTCGTCGCGCGTGATCCGGTCGGCCTTCTCGTCCGTCCACGGCCCGTTCACCTCGGCGACCAGGCCGAGGACGCCGCCCAGGCCGCGCCCCGCGTCCCACGCCTCCAGCAGCTCCTTGATGGAGGCCAGGGTGTAGCCGCGGTCGAGCAGGTCCGCGATCTGGCGCAGCCGGTTCAGATGGGCCTCGCCGTACACGTTGGACCGGCCCCGCCGCTCGGGCCTGGGCAGCAGCCCACGGTCCTGGTAGGCCCGGATCGTCCGTACCGTGGCACCACTGTGGTGCGCCAGATCCTCGATCCGGTACTCGACCCCGGGCCGCACGACGGCGGGTTCGGCCGTGACGCCCTGCGGGGCCGTGACGACCTGTTCTGCCCCGGCGACCTGTTCGGCCGTGACGACCTGCTCGGTCGTGACGGACCGCTCCGCCTCTCCCGGTCGTTCGCCTGCTGGCTGCTCGGACAAACCCGCTCCCTACTGCCCCGAACCCCTTTGCCAGGGGATGGTACGGCCGCCCCTGCGGTGCGCCCCCCGCGGAGGCGGCCCCCGCGGTGCGCCCCGCGGCCGTCACCTCACAGTGGCGGCTCCAGCCGGGCTATCGCCCGCAGTGCGCCCGGCGCGAGCCGGGACAGGACGTGGGCGCCCCGGGCCTCCGGCGTCACCGGCACCACCGCCCGGTTCTCGACGACCGCCCGCAGGATCGCGTCGGCGACCTTCTCCGGCGGGAAGTTGCGCAGCCCGTACAGCCGCGCCGTCTGCTTCTGCCGGCGCTTCTCCTCGTCCTCCGACACCCCCGCGAAGCGGGCCGTCGAGGTGATGTTGGTGTTCACGATCCCGGGGCAGATCGCCGTGACGCCGATGCCCTGCCCCGCCAGCTCGGCCCGCAGGCACTCGCTCAGCATCAGCACGGCCGCCTTGGACGTGCTGTACGCGGGCAGCGCCCTGGACGGCTGGAACGCGGCCACCGACGCGGTGTTCACGATGTGACCGCCCTGGCCGCGCTCGGCCATCTGCCGGCCGAAGACCCGGCAGCCGTGGATGACGCCCCACAGATTGACGTCGAGGAGCTTCTTCCAGTCCTCGCTCGTCGTGTCGAAGAACGACCCGGACAGTCCGATGCCCGCGTTGTTGACCAGGACGTCCACCACGCCGTACTCGGCGGCGACCTTCTCGGCGAGCTTCTCCATCGCCGCCTCGTCGCCGACGTCGGCCACCTCGGCCCATGCCCCGGGGGCGCCGATCAGCCGGGCCAGCTCGGCCGTGCGGGTCGCGGCCTCCGCGTCCCGGTCGACCGCCACGACCCGCGCACCCGCCTCGGCGAAGGCGAACGCCGTGGCCCGCCCGATGCCGCTGCCCGCCCCGGTGACCAGCACCAGCTGCCCGCCGAACCGGTCCGCGTACCGCCGCCCCGACGCGACCGGCTCCGGCACCGCCGCGCCCTTCTCCTCGTGCGCCGTCACGAACTCGGCGATCCACGCGGACACCTGGTCCGGCCGGGTGCGCGGCACCCAGTGCTTCGCCGGCAGCCTCCGGCGCACCAGCTGCGGCGCCCACAGCGCCAGCTCGTCGTACAGCCGCTCGGACAGGAAGACGTCACCGGTCGGCGTGATCAGCTGCACGGGCGCGTGCGCGTACGCGTCGGTGCGCGGGCGCAGCAGCCGCGAACGGACGTTGTCCCGGTAGAGCCACGCCCCGTGCGCCGCGTCGGCCGGCAGGGACGTCGTCGGATATCCGTCGCCCGGCACCTTCTCCACGCGGCGCAGGATCCCCGGCCACCTCTTGCCGAGCGGGCCCCGCCAGGCAAGCTCCGGCAGCACGGGCGTGTGCAGCAGGTAGACGTACCAGGACTTGGCGCCCTGGCCGAGCAGCTGCCCCACGCGGCGCGGGGTCGGACGGGACATGCGCTGCTTGATCCAGTGGCCGAAGTGGTCCAGGGACGGCCCGGACATCGACGTGAACGAGGCGATCCGGCCCTCGGTCCGCTTGACCGTGACGAACTCCCACGACTGCACGGAACCCCAGTCGTGCCCGACGAGGTGGACCGGCCTGTCCGGGCTGACCGCGTCCACGACGGCGAGGAAGTCGTCCGTCAGCTTCTCCAGCGTGAACCCGCCCCGCAGGGGCATCGGCGCCGTCGACCGGCCGTGCCCCCGCACGTCGTACAGCACCACGTGGAACCGCTCGGCGAGCCGCAGCGCGACCTCGGACCAGACCTCCTTCGAGTCCGGGTAGCCGTGCACCAGCACCACAGTGGGCCGGCCGGGCTCGCCCAGCTCGGCCACGCACAGCTCGATGCCGCCCGTACGGATCCAGCGCTCCCGCGCGCCCCTCAGCAGGCTCATGCGGCCGCCTCCTCGTTCCAGCGCCGCACGTGCGGCAGGTCGTCGTCGAGCCAGAACGCGCTCTGCTCGGGGTCCTTGGAATCCGTGACCACCAGCAGCTCCTCGAACTTCGCGCCCGTGCCCCGGAATCCCAGATGCGGCTCGACCGCCCAGAGGCCGGGCTGCGGGGGATGGTCGGAGAACCGGTACGGCGACCAGAGCGGCGACCAGCCCTCGCGGTGGCCGTGCAGCGCGTCGCTCGCCAAACCCTTCAGCGCCTGCGTGCCGAACCCGAACAGCGTCGGCGACCAGCGCCGCTCCCGCACCCGGTCCACCTTGTGGGCGATCACGCCGAACGGGTACGCGCGGTGCCGGTTGGCGTACCCCTGGCGGACCATCAGCCGGTCCACGTCCTCGTAGATCTCCCGCAGCGAGCGCCGCTCCCGCACCTCGCGCAGGATCAGCTTCCGGTGCTCCTTCAGGTCGGCGAGCAGCCTGTCCTGCACGGGGTTCAGCCCCAGGCACCCCGAGTAGCCGATGTCGGCCGTGAAGCCCCGGTACACGGGAGCCATGTCGAGGATGAAGGGCATCCCCGGCTCCAGCCTCCGGTCGGTCGGGAAGAACTGCAGCGGTATCCGGAAGTTCACGAAGGCCGTGCGGTCCCCGAACCAGGCGAACGGCCGGTGGAACCAGTCCCGCACACCCCGCTCGTGCAGCCACTCCCGCTGCATCCGCGCGGCCTCGCGCTCCGTCACGCCCGGCTTCAGCTGCGCGGCGACCGCCTCCGCGCACTCGTACGCCAGGCGCTGCACCTCGCGGAAACCGCGCAGATCCGTCGTCGGCGCCGCTGTCCCTGCTGTCATGCCACCCGCCCGTCCGTAGGCGACCCAATGCGGTACGCGTCCGTAACTTGACACTGATGAATGTGACAATGGTCGGCGGCGACGTCAAGGGGCGTGCACGAGCTGTGGAAAACCCGCGCGCCGCCCGGCGGTCCGGCGCGCGCTCCGGCACGAAGCCCGACGGCCCCGTGCGGAGCCGGCCATGGCACCCGACGCCGACCGCCCCTGGAAGCGCACGCCATACCTCTCCCGTACGGGTCCGTACTCCTGGAGTCGGAGGCGGAACCAGCCGCCAGGGCTGACGCCCGCTGTGGCGCGCGCCACTACCGTCGAAGCGTGACTGTGATCGCGACCGAAAGCCTCAGCAAGCGGTTCCCCCGGGTGACCGCTCTCGACCGGCTCTCCCTGGACATCGGGCCCGGTGTGACCGGACTGGTGGGTGCCAACGGAGCCGGCAAGTCCACCATGATCAAGATCCTCCTCGGCCTGTCCCCGGCGACCGAGGGCCGAGCCGAAGTGCTCGGCCTGGACGTCGCCACCAGCGGGCCCGCCATCCGCGAGCGGGTCGGCTACATGCCGGAGCACGACTGCCTGCCGCCGGACGTCTCGGCGACGGAGTTCGTCGTCCACATGGCGCGCATGGCCGGTCTGCCGCCCACCGCGGCCCGCGAGCGCACCGCCGACACCCTGCGCCACGTCGGGCTGTACGAGGAGCGCTACCGCCCCATGGGCGGCTACTCGACCGGCATGAAGCAGCGCGTGAAGCTCGCGCAGGCCCTCGTCCACGACCCGCAGCTGGTGCTGCTCGACGAGCCGACCAACGGCCTGGACCCGGTCGGCCGCGACGACATGCTGGGCCTGATCCGGCGGGTGTGGACGGACTTCGGCATCTCGGTCCTGGTCACCTCGCACCTGCTGGGCGAACTGGAGCGCACCTGCGACCACGTCGTCGTCATCGACGGCGGCCGGCTCCTGCGCTCCAGCTCCACCAGCGACTTCACCCGTACGACCACCACCGTCGCCGTCGAGGTCACCGACTCCGACACCCACCCCGACGGCACCGCGGCCCTCCGCGCGGCGCTGACCGCCGCCGGAGTCACCCTCCACGCGCGCGTGGAGGAGGGCCTGCCCGGCTCCGGGCACATCCTGCTCGTCGAGGCGACCGGCGACGAGACCTACGACATCGTGCGCGACACCGTCGCCGACCTGGGCCTCGGCCTCGTCCGCATGGAACAACGCCGCCACCACATCGCCGAGGTGTTCCGCCCCGACGCCACGGCCGGCCAGCCGGTCGCCGGCCCCCTGGAGGTACAGCCCCGATGAGTACCCAGACGCAGATCCACAACATCGGGTACCGCAAGTACGACGGGCAGCGCCTCGGCCGCGCCTACGCGCGCCGCTCCCTCTACGTGCAGTCCCTGCGCGGCGCCTACGGGCTCGGCCGCAGCGCCAAGTCCAAGGTGCTGCCCATGATCCTGCTCGGCATCATGTGCGCGACGGCACTGATCATGGTCTCGGTCGCCGTCGTCACGAAGGCCAAGGCACTGCCGGTCGAGTACACGAGCTACGCGCTCTACATGTGGCTGGTCATCTCGCTGTACGTGGCCTCCCAGGCGCCCCAGTCCGTCTCGCGCGACCTGAGGTTCAGGACCGTCCCGCTGTACTTCTCGCGCCCCATCGAGCGCGGCGACTACGTGGCCGCGAAGTTCGGCGCGATGGCCTCCGCGGTGTTCCTGCAGGCGGCGACGCCGCTGCTGATCCTGTACATCGGCGCACTGCTGGCGAAGATGGACTTCACCGACCAGACCAAGGGCTTCGCACAGGGGTTGGTCTCCGTGGCTCTGCTCTCGCTGCTCTTCGGTGGCATCGGCCTGGTCCTGGCCGCCCTGACGCCCCGCCGCGGCTTCGGCGTCGCCGCCGTCATCGCCGCGCTCACCGTCTCGTACGGCGCCGTGTCCATCGTCCAGGGCATCGCCTGGGGCACGGACAACCTGGAAGCCGTCGCCTGGCTCGGCCTGTTCTCGCCGGTCACGCTCATCGACGGGCTGCAGACCGCGTTCCTCGGCGCCACGACGATGTTCCCCGGCGAGGCGGGCCCCGGCACAGGTGCCGGCGTGGTCTACCTGCTGACCGTCCTCGGGCTCATCGCCGGCTCCTACGGCCTCCTGATGCTCCGCTACCGAAAGGTCGGGCTGTGACCGCCCTCCCGTCGCCCGCCACCACCCTTCTAAGGAATGGGCCGCGCCCATGAGCACTCTCTCCATCGACCACGCATCGCGCTGGTTCGGCAACGTCGTCGCCGTCAACGACGTGACCATGTCCATCGGCCCGGGCGTCACCGGTCTCCTCGGCCCCAACGGCGCCGGCAAGTCCACGCTCATCAACATGATGGGCGGCTTCCTGGCCCCCTCCACCGGCTCCGTCTCGCTCGACGGCCGCCCGATCTGGCGCAACGAGTCGGTCTACCGCGAGATCGGTGTCGTCCCCGAGCGCGAGGCCATGTACGACTTCCTCACGGGCCGCGAGTTCGTCGTCGCCAACGCCGAGTTGCACGGCCTCGGCGGGGCGGAGGCCCAGCGGGCTCTCGCCACCGTCGAGATGGAGTACGCGCAGGACCGGAAGATCGGCACGTACAGCAAAGGCATGCGGCAGCGCGTGAAGATGGCCTCGGCCCTCGTCCACGAACCGGCCGTCCTGCTCCTCGACGAGCCCTTCAACGGCATGGACCCGCGCCAGCGGATGCAGCTGATGGACCTCCTGCGGCGGATGGGCGCCGAGGGCCGTACGGTCCTGTTCTCCTCCCACATCCTGGAGGAGGTCGAGCAGCTGGCCTCCCACATCGAGGTGATCGTCGCCGGACGGCACGCCGCCAGCGGTGACTTCCGCAAGATCCGCCGGCTGATGACCGACCGCCCGCACCGCTACCTGGTCCGCTCCAGCGACGACCGGGCGCTGGCCGCCGCGCTGATCGCCGACCCGTCGACCGCGGGCATCGAGGTGGACGTCCGCGAGGGCGCCCTGCGCGTCCAGGCGGTGGACTTCGGCCGCTTCACCGAGCTGCTCCCGAGGGTCGCCCGCACCCACGGCATCCGGCTGCTGACGGTCTCGCCCTCCGACGAGTCCCTCGAGTCGGTCTTCTCCTACCTCGTCGCGGCCTGAAGGGAGCCCTCGACATGTACAACCCCACCGTCGCCCGGCTCACCTACCGAGGTCTCCTCGGCCGTCGCCGCGCCGCGATCCTCTTCGTGCTGCCCGTCCTGCTGCTGCTCCTCGCCGGCGCGATCCGGGCCTTCAACGGCCCCGACGACCAGATCGCCGCCGACGTCCTCGGCGGCTTCGCGCTCGCCACGATGGTGCCGCTCATCGGCGTCATCGCCGGAACGGGCGCGATCGGCCCGGAGATCGACGACGGCTCGATCGTCTACCTGCTCGCCAAGCCGGTGAAGCGCCCCACCATCATCACCACCAAGCTCATCGTGGCGATCGCCGTGACCATGGTGTTCTCGGCCGTCCCCACGTTCCTCGCCGGAATGATCCTCAACGGCAACGGCCAGCAGGTCGCCGTCGCCTACACCGTCGCCGCGCTCGTCGCCTCGATCGCCTACAGCGCGGTGTTCCTGCTGCTCGGTACGGTCAGCCGGCACGCCGTCGTCATCGGCCTCGTCTACGCGCTGGTGTGGGAGTCCCTGTTCGGCAGTCTCATCGAGGGCGCCCGCACGCTCAGCGTCCAGCAGTGGGCGCTGGCCGTCGCCGAGAAGGTCACCCGGGGCGAGGGCCTGATCTCCTCCGACGTCGGCCTCCCGGTCGCCGTGAGCCTGCTCGTCGGAGTGACCGCCGCGGCCACCTGGTTCGCGGGGCAGAAGCTCCGCACGCTGACGCTGGCCGGAGAGGAGTAGGAGCCACCGGAGTTGTCCACAGGTGAGGCGGGCGGCACAGCGGTCGGCCCGGACCCGGATTACTGTGGGCCCGGGCGCGCACCGCACCCCGTACGACCCGTACTCACACTCTGGGGAGCAAGCCATGTCAGACCGCTTCGACGTCGTGGTACTCGGAGCCGGCCCCGGCGGTTACGTCGCCGCGATCCGCGCCGCCCAGCTGGGCAAGCGCGTGGCGGTCGTCGAGGAGAAGTACTGGGGCGGCGTCTGTCTGAACGTCGGCTGCATCCCCACCAAGGCGCTGCTGCGCAACGCCGAGCTGGCGCACATCTTCACCCACGAGGCGAAGACGTTCGGCATCAAGGTGGACGGCCAGGTCTCCTTCGACTACGGCGAGGCGTTCCGCCGCAGCCGCCGCGTCGCGGACGGCCGGGTCAAGGGCGTCCACTACCTGATGAAGAAGAACGGGATCACCGAGTTCACCGGCCGGGGCACCTTCCTCGACGCGAACACCCTTCAGGTGGCCCTCACCGACGGCACCAGCAGCACCATCACCTTCGACAACTGCATCATCGCGACCGGTGCCACGCCGCGGCTGCTGCCCGGTACGCGCCGCAGCGAGCGCGTCGTCACGTACGAGGAGCAGATCCTCGCCGATGACCTGCCGCAGTCCGTGGTGATCGCCGGCGCCGGCGCGATCGGTGTCGAGTTCGCGTACGTCCTGCACAACTACGGCGTGAAGGTCACCATCGTCGAGTTCCTCGACCGGATCGCGCCGCTGGAGGACAAGGACGTCTCCGCCGAGCTGGCCAAGCAGTACCGCAAGCTCGGCATCGACGTGCTCACCTCGACCCGCGTCGAGACCATCGACGAGTCCGGCCCGCAGGTCCGGGTCACCGTCACCGCCAAGGACGGCTCCCAGCAGGTTCTGGAGGCCGACAAGGTCCTCCAGGCGATCGGCTTCGCCCCGAACGTCACCGGGTACGGCCTGGAGGCCACCGGCGTGCGCCTCACCGAGCGCGGCGCGATCGACGTCGACGCCCGCTGCCGCACGTCCGTGCCGCACATCTACGCCATCGGCGACGTGACCGCGAAGCTGATGCTCGCGCACACCGCCGAGTCCATGGGTGTCGTCGCCGCCGAGACCATCGCGGGCGCCGAGACGATGGAGCTGGACTACCCGATGATCCCGCGCGCCACGTACTGCCAGCCGCAGATCGCCAGCTTCGGCTGGACCGAGGAGCAGGCCCGCGAGAAGGGCTTCGACGTCAAGGTCGCCAAGTTCCCGTTCACGGCGAACGGCAAGGCGCACGGCCTGGGCGACTCCACCGGCTTCGTGAAGCTGATCAGTGACGCCAAGTACGGCGAGATCATCGGCGCCCACCTGATCGGCCCGGACGTCACCGAGCTGCTGCCCGAGCTGACACTGGCACAGCAGTGGGACCTGACGGTCCACGAGGTGGCGCGCAACGTGCACGCCCACCCGACGCTGGGCGAGGCGGTCAAGGAGGCCGTCCACGGCCTCGCGGGCCACATGATCAACTTCTGAGGCGCCATCTGATCGGCTCCGGGCGCCTGAGCTCCCCTCAGGCGCCCGGAAATTCACTGGCGAGGAGCGGCTGCCCCGGGCACAGTGGTGGAGGAACTGACCACCATCGAGACCGGGGGGAGCGAGACGTGACCGAGGAGAGTACGAGTCCGTCGCACTCCCTTCAGGGCAGCGCCCGACCGGCACCGGAGTAGCCACCACACCACTCCGTGAGCCGTCGGAACGCAGCTGCCCGGGGCGGCCGCTTCGAGCGCGCATCCGCGCGGGCCGCCCTTCCCGGAGGATTGGCCGAGTGGTAAGGCACCGGCTTGCTAAGCCGTGGTCGGGGTCTCCCCGCGCGCGTTCGATCCGCGCATCCTCCGCGTACGTCCCGCTGAGCGCGTCCGATTCCGCGTACGTCCTGCTCAGCGCGGCAGGCTTCGCGTACGTCCCGCTCAACGCGGCCGATTCCGCGTACCTCCCGCTCGGCGGGACGGACGCCGCGAAGTCCTGCTCAGCGGCAGGCTTCGCGTAAGTCGCCCGCCTCAGCGCGCCAGCAGCTCCTCCAGCACCACCGCGATGCCGTCCGCCTCGTTGGAGGCGGTGATCTCGTGGGCGACGGCCTTCAGGTCGTCGTGCGCGTTGGCCATCGCCACGCCGTGGGCCGCCCAGGCGAACATCGGGATGTCGTTGGGCATGTCCCCGAAGGCGATGGTCTGCGCGGCCTTCACGCCGAGCCGGCGGGCCGCCAGCGAGAGGCCCGTCGCCTTGCTGAGGCCCAGCGGCAGGATCTCCACTATCCCGGGCCCCGCCATGACCACGTCCACCAGGCTGCCGACCGCCTCCCGCGAGGCCGACGCCAGGGCGTCGTCGTCCAGCTCCGGGTGCTGGATGTAGAGCTTGTTCAGCGGCGCGGACCACAGGTCGGCCGGATCCGTGTACGGCAGGTACGGCAGCGGGCCGCCGTGGACCTGGTACCCGGGGCCGATGAGGACCTCGCCGTCCAGGCCGTCGCGGCTCGCGGCGATGGCCAGGGGGCCCACCTCGGCCTCGATCTTCGCCAGGGCGAGCCCGGCCAGCTGCCGGTCCAGCGTCAGGGACGTCAGCAGCCGGTGCTCACCCGCGTGGTAGACCTGCGCGCCCTGGCCGCACACCGCGAGCCCCTGGTAGCCCAGGTCGTCCAGGATGTGCCGGGTCCAAGGGACCGACCGGCCCGTGACGACGATGTGCGCGGCGCCCGCCGCCGTGACGGCGGCGAGCGCGTCGCGCGTACGCTGCGAGACCGTCTCGTCGGAGCGCAGGAGCGTCCCGTCGAGATCGGTCGCGACCAGCTTGAAGGGGAACGGGCTCAGGGGCGCGGCGCTCACTTGGCGACCGGCTCCAGCAGCTCCCTGCCCCCGAGGTAGGGACGGAGGACCTCCGGGACGCGGACCGAGCCGTCGGCGAGCTGGTGGTTCTCCAGGATCGCCACGATCGTGCGCGGCACGGCGCACAGCGTGCCGTTGAGCGTGGCGAGCGGCTGCACCTTCTTGCCGTCCCGCATCCGGACGGACAGCCGGCGGGCCTGGAAGCTGTCGCAGTTGGACGCGGAGGTCAGCTCGCGGTACTTGCCCTGCGTCGGGATCCACGCCTCGCAGTCGTACTTGCGCGAGGCGGAGGCGCCGAGGTCGCCGGTGGCCACGTCGATCACCTGGAACGGCAGCTCCAGGGAGGTGAGCCACTGCTTCTCCCACTCCAGGAGCCGCTTGTGCTCGGCCTCCGCGTCCTCCGGGGCGACGTACGAGAACATCTCGACCTTGTCGAACTGGTGGACGCGGAAGATGCCGCGGGTGTCCTTGCCGTACGTACCGGCCTCGCGCCGGTAGCAGGGCGAGAAGCCGGCGTACCGCAGCGGAAGCTTCTCCGCCTCGATGATCTCGTCCATGTGGTACGCGGCGAGCGGCACCTCGGACGTGCCGACCAGGTAGAAGTCGTCCTTCTCCAGGTGGTACACGTTCTCGGCGGCCTGGCCCAGGAAGCCGGTGCCCTCCATGGCGCGCGGGCGGACCAGCGTCGGCGTGAGCATCGGGATGAACCCGGCCTCCGTCGCCTGCGCGATCGCCGCGTTGACCAGCGCGAGCTCCAGCAGCGCGCCGACGCCCGTCAGGTAGTAGAAGCGGGAGCCGGACACCTTGGCGCCGCGCTCCACGTCGATGGCGCCCAGCGCCTCGCCCAGCTCCAGGTGGTCCTTGGGCGCGAAGCCCTCGGCCGCGAAGTCGCGGATGGTGCCGTGCGTCTCCAGGACGACGAAGTCCTCCTCGCCGCCGACCGGGACGTCGGAGTGCACGATGTTGCCGAGCTTCAGCAGCAGCTGCCGGGTCTCCTCGTCGGCCTCGTGCTGCGCGGCGTCGGCGGCCTTGACGTCGGCCTTCAGCTGCTCGGCCCGCGCCAGCAGCTCGGCCCGCTCCTCCGGGGACGCCTTGGGGATGAGCTTGCCGAGCGACTTCTGTTCGGAGCGGAGCTCGTCGAAGCGGACGCCGGACGACCTGCGCCGCTCGTCGGCGGAGAGCAGGGCGTCGACGAGGTCGACGTCCTCTCCACGGGCGCGCTGGGAGGCGCGAACACGGTCGGGGTCCTCACGGAGCAGGCGAAGGTCAATCACCCCTCCAGGCTACCGGTGTGCGCACACCGCACCCCACCGCATATCTCCTCTCCCCAAGCGTGTCGCTTTGTCCTAATTGCCGGAATTGTTGAGGGTGGAGGGGAAACGCCACTTCTTCGGTGGCAAAGTGCCGTCCACGCGCGTCACTTGTCCACAGAGGGCGCGGGTCCGGAAATGTTATCCACAGGGTGTGGGGAAGGGGTGTGGACTTCGGAATTGATCGTTCCGAAAGTCGTACGCCCGGCAGGGGAATCCCCGACCAAACCTGTTCCACGCACTCATTCGGGTGGGAATTCCTCCCCTTAAGGGGGTGATCAAAGGAATGGGGGTGACGCGGGCGGAGACGGCCGACTGTGGACGCAGCTGCGGTGACTACACCGATTTATCGACCTTGTCCGGTTCCGGCGCGGTCGGTCACCGCTGCGGATGTCGACTTGTCCCCAGGTCGAGGAGCGGTCCTGTGGATAACTCCGGCGGGCTGTCCGCTCAGGCGCCCCGGCCGTCCTGGCAGCGCGCCAGCCAGTCCGACGCCGCAGTGAAGTCCTCGTCCGAGGTGCCCGGGCGGAGCGCCCGCACCTCCGAGGCCGTCACACCCGCCCGCGGATACGAGCCCAGGAACCGCACCTTCGGGCAGATCCGCTTCAGCCCCATCAGCGCCTCGCCCACCCGGCGGTCCGCGATATGGCCCTCGGCGTCGACCGCGAAGCAGTAATTGCCGATTCCGGCACCCGTCGGGCGTGACTGGATCAGCATCAGGTTGACGCCGCGCACCGCGAATTCCTGGAGCAGTTCCAGCAGCGCACCCGGATGGTCGTCGCGCAGCCAGAGCACCATCGACGTCTTGTCCGCGCCGGTCGGGGCGGACGGCCGGGCCGGGCGCCCCACCAGGACGAACCGCGTCTCGGCGTTCTCGGCGTCGTGGATGTCCGTGACCAGCGGCTCCAGGCCGTACGTCGCCGCCGCGAACGCTCCGGCGAAGGCGGCGTCGTACCGGCCCTCCTGCACCAGCCGCGCGCCGTCCGCGTTCGACGCCGCCGACTCCCACACGGCCTCGGGCAGGTTGTCCCGCAGCCAGTTGCGCACCTGCGGCTGGGCCACCGGGTGGCCCGTCACCGTCTTGACGTCGGACAGCTTCGTGCCCGGCCGCACCAGCAGCGCGAAGGCGATCGGCAGCAGCACCTCGCGGTAGATCATCAGGGGCTCGCCCGAGGCCAGCTCGTCGAGCGTCGCCGTGACGCCGCCCTCCACCGAGTTCTCGATCGGTACGAGCGCGGCGGCCGCCTCCCCGTTCCGTACGGCGTCCAGTGCCGCCGGTACCGAGACCATCGGCACCAGCTCCCGCGTCGCCGCTTCCGGCAGCGTACGCAGGGCGGCTTCCGTGAACGTGCCCTCGGGACCGAGATAGGTGTATCGCGTGGCCGACATACGGTCACCCTAATGCGCCGGGGCGACCAAGTGGTCACCTCGCGCATCGCGCCTCGACAGCCCCTGCGGCCCCGTGCGCCTCATGCCTCGGGAGCCCTCGGGTCCCGTGCGCCTCACGCCCCTGCGGCCCCGTGCGTCCACGTCTCGGGCGCCCCGCCGACCGCCGCGCCTCAGCCCTCCAGCAGCCGCTGCCCCACGTACTCGCCGTCCGCCGGGCCGCCCGGGACCGCGTAGAGGCCGCTCGCCTCGTGGCGGATGAACGCCGACAGCGCGTCGCCCCGGTCCAGCTTCCGCTGCACCGGCACGAAGCCCCTCAGCGGATCGGCCTGCCAGCAGATGAACAGCAGACCCGCGTCCGGCGTCCCGTCCGGCCCGATCCCGTCGTGGAAGGAGAACGGCCGGCGCAGCATCGCCGCCCCGCCGTTCTGCTCGGGCGCCGAGATCCGGGCGTGCGCGTCGACCGGGATGACGGGCTTGCCGTCGGACCCGAGCTTGTCCAGATCGGGCTTCGTCGTCTCCGTACCGCCCGTCAGCGGGGCGCCGTCGGACTTGCGGCGCCCGATCACGCGCTCCTGCTTCTCCAGCGGGAGCTTCTCCCAGTCGTCCAGCAGCATCCGGATCCGCCGCACGACCGCGTACGAGCCGCCCGTCATCCACGGCTGGTCCCCGCCCGCCGCGACGAAGATCCGCCGGTCGAAGTCGGGATCCGTCGGCTTCGGGTTGTTGGTGCCGTCGACCTGGCCCATCAGGTTCCGCGCGGTCATCGGCCGCGCGGTCGCGCCCGGCGAGCGGTTGAAGCCGTTCATCTGCCAGCGCACCTTCGCCGCCGCACCCGCCTCCTTCTGGATCACCCGCAGCGCGTGGAACGCGACCAGCGCGTCGTCCGCGCCGATCTGCACCCACAGGTCGCCGTTCGAGCGCCGTGCGTCCAGCCGGTCCGCGGAGAACGCGGGCAGCGGCTCCAGCTGCGCCGGCCGCCGCGCGACCAGCCCCGTACGGTCGAAGAAGGACGCCCCGAAGCCGAAGGTCACGGTGAGCGAGCACGGGCCGGCGTCGCGCGCCACCCCGCTGTCGCCGTCCCCGACCGGCCTGCCCGCCATCAGCAGCTCGGCGGCCGCCGACCAGCGGCGCATCAGCGCGACCGCCTCCTTGCGGCCCGCCCCCGGCGCCAGGTCGAACGCGACCACATGGCCGCGCGCCTGCAAAGGCGTGGTGATCCCCGCCTGGTGGGCGCCGCGGAACGGCACCGTCCCGGCGCCGACCGTCGCCAGCGCGGGCGCGTCCCCGCCTCCGGACGGCTCGCCGGCCGCCGCGTAGGTGGCGGCTCCGCCGGCCGCGCCCAGCACCAGGCCCGCGGCACCGGCGGCGCCCGCCGTGCCCAGCAGCCGTCGCCGCGAGATCTCCACCATGTCCTGCTGGTCGTCCTGCTTGTCGCTCATCACCCGGTCAGCCGATCTTGACGTTCTTCTCGATGGTGGTCTGGTCGATGTCGGAGGTCCGGACGGTCACCTGGATCCGCCACTCGCCCGGCATCGGGATCTGCAGGCCGGTGGCCTTCCAGTGCCCGGCCGCGACCCGTTCCGGCACGACCGGCAGCGGCCCGATCCGCTGGGCGTCCAGCGTGAACGCCACCTTCAGCTCGGGCACGTCCTGCGGGCGCCCGCTCGCCCCGTCCACGTACACCTGGAGGGTGTTGGCGCCGGAGCGCCCGGGGTCCAGGCTCAGCCGGACCGTGCCCTTGCCGGCGGGGCCGCCCGTGTCGAACGGCAGGCGCAGGTCGATCGGCCGGTCGGGTACGGCCGTCGCGGACGCGGCCTGCGTACGGTCGGCCTGCTCCTGCGTGCGGCCCGGCTCGGTCGCGGTGAGGAGGGTGGTCACGCCCAGCAGCACCACGGCGACGGTCGCCTCGGCGAGCACGGACCGCCGCAGACCGGCCCGCGCGGGGTCGGCGTCGCGGGCGCGCTGCTTGCGCGCGGTCGCCACGGCGGCCCGCTGCCGGGCGAGTTGAGCGGCCCGCTCGGGGTCGACGGCGGGGTCCTGTACGTCCCCGTCCTGTACGTCCGTGTCCTGTGCGTCCGTGTCCTGTACGTCCCCGCCACGCGCCTCCGCGTCCTGGGCCTTCGCCTCCGGCGTCGTGTCGTCGGCAACGGCGTCATCGACGCCACCGCCCTCCGCACCGGCGCCGTCCGCGACGCCCGGCGCCGTGTCCGCCAGCCGCCGCGTCCAGCGCCGGGACGCCCAGGCGACGCCGACGAGGACGGCGACCAGCGCCACCTTGAGCAGCAGCAGCCGCCCGTACGCCGTGCCGGTCAGCGCCGACCAGGAGCCGACCTGCCGCCACGACTGGTACAGCCCGGTCGCGGCCAGCACCACCACGGAGCCGAACGCCACGCGCGAGAACCGCCGTACGGCGGCCCGCTCGAGCGACGGCTCCCGGTACAGCGCGACCAGCAGGGCCGCGAGCCCGCCCAGCCAGGCCGCCATCGCCAGCAGGTGCAGCACGTCCACGGGCATGGCCACGCCGGGCTGGAGCCCGGCCGACGCGTGCTCGGACAGGGCCCAGGTCCCGGCGATCCCGGCCGCGACGACCGTCCCGCCGACCGCGAGCCCGAACGTCAGGTCCTTCTTCTCGGCGCCCTCGCGCCGGGCGTAGGCCCCGAACAGCACCGCGACGAACAGCGCCGCCGCACCGGCCAGCAGCAGCCGCGACATGAGCGCCGCACCGGTCCTGGTCTCCAGCACGGCCCTGAGCCCGTCCAGGTCCAGCACGTCGGCCAGTTCGCCCGACGTCGTGTACGGGCCGCGCAGCAGCAGAAGTGCCAGCGTCGCCGCCGTCAGCGTCACCCAGCCGCGGGCGACCAGCCGCTGCACCGGCCGCACCGCCGCCCCGCGCGGCCAGCACGCGACGACGAACGCGGCGCCGCCCACCAGTAGGACGAAACCGGCGTACGAGGCGTAGCGGGCCACGTCGTAGAGCGAGCCGACCAGGCCGCCGCCGGGCTGCTGCTCCGGCAGCGCCACCGTCGTCGCCGAGGGCGCCCCGATGGAGAACGTGAACGCGCCGGCGATCGGATGGCTGTCGGCGGACACGGCCTGCCAGGCCACGGTGTACGTGCCCGTCGGCAGCCCGGACCGCAGCTGCACCCCGTACCGGACCACGGATCCGCTGCACAGGTCGCGAAGTTCACCGGTGTCGGCGCGCCTGCCGCTCGGTTCGAGGACCCGGATCGAGTCGTCGCCCATGGCGACCTGCTCGGAGAAGGTGAGCGTGACGCGCTGGGGCGCGGTGGCGACCACCGCCCCGTCCGCGGGGTCGCTGCCGGTGAGCGCGGCGTGCGCGGACGCCGTGCCCGAGAACACGGTGCCGAGCAGCGCGGCGGTGAGGACCAGCAGCACGGACAGCAGCCGCGCGGTGGGCGGCCGCACGGAGGCGGTGGCCGTCATGGTGCGTCACTCCTTCCGGGTCAGTGGTGCTGCGGGTTGTGGTTC
Organism: Streptomyces coeruleoprunus; assembly: GCF_039542925.1. Lineage (GTDB taxonomy): Bacteria > Actinomycetota > Actinomycetes > Streptomycetales > Streptomycetaceae > Streptomyces > Streptomyces coeruleoprunus. The sequence continues at coordinate 3,641,673 of NZ_BAABIT010000001.1, read as the reverse complement.
CGCGCCTCGACCGGAAGCTCGACCTTGATGGGGTCGGACTTCTGGAAGTGCAGCTCGATACTGACCTTGTCGCCCTGCTTCGGGGTGCGCTTCAGCCCCATGAACATGAGGTGGTCGCCGCCGCGTCGCAGCTGCAGTTCGTCGTGCGCGGGCAGCGGGAACGACGTCACCTGCTGCATCTTCTGGTCCTTCGTCTCGTGCAGCTGCACGTCGTCGGAGAGATCGCTGGTGACCGACGTGAGGGTGTCGTCCACGCCGCTGAGGTTGGTGATCGACAGGAAGCCCCCGGCCATCTCGCCGTTGACGGGCTCGGGCATGAACGCCCCGCTGACCTCCAGCTTCGGGGCGGCGTCCGAGCCGTCGGCGGAGGAGCAGCCGCCGAGGGCCAGACCGGCGACGAGGGCTATGGCGGAGGCGAACGCCGTGGCGGTGGAACGGGTCGTGCGGGTGGTGCGGCGGTTCACGGGTTCTCCCCCTTGATGATCTTCGGCAGGTCCTTGGCCCAGTCCTCCACGGTGGTGTTCTCGCCGTAGACGACATAGCCCTGGTCCGTCCTGGGCGAGAACGCGATCACCTGTGCGCCGTGCATGGAGACGACCGAGCCGTCCTTCTCCTTCTTCGGCGGGTCGATGCCGATGCCGATCTGGCGGGCGCCCGCCTGGATCGTGGCGAACTCGCCGCTCAGTCCGATGAAGGACGGGTCGCCGGCCGCGGGCAGCCACTTGGCCAGCTCGGCGGGGGTGTCCCGCTCGGGGTCCGTGGTGACGAAGACGACCTGGAGCTTGTCCTGGTCCGCCTTGGGGAGCTTCTTCTTGGCGATGGCGATGTTGCTCATCGTCAGCGGGCACACGTCGGGGCAGTGCGTGTAGCCGAAGTAGATGAGCACCGGCTTGCCCTTGGTGCGCGCACGCAGGTCGTACGGCTTGCCGGTGGTGTCCGTCAGGACAAGGTCGGGCTTCGTGAACGGCCGGTCCAGGACCGTGCCCGGCTTGCCCGAGTCCGGGGCGAGCGACACGTCGGCCGCGGGACCGTCGGCCTTCGGGGTCGTGGGCCCGCACGCGGACAGGGTGAGCGCGGAGGCGGCGACGAGCGCCGCCGCGATCAGCGGGGCGCGTCGCGCGGCCCGGAGGGGCCGCACGGCACGGGTGAGCTTGCGCATGGTTTCTCTCTTGGCAGGGTGAGGGGAGGCGGTCAGGCGGACCGGCGGCGTCCGGCCAGGACACCGAAGGCGACGCCCGCGACGCCGGCCAGGATGCCGACGATGCCGAGGACGCGGGCGGTGGTGTCGGTGGCGTCACCGGTGGCCGCCGCGGGCGCGGCGGCCTGGTTCTCGGGCTTCTGCGGCGCGCCGCCGCCGTGGTGGCCTTCGGTCGCGGCGGACAGCTTGAGCACGGGAGCAGGGGTCGCGGGCTCGGCGGCCCCGTCCTTGGGCTCCTCGATCCAGCGCACGACCTCCTTGTTGTCGTACGTCTGGAGGGCCTTGAAGACGAGCCGGTCGGTGTCCTCGGGCAGCCGGCCGAGCGAGACCGGGAACTGCTGGAATTCGCCGGGGCCGATCTTCGAGCCGTTCGCCGTCCAGGTGATCTTCGAGGGCGCCTCGGTGATCTTCTTGCCGTGCAGCTCCAGCGGCTTCGCCAGCGCGGCCTTCTCGACCTTCACGGTCCAGCCGGGCACGGGCTGCGGCATCACGGAGGCGAGCGGGTGGTCCTTCGGCAGGGTGACCTCCAGCTTCACGGTGGAGGCGCTGTCCCGCTCGTTGGGGACCTTGAAATTGACCGTCGCGTAGCCGCCCTTGGCGGCCTCGCCCTGCGGCTGCACGCTGACGTGCGCGTACGCGGCGGGGCAGAGCAACAGGACGGAGGAGACGGCGACGGCGCCGGCGACGGCGAGACGACGAGAGACGTTCACGGCGGAACACACTCCATGTGCAGGTAGGGGTGAGTACGCCCGGAGCGCGGCGACGGCGGAGCCGGGCCGGCGCGCGAGGGCATCGCGACACCACTCCCGTCGAGTGGGTCGCGTCAGGCTGCGAGGGTGAATACGGCCGGCGGGCCGCGCCTGATCACCGTGTGCTGGAGTGCTTCCGCCGACGCGGGCGGAGGGATGTCGTCGTCGCCGCGCCGCGACCGCGGGCCCGCCCAGGTGGGCGCGGGCAGCCCGGCCGCGAGTGCGCGTACGAGGACGAGGGCGCCGCGCAGCGCGCGGACGAGGGCCTGTTCGGCGACCCCGGCGACACCCCGGGCCGACACCTGGGCCAGCCGGGCCAGTTGCAGGATCGCGAGGTCGCCCCGGCGCAGCAGCCACCCGGTCACCAGGGCGGCCAGCAGGTGCCCGAGGACCATGGAGAGGCTGGGCAGCACCTGCGGGTCGACGGCGACGCCCGTCCCGGCGGGCATCGCGGCGGCAGCGGCGGCGGCGGGGTCGAGCCCGGCCGTCGTGACGATCCGGTGCGCCTCCCCCGGGCTGATCGCCGACGCCCCCGCACCGCACAGGAGCCGTGCGGCGGCCCGGATCAGCGCGTCGTCCGCCGCGGCCGCGGAGGCCTGGGCGGCGGTGTGCTGCTGGCCGAGCCCGAACAGGGCGTGCAGGGCCAGCTGTCCGCCCGCGAGGGCCGACGCGATCGACGGCAGCGAGCGGTCCCGCCCGGTGAACGGGAGGGCGAGTGCGAAGACCCCCAGGAACCCGATGGCGAGCGTCCACCACGGGACGGCCGCGCAGGCCGCGAGGACGTGGCCCAGCGCGGACAGCACAAGACAGACCGCGGTGAACACCGCGGCCCGCAGCAGCCGTGGACCAAAGGGGGCGAACATGGCGGGGCCATCATCCCATCACGCGTGCGCGCTCCATACGGCAGGCACCGCTTCCGCGTCATCCGCCGAATGAGGGCTCTGGCGTCAACTCCATGCTTACGTGCCCGAATCGTGGCAATACGTAACGGTATGTCGAGCCGCAGCCAGGAGGCTGGAGCATGAGCATCTGGTGGTCTCTCCATTTGCGGCGCGAGGCTGCGAGCGTTCCGCTCGCCCGTCGCCTCCTCCTCGGCACCATGGAGACCGCGGGGGTCGACCCGGACACTTCCTACGATCTGTCGCTCGCGCTGGGCGAGGCCTGCGCCAACGCGGTGGAGCACGGTGGGGAGGGCGCCACGGAGTTCCGGGTCACCGCCTACCTGGACGGCGAGAAGTGCCGTATCGAAGTGGCCGACTCGGGACCGGGTTTCCCGCCCGGGCCCGTCCATGCCACCCTCGCCGCCGTCTCTCCGGACGCCGAGAGCGGGCGCGGCCTGCGCCTGATCGAAGAGCTCGCCGACCATGTCCACTTCGGCAACAGAGCCGGGCGGGGCGGTGCGGTGGTGAGCTTCGACAAGATCGTCAAATGGCGGGCCGACGCGCCTTTGGCCCTCACCTGACGCCCGTTGTTTCACGTGAAACGTCCCCCGCCGGCAGCGCCGGCGGGGGACGTCGTCCGTACGACAGGGCGTCAGCCCTTGAGGCCGGCCATCCACGCCTCGACCTCGTCGGAGCGGCGCGGCAGCCCGTCCGACAGGTTCCGGTTGCCGTCCTCCGTCACGAGGATGTCGTCCTCGATCCGCACACCGATGCCGCGGTACTCCTCCGGCACGGTCAGGTCGTCCGCCTGGAAGTACAGGCCCGGCTCGACGGTCAGGCACATGCCCGGCTCCAGCGTGCCGGCCACGTACGCCTCGGTGCGGGCGGCGGCGCAGTCGTGGACGTCCATGCCGAGCATGTGACCCGTGCCGTGCAGGGTCCACCGGCGCTGGAGGCCCAGCTCCAGGACCCGCTCGACCGGGCCCTCGACGAGGCCCCACTCGACCAGCTTCTCGGCGAGGACCCGCTGCGCCGCGTCGTGGAAGTCACGGAACTTGGCGCCCGGCTTCACCGCGGCGATACCGGCCTCCTGGGCCTCGTACACCGCGTCGTAGATCTTGCGCTGGATGTCGGTGAACGTGCCGGAGATCGGCAGCGTGCGGGTCACGTCCGCGGTGTACAGCTCGTTCGTCTCGACACCGGCGTCGAGCAGGAGCAGGTCGCCGGAGCGGACGGGGCCGTCGTTGCGCACCCAGTGCAGGGTGCAGGCGTGCGGGCCGGCGGCGGCGATCGTGCCGTAGCCGACGTCGTTGCCCTCGACGCGCGCCCGCAGGAAGAACGTGCCCTCGATGTAGCGCTCGGAGGTGGCCTGGGCCTTGTCGAGGACCTTCACGACGTCCTCGAAGCCGCGGGCCGTGGAGGCGCACGCCTTCTCCAGCTCCGCCACCTCGAACGCGTCCTTCACCAGACGCGCCTCGGAGAGGTAGACCCGCAGCTCCTCGTCGCGCTCGGCGGTGACCTTGTCGGTGAGCGCCTTCTCGATGCCGGCGTCGTGGCCGCGCACGACCCGCACGGGGCCGGTGGCCTCGGCGAGCTTCGCGGGCAGCTCGCGCACGTCGGCGGTCGGGATGGCGTAGAGGGCCGCGGCCTCGGTCAGCGAGTGGCGGCGGCCGACCCACAGCTCGCCCTGGCCGGACAGCCAGAACTCGCCGTTCTCCCGGTCGGAGCGCGGCAGCAGGTACAGCGTCGCGTCGTGGCCGCCGTCCTTCGGCTCCAGCACGAGGACGCCGTCCTCGGTCTGGTTGCCGGTGAGGTACGCGTACTCGGTGGCGGCGCGGAAGCTGTACTCGGTGTCGTTGGAGCGGATCTTCAGATTGCCCGCGGGGATCACCAGGCGCTCGCCCGGGAAGCGAGCGGACAGCGCGGCCCGCCGCTCGGCGGTGTGCCCGGCCTGGGCGATCGGCTCCAGGTCGGTCAGCTCGGTGTCGGCCCAGCCGGACTTCATGTTCGCCGCGAGCTCGTCCGAAACGCCCGGGTACAGGCCGTTCTTGCGCTGCTTCATGGGCTCTTCTTCGGTCTCTGGGGTCTCCAGAGCGTCCGGGGTGAGCTCTTCGGCCACGGGTCCGCCTCCTCTTGGTACGACACTGAACCCCCTCCATCGTACGGTCGTACGGAAGGGGGCCCAGAGTCACGGGAGGCCAACTCGGCGTCACGCGACGCGGCGGCCGCCGGTCAGTCGAAGCGGGCCGCGAGCAGCACCACGTCCTCGTCCTCGTCACCGCCGGACGGCACGGCGCCGGACGGCACGGCGCCGTGCGGCGCGGGGGCGGGAAGGCCGCCCGGCAGCACCGCCCGCAGCACATGGTCGGCGACGGCACCCGGATCGGCCCGGTCGGCCCTCGGGACGCTCGCGGCCGCCGCGTGCAGCCGGGCGAAGGCGCGGTCCACCGGCCCGCCGATCCGCCGCAGCAGCCCGTCGGTGTAGAGCAGCAGCGTCTCGCCGGGCTCGACGACGAGGTCCACGCTCGGCGCCTCCCAGCAGGCCAGCATCCCGAGCGGCGCGGACAAGGAGGTCTCGACGTACTCGGCGCGCCGCTCGCCGGTGATCAGCGGTGGGGCGTGCCCGGCCCCGGCCAGCACCACCTTGCGCTGGGCGGGCTCGGCGTACGCGAAGAGCGCGGTGGCGGACCGCGCCGGTTCGGTGAGCCGCAGCAGCAGCTCCAGGTCGGACAGTACGGCGACGGGGTCCTCGCCCTCCATCACCGCGTACGCGCGCAGGGACGCCCGCAGCCGGCCCATCGCGGCCAGCGCGCTCGGTCCGGATCCGGTCACGGATCCCACGGCCAGACCCAGCGCGCCCTCCGGCAGGGGCAGCGCGTCGTACCAGTGGCCGCCGCCGCGGGGGCCGGCGTGGTGGCGGGCGGCGAGCCGGACGCCCGGGACGCGGGGGAGCCGGGTGGGGAGCAGTTCCTCGGTGATGGTGGCGACGTTCGCGCGGCCGCGTTCCAGTTCCAGCAGGCGGGCGAGGTGTTCGGAGGCGTACTGCCCGTAGAGGCCGACGAGATGGCGGCGGCGTTCGGGGGGCTCGGCCGGCTCGTCGTACAGCCAGACGGCGGCACCCAGCCGGCCGGCGGACTCGGTGACGAGCGGTACGGCGTAGCTCGCGGCGAAGCCGAGGCGGGCGGCGACCTCCCGGTGGCGGGGGTCCAGGTGCTCGTCGCCGAGGAGGTCGGGGACGGCGACCGGGGCGGGGGCGGGGGGCTCGGGCAGCGGACCGTCACGGGCGGGCCGTTCGGGGAGCGGGCCTCCGGGCAGCCCGTCGAGGAGGCGTCCGTAGGAGGTGGCGCTGCGCGGGACGGTTTCCAGTGTGCCGAGGTCGGCGTGGGCGAGGCCGAGTCCGACGGTGACCGTGGGGCCGAGCCCGTCGGCCGGTTCGAGGAAGGCCATGCCGCGGGGGGCGCCGACGAGCGCGGCGCCGGCCCTCAGCAGCTCGTGCAGGGCGTCGTCGAGTGTGCTCGTCCGGGCGAGGCGTTCGGTGAGTTCGTGGAGGGTGGTGAGATCGGAGACCCAGCCTGCCAGCCGGTCCTGGATCAACGCGCCGGGTGCCGGATGCGCGGTGGGGATGCCCGGGTGAGGCGTTGCAGTGTGCGCAGGAGCGGGAACCGTTGGATCGATTCCAGCCACTTTCGGCAGGTGAGGGGCGCTCATGGCAGCCGGCTTTCCGGCTGCTTCTCTTTGCTCAATAGCATCGCAAACCCCCATGTCAATCCGCATGTCATTCTGCGCCGCTATCACTGCATCCACATGTACACGCAGAAGTAAGGGGATGTCCAGCATTGTCCAGCGGGACGCGTGGTGTCTGTGCGATGCTGAACTTGGCCAAAAAATAGCCCCGATGGGGAGGTTTTGCGGTCGACTGAGCGCGTTCGACAAAGGGGCACCACCCGGAAGCGACACCGGACCGATCTTCACGGCTCTTCGTGGATCTTCGTGACGGATTCCGGGGGGAGCGTCATTCCGAGCGCGTGGGGTACGTAATCGTTGGTGGCCAGGGGCAGTTGGGGCAGGCCCGGAACCCGTCGGGAAGTCCTGGCGTCCTCACCATCGAGGACGCGCCCCGTCCCCGGGTGGCGGGAAAGATCAGCACAGCAGCGGGACTGCGGACGGCGGCACAGCAAGCGGATCGAAAAGCGCCCTGCCCGCGCCACCCCTCGCCACACGTTTAATGGACTGCAGTCGACGCTCGGCCCCAGCGGTGTTGTCTCGCCGCACCGGCAGCGGGGTCGACCCATGCCAGCGGCAAGGGCGGCGAATCGCCGCTCCGTACGCACAGTGAAGTAACGCACACGTGTTGTGATGTGGACCTCGGCGTTCAACGGAAAGGAACGAGCGCTCATGCGCGAGATCCTCGGAAGGCGACGCAGGCTCCGGTTCCGCCGCAAGAAGGGGCCTGCCCAACTCGACACGGCGCTGCTCTGCGCCGCCGAGTGGCACTGGCCCGTACTCCCCGGCGTGGGGCTCAAGGCGGCGGGTGGCCGCGGTGACCGCGGGCGCGGCTGTGCCTGCCCCGACCCGGAGTGCGTCGTTCCCGGTGCGCACCCCTTCGACCCCGGCCTGCTCGCGGCCACCACCGACACCCGGATGGTGCGCTGGTGGTGGACCAACCGGCCGGACGCGCCGGTCGTGCTGGCCACGGGCGGCCGCGCGCCGTGCGCGGTGAGCCTGCCCGCCGTCGCGGGGGCCCGCGCCCTGGCCGTGCTGGACCTGTTCGGCATGCGGCTCGGCCCGGTCGTGGCGACGCCCACGCGCTGGTCGCTGCTGGTCGCCCCGTACAGCCTGGAGCAGCTGGGCGAGCTGTTGTACGCGCAGGACTCCGTGCCCAGTTCGCTGCGCTTCCACGGGGAGGGCGGCTATCTGGTGCTGCCGCCCTCGGACACCGGCGGTGGCCGGGTGCGCTGGGAGCGGGCGCCCGAGCCGGGGCCGGCGGCGCCGTGGCTGCCGCGCGTGGAGACGGTCGTGGACGCGCTGGTCGAGGCGAGCACCAGCGCCCCGGGCGGCGGCAGCCGGCTCCGCTACTGAGCCCGGCCCGAGGCCGACCGGCGCCTGGGCCGCTGACACCGACGGAGACCCGGCGCGTCAACCCGTATCACTCGTACGGGTGTGAGCCGGGGCGACTTTGTACGGGAAACGGGCGCGCGGCCCGTAAGGCGCGCGCCTCGCACCGATATCTTCGGCCCACCGTCCGGACACTGGCAGTGGCAGGTGGGACACCCCATGAATCTCCGCATGATCGGGCTCGGCATCGTCGTGGCCACCGCCACGCTCCTGCCGGTGATCGCGACCGCGGGCCCGGCAGCAGGACCGCAGTCCGGCCCGGCCGCCCGCCCCGGCCGCGCCCTCCCGGCCGCCGACGCCAAGGCGGCGCCCGACGTGCTCGGCGTGCCGGACGCGCCCGACGCGTCAGCGCCCTCCCCGTCCGCCGAACCGCGCGACACCTCCGGCGACCCCGATTCCGGGGGACCTTCGGCCCTGCCGGACGTTCTGGCCGAAAGTGATGGCGCCCGCACCTCGAAGTGCGGGCCGTCCCTCGTGTCCCCGGACGGGGTCGAGGCGCAGACCTGCGTCCTGACCGAGGGCGGCGAAACCTGGGGGCGTACGTACTACCGCAACACCAAGGGGGAGGAGCTGCGGGCGGTCCTCACCCTGATGGGACCCGGCGCGCGGACGGTGCGCACGCACTGCGTGGTGCCGGCGGACGACGAGCCGCGCACCTGCGAAACCCCACGTGAGCGCAGCCGGGGCACGCTCCGTGACTACACGGCGATGGCTGAGGTCGCCGCGGGCGTCGACGAGGAGAGCCCGCTGCTGCTGAGGTCCGGAAGCAACGCGCCCGAGGCGCTGGAGGGTTGAGCGGAAGCGGAAGATCGCATTCCGCGGAAATGGAAGAACCCGGTCGCTGGCGACGGGGGATGCACCAGCGACCGGGCTCTTAGAACCGTAACAAGAGATCGTCCGTTCGCAAATTCGATCTCTGTTATTCGGACAGGGATTTACCGATGAGTAAGGGACGGACGGCCCTACCCGGACGGGCGAAAAACGTCAGCTGAGGGTTACCTGACGGTTCGTCAGGCCGCCACGCGCCCGCCGCTCCTCCGCGGTCAGCGGGGCGTCCACCGTCAGCGCCGCCGCCAGCCGCTCCGCGAACTCGGCGGCCGGCTTCTCGCACTCCTCGGCACCCATGCCGGTCGGCAGGTCCCAGACCGGCACGACCAGGCCGTGCGCCCGGAACGAGCCCACCAGGCGGGTGCCCTCGCCGAGCGACGACGTCCCGGCGGCGTGCAGCCGGGCGAGCGCGTCGAGCAGCTTCTCCTCGGCGTGCGGCATGACCCAGCGCAGGTGGTTCTTCTCCGGCGTCTCGCACCAGTACGCGGCCTCGACGCCGGCCAGCTTCACGGTCGGGATCGCGGCGGCGTTGGCCCGCTCCAGCGATGCCGCGACCTCGGGCGAGGCCGTCTCGGCGGAGTCCGGCACCCAGAACTCGAAGCCCTGGTGGACCACCGGCTCGAAGCCGGCGTCGGCGTCGAGCAGGTCCTGGAGCCGCGGCCCGTCCGCCGGCACGCGGCGGGCGGCGACGGGCGAGCCCGGCTCGGCGGCGAGCGCCCGCTGGAGCGTGTCCGCCATGTCGCGGCTCAGGTCACCGGAGGACGTGTCGTTCTGCAGCGCGAGCAGGACGGAGCCGTCGTCGCGGCGCAGCGCGGGCCACGCCATCGGCAGGACCGTCGCCAGCGTGACGGACGGCACGCCCTCGGGCAGCCCGTCCTTCAGGTGCAGCGGGGCGGTCGCGGCGGGGACCAGTTCGCGCAGCGCGACCCAGTCGCACTCGCCGGGCAGCCCCTCGAAGGGGCGCTGCACCAGTTCCGTCACCGCGTGCGCGGCGGCCCGGCCGTGGCACGCCTTGTAGCGGCGGCCCGAACCGCACGGGCAGGGCTCCCGTGCCCCGACGACCGGCACCTCTCCGTTCGTCAGCTGAGGCTTGGCGGCCTTCGTCTGGGGGCGCTTCTTGGCCATGCGTGGCTTCTCCCGTTACAACGCGGTGCTCTGTCGGCCGCGAGCCTAGCCGCACCGGATCGTCGCGGGCTTCAGTCCACGTCCTCGTACGCGTCGAGGAAGCCGAATTCGCCACCGATGGGCGCCGTCGCCGCCATGCCGCCGAGGCCGCCGGAGCCGGCCGCGCCGGGGACGGTGCCCCGGGTGGGGCGGTGGTCGCCGTGGTGGCCATTGACGCGCGTAGCGCGATCGGCGTGCGAAGCCCCTGGTCCGGTGACGGTCACCCAGACGGTGACCTCGCCGCCCGCACCGTCCCGTACGCCCCACTCCAGGGCGAGCGCGCTGATGATGTTGAGCCCGCGGCCGCCGCGAGCGGTGACCGAGGGCGTGGCCGGAACCGGACGGGTCGGACCGCCCCCGTCCGTCACTTCGAGGGTCAGTCCACCGTGCGCGTCGACGTGCCAGGCGGCCCGGACGGCGCCCTCGCCGGCGTCGGCCGCGTCCAGCGGTCTGCCGTGCCGGCAGGAATTGCTGAGGAGTTCGGAAAGGATCAGTACGGCGTCGTCGACGACCGACTCGGAGACACCGCCGCTGAGCAGCTGTTTCCGCATCCGGTGTCTCGCCTCGCCCACGCCCGCAGGGCCGTGGGGTACGGCCATGCTCGACGACGTCGGCACCTTCTGTGCCACCACCAACGCCACCCCCGAGACCTCCTTCGCCCCACGCCACGGTGTGAATGCCCCAATGGCCTGGACCGGAAACCGGCCAGTCCGCATACAGTGACGCATTCGACACGGGCGGCAACGGAGCGAACGCGCCGGAGCACTCCCCGTAACTACTGTGACGCGCGGCCCAGTTGGTGCAGAACCTGTTTGGGGCGGTTCGTGATGATGGCGTCCACTCCGAGGCGTACGCACAGCTCCACGTCCTCCGGCTCGTCGACGGTCCAGACGTGGACGGCGTGCCCGGCGGCGTGCAGCCGGGCGACATGGCCCGGGTTGTTGCGGACCAGCCGGATCGACGGACCGGCGATCCGGGCGCCGGCCGGGAGGCGGCCGTCGCGCAGGCGCGGCGACACGAACTGCGTGAGGTAGACGGTCGGCACGGCGGGCAGGGCGGCCGAGACGCGCAGCAGCGACCGGGCGGAGAAGCTCATGATCCGTACGGGCGAGGCGTCCGGCTCCGGGTCGGCCAGCCCGAACCGCCGCAGCTGCTGCACCAGCCGCTCCTCGACCTGGCCGCGCCAGCGCGTGGGGTGCTTGGTCTCGATGGCCAGCTCGACGGGGCGCCCGGCGTCGGCGACCAGGGCCAGCAGCCGCTCCAGGGTGAGGACCGAGGTGTACTCGCGGTCGCCCCAGTCCGGGCTCTCGTTCGGGTCCTTCCAGGAACCGAAGTCGAGCGCGGCGAGGTCGGCCAGCTCCAGCGCGGAGACGGCGCCGCGGCCGTTGGAGGTGCGGTTCACCCGGCGGTCGTGGACGCAGACGAGGTGGCCGTCCGCCGTGAGCCGTACGTCGCACTCCAGGGCATCGGCCCCGTCCTCGATCGCCTTCACGTACGCGGCGAGGGTGTGCTCCGGGGCGTCCTCGGAGGCGCCCCGGTGGGCGACGACTTGGATCGTGTGCTGACGGGCGTGGGTCACCGCGTCATGGTGCCACCCTTCGGGCGGGCGGAGGGCACTCTTCGGCCGCTCGCGGGAGCGGCGGGCGGGGGCACCGGGTCGTGGCCGGGCGGGCGGTTCGCGTGGTGTCCTGTTTGTCCGTAGTAAAGGAGGGTCGCAGACGCACAGCTCCCGCTTACAGTGGCCTGACGAGCTGTGGGAAATGCTGGTGCGGAGCAGCACGGCGGACTCTTGCCCAAAGCCGAAGGACGACGTGGAAACCGAGGAGAACGAGCTGTGAGCACCGAGAACGAGGGCACCCCCGCGCCGGCCCCCGAGTCCGCGCCCTCTCCGGAGCCCGCCGGCCCGGAGGAGACCTCCCGGGCGTCCGAGCAGGTCGCGCCGCCGGAGCGGCCCACCGTGCCTTCGGCCACTCCGGCCCCGCCCGCCCCCGAGCGGCCGGCCGGCACCCCCGCCGGCCCGGCGTCCCCGGCGGCGTCCCCTCATGAGCAGCCCCCGGCCGCCCCTGCCGCGCACGCCCATGAGCAGCCGCAGGCCGCCCCCGCCGGATCCGCGCCCGAGCAGGCCCCCGCCGCTCCCCCGCAGCAGCCGACCGCGCACATGCCGACCGTCCCCGGAGCGCACGGTGCGGCGACGCCGCCGGTGCCGCCGGCCGCGCCCCCCGCGTATCCGCCGTACGGAGGCCAGGGCGGCGAGGGGCACACGTGGGGCGCCGCCCCGATCGGGGGCCCCGCGCCCGCCCCGCGTAAACGTTCCGGCGGGCTGATCGCCGCCGTCCTCGTGGCCGCGCTCCTGGCCGGCGGCGTCGGTGGAGGCATCGGCTACTGGGCCGCCGAGCGGAACGACAACCCGGTCAGCTCGACCACCGTCTCGGTGGGCGACACCCCGGCGGACTTCAAGCGCGACCCGGGCACGGTCGCCGCCGTCGCCGCGAAGGCCCTGCCCAGCGTCGTCACGATCGAGGCGAAGGCGGGCGGCGCCGACGGCCAGGGCGGCACGGGCACCGGCTTCGTGTACGACAAGGAAGGCCACATCCTCACCAACAACCACGTCGTGGCCTCCGCGGCCGAGGGCGGCACGCTCACCGCCACGTTCTCCAACGGCAAGAAGTACGACGCCGAGGTGGTGGGCCGTGCCCAGGGGTACGACGTGGCGGTCCTCAAGCTCAAGAGCGCGCCCGAGGGGCTGACGCCGCTGCCGCTGGGCAACTCCGACCAGGTCGCCGTGGGCGACGCGACGATCGCGATCGGCGCGCCGTTCGGCCTGTCCAACACCGTGACGACCGGCATCATCAGCGCCAAGAACCGGCCGGTCGCCTCCAGCGACGGCTCGGGCGGCAAGAACTCGTACATGAGCGCGCTGCAGACCGACGCCTCGATCAACCCCGGCAACTCCGGCGGCCCGCTGCTGGACGCGCGCGGCGCGGTGATCGGCATCAACTCGGCGATCCAGTCGCCCGGCTCCGGCGGCCTCGGCCCGTCGCAGGCGGGCTCGGTCGGACTGGGCTTCGCGATCCCGATCAACCAGGCGAAGAACGTCGCCGAGCAGCTGATCCGGGCGGGCAAGCCGGTCTACCCGATGATCGGCGCCACCGTGAACATGACGGAGAAGGGCGAGGGCGCCACGATCGTCGAGCAGGGCGCCGGCGGCACCCCGGCGGTCGCCCCGAACGGCCCGGCGGCGAAGGCCGGCCTCAAGCCCGGCGACGTCATCGTCCGCTTCGGCGACCGCGTGATCGACAGCGGCCCGACGCTGATCAGCGAGATCTGGACGCACAAGCCGGGCGACACGGTGAAGCTCACGTACGAGCGCGGCGGGCAGCAGCACGAGGTCGAGATCACCCTGGGCTCCCGCGAAGGGGACTGAGCGAGCGGTCCCGGTCCGGACGCGCGTGTGCTGCCGACCCCGTCCCGGGGCGGCAGCACACGCGTTTCCGCTACGGCTCCCGGCCGTCAGCGGACGAAGATCACGGACCGCAGCTTCAGCCGGTCGCTCGCTCCGCCGCCGGGCCGCAGCCGGAAGACGTCGCCCTGGCAGCGGGACCCCTTGAAGACGTACGCGTAGGCGTCGGTCCCGTTCCGCGGGGTGTGGGCGGCCGGCAGCAGCTCGTCCGCGACCTCGGGCAGGTCGATGCAGATGCCGTCCGGCGGGTTGATCACCAGGCCCACGCGGACCTGGCCGCTCGCGTCGTTGTACGTGTAGCGGAACTCGCCGTCCGCGGCGTGCGCCGACGTGGGGAGCGTCAGGACGAGCGCGAAGGCACCGAGCGCGGCGGCGAGTGACGTACGAAGGCGTCCCATGTGTGTCCGTTCGTTTCGTTGGGGGGTTGCCATGCGCTCGGGGGCTTCCCACCGCGCCGCCCGGCGATGTGCCGGGTCACTCGAACGGGCTCAGCCGTATCGATACTTCGCGCCGGTGGCCCTGACCGCAGGCCTCGGCGCGCTGAGCCGCTACGCCTCGGCGAGCGAGAACCCGGCCATCTCGCCGAAGCACGCGACGGCCAGCACCGTGACCGTGCCGATCAGCGAGGAGAGCGAGAACCGGGCCTCCCCCAGGACCGCCGCGATGATCTGGAGGGCGGCGAGGATCCCGCTGGTGCCCCACATCATGGCGCGCGGGAAGACGCTGGCGGTGACGGCGGCCTCGTTCGCCAGGTGCGGCACGGTCGACAGCAGCGCGACGAGCGCGAAGGCGGCGGAGACGAGGAAGGCGGCGGCCCCGGCCCAGTGCCGGTGGTGCGCCAGCGTGTACGTCATGGAACCGAGGTAGACGACGGCGGACAGCACCGCGCAGCAACCGGCCGCGAGGAACGAGAGAGCGTGCTCGCTGGTGAGCGGCACCTTCTTGGTCACGAGGGCGACGGGAACCGTCATGGGAGCCTCCGGCGTCCAGGGGATCGCTGTACCGACGGGCCAGAGCGTAGGCGCGTACTCCGCACGGCTGAACCGCCCCGACACACCGCCGAGCCTCCTTGCGCTGGCAGGACGTACCGCTTCCGGGTACGGGCTTCACCCCAGCGGGTGACCCGGTGGGTGGGGGTACGAGGTTGACGCCGGGCGGCTCCCGGCCGCCTTGAACCGATTCGAAATATCGTTTCACCGTAACTCCGGCCGCTGTTACGATCGGGCGCTGTTTCCGGCCAAGGGGTTTGAGCCGACGTCAGACCTCGTCCGCTCCCCCTTTGCTGCTTCTGCTCCATTCATGGCTTTCGCCGACCCCTATGGGAGGACCCGAGTGCCGAGACGCGCTCTCGTACGCCGTTCCGTCGCCGCCGTCGCCGCGGCCACCCTTGTGTCCGGAGCCGGACCGCTGATCCCGACGGCGTTCGCCGCCGAGGGTTCCGGTGTCGTGTTCCCCGCGGCGGTCTCCGCACAGCCGAGGTCGGTCATCCCGCTCTCGGCAGGGCCCAACGGCTACCTGCGGTACGAGGAGGGCAAGGGCCACTTCTGGAGCACGTACGCCGGCGAATCGATCCCCGTCCACAACGACGCGGAAGGACCGGAGGGCGGTGCCACGTACGGCGCGGGCTCGAACGTCATCGCGGCGCTGACCTTCGACCGGGGCAACATCGAGGGCACCGTCAGGCTGTTCGACCCCGTCGCCGGCACCAACCACTACATCGACGTGCCGTCCGGGCACCGCTACGTGGGCACGTACGGCGCCACGGTGGTGACGTACTCCAGCGCGAGCAGCACCACGCCGCCGGAGTGGCACACCCACCGGATCGTCGAAGGAACCGTCCAAAGCGCGCAGTTGACCGGCTGGCCGGAGGGCGCCACCCGCCCGTACCGGGCCGTCACCGCCGACGCGGACGGCATGGTGAGCCAGGTCCGCAAGGACAGCGCCCTCCTTCCCGTCTGGATCGCGGATCGGGTACGGCCGGTCGCGCGGGTGACCGCGGCCGAGAGCGCCGGCCTCGCGCTGACGCCCCAGCACGTCGTGGAGTGGACGAAGGACGGCAAGCTCGCCTTCTACACCAAGGCGGGGACGACGCCCGAGGGCGCGCTGCCCGCGGACCGGGTCGTCGACCTCGCGTACCAGGAGGGCGACGCCCTGCTCGGGATCGCCGGCGACCACGTGTTCGTGGGGCGCCAGACGGGCAGTGGCGGCTCGGCCCCGTACCGCGTCGTCGGTGTGCCGCTGGCCGGCGGCACGGAGACCACCGTCCTCGCGTACGGGCGGGCCAACGCGATGCCCACGCCCGACGGCACGGGGCTGCTGGTGGTCGGCGGGGACACCGCCGACGCCCTCGGCATGCAGCTGGTGCGCTTCACCGACGGGGCACCGACCGTCCGGAAGCTGACCGACGTCACCCGGCTGACGTCCCTGCCGCGCCGTCTGAGCTTCAGCCACGGCCGGCTGGAGAGCCTGGAGCGGATGCCGGACCTGAAGAACGCCTTCCGGTCCCGCACGGTGTCGGTGACCGGTCCGCTGACGGCCGGCGCGACGGTGGAGCGCGGCCCTCTGGGGCTCGACCTCGGCACCTGCACGGACTCCTCCGGCTGCCCCGACATCCACGCCACCGGCGACGGCCGGACGATCATCACGTCCGAGGCGGGCAGTGGCGACCAGCAGTCCGTCCTCGTGGTCCAGCCCGGGGCGACCCAGGGCACGCCGATCACCGGCTACCGGTCGTTCCACGTCCTGAACGCGTCGGGCCGCCACGCCTCCGCCCAGGTCACGCGGGAGGACTGGTCCTCCGCCGTCGTCACGATCGACCTGGACACCGGCAGGGAGCTGGCGACCATCCCGGCCTCCGACCCGTGGAACACGGCGCTCCAGGGCGACACCGTGTGGACCGCCGGGGCGACGGCCGGCACGGTGACGGCGTTCGACGCCAGGACGGGCGCCGCGAAGCGCACGGTCAACCTCGGCAGCGGCTGCAGGGCCGAGTCCCTCAAGGTGACGGCGCACTGGCTCAGCTGGGACTGCGCGAGCGCGACCCCGAAGGGCGGGGTGTACGACCTCGACAAGGGCGTCAACCGCTCCTACACCGCCCCGGTCTCGGAGCTGGGCGACGGGTACGTGGTCTGGCGCAACGGGGCCGACATCAAGGTGACCGACGTCCGCGGCACCACGCCCGTGGAGATCGCCACCCACCACATGGCCGACGACGGCGAGAGCGACTACCGCCACGCGGTCGACACCGCCGCGGGCCTGATCGCGTTCCCCGACAACCCCGAGGGTGACGTCCGGGTCGTCGGGGCCGGTGTGCCCGCATCGCCGCTCGCCCGCATCGACGCGGACGTCCCGGCGGCGCAGGCCGTACAGGGCGGGGCGGCGCCGTGGAAGGCGCGCTGGTGGCTGTCGAAGCCGGCGGCTTCCTGGCAGCTCACGATCAAGGACCCGGCGTCCGGCGCGGTGCTGCGCACCCTGTCCGGCGGTGAGGCCCGCGGGCTGATCAGCGCGGCGTGGGACGGCAAGGACGCTGCCGGCGCCCTGGTCCTGGACGGTACGTACGCCTGGTCGCTGACCGCGGCCCCGGCGGACGGGCAGGGCGCGGCCCTCGTGCAGTCGGGCACGGTCGCGGTGTCGGGCGCGTCGGCTTCCCGGCGGGACCACAACCGCGACGGCTTCGGCGACCTCATGTCGCTCAGCTCCTCGGGGGCGCTGGCCTACCGCTACGGAAGCGGCACCGGAACGCTGTCGGGTGCCGTCACCGGCTCCGGATGGCCCACGACGGTCGTGGCGGTGCCGTTCGGCGACCTGAACCGCGACGGCTGCAACGACCTGCTGGTGCGGATGGCGTCGGGCGAGCTGCGGGCGTACAAGCCCGGCTGCGGCAAGGCGGCGACGCCGTCGACGCCGTACACGTCGCTGGGCACGGTGTGGGGCCAGTTCAACGTCCTCACCTCCCCCGGCGACATGACGGGCGACGGCCGCCCGGACCTCGTCGCCCGCCAGGCCACGACCGGTGACATCTACCTGTACGCGGACAACGGCGCGGGCGGTCTGAAGGCCCGGGGCCGGATCGCCACGAACTGGAAGGCGTACCGCGCGATCGTCGGCGCGGGCGACCTCAACCGCGACGGCGTCGGCGACCTCTTGGCGGTGGACGGCGCCAACTCCCTCTGGCGCTACGACGGTACGGCGACGGGCACGGTCAAGCCGCGGGCCCTGGTCTTCGGCAACAGCTGGGCGTCGGGCCGCAACGCGTTCGTCGGCGCGGGCGACATCACGGGTGACGGCATTCCGGACCTGCTGACCCGCAACACGGCGGGCGACCTGCTCCGCAACAACGGCAGCGGCACGGGCACGTTCCGCTCGACGATCAAGATCGCCACGGGCTGGCAGGGCTACAAGGCCCTGTTCTGACCCCTCAGCGATCAAGAGCCCCCGGCGAGGGCCGCAGCCGGGTACCCTGTAACAGCTTCCGCAGCAGGTGAGGCGGGAGAGGGTGGGTTGCCCGAGCGGCCTAAGGGAACGGTCTTGAAAACCGTCGTGGCGCGAGCCACCGTGGGTTCAAATCCCACACCCACCGCTTGCAGGTCAGCGAAAGACCAGGTCAGAGGGCGGACCCCCAGCGCGGGGTCCGCCCTCTGCGTTCACCCTGTCTCACCCTGAATCGGGTATGTACCGCCTCTGACCAGTGCGTGTGGGCCAGCCACGGGCCAGACGCGGGCCTCAGTCCTCCGCCTGAAGACCTTGCTCGATCAGGCGGTTGGTGGCAGCCGACCCGCCCTTGAGGATCTTGGCGTAGAAGCGGTAGAGCACGGACAGGCTGTGGCCAGCCCTGTAAGCCGCTTCCACGGGGTCCGCACCCGACTTGATCCACAGGGAGATGCCGGCGTGGCGCAGGGCGTAGGGCACGTCCGCAAGCTTCGTCTCGACTTCCTCGGGGGCGAGGACGGCCTTCCGGGCCTCTTCCCAGACGTCGCAGTACTCCGTTGACGTGATGCGCCCCCCTTGCGCGGCGCGGAACATCCGTCCGTCCGGTGCCACGCCGAATCTCGCGATGTGAGAGCGCACCATCCGCACGAACACCGGCGGGATCGGCACGGCCCGGACCGTGTTCCGCGCACGGTGCTTGAGGCCACGCTCGTCGTGGGACTTGCCGCTGTCGGTCCATCCCGCACCGACCTCAGGGTGGCTCTCCGACACAAGCACTTCGCCCCAGGCGTCCGGCTCGCTCTCGGGCGGCAGAACGAAGTCGGTGTCTCGCAGTGCCGCAGCCTCTCCGGGGCGCGTAGCCGCGTAGTAGATGCTCCCGAAGAACGTCTCCAGGTGCTCGCCTCGCGGACCCTGCTGCGCCACCCCGGCGATCAGGTCCCGGGAGAGTCGCGGGCCAGGCACGTATCGGAAGTCGACCTCGTCGGAGGTGGCGGGCGCCGCCCAGTCGACCGCGAGGAATGGGTGTCGCGTGAGAAGAGCCCGCTCCTCGACGGCGTAGCGAAAGGCGTTGCTCAGCACCATGCGCTTCCGATTCGCCGTGTTCTCCGCCGCCGGCTTCCCGTTCAGCAGCTTGGAGACGGCGGACAGCGCAGCGCGCACGTGCTCGGGCCTCGCGGCTTCATCGACCTTCATCGAATGCTCGGCCACCCAGACGAGGGCCTGCCGTACATCGCTGGGCGGCTCCTCGGCGTCGCAGCGCGAGACGAGTTCCCCGTCCGGCCCATCCGCCGCGCGAAACGCCCACTGATACAGGGCAGTTCGCAGCACCCTGGCGTCAGGGCGCCCCGTCCTTGCGGTCACCAGGACGGGCGTGACGACAGCCAGGGACTCCGCGATGCTCGCTCGATGCTTCGCTGCCGCGCCGGGCCACTTCATCAGCGCGTACGCCTTCGCGTGTTCGTACCAGGTGGGCATGGCGAGCGCGGCAAGCTCCTTCGCGGGGAGACCCGTCTCCTCGTCGAACTGCTGGCCCTCCCGGAGCGCGGCCATGAGCTGGGAGCGGCGCCCATCTGCCTGCGGCTTGAGTGCGTAGCTCTTCGAATGCGGCTGAGAGCCGACGCGCCAGCGAAGCTCCCAGGGCTTAGGCCGGCCGGCGCGTTGGCGGATGGACCAGACGACAACGTCGTAAGTGAGCATGTCTCTCCAATGCGGAAGAGGACCCACCCAGCGGGGTGGGTCCTCTCATGGGGTGAGTCAGGCGGCGGCTTCCTCGTGCCTGGACAACCACGCGTCCAGGTCTCCGCGGCGCACACGGAGCTGCCCGTTCGGCAGTTTGATGAGCCGCGGTCCGTGGCCGCGGGCGCGCATGCGGTAGAAGGCGGCGCGGCTCATGTCGATCTCTTCCAGGACTTCCTTGAGCTTGAGCATCCGAGGGGCGGCCATCGGGACTCCTTCTCGTGCTGTCAGCGGCAGGTGGCCGTTTTCTCTCTAGGGATCCGCCACGTCCGCCACGCCGCCACATCGCAGGTCAGCGCCTTGATCGTGTGGCGGATGTCGGTTGTGTGGCGGATAGGTGCCGCCACACCTGGGCGGTGCGGCGGCACAGGGCGGAGCTGCTTCTGCTATCCGGCGGGGGTGAGCTGTGTGGCGGTCCGCGGGGGCGTGTGGCGGATGCCGGTGGCGGTATCCGCCACGGGTTCACCCCTGCTGACCTGCGGTGTGGCGGACGTGGCGGACGTGGCGGATTCCCCGGGGGGCGGGGGACAGTACCGGGTCCACGCGTCGGTGAGGTCTTCGGCGTAGTAGCCCTTCGGGAAGCCCGACGGGGTGCGGATGCCGCGGGGCCTGATGGGCTTGTTGGCCGGGGTGACGTACTGGCCGAGCATCTTGGCGAGGGTGCGGGAGTTGATCGGCTTGTCGTCCAGGTCACCCCACGGCGCGTCTTCCATGCGGAGCAGGCATTCGAGGATGGCGGCGGTGGGCATCCGGTCGGCTCCGCAGAACACCTTGTCGCGTAGGTCGGTGAGGAGGCGGACCCCGAGGGACGCTTCGTCGTTGTCGTGGGCGGCGCTGACCAGCTCCACGCAGGCGGCGCGGGCCCGGGCCGGCCAGTGCCCGCCGGCGGCGTCGGCGACGGCGAGGAGCGGCTCCCACACGTCGGCCGGGCGGTCGGTGATGCCCTCGGGCATCTCGGGCCAGGCGTCGGCGACCTGGTCGCGGACGGTGTCGGCCCACTTGGCGAGGCGGTCGCGCAGGGCGTGGCCCTGCTTCTCGTGGAGGCGCTGGCGGTAGGGCTCCACCTTCTCGTTGGGGGCGCGCTTGCGCATCCGGATGATGACGGAGCGGGTCAGGACGGTGTCCGGCAGGGACCCAAGTCCGGCCATGGCGACGGCACAGTAGGAGCCGAAGACCTGCGCGTTCTGGTTGGAGCCGTCCCCGACACAGCGCAGGGCGCCGCCGATGCGCCGGTACCCGGCGTTCAGGAACCCGCGCAGAGCCTCGTCCGCGCCGGCCTTCGGGCCGAAGATGGTGTCGACCTCGTCGAAGAGGACCGTGGGGAGCCCTTCAGCGGAGTCGACCAGCCGGTACAGGGCGTTCGCGGACGCCGAGACCGTGCTGACCGGGCGGGGCGTGAGGAGTTCCACGATCTCCAGGGCCCTGGACTTCCCGGACCCGGGTTCGGGTGAGAGGAACGCGATGCGGGGAGTGGTCTCGAAGCAGTCGATCAAGTGGGCGTGGGCGTCCCACAGAGCGACGGCGACGTAGGCGGCCTCGGTGGGGAAGACGTTGAAACGGCGGTGGAAGCGCTCGACCTCGTCGAGCAGTGCGGCGCCGTCGATGTGCTCCTGGCGGCTCATGCGGCGGTACTCCCTTCGGTCTCGTTGCGCAGGAGGCACGTGGTGCGGTGGGCGGTGTGCTCCTCAATCAGCGCCAACACCCGCTGGCGGCCGACGGCGCTGCGGTTGCGGCCGCAGTCGCAGACGGAGGTGGCGGTGGGCACCGCGCCCCGAGGGGCCGTGATCCGGAGCATCGCGACGATGTGCCGGCCGTCGGCCGGGTGCGTGTCAGAGCGAAGAGCAGAAAGGACGCCCTGACGGGCGACGACCTTCGGCGCCCCACTGCCGTCGCTGGCCAGGGCCGGTTCGGCGGGGCTGGGGCCGGTCGCGGCGACGGCGTGGCCTTCCAAGCGGGGATGGGGTCGGGTCCTCATGCCGCATCCCGGGGCCGGGCCGTGCGCAGCGAGCCGTCCAGGGCGCTGCGGATCGTGGCGCGGCACTCGGCCGCGATGAGACCGCACGACTCCCCCGCCGCTTGGAAGGCCTCTTCGACCACGTGCCGGGGGATGTCGCCCCACGCGACGAAGCGACCCACCTTGAAGGCGCACCGGTTGAGGGTGTTGTTGCGCTGCTTGTCCAGCGCGGCGGCGACCACGGCGCACTCCGCGTCCAGAGCGGCCAGTGCCGCGCGGCTGCCGCTGACCGCCGGGAGCCTGAGCGGGCCCGCTGGACGAGGGCGAGCCGGTTCGAGGAGTTCGAGCAGCCAGGAGGGCAGCGGGCGAGGCACGGGGCCGCCCACGGCCTCATACGCTCCGGCGGGGGTGATGCTGCCCGGGGCGACGACGTAACCGCCCCACGCTCGGGTGTCGATCAGCTTGCCGAGCCTGCCCGCGCTGTTGCCCAGTCGGATGCCGGGCGGGGTGGTGAAATACAGGTGGTGCCCGCCGCTCGCGGTCCGCACCCGGTAGGTGTCGGGGACGGCGTGCCCGGCGCGCTCGCAGAGCGCCTCGAAGGTCGTCACGCCACAAGGCGTGTCCGAACTGCTCTTGCCCTTGGGCACGTCCAGGTCGACGACGATCAGGCCGGAGGGGCCGGTGGCGATGCCGACGTTGAACGGCAGGGTGTCCCACGCGCGGCGGATGCGGTCGGGGTCGGTGGTGGCCCGCTCCTCCCACTTGCGGTGTCCGCCGGCGCAGTCGCCCACGCTCGGGCAGGTGGCCTCGCCGTGCAGGGCGGGCCGCTTGTCGGCGGGGCGCAGCGGGAAGACGTGCCAGCCGCGTTTAGCAGCGTCCAGCGCTGCGCGGAGCAGCGCGGATTGGGGTTCATGAGTCATGCTGGATGTCTCCAGTTCAGTGGAATGTGCTGGATGAGAGGGCGGTCCGGGTCATTGCGTGAGCGGACCGCCCTCGCCCGCGCCGGAAGTGCTGGCGACGGGCTGTCATTGGGGCTGATTAGGGTCGTGGGCATGACGACGACCCTTGAGCTTGTGCCGGGCCTGATCACGACGCGCGATGAGATCGCAGCGGCCTTCGGCTGTGGGACCTACCAGGGCATCGAGCCGGCGAAGGATGCGAAGAAGGTGTTCGTGTACTCCGACCCGTCCGCGGGTGCTGAGTTCGGTTACACCTTCGATGGCCGGGCGGAGGACGACGAGTACGGGCCGCTGTACCTGTACACCGGCTATGGCGCCAACGGCGACCAGGAGTTGAAGAGCCGGAACAAGTCACTGCGCTACCACGTCGAGGATGGGCGGGAGCTGCACCTGTTGGTCGCTCACGGCAAGGTGCCCGGGGGCGGCGCGATGCAGCAGCGGTACATCGGGCCGATGGTTGTCGACCCGATCAACCCGGTAGAGGTCCGGCGGGGGCTGGGCAAGGACAACAAGATGCGTAACGCCTTGGTCTTCCGGCTCCGCCCGGTAGCGGGGTCGGCGCCGGCCTGGACGGACGAGGACCGGTTGCAGCCGGCCGCGAAAACCGCGATTGAAGAGATCGATGTCCAGCCCAAGATTCCGGCGCAGACGGGAGTAAAGGACAAGAACGCCGAGGAGCACACCACCGCCGAGACCATGGCGAACATCCCTGGTGGACAGCGGAAGGTGGTCCGTCGGGAAGGTCTGCTCATGGAGGCGTTCAAGAAGCACCTGACCGCCGCCGGCCACACGCACAAGACCTTCCAGATCACCCTGGCCGGTGAAGTGGGCGCCCTCACCCCGGATCTGTACGACGAGACTGACCACGTGCTGTACGAGGCCAAGGGCCAGACCACCCGCAGTAACGTCCGCATGGCAATCGGCCAGTTGGCCGACTACCGGCGCCACATCCCCAAGCCCGACGGGCTCCGTGTAGCCGTGCTGCTGCCCAGCGAACCCAGCCCGGACGTCAAGGACCTCCTCGCCACGCAGGGCGTACATCTGGTGTTCCAGACGGAGAACGGCTTCGCGGGTTTTCCGCTCCCGTCGAACGCATAGCGGTGTCCGTCGGATGCCCCCTGACTAAACCGGTCAGGGGGCGCTTGACCTTCGGCGTTGCTAGGCGTGGGTGAAGGTGATGGTCATGGCGTCGGGGCCCATGCGCTTGCCGGCGGCCGCGTGGGCGTCCTCGTGGGCGGCGTCGGTGCGGCCGTCGCAGACGAGGACGCCGTCGGGGGTGAGGGTCCATCCGGCGTAGTCGTCGGCCGTGAGGCAGTCGACGACCTCTTCGGGGGTGTCGAAGTGCGGGATGACGCCGTCGATGTCGCCGGTGCCCCCGCACAGGTCGCAGACGGCGACGTAGCAGGTGACGAGTCGGGTGGCCACGGTGCCTCCTAGAAGGGCGGTTCGTCGCTGTAGCCGCCCGCCGGGGTGCGGCGCGGCAGGCACGGGAGCGGGAGGAGGACCCAGTAGCGGTCCTCGTTCCAGCAGGGGCAGGGCTCCCAGTCGGTGCCGGCGTACTCGCCGGTGGCCCAGTCGCCGTAGTCGTAGTTGTGGCCGCCCTCCCCGTCGCAGTCCGGGCAGTCGGGGCGCGGGGTGTCGGTCAGGATCAGTGCGTGCCGGGGCCAGTAGGTCTTGCGGATGCGCAGTCGCATGCGGACGGCTCCTACAGGTCGGGGATGGCCTGGACGATGGCGGCGGTGAGCTGGTTGATGGGGCCGGAGGCGCCGGTGGAGGCGAGGCAGAAGCCGAACATCACGGCGATGAAGGCGGCGCCGTAGCTCAGGCTGCGGGAGCGCAGGAGGAAGAGCAGGGCGACGCCGAAGAGCAGGACCAGGGAGATGGTGAGGGCCATGCTGGTGCTCCTCAGTGGTGGTTGATGGTTCCGCCCGCGCGGCCGAACAGGCCGGTGGCGGTGATGTTCTGGGTGATGTGCGTCGTGGTGGTGGCCCTTCCGCGCGTGCTGCGGATGAGCAGGGGCACGGCGAAGGCGCCGGTGGCGATGAGGGCGACGGTTGCCCACAGGGCGTGGCTCATGGCGATGAGTCCCGGTGCGGCGTAGGAGAGGCCGATGCCGGCGGCGGCGATGCCTCCGCCGATCGTCGGCGTGAGAAGGGCGGTGGTCTTGGCCCACGTCGGGATCGGCGCCGCGGCGGCGGGCGCCGGCGGGGCGGGCGGGGTGGTGGGCTCGACGTAGGCGAGGGTGCGGACGCCGCTCGGGAGAGTCACCAGGGCGATGCCGGGCGGTGAGTCCTCAGGGAGGAACGTCGGCCGCACGAGGCCGGGCAGACCGCCGCTGTATGCGCTCAGGGTGGTGATCTCGGACGGGGTGTCGTGGTGCACAACGTGGTCCCTTCAACGTGGCGGGCGGCCCCGGTTGTGGTGGGGGCCGCCCGCATGGTGGTGACGCTGTGTGGTCTTACTGGTTAGTGGCTAGTGACTACTGCCTAGTGGCAAAAGGCCCGTTCAGGTGCCATGGAGGGGTGTGGATGGGCGTTCTACTGGTTAGTGGCAAGTTGCCACTAACCAGTAGCCGGTAGCCGTGCGTGAGCGCTCAGGCGTTGTCCGGGTGGACGTAGGCCGAGTGCGGTCCCTTGTCCCGGTAGACGAGTTCGCCGCGCTCGACGAGGGGCCGCAGCGCGTCACGTACGGCCTGTCGACTTCGGCCGACCGCCTCGGCGATAGCGCCGGGCTTCATGCCCGCGGGGCCCGCGTCGAGGATCGCCTTGACCGCATCGGCCACCCACGGGGGCCCGTCGCCGTCCGGTTCGACGGGGGTGTGCTCGGGGGTGTTCTCGTCGCGCAGGGCGGACAGGTTCAGTCCCGGCGTGGGGCGCCGCTCCGGCCTGCTGGTGTTCTCCGGCTCGTTGGTTGTGCCGAACTCGGCGTCGATCTGTTCCATGAGCCGCCGGGCGAGCTTGTCTTCTTCCGACTCGCTCCCTGTGGGCTCCGGCTGGTCGCGGAGCGCGGAGAGGTTGAGCCCCGCGCTGTTCCTGGCCGTGTGCACGGCGGGTGTGGCGGTGGCGGTGCCGTCGGGGGTTTGGCGCATCCAGGCGGTGCGCTCAGGGTCCCAGCGGCGTGTGTAGGCGTCGCCGGCCGCGCTGGCGGAGGGTGCGTCCAGGACCGGCCTGCGATCGGTTGTCGCGGCGACGACGTCACGGATCTGAGCGGGCAACAGGTGCCAGGTCTTGAACAGGCTCGCCGTGGTTTCGGGGGTCTGGATGAACCCGGAGCCCTTGTAGGGGGCTTGGTCGACGCGCAGGCCGCGGGCGCCGGGGAACAGCTTGGACAGGTCCATGCCCTCGGTTTCACCGCCGGTGAGCGCGACGCGGACCTTGGCTTCCCGCCGGATCATGAGGTTGCCGAGGACCGCGCCGGTGGTGCCAAGCGCTGTGAGGACGGTGCGGATGCCCATCGCGCGGAGCAGCCGGATGACCTCAAGGATCTTGTCGGCGAGCTTGCGCATGTCCTTGTCGGTGGTGGCCAGGATCTCGGCGCCCTCGTCGATGACCAGCTCAATTTGGGGGATGCTGTGGCTTACCGGAAGCAGGTCGGTGTTCTCCCGGGCCAGGAGCTCCTGGTAGACGACCTTGCGGTGCTTGCCGATGCGGATCGCCGCGTCCAGCATCAGCATTGCTTCCTTGTACGACGCGGCAAGCCAGTCGACCCCGGGCCGCGCCCCTTCCAGCACCTGGCCGTCGGCGTCGAGTGCCGGCCGTACCCAGGGCAGGCCGGCCGATCCGGCGTTCAGGTCGATGACCCAGGTCAGCACGTCATCGGTGCGGGCGAACCCGGCCAGGATGGTGTGGACGGCGTTGGTCTTGCCGGAGCCTGTGGGACCGGCCAGCAGAGCACACTGCTCGCGGAGGAACACCGTGGCCTCCTGTCCCGTGGTGTAAAGGCCCCACGGGATGCCGGTGTTCACCGACAGTCGCCCGTAGTCGGAGGGGTAGGGGATGTTCCTTTCCAGGACGTTGGCCGTGGGCACGTCGATCAGCACCCGGCCCTGGTTGATGCCCTGGGAAGCGGTCGCGGTGCAGCCGTGCGGCAAGCGTGCGTCCGCGCTCAGGGCGGGAGCCTGCCGGGCGATCTGGTCGTACGTCGTCCCGCCGGGCGGGAGTTCCGCATCGATCGTGAACCCGGTCCCGGTGGGCCACTGCTCGACCGCCAGAACTCGCAGCTTGACGCCGCACACCCGCTGGACACGGTCGGTCCACTCCGCGGCGATGGAGCGGCGTTCGGCGGACAGGTCCAGCGCGATCAGCCGCTGTTCTTCGGCGATGGCGGCTGCTTCCCGGGCCTCGTCGTAGAGGTTGGTGGAGCGGGTGGCGGCGGCCATACCGACGCCGATGGTGGCCAGCGAACCGAGTGCGGCCCAGCTCAGCGGCCCGGTAGCGACGGCCCAGGTGGTCCACCCGGCGCCGACGAGCCAGGACGCGGCGCGCGCGGCGATGGTGCGGGCGGAGCAGCGCTGACGGAGGGAGGCGATGGTGTGGCCGATGGCGCCGGCGCCGCCGATGGCGAGTGCCCAGGTGGGCGGCATGCCGGTGGCGGCGCCGGTGGTGGCGATGGCGAACGCGCCGGTGGTGGCGGACAGAGCGCCGGTCACGGGTCCGTGACCGGCCGCCCAGTCGAGCGCCAGACCACCGTTCTCCTTGTTGGTGGCGTGGGTGCTCATGTCAGACGTTCCAACCCTTCTCGGCCTCGGTGCCGTTGCGGGGCTCCTCGTGGCGGGCGATGTCCTGGTGGTGGACCAGCCGGAACAGCGGGCCCATCTCCTCGGCGCTGCCCACGGCGACCAGGAGCGCCGAGTAGATGTCGCTGAACGCGCCGGCCACCTCCTTCTCCAGCGGGAACTCGGCGTCCGCGCGCTCGGCGAGGATCTTCATGACGTTGGCGATGGAGGTGAGCGCGGCCGGCAGGCCCTCGACCATGGCGAGGATTTCCATGCAGCCGTCCGGCTCGTAGGACTGGGCGGCGGCCTCCATCTCGGCGGCGGCCTCTTCGAAACGGAAACCCGACACGTGAACTCCCTCGCTGCTGGTGGTGGGGGTGCTGCCGCTGCCCGGCACCCGCCCGGCAGGGCGCTCGGCCCGGTCCCCGATCACGTCCTGTTCGCGCTTGGCGTCGGCGTCGATCGCGGCCTCGGCGGCCTTGAGCCGGTCACGGATGGCGTTGTTCCTGACTTCCTGCTGCCAGCGGGCCTGAGCGGCCAGCCACCGGTACAGGCGCCGCCCGGGGTACTGCAGCCAGTCCCACCGGAGCTTCCGTCCGAGGGGAGTGGTGAGCAGACCCAGCAGGCCGACCGGAGCGGCCAGCAGCGCCGCGAGCAATTGGCGCCCGTGCATCCGTGCGGCGGAGCGCCACAGCGCCCACCACGCCGCAGACCGGGCCGGCGCCTTCAACGCCGCCAGCCGCTTGGCCGCAAGGCCGCCGGCGTGACCCTTGAGGGCCTTGTCGGTGCGCTGGTCACAGGCCGCCCGCAGCCTGCCGACCGCAGCATCCCGTGCGCGGCCCAGGCGTTCGCGGACCTTGCCGAGAGTGCCGTTGGCGCGGCCCCGGCCAGCGGCCTTCGCCAGCTGGCGGTCGGCAGCGCCGACCCGGCGGGCGTCAGCGACCTGCCTCCGGGCGGCGGTGGTCTGCGCCCGCTGCTGGGCCCTCGTCGGCGCCGCCTTGTGCTGCTGCGCCCGCAGGTCCCGTACCTGCCCCACCCTGCCCGGCACGCGAGCGGAGGAAGGGCGACGCGGCGCCGAACCGTGAGTGGCGAGCGTCGAGTTGGCCGCGCCGGACGCACTGCCGCGCCGACTCTTGGACAGGTTGGGACGCGGTGCGGCACCGTGCCGGGCCGTGGGCCGCGGGCCGCGCTTTCCGCCCGTACCGGCCGGCGTGCTGCGGTGCTGCGCGGGCACTCCCCTACCACCCGGTCGACCACCCACCCTGGACGCACCCGGCCGGGGCGTCGACGAGGAGGGCGATGCGGTGCTGCGTGTCGGCGTCTTTCGAGCTTGGGCTTTGCGGTGGTGGGCGGCGGCGACACCGGCCACGACGGTGCCGGTCGCGGCAAGCATCGCGGCTATGGGCCCGCCGACCAGCGCGGCGCTGGCCAGCAGGCTGGCGGTCGTGTTCGCGCCAGCCACGGCCAGCGGCACCACCGGGATGCCACCCGGCGTGTGAGCCACCTGGTGGTCAGCGGCGACAGCGGCAGGCGCCTCGGGGCTCGGGGCTGGCACGGCGGGCGGGGGGTCGGGGGGTGTGAGGGTGGCCGCTTCGGCGGCTACCGGTTCGGTGGTGACCTCGGTCATGCTGGTGCCGCTCCCTTCAAGGAGAGAGCAGAGCCCGGCCACACGCTGTGGAAGGTGGGGTGGCCGGGCTCTGCGTCGGAGGCGTCGGTCAGAGCTGGTTGGGCTCGATGCTGAAGAACGTCACGTTGGCGCGGGTCAGCTCCGGAATCTGCCGGAGGATGTCCGACTTGATCGCCTTGAAGGCGTCGTAGCGGCTCATCCCCTCGGCCGGGGTCCACGTCCCGGACGAGGTGTGCGACAGCCGGCCGGGCAACTCAAGGGTCAGGACGTACATGTGGCTGCCCTGCGGACCGCCGTAGCTGTGGCTGAAGTAGGACGACACGAAAGGTCTCCTCACATCGGGTGAGAGGCTGGTCAGAGGGTGTGGTCGGGGAACGCGCACGTGGCGCACACACCGAGCGACGTCGGGATGCAGTAGCCGACGTCCCGGCGGCAGCCGGCGCAGGTCCGCCGGGCCCGCATCGCAACAGCGAGGGCCGCGGCGCGGGCCGGGGTCATGGGGCGCACCGGTTTGGCCCGGTCGATCCGGTAGAGGAAGGCAACCAGGGGCCCGCGCCGGCGGCGCGGGCGCTGGAGTTCGGCAGCGACGTCCTGACCCCCGGGCCGCAGGCCCATGGCCCGCAGCTGTCGGCGTGTGGCCAGCCCGTCCGGGGCCAGACGCCACCGGTAGACGGGGATGGTGCTCACCGCGTACCGCCGAGGGGTAGTGGCTGGATGCGCCACACCACGTCGGCGGCCGGGGGGAGAGCGGCGCCGGGGGCGTGTGTGGTCCACCCTGAGCGGGGCGCTCCCTCGGCCTCGGCGGCCGCTTCCGCCGCTTCCAGCGTGCTGTGCACGCTGTGCAGGGCCCTGCGGTGGAAGAGGACGTAGACGCGGTCGGCGGGGGCGTTCTGCTTGCGGACAGTGCGTAGCAGCATGCGTAGGGCGGCCCGGTCCTCGGTGTCGAGGAGGGTCTGGGCCCGCAGGGTCTTCAGCTCGCCTTCGAGCTGGGCGGCCTCGGTCCTGGCACGGTCGAGCGCGGCGCTCAAGGTCTCAACGGCGCTCTCTGCTCGGATCGCCGAGTCGGTGGCCATCGCGGCTTCCACCCGTCGCTGCTCACCTTCGAGCCGCGCGGTCTCGGCGGCGGACTCGGCCTGGGTGATACCCGCACGGAGATTGCGCAGGGTCCGAGTACGGACGACGCAGATCATGCGGAGACTCCCTCAAGGACACGGGTGGTCAGTGCGGGTGAGCCGTCGCGCAGCTCCTGATAGCGGTTGGACACCCAGGCGGGAGACCAGCCGGTCAGCTCGACCGCCCGGCGCTGCGCGAGGCCCTCTTCGTAGGCGGCGCGCACGATCCGCACGGCCAGGTCCTCATCGACCTTCTCGGTGGCCGGCGCCCGGTCCAGGAGCGCGGCCCGTTCACGGCGAGCCCGCTCCCGTTCACGCTCGGCCGCCTCACGCTCGCGCTGTTCACGTTCGTGCTGCTCCTGTTCACGACGGCACTGCTCGCGTTCACGCTCCTCGCGCTGCCGTTCACGCTCGGCCCGCTCGGCGGCCTCCCGCCGCTCCTGCCGCTCCCACTCCTCGCGGCGCAGTTTCGCGGCGTGTTCACGTTCCTCCCGGGCCCGTTCACGCTCGGCCTCGGCCTGTTCATGGGCGAGACGCGCGGCGTGCTCGCGTTCTTCCCGGGCGCGGCGCTCAGCGGCTTCCCTGGCCGCCTCCCGCTCCTGGCTGGCGAGCCGTTCCCGCTCGGCGGCCGCCGCTTCCCGGGCGGCCCGTTCCTGGCGTTCCTGCTCTGCTAGGGCGGCCACCGCAGCGGTGATGGCACGCCGGTAGGCGAGCCCGGTCTCTGCTGTGACGATCAGGAGCAGCGGGGCGACCGCGTGGACCGCGACGCCGACCAGGTCTTTCCTCAACGCCGAGTCTGCAACGTTCAGGGCCAGTGTCATGATCCCGGTCATCCATCGCAGGAGCGCGGGCCACCGCCCGCCCCGGCCGCCGAGGCGGGCCAGGACGGAGTCGAGCCGGACGACGATGACGACCGCGGCGTCCACGACGATGGGCAGGATCGGCGCCGTCCAGTCCCACTCGTCGGGGGTGTGGGCCCGCATCAGCGGCGTGACGGTCAGGACCGAGTACAGCATCGCCCCGCCGACGATGAGCCACGTCCCGACCGAGAGCGCACGCTCCGCCGAACGCACCTCGGCCGGGTCGTGAACACCCCCAACCTTTCCGTGAACATCGTGAACGGGACCGCGTGCGTCGCGGCCGGTCACGCGGCACCGCCCGCCAGCGCCGTGCTGGCGCGGTTCGCGAGGTCGCGGCGCACGGCCAGGACGCGGTTGCGGGCCCGGCGGATGCGCTGGGCGTCCAGCTCCGTAAGCGGTCGGTCCAGGGTCGTGATGTGCGCGTCCAGCAGGTCCACCTCCGCCAGGATCAGCGGAAGCTCCTCCTCGATCGCGTCCAGCTCCGCGAGCGTCGGTTCACGCTCGCCGTCGGCACCCGTAACAGGCGCCTGAAGTGCCACGATGGGCTCCATGGGTCGTACTCCCTTCGACGAGGAACGGCCCGAACAGCGGCCCCGGTGCACCACCACCGGGGCCGCACGCCGTTGTCAGGAATCGAGATTTCGGACGGGTTCAGCGACCATCGGCCGCCGTGTGCGGGTGCGGCCTCGGCGGCCGCACCGGGAGCGGGGGACGCTCGTCGCGCGGGTGCTCGCCGCTCACCGGCGGCCCTGCACGCGGGCGTTGTCCTCGCTGCGCTTGTTCGCCTCGGCGTTCTTCCGGGCCAGCTCGGCCCGCTCCGCCTCTGTCAGACTGGTGACCACAGGGACCTCCACTCAGGTGCCTGTAAAGCGCCGCCCGAAGAGGCAACTTCGGGCGGCGCACCCATGCGGGGCCAGGGGATTCCGGCTCCCCACACTCCGCCCGTACGACCCCCGAGAAGGAGTGGACGGGCGGAGGAGGCAACCGGCCGCAGCCGAAGAGGCTGCGGAGAGGTCGAGTGCGCGGGCCTTTGCCGCGCCGGCCGCCTTCGGAGGAGGCGGCGGCCTCATCAGTCAGCACACTGTTCAGTTCTCAAGCACCAGTCGCTTCCATCGAGCCGTTTCACGGGCCCTCCGGGCGGTAGCTGAGCACCCCGACCTGACCAACCTGGCTAGCCTGGCCGGGACGAGAACAACGTAGCCAGCCTGGCTAGTCATGTCAAAACTTGGCTAGCCTGGCTGTCCTGATGGGGTGCTGGGGACGTAGCATCGAGGCATGACCTTCGTTCCTGAGCCCCTGGACCCGGACGACGAGCGGCCCCCGTACGAGCAGGTCGCGCGGAGCCTCAGTGCTGCGATTCGCACCCGAAAGCTCGCCCCCGGCGACAAGCTGCCCTCGCACTCCAAGCTGACGGAGCTGTACGGCTTCGCCAGGGCGACGATCCAGAGGGCCCTTCGCGACCTGGAAGATGAAGGGCTCGTGGTCTCACGCAAGGGCAGCGGTGTCTACGTCCGGAACCGGACCGAGCGGCCGGCTGGACTCCGTGCGTACCTAGAGCAGGCGTTCGCCGCCGACAACGTCACGATCGATTTCGCCGGATTCTCCAGCGAGACGCTTCACAGCGCCCTCCAAGAGCCGATCGACAAAATCCGGGTGGGGCGCCTTTCGCCATCCAGTATTCGTATTCGAATCCTGGTCCCGGATATGTCCATTCCTCAGGCGGCACCGGTGCTGCGCGAGGACTGTTCCGACGATCCGCGACTCCGCCATCGAATGCACGACATGATGGTCGGCTTCACCCGGAGCATCGCCAACTCGATAACAGAACTGAGTCACCTGGGGCTGGTGCAGAAGACAGACGTCTCGGTTCGCATCCACAGTGGAACTCAGTTCTTCAAGCTGTATGTGATCAACCAGCAGGATGCATTCTTCGGCTACTACCCAATTCGCCCCAACAAGGTGGCGATTCAGGGTGAGGTCATTGAGTTCTTCGACCTTGTGGGAGCCGACGCCACGTTGTTCCACTACTCGCTGAACGATGGCGAGTCGCAGAGTGGCGCAGAGCAGGTTGAGCAGGCACGTTCGTGGTTCGACAGCGTGTGGACCACCATCGGAAAGGACCTGAACGCGGATGGTAGCTGACCCGCTCGCGTCGATCGTCTCCGGGCGAGCCGGCATACTTCTGGACTTTGACGGGCCAGTCTGCAACGTGTTCGCCGGCCTGCCGGCGCCGAGTGTCGCTCGTGACTTGGCATCACTCGTTTGCCGGCTCGACGCGAGCTTGGCAGAGGAGGTCCAGGGAGTCGAAGACCCCATGGAAGTCCACCGCATCTCCCAGAAGGGTGGTAGGGACCTTCTTGTACGCGTTGAGGATGCCCTGACGCAAGCCGAGTTGGCGGCCGTTGAAGTCGCTGGCGACCCCGTTCCGGGAGCCGATGAAGTCCTCTTCTCGGCTCTCTCCTCAAGGAGGAGGGTGGCCGTGGTGAGCAACAACTCAGCGGAGTGTGTGAGGGCATTTCTTCGCCGACATGAGCTTGAATGGCTCGTCGACGCGGTAATCGGCCGACCGGCGTATCGGCCGGATCTGATGAAGCCGTCGCCGCACCTGGTGTTCCAGGCCATTGAGGCGCTTCAGAACCAGCCGAACGGTTGCGTGCTGGTCGGCGACTCAGTCACAGATGCCGAGGCAGCGCTAGCGGCTGGGGTTGGAGCGATCGGCTACGCGAACAAGCCGCACAAGTCCGCTGCCCTCTCCGCCGCCGGTGCTGACGCCGTGATCACCGACATGGGCACCTTGGGGAAGGTGCTCTACGATGACCAACTCGGCTGCTGCCGGTAGGCCCCGTTGGCGTACGCCAACCTGTAGCAAACAGCAGCACACAAGCACGACACCGACAGAACAGCCCTAGGGCACAGCAGGGGCGTGGGCACGGCCTGACGAGCGAAGGTTGCCCCGTTCAATCCCATCAAGACGCCCCTGACGCGCCCGGCGCGGCGGCGCGCGGGCCGTTGTCCTGGCCGCTGCTCCTGTCTTCGCCCCGCTTCGGCCTGGCCGTCGGCCACGCGCCAAGCGGTGGTGGGGGTGGCGGGGGTAAACCCCGCGGTGGGGAGCCGGGGACAGTGGTGGGCAGGGATGCGCGCGTCAGAAGTCACGCCCATCCGCCAGCCAGCGTGAGAGGTCAGGTCTCTCGCCCCCAGGTTGCTCCCACCCACTGACACTCCACCGACCTCCGGTTTTGAACCAGACGCAACAGAAGTGTGATTTACAGCACTGGATAATTCTGTCAATTACGGGACAGGCTGTCGCATATTGCACCCACTTCTTCGAAGCTACAGCGGTGGGAGTGTCGACGGCGTCTGCTATGGGGTGACAGTGCTGCAGGTCAGGCCACTCTCATCGCTGCACTTTTCGGCAGAAAGATCTTCCTAAACGCGGTTCTCCGGACCGCCATACCTGAAGAAGTTCAGCCTGGCATTGAGGGCGCTGAACCCATCAATATGGGCGCACAAGCAAGCCCGCCCACGTTGCACAGGCTTGCCGGCGAGAGCAACGGGGCGGGCTCCGAACCAAGGAGGTTCTTCGTGAGTGTCGCCTGCACCCCAGGGGATCTGTCAAACGCCCTTCCCCGACCCTGGGTGATCACAGTGATCGTCGTCGTACTGATCTCATGGAGGGAAGCCTCCGAGGTCGTCGGCGCTTATGTCGACGCAATGGCGTTGGCCGCCTTGGCCATGGGAGCAAGCAGTGCAGCCGCTAAGTACCGAAACCGCGGCACCTCGTAAGGGCGGCATCGCCACTCAGCGCCCCGCAGTCGAGGGATGTAGCCGCCGCTGACCCGTCCTGCGGGGCTACGGGTCCTAAGGTTTGTGACGTCCACAGGTGACATCAACGGCGCCGGACGGCGGTGCATCCCGGCATCCCTGTCTGGCCGTCATGCTGGGGGATCGTAGTGGCTGGAACAGCCTCTGATCGAACTCCTAAAGCGGATGTGGGTCCAGGGCTCAGCCTTTTCCGCTCTTGGCCTCAGCAGAGGGGCTGTGGGCCATGCGCGGGCCAGGATAGGGCAGTTGAGTGGTTGGGCCATGCTCCGATGCAGGTCAGAGGCCTGCGGGCACTCAAGGCGCAACGCTCTTGAAAACCGTCGTGGCGCGAGTCACCGTGGGTTCAAATCCCACACCCACCGCCAGGCGAGACGGCCCCTGACCAGGATTCACGGTCAGGGGCCGTTCGCGTGTGCGGGCACCGTGGAGCCCCGCTGTTCAGAGGAGCGGAGGTCGTGTCAGGCCGGATGGTGCTCCGACGTGAAGAGCTCGGCGAGTGCCGCGGCGAGCGTTTCGGGGTGGGTCAGGGGAGCGGCGTGCCCCACGCCGGGGATCTCCTGGACACGCGCGTCGGGGACGTGGTCGGCGACGTGCCGGGCGCCGGCGGTGAAGAGGCGCTTGGTGTCCGATCCGAGCAGCACCGTGACCGGAGCGGAGATCGCGCCGAGCAGGGCCGGATCCGCGGTGGGGTCTCCGTACTCCTTCACCTGCCGAAGGAGGTCGAGCAGTTTCGGGACGTAGCGCCCCGCGGCCTCGCAGTAGCCGATGTCGTCGGCCACGGCGACCTCTTCGTCGTTGAAGGGGAAACCAAGGAAGGCGCGAGCCGCGGCCGTCAAGTCGCCTTCGGCGGCCAGTTCGCCCGTGCGGGTGAGGGCGTTTCCGATCACCGCCTGCTCCTCCGGGTTTGCCAGTCCGAGCACCCCGGGCTCGAAGGGAGCCAGCGACGTGACCGCGTCGGAGTGCGCTGCCGCGCCCAGTGCGTGGGTTGCCCCGCCGGACCAGCCCGTGAGTCGGACCGGTTCCCCGATGCTCTCGATGTAGGTGACCGAATCGTCGATCTGCCGGCGGACGCTGAGGTCGGGGTGATCGCTGCTGAGGCCGCGGCCGCGCATGCTCGGCAAATGGCATGTGAACCGGCCGGTCAGGTGTTCCACCACCCGGTTCCAGTCGATGTCCCCGTCGCCCACGGCCCCTTGCAGGAGCACCAGCGGCGGTCCCTGGCCGTGCACGGTCGCACCGACGGTGACGCCGTCGTCGGTGGTCACGTAGTGGGTGCGCCGGCTGGTCATCGCCGTCTCCCTCCTCTTGGGCGGCCAGTCCCGCGACGAACACGCGGAAGGCGTGGGAGAACGTCACCCGGCCGCGTACGTGTTGACGGTTACGGGTACTGCTGGGCATCCGGGCGGCGGCTTCGTCGCCGAAGGCGCGCGATGCCGCGCTTCCGGTCGCGAAGCAGCTTGTCGCCGCGGGAACGCAGGCAGCGGCTTGGAGCAGCTGATGTACGCGCGGTGGCGTACCCGCCCGGCCATGTATCCACGGTACGCCCGACCTCGGTGACGCGGGAGCCGCCGTCCGCCGACGGGAGTTCACGTGGAGGGGCAGGCAGCCGCTGGAGTGGGGGCCGAGGCGGGCGGCGGACCTCGGTCCGTTCCTCGGCGCGGGCGGCCCGCTCGCCGATCTGTCCGGCGGGGCAGTTTAGAGCAATGCGGTCGGGGGACGGGCGCGGATGCACTGAAGAGTTCTGGGGACCTGGGCGAACGCTGGCGAATGGTGCGAACGCGGAAAGTCGTCGGTTCCGGCGCGGTACCGTTCGCGACGACGACTCGGCTCGCCGCCTCTCTGTGTCTCTCCTGCTCGACGGATGAGCAGGAGGCACCTGGAGAGGTGGGAGGTGAGTCAACTGGACCAGTCGAGGGAACCCCAGTGGTTCCGGCGGCATCAGTGGTGGATCCGATTAACGCTGGATGCGCTGGCCGCGGCTGGGACGATCGTGGGTTGTGTGGTGCCGTTCCTGCGCTGAGAGGCAACTGAGCGGTGGTCCGGTCGAAGGGCTCCGATGTGGGCCCGGCCGATGGTTGCTCGACCGGGCCCACTTCCCGCGTAGCGGCCTGACCTCGGATGCCACCGGGGTCAGGCCTTCTCTACGTGGGAGTCCAAGCATGCGTTCCACGAGGCGACGTGCGAGGCCGCCAAGGTGAACCCTGCGCTGCCAATGTAGCGAGCCCTCGTGGCGGGATGATCAACTCGGGCCGCGACGCGGGCCGTGCGAACGAGCGTTAACAGTCTGAAGCTCCAGGTCGGCACGGGTCAAGGTGGCGAATCCTGGCGAATTGATGATCTTGATTCGTCGTCAGGACGGTGGTGCCGTCGGGCGGCGGCGAGGGGTCGGCGTCGGAGTTCGCTGCGAGCCGGCGCACGAAGATGTCGCGGTCCGGCAGGCAGCGAGGCAGCAGGTCGTGACCGGCGCCTGCGCCCCGCCCGTACCCACGGGGGCACCGCCGCCGGGCCCAGGCGCGGTCGGCCGAAGCCGGGCCTCGGCTCAGAAGGTCTCGGGCGTCTCCGTCTCGGACCAGACGCGGGCCTCCGCCAGGACCCCCTGGCGGAGACTGCTGCTGACCGAGACGACGGTGAGCACCGCTGTACGGCCGTACATCGTGCGCACGCAGACCACCGTGCCCCTGCCCACCTCGACCTGGTCGATGCCCTGTGTGGACACCAGCTCCGCGCAGTCCTTCCGCGTGGGGGCCGTGGAGCCCTGCCACAGCGCCAGGTTGGTGGAGTTGACGGACCAGTCCGAGCCCTGGAGGACCGCCGGGTCGGTCTGGGCCAGCCAGACATCGCGCAGGTACGAGTACTTGACGGGCGGACGCTCGTCGAGCCGCGGGCCTTCCTCGGTGATGCGCAGGGTGCCCGTCCACTGGACCCGGTCCGCGGCGTCCTCCGTGCCGGTCCGCGGCGCCGGAGGCGTCGAGGGTGGTGTGGTCCTGGGCGCCGCGGCAGGGCCGGAGGTGCCCGGCGCGAGGGCCGGTACGGACGCCGGCGCTGGTTCCCGGGCCTGGCCGCCGCCGCGGTCGTCGGGGTCGTCGCCGAACTTCAGTGCCACCAGGAGCGCCCCGGCCGCCGCCGCGAGGACCACCGACAGGACGCCTCCGACGGCCGGCCACACGCTGCGGGACGGCGGCGGATAGTGGTTGATGTTCTGGAAGTTGGCGCCACCGGCCTGCACGTTGGCGGAGCCGTGGAAGGCGTTGTCGGAGACGTGGCCGCCGCCGGGACCGGGGAAAGGCCCGCTCACGCCTCGGGCCTCTGGTCGATGCGCAGTACGTTGACGTACCCCGCCTGCACATTGGCCCGGTCGTGGAAGGTGTTGCCGCTCACGACCCCGCCGCCCGCCGTCGGCCCGCCCTGCTCGGTGCGACGCTCGGCCAGCAGTGTCTCCAGGCCCGCGACGACCGCGTCGCGCTCGGGCTCGGCGAGTTCCTCCAGCAGCACGGCGAGGCGGGTCTCCCAGGCGGTCTCCTGGCGCGTCCGCTCCAGCTCGGCTCTCTCCGGCGTCGCGCTGCGGAGTGCGGCGGCCGTGCGGTCGAGCCGTTCCAGTTCGACGCTCTCCCGGTCGCCCTCCCCGCGGCCCAGGACCCGCGCCACCCCCGTACGGAAACCGTCCCACGCCTGGGTTCCGGCGGCCTGGACGACCGCGGTTCCCAGTGCTGCCGCCAGGGCCGTCAACGACTCAGCGAGCATCGTTCTCCCCCTCGGTCACATGCCGGTGCGGGCATCGTACGGCGCGGGGAAGGCCCGTACCCGCCGCTTCGGGAGATTTCGTGAAGACGGCGATCTGTCCTACGCCCAGGCCGCCGTGCTCGACAGGACGACGTGGACCGCCGTGCCGCCCAGGATGCTCAGGAGGGCGTTGCGGCGCCACAGGTGGAGGGCGATGGTGACCGTCAGGGCCGCGAGGGGGGCCAGGGCGGCGCGCGGTTCCGTGAGGGGCAGGTCGCGGAGGCAGTAGACCAGGAGGATCACCATGACGCCCGCCGGCATGCGGGTGCTCAGGTACTGGACCGTGCTGCTCGCGCGCAGCGGCGCCAGGGCCGCGAAGGGCAGGGCGCGGAGCGCCCAGGTGACGGCGGCGGTGACGACGATCGCGGCGATCGCGTAGCGGGCGTCAGGCACGGCGCGCCCTCCTGGCGGTCAGGAGGTGGCGGGCCAGGAGCCCCGCCGTGAACAGGACGAAGGCCGCGAGGAGCAGCCGGTCCGGGAAGAGCAGCCGGGCGGCCACGGCGCTGAGGAGGGCCAGCACCGGGGTGGGCAGGTCGCCGCGCAGGTCCCGCAGCGCGTCGAGCGCGAGGACCGTGAACAGGGCCGTCAGGGCGAAGTCCAGGCCCGTGACGCCGGCCGGGATGAGCGAGCCCAGCAGCGCCCCGGCCACCGCGCTGCCCGCCCAGTACAGGTGCAGGAACAGCTGGAGCCACAGGATGCGCCGGCCCGGCCAGGAACGGGCCTGTGCCCCTGCCGTCAGGGCGTACGCCTCGTCGGTCAGCGCGAACGTGCCGTACGCCTTGCCGAGGCGGCCCCGCACACGGTGCAGCGGGAAGGACAGCGCGTAGAAGACGTGCCGGACGTTGACCATGAAGGCCGTCACGGCGATGGACGCCAGCGGGGCCACGGCGGTGACCATGCCGATGAGGAGGAACTCGAACGAGCCGCCGTAGATCAGCGCGGCCGACAGCCCCGCCCACCACCAGTCGAGACCGGACTGGGTCACGAGCGCGCCGAACGCGAGACCGAGCGGGAGGAACCCCAGGCCGACGGAGGCGGAGTCCTTGAGTGCCGCCCGGGCATCGGAGCGGGAGCCGGAACCGGAACCGGAGCGGGGCCGGGGAGGAGTGGCGCGTCGAGGAGGGTCGCCGAGAGCGACCTGGGGTATTGCCATGGGGTAATTTTAGGAGTGGATGTGGCTTATTTGATTTCCTTTCATGGCACCTGGGAGGTCCAGTGGGTAACGCGGAGGGCATTGATGCCGTGGATCGAGAAATTTTGTTCCACCTGCGTCACGACGGGCGGCTCACCAACGTCGAGCTGGCCAAGCGCGTCGGCCTCACGCCACCGCCCTGCCTGCGTCGCGTCAAGCGGCTGGAAGAGGCCGGCGTCATCACCGGATACCGGGCCACCGTCGACCCCGAGGCCATGGGCCGCGGGCTCGAGGTCCTCATCGACGTCGAGATCTACGCCAACGACCGCAGGACCGTCGAGGAGTTCGAGACGACCGTGGCCTCCTTCGACGAGGTCATCGAATTCCGCCGCATGTACGGCCGCCCCGACTACTTCATCCGTGTCGCCGTCGCCGACCACGCCGCCTACGAGGCCTTCCTGACCCGCAGGCTCAGCGGGCTGCCCGCCATCCTGCGCCTCCAGTCCCACCTGACCATGAAGAAGATCAAGTCGGAGGCCTGACGGGGCGCCGCCGTCCGGTGCGCGTGTGAGACTTGTGGCGTACGTCACGTCCTTCGCGTACAGGCCGGGGCGGACGCGGGACGCAGACGCCGTAGCGAGGAACGAGGAGCACGTCCCATGCGCATCGTGGTCATCGAGTTCATCAGCCTGGATGGTGTCGTGCAGGCTCCCGGCGGGCCCGAGGAGGACACCGAGGGCGGCTTCGTCCATGGGGGATGGACGCAGGACTTCTTCGATCCCGAGGTCATGGGCGGCGCCTTCGACGATGCCCTCGGCAAGGCCGGTGCGCTGCTGTTCGGGCGGCGTACGTGGGCGACGATGGCCGGGGCGTGGCCCGAGCGCGCCGGGGACCCGTTCGCCGACCGGATGAACGCCATCCCGAAGTACGTGGTGTCCCGGACCCTCGGCGATGAGGACCTGACCTGGGCCGACACCACACGGATCCCCGGGGACGAGGCCGTCGCGCGCATCCGGAAGCTCCGGGACAGCGAGGGCGGCGGCGACCTGCTGGTGATGGGCAGCCCGACGCTCGTACGGACCCTGCTGCACGAGGGGCTGGTCGACGAGCTGAGGCTCATGATCATGCCGGTGATCCTCGGCGGCGGGAAGTCGATCTTCCCCGGGGACGGGGCGATGCATAAGCTCGAGCTGGTCTCCACCGTGACCAGCGGTACGGGTGTGCACGTCTGCACCTACCGACCCCGCGCCGAGGGGTGAACCGGAGCCGCGCGGCGGCAGCGTGGTGGACCGAGGTCGACTGTGCTGGGGGACTGTTGGGCGACGTGTGGCGTACGGGACTGATGGTCGGTGCGGTCCTGCTTGTCGCCGGGTGCGGCCGCGCTGAGGCGCCGCGTCCGACACCCGGCCCCACCGCCCCCGTCGTACTCGACCAGGAGCGGATCTCCCGCGTCCTGCCCGGTCCCGACGCCGTGCCCGTCGAGTGGGAGAGGAGCGGGGGCGTTCGGCTCGAGGGCGGGCCCGGGCCCGACGGGCGCCTTGCCTACGGGCACGTCGGCTACCGCGCGCCCGACCTGGACGGTGTCGTCGGGTTCACGGTCAGGACGTACGCCGGGGTCCCGGGGGCCGTGGCCGGCTTGCGGGAGACCGAGGGGCAGTACGGCGAAGCCACGACGCCCGTCTCCCTCGGCACCGCCGACGAGGCCTTCTCGCGCAGCGGCTGCCTGGGCCGTTCCGAGCTCTGCAGCGCGACCGTCGTCGCGCGCGCCGGTTCGGCCGTGGTGAGCGTCAACATCAACAGCGATACCGGCGTCGCGCCCGACCCCGGGATCCTCGACTCCGTTGCGCGGATGATGGTCGAGCGGGTCCGCCAGGTGCAGCGCGGTGAGGCGCCGAGCGTGCGCGCCGGCTGAACCGCCCGCGAACGGGGCCGCGTGGCCGGCCCCGCTCGCGTGTGGAGGTGGTCAGGGGGCCGGGATCTCGCGGACCAGGCGGGACGTCCACGGGCACCAGTGGCTGCCCGGCAGGAACGCCCCGCCCACCTCGTCCAGGTGGTCCTCCACGTACGGGATCGTCGCGTCGCACACCTCGATGGCGTACGTGAAGAAGTGGATCGTGTCCGGGTTCAGGTGGTAGCTCCAGCGGGCGTTGTAGGGCGCCGGGCGCTTGATGATCCGGCCCATGACGTGCTTGTCCTCCCCGCTGGCCAGCAGGGAGCGCGCCTCCTCGATCCGCGTCGGGTCGGTGAGCTGGATGACGAACGTGTGCCGGGTCAGGTCCGTGAACTCGAAGTACGCCGCCGGTGCCGGCGGCCCCGCCTTTCCGGCCTGGGCCGCCGGCGCCGAGGTGAGCGCCAGGACCGCGGCCGCCGCAAGGGTGCCGATCCTCGTGGTGAAGGCTCGCATGTGCACCTCCAGTGCGTGTGCTGTTCAGTTGGGCGCTACGGAACGTAAGTCATGAAGTGCGGTATGTAGACGGGGTGTGTGCGGAGGCGGCACCTTTGGGGGAAAAGCGGGCCTCGTCGGTTTGAGGCCCGGAAAACCAGGGCCAAGGGTTTCCGCGTCCTTCCGGCCATGGACACGTTCAGTGGGGCGATACGGCACGCGGCGGTGCAGCTGATCCGGTTCGGGGTGCTCCAGCTGCGCTGCTGCGCCTTCGCGATGGCGCTGGTCGGGGGGATCGCCGTGTCGGCCGTCCTGCCGGAGCTGCCCGTCGCGCGCTACGACCTGGTCTTCGTGTACGGGGTGCTGCTGGCCGTGCTCGCGCGGCGGGTCGGCTGGGACAGTCCGCGCGACACCGCCGTGATCACGGCGTGTCATCTGATCGGCCTGGCCTTCGAGCTGGTCAAGGTGCGGCTCGGCTCGTGGAGTTACCCCGAGGACGCGGTGC
Organism: Streptomyces coeruleoprunus; assembly: GCF_039542925.1. GTDB lineage: Bacteria > Actinomycetota > Actinomycetes > Streptomycetales > Streptomycetaceae > Streptomyces > Streptomyces coeruleoprunus. Next base: position 3,599,265 of record NZ_BAABIT010000001.1, on the reverse strand, counting down.
TCAAGGTCGCCGGCGTACCGCTGTACGGCGGATTCCTGTACGCGGCCGTGGGCAGCTACCTGTGCCGGGCCTGGCAGCTGTTCGAGCTGCGGCTCTCCGGGTACCGGGCCACCGCGACGGCCGTTCTCGCGGCCGGGGTGTACCTGAACTTCTTCACCCACCACTGGCTGCCCGACGGCCGCTGGTTCCTCGCGGCCGGCCTGGTCGTCGTCACCGCCGGCGGTTGGGTCCGGTTCACCGTCGGCGAGCGGCACTACCGGATGCCGCTCGCGCTGTCGTTCGTCCTCATCGGCTTCTTCCTGTGGGTCGCCGAGAACGCCGCGACCTACGTCGGGGCCTGGAGCTATCCGCACCAGCTGGACGGCTGGCAGCCCGTCGCGCTCTCCAAGTTCGGCGCGTGGGCGCTCCTGATCAGCGTGACCTTCGTGCTGGCCGAGCGGGTCCGCCGACGGGGGGCCGGGGACGGCGGCCCGGGTGGCGGGAAGGTTGGCTGAAAGGCGTGCCGAAACGCTTCCTCCGGTGTGATCAGCGGGCTGTGCGGGGCGGTCCGGGGTGATTGGGGGTGATGCGGGGCGATGAAGGGTGATGCAGGAGGTTTATCGACTTGTCATCACGCTTCAGGGCGAATCGGCAGCTCCGGGCTGGTTCGCCGGGGATTCGGTGGGCAACTCTTGATCCACGACGTCGGAACGCGCCGGGGCGGTCGGCCAACTGCCCTGGTGAAAGCCACATTCCGTGGCTCACGCACCATTGCTCCCACGGTTCCTGGAGGAATCACATGGCACGTATCCGTACCGCTCGCGCCTTGGCCGCCGTCGCCGCGCTTCCGCTCGCCGCCGCCCTCTTCACGGGCGTGGCGGAGGCCGACAACGGTGGCTTCGCGAACGACGGATCGAACGCTTCCGTCGCCACGATCATCGGCAGTGGCGTAGGCGGCGAGAACTCCGGCAACTCGACCACCACCCAGCAGGTGGCCACCGGATCGGGCGCCTCCAACCAGAGCAACACCGCGAGCGTGGACGGCTCCGCCTGGGCCGCGATCGACCAGGGGAACGCCACGGTCAACTTCACTCACCTGTGGTGAGACGGGGCCCGGGTGGGGCCACGACGGCGGGGTGAACGGCGGCCCGCGCGACGGTACTCGGTACCGGTCGCGCGGGCCGTCGGCCGTTCCGCCGTCCGCTCCCTTGACGGCGCCCCATCATCTGACGGACAGTCAGATCCATGGGAGCCGACCCGCTGCACGCCCGCCTCGCCCCGTACGAAGGCCGCCCCGCCGCCACCGGCGGTATCGCCAAGGACCCCGTCAACGCGCCCATGATCCGGCACTGGTGCGAGGCCGTCGGCGACACCCACCCCGCCTATCGCGGCCCCGACGCCATCGCGCCCCCCACCATGCTCCAGGTCTGGACGATGGGCGGGCTGTCCGGCAACAGCGCCCGCTCCGACGCGTACGGCGATCTCCTCCGCCTCCTCGACGAGGCCGGGTACACCGCCGTCGTCGCCACCGACTGCGAGCAGGAGTACCTGCGGGACCTGCGGCCCGGCGACCGGCCGGTGTACGACGCGGTCATCGAGTCCGTGTCGCCGCTCAAGACCACCGGGCTCGGCGCCGGCCACTTCGTCACCACCCGGACCGACGTACGCGACGGGGAGGGCCGGCTCGTCGGTGTCCACCGCTTCCGCATCCTCAAGTACGCCCCCGGTCCGCGCCGCACCCCGCAGCCCGTCGCGCCCCGCCCCCGCCCCGTCGTCAACCGCGACAACGCCGGCTTCTGGGACGGCGTCCGGGAGGACCGGCTGCTCGTCCAGCGCTGCCGCGACTGCCGGCGGCTCCGCTTTCCCTGGCTGCCCGGCTGCACCGCCTGCGGGAGCCCCGCCTGGGACGCCGTCGAGGCGAGCGGCGACGGAACCGTCCACTCGTACGTGGTGATGCACCACCCGCCGCTCCCCGCCTTCGACCCGCCGTACGCCGTCGTCCTCGTCGAACTCGCCGAGGGCGTACGGATGGTGAGCAACGTGGTGGGCGTGCCGTACGACAAGGTGCGTATCGGCATGCCCGTACGGCTGCGCTTCGAGCGCGTGGACGACGAGCTGACCCTGCCGGTCTTCGCGCCGAAGGAGGACGGACGTGCCCGATGAGCTGCCGCCGCTGCGCGTCCCCGTCACACGTACGCTCATCGTCGCCGGCGCCCTCGCCTCGCGCGACTTCCAGGACGTCCACCACGACCCGGACGCCGCCCGCGCCAAGGGCTCCCCCGACATCTTCATGAACATCCTCACCACGAACGGCCTGGTCGGCCGGTACGTCACCGACCACCTCGGCCCGCGCGCCCGCCTCCGCAGGGTCGCCATCCGCCTCGGCGTCCCCAGCCACCCCGGCGACACCCTCACCCTCACCGGCACCGTCACCGCCCTGGACGCCGGCACCGTCGAGGTGCGGGTCACCGGCGACAACTCCCTCGGCCGTCACGTCACCGGAACCGTCACCGCCGTGCTCCTGCCCGAGGACCACGAGGGGGCCGCGTCATGAGCCTCCGCGCCGCGGACACCCTCGGCGGCCGGGCCGCGGTCGTCGGCGTCGGGGCGACCGCCTTCACCAAGGACTCCGGCCGCAGCGAACTCGCGCTCGCCGTGGAAGCCGTACGGGCCGCCCTCGACGACGCCGGGCTCACCCCCGCCGACGTCGACGGGCTCGTCACCTTCACCATGGACACCAGCCCCGAGATCACCGTCGCCCAGGCGGCCGGCATCGGCGAGCTGTCCTTCTTCTCCCGCGTCCACTACGGCGGCGGCGCCGCCTGCGCCACCGTCCAGCAGGCCGCCCTCGCGGTCGCCACCGGCGTCGCCGAGGTCGTCGTCTGCTACCGCGCCTTCAACGAACGCTCCGGCCGCCGCTTCGGCGCCGGCGTCCGGCACCGCGAGCCGACGACCGAGGGCGTCGCGCTCGGCTGGACCCTGCCGTACGGGCTGCTCACCCCGGCCTCCTGGGTGGCCATGGCCGCCCGGCGCTACCTCCACACGTACGGCTTGGACCCGAGCGCCTTCGGGCACGTCGCCGTCACCGCCCGGCGCCACGCCGCGCGCAATCCGGCCGCCCACTTCCACGGCCGCCCCATCACCCTCGCCGACCACGCGGCGTCCCGCTGGATCGCCGAGCCCCTGCGGCTCCTCGACTGCTGCCAGGAGACCGACGGCGGACAGGCCCTCGTCGTCACCTCCGCCGAGCGCGCCCGCGACCTGCCGCACCCGCCCGCGCTGGTCCTCGCCGCGGCCCAGGGCGCGGGCCGCGCCCAGCAGGCCATGACCGGCTTCTACGAGGGCGACCTCACCGGCCTGCCCGAGGCGGGCGTCGTCGCCCGCCAGCTGTGGCGCACCTCGGGCCTGCGGCCCGCCGACGTCGACGTGGCGATCCTTTACGACCACTTCACCCCCTTCGTCCTGATGCAGCTGGAGGAGTTCGGGTTCTGCGCCCCCGGCGAGGCCGCCGCGTTCGTCGCCGAGGGCGCGCTGCCCCTCAACACGCACGGCGGCCAGCTGGGCGAGGCGTACCTCCACGGGATGAACGGCATCGCCGAGGCCGTCCGCCAGCTGCGGGGCACCTCCGTCAACCAGGTGCCCGGCGCGACCACCGTCCTGGCCACGGCCGGGACCGGCGTACCGACCTCCGGCCTGCTCCTGGGCGCCGCCCACGGACCCTGAGCCGGCGCCCGCGCTCCCTCCACCTTCAGGAGGTGGGGCCCGCACCACCCCTCCGACCTGAGAGGGACACCGGGTCGGGACCTGGGGGCGATCCCCGGCGGGGCGCCCGCTCCTAGCGTGTTCTCTATGACCGCGACTACTGGCCCCGTCTGCGCCGGAGCCTCCACAGCCGCCACCGGATACCCGTCCTTCGCCTCGTACGTACGGGCCCGGGGGCCGGTCCTGCTGCGCACCGCCCGGTCGCTCACCGCGAACCCGAGCGACGCCGAGGACCTGCTGCAGACCGCCCTCACCAAGACGTTCGTCGCCTGGGAGCGCATCGAGGACCACCGCGCCCTCGACGGCTACGTGCGCCGCGCCCTCGTCAACACGCGGACGTCCCAGTGGCGCAAGCGGAAGGTCGACGAGTTCGCCTGCGACGAGCTGCCCGAGCCGGCCGGCGTGCCCGAGCCGGACCCCGCCGAGCAGCAGGCGCTGCACGACGCGATGTGGAGGGCGATCATGCGCCTGCCCGACCGCCAGCGCGCCATGGTGGTCCTGCGGTACTACGAGGACCTCAGCGAGGCCCAGACGGCCGCCGTGCTGGGGGTCTCCGTCGGCACCGTGAAGAGCGCCGTCTCGCGGGCGCTCGGCAAGCTCAGGGACGACCCGGACCTGCACCCCGAACTGCCGGCGGCGCCCCGCAAGCGGAGCCTGGGACACGCCGGTTGAAGCCGGAACAGCGTTGCGGACGGCGAGGGCGGCGGTTACCGTACTGGCCAGTACGTGAGCACCTTTCCCGCTGGATCTACCAGATCGAGGTCGTTCATGCCCCTGCCCGTGACGCCGCACGGTGAACTCGCCGAAGGCCGCCTCTTATCGTGGCGCCGCCGGTACAGCCCGGATGAGATCGCCGGGTACGACGCCCTCTCCGGCCGGGTGCGCCTCCCCGAGGGGAGCGCCCCCACGCTGCCCGATCTACTGGTCGTGGCCCCGCTGACCAAGCTCGGGGGCGACCTCGACTACATCGCCCGCAAGATGACTTGGTCCCACGCCCGTGCCGTCGGCGTGGACGAGGAGCTGACGGCGGAGCTGGAGATCCTCCAGCTGGAGGAGAACACCGGCTTCCACCGCATCGCGTTCGACGCCCGCGTCCGCGGCAACGACGGGGACGTCGTCCTGTCCGGCCGCAGCAAGGGCATCATCCTGCACGTCGCCGACCCGGCGGCCCGCCCGGACGTCCCCGAGGACGCGGCGGCCCCCGCCCTGGATCTCGGAGCCGTACGGAAGGCCGCGCGCCCCGAGGCGGACGGCGCGCCGTTCGACGGCCCCGCCGCCGGTGCCGTACTGACCGCGACGACCACCGTCACCTCCGACGACATCGACCTGTGCACCGCGCTGACCGGTGACCGCGGCGCCCACCACCTGGGCATCGGAGGCGACCGCCCCATGGCGCAGGGCCTGCTCACGGCCACGACCGTGCCGTTCGTGCGCGGGGACCGCGGTTTCCGCTACCGGTCGATGTCCATGGTGTTCCTCCAGCCCGTGCACGCCGGGGACGTCGTGACCTCCGAGGTCACCGTCACGGACGCGGACCCCGCCGGGGAGCTGTCGCTGAAGGCGTCCGTACGGAACCAGGACGGCACCGAGGTGTTCGTGTCCGAGTGCACCGGGGTGCTGCCGGACGCCGCCGGCTGACCAGCGGGTCCTCCGGTCCTTCCGGCCCGGCCTTTTCCTTCCGATCTTTTCCTTCCGGTTTTTTTCCTTTCTTATCTGCCTTTCCGTTCCGTACCTCTGCTCTGTCCTTTCTTCTGTTCTTCGAGGAACCGCGCCGCGCTCGTTCGTTCGACTGCCTCATACGGCGGAGAAGAAGGTTCACGCATGGTCGCCCCGTCCGGCATACCCACCACCCTGCTCACCCCCGAGGTGCTGCAGGACCCCTATCCCGCCTACCGCGCGCTCCGCGAGCACCGGCCCGTCCACTGGGACCCCAAGCTCAACGGCTGGTTCGTCACCCGGCACGACGACGTCTACGGGGCCCTGCGCGATCACCACCGCTACTCCTCCCAGCGGCTCGCCCAGATGGTCGACGGGCGTGTCCCGGAGGCGTTACGGGAGAAGGCGGCGCCGTTCATCGCCGTCGCGTCCGAGTGGATGTGGATGAACGATCCGCCGCACCACACCAAGCTGCACCGGCTGATGAACCGCGCCTTCACGCCACGCTCGGTCAACTCCATGGAAGCCCACATCGACGAGATCGTCGCCATGCTGCTCCGCCCCCACCTGGAGAGCGACCGCATGGACCTGATCGCCGACCTGGCCTACCCCCTGCCGGCGTACGTCCTCGCCGACCTGTACGGCATCCCGCGCGCCGACGCCGACCTGCTCAAGGGCTGGTCGGACGCCATGAAGGTGTTCATCGGCGGCAGCCCCGACCCGGGCTCCACGGCGGACGCGGCCACGGCCGCGCTCGACGAGATGATGCGCTACTTCACGCAGGCCATCGCCGAACGCCGCGAGAAGCCGGCCGACGACCTCATCAGCCGGCTCGTGCACGCCGAGGACCGCGGTGACCTGCTCACCGAGCGGCAGGTCGTCGCCCAGGTCGTGCTGGTGCTCGCCGCCGCCTTCGTCACCACCATGGACATGATCGGCAACGGGCTGCTCGCGCTGCTGACGCACCGGGACCAGTGGGAGCGGATCAAGGCCGACCGCACCCTCCTGACCGGCGCCATCGACGAACTGCTGCGCTACGACGGTCCCGTGCAGCTCACGCACCGGCGGGCCACGCAGGACATCGAGCTGCGCGGCGCCCGCATCAAGGAGGGCGACCTCGTCTACCTCGTGCGGGGAGCCGCCAACCGCGACCCGGCGCGGTTCCCCGACCCGGACCGGCTCGACGTGGCCCGCAAGGCCACCGAACACGTGGCCTTCGGCGCGGGCATCCACTACTGCATCGGCGCCGGGCTGGCCCGGCTCGAAGGCAGGCGGGTCGTGGACGCCCTGGTACGGACCTTCCCCGACATGCGGCTCGACGAGGAGCGGCGGCACGTCTGGCGGGCGGACAACATCCAGTTCCGCGGCCTGCGGTCGCTGCCCGTGCGGACGGGGCGCGCCTGATGGGCGAGGCGGCCTCCCGGGTCGTCGAGGTGCACCTGCTCGACTGGGCGGCCACGCCGTGGTCCTCGGCCGAGCAGATCCCGGGCCTCCCGCCCGGCGACCTCGCCGACGCCGGTAGGTACACGGGGACCGGCCGCCGGTACGCCGCCGCCCTCGCACGGACCCTGCTGCGTGCCGTGCTGGGGCGGGCCCTCGGCGTACCGGGGGAGCGGCTGCCGCTGGAGCGCGACGGGCGCGGGCGGACGGTGGCCCGGCGGGGCGCTGACGAGCCGGCCCTCGGGACCTTCGGAGCCTTCGGGACCTTCGGGATCAGCCACGACGCCACCGGCATCGCCGTCGTCCACGCCCCTGGCGTCCCCGGACCCGCGGCCGGCGCGGGCTGCGGTGTCGACGTGGAGGACCGGCCCGAGCGGGAGTTCGCCGACCTGGCGCCCCGCTTCGGCGGACCCCACGACGCGACGGCCGGACGCCCACGGGCCGTCTGGACGGCGAAGGAGGCCGTCGCCAAGGCGCTGGGCGGCGGCCTCGCCACCGGGCTGCGCACCCTGACCTTCCGCCCCCTGCCCGGTACGGCCTGGCGGGTCGCGCACCGGAACGGCGCCCCCACCGGCCACCTCGTGCGCACGCTCCGCCTCCCGGGGCGCGACCTGTCCGTCGCGGCGCCCGCTCCGCACCCGCCGTTGCTGCGCCGCACCACGTGGACGGCGGCCGGGACCGGGGGCGCGGCGCTGCGCCCCCTCGGCACCGCGTACCGCCGGGCGCAGCTGCCGGCCGGCTGACGCCACGCCGTACGCCCTCCTCACTCAACAGACCCCCACAGCCAGGGCCCATTGGGAGATCCATGCTTGCCTCGACCCTGCACGCGTCACTGGACCGGGCGGCCGCACGCCGCCCCGAAAGCCCCGTCGACTTCCCCTCCGAGCGACGCCGTACGACCCTGGGCGCCCTCGCCCGGGACTCGGTCGCCGCCGCCGGGGCCCTGGCCCGCGCGGGCGTACGGCAGGGCGACCGGATCGGTGTGCTGTGCCCGAACGAACCCGACTTCCTCATCGCCCTGTTCGCCGCTTCCCGCCTCGGCTGCGCCGCCTGTCCGCTGCCGGTGCCGACCGGGCCGCGCGACGCGGAGGCATACCTGGCGCGGCTCGGCCGCATCGCCCGGACCTCCGACATGCGGCACCTGGTGCTGTCGCCCGGCTACGGCGGCTTCGCCGAGATCCTGGCCGGCGCGCTCCCCGGGGTCACGCTGCTCCCGGGCGACGCGCTGACGGGGGCGGAAGCCGTCGACGCGGCCGACGCGCTCCCGCCCGTCGCCGAAGAGACCCCGGTCATCGTCCAGTTCACCTCCGGCAGCACCGCCGACCCCAAGGGCGTGGAGCTGAGCCACGCGAACGTCCTGGCCTGCCTGCGCGCCATCGCCGAGGCCATCGAGCTGGGCGACCGGGACAGCCTCGGCATGTGGCTGCCGCTCTTCCACGACATGGGCCTGTTCGCCACGCTCAGCGCGCTGTTCGCGGCCATCCCGGCCACCCTCTGGTCGCCCGTGTCGTTCGTGAAGCGGCCGGACCGCTGGCTGCGCGAGTTCGCCGCTAGCGGCTCCACCATCAGCGCCTCGCCCGACTTCGGCTACGCGTACCTGACGGCGGCCGTCGGCCCGGACGAGGCCGCGGAGCTGGACCTGTCCCGGTGGCGGATCGCCTTCAACGGCGCCGAGACCATCCGCCGCGACAGCGTCGAGGCGTTCCTGGAGCGCTTCACGCCCGCGGGCTTCAGGCCCGGCGCGCTGATGACCGTGTACGGGATGGCCGAGGCCACGCTCGCCGTCACGTTCCCGCCGCTCGGCCGGGCCCCGCGGTGGGACGTCGTCGACCGGGTGCGGCTCGCGACCGAGCGGGTCGCCGTGCCCGTGGACGAGGACAGCCCGGCCGCGCGCCCGGTCGCCTGCGTGGGCCGGCCGGTGCTCGGCATGGAGGTGCGGGTCGCCGGGGACGGCTCGGCGGAGCCGCTGCCCGACGGCCGGATCGGCGAGGTGCTGATCCGCGGCGCGTCCGTCACCCGCGGCTACCTGATGGCGGCCGGCCGGCCGCAGCCCTTCGAGGAGGGCGGCTGGCTGCGCACCGGGGACCTGGGCTACCTCCGCGCCGGCGAGCTGTACCTCACCGGCCGGATCAAGGAGATGATCGTCGTACGCGGCGAGAACTACTACCCGCACGACGCCGAGGACCTGGCCCGCACCCACCCCGGCGTCCACAAGCAGCGCTGCGTCGCCTACGCGGACACCGCGCCCGACGGCTCCGAGCGCATCGTGCTGGCCGCCGAGAGCGAGACGGCCTCCACGGCCGGCGACGACGCCCCGCGCGCCGCCCTGGAGAAGGAGCTGCGCGACCTCGTCGCCGCGGGCCTCGGCCTCGACGCCGTCACCGTCCACGTGGTCGCCCCGCGCACCCTGCCCCGCACCAGCAGCGGCAAGTTCCAGCGGCTGGCCGCCCGCGACGCCGTCGCGGCCGCCGGCCCCGCCTCCGCGCCGTAACCCCGTGTCGTAACCCCCCATGTCCCGTATCCACGCACCCAGGAGCCACCGATGCACGCCTTCGACGTCTTCAGCCACTACGAACGCACCCACTGGCGCCTCACCGACATCGACTTCGACAAGGTCGACCGGTCACTCGTCGAGCCCGAGTACGTGACGCTCGCCAAGAGCGCCGTCATGGGCGAGTGCAACTCGATCGCCGCCACGCACGGCTTCTTCAACGAGTTCGTCGACGACTACGACTTCTCGGCCTTCGCCGCGATCTGGGGCTACCAGGAACTCCAGCACCACTACGCCTTCAAGACCTGGCTGCGCGCCATCGACGAGGACGTCGACGAGCGGCCCGTCGAGGCGATGCGCGAGCCGTACGCGCCGGGCAGCACCCCGTCCGCGACGCTCGCCACGAACATCATCTCCGAGCTGACCGTCAACCACGTCTACCGCGCCGTCGCCGACTGGGTGCGCGAGCCGGTGCTCCAGGACATCCTGCGCCGCGCGAGCCGCGACGAGGCGGGCCACGCGCGGGAGTTCATCCACTACACCAAGGAGCGCCTGGCGCGACGCCCGCAGGAGCTGCCGTCCGTGCTGGAGACGCTGTACGTGTACACGTCCGAGGCGCGGATCAAGCACCCCGTCAGCCTGTTCAAGGACAGCCTCGTCGAGGGCGGCGACCACGAGACCATCGACACCGGCTTCGAGGTGTTCCTGGAGAAGGTCGCCGACGAGGACGAGCTGCAGAAGCTGCACGCCAAGGTGCGCAGCGCGTTCGGCTCCATGACCGGGCTCGACCTGACCACGGGCGCCCGCATCCGGCGCGCCCTCGCCGGTGCCCTGTCGTGACCGCCGCCACGACCGGGCAGCGCCCCGACGGCACGATCGAGGTGCCCTGGGCGTCGCAGCCCGACCACCAGTGCTTCGGCTGCTCCCCGCACAACGCGTCCGGGCTGCGGCTGCGCTTCGAGGAGGACGAGGACGGCGGGTTACGGACCCGGCTCCGCCTCGCCAGGATCCACGAGTCGTACCCGGGGGTCGTCCACGGCGGCATCGTCTCCACGGTGTGCGACGAGATCATGGGCAACCTCGTCGTCCTGCGGTACGGCACGCCCGCGTTCACCACGGCGCTGCGCATCCGCTACCTCAGCCCCCTCGCCGTGGACCGCGACTACGTGTGCGTGGCCCGGCTGCGCGCCGACAAGGGCGGCCCCGAGACCGTGCACGCCGTGGCCGAGGTGCTCGACGCCACGGGCGAGGTCATGGCGACCGCGTCGGCGGGCTACCGCTGCGTCGACATGGACCGGGCGCGCGAGCACATCCGTATGACCGACCCGGACGCCGCCGCGCTCACCGAACGCCTGGCCGCGGAACGCACCACGGACCCGTCCACCGACCTGACGAACACCCTTCACCGAACCGAGAGGTAATTCCCCCCATGCCGGAGAACAGCGAGCAGATCCTCACCACCGTCACCGACATCGTGGCGGCCGAACTCGGCGTCCCCGCCGACTCCCTCACCCCCGAGACGGATCTGCGGGGCCTGGAGGGCGCCGACTCGGTGAAGGTGCTGCGCATGGTCGCCAGGATCGAACAGCGCTACGACATCGAGCTGGAGGACGAGGACGTCTTCACCGTCGCCACCGTCTCCCAGGTCGTCACCGTCGTCGAGAAGGCGCTCGCGGCGGAGGGCGCCCGATGACGACGACCACCACCACGGACCCGGGGGCCATGCCGGTCTCCGACACCAATGTCCACTACGACCTGGAGCCGGAGATCTTCGGGCTCTTCCTCGACCCGCTGCGCAAGTACAGCTCGGGCCTCTACCGCTCCCCCGACGACAGCCTGGAGCAGGCCCAGCTCCAGAAGCTCGCCTTCGTCGCCGACCGGCTCGGCGTGCGCGGCGGCGAGCGGGTGCTGGACGCGGGGTGCGGCTGGGGCTCGGTGATCCTGCACTTCGCCAAGGAGTACGGCTGCCGCACCACCGGGATCAGCCCGGCGGGCGCCCAGCACGCGTACATCGCGCAGCGCGCCGCCGAACTGGGCGTCGCGGACCGGGTGACCAGCGTCGTCGGCCACTTCGAGGAGGTGGAGCTGAAGGACGGCGGCTACGACGCGGTCACCATGCTCGGCTCCATCGTGCACATGCCGGACCTCGTGGGCGTCCTGCGCAAGGCCCGCTCGCTGCTGCGCCGCGGCGGCCGCCTGTACGTGTCCGAGAGCTGCTTCCGCAGCGACGCCGTGCGCGAGGAGTTCGACGCCCGTACGGGAACGCGTTTCGTCCGCGAGTCGATCTTCGGCTACGGGGAGCTGCGCCCGCTGTCCGAACTGGTGCGAGGCGCGGAGACCGCCGGCTTCTCGGTCACGAGCGTCGACGACCTGACTGCCGACTACCACCGCACCATCGAGGACTGGATCGCCAACGTGCACGCCCGCGCGGACCGGATCGACGCCGTACGGCCCGGGATGGCGGAGAAGCTCGTCCGCTACCTGGAGGTCGCCAACGCGGGCTGGGGCTACACCACCAAGCACTACGCGCTGGTCTGCACGAAGGCCCGGTGACGGGGCGATGACCGGCATGACCACCACGGCGACCGATCGGCGGGACCCGGCGCCGCCGCCCGGCACCGCGCTGGGCCCGATGCTCGAACCGCACGAGGTCGAGCAGACCGTCGGCGACTTCATGCGGGCCACGCCGGTGTCCCGGCGCTGGGACGTGGAGTCCATCGACTGGAGCCGGGCCGACGCGGGCCGCCTCACCGAGGGCCAGCGCTCGGCCGTCCGCTTCGTCACCCTCATCGAGGACCACCTGCCCGGCTACTTCGCCCTCTACCACCGGCTGTTCCCGGTGAACGGGGACGTGGACCGGGAGACGTACCTCCACAACCGCGAGCTGTACCACTTCACCGTGCGCTGGGCCGCGGAGGAGGACACCCACGCCAGGGCCCTCGTCCGCTACCAGACCGAGTCGGGCCTCGCCGACCCGGAGGCGCTGCGCGCGGAGACGGCCGCCGAGGGGCAGCGGGAGTTCACGCTCCCGTACGAGCACGCCGTGCAGTACTTCGCGTACACGCTCGTCCAGGAGAAGGCCACGCAGATCTACTACCAGCAGCTGCGCGCGGTGGTGGACGACCCGGTCCTGGACGAGTTGCTGGGCCGGCTCAGCCGGGACGAGGCCCGGCACTTCTCGTTCATGGCGGACACCGTGGAACGCTATCTGCGCCGCCACGGCGACCGGGTCGTCGAGCCCGTACGGGACGTCATCGCCACGTTCCGCATGCCGCTCGCCGACACCATGCGCGGCTACTGGCGCTGGGCCCTGAAGATCGCCGACACGGCCAGCTACGACCACACGGACGCGTACGAACACCTGGTCCGCGTGGTCAACCGCGCCGTCGACACCAAGACGGACCGGATGGACGAGCTGGTCCGTTTCATCACGGCGTGCCGCACGGTGGCCACCGCCTAGGGAGTGTCCGGGGGATCATGCCGACATCGCTGGGCGGTGCCTTTGACTGCTGGTGAGCGGGGTCTGGTGCGTGCGGCTGCAAGGCGGAGGAGGGAGGGATGGCGGAGCCATCGCGACCGACGACAACGCCGCTGGGGGTCCCCCCTGCCCGTCAGGGCTTGGGGGAGGGCGTGCCAGACCCCGCGGCCCAGGCATGATCCGCCGGACACGACCTGGTCCCGTGCCCCGTCCCTGCCCCGGAGCGAGATCGCCGGCTCCGGGGCATGGCGGTGGGTCCGGTTCGTCCCGCAGAATCGGCGGCACACTACTCGTCCGTAGCATTGCCGGAGGCCCCCGTGATGATGAGCACGATGCAGGACGTCCCGCTGCTGGTGTCGCGCATTCTGAGGCACGGCTCCACCGTGCACGCCACGGCGACCGTCACCACCTGGACGGGCGAGGCGGAGCCCCAGCGGCGGACCTTCGCGGAGATCCACACCCGGGCGGCCCGGCTGGCCCACGCCCTGCGCGGCCTCGGCGTCTCCGAGGGCGATGTCACGGGAACGCTGATGTGGAACAACGCCGAACACGTCGAGGCGTACTACGCCGTGCCCTGCATGGGCGCCGTCCTCCACACCCTGAACCTGCGGCTGCCCGCCGAGCAACTCGTGTGGATCATCAACCACGCCGCCGACCGGGTGATCATCGTCAACGGCTCCCTGATCCCCCTCCTCGCTCCGCTCCTGCCGCAGCTGACGAGCGTCGAGCACGTCGTCGTCAGCGGCCCCGGCGACCGCGCGCCCCTCGACGGCGCGAAGGTCCAGGTCCACGAGTACGAGGAGCTGCTCGCCGGGCAGCCGGACACGTACGACTGGCCCGAGCTGGACGAGCGGCGGGCCGCCGCCCTCTGCTACACCTCCGGCACCACCGGCGACCCCAAGGGCGTCGTCTACTCGCACCGTTCCATCTACCTGCACTCGATGCAGATCAACATGGCTCAGTCGATGGGCCTCACCCACGACGACACGACCCTCGTGGTCGTGCCCCAGTTCCACGTGAACGCCTGGGGCTTCCCGCACGCCACCTTCATGACCGGCGTCAGCATGCTGATGCCCGACCGCTTCCTCCAGCCCGGCCCCCTCGCCGACATGATCGAGCGGGAGCGCCCCACGCACGCCGCGGCCGTCCCCACCATCTGGCAGGGCCTCCTCGGCGAACTCCTCGCCCGACCCCGGGACGTCTCCTCGCTCACGCAGGTCACCATCGGCGGCTCCGCCTGCCCGAAGTCCCTGATGGAGGCGTACGACAGGCTGGGCGTCCGCCTCTACCACGCCTGGGGCATGACCGAGACGTCCCCGCTCGGCACGGTGGCCCGCCCGCCGTCCGGCCTCGGTGCGGACGAGGACCTCGGCTACCGCCTCAGCCAGGGCCGCTTCCCCGCCGGCGTCGAGGCCCGCCTCGTCGGCCCCGGCGGCGACCTCCTGCCCTGGGACGGCACCTCCGCCGGCGAGCTGGAGGTGCGCGGCCCGTGGATCGCCGGCGCCTACTACGGCGGCGCGGACGCGGAACCGCTGCGCCCCGAGGACAAGTTCAGCGCCGACGGCTGGCTCAAGACCGGCGACGTCGGCGTGATCAACCCCGACGGCTACCTCACCCTCACCGACCGCGCCAAGGACGTCATCAAGTCCGGCGGCGAGTGGATCTCCTCGGTCGAGCTGGAGAACGCCCTGATGGGCCACCCGGACGTCGTCGAGGCCGCCGTCGTCGCCGTGCCCGACGACCGCTGGGGCGAGCGCCCGCTGGCCACCGTCGTCCTCAAGGAGGGCGCGACCGCGGACCACACGGCGCTGCGGGAGTTCCTCTCCGAGGCGGGCATCGCCAAGTGGCAGCTGCCGGAGCGCTGGGCGATCGTCCCGGCCGTCCCGAAGACGAGCGTGGGGAAGTTCGACAAGAAGGTCATCCGCAGGCAGTACGCGGAGGGGCAGCTGGACGTGACGGAGCTGTAGGCGCGGCAGGGGGCGGGCCGGACCCGCCCCCTCCGCATCAGTTGGTGCCGATCTTCGCCAGCAGGTCCACGATCCGCTGCTGGACCTCGGCGCTCGTGGACCGCTCCGCCAGGAACAGCACGTTCTCACCGGACGCCAGCTTCGGCAGCTCCGCCTCGTCGAGGCCGTTCGACGTGTAGACGACGAGCGGCGTGCGGTTGAGGTGCCCGTTCGCCCGCAGCCAGTCGATGATCCCGGCACGCCGGCGCCGCACCTGCATCAGGTCCATCACGACCAGGTTCGGCCGCAGCTGCGTCGCCATCGCCACCGCGTCGCTGTCCGCCGGGACCCGCAGGACCTGCATCCCGCGCCGCTCCAGGGCCGCCGTCAGCGCGAGCGCGATCTCGTCGTGCTCCTCGATCAGCAGGACCCGCGACGGGTGCTGCTCGCTGTCCCGCGGCGCCAGCGCCTTGAGGAGGACGGCCGGGTCGGCGCCGTACGCCGCCTCCCGCGTCGCCTGCCCGAGACCGGCGGCCAGCAGGACGGGCACCTCGGCCGCCACCGCGGCCTGGCGCAGCGACTGGAGGGCCGTCCGCGTGATGGGCCCGGTCAGCGGGTCCACGAACAGCGCCGCCGGGAACGCGGCGATCTGCGCGTCCACCTCCTCGCGCGAGTGCACGATCACCGGCCGGTAGCCGCGGTCGCTCAGCGCCTGCTGCGTGGCGACGTCGGGCGCGGGCCACACGAGCAGCCGGCGCGGGTTGTCCAGCGGCTCCGGCGGCAGCTCGTCGTCGAGGGGCCGGGGCTGCGGCTCGTTGGTGACCTCCACGGCACCCCCGGGCCCGTCCAGCGGCTCGGGGCCCTCGTCCGCGCCCTCGTCCGGTGCTCCTATCTCGTACGCCCGGCCCTCGGCGGGCGGGGCGAGCCGCTGCTGGTGCGCGTTCGTGGCCTGCGGCGCGGCGGGCGCGGCGGGCGCGGCCGCCGGCTGGGCCTGCGGCTGCGGCCGGTCGCCCTCGGGAGGCGTGGCCAGCTTCCGCCGCCGCCCGGAGCCGGAACCCTGCGCGGGTACGGGCAGGGGCGTCGCCGTCGCCTGCTGGGCGAACGGCACGCCCTGGCCCAGGGTCCGCACGCTGAACGCCCGGCCCTGCGTCGACTGGGTCGCGTCGGCGGCCGTGGGGGCCGCGGGCATCGGGATCGGGTGCGGCTGCGGCGGCGTGTGATCGGCATCCGGCTCGGCACGCACGGCATCGTGCCGCCCGTCGTCACCCGCGAGCGCGGCGGCGGGCGTGGCGCCGGGGGCGGCCGTGGGAGCGGCGCCGGCAGGGCGAACCGTAGCCGCAGGGGCCACGGGAACCGCCGCGGCCCCGGGTGCCTGCAGGGCGACTCCACCGGCAGGAGTCCCGGCCGGAGCGGCGGCCGCAGCGGGCGCCGGAGCCGGAACGTGGGCCGTACCGGCGGCCGGAACCGGACCCGTACCGGTAGCCGGAACCGGCCCGCCGGCCGGGGTTGCGGCCGGATTCGCCGGGGCGGCCGCAGCCTGAGCCACAGTGGCCTGCGGCTGCTGTCGGTCCGCCTCCGCGGGCGGCAGCGCGAACGCCGCGCGCGGGCCACCCTCCGCAGGCGCCGTCCGCTCCTGCGTGCTCGCCAGCGCACGCCGTGCCCGCCGCCCGGTCGGCGGCACGGGCTCCTGCCCGGCGCCCGCACCCACGGCGGCGGTCCCGGTGGCCGGTACGGGCACGGGCCCGGCGGGCAGCGCGGGGATTCCGCCCTCCTGCCCGGCGCCGCGCCGGGCCCGCCGTCCACTGCCCGCCGGCGGCACGGGCATGCCCTCGCCCTCGGGGGCGACGCCCTGCGGCGGCACGGTGTCGCCGAGCGCCGCGGGCCGTGCCTGGGCGGACTCGGCGGCGGTCATGACCGCACCCTCGGCGGGGCTGGGCCGGCCACGGCGCCGCCCGGTCGGCTCGGGGCCGCCGGACTCCTGCGCGGGGATGAGCCGTTCACCGGTCTCGTCGTCGGGGGCGGCGGCCAGCGCCCGGGCCCGGCGGCGGCCGGTCGGCTCGGCCGCGACGGGGTCCTCCGCCCGTACGGGACTGTCCAGGAACGCGTCGGTCGAGGAGCGCCGCGCCCTGCGCCGGCCCCCGCCGGTCGTGTCGCCGGACTGCTGCGCGGGCACCGCCACGGCCACCGCCCGGGAACCGCCCTCGGGTGTGGCGGGAACGGCCACCGTCCCGGCGCCCTCGCCGAGCGGCACCTCCAGCACATAGGCGGTGCCGCTCATGCCGGGCACCTCATGGGTCTGGAGCACCCCGCCGTGCGCCCGGACGATGCCGCGCACGATGGGCTCGTGCACCGGGTCGCCCCCGGCGTACGGGCCGCGCACCTCGATGCGTGCGACATCGCCGCGCTGGGCGGCGGCGACCACGATCGTCGAGTCGACGTACCCCCCGTCGGCCACGACGCGGGACTTGCCGGTCGAGTCGACCCCGGCGACGTCGGCGACGAGATGGGCGAGGGCGGTCGCCAGCCGGGCGCCGTCCACCTCGGCCTCTATGGGCGGAGCGTGCACCGCGAACTGCACCCGCCCCGGACCGATCAGCTCCACCGCGCCCTCGACACCCGCCGCGACGACGCCGTCGAGCAGCACCGGCTCCTTGCGCAGCGACTCGTCGCCGACGTCGAGGCGCTGGTAGCCCAGCACGTTGTCGACGAGCGTGGTCATCCGGGCGTACCCGGCGGCCAGGTGGTGCAGGATCTGGTTCGCCTCGGGCCACAGCTGCCCGGCCGGGTCGGCGGCCAGCACGCCCAGCTCGTGGCGCAGCTCCTCCAGGGGCCCGCGCAGCGCGTCGCCGAGCACGGCGGTCAGCTGCGCGTGCCGCGCGGCCAGCGCCTCGTACCGCTCGGCGCTCTCCTCGAGCAGCCCCTCGTACCGCTCCTCCCCCTCGGCGAGCCGCTTCTCCAGGCCGGCCTTCTCCTCCGCGTGGCCCTTCTTCAGCTCTGCCAGTTCGGCGGCGTGCTCCTCGGTGAGCTGCTCCAGGGGACGCCGGTCGGTGAAGGTCATGACGGCGCCGACGAGCTGGTCCCCGTCGCGCACCGGGGCGGTGGTGAGGTCGACGGGCACGGCGGACCCGTCCTTGGCCCAGACGACCTGCCCGCGCACGCGGTGCTTGCGCCCGGACCGCAACGTGTCGGCCAGGGGCGAGTCGTCGTACGGGAAGGCATCCCCGTCCGCCCGCGAGTGCAGCATCAGCTGGTGCAGCTCCTTGCCGCCCAGGTCGCTGGCGCGCCAGCCCAGTATCTGGGCGGCCGCGGGGTTCACCAGGACGATGCGCCCGTCCGTGTCCGTGCCGACGACGCCCTCGGACGCGGCGCGCAGGATCATCTCGGTCTGGCGCTGGGAGCGGGCCAGCTCGGCCTCGGTGTCGAGGGTCCCGGACAGGTCGCGCACGACGAGCATGAGCAGCTCGTCGCCGCTGTAGCCGCCGCCGTACGAGTCGTAGGCCTCCCGCCCGTCCTCGAGACTGGCGCTGGTGACCTCGACGGGGAACTCGCTCCCATCGGTCCTGCGCGCGATCATGCGGGCGGGTTTGGTGCGCCCGCGCGCGTCGGCGGCCTCGGGGCGGCGCATGGACCCGGGGATGAGCCGGGAGTCGAAGGCGGGCAGCAGATCGAGGAGCCCCCGCCCGACGAGCGCCGTACCGGGGGTCTCGAACATTTCGAGGGCGATGGTGTTGGCGTTGACGACCGTGCCGTTGGTGTTGACGAGGACGAGCCCGTCCGGCAGGGCGTCGAGTATGGCTGCGAGGCGAGCAGCGCCTCGGGATGGCCTGCTGCTCACGACGACGCTTCCTCCCACTGACCTACTGCCGCTTACGGGAGGGAGTCTAAGGGCTGGGGGTGCGCGCGCGACGGGGGATGAGGGGGAGCCTTGAGCAAGGTTGTGTGCGCAAGGCGTACGCCCCGGCACGTACCACCAGGTGAGCGCGCCGTCCCGTCGGCTACGACCGGGCCATGGGCAGAACGGGCTGCAGATTCTCCCATCGGGCGATCTCGCAGCCGTTCGCCCGGCTGAAGTACGCGTCGACGGGCCGGCCGTGCCAGACGCCCTCGATGTGGGCGGTGGCGGGGCCGCCGTGCTGCTGGGTGCACATCCGCCCCTGCGGGACGGGCGCGAACGGGTCCCGGCCGCCCTTGGACAGCTCCTCCAGCCGGTGGCAGGCGCGCTTGGCCCGGGGGTGTGTGCCGGCGGCCCGGTCGTCTCCGCACTCGAGTCTGAACGTTCCGTCGGCGACGCGGTTGCCCGAGTCCTTCACGGTGACGGTCAGCGAGTCGGACGCCCCCAGCAGGGGCAGCGGCGGCAGCGGCGCCGCGACGGCGGTGGGCACGCCCACCCCGAGCGCGACGGCGGAGGCGGAGGCGGTGAGGACGAGACGGCGCAGCATGCGTTCTCCTGGGGGCTCGGAAACCGTGCGGGACGCCGGCGACCTCTCGGCCCCCCACCGGGGCGCCCGGCTTCCTCACCCCTCTAACGCTGCACCGCCCGCGGCGTTGCGCAACCGGAAGCCTTTGCCCTGCGCCCCACGCTCCTAGTACCGTGGACAGCGATTGGTGGCACGCCCCTGGGCTGTGTCATCATCTGCACGCACCACTCGCGCTCGCGCGGGTGTGCTGGAGGCGTCGCCTAGTCCGGTCTATGGCGCCGCACTGCTAATGCGGTTTGGGTCTTAAAGCCCATCGAGGGTTCAAATCCCTCCGCCTCCGCAGCACCACCCGAAGCCCCGGCCCCCAAGGCCGGGGCTTCGTCCGTTCCGGACCCCCGCACCCCCTCTGAAGTGCGATTTGTCCAGATTCGTCACCCTTTGGTGAATGGATTTCGCATGACGGCGCAGGTCATGTAATGTTGTTCCCGCAACGCCGACCGGGCCGAAAAGCCCGGGAGGAAAGTCAGCGAGTAAGATCACTGACAAGCACTCGTAGCTTAACGGATAGAGCATCTGACTACGGATCAGAAGGTTGCAGGTTCGAATCCTGCCGAGTGCACACAGTCGAGAGGCCCCCGGAGATCATCCGGGGGCCTCTCGCGTTTCGGTCGTTCGGTCGCCGGGTCACCACTCGGCCCGCCGACGGACACCGCTGTCGTGCGGCGGCATCGGTCTGGTCCCCGCTCCGTGCCCCTTGCCCCCGGCCGGAGTGCCCGGACGCTTCTCCCGCAAGTGGATGGGCGAGCTGTTGATTGCCCACTAGAGTCGTTTCGTTACTACTGGTTATGGGGTCAGGGGTTTGGCGGACGGGCGCCGAGCCTCTGGTGGGGAGGGCCTGTAGAGCATGAGTCGTCGCTCCAATGGGTTGATCGGTGTCTGGGCCGAGGCGCAACGCCAGCAGCAGCGCCAGTTGGAGGCGCAAGCCAGGTATCAGCGGGAGCAGGAGCGGCAGCACCGCGCCCGTCAGCGGGAGCTGGCACGCAGCCACCGGGAACAGCAGGCGGCGTACCGGCAGCAGCGGGAGGCGGATGCCCGGCGGCGTACCGAGGAACTGGACGCACGGGTCCAGGCCTTGCAGGGCTTGTTGGTCGCCGGGTGCCTCGCGCCGGCCTTCACCCCCGATGCCCTCACCCGGCCCGAGCGGATCGAACCCTTCTCTCCGGGGCAGCTCATGCATCCCATCCGCATGCCGGATCCGAGCCAGTATCAGCCGCAGAGTGGCTGGACGCCCGGTCGGCGAGCCCAGGCGCAGGCCGAGGCGCGGGCCCGGTTCGAGCGGGACTGGCGGGCCGCACAGGCGGCCGAGGACCAGCGTCTGCAACAGCTCGCGGCCTACCGGCATCAGTACGATCAGTGGGCCGCCGCCCAGCTGCAGGAGATCCGCCGGCACAACGCCGGCATCGCCGACATGGCGGCGGCGCTGCGCAACGCCGACCCCGACGCGGCGGTCGAGTACTTCTCCGCGGCTCTGTACGCGTCCACCGCATGGCCCGAGGGCATGCCGCGCCAGGTGTCCGCCGCGTACGACTCGGGCGGACGGCAGCTGGTGCTGAACTGGGAGCTCCCGAGGTACGACGTCATCCCGGAGACGAAGTCCGTGCGGTACATGCCCGGTGCGGACCAGGACAAGGAGACCGCCCGTCCGGTGACCCAGCGTCGGGCGCTGTACCGCGACGTTCTCGCGCAGTGCGTCCTGCTGGTGCTGCATGACCTTTTCGCGGCGGATCGGTTCGGGGCACTGGACTCGGTCGCCCTGAACGGGTTCGTGGACGATCACGACCCGGCGACGGGCAGGCAGGCGCGGATCTTCCTGGCCACGGTCATGGTGTCGCGTTCGACCTTCGCCGATCTGCACCTGGAGCAGGTCAACGCCGTCGACTGCCTGGTGGACGGACTGCGTGGCCAGCTGTCGTCGCGCCCTGATCAGCGCGCCACGGTACGGCCCGAACGGGCACCCGAGGACGTCGGCAACGGCGTGGTCACCCATGGGGCGGGCGAGGAGCCCGATCTGTACGAGATGGATCCCCTCGCCTTCGAGTCGCTGGTCGCGGATCTCTTCCGTGCCATGGGCATGCAGGCCGTGACGACGCAGCGCTCGAACGACGGCGGTGTGGACGTCCAGGCGCTCGATCCGACACCGATCCGTGGCGGCACGATCGTCGTGCAGGTCAAGCGCTACCGCAACACCGTGCCGCCGACGGCCGTCCGTGACCTGTACGGCACGGTCCAGGACGCCGGCGCCAACAAGGGCGTACTGGTGACGACGTCCGGATTCGGTCCCGGGTCCCACAGGTTCGCCAACGGCAAGCCTCTTGAGCTGGTGTCGGGAACCGAATTGGTCGACCTGCTGCACCGGCACGGACTGCGGGGACGGCTGGGCGGTGGCGGGCCCGCGGTGCCCGCCCAGCGGACGGCACCGGATGCCGGGGCGGCGACGGACGACCACAACATCCTGGGCATGTACTGGTCCGGGAACGTCGCCTTGGACGTGTGCGCGCTCGTGTGCCGGGGCAACCGGGTCCTGGACGACGACCACTTCGTCTTCTTCAACAATCCCCGGACGCCGGACGGCGCGGTCCGCGCGCTCGCCACCCCCGCACCGGACAGGGCCGCTGTCCAGGTCTCCTTCGAGGCGCTGCCCGAGAGGGCCGACCGGCTCGTCATCGTGGCCGCGGTCGACCCTGAGGCCAACCCCGCGGCCGACCTGTCCGGGTTCACCGCGGCCGGCATCCGGCTGCTGGACGCCGCGGGGGCGGAACTGGACCGGTTGGAGGTCTCGGACGGACGCCCGAACGAGACCGCCCTGGTGCTCGGCTCCTTCCGCCGACGCCCCAACGGCGACTGGGACTTCGTCACCGGAGGAAAGGGATACGAAGGCGGTCTCGAGGAACTGGTCCGGGATTACGGCATCGACGTGGCCTGACGCTCTCCCGCCGGTCGGGACGCGGCGCAGGACAGGGGCCGCGCCGTAGCGCGCGGGAGCCGCCGGCGGTGAGGATGCCTACCATGACCACCGACAAGGACCTCGCGCCCATACGTTCGACGCATGCGACGCCGTTGGTGTTCGGTGCCGGAGCAGCCGTCGGCGTTCTCGGCGGGATGATCGGTTTGGGCGGCGCGGAATTCCGACTGCCCCTGCTGATCGGCCTGTTCGGGTTCGCCGCGCTCTCGGCGGTCATCCTGAACAAGGCGATGAGCCTGGTCGTGGTCCTGGTCGCGCTGCCCGCCCGCCTGGCCGCGGTGCCGGCCGCCGATGTGGCCGCGCACTGGCCTGTAGCGGTCAACCTGCTGGCCGGGAGCCTGCTGGGGGCCTGGGCCGGGGCGACGTGGGCGGTACGGATGCGCAGCTCCACGCTGTACAAGGTGCTCGCGGCGCTGATGGTGCTCATGGCGGCAGCCCTGATGGCCACCCACAGCGCCACCCTGGGGACGCTCGCGCTGCCGCTGTGGGCGCAGGTACCCGTCGGGGTACTGGCCGGCTTCGGCATCGGTGTGGTCGCCGCCATCATGGGCGTGGCCGGCGGCGAGCTGCTGATTCCGACGATCGTGCTGCTGTTCGCGGTGGACATCAAGACGGCGGGAAGCCTGTCGCTGCTGGTCTCGCTGCCCACCATGCTCGTCGCCTTCGCCCGCTACAGCCGTGACGGCAGCTTCGCGGTGCTGGGCGCCCACCTCCGCTTCACCCTGGTCATGATCGGAGGCTCGATCGCCGGGGCGGCGCTGGGCGGGCTGCTCCTGGGCGTGTTCTCGGATCTGGTGCTCATCCCGGCGCTGGCCCTGATCCTGCTGATCTCCGCGGCCAAGCTCGTCCGGCACGAGCGAGTGTGACGGGCCCGTCGGGGCCGCCGGCTCGCGGATCACTGCCGGGTCAGGACGCAGAGGGGGTGGCCCGAGTCCGGGTCGCCCACGTACGTCCAGAGTTTCAAGGTCTTGCCGTCCTGCAGGACCTCGTAGAGGGACTCCGCGCCGGACTTGAACGTGATTCTGACCTGGGTGTCGCCCTTCCATCGGCTGCCCTCCCATGTGCCTGATCCCGACTTGGGGTCGTTCTCCGGGCCGTGGGCCGCGATGTCGTAGTCGCCGCAGAGGTGGTCGGCGGTGAAGGTTCCGTCGGGGTGGAGTTCGAGCTTGCCCTCGCCGTCCGTCCAGGTGGTCGCCGTCCGGGACCGGGACAGTTCTGTTGGCTCGCCGTCCGGGACCGGGGGTCCGATCAGGCGGCCGCAGGCCGTCAAGGCCAGGGCCGCGGTGGCGAGGGCCAGTGCTGCCCGGGCGGGGTGCGGTGGGCGGGGCCTCGGCACTCTTGGCGCTCCTTGAGTGGGTGGGTAGTGTGAGCCTGAGTGATTTGAATCTATGGTGTGAACCTTGTCAACAGCTGGAGGGTGTGTGGGGGAGACCTGGGGGCCTGGAGATCGCGGGGTTCTGCGGTTGCCCTCCGGGCGGCTCGTGCGGGGGCGGGGCCTGCGGCGGGGGCTGCCGGGAGGGGTTCTGCCGGACTTCGGGGTGTATTTGCTGGGGGCGGCTCCGCCCGTTGTGGAGTGGGAGTCGCGGTGGGTGCGGTGGCCGGACTTCTGGGTGCCACGGCGGCATGAGGAGGCGATCCAAGCCCTGCGGGAGGCTTGGGAGCGGGCCGGCCGGGAGCGGGTGGAGGTCGCCTGCGGTGGGGGGATCGGGCGGACCGGGACCGCGCTCGCCTGTCTCGCCGTCATCGACGGGGTGCCTGCCCGGCGGGCCGTCGCGTACGTGCGGGCCCACTACCATCCGCGGGCCGTCGAGACGCCCTGGCAGAGGCGCTACGTGCGGCGCTTCGGTGACGTGGCACAGTGACGCGCATGATGGTGCCTGCTGAGAATCGGCGGTTCGTTCTCGGGCCGCTGCCTGTGTTGTTGCTCGGGTCCGCTCCTGTGCACGAGCACCTGCCCGTGCTCCACGCGCCCGAGGGGCGTGTGCCCGCGGTTGACGGGTGGTCCGTCGTCGCCAAGGCGACCCTGTGCGTCGTCGACGGGCCCGGGGACCTCGGGTGCGTGATGCCCGGCGGCCTCTCGCCGGAGGAGTTCGAGCACGTCGTGCAGTGGTGCGAGGCCGCTGAAGGTGTGGGTGGGGCCGTCGTGATGTCCCTTGATGCGCTGCCGGGGGACGGGGAAGAGATCGATTGGGGCTTCCTGCTCGACGGCGGGGCCCGTGGGGGCTTCATGCCCCTTCTCACCGCGCCATGAGTCCCTGGCGGTGTGCCGGTTTGAGGTGGCGTGGGGAGGGCGCCTCTCTGCTCTGGGCCGGGGGGCGGGCCAGTTCCCTTGTTCCTGGGCAGGCCGTTGCCTTTCGGGCTGTCGGGGAGCGGCTGTGCGGCGGTGCTCGTGGCAATCCCTGTCCCCTGGCCGCCGTGGTCGCCGCGCGCAGCACCAGTGGCGTCTGCGAGGAGTGTGCTCGGCTTGATCGGGTGCATTCCGTCGCCGCTGATACCGCCCTTGACGATCCTCGCGTCTTCCGGGTGTACCTGGCCTGGTTCGGGCGCGGCCTCGTCAAGGTGGGGATCACCGCGGAGGAGCGGGGTGATGCCCGGTTGCTGGAGCAGGGCGCTGTGGCCTTCACCTGGCTCGGGCGCGGGGCGCTGATGGCCGCCCGGCGGGCCGAAGCCGTGCTCGGTGCCGGCCTCGGGCTGCCCGACCGGGTCCCGTACGCCGCCAAGCGGCTCGCCCGGGTCGGGTTGCCCGGTCCCGACGTACGGGCTCGTGAGGTGCATCGGCTCTACGACGACGCGCTCGGCGTATCCGGGTGGCAGGACACGCTGGAGCGGCTTCCGCTCGACGTGCAGGACCACGTCGGTGCCTTTGGGCTCGCCGGTCTCGAACGGGTCGACGGGGTGGTGGCGGGGCTCGTCGACGGGGGGTGCTTGCGAGGGGTCCTCGATGCCGTCGCCGGGCCCGATCTCCATCTGCGTCCGGCCGACGGGCGGTTCGTCGTCCTCGACGCGCGGCTGATGCGAGGGTGGGAGCTGTCGGGTGAGGGGGTCGGTGCCGACCTCTCCCTGCCTGTCGTCCCCGTTCCGCCCGGTGTTCAGGGCGGGCTCTTCTGACCTGCGGTCCTGTCGGTAAAGAGTTCGATCCCTTTGCGGGTCTTCCCTTGTCGGGACTCCCCCGTCCGCACCAGGGTGATCCTCATGAGCCATCACCTCGTCGGCGGTCTCGAACCGCCCTACTACACCGTCGTGTTCACCTCCGTGCAGACCCAGGAGCTCGAAGGGTACGGCGAGGTCGCCGTGCGCATGGGGCAGCTGGTCAAGGACGTTCCCGGGTTCCTCGGGCTCGACTCCGCCCGTACGCCCGGCGGCGTCGGGATCACCGTCGCGTACTTCCGCGACGAGGAGGCCATTGCCGCCTGGCGCCGCAATCTGGAGCACCAGGAGGCCCAGCGGCGCGGGCGCGAGCAGTGGTACCAGCGCTACAGCGTCCATGTGGGGAGGGTCGAGCGGAGCTATGGGTTCGAACGAGGCTGAGGCGGTCCGGGAGTTCGGCGGGCGACTCGGCATTCCAGGACTCTTCGATGTGCACACGCACTTCATGCCCGAGCGCGTCCTCCGCAAGGTCTGGGCCTACTTCGACGCCGTCGGGCCCCTCACCGGGCTCGAATGGCCCATCACGTACCGCGAGGAGGAGGACCGGCGCGTCGAACTGCTGAGGGAGTTCGGCGTCGTACGGTTCACCTCGATGATCTACCCGCACAAGCCCGGCATGGCCGCCTGGCTCAATGAGTGGGCCGAAGGGTTCAGCAGGCGGGTGCCGGAGTGTCTGCGGACCGGGACCCTCTACCCCGAGCCCGGCGTGGAGGGCTATGTCCGGGACGCTCTCCACGGTGGTGTCCGCGTTTTCAAGGTCCACCTCCAAGTGGGGGACTTCGACCCCTGCGATCCGTCGCTCGACACGGCGTGGGGACTCATCGAGGACGCCCGCGTGCCCGTCGTCATCCACTGCGGATCCGGGCCGGCGCCCGGTGCGTACACCGGGCCCGGGCCCGTCGGTCGGCTGCTCGCGCGGCATCCGCGGCTGCGGCTGATCGTCGCCCACATGGGGATGCCCGAGTACGGCGAATTCCTCGATCTGGTCGAGCGGTACGACGAGGTGCGGCTCGACACGACCATGGCGTTCACCGACTTCAGCGAACGGTTCGCCCCCTTTCCCGACGGGGAGCGCAAGCGGCTGCTGGACCTCGGTGACCGGGTGCTGCTCGGCAGCGACTTCCCGAACATCCCGTACGGGTACCTCCACCAGCTCCACGCCCTGGAACGGCTGGGGCTGGGGGAGGAGTGGTTGCGGCTCGTCTGTTACGAGAACGGGGCGCGGCTCTTCGGGGCACCACCCGCTTGAGGCACGGGTTTTCTCAGGGAATTCACAGGAAGCCGAAAGGGTGCTCTCACGGGGTTCCCCGACCTTGGTCCCATGACCACCACCACGTCCCAGTCGCGCACCGCCCTGCTCCGGCCCGACGGCAGCCCCGTCCGGGTGCTCGTCGTGGACGACGAGGCCTCGCTCGCCGAGCTGCTGTCCCTGGCCCTGCGCTACGAAGGGTGGGAGGTGCGCAGCGCCGGCGACGGGGCCGGCGCGGTGCGCTCGGCGCGCGAGTTCCGGCCCGACGCCGTCGTCCTCGACGTGATGCTGCCCGACATGGACGGCCTGAGCGTCCTCCAGCGGCTGCGGCGGGAGTTCAGTGACGTTCCCGTGCTCTTCCTCACCGCCAAGGACTCCGTCGAGGACCGCATCGCCGGGCTCACGGCGGGCGGCGACGACTACGTCACCAAGCCGTTCAGCCTGGAGGAGGTCGTCGCCCGGCTGCGCGGCCTGATCCGGCGCTCCGGCGCGGGCGCGGTGCGCAGCGAGTCCCTGCTCGTGGTGGGGGACCTGACGCTCGACGAGGACAGCCACGAGGTGACCCGGGGCGGCGACGGCATCCATCTCACCGCCACCGAGTTCGAGCTGCTGCGGTTCCTCATGCGCAACCCGCGCCGGGTGCTGAGCAAGGCGCAGATCCTCGACCGGGTCTGGTCGTACGACTTCGGCGGCCAGGCCAACGTCGTCGAGCTGTACATCTCGTACCTGCGGCGCAAGATCGACGCCGGGCGCTCCCCGATGATCCACACCCGGCGCGGAGCCGGGTACCTGATCAAGCCCGGCGAGTGACGTGCGGACGCGATGCCCGGCCGGTGACGGGCGTACGCGGAGGTGGGCGCGGCGGCCGTGGTCGCTGCGCACCCGGCTGGTCGTGTCCGCCGTCGCGCTCATCGCGGTCGTCGCCGCGGTCATCGGGGCCGTGACGACCATCTCGCTGCGCTCCTACCTGGTCGAGCAGAAGGACCAGAAGCTCACGGACGCGCTGCGGCGCAGCGCCCTGGACCGCTGGGACGACCCGCTGCGGTTCGTGGGAGCGCCCGGCAACCCGTCCGGGACGGTCGGCGGCCGTGCCGTCGGCGACGGGGACGTCCTCACCGTCGCCGGGCGGATCGACCAGCAGTACCCGGGAGCCCCGCTCGGCGCGCTCGACGCCCGGCAGCTCGCCGCCCTGTCCGCCGCCCCGCGCGACGGCGCCGTGCACACGGTGACCCTGCCGCGCCTCGGCGACCACCGCGTGCTGGCCTCCGAGGACGGCCGTACGGTCCTCGGCTTCCCGCTCGCCGACGTGCAGGAGACCGTGGGCACCCTCGTCTGGGCCGAGGTGTCCGTCACCGCCGCCGGACTCGTCGCGGCCGGGCTCGCCGGCGGCACCCTCGTCGGGGTCGCCCTGCGGCCCCTGCGCCGGGTCGCCGCGACCGCCACCCGCGTCAGCGAACTGCGCCTGCACAGCGGCGAGGTGGCCCTCCACGAACGCGTCCCCGAAGCCGAGGCCGACCCCCGCACCGAGGTCGGCCAGGTCGGCGCCGCCCTCAACCGGATGCTCGACCACGTCCACGCCGCGCTGGACGCCCGCCAGGAGAGCGAGACCCGCGTCCGCCGGTTCGTCGCCGACGCCAGCCACGAGCTGCGCACCCCGCTCGCCTCCATCCGCGGCTACGCCGAACTCACCCGGCGCGGCGGCGAGACGCCCGGCCCCGGGACGCGCCACGCCCTCGGGCGCATCGAGGCCGAGGCGCACCGCATGACCGGCCTCGTCGAGGACCTGCTGCTGCTCGCCCGCCTCGACGCGGGGCGGCCCCTCGCGTACGAGGAGACCGACCTCGCCCCGCTCGTCGTGGACACCGTGAGCGACGCCCGCGCGGCCGGACAGGACCACGTCTGGCGCCTGGACCTGCCGCCCGAACCGGTCACCGTCCACGGCGACGCCGCCCGCCTCCAGCAGGTCCTGGTCAACCTGCTCGCCAACGCCCGTACGCACACCCCTCCGGGCACCACCGTCACCGCCCGCCTGCGCGCCGACGCCGGGTTCGCCGTCGTGGAGGTCCAGGACGACGGGCCGGGCGTCCCGCCCGACCTGCTCCCGCACGTCTTCGAGCGGTTCGCGCGCGGCGACTCGTCACGGTCACGGCAGTCGGGGTCCACGGGGCTCGGGCTGGCCATCGTGCAGGCCGTCGTGGCCGCGCACGAGGGGCGCATCGACGTGGAGAGCGTGCCGGGACGGACCGTGTTCACGGTGCGGCTGCCCTCATACGGCGCCCGGCACCCTGACGGCGCCCCCGGCACGGATTCACAGGTGCCGCCCGGTACGGACTCCCGGGTGCCGCCCGGCACGGACTCACAGGTGCGGCACAGGCTCGTCACACAGCCCTGACAGCGCCGCCCGCGAGCGTCGTCCCCATGACAACGGAGACAACGGAGACAAGGGAATGCCGTGCGGGGGCCCTGCCCGCCCGGGAGCATCTGCCCGTGGGCGTCGCCGGCCGACCCGTGCTGGACGTCGTGATCCCGGTCCACAACGAGCAGAAGGACCTCGAACGCTGTGTGCGGCGGCTGCACGCCCACCTGACCCGCACGTTCCCGTACGGCTTCCGCATCACCGTCGCGGACAACGCCAGCACGGACAGCACACCGGACATCGCCGGCGCCCTCGCGGCGGCCGTGCCCGAGGTGCGGTCGGTGCGGCTGGAGCAGAAGGGCCGGGGCCGGGTGCTGCGGACCGTGTGGTCGGCATCCGAGGCGCCGGTCCTCGCGTACATGGACGTCGACCTGTCGACCGACCTCAACGCGCTGCTGCCGCTCGTCGCGCCGCTGATCTCCGGCCACTCCGACCTCGCCATCGGCTCGCGGCTGGCGGGCGGCTCGCGGGTCGTGCGGGGACCGAAGAGGGAGTTCGTCTCCCGCGCGTACAACCTGATCCTGCGGGGCTCGCTCGCCGCCCGGTTCAGCGACGCGCAGTGCGGCTTCAAGGCGATACGCCGGGAGGTCGCCGAGCGGCTGCTGCCGATGGTGGAGGACACCGGCTGGTTCTTCGACACCGAGATGCTGGTCCTCGCGGAGCGGGCCGGGCTGCGCATCCACGAGGTGCCGGTCGACTGGGTGGACGACCCCGACTCGACGGTCCACATCGTGAAGACGGCCACCGACGACCTGAAGGGCGTGTGGCGGGTCGGGAGGGCGCTCGCACGCGGCACGCTGCCGCTCGACCGGCTGGCCCGGCCCTTCGGCGACGACCCACGTGACCGGACGCTCAGCGGCGTACCGGGCGGGCTGGCCCGGCAACTGGTCGGTTTCTGCGTGGTGGGCGCCCTGTCGACGGTGTTCTACCTGGGGCTGTACGCGCTGTTCCGGCTCGGCACCGGGGCGCAGGCCGCCAACGCGGCGGCCCTGCTGGTGTCGGCCGTCGCCAACACCGCCGCCAACCGCCGCCTCACCTTCGGCGTACGGGGCCGGGAGCGGGCCGTCCGCCACCAGGCGCAGGGACTGGTCGTGTTCGGCATCGGCCTGGCCCTGACCAGCGGCTCCCTCGCCGCCCTCGAAGCCGCCACCGGCAACCCCGCGCAGGCCACCGAGATGGCGGTGCTCATCGCCGCCAACCTCGCGGCCACCGTCCTGCGCTTCCTGCTCTTCCGCGCCTGGGTCTTCCCGGACCGGCGTGACCCGTCCTCGTACGCACAGGGGGAGACCCGATGACCACCGCCCTGCCGGAGACCTCCGGTGTTTCACGTGAAACCAACGGCGCGGCACGCAGGGCCGTTGCCGCCCTCCCGGCGCGGCTGTGGCGCGGCCGCCACGAGGACGCCCCCTGGGTGCGGCCGGCCCTGCTCGGACTGCTCGCCGTCACGGGCGTGCTCTACCTCTGGAACCTGGACGCCTCCGGCTACGCCAACTCCTTCTACTCGGCGGCCGTCCAGGCCGGCAGCGAGAGCTGGAAGGCCTTCTTCTTCGGCTCGTCCGACGCCGCGAACTCCATCACGGTCGACAAGCCGCCGGCCGCGCTGTGGCCCATGGCCCTGTCCGTACGGCTCTTCGGGCTCGGCTCATGGCAGATCCTCGTCCCCGAGGTGCTGATGGGTGTCGCCACGGTCGCCGTCGTGTACGCCGCGGTCCGCCGCCGCTTCAGCCCGGCGGCCGGGCTCGTGGCGGGCGCGGTGCTGGCGCTGACGCCCGTCGCCGCGCTGATGTTCCGCTTCAACAACCCGGACGCCCTGCTGGCGCTGCTCATGGCCGTGGCGGTGTACTGCGTGCTGCGCGCGCTGGAGGACGCGCGGACGACGTGGCTGGTGTGGGCGGGGGTCGCGTTCGGGCTGGCGTTCCTGACGAAGACCCTCCAGGCGTTCCTGATCCTGCCTGCCCTGGCCGTCGTGTACGCGGTGTGCGCGCCGACCGGGCTCCCGCGGCGGTGCGGGCAACTGGCCCTGGCAGGGCTGGCGTTGGTGGTGTCCGCGGGCTGGTGGGTCGCGATCGTGGAGCTGTGGCCCGCGTCGTCGCGGCCGTACATCGGCGGCTCGCAGACGAACAGCTTCCTGGAGCTGACCTTCGGCTACAACGGCCTGGGCCGGATCAACGGCAACGAGGTGGGGAGCGTCGGCGGCGGTGGCGGCCAGGGAGGCGGCGGCCGCTGGGGCGAGACCGGGCTCGGGCGCATGGTGAACGACGCGATCGGCGGCCAGATCTCCTGGCTGCTGCCCGCCGCGCTGGTCCTGCTGGTGGCGGGGCTCGTGGTGACCTGGCGGGCGCCGCGTACGGACACCGCTCGGGCCGCGTTCCTCGTGTGGGGCGGCGCTCTGCTGATGACGCTGGCGGTCTTCAGCTTCATGGCCGGCATCTTCCACGAGTACTACACGGTCGCCCTCGCCCCGTACATCGCGGCGCTCGTCGGCATGGGTGTGACCGTGCTGTGGGAGGAGCGCGGGCGGATCGCCGCGGCGGCGACGCTGGCGGTGACGGTCGCGGGGACGGCGGGGTGGGCGTACGTCCTGCTGGCCCGTACGCCCGACTACGTGCCGTGGCTGCGCTGGGCGGTGCTGCTCGGCGGCCTGGTGGCCGCCGTCGGGCTGCTGCTCGGCGCCGGCGGGCGGCTGGGGCGGCGGGTGGTGCTGGGCGCGGCGGGGCTCGGGCTCGTGTCGGCGCTGGCCGCGCCCATGGCGTACACCCTGTCGACGCTGGCCACGGGTCACCAGGGCTCGATCGTGACGGCGGGGCCGTCGACGCGGGGCGGCGGGATGCCGGGTGGCGGATTCCGGGCCGGGGGCATGCGGCCGCCGCGGCAGGCAGGGCAGGCAGGGCAGCCGGGGCAGGACGGCCGGGGCTTCCCGGGCGGGCAGCTTCCGGGCGGCGGCCAGGGCGGCGGGACGATGCCGCCGGGCGCCGGCGGTCGAGGTGCGGGCCCCCAGGACGGCGCAACCCCCCAGGGCGAGCGCGGCTCCCGGACCGCAGGCGGCATGGGCGGTCTCCTGAACGGCGCCACCGTCACCGCCGGGGCCAGGGCGAAGCTCGCCGAGAACGCCGACGCGTACACCTGGGCCGCCGCGGCCGTCGGCTCCCAGAACGCGGCGAGCTACCAGCTCGCCACCGAGAAGCCGGTCATGGCGATCGGCGGGTTCAACGGCTCGGACCCGTCGCCGACGCTCGCGCAGTTCAAGCAGTACGTGGCGGACGGCAGGATCCACTACTTCATCGCGGGCGGCGGCGGCATGCGAGGGGGCGGCGCCAGCGGCGATGGCGGCGTTGGCGGCCCCGGCGGCAACAGCAGCTCGGAGATCGCCTCGTGGGTCACGTCCACCTTCACCGAGGTGACGGTCGACGGTGTCACGCTCTACGACCTGACGAAGCCGAAGGCGGGCACGGCCGAGAGCGCCTCCCAATAATCGCTATACAGCGTAAGAGCATCCTTGTACGGTGTAAGACAGTTCCCCTTACACCGTACAAGGAGCGTTGATGACGGCGACGACCGCCGAGAACACGAACAGCTCCGCCGCCGCACCCGGCAGCGGCGGAGGCCACCCGCAGCGCTGGCTGATCCTCGGCGTCATCTGCTTGGCCCAGCTCACCGTGCTGCTCGACAACACCGTCCTGAACGTGGCGATCCCCTCCCTCACCCGGGAGCTGCACGCCTCCACCGCCGACATCCAGTGGGTGATCAACGCCTACTCGCTGGTCCAGTCGGGCCTGCTGCTCACCGCCGGCAACGCCGCCGACCGCTACGGCCGCAAGAAGATGCTGCTGTCCGGCCTGGCGCTGTTCGGCGTTGGCTCGCTGGCCGCCGCGTACGCGGAGTCCTCCGCGCAGCTCATCGCGGCCCGCGCCGGGATGGGCGTCGGCGGGGCGCTGCTGATGACGACGACCCTCGCCGTGGTCGTCCAGGTCTTCGACGACACCGAGCGGGTCAAGGCCATCGCCATCTGGTCCACCGTCAGCTCGCTCGGCTTCGCGGCGGGCCCGCTGATCGGCGGGTTCGTGCTCGACCACTTCTGGTGGGGCGCGCTGTTCCTGATCAACATTCCGGTCGCGGTGCTCGGCCTCTTCGCGGTCACCGCGCTCGTACCGGAGTCGAAGCACAAGCAGGGCGACCGGCCGGACCTGCTCGGCGCGCTGCTGTCCACGGTCGGTATGACCGCCGTCGTGTACGCGATCATCTCCGGGCCCGAGCACGGCTGGACGTCCGGCCGGGTGCTCGTCGCGGCGGCCATGGGCCTCCTCGTCCTGGGCGCCTTCGCCCTGTGGGAGCTGCGCACGCCGTACCCGATGCTGGACATGCACTTCTTCCGCAACCAGCGGTTCGTCGGCGCGGTGGCGGGCGCGATCCTGGTCGCCTTCGGCATGACGGGCTCGCTGTTCCTGCTGACCCAGCACCTCCAGTTCGTCCTCGGGTACGAGCCGCTGGCGGCCGGTCTGCGGACGGCGCCGCTCGCGCTGACCGTCGTCGTGCTCAACCTCACCGGGCTCGGCGCGCGGCTGCTGCCCAAGCTCGGCACGCCGGGCACGATCGCGCTGGGCATGACCCTGGTGTCGGGCGGCCTCGTCTCCATCGCGCTGCTGGGCGGCCAGGGGTACGGCGGCATGCTGCTGGGCCTGGTGGTCATGGGCGCGGGCGTGGCCCTGTCGATGCCGGCCATGGCGAACGCCATCATGAGCGCGATCCCGCCGGAGAAGGCGGGCGTGGGCGCGGGCATCAACGGCACGCTCGCCGAGTTCGGCAACGGCCTGGGCGTCGCGGTCCTCGGGGCCGTACTGAACGCCCGGTTCGCCTCGCTGGCCGCCGTCACGGCGACTTCCCTGCCGGCGGCGCTCGCGGCGGCGGGCAGCGCGGCGGAGCGGACGCGCCTGTCGGAGGCGTTCGCGGCGGGCCTGGAGACCAGCCAGCTGGTCGGCGCGGCGGCCGTCCTGGCGGGCGGACTGCTGGCGGCCCTCCTCCTGCGGCGCGCCGAGCGCGCATAGCATCGGCCGGGAACGAGGAGGAAGCACATGGCGTCGGCGCCCGACAGCGCACAGCCCGCGGAGCCTGCGAAGGCCCTTGCCCGTACGAGCGTGTGGCTGGAGGACGGCAAACGGACCCGGCGCCGCAAGGCGGCCGCCGACCAGCCGTCCGGCCTGGACCGGGACCGCATCACCGCGGCGACGGTCCGGCTGCTGGACGCGGAGGGCCTCGCGAAGTTCTCCATGCGCCGCCTGGCGGCGGAGCTGGAGGTCACCGCGATGTCGCTGTACTGGTACGTCGACACCAAGGAGGACCTGCTGGAGCTCGCCTGCGACGCGGTCGCGGGCGAGGTGCCGCTGCCCGACTCCGAGTCGGGCGGCGACTGGCGGGACCAGCTGCGCGAACTGGCGTACGGCTACCGGGCACTGATGATCCACCATCCCTGGCTGTCGCCGCTGGTGGGCCGGTTCCTCAACATCGGGCCGCACTGGATGGCGCTGTCCCTGTGCGTCCAGCGGGTCATCCGCAACACGGGCCTGCCGCTGGACCGGCAGACCGGCGCGATCGCGGCGGTCTTCCAGTTCGTGTACGGCTTCGGCACGATCGAGGGCGACTACGTCCAGCGCTGCGCCGAGGCGGGCCTCACGCAGGACGAGTACTTCCAGCAGGCCATGGGCTCGATCGGAGCCGACCCGAAGGTCGCCGAGGTGATGGCGTACGCCACGGAGATCATGGACGCCCGGGGCGGCGAGACGGTCGCGGAGATGCGCGACCGCGACTTCGCCTTCGCCCTCGACCTCATGATCACGGGCATCGAGTCGATGGCGGCCCGCGCACAACGATGAGCCGGGCGGCTGCGCAGCGCAGAGCCGCGGGGGTGGCCGGAAAGACCTGGCCGGATGTGATCCGGACCGGTAGAGTCCGCTCGCTCGGCGTACCCCGGCCCCACCCGGTCGACGAGCCCCCACGCCCCATCCGCGTACTCGTCGCCTTCGCCGCGGCATGCCGCCGTGGCTCGAAAGGGCCCTCCCACCTGTGCTGAACACCCGTATACGGCAGAGAGCCGTGGCCGCTGCCGCCGTCATCGCGACGGCGGGCACCCTGCTCTCCGCCACACCGGCCGCCGCGGCGGTCTCGTGCACCTCTCCCGTCTGGAAGGTGCAGTTCTTCGCGAACACCTCCTTCGGCGGTACACCGAAGCTGACCGGCTGCGACGCGGCCATCAGCGAGAACTACGGCTACGGCGACCCGGCCGGGGTCACGCTGCCGAAGGACAATTTCTCCGCCCGCTGGACCGTCACCCGCGACTTCGGCTCCGGCGGCCCGTTCACCTTCACCGCGGAGTCGCAGGACGGCATTCGCGTCTACGTCGACGGCGCCCTCAAGATCGACATGTGGCGGAACGTCTCCTCGACCCAGCGCCGGACGCTCAACCTCTCCGTCCCGGGCGGCAAGCACACCCTGCGGGTCGACTTCGTGGCGTGGACGGGCGCGGCCAACGTGAAGTTCCTGTACGCGCCGCGCACCGCCGCCACCGTCGACACGGTGAGGCCGCTCGCGCCCCTCGGCGTGACCGCCGCCTACGACACGACACTGCACAAGGCCACCATCCGCTGGTCCAGGAACCAGGAGATGGATCTCGCCGGCTACCGCGTCTACCGACGGCTGTCCACCGCCGGCACCACCACGTGGACCAGGGTCAGCGGCAGCACCCTGCTGACCGGCACCGCGTACACCGACGCCCCTCCCGCCACGGGCGCGGGGTACGCCTATGAGGTGCGGGCGGTCGACAAGGCGGGCAACGAGTCGGCGGGCAGCGCGGACAGCTTCGTCACCAGCGTCGACGCCACCCCGCCCGGTGCGCCCGCCGGACTCGCGCTCACCGCGGAGCACACCGGTGTCACGGCGACCTGGCAGCCCGTGGCCGACGCCGCCTCGTACCGGATCAGCCGCGTGGACGCGGCCACGGGCGCGGTCACCCCGGTCGCGACGACCACCGGGACCCGCCACACCGACACGGCCGTGCCCTTCGGGAAGGCCTTCGTCTACCACGTCTCGGCCGTGGACGGCGCGGGTAACGCGAGCGCAGCCGCGACCGCCACGGCGACCCGCCCCGTGGCCGTACCGGCCCTGCTCTCGTCGGCCATCACGGAGGACGGCCGGGGCATGCGACTGCTGTGGAGCGTGCCGAAGGACGCGGACGTGGCGTCCTTCCGGCTGCACCGCGCGGCGACGTCGCCGGTGGCCGCGACCACCGGCACGCTCATCGCCTGCGAGCCGTCCCTGGTCCGCCACGAGGGCGACACGGCGGTGCACGGATGCGTCGACACGACCCTCGGCCGCTACGAGACCGCCAGTTGGGCGGTCGCGGCGGTGAGTGGTGACGGTGCCGCGTCGGCGCTGTCGAACGAGGTGACCGCGACGTACCGGGACCGCACCCCGCCCGCCGCCGTGACCGGCCTGACGGCCACGCCGACCGAATACGGCGTGGTGCTGAACTGGAACGCCAACACGGACCCGGACCTGAAGCGGTACGAGGTGTACATCGGCTACCTGTGGGGCGACGAGGAGGAGCGGGTCTGCAGCGGCAGCGCCGCGTACTACCTCGACAAGGCGACCACGACGTACACGTACCAGCGCACGCCCGACGGCGACGAGCTGTGCTTCTTCATCGACGCCGTCGACGAATGGAACAACTCCAGCTTCAAGTGGACCGGCAACGCCCAGGCCGTGCCCGTCGCGCTGCTGGACCTCACGCCGACGGTGGAGACCCCGCCGGGCGCCCCGCTGCAGCTGACCTCGCTGAAGGCGGCCGCTCAGGGCCCGGGCGTCGACCTGTCGTGGACGGCGGTCGACGACGCGTCCGGCTACCTGGTGTACCGCTGGAACCGTGACACGGCACAGTACGAGCGCCTGACCGCGGCCCCGGTCACCGCCACGACCTGGACGGACGCCACCGCCGCCACCGGCACCACCCACTACTACTGGGTGACCGCGGTCCTCCCCGACGGCTCGGAGACGTCCCCGGCAGCGGGCCACGTGATCCTGCCGCCAGCCGCCTGACGGGCGGTGCGCCTGCTCCTGCGGGCGCTCCCCGCCCGGCAGTAGGAGGCCCCGGCGCGCCCGGGTGGCGTCCCCTGCCACCCGGTCCGTGCCGGGGCCGTTTCCGCGCCGGGTGGGGGGCCTCCGCTCGGGGCCGCCCGCCGGGGGCTCACGCGCGCTTCAGAGCGACCTCGCGGATGAAGAGGGTCACCAGGAAGGCGATCAGCGCGAACGGCGCCGAGTAGAGGAAGACGTCCGCCACCCCGTGGCCGTACGCCGACTCCATCACCGTCCGGATCGGCGCCGGCAGCGCGTCCAGGTCCGGGATGCCGCCGCCCGCGGTGCCGCCGTGGCCCAGGGCCGCGCCCTTCGGGCCCAGCGCGGCCAGGCCGTCCTGGACGTACGTGGTGACCCGGTGGCCCATGATCGCGCCCAGCGCCGAGACGCCCACCGCGCCGCCCAGGGAGCGGAAGAAGGTGACGACGGAGGAGGCGGCGCCCAAGTCCTCCGGGGCGACCTGGTTCTGGGTGCACAGGACCAGGTTCTGCATCATCATGCCGAGGCCGAGACCCAGCACCGCCATGAACACGGCGACGTGCCAGTACGCGGTGTCGTGGCGGATGCCGCCCAGCAGGCCGAGACCCGCCGTCAGCAGGACGCCGCCCGTCACAAGCCAGGCCTTCCAGCGGCCCGTCCTCGTGATGATCTGGCCCGAGACGGTGGACGAGACGAACAGGCCCGCGATCATGGGGATGGTCAGGACGCCCGACATCGTCGGCGACTCGTTCCGCGCCAGCTGGAAGTACTGGCTGAAGAAGACCGTGCCCGCGAACATCGCGACGCCCACGAAGAGCGACGCGAGGGAGGCGAGGCTGATCGTGCGGTTGCGGAACAGGCGCAGCGGGATGATCGGGTCGCTCGCCCGGGACTCCGTCCACAGGAACAGCGCGCCCAGCAGCAGCGACCCGCCGACCATCACGTACGTCTGCCATGACAGCCAGTCGTACTTGTCGCCCGCGAAGGTGACCCAGATCAGCAGCAGCGACACCGCCGCGCTGATGAGCGCCGCACCCGACCAGTCGATCTTGACCTCGCGCCGTACCACCGGCAGCCGCAGCGTCTTCTGCAGCACGATCAGCGCGAGGACCGCGAAGGGCACGCCCACGTAGAAGCACCAGCGCCAGCCGAGCCAGTCGGTGTCGGTGATGACGCCGCCGAGCAGCGGCCCGCCGACGGTCGCCACGGCGAACGTCGCGCCCAGGTAGCCGCTGTACCGGCCCCGCTCGCGCGGCGGGATCATCGCGGCCATGACGATCTGGGCCAGCGCGGACAGGCCGCCCACGCCGATGCCCTGCACCACTCGGCAGGCGATCAGCATGCCCGCGCTCTGGGACGTGCCCGCGACGACCGACCCGACGACGTAGATGACGAGGGCCAGCTGCACCAGCAGCTTCTTGGAGAAGAGGTCCGCCAGCTTGCCCCACAGGGGCGTGGTCGCGGTCATCGCCAGCAGCGAGGCCGTCACCACCCAGGTGTAGGCGCTCTGGCCGCCGCCGAGGTCGGAGACGATCTGCGGCAGGGCGTTGGAGACGATCGTCGACGAGAGGATGGCGACGAACATGCCGAGCAGCAGCCCGGACAGCGCCTCCATGATCTGTCGGTGCGTCATCGGCCCGCCGGCGGCCCCCTCGGCGTGGCCGTCCCGCACAGCGGTCTGTGTGGTCGTAGCCATGACTTCCTTTACGCGTTCGTCTTCGGGATGTGGGCCCGGCAGTCTCCGAACGAGGCGCGGAGGCGGGCGAGCAGCGTGATGAGCTGTCCGACCTCGTCGTCGGTCCAGTCCTTCAGGTTCTGGGCGAACAGGTCCGCCGCCCGTCGGCCCAGGTCGTCGAGCAGGTCCCGGCCGGCGGGGGTGAGCCGGAGGATGCGGGAGCGTCTGTCGTCCGGGTCGGCCGTGCGCTCGACCCAGCCGTGCTCCACGACATGGGCGACGTGCCGGCTGGTGACCGACATGTCGACGGCCAGCAGCTCGGCGAGGCGGCTGAGCCGCATCTCGCCGTACCGGTCCAGCAGGGCCAGCACGGCGGCCGATCCCCCCGGGCACTCGCTGGGCAGCAGCCGTGCGACCCCGCGTTTCACGGCGCTCATCGCGCTGACCTGGCGGGCCAGCTCCTCGTACTGACTCCGCGCTGCCACGGACGGACACCTCCGCATCTTGTTGCTTAGGGCAACCATAGATACTGATGGTTGCTACAGGCAAATGAAATGGGGGCGCAAACGGCTAAAGACCTGGCAAAGGACGCCCGGGGTGGGGCCGGAGCCCCGGATTCGCTAGGGTCCTGCCCCATGGCACACAACCCCCACGCCCCCCAGGGCCCCGAGGGCAACGGCTCCTACGACCCGGCGGGCAGCACCCAGATGTTCCGCGCCTTCGTCGACGAGGGCGCCCCCCAGCGTCAGCAGCCCGCGGCGGCGGTCCAGTCGGCCGGCCCGCGCGTCGGCCTCATCGTCGGCGTCGTCGCGGTCATCGTCGTCATCGCCGCGGTCGCCTGGCTCGCCCTCGGCTGACCTCGCCCCTCACTCCCACGTGGCGGTGACCTCGCGGGTCTCCACCCGCATCCCGAGCGGCACCCGCCACGCGTCCACGCACACCAGATACGTCCCCGTCCTCGCCCCGCCCGCGGGGATCGGCGCGGGCAGCGGCTGAGCCGTCCACACGGTGGCCCAGTCGATGCCGAGCGCGCCGATGACATGCGTACCGAAGGCGACCGTCCCCGAACGCGCCGGTGACCCACCGGTGTTACGGAACTCCAGCGTCACCTGCTCGCACCAGCGCCGGTCCGTGGCGGAACGGACCGGCGCGGCGACGGTCACACGCGCGGGCGCAGGGGGGAGCGTGGGCGTGGGCGATGTCGTGGGCGCGGGGGACGGCGTCGGTGCCGTCGTCGCGGTCGGCTTCGGCGCGGCGGGCTTCGGAGCCGTCGGCTGCGGCGCGGCCGGGGCCGTCGAGGGCCACGGCCCACCGGGAGACGGTCCCTCCCCTGGAGGCTGTGGCCGTACGGACCCACTCGCGGCCGCCCGCGGTCCGCCTGTCGCCGAGCTGCCCCCTCCGGGTGGCGTGCCCGTCCCCTCCGGCGGCGCCAGGGGAACCATCCGTACGTCGCCCGTCGGCGCCACCGCGCCCGTCCCGGGATCGCCGATCGCCCCGACCGCCGTCCGTCCTTCACCCGCCTCGCCGCCGCACGCGGCGATGGCGGCGGCGCCCAAACAGCACGCCGCCGCCCAGGTCACCACACCGGCCCTCCGCCGCATCGCGCGTCGCATCGCGCCAGTGTGTCTGACGTATCGTCAGTTATGAAGTGCCGTACGGGACTCAGTCCGAGATCAGGCCCTCGCGCAGCTGCGCCAGCGTCCGCGTGAGCAGCCGCGAGACGTGCATCTGCGAGATGCCGACCTCCTCGCCGATCTGCGACTGCGTCATGTTCGCGAAGAACCGCAGCATGATGATCTGCCGTTCGCGCGGCGGGAGTTTGGCCAGCAGCGGTTTCAACGACTCGCGGTACTCGACGCCTTCGAGCGCGCTGTCCTCGTAGCCGAGCCGGTCCGCGAGCGAGCCCTCCCCGCCGTCGTCCTCCGGGGACGGCGAGTCCAGCGACGAGGCCGTGTACGCGTTGCCGACGGCGAGGCCGTCGACCACGTCCTCCTCCGACACCCCCAGTACGGCGGCGAGTTCGGGCACCGTCGGCGAGCGGTCGAGCTTCTGCGCCAGCTCGTCGCTCGCCTTGGTCAGCGCCAGTCGCAGCTCCTGGAGGCGGCGCGGGACGCGCACGGACCAGGAGGTGTCGCGGAAGAAGCGTTTGATCTCCCCGACGACCGTCGGCATCGCGAACGTGGGGAATTCCACGCCCCGTTCGCAGTCGAACCGGTCGATCGCCTTGATCAGGCCGATGGTGCCGACCTGGACGATGTCCTCCATCGGTTCGTTGCGGGAGCGGAAGCGGGCGGCGGCGTACCGGACGAGCGGGAGGTTGAGTTCGATCAGGGTGTCACGCACGTAGGTGCGCTCCGGGCTGTCCGCCCCCGCGCCCTCCGCGTCGAGCGCGCGGAGACGGAGGAACAGGGAGCGGGAAAGCGTGCGCGTGTCGATGGCTTCCGACGTGGCGGGAAGCGCGGCGGCCGGCTCGCTCTTGGTGAGCGTGAGCACCTTCGAGCTGCCCTGTTCTGCGGACATGCCACCCCCTTGAGGTCGCGGACGGTCGCGTGAGCCGCGACCATCGGAGGAACGCAGCCTCCACCTGAATACCGGCGCCGAGACTGCGGCAAACGCGGTTCCAGCAGAATGTCACATGTCGGCAACACGCTGTAGTGACTTGTCGACAAGGAGTGGCTGAATCTGTGCTGGAAACAAGGGGTGTGCGGCTTTTGGGGCGGTGAATTGTGGACCGAACGGGTCTACCCGATCCGGTTACGCGTCGATTCTGTTTGCGGATCGCAGACGGGCGAAGCTCCGGGCGAGGAGCCTTGACACATGCATCTGCGAGACGCCGAGTTCCTGGCTGATCTGGGACTGCGTCAGATTGCTGTAGTAACGGAGCATCAGGATCCGCTGCTCGCGCTCGGGCAGCTGGACGAGCAGGTGCCGTACGAGGTCGCGGTGTTCGACACCGGCCAGCGCGGGATCCTCGTAGCCGAGCCGGTCGAGCAGCCCCGGCAGGCCGTCGCCCTCCTGGGC
This sequence comes from Streptomyces coeruleoprunus, assembly GCF_039542925.1. Lineage (GTDB taxonomy): Bacteria > Actinomycetota > Actinomycetes > Streptomycetales > Streptomycetaceae > Streptomyces > Streptomyces coeruleoprunus. The sequence goes on along the minus strand of NZ_BAABIT010000001.1, from coordinate 3,557,465 downwards.
GGCCTCCAGGGAGGTCGCGTGGTACGAGCGGCCCGCCTCGATGCAGGACAGGACCTCCTCCTCGGAGATCTTCAGTCGCTCGGCGATCTCGGCGGTGGTGGGTGAGCGGCCGTGCAGGGTCGTCAGGTCCTCGGTGGCGCCGTTCACCTGGACCCACAGCTCGTGCAGCCGCCGCGGGACGTGCACGGTGCGGACGTTGTCCCGGAAGTAGCGCTTGATCTCGCCGACGACGGTCGGCATGGCGAAGGTGGGGAACTGCACGCCCCGGTCGGGGTCGAACCGGTCGATCGCGTTGATCAGCCCGATCGTGCCGACCTGGACGACGTCCTCCATGGGCTCGTTGCGGGAGCGGAAGCGGGCCGCCGCGTACCGCACGAGGGGGAGGTTCGCCTCGATGAGCGCCGCCCGGACCCGGTGGTGCTCGGGGCTGCCCGGCTGGAGGGTCTTCAGCCGGCCGAAGAGGACTTGGGTGAGCGCCCGGGTGTCCGCCGCCCGGCTGCTGCCCCCGGACCGCGAGCGCGCCTGCGGCTGGGACTGCTGGGTCTGCGGCTCGGGGTGGGGCTGCGGTTGCGGCTGGGGCTCGGCGTCCTTCGTCGTCTCCTTGGTCTCGTTCGACTCGTTCTGGGGCGGCACCTGTTGAGGCGTGGTACTGGCCGGCACGATCGCGCCACCCCTTCGCGGTCAACGGTCAACTTCGGTCAACTCATCCGTCAAAAGCGGTCATAGCATCACAAGACATGTCCACTGTGTGCAAGCACCGCATAACGTCGTGTTGACCTGCGCAGGGGCACAGCGAAAAGCCCCGCACCTCGGGGGGTGCGGGGCTCGCCGTGGTGGAGGGGGCTCAGAATTCGTAGTCGGCAATCACCCAGGTGGCGAACTCGCGCCACTGCCCGGCGGCCGCCTGGTGCGCGGGGTGCTCGATGTACCGCTTCAGGGCGTCCGTGTCCTGGACCGCCGAGTTGATGGCGAAGTCGTACGCGATCGGCCGGTCCGTGATGTTCCAGGCGCACTCCCAGAACCTCAGCTCCGGGATGATCCCGCCCAGCTCCTGGAAGGCCTTCACGCCGGCCTCGACACGCGGCTCGTCGCGCCGCACACCCTCGTTGAGCTTGAACAGGACCAGGTGGCGGATCACAGTGACTCCTAGTTGACGAGCTCGGTCATGAACTGGCCGACGCCCTGGGCAGCGGACGAAATGCCCTCGAACCCTACCTGGACGAGGTCCGCGGCCCGATCGGGGGAGTTGATGATCGTGTACAGCACGAAGACGGCCAGGACATAGAGAGTGATCTTCTTCGCCTGTGCCATCGGTCCCGTCTCCCCCGTCTCTCCCCTGTGATCCCTGGGCGGTCGGGTGAGTCTAACCGAGCCCCCGATGAGCGGAACCGGTGCTGCGCACACACAGGAAGGGCCCCGGCGCCATCGCGCCGGGGCCCTTCACAAGAGAGCGGTAGCGGAGGGATTTGAACCCTCGGTGACTTGCGCCACACTCGCTTTCGAGGCGAGCTCCTTCGGCCGCTCGGACACGCTACCGAGAGAGAGCTTAGCCCAAAGGTGCCCGTACGCCGAAATCGATATCAGCGGTCGCGGAAGAAGCCGGTCAGCAGGGCCGCGCACTCGTCCGCCAGGACGCCGTGGATCACCTCCGGGCGGTGGTTCAGCCGCCGGTCCCGTACGAGGTCCCAGAGCGATCCGGCCGCGCCCGCCTTCTCGTCCAGGGCCCCGAACACCAGCCGGTCCACGCGGGACTGCACGAGCGCGCCCGCGCACATCACGCACGGCTCCAGCGTCACGACGAGCGTGCAGCCGGTGAGCCGCCACGCGCCGAGCCGCCGCGCCGCACGGCGCAGCGCCAGCACCTCGGCGTGCGCCGTCGGATCGCCGGTGGCCTCCCGCTCGTTGAAGCCGGTCGCGAGAGGCTCGCCGTCCGGGGCGAGCACGACCGCGCCGACCGGCACGTCGCCGGCCCGCGCGGCCAGCCCGGCCTCCGCCAACGCCTGCCGCATCGGCGCCTGCCAGGGCTCACGTACGGGATCGTGCAGGTCGGTCCGGTCGGGCACTAGCGCACGGTCTCCAGGACCTCGGAGGCACCCAGGGCGTCCGCGATCTCCGCGAGCGCGTCCGTGGAGAGCGCCAGCAGATCGCTCTCCGACAGGCCCAGGTCGTCGAGGATGCGGGTGTCGCCGACCGGCGCGGCGGGCACGGCCTCGGCGGCCGACTCCGCCTCGTCCTCCGTGTCGTCCGGCTCCCCGTCCTCGGTGCCGTCCAGGTCGAGCGCGTCCAGGTCGGCGTCGTCGTCGGCCAGGTCGTCGCCGAGCAGTTCCCTGGTGAGGATCTCCCCGTACGAGGAACGGGCGGCGGCCGCCCCGTCCGAGACGTAGATACGAGGATCGTCCTCGCCCTCGACGCGGACGATGCCGAACCACGCGTCCTCCTGCTCGATGAAGACGAGCACCGTGTCGTCGTCCGGCGAGGCTTCGCGGGCCAGGTCGGTCAGATCCGCCAGGGTCTCCACATCGTCGAGCTCTGTGTCGCTCGCTACCCACCCGTCTTCGGTGAGCGCGAGCAGTGCGGCGAAGTACACCGTGACTCTCCCACTGATCAGAGGTGTGACGATCGGGCGGCACGCTCCTGAATGCCCCGCCCACTCGGCATCGTGGCAGATCCGGGGCCTGAAGGAGAGGTGTTCCGCTCTTGCGTCGTGCACCAGTCTGAGGCCGGGGGCCGGTCGGCGTCACCCATCCGAACCACACGTCACCGATGATCACCAACCGTGACCGCGGCCGCCCTACCAGCGGAATGTGCGCATCCGCATGGCCTGGCGCATCCGGGCCGCCCGCGCCCGGCGGGGCTGGACGCGATCCCGCAGCGCCTTGGCCTCGTTCAGCTCACGCAGGAACTGCGCGCGGCGCCTCCTGCGCTCGGTATCGCCGGCCGCCTGTCGGTCGGGTTCTTCCTGGTCCGGCATGGCCACACCACCACCCCAGGGCTGGGTTCTTCCGACTCCACCTTCCCTCGCCTGCGTGGGTTGATGCCAGTGCGGGCTACTGTTGTGGGCATGCGGATCCACGTCGTCGACCACCCGCTGGTGGCGCACAAACTCACCACGCTGCGCGACAGGCGCACCGACTCCCCGACCTTCCGGCGGCTCGCCGACGAGCTGGTCACCCTGCTCGCGTACGAGGCCACCCGGGACGTGCGCATCGAGCAGGTCGACATCGAGACCCCCGTCACGCCGACGACCGGCGTACGGCTCTCCCACCCGCGGCCGCTCGTGGTGCCGATCCTGCGGGCCGGCCTCGGCATGCTCGACGGCATGGTCCGGCTCCTGCCGACCGCCGAGGTGGGCTTCCTGGGCATGATCCGCAACGAGGAGACCCTGGAGGCGTCGACGTACGCCACGCGCATGCCCGAGGACCTCTCGGGGCGCCAGGTGTACGTCCTGGACCCGATGCTCGCCACGGGCGGCACGCTGGTCGCGGCGATCCAGGAGCTGATCAAGCGGGGTGCCGACGATGTGACGGCCGTCGTGCTGCTGGCCGCGCCGGAGGGTGTCGCCGTGATGGAGCGGGACCTGGCGGGGACGCCGGTGACGGTGGTGACCGCGGCGGTCGACGAGCGGCTCAACGAGCACGGCTACATCGTCCCGGGCCTCGGCGACGCGGGCGACCGCATGTACGGCTCGGCGGACTGAGACCCCACCTCTTGCGGGCCCGCACCCCCACCGGGGGTGAGCGGCCCACGGGTGGGCGGTCCCACGCACCCCACCCCCGCCGCGGGTGAGCCGCCCACCGGGCGGGCGGGCGGGCCCTCCCACCCCACCCCCAGCCGGCCGACAGGCGCCCGACAACGGGACGGGGGTGGACCGGGGGTCGCGCGCGCAGGATTGGCGACGCAGTGACGCCTCGCTCTCAAGGCCCCGCACGAGCCAATCTGAGCACGTGACCCCCGGGCCGCCACCGGACCCACCCACCGTCGTGGCGCGCAGGGGGGACCCTCAGGCCGGGGGGCCGTTCCTCGTTGTGCCCACCCGTTCCTCCCCCAAGGACTACGTCCAGGGGGGACCCCCATGCGGAACGACTGCCCACAACGAGGAACGGCGGTCCCGCGACGCCAGCCCACGACGACGTAACGGCCGACGTCAGCCCGCAACGACGGAACGGCGGTACCGGCGCGAGCCCGCAACGACGGAACGGCGGCGTCAGCCCGCGACGGCGGACGCCGTCCGTGGCGAGGTGGTCCCTACTTCGCGCAGGTTGGAGTCGGGGGCTTGGGGTGGAGGAGGGTGGTCATGGCTGCCGTGGCGTCCGAGGGCGTGGCCAGGGTTTTGAAGGCGGTGCCCAGGATCAGGTCCACGTCTGCCGTGGCGCGGGCGTCCGTCTTGAGGGACGCGCCCTTCAGCTGCGTGCCGAGTACCGGCAACGCGCCCTTGGTGGCCGTCGGGGCTCCGAGCAGTATCCCGGTGCCGGGGACCTTCTTGTCGTAGGCCGCCGGAGCGTTGCCGACCTTGCCGATGGCGAAGCCGCGCTTCTGCAGCTCGTCGGCGGTCGACTTGGCCAGCCCGCTGCGGGGCGTGGCGTTGTACACGTTCACGGTGATCTGGCCCGGTTTGGGAAGCGCCGGAGCCGGGGCCGGCGCGGCGGCCGGCTTCGCCGGCTTGCAGGACGAGCCGGCCGTGGTGTGGCGTGCCGTACTGCCGGAGCCGCCGCCGAAAACGTCGATGAGCTGGAGCGTTCCCCAGCCGGCCAGGCCGAGGGCGGCCACTGCGGCGACGGACGCCAGGGCGATCCTGCCTCGGCGGCGGGGGCGGCGCATACGGGGGTACGTGTTGCCCGTGACGCGATACTTTCCGCCCATACCGGGGGGAGTGAGCATGCTCATGGGCGCAGCGTAATGCGGCCCGTCGGCTATGCCTACTAAACGATCAGCGTCAGAGGGCCGGACGGGTGGGAAAGAGCCCGGAAAGGCTCAGCGGCGGCTCAGTCGAGCTCCAGCACGCGGGCGTGGAGGACCTGCCGCTGCTGGAGGGCCGCGCGTACGGCGCGGTGCAGCCCGTCCTCGAGGTAGAGATCGCCCCGCCACTTCACGACGTGCGCGAAGAGGTCGCCGTAGAAGGTGGAGTCCTCGGCGAGCAGCGTCTCCAGGTCCAGCTGGCCCTTGGTGGTCACGAGCTGATCGAGGCGGACCGGACGCGGCGCGACATCCGCCCACTGCCGGGTGCTTTCCCGGCCGTGGTCGGGATACGGCCGGCCGTTACCGATGCGCTTGAAGATCACACGGAAAGCCTACCGGGCGACCGGCTGCCGGCGCAGCCACGCGGAGGCAGTGCCATGCCGACGGGGGACCTCGCACAGTGGGGCATTCCGGACGCGCGTCGGCTGTGCGTCGGGCGCTCGCACGGCGGCGCGCCACGGGGTGACCCCGTGGCGCGCCGCTCGGCGAGGGTGTGGTGCCTACTCGGTGACCTCGTGGTCGTGGTCCTCGTGCAGGCCGCCGCCGCTGCCCGCGTCGCCGTCGGTCGGGACGAACTCGACCGGCTTGCGCAGCGAGCTGAGGTCGTGGGCGTAGGTGCCGACCGCGTTGGCGATCACATCGATGTTGGTGTCGAACGCCACCATGTCGATGTTGTCGATGTTGTCGCACGCGGCGTGGTAGCAGGCGTCGTACGCCGTACCGGCCGTGCCGCCGAAGAGCTTCGCCTGGGCGTCGGTCTTGATGCCCTCGGCGCCGGTGAAGGTGCCGCCGGACGGGATGCCGACCGCGATGAACGGGCCGTAGTCGGAGCGGCCGGTGAAGTCGGTGCCGGCGTGCGGCTTGCCCTTCTTGTCCAGGAACTCGTTGATGTCGCGCTCCAGCTGGGCGGAGCCCTCGGGGCCGGCGGGGGCGCCGACGCCGTCGGAGTTGTCGCCGTCGTAGACGAACAGGCCGTAGTTCGGCGAGGCGATCATGTCGAAGTTCAGGTAGAGCTTGATCTCCTTGCGGCCCAGCTCGTCGAGGTTGTCGACGTAGTGCTCGGAGCCGAGGAGGCCCAGCTCCTCCGCGGACCACCAGGCGAAGCGCACCTTGTTGGTGGTCTTGTCCTTGTACTTGGCGAACTTGAGGGCGACGTCGAGGAGGCCGGCCGAGCCGGAGCCGTTGTCGTTGATGCCGGGGCCGGCCGCGACCGAGTCGAGGTGGGAGCCGAGCATCACGGTGTTGGCGGCGTTGCCGCGCTGGGTCTCCGCGATGACGTTGTTGGTGGTCCGGGTCTCCTGGAGCTGGCGGATCTCCAGGTTGACCTCGACGGGGCCCTTCGCCAGGTCGGCGGTGAGCTGCTCGCCCTCGGCCTTGGTGATGCCGCCGGTGGGGATCTTCCCGGCGTCGGCCGCGCCGAGGGTGCCGGCGAGGGCACCGTCGGTGTTGTTGTAGATGATGGCGCCGACGGCGCCCGCGGCGGCGGCGTTGGCCTGCTTCGCCGCGAAGGTGCAGCCGCCGCGCTTGATCAGCGCGATCTTTCCGGTGAAGGTGCCGGTCGCGAAGTCGGTGGGCTCGCAGCCCGTGGTGCCGTCCGCGTCGACCGGGACGGCGGCCAGGGCGGCCTTGGTGCCGCCGACCGGCGTGGACTTGGTGTAGGTCATCGCCGATATCGCCACGTCGCGCGGGGCGGGCGAGACGACGGAGAGCTTCTGGGCCTGCGTCTCCGTGTAGACGAAGTCGAACTTCTGGTACGAGACGTCGTACCCGGCCTTCTTGAGCTGCTGGTACACGTACGCCGCCGAGGCGTCGTGGCCGAGCGTGCCGGCGGCGCGGTTTCCGCCCGCCGTGTCGGCTATCTGCTGGAACTTCTGCAGGTGCTGGTGGGCGCTGTCGGCGGAGGCCGACTCGACCAGCTTCCGGGCCAGCTTCGCGGCGTCCTTGGCCGGTGTGCTCCGGCCTGCGGCAGCGGGGGAGGCAGAGGCCAGCAGAAGCGGGGTGGCGAGTGCGGCTGCGGCCAGGGTGGCCACGGCTCTGCGAGAGGATGCGTTCACAGAGGTCCTTCCCGAACGGACGAGGTTGAGGGGAAGCTAGCGATCTGCCGGGCTTCTGGGAACAGATGTGCCACAACTCACGCTGTTTTTCGTCGGATTCGTGGAGGGAGAGGGGGTTCTGAAGGAGAACTTCCGCTCTAGCGGGGTTTCTTGGCAGGATCCGCGGCTTTCGAGCTCTTCGCCGTCTTGGCCGTCTTGGTTTCCTTCGTCCCTTTCGCGGCCCGCTTGGCCTCCTGCTTGAACGCCCGGACCCTGGCCAGCGACTCGGGGCCCGTGATGTCCGCCGCCGACCGGTACGATCCGGCCTCGCCGTACGGGCCCGCCGCCTCCCTCCAGCCCTCCGGGCGCACGTCGTACTGCTTGCCGAGCAGGGCCAGGAAGATCTGCGCCTTCTGCTTGCCGAACCCGGGCAGCGCCTGGAGCCGGTCGAGCAGCTCCCGGCCGCTGCCGACCCCGGACCAGACGGCGCTCGCGTCGCCCCCGTACTCGTCGACCAGGAACCGGCACAGCTGCTGGACGCGTTGTGCCATCGAGCCCGGGTAGCGGTGCACGGCCGGCTTCTCGGAGAGCAGCGCCGCGAACGCCTCGGGGTCGTGGGCGGCGATCTCGTGCGCGTCCAGATCGTCCCGCCCGAGGCGCCGCGCGATCGTGTACGGCCCGGAGAACGCCCACTCCATGGGGACCTGCTGGTCCAGCAGCATGCCCACCAGCGCGGCGAGCGGGCTCCGGGCGAGGAGGGCGTCGGCCTCCGGCTGCTGGGCGAGGCGGATCGTGGGGCTCATGCAGTGATGATCAGCCGATGGGCCGCGGGCGTGCGCGGTGGCTTGGGCCTGTGGGGTTACGGGTTGGGCTCACGGGGTGGCGTCAGGGGTGGCCGCGAAGCGGTCCAGCGCGGCGAGGACGTGGGACCGGGTCGTCTCCGTGCCCAGGTGCCCCGAGTCGTCCACGACGATCAGCTCCGCGTCCTGCCATGCCCGGCTCAGCTCCCACGCAGTCGTCAGGGGACCGCCCAGGTCGAGCCTGCCGTGGATCAGCACGCCCGGGATGCCCGCGAGGCGGTGCGCGTCCCGCAGGAGGGCGCCTTCCTCCAGCCAGGCGCCGTGCGAGAAGTAGTGCGAGCAGATCCGGACGAGGGCGCGGCGGGCGGCGTCCGGGCGGCCCGTGTACGGGGTTCCCGCGCCCTCCAGGGACACCACCGCGTCCTCCCACGCGCACCAGTCGGCCGTGGCCCGCTCCCGGACGGCCGGGTCCGGGTGCGCGGCCAGGCGGGCGTACGCGGCGGTGAGTTCGGCGGCGGTACGGGCGTCGGTGCCGGAGCCCGCGCGGAACCGGTCCCACGCCTCCGGGAAGAACCGGCCCACGCCCTCGTACAGCCAGGCGATCTCCGAGCGGCGGGTCGTGGTGACGGCGGGGACGACGATCTCCGAGACGCGGTCCGGGTGGCGTTCGGCGTACGCCAGGATCAGCGTCGAGCCCCAGGAGCCGCCGTACAGGAGCCACCGGTCGATGCCGAGGTGCGCGCGGAGGCGCTCCATGTCGGCGACGAGGTGGTGCGTGGTGTTGGCGGCCATGTCCGTGGTCGGGTCGCTCGCGTGCGGAGTGCTGCGGCCGCAGCCGCGCTGGTCGAGGAGGACGACGCGGTACCTGGCCGGGTCGAAGAGGCGGGTGGTGGCGGGGTGGCAGCCGGAGCCGGGGCCGCCGTGCACGACGAGGGCGGGTTTGCCGGCGGGGTTGCCGTGGGCGGCCCAGTGCACGCGGTTGCCGTCACCGACGTCGAGCATGCCGTGCGCGTAGGGCTCGCTTTCCGGGTACATGGGGGTCACGCTATCGGCGCATCCCCGGTGGGGCGGCAGTGCCGTCAGCGGGGGGTGCTGCGGCCCACCACCGTGCCCGCTCGGTCGATGCAGACCGTGTCGACCATGACCGGGGCGCCCCGGAGGACCGACAGGGCCTCGTCGCGGGCTCTTTCCGCCACCCGGTCGCCCAGCGGGATTCCCCGGGCGGCGCACAGCTGGAGCGCGGCCAGGCCGGTGTTCGCGGTGGCCACCTCGGCCGCCAGCTCCTCGGAGGCGCCGGCCGAGCGGGCCAGTTCCGCGAGGAAGCCCTTGTCGACCTGGGAGCGTGCCGAGTGCAGGTCCAGGTGGCCGGCGGCCAGCTTGGACAGCTTCGCGAAGCCGCCGCAGATCGTGAGGCGGTCCACCGGGTGGCGCCGGATGTACTTCAGGACGGCCCCCGCGAAGTCGCCCATGTCGAGGAGGGCGTCCTCCGGGAGGTCGTAGAGGGACAGCACCGTCTTCTCGGACGTCGAGCCCGTGCAGCCCGCCACGTGCGTGCGGCCCGCCGCCCTCGCGACGTCCACGCCCCGGCGGATCGAGTCGATCCACGCCGAGCAGGAGTAGGGGACGACGACGCCCGTCGTGCCGAGGACGGAGAGGCCGCCGAGGATGCCCAGGCGCGGGTTCCACGTCGAGCGGGCGATCTCCTCGCCGTCGTCGATCGACACGGTGACCTCCACGTCGCCCGTCCCGCCGTGCTCCGCCGCGACCCGCGCCACGTGGTCGCGGATCATCTGGCGCGGCACCGGGTTGATGGCGGGCTCGCCGACGGCCAGGGGCAGGCCGGGGCGGGTGACCGTGCCCACACCGGGCCCGGCGCGGAAGACGACCCCGGAGCCGGGCGGGAGGAGCCGTACCGTCGAGCGGATCAGCGCGCCGTGCGTGACGTCCGGGTCGTCGCCCGCGTCCTTGACGACGGCCGCCATGGCGTGGGCGTCCGCGCGCTCCTCCCGCGCCAGGGCGAAGGAGGGCGTCTGGCCCTTGGGCAGGGTGATCGTCACCGGGTCGGGGAAGTCGCCGGTCAGGAGCGCCGTGTATGCCGCGGTGGTCGCCGCCGTCGCGCAGGCGCCGGTCGTCCAGCCCGGGCGGAGGCCGGTGTGCTTGAGTTGGGCGCTGCGCCCCCCGCTCGTACTCATGGACGGTGTCCGATGCATGTGTTGATCCTTGGCGGCACGACCGAGGGCCGCCGGCTCGCCGGGACGCTGCACGCGGAGGGGATCCGGGTGACCAGCTCGCTCGCCGGGCGGGTGGCCAGCCCGAAGCTGCCGCCGGGTGAGGTCCGGGTGGGCGGGTTCGGCGGCGCGGACGGCCTCGCCCGCTGGCTGCGCGAGCACCAGGTGGACGCGGTCATCGACGCCACTCATCCTTTCGCGGGGACGATCAGTTTCAACGCGGCGCGGGCGGCCGCCACGTCCCATGTTCCCCTGCTCGCCCTGCGACGCCCCGGGTGGACCCCCGTCGAGGGTGACGACTGGCACCCGGTGGCGTCGCTGGAGGAGGCGGCGGGGGCGGCCCGGGCACTGGGGCGGCGGATCTTCCTGACGACCGGGCGGATGGGGCTGGCCGCGTTCGCGGGGGTGACGGACGCGTGGTTCCTCGTCCGGTCCGTGGATCCCCCGGAGCCGCCGTTCCCGGACCGGATGGAGGTGCTGCTGGAGCGCGGGCCGTTCACGGTGGAGGGCGAGCGGGACGTGCTGCGGGCGTACGGGATCGACGTGCTGGTCACCAAGGACAGCGGGGGCGCGGCCACGGCGCCGAAGCTGACGGCGGCGCGGGAGGCCGGCGTCCCGGTGGTGATCGTCCGCCGCCCGCCCGTACCCGAGGGCGTGCCGGTGGCCGGGACGGTGGAGGAGGCGGCCGGCTGGGCGCGGGAGCGGTCGTTCTTCTGACTTCCCCTCACTGTCGGGCAGTTGAGCGGCAGCGCTTACGGTGGGGTCATGTCCGACAGTGATCACTTCGACCTCGACCTCTACCTCCGGCGGATCGGCTGGGCCGGCGAACCTCCCCGCCCCGACCTCGCCACGCTGCGGCGCGTCCAGCTGGGCCATGTGCGGGGCATCCCGTTCGAGAACCTCGACGCCCTGGGCGGTTCCGCTCCCTCGCTCGCGCTCGGCGACCTCACGGCGAAGCTGCTGGGCGGGCGGCGGGGAGGCTACTGCTACGAGCACAACACGCTGCTCGCCGCCGCCCTGGACGCCCTCGGGTTCGGGGTGACCCGGCTGGCCGCGCGCGTGGTCCTGGGCGCCGCCCGCTTCGAGGACCGGCCGCGCACGCACATGGCGCTGCTGGTCGACGTGCCGGGGGAGGCCGTGCCGTACCTGACCGACGTGGGCTTCGGCTCCCGCGGCGCCCTCCTGGAGCCCATACCGCTGGTCGCCGGCACCGAGATCCACGACGCCGGCCGCCGCCACCGCCTGGTGCACGCCCCGCACGACGGCCCGCTGGAGCTGTGGGTCCTGGAGGCGTACGAGAAGGGGGAGTGGGAGGCGCAGTACGTCTTCACGGTCGAGCCCTTCGTGCACGCCGACTTCGGGATGATCAACTGGCACATCGCGACGAACCCGCGCTCGCCCTTCTCCTCGCGCCTGTACGCGCAGCGCACGGCGGAGGACCGGCATCTGGCGCTCGACGGCACGCGGCTGACCGTGACGTCCGCCGACGGGAGCGTCACCGAGCGGCAGCTGGCCGATGAGGAGGAGATCCGGCGGGTGCTCGACGGGGACTTCGGCATCACGGCGCCGGAGGAACTGAAGCTGATGCCCTAGGGGCGGCAGTGAACGCGTGTCCGAATCGCGCCGTCCTCGTGCGTGACGCCCGGCACAATCGGCCGCGCATCAGGCGGCGGACGGTGGGCCGTGTCCGTCCAGGGTCAACTCCCCTGCGGCCTCCCGTCGTTCGCCGACCCCCCCAGCACGTACGAAAGGTACGACCCCACGATGACGACTGAGCGCATCGGGCGCCGCCGCGCCCGTTCGGCGACCCTGGCCGTGGCCGCCTGCGGGCTCCTGGCGATGGGCGCCGCCCCGGCCGCCGCCGCCGACCAGCCGACCCGCCAGGAGCTCACCGCCGACTGCGCGTCCGGCCTCGGCAAGTGCACCTTCAACGAGCCGGTGCTCGGGAAGGCGTACCTCGGGCAGTTCCGGCAGGTGTCGGACTCGCTGTACAACTGCAGCACCTCCGACGCGACCCAGACCATGAGCTGGTCCGACTCGGTCGGGTCCACCGACTCGGTGGGGGTCTCCGTCACCGCCGGCGGGAAGATCGCCGGGGTCGTCGACCTGAGCGTGACGGCGACTTACGGCCACACTTGGTCCAGCGACCACACCGAGTCCAGCTCCCTCAACATGACGGTCAAGCCCGGCGAGGTCGGCTGGGTCTCCCGCGCCCAGGTGATGCAGCAGGTCACCGGTACCTGGCAGACCCACTACGACAGCCCCAAGTGGGGCCACTACTACTGGTTCTGGAAGGACACCATCACCGGGCCCGCGAAGAACGGCACGGACGGCAGGAGCAACGCCGTGGTTGTCAAGACCCGCAAGATGACCGCCGACGAGCGGCGTTCCTGCGGGTCCGACGACCACCAGGGGCGGGCTTTCGTCGAGCGGCGCTGATCACGCCCTGACACGGGGGCCCGGGCGGCACGTCCGGCCGGCGAGCGGAGCGGGCCGTCAGCGTGCCGCCGCGACCGCGCCGCGCCGGAAGACCGCCCGGGCCCACAGGAAGCCGACCACCGTGATCCCGGCGCACCAGGCGAGGGCCACCAGGCCGCTGTTGCCGATCGGCGTGCCCATCAGCAGCCCGCGCAGGGTCTCGATGACGGGTGTGAAGGGCTGGTACTCGGCGAACCAGCGCAGCCCGGTCGGCATGGACTCCGGCGGGACGACGGCGCTGCCGAGGAACGGCAGGAAGGTGAGTGGCATCGGCGTGTTGGAGGCCGACTCGGGTGTCTTGGACAGCAGCCCGATCACCGCCGCCAGCCAGGTCAGGCCCAGCGTCAGCAGCGCGAGCACACCGAACGCGGCGAGCCACTCCAGGGCGTCGGCGTCGGGCCGGAAGCCCACCAGGAGGGCGACACCGAGCACCAGCACCACGCTGACCAGGGTCTGGATGACGCTGCCGACGACATGGCCGGTCAGGAACGCCGACCGGGAGATCGCCATGGTCCGGAACCGGTTGACGATGCCCTCGGTCATGTCGACGCAGACACCGATGGCCGTGATCAGCGCCCCGGACGTCGCGGTCATCAGGATGATGCCGGGCGCGACGTAGTCGATATAGGGGACGTCGCCGGTGGACGTGCCGGCGATGCCGGTGCCGAGGGCGCCGCCGAACACGTAGTGGAACAGCAGCAGCATCATCACCGGCATGCCGACGACGGCCAAGGTCAGTGACGGGTAGCGCAGGGCGCGCTTGAGGTTGCGGCGGAGCATGGTCGCCGCGTCGCGTACGGCGTGGGCGCGGTTCATCGGGCACCTGCCGGGCTGCTCGTGAGGGCGAGGAAGACGTCGTCGAGGTCGGGTGTGTGGACGGTGAGCCCTGCGGCCTCGACGGACGCGCCGTCGAGGATGTCGATGACGGACCGCAGGGTGGGGATGCCGCCGTCGCCGGGGATGTCGAGGGTGAGCGCCTCGTCGTCGCGGTGCGTGGAGGCGAACAGTCCGGCCGCCGTTTCGAGCGCGTACGGGTCGGTGAAGCGGAGGCGGATGTGGCCTCCGGGGATGCGGCGCTTCAGTTCCTCGGCGGTGCCCTCGGCGACGATCCGCCCGTGGTCGAGGACGGCGATGCGGTCGGCGAGCTGGTCGGCCTCCTCCAGGTACTGCGTGGTGAGGAAGATGGTGACGCCCTCGTCGACGACGAGGCTGCGGATGATCTCCCACATGGTGCGGCGGCTGCGCGGGTCGAGGCCGGTGGTCGGCTCGTCGAGGAAGATCACGCGGGGGTCGCCGACCAGGGTCATCGCCAGGTCCAGCTTGCGGCGCATGCCGCCGGAGAAGGTGGCGACGGGCTTGCGGGCGGCCTCGGTGAGGTCGAAGCGCCGCAGGAGGTCGGTGGAGCGGCGGCGGCCCTCGCGGCGGGAGAGGTGGTTGAGGTCCGCCATGAGGAGCAGGTTCTCCTCGGCGGTGAGCAGGTTGTCGACGGCGGAGAACTGGCCGGTGACGCCGATGGCGGCGCGTACGCCGTCGGAGCGGGTGCCCAGGTCGTGCCCGGCGATCCGGGCCTCGCCCGCGTCGGCGGGGATGAGCGTGGAGAGGATCTGGACGGTGGTGGTCTTGCCGGCGCCGTTGGGGCCGAGGAGGGCGAAGACCGTGCCCTCGGGGATGCGCAGGTCGATGCCGTCGAGGACGAGCTTGTCGCCGTAGGACTTGCGCAGTCCGGTGGCGGAGACCGCTAAGGCGGTGTTCATGGGAAGGCTCCTGATGGAACGTCAGTGAGTGGGCTTCGCGCGGTGGATGAGGATGTCGCCGAGGCTGGTCCGGGCCTTGACCTCGACGGTCTCGGTGGAGTCGCCGGGGCCTTCGGTTGCGCCGAGGGAGTTGCGGACGCTGCCGATGCGCGAGTACACGTCGAGCCAGGCGGCCGTGGACTCGCGGATGCCGACCTCCACGTCACCGGCGGACGTCTGGAGGGTGACCGTGCCGCGCGCCACGTCCCCTATGCGGATGCCGCCGTGGGCGGACTTGGCGTCGACGCCGGCGTGGGCGACGCCGACGCTGATGGGGCCGTACGAGGAGCTGGCGCGCAGCTCGCCGGTGATCTCGCCGATGGTGGTGTCGCCGTTGAGGTTGCGGACGACGGCCGTGCCACCGATCTCGCCGATGTCGATCCGGCCGCCGCCGGTGATCTCGGCGTCGCCGGTGACGCGGTCCACGGCGATGGTGCCGTGCGGGGTCCGCAGGTTCACGGCGGCCGCCTCGGCCACGCGGAAGTCGCCGACGGACGTCTTGAGCCGGCACTCGCCGAGGCGGCCCTCGCAGAGGAAGTCCGCCATGGGCGAGTTGCCCAGCACGTCGGAGCCGGCGGGCAGTTCGACGGTCACCTCGATGGAGCCGCTGCGGCCGAACAGGGACCGCTTCCGGGGGCCCTTCACCAGCAGCCGGCCGTCGCGGCAGCTGACCGCGGTCTGCTGGGCGACCCGTACGTCGTTCTCCTCGGCGGGGTCGGTCGGCCGGATCTCGACGACCGTGGTGGTGCGCTTGCCGGCGACGATGCGGACCGCGCCGATGTCGAACTCCAGGGTCGCGGAGATCGGTTCGGGCGTGTCGAATTCAGGCATGGCTGTGCCGTCCTCGTGGCTCGGTGTGGCCTGGTGGTGTGTGGTGTGCGGTGGTGAACGCGTGCGCCGAGCTGCGGCGCCGGTGGCTCGTGTGGCCGGCGGCGGTCGCCGCCCGGCTAGCGGACCCAGCCGGTGAAGCCCTGCGGTCCGCCCCTGCGGCCGCGTGCGGCGGGGCGGGCGGCGCCGCCGGGTTCCAGCGCGCCGGCCACGGCCCGGACCAGCCAGGCGTTGACGGACAGGCCCTCCTGTCCGGCGGCGTCCTCGACGCGTGCCTTGAGGTGGGCGGGCAGGCGGAAGTTGATCCGGGCGGTGCCGCCCTCGTCGTCGTCGGCCGGCACGGGCAGCGGCGGCGCGGCGGGGCCGGGCGCGGGCTCCTCGTAGGGCTCGGAGGCGGGCGGGGGCGTCACCACGAACTCCGGGTCGAGACCGCGGAGCCGTACGTCGACCGAGCCGGGCGCCAGGTCGCGGGTGATCTCCTCCACGGCCACCGACAGCGCGTTCAGCAGGGTGAGCCGGGCGGCGGACTCCAGGGGAGTGGTGAGCCGTTCGGCCAGGGCGCGGGCTTCGTCCCCGCCCGCCTCCGCGGCGACCGCGAGTTCGTGGCGGAGGTTGTCGACGTACGGAGTGAGGTCCATGACGCCATCATGGCATCACCATGGCGCCACCTGCAAGGCTTGATGGCGCCGCAAGTGGCTCCCATTGTCGTTTTTGCAGGTCAAGCGATGGTGCCACGGCATGCGAAAAATCCCGGCCGCTGTGCGTGTCGCACATCGGCCGGGCTGAGTCCTCGGCCATCGGGTGGCCGGACGGCGTCTCGTCGTCCCCAGGATCCTCGGTAGATCTCAGTAGTAGCCGAGCATCCCCGGGGAATCGATGTCCACCGTGACGATGCCCGGTGGGTAGCGATCCTCGCGACCGGTGAGCAGGATCGACATGCCCGTGAACTCGGGCCGGGGGGAGGCGCAGTACAAGGCGTGGCAGGTGTCGGGCCCGCCGTATCCGTCGCGCGCGAGCGTGCCGACGGTGACCGAGGCCACGGTGTCGAGGGGGTCGATGCTGACGGCGGAGAAGGCCAGCGCCGCCGCACCCGCTCCCGCGCTGTCCATCTCTGCCTGCATGAGGCACAGTGCCGGGATCCAGAGCCGGTCGCGCGGTGTTGGCGCCATGTTGGCGGCGAGTTGGTTGAGCGCCTTGTGCCCCTCGGCAAGTGCCCCGACCGCGCTGGTGTCGAGGATGATCACGCTGCGGATCCGCGTGCGGTCCTGATCTTCTCCGCGGCGATGCGGTAGATGTTGCCCAGCACGTCGGGAGCCGCGTCGAACTCCTCGTCCGACACGTCCGTTCCCATGTTGCGTCTCGCCGCATCGCGGTCCGCCCGCAGACGTTCGGCGATTTGTGCCTGCGTGGGCTCCCGCTCGGCGAGCTGCTGTACGAGCTGACCGAGCGTGAGCCCACGCTCAGCGGCGAGTGCCGCGAGGTGGTCGCGGGTCTCACGCGGAACCTGGATGGTCGTGTTCGCCATAGGGGCGACTATAGCGGTCTTACAGCGCCCTGAGGGGCGCCGGTGGCCTCACCGCTCCGGGTACCTCCGCGGTGTCCACGCCACCGTCCCGCCGTCGCCGCGCCGTACCGCTCGCGTCTGGGACGAGCCGATCAGCAGCAGTGTGCGCATGTCGACCTCCGACGGGTCCAGGTCCTTCAGGGACAGCACCCGCACCGACTCCTCCGGGCCGCCCACGTCCCGGGCCACCACCACGGGGGTGTCGGGGGCGCGCAGCTCCAGCAGCAGGTCCCTGGCCTGGGCCACCTGCCACGTACGGCTGCGGGAGCCCGGGTTGTACAGCGCCAGCACCAGGTCCGCCGATGCCGCGGCGCGCAGCCGCGCCGCGATGACGTCCCACGGCTTGAGCCGGTCCGACAGCGAGATCGTCGCGTAGTCGTGGCCCAGCGGCGCACCCGCCTTCGCGGCCGCCGCGTTCGCCGCGGTCACCCCGGGCAGGACGCGTACGGGGACGTCGGCGTACTCCTCCTGCGACGCGGCCTCCAGCACCGCCGTCGCCATGGCGAACACGCCCGGGTCGCCGCCCGACACCACCGCCACGCGCCGCCCGCGCCGCGCCAGGTCCAGCGCGAACTCGGCGCGCTCCGCCTCCACCTTGTTGTCGGAGCCGTGCCGCCGCTGACCCGGCCGCTCCGGCACCCGGTCCAGGTACGTCGTGTAGCCCACCAGGTCCGTCGCCGACGCCAGCGCGCCGCGCGTCTCGGGCGTCAGCCACCCCGGGCCGGCCGGGCCCGTGCCGACGACCAGCACCTCGCCCCGCTCGGGCGCGGCCGGGCCGGTGTCCACGCGGGACGGCAGCACCGCCACCGAGAAGTACGGCACCGAATCCGGGTCCACCTCGGAGAGCGGCGCCGTCCGCTGCCCCTCCATCGTGGCCCGCTCGACGTAGTGCGCGTCCGCCAGCCGGTTCGTGCTCTCCAGCGCCCGGCGCACGGCGGGGAAGGTCCGGCCCAGCTTCATCACCACGGCCGAGTCCGTCGCGGCCAGCCGGGCCGTCAGCTCCTCCTCCGGCAGCGTCCCCGGGATGATCGTCAGGAT
The DNA here is from genome assembly GCF_039542925.1 of Streptomyces coeruleoprunus. GTDB lineage: Bacteria > Actinomycetota > Actinomycetes > Streptomycetales > Streptomycetaceae > Streptomyces > Streptomyces coeruleoprunus. The sequence goes on along the minus strand of NZ_BAABIT010000001.1, from coordinate 3,539,747 downwards.
CTCCTCGGCCTCCACCAGCGGCTTGCCGATCGTCGCGGCCGCCGCGCTCACGGAGGTGACGCCGGGGACCACCTCCGTGTCGTAGCGGTGCGCCAGCCGCTTGTGCATGTGCTGGTACGAGCCGTAGAACAGCGGGTCGCCCTCGGCGAGGACGGCCACGGTCCGGCCCGCGTCGAGGTGCGCGGCCAGGCGGGCCGACGCCTCCTCGTAGAAGTCGTTCAGCGCGCCCCGGTAGCCGCCGGGGTGGTCCGTCGTCTCCACCGTGAGCGGGTACATCAGCCGCTCCTCGACGTGGTCCTCGCGGATGTGCTTCGCCGCGATGGACCGGGCGATGGAACGGCCGTGGCGGGCGCAGTGGTACGCGACGACGTCCGCCTCCGCGATGACCTCGACGGCCCGTACGGTCATCAGGGACGGGTCGCCGGGGCCGAGCCCGACGCCGTACAGCTTGCCGGTCGCCTTCGGGTTGCCGCTCATTCCGCCTCGCTCGCGATCGCGTTGACCGCCGCGGCCGTCATGGCGCTGCCGCCGCGCCGGCCCCGTACGACGATGTGTTCCAGGTCGGACGCCGCCAGCGCCTCCTTGGACTCGGCCGCGCCGATGAAGCCCACCGGGATGCCGAGGACCGCGGCCGGGCGCGGGGCGCCCTTGGCGATCATCTCCAGGAGGTGGAACAGGGCGGTGGGCGCGTTGCCGATGGCCACGACCGAGCCCTCCAGGCGGTCCCGCCACAGCTCCAGCGCGGCCGCGCTGCGGGTGGTGCCCAGTTCGGCGGCGAGGTCCGGCACGGACGGGTCGGACAGGGTGCAGATCACCTCGTTGTCGGCCGGCAGCCGCTTGCGGGTCACGCCGCTCGCGACCATCTGCGCGTCGCACAGGATCGGCGCACCGGACCGCAGGGCCGCGCGGGCGCGGGAGACGACCCGCGGGCTGTAGGCGAGGTCGCGGACCAGGTCGACCATGCCGCAGGCGTGGATCATCCGCACGGCGACCTGGCTGACGTCGGCGGGCAGCCCCGCGAGATCCGCCTCGGCGCGGATCGTGGCAAAGGACTGGCGGTAGATCTCCGCCCCGTCCTTCTCGTAGTCGAACACTGTGCTCCCGCTCATCTCTGTGCGTTCTGTACGTCGTTGTCTCGTCGTACGGTCACCGCGTACGTGCCGTCCTCGGTGGCGAGTACGTCCACCCAGTCGCCCTGCGGATGGCCGCAGCGGCGGGCGCAGCCCGACCAGTGGACCGGCAGGCCACCGTGGTCCAGCGGCCGCGCGTCCGCCCGTACGTCCGCCAGGGCCTTGCCGCAGCCCGGGCGGCCGGTGCAGGCGCTCACCCCGAGCCACGGTGAGCCGTGGCGGGCCAGGAACCCGGCCGCCGCCAGCTCCGCGAGCCGCGCCGCGGCCGCCGCCGCGTCCGCGAGGCCCGTCACGACGAACCCGCGCCACGGGGTGACGCGTACCTCCACGGCGGGCAGCAGGGCGCGGAACTGGTCGCTGGTGACCCGCCCGAGGGGCGCCACGACCGACACCGCCCGCCCGGCGACGACGCCCGGCTCCGGGGGCGCGCCCACGGGGAGCGCGGCCGGTGCGGTGCGCCCGGCGGCGATGCCCGCGCGCTCCAGGTGACCCGTCACGGCCTCCTCCAGGGCCCGCCCGGCCGGCAGCTCGGCCACCCGCCAGGCACCCGTGCCCGCCTCCCGGGCGGCCGCGAGAAACGCCTCGGCCGCCGCCAGCGCGGCCCGTGGGGCGTCGGCCGCCGCCACCCGCCACGCGAGGCCTTGGTCCTGACCCCCGATCCGTACCAGAGCACGCCCGTCGGGCTCTGCGAGCAACGTCACATCGGCGCCCAGCGCCGCCACATCGCCGCGGCCGTCGTCGACGGCGAACAGGAAGCGGCCCGACAGCTCCGTGGTCCACTCCCCCGCGCACAGCAGTGCGTCCAGGTCACGGGCCCACAACCGGACGTCGGCGAGGCCCAGTCCGTCGAGTCCGGTCAGCGGCGAGACCACCATGTTGCGGATCCGCTCGTGCCGCTCCGACGGCAGCAGCCCCGCCTCCCGCAGCAGGCCGGCCAGCTCCAGGCCGCAGCCCTCGCCGAGACCGCGCAGGTCGAGGTTGCCGCGCGAGGTGACGCCGAGGTGGCCGTCGCCCAGCCGGTCCGCCACATCGGCCAGCACCGCTACTTGACGGGACGTCAGGATACCGGTGGGCAGGCGCAGCCGCGCGAGACCGCCGTCGTCCGCCCGGTGCAGCCGCAGCGCACCCGGGCAGGCGTCGCCGCGGTCCCGTATGTGTGTTTCACCCCTGTTCCGGGGATTTGATGAGCTGGGCGGCATGGCGGCGAGCATACGCGCAGCCTCTACTATGCAGACGGCACAGGGTCCCAGGACCCTAGGGAGGAAGCCCGGTGGAATTCCGGCGCGGTCCCGCCACTGTGAGCCGGGCCCCGACCCAGGGGTCCCGGTGAGTCAGGAACTCCCGCCACCCCACGACCACCCGGGGCGAGGACACCCCGAGGAAGGCCCGGCACGCCGTGATCCTGCTGCTCTCGCACTCCGACACCGACCTGCTGAGCGCCCGAGCGGCGGGCGGCCCGGTCGCGTACCGGTTCGCCAACCCCTCCCGGCTCCCCATCGACGACCTGCCCGGCCTCCTCGACGGCGCCGACCTCGTCGTCGTACGGCTCCTCGGCGGGCTGCGCGCCTGGGAGGAGGGCATCGACCTGCTCCGCGCCCAGGACCGGCCCGTGGTCTTCCTCACCGGCGAACAGGCCCCCGACGCCCAGCTGATGGAGGCCTCCACCGTCCCCATCGGCGTCGCCACCGAGGCGCACGCCTACCTGGCGCACGGCGGACCGGACAATCTGGAACAGCTCGCCCGGTTCCTCTCCGACACCGTGCTGCTCACCGGCCACGGCTTCGAGCCCCCGGCCGCCGCGCCCACCTGGGGCCCGCTGGAGCGCGCCTCGCGCACCACCGACGGCCCGACGGTCGCCGTGCTCTACTACCGGGCCCACCACATGAGCGGCAACACCGCCTTCGTCGGCGCCCTCTGCGACGCGATCGAGGACGCCGGCGGCCGCGCCCTCCCCCTGTACGTGGCGTCCCTGCGGGCGCCCGAGCCCGAGCTGCTGGAGCGGCTGGGCGAGGCCGACGCCGTCGTCACCACCGTCCTCGCCGCCGGCGGCACCAAGCCCGCCGAGGCCCAGGCCGGCGGAGACGACGAGGCCTGGGACGCGGGCGCGCTCGCCGCGCTCGACGTGCCCGTCCTGCAGGCCCTGTGCCTGACCGGGCCGCGCAGCGTCTGGGAGGAGAACGACGAGGGCCTGTCCCCGCTCGACGCCGCCAGCCAGGTCGCCGTGCCCGAGTTCGACGGGCGTCTCATCACCGTCCCGTTCTCCTTCAAGGAGATCGACGAGGACGGCCTCCCGGCGTACGTCGCCGACCCCGAGCGCGCCGCGCGCGTCGCCGGGATCGCCGTACGCCACGCCCGGCTGCGCCACATCCCGAACGCCGACAAGCGTCTGGCGCTCGTCCTCTCCGCGTACCCGACGAAGCACTCCCGCATCGGCAACGCCGTCGGCCTCGACACCCCGGCCTCCGCGGTCGCCCTGCTGCGCCGACTGCGGGCCGAGGGCTACGACTTCGGGCCCGAGGAGGACATCCCGGGGCTCACCTCCGGCGACGGCGACGAGCTGATCTACGCGCTCATCGAGGCGGGCGGCCACGACCAGGACTGGCTCACCGAGGAGCAGCTGGCCCGCAACCCCGTCCGTATCCCGGCCGCCGACTACAAGCGCTGGTACGCGACCCTGCCGCAGGAGCTGCGCGCCGAGGTCGAGCAGCACTGGGGGCCGCCGCCCGGCGAGATGTTCCTCGACCGGTCCCGCAACCCCGAGGGCGACATCGTGCTGGCCGCGCTGCGCCGCGGGAACCTGCTGGTCCTCATCCAGCCGCCGCGCGGCTTCGGCGAGAACCCGATCGCGATCTACCACGACCCGGACCTGCCGCCGTCCCACCACTACCTGGCCGCCTACCGCTGGATCGCCACTCCGGCCGCCGACGGCGGTTTCGGCGCGGACGCCATGGTCCACCTCGGCAAGCACGGCAACCTGGAGTGGCTGCCCGGCAAGAACGCCGGCCTGTCGGCGGCGTGCGGCCCGGACGCCGCCCTCGGCGACCTCCCCCTCGTCTACCCGTTCCTGGTCAACGACCCGGGCGAGGGCACGCAGGCCAAGCGCCGTGTCCACGCCACGCTCGTCGACCACCTGGTGCCGCCGATGGCCCGCGCCGAGTCGTACGGCGACATCACGCGCCTGGAGCAGCTGCTCGACGAGTACGCGCAGATCTCCTCCATGGACCCGGCCAAGCTGCCCGCGATCCGCGCCCAGATCTGGACCCTCATCCAGGCGGCCCGGCTCGACCACGACCTCGGCATGGAGGAGCGCCCCGACGACGAGGGCTTCGACGACTTCCTGCTCCACGTCGACGGCTGGCTGTGCGAGGTGAAGGACGCGCAGATCCGCGACGGCCTCCACGTGCTCGGTACGGCCCCGACGGGGCCCGAGCGGGTCAACCTGGTCCTGTCCATCCTGCGCGCCCGCCAGATCTGGGGCGGCACGGCCGCGCTGCCGGGTCTGCGCGAGGCGCTCGGCCTGGACGAGTCGGCGGCGACCCGTACGACCGCCGACGCGGCGGAGGCCGAGGCCCGCGCGCTGGTGGAGGCCATGGAGGAGGCGGGCTGGGACCCGGCGGCGGTGGACCGCGTGTCCGCCGGCCGTGGCGACCAGGTGGCGGCGGTCCTGGACTTCGCCGCCCGGCAGGTCGTGCCGCGCCTGGCCGCGACGACGGCCGAGCTCGACCACGCGGTGCACGCGCTGAACGGCGGGTTCGTCCCGGCGGGCCCGTCCGGCTCCCCCCTGCGGGGCCTGGTGAACGTCCTCCCGACGGGCCGGAACTTCTACTCGGTCGACCCCAAGGCCGTACCGTCGCGCCTGGCGTGGGAGACGGGTCAGGCGCTGGCGGACTCCCTCCTGGAGCGCTACCGCGCGGACAACGGCGAATGGCCCACGTCCGTCGGCCTCTCCCTGTGGGGTACGAGCGCGATGCGCACGAGCGGCGACGACGTCGCCGAGGCGCTGGCGCTGATGGGCGTGCGCCCCGTCTGGGACGAGGCGTCGCGCCGGGTGACGGGCCTGGAGCCCATCCCGCTCGACGAGCTGGGCCGGCCCCGCATCGATGTCACCCTGCGCATCTCGGGCTTCTTCCGGGACGCGTTCCCGCACACCATCGCCCTGCTGGACGACGCGGTACGGCTGGCGGCGGGCCTGGACGAGCCGGCCGAGTCCAACCACGTGCGCGCCCACACCCAGGCCGACCTGGCGGCCCACGGCGACGAGCGCCGCGCCACGACCCGCATCTTCGGCTCCCGCCCGGGCACGTACGGCGCGGGCCTGCTCCAGCTGATCGACTCGCGCGACTGGCGTACGGACGCCGACCTGGCCGAGGTCTACACCGTGTGGGGCGGCTACGCGTACGGCCGGGGCCTGGACGGGCGCCCGGCGCGCGACGAGATGGAGACGGCGTACAAGCGGATCGCCGTCGCGGCCAAGAACACGGACACGCGCGAGCACGACATCGCCGACTCCGACGACTACTTCCAGTACCACGGCGGCATGGTCGCGACGGTCCGCGCGCTGCGGGGCACCGCCCCCGAGGCGTACATCGGCGACTCGACGCGCCCGGAGACGGTCCGCACGCGCACCCTGGTCGAGGAGACGTCCCGCGTCTTCCGCGCCCGCGTCGTCAACCCGCGCTGGATCGAGGCGATGCGCCGCCACGGCTACAAGGGCGCGTTCGAGCTGGCGGCGACCGTCGACTACCTCTTCGGCTACGACGCCACGACGGGCGTGGTGGCCGACTGGATGTACGACAAGCTGACGGAGACGTACGTCCTGGACCCGGAGAACCGCGCGTTCCTGCAGCAGGCCAACCCCTGGGCCCTCCACGGCATCGCGGAGCGCCTCCTGGAGGCGGAGTCCCGCGGCATGTGGGCGAAGCCGGACCCGCAGATCCTGGAGGCCCTGAAGCAGGTGTTCCTGGAGACGGAGGGCGACCTGGAGGCGGACGACTCGGAGTGACCCCCGAGGTGCGGGCCCGCCGGCCGCGGGCCCGCCCCTTGGCCGGCGGGCCGCGCCTCCTGCCGGGGTCGCCCCTGGGGTGTCCGCTCCTGTCCCCACCATCAGGGGGCCGCTCGGGTCGCGTCAGGAGCGCATCGTCATGCCGGACGGCGCGTCCGGGGCCCGGCCGGATCTGTACGTGCATCCCGTGCCGGACCCGGACTGTGCGCCGTGGCCGGACTGCGGCGTTCGGGCGGGGCCTCGCGGCAATTCCGTGGTAGACCCGGGGTGTTGCGCGTGTGAAGGAGGCGACGGCGGATGAAGCTCACCACCGGTGGTGAGGACAAGGAGCTGGCGGACCTGTTGGACGAGGCCCTCACGGCCTTCAACGCCCGGGCGACCGGGGCCGACGACGGGGACGAGATGGCCATTCGGGCCACCGACGACGACGGGGCCGTCATCGGTGGGCTGACCGGATGGACCTGGGGCGACAGCTGCGAGATCCACATGCTGTGGGTGCGGGACGACCAGCGCGGCTCCGGGCTGGGGACGCGGCTGATGGAGGCCGCCGAGGAGGAGGCGCGGCGGCGCGGGTGCCGGCACGTGGCCGTGTCCTCGTATTCGTTCCAGGCGCCCGGCTTTTATCAGAAGCTCGGCTATGTGGTCACCGGTCGCACCCCCGGCGTCCCCGGCGGGCACGAGGACGTGCACCTCTACAAGCGGCTTGGCGAGGACTGACCGCCGGCGGTGACTCTCGCGACGGCTCTTCGTTACCACCCTCGTCCCCGGCGAGAGGAAATGGTCAGAGATGCGTCCCGCCCGCTTCGTCGAATTCGTCATCGGCGTCGTCAAGAACAGGTCCACCGCCAGCCATGTTCAGACGCTCGCCGACGCGGGCGACACCAAGCATCCGTACGGCGTCGTCGTCACGACCGACCGTGAGGTCCGGTGGCAGTTCCTCGGGCAGCTCCCGGAAGGCGCCAAGCACGAGAACTTCAGCGACGATCCCGTGACCGGCGCCCCGGCGGCCGGTGACGCCCCGCAGCCGGGCGAGGGGCCCGAAGGGTGGATGGCGGCCACCCTCCTGCAGGCGGAGCACCCCGAGATCGCCGTCGTCGAGCGGTGGTCGACGCAGCAGGGCATGACCATCACGTTCCACAACGGCGCCCGCATCTTCGCCCGGGTGATGTGACCGTCCCGGGGCCATGCGATCATGACGGCCCATCGCGGGCCGCGGCACGCGCGGCAGGCAGGAGAGACCAGTGCGGTACGTCGAACTCGAGGCGCGGGTAGGTGAACTGACGGGCGTCATCAGCCCCGCGCGCTACCTCGAGCGCCTGCCCGAGCTGGTCCGGGACCTGCCCGCCGGTGCCCGCGCCTTCGCCGAAGACCCGGCGCACTACAGCTTCGGCGGCAAGCGCTGCACGAAGGACCTGGTGCTGCAGCGGCTCGGTCTGCCCGGCGGCGACCGTCCGGACGTCGAGGCCTTCTTCCGGCACAACTGCTGGAAGCACGACGAGGATCTCGTGATCCGTTACGCGGACGTCGCGGAGGTCCGGGTCGACATTCCCCACCCTGATGTGCTCGCCGGGCTCGGGACCGTCATCCTCGACGAGGTGCTTCCCCACCCGCACGGCTGTTCCCACGAAGTGGCCCTGCGGCCCGGCACGCTGTACGTCGTCTGCCGGGATCTGACCGCCACGTGGGTTCAGGCGGACTGCCCCGACACGTGAGCGCGGGCCGGCGGCACCGCCCGTGCCCCGGTCGGACCGGCTCCGCGTGCCGGACGGACGGTGGCGGCGGAGACTGCGGGCATGAGCCCGAGCCCAGGAGTCGTCGCCGTCACCGGGGCCAGTGGGCGTGTCGGGCGGCGGGTCGTCGACCGCCTGGTGGCGGGTGGCGTGGCCGTACGGCAGGTGGGGCGGGACCCGGCGCGGATCCCGGACGTCCCGGGGGCGGTGAAGGCACCGGGAGCCGAGTACGGGGACCGAGAGGCCATGTGCGCCGCGCTGGAGGGCGCCGACACCCTGTTCCTCGTGTCCGCGCACGAGTGGCCCGGGCGGGTGGAGGAGCACCGGTCCGCTGTCGACGCGGCCATCTCGGCCGGAGTGGAGCGGATCGTCTATCTGTCCTTCCAGGGCGCCGCGCCCGACGCCACGTTCACCTTCGCCCGCGACCACTGGCACACCGAGCAGTACGTGCGCGCCCACGACGGCCTCGCGCACACCTTCCTGCGGGACAGCTGGTACCTCGCCGCCATCCCCGCGATGACCGGGCGTGACGGCGTCGTCCGGGGTCCCGCCGGCAACGGCCGGGTCGCCGCCGTCGGCCATGCGGACATCGCCGATGTCGCCGCCGTGGTGCTGCTGGACGCCCCGGCGCACGACGGGGCGACCTACGACGTGACCGGGCCCGTCGCGTTCACCCTCGCCGAGGCCGCCGAGGAGATGTCCCGCGCCACCGGGCGGACCATCCGCTACCTGCCGGAGACCAGGGCCGAGGCGTACGCGTCGCGCGCCCACTACGGGGCCCCGGAGTGGGAGGTCAGAGGATGGGTCACCTCGTACGAGGCCATGGCCCGCGGTGAGCTGGGCGCGGTCTCCGACACCGTACGACGGCTGACGGGACACGCGCCCATGTCACTGCGGGAGTTCCTGGCGAAGCACCCGAGGAGCTACGCCCACCTGATGGAGTAGCGCTTCAGTCCTCACCCCGCACGATGTTCCAGTCCTGCGCCGCGGGGTCCTCCGGCTCTCTGTCCGTACGTGCGGGCCTGCAGGTGCGGACGCGGCCCTGGATCTCCCGGGCCAGCGAGATCGGCTGGCTGGAGGTGGTCGCCTTGGCGCCACCACCGGTGTTCGGAGTCGCTGATTGTGTACTCATGGCCACCGAGTACCCACAGAGTGCGAATCAAACGGGAAAAATCGGATGACATATGCGGGCGGCCTCCGTACGGTCCCCTCACGTGGAACCTCTCACCGAGAAACAGATACGCGCCTCCTTCGTGAACTGCACCAAGGGGGAGGCCGCCCGCCTCAAGCTCCCGGCCGACTTCGGTGAACTGCCCTGGGAGGACCTCGACTTCCTGGGCTGGCGCGACCCCGGCGCCCCGCTGCGCGCCCATCTCGTCCTGCCGCCCGACGCACCGGGCGAGGCCCCGGTCGGGATCAGCCTGCGCGTGCCGGAGAAGTCCCGTACGAGCGCCGTGAAGTCCAGCCTGTGCCGGATCTGCCTCACCGGGCACGCCTCGTCGGGCGTCGCGCTGTTCGCCGCGCCGCGCGCCGGCGCCGCCGGGCGGGACGGCAACACCGTCGGCCTGTACATCTGCGCCGACCTGGCGTGCCCGCTCTACGTGCGGGGCAAGCGGCAGCCCGCCCTGCGGTCCGCGCGGTACGAGGAGTCGCTGAACCTGGAGGAGAGGATCGACCGGATGCGGACCAACCTGTTCGCGTTCGTCGAGAGCGTCCGGCTACCGTTCGGCGCATGAGTGCCGGGGGGCGGGCCGCCGGGCAGCCGGCGAGCTCCGGCGATCGGCTGGGGCACGGCGTGGCCGGGGCGTACGGGGCCCTCGGACGCGCCGCCGGCACCGCCCTGCTGCACGCCGGCGGGCCGCGCCTCGCCCGCCAGGGGCGCGCCGCCCTGAAGGCCCTCACCGGGTTCGCCGCCCGCCCCTACCGCGACCCCGCCGACCCCCGCCGGGTCGTCCGCCGCTGGCCCGATCTGACCGCCCTGTGCGTCGCCACCTTCTTCTTCTGGCTGTCGCTGACGCCCTCGCTCGTCCCGCGCCCGTGGATCCTCCAGGGCGTCATCGGCGGAATCACCGCCGCCATCGGGTACGCGGTCGGCGCCACCCTCGCCGGCCTCGCCCGCGCCCTCGTGCCGTGGCGGCCCCGGGCCTCCGTGCGGCAGGCCGTACGAGTGCGGTGCTGGCAGGCGTACTGGGTGCTGGGCCCCGTCCTGGCCGGCCTGCTCATCTCCGAGAGCGCCGACATGCAGCGCAGGCTGCGCCGGTTACAGGGCCTGCCGCCCGCGCTGACCTGGCACACCATGATGATCGCGCTGATCGCGGTCGCCCTGTGCGCGCTGCTCCTGGTCGTCGCCCGGCTCGTACGCCTGGGGGCGCGGCGGCTGATCCGGGCGCTCGGCGGCTGGCTCCCGCGCCCGGTCGCCGTCTCCACGGGGCTGGTCCTGACCGCGCTGATCGTCACCGTCGGGGTCCGCGACGTCGTCTTCGACCGGGGCGTCGTCGACATCGCCGACCGGATCGCCGAGACCACCAACCGCGGCACCAAGGACGGCGTACGGCGCCCCTCGTCCCGGTACGTCTCCGGCGGCCCCGGCTCGCTGGTGCGCTGGCAGGACCTGGGCTACCAGGGCCGCAACTTCACCGGCACCGTGCCCACCCGCCGCCAGATAGCGGCGTTCACGGGCCGCCCCGCCAAGGACCCCGTCCGCGTCTACATCAGCTCCCAGCTGCCGCGGGCGTTCCCCGGCCGCACCGACGAGAACGAGCCGTTCCGCGCACAGGCCCGGCTCGCCGTCCGCGAACTGGAACGCACCGGAGCGTTCACCCGCAGGGTGCTGGCCGTCGCGGGCACGACCGGCAGCGGCTGGATCGACTCCAACGTGGCCCAGTCGCTGGAGTACCTGCACGGCGGCGACACCGCGATCGTCGCCGTCCAGTACTCGTACCTCCCCTCCTGGCTGTCCTTCCTCGTCGACGAGGAGAAGGCCGGCCGCGCGACCCGCGCCCTCGTCGACGCCGTACGCGCCCGGGTCTCCGCCCTGCCGCAGGCCGCGCGCCCCAAGCTGGTCGTCACGGGCGAGAGCCTCGGCGCGTACGCCGTCGAGGCGTCCTTCGACGGCCTGGACGACCTGCTGGCCTCCACCGACGGCGGGCTGCTGCTGGGCACCCCCAACTTCTCGCCGATCTCCGGGGAGGTGCGCGGCGGCCGCGACCCGGGCAGCCCGGTGTGGCGCCCGCAGTACGACGACGGGCGGCACGTGCGGGTCGCCCAGTTCGCCGCGACCGACCTGCGCCGGCCGGCCGGGAAGCCGTGGGACTTCCCGCGCCTGGTGTACCTGCAGAACGCCTCCGACCCCATCGTGTGGTGGTCCACCGACCTGCTCTTCGAACGGCCCGAGTGGATGGACGATCCCCTCGGCCCCGACATCACCACCGAGATCAACTGGTTCCCGTTCGTGGCCTTCTGGCAGACGACCGTCGACATGGCCGTCAGCTACGGCGTACAGGCGCCGCACGGCCACCGCTACGGCGCGGGCCCGGTGGACGGATGGGCGGCGGTCGTGCCCCCGGAGGGGTGGACGGAACAGGACACGCGGCGGCTCAGGGTGTACATCGCGGGCCGCAGGACCCCGTACTGACCGACGACCCCCGCGCGCCCACTACATCCTTCGATGCAGGGGCGGTTCGTCACCCGTCACGACGAAACGGCGGATCGCCGCTCCGACGATGGGGACATGACGGACACCATGGTCTCGAACGGGGGCGCGGCCACGGCCACGGGCAAGGGCCGGCTGCCGCTCCTCGACATCCTGCGCGGCGCCGCGATCCTCGGCACGCTCATGACGAACGTCTGGGTCTTCACCGGGCCCGGAGCCGAATGGGGCGTCCTCCAGGGCGAGTTGTCCCCGTCGTTCGGCTCGTTCCCCGACGCGGCCGAGAGCGTGTTCCGGCTGCTCGCCGACGGCAAGTTCCTGTCGATGCTGACCATCCTGTTCGGGGTGGGCCTGGCCATCCAGTACGGGTCGGCCGAGCGGCGCGGACAGCCGTGGCCCGGCCGGTACCGGTGGCGGGCGCTGTTCCTGTTCGCGGAGGGCACGGTGCACTTCGTGCTGGTCTTCGCCTGGGACGTGCTGATGGGCTACGCCGTGACCGCGCTGCTCGTGGCCTGGCTGCTCACCCGCTCCCTGCGGGCCCAGCGCCGGGCCATGGCCTGGGCGGCCGGTGTCCACCTGACCCTCATGGGGCTGCTGACGGCCGCGTTGGTCCTCGCCGCGGACTCCGGGGACGGCGGCGGCGTCTCGCCCGAGGTGCGCGACCTGTACGCGCACGGCAGCTGGGGCGACCAGATCGCCTTCCGGCTGGAGAACGCGATCGCGCTGCGCCTGGAGCCGGTCCTGTCGTTCGGGCTACTGGTGTTCCTGTTCCTGCTGGGCGTACGGCTCTTCCGCGCGGGCGCGTTCGGCGCGGACGCCACGGCGCGGCGCCTCCGGTCCCGCATGCTGGCCTGGGGCCTGGGCCTCGGCGTGCCGCTGAACGTGGCGGTGGCCGTGGCGGGCGGCGACTGGTTCCTGCTGGGCCGGTACGTGGCGGCCCCGCTGGTCGCGGTCGGCTACATGGGGCTGATCGGCGCGCTCGTGGACCGCGTGCGGCGGCCCGGGCCGCTGATGGGGGCGCTCACCTCGGTGGGCCGGACCGCCCTGTCGGGCTACGTCCTGCAGAACCTGCTGTGCGTGCTCGTCGCGTACGGCTTCGGCCTGGGCCTGGCGGCGCGGCTGGGCGACGCGTGGCGGCCGTGGTGGGTGATGGGCCTGTGGGCCGCGGTCTCCGCGGTGCTCCTGATCGGCTCGACGCTGTGGCTGCGCCGCTTCTCGACGGGCCCGCTGGAGGCCGTACAGCGGTGGGCGCTGCGGAGGTGAGGGCGGCGGTCCGCCAGGGGTCGCATGGTTGTCCGAAAACCGCTCGACGGATCGCGGACGATCTTCTTAGGCTCGAGGTACGGCATCGCGTGTCGGTCACCGACCGGGTGAGGCATGGAGGTGCCCGTGAGATTGCCTTACGGAGGCATTCCACCGTGTCAGTAGAGCTCAACCACACCATCATCGCCGCCAAGGACCGTCGCGAGTCCGCCGAGTTCCTCGCCCACATCCTGGGCCTGGAGGTCGGGCCGGAGATGGGGCCCTTCCTCCCCGTGCAGACCGCCAACGGCGTCACCCTCGACTTCGCGACGGTGCCGCCCGAGCACATCACCACCCAGCACTACGCGTTCCTGATCTCCGAGCCCGAGTTCGACGAGGCCTTCGACAAGATCAAGAAGCTGGGGATCACCTACTGGGCCGACCCGCACCAGAAGCGGCCCGGTGAGATCAACCGCAACGACGGCGGGCGTGGCGTGTACTTCATGGACCCGTCCGGGCAGGCCATGGAGATCATCACCCGCCCGTACGGGAGCGGCGAGCCCGAGCCCGCGTCGTAACCGCGCCGGCTCAGCGCAGGGCCCGCCGCCGCGCCCACCACATGGTGGCGGCGGCCAGGCACGCCGAGCCGATCACCAGCAGGGGCAGGACCGCGCTCGGCGCCTCGTCCCCGGCTCCGGCGGCGCCCGCCGCCACCGGGCCGGGGGCGGGTGCCGCCGGGCCGCCGCCCTCGCCGTGCGCCCCGGCCCGCGGCGAGGCCGCGGCACTCGCCATCGCCTTCGCCTTCGCGGGGGTCTTCGTCGATGGGGAGCCGACGGGTACGGGCGTGCTGCTCGCCGAGCCACGCGGCCCGGCCGAGCCGCGTGGCCCCGCCTGTGCCGCCGGCTCCGCCGCGCCGGACGGGGCGGCGGCCGTCGCGGCCAGTGGCGGGGGCGGCAACAGCGACCCCACCGGCTGCGCCTTCGCGCCGGGCCCGAAGCCCCAGTCGAGCAGCTCCCTGGCCTCCTCGTACACCGCGTGCGCACCGCCCCGGCGCGGGTCCATCACGGACACGACGAGCGTCCGGTCGCCCCGGCGGGCGGCGGCGATGAGGGTGTGACCGGCGTTGCTGGTGTAGCCGTTCTTGACGCCGATGATCCCCGGGTAGCGGGAGACCCCGTCGTCGCCCGTGAGCAGCCGGTTGGTGTTGCGGATGCCGTACGCCCAGCCCCCCGCCGGGAATTCGGCGTAGGGCAGTGCGCAGTAGCGCGCGAAGTCCGGGTTCCGCAGCCCCGCCCGGCCGAAGACCGCCAGGTCGTACGCCGACGAGACCTGGCCCTCGGCGTCGTACCCGTCCGGCGACACCACGCGGGTGTCGAGCGCCCCGAGCGAGCGGGCCGTGGCCTCCATCCGGCGGGCGGTCGCGGCCCAGCCGCCGTTCATCCCGGCGAGGACGCGCACCGCGTCGTTCCCGGAGTGCAGGAACACCCCGCGCCACAGGTCCGCCACGCGGTACGTGACGTCCTCCTTCACACCGACCAGGCTGCTGCCCGAGCCGATCCCGTTCAGCTCCTTCTCGGTCACCGTGTGCCGGGTGCTCTGCGACAGCCGGGGCAGCACGGTCAGTGCGAACAGCGCCTTCAGCGTCGAGGCGGGCGGCAGTCTGCGGTGGGCGTTGTACGCGGCCAGCACATCACCCGACACGGCGTCGGCCACCAGCCACGAGCGTGCCGAAAGCTCCGGCGGCCGCGCCACGCCCGGCGGCAGGCGCACCTGCGTGCCGGGCCGGTGCAGCAGCGCCGGGTCGACCCGCGGGGACGGCCGGGGCGGCATGGGCTCACCGGGACGCGGGGCGGCGGCCGCGGCCTGCGACATGACGAGCAGCGGCAGCAGCATGAACAGCAGCAGGAAGGCGGTCGCGCCGGCCGCCATCCGGGCCGAAGAACTGACGATCATTCAGCCACGGTAGGGAGGGGACGGCCGGTTCGCAGAGCGGTGTGCGCCGACCGGCCTACGCGGACGCGTACGGGTTACGCCAAGAGGGCGGCGCGCGTCGTCAGGGAGGCGTCAAGGGGCCGGGCTCCCCGGCGTCGGCGCGGCAGAGTGGCCGGGCGGGGACACTTCCCCCTCCCTTCCTCCAGGAGGTGTGATGACCGAGACCGTCGTCGGCATCGTCGTGGCCGTCGCCCTGGTCGGCTACCTCGCCCTCGCGGTGACGTACCCGGACCGCTTCTGAACCCCCGTACACCCGCCGTGTGTCATCCGTATGGCGGTCGCCGGGGCGGCCGGGGCGGGCGGGGTGCGCACCCGGCTGATATCCACGAAGGAGTAAAGCGTCCGCGGGGGGCTTCTCGAGTGGAGGGCCACTCATGTCCCAGCACGTCACGACCGCCACCGCCCTGGCGGTGGACTTTCAGCAGGGCATATCCGACGCCTGGTCGAAGGTCGCCCAGTTCGTACCGAAGTTCGTGGCCTTCCTGGTCATCCTGGCCATCGGCTGGTTCGTGTCGAAGCTGATCGCCAAGGCGCTGGACCGGGTCCTGAGGCGGGTCGGGTTCGAACGCCTCAGTGAACGCGCGGGCTCGTCCCGGATGCTGCAGAACTCCAAGTACGACGCCACCGGGATCATCAGCAAGGTCGTCTACTACGCGCTGCTGCTGGTGACCCTGCAGCTGGCGTTCGGCGTGTTCGGGCCCAACCCGATCAGCAACATGATCAACGGCATCGTCGCCTGGCTGCCGAGGGCCATCGTGGCCCTGGTCCTGGTGGTCGTCGCGATGGCCATCGCCAACGCCGTCCGCGGCATCGTGCAGGGCGTCCTGTCGGGCGTCTCGTACGGGCGGACCGTGGCCACGGTCGTCTGGGGCGTGATCGTCGCCCTGGGCGTGATCGCCGCGCTGGGACAGGCCGGGATCGCCACGGCCGTCACGCAGCCGGTGCTGTACGCGGTGCTCGCGGCGGCGGCCGGCATTCTGATCGTCGGCGTCGGCGGCGGGGCGATCGTGCCGATGCGGCAGCGGATGGAGCGCTGGCTGAGTGCGGCCGAGTCGGAGTCGGCGCGGGCCCGCACCGGGGCCTCCGCGTACATGGCGGGGCGGGAGGACGCGATGGCGCAGCAGCGGGAGCAGGAACGGGAACGCCGGGGCGGCGTGGACCCCATGTGACCCGCGCGGGCCGCGCCTCCGGCTCCCGGAGCCTGGGGAACGCCTGTCCGACGGGACCGGCCCCCCCCACCGGCGGTGAGCCGCCCACGGGCGGGCGGTCCCACCCACCCCACCCCCACCGGGGGAGAGCCGCCCACGCACGTAACGGGGGTGGACCGGGGGTCGCGCGCGCAGGATTGGCGGTGCTGGGACGTTTCGCTGTCGTGGCCCCGAGCGAGCCAATCTGAGCACGTGACCCCCGGGCCGCCACCGGACTCCCCACCGTCGTGGTGCGCGCCGGGGGTGGGCCCTCAGGCCGGGTGGCCGTTCCGTCGTTGTGCCCACCCGTTCCTCCCCCAAGGACTACGTCCAGGGGGGACCCCCATGCGGAACGACTGCCCACAACGACGAAACGGCGGCACCACCACGCCAGCCCACAACGACGGACCGGCGGCACCGGCGACGCCGGCCCACAACGGCGGAACGGCGCGACAGCGCCACAGCGAGAACCGCGGCGCAAGCCACGGCGGAACGGCGGTGGCGGACGTGTCGGCGGCTATGCCGCGTTCAGGAGGCCGTGTTCGTGGATCAGCCAGCAGATGGCTGTGAGGCGGCAGACCGCGTAGTCGTGGCCCGGCGGTTCCTCCCAGCCCGTTTCCGCGAGGGCGTCCAGGAAGCCGAGGGCGTAGTCCGACAGGGCGTCGTGGGCGGGCGGGTGGGGGATCAGCCCCGGCCCGCCACCGGCCCCGATCCGCTCCCGCAGCGCGGCGACGTGCTGGTCCACCGCCGCGACGAAGCCGGGCTCGAAGGCGAACTCGGCGAAGCGCGGCGCGTAGGTCGCGGCGATCTCGGAGAGAGGAGAGTGGGGCGCGGGCATCCGCCCACGTTAGGCGGAGGGAGGGTCGTGTGGTGAGCCCCGAAAGGGGATATGCGACTGATTTCACTCCTGCTCGGGCGAACAGGATAGGCCGCGCTCCTGCGGGGCACTGGGGGAAGCGGACACCGGCCCGCCCGTACCCCGGGCCCCGATCTTGGAGGGATGCCATGAGCACGGTCCTGCACGACAAGCTCTTCATGCGCCTCGACGACCTGCCGGTGCTGGCTCATATGACGTACGACGCGTCGGCCGACCCGTACGCGGTGACGGTGGCGTTCACGGACGGCACCTTCGTCTACGCGGAGTGGCGGCTGGACCGGGGCATGCTGCGGGACGGCATGCGGCGGCCGGTGGGCGAGGGCGACGTACGGGTACGGCCCGGGGTGCACATCGAGCTGTGCGGACAGGCGGACTTCACGGTGGCGGAGGACTCGCTCCAGCGGTTCCTGGAGCGGACGTACGAGATGGTGCCGGAGGGCGAGGAGCGGGTGGACATGGACGCCCTGGTGGCCCGGCTCCTCGCTGGTTGACCTCCCGGTGACGGGCTACCCGAGCGAGCCCATCAGGTCGTTGCACGCCTGCTCGCAGCGGCGGCAGGCTTCGGCGCAGACGCGGCAGTGCTCGTGCCGCTCGGCGTGGCGCTCGCACTCGTCGGCGCAGGTGGAGCAGGCGAGGGCGCAGGCCCGGAGCATGGCGCGGGTGAGGTTCGCGTCGTAGCCGGTGTGGCGGGACAGCACCGCCGCCGTGGTCTGGCAGATGTCGGCGCAGTCCAGGTCGGTGCGCACGCACTTGGCGAGTTCGCCGATGTGCTCCTCGGACAGACACGCGTCGGCGCAGGCGCTGCACGCCTGGGCGCAGGACACGCACTCCTCGATGCAGCGCACGAGCGCGTCGCGGTCGACGCGGCCGAGGTCGGCGGGGTAGCTGCGCAGCATGTCGCCGACAACCATGGATGTCATGGGATTCGCCTCCTGTGATCGCTGTTCGTCGATCCCTGTTCGTCCTGTTTGTCCCGTTGTTCCGTTCTGTGGGTTTCTCGCCGGGCCGGGTACACCGCAGAGGGAGCGGCAAACTAGGCTCCGGAGCCATGACGACGTCGCACGGTGCCGGGACCGCGCTGCGGGAGTGGCCCGTGATCGGCGCGGTCGCGGCGGGCGGCGCGCTGGGGGCCGCGGCCCGGTACGGGGTGTCGCTGGCGTGGCCCGCCGCTCCGGACGCGTTCCCGTGGGCGATCCTGTGGATCAACGCGGTCGGCTGCGCGCTGATCGGCGTGCTGATGGCGGTGCTCGACGAGGCGCGGCGCCCGCACCGGCTGCTGCGCCCCTTCGTCGGTACGGGCGTGCTCGGCGGCTTCACCACCTTCTCGACGTACGCCGTGGACGTGCACCGTCTGGTGGACCGGGGCGAGGCGCGGACGGCCGTCGCGTACCTGGCGGGCACCCTGGTGGTGGCGCTGGCGGCGGTCGCGCTGGCGGCCGGGGCGACGCGCCGGGTGCTGGAGCGGCGGAGCGGTACGAGAGGACGGCCCGGACGATGACGGACGACGACCGCGCGAGGACGGACGACGAGACGGCGGCGAGGCCCGCCGCGGGGCGGGGGCTGCGGCTGACGGTGTTCGTCGGCGAGTCCGACCAGTGGCACCACCGGCCGCTGTACGCGGAGATCGTGCACCGCGCGCACGAGGCGGGCCTGGCCGGGGCGAGCGTGTTCCGGGGCGTCGAGGGATTCGGCGCGTCGTCGCTGATCCACACGTCCAGGCTGCTGTCGCTGAGCGAGGACCTGCCGGTGGCGGTGGTGATCGTGGACGAGGAGGCGCGGGTCCGGGGCTTCCTGCCGCAGCTGGACGAGCTGGTGGGGGAGGGCCTGGTGACCCTCGACGACTGCGAGGTCATCCGCTTCCGGGGCAGGAGGACCCCCGGGTGACCTGGCTCCTCGTCCTGGCGGGCGGCGCCGTCGGCGCGCCCCTGCGGTACCTGACGGACCGCGCCGTGCAGGCCCGCCACGACACCGTCTTCCCGTGGGGCACGCTCACGGTCAACCTGCTGGGCTCGCTGGTCCTCGGCGTGCTGACGGGCGCCGCGGTGTCGGCGCCCGCGTACGCGCTGCTCGGCACGGGGCTGTGCGGCGCGCTCACCACGTACTCGACGTTCTCGTACGAGACCCTGCGCCTCGCCCGCTCGGGATCGCGGGGCCTCGCCGCCGCCAACGTCGTCGTGACGACGGCGGTGTCGCTGGGCGCGGTGTACCTGGGCGTGGCGGTGGGGCGGGCGGTCGGCTGACTGCCCCGGGCCCGGCCGACCGCCGTCATCCGGCCCGCGTCAGCGTGTGCGCGGCGTGCGTGTCCAGACGGTGCCGCGTGCCTCGTACTCCAGGGCGGTCTCGGCCTTGAGCGCGGTCTCGGGGCCCAGTTCGCGGCGGGCCATCCACAGGCCCAGCTCCAGGCCCGAGGTGATGCCGCCGGCGGTGACGAGGTCGCCGTCGTCGACCACGCGGGCGTCCTTCAGGATCCCGCCCTGCGCCTCCAGGTCGGGGCGGGCCAGGTGGTGGGTGGTGCAGGGGCGGTCGCGGGTGATCCCGGCGGCGGACAGCAGCATGGCGCCGGTGCACACCGAGGTGATCGTCAGGCCCTCGCGGGGTGCGGCGGCGAGGGCGCGGGGCAGGGTGCCGCGCGCGATCTCGGCCCGTACGCCGGGGGCGTCGGGGCGCTGGTAGCCGCCGCCCGGCACGACGAGGACGTCCGCCTCGTGCGGCGCCCAGCGCCGGCGCACCCGGATCTCGGTGCCGTAGGCGGCGTGGACGGTGCCGGGGCCGGTGGCGGTGACGTACTGGACGTCGACCGGGCGGGAGCCGACCCGGCCTGCGAGGGAGAACACCTCGTACGGGGCGGCGAAGTCGAGCTCCTCGACGCCGTCGAAGAGGACGACGTGAACGCGTAATGCCCGCTGCGCCGGTGTCGCGGTGCCGGTCGCGGCTGTCGCGGTGCCGATGCCGGTCGCGGCGAGAGTGGCGGCGCCGACCGTGGTGGCGGCGGTACGGAGGACGTCTCGGCGGTCCATCGGGGTACTTCCCTTCGGTTCAGTGAGGTACGAATCGGTGCGGTACGAAGGCCGCCACCGCGAGCCGGCGGCGGTGGTGGCGGACCAGGTGGTGCCGACGCGACCAGCCAGGCGGCTCCCGGGGCGCCCGGCCCGCCTACGCGTCGACGGGCAGCCCGTTGCGGCGGAAGCCCGCCACCACGTCGGCCGGGGCCTTGTCGGGGGAGCCCGCGTCGTACGGCGGCCGGGGGTCGTACTCGATCATCAGCTGGACGGCCTGCGCGTGGGCGTCCCCGGCGATGCGCCCGACGAGGGCGAGCCCGAGGTCGATGCCGGCGGACACGCCGGCGCCCGTGACGTACTTGCCGTCGAAGACGACCCGCTCGCCGGTCGCCTCGGCGCCGAAGCGCGGCAGGTGCTCCAGGGCCAGCCAGTGCGTGGCGGCCCGGCGGCCCTCGAGCAGGCCGGCGGCGCCGAGCAGCAGCGATCCGGTGCACACGGAGACGGTCCAGGTGGAGGTGGCGTCGACGGCCCGCAGCCAGTCGAGGACCGCCTGGTTCCTGAGGTTCGGGTGGCCGCTCCCGGGGACGACGACGATGTCGGGCCGGCGGACTTCGTCCAGGCACTTCGCGGCGACGAGGGACAGGACCCGGTTGTCGTCGAGGACGGGCCCGGCCTGCTCGGCGACGAAGACGGTCTCGGCACCGGGGAGGGCGCTGAGGGTCTGGTAGGGGCCTATGGCGTCGAGGGCGGTGAACTCGTCGTAGAGGAGGATGGCGATCTGCATGCGCGTGCGGTCCTTTCGGATGGCGGGGCGGTCGGGCGCGGTCGAGGTGCGGGCGCGTCCGTGGCGGGTCGGGCAGGCGTGGGCGACGCGCGGGCGCGGCTGATGGCTGGTCGGGCAGGTGCGGGGCTCGCGCGGGCGCGGTTCGTGGCTGGGCGGGCAGGTGGGGGCGAGGTGCGGTCACGGCTGATGGCTGGTCGGTCAGGTGTGGGGGTCGCGCGGGCGCGGTTCGTGGCTGGGCGGGCAGGTGGGGGCGAGGTGCGGTCCTGGCTCATGCCTGGGTGGGCAGGCACGGGCGACGTACGGAGAGACTCATGGCTGGACGGCGGTGACGCGGAAGCGGCGGCGGTACTCGGCGGGCGCGGAACCGAGGGCCTTGACGAAGGCGCGGCGCATGGCCTCGGGGGTGCCGTATCCGCAGGAGCGGGAGATCTCCTCGACGCTGTCGGAGGTGTCCTCCAGCAGTCGGCGGGCGTGTTCGAGGCGTACGCGGTCGACGTAGCGGCCGGGTGTCGTGCCGGTCTCGGAGCGGAAGGCGCGCGCGAAGTGCCGGGGTGAGAGCCGGGCGCGTTCGGCGAGGGCGGTGACGGACAGGTCGGCGTCGGGGTGTTCGCTGATCCAGCGCTGGACGTCGCGCAGGGGCTCGCGCTGTGCGGTCTGCGCGGACAGTTGGGCGCTGAACTGGGCCTGGTTGCCGGGGCGGCGCAGGAACACGACGAGGTGCCGGGCGACGGTGAGGGCGATGTCGCGGCCGAGGTCCTCCTCGACGAGCGCGAGGGCGAGGTCGATGCCGGCGGTGACGCCGGCGGAGGTGGCGACGTGGCCGTCCCGTACGTAGATGGGGTCGGGGTCGACGTCGACGCAGGGGTAGTCGCGGGCGAGCTTCGGGGCGAAGGCCCAGTGGGTGGTGGCGCGTCGCCCGTCGAGGAGTCCGGCCTCGGCGAGGACGAGGGCGCCGGTGCAGACGGAGACCAGTCGCTCGGCCCGGCCGCCGTGGACGCGCAGCCACTCGACGAGCCGCCGGTCGCCGGCCCTGGTGCCGGGGCCGCCGGGCACGAGGAGGGTGTGCGGGGTCTCCACGTCGGCGAGGGCGAGGTCGGGCGTGATCCTGATCCCGCTCGACGTCCGTACGGCCCGCCCGTCGGGGGACGCGGTGCGGACCCGGTAGCGGCCGGGGTCGCCGGCGGCATGACCGGCGCCGGTGAACACCTCGACGGGCCCGGTCACATCGAGGCTCTGGACGTCGTCGAAGACGACGACGAGCACGTCCTTACCGCTCGCGTGGAGACGCTGCCGTGTCATGCGCTCGATTCTTCAAGCGGCTCCGGATGTCCGCAATGACGAATAACCCACCTTTGCTGCCACGCACTTGGCGTGCCGGGCCTGCGAGGATCGCCGCATGCCACAGATCAAGGACATCGTCATCGACTGCGAGGACCCGGAACGCCTGGCGGAATTCTGGGCGGAGGTCCTCGGCAGGAGCGTGGCCGCCCGCATCGGCCCCTACGTCTTCCTCACCCGCGAGGAGGGCCCCGGCCTGGCCTTCCAGAAGTCGACCACCCCGAAGACGGGCAAGAACCGCGTCCACTTCGACGTCTCCGCCCCGGACCCGGCGGCGGAACGGTCCCGCATCGAATCCCTGGGCGGCCACCGCCTCGACACCTACACCGCAGGCGGCTTCCTGGTCATGGCCGACCCGGAGGGCAACGAGTTCTGCGTCATCCCGGAGGGCCCCTTCGACGTGGACGACGAGGGACGGGCGGGGTATTTGGCCGGAGCCTGAGGGGGCCCGTAGCGCAGCTGGGCGGGCCAATGGCCTGTGCGAGCATGGCCGCGTGATCGACATACGCTTGCTGGGGCCCGGGGATCGTGCGCGGTGGGAAGTGCTGGCGCGTGGCTACAAGGCGTTCTACCGGACCGAGGTCGCCGACGACGGGTACGAGGAGACGTGGCGGCGGATCCTGGACGGGCGCGAGGTGCGGGCCTTCGGGGCCTGGGCCGACGAGGAGTTGGTGGGCATCGCGCACTATCTCTTCCACGCGACGGTGTGGGATGCCGGCGGCTGTTATCTCCAGGACCTTTTCGTCGACGAGGCCGCGCGCGGGCGGGGTGTGGCGCGGGCGCTGATCGAGCGGGTGGCCGACGCTGCGCGGGAGCGGGGTGCGTCCCGCTTGTACTGGACGACCAAGGAGGACAACGCCCCTGCGCGTGCTCTGTACGACCAAGTGGCCCGATTCCACGGGTTCGTTCGCTACGACTACCCGATGGGCTGACCGGAGGGAATCCGTCGAACGCCCCCGAGGTCGGCGGCGGCCGTGTCCGGCCGCCGCCCGGTGCGCGGGGATCAGCGCGTTGTCGGGTGCAGGGTCACGAACGCAGATCGGGTCTCCGTGCCCGCCTCGGGCGTCCAGCCCGCTGTGACGTGGCCCTGGGCGGCCTCTGCCGGCTGTGTGGTGGCGGTCAGGGCGCGGTGGATGTGCAAGGTTGCCTTCTCCAGGGTGATGCGGGTGCCGGCCTCGTCGTGGTGGACGGTCCACGTGCCCGGGTCCGCCGGTACGGCGGCCGTCTCCGCGCTCGCCGTGACCGTCTCGTCCGGGGTGTCGGTCAGGCTCTGGGCCTGGGGTACGGCGTCGCCCCGCAGGAGGGCCAGGAGCTGGGTGACCAGGACCGGGTCGTGCGTGCCGTCGTAGATCCAGCGCGTCCCCAGCACCCCGTGCTCCGACGTGCCGATCAGGCCCTGCTCGGCGCCCTCCAGGGGTGCGCCCCGGTACGTCATCGGCACGAGGTGGGCGACGGGGGCCCCGTCCCGGTCGTCCGCGACCACCATGAACTCGATCCCCACCTCGCCCTCCGGGTCGTCGAGCCGGAAACCGCCCGCATTGGTCGGCGCCGGTGCCTCGGGGCCCGCGTACCAGGGCTGCGCGGGCAGCCAGGACGCCAGCAGTTCCAGCTTGGTCGGGGTCATGGTGGTGTGGTGGATGACAGCCATGTTCGTGTGCAACGTTCGCTTGGGGCGGGCTTCTTCCCTCGCGCGTAAGGGAGTTCGCCGCTCAGACGAACAGGAACGCCGTCGCCGTCGCCGCGCCCAGCGACGCTCCCGCGACCGTCTGGGCCGTGGTGTGGTACCCGAGGGCCACGCGCGACCAGCACACCGCGATCGTCATCCCGTACGCGAGCAGCCACCACGGCGCGTGCGCGGCGGCCAGGAGGGCGACCACCGACGAGGCGACCGCCGCGTCCACCGAGATCTTCCACACCGTGTTGACGGTGAGCAGGCCGACCGTCATCACCCACAGCGCCAGCATCGCCGCGAGGATGCCGGCCGGGGCGCCGCCCAGGACCATCACCAGGGAACCCGTACCGATGGAGCCCAGGATCACGAAGAAGATCGGGGCGCGCTTCGTGCGGTCCACGACGTGCCGGTCGCCCCACTTGCCGCGGCCCCGCTCCCACTCGATGTAGCCCGCCGGGACGATGCCTGCGCACAGGGCGCCGAGGAGGCCCCAGGGCAGACCGGTCCAGTCGCCCGCGGTGGCCAGGCCGATGGCCAGCATGCCGACCAGGAGGACGTTGCGGGGCTGGAAGACGTCCGTGACCCGGCGCGCCACCACCTGGGTGGGGGCGGCTTCCTGAGCAGTCGTGTCGGTCGCCGTCATGCCGTCGGGCCCTTCGAGGCCGTGCCGGATGCCGATCCGGGTGCCGCGTCCGCACCCGCCGCCGTCACCGTCAGCAGCGCCCTCGCCGCCTCCTCCGGCACCGACCTGTACGCCGCCGCGACGCGTACCAGCCACGCCACCTCGTCGTCCTGGTCCGTGGCGTGCCGGGTGTCGAACGCCGCCGCCGGGCCCGCTTCCGCGCCCGCCGCCTTCGCCGCCAGGGCGGCCTTGATCCAGTAGGCGTCGGCCGACGCGCCGGCCGAGCCGGCGGCTTCCCGGGCCGCGGGCAGCAGGGTGTGCGGGACGTAGTGGCGCAGCTTCTCCACGGCGTCCGCGATGTCCGCCGCCCACCGGTCGACGCGCAGGTCGGCCGGGGTGTCGAAGCGGGTCAGCTCCCGTACGAGGGAGGCGGGCGGGGCGAACGGCTGGTCCGGGAACGCGGTCATCAGCTCCCGCCACAGCGGGTGCAGCGCGACCTGCGCCCGCCACAGCCGCACCCGGCGCCAGCCCTTGCTGAACGCCGGGATGGACGCGCCGATCGCGAACAGCGCGAACAGGACGACCTGCGCGGCCTCCGTCGCCTTGTCGAAGGTCTCCGCGAAGGAGTGGGTCGGCTCGGTGACGACACTGATCCACAGGAACAGCGTCCGGCTGAGCGTGTAGCCGACGCCGATGAACATCGCCGCCGTCATCATGCCGAGGCCGATCCGCAGGTGCCGCAGCGCCGCGTCGGCCGTGGCCAGCATCCACTGGTAGGCGCAGACGGCGGACGCGGCTCCCAAGTACGTGTAGAACACGGTCATGTAGAGCGTGGCGCCCCACTGGCCCGCGTGGTCGGAGACGAACCGGTCCGAGGGGACCGACCGGTCCACCACCGTGAAGAACAGGACGGTCAGCAGGATCAGCGTCGCCACGGACGCCTTGGCCGCGACCTGCTGCACGAGCCGCGCGAACCGCACGTGGCGGGGCACGGCGCCGCCCTCCGGGTACGTGCCGTAGATGGCGACGATGTAGGACAGGATCGCCAGGATGGCGACGGTGGCCGTGTAGTGCTTGATGAGGACGGCGAGGTCGACCACCGGGCTGTTGTTGAGGCTGGTGCGGACGATCGGTGTCTTCGTCCACAGCGCGGCGGCGAAGCCCGCGTAGCAGCCCCACAGGGCCCGGCGGCGTTTGTCCTCCTCGTCGCCCCACAGCGCGGCCGGCATCCGCCACAGCGCCACTGCCGTCATCAGACCGGCTATGAGGTAGTCGGCCAGGTCCAGGGGAGTCACGGGAATCCTCGGGGGTCGGGGGGTGGTGGGGGGTGGGGGGCGCACGCGTGGCGATCGGGGGGCGACGGCCGGGCGTGCGGGGCTCTACGTGCGGCGGAACAGGCCTCTGCGTTTGTGGGCGACCGGTCTGGACAGCGAGTTCGCCAGCCGTCCCACCATGTCGTCGCTCGCGACGTCCCGTGCCATCCGGGGGATGAGGGAGGCGCCGAACTCCGCGACGCGCTCGTCGTGCGTGTCGTACTGCGCGCGGGCCTGGATCGTCGTGCCGGAGGCGACGACCCGGTTGATGAGCGAGGTGTCGAAGACCGGCAGGAGGCGGCGCAGCTGTTCGGCGTCGAGGCTCGTGCCGTGGTCGAACCACTCGTGGCACAGCTCGTGCAGGATGACGTGCTGCGTCTGGTACGTCGTGGGGCGCTTGCGGTACAGGACGAAGCTGGTGTCGCCGGACTTCAGGCGCAGTCCGCAGGCGGCGTTGACGCGGGCCAGCCGGTCGGGGAGCGCCTGCAGGACGATCCTGCGGCCGCGGGCGGCCTCCATGTTCGCGACCAGCGCGGGGATGCTGAAGGGGGCGGGGATGGGGAGGTCGGCCAGGCCCGCTTCGCACTCTTTGCGCAGTGCACGCATGGACCGCTCGGACATGGGGACCTCTTGATCGGAGTCACGCGGGCTGTGACCTGCGATCGGCGAGTTTAGCCAACCGGCGTGAACGTGTGCCCGTCAGTCGCTCGGGTCTTCGTCCCCCGGCCGGTCCCGTTTGGCGTCCTCCAGCAGGGACAGCGCGAACTCCAGCAGTTCCGCGGGGAGTCCGTCGTCGTCGACGCCGCGGCCAGCCAGGCCGCTGATCTCGCCCGTACGGCGCTTCGCGAGGAACTGCAGCCCGGCGACGACGTCGTCGACGACCTCCGACTCCTCCTTGAAGAACCGCCAGTCGACGCCGAAGCCGAGCCCCAGCGCCTTGAGGATCTCCTCGGACGGCTGGGTCACCTTCCCGGCGAGGATGTTGGAGAAATAGCTGTGCGACAGCGAACCGCCGCGCTCCTTGACCAGGTCGGCGAAGGCCCGGCCCGAGACCCGCTGGCCCGGGAAGGTCTTCTCCACCATGTACGCGACCTTCTGCTGGAGCGTTCTCAGCTCAGGCGCGGTGTGCTCTCCGCCGTTGTCCATCCCCGGTCCCCACGTTCGCGTTCGCGTCCGCCGCTCCTGCGCGGTCAACGGGCTCGTACTGTACCGACCCTTCCCCTGCCCCGGCCGGACGGCCTTCGGACGGGCTTCGGGCGGCCTTCGGGCGGAGCGGGCTTGCGTAAACACTCTACGTCACTGTTAACTCGAAAAAACACGGACAGGGGGCCACGAGGGGAGTCCCTTGTCCGTGCCGGACTCTGCCCGGGTGCAAACGGCCTGCAAAGCCGCGACGGCCGGGCAAATGGTGCAGCCCTTCGCGACGGGGGATACGCGAAGGGCTGCACCCGCAGTATGGCACCCCGGCCGCCGGGGTGGGCAGAGGGGCGCGTCCGCGGGAGGAAACACGGGATGACGGACGGGACCGGGGGCGGCCCGCCCCACCCGCGCAGGCGCGGCCAGGGCGAGCTGGAGGCGCAGGTGCTCGCCGCGCTGCGCCGGGCGCCCGGCCCGGTGAACGCCGGATGGGTGCGGGAGCGCCTGGGGGGCGGACTGGCGTACACCACCGTCATCACGATCCTGACCCGCCTGTACGCCAAGGGGGTCGTCGGCCGGGAGCGTTCCGGCCGGTCCTTCGTGTGGGCGCCGGTCGCGGACGAGGCCGGGCTCGCCGCGCTGCGGATGCGCCGGGTCCTGGAGGCGGAGGTGGACCGGGAGGCCGTTCTGGCGCGCTTCGCCGCAGCGCTGACGCCGGGCGACGCGCGGCTGCTTCGCGACCTCCTCGACCGGGCCGAGGGCGGCCGGCCGGCGGGCGGCGAGGGTGACGCGGGCGACGCGGACGGCTGACGTGCCGGTCCGCGGGCGGACCCGCGGGCGGGCGTCGACGACGGACGTGCCGGTCCGGGCCGAGGGGGTGGCGGCCCGGACCGGCGCCGCTTCTACATTGCCGTAGAACGGCCGGGGATCCGAGTGCGCGCGCGAATCCGGCCGAAAACCTCTCCCGGCGCGGGCGGCCCCGCCGGGGCCGGGCCCGGAATTCCGTCGGGACAAAACGGGCACAATCGAGGTGAGGGGGGCCTGAGGAGGGAGGCGGGCCATGTCCGCTGAGCGGTCGCGGTCCCACTCGCGCTATGTCGCCGACCGGGGTCTCACCACCCGGATGGTCACGACGATGTTCCTGATCGGGCTGCTGTACGTGGTCTTCGTCGGGACCCTGCTCGCCTTCCTGCGCGGCTCCTGGCCGGTCGTCCTGCTGATCGCCGGCGGGCTGTTCGTCGCCCAGTTCTGGTTCAGCGACCGGATCGCCGCGTACAGCATGGGCGCCCGCGAGGTGACCCCCGAACAGGCGCCCGAGCTGCACGGCGCCGTCGACCGGATCTGTGCGCTCGCCGACATGCCGAAGCCCCGCGTCGCCATCGCCGAGACCGACGTGCCGAACGCCTTCGCCACCGGGCGCAGCCAGGACACCGCCCTCGTCTGCGCCACGACGGGGCTGCTGAGGCGCCTGGAGCCGGAGGAGCTGGAGGGCGTGCTCGCCCACGAGCTGTCGCACGTCGCCCACCGGGACGTCGTCGTGATGACGATCGCCGCGTTCCTCGGGGTCCTGGCCGGTGTCATGGCCCGGGTCGCGCTGTGGGGCGGCTTCGGCCGCGGCGGCCACCGGGACGGCGGGGCGGCCGTCGCCGTCCTGCTCATCCCGGTGATCAGCGCCGTCGTGTACGTCATCAGCTTCCTGCTGACCAGGCTGCTGTCCCGGTACCGCGAGCTGTCCGCCGACCGGGCCGCCGCCCTCCTCACCGGCCGCCCGTCGGCGCTGGCCTCCGCGCTGACCAAGGTGACCGGGCAGATGGGCCAGATCCCCACGCGGGACCTGCGGAGGGCGGAGCCGTACAACGCCTTCTGGTTCGCGCCCGCCTTCTCCTCCAAGGAGAGCATCGGCCGGCTGCTCTCCTCGCACCCGCCGCTCGAACGGCGGCTGGACCAGCTGGCCCGCCTGTCCGCCCAGCTCGGCCGGTAGGAGGGCGGCACCATGGGGTTCCTCGACGTACTGCTCGGGCGCAGCAAGCCGGTGCGGCCGGACCTGGACCGGCTGTTCGGGGTGCCGGGGGCGGCGCTCACGCTCCAGGCGGGCACCGGGTTCGAGCCCACCGGGGCGGGCGCCGTGTGCTTCGCGGGCGTCGAGGGCGGGGCGTTCGCCCGGGTGCGGCAGGACGTCCGCGACCTGCTCGACGCGGACACCGGGCGGGGCGGGGTGCCCGTGGAGTTCCGCGAGGACGAGTACGGCTACACCTGGCTGCTCGCCCGGCACCCGGCCGACGACACGGCGGCGCTGGTCAACGACCTGCACGCGGTGAACACGCTGCTCCAGGACGCCGGCTTCGGACCGCACCTGCTGTGCTCCCTGATCGGCTTCCGTCACCCCGCCGACGGGCGGGCCCTCGCCCTCGTCTACCTCTACAAACGGGGCACCTTCTACCCCTTCGCGCCCCTGCCGGGCGGCGCCGAGAAACGCGACAACGCCCTGGAGCTCCAGGTCCGCGCCCTGCTCGCGGACGACCTGCGCATGGAGGCCGACCTCGGCCGCTGGTTCCCGGTGTGGGGCGCGCCGGGGCCGGCCGGGACGGATGGCTGAGGACGCGGGGCGGGTGCGGTGAACCGGTTCGGCCGTCTCCCGCGACACGGACGCGTGTACGCACGGTCGCACAACGAGTCGCCAAGGGGCCCGGCGGAGTAGGGTGACGACCCGCCGGGCCGTTGACGTGACGTCGACGTGACGTCGACGTCGCGAGGACATACCTCAGCGGGCCGACGACCGGCACACCGCACGACACGGGGAAGGCCGGACAGAAGTGGCAGGACGCGCGACGCGGGTGGGGCACTACCTGTTCACCATCCACCCGGCCCGCACGGTCGTCCTGGCCTTCGGCCTGGCCGTGCTCGGCGGAACGGTCCTGCTGAGCCTGCCGGCCGCCGCCCAGAGCGGTTCCGGGACCGACGTCCTCACCGCCCTGTTCACCGCCACGTCCGCGGTGTGCGTCACGGGCCTGGTCGTCGTCGACACCGGCACCCACTGGAGCGGCTTCGGCGAGGGCGTCATCCTGGCGCTGATCCAGATCGGCGGCTTCGGGATCATGACCCTGGCCTCGCTGCTCGCCCTGCTGGTCTCGGGCAGGCTCCGGCTGCGGATGCAGCTGACGGCGGCCGCCGAGACCAAGAGCCTCGGCATCGGCGACGTACGGCGTGTGCTGCTCGGCGTCGCGGGCTGCACGCTCGCGGTGGAGCTGGCGGTCGGCGCGTGGCTCGCGCTGCGGTTCCGGTTCGGGTACGGGATGCCGATCCCCGAAGCGCTCTACTTCGGGTACTTCCACGCCGTGTCCGCGTTCAACAACGCCGGCTTCGGACTGCACGTCGACAGCCTCACCCCGTACGTCACCGACGCCTGGGTCACGCTGCCCGTGGCGGTGGCGATCATCCTCGGCGGCATCGGCTTCCCCGTGCTGCTGGAGGTGCTGCGGCACCGCAGGCGCCGGCGCACCACCGGCCGCCGCGGCTGGTCCCTGCACACCAAGCTCACCCTGATCACCACCGCCGCCCTGCTGGTGACCGGCACCGTCCTGACCTGCCTGCTGGAGTGGGAGAACCCGGGCACGCTCGGCCCGCTGGACTGGGGTGAGAAGCTCCTCAACGGCTTCGTGCACTCGGCCAACAGCCGCACGGCCGGCTTCAACGCGATCGACATCGGCGCCATGGAGGCCTCCACGCTGCTGATGACCTGCACGCTGATGTTCATCGGCGGCGGCAGCGCGGGCACCGCGGGCGGCATCAAGGTCACCACCTTCGCCGTGCTGGCCGCGGCGATGCTCGCCGAGGCGCGCGGCGAGCCCAACTCCATGGTGATGGGACGTCGTCTCGCCCCGCACGCCCTGCGCCAGGCCCTCACCGTGGCGCTGCTCGCCATCGGCTTCGTCATCGCCTCCACGCTGGCCCTGCTCACCGTGGTCAAGGCGCCGATGGAGGCCGTGCTGTTCGAGGCGGTGTCCGCGTTCGCCACGGTCGGCCTGACCACCGGCATCACCGCCGAGGTCCCGCCGGCCGGGCAGCTGATCCTGATCCTTCTCATGTTCGTCGGCCGTATCGGACCGGTCACCCTGGTCTCGGCGCTCGCCCTGCGCGAGCGGACCCGCCGCTACCAGCTACCCGAGGAGCGACCTGTCATTGGGTAACTACCTGCACAACCTGCGTCGCAGGCGCCGCAAGCGCCTCGCCGAGACGGAGCCGGGCGACCAGCGGGTCGCCGTCATCGGCCTGGGCCGCTTCGGCAGCTCGCTGGCCCTGGAGCTGACCCGGCGGGGCTGGGACGTCCTCGGCATCGACACCAGCCACGCGCTCGTCCAGCGGCACAGCGACGCCCTCACGCACACGGCCGTCGCCGACTGCACCGACCCCGAGGTGCTCCAGCAACTCGGGGTGCACGAGTTCACCAGCGCGGTCGTCGGCATCGGCTCGGACATCGAGGCGAGCATCCTCATCGCCTCCAACCTGCTGGAGGCCGGCGTGCCCAACCTGTGGGCCAAGGCCATCAGCCGCCAGCACGGCCAGATCCTGGAGCGGCTCGGCGTGCACCACGTGGTGCTGCCGGAGCACGAGATGGGCGAGCGGGTGGCCCACCTGGTGACCGGCCGGATGCTCGACTTCATCGAGTTCGACGACGACTACGCGCTGGTCAAGACCGTCGCCCCGCCCGTCGCCACCGGGATGCCGCTGGGGCAGAGCGCGGTCCGCAGCAAGTACGGCGTGACGGTCGTCGGCATCAAGCGGCCGGGCCAGGACTTCACGTACGCGACCGCCGAGACCGTCATCGAGAAGGGCGACGTGCTCGTCGTCACCGGCAAGACGGCCGCGGTGGAGTCGTTCGCGGAACTCAGCTGAGGCGCGCGGCGCGCGGCGTGCGGGCGCGCCGTGCGGCTCGTTCGGCGAGCGGGGCGTGGCCCACCCCGATAGCGTGACAAACCGGACCACCCCGGAGGGAAGGATTCGTCATGGCTGCTGTGCCCGAGGGCATGCCGTGCTGGGCCGACGCGATGTTCACGGACGTCGAGGGCGCCAAGAGCTTCTACGGCGACGTGCTGGGCTGGACGTTCGGGGAGGCCTCGACGGAGTACGGGAACTACACGCAGGCGTACGCGGACGGCAGGGCCGTCGCCGCCGTCGTCCCGCCGATGCCCGGGCAGGAGGGCATGTCCGCCTGGTGCCTGTACTTCGCGTCGCCCGACGTCGAGGAGACCGCGCGCAAGGTCCGCGACAACGGCGGGCGCGTGATCATGGAGCCCATGCAGGTCGGCGACTTCGGCTCGATGCTGCTGGCCAGTGAGCCCAGCGGCGCGGTCTTCGGGGTCTGGCAGGCGGGCGTCCACACGGGCTTCGAGGCGCGCGAGACGCCCGGGGCGTACAGCTGGGCCGAGCTGTACACCCGGGACCCGGAGCGGGCCGACGCCTTCTTCCGTGCCGTGTTCCCGTACACGGCGCAGAAGATGACGGACGAACACGTCGACTACAAGATCTTCAACCTCGGCGGGAACCCGGTCCTCGGGCGGATGAGGATGGACGAGAACTTCCCACCCGACGTGCCCTCGTACATCAACGTGTACTTCGCCGTCGACGACGTCGACGCGGCGGTGGGGCGCGCGACGACGCGGGGCGGGAAGCTGGTGTCCGGGCCCATGGCCAGCCCGTTCGGGCGTTTCGCGGCGGTGATGGATCCGCAGGGGGCGATGTTCTCGCTGATCGACATGGACCGGAGGGAGGGCGAGGTGCCCTCCATGACGGAGGCGTGAACCCCGCCCCGGGACACCCCAGGGCCACCCGCCGTCGTGGTGCGCGGGGACCCTGGGCCCGGGGGCACGGCGAAGCGGCGGCGCCCAGTCACTGACGTGGAGTCAGGTCTCCAGGTGGGACATGGGGATCTCGTAGCGTTCCACCGAGACCACTTCCATCTCGTCGCGCTCCGCGCTTTCCTTGCGGACCTTGTCCGCCAGTTCCTCGCTGTTGCGCATCGCCTCCTCGTCCTCCCACAGCGTGAGGGTGAGGGCGTGGCCCTTCTCGCGGTCGAGGAGGTAGTAGACGCCCTTGAAGCCGGGGAAGCCCCGCACCTGGTCGAGTGCCTGCTGCCCCGATGCGGCGATGTCCTTGTCGGCGGGGACGGGGCCGCCCTGGTACGTGCTGAGTCGTCCGTACATGTGCGTCACTCCCTTCTCCCTCCGTTCTACTCCGGGATCGCAGAGCAGGACATTCGGGGCGAAGCAGGCATACGGTGAAAGTGACCGGAAGCTCCAACCACGGGAGGCGGGCATCATGGCGTTCGTGCAGGTCATCGACTGTCGCACGCAGCGGGTCGACGAACTCAACAAGCTGATGGACAACTGGGTCGAGGCGACCAAGGGCAAGCGGACGGCCACCCACTCGATCGTCGGGCAGGACCGCTCCGACTCCGCGCACGTCGTGGAGATAGTCGAGTTCCCGTCGTACGAGGAGGCGATGAAGAATTCCAACCTGCCGGAGACCGACCGGATCTACCGGGAGTTGGTGGCGCTCTGCGAGGGTGAGCCCTCGTTCACGGACCTCGACGTGGTGCGGGACGAGCAGCTCAACAAGACCGTCGTCCGCTCCTTCTTCGAGTCGATCAACAAGCGGGACCTCGACGCCGTCGAGGCCTTGTGCACCCGCGGCTACCGGGAGCACGACCCGTCGCTGTCCTCGTACGACCTGGACATTCAGCAGTCCAAGGCCGAGAACGGGGAGATCCTGCGGGCGTTCCAGCCGCGGCTGACGCTGGACAGCCTGACGGCCGAGGGTGACACCGTCTGCGTCCGGTTGTCCTACGCGGGCAAGCACCAGGCCGCCTACCAGGGCATCGAGGCCACCGGCCGGGACATCAAGGGCACCGGCCACGCCACGTTCCGCTGCGAGGGCGGCAAGATCGCGGAGTCCTGGTGGAACTGGGACGACCTCGGGATGATGCGCCAGCTGGGGGTCATCGAGGGCTGAGGCCTCCTCCGGGCGCCGAATGGCTCCGTGCGGCGTCCCGGACGTACTCTCCGCGGCCTTCAGGAGCGCGTCGTCGGCACTCTCCGCGTTCGCGTCGGTACATTCCGCCGCAAAACCCCTGAAATGCGGAGGGCTGGTTCATGGACGGTCGACGACGGGTCGCGGGTCTTGCCGTGCTGTGCGCCGCGGTGAGCGTGGCGGCCGCGGCTCCGGTCGCGGGCAGCGTACGGATCGAAGGGGCGGTGGCCGGGCCGACGGGGCGCACGGCCTCCGTCACCTACACGTACCGGTGCGAGCCGGAGCTGCAGGCGGTGCTGTTCGCCGTGCGGCTCCACGACCGGACGAGCGGCGTCCTCTCCCGGGCCACCCACGTCCGGGAGCCGCAGGTCTGCGACGGGGTGTGGCACACGCGCACCGACGCGGTCGCGGTCGACGACCCGGCGTTCCGGCGGGGGGACGCCGTCGTGGCGCGGGTGCTCATGGCCGGTGCGGGGGACGGCCGCACGACCACCTCTCCCGCGGCGGCGCCGGCCAGGGTCAGCGCCTCGCGGGCCATGACGCTCGACTGAACCGGCGAGAGCGGGGCGGGGGTTGTCCCCACCCCGTAGTGGCCTGCCCGCCGCATGGGACGGGGCGTGCGCCTCGACCAGGCTGAGGGGCATGACGCCTGACGAGACATCGACCCCCCGCCGGACCCGTGCCCTCGCGCTCTCTCTTGCCGGCGCCGCCCTCGTCGCCGGTACGGTGCTGGTCCCCGCCGTACCCGCGGCGGCCGAGTCCCCGCTCACCTGGGAGCCCTGCGAGGGGCTGCCCGTGGTCGCCGCCGGGCAGGAGTGCGCCCGGCTGTCCGTGCCGCTCGACCACGGCGACCCCGGCGGGGAGCGGCTGACGCTCGCCGTGTCCCGGGTGCGCGGCGACCGGCCCGCGGAGCGCCGGGGCACGCTGCTGCTGATCCCGGGCGGGCCCGGCGGGTCCGGGCTGCGGATGCTCGGGCAGAAGGGCGACGCCCTGCGGGCGCGGCTGGGCGGTGCCTACGACCTCGTGTCCTTCGACCCGCGGGGCGTGGGCAGGAGCTCCACCGCGAGCTGTGGGCTCTCCGACGACGACCGGCACTTGGCGCACCTGCGGTCCTGGCCCGCCCCGGACGGCGACGTCACCGAGAACGTCGCCCGCTCGCTGCGCGTCGCCGAGTCGTGCGCCCGGGACGGCGGCCCGGTGCTGCGCAGCCTGTCCACCGCGAACGAGGTGCGCGACATCGACGCCCTCCGCCGGGCGCTCGGCGAGCGGAAGCTGTCGGCGTGGGGCGTGTCGTACGGGGCGTACGTCGGTGCCGTGTACGCGCAGCGGTATCCGCGCAACACCGACCGCTGGGTCCTCGACAGCAGCGGCGACCCGGATCCGGCGCGGGTCGGGCGGGGCTGGCTGGCGAACATGGGCAGGGGCGTCGACGAGCGGTTCCCCGACTTCGCGGCCTGGGCGGCGGACCCGGCGCGGGAGGCGCGGGGGCTCCGGCTGGCCGCCCGCCCCGAGGAGGTCCGCCCGCGATTCCTGGCGCTGGCCGAGCGGCTGGACCGGGCGCCCAGGGAGACGACCACGCCCGGGGTGCCGCTCACCGGCAACCGGCTGCGCCAGGCCCTGCAGAACGCGCTCACCAACACCGCCTCGTTCCCGCGGCTGGCCCGGCTGCTCAAGGAGGCCGGCGACCCCGACCCGGCGGTGCGGCCGGTGCTGACCGACGACGTGGCCGGGGCGATGCCGGACGCGGACGCGGCGGTCACCGTCGGGGTGGTCTGCAACGACGTCCGCTGGCCTCGCGCCTCGGCCGCCGCGTACGGGCGTGCCGTGGCCGCCGACCGGGCGCGGCACCCGCTGACGGCGGGCCTGCCGGTGAACGTGACGCCGTGCGCGTACTGGAAGGACACCCCGGCGGAGCGGCCGACGCGGATCACGGACCAGGGCCCGTCGAACATCCTGATGATCCAGAACCTCCGCGACCCGGCGACCCCGTACGCGGGCGCGCTGAAGATGCGCGCGGCCCTCGGCGACCGCGCCCGCCTGGTGAGCGTCGACCGGGGCGGGCACGGCGTGTACCTGGGCAACGGCAACGCCTGCGGCGACCGGGCGGTGACGGACTTCCTCAGGACGGGGACGCGCCCGGCCGCCGACGTGCGCTGCGCGGACTGACCCTCAGGCGTCGGGTGCCAGCCGGCGGCGCAGGGTGGCCGCGAAGTCCTCGGCGGCCAGCAGCCGGGCGCGCAGCGTCTCGCAGCGAGCCTCCGCGATCTTGCGGTAGGCGTCGAGGCGCTCGCGCAGGCGGTCCCGTTCCGGCCCGCCGGCGGTGGTGGCGAGCCGGTCGGTGAGGTCGAGCAGTTCGCGCATCTCGTCCAGGGAGAAGTCGAGGGGCTTCATCCGGCGGATCACCGTGAGCCGCTCGACGTCGGCCTCGGTGTACAGCCGGAAGCCGCCCTTGCTGCGCGCGGAGGGGACGACGAGGCCCATGTCCTCGTAGTGGCGGATGGTGCGCAGCGACAGACCGGTGCGTTCGGCGACCTCGCCGATCCGCATCCGCCGTCCCGGCTCGTGCCCCTCGTCCTGTGCGTGCGTCGCCGACGCCATCCCCTGCCCGCCTTCCTCCCCATCGGATCCCGACGGAGCAGGCTAACTCCGGTGCGCGTGCGGGCGGTCGGCCGGCGACGCGTTAGGGTTCCCGGCGTTTTCGAATGTCCGTCCGGTCATGAGGAGTGTCGGTGAACCAGCCCTGGGATCCGGAGGCCACGGAGGTCCTGCCGCCCGCCGTGCCGCCGGTGGAGGCGACCCGCCCTCTGCCCCGCATCGACGACGGGCCGGTGTATCCGGCGCCCGGCCCGGGCCGGTTCGACGACGGGCCCGCTCCCGGGCGTACGCCGCGGTCGCGCCGGTCCTCGTCCCGTACGGGCGGCCGGTCGCGGGTCCCGGTCGTCGTGGGGGCCATCGCCGGGTGCGCGGGGGTCGGCCTGGCGATCGGTGCCGTGCTCGCCGGGGACGAGGGCGGCGGGACGGGCGCGGAGGCGACGGCCGCCGTGTCCGCCGCGCCCTCCCCGGTGGGGTCCGCGTCGGCCACGGCGACGCCTCCGGACGCGGCCACGGGGACGCCGAGTCCGTCGCCCGCCACCGTGGTGCCTCCGGCGGGGCAGCCGTTCGTGCTGGTCAGTGCCGTGACGGGGCGGGCCGCCGATGTGTCGGGGGTGTCCGTGGACGACGGCGCGCCGCTCATCGCCTGGGACGTCCACGGCAATCCGAACCAGCGGTGGCTGTTCACGGACACGGGTGACGGGCACGTGGAGGTCAAGGCGGTCCACTCCGGCAAGTGCCTGCAGGCGGGCGGCCCGCCCGGGCCGGACGTGGCGGTGGTGCAGGCGACGTGCACCGGCACCGACGGGCAGCGCTGGCAGCTCACCGTCGAGGGGGACCGGCACACGCTGGCGCTCAAGGGCACGGGCCTGGTCCTGGGCATCGGGCCGGGGGACGGGAACGGCGGCGCCGAGCCGCTCCAGGTGCAGACCCCCGACGCCGCGCGCCCTCAGGTGTGGCGGCTCCAGCCCTGACGGGGCCTCAGAGCGGGGGCAGTACGCCCAGCTGGCCGAGGACGCCGGTCAGGTCCCAGTACAGGGACTCCTCCTGGATGCGGCCGTCCGGCGAGAAGCGGTACACGGTCACGCCGCGCATCGTGAACGCCTTGCCCCGCGCGAGCGCGGCGATCTGCTCGGGCAGGCCGTCGATGCCGCCGCCCCGCAGCGTGCCGGTCATCGTCCACTCGCACGTACCGGTGCGGTCGTCGGCGGTGACGGAGCGGATCTCCATACGGGTGTCGGGGATGGCGGTCAGCCAGCCGCGGACCCCGGCCTCCAGGCTTTCGCGGCCCTTCCAGACGGAGTTGAGGGGTACGTCCTCGGACACGGCGTCCGGGGCGTAGCAGGCGAGCCAGCCGTCGGCGTCGCCGGCGCTGACGGCGGCGAGGCAGTCGCGTATCAGGGCTTCATGTCGGTGCATCGGTGCTCCGCAGGATCGAGGACAGGGTCCGGTCGAGGATGTCGGGAACGCTCTTCGCCTTGAGGTGCCGGGCGTCGGCCTCGGCGGCCGCCGCGTGGAGCAGGCTGTAGAAGGTGGTGACGAGCCAGCCCATGGGCAGGTCGGTGCGGAACACGCCTTCCTGCTGGCCGCGCTGCAGGGTGCGCTCCACACGGCCGAGGACCTTCTCGTGGTGGCCGCGCAGGCGGGCCGGGGCGATGACGCCCTCGGCGGCGGACAGCAGGAACGCGTGGCGCTCCAGGATGCGCCAACTGGACCGTACGAGACGGGAGAACGCCTCGTCGGCGGGGCCCTCGTCGAGGTGCTGGCTCTGCAGCACGGTGTCGGCCCGCTCGACGGAGTGGGCGAGCACGGAGTCGAGCAGGGCCTCGCGGGACGGGAAGTGCGCGTAGAGGGTGACGCGGCTGACGCCCGCCGCGGCGGCCACGGCGGTCATGCTGACCTGCGGGTCGCGGGCGAAGCAGTCGAGGGCGGCGGCCAGGATGGCGGCGATGCTGCGCTCCGCGTCGGCGCGGCGGCGGGGCTCGTCCCGGCCCGGGGCGGTGCGGCGGGCCTTCGATGAGGGCGTGGACATGATGGGAGGGTATGTCACCTTCTTCGCGCCGTGCCACGCTGCCGGGGGCAGCCCGGCGGCCTGGCACGGCACGGGTCGGACGGGCGGGTCAGCTGCGGCCGGCGGCCCTGCCGGACTGGGCCGGAACGCTCTTGAGCGGCTCGGCGGAGGCCTCGGCCGCCGCGTCGGTCGTCCTGCCCTTGGGGAACAGGAACAGCGCGACGAGGATGCCCGCGGCCGCCACCGCGGCGCCGGTGTACATGGACGGTGCCATGCCGGAGACGTACGCGGAGCGCGCGGCCTCGGCGAGGGCGTGGCCGCCCTGCTGGGTGAGCTGGGTGGCGATGCCGAGGGCCGCGCCCACGGAGTCGCCGGCCGCGTCGAGCGCGCTCGGCGGCAGGGCGGCACCGGCGGCGCTGCTCTCCAGCTCGTCGCGGTACGTGCCGGACAGCAGGCTGCCGAGCACGGCGACGCCGAGGGCGGAACCGAGCTGCACGGCGGCGCTGTTGGTTGCGGAGCCGACGCCGAGGTCGTCCTCGGGGAGGGAGCCGACGATGGCGTCGCTGGTCGGGCCGATGATGAAGCCGGCGCCGAAGCCCAGGCACAGCATGGCGGCCAGGACCCGTCCGTAGCCGTCGCCGTCGCTCGTGGTGGCGAGCAGCAGCAGTGAGGCCACGGCGAACGCCAGGCCCACGGCGGCCAGCCAGCGGGTGCCGACGTGCTGGCCGAGGAACGAGGCGAGCGGCGCGGCGACCAGGATGACGAGCGCGGTCGGCGCGATGCGCAGGCCGGTCTCGCCGGCGTCGTAGCCGAGGACGAACTGCAGGTACTGGACGAGGACGAACAGGGCGCCGAGGAGGGACAGCAGGCCGAGGAAGACCAGGATGTTGCCGATGGCGAGGCGCCGGTGGGCGAAGATGCCGAGCGGCAGCATGGGTTCGGCGGCGGTGCGCTCGCGGACGAGGAACGCGGCGAGCAGGACCGCGGCGATGCCGAAGCCGGCGAGGACCGGCAGGCTGGTCCAGCCCTCGACGGGGCCCTCGATGATCGCCCACAGCAGCGTGCCGACACCGAGGACCGACAGGACCGCGCCGGCCAGGTCGAGCCTCCGGGCCACGGTGGCCCGCGAGTTGGGCACGATCCGCACGGCGACCAGCAGGGCGAGGATGCCGATGGGGACGTTGATGAGGAAGACGGAGCCCCACCAGAACTCGCCGAGGAGCCAGCCGCCGACCAGCGGGCCCATGGCCAGGCCGACGCCGATCATCGCGGACCACAGGCCGATGGCCTTCATCCGCTCGGCGGGGTCGGTGAAGACCGCGCCGATGATGGAGAGCGTCGCCGGCATGATCAGCGCCTCGCCGACGCCCATGACGCCGCGGGCGGTCATCAGCAGCTCGGTGGACTGCGAGAACGCGGCCACGGCCGACGCGCCGGTGAAGAGCACCAGGCCGGCGAGGAAGACGGGCTTGCGGCCGAAGCGGTCGGCGAGGCTGCCCGCGAAGAGCATCAGGCCGGCCGCCATGAGGCTGTAGATGTCCACCAGCCACTGCAACTCGCTGGTGGTGGCGCCCAGTTCGTCGACCAGCGTGGGCAGGGCCACGTTCAGGACGGTGACGTCGAGGCCGACGATCAGCAGGCTCAGGCAGAGCACCGCCAGGATCGGCCAGCGCAGCGGGTGGCCCTTGCCGCCCGGCGGCGCGGCGGTGGCCGCGGCGGGGGTGGAGGCCGGGGTCGGGGACGGGGATGGTGCGGAAGGCACGGACGCGCTCCTTAAGTTGAACACCACTGTTCGCGTTTCAGGGTAGCGCCGGGCCTCCCGTAAGTCGAACGGTGTTGTAAGGATTATTCCGGGGTCGCCGGGCTGTGGGCCGGAAGGGTGCGGGCCGGGACCAGCGTGCGCGAGATGCTGCGCAGCTTCTCGCAGGTCTCCTCGAACTCCCGCTCCGGCGAGGACTGTCCGACGATCCCCGCGCCCGCCCGCAGCCACGTCCTGCCGCCCTGCCGGAACACGGTGCGCAGCACGAGCGCCGCGTCCAGGGACCCGTCGCTGCCCACGGCCAGCACCGCGCCGCTGTACAGGCCGCGCGGGCCGCCCTCCAGGCGCCGGATCGTCCGGTACGCGGCGTCCTTCGGCACACCCGACGCGGTGACCGCCGGGAACACCGCGCCCAGCGCCGCCCACGGCCCCCCGTCCGGGGAGCGCAGCTCACCGCTCACGCGGGAGGCGATGTGCTGGACGCTGCCACGCTCCTTGATGCTCATGAACTCCTCGGCCCGTACCGAGCCCTCCCGGCAGACCGTCGTCATCTCGTCCCACGCGACCTGCACGGAGATCGCGTGCTCGTAGATCTCCTTGGCGTCCGTCAGCAGCTCCGCCCGGCGCGCCGCGTCCTCGGCGCGGTCGCCGTTCAGGGCGCGCGTCCCGGCGAGCGGCTGGGTCGACACCCTCCCGTCGGGCGCCACCTCCACCACGGTCTCGGGGCTGAAGCCGACCGCCTCCATGCCGCCGAGGTTCAGCAGGAACGAACGCGCGGGGGAGTTGGCGGAGCGGCCGGCCAGGTAGGTGGCGGGCAGGTCCAGTTCGGTCCCGACCGGGACGGTGCGGGACAGGATGACCTTCTGGAGGTCGCCGTCGCCGATCGCGGCGACGGCGCGGGCGACGGAACGCGCGTAGGCGCCGTCCACGGGCTCGCGGAGGTCGACGTGCAGGGGCTGGGCGGACGGGAGCTCCGTGGCCGGCGCGGCGAGCAGGGCCCGTACGGCGTGGGCGTCCTCGCCGTCGGCGCGGACCTCGGCGCCCTCCGGAGACAGCCGCACCTCCGTGCGGGGCACCACCAGGTGGAGCAGCGGGGCCTCGTCCAGGTCGGCCGCGTCGCCGGCCAGCGCGTACGACAGCTCGAAGGTGGCCCAGCCGTAGGCGTGCCAGTCCGGGTACGGGAGGGAGGCCAGGGCCCGGTGGACCGCCTCCAGCGGGTCGTCCCGCCAGGGTGTGCGGGTCACCTCGCCGTCGACGTCCAGGGTGAGCGTCGCCCGGTCGACCACCAGCGAGGCGCGCGCCCCGCCGGCGTACCACCAGGCGCCGTCCCGCTCGTACACCACGTACTGCTCGTGCGGTCCGGCCCCGGCCAGCCGGGTGGCGGCCTGCGCGGGAGTGCCGGAGAACGGGACGCGGGTGATCCCGGGCGACACGGTGGTGGCGGACATGTGCGGTCTCCTTTTTCGGGTACTTGGTGGGCGCGCCGTTCCTCGTTGTGGGCAGTCGTTCCGCAGGGCGGAACGGGTGGGCACAACGAGGAACGGCCACCCGGCCCAGGGCCTCGCGCACCTGCACCGCCGTGGGGCCGGAAGCGGGACCCTCAGGCCGGGGGGCCGTTCCGCTGTGCCCACCCGTTCCGCCCCAGCGGAACGACTGCCCACAGCGAAACGGCGCGGCTGGCCGCTGCGGGAACGGCTGCCCGCAACGACGGACCGGCGGCGCAGGCCGGCGGGGTGGCGGCGCCGGGCGTCAGTTGGTGGCGCGGGTGGCCAAGGCGCGTTTGTCGACCTTGCCGACCGCCGTCACCGGCAAGGCGTCCACGAAGCGGACCAGGTCCGGCTTCTTGTACGGGGCGAGGCCGCGTTCGTCCAGGAAGGCGTCGAGCCCCGGATCGCCCAGCTCCGTGCGCCCCTCGCGCAGCACGATCCAGGCGCAGGTGCGCTCGCCCAGGTACTCGTCCGGCACGGGTACCACGGCCGCGTCCAGCACGGCCGGATGCGCCCGCAGGTGGCCCTCCAGCTCGTCCGCCGACACCTTGTCGCCGCCCCGGTTGACGAGGTCCTTGCGGCGCCCCTCCACGACGAGGTCCCCGCCGGGCAGGACCCGCACGAGGTCGCCGGTCCGGTAGAAGCCGTCGTCGGTGAACGCGGTCCGGTTGTACTCCTCGGCCCGGTAGTAGCCGCGCAGCGTGTACGGGCCGCGGGCCAGCAGCTCGCCGATCTCGCCGGACGGCACGTCCCGCCCGTCGGCGTCGACGACGCGGACCTCGTCGTCGGGGCTCATCGGCCGCCCCTGCGTGGTGGCCACGCGCTCGGGGTCGTCGCCGGGCCGGGTCATGCTGAGCAGGCCCTCCGCCATGCCGAACACCTGCTGCAGCTCGCAGCCGAGGGAGGCCGTCACCTGTCGGGCCGACTCCGGGCCGAGGCGGGCGCCGCCGACCTGGAGCAGGGCGAGGCTGCTCAGGTCCTCGGGTGCCCACTCCGCGGCCTGCGACCAGAGCGCGGCCAGCGGCGGCACCACCGCGGTCAGCGTCACCCGGTGCCGTTCCACCAGCGGGAACACGGTGTCCGGGTCGGGGGACGGGCTCAGTACGACCGTGCCGCCCGCGTACAGGGTGCCCAGCGTGCCGGGGCAGGCCAGCGCGAAGTTGTGCGCGACGGGCAGCGCGGCGAGGTAGACCGTGTCGCGGTCGACGCCGCACAGCTCGGCGCTGGCCCGGACGTTGTAGGCGTAGTCGTCGTGGGTGCGCGGGAT
This sequence comes from Streptomyces coeruleoprunus, assembly GCF_039542925.1. Lineage (GTDB taxonomy): Bacteria > Actinomycetota > Actinomycetes > Streptomycetales > Streptomycetaceae > Streptomyces > Streptomyces coeruleoprunus. The sequence continues at coordinate 3,496,931 of NZ_BAABIT010000001.1, read as the reverse complement.
CAGCTTGGGCAGGCCCGTGGTGCCGCCCGACACCAGCAGGACCGCCGGGTCCCGCGGGTCGACGGCGGAGCCGTCCGGGGCGTCGAGGCCCGCGCCGGCCTTCTCGACGTCGGCGAGCGAGAGGTACGGGCCGGGCTCGCCGGCCACCAGGACGTGGCGCAGCCCCGGCACCTGCTCCCGCACCTCGTCGGCGAGGCGGCGGTAGTCGAAGCCGGAGGCCGGGTCGGTGTCGGGCACGACGAAGGCGACGGCGCCGCTGTGGCCGCACAGGTGGACGGCCTCGCTGCGCCGGTACGCGGGCAGGCCGAGCACCGGGACGGCGCCGATCCGCAGACAGGCGAAGAGCAGGACGAAGAAGTCCGGCACGTTCGGCAGCTGGACGACGACCCGGTCCCCGGAGGCGATGCCCAGGTCCGCGAGCCCGGCGGCCAACTGGGCCGCCCGCGCGTCCAGTTCGGCGTACGTCAGCCGGTCGTCGCCGGAGACCAGGGCGGTGGTCCCGCCGGTGTCCGCGGCGTGCCGGGCGAGGAAGTCGCCCAGCGGGCGGCCCTGCCAGTAGCCGGCCTTCCGGTACCGCTCCATGGCCTCGGCAGGCCACCGAACCACGTCCCGACCCATGTCCACGAAAAGTCTCGCTTTCCAACCCGAGGCGAATAGAGAGGGAATGTTTCGGCGCAATGGCAACGTCGGCGCAACACTGACGCCGCCGTAAAGACTTCCTCGTTCGAAAAGCCGCGGGCAATCCGGGGTTGATTACTTTTTCGTAAAATCGCGCACCGATGCGGGCCACTACCGGGCGGGAAAATGCGGACATGTCGCGGCAAGCGAGGCATGCTGCGGGCGGGTATTGCCTCTTCGGGTACCCACCTTTTCAGCGCTGCATTCTTCGCGTACGTTCGAATACCGTCGCCACCGGATTTTGAATTTCGTCCCGCCCGGCTCCGGGCACGCTGTGAAAGGGCGGTTCCCTTGGGAACGTACGGGCTGCGGTCCTGGCTGCACGTCCCGCGGCCGCGGCACCGGCCGGCGCTGCGCCTGGTGTGCTTCCCGCCCGCCGGCGGCACCGCGCGCTTCTTCGCCGCCTGGGGCGAGGAGTTACCCGACTCCGTCGAGCTGGCCGCCGTCCAGTACCCCGGCCGCGAGGACCGGGCGGGGGAACCCCCGGCCCGCCACGTCGACGAGCTGGCACGGCCGGTCGCCGGCGCCCTGACCGCGCTCGCCGAGGCCGACAAGGACGTCCCGCTCGTCCTGTTCGGCCACGGCCTGGGCGCGGCCGCCGCCTTCGAGACGGCCCGGCTGCTCCACGTCACCCCGTACGCCGCCCCGCGCGCCCTCTTCGTCTCGGCCCACCCCGCGCCGACGGAGCCCCGGCACCGCGACCCGCTCGCCCGGCTGGACGACACCCCCGTCCCGCCCGGCGACCCCACCGTGCCACCGGCCACCGCCCACGCCGACCTGCGGCTCGCCACCGGCTACCGCTACCGGCCGGGCCCGCCCCTGGACTGTCCCGTCACCGCGCTCGTCGGCACCCGCGACCCCCGGGTCACCGCCCGGCTCGCCGACGGCTGGCGCTCCTGCACCACCGGCCCGTTCACCCTGCGCGCCATGCCGGGCGACCACTTCTACCTCGTACCGCGCCGCGCGGAACTCGTGGCCTTCCTGCTCACCAGCCTCGGCGCACGCGACGGTCGGACGACGTGACGGCGACCGACGGCTCGCCGACCTGACTAGGAGAGTTCATCCATGGCGGCTCCCGCCCCCAGCCACCCGGACCCGCGGGTGTTCCAGGACGTCCATACGAAGGTCCTCACCCAGGTGCCCTACAACAGCGCCGCCCAGTACCACCTGCACTACGGCGAAGGGACCTCGCCCGAGCGGTTCGGCACGGCCTGCGCCTGGCAGACCTTCACCGCCGGCGAGGAGGTCGCCCGCCGCACCGGCGTGCGCGCCGAGTACCGGGTCGGCGGACGCCACGTCTGCGCCCTGTACGACGACGGCGAGACCCTCACCGTCCTCGACCCGTACCTGATGCACCGCGCCCCGCTGCGGCTGTCGCGCGCCGACGCCGCCGCCTCCCCGGACGGCACCGTACGGACCGACGCCGACGCCTACCCGCTGCGCCGCCGCCCCGACGGCTCCCCCGCGCCCTCCACGCTGCGGGCCGTGTGGCGGCCGGCCGACGGGCTGCTGCGCTTCCAGTACCTGCGTCACAGCCCCCGCCTCGGCGAGACCGTGACGCACCGCGCGTACACCATGCGGCCCGGCGACACCGTGACCCAACTGCCTGTGCCCGCCCCGCTCGTACGGCAGCTGCTGCTGCACCCCGAGCAGAACAACCTCTCCCTGCGGGCCGTCCACCCCGGGGACGACGCCCTCACCGAGGTCGCCCTGCCGTTCTCGGGCCGCCCGCGCGGCACCCTCGCCGACCCGCGTGCCCTGATCGCCCGCGACAACCAGGGCGCCGTCAGCCGCTGGGGCAGCGCCGCCTTCGACCGCGAACTGGAGCGCGTCGCCGAGGCCGTGCGCGCCGGCCGCCAGGACGTCGTCGACCACCTCGTCGGCGCGGCCGCCCTGTGGGACGCCGCCGCGCCCGCCGGCATCGAGGTGCCCGACTACTCCCTGGAGGACGCGTGACCACGCGACCGCGCTCGTACTTCCTGGCCGGCGTCATGCAGGGCGCCCGGCCCGGCGCCGAACTCGCCGACCAGAGCTACCGCGACGCCCTGCGCGAGATCATCCTCGCCCACCGCCCCGACGCCGTGGTGCACGACCCGCACGACCTCATGCGCGACTGGATCGGCGCCCACGAACAAGCCGTACGGCAGGCCCACGCCGCACTCGCGGACAGCCCCGAGGTGCACCGGGCCGCGCACGACCCGGCCGTCACGCTGCTCATCGACACCTTCCACCGGCTCACCCGGGTCGCCGCCGACAGCGACGTGTGCGTCGCCTGGCTCCCCGGCCACGAGCCCAGCATGGGCACGGCGGCCGAGATGCTCACCGCCCACCGCGCCGGCACCACCGTCGTCGCCGTCACCGCGATGCGGCAGAACCTCGCGGTCCTCGCCTGCTCCGACGTCATCGTGCCCGACCTCGCCGCCTTCGAGCGCTGGCTGAAGGAAGAGGACCGGGACCCCGGCCAGGCCCCGGCGTGACCGCCCCCGCCACCGCATCCACCCACAGGAGAGCCCTGCCGTGACCACCACCGACACCGGCACGACCGGCCGACGCCCGACCGCCCCCGAAGACGCCAACGCGCGACTGGAGAGCCGGGCCGGCAAGTTCTTCGCCCGCTACTACGACGCGATGACCCAGCGCGCCGAGGAGAAGTGGGGCCGCCCCCTGCGCACCCTCATGCTGAGCGAACTGACGGGCCGCGTCCTGGAGATCGGCGCCGGCACCGGGGCCAACCTCCCCTACTACGCCAAGGCCGACTCGCTCGTCGCCGTCGAACCCGCCAGCGAGATGCGCGCCCGGCTCGTCGAGCGCGCCGCCGACGCGGACCTCGACCTCGACGTGGAGGTCGTCGACGCCTGGGCGGAGCGGCTGCCGCTGCCCGACGACACCTTCGACACCGTCGTCTGCACGCTCGTCCTGTGCACGGTCGCCGACCTGCCGGCCGCGCTGGCCGAGATCCGGCGCGTCCTCAAGCCCGGCGGGCAGCTGATCTTCTTCGAGCACGTCCGGTCGCCCGGCGTCGTCGGACTGTGCCAGGACGTCCTGGCCCCGCTGTGGCGCCGCGTCGCCGGCGGCTGCAACGCCAACCGGCGGCTGCTGTCCCTGCTGCGCGACGCCGGCTACGGCGTGCGGGTCGAGCAGATCGTGCGGCCCTGGCCCCGTTACCCCACCAACACCCCGTACGTGCGCGGCACCGCCGTCCCCCTGCCCCCGACGGGAGCGAACACATGACCATCCCGCACCAGCCGCCGCCGCCCGGCCTCGCGGAGGCCGTCCGCGCCGCCGCGCGCAGCCACCCGGACCGTACGGCGCTGACGTTCCTCGACTACACGACCGACCGCGCCGGCACCGCCACGCCCCTCACGTACGGCCGGCTCGACGCGCAGGCCCGCGCCGTCGCGGGCGCGCTGAGCCGGAGCGTCGTCCCGGGCGACCGGGCCGCCATCCTCTGCCCGCACGGCCCGGACTACGTGGCCGCGCTGCTCGGCTGCCTCTACACCGGGGTGCTGGCGGTCCCGCTGTACGCCCCGGAGGCGTTCCGCACCGACGAGCGGCTCCTGGAGGTCATGGCCGACTGCACACCGGCCGCGCTGCTCACGACGACGGCGTACGAGAGGTCGGTCCGCCAACTCCCGGTGGCGGCCGTGCCCGCGGCCGAGCCCCCGGCCGGGCACCCGGCGGCGGGCGGGCCGGCGGCCGGGCGGCTCCTGGAGGGCGAGCCCGCGCCCGGCGGCCCCCCGGCGGTGCTGTGCGTCGACGCGGTGGACCCGGCGCTCGCGCGGGGCGTGGCCCTGCCCGTCGCGGAACGCCCCGACGACGTGGCGTACCTCCAGTACACGTCCGGCTCCACGCGCTCCCCGGCGGGCGTCGAGGTCACCCACCGCAACCTCGCCGTCGGCGTGGCCCAGTTGCGCGCCGGCCTCGGCATCGACGAGGACAGCCGGATCGCCGGGTGGCTGCCGTTCTTCCACGACATGGGCCTGCTGATGATGCTGGCCGTGCCGCTGGTCACCGGCACGCCCGCGGTGCTGATGGCGCCCTTCTCGTTCGTGCAGCAGCCGGTGCGCTGGCTGCGGGCGGTCTCCGAGCACCGGGCCACCCACACCGTGTCGCCCAACTTCGGGCTCGACCTGTGCGTGGAGCGGATCACGCAGCGGGCCCGCGAGGGCCTCGACCTGTCGTCGCTGCGGGCCATGGTGAACGGCTCCGAGCCCGTGCGGGCGGCGACCCTGGACCGCTTCACGGAGCACTTCACGCCGTACGGCTTCCGCCACGAGGCGCACTCCCCGGGCTACGGCCTCGCGGAGGCCACCCTGGCCGTCACCATCGGCAGGCCGGCGGCGCCGCGCGTCCTCACCCTGGACCGCGCCGAACTCGCGGCGGGCCGGGTACGGGTGCTGGAGGAGGCGGACCGTCCGGAAGGCCCCGCCGACGGCTACCGCGTCGTGGCCTGCGGCAGCCCGGCCGACCAGGAGGTCCTGGTCGTGGACCCGGACACGCTGCGCCCCGTCGCGGACGGCCGGACGGGCGAGGTGTGGGTGCGTGGCGCCAACGTCTGCGCCGGTTACTGGCAGCGGCCCGCCCGCACGGAGGAGGTGTTCCGTGCACAGCCTGTGGACGGCGGGCCGGGCTGGCTCCGGACCGGGGACCTCGGGTTCCTGGCGGACGGCGAGCTGTACCTGACCGGCCGGCTCAAGGACCTCATCGTCGTCGACGGGCGCAACCACTACGCCTCCGACCTGGAACTGACCGCGCAGGAGGCCGAACCGTCCGTGCGGCGCGGCCATGTGGCGGCCTTCCCCGTGGGCCTCCTCGGGGACAGCGGCGAACGGGCCGTCGTCGTGGCCGAGCTGGAACGGCGGCGCGACCCGGCGGAACTCGACGCCGTGCGCACGGCGATCCGCACGGCCCTGCTGGCCCGGCACTCGCTGGACGTGCAGGACGTCGTGCTCATCCGGCGCGGGACGATGCCCAAGACGACCAGCGGCAAGATCCGCCGCTCGGCGTGCCGGGACGCCTACCTCGCCGGGACCCTGGTCACCGCCGCCCACGACCGGGCCGGCCACGTGGTGGGGGCCCGGTGAACGAGGAACTGCGCCGGATGCTGCTCGAACGGGTCGCCGCACGGGCCGGCATCCCCGAGGAACGGGTCGACCCGGACCTGCCGTTCGAGGCGTACGGCTTCACGTCCCGCGACGCGGTCGCCCTCTCCGGCGACCTCCAGGACCTCCTCGACCGCGACCTGTCCCCGACGGTGCTGTGGGAACACCCGACGCCGCGGAGGCTGCTGGCGCACCTCACCGCCGGGGGCGCGCCCGCGCCGGACGCGGCGCCGGGTGCCCCGGACGCCGGGGACGTCGCGCTCGTCGGGCTCGGCTGCCGGCTGCCCGGCGGCGTCGCGTCGGCCGACGCCCTGTGGGCGTTGCTGCGGGACGGCGGGGACGTGGTCACGAGCGTGCCCGACGGCCGCTGGGACCCGTACCGGCAGGCGTCCCCCGGGCACGCCGCGGCCGTCGACCGGGCCAACCGGCACGGCGCGTACCTCGCCGATGAGGTCGTCGACGCCTTCGACGCGGACTTCTTCGGGATCTCCCCCGCCGAGGCCGCCGAGATGGACCCGCAGCAGCGCATCCTCCTGGAAGTCGCCTGGGAGGCCCTGGAACACGCCGGGCTCCCCGCCGACCGGCTCGCCGGCACCCGCACCGGGGTGTACGTGGGCGCGTGCGGCGACGACCACGGCCGGGCCACGCTCGACGACCTGCCGTCCATCACCGCCCGCACCGCGACCGGCGCCGCCATGTCCGTCATCGCCAACCGCCTGTCGTACGCGCTCGACCTGCGCGGCCCCAGCATGACCGTCGACACCGCCTGCTCGTCCTCGCTCGTGGCCCTGCACCTGGCCCGGCGCGCCCTGCTCGCCGGGGAGTGCGACACGGCCCTCGTCGGCGGCGTCAACCTGCTCCTCTCACCGGCCGTCACCCTCAACTTCGGTGAGAGCGGCGTCCTTTCGCCCGGCGGGCGCTGCAAGCCCTTCGCGGCGGCCGCCGACGGCTACGTGCGCGGCGAGGGCTGCCTCGTCACCGTCGTGCGCCGCCTGGAGGACGCGCTGCGCGACGGCGACCGCGTCCTCGCCGTCGTCCGGTCCACCGGCACCAACCAGGACGGCCGCTCCAACGGCCTCATGGCACCCAACCCGGCCGCCCAGGAGGCCCTCGTCCGCGAGGTGTGGGCCGCCGCCGGACTCGACCCGGCCGACGCCGGCTACGTGGAGGCCCACGGCACCGGCACGCCCCTCGGCGACCCCATCGAGGCCTCCGCCCTCGGCGCGGCACTCGGGCGCGCACGGCCCGCCGGTTCGCGCCTGCCCGTCGGGTCGGTCAAGTCCAACCTGGGTCACCTGGAGGGCGCCGCGGGAATCGCCGGCCTCGCCAAGGCCGCACTGGCCCTGCACCACGGGCTCATCCCCGCGACCCTGCACCACGCCGCCCCCAACCCCCGCATCCCGCTCGACGACCTGGGCCTGACCGTGGTGGACCGCCCGACGCCCTGGCCCCGCGGCGACCGCCCCCGCGCCGCGGGCGTCAGCTCCTTCGGCTTCGGCGGCACCAACGCCCATGCGGTGCTGCTGGAAGCCCCGCCCGATCGCCGATGACGACCGGCCCCCCGGCTGGGTCGTGTCCGGCGGATCATGCCTGGGCCGCGGGGTCTGGCACGCGCTCCCCCAAGCCCTGACGGGCAGGGGGGACCCCCAGCGGCGTTGTCGTCGGTCGCGATGGCTCCGCCATCCCTCCCTCCTCCGCCTTGCAGCCGCACGCACCAGACCCCGCTCACCAGCAGTCAAAGGCACCGCCCAGCGATGTCGGCGTGATCCGCCGGACACTCCTCAGGGCCCCCACCCGCCCACCGACCACGTCGCTCCGCTCCGCGAATGGATGACCGCACATGAAGCCCGGAGAAATGCTGTTCGCGCTCTCCGCCCGCACCCCCGACGCACTGCGCGAGAACGCCGCCCGCCTCGCCGCCTGGCTCACGGCGGACGGCGCCGCGACGCCACTCGCCGACGTGGCGCACACCCTCGCCGTGCGCCGCACCCACCTCGCCGAGCGGCTCGTCGTCCGCGCCGCCGACCGGTCCGTGCTGGCCCGCGTCCTGCGTACCGTCGCGGACGGCGGCGAGCCGGGCCCGTTCGCGGTGCGCGGCAGCGTCACGGCGGACGTCGCGGACGCCACGGCGGCCGGCGGCGACGGCCCGGTGTTCGTGTTCTCCGGGCACGGTTCCCAATGGGACGGCATGGGCGCCCAACTCCTCGCCGAACACCCCGCTTTCGCCACCCTCGTCGACCGGCTCGAACCCGTCGTACGGGAAGAGAGCGGGCTGTCCCTGCGGGCGCTCCTCAGCGACGACGGCCTCGCCGCGTCCGGCATGGACCGCGTCCAGCCGGCCGTGTACGCGATGCACGTCGGCCTCGCCGAGGTGTGGCGGGCCCTGGGCGTCGTGCCGGGCGCGGTCATCGGGCACTCGCTCGGCGAGGTCGCCGCGGCGGTCGTCGCCGGGGGCCTGTCCCCCGAGGACGGAGCACGGGTGGTGTGCCGGCGCTCCCGGCTGATGGAGGAACGGCTCGCCGGCACGGGCGCCACCGCCCTCGTGGAGCTGGCGGCCGCCGAGGCCCGCCGCAGGCTGGCCGGCCGGGAGGGCGTCGCGGTCGCCGTGCACTCCTCGCCCCGCGCCTGCGTGGTGGCGGGCGTCCCGGCCGCCGTGGCGGACTTCGTGGCGGAGTGCCAGGAGGAGGGGCTGCTGGCCCGGCTGGTGCCCGGCGTGCGGATCGGCGCGCACAGCCCGCTCGTCGACCCGCTGCTCGACGACGTGCGGGCCGGACTCGCCGGGATCACCGCCGGCGACCTCGAACTGCCCTACTACAGCTGCACCCTCGACGACCCCCGCGAGCGCCCCGGCCTCGACGCCGCCTACTGGGCGGCCAGCCTGCGCCGTCCCGTACGGCTCACCGAGGCGGTCAGGGTGGCCGCCCACGACGGGCGGCGGGTGTTCCTGGAGGTGTCCCCGCACCCCGTGGTCGCCCAGTCCGTGCTGGAGACCGTCATGGAGACGGACGGCGACCGGCCGGGCCGCAGCACCGTGCTGGGCACGCTCGGGCGCGGTACGGACAGCGGCGCGGCCTTCGCCGACGCGCTCGCCGCGCTGCACTGCGCCGGCGTCACGTTGCCGCGCGCCGCGGTGCCCGACGGGCGCCCGGCCGACCTCCCCACGTACGCCTGGCAGCACCGGAACTTCCCGCGGCCCCGGCGCACGCCCGTCGAGTCGCCCGCGCATCCGCTGCTCGGCCACGGCGTGACCCTGCCGGGCGGCCCCGTCCGCCACGTGTGGCAGTCCCGGACCGGCACCGGGCGGCTCCCGTGGCTGGCGGACCACCGCGTGCACGGCACGCCCGTGCTGCCCGGCACCGCGTACGCCGAACTGGCCCTGGCGGCGGCCTGCGAGGCGTTCCGCGCCGAGCCCGGCGCCGTGGAGATCACCTCCCTCGCCTTCGGTCGACTGCTGCCGCTCACGGAGACGGCCACGCTCACCACCACGCTGGAGGAGTCCCCGGACGGCTCCGCCGGCACGGTCACGGTCGTGGCCGGCTCGGGGACCGCGACGACGCCCCTGGCGACGGCCCGGGTGACGGTGGACGGCGCGGTGGCGGCGGCCCCGACGGCGGCCGTGGCCCCGTCCACCGCCGAGGATCCCGACACCGACCGGGCGTCCTACGACGTCCGTCGCCTGTACGCGGTGCTGCGCGGGCTCGGCCAGGAACACGGACCGGCCTTCGCGGGGGTCACGCAAGTGCGGCCGAGCGGCGACGGCGTCGTCAGCCGGGTGGTGCGGCCGGACGTGCTGCCCGTGGACGGACGGTTCCTCTGCCACCCGGCACTGCTGGACGCCGCGCTCCACGCCATCGGCACGCTGCTGCCGGACGGCACGGCCGGTACGTACCTGCCGACCGGCATGGAACGGCTCCGGTTCTCCGGGCTCCGGCCGAACGGCCCCCTGCGCTGCCGGGCCCGACTGCGCCCCGCCGAAACAGGGGAAGCGCCCCGCGCCGCAGCCGCCGGGCCCCTGCTCGCCGACGTCCACGTCACCGACGAGCACACGGGCGCGCCTGTCGCCGAACTCACCGGCGTACGGCTCAGCCCGGTCGGTGACGACGCCCTGCCCGTGGACGTGGCGCCCCTGCTGCACCGGGTCCGCTGGGAGGGCGCCCCCGCTCCCGAACCCCGGCGGGGCGAGGGGCGGCGCCTGCTCCTCCTGGGCGGCGGCCCCGGCGACGCCCGCCTCGCGGCGGTCGCCGACGCGCTGACGGCGGCCGGCGCGGTGTGCGAGGCCGCCGACCGCGACCACCAGGCGTGGGACGGCGCCGAACGGCCCGACGGCGTGGTGCTGGCCGCGTGGGAGGGGCCGGTGGAGCCCGTGGACGTGGCGGAGCGCGCCGAGCGGCGCGTCCGCTCGGTCCTGCGGTGCGTGACGGGACTGCTGCGCCTGTACGACGCGGAGGGCGCCCCGCCGCCCCCGCTGACGCTGCTCACCACCCGCGCCCAGCGGGTACGGGACGGCGAGAGCCCCGACCCCGTGCAGGCGGCCCTGCGCGGCCTGCTCCGCACGCTGCGCCTGGAGCGGCCCGAACTGGCCGCCCGCATCGTCGACTTCGACGAGGCCGCCCCCGACGGCGTACCGCTCGCGGACGAGGTCCTGGACGCGGAGGGCCCCGACGAGGTCGCCTGGCGCGACGGACGGCGACACGTGGCGCGACTCGTGGCCGAGGCACCCGACACGCCGCCCGCACCGCGGCGCGACCACCCCGTCGTCCGCCCCGGCGGCGGCTACCTCGTCAGCGGCGGCACCCGGGGCCTGGGCCTCGCGACCGTCCGGTGGCTCGCCGAGCGCGGCGCGGGTGCCGTCGTCGTGGGCGGCCGCGGCGCCCCCGCGCCGGCCGACGCGGCCGAACTGGACCGCATCCGCGCCCTGGGCACCCGCGTCGAGCTGGTCGCCGGCGACGTGGCGCAGCCCGGCACGGCCACCCGCATGGTCGCCGCCCTGGCCGCGACGGGCGCCCCGCTGCGCGGCGTCGTGCACACCGCGGCCGTCCTGGACGACGCGCTGCTCACCGACCCCGACCAGGGCCGCCTCCACCGGGTGTGGGCGCCGAAGGCCACCGGGGCGTGGCGGCTGCACGAGGCGACCGCCGACGCGGACGCCGGACTCGACTGGTGGCTCGGCTACTCGTCGCTCGCCTCGCTGGTGGGCTCGCCCGGGCAGGCCGCGTACGCGGCGGCCAACGCCTTCCTGGACGCGGTCGTGGCGCTGCGCCGGGCCGCCGGGCTGCCCGCGCTCGCCGTCAACTGGGGCCCGTGGACCGGGATCGGCGCCGTCCGCGACCGGACCGTGCCGGGCGTCGGCAGCCTCACCGCCCGCGAGGGCTTCGCGGCCCTGGAGACCCTGCTCGCCCGGGGCGCCGGGCAGGCCGGTGTGGTGCGGCTCCTGCCCGGGGACTTCGCGGGCGCCCACCCGCACGTGCGGGACGGGTCGTTCTTCGCGGCACTGGGCATGGACGGTACGGCGACCGCGGGGGAGGAGGGCGCCCTCGACCGGTCCGCGCTGCGCGCGATGACCGCCGACGACCGCCGGGCCGCCGTACGGGCCCGGACCCTGCTCAGCGTCGGGCGCGTCCTGGGCTTCACGGACCCCGCGTCCGTCGCCGACCGGCCCCTGGTCCACCTGGGCCTGGACTCCCTGGCAGCCGTACGGATCAAGAACGCGCTGCGCCAGGACTTCGCGGTGGACGTGCCCGTGGCCCGGCTGCTGCAGGGCGCGAGCGCCACCGAGCTGGCCGCGCAGGTCGCCGAGGCGCTGGACGCGGAGACCGGGGAGGGCGCGGCGGCAGCCCCGTCCGCACCGCCCGCCCGGGGACCGGCCCCGGTCGGACCGGCCGGCGTGCGGGACGCGGCCCGCCGCCGTGCCGCCGCCCGCACCGCCAGGACCACCGCCGAGCGGCCCCGCAGGCGCGGCGTACAGGGAAGGAACGCATGAACCACGACGTGAGCGGGGCCGAGGCGGTGGCCGTCGTCGGGCTGGCCGGGCGCTTCCCCAAGGCGCCGGACGCGGCCGCGTTCTGGGCCAACCTGTGCGCCGGCCGCGACTGCCTGGACGACCTGGACGACGACGAACTGCTGGCCGAGGGTGTGCCCAAGTCGGTGCTGGAGCACCCGGGGTACGTGCGCCGGGTGGCCGCTCTGGACGGCTACCGGGAGTTCGACGCGGAGTTCTTCGGCCTGCCGCCGGGCACGGCCGCCGCGATGGACCCGCAGCAGCGGCTGTTCCTGGAGTGCTGCTGGCACGCCCTGGAGGACGCCGGGCACGACCCGGCCCGCGGGGAAGGCGCGGTGGGGGTGTTCGGCGCGCCGTCGTTCAGCGGCTACTTCGGCTACCACCTGCTGTCGCACCAGGATCCGCGGGAGTTCCTCGGCGCCGGTACGTCCACGGCGCTGATCCACGCGCTGACGCTGACCGACCCGAACTTCTTCGCCACGCGCGTCGCGCACGCGCTGGACCTGCACGGGCCCGCGCTGACCGTGCAGACCGCCTGCTCGGGCTCGCTGGTGGCGGTGCACCTCGCCTGCCAGAGCCTGCTGTGCGGCGAGAGCGACCTGGCCCTCGCGGGCGGCATGGCGGTGAAGGTGCCGCACCGGGTGGGGTACCTCCACGACCCCGGCTCGATGATGTCGCCCGACGGCCACTGCCGGCCCTTCGACGCGGCGGCGAACGGCACGGTCTTCGGCAGCGGCGGCGGCGTGGTCGCGTTGAAGCGGCTGTCCGACGCGCTGGCCGACGGGGACCGGATCCGGGCGGTCGTCCGGGGCACGGCCGTCAACAACGACGGCTCGCTGAAGATGGGCTTCACCGCGCCGAGCGTCGAGATGCAGGCCGCGGTGGTCACCGAGGCGCTGGCCGTCGCCGGGGTCGAGCCGCACGAGGTCGGCTACGTGGAGGCGCACGGCACGGGTACGCCGCTCGGCGACCCGGTGGAGGCGGCGGCGCTGCGCCAGGCCCTCGACCCGGACGGCGACCGCACGGCGCCCTGCTGGATCGGCTCGGCCAAGGGCAACATCGGGCACCTGGAAGCGGCGTCGGGTGTCGCCGGGCTCATCAAGGCGGTGCTCGCCCTGGAACACCGCACCCTGCCGGGCACGGCCCACTACCGGTCGCCGAACCCCGAACTGGGCCTGGGCGCCTCCCCGTTCCGGATCACCGACCGCACGCGGCCGTGGACCACGGACGGCGCCGGTCCGCGCGTGGCGGGCGTCAGCTCCCTGGGCGTGGGCGGTACCAACGCCCACGTGATCGTGGCCGAGGCGCCACCCACCCCGCCCCGCGAGGCCCCCGGCACCGGTCCCGCCCCAGCACTCCTCCTCAGCGCCCGCACGGCGGACGCCTTGCGCGACGCCCGCCTGCGCCTGGCCGGCACGCTCGACGGACGGGGCGAGGGTGAGGCCGCCCGGATCGGCGTCCCGGACCTGGCGGACGTCGCGTACACCCTGGAGCGGCGGCGGCCGTTCCCGTACCGCGTCGCCGTCGCCGCCCGGGACACGGGCGAGGCGGTGCGGCTGCTGCGGGAGGACCGTACGCCCGTCGTGGCGCCGGACGTGCCGCCCGCCGTGGCGCTGCTGCTGCCCGGCCAGGGTGCCCAGTACCCGGGCATGGGCGCCGGGCTGTACCGCGAGGGCCGGGTCTTCCGGCGCGAACTGGACCGGTGCGCCGAGCTGTTCGAGGCCCGACTGGGCCGGGACATCAGGGACGCGATGTTCGGCGACGACGAGGCGGAGCTGCGCCGTACGGACGTGGCGCAGCCCGCGTTGTTCGCCGTCGAGTACGCGCTCGCCCGCGAGCTGGAGGCGTTCGGGGTGAGCCCCTGGGCGCTGGCCGGGCACAGCGTGGGCGAGTTCGCCGCGGCCTGCCTCGCCGGCGTACTGGAACTTCCCGACGCCGTGCGGCTGGTGGCGGCTCGTGGCCGGCTGATGCACGCCGCCCCGGCCGGGGCGATGCTCGCCGTACGGCTCGACGAGGAGCGGGTGCGGGACCTGCTGGCCGGTACGGCCGGCCTGGAGGTGGCCGCCGTCAACGAGCCGGGGTCGTGCGTGGTGGCCGGACCGGCCGCCGCGGCCGAGGAGTTCGCGGCGCGGCTGCGGGCGGAGGGTGCGCAGGTCTCCTCGCTCCGCACCGCGCACGCGTTCCACACGGCGGCGATGGCCGAGGCGGCCGACCGGTTCGCCGACGTGGTCCGTACGGCCCCGCTCTCCGCCCCGCGCGTCCCGCTGCTGTCGAACGTGACGGGTGGCTGGATGACGGACGCGGAGGCCACCGATCCGGACCGCTGGGCGGAGCAGTTGCGCCGCCCGGTCCGCTGGGCGCAGTGCGTCCGCACGCTCCTGGCGGTGCGGCCGGACCAGGTGCTGGTGGAGGCGGGACCGGGGCGGGCGCTCGGCTCGGCGGCCCGGCGCAGCGGCGCCTGGGCGGCCCCCGCGCACCGCGCGGTGAGCGCCGTGCGGCACGCGCAGGAGGCGGTGGAGGACGGCACGGCGCTGGCCCGCGCGCTGGGCGCGCTGTGGGAGTCCGGGGTCGCGGTCGACTGGTCCCCGGCGTGGCACGGCGGTGAACGGCCGGTGGAGCTGCCGGGTTATCCGTTCCGGCGCGTACGGCACTGGACGGAGCCCGCGTACGCGGCACCCGTGGCCGGTTCGGTGGCCGCCGCCGAGCCCGCCGCACCGGCCCGACCCGGCGACGTCGTCGCCCTGTTGTGCGACGTCTGGTCGGAGGTCCTGGGGGTCGTGCCGGTGCGGCCCGATGACGACTTCTTCGAGCTGGGCGGTGACTCGATGCTGGCCACGCGGGTGGCTTCGCGGGCCCGGGAGCGCGGTCTGGAGTTCCAGCCGAAGGACGTCTTCGAGAACCCGACGGTGGCGCGGCTGGCTGCCCTGACCGGCTGAACAACTCGAACAGCGCTGTTCAAAATAGCGGGGCTTGCCCTATGGTAAGTCTGACAGTGTTGTTCAAGTTAAGGAGTGTCCGGTGAACCCGGAGAGTCACACCCGTACCGAGCCCGGCCAGGGCCACGGCCCCGGGCACGGGCATGCGCACGGCCACGGGCAACCGCAGGGGCATGGGCAGGAATCCGCGCACGGGCACGGCCAGGACCAAGGGCATGCCCACGGTCATGGGCACGGCCACGGCCACGGCCACCACGGTGACGCTCCCGCCGGTCCCCTGAACCCCCGCCGGTGGCTGATCCTGACGCTGCTGTGCATGGCGCAGTTCATGCTGATCGTCGACGTGACCGTCGTGAACGTCGCGCTGCCCACGATCGGCGCCGAACTGTCGCTCGGCGCCTCCGCGCTGACCTGGGTCGTCACCGCGTACACCCTCTTCTTCGGCAGCCTGCTGCTGCTCGGCGGCCGGGTCGGCGACCTCCTCGGCCGCCGCCGGATGTTCCTCGTCGGCCTGGCGGTCTTCACGATCGCCTCGCTGGTGTCGGGCCTCGCGGACAGCGGCGGCGTGCTCATCGCCGCGCGGGCCGCGCAGGGCGTGGGCGCCGCGATCATGTCGCCGGCGGCCATGGCGCTGGTGATGACGGTGTTCCAGGGCGCCGAGCGCAACCGCGCCCTGGGTGTCTGGGCGGCGGTCGGCGGCACGGGCGCCGCGTTCGGCGTCCTCATCGGCGGCGTGCTGGTCTCCGGCCCCGGCTGGGAGTGGATCTTCTACGTCAACGTGCCGATCGGCGTCCTCGTCCTCTTCGCCGTCCCGGCCCTGCTGAAGGAGCAGCCCGCGGCCCACGGCGCCCGCGGCCACGACGCCCACGGCCACGGCGCCCAGGCCCACGGCGGGCACGACGCGCACGGCCACGGCGGGCACGGCCACGGGGGCCACGGCCCCGCCCCCGCCGGCATCGACCTGCCCGGCGCGCTGACCATGACCGCGACGCCCGCGCTCCTCATCTACGGCCTGATCCAGGCCCGCGACCACGGCTTCGGCGCCCTGTCCGCCTGGCTCCCGCTGGTCGGCGCGCTGCTGGGCGCCGTGCTGTTCGTGGTCGTGGAGCGGGCCGCCGCCGCGCCGCTGGTGCGGCTGCCGTTCCTGGCGCGCCCGTCGCTCGTCGGCGGCTGCCTGGTGATGCTGGCCGCCTCCGGCGTGCTCATCTCGGCGTTCTTCCTGTGCTCCTTCTACCTCCAGCACGTCCTCGGCTTCTCCGCGCTGAAGACCGGTCTCGTCTTCCTGCCGGTCGCCGTGGCCACCACCATCGGCGCCCACCTCGGCGGCACCACCGTCGCCCGGCTCGGCTGGCGGGTCACCGCGACCGCCGGGCTGGCCCTCTCCGCGGTCGGCGCGCTGCTGCTGACCGGCCTGGAGAAGGACGGCAACGCCTGGACGCAGCTGCTGCCCGGATTCCTGGTGCTGGCGTTCGGTCTCGGTGCCGCCTTCGTCTGCGCGATCACCGGCGCCATGCACGGTGTCGAGCACCGCGACGCGGGCCTCGGCTCCGGCCTGGTCAACACCTCGCACGAGCTGGGCGCCGCCCTCGGCATCGCGGTCGTCGCGGCCGTCGCGGGCGCGAGCCTGGAGGGCGGCGGCACGGCCGGCGGCGCCCCGAGCGTGGACGGCTTCGGTGCCGCGTTCCTCACCTGCGCGGTGATCTCGGCCGTCGCGGCCGCCGCCGCGCTGACCCTGCTGCCCAAGGGACGCCCCGACCCCAACGCCGGTCCGGTGTTCGCCCACTGAGCGCCCTTCCCAGCCCCGGCGGGTGGCAGCCCGCCGGGGCCTTCGGCATGCCCGCATAGTTTTCCATGGCAAACATGGCAAACAGCTTACGAAAAACAGGCCTTGACGCGTCCGCGTCGCCTGATCAATAGTGTCGACGGTTCTTGGCTGAAAGTTGCCGACCTAGGGGGAGGAAGCGTGCAAAGTGAACGCCAAGGCGCTGACGAGGACTGTCATCGTATTCTGATCATCGATCCCGACCCGGCTTCGCGAGCATTACTCCGACGCTTCGTGGAAGCCGGCGGACGCGCCGGAAACCTGATGTCCGCGGCCTCGGCCGCGGACATTCCGCTGGACCGGGCCGAACGCCCGCTGAGCCTGTTCCTCTCGTCGGACGCCGGGGTGCGGGACCTCTCGCTGCTGGGCCCGCTGCTCTCCGACCCGTCCACCCACGTCGTGCTGATCGTCCGCTCCCTGGTGCAGGGCCAGCTCGACACGGCCCAGTGGGTGCTCGCCGATGTCGTGCTGCGCCTGGAGGACCTCCAGGACGCCGTCCTGGACGACGTCCTCACCCCGCGCCGACGTGGGACGGTCGCCGTCTCGCCGGAGGCGCTGCGCCAAGTCGTCCAGCTCGCCTCGGCCGCGACGGAGGGCGGCTCGAGGCGGCCGCGGCTCACCGAGCGCGAGACGGAGACCCTCTGGGGCGTCGCCCAGGGGCTGAGCAACCGCCAGATCGCCCGCGGCATGGGCATCACCGAGCACGGCGTGAAGCGCCACCTGGCGAACGCCATGGGCAAGTTGAACTGCCAGAACCGTGCCTCGGCCGTCGCCGTCGCACTGCGCAGCGGACTGCTGCACCTCACGGACGTCGGCAGCGGCGTCTCCTGAAACCACCCGACCGGACAGCAGGGGCGAATTCCAGGAATGCCACAGAATCGATGTGCCGAAATGCAGGGCGACGGAATGGAACTGCGCCCGGCGGACCCGTCGGCCGCTCCCGAAATGCCGTTGAAGCCTCAACCGGAAAAGCCTGAAGGTGCCGAGTCGACCGAATATCGGACAGGGCTCGCCCAGGCCGATTGGTCGTCCCTGGCGCAAATCGCACAGGAGCGTTCCGTCACGCCGGCCGCCGTCGTCCTGACGGCCGCGGCCGACGTGCTGCGCCTGTGGTCGCGTCGGCCGGACTTCGCGCTGGACCTGCTCCCGCAGGACGGCGGCCCGGCCCGCGCGCTCACCTTCGACGTGGCCGGGGCCGACTCGTTCACGGCCCGCGCCGAGCGCGTCCAGCGGCAGCTCGACGCCGACAACGCGCCCGGCGCCACCACAGCACCCACCGCACCGGCCGACCCCCCCTACTCCTACCGCGCGGCGGAGCGCGACGGCGGCCTCTCCGTCACCTGGCGGCTCCGGGACGAGCTGTTCCCCGCGGGGCTCGCCGACGACGTCGTCGCCGTCTGCACGGAGCTGCTGCACCGGCTGGCCCGCGACCCGGACGCCTGGGACGCCCCCGGCCGTCTCACCGCCCTCCCGGCCTGGCAGGCCGCCGAGCGCGCCGACGCCAACAGCACCGCCGCCGACCTGCCCGCGGCCACCCTCTGCGGCCTCGTCGAGGCCCGCGCGGCCGAGACGCCCGACGCGGTCGCCGTCATCGCGGAGGACGGCCGCCTCACCTACGACGAGGTCGTCACGGCGGCCCGCCGCCTGGCCCGCCGGCTCACCGGCCTCGGCGCGACGCCCGGCGAACTCGTCGGCGTCGTGGTCGACAAGGGCGCCGCCCAGGTGCCCGCCGTCCTCGGCGTCACCCTCTCCCGCGCCGCCTACCTGCCCATCGACCCGCAGTGGCCGGCCGCCCGCCGCGCCCAGCTGATCGAGCAGGGCGGCGTGCGGACCGTCGTCACCACGGCCGCGCTGCGCGACCGCCTCGAATGGCCCGCCGGCATCCGGCTCGTCACGCCCGACGACCCCGAGGTCCGGCAGGCCGACGCGGGTCCGCTCCCGGCCGCGCCGACCCCCGACGACCTCGCCTACGTCATCTTCACGTCCGGTTCCACGGGACAGCCCAAGGGCGTCGTCATCGACCACCGGGGCGCCGCCAACACCGTCCAGGACATCAACAGCCGCTTCGGCGTGGGCCCGGCCGACCGGGTCCTCGCCCTGTCGTCGCTGAGCTTCGACCTGTCCGTGTACGACGTGTTCGGCGCCCTCGCCGCCGGAGCCGCCGTCGTCCTGCCGGCCCCCGGCCGGGCGCACGACCCCGAGCACTGGTCCGACCTGGTGGCCCGGCACGGCGTGACCGTGTGGAACTCCGTACCGGCCCTGATGCGGGTGTGGCTGGAGTCCCCGGCCCCCGTGCCCGCCGGAGCGCCCCTGCGCCTGGTGCTGCTCAGCGGCGACTGGATCCCGGTGTCCCTGCCGGACGCGATCCGCGCCCCGTACCCGGAGGCCCGGGTCATCAGCCTGGGCGGCGCCACCGAGGCGTCCATCTGGTCGGTGCACTACCCGATCGGCGACGTCCCGGCCGACTGGAAGCGCATCCCGTACGGCAAGCCGCTGGCCAACCAGACCCTGCACGTCCTCGACGCCGCCCTCGACCCGTGTCCCGTGTGGAGCACCGGCGAGATCCACATCGGCGGCACCGGAGTCGCCAAGGGCTACTGGGCCGACCCGGTCCGCACCGCCGAGCGGTTCCTCGTCCACCCGGTCACCGGGGAGACGCTGTACCGGACCGGTGACCTCGGCCGCTACCTGCCGGGCGGCGACATCGAGTTCCTGGGCCGCGAGGACACCCAGGTCAAGGTGAACGGCTACCGCATCGAGCTGGACGAGATCGCCGCCGCCGTACGCCGCCAGCCCGGCGTGCGCGAGGGCATCGTCACCGTCGACACCAACCCGGCGACCGGCCGCGGGCAGCTCGTCGCGTACGTCGTCCCCGAGGACACCGCGACGCCGTCCGAGGACGCCCCGGACACGGCCGCCCTCTGGCCCGCCGTCCTCGAAGCGGCGCAGGGGGAGCTGACCGCCGCCGTCGCCGAACTCGCCCCGCGGACCGAGACGTTCCGCGCCCTGTGGCACCGGCTCGAAGCGCTCGCGCCCACCGTCATGGCCCGCAACCTCGCCCGCCTCGGCGTCTTCACCACGCCCGGCGACACGGCGACAGCCGACGACATCGTCGAACGGACCGGCATACGGCCCCTCTACCGGGGGCTCGTCGCCCAGTGGCTCACCGTCCTCGCCGCCCGGGGCGTCCTGCGGCCCGTCGCCGACCGGCCGGCCGCCCACCGCGCCGAGCGGCCGCTCGACGCGGACCGCCTGGACGCCGAGATCGCCGCCGCGCTCGACGGCATCACGGCGGCCGGACCCGACGAGGTGCTGCTGGAGTACTTCACCTCCTGCATCGACCGCCAGATCCCCCTCCTCCAGGGCACGGTCCGCCCGCTGCAGCTGCTCCTGCCGGACGGCGACTGGCGGGTCACGCGGGCGCTGTACGCCACGAACCCGGCGGCCGTGCTGCAGAACCGGATCGCCGCGCGGGCCGTGGCCCGGTACGCGGAGCGGTTCCCCGCCGACCGGAAGGTCCGCGTCCTGGAGATCGGCGCGGGCACCGGCGCCACCGCCGACCGGGTGCTGCCCGCGCTGCCGGCCGACCGGGTCACGTACCACTTCACGGACCTGTCGACCGCGTTCACCGAGCCGGCCCGCAAGCGGTACGACGACGTCCACCCGTTCGTCACGTACGGGCTGTTCGACATCGACGAGGACCCGGCGGGGCAGGGGCTCGCCCCCGGCTCCGTGGACGTCGTCGTCGCGGCGAACGTCCTGCACGACGCCAAGAACCTGACGAAGACCCTGGCGGCCGTCCGCCGGCTGCTCGCCCCGGGCGGGATCGCCGTCCTGATCGAGGGCACGGTCAACTCGCCCCTCAACATGATCAGTTTCGCGTTCCTGGAGGGCTTCGGGAACTACCAGGACCAGCGCGAGGCCACCCTGCTGTCCGTGCCCGAGTGGCGCGAGCAGCTGACGACGGCGGGCTTCACCCGGTTCGCGTCCGTGCCGGACGGCGCCGCCGCCGTGGACGCCCTCGTCCAGCACGTGCTGATCGCCGGAGCGCCCTCCGGGGCCACCGGCGGGGACGGGCCGCTGGACCTGGCCGGACTCGGCGGGCGGCTGGGCGAGCTGCTCCCCGACTACATGGTCCCGAACCACTTCCTCGTCATCGACGCCCTGCCGCTGAGCGCCAACGGCAAGGTCGACCGCTCGGCCCTGCCCTCGCCGTGGCGCGAGTCCGCACCCGAGGAGCGGACCGTGCCGCGCTCGGAGCTGGAGCAGCGCCTGTTCGCGATCTGGAGCGAGGCGCTGGGCCGCGACGACTTCGGCACCGGCGACAACTTCTTCGACCTGGGCGGCGACTCGCTGCACGCGGTCCGCATGGCGGGCCGGTTCCGCAGCGACCTGGGCGTGGACCGGTCCGGCGACGAACTGATCGACCTGCTCTTCGAGGCACCCACCATCGAGGAGCTGGCCGCCGTCCTGGCACCGGACGTGAAGCCGGCCGCTCCGGAGGCCCGCGCATGACGGCCACCGCGGAGGAGACCGTGCGCGCGGCGGGCGAGGACGCGGCGGCGTACGAGCCGTTCCCGCTCACGCCGCTCCAGGAGGCGTACGTCGTCGGCACCTCCCGCATGGTGGAGCTGGGCGGCTTCCTGCCCGGCTACTACGTCGAGCTGGACCTCGTCGACCTCGACCCGGCGCGCGCCGAGCAGGCCGTGCGGCGGCTCCTGGAGCGCCACGGGCACCTGCGGACCGTCGTGGACGGCGCGGGCACCCAGCGGGTGCTGCCGCCCGGCGAGGTCCCGCCGTACCGGCTGCCCGTGACCGACCTGACGGGTCTGGACGCGGACCGGCGCGAGGCGGAGATCGCGGCGGTGCGGCGCCGGATGTGCGAGGACGGCATCGACCCGGCCCGCTGGCCGCTGTTCGAGGTCGTCGTGCACCGGCTGCGGCCCCGCCGCTACCGCGCCCACATCGCCATGAGCCTGCTCCTGCTCGACGGGCGGGGCATCCGCCAGGTCATGGACGAGTGGCGGACCTTCTACGACGACCCGCGCGCCGAACCGCCCGCCCCGGCGCTCACGTACCGCGAGTGCCGCCTGCAGCTGGCCGCCCACGAGTCCACCCCCGCCCACCGGGAGCACTGGCGGTACTGGGAGGACCGGCTGGAGACCCTGCCGGAGGCGCCCAGGCTGCCGCTCGCCGTCCAGCCGTCCGCCCTCGACACGGTCCGCTTCACCCGGCGCACCCACCGCCTGACCGCCGAGCAGTGGCGGCGCCTGTGCACGGGGTTCCGCCGCCACCGCATCCTGCCCACCACGGCCCTGCTGCACGTGTTCGCCGAGGTCCTGGGCACCTGGGCCGAGGCCCCGCACTTCTGCCTCACGATGCTGCACCAGAACTGGGCGACCTCCCGGCCCGAAATGGCCGGAGTCATGGGCCAGTTCGGAGCCACCCTGCCGCTGGAGGTGGACCTGCGGCGCTCCGACGACTTCTGGGAGCGCGGCCGGGCCCTGCAGAAGCAGGTCGTGCGGGACCTGGAACACGCCGACGTCGCCGGGGTGCGGATCACCCGGGAGGTGGCCGCGCGGCGCGGCTGGACCTCGCGCGCGGCCCTCCCGTACGTCTTCACCAGCATGCTGAAGCCGTCCGGCGCCGCAGCCCGGCCGCCCCGGGCCCCGCACGCCGACCGGCTGGTGTGCCGGGAGGTCACCAGCGAGCTGCGCACCCCGCAGGTCCTCATCGACAACCAGCTCCACGACGGCGCGCACGGTGGCGTGGACTGCGTGTGGGACATGGTCGACGACGCGTTCCCGCCCGGCCTGCCGGACCTGATGTTCGCGGCGTACGGGCGGATGCTGGACGCGCTCGCCGGACCCGACGGGGCGGAGCACGCCCCGGACCCGCTGCCGGCCGCGCACCGGGACCTGGTCGCCGCGCTCAACGCGCCCGTCCCGGGGACCGCGCCGTACGAGCGCCTGGAGGACGGCTTCCTGCGGCGGGCGGCCGAGCGGCCCGGCGCCACCGCCGTGCTCACCCCGGACCGGACGCTCACCTACGGGGAGCTGGAGGCCCGCTCGCGGGCCGTCGCCCACTGGCTGGCCGACCGGGGCGTGGGCCGCGGGGACGTCGTCCCGGTGGTGATGCTCAAGGGCTGGGAGCAGGTCGTCGCCGTGCTGGGCGTGCTGCGGGCGGGCGCCGCGTACTGCCCGGTCGACGCGGGCCTGCCGGCCGAGCGCGTCCGGCACCTGCTCGACGCGTGCGGGGCCCGGGCGGTGCTCGCGCAGGCGTCCGGCGCCCCCGGCCTCGACGGCCGCGAGGTCCTGCGCGTGGACGCGACCGAACCGCCCGCCCCCTCCGTACCGCTGCCGCCCGCGGGCGAACCCGGTGACCTGGCGTACGTCATCTACACGTCCGGTTCGACCGGGCAGCCCAAGGGCGTGATGATCGAGCACGCGGCCGCCGTCAACACCGTCGCGGACATCAACGACCGGCTGCGGCTGGGCCACGACGACCGGGTCTTCGGCATCTCCTCACTCAGCTTCGACCTGTCGGTGTGGGACGTCTTCGGCGCCCTCGCGGCCGGCGCCGCCGTGGTGCTGCCCGCGGCCACGCCCCGGCCCGACCCGGTCGGCTGGGCGGAGGCGGCGTCCCGGTACGGGGCGACCGTGTGGAACTCGGTGCCCGCGCTGGCCCAGATGCTGGCCGAGGTCGTCGCGCAGCGCCCGGACACCGTGGCGCCGCCGCTGCGGGCGTTCATGATGAGCGGCGACTGGATCCCGCTCGGCCTGCCGGACCGGCTGCGCGGAGTGTGGCCGCAGGTGCGGCTCGTCGCGATGGGCGGGGCGACGGAGGCGTCCATCTGGTCGAACATCCACGAGATCGACCGGGTCGACCCGGGCTGGCAGAGCGTCCCGTACGGCATTCCGCTCCGCAACCAGACCATGCGGATCCTCGACCACTGCCTCGACGTGCGGCCGCCCTGGGCGGTGGGCCGCATCCACATCGGCGGCGCCGGCCTCAGCCGCGGCTACTGGCGCGACGAACCGCGCACGGCGGAACGGTTCTTCGCCCACCCGGGCACGGGCGAGCGGCTGTACTGGACGGGCGACCTGGGCTGCTACCGCCCGGACGGCACCATCGAGTTCCTGGGCCGCGAGGACCGCCAGCTGAAGATCCAGGGTTTCCGCGTCGAACCCGGCGAGGTCGAGGCGGCCGCCCGCGAACACCCCGGCGTACGCGAGTGCGTGGTCAGCGCGGTCGACGGCTCGGGCGGCCAGCGCCGCCTGGTCGCCCTCGTCGTGCCCCACGACGGGGAGCCGCTGGAGGGCCGCACGGTGCTCGCCCACCTGCGGGCCCGCCTGCCGCACTACCTCGTCCCCGGGCAGGTGAACGTCCTGGACCGGCTGCCGCTCACCGCGAACGGCAAGGTCGACGTGGCGGGCGCGCTGGCGGCATCGGCGGCCCGCGAACAGGCGGCGCCGGCCGACGCCACCGAGGCGACCGCATCCGTCCGCCGGCTCGGCGCCCTGTGGGCGGAGCTGCTGGAGATCCCGGCGGTCGACCCGGACGCCAACTTCTTCTCGCTGGGCGGCAATTCCCTCCTGGCCCTGCGGCTGATCAACCGCATCCACACCGACCTGGGCGTGGAGCTGCAGTTCGGCGAGGTCTTCGAGGCGCCGACGGTACGGGCCCTGGCGGCCAGGATCGAGGGCCTGGAACGGCAGGCGTCGTCCCTCGTCACCCTCGCGGACCGCCCCGGCCGGGAACTCTTCCTCTTCCACCCGGTGGGCGGCTCCGTCACCAGCTACACCCCGCTGGCCCGCGCCTGGCCGGGCCCCGTGCACGCCTTCCAGAGCCGGGCGCTCGCCGAGGGCACCACGGCCGCGCTCGACGCGGACGTGAAGTCCATGGCGACGGCCTACCGCGAGGAGCTGCAACGGCTGCGCCCCGAGGGCCCGTACGTCCTGGGCGGCTGGTCCATGGGCGGCATCCTCGCCCACGAGGTGGCCGGTCAGCTGGCCGCACAGGGCCACGAGGTACGCGTGTTCCTCATCGACGCCGACATCACGGAGGTCAGGGCCCCGGACGGCGAGGCGGCACGGCACGTCGAGTTCCTGCGGGACCTGGCGGGCGGAACGCTGCCGGAGCACGCGCGCGAGGCGCTGCTCGCCTCGGAGGAGCCGGTTGCGACGGGCGCGCGGGCGGCTGCCGAACTGGGCCTGCTGCCCGAGGAGGCGGGGGTCCGCGCGTACAAGCTGCTCATGCGGGTCCACGCCCACAACCTGGCCGTCCTGGCCGACCACCGCGCGGCCGCGTCGGACGTACCGGCGCTGCTCCTGGTGGCGGGCGAGGTCGACCGCCCCGACCCGGTGGCGGCATGGCGGGCGCTGTGCCCGGCGCTGGACGCGGACGTGTGGCCGTACGACCACTACTCGATCGTCGCGCCGGAGGTGCTGCGGCGGGTGGTGGAGCGGGTCACCGCCTGGCTGGACACCACGGACGGAAACAGGAGCTGAGATGACCGACTGTCCCACGACGAAGGACGAGATCCGGCGGGCGGCGGCCGAGGTGATGGGCGTCGACGCCGGGACGGTCGACGACGACGCCAACCTCATCGGCCTCGGCATGGACTCCATCCGCATGATGCGGCTGGCCGGCGGCTGGCGACGAGCCGGAGCTGCGGTGACGTTCCGGGAACTGGCGGAGGACCCCACGGTGACCCGCTGGCACGCGCTGCTGACCGGCGGGCGGCCGGTGGTCGCGGAGCCTGTGGTGAGCGCCGGACCGGTCGACGCCACGGCACCCTTCGACCTGACCCCGGTCCAGCGGGCGTACTGGATCGGCCGCCAGGAGGGCATGGCGCTGGGCGGCGTCGGCTGCCACGCGTACCTGGAGCTGGACGGCACCGACATCGAGCCGGACCGCCTGGAGCGGGCGGTACGCCGGGTGCTGGAGCGCCACGAGATGCTGCGGGCGCGCTTCACGGACGAGGGCCGCCAGCTCATCCAGGACAAGAGCCCGTGGCCGGGCCTGACCGTCCACGACCTCACGGACACGGAGGCGGAGGCGCTGCGCTCGCGCCTCTCCCACCGGGTGCTGGACGTGGCGGCGGGCGAGGTGTTCGACGTGCAGCTGTCGCGGCTGCCGGAGGGCCGGACCCGCGTACACGTCAACATCGACCTGCTGGTGGCGGACGTGGCCAGCATCGAACTGGTCCTCACGGACCTGGCGCGCGCGTACCGCGACCCGGAGGAACTGCCGGCGGCCCCGGCGTACGGCTTCGCGCAATACCTCCAGGACTACCGCGCGTGGTGCGGCGACCCGGGAACACCGGGAAGCCCGGCGGCGGTGGCGAGGGACTTCTGGCGCGCGAAGCTCCCCGAGCTCCCGTCGCCGGGCCCGAAGCTCCCCCTGGCGGTGCCGCCCACCACCGTGACGGCCCCGAGGTTCTCCCGCAGGACCGTGGAAATCGACCCCACGACGTGGGACCGCATCACGCAGCGGGCCAGGGAACACGCCGTCACCCCGGCGACGGTGCTGGCGACGGCGTACGCGGAGGTGCTGGGCGCGTGGAGCGAGGAGCCCCGGTTCCTGCTCAACGTGCCGCTGTTCGACCGGCAGCCGCTGGACCCGGCGGTGGGCGAGCTGGTGGCCGACTTCACGAACCTGGTGCTGCTGGCGGTGGACCTGACCGAACCGCTCCCGTTCGCCGACCGCGCACGGACCGTGCAGAGCCAACTCCAGCAGAACGCCTCGCACGCCCAGTACTCGACCCTGAACGTCCTCCAGGACCTGCGCCGCGCCCACCGCGACCGCCGGGCGGGCGCCCCCGTCGTCTTCGCCTGCAACCTGAACTCGGCGTTCGTCCCGGACGTGGCGCGCGAGGAGCTGGGCGAGTGGACGTGGATGCTGTCCCAGACCCCGCAGGTGTGGCTGGACCACCAGGTGTACAAGGTGGACGGTGCGCTGGTGCTGGCGTGGGACGCGGTGGACGAGCTGTTCCCGGAAGGACTGCTGACCGAGATGCTGACGGCATACGACACGCTGCTGCGGGGCCTGGTGGAGCCCACCGCTTGGCAGACCACCCCGGTGATCCGATGACGAGGACGACAACGCCGTGGCTGCGCCGCTTCCACGAGGCGGCGCCGGGGGCGGTACGCCTGGTGTGCTTCCCGCACGCGGGGGGCTCGGCGGGCTTCTTCTTCCCGCTGTCGGGGCGCTGTCGCCGGACGTGGAGGTGCTGGCGGTCCAGTACCCGGGCCGGCAGGACCGCAGGCAGGAGGGTTGCGCGCAGGACGTGGAGACGCTGGTGGCGGAGTCCCTGGCCGCCCTGTCGCACCTGGACCAGGACCGCCCCCTGGCACTCTTCGGCCACAGCATGGGGGCTGTGGTGGCGTACGAGACGGCCAGACGGCTGGGCACGCCGCCGGCGATCCTGTTCGCCTCGGGCCGCCGGGCCCCGTCCCGCACCAGGGACGAGTCCATGCACCTGCAGCCGGACGAGGTCCTGGCGGCGGACCTGCGCACCCTGGGCGGCACGGACAGCGAACTCCTCGACGACCCGGACATCCTCCGGATGGTGCTCCCGGCCGTCCGTGCGGACTACCGGGCGATCGAGACGTACCGCCACACCGCGGGCCCTCCGCTGGCGTGCCCGATCAGGGTCCTGACGGGCGCGTCGGACACGAGGGTCACGCCGGAGGAGGCGGAGGCGTGGCAGCACCACACCACAGCCGACTGCGCGGTCGACACCTTCCCGGGCGGCCACTTCTTCCTCCGGGAGGTCCAGGACGAGATCACGACCCTGGTCAGGAGGGAGCTGGGGGCTCTGGCGAGGGCGTGACGGACGCCTGACATCCTCCGCAGACGCCCGGTCGGGCAGCGCGGAAGGCACGATCGCACCGGTCGCAGTTCTGCAGGGGAAGGGGCAGCTCGACGGCGGCGATCCGAGGCGGCAACCACGCGCGCAACCGGTGCTCGACGAGCCGCCCGGGCCAGCGGATGGTGCCTTGGGGCAGGTCCCCGCTCAGGATCCGGCTGACGACGCCGTCGCCGAGCCCGCGCTCCAGCCATTCGCCGACGAGGGGCGCGAGCCGCCGGACGTCCTGCTCGGACAGGACGAGCCGGGGCTCGCGCTGCCGGAGCTGGGCGAGGAGACGGGCGGCGGGCCGGAGGGCGTCGGGCAGGGGCGGTTCGGGCCGACGCACCACGGGCGCGGCCTGCGGCTCGGCGGCGGGCTCCGGCTTGGGTGCCTGCCGCTGCCCGGGGTGCTCGTACCACCGGGTACTGGTGACAACCCGGGCGCCGGCGACACGATGCACCACCCGCTCCAGATACCCGGCGGCTTCAAGCTCATTGAGAGCCTGGCCGATACGCCGCTCACCCTCGGGAAACCGAGCCGTCAAGGCACGAATGCTCACGACGACCCCATCGGGCAGGGACTGGATGTAGACGCCGATGCCGATGGCACAGGCGGAAAGCCCCTGGTGCTGGGCGAGGTGGTTGCCGACAACCGTGAACTTCTCGCGGTGGCGGTGGCGGATGTGGGTCACTCCTGCGGCTGAAGAGCCGCTGCGGGCGGCGGCGCGCGCGTTAAACTGGGCGACAGTCATGGGGAAGGTTCGAGCTTCCTGTGTGATCAGGCCCTCGGTCGGGATGCCAGTCCCGCCGGGGGCCGAAGTCTTTTGTGGACGTGGAGAGTTGGCGCGACGCTACCTCGCCACCGGTCCCTTCTGCCACTTCCTCACCCGATCGTGTGAGACGCCCTGGTTTGGACGGGAGTGGGAGTTACCCCGTACTTGGAGACGGGATCTCGCGCCCCACCGCGACGCACACCACCGGGTCGCGAGAACGCAGATCCGGTGCGGGCGGACGGTGGTTACGCTGCCGCCCATGGGATACGCATTCGAGTTCGAACGACCGGCCGCCGGCGGCACGTTCTCCTTGAACAACTGGCAGATGGGCTTCGTCCGGGAAGCCCTGCGGGAGGCGGGCGCGGCGGCCGGCCAGGGCCTTGAGCAGGTGCTGCGAGCGCCAGGCCTGGAACCGACCGGGCAGACGGTGGACATGGCGAAGTTCCTGTCGAACGACAACTGGCACGTCACGTCGGAGGAAGCGGCCTTCATCGCGACGCGCCTGCGCCTGGCGGCGGACGAGTCCGTGATCGCCGACCTGCTGTCGTTCTTCGACGACGCGCCTGCGGAAGCCGGGCAGTGGATAGCCGACTTCGCCGACTTCAACGCCCGATCGGCCGCACATGAGGGCTACCGGGTGCGGTAGCGGCTCGGGAGTCCGAACCGCAGCGGGCCGCAGCTTCCCTTTCCCGTTCCGGAAACCCGAACCTCTTGTGCGCTGCCCCGAAGGGTCGGAAGCATTGGCGACGACGCGGCGCAGCAAGCCAGGGAGGGAAACCCGTGAACGTCACCAAGCTCGTCAGCTCGTGCGATGTCAAGGACTGTCCGACCATCTACGCCACCGACAGGGACACTCTCCTCGTCCAGGGGGAAACCCCCACGGATCACGGATTGAAGCTTCCGGCGCACGAAACGGTCGTGGAAATCCCGGTGCAGCTCCTGGTCGACTTGCTTCGGAAGGGCCTTCGTGACGCCTAAGAGTCTTGGCGAGCTGTTCGACAGCTTCGAGCGAGAGGCCTTCCGCCTGGAGGTCCGGGCCGACTACAGCGGCTCGGGCAGCGTGGACGCCTACCACGCGTTCCTCTCGGGTCAGCCCCAGCCGGACGACTACAACGAGGATTGGATCTCGGAACTCCGAGCCCATACGGAAAGCGGCAGGCGGATCTATCGCGTGCACGTCCTCTCTCGGCCGCTCACGCCATATCTACGGTTCGAACTGGGCTGGGGATATCGGAAGAATGCCACTGGCGGTGAGGAGTTCTTCATCCTCGACACCACGGGCAAGCCCAATCCGCTGGATGGCGTCGAGGACTTCTGGCTCTTCGACGAGCAAACCGTGGTCGTCATGCACTACGACGGGGCGGGAGTCGTCACAGGGCGGGAGACGCTTCCCGGCGGCCGGGCGCACGAATACGTCGGCCTTCGGGATCTGGCTCTGGCTCATGCGGAGCCGTTTCCGCAATGGTGGGAAAAACACGGCGGCGAGTGAACCGAGGAGAACTGGGAGCGGCGCTGCGGGCGCTTCGGCGGGCATCCGGGAAGGAAGCCAAGGCCGTCGCCCGCAGTGCCGTCATGTCTGCGAGCAAGCTCAGCAAGATCGAGACCGGGAAGGTCTCGCCGTCCGCAGCGGACGTCGAACGGATCCTCACCGCCATCGGCGTCTCGGACGAGGTGAAAGCCGAGTACCTGGACGTCGCCAGAGCGACAGCCGCAGAGGCGACGGCATGGCGCCTGGTCCGCCGTATGGGGCTGCACAAGGCGCAGGAGCAGACGAGAGCGCTCGAAGCCAGGATGTCCGTGCTGCGGCTCTTCCAGCCGGCCCTGATTCCCGGACTGCTTCAGACTCCCGAATACATTCGGGCGATCCTCTCTCGGCATGATCTCGGTGACGACGTCCTCAGCCGCACCATCAGCGCGAGAATCGATCGCCAGCAGGCACTCTACGACGCGACCAAGGAACTGCACTTCGTCATCACCGAGTCGGTGCTGAGATGGCGCATCGTGTCGGCTGCCAGGATGGCCGAGCAACTCGACAGGCTGGTGTCTCTTTCCCGCCTGCCTCATATCGACATTCGCGTCGTTCCGTTGTCCACTCCGCAGCAGGATATAGCCAACCATCCTTTTGTTATTCGTGATGACAGGACAGTGACAGTCGAAACGGTCCATGCGGAACTCGTCGTTACGGACCCCAGGGATGTTGCCCTGTACGTCCAGAAGTTTGAGCGTTTCGCATCGTCAGCTCTGTCCGGAAGTGCCATGCGCTTGTTCGTGTCGGATGTCCGGGACGGCTTTTTGCATGAACGGGAAACCGGCTAGGGCAAGAGGCCGGTACGGAGAATCATTGCTTGCGCAGACCACCCCGAACTGGAGGCGTAGGCAATGGCCGACACACAGACGACGATCTCGAGACCCGTTCACCTCGCTATTCCTCCCGGCCCCCCGCGTGCGGCCCCTGGCTGTCGTGTGTGCGCAGCATTGGTGGACCAGCGTGCGGTAGCCCGGAGTCGCGGGGGACTACTCGAGGGCGTCCGACTGCAACGTGGAGATCTCCGCTCACGACAAGAGCCATTGAATGTGCATGCCAATGGAGGAGTGGCGAGAAACCTGGGCCTACGCGGAGGAGATGACTGAAGCCCTACGCGAAGCCTTGTCGGCCCTAGGTATTCCACGTACGTCTTACCGCTCGATCCGCCCCGTGATCACCCACCGAGGCCAGATGTACGTCGCGGTGGGGATGCTCCGCGCCGACGCCGCTGCCGTGCTGGCCAACGCCCTGAGCCCGCAGTCGGGTGACCGTATCGGCGACCGCCCTCTACCCACCCACTGACTCCCGCCCCGGCCGCATCTCCCTGGCAGGACCACGGCCGGAGCGGGCAAAGGGATCCGCCCCGAAGGGCGGGACGGTCCCTCACGCAAGTGCGCAATCACCTGCACGGAGAAGGGCTCCGTGCTGCTCGCACACCCGGAGGTCACCATGCGCCACCGCATCGACCCGGTCAAGGCCACCGCCCCCGACGAGGACGACGGCAAGGGCAGCAACCCCAGCGGGGGCTGCGGCGACGGCGACGGCTGCGGCCGCAAGTAGACAGCACCGAGTCACGGTGGGGCGGCCTCGGCGCGGTCGCCCCACCGCGAAGGGAACAAGCGATGCATCACCACGGCTACTTGTGGCTCGGCACTGGCCTGCACCAGGTCAAGGACGGCATCCGCCGTGCCGGGCATCCCGACTTCGCGACGAGCCCCGTCCCACCGCTCGAACTGGCCCACTGGCTCCTCAAGCCTCCTGCGTTCGTGCGCGGCACCTGGCACGACCCGAAGGAGGCCGCGGCATGGTTCGGCGAACAAGTCCGACCCCACACTGAAGCCTTCGTCTGCCGGCACGACCACGAGGCCCTGGGGGACCGCATCGCCCAGGCCGCCGACAGTGCGGCAGGCGGCGAGGACGTGTCGGGCGGCTGGTGGCTTACCCGGCAGAGGTACCTCGGCGTATACCTGATCGCCTGCACACCCCATCGCTTCCGCCCCGACTACCCCTGCCCCCTTGCGGGAAGCCCGTCAGCGGTCGGACCCCGCGCGGTGGTAAGCGGCCCGTAATGCCCGTGGACCGGATCCGCGCGGCGGGAGCCACGTCACGATGTGCGCGCGCCTCTGCCGCTGAAGGCCTGACCGCCCTCGGGAGTGCCCAGTGCGCGGCCGGCTGGTCAGCCGAGGTACGGCTGGTCGCGGTGTTCCAAGAAGTGGTGGATGCGCAGTCTTTGCGTGCGGTGCATGGGCAGGCCGGAGATGTCCCCCGGCGCCACGAAACGCAGCTCCGTCGACTCGTCGGAGAGGGCCGGCTCGCCGCCGACGAGGCGAGCCCTGAAGCACACGTTGAACTGTCGGCGTACCTCGCCGTCCGAGTAGGCAATGACATGCCTCGGGTCGGTGTAGGTACCGACCAGGCCCGTGATCCGCACGTCGAGGCCGGTCTCCTCCTTGACCTCCCGGACCGCCGCCCACGGCAGGGAGTCCGTCAGCTCCATGCCCCGCCGGGCAGCGCCCACAAGCCGCTGTCCCGCCGCCGCTGGAGGAGGATGCGGCCCTCGTCGTCCGTCACGACCGCCGATGCCGCGACCACCATGCTGTTCGGCCGCGGGGCGCTCGGGTCGTCGTAATACCCGGTGCGGGTCACGGCTTCTCCAGGTCGAGCCGGAACGACGGGCACGTGTCGGGATCCGTGTTGTCGTACAGGACGACGCGCTTGTCGTCGGACGTGATCGTCAGTAGGTCGATCGTGTCGCCGCGCAGCAGGGGCTTCGGCTTGTCGAAGTGCAGCCGCAGGAGGGGCGACTGTTCGGAGGCCGTCGAGCGGTCGATCTCCCACGTGCCCGAGCCGTCGAAGGTCTCGCCCAGCTCGTCGCGGTAGTAGTCGCCGGTCGGCCAGTTCTCCACGGTGAGCGTGTTGCCGGCCTTCCCGCTGCCGTTCGTCAGCGTGAGCCGTACGCCCTCCGCGTCGCGTACGCCCTCGTACGTACCGTCGATGCCGGCGGCGGCAGCCGAGGCGGACTCCTCAGGTACGCAACGCTCGAAGGCGTCGGTGCCGCAGGCGGTGAGCGTCGTGGAGAGGAGGCCGAGTGCGGTCATGCCGACGAGGAGACCGCGGCTTCGGTGGTTCATGGGCGCTACCTGTTCGCTGGGACGCGTTCGGTCCACGTGATCTTCTGGCTCACTGTGGAGAAGGCGCCTTCCTCCCGGTTGAACTTGCTCAGCCAGTCGTAGTAGCCGACGAAGTGGAGGAAGGACTCGTTGCTGGTCTTGTTGTCGAGCGTGTACTCCACGAGCAGCGTGCCGTCGGGGTCCTGCCCCTGGATTTTGTAGTCCAGGGAGTACGACCCCATGAACGCCTCGCCCAAGTGGTCCTCGTCGGCGGTGACGATGGCCGGGATGTCGGTCAGGATCAGCTTCTTCAGGGCCCCCAGCTTGCCGCTCTCGGAGATCGAGTAGCTGACGGTGCCGTCTGTCTTGCCTTCGTTGCGCCACTGCGCGAGCGTGTCGCTGCGCAGCTGCTCCATGCTGACGCTGGCCCTGATCAGCTCGGTCATCTCGTCGCCGTCGCGGTACTCCCGGTGCCGTGGGCCGCTGCCGGTCACCCACGCCATTCCCAGGTCGTAGGGAGAGTCGCTGCTGTAGCCGGGGTATGGGTCCTTGCCCTTGAGAGCTCTCGCGAAGGCGTTGTAGTCCGCTTCGCTGATCTTGTTGGTCGTGTCGATGCTGCTGTGCTTCGGGTCGCTGTTGAACCACGTGCCCAGGCCGATGTCGGCCATCAGCGCGAATGCCAGGTTCTGGTCGGCGACGATTCCGCGCCGCACCGCGTCGGCGATCTCCCGTGCGGCGTTGTCGACCGCTTTCGCCTCCTCGGAGCCGTCCTCCAGAACCTTGCACTGGCCGTTGATGACGGACGAGATCGTGCCGTCCGACAGGACGGTCAGGCCCTTGGCCTCGGCCCGGCGAACGGCGTCCTTCAGTGCCGTTCTTACCGCCTTCAGCTCACCTACGGCATCGTCGACGACCCCGGTCACAGCCGCGGCCACCTTGGTGGCCGACTCCAGCTGACGTTGGATGTCGTCGATCATCCGCCATGCGTACGGGGCGGCCGCGCCTTCCCAGTAGCCCTTGTTCTTCAGGGGCACGAGCACCTCGTCGTGCATCCGCTTGCCCAGGCCGCTGATGTCCCTGTGCACGGTGCGCCACTGGTCCGCCAGCTTGTCCAGCGGCTCCAGATCCGTATCGAGGATCTCCCGGAAGAAGTTCACCATCACAGCCCCTCGAGCGCCGAGCGCGGCCTGGTCCGGCCCTGGAACGACTCCTCTACGGCGGCATCCGTCTTGGTGTAGTCCCGCGCGCCGGCCCGCAGACTCTCGGAGATCCGGCCGATCCAGCCGGCCACCGTGCCCGCCTGCTGCTCCCAGCGTTTGTGGGCCTCCCGCAGGCCACCCGCCGACTGCCATTCCGAGAGGGCGGAGATCGCTGTCCTGGCCGGCCCTTCGAGTGAGGCAGCCGGTTTGGTGAACGCCGTGAAGATCTCGTCGGCCCGGCCGGCGGCCGTGTTCAGGATGCCGGGTTCGATACGCAGTCGTTGGCCGGGCGCCTCTCCGTGGGGGCCGCGGGGCGCCGGAGGCTGGAGGAAGGGCGAACGCGGCGCGAACGGCGACTCCGGCTGCAACAGGTTCGGGGCAGTCGGATCGGCGTAGCTGTCTGCGGGAGGCGCCGTGTAGTAGGGGCTTGCGAACTCGAGGTTTCGTTTCTTCAGCTCATCCGGCGTCAGCGGCAGCTTGTCCGGTATGGGCAGCTCTTCGTCGCTCATGCGCTTTCCCCCGTCGGTCTTTCTCTGAGCGCTGCGCACCCAGCAGGCTAGCCGAGCCACCGGTCGCCGCCGCACTGTCCCCCCAGGTCACGGCACCGTCACCGCCGTGTGTCCGTGCCCGTGATGGTGGCCCGGGGTGGGCGTGGGTGGGTCGGTGGTGAGGGAGGCGCATTCCGGGCGGGCCGTGTGGCGGGCCGTGGCGGAGGGAGGCTCGTCGCAGAGGTCGGAGGTCCGGCTGTGCGAGCCGTGGAATCCCAGCATGAGCCAGGCCGCGAGGAAGAGCAGCACGAGCGCGGTGGCGATCATGAACCATCCCGGAGCCGTTCGCGTGGGGCTCCTGCGGGTGCGGGGGGTTGAGGGCACCTCGACGGGCCTCCTGTGAAGCGGATCGGTGGATCGCCGCCCAGAGTAGGGCTCAGCGGTGCAATGGCCCGACAGGCGGAGTGCAGGAGAGTGCGAAGCGGAGCGGTTCGTGGGGCACGTAAGGGCGGTGCGGCGCAGGGGATTCACAGGGGTTTTCAAAGGTTGTGCGGTGTGCGGTTTTCGCGCGGAATGTTCCCGCCGGGTCGCAGTACGGTCGCTGGCATTCCGCTCGTAGCCCTGGAGGTAGGTCGTGATGAGTGAGCGTGTCGTCGTCCGGCGTCGGTGGGTGCGACCCGTGCTGGTGGCGAGTGCCGGGCTGTTGTTGGTCGGCGGGGTGGCCACCGGGTGGATGGTCGGCCGGGACGGAGGCGGTGGCCGGCAGGAGGTCGTCGCCGAGCGCGGGCGGGCCGTCATGCCCTTCGACCTCGACCGCACCACCCACCGGTTCACGCCCACCGCCACCGGCGGCACCCAGGACGTCGTCGCCGACGAGCCGGGCGACGACGCACAGGTCCGCCTGATCCGGCAGCACCTGAAGGAGGAGGCCGCCGCGTTCGGGCGGGGCGACTTCGGGGACCCGGCCAGCATTCACGGCGGCGACATGCCCGGACTGAAGGAACTCACGGAGGGCTACGGGCGCGTCGACGTCCGCTACGCCGAGCGCCCCGACGGCGCGACGCTCACCTACACGACCCGCGAGCCCGCCCTCGTCGAGGCGCTGCACCAGTGGTTCGACGCCCAGCTCGGCGATCACGGGGGCCACGCGGAGGAGGGCGGACACGCCTCCTGAGGCGTTCGCGGCCGGGATCCGGCCCCTCCGCCGCTACTCTCCGTCAAGTTGGCGAACGGCCTGTCAGATCGGGCCTGTGTCTGATCTAAGATCGCCCGGGGGCGGCGGGGGTTGTCTCCGAAAAAGGGGTCGGTGGACGTTCGTGCGGATACTTCTGGTGGAGGACGACGAGCACGTCGCTGACGCGCTCGCCGATGTGCTCAGGCAGCACGGCCATGACGTCACGGGGACGGCCACGGGCGCCCGCGCCGTGGACCTGGCGGCCGACGCCGATTTCGTCCTGCTGGACCTGAACCTTCCCGATCTCGACGGGTACGAGGTGTGCCGCCGGATCCGGGCCGTCTCCACCGTCCCGATCATCGCCGTCACCGCGCGCTCCGAGGAGATCGACCGCGTCATGCTCCTCCAGGCCGGCGCCGACGACTACGTCGTCAAGCCGTACGGCATACGCGAGTTGCTGGCGCGCATCGAGGCCGTGCAGAGGCGGACGAACCGGGCCACGTCGGCGGTGCCCCCCGCCGTCCCCCCGGTCACCGATACCAAGAGCGCCGTCATCGAAGTGGGGGCGCTGGCCATCGACGTGCGGGCCCGCCGGGTCACCCTCGACGGGCGGCCGCTCACGCTCACCGCGAAGGAGTTCGACCTGCTGGCGATGCTGGCGGGCGACTGCGGAGCCGTACTCACCAGGGAGTCGATCATCGAGCGGGTGTGGGACGAGAACTGGTTCGGGTCGACGCGCACGCTCGACGTCCACGTCGGGGCGCTGCGGACGAAACTCGGCGACAAGCGGTGGATCGAGACGGTCCGCGGCGTGGGCTTCCGCCTCACCGAACCCGCCGACTGAGGCCCCGGCGTGCAGATACGGCTGCTCTTCACGTACCTGTCGCTGACCGCGCTCATCCTGCTGATGCTGGGCATCCCGCTGGCGCTCAGCTACGCCCTCAACGAGTACCACCACATGGTGACGGTACGTCACCAGGCCGTTCAGGACGTGGCCAAGGACGCCGGTCCCGTGCTGTCCGGCGAATCGGGTGAATCCGGCGAGAACCTCGAGGACCGTGTCCGCCTGTACGACCTCCAGAACGACACCGCGATCGTCGTCGTCGACCGTGCCGGAAAGGTCGTGCTGACCTCCCGGGACGACGTGCGCCACGCCCGCGCGACGCTGGATCCGCTGCTCGGTCGCGCCACCAAGGGCGAGGGCACCGGCATGTCCCACCGGATGACCCATACGCTGCGGCCCGACCCCGTCGCCTTCGCCGAGCCCGTCTACCGGGGGGAGACCGTCGTCGGCGCGGTCGGCGCCGTCGCGTACACCGCCGCGCTCCGCAAGGACGTCAACGACCATGTGATCATCCTCGTCGGCGTCGCCGCGCTCGCGCTGACCGCCGTCGCGCTCGCCGGGATCCCCCTCAGCCGCTGGCTGCTGCACCCCATCGAACGCCTCGACCGGACCGCGCAGGCCATCGCCGACGGCGCCTACGACGTACGGGCCCGGTGCACGTCCGGCCCGCCGGAGATCCGCCGGCTGTCGCGGGCGTTCGACGGCATGGCGGACCGGCTGGTCACCCTGCTCAACGCCCAGCGGTCGTTCGTCGCGGACGCCTCGCACCAGATGCGCAACCCCCTCACGGCGCTGCGGCTGCGCGTGGAGGCCCTGGAGACCGCGATACGGCCCGAGGGGGAGCGGCAGCTCGAACAGGCCGTCGCCGAGGCGGAGCGGCTGTCCGCCATCCTCGACCAGATGCTGCGCCTCGCGCGTGCGGAGGGGGTCGACCGGCCCGCCGAGCCCGTGGACGTCGCCGCCGTCGTCGCCGGGCGGCTCGCCGCGTGGGGCGAGGTCGCGGCCCGCAAGGGCGTGGAGCTGGCCGCCCTCGAAGGGGACGGGGCGGTGTGCGCGGCGGTGCCGGGGCACTTGGAGCAGATCCTCGACGTGTTCGTCGACAACGCCCTGCACGTGTCGGGGAAGGGCGACCGGGTCGTCGTACGGTACGAGGCCGGGGAGGACGCCGTGCGCGTCCACGTCGTGGACCAGGGGCCCGGGATGAGCCCCGAGGAGTGCCGGCGGGCCCTCGACCGCTTCTGGCGTGGCAGCAACTCGGCCGCGCGGGACGGTTCCGGCCTGGGCCTGGCCATCGCCCATGCCCTGGCCGAGTCCAACTGCGGCTCCCTGCGGCTGGACCCGGCGGCGACGGGACCCGGCGTGGACGCGCAGGTGATCCTGCCCCGCTGGTCCCGCCCGGCCTGACGGCCCACTTGCGACCGAGCCAGACCCGGCCCCCCACCGGGCGTGAGCAGCCCACCGGACGGGCGGCCCCTCCCACCCCCCACCGGGGAATGCCTCCCGACGACGGG
This sequence comes from Streptomyces coeruleoprunus, assembly GCF_039542925.1. GTDB lineage: Bacteria > Actinomycetota > Actinomycetes > Streptomycetales > Streptomycetaceae > Streptomyces > Streptomyces coeruleoprunus. Next base: position 3,458,917 of record NZ_BAABIT010000001.1, on the reverse strand, counting down.
TGGCCCCTCCCACCCCACTTCCCGCCGGGGGTGAGCCGCCCCCGGGCGGGCGGCCCCACCCACCCCACCCCCCACCGGCGGTCAGCTGCCCACGGGCGGGCGGGTCCACCCACCCCACCCCCACCGGTCGGCAGGCGCCCGACGACGGGACGGGGGTGGTCCGGGGGTCGCGCGCGCAGGATTGGCGGTGCTGGGACGTTTCGCTTTCCGGGGCCCGAGCGAGCCAATCTGAGCACGTGACCCCCGGGCCGCCACCGGACTCACCCACCGTCGTGGTGCGCGCCAGGGGTGGGCCCTCAGGCCGGGGGGCCGTTCCTGCTGTGCCCACCCGTTCCGCCCTGCGGAACGACTGCCCACAGCAGGAACGGCGGCAGCGCCGCACCGCGGCGCGAGCCCACAACGACGGAACGGCGGTACTGGCGGCGCGAGCCCGCAACGACGGAACGGCGGGACCGGCCAGCGTGGTGCCCGTGGAAAGGCGTGTCTGTTCGGGGCTTGCCGTTCTCCTGACATTCCTCTGCGGATCTCCTGACCTGCCCGCCCCTACGGTCGGTCGCAATCGAACAGCGAGGTGATCTCGCCCGATCAACGGGGGGTACGTTGACACTGCAGGCGCCTGATTTCACCCAGTTCCAACTGGACCGCTACTCACGGCAGATACGCCAGGACGGCTTCGGTATCGAGGGGCAGCGGAGGCTGCGGGACGCGCACGTCGTCATCTCGCGCGGCGGCGGCGTCGGCGGCACGGTCGCCGCGCACCTCGCCATGGCCGGTGTCGGGCGGATCACCGTGGCGCACGGCGGCAAGGTCGTCCCGGAGTACCTGAACCGCTGGCTGCTCGCCAGCGCCGACGACCTCGGCCGGCCCTGCGCCGAGGCGTTCGCCGACACGCTGCGCCGGATCAACCCGGACGCCGACATCACGACGATCCCCGAGTACGTCACCCCGGACAACGTCCGCTCGATCGTCGGTGACGCCGACCTCATCGTCGACGGGGCGCCGCTCTTCGAGGAGCGCTACGCCCTCAACCAGGCCGCCGTGGAGCTGGGCCTGCCGCTGGTGTCCGGCGCGATGTACGACACCGAGGGCTACGTACTGACGGTCCGCCCCGGCCACACCCCGTGCCTGGCCTGCGTCTACCCGCAGAAGCCGGACTACTGGAACGACATCGGCGTCTTCCCCGTCATGAGCCCGGCGTCCGGGCTCGTCGGGACCATGGCCGCCATGGAGGCGATCAAGCTGGTCACCGGCTTCGCCGAACCCCTCGACTCGCAGCTGATGTTCTTCGACCTGCGCATCAACATGACCCGACTTCTCAACGTGAGGCGGCGTCCCGACTGCGCCGTCTGCGGAACCCTCGTCGCCGCCGCCTCCTGACCGCGAAGGAATCCAGGCCATGCCCAAGCTCTACATCCCGACGATCATGCGGCGCCACACCGACGGCCGGGCCACGACCGAGGTGGCCGGGGCCACGGTGGCCGAGGCATTCGACGACCTCGCGACCCGCTACCCGGGCGTCCGGGGACTCCTCCGCGACAACGACGGCCATCTCCTTCCGCACATCAACGTCTTCGTCAACGGCGACGACATCCGCGGCCTCGACGGCGAGAAGACCGCCGTGACGGACCGCGACGAGGTCCACGTCATCCCCGCCATGGCCGGAGGTGCGCGATAACCGGCACCACTCGGCGGACCTTCCTCACCGCCGTCGCCACGGCGGCGCTCGGCGCCGCCGCCACCGCCTGCTCCAACACCGGCACGTCCGGCAAGAACGGCGGCGGCGACGTCACCGTCTTCGCGGCGGCGTCCATGGGCCCCGCCCTGGAGGAGATCAAGGCCGCCTTCGCCAAGGCCCACCCCGACCACGCCGTACGGCTCAACCTCGGCAGCTCGTCCACGCTGGTCACCCAGCTGCGCGGCGGCGCCCCCGGCGACGTCTTCGTCTCCGCCGACGAGCCCAACATGCGCAAGGCGGTGGACGCCCGGCTGGTGGACGGCGAGCCGAAGGTCTTCGCCCGCAACCTCCTCAGCCTCATCGTGGAGAAGGGCAACCCCAAGAAGATCAAGGGGCTGGCCGACCTCCGCCGGACCGACCTGACCGTCGCCATGTGCGGCCCGCAGGTGCCCGTCGGCCGCTACGGCCGGCAGGCCCTGCAGAAGGCGGGCGTGCCCGTCCCGAAGGGCGCCGAGGAACTGGACGTCAAGCAGGTCGTGAGCCGGGTGACCCTGCGCGAGGCCGACGTCGGCGTCGTGTACGTCACCGATGTGAAGGCCGCCGGCGCCAAGGCCGAGGGCGTGGCCGTCCCGGCCGCGCACAACGTGGAGGCCCGCTACCCGGTCGGCCTCCTCACCGGCGGCGGCAACACGGCCGGGGGCAGGCTGTTCGTCGACTTCCTGCTGTCGGCGCAGGCCCAGGCGGTCCTCAAGAACCACGGCTTCCTGGCACCGGCATGAGCACCGACGTAACGGCAGGAACCTCGGGCTCCTCGGGCTCCTCGGGCTCCTCGGGCACCGGCGCGCGTCAGGCGCCGCCGGTGCCCGGCACGCCGCCCCCGCCGCCGAAGGCACGGCGCTCGCGGTGGCTCCCGGCCGCGTTCATGGTGCTCGGCGGCCTCGGCATCAGCCTGTTCGCCGCCCCGCTCGCGGCGCTGCTCCTGCGCGTGCCCTGGGCGGAGGCCGCGGGCCAGCTGCTGGCGCCGGAGACCAGGGACGCCCTGTACGTCTCGCTGGTCTGCTCGCTCAGCGCCACCGTGCTGTGCCTGCTGCTCGGCGTACCGGTGGCGTGGATCCTGGTCCGTACGCAGCTGCCCGGCCGGTCCTTCCTGCGGGCGATCACCACCCTGCCGGTGGTGCTGCCGCCCGTCGTCGGCGGTGTGGCGCTGCTCCTCGCCTTCGGGCGGGACGGGGTGTTCGGCCAGTTCCTGGACGAGACGTTCGGGATCCGGCTCGCGTTCACCACGTACGGGGTGATCCTCGCCGAGACGTTCGTCGCGATGCCGTTCCTCGTGCTCACCGTGTGCGGCGCCCTGCAGTCCGCCGACCGGCGCGTCGAGGACGCCGCCCGCACGCTCGGCGCCGGGCCCTGGACGGTGTTCTGGCGGGTCACGCTCCCGCAGATCCGGCCCTCGCTGCTGTCCGGCTCGGTGCTGTGCTGGGCGCGCGCGCTCGGCGAGTTCGGCGCCACGATCACGTTCGCCGGGAACCTGCCGGGCAGCACCCAGACTCTTCCGCTGGCGGTCTACGTGGCCCTGGAACGATCCCCGGAGGCGGCCATCGTGCTCAGCCTGCTGCTCCTCGCCGTGTCCCTGAGCATCCTCGTCGGCCTGCGCCGGCAGTGGGCGGGTGGGCTGTGAGCCTGCACGCCGAGGTCCGGGCCACCGCCGGGACGTTCACGATCGACGTGGCGTTCGAGGTCGCGGAGGGCCAGACCGTCGCCGTCCTCGGGCCGAACGGCGCCGGCAAGAGCACGCTGCTGCGCGGGCTGTGCGGCCTGCTGCGGCTCGACGCCGGGCGGCTCGCCCTCAACGGGCGCGTATTCGACGAGCCCGCCACCGGCACGTTCGTGCCGCCCGAGTGCCGGCCCGTCGGCGTCGTCTTCCAGGACCTGCGGCTCGTGCCGCACCTGAGCGCCGTCGAGAACGTCGCCTTCGGGCTGCGCTGCCGGGGCGTGCCGCGCGCCGACGCCCGCCGCAGTGCCGCCGCGTGGCTGGAGCGGTTCGGACTGGGCGGGCGGGCCGGCGCACGGCCCCGCGAACTGTCCGGCGGGCAGGCCCAGCGCGTCGCGCTGGCCCGCGCCCTGGCCGTCGCGCCGGAGCTGCTGCTGCTCGACGAGCCGCTGTCCGCGCTGGACGTCGGGCTGCGCGCCGACATGCGCCGGGACCTCCAGCAGGCGCTGGCCTCGTTCCCGGGCGTACGGCTCGTCGTCACGCACGACCCGACGGAGGCGTTCACGCTCGCCGACCGGCTCGTCATCATCGAGGACGGCCGGATCGTGCAGTCCGGCAGCCCCGCCGAGGTCACCGCCCGGCCCCGCTCCCCGTACGTGGCGCGGTTCGTCGGCGTCAACCTGCTGCGCGGCTGGGCGGACGGCGACCGGCTCACCGTCGAGGGCGGCCGGGAACTCATCGTCCCCAAGGGCGCGGTCGGCGACGTGTGGGCCGGGATTCATCCACGGGCCGTGGCCCTGCACCGGGAACGGCCCGACGGCACGCCCCGCAACGCCTGGCGGTGCCGGATCGAGAGCCTCGACGTCGAACGGGACGTCCTGCGGGTGTCCCTCGCGGGGAAGCCGTCCGTCGTGGCGGAGGTGACCGCGGCGGCCTTCGCCGAACTGGGCCTGGAACCGGGCGACGAGGTGTGGGCCTCCGTCAAGGCCACGGAGATCGAGGTCTTCGCGGCATGAGCGAGCGACGCGACGACACGCACGGCGACGACACGCACGGCGACGGCACGCACGGCGGTGTCACGGGCGGTGGTGTCACGGGCGGCCGCGCCGCCGCCGAGGTCTTCTGGGTGTTCCTGCGCGTCGGCGCGCTCTCCTTCGGTGGGCCCGCGGCCAACATGGCGCTCGTCCACAGCAAGGTCGTCCTGGGCCTGAAGTGGCTGGAGGAACGGGAGTTCCTGGACCTCGTCGGCATGGTGACGGTGCTGCCCGGGCCCAACGCCGTCGAGATGGCCATGCACATCGGCCACCGCCGCGCGGGCCGCGCCGGTTTCGTCCTCGGCGGGATCGCGTTCGTCCTGCCCGGCGCCGTCCTCGCGATGATCCTCGGCGCCCTCTACGTACGGTACGGGGCCACCCCGGCGGCCGGCGGCCTGCTGTACGGCATCAAACCGGTCGTCATCGCCGTGACGGCCTGGTCCGTCATCCGCCTGGCCAAGGGCGCGCTCAAGCCTCGCGGCGGCGGCAAGGGCGGGGCCCCTGCGGCCCGTACGACGGACGCGGACCCGGCAGCGGACGCGGCGCCGCAGCCGTCCGGGGCGCAGTCCGGTACGGGGCCGGGTGGGGACGCCGGCAGTCCGGCAGGCGCACCTGCGGCTCGTGCCGCCGACGCGCACCCCGCCGGGGACGCGACCCCGGGCACCGGCAATGCCGCGGCCCCCGGGGCCGCCGCCCCGGCACGGGCGGGCGGGCCGCAGCCCGGCAACGGCGCACGCGGCGTGCGCGCCCGCCTCGTGCCGCTCGGGGTGATCGCCGGTACCGGTGTCGTCTACCTCTTCGCCGTCGACGAGCTGCTGCTGCTCGCCGTCGCCGGGGCCGTCATGCTCGCCGGGCACCTGTGGCGCACCCGGCGGGAGCGGCGGCCGGCGGGCGGAAGCGTCGGGATGGTGCTGCCGCTGCCGCTGGCCGCGGCCGGCGGGCACGCCGATCTGCCCGCGCTCGCCGGGGTGTTCCTCAAGGCGGGCGCGCTGCTGTTCGGCGGCGGCGCCGTCCTCCTCGCCGTCCTGCGCGGTGAACTCGTCGTCGACCGTGGCTGGATCACCGAGGCGCAGCTCCTCGACGCCGTCATGGTCGGCCAGGTCACCCCGGGCCCGGTGCTCAACACGGCCACGTTCCTGGGCTACACGCTGGCCGGACCGCTCGGCGGGGTGGTGGTGACCGTCGCCGTCGTCCTGCCGTCGTTCCTGCTGATGGCGGCCGCGGGGCCGGCGCTGCGCCTGATCCGTGCGTACGCCTCCGCCCGTGCCGTACTCGACGGCGTCACGCTCGGCGCGATCGGCGTGCTCGCCGGGTTCACCGTCGAGCTGGCCCGCGGCGCCCTCGTCGACCCGCTCACCGTCGCCCTCGCGGCCGCCGCGGCCCTCGTGCTGTGGCGGCGCCCGCAGTCGGCCCTCTCCCTGGTCGGCGCGGGCGCGGTCGTCGGTCTGCTCCGGCTCCTCGTCCACCACGCGTTCTGACCCCCCACAGGAGGAGACCATCACGTGCGCAGCCATTTCGTCCGGGCCGAACTCCTCGGCCGCCCCACCAGAACCCTTACCGGCGCGATCAGCCTCGCCATCGGCCTGGCGCTGTTCCTGAGCCTCCAGGCGTACGGCAGCGGCTACCGCGAGGCGGCGCGGGCCCCGCTCGCGGAGATCGGCACCGACATCGTCGCCCAGCGCGAGGGCGACCGCCCCGAGGCGTTCGAAGGGGTCGTGTTCCCGCACTCCGCCGCGCCCATCACCGGCGCCGAGGTCGACGGGATGCGCCGCGTCGAGGGCGTCGAGGAGATCAGCCGCGCCCTGTTCCTGTGGTCCTTCCAGGACGACGACCTCGTCGTCGCCCTGGGCGTCGACCCGGCCGCCGACACCGGCCCGGGGCGGCTGCGCGCCGGGGTGCGCGAGGGGCGGTTCCTGACCGAGCGGGACTCCGGCGCCGCCGTCGTCGACGCCAGCTACGCCGAGCAGAAGAAGCTGAAGGTCGGCGCCTCGGTCGCCGTCGACGGCCGACCGTTCGAGGTGGTCGGCCTCGTCGACAGCAGCCGCGCCGGCCAGATCGCCAACGCCAACGTGTACGTACCGCTGCGCGACGCCCAGCAGTTGACCGCCCGGGCGGGCCTGACCGGCGCGAACGACGTGAACATGGTCTTCGTCACCGCCCAGCCCGCCCGCAGCGCCGCCGTCGCGCAGGACATCCAGGGCCTGCTCGGCAAGGACGCGCTGCTGACCACGCCGCAGTCCTTCGACAAGGTGCTCGGCTCGACGTTCACCCTGATCGACCGGCTCGGCCTGCTCGTCGGCGCCGCCGCGCTGCTCGTCGCCGCGGCCGGCCTGGCCCGTACGGTCACCGCCAACCTCGCCGAGCGGCGCCGTGACGTGGCCGTGCTGCGCGCGGTCGGCTGGCCCCGCCGCTCGGTCACCGCGCAGCTCACCGCCGAGACCACGGCCGTCACCCTGCTCGGCCTCGGCCTCGGCGTGGCCGTCGCCGGGGCGGTGACCTGGCTGCTGAGCCGTACGGAGGTCACCGTGCCGGTCCCGTGGGAGCTGAGCCCCACCCCGCACTTCCTCGCCGGCGGCGCCCGGCAGCTGTCCCTCACCGTGCCGCTCGACGCCTCGATGGGCCCGCTGCTCATCGGGGTCGCGGCCGTGGTGAGCCTGGGCACGGCGGGACTGGTCAGCCTGTTCGCCGCGCGCCGCGCGGCGGGGATCAAACCGATGGAGGCATGGCGTGTCTGATGAGGTCCTGCGGGCCGAGGGACTGCGGAAGTCCTTCGGCACCGTCACCGCCGTCGCCGGAGTGGACGTGAGCGTCCGCGCCGGGGAGTTCCTGGCGATCGTCGGCCGATCCGGCTCCGGCAAGAGCACCCTGCTCAACCTGCTCGCCGGTCTCGACTCGCCCGACGCCGGAACCATCACCAGCATGGGTGAGGAACTCCCCACGGGGGAGGACGCCCTTGCCCAGTGGCGGCGCGACCACGTGGGGCTCGTCTTCCAGGCGTTCCACCTGATCCCCACCCTGTCCGCCGTCGAGAACGTCGCCGTGCCGCTCTACCCGCTCCGGATGAGCGCCGCCGAACGCCGCGCCCGCGCCGAACGCCGCCTGGAGCAGGTCGGCCTCGGCCACCGCACCGGCCACCGCCCCGGCCAGCTGTCCGGCGGCGAGCAGCAGCGCGTCGCCATCGCCCGCGCACTGGTCGGCGAGCCGTCCCTGGTCCTCGCCGACGAACCGACCGGCAACCTCGACAGCACCACCGGCAAGGAGATCCTCGACATGTTCCAACGGCTCCGGAAGGAAACGGGCTTCGCGCTCGTCGTGGTCACCCACGACGACAAGGTGGCGGCCGCCGCCGACCGGCAGATCCGCGTCCAGGACGGCGAGGTCGTCGGATGAGGCGCGCGTTCACCACTCCGCTCACCGCTCTGGTGGTGGCCGCCGGTCTGCTGCTCTCCGGGTGTGCGACGGAGGACACCAAGAAGGACCCCGCCCCGTCGCCCGGCACCGTGGGCGTCGACCTGGTGTACCTGAACCACCCGCCGGTCAAGCCGGTCCTGGAGGACATCGACAAGGTCCTCGACACGTACGAGGGCAAGGTCACGGTCTTCCGGCACGACGCGGACACCGCGGACGGCAAGGACTTCGCCGCCGGCCACGACCTGACCGGCCACGTCATGATCGCCGTACTCATCGACGGGAAGGTGCGCTTCCGCGGCTTCCCGATCGGGCGCGCGCCGATGAAGGCCGCCGAGGGCGACTGGCGGATGGACGACCTCGACCGCGCGCTGAAGGAGCGCACCGAGGGCGGCACCTCGTGACGCCTGCAGGCGGGGCGGGCACGCGGGAGCGGGCGGGTGCCGGTGGCTCGGCGCGGGCCATCGGGATGCGTACCTACGTACGGTCCCAGCTGCGGCACCGCGGCCGGCGGGCGTTCGCCGTCGTCGGCGCGGTGGCGCTGGGCGCCGCGCTGATCGTGGCGCTGACCTCGCTCGGCGCCGGGTTCCGGGAGGCCGCGCGGGCGCCACTGGCGGGCGTCGCGGCCGATGTGATCCTGACCCGTCCCGACGGCGCCGCGCCCTCGCAGCAGACGGCCCGGGGCGTACGGCTGCCGTTCGGCCTGTCCACGTTCAGCCCGGCCGACGTGGCCGAGGTGCGGTCCGTGGGCGGGGTGAGCGTCGCCGTCGGCTCGCTGCAGATCTGGGACTTCGGGCCCCGCTCGACGATCACGGTCGCGGGAGTCGACCCGTCGCAGCGGGAGGTCGGCCCGGGCCGCGTCCTCGCCCGCGACCTCGTCAAGGGCCGGGCGTTCACCGCGCGCGAGCGGGGCGTGGCCGTCCTGGACCAGCACTACGCGGCCTTCTACGACATGAAGGTCGGCGACCGGGTGAAGGTGGGCCCGCGGGAGTTCGCCGTGGTCGGCATCCTGGAGGTCAGGGACTCCAGCCAGGCCGCCGCCGCGAACATCTACGTCCCGCTCGCCGACGCCCAGCAGGTGGCCGGGCTGAAGGCCGGGGAGGTGAACCAGGTGCACGTGCAGGTCGGCAACTCCTCCGACACGGAGGAGGTCACCGGCCGGATCACCGACCGCCTCGGGACCGTCAGCGCGATCACACCGGACAGCCTGGTGCAGATCATGGGCGCGGTGGGCCGGATCTCCGCGCGGTTCTCCACGATCGCCGCGCTCGTGGGCGCGGTCGGCGGACTGCTGCTGAGCTGGACCGCGCTGCGCGGCCTCGTCGCCGAACGCATCCGGGAGATCGGCGTGCTGATGGCCGTGGGCTGGCGGCGCAGGGACGTCGTCCGGGCGTTCGGCCTGGAGGCGCTGGTCCTCGGGCTGACGGGGGCGGCCGTCGGCATCGTCGTCGGGATCGGCCTCGCCGGGCTCCTGTCGTACCTGCCGACGCCGGAGATCGTCACGGGCCCGCCCGGTGCCGAGGGGCACGCCGCGGCGGGCGCCGAGGACACGGGGCTGCCGGTGAGCGTGGGGCTGACGGCGCTGTTGACGGCCGCGCTCACCTCGGTCGTGGGCGCGACGGCGGCGGGTGTGCTGGCCGCGCGCCGCGCCACGGCGCTCAAGCCGGCGCTGAACCTGATGTCGTCGTAGGAGGCGTCGTGGACGCCTGTGTGGCCCCCGCCCCGGCACCCGCCTCCGTCAGGAGCCGGAGTACGTCGGGGTGGGGGCCGGCGGCGGCCCAGTCCAGGGGCGTGTTGCCCGTGCCGCGGTCCTCGCGGAGCGCCGGGTCGGCGCCGTGCTCCAGCAGGGCGCGCACCGTCTCGGTGTGCCCCCAGGAGGCGGCGCCGCACAGGGGAGTGCCCTCGTCGCCGTGGCCGCTCTCGACGTCGGGCTCGGCGCCCGCCTCCAGCAGGACGCGGACGACGTCGGCGGCGCCGTGCACGGACGCGGCGTACAGGGGCGTCGTCCCGTCGGGGTTCGGTGTGCCGGGCTGGGCGCCGGCCTTCAGGAGGGCGCGCACCTCGGCGAGTTCGCCCAGGTACGCGGCGGTGACGAGGCGCTTGGCGAGCTTCTTCCGACGACGTCCGTTCACGGTGGCCGCCCTTCGCGGTGGCGATGGACCCGGGTGCCGGTGTGGCCCAATGGGCGGAGCCGGCACCGCCGTGGCACCCCCGTGCCCCACGGCTCCCCGGTACCGGCTCCTTGGTCGTTGACCATTCTTCACCGGCGCGGGGCGGGGTATGGCCGGAAACCGCTGTGGGAGTCATCACCGCGCGGAAGCGGAACCCGCACGGGGGTTTGCGCGTCCTCGAAGGTTTCGAGTCTGCAAACAACCGGCGGTGAGCACAGGGTAGTTCGGGGGTTACGCCGGGACGTCGAGCGACCGGCCCGTGGCGCGTGCCCAGTCGGCCGGGCCGCCGGTCAGCACGGACAGGCCGCGGCGCCCCGCGCGCTGGAGGAGGCTGGCGGCGGTCGTCGCGCGCTGTCCGCTCGCGCAGTGCACCAGGGTCCCGTCGGGCACCTCGGCCGTACGGGAGGGCAGGGCGCCCAGTTCGATGGTGAGGGCGCCGGGGACGACGCCGGTGCGGTGCTCGGCCCGCTGCCGGACGTCGAGGACCGGGCGGTCGGCGTCGACGCGCTCGGGCGGCAGCAGCTCCAGGGTCCGCGTCTCCTCGCCGGCGCCCGTCCAGGAGGCCATGGCGAGGCGCCCGGCGAGCCGTTCGTACCCGATCTTCAGGGCCTGCCAGGTGAGCTCGGCGAGGTCCTGCGCGGGAGCGGTGACCACGACGAGCGGGACGTCGTCGGGCAGCAGCCAGCCGAGCCGGCTCGCGAACGGGGGGCGCAGCGGCAGCGACACGGCCCCGGGGACGTGCCCTGCGGCGAAGGCCTCGACGGGGCGTACGTCGACCACGTACGCGCCGTCGGCGATCAGCTCCCGCGCCCGCGCGGCCGGCACGGGCGGCGGCTCCGGCGTTCCCCGTACGACGCCGGGCCCGCGCCGGTTCACCTCGGCGAGCCGGTCGAAGTAGGCCGGGTAGCTGCCGAGGCCGTCGAGGAGGCCGCGTACGAACGCGTCCTCGTCGGGCGCGGCCAGCAGCGGGTTGTCGCGCCGCTGGGCCCCGATGGTGCTGGTGCGCTCGCCGTGCGACGGGGCGGAGCAGTAGGAGCCCGCGCCGTGCGTGGGCCACAGGGCCGTCGCGTCCGGCAGCTCGGCCAGCCGGCGCAGCGACCGGTACTGGGCGCGGGCCAGCTCCTCGGCCCGGTCCGCGCCGAGCAGGTCGGTGCGGGCGGCGGAGTCCACGATGAGCGAACCGCCGCTGAACACGCCGATGACGCGGCCGTCGTCCAGGAGCAGGAACGACAGGTGCTCGTCGGTGTGGCCCGGCGTGGCCAGCGCCCGGAGGGTCAGCCCGCCCAGGTCCACCTCGTCGCCGTCCCGCAGGCCGCGGTGCGGGAACCGCCGGTGCCCGTCGGCGGACGCCAGGACGGCGGCGCCCTCGTCGTGCGCCAACTGCGGGGCGCCGGACAGGAAGTCGGCGTGCAGGTGGGTGTCGGCGGCGAACGCGACGGTCAGGCCGCGGCGCCCCGCCTCGGCGCGCAGCCCGCGCAGGTCCCGGCTCGCGTCCACGGCCAGCGCGCGGCCGTCACCGAGGTCCACCAGGTAGGCGCTGTTGCCGAGGCCCTGGTCGACGAGGGGCACGAGGTGGTCGTCGGCGAAGCCCATGCCTCCATGGTCCGGCGGTTCCCGGGCTACTGCATGCCGCGGACGACCTGAGCCATGCCGGTGGCGTAGGTCGTGGCGCCCTGGACGCCCATGCCGCTGGTCGCGCCGACCAGCTGCCCGGCACCGTCGAGCGGCCCGGGCGCGACTGCGGCGGCGGGGGTGGCGGTGGCCAGGCCGGACAGGGCGGCGGCCGCGGTGGCCGCGGTGCCCGCGGCGGCGAGGATGCGCTTCATGGGGGGATCTCCTCGGGAGGGAGCGGGGTGACGAAGGGGACAACGCGGCACGGGAAGGAATGTGACGCCCACCACGTCTAATCAAGTTTGACTACCGCTCCACAGGGGATGTACCTTCTCGCTAGTCAAAGTTGACGACTGTATGCGACCGGATCCCGACAGGAGCCTGCATGACCTTTCTGCCCGACACCGGCTACACCCCCACCGCCGAGGACCGCGCGAGCCTGGACGCCTGGTTCACCGAGTACGACGCGCGCAGCGCGCGGCGCGACGTCGAGCGCATGGCCGACATGGCGGTGTTCCCGCTCAACCTGGTGAGCGACGACTCGGCGGGCGACGGCCGTTCGGCACAGTGGGACCGCGAGCGGTTCGTGGCGACGATGACGCACGTGATGGGGGAGGGCAGCGCGGACATCACCTTCGAGTCCACCCGTACGCCGGTGTTCCTGTCCCCGTCCATGGCCGTGGTCTTCACGGACTCGACGATGACGACGGAGGGCCACACCCAGCAGCTCCGCTACGCCGACATCCTGATCCGGCGGAAGGGCACGTGGGCGTTCCAGACGATGATCCAGGGCGGCTGGGGCGACAACCTGTAGCCACGGGGCCGCCGGCCAGTGCGTGCGATCCGGTCAGGACGCGGGCGCGTCAGGCTCCGGCTTCCGCCGCACGTCGGTCACCTTCACATCCTCCGTCTCCGGAGCGCCGAACGCTTCGACGATCACCCCGCTGGTGGTGCGGGTGACCTCCAGTGCCAAGTGGCTGCCCATCATCCGCAGGTCGAGCCTCGCCCGGGGCGCGCCGGCATGGTCCGGCATCCGGTGAACCCGCGACGCCGGGTAGTCCAGGCCTGTCAGTGTCTTGTGCATCGCCTGGTAGCCGGTCGTCGTGTTCGTGAACGCCTCGCCGATGCGCTGCGCGTGCTCGTTGCCGCTGCACTTCTCGATGGCGGTCAGCGGAACGGCCTCGACCGACATGGGCCCGGCGGAGCCAGGGGTCGGCTTCGACGGTGCGGGATCGGGCACGGGAACCGGTATGTCTCCCTCGGCGCTCGGCACACCCGGCGGGGTCTCGCCCGGCCCGTAAGCCGGTGCGGGCGCACCCGACAGGTCCTCGGGCCCGGGCACGCCACCGCTGCCGGCGCCGTGGGGCGTGTCCGGAGCGCAGCCCTGCGTGACGCGGGTCGTCAACGCGAGGAACCGCATCTCCGGATCGTCGCCGTTCGGCGGAGCGTCCGGCGGGGTGGTGGCCGAGACGGCGCTCCCCGCGGGGGTGTGATCGGTGGTGGCTTCCTGAGTGCCACAGCCCGTCAGGACCATGCAGCCGAGCAGGACCACCAGCACATGCTTCGGGAGGGATATCGCTCGCATGCACGCACCCTGCAGGATCCCGGCCGACACCCACATGAGCACCCGTACTCACTTCGTCCGAGCCGGCGTATCCACGGGTGTCGGAGCCTTCCGGTGACGCGGGGGCCCGCGACGCCGCTCGGTGCGGGGCTGCGCCCATCAGGGGATGCCCGCGGTCACCTCACAGCGGGACGCGACGTCGGTTCCCTCCTCGCCGTCGCAGTCGTCCGGGGAACCGGGCCCGCCGTCCAGAAAGTCGTCGCTCGGGCCTGCCTTGAGCGTATCGGCCCCGTCGCCGCCACTGAGTCGGTCACTGCCGCCGGCGGGCCCGACGGTCCGGGTGGCAAGGTAGTCGGTGTTGTCGCCGAACACTCTGTCGTCGCCCCCACCGGCAGTCAGGACATCGCGGCCTGCGCTCTGCGGTGTGCCGGCCGACACGGAACTGTCGCCGACGAGGATGTCGTTCGCAGTGCCACCGGTGATCCGGTCGTTGCCGGCGCCGAATGCCGCCCCGATGTCCCTGTAGTAGGCGTTGTGGTCGCCGACTGCGGCGTATCCCCCATCGGTGCCCAGGTCCAGGAAGTCGTTGCCGCCACTGCCGTGGCCGTTGAAGGTGAAGCCCCCGTCACCGATGAGGAAGTCCCTGGTTCCCGGGCCTCCCAGCAGCACGTCGCTGCCAGCGCCGCTCGTGTCGCCACCATCCGCATTGGAATCGCCGACGATTTCATCGTTGCCCTCCCCGCCGACGAGGTGGTCGTCGCCACCGCCGGACGCGCTGTTGCCCACTGAGAAGGAGTCTCCGACGAGATAGTCGGCGTCCGCGCCACCGTCGAGGCGATCGGAACCTCCGCCAGTGGCAATGCCGTCAAGGCTGAAGCTGTCCCCGACGAGGGTGTCGCCACCGCCTCCGCCGACGAGACGGTCGACGCCGCCACCGGTGGCATCGACGAAAAAGCCGTAGCTGTCACCGTACAAGCGGTCATTGCCGGGTCCTCCCCGGAGCGTGTCACCCCCGTTTCCGGAGGCATCACCGTCCCGGCTCCACACGTCGCCGACCATGCTGTCGTCCCCGAGCCCGCCGTCGAGGACGTCGTCGCCACCGAGCCCGCAGATCCGGTCGTCGCCGCCGAGACCGTAGATGGTGTCATTGCCCGGCGTGCCGACGATGACGTCCGGATGTGGGGTGCCATAGGTCGGCGTGCCGGGCGTGGCGACGATCTCCGCCTCCCGGAGCAGGCACAGCGGCGCCTGGGCATGGGCGTCGGTGGTGACGAATCCGATGCTCGTCCAGGCTGCGAGCACGGCTGCCAATGCCCGGATGATCGCCCGTTGGCCAAGCCGTTGCGCCACCGAGGTGACACCTGCCCTTCCGGCCCCCGTATCTGCCCACCATCGCATCGCCACTGCTCCTTCTCGTGACCGGTAATGGCAGTGATGACCGGATCGGCACACGCGCCCACGGGCTTCGCGACAGGTTCATCCGGACTGCGCAAGGGCAGCGCGAGGGGTGCGCGCGCTGTGCCGACCGTCGGCACAGGAGTTGGTGATCGGCGGAAGACGTTCAAGGAGCGGAGATCGGGCGGGACCAGACCGCGGTGGGCGCGTGTGCTGTGCCCTCCGCGGTCTTTGGGCGGTGGTTCCGCTGTGGCAGTCGGGTCCGGGCTCAGCCGCAGCAGCCCGCGCTGCCCGGGGTGCCCGTGCCGGACTGTCCGCCGTGGAGGTCGTCGTCGTGCCCGGCGGCGATCCGTGCCCACTGCGGGGTCGGCCGTCCGTCCTTGCTGAACTGCTGGCCATGGGTCTCATACGGCTGCGGCCAGCCCGGCGGGGAGTCCTCCCAGGTCTCCTGCCGTCCGTGGACGGTCATGTCCAGGATGCCGTAGGCCGGTGCCATGGGCTCGACCCCTCGGCCGGTGGTCCAGTACGTCTCGTAGACGCGGTCCCCGTCGCGGAGGTAGCACGCCTTCATCCCGAAGTGGCGGCCGGCGACGAGCCGTTCGTGGGACTCGGCGGGCACGGAGTACCAGGGCAGCTCCCAGCCCATGAAACGGCGGTAGCGGTCGGACTCCTCGTAGGGGCCCTGGCAGAAGACGGCGAACGTGACGTCCCGCTGGTGCAGGTAGGACAGTTCGCGGACCTGGCCGGTGAAGAAGGTGCAGCCTTCGCACTGGCCGGCGGCGGGCCGGCCGTCGAGCCACATGTGATACGACGCGAACAGCTGGGTACGGCCCTCGAAGACGTCGAGCAGGGGGACTTGTCCGTTGCCTCCGACGAGCGGAGTCGACGGGTCGACCTCGGTCATGGGCAGCCGCCGCCGTGCGGCGGCGATCGCATCGCCCTCCCGGGTGTGCGCCTTCTCCCGGGCGCGCAGGGCCTCGTTTGCGGCCAGCCACTCCCGACGGGAGACGACCGGCGGCTTGTTCATGGCAGTCATGCCCGTACTGACTCCGCAGCCGGCCCGAACTCATCGGCGGGACCCGGGCGGACGGGCCGGCGCCCGCGGCCGCGCCGCGCGGGGGCGGCTCGGATCCGCTGGCTGATCTCTTCTCTCCCCCGCCCCGGCAGGCAGCAGCGGCATCGCTTCCTGTTCCGAGCAGGAGTTCCTGACGGGCGGGTGGAAGAGGTCCCGGACCGCGGACACGACATCATGCCGGACAGCCCGGACGCCTTCGCCCGCGCCACCGCGGCGGTGCTCACGGACCGGGACCGGGACTGGCCCGGACGCCGTGCCGGAGCGTGACGCGGTGACGGTCGCGCGGGTTCCCCGTGTGCGATGACGAAGCCGGCCGCGGGCTTCAGGACGCCCTGTGCAGCAGGAAGTCCAGCAGGGACTCGATGGAGAGGGCCGCGGGCTCCGTCAGGGGCGCCTCCCGCAGGCACGTGCGGGCCGCGTCCAGGTGGTGGTGGGCCTCCGCCACCGTGGCCGCGCGGCCGCCCGCCTCCTCGACCAGGGCCGCCGCCCGGGGCGCCGCGTCCTCGTCCGCGGCCTCCAGCAGCGCGGCCAGTTCGCGGGACGCCGGGCCCTCCGCGGACAGGGCCGCCAGCACCGGGTACGTCTTCTTCCGCCGGCGCAGGTCCCCGTGGACCGGCTTGCCCGTGACGGCCGGGTCGCCCCAGATGCCGAGCAGGTCGTCCACGGCCTGGAAGGCCACGCCCATGTGCCGCCCCGCCAGGTCCAGTGCGGCGACCGTCTCCGCGGGCGCGCCGCCCAGGAGCGCGCCGAGGGCGGCCGCGCAGCCCAGCAGGGCGCCCGTCTTGCGCTCGGCCATCGCCCGGTACTGCTCCGGCAGTACGGCGTCCGGCCCGGTCCAGGGCCGGGACTCGAACAGCAGGTCCTCCGCCTGGCCCTCGACCAGTTCCGTGAGCGTCGCGCACAGCCGCCGTACGGCCTCGCCGGTGTGCGGCCCGGGGGTCTCGGCCAGGCTCTGCACCGCGAGGGCGAAGAGCGCGTCGCCGGCGAGCACGGCGGGCCCGGTGCCGTACGCCTTCCACACCGTCTCGCGCTGCCTGCGCAGCACGTCGCCGTCCATGATGTCGTCGTGCAGCAGCGAGAAGGCGTGGACCAGCTCCACCGCCACCGCGCCCGGCACCGCCGCCCGCCCGTCGGCCCCGGCGGCCTCCGCGCCCAGCACGGCGAGCGTCTGGCGCACACCCTTGCCCTCGGACGCGTCCGGGTCGGGCGTACCGTCGACGTCCCGCCACCCCAGCGCGTACGCGGACATCTCGCCCGTCCACGGGTGCAGCCCGCCGATCGCGGCGGCCAGCCGGGGCCGTACCAGGGCCCGGCAGCGGCCCAGGAGCGCGGGCACGTCGCGGAGCGGCGCCTGAGGGACGTCGAGCGTCGCGGTGAGGGAAGTGGTCATCGCGGCGTCTCCTCGTCGGTCACGGGCAGCTCGGGCACGGCCCCCTGAGTCACGGGCAGCTCGGGCACGGGCCCCTCGGGAAAAGAATCGTTTCTGCGCCCACCGCGGGCGCCGTCCGTCACGGGCAGCGGCGCCACCCCCAGCTCGGCCGCCGCCTTCTCGACCATCTCGCGCGCGTGCCGCAGCCCGATCCGGTCCAGGGTGTCACGCAGCTCCGACAGCTCCGCGGCCGTCTCCCCGGCGTCCCGCCCGAGCCGGGCCAGCGCCTTGGCGAGGCCCAGCCGGGCCAGCGCCGTCCCGCGCGGCTCCTCCATCTCGCGGAACTCGGCCAGCGCCCGCGCGTAGCCGTCCCGGGCCTCCTCGTACCGCCCGGCCCGGTACAGCACGTTGGCGCGCATCTTGTGGTTGTACGCGAGCGCGCTGGACAGCCTCATCTCGCGGCAGGCGACCTCCGCCTCGGCCAGCAGCTCCAGCGCCCGCTCCACATCCCCGTCCCGTACGGACAGGACGTCGGCGATGCCGCGCAGCGCCCAGGCCCGGCCGCGCCGGTCGTCGGCGCGCCCGGCGGTCTCGGCGGCCTCCTCGAAGAGCGCGAGGGCCCTGTCGTAGTCGCCGGTGTTGCGGTGCATCTGCGCGATGCCCTCCAGCGCCCACACCGTGTGCCGCGCCTCGCCCCGCTTGCGGGCCTCGGCGAGCAGCTGCTCGTGCAGTTCGCCGACCGCCTGGTAGTCGCCCTGGATGCGCCCGGTCTCGGCGAGCCCGGCCAGCGAGTAGCCCCGTACGACGATGTCGCCGCCGTGCTCGCCGAACTCCGCGGCCAGCCGCAGCAGCCGGTACGCCAGCGGGAACGCGCCCCGCTGCCGCGCCAGCGTGCCGCCGCTCCACAGCGCCCACGCCATCGCCGCGACGTCGCCGGCGGAGCGTGCGGCGCGGTAGCTCGCCTTCCACGCCCGGTCCGCCTCCTCGACCCGGCCGAGCCGGCGGCACGCCTCCGCGACCGCGAGCCCGCACCGCGCCATCTCCCGCGGCTCCCCGGCCGCCTCCGCCGCCCGCAGCTCCTCGACTCCCTTGGCCAGTACGTCGGTCAGCGAGGAGTTGACCGACAACGACCCCAACGCGCCCTGGTACTCCGGAGCGGATGCCTTGCCCTGTGCCATACGACCCACCGTCGTGCTCGTGCCGAACTGAATCCCTTTCCGATCAAGACGGTGTGGGCGGACGGAGGTTGTCCCTCTCCGTGATGGTCGTAGAGTCCTACTTGAGTGCTACGCCGACCGGTTTCCGCTCGTCACAGCGGTGTACGGGCGCGGCGGACCAGCGGGTACGCCGGCCGCGCGGTCAGTGCGCGCCCGTGAGTTCGCCGGTGAGCCGGTCGTGCAGGCGGGCGCTGGGCCCGTTCAGGCCGGTGATCTCGACGTGCTTGCCGCGCCGGGCGTACTTCGTCCCGATCGCGTCGAGCGCGGCGACGGACGAGGCGTCCCAGACGTGCGCGGCGCTGAGGTCGATGACGACCCTGTCCGGGTCACCGGCGTAGTCGAACCGCCCGACCAGGTCGTTCGACGAGGCGAAGAACAGCTCGCCCGTCACCCGGTAGACCACCGTGCCGCCCTCGGGGTCGGTCACGGCGGTGACGTCCGCGAGGTGGGCGACACGGCGGGCGAAGACGACCATCGCGGCGACCGAGCCGACGACGACGCCGATCGCCAGGTTGTGCGTCGCCACCACGCAGGCGACGGTGACGACCATGACGGCGATCTCCCCGGCCGGCATCCGCCGCAGCGTCTTCGGGGCCACCGAGTGCCAGTCGAACGTCGCGAACGACACCATGACCATCACGGCCACCAGCGCGGCCATCGGGATGTCGGAGACGACCGGCCCGAAAACGATGCACAGCACCATCAGGAACGCCCCGGCGAGGAACGTCGAGAGACGCGTCCGGGCGCCCGACACCTTCACGTTGATCATCGTCTGGCCGATCATCGCGCAGCCGCCCATGCCGCCGAAGAAGCCGGTGACGATGTTCGCGACCCCCTGGCCGATCGACTCGCGCGTCTTGTCGGAGTGCGTGTCGGTGATGTCGTCGACCAGCTTCGCCGTCATCAGCGACTCCATCAGGCCCACCAGCGCCATCGCGAAGGCGTACGGCGCGACGGTCGCCAGCGTCTCGAACGTGAACGGCACGTCCGGCAGCCCGGGCACCGGCAGCGACGACGGCAGCGCCCCCTTGTCGCCCACGGTCGGTACGGCGATGCCCGCCCCGACCGTGATGAGCGTGAGGACCACGATCGAGACCAGCGGCGCCGGGACCACCGTCGTCACCTTCGGGAAGAACACCATCAGCGCCAGCCCGCCGAGGATCAGCGGATACACCGGCCACGGCACGTCCCGCATCTCGGGGATCTGCGCCATGAAGATCAGTACGGCCAGGGAGTTGACGAAGCCGACCATCACCGACCGCGGGACGAACCGCATGAGCTTCGCCACGCCCACGGCGCCCAGCACCACCTGGAGGACACCCGCCAGGATGACCGCGGCGACCAGGTACCCGAAGCCGTGCTCCCGGTTCAGCGGCGCGATGACGAGCGCGACCGCACCGGTCGCCGCCGAGATCATCGCCCGGCGCCCGCCGACGACCGCGATGGTCACGGCCATCGTGAAGGAGGCGAAGAGGCCGACCGCCGGATCCACGCCCGCGATGATCGAGAACGAGATGGCCTCGGGTATCAGCGCGAGCGCGACCACGAGACCGGCCAGCACCTCGGTGCGCCAGACCTTCGGATCGTTCAGCCAGTCGGGACGCAGACGGCGCAGCCGCGCGGCGAGGGGAGCGGGGGACGCGGGGGATGCGGAAGACAACGGAGCGGGGACCTGTCGTGCCGGGCACAGCGCTGCTCGCCGACAGGCGGCCGAGGTGTGCGGGGAGGGGGAGGAGCCGGGGAAGGAGGCAGGGACGCCGTCGGCCCGGACCGTGAAACTCTACCTGGCCGAAACCGCTCGGTCTCAGGCCGCGGAACCGGACGGGCCGGAGACCTCCGGACCCGGCCGGCGCGGACGACCGGGCGGCGCCGACACCGGCGTACGGCATCCCGCCGCCGTACGCCGGCGCGACCACCGAGGCCGTACGCCGGTACGCCCGCTGCCGTACGCCGGCACCCCCCCGCGACGGCCGCCTCGGGGCCGAGCGCCGCTGCCGTACGCCGGCAGCCGCCCGCTCAGCCCTCCACGACGCCCAGCTCGATGCCGGCCAGTCGTTCCGGGTCCGTGAGGATGTCGAGGGCGGTGACCCTGCCGTCCCGGATCGTGAACGCCATGAGCGACAGCGCCCGGCCCTCCGCGACGGACAGCACACCGGGCGTGCCGTTGATCAGGACCGGGTGGGCGGCCTCCGCGAACCGGGCGAACATGATCGCCTGCGAGGCCACCTCGGCCGCCCCGCGCCGCAGCAGACTCGGGCGCTCGGCGCCGCCGTCGGACCGCGCCACGATGTCGGGGTCGAGGACCGCGAGCAGCGCGTCGAAGTCCCCGCCGCGAGCGGCCGTCAGGAACGCGTCCACGACCCGCCGCCGCGTACCCAGGTCCGCGTCCGGCGCGGGCGCCGCCCCCTGCACGCGGCGGCGGGCGCGGCTGGCGAGCTGCCGTGTGGAGGCCGCGCTACGGCCCAGCACGGCCGCGATCTCGTCGAACGGCACGGCGAACAGGTCGTGCAGCACGAACGCGAGCCGTTCCGCGGGGGACAGCGTGTCCAGGACGACCATCAGCGCGATGCCGACCGAGTCGGCGACGAGTATCTCCTGCTCGGGATCCATGCCGCCCGGACCGCTGACGATCATGTCGGGGAGCCCGGCCTGCCCGTCCCGCTCCGGCAGCGGCTCCTCGCGCCGCGTGGTGCGCGAGCGCAGCATGTCCAGGCACACGCGCCCGACGACGGTGGTCAGCCAGCCGCCCAGGTTCCGCACGTCGGAGACGTCCGAGCGGCTCAGCCGCAGCCAGGCCTCCTGCACGACGTCCTCGGCCTCGGCGAGCGAGCCCAGCATCCGGTAGGCCACGGCCCGCAGATGGGCACGGTGCTCCTCGAAGCGCGCGGCCAGAAAATCGTTCTCGCTCACCTGTCACATCCTCGCGGCGGGTTACGTCATCGATACGGCTACCGCTATTGATGACGTACGAGAACCGCCCGAGGTGACAAGGGTGTTGCGGACTATTCCCGCAGCGGCGGCGGGGACACGGTCGCGCCCCTGCCCTCCTTGACCGCCTCCACCGCATCCTGGTGGAGGCGCCGGCTCTCCTCCTCCGAGTGGCACGGCACGGGGCTGCCCTCCAGCGTGTACCACTCCGAGCTGCCGCTGTACTGGACCGCGACGTCCGCCTCCGTGCCGTACCAGGTCGTGTGCACGGTCAGGTCACCGGTCACGACGCCCAGCTCCTTGGTGCGCACGCCACCCGTGCCCGTGATCACCCCGGTCGTCGTCCACGACGCCCATGCGCTCATCCCGCACCCACTCTCCACGGCTTCCCGGGGATGCCGGGTGCCCACCCGCGCCGGGCTCATGCCACCGGACGGCACAGGTTTGATCACCACGGCGGCGGATAGTCGGACGGGGGGCCGGGGGCCGGGGGCCGACGGACGGGGAAGGCCATGCACCACGACGACGCACAGGCGAGGACTCCGCTCACGGACGGGGGTCCCCCCGCGGACACCGACCTCACCGACGTCGCCCGGCAGCTGCACGAGCTGGCGAGGGCCAGGGACCGGCTCCAGGGGCTCCTGGAGGCCGTCATGGCCATCAGCAGCGAGCTGGAGCTGCCCGTCGTCCTCAACCGGATCGTCAGCACCGCCATGGACCTCGTCCACGCCCGCTACGGCGCCCTCGGCGTGCTGAACGAGGACCGCACCGAGCTGGACGAGTTCATCACCGTCGGGCTCACCGACCGGGAGCGCGCCGACCTCGCCGGGGTCGAGCTGCCGCACGGGCGCGGCCTGCTGGGCACCCTCATCCACCACCCCCAGCCGCTGCGCGTCGCGAACATCCAGGCGCACCCGCACTCCGCCGGCTTCCCGCCCGGCCACCCGCCCATGCGCGCGCTCCTCGGCGTCGCGATCAGCGTCCGCGGCGAGATCTACGGCGACCTGTACCTCGCCGACCGCGCCGACGGGCGGCCCTTCGACGAGCACGACCAGGACATCGTCGTCGCCCTCGCGGGCGCGGCCGGCGTCGCCATCGAGAACGCGCGTCTCTTCGAGCAGGTACGCGCCGGCGCGGAACAGTTCCAGCGGCTGCTCCTGCCGAGGCTGCCCGACCTCTACCCGTACGCGGGCGCCGCGATCTACGAGCCCGCCACCCGCCCCGCCCAGGTCGGCGGCGACTGGTACGACGCGATCCTGCTGCCCGACCACGCCTGCGGGGCCGTCATCGGGGACGTCGTCGGCCACGACCTGCACGCCGCGGCCGCCATGGCCCAGACCCGCAACATGCTGCGCGCCCTGCTGTACGACCGGCGGACGCCGCCCAGCGCGGTGCTCACCCGCCTCGACCGCACCCTGCACGCCATCACCGACACCCCCGTCACCACGGCCTGCCTGGCCCGCATCGAGCCCGGGGACCACGGCTGGATCCTCCACTGGAGCACCGCCGGCCACATGCCGCCGCTCCTCCTGGCGCCCGGCCGCGACCCCGAGTACCTGCACGCCGAACCCGGCCTGCCCCTCGGCGTCGACCCGCACCACCCGCGCCCCGACCACACCCGTCCACTGCCGCCCGAAACGATCATGCTGCTCTTCACGGACGGGCTGGTCGAACACCCCGCCCTCCCCATCGACACCGGCCTCGACGCCCTCGCGGAGCTGGCCGCTGCCCACGCGCACCTGCCCCTCGACGAGCTGTGCCGGACCCTGTGCGACCGGCACCCCAGCGACGGCCACGACGACATGGCGGTCCTCGCCCTGCGCACCCCGCCGGCCGCCTGGCCGGAGACGCCGCCATGACCGGCCCCGCGCGTCGGGGGACGGGGAGCGGGGGTGCCGGGCGTGATGCCCGGGCCGCGTGGTCGGCCTACCGTGGACGGTGGGGCACGGCACCCCGTGCCGAGGAGGCCGCCATGGAACTGCGCGTACTCGCCGTACCCGACTGCCCGCACCTCTCCTTGCTGCTCGGCCGGCTGGCCCAGGTGCTCCCGGAAGGGGCCAGGGAGGTCCCGGTCCGCGTGGTGACGACCGAGGCGGAGGCCGCGCGGCTCGGCATGCACGGCTCGCCGACGCTGCTCGTCGACGGCCTGGACCCCTTCGCCCCGCGCGACGCGCCCACGGGCGTGGCGTGCCGCGTCTACCGCGCCGCCGACGGACACGCCGAAGGAGCCCCGTCCATGGGCCAGCTGGCGTCGGCCCTCGAACGGGCCGGCATGGTCAGGGGCTGAGCCGCGCTCCCGCGGTCAGGGGCCGAGCCGCACGCCCCGCGTCACCGCACGACCGGGCTGCGGCGCTCCACCAGGACGACGTCGCGCCAGACCCCGTGGTGGCGGCCGAGCCGCTCCCGCGTCCCGACGACCCGGAACCCGGCGCGCCGGTGCACGGCCAGGCTGGCCGTGTTCTCGGGGAAGATCCCGGACTGGACGGTCCACACGCCCGCCGCGTCCGTGGCCGCGGTGAGCGCCCCGAGCAGCGTGGACGCGATGCCGCGGCCCCGGGCGCCGGGGTGGACGTAGACGGAGTGCTCGACGACCCCGGCGTACGCGCAGCGGTCGGACACCTTCGACGCGGCGACCCAGCCGAGCACGTCCCCGCCGCTCGCGTCGACGGCGGCGAACCGGTACTCCGGCGGCTTCGTGGCGTCGAACCGCTCCCACGTCGGCGCGGCGGTCTCGAAGGTGGCGTTCCCCTCGTCGATACCGGCCTGGTAGATCGCCAGGACCTGCTCGGCGTGCGCGTCGGTCAGCGGAACGACGTCGATGGACATGCTGTGCTCCCCCTGGCGTGGCGGCGGTACGGACCGGTCGACGACACCGTAAGGCGTGGCCGTCCGCCGGTCAGAGCTCGTCCGCCTGGGGCCGTTCGTCGAAGGACGGCTCGCTCGCCGCCAGCCACGACCGCGCGGGACCCGCCGTACGGGTGGTGTCCACGCTCAGGTGGAGGCGGGTGGCGCCTTCGGCGCCGGCCGGGTAGCTGCGCTGTTCCGTCGCCGCGAAGCAGCGGCGCAGGACCTCCACGACCCTCCGGGCGACCTCGGGGGTCGCCGCGACGACCCGGACGTCGGCATGGCCCACCGGTGGCAAGGGGTGCTCGGCCGACATGCGGACCTCCTCCGTACGGCGGGGATCCCTCCTCCGCGCCCCGAGTGCCCCGCGCCGCGCCCCGTACGCGTCACGCGCCCGCGGGGGCTTCAGCGCGCCTCCGGCCGGTCCGGGTGCCACTGTCCTTGCCGGTGGCCGCGCCGGGCCTCCCGTTCGATCTCCTCGACGAGGTCCGCGTCGGCCAGCGCGAGCATGGCCTCGGGGGTGAGCGGGTTCCACGGGTCGGCGGCCGCGGCCAGCAGGCGGGCGGCCGTCCCGGCGGGCTCGTCCGGCGGGATGACCAGGAACTCCCAGCGGCCCATGGTCTCCGAGACCAGCGTCACCGTATGGGCGCCGGCCGCGGTGCCGGACCGTACGACCTCGATCTCGTGGCCGGGTGCCATCACCGTGCCGGGCGCCTCCGGCCAGTCGGCGTCGCCCACGGTGACGCGCGTGACCGTCCCGTAGCGGGGGTCGAGGACGGCGGCGAGGGCGGGAAGCTCGATCTCCAGGACGTTGCACCGCGGCCACCAGGCGCCGTCCAGCGGGCCGTGACTGATGTCCGGCGTGACGGACAGCCGGGCGGGCGGCATCCGGTACGTGTGCGATTCCTCGGGTGATGGCGCCGGCATTCCGCACGTCCCGTCCCGGGCGCGCCTGGCGCGGCCCGTTCCGTCCCTCACCGAAAACGGCACCGCACGGTCGCAATGCGCGAAAGGCTCTCGGTACGGTCAGGCTACTCCTCACCGGACAAAGCGGAAGGGCCCGCACCGTGCGGTGCGGGCCCTTCCGGATGCCGTGCGTCAAGCAGGCGTCGTGCGTCAGGCGGGAACGATGTTCTCGGCCTGCGGGCCCTTCTGGCCCTGCGTGACCTCGAAGGAGACGCGCTGGCCCTCCTGGAGCTCACGGAAGCCCTGGGTGGCGATGTTCGAGTAGTGCGCGAAGACGTCGGCGCCGCCGCCGTCCTGCTGGATGAAGCCGAAGCCCTTTTCCGAGTTGAACCACTTCACGGTTCCAGTAGCCATGATTTTCTCCGTTCATGGGGCTGTGAGGGATTTTCGCACCATGCGGAATCCCGGTCGCCGAAATGACCCCACCCGGAGAGTCCGGAAAAACAAAAATGCGCCTGAAGGTCACATACCGTCAGGCGCACACAAGGTTCATGGGTACCACAACTGCAACTCAAACCAAGGTAGCACAGGTTTCCCGGGTGCACCGGATTTCCCAAAAAGAACTCCAGGGCGCGGCGCGCCACATGTACCCGCCTTGAGCGAGTCCCGTCAGGAAGTGATTCGGGAACCGGTGCGGCACGGGCCGCGTCCAGTCCCGTGCACGGCCGCTTCATGGGGGAATGCGGCCGGCGGCCCCAAGGGGGGAACTGATGCGTCCCAACGGAATCCGTATCGCCGTCGTCGTCCTGGCCGGCCTCGTCGCGGCGACGGGCACGGCCTGTACCGCGCAGCCCGCCACACCCGCTCCCACGTCCACGTCCACGCCCTCCGGCGGCAGCGGCGCCGCCGCGGCCGAGGCGCCCGCGCCCGCGCCGAGCGGCAGCGCGGGCTCCGGCATCGTGTCGCTGGCCGGCGACTACGGGCCGGACACCTGCCGCGAGGGGTACGTGTGGCGCGAGGCCCGCCGCACCGACCACGTCTGTGTCGAGCCGCGCGTCCGCGACCAGGCCCGTAGCGACAACGCCCAGGCCGCCGCCCGTCGCGCCCCCGGCACGAACGGCTACGGCCCCTACGCCTGCGCCGTCGGCTACGTGTGGCGCGAGGCGTACCCCGGCGACGTGGTGTGCGTCGAGCCGCGCGTGCGCGACCAGGCCCGCCGGGACAACGCCCAGGCGGACGACCGGCGGGTGTCGGCCCGGCTGTGGAAGTCCCGCTGGTACCCGGAGCGGCGCTGCGACGGCGACGTCTGCACCGGCAGGAGCGACGACGACATCCCGCGCATCCGGCTGAACGGCGACCACTACAACTTCGGCCAGGTCCGCCTCTACATCCGCCGCGACAGCGACCACCGCGTCCTGTGGTCCGGCACGGTCACCGCCACCCGGCACGCCGGCTTCGCGGGCGGCAGCTTCGGCAAGAAGACCACGCTGACCGACTGCTCCCGGTACGGCCGCCCGGTGAACGGCCACGCCCAGGCGTACGACGTGCTCTCCGGCCGCTGGTCGGCCCGTATCCCGCTCTCGGTGGGCTGCGCCACGCTCTGAGGAAGCGCGGGGTCAGGGGGAGGGGCGGCGCATCGCGCCGACTGTTGCGACCGCCCAGCCCGTGACCCGGACGGCGCCCACCGCCGGTGCCGCCTCGGGCGGCGGAGCACCCAGCGAGGGGGCGACACCGGCGGCGCGGGCGGCGAAGCCGACGACGCCCGCCCCGGCGTACGACTCCGGCGGTGCCGGGAAGCCCGGCATGCCCGACTCCCGCCGAGCGCGAGGTCCACCTTGCTCGTGCTGTACGCGACCGCTCCAGCTGCGGCGAACCGCTGTACCCGCGGCGCTCGTTCGAGGTTCGTGGGGCCGGGATGGCCGGGGTCGGCGGCGGGTTCGTCGACCACAAGGACGGGCCTTCTCCCCCGCGTGGGAGAGAAGGCCCGTGTGCCGTCGGGGGTCAGTGGGCGACGAGCTTGGCCCACGTCGCCGGGCCGGCGATGCCGTCGGCGGTGAGGCCCTTGGCCTTCTGGAAGGCCTTCACCTTCGCCTCGGTGCCGGGGCCGTAGACGCCGTCGGCGGTCAGGGCGTGGCCGTTGTCGGTGAGCTGGCGCTGGAGGGCGGTGACGGCGGGGCCCTTGGCGCCGGTCTTGAGGGTGACGACGAGCTCGGTCCAGGTGGCGGGTCCCACGATGCCGTCGGCGGTGAGGCCCTTGGCCTTCTGGAAGGCCTTCACCTTCGCCTCCGTGCCCGTGCCGAAGACCCCGTCGGCGTCGGTGGCGTGCCCCTGGGCCGTCAGCAGCAGCTGGACCGTGGCCACGTCCACGCCCTTGTGGCCCGCCTTGACGGTGGGCCACGAGGTCCCCGGCTGCGGCAGCGGGGCGCCGCCCAGGTTGGCCATGGCGCGCAGCTGGGCCAGGCTGCCCCGGTAGACGTTGCGGTCACCGGCGCCCACCGTGCCGTTCTTGCCGGGCAGGCCCGGGATCCGCTCCGACTCCGTGTACTGCCAGAACGTCCACGCCCCGGCCCCCGGCACGTCCTGCGGCTCCTTCGCGCCGCTCCCGTACCGGGCGAGCCACAGCGGGTAGCCCTTGAACACCTGGCCCTTGCCGCCCATGCAGCCGGTCACGAACGACGCCCGCGTGTAGACGATGGGCGTCACCTTGAACGCCGCCTTCACGCGCTGCAGGAACACGGTGAGCTGGTCGGCGCGCAGCGCCTTCGGGCACACCTCCTTCTTGTTCACCCACACGCTCTCCACGTCCAGCACCGGCGGCAGCTCCCCGGCCTTGGTGCCGGTGTAGCCGGCGGCGCGGGCGGTGCGGATGAAGTGGTCGGCCTGGGCGGCGCCGTCCCGGGTGCTCTTCGGGTCGAAGAAGTGGTACGGCGCCCTCAGCAGCGACGTACCGGACACGGCCTTGAAGTCCCGTGCGAACCACGGGTCCTGGTAGCCGGTGCCCTGCGTCGCCTTCAGGAACGCGAACGCGTTCCCCTGCGCGACGCGCTTCCAGTCGATGGGCTTCCCCGTCGCGTCGTGGTTGTGGTGGCTCGTGTCGACGCCCTTCACCTTGTACGTGTCCGGGGACGCGGCGACGCTCGTGTCCGCGCCGGTCAGCAGGGCTCCGCCCATGAGCGAGGCGGTGGTGAGGGCGGCCGCGGTGAGGCGCAGTGCGTGACGGCCGCGTGAGTGCCTGGGCACAGTCGGGTCTCCTTCGCAGGACGTGGAAAGGCATGGATGAGAGGCGGTCGGACGACCGGAGTGGGGGGATGGCTCAACCATGCACCGACGTGGCGGGCGGGCCCTAGACTTTCCGGCGGTCAGCTGATTCATGCACAGATGTCGTCCCATGCAGGGCCGTTGGCCTGGGCCTATGCAGGGGCACTCAGGGGGAGCGCATCAATGGGCGTCGAAGGTCACGAACCCGCGCAGGCGGCGAAACAGCGGCTGGCGCGGCTGTTGCGGAGCTGGTGGGAGGAGGACCCGGGCAAGGTCACGCAGGAGGCGCTGGCCCGGCGGATCACCGAGCGGGGGGTGAGGACCAGTCAGGAGATGCTGTCCCGCTATCTGCACCGCAGCCGCCCGACCCTCGCCCGGCCGGACGTGATCCGCGCGATGCACGAGGTGCTGGGGCGGAAGGCGGAGGAACTCGCCGCCGCGCTCGAACTGCACGCGGCGGCGACGGCGGCTTCGGCCGCGACGGCGGCTCCGGCGGCTCCGGCCGCGACGGTCGTCACGGCTGCTCAGGGCCCGGAGGGCGCTGCGGCCCCGGAGCCCGCCGCGGCTTCGGCGCACGTGCCGACAGTCGCGTCCGCCCCGGCTCCCGCGCCCGCACCCGAGCCCGTCCTCCACACCGTCCTTCGCCCCCACCCCGCCCCGCCGGCGGAGGCGCCCGCCGCCCCCTCCCGGCCGAAGTGGCCGTGGATCGCCGTCGCCGCGGCGGCCGTCGTCGGGGCCTCCGGGCTGACCGCCGCCGTGACGCTCGCGGGGGACGACAGGTCGGCCAGGGGACAGTCCCCGTCCCGTTCGGCGTCGCCCACGCCGTCCGCCCCGCCCGCGGGCCCCACGCCGTCCACGGCGGAGTGCCGGGGCGAGTCGTGCTTCGGCATCGACCCGAAGTACGCCGTGTGCCGCCAGGACGCGGCCACCTACTACACGGGCCGCGACCACGGCATCCTCGTCGAGCTGCGGTTCAGCCCGACGTGCCAGGCCGCCTGGGCCAAGATGAGCGGCACCTCGCAGGGCGACGTCGTACGGGTCACCAACAACGCGGGCCGCTCCCGCCACTACACCCAGCAGTGGGGCCACGACGCGCACAGCACGATGGTGGAGGCGCTGAACCCCGACGACGCCAAGGCGTGTGCCCGCACCCCGCGCGGTGAGGTCTGCGCCACGGTGCCCGCAGCGCCCAGTACGGCTCCGAGCCGCCGCTGAGCGGCCGCCGAGCCGGCGCGCCGCCGCCTGCGTCCCGTACATCACAGCAGGTCAGCGGCGTGCATGGGACGGCGTGCATGGATGCATCAGACGGTGTGCGGCGAACGCTGGATCACGCCGTGCGCCGTCGTGCAGAGTGATGCCGCGGCCGCCGGAGCGGACCGAACCCCCCTCAGTCCATGCCCTTTCACGGGGACCGCTCCCGCCTGCGCCGGATCGGACGGCTGACCGTCCGGCGCCGCCGCCCCACCCATGCCGTACCCATCCCTATTCCGGACAAGGAGTCCGCATGTCCTCGAACAGCGCACGCCCGGTCACCGCACGCCCGACCACCTCCCGCTTGGCCGTCGCGGTCCTCGCCCTGGCCGCGGTCACCGGTACGGGCCTGGCCTCCGGACCCGCGGCCACCGCGGCCCCCGGCACCACCCCCGTATCCGTCGTCCGGGCGCAGACGGCGGAGGTCGCCTGGCCGACGCTCAAGGCCGGAGCCCGGGGCGCGGAGGTCACCGCGCTGCAGCACCTGCTCGTGGCGCGCGGCCACGCCCTCACCGTGGACGGGGCGTTCGGCCCGGCCACCACCAACGCCGTCAAGGCGTACCAGCGGGCCCAGCGCCTGACCGCCGACGGCATCGTCGGCCCCGCCACGTGGAGCAAGCTGGTCCCGACGCTGCGGGAGGGCGCGAGCGGGCCGGCGGTGAAGGCCCTGCAGACGCTGCTGAAGGCGCGCGGCCAGGCCGTCGCCGTGGACGGCGCGTTCAGCGCGGCCGTCACGACGAAGGTCAAGGCCTTCCAGAAGGCCAAGGGCCTCGCCGTCGACGGTGTCGTTGGCGCGCGGACCTGGTCCGCGCTCCTCGGCGCGAGCACCGGCGCGCCCGCCGGGAACCGCGCCGCCCTCGCCCGGCAGATCCTGAACACCGGCGGCATCACCCTGGCCACCGTGCACCCCGGCGGCACGCACGCCGGTTCCACCGCGCGGCAGAACATCATCGACACGGCGAACGGCAAGGGCGCCCTCACCAGCCCCTGGAGCGACAAGCCCAACCGCCGGGTCGCGCTCGACGTCCGCATGCTGAACGGACTGCTGAAGCTGCGCACGCAGTACGGCTACAAGGTCTCGGTCTCCGAGCTCGTCGGCGGCGACCACAGCACGAACTCCAAGCACTACGCCGGTCTCGCCATCGACATCAACTACATCAACGGCCGCCACGTCGGCGACGGCGCCCCGCACCAGGGCCTGATGGCGGCGTGCCGGAAGCTCGGCGCGACGGAGGTCCTCGGCCCGGGCAACGCGGGCCACAGCCGCCACGTCCACTGCGCCTGGCCGCGCTGACCCACCACGGTCGTCCCGGCCGCGTCGAGCGGCCGGGACGCGGCCGGAAGACCGCCGCCGGAGGGGCATGGCGCCCCTCCGGCGGTCCGCGTCCCCGCTCAGAGGGCGAGCAGGGTGCGGTGCCCCGCGTCCGTCAGCCCCTGGAGGGGCTTGAGCGCGAGGCGTATCAGCACCAGGGCGTTGTCGTCGCCGGCGATGCGGTTGGCGCTCAGCTCCCCGCAGGCCAGACAGTGATGGATGATCATCCATTCGCCGTCGGGCCGTACGGACATGCTCAGCGCCTCCATGCGCCCGCGGCACGAGGCGGCACGGTCGCCCGGCACGCGCCGGTCGACGTGCAGGCTCACCAGGCAGTGCGGGCAGTGGTTGCGGTGGGCGGTGCCCGGGGCTTCCAGCGGTACGTCGAGCCGGCAGCCCACGCACCGGAAGTCATGGGCGCGGTGCCGGCCCTGACGGTGCAGCACGTCCTTGTGCCGCTGCGGGCGCCGGGCCGGGGGTTTGCGGCGTGGCACGGTCGTCTCCCTCCCTCGTCGGCCGGTCAGAGGCTGCCGAACGCTTCGAGGGGGAAAGGCGGTTGCGCCAGGGGCCGTACGGCCATGCGCATCAGGATGAGCTGGTTGTCGTCCGGGCAGACCGGGTTCGACGTCAGCTCGTCGCAGCGTACGCAGCGGTGGATGACCATCCAGTCACCGGTGCGCAGCACGGCGATGGAGATGGGCGTCATCCGGCCGCGGCACTCGCTGGGCCCGCCCTCGACGTGGTCGAGGACGTGCTGGGAGTGCAGGCACGACGGACAGTGGTTGCGCCGCGTTCCGTCGGCGGCGAACGTGGAGACGGTGAGACCGCACCATGCACAGGTGAAGGTGTCGATCTTCAGGGCGTGGTGGTGCGTGTGGGGCTTGGACACCCGGGGAGCTCCTTGCTGAGAGAAGAGAGACGACAGCAAGAGCAGGCCGAGCGGCCTCGACGGCGGTGGAGACGGACGTTACGCGGTACGACGAGGCGCGCTCGGCGCGGTCCGGGTCATAGAACACTCTCTCCAGGGCTCGGGCGGGGTGGCCCGACATCGGTGCGGGTGGGGTGCCGGTCAGCGTAACGACGCCCTCACGGCCCCGCCACCGAATTAGGGCCGGGCGTCGCGGCGCCGAGTGCGGCCCAGGAGTCGAGGAGGAGCTCGACGGCGTCGACGACGACGTCACCGCTGATCTCTTCGGGGCGCAGGAGGTGTTGGATCAGCAGGCCGTCCTCCAGGGAGTGGACGACGAGGGCGAGGAACGCGGGGTCGGCCGGGGGGCGGACGTTCCGGCGTGCCAGTTCCCGGCGGATGCCGTCGCCGATGGCGTCGCGGGCCAGGAGTTCGCGATCGGCGAGGTCCGGGCGGAGCTGCGGGGTGCGCAGGGCGTGCAGGAGGAGTTCCAGGCGCAGCGAGAGCCAGGGCGTGAGGTGCTGGGCGCGGGCCCGGTTCCACGCGCGGAGGAGGTCCAGCAGGTCGCCGAACGACTGGGCCTCGCGGCTCAGTTCCTCCACTTCGCGCATCTCGGTGCGGGTGCGTTGGAGGAGCAGTTCCCGTACGACCTCGTGCTTGTCGGCGAAGTTCCCGTAGAACGCGCCCCGCGTGTACCCGGCCCGCTCGGCGATCTGCTCGATGGACGTCCCGGTGACACCGCGCTCGGCGAACAGCTCGGCCGCCGCGGCCAGGAGGCGGTCCTTGGTCCGCTGCCGGCTCTCCTCGCGTGTCAGGCGCTTCGGCCCCATACCCGTCCCTGCCTCCTGCCGGTTACGCGGAAAGTCGATGGCGCATTCGGATACAGCTCTGTATCCATATACATGATCGTATCAGCAAGGCATCGGCAGACGCCCGGGCGGACCGGGCGGGGAGGAGCGGCTCGTGGACGGGGAACTGTGGCGGTGGAGCGCGTCGGCGCTGGCGGAGGCGACGGCCCGCGGGGAGGTGAGCGCTCAGGAGGTCACGGCGTCCCACCTGGAGCGCATCGCGGAGACGAACCCGGAGGTGAACGCGATCACCACGCTCCTCGCCGACAGCGCCCGCGAGGCGGCGCGGGACGTCGACCGGCGCCGTGCCGCGGGAGAACCGCTCGGCGCGCTGGCGGGTGTGCCGTTCACGGTGAAGGAGAACATCCACGTCGCCGGCTCGGCGACCACCTTCGGCGTCCCGCACTTCCGCGACTTCGTGCCCGCGGCGGACGCCCCGCCCGTACGGAGACTGCGCCGCGCCGGGGCCGTCCCCGTGGGCCGTACGAACCTGCCCGACCTGACCATCGCCGGCATGCACACCACCAGCACCCTGTACGGCGCCACCCGCAACCCCTGGGACCCCGCCCGCACGCCCGGCGGGACCAGCGGCGGCGACGGGGTCGCGGTGGCCACGGGCATGGCGCCGCTCGGGCTCGGCAACGACTCGGGCGGCTCGCTGGCCGTGCCCGCCGCGTTCAACGGCGTGGCCGCGCTGCGGCCCAGCCACGGCAGGTTCCCGATGGACCACCGCATCGGTCCGGACGACCCCGGGCTGTCCTCCCAGCTGTTCCCCGTGGACGGGCCGCTCGCCCGTACGGTCGCCGATCTGCGCCTGGTGTACGAGGTCCTCGCGGGCCCCGACCCGCAGGATCCGCGCGCGGTGCCGGTGCCGCTGGACGGACCGCCGGTGCCCGGTCCGGTCCGGGTCGCCGTCGTCGCCGACCCCGGCGGGCACGGCGTCCACCCGGACGTCCGGGCGGGCGTCGAGGCGGCGGCCGCGGCGCTGGAGGACGCCGGTTACGCGGTGGAGGAGGCGCGGGTGCCCCGGCTGGACGAGGCCGTGGACGCCTACTGCGGGCTGATCTTCACCGAGTTCGCCCTGACGTGGCCGACGGTCGGCGGGCTGCTCACGGAGGAGAGCCGGCGGCACGTCGAGTACACCCTGCGGGACCATCCGCCCGTCGACCTCGCCACGTACGTGCGGCTCACCGGGGTCCGGATGGGCATCCGGCGCGACTGGGCCCGCTTCTTCGAGGAGTTCCCGCTGCTGCTGGGGCCCGTCTCGACGGATCTGCCGCCCTTCCCCGGCACCATGCACGCGAGCCCCGAGGACAACGCCCGCACCATGGGGGCGGTACGGCTGTGCAGGGCGAGCACCTTCGTCGGCGCGCCGAGCGTGGCGCTGCCCGTCGGCGTGGCCGGTGGGCTGCCGCAGGGCGTGCAGCTCATCGGAGGGATGTACCGGGAGGACCTGTGCCTGGAGGCCGCGGCCGCGGTCGAACGGCGCCTGGGCACCCTGACGCCCGTCACTCCCGTCGCCGCGGCCCGGCTCCCATAGGGCCCCGATCCGCCGTGGCAGGGGTGGGGCGCGGCGAGCGCTCGGCCCTGCCACGGCGTCCATCCCGGTTCCCGCGGGAGGACCAGCGCATCTGCTGCCGATCAGCGTTGCCGCCGCCCGCCACCGACCCCGTACCGTCGCCGCACCGGGAAAGGGTTGCCGCCCGGGGAGCCGGACCCGGCGCGCGCCGGAATCCTCAACTCCCCCTCAACTGCGGTCCGCTGGGCCGATGGGCCGTGTCATGATCAGGGCGTCGTTACCGGCGAGTAAGACCAGTGCGGTGACGGCACGCCACCCCCCTCATTCCTTGCCTCGCCGGAGGACACCCCCGTGCGCACACTCACCAGGAGACTCCTGGTTCCCACCCTGATCCCGCTCGCGCTGGTGGCGAGCGGATGCTCCACCTCCGCCCCCGCCGGAACGCCCCCCGCCGGAGCCGCGACCGCCCCCACCGCCCCGGCGGTCACCCCGGCCGCCGAGGCCCGGGAAAGCGAACGCCTGGAGGTGGCACCGGCACCCCGGGACACGCCCACGGCCGTGGCCCGCCCGGCCACCGAGGGCGGCACCGACACCCGGAAGAGCACCCTGAAGGTCGCCGAGTACGACTCACGGACCCGACGCGCCGTCATATCCACGCCGCAGGACCCCTCACGGCGGCCGTCGCCGGAACCATCGACCGCCGAGCCCTCCGCCGCGCAGCCCACCGCCGCCGCCGCCGGGGCCCCGGTCAGGACGGGCGACATCATCGCCAGCGCCCCCGCGCCCGGCGCTCCGGAAGGCCTGCTCGTCGAGGTCACGAAGGTCGTACGCACGACGGACAAGGGCACGGAGGTCGCCACCAAGCCGGCCACGCTCGGCGCGCTGCTCGCCGACGACAAGGCCGACGGCGAGATACCCGTCGACCCGTCCACGGTCGACGTCGAGCCCCTCGTGAAGGGCGTGAAGTTCTCCTGGGCCAAGCCCGACGGCGTCCGCTTCGGGCCCAACGGCGCGCAGGTCCCCGCCGGCCGGCTGCGCCTCGACGTCGGCACGTCGCTGGAGACCGCCGCCGACGCCCCGGTCTCGGCCGCCGCGTCCGTGTCCGGCCACGTCCAGCTGGCCCCCCAGGTGGAGTTCTCGTACGACGGCAGCGCCCACGGCCAGGCCGGCAGGCCCGGTCCCGGATCGGCGTTCCTCGGCATGAGCGGCGAGTGGTCCGCCGAGTGGGCGGTGAAGGGCCGCGCGGCCGCCCGGACGTCGCAGCGCATCCCCCTCGCCAAGCTGCACGCCGACCCCGTCATCCAGGTAGGGCCCGTGCCCGTCGTGGTGAACCTGGACCTCACCGTGTACCTCCAGGTCGAGGCCGACGGCCGGATCACCCTCGACGTACGGCAGGACGTGAAGGGCGACTTCCGCGTCGGCGGCGGCTACACGCCCGGCAAGGGCTGGGCCCCGGTCAGTACGTCCGACGTGAAGAGCACCCCGGTGACGGCGACGGTGACGGCGGCCGGCCGGGCGCGGACCGCCCTCGGCGCCGAGGCGTCGGTCGGCCTGTACGGCATGGTCGGCGTGACGGCCGACTTCGCGCCGTACCTCCGCGCCGAGGGCGAGGTGAAGGCGACCGCGTCGTCGTCGGGCGCGGCGACCGTGACCGGCTCCTGGGCGCTCCACGGCGGCTTCGACCTGAGCGGGAACCTCCAGCTGCAGCTCTCCGTCTTCGGTACGCCGCTGCTCCAGAAGCGCATCCCGCTGGGCACCCTGCACCGCGAATGGCCCCTGGCCGCGGGCAAGGGACAGCTGTCCGCCTGACGTACCGGCCCGTCCCCGCGTGGCGTTGACCCGCGCGGGGACGGGCCGCCGATAGCTTCTCGGCGCATGAACGTCGCTCTTCACCCGCGCCGCGCGGTGGTACGGAGACTGCTGACCGCCGTGGCCGCCGCGTCGGCCCTCCTCGCACTCGCCGGTGCGCCCGCCTCCGGGCGGGGCGCCGGCCCCGAACCCGTGGAGCAGCTGTACGGCACGGCCGTACGGGAGATCCCCACGTCCGACCGCGTCGTCGCCCTCACCTTCAACGCCGCCTGGAACGAGGAGGCGCTCGACACCGTCCTCACGGTCCTGCGCCGCGAGAACGCCCCGGCGACCTTCTTCCTCACCGGCGACTTCGCCGAACGCCATCCGGCCGCCGCACGCAGGATCGCCGCGGCGGGGCACGGCCTCGGCAACCACTCCCACACCCACCCCCACTTCGGCGAGATCACCCGCGAGGAGAGGGCCCGGGAGGTCACACGCGCCGACACGGCCATCCGCCGGGCCTCCGGGACCGAACCGCTGCCGTTCTTCCGCTTCCCGTACGGCGACACCACCCCCGGCCAGATCGACGAGGTCAACGCGCTGGGCTTCGCCGTCGTCGAGTGGACCACCGACACCAACGGCTACCTCGGCACCGCGGGCGGCATGACCGCCGACAAGGCCGTCCAGCGCGCCCTCGACGTCCTGAAACCGGGCGCGATCATCCAGATGCACGTGGGCTCCCCGAACGCCACCCCGGAGGTCCTGGACGCCGAGGCGCTGCCCCGGCTGATCACCGCGATCCGCACCCGGGGCTACGAAATCACGGACCTCCGCACCTCTTTGCCCACCGGCTGAGCGCGACCGTCGCCATGACAGCCGTCATGGCCGTCATGGCGTCCTGAGGATCAGGCCCATAGCGGTGAGCACGGACGGCTCGACCCGGTAGAAGACCCA
Organism: Streptomyces coeruleoprunus; assembly: GCF_039542925.1. Classification (GTDB taxonomy): domain Bacteria; phylum Actinomycetota; class Actinomycetes; order Streptomycetales; family Streptomycetaceae; genus Streptomyces; species Streptomyces coeruleoprunus. The sequence goes on along the minus strand of NZ_BAABIT010000001.1, from coordinate 3,422,169 downwards.
GGTGCCGCGGCGCTCGGAGGTGAGCAGGCCGGCCTCCTTCAGCTTCTTCAGGTGGTGGGAGACCGTCGGCTGCGAGACGCCGACGTCGGAGATGTCGCACACGCACGCCTCGCCGCCCTCGTGCGAGGCGACGGCGGAGAACAGCCGCAGCCGGACCGGGTCGCCGAGGGCCTTGAACATCTTCGCGGCCGTCTCGGCCTCGGCGGCCGTCATGGGGCGCTCTGTGAGGGGCGGGCAGCAAGGAGCCACGGAACCGTCGGTCCCGGTGTCCAGCAGGGGCAGCGCCTTCACATTCGACATATGTCTATGTTGACACACGTCGAAGCACTGATTCGATGACTGTCTATGTTGACGGGTGTCGAAGTGGGTGCCACCCTGATCGGCAAGACATTGACGTTCGTCGAATCAGTGCTCATCAGGGGGTCGCCGTGACCGATACCGCCGAACTGCCCGTCGTCGTCATCGGAGCCGGCCCCGCGGGCCTCGCCGCCGCGGCGCACCTCGGGGACCGGGGACTTCGGCTGCTCGTCCTGGAGGCCGGGCCGGTGGCGGGTGCGGCCGTCCGGGAATGGGCGCACGTCCGGCTCTTCTCCACCTGGGCCGAACTCGTCGACACCGCCGCCGAGAAGCTGCTCGCCCCGACGGGGTGGACGCGGCCGGACCCGACCGCGTACCCGACGGGCGGCGACTGGGTGCGGGAGTACCTCCGGCCCCTCGCGGACGCGCTCGGCGACCGTGTCCGCTACGGCGCCACCGTCACCGGCGTCTCGCGCGCCGGACGGGACCGGGTCGTGGACGCGGACCGGGAGGCCCAGCCGCTCGTCGTGCAGTTCACGGTGGAGGGCGGCCGGGAGGAGCGGGTCCTGGCGCGGGCGGTGATCGACGCCTCCGGCACGTGGGCGACGCCGGGCCCGGCCGGGGCGAGCGGCCTGCCCGCGCTCGGGGAGCGTGCCGCGGCGGACCGGATCGCCTACCGCGTCCCGGACCTCGAGGACCCGGCCGTACGCGCCCGTTACGCGGGAAGGCGCGTCGCGGTCGTCGGCTCGGGCGCGTCGGCGTTCACCGCGCTCGCGCAACTGGCGGCGCTCGCGGAGGACACCGACGGAGAGAGCACCCACACCCTGTGGATCCTGCGCCGCGGCCTCAGCGGCACCACGTTCGGCGGAGGCGAGGCCGACCAGCTCCCGGCACGCGGCGCGCTGGGGCTCGCGGCCAAGGCGGCCGTCGAGGACGGCCACGCGACGGCCGTGACGGGTTTCCGTACGGAGGCCGTCGAACGGACCCCCGACGGCGAGCGCCTGGTGCTCGTCGCCGAGGACGGACGCCGTCTCGACCCGGTCGACGAGGTGATCGTCCTGACGGGCTTCCGCCCCGACCTCTCCTTCCTCTCCGAACTCCGCCTCGCCCTCGACGAGCGCCTCCAGGCCCCCGTCGCCCTGGCCCCGCTGATCGACCCGAACGTCCACTCCTGCGGCACGGTCTACGCGCACGGCCACCGCGAGCTGTCCCACCCGGAGCCGGGCGTCTACCTCGTCGGCATGAAGTCCTACGGCCGTGCGCCGACCTTCCTCGCCCTGACCGGCTACGAGCAGGTCCGCTCGGTCGTCGCCGCCATCGCGGGCGACACGGAGTCGGCGGACCGCGTCGAACTCACCCTGCCCGAGACGGGCGTGTGCGGCGGAGCGGGGCTGTTCGACCAGCCGGCGGCCGACGCCGGGCAGGGCGGCGGCTGCTGCGGAGCCCCGGCCACGCTGCAGATCGGCGGCGTCCCCTCCTCGGGCGGCTGCTGACCGGTGCCCGGCCCGCGTACGTCCATGGCCTCGACCGGAACGGGGGACCGGTCGAGGCCCCGTGCCGCCCTGCCGGGCCTGTGCCTGACACGGATCACCGGCGGTACGAGCGGCCGCACCGCGCGCATGTCGACCGCGCACGCCCCACCGAGCCTCAGGGGCGGGGCCTCTGGCAGAGCGTCAGAGCGCCGCGAGGTAGCGTTCCGCGTCGAGTGCGGCGGCGCAGCCGCTGCCGGCGGCGGTGACGGCCTGGCGGTAGGTGTGGTCGACGACGTCGCCCGCGCCGAAGACGCCAGGGACGTTCGTACGGGTGGAGGGCGAGGCGACCTTCAGGTACCCGTCGTCGTCCAGGTCCAGCTGACCCTTGACCAGCTCGCTGCGCGGGTCGTGGCCGATGGCCACGAACAGTCCCGTGGCGGCCAGTTCGGAGGTCTCGCCGGTCACGGTGTCGCGCAGGGTGAGGCCGGCCAGCCTGCCGTCCTCGGCGTGGATCGCGGCGACCTCGCTGTTCCAGGCGAAGGTGATCTTCGGGTCGGCGAAGGCGCGCTCCTGCATGGCCTTGGAGGCGCGCAGGCTGTCCCGGCGGTGGACGACGGTGACCGACTTGGCGAAGCGGGAGAGGAAGGTCGCCTCCTCCATCGCGGTGTCGCCGCCGCCGACGACCACGATGTCGTGGTCGCGGAAGAAGAAGCCGTCGCAGGTGGCGCAGTACGAGACGCCCCGGCCGGACAGCTCGTCCTCGTGGTCCAGGCCCAGCTTGCGGTGCTGTGAGCCGGTCGCGACGATCACGGCCCTGGCGCGGTGGACGGTGCCCGCGGTGTCGGTGACCGTCTTGATGTCCTCGCTGAGGTCGACGGCCACGATGTCGTCGGGGATCAGCTCGGCACCGAAGCGCTCCGCCTGGGCCCGCATGTTGTCCATGAGCTCCGGGCCCATGATGCCGTCGCGGAACCCGGGGAAGTTCTCGACCTCGGTGGTCTGGATCAGCGCGCCGCCTGCGGTCACGGACCCCTCGAAGACCAGCGGCTTCAGCGAGGCGCGTGCCGTGTAGAGCGCCGCCGTGTAGCCGGCGGGGCCCGATCCGACGACGATGACGTTGCGGATCTCGTTCTCGACGGTCACTTCGCAGCCTCCGGGGCGATCTCTTCGATGAGTCCTTCGACGAGCTTCCTGATCTCGTCGCGGATGGGTCGTACGGCGTCGACGCCCCGGCCGGCCGGGTCGTCGAGCTTCCAGTCCAGGTAGCGCTTGCCCGGGAAGACGGGGCAGGTGTCGCCGCAGCCCATGGTGATGCACACGTCGGACGCCCTGACCGCGTCGACGGTGAGGATCTTCGGGGTCTCGGCGGACATGTCGATGCCGACCTCGCGCATGGCCTCGACCGCGGCCGGGTTGACGTGCTCGGCGGGGGCGGAGCCGGCCGAGCGGACCTCGACGCGGTCGCCGGCCAGGTGGGCCAGCCACGCGGCGGCCATCTGGGAGCGGCCGGCGTTGTGGACACAGACGAACAGCACCGAGGGCTTGTCGGACATCGAGGTCTCTCTTCGCGTCTTCACATCAGTAGCCAGTGGAGTCAGCCACCAGTGATGTGACAGTATCAGTCCATGATGACGTCAGTCGACACTGAACTGATCCGGGTCCTGGCCGACCCCCTCAGGCTCCGGATCGTCACTCTGCTCGCCCGGGAGACCCTCTGCACCACCCACCTGGTGGAGGAGACCGGCGCCCGCCAGACGAACCTGTCCAACCACCTGAGGGTGCTGCGCGAGGCCGGGGTCGTGGAGACCGAGCCGTGCGGCCGCTTCACCTACTACAAGCTCCGCCCCGACGTCATCGCCCGACTCGCCGACCGGTTCGCCGAGCTGGCCGCCACCGCTCGTACCGCCGCCGACAACAAGAGGGCCTGTCCATGACCTGTACCGCAGCCCCCGCGACCACCGAGGAAGCATCCGTCGTCGCGAAACTCTCCACGCTCGACCGCTTCCTGGCCGTGTGGATCCTGCTCGCCATGGCCCTCGGGCTCGGCCTCGGCCGCGCGGTGCCCGGCCTGAACGACGCACTCGCCGCCGTCGAGATCGGCGGCATATCGCTGCCGATCGCCATCGGCCTGCTGATCATGATGTATCCGGTGCTGGCGAAGGTCCGCTACGACAGGCTCGACGCCGTCACGGGCGACAAGAGGCTCATGGTCTCCTCGCTCGTCGTCAACTGGGTCCTCGGCCCGGCCGTGATGTTCGCCCTGGCCTGGATCTTCCTGCCCGACCTGCCGGAGTACCGCACGGGCCTGATCATCGTGGGCCTTGCCCGCTGCATCGCCATGGTGATCATCTGGAACGACCTCGCCTGCGGCGACCGCGAGGCCGCGGCCGTGCTGGTCGCCCTGAACTCCGTCTTCCAGGTCCTCGCCTTCGGCCTGCTGGGCTGGTTCTACCTGGACCTGCTGCCGGGCTGGCTGGGCCTCGGCACGGGCGAGCAACTCGACATCTCCATGGGGAAGATCGCCCTGAACGTCGGCATCTTCCTGGGCGTGCCGCTGCTGGCGGGCTTCCTGACGCGCCGGATCGGCGAGGGCAAGCTGGGCCGCGAGTCGTACGAGTCGCGCTTCCTGCCGAAGATCGGCCCCTGGGCGCTGTACGGCCTGCTGTTCACGATCGTGGTCCTCTTCGCCCTCCAGGGCAGGACGATCACCTCGCAGCCGCTGGACGTGGCCCGTATCGCGATCCCGCTGCTGGTCTACTTCGCCGTGATGTGGTTCGGGACCTTCGCGCTCGGCAAGGCCATCGGCCTGGGCTACGACCGGACCGCGACGCTCGCCTTCACGGCGGCCGGCAACAACTTCGAGCTGGCCATCGCCGTCGCCATCGCCACCTTCGGCGTGACGTCCGGCCAGGCCCTGTCGGGTGTGGTCGGCCCGCTCATCGAGGTCCCGGTGCTGGTCGCGCTCGTCCACGTGTCGCTGGCCTGGCGGCGGAAGTTCGCGGCGGCCGCGTGACCGCCACCGTGGACGTGGTGGTGATCGGCGGCGGCCAGGCGGGGCTCCCGCGTACCACCTGCGCCGCCTGGGCGGCCCGGACTTCGTCGTCCTCGACGCCCAGGCGGCCCCGGGCGGCGCCTGGCAGCACGCCTGGGACTCCCTGCGGCTGTTCTCCCCGGCCGCGTACTCCTCGCTCCCCGGCCGGATGATGCCGCCGCAGGAGGGCGGGACGTATCCGGACGCAGCTCACGTCGTCGCGTACCTGGAGGAGTACGAGCGCCGCTACGGCCTGCCGGTGCACCGGCCCGTACGGGTGGAGGGCGTCCACCGGGACGGGCCGTACCTGCGGGTCGAGACCGGCACCGGCACGTGGCGGGCCCGCGCCGTCGTCAGCGCGACCGGCACCTGGTCGCGGCCCTTCCTGCCCGCCGTCCCCGGCCGGGACGTATTCCGTGGCCGTCAGCTCCACACGGTGGAGTACGCAAGCGCCGCCGACTTCGCGGGCCGACGGGTGATCGTGGTCGGCGGGGGCAACTCCGGCGCCCAGATCGCCGCCGACCTCGCGCCCCTCGCCGACCTGACGTGGGTCACCCCGCGCGAACCCCGCTTCCTGCCGGACGACGTCGACGGCCGCGTCCTCTTCGACGTCGCCACGGCCCGGCGCCGCGCCCTCGACGAGGGCCGCGCCGACACGGGAGGCGTCGCGTCCCTCGGCGACATCGTGGCCGTACCGCCCGTACGGGAGGCACGGGACGCCGGTCTGCTGAAGGCGCAGCCGATGTTCGACCGCCTGACGCCGACCGGGGTGGCGTGGGCCGACGGCATGACCGCCGACGCGGACGCGATCATCTGGTGCACGGGCTTCCGCCCCGCCCTCTCCCACCTGGCGCCGCTCGGCCTGCGCGACACGCGGGGACGCATCCCCACGGTGGGCACCCGGGCCCGCGACGAACCGCGCCTGCACCTGCTCGGCTACGGCGACTGGACCGGCCCCGCCTCCGCGACCCTGATCGGCGTCGGCCGCACGGCGCGCGAGGCGGCCCGCGAGATCGCCGCGCTGACGGCGAGCTGATCCAGGCCGGCGAGCCGGCTCTTCGTCATGCGCCCCGCCAATGCGCGGGCGCACCCCTGTACGCCCCGAACGGGGCGTGGTCGTCACGCAAGGTAACGGGCAGGATCACTTCCGGTGATCTTGGCGCCGGCGTGGGGGCCCGGTGCGCGTACGACGACGACATCGACAGAGGGAGAACCGCTGTGCCCATGACCGCTGAGAACTTCGCCGCCGAGCTGGAGGTGGCGGCCCAGGCGGGCGACCCGGCCGCCGACGCGCTCGTGTCCGACCTGATCGACAACAAGGAGGTCGACGGGGTCAACCAGCTCTTCCGCACCGTCAACACCCTCAAGCCCGGCATGGACCACTCCCAGTTGCCCCCGCGCCTGGCCGACTTCATGCGCGAGGCCGAGGCCGATCCGCCGGGCTGGACCGAGGCGGACGTGAAGGCCGCGGAAGCCTTCTTCGACCGCCACCACGGCCCGGCGTCCATGCTCCAGGGAACCGTCGGCCTCATCGGCACCTACCTCTCTCCCACGGGCGCCTACACCCTGCGCTCCACCGGCCGCCTCGGCGGCGTGGAGGGGCCGGGCCGGCGCCTGTCGCAGTCCACCCGCCTGTTCCAGGGCATGGGCGACAAGGGCGCCATGCGGGACGGCTCGCTGAAGGCGACGGTCACCAAGGTCCGGCTCGTGCACGCCTCGGTGCGGCAGTTGCACAAGAAGAGCGGCGAGTGGGACTACGCCAAGTGGGGCGAGCCGGTCTCGCAGAAGTACACCACCGGCGCCGCCTGCGTCTTCAGCGTGCAGATCCTCCAGGCCATGCGCAATCTCGGCATCGACGTCTCGAAGGCCGAGGCCCACGGCTTCATGTGCGCCTGGCACTACGTCAACCACTACCTGGGCACCCCGGAGAAGTGGCAGCTGCCCAAGGACGTCGAGCTGGTCGACCGGATGTGGACCAAGGTGCGGGACGACGAGTGGAAGAAGACCGAGGACGGTCTCCACATGACGGACCAGGCCATCAAGTACTACCGGAGCCTCCTCGAGCGGACTCCCGTGGTCACCGACACGTTCATCGCGATGGTCCGTCTGGCGCTCACCGACAAGTACGCCGACATGGCCGGCGTCCCCAGGAGCCCGATCGACCTCTTCGCCAAGCCCGCCGCCGGCGGCCACGGACTCGCAGGCGGTCTCGGCAGCGCCCTGAGCGGCGCCGTCAAGCAGACCACCGGCGTCGACCCGTACAACCAGGCCCTCGGCGCCGGCTCCAAGGTGTTCAACGCGGCCCTGGAGGACGCGGTCACCCACGACAAGGACAAGCAGCCCCAGATGCACCAGGAACTCCACGACGGCCGCTGACCCCGGCAGCCGGGACGCACAGCCGCACAAGCAAGGCCCAGGTCACCGACCTGGGCCTTCGTCTGCCCGCGGTGCGGTGGCGTCTCAGGCCCGAAGGAGGACCAGGACCAGGGCCGAACCGAGGGTGGCGAGGACGAAGCGGGCCAGGACCACGGGGCGCAGCCAGGCGGGGAAGGGGTCGTTGGCCACGCTCGCCGCCTGGGCAACGCGGCAGGGTCTTCCCCCCCCGAGGACGCGGACCGCTACATCCGCGGCCTTTTCCAGGGCGTCGAGCACGCGCTGGGCGATGACACACGCTCACTGCACCAGCTCGCGGGCGACCACGAGACACCGAACGGCATCAACGAGCGCATCCGGACGACGTGGTTCGACACGGCCAACTCCGAGGCTCTGACCAAGGCACTTGACGCGCTCCTCGCCGACCTGAACCAGCCGCGCCGGAACGGGCGACACCGCGGAGTCCCCTCCTGATGATGCGCCGAGTCCGGCACCCGGCGGCCGCCACGACGCCACACCTCAGCCCTGCTGCTCGGCTTCTTCGGCCTCCGCTGCGGCGATCTGCTCCGCCGCCCATGTCGCCCACTCGCGCTGCATGTTCATGAACCGCAGGCCCCATTCGAGCGTGACGCGGCCGTAGGCGGTCAGGTCGCTCTGGTCCCAGGGGACCGAGTCGTCGAGTGCGCGCAGTTCGCCGTAGAGCTGCTCGAAGCGGTCGGCGAGCATCCGCAGGTGGTCGAGGGCCCGCTCCTTCGGCACCGTCCCGAGGAGGAAGACGCGCAGCAGCATGTCGCTGCGCCGCCGGGTCACCGGCTCGGTGTTCAGCAGCCAGTGCCGCAGCTCCTCCCGGCCCGCGTCGGTGATCGCGTACTCCTTGCGGCCGCGGGGCCCCTCGGCGGAGACCGCCAGGAGGCCGGCGTCGGCGAGCCGGGTCAGTTCGCCGTACAGCTGGCTCTGGGTGGCGGGCCAGACGTTCGCCAGCGAGGTCTGGAAGGTCTTCAGCAGGTCGTACCCGCTGGCCGGACGCTCGGCGAGCAGTCCCAGTACGGCATGTCGAAGGCTCATACCGCCACCCTATCCCCTCACCTTCCATGATTGACATGTCACTGAAGGAGCTTCTATCTTCCACATGTCATTAATGGAAGGTCGGAGGCTGAGCATGTCCCACGTCCGCGGCTTCGTGCCCTGGATCGCGTTCGTCGTCGTCGCCACCCGGACGGACTGGCGGTACGGCGCCCTGACCGGCCTCGTGCTGGCGGGCGGCCTGCTCGTCGCCGACCGCAGGGCCGGCCGGCGGTGGGACGAGATCGTGATCGAGACGAGCGGGGTGGCGTTCTTCGCCGTGCTGGGCACCCTGGCCCTGGCCGCCCCCGACTCACCGCTCAGGCCCTACGCGCCCGCGCTGTCGCTGGCGTGGTTGGCCGCGACCGCGTGGATCTCGCTGGCGATACGCCGGCCCTTCACCCTGGGGATCGCCCGGCGCTCGGCGCCGCGCGAGGTCTGGGACGAGCCCCTCTTCCTGCGGATCAACAGGGTCATCACCACCGTGTGGGCCATCGCCTTCACCCTCACCGCGGCGGCCCTGGCGGTCCTGCTGACCCACGCCCCCGACGCCGCGGCGGCCATCATCACGGTCAAGATCGCGGGCTTCACACTGCCCGCCCTGTTCACCGCCCGCTACCCCGCCGCGGCCACCGCCCGCGCCGGAGTCTGAACACGAGGCCGAGCTCCTCGAGTTCGCCCACCTGCGCCGCCTCGCACGGGACGGCGCAACAAACAAGGCCCAGGTCGCCGACCTGGGCCTTCATCGTGGAGCGGGTGACGGGAATCGAACCCGCGCTCTGAGCTTGGGAAGCTCATGTTCTACCATTAAACTACACCCGCGAAGCGGTGCCGGAGATCCGTACCGCATCGTCGCTCACTGTACCTCATCGCCAGCCCCCGGTGTATCGCGCCGCGGGGCTTTTGTCGTGTCGAGTGGCGTCGGTCGCCGTCCGGGGAACGGGAGTTGGGGCGTAGGGTGGGGGTCGGAGTGCCGCCTGGAGTGGTGTCCTGTTCATCCCCTAATGTGGCTGTCTCGTCCACCGCTTGTTGGGGAAAGGACTTGATGGACTCCATGGAGCGCACCGTCGTCCGCTGTGCCGAAGGGCACGTGTTCAGTACCGCCTCGTTCCCGATGCAGCACCTCGGTGCCGGCCGGATCGGGCCCGGGCGGCTTCTTCGCTGTCCTCGGTGCGCGCGGCTGCGGCATGCCGTGCCCGTCGTGCTCGAGCGGCGTTAGCGGCGCCGGCGGTACGGGGTGGTGAGCGCGCGGCGGCCGTCCGATTGGGGCGGGGCCGCGCGCTCTGCGTATCCTCGGGGCGTGCTTCTCTCAGACAAGGACATCCGGGCCGAGATCGATTCCGGGCGGGTGCGCATCGACCCGTACGACGACTCCATGGTGCAGCCCTCGAGCATTGACGTGCGGCTGGACCGCTTTTTCCGGGTGTTCGAGAATCACCGCTACCCGCACATCGACCCCGCGGTCGAGCAGGCGGACCTCACCCGGCTGGTGGAGCCGGAGGGGGACGAGGCGTTCATCCTCCACCCCGGCGAGTTCGTGCTGGCGTCCACGTACGAGGTCATCTCGCTGCCCGACGACATCGCCTCGCGGCTCGAGGGCAAGAGCTCCCTGGGGCGGCTCGGCCTGGTCACCCATTCGACCGCCGGGTTCATCGACCCCGGCTTCTCCGGGCATGTGACCCTGGAGCTGTCGAACCTCGCGACTCTGCCGATCAAGCTCTGGCCCGGCATGAAGATCGGGCAGCTGTGCATGTTCCGGCTGAGTTCGCCCGCCGAGTTCCCGTACGGCAGCGAGCGGTACGGGTCCCGGTACCAGGGGCAGCGCGGGCCCACGGCCTCGCGGTCCTTCCAGAACTTCCATCGGACGCAGGTGTGAGCATGAGTGACGTACGGGAGAACCTGACGTACGAAGGGTTCGGGCGCGCCGTGCGCGAGCTGGCCCAGACGATCGCCGACGACGGCTACGAGCCCGACATCGTGCTCTCCATCGCCCGTGGCGGTGTCTTCGTGGCGGGCGCGCTCGCCTACGCCCTCGACTGCAAGAACATCCACCTCGTGAACGTGGAGTTCTACACCGGCGTGGGCACCACCATGGAGATGCCCGTCATGCTCGCGCCCGTGCCGAACGCGATCGACTTCTCCAACAAGAAGGTGCTCATCGCGGACGACGTCGCCGACACCGGCAAGACGCTCAAGCTGGTGCACGACTTCTGCCTCGACCACGTCGCCGAGGTGCGCTCCGCCGTCATCTACGAGAAGTCGCACTCCCTGGTGAAGTGCGAGTACGTCTGGAAGCGCACCGACGACTGGATCAACTTCCCCTGGAGCGTCGAGAAGCCCGTCGTGCGGCGCAGCGGCCAGGTCCTCGACGCCTGAGCCGGCGGACACCAGGCATCAAGAAGGCCCCCGGTCCTTTCCGGGGGCCTTCTGCGTTTTCCGCGGCTTCTACAGCGTGCCCAGCTTGACCAGCGACAGCAGCGCCACCAGCTGGATCGAGGACGCGCCCAGCGCCTTCGGCCACGGCAGGTCGTGCGACTTGCTCACCATCGAGGTGAACAGCGCGCCCGCCGCCAGCCACGACAGCCAGCCCACGACCTGCACCAGCGAGTTGTCGCCGCCCAGGAACAGGGCGAACAGCAGGCGCGGCGCGTCCGTCATCGCCATGATCAGCATGGAGAGGCCCACCGTCGGCTGCCACGCGCCGTCGCCGCCCAGCTGGCGCGCCAGCGTGTGGGTCACCACGCCCAGGATGACGCCACCGATCACCATCATCACGCCCGTCAGCAGGACGTACGGGACGGCCGTGGACAGCGTCGCGTTGATCGCCTCCTCGCGCGCCTTGTCGAAGCCGAAGAGCGCCAGCAGGCCGTACAGGAAGGTGATGGTCAGCGCCGGGATCCACACCGCGTGGTCCCGCATCTGCCAGAACGTCGGGCCGGGGCGCAGCACGATGCCGCTCAGCAGCTGCTTCCACGGCAGGCGCGGGCCCACGGGGGCCGCGGGGGCCGCGTCCGGGCCGTACGGGCCTGCCTGGCCGTACGGGTCGTCGTGGACACTGAAGACCTGCGTGTGCCCCGGGTTGTTCGCCGCGTACGGGTCGGCGGGGTGGCCGGGGGCGCCGCCGCGGTACTGCGGCTGCTGGGGCTGCTGGTACGCGTGCGGGTGCGCGCCCGGGTGCGGCTGCGGGTTCGGGTGCGCGTGCGGGTCGCCGAAGTACTCGGGCTCGCCGTAGGCCTGCCCGCCCTGCTGCCACTGCTGCTGCCCGTAGGGCGACGGCGGTGTCGCAGGGCCGCCGTACGAGGGCGCCTGCTGCGGTTGACGATGTTGCGGGGTGCGGTTGTCCCGGCCGCGTCCGATCCTGAATCCAGCCACGTCAATGAACGTACCCGGTCTCGCCGGACCGGGCGTACACGGCCGGTTGACTCGTCCTGTTTGCTGCGGAGCTGTGACATCCCCTAGGGGTGCGCGGAGGGGGGCGGAGACGACGAGACGGCCGGTCCTGCCCCCGAGGCAGGTCCGGCCGTCTCGCTGTACGGCGCCGTACGGGCTTACTTCGCCGGTGCGGGCTCCGGCTCCGCGTCGGCCACGCCCTCCTCCGGCGCGTCCGCCTGCGGCGTCCTGACCGACTCCAGCAGCAGCTGCGCCACGTCCACGACCTGGAGCGACTCCTTCGCCGCACCCTCGTTCTTCTTGCCGTTGACCGAGTCGCTCAGCATGACGAGGCAGAACGGGCAGGCCGTCGAGACGATGTCCGGGTTGAGGGACAGGGCCTCGTCGACGCGCTCGACGTTGATGCGCTTGCCGATGCGCTCCTCCATCCACATGCGCGCGCCGCCGGCGCCGCAGCAGAAGCCGCGCTCCTTGTGGCGGTGCATCTCCTGCTGGCGCAGGCCGGGCACCGCGTCCATGATCTCGCGCGGGGGCGTGTAGACCTTGTTGTGGCGGCCCAGGTAGCACGGGTCGTGGTAGGTGATCAGGCCGTCGACCGGCGTCACCGGGACCAGTCGGCCCTCGTCGATGAGGTGCTGGAGCAGCTGCGTGTGGTGGATGACCTCGAACTCGCCGCCCAGCTGCGGGTACTCGTTCGCGATCGTGTTGAAGCAGTGCGGGCAGGTCGCGACGATCTTCTTCGACGACTTGGGCTTCTTGGTGGACTCGTCCTCGTCGTCCTCGCCGAACGCCATGTTCAGCATCGCGACGTTCTCCTGGCCGAGCTGCTGGAACAGCGGCTCGTTGCCGAGGCGGCGGGCGGAGTCACCGGTGCACTTCTCGTCGCCGCCCATGATGGCGAACTTGACGCCCGCCATGTGCAGCAGCTCGGCGAAGGCCTTGGTGGTCTTCTTCGCCCGGTCCTCCAGGGCGCCGGCGCAGCCGACCCAGTAGAGGTAGTCGACCTCCGACAGGTCCTCGATGTCCTTGCCGACGATCGGGACCTCGAAGTCGACCTCCTTGGTCCACTCGACGCGCTGCTTCTTGGCGAGACCCCAGGGGTTGCCCTTCTTCTCCAGGTTCTTGAGCATCGTGCCCGCCTCGGACGGGAACGCGGACTCGATCATCACCTGGTAGCGGCGCATGTCGACGATGTGGTCGACGTGCTCGATGTCGACGGGGCACTGCTCGACGCACGCACCGCAGGTGGTGCAGGACCACAGCACGTCCGGGTCGATGACGCCGTTCTCCTCGGCGGTGCCGATCAGCGGGCGCTCCGCCTCGGCCAGGGCGGACGCCGGGACGTTCGCCAGGGCCTCCTCGGACGCCTTCTCCTCGCCCTCCATGGTCTTGCCGCCGCCGGCCAGCAGGTACGGGGCCTTGGCGTGCGCGTGGTCGCGCAGCGACATGATGAGCAGCTTCGGGGAGAGCGGCTTGCCGGTGTTCCAGGCGGGGCACTGCGACTGGCAGCGGCCGCACTCGGTGCAGGTGGCGAAGTCGAGGATGCCCTTCCAGGAGAAGTGCTCGACCTGCGAGACACCGAAGACGGTCTCCTCGGCGCCCTCCTCGTCGTCGAAGACCGTCTCGAAGTCGATCTCCTTGCCGCCGGACGTCATCGGCTGGAGCGCGCCGAGAGCGGTGGAGCCGTCCGCGTTGCGCTTGAACCAGATGTTCGGGAAGCCGAGGAAGCGGTGCCAGGCCACACCCATGTTGGTGTTGAGCGAGACCGTGATCATCCAGATGAAGGAGGTGCTGATCTTCACCGCCGCGGCGAGGTAGATCAGGTTCTGCAGGGCGCCGACGCCCAGCCCCTTGAACGCCAGGACCAGCGGGTACGAGACGAAGTAGGCCGCCTCGTACGACTCGACGTGGTGGATCGCGCCCTCGAGGCCGCGCAGGACGAGGATCGCCAGGCCGATCGTGAGGATGACGTACTCGACGAAGTACGCCTGCCACGCCTTGGAGCCGGCGAAGCGGGACTTGCGGCCGGCCCGGGAGGGCAGGTTCAGCAGCCGGATCACCATGAGCACGCCGATGCCGACGACCGTCATCAGGCCGATGAACTCGGTGTACATCTCGAACGGCAGGAAGCCGCCGACGAGCGGCAGGACATAGTCGGCCCGGAAGAGCTGGCCGAAGGCCTGCGCCAGGGTCGGCGGCAGGGTCAGGAAGCCGATCGCGACGAACCAGTGGGCGAAGCCGACGATGCCCCAGCGGTTCATCCTGGTGTGGCCCAGGAACTCCTTGACCAGCGTGATCGTTCGCTGCTTCGGGTCGTCCGTGCGACTGCCGGCCGGGACCGGCTGGCCGAGCCTCACGAAGTGCCAGATCTGTGCGACGGCTCGGGCGACGAGTGCAACGCCGACCACGGTCAGGGTCAGCGACACAATGATCGCGGCGAGTTGCATGGGGGCTCCTCGGGCCTGCGAAGTAGCAGGATCAGCGTGGCGGGATCAGCACTGATGCAGTGCACTACTAAGCGGTAACTTATTCAGTCCGTGCTGAGCGTACCCACTTATTCCGCCGCACTGTAGCCGCGTCGGCGGTGATCTGCGTCGCTCAGGTCGGCCTCACCACGGGGGGCGGTGAGCAGCGCCGCAGGCGTACGGAGGAGCAGGGCGACGTCCAGCCCGATCCCATGGTGCTCCACATAGTGCTGGTCCAGCATCAGCGGCTCGTCCCACGGTAGCCCCGAGCCCCCTCGTACCTGCGCCAGGCCGGTCAGTCCCGGCTTGACGCTCCGGCGCCAGCGGGCGTCCTCGCCGGGCGCCCCGGGCGGCAGCGGCGCCGGCCCGACGAGCGACATCTCTCCCCGTACGACATGGGGCAGCCGCGACAGGGTGGCCAGGTGCCGGTGGCGGGTCCGCAGGGTGCGCAGCGTGAAGGGCCGGCCGTCCAGGCCGGTGCAGGCCTCGCGGGCGAAGACCCCGCCGGGCGGCCGGCGCAGGGCGGTGGCGGCCGCGGCGGCGGCGAGCAGCGGGGCGGTCAGCGCCAGCAGGGCGGAGCCCAGCGTCAGATCCAGGATGCGTTTGAGGTGCACGGCTCACTCCTGCCCGTTCCGGGGTGGTTCCATGGAGCATGCGGCTTTTGTCGCTTCTTTGCCAGCTCCTCCGCCGCGCCGCCGGTGTCGCCGCCGGTGCGCCTCCGTCGTGTTGCGCATAAGGCCCGGATAAAAGTTGAGTCGGACCGACTCAGGTCTGTTGACTCGCTCGAACCGCTCGTGCATCCTTGAGCCTGTTCCACTCAAGTCAGCTGGAGGAATTGAAATGGCACGTGCGGTCGGCATCGACCTGGGCACGACTAACTCCGTCGTCAGCGTTCTGGAAGGCGGCGAGCCCACCGTCATCACCAACGCCGAGGGCGCCAGGACCACGCCGTCCGTCGTCGCCTTCGCCAAGAACGGTGAAGTCCTCGTGGGTGAGGTCGCCAAGCGGCAGGCCGTCACCAACGTCGACCGGACCATCCGCTCGGTCAAGCGCCACATGGGCACCGACTGGAAGATCGAGCTGGACGGGAAGAACTTCAACCCGCAGCAGATCAGCGCCTTCGTGCTGCAGAAGCTGAAGCGGGACGCCGAGGCCTACCTGGGCGAGAAGGTCACGGACGCGGTCATCACCGTCCCGGCCTACTTCAACGACTCCGAGCGTCAGGCCACCAAGGAGGCCGGCGAGATCGCGGGCCTGAACGTCCTGCGCATCGTCAACGAGCCGACCGCCGCCGCCCTGGCGTACGGCCTCGACAAGGACGACCAGACCATCCTGGTCTTCGACCTCGGTGGCGGTACGTTCGACGTGTCGCTGCTGGAGATCGGCGACGGCGTCGTCGAGGTGAAGGCCACCAACGGTGACAACCACCTCGGTGGTGACGACTGGGACCAGCGCATCGTCGACTTCCTGGTGAAGCAGTTCGCCAGCGGCCACGGCGTGGACCTGTCCAAGGACAAGATGGCCCTCCAGCGCCTCCGCGAGGCCGCCGAGAAGGCCAAGATCGAGCTGTCCTCGTCCACCGAGACCTCGATCAACCTGCCGTACATCACGGCCTCCGCCGAGGGCCCGCTGCACCTGGACGAGAAGCTCACCCGCGCCCAGTTCCAGCAGCTGACCTCCGACCTGCTCGAGCGCTGCAAGATCCCGTTCCACAACGTCATCAAGGACGCGGGCATCCAGCTCTCCGAGATCGACCACGTCGTCCTCGTCGGTGGCTCGACCCGTATGCCGGCCGTCGCCGAGCTCGTCAAGGAGCTGACCGGCGGCAAGGAGGCCAACAAGGGTGTGAACCCGGACGAGGTCGTCGCCATCGGCGCCTCGCTCCAGGCCGGTGTCCTCAAGGGTGAGGTCAAGGACGTCCTGCTCCTCGACGTGACCCCGCTGTCCCTCGGCATCGAGACCAAGGGCGGCATCATGACCAAGCTGATCGAGCGCAACACCACGATCCCGACCAAGCGGTCCGAGATCTTCACGACGGCCGAGGACAACCAGCCGTCGGTGCAGATCCAGGTCTACCAGGGCGAGCGCGAGATCGCGGCGTACAACAAGAAGCTCGGCATGTTCGAGCTGACCGGCCTCCCGCCGGCCCCGCGCGGCGTCCCGCAGATCGAGGTGTCCTTCGACATCGACGCCAACGGCATCATGCACGTGACCGCCAAGGACCTCGGCACGGGCAAGGAGCAGAAGATGACCGTCACCGGCGGCTCCTCGCTGCCGCAGGACGAGGTCAACCGGATGCGTGAGGAGGCCGAGCGGTACGCGGAGGAGGACCACAAGCGCCGCGAGGCCGCCGAGACCCGCAACCAGGGCGAGCAGCTCGTCTACCAGACGGAGAAGTTCCTCAAGGACAACGAGGACAAGGTCCCGGCCGAGGTGAAGACCGAGGTCGAGACGGCGCTGGACGAGCTCAAGGAGAAGCTGAAGGGCGAGGACACCGCGGAGATCCGCACCGCCACCGAGAAGGTCGCGGCCGTCTCCCAGAAGCTCGGCCAGGCCATGTACGCCGACGCCCAGGCCGCCCAGGCCGCCGCCGGCGCGGACGCCGGTGCCGGCGCCGGCGCCAAGGCCGACGACGACGTGATCGACGCCGAGATCGTCGACGACGAGAAGCCGAAGGGTGGGGCCGCATGACGGAGGAGACCCCGGGCTTCGAGGACAAGCCCGACGTCCCCTCCGGCGCCACCCCTGACGACGCCGCCGAGGCCGCTGCCGAGACCTCTTCCACCGAGGAGGGCTCGGCGGCCCCGGCCGGGGACGCGAACCAGACGGCCGGCCTGACGGCCCAGCTGGACCAGGTGCGCACCGCGCTCTCCGAGCGCACCGCGGACCTCCAGCGGCTCCAGGCCGAGTACCAGAACTACCGCCGCCGGGTCGAGCGCGACCGGGTGGCCGTGAAGGAGATCGCCGTCGCGAACCTCCTCACGGAGCTGCTGCCGGTGCTCGACGACATCGGCCGCGCCCGGGAGCACGGCGAGCTGGTGGGCGGCTTCAAGTCGGTCGCCGAGTCGCTGGAGACCGTCGCCGCGAAGATGGGCCTCCAGCAGTTCGGCAAGGAGGGCGAGCCCTTCGACCCGACGGTGCACGAGGCGCTGATGCACTCGTACGCGCCGGACGTCACCGAGACGACCTGCGTGGCGATCCTTCAGCCGGGGTACCGGATCGGCGAGCGGACCATCAGGCCCGCGCGCGTCGCCGTCGCCGAGCCCCAGCCCGGCGCGGCACCGGCCGCGAAGGACGAGAAGTCGGCCGACGAGGAGAACGGTGGCCCCGAGGAGGGCTGACAGCCTGAGGGCCGGCGGTCGACTGACCGCCGGCCCCGGGGCTGACGCAGTGATCGTCCGGGAGGAGGGACGTCGATGAGCACGAAGGACTTCGTCGAGAAGGACTACTACAAGGTCCTCGGCGTCCCCAAGGACGCCACCGAGGCCGAGATCAAGAAGGCGTACCGGAAGCTCGCCCGCGAGTTCCACCCGGACGCCAACAAGGGCGACGCGGAGGCGGAGGCCCGCTTCAAGGAGATCTCCGAGGCGAACGACATCCTCGGCGACCCGAAGAAGCGCAAGGAGTACGACGACGCGCGCGCCCTCTTCGGCAACGGCGGCTTCCGCGCCGGACCGGGCGCCGGCGGCTCGTTCAACTTCGACCTGGGCGACCTCTTCGGAGGCGGCGCCCAGGGCGGCGGCGCGGGTGGCTTCGGCGGCGGCCTCGGCGATGTGTTCGGCGGGCTGTTCAACCGGGGCGGCCCGGGTGCGCGCACCCAGCCGCGCCGCGGCCAGGACATCGAGTCCGAGGTGACGCTCAGCTTCACCGAGGCGGTCGACGGGGCCACGGTCCCGCTGCGGATGTCCAGCCAGCAGCCCTGCCAGGCCTGTTCCGGCACCGGCGACAAGCACGGCACGCCGCGGGTCTGCCCGACCTGCGTGGGCACCGGTCAGGTCTCGCGCGGCGGCAGCGGCTCCTTCTCGCTGACCGACCCGTGCGTGGACTGCAAGGGCCGCGGGCTCATCGCCCAGGACCCCTGCGACGTCTGCCACGGCAGCGGCCGCGCCAAGTCCTCCCGCACCATGCAGGTCCGCATCCCGGCGGGCGTCTCCGACGGGCAGCGGATCCGGCTGCGCGGCAAGGGCGCGCCCGGCGAGCGGGGCGGGCCGGCCGGTGACCTGTACGTGGTCGTGCACGTCGACGCCCACCCCGTCTTCGGGCGCAAGGGCGACAACCTCACCGTCACGGTGCCGGTCTCGTTCGACGAGGCGGCCCTGGGCGGCGAGATCAGGGTGCCGACCCTCGGCGGCCCCCCGGTCACGCTGAAGATCCCCGCCGGCACCCCCAACGGCCGCACCATGCGCGCCCGCGGCAAGGGCGCCGTCCGCAAGGACGGGACGCGCGGGGACCTGCTGGTCACCGTCGAGGTGGCCGTACCGCGGGAGCTGAGCGACAAGGCGCGCGAGGCCCTCGAGACGTATCGCCAGGCGACCGCGGGCGAGGACCCGCGGGCGGAGCTGTTCCAGGCCGCGAAGGGGGCTTGACGCAATGGACTCACGCCGACGCAACCCTTACGAACTGACCGACGAAACGCCCGTGTACGTCATCTCGGTGGCGGCGCAGCTCAGCGGTCTGCACCCGCAGACCCTGCGGCAGTACGACCGGCTGGGCCTGGTCTCGCCCGACCGTACGGCGGGGCGGGGCCGGCGCTACTCGGCCCGCGACATCGAGCTGCTGCGGCAGGTGCAGCAGCTGTCGCAGGACGAGGGCATCAACCTGGCCGGAATCAAGCGCATCATCGAGCTGGAGAACCAGGTCGCCGCGCTTCAGGCGCGGGTCGCGGAGCTGAGCGCGGCGGTCGAGGGTGCGGCGGCGGCGATGCGTCAGCGCGAGGCGCAGGTGCACGCGTCGTACCGGCGGGACCTGGTGCCGTACCAGGACGTGCAGCAGACGAGCGCGCTGGTGGTCTGGCGCCCGGGGAACAAGCGCGGCGAATGAATCCACTGGAAGGCCCCCTCCTCGGAGGGGGCCTTCCGCACAACTGCGGCCCGCGGCCGGGGGCCGGTCCTCCTTGCGGGCTGGCGTTGCCGTTTCGCTGTGGGCAGTCCTTCCGCTGGGGCGGATCGGGTGGGCACAGCGGAACGGCCCCCCGGCCTGAGGCTCCGCCCCCTGCGCGCCACCACGGTGGGTGGGTCCGGGGGTGGGCGGCTGACCCTGGTGGGGGTGGGGTCAGGGCGTCAGGTCGCCGATGAATTCCAGGGCCGTCTGCCACCACGGCTGGGCGCCGGTGCCGAAGGCTGCGGCCAGGGTGGTGCCGACGGCCACGTCCAGGGGCGTGACCTCCTCGTGCCATTCGGCGCCGACCACGCCGTCGCCCGACGAGTCGAGCAGGCCGAGCCGGTGACCGTCGCGCAGGAGGCGGCTCTCGCCGTACGAGCAGGGCACGAGCCGGTAGGCCGTACCGTCGTCGAGGGTCACGTCCACCCGGTACGAGCGCCGGGACAGCCGTCCCCTCGCGGGGGCGATGCGGGCGGGCGTGCCGTCGACGGTCAGGGTGAGGAGCGCGGCGTCGCGGGTGCCGATCGGGATGTGCGGGGACGCCTCGGTGCCGGAGCCGCGGACGAGGCGTACGGGCGGCAGGTCCGGACCCGTGACGTCGAGGGTGCCGGCCTCGTGGTCGAGGGCGACGGTGGGTTCCATGTCAGTTCACCGGTCCTGTCGCGCGCTCGTGTTCCCGCGGGTCCGGCACCGTGCCGCGCGGCGGGCACTGCCCCGGCTCCTCCTGCTCCAGGATCCCGGACCGGGCGATGAGGTAGCCGAGTTGGGCCCGGCTGCCGCTGCCCAGGGTGGAGGCCAGCTTGGCGATGTGCGCGCGGCAGGTGCGCACGTTCATGCCCAGGCGCCGGGCGATGGCCTCGTCCACATGGCCTTCGACGAGGAGCTTGGCGATGGACCGCTGGATGCCGCTTATGCCGTTGAGGGCGGGCGTGTACGCGACGACCTCCTCCTCCCACGGGATGCCGTGGAGCCAGAACTGGTCGAAGACGCCCACCAGATAGCGCACCAGCCCCTCGTGCCGCAGTTCCAGGGCGACTTGACGGTCGCTCCGGGCCGGGATGAAGGCGACCTTGCGGTCGACGATGATGAGCCGGTCGATGATCTCTTCCAGCGTGCGTACCTCGAGGCCGTACGGGGTGATGCGCTCGACGTAGCCCATGGTCGCCGAGTGGTGCCGGGCCGTGTGCTGGTACAGGGTGCGCATCCGGACACCGCGGCCGAGCAGCGGCTCCACGCGGCGCAGGGCGGCCTTGACGGTCTCGGGTTTGCGGCCGCTACCGGGCTGGATGGTGAGCAGCTCCACCGAGCACTCGTCCATCACCCGGTCCAGCGCGGCGTTGATGACGGTGAGCCCCTCCAGGACGTTGATGGCCTCCGTGGCGGCGGGGGCCGCCGCCGTGATGGTCATGAACGGCTCGAATGCATCGCACAACGACAGCGCGCGCTGTCTGCGCTGCTGGATCTCCCGCTCGATGGGGTGTATCAGCTGATTGAGAGCGATCGACGGAGGCACGGGCCGCAGCCACTGGGCGTCGTCCGGGTCCGGGTGCAGCAGGGCGAGATCGATGAGGCAGGGCGCCGCGTCGACTTCCGAGCGGGCTATCCGGCCGGCGCGCAGGGCGGCCGCGTACAGGTGCTTTCCGGCTTCGCACAGCTCGTCATGACTGTGCCCGGTTTCCGGATCGTCCACCTTAGACCGCATTTGCACCCCCCTCAGGGTCCTGTATTTCAGGAACATGATGCCTGTATCGGCTGGTGGAAGCGTTCGGAGTGAGCCATCGTCTTAGGCGCGGGGGAGGAGGTAAGGACAAAAAGAGGTGGAGATCGTCCATGACCAGGATGGTTCGTGCACTTAGCGCCATAGCTGTTGCCGCAGCGGTCGCTGTCGGCATCGCCGCCCCGAGCGGCGAGCCGTCGTGGGACAGCGTTGCCGCGGACAGCCTCACCGCAGGTGAGCCCGCGTGGGAGGCGGGACCGGCGAGCCCGCGCGAGCCCTCGTGGGAGGTCGCCCCGTCCGACTCCGGTGAGCCCTCCTGGGAGCGTTCCAAGGACCTCACGGCGGTGGCCGCGGCATGAACGTTCCCGACGACTCCCGTTTCCGGCGCGAGATGGCGTCCGCCTACCGATCCGGGTGGCACTTCATCGACCTCGTCACCGCCGTGCCCCAGGGTGGCGATTCGTTGATGGTCACCCTCTTCGGGGAGCCGATCGTCATCACCCGCGGGGACGACGAGGACATCCGCGCCTACCGGTGCCTGCGCCGGCCCCGGGGCGCGCCGCAGCCCGTCCGCTGCGCCATTCGCTACGGAATGATTTTCGTCAACCTCGACCAGCGGGACCACCAGCTGGTCGAGCCCGAGACCACCACCGCCACCCCCCGCAGCGCCTGAGCGGTTCCCCCGTCGTTGTAGATCGCTCAGGTGCTTCCCCCACACAGCGGCGTCATCGTGGACCTGAAACACGATGGCGCCGCTGTGCTTTTGCGTAAGTGACCTGTCCCGGACGGCCACGGCGGCGGCGGCCCTACGCGCGGCCCATCGCCCGGGTCAGCGTGATCTCGATGACCACGCGGTCCGGGTTCGGCGTGGGCGTCCGCCCGTACCGGTCCGCGTAGCGCGCGACGGCGTCCGCGACGGCCTCCGGCTCCGTACGGATCACGGCCCGGCCCTCCAGCGTCGCCCAGCGGCCCGCGTCCACCTGGCACACCGCCACGCGCGCGCCCTCCGGTCCGGCGGCCAGCACGTTGGCGACCTTGCGGCTGTGCTTGTTGGTGATCACCCGGGCGATGCCCTTCGGGCCGCCCTCGGGGTCGAACGTCACCCCCACCGCCACGACGTGCGGCGTTCCGTCGGGGCGGATCGTGGTGAGCGTGCACATGTGGCGCTCGCGCCAGAAGCTGACATAGGACTCGTCGGGGTCGCGCAGGTCGATGGCCATGCGCGCGAACCTACCGGCGACTGCTGGCACCCACCACCTTGAGTGGAATACACTCAACTTTGTGGACATTGCATAGGTCATAGGGCATAGGGCCAGGTCATCGGGTACGAGGAGGAACCAGCACCAGTGGACGCCGAGCTGACCAACAAGAGCCGGGACGCGCTCAACACCGCCACCAGCCGCGCCGTGTCCGAAGGACACCCGGACCTCACTCCGGCGCACCTGCTGCTGGCGCTGCTCTCCGGCCGCGACAACGAGAACCTGACGGACCTGCTCGCCGCCGTCGAGGCCGACCAGGCCGCCGTACGCTCCGGTGCCGAGCGGCTGCTCGCCGCCCTGCCCAGCGTCACCGGCTCCACGGTCGCCCCGCCGCAGCCCAACCGCGACCTGCTCGCCGTCATCGCGGACGCCCAGGCGCGCGCCCGCGACCTCGGCGACGACTACCTGTCCACGGAGCACCTGCTCATCGGCACCGCCGCCAAGGGCGGCCCGGCGGGCGAGCTGCTCACGCAGCAGGGCGCCGGGGCGAAGCGGCTGCTGGACGCGTTCGAGAAGACCAGGGGAGGGCGCCGGGTGACCACACCCGACCCGGAGGGCCAGTACAAGGCCCTGGAGAAGTTCGGTACGGATTTCACGGCCGCCGCCCGCGAGGGCAAGCTCGACCCGGTCATCGGCCGGGACCACGAGATCCGCCGCGTCGTGCAGGTGCTCTCGCGCCGCACCAAGAACAACCCGGTCCTCATCGGCGAGCCCGGCGTCGGCAAGACCGCCGTCGTCGAGGGCCTCGCCCAGCGCATCGTCAAGGGCGACGTGCCCGAGTCCCTGCGCGACAAGCGGCTCGTGGCCCTGGACCTCGGCGCGATGGTCGCGGGCGCCAAGTACCGCGGCGAGTTCGAGGAACGGCTCAAGACCGTGCTCTCCGAGATCAAGGAGAGCGAGGGCAGGATCATCACCTTCATCGACGAGCTGCACACCGTCGTCGGCGCGGGCGCCGGCGGCGACTCCGCCATGGACGCCGGCAACATGCTCAAGCCGATGCTCGCCCGCGGTGAGCTGCGCATGGTCGGCGCGACCACCCTGGACGAGTACCGCGAGCGCATCGAGAAGGACCCCGCCCTGGAGCGGCGCTTCCAGCAGGTCCTGGTCGCCGAGCCGACCGTCGAGGACACCATCGCGATCCTGCGCGGCCTCAAGGGCCGGTACGAGGCCCACCACAAGGTCCAGATCGCCGACTCCGCGCTGGTCGCCGCCGCCACGCTCTCCGACCGGTACATCACCTCCCGCTTCCTGCCCGACAAGGCCATCGACCTCGTGGACGAGGCCGCGTCCCGGCTCCGCATGGAGATCGACTCCTCGCCCGTCGAGATCGACGAACTCCAGCGGGCCGTCGACCGGCTCAAGATGGAGGAGCTGGCACTCGCCAAGGAGACCGACCCGGCCTCCAAGGAGCGCCTGGAGAAGCTGCGCCGCGACCTCGCCGACAAGGAGGAGGAGCTGCGCGGCCTGACCGCCCGCTGGGAGAAGGAGAAGCAGTCCCTCAACCGCGTGGGCGAGCTGAAGGAGCAGCTCGACGACCTGCGCGGGCAGGCCGAGCGGGCCCAGCGCGACGGCGACTTCGACACCGCGTCCAAGCTGCTGTACGGCGAGATCCCGGCCCTCCAGCGGGAGCTGGAGGCCGCCACGGCCGCCGAGGCGCAGCAGGAGGCCGCGAAGAACCCCATGGTCAAGGAGGAGGTCGGCCCGGACGACATCGCCGACGTCGTCGGCGCCTGGACCGGCATCCCCGCCGGCCGCCTCCTGGAGGGCGAGACGCAGAAGCTGCTGCGCATGGAGGAGGAGCTCGGCAAGCGGCTGATCGGCCAGCAGGAGGCCGTCCGGGCCGTCTCCGACGCGGTGCGCCGCACCCGCGCCGGCATCGCCGACCCCGACCGGCCGACCGGGTCGTTCCTCTTCCTCGGCCCGACCGGCGTCGGAAAGACGGAGCTGGCCAAGGCCCTCGCGGACTTCCTCTTCGACGACGAGCGGGCCATGGTCCGCATCGACATGAGCGAGTACGGCGAGAAGCACTCCGTCGCCCGGCTCGTCGGCGCGCCCCCCGGCTACGTCGGCTACGAGGAGGGCGGCCAGCTGACGGAAGC
Organism: Streptomyces coeruleoprunus; assembly: GCF_039542925.1. GTDB lineage: Bacteria > Actinomycetota > Actinomycetes > Streptomycetales > Streptomycetaceae > Streptomyces > Streptomyces coeruleoprunus. The sequence continues at coordinate 3,397,904 of NZ_BAABIT010000001.1, read as the reverse complement.
GGTGCGCCGCCGCCCGTACAGCGTCGTGCTCCTCGACGAGGTCGAGAAGGCCCACCCCGAGGTCTTCGACATCCTGCTCCAGGTCCTCGACGACGGGCGCCTGACGGACGGTCAGGGCCGTACGGTCGACTTCCGCAACACCATCCTCGTCCTCACCTCGAACCTGGGCAGCCAGTACCTGGTGGAGCCCCTGACGAGCGAGGCGGAGAAGCGGGAGCAGGTCCTGGAGGTGGTCCGCGCCTCGTTCAAGCCGGAGTTCCTCAACAGGCTCGACGACCTGGTCGTCTTCTCGTCGCTGACCCGCGACGAGCTGGCCCGGATCGCCGAGCTGCAGATCGGCGGCCTGGCCCGCCGCCTCGCCGAGCGCCAGCTGGCCCTGGACGTCACGCCCGCCGCGCTGGACTGGCTCGCCGACGAGGGCAACGACCCGGTGTACGGCGCCCGTCCGCTGCGCCGCCTCGTCCAGACGGCGATCGGCGACCGGCTCGCCAAGGCGATCCTGTCCGGCGAGGTCAAGGACGGAGACACGGTCCGCGTGGACCGCGCGGACGAGGGGCTGACGGTGGGCCGCGCGTCGTAGCCCGCCGCCCGGCCCCGGCCGGTCACATGTCGAAGGCGAGGAGACGTACGAGGGCGGTGTCCCCGTCCTCGTACGTCGCCCGGACGCTCACGGACGACAGGTCGGCGTCCCCGATCTCGATGCCCGCGCACAGGTCCTGCTCGCAGGACGGACGCGGCTCGTGCCCCGGGTACGTGGCGTCCAGCCAGCCCGCCAGCTCGTCGCGCGGCATCCGGAACTCGATCGTCACCTGGGTGTCCTGCCAGGACGCGGCCGTGCACCGCTCGTCCCGCGCCCCCGCCGGGAGCGTGGCCCGCGCGAAGTCGGCCGCCTCGGCGCACGACACCTGCTGCGGTTCCACGGCCCGCGAGAACGCCCACGCGCCCCACGCGACGGCCACCCCGGGCAGGCCGCAGAACAGGACCGCGGTCGCCCCGCCGATCCACCACCACTTCCGCCGGCGCCGGGCGGCGTCCCGGTCCTGCAGCTCGTCCGTGTCCCCCATGGCGGCAGATCATGTCAGCCCGCAGCGGATCGCCGCCCGGCGGGCTTGCCACCGACCCGTCGCGATGGGGGAGGATGGCCGCTATCCGTACGAAGGGAATAACCCGGTGAGCATCGACCCGTCCTCGATTCCGAACTTCGGGGCACAACCCCAGCCTCAGGCAGCAGGACCGGCGGGCCCCGTCGTCCCCGACCAGGACCTGGTCAAGCAGCTCCTCGAGCAGATGGAGCTCAAGTACGTCGTCGACGACGAGGGCGACCTGGCGGCGCCGTGGGAGGACTTCCGCACCTACTTCATGTTCCGTGGCGAGGCGGAGCAGCAGGTCTTCTCGGTCCGGACCTTCTACGACCGGCCGCACCCGGCCGAGGACCGGATCAAGATCATGGAGATGGTGGACGACTGGAACCGCCGCACCCTGTGGCCCAAGGTCTACACGCACCTCCACGAGGACGAGCAGGGCGGGGCGACCGTCCGCCTGATCGGCGAGGCCCAGATGCTGATCGGCACGGGCGTGAGCCTGGAGCACTTCGTGTCGTCCACGGTCAGCTGGGTCCGCGCGTCGATCGAGTTCGACAAGTGGATGGCCGAGCAGCTCGGCCTGGAGACCGGCGAGGGCGACGAGAACCCCGGCGAAGAGGCCTGAGCGAGGCCTCGGCGACGCCTCGGCCCGCGGGGCGGTGAACCGGTACCGTCCCGGTTCACCGCCCCGCACGCCGTCACAGCGCCGACAGGCGCTTCACCGCGTCCTGCAACACCTCCGTGCGCTTGCAGAACGCGAACCGCACGAACGGCGCCCCCTGCGCCTGGTGGTCGTAGAACACCGCGTTGGGCACCGCCACCACACCGCACCGCTCCGGCAGCGACCGGCAGAACGCCACCCCGTCCGACGCGCCCAGCGGGCGGATGTCGGCGGTGACGAAATACGTCCCGGCCGGCCGGTACACCGCGAAGCCGGCCGCCGCCAGCCCCTCGCTCAGCACGTCCCGCTTGGCGCGCAGGTCGGCGCGGAACCCTTCGAAGTAGCTCTCCGGCAGCCGCAGCGCCTCCGCGATCGCGTACTGGAACGGCCCCGACGCCACGTACGTCAGGAACTGCTTCGTCGTCCGCACGGCGGCCGTCAGCTCGGGCGGCGCGGTCAGCCAGCCCACCTTCCACCCCGTGAACGAGAACGTCTTGCCGGCCGACGAGATCGTGACCGTGCGCTCCCGCATCCCGGGGAAGGCCGCGATCGGCAGGTGCGCGGCGCCGTCGAAGACCAGGTGCTCGTACACCTCGTCGGTGACCACCAGCAGGTCCCGCTCGACGGCCAGCGCCGCCACGGCGGCCAGCTCCTCGCGGGACAGGACGGTGCCCGTCGGGTTGTGCGGGGTGTTCAGCAGGATCAGCCGCGTGCGGTCCGTGACGGCGGCCCGCAGCTCGTCCAGGTCCAGCACGAACCGCCCCTCGCGCGGGTGCAGCGTGACGGGCACCCGCGTGCCGCCCGCCATCGCGATGCACGCGGCGTACGAGTCGTAGTACGGCTCCAGGGCGATCACCTCGTCGCCCGGCTCGACCAGCGCCAGCAGGGACGCCGCGATCGCCTCCGTCGCGCCCGCCGTGACCAGCACCTCCGTGTCCGGGTCGTACACCAGGCCGTACCGCAGCCGCTGGTGCTCGGCGATCGCGGCGCGCAGCTCGGGCACCCCGGGGCCCGGCGGGTACTGGTTGCCGCGGCCGTCGCGCAGCGCCCGGACGGCCGCCTCGCGCACCTCCTCGGGGCCGTCGGTGTCGGGGAAGCCCTGGCCCAGGTTGATCGACCCGGTGGCGGCCGCGAGGGCGGACATCTCCGCGAAGATCGTCGTACCGAACCCGGCGAGGCGGCGGTTGAGCGGTGCTCTGGTCATGGCGGCCATCCTGGGGCGAACCTCTGGACTTCCTCAAGTGCGCTTTGAGCGGTGTGGCGCAAGGGGATCCCCCAGCCACATACGTACGAACGGATGAATGGGGGAGACGACGATGAGTGTCCAGCTGATGATCGCCGTCCTGGCCGTGCCGGTTTTCGTGATCGCGGTGATCGCGATGGTGTCGGCGTCGGGGCGGCACGCACGGCGGCGTTCGGCGCAGGGCAGCTGGTGGGCGGGCGGCACGTCGTCCTCCTCCTCCACCACGTCCTCCTCCTGCTCCTCCTCGTACTCCTGCGGCTCGTCGTCCTCTTCCTGCTCGTCGTCCTCCTCCTGCTCGTCGTCGTCGGGGTCGTCCTGCGGCGGCGGGTCGTCCTGCTGAAACCTCTGGACTTCCTCAATTCGGGTTGGCACGAAGGACGGTGGGGGCATCCCCCACTCACACACGACACGGGGGGCGGTGGGACCTATGGAGTTTCTGATCGTGGGGATCGTCGTGGTGGCGGTCTTCTTGTTGTTCTCCCGTGGATCGGGCGGGGGAGGCCGCAGCGGCTCCGGCGGAGGTTCCGGCGGCGGGGGCTGCGGCGGCGGAGGCGGCTGTGGCGGCGGATGTGGCGGCGGCGGCTGACGCGGGGGAGGAACGCCATGACCGGAGCGCTGGTCGTGTTCTCGGCACTGGCACTGGTCGCCCTCGGACTGGCGGCCCTGAGAGGCGGTGGCGGAGGCGGCTGACACGGGGCAGCCGGTCCATTGCCACACTGGGGCGCCCGGCGGGAGGGAACTCCCGCCGGGCGCGCCCCGGTTGAGCGCCTGTGCGCCCTTTTATTCGTTATTTGGTGAACAGTTGAACGGTCCGGCTTTCGCGGGTATGGAAACCGCGCAAAGTTGGGTAAAGACGCTGTGAGCCTCGCGCGGTTCATGATTCCCTCGCTGTCGAGAACATCGAGCCCTCGGACCTCGTGTGGACCCCGAGCCGGCACCCCAAGTCCCCTCGCACATCTTCCGGGACTCGCCCCGGTCCACCCGTCAACCGTGCCTGCGGAGCTGACTCATGCTCACGACCCTCCAGACCGCCTACACCGACACGCGCGCAGCCGACCTGGCCTGGGCCCTGGGTCGCGAGGCGCTGCCCGCCCTCGCCGTGCTCGACCTCGAACTGTCCGGCGCCACCCTCCAGCTGAGACTGCTCGGCGCCTCCCACCAGGTCCTGCTGGAGGAGGAGCAGGGCAGCTGCTCCGAGACCGTCGCCTGCATGCCCGGCAGCAGCACCCCGCTGCCGCTGGGCGTGGCCAAGCGGATCGGCGACTGGGAGTACGAGTTCGCCGCCCGGGTCGAGACCCTGTCGCAGGGCTCGTTCGCGGGCCGCGCCCAGGAGTTGCTGGCGCTCGTCGCCGACCATCCGCACGGCCTCGCCGGCACGTTCCCGGGCTCGCCGCACGCCTTCACGGCCATGCTGGCGCAGCGCCACGAGGGGAAGGTCCGATGGCGCACCTGGCACGCGTATCCACAGGAGGGACAGCTCGTGGTGACGCGCACCAGCGTGGGGTTCCACCCGCCGTCACGGCACCGGAAGCCCCGGGCCGGTTCCATGCCTTCAACGCGCCGGTAGCACTCGTGTGGGTGACTATTGGCAAGGAGGGCGTGACGTAGCGTTAATACGTGATCGAAGCGCCCGCCTCCGCCTCCGCGCCGCCGTCCACGGGGACGGCGGCGCAGTCGTCCGCGCGGCGGCGCGCCGGACGGTTCCTGGTGCTGGCGGTCGTCTTCGTCTGCGCCGCGTGCGGGCTGGTGTACGAACTGGAGCTGGTCGCCCTCGCCTCGTACCTGATCGGCGACTCGGTCACCCAGGCGTCCGTCGTGCTGTCCGTGATGGTCTTCGCGATGGGCGTCGGCTCGCTGCTCGCCAAACGGCTGCGCTGCCGGGCCGCCGTCGGCTTCGGACTGGTGGAGGCGCTGCTCGCCCTGATCGGCGGATGCTCGGCCCTCGCGCTGTACGCCTCGTTCGCCTGGCTCGGCGGCTCGCGACACGCCCTGGTGGCGTTCTCGCTGGCCATCGGCGTGCTGATCGGCGCCGAGATACCGCTGCTGATGACGCTGATCCAGCGGATCTCCCGGCGCGCCCGGCAGGACGCGGGCGGCGCCGTCGCCGACCTGTTCGCCGCCGACTACGTGGGGGCGCTCGTCGGCGGGCTCGCCTTCCCGTTCCTGCTGCTGCCCTGGCTGGGCCAGCTGACCAGCGCGCTGCTCACCGGCGCGGTCAACGCCGTGGCGGGCGCGGCGCTGGTGCTCTGGCTGTTCGGCCGGGACCTGACCGTGCGTGAGCGGTGGCTGCTCCTCGTGGCCAACGCCCTGGTGCTCGGCGTGCTCGCCACGGCGGCCGTCCTCGTCGACGACTTCGAGCGCGCCGCGCGCCGCGCGGTCTACGGAGAGCAGGTCCGCGTCGCGGTCCAGACGCCCGTCCAGGAGATCGTCGTGACCGGCAGCAGCGAAGGCCCGCCGGACCTGTTCCTGGACGGCCGGCTGAGGATCAGCGGACGCGACGAGTACCGCTACCACCAGGCGCTCGTCCACCCGGCGATGCGCGGCCCGCACGGCCGCGTCGTCATCCTCGGCGGCGGCGACGGGCTCGCCGCGCGCGAGGTCCTGCGGTACGACGACGTGGAGTCGGTGACCGTCGTCGAGATGGACCCGGGCGTCGTGTTCCTGGCCCGTACCGACCCGGCGCTCGCGCGGCTCAACGGGCACGCCTACGGCGACCGGCGCGTGCGCGTCGTGCACGCCGACGCCTTCCGCTGGCTCAGGACCGAGGCCCGGCCCGGGGCGTACGACGTGGTGATCTCCGACCTTCCCAACCCGGGCATCACGGCGAGCGCCAAGCTCTACTCGGAGGAGTTCTACGGGCTCACCGCGCGCGCCCTCGCCGACGGCGGCCGCCTCGCCGTCCACGCAGGGCCCATGCGGGCGCGGCCGCACACCTACTGGACGGTCGAGGCCACGCTCCGCGCCGCCGGGTTCACGACTCGGCCGTACGACGTGACGGGCGACCCCACCGGGTTCGCCGGCGGGCCCGACAGGTCCACCGGCCGGCCCGCCCGCGCCCCGCACGACTGGGGCCTGATCCTCGCCGCGCCCGCCGCCGGCCCCGGCACCGTCCCGCCGCCGCTCGGGCTCGCCACCGGGGCGCCCGGACGTGACGTGCCGACCCTCGCGGCGCTGCGGGCCGGTGCGCGCCGCGCCGAGGCGGCCCGCCCGCCCCGGCTGCCGTCCTCGACGCTCGTCCACCCGAGGTACGGGAGCTGAGCCGGATTCGCTCGCGCGGGATCGGGGACGGGACGGCCGTGCGTGGGTAGGCTCGGCTTCCATGGAGCATGAGGTGTTCGTTCCGGTTGCCGTACAGACCCTCCGCGACGCGCTGGCCGACCCCGCCCGCGTCGCCCGCTGCGTCCCCGGGCTCCAGCAGGACGCGGACGCGTCGGCGGGCCCGCTGTCGGGCCGCCTCCGGGTGCGCGTCGGCGGGCACACCATCACCTACCGGGGCGCCCTGCGCGTGGTCGCCCGGGAGGACGGGGCGTACGCGGTGGAGGGCGAGGGCACCGAGGCGCGCGGTACGGGGACGGTGAAGCTCGCGCTGACCCTGCTGCCCGAGCCGGCCGAGGGCGGGACGACGCTCGCCTTCACGGGCACGGCCCACGCCGAGGGCCGGCTCGCGGAGCTGCCGCACGACGTGGTGACGAGCGCGGCACACCGCCTGCTGGACCGCTTCGGCGAGGCACTGGGATCCCTCGCGGAGGCCGCCGCCGACGCGTACGCGGCCGACGACGACGAGGACGGCGGCGACCTGTACGCCGCCGGCGCGGACGACTCCGGCCTGGACCACAGCGGGCTGGGGGACGACCTCGACGCGGTCGCCGGCTCCCTCGACGACGACGGCGACGTGGACGACGACGGTGTGGACGACGGCGCGGAGGAGCCCCGGCGGAGCGTCTTCGACACACCCGTTCCGCCGTCCTCCCTCGACCCGCTCCTTGACGACGAGTTCGCCGTGGGCGCCGACGCCTCCCCCGGCGACCCCGGCCCCGAGGCCGCCCACGCCCGGCGCACGATGATCGGCCGCAGCGCCGAGGAGGTCGACCACGCCCCGCCGCGCGGCCGGTACGCCCCGCAGCCCGGCCCGGACACCGGCGGCGCGTCCGGCGCGCTGCGCTGGCTGGTCCCCGCCGCCGCGCTTGCGGTTGCCTCGGCCGTGGTCGTCGGGCGCGCCCTGCGCCGCCGCAAGTAGGGTCGGGCGGTGTGAACATGAGCGAAGAGGAGATCCGGCTGGCCGCCGGAGACGTCGAGTTGACCGTCACCCCGGCGAACGGCTGCCGCATCAGCAGCCTCCGCGTCGGCGGCACCGAACTGCTGCGGCAGGGCGAGCGGTACGGCTGCTTCCCGATGGTGCCGTGGTGCGGGCGGACCGCGCGGGGCACGTTCCTGAACGGCGCGACGGTCCACCACCTGCCGCTGAACTCGCCGCCCCACGCCATCCACGGCACCGGCCGCGACACCGCGTGGCACACCGCTCGCGCCGACAAGGCCGAGGCGGTGTTCACGTACGACCTGGCCGAGCCCTGGCCGTACCCAGGCCGCGTCACGCAGACGTTCGCGCTGACCGAGGACTCCCTCACCCTGCAGCTGGGCGTCGAGACGTACGGCGACTCGTTCCCCGCGCAGGCGGGCTGGCACCCGTGGTTCCTGCGCACCCTGGGCGGGAGCGAGGTGACGCTGGACTTCGCGCCCGCGTGGCAGGAGGAGCGCGGCGAGGACCACCTCCCCACCGGCCGCCGGATCGATCCGCTGCCCGGCCCGTGGGACGACTGCTTCGGCATGCCCGACGGCGTGGACGTCACGCTCACCTGGCCGGAGCGGCTGGAGCTGAAGGTCACCAGCCGCGCGCCCTGGGTCGTCGTGTACGACGAGCAGGAGGCCGCCGTCTGTGTCGAGCCGCAGTCGGGCCCGCCGAACGGGCTGAACACCGAGCCGCGGCTGGTCACGCCCATCGACCCGCTGGAGATCGCGACGACGTGGACGTGGCGCCGCCTCTGACGGCGCCGCCTCCGGCTCCGGCGTGCCCCGCCGGTGGCTCCGCTTAAGCTCGTGGGCATGACTGACGTACGAGCCGATCTGCTCCAGCAGATCAAGGACAAGGCCGTGGTGCACGGCAAGGTGACCCTCTCCTCGGGTCTGGAGGCCGACTACTACGTCGACCTGCGCCGGATCACGCTGGACGGCGCGGCCGCGCCGCTCGTCGGTCAGGTCATGCTCGATCTGACCGCCGACCTGGAGTTCGACGCGGTGGGCGGTCTGACCCTGGGCGCCGACCCGGTCGCCACGTCGATGCTGCACGCCGCCGCCGCCCGCGGCCGCACCCTGGACGCCTTCGTCGTCCGCAAGGCCGCCAAGGCCCACGGCATGCAGCGCCGGGTCGAGGGCCCGGACATCAAGGGCCGCCGCGTCCTGGTCGTCGAGGACACCTCCACCACCGGCGGCTCCCCGCTGACCGCCGTCGAGGCGGTCCGCGAGGCCGGCGCGGAGGTCGTCGCCGTGGCCACGATCGTGGACCGCGCGACCGGTGCCGCGGAGAAGATCAGCGAGACGGCGGGCGTGCCGTACCGCTATGCGTACGCGCTGGACGAGCTGGGTCTTGCCTGACCTTTTTCCGCTCTGACCTGCGGTTCTTCGGGCGGGTGGACCGTTTCACGTGAAACGGTCCACCCGCCTCGCACATCGGGGCGGTCCAAGGGGTGGAGCCTGCGGGGCGGTCTGGAAAGATAGGTGCGACGATGACGTCGCCCCCAGGTCAGGGATACGCAACGCACGCAACCGCAGATCACAAGGAGCGGACAGATGCCCATCGCAACCCCCGAGGTCTACAACGAGATGCTCGACCGGGCGAAGGCAGGCAAGTTCGCCTACCCGGCCATCAACGTCACGTCGTCCCAGACCCTGCACGCCGCCCTGCGCGGCTTCGCGGAGGCGGAGAGCGACGGCATCATCCAGATCTCGACCGGTGGCGCGGAGTTCCTGGGCGGTCAGCACAACAAGGACATGGTGACCGGCGCGGTCGCCCTGGCCGAGTTCGCGCACATCGTCGCCGCCAAGTACGACATCACGGTCGCGCTGCACACCGACCACTGCCCGAAGGACAAGCTGGACGGCTACGTCCGCCCGCTGCTCGCCGTCTCCGAGGAGCGCGTCGCCAAGGGCCTGGGCCCGCTCTTCCAGTCGCACATGTGGGACGGCTCCGCCGAGACCCTCGCCGACAACCTGGAGATCGGCCAGGAGCTGCTGGCCCGCGCCGCCGCCGCCAAGATCATCCTCGAGGTCGAGATCACCCCGACCGGTGGCGAGGAGGACGGCGTCAGCCACGAGATCAACGACGAGCTGTACACCACCGTCGACGACGCGCTGCGCACCGCCGAGGCGCTGGGCCTGGGCGAGAAGGGCCGCTACCTGCTGGCCGCCTCCTTCGGCAACGTCCACGGCGTGTACAAGCCGGGCAACGTCGTGCTCCGCCCCGAGCTGCTGAAGGACCTCCAGGAGGGTGTGGCCGCCCAGTACGGCAAGGCCAGCCCGTTCGACTTCGTCTTCCACGGCGGCTCCGGCTCCACGCAGGAGGAGATCTCCACCGCTCTGGAGAACGGCGTCGTCAAGATGAACATCGACACCGACACCCAGTACGCCTTCACGCGTCCGGTCGCGGACCACATGTTCAAGAACTACGACGGTGTGCTGAAGGTCGACGGCGAGGTCGGCTCGAAGAAGACGTACGACCCGCGCACGTGGGGCAAGCTGGCCGAGGCGGGCATGGCCCAGCGTGTCGTCGAGGCGTGCCAGGCGCTGCGCTCGGCCGGTACGAAGCTGAAGTAGGCGCACTGAACCTCGGCGGGCCCGACATCGCGGAAGCGGTGCCGGGCCCGCCGCTTTCCCGAGGGGGCTGGGTGACGTACGACTTCGACACGACGCAGGACCTGCGGGGCACCGGATCCTTCCAGTGGGATGTGCTGCCGGACCGCTACGGCGTGCCGGACCTGGTGCCGTTCGCGATCGCCGACATGGACTTCCGCTCGCCGCCCGAGGTGCTGGAGGCGCTGCGGCGGCGGGTCGACCACGGCGTGTTCGGCTACACGGACTGGCGCTACAGCGGGTTCCCGGAGGCCGTACGGGACTGGTACGCGCGGCGGTACGGGCTGGACGTCGACCCGGAGGCGCTGGTCTTCGGGCCGTCCGTGGTGAACGAGCTGGCGCAGCTGCTGCGGATGTGGACCGCGCCGGGGGACGGCGTGGTGGTGCACACCCCGACGTACGTCGGCTTCATCAGCGCGCTCGCCGGGCTCGGGCGGCCCCTGCGGGGCGTGCCGATCGGCGACGAGGAGGCCCTGGAGCGGGAGCTGGCCAGGCCCGGCACACGGGTGCTGCTGCTGTGCTCACCGCACAACCCGACCGGCCGGGTGTGGACGCGGGAGGAGCTGGAGGGCTTCGCCCGGCTGGCCGAGGCGCACGGAGTGGCCGTCATCAGCGACGAGATCCACGCGGACCTCACCCACGAGGGCCATCGCCACTTCCCCTGGCCCGCCGTCGCCCCGCCCGGCAGCCGGTGGGCGCTGATCACCTCCGCGACGAAGGCGTTCAACTTCCCCGGCGCGACCGGGGCGTACGGGGTGATCGGCGAGCCGGAGCAGCGGGCGGCGTTCGTGGACCGCATGGAGAACGCGGAGGGCATGGCGGCGGCGTCGCTGTTCTCGCTGACCGCGCACGTCGCCGCGTACCGGCACGGGGCGGCCTGGCTGGACGAGCTGCGGCCGTACGTGGCGGGCAACCTGCGCCTCCTGGCCGATCGGCTGGAGGCCGCGTTCCCGGGCCTCGCCCTGTACACGCCGCCGCAGGCCGGCTACCTGGCGTGGATCGACCTGCGGCCGCTGGGCGTGGACGACCAGGTGCTGAACGACGAGCTGGTCGCGCGGGAGCGGATCACGGTGCGGACGGGGGTGGCGTACGGCACGCCGGGCTTCGTGCGGGTCAACCTCGGCTGTCCCCGCGCGAAGGCGGAGCGGGGCGCCGACGCCCTGGTCCGCACGCTGACCCGGCTGGCGGAGAAGGGCACCGGGGCGGGGTAGGGACGGAGCGGCGCGGGAGACGGGGGGCGGCGTAGGAGACTGGGGCCATGTCGATTCACGAGAACCTGCTCGGGGGCCCGCCCCCGACCCATCTGCCCGACGACCCCGAGCCGCGCGAGCTGCTGGCCGCCGGCACCGCGCCCGAGGAGGTCGCCGCCAAGTACCCGGCGTCCTCGCTGGCGTGGGCCGAGCTGGCCGACGCGGCGTTCGCGGCCGGCCGCGCCGTCGAGTCGTACGCCTACGCCCGCACCGGCTACCACCGGGGCCTGGACGCGCTGCGCCGCAACGGGTGGAAGGGTCACGGTCCGGTGCCGTGGGAGCACGAGCCGAACCGGGGCTTCCTGCGCGCCCTGCACGCCCTGGCCCGCGCCGCCGGGGCGATCGGCGAGAAGGAGGAGTACGAGCGCTGCACGACGTTCCTGCGGGACTCGTCGCCGCTCGCGGCGGACACGCTGGGCTGACGGACCCTGCCCAACGGGGCCCGGAGGGGGCTGGATTCAGCCCTCTCCGGGGGAGCCCGCCGTCGCTTCAGCTAACGCCGTCTTGATGTGACCGGCCGGTACGATCGCACAGACCATCGATTTCACGCGCCGGTCCTCCCCCCACCCGGCCGCGACCAGGGGGAGAGGTCTGTCGTGGGCAAGCGTGCCGCCGGGAAACGCGCCGCCGCCGCACCGCGGAGCAGCCGTCGCCGACGCGCCGGCCGGGCCCGCGGCAGCGGCGGCCACCGGTCGCTCGGCCGGATCGTGCTGGGCGGTCTCGTCCTCGGCGCCCTGTCCCTGGGCGCGGGCGCGGCCCTGGCCCACTGGGAGGGCGACGGCGACCCCACCGCCGACGAGGGCGCACGCGCCGCCGCCCCCGACACCCGCGGCCCCGAGGGACCCGCTGCCACGCCGTCGCCGGAGCCCGGCGCCCCGACGCCACCGTCCCCCTCGCCGCCGCGCTCGCCGTCCGTCCCGGCCTCCGGCTCCGCCTCCGCGCCGGCCTCGGCGAAGCCGCCCACCGGCTCCTCGCCCCCGGCGGTGCCCCACTCCGGCGCCGGTACGTTCACCACCGCCCGCGCCTCCGGCTCCAGGGCCGGCACCGGAACCCTGCGCCGCTACCGGGTCCAGGTCGAGGACGGCACCGGCCTGTCCGCCACCGACGCGGCCCGCGAGATCGAGCAGATCCTCGCCCACCCCCGTGGCTGGGCCGCGCACGGCCGCGGCGCGTTCCAGCTGGTCTCGGAGGACGCCGACTTCGTGATCCGTATCGCCACGCCCAGGACCGCCGACCGGCTCTGCCTCGCCCAGGGGCTCGACACCGGCGGCGAGCTGAACTGCGAGACCACCGAGGGCGTCGTGGTCAACCTGAAGCGCTGGATGCTGGGCTCGCCGACCTTCACCGGCACCCCCGCCGAGTACCGCCATCTGATCATCAACCACGAGGTCGGGCACGAGATCGGCATCCGCCAGCACATGGGGTGCCCCGGCCCCGGGAAGCCCGCGCCCGTCATGATGCAGCAGATCAAAGGGCTCAAGGGATGTGTGTCCAACGCCTGGCCCTACGACGAGGACGGCCGTTACATCACCGGTCCGATCGTGCCATGATGCGACCGGGACCGCGCGCCACAGAGCCGGGTCCCGAGGGGACCGGGGCTCCACCACCGAACGGAAGGAGCGGACCGCTACCCGGTAGCACGCATTGACGGAGACAGCGATGTCTACTTCGCCTACCACCCCCGACGCCTCGGCGGCCGGTTCGGAAGACGCTCCGAACCTGGATTTCGCGGGCACGACACCCTATGAGGACTACGTCCAGGCGGACGTCCTCACCCACCTCCAGCACCTCCGCTCGGACGACCCGGGCGAGATGGTCTTCCTGGTCACCACCCAGGTGATGGAGCTGTGGTTCACCGTCATCGTCCACGAGTGGGAGACCGCGAGCCGCGCCCTGCGCGAGGACCGCGTCCCCGTGGCGATGGACGCCCTCCAGCGGTCCGTGTACGAGCTGGAGTCCCTGAACGCCTCGTGGAAGCCGCTGGCCCGGCTCACGCCCGCCCAGTTCAACGCGTACCGCGCCGCCCTCGGCGAGGGCTCCGGCTTCCAGTCGGCCATGTACCGCCGCATGGAGTTCCTGCTCGGCGAGAAGTCCGCCTCCATGCTGGTCCCGCACCGGGGCGCGCCCCGCGTCCACGCGGAGCTGGAGAAGGCCCTCCACGAGCCCAGCCTGTACGACGAGGTGCTGCGGCTGCTCGCCCGGCGCGGGTTGCCGGTGCCGGCCGCCGTCCTCGACCGGGACCTGTCCCAGCGCTACGAGCCGTCGCCCGAGGTGGAGGCCGTCTGGGCGGACATCTACGCGGACCGCGACCAGCACAGCGAGCTGGTGCGGCTCGGCGAGGCCCTGACCGACGTGGGCGAGCTGGTGTGGCGCTGGCGCAACGACCACCTCGTCGCCACCCGCCGCGCCATGGGCTCCAAGACCGGCACGGGCGGCTCCGCCGGCGTCGCCTGGCTGGAGAAGCGCGCCCGCAAGAACGTGTTCCCCGAGCTCTGGACGGCCCGCAGCCATGTCTGACACCGACCTCCCGAAGAAGGCCGCCGCGCTGGACGCCGCCGACCCGCTCGCCAAGCGGCGCGAGCTGTTCGCCCTCGACGACGGCGTCGTCTACCTGGACGGCAACTCGCTCGGGGCGCTGCCCCGGCACGTACCCGGCCGGATGGCCGACGTCATCACCCGCGAGTGGGGCGAGCTGCGCATCCGCTCCTGGGGCGAGAGCGGCTGGTGGACCGCGCCCGAGCGGATCGGCGAGCGCGTCGCGCCGCTCGTCGGCGCCGCGCCGGGACAGGTCGTCGTCGGTGACTCGACCAGCGTCAACGTGTTCAAGGCGCTGGTCGGAGCCGTACGGCTGGCCGACGACGACAGCCGCGACGAGATCGTCGTGGACGCCACGACATTCCCCACCGACGGGTACATCGCCGAGTCCGCCGCCCGGATGACCGGGCGCCGCCTCGTGCCGGTCGCCCCCGCCGACGTACCGGCGGCGGTCGGCCCGCGCACGGCGGCCGCGCTCGTCAACCACGTCGACTACCGCACCGGCCGCCTCCACGACCTGCCCGGCATCACCGCAGCCGTGCACGCGGCGGGCGCCCTCGCGGTGTGGGACCTGTGCCACAGCGCGGGCGCCCTGCCCGTGGGCCTCGACGAGCACGGCGTGGACCTGGCGATCGGCTGCACGTACAAGTACCTCAACGGCGGGCCCGGCTCGCCCGCGTACCTGTACGTCGCCGAGCGCCACCAGCCGCGCTTCGACTCGCCGCTGCCGGGCTGGACCTCGCACGCCGACCCGTTCGCGATGACCCCCGGGTACACCCCGGCGGACGGCGCGGTGCGCGGCCGGGTCGGCACGCCCGACATCCTGTCCATGCTGTCCCTGGAGGCGGCGCTGGACGTGTGGGACGGCGTGTCCGTCGAGGACGTACGGGCCAAGAGCCTCGCCCTGACGGACTTCTTCCTGGAGTGCGTACGGGCCTACGTCCCCGACGGCCGCCTCACGTGCCTGACGCCCGAGGCCCACGGGGAGCGGGGCAGCCAGGTCGCCCTGGCGTGCGCCGACGCGCCCGCGATCATGGAGGAGCTGATCTCCCGCGGTGTCGTGGGCGATCTGCGCCGCCCTGACGTGCTGCGTTTCGGCTTCACCCCGCTGTACGTCGGCTTCGCGGACACCGAGCGCGCGGCGCGCACGCTCGCGGAGGTCTGTTCGGGACGCCAGAGCTGATGTTCGGCCTGATCTGCGGGGGCCCCGGTGCCTGATACGGTCCCCGCAGGTCAGGCCAATTCGGCCCCGTCACCGAAAGGTTGAGCAGCATGCCCGACCCCGCCGCACGCGACGCCGCCGAGGAAGCGTCGGCCCTGTCGCATCCGGCCGTGGACCCCGACTCCACCGCCTCGTACGGTGAACACCCCGACCAGATCGTGGACTTCTACGCGCCCCGGGACCGGCACGACCGGGTGCCGCTCGTCGTCGTGCTGCACGGCGGGGCGTGGCGGGCGCCGTACGACCGGTGGCACATCACCCCTTTCGTGGACTTCCTCGCCCGGCGCGGCTTCGCCGTCGCCAACGTCGAGTACCGGCGCGGCGGCGAGATCCCCGCGCCCCGCGGGACCGGGCCGGTCGCCGGCCGCTGGCCCGAGACGTTCGACGACGTGGCGGCCGCCATGGACGCGCTGCCCGCGCTGGCCTCCGCGCACCTGCCGCAGGCCGACCTGCGGCGCACGGTCGTCACCGGCCACTCGGCCGGCGGCCACCTCGCCCTGTGGGCCGCGGCCCGGCACGTCCTGCCCGCCGGCTCACCGTGGCGCCTGGACGCTCCGCCGGACCTGCGCGGCGTCGTGGCCCTCGCGCCCATCGGGCACTTCGAGCGGGCGGTGGAGCTGGACGTCTGCGGCGGCGCGGTCACCCAACTCCTCGGCGGCGAGACCGACTTCAAGACCCGGGCGGCCGCCGCCGACCCGGCGTCCCTGCTGCCCACCGGTATCGCCACGGCCCTCGTCCAGGGCCGCGAGGACATCGTCGTGCCGCTGCCCGTCGCCGAGGCCTACGCGGACGCGGCGGCGAGGGCGGGCGAGATGGTGGGCCTCACCGTCCTCGACGACGTGGGCCACTTCCCGCTGATCGATCCGTCGGCGGACGCGTGCGCCGTGGTCGCGGAGGAGATCGCGCAGCTGGCCTGGTAGGCGGGGGCGTGCCCCGGGCGGCCGTGTAGTACTCAGGACGGACGCCCGGGAACCCGTCTCCAAGGCGACGCGGCCCCTCCGCCCGCCCCCGTACGGTGGCTGACGTGAACGAGACGACGCAGCGCACCGCCCCCGAGGCGCGCAGCCCGGAGATACGCCTCGCCATGGGCGCGCTCCACGGGCTGCGCCAGGAACTCTTCCACGACGCCCTCGCCTACCGGCCGCTGCCGCCCATGGCCACCGACGGCCCCGTCATGCGGCGGCTGCCCGGCCGGCTGCGCCGGTACGCCGTG
The DNA here is from genome assembly GCF_039542925.1 of Streptomyces coeruleoprunus. Taxonomy (GTDB): domain Bacteria; phylum Actinomycetota; class Actinomycetes; order Streptomycetales; family Streptomycetaceae; genus Streptomyces; species Streptomyces coeruleoprunus. Next base: position 3,381,795 of record NZ_BAABIT010000001.1, on the reverse strand, counting down.
TGGTTCCCGCACGCCGTCGTCGCGTCGGCCGCGCTGGTGGGCCTCATCGCCGTGTACGACCAGTCGATCTTCCTGCCGGCCGGGCTCCTCTCCGTCGGCGCCATCCTGCTCACCCTGCTGCGGCCCGTCGCCGCGTTCTGGCTGTCGCTGCTCGGCACGCCGGTCGTCGCCCTCGTGCTGGGCTCCTGGAGCAGCTGGCCGTGGCCGCACGTGTCGTTCTTCGCGCACCTCGTCGTGCTGACGGTGGTCGCCGCCCGGACACGGCCGCGCACCGCCGCGTGGATGTGGGTCCTGACCGCCGCGTACGGAGCGTCCGCCGGGGCCCTGCTGAGCACCGGCTACAGCAACCACACCCCCGAACTCCTCTTCATCGCGGCCCTGAGCCTGCTGGCCGTCACCGTCCTCCACGTCCGCCGCCAGGCGAAGGAGGACGTCACCGCCCAGCAGACCGTCACCGCACAGGAACGCTCGATGCGCACCCTCCTGGAGGAGCGCACCACCATCGCCCGCGAGCTGCACGACGTGGTCGCCCACCACATGTCCGTCGTCGCCATCCAGGCCGAGGCCGCGCCCTACCGGGTCGAGAACCCGCCGCCCGAGCTGGAGCAGGCCTTCGCCACCATCCGCGAGAACGCCGTCGCCGCGCTCACCGAGCTGCGCCGCGTCCTCGGCGTCGTCCGCGCCGAGGACTACCAGGCCCCCGACGCGCCCCAGCCGACCCTGGCCGACCTCGACGGGCTGATCGCCAATGTGCGGGACGCCGGGCTGACCGTCGACAAGACGGTGACCGGCGCGGTCCGCGAGCTGCCGCAGGGCGTGGAGCTGTCGGCGTACCGGATCATCCAGGAAGCCCTCAGCAACGTGCTGCGGCACGCGCCGGGCGCGTCCGCGCGGGTCGAGGTCAGCTATGTGCTCGGCGGGCTCGGCCTGCGGATCGTCAACGGGCCGCCGCGCGGGCTGGTCAAGCCCTCGCCGGGCGCCGGACACGGCATCACCGGCATGCGGGAGCGCGTCGCCATGCTGAACGGCGAGCTGACCGCGGAGACGACGGAGGACGGCGGGTACGAGGTGACCGCGTTCGTCCCGGTGGCGAAGGACGGGACCGCATGACGATCAAGGTGCTCATCGTCGACGACCAGATGATGGTCCGCGAGGGTTTCTCCGTACTGCTGAACGCGATGACCGGCATCGAGGTCGTGGGCGAGGCCGTCAACGGCCGCGACGCCATCGTCAGGGCCGCGGAGCTGCGCCCCGACGTCGTCCTGATGGACATCCGCATGCCCGAGATGAACGGCATCGACGCCACCCGCGAGATCGTCGCGGCGGACGGGGACGCGAAGGTGCTCGTCCTGACCACCTTCGACCTGGACGAGTACGTGTACCAGGCGCTGCGCGCCGGGGCGTCCGGGTTCCTGCTGAAGGACGCCTCCGCGCGGCAGCTGGCCGACGGGGTGCGGGTCGTCGCGGCGGGCGAGGCGCTGCTGGCGCCGACGGTGACCCGGCGGCTGATCACCGAGTTCGCCAAGCGCGCGGAGTCGCCGCGGGCGCCGGCGCTGGCGCGGGTCGGTGAGCTGACGGAGCGGGAGACGGAGGTGCTGGTCCTGATCGCGCAGGGGCTGTCGAACGCGGAGATCGCGGCGCATCTGATCGTGGCGGAGTCCACGATCAAGACGCACGTGAGCCGCATCCTGGTGAAGCTGGGCCTCCGCGACCGCACCCAGGCAGCGGTCTTCGCCTACGAGGCCCGCCTCGTCACCCCGAGCTGACGCTCGCCACCGCCGTTTCGTTGTGGGCAGTCGTTCCTCCCCCAAGGACTACGTCCAGGGGGGACCCCCATGCGGAACGACTGCCCACAACGGCGGAACGGCGGGTAGCGTCCACGCATGGGTGCTGTGAGTTTTGACCCCTGGTCTCGGGACTTCGTCGCCGATCCCTACCCCGCGTACGCGGACCTCCGCGGCCGCGGTCGCGTGCACTGGTTCGAGCCCAGTCGGCAGTTCCTCGTGCCGCACTACGCCGACGTCTCCGCGCTGCTCCGCGACAGGCGCCTCGGCCGCACCTACCTGCACCGCTTCACGCACGAGGAGTTCGGCCGCACCCCGCCGCCCCCCGAACACGAGCCGTTCCACGTGCTGAACGGCAACGGCCTGCTGGACCTGGAGGCGCCCGACCACACGAGGATCCGGCGCCTGGTGTCGAAGGCGTTCACGCCCCGTACCGTCGAGGGCCTCGCCCCGGTGGTGCGGCGGCTGGCCGCCGAGCTGGTGGACGGACTGGTGGAGGCGGGCGGCGGTGACCTGCTGGCCCAGGTCGCCGAGCCCCTGCCGGTCGCCGTGATCGCCGAGATGCTGGGCGTCCCGGAGGCGGACCGGGGCCTGCTGCGGCCCTGGTCGGCGGCGATCTGCGGGATGTTCGAGCTGAACCCGGACGAGGAGACCGCGCGGCGGGCCGTCCGTGCCTCCGTGGAGTTCTCGGAGTACCTGAGGGAGCTGATCGCCGAGCGCCGCCGCCGGCCCGGCGACGACCTGGTCTCCGCGCTGATCGCCGCCCACGACGAGGGCGAGCGGCTGAGCGAGCAGGAGATGGTGTCCACCTGCGTGCTGCTGCTGAACGCCGGCCACGAGGCGACCGTGAACACGACCGTCAACGGGTGGTGGACGCTCTTCCGCCACCCGGAGCAGCTGGCCGCGCTGCGGGCCGGGGAGGTCGCGCTGTCCACAGCTGTGGAAGAGCTGATGCGTTACGACACCCCGCTCCAGATGTTCGAGCGCTGGGTGCTCGACGACATCGAGGTGGGGGACGTCGTCATTCCGCGCGGGGCGGAGGTGGCGCTGCTGTTCGGCTCCGCCAATCGCGACCCCGCCCGGTTCCAAGAGCCGGACCGGCTCGATCTGGGGCGGGCCGACAACCCGCACATCACGTTCGGCGCCGGCATGCACTACTGCCTGGGCGCGCCGCTGGCCCGCCTGGAGCTCGCCGCCTCGTTCGGCGAGCTCCTGCGGCGGGCCCCGGGGCTGCGGCCGGCCGCCGAGCCGGAGTGGCGGCCGGGCTATGTCATCAGGGGCGTGCGGGAGCTGCTCGTCACGACGTGACGAGGTCCCTGCGGCGCAGCGCCGCCAGGCCCGCGGCCGTCAGCCCCGCCGCCAGGGCCAGCAGGAGCAGCACCGGCGGCCAGTTCATGTCCGGGCCCGGCAGCTTCGGCAGGTGCCCGAACGGCGACAGGTTCAAGACGGCCTGCGGCAGGTTGAGCGCCGGGCCGATCCAGCCGAGCGCGAGGGACAGCCCCGCCACCGCCCAGGCGGCCACGGCGGCCTTGGGGAACGCGCCGTGCAGCAGCACCGCGAGACCGGCCAGCGACCACATGGCGGGCAGCTGGACGAGCGCCGCGCCGAGGATCCCGCCGAGGTCCTTCCCGTACGCCACGTACATGCCGGTCCCGGCCACCAGCATCAGCAGCACCGAGCCGGCGAACGCGATCACCAGGTGGCCCGCCGCCCAGCGCAGCCGGCTCACGGCGTTCGCCAGGACGGGTTCGGCCCGCTGCGAGGTCTCCTCGCTGTGCAGGCGGAGGACCGAGCCGACGGCGTAGAGGGAGCCGATCATGCCGAACATGCCGAGCAGCGCCGCCAGGAACGCTTCGGTCAGCGCGCTCCGGCCGCCCATCCGCTCGAAGATCTCCCGGGCCCGCTCGTTGTCCCCGACCAGGTCGGCGGCGCCCTCCACCATGCCACCGAAGACGAGCCCGGCCGCGAGGAAGCCGAGCGTCCAGCCGAGGAGGCCGCCGCTCTGCAGCCGCCACGCGAGGGCGCCCGCCGTGGCGAGCCGGCCGTGGGCGGGGCCGGGGCGGGCCGGCAGGAAGCTCATCCCGACGTCCCGGCGGCCCGCCAGCCCGTACGCCGTGAGGGCCTGCGCCACGACGGCCGCGGCGGGCAGGAGGAGCACCCACCAGCGCTCGCCGGCGAACGACCGGACGTTCTCGGCCCAGCCGATCGGGGACAGCCAGGTCAGGACGGAGCTTCCGTCGGCCGTGCCCGCGTCACCGGCGGCGCGCAGGACGAACGCGCAGCCCAGCACCGCCGCCGTGATGCCCTTGGCGAGCCGCGCGCCCTCGGTGAGCTGGGCCGCGACGGCGGCGGTCGTCGCGAAGACCATGCCGGTCAGCCCGACCGCGAGGCCCAGGGCGAGGGCGCCGTCCGCACCCCGTGACGCCAGGCCCGCCGTGATGATCAGCGTCAGGGCCGTATCGGCGACCAGCGCCGCGAGCAGCGCGGCGGTCAGCGGGGCACGGCGGCCCACCATCGCGGAGGAGAGCATCTCCTGGCGCCCGGTCTCCTCCTCCTCGCGGGTGTGCCGTACGACGATGACGAGGCTCATGACGGCCGCGAGGACGGCGGCGAAGACCGCGAACCGCCAGGCGACCAGGGCGCCGGTCGAGTCGCCGAAGACCGGGCCGTACAAGGAGCGCAGGGAGCTGTTCCCGTTCATCGACGCGGCGAGCCCGGTCCTGGCCTCGGGCGTGTCGTACAGCGCCTCGATGGAGGAGCCGCCGCTGACCACCATCGTGCCCACGACCAGCACCCAGACGGGCATCATCACGCGGTCCCGGCGCAGGGCGAGCCGCAGCAAGGCTCCCGTTCCGGCGAGGTGGCGCGAGCCGCCGCCCGTGCGCGGGGCAGCAGAGGTCGGCGTCGTCACCGGGCCACCGCCTCGTCCGCGTAGTGGCGCAGGAACAGCTCCTCCAGGGTGGGCGGCGCGCTGATCAGCGACCGCACCCCGGACGTGGTGAGCGAGCGCAGGACGGCGTCCAGCCGGTCGGTGTCGACCTGGAGCCTGACCCGGTGGCCGTCGATCCGGAGGTCGTGGACGCCGGGCAGCAGGGCGAGTCCGTTGGGCGGTCCGGCCAGCTCGGCCTCGACGCTGGTACGGGTCAGGTGGCGCAGCTCGGCGAGGGAGCCGGTCTCGACGGTCCGGCCCGTGCGGATGATGCTGACGCGGTCGCAGAGGCTCTCCACCTCGCTGAGGATGTGCGAGGAGAGCAGGACCGTACGGCCCCGGTCGCGTTCCTCGCGGACGCACGCCTGGAAGACGCCCTCCATGACGGGGTCCAGGCCGCTGGTCGGCTCGTCGAGGATCAGGACGTCGACGTCGGAGGCGAGGGCGGCGACCAGGGCGACCTTCTGCCGGTTGCCCTTGGAGTACGTGCGGCCCTTCTTGGTCGGGTCGAGTTCGAACCGCTCGACCAGGGCGGCGCGGCGGTTCTTGTCGAGGCCGCCGCGGAGCCTGCCGTACAGGTCGATGACCTCTCCGCCGGAGAGGTTGCGCCACAGCGTGACGTCGCCGGGGACGTAGGCGACGCGGCGGTGCAGCTCGACGGCGTCCCGCCAGGGGTCCCGGCCGAGCAGCCGGGCGGTGCCGGAGTCGGCGCGCAGCAGGCCGAGCAGGACCCGGATGGTCGTGGACTTGCCCGAGCCGTTGGGGCCGAGGAAACCGTGGACCTCGCCGGCCGCCACGGTCAGGTCGAGACCGGCCAGCGCGTGCGTCCGCCCGAAGGACTTGTGGAGTCCGGCGACGGTGATGGCGTTCGTCATGCTTCTGAACGTACGCGCACTTCACAAAGTTGTGAAGTTAAGGAAGCGTATAAAATCGCCGGGGTACGGAGGACGACGGGAGACGATGGGCGCATGGAGTCGAACGACCAGGTCACGAGCGAAGCCGGCCGGGACGGGCAGGACCCGGGCGGGGAGGCGGTGGGCCGCTTCGTGGAGCGCTTCGCCGGGGAGCTGACCCAGGCGGGCATGCAGCGGATGGCCTCCCGCGTCTTCGCCGCCCTGCTGGTCTCCGAGCGGGGCTCGATGACCGCCGCCGAGCTGGCCGAGCAGTTGAAGGTCAGCCCGGCCGCCGTCTCGGGCGCGGTGCGCTACCTGAGCCAGGTGAACATGATCGGCCGCGAGCGCGACCCGGGCTCACGGCGCGAGCGCTACGTCCTGCACCACGAGATGTGGTACGAGGTGTTCACCCGGCGGGACCAGGTGCTCACGCGCTGGGAGAACGTCCTGCGGGACGGCGCCCACGTCCTCGGCACCGACACGGCGGCGGGCGCCCGGGTCGCGGAGACCGCCGAGTTCTTCGAGTTCCTGCACAAGGAGATGCTCCAGATCATGGAGCGGTGGCGGGAGCACAAGGCCGCGGGCTAGTCGCAGATGTTGACGTGACCGCCGGGGGCCGAGGCCGTGCCGGTGCCGTTCGACGTGAAGTGGTTGCCGCACCGGTTGATCTCGTAGTGGACCGGCCGCTGGTAGACGTTGCCGTACTGGTCCCGGCCGTCGTCGACGGTGCCGCCGGCGATGCCGTCCCAGTCGGAGGCCAGAGCCGTACCGGCCGTTCCCCCGCACAGCAGGGTGGCGGCGGTCACCGCGCCCAGGAGTACTCGCGAGATCGGCTTCATGGTCGTGCCGCCCTTCTGCCATGGGGACGAATCCCCTGTCTGTACGCGCAGCAGATAGGGGATCATGGAGGGATGAGTCACGCATTGCGACGCGCCGCCGGAGTCGCGGTCCTCCTCCTCGGTATCTCCGTGGCCCTGTGGATGACCTTCGGCGCTCCCCAGCAGTGGCAGGGCACCACGCGGCTGTGGCGCATCGTCCTCGGCTTCTCGTTCATAGGCCTGGTCACGGGCGGTGCCTGGTTGATGTTCCCCGACAAGGGGGAACCCGCGGGCCTGACCGAGGCCGAGGAGAGCGCGTAGGCGGTGCCTGGCGGATCTTTCCCCCACCCCGCCCCTTCCCGAAACCGGGGGCTCCGCCCCCAGACCCCCCGTATCGCGCCTGAACGGCGCTCGTCCTCAAGCGCCGGACGGGCTGATTTCAGCCCCTCCGGCGTTTGAGGAGCGGGGGGCGGGGGGCGGAGCCCCCGATTCGGGAAAAGTCCGGCCGGACACGACCTACCCCCGGTCCGGCGACAAGGCCGGGGCCGGGACGACCAAGGACCACGCCGACGGGCGGACCGTCCAGGTGCGGGTGCGCACCGGGCCCGTGAGCAGGGTGTCCGCCCGGTATGTGAACCCCGCGCCCGACACGGTCACCGCGCTCGCCGCGGCCCGCACCGGCTCGGCCGCCCGGGGCCGGACCACCACCTCGGCCACCCCGTCGTCACGCGAGGCGACCGTCACGCCCTCCACCGGGTCGTCCACGTCGCTCAGCAGCCGCCCGTCCGCCTCGACCCGCAGCCGGTGGGCCCGCATCGCGGGGACGCGGGGCGCGGGCGCCGGCCGCACCAGGGTGCGCACCAGGTCCCGGCACGTCCCCCAGACGGACGGCAGCGGCTCCAGGTGCGGCGCCGGAGAGGAATCCGGCCCGTCCGGGATGCGCAGCCCGCCCACGACGACCCCGCCCCGGTCGTCGACGAGCAGGTCCAGCCGCCGCTCCACCCCGTCCAGCACCGCCCGCGCGGCCGTCACCGCACCCGTCGGCGTGCCCAGCGACACGGCCAGCCGTACCGTTTCCGCCGGCCCGACCGGCACCAGCGACAGGGAGCTTTCGCCCAGGTCACCGCCCTCGTGCAGGGTGTGCACGGCACGCAGCAGCGCCTCGTCGTCACCGATCACCACGGGGCGCCGGGACCCCCGGCGCGCCAGGGCCCTGACGAACTCCTCGGGGCCGTCCGGCAGGCACACCTTCGCGGCGGCACCACCGCACAACACGTCCTTCGCGATTCGTACGGATTCGCCGTCGCCACGGCGCGCGACCGGGTCGATGACCACCAGGAGCTGGTCGGGAGCCGACACCTCGGTCCTTCCTCGGGTAGCATCTTTGTGCAAGAGCCCCTTGCGCTATTGCGCCAGGGGCTTCGTCTATTCCGGGGCACCGGTTCAACGGCTCAGGCTGCGCCGTACACCGTCGTACGGCATCTTCACCGCCCCTGACCTTGGACATGCCCCGCCCGGAAGGGGTGTACGCCTGTGCCCGCACTTGTGCTGCTCGGTGCTCAGTGGGGTGACGAGGGCAAGGGAAAGGCCACCGACCTGCTCGGTGGATCCGTCGATTATGTGGTGCGCTACCAGGGCGGCAACAACGCCGGCCACACGGTGGTCGTGGGTGACCAGAAGTACGCGCTGCATCTTCTCCCTTCCGGGATCCTCTCACCGGGGTGCACCCCGGTGATCGGAAACGGTGTCGTCGTCGACCCTGCGGTCCTGCTCTCCGAGCTGAGCGGACTCAACGAGCGTGGCGTCGACACCTCGAAACTGCTGATCAGCGGAAACGCGCACCTGATCACGCCGTACAACGTCACCCTCGACAAGGTGACGGAACGGTTCCTCGGCAAGCGCAAGATCGGTACGACCGGCCGCGGCATCGGCCCGACGTACGCCGACAAGATCAACCGCGTCGGCATCCGCGTCCAGGACCTGTACGACGAGTCGATCCTCACCCAGAAGGTCGAGGCGGCGCTGGAGGTCAAGAACCAGCTGCTCGCCAAGCTCTACAACCGGCGCGCGATCGAGTCGGGCAAGATCGTGGAGGAGATGCTCCAGTACGCGGAGCAGATCAAGCCGTACGTCGCGGACACCACGCTGATCCTGAACAACGCCATCGACGAGGGCAAGGTCGTCCTCTTCGAGGGCGGCCAGGGCACCCTCCTCGACGTCGACCACGGCACGTACCCCTTCGTGACCTCGTCGAACCCGACCTCCGGCGGTGCCTGCACGGGCGCCGGCGTCGGCCCGACGAAGATCAGCCGGGTCATCGGCATCCTCAAGGCGTACACCACCCGCGTCGGCGCCGGCCCGTTCCCGACGGAGCTGTTCGACGAGGACGGCGAGGCGCTGCGCCGTATCGGCGGCGAGCGTGGTGTCACCACCGGCCGTGACCGTCGCTGCGGCTGGTTCGACGCCGTCATCGCCCGCTACGCCACGCGCGTGAACGGCCTGACGGACTTCTTCCTCACCAAGCTCGACGTCCTCACCGGCTGGGAGCAGATCCCCGTCTGTGTCGCGTACGAGATCGACGGCAAGCGCGTCGAGGAGCTGCCGTACTCGCAGACCGACTTCCACCACGCGAAGCCGATCTACGAGTACCTGCCGGGCTGGTCCGAGGACATCTCCAAGGCCAAGACGTTCTCCGACCTGCCGAAGAACGCGCAGGGCTACGTCAAGGCGCTGGAGGAGATGTCGGGCGCCCCGATCTCCGCGATCGGTGTCGGCCCCGGCCGGACCGAGACGATCGAGATCAACTCCTTCCTGTAGGCCCAGGGCGGTGGCCGGTGCCGGATCGGTCCGGCCACCGCAGAGGGGCAGATATGCGCACGAGCCCCTGGCTAGGCTGTGCGCGATTAAGGAGACGGGATGCTGCTGAGATTCCGGGTGGCCAACGTACGGTCCCTGCGCGACGAGCAGGAACTGTCGTTCGTCGTACCCGAGGACGAGGAGGGGGCGACTGCCCGTCGGCTCTCGCTCTCCGACGGCAAGCAGCTCCCCGTATACCCGGTGCTGGGCATCTTCGGCGCCAACGCCTCCGGGAAGTCCAACGTCATCACCGCCCTGAAGAACATGCGCAAGGCCGTCCTCCGCTCCTACGCGGACTGGACGTCGCGCGACGGCATCCCAAGGGACGAATTCGCGCTCGATGCGAAGGCTGCGGCCGAAACCTCTTTCTACGAGGCCGACTTCGTCATGGCGGACGGGGTCCGCTGGACCTACGGCTTCGAGCTGAGCGACAGGCGGGTGGAGTCGGAGTGGCTCTTCGCCTACCCGAAGGGGCGCCGCCAGGTCTGGGTCGATCGGGACGCCTCCCGCGAGAAGCCGTTCGACTTCCCCGGGGAGCGCCTCCAGGACCGCACCCTGCTCGCCCGTACGACTCGGTCCGACGCGCTGCTGCTGACACGTGCGGCCAACGACGGACATCCGCAGCTCACCCCGATCTACGACTGGTTCCGGCAGAACCTGTGGGACGTCACGCCGGAGACGGAACGCCCCCAGCGTGAGGCGTATACGGTCCGGCGACTCATGGAGAGCGAGGAGTCACGCAGGCGGGTGGAGGAGCTGCTGCGCGTCGCCGACCTCGGGATCGCCGGGGCGGAAGTGGAGCACGATGCGCAAGGCCGACCGCTGGTACGGCTGATTCACACCGGCAACGGTGAGCAGACCGTGCTGGACTGGGAGGCGGAGTCCTTCGGAACCCGTTCCTGGTTCGCGCTGATCGGACCTCTGCTGCTTGCCCTCGACACGGGCGCGGTCCTGCTCGTGGATGAGCTGGACTCCAGCCTGCACTCCCGGTTCGCGGCGGAGGTCGTACGGCTCTTCCAGGCGCCGTGGGTGAACACCAAGGGGGCTCAGTTGATCTTTACGGCCCACGATCCGTCGCTGCTGCGCACTCCTGGCGGCGGACGGCTGCTGGAGCCGGGCCAGCTGTGGCTCACGGAGAAGGATCAGCGTGGTGCCACCGAGCTCGCCCCGATCGCGGACTGGGAGCCGGGTGAGGAGGAGGACCTCATGGCCTCATACCTGGCGGGCTCATTCGGCGCGGTACCCAAGGTGTCCGAGGGGCAGGTCGGACGGCGGCTGCTGCGTACGGATGAAACAGCGCGGATGGAGGCGGAAGAGGTCTGATGGCGAGGGCCAAAGGAGGGGACAGCGTCACCCGCAAGAAGGGAGGCGCGAAAGGCCGGAACTTCCGTGCACGTCAGGTGTACATCTTCACCGAGGGCGAGGTCACCGAGCCCGAGTACATCGACCTCATCCTGAAGGAAGGAACCCCGGCCAAGCCGGATCAGCGTGTTGAGCGACACTTCCAGAACGCGAACGCCGCGAGCAAGTACCGCAAGCCGCTCGCGATGGTGCAGGAGGCTGTCCGTGTCCTGCACAAGGTCGAGCGCGAGGCGAAGGATGCAGGGCTGAAGGAGCGGGACTGGAACTGGCCGCAGGTCTGGGTTCTCTTCGACCGTGACGATCACCAGGGTATCTCCGACGCTTTCAGGCTGGCCAAGGAAGGCGTGAAGATCGCCTACTCGCACCCCTGCTTCGAACTGTGGCGGCTCCTGCACTATCAGAACTACACCAGCACCTTCGGTGGCGTGTGCGGCGATGCCAACAGCCGCCTTCGGCAACAGCAGGGGTTCGCCCAAACGTATGGGGCGAACGTCCGCGCTGTATCCGAGCAGCAGGCGAAGCACATCAAGCCGGGGCAGCTTCTGCGCACGGACGACCGAAACCGCTACGCCGAGGCCAGGAAGCACGCGGAGAAGATCAACGCACGGCACAGTCCCAACACGGACCGGAACAATTGGGACCCGTACACCGACGTTCATGAGTTCATCGAGAGCGGCCTGCTGCTGAGCGGGTATTAGACCGCCAAGCCGCACAACCACCGGACGACTCGGCCCCAGGAACAGGATCAGGAAGAAACTCGTGGCAAAGCTCACGCTCGCCCAACTCGAACGGCACCTCTTCGCGGCGGCCGACATTCTGCGCGGCACCATGGATGCCGCCGAATACCGCGACTTCATCCTGGTCCTTCTCTTCCTCAAGCGCGTGAACGACGACTTCCTCGCCGCGAAGGAAGCGATCATCGCGGAGGAGCTGGCCGCCGGCACCCCCCGTGACGAGGCGGAGGAGGAGTCCGAGGAGCCGCTGAACTACCGGGTCCGTAAGGTCATGTTCGTCCCTGAGGACGCCCGCTGGGCGAAGTTGTCGGGTGCGGTCGACGATGTGGCGACCAAGTACCTGCAACCCGCGCTCAGCGCACTGGAGGCCGAGAACCAGCAGCTGCGGGGGCTGTTCAACCACGTCAACTTCAACCGGATCGGCGGAGGCGGCGGCAGCGGTTCGGCCGCCGCCAAGCTCGCCGACAAGCGGCTCACGGCGTTGATCGAGCACTTCGGAAGTCTGCGGCTGCGCGGCGAGGACTTCGAGTTCCCGGACGTGATCGGCGCGGCGTACGAGTACCTGCTGAAGGACTTCGCGGACTCCGCGGGAGCCAAGGGTGGAGAATTCTACACCCCGCGGGCTGTGGTCCGGATGATGGTGGAACTGGCACAGCCGCGCGCCGGGCACTACATCTACGACCCCTGCGTGGGCTCCGGCGGCATGCTCATCCACGCCAAGGAGTACATCGAAGAGCACGGCGGCGACTCGGACAACCTGAACCTGGCCGGCCAGGACGCGAACAGCGGTTCTTGGGTCATGGCGACGATGAACATGCTGTTCCACGGGGCCAGGTACTTCAATCTGAAGACCGGCGACACGCTCGTGAACCCTCAGCACCTGAACGAGTCGTACGACATCGTGCTGAGCAACCCACCCTTCTCGATGGATTACAAGGAAGACCAGATCGAGGACCGGAAGGAGCGCATGCCGCACGGCGCGACCTCCGAAAAGGGCAAGGCCGACCTGATGTTTTTGCAGCACATGCTGCACATGGCCAGGGACAGGGGCGGCTCGGTCTTCACGGTCATGCCCCACGGTGTGCTGTTCCGGGGCGGGACCGAGCGGGACATCCGGGCCGCACTGATCGAGGCCGACCTGCTGGAGGCCGTCATCGGCCTGGCGCCGAACCTCTTCTACGGGACGGGTATCCCGGCCTGCGTACTGGTGCTGCGCGCACCCGGGCAGAAGAAGCCGGAGAGGCGCGGCAAGGTGCTGTTCATCAACGCGGACCGGGAGTTCCACGCGGAGCGCGCGCAGAACGTCCTGCTGGCTGAGCATGTTGAGAAGATCGTCTCCACCTTTCACACATACGCGGAGGTGGACCGCTTCTCTCGCGTGGTGCCAGTGAGCGAGCTCGCGGTGAACGACTTCAACCTGAACATCCGCCGGTACGTGGACAACACCCCCCCACCGGAGTCGCAGGATGTGCGGGCGCACCTGGTGGGCGGTGTGCCGCGAGCGGAGATCGAGGCGAAGAAGCCGCTGCTGGACGCGTACGGGGTTGGCCTGGCCGACCTGTTCGCGGCGCGGGACGGCGATCCGACGTACGTCGATTTCCTGCCGGAGGGCGCGCGCCCGGACACGAGCCGGCTGACGGAGCTGGCCCGGTGGCGGGAGGACGAGCTGCGAGCCACGTTTGAGAAGTGGTGGGCGTCCGAGACGGAGCAGATCGAGGCGCTCGCTCCGTACGAGGGCGATGACCGTACGGAGTTCGAGAAGCGGGCCCAACTGGCCCGGCTGCGTGCCGACCTGATCGACTCCTTCCGCACCCGTCTGCTGGGCGTGGGCCTCTTGGACGAGCACGCGCTGGCGGGCGCGGTCGCGGGCTGGTGGCAGGACGCCAGGAACGACTTCAAGGCCCTGCTGGCGAACGGCTTCCAGGGCGTCGTCGAGGGTTGGGTCGAAACGGTCGAGACCATGCTGGAGCCCGAGCCCAATCCATGGACGGGCGGCGCCCGCAAGCGCACCGGGGCGGAGCGCCGTCAGGCGTACGACCACAAGGTGGTCGCCAAGATCGCCCCCATGTTCCTTGAAGACCTCGCCGAGGCGGACCGCCGCAAAGCGGAACTGGACGCGAAGCTGAAGGCCGCGGAGGAGGCGGAGGCCGCGCGGCTGGCCGCCGAGTCCGGCGAGGGCGAGGCCCTCGACCCCGCGCTGGCGGAGGCCCTGCTCAGCGAGGCGGAGCTGAAGCAGCTGAAGAAGGACCGGACGGCGGCTGGCACCAAGGTGAAGGAATTGGAGGACGATTTCTGGCCCCTGGGAGCGGCGAAGCCGAGAAGAAGGGCGGTGAAGTCGGCGGCGGATGCTGCGGCCCAGGCGACCCTGAACGTTCTGCTCCCCGCCGAGGCCGCCGACGCCGCGGACTCCGGGAAGCCCCGGACCTCCCGCCTCCACCGTTCCCGCGACGCGGTTTTCGAGGAAGGCCGCAGCGGCGAGGTGGTGCTCGGCATCCTCCACGATGACTTGGCGTCCAAGCTGGAGGGCCACCTGCTGCGCCGCCGCCGCGAGCTGATCGACACGTACCGGTCGTGGGAGGCGAAGTACCTGGTGTCCCTCCGGGACATTGAGGCGCGGCGCACGGTGGCGGCGGCGCGGCTGGACGGGTTCCTGAAGGAGCTCGGCTATGTGGGCTGAGGACGAGATCCGGTGGGTGCCGGTCGGTGAGGTCGGCGAAGTCCGGATGGGGAAGCAACTGTCGCCGGCGAGCCGGTCGGCGAGTGGGCAGATGCCGTATCTGCGTGTGGCAAACGTGTTCGACGGTTTCATCAGCTACCACGACGTCAATTACATGGGTTTCTCGGCGGCTGAGAAGGAGGTGTACGGGCTTCGGAAGGGTGACATCCTGCTTAATGAAGGGCAGGAGAACCTCATGATGGTGGGGCGTAGCGCCATCTTCGACGGTGAGCCTGGCGTCTACTGCTTTCAGAACACACTGATTCGGTTCCGGCCCGGGCCTGCGATCCTGCCTGAGTATGCGCAGGCTGTGTTTGTGGCATGGCGTCGCTCAGGGATATTCGCCAGCGTTGCCGAAAAGACAAGCATTTCGCATTTGGGTGGCGGCAGGTTCGCGCGGCTTTTGTTCCCGCTTCTTCCGCTTCAGCACCAGAGGCGCATCATTGAGGTGTTGGCTGCCGTCGAGGAGTCCGACAGGGCTGTCGAGGCGTCGCTTGAGAAGCTGCGTCCTGTGAGGAACGCGTTCCTCAACGAGTTGGCGAGCTTTGATCGGATGCAGCTGCGCGACGTGATCTCCTCTGGTCCCCAGAACGGTCTGTACAAGCCCGCGGAGTCCTACGGGGACACAGGGGTTCCGATCGTCCGCATCAGCAGCTTCTCCGGGGGTCCTTCGGATTTGACGCGTGGTTTGTTGTGTGTATCTGCCTCCCGGGCGGAGGAGGAACGCTATGGGCTCTCTGTTGGCGACCTGCTCGTCAATCGGGTGAACACCCCGGAGCTGGTCGGGAAGTCCACGGTCGTGGGCCGCCTGCATGAGCCCACGCTCTTTGAATCGAACATCATGCGTTGCAGGCTGCTCCTGGGCGAGGTTGACCCACGCTTTGTGGAAGCGTGGATGTCCACACGGACCGTGAAGTCCTACTTCGCGAGCCGGACGAAGCCGGCCGTATCGCAAGCGAGCATCAACGGCCCTGACGTCCTGGGTTGTCCCTTTCCGAAGCTGGATCTTTCCGAGCAGCAGGGCTTTCTGTCCCGGCTGGATGCCATTGATGGCCGCATGACTGCTGAGACTGCGGAACTCCTCAAGCTGCGCCAGTTGAAGCGTGGGGTACTGGATGACTTGCTTGGCGGCAAGCTCCAGGCGAGTGCGGGCGCATAGCTGGAACGGCGGGCAAACTGAGTTGTGGAGCTCTCCCGGGACGATGTGATGCGGCGAGAGAGATAGGAGATGGCAGTCAGGAAGCCGCCGACCTAACGGCAGCGGCGGCTGGGCATGGAGCTGCGCCGGATGCGTGAGCAGGTCGGGCTCAGCATCAACGAGGCTGCGGTGCTGACCGCACCGACCGCGTCCGCGTCTGGGCCTCCAACTACGCGTGCTCTGACCAGGAGTACGTTGACGCGCTTGCCGCCGTGGCCTGGTAGCGCAGTGGCGGCTACTGGTGGGACGAGTACCGAGACGCGGTCGCTCCGGTGATGCTGGACCTGACGGAACTGGAGTACCACGCTGCTGCCTTGCGGCAAGTAGATCACGTACCAACCGGGCTACGCCCGCGCCGCGGAGACTGGTCGCGGGTTCGTGGGGGATCTGCGTCGCGACGGAAAGCAACAGTCGGATCCCGTGAGCAGGAACGCCGGCCAGGTGGCCTGACCGCATGCCCCACGCTGGACGGGCCACCAGCGCCTCGCTCAGCCGCCGGGAAGACATCGACTTCGGCGAGCACATCCGCATTCCCGCGCCCTTCCACTTCGACCTGGACACGTCCGTCCGGCGCCCCCTACTGGCCTCCCCACGCCACCCCGTGGCGCACAATGGACCGACGTACAGCATCACGATGACGCCGGGTACGACGAGGGGGGCGCGGGCGCATGGTTGGCGGGGGCGGCAGAGGGGCGGCGGAGCGGGACGAGGCGGAGGGGCCGCTGCTCGCGCACCTCAAGGCGATGGGGTGGAAGCACATCCGTGGCCGGGACCTCCAGGGTGCCGAGCAGCGGGACTACCAGGACCTGATCCTCCACGGGCGGCTCATAGCCGCTCTGCGTCGTATCAACCGGCTGCCCTGCCAAGCGTCCGGGTGGATGTCGGACGACGACGCCAAGCGGGCTATCGACGGGCTGCGGCGTGCCGCGCGCAGTGTCTACTCGGCGCCGCTGGAGTCGGCCAACGAGGGCGTTTTGACCCTGCTTCTGCACGGGGCCCTGGACAAGGGACCCGACGAGCGGGACGTGAAGGTGCACTTCGTCGACTGGTCCGTCGACGCCCTGGAGGGCAGTCGGGAAGGGGCTCTCGCGCGCAACGACTTCCTCGTCGTCGACCAGCTGCGCGTCCGCAACGCCGACGGCAAGGACGCGGTGCTCGATCTGGTGCTGTTCGTCAACGGCATTCCGCTCGTCGTGGTCGAATGCAAGTCGCCCGACCTGGGGATGCCTCTCGCCGAGGCGATCCGTGACCTGCGCGCCTACACGGGGCGGCCCCTGGAGGACGACGAGCGGCGGGGCGGTGGTGCACCGCCCGGCATCCCCGAGTTCTTCGCCCCCGTACAGCTTCTGGTCGCCGCCGACGGCCGGGATGCCACGCTCGGCACGATCTCGTCCGAGGAGCAGCACTACGCTCTGTGGCGCAGCGTCGAGCCGGACTACGACGACTCTGATGATCTCCAGCGGGAGCTGCGCGCCTGGGGGCTCATCGGTGCCAAAGAACAGCCCAGCCTTCAGCATCAGTTGACCGCGATGGTGCTGAAGCCGGGGAACCTGCTCAACATCATCCGGCACTACGTCTTCGAGATGCCGCTGAAGAGCCAGAAGGCCCAGAAGAGCGGCGCGCGAAAAGCCAAGGCGGCCGCCCCCAAGACAGCCAAGGTCGTCTGTCACCACCAGCAGTACCGCGCCACCGAGAAGATCGTCCGCAAGCTCCGGACCGGACGCACCCGATTGGACCCGGGCGCCGAGCGTGACGAGCGCGGCGGGGTGATCTGGCATACGCAGGGTGCGGGAAAGAGCTTCACGATGAAGTTCCTGGCACGCCGGCTGCACATGAGCCCCGACCCCGCACTCAACAAGATCACTCTAGTCGCGGTGACCGACCGGAGGGATCTGCAACGGCAACTCAAGAAGTCCGTCGAGCTGAGTGGTTCCGATGTGCAGGTGGCGGCCTCGCAGGCCGACCTGGAGGGGATGCTGCGCCGGGCCGGGCGGGACGGCGGACGCCGGGTGATCTTCGCGACGATCCAGAAGTTCCTCGGTGAGCTGCCGGGTCTGCCGTCCGGCTCCGAGGGGCCGGACACGGCGGACGGTGAGGACCAGGCGCTCGCCGAGGACTTCGAGCGGGCGCGGAAGCGGGTCGAGGAGGGCGGCGAGGACCCGGCGGAGGTCGCTGACCCGTCTCCGGACGAGGAGACGCTGAAGGCCGCCGAGCGCGTGTTTCCGGAGTGCAGTGACTCCGTCAGGGTGCTGGTGCTGGTCGACGAGGCCCACCGTTCGCACACCTCCGTGCTCCACGCATGCTTGCGCAAGGCGCTGCCGAACGCCGCCCGGGTCGGCTTCACGGGCACCCCGCTGATGCAGGGCCGGCTCACCGACACCGGGCGCATCTTCGGCCTCGAACCAAGCCGCACGCCCGGCGGCCGACCCGAGTACCTCGACACGTACCGCATGGACGAGGCCGAGCGGGACAAGGTGGTCGTCCCCGTGCGGTACGAGGGGCGGGCCACGACCGCCGAGGTTCGGGAGAAGGAGAAGCTGGACGTCTGCTTCGAGGACCTCATCGAGCCACTGGACGAGGCGCAGAAGCAGCACGTACGGGACACCTACGGTGCGCCTTCCGGCCGGGACGTCGCTGAGTCCCCGTCGATGATCCGGAGCAAGGCGGCCAACATGCTCGCGCACTACGTGACGGGCCCGCTCAGCGGACACTTCAAGGCCCAGGTCGCCGTCGTCAGCCGAGAGGCCGCAGTGCTCTACCGGCACGCCTTCCGCGATGCCCGTACCGAACTACTGGCGCGTATCGAGCAGTTCGAGCGATCCGGTCGGCGCGAGGCCCTGCGGGGACGGAACCCCGACACGTATACGCAGGAGGAGATGCTGCTCCTGCGCGCCTGGCAGTACCAGGAAGTGCTTAGGCGCATCGACTTCGTCCCCGTCATCTCGGAGGGGAAGGAACGCAAGGCGGGGCTTTGGCGGGAGTGGACCGGCGAGACACGGCAGCGTGAGCACGTCGAGAGGTTCTTGGCGCCGTTCCCGGATCTGCCGCCGGACAATCCCTGGATTGTCGACCCTCCGCACGAGAACAATCCCGTGCCGGCCGGCGGCATCGGTGACATGAACCCGTGGAGCGACTTGGTCTGGGACCACGGAACGGGAGCCGAGGAACCACCCATCGCGTTCCTCATCGTGAAGTCGATGCTGCTCACCGGCTTCGACGCCCCCATCGAGCAGGTGCTCTACCTGGACCGGCCGATCCGCGACGCCGAACTGCTCCAGGCCATCGCGCGCGTCAACCGACCGGCACCGGGGAAGAGCGAAGGGCTCGTGGTCGACTACTACGGCGTCCTGAACCACCTGGGGGCCGCGCTCGCCGCCTACCAGAACGACCCGCCGGCTCTGGAGTCGATGCGCAGCATGGACGACGAGATCCCAGCCATGCGGGAGGCAGCCGAAGAGGTCCGGAAGCTTCTCAGGGGCATGGGCATCAACGGCTCCGGCCTTGCGAGACGCGGCGGTCTCGCAGAAGCTGTGCTCACCCTCGGCGACCCCGGAAAGCGAGCCGACTTTGACAGGCTGCTCGGCGAATTCCTCGGCGCCGTGGACCGCGTGCTTCCCCATGAAGCAGCGCTCAACCACCTGGCCGACGTGCGGGCCTGGAGCCTGCTCCAGATGCGGGTACGGCGGCACTACCGCGACGAGCCGGGCGGCGGCTTCGCGATGCGCGGCTACGGGCGGAAGGTGCGTGCCCTGATCGCCGAGCACCTGGAAGTCCACGCCATCGAGCAGGCCATCGCGCCCGTGTCGATCCTCGCCCCGGACTTCGATGAGATCGTGGACCGGCTCCCCGCACGCGAGGCGGCGGCGGAACAGGTCCAGGCACTCCGCTACCACCTTCAGGAGCGGCGCGCTCTGGATGACCGGCCCGTGTACCGGAAGCTGTCCGAGGAGTTGGAGCGGGTCCTGGAGGAAGCCGATGGGCGGTGGGAGAAGATCAAGGAGAAGATCGGCCCTCTGGTCGACCGTGCCCGCCGGGCTGAGGAGACCGCCCCGGAGGCCGCCGGGCTCACGCGGATGGAGCAGCGGCTGTACGTGCTGCTCGCGGAGAAGCTGGAGAACAGCCCGGCCTTCGATACCCCGGATGCGGACTCCCTGCGGCACATGGTCTCCGAGGTGTGGCAGGTGGTCGTCGAGCAGGTGAGCATGGCGTCGTACGGCGGGGCCGAGGCTCACGTCACCGAGTTGGAGGCACACATCTGGCATCGCCTTCGGCGAGCGGGGCTCAAGCAGAGCGACGGCGGCCGGGAGGAGCTGAAGAGACTCGCGTCCGTCCTCGCTGGCTACGCCAACCAGAACGCGGCCGGGTTCCGCGCGGAGGCCCGGCGACAATAGGAGCATGCCCGTCCTGCCGGACCCCGATGGTCGAGACCGCGTCCTCCTCTCCGACGACGCGGTCCTGGACGTGGACGGGCTGCCGCTCCATGTACGGGTCAGCCCCCGTCGAAAGAGGCTGGGGCTCACCGTCGAGCGGGGCGGCTCGCTCATCCTGAGGGTGCCCGAGGGATGCGATCCCGAGAGAGCCGAGACCTTCGTCAGGGACAGCAGACAGTGGATTGAGCGCAAGCTCCGGCTCGGCGCCGAGCGCCGCCAGCTCCACCCCACACGCTCTCTGCGCGACGGTGAGATCCACCGCTACCTCGGGCGGGACTATCCACTGCTGCTCGTCGACGAGCCGGATGCGGCGGTACGCCTGGTGGCGGGGCGTTTCCAGCTGAGCTCCACCGTGGCCGGTGACCCGCGAGAGGCACGGAAGGCGATGGCCGCCTGGTACTGCGGGGCCGGGCAGCGCTGGGTACGGGGCCGTCTCCAGCCCTGGGCCGCGCGCATGGATGTGGGAGAGCCCACGGTACGCGTGCGGGATCTCGGGCACCGCTGGGGTACTTACCGTGCCAACCAGGGGGTCGCAGCGGAATCTGGGCAGATTGCGCTGCACTGGGCCGTGTTCCAGCTTCCGATTCACCTCGTCGACTACGTGATCGCCCACGAGTTGGCGCACATGCGAGTCGCCGGGCACGGCCCAGCCTACTGGCGGCTGCTCAGCAGGGCGCTACCAGAGGCCCGAGAGATGAAGGAGGAGCTGGACGAACTGGGCCGTCGCGTGTGGATGGGGGACGTGGATGACCGCTGACAAGGAATCCCCTGCCTCGAAAGGGCCGGCTGGCCGTCACGGCTGGACCTGCCGGTGCGGCGAGCACTCCATCTGCTTCTGGCTGGGGATGGCCCCGCACACCGTCACCGTGCGGGGCGGCGCCTCGGCGCTCACGGCCAGCATCTTGGTGTAGGTGTCCCGGTCGATACGGATGGTCGCCTCCATCTCCAGGCCGGTCAGCCCCTTGATCCGCACGGTGTCGCCGACCGTGCCGTTCTCGACGCGGCCCCACACGGCCTGGCACGCCTCGCTGTAGCGCAGCTGGATGTGCATGCCGCGCAGCCAGGTGTCATGGGCGGTGACGGCGTCCCACTGGCAGTCCGCCGCCTTGGGGTCGCGGCCGATGCAGGCGTCGCGGCGGCAGCCCACCTCGACCGGACCCGTGCGTGACGGAACCGTGTCCGGCACCGGCGCTCCGGGCGGCGGGGAGCTGATGCTCGCCCGCGCGTCGGGGCCGCCGTCCGGTTCGGCGGCGGACGGGCTGAGCGCCAACACCGTCAGGAACGAGCCGCATACGGCGCCGGCCACGACGGACGCGGCCAGACCGAGCCTCCGCCGCCGGCGCGGCGACCACGCGAGCACCAGCGGGCCGGGCTGCGGGGCCTCGCCCGGCCGCCGGTCGGCGGTGTTCCGTTCCTCCGGCCGCCGGTCTGCCACCGGCCGGCTCGCCGACTGCCCGTCCGCCGGCGGTGGCTCCACCGTCCGCCCGTCCCCCGACGGCGGTTCCGTCGTGCGCCGGTCCGCCGGGTCGTGCTCGGGTGGCCGCTTCTCCTCCTGACCGGCGGCCACGGCCCGCGCGGGTGCGTCCGGCTGACGCGCCGGACCGGCCTGCGCGGGCGCCGACGGGGCGCACTGCGCCTCCTGCGCGGCTGGCGCGCCCTCCGCGGAGATACGTTCCAGCAGGGCCAGCAGCGGCGCCGGGTCCTCCCCGGCCACCTCGGCCAGCTGCTCCAGCGCGACACAGGTCGGCAGCTGCTTGCCGTTGAGGAAACGCTCCCAGGAGGAGCGGCTGTAGTGCGTCCGGTCCGCGAGGCGGCCGAAGCTCAGCCCCGAGGTCTCCTTGATGCGGCGCATCTCCGCGAGCAGCCGGGCCCGCTCACCCGGTCTCTCCCCTGTGGCGTCGGCTTGGTCGTTCATCAACAGTCCCCGCGTCGTCCTTTTCCGGCCCCCCTCGGCCGACCTGGCGCATTTTATGGGCTGGTTCTCCTTCTCCCGCTGTCTGTTGCACAGTCAACTTCCCGGCTGGCCTGCGTCTTTGAGGGATGGACGGGAACGACGCGTCCCGGGATGCGTCCCGTGGCCGGAACGGTGTCCCGGGACGGCTGAGGTCTGGAGGGACGGCGGGCCGGGCCCACAGAGTGGGCCCGAACCGTCCAAGATCCCGCAGAGGAGACCGACTTGGCATCCATCGACCACTCCGGCCCCCACCGCCGTGCCGTACTCACGGGCGCGCTGGCCCTCGGCGCGGCGGCCGCGCTGACCCCGCTGGGCCCGGCAGGCCGGGCGTACGCGGCGGCAGGGCCGCTGATATCCGACTGCGCGGCCTGGGGCGCCCGCCCGCCGAGCAGCCCGGTCAACGTCCTGGCCGCCCGCCCGCACAAGATCATCGTCCATCACACCGCCACGGCGAACGTCACCGACTACTCGCAGGCCCACGCCTTCGCCCTCGCCCGGTCCATCCAGAAGTTCCACATGGACAGCAGGGGCTGGATCGACAGCGGCCAGCACTTCACGATCAGCCGGGGCGCGCACGTGGTGGAGGGCCGCCACCAGAGCCTCGCCACCCTCCAGGCCGGCAGCGGGACCGTCGAGGGCGCGCACTGCACCGGCCAGAACACCATCGCCATCGGCATCGAGAACGAGGGCACGTACGACACCGTCGACCCGCGCGGCCAGCAGTACGCGGCGCTCCTCGACCTGTGCACCCACATCTGCCGCCAGTACGGGCTGCGCGCCTACCAGATCTACGGCCACCGCGACTTCAACAACACCGCGTGCCCCGGCGACCGCCTCTACGCCCTGCTCCCGCAGCTGCGCCGGGACGTGGCCGCCCGGATCGGCGGCGACCCGACGGCACCGGTCTGGCCCGTCGTCCGCAGCTCCGAGACCGGCGAGCGGGTGCGCACCCTCCAGTACCTGCTGACCGGCCGGGGCGCCACGCTCACCGTGGACGGCTCCTTCGGCCCGGCCACGGAGGCCGCGGTCCGCGACTTCCAGACCCTCAACCGGGCGTACGTGGACGGGATCGCCGGCAACCAGACCTGGCACCACCTCGCCATGCCGGTCGCCCGGGGCGCGTCCGGCCAGGCCGTGAAGGCCGTGCAGAGCCAGCTGACCGCGCACGGGACGCCCACCACCGTCGACGGGATCTTCGGCTCGGGCACGGAGGCGGGCATCAGGACCTTCCAGACGTCCCGAGGCCTGCCGTCCGACGGCGTCGTGGACGCCCGCACGTGGAGCAGGCTGCTCGCCTGATTGCGGCCGCCGTACGGAACGGCCCCCGGAGCCTCGCGCTTCGGGGGCCGTTCGCCGTGCCTCTCTTACAGCACGATGCCGCTCTCCCACCACCAGGACTGGGCGTCGTACGGGTACTCCATCCGGCTGTCGACGTGCTGCCAGGAGTGCGTGTACGCCTCCAGGCCCGAATAGCCGCACGTCTCGGCGATCTTGTACGTCTGGTAGGTGGTCAGGCCCGACACGACGATGTCGGCGGCGATGCCGTACACGTGCATCGAGTTGGACGCGCCGCCGACCTTCGCGTTGTGGGCGGTGCTGCGGAAGCCGGAGTTGACCGTGATCGACCGGCCGCCGGCCTTCTTGCGCAGCGCCTCCAGCTTGTACATGTTGCGGCGGACGTTCTCCTTGACGGTGGCCTCGGCGACCCTGCCGCCCGTGAAGCCGGACCCGTCCTTGCTGTGGAACTCGGACCAGTCGAAGTGCGCGGTCGAACCGTCGGAGCTCTCCAGGGCGTTGAGCGCGGCGAAGGTCTGCGGCCCGGCGACGCCGTCCTGGGACAGGCCGTACGCCTTCTGGAAGCGGATCAGCGCGGCCTTGGTGCCGGGCCCGAAGTCGCCGTCGAGCGACACGTACGTCTGCTTCGGCGTGTCGTAGGCCCAGCCCGCGATACGGATCTGGAGCTCCTTCACGTCGGCTCCCGACATGCCCTCGGAGAGGGTCCGGGACCAGCTGTAGGCGGCGGCGGTGCCGGCCAGGGCGATGTTCGCGGTCACGGCCAGGCCGGTCGCGGCGAGCGCGCCGGCGCCGTAGCGCAGGAGGCCGCGGCGGCTGAGGTGGGTGCTGCTCATGGTGGTGTCCTCTCCCGTTGGTCGGACGTTCGTCGGACGGTGGTCGGGTGGTGGTCGGATGGTGGTCGGACGGTGAGTCGTCGGTCGGATCAGCAGGTGTAGAGCGCGTTCGGGTGCACGGCTTCGCAGTAGCGGATGTGCAGGTGGTTGTCGTGGTTGGTGAGCGGCTTCACCAGGCCCTCGTTGATGAGCACCGGGTCGTTGAACCAGATGACCTTGATGTGGCCGGGGGCCTTGGCCCGGATCTCCTGGACGAGCTTGCGGGTGGCGTCGCGGTCGTACGTGGACGACTCCCAGGTGATGCGGCCCGCGCCGCACTGGGCCGAGTCGGTGCGGATGGGCCAGACGTCCGCGTCGAGGCCCGCCTCGTGGCTGCCGTGGCCGGGGATGTCGCCGCCGTGCTCCCAGCTGAGGTCGCCGACGGGGAGCCGGCCGTTGCCGGTGGCGGCGAACGCGGCCGCGGCGGCCTCCAGCTGGCCGACGGCGGCGGAGGTGCCCCAGTTGGCGCTGGTGTTGCCGTCCGGGTTCTGGTCGCAGAGGGTGCCCGCGCCGAAGTCGACGCTCTCGTAGTGCCAGAGCAGGTTGCGCCACGTCGTCGGGCCGACGATGCCGTCGGCCCCCAGCCCGGCGTGGGACTGGAAGGACTTCACGGCGGCGGTGGTGCCGGAGCCGAAGACGCCGTCGACGGTGAGGCCCGCGCCGCGCTTGGCGTTCAGGAGGTGCTGGACCGCCTTGACCGCCGGGCCGCTGTCCGGCTGCTGGACGGTCACGACGAGCTTGCCCCAGGTGGCGGGGCCGACGATGCCGTCCGCCGTGAGGCCGTTCGCGCCCTGGAAGGCGACGACGGCGCTCTTCGTGCCGGAGCCGAAGACCCCGTCGGCGCCGACGCTCTGGCCCCGGGCGTTCAGCAGGTACTGCAGGGCGGTCACGTCGGAGCCCCGGTTGCCGGCGCTCTGGGTCGGGAAGAACGCGGCCGAGAAGGCGGCTGCGGGGCGCGGCAGGCCCAGCACCATGAGCAGGGCCGCGGCGAGGAGGACCGCGCAGCGGGTGAGGGCGGGCCGCCGCGCGGCGAGGGATGGGTGCATCGGCGTCTCCTGGTCGGAGAAGAGGGTTCGTCGGGTCGGCCCATCATTGACCTGGGTTCGGGCTGCTGGACCGTCCCGCGACGACTTCCGGGACAACGCGGGACGGCTGGGACGTGAGACGTCGGATGAGGCCGCTGAAATGGCGGAGTCCCGCTTCTGACGCGGCGGAGTACCGCCGCTGGGGTGGGTGGGGTCCCGCCTCTGAAACGGCGGAGTCCCGCCTCCCTCCGGCACGGGTGGCCGGTGGGGGCGGGACTCGGGACGGGCCTGGGGGCCCGGAGGGTCAGCCGAACTTCTTGGTGTACTCGGCCGGTTCGCTGTCCGTGCTCATGTCGTAGAGCAGCATCCGGTCCTTGCCGTCGATCCGGCTGATCCGCAGGTTCTGCGAGCTGTACGCCGTGCACTCGTCGTCCGACGCCGCCGCGTCCAGCTGGTGCGGGCCCACGATGACGAGGTCGCCGACGCCGCCGACGATGGCGGTGCTCGCGCAGTACACCGGGTCGCCGGTCGGCTTGCTCGTCTCCTCGTCGTACCGCGGGTACGTCTCCTCGAAGTGGATCAGCGGGGCGCCGACCGGACCCTGCGTGACGGTCAGGGTCGAGCTGTACAGGTCCCGCTCCTCCGGCGGCAGTTCCGGGTTCGGGGGCGTCTCCCACGTCCCGACCAGATTCGGCGGTACGGCGTTCGCGCCGGTGCGTGACTTGCGGAAGGTCGCCGACGCGGCGCCGGACCTCCACTCCACGACGTCCGGGGAGCGCAGGGTCAGCGTCTGGTGCGCGGCGGGCATGCAGCGCTTGGCGGGCACGCTGGTCGTGACGTCGCTCTCGCCGAAGACGACCTTGTCCTCGTTCGCCGAGACGAGCGTCGAGCGGCCCATGCACAGCTGGTCGCCGCTGACGTGCACGTACACCCCGGCCTTGGAGCCAGGCGTGCCCTGGACGATCTCGATGCGGGCCGTCTCGTAGGGCGCGGTGGCGCTGCCTCTGAGGACGCCCTCCCAGGCCCCGAGGAACGCCGCCGGTATCGCGCCGGCGCGGGAGTCCGCCGCAGGGGTCGTGTGGTCGCCGCCGCCCGGGCGGAGGGCGCCGGGCAGCCCGTACGTGAGGGCCAGGGCGGTGCCGGCGGCGGCGAGCGCGAGTGCGGCGGCCGCGGTGACGAGCGGCCAGCGCCTGCGCCTGCGGCCGGGCCGTGCCGGTTCGGTGACCGGGCGGGCGTGCTGGACCGGCGTCGGGTCGCCGTCCGCGTCGAGCAGCCGGGCGGCCTCCCGGCCGAGCTGGGCGAGCAGCCCGGCGGGCAGCCACGGCTCGGCGGCCTCGACGTGCGCGGCCAGGTAGGCCGCGGTCGGCCGGTCGGCGGGATCCTTGCTGAGGCAGGCGCGTACGAGGTCGCCCAGCTCCGGCGGCAGGCCCTCGAGGTCGGGCTCGTCGTGCGCGATGCGGAACATCATGGCGTGGACGCCGCTGTCGACGGTGCCGAACGGTGAGCGGCCGGTCGCCGCGTACGCCAGGACGGAGCCCAGGCAGAAGATGTCGGACGCGGGGGTGAGCCGCTGGCCGCGCACCTGCTCGGGCGACATGAAGCCGGGCGAGCCGACGACGGCTCCCGTGCTGGTCAGGCCGCCGTCGGTGACGGTGTCGACGGCGCGGGCGATGCCGAAGTCGATGATGCGGGGGCCGTCGACGGTGAGCAGGATGTTCGCGGGCTTCAGGTCCCGGTGGACCAGCCCCGCGGCGTGGATGTGCTCCAGCGCCCGGGCGAGGCCGACGGCGAGGGCCCGTACGGAGTCCGGGGGGAGCGGGCCGTACGTCTCGCCGACGACGGTGCGCAGGGACGGCCCGGCGACGTACCCGATGGCGACCCAGGGCGCGTCCGCCTCCGTGTCGGAGCCCAGCACGGGCGCGGTGCCCACGCCGCCCACCCGCTCCAGCGCGGCCACCTCGCGGGCGAACCGGCGCCGGAACTCGTCCTGCGCGGCCAGCTCGGCGTGCACGACCTTGACGGCGACGGTGCGGCCGCCGGCGGAGCGGGCGAGGTAGACACGGCCCATGCCGCCGGTACCGAGACGGCCGAGGAGACGGAAGGGGCCTATGGCGGCGGGGTCGTCAGGCGTCAGGGCATCCACGCCGGGATCTTCGCACACGCCCCGACCGGTGTCGGAGCCGTTCCGCCCTCTGGGCTGGCGTGTCCGGTGCCGCCGTTTGCTCGTGGTGGCCGGCACCGCCGTTTCGCTGTGGTTCCCGCTGTGGGCTCGCGCCGGTGCCGCCGTTCCGTCGTTGGGGGCTGGCGTCGCTGTGCCGCTGTTCCGTCGTTGTGGGCTGGCGCCGGTGCTGCCGTTCCGTCGTTGTGGGCTGGCGCCGGTGCCGCCGTTCCTCGTTGTGGGCAGTCGTTCCGCATGGGGGTCCCCCCTGGACGTAGTCCTTGGGGGAGGAACGGGTGGGCACAACGAGGAACGGCCCCCCGGCCTGAGGGCCCGCCCCTTGCGCGCCACGACGGTGGGTGAGTCCGGGTGCGGCCCGGGGGTCACGTGCTCAGATTGGCTCGCTCGGGCCCATGAGCGCGAAGCGTTACTGCATCGCCAATCCTGCGCGCGCGACCCCCGGTCCACCCCCGTCCCGTGCGTGGGCGGCTGACCCCCGGTGGGGGGTGGGGTAGGTGGGACCGCCCGCCCGTGGGTGGCTGACCGCCGGTGGTGGGTGGGCCTGCCCGCCTCTTGGCGGCTCACCCCCGGTGGGGGTGCGGGCCGTCAACTGGGGTGGCCCGCAACGGGCATGCGTGGCCCGCGCACGCTTCTGGTCTAGACCTTGACAGGTACAGACCATTCGCGGTTCCGTAAGGCACTGCCCCCTCATCCCCCACGAAGGGCATCCTCATGGCTCGACGCCTGCTCTCCCTCTTCGCCGCTCTCGCCACCGCGGTCGGCCTCGCCGTCTTCCTCCCCGCCTCCACCGCCTCCGCCGCCGAATGCGCGGCCCCGTGGAGTTCCTCCGCCGTCTACTGGGGCGGCAACACCGCCTCGTACAACGGCCGCAACTGGCAGGCCAAGTGGTGGACCCAGAACGAGCGGCCGGGCACGGTCGACGTCTGGGCCGACCAGGGCGCCTGCGGCGGCTCCACCCCCACGGACCCCGCGCCCTCCGGCTTCGTCGTCTCGGAGGCGCAGTTCAACCAGATGTTCCCGAACCGGAACCCGTTCTATACGTACAGCGGGCTCAAGGCCGCGCTCGGCGCCTACCCGGCGTTCGCGAACACCGGCAGCGACACGGTGAAGAAGCAGGAAGCCGCCGCCTTCCTCGCCAACGTCCACCACGAGACCGGTGGGCTCGTCCACATAGTGGAGCAGAACACCGCGAACTACCCCCACTACTGTGACCGGAACCAGCCCTATGGCTGCCCGGCCGGGCAGGCCGCGTACTACGGCCGCGGCCCGATCCAGCTCAGCTGGAACTTCAACTACAAGGCCGCCGGGGACGCCCTCGGCATCGACCTGCTGAACAACCCCTACCGCGTCGAGCGCGAGGCGGCCGTCGCCTGGAAGACCGGCCTCTGGTACTGGAACACCCAGAACGGCCCCGGCACGATGACCGCCCACAACGCGATGGTCACGGGCGCGGGATTCGGCCAGACGATCCGCTCCATCAACGGCGCCCTGGAGTGCGACGGCAAGAACCCGGCGCAGGTGCAGAGCCGGGTCACGAAGTACCAGCAGTTCACCCAGGTCCTGGGCGTTCCCACGGGCGCCAACCTGTACTGCTGACCATCTGACCTCGCACATCTGTGCAGGCCCCCCTGTTACGATTCAGCCACCGTGGGGTGGGGTGTCTCGGGCCGGGGGGCTCTGCGAGACCGTGGCCGGCGACGTACGCCGCCGCCTTCCCCCACGCCTTTTCGGTTCAGGGGAGGGAATCTCTTGCCACGTCACACCATCGCCCGCGCCACTCTGGTCGCGGGCCTCGTCATCGGCACGATCGCGCCGCTCGGTGGCACGGCCGGGGCCGCCGAGCCGGCACCGCTGCCGGCGCACACGGTCATCCCGTCCGAACGGACGGCACCGCGCCACGTGGAGCTGCTGAACGCAGGGACACACGGTTTCTGGCGCACGGAGGAACAGAACGGGATCCTCTGGACGAGCTATGCCGATGGGCGCACCGTCAAGACCCAGCAGTCCGACGGCCAATGGTTCCGCAATGGTTCCGGCTCCGACCTCGTGGTCGTCGACGCGGGAGGGGCCATCGAACTGCGGAACCCCATCGACGGCACGACCCGTAAGTTCACGGTCCCGGACGGCCAGCACTACGTGGGCACCTACGGCGAGACCATTGTCACCGCCGCCTACACCCTCGGCTCGTCCGATCCTCAGCGCACCCTGTACCTGAACCGGGTCGCCGCCGACGGCAGCACCACCACCCGCCGGGTGGAAGGCGACGTCGTCGACGTGTCCCTCCACTACTCGCCCGTGGGCGATACCCGTACCGTGATCGTGCGCGTCAAGAACGACGCGGGTGTCACCCAGCTCGGGCTGCTCGACATCGAGACCGCCCGTGTGACGGACGGTCCGGCCGTGAACCCCTCGGTCCTCGGGCTGGGGGAGCAGTGGCTGGTCTGGCTCGCCGCCGACGGCAAGCAAATCAACGCCGTACCGCGCGACACGCCGCTCGCCACTCCCATCACCGTGCCCTGGTCCGGCGACCCGCGGACGACCCGGCTTGCCGTCGTCGGCGACTGGGTCCTGGTGACCGGCCTGGCACAGGACGGTGTCACCGGCGTGGGGCTGAAGGCCGTGCCGCTTCGCGGCGGGGATCCCGTGACGCTGCTCGACCGGGCGAGTCTGTCCATGGCCCAGGTGCCCGGCGGCGACGTGCTCGCCATCGGCGGGACCGACGCGTCCCACTGGGCGGTACGCCGGGTCACCGCCCCCGCAGATGGGACGGCACCCGTCCTCACCAAGGTCGCCGACATCCCGCCGGCGGCCACGGTCAAGCAGCTCTCCCTGGCCAACGGAACCCTCGCGACCCTGGAGCTGCGGAACCAGAACAACGGCCTCCACTACTACGCCCGCCCCGTCACCACGGACGGTGCGCAGCTCACCTCGGGCGCCTCGCAGACCCTGAGCTACACCGAGGGTCACGGTCAGGGCCCCATTGCGGCCGGTGACGGCGGAATCTACGGTACGAATCCGGGCCGCGGTCACACGTCGATCGGTTCGATCGCCTCGGCGCCGGTCGGGGCCACCTTCAGCGTCCCGTCCCTCGACGCCCGGGTGAAGGAGATCACCGGCCGGTACGCCGTCGTCGACGACCCCGCCGGCGGCAAGCAGTACATCGGTGACTTCGACGAGCTGGTCGCCGAGCGCACCGTGATCCGCACCCGCGCCATCACGCCCACCACCGTCTGGGGCCGCACCGCCTGGACGCCCTCCGCGACCGCCGGCATCCTCAACTCCGAGAACCTGCTCACCGGCGTCCGCTCCACCCTCAACACCGGTGCGCCCTGCGTGCCCAAGGAGCTCCAGGCCGTCGGCCGCTGGATCTACTGGAACTGCGGGCCGACCGGCAAGGCCGGCGTGTGGGACAACACCGCCAAGAAGAACATCCCCGTGCCGTCCGGTGAGGCGCTGATCGGTGACGGCTTCCTCGTACGGCACGACAAGGCCGCCGGCAAGCTGCTGCTGACCGAGTTCCGCGACGGTGTCGCCGACACCACGCAGACCGTCGGCGACCTGCCCGCCACGACGGCCCCGCAGCGCGGGGTGACCTGGACCGTCGACCGGTTCGGCGGGCCCGTCGCGTACGCCGCGGCCGACGGCACCATCCACCTCGCGCCCAGCGGGGTGCCCACCGAGCCGCTGGTCATCGTCGACTCCGCGCAGACCACCGAGTACCGGCGGGGCCTGCGGACCCAGTTCCGGCTGTCGCGGCCCGCGAGTGCCTGGCAGATCCAGTTCAAGGAGGTCCGCACGGGCCGCGTCGTCCACACCCTCAGTGGCAACGCCCAGAACGGCCTGATCCAGGCGGCCTGGGACGGGAAGACCGCCGACGGCTACGCGACGAACGGCGCCTACACCTACGTCCTCACCGCCCAGCCGGCCAACGGCCAGGGCCCCGTGCTGACCAGGTCCGGGTCGTTCACCCTCGACACCGGCGCCCCCGTCTGGCGTGACCACAGCGCGACCAGCACGGCGGCCAGCATGTCCCTGACCGTCGACGGCCGGCCCGACCTGCTGTCGCTCGGCTCCGGCGGCGACATCGCCGTCCACGCCGCCAACGGCACGGGCGGCTACTCCCGTACGACGTCGGTGGCGGGCTGGCCGACCAACACCCTCGTCGTGCCCATGGGCGACATGGACGGCAACCGCTGCAACGACTTCCTGATCCGCGTCGGCAGCGAACTGCGCCGCCACCACGGCTGGTGCCACGGCTACGTGAACCCGAAGCACCCGTACACCTCCCTCGGCACGGCGTGGGGTCAGTTCAACGTGCTGACGTCGCCCGGTGACCTGACCGGTGACGGCCGCCCGGACCTCGTCGCCCGCCAGGCCACGACCGGTGACATCTACCTGTACGCGGACAACGGCGCGGGTGGTCTGAAGGCGCGGGGCAGGATCGGTACGAACTGGAAGGCGTACCGCGCGATCGTCGGTGCGGGTGACCTCAACGGCGACGGCATCGGTGACCTGCTGGCGGTGGACGGCGCCAACTCCCTGTGGCGCTACGACGGTACGGCGACGGGCACGGTCAAGCCGCGTGTCCTGGTCTTCGGCAACAGCTGGGCGTCGGGCCGCAACGCGTTCGTCGGCGCGGGCGACATCACCGGTGACGGCCGCCCGGACCTGGTCACCCGCAACTCGGCGGGCGACCTGCTCCGCAACAACGGCAACGGCAGGGGGTCCTTCGGCTCCACCGTGAAGATCGGTGCGGGCTGGCAGGCGAAGCTCCGGCTGTTCTGAAAAACCGATCACTCACAGGAGTGAATTCGGCATATGCCTGAAGGGCGGCCACCGGTTCGGTGGCCGCCCTTCGGTGTTCCTCGGCGGCGGAAACCGCAGGTGGGGCCGGGGGTCATGGCTCCGGTCGCCGGCTCCTCAACATCTGTATGACTAAAGGGAGTTGGCTTGCGCGCGCAAAGGAGTCAGGGGATACAGTCGCAGCGACAGAGCGCGATCAAGAGATCGCCCCCGCAGTGCGGCAACACTCGGGGGCATGACACCAGGAGCTAGACCTCCCAATGCGAATTCACCGTACCGCGCGTACGCGGAACTTCACGACTCTCGGCAACGAACTTCTACGGGATCCCGACATCTCGTTCCTCGCCGCGGGCGTCCTCGTCTACCTCTTGAGCCTCCCCGACGGAGCCTGCGCGGACATCCGCAGCCTGGCCAAACGCCGCAAGGAGGGCCGCACGCGCATCGGCAAGGCGCTCCAGGAGCTGGAGGACGCGCGGTACCTCCGGAGGGCCTCGCTCCAGGACACCCGAACGGGTTACTGGGTGACGGTGTACGACGTGTACGACAGTCCGTACGACGCGACCGAAACCGTGTGCCCCGCCGCTCCTGCCGCTCCTGCCGTCACCCCGGCCCCCGCTCGGCAACCGGCGGCCGGAAACCCGGACGCCGGAGTCGCGGGAGCTCTCCCTTCGGGAGAAAGAACCAGGGAACAAGAACCTCCCTCCCCGCCCCCGCGTCCGGTCGAGGTGCCCAGCAGGGCCGCCCGGCTCCTCGCCTCGCTGGGGAGGCGCGAGCCGCGCATCGCGGTCGGCGAGGAAGAGGCGGCGAAGCTGGGAGATCTGGTCGAGGAGTGGTTCGCCGTCGGTGCGACCGAGGCGACCGTCCAAGAGGCCCTGACAACAGGCCTGCCCGCACGAGTCCACGCACCCGCCGCCCTGCTGGCGGACCGCCTGAGGCGCAAGAAACCGGCACCTCGCCCGACGGCGCCCGTGCGTCACGAGTGCGCCGACTGCGGGGCACCCGTCCCCGAGGGCGCCTCCTGCCGCCGCTGTGCCGCATCGCCCCCGCCGACGCCCACCGGCTTCGTGGCGGCCGCCCTGCGCGGCGGCTCCCTGGCCCGCAACGCCCTCCGCCACGGCCTGCAGGGCCTACCGGGCCCCCGCTGAAGCTCCCGGCCGCTTAGGGCGGCCGGGTCCACCGAAAGAAGGGCTGGTCATGACGACCTTGCTGGAACGTCCTCAGGCGACGGTATACCGTCCGTATACTGTCCATATGGCTGACACCACCGTGAAGATCGACCCCGCTGTCCGCGACCGCCTCATGGTGCTGGCCCGTGAGCACGGCATGACGATGCGCGACTACCTCGCCGAGCTGGTCGGGGCGACGCCGACGCTGGAGGAGCGCCGCAAGCGGTACGAGGAGACCAAGGCGTACTGCGAGACGCACTTCGGGGTGACCCTCACGGACGAGGACCACGACCGCGTGGAGAAGGTCTGGCGGGAGCTGGAGGCCGGCGAGCCTGTGGACAGCCTGTGACCGCCTCCACCGCCGTCGTCTACGACGAGTCCGCGCTCCTCGCCCTCGGCTCGGGCAACAGCCTGGCGTCGCAGTTCATCGCGAACACGGAGCACGGCCCGACCCGGCACGTCTACGTTCCCGCGCTCTGCCTCACGGCGGCCGACGGGTCCCGCAAGGGGCTGGCCGAACACGTGGGCGCGCTGCCCTCGGCGGAGATCGTGGAGCTGGACTTCGCGGGCGTCTGCGCCGTCGGCGCGCTGATGCGGGACGGCGTGGAGTGGCGGCTCGGCCACGCGATCCACCTGTCGCGGCCCACCCCGGACTGGCCCAACGGCCGCCCCGTGGTGACCACGCAGCCGGAGCTGTACGCCGACATGCCGCTCGTACGGACCATCAGGCTCCCCGAGCAGCGCTGAGCCGGACCGGTGCGGGGCCCGAGGTGCGTTCGGGCCCCGCACCCCTCCGCAGCCTAGACCCGTAGCACGATTTTGCCCGTGTGGGTGTTGGACTCCATCAGGCGATGGGCGTCGGCGATCCGCTCCAGGCCGTCGAAGGTCTCGGCGATCACCGGTGCCAGAGTGCCGTCCCGCAGCCCCGAGCCGATGAAGCCGGACACCCGGGCGCGTCCCTCCGCCGTGTCCACCACCGCGCCGTTGTTGTAACCGCGCACCGTCAGCGGCCAGTTCTGGGAGACCGTCGCCGGACGCGGATCCAGCCAGCCGTAGAGCACCGCCGTGCCGCCCGGCTCCAAGGCGTTGCCCAGCTCCCCGAAGCCCGGCCCGCCGATCGCGTCGAAGGCGACCCGCGCGCCCCGGCCGCCGGTCAGCCGCTTGACCTCCTCGACCAGGTCCTCGTCATCGGTGGTGATCACATGCGCCGCGCCCAGATCGAGCAGCCGACGCCGCTTGTCCGCCCCACGGGTCGTCGCGATCGGCACCGCGCCGACCCGCAGCGCCGTCTGGAGCGCGGCCGTCCCGACCCCGCTCGACGCTCCCGTGATCACCACGACGTCCCCCGGGCGCAGCCCGCCCGCCTCCACCATGCCGCCGTACGCGGTCGAGTACGCCAGCCACGTCGCCGCGGCCGTCACCGCGTCCACGCCCTCCGGGCGGCGCACCACGTACTCCTCGGGCAGCACGACCCGCTCCGCGTACACCCCGTGCACCCCGAAATCGAAGTTGGCCGCGGCCATCACCAAGTCGCCCGGAACGTACGCGGTGACACTCGCGCCGACCTCCTCCACCACACCGGCCGCCTCGTAGCCGAGCCGGGACCCGGGGAGCGTCGCCGGGTAGTAGTAGGTCCCCGCGCGGAACAGGGCCTCGGCGCGGTTCAGGCCGATCGCCTCGACCCGGATCACCACCTCGTGCGGGCCCGGGGAGGGGAGCGGGACGTCCTCGACGGTCAGCACCTCCGGCCCGCCCAGCTCGTGGAACAGAACCGCCCTGGCAGTACGCGTTGTTGTCATGCGAGCGACCGTAGGCGCCGAGCGCGAGACGCTCCATGTCCCTGCGACTCACCTCCCTGTCCGATCGTCTCGCTCGCGGCGCTCCGCCCCTGCGGTACGGTGCCGAGATGGACGTACTGAGCGATGCCGTCGCGGCCATGCGCGCCGGGCGGCCCCACTCCTCCCGTACGGTCAACTCCGGCCCATGGGGCTACCGTTTCGCCCCGGACAAGGGCGCCGGATTCCACGTCGTCGTCCAGGGAACGGCCTGGCTCATCCCGCCGGACGACGACGCCGCACCCGTCGAACTGCGCGCCGGAGACGTCGTCCTGCTCGCCCACGGCACCGGCCACGGCCTGGCCGGCCACCCCGGCAACCCGCTCGTCGACGTGCTGCCCCTGCCCGACGGCACCTGGCCCACCGAACCCCACCGAAAACCCGCTGCCCCGGACGAGACCCTGCTGCTGTGCGGCTCCTACCAGCTGAGCCGCACCCGCGCCCACCCGCTCCTCACCGAGCTGCCGCCCTTCGTGCACCTGTCCGCGCGGGCCGGCGCCCACACCCGGCTGCGGGCCGCCGTCGACCTGCTCGGCGCCGAACTCGCCGACCCGCAGCCCGGCTCCCACGCACTCGTACCGGCCCTCCTCGACACCCTCCTGCTCCTGCTGCTGCGCACCTGGTGGCTCAGCGAGTGCCCCGACCGCACGACCGGCTGGTCCGCCGCCCTCGGTGACCCCGCCGTCCTCGCCGCCCTCCGCGCCATCCACGCGGACCCCGCCCGGTCCTGGACAGTGGAGGAACTCGGCGCCGAGGGCGGCCTCTCCCGTGCCGCCTTCGCCCGGCGCTTCACCACCCTCGTGGGCCGACCCCCACTCGCGTACCTCACCTGGTGGCGCATGACGACCGCCGGCCGACTCCTCCGTACGGACGACGCACCCCTGCGAACCGTGGCCCGACGCGCCGGCTACACCTCGGAGTTCGCCTTCGCCAAGGCCTTCAGACGGGAGTACGGGATGCCGCCGGGCCAGTACCGCCGCCGGGCCGGTTAGGCGTCTCTGCCGCGCCTCAGAGGAAGACGACCCGCACGACCGTCACCGTCAGCACGCTCCGGCTGACGTAATAGCGGATCACGACCCCCGACACCGTCGCCTCCCGGCGGTCCTCGTCGCGGCCTATCGGCGCCGAGCCGTGGCCGTACGGGTCCGGTATCAGCAAGGTCCGCATGCCCGCGTCGAAGCGGGTGCGGAGGGAGGAGTCCATGGAGTCGAGGGCCAGGTCGGCCGGGGGAGCGTACTGGAGGCGGTAACCGGTCACTCCCGTACGTCCTCGCCGCGCGCCAGGCGCTCGAACAGCTCGGCGTCCTCGCGGTCCGCCTCCGTCGTCGACAGCGCCCACCGCACGAGCGCCATCGGCAGGTCGGCCACGGGGGCGTTCAGGATCTCCGCGTCGAACTCCTTGGCCCGGTCCTCGTCCAGGGCGGCGCGGATGGCGGCGATGGTGCCGGGCAGCTCGACCAGCTGCCCGGCGATCACGGTTCTCAAAGCTACTCGGCCGTGGTGAGGGCCGGGAACGCCGACCATGCCGAGGGGGCGACGGCCAGCGGGCCGCCGGTCTTCTTGGAGCCGCGGATGTGGACGGTGTGCGACGACCTGTGCCGGTCGAAGGCCACTTCGATGCACTCGCCGCCGCCGGCGTTGGTGTAGCTCGACTTGAACCACCGCAGGGTGCTGCTCATGGCTGTTCTCCTGCCAACCGCTCGATGAGACCCGGCGATTCACGCGGATCCAGGGCCTGTGCTCGAATCCTCGCATACCGCTGGGCGTAGGTACTCACCTTTGTCGGGTCGCTGACCAGCAGGCTCTCTTCCTGCGCTTCGCGGTGGACGAGGTGCTGGTGCTCCGGCGTCTCCACAAGGCTGCGGAGCACCCTCAACGCGCTGTTCCGCCGGTAGCGGTGACGACCGTGGCCTCCCGGTCCTCGCACGTGTCGACGCGGGGGGTCAGGTCCGCCGCTTCGACCACTCTCAGGGCCTCGGGGGTCTGGCGTTCGCTCGTCTCGAAGAGGAGGGAGCCGGCCGGGGCCAGCCAGGCGCCCGCCTCGGCGGTGACGCGGCGCAGGACGTCCAGGCCGTCCGCGCCGCCGTCGAGGGCGACCCGGGCCTCGTGGACGCGGGCTTCGGCGGGGAGGAGGGCGACGTCGTCGGTGGGGACGTACGGCACGTTGGCCAGGAGGACGTCGACGCGGCCCCGGAGCGTGGCGGGCAAGGGGGCGTAGAGGTCGCCCTCGTACACCTCGCCGCCCAGGGGTGTGACGTTGCGGCGGGCGCACCGGACGGCGGCCGGGTCGATGTCGGCGGCGTGGAGGCGGACGTCCCCGTCGAGGGCCGCCGTGAGCGCGGCGCCCAGCGCGCCCGTACCGCAGCACAGGTCGAGGACGACCGCCCCGGCCGGTGCCAGTGCGGCCGCCCGTTCGACCAGGAACTCGGTGCGGCGGCGCGGGACGAACACGCCGTCGTCGACGGCGATGCGCCGCCCGCCGAACTCGGCCCAGCCGAGGACGTGTTCCAGCGGGTGGCCGGCGACGCGGCGCGCGACCATCGCGTCGAGTTCGGCGGGGGTGCGGGCCGTGGCGAGGAGGAGCCGTGCCTCGTCCTCCGCGAAGACGCAGCCGGCGGCGCGCAGACGGGTGACGAGGTCGGAGAACATGGGCATGGAAGCCTGGAAGCCTTTCGGGAGCCGCTTTCGCGAGTGCTCCCGGCGGTTTCGCTACGGCGCGGCGGAGACCGTACCGCCCTGGGAGGAGAGCACCCTGCCTGACCTGGCGTTGATGGGTCTCACCTCCTGATGAAGAGTCGGGTGTCGAGTGGTCGACCCGGGAACCCTACCCGACGTCGATCGCGTCCATCGCGCGCGACAGCCGTTCCAGCACCCGGGCCGTCTCCGTGAACGCCTCCTCGCCCAGTTCGGCGGCGAGGCGGGCCGCCAGGTCGGCGTGGCCGGGGTCGATACGGGCGACGGCGGCGCGGCCCTCGTCGGTGGGCGCCAGGAGCTTGGCCCGGCGGTGGGCCGGGTTCGGGGCGTACGCGGCGAGGCCCCGCTCGACGAGGAGGTCCGCGACGCGCTGCACGCTCTGCCGGGTGATGCCCATGGCGCGGGCGATCCCGGCCACGGGCAGCGGTTCCCGCAGGACCGCGCCGAGGACCTGCCACCAGGCGGCGGTGAGCCCGGCGGGCCTGGCCAGTTCCTCGGAGACGCCGAGGAACTGGCCGTTCAGGCGGAAGACGGCGAGCGCTGTGCGGCTCAGCAGGTCCTGTTCGTGACGGGTCATGCGTTCAGTTCCTCGTACGCGGCCGGGTCGGAGTGGTGGAACAGGCGGTACCAGGCGTCGAGCTTGGCGCCCTCGAAGACGCCCATCCTGCCCAGGACCTCCCGGGCGAAGGCGACGGGCTCGGTGGGCCCGGCGGTGATGAGGTCGCCGTCGGTGACGGCGTCGGTCTCGCGGTAGTGGTCGCCGCCCTTGTAGCCGGTCGCGGCCAGGTACGGCGCGGCGGCACTGGTGTGGTCCCGGTCGTCGAGCAGGCCCTCGCGGGCCAGCCCGGCGGTGGCCCCGCAGATCGCGGCGACCGGCACGCCCGCGTCCAGGAAGGCGCGGGCCCCGGCGGCGAAGGGCGCGAGGTCGTCGCCCATGTCCCACAGGTCGGCGCCGGTCAGGATCAGCAGCGTGCTGTCCTCGGGGCGCAGGTCGGCGAGGGCCAGGTCGGGGGCGATGCGCACCCCGCCCATGGTGGTGACCGGTTCGGTGGTCGGGCCGACGGTCCGGATCGTGTGGCCGCCGCGGGCGAGCCAGGCGGTGGCGTGGCCGGTCTCCCAGTCGGCGAGGGTGTCGTAGACGGCGAGGTGAACGGTCCTGCTGCTCATGGCTGTGGCCCTCTTTTCCCCGTGTGTACTGTCTGCCTCTATGACAGAAGGCTGTCATGATGACAGTGTGTTGTCAAGAGGTGGTCTCTCCCGCCCCGCGACACCTTGCCGATCGCCGCGCCTTCCGCCATACAAGATGGCCATGTCCCCGAGGGTGGGGCGCTTCTTACGCTGGCGGGCATGAGCACCCCCGACCTCCCGCAGACCGGTGCCGCCGTCAAGGCGGCGGACCGTGCCCATGTGTTCCACTCCTGGTCCGCCCAGGCCCTCATCGACCCCCTCGCCGTCGCCGGTGCCGACGGCGCGTACTTCTGGGATTACGACGGGAACCGCTACCTCGACTTCACCAGCGGCCTCGTCTTCACCAACATCGGCTACCAGCACCCCAAGGTCGTCGCCGCGATCCAGGAGCAGGC
This sequence comes from Streptomyces coeruleoprunus, assembly GCF_039542925.1. GTDB lineage: Bacteria > Actinomycetota > Actinomycetes > Streptomycetales > Streptomycetaceae > Streptomyces > Streptomyces coeruleoprunus. The sequence goes on along the minus strand of NZ_BAABIT010000001.1, from coordinate 3,342,669 downwards.
CGGTCGGCTGGCCACCTTCGCGCCCGCCTTCGCCGTCGACGTCCGCTCCGAGGCCGCACGCCTCATCGCCGAGCGCACCCCCGGCGACCTCGACAAGATCTTCTTCACGAACGGCGGCGCCGAGGCCGTCGAGAACGCCGTGCGCATGGCCCGGCTGCACACGGGCCGCCCCAAGGTGCTGAGCGCCTACCGGTCGTACCACGGCGCGACGTCCACGGCGATCAACCTCACCGGCGACCCGCGCCGCTGGGCCTCCGACACCGCGTCCGCCGGCGTCGTCCACTTCTGGGCGCCGTTCCTCTACCGCTCGCCGTTCTACGCCGGGAACGAGGCCCAGGAGTGCGAGCGGGCGCTCGCGCACCTGGAGTCGACCATCGCGTTCGAGGGCCCGCACACCATCGCCGCGATCATCCTGGAGACCGTCCCCGGCACCGCCGGCATCATGCCGCCGCCGCCCGGCTATCTCGCCGGCGTCCGGGAGATCTGCGACCGGCACGGCATCGTCTTCATCCTCGACGAGGTCATGTCCGGCTTCGGCCGCACCGGCCGGTGGTTCGCCGCCGACCACTACGACGTGGTCCCCGACCTGCTCACCTTCGCCAAGGGCGTCAACTCCGGATACGTGCCGCTGGGCGGCGTCGCGATCTCCGCCGGGATCGCCGCGACCTTCGACCACCGGCCCTACCCTGGCGGGCTCACCTACTCGGGCCACCCGCTCGCCTGCGCCGCCGCCGTCGCCACGCTCCAGGTCATGGCGGAGGAGCGGGTCGTCGAGCGCGCCGACACGCTCGGCGAGCAGGTCCTCGGCCCCGGGCTGCGCGCCCTCGCCGAGCGGCACCCCTCCGTCGGCGAGGTGCGCGGCCTGGGCGCCTTCTGGGCGCTGGACCTCGTGCGCGACCGCGAGACCCGCGAGCCGCTGGTCCCGTACAACGCCACGGGTGAGGCGAACGCGCCGATGGCCGCCTTCGCCGCCGCCTGCAAGAAGAACGGCCTGTGGCCCTTCGTCAACATGAACCGCACCCATGTGGTGCCCGCCTGCACCCTCACCGAGGCCGAGGCGAAGGAGGGCCTGGCCGCGCTGGACGCCGCACTGTCCGTCGCGGACAAGCACACTGCGTAACCGCATCGGTTTACCCCTTCGAGTGGCCCCCTCCGACTGGCTTAAGGTGTCCGAAACCGGACGGAGGGGACCTGCCCATGCCCGCGAGCGGACCAGTGACCCGCAGCACCCTGCGTCAGCAGATCGCGGACGCGCTGCGTGACGAGGTGCTCGCGGGGCGTCTCCAGCCGGGCCAGGAGTTCACCGTCAAACAGATCGCCGAGCAGTACGGCGTGTCGGCGACCCCCGTGCGGGAAGCCCTGGTCGACCTCTCGGCACAGGGGCTGCTCGACTCCGACCAGCACAAAGGTTTCCGCGTTCACCAGTTCACCGTCGACGACTACCGGGGCATGGTCGAGGCGCGCTCGCTGATCGTCGACGGCGTCTTCCGGCGCCTGGAGGAGCGGGCCACGCCCGGCGACCCGGGCGGCGCCCGGCTGACGTGCGTGCACGGCGCGGCCCTCGTGTCCGTGCGCCGGCGGGCCGAGGCCGCGGCCCGTGCGGCCCGCGCCGGGGACCTCGACATCCTGATCGGCTACGACCTGCGGTTCTGGCGGGAGCTGGGCGGCTTCGTGGCCAACCACTACATCGCCGACTTCCTGCACCGGCTGCGCGTGCAGGCCTGGGTGTTCGCGGTGCCCTACCTGCGCGGCGACCGCAGGCTCCGCGACTGGCTGTGGAGCGGGCACGAGGAGCTGGTCGACGCGGTGACGCTCGGCGAGCCCGCGAAGGTGCTGGCGGTCCTGGACGCGTACAACGCGCACGCGCTGCGGTGGGCGTGCCACCTGGAGAGGCTCCAGCAGGACTGAGGGGCCAGCTGCCCCTGGGGCGAAAGTTTCGGCGGTGCTCCGACGGTGCCGGAACGGACTCGAAGCGCTTATGTTGCAACACAACTCACCACGAGCGCACAGGAGTTCACACCGCGGACAGAAGGGCTCCCCCCATGACCCTCCGCACGACCCGCACCCGCACGTCGCTCCGTCGCCGGATCGGCGCCGCCCTCACCGTCCTCGGCGGCGCCCTCGCGATGCTGATCCCCGCACCGGCCGCACACGCCGCACCCGTCGCCGTCGTCAACGGCACCCAGTTCACCGACACCGCCGGCAGCCCCCTCCACGCCCACGGGGGCGGCGTCATCAAGGTCGGCGCCCACTACTACTGGTTCGGGGAGAACCGGAACGCCGACAACACCTTCCGCCACGTCTCCGCGTACCGGTCGACGGACCTGAAGAACTGGGAGTTCCGCAACCACGTCCTCACCCAGGCCACCCACCCCGAACTGGCCGTCGCCAACATCGAACGCCCCAAGGTCATGTACAACCGCGCCACGGGGAAGTTCGTGATGTGGATGCACAAGGAGAACGGCTCCGACTACAGCGAGGCCCGCGCCGCTGTGGCCGTCTCCGACACCGTGGACGGCGACTACACCTGGAAGGGGAGCTTCCGGCCGTTGGGGCAGCACATGTCCCGTGACATCACGGTGTTCACCGACACCGACGGCACCGGCTACATGGTCTCCGCCGCCCGCGAGAACTACGACCTCCACATCTACCGCCTGACGCCGGACCACACCGGCGTCCAGGCACTGGTCGCCAATCCGTGGCCGGGCGGCCACCGGGAGGCGCCCGCGCTCTTCGAACGGAACGGCGTCTACTTCATGCTGACGTCGGGCGCGACGGGCTGGAACCCCAACCAGCAGCAGTACGCCACCGCCACCAGCCTCGCCGGCCCGTGGTCCGCGATGCGCGACGTCGGCGACGCGACGGCGTACGGCTCCCAGACCGCGTACGTCCTGCCGGTGCAGGGCACGGCCGGCACGTCCCATCTCTACATGGGCGACCGCTGGGGCAACTCCTTCGGGGGCAAGGTCAACGACTCGCGGTACGTGTGGCTGCCGCTGGAGTTCCCGACGGCGACGACGATGACGATGAACTGGTACCCGGAGGTCGTCCTCGACACGGCCGCGGGGACGGTCACCGGCCGAGGCGGCCCGTACTCCACCCTGACCGCGCGGCACAGCACCAAGTGCCTGGACGTGCCGAGCCAGTCGCTGCTGCCGGGCGTGGCGGTCGTCCAGTACACCTGCAACGGCGGCGGCAACCAGAAGTTCTGGTTCCGCGACGCCGGCGGGGGCTACGTCCAGCTGGTCGCCCGCCACAGCTCGCTCTGCCTCGGCGTGCGGGACGCGTCCACCGCGAACGCGGCGCTCGTGGAGCAACAGGGGTGCGGGCCGGGCTCCCAGCAGCAGTGGCAGGTACGGGACGCGGGTGACGGCGCGATCCACCTGGTGGCCCGCCACAGCGGCAAATGCCTGGACGTCCTGGACGAGTCCACCATGAACATGGCGACGATCGCCCAGTACACCTGCACATCGGGCCCCAACCAGTCCTGGACCCGCACAACGGCGTAGCGGGGTCAGTTGACCACCCGCCAGGCCTGGTTCCTGCCGCCGAGGCAGGTCCACTGCTGGAGGTAGGTGCCCTGCGGCGGCGCGGTCATGGGGGGGTTGTGGGCGTCGAGGCACTTGCCGCTGTGGAGGGAGCGGATCTGCCAGTGGTTGTCGGCGCGGCGCTCCAGATACCACTTCTGGTTGTTGCCGCCGTGGCAGGGCCACTGGATGATCCGGGCGCCGTCGTGCTTTCCCCATCCCGCGACATCGAGGCACTTGCCGCTGTGCACGGCCACGATCTCGAAGACGTTCTGGTAGGCCACGTCGTTTCCGGCGCGGCGGAACTCGAAGCGCTGGTTGCTCGCACCGGTGCTCGGCCAGGTGACCAGGCCCGTACCGTCCGCCGTACTCGCCTGCACCACGTCGGCGTAGAGGACCTCCTTGCCCTCGCGCTTCATCGTGTACGCGCTTCTCACCTTGTAGTCGTTGTGGGCGTGGGCGAACGGGAAGGGGACGTAGCTGTCGGGGTGGACCCGGCTGTAGGTCGCCTGCCAGTTGATGGGTGCGCGTTCGTTCTGCCTGCGCGCCGCGGCGCGTTCGGCCTCCGTGACGCAGACGTGGTCCCGGGGAACGGCACGGCGCTTGACGAAACCGGCCAGGCACTGGCCGAAGGCGTCACTGCGGTCGCGGTGCAGGGAGTTCTGCGCCCGGGTGGCCCATTGCTCCGGGGGCAGGACGCAGACGTGGTCCTCCTGGTCCGTCCCGCGCCACACGTAGCCCGGTCGGCAGTCGTCCGGCCCGGACGGTGCCGCCGCGCTCGCGGGGGTGGCGGCACCGAGACCCGTGGTGGTCAGCAGCCCGGCGGCCAGCAGACCGGCGGTGGCAGAAGCGGAGAACGGCTTGAGAAGGCTGCGGGATCTGCGCATGGGATGCCCCCAGTGCCGAATACGGTCCCCGCCTCCCATGGTGCACCCGGTCCCGCCGGCCCGCACGCGGACAGGCCGTCAGCGGCGGCGGGTTGTGGCCAACAGCCACAGTGTGGCCGCCAAGGACGTGGCCGACAGGAGGGTGAGGAGCCACGGCACCGCGTCGATGCCCGCGTGTTCGATGCCGAGTCCGAGGGCCGGCGGGGCCGCCACGCCGCCCACCATGGACGCCGCGATGACCCACGCGCCCGCCCGCCGCGCACCCGGCAGGGCGCGGGCCAGCCACGGAAGGCCCGTGGGGAAGACCGGCGCCAGGAAGAGCCCCGCGCCCGCGTACGCGGCCGGTGCCAGACCGGGGACCGACGACAGCAGCAGACAGACCGTCATGCCCGCCCCGCACACCGTCAGGATCCGCTCCGGGGAGTGCCGCAGCGTCAGCGGCACGACGAGGAAGCGGCCCACGGTGAGCATCAGCCAGTAGACGGACGTGGCCGAGGCGGCGGCGGCCGTCGTGTAGCCGACGGTCTCCAGGTGGGTCGGCTCCCACCCGCCGATCCCCGCCTCGACGCCCACGTTCAGGACGTACAGGAGGAGGAAGCCGAGGAGGACGGGGGAGAGGAGCGGGGAGCGGCCCTTCGCGGGGACCTCGGATTCCTTCGCGTGCGGGGGTGTGCGCACGCCTCGCGTGCAGAGCACCAGCAGCGCCGACACCACCGCGCAGCCCGCGAAGGCATACGGGTAGCTCTCCGGGCCCAGCGCCGCCAGCAGCGCCGGTGCCAGCACGGCACCGATGCCGAAGTGCGCGTTCAGTACGTTCAGCATCGCCGCGCTGCGGTCGCCGAAGCCCACGGCGAACATCTGGTTCAGCCCGTAGTCGATGCCGCCGAACCCGAGCCCGGCCAGGAAGGCCGCGGCCAGGGACACCCGCCAGTCCGGGGCCAGCGCGAAGCCCAGGCCGCCCGCCGCCATCAGGACGTAACTCCACGCCAGCAGCGCGCGGTTGCTGAGCCGGTGGTGGACGGTGTTGAAGGCCAGCACCCCGGCGACACCGCCGACGAAGTGCAGGCTCAGCCCGAGGCCCGCCGCCGACGGCGACAGGCCGTACTCCTCGCGCAGGGCGGGGACCGCCGGGCCGTACAGCGCCTGGAGGGCGCCGATGAGGACGAAGCCGACGCAGGAGGCGACCGCGGCCGGGCGGCTGAACAGGCGCCGCCCGGCCGCGGCCTGCGCGACCCGGATGTCAGGGGTCCGGGTCGCGCGGTCGGGGGATGTCACGCGGTCACTCCGAGCGGGACGAGAAGGTGAAGGAGAAGCGCGCCGGAGCCGCCTCCAGCCGGTACCGCGGCAGCACCCCCGGCCCGCAGGACTGGGAGCCGATGCCGTGCTGGGCGTGGTCGAGGTGAACCCACACCGTGTCGCCGGGCACCAGGTCGGTGCGGTGGGTGGCGGCATCCAGTTCCTCGGACGTCCAGCGGCGGGCGCTGAACCAGAACGGCGGCTCGCCCGTCACCTCCAGGGCCGTGGCGCCGCCGTCGAGCCGCAGCCGGCGCACGTCCGCGCGGGCGCCGTTCTCCTGCGGCCGGACGTACGGGGTGTGCAGCTCGTCCACGGACGCCGACCACAGGCCGAGCATCGACGCGGCCCGCGTGTCGGGGTACGCCTCGCCGGGCCCGCCGCCGAACCACCGGGCCTCGCCGTACGCGGCCGGCAGGCCGAAGCGGATGCCGAGCCGGGGCAGCGGCACGTTCCACTCGCCGTCGGGGACGACCGACACGGTGAGCCGCAGCCGGTCCTCGGACGCCGTCCAGGTGTACGTGGTGAGCAGCCCCAGGTCCGTGGCGGCGGGCGCGACGCGGGTGCGGACGACGAGCCCGTCACCCGTCAGGTCGACGGCGTCCAGCCGCTCGTGCGTGCGGTGCAGGCCCAGCTCCCGCCAGCGCAGCCCGATCCGGTCGTCCGGCTGCCAGGGCGCGCCCAGGTCGTTGTCGGTGGGGGCGCGCCACACGTCGAGCCGCAGGTCGGCGACGTCCACGGCGCCGACCGTGCGCAGGGCGCCGGTGCGGGCGTCGAAGGAGGCGGGGCCGAGGGTGATCAGCCGCTCGCCGCGGTGCGGGGCGGCGCCGGCCGGGGCGGGCGGCGCGGGCGGGGTGTCCACGGGCAGCTGGCCCCACGCCACGCAGTGGCCCTTCGGCGCCCACGCGGTGTCCTCGGCGAGCAGGGCCCGGACCGTCCACTGGGTCTCCGCGTGCTCCCCGGAGGTGGAAGGGGCGGGCAGCTTCAGCTCCGCCGAGGCCCCGGGCGGCAGGCCCGCCACGTCGGGTCCCGCCGCCAGGGCGCCGTCGGCGACGGTCCGCCCGTCCACCTCGTACGACCAGACGAACGCCAGGTGCGACAGGTCGGCGAAGTCGTGCAGGTTGGTGACGCGGACGGTGCCGCCCGGGCCGTCGCCCTCGATGCGTACCGGCTCGACGACCTTCTTGTACTCGACGAGGCCGGGGGAGGGGGTGCGGTCGGGGAACACGAGGCCGTCGCAGACGAAGTTGCCGTCGTGCAGCTCCTCGCCGAAGTCACCGCCGTACGCGCAGCCCAGCTCGGGGTGCGTGAAGCCGTGGTCGATCCACTCCCACACGAACCCGCCCTGGCAGCGCTCGTAGGTCTCGAACAGCCGCTGGTAGTCGGCCAGTCCACCCGGCCCGTTGCCCATCGCGTGCGCGTACTCGCAGAGGATGAACGGCAGGGCGCGGCGGGCCTCCGGGCCCGGGTCCTCGCGGCGGCCGATCAGCTCCACCTCGGCGTGGTCGGCGTACATGCGGGAGTAGACGTCGGTGTCCGCGCACGACAGGTCGCCTTCGTAGTGGACCAGCCGGTCCGGGTCGCGCTCACGGATCCACTCGGCCATGGCGGTCAGGCCGGCGCCCGTGCCGCACTCGTTGCCCAGCGACCACATCAGCACCGACGGGTGGTTCTTGTCGCGTTCCACCATGCGCGCGGCCCGGTCCAGCAGCGCCGGGGTCCAGCGCTCGTCGTCGACCGGGTTGCGGCGCCAGCCGAGGTCGACGAAGCCGTGCGTCTCCAGGTCGCACTCGTCGATGACCCAGAAGCCCAGCTCGTCGCAGAGGTCCAGGAACGCGGGGTGCGGCGGGTAGTGGGAGGTGCGGACGGCGTTGATGTTGTGCCGCTTCATCAGCAGCAGGTCCGCGCGCATGGTGTCCGCGTCGACCGCCCGGCCGTGCTCCGGGTGGAACTCGTGCCGGTTGACGCCGCGGAACAGGATCCGCCGGCCGTTGACCTTGATGACGCCGTCCTCGACGTACACGCTGCGGAACCCGATCCGCAGCGGCACCCGCTCCCCGGCGGTCACCAGCTCGGCCGCGTACAGCTCTGGGGTCTCCGCCGTCCACGGGCGGACCGGCACGGTCACCGGCTCGCCCGTGGCGGCGTCGACGCCCAGCTCGGGGACGAGGACCCGGCCCGGCACGGCGGAGTCGACCCGCAGCGTCCCCTGCCCGCTGCGGTGGTCGTACGCGGCGTGCACGAAGAAGTCGCCCGCAGCGCCGTCCGGCCGGTGCAGCAGCGTCACGTCCCGGAAGATGCCCGGCAGCCACCACTGGTCCTGGTCCTCCAGGTAGGAGCCCGACGACCACTGGTGCACCCGCACCGCCAGCACGTTCCCCGCCGGCTTCAGCAGCGCGCCCACCGCGAACTCGTGCGGCAGCCGGCTGCCCTTGAACTCGCCCAGCTCCTCCCCGTTCAGCCAGACCCGGGCGCACGACTCCACGCCCTCGAAGCGCAGCAGCGCCTCGCCGTCCCCGGGCCAGCCGTCCGGCAGGTCGAAGACCCGCACGTGGTCGCCCGTCGGGTTCTCGGTCGGCACGCGGGGCGGGTCCACCGGGAACGGGTACAGCGTGTTGGTGTAGGCGGGTGCCCCGTGGCCCTGGAGGACCCAGTGCCCCGGCACCGCCACCTCGTCCCAGCCGCCGGTGTCGAAGCCGGGGCGGGCGAACGCGTCGTCCTCCGCGTCGGCGGTGGGCGACAGCCGCAGCCGCCACGTCCCGTTCAGCGACAGGCGCGCGGCGTCGGACGAGGCGTACCAGGCGCGCGGCGGCAGCGCGCCGCTGCCGGGCGACACGTCCTCGTGATAGGGCGGGGCGGGCTCGTACGACGTGGTCATCGGTCTCCTCGGTCAGCCCTTGATGCCGGTCTGCGCGACGCCCTGCACCAGCCAGCGCTGGAGGAAGACGAAGACCAGGACCAGGGGCAGGATGGAAATGGCGGTGGCCATGAAGATCAGATGGAAGTTGACGGTCTGATTGGTCATGTACGAGGACAGGGCGACCTGGACGGTCCACGCCTCCTGGTCCTGGCCGATGACCAGCGGCCACAGGAAGGCGTTCCAGCCGCTGACGAACGTGATCACCGCGATCGCGGCGAAGAAGTTCAGCGAGTTCGGCACGACGACGCGCCAGTACGCGCCGAAGTAGCCGAGCCCGTCCACGCGCGCCGCCTCCTCCAGCTCCTTCGGGAAGCCGAGGAAGTACTGGCGGAAGAGGAAGCACGTGAAGCCGCTGAACAGGCCCGGGATGATCAGTCCGCGCAGGGACGACACCCAGCCGAGCGACGACACGAGGACGAAGCTCGGGACGAACGTGACGGCCGCCGGGACCATCAGCGTCAGCAGCACCAGCGAGAACACCTTGTTGGCGTGCTTGTACGGGATGCGGGCGAGCCCGTACCCGGCGAGCGAGCACACCAGCAGGGTGCCCAGGGTGTGCAGCACGCCGATGACGGCGGAGTTCACCAGGGACCGGCCGAACGGCACGGTCGGGTCGGTGAACAGCTCGGTGATGTTGCCCCACTGGATCTCGGCGGGGAAGAACCGCCACTCCTCGCCGGTGATCTCCGCATCCGTGGCCAGGGCGTTGCGGACGATCAGGTAGAAGGGGATCAGGAACAGCACGGCGCAGACGCCGGCGGCGGTGTACAGCCCGGCGTTCCCGGCAACGCCCCTCCTCCGTCCGTTCGGTGCGGTCATCGCTCCCCCTCCCCGCGGCCGAAGCCGAGCAGCCTGCCCTGGAGCAGCGTCACGGCGCAGATGAGAGCGGTCAGGATCAGCGCGCCCGCACTGCCCCGCCCGTAGTCCTGGTTCTCACCGAGCGCGGTCTGGTACAGCTCCACGAGCGGTGGCCGGCCCCAGGTGGTCTTCGCCAGCAGGTTGTAGAACTCGTCGAACGCCTGGTACGCGGCGATGAGCAGCAGCAGGATCACGGCCGTGGACGTGGCCCGCAGCTGGGGCAGCGTGATGTACCGGAACGTCTGCCAACCCCGCTTGGCGCCGTCGATGGCCGCCGCCTCGTACAGCTCGGCGGGGATGTTCTGGAGCGCCGCCAGGAACAGGATCATGTAGAACCCGGACTGGAGCCACAGCCGTACGGTGACGATCACCAGCCAGTACCACGGCGGGTCCGGCGAGGCGAGCCAGGCGACGCTGTCGACGCCGAAGAGGTTCAGCACGGTGTTGGCCAGGCCGAACCGCACCCCGCTGAAGATCGACATCTTCCAGATGAGGCTCGCCGCGACGAAGCTGACCGCCGTCGGCAGGAAGAACACCGACCGGAAGAACGCCTTCATGAAGCGGAGCCGGTGCACCAGCAGCGCCAGGCCCAGCGACACCGCCCAGGTGACCGGGACGACGATCGCCGCGAAGACGGTGAAGGTGCCGAGGCTCGTCATGAAGTCGCCGTCGGTCAGCATGTCCACGTAGTTCGCGAACCCGACGAACTCGGTGGGGGTGACGGTGGAGCGCGCCTCGAAGAAGCTGAGCCACGCGCTCCACCCGATCGGGATGTAGACGAAGACGATCAGGCCGGCCAGGAAGGGCCCCGTGAACATCCAGAAGGCGAGCGTGCGCCCGCGCACGGTGCGCGTGGCGGTCACGACAGCTTCCGCAGCTCGTCCTCGACCTTCTTGTCGGCCTTGTCGAGCGCCGCCTCGGGAGCCATGTCGCTGCGCACGCAGTCGGCCATGACGTCCTCATGGGCGACGATCATCGCCTGGGTCCACATGGGGTTGTCGAAGTGGCCGAACTCGTTGAACAGCCGCACGCCCTCGGCGGGCAGCCCGCTCTTCAGCTTCTCCGCCGAGTTCGCGATCGATGTGCGCGGGGGTATGTGGAAGCCGTAGCTGAGCGCCCAGTCCTCCTGGTGCTGCTTCTGGTCGATCCACAGCCACTTGACGTACTCCTTGGCCAGGTCCTTGTCCTTGGCCTTGGAGCTGACGAACATCGACCAGCCGCCGTTGTAGACGGCCGGCTCGGCGCCGGGCGCCGCCGACGGGAACGGGAAGACTCCCAGGTCGTCGCCGAGCGCCTGCTGCATCGCGGGCATGGCCCACATGCCGCACCACTGGATCGCCGTGAGGCCCTGGACGAGCGCGGACGGGTCCCAGAAGTCGGAGGGCGCGTCGAGGAGCTGGTGGCCGCTGGTGAACAGCGTGCGCAACTTGCCGAGGTTCGCGGCGACTTGGTCGGTGTGGTACGCGATGCGGTTCTTCTCGTCCAGCGTGTCCGCGCCGGACGCCCAGATCAGGGGCCGGACGATCGCGTGCAGCTTGTTGCCGAGGAAGACGCCCTTGACCTTGTCGGTGGTGAGCTTGGCCGCGGCCTCGATCAGCTCGTCGAGGGTCTGCGGCGGGGCGATGCCGGCCTTCTCCAGCAGGGACTTGCGGTAGAAGAAGAACTGCGGGTCGTCGATCATCCGCACGCCCCAGACCTTGCCGTCCACGGTGTGCGAGGCGATGTCGGCGGCGTTGAAGTCGGCCTTCACCGGCTCGATGATGTCGTCGAGTGGGAGGATCTGGCCGGCCCTCACCATGTGGACCTGCGGGTGGAACTCGAAGACGTCCGGGGCGTCGGAGGAGAGCAGCGCGGAGAACAGCTTGTTCTCGAAGTTGTCGCCGGTGATCCACTGCGTTCTGACGTCCGCCTTGCCGAAGCCCTTCGCGTAGCGCTTGAGGGCCTCCTGCGTGCCGGGTTCGCCGTACGCGTGGAAGTACTGCGTCAGCTCCTTCCCCGAACCGCTCCCGCCCGAACGGCCGTTGTTGGAGCCGCACGCGGCGAGGGCGCCGAGCGCGGCGATCCCTCCGGCGGCCCGCAGCACACTGCGCCGGTCCCACTGATTCGAAGCCCGCATGGTGAGTTCCTTGTCTTGTCGGCGGCTCACTGACGCCCTGCGTGGTGCGGGACGTTAGCCATAGGAAAACCCTTCGGCAAGGGGTCGGACGAAGTCCGCGCAAGCGTTTGCCCTCCCTGTTCGGCAACCCGAACAACCGGCTGCCCAGGCACCGTTGAGGCTGCCGCCGCAGTGCTGCCGTTGTGGGCCGGCGTGCCGGTGCCGCCGTTCCTGCTGTGGCGCTGTCGCGCCGTTCCTGCTGTGGGCAGTCGTTCCGCATGGGGGTCCCCCCTGGACGTAGTCCTTGGGGGAGGAACGGGTGGGCACAGCAGGAACGGCCCCTCGGCCTGAGGGCCCACCCCTGGCGCGCGCCACGATGGTGGGTGGGTCCGGGTGCGGCCCGGGGGTCACGTGCTCAGATTGGCTCGTGCGGGGCCCGTGAGAGCGAGGCGTCCCAGCGTCGCCAATCCTGCGCGCGCGACCCCCGGTCCACCCCCGTCCCGTCGTCGGGCGGCTCTCCCCCGGTGGGGGTTGGGTGGGTGGGACCGCCCGCCCGTGGGGCTACACCCGCGTCCAGGTCTGGTTGGATCCGCCCGTGCAAGTCCAGAGGCCCACGCGTGTGCCCTGTGCCGTGTCCCAGCCGTTCACGTCCAGGCACCGTCCGCTCGCCTCATGGACCACCTGCCCGTTGGCGTTCAGCAGCCAGCGCTCCTCGGGCGCCCCCGAGCACGCGGCGAGCCCCAGCGCCCCGCCCACAGGCGCCAGGCACCGCCCGTCGCCCGCGCGCAGCGCACCCGACCGGTCGTAGGACCAGGAGCCCGCCTCGCACGAGGCGATCCACGCGGACGAACCGTCCGCCGCGAGGCACTTGCCCGAGTGCTGCCCCTGGAGCGCCCCCGCCAGGGCCTCCGCCCCATCGTCCCCGCTCTGCCCGAGCACGTACGTGGTGATGGACCGCGCCGGGAGCGTCGAGGAGACGGTGGAGCCGTGAACGACGGGCGCCGCGGCCGGCGCCCAGTTCTCCGTCGCCGATGTCCGCACGGCACGCTGCGGCTTCAGCGCGCCCGCCTTGCTGTTGAAGTGCAGGGCCAGCTCGGTGGCCGTGGTGTTGTGGTTGTTGACCACGACGACCCAGCGTCCGTTGTGGTCGTACGCCGTGACCTCCACCCCGGCCGGCGCCCCGGTCACGTTGTGGGCCACCGCCCCGGGCTTCACGAACTTGCTGTACTGCCCGAGCGCGTAGTACCGCTTCGTCATGTACAGCTTCTGGTTCCCGGTCGTGGCGTAGTTCTCGTCGTAGTAGATGAGCCCGTCGTTCCAGCCGAGGTCGTTCTTCTCGGCGGCGCCCGTCGCCGGGTCGACCCCGGTCTTGTTGGACAGGGCGGTCCACCAGTGGAACGCCGAGTCGTGCGCCGTGGCGAAGTCCTTGTAGATGATCCGGGACATCAGCAGGGCGTTGTCGATGGTCGGGTCGTACTCCTTGTTCCAGCCCGTGCCGCCCTTGCCGAAGCAGCAGATCTCGGTGGCCCAGGGCTGTTTGCCGAAGGTCCTCGACACCTCGCCGATCTGCGCCAGCGAGCCGTCTCCCGGGTTGTTGTACGTGTGGTGGGCGAGCTTGTCGACGTACCGCGCGGTCCCGGGCTGGGCGAGCCACTGCGGCACCTCGCGGTTGAACCCGTCGGTGCTGCTGGACTCGTCCGCGATGATGCCGGTGGCGCGGGTGGCGGTGCGGGACTCCAGCGCGGCGCCGACCGCCCGCACGATGTCGTCGCGCTGCGCGACGTCGACGAGCATGCCCTCCTGGCCGCAGCTGTCGAAGCTGTTGGTCGGCTCGTTGAACGGGCTGATGTAGTCCAGCTTGACGCCCTGCGCGCGGAAGTGGGCGGTCACGTCGGCGACGTATCCGGCGAAGTCCCGCTCGCGCTCGGCCTTGAGGTGGCCGCCGCAGCTCTTGCCGTTGGTGGTCCACTCGGCGGGCGCGCTGTTGACGAAGCCGATCAGGTCCTCGACACCGTACTGCGCGGCGTACCGGAGGAACGTCCGCCCGCCCTTGTCGCGGTTCCAGTCGTACGACCCGTCGGCGGCGAGGAAGTCCTCGGGCGCCCGCTCGGGCGTCGTCACCCCGGTGCCCCCGCCGCCGATGTTGTAGCGGTACGAGGAGAGGTCGAGGCCGTCGGCCGAGAACAGCAGCGCCGCGGCCCGTGCCTGGACGTCCGGCGAGAACCGGGCCAGGTCGTTGGGCCACCAGGCGCCCGAGGCGCCGATGTTGTCGATGGTCTGTGCCGCGTGCGGCGACACCTCGGCGGGTACGGGGCCGGCCGCCGTGACGGCGGGCGCGGCGCCGAGCAGCGTCCCGGTCAGGGCGAGAGCGGCGGCCCCGCTGCCGAGGGCGAGGCGTATACGGGGTGGGGCACCGGTGAGGCGGTCCATGGGCAACCCTTCGTCATCAAGAGGGTGTGCTGCGAACGGTCCTTGCTGTGGTGCTCGGGGCGACACCCGCGGGGGTGCCGGCGGCGCCGTTCGTGCGGCGGGCGGTGGCGCTGCGGCCCGCGGTCTTCTGGCCGACCGAGGCGAGCGCCCCCTTCAGCGCGAACGTCGCCGCGCCGAGGCTCACCGGGTCGGAGGGGATGGGCGACAGCACGATCTCGACGGCGTCGAGCGGCCGGCGCAGCGCGTGCCGGGCGACCTGCTCGCGTACCGCGTGGAGGAGCGGTTGGCCGAGGCGCGCGGCGACCCAGCTGCTGAGCACGATCATCTCGGGGTTGAGCAGGTTCACCAGGTCGGCGACCGCAGCGCCCAGGCAGCGCGCGGTCTCCTGGAGCGCGGCCACGGCCACGTGGTCGCCCTCGGCGACGGCGGCCGCGAGCGCGGCGATGGTGGCCGTCTGGTCGTCGGGGTGCAGCAGCGGGCTGTGCGGGCTCAGCTCGCGGAGGTTCTGCATGATGCCGGGCGCGCCCACGTACGTCTCGACGCAGCCGCGGTTGCCGCAGTGGCAGGGCCGCCCGTCCAGGACGAGCGTGGTGTGGCCCCATTCGCCGGCGCTGTTGGTGATGCCGCGGTGCAGGGCGCCGCCGAGGGCGAGGCCCGCGCCGACACCGGTGCCGAGGTTGACCACGACGACGTCCTCGCGGCCGCGCGCGGCGCCGAACCACAGCTCCGCGACGGTGCAGGCGCGCAGCGGATTGTCGAGGTACAGCGGGTACGGCACCCGCTCGGCCAGCAGGTCCAGCAACGGCACGTCGTGCCAGTCCCAGTTCGGCGCGTACACCGAGACGCCGCCCTCGCGGTCCACCTGGCCGGGCATGCTGACGCCGACGCCCAGGACCCGTTCGTCGGGCACACCGGACTGCTCGACGACCGAGCGGACGGCGTCCGCGATGTGCGCGACGACCTCTTCGGGGCGGCTGTCGGCGGGCCGCAGCTCCTCGTCGGCGCGGGCCAGCACGTTCAGCGCGAGGTCGAACAGCTCCACGTGGACGTACGTCTCGGCGACGTCGACGCCGATGAGCGCGCCGCCGGCCGCGTCGACCGCGATCAGGCCACGCGGGCGGCCGCCGTCGGAGTCCTCGAAGCCGACCTCCGTCAGCATGCCGAGGTCGAGCAGCTCGCCGACGAGAGTGGCGACGGTGGCGAGACTCAGCCCGGTCGCCGCGGCCACCTCCTGCCGGGACACCGGGGACGCGGCGATGATCCGCCGCAGCACGTCATAGCGATTGGCGGTGCGAATGTCGCGGGACGTGCGCCTCATCCGTGATCCCCTTCGGTCGGCCGGGCGACAGGCTATGGCTCTCCGCCGAGTTCGACAAGGGCTTAGGAAAGGGGTTGTACGAAGGGGCTTCCGGCGAACGGCCGCCGCAGCGGCCCCCTTTGCCGCTTCGTCCCCCGCGCCGCCGGGTATCACTGAGCCCACGTCCGAGCCAGGGCGCGTCAGCACTAGTCTGAGCCGACGCCGCCGACGCCCCGATCCGAGAGCGAGTCAACGTTGGCCTGTGACCTGTGGCTGGTCCCCCTTGTCGACGTGCTGTGCCACAGCCCCGACAACCCCTTCGCCGAAGAGATCGCCGCGTACGACCGCGCCCTGACCGGGTCGGGGCTCCCGACCGTCCCGGTCTTCGCCTACATGCCGGGCCTGTCGGGCGACGTCGCGCCCGTCGCCGGCTTCGACTACGACGCCCTGCACTTCCTGCGCCGTGCCTACCTGCTGCAGCTCTGCGGTCTCGCCGTCACGCCCGTCGACGAACTGGGCGGCGACTACGAGCAGTTGCTGGAGATGTTCGAGGCGACGGCCCAGCAGTCCCACCTGGTCTGGCACTACGACCACGCGGGCGCCTACGTGCCGGTCGACTTCCCCGCCCCGCTCTCCACCGAGGAGCTGCTGGCGGGCGGCGGCCCGCTCGGCTCGGCGCAGGGCCTGCTGCGTGAGCTGGAGTTCGTCGCCCCGTCCATCGGGATCGACCCCGCGAACCCCCCGGCCGCCCCGGCGCCGCCGCAGCGCCCGACGTCGCTGGAGGAGCCGGCCGCCCCCGTCCCGTACGACGACAGCCCCTTCGCGCGGGAGCGCCACGTCTGGCTGGGCCTCCACGCGGCGGCGACCCGCAGCCTGGGCCAGGGCTCAATGATCATCTTCAGCTGAGCCGTCCGGGCCGACCGGGTGGCCCCGTGATCGTTTCGCCGGGGCTCAGCGCGGCTCGGGAGGGCGCTGGCGCGGCATGTTCGGGCGGGCAGCCGGGGGGAGCGGGAAACGGCCTCCCGGCACCGGCCCGCCCCCCGTCTCCTGCCGGGCCATGGGCGCGTTCAGGGACTGGGTCACCAGGGGCGCCGGGCCCGAGCGGAACTCCACCATCCAGTCGGCCGTCTCGGCCCGGACCAGGTCCGTCACGTCCTCCGTGAACCGCCGCAGCACCCCCAGGCAGCGCTCCGCCGCCTCGCCCGCCGTGCCCTCCGTGGGGCCCAGCACCTCCCGTACGCTCTCCGACGCCCAGTCGAACTGGAGGGCCTGGAGACGCCGCTGCACCGCCTGCGCGGTCGCCACGTCCCGCATCCAGCCGGACGTCAGCCCGAAGTACCGGTCGCAGGCCATGCACGCGGCGGCGAGCAGCAGCGACAGATAGCCCCAGCCCGCCGCGCCGTCCAGGGCGTCCGTCAGGTCGAGGAGCGGCAGCGCGGCCCCCAGGACCGCGCCCAGCGCCGTACCGGACCGCAGGGCGCGGGCGCCGCGGCGCTTCCACACCCGGTCGGCGAGGTACCAGTCGGCCGTCCGCAGCGCGTTCGACTCGACCCAGCGGTAGAGCTCGTGCAGCCGCTCGGCCGGCTCGCCCCAGTCACCGAGCGGGAACGGCCGTCCGGTCAGATCCTCCCCCCGGGCGGGCCCCCCGGGCTGCATCTCCGGCTGGCTCACCGGGGCACTCCTCTGCGCTCTGCGTGACAATGCGTGACGTGCGGTGATGTACGGTGACTCGTTTTCTGCTCTGCTTCTGCTCTGCCTGCGGTGAGTGTCTGCTCTGCGTGCGGTCCGATGATGTCCGGGCTGCCGGTGCGTGGGGTGTGCCCGATGTGCAGCCCCTTCCTACCGCCGAATGGTGGTCCGGGGGCGCGAAATCGCGGGATTTCCGCCCGCAAGAGGGGCGTGATCAGGTAGAGGGCGCGCCCGACCTTCACTCGAACGAGTGCATCGGTCTGCGTGGGGCGCGCTGCCCGGGGACCACGTAGGCTCGGCCGTACCGAAACATTCGTCGTCGACGTGCCAGGAGTGACCGTGATCCCCGGTGGTGGCCAGCCCAACATGCAGCAGCTGCTCCAGCAGGCCCAGAAGATGCAGCAGGACCTCGCGCGGGCGCAGGAGGAGCTGGCCGGGACGGAGGTCGACGGCCAGGCCGGCGGCGGCCTGGTGAAGGCCACGGTCACCGGCGCCGGCGAGCTGCGGGGCCTGGTCATCGACCCCAAGGCGGTCGACCCGGAGGACACGGAGACCCTGGCCGACCTGATCGTCGCGGCCGTGCAGGCCGCGAACGAGAACGCGCAGCAGCTCCAGCAGCAGAAGCTCGGCCCGCTGGCGCAGGGTCTCGGCGGGGTGCCCGGCCTGCCCTTCTGAGGCACGTTCCGGGCGGGCGCCGACACTTCTGCGGCGCACCCCCAGCAACTACCGTAGGCATCAAGACTGCACTCCCGGAGAGGCGTTCCGTTGTACGAAGGCGTGGTTCAGGACCTGATCGACGAACTGGGCAGGCTGCCCGGCGTCGGGCCCAAGAGCGCCCAGCGGATCGCCTTCCACATCCTCCAGGCCGAGCCCACGGACGTCCGCCGGCTCGCCCAGGCCCTGCTGGAGGTCAAGGAGAAGGTCCGGTTCTGCGCGGTCTGCGGCAACGTCGCCCAGGAGGAGCGGTGCGGCATCTGCCGTGACCCGCGCCGGGACGACGCGGTCATCTGTGTGGTCGAGGAGCCCAAGGACGTCGTCGCCATCGAGCGGACGCGCGAGTTCCGGGGGCGGTACCACGTGCTCGGCGGCGCGATCAGCCCGATCGAGGGCGTCGGCCCCGACGACCTGCGGATCCGTGAGCTGCTGGCCCGCCTCGCGGACGGGACGGTCACCGAGCTGATCCTGGCGACCGACCCGAACCTGGAGGGGGAGGCCACCGCGACGTACCTGGCGCGGATGGTCAAGCCCATGGGCCTGAAGGTCACGCGCCTTGCCAGCGGGCTGCCCGTTGGCGGAGACCTGGAATACGCCGACGAGGTCACCCTCGGGCGAGCGTTCGAAGGGAGACGACTCCTCGATGTCTGACGCCACACTGCACGCGCACTCGCTGGACCCGGACAGCTTCGCGGTCCAGGTCGCCGACTCGATCGAGTCCTTCATCGTGGCCACCACGGAAGTGGCCAAGGGCGACGAGCCCGACAGCGCCATCCCGTTCCTCCTGCTGGAGGTCTCGCAGCTGCTGCTGGCCGGCGGGCGGCTCGGCGCGCACGAGGACATCGTGCCCGACGAGCGCTACGAGCCGGACACGGGTCCGGACCTCGACGTCGACGACCTGCGCGAGCGCTTCGCGGCGCTCCTCGACCCGGTGGACGTCTTCTCGGAGGTCTTCGACCCGTACGAGCCGCGCAAGGCGCCGGTCCCGTTCCGGATCTCCGACAACCTGGCCGACATCATCATGGACCTCCGCCACGGCCTGGCCCACTACCGCGCGGGCCGGACGTCCGAGGCGCTGTGGTGGTGGCAGTTCTCGTACTTCTCCAACTGGGGCCCCACCGCCTCCGCGACCCTCCGCGCCCTCCAGTCCCTGGTCGCCCACGTCCGTCTGGACCAGCCGCTGGAGGCGCTGGACGGCCTCGACACGGACGAGGACGTCGCGGACGAGGACCTGGCGGAGGAGGCGGGCCGCGTCATGGCCCAGGAGATCGCGGGCCCCTTGGGCCTCCACACCCGCAAGTAGCCGCTTCCGGCGGGGCGCCTGTGCCGGCCGCGGTTCCGCCGCTGTGGGCCGACGCCGCCGTTCCCGGCGCGGCCCCTCCCGGGCCCCGCACCCCGACCCGGCCCTCAGGAGCCCCACGCCCTCCGCACCTGGGCCCGCAGCCACCCGTGCGCCGGGTCGGCATCGTTGCGGGGATGCCACGCCATCGCCACCGCAAGCCGTGGCAGCGGCAGCGGCACCTCGAAGGTGTGCAGCCCCAGCGCCTGGGGCCAGTGCCCCGCGATGTCCTCCGGCGTGAGGCACACCAGGTCCGCGTCCCGGCACAGCAGCAGCGCCGTGGACCAGCTGGGCACGACCGCCGCCACCCGCCGCCGCAGCCCCCGCGCGGCGAGCGCGTCGTCCACGGGCCCCCGTACCCTCCCCTGCCGCGACACCCCGATGTGGTCGGCCGCCGCGAAGGCCCGCACGCCGGGCCGGGCCGAACGCGCCAGCGGGTGCCCGGGACGTACGACACCGAGGAGACGGCTCTCGCCCAGCGGCTCCACCCGCGTCTCCGGGTCCGCGTGACCGATCACGCCGACCTCCAGATCGAGCACCCCGTCCCGCAGGGCCGTGGTGCCCTCCAGCGTCTCCGGCAGGAACCGCAGCGTCACCCCCGGAGCTTCACGGGCCGCGGCGGCAAGCAGCCGCGGCGCGATCCGCCCGAGCAGCGGATCGCTCGCCTGCACGCCGAACGCCCGCGTGAACGCCGCCGGATCCGTGGTCGGCCCCGGGCCGAGCAGGCCACGCGCCTCGCGCACCAGCGCGCTGACGCGCGGGCGCAGCTCGACGGCGCGGGGCGTCGGCACCAGCCCCCGGCCCGCGCGGACGAGCACGGGGTCGCCGAGGGCCTTGCGGATCCGGCCCAGCGTGCGGCTCATCGCGGGGGCGGAGACATGCAGGCGCGCGGCGGCGCCGGTGACGCTGCCCTCCTCCAGCAGGGCGTCCAGCGCCACCAGCAGGTTCAGGTCGAGCGATTCCACGATGTGACTCCGATCACCGGCCGCCCCGCCCGCGCCGGGGTCCACCAGAAGCTTTCCTCTCAGCACAATGACACCTTGCCGGCATTGCACTGGAGTCAATGCTCACGCCCTCCCAGGCTGAGGGCATGACCGACACCACGAACACCGGCCTCCTCGCGGTCGTCAGCCAGAGCGGCCCCACCGTGACCTTCTTCGACGCGGTGACGTACGAGCCCCTGGACGTCCTCGACGTACCGAGCGAGCCCCACGAACTCTGCTTCGACCCCCGGCGACGCCTGCTGTACTGCACGATCACCTACCGCTCCGGCTACTACCACGCCCACACCGGCCGGGCCCGGGAGCTGGTCGTCATCGACCCGGACGCCCGCCGGGTGCTCGACGTGATCGACCTCGCACCCGAACAGGCGCCGCACGGCGTCCTGTTGGACCCCGTACGGGACCTGGTGTGGGTGAGCGTCGAGGGAGAGCCTGGCGCGCTGGTCGCCGTGGACCCGGAGACGCGGAAGACGGTGCGTCGCGTGCCCGTCGGGGCGCCGGGGCCGCACTGGTTCGCCATCACGCCGGACGGCCGCCGCGCGTACGCGGCCAACAAGGAGGCGCCGTTCGTCTCGGTGGTCGACCTGGAGACGGGCGGTGCGGCGGGCCGGATCGAGGTGCCGGGCAGTGAGGGCATCGCGGTCTCGCCGGACGGGCGGTACGTGTATGTCGCCGCGCCGAAGGGCGACTTCGGGTCCGCGGAGGTGCGGGACGCGGGCGTGCGGGTGATCGACACGGACAGCGGCCGGGTGGTCCGTACGCTCGCCACCGAGGGGTACGTCTTCCCCGTGCACGTGACGACGGCGGGCCTCGTCCTGGCCGGCGAACTGCGGTTCTCGGCGGGCGGATCGGCGCTCGGCGCCCAGGTGCCGGGCGTGCTGCACCTCTACGAGCCGGGCGGGACGCGCGAGCGGGGCCGGGTGCCCGTGGGGGCCTTCCCGCTGACGATCACGTCGTCGCCGGACGGACGGTACGCGTACGTCTCGGCGGTCTCGTCGAGCACGGTCACGGTGGTGGACCTGGCCGCCCCGGAGGTGGTGACGACCCTGGAGGTCGCCAGGGCGGGGGAACCCGGGGCGCACGGCTTGGCGTACATCCCGGCGCGGCGGGGGCCCGGAGCGTCATGATGCTCGTATGAAGGTCTGGCTGTGGACGGGCGGAGTGCTCGGGGGCCTCGGCGTGACGGCCCTCGTGGCCGTCGCCGTCGCCGACTTGGGCCGGGCGGACCAGATCGCGAGCGTGTGTGGCGCGATCCTGGCACTGGCCGGTGTGGCGGTCGCGCTGTACGGGCAGTTCGGCGGCAGATCGACCGGTGCGGGTGGCACCTCTGTCGTGGCGTCCGGTGAGCGTTCCGTCGCCGCGGGCGGCGGCATCGGGGCCGTATCGACCGGCGACAACGCCCCGGTGGGCCCGGCACCTTCGCCGCCACCTTGCGGCGGGGCACGGGCGCGTGGTCCCGTCACCGCTTCGGGCGACCGCTCCGTCGCGGCGGGCGGCGACATCGGCAGCGCGTCGACGGGGGACGCGTGACCTCGGCGTCGGGAGACCGCTCGGCGGCCGCCGGCGGCGACATCGGCTGGGTCAACACCGGCGACTTCCTCACGCACGTGGACCACGCCACGCTGCTGCCGCCCGAGGCCCTGGCCCCCGCCGAATGTCCGCCCGGTCTGGTGCACCTGCCGGGCCGCACCGGCGAGTTCGTCGGTCGCCGGGGCGAACTCGCCGCGCTGGACGCGGCGTTCGCCACCTCCACCGGGGTCGTCGTGCAGGCGGTGCACGGGCTCGGCGGCATCGGCAAGTCCACGCTCGCGGCGCGCTGGGCGGCGACCCGGATGGACGACCACGACCCGGTGTGGTGGATCGACGCCGAGACGCCGGCCGCCCTCGAAGCGGGGCTCGCCGCGCTGGCCGCCGCGATGCAGCCCGTCCTCGCGGCGGTACTCCCGCAGGAGGCCCTGCGGGAACGGGCCGTGCAGTGGCTGTCGGCGCACGACGGGTGGCTGCTGGTGCTGGACAACGTCTCCGACCCGGCCGACGTCCGACCCCTGCTGGACCGCGCCCGGCGCGGCCGGTTCCTGATCACGACCAGACGCGCCACCGGCTGGCACGGCATCGCCCGCACGCTCGCTCTCGACGTGCTCACGCTGCCGGAGGCCGTCCGGCTGTTCACCGGCATCCACCGGGGCGTGCGGGACGGCGTCTCGGATCTGTGCCACGAGCTGGGCTGCCTGCCCCTCGCGGTCGAGCAGGCGGCGGCGTACTGCGTGGAGGCGGGCATCGGGCCGCGCGCGTACCTCGACCTGCTCGCAGGCCATCCGGCCGCCGTCCTCGCGGGCATCCCGGAGGGGGCCGACGAGCGGCGGGCCGTCGCCCGGGTGTGGCGCGTGACCCTGGACCGGCTGGCCGACACCCCGCTCGCGGGCACGATCCTGCGGGTCCTCGCGTGGTGGGACGCGAACGGCATCCCCCGCGCGTACCTGGCGCCGCTCGGCAGCCCACCCGAGGTGACGGAGGCTGTTCGCCGCCTGGTCGCCCACAGCATGATCACGTCACACGCCGACGGCACGCTGTCCGTGCACCGGCTGGTGCAGGCGGTGGCGAGGACGGCTGATGAGGAGGATCCGCATCGGCGGGGGGAGCTGGTGGAGGAGGGGCGGGAGACGGCGGTGGACCTGTTGGCCAGGTGCGGCGAGAACTTGCAGGCCGCGCCACCGCAGGACCGCCGGGCCTGGGCGGGGCACATGGAGGCGCTGGTGTCGAGCGCCGATCCGGCCACGGACAGCGAGAAGACGGCCATCGTGCTGGCCGCGGCGGCCACGGTGATGTACCTGTTCTCCGGCCGGCGGGCGCTCGCGCTGGGCGAGCGCGCGAGCGCCGGTCTGGAAAGGCACCAGGG
Organism: Streptomyces coeruleoprunus; assembly: GCF_039542925.1. Classification (GTDB taxonomy): domain Bacteria; phylum Actinomycetota; class Actinomycetes; order Streptomycetales; family Streptomycetaceae; genus Streptomyces; species Streptomyces coeruleoprunus. The sequence goes on along the minus strand of NZ_BAABIT010000001.1, from coordinate 3,319,723 downwards.
GCCGGACTCGGAGGCGCGCCTCAACCTCGGGTGGCTTCTCGCGATGCTCCTCCGGACCGAGGACGCCGACCGGGCCACGGCCATCGTCAGGGACACGCTGGCGGGCCATGAGCGAGCCTTCGGCGCGGACGACGCACGTACCCGCCAGGCCCGCAGGTACGCGACCGCGATGCTGCACGACATGGCCCTCCACAAGGCCAAGAACGCCCTGCCGGCCGCCCGCCTCGGGGACGAAGCAGCTCTCCGAACCCTCCATCAGGCCTTGGCGGACGCCCCGAGGGAAGTGCTCCACGACCACGACGGCCGGCTGATCCAGGAGTGTCTCGACGCAGGCCGGACCGACGCGGCGATCCGTTTGGCGGAACGAAGAGCGGAGAAGCTCGCCGAACGGGAGGGGCCCACCTCGCTGCTCGCCTTCGGGGCGCGTGCCGCCCTTGTCCTGATCGTCCACGTGTCCGGGCGGGCGGACGCCGCCCGCGAGCTCGCCACCGCCCTGCTCGCCGAGTGCGAGGCGGTGTACGGCGCGGACGGGTTCACCCAGGAGCTGCGCCGCTTCCTGAGTGACCCGCCCCACATTCCGCGTACCGCTCCCTGAGCGGGGCAGGTTCCGGCCGAGCGGCCGGGGCGCCGCGGGTGATCACTGAATGAGCGGGACATCTCACGATGTGACATCCTGCGGGGGTTTCCCGGTCGCTCGTTAGACTGAGCCGACCGCAAACGGAACGAGCGAGGAGCGCACGTGGGCCTTGTCGTGCAGAAGTACGGAGGCTCCTCCGTTGCCGATGCCGAGGGCATCAAGCGCGTCGCCAAGCGAATCGTCGAAGCCAAGAAGAACGGCCACCAGGTGGTCGTCGTGGTTTCCGCGATGGGCGACACGACGGACGAGCTGATCGATCTCGCCGAGCAGGTATCGCCGATGCCTGCGGGGCGTGAGTTCGACATGCTGCTGACCGCCGGAGAGCGGATCTCCATGGCCCTGCTGGCGATGGCGATCAAAAACCTGGGCCACGAGGCCCAGTCGTTCACGGGCAGCCAGGCAGGCGTCATCACCGACTCGGTCCACAACAAAGCGCGCATCATCGATGTCACGCCGGGCCGCATCCGCACCGCGCTCGACGAGGGCAACATCGCCATCGTCGCCGGCTTCCAGGGCGTGTCCCAGGACAAGAAGGACATCACCACCCTCGGCCGGGGCGGCTCGGACACCACGGCCGTGGCCCTCGCCGCGGCGCTGGACGCCGAGGTGTGCGAGATCTACACGGACGTCGACGGCGTCTTCACCGCCGACCCGCGGGTCGTGAAGAAGGCCCGGAAGATCGACTGGATCTCCTTCGAGGACATGCTGGAGCTGGCCAGCTCCGGCTCCAAGGTGCTGCTGCACCGGTGCGTCGAGTACGCACGCCGTTACAACATCCCGATCCACGTCCGCTCCTCCTTCTCGGGGCTCCAGGGCACGTGGGTCAGCAACGAACCGCGAGGGGACCGCACGGTGGAGCAGGCCATCATCTCCGGTGTCGCCCACGACACCTCCGAAGCGAAGATCACCGTCGTCGGCGTGCCCGACAAGCCGGGCGAGGCCGCCGCGATCTTCCGCACCATCGCGGACGCCGAGATCAACATCGACATGGTGGTCCAGAACGTCTCGGCCGCCGCCACCGGCCTGACGGACATCTCCTTCACGCTCCCCAAGACCGAGGGCCGCAAGGCCATCGACGCCCTGGAGAAGCAGAAGGCCGCCATCGGCTTCGAGTCGCTGCGCTACGACGACCAGATCGGCAAGATCTCCCTCGTCGGCGCCGGCATGAAGACCAACCCGGGCGTCACCGCCTCCTTCTTCGAGGCGCTGTCCAACGCCGGTGTGAACATCGAGCTGATCTCCACCTCGGAGATCCGCATCTCGGTGGTCACCCGCGCCGACGACGTCAACGAGGCCGTCCGCGCCGTCCACACCGCCTTCGGGCTGGACAGCGAGTCGGCCGAGGCCGTGGTCTACGGCGGCACCGGGCGGTGAGCCCGTCATGAGCCGCAAGCCGGCGCTCGCGGTCGTCGGTGCGACCGGAGCCGCCGGCGCGGTGATGCTCCAGATCCTGTCGCAGCACGCCGACGTCTGGGGCGACATACGCCTGCTCGCCTCCCCGCGCTCGGCCGGCCGCAAGCTGGCCGTCCGCGGGGAGGAGTGCGAGGTCCTCGCGCTCGACGAGGACACCCTGCGGGGCGTGGACGTCGCGGTGTTCCTCGTACCGGAGGACGTCGCCGCCCGGTGGGCGCCGATCGCCGCCGCGCAGGGTGCCGTGGTCGTCGACGCCTCGGCCGCGTTCCGGATGGACCCGGACGTGCCGCTCGTCGTCCCCGAGATCAATCCGCACGCGGTGCGGGTGCGGCCGCGGGGCATCGTCGCCAGTCCGGGCTGCACCACGCTCGCGCTGATCGTCGCGGTGGGCGCCCTGCACGCCGAGTTCGGGCTGAGCGAGCTGGTCGTCTCGGCGTACCAGGCCGTCAGCGGCGCCGGTCAGGCCGGGGTCGCCGCCCTGCGCGAGCAGCTGTCCACGGTCGCCGGTACGCGGCTGGGTACGACGCCCGGCGACGTACGGCGTGCCGTCGGCGACGACACAGGGCCGTTCGCCGGGCCGGTCGCGCTCAACGTCGTGCCGTGGTCGGGCACGCCGCAGCAGGACGGCTGGTCGTCGGAGGAGCTGCGGATCCGGGACGAGACCCGCAAGATCCTCGACCTGCCGGGGCTGCGTGTCGCGGCCACCTGTGTGCGCGTCCCCGTCGTCACCGCCCACTCGGTCTCCGTGCACGCCCGCTTCGAGCGCGCCGTGACCGTGGAGCGGGCCCACGAGATCCTCGCCACCTCGCCGGGCGTCGTCCTCTACGACGACCCCGCGGCCGGCGACTTCCCGACGCCCGCCGACGTCGTGGGCACCGACCCCACCTGGGTCGGGCGCGTACGGCGGTCGCTGGACGACGACCGGGCCCTGGACTTCTTCGTGTGTGGCGACAACCTGCGCAAGGGTGCCGCGCTGAACACCGCCCAGGTCGCGGAGTCCGTCGCCGCGGAGCTCACCGCGGGACTCGCCGCGGGCCGCTCGGCGGGCGAAGCGGCATATGCGGTGGACTGAGCGGCGGACCTTTGTAGGATCTGTGAACGCCCTGTGTGAAAGTCTTCGGCCTGTACTGCTTGAACTGGGGCGATGGCATGTTCGACGATGCTGCTCCCCCTGCTGCAACCGGTAGTTGGTGGGAAGCGTCTCTGCGGTCGCCCCTGAGTGCTGCCGCGCAAAACGGGGCATTGGGGAAGAGCGGATACGCATGAGGGCAAACGACGCACCGTCACAAGCGGAGGCGTGCGCGTACAACCCTGACGGGGGGCAACGTGTCCAACAGGCGTGGCAGAGGTACTCGACTTCACGACAGCGGGTCCGCTTCGCGGCGCCGCGGTGCTCCCGCTCCGGCGGCCGCCCCAGCGCACCCGGCGGCCCGGCGGCGGCATGCCGGTGATCGCACCCATGCCCGCCACCCGGCGCACGCCCCTGCCGTCGCAGCGTGACGGCGCCGACGAGTCGATGACCGCGGGGACCACCGTCGACCACCTCACCGAGACCTACCGCGCCCACTACCGGTCGCTGCTGGGTCTCGCCGCGCTGCTGCTGGACGACACCGCCTCCTGCGAGGACGTCGTCCAGGAGGCGTTCATCCGCGTCCACTCCGCGCGCAAGCGCGTCCGCGACCCCGAGAAGACCCTGGCGTACCTGCGGCAGACCGTGGTCAACCTGTCCCGGTCCGCGCTGCGCCGCCGCATACTCGGGCTGAAGCTCCTGTCCAAGCCGATGCCCGACATGGCGAGCGCCGAGGAGGGAGCGTACGACCAGCTGGAGCGCGACGCCCTCATCAAGGCGATGCGCGGACTCCAGCGCCGCCAGCGCGAGGTGCTGGTGCTGCGCTACTTCGCCGACATGACGGAGGCTCAGGTCGCCGAGACCCTCGGCATATCCCTCGGCTCGGTGAAGGCGTACGGCTCCCGCGGCATCGCGGCGCTGCGCGTCGCCATGGAGGCGAAGGCATGAGCGGGCGCGGAGAAAGCTTTGAGCGGTACGGGCCGGACGGGCCGTCGGACGACCGGACTGGGAACGGAACTGTGAACAAGGGGCACGACGGACACGACGCGCACCGGGAACACGACGACCCGGGCAAGGATCCCGCCCTCGACACGACCGAGGGCACGGGCACGTTCTCGCCGGCCGGCGGCCATGGTGACGGTGCCGGAGCCGACGGGCCGGACATCGACGGGCCGGACATCGACGAGCTTGCCCTGCGGCGCATGCTCCAGGGCGCGGTGGCCGACCTCCGGCCCTCCACCGGGGCCCTGGAACACCTGCACCGCGCGGTGCCCGCGCGCCGGGCCCGCAAGCGTCAGGCGCTGGTCGGCGTGGCCGCCGCGGCGCTGCTGTTCGGCACCGGCGTGCCGGCCTTCGTGCACGTGGCCGGCTCCGAAGGCCCCTCCGACCGGCCCGTCAACGCCGGGCACGGCGAGCAGGTCCAGGGCGGCACCGGCGACGACACCGGCGGCTCGGCCGGCGAGCAGGTCGCGGGCAGCCCCTCCGGCGAGCTGGGCACCGACAAGGGCGACAAGGACCAGAAGGACAAGCCGCGGGACGCCGCCGGCGGCGCGACCGACGGCACCGTCGGCGGCACGGCCGACCCCGCGACCTCCGCCCCGGCCACGATGCCCGTCTGCGAGCCCGGACAGCTCGGCGTGATCTCCGCCGAGGCCGGCAGGCCGGACGGGGACGGCAAGGTCTACGGCACCTTCCGGATCGCCAACGTCTCCAGCACGGACTGCGCGATCGACGGCCCCGGCCGCATCGACTTCCGCACGGGCGGCGCGGCGGACTCCTCCCGGATCGGCGTCGTCGCCCACAGCGCGGGCGACCCGGCGGGCGGACTGCCCGACCCGGGTCAGGCGGTGGACCGGCTGGCGCTGAAGCCGTCGACGGCGTACGAGGTGAAGTTCGCCTGGGTGCCGAAGGACACGTGCCCGGTGAACGGCGGGGGCGGCTCCTCGCCCGACCCCTCGCCCACGCCCACGGCGACGCCCTCGCAGGGCGGCACCACCGAGGGCGGCACGGACACGGGGACCGCCACCGAGCCGCAGCTGGCCACCGAGGAAGGCGTCCAGGAGGGCAGCGTGACGGTCACGCACACGACCCAGCCGGGCGCCCCGTCCGCCGAGGCGACCATTCCCAACGCCTGCGCCGGCACGATCTACACCACGGGCCTCCTCCCGGCGGAGTGACCCGGGTTCGCGCCGCCGCCGTTCCACCGCGGCTCACGCCGTGGTTCCGGAACGGCCCCCCGGCCTGAGGGGCCGCGCGCCACGACGGTTGCGGTGGGTCCGGGGGTGGTCCGCGGTCAGGTGCTCGGACCGGTGGGTGCGGGGAGTCGTCCCGTAAGCCCGGCAACGACCGCCCATCCTGCGCGCGTCACCCCGGGCCATCCCCGTCCCGCCGTATGGCGTCTCACCGCCGGTGGGGGCTAGGCCTCCGGGTCCAGACCCAGGGCCCGGTCCTTCGCGGCCTCCGCCTCGCGGCGCACGAGGCGGAACCACATGAACAGCACGAAGCCCGCGAACGCGAACCACTCGCCCGTGTACCCCAGGTTCTGGAACGCCTTGACGTCCAGCCCCGTACCCGCAGCCGCAGCCGCCGGCACCGGCGTCAGCCCCGCGGGCGCGTCCCCGAGGGTGACCCACGCGTCGTACACGTCGGCCGGCACCAGGTTCACCAGCGCCGCCGCGCTGATCATGCCGACCTGGCCGGACGGCAGCCCGCCCGTCGCCCGCACGCCCCTGCCGCCGGAGTGCTCCGACGCCTGGAGCGCGCCCGCGACGGTGACCTCACCGGTCGGCGGCGCCGGCGCCTTCCGGCCCTCCGGCAGCCACCCGCGGACCACCGGCAGCGCCTTGCCGTCCGGGGTGTGCAGCAGCGTCAGCACGTACGCGCCGGTCTTCCCGTCCAGCTCCCGCTCCGGCACGAGGAACTGCTCCCCGTACCGCCCGCTGGCGGTCGCCTGCCGTCCCGACGTCTCCTTGGTCACCGGGAGCAGCTCGGCGAGCGGCGCCGCCGCCTCCGCGCCCGCGGCGGGACGCCGCTCCGCCTCCTGGTGCGAGTCGACGCGGTCCTCGAACCTGCCGAGCTGCCAGGTCCCCATCAGCAGGCAGAACGGGATCGCCAGCAGCACGAAGATGTTGATCCCCCACCAGCGGGGGGTCGTCAGGAACCGGTACACCCCTCCACGGTACGGAACGCCTCCGTTGCCCCCGGCTCCGGGGCCCGTCACGCCGGCAGGTGCCGGGCCGCGAAGTCCAGCTCCAGCCGGACCTGCTTGATCCGCTCCTCCACGACGAGCGAGCCGTGCCCCGCGTCGTACCGGTACACCTCGTGCACCGCCCCGCGCGCCTCCAGCCGGTCCACGTAGTTCTCCACCTGCCGGATCGGGCACCGCGGGTCGTTCACGCCCGCCGAGATGTACACGGGCGCCTTCACCGCGTCGACGTACGTGAGCGGCGACGACGCCTCGAACCGCTCCGGGACCTCCTCCGGCGAGCCGCCCAGCAGCGTGCGGTCCATCGCCTTCAGGGACTCCATCTCGTCGTGGTAAGCCGTGACGTAGTCCGCGACCGGTACGGCGGCGATGCCGACGGTCCACGCGTCCGGCTGGGTGCCCAGGCCCAGCAGGGTGAGGTAGCCGCCCCAGGAGCCGCCGGTCAGCACCAGTCGCGCCGGGTCGGCCAGACCGGACGACACCGCCCACTCGCGGACCGCCGCGATGTCCTCCAGCTCGATGAGACCGACCCGGTGCTTCAGGGCGTCCGTCCACTCCCGCCCGTAGCCCGTGGACCCCCGGTAGTTGACCCGGACCACCGCGTACCCGTGGTCCACCCAGGCCGCCGGGCCCGCCCCGTACACGTCGCTGTCGTGCCAGGTGGGGCCGCCGTGGATGTCGAAGACCGTCGGCAGCGGCCCGCTCGCCCCGGCCGGCTTCTGGACCAGTGCGTGGATCCGCCCGCCCGGGCCGTCCACCCACACGTCCTCGACCGGCACCGACCCGGGCGCGTCCATCCCGGGCGGGTCGAGCACGACCCCGCCGGCCGTGGACCGCACGGCCGGCGGCTGCGCGGCCGACGACCACAGGTACTCGACGGTGCCGTCCGGGCGGGCCGTCGCCCCCGACACCGACCCCGCGGGCGTGTCCACCCGCACGCGCTCGCCCGTGGCCAGCCGGTACTGCCACAGCTCGCTGCGGGCCTCGAAGTCGTGCACGACCAGCAGCCCCGACCCGTCCGCGTACCACTCCGCCGACACGTCACCGGGCAGGTCGAGCCCCAGGTGCGTCTCCTCGCCCGAGGCCACGTCCCAGATCATCGGCTCCCAGCGGCCCCGCCTCTGGTGGCCGACCAGCAGCCTGGTGTCCCCGTCGACCGGCGCGAACCCCAGCACGGCCAGGCCCAGCTCCTCCGTGCCGCCCTTGGTGTCGTCCAGCTCGGCGACCACCGACCCGTCGAGGCGCACCACCCGCAGCGCCGAGTGCATGGCGTCGCCGTGCTCGGTGTGCTCGATCGCGATCATCGTCCCGTCGTGAGACAGGTCGCCCACCCCGGCCGACTCGCGGTGCCGGTAGATCTCCACCGGCTGGTGCCCCGGCCGCAGCACATGGATCGTCGAACCGTCCTCGTCCGTGGACCGGCCGACGACGGACGTGCCGTCCCGCCCGATCGCCAGCCCCGCGGGGTACGACGGCGCCAGCCCCGGCGTGGCCGGCTCGTCCTCCCCGCCGTCGAAGGGCTGCCGCATCCACACGCCGAACTCGTCGCCGTCCTTGTCGGAGAACCACCAGATCCACTCGCCGTCGGGGGAGAGCGTCCCGTCCGTCGTGCCGTTCGGGCGGTCCGTGACCTGCCGCTGCTCACCGGTCTCCCGGTCCCACGCGTACAGCTCATACGTTCCGGTCGCGTTCGACACGAACAGACAGCGGCCCGGCGCGTCCAGCGCCCACTCCGGCAGCGAGACGCGGGGCGCCCGGAAGCGCTTCTCCCAGTCGGGCATGGCCGAGGGGTCGGGAAGGGTGCTGCTGCTCACGGGGAGGGAGGTCGTGGACTCGGTCGGGGCGGTCGGCTGAGCGGCGGTCGGTTCAGTCATGCCGTCCATGATGCTCCGCCCCGCCGACATCCCGCCGAGCCTGTGGAAAACCCCACCCCGCAGCCTCGGGCCTCAGCGCCTGATCGCCGCGCCGCCCCGTGCCGCCCCCGGCCGGCCGCGTGACGGGCGTACGCGTCGACCGGGCACATCCACGTGTCCGTCACCCGCGTGTCCGCCCGTGTGTCCGTCACGCGCATGTCCGCCCGTGGGCCCGTCACCCGCGAGTCCGTCGCCCGCGTGATCGCCGACTCGACCGCGGTGATCCGGTCCGCCGGGAGCCCCAACGCCTCGGCGGCCCGAACCGGCGGGCTCGACCCCCGGTCCGTTCGTGTCCCGGTACGAGCCCTGGCGCAGCCGGCGCCACCATCGCGCGAGGAGCCCCGTCGCCTGATGGCCCGCCAGGAGCGCGGCGACGAAGAGGAGGAGCGAGAGCAGCGTGTGCGACAGTCCCGGGCCGACCAGCCGGTCGAGGGCGATGCTTCCGGCGAGACCGGTGAACCATCCGGTGGCGGTCAGTGAGGTGACGGCGACGGTGACCGGCAGTCCGCCGAGGCCGAGCGCCCCGAGCGGCACGTCCCCGTCGAATCCGCCGACCTCGGCGGCGCCGAGCAGCACCAGGAGCCAGAAGCCGGCGACGATGACGAGGGCCGAGGTGAAGAAAAAGGCGGGGAAGCCGACCGCCGCGGCGTAGAACTCCCGCATGCCTGCCCCTTCGCGTGCGCCCGCCCGGCGCGGCCGACGATCCGGTACCGGGACATGCGCTTCCGCATCCCGGCACCGGATCGGCCCCCCGTTCCTGCCTCGCCCATCCTGGCAGCGCGGCCGTGTCGAAGGCATTGCCGTATTCCGGCAATCTTTACGGCTTCTTGATGCCGAGGCCCGCCACGGTCCGCGACGCCGCGGGTGCCCCTCAGCGCGGTGCCGGCGTGGTGTCGGCCGTGCACAGCGCCCAGAGGACGAACACGCCGATCGCGAGGCAGATGAACCCCCAGATCGGCTGGTACGGCAGCCAGAGGAAGTTGGCGATGACGGACAGCGAGGCGAGCGCCAGCCCGCCCGCCCTGGCCCAGTCGGCACCGCGCAGGATGCCCCACCCGACCGCGGCCAGCACCAGGCCGAGCACGAGGTGGATCCAGCCCCACGCGGTGAGGCTGAACTCGAAGACGTACTCGCCGACGCGCGCGTACACGTCGTCCTCGGCGATGCCGACGGCGCCCTGGAGCATGCCGAGCACGCCCTGCACGAGCAGCAGCACGCCCGCGAACAGCACTCCGGCCGTCGCCCAGCCCCCGCCCGCCGCTGTCGCCGGCCCCGGCGCGCCGCCCTCGTGGTGGGCGTGGGCGTGCCCGGGCGCCATGTCGTGCCGGTGTCCCGCTGCGTCGTCGCTCATGCGAGCAGCGTGCGCCCGCGGACCGTGGCCGGCGACCGTACCTGCGCCGTACGGGGGACGGGGGAGGGGGCGGTAGGGCCCGGCCCCTCACCCGCCGGGGCACGGTCGCGCGTACGGGGCATCCGTGCTGTGCTGGGCGTATGGGTCCCACGGGCGTCTTGGGCACCGGAGCGTCATCGCTGCTGCGGGCGCGGGAGATCGCCACGGCCTGGGCCCTGATGGTGCTGCTGGCGGCGCTCGCGTGGCTGGTCACGGTGGCGCAGGCGGATGCCATGGACCACGGGGCCATGGCACCGCCCCTGGGACTCTTCCTCGTCCTCTGGGTGACGATGATGGTCGCGATGATGTTCCCGTCGGTGGCGCCGGTCGCCATCACCTGGGCGCGCGCCATCGGGCGGCAGTCGGCGGGCGTCGCACGGGCGGCGCGGACCGCCCAGTTCGCGGGCGGCTACCTGCTGGCGTGGACGCTGTTCGGCCTGGTCGCGTATGGGCTGCTGGCGGGTGCCGGGGCGCTGGTGGACGAGGTCCCGGAGGCGGGCCGCTGGGTGGGCGCCGGGGCGTTCCTGCTGGCCGGCCTGTACCAGCTGGGGCCGCTGAAGCGGGTCTGCCTGCGGCACTGCCGCGACCCGCTCTCCCACCTGGTGCACTACGCCGGCTTCCGGCCCGTGGCGCGCGACGTACGGGTGGGACTGCACCACGGCATGTACTGCGTGGGCTGCTGCTGGGGCCTGATGATCATCCTGGTGCCGCTCGGCATGATGAACCTGGCCGCGATGGCCGGCCTCGCAGCCGTGATCTTCCTGGAGAAGCTGTGGCGCGGGGGGCCGTGGCTGAGCTGGGCGGTCGGCGTGGCGTTCCTGGTGCTGGCGGTGCTGGCGCCGTTCCACGAGTGGCTGCTGCCGGGGCTGACGCACGAGGGCGGCGGGATGGACATGGACCACGAGATGTAGCCGGTGCGGCGGGGCGCACGTACGACGGCGGGGTACGGCACCCCGCCGTCATGGCCGTCATACGAGCGTCGTACGAGCCCGTGCGGTCGGTCCGTCCCGGTCAGCCACGCCCGATGGCCGCACCTTCGGGCTGCTCGCTGCTGAAGGCGAACTCACCCTTCTCCCCGTACGAGGCGTCGAAGGAGAGCCCGAAGGCGTCGGAACGCCCGGCCGCCTTCCCGATGCCGTACTCGGGCGCGAACCCGAACATCGCGTTCTTCACGGTGGTCGGGCCGCCGTCGGGCCCGGTCAGGGCCTCGTACTCGATGTCGCTCTTCCCTTCCACGGACAGCCGTGGCTTGTCGGTGTCCGACAGGGACACGCCGGCGCGCTCCATGCCCAGGTACTCGCCGTAGAACTGGGACAGTTCGCCGAAGGGACCGCCCTCGTCACCGGAGAGGATGCGCTCCAGGGCACTGGCCTGCTCGTCGCTCGCGCCGTTGTCGACGACGAGCGCGATCTTCCAGTCGCCGGCCGACATGTTCGACGGGAACCGGTTGTACAGGGCGAAGTCGACCCCGGACAGGTCCAGGTCGTCCAGCCGCCCGTCCGCCACATGGAACACGTTCACACCCAGGCACTCTTCGCGCCCCTGCGCGCCGCGCGGCTTCGCGTCGACGGCGCATCCACAGATCACTGCGCAAGAGCAGCCGGCGATGTAGTTGCCGGAGATGCTCCACGTCATGACGTCTCACTTCCTCCTGCTCGCGGATGTCTCCCGTACGACCTCCCTCCTGTCTCCTGCTGCGATCCCCTCCACCCTCCACGCTATGCCGCTCACCGGGGGCGGCAACCTACCCGGCGACAAGCTGGAAGCCCCCTGATCAGCCGGGCGCCCGCGCGGCCGGGCGGCACCGGCGCAGAACCGTCCCCGGAGTCCTGAGCCGACCTCCGTCACAACCACCCGTTGCGCTTGAACCCACGATGGATCACGAAACAGGCGGCAGCGATGAGACCGAGCGCGAGGGGGTACCCGAAGCGCCAGCGGAGTTCGGGCATGTGGTCGAAGTTCATGCCGTACACACCGCAGACCATGGTGGGTACGGCGATGATCGCGGCCCAGGCGGTGATCTTGCGCATGTCCTCGTTCTGGGCGACGGTCACCTGCGCCAGGTGCGCCTGGAGGATGGAGTCGATCAGGGCGTCGAGCGCGGTGATCTGCTCGGTGACGCGGGCGAGATGGTCGGCGACATCACGGAAGTAGGCCTGTATCTCGGGCTCGACGGATCGCACGGCGCGCGTGGACAGTACGTAAAGGGGCCGACCGAGCGGAACAACGGCCCGTTTGAATTCCAGCAGTTCGCGCTTGAGCTGGTAGATGCGGCCGGCTTCGGCGCTCGCCGCGCCCTGGGGCGCGAACACCAGCGTTTCGACCACGTCGATGTCGTTCTGCACGGCGTCGGCGACGGCCAGGTAGTCGTCGACGACGTGGTCGGCGATGGCGTGCAGGACCGCCGAGGGTCCCTTGGCGAGCTGCTCGGGGTCGGCCTCCAGGTCCTCGCGCAGCGGACCGAGGGAGCCATGGCGCCCGTGCCGTACGGTCACGACGAAGTCCGGACCGGTGAAGACCATGATCGAACCGGTGTCGACGACCTCGCTCGTCGCGGTGAGCTGCTCGTGCTCGACATACGTGACCGTCTTGAAGACGGAGAACAGGACGTCGCCGTACTGCTCCAGCTTCGGCCGCTGCTGGGCGTGCACGGCGTCCTCGACGGCCAGCTCGTGCAGGTCGAACAGCTCGGCCACCCCGGCGAACTCCTCCACCGTGGGCTCGTGCAGCCCGAGCCACACGAATCCGCCACCCTGCTTGCGCACCTGCCGTACGGCATCCTCCACGGCAGGCGCCCCGTCCCGGCGGACCCCGTCCTGGTAGACGACGCAGTTGACGACGGCGGAGCCCAAGGGTGAACGGGCCGGATGACTGAGGTCCACCCGCCGCCGGCTCCGGCCCAGCCGCGCCACCTTCCGCAGATTGCCGACCACCGACATACGGGGCCCCCTTCCTCGGCTCCGCCCAGTGTGCCAGCAGGCGGCTCCGGTACGGCCGGACACAAGGGGCGGTACGCGGACCGCCGCTCGGGGCCGGGCCCGCTCCTCGCGCACCACGTCGGTGCCGTCCGCGTTCAGGCTCAGCCGTCTCCCTGAACCGCCCAGCTGGGGCGCGCCGCCGGCGCCGCATGCCGGCGCCGCCCGGCGGGGGCGGGAGCGCCGGGGCCGGTGCGAGCGGAGGGGCTGGAACCGGAGGTTCCCGGCCCAGGAGCGGCCGGGGCGAGCGGGCCGCGCTGCCGCATGCCGGTGCCCGCCCGGCCCCGCGGCGGCGTGAACCCGGCCACCTCCTCCGGGGCCAGGTCCAGCAGGCGACAGGCATCGCCCTGGCTCAGGTGAAGGTCGCCGACGAGTGCGCGGACGGCGGAGGCGATGGCCTCCTGCTCGTCGGCGACCGCCGCGTCCCGACGCTGTCGCGCACCGGCCACGGAATCGAGAACGGAAGCGAGTTCGGGGACCACCAGCTCCAGATCGATCGCCTCGCCCTCGACGCCGAGCGCGTCGGCGATGAGGCCGCGCGCCAGACCGTCGGCTTCGTCGAGCGTGCGGCACTGGGTGTGCAGGGTCAGTTCGGGGACGTCGAGGGCCCACCAGCGGCCGATGCGGTGCAGTTGGACCTGATAGCGGGGACTCATGGGCTTGGCCTCCTCATGTCTCCAGCGGGGTCAGCCGAGGCAGACCACCAGCAGACACAGCTCCGCGGGCGAGGTGGCGGCGGGTGAGGGGCTGGTGCCGCCCGCGCTCGTGTTGTCAGCGGCCGGAGGCGGCGGGGTGGCCTCCTGGCTGCCCGTCCCCGTATCGGCACCGCGGTCGGGGACGGTGCCGCCGGAGGAGGGCGCCGTGAACGGCGGCTGCGAGGTCGGCGCCGGCGCCTTCCGAGCGGCGGAGGCGGTGGCGTCCTGGTGCGGCCGGGCCGGCGTGGCGTGGGACGGGGCTTCCGGAGCCTGCTGCCGCGGGAGCTCGGCAGCGCGTCCGGGCGCGGGGTTCGTGCGGGAGGGCCGGGGGACATCGGTCCGCTCCGCCGACGGACGGGCCTGTTCGGGGACCTGTCCCTGGACGGCACGCAGGTCCGGGGCCTCCGGCGCCGTCGCCGCCTGGGCGCGGTCGGCTGTGCCCCGGTCCATGGTGGCCACGGTCAGACCGCCCCCGACCAGGGCCACGGCGGTCGCCACGACCGCCCGGCGCTGCTTCTTCTTCCACCGCGCCAGCTGCCGACGCCGCGCCGCCCTTCCCGCCGACGTGGCCGACGGCGCCGCGTGGCCGTCGCCCGCGTCCGCGCTCAGGGGCTCCTCCACGCCGACGACGATCGTTGCCGGGTCAACGGCACGGGTGAGGGAGGAGGAGGGATCGATGTCGGGCGCGTAGGCGCCGCACCCCGGACACACCAGGGCGCCGTTGAGATGCCGACGACACGAGGAGCAGTAGTCCATCTGCGATCTTCCTGAGCTGGCTGTGCCGTCGGCCGGCCGGCCGACGGCATGGTCGCGCTCGGACATGGGATCGAGCGACCAGCCACGCTAATGGCCTTCCTGAAACGCCGTGTGCAGCCCGTGTGATGCTCCTGAGCGGATCCTCCGGCCCTCCCTTGCGCCGACCGTGAAGAACCGACGCTTCACACGGATCCCTCAGACGGTCGAGCAGTCCAGGAGTCGCCCGTCGGCGGTGCCGATGAGCAGTCGGCCGGGTCCGGCAACGGTCAGCGCGGTCGCCACGACGGGTACTCCGGCAACAGCCAGGTGGAGACGCCAGCGGACCTTGCCGTCACGGAGATCGAGCCCGACGATCTCGCCGTCGTCGTACGTGACGTAGACGGCCTCCGTGTCGTGGTCGAGGTCCATGGCCCTCCGGTCCGTCCGGAAGACCCAAGTCGGCTCTTCACCGGCCACCGTGCGCCGTACGACGAACGAGCCGCCGGGCTGCAACCCGTGGCCGTGAAAGACGATGCCGGCATGGATCAGGTCACCGTCGGCGGTCTCCACGCCGGGGCCGGCGAAGTGCGTCTCACCTGGCTTCCACGAGTAGGGACACAACCGATCGACCTCCGCCTCCGCCGGCTCACGCGGACGCTCGGCGACCGGTACGGACCCCGGATCCGCTGCCGCCAGCCAGGTCCCGCCCTCCGCGGAAACGGTCTCCAGAAAGTAGATCCGGCTGCCACGCCGGATACGCAACCTGCTCCGCTCCCCGTTCTGTCCGGTGGGTGCGAGGGCGGGCAGGCCGTCAGCACATCGCACCAGGGACACCGAGCCGGAGGGAGTGAGGTGATCGAGCTGCGCCCCGTCCTGGAGCGCGAGCCGGACCACCGCCTGAGCACGCTCCTCCCACGGAAGCCGCACCAGACCAACCCAGGCCGATCGCTCATCCGCGGCGATGACGATGTCGCGGCCGCCACCATCGTCGTCCCGGACGGCCCACTGCCGTCGCCCCGAGGGCAGCCAGGACTCCAATTGGACCCCGTCGAGCGTCGCCACGATCCTGCCGTCGGACAGTTCCTCCACCGCGCGGACGTTGCGTCGCGGGTCCCAGTCCGTACGCAGACCGGAGACCGTCTCGCGGGCATCCGCTCGACGGTCGGTTCGCGGGGCCGGCACCCGCGGTCCGGCCAGCTCGTCTCCGGTGATCGACCGGGGCGGTACGACCCTCCAGTCGGGCCGATGCACCACCGCGACGTGCCCTTCGCTCCACGCGTCGTCGTCCTGCCAGTCGTCAGGCGGTGCCATCAGCACGCGCAGTTCCTGTTCGCTGAGCCATTCCAGGCCCAGGACCTGGCGACCGAGACCGTCTGCGATGAGCGATGTGGCGCGGCCCGTCTCCCAGTCCAGAAGGAGCAGTTCCCCTTCGAAGAAGTAGCCGCCGTCGTAGTCGCCCGTGCCGACGGCCAGCAGGGGGAGCCCGGGGTGGAAAGCCATCGCGTGCACGGGACGGCGCGCACGGAGAAGGGCTCGGCAGGCCAGATCACCGGTGCCGTAGACACCGACCGGCGCGGTACTGCCGAACTCGTCCACGCCCGCCACCGGCCCGTACGTGCCTGCCACTGCCAGCAGCCCGCGGCCCTCGTCATCGACGGCGAGTACGGGATCACCGACCTCGGCGAAGGGACGGTCACCGAGGATTCGGTCGATGCGCAACGAGATCGTCATGGTGGTGATCTTCTCAGCGAAGGACGCGGACGCCCTTCTCGCGTCGTTCTTGCCCGTCCGGCGATCCGGACGGGCAAGGACTCCGGCTGCCGCCGGGGCCCGACCGCTGCTCCTGACAGGCGCGACCTGACCGGTCACCAACGCAGCTGCGGGCCACGAGCGCTGCGTCTCAGTCGGCGATCTCGACCGGTGTGCTGCGAGACACCGGGGCTGCGGCGGTCTCGGTCGCCGGCTTCTTCTGAGTAATGCCCTGGAGAAGCGAGGCGAGGTCCACGCCGGTGGCGGACGAGAGGAGCTCCATGCCCTGAGCGACGTTGTCGGTGACGGTACGGGTCAACTGGCTCGCACCGTCGGTGGAGATGACGGTCATCCTGTCGACGGCGGCAAGCGGCTCGGCGGCCTTGCCGACGACTTGCGGCAGCACCTCGACGAGCATCTGGAGGACGGCGGCGTCGCCGTACTGGGCGAAGGCGTCGGCCTTCTTGCGCATGGCCTCGGCCTCGGCGGCACCCTTCGCCCCGATCGCGGCGGCCTCGGACTCCCCCTCGATGCGTACGGCCTCGGCGAGGGCCGCGCGCCGGGCCTTCTCGCCCTCACCGGTCAGCCTGTCCCGCTCGGCGGCGGCCTCGGCCTCCTTGACCAGGGCGATGCGGCGGGCCTCGGCCTCCTGCTCGGCCTGGTAGCGGGCGGCGTCGGCGGGCTTGCGGACCTGGGTGTCGAGCTGCCGGTCGGTGAGGGCGGCCTGACGTGCGGCGACCTTCTCCTGCTCGGTGAGGATGTCCTGCTGGCGGGCCGCCTCGGCGAGCGGACCGGCGGCGTTGGCCTGGGCGGCGGCCTCGTCGGTCTGCGCCTTGATCTCGGCCTGCTTCAGGTAGAGGGTGCGCTGCGCGATGGCGATCTCCTCCTCCGCCTTGAGCCTGGCCTGTTCGGCGGCGCGCCGGGCGACCGCCTCGGCGATGTCGGCCTCCTGCTTGGCGCGGGCGGCTTCGGGGCGGCCGAGGTCCTCCAGGTAGGAGCCCTCGGTCGTGATGTCCTGGATCTGGAAGGCGTCCAGGACGAGGCCCTGCCCGGACAGGCTGGCCTCCGCCTCCTCCGCGACCTGCCCGGCGAACGCGGCCCGGTCCCGGATGATGTCCTCGACCGACATCCGGCCGACGATCGACCGCAGCGCGCCGGAGAGCACCTCCTGCGTGAAGCCGACGATCCCGTCCTGCTGCATCAGGAACCGCTGGGCCGCGGCCCGGATCGAGTCCTCCGTCCCGCCGACCTTGACGATCGCGACACCCTCCAGGTTGGCCTTCACCCCGCGCAGGGTGACGGCTCCGCGCACGGCGACCGGGATGTGCCGGCTGGACAGGTCGAGCGTGAACCGCTGCTGCACGAACGGCACGACGAAGACGCCGCCGCCGACCACGACCTTCTGGCCGCTGTTGTCGGTGAACACGCGCCCGGTGGCGGGATCGGTGGCCTGCTTGCCACGCCGGCCGGTGATGATGAACGCCTCGCTGGGCCCGGCGACCTTGTAGCGCGTGATGACCACGAGGCCGAGGAGAACGACGAGTACGACGATGCCCACCACAGCGGTGAGAACAGGGCTCATGACGCACATCCCTTGAGAGTGGAGCTGAAGAAACAAATGAGGTGGAGGGAGCGTCAGCGCTCGACGGGCCGTACTACGAGCGAGGTCGGGGAGAGCACCGACTCCACCCACACCTCGGCGCCACGCGGAACCGGACCGGACGCCTTCGCCGCGTACTTCACCGGCTGGCCGTACAGGTGCAGCAGCACCTCGCCGTACCCTCCCGCCGGGATCGCCGTCACCACGGCGCCCGACGTGCCCGTCAGGTCCTCGCCCTTCGGCGCGGGCGCGGAACCGTCGCGCATCAGTGCCCGGCTGAACCTTCCCGTCAGCCAGGCCACGACGACCCCCGCGACCACGCCCGCACCGGTGGCGACCCCCGCCCCCGTACCGGTGACGCCCATCGTGATCGCCCCGGCGAACCCGAGCGCCGACACGAACCCCGCGATCACCGGCAACGACAGCAACCCGTCCAGTCCCCCGCCGAGTCCGTCGAGGACCCCCTCCAACACCCCGTCGAAGACCAGGCTCAGGACGAGCAGCACAAGACCCGCTATGCCGAGACCGAGAAACCAAGCCATATTCATGCCCTCTCGGCTCGTCCGCAGATGCAGTGCCGTTTCTGCCGTCGAGGGGATGCTCTCACCGGACCGCACAGGAGTTCACTGCCGGATCCCGGCAATCTTTACGCGCTCCTGATGCCGCCAACGCGCGAACACCCCCGCCCCCGTCGGGACGACGGAACGTGTGTGGGACACCGCCCACCCATCCCAAGCGAGGTCGTCGCCGAAGAGCCCCATGCGGTGGAGGCGTTCATCGAACTTCCCCAGAGGGTCAGTAGGATCGTGCGCCGGTGAGCCGGGAAGTCTGGTCGGCGCGGTGTCCCGCCTGCCCTGGAGCGCTCTGCCATGCCACTCACCCTTCTCCTCCTCGCCGTCTTCGCACTGGCCTTCCTGCTGTTCAACATCACGCTGTGCGTACGGGTATGGCGGCTCGCACAGCTGCCCCTGTGGCGCCGGGTGCTGCCGACGCTGCTGCTGTGCTGCGCGCTGGCGGCGAGCATCAGCCGCGCGTGGGGCATCACCGCTGTCGCCGAGGCTGTCGCGTTCCCCCTGAACGCCGTCACCGCCCTGCTCGGCATGTTCGAGCTGGACCGGCACCGCCGGCGGACCCGCGCGGGGACGCCTGAGGCGTCGGCATGAGCACTCGGGCGAGCTGGACGCTCTGCGGGCTACCCGCCGTCGCGCGGAGGAGGTGGGCCCGGACGGAGGAACGCAGCCCGAAGCCGGCCTCTGCGGCCCCGTCCGCCACGGGAGCGCAGCCCGCCACTCAGGGACCCGACCCGCTAAGCGGATCAGGCCCCTGACCTGGCACTTCGGCGGTCGGGGTGGCGGGTTTTGAACCCACGACCTCTCTGACGTTGCAGATGGGCTCAATGCCGCCCGCTCGTGATTCGCCGACGTGACCGCCCGGTCAAGGGCCTCGCGCTCATCGGTGACGCGAGCCGCTTCGCGTCCTTCACGTCCGTGCCGGCTGCCGGCTCCTCACACCTACTTGGCCGGGGTCCCTTCCTGAGTCTTGGGTGTGCCGACGATGTCCGTGAGCGCGCGGAGTCCGGCGGTGATGTCGGCTGCGTCAGGGGCGTGGTCGGGGTCGGTGAGCCACTGGGTCATCAGGCCGGCGAACAAGGCCATCTGTGTGGCGCCGAGGGTGCGGGCGGCGGTGTCGTCGATGCCGTTCTCGTCGGTGTCGAGCAGCAGAGCGGCCAGGCCCCGTCGCCCCTGGGCCTGGCTGCCCGCCAGATAGCGGCGGAGCTCTTCGGAGTGTTCGGCCTGGAGCAGTGCCTCGAAGGTGGCCAGCCACAGGGTGCGGTCGCGAGGGAAGGAGGCGATGATCGCGGCCCACATCGCCTCGTACTGCTCGGCCGGGGTGCTTCCGGCTTCGCCGTACGAGTTCAGTGTGCGGCCGATTCGGGTGCCCCACTCGTCGATCGCCTCGATGAGAGCGGCGTTGAGCAGTGCCTCGCGGGAGCCGAAGTGGTAACCGATGGCGGCCATGCTGACGCCGCCGGCCGCCGTGGTGATGTCGCGGACCGTGGTCCGCGCCCAGCCCTTCTCCTGAAGGCAGCGCCTGGCGCCGGCCAGTAGATCCTCGCGATTCCCCATGAACGCGAACGCTACCAGACTGCATTGTGCGCTTGCGTGAGGCGTTCGTCTTATTCAAGCGTCTTGTGCGTCCGCCCAACTGCTGGCTATGGTCCTGCCACATCCCGACGTCCAGTCGAAGGAGAGCCCCATGACCCACGCCCGTCCCGTCATCCGTCGCCGTCTGCTCGCCATGGCCACGGCTGCTGCGCTCACGGCCGCGACGCTCGGCACCGTCACGGGCGCTGCCGCAGCGGCCACGCCCGCGGGCTCCGGCCCGGTCGGCGCTCTGGACGGCAGCGCGTACTCCTTGGGCGACCTGCACGCTCTGGACCGGATGATCGGCGGAGCCCGGGTCGTCGGTCTGGGCGAGGCAAGCCACAGCGCCCACGAGTTCTTCATCCTCAAGCAGCGCGTGTTCCGTCACCTGGTCGCCACCCGGGGCTTCACCACCTTCGCCCTGGAGACGAGCTGGAGCACCGGCCTGCGGCTGGACGCCTATGTCACCCGGGGCATCGGCGATCCGGAGCAGATCATGCGCAGCGAGTTCCAGGGCCAGTACGTCTTCTGGAGCACCCAGGAATACCTGGACCTGATCCACTGGATGCGCCGCTACAACCTCGCCCACCCCGACCGGCCGCAGCTCCGTTTTGTCGGCAACGACCTCGGCTTCGCGGGCAGGGCCGCCTTCGATCAGGTCACCGGCTACGTCACTCGCTACCGCCCCGACCTGGCCGACAGGGCTGAGACCTTGTACAAGACGCTCCGGCCGGAGGAGAACACCGACGCCGGCAGGTGGATGAACCACCAGCTCTACGAGAAGAGCGAGGCCGATCGGAAGCAGGACGCGGCCGCGGCCGACGCCGTCCTCGCCCTCCTGCGCGAACGGGGCCGCCCTCACCGGGACGACCGGCGCAGCCGGGAGGCATACGCCTGGGCCCTGCAGAACGCCACCGCCATCGCGCAGAGCTTCACCGGTTACGCCTTCGAGGACTTCGCCGAGCGGATGCGCTACCGCGACCGGGCCATGGCAGACAACACCGCGTGGTGGCTACGGCGCCACGGCGGGCGGATCCTGCTCGCCTCCAACAACGGCCACGTCGCCTACACCAGCGACAACCCGGCCCTGTTCCCCGAGCCCACCGGCGCGTTCCTGCGCACGCGGCTCGGCGACGACTACGTCAACATCGGCTTGACCTTCGACCACGGCACCGTCAACGCCCTGCCCGACTTCACGACCACGCACCCCAAGACGTACACCGTCGCCCCCGCCCCCGAGGGCCACAACGAGCACACCCTCGACAAGGTCCGCCTCCGCGACTTCGTGATCGACCTGCGCACCGCGCCGACGGCGGCCCGCACCTGGCTGGACACCGCACGGCCGACCCGTTCCTACGGCCTGTACTGGTCCACCGACGACCCGCACACCGCCCTTGGGCGCTCGTACGACGTCCTCGTTCACCTTCACCGAGTCGAAGCCGCCCACCTGCTGCGATGAACCGGCTCGTCAAGAGGAACAGGGGAGACGATGAGTCTGTCGAGTCTGGGCCTGACCGCCGAACAGGAGGCCCTGTACCGGCGCCTGTTACGCGTCCCCGGGGCGGCCGCCGAGGGCCCTGCGCTCGGCCGGCTGCGGGAACTGGGCCTGGTGGACAGCACCTCGGCCCCCGTCCCGCCCGCCACGGCCGTGAACGTTCTCCTCCAGCGGCGGGCGGAGGAGATCCGACGACAGCTCCCGCACCTCGACCTGATCTGGGACCTGGTCACCGAACTGTCGGAAGAACACCGCGGCAGACGCCCCACCCGCGCCATCGAGCACATCGGCAATCCGATGACCCTCACCCACCGCATCCACACGATGCTCGTCGACCGTCCCGGCGAGTTCTCCCACATCGACGGCCGCACCTCGACCGGCGAGTCCCTCTGGCCGGACCTGCGCGACCAGGCGCCGTTCCGGCGCGCTCTGGCCGCCGGCCTGAACAGCCGGACGCTGCTGGCCGCGCACGCCGTGCACCGCCCGGAGCGGAACGCGGACGCGAGGTCCCGGCACGCCCGGGGCGACCTGCACCGGACCACCACCGAGCCGCTCCACGACGTGACCGTGGTCAACCGCACCGTCGCGTTCGCTCCGGCCGACCCCGCCGACCCCGAGGCGGGGACGCTGCAGATCCGTCACCCCGGACTCGTATCCCTCCTGACCGACGTCTTCGACGGCATGTGGGCCCGCGCCCATGACCTGGAGGAGCTGCCGGTGACCCCGGTCGAGCAGCAGGTGCTGCACGCACTGGCCCGTCACCCCACCGACGAGACCGCCGCCCGCTCCGTGCAGTTGTCCGTGCGCAAGTTCCGCGCACACGTCGCGGACCTGATGGCCCGCCTGGGAGCCCACAGCCGCTTCCAGGCTGCGCTTCTGGCGAAGGAACGCGGCTGGCTGTGAAGGACCCGGACCCGGACCCGCTGCAAGATCCTGCAGATATTCGTGCAGCGTTTCCGCACCTGGAGCTGCCTCGCCCGCGACGAGGATGATCCGCATGGACCGACTGGACGTCATCGACACCTGCACCCGCATGGCCTGGCACGCCGACCAGCGTGAATGGGACGCGCTGGCCGGGCTGTTCGCCGACAAGGTGACCCTCGACTACACGAGCCTCAACGGCGGCGAGCCCGTCGCCCTCGCCCCGGCGCAGATCGTCGAGGGCTGGAGAACCGGCCTTGGCGTGTACGCCGCCACCCACCACCTTCTCGGTAACCACCTGGTCACCCTCGACGGCGACGGCGCGGTGTGCACCGCCACCTTCCAGGCCACCCACCGGAAGACCGACGACTCGCTGTGGACGCTGGGCGGCACGTACCGCTTCGACCTGGCCCGCACCGGCGGCGGCTGGCGCATCACCGGCGTGGTGATGACGGTGGTCTGGAGTGACGGAGAACGATGAGGAGACCGGCCGCCGTGGCGGCGGTGACCGCCGGCCTGCTCGCGGCCGGCGCTCTCGCGGCCGTGGCCGGCGCCGGCCTGGTACGGAATGACGCCGACCATTCGGTGACGCCACTCGCCACGGCGCCTCCGACCGTAACCGCCGCTCCCCCCGCCGGCCCCCCGTCACGCGGCCCCCTCGTCGCCGCCGCCCAGCGCTACCTCGACGCCGTGGCAGCCCGGGACGCCGGCGCCGTCGCCTCCGCGTTCGCCCCGGACGGCCTGGTCGTCGACGTCGGACGCGAGATCCGCGGCCGGGACGCCATCCGGCGCTGGGCCGCAGCCGAGGTCATCGGCGGCAGCTACACCCTCCTCGACCACACCCCGCACCCGGGCGGGACCACCCTCCTGGTCCGCTTCCGCCCCGATGGCACGGGCGACGGTTTCCGCGCCCGCTACCGCCTCGACATCACCGATGGACTGATCACCACAGCCACGTTGGAGTACGCATGACACACCTGACCAAGGTCGCCTTCGACAGCGAGGGCACCACCCTGACCGGCAACCTCTTCCTGCCCGACGGCACCGACACGGCCGGCCCGCTGCCCGCGGTGGTGGTCGCCGGCACGTGGACCAGTGTCAAGGAGCTGATGGCCGACCGGTACGCCGAGCGGCTCGCCGCCCGCGGATACGCCGCGCTCTCCTTCGACTTCACCGGCTTCGGTGAGTCCGGGGGCGAGCCGCGGGACGTGGAGGACCCGGCCCGCAAGGTGCGCGACATCCACCACGCGCTCACCTTCCTCGCCGCCCACGAGGCGGTCGACGGCGACCGGCTCGGTGCCCTCGGCATCTGCGCGGCCGCGATGTACATGTCCGACAACGCCGCCCACGACCCCCGGGTCCGCTCGCTGGCCCTGGTGGCACCCTGGCTGCACGACGCCGCCATCTGCGAGGACGCCTACGGTGGCACGGAAGCGGTCGCCGAACGGATCAAGACCGGCCGGGAGGCCCGCGGTCGCTACGAGGAGATCGGCGAGATCGACTACGTGCCGGTGGTCTCGGCCACCGACGAACACGCGGCGATGCCGTACGACATCGACTTCTACCTCAACCCCGCCCGCGGCAACATCCCCGCCTGGCCCAACCGCTTCGCCGTCATGTCCTGGGCGGACTGGCTCACCTACGACGCCATCGCCCTCGCACCCCGGATCGACCGGCCCACCCTGCTGGTGCACAGCGAGGACGCCGCGATCCCCGACGGCGCCCGCCGCTTCCACGCCGGCCTCGCCGGTCCGAAGGACCTGCTGTGGACGCAGGGCACCCAGTTCGACTTCTACGACACCGAACCCCAGGTCACGATCGCCGTCGACGCCGTGGCCGCCCACTTCGGACGGACCCTCCGGTGATCCTCGTCGCCGGCGCCACCGGAAACGTCGGCGGCGAGGTCGTCCGGGCCCTGGCCCGCGCCGGTGAGCCCGTCCGCGCGCTGGTACGGAAACCCACCGACGTACCGGCCGAGCAGGCCGTCGGGGACCTGGACGACCCCGACTCCCTCGCGCCCGCACTCGACGGCGTACGCGGTGTATTCCTGCTCCCCGGCTACCGCGACATGCCCGGGCTCCTCGCACGCATGCGGCGGTCCGGAGTGGAAAGGGTCGTCCTGCTCTCCAGCCTCGCGACGGTCGCGACGGACACCGACAACGTCCTCTCCCGGTACATGATCGGCTCGGAGGCCGCGGTCCGGGAGTCCGGCCTCGCCTGGACGTTCCTGCGGCCCAACGCCTTCATGTCGAACGCCCTGCGCTGGCTGCCCCAGCTCCGCGAGGGCGACCTCGTCCGTGATTCCTTCGGCGCGGTGCCGGTCGCGTCGGTCGACCCGTACGACATCGCCGCCGTCGCCGTCCGCGCCCTCCTCGACCCCGGCCACGAGGAACGCGTCCATCCGCTGAGCGGCCCCGAACCCCTGCTGCCGGCCCAGCGATTGGCGACCCTGGCCGAGGTCCTCGGCCGCGACCTGCGCTTCCACGCCCTGTCGGACGACGAGGGCCGGGCCGCCATGGCCGCCTCCGGGGTGCCGGAACCGTACATCCGGGCGTTCTTCGGCTTCTACGGCGACGGCACCCTCGACGAGTCCCAGGTCTACCCGACCGTCGAGGAGGTGACCGGGACACCGCCCCGCACCTTCCACCAGTGGGCCACCGCCCACCGCACGGCCTTCATGTGACCCGCACGCCACGCCGGGCCCCAGGGCACCGGCGTGGCGGCGGCTATGCGGTGACGCTGTCGACGAAGCGCAGGATGGCGGCGTCGGTCTCGGCGGGGGATTCGGAGGGAAGGGAGTGGGTGGCCGCGGGCCACAACTCGGCCCGGACGCCCGGGATCTGTGCCTGAGCGCGGGCAAGGGCGGCCTGCGGGTCGTGCATGACGCTGCGTCCCGCGACGAGGGCGAGGACGGGGAGGGCGAGCGACCGTAGTTGGGAGTCGGTGATGAGGGGCGGCATCGGCGTGGCCATGCGGTAGTCCCGCATGCCCGCAGCGATCAGGTCGGCGACCGGGTCCTCCCGCCGGACGGCGACGCCGCCGTTGATCCAGCGGAAGAACGCGGGGCGAGCCCAGCGGGAGACCCCCGGCACGGCGGTCAGGGCGGAGCGGAGCAGCAGCTCGACGGGGAAGTCGCCAAGCGTGCGCACCGGGTCGAGAAGGGTGAGCGAAGCCAGCCGCCCGGGCATCCGTGCTGCGTAGTTGCACGCGAGCCAGCCGCCGAAAGAGTGGCCCACCAGGTGGATGCCGTGGAGACCGAGCCCCGCCAGGGCCGCTTCCAGCCAGTCGGCTTGATCCTGGGCACCACGCAAGGGGGCGGTCTGCTTGCTGAGCCCGGGCTCTCCGAGCGGTTCGACCGTGAACACGGGGCGGTGCTCGGCGAGGCGGGGGAGATTGGGCCGCCACATCACGGAGGTGGCCGCGCGCCCAGGCAGGAGAACGAGCGGGTCGTTGCCCAGGGGGCCGAAGCGGTACACCCGCACGGTTCCGTATGCGGTCGCCACATCGTGGGTGTCCACCGGCTCCGGCAGCACACGCATCGCGGACTCGTAGGCCGCGATGAAGCGGGCGTGGGCTTCGGGTGACCGGTACGCGCCAATGCCCATCAGGGTGTGCCTCCTTTTTGCGATACGATCGGATTATAAAAATCTGCGACGCACTTTGGCAATGCGATCGGATGGCGAAATGGGGTGGGCGGGGTGCCCAAGCGAGTCGACCACGAGCAGCGCAGACGGGAGATCGTCGACGCCGTGTGGCGGATCGCCGCCGCCAGCGGCCTGGAAGGCGTCACCCTCGGTCAGGTCGCGCGGGAGGCCGGGATCTCCAAGGGGCTGGTCCAGCATTACTTCCGCGGCAGGGACGAGATGCTGCTCCACGCCACCAGCCGCCTGCATGAGCGGGTCGGCCATCGCATCGCCCAAGGGCTCGCCGAACCGGCTGGTTCCCGCACCCCCCGCACGGCCGTGCGCGCTTTCATGGTCGCCCTGCTCCCGACGGACGACGACAGCCGCAGGGACGCACTCGTGGCCAACGCCTTCCTCATCCGAGCGTTGAAAGACCCGGCCATCGCCGACCGCTTCCACGCCGGAAACCGCCAACTGCGCGAGGCCGTCGTCGGCCTGGTCTCCTCCGCCCAGGCCGAGGGCGACCCCGAACGAGAGGCGGACATCCTGCTCGCCCTGGTGGCCGGCCTCGGCAATGCCCTGCTCCTCGGCCACCACACGCGCACATCGGCCCTGGCCGCCCTGGACCATCAGCTGGATCGGCTGAAGTGCGACGAACGCCCTGGCCTCGGACCCGGGGTTTCGCGCGAAGAGCGGATGACGGGAAACGAACCCGAGTCATACGTCGGGGAATCACCGCCGGCGGACAGGTCATTTGGTGCCTGACCTGCGGACGCACGGGAGGGCCGGACGTCACGGCCGTGCCACCCACGCCCCACCGTGCACCCGCCTGGGAGACCCCGGCCGAGATCGTCTCCCAGATTTCTCCCAAACGATCTACAAAGCCAATCAGGGGCCTGATTCGATCTCTCGAATCAGGCCCCTGACTTGGTCTTACTCTGTCGGGGTGGCGGGATTTGAACCCACGACCTCTTCGTCCCGAAGCAATATGTGCGGGCGCGTGACCTTGGGGCAATTGGCCTCTCACCTGCTGCGATGGTCCACAGGTGTTCGTGGTTGTTCGCCACCGTGCATCGGCGTTGTCACACAGATAGACACTCAGCGAACGCGCGCCTGGAGAGGCCGCACCTACGCGAACGATCGGTGTCGTCGCTGTGTCCTGGCGTGCATCATCGTTGGGCGATCACCCCCGGCACGGAGGCCGCTCAAGAGGGTGTTCAGCCGTGTGATGGGGGCCATACTCTGCGTGCACTGTCAGTACGACGTGGGGCCGCACATGTTGATTTTGACCGTTATTGGAGTCGCCATCGTCCTGGCTGTGGCCGTTGGGATGGCTCGAAGGCGTCCCACACGCGCGTCACGCCAATTGATGGTGCATCGATCCATCACGCGGGACGGTCCGGCGGAAGAATTTGACCCGATGTCAGCTCCGTCTTCGGCGAGGGTGACAGCACGTGGCGAAGCCTTGGTGGCCATGCTGACGAGAGCGCACATGGCGGGGCCTGGGGTCGTGTGGTTCGAGCCAAACAGCCCTCTTGTGTTCGAGCTCAATTCCGGTGACGTGCATGTCATTCCTCGCCGCCTCATCACCGCTGTGAGGCCTTTCGAGGGTGACGAGCCACAGAAGGCCAGTGAGCAAGCCTTGGTGATCGACCTAGGCCCGGGGGCAGGACTCTCCGGCGTTGTGGTCTTCGCGGAGGCAGAGGCGTTGACTGAATGGAGTGGGCTGGCCCCGTCTGTCGATTGAAGTTGGTGGAGTCTCAACGGCTGAGTCAGGGCGCCTCCTGTTCGCTGCTCTCATCCCTCACAGCATGGGCGGGCCCGCTAGCGCACGATCGGTACTGTCTTCTCTCCTCCGGCGGTGTTGACCTCGCTGACGGGTGTCTCGACTCCGGCTGCACGCCCATCTCAGCCCACCACCTTCCCCAGCTCCCATCCCGTCTGCCGTCGGCCCACACGTATGTGGAGCGGGCGCGGGTCCTGGCGTCCAGGTGGAGCGCGCCACTGTACGAACGACCTGGACGCCAGGACCCGTGTCTGCTCGGCTTTGCCTGGGTCGATGGCAGACGGGATGGGAGCTTCCCAGCGCACGCCACGACGGTCCCGCACTCGCGAACGGCGCCCCCTCCATCCCGGAGCCGGAGCGCCCCCGCCGGAGGCATGCTTTGGACCAAGGCGTAAGTCGTGCTCGACCAGCCCCAGCCATCCGCCACGCCTCATCCATCCACCTGCACTTCCTCCGCGCTCCGAAGGGCGTCCCGGCGTTGGTCTACCTGCACCTCCATGTTCCTTGCGGTGCCCCTCTCCAGCGTCCGGCCGGATCAGGGCGCCCAGGCAGAGGCGCGGCCTGGTGCGGGTGGCGGGGACGTCTGCTCGGTCCGGCGCTGTTCTTGGGCGGGCCAAAGCGTGAAGCGGGTCACCCCGTGGCAACTTCTGGTGGCGCGGGGCCGGGGGCGGGGGCGGCGCGGGCCGGAGGCAGGAGCGGAGCCCCCGCCCACGAGCCCGCGCCGGCCCGCAGTGCGGGCCGGTGGGGTGTGATCCGTAGCGGCGGCTGGATAAGCCGATTGGCCAGCGCGCCGGATGCCTGAAAGGCAAGAGCACCCGCCTACCCGCACCCTGGCCGCTGCCCGGCTGTGGGGGTTCTGGCTACCGGTACGGCGGCTGCCTTAGGGGTGCTGCGGGTGTGGCTCAGGGGTGCTGTGGTGGTGTCGCACGCGTGGGGTCTGCTCGATCCGAGGCTTCGGCCTGGCGGCGCGGGAGCCCCCGAGAAGTCCCTTTTCCTCCCCTCCCCGCCCGGAAGGGCGGGGCTTGATGAGGTAGAGAAACCTGTAACAGTCCATGGGCTCAGGTGGGGGCGTCCTCCACTAAGCGCTCATGGCCTGGCGGAAGGAAGTCAGCGTTGGGCTTCCAACGATTAGGGCAACTCGATCACAAGGCGCTCTTGTGCGGCACTTGGTCGACTGCTGCCATATCTCTGGGACGGCATGGACTTGGGGGCGGGCATGAGGGACTTGTCGGTGCGCCGGTGGAAACGCTTCGGACATGACCGCGTGTACGTGAACCTGCCAGACGGTACGACTGTGGCGTGGGCCAATCTCGCCACCGGGGAATTGCAGTTCGAGCATCCCCAGTACCGGCGTGAGGCTCTGGAGCTCATACGCCCCTACCTTCAGCGGGGTGCATCGTCGGCAGGCGCTCCCTCATCCCGGTCTCCTGTTCATGAGCCACCTTCCCCGACGCGGGCTCCTCGCCCGACAGTCTCAAAGCTGCCCACCCTGACCCCACAGGATGACCTGGCGTCGAACCAGCCGGGCGCCGGACTGGCTGGCCTTCTCGCTGGCAAGGGGCAGACCCCCATGCGGCGGATATGGTCACGCCTGCTCGGCCGCACGTCGGAATGGGAGTCCTGGCACAAGGGGCTTGCAGGGGAGCGCCGTGTGGGGCGAGAACTGGAGCGGTTGCACCCGTTTGGCTGGCGCGTGCTGCACGGCATTCCCACTCCTACCGGCGGTGACATCGACCATCTGCTGATTGGCCCCGGCGGGGTCTTCGTCGTCAACGCCAAGTACCACGACGGCAAGTCAGTGTGGCTCGGCGACCATGCGGCTAAGGTGAACCACGGGCGCCCGCAGCCGTATGCCAATATCAGCCGAAGCGAGGCCCGCCGGGTTCGGGAGGTATTGGAACGATACTGTGAGTTCCCCGTGCATGTAGAGCCCGTCCTAGTCTTCGTCGGTGTCACCGACCTGACCAAGGCGCCCACGGCACACGAGGTCCGCGCTTACAAGGAAAGAGATATCGCTTCGCTGGCGCCGCTGAGTGGAAAGCTGTGCCCTGAGCAAGTCGAAGCGGTCTACACCGTGGCGCGCCATAAGCGAGTATGGCTTAACGCCTGAGCCCGAAATCAGCGGATCTTGAGTAGCTGTCGGCCGTCGTGGCTGCGCACGTGGGGCCCTGCACCGTCGATGGCATCGAGTAGGCGGACCGCGTAGACCTCAGCCATCCGCTCTGACACCTCGGTCGGCGTGAGCCACTCGACCGCTGATGACTCGGCGGAGGTGCGTTCCCTGCCGCCTGAGGGCTTGCAGCGAAAGACCAGAGCGACGATGCCGCGCGCCATGTTCTTGTACACGCCGGTCAGTTCGTCGACCTCGACCCGGATGCCGGTCTCCTCCCAGACTTCGCGGGCTACGCCTTCCTCTGGAGTTTCCTTAAGCTCAAGGACTCCCCCCGGCAGTTCCCACGTCCCGTTGTCCGCGCGCCGGATCACCAGCAGCCGCCCGTCCTCGCGTACAACCGCCCCTGCGACGGACACGGAGTGTAGTGGCGTTGACTGGGCTTCGCGGACGCTGTTACTCATGTATAGGAGCATAGGAGGAAGAGAAGGACTATGGAAACTACGGCAGGAGGTGGCAGGGCCGTACCTCGATACGTGCAGATCGCTGACGAGATCGTTCAGCAGATCCGGGCCGGGATCCTCAAACCCGGGGACATGGTGCCGAGCGAGTCCGAGTTGGTGGATCGCTACGGCGTCTCGGGGGGCACAATCCGCAAGGCCATGGTCGAGGTGAGGGCAAGTGGCCTAGTAGAGACGCGCCACGGCAAGGGCTCGATGGTGAAGGCCCGGCCGCCTGTGCGTCAGCGCTCGTCGGACCGCTTTCGCCGGTCGCATCGCCGGGGAGGGAAAGCCGCGTACCTCGCCGAGTCTGAGCAGGCCGGTGCAACCGCCAAAGTGAGCGTGCTGTACATCGGCCCTATGGAGGCGCCGAAGGACATCGCCGAACGGCTTGGCGTGGAGGCGGGCACACAGGTCCTTGCACGGCGACGGCTGTACTTCCGGAACGGTACGCCGGTTGAGACGGCCGCCTCGTACCTGCCTTGGGATGTCGTTAGAGACATCCCCGAGCTGTTTGCTGAGAACCCTGGTGGCGGTGGCATCTACGCCCGGCTTGAAGATCATGGTCACGAGTTCGCCGAGTTCATCGAGACCCTTCAGGCCCGTCCGGCATCCAAGGCTGAGGCGTCGGAACTCGCGCTCAGCCCTGGCGCGCCAGTGGTCCACCTGATCCGCGATGCGGTGACCGAGGAGGGGCGTGTCGTGGAGGTGTGTGACACCCTCATGGCCGCTGACCAGTTCACTTTCCAGTACCGCATCCCGGCGGCCGACTGACTGCCCGTCAACCCCCCGCAGCCCGCCGCGATTTCTTCTTCGCGGCGGGTTGACTCATGTATAGGAGTCGGGCACTCTTCTAGTGTCGCTCATGTACATGAGTGAAGGAGCCTGTCTCTTCTAGAGGAGTAGCAATGCCGTCCTTCAAGATCGACCTTTCGACCGCCGTCGTCTTCGTCGCGACCGCCCCGACGCCGAAGCTGGCCAACAAGCAGACCGGTGAGATCGCGATGGACCGGGAGACCGGGGCGCCGCTGACGACCGTGGGTCTGCTGATCTCCGACGAGGGCGAGGGGAACCTGTACCAGGTGACCATCCCGAAGACCGGGGTGCCGGAGGGACTGGCGCCGGGCATGCCGGTGTCGGTGATCGGGCTCAAGGCGCGGGACTGGGAGAACACGTTCAACGGTCAGACCCGCCACGGGATCTCGTTCCGCGCGGTCGCGATCACGCCGGGGGCCTGACCATGTCGGACGTCGTCACCGTGCTTGAGGTAACGGGCGCCTTATCGGCGGCCGGTGGCCTCGGCTACGCGAAGACGCGGGCGCCGCGGGTGTTCTGGTCGCTGGCCGGTCTGCCGGTCGCGCGGGTGCGGTTCGCGGTTACGTACCGGTCCACGATGGACGTGTGCGGGCTGACGGTGCAGCCGTCCCGCTTCCGGGCGTTCATGGTCCGCAACGTGGCCCGGCGCCCGGACGTCCAGCCTGTTCCGCCGAAGGTCCGGCGGGTGCGCGGCTCCTCCACCGGGATGAAAGTCATGTTGCGCCTTCCGGCCGGTCTGGAGCCGGGCGATGTGGCCGCTGCATCTGAACGGCTGCGGCACGCCTGGGGCGTTCACTCGGTGCACGTGGTGGAGGTCAGGCCGGGCTTTGTGGAGCTGCGGATGACGGGCTACGACGTGTTGCGGCGGGTGAGGATGCCGCGCCGCCTGCCGCGTGGCCTCACGTCCGGGCCGATGGTGGTGCCGGTGGCGCTGCGGGAGGACGGAACGGTCTTCGTCCGCGACTACCAGAGGGTTCCCCATGCGCTGACGCTTGGGGCCAACCAGTCGGGCAAGTCCATGTATCAGCGCAACTTGATCGCCGGTCTGGCGAAGCTGCCGGTGGGGCTGGTCGGGATCGACTGCAAGCGGGGCGTGGAGCAGCGTGGCTACGCCGCCCGGCTGTCCGCCCTTGCCGTCACCCCGGATGAGGCCTCTGGCCTGCTGGATGCGCTGGTGGGCTTGATGGAGGAGCGCTTCGACGTGCTGAGTGAGTACGGCGTGGCCGACATGTGGAGCCTTCCTGCTCGGGTTCGCCCCGTACCGCTGGTGGTCCTGGTGGATGAGGTCGCGGAACTCTTCCTCACCGCGGTGAAGAAGGACGAGGAGCGGCGGGACCGGATGGTCATGCAGATGATCCGGCTGGCGCAGATGGCCCGTGCGGTCGGCATCTACTTGGAGGTGTGCGGCCAGCGCTTCGGCTCCGAACTAGGCAAGGGCGCGACGATGCTTCGTGCTCAGCTCACCGGCCGCGTGGTGCACCGCGTCAACGACAAGCAGACCGCCGAAATGGGTCTGGGTGACATCGCCCCGGATGCTGTCGTCGCCGTGACGACCATCCCGCCGGACCGTCCCGGTGTGGCCGTGGCTGGCGACTCCTCCGGCGGCTGGTCCCGCATCCGCACCCCTGAGATGACTCCGGCCGAAGCCGTGGCCGTGTGCCGCGAGTACGCGCACCTGACCCCGCACATTCCGGCCCTGGAGCCGTACCGGCCCATCGTCCCGGCCGACCCGGCCGCGGTCGACGCGATGCCGGTGGTCAAGCCGGTGCCGGTCACCGAGTAACACCCGCTCCCTCGGTCGGCGTGACCGCCTTCGCGCCAGGTCCCTACCCCGCCCATGCCGAAAACCGGGAGGCATCGCATGGCCGCACGGAAGACGACCAGCCGCAAGCCTGCCAAGACCCAGTCCTGCCCGGACTGCCAGGACGGACAGGTCCTGGAGTCCTTCAAGGTCGGCGCTCGCCGCAAGCGGGTGAGCAACGACCGGCAGGAAGCCCTGTGCCTGACGTGCTGGGGCACCGGCACGGTCGCCGAGTCCTGACCCGCACCCGCCGCTGCCGGGCGGACCGCTCCACTGCCGCCCGCCAGCGGCCTCAGCCCGAAGGGAGGTGAAACCCGTGCTCCGCACCCTCCGCCCCGACGCCGTGCTGATCCAAGCTGTCATCGCCGGTGCCTTGTCCTTCGCTCACCTGCACGACCTGGCCGAAGCCGCGGGACAGGACGGCTGGAAGGCTTGGGCCTATCCGGTCAGCGTAGACCTGCTGCTGGTCGCTGCCTGGCGCCGCATGCGCACCCAGGCCGACAACCGCGCCGCCTGGGCCTGGTTCGTGATCGCGCTGGCCGCGTCTCTCGGCGCGAACGTCGCCACCGCCGGACTGCTCGACATGAACGCCGTACCGGCATGGCTGCGCATCCTCGTCGCCGGATGGCCCGCCCTGGCCTTCCTCGGCGGGACGCTCCTGGCCCACGCCCCCGCACACACGGCAGAACAGCCAACTGCGAGCCCCACGCCGGTCACCGACCCCGAAGAGCAGGCGCCGCTACCGGACCCGCAGCCGGAAGAGCCCATCACGGTTGAGCGCGCCCTGGCACCGGCCCCCGAACTGCCCGCCGCTCCGGCGCCACCAGTGCCCGTGGCTGTGCCGCCCGCCCTGCTCGACCACGCCCGCAAGGTCGCCGACGGCCACCGAGCCCAGACCGGCGACCCGATCGACGCCGCGACGCTCCGCGCCCGCCTCGGCGTCCCGGCCCCGCTCGCTGACGCGATCGCCGCGCAACTCACCTGACCCGAAAGGAGGTGAAGCATGCCGCGTCCGAGGCGCTTCTACGACGTGATCCGCATCGGCCCCGTCCAGGTCGGCAGCTACTACGACGGCCGTGGCCGTACCAAGCACACCGCCGCCTGCACCGCCCCCCGCTGTGACTGGTCCGTCGACTACGACGGCCGTCCCGCCGCCGAACTGGCCGCCCGCACCCACCGCTGCAACCCCTGAGGAGACGACATGTTCACCCCGAAGTACCCGGCCCCGGACACGGCCACCCCGCCGGCCCCGGCCCAGCCCACCATCATCAGCGCGGCCTCGGCCCTGACCACCCCCAGCACCGCGACGCCGGTCCCGCAGGCCCCTGCTCCGTCCCGGACCACGGTCCAGCTCACGCCCGGGACTGTCGTCGGTGTCGCAGCAGGTGGCACCGCGGTCGTCCTCGTCGTGGGTGCGGTCCTGGTCTCCATGCTCCTGGCGGTCGCCGTCACCAGCATCAGCGTCGCGGTCGTCGCCGTCGTCCTGCGCCTGCTCCTCAAGGACCTGAAGAACAACAGCTGAACGGCCCCCGGGGCGGCCTCGGTCACCACACTTCCGCCGCCCCGGGCGCCTGAACCACTTCCAGATCCAACCGACCCGAAAGGGAGAGCCCATCATGCCCCAGCGCGCCTTGCCCCTGCCGTCGTGCCGCGACTGCGACGGCTTCGCCACCGCCGCCGTGACGACCGGAGACCGACACCGCGACGGCACCCGCGTCACCCTCCACGTCACCTGCCCGGCCTGCAAGGGCACCGGCCACGCCGTCCCCACCCCCACGCTCACCCGCGTCGGGCGGTGACCGCCATGGCCGTCCTGAACTGGCGATCGGCCGACCACTACGACCGCAGCGGCGACAAGCCGTGCGTGATCTGCACCAAGCCCACCCCGCTGCGCTCCGACCGGGGCAAGCCCGTCCACAAGGTCTGCGCCGAAGCCTGGATCGACCGCCACCCGCCCAAGGAGGACCGCACGTGACCAACGCCGCCACCGTGGCGGGCCTGGATGCGACCACCCTCGCCGACGTGCTGAGGGTGGCCGCATCCGGCGACTTCGACCGCTGGCAAGAACAGATCCGCCGCACCGGAGGCTGCACCGACCCGATCCGCCTGATCGGTGCAACCAAGACGATCGACCCGGCCACCGGCACCGTCCTGCACTCCTACAGCACCGACCACGAGCCGGGCGGCATGCTCCGCGTCGCCTGCGGCAACCGCCGAGCCTCCCGCTGCCCCGCTTGCGCCTGGACCTACGCCGGCGACACCTACCACCTCATCCGCGCCGGACTCCTCGGCGACCCCGCCAAGGGCACCCCCGACACCGTGCGCGACCACCCCCGCGTCTTCGCCACCCTCACCGCACCGTCCTTCGGCCCCGTCCACAACCGCCCCGGCAACCGGCCCTGCCGTTGCGGCACCCACCACAGCCAGGACGCGCCCGAACTGGGCACGCCCCTGGAACCCGCGACGTACGACTACGCGGCCGCCGTGCTGTGGAACAACCACGCCTCGGACCTGTGGCGCTACTTCACGATCTACCTCCGCCGCGAGATCGCCCGCCGCGCCGGACTTACCCAAAAGGCCGCCCGCGAGGAGTCCCGCCTGTCGTTCGGCAAGGTCGCCGAGTACCAAAAGCGCGGCGCCGTCCACTTCCACGCCGTCATCCGCTTCGACGGCCCCGACGGGCCGGACACCCCGCCCCCGGCATGGGCCACCCTGGATCTCCTCAGGGACGCCATCCACGCCGCTGCCGCCCGCGTACGCGTCGACGTGCCCGCCGCCGGAGACCAGCCCGCGCGCACCCTCCGCTGGGGCACCCAGCTCGACGTCCAGCCCATCGGCGCCTTCAACCACGGCGAAGAGATCACCGAACAGGCCGTGGCCTCGTACGTCGCCAAGTACGCCACCAAAGCCGCCGAGACCACGGGCACGGTCGACCACCGCGTCGGCAACAAGGAAGCACTGGTCCTGCTCGGCGTCCCCGACCACCCCCGCCGGTTGATCGAAGCCTGCCTGGACCTGCACCCGCTCTACCCCGGCCGCAAGCTCCGCGACTGGGCCCACATGCTCGGCTTCCGCGGCCACTTCTCCACCAAATCCCGCAGCTACTCCACCACCCTGTCCGCCCTCCGCCAGGCCCGCGCCGACTACCGCGCCGCCCAGCAGCGCGAAGCTCTCGGCCTGCCCCACCCCGACGACCACCCCGAGGCCACCACCCTCGTCGTCGCCCACTGGGCCTACGCCGGACACGGCCACACCCCCGGCGAATCCTGGCTCGCCGCCAACATCCGCCGGGACATCGAGCAAAACCGCGAAGCCGCCCGGGAGGCGCTAGCTGACCAATTCCACATGGAAGGAGCCGCTGAATGACCACCGCACCACCTGAGCTGCTGACCGTGCCGGAGGTCATGGCGCGGCTCAAGCTCGGTCGCACAAAGGTCTACGACCTGATCCGCTCGAAGCGCCTCGTCTCCATCACGGAGGGGCGTTCCCGCCGCATCCCCGCGAGCGCGCTGCACGACTACCTTCAGGCCCGTCTTGAGGAGGCCGCCTGATGGCCAAGCGGCGCAGTCGTGGGGACGGCGGCCTTCACTGGGACGACAAGCGACAACGCTGGATCGCCACGGCGAGCCTCGGCTATGACCCCAGTGGCAAGCGGATCGTGAAGCGGGCCAGCGGCAAGACGAAAACTGAGGCAAAGACCAAGCTCAAGGACGTACTGCGGGACTACGAGGACGGACTTGCGATCGCTCCGGCCACCTACACGGTCAAGGACGCAGTGACGGATTGGCTCGCGTACGGGCTCGCCGGTCGGGACGAGGGCACGGTCAAGACGAACACGATCCTGTCCAACACCCACGTCATTCCCGCCTTGGGGGCACGCAAGCTGCGTGATCTCAGTGCTGAAGACGTGGACAGGTGGCTGGCGGGCAAGGCCAAGGTACTGAGCACTCGCAGCTTGGAAGCGATTCGCTCGTGTCTGAACCGATCGGTGAAGCGGGCCATGGCTCGGGACAAGGTCAAGCGCAACGTTGTCGAGCTGTGCTCAGTCCCCGTCGGCCGTCCCGGACGGCCCTCGAAGTCTCTCACCATCAAGCAGGCAGAGGCCGTACTCACGACGGCTGCGGACTCACCCCTTTACGCGTACATCGTGGTGTCCCTTCTCACTGGGGGACGGACGGAGGAGATGCGGTCACTGCGTTGGGACCACGTCGACCTCGAAGGCGACCCGAACGCGACGCCCGCGATCCCGCCGCACATCGCGGTATGGCGTTCGGTCCGCAGCTCTGGGGACACGAAGACCAAGAAGTCCCGCCGTACCCTCGCGCTGCCCGGCCGGGCTGTCGACGCGCTGAGGATCCAGTGGGAGCGCCAGGGGTGGCAGCGCGTTGCGGCCGGTGATCACTGGCAGGAAAGCGGGCTCGTCTTCGCGTCGGCCGTGGGTACGCAGCTGGACGCCGCGAACGTACGGCGTGAGTTCCGTAAGGTGCTTGCTGAGGCCGCCCGACGATTTCCCGACGTCGATCTCAAGCCGCACGAGTGGACGACCCGGGAGACGCGAACGTCCTTCGTGTCGATCTTGTCGGACCAGGGGATCCCGCTGGAGGAGATTTCCCGGCTCGTCGGCCACTCCAGTACGGCTGTGACCGAGGAGGTCTACCGGAAGCAGATCCGTCCAGTGATCCAGACGGGCGCGGTCGCCATGGACGGGATCTTCGGGACGGGGTCGGAGGCCGCGCCGAGGCGGTAGTCACGCAGATAGACACGCAGACGAAACAGGTGAGGCACCTACTGAATTCAGTAGGTGCCTCACCTGGTGTTTTGGCTGTCGGGGTGGCGGGATTTGAACCCACGACCTCTTCGTCCCGAACGAAGCGCGCTGCCAAGCTGCGCTACACCCCGGTGTCGCCCGTTGTTGTCCTGGCGACGACGTTTACTTTAGCCCACCCGCGCCCTGAGACGAAATCCGGTTTTGGCGGCCCCGTACGTGGGGGCGGATCCAGTCCAGGGCCGTGACCGCCAGGGACAGGGCGTAGAAGGAGAGGCCGAGGACCAGGGCGTGGGCGATCACCACGCGGTAGCCGTGGGTCAGGGGGTCCAGGAACGGGTAGAGGTAGCGGCCTGCGGTGCCCGGGGGCAGGGCGAAGCCGCGGGCCAGGACGAAGAGCACGTACACCGCCGGGTACACCAGCCACAGTGCCGCGTCCAGGGGGCGCAGCCCGCAGGGGCGGACCAGGAGGAGCCAGTCCAGGGCCACGCCGATGGGGACCAGCGTGTGGAGGAGGTGGTCGGCGACGGCCGCCCAGCCCGCCGGGGCGGCGGCTCCGGCCAGGACCAGGTGGTGGACCACGGCCGTGATCGCGATGTACAGGAGCACCGCCCCGGTGATCCGGGGCCGCACCGGTGGGCGGCCCGCCCAGGCGCGGCGGGCCGACACCGCGAAGACCGCGGCGACCAGCACGTTGCTCTGCACCGTGAAGTGGCTGAGCACCCGCGCCGGGCTGCCCAGGACCGCGGCGATGACGACGCCCGTGAGCGCCGCCAGGGCGATCAGTGCACGGAAGGCGGCGGCGTACGGGCGGCGCACCGGCGGGACCACTGCGGAAACGGGCACATACGTCCAAAACGGGGCAGTCATGTCCCCACCGTAAGCGCGTCGCCGCCGCCGGGTGCGGCAGCCGTCAGTCGCGTGGCGTAAGCGTCAGCAGCGTGGCCTCCGGCGGGCATGCGAAGCGGACCGGCGTATAGCGGTTCGTGCCGCACCCGGCCGAGACGTGCAGGTACGCCGTGTGGCCGCCCGCCCTGTGGGTGGACAGGCCCTTCGCGCGGCCGGTGTCCAGGTCGCAGTTGGTGACCAGCGCCCCGTAGAAGGGGACGCACAGCTGACCGCCGTGCGTGTGACCCGCGAGGATCAGCGGGTAGCCGTCGGCCGTGAAGGCGTCGAGGGAACGCAGGTACGGCGCGTGGACGACGCCCACAGACAGATCGGCGTCCGGCTCCGGCCCGCCGGCCACCTTCTCGTACCGGTCGCGCTTGATGTGCGGGTCGTCCAGACCGGTGAAGGCCAGCTCCAGGCCGTCCAGCTTCAGGCGGCCGCGCGTGTTGGTCAGGTCCAGCCAGCCCGCCGTGTCGAAGGCGTCCCGCATCTGCTCCCACGGGTTGTGGACGGCGCCCACCGCCGGAGGGTTGCCGTTCAGCCCGTGGCGGCCCTGCACCTTCTCGAACAGGTAGCGGGCCGGGTTGCGCAGCTTGGGGCCGTAGTAGTCGTTGGAGCCGAACACGTACACACCGGGGTACTCCATCAGGGGTCCCAGGGCGTCCAGGACTTCGGGCACGCCCTCCGGGTCCGACAGGTTGTCGCCGGTGTTGACGACGAAGTCGGGGCGCAGCCCCGCCAGCGACTGGAGCCAGGCGCGCTTCTTGCGCTGCCCGGACACCATGTGGATGTCGGAGACCTGCAGCACCCTCAGGGGCCGTACCCCCGGCGGCAGTACGGGCACGCTGATGCGTCGGAGGCGGAAGGACCTCGCCTCGAAACCGGCGGCGTAGGCCACTCCCGCCACGCCGAGTGCTGTGATGCCGAGGGGAACTCCGTATCGCGCGCGCATGGGGTCCATCGTCGCAGACCCGGGCAGTGCCCTGCGACGGCCGGTCGGTGGGTGGGAGCGGCGCCGACGCCCGTGAAATGCGCGGGCGGGTCCCGTGCCTCACCTGCCACACTTGTCCGCATGACCACGCTCAAGTCCAAGCTCCAGGAAGACCTCACCGAGGCGATCAAGGCACGCGACGAGCTGCGCTCCTCGACGCTCCGGCTCACCCTCGCCGCCATCTCCAAGGAGGAGGTCGCGGGCAAGACGGCCCGTGAGCTGTCCGACGACGAGGTGCAGAAGGTGATCGCCAAGGAGGCGAAGAAGCGCCGTGAGGCCGCCGAGGCGTTCGCCCAGGGCGGTCGCCCCGAGCAGGCCGAGCGTGAGCAGGCGGAGGGTGTCGTTCTCGACGCGTACCTGCCGAAGCAGCTGACGGACGACGAGCTGCGGCAGATCGTCGCGCAGGCCGTGGAGGAGGCCAAGGCGGGCGGCGCCGAGGGGCCGCGCGCGATGGGTGCCGTCATGAAGATCGTGAACCCGAAGGTCGCGGGCCGCGCCGAGGGCGGCCGGGTCGCCGCCGTGGTCAAGCAGCTCCTCGCGGGGTGACACGCGTCCCCGCCGCGTTGCGCGTCTTCGTGGGGTAGCGCGCCCCGCCGGGTGCGCGCGCCAGGCCGCACAGCAGAAGGCACACGCCAGAAGACGCACGCGCCAGAAGACGCACAGCAGAAAGGGGCGTCCGCCGACAGCGGACGCCCCTTTCTCATGCCCTGCGGATCAGCGGCCCCAGCCGCCGTTCCCGTTGCCGCCACCGTTGCCGTTCCCGCCGCCGGTGTTGCCACCGCCGCCGATCAGGTCCGGCGGGAGGGAGATGCCGGGGAACGGGTCGGTGTCGCCGCCGCCCGTCGTCGGGCCGCCCGGCTTGTTGTCGCCGCGGCCCTTGTTCTTGTCGCCCGGCTTCGGCGCGTTCGGGATGGGCACCTCGATGAAGTCCGGAGCGGGCTGGCCCTCCAGCGCGCCCGTCATCGCGTCCTTCCAGATCGGCCCCGGGACCTTTCCGCCGAAGACCTTCTCGTGGTACTCGCCACCGATCGTGATGAACTCCATCTTCACGTCCTGGAGGGGGCTGCCCACCCAGACCGCGCCGGACATGTTCGGCGTGTACCCGACGAACCAGGCGTTCCGGCGGCTGTCCGTCGTACCGGTCTTGCCCGCGCTGTCGCGGGACTGCAGGCCGGCCTGCTGACCCGTACCGGAGTCGATCACACCGCGCAGCAGGGTGTTGATCGTGTCGGCGGTGCGCTCCGACATCGCCTTGGCGCAGCTGGTCTGCGGCACCTTCAGGCTCTTGCCGTCCGCCGTCTTGATCGACTCGATGGCGGTCGGGGTGCAGTACGTGCCGCGGTTGGCGAAGGCCGCGTAGGCGTTGGCCATGGTCAGCGGGGACATGCCCTGCGAGCCGAGCGTGAGCGCGGAGGGGTTCTCGGGCAGCTTCTTGTCGTTGCCCATGATCACGCCGAGCTTGTTGGTCATGTCGACGACCGGGCACATGCCGATCTCACCCAGCATCTGGACGAAGTAGGTGTTGACCGACATGGCCATCGCGTCTCTGAGGTCGTAAGGGCCGACTTCCTTCTCGTTCTCGTTCTCGACCGTGTCGCCGCCCACGTTCAGCCAGGGCTTGCCGCTGCACGACTGGACGGACGCCGGGTACGGCATCTTGTACGGCGAGGGGTAGACCTGCGTCGGCGGCTTGCCCTGCTCCAGGGCGGCGGCCGCCACGAACGGCTTGAAGGTCGAACCGGTCGGGAAGCCGAAGTTCGAGCCGCCCATCCCCTGGTTGACCGAGTAGTTGATCTGCGTCTCGTTCTTGCCGAAGCCGTACGGCTTGGACTGGCCCATCGCGAGGATCTTGCCGGTGCCGGGCTGGACCATCGTCACGGCCGTGGCGACCTTGTCGTCCTGGTAGACGTGGCTCTTGATCGACTCCTGGGCGGCCTTCTGGGCCTGCGGGTCGAGCGTCGTCCGGATGGTGAGGCCGCCCCGGTTCCAGATCTTGGCGCGGTCCTCGCGGGTCTTGCCGAAGACGGGGTCGGAGAGGAACACCTCGCGGACGTAGTCGCAGAAGAAGCCGGCGCCGTCGCGCGCGGTGATGCAGCCGTTCTTCGGCTTGGTGACCTTCAGCTTGATCGGCACGGCCTTGGCGCGGTCGGCCTCGGCCTGGCTGATGTCGCCGACGGCGACCATGCGCTGCAGCACGATGTTGCGGCGCTTGGTGGCTTCCTGCGCGTCGTTGACCGGGTCGTAGCGGCTCGGCGACTGCACGAGGCCGGCCAGCATCGCCGCCTCCTCCAGCGTGAGGTCCTTGGCCCGCTTGGAGAAGTAGCGCTGCGATGCGGACTCGATGCCGTACGCCTGCTGCCCGAAGAAGGTGATGTTGAGGTAGTTCTCGAGGATCTTCTTCTTCCCGAGCTCCTCCTCCACCTGGATCGCGTACTTCAGCTCCTGGATCTTGCGGCCCAGAGTCTGCTGCGTGGCCTGCGCGACCTTGTCGGGGTCGTCGCCGGCCTCTTCGACGAAGACGTTCTTCACGTACTGCTGGGTCAGCGTCGACGCGCCCTGCGCGACGCCGCCCGACTGGGCGTTGCGGTTGAGCGCGCGCAGCACGCCCTTGAGGTCGATGGCCCCGTGCTCGTAGAAGCGCGAGTCCTCGATCGCGACGATCGCCTTCTGCATGTACGGGGAGATGTCCCCCAGCGGGACCACCTTGCGGTCGCGGGAGTAGACGGTGGCGATCTGGCCGCCCTGCGCGTCCAGGATCGTGGTGCGCTGGCTCAGCGGCGGCCGCTTCAGGTTGGCGGGGATCTCGTCGAACCCCTGGACCGTCCCCTTCGCCGCGAGGCCCAGCGCGCCCGCGGCGGGCAGCGCGATGCCCGCGAGCACGACTCCGGAGAGCACGCTGACACCGAGGAACTTGGCGGCCTGCTGGGTCCGGGTCAGACCACCGCCCGAGCGCTTCTTTGGCATGGAAGCAGCCTAATCCGTAGTCAGCGACGTTCCGACGGAGCATGGCTCCCTCGGGATGTTCGAGTACCAGACCGTGACATCTGGAAGCAGCCGGGCCGTCGAGGCCTCAACGTAGATCGGTGCACGGTCTGGTGCGGTGGTGGCGGTCACGTGGGCGCCGGGCGGATGCCTACACGTTGCCCGGCGGTTCGACGCCTCTGCTTAGAGCGGTGCCGTTCGGCGTCTCCGTGGCCGCCACCACGAGCGGTGTTGGTGCCCGTCGGCGCTGGACGCATGCCTACTACTCACCAGGCATCGATGCCTATTAAGAGATCGGCGGCGTCCAGGGCCGTCGTGTGTCAACACCTGTCGACTTGATCACGCGTTGGGGTTGGTGGTGCGAGCCCATCGCACGGTGACCTCTCGATACGCCCGAGCCGTCTGAGCTCCCGCATAGACCGAGGCCCGTGGGGTGCGCTGGTGCCACGAACGGCTAGTGAGGTGGCGGCCCGACCACGATGCGGTCGAGGCCTGGGATTAGGTCGCTGCGTGGCCCGCATGCGCTCGTGACCAGCGCAAACGCCGAAATCTGGGGAGGGGAACCTTGATCTATTGTGGAATCGACCGGGCGGAACGAACCCACGACGTCGCCCTGGTCGACGACACCGGCCAGCTGCTCGCAAAGCGGCACATCACCGACGATGCGGCCGGCTACAAGATCCTGCTGGAACTGCTCGCCGAGTACGGCGACAGCGAGGAGAGCCCGATGCCGGTCGCGATCGAGACCTCCCGCGGTCTGCTCGTCGCGGTGCTGCGGACCGGCACGCGCAAGGTGTTCGCGATCAACCCGATGGCCGCCGCCCGCTACCGCGACCGGCACAGCGTCTCGCGCAAGAAGTCCGACCCCGGCGACGCCCTGGTCCTCGCCAACATCCTCCGCACCGACATGCACGCCCACCGGCCCCTGCCCGATGACTCCGACCTCGGCCGCGCGATCGCCGTTCTGGCCCGGGCCCAGCAGGACTCTCTGTGGAACCGGCAGCAGCTCGCCAACCAGCTCCGTTCCCTGTTACGCGAGTATTACCCCGCAGCCCTGGCCGCCTTCGCCGCCTGGACCAACGGCCTGTGTCGTCCCGAGGCCCGCGAGCTCCTCAAGACCGCCCCCACCCCCACACGGGCCGCACGTCTGACCCGCACCCAGATCCAGGCCGCGCTCAAGCGTGCCGGCCGCCAGCGCGGCATCGACGCCGAGGCTGACCGTCTCCGCGAAGTCTTCCGGGCCGAGTGGGCCCATCAGCCGCCGCTGGTCGAGGACGCGCTCGGCAAGCAGATGCTCGCCCTCTTCATCCAGCTGGACGCCGCCTGCACCGCCGCAGACCAGCTCGCCGAAGCGGTCGAGGAGGCCTTCCCGCAGCATCCGGACGCCGAGATTCTGCTGAGCTTTCCCGGCCTCGGCATCCAGCTCGCCGCCCGAGTCCTGGCCGAGATCGGCGACGACCGCACCCGCTTCGCCGACGCCCGCGGTCTGAAGGCCTACGCCGGCTCCTCACCCATCACCCGCGCCTCTGGCAAGAAGTCCGCCATCACAAGACGCTGGGTGAAGAACGACCGGCTCAACCACGCCGGCTACCTCTGGGCCTTCGCTTCACTCCGGGCATCCACCGGCGCCAACGCCCACTACCGGCGCCGCCGCGAACAAGGCGACTGGCACGCCGCCGCCCAGCGCAACCTCTTCAACCGCACGATCGGCCAGCTCTACCACTGCCTCCAGAAGCGCGAGCTCTTCCACGAGCAGTCCGCGTTCCTCGCGTCGCCCTCGGCGTCGGAGGCAGCGGCTGCGTGACCTGCCACGTTGACCTATGAGGGCGGACCTGGAGGTCCTGATGCCGTAGTTGTCGCCTCAGCGACTTGGGAAGGCTGCGGTCACAGTGGTGGATGCGACCATCTCGAGGTGAACCCACCTGACACCCTGCCCGCGGTCGAGAGGGCGTTCATGCTCAACGCGATGGAGATCGACATCCTGCCCGGCGTCCGTGGCGACCTGGAAGAACCATTGGCATCCGGACCCTGCGCGAAGCTGGTGCCCTTCCTCCTGTCTCTCGCCGACAGGGGATGGATCGAGGTCTGCCGTGTCATTCCCTGGACTGCCCCTGATGGAAGCCCCGGCTTCCAGCCCGGCGCACCGATCGCGAGGGGAGACCTGCCCGCGCTTCTGGCT
This sequence comes from Streptomyces coeruleoprunus, assembly GCF_039542925.1. Lineage (GTDB taxonomy): Bacteria > Actinomycetota > Actinomycetes > Streptomycetales > Streptomycetaceae > Streptomyces > Streptomyces coeruleoprunus. The sequence goes on along the minus strand of NZ_BAABIT010000001.1, from coordinate 3,275,341 downwards.
GATGACGAGAACTGGGAGTACCCCGACAGCGGCGAGTGGATCGGCTGCCTGACTCTGACGCTGACCGAGGAGGGACGGCGGATCCCCTGGTGAGGCGGTGGCCCAGGAGGCCGACAGCAGCCGATCATTCGCCCATGAGACCCGAAGTGCAGACGTTCGTCGCCGACGGCCCGCTCCCCGACTGGGACGCGAGCGAAGAAGAGATCGAAAGGCGCGTGGAGCAGCTCGAAGCGATTCCGAAGCCGGTCACCGGAGATGAAGCGAAGGCGCTGGTCGCCTGCTTCGGCCCGGACGTCTGCTACGGCGTCGCCTGGACGCTCCTGCACCTCATCGAGACGGGCCCGAACCCCGTCCTGGCCACCGACCCGGGGCGGGACGCCAACGAGTGGCACCAGCGGCTCTTCCTCCGCGCCGTGAACGGAGGACTCATCCCTGAACTTGACGGCATAGCAACGTGAGGTGTCTACGTTCTCATTCGCCGGACACACGTATATGCCTTGGCCTAAGCTGGTCACAACTGTCACAGCAGTTTCCTGCTGCGGCGGGAATCAGCCACCCCCACCCCCCTCCCTTTTCTCCTCGCTGTGCCCGCGTTTCCCCTGCGCCGCTTCATGGCCATGCCCCGGCCGACCCGTGGGGCGTGTCCGTTTTCATGGACTGTGTCGTGATGTGCCCCGTGTGACACAAGTGAAATGCCCTAGTTCGTGCAGTTCATCTTGTATGTCTATCGGTCACTCCCCTGGGTGATCTGCCGCCTACGCATAGTCCGTTCGGGCCATTCAAGATTGGGCCCGAAGGGGGTGTTGCGGTGTGCCCGCCTTCCGTAACGTCCTCAACTGGCAGCGGTGAATATGCCGCTGCCGCCGTGGGGGAGCCTCGATTCGGGAGAGGACGGCGCCGGCATGGGCTGGGTAGCTGACTGGAGTGCGCAGGCGGCCTGCCGCACTACCGATCCGGATGAACTGTTCGTACAAGGAGCGGCGCAGAACAGGGCCAAGGCGGTGTGCACCGGATGCCCGGTGCGGACCGAGTGCCTGGCCGACGCGCTGGACAATCGCGTCGAGTTCGGCGTGTGGGGCGGTATGACGGAGCGCGAGCGGCGTGCGCTGCTGCGCCGGCGCCCGACCGTCACGTCGTGGCGCCGACTGCTGGAGACCGCGCGTACGGAGTACGAGCGGAGCGCGGGCATCCTGCCCGTCGCACTGAACGACGACGAGACGTACGAGACGTACGCGGCGGTGGGCTGAGCCGGGCGGCTCCGTACCCCACGCCTCGGACGCCTCACACGCGTCCTACGCCTCACCGGGCGCACGAGCGGACCCGTACGCGTCGGACCTGACGCGCAGGCGAGCCCGCGTGCCTACACCGCTCCGGCCGTTGCGGACCCTCCGCCGGTCGCGAGCCGATCACCGATGGCCCGAAGACCGGCGAGGTCGTGTACGTCGCCGGGCAACGCGGCCACTTCGGCCACCGCCACATCGGGATGGAGCGCGGTGAAACGGTCGCGCGTTCGCTGTTCACGCGCGAGCACCTGCATCCGTTCCGCATGGAGGCGCAGCAGACCCGCCGTCAACTCCGCCACGGCGGGAGAAGCGCCGTCGGCGGAGCCGGCTTGAGTTGTCGATTCGGGTGCGGGGGCCTCGGGAGAGGTGGCCGCCGGGCCACCCACACGAGTCTGCCCGCCCCCCTGATCCACAATGCGGACCTCGTCAAGATTTTCCGCCGCGGCAAGCGCCCGCTCGGCGGAGAGCCGGGCGGCGCCGCTGCCGTGGACCCGGTTGAGGACGAGCCCCGCCAGCGGCATCCGCTCCGCCGCCAGCCGCTCCACGAAGTACGCCGCCTCCCGCAGCGCGTCCCGCTCCGGCGCGGCCACCACCAGGAACGCCGTTCCCGGCGCCTGGAGCAGCCGGTACGTGGCGTCGGCACGCGTACGGAAACCGCCGAACATCGTGTCCATCGCCGCCACGAACGTCTGCACGTCGCGCAGCAGCTGACCGCCGAGCAGCTTGCCCAGCGTGCCGGTCATCATCGACATACCGACATTGAGGAACTTCATCCCGGCCCGGCCGCCCACCTTCGCGGGCGCCATCAGCACCTTGATGAGCTTGCCGTCCAGGAACGACCCCAGCCGCTTCGGAGCGTCCAGGAAGTCCAGCGCCGAGCGGGACGGCGGGGTGTCCACCACGATCAGGTCCCACTCGTCGCGCGCCCGCAGCTGGCCCAGCTTCTCCATCGCCATGTACTCCTGCGTGCCCGCGAAGCCGGCCGACAGGGACTGGTAGAAGGGGTTCGCCAGGATCGCGCGGGCCCGCTCCGGGTCCGCGTGCGCCTCGACGATCTCGTCGAAGGTGCGCTTCATGTCCAGCATCATGGCGTGCAGTTCGCCCGCGCCCCGCGTGCCCGGCACCCGGCGCGGGACGTTGTCCAGCTCGTCGATGCCCATCGACTGCGCCAGCCGCCGGGCCGGGTCGATGGTCAGCACGACCACCTTGCGGCCGCGCTCGGCCGCCCGTACGCCGAGGGCCGCGGCCGTCGTGGTCTTGCCCACGCCGCCCGCGCCGCAGCACACGATGATGCGGGTCGCCGGATCGTCGAGGAGCGGGTCGACCGCCAGACGCTCGGGCGCCGGCAGGGACCCCTGCGGAACCGGTGCTGCCGCTTCGACGGTCGTCATGCGCCCACCCCGAGCTTCCGTAGTTCCTTCGCCAGCCGGTACAGCCCCGCGAGATCCGCGCCCTCGCCGAGGAAGGGGAGCTCGTACGACGGGACCTGAAGCTTCGCCAGCACCTCGCGCTGCTCCCGCTCCAGCTCCACGCGCTGCGCGTGGTCGGCCGCCTCGTCGAGGAGCGGGCCGACCAGCTCGTCGGGGCGGCTCACCCCGGCCGTGCCCAGGGCCCGCGCGATACCGGCGCGGTGGTCGCCGGAGGCGGCCCGTACGGCGTCCTCGTCCAGGACGTGCGGGCGGACCATGTTCACGATGACGTTGCCGACCGGCAGGTCGGCGGCGCGCAGCTCGGCGATGCCGTCGGCGGTCTCCTGGACCGGCATCTCCTCCAGCAGGGTCACCAGGTGCACCGCCGTCTCGGGCGACTTGAGGACCCGCATGACGGCCTGGGCCTGATGGTGTATCGGGCCCATCCTGGCCAGGCCGGCCACCTCGTCGTTGACGTTCAGGAAGCGCGTGACGCGGCCGGTGGGCGGGGCGTCCATCACGACGTGGTCGTAGACGAACCCGCCGTTCTTCTCCTTGCGGCGCACCGCCTCGCACGCCTTGCCGGTCAGCAGCACGTCCCGTACGCCGGGGGCCACCGTCGTCGCGAAGTCGATCGCGCCGAGCTTCTTCAGCGCCCGGCCGGCCGCCCCCAGCTTGTAGAACATCTGGAGGTAGTCCAGCAGGGCCCGTTCGGCGTCGATGGCGAGTGCGTACACCTCGCCGCCGCCCGGGGCGACGGCGATCTTGCGCTCCTCGTAGGGAAGCGCCTCCGTCTCGAAGAGCTGTGCGATGCCCTGTCTGCCTTCGACCTCGACGAGGAGGGTCCGCTTGCCCTCCGTCGCGAGGGCGAGCGCGAGGGCGGCGGCCACCGTCGTCTTACCGGTACCGCCCTTGCCGCTGACGACCTGGAGCCTGCTCACACAAGCGAGCGTAACCAGTGACTCCCCCGCCCACGCAGGAGGCTGCCCCTGGGGAGTCCCGGCGAGCGGATACAGTCGGCCCCATGACCAAGTGGGAATACGCGACGGTGCCGCTTCTCGTGCACGCGACCAAGCAGATTCTGGACACCTGGGGCGAGGACGGCTGGGAGCTCGTCCAGGTCGTTCCCGGGCCGAACAACCCCGAGCAGCTCGTGGCGTACATGAAGCGGGAGAAGCCGTGACCGGCCGCGTCGAGGCGGCGCTCGCCGAGCGCGGGCTGACGCTTCCGCAGGTCGTGCCGCCGCTGGCCGCCTACCAGCCGGCCGTGCGGTCGGGCGCGTACGTGTACACCGCCGGCCAGCTGCCGATGGTGGAGGGCAAGCTTCCGGTCACCGGCAAGGTGGGCGCCGAGGTCACGCCCGAGGAGGCCAAGGACCTGGCACGGATCTGCGCGCTCAACGCGCTGGCCGCCGTCAAGTCGGTCGCGGGCGACCTGGACCGCATCGCGCGTGTCGTGAAGGTCGTGGGCTTCGTCGCGTCGGCGCCGGACTTCACCGGCCAGCCGGCCGTTCTGAACGGCGCGAGCGAACTGCTGGGGGAGATCCTCGGCGACAAGGGCGTCCACGCCCGCAGCGCGGTGGGCGTCGCGGTCCTCCCGCTGGACGCGCCGGTGGAGGTCGAGATCCAGGTGGAACTGACGCCTGAGGCCTGAGGCCTGAGGCCTTAAGCCTGGCGAGGCCGGGCTTCGGTCCTGCGCGGGGTCGCGTCTCGTCGGCTCTGCGGGGGCCGACCCCGGCCTGAGCTGGTTGGGCGTGGCCCCCGCTTGGGCCGCGCCGGTCGTACGGCATGGTGCCGGGGCGGGCCGCGCCTGCGGCCGCCTGTGCGCCCTTGGACGCGGGCCGGGGGCTCGCGGCCCCCGCTGGGCCGGCCCTGGCCTGAGCCGGCTCCGGCCAGGCCAAGACGTAGGGTGGCCGACCCCCGTCGGCCGGGGCGGCCGCCGCGGCCAAGCTCCGCCGCGTTGCCGGGCCGGGCCGGCCCTGGTTACGCCGAGCCCGTTGAGGCCCCGGCGGCCGGGCTGCACCAGCCGCCTGGACGCTGGGCCACGGGCGCGGCTCGGGTGCCGGGCCGTCTCGCCACGTCGTGGCCGCCTCGGCCGACCGCGCGTCGGCCCCCTCGGGCATGCAGGCCCGACTCGATGTCCCTTCCGCGCCCTGCCGGCGCACTTGCCCTGCGGGCCCCTGGTGCGCGGCCGGCGCCAAGCCTGACGGCGGCTTCGACCACCCTGAGCCCGGGGCGGCGCCCCGCCGCCTCCGCCCCCGGCCAAGGCGCCGCCCTCCGCCCCGGGCAAAGCGCCGCCGCCCCGCGCCCGCGTCCCGCCTCGCAGGGCCCCGGGGGCCCCAGTACACGGGGCATGGTCTCGAACATCTCCGCGGATGCGCATAGGCTCCGGCCATGTCCAATGGTCAGTGGTATCCGCCGGAGTGGCCCGGTCTCATTCGTGCGCTGGCGGCCGGGGAGCTGACGGCCGTGGTGCCCAGGAGGGCCGCGACCGTGCTGCTGCTGCGGGACGGCGCGCGCGGGCCGGAGGTGCACATGCTGCGGCGCCGTACGTCCATGGCGTTCGCCGGTGGCGCGTACGCCTACCCCGGTGGGGCCGTCGACCCGCGCGACGAGCAGCCGGTGCGCTGGGCGGGCCCCTCGCCGGCCGACTGGGCGGCGCGTCTGGGGGTCGGTACGCCCGCCGAGGCGCAGGCCGTCGTGTGTGCGGCCGTCCGCGAGACGTACGAGGAGGCCGGCGTCCTGCTGGCCGGGCCCACCCCGGACTCGGTCGCCGGGGACACCACGGGCGACGACTGGGAGGCCGACCGGGCCGCCCTGGTGGCCCGCGAGCTGTCGTTCGCGGAGTTCCTGGACCGACGGAAGCTCGTACTCCGCTCCGATCTGCTGGGCGCCTGGGCCCGCTGGGTCACCCCCGAGTTCGAACCGCGCCGCTACGACACCTGGTTCTTCGTGGCCGCCCTCCCGGCCGGCCAGCGCACCAGGAACGCCTCGACGGAGGCCGACCGGACCGTGTGGATCCGCCCGGCGGACGCCGCCGCCGGCTATGACCGGGGCGAGCTGCTGATGATGCCGCCGACCATCGCCACGCTGCGGGCCCTCACGCCGTACGGGACGCCGCTCGACGCCCTCGCGGCGGCCGGGACCCGCGACCTGGCCCCGGTCCTGGCGCAGGCCAGACTGGAGGGTGACGAGGTGGTCCTGAGCTGGCCGGGCCACGACGAGTTCACCAAGCACATCCCGAGCGAGGCCACGCGGCCGACCACCGGAGGAGCCGCCGTATGACCGACGCCGCCGCCCTCCCCGGTCAGCCGCGCGGAGCCGTGGTCTCCGGGCCCGCGACCCGGCGCGCCGTGAACGTCCTCGCGCCCAACGCCTCCGCCATGACCCTGGACGGCACCAACACCTGGATCCTCTCCGAGCCGGACTCGGACCTCGCGGTCGTCGTCGACCCGGGCCCCCTCGACGAGGGCCACCTGCTGCGCGTGCGGGACACGGCCGAGCGCCTCGGCAAGCGCGTGGCCCTGACGCTGCTCACGCACGGCCACGCCGACCACGCCGAGGGCGCCGGGCGGTTCGCCGAGCTGACCGGGACCCCGGTCCGCGCCCTGGACCCGGCGCTGCGGCTCGGCGGCGAGGGCCTGTCCGCCGGACAGGTCGTCGAGGTCGGTGGCCTGGAGCTGCGCGTCGTCCCGACGCCCGGCCACACCGGGGACTCGCTCTGCTTCCACCTGCCCGCCGACCAGGCCGTCCTGACGGGCGACACGATCCTCGGGCGCGGTACGACGATGGTCGCCCACCCCGACGGGCGGCTCGGCGACTACCTGGACTCGCTGCGGCGGCTGCGCTCGCTGACGGTCGACGACGGGGTGCACACGGTGCTGCCGGGCCACGGGCCGGTGCTGGAGGACGCGCAGGGGGCGGTCGAGTTCTACCTGGCGCACCGCGCCCACCGGCTCGCCCAGGTCGAGACGGCCGTCGAGACCGGCTACACGACGGCGGCCGAGGTCGTCGCCCACGTGTATGCGGACGTCGACAGGTCCCTGTGGCCCGCGGCCGAGCTGTCGGTGCGGGCGCAGCTGGAGTACCTGTCGGAGCACGGCCTGATCTGACGGGAAGGCGAGTCCGGAGGTCCGGTAGACCCGGACGCGAGTCGGAGCAGGATCCGTACAGAACCGGTATGGATCCGCAATCGCCATGCGCGGGACAACACACCACGCCGATGCTTTACGCTCCCTTTACATCACATGCCGACATCTGTGGTTGTCGCTTGAACGGGGGGATTCCGTCGTGTTTGTCCTGTCCATCCTGCTGCTCATCGTGGCGGTGGTGCTCTACTTCGTCGCCCGCGCCGGCGACCGCACGGGCCTCCGGCTCGGTGCGGTGGGTGCGCTGATCGCGGCCCTGTTCGCGGGCGTGGCCAGCTCCGTGCACGTGGTCAGCGCGTACGAGGTCGGGGTGCCGGTGACCTTCGGCAAGGTGGGTACGCCGATGACGCCCGGCGTGAACGTCATCTCGCCCTTCACCACGGTCACCACCTTCTCGACCCGCCCGGTCGACCTGAACCTCTCCGACAAGGACGTGGTCGAGGTCCGCTCCTCGCAGGGCGGTGTCATGTACGTCGAGGTGACGGTCAAGTGGGCGGTCGCACCGTCCAAGGCGGTCGAGCTGTACCGGCTCGCGGGCAGCGAGGACGCCATCCAGCAGCGGCTGGTCTTCCCGGACAGCCGGGAGATCGTCCGTAACGTCTTCGCGCGCCACACGAGCGAGGAGGGCTACTCCTCCGCCCGCGAGAAGATCAACGCGGAGATCGGCGACCTCATCAAGGAGCGCCTGGCACCGCGGGGCATCGACGTGACCACCGTGAACCTGCGGAACGTCAAGCCGTCCGACCAGCTCCAGGACCAGATCGACCGCAAGATCCAGCAGCAGCAGGCCACCGAGCGGGCCCAGGAGGCCGCGCGGACGGCCAAGGCGGAGGCCGAGCGCCGCCGGATCGAGGCGGAGGGCATCGCCAAGGCCAACAAGATCCTCAACGACTCGCTCACGGACAAGGTCCTGGCGAACCAGTGCATCGAGGCGTACAAGGAGGCCGCGGCGAAGAACCCGGTGTACGCCGTGCCCTGCGGCAACGGCAGCGGTACCCCGGTGATCGTCGACGGCAAGAAGAACTGACGCGCCGCACGGAAAAGGGCCGCCCCGGGGAGCATCGGCTCCCCGGGGCGGCCCTTCGGTTCTCGGCCCTCGGGCTCGCGCCCTGCCGGCGTTGTGCCCTACAGGCGCGTCAGCGCGAGCGCTTCGCCAGGCGCTCCACGTCGAGCAGGATCACGGCGCGCGCCTCCAGGCGCAGCCAGCCGCGGCCCGCGAAGTCGGCGAGCGCCTTGTTGACGGTCTCGCGGGAGGCGCCGACGAGCTGGGCCAGCTCCTCCTGGGTCAGGTCGTGCACCACGTGGATGCCCTCCTCCGACTGCACGCCGAAACGGCGCGACAGGTCGAGGAGCGCCCGGGCGACCCGGCCCGGCACGTCGGAGAAGACCAGGTCGGACATCTGGTCGTTGGTCTTGCGCAGGCGACGTGCGACGGCCCGCAGCAGCGCCGACGCCACCTCGGGGCGGGCGTTCAGCCAGGGCTGGAGGTCGTTGTGGCCGAGGCCGAGGAGCTTCACCTCGGTCAGCGCGGTCGCGGTCGCCGTCCGCGGGCCCGGGTCGAACAGGGACAGCTCACCGATCAGCTCGCCGGGGCCGAGGACGGCGAGCATGTTCTCGCGGCCGTCGGGGGAGGTGCGGTGGAGCTTGACCTTGCCTTCCGTGACCACGTACAGCCGGTCACCCGGGTCGCCCTCGTGGAAGAGCGCGTCGCCGCGGGCGAGCGTCACTTCACTCATCGAGGCGCGGAGCTCCGCGGCCTGCTCGTCATCGAGCGCCGCGAAGAGCGGGGCGCGCCGCAGAACGTCGTCCACGAGTTCTCTCCTATGTCGACCTGCTCAGGGACGTTGGTCCCCATGATGCCGGACGGTGCGGCGCTCTTCCGAGGGGTGCCGCCCGTGGAATGGTTCCCCGGCGGCCCGGCTTCCGCAGGTTAATCATCGTGCGATCAATCACAACAAGTTTGACGCACTGGTACGCGTGTCCGTACGGCAGGGGCCCGATCGGGGCCTCATTGCCCTTGCCCAGGGCGGATGTCGGTGGTGGCGCTTAGGCTGGCCGGGTGTCCAATTCGCCGGTGAGAGCGCAGGCCGAGGGGGCCGGGAGAGTGTCCGGGGAACAGAATTCCGCTGTGGGCGAACAAGCGTCGCGTGCAACGAAGAAATCCGCCAAAAGCGCACCAAAAGGTGCAAAGCGGTCAGTGAAGGCGGAATCGCGCCTCGCGATGGTCCGCCGCGCTCGGCGGATCAACCGCGAGCTGGCCGAGGTCTATCCGTACGCCCATCCGGAGCTGGACTTCCGCAACCCCTTCGAGCTGCTGGTCGCGACCGTGCTGTCCGCCCAGACGACCGACCTGCGGGTCAACCAGACCACGCCGGCGCTCTTCGCGAAGTACCCGACGCCGGAGGACATGGCGGCCGCGGTGCCGGAGGAGCTGGAGGAGATCATCCGGCCCACCGGGTTCTTCCGGGCCAAGGCCAAGTCCCTGATCGGCCTCTCCGTCGCCCTGCGGGACGCCTTCGGCGGCGAGGTGCCGGGCCGCCTGGAGGACCTGGTCACGCTGCCGGGCGTCGGCCGCAAGACGGCGAACGTGGTGCTGGGCAATGCCTTCGGGGTCCCCGGGCTCACCGTCGACACGCACTTCGGGCGTCTGGTCAGGCGCTGGAAGTGGACCGAGCAGGAGGACCCGGAGAAGGTGGAGGCGGAGATCGCCGCGATCTTCCCCAAGTCCGAGTGGACGATGCTCTCGCACCGCGTGATCTTCCACGGGCGCCGTATCTGCCACGCCCGGAAGCCCGCCTGCGGCGCCTGCCCGATCGCCGCGCTCTGCCCGGCGTACGGCGAGGGCGAGACGGACCCGGAGAAGGCGAGGAAGCTGCTGAAGTACGAGATGGGCGGCTATCCGGGCCAGCGCCTGGCCCCGCCCCCGGACTACCCGGGCCGCCCGGCACCCCCACTGGTCACCGGCCCCGCCAACGGCGGCAGCGCCGAGTGACCGGCCCGGTGGCCGGGCGGTCGTGGCCCGCGGTCGGGCGGGCGGGGTCCGTGGTTCGGCGGTCGTGGCCTGTGGCGGGGTGGGCGGGGTCCGTGGCCGGGCGGTCGGGGTCCGTGGTCGGGCTGCGGTCCTGGCCTGTGGCCGGTCGGTCGTGGCCTGTGGCCGGGCGGTCGCGGGCCGTGGTCCGGGGGTCGTGGAACGAACTGGTGGCCGGAATGCGTTGTGAGGACCGGGGGTGCCTATGACGCGCGCGAGAGAAGAGACCCACACGCCTACGCCTTCGACCCACAGGCCCGAGCCTGCGGCCCGCACGCACACGCCTGTGGCCGCGGGAGCCGCCGCCGAGCCCGCGGCCGTGGTCGTCAGCGACGAGGGCCTGCCCGAGTGGCTGGAGCCCGTCGCGCGCTCGTCGCGCACCATCGAGCCCGAGCAGCTGAGCCGGATACTGCCGCCCGCCGACGGAGGCCGGCAGGCCGCCGTGCTCATTCTCTTCGGCGAAGGCCGGCGCGGGCCCGAGCTGCTGCTCATGGAGCGTGCCGGCACTCTCCGCTCGCATGCCGGCCAGCCCTCCTTCCCCGGCGGCGCCCTCGACCCCGAGGACGGCGACCCGGCCGGACCCGGGCCAGTGCGGGCCGCCCTGCGCGAGGCCCAGGAGGAGACGGGGCTCGACCCCTCCGGCGTCCAGGTCTTCGGGGTGCTGCCCCGCCTGTACATCCCGGTGAGCCGATTCGTGGTCACGCCCGTACTGGGATGGTGGCGGACCCCCACGCCCGTCGGAGCCGTCGACCCGGCCGAGACCGCCCGGGTCTTCACCGTGCCCGTGGCGGATCTCACTGATCCGGCCAACCGCGCCACCACCGTCCACCCGAGCGGTCACCGCGGCCCGGCATTTCTGGTCGAATCGGCCCTGGTGTGGGGTTTCACCGCCGGGGTGATCGACCGGATTCTCCACTACGCGGGCTGGGAAGAGCCTTGGGACCGGGGGAAGCAGGTCCCGCTCGACTGGCGTGCATGACAGGCTGACTGCTGGGCTCCGCGGCCGCACGGGGCGACCGGAGACGAATCTGCGAGGCTAATGACGGTGAACGTGCTGGACATCTTGCTGCTGGTCGCCGCCGTGTGGTTCGCGATCGTCGGGTACCGCCAGGGCTTCGTCGTCGGCATCCTGTCGGTGATCGGCTTCCTGGGCGGCGGTCTCGCCGCGGCGTACCTGCTGCCCCTGGTGTGGGGGCCGCTCACGGGTGACGCCGAGGTCTCCACGACCGCCGCGATCGTGGCCATCGCCATCGTGCTGATCTTCGCCTCCGTGGGGCAGGCCTTCACCACGCACCTGGGCAACAAACTGCGCCGCCACATCACCTGGTCGCCCGCCCGCGCGCTCGACGCGACGGGCGGCGCCCTGGTGAACGTGGTGGCGATGCTCCTCGTCGCCTGGCTGATCGGCTCGGCCCTGGCCGGCACGGCCCTGCCGACGATCGGCAAGGAAGTCCGCAACTCCAAGGTGCTCCAAGGCGTCTCGCGCGTCATGCCGGACGAGGCGTCCACCCTGTTCACGGACTTCTCGTCGGTCCTCGCGCAGAACGGCTTCCCGCAGGTCTTCAGCCCGTTCGCCAACGAGCCCATCACCGAGGTCCGCCCGCCGGACCCGGCGCTCGTCAACAGCCCGGTCGCCGCCCGCGCCCAGCAGTCGATCGTCAAGGTCGTCGGCACGGCCCGCGGCTGCGGCAAGGTGCTGGAGGGCACCGGCTTCGTCTTCGGCGAGCGCCGCGTCATGACGAACGCGCACGTCGTGGGAGGCGTCGACGAGCCGACCGTCCAGATAGGCGGTCAGGGCAAGCTCTACGACGCGACGGTCGTCCTCTACGACTGGCAGCGCGACATCGCGGTCCTGGACGTCCCCGATCTGCGGGCGAAGCCGCTGGAGTTCACCACGACGGACGCCCGCAGCGGCGACGGCGCGATCGTCGCGGGCTTCCCGGAGAACGGCGCGTACGACGTCCGCTCGGCGCGCGTCCGCGGACGCATCAACGCCAACGGACCGGACATCTACCACCGGGGCGAAGTGCGCCGCGATGTGTACTCGCTGTTCACGACGGTCCGTCAGGGCAACTCCGGCGGCCCGCTCCTCACCCCTGAGGGCAAGGTGTACGGCGTCATCTTCGCCCGCTCGCTGGACGACGCGAACACCGGCTACGCCCTGACGGTCGACGAGATCCAGGAGGACATCGACCTGGGCCTGGCGGCCAACCAGCAGGTGGACAGCCAGGGGTGCGCGCTCTGACGGGGGCCCGTCGCGGGTGGTTCGAGGCGGCGGGTCGTCGCCGGGTCCTTCGCGCCGGGTCCTTCGTCCGTCCGTCGTCGGTCCGTCGTCGGTCCTTCAGGAGGACGGCGGGCGGCCCGACCGGGGCGAAGCGCGGTGACTGTCGCCCGCCGGGCCGGTCAGCCCCGCTGGTGCCGGAGCCGGGCGGAGACCCAGCGGGCGCGGCGGCGGAGGATGCGCGGGATGCCGAGGCGCGGGTCCGGCCCCTGGCCCCGGGGGGCGCCCGTCTCGGGGGTCGGCGCGGTGGCCGAGCGGCGGTTGCGTGCGGCGTCAACGTAGTCGTGCGTCCAGCCCATACCCCGACGTGTGCCCGGGGCCCAAGGTCGGTAACCGCCTGAGGGAGCGCCAATTGGCCTATGCGCCAGGCATTTGGCTGTTCGTAGGACAACCGTTCCTGCGCGTTTCCGTCGGTTCCGCCCAAGGCCCGGGAGGGCCGTGCTACCGGTCCGGCTCGGGGTCCTTCAGCCAGTTGACGAGTTCCGTCGAGAAGGCCAGCGGGTCCTCCTCGTGCGGGAAGTGCCCCAGGCCGTCGAAGAGCCGCCAGCGGTACGGCGCCTCCACGTACTCGCCGGAGCCCGCCGCGCTCCGCGTGCGCATCACCGGGTCCTGCGAGCCGTGCAGATGCAGCGTCGGCACCCGTACGGGACGCTTCATCCGGCGGTTGAACTGGACGCCGTCGGGGCGGGCCATCGACCGCACCATCCACCGGTACGGCTCGATCGAGCAGTGCGCCGTGGACGGGATCGTCATCGCCCGCCGGTACACGTCGACCGCCTCCTCGTCCGGCACGCGCGCTCCGGACCAGTCGCGGATCAGCCGGCCGACGAGCGCCGCGTCGTCCGCGACGAGCCGCCGCTCCGGCAGCCACGGCCGCTGGAAGCCCCACACGTACGAACCGGCCCGGGTCTGCGCGAAGTCGGACAGCATCGCGGAGCGCCACCGGCGCGGATGCGGCATCGACGACACGGCCAGCCGCCGCACCAGCTTCGGCCGCATCACGGCGGCCGTCCACGCCAGGTAACCGCCCAGGTCGTGCCCGACGAGCGCCGCGTCCGGCTCGCCGAGGGACCGTACGACGCCGGTGATGTCGAGCGCGAGGTTGGCGGGGTCGTAACCGCGCGGCGTGCGGTCGCTGCCGCCGACGCCCCGCAGGTCCATCGCCACGGCTCGGAAGCCGGCATCGGCGAGCGCGGGCAGCTGGTGCCGCCACGTCCACCAGAACTGCGGGAACCCGTGCAGGAGCAGGACGAGCGGGCCGTCGCCCATCTCCGCGATGTGGAAGCGCGCCCCGTTGGCGGCCACGTCGCGATGCGTCCAGGGGCCGTCGATCCGTACGGGACTTCCGGCGCTGCCGGTACTGCTCTCAGGGACCGTCATGCAGACGAGCGTGCCACAGTCACGGCCTTGTCCTGGACCGGAGCACCATCGGGGCGGGGGTGCGGCCTGACGTTCTGCAGGACGGCGGCGGTCTCCTTCACGGACGCCGCCGTCTTCTGCGGGCCCTTGCCCTGCTTGGCCTTCTTCATGAAGACCGCGCCGATGGCGAACAGCAGGCCCGCGACGAACACGTTCACCGCGAAGGACAGCAGGAAGCACCAGGCCAGGTTCCAGCCCGTCCAGGCGTGGAAGCCGTACGCGAGCGCGAAGCTCAGCATCGGGAGCGAGAACACCAGGACGGCGACGGCGGCCAGGAAGACGGCGCTGCCGAGCGCCCCGCGCTTGACGTCCTGCCGCAGCTGGGCCTTCGCCAGCGCGATCTCGTCGTGGACGAGTGCGGACATCTCGGCGGTCGCCGAGGCGACCAGCTGGCCGAGAGTGCGCTCTTCGCCGTTACCGGCGATACCGGTCGTGCCGGCGGGCTCGCTCATCGTCTCGCTCCCTCTGCATCTCTTCGTCTCTTGGGTCCGACTTCTGCGGGTCCCGGTCCGGACCTCCGAGGTCCGAACCTCTTCTGTCCGAACCCCTATTGCCCGAACCCCTATTGTCCGGACCCCCCCATTGTCCGAACCTCTGCGGCCCGAACCTTTCACGCCCGGACCTCCACGGTCCGAAGGTTGACGGTTCGGGCCTCTGCGGTCCGATCGTTCACGGTCCGGACCTCTACGGTCGGAACGTTCAGGGTCCGGACCTCTGCGGTCCGACCTCAGATCATGCCGGACCGTCGGCGTCCCCGCGCGGTCCCCCCGCCTCTTCGGCCTGCCGTACCTGGTCCGCCGCCTGCCGTACGCGCGCCTCCGCCTCCCGGCCGTGCTGCTCTGCCCGGCGTACGTGCTCCTCGGCGTGCGGGCCCTCCGCCTCGGCGAGGCGCCGGTGCTCCTCGGCCCTGCGCCGGTGTTCGGCCGCCTTGCGCTCGTAGATCTCGGCGAGCCGGCGGTGGTGCTCCGGGTCGTCGATCTCGTAGATGTCGGGGATGCCGCTCATGTCCTCGTCGCGCTCCTCGACCTCGACGAGCGCCTGGTACTTGCGGACCCGCAGCTTCAGCAGGACGGTGGCCAGCAGCGCGGCGGCGAGGGAGCCGATGAGCACGGCCGCCTTGATCTGGTCGGTCAGCGCGGCGTTCCCCTCGAAGGCCAGCTCGCCGATGAGCAGCGACACGGTGAAGCCGATGCCGGCCAGGACGGCGACCGCGAACAGGTCGGCCCAGGCCAGGTCCTCGTTGAGCTTGGCGCGCGTGAAGCGGGCGGTCAGCCACGTGCCGCCGAAGATGCCGACGGCCTTGCCGACCACCAGGCCGAGGACGACGCCGAGCGTCTCCGGCCGGGTGAAGACGTCGGCCAGCGCGTTGCCCGACACGGAGACGCCGGCCGAGAACAGCGCGAACAGCGGCACGGCCAGGCCGGCCGACAGCGGGCGCACCTGGTGCTCGATGTGCTCGCCGGGGGAGACGTCCTCGCCTTCGCGGCGGGTGCAGCGCAGCATCAGGCCCATGGCGACGCCCGCGATGGTGGCGTGGACGCCGCTGTTGTACATCAGGCCCCAGACGACCAGGCCGAGCGGCACGTACACGTACCAGCCGCGCACGCCCACGCGCAGCAGCACCCAGAAGAGGATCAGGCCGGCCACGGCGCCGCCGAGCGCGAGGAAGTCGAGGTCGCTGGTGAAGAACACAGCGATGACCAGGATCGCGAAGAGGTCGTCGACGACGGCGAGGGTGAGCAGGAAGGCCCGCAGCGCGGCCGGCAGCGAGGTGCCGATCACGGCCAGGACGGCGAGAGCGAAGGCGATGTCGGTGGCGGTCGGCACCGCCCATCCGGCGAGCGAGCCACCGCCGGCGGCGCTGGTCAGGACGTAGACGAGGGCAGGGGCGACCATGCCGCACAGGGCGGCGACCACCGGCAGCGCGGCGGCCTTGGGGTCGCGCAGCTCGCCCGCCACCAGCTCGCGCTTGAGCTCGATGCCGGCGACGAAGAAGAAGATCGCGAGGAGGCCGTCGGCCGCCCAGTGCTGGACGGACAGGTCGAGGCCGAGTGAGGCCGGGCCCATGTGGAAGTGTCGTACGGCGTCGTAGCTCTCCCGCACCGGGGTGTTCGCCCAGACGAGCGCGGCTATCGCGGCCACGAGCAGCAGCACGCCACCGAGGGTCTCGGTGCGCAGGGCGTCCGCCACGAAGGTGCGCTCGGGGAGCGGGAGTCGGCCGAGGAACCTGCGCTCGGTGGAAGGGGACGTCTTGGGCGCGGCCACGGTGCGGGAACCTCCGAGGTGTCGGCGGACATGACGAATCGCGTGCCGACCAGACTTCCCGGCGCCCCTTGGACTTCTTGTTGCTCTTCTTGTCGCTTTATTGATGCGCCCCACACCCTACCGGAGGACCTAGGGGGCGAATCCGAGTAAACCTCACCTTATGTGCAAAAAGGGCACCCGGCTCGTCGGTGCCGGGTGCCCTGCCGCCTGCGGTAGGCCTGCGGTTCGACTGCGGGTCGACTGCGGTACGGGCGGCCGGCGGGGCCGCCCGTACGTCAGTCCTCGCCGACGCGTCGGTCGCCGCCGGCGTGCCGACCCTTACGGGTGCGTCAGTCCTCGCCGGCGGCGGACGGCAGCTTGGCCTGGATCAGGTCCATGACGGAGGAGTCGGTGAGGGTGGTGACGTCACCCAGCTCCCGGTTCTCCGCGACGTCCCGCAGCAGCCGGCGCATGATCTTGCCGGAGCGGGTCTTCGGCAGCTCGGCGACCGGCAGGATCCGCTTCGGCTTGGCGATCGGACCGAGCGTCGCGCCCACGTGGTTGCGCAGGTCGGTGACGAGGCTGTCGCCGTCCGCCTCCGCCTCGGCCGCCGCCGTGCCGCGCAGGATCACGAACGCCACGATGGCCTGGCCCGTCGTCTCGTCGGCCGCGCCGACGACCGCCGCCTCGGCCACCTTCGGGTGCGAGACCAGCGCGGACTCCACCTCGGTGGTGGAGATGTTGTGGCCCGACACCAGCATCACGTCGTCGACCCGGCCGAGCAGCCAGATGTCGCCGTCGTCGTCCTTCTTTGCACCGTCGCCGGCGAAGTACCTGCCCTCGAAACGGGACCAGTACGTGTCGAGGAACCGCTGGTCGTCGCCCCAGATGGTGCGCAGCATCGACGGCCACGGCTCGGTCAGGACGAGGTAGCCGCCGCCACCGTTCGGGACCTCGTTGGCCTCGTCGTCGACGACCGTGGCCGAGATGCCCGGCAGCGGGCGCTGCGCGGAGCCCGGCTTGGTCTCGGTGACGCCCGGCAGCGGCGAGATCATCATCGCGCCGGTCTCGGTCTGCCACCACGTGTCGACGATGGGGCAGCGGCCGCCGCCGATGTGCTCCCGGTACCAGATCCACGCCTCGGGGTTGATCGGCTCGCCGACCGACCCCAGGATCCGCAGGCTGGACAGGTCGAACTTGGCGGGGATGTCGTCGCCCCACTTCATGAACGTGCGGATCGCCGTCGGCGCCGTGTAGAGGATCGTGACGCCGTACTTCTGCACGATCTCCCAGAACCGGCCCTGGTGCGGGGTGTCCGGCGTGCCCTCGTACATGACCTGCGTCGCGCCGTTCGCCAGCGGCCCGTAGACGATGTACGAGTGGCCGGTGACCCAGCCGATGTCGGCCGTGCACCAGTAGACGTCGCTCTCCGGCTTGAGGTCGAAGACCGCGTGGTGCGTGTACGCCGCCTGGGTGAGGTAGCCGCCCGAGGTGTGCAGGATGCCCTTCGGCTTACCCGTGGTGCCCGACGTGTAGAGGATGAACAGCGGGTGCTCGGCGTCGAACGCCTCCGGGGTGTGCTCGGCCGACTGGCGGCCGACGATGTCGTCCCACCAGAGGTCGCGGCCCTCGGTCCAGGCCACGTCCTGGCCGGTGCGGCGCACCACGAGCACGTGCTCGACGTTGTCGACCCGGCTCAGGGCCTCGTCGACGGCCGGCTTGAGCGCGGACGGCTTGCCGCGCCGGTAGCCGCCGTCGGCCGTGATGACCAGCTTGGCGTCGGCGTCCTCGATCCGGGCGGCGATCGCGTCGGCCGAGAAGCCGCCGAAGACCACCGAGTGGGCCGCGCCGATACGGGCGCACGCCAGCATCGCGACGGCGGCCTCCGGGATCATCGGCATGTAGACCGCGACCCGGTCGCCCTTGCCGACGCCCAGTTCGGTCAGCGCGTTGGCGGCGCGGCTGACCTCGTCCTTGAGCTGGGCGTATGTGAGGGCGCGGGTGTCGCCCGGCTCGCCCTCGAAGTGGATCGCGACCCGGTCGCCGAGCCCGGCCTCCACATGGCGGTCCACGCAGTTGTACGCGACGTTGAGCTTGCCGTCGGCGAACCACTTCGCGAAGGGGGGGTTCGACCAGTCGAGCGTCTCGGTCGGCTCGGTGGCCCAGCTGAGCCGGCGCGCCTGCTCGGCCCAGAAGCCGAGCCTGTCCGCCTTGGCCTGCTCGTAGGCGGCCGCCGTCACGTTGGCGTTCGCGGCCAGCTCGGCGGGCGGGGCGAACCGCCGCTCCTCCTTCAACAGGTTGGCCAGGCTCTCGTTGCTCACGACATCTCCCATTCCCAGGGCGTCCGATGTGTCCCGGCACATAGCTCACCAGCCCAATGGCCGGGTGACAAGGGTTTCCCGATCATTGGTTTAGACCTCTACGGCTGATGGGTGAACCGAGGCGGGACGGGCGGTCAGATGGCCCCTTCTCCCCGGGCGCAGAAAGGAGGGGCCAACCACCTCCACGGACGCGCTGGGATGGTGGTTCAGGCGGAGGAGGGGCGGGCGGTGGTTGGGGGCGAGGGCCGGACGAGCGCGCGGCGGGCGAGAGCGGTTCCGGTGCGGGCGTGCGGGGCCAGGCGCGGGCGTGCGGGCCCGGAGACGGCGCGTGGCTCGGGGTGGCCGCCCCGCCGGCCCGGAGAGCGCCGCCCCCTTGGCCGCCCGCGGGCCGGTGGGCGCATCCGGCGCACGCCCGCCCCTGCGTGCCGTCTCAGGCCGTGGCCTGCGCCCGTCGGCTCCGCCCGGAGCCCTGGGCCAGGGCTGGTGCGGCGTCCGCTCTGCCGGACGACGTCGGGTTCACGCGGTGGAACACGTCGTCCACCCCGCCCGTACCCGTCAGCAGGTACGCCTGGGCCTCGCCCACATGGAAGTACATGCCGTGCAGTTCCAGCGTCCCCTCGGCCAGCCGTCGCGCCACCGCCTCATGGGCCCGCAGGTGCTCCAGCTGCTGGACCACGTTGGTCAGGCACAGCTGCTCGACCGCGTCCGCCGGCAGCCGCCCGGACAGCCGGGCCCACGTGTGCTCCTTGCCCCGCATGCGCCGCAGGCTCGGCAGCCCGTGCCGCAGCCACCGCTGCAACGGCGTCCCGGGCGGCTGCGGCCTCTCGGCGGCGTCCTCGGGCGCCTCCGGGTAGGTGTTGAGGAGCGCCTGCATGGCCCCGCAGCCCGAATGCCCGCACACGGTGATCGAACTGACCCGCAGCACGTCGACGGCGTACTCGATCGCCGCCGCCACGGAGTCGTCACCGCTCTCCGAGCCGGGCAACGGCACCAGGTTGCCCACATTCCGCACGGTGAACAGATCGCCCGGCCCGCTGGCCGTGATCATGCTGGTGACGAGACGGGAGTCGGCGCAGGTCAGGAAGAGCTGCGAGGGCCGCTGCCCCTCGCGGGCCAGCCGCGCCAGTTCCTGCCGTACGAGCGGGGCGGTGTTCCGCTGGAACGAGCTGAGGCCACTGGCCAGCTGATGGGCCGTCGACTTCCTCTCCGGCTCGACGGTGTGCTCACCGCAGTGGTGGTTGCGCCAGGGCGTCCACGGCCGGCAGCAGGCGTGCGAACCGGACGCCGGCTCCGCGATTCTCGCGCCGGAACGGCCCGCCAGCTCCACGCTGCCCCCGTGCGCCACATGGGACAGCTGCCATTCGTGCAGCGTCTCGTAGGCGGCGTGGTCCATGAACGAGCCGTCCAGCTCGACGACCACCCGTGTCCGCCCGGGAATCTGGTGCAGGACACGGCTCAGCCGCGGCACCGCGAGGAACGTCAGCTGCCCCCGTACCCGGACGCACTCGACGCCGTCCCTCTCCTCCCGCGTGATGCGGGTCCTGGCCAGCCGGTGCAGGGCGACGCCCGTCGCCACGGCGATGCCGAGCGCCACGCCCTGGAGGATCCCGATGAACACCACGCCGGACACCGTCGCCGCGTACACCAGGGCCTCGCGGTGCCGCGTGACGCTGCGGATGTGGGTGATGCTGACCATCTGGACGCCCACCACCATCACCAGCGCGGCGAGCGCCGGGAGCGGGATCAGGTCCAGCAGAGGGACGAGCAGCAGCGTGGCCAGGACGACCCATACGCCGTGCAGGATCGTGGAGTTGCGGCTGACCGCGCCGGCCGACACATTGGCGACGCTGCGCACCGCGACACCCGCCACGGGAAGCCCGCCCAGGGCACCGGACACTACGTTCGCCATGCCCTGACCGGCCAGCTCCCGGTCGAGGTCCGAGCGTGGGACCGGTGTCTTCGGGGTCTTGCGCGCGGTGACCAGCTTGTCGACGGCCACGGCCGAGAGCAGGGACTGCACACTGGTGACCAGCGTGATCGTCAACACGCCCGCCGCGATGCCGAGGACCGGTCCCTCCGGCAGCCCCGGAAGTGCGTGGCTGCTCCACGACGGCAGGTCCACTCGCGGCACCCGTAGCCCGGCGGCCAGCGCCAGCACGGTCGCGATCGCCACCGCGGCGAGCGCGGCCGGCACCTTCCGGGCGATCCGCCCGCCCCGCCCGGGCAGGTGCGGCCAGGCCAGCAGCACCACCACGGTGAGGGCGCTCACCGCCAGCGCCGCCCGGTGCGGGTCCGCCAACTGGCCGGGCAGGCCCAGGACATTGTCGACGGCGGAACTCTGCGGCGTGCCGCCCAGCACGATGTGCAGCTGAGCGAGGGCGATGGTGACGCCGATGCCGGCCAGCATGCCGTGCACGATCGCCGGGGACACGGCCAGGGCGGAGCGTGCCACCTTCAGCGCCGAGAGCCCCAGTTGAGCGAGCCCGGCGAGGATGGTGATCGCACACGTGGTGCGCCACCCGTACCGCTGGATCAGTTCGGCCGTGACCACCGTCAGCCCGGCGGCGGGCCCACTCACCTGGAGCGGCGCACCCCCGAACCTGCCGACGACGATGCCCCCCACGGCCGCCGCCACCAGCCCCGCCTGGAGCGGTGCCCCGGTGGCCAGGGCGATGCCCAGGGAGAGCGGCAGGGCGATCAGGAAGACAGCGACAGATGCGGACAGGTCGGGGCCCGCGATCCCGTGGCGCCGGCCACCCCGAGGCGGCGGGCTGTGCTCCCGGGGCGAACCCGACCGGCCGAGAGCACGCAGTACGCGCGGACCGAACACGGCGAGGGAGGTGGCTGTCGTTCGGCGGGGGCGGGACGGGCGGGAAGGCTTCCCGTCGGCGGGACGGTCCGCGCCGTCGGTGCGCGGCGGGGTGCAGGCGGTCATGGTTCGCGTCTCCTCCGGGGCTGCGCGGTCGATGGACGTGCGAGTCGAACAGTGGGGGCGCGGCCGTGGATCACGGCAGGCAGCGTGAGATCGCCAGGCGGATCGCCGGCTGATGGCTTTGCCAACTCTCGGTAAATGGATCGTAATGCAGAGTAAAGACTCCGGCATTATTTTCGGGGCAAATAGGGCAATAGTTCACCCCTGGAGGTGATTAATCGTCTTAATGCGGCCCGTCGTGGCGTCCGGACGACGACCGCGGTGCGACCTTGACGGCTCTCCCGCGCGACGCACGCGACCGGGGAAGCAGAAGAAGGGTGGGCCGATGAGAGCCGTCACGAAAGGGATCACCGTCGGCGCCGTGACCGCGGCGCTGTTCGCCGGACTGGCAGGATGCGCGAACCCCTGGGGGTCCGGCTCCTCCGCCGGCGCGCCCGGCACCGAGGGTGCCGCCGGACCTCCTGAGAACGCCGTCCGCCTGATCGGCGACGGGTCCACCGCGTACACCGGTGCCCAGCCGGGCCTGACCCGCCCCGAGCGACTGAAACCCGGTCAGCGGCCGCCGCAGTTCGTCGTCTTCTCCTGGGACGGCGCCGGCGAGGACAGTCAGAAGCTGTTCTCGCACTTCCGCCGCGTCGGGAAGAGGTACGGCGCGACGATGACGTACTTCCTCAGCGGCGTCTATCTGCTGCCGGAGAGCAAGGCGACGCTCTACGACCCGCCGGGCCACGCGCCCGGTCGCTCCGACATCGGGTTCAACGACGTCGAGGGCATCCGTGACACCGTGCGCGAACTGCGCGGGGCCTGGCTCGAGGGCAACGAGGTCGGCACCCACTTCAACGGCCACTTCTGCGGCCCGGAGAGCGGCGTCGGCACCTGGTCGGTCGAGGACTGGAAGAGCGAGATCGCCCAGGCCAAGTCCTTCGTGAAGAACTGGAGAACCAACTCCGGACTCAAGAGCGAGAAGTCGCTGCCCTTCGACTACGACAAGGAGCTCATCGGGGCCCGTACGCCCTGCCTGGAGGGCCGCAAGAACTTCGTGCGGGCCGCCGCCGAGCTGGGCTGGCGGTACGACACGAGCGGTATCAACGACCAGGTCTGGCCCGAGAAGGAGAGGGGCTTGTGGGACCTGTCGCTGCAGCTGGTCCCCGTCCCCGGCCGAGGCTTCGAGACGCTGTCCATGGACTACAACTTCATGGTCAACCAGTCCGGGACGGCCAAGGGCGACCCCTCCCACCACCGGTACTGGGGCAACCAGATGCGCGACGGCCTGATCCAGGCCTTCACCCGCGCCTACCAGGGCAACCGCGCGCCGCTCATCATCGGCAACCACTTCGAGTCCTGGAACGGCGGCACGTACATGCGTGCCATTGAAGAAACGATTGCTCACGTCTGTGTCCAGGCAGAGGTGCGCTGCGTGTCCTTCCGCCGGCTCGCCGACTGGCTCGATGCCCAGGACCCGGCCGTCCTCGCGAAACTGCGCACCCTGAAGGTGGGCCGGGCGCCGGCCACCGGCTGGGCGGACTTCCTCGCCGCCCGGCCGAAGGCCCCGGCAGCCCGGCCGTCGGCCCCGTCGGCTCACGGAACCGCCTCCGCCGCCGCGATGCCCCGCCGGGCGGGGTGAGTCCCGCCGACGGCGGCGCGGCCTGCCCGCCGGGCCGCCGTCACGAGAGCTGGGGGACCGCCTCGCTCAGGACGAAGGCCGGGTCCACCTGCGCGGCCAGGTCGGTGCCCGTCCTCGCGTTCCCCCAGCTCTGGGCGTTCTTCAAGTGGAAGTGCACCATCTGGCGCGTGTAGCGCTCCCAGTCCCGGCGCCCGTACGTCGCGTCGGCGGCCGCCAGCAGTGTCCCCAGGGCCGTCCGGTTCTGCGGCTCCAGTGAGACGAACGGAGCCGGACGGCCCTTTTCCATGGCCCGGACCCAGTCCGACTGCCCGACCGTCACCAGCAGGTCGTCCCCCACCTGCTCGCGGAGGAAGTCCACGTCGTCCGGGCCCTGGACCTTGTTGCCGACGACCCGCAGAGCCACCCCGAAGTCCCGCGCGTACTCCTTGTACTGGCGGTACACGGACACGCCCTTGCGGGTCGGCTCGGCCACCAGGAACGTCATGTCGAAGCGGGTGAACATCCCGGACGCGAACGAGTCCGACCCGGCCGTCATGTCGACGACGACGTACTCCTCCGGGCCGTCCACCAGGTGATTGAGGAACAGCTCGACCGCCCCCACCTTGGAGTGGTAGCAGGCCACGCCCAGGTCCGACTCGTTGAACGGCCCCGTCACCATCAGCCTGATCTCGCCGTCGTCCAGCCGCAGGGACCGGGCACACGCCTCGTACACGGGGTTGTCCTCACGGATGCGCAGCAGCCGCGAGCCCTCCCCGGGCGGTGTCGTCTTGATCATCATGTCGGCGGAGGCGATCCGCGGATTGCTGCCGCGCAGATAGTCCTTGATCAGCGGCAGCCGTTCCCCCATCGCGGGCAGCGCGGCGGCCTCCGCGTCCTCCAGGCCGAGCGCCGTGCCCAGGTGCTGGTTGATGTCGGCGTCCACCGCCACGACCGGTGCGCCGGCAGCAGCCAAGTGGCGGATGAAGAGCGAGGACAGCGTCGTCTTGCCGCTGCCGCCCTTCCCTACGAAAGCGATCTTCATGTTCACCAAGGGTAGTCTCCCGATCGCTTCGGGTGGTCGATCCGTATGAGGAACGCCACTCGTGCGGAGGGTCGGGGTGGCGGACGCGTAGCCTCCCTACTTATGAGTACGAATGCCGCCGACCCGCTGGCCCCCCTGGGGTCACTGCCGGGTGTCCCCGAAGCCGTGGACTCCGTACGCAAGGCCGTCGACCGGGTGTACGGCCATCGTGTGATGCGGCGCCGCAGCAACGAGGTGTCCTCCGAGGCGGCGCTGCGGGGAGCCCGCGCCTCGGCGGCGCTCTCCGGCGCCGACTGGGCGCTGGAGGAGGTCCGCCGACGCAGTGACTTCAGCGGCGACCCGGAGGCGCGGACGGTCGGCGCCGCACTGCGGCTCGGCGCCGAGGCCGGGCAGCTGCTGTCCATCTGGCGGCAGTCGCCGCTGCGGGTGCTGGCCCGGCTGCACCTGGTGGCGGCCGGCGACGCCGGGGAGTCGGTGGGGCGGCCCAGGCAGGCCGGCGAGGCGGTCGTCGAGCCGCTGATCGACGCGCCCCTGCCGGACGCCGCCGAGGTGGCCGGCCGGCTGGACGGGCTGGCGGACCTGATCGTCACCGGCACCTCCGCCCCCGCCCTGGTGACGGCCGCCGTGGTGCACGGTGAACTCCTCGCCCTGCGCCCCTTCACCTCGTACAGCGGTCTCGTCGCCAGGGCCGCCGAGCGCATCGTCCTCGTCGGCAGCGGCCTGGACCCCAAGGCGATCTGCCCCGCGGAGGTCGGCCACGCCGAGCAGGGCCCGACCGCCTACATCGAGGCCTTCGAGGGGTACCGATCCGGGACCCCCGAAGGCATGGCGAAGTGGATCACCCACTGCGGCCGTGCCGTGGAACTGGGCGTCCGGGAGTCCACCGCCGTGTGCGAGGCGCTCCAGCGCGGCGCCGCCTGAACGGGCGGGCACAGCCCCGAACAGGGTTGCGGCGGTACCGATATCGGTACCGCCGCTGGCACATCCGCCGAGTTACCATGCGTCCTCGATAAGTGCCCATCAAGCGGGGACTTTGCCCTACGCCTGGTGCGGCTGGCCCGTAATCGACGGGTCGACGTCGCGTGGGTGCTCAGTTTCTGTGCTGTTCGGTCCGTGGGGCCTTCTTGCTCAACAGGTGATCCTCTCGGATGTCCTCGGTCTCGCGGGCCGTAAATCCTTTGTACTCCCGCGCGCCGGTAAGGGAAAGCCCTGACCCTGGTTTCTTTACTTTTACGTTCAAACACGGGCAAGTCGGGCGGCCGTTGCCGCCCTCGCGGCCGCGCTCTGGCGTCGTCGGCTCGCGTACCAGACCAGCCCCGCCGTGGCCGCCGCGGCTCCCACCGCCGCCATGGCCACGAGCGCCGGCCTCGGAGGCAGCCTGAACGACGGCAGTCGCTGCTTCAGCCGCACGGGCCGGTTGAAGACGAGAATCGGCCATTCCCGCGCGACGGCCTCCCGGCGCAGCGCCCGGTCGGGATTGACCGCGTAGGGGTGCCCGACCGTCTCCAGCATCGGTACGTCGGTCGCCGAGTCGCTGTACGCGTAGCAGCGCGCCAGGTCGTAGCCCTCCGACTCGGCCAGCTCCCGGATCGCCTCCGCCTTGGTGGGGCCGTAGGCGTAGTACTCCACCTCACCGGTGAAGCACCCGTCGTCGCCGACGACCATCCGGGTGGCCACGACGCGGTCGGCGCCGAGAAGCTCGCCGATCGGCTCGACCACCTCGGCACCGGAGGTGGACACGATCACCACGTCCCGGCCGGCGGCGTGGTGCTCCTCGATGAGGGACGCGGCCTCGTCGTAGATGATCGGGTCGATCAGGTCGTGCAGCGTCTCGGCGACCAGCTCCTTGACCTGCTGGACGTTCCAGCCCTTGCAGAGGCGGGAGAGGTACGCGCGCATGCGCTCCATCTGGTCGTGGTCGGCTCCGCCGGCCAGGAACACGAACTGGGTGTAGGCGGTGCGCAGCGCGGCGCGGCGGTTGATCAGCCCGCCTTGGTAGAAGGACTTGCTGAAGGTCAGTGTCGACGACTTCGCAATGACCGTCTTGTCCAGGTCAAAGAAGGCTGCTGTGCGAGGCAAGGAGTGGTTTTCCACGAGCCTGAGCATAGGTGCCCGCCATTCGGCGTACGCTGGGGCGTGTGGGTTTGCCTGAGAAGGCTCTCGGGTACACCATGGAAGTCACGGATCGTTCGCGACCGTGCTAACCCGGACCGACTCCTCCCCCCCCGAGTCGGCCGGAGAGACGACCCCCGCTCTCCCCCCCGGCGGGGGTCGTCGCATGTCCGGGGGCGTTTTCGCGCGTCCCGCGCGGTCATATCCGATCATCTCTGCCTCTTTCGCCGCATGCCGCAGCCGGCCGCTCGCCGACGCGTTCCATCACTCAGAGTAGCCGAGACGCTGCAGAGCGGAAGTCGCTGGTATGGGCGACCGGGATATTCACAGCCGATGAGTTGTCCACAGTTTTTGAGCAAGATCCACTTTATTTCCGGAACCCCGCCACTGTGATTCCGGTCGCGATGCCGCGGCGCGTGGATTCACAGATCTTCCGCAGCGCCGATGCAGCGCGGAGCCGTCACGAACGCGCGGCGAATGACGCGCGGAGATTGACCCCGGAAGAAGACGGAGAGGGGGCGGGAGACCGTGGCTGGAACCATCACATCCGATCAAGCGGAGTCCGTGGAGGTGCGACGGGCCGAGCCGCTGATCGTGACCCAGGACGTCGAGCTGCTCGACGACTTGCTGCGGCTGTGCGCCGCGGCGGGCGCGCGGCCCGAGGTGCACCACACGGTGCCGGACGAGAGAGCTGTGTGGGACAACGCGCCACTGGTGCTGGTCGGCGACGACGCGGCCGCGAGCTGCCGGGGCGCCACACGCCGGCGCGGGGTTCTGCTCGTCGGCCGTGACCAGGATGATCCCGGCGTCTGGCGGCGGGCCGTGGACATCGGGGCCGACTGCGTCCTGCGCCTGCCCGACGCGGAGACGTGGCTCGTCGACCGGATCGCCGACGTCGTCGAGGGCGTCGGCAGACCGGCCCTGACCGTCGGCGTGCTGGGCGGCCGGGGCGGAGCCGGAGCCTCCACCCTCGCCTGCGCGCTCGCGGTGAGCGCGGCGCACCTCGGCCACCGCACGATGCTCGTGGACGCGGACCCGCTCGGAGGAGGGCTCGACGTCCTCCTCGGCGCCGAACGTGCGGACGGCCTGCGCTGGCCGGATTTCGCCGCCTCCCAGGGCAGGGTCGCCGGCGCGGCGCTGGAGGAGTCGCTGCCCTCCCTGCGCGGACTGCGCGTGCTCAGCTGGGACCGCGGTGACGCGGTGGTCGTCCCTCCGGAGGCGATGCGGTCGGTGCTGGCCGCCGCACGCAGGCGCGGCGGAGCCGTGGTCGTGGATCTGCCGCGCAGGATCGACGAGGCCACCGCCGAGGCGCTGGGCCAGGTCGACGTCGGACTGCTGGTCGTGCCGGGCGAGTTGAGGGCGGTAGCGGCGGCCAAGAGGGTGGCGTCGGCGGCGCGCATGGTCCTGGGCGACCTGCGGGTCGTCGCGCGCGGGCCGTACTCCGCGGGCGTCGACGAGGGGTGGATCGCGCGGGTGCTGGGGCTGCCGCTCGCCGGCGAACTCCCCAGGGAGCCACGCCTCCTGGAGTCCCTCGACGAGGGGCTCGTGCCCGGCGGCAGCGCCTCCGGACCGCTCGGCCGGTTCTGCGGGGCGTTCTGGGAACGCGCCCTCGTGGGCGAGGCCGTCTCATGACGGCCGGGCTGCTGGAGGCCGTACGACAGCGCCTCGCGGAGAGCGGCACGGAGCCGACCCCGGCGGGGGTCGCGGCGGCGCTGCGGGCCCAGGGACGGCTGCTGGGCGACGCCCAAGTGCTGGGTGTCGCCGAGGAGCTGCGGTGCGAACTGGTGGGGACCGGCCCGCTCGAAGCGCTGCTCGCCGACCCGGACGTGACGGACGTCCTGGTGTCGGCGCCCGACCGGGTGTGGGTGGACCGCGGGGACGGCCTGGAACTGTCGGACATCGCCTTCCCGGACGCCGCAGCCGTACGCCGGTTGGCCCAGCGGCTCGCCGCCGTGGCGGGTCGGCGGCTGGACGACGCGCGGCCATGGGTGGACGCCCGGCTTCCGGACGGGACGCGTATGCACGCCGTGCTGCCGCCGGTCGCCGTCGGCTCGACGTGCCTGTCTCTGCGGGTGGTCCGGCCCCGGGCCTTCTCCCTGGCCGAACTCGTCACGGCCGGCACGGTGCCGCCGGGCGGCGACCGGGTGTGCCGGGCGCTGGTCGAGGCCCGCGTGTCGTATCTGGTGAGCGGCGGGACCGGCTCCGGCAAGACGACGTTGCTGTCCACGATGCTCGGGCTCGTCGGCGAGCGTGAACGGATCGTGCTGGCCGAGGACTCGGCGGAGCTGCGGCCGGACCATCCGCACGTCGTACGGCTGGAGGCCCGGCCCGCCAACCAGGAGGGCGTCGGCCTGGTGACGCTGCGGGACCTGGTGCGCCAGGCGCTGCGCATGCGCCCGGACCGCCTCGTCGTCGGCGAGGTGCGCGGGGCCGAGGTGACCGACCTGCTGGCCGCCCTGAACACCGGCCACGAGGGCGGTTGCGGAACCGTGCACGCCAACACGGCGGCCGACGTGCCGGCCCGGCTGGAGGCGCTGGGCACCGCCGCGGGCCTCGACCGCGCGGCGCTGCACAGCCAGTTGGCGGCGGGCCTCTCCGCCGTGGTGCACCTCGTGCGGGCTCCGGGCGGTCAGCGACGCGTGGCGGAGGTGCACGTGCTGGAGCGGGGTCCCGAAGGCCTGGTCGTGACCGTTCCCGCCCTGCGCTGGGGCGCGGGGGGATTCGTCCGCGAGCGGGGCTGGGAGCGGCTCCGCGCGCTGATCGGCGGGGCGCGATGGTGACGGCTGAGCCGGCCTACGCGGCGGCGTTGTGCGTGGGCGCGGTGGCGGCCTGGCTGTGGGGCGGCGGCCGGGGGCGGAGCCGGGGGCAGCTGTTCTTCGCGGGCGGAGCAGCCGGTCCGGCGGCAGGTCCTTCGCCGTGGCGGTGGCCCCGCTGGCGGCCGCGCGGACGGTGGGGACCCGAATGGCTGTGTCCTGTGGGCGCCGTAGTGCTGGCCCTGCTCGGCGAGTCACCATTGCCGCTGATCGCCGGTGCCGTCGCGGTGCCGCTGGTACGGCGCCAGGTGCGAGCCAGGGCCGCCGGAAGGGAACGGGCCCGCCGTGCGGACGCGGTGATCGACCTGTGCGCCGTGGTCGCGGGTGAACTGCGCGCCGGAGGCCGGCCCGCGCAGGCGTTGCGCTTCGGGGCGGGGTCGACCGGGGCGCTCGGCGCCGAGGAGACCGCCGTACTGGCGGCTGCCAGATTCGGGGGCGATGTGCCCGAGGCGCTGCGGCGGGCGGGCCGCGCGGAAGGCGCCGAGGGGCTGGCCGGAGTGGCGGCGTGCTGGCACGTGGCGATGGACAGCGGCGTCGGCCTGGCCGAAGGGCTGCAACGCCTGGAGGCGGCGCTACGGGCCCGGCGTGACCAGCGGGAACGACTCCGGGCGCAGCTGTCAGGCGCCTGGGCGACGGTCGTGCTGCTGGCGCTGCTGCCCGTGGTGGGGCTTGCGATGGGCTGGGCGATGGGCGCCGAACCCCTGCGCGTACTGCTGCACACGCCGGCGGGGCTGGCCTGCCTGACCGTCGGCGGGGCGCTGGAGGCGCTGGGCCTGTGGTGGGCGGCACGAATCGTCCGGGCGGCGGAGGAGGGGTGACCGTGGAACTTGTCCACAGGCTGGGGGCGGCGGCCGCGGTTCTCGTCGCGACGTCGTGGACGGCGTGGTCGGCCGTACGGGCACGGCGTCGGCGCCGCGTGCGTGTGAGGCTCGCGGCCCTGCTGCAGGGGGACCTCGAACGGCGGCGCGCTGCGTCGCGACGGCCCGGCCGGGCGGCCCGGGCAAAGCCCTGGGCGGCGCCCGCTGCGGCCGCGATCGCTGGCTGGGTGCTCGTCGGCGGGATCGCCGGTATCGCCGTGGGGGCCGCGGCCGCCTACGGCATACGGAAGTGGCAGCGGCGTCCGAGGCCCGCGCTCGACGATGTCGAGGCGGCGCGGCGGCTCCCTTTGGCGGCGGAACTGCTGGCCGCCTGTCTGACGGCCGGGGCGGGGCCGCGCGAGGCAGCCGAAGCCGTAGGCAGATCGCTCGGCGGCCCGGTCGGCGACCGGCTCACCCGGACGGCGGCCGAACTGGCCCTCGGAGGCGACCCCGCCGAGGCGTGGGCCCGCTTCGGCGCCATCCCCGGCGCCCGAGCCCTCGCCCGCAGCCTGGAGCGCACCGCTGTGTCGGGCGCACCTGCGGCGGGACCGGCATCGCGGGCCGCCGCCGCTCTGCGGGCGGACCGGGCCAGGGAGGCGGAGGCGCGGGCCCAGCGGGCACAGGTGCTGATCACCGCCCCGGTCGGGCTCTGCTTCCTGCCGGCCTTCCTCGCGGTGGGTGTGGCGCCCGTCGTCATCGGACTCGCCGGCGGCCTGCTGTGACCGCACACCCCGGCGACTGAACGAGTCAACCGATTCCGGAAACGATCAACAACACGAGGGGGCTGCTGTGTGGCAGCGGATGAAGAAGTGGACGTTCGAGCGGCTCGCGCGGATCAGGGCCGGAGCACGCAGGGACACGGGCATGAGCACGGCCGAGTACGCGATGGGAACGATCGCGGCCTGTGCCTTCGCGGCCGTGCTCTACAAGATCGTCACGAGTGACGCGGTGTCATCGGGGCTGGAGTCGGTGATCGGCAGGGCGCTCGATGCCCAGTTCTGACATCGGGCGGCCCACGGCATGTGCCCGCCCGCGCGCCCGGCCGTGCCGGACAGGGGTTCGGTGACCGCGGAGGCGGCGTTGGCGATTCCGGCGCTGGTGCTGTTCGCCGTGGCGCTCTTGTGGGGCCTGGCCGCGGCGGCAGCCCAGATCCAGTGCGTGGACGCCGCACGGGCGGGGGCGCGGATGGCCGCCCGGTCGGAGCCGCAGGCCCGGGCGGTGGAGGCCGCCAGGTCGACCGCCCCGGACGGTGCGCGCGTGGCGGTGGAGCGGGCGGGCGACCTGTGGCGCGTACGCGTCGAGGCCCCGGCGCCCGGGCCCGCCCCTTGGGCCATGACCCTGCACGCCGAGGCCGCCGCCCTGGCGGAGGACACCGTCGGGGCGGAGGGCACCGTCGAGGCGCACGCCCCGCCACGTGCGCATGACCCACGTGGCGCCGGCGCCCCACCCGGGGCGGAGCACCCACCCGGCGCGGCTTCTGGAGCCGTCCCGTGAGCCGCTTCCGCCCTCCACGGAGGGCGGGAAACGACCGGGGCTCGGCGACCGTGTGGGTCGCTCTGACGATGACCTCGCTGTGCGCGGTCTTCGCGGCGGTGCTCGCGCTGGGACAGGCCGTGGCCGCCAAGCACCGTGCGGGTGGCGCGGCCGACCTGGCGGCCCTCGCCGCGGCAGACAGCGCGCTGCGGGGATCGGAGGCGGCCTGCGAGGCGGCGGCCCGGGTGGCCAGCGCTCAGCGGGCGGAGGTGGTCCGGTGCGCCGTGGACGGCGAGATCGCTGAGGTGACGGCACGCGCCCGCTTCGGCCCGTACGCCCCAGAGGTCCGGGCACGGGCGGGACCACCGGATGCGGCGACACCGCAGACAGGCCCGGCAGCCGTGCCACACGCCCATGGGAGGCCCCCGCAGCCATTGGCGATATCTGGGGGCTCGGCTGATGGCCCCGGCCCTTGTGACCGGCGCCAGAAGCCTCCCTGAGCCGATTCAGCCCTCTCGTGCCGGAACTCGGTACCGCCACGGCGTCGGAACGGGCGGCTAGTCGGAGCCTGGACCGGCGGGCCCCGACGCCGCCTCCGGACCCTCGTGCGGCTCCCCGGCCGGAGCACCCGGCGGCGGTTCCTCCGGGGCTCCGCGGAGCAGCTCCGTGAGGAGCCGTACGGCGCCGCGCTTGTGGAGCGGGTCGTTGCCGTTGCCGCACTTGGGCGACTGGATGCAGGACGGGCAGCCGGCCTCGCATTCGCACGAGGCGATGGCCTCGCGGGTCGCCGTGAGCCAGGCCCGGGCCGTGTGGAACGCCCGCTCGGCGAAGCCGGCACCACCCGGATGGCCGTCGTACACGAAGACGGTCGGCAGCAGGGTGTCCGGGTGCAGCGGGATGGACACGCCGCCGATGTCCCAGCGGTCGCAGGTGGCGAACAGCGGCAGCAGGCCGATGGAGGCGTGCTCGGCGGCGTGCAGGGCGCCGCCCAGCTGCTCGGGGTTCACCCGGGCGGCGTCGAGCTGGTCCTCGGTGACCGTCCACCACACGGCGCGGGTGCGCAGGGTGCGGGGAGGGAGGTCGAGCTTGCTCTCGCCGAGCACCTCGCCGGTGATGAGCCGGCGGCGCAGGAAGGAGACGACCTGGTTGGTGACCTCGACCGATCCGTAGCAGAGGCGTGCGTCGCCCCAGGGGATCTCGATGTCGGTTTCTAGGACGGAGATGGAGGTGGTGTCGCGGGCGGTGGTCGAGTACGGCGGGTTGGCCTCCTCGACGAGGGCGACGGACTCCTTCAGGTCGAGGTCGCGTACGAGGTAGGTGCGGCCCTGGTGGAGGTGGACGGCGCCCTCGTGGACGGAGGCGTGGGCGGCCGACGCGTCCACCGTGCCGAGGAGCCGACCGGTGCCGGCCTCGACGATCTGGACCGGGCTGCCGCCCCCGCCGCGGATGTCGGTGAGGTCGACGGCGCGCTCGCGCCGGGTCCAGTACCAGCCGGAGGCCCGGCGGCGCAGCAGGCCGGCGGACTCCAGCTGGGGGAGCAGTTCGGGGACGGCGGGGCCGAAGAGCCGGAGATCGGTGTCGGTGAGCGGGAGTTCCGCCGCCGCCGCGCAGAGATGGGGGGCGAGCACGTACGGGTTGTCGGGGTCCAGGACGGTGGACTCCACGGGCTGCCGGAACAGCGCCTCCGGGTGGTGGACGAGGTAGGTGTCCAGCGGGTCGTCGCGGGCGACGAGAACGGCCAGGGCGCCCTGGCCCGAGCGTCCGGCGCGGCCGGCCTGCTGCCACAGCGAGGCGCGGGTGCCCGGGTAGCCGGCGATCAGCACGGCGTCCAGGCCCGAGACGTCGATGCCCAGTTCGAGGGCGGTCGTCGCGGCCATGCCGAGGAGTTCACCCGAGTGCAGGGCCTGCTCCAGGGCGCGGCGTTCCTCGGGCAGGTAGCCGCCCCGGTAGGCGGCGACCCTGCGGGCGAGTGAGCGGTCGACCTCGGCGAGCCGTTCCTGGGCGATGACCGAGATCAGCTCGGCGCCGCGCCGGGAGCGGATGAAGGCGACCGAGCGGACGCCCTGGACGGTCAGGTCGGTCAGGAGGTCGGCGGTCTCGGCGGTGGCGGTGCGGCGGACAGGTGCTCCCTGTTCGCCCTGGAGTTCGGTGAGCGGAGGCTCCCACAGGGCGAAGACCAGCTCGCCGCGCGGTGAGGCGTCGTCGGCCACCTCGCGCACGGGCAGGCCCGTGAGGCGGCCCGCGGCGACGGCGGGTTCGGCGGCGGTGGCCGAGGCGAGGAGGAAGACCGGGCTGGAGCCGTAGCGGGCACACAGGCGGCGCAGCCGGCGCAGCACCTGCGCGACGTGCGAGCCGAAGACGCCCCGGTAGGTGTGGCACTCGTCGATCACGACGTAGCGCAGGGCGCGCAGGAAGGAGGACCAGCGGGGGTGGGCGGGGAGTATGCCCCGGTGGAGCATGTCCGGGTTGGTCAGGACGTAGTTGGCGTACTGGCGTACCCATTCGCGTTCCTCGACCGGCGTGTCGCCGTCGTACACCGCCGGGCGGATCCGGTTGCCGAGAGGGGCGGCGAGGGACCGGACGGCGCGCCGCTGGTCGGCGGCGAGGGCCTTCGTGGGTGCCAGGTAGAGGGCGGTGGTGCCCCGGCCGTTGGGGGCCTCGGAGCCGTCGAGGAGCGTGGACAGGACGGGGGCGAGATAGGCGAGGGACTTGCCGGAGGCCGTGCCGGTGGCGATCACGACGGACTCGCCGTCCAGAGCGTGCTCGGCGGCCGCCGCCTGGTGGGCCCACGGATGGACGATGCCCGCCTGGTGAATGGAATTGATCACTTCTGGACGGATGCGATCGGGCCAGACGGCATGCCGACCCTCTCTGGGGGGCAGGTGCTCCGTATGAGTGATGCGCGCAGCCCGGTTCGCCCCCGTGGTGAGCCGGTCGAGGACCGTTCCGGGGGACGGTCGGGTTCCCCCGCTCTCGGGGGGTCGACTGGGGCGCTGATTCCTGGCCATCGGCACCGAGTGTGTCACTGGCGTGACGGACAATGCTCCCAAGGCGTCGTGCATGGCTGCTGGTAAGTGATTGAATGCCATCGCGGCTGGCGATCCGTCCCCTGGCTCCGCCGGGGAGACCCGAGGGGGCGACCGCTCGATAGCAAGGTGCTGGAGGATCCGTGGACCTGTCCCTGTCGACTCGCAATGTGTCCGGCCCCAGTGGCGACCGTACGGTCGTCGAGGTCGGTGGCGAGATTGATGTGTATACCGCGCCCAAGCTGCGCGAGCAGTTGGTCGAGTTGGTCAACGACGGCAGCTACCACCTGGTCGTCGACATGGAGGGCGTGGACTTCCTCGACTCGACCGGACTCGGCGTTCTCGTCGGCGGCCTGAAGCGGGTGCGTGCCCACGAGGGCTCGCTCCGTCTGGTCTGCAACCAGGAGCGCATTCTCAAGATCTTCCGGATCACGGGTCTGACCAAGGTGTTCCCGATTCACACCACGGTCGACGAGGCCGTCGCGGCCACCGACTGACGCCTGCCGGCAGTGGGTCGGCCCGTGCCGGCCCAGGCCCCGGAGGCATTCCGGAGGAACGGCAGAGGTGCCGGGCGTCCAGCCCGGTCCTCTGAGATGCACGCTTCGTACGCCCGAGGGGGACCGCATGGCCACCGTTGAACTCCGCTTCAGCGCTCAGCCCGAGCACGTCAGGACGGCCCGCCTGGTGGCGGCCGCGGTGGCGCGCCGCGCCGGTGTCGACGAGGCGGTGCTGGACGAGGTCAGGCTCGCCGTGGGTGAGGCATGCTCGCGCGCCGTGGGACTGCACCGCAGCAACGGGGTCACCGCTCCGGTGCGGGTGGTGCTGACCGAGGAGGAGAAGGCGTTTTCCATCGAGGTCGGCGACGAGGTGCCGGGTGCGGGGGTCGCCGCGGCGGACGCCGCCGGCGTGCCGGGCGCGCGCAGCAGCGCACCGGCCGAGGACTTCGACGACGCGGAGGGCGAGGACCGGATGGGCCTCGCGGTGATCAGCGGGCTCGTCGACGACGTCCAGGTGTCCGCGGGCGAGCACGGTGGCGTCATCCGGATGAGCTGGCCGACGACCGGCTCCTTCGAACTTTCCTGAAGCTTCCCAAGCCCCACTGAAGGCCCTGCCCGACATGTGCTGAGCAGGGCCTTTTCTTTTTTCTCCGATCTTCGCTCCGGGGTCAATGCTTTCGGCCCATTACTGCGTTCGGGCGTATTTCGGCAATCGATCATTTGCCGACCGGCAAACGAAGGTCAATTCTGTTCTTCGGCGCCCTGTTTTGATCGGGTTCCGCTCCCTACAATCCGTCCACATCTTGAGCTCTGACGTCAAGGAGGACGAATGGCGGGGCTCTTCAACCCACAGCAGTCCTACGACTCGATCTCTCTCGCCGGCGCGGTACTCACCTCCGAGAACCGGATCATCGTGATCGTCATCGCGGCAGTGGCGCTGGCCGCGCTGATCGTCGCCCAGCTGCTCGTACGTCAGGTGCTGGCCGCCGGTGAAGGCACCGAGGCCATGAAAAAGATCGCGGCGGCGGTGCAGGAAGGCGCGAACGCGTATCTCGCCCGGCAGTTGCGGACACTCGCCGTGTTCGCCGTCATCGTGTTCTTCCTTCTCATGCTGCTTCCGGCCGACAACTGGTCGCAGCGCGCGGGGCGATCTCTCTTCTTCCTGGTGGGTGCGCTTTTTTCGGCGGTCACCGGATACATCGGCATGCGGCTCGCCGTCCGCAGCAATGTGCGCGTCGCGGCGGCCGCGCGTGAGGCGACGCCGGGCCCCGGAGAACCCGCGAAGGATCTGACAGTCGTCTCCCACAAGGCCATGAAGATCGCTTTCCGCACCGGCGGAGTCGTCGGCATGTTCACCGTCGGGCTCGGCCTGCTCGGCGCCTCCTGCGTCGTCCTCGTCTACGCGGCCGACGCCCCCAAGGTCCTGGAGGGCTTCGGCCTGGGTGCGGCGCTGATCGCCATGTTCATGCGTGTGGGCGGCGGCATCTTCACCAAGGCCGCCGACGTCGGCGCCGACCTCGTCGGCAAGGTCGAGAAGGGCATCCCCGAGGACGACCCCCGCAACGCCGCCACGATCGCCGACAACGTCGGGGACAATGTCGGCGACTGCGCCGGGATGGCGGCCGACCTCTTCGAGTCGTACGCCGTGACGCTGGTCGCCGCGCTGATCCTCGGCAAGGCCGCGTTCGGCGACCTGGGACTGGCCTTTCCCCTGATCGTTCCGGCGATCGGCGTCGTCACCGCGATGATCGGCATCTTCGCGGTCGCGCCGCGGCGCGCCGACCGCAGCGGGATGACGGCCATCAACCGCGGCTTCTTCATCTCCGCGCTGATCTCCCTCGCCCTCGTGGCGGTCGCCGCCTTCCTCTACCTGCCGTCCTCGTACGCGGCCCTGGACGGCGTCACCGACGCCGCCGTCCGTGCCCACAGTGGTGATCCGCGCGTCCTGGCCCTCGTCGCCGTCGCCGTCGGCATCGTGCTGGCCGCGCTCATCCAGCAGCTCACGGGCTACTTCACCGAGCCGAGCAGGCGCCGGTCAGGGACATCGGCAAGTCCTCGCTGACCGGCCCGGCCACCGTCGTCCTCGCGGGCGTCTCCATCGGCCTGGAGTCCGCCGTCTACACCGCCCTGCTGATCGGCCTCGCCGTCTACGGGGCGTTCCTGCTCGGCGGCGCGTCCATCATCCTGGCGCTGTTCGCCGTGGCCCTCGCGGGCACCGGCCTGCTCACCACCGTCGGCGTGATCGTCGCCATGGACACCTTCGGCCCCGTCTCCGACAACGCGCAGGGCATCGCCGAGATGTCCGGCGACGTCGAGGGCGCCGGGGCGCAGGTCCTGACCGACCTCGACGCCGTCGGCAACACCACCAAGGCGATCACCAAGGGCATCGCCATCGCCACCGCGGTCCTGGCCGCGGCGGCGCTCTTCGGGTCGTACCGGGACGCCATCGCCACCGCCGTCGCCGATGTCGGGGCCAAGGCCACCGAGACGACCCTGTCCATGGACATCTCGCAGCCCAACAACCTCGTCGGCCTCATCCTCGGGGCCGCCGTCGTCTTCCTCTTCTCCGGGCTCGCCATCAACGCCGTGTCCCGGTCGGCCGGATCGGTCGTGTACGAGGTGCGGCGGCAGTTCCGCGAGCATCCGGGAATCATGGACTTCAGCGAGAAGCCGGAGTACGGGCGCGTGGTCGACATCTGCACCAAGGACGCCCTGCGCGAGCTGGCCACACCCGGTCTCCTCGCCGTGATGGCGCCCATCGCCGTCGGCTTCAGCCTCGGCGTCGGAGCCCTGGGCGCGTACCTCGCTGGCGCCATCGGGACCGGCATCCTCATGGCGATCTTCCTCGCCAACTCCGGAGGCGCCTGGGACAACGCCAAGAAGCTCGTCGAGGACGGCCACCACGGCGGCAAGGGCAGCGACGCGCACGCCGCCACCGTCATCGGCGACACGGTCGGCGACCCGTTCAAGGACACGGCGGGCCCGGCCATCAACCCGTTGCTGAAGGTCATGAACCTGGTGGCGCTGCTCATCGCGCCCGCGGTTGTCCAGTTCGGCTACGGCGACGACGCGAACGCGGGCGTACGGGCCGTCGTGGCGACGATCGCGATCGTCGTCATCGCCGCCGCCGTCTACGCCTCGAAGCGCCGGGCCGTCGCCGGTGACGACGAGAACACCACCGGGCGTGTCGCGGGCTCACCGGACCAGGCGCCGGTGTCGTGACCGCAACGGCATGACAGCAGGTCAGGCGCTGGTCGGGCGAGGTTTTCTGACGCCTCGTCCGTCCGGCGCCGGCCGTATGTCGTGAGCCTTCTCTCCCTTGGTGCAAATGGCTGCAATAACGTACGAAACGGTCGTACGACAGGTGGGAGTCGCCCACTTGGCGTGTATGTTCCGGGGCCGAGAGCCTTGGAAGGGACCAATCCGGTGAACAAGAAGCTTGCGGCCGCACTGTCCGGCGGTGCGGTACTGGTGCTCGCCCTGTCGGGCTGCAGCGACGACGGCGACGACGACGGCAAGGTGGACGCCTGGGCGAAGACGTTCTGCGACCAGGCGCAACCGCAGTTCCAGAAGAGGGCCGACGCCAACCAGACCATCATCTCGACCGCTGCGGACGGCAAGCCCGCGGACATCCAGACCGCGGACTCGAAGGCGTTCCAGGACATCGCCGACACGAACAAGGCGCTGGCCAAGGCCGTGCAGAACGCCGGTGTCCCGCCCGTCGAGAACGGCGAGAAGCTCCAGCAGGACGCGGTCAAGGAACTCAACTCCACCGCCACCGCCTACGAGGGCCTGCGCAAGCAGGTCGACGCCCTCGACCCCAAGAACCAGCAGAACTTCGCCGACGGCCTCAAGGGCGTGGCGGACGGCCTGAAGAAGATCGAGAAGATGGACCAGGACGCCCTGGCCAAGCTTCGCTCCGGACAGCTCGGCCAGGCCATGGCCAAGCAGCCCGGCTGCCAGACGGCCACGCCCTCCGTCCGGCCGACCGTGACGAAGAGCCCCGCCGGCGGCGGCTCCGTCCCGTCCGCGGCGGCCTCGGGCGCGGCATCCGCCCCGGCCTCGCGCGCCGCCTCGGCCGGCGCCTCCGCCTCCGCGAGCGGCAAGTCCGCGTAGTCGTACAAGTTCACACAGCCGTACGAGCGGCGACGCCGCTGCCGTACGTGCCGACGGCCCGGTTTTCCACAGGAAGCCGGGCCGTTCGTCGAATGACAGTGGCGGCGGTCACAATGAGCATGTGAGTACGACCAGCCTTACCGCCGCCCTTCCCGTGCCCGACCACGCCGGCCGCCTCCGAGCCGCCTTCCTCGCCGCCGACTTCACCGCCGACGGACTGCTCGAACGGCTCGGAGCCACCGCCTACGCGGCGCTCGCCCGCAGCGAAACCGTGCCCGCCCTGCGCGCCACCCGCGGGGAAGGGGCACTGGACACGCTGGTCCGGCTGTTCCTGCTGCAGCGGCCCGTGCCGCACGAGCGGGCAGCCGCCACCCTCCCGCTGGAGGAGGCGCTGGCGGACGGCTGGGTGATACGGGACGGGGACGAGGTCCGCGCGACGGTCGACGTCCGGCCGTACGGCGGGCCCGAGGGCCAGGACTGGTTCATCGTGTCCGACCTCGGCTGCGCCGTGGGCGGCGCCGGCGGGGCGAGCGGCCGCGACGAGGGCATGGTCCTCGGTGTCGGCGGCGCGTCCACCACGCTGGCCGGACTCACCGTGCGGACGCCCGTTGCGTCCGCGCTCGACCTCGGGACCGGCTCGGGCATTCAGGCGCTGCACGCCGCACAGCACGCCACACGGGTGACGGCGACCGATCTCAACCCACGGGCGCTGGAGTTCACCCGGCTGACGCTCGCGCTGTCCGGCGCGCCGGAGGCGGACCTGCGCGTGGGCTCGCTGTTCGAGCCGGTCGCCTCGGAGACGTACGACCTGATCGTGTCGAACCCGCCGTTCGTCATCTCGCCCGGCGCCCGCTGACCTACCGGGACGGCGGGATGGGCGGCGACGACCTGTGCCGCACCCTCGTCCAGCAGGCGGGGGACCGGCTCAACGAAGGGGGGTATGCGCAGTTTCTGGCCAACTGGCAGCACGTCGAGGGGGAGGACTGGCAGGAGAGGGTCCGCTCCTGGGTTCCCCGGGGCTGTGACGCGTGGATCGTGCAGCGCGAGGTCCAGGACGTCACGCAGTACAGCGAGTTGTGGCTGCGGGATGCGGGCGACCACCGTGCGGCGCCCGAGGAGTACGCGGCGCGGTACGAGGCGTGGCTCGACGAGTTCGAGGCCCGTAAGACCAAGGCCGTGGGCTTCGGCTGGATCACCCTGCGCAAGTCAGGCGCCGACGAGCCGTCGATCGTGATCGAGGAGTGGCCGCACCCCGTCGAGCAGCCGCTCGGCGAGACCGTACGGGCCCACTTCGCCCGGCAGGACTACCTGCGCAGCCGGGACGACGCGGCACTGCTCGGCGACCGGTTCGTGCTCGCCGCCGAGGTGATGCAGGAGCAGGTCGGGCAACCGGGCGCGGAGGACCCGGAGCACGTGGTCCTGCGGCAGAACCGGGCATGCGCCGGGCCACGAAGGTGGACACGGTCGGGGCGGGCTTCGCCGGGGTCTGCGACGGCACGCTCCCGGCGGGCCGGATCCTGGACGCCATCGCCCAGCTGATGGGCGAGGACCCCGTACAACTCCGCGACCGCACACCGCAGGCGATCCGGGTGTTGGTGGGCGAGGGCTTCCTGGAACCGGCCTCCACGGAGTAGCCGACCGCGCGTCCCGGACCTGAGGGCCGCTCGGCCGTGGTGCACCGGCGCCGCGGTGTGGGCCACTCCCGGCGGTGGCCCGCCCGCTCCGGGCACGGGCCACCGCGGGGCCGATCGCCAGGCCGACCGGCAGAGCGCGGCCACCCGCAGACGGCGCCGATCCGCCCGCCGCTGGCCGGTCCGGCCAGCCCGGCGAGGCGGCCCCGCAGGGACCGACCCGGCCTGGGGCGTCCCCGCCCGCACGGGCCGGCCCGCCTGGGGCGGCCCCGCCCGCAGGGACCGACCAGCCCTGCGCGGCGTCCCCCGCCGGCCCCGCCCGTAGGGGCCGACCGCCTGAGGCGCCACCCGCGGGGCGGCCCGGCGCCGGTTGGGTGAACGGTGGGCGAGGGTTCCGTGGCGTTCACCCGTAATTCGTCGTCCCGATGCCCCGAGGTGTCAGCCTCGGCCACTGGGGCACCCGCGGCGGGGTCGCAGGGGCCCGGGGACGGCACCACGGAGCGAAACGGGGTACGGGCATGGAGAGCGGACCGGCCATCTTCGCCGGCACGGCGTTCACGCTGTTCGGCGCGGGGCTCCTGGTGTGGACCGCGGCACGCGTGCTGCACCGTGCTCCGGTGGCGCACGGGGTGAACCCCGCGACGGCGGTCGTGTTCGCGACAGCGTTCGGGGCGGCGTTCCTCGCCCTCGGCGTGTGGTGCTTCGGCCGAATTTGATCGGTGCCCTCCGGTGATGGGCCAGTGGCCGCCACGGCCGCGCCGCCGGGAGCCAGGGAGAGGACCGAGCCCGGCCGGGTGATGAGTCCCGGTCGACGGCGTACCGTGTGGCTGAGAGCTCAGTAGCCGGAACGTGACCC
Organism: Streptomyces coeruleoprunus; assembly: GCF_039542925.1. GTDB lineage: Bacteria > Actinomycetota > Actinomycetes > Streptomycetales > Streptomycetaceae > Streptomyces > Streptomyces coeruleoprunus. The sequence goes on along the minus strand of NZ_BAABIT010000001.1, from coordinate 3,234,251 downwards.
TCCGCGCCATGAGGGGAGTCCGGGCGGCAGGAATGCCAGAAGTCGGGTTACCGTTCGAGTGGCCGTTGCGGGCTTTTGCCGTTTGACACGGGGGCGGGTTGTACCGTCACACTCCGCAGCGACAGCAGCGCCACAGCCGTGGCGCAGTGCCCGCAGTGCCGCGGTGCACCCCCCACGGGGCCCGCACCGCGCCGCACGTGCCACCGAGCGTCGACCGGAGAGAAGAGCGAAAAGTTGTCCCCGACAAGCGAGACCGCACAGGGCGGCCGCCGACTCGTCATCGTCGAGTCGCCTGCCAAGGCGAAGACGATCAAGGGCTACCTCGGCCCCGGCTACGTCGTCGAGGCGAGCGTCGGGCACATCCGCGACCTCCCGAACGGCGCCGCGGAGGTGCCCGAGAAGTACACCGGCGAGGTCCGCCGCCTCGGCGTGGACGTCGAACACGACTTCCAGCCCGTCTACGTCGTCAACGCCGACAAAAAAGCCCAGGTCAGGAAGTTGAAGGAGCAGCTCGCCGAGTCCGACGAGCTCTACCTCGCCACTGACGAGGACCGCGAGGGCGAGGCCATCGCCTGGCACCTCCTGGAGGTCCTCAAGCCCAAGGTCCCCGTCCACCGGATGGTCTTCCACGAGATCACCAAGGACGCGATCCAGCAGGCCGTCGCCAACCCGCGCCAGCTGAACAAGCGCATGGTCGACGCCCAGGAGACCCGCCGTATCCTCGACCGCCTCTACGGCTACGAGGTCTCGCCGGTCCTGTGGAAGAAGGTCATGCCCCGGCTGTCGGCCGGCCGTGTCCAGTCCGTCGCCACCCGGCTCGTCGTCGAGCGGGAGCGCGAGCGCATCGCCTTCCGCTCCGCCGAGTACTGGGACCTGACCGGCATCTTCGGCACCGGCCGCGCCGGCGACCCGTCCGACCCGGCCACCTTCACGGCCCGGCTCAACACGGTCGACGGCCGCCGCGTCGCCCAGGGCCGCGACTTCGGTCCGGACGGCCGGCTCAAGTCCGACCAGGTCCTGCACCTGGACGAGGCGAACGCCCGCGCCCTGGCCGCCGCGCTCGCCGACACGGCCTTCGCCGTCCGCTCGGTCGAGTCGAAGCCGTACCGCCGCTCCCCGTACGCGCCCTTCCGCACCACCACCCTCCAGCAGGAGGCGAGCCGCAAGCTCGGCTTCGGCGCGAAGGCGACGATGCAGATCGCGCAGAAGCTGTACGAGAACGGCTTCATCACCTACATGCGTACGGACTCCACGACGCTGTCCGACACGGCCGTCGCCGCGGCCCGCGCGCAGGTCACGCAGCTGTACGGCGCCGACTACCTGCCGGACGCGCCGCGCACGTACGCCGGGAAGGTCAAGAACGCGCAGGAGGCGCACGAGGCGATCCGGCCTTCGGGTGATCGTTTCCGCACGCCCGCCGAGACCGGACTGACCGGCGACCAGTTCAGGCTGTACGAGCTGATCTGGAAGCGGACCGTCGCCTCCCAGATGAAGGACGCCGTCGGCAACTCCGTCACCGTCAAGATCGGCGGCCGTGCCGCCGACGGCCGGGACGCCGAGTTCACCGCCTCCGGCAAGACGATCACCTTCCACGGCTTCATGAAGGCCTACGTGGAGGGCGCCGACGACCCGAACGCCGAGCTGGACGACCGCGAGCGCCGTCTGCCGCAGGTGGCCGAGGGCGACGCGCTGACCGCCGAGGAGATCACGGCGGACGGCCACGCCACCAAGCCGCCGGCCCGCTACACCGAAGCGTCGCTGGTCAAGGAGCTGGAGGAGCGCGAGATCGGCCGCCCGTCGACGTACGCGTCGATCATCGGCACGATCCTGGAGCGCGGCTACGTCTTCAAGAAGGGCACGGCGCTCGTCCCGTCGTTCCTCTCCTTCGCCGTGGTCAACCTGCTGGAGAAGCACTTCGGCCGGCTCGTCGACTACGACTTCACCGCCAAGATGGAGGACGACCTCGACCGCATCGCGCGCGGTGAGGCCCAGGCCGTGCCGTGGCTGAAGCGTTTCTACTTCGGCGAGGGCACCGGAGCGGGCGGCGCGGCGGAGGCCGGCAACGGCGACGGCGACCACCTCGGCGGCCTGAAGGAACTGGTCACCGACCTCGGCGCGATCGACGCGCGGGAGATCTCCTCGTTCCCGGTCGGCAACGACATCGTCCTGCGCGTCGGCCGCTACGGCCCGTACATCGAGCGCGGCGAGAAGGACGGCGAGGGCCACCAGCGCGCCGACGTCCCCACCGACCTCGCGCCGGACGAGCTGTCCGTCGAGTACGCCGAGGAGCTGCTGGCCAAGCCGAGCGGCGAGTTCGAGCTGGGCACCGACCCGGCGACCGGTCACCAGATCGTCGCCAAGGACGGCCGCTACGGCCCGTACGTGACCGAGATCCTCCCCGAGGGCACCCCGAAGACCGGCAAGAACGCGGTGAAGCCGCGCACGGCCTCCCTCTTCAAGTCGATGTCCCTGGACACGGTGACCCTGGAGGACGCGCTCAAGCTGATGTCGCTGCCGCGCGTCGTCGGCACCGACGCCGAGGGCGTGGAGATCACCGCCCAGAACGGCCGCTACGGCCCGTACCTGAAGAAGGGCACGGACTCGCGGTCCCTGGAGAGCGAGGACCAGCTCTTCACGATCACGCTGGAGGAAGCGCTCGCGATCTACGCGCAGCCGAAGGTGCGGGGCCGCGCCGCCGCCAAGCCCCCGCTGAAGGAGCTGGGCAACGACCCGGTCAGCGAGCGCCCCGTCGTCGTCAAGGACGGCCGTTTCGGCCCGTACGTCACCGACGGCGAGACGAACGCGACCCTCCGCAGCGGCGACAGCGTGGAGACGATCACGCCGGAGCGCGGCTTCGAGCTGCTGGCCGAGAAGCGGGCGAAGGGCCCGGCCAAGAAGACCGCCAAGAAGGCGGTCAAGAAGGCCCCGGCCAAGAAGACCGCGGCGAAGAAGACGACGGCCGCGAAGACGACCACCGCCAAGAAGACGGCCGCGAAGAAGACGACGGCCACCGCGCGGGCGGCGTCGGAGGAGTAGGCCCGGGCATCGCCCTGGGCGCCAGGCCGCCCGGACCCCCGTCGGAGGGGCCGGGCGGTCTTGTGTTCGGGCGGGCACGACGGAGTGTCGGCGGCTCCGGATAGGCTGAGGGGATGACGCGAGCCGAGCAGCCTACGGTCTTGGGCCACACCTCAGACTCCGAAGCCTCCGACGCCGCACTCGCCGCGGACTCCCGCGAGCGCGCCGTCCGGGCGCTGCTGCGCAACCAGCCGCTGAAGCGGCTGTGGAGCGCACAGCTCGTCGGCGGAATCGGCGACGCCCTCGCCCTGCTCGTGCTGATCCTGCTGGCCGTGCAGGCGGCCGTCGCCGAGGAGACCTTCGGTGCCGGAGTGCGCGGTGCCGCCTTCGCGGTCGCCGCCGCGTTCGGCGCCCGTGTGCTCTCCACGCTGCTCTTCGGCGCCGTGCTGCTCGGGCCGATGACCTCGCTCACCGCGCCGAGCGGCCCCCTCGACCGGCGCTGGACCATGATCGGCGCGGACGGCGTACGGCTCGCGCTGCTCGTCGTCGCCCCCCTGTGGATCGTCTGGACGCCGGCCCAGTCCGTCGTCCTCGTCCTGGTCACGGTGTTCCTGGCCGGGGCCGCCGAGCGGCTGTGGACCGTCGCGAAGGAGGGCGCCGCACCGGCCCTGCTGCCGGCCCCGCCCCTGGAGGGCGCGGCCGTGCGGCCGCTCCCCGACCACCTGGGCGCCCTGCGCCGCCTCTCGCTGCGGACCAACTTCGCGGCCATCCCCGTCGCGGCCGCGGGCCTGCTCGTCACGTCCCTCGTCGGAAGCCTGCTGGCCAAGGGCGTGGACTGGTTCGGCGCGCACCAGGCCGCGCTCGGCTCGTACGCCGCCGCCGGACTGTTCGCCGCGTCGATCTCCCTCCTGTACTTCCTGGAGCTGCCCGACGCGCAGACTCCGCGCCCCCGCTCGCCGTTGGAGGGACTGCGCCGCCCGTCCAAGGGCGACGGCCTGGAGAAGGGCCGCACCGCGGCCATACCGCTGCTCGTCCTCGCCTGCGCCTCCGTCGCCTCGGCCATCGCGGCCGCCGCGGCCGTCGCCGTGCTGCACGCCGCGGAGCTGGGCGGCGGCCCCGCCGGGTACGCCCTGCTGGTCCTCGCCCTGGTCGGCGGCACGGGCCTCGGCATCCGCGGCGCCGTCGCCGTCCTGCCCGCCCTGTCCCGGCGACGGCTGCTCGCCCTCACGATCGCCGTCACCGGGATCCTCCTGCTCGCCATGGGCCTGGTGCCCGACACGGCGACGGTGCTGTTCCTCGCGCTCGGCGCCGGCTTCACCGCGGGCGTCGCCGCGAACACCGGGCACAGCCTGATCGACCAGGAGACCGAGGAGTTCCGCCGGCCGCGCCTCACCGAGCACCTCCAGGCGGTCGTCCGCGTCGCGATCGGCCTCGGCGCGCTCGCCGCCCCGCTGCTGGCCGCCGCCATCGGCCCGCACCGCCTGGCCAGCGGCGACTTCGTCTTCGCGCACGGCGGCGCCGCCTTCACGCTGATGCTGGCCGGCGCGCTGCTGCTGCCCGTCGCGGCCCTCGTCCTCGCCAAGACCGACGACCGGTCCGGCGTCCCGCTCCGCCGCGACCTGCGCGACGCGCTGCGCGGCGCGGACCCGGTGCAGGCGCCCGCCACGACCGGATTCTTCATCGCCATCGAGGGCGGCGACGGCGCCGGCAAGTCCACGCAGGTCGCCGCGCTCGCCGAGTGGATCAGGGCCAAGGGCCACGAAGTGGTCGTCACCCGCGAGCCCGGCGCGACGCCCATCGGCAAGCGCCTGCGGTCGATCCTGCTCGACGTGTCGTCGGCCGGCCTGTCGCACCGCGCCGAGGCCCTGCTGTACGCGGCGGACCGGGCCGAGCACGTCGACTCGCTGGTCCGCCCGGCCCTGGAGCGCGGCGCCGTCGTCATCTCCGACCGGTACATCGACTCGTCGGTCGCCTACCAGGGCGCCGGCCGGGACCTCTCGCCGACCGAGATCGCCCGGATCTCCCGCTGGGCGACGGACGGCCTCGTGCCGCACCTGACCGTGCTGCTCGACGTCTCGCCGGAGACCGCCCGCGAACGCTTCACGGAGGCGCCGGACCGTCTGGAGTCCGAGCCGGCCGAGTTCCACCGGCGCGTACGGGCCGGGTTCCTCGCGCTCGCCGCCGCCGACCCCGCCCGGTACCTCGTGGTCGACGCGGGCCAGGAGCCGGAGGCGGTCACCACCGTCGTACGGCACCGGCTCGACCAGGTGCTGCCGCTGTCCGAGGCCGAGCTCAAGGCGCAGGAGGAAGCGCGCCGGGCCGCCGAGGAGGAGGCCCGCCGCAAGGCCGAGGAGGAGGCGGCGCGGAAGGCCGAGGAGGAGCGCCTGGAGCGCGAGCGCCAGGAGCAGCTCGCCCGGCTGCGCGCCGAGGAGGAGGAGCGCAAGCGCCGCGAGGAGGAGGAAGCCAAGCGGCGCGAGGCCGAGCGCCAGGCCGAGGAGGCCCGGCAGCGGGCGGCCGAGGCACGCCGTCTCGCCGAGGAGGAGCGCCGCCGCCGCGAGGCCGAGGAGAAGGCCCGCCAGGAGGAGCAGGAGCGGCTGCGCAAGCAGGCCGAGGAGGAGGCCCGGCTGCGGGCCGAGGCCGAGGAGCGGCGCCGCGAGAAGCAGCGCAAGGCCGAGGAGGCGCTGCTGCGCGCCGAGGAGGCCCGGCGTCAGGCGGCGGCCGAGGCGGCGGAGGCGGCTGCGGCGGCGGAGGCGGCTGCGGCCGCCCGGGCCGCGGCGTCGCCCACCGTGTCCCCGCACGACGTGACCGTGCCGACGCCCGTCGTGCACCCCGACGACATCACGCAGACCGTGCCGACCCCGCGGATCGACCTGCGCAAGGACGAGCCGGCGTCGGCGGCCGAGGAGACCCAGCGCATCAACATGCGCAAGGACGAGCCCGCGCCCGGCACGCCGGCGCAGGACCGGCCCGCGTCGGCGGCGGAGGAGACCCAGCGCCTCAACATGCGCAAGGAGGACCTGCCGCCCGCCGACGCCTCCGCGGACCTGGCCGAGACGGCCGTGCTCCCGCCCGTACGGGGCGAGAACCCGGCCGACCGGGTGCCGCCGGGCTTCTTCCGCGACGAGGTATCGGGCGCCGGACAGGACGCGGCGGGCGCCGAGGACCGCACGCGTGAGCTGCCCCAGGTCGACGACCGGGGCAGGCCGAGGCCCCGGCCGGACTGGGCGGAGGAGACCCCGCTCGACGACCTGCCGACGCTGGCCGACGAACTGCTCGGCCCGCACGACGACGAGGACGACCGGCGCGGACGCGGGGGGCGGGGGCGCCGCTGAGGCGGGCCGCGGCGGCTGCCTGCGCGGCCGCGGCTGCGGGGCACCGCCTCGCACAGGTGCCGTCGACGGCCGTACCGTTCTTGCCGCTCCCGGGCCCCCCGGCTCCCTCTGGTGCGGCCGCCGCTGAGGTCCGGTGGCCGGCGCATCGCTCGGGCGGCCGTGCCGGTTGCCCGGCTGGGGCGACCACGGCCTTCTGGTGACGGGGCAGGCGCGCGCGGCTCGCCGTCACCGACCCCGTCGGGGCCATCGGCGGGCGGCAGGAGTTGTCAGACCCCTCCGACACAATGGAGGGCAGTGGGGGAGTACCCGCGACACAGAAAGGCGGTGGCCCATGCCCGTATGGGACGACCTGGTCGGCCAGGACCGGATCCAGGCGCAGCTGGCCGCCGCCGCCCGGGACGCGGACGCGCTCGTCACCGCCGTCGTGAGCGGCACGGCCCCGCCCGACGCCTCCAAGATGACCCACGCCTGGCTGTTCACCGGCCCTCCCGGTGCCGGCCGGGACACCGCCGCACGGGCCTTCGCCGCCGCCCTGCAGTGCGTCAGCCCCGACCGGGCGCTGGGCGGGGAGCCCGGCTGCGGGTTCTGCGACGGTTGTCACACGGCTCTCGTCGGGACGCACGCCGATGTGGAGGTCGTCCGCACCGACCTGCTCTCCATCGGCGTCAAGGAGACCCGCGACCTCGTCCGCAGGGCCCAGCTGTCCCCGGCGGGCGGCCGCTGGCAGGTCATCGTCCTGGAGGACGCCGACCGCCTCACCGAAGGGGCGGGCAACGTCCTGCTGAAGGCGGTCGAGGAGCCCGCGCCCCGCACGGTGTGGCTGCTGTGCGCGCCCTCCCTGGAGGACGTGCTGCCCACGATCCGCTCCCGCTGCCGCCACCTCACGCTGCGCACCCCGCCGGTCGACGCCGTCGCCGACGTCCTCGTACGGCGCGACGGCATCGAGCCGGAGGCCGCGGCCGTCGCCGCGCGCGCCACGCAGGGCCACATCGACCGGGCCCGCAGGCTCGCCACCGACGAGCGCGCCCGTGCCCGCAGGGCCGCCGTGCTGAAGCTGCCCCTGCGCGTCCAGGACGTCGGCGGTTGCCTCAAGGCCGCCCAGGAACTCGTCGACGCCGCCGCCGAGGACGCCAAGCAGCTCGCCGAGGAGACCGACGTCAAGGAGACCGAGGAGCTGAAGGCGGCGCTCGGCGCCGCGCAGGGCGGCCGTATGCCGCGCGGCACCGCGGGCGTGATGAAGGACCTGGAGGACCGGCAGAAGCGCCGCAGGACCCGTACGCAGCGCGACAGCCTGGACCTCGCGCTCAGCGACCTGACGGGCTTCTACCGGGACGTGCTCGCGCTCCAGCTCGGCTCCCGCGCGGCCCTGGCCAACGAGGACGTCCGCGACGCGCTCGACCGCATCGCCCAGGGCTCGACCCCCGAGAGCACGCTGCGCCGCATAGAAGCCGTCCTCGCCTGCCGCGAGGCCCTGGACCGGAACGTGGCGCCGCTGCTGGCGGTGGAGGCGATGACCATGGCACTGCGCGGCGGATAGGCCCCTGCCGCCCCGGACAGCCCGTGCGCACCGGCCCGGCGCTGCCCGCCGACGGCGCCAGGAGCGCTCGGCCGGACGCGTTGGGCCATCCGGGGAACACCCGAATGGGCGCGGGCTACAACGGTCCGTCACCGTGCCGCTACTCTCCGGGGATGCGCTCCCGCCGTCTGCTCCGTACGTCCACGCTCACCGCCGCCGCGTTCGGCCTGTTCCTCGCGGGCTGCGCCGACGGCGGGCCCGCCCCCACCGCCCGGGCCTCGGCATCCACCTCGTCCGCCTCCGGCGCCGCCCGGGGCTCGGCCGCCTCCGCCGTCTCGGCGGCCGCGCTCAAGCCGTACTACGCACAGCGGCTCATCTGGCGGGACTGCGGGGTGCCCGGCTTCCAGTGCGCCACCCTGAGAGCCCCGCTCGACTACGCCGATCCCGGTGCCGGGCAGGTGAAGCTGGCCGTCGCCCGCATCAAGGCCACGGGGCCGGGCAAGCGCCTCGGGTCGCTGCTGGTGAACCCGGGCGGGCCGGGCGGCTCGGCCGTGGGCTACCTCCAGGGGTACGCGGGGATCGCGTACCCGGCGCCCGTGCGGGCCCGGTACGACATGGTGGCCGTCGACCCGCGCGGCGTGGCCCGCAGCGAGCCGGTGCGGTGCCTCGACGGGCCGCGCATGGACGCGTACACCCAGGTCGACCAGACTCCGGACGACCAGCGTGAGACGGACCTGCTCGCGGCCTCGTACACATCCTTCGCGAAGGGGTGCGCGAAGAAGTCCGGCCGGATCCTCCCGCACGTCTCCACCGTCGAGGCGGCCCGCGACATGGACATCCTGCGGGCGGTGCTGGGCGACCGGAAGCTGACGTACGTGGGGGCCTCGTACGGCACGTTCCTCGGCGCCACGTACGCCGAGCTGTTCCCCGGCCGGACCGGCCGCCTGGTCCTGGACGGGGCGATGGACCCGTCCCTGAACATGGCGGAGCTCAACCGGGATCAGACGGCGGGCTTCGAGACGGCGTTCCGGTCCTTCGCCGCCGACTGCGTCCGGCAGTCCGGCTGCCCCCTCGGCACGGATTCCACGGCGGACGCCGCGGCACGCCTCAAGGCGTTCTTCGACCGCCTCGACCGCGCGCCCGTCCCGGCCGGCGAGTCCCGGCGGCTCGGCGAATCGCTCGCCACGACGGGCGTGATCGCCGCGATGTACGACGAGGCGGCCTGGCCGCAGTTGCGCGACGCCCTGACGCAGGCCATGGGCGGCGACGGCTCGGGGCTGCTCGCCCTGGCCGACAGCTACTACGAGCGGGAGCCCGACGGCACGTACTCGAACCTCATGTTCGCCAACGCCGCCGTGAACTGCCTGGACCAGCCGCCCGCCTTCACGGCCCCGGCGGCGGTGCGCTCGGCCGTGCCGTCCTTCGAGAAGGCCTCGCCCGTGTTCGGCCGTGGTCTGGCCTGGGCCTCGCTGAACTGCGCGTACTGGCCCGCGAAGGCCAGCGGCGTCCCGCACCGCATCGAGGCGAGGGGCGCGGCGCCGATCGTCGTGGTCGGCACCACACGCGATCCGGCCACCCCCTACAAGTGGGCCAGGTCCCTCGCCGGCCAGCTGGCCTCCGGCACCCTGCTGACGTACGAGGGCGACGGGCACACGGCGTACGGGCGCGGCAGCGACTGCGTCGACACCGCGATCAACACCTACCTCCTGGAGGGCACGCCCCCACCGCCCGGCAAGCGCTGCCGCTGACCGGCGGGTCCCCGCGCAAAGGGCGTGCACGAGCACCCTCTCCACCTGTGTAGACTTGCTCTCGCTGCTGCACCCGCAAGGGGAACGCGCAGCGTGCCGCCTTAGCTCAGTTGGCCAGAGCAACGCACTCGTAATGCGTAGGTCTCGGGTTCGAATCCCGAAGGCGGCTCAGTGAAAGCCCAGCTCAGACCTCGTCTGAGCTGGGCTTTTTCGTTGGGCCTGCCGTGGGGCTCCCCGTTGGGCTCCGCGTTGGACTTCTTCGTTCAGCGGCTTTGTCGTGGCGCCGGGTACAGGCCGGAGCCGCTGCTCATGGTGTCCACGAGCAGCGGCTCCGGCCCTTCCGTCGGCGGCCTAGCCGGGGTTGGGTCCGTCGAGCAGCAGCTTCGCGGCCACCGTCGCGCCGTCGCCGCGGATCGTGTCGGCCACGGTGGCCGCTCGTGCGCGGGTCTCGGGCGCGAGGGCGGTTGCCAGCGCGGCCGACAGGGACTCGAAGGTGGGAGTCGGGTCGCCGTGGGCCACGCCGATACCCAGGTCGGCCACGCGACCGGCCCAGTACGGCTGGTCCACCGACTGGGGTATCACCACCTGGGGCACGCCGGCCCGGGCGGCCTTCGTCGTCGTGCCCGCGCCGCCGTGGTGCACGACGGCGGCGACCCGGCTGAACAGTGCCTGGTGGTTGACCTCGCCGACGGCGAAGCAGTCGTCCCCTTCGTCGATCAGGGCCAGGTCGGCCCAGCCACGGGCGACGACTGCGCGGTGGCCCTGCGCGCGGATCGCCTCGATGGCCACCCGGGCGGCGTCCTTCGGGGCGCGCCCGCTGCCGAAGCCGACGAACACCGGGGGCGCGCCGGCGTCCAGGAACGCCTCCAAGTCGGCCGGGAGCGGGCGTTCGTCCGGAACGATCCACGCGCCGGTCTGCACCACGTCGAGGCTCGTCGGCTCCTGCCACGGTGCCAGGACCGCGTCCGCGGCCAGCCACGGGCTGCCGGTGAAGACGTGCTCGCGGACATTGGCCACCGGCGGCAGGCCGATCGACGCGCGGTGGGCGTTGAGCGCCGGGCCGAACAGCGCGTCGAATTCCTTGCCGTCCGGGTCCCACAGTTCCCGGTTGTTGGTCACGTCCGGCGCGTCCGGTCGGTCCGGCAGCTCCAGCGGCGAGTGGTGCGGCGACGGCAGCATGATCGGGCAGTAACTCGTATACACGTAGCGGATGCCCAGCTTCTCGGCCACCGACCGCGCGGCGACCTGGATCATGCCGGCCGCCACGAGCACGTCACATCCCTCGGCCGCCGCGGCGACCGCGCCGAACTGCGCGGCGATCACGCCGACCGCGAGCATGGGCAGGTCGTCCGCCGACGGCGCTTCCGTCCCGGCCATCATCGGGCGCATCGGCGGGCCGACCGGCACCAGCGGCACGCCGAAGCCGGCCAGTCGCTCCGCGAACTCTTCGTCCGGCGGCGCGCACACCCGCACCTCGGCGCCGAGTGCCCGCAACTGCGCCGCGAGTGCCACCATCGGTTCGACGTCCCCGCGCGACCCCATCGTCGATAACAACACGCGCACTTCCAGACCCCCATTTTCGTAAGCACTGGACTCAGTTGTCGGTCCTTGCAGTCAACTGTGTGTCCATACCGGCGAGCTTGATCGACTTGAGCCTACGCGCCTGGTCGCGCCGGTCTGTCGCCGGGACCGGAGTCCTGAGTCCCGTGGCGTTCGGGAGCCTCACAGCGCGTCCACCGCGCTCACCTTCCACCCGTTGTCCGTGCGGGTGAGGGTCATGCGGACGCGGTTCAGGTCGAGGCGGGGGACCGAGACCTGGGTGCTGGTGGTGACCTGGTTCATGAAGAGGAGGACCACCGCCTCGTCCGGGGAGGCCGAGACGACGGAGACCGCCGGGGTGGTGTCGCCGGTGGACGGCTTGGCGACTGTGGCCTTCACCACTCCGTGGTACTTGGTGGCCGTCGGGGCCACCACCGTCCTGGTGGTCTTCGTGTACTCGTCGAGGAAGCCGCCCGTCAGGTGCTTGCGCGCCGCCGCGAAGTCACGGTCCAGGTGGCGGTAGTCGTACGACAGGATGACCGGCGCCGCCTTGCGGGCCGTGGCGACGGCCGCGGTCCGGGCCTCGTCCGTGCGGCGTTCGTCGTGGTGGCGGAGGCCCAGCAGCGTCGTCGCCGCCAGGCCGGCCGCCACCAGGGTGGCCAGCACCGGGGTGAGGAGGGGGATGCGGCGGCGCGGGGCCTTCTGGTCCTGCTGGGTGGGCTTGGGGCGCTCCGCCACCGGGGGCGCGGCCTCGCGGGCTCGTTCCGATCGTTTGGCCGCCGCTCGGGCTGCCGCCGCGACGCTCATCGGCTTCGGCATGGGGGGTTCCTTTCCGGTGGGGGGTCAGCCGACGAACTCGACGTTCGACGTCAGCCAGCGCCCGCCCTCGTACACGAGGTCGAGCTGCAGCCGGTAGTTGCGGGACGCGCCCTGGGGGGACGAGACGTTGGTGACCTTGCTGTCGGCCACCAGCAGGACGCGGGCCGTCCGTTCGTCGGACCTGACGATGCCCGCCTCCAGGACCTGGCCCTCGGAGACCGACTTGTTGGCCGCGACGAGCTTCGTCAGCTCCGCCGTCTGGGCCGAGAACTGCTCGGCGAACTCACCGGTCGCCCCGCTCAGCACGTTCTTGCTGTCCCGGTCGTAGTGCCGGTAGTCCAGCGACGTGAAGTTGAGGGCGGACTGGCGGGCCGCCGCCAGGATGTCCTGCTGACGCGACGACGTCTCCGACCGTTCGTGCAGCTCCCAGCCGAGCCAGGCCGAGGCGGCCCCCAGGGCGGTGGCCACCAGTGCGAGTGCGGCGCGCAGTTTCACGCCATGGGTCCAACCAGCAGCCATTGCCATGAGTCCTTTCCGAACATGTTCTGTTCCCCGCCCGTCGAGCCGATCCGGACGGGGCGGGTGGGGGAGGCGCCCGGGACGTTCTGCGCGCCGCGCACCGACGTCTCGCCGCCCCTCGGGGCCGTACAGCGGGCGGAGGTGTTCGCCGGGCGGTCGGACGTGTCCGACGGGTCGCGCCACTGGGTGCCGTAGCCCTGGCGGCAGGCCGGCGGGTCGTCCGCGTTCAGCACCATCCCGAAGTGTGTGGTGCCGTCGCCGGGGATCACCGTGTAGCTGCCCGCGACGACCACCGGGAACGTCACCAGCATCTGCTCGACGCCGGGCAGCCGTGCCATCGTGATCTGGCCGCCGCTGATCAGGTTGCCCAGCAGGAGCGGCAGGTGCGGCCTGTTGGCCCGGAACAGGGCGTCCAGCTCCTGTGCCGCCGGCGTGCCGTTCCCGATGAGCGCCCGCAGGTCGCCGTCGCTCGCCTTCAACTGGGCCGTGAGCAGGGCGAGGTCACGCGAGAACGACTTGATCGCCGAGCCCTTGTCCGTCTGCGTCTTGAGGACCTTCCGCGAGTCCTCGATCAGCGCGACCGTCTCGGGCAGCGCGTCCGTCGCCGACTCGACCAGCGCGTTGCCGGAGTCCACCAGCCTGCTCAGGTGCGGGCCCGTCCCCGCGAACGCCGCGCCCAGCTCGTCGACCGTGACCTTGAGGTCCTTCTTGTCGACGGACCGGACCAGGCGGTCGACGCTGAGGATCAGGTCCGTGGCCGGCACCGGCACGCGCGTGCTGCCGCGGGGGATCGTGCTGCCGTCCGCGAGGTACGGGCCGCCGCGCGTCCGCGGCTGGAGGTCCACGTACTGCTCGCCGACCGCCGAGCGGTTGGCCACGACGGCCACCGTGTCGGACGGGATCCGCGCGTCGTCCTCCAGGTCGAGCGCGACCGACACGCCGTCCCGGCCGCGCAGTTCCAGCTCGCCGACCCTGCCGACCGGCACGCCCCGGTACGTCACCTCCGCGCCCGGGTAGATCCCGCCGGACGCGGCGAAGTCCGCCCGCACGGTGTAGCCGCGGTCCAGGATCCGGTCCGCCAGACCCGTGTACTGCGCGGCGACGTACGAGACGCCCAGCGCGGTCACCGTCGCGAAGGCGACCAGCTGGGCCTTGACCGTACGAGTGATCACAGGCCCAGTCCCTTCAGCAGCAGTTCCACGAGGGCCGGGTTGATGCCGTCGTCCCCGGGGCCGTCGTTCCCGGCACCGGTCCCGTCGCCGTCCTGCGCGGTGTGGCTCGCGTGCGTCGCCGTGCACACCGGCGGACACAGCGGCGCCGGTGTCGCGGACGGCGCCGGGGCTCCCGGCACCTGCGGGGCCGACGGGGTGGACGGGGTCGGCGGGAGCGAGGGTACGGACGGGACCCCCGGGATCTCCGGCATGCCCGGGAGGTCCGGGACCGGCGGTCGCGGGGTCTGCCCGCCCGGCTTCGGCGCGAGGTTGCCGTAGATGCTGGTGAGGTCCAGGTCCGCCGTGACCTTGAGGTTCACGTAGTCGCCCTTGATGGCGTCCACCACGTTGCGCGGGAACGGATACGTCGTCAGCAGCTCCAGCGCGTTGGGGAGATCGGCGCCCGCCTTGTTCAGCTGCGTGAGGATCGGCTGCAGGCTGCGCAGGTTGGCGACCAGGTCGTCGCGGGACGCGTTGACGACGCGCGTGCCGGTCGCGCCGAGCTGCGACAGGGACGTGAGCATCGCGGTCAGCTTGGTGCGCTGCTCGGCCAGCACCTTCAGCGCAGGCGGCACGGTGTCCAGGGCCTGGCCGATGGTCGCCTTCTCGCGGCGCAGCGTCGCCGCGAGCCGGTCGATGCCCTGCAGCGCCCGGACGATCTGGGCGCGCTGCCGGTCCAGGCCGCCGATGAACGTGTCCAGCTCGGACAGCAGGGCCTTCACCCGGTTCTCGCGGCCCTCCAGGGCCTTGTTCAGCTCGACCGTGATCGTCTTCAGCTGGGCCACACCGCCGCCGTTGAGCAGCGCCGACAGCGCGGACAGGACCTCCTCGATCTCCGGGTTGCGTCCGCTGCGGGACAGCGGGATCACCGCGCCGTCCCCGAGCCTGCCCACCGGCGCCGCGTCCGTGGGCGCCGACAGGGCCACGTACTTCTCCCCCAGCATGCTCGTCTGCCGCAGCTCCGCGATCGCGTTGCCGGGCAGCTTCACCGAGTCGTCGACGCGCAGCCGCACGCGCGCGTGCCAGCCGTCGAGCTCGACCTCCTCGACCGCGCCGACCGTGACGTTGTTGACCTTCACCGTGGACTGCGGGACGAGGTCCAGTACGTCTCTGAAGTGGACCGTCACGCGGTACGCGTCGCCGTCCGCCGCCGCGCCGCCGGGCAGCTGCACGTCGTACAGGCCCTTGAACTCGCAGCCGGTGAGGAGGACCGCGGCGGCCGCCGCCCACACGGCGGCGTTCCGGCGGTACCGCGGGCTCATGTGCCGCTTCGTCATGCGCGGGCCTCCAGGATTCCGCCGAGCGTGCGGTCCATCGAGCCCGTCCCGGTGGCGGCCGGGTTCGGGGCGGACAGCTTCGGCAGGGAGTCGAACAGGGACTTCAGATCCGCGCAGTCCGATGTCTCGCCCGTCGTCCTCAGCAGCGAGCACAGCAGCGCGGCGGGGTCCTGCGGGTGGTCGGGGTTGCTGCGGGTGTCGAGCGTGCCGGACACCGGGTTGTAGGCGTTCTGGAGGTTGGACAGGCCGGCCGGGGCGACCTCCAGCAGCTCCGCGAGCGCGGCGCGCTGGGTGACGAGCACCCGGGTCACCTGGCTGAGACCCTTCACGTTCGCCGTCAGCGACGACTTGTTCTCCTTCACGAACGCCGACACGTCGGCCAGCGCCGCCGCCAGGTGCCGGATCGCCGCCGCGAGGTCCTTGCGCTCCCCGGCCAGCTGCTCGGCCACCCGGGCCAGGCTGTCGTTGAACGACCGGATCGAGGCGTCGTCGGCGGACAGCGCCGCCGTGAACACCTGGAGGTTGCGCACCGTCCCGAACAGGTCCTGCCGGCCGTCCGACAGCGTCGTGACCGCCTGGGACAGGTCCTCCACCGTCTGGTGCAGCTTCGCGCCCTGCCCCTGGAGGTTGTCCGCGCCGACGGCGAGCAGCCGGGACAGCGAGCCGTTCTTGTTGGCGCCCTTCGGGCCGAGCGCGTCGGCCGTCGTGCGGAGGCTGTCGAAGACCCGGTCCAGCTCGACCGGCACGGCCGTGCGGTGCTGGGGGATGACCGCGCCGCTCCGCATCGCCGGGCCGCTGCGGTACACGGGCAGCAGCTGGACGTAACGGTCGCTGACGACGGAGGAGTTGATGATCGCGGCGCGGGCGTCGGCGGGGACCTTGCGGTGGCCCTCGTACTCCAGCACGACCCGCACCCGGTCGCCCTCCGGCGTGATCGACCGGACTTCGCCGATCCGCACGCCGAGCACCCGGACGTCGGAGCCCGGGTAGATGCCGACCGTGCGCGGGAAGTACGCCGTGACCTTCACCTTCTCGTCCCGCGGCCACAGCGCGACCGCGAGGCCGGCGAGCAGGGCGAGTACGAGGACGGCCGCGGCCGCCTTGCGCGTACGGCCCGTGCCCGGCGCGGCCGCCCCACGCCTCAGGCGCCACATCAGCTTCCTCACCGCGTGCCCCCCGTCCTCGGGACCACCGGCGTCGGCGCCACCATGTTCTGGATGTAGCTGTCGAACCAGCGGCCGTTGCCCAGGGTGTTGGTGAACACCCGGACGTACGGCGCCAGCAGCTTCACGCTGCGGTCGAGGCTCGCCTGGTTGCGTTCCAGCATCCGTACCACCGTGTTCAGGTTGTTCAGGGCGGGGCCGAGCGCCTTGCGGTTGTCCCGGACCAGGCCGGACAGCTGGATGCCGAGCGCCACGGAGCTGGTGAGCAGCGCGTGGATGGCCGCCCGCCGTGCGGTGATCTCCTGGAACAGCTTGTCGCCGTCCTTGACCAGCGTCCGGAACTCCCGCGTCCGCTCGTTGAGCACCCCGGTGACGCCATGGGCGTGGGCGAGGAGTTCGCGCAGCGCCTGGTCACGGGAGGCGACCGTGCGGGAGATCTTCGACAGGCCGTCGATGGATGCCCGCACCTCGGCCGGCGAGTCCTCGAACGTCGTGGAGATGGTGTCCAGGGCGGCCGCCAGCTGCTGCGTGTCGATCGCCTCGGTCGTGGTCGTCAGATCGCTGAACGCCGCCACCACGTCGTACGCCGGGACGGTACGGCTCAGCGGGATCTCACTGCCCGGCTCCAGCTGCCCGGGCCCTTCGGGATCCAGCGCCAGGTACTTCGCGCCCAGGATCGTCTTGATACGGATGGACGCGCCGGTCCTGGTGCCGAACCGGGGCTCGCCCTTGACGCGGAACGTCACCTTGACGTGGTCGCCGTCCAGGTCGACCTCGTCGACCTTGCCGACCTTCACGCCGGCGATCCGCACGTCGTCGCCCGGCTTCAGCCCGCCGGCCTCGGAGAACGCGGCGCTGTACTCCTCGCCGTTCCCGATGAGCGGCAGGTTCTCGGCGTTGAACGCCGTGAGGATCAGGGCCAGGATCGTGGTGAGCCCGATGGCCCCGACGACGACGGGGTTCCTGTCCCGGAAGGGGATCATCCGGGGCTTTTGGGTCTTCCCGGTCTTCCGCGTCATCCGGAGCACCTCGCCCTCGCCACGTGGAGTTCCGGCGTCAGCGTCCGAGCGGGCCGGTCCGCCGTCCTCGGCAGGACGACCCGGCCGTCGAAGTCGCACAGGTAGAAGTTGAACCAGGAGCCGTACGACGCGGTCCCGGTCAGCTTGTTGAGCTTGTTCGGCAGCCGTTGCAGGACGCCCTCCACCGTCTTCTCGTGGCCCTTCAGCGTTCCGGCGAGCCGCGAGAGCTCGGCGATGTCCTGCTTCAGCGGGGGCCGGGCGTCCTCCAGGAGGCCCGAGGTGGCCGCCGCCAGGTTCCCGATGTTCGTCAGCGACTCGCCGATCGGCTTGCGGTCGGCGGACAGGCCCGAGATCACCCGCTGGAGCTGCTTCAGCAGCTCGGAGAAGCGCGTGCTGCGCTTGTCGACCGTCGCCAGTACCGCGTTGAGGTTGTCGATCACCGAGCCGATGAGCTTGTCGCGCTCGGCGAGCGTCGAGGTGAGCGAAGCGGTGTGCGCCAGCAGGCTGTTCACCGTGCCGCCCTCGCCCTGGAGGGTCTTGATGATCTCGGTGGCGAGCTGGTTGACGTCCTGCGGGCTCAGCGCGGCGAACAGCGGCTTGAAGCCGTTCAGCAGCGCGTTGAGGTCCAGCGCGGGCTCGGTGCGGGAGAGCGGGATACGGCCTCCGGGCCGCAGCCGGGTGCCGTCGCCGACGCCCTCGGTCAGCGCGATGTACCGGGTGCCGACGAGGCTGCGGTAGCGGATGACGGCCCGCGTGCTGGTGAGGAGGGGACGGTCGCGGGAGACGCTGAAGGTGACCTCCGCCAGCGTCCGGTCCTTGATGCTGATCTCCTGGACCTCGCCGACGCGCACGCCCGCCACCCGGATGTCGTCGCCCTCCTCCAGGCTGGTGACATCGCTGAAGACGGCCGTGTACGTGTCCTGCGGGGTGAAGGAGACATTGACGATCGTGGCGGCGAGGACGGCCGTCGCCGCGATCGTGACGACGGCGAACAGGCCGAGCTTGACCAGCGGGCCGGCCGTCGCCTGCGCGCCGCCCCGCCGCGGGCGTCCGGGAATACGGGTGCTCATGCGACGCTCACCGCCGTTCCCCGTGCCATCGGGCCGAACAGCAGCGTCGCGACCGAGGGCACCCGGTCGGCGGACACGCCCATGACCGGGGCGACCAGCGCGGCGACCGCGCGCTGCTCGGACGCCGTGGCGGAGACGGGGGACACGCCGCCGTGGCCGCCGGCCGGAGCGCCGGAGTCCTCGGTGCCGTCGTCGAGCTTGGTGTGCGGTGCCGGGATGTTCGGGTGGGGCAGGCCACGGCAGTGGGGGCCGGAGCGGTCGGCATAGCGCGGTTCCTCGCCGGGTCGGTAGGGGGAACGGGGGTGCACGAACTCGAGCGTGATGCGCATCTCGCCGCCCCTGAACGCCTCTTCGGACACCGCCTCCTGGTGCACGAGCCCCTCCAGGAGGCACGGGTACTCGGGGGAGTAGCGGGCGAACAGGGCCAGGGTGGGGCGGGAGACACGGCCGAGTGTGATGAGCCGGTCGTCGTTCTCGTCGAGGACGCCCTCCACGGTGCCCGCGGCGGTCGCGGTCCACGTCAGGACGGACGCCAGCTGTGCCTTCCGCTCGACGAGGGTCCTGCTGGTGGTGAGCGTGTTCTCCAGGACGCGCAGCAGGTCGGGGGCGGCCTCCGCGTACACCTCGGCCACGTCCGCGAACCGGGCGATGTCCTCCTGGAGCGACGGCATGTGCGGGTTCAGCTGCCGCAGATAGCCCTCCAGGCGGACGAGGTTGTCGCCGATCCGGTCGCCGCGCCCGTCGAGCGCGGTGGCGAACGCGGACAGCGTGGCGTTCAGCTTCGCGGGCTGGACCGTGCGCAGCAGCGGCAGCAGGTCGTTCATCAGCTGCTGCACCTCGATGCCGACCGTGGTGCGGTCCTGCGGGATGACGTCGCCCTCGCGCAGGTGCCGGCCGGGGGCCGCGCCGCCGGCGCTCCCCGCGGGGACGACGAGGTCGACGTACTTCTCGCCGAACAGCGTCTTCGGCAGCAGCCGCGCGTGCACCCCGGCCGGGATCCGCGTGATGTGCTCCGGCTTCAGCGCCAGCGACAGCGTGGCCTTCTCGCCGTCGGCCCGCACCTCGCGGACCTCCCCGACCAGCAGCCCCCGCAGCTTGACGTCGGCGCGCGGCTCCAGCTGGTTGCCGAGCGTGTCGGCCTCCAGCGTGACCCGCACGACCGGCGTGAACACCTGCTGGTAGACGGCGACGGTCAGCGACAGCAGCAGCGCGAGGACGGCGAGGAAGACGACCCCGTAGACGCGCAGGCGCAGCCTCGTGGTGTGCGTCGTCGTGGTGTGCATCGTCCCCTTACCCCGCTATCCGTACGGTCGTGTGGGAGCCCCAGATCGCGAGGCTGAGGAAGAAGTCGAGGACGTTGATGGCGACGATGGACGTGCGCACCCCGCGTCCCACCGCGACGCCGACGCCCGCCGGGCCGCCGCTCGCGTAGTAGCCGTAGTAGCAGTGCACGAGGATGATCACGACGGCGAAGACGATCACCTTGCCGAAGGACCACAGCACGTCCTCCGGCGGCAGGTACTGCTGGAAGTAGTGGTCGTACGTGCCCGTGGACTGCCCGTAGTAGCCGGTGGTGATGGTGCGGGCGGCGAAGTACGAGGAGAGCAGCCCGATCACGTACAGCGGGATCACGGCGACGAAACCGGCGATCATCCGCGTCGTCACCAGGAACGGCAGCGACGGGACGCCCATCACCTCCAGCGCGTCCGTCTCCTCGCTGATCCGCATCGCGCCGAGCTGGGCGGTGAACCCGGCGCCGACCGTCGCCGACAGGGCGAGCCCCGCCACCAGCGGCGCGATCTCACGGGTGTTGAAGTACGCCGACAGGAACGCCACGAAGTTGGACGTGCCGAGCTGGTTCAGCGCCGCGTAGCCCTGGAGGCCGACCTCCGTGCCGGTGAAGAACGACAGGAACGCGATGACGCCGACCGTGCCGCCGACCACCGCGAGCGCGCCGCGCCCGAAGCTCACCTCGGCGAGCAGGCGCAGCACCTCCTTCTTGTAGCGGCGCAGCGTACGGCCGGTCCACGCGAGCGACCGGCCGTAGAAGACCAGCTGGGCGCCCAACTCCTCCAGGAAACGCCCGGTGCGGGCGAGCGGGTTCGGCGGAGCCATCGTCATCCCCTCTGCGGAACGAGCTGGAAGTAGACGGCGGTCATCACGAAGTTCGTCACGAACAGCAACATGAAGGTGATCACCACGGACTGGTTCACCGCGTCGCCGACGCCCTTCGGCCCGCCCTTGGCGGTCAGCCCCTTGTACGAGGCGACGATCGCCGCGATCGCCCCGAACACCAGCGCCTTCACCTCGGCCGCCCACAGGTCGGAGAGCTGCGCGAGCGTGGTGAACGAGGCGAGGTACGCGCCCGGGGTGCCGTTCTGGAGGACGACGTTGAAGAAGTAGCCGCCGGCCACGCCGACCACGGACACCAGGCCGTTGAGGAGGACCGCCACGAGCATCGTGGCCAGCACCCGGGGCACCACGAGCCGGTGGATCGGGTCGATGCCGAGGACCTGCATGGCGTCGATCTCCTCGCGGATCTTGCGGGCCCCGAGGTCCGCGCAGATCGCGGTGCCGCCCGCGCCGGCGATGAGCAGCGCCGTCACGATCGGCGACGCCTCGCGCAGCACGGCGAGGACGGAGGCGGCACCGGAGAACGACTGGGCGCCCAGCTGACGGGTCAGACCGCCGATCTGGAGCGCGATGACCGCGCCGAACGGGATGGAGACGAGGGCGGTCGGCAGGATCGTGACACCCGCGATGAACCAGGCCTGCTGGATGAACTCGCGCACCTGGAACGGCCGCCGGGGCAGCGTCCGCAGCACGTCGAGCGCCATGGCGAACAGCGCACCGGAGTGCCGGAGCCCGGCAAGAGGCGAAAAGCTCACGCGCCGGCCTCCTCGTCGTCGGCGAGCCGTACCGCGCCGGGCTCGCCCTCCCCGGCGGACCGAGCCGGTCCCGTGGTCGGCTGCGCGTGGTCGGCGGGCCGTCCCGTGGTGGGCTCCGCGTCATCGACGGGCCGTTCCGTGGCGGGCAGGCGTTCCGCGGGGCGGGACAGGTGGGCACCACGGGACCCACCGGCGTGCAGCGACTCCTCCCGCTCGGCGATCGCCTGCCAGCGCGGTGGCCGGACGACTCCGGGGCCGGGCAGCAGCCGCGGGGTCATCCGCTCCTCACCCGCCGGCGCACCCACGTCCAGCTGCGCCAGCTCCTGCTCGACCTGAGCCGCGTCCTTCTCCTCCGCCATCCCGATGGGCCCCTGCATCCGCCCGTTCAGGAACTGCCGCACCACCGGCTCGTCACTCGTCAGCAGCTTCTCGCGCGGGCCGAACATCACCAGCTCGCGCCGGAACAGCAGACCGATGTTGTCCGGGACCTGGCGGGCCGACGCGATGTCGTGCGTGACGATCAGGAAGGTCGCGTCGATCTGCGCGTTGAGATCGACGATGAGCTGGTTGAGGTACGCGACCCGGACCGGGTCGAGCCCGGAGTCGGGCTCGTCGAAGAGGATGATCTCCGGGTCCAGCACCAGCGCCCTGGCCAGGCCCGCCCGCTTGCGCATGCCGCCGGAGATCTCGCCGGGCAGCTTCTCCTCGGCGCCGATGAGCCCGACCATGTCCATCTTCTCCAGCACGATGCGCCGGATCTCGCTCTCGGACTTGCGGGTGTGCTCGCGCAGCGGGAAGGCGATGTTGTCGTACAGGTTCATCGACCCGAACAGGGCGCCGTCCTGGAACAGCACGCCGAAGAGCTTGCGCACCTCGTACAGGTCGTGTTCGCGGAGCCGGGTGATGTCCTCTCCGGCGATCCGGATCGCGCCCCGGTCCGGCTTGAGCAGCCCGACGAGCGTCTTCAGGAACACCGACTTGCCCGTGCCCGACGGGCCGAGCAGGACGGACACCTCCCCGGCGGGCAGCGTCAGCGAGACGTCCTGCCAGATGACCTGGTGGCCGAAGGATTTGGTCAATCCTTCCACGCAGATCTCGACACCCATCCGGATTCACCCTTCAGCGGGGAGCAGCTCGACATCTGCTCTACGGCGAGGGGAGGGGCGTCCGTCGCGAGAAGGCGAAGATTTTTTACGGGGTGGAAACCGGCCCGGAATCCTGGAGCTGCGGCTGCGGCAGCCGTGTGGTGCTCGGGCCAGGCACCGGAAGCCCGGCCTCCGGCACGTCGGGGGCGGGCACGCGCAGGTCGGTCACATCGGTCGTACCGGTTACGTCGGGCACCTCGGACACGACAGGCACCTCGGGCACCTCGGGCAGCGGCACACTCGGCACCTCAGGCGCACCCGATATGCCCGGGATGCCCGGTACCTCAGCGCTCGGCAGCCCTTCCGGCAGCCCTTCCGGCAGCCCCTCCGGCAACGCCACCTCCGGCAGCCCGTCCAGCAGCGGCGGGACCGCTCCCGGCGACGCGTCCCCGCCCGGCGCGGGGCTCGCCGGCGCCCCGTCCCCGGCGCCCGGCTTCCGCGCCGCGCCCGAGGCGTCCGGCTGCGGCACCTCGTACCCGGCCGTCCCCACCGTGCCGACCGTGCCGGAGGGCGCGGGGTGGGCCGGCCGGGACCGGCCGGGGTCCTGCGCGTCGTACGAGAAGGGGATCGCGAGCCCCGCCACGGCCAGCGCCGCCGCCGAGGCCATGGCGACCGCCTGGGCGTTGCCGCCCGCCTGCGAGGACGCCCGGCCCCCGCGCCCGCACAGCCACAGCGCGAGCCCCAGGGTCGCGGCGAGCGAGTTGCGCAGCGTCCGCCGCGCGCGGGCCAGCAGCGACTCGACCGCCTGGTAGCTGAGCCCCATCTCCCGGGCGACCTGCTCGACGTCCCGGTCCTGGGCCTTCAGTCGCAGGGCCTCGGCCTGCCGGGCGGGCAGCTCGCGGCTCCGGTACGCGATCCACTGGGCCTCGTGCCGGTCGCACACCACCTCGTCGACGGGCGCGGGTCCGGGGGCGGTGAGCTTCGGCAGGGCCCGCACCTCGGCCTCGCGGTGGACCTGGCGGTGCCGGTCGACGCACAGCCGCATGGTCACGGTGGTCAGCCACGCCCCGAGGCGCGCGTCGTCGAGGTGCGGGTTCTCGGCGGCGCGCAGCATCGCCTCGTGGACGGCGTCCTCGGCGTCCTCGGTGCTCATGGACCTCCGGCGGGCCACCTTGAGCAGCTGGTCGCGGTGGCTCCACATGCGGTGCCACCGCACGTGGGCGGCGTCGGCACCCGGTCCGTCCGGGTGCGCGTCGTGCAGGTCCGTCGTCGCCATGAGGGCCCCTTCGCGCTCACAACTGATGGCAGGGCAGGCCGCGACGTTACCCTCGGGTACGCCGTGTTGTGGAGGGGCGGGCGCGCAGTGAGTCCTAACCGTTGCGGGTGAGGGCCCCCGCGCCCGGCAGGACGCCGCCGCTCGGCGCCGGAACCTCGGTGATGTCCACGGTGACCAGCGGCGGAGCCGCCGGGCCCGACGGCTCGGGCTCCCGCGACGGCGGGGCCGACGGCGTGCCCGGCGGGGTGGCGGACGGGGTGGGCGCGGGGGCCGGAGCGGTCGTGTCCGTGGGGGCGGGCTCCGGCGCGCGGCCGTCCGCCGGGCCGGGAGCCGAGGGCCGCGTACCGCCGACGGCGGCGCCCGGCCGGGCCGTACCGCCCGCGGAGGCGTCGGGCACCACGCGGTGGCCGTCGCGGAAGTACCCGAACCAGGACAGCACCAGCCGCAGGTACTCCCGCGACGGGTTGTACGCGAGGACCGCCCGGTCCAGGTCGCCCGGCTCGGCGAGGTCGCGCCCGCCCGCGCACAGGTAGCGCCCGGCGGCGAGAGCCGCGTCGTAGGCGTTGTGCGGGTCGGCGAGGCCGTCGCCGTTGCCGTCCGCGCCCCATCCGGCCCAGGTGGACGGGATGAACTGCATCGGCCCGACGGCCCGGTCGTACGCCAGGTCGCCGTCGTACCGCCCCTGATCCGTGTCGCGGATCAGGGCGAAGCCGTTGCCGTCCAGCCGGGGACCGACGATCGGCGCGTACGTCGTACCGGCGGCGTTCACCCGGCCGCCGCGCGCCTGCCCGGACTCCACCTGTCCGATGGCGGCGAGCAGCTGCCAGCGCAGGTGGCAGCCCGGCGCGTCCTGCGCCTGGGTGTCCTCGGCCCGCCGGTACGCGTCGAAGACGGTCGCCGGCACGGCCCCGCCCCGGGCCGGCTTCGCGGCTTGCACGTGACCCCGCACCTCCAGGGGCGGCAGCGCCGTGAAGTAGTACGCGTCCCCGGGCGGCGGCACGGCCCCTTCGGCTGCCACGCCGCGCCCGTCGCCCACCGCGTCCCGCCCGGCCGCGCCCGGGGCCTGCGACCCGGTGAGCACGGCCACGGCGGCCGCCGCGACCGCCGTCCCCACCACCCGCCGACGCCCCCGCGCACCGCGCGCCGACTTCCCCGCCTCCACCATGTGGCCCCTCCCGATCCGTACGCATGCCACACACGTCCTTCACGGGCTCTACGGCGACGGGCGGCTCGTCCGTCGCCGGCCGGAGATTTCTCCGCACGGAGCCGAGCCGCCCGCACGGGTGTCGTCCGCACATCCGGGACGGGCCCCGCCCGCCGGTCACTTCTCCGGCTCCTCCGCCAGGACGTCCTCCGGGGCCGAGCGGGCCAGCCGGGCGAGGGTGGTCAGCGCCCGGGCCAGGGTGTCGAGCGGCGGCGACGCCAGGCCGAGCCGGACCGCGCCGGGAGCCCGGCGGGGGTCCGCGGCGAACGCCGCCCCCGGGGTCACCGCGATGCCGTGCCGCGCCGCCGCGGCCACGAACAGGTCGGCCCGCCATTCCGGCGGCAGGTCCCACCAGCAGAAGCAGGAGCGCGGGGCGCCCCGCACGGCGAAGCCCGCCAGGTGGTGGCGCACGAGCAGCTGGCGGCGCTCGACGTCGGCCCGCTTGGCGTCCGCGAGCGCCCGCGCCGTGCCGTCCGACTCCCAGCGGACCGCCGCCTCCAGCGCGAAGCGGGACGGCGCCCAGCCGCCGGAACGCACGGCGGCGGTGACACCGGGCGCCAGGGCGTCCGGCACGACGGCGAACCCCGCCGTCAAGCCCGGCGCCATCCGCTTCGACATGCTGTCCACGAGGACCGTCCGCTCCGGCGCGTACGCGGCGAGCGGCGCCGCCTCCGCGCGGCCGGCGACCACGTCGCCTCCGCCGCCGCCCCCGTCCCCGTCCCCGTACAAGAACCCCCACACCGCGTCCTCGACCGCCGGCACGTCCAGCCGCCGCAGGGCCGCCGCCAGGTCGGCCCGGCGGGCGGCCGGCATGGTGACCGAGAGCGGGTTGTGGAGCGTCGGCTGGACGTACACCGCGTGCAGCGGCGCGCTGCGGTGGGCCGCCTCCACGGCCCCCGGCACCAGCCCCTCCTCGTCCATGGCCAGCGGCACGACCGTCACGCCGAGCCGCCCGGCGAGCGACTTCAGCACCGGGTACGTGAACTCCTCGGCGCCGAGCCGCCCGCCCGGCGGGACGAGCGCGGCGACGGCCGCCGAGATGGCCTGCCGCCCGTTCCCGGCGAACAGCACCCGGTCCGGGTCGGGCCGCCAGCCGGCCCGGGTGAGCAGCCGGGCCGCCGCCGCACGCGCCTGCGGGGTGCCGGCCGGGCCCACCGGCCGCAGGGCGGAGTCCAGGACGTCGGGGCGGAGCAGCCCGCCGAGCCCCTGGGCCAGCAGCGCGGCCTGCTCGGGCACGACCGGGTGGTTCAGCTCCAGGTTGACGCGCCGGTCCGGCGGTTCGCTCAGCGCGGGCCCTGCCTCCGGCCCGTCGGCGGCGCGGACGAAGGTCCCGCGCCCGACCTCGCCGACCGTCAGCCCGCGCCGCGCCAGCTCCTGGTAGACGCGGGACGCCGTGGAGGCGGCGATGCCGTGCTGCCGCGCGAACCGCCGTTGCGGCGGCAGCCGGTCCCCGGGGCGGAGCCGGCCCGCCGCGATCTCGGCCGCCACGGTGTCGGCGACCTGCTGATAGTCCCTCAAGTCCGCTGTTCCTCCGCCCACTTGATTGCACCGAGTGCAATGTTTTTATTGCTCCGAGATGGTCATGTCAATACGCTCGGAGTGCCGCACCGGCAGGAACCGGTGCGACGGTGCGACCGATGTGGAGGGGGACAGGCCGTGGTGGAGACGAGCGCCCTGCTGGGCGTCGTGGCGGTGGGACTCGGCATGGTGCTCACCCCGGGACCGAACATGATCTACCTGGTCTCGCGCTCCCTGACCCAGGGCCGCCGCGCCGGCCTGGTCTCGCTCGCCGGAGTCGCCACCGGCTTCCTCGTGTACCTGGTCGCTACCAACCTCGGCCTGTCGGTCCTCTTCGTCGCCGTACCGCAGCTCTACCTCGCCGTGAAGCTGGCAGGCGCCGCGTACCTCGCCTGGCTCGCCTGGTGCGCGCTCCGCCCGGGCGGCGTGTCGGTCTTCACGCCGCAGGACGTACCGCCCGACTCGCCCCGCAGGCTCTACGCCATGGGGCTGATGACCAGCCTGCTCAACCCCAAGATCGCGATCATGTACCTGTCGCTGATCCCGCAGTTCGTCGACCCGTCGGCGGGCGGCGTCCTCGTCCAGGGGCTGCTGCTCGGCTCGGCACAGGTGGTCGTCAGCGTCACCGTGAACCTGTCCATCGTCCTCGCCGCCGGCACCATCGCCGTCTTCCTGGCCCGCCGCCCCGCCTGGCTGCGCACCCAGCGCTACGCCATGGGCGCCGTCCTCGGCACGCTGGCCGTCACCCTCGCCATCGACACGTCGACCCCGAAGTCCACCCACTGACCGCCGTCGGCGCCGCCCCCTCAGCCCGGAGCGACCTGCGCGTTGTACGGCCTGAGCAGCCCGTTCAGCCACTCCTCGCCCTCCGGCGCCGACAGGTCGACGGCCGGCGCGCCCGTCTCCTCGACCGCCCCGGGCGGGCAGCGGTCGCCGAACAGGATCGCGACCCGGTCGGCCGGCTCGCGCTTCGACGGCCAGACGAAGCCCCGCGCCCACGGCTCGGTGTGACGGCGGATCCAGTGCCCCCACGCCCGGGTGAACGCGTACTCGTGCGCCTCCGCCTGCACGAGCCACGAGTCCTGCGCCACGGCCGCCAGATCACGGCCCGACATCAACGACACCACGTCCAGGTCCACGGCGAGCCGCAGGAACGCCAGCCGCCTGCCCCGCACCGCCGACCGGGGAACGGGCCGCGGCTCCGGCGAGTGGCACGGAACGGACCGCAGCAGCGACTCGCACACGGCGGACGCCGCCGTCAGCCCCGTGTAGAGGAACGGGTAGGCGTCGTCCTCGGTCGCGTCGAACCGGCCCCCGCCCCACAGCCGCCCGGCCGGTACGGAGTTGAAGGCGGTCGCGGCCCACTCGGCACGGTGCACCCGGAACAGCGGCGTCCCCGCGGGCAGGGTCGCCTTGACCGGGGTGTCCGGCGGGACCGGGGGCGGCGGGGTGTTGGGCATCGCGTCACACCCCGTCCACGAGCGCGTGGGCCGCGCCCACCAGCCGCTCGTCCAGGCCCGACCCGAGCAGCGCGACCGGCGCCGACGCGAGCCACGCGTTCTCCGACAGCCACCAGTCGGCCGCCCCCCACGGGTCCTCGTCCGCGCCGAGCAGCGCGTTCACCTCCAGCACCACCAGCCACGGCAGCGCGTCCTCGGAGAACTGGAACCGCGGCAGCCGCCCCACGCCGCCCTCGCCGCGCAGTCGGATCAGCCCGGACGCGAACGGGTCGCCGCCCCGCCCCCGCACGTCCTCGTCCGACAGCGCCGGCACGGCGAGCAGCCGCTCCCGTACGGGCCCGAGGACCGGGCCCACCATCCGGTGGCGGTCCAGCACGAGCACGGCCAGGTCCTCCGCCCGGAAGCCCGCGTACGCGCCCGGGGACGGCGGCCCGGCGGTGGTCACGAGCCGCCCGCCCTCGCCGGGCGGCAGCGCACCGGCCAGCACCCGCGCGGCCTCCACGGCGGCGTCCCGAGCCCCGGCCGCCTCCCGCAGCCGCCGCAGGGCCGCCCCGAGCCGCGCGACCCCCTCGGCGCCGAGCAACGGCTCCAGCACGTCCCACTCGGCCGCCGCCCGCGCCAGCACCCGGTACGGATCGCCTCCGAACGCCCCGCCCCCGGCAGGTCCACCCGTCATCCCGTACCCCCCTCCACCAGCTCCGCCAGTACCTCCGCGTCCGCCGGGTCCAGCACCACCAGGTGCACGTCCCAGCGCGCCCCGCGCGCGAGTTCGGCCCCGACGGCGGCCCACACGGCCGCCGCGCTGACCCCGGGGTCCAGGCCGCCCCGCCCGGCGCCCAGCAGCGGCAGGCACACGGACCGCAGCGGCGGGTCGAACCGCCCCGACTCCTCGGCGAGCAGCGCGAACACCCGCGTCACCGCCCGCGTGACATCCGCCGGCAGGACGTCGTAGTCGTTGGTGCCCGCCCGGGGCACGGCCACCGCCGCGTGGTAGATGCGGCGCACCCCCTGCGCGGCCAGCGCGCCCGAACCGGTCACCGCCACCGTCGCGGGCTGGGCGGGCCGCCCTGCCGCCCCGTGCCGCGCGGCCCACGTGCGCAGTTCGGCGTGGATCAGGTCGTCGAGCAGCTCGCCCGTCGGCCCGCGCAGCGCCCCGGCCCGGCGCAGCGACGCCGGCACGGACGACTTGTACGGCTCCGGGAGGGCGAACCAGACGTTGGCGGGCGACACGACCACATCGACGTCGCGCAGCAGGTCGACGGGGTGGACGTGCAGGGTCAGCCGGTGCGGACCGGCCCGCAGCACCCGGTGGGTGTCGCGCGGCGGCGGGGGCACCGCGGCCCGTTCGGGGCCTGCCCGTTCTGCCGCGGCCGCGGCGATCTGCTCGGCGATCTGGCCCAGCACCAGCGGCTCGTGGTGCTTGCGGAACCGCTCGACGCTCACCCCGTACACGGCGGCGGCCCTGCGGCGCCGGTCGGCGGCCGGCCAGTCGCGCGTACCGCGGGCGAGCCCGAGCGTGTAGGCGGCGGCGTCCCGGAGCGTCCCGGCGTCCAGGCGGGCCACCGCCGCCCGTAACAGCCGTTCCACGGCGGGGGCGTCCGGCCCGTGGCCGACGGGGCCGGCGGCCCGGGACAGCGCGGGGAGGTCCAGCGCGCGCAGCCGTACGAGCCCGGCGCGCCGCACGGCCTTCACCTCGTCCAGGAGCGAGGCGTGGTCGGGCAGGGGGCCGGTCGGCATGGAGGGCAGGATCTCAACACGCCGAGCGCCTCCACAAGGCGGCGGCGCGTCAGCTCGTCCAGAACTCCCACCAGCGCGTCAGGATCAGCATTCCGACGACGCCGAGGTGCAGTACCGGCGGGACCCAGGGGAACTCGTCCAGGAACCGGCGCACCCAGGCCGGCGCGGGCAGCAGCCCGCGGCGCACGGTGTGCGCGGTGACGAACCAGAACATGACGATGGTGGCCACCCACGCCAGACAGCACCACAGGCACAGCGCGTTGATGACGTACAGCGACTGCTGCATCAGCCAGGAGCAGAAGCCCACGCCGAACAGCGTGCCCGCGTTCAGCCCGAGCCAGTACCAGCGCCCGTGGCGCGCCCCCGCGAGGAGCCCCACGCCGATCGCGACGACCATGCCGTACGTGACGAGCCCCAGCATCGGGTTCGGGAAGCCGAACACCGCCGCCTGCTCGCTCTTCATGACGCTGCCGCACGACACCACCGGGTTGAGGCTGCACCCCGGGGTGAAGTCCGGGTCCTCCAGCAGCCGGAACTTGTCCAGCGTGATCTCCCACGCGGCCAGCAGCCCCGCCGCGCCGGTCAGGACCAGCAGCCAGGCGAGTCCCCGGCCCGCTCCCGTCCCCACCGGGCCCGCGGCGGGGACGGCCGGGACGGGAGCGGGCTCCGTACGCCTCTCGTGCGTCATCGTCATGGTTCTCACCCGTCGTCGAGGTCGTCGTGGGGGCCGGTGTCAGGTACGCACCCTGAGCACGGGCACCAGGCAGTGCGCGCTGCCCTCCAGCAGGCCCTCGGCGCTGACGAAGTCGCGCAGCTTCTCGGCGGGGACCTCCTTGCCGGGCACGGCCTCGGGCCACGGCCGCACAGCGAAGATCAGATAGACCTGTCCCTTCATGTGCGCGGCCTTCTCCCACTGCGGCGGGACGGGGCACTGCACCTTCATGAACGGCAGGGTGAGGACGGCCTGTTCGGCCTCGACCAGCAGCGTGACCGGGATCCTCGTCCGACGGCCCACGTCGATCAGCTCCTCGCCGATCGACAGGCC
This sequence comes from Streptomyces coeruleoprunus, assembly GCF_039542925.1. Classification (GTDB taxonomy): domain Bacteria; phylum Actinomycetota; class Actinomycetes; order Streptomycetales; family Streptomycetaceae; genus Streptomyces; species Streptomyces coeruleoprunus. Next base: position 3,203,810 of record NZ_BAABIT010000001.1, on the reverse strand, counting down.
GAGCTGCTTCAGCTCCGCGCGCAGGGCCTCCTCGCCGGCCTCGGGACCGTCGCGGCCGTCCCCGAGCGAGTACACCATCAGCATCGGGGCGCCCGGGTCGTCCGGGGTGGGCTCGCTGGACCAGGCGATGACGGTGAGCGTCCCCATGAGGGAACGCCGCTGGTCCGGGGCAACGGCGGTGGAAGAGGTCATGGCGCCGGATACTAGTGGCGCTTGTGTGACGTCCTGGCCGGGTTTCCACCCGTTCGGCCGATGCCGGAACGGTCCGATTCACCTGGTCGGGTAAGGGGTCCGCGGGCCCTGTCCGGAACGGTTTTCGGATGCCGTCGTTGTGCCCGGCGGGAGGGAGTCCACCGCCCGCACGACCTGTACGGGAGATCACCTGATGATCGCCAAGAGTCCGCAGCCCCTCGCCGTCCGCCGCTTCCCCCGGGGGTTCCCGCGCCGTGGCGCCCTGCGCGCGCTGTTCACGCTCGCGGTCGCCTCCTTCACGGGTGGGACGCTCGCCCATGTCGCCACCACACCGCGCGACGGCAGGCCCGGCGGCCCCGCCGCACGGCCGGCCGGCACCCGCCCCGGGAGCCGGGGCGGCGGCGCGCCCGGCACGGTGCTGCACGGCGCCTTCGACGAGATGTACAGGGGACGCCGCATCCAGGGCCGCCCGGTGCCGGCGCACGCGGCCGAGTTCGAGGTCCTCGTCGACGACCGGCCCCTGCACCTGATGCGCTGTGCCAACGGCGGCTATCTGAGCCTGGTGGACCACTACCAGTCGTATCCGACGCCGCTCGCCGCCACCCGGGCAGCCGTCGACGAGCTGGGCACCGCCCGGCTGGCGTCGGTCACTCACGGCAGCCGACTGCGAGGGGACCATGGCGTATACACGTAAGAACCAGCGTGACCTGTCCGCCTCGGAGCGGCGCCGGTTCGTCGCGGCCGTGCTGGAGCTGAAGCGGCGGGGGCGGTACGACGAGTTCGTCCGGATGCACCTGGACTACTACGGCGCGGACGGCGACGACGGGCTGCGCGTGGCGCACATGGCGCCCACGTTCCTGCCCTGGCACCGCCAGTACCTGCTGGACTTCGAGCGGGCGCTGCGGCAGATCGACGACTCGGTGACCGTGCCGTACTGGGACTGGACGCGCGACCGCGGCCCGGCGGCGTCGGTGTGGGGCGAGGACCTGATGGGCGGCAACGGCCGCCGCGGCGACTTCCAGGTGATGACGGGCCCCTTCGCGTACCGGAACGGCAATTGGACGATCAAGGTCGGGGTGACCGAGAACCGCTTCCTGACCCGGGACTTCGGCCGGCCCGCCGACCCGCTCGACCTGCCCACCAAGGCCGAGCTGGCCTGGGCCACCGGCGAGACCGTGTACGACATGGCGCCCTGGAACTCCACGAGCCGCGGCGGCTTCCGCAACCGCCTGGAGGGCTGGGCGCCGGGCCGGGGCAACGCGCGGTGGCGCAACCACAACCGGGTGCACCGCTGGGTGGGCGGGCTGATGCTGGGCGGCGCGTCGGTCAACGACCCGGTCTTCTGGCTCCACCACGCCTTCGTGGACCTGCTGTGGTCGCGCTGGCAGCGCGACCACCCGGGCGCCGCCTACCTGCCCGCGACCCCGCCGCCGTCCGGCTCCGGCCAGCGCGGCCGGGTGGTGTCCCGGCACGAGCGGATGCCGCCCTGGGACGTGACACCGGCGCAGCTCGCCGACCACAGCCGTCTGTACCGCTACGCCTAGCGGCGCGGACGCCCCCGAACGCTAGTGGTCCCCCGGCCGGTGTGCCGGGGGACCACTGGTGCGTACGGAGCCGTACGGGAGGGGAGGCGCGAGGAGTCAGCTGCCGTAGCCGTTCCCGCCGCCGTTGTGGCCACCGCCGTTGTGGCCGCCACCGTGGTGGCCGCCACCGTGGTGACCGCCGTTCCCGCCCTTGTGGTCCTTGCCCACGTTGAAGCAGGCGTTGCCGAAGGCCGGGTTCAGCAGGCCGATGATGTCGACGGTGTTGCCGCACAGGTTGATGGGGATGTGGATCGGAACCTGGACGGCGTTGCCCGAGATGACACCAGGGGAGTTGACGGCGGCGGCGTCGGCCCCCGCGTCGGCGACGGCCATGCCGGCCCCGCTCAGGGCGACAGCGCCCGTGCCGGCGATGACGACGGCAGCCTTCGCGATGCGAGACATCAGGGATCTCCTTGTGCGTGGAAACACGACCGCAGTCCTGCGGTCGACACTCCCCCCAACGCTTAGGCCCATCCTGGGTAACGGCCCGTGGTGCAGGCTCACACCAAGAGCCCAACGGTTCTCGGCCAGCCGTGGCGCGTGCACGGGGGATCGGCGCTCCGACCGCGCACACGGAAAGCCCGCGGCCCCCGGGGCGCCGACGCCGGCTGCGTCGGCACCCACGGGAACCGCGGGCAGGTGACCATGCGACAAGCCGCCGGGTGTAACGAGCGGTTGCCGTACGGGTGGCGGGACGAATGCTTTCTTCACCCCCGCGCGAAGGTCAGGCGTCGGGACCGCCGAGCCCGAGGTCGGATTCGAGCGCGCCGGAGAGTACCGGGGCCAGGAGCCCCGCACTGGGCAGCCGGACGCCCGGCAGGCCCAGCGATTCGGCCTTCGGCAGGGTCAGCGGCTCGCCCAGGGTCGCGCCCGGCGTGGAGGTCTTCACCTCGGAGGAGGGCGAGGTCAGCAGCGCCGTGCCGAGCGGGCGGCCGCCGAGCAGCGCCGGCAGCGGGGCCGCGATCTCGGTCTCGGGCAGCTCGCCGGCGATCGGGGTCCGCGGCAGCAGCAGGAGCTCGGGGAGTCCGCCCTCGCCCACCCGGCCCACGCCCTCCGGGGTTCCGGGCATGGGAAGCGGTACGCCCGTGCTCACCGTCGGAGGCTCCATGGGGAGGACCATGCCCAGGGGCTGGAGCGGCACTTCCACGGGGGCCTCGGCTGCGGCCGCGGGGGAGGCCAGCGCCGCGGCGGCCGCCGACGCGAGGCACGTGGCGAGAATCCCCGTACCGACCTGAGACTTCACGTTCATTTTCTGCGTACGCCTTCCCGGACGTGTGAACCGACGTGGACCTGTTGGACGCGGACTGGTGAGTACGTCGCTGCCAGAGTGAACGAGCACGCGCCGGAAAGCGGGTCAGAATTCCCCTGCTTGCAGTAATGGCCCCCGGCGGGCGGCAGCGGACGGAAAAGGGCCGTGCGGGAACGAGTCGCTCCCGCACGGCCCTCGTGCGGCGTCGTGCGCGATGTGTCGTGTGCGCGGTGCCCTACTTGCCGATCGGAAGCCCGCCGAGGAGCGGCGTCGCCTTCTCCGTGGTGTTCCCGACGAGGTCGCTGTCGGTCACCTTGCTCACGGCGTCGGCCGGAACGGCCTCCTTCAGACCGCGCTTGCCCAGCGCGTCGACGGCTCCGTTCAGGCTGGTGGGGGCGATGCTGTCGGCGGCGAAAGCCGGCGCGGCGGCACCCAGAGCCATCACAGAACCGGCGACGACCGCAGCAACCTTCGTGGGCTTCATCGGGAGTGAGTCCTTCCTTGAAAGGTGTCTGTGCGTAACAACTCGCGCCGGGCGCCGGACACTTGATCCGGCCGCTGCCCCTGTGCGGCGCTCTCTTCCCTCTGTAACGAGTACTCCGCGTGGCGGAAACTCAGGAAGGTGGGAATTCTCGACACTGCACCCGAATGATGTGGCCCGGTCCGATTCTCCGATCAATGGGAAAGAGGGAAATCAAAAGGAAGAGGACCGTGACGGCTGGGACGGGGGGTGCCGACACGGTCCTCTGGTGGGCGATGTGCTCTACGGGGACACGACGGTGGAGACGTCGGGCACCTCCGGGACCTCGGGAACCTCCGGGACCTCGGGAAGTCCCGGCAGGGTCACGGCCGATTCGGTGACCTCGGTGACCTCGATGCCGGTGTCCGGCAGGGTCACCTCCGGCACGGTCACTTCGGGCACGGTCACCTCCGGCACGGTCACTTCGGGCACGGTCACCTCCGGCAGGGAGATCCCGCCCACGATCCCGTCCACGAGGGCGAGGACCTTGTCGACCAGGGACTGCACGGACCCCTGCACCTGGGTCACGATCCCGTCCGTCTTCGCCGTCGTGGCGGCGACCAGTTCGTCGATCCACGTCTGGAGGTCGGTGGCCGTGTCCTCCGGCAGAGCCTCGACGGCCGGCTCCGGTGCGGGGGTGGGGGCGGCGTGCGGGGCGGCGGCCAGGGCCGGTCCCGCCACGCCGAAGGTGAGCGCGGTGCAGATCGCTGCGGCCGCGAGACGGCGGGATGTCAGGAGACGCATGCGCGTGTGTTCCTTCCGGTGATGCGTGGGACTGGTGACATCACCGTGCGGCGCCGGTTTGCAGCCCGCAAACGCGCACTGCACGGAGGGTGACTGCGCCCAACGGGTGGGCGCGCCCCTCCGACCTGCTGGGACGTGGCGCGGCGTCGCGGTGGGCGGCGTGCCGGGCGGCGCCGCCAACAGGGTGGCCCGGACATGGGAACGGCGCCACCCGCGGGGTGCGGCGGGTGGCGCCGTTCACGGGCACGCGGCCCGGTGGGTCAGTCGTTGATGCAGACGTTCCCGAACGTCGGGTTGAGGGCGCCGATGATGTTGACGGTGTTGCCGCAGACGTTGATCGGGATGTGGATCGGGACCTGGACGAGGTTGCCGGAGATGACGCCGGGGGAACCCACGGCCGCGCCTTCCGAGTGGGCGTCGGCGTTCGCGATGCCAGCGGTGCCGGCCAGGGACGCGGCGACGGCGGAGGTCAGGACGACAGCCTTCGCGATACGGGACATGGTGTAGCACTCCTATGGTTCAGTGAGGCATTGCAGGCCGACGCGGCCGGCTCCATCAAGAACGCCCGAGACTTTCACCGGTTGCGCTCCCGAACGGGTGAACCGTGCGGGCAGGGGCCGGTCGCCGGCCCGGAGGACAGCGGAGCCGACGATTGTTCCGTCACTACCTTCATGCCATATTCCGCCGCCCGCGGCGCGGTACGACACGGCGAAGGGGTAACCCGCCAGAAAAGGCGTGTCGCGCCCATGTGTTCTCAATGCTTCGTCTTTCGCGCACGGGACTATAGCGTTCGTGCGGTCGCCCGCGGTCCAGCCATGTGCACGTCGTTTCGCAGGTCCCCATTCCCCCGCTTCACGTCTTTCCCCTCGTCGCGGTGTTCCCTTCACTTCGTCAAGCGGAGAACCCGTATGCGCAATCCGGAGCCACTCGCGCTTACCGTCACGGTCTGCCGGGATGACGCGCGGTTCGGCGCGCTCGCCGCCGACTGGCGGGACCTGTACGACCACTGCCGGTCCGTCACCCCGTTCCAGTCGCACGCCTGGCTGTACTCCTGGTGGCTGTCGTACGGCACGCCCGGGCGCCTGCGGGTCGTTCTCGTGCACCGCGCGGACGGGCGGCTCGTCGCGGCGGCGCCGCTGTGCCGCGTGCCCGGCCCGCTGCCCGCCCTGACCCTGCTGGGCGGCGCCGTCACGGACTACGGCGACGTCCTCGTCGACGACGGCTGCCCGGAAGCCGTGCCCGCGCTGGCCGGCGCGCTCGCCGGGCTCGCCCGTACGGCGGTGATCGACCTACGGGAGGTACGGCCCGGAAGCGCGGCCGAGCGCGTGCACGCGGCCTGGCGCGGGCCGCGCCGCCGGCTCGCCGACTCGACCCGCCTGGAGCTGCCGGCCCTGCCCCTCGACCAGCTCGTGCGACGGCTGCCCTCCTCGCGCGCCCAGCAGGTCAGGGCCGGCCTCCGCAAGATCGACCGGGAGGGCGTGGAAGAGCGGCACGTACCCGCCGCCGAAGTGCCCGGGGCCCTGCGGCACCTCCTCCGCCTGCACCGGCGCCGCTGGGCCGGCAGGCGGGTGAACCCGGAGCTTCTCACCGACCGGTTCGCCGAGCACCTCGCCCGCGCGGTGGGCGCCATGGCGCACGCCGGGCAGGCGCGGGTGACCGAGTTCCGGCTGGACGACGACCTCGTGGCCGCCGACCTCACCCTGGTGTCGCCACGGCTGACGGGCGGCTACCTGTACGGGGCGGACCCGGTGCTCCGCTCGCTCAAGGTGGACGTCACCACGCTGCTGCTGGCCAGTGCCTCGCGCCGGGACGGGGACGGGAGCCGGGGGGCTCTGAGCCTGATGCGCGGCGAGGAGCAGCACGAGCACCACTGGAGCCCCGAGGCCGTCCGCAACGAGCGCCTGCTGCTGGCCCGGCGCCGCACGGCTCCGGCGCTCTGGCTGCGCGCCGGATACGCGGGCGGCCGCCGGTGGGCGGCGGACCGGCTGCGCGCCCGCCGGAATTGTCGCCGTTTCGGAAACGGCCCCCGTCCGGCATAGGGGATAACCTTCCCGTGGGCTGCGGCGAATTCCCGTGGTCGCGCAGCCCACAGCGCTTTCCCGCGATGTCCACCACGTCGCCACCCGGACAGCGGTCGGTCCGCGGAATGGCGTCCGGACCGCGATGCGGAGCGAAGTCGAACCGGCCCAGTCGGGCACCGACACGAGGACATGCCGTGCCGCTCTTCGATACCCATGTCGCCGCCGTGCTCATGCGGCTGGACCGGAATTCCTTTCACCACGGCACCCTCGGAGCGGCCCGTTCCCTGGGCCGGGCCGGGATTCCCGTCCACGCGGTGGTAGGAACTCCCGCCGGTCCGGTGGCCCGGTCGCGTTATGTGAGCCGTCGCCACCAGCCGGCCGCCGGACGGGATCTGGCGGCTGTGCGTCGCACCCTCGTCCAGGTGTCCGAGGCGCTGGCCGGCGGGCCCGCCGTCCTGGTGGCCCTGGACGACATCACCGCCGTGTCGCTGGACCGGCTCCGCGCGGAGGGCCCCCGCGGGCCCGCGGCCCGGTTCCTGCTGCCCGAGCCGCCGCCGGGGCTGTGCGAGCGGGTGGCCGACAAGGCGGAGCTGGCCGAGACCTGCCGGCTGCTCGGCGTCCCGCACCCGCGCACCCTGGCGCCCTCGGACCCGGACGAGGCGGCCGCCATGGCGCTGGAGCTCGGGCTGCCCGTCGTGGCGAAGTGGAGCCGCCCCTGGCTGCTGCCCGTGGGCGCCGGGCTGCGCGGCACGACGGTGGCCCGCTCGGTGCGGCGGGTCCGCGAGCTGTACGCGCGCGGGGCCGGGGCGGGGAGCCGGCTGCTGCTCCAGCGGATGCTGCCGGGCGGCCGGGACCTGGACTGGTTCTTCCACGCGTACTGCGACAGCAGCGGGCGGTGCCGGGTCGCCGCGACCGGGTGGAAGGTCCGCTCCTGGCCGGACGGCGCCGGGCCGACGGCCGTGGGGACCTGGACACCGAACCCCGTCGTCGAGCGCATGGCGCGGGATCTCGTGGGGGCGCTGGGCTACCGGGGGATCGCCGACCTGGACTTCCGGCTGGACCCGGTGACCGGCACGTACCACCTGCTGGACTTCGACCCCCGGCCGGGCGCGCAGTTCCGGCTCTTCTCCGACCCGTGGGGCCTCGACGTCGTCCGGGCCCTGCACCTGGACCTGACCGGGCGTCCGGTGCCGGAGGCGGTGCCGGTGTACGGGCGGCGTTTCGTGGTCGAGAACCACGCGGCCCTGTCCGTCCTGACGTCGCCGCGCCCCCGCCTGCGCGGCCCGTCGTCCGGCCGGTCCGGCGGGTCCGGCCCGTGGTCCGGTCTGGAGACGGCCTGGTTCGCGGCCGACGACCCGGCACCGGCGGCCGCCATGGTCCGCACCTGGGCGGCGCACCTCGCCCGCCGCGCGTGGGCGGCGCTGCGGCGGCGGTGGCGTGGCCGGGCGACAGAGGCGTCCGAGCCCCCGGCCACCGCCGTCCCCGACCCGGCCGCCCCGAACCTCCCGTCCCCCTCCCCGTCCGCCCCCTCCTCCCCCTCCCCCCGACGATGACGAAAGCGGTGGGCCCCATGCACGACGACGACCTGGTGATCGTGGGCGCCGGCCCGTACGGCCTGTCCGTGGCCGCCCACGCCGCCGCCCGCGGCCTGGACATCCGTGTCTTCGGCCAGGTGATGGGCTCCTGGCAGCGGATGCCGCCCGGCATGCTCCTCGCGTCCGAACCCTGGGCGTCGGACCTGTCGGACCCGCGCGGTGCCCATGGCCTCACCGCGTACGCGGCGACGTGCGGCGTGCGGGCCGAGCACGGGGTGCCGCTGCCCGTCGGCCTCTTCGCCGCGTACGGGGAGTGGTTCGCCCGGCGGGCCGTGCCGGTCGCCGTCGACCCCCGTACGGTCGCGTCCGTCGAGCCACGGGAGGAGGGCGGCTTCGCGGTCACGACGGGCGACGGCGAGGTGTTCGGCGCGCGGACGGTGGCGCTCGCGGTGGGCGTCCTGCCGTTCGCCGAGGTGCCGCCGCAGCTGAGAGCGCTGATGCCGCACCAGGTGACGCACAGCTGCGACCACACGGACCTGGCCCGGTTCGCGGGCCGGGACGTGACCGTGATCGGTGCGGGCCAGGGGGCCCTGGAGACGGCGGTGCTCCTGACCGAACAGGGGGCGCACGCGCGCGTGGTCGCCCGCGCACCGCGCCTGACATGGGATGCGGTACCCCCGTCCCTGCACCGCCCCCGCCTGGAGGCCGCCGGCTCACCGCACTCGGGCCTCGGCTGCGGCTGGCCGAACTGGCTCTACGCCCGTACTCCCACACTGTTCCGGCGCCTCCCCGGCGCCACTCGCGAGCACCTGTTCGCCACCGCCCTGGGCCCGGCCGGCGCCTGGTGGCTGCGGGGCCGGTTCGAAGCCGTGCCGGACGTACGGCTGGGCCGCGGCGTGCTCGCGGCGGAGCCCGTCGGCGACCGGGTGCGGCTCATCCTTGGCGGCGGCTCGTCGGAGGTGCCGACCGTCCTGGAGACCGACCACGTCATCGCCGCCACGGGCTTCGTCCCGCGTCTGGACCGGGTGGGCGTGCTGGGCGAGGAGCTGCGGGAGGGGTTGCGCACGGTCGGCGGGAGCGGCGCCCCGGAGATGAGCGGCCACTTCGAGTCGTCCCACCCGGGCCTGTTCGTGGCCGGGCTGCTGACGGCCCCGTCGTACGGCCCGGCGATGCGGTTCGTGTACGGCGCCGCGTACACGGCCGAGCGGCTGGTGCGGGGCGTCGAGCGGCGCCTGCGCGACCGCCGGCTGCGGGGCGTGCCGGGGGCGCGGCGGCGGCCGGCGGACGATCGGGTGCCGACGGGTGACCGGGTGCCGGCGGAGAACCCCGTGCCGGCGGCCGACTGAGGCCGCGGCACGCGGGAAGCCGGTCCCGGAGCGTCGTCCGGGACCGGCTTCCTGGTGGTGGCGAGGCTGCGTCAGTCGTTGATGCAGACGTTGCCGAACGTCGGGTTCAGCAGCGCGATGATGTTCACGGTGTTGCCGCAGACGTTGATCGGCACGTGGATCGGGACCTGGACGACGTTGCCCGAGATCACGCCCGGGGAGCCCGCGGCCACGCCATCGGAGTGCGCGTCGGCGATCGCCGGGGCGGCGGCGCCCATCGCCATGAACACACCGGCAACGGCCACTACGGCCTTCTTGCACTTCATAATTCGGCTTCCTTTCCACAGCGGAAGTCTTGCCACGGATTTCGTGACCCACGAGCCCCGGTGAGGCCCGGCTGCCGCCGCGAATATCACAACGAATACGAAAGCAAAAAGACACCGGGGGAACTGTCGCCGGTATTGATTCACTCGAACGGCAACGGGCCGACGCACGCGGCGAGTAGAGCGACACGATTGCCGCCCCCGGCTCGCCGGGCCTTTCCCGCCGATGTTCTGACGGTCCGTCCGCCGGTCCACCGGCCGACGGCGGTCACCGCCGGCCCGGCCACACCGGCCGCTGGACGAGGGCGTCCCATTCGTGGTCCCTGGCGCCCGGGACGACGCGTCCCTTGGCTCTCCACTCGCGGGCCAGGGACGAGAAGAGAGGAGCCGCGTCGGCGGCGTGCCGCCCCGACGGCCCCGGCCGTGCGGACTGTTCGGCACGGCTCTGCGGGCTCAGGGGGACTCGCTGCCACTTTCCGGCGCCTGGGGCCATGCCTACCCTTCCGTTCACAGCGCGTGGCGAGGCCCTCGCATCATGTCACAGGCCCTCGGCGCGCACCCGTACCGTCCGCAGTCTGGAATCCACCGCATCGGGGAGGTTCATCCCCGCCGCAACCCCCGACGTCAGATAGCGCAGCACCGGTTCCGTGAGCCGTTCACCCGGGAGGGCGACGGGGATGCCCGGCGGGTACGGCGTGAGCATCTCGGCCGCCACCCGCCCGGCCGCCTCACCGACCGGCACGTCCTCGACCGCGTCGAAGTACGCGTCGCGCGGCAGGCACGTCTGCTCAAGCCGAAGCTCCTCCGGGTCCGGCACGTCCACGCGGGGCGCTCCCGCCAGCCGCTCCGCCTGCCCGGCGAGGTCGCGCAGCGCGTCGAGCAGCGGAGCCGTCGTGGCCCGGGAGTCCGCGTACGTCAGCTGGGCGCCGATCCTCCGATGATCACTCATATGGACGTCGATGCTGCGGTGTTCCCGCAGCCAGTCCGCCGCCCGGTAGCCCGTCGTGCCCAGCGCCGACACGTCGATCAGCACCGGCAGCGGGTCGAGGTCCGCGGCGAGCCCGGGCCCGGTGAGGTCGGCGCGGCCGTGGACGTGCAGCCCGTCGATCGCCGCGACCTCCTCGCGTACGGTGTGCGCCAGCCGCAGCGCGTCGTCCAGCAGTTCGCGGCCGCGCAGCACCATCTGCCGCCGCCACCCGTCGAGTCCGGCGTAGATGAGGACCGACGGGGAGGTCGTGCCGAGCAGATCGGCGCGGGAGGCGAGCACCGCCGGGTCGATCAGGTCGCCCCGCAGATGGAACACGGAGCCCTGCTCCAGGCCGCTGCCCATCTTGTGGATGCTCGTGACGCACACGTCCGCGCCCGCGTCCATGGCCCACGCCGGCAGCTCCGGGTGGAACGGCAGGTGGGCGCCCCACGCCTCGTCGACGATCAGCGGCACGCCCCGCCGGTGGCACTCGCCGGCGATGCGGTCGAGGGCCGCGCACGTTCCGTACGGGGTGGGACTGGTGACCAGCGCGCCTCGGGCGTCCGGATGGCGCGCGAAGGCCTCGGCGTACGCCTCGGCGGACGGCGGGTGCGCCAGGTGCAGCCGCGCGTCCCACTGGGGCTCCACCCACACGGGCCGTACGCCCGACAGGATGAGCCCGGACACGACCGACTTGTGCGCGTCGCGCCCGATCAGCAGCTCCTCGTGCGGGCCCGCGACCGCCAGCATGGCGGCCTTCACGGAGAGGGAGCTGCCGCAGGTGCTGAAGAAGGTGTGGTCGGCGTGGACGGCGTCGGCCATCAGCCGTTCCGCGCGCTCCAGGACGCCGCCGCGGGAGCGCCGGTCGTCGAGGCCGCTCGTGGCGAGGACGTCGGCCTTGAAGACCGCGTCGCCGAGGACCCTGCGGACGGCCGGGTCGGCGCCCCGGGCCTGTTTGTGGCCGGGTGGGGTGAAGGCCAGCTCACCCGTCTCGTGGTAGCGGTCGAGCGCTTCGAGCACGGGCGCCCGCACATGGTCCGGGCGGTTCGGGGACATCGCAGAAGCCACCTGCCTCCAAGGGTTCGGCGGGCCGTCAGTGGGGGAGCACCGCGAAGCGCAGCCCGAAGTGGTCGAGGGTGCGGGGCAGCGGCCGGTCGGGCCGCAGCCTGCCGGGCCGGTCCGGCAGATAGGTGTGCCGCTCCAGCAGGGCGGCCAGCAGCGTCGAGGTGAGGAACAGCACCAGGTCCTCGCCGGGGCAGGCCCCGGGCCCCGCGCTGAACGGGAAGAGCCCGGGCGTGTCCTGGGCCGTGCCGTCGAGCCAGATCTCCGGCAGGAACCGGTCCGAGTACGGCAGGGCGTCGTCCCGGTGGAACAGCGGTGTGTAGATCAGGAACTCCGTCCCCGCCGGCAGGGTGCTCTCGCCCCACCGCGTGTCGCGCACGGCCTCGCGCAGCAGGAACGGCGTGGTCGGCCACAGCCGCACGGACTCCAGCACGCAGGCCCGCGTGTACGGCAGGAGGCGCGGCTCCGTCAGGTCGGTGACGGCCAGCTCGTTGCGCACCTGGATGTCCTGCGCGCCGTGCGTGGCCAGCAGGGCCAGGGCCCGGAAGGCCGCGATCCCGGCCGCGTCGAACGCGAACAGCCAGTGCGGGACCTGGCCGGCCGGGTCCGTGCCGGGCGCGGCGGGTGTGGACACGACGACGGACGCCAGGCTGCCGCGCTCGGCGCGGTCGACGTGGGCCCGCAGCCGCCGGTCGAACCGCTCCCGCAGACCGGTGCGGCGCGGTGCGGCGGCGGACCAGTTGGCCGCGGCGCGCAGCCTGCCGAGCATCGCCGTCAGCGGGGTGTCGTCGCGGGCCGCGTCCCCCAGGACGACCCGGCGCACGGTGCCGTCCCAGGCGCCCGAGAAGGCGTCCCAGGAGAGCTCGCCGTCCCCGCCGACGACCGTCCCGAGGAGCAGTCCGGCTTCCTCCCGCACGGCGCGCACCAGCCGCGGGGCGAGGCTGTGCAGCTGGTTCCCGGTCTCCAGCACGGCCTCGTTGACGGCCCGCCGCCCGGCTCGTTCCGCGCCCCGCGAGATGAGCACGCCGTGCGGCTGGAACTGTTCCAGCGCGGCGCGCTTCTCCCGGGTGGCCGGGGAGTACGGGTCGGGGGTGCCGTCCAGCACGTGCGCGGCGTCCTCGGCCTGGAGGACGACCGCGAAGTGGCGCCCGGCCAGATCCAGGAGCAGCGGGCCGGGGCCGTGGCGCCGGCGCAGTTCGGTGAGGAGCCCGGTGGCCCGCCGGTCCGCGGCGTACCGCTCGGCGAGGGCCATGCCGGTACGGCGCCGTACGACGACCCCGGCCGCGAGGGTCGGGGCGACGACCACGGCGGCGAGCCGCGCGGTGTCACGGGCGGAGGCCCGGGCCGGCGTGCTCGCCGGCCCGGGCGCGGATGCGCGGGCCGGCTTCTCCGTACGGGTCATGGCGCCCGAGTGCCCCGGCACCCGGGCGCGAAACGGCCCGCGGACCGGGCCGCGCCCCGGTCCGCGGGCACGCGGGAGCAGCCCCCGGGCCCGGAGGGGAAGCGGCCCGGGAACTGCGCGCGCGGCCGGTCACCCGCCGGTGGTGGGCCCGCCGCTGCCGAAGCCGCCGCTCGGCGCGCCGCGCCACTTCTGGTCTTCCTCGGAGACCGGCGTCGTGTCCGGTTCGGTGTTCTCGTGCTTCAGCTCGTAGGGCATCAGCCGCCGCTCGCTCTGCGGCACCTCGGCGGGCTTGCGGTGGCCCTCCACCTCGCCGGGCAGACCGGCGTCCGGCGGCCTGTGCGGCTGCTCCTCCGGCTTGGGCGTCGGCTCCTCCTTGAGCATGATCCGGCGCCCCAGCACGAAGGCGCCGAGCAGGAACCCGACCACCAGGAGACCGGCGATCAGCTGGCCCGTGCCGTCGCTGAAGAATTCCGCGCTGAGCGTGGTGAGACCGTTCATGAAATACGAATACCCCGTCCCGGCGGAATCAGACAGGCGTTTGTCGGGAGCCCCGGATTTATGCAGGTCCGAAGCTATGGTCATTAAAATTCTCAGCCGGTATTCGTTGATTGCGCTCTTCGGGTGACCTGGCGCAACTTAAACAGCGCCGCGGTGTTGGTCAGAGCGACCCGAGACCGGGTCTCTCGACGAGAAGGATCACGTAATGATCAAGAAGGCTCTGGCTTCCGCCGGCGTCGCCGCCGCGGTACTCGGCGCCGGTGCGCCGACGGCCGCTGCGGTGGGCGACCACGGCGTCGACACCCAGAACGGCAACTTCGCCACGCAGTCGTACGGCAACACCTACACGGGCGGGTACATGAGCCCGCAGATCGGGCTCATCCAGGGCTCGCTCAACAAGCCCTGCATCGGCCTGCCGGTCCAGGCGGACGTCCAGAACATCGTCGCCCTGGTCAACGTGGGTGTTCAGGACATCCTGCAGGACACGCAGAACCAGCAGTGCGCGGAGAACTCCACCGCGGTCAAGGGCGACAGCGCCCTGTCGCACATCCTGGAGAACGTCCTCTCCGAGAACGGCTCCGTCGCCCTCCGCTGACGCCGTGCCGCGCCCGGTCCGCGCGTGCGAAGCGCCGCGCGGACCGGCCCGCTGCGGCCCCACGTGGCCGCGATTCCCCCTGACAACCATGCGCCCCACCCGCGGGTGAGGCACGACCCGGACGCCGGGTCTCTCGACGAGAAGGATCGACCATGATCAAGAAGGTTCTGGCTGGCGCCGGTGTCGCTGCGGCTGTCCTGGGTGCGGGCGCGCCGATGGCCGCCGCGACCGGCGACCACAACGTGGACACGCAGAACGGCAACTACTCCAAGCAGAACTACGGCAACACCGTGACCGGCGGCAGCATGAGCCCGCAGATGAGCGCCGTCCAGGGCACGCTGAACAAGCCCTGCATCGCCGTTCCGATCCAGGCCGACGTCCAGAACATCGTCGCCCTGGTCAACGTGGGCGTTCAGGACATCCTGCAGGACACGCAGAACCAGGACTGTGTGGAGAACTCCACCGCGGTCAAGGGCGACAGCGCCCTGGCGAAGATCCTGCAGAACGTCATCTCCGAGAACGCGTCCGCGAGCGTCCGGGACTGACCTCCCGCAGGAGGCGCATGGGAGAGCCCCGCACCCGAGCCACCGGGTGCGGGGCTCTCCCGCGCGGTGGGGCACCTTCCCGCCGAGGCGCAGGGCGGCCCGGGATCGCCGGGGCACGTGGCCTCAAGCGCCTGACCCTCGGGGCGCCGCGTACGACGGCTCCCGGACCCCTCACTTCGCGTCCGAGTACCGCTCCACCGTCGCCGTCGTGAACGGGAACCGCACCGGGGTGTCCCCGAAGGCGATCCGCCCGGCCAGGTCACCGGCCGCGCGGATCGCCTCCACGACCTCCTCCGCCTCCTCGGCCGGGCAGTGCACGATCACCTCGTCGTGCTGGAAGAACACCAGCTCCGCCCGCATGTCCGCGGTCGCCCTGCGCAGCGCGGCCAGCATCAGCAGCGCCCAGTCGGCGGCGCTGCCCTGCACCACGAAGTTCCGGGTGAACCGGCCCCGCGCGCGGGCGTTCACCGACGCGTACCCCGGTGTGTACCCGCCGTCGGAAGCGGCCGGGCCGCCGTTGTCCTCCTGCGGCAGCCCCGCCTCCTCGGCCTCGCCGGCCCCCGCCGCCCGCGGACTGGTCCGGCCCAGCCACGTCCGCACCAGCCGGCCCTCCTCGCCCGCACGCGCCGCGTCGTCGACGTACGCCACGGCCCGGGGGAAGCGCCGCCGCAGGGCCGCCAGGTTCTTCAGCCCGTCCCCGCTCGTCTGCCCGTAGATCGCGCCCAGCAGCGCCAGCTTCGCGTGCGCCCGGTCGCCGGAGAACGCACGGTCCGACAGCCGCGTGTACAGGTCGTCGTCATGCCCCGCCACCTCCATCAGCCCCGGGTCGCGGGAGATCGCGGCCAGCACCCGCGGCTCCATCTGGTCGGCGTCCGCGACGACCAGCCGCCAGCCCTCGTCCGCGACCACCGCCCGGCGGATCACCTTCGGGATCTGCAGCGCGCCCCCGCCGTTCGTCGTCCACCGCCCGCTCACCGTGCCGCCCGGCACGTACTCCGGACGGAACCGGCCGTCGCGCACCCAGTCCTGGAGCCAGCTCCAGCCGTGCGCCGTCCAGATCCGGTACAGCGTCTTGTACGCCAGCAGCGGCTCCACCGCCGGGTGGTCGAGCTCCGCCAGCTCCCAGCGCCGCGTCGAGCGCACCTTGATGCCGGCCTGCGCGAACGCCTTCACCACATCGGCCGGCAGGTCCGGCCGCACCCGGCGCCCGAACGCGGCCGACACCTCGTCCGCCAGCTCCGCCAGCCGCCGCGGCTCGCCCCCGCCCGCGTACCGCTCGCCCAGCAGCTCGTGCAGCACCGCCCGGTGCACGTCCGCCCGCCACGGCAGACCCGCCCGGTGCATCTCCGCCGCCACCAGCGTCCCGGCCGACTCGGCCGCCGTCAGCAGCCGCATCCGGTCCGGGTGCTCGGCGGCCGCGTGTCTGCGCTGCTGCTCCGCGTATACCTCCAGCAGCGCGTCGAACGGCACGTCGAGCCCCGCCTGCGGCTCGAACAGCGGGGACTGCGCGCCCGGCTCCGCGGCTCTGGCCGGCCGGTCGGGCGGCACGGGCCGGTCGTGCAGCCGCGCCCAGGCCGCGGCGGCGGACCGGGGCTCGCCGAGCCGGCCCTCGTGTCCCAGCAGCAGCTGCTCGGCGCACTCGATGTCGTAGCACCGCTCGACGCGGACCCCCGCCGCGAGCAGCCGCGGACAGAGGTCGGCCGTGGACCGCCACACCCACCGGCCCACCTGCGGCCGCGACCGCACCGCCGCGACCAGGTCGGGCTCCTCGACGACGGGGCCCGCGGGCAGCCCGTCGGCGCCGAGGGGGACGAGCCGCGCCCCGCCGCCCTCGGCTCCGTCCAGAGCCCACCGTTCGCTCACGGGTGCGAGTCTCGCATCCGGCACTGACAGTCCCCGGCAGTGACGTCGTGCGGGGCGCCCGTCCTCACCCTCCGAGCGAGCGCACCACCCGCGCCGGGTTGCCGACAGCCAGCACCCCCGGCGGAAGGTCCTTCGTGACGACGGCACCGGCGCCGACCACCGTGTCGGCGCCGATCGTCACACCCGGGCAGACGATCACCCCGCCGCCCAGCCACACGTTGTCCCCGATCGTGATGGGCTCGGCCCGCTCCCAGCCGGCGCGCCGGCGCTCCGTGTCCAGCTCGTGCGTGGGGGTCAGCAGCTGGACGTTCGGGCCGATCTGCACGTCGGCGCCGATCGTGATGGGCCCGCAGTCCAGGAAGACCGCGTTGAAGTTCACGAACGTCCCCTCGCCGATGGAGATGCGGTACCCGAAGTCGCAGTGGAACGGCGGCCGGATGCGCACCCCGTCGCCCATGGAGCCCAGCAGCTCCCCGAGGATCTTCGTGCGCTCGGCGGGCGGGGGCGGCGGCAGCGCGTTGTACGCGGCGCAGAGCGCGATCCGCCGCTCCGTGTCGGCGGCCAGCTCCTCGTCGTCGGGCAGGTACCACTCCCCGGCCAGCATCCTGCGCTTGTTCTCACCCATCGGTGCTCCTCCCCGGTGACCGCCTCGGCGGACGTGCCCCGGAGACCTACCCCCGCCGGGTGGCGCGTACGGCCTCCGCGTACACCTGCAGCGCCGAGCGCGGCGCCCGGCCCAGCAGCGCCCGCAGGTCGCCCGCGGGGACCCCGGAGCCGTCCAGGAAGCCGTGGGCGATCGCCGAGTACGTGCCCGTCAGCATCGGCACCTGGAACGCCGTCGCCTCGCCCGCCGCGAGCAGCGCCGCTCGCGCCCCGGCCAGCGTCCCCGGCTCGTACGCCGCCGACACCGCCGCCGCCAGGTCGGCGCCGCCCAGCGGGACCTCGCCGACCAGCTCGTACACCCGGCCGGCGTGCGGCGCCGGGTCCACGGCCACGCGGAACGCCGCCTCGGCCAGGTCGGCGCGGGCCACCGCCGCCAGCCGGCCGTCGCCCAGCGGCGCGGTGATCCGCCCGTCGGCGTCCGGCGCGGCCAGCCACGCCAGCAGCTCGGCGTACAGGCCGTTGCGCAGGACCGTCCAGCCGAGGCCGGACCGGCGCAGCCGCCGCTCGGTCCAGCGGTGGGCCAGGGCGTACGGCAGGTGGTCCCCGTCCCCCGACAGGCTCGTGTACACGACGTGGGACACCCCCGCCTTCTCCGCGGCCCCGATCGCCGCGCCGTGCCGGGCCGTGACCGTGTCGTCCTCCCCGTACCCGGCCGATATCAGCAGCAGCGTGTCCACCCCGGTGAACGCCTCCGGCAGCGAGGCCGGATCGTCGAAGTCCACCCGGCGCGCGCCCGGCGGCGCCTCCGCCGCCTCTGCCGCGCGCGTCGCCAGCAGGACGTCGTCCCGGCCGGCCGCCCGCTCGGCGATCAGCCCGCCCAGGCCGCCCGAGACACCGGTGATCAACAACATGGGAAACCCCCCGCTCGTCCGTTCCCTTTCGCTGCGACCATGGTGGTGGCAGGGCGAGGCACGCGTAAGGAGGCACTTCGATGTCGGTGGGGCACACGGAGGTAACCGACCCGGCCGCGCTGAGCTGCGCGGAGGACTGCGGCGTCCGCGACGTCCAGGACCGGCTCGGCGACAAGTGGACCGTGCACGTCGTCGTGGAACTCTCCTCGGGCGTACGCCGGTTCAGGGAACTCCAGCGGCTCGTCCCCGGCATCTCGCAGCGCATGCTCACGCTGACCCTGCGCCGCCTGGAGCGCGACGGGCTCGTCACCCGGACCGTGCACCCGACGGTCCCGCCGCAGGTCGAGTACGAACTGACCGCGACCGGTTACAGCATGACCCGCCTCATCCGCGCCCTCGTCGACTGGTCGCTGGACCACCGCGGCATCATCGCCGAGTCCCGCCGCGCCTACGACGAGCGCCGGGAGGCCCGCCCGTGAGCAGCGGCACGAACACGACCGTGGAGCGCGCGCTCGGGGCCGCGCTGTACGGGGAGGAGGGTGCGGGCGCCGACACGGGGCTCGACACCGGTGCGTCCCTCCTCGCCGCCGACCCGGGTGCCGACACGGAACTCGCCCGCCGTGGCGAGGAGTTCATTCGGCAGGCCTGGCGGCGCGGCTGGCAGCCCGCCGACGTCGTCCGGCTCGTCCGCCGCGACCTGGACGACCACCACGTACGCCTCGCGTCGGGCCTGATCGCCTCGGAACTGGCCGGGTACGACGTGCTGCCCCCGCGCTGGCGGGACCAGCTCGCCGAGCTGGGGACGGCCGCCGCGCCGTGGCGGGCCGACCGCTTCTCGTACGCCACCGCCGTGCTGGAGCTGTACCGGCTCCTCGTCCGGCTCCCCGCCATCGAACCCGTCGGTCCGCCGCCCGGCGGCGGCTCCGTCACGGCGCCCGTGGTGGGGGAGCCCCGGATCCTCGCGCGGATCCGGGCCCTCCTCGCCAAGGCCGAGGCCACCGGCTACCCGGAGGAGGCCGAGGCGCTCACCGCGAAGGCCCAGGAGCTGATGGCCCGGCACAGCCTCGACGAGGCGGCGCTCGCGGCCCAGGCCGTCGCCCCTTCCGGGCCCACGGCCGTACGCATCGGCGTCGACCCGCCGTACGAGACCGCCAAGGCCATCCTGCTCGACGGGGTCGCCTCGGCGAACCGCTGCCGGGCCGTGTGGAACGAGGCGTTCGGCTTCTCGACGGTCGTCGGCTTCGGACCGGACCTGGAGGCCGTGGAGCTCCTCTACACCTCCCTGCTGCTCCAGGGCACCGGCGCGATGACCAAGGCGGAGGCGGCGCAGCGGGCGGGGGGTCGGCGGCGCACGAAGACGTTCCGGCAGTCCTTCCTGCTGGCCTACGCCCAGCGCATCGGCGACCGTCTGTCCGCCACGTCCCGGCGCGTCGCCTCCGGCGAGCCGACGCTGCTGCCGGTGCTGGCCGCGCGCGACGTGGCGGTGACCGCGCACGCGGACCGGATGTTCCCGCAGACCACGACGGCGCGGGTGCGGGGCGCGACGGACGCGGAGGGCTGGCACCACGGCCGCACGGCGGCCGACGCCGCCCAAACCCCCACCCGCCGCCCGCACCTACCGCACTGACAGCCACCACCATTCCCGCCGCGGGCTCGCGCCGCCGATCCTGCTGCGGGCTGGCGTCGTTGCGCCGCCGTTCCGCCGTTGTGGGCTGGCGTCGCTGTGCCGCCGTTCCGCCGTTGTGGGCTGGCGTCGCTGTGCCGCCGTTCCGTCGTTGTGGGCTCGCGTCGCCTGTACCGCCGTTCCTCGTTGTGGGCAGTCGTTCCGCATGGGGGTCCCCCCTGGACGTAGTCCTTGGGGGTGGAACGGGTGGGCACAACGAGGAACGGCCCCCCGGCCTGAGGGCCCGCCCCTTGCGCGCCACGACGGTGGGTGAGTCCGGTGGCGGCCCGGGGGTCACGTGCTCAGATTGGCTCGTGCGGGGCCTGGAGAGCGAGGCGTCCCAGCGCCGCCAATCCTGCGCGCGCGACCCCCGGTCCACCCCCGTCCCGCCGTCGGGCGGCTCACCGCCGGTGGGGGGTGGGGGGAGTGGGAACGCGTCGCCGCCCGTCGGGGCGGGGGTGCGTGGATAACCTCGGGCCATGACCTGGCTTCGGGCGTTGAAGGTGACCGCTCGTGCGGGCCTCGCCCTGGAGCGGCGTCGTCTGGAGCCGCTCGTCGCCCTGCGGGCGGCCGGCGGCCTGGCGCTGGTCGTGCTGGTGAGCAACGCGGCCTTCGGCCCCGCCGTCGCGGCCAGCTCCGCGTTCGGCGCGTTCCAGGCGGCGATCGCCACGTTCCAGCGCAGCTGGCGTCCCCGCCCCACCCTGGCGCTGGCGTCGGGCGTGAGCCTCGCGGTGTCGACGTTCCTCGCCTACCTCGCCGCCTCCGCCCACCAGGCGGTCTTCGTCGCCCTCCTGGTCCTGTGGACGTTCCTGTCGGGCCTCGCCTGGGTCGTCGGGCCGACCGTGGGACTGATGGCGTCCTCGAACGTGGCGATCATGCTGGTCACCGTCACCTTCCCCACCTCGGTCGCCGGCGCCGCCGCGCACGCCGGGGTCATCGCCGCGGGCGGTGTCGTCCAGGCGGGGCTGATCGTGCTGCTGCCGGTCCGCCGCTGGGGCGCACAGCGCGACGCGCTCGCCGACGCCCTGGCCGCCGAGGCCGACTACGCGCGGCGGCTGCGCCACGACCCGTACGCCCCGTTCGACCCGGTCCCCTTGATGACGGCCCGCAGCGCCGCCGCCGTCACCCGCCGCCAGGCCCGTACCCGTCCCGCCGAACTGCACGGCGTACGCGGGGTCGCCGAGCGCATCCGGCCGGTGCTGGCGTCGCTGGCCGACCCGGCCGTGGGCGCACCGGAGGAGGGCCCGGGGAGGGACCGGGTCCGTGAACTGCTGGCCGCCGCCGCGGCCGTACTCGACGCCGCCGCGCACGCGGTCCGGTACGGCGAGCCCGTCGCCGTACCGCCGGACGCGCTGGCCGCGCTGCGGACGCCGGACACGGCCGCGCTCCTCGCCAAGCCACCGGCCCGGCGTGCCGCGGCCCGGCTCGCGGCGCTGCTGGGCGACGTGGTGGAGACGGCGGCGCCCACGGACCGCCGGGCGAGCCCGGAGGAGCTGCGGACGCGGCCGCCGCTCCTGACGCTCGTCCCGGGCGCGGTCCGGGACATGCGGGCGGAACTGCGGGCCGACTCGCCCTTCCTGCGGCACGCCGTGCGCGTCTCGGCGGTCGCCGCCACCGGGTACGCCGTCGGTACGGCCCTGCCGCTGGGCCACGGCTACTGGGCGCCGCTCGCCTCCGTGATGTCGATGCGCCCCGACTTCAGTCAGACGTACGCCCGTTCGGTCGCCCGGTTCGGCGGCACCCTGCTGGGCGTCGCCCTGGCGACCGGTGTCGTCCAGGCCACGGACCCGGGCACGTACACGTCGGCGGGGCTCGCCGTGTTCTGCGCGTTCGGGATGTACCTGCTGATGCGCACGGGGTACGCCGCCGCGCAGGTCTGCGTCTCGGCGTACGTGGTGTTCCTGCTGGGCATGGCGGGTGAGGCGTGGACCCAGACGGTGCCCGAGCGGGTGCTGCTGACGCTGCTGGGCGGGGTCCTCGCGATGCTCGCGTACGCCGTGTACCCCGCCTGGGAGACGCCCAGACTGCGCACCCGGCTGGCCGACCGGCTGACGGCGACGGGCCGGTACGCCGCCGAGGTGCTGGCCGGCTACGCCCGCCCGGACCGTCCGGGGCGCGGCGGAGCCGTACGGGAGGCGGTGCTGGCGACGCGCTCGGCGCGGGTCGCGTGGCAGGAGGCGGTCGAGCGGGCCGCCCACGAGCCGGTACGGCACCGGGGCCTGTCGCGGGCCGCCGCCGACGGGGCGGGCGAGGCGCTGTCCCGGCTGGCCCGGGCGGCGATGCTGCTGGAGGCCCACCTTCCGGCCAGGTCCGCCGCGCCGGTCCCGGTGGCCGCGGCGCTCGCGGAGGTCATGCGCCTTGCGACGGAGCGGGGCGCGGCGGACATCCGTGAGCGCCGGGTCCCGCACTGGGACGAGGTCCGCGCCGCCCTGGAGTCCGCCGACGCGCAGCAGGACCCCCTCGTACGCGCGGGCGCCCGCCAGCTCCTCGACGCTCTGGAGGAGCTGACGGACGCCCTGGACGACGACGCCTAGAGGCGGGCCGTCACGACTCCGGCGGCAGCGACGGCAGCGCCGGGATGGACGGCATCCCCGAGGGGAGGACCGACGGGAGATCCGTCGGCATCGGTGCCGACGTCTTCGCCAGCGTGTCCTTCTTGCCGCCGTCCCACGCGACGACCAGCTGCTTGCCGTCGGCCGACTCGACCGTGCCCGTGGTGCGGTCGGTGCTGCCGTCCTTGCACGTCAGGGCGAGCGTCACGTGTCCGGCCTCCTTGGCCGTGCCCTGGCAGACGTGGGCCTCGGTGATGAGGACCGCCTGGCCGGAGGCGCTGACGGTCAGGTTGACGAGCTTGCCGTCCGTCATGCCGCTCCACGAGCCCTCGACGGAGGCGAGCGTGGAGCCGGCGCCGTGGCCTCCCGCGGGCGCCGAGGCGCCGCCGGACGGGGCCGCTGAGGCGCCCTTGCCGGGTTCGTCGCCCTTGCCGGAGCCACAGGCCGTCAGGGCCAGGGCCGAGGCCACCGCCACGGCCGCCAGGACACCGCTGCGCACGAGCTGCTGCACGATCAGATCCCCCTTGTCGATCGGAAAGTCGGCGCCAAGCTACCAGGAGGACTTGCGTACGCCGGGCAGGAATCCGGCGTGCGCCTGCTGCCGCACGTTCACCCGCGACATGCCGAACTTCCGCAGATGGCCCCGCGGTCGGCCGTCCACGCTGTCCCGGTTGCGTACGCGTGTCGCGCTGGCGTCGCGCGGCTGGCGGCGCAACTCGGCCTGGGCGGCGCGGCGTTCGGCCTCGGGCGTCGAGGGCCGGCGGATCAGCTCCTTCAGCTCGGCGCGGCGGGCGGCGTACCGCTCGACGACCGTCCTGCGCTGCTCGTTGCGCGCGATCTTGCTCTTCTTCGCCATCAGATCTTCACCCCGCGTGCCCGGATCCGGGCCACGGCGGCCTCGATGCCGATGGCGTCGACGGTCTTGATGCCCTTGGTGCTCAGGGTGAGCCGGACGTACCGGCCCTCGCTCGGCAGCCAGTAGCGCTTGCGCTGGATGTTGGGGTCGAACCGGCGGGACGTACGCCGGTGGGAGTGCGAGATGCGGTTGCCGAACCCGGGCTGGGCGCCGGTCAGCTGGCAGTGGGCGGACAAGGGTGACCTACCTCTCTGGACCTCGTCTTGGTAATGGGAACCATTTCCATTTACTCTAACCCCATGGCCCGCAACGAACTCCGCCCGATCATCAAGCTCCGGTCGACGGCCGGGACCGGCTACACCTACGTGACCCGCAAGAACCGCAGGAACAACCCCGACCGCCTCACCCTGCGCAAGTACGACCCGATGGCCGGCCGCCACGTCGACTTCCGAGAGGAGCGCTGACCCGCATGCAGCCCGGAATCCACCCCGCGTACGAGCCCGTCGTCTTCCGTGACAAGGCGGGCGGCTTCGCCTTCCTCACCCGGTCCACCATGACCAGCGACAAGACGGTCGAGTGGGAGGACGGCCACACCTACCCGGTCGTCGACGTCGAGATCTCCTCCGCGAGCCACCCCTTCTACACGGGGCAGGCGCGCGTCCTGGACACGGCCGGGCGCGTGGAGCGCTTCGAGCGGCGTTACGGACGGCGCGAGGCGCGCTGATGTCGCTCGTCCCCCTGTCCGTCGCCCTCGTCGGAGGGCTGCACGCCGACGCCCGCGAGGCGGCGGTGGAGCGCCTGCTCGCCACCGTCCCGGACAGCGTGGCGCTCCACCACGACCTGGCCGACGCCGCCGGGCGGGGCACGGTCGTGCGTACCGTCCGGGACGCGACCGGCGTCCTGTCGAGCGGCGAGACCCCGCTCGTCAACGACTGCGCCTGCTGCGCGCTGCGCGAGGACCTGGTGCCCGAGCTGGAGCGGCTGGCCGGCGCCGGGCTCACCCGGCTCGCCGTGGTCGAGCTGTGGGACTCCGTCGAGCCCAAGGCGATGGCCGAGGTCGTCGCCGGTGCCGGGCTGACCGTGACGTCCGTGATCACCGCCGTCGACCCGGCGCTGGTGCTGCCGTACCTCGGCAACGGCGACGACCTCGCCGATGTCGGCCTGGCCGCGGCCGCCACCGACCAGCGGACCGTCGCCGACACCTGGGCCCGCCAGCTGGAGTACGCCCCGGTGCTCGCCGTCCTGGAGGGACCCGAGGCCGACGACGAGGACCGGGCGCTGCTGGCCCAGCTCCACCCGACGGCCCGCCGGGTCACGGTCCAGGACGGTGACCTGGCCGCCGCGGCGCTGGGCGGGTTCGACGTGGAGGCGGCCGCCGCGGCGCAGCACCCGGCGTGCGCGCTGCTCCCGCAGGACGCGGACGCGGCCGGCGTCGGCACGTACGTGTGGCGCAGCCGCCGCCCGTTCCACCCCGGCCGGCTGTACGCGGCGCTGGAGGACCTGACCTGCGCGGCCGCCCGCAGCCGGGGCCGGTTCTGGCTCGCCGACCGGCCGGACACGCTGCTGGCCTGGGACGCGGCGGGTGGCGCCCTGTGCGTCGAGAGCGCGGGCCCGTGGCTCGCCGCACTGCCGGACGCCGCCTGGGAGATGGTGCCGCCGGTCCGCCGCGCGGCCGCCGCTCTGGACTGGGACCCCGAGCACGGGGACCGGTGCCAGCACCTGGTCTTCACCTCGCCGGGCCTGGACCGCGAGGGGCTCTCCGAACTCCTCGACTCCTGCCTGCTCACCGACGCCGAGTACACCGCGGGCCGTGCGGCCTGGAAGCTGCTCCCGCCCGCGTTCGACGCCCTCCTGGAGGTCTGATCCATGTCCCCGCGCCGCTCCGGCGACCGCAAGCCCGCCAAGTCCCGTCCCAATCCGCTGGACAAGGCCGGTATCACCTACATCGACTACAAGGACACCGATCTGCTGCGGAAGTTCATCTCCGACCGCGGCAAGATCCGCAGCCGCCGGGTCACCCGGGTGTCGGCCCAGCAGCAGCGGCAGCTGGCCCGGGCGATCAAGAACGCGCGGGAGATGGCACTGCTGCCGTACTCCTCGTCCGCTCGCTGATCCACCCCACCTTTCCGAGGGGCCTTCCCCGCGTAACCGACGCGGGGGAGGCCCCTTTTCCGTATACGTACAAGCGATCCGTACAAATGGAGGGAGCCCGAATGGCCCCGGCCGCGTCTCAGTAGTCGGAGGACCACCCCCCGTGCACGTGCATCTGCTCATGCATATGCACGTGAACTCCAGCTATGATCCCGGATAGTTGACACCTGCATCATGTAACTCATGTAACTCGGGGAGCGTCCTGTGCACGACGTGTACAACGGCATGGCGGCCACAGAGCTTCATGGGGTCGTCTGGCAGAAGAGCAGGCACAGCAACTCCCAGGGCTCGTGCGTGGAGTTCGCGAAGCTGCCCGGCGGGAACGTGGCGGTGCGCAACTCGCGGCACCCCGACGGACCGGCCCTGGTCTATACGCCTGCGGAGATCGAGGCGCTGCTGCTGGGAGTGAAGGACGGGGAGTTCGACCACCTCGTCGGCGGCTGAACCCGCCGCACCCGTCCTGTCGCACACGAAACAGGGGCTCCGTCGAACGGAGCCCCTTTCGGTCGCGTCGTACGCGTCTGCCGCCGGTCCCTAGGACTTGTCCGAGAGCCGGAACAGTGCCCACACCACCTTGCCGTGGAGCGCGCCGGCCAGCGGGTGCCAGCCCCAGCTGTCGCTGAAGGACTCCACGAGGAACAGCCCGCGGCCCGACTCGGCCGCGAAGTCCTCGCCGGACGTCCTGGTCGCGGGCGTGTCCGGGCTCGGGTCGCGGACCGCGCAGACGAGCCGGCCGGCCCAGCGCATCAGGTGCAGCCGCACCGGCGGGTCGTACGGGTGGTCGTACAGCTGGTCCCGTGACGTGTCGCCGGGCAGTGCGTGGCGCAGCGCGTTCGTGACCAGCTCCGAGACGACGAGCGCCACATCGTCGAACCGCTCGCTCAGGTTCCACTGCGTCAGCGTCGTGCTGGTGAACTGACGCGCCCCGCGCACGGCTTCGTAGCGGGCCGGCAGGGCGCAGGAGGCGGAACTGGAGACGGACGCGGCGTCGATCGGAGGAAGCCCCTGCCTTAACGGCTCGAGCATGGTCGATCCATTCGTCCCCATGCGAGGCACTCCCGGGATTCGCGGCTGTGGTGCTACAACACGAACGAGTACGCAGGTGCGCGAGGACCATGGTTACGAAAGGGAGGAGCGGATGCAAGGGCAGATGCACGTGCACGCGCCCGACGTGTCCGGCCCCGTGATGGTTCTTGGCCATATCTTCCGTCGGGCGACTTCCCGGCGGTGGCCGAACTGTTCGCCAATCTGTAATCGTTCGAGTACGGGGTGAAGCGTTTAGATGGCAGAATCCGCTACCTCGGGGCTCGGGGGTGCTCCGTCGTACACGTCAGCGATGGGGAGGGTTGGAGTCGTGACCGCAACTGAATCGGGCGGTTCCGTGGTGCGGCGCATCCTGCTGGGCTCACAGCTGCGGCGGCTGCGCGAGTCGCGCGGCATCACGCGGGAGGCCGCCGGCTACTCGATCCGGGCGTCCGAATCCAAGATCAGTCGGCTGGAGTTGGGCAGGGTGAGCTTCAAGGCGAGGGACGTCGAGGATCTGCTCACGCTCTACGGCGTCACCGACGAGAAGGAGCGCGCCGCACTCCTCGGCCTCGTCCGCGAGGCCAACATCGCCGGCTGGTGGCAGAGCTTCGGCGACGTCCTGCCGGGCTGGTTCCAGACGTACATCGGCCTGGAGGGCGCCGCGTCGCTCATCCGGATCTACGAAGTCCAGTTCATCCACGGGCTGTTGCAGACCGAGGCGTACGCACACGCCGTCGTCGCCCGCGGCATGCCCGGCGCGCCCGCCGCCGAGATCGACCGCCGGGTCGCGCTCCGGCTGGAGCGCCAGAAGGTCCTCGTCTCCGAGCGCGCCCCGCAGTTCCACGCCGTTCTCGACGAGGCCGCCCTGCGCCGGCCCTACGGCGACCGGGCCGTCATGCGCGACCAGCTGAAGCACCTGATCGAGATCTCCGAGCGGCCCAACGTCAGGCTCCAGGTCATGCCGTTCAGCTTCGGCGGGCACTCCGGCGAGAGCGGCGCGTTCACCATGCTCCGCTTCCCCGAGTCCGACCTCTCCGACATCGTCTACCTGGAGCAGCTGACGGGCGCGCTCTACCTCGACAAGCGCGAGGAGGTCACCCAGTACGAGCGGGCGATGGAGCGGCTGTGCGCGGACAGTCCCGGTCCGGAGGAGAGCCGCGATCTTCTCCGTGGACTCCTCCAACTCATCTGACTCGTAAGTAGGATGACGTCTCATCAAGAGCCCTGTCACGGCCCCGGAAGGGCCCACGGTCTCCGGAAGGGATGGCATGTCCTACTTCACAGATCTGGCCCTGCAGTACATCGACGGTGAATGGCGGGCCGGTGGCGGCTCGTGGGACATCATCGACTTCAATCCGTACAACGAGGAGAAGCTCGCCTCCATAACCGTCGCCACCGTCGACGAGGTGGACCAGGCGTACCGCGCCGCGGAGAAGGCGCAGCGGGCGTGGGCCGAGACCAACCCTTATGTGCGCCGCGCCGTCTTCGAGCGGGCCGTCCGGCTCATCGAGGACCGTGAGGCCGAGATCACCGAGGCGATCATCGCCGAACTGGGCGGGACGCGGACCAAGGCGGGGTTCGAGCTGCACCTCGCCAAGGAGTTCCTCCGTGAGGCGATGGCCCTCGCGCTGCGCCCCGAGGGCCGTATCCTCCCCTCGCCGATCGACGGCAAGGAGAATCGTCTCTACCAGGTCCCGGTCGGCGTCGTCGGCGTCATCAGCCCCTTCAACTTCCCCTTCTTCCTCTCGATCAAGTCCGTCGCCCCTGCGCTGGCCCTCGGCAACGGCGTCGTGCTCAAGCCGCACCAGAACACGCCGATCCTCGGCGGCACCCTGATCGCCAAGATCTTCGAGGACGCGGGCCTGCCGCCCGGCCTCCTCAACGTCGTGGTCACGGACATCGCGGAGATCGGCGACGCGCTGCTCGTCCACCCCGTGCCCAAGGTCATCTCGTTCACCGGCTCCGACCGGGTCGGCCGGCACGTCGCCACCGTGTGCGCCTCCCACTTCAAGCACGCCATCCTCGAACTGGGCGGCAACAGCGCGCTCATCGTGCTCGACGACGCGGACGTGGACTACGCGGTGGACGCCGCCGTCTTCAGCCGGTTCGTGCACCAGGGCCAGGTCTGCATGGCCGCCAACCGCGTGCTCGTCGACCGGTCGGTCCAGCAGGAGTTCACCGAGAAGTTCGTCGCCAAGGTGAAGACCCTGAGGACCGGCGACCCGGCCGACCCCGCCACCCACGTCGGCCCGCTCATCAACTCCTCGCAGGCCGACGCCGTCACCACGATCGTCGAGCAGACCGTCGCGGCGGGCGCGACCGCGCTGCTGCGTGGCGCCACGGAGGGCAACATCGTCGCCCCCACCGTCCTCACCGACCTGCCGACCGACGCCCCGGTGCTGGCGCAGGAGATCTTCGGCCCGGTCGCGCTGCTCATCCCCTTCGACGGGGAGGAAGAGGCGGTACGGATCGCCAACGACACCCCGTACGGGCTGAGCGGCGCCATCCACACCGGGGACATCGAGCGCGGCGTGCGGATGGCCCGCCGCATCCACACCGGCATGATCCACATCAATGACGGCACGGTCCACGACGAGCCGATCGTGCCCTTCGGCGGCGAGAAGCACTCGGGCGTCGGCCGGCTGAACGGCGAGGCCACCGTCGAGGCCTTCACCACCCACAAGTGGGTCTCGATCCAGCACGGGCGCAGCGGCTTCCCGTTCTGAGCACTCTCCACCTGAGCACCTTGCACCTGAGCACCTTGCAGTGAGCACCATCGAGAAGCCCCCGTCTTGCGGACAGAACCTGACCGCAAGTCTCCCTAACGTGGTCGGTGTCAGTCAGGGCGACAGCCCAGGGCACCGGCCACGAAAACGGCGAAAGGCGGACGGTCATGGTCACTCACGTTCCGGCGGAGGCGCACGGCGACGAGCGCGGCGCGCTCCTGGGCTACCTCGCGGCCGAGCGCGGCGCGATCCGCCGCGCGCTCCTCGGGCTCACCGAGGAGCAGGCGGCGAGCCGCCCCAGCGCCAGCGAACTCTCCCTGTCCGGGCTCCTCAAGCACGTCGCCGAGGTCGAGCTGACCTGGCTGCGCATGGCGCAGCAGAAGCCCAACGAGCGGCAGCGGTACGAGGAGACCTGGGAGGAAGGCTTCCGGCTCACCGCCGACGAGTCCGTGCCGGGCATCCTGGCCTTCTGGGACGGTGTCACCCGGGAGACGGAGGAGTTCCTGCGGTCGGCGCCCAGCCTGGACGACACCTTCCCGTTGCCGGACGCGCCCTGGTTCCCCAAGGACGGCCGCGTGTCGCTGCGCTGGATGGCGCTGCAACTGGTCCGCGAGTTCAGCCGCCACGCCGGACACGCCGACATCATCCGCGAGTCCCTGGACGGGAAGACCGCGTTCGAACTGATCGCCCTGGAGGCACAGCCCCAGGCGTGAGCCGGTGACCACTCCGCCCCACTCTCCACGTACGCTGGTCAAAATTGACGAGTGAGTACGGAGAGTGGGGAGGTTCGCGGATGTCGGCGATCCGGCTGCTGGTTCTCGGGGCCGTGCGGCAGCACGGGCGGGCGCACGGCTACCAGGTCCGCAACGACCTGGAGTACTGGGGTGCGCACGAGTGGTCCAACGCCAAGCCCGGGTCGATCTACCACGCGCTCAAGCAGATGGCGAAGCAGAACCTCCTGCGGGCGTACGAGACCGCGCCGAGCACCGCGGGCGGCCCGCCGCGCACCGAGTACGAGATCACCGAGAAGGGCACCGAGGAGTACCTGGCGCTCCTGCGGGAGGCGCTCACCGCGTACGACCAGAAGCCGGACACCCTGTCGGCCGCCCTCGGATTCATGGTGGACCTGCCGCGCGCGGAGGCCGTGGCGCTGCTGAAGCAGCGGATCGAGGGACTGGAGCGGTGGCGGGCCACCGTGACCGAGTACTACACGCCGGAGGGCGGCCCCGAGCAGCTGGGCCACATCGGCGAGATCATGAACCTCTGGGTGCACTCCGCCGACGCGGGCGCCGCTTGGACGCGCGGCCTCGTCGAGCGGATCGAGCGCGGCGCGTACACCTTCGCCGGCGAGGGCGAACCGTTCGTCGGCGTCCTCGCGGAGGGCGAGGAGAACCCGTACGCGACGGGCGTCCCGCACCCCGGCGACCGGGACTGACCCCGGCGACTTGCACCTCACGTCGCGTGAGGCCCCAGGCTGAAGGGCGTACCCGAGAAGAAGGGAGAGCGGGGAGCCATGGGCTACTCCGTGGGACAGGTCGCGGGATTCGCCGGAGTGACGGTGCGCACGCTGCACCACTACGACGAGATCGGGCTGCTCTCGCCGAGCGGCCGCAGCCACGCGGGTCACCGGCGCTACGACGACGGCGACCTCGACCGGCTGCAGCAGATCCTGTTCTACCGGGAGCTGGGCTTCCCGCTCGACCAGGTCGCGGCGCTCCTGGACGACCCCGACGCGGACCCGCAGGAACACCTGCGGCGCCAGCACGACCTGCTGACCGCGCGGATCGCCGAACTCCAGAAGATGGCCGCGGCCGTCGAGCACGCCATGGAGGCGAAGAAGATGGGCATCAACCTCACGCCCGAGGAGAGGTTCGAGGTATTCGGGGACAACGACCCCGAGCAGTACGCCGAGGAGGTCGAGCAGCGCTGGGGCTCCACGGACGCCTACAAGGAGTCCCAGCGCCGTTCCGCCCGCTACACCAAGGCGGACTGGCAGCGCATGCAGGACGAGGGCACCGACTGGGGGAACCGCTACGGCGCCCTCATGGACGCCGGCGAGGAGCCCACCGGCGAGCGCGCGATGGACCTGGCGGAGGAGCACCGGCTCCACATCGACCGCTGGTTCTACGACTGCGGCTACGAGATGCAGCGGTGTCTCGCCGACATGTACGTGGCGGACGAGCGCTTCACCCGGTTCTACGAGGCGATCCACCCCGGCATGGCCGTCCACCTGCGCGACGCGATCCACGCGAACGCCGCACGCCACGCGCACGCGTAGGAACGCGCGTGGGGCGCCTCACCGCACCGCTCCGTGCGCACGGGGGACGCGCGGAACACACCACCGGCGCCGCCGGGCCCCGGGCCCGGCGGCGCCGGCCGTAGGCGGCTTCGTGCCAGACCGGTCACAGCGCACTGCGGGGCACCCGGTGGAACCTGCCCCGGCGCGGCTGCGTTGATACCTTTGGGCAGCCGTCCCGCCCATGTCGACACAGGAGCCCGGAACCCGTGAACACGCTTGCGCTTGGCCCCGAGTGGCTCAGCCCGGACTACCTGATCTCCGAGTACGGACTCCCCGGCATTCTTCTCATCGTCTTCGCCGAGTCCGGTCTGTTCGCCTTCCTCCCGGGTGACTCCCTGCTGTTCACGGCGGGTCTGCTGGTCGCCGAGGGGAACTACATCACGCAGCCGCTGTGGCTCGTCTGCACCCTGATCGTGGCCGCGGCCATCATCGGTGACCAGGTGGGGTACGGCATCGGCCGGTTCTTCGGCCCGAAGATCTTCAACCGCCCCAACTCCAAGGTCTTCAAGAAGGAGAACCTGGACAAGGCGCACGAGTTCATCGAGAAGTACGGCCCGAAGGCGATCGTGCTGGCCCGCTTCGTGCCGCTCGTGCGGACGTTCGCGCCGATCGTCGCCGGCGCCGGCCGGATGAAGTACCGCACGTTCATCGCGTACAACATCATCGGCGGCGTGCTGTGGGGCGCGGGTGTCACCGTCGCCGGGTACTTCCTCGGTCAGATCGGTTTCATCAAGACGAACATCGAGGCGATCCTCGTCCTGATCGTGGTGCTCTCGGTTGTCCCGATCGTCATCGAGTTCCTGCGCGGCCGCTCCAAGGCCAAGAAGGAGGCCGCCGCCCTGGCCGCGGACGCCGCCCAGGCCGACGTCGCTTCCGGCCAGCGCGGCCGCCACGCCAGGCGCTGACCCCCCACCTCACGGCCGGAGCCCCGGACGCCCCTGCGGCGCCGGGGCTCCGGCCGTACGCGGGGCCTGGGGGCGTACGTACGCGGGGCCTGGGGGCCTACGTACGCGGGCCTTGGGGGCATACGCGGGGACTCAGAAGCCGCGGGTGCGCTTCGCCGCCCGGCGCGACGCCGCCGAGCCCGGTGCCCGCAGGAACATCCGGGCCAGCTCGCTCCCCAGGTTCACGCCGATCGCGATCGCCAGGGCCAGCGCCGCCGCCCGCGCCAGCGACGCGAAACCGGCGTCCATGTCGTTCTGCGCGATGTGCAGCACGCCGTAGTACGTGGCGGAGCCCGGCAGCAGCGGCCCGATCGCCGCCGTCAGGTACGGCAGCGACGAGGTGTGCTCGTACCGCGCCATCAACTGCCCGAACAGCCCCACGAGCCCGGCCGCGACCGCCGTCGCCAGCACCGCCGAGCCCTCCGCGGTGATCGCGATCGCCGCGAACACCACCCAGGCCACGGCGCCGTTGCACATCACGAACAGCACGGTGGAACGTTCCTGCTGGAGCAGGATCGCGAAGGTCAGCGACAGCGCCATGGCCGCCAGGATCTGCACCACCGGCCGCTCCACCGGCGCGACGACGCCCTCCGGGTTGAGCTTCGCCCCCAGCTGCACGCCCACGTACAGCACGGTCAGCACACCCACGACGATCGCCACGAAGAAGTACGCGACCTCCAGCAGCCGCGCCGATGCCGTGATGTAGAAGCCGGTCAGCCCGTCCTGCACCGCGGCGACCAGCGCCCGCCCCGGGATCAGCGCGAACAGCCCACCCGTGATCACCGCCGACGGCCGCAGCCCCGCGTGCAGCAGACTCGCCGCGACCCCCAGCGCCGCCGGCGGCACCGCGGCCGCCGCGAACTGGTAGAACTCCGGCAGCCCGCGCCCCGCGCAGAACCAGGCCAGCCGGTCGCCCAGCATCGCGCCCGCCGCCGCCACCAGGAACACCAGCAGATCGCCGCCCAGCAGCACCGACGCGGCCCCGGCGAGCCCGCCCGCCGCCAGCGTCAGCACCCACCCCGGGTACGGGTGCCGGTTGCGGCGGATCAGCGCCAGCCGCCGGTACGCCTCCTCCAGGGACACGTCGTAGTCGTCGGCGTTGATGTCCGCGACCAGCTGGTACACGGCCGTCAGCCGCGTGTAGTCCGTACCGCGCCGCCGCACCGTCCGGCTCGCCGTCACCGGGTCGTCCACCAGCGACGGCTGGTACGTCACCGACAACAGCGTGAACGTCACGGTCGGCTCGCTGCGGTCCATCCCGTACGAGCGGCAGATCGCGAACATCGCCGCCTCGACGTCCTCCGCGCCCTCACCGCCCGCGAGCAGCAGCTCGCCGATGCGCAGGGTCAGGTCGAGCACGCGCGGCACGGCGGGACCCGACTCGTCGGTCCGCTGCGGCGCCTCCGGGAGCGGCCGCTCGCCCACCGGCATGCGCAGCATCGTGCGCATCCGGTCCTGCCAGGGCGCGTCCTTCGCCAGCCGGACCGGGGGCCCGCCCGGCGCCGGCGAGTACGCGGGGTGCGCCAGCCGCGCGTCGAACGTGGACGGCGGCGCGAACGCCGACCCCTCCGGCTCCGGCACGGGCTCCGTCGTCAGCCCCTCCGGAATCGCGAACTCCGACGTCGGGTGCTCGTCCTCCGGCGGGCCCGGCGGCTCCACACCGGCAGGCGGTGCGAAGGCGCTGTGCGCCTCGTCCGACTGCGGCTTGCGGTCCTCCTCCTCATGGGGACCGTTCGGCTCCGCCACCACTGCGCCCGTCCTCACTCCTGCCCGGCCCGAAGGCCCTGTCCGGCCGGAAGCTCCTGTTCCGCCCGTATGCCGTCCGCCCAGTATGAACACGGACGGCGGGTGCCCACAGCACGGCGGGCGGCACACCCCTGGGGTGTGCCGCCCGCCGTGCTGTGCGAGAGGGGGTGCCTCAGTGGGCGCCGCCCTGCGCCTCCAGGCGCTTGATGGACGCCTCGATCTCGGCCTCGGCCTCGGCGCGGCCGACCCAGTTGGCGCCCTCGACGGACTTGCCGGGCTCCAGGTCCTTGTAGACCTCGAAGAAGTGCTGGATCTCCAGGCGGTCGAACTCCGGCACGTGGTGGATGTCGCGCAGGTGCTCCATGCGCGGGTCCGACGCCGGGACGCAGAGCAGCTTGTCGTCGCCGCCCGCCTCGTCGGTCATGCGGAACATGCCGATCGCGCGGCACTTCACGAGGACACCCGGGAAGGTCGGCTCGTCGAGGATGACGAGCGCGTCCAGCGGGTCGCCGTCCTCACCCAGGGTGCCCTCGACGAAGCCGTAGTCGGCCGGGTAGACGGTCGACGTGAACAGGTGGCGGTCGAGGCGGATACGACCGGTCTCGTGGTCCACCTCGTACTTGTTCCGCGAACCCTTCGGGATCTCGATGCAGACGTCGAACTCCACGGGTGGCTCCTCCAAGATCAACACAATGTCGGGGTGACGGACCGGCCGTGATCACCGGCGTGCCGTGCTCGCGGCACAGCTCAGTGGTTAAGTGTCCCTCACGCAACCGAGTGCTCGCGAAAGGGGCTGGTCAGCTGTGCCGGAGCGGAAGGCCCTGCAGCTCACCGCGGTGTCCGCCGCCGTAGGTCTCGTACTGGCGGGCGCCGCTGCGGGACTGGCCGGCCCCTGGGACTCGGGCCAGCGTACGGCCGAGCGCGCCCGGGCCGCCGCACAGGCCCCCGCGGGTGGTGTACATCACGCCCCGCAGGACCCGAAACCCCCCGCCGTCCGGCCCACCCCGGCCCCCGCCCCCAGTGCCCCGGCCGTCCTCAGGGCGCTGCCCCCGGCCCCGCCCGCCGCGCGGCCCCTCGCACCGGCCCTCGACCCCCTGCTGGGCGCGTCCGGCCTGGGGCGGACGCGCACCGCGGCCGTCGTCGACGCCGCCACGGGGCGGCTGCTGTACGGCAGCGGGGCCGGTACGCCGATGACGCCCGCCTCCACCGTCAAGATCGCCACCGCGGCCGCGGCGCTCACCGCCCTCGGCCCCGACCACCGCATCCCCACCACGGTGGCCGCCCGGCCCGACGCCCGCGCCCTCACCCTCGTGGGCGGCGGCGACCCCACGCTCGACCGCGCCCGGCTGGCCGCCCTGGCCACCGGCACCGCCAAGGCCCTGCGCACCCGCAAGGTCACCGCGGTCACCCTGACGTACGACACGTCCCTCTACACCGGCCCGGCACGCCACCGGATCGGCCCCAACGACAACATCGCCCTCGTCACCCCCCTGATGACCGCGGGCGCCCGCCTCGAAGGCAGCCCCGCCGCCGGCCCGGCCCCGCGCTCCGCCGACCCGGCCGGCGACACGGCCCGCACCTTCGCCGAGCTGCTCACCGCCCAGGGCGTCACCGTGCGGCCGCCCACCCCGGCGAAGGCCCCCAAGGACGCCAAGCCCCTCGCCACCACCCGCTCGGCCCCGCTCTCGGCCCTCGTCGAGCGCATGCTGACCGACAGCGACAACGACCTCGCCGAGGCGCTCGCCCGCCAGACGGCCCTCGCCGGCGGCCGCCCGGCCGGCTTCGACGGCGGGAGCAAGGCCGTCCGCGCCCAGCTCGCGAAGCTCGGCCTGCCCCTGGACGGCGCCGTCGTCGCCGACGGCAGCGGCCTGGACCGCGGCAACCGGCTGTCGGCCCGCCTCCTCGCTGGCCTCCTGGCCCGCGCCGCCGACCCCGACCGGCCCGCCCTGCGGCCCATCCTCACGGGCCTGCCCGTCGGCGGCTTCAGCGGCACCCTCAAGGACCGCTACGCCGACGGCTCGCCCGGCGCCGGCCTGGTCCGCGCCAAGACCGGCACCCTCACCGGCGTCAACGCCCTGGCGGGCACGGTGGTCGGCCCCGACGGCCGCCTCCTGGCGTTCGCCTTCCTCGCCGCGGACACCGCCTCCCCGTACGAGGCGCAGCCGGCCCTGGACGCGCTGGCGGCGGCCCTGACCCGCTGACCGGCGCGCGCCGGGGGAGTACCGGCAAGTGGCGGGGGAGTGCCGAGGGGCGTGCCCTCTCCGATGTGGCGTGGAGCACGTACGGTTGACGCATGACGAGCATCGGTGGTGCCGAGATGGTCGACTGGAACCTCGCGGTCGCGACCGCGACCCGATTCGTACGCCCCGGACCCGAGGTGAGCCGCGACGAGGCCCGACAGGTCGTGGCCGAGCTGCGGCGCCACGCCAAGGCGTCGGAGGAGCACGTGCGCGGCTTCACGCGCATGATCCCGGAGGGGCACCGGCCCGAGGACACCCCGGTCCTCGTCGTGGACCGGGCCGGCTGGGTCCGCGCGAACGTCGCGGGCTTCCGCGAACTCCTCAAGCCGCTGCTGGAGAAGATGCAGGAGCGCCGCTCCGCCTCGCCCGGCGGCGCCGTGCTCGGCGCGGTCGGCGGCAAGGTCACCGGCGTGGAGCTGGGCATGCTGCTGTCGTTCCTGGCCTCGCGGGTCCTCGGCCAGTACGAGACCTTCGCCCCGGCCACCCGGGAGCTCCCGGCCGGCGAGAACGGCGGCGGACGGCTCCTCCTGGTCGCCCCGAACATCGTCCACGTCGAGCGCGAGCTGGCCGTGGACCCCCACGACTTCCGCCTCTGGGTGAGCCTCCACGAGGAGACCCACCGCACGCAGTTCACGGCCGTGCCCTGGCTCCGCGACCACCTCCAGGGCGAGATCCAGGACTTCCTCGCGGCGACCGACGTCGACCCGATGACCGTCCTCGAACGGCTCCGCGAGGCCGCGCAGGCCTTCTCCGGGGCCCGCCCGGAGGGCGAGGACGACGAGGGCGGCCGCTCCCTGGTCGAGCTGGTCCAGACCCCCGAGCAGCGCGAGATCCTCTCCCGCCTCACGGCCGTCATGTCGCTCCTCGAAGGCCACGCGGACTACGTCATGGACGGCGTCGGCCCCCAGGTCGTGCCCTCGGTCCTGGAGATCCGCGAGAAGTTCCAGCAGCGCAGGGCCCGCGGCGCCTCCCGGCTCGACCTGGCGCTGCGGAAGCTGCTCGGCCTGGACGCCAAGCTGCGCCAGTACCGCGACGGCGAGCGGTTCGTCCGGTCGGTCGTCGACCAGGTCGGCATGGACGGCTTCAACCGCGTGTGGACCTCCCCGAACACGCTCCCGACCAAGGCGGAGATCGCCAAACCGGCGGACTGGGTCGCGAGGGTGCACCGTAAGGCAGACTGAGAAGTCGGGACCGGCCGTCGGCAGAAGAACGCCCCTCCTATCACCCATCCGAGGGACCGTGGGCGAGGGATAGGCGTGCGATGCTCGGGGAACGGCCGTGTTCTGTCACCATCGACGCACGCTGAGTGACGATGTGAGTGACCGAACCCCCCGTTCCGACCGTTAAGACTCCGACCGAGGCACCCCCCAACTTCCACGAAGGGCACCGGACATGGGTCCCCATCCTGCGGTCGCGGCGATACGCCTGGCGGTCCGCCGCGTACTCCACGACGTACTCAACGAAGCCGCGTACCGGGACAACCCCGGCACCGCCACCCCCGACACCCCCCACGGCAGCACCCCGGGCGAGCCGCCGCTCGTGCTGGTCGCCTGCTCCGGCGGCGCCGACTCCATGGCGCTCGCCTCCGCGCTGGCCTTCGAGGCGCGCAAGCTCGCCGTCCGCGCCGGCGGCATCACCATCGACCACGGCCTCCAGCCCGGCTCGGACCTCCGCGCCGCCGAAGTCGCCTCCCGGCTCGCCGCCCTGCGGCTCGACCCGGTGGAGGCGATCGCCGTGACGGTCGGCCGCGACGGGGGCCCCGAGGCCGCCGCCCGCGACGCCCGGTACGCGGCGCTCGACGAGGCCGCCGAGCGGCTGGGCGCATCCGCCGTCCTGCTCGGCCACACCCGCGACGACCAGGCCGAGACCGTGCTCCTCGGCCTGGCCCGCGGCTCCGGCATCCGCTCGCTGTCCGGCATGGCCGCCGTCTCCGGCGCCGCGCGCCGCTACCGGCGTCCCTTCCTGCACCTCGACCGGCAGACCGCCCGCAAGGCCTGCCTGGTCCAGTCGCTGCCCGTGTGGGACGACCCCATGAACGCCGACCCGGCCTACACCCGGTCCCGGCTGCGCCACGAGGGCCTGCCCGCCCTGGAGAAGTCCCTCGGTAAGGGCGTCGTCGAGGCGCTGGCCCGCACCGCGCAGCTCTGCCGTGACGACGCCGACGCCCTGGACACCTGGGCCGCCCAGGCCGACACGACCGTGCGCGACGAGGCCGGGCTCCTGGAGTGCGCGAAGCTCTACGCGCTGCCGCCCGCCGTCCGCCGCCGGGTCCTGCGCCGGGCGGCCATCGCCGAGGGGGCGCCCGCCGGTTCCCTCTTCGCCCGTCACATCGAGGAACTCGACCGCCTGATCACCGGATGGCGCGGTCAGGGCGCCATCAATCTGCCCGGCCGCGTCGTCGCACGGCGGCAGGGTGGCAGACTGGTCATTCGGCAAGGCTGACCAAGGCTGTCGCAGGCTGCAACGAAAGTGACCCGGGTGAACCAGAACGACATGGGTGCCGACCTCGCGTCGGTGCTCATCACCAAGGAAGAGATCGACGCGAAGCTGGCCGAGCTGGCCGCGAAGATCGACGCTGAGTACGCGGGCAAGGACCTGCTCATCGTCGGTGTCCTCAAGGGTGCCGTGATGGTGATGGCGGACCTGGCGCGCGCGCTGTCCACCCCCGTCACCATGGACTGGATGGCCGTCTCGTCGTACGGGGCGGGCACCCAGTCGTCGGGCGTCGTCCGGATCCTCAAGGACCTGGACACCGACATCAAGGGCAAGCACGTCCTGATCGTCGAGGACATCATCGACTCCGGGCTGACCCTGTCCTGGCTGCTGTCCAACCTCGGTTCGCGCGAGCCGGCCTCCCTGGAGGTCTGCACGCTGCTGCGCAAGCCCGAGGCCGCGAAGGTCGCGATCGACGTCAAGTGGATCGGCTTCGACATCCCCAACGAGTTCGTCGTCGGGTACGGGCTGGACTACGCCGAGAAGTACCGGAACCTCCCGTTCGTCGGCACGCTCGCGCCCCACGTCTACGGCGGCTGAGCGGCCCGGCAGCCGAAGGTCGGCGGCAGTACGGGAACCCAGGCCGCCTTCCCGCCGTTGAAGGAGGGGAAGGCGGCCGCGGGTGACAATGCTGGGGTACCGTCCGAAGAACAGCTTTTTCCCACACCTGTGCTGACCCCTACAGCAGCACTTAATCTCACAGCAGCATTTACCTACGGGCAGGAGGGACGGGGCGGCACCGCTCCGTATGGATGGACGTGAAGCGATACTTCCGTGGGCCGGTCATGTGGATCGTGCTGGCCGTCCTCGCCGTGGTCGTGTTGATGCAGGTCGTCGGCTCGTCGGGCGGCTACAAGACGGTGGACACCGGTGAGGTCGTCAAGGCGATCGCCCAGAACCGGGTCGAGCAGGTCAAGCTGACCACCGGCGACGAACAGATGATCAAGGTCGACCTCAAGGACGGCCAGAAGATCAAGGGCAGCGACAAGATCCAGGCGAGCTACATCGGCACCCAGGGTTCCGACCTCGCCGCCACGCTGCAGAAGAAGTACGAAGCGGGCGACATCGACAAGGGCTACACGATCTCGCCCTCGAAGCAGAGCGCCCTGGTCTCCGTGCTGCTGTCGCTGCTGCCCTTCGTGCTGATCGTGCTGGTCTTCCTCTTCCTGATGAACCAGATGCAGGGCGGCGGCTCGCGCGTCATGAACTTCGGGAAGTCCAAGGCCAAGCTGATCACCAAGGACACGCCCAAGACGACGTTCGCCGACGTGGCCGGCTCCGACGAGGCCGTCGAGGAGCTCCAGGAGATCAAGGAGTTCCTCCAGGAGCCCGCCAAGTTCCAGGCCGTCGGCGCGAAGATCCCCAAGGGCGTGCTGCTGTACGGCCCGCCCGGAACGGGCAAGACGCTGCTCGCGCGCGCCGTCGCCGGCGAGGCGGGCGTCCCGTTCTACTCGATCTCCGGTTCCGACTTCGTCGAGATGTTCGTCGGTGTCGGTGCCTCCCGGGTCCGTGACCTGTTCGAGCAGGCCAAGGCCAACGCCCCGGCCATCGTCTTCGTCGACGAGATCGACGCCGTCGGCCGGCACCGCGGTGCGGGTCTCGGCGGTGGTCACGACGAGCGCGAGCAGACCCTGAACCAGCTGCTCGTCGAGATGGACGGCTTCGACGTCAAGGGCGGCGTCATCCTGATCGCCGCGACCAACCGGCCCGACATCCTCGACCCGGCGCTCCTGCGCCCCGGCCGCTTCGACCGGCAGATCGCCGTCGACCGCCCGGACATGCAGGGCCGTCTGGAGATCCTCAAGGTCCACCAGAAGGGCAAGCCGGTCGCGCCCGACGTCGACCTGGGCGCCGTCGCCCGCCGTACGCCCGGCTTCACGGGTGCCGATCTCTCCAACGTCCTCAACGAGGCGGCGCTGCTCACCGCGCGCAGCGACAAGAAGCTGATCGACAACCACATGCTGGACGAGGCGATCGACCGTGTGGTCGCGGGCCCGCAGAAGCGGACCCGGATCATGTCGGACAAGGAGAAGAAGATCACCGCGTACCACGAGGCCGGTCACGCCCTCGTCGCCGCGGCGTCCCCGAACTCCGACCCCGTCCACAAGATCACGATCCTGTCCCGCGGCCGGGCCCTGGGCTACACCATGGTCCTCCCGGACGAGGACAAGTACTCGACCACGCGCAACGAGATGCTCGACCAGCTCGCCTACATGCTGGGCGGGCGCGCGGCCGAGGAGCTGGTCTTCCACGACCCGACCACGGGCGCCGCGAACGACATCGAGAAGGCCACGGCCACGGCCCGCGCGATGGTCACGCAGTACGGCATGACCGAGCGGCTCGGTGCCATCAAGTTCGGTGGCGACAACACCGAGCCCTTCCTGGGCCGGGAGATGGCGCACCAGCGCGACTACTCCGAGGAGGTCGCCGCGCTCGTCGACGAAGAGGTCAAGAAGCTCATCGAGGCCGCGCACAACGAGGCGTGGGAGATCCTCGTCGAGAACCGTGACGTCCTCGACAACCTGGTCCTCCAGCTGCTGGAGAAGGAGACCCTGGGCAAGGAGGAGATCGCCGAGATCTTCGCCCCGGTCATCAAGCGCCCGGCCCGCCCGGCGTGGACCGGCTCCTCGCGGCGTACGCCGTCGACCCGGCCCCCGGTGCTCTCCCCGAAGGAGCTGGCGCTGACCAACGGCGCCGGGGCCACCGCGGCGGCCGGCGGCTCGGTGGACGGCGCGAAGGCGCCGGAGGCGCTTCCGGAGGAGCGCCCCGAGGCCTGACGCTTCGCACGACCCGGAATGGATGCCGCGTCCCCCAGGTTCTAGCCTGTGGGGACGCGGCATTCGCGTACTTCTGGCACGAACGGAACGAGGCACACATGACCGACCCGGTGACGCTGGACGGCGAGGGCACGATCGGCCACTTCGACGAGAAGCGCGCCGAGAACGCCGTACGCGAACTCCTCATCGCGGTCGGCGAGGACCCGGACCGTGAGGGCCTGCGCGAGACCCCGGCCCGGGTGGCACGCGCGTACAAGGAGATATTCGCGGGCCTGTGGCAGGAGCCCGAGGACGTCCTGACGACGACGTTCGACCTGGGGCACGACGAGATGGTCCTGGTGAAGGACATCGAGGTGTTCTCGACCTGTGAGCACCACCTGGTCCCGTTCCGCGGGGTGGCGCACGTCGGCTACATCCCGTCGGACTCGGGCAAGATCACCGGTCTGTCGAAGCTGGCGCGGCTCGTGGACGTGTACGCGCGCCGGCCCCAGGTGCAGGAACGGTTGACCACGCAGATCGCCGACTCCCTGATGAAGATCCTGGAGCCGCGCGGCGTCATCGTCGTCATCGAGTGCGAGCACATGTGCATGTCGATGCGCGGCATCCGCAAGCCGGGTGCGAAGACCCTCACGTCCGCCGTGCGCGGTCAGCTGCGGGACGTGGCGACGCGCGCCGAGGCCATGAGCCTCATCATGGCGAACTGAACCCGGTCGAGGTGGCCGTCGGGTCCTCGTCCTCCGGGAGCTTGCAGACCCGCTCCAGGAACAGGGCCGCCGCGATCACCGCGATGCCGGCGACCACCGAGGCTCCGGCGTAGATCGCCTGGTCGCGGCGGGCCGGCACGTCCAGTGAGCCCAGCAGGAACACCCCCGTACCGCCGTAGGCGCCGCTGACGAGGGCGGCGACCAGGGCGCTGGCCTGGCCGAAGACCACCGCACGGGCCGCCATCAGCGGCTCCACGCCCTTGGCTCCCGGCTGGCGCTCCCGCTGCGCCTTCAGCCGGGAGCGCAGCGACAGCGCCGTGGCGGTGATGACCACCGCGATCACCGCGAGGACGATGGGCGCGGCCAAGGGCACGCTCGGCAGCGTGCCGAACGCGTCCCAGAGCCGGGCCGCGCCCCAGGACAGGACTCCGGCCACGACGAACAGTCCGGCCAGTACCTTGACCCGCAGTTGCTTCACCGGGTGTCCTTCGTTTCCGTTGTCGTTGTCATGCCGGTCCTTGCGGCTCCCGCAGGGTCAACGGCTAGTCGGGCAGACGGAGTTCCAGGTCGGCGCGGGCCGCGATGCCGTCCTGGCCGACCGCTTCCAGCAGGTCGGTGACGGCCCCGTTCCCCGGAAGCTGGGCGTCCGGGTCCACGTCGAGCCACGGGCGCAGGACGAAGGCCCGCTCGTGGGCGCGCGGGTGCGGCAGGGTGAGGACGGGGTCGTCGGAGACCACGTCCGCGTAGGTGATGATGTCGACGTCGATGGTGCGGGCGCCCCAGCGCTCGGTCCGGACCCGGTCGAAGGCCTCCTCGACGGCGTGGGCCCGGTCCAGCAGGGACGCGGGGGGCAGCGTCGTCTTCACGACGATCACCGCGTTCAGGTACGACGGCTGCGAGCCCGGGTCGACGCCCCAGGGCTGCGTCTCGTACACCGGCGACACGGCCTTCACGCGCACACCGGGGGTGTCCTCCAGCGCGTCGATCGCGCCCTGGAGGTTCTCCAGGCGGTTGCCGAGGTTGGCGCCGAGGGCGAGCACGGCCCACTGGGGGTTCGACAGGGTGGTGTCCGCCGCGTCGACCTGCTCGACCACGGACGTGGGCACGGGCTGGACCGTCGGGTCGATGGGCGTGCGGTTCATACGCGGCTCCGGGTGATGGTGATGGTC
This sequence comes from Streptomyces coeruleoprunus, assembly GCF_039542925.1. Lineage (GTDB taxonomy): Bacteria > Actinomycetota > Actinomycetes > Streptomycetales > Streptomycetaceae > Streptomyces > Streptomyces coeruleoprunus. Next base: position 3,160,526 of record NZ_BAABIT010000001.1, on the reverse strand, counting down.
ACGTCGTCGAACGGGACGGTGATCGGGGCGTCCGGCTTGTGGACGCACACCTCGACCTCCTGGACGCCTTCGTGCTTGAGGCACTGCTGGGCGATGCGCTCGGCGAGCGTCTCGATGAGATCGACGGGTTCGCCCTGCACCACGTCCACGACCTCCTCGGCGACGATCCCGTAGTGCACGGTCTTCGCCAGGTCGTCGTCGGCGGCCGCGGGCCGGGTGTCCAGGCCGAGCACCAGGTCCACGATGAAGGTCTGGCCCTCCTCGCGCTCCCGGGGGAAGACGCCATGGTGCCCGCGGGCCCTCAGGCCGCGCAGCGCGACACGATCCACGCGAATCACTCCTGCTGTCGTAGGTCTCGCGGCACACGGCCGGGTGCGGACGGCCCGGTGCCACCATTCGAATCTACCTGCGGACACTGACACGGCCCGCGCACGGGGCCTCGGCATGCCCCTGTCGGGGGTCGCCTACCCACTCAGGCCGGGTTCTCGTCGTCCTCGTCCTCGCCGGATTCCGCCAGGACGGGTGAAGCGTGGTGCGACCAGACCTTCCAGCCGTCCGGAGTACGGCGGAAGACGTTCGTCGCGACGACGAGCTGCCCGACGAGCGGCCCCAGCTCCGCGCCCTCCTCGGCGGGGCCGCCGCTGAGGATGTTCTCCGTGCAGGTCACCACCGCCGTGTCGGCGGTGACGGAGACCTTCACATCGGTCAGGAAGAACTGGATGTACTCGGTGTTCGCCATGATCAGGGCGTACGAGCGGAGCACCTCGCCGCGCCCCGAGAGCACCGGCCACCCCGGGTGCACGCAGGAGACCTCACCGTACCGCTCGGTGAGCCAGAGGTCGGACAGCTCCTCGAAGGCGCCGCGTTCCATCGCCTCGTAGAAGGCGGTGTTCGCGCGCTCGACGGCCTCGGTGTCGGTGCGCGCGTCGCTCACGAGGCGGCGCCCTCGACGGCGCGGGCCACGCGGACCGCGTCGGCCGTGGCCCGTACCTCGTGGACGCGGACCGCCCAGGCGCCCTCGTGCGCGGCGATCGCGGAGACCGCCGCGGTGGCGGCGTCGCGCTCACGGGCCGGGGGCGGGGTGTGGCCCTCCCCGGCCAGGACACGTCCCAGGAACCGCTTGCGGGAGGCGGCGACCAGCAGCGGGCGGCCCAGGGCGCGCAGCTCCCGCAGGTGCGCCACCAGGGCGAGGTCGTGCTCGGCCTGCTTGGCGAAGCCCAGACCGGGGTCGACGATCAGCCGCTCCGGGGCGATGCCGCCGGCGACGACGGCCTCCACGCGCGCGTGGAGCTCGGCGACGACCTCGGCGACCACGTCGTCGTACACGGCGAGGCTGTTCATGTTCTCGCTGAAGCCGCGCCAGTGCATGACGACGAACGGCACCCCGGTGGCGGCGACGGCCGGGACCATCTCGGGGTCGGCCTGTCCGCCGCTGACGTCGTTGACGAGGACCGCGCCGGCTTCCACGGCCCGCCGGGCGACCGAGGCCCGCATGGTGTCGACGGAGACGGTCACGCCCTCCGAGGCGAGGCCGCGGACCACGGGCACGACCCGGCGCAGCTCCTCGTCCTCGTCCACCCGGGTGGCGCCCGGCCGGGTCGACTCGCCGCCGACGTCCACCAGGTCGGCCCCCTGGGCGACCAGGTCCAGACCGTGCTTGACGGCGGCGGTGGTGTCGAACCAGCGGCCGCCGTCGGAGAAGGAGTCGGGCGTCACGTTGACCACGCCCATGACCGCACAGCGGTCCCACTCCGGCAGGCCCTGGACCGTGCCCCGTCCGCGCAACGTACTCATGCCACCAGCCTAGGCCCGGACGACGGACGGGGCGCCGCCCGGTCCGGCCTGGCGGGCCGGGCGGGTGGCGCCCCGTGCCTGTGGGGGGTGCGGGTGGGGTCGTGACCGGGCTGCGGGACTGTCCGTCGTGCCGCGGGCCCGGTGGGCCGTTGGTCAGGCCGCGCGCATGCCCTGCTCGCCGGTCTGCGGGGTGATGTGGGCGCAGGGCCGGGCCGTACGGGCGGCGCGGCGGCGGAACGGGCGGGGCAGGGACAGGTTGACGAAGCCCTCGGCCTGCATCGCCGCGAAGCCGATGCGGGGCAGGTCGCCGGTGGAGCGGTAGACCACGAAGCGGGGCTCCCAGCGGGGCTGGAACTTGGCGTTGAACTTGTACAGCGACTCGATCTGGAACCAGCGGGAGAGGAACACCAGCAGACCGCGCCAGACCCGCAGGACCGGGCCCGCGCCCAGCTTCTCGCCCCGGGCGAGCGCCGAGCGGAACATCGCGAAGTTCAGCGAGACCCGCTTCACACCCAGCTGCGGGGAGGCCTGGAGGGCGGCGACGATCAGCAGCTCGTTCATGCCGGGGTCGGCGGCCCGGTCGCGGCGCATCAGCTCCAGCGACATGCCGTCGGTGCCCCACGGCACGAAGTGGATGATCGCCTTCAGGTCGCCGTACGGGGAGGTCTCGGTGTCCTCGTCCACCTTGTGGGCGGTCGCGATCACCGCGTCGCCGTCGCCCGGGTCGCCGATCCGGCCGAGGGCCATGGAGAAGCCGCGCTCGGTGTCGGTGCCGCGCCAGTCGGCGGCGGCCTGGCGGATGCGCTCCATCTCGGCCTCGGAGACGTCACGGGCACGCCGGACGCGGGTCTCGTAGCCGTTGCGCTCGATGCGCTTGACCATCTGGCGCACGTTCCGCATGGCGCGCCCGGAGAGCGAGAAATCCGCGACGTCCACCACCGCCTCGTCACCCAGCTCGAGCGCGTCCAGGCCGGTCTCGCGCGTCCACACCTGGCCACCCGTCTCGGAGCAGCCCATGACGGCGGGGGTCCAGGAGTGCGCCTTCGCCTCGTCCATGAACCGCTCGATGGCGCCGGGCCAGGCCTCGACGTCGCCGATCGGGTCGCCGCTGGCGAGCATCACACCGGAGACGACGCGGTAGGTGACGGCGGCCTTGCCGCTGGGGGAGAAGACGACGCCCTTGTCGCGGCGGAGCGCGAAGTGGCCGAGGGAGTCACGGCTGCCGTGCCGGGCGAGCAGCTCCCGCAGCCGGGCCTCGTCGTCCTCGGTGAGCCGGGCGACCGGGTGCTCGGGGCGGAAGGCCAGGTAGATGGTGGTGACGGCGGTGAGCAGGCCGAGCGCGCCGAGCGAGTAGCCGACGGTCCACGAGACGCTGCCGCCGTAGCCGATCGGGCCCTCGACGCCGAACAGGCCGAGCAGGACGTGCTCCAGCCGGTCGCTCAGGCTGGGGCTGCCGATCACGGTCCTGGGGTGGGCGCTGACGATGACCAGGCCCAGCAGGATCGATCCGGCGCCCATCAGGACGAAGTTGGCCAGCGCCCGCCAGCGGCTGCGCGGGTCGGGCAGTGCCGAGAACTCCTTGCGGTGCCGCAGCAGGAGCGCCAGCAGGACGAGCGAGAGCAGCACGCCGATGGCGGAGTGGCGGTAGAAGAACTGCGCCACCGCCCCGACGGGCAGCAGGATCACCGCGGCGCGCCAGGCACGGCGCTTGTGCCGCTTCAGCCCGTGCGCCAGCAGCAGGAGCAGTACGCCGACGCTCAGCGAGAGCGCGGCGGACAGCGGCCCGAAGGTGCCCGGCAGGACCTCCACGAAGTCGTGGAACCGGCTCGCCCGGAACCGGGGGAACACCCCGGCGGCGATGTCGATCAGACCGATGAACGTGCAGGCCGTGCCGACGAGGGCGGGCACCTTCTCGGCACGCGGTCCGCGAAGGACCTTGCGCAGACGAGCAGGAACCGATCCTGACTTATCCCCATCTACCGTGACAGACATGGCTTCCCGTGGCTCCGCGAGAGGTTGTTTTGTCCCTTCGGCCCGAAAGGCTTTCGGCGCCGGACAACCGGACAATGTGCGCCCTCTAGGACGACGCCTCCGTCGTATGGGTTCACTCGCGCCCCGGAAAAATCTCGACGACTCGACAGAAGAAGGCTTGGACGACGCATGGGTCTCACCAGCAACAAGGTTCTGGCGCTGGCCACCCTCGTGGCCGTGGCGCTGTTCGCGGCCACGATCTGGCTGTGGCCGCGGCTGTCACGGCGCGGCTGGCGCGCGGTGCTCGGCAGGGCGGGCCTCCTGTTGGCGACCCAGTTGTCGCTCTTCGCCGCCGTGGGACTCGCGGCGAACAACTACTTCCTCTTCTACGGCTCCTGGGCCGATCTGCTCGGCCAGGAGCAGGAGATGGGCGTGGTCGTCGACCACTCGGCGGGCAGCAGAAACGTCAAGGTGGTCGCCAAGCAGAAGATGGACGTGCCCGGCGGCCAGCACCCGGAGATCGGCGGCCAGATACAGAAGGTCGTCATATCCGGAGAGAAGTCGGGGATACAGAGCCCGGCCTATGTGTACCTGCCACCGGAGTACTTCCGCCCCGAGTACGCCAAGCGCACGTTCCCCGCGTCGGTGGTGCTGACCGGCTACCCGGGAACGGCCGAGAACCTGCTCAAGGGGCTGCGCTATCCGCGCACCGCGTACGAGCAGGCCAAGGCGAAGAAGATGCAGCCGATGATCCTCGTGATGCTCCGCCCCACGGTGGCGCCGCCGCGTGACACCGAGTGCGTCGACATCCCGGGTGGCCCGCAGACGGAGACGTACTTCGCGAAGGATCTGCCGAAGGCGGTCTCCGAGACCTATAGGGTCGGCAAGAACCCGCGCAACTGGGGGTTCATCGGAAACTCCACCGGCGGTTACTGCGCACTGAAGATCGCCATGCACCACCCGGAGCAGTTCTCGGCGGGCGCCGGCCTCTCCGCGTACTACAAGGCCGCCGAGGACGTGACCACGGGCGATCTGTTCAAGGGCGACGCGAAGCTCCGGAACCGCGCCGACCTGCTGTGGAGCCTGGACCACCTGCCCAAGGAGCAGCGGTCGTCGTTCCTCGTGACCACGTCCCGGCAGGGCGAGGGCAATCTGAAGGGCACGCTCGACTTCATCAAGAAGGTGAAGGCGCCGGCCCGCGTTTCCTCCATCACGCTCGACAGCGGTGGCCACAACTTCGGTACATGGAACCGGGAGATCCCGCCGGCGCTGGCGTGGATGGGCGGTCGGCTGAGCGCGGTGTGAAGCGCGTAGCGGAATGCGAAGCTACGGTTCCGCGGCCTTCCGGCCGCGTGCCGATCGCGCTCGACCGGTACGGATCGGGGGGCGTGACCGGGGCACCACAGGGGCCTGATCGGGGACCGCTCGGGGCCTCATCGGGTGCCGTTCGGTGAACGCTTCACCGGCGAACGCTTTACCGGTGGACGGGAATTCGGCTCCACGGCCGACAAGCGCCCGCTATTGGATCTTGGGTGTACGTCGTCAATGGCCGGCAGTGCCCAACCGGAAGTCCCCCTGAACTGCCGGGAAGTGGGAAGAGCGGCCGGAACGGAAGCGGAACGGAACCTGTCGGCAAAACATTGCCGGGCCGACACCCCATAGGACACCTACGCACGGTAAATTTCAGGCCATGCCACGTGGACGCCACCGCCATTCCCCACCCCTGCACCGGCTTCTGCCCCCCTCCGCGGTGGCCGGAGCGTCCGTCCTCTGTGCCGGCGGCGCCTGGCTCCTCGCCGATCCCCTGGTCCTGCGCCTCCTGGTCGCCGCCGCGGCCGCCGCCGCCGTCACCGGCGCGGTGCTCATGCGCAGCTGGGACCGCGCGGCCGGGCGGCGGGTCGCCGAACTCACCCGCGCCCGCGCCAGCGACCAGTGGCGCACCGAGGAGCGCATAGCCGAGCTGGAGGCGGACGTCGAGGAGGCCAGGGAACTGCGGGCCAAGCTCGACGCCAAGCTGCGCGCCAAGCGGGTCGAACTCGCCGGGCTCCGCAACGAGCACGCCGCACTGCTCCGGCGGTACGCCACCGCCGAGACCGAGCGGGCCAGCGCGCTGGAGGGCCGCCGCCAACTCGCCCTGGAGGCGGCCGCTCCGGAGGACCGGGCCGCGCCCGGCACCCGCGAGCTGACCGCCGGGTCCACCGCGCCGACCGCGGACGCCTACCTGCGGGCAGCCAAGGCCCTGGAGCAGCTGTCACGCAACGCCGCCGCCCAGGAGGCCCGCCGTATCGCGGAGGCCGCGCGCCTGCCGTCGGCCGTGTCCGGGTCGGCCGCGTCCGCGATGCGCCCGGTGCCGGCGGCCGCCGCGATCGTCCCGTACGACGCGCAGCGGCGCCCCGCCCCGCGGCTGGAAGGGGGCTTCGACTTCTTCGGCACGCAGAAGGCGCAGCGGGCCGCCCTGGAGGCGCAGAAGCCGCAGAAGGCCCTGGAGGCACAGGGCGTCGGCGAGAGGAAGCCCGCCGCCGCGATCGAGGCCGTCCAGGAGGAGGACCTGGCGGACGTCGTGGGCGAGGAGGCCCTGGCCGCCGCCGCGCTGCCCGCCGGCCGACGCGGGAACGAGCAGGTGGTCGGCAAGGTCATCGACCTGACCGCCCACGACGAGACGGAACAGCTCGACGTGGCGGAGCTGCGGGACGCGGTCAGTTCCTGAGGCGTTCCGTGCGTACGACGACGGCGGCCGGGGTATCCCCGGCCGCCGTCGGCTTGTCCCGCTCACCCGTCCTACTTGTCGATGTCGCCCACCACGAAGAAGAACGAGCCGAGGATCGCCACCATGTCGGCGACCAGCGTGCCCGGCAGCAGCTCCGACAGCACCTGGATGTTGTTGAACGACGCCGAGCGCAGCTTCAGGCGGTACGGCGTCTTCTCGCCCTTGGACACCAGGTAGTAGCCGTTGATGCCGAGCGGGTTCTCCGTCCAGGCGTACGTGTGACCCTCGGGTGCCTTGAGGACCTTCGGCAGCCGCTGGTTGATCGGGCCGGGCGGCAGCTCCTCGATCCGGTCGAGGCAGGCGTCGGCCAGCTCCAGCGCGTTGTGCGTCTGCTCCAGCAGGCACTCGAAGCGCGCCAGGCAGTCGCCCTCCTCGCGCGTGACCACCTTCAGCGTGTCCTGCAGCTCCCCGTACGCCAGGTACGGCTCGTCGCGCCGCAGGTCGAAGTCCACGCCGGACGCGCGGGCGATCGGCCCGCTCACCCCGTACGCGTGCGCCATCTCCTGGGACAGGACACCCACGCCGCGCGTACGGCCGCGGAAGATCTCGTTGCCGAGGACCAGCCGGTCGTACACGTCCATCCGGGAGCGGACGGCGGCGACGGCCTCGCGGGTCCGGCCGAGCCAGCCCGCCGGCAGGTCCTCCTTCAGCCCGCCGACCCGGTTGAACATGTAGTGCATCCGGCCGCCCGAGACCTCCTCCATGATGTGCTGGAGGTCCTCGCGCTCCCGGAAGGCGTGGAAGATCGGGGTGATACCGCCCAGTTCGAGCGGGTACGAGCCGAGGAACATCAGGTGGTTCAGCACCCGGTTCAGCTCGGCGAGCAGGGTGCGGGTCCAGACGGCGCGCTCCGGGACCTCCATGCCGAGCATGCGCTCGACGCCCATGACGACACCCAGCTCGTTGGAGAACGCCGACAGCCAGTCGTGGCGGTTGGCCAGCATCACGATCTGCCGGTAGTCCCGCGCCTCGAACAGCTTCTCCGCGCCCCGGTGCATATAGCCGATCACCGGTTCGGCGTGCTGGATCAGCTCGCCGTCCAGGACGAGGCGGAGGCGGAGCACACCATGCGTGGAGGGGTGCTGAGGCCCGATGTTCAGCACCATGTCGGTGCTCTCCGCGGCACCGCCGATGCCGACCGTGGTCTCCCTGGGCTGGGTGGTCTCCGTCATGCCGGACAGTATCCCTCGGCGGGGACGCGCTGGAGGAGCCAGGTGAAGTCGCCGAGCCCGCCGCGCGCGGTCAGCTCGGCGGCCTCGCCGGCGGCCGCGAGGGCCCGGACATAGGCGGCGGGGTCGCTGGAGGCGAGGGTGAGCGGCGGGCGCTCGCCGGACACGCCCAGGCGGCGCAGGGCCTCGCGCTGGGGGATGAGCTCGGGGCCCGGGGCCGGGCGGGTCGCGGCCGCCTCCGCGCAGGCGTCCAGCGCCACGTGCGCCGTGATGTCGCAGCTGCCGTCCGGTACCGGCAGCACCTCGCGGCCGTCCCGGAAGCCGGTCAGCGTCCCGAACGGAGGCCGGGACTCCGCTGTGTGCGCGTAGTCCACGGCGACCGCGAGGCCACCCGCCAGCGTTCCGACCGCCCGCGCCCACGCCTCGTCCCGCGCCCGGCCGATCTCGGCGCGCTCGCCCGGCTCGCGCAGCGGCCACCAGCGCTCCAGCCACGCCGCGTCGGCCCCGGTCACCGGCGCACCGAGCCGTTCGGCGCCGTCCTCCCGCACCTCCACGTAGCGCGGCGTGCCGGTGTCGTCCGCCTCGGCGACGTCCGCCGGCACGTTGTCCAGCCACTCGTTCGCGAACAGCAGGCCCCGCACCCCCGAAGGCGGCCGCGCGGTCCACTCGACGCGCGGGTCGAGGCCCGCGGGGCGGTCGGCCCGCTCGACGGCGTACGCCCGTACCCGCAGCCCGGACGGCACCGCGGCGAGCACGCCCGTCAGCAGTTCGCCGCGGCCCGCACCCATGTCGACGAAGGCGACCTCGTCCGTGCCCAGCTCGTCCGCGACCCGCTCCAGCAGCCGGGCCACGGCGGCGGCGAACAGCGGGGACGCGTGCACGGACGTACGGAAGTGCCCGGCAGGTCCCTCGGAGCGCAGGTAGAAGCCGCCGGGCCCGTACAGCGCGGCCTCCGTCGCCTCCCGCCAGCCACGCCACGGCCCGGCCGCCCCGCCGTTCACGCCGCCGGCCAGGTCGTCCCCGGCCCTGCCGCCCAGGCCGCCGCCGGCCACGGCCCCGGCCCTGCCGCCCACGCCGCCGCCGGCCACGGCCCGGCCGTGCGCGCCGTTCACGTCACCCCGGTCGTCAGCCGGGTCGTCCCGCCGGATACCCGGCACCTCATCCGTCACGGGCACAGTCTCCACCTTGCGGAGTAGGGGTGCCGGAACCGGATCGCACTCCCGGTTGACCCCTGCACCTATCCGGCTTCCCTACGCTGGGTTACGTGCAGCGCCTCTACGACTTCCTCCGCAGACACCCGACGGGCGTCGACACCTTCTGGGCTGTGGCGCTCCTCGCGTTCGGCTCGCTGTGGGTGGCCGACGTCTCGTCGGACAGACTCCTCGGCGCGTCGGTGGTGCTGCTGCTGGGGCTGGTCGTCGCGCTGCGGCGCCGGGCCCCCCGGCACATGCTGCTGCTCGCCGTCGGGGTCGGGATCGCCCAGCTCCTCCTGGACGTGCCGATCAACCCGGCCGACTTCGCGATGCTCGTCATCATCTACACGGTCGCCGCGCACGACGGCCCCCGCTGGGCGTCCCGCCTCGCCCTCGCCGCCGGTGTGGCAGCTGCGCCGCTGGCGCAGCTGCGCTGGCCGGCCAGAGAGGTCTCCAGCGCCGGGCAGATCTTCTTCACCATCGTGATGACCGTGCCGTTCGTGCTGGCCTGGGTGCTCGGCGACTCGATGCGCACCCGGCGCGCCTACCTCGCCCAGCTGGAGGAGCGCGCCTCCCGGCTGGAGCGGGAGCGCGAGGCACAGGCCAAGGTGGCCGTCGCCGCGGAGCGCGCCCGTATCGCCCGCGAACTCCACGACGTCGTCGCCCACAACGTCTCCGTCATGGTCGTCCAGGCCGACGGCGCCGCGTACGTCCTCGACAACTCGCCCGAGATGGCCCGGCAGGCGCTGGAGACCATCTCCAGCACGGGACGCCAGGCCCTCGCCGAGATGCGCCGGCTGCTCGGCATCCTGCGCACCGGCGAGCCGGAGGAGGCGGGGGAGTACGTGCCGCAGCCCGACGTGGAGCAGATCGAGGACCTGGTCGAGCAGGTGCGCACCGCGGGCCTGCCCGTCGACTTCACCGTCGAGGGCACCCCCCGCCCCCTGCCCAGCGGTGTCGAACTCACCGCGTACCGCATCGTGCAGGAGGCCCTGACCAACACCCGCAAGCACGGCGGCCCGGACGTCGGGGCGCGGGTGCGGCTGACGTACTTCGACGACGGCCTCGGCCTCCTCGTCGAGGACGACGGGCGCGGCGCGGCGCAGGAGGTGTACGAGGACGGCGGCGCCGACGGCAGGGGCCACGGGCTGATCGGCATGCGCGAACGCGTCGGCATGGTCGGTGGCACCCTGGACGCCGGGCCGCGGCCGGGCGGAGGATTCCGGATCAGCGCGCTGCTGCCCCTGAAACCCGCCCACTAGGCCCCACTCGCACGGCCCCGCAGCCCCGCCGGCCCTCTGAGGAACAGGATCCCCGACCCATGACCATCCGTCTGATGCTCGTCGACGACCAGGTGCTCCTGCGCACCGGCTTCCGTATGGTGCTCGCCGCCCAGCAGGACATGGAGGTCGTGGCCGAGGCGGGCGACGGGGCCGAGGCCCTGGAGATCCTGCGCACGACGCCCGTGGACGTCGTCCTGATGGACGTCCGCATGCCACGGCTCGACGGCGTGGAGGCGACCCGCCGCATCTGCGCGCAGGAGGGCGCGCCGAAGGTCCTGATCCTCACCACCTTCGACCTGGACGAGTACGCCTTCTCCGGGCTGAAGGCCGGCGCCAGCGGCTTCATGCTCAAGGACGTGCCGCCCGGCGAACTGCTCACGGCGATCCGGGCCGTGCACAGCGGCGACGCCGTGGTCGCGCCCTCCACGACCCGGCGGCTGCTGGACCGGTTCTCGCCGATGCTCCCGTCGAGCGGCGGCAGGGAGCCGCAGCACAAGGCCCTGGAGAAGCTGACCGAACGCGAACGCGAGGTCATGCTCCTGGTCGCCCAGGGCCTCTCGAACGGCGAGATCGCCGCCCGGCTGGTGCTGTCGGAGGCCACGGTGAAGACCCACGTCGGCCGCATCCTCACCAAACTGGCCCTGCGCGACCGCGTCCAGGTGGTCGTCCTGGCCTACGAAACGGGCCTCGTCCGCGCAGGCGGCAACACCCTCCCGTAACGATCCCTGCCGCACCCGGCAAAGGCGCCCGCGCCGCCGGAACGGGCTCGCGTCCCCGCGAAGGGCCCCGCGCCGCCGGAACGGGCTCGCGCCCCCGCGAAGGGCCCCGCGCCGCCGAGGCCGTGGGCACCCGGCCGCCGAGCCCGTGGCGCGCGGGCCGGACACCCGGGTGCTCCGGGGCGGGGTTCTGCGGTGACGGCACCGCACCGCCCTACCGCAGTACCGTCTCCAGGAAGTCGCTGCCGATGCGGGCCACCGCCGCGACGTCCAGCTGGTGCAGTACGTAGCGGCCGCGGCGCCGGGTCGTCACCAGTTGGGCCTTCTTCAGGACCGACAGGTGGCGGGAGACCTCCGGCGCGGTGATGTCGTACGTGTCGGCCAGCTCGCTCGTCGTGTACGAACCCCGTGCCAGCTGGCGGCACAGCCGCATCCGCATCGGGTGCGCCAGCGCCTCCATCCGTGCCTGCAACAACTCGACCGGCGCGGGCCCCGGCAGCTCCGGCGCGCCGACCGGGTAGTGGACGACGGGCCGCCAGCCGCGCGCGTGCAGCACCATCAGGTGCGGCCAGCCGAAGCTGGACGGCACGAACGTCACCCCCGGGCCCGCCTCCGGGTCCAGCGCCGTCGTCCGGCCCTGCCCCAGTTTGTCCACCTGGATGCGCTGCCGGCCGCCCTGCTCGTCGAGCGTGACGGCAGGCGACACGGCCTGGAGCATCTCGGGCAGCCCCTTGCGCCGCAGCACCTCCGCCTTGTGCCGCGCGTCGGCGGCCAGGCCGGGCTGGACGCGCCGCCAGGTGTCCGCGAAGAACGCCTCGTCGCAGTCCTCCAGCAGCCGCCGCAGCCAGACCCGCACCCCGGTGGGGTCGTCCAGCAGGCGCCGGGTGAAGTCCAGCTGGCGCGGGCCCCGGTTGGCGGCCAGTTCCAGCGCGCGTTCCGGCCGCACCTGGCAGCCGCTGCCGTACGTACTGGAGCAGCTGAACTCCAGCGCGGCCGTTACGAACCGCTCCTCGTCCAGCCGGTCCATCATGTCCAGCTCCTCGGCGAGCGTGGCGCCGGGGACCCCGTCACCGCCCCGCAGCCCCGAGAACGGCATGAGCACGTCCGAGAACGTCGCCGTCCACAGGAAGTTCGCCTCGTGCAGCCGGTCCGCGAGGTCCGGCTTCAGGGCGGCCGCGGTGGCGGTCGCCCAGCCGTGCAGCCCCGGGTGGTGCGCCGGCTCGGCCAGCGCGTGCAGGGCGACGCCCAGCTCGGCGAGGGGCGAGATGCCGATGACGATGCGCTCGGGCGGCAGGCCCGTGATGTCGATGGTCACGCTCACGTACCCCATGGTGAGGGGTCGCGCCGCGGCCCGTACGGTCGGTTGACGAGGCTCGTCAATCGACGCGCGGCCGCCCCGGAGCCAGGAGCAGCCTGGCCCCATGAACGTCACCCAGCAGCACCTGCTCGACGCCTACCGCGCCGCCCGGCACGGCCACCCCCTGCCGCCTCCGCCCGGGACCCGCCCCGCGTCGCCCGCCCGCCCCGCCGGCAGCCGTCTTCGCCTGTGGTTCGGGCGCCCCGGCCGCCCGGCCGCCCGGCAGGACGCCGCGAGCCCGGCCCCGGGGCCCGGCACGGGTGCCTGCCCGGCCGTCACGCTTCCCCGGCCACGCGCCGCACGTACTCCATGAACCTCCCCACCTCCTCCTTCACGTCGTCCGCCGACCACTCCAGCCCCGGCGCGGTCACCGTCACCTCCGTGCGGGCCACCCCCGCCGGGCCCGCCGGGCCAGGGGCGTACCAGCGGTGGAAGAGCGTCACGCCGGTCTCCTCCGACTGGCGCAGCGCCGCTTCCGTGAGCGTCTCGTCGTCCCACGGCAGCCACATCTGGAACTGGTGCGTGTGCGGCACACCGGGATGGACCCGGAACCACGGCACCGACGCGGCCCCGAACCCTTCCCGCAGCGCCTCCGCCACGACCCGCGCGTGGGCCACGTACGACGGCAGCCGCGGCAGCTCCCGCTCCAGGCCCACCAGGGCGGACAGCGCCGCAGGATGCTGCTGGAACACCGTGCCCCCGTACCGGTGGCGCCATGCCCGCGCCTCCTCCGCCAGGGACTCCGGCCCCACCAGCGCCGCCCCCGACAAGCCGCCCAGCGACTTGTAGAACGACACGTACACACTGTCCGCCAGGCCCGCGATCTCGCTCAGCTCCCGGCCGAAGTGCGTGGCGCACTCCCACAGCCGCGCGCCGTCGAAGTGCACCAGCGCATCACGCTCCCGCGCGGCCTCCACCACCTCCTCCAACTCGTTCCACGCCGGCAGGACGAATCCCGCGTCCCGCAGCGGCAGCTCCAGCATCAGCGTCCCGAACGGCTCGTCGAGGCCCCGCACCTCGTCGGCCGTCGGCAGCCGCGGCGCGTCCGTCGGATGCACCGTCCGCAGCCCGCTCACCGTCCCCAGCGCACCCCGTTCGTGCACCTCGGGATGCGCCAGCGGATGCAGCGCCACCACCGGATTGCCCGTACGCCCCGCCCAGCACCGCAGCGCCACCTGCTGCGCCATGGTCCCGGTCGGGAAGAACACGGCCGCCGGGAACCCGAGCAGCGCCGCGACCCGCCGCTCCAGCTCCTCGACGACCCCGTCCCCGTACGTGTCGACGGTCTCGTCCAGGTCGTGGACGGCCCCGGCGTCCGCCGCCAGCGCCGTCAGCCGCTCCCGCAGCGTCGCCTCCACCGACAGCCGCGACAGCGTCCGCCCGGCGGCCCGCCACGCGGCGAGCCTCCGCCTTCGCCCCAGCTCCGCGTCGTCCGTCATTCCATCAGTCATCTCCCGATCATCCATCCGCTCCGTCCACAGGAGCGGGTGATTATCGGACCGCCGTGCGCGGCCTGTGGACAGCGCGGGGGTCGCGCGAAACGCTGGCGTAGCATGACGAGAAATCGTCCGGTACCCCCCGCGGACTGGAACGGAAGGCCGTCGCCGCGTGAACCCAACAGCAGAACCCCGCCCAGCGCGGCTCACCGTCGGCGTCGTAGGCGCCGGCCGGGTGGGCCCCGCCCTCGCCGCGTCCCTGCAGCTCGCCGGACACCGGCCGGTCGCCGTCTCGGGCGTCTCCGACGCCTCCCTGCGCCGTGCCGCGGAGCTGCTCCCGGGCGTCCCGGTCGTGCCGCCCGCGCAGGTGCTCGAGCGGGCCGAGCTGGTGCTGCTCACCGTTCCCGACGACGCCCTGCCCGGCCTCGTCCAGGGCCTCGCCGAGACCGGGGCCGTACGCCCCGGACAGCTTCTCGTGCACACCTCCGGCCGGTACGGCGTCGGGGTTCTCGACCCGGCCCGGCGCGTCGGCGGGCTGCCGCTCGCGCTGCACCCGGCCATGACGTTCACCGGCACGAGCGTCGACGTGCAGCGGCTGGCCGGCTGCTCGTTCGGCGTCACCGCGCCCGAGGAACTGCGCCTGGCCGCGGAGGCCCTGGTCATCGAGATGGGCGGGGAGCCCGAGTGGATCGCCGAGGAGGCCCGCCCCCTGTACCACGCGGCGCTCGCCCTGGGCGCCAACCACCTGGTCACCCTGGTGGCCCAGTCGATGGAACTCCTGCGCACCGCCGGCGTGACGGCGCCCGACCGGATGCTGGGCCCGCTGCTCGGCGCGGCGCTCGACAACGCGTTGCGGTCCGGCGACGCGGCGCTCACCGGCCCCGTCGCGCGCGGTGACGCCGGCACGGTCGCCGCGCACGTCGCCGAGCTGCGCAAGCACGCACCCGCCACGGTGGCCGGCTACCTCGCGATGGCCCGCGCGACCGCCGACCGCGCCCTGGCCCACGGCCTGCTGAAGGCGGAGTTCGCGGAGGACCTCCTCGGCGTCCTCGCCACGGCCCCGGCCAGCGGCGGCGGCACCCCCACGGAGCCCTCCCCGCAGGTCCCGCTCCCGGAGACCCCGTCCCCGCAGGCCCGGCCCACGGACACCACGCCCACCGACGCCACGTCACCCGACGCCCCGTCGTCCGAGGCCGCCTCGCCCGGTGCCACAGCGCCTGACGGCACCTCGCCCGACGCCGCTCCGTCCGGCCCTGCCTCAGCCGACGACACTGAAGCCGACGAGGCCGGCACTGAAGCCGACGAGGCCGGCACTGAAGCCGACGAGGCCGGCACTGACGGCGCCCCCACCGACGACGCCACCCCCGCCCAACCCCCCGCACCCCCCGCCCGCCCCGATGCCGAGGGCCCGGAAGGAGAGAGCAGCCGATGAGCCCGACGTCCCACGCCACCCGGACGCCCGGCGGCACCCCCGGCGCGCCCCGGACCGGCATCGCGCTCGTCCACACCCGAGAGGCCCTGGACGGACTCCTCGACGAGGCCGTGGCCCGGGGCGGCAGGAGCGCCGTGGTCATGACCATGGGCGCCCTGCACGAGGGCCACGCCTCGCTCGTCCGTACCGCCCGGGAGCACGTCGGACGGGACGGTTTCGTCACGGTGACCGTCTTCGTCAACCCCCTCCAGTTCGGCGCGGGCGAGGACCTCGACCGCTACCCCCGCACGCTCGACGCCGACGTCGAGGTGGCCCGCGCGGCGGGCGCCGACGCCGTCTTCGCGCCGTCCGTCGACGAGGTGTACCCGGGAGGGAACCCGCAGGTCCGCATCACGGCGGGCCCCATGGGTGAGCGGTTGGAGGGCGCTTCCCGGCCCGGCCACTTCGACGGCATGCTGACCGTCGTCGCCAAGCTGCTCCACCTCACCCGCCCCGACGTGGCGTTCTTCGGCCAGAAGGACGCCCAGCAGCTCGCCCTGATCCGCCGCATGGTCCGCGACCTGAACTTCCGGGCCGAGATCGTCGGCGTACCCACCGTGCGCGAGCCCGACGGCCTGGCCCTGTCCAGCCGCAACCGCTACCTGTCGGTCCCGGAGCGCCGCACGGCACTCGCGCTGTCCGCCGCGCTGTTCGCGGCCCGCGACAGGCTCGCCGCACAGGAGGCGCTGCGCGCCCGCGCCGAGTCGCTGCCCGCCTCCCAGAGCCGCGCCGACGCGCTGTCCAAGCTCGGCGAGTCCCGCGCGGCCGCCGACGCGCACGCGGTGGCCCAGGCCGCCCAGGCGCAGGGCGGCGGCGCCGACGCGGTGCGCGCGGCGGCCAGGGCCGTACTGGACGAGGCGGCGAAGGCCGATCCGCCGCTGGTGCTGGACTACCTCGCCCTGGTGGACCCCGCGGACTTCACGGAGGTCGCCGACCACCACAAGGGCGAGGCGATCCTCGCCGTCGCCGCCAGGGTGGGCACGACGCGGCTCATCGACAACCTGCCCCTCACCTTCGGCACCACGGGGCAGCCGCCCCTCACCCTCGGCACGACGGGGCAGCCGCCCCGCACCCCGGCCGCCCCTGGTACCTCCGGTACCCCGAGCACCCCCGGAGCCCCCGCATGACCGGCATACGACTCCAGGCCCCGGCCCCCGGCTGGTCCATCGACGCCGACGTGGTCGTGGTCGGCTCCGGCGTCGCCGGCCTGACCGCGGCGCTGCGCTGCACGGCCGCCGGTCTGCGCACGGTCGTCGTCACCAAGGCCCGCCTCGACGACGGCTCCACGCGCTGGGCGCAGGGCGGGATCGCGGCCGCGCTCGGCGAGGGCGACACGCCCGGCCAGCACCTGGACGACACCCTCGTCGCGGGCGCGGGCCTGTGCGACGAGGAGGCCGTCCGCATCCTCGTCACGGAGGGCCCCGACGCCGTACGCCGCCTCATCGCCACGGGCGCCCGCTTCGACACCGACGCGGCTGGCACGATCGAGCTGACCCGTGAGGGCGGCCACCACCGCCGCCGCATCGCGCACGCGGGCGGCGACGCGACCGGCGCGGAGATCTCCCGCGCGCTCGTCGACGCGGTCCGCGAGCGCGCCGTGCGCACCATCGAGAACGCCCTGGTCCTCGACCTCCTCACGGACGCCGAGGGCCGCACCGCCGGTGTCACCCTGCACGTCATGGGCGAGGGCCAGCACGACGGCGTCGGCGCCGTCCACGCCCCGGCCGTCGTCCTCGCCACGGGCGGCATGGGCCAGGTCTTCTCCGCGACCACCAACCCGGCCGTCTCCACCGGCGACGGCGTGGCGCTCGCGCTGCGCGCCGGCGCCGAGGTGAGCGACCTGGAGTTCGTCCAGTTCCACCCGACGGTCCTGTTCCTCGGCCAGGACGCGGAGGGCCAGCAGCCGCTGGTCTCGGAGGCCGTACGGGGCGAGGGCGCCCACCTGGTCGACGCGGACGGCGTGCGCTTCATGGTCGGGCAGCACGAGCTGGCCGAGCTGGCGCCCCGCGACATCGTCGCCAAGGGCATCATGCGCCGCATGCGCGAGCAGGGCACCACGCACATGTACCTCGACGCCCGCCACTTCGGCGCCGAGATGTGGGAGTCCCGCTTCCCGACCATCCTCGCCGCCTGCCGAGCCCACGGCTTCGACCCGGTGACGGAGCCCATCCCGGTCGCGCCGGCCGCGCACTACGCCTCCGGCGGCGTCCGCACCGACCGGTACGGGCGTACGACGGTCCCCGGCCTGTACGCGTGCGGCGAGGTCGCCTGTACGGGCGTCCACGGCGCCAACCGGCTGGCCTCGAACTCCCTGCTGGAGGGCCTGGTCTTCGCGGAGCGCATCGCCGACGACATCGCGGCCCGCAGGACCACGGCCGGCACGCCCGTCCCGCACCCCGCGCCGCGCGTGCTCCCGCTCCTCGACCCCGCCGCCCGGGGGCGCGTCCAGCACGTGATGACGCAGGGCGCCGGAGTGCTGCGCTCCGCCGCCAGCCTCGCGGAGGCGGCCGAGCAGCTGGACGCCATCCACCGCGAAGCGACCGACGGCGAGCCCGCCCCCAACGGCACGGCCAAGGCCGCCGAGCCCGGCGTGGAGTCCTGGGAGACCACCAATCTCCTGTGCGTGGCCCGCGTCCTGGTCGCCGCGGCCCGCCGCCGTGAGGAGACCCGGGGCTGCCACTGGCGCGAGGACCACCCCGACCGGGACGACGCCGCCTGGCGCCGCCACCTCGTCGTACGGCTCTCCCCCGACCGGACACTGGACGTCCGTACGACCACCACCCAGGATTTCCCCCCGACCGTCCAGAACGCCGACAAGGCCGCCGACCAGGCGGCCGCCCCCAGGGAGTCGTAGAACCATGAGCACGCCCGAAGAACGCCCGCAGCCCGTGGACGTACCCCTGATCCAGATCGGGGCGCCCTCGGCCGTCCAGGCCGGCGGCTGCGGCGACGGCTGCGGCTGCGCGGCCGGCGAGGACGACGAGGTGTACGAGTGCGGGCTCGACCCGGCGCTCGCCGCGCTCCTCGCGCAGGCCGGCCTCGACCCCGTGCTCGTCGAGGACGTCGCCTACCGCGCGGTCGAGGAGGACCTGGACGGCGGCGTGGACGTGACGACCGTCGCGACCGTCCCCGAGGACGCCGTCGCCACCGCGGACTTCACCGCGCGCGAGGCGGGTACCGTCGCGGGCATCCACATCGCCGAGGCGGTCCTGTCCATCGTCTGCACCCACGAGTTCGAGGTCGAGCGGCACGTCGCCGACGGCGACCGCGTGGAGGCCGGGCAGAAGCTGCTGTCCGTCACCGCCCGCACCCGCGACCTGCTGACCGGCGAGCGCAGCGCCCTCAACATCATGTGCCGCCTCTCCGGCATCGCCACCGCCACGCGCGCGTGGGCGGACGCGCTGGAGGGCTACAAGGCGAAGGTCCGCGACACCCGCAAGACCACGCCCGGCCTGCGCGCCCTGGAGAAGTACGCCGTGCGCTGCGGCGGCGGCGTCAACCACCGCATGTCCCTCTCCGACGCCGCGCTGGTCAAGGACAACCACGTGGTCGCCGCGGGCGGCGTGGCCCAGGCGTTCAAGGCCGTGCGGGAGCAGTTCCCCGACGTCCCGATCGAGGTCGAGGTGGACACCCTCCACCAGGTCCGCGAGGTCCTGGATGCGGGCGCCGACCTGATCCTCCTGGACAACTTCACGCCCATGGAGACCGAGGAGGCCGTCACCCTCGTCGCCGGCCGCGCGGTCCTGGAGTCGTCCGGCCGCCTCACCCTGGAGAACGCCGCCGCGTACGCCGCGACCGGTGTCGACTACCTCGCGGTGGGCGCCCTGACCCACTCGTCCCCGATCCTCGACATCGGACTCGACCTCCGAGAGGCGCAGGGCTGATGCTGCTCACCATCGACGTCGGCAACACCCACACCGTCCTCGGCCTGTTCGACGGCGAGGAGATCGTCGAGCACTGGCGCATCTCCACCGACGCCCGCCGTACGGCCGACGAGCTCGCGGTCCTGCTCCAGGGCCTGATGGGCATGCACCCGCTGCTCGGCGAGGAGCTGGGCGACGGCATCGAGGGCATCGCGATCTGCGCGACCGTGCCGTCCGTCCTCCACGAGCTGCGCGAGGTGACCCGCCGCTACTACGGCGACGTCCCGGCGGTCCTCGTCGAGCCCGGCATCAAGACCGGGGTGCAGGTCCTGGTGGACCACCCCAAGGAGGTCGGCGCGGACCGCATCATCAACGCGGTCGCGGCGGTCGAGCTGTACGGCGGCCCGGCGATCGTCGTCGACTTCGGTACGGCGACGACGTTCGACGCGGTGAGCGCGCGCGGCGAGTACGTGGGCGGGGTCATCGCCCCG
This sequence comes from Streptomyces coeruleoprunus, assembly GCF_039542925.1. GTDB lineage: Bacteria > Actinomycetota > Actinomycetes > Streptomycetales > Streptomycetaceae > Streptomyces > Streptomyces coeruleoprunus. Next base: position 3,141,015 of record NZ_BAABIT010000001.1, on the reverse strand, counting down.
GGCATCGAGATCTCCGTCGACGCGCTCGGCATCCGCGGCGCCCAGCTCCGCAAGATCGAGCTGGCCCGCCCCCGCAGCGTGATCGGCAAGAACACGGTCGAGGCCATGCAGTCGGGCATCGTCTTCGGTTTCGCCGGGCAGGTCGACGGCGTCGTCCAGCGCATGCGGCGCGAGCTGGTCGGGCCGAACGGCGACCCGTCCGACGTGACCGTCATCGCCACGGGCGGTCTGGCGCCCATGGTGCTGGGGGAGTCGGCCCTGATCGACGAGCACGAGCCCTGGCTGACCCTGATCGGCCTCCGCCTGGTCTACGAACGGAACGTGTCCCGCATGTAGCCGCCGCGCGCGTGAGCCCTGACGGACGGGCACGACGAGGACGGCGAGGAAGGGCGAGGGGAAGGGCGGGGAACGGCGCCCGGCAACGCGCCCGGCAGCGCTTCCTCAGGCGTTTTTGTCCGATATGCACGTATTGTCGGACTATGCCCACGCCATACGGATCACGAGGCGGACTGGCGTTCAGCGCAGACGAGCTGCGTGTGCTGCGACGCTCTCTCGCCCATGCCCTGCACCCGACACCGCTCGACGACGAGGACGTCCGGGACTGCCTGCGCCTCGCCGACGCCGTGGACGAGGCGGCCCGCGAGGCGGGCAGGATGAGGACCTTCGTCCTCGCGGACCTGGCCCGCTACCGCGCCTCGCTGCCCGGCGCCGCGCCCGGCTACCTGGAACTGCTCCAGGACGCCCTGGCCGCCGGCTACGACCCGCGCCCCGAGGACCTGGCCGCCCTGCGGACCCTGCGCGGCACACCCGCGGGCGCCGCGCTCCTGGCGCGCTGCCAGGTGCTGGCCGAGCGGTCCGTACGTGCCCGCCTGGCCGGCCGCCGGCCCGTCACGGCCCCCGCCGCCATCCCGGCACCGGCCACCGGCCCGCGCACCCGTCTGCTCGTCCTCCAGGGCGGCCGCGACGAGCCCGCCGAGGGCCCGAAGAAGCCGCAGCCGCCCAAGCCCTCGTCGCCGGCGCCCGCCGAGCGCCCGGTGCCCAAGCCGTCGGAGGTGTTCCCGCCGCGCCGCCGCCCGGCCCCGCCCCCGCCGGAGAAGCGCGCGGCCGGGTAGCTAGTCTGGATGCCATGGACTACGTATCCGCGCTCCTGCCGCCCGTGGTGATGGCCGCCTTCTTCACCGCGGTCGTCGTGACGATCGTCAAGAGCCAGGGCGGCTCGAACAAGGCCAAGGAGGACGCGGCCGTGGACGCGGCGTTCGCCCGCGCCGAGGCCGCCCGCCAGGCCGACGGCTCCGCGGAGCCCGGTCAGGCCTGACGGCCGCACGCCCTTCCCGCCGGGCATTCCCCGGCCCAGGGGTGACGCATTGAGGACGTACGGTGGCATTTGCCCCGTACGTCCTTTTTGTTACGTCAATAGCTGTTCATTCAGGGATCTCCCACTATGGTGGCGGTGTGCCCCGTCAATTGGGAGAGCTCGAAGACGCCGTCATGACCCGCGTCTGGCAATGGAACCGTCCTGTCACCGTCCGGGAAGTCCTCGAGGATCTGCAGCAGGAACGGTCCATCGCCTACACCACGGTCATGACCGTGATGGACAATCTCCATCAGAAGGGCTGGGTGCGAAGGGAAGTCGTCGGACGGGCCTATCGATATACCGCCGTGTCCACGCGCGCCGCGTACTCCGCCGCACTGATGAACGAAGCCTGGGCGCAGAGCGACAACCCCGCCGCGGCCCTCGTCGCCTTCTTCGGCATGATGTCGCCGGAGCAGCGGGAAGCCCTCAACGACGCGATCCGCATCGTCCAGCGCGACACCCCGGAAGAGGCACAGGAACCCCGAGAAGAACCCCGTACGGAAGCGGTCGGGGAACGCCCGGCGGAACCCTCGGCGGAACCCCCCGCGGAAGCACTCACCGAACGCACCCCGGAACCCTCGCGGGAAGCCCCCGCACAACCCCGCACGGAACAGCCCCCGCAAGAAGGTCTCCCCGGAGAACGGGAAGGCGGGCAACAGGAGACCGAAGACCGGACCCCGCCGCCGGCGGCTATCCCGGGCCCCGCCGAAGAGGCCCCCGGGGCCGCGCCGGAGAACTACGGTCGGCCCCCTGACCAGGGCGCCGCCGACTCCTCCGGCGCGGAACGATAACGTTCGCAGCCATGTCGTCATCCACGTCAAAAGCCGTGACCGTCCGCAGAGCCAGGACCTCCGACGTACCCGCGGTGCGCCGACTCGTCGACCCGTACGTCGCCGAAGGCATCCTGCTCGACAAAGCGACCGTGACCCTTTACGAGGACATCCAGGAGTTCTGGGTCGCGGAACGGGACGAGGACGCGACCGTCGTCGGGTGCGGCGCACTCCATGTGATGTGGGAAGATCTCGCCGAAGTGCGCACGCTCGCCATCGACCCGGACTTCAAGGGCGCGGGCATCGGGCATCAGGTGCTGGACAAGTTGTTGCACACGGCCCGCTGGCTCGGGGTGCGCCGGGTTTTCTGCCTGACCTTCGAAGTGGACTTCTTCGCCAAGCACGGCTTCGTCGAGATCGGGGAGACACCCGTCGACGGAGATGTCTACAGCGAGCTGCTGCGTTCCTATGACGAGGGCGTCGCCGAGTTCCTGGGCCTCGAACGGGTGAAGCCGAACACCTTGGGCAACAGCCGGATGCTTCTGCACCTGTGAAGGGTCGGGGCGAACCGGATCCCTATGTCCGAATCGCGTACGTTTCCCGCGTTCTCGCGGATCTGAACCTCTCCCAAGGGTTTGTGTTTTCCAGAGAAAAGCGGTTTCCTTTCCGCGTACTGCATTTTCGATGAAAGGAAATCCGGTGGCACAGAAGGTTCAGGTCCTTCTTGTCGACGACCTCGACGGCGGCGAGGCGGACGAGACCGTGACGTTCGCTCTGGACGGCAAGACCTACGAGATCGACCTCACCACCGCCAACGCGGACAAGCTCCGCGGCCTGCTCGAGCCGTACACCAAGAGCGGCCGGCGCACCGGTGGCCGCGCCGCCGGTGGCCGTGGCAAGGGCCGCGGCACCGCCACGAGCGGCAGCCCGGACACCGCGAAGATCCGCGCGTGGGCCAAGGAGAACGGCTACAACGTGAACGACCGCGGTCGTGTCCCGGCCGACATCAAGCAGGCCTACGAGGACGCCAACCGCTGACCGGCGGCCCGCGGGGTGCCGACGCCGAGCAGCCGGGCCCGGTGACATTCCGTCGCGGCCACGGACACGAGCCGTGCCAGGCCGGTGACGTCACCGCCGCCGACCGCGCGAGCGAACGGCGGGAGGCCCGGAAGGGCCGGCTCCACCTCGCGCCCCGGCTCGGGCGGCCGCAGCCATACGGCGGCTCCGGGCGTGCCGGGTCCGTTCCATCCTGGGGGAGTGGGGGCGGGCATCCGGCCGCCCGTACCCCGTGCGGCGAGGTCGAGGCCGACGCCGCCCCATTCGAGCCAGTCGAGGAGGCCGGGCAGCTCGTCCGCGCTCCCCGCGGCCACGAGCATCAGCATCCGGTCCCCGCAGAGGGCCACGGGCCAGCCACCGCCCACCCGCCGCAGCACGGCGAAGCCGGCGGTGGCCGGCAGATCCAGCGCGTCGAAGCGCAGCCCGGTCGGCAGTTGCACCGGCGGCCCCTCGACGGCGGCCCAGCCCAGCACCCGCTCGTACCACCGCGCGACCCCGCCGCTCCCGGACGCCTCGGCATCCGGCACCGGACGGGGGCCCGGCAGGGGAACGACGGCCGCGCCGGAGACGGCGGACTCGGCGGGAGGGCCGAGGGGGAAGGCCGGCGGCAGGGTCGGCAGCGCGGAGGAGGCCATGACCGGGGAACTCCCAACGCCCCGGGGAAGTTACGCAGGGTGGAAGCACGATCGCTCTGCGTGTCCAGGTTGGGGGCGTACGGGCGCATTCGCCAGCGCAAGGATGTTCGCCCGTAGCTGAGGCACCCGGGGTGTGCCGCATGGAGTGTCAGTGCTTACGGGTAAGACATTCCTAGTGGGGAGGGGCGACACGCGGCCGCGGACGTCTCACGTTCGCCATCGGCGTACTGTCGGTGAGGCTAACTGCCTGGCCTGCGGGAACATCGTCTCGCACCATCGGGTTGGAGCATTTGTCGGCGTTCGGGTCAGGAGGCCATCGACGGGTGTCGGCAGTTGGAATGAGCGGTCCCCGCTTGCGGGACTAAGCTGCGGAAGGACAGGGAGGGGACCGACCCCTTACTGCCTGACCGCTCTGAGGAGCGATTAACGATGTTCGAGAGGTTCACCGACCGCGCGCGGCGGGTTGTCGTCCTGGCTCAGGAAGAAGCCCGGATGCTCAACCACAACTACATCGGCACCGAGCACATCCTCCTGGGCCTGATCCACGAGGGTGAGGGTGTCGCCGCTAAGGCCCTGGAGAGCCTCGGGATTTCGCTCGAGGCGGTCCGCCAGCAGGTGGAGGAGATCATCGGCCAGGGCCAGCAGGCCCCGTCCGGCCACATCCCCTTCACGCCCCGTGCCAAGAAGGTGCTGGAGCTGTCGCTCCGCGAGGCCCTTCAGCTCGGCCACAACTACATCGGCACCGAGCACATCCTGCTCGGCCTGATCCGCGAGGGCGAGGGCGTCGCCGCCCAGGTCCTCGTGAAGCTGGGCGCCGATCTCAACCGGGTGCGGCAGCAGGTCATCCAGCTGCTCTCCGGTTACTCCGGGGGCAAGGAGGCCGCCACCGCAGGCGGTCCCGCCGAGGGCACGCCCTCGACGTCCCTGGTCCTCGACCAGTTCGGCCGGAACCTCACCCAGGCCGCTCGTGAGTCCAAGCTCGACCCGGTCATCGGGCGCGAGAAGGAGATCGAGCGGGTCATGCAGGTGCTGTCCCGCCGTACCAAGAACAACCCGGTCCTCATCGGCGAGCCCGGCGTCGGCAAGACGGCGGTCGTCGAGGGCCTGGCGCAGGCCATCGTCAAGGGCGAGGTGCCCGAGACCCTCAAGGACAAGCACCTCTACACCCTGGACCTGGGCGCGCTCGTCGCCGGCTCCCGGTACCGCGGTGACTTCGAGGAGCGCCTGAAGAAGGTGCTCAAGGAGATCCGCACCCGCGGCGACATCATCCTGTTCATCGACGAGCTGCACACGCTCGTGGGCGCGGGTGCCGCCGAGGGCGCCATCGACGCGGCCTCCATCCTGAAGCCGATGCTGGCCCGTGGTGAGCTGCAGACCATCGGTGCGACCACGCTCGACGAGTACCGCAAGTACCTGGAGAAGGACGCGGCCCTGGAGCGCCGCTTCCAGCCCATCCAGGTCGCGGAGCCGTCCCTGCCGCACACGATCGAGATCCTCAAGGGCCTCCGGGACCGCTACGAGGCGCACCACCGTGTGTCCATCACGGACGAGGCGCTCGTCCAGGCGGCCACGCTGGCCGACCGGTACATCTCCGACCGCTTCCTGCCGGACAAGGCGATCGACCTGATCGACGAGGCCGGTTCCCGGATGCGCATCCGCCGGATGACCGCGCCGCCGGACCTCCGCGAGTTCGACGAGAAGATCGCCGCCGTCCGCCGGGACAAGGAGTCCGCGATCGACGCGCAGGACTTCGAGAAGGCGGCCTCTCTCCGCGACAAGGAGAAGCAGCTGCTGGCGGCGAAGGCCAAGCGGGAGAAGGAGTGGAAGGCCGGCGACATGGACGTCGTCGCCGAGGTCGACGGCGAGCTGATCGCCGAGGTCCTCGCGACCGCCACCGGCATCCCGGTCTTCAAGCTGACGGAGGAGGAGTCCTCCCGTCTGCTCCGCATGGAGGACGAGCTCCACAAGCGCGTCATCGGCCAGAAGGACGCCATCAAGGCCCTGTCGCAGGCCATCCGCCGTACGCGGGCCGGCCTCAAGGACCCGAAGCGCCCCGGTGGCTCGTTCATCTTCGCCGGCCCGTCCGGTGTCGGTAAGACCGAGCTGTCCAAGACGCTCGCCGAATTCCTCTTCGGCGACGAGGACGCGATGATCTCGCTCGACATGTCGGAGTTCAGCGAGAAGCACACCGTTTCCCGTCTCTTCGGCTCCCCGCCCGGATACGTGGGTTACGAGGAGGGCGGCCAGCTCACCGAGAAGGTGCGCCGCAAGCCGTTCTCCGTCGTCCTCTTCGACGAGGTCGAGAAGGCCCACCCCGATATCTTCAATTCCCTTCTCCAGATCCTGGAGGACGGTCGCCTGACCGACTCCCAGGGCCGGGTCGTGGACTTCAAGAACACGGTCATCATCATGACGACCAACCTCGGGACCCGGGACATCTCCAAGGGCTTCAACCTGGGCTTCGCCGCCCAGGGCGACGTCAAGACGGGTTACGACCGGATGAAGGCGAAGGTCAACGAAGAGCTGAAGCAGCACTTCCGGCCCGAGTTCCTGAACCGTGTCGACGACACCGTCGTCTTCCACCAGCTCAGCCAGGACGACATCATCCAGATCGTCGACCTGATGATCGCCAAGGTGGACGAGCGTCTGAAGGACCGCGACATGGGCATCGAGCTCAGCGGTGACGCGAAGATCCTCCTGGCGAAGAAGGGCTACGACCCCGTGCTGGGTGCCCGTCCGCTGCGCCGGACGATCCAGCGCGAGATCGAGGACGTGCTGTCGGAGAAGATCCTCTTCGGCGAGCTGCGGCCCGGTCACATCGTGGTCGTGGACACCGAGGGCGAGGGTGAGGAGAAGAAGTTCACCTTCCGCGGTGAGGAGAAGTCGGCGCTGCCCGACGTTCCGCCGATCGAGGCGGCCGGTGGCGCGGGGCCGAACCTGTCCAAGGACGCGTGAGGCATCGCCGCTCCGAGCGGTGAGCAGTGACTGAAGGGCTCGCCCCGGACCGTGTGTACGGTCCGGGGCGAGCCCTTTCGCGTGCGCCCCGGGCTTCCGGGACTCAGCAGGCGGCCTCCGGCTTGCGCCAGGCGCATTCCAGGCCGGCGTCCCGCCCGGAGACGCGTGCCGTGGGCGGGGCCGGCGTGGCGATCGTGCCGGCCGCCGTGTCCGACGAGGCCAGCGTGACGACGATCGCGTCCTCGATGCTCTTCACCGACGACGCCAGGTAGTTGTTCAGGACGATGCTGAACACCAGCCGTCGGCCCGCCTTGTCCGTGACGTAGCCCGACAGGGCGGAGGCGCCCGTCAGCGAGCCCGTCTTGGCGTGGGCGTTGAGCGCGGCCGGCGTGTTGCACATGCGGGTGCGCAGCGTCCCGCCGATGGCGCGGTCCGCGTGGCAGGCGACCGGCAGGGAGGCGTACCAGTCGGCGTACCAGGGGGAGTCCTGGACGGCGACGAGCAGCCGGGCGAGCTGGGCGGCGGGGAACAGGTTCTTCCGCGACAGGCCGGAGCCGTCGGCCTGGCGCAGCTGTGCGGTGTCCACGCCCTCCTTCTTCAGGTACGCGGTGATCGTGTCGAGGCCCGCGCTCCAGCTGCCGCTGCCCGCGGTCTCATGGCCCATGGCCTTGGTGAGCGCTTCCGCGTGCATGTTGTTCGACAGCTTCATGAAGGGGCGCATCAGCTCCTTGAGCGGCATGGAGCTGTGGCCGGCGAGGAGCTGGGCCGTGGCGGGCGTCTTCACGCCGAGGCGGGTGGGGCCGTCGACGCGTACGCCGTGCGCGGCGAGGGCGTCGGCGAACACGGCGGCCGCGTAGCCGGTCGGCTCGTCGACGGCGATCCACTCCTTGGTGGGTGAGCCCTGGAGGGGGATCTCGCCGCTGATCACGATCGTGTTGGTGCCGTGGGCGCGCTCGATGGTGAGGGTGTCGGGTTTGCCGGCGCCGACGGTGGTGGCTCGGTTGTCGATGCGGACGTAGTCGGTCCTCGGGGTGAGGGCGACCACGGGACGCCCGCCGACGGCTGCGGCCGGCGAGGCCTGGACGACGACGGTTCCCGCGTCGTAGTCCGTGTCGGGGGCGAGGGTGAGCGGCGAGATCTGTGCCGCGTAGTACGCCGACTCGTCGTCGGCCGCCCAGGAGTCGCCGAAGCGCAGGCGGTCGAAGCGGGTGTCGTCGGCCAGGAGACGGCCCGTGACCCGCTTGACGCCCGCCGCGGCGACACGGGCGGCCAGCCGGTCGTAGTCGCTCGCCAGGGTCGTGGGGTCGCCGGTGCCGCGCAGGTAGAGGTCCCCGCGCAGGACGCCGTCCCGGTGGCGGGTGCTCGCCAGCACCTCCGTACGGAACCGGTGGTCGGGTCCCAGCACGGCCATGGCGGCCAGCGAGGTGGAGATCTTGGTGTTGGAGGCGGGCATCAGCCGGTCGCCGCTGTCGCGCTGGTAGAGGGTGTCCCCGGTCGCGGCGTCCGCGACGACGACGCTCACGGCGCCACCGTCGAGTCGTGCGTCGCTGAGGATCGTGTCGAGGGCCCCCTTGAGGCCGGTGTCCGACGGGCCGGCCCCGGCCGGGGAGCCCAGGGGGCCTTGGAGCGTCCAGGCGAGGAGGGCGGCGAGGCCGACGGCGGTCAGGCGCCGGAAGGCCCTGGTGCGCCCGGCGTGGGCTGTGGTGCGCGTCACGGGTCTCATGGCACAGGAGCATTCCGGAGGGGGCGGCCCTCAGGAAGAAGGCGGTGCGGCACTTCGGGCCGGAGATGCGTCGATTTTCGGCCTGGTTCCGTGACAAGGCGCACAGGGCATTTCGGACGTACTAGAGGGAATAGTGAGTCGCGGTCCGCAGCGGGCCGGGGTATGCCCCCTGGTGCGGGTGGCTGACCGGCAGGGGCTCGTGCGGCTGGGACCCCGGTGCGCGAGGGGTGGTCGTGCCTTCGACGTGGGGGTGTTCCGCCCTTTTCCCGCCCATATCGATGGGCTGGTGCCCGTATGGCCGCAGCCGTCAAGTGTGGCCGTCACAGGTCGCGCACTACGACCGTATGTCGTAGATCGGGCGTTTGGGGCGCTCCGGGAGAAGGCGGTACCAAGGATGACCGAAGCCCGGCGCACCGGTTGCGTCGGGTCCCTTGTTGTCAGGATCCCGGAGGACTTCCCCGTATGTCGCAGCGCAAGCTTTCCGCCCGCAACGCCGTCGTCGCCCTCGCCGCCGCCGGCCTGGGAGCGTCCGTGGCGTTCGGAGCCGGTACGTCGGCCTTCGCGGCCGAGGCGCTGTCGGCACCCGTCGCCGTGGACGCCGCTGCCGCCGTCGCCGCCCAGGCCGACGCGCAGGCCAAGGCCGCCCAGCTGAAGGCCGTGGCCGCCAAGGCCGCCGCCGCCCAGAAGGCCGCCGCCGCGAAGAAGGCCGCCGCCAAGAAGGCCGCCCTCGCCAAGGCCGCCAAGGCCGCCAAGGCCGTGGACTGGGTCAAGCCGGTCACCGGCTACACGCTGACCGCCAGCTACAACCAGGGCGGCGCGATGTGGACGAACAAGCACTCCGGCCAGGACTTCGCCGTGCCGGTCGGCACCCCGGTCAAGGCCGCCCACTCGGGCGTCGTCGTCAAGGCCGGCCCGAACGGCGGCGGCGACGGCTCCGCGTACGGCAACGCGATCGTGATCAAGCACGCCAACGGCACGTACTCGCAGTACGCCCACCTGTCCAAGATCAACGTGTTCGTCGGCAAGAAGGTGAAGACCGGCCAGCTCATCGGCCTGTCCGGCAACACCGGCAACTCGTCCGGCCCGCACCTGCACTTCGAGATCCGTACGACGCCGAACTACGGCTCCGCCGTGAACCCGGCCGCCTTCCTGCGCGCCGAGGGCGTCCTCATCTGACGCCCGGCGCCCCCGGCGCTCCGTCCTCGTCGGGGAACGGCAGCATCGGGAAGGACCCCGTGTTCGTCGGAGCGTGCTCCGGCAGCCACAGCACCGCGATGGCGCCGCCCGAATCCCGGGCGGTGCCTTCCGGCGTCTCGGGGGCCGCGTTGCGGAACGTCAGCCGCGCGCCGAGCACCCGTGCCTGGCCCGCCGCGATGGTCAGCCCGAGGCCGTGACCGCCCCCGGCGCGGTCGCTGGCGCCCGTACGGAACCGGCTCGGCCCGTCGCGCAGCAGCGCCTCCGGGAAGCCGGGCCCGTGGTCCCGCACCCGTACCACCCGGCCCTCGACGGTCACCTCGACCGGCGGCCGGCCGTACTTGGCGGCGTTCGTCAGCAGGTTCAGCAGGATCCGCTCCAGGCGCCGCGGGTCGGTGTTGACCCACGACTCGTGCACCACCCGCACCACCACGTCCGGACCCAGCACCGCGACCCGGCGGCTGACGAACTCGCCCAGCGCGATCTCCTGCAGCTCGGCCCGCTCCGAGGCGCTGTCCAGCCGGGCCACCTCCAGGACGTCCTCGACGAGCTGCCGCATCGCCTGGGCCCGGTCCCGCACCAGCTCGGTCGGGCGGCCCGGCGGCAGCAGCTCCGCCGCGGTCAGCAGGCCCGTGACCGGCGTGCGCAGCTCGTGCGCGATGTCGGCGGTCACCCTGCGCTCGGCCTCGATGCGCTCGTTCAGCGCGTCCGTCAGCGCGTCCACGGCCCGCGCCAGCTCGTCCGTCTCGTCCCGTACGACACCGCCGATGGCGTCCCGCACCCGGACGTCCGTGTTGCCCTGGGCGACCTTGCCCGCCGCCGTGGCCGCCTTGCGCAGCCGGCGCGAGAGCTGCCCGCCGATCAGCACACCCAGCGCGCTGCCGCCGAACACCACGGACACCGAGCCCACGATCAGCGCCTCGTCGAGCCGCTTCATGATCGTGGCGCTGCGGTTGGCGAACCGCGTGTGCAGCGACAGCGTGTCCCCGTTCGCCAGCGGCACGGCCGCCCACACGTCCGGCGCGCCGTCCTCGTGCTCCTCCACGTACGTCCCGCGGTGCTTGCGCTGCAGGATCCGGTCGAGCTCCGGCGGCAGCGCGGGGTCGTTCACCTTCGTACCGAACTTCGGTTCCTTGGGCTTGGACGCCTCGTACATGCGCTGCGCGGACAGCAGCCGCTCCATCTGCACCTCGCGCGCGTTGTCCAGCATCGACACGCGTGCGGCGTTGTGGACGACCAGGCTGAGCGCGACCGCGACGAGAGCGCCCACGGCGGCGATCGCGATGGAGATCTTCCATCGGACGCCGGTACGGAGGGCGGGCGGCTTCATCGAGGCGCTGTCCTGTTCTGATGCGGGGAGCGGGCGGGGGCTGACGGGGGAGAAGGGGGTACGGAGCGGACCGCGGCGCGCGTATCAGCCGCGGAGCTTGTAGCCGAAGCCCCGCACCGTCTCGATGCGGTCCTGGCCGATCTTCGTGCGGAGCCGCTGCACATGGACGTCCACCACGCGCGTGTCACCGCCCCAGCCGTAGTCCCAGACCCGCTCCAGCAGCTTGTCGCGCGAGAGCACGGTGCCGGGGGCCGACGAGAACTCCAGCAGCAGCCGCATCTCCGTCGGGGTCAGCGCCACGGGCGCGCCGCCCTTGCGGACCTCCATGCCCTCGGTGTCCACCTCCAGGTCGCCGAAGACCAGCAGCCCCCGCTCGCCCTGGCCCGCCTGGTCGCCGCCGTCGGCACCGGACGGCCCGCCCGCGTGCCCGAAGCGGCGCAGCACGGCGCGGATCCGCGCCACCAGCACGGCCCCGTCGAACGGCTTCGTCACGTAGTCGTCGGCGCCGGCCTCCAGGCCCAGGACCACGTCGATGGAGTCGGCACGCGCCGAGAGCATGATCACCGGCACGGTCGATTCGTCGCGGATGCGGCGGCACAGGCTCACGCCGTCCATGCCCGGCAGCATCACGTCCAGCAGCGCGATGTCCGGCCGGTCCGCCCGGAACGACTCCAGGCCGGACAGCCCGTCCGGCATCGCCGTCACCGTGAAGCCGTCCCGCTCCAGCGCCAGCTGCGTGGCCTCCCGGATGACGTCGTCGTCCTCGACGAACAGCACATGGGTCTCGGCCATCCCGCGTCCTCCGCGCCCTCTCAGTTCTCGCTCTGCGCGGTCGGTGCGGAACCCTCGATGTCTCCGCCGTCGACCGCCTTGCTGTACTCGTTGTGCACCACGTCGTGCTCGGTGAACTTGCTGCCCACCCACCGGTAGGTGATCACGTCCTCGCGGGACGGATACGCCACGGGGTCGCCCTTCGCGTACACCTGCTTGGTGACGACGAGGTCGCCGCGGTCGATCGTGGAGTACACCGCGGGCTCTTCCAGGGCGAAGACGTTCTCGTACTTCTTGTTGTCCCGCATCCGGTACACATACGTTCCTATGCCGACCATGTCGCCGCACGTCAGCACGTTGACGACGACGTCGGGCGCACCGGTGTTGGTCAGGTTCCCGTACGAGGTGTCGACCGGGTAGGCGTCCGCCGCGCACGGCTTCAGGTCGTCCTTCACCTGGTCGCTGACCTTCGGGTCGCTCTTGACCAGCTCCACCACGTCGACCCGCTGGAAGGCCGGCGCCGAGGACGACGCCTGGGGGCTCGGGGCGGTGTTCGCGGTGCCCTGGTCGGTCCGCGCGGCGCCCTCGTCGCGGGCGCCGGTGCCGCCGGCCGAGCACCCGGTCGCGAGCAGGCCGACGGCGGCGACCACGGCCACTCCCGCCGTACCCGCCGCCCGGATCCGCACCGTGCCGCTCCCGCGTCTGCCGCTCAGGCCGCGCACCGCTCCCGCTCCCGTCCCTGACGCTGTCCGACCACACGCTCCGTACGAGCGGGACGGACCGCGCGGCCCGTGGCGCCCGTGGCGTGCAGGGCGCGGGCGTCGATGTCCCGGCTCTCCAGCTCCTGGCGGAGCCGGGCGAGAGCCCGGTGGAGCGTGCTCTTCACCGTACCGGTCGACATGCCGAGCGCTTCGGCGGTCTCCTCGGTGCTCATCTGCTCCCAGTGTCGCAGCACGACGACGCTGCGCTGCTTGGGGGCGAGGACCTTCAGCACGTCCATCAGCAGGGCCCGGTCGGCGTGCTGCTCGGTGGCGTCGTCGACGGACGCGTCGGGCAGCTGCTCGGTGGGGACCTCCTCCAGCTTGCGGGCCCGCCACCACTCCGTCCGCGTGTTGATCATGACGCGGCGGAGGTAGGCGTCGGCGAGCGCCTTGTCGGCTATGCCGTCCCAGCGGCCGTACGTCCGGGCCAGCGCCGTCTGCAGCAGGTCCTGCGCGTCCACCGGGTCCGGCACGAGGCGTCGGGCGCTGCGCAGCAGGGCGTCCTGCCGAGTGCGGACGTACTCCTCGAATTCGAGCACCTCGCCGTGCGACATCCCGAACCGCCTCCGTTTCCCCGTGACAAAGCACTGCGTCCACTGCGTCAGCGGCGTTCGGTCATCGCGTCTTTTCGCGGCGCTCGCTGACATCACGAGAAACTACGGAGCTGTTGTCACGGGGCTGTCCGAGCCAGCCCTCGGCGGACGCACGGCTGTCCATCGGTTGTGTAACAGCGACCGTGCGGCAACGGTGCGTCACGCCAGGGGCAGCCGGTACAGCCCGCCGTCCAGGGGCTCGACCAGGCCGTCCGCGACCAGGCCGTCGAGCGCACGGGCCCGCTGCACCGGCTCGTCCCACACGGCGTCGAGGGCGGCCTGCGGTACGGGCGCGACGGCCTCCCGCAGGACCGCGAGCAGCTTGCCGCGCACCTGGCGGTCCGTCCCCGCGTACGTCTGGCCCCGCCGGGGCGGCCCGTCGTGCGCGGGCTTCCCGGCGAGCCGCCAGGCGCACCGGGAGGCGATCGGGCAGCGGCCGCACTCCTCGTTCCTGGCCGTGCACACGAGCGCGCCCAGCTCCATGGAGGCCGCCGCCCAGCGGGCCGCCGTCGACGCGTCGCCCGGCAGCAGCGCACGGGCGAGGCGGCGCTCGGCCGCCGTCGTGGCGTTGGGCGGGTACTGGACGCCGGTGACCGAACGGGCGAAGACGCGGCGGACGTTGGTGTCCAGCACGGCGTGGCGCTGCCCGTACGCGAAGGACGCCACCGCCGCCGCCGTGTACTCGCCGACGCCGGGCAGCGCCAGCAGCTGCGCGTGGTCGTCGGGCACGTCGCCGCCGTGCCGCTCCGCGATGGCGACGGCCGCCCCGTGCAGGCGCAGGGCGCGGCGCGGGTAGCCGAGCCGGCCCCAGGCGCGGACCGCCTCGCCGGGCGCCTCGGCCGCCAGGTCGGCCGGCCGGGGCCAGCGGGCCAGCCACTGTTCGTACACCGGCAGCACGCGGCTCACCGGCGTCTGCTGGAGCATGAACTCGCTGACCATCACGCCCCAGGCACCCGCATCGGGGCGGCGCCAGGGCAGGTCACGGGCGTGCTGCTCGAACCAGGCGAGGACGGGTCCGTGCAGCTCCCCGTGTGCGGGGGCGGCGGGGACGGGGGCCGGGGCGGGGATGTCGGTCGCAGTCATGGCCCTCCGATCCTGGCACGCCGCGCCCGGATCAGGAGACCCGGCGGTGCGTCGGCTCCCGGCGCTCGTGGCGCGCGGCCCGCCGGCCTCCGCGCTGTGCGCCCCGCCGGCGGTGGACCGTGTGGGTGGCGTCGCCGGAGAGCTCGGCGGCCGGACCGGGGCCCGCAAGCCACCGCGCGGCGCCGGACCTGCTCGTCCGCATGGTCTCCACCAGCTTCCCGGCCGGGCCGGTCAGCAGCCGTACGAACACCACGACCGCCAGTGCGCCCACGACCAGGCCCGCGGCCACGTCGTGCGGGTAGTGCACGCCGACGAACACGCGCGAGAACGCCATCAGCACCGCCAGCGGCGCGGTGAGCCAGCCGATCCCGCGCCAGGCCAGGATCAGCGCCATCGCCGACGCGCCCGCGATCGCCGAGTGGTTGCTGGGGAACGACCAGTCCCCGTACGGCGGGCACTCGGCGATCGACTTCGCGGCACGGGCGACCGCCCGGCACGGACGCTCCTCGTCGATCAGCGACTTGAGCGTCTCGCTGACGACGTAGCCGAAGGCGGTGGCCACGGGCGCGAGCGCGGCGAGCGCCATGGCCCGGGAACCGGCGGGGCGCGCCCGCCACCACGCGACGACGAACAGCAGCCCGAAGAGCAGCAGTCCGGCGTCCGTCCCGATCTCGGCGAAGACGTGCACCCAGTGCGGTGTGCCCTGGGCGAAGTCGGTGATGGCGCGATAGAGGTCCTGACTCATGGTTACGGACGGTACCTGGCCCCCGGGGGTGGTCGTGCGCCGCCGTCCTCCGCGAGAGCTGGGGCGGATGTGATCATCGGCAAAACTTGGCGCAGGAGCGGCGGGTGGGGCGGGAGTTGGCGTCGATCTCTCGTAGAGTTTGGGCGTGGGATCTCTGCGCAATCCGGTCGGGCCGCTTCCCTCTTCCATCTACTGGCGGCGGAGGGCAGTCGCGGCGAGTCTGGCCGCGCTGCTCGCGGTGCTGATCGTATGGTTCGTCAGCTCCGGTGACGACGAGCCGGCCAAGGCCGGCGACGACGCCAAGGCGACGTCCCCCGCGCCCTCCATCACCCCGGGCCCCACACCCTCCGGCCCGGCCATCAGCAGCCAGCCCGGCGGGCGCGACGAGTCGGACGACCCCGGTGACCAGGCCGGTACGAGCGCCGGCGCGGGCACGGACGGCAAGAACGGCGACACCTCGTCCGCCGGCGGCGACGGCAGCGGCGGCGGGTCCGGCGACGGCTCCTCCACGGGCGCCGGCGGCGGCACCGGCTCCGCCCAGCAGGTCCCGGCGACCTCGCCGCTCCCCACCTGTGCCCCCGGATCCCTGCAGCTGGCCCTGAGCACCACGAAGGTGTCGTACGCGCCCGGCGAGAAGCCGCGGTTCCGGCTGACCGCCAGGAACACCTCGTCGGCCGCGTGCAAGACCGATCTGGGGCCCGCCACCGCCGTTCTGACGGTCAGTGACGAGACGGACGACCAGGTCTGGTCCTCCAAGGACTGCCCCAGCGGCTCCGGCAGCGCGTGGGTCGCCGTCCCGGCCGGCGGGACCGCCACCTACACCGTCGAGTGGGACCGCCGCCACAGCGCCCCGCAGTGCGCGACCCCGGCCGCGCGGACGGCCGCCCCGGGCACGTACCTGGCGGAGGCCACGGTCCCGGGCGCGAAGGTCCTGCGCGCGGCGATCACGCTCACCAAGGACTGACGAGGACCGACGAAGGCCTGACGAGGGCCGACGGGGACCGACGAAGGGCCGACGAACGACGGGCGCCCGACCGCGGGCGCGATCGGGCGTACCGGTTCCCGGGGGCCGGGCTCAGTTCCTGGGACCGGCTCAGACGTACCGTTCGAGGATCGACGACTCGGCCAGCCGCGACAGGCCCTCGCGGACGCTGCGGGCCCGTGCTTCGCCGACGCCGTCGACCGTCTGCAGGTCGTCGACGCTCGCCGCGAGCAGCTTCTGCAGTCCGCCGAAGTGCTCCACGAGCCGCTCGATGATCGCGCCGGGCAGCCGCGGGACCTTCGCCAGCAGCCGGTAGCCGCGCGGCGAGACCGCGGAGTCCAGGGTCTCCGGCGAGCCGCTGTAACCGAGGGCGCGGGCCACCGTGGCCAGCTCCAGCAGCTCGGAGTGCGACAGGGCGTCCAGCTCGGTCAGCGCCTCGGCGACCGTACGGGACCGCTTCGCGGTCGGCTCGGGCACGTAGTCCCGGACGACCAGCTCGCGCTCGGGCTCGACGCCCGCGATCAGCTCGTCCAGCTGCAGCGCGAGGAGCCGGCCGTCGGTGCCCAGCTCGACCACGTACTCGGCGATCTCGGTGGCGATCCGGCGGACCATCTCCAGGCGCTGCGCGACCGCCGTGACGTCCCGCACGGTCACCAGGTCCTCGATCTCCAGGGCCGACAGCGTGCCGGCCACCTCGTCGAGGCGCAGCTTGTACCGCTCCAGCGTGGCGAGGGCCTGGTTGGCGCGGGAGAGGATCGCGGCCGACTCCTCCAGGACGCGGCGCTCGCCGTCCACGTAGAGCGCGATGAGCCGCATCGACTGGGACACGGACACCACCGGGAAGCCGCACTGCTTGGACACGCGGTCCGCGGTGCGGTGGCGGGTGCCGGTCTCCTCGGTGGGGATGGACGCGTCCGGCACCAGCTGGACGCCGGCGCGGAGGATCTTGGTGATGTCCTTGTCGAGGATGAGCGCGCCGTCCAGCTTGCAGAGCTCGCGCAGGCGCGTCGCGGTGAACTCCACGTCCAGCACGAAGCCGCCGGTGCACATCGACTCGACGGTCTTGTCCATGCCGAGGACGATGAGACCGCCGGTGTTTCCGCGGAGGATGCGCTCCAGTCCGTCCCGCAGGGCCGTGCCGGGAGCGACAGCGCTCAGGGACGCGCGCATGAGCGCTTCGGACCCGGAGCCTCCGCCGGACTTTCCGGGTGCTGCTGCCCGGTCGTTGGCTGCCACTGCACTCCTCCGGCTCGTACGGGTGGGCGAGACCAGGGCAAAGTCTAGCGACCCCCACCCGCGCGAGGGGTGCGCCCGCAAAGAGGGACCCCCGTCACACGGCTCCCGGAGGCACCTCCGACCGCCCCGCGACCCGGCAGGCACCGGCCCGCCCCACTGCCCGACGGCAACTCTGCCCACCACGGCCCGGACCATTCCGGCCACACCGACGCGGACGACCCGGGCGCCTGGCGCACGTGCCGCGCAGCGGGGCGACGCGGACCCTTGCGGGACCCTCACGCGCCACTCTACGGCGGCGGTACGGAGCCGATTGCGGCCACGGCGCCGCGAACCGTGCGGGGGCCGCGGCCCACGCCGTGCGCGGCGGCGCGGGGCCTACGTGCGGCCCTGCGCACCACCCGTGCGCGGCGGCGCGGGGCCTACGTGCGGCCCTGCGCACCACCCCGTGCGCGGCGGCGCGGAGGGTGCGGGCCCACGTACCACCCGTGGCGGCGGTACGGAGCCGATTGCGGCCACGGCAGCGCGAACCGTGCGGGGCCGCGGCCCCCGCCGTGCGCGGCGGCGCGGACGGTGCGAGGCCCACGCTCTGTGGCGGCGGTATCGGAGCCGATTGCGGCCACGGCGCCGCGAGCGGTGCGGGGCCCCGGCCCACCGCGTGCGCGGCGGCGTGGATCGGGCTACCGCCGATCTCCCCGCGGCGGCGGTACGGCGCTCGTCCGGCCGCGGTGCCGCGGGAGCGCCGCGCTTCCGTGGCGGGCGGCGGTCAGGGCTGTTCGGCCGGCTCGCGGTCGTGGGCCGGCGCGCGGCGGGTGCGGGGCAGGACGCGCAGGGCCTCGCCGACGTCGGCGACCTCCCGGACGGTCATGCCCGGCGGGACCTTGCCCGGGTCCACCGGAACCAGGGCGTGGGTGAAGCCGAGGCGGTGGGCCTCCGCGAGGCGGCGCTGCACGCCCGTGACCCGGCGCACCTCGCCCGCGAGGCCGACCTCGCCGATCGCGACCAGGTTCTTCGGCAACGGCGTGTCACTGGCCGCCGAGGCCAGGGCGAGCGCCACCGCCAGGTCCGCCGCCGGCTCGGAGAGCTTCACGCCTCCGACCGTCGCGCTGTAGATGTCCCGCTTGCCGAGGGCGCTGATCCGGCCCCGCTGCTCCAGCACGGCCAGCATCATCGACACGCGGGAGGTCTCCAGGCCCGAGGTCGTCCGCCGCGGCGACGGGATCTGGGAGTCCACCGTCAGCGCCTGCACCTCCGCCACGAGCGGGCGGCGCCCCTCCAGCGTCACCGTCAGACACGTGCCCGGCACGGGCTCGGCGCGCCGCGTCAGGAACAGCCCACTGGGGTCGGCGAGCCCCGTGATGCCCTCGTCGTGCAGCTCGAAGCAGCCGACCTCGTCCGTCGCCCCGTACCGGTTCTTCACCCCACGCACCAGCCGCAGCCGCGCGTGCCGGTCGCCCTCGAAGTGCAGCACCACGTCCACGAGGTGCTCCAGCAGGCGCGGGCCCGCGATGGCGCCGTCCTTCGTGACGTGCCCGACGAGCAGCGTCGACATGCCGCGCTCCTTGGAGGCCCGGATCAGCGCCCCGGCGACCTCCCGCACCTGGGCCATGCCGCCGGGCGCGCCGTCGATCTCCGGGGAGGCGACCGTCTGCACGGAGTCGAGGATCAGCAGCGACGGCTTGACCGCGTCCAGGTGTCCGAGGACCGCGGACAGATCCGTCTCGGCGGCCAGATAGAGATGGTCGTTCAGCGCGCCGATCCGGTCGGCCCGCAGCCGCACCTGGCTCGCCGACTCCTCACCCGTCACGTACAGCGTCCGGTGCTCGTCGCTCGCCGCCTTCGCGGCCACGTCCAGCAGCAGCGTCGACTTGCCGACACCCGGCTCGCCCGCGAGCAGCACGACGGCGCCCGGCACCAGGCCGCCGCCCAGCACCCGGTCCAGCTCGTCCACGCCGGTGGAGCGGGCCGCGGCCTGCCGCCCGTCGACCTGGGCGATCGGCAGCGCCGCCGTGGACACCCGCCCGGCGGCGGTCGTCCGGACCGCGGGCGCCCCGTACTCCTCGACCGTCCCCCACGCCTGGCACTCGGGGCACCGCCCGAGCCACTTGGCCGTGGTCCAGCCGCACTCGGTGCAGCGGTAGGACGGACGGTCCTTGGAGGATTTCGTACGGGCAGCCATGCGCCACACCGTAGCGGCCGCCACTGACAGAGCCGCCCGTGGCCGCCGGGCACCGCCCCGCACCGGTGCGGTCGGCGCCCGGTCACCGGTCGGCTGCGGTCGGAAACGGGCGAGAACGGGCCGGAACGGACGCGCGGCCTATAGCGCCGACATATGTGAGGAGGCAAAACCTCCTGTCCTCTTTTGAGGGATACGTTCACCCGTAAGGCTTAAAAGTGCCGAAGGGGTACGAGGAGTGTGCCTTCCGCCGCCTACGGTCGCCGGGTGACGAGCAGCAGGCTGGAGCCCCCCACGTACACGACCGGCGCACACCGGGCGCAGCGCCGTGCGCCCCGGACCGGGCACCAGGCGCTCACGCAGAGTCCGCCCGCGCGTTACGAGCCGTATCTCGACGGCCTGTTCACGTACTGCCTCTCCGTGCTCTGCGACCACGACGCGGCGACCGCCGTGCTGGGCGACGTCCTGGCCGTCTCCGAGCGCCAGTACGGGCGATGTCCCGCGGAGGAGGACCGGCGCAGGGCCTGGCTGTACGCGCTGGCGCGCTGGGCCTGCCTGCGCGAGCTGGCGCAGCAGCGGCGCAGGCGCCAGGGGGCGCACACGGGGCGCGCGCCCGTCTCCGAGGAGGCCCCGCGGACCGGAGAGGAGACCGCCGAGCGCCGCCGCCGCGAGCTGGCGCTCCTCGCCTGGCCCGAGGCCGCCGGGACGACCCCCGAGCAGCGCGAGGCCCTGGAGCTGGCCGTACGCCACCGGCTCGGCGCGCCCGAGGTGGCCGCCGTCCTCGGCATGACCCCGCAGGCCGCGCGCGAACTGCTGTCCGCCGCCGCCTGCGAGGTGGAGCGCACGCGCGCCGCCCTGGCCGTCGTCGACACCGGCACCTGCTCCGCCGTCGCCCGCCTCGCCGGCGACCACCAGGTCCTGCTCTCCGCCGCCCTGCGCCGCGAACTCGTCCGGCACGTGGACGACTGCCCCCTGTGCCGCCGCGCCGCCGAGCGCGCCGAGGCGGCCGGCCCCTGGCCCGGCTCGACGGTCACGCCGGACACGCTGCCCCTGGTGGCCGCCCCGAGGGCCGCCGCCTGCGCGGCCATGCGGCACGTGTCGCGCGTCCGCTCCGGCGGGCCCCGCTTCGGCCGCGACGGCTTCCCGCTGGACCCGAAGGACTACGCGGCGCGGCGGGACCGGATGCGGGCGCGGGCGGTGACCACCACCGTCGTGGCGACCGTGCTGGCCGCGCCGGTTCTCGCCCTGTGGGCCGCGTACCGGGGCGACACGGGCGCCGGGGACGGGCGCGACGGCCCCGCCGTGAGCGCCGCCGACGAGGGCGACACCCGGGCCGCCGGACTGCCGGCCCGCCGCCACTTCGAGAACGCGGGCAACGCCCGCACCGGCCCCGACCCGCGCTTCCGCGCCCCCGGGCAGGGCCCGGACGTCTCCGTCGAGGTCATCAGCAGCGGCACGCCCGCACCCCCGTCCCACCCCGGCCGTCCGGGTCCCGGCCGCATCACGGTGACCGCCCAGCCGTACGGCGACACGACGATGATCACGCTCACGGCCTCCGGCGGCGCCCCGGTCGACTGGTCCCTGTGGACGGACGCGCCCTGGCTGTACGCCAGCCGCTCGTCGGGCACGCTCCAGCCGGGCCGCTCGGAGCACGTCTACATCACCGTCGACCACAGCCGGGAGCCGCAGGGCGCCTGGAGCGCACGCGTCGGCGTCAACCCGTCGGGCGCCGTCATCGGTATCGACGGCCACGGGCCCAAACGCCCGCCCACGCAGCAGCCCCCCACGCAGGGCACCACACCGCGACCGACCCCGCCGGCCACGCACCCGGGCCCGCCGCCGGGCTCCGGCAGCCCGGCCCCGAGCACTCCGCCGCCGTCGTCCCAGAACCCGGACCCGACGCCCCCGCCTTCGACCCCGCCGCCCTCCACGAACCCGCCCCCGTCGAGCGACCCGCCGCCCTCCGCGGATCCGCCGCCCTCGACGAACCCGCCGGCCTCGTCGGAGGCCCCCAGTCCCACGTCGGCGACGGCCCCCCAGCCGGGCTGAAGCGGCCGACGCCGAGGCGGGACGCCGGACTATCGCGCCGGGTCCGCCGGGTGCGGGGCCACCAGAGGCAGCTGCGACGCCAGGCGGGCCTCGCACAGCTCCACCAGCACGTCGTACGCCGCCTTGCCCATCAGCTCCGTCAGCTCCGGGCGGTACGTCACGTACACCGGCTCGCCCGCGCCGTGCGCCGACGTCGCCGACGTGCACCACCAGTGCAGGTCGTGCCCGCCCGGACCCCAGCCCCGGCGGTCGTACTCGCCGATCGACACCTGGAGGACCTTGGTGTCGTCGGGCCGTTCGATCCAGTCGTACGTACGCCGCACCGGCAGCTGCCAGCAGACGTCCGGCTTCGTCTCCAGCGGCTCGCGCCCCTCGCGCAGCGCCAGGATGTGCAGCGCGCAGCCGGCGCCGCCTGCGAAGCCCGGCCGGTTCTGGAAGATGCACGAGCCCTTCCAGCGACGCGTCTGCCGGTCGCCGTCCTCGTCGAGCTGCACCCAGCCGCTGTCGGTGCCCACGTCGTGGAACTGCCACAGCTCGGGCGTCAGCCGCTCCACGTGCGAGGCGACCCGCTGCTCGTCCTCCTCGTCCGAGAAGTGGGCGCCCAGCGTGCAGCAGCCGTCGTCGGCGCGCCCCGCCTGGATGCCCTGGCAGCCGCTGCCGAAGATGCACGTCCAGCGGGACGTCAGCCAGGTCAGGTCGCAGCGGAAGACCTGGTCCTCGTCGGCCGGGTCCGGGAACTCCACCCAGGCCCGCGGAAAGTCCAGCCCCTTTTCGTCGGAGGCGTCGGAGGCACCGGAGGCACCGGGGACGCCGGGGAGGTCGGAGGCCTCGGAGACCCCGGGGGCTCCGGCGGTGCCCGGGGCCTTGTCGCTCTTCTTGCCTGCCCCGGTTTTGCCCGGCTTGGCCTTCTTCGTCTTTGGCACACACCCAGCGTATGCGGAGGCCCCCGGCAGGGGGCAGTAGCGTTCAGGCATGAGACTCGGAGTCCTCGACGTCGGTTCGAACACGGTGCACCTGCTGGTCATGGACGCGCACCCCGGCGCCCGACCGCTGCCCGCCCACTCCCACAAGGCGGAGCTGCGCCTCGCCGAACTGCTCGACGCGGACGGTGCGATCGGCGCCCACGGCGTCGAACGGCTCGTCACGATCATCGGTGACGCCCTGCACACCGCCGAGGAGAAGGGCTGCGAGGAGGTCCTGCCCTTCGCGACCTCCGCGATCCGCGACGCCTCCAACGCCGACGCCGTGCTCCGGCGCGTCAAGGAGGAGACCGGCGTCGGCCTCCAGGTCCTCACCGGCGAGGAGGAGGCCCGCCTCACCTTCCTGGCCGCCCGCCGCTGGTTCGGCTGGTCCGCCGGGAAGCTGCTGCTGCTCGACATCGGCGGCGGCTCCCTGGAAGTCGCGTACGGGATGGACGAGGAGCCCGACGCCGCCGTGTCCCTGCCGCTCGGCGCCGGGCGGCTCACCGCGGGCTGGCTGCCCGGCGACCCGCCGGACCCGGCCGACGTGAAGGCGCTGCGCCGCCATGTGCGCGCGGAGATAGCCCGGACGGTCGGCGAGTTCGCCCGGTTCGGCAAGCCGGACCACGTCGTCGCCAGCTCCAAGACGTTCAAGCAGCTCGCCCGCCTCGCGGGCGCCCCCGGCTCCTCCGAGGGGCTGTACGTGCAGCGCGAACTGAGTCGTACGTCACTCGAGTCCTGGGTCCCGAAGCTCGCCGTCATGACCGCCGAGCAGCGCTCCGGCCTGCCCGGCGTGTCGGAGGGACGGGCGGCACAACTGCTGGCGGGCGCCCTGGTCGCGGAGGCCGCGATGGACCTGTTCGGGGTCGTGGAGCTGGAGATCTGCCCCTGGGCGCTGCGCGAGGGCGTGATCCTGCGCCGCCTCGACCACCTCCCCGAGGCATAGGCCCTGCCCGCCGGACCTCCTCCCCTACGTGCGGGCCCTCCCCGTACGCTGTCCCTCGTGGCAGAACCGTCCGAAGCAGTGGTGCGCGTCCCCGATGCGAAGGTCGCCCTGTCGACGGCCTCGGTCTACCCGGAGTCGACGGCGACGGCCTTCGAGATCGCCGCACGCCTCGGCTACGACGGTGTCGAGGTCATGGTCTGGACCGACCCGGTCAGCCAGGACCTGGAGGCCCTGCGCCGGCTCTCCGACTACCACCAGGTGCCGATCCTCGCCGTCCACGCCCCCTGCCTGCTGATCACCCAGCGCGTCTGGTCGACCGACCCGTGGGTCAAGCTCCAGCGCGCCCAGGCCGCCGCCGAGAAGCTCGGCGCGTCGACGGTCGTCGTCCACCCGCCGTTCCGCTGGCAGCGCCAGTACGCCCGGGACTTCGTCGCCGGCATCTGGCGGATGGCCCACGAGACGGACGTGCGGTTCGCCGTCGAGAACATGTACCCGTGGCGCTACCGGGACCGCGAGATGCTGGCGTACGCGCCCGAGTGGGACGTCACCAAGGACGACTACCGGCACTACACCATCGACCTGTCCCACACCGCGACCGCCCGTACGGACACCATGGCCATGGTGTCGCGGATGGGCGACCGGCTCGGACACGTCCACCTGGCCGACGGGCGCGGCTCCGCGAAGGACGAGCACATGGTGCCCGGGCGCGGCACGCAGCCCTGCGCCGAGCTGCTGGAGCACCTGGCCCGTACCGGCTTCGACGGGCACGTCGTCATCGAGGTCAACACCCGGCGCGCCATGTCCGCCGCCGAACGTGAGGCCGACCTCGCCGAGGCGCTGGCCTTCACCCGGCTGCACCTGGCGTCGACGGCCCGTATCCCATGAGCGGCACTCCGGGAGCCCGCAGGGGGCGCGGACGTCCGCCCGCCTCGGAGCGCGCCGAGGGCCCGGGCGCCCGCGAACGCATCCTGGAGGCGGCCCGCTCCGAGTTCGCCGAGCGCGGCTACGACAAGACGTCGGTACGCGGGATCGCCAAGGCAGCGGGCGTCGACGCGGCGCTCGTCCACCACTACTTCGGTACGAAGGACGAGGTCTTCGCGGCGGCGGTGGAGGTCTCCTTCGAGCCCGCGCTGATCATCCCGGCGGTCCTCGGAGCCGGCCCCGAGGGGATCGGCGAGCGCCTGGCCCGCTACTTCATCGGCGTGTGGGAGAACCCGGCGACCCGGGCACCCCTTCTCGCGATCATCCGCTCCGCCCTCACGCACGAGGCGGCCGCGAAGGTCCTGCGCGGCTTCGTCCTGCGGCGGCTCCTGGAGCGCGTGGCCGCGGACCTCGCCGTACCGGACCCGAAGTTCCGGGCGGAGCTGGCGGCCTCCCACATGATCGGCATCGCGATCCTGCGGTACGTCATCCAGGTGGAGCCGCTGGCCTCGGCGGACCCGGAGGAGATCGTGGCCATGGTGGCGCCGACGCTCCAGCGGTACCTGACGGAGGCGTGAGCCCTCGTGGCCCTACCGAGGGGTGAGCATCCCGTCCCGGTATCCGGACGCGCTGTCCAGATCTTGGAGCGGCGGCGTACGCTCGAAGAAGCCGGTTTCATTTGATGAGGAGCGAGCGACGATGCCCGAGCTGAGGTCCCGCACTGTCACCCACGGCCGCAACATGGCGGGCGCCCGCGCCCTTATGCGTGCCTCCGGGGTACCGGGCGCGGACATCGGCCGCAAGCCGATCATCGCCGTCGCCAACTCCTTCACCGAGTTCGTCCCCGGCCACACCCACCTCCAGCCCGTCGGCCGGATCGTCAGCGAGGCCATCAGGGCCGCCGGCGGCATCCCCCGCGAGTTCAACACGATCGCCGTCGACGACGGCATCGCCATGGGCCACGGCGGCATGCTCTACTCGCTGCCCTCCCGCGATCTGATCGCCGACTCCGTCGAGTACATGGTCGAGGCGCACTGCGCCGACGCGGTGATCTGCATCTCCAACTGCGACAAGATCACTCCGGGCATGCTGATGGCCGCCCTGCGCCTCAACATCCCCGCGGTCTTCGTGTCCGGCGGCCCCATGGAGTCCGGCCGGGCCACCCTCGTCGACGGCACGGTCCGCACGCTCGACCTGGTCGACGCGATCTCCGACGCCGTCAACGACAAGATCTCGGACGAGGACATCCTCCGGATCGAGGAGAACGCCTGTCCGACCTGCGGCTCCTGCTCCGGCATGTTCACGGCCAACTCGATGAACTGCCTGACCGAGGCCATCGGCCTCTCCCTGCCCGGCAACGGCTCCGTGCTCGCCACGCACACGGCCCGGCGCGCCCTGTACGAGAACGCCGCGCGCACGGTCATGGACCTGACCCGCCGCTACTACGAGCAGGACGACGAGAGCGTCCTGCCGCGCAACATCGCGACCTCCGCGGCCTTCGAGAACGCCATGGCCCTGGACATCGCCATGGGCGGCTCGACCAACACGATCCTGCACCTGCTGGCCGCGGCCCAGGAAGCGGGCGTCCCGTTCGGCCTGGAGGAGATCGACGCGGTCTCGCGGCGCGTTCCGTGCCTGGCCAAGGTCGCGCCGAACGTCGCGAAGGACCGGACGTACTACATGGAGGACGTCCACCGCGCCGGCGGCATCCCCGCCCTGCTCGGCGAACTGCACCGCGGCGGCCTCCTCGACGAGGACGTCCACGCCGTCCACAGCCCCTCGCTCGGCGACTGGCTGAAGACCTGGGACGTCCGCGGCGGCTCCCCCTCGCCGGAGGCCGTAGAGCTGTGGCACGCCGCTCCCGGGTGCGTCAGGTCGGCGGAGGCCTTCTCCCAGTCCGAGCGCTGGGAGGCGCTGGACGACGACGCCGAGAACGGCTGCATCCGCTCCGTCGAGCACGCCTACTCCAAGGACGGCGGCCTCGCCGTCCTGAAGGGCAACCTCGCCGTCGACGGCTGCGTCGTGAAGACCGCCGGCGTCGACGAGTCGATCTGGACCTTCGAGGGTCCGGCCGTCGTCTGCGAGTCGCAGGAGGAGGCCGTCGAGAAGATCCTCAACAAGCAGGTCAAGGACGGCGACGTCGTCGTCATCCGCTACGAGGGTCCGCGCGGCGGCCCCGGCATGCAGGAGATGCTCTACCCCACGTCCTTCCTGAAGGGCCGTGGCCTCGGCAAGACCTGTGCGCTCATCACCGACGGCCGCTTCTCGGGCGGCACGTCCGGCCTGTCCATCGGCCACGCCTCGCCCGAGGCTGCCGGCGGCGGCACGATCGCCCTCGTCGAGGACGGCGACCGCATCCGCATCGACATCCCGAACCGCGGGATCGAACTGCTGGTGGACGACGAGACGCTCGCGGCCCGGCGCGCCGCGCTGAACGGCGTGTACGCCCCGAAGAACCGCACGCGCAAGGTCTCGGCGGCTCTGCGCGCGTACGCGGCGATGGCCACGAGCGCGGACAAGGGCGCCGTCCGAGACGTCACCAAGCTGGGCTGAGCGGCCGGTACCGCAGTTCCGCCGTTGCGGGCGCGCGCACCCGGTTCCGCCGTTGTGGGCTGGCGTCGCTGTGCCGCCGTTCCGTCGTTGTGGGCTCGCGCCGCGGTGCCGCCGTTCCGTCGTTGTGGGCAGTCGTTCCGCAGGGCGGAACGGGTGGGCACAACGACGGAACGGCCACCCGGCCTGAGGGCCACCCCCTGCGCGCCACGATGGTGGGTGGGTCCGGGTGCGGACCGGGGGTCACGTGCTCAGATTGGCTCGCTCGGGCCCATGAGCGTGAAACGTCTCAGCACCGCCAATCCTGCGCGCGCGACCCCCGGTCCACCCCCGTTCCGTGCATGGGCGTCTGACCCCCGGTGGGGGGTGGGGTAGGTGGGACCGCCCGCCCGGTGGGCCGCTCACCCCCGGTGGGGTGGAGGCGGCTGCCCTACCAACCCCCGGCGTCCACCCCGAACACCGAGCCGTCCGGTGCCGCCGCGTACACCCGGCCCCCGGCCACCACGGGCGCCGGCAGCAGAGGCGCGAACGTATGGCGGCCGCCGGCCATGCGCGGATCCGTCTGGCCCACCAGCACACCCCGCCCCGCGTCCACCACGAGCAGCCGCCCGTCCCCGGCCGTCAGGAACACGCGCCCCTCCGACACCACCGGCCGTGACACCCGCGCCGCCCCGGTCTCCAGCCGCCACCGCTCGGCGCCGCCCGCGCCCACGCCGACCGCCGCGAGGGAGCCGCCCGAGCCGACCACGTACACGACGTCGCCGTCCACGACGGCCTGCGCCTGGTCGGCGGGGGCCGTCAGGGGGACCCGCCGCACCCCGCGGTCGGCGGTGTCGAGCCGTACGACCGCGTCCGTGTACATGTCCTTGTCGGCCGACAGCAGCACCAGCGCGCCGTCCACCGCCTGGACCGGGCTCAGCGAGCCCTTCACCCGCTTCTGCCACAGCACCCCGCCGCCCGCCGGGTCGACGGCGCTGACCAGCGTGGACGAGCCGTCCACCGCGACGGACGCCGCGAAGAGCACCCCGCCGCCCGCCACCCACTGGGCGCCCCGCGCGGCCGGGCGCTTCGTCCAGCGCTCCGTACCGGTCGTGGCGTCGAGGGCACGTACGCGGCCGTCGGCGAGCACCACGAGCGCCGCGTCGCCGCTGTGCAGCACCTGTGCGTACGCGCCGAGGTCCAGGCCCCACCGCACGGCCCCCGACTCCGGGTCCAGCGCCTCCAGCCGGGCGCCGCCCCCGCTCGCCGTACCCGGGCCGACCGCGTGCAGCAGCCCTCCGGCCGGCACCAGGGTGGCTTCCGCGTCCGGCGCGGCGGGCCCGGCGGACGGCACCGACCAGGCGCGCACCCCGTCGGCGAGCCCGAGCCGCGCGGCCTTCACACCGGGCGCCGAGCAGTACAGCGCCGCGTCGGCGGCCGCGCACAAGGGCGGACGGTCCCCGCCGAGCGTCACCGACCAGGGCCGGAAGGCCTCCTCGGCGGAGGTACGCCGGCCGTTCGACGGGTCGCCGCCGAACCCCTGCACGGCCACCACCCCGCCCACCACCGCCGCGGCCACCGCGGTCAGCGCGGCCACCCACACGAGCGGGCTCCTGCGGCGGCGTACACCTTCCCGTGCGACGGGCCCTACCGGCCCGACCGGTGCCGTGACCGCCCCGTCGACCGGCCCCCGCTGTGCCGGAATGTGCCCCTCCGGCGCCCGTAGCGCACTCATCAGCTCGTCGGGCGTCGGCCGCGCCGCCGGGTCCTTCGCCAGGCAGCGCCTCAGCAGCGGCGCCAGGTCCTCCGGCACACCCGCCAGATCCGGTTCGTTGTGGACGACCTGGTACGCCACGATGTACGGGCTGTTCGAGTCGAAGGGCCCCCGCCCGGTCGCCGCGTGCACCAGCACCGCGCCCATCGCGAACACGTCCGCCGCCGGCCCCACGTCCCGGGGCCGCTGGAACTGCTCGGGCGCCATGAAGGGCGGGGTGCCGATCAGCTTGCCCGTCTCGGTGCGCAGGTCGCTGTCGGCGGGGCGCGAGATCCCGAAGTCGATGACCTTCGGGCCGTCCGCGGCCAGCAGTACGTTGCTGGGCTTCAGGTCGCGGTGCACGACGCCCGCGCGGTGGATGTCGCGCAGCGCCTCGGCCAGCCCGGCCCCCAGCCGGCGCAGCTCGGCCGCGCTCAGCGGGCCGTTCCGCTTCACCCGCTCCGACAGGGTCGGGCCGTCGATGAACAGCGTCGCCATCCAGGGCCGCGCCGCCTCCGGGTCCGCGTCCACGACCGGCGCGGTGAACGCCCCGCTGACCCGCCGGGCCGCGTTGACCTCCTGCCGGAAACGGGCCCTGAACTCCGGGTCCGCCGCATGCTCCACGTGCACGACCTTGACGGCGAGACGCAGCCCCGAATCGGACGTCGCCAGCCGGACGACCCCCATGCCACCGGATCCCAGGTACGCGTCGAGCCGGTACCTCCCGGCGTACTCCGGATGCTCCGCTTCCGGTACGGGCCCGGTACTGCGCAGCGGCGGCATCGTCCACCCCCGTGTGTGTTCGTCCGCACGCGCGACGCACGCGCGACGCACGGAGCCTAGTCGATGATGCGTGCGATGACGGTGTGGCTTGTTAGCCTCCGTCGTGTCGCACCCGCATCCGGCGGGGCGCCTCATGGGGGGAGGCCGTACGGCCATGGAGAGCACCGGAAGCACGGAAGAACTGGCGGGCGCCGAGGCCCGTGTCGAGACCATGTCGGTCAAGCGCTACCCGGTCGCACCGGGCGTCCGCCTGAACGTCCGCAGCGGCCCCGGGACGCAGTACGGCATCGTGAAGGTGCTGCCCGAGGGCGTCAGCGTGCCCATCAACTGCCAGACGCCCGGCACGTGGGTCACCGGCCCGTACGGCACGTCGAACCTCTGGGACAACATCGCCAACGGTCAGTACGTCTCCGACGCGTACGTGATGACCGGCAGCGACGGGTACGTCGCCGTGCGCTGCGGCTGACGCCTCCCGCAGGGCCGGGCGGCCGCCGGGGATAATCGACCCCGTGAGCGACGACCTGACGACCCCGAGCACCCCCGAAGGGCCGCAGCCCGAGCCCCTCCGTTTCTTCGGCACGACCTGGGTCGGCCACGACGGCGGGTACGGACTGCGGCGCGCCGGTGTCGCCGCCGGCTCGCTCGCCGCGGCCGCCGCCGGTGCCTTCGTGCTGCGGTTCGCCTACCAGGGCCTGGCCATCGCCCAGGTCGGCGGGTTCGTCAACGCGCTGGTCGTCGTCATGTTCGCGATCTGCACGGCCATCGCCTTCCGCAAGACGTGGGAGGGGTTCGCGCGCCGCCCCGCCGACCCGTCGCGCGAGGACGCCCTGCGCGGCCTGAAGGCCATCGGCTTCCTCGGCTCGCTCCTCGCGTACTTCGTGCGCTCCCTCTTCGAGGCCCCCGGCGAGAAGCTGCTGCGCGCCGAGTACGAGACGGCCCGCGCCCAGTACGAGAAGCGCCGCGCCGGCCGCACCGGCAACCCGGCCGCCCGCAAGAAGCGCCCCAAGCGCCGCCCGTAGCCGACGACGCAGTCCTGCGGGTGAAGGCCCTGGTCCCGAGCACCGCGGCTGTCGCCGGCCCTCGCCCCATCGGTGTCCCACTCCGAGGTGTACGTCGCCGCGGACGCCGCGACCGCGCACTCCCCGGCAGTCGGCCGGTTCCTCCGGCGCGACGACGCGCCTCGCGCCCGCGTGCCCTCTGCGCGGCCCGGCCGCCCCCCTCCGCCCCCTTGACTCCTCCCACCCCCAGGCGCAGTATTCATCACATGATGAATTCTCCGGGTGCCGCCATCCACGCCCGTGGCCTCACCGCCGTACGGGGCACCCGCACCGTCCTGCGCGGCCTCGACTTCTCCGTGGAACCCGGCAGGATCACCGGCCTCCTCGGCCCCTCGGGCTGCGGCAAGTCGACCCTCATGCGCGCCGTCGTCGGCACCCAGGCCAAGGTCACCGGCACCCTCGACGTCCTCGGCCGCCCCGCCGGCGACGCCTCCCTCCGCACCCGCATCGGCTACGTCACCCAGGACCCCTCCGTCTACGACGACCTGACCGTCCGCCAGAACCTGGAGTACTTCGCCGCCGTCCTCCTGCCCGGCCGCCGCCACCGCGCCGCCCGTGCCGAAGCCGTCACCCGCGCGATCGGCGACGTCGACCTCACCAGCCACGCCGACGCCCTCGCCGGCAACCTCTCCGGCGGCCAGCGCAGCCGCGCCTCCCTCGCCGTCGCCCTCCTCGGCACCCCCGAACTCCTCGTCCTCGACGAGCCGACCGTCGGCCTCGACCCGGTCCTCCGCCGCGACCTGTGGGAGCTGTTCCACCGCATCGCCGCCGACCGCGGCGCCACGCTCCTCATCTCCTCGCACGTCATGGACGAGGCCGAGCGCTGCCACCGCCTCCTCCTCATGCG
Source organism: Streptomyces coeruleoprunus (assembly GCF_039542925.1). Lineage (GTDB taxonomy): Bacteria > Actinomycetota > Actinomycetes > Streptomycetales > Streptomycetaceae > Streptomyces > Streptomyces coeruleoprunus. The sequence goes on along the minus strand of NZ_BAABIT010000001.1, from coordinate 3,109,809 downwards.
CGAGGGCGAGATCCTCGCCGACGACACCCCCGAAGCCCTGCGCCGACGCAACGACACCGCCACCGTCGAACAGGCCTTCCTCCACCTCGTCGACACCGCAGCCGCCCTGACCGCCCCCGCACACCCCCAGGACCAGCGATGAACGGCTCCCGCACCCTCGCCACCGCCGCGCGCGTACTGCGCCAGCTCCGCCACGACCCGCGCACCATCGCCCTGATGCTCCTCGTCCCGGTGCTGATGATCACCCTGCTCCGGTACGTGTTCGACGGCAGCCCGCGGGTCTTCGACAGCATCGGCGCGTCCCTGCTCGGGATCTTCCCGCTGATCACGATGTTCCTGGTGACCTCCATCGCCACCCTGCGCGAGCGCACCTCCGGCACGTTGGAACGGCTCCTCGCCATGCCGCTCGGCAAGCCCGACCTCATCGCCGGCTACGCCCTCGCCTTCGGGCTCCTCGCCATCGTCCAGTCCGCCCTCGCCACCGGCGTCGCCGTCTGGCTCCTCGGCCTCGACGTGGTCGGCTCGCCCTGGCTGCTGCTCCTCGTCGCCCTGCTCGACGCGCTCCTCGGCACCGCCCTCGGGCTCTTCGTCTCCGCGTTCGCCGCCTCCGAGTTCCAGGCGGTCCAGTTCATGCCGGCCGTGATCTTCCCGCAGCTCCTGCTGTGCGGCCTGTTCACCCCGCGCGACAAGATGCAGCCCGCCCTCGAAGCCGTATCGGACGTCCTGCCCATGTCGTACGCCGTCGACGGCATGAACCAGGTCCTGCGCCACACCGACGTGACCGGCGACTTCCTCCGTGACGTCCTGGTCGTCGCCGCCTGCGCACTCGCCGTCCTCGTCCTGGGCGCCGCCACCCTCCGCCGCCGCACGGCGTAGCCCGTACCGCACCGTGGACATCGCCGCCACGGCCCGGCCCACGGTGCAAGGATGTTGCACGGCATGAATGCGCCATTCATGTGAAGCAACGGCGAGGTGAGCAGAGCAATGACCCAGACAGTCGCAGTCCTCGGCACCGGAAAGATCGGCGAGGCGCTGCTCAGCGGCATGATCCGGGCCGGCTGGCCGGTCACCCACCTCCTGGTCACCGCCCGCCGCCCGGAACGAGCCGAGGAACTCCACACCCGCTACGGCGTCGAGACCGTCTCCAACGCCGACGCCGCCAAGCGCGCCGACACCCTGATCCTCGCGGTCAAGCCGCAGGACATGGGCAAGCTCCTCGACGAACTCGCCCACCACGTGACCCGCGACCGCCTCGTCATCAGCGCGGCCGCCGGCATCCCCACCTCGTTCATCGAGGAACGCCTCGCCCCCGACACCCCTGTCGTCCGCGTCATGCCCAACACGCCCGTCCTGGTCGACGAGGGCATGTCCGTCATCTCCGCCGGCAGCCACGCCACAGCCGACCACCTCGCCCACACCGAGGAGATCTTCGGCGGCGTCGGCAAGACCCTCCGCGTCCCCGAGTCCCAGCAGGACGCCGCGACCGCCCTCTCCGGCTCCGGCCCGGCCTACTTCTACTACCTGGTCGAGGCCATGACGGATGCCGGCATCCTCCTCGGCCTGCCTCGTGCCCAGGCCCACGACCTGATCGTCCAGGCCGCCATCGGCGCCGCCGTCATGCTCCGCGACAGCGGCGAACACCCCGTGAAACTGCGCGAAGCCGTGACCTCCCCCGCCGGCACCACCATCAGCGCCATCCGCGAACTGGAGAACCACGGCGTCCGCGCGGCCCTCATCGCCGCACTCGAAGCCGCCCGCGACCGCAGCCGCGAACTGGCCTCCGGCAACGGCTGACCCGCCACCGGGCCGGGGTCACACCGCCCCGGCCCCCAGCAGCACCTCCGCCGTCGTCACGACCTTCGCGAACCGCCCGCCGTGCAGCGACACCGCCGTCGCCCGCGACAGCTCCTCGGCGCTCGCCGTCCACCCGAACGGTCCCGCCAGGTCGAAGGTGTGCATCGCGTCGAGCGGGAACAACACCTCGTACCCCAGGTTCCCGCCCATCCGCGCGGTCGTCTCGTTGCACATGTTCGTCTGGATCCCGGCGATGACGATCTGCCGCACCCCCGCGCCCTTCAGCCACGCGTCCAGGTCGGGCTCCCCGTAGAACGCCGAGTTCACCGACTTCGTCACCAGCAGCTCGGGCCCCGACCCCTTGCCCCGCCGCTCCTCCACGACGTCCTTGAACGCGTTCCCCGCATGCCCCACGCGCAACGGCGAGCGCGAATCGGCGGGCGAGTCGTGCCGTACGAAGACGACGGGCCGCCCCGACGCCTGCCACGCGTCGATCAGCGCCGCGATGTTCCCCTCCGCGTCCGGATTGTTCCGCCGCCCCCAGAACTCCTCCTCGAACCCCTTCTGTACGTCGACGACGATCAGCGCCGCGTTCCCGGCGACCTCAAGCTGCGCGTTCTCCATGCCCACGATGCTCCCGGCACCACCACCGCCCCACCAGTGGCAGGAACGCCACGTGTCGATGACTTGCTGCCACGCCCTGAGATCCTGGGCCCCATGCACCGCATCGCGCTCGTCGCCTTCCCCGGCATCCGCGCCTTCGACGTCTCCGTCATCACCGAGGTCTGGGGCAGTGAACGCCCCCTCCGCGGCGTCCCGCCCTTCGAACTCCACCGCGCCGCCGCCGACCCCGACACGCCCCTCCCCATGCCGGGCGGCCTCACCCTCACCCCCGACCGCCCCCTGACCTGGCTCGACCGGGCCGACCTGGTCGTCGTCCCCGGCCTCGTCGACCCCGACACCACCGTCCCCGGGCCCGTACTCGACGCCCTCCGCCGCGCCCACGCGGCGGGCACCCCCGTCGCCGCCCTCTGCGCCGGCGCCTTCGCCCTCGCCCAGGCGGGCCTCCTCGACGGCCGCCGGGCCGTCACCCACTGGCAGCTGGCACCCCGCCTCCAGGCCCACTACCCCGATGTCACCGTGGAACCCGACGCCCTGTTCGTCGAGGACGGCGGCATCTGGACCTCCGCCGGCACCGCCGCGGGCATCGACCTCTGCCTCCACCTCGTCCGCACCGCCCACGGCGCCGAAACCGCCGCGACCATCGCCCGCGCCATGGTCACCGCCCCGTTCCGCACCGGCACCCAGGCCCAGTTCATCGAACGCCCCACCCCGCGAGCCGACCGCGACGCCGACGCCCTGGCCGCCGTACGCGCCCACGCCCTCGCCCACCTCGACGAACCCCACACGGTCGCGACCCTCGCCGCCCGCGCCGGCATGTCCCCCCGCACCTTCGCCCGCCACTTCCAGGCCACCACCGGCACCACCCCGCTCCGCTGGCTCATCACCCAGCGCGTCTCGGCCGCCCAGAAACTCCTCGAACGCACCGACCACCCCCTCCCCGAAGTGGCTCGCCGCGCGGGCTTCGGCAGCGAGGTGACCATGCGCCAGCACTTCGCGTCCCACCTCGCCACCAGCCCGCGCGACTACCGGGCCGCCTTCCGTCACACGGCCGGGAGCAGCCCCACGGCCCCATAGGCGCGGTCGACCACCGGCCGCGCCAGCGCCCGCGCCCGAGCCGCCCCGTCCCGCAGCACCCCGTCCACATACGCGGGATCGGCCACCAGCTCCGCGTGCCGCTTCCGCACCGGCCGCAGCGCCTCCACGACCGCGTCGGCCACGTCGCTCTTCAGCGCCCCATAAGAGGAGTACTCACCGGCCAGCACCTGGGGATCGGCCCCACCACCCCGGCAGGCCGCCAGCACCTCCAGCAGATTCGCGAGCCCGGGCCGCTCCTGCGGGTCGTACACGACGTCCTGCCCGGAGTCGGTCACCGCCCGCATGACCTTCTTCCGCACCACGTCGGCCTCGTCCAGCAGATAGACGATCCCCGGCCCCGCGTCGTCCGACTTCCCCATCTTGGCCGTCGGATCCTGCAGGTTCATCACCCGTGCCGCCACCGCCGGAGCCGTCGCCCTGGGCACGGTGAACGTGTGCCCGTACCGCTGGTTGAACCGCACCGCCAGATCCCGGGTCAGCTCGACGTGCTGCGTCTGGTCCTCCCCGACCGGCACCTCGTCCGTCTCGTACGCCAGGATGTCCGCCGCCATCAGCACCGGATACGTCAGCAGCGACAGCCGGACGCTCCCGCCCCGCTCCCGCTCCCGCGCGGCCTTCTCCTTGTACTGGATCATCCGCCGCATCTCACCGTCGGTCGCCGTGCACTCCAGCAGGTACGACAGCCGCGCATGCTCGTCCACATGGCTCTGTACGAAGAGCGTGCACCGCTCCGGATCGAGCCCCGCCGCCAGCAGCAGGGTCGCCGCCTGCCGGCTGAGCCGCCGCACACGCGCCGGATCGTGCTCCACCGTGAGCGCGTGCAGATCGACGACGCAGAACAGCGCGTCCGCCCGGTGCTGGTCCACCTCGACCCACCGCCGCACCGCCCCGAGGTGGTTCCCCAGCGTCAGATGCCCGCTCGGCTTGATCCCACTGAAGATCCGCGTCACCGCTGTCTCCCTTCGTCTCCTGGTCAGGACCGCCGCGCCTGCGGCCGGCCCCCGGAGGGGGAGAAACGCGAACGGCCGCCGGGGCGGCGGCCGTTGTCTGCATGCGTGTCAGCTGGGCCGCCGGTCAGGCGGCCCACCACTGAAGGATGCACGCATGCGCTGTCATGCCCCCAGGCTACGGGACGAGCCTCAAGTTGACACGGGTTTGCCAGATCCGTAGTGTTCTCCGAGTTGTCCGACGTGAGCGCCGACTCCGGTCGGTCCCCGGACAGCCATTCCGCAAGATCCACCCTCAGCGAGCGACACTCCGTCGCGCCGCTCCGTGTGCGCTTTTGCGAAATGGAGAATCCCCGTTCGAGAGAACGAGCCCGATTAGCGTCGGGGCCCCGGATTCGCTAAAGTCTCACCTCGTCGGAACGGCCCAACAGCCGGAAAGACAACCCCCTCTGACTGGGAGTCAGGCCCGAAAGGATCTGATAGAGTCGGAACCGCCGGAAAGGGAAAGCGCGAAAGCGAAGAACAGCCCGGCAGCCCGCTCCAGCGGGTGGCAGAAACGGAAAACGGATCTGCTAAGCTGGAAACACCGAAGGGAAGCGCCCGGAGGAAAGCCCGAAAGGGTGAGTACGAAGGAAGCGTCCGTTCCTTGAGAACTCAACAGCGTGCCAAAAGTCAACGCCAGATATGTTGATAACCCCGTCTCTCTGAGACGAGGTTCCTTTGAAAAACACAGCGAGGACGCTGTGAACAGGAAGCGGGACTATTCCTCCCGCCCTGTTCCGCTCAACGCGAGTGTTGACCCGGATCACCGGGAAGCATTCACGGAGAGTTTGATCCTGGCTCAGGACGAACGCTGGCGGCGTGCTTAACACATGCAAGTCGAACGATGAACCTCCTTCGGGAGGGGATTAGTGGCGAACGGGTGAGTAACACGTGGGCAATCTGCCCTGCACTCTGGGACAAGCCCTGGAAACGGGGTCTAATACCGGATATGACCACTTCAGGCATCTGATGGTGGTGGAAAGCTCCGGCGGTGCAGGATGAGCCCGCGGCCTATCAGCTTGTTGGTGAGGTAACGGCTCACCAAGGCGACGACGGGTAGCCGGCCTGAGAGGGCGACCGGCCACACTGGGACTGAGACACGGCCCAGACTCCTACGGGAGGCAGCAGTGGGGAATATTGCACAATGGGCGAAAGCCTGATGCAGCGACGCCGCGTGAGGGATGACGGCCTTCGGGTTGTAAACCTCTTTCAGCAGGGAAGAAGCGAAAGTGACGGTACCTGCAGAAGAAGCGCCGGCTAACTACGTGCCAGCAGCCGCGGTAATACGTAGGGCGCAAGCGTTGTCCGGAATTATTGGGCGTAAAGAGCTCGTAGGCGGCCTGTCGCGTCGGATGTGAAAGCCCGGGGCTTAACCCCGGGTCTGCATTCGATACGGGCAGGCTAGAGTTCGGTAGGGGAGATCGGAATTCCTGGTGTAGCGGTGAAATGCGCAGATATCAGGAGGAACACCGGTGGCGAAGGCGGATCTCTGGGCCGATACTGACGCTGAGGAGCGAAAGCGTGGGGAGCGAACAGGATTAGATACCCTGGTAGTCCACGCCGTAAACGTTGGGAACTAGGTGTGGGCGACATTCCACGTCGTCCGTGCCGCAGCTAACGCATTAAGTTCCCCGCCTGGGGAGTACGGCCGCAAGGCTAAAACTCAAAGGAATTGACGGGGGCCCGCACAAGCGGCGGAGCATGTGGCTTAATTCGACGCAACGCGAAGAACCTTACCAAGGCTTGACATACACCGGAAACACTCAGAGATGGGTGCCCCCTTGTGGTCGGTGTACAGGTGGTGCATGGCTGTCGTCAGCTCGTGTCGTGAGATGTTGGGTTAAGTCCCGCAACGAGCGCAACCCTTGTCCCGTGTTGCCAGCAGGCCCTTGTGGTGCTGGGGACTCACGGGAGACCGCCGGGGTCAACTCGGAGGAAGGTGGGGACGACGTCAAGTCATCATGCCCCTTATGTCTTGGGCTGCACACGTGCTACAATGGCCGGTACAAAGAGCTGCGATACCGTGAGGTGGAGCGAATCTCAAAAAGCCGGTCTCAGTTCGGATTGGGGTCTGCAACTCGACCCCATGAAGTCGGAGTCGCTAGTAATCGCAGATCAGCATTGCTGCGGTGAATACGTTCCCGGGCCTTGTACACACCGCCCGTCACGTCACGAAAGTCGGTAACACCCGAAGCCGGTGGCCCAACCCCTTGTGGGAGGGAGCTGTCGAAGGTGGGACTGGCGATTGGGACGAAGTCGTAACAAGGTAGCCGTACCGGAAGGTGCGGCTGGATCACCTCCTTTCTAAGGAGCACATAGCCGACTGCGAGCGAATGTCTCGCACGGTTGCTCATGGGTGGAACGTTGACTACTCGGCACGATCAGGAGATGGACCGCTAGTACTGCTTCGGCGTGGAACGCGGATCGGATCGAGGGATCGTGTCGGGCACGCTGTTGGGTGTCTGAGGGTGCGAGCGTTGCTCGCCCTTCATGCGCCGGCCCCAGTGAACTTGCTGTCTTGCAGCAGGGTGATGGGTGGCTGGTCGTTGCTTGAGAACTGCACAGTGGACGCGAGCATCTGTGGCCAAGTTTTTAAGGGCGCACGGTGGATGCCTTGGCACCAGGAACCGATGAAGGACGTGGGAGGCCGCGATAGGCCCCGGGGAGCTGTCAACCGAGCTTTGATCCGGGGGTGTCCGAATGGGGAAACCCGGCAGTCGTCATGGGCTGTCACCCGCTGCTGAACACATAGGCAGTGTGGAGGGAACGAGGGGAAGTGAAACATCTCAGTACCCTCAGGAAGAGAAAACAACCGTGATTCCGGGAGTAGTGGCGAGCGAAACTGGATGAGGCCAAACCGTATGCGTGTGATACCCGGCAGGGGTTGCGCATGCGGGGTTGTGGGATCTCTCTTTCACGGTCTGCCGGCCGTGAGACGAGTCAGAAACCGTTGATGTAGGCGAAGGACATGCGAAAGGTCCGGCGTAGAGGGTAAGACCCCCGTAGCTGAAACGTCAGCGGCTCGTTTGAGAGACACCCAAGTAGCACGGGGCCCGAGAAATCCCGTGTGAATCTGGCGGGACCACCCGCTAAGCCTAAATATTCCCTGGTGACCGATAGCGGATAGTACCGTGAGGGAATGGTGAAAAGTACCGCGGGAGCGGAGTGAAATAGTACCTGAAACCGTGTGCCTACAAGCCGTGGGAGCGTCGGACATCAGCTTGCTGGTGTCTCGTGACTGCGTGCCTTTTGAAGAATGAGCCTGCGAGTTTGCGGTGTGTTGCGAGGTTAACCCGTGTGGGGAAGCCGTAGCGAAAGCGAGTCCGAATAGGGCGATTCAGTAGCGCGCTCAAGACCCGAAGCGGAGTGATCTAGCCATGGGCAGGTTGAAGCGGAGGTAAGACTTCGTGGAGGACCGAACCCACCAGGGTTGAAAACCTGGGGGATGACCTGTGGTTAGGGGTGAAAGGCCAATCAAACTCCGTGATAGCTGGTTCTCCCCGAAATGCATTTAGGTGCAGCGTCGTGTGTTTCTTGCCGGAGGTAGAGCACTGGATAGGCGATGGGCCCTACCGGGTTACTGACCTTAGCCAAACTCCGAATGCCGGTAAGTGAGAGCGCGGCAGTGAGACTGTGGGGGATAAGCTCCATGGTCGAGAGGGAAACAGCCCAGAGCATCGACTAAGGCCCCTAAGCGTACGCTAAGTGGGAAAGGATGTGGAGTCGCAGAGACAACCAGGAGGTTGGCTTAGAAGCAGCCACCCTTGAAAGAGTGCGTAATAGCTCACTGGTCAAGTGATTCCGCGCCGACAATGTAGCGGGGCTCAAGCGTACCGCCGAAGTCGTGTCATTGCAGCATGAGGGCCAACGCCCGCTGTGATGGGTAGGGGAGCGTCGTGTGCCGGGTGAAGCAGCCGTGGAAGCGAGTTGTGGACGGTTCACGAGTGAGAATGCAGGCATGAGTAGCGATACACACGTGAGAAACGTGTGCGCCGATTGACTAAGGGTTCCTGGGTCAAGCTGATCTGCCCAGGGTAAGTCGGGACCTAAGGCGAGGCCGACAGGCGTAGTCGATGGACAACCGGTTGATATTCCGGTACCCGCTTTGAAGCGCCAGCGCTGAACCCAGCGATGCTAAGCCCGTGAAACCGCCGTGTGCGTCTTCGGACAATCACGGAGTGGTGGAGCCGGTGACCCAGACTGGTAGTAGGTGAGCGATGGGGTGACGCAGGAAGGTAGTCCAGCCCGGGCGGTGGTTGTCCCGGGGTAAGGGTGTAGCCCGAGAGATAGGCAAATCCGTCTCTCATGAGGGTGAGACCTGATGCCGAGCCGATTGTGGCGAAGTGGATGATCCTATGCTGTCGAGAAAAGCCTCTAGCGAGTTTCATGGCGGCCCGTACCCTAAACCGACTCAGGTGGTCAGGTAGAGAATACCGAGGCGTTCGGGTGAACTATGGTTAAGGAACTCGGCAAAATGCCCCCGTAACTTCGGGAGAAGGGGGGCCACGTCTGGTGATGGAGTTTTCCTCCGGAGCTGGGTGTGGCCGCAGAGACCAGCGAGAAGCGACTGTTTACTAAAAACACAGGTCCGTGCGAAGCCGTAAGGCGATGTATACGGACTGACGCCTGCCCGGTGCTGGAACGTTAAGGGGACCGGTTAGCTGACTTTCGGGTCGGCGAAGCTGAGAACTTAAGCGCCAGTAAACGGCGGTGGTAACTATAACCATCCTAAGGTAGCGAAATTCCTTGTCGGGTAAGTTCCGACCTGCACGAATGGCGTAACGACTTCTCGACTGTCTCAACCATAGGCCCGGTGAAATTGCACTACGAGTAAAGATGCTCGTTTCGCGCAGCAGGACGGAAAGACCCCGGGACCTTTACTACAGTTTGATATTGGTGTTCGGTTCGGCTTGTGTAGGATAGGTGGGAGACTGTGAAGCTTGGACGCCAGTTCAGGTGGAGTCGTCGTTGAAATACCACTCTGGTCGTGCTGGATGTCTAACCTGGGTCCGTGATCCGGATCAGGGACAGTGTCTGATGGGTAGTTTAACTGGGGCGGTTGCCTCCTAAAGGGTAACGGAGGCGCCCAAAGGTTCCCTCAGCCTGGTTGGCAATCAGGTGTTGAGTGTAAGTGCACAAGGGAGCTTGACTGTGAGACCGACGGGTCGAGCAGGGACGAAAGTCGGGACTAGTGATCCGGCGGTGGCTTGTGGAAGCGCCGTCGCTCAACGGATAAAAGGTACCCCGGGGATAACAGGCTGATCTTCCCCAAGAGTCCATATCGACGGGATGGTTTGGCACCTCGATGTCGGCTCGTCGCATCCTGGGGCTGGAGTCGGTCCCAAGGGTTGGGCTGTTCGCCCATTAAAGCGGTACGCGAGCTGGGTTTAGAACGTCGTGAGACAGTTCGGTCCCTATCCGCTGTGCGCGTAGGAATATTGAGAAGGGCTGTCCCTAGTACGAGAGGACCGGGACGGACGAACCTCTGGTGTGCCAGTTGTTCTGCCAAGGGCATGGCTGGTTGGCTACGTTCGGGAGGGATAACCGCTGAAAGCATCTAAGCGGGAAGCCTGCTTCGAGATGAGTATTCCCACCTCCTTGAGAGGGTAAGGCTCCCAGTAGACGACTGGGTTGATAGGCCGGATATGGAAGCCCAGCAATGGGTGGAGTTGACCGGTACTAATAGGCCGAGGGCTTGTCCTCAGTTGCTCGCGTCCACTGTGTTAGTTCTGAAGTAACGAACTCCCTTGCCGGTTGAGTTGTTATCTTCATAGTGTTTCGGTGGTCATAGCGTTAGGGAAACGCCCGGTTACATTCCGAACCCGGAAGCTAAGCCTTTCAGCGCCGATGGTACTGCAGGGGGGACCCTGTGGGAGAGTAGGACGCCGCCGAACAAATTTTGGGGAGAGCCCCGCACCATTCCGGTGCGGGGCTTTTCCGCGTTTAGGGTGGCTTCATGCGCTATGAACTGGTGATCTTCGACAACGACGGTGTGCTCGTCGACAGCGAGCCCATATCCAACACCGTCCTGGCCGGGTACCTCACCGAACTCGGGCACCCCACGTCGTACGAGGATTCCCTGCGCGACTACATGGGCGGGGCCATGCACCGGATCCACGACACGATCTTCGAAAGGACCGGGAAGCGGCTGCCCGACGACTTCGACGAGACGTTCCACGGGCGGGTCTTCGCCGCCTTCGAGCGCGACCTGACCGCCGTGGCCGGCGTCACCGACGTCCTCGGCAAGCTGGCGGCCGCCGGAGTGCCGTACTGCGTGGCCTCGTCCGGCAGTCATGAGCGGATCCGGGTCGGGCACCGCAAGACCGGGCTCGACCTGTGGTTTCCGGCCGGCACGGTGTTCAGCGCCCAGGACGTCGGCCGTGGCAAGCCCGCGCCCGACCTGTTCCTGCACGCCGCAGCGCGCATGGGCGTGGCGCCCGAGCGGTGCGTCGTCGTTGAGGACAGTCCCCTCGGCGTAGAGGCCGCCCTCGCGGCCGGGATGGACGTGTACGGCTTCACCGCGATGACCGGTGCGGGGCAACTCGACGGAGCCCGCGGGCACTTCGGCGACATGGCGCGGCTGCCCGAGCTGCTGCTGTGACGGATCTATCCACGGGCTGACCCCGGCCGTACTCTTTCCCGCCATGACCGATGCGCGGCTGCGGCGCGGGCGGGGAGCGCTGGCCTTCTGCTTTCTCGTGCAAGGCGTGGCGTTCGCGCTGCTCGTGACGCGGATCCCCGCCATCCAGGACCAGTACGGCGTCTCCGACGCGCTGCTGCCGGCGTTCCTCGCCGGGGTGCCCGTGCTCGCCGGCGTCGGGAGCGTCGCCACCGGCCGACTCGTGGCGCGCGTGCGGCCGAGCGTGGTCCTGCGGTGGGCGCAGCCCGTCGTACTGGTCGCGCTGGCGGCCGTGGGGGCCGGTCAGCAGGGCTGGCAACTCGCCGTCGCCCTCGGGGTGTTCGGGCTCGCGGTGGGAGCACTCGACGCGTCCATGAACATGCTGGGGGTGAGCCTCCAGGCCGCGTACGGGCGGAGCATCATGCTTGGCTTCCACGCGGCGTACAGCCTGGGCGGGATCGGCGGGGCGTCGCTGGCCTGGGCCGGGGCGCACTGGGGGGTGCCGCTGGGGCTGTCGTACCTGCCGGTCGTCGCCGTACTGCTGCCGGCGGCGCTGGCAGGCAGCCGCTGGTACGTCGACGGGGAACCGGCCCGGGACGCGGGGGAGCCGGGGCGGGGCGTGGGCTTCGGGCTGCTGCTGCCGCTGTGCCTGGTGATGGCGTTCGCGTACATCGGCGACTCGACGGTGTCGAACTGGAGCGCCAAGTACCTCCAGGACGTGCTCGGCGGGTCCGAGGCGCTGGCGACCGTCCCGTACAACGCCTATATGGCGACCACCCTGCTCGGGCGGGCCGTGGGGGACCTGGGGGTGCGGCGGTTCGGGGCCGTCGCGGTCGTGCGCGGCGGGGCGCTGCTCGCGGCGGCAGGGTTCGCGGTGGTGGCCGGGGCTCCCGGGGCGTGGGTGGGGCTGGCCGGGTTCACCGTGCTGGGGCTCGGGCTGAGCGTGCTCGTGCCGCAGACGTTCGCGGCGGCCGGCCGGCTGTTCCCGGGGGCGAGCGACGCGGCCGTGGCGCGGCTGAACGTCTTCAACTATGTCGGCTTCCTCATCGGGTCGCCGCTCGTCGGCGTGCTGGGCGACGCCTGGAGCTACCGGGGGGCGATGCTCGTGCCGCTGGTGTTGGTGCTGGTGACGCTCGTGTACGCCCGTTCGTTCGGCGGCGGGGCCGCCCGATACGGTGGCGGTCATGAGCGGCCGCGCACTGTTGATGTGGGATGACGCTGTCACCGGGTACGACTTCGGGCCGAGCCACCCGATGGATCCGGTGCGGCTCGCGCTGACCATGGGGTTGGTACGGGCCTTGGAGCTGGACCGGCGGATCGAGGTCGTGGCGGCCAAGCCGGCCGGGGACTCGACCCTGCGGCTGGTGCACCGCGACGACTACGTGGCGGCCGTACGGGCCGCGTCCGCGAACCCGGCGGACGCCGACCAGTCGTACGGGCTCGGCACGCTCGACGACCCGGCGTTCGCCGGGATGCACGAGGCGTCCGCGCTGATCGCCGGGCAGTCGGTCGGCGCGGCGGAGGCCGTGTGGCGGGGCGAGGCCGCGCACGCGGTGAACTTCGCCGGCGGCCTGCACCACGCGATGCCGGGCGCCGCCGCCGGCTTCTGCATCTACAACGACGCCTCCCTGGCCATCGCACGGCTCCTGGAGCTGGGCGCCGAGCGCGTGGCGTACCTGGACGTGGACGTCCACCACGGCGACGGGGTGCAGGCGGCGTTCTGGGACGACCCGCGGGTGCTGACCATCTCGCTGCACGAACACCCGCGGATGCTGTTCCCCGGCACCGGGTGGCCCGAGGAGACCGGCGGGTCCGGGGCGGCCGAGGGCAGCGCGGTGAACGTGGCGCTCCCGGCGGGCCTCGGCGACCCGGGATGGCTGCGGGCGTTCCACGCGGTCGTCCCGGAGCTGCTGGCGGAGTTCCGGCCGCAGGTGCTGGTGACCCAGCACGGGGCCGACACGCACTTCGAGGATCCGCTGGCGCACCTGGCGGTGTCCCTGGACGCCCAGCGGGCCGTGCAGCTGGCCTGCCACGGCCTGGCGCACGAGTACGCCGAACGCGGCCGCTGGGTGGCCCTGGGCGGCGGCGGCTACGCCGTCGTGGACGTCGTACCGCGGTCGTGGACGCACCTGGTGGGCATCGCGGCGGGCGAGCCGGTCGCGCCCGAGACGGAGACGCCGGAGTCGTGGCGGCACGAGGTGTACGCGCGGACGCGGCAGATGGCTCCGGCGCGGATGACGGACGGGCGGTGGCCGGTGACGTGGCGGTCCTGGGAGGACGGCTACGACCCGGCGGACCGGCTGGACCAGGCGGTGTTGGCGACCCGCAGGGCGGTCTTCCCGCTGCGGGGGCTGCTGGCCTAGGCGGCCGCCGTCGTGGCGACGCCGCGCCGTTACGCCAACTGTGCGTTCCGCGGCGGTTCTTGGAGCCGTGGGTGAGCCGGTGCGGCAGCATCGGCAGGGTGCTGAGTACGGGCGCGCTGCGCGCACATCTGCTGGCGGCCAGGCTGGCCGGTCCGGTGGCCACGTCGCGGGAGGAGAGCCTGCGCAGCTACCGGCTGTTCGTGGCGGGCGACCCGCGGGTCACGCTCGGCCTGGAGCCGGACTGGCGGTGGAACGAGCGGGACCTGCTGCGGCTCATGGCCGACAAGTGCGGGGTGTCGGACGACCCGGAGCACCGGTCGGGTCCGGACGTCATCGACCCGGAGCGGACGCTCGGCGCGCTGGACGCGTTCGCCGCGCGGCTCGCGGCGGCCGCGGAGCGGCGGGCTCCGGTGCTGTTCGGGACCGGTCATCCGCACAGGTTGCTGGGGTTCTACGCCACTTTGGCAGACGCGATGTCGTCGGCGGGATGCCTCGTCATCACCCCGGCGCAGGGGAGATGTATCGACATAACGACCCGGTTTGGCGTACGCACGTACAACCTCGACTACGTACGAGGAGTCGCGCTGGTGCGGGAACCCGAGGTCGAAGGCGCCGGTTGTGAGCCGGGCGCGCACACCCATTCCCCACTGCCCGTCAGGGTGGCGCTGGGTGCGGCGGCGGACGGTGACGGCCCTCTTCCGGAGCTCGTGGTGGGGGACCACGGATGGGTCTGCGGGGCAGGTCAGCTGGGGATTGAGGCCATCGGACTGGCCGACACGGACGACCCGGCGCTGTTCGTCGGCGAAGCGGAGGGGCGCGTGTCCGTGGCCGTGCCCCTGGATGATGCCGTGCGGTCCGATTACTACCGGCCGCTTACTCGCTATGTACTCAATCGGGCGTGTCTGTCACAGTAGGCGGCGGATGGCTGCTCCTCTTCCCCACTCGTATCACCCGCCCCTAGTCTGGGGAGTGAGCGCACAGCGACGAAGAGTCACCGGAGGGGAAGCCGGTGGGCGTCATGTGCGGAAGGTACAGGTGGGTCATGGTTGCTGCTGGCGAGACGCCTCTCAACGAGGTCAAGTTCCTGACCGTGGCGGAAGTTGCCTCGGTGATGCGCGTGTCGAAGATGACCGTGTACCGGTTGGTGCACAGCGGTCATTTGCCGGCGATCCGGGTGGGCAGGTCCTTCCGGGTGCCGGAGCGCGCGGTCCACGAGTACCTCCGCGAGTCCTTCGTGGGGGTGGAGACCGCGTAGATCGGAGCCTTTCGCCCCCTCGGATTACGAGCTCGTCGCTCCGCCGGGTAGGCTAGGCCGACGTAGGTCGTGTGGGCCCAGACGCCCCGCACCGAGTGAAGAGAAGTGAGCGAGGGTAGTCGTGGGCTCTGTTATCAAGAAGCGGCGCAAGCGGATGGCGAAGAAGAAGCACCGCAAGCTTCTGAAGCGCACCCGCGTTCAGCGCCGTAACAAGAAGTAAGCGGCGGCTGTACGTGCGCCAAGCGCGGCCCTCCCACCGGTTCCGGTGGGAGGGCCGCTGTCTTTCCCGACACGGGTGACACGGGTGAAGTAGTCGCCAAGGTCGTCCCTGGGTCATCACAGCGCAACACGGAACCGCTACGGTGGCGCCTGTGGGGACGGCTCCCCGCACGCGACACCGAACGGGAAGGCGCGGGTCTTGGGGAAGGTCGTGCTCGTCACCGGGGTGGCCCGGAAACTCGCGGGACGTTTCGTACGGCGTGCCATGCGGGACCCCGGGGTGGAGCGGGTCGTCGCTGTGGACGCGGTCACACCCGAGCATCCGCTGGGCGGTGCGGCGTTCGTCCGCGCGGACATCCGGCAGCCGGCCATCGGGCGGGTCCTCGCCGAGTTCGGTGTCGACACGGTCGTCCACATGGACGTCACCGCGACCCCGCTGGGCGCCGGCGGCCGGACCGCGGTCAAGGAGACCAACGTCATCGGGACGATGCAGCTCCTCGGCGCCTGCCAGAAGTCGCCCACGATCCAGCGGCTCGTGGTGAAGTCCAGCACCAGCGTGTACGGCTCGGCGCCTCGCGACCCGGCCGTGTTCACCGAGACGACGCCTCCGAAGTCGTTGCCGAGCGGCGGTTTCGCCAAGGACGTCGTCGAGGTCGAGGGCTATGTGCGCGGCTTCGCGCGGCGCCGCCCCGACGTCGCCGTGTGCGTGCTGCGCTTCGCGAACATCCTCGGACCCGAGGCCCAGTCGCCGCTCGCCGAGTACTTCTCGCTGCCGGTGCTGCCGACCGTGTTCGGCTACGACCCGCGGCTGCAGTTCGTCCACGAGGACGACGTCATCGACGTCCTGCGGATCGCGTCGTCCGACCCGCGCCGCGCCACGCTGAACAGCGGCACGTTCAATGTGGCGGGCGACGGGGTGCTGACGCTGTCGCAGTGCTCCCGTCGGCTGGGCACGCCGACGGTGCCGCTGCTGCTGCCGGCCGTCACCTGGGTCGGCACGGCGCTGCGGACGGTCGGCGCGAGCGACTTCTCTCCCGAGCAGATCCGGCTGCTGACGCACGGCCGGGTGGTCAGCACCGTCCAGATGCGCGAGACGCTCGGTTTCGAGCCGAAGTACACGACGGCGGAGGCCTTCGCGGACTTCGCCCGGCACCGGGGGCCGGGGCTGCTGCCGCCGCAGGCCCTCGCGTCGGTGGTCGACCGGCTGGCCGCGAAGGCCGTGCGCGGTGCCGGATCTCACACCGCGGGATAAGGAGCGCAAGGAACGATGGCGGACGCCAAGGTCATTCCGTTCGACGACGACCGGCCGCGCGGAGGCACACAGCGAGCGGGCAGACGGCGGTCCCGGCCCGCCGACGCCGCCGGCGGGGTCACCCCACTGCCGGGCGGCCGACAGGCCGCGGACCCGGACGCCCCGCCGCCCCGACGTGCCGCGGGCGCCAAGGCCGGCGGTTGGGAGCAGCGCCTCGCCGGCGGACTGGCCTTCCTCCGGCGCCGTATCACCGGCGAGTACGAGGTCGACGAGTTCGGTTACGACGAGGAACTCACCGACCAGGTCCTGATGTCGCTGCTGCGACCGCTGTACGAGAAGTACTTCCGCGTCGAGGTGAAGGGCATCGAGAACATCCCGTCCGAGGGCGGGGCGCTCGTCGTGGCCAACCATTCGGGGACGCTGCCGCTCGACGGGCTGATGCTCCAGGTCGCCGTGCACGACAACCACCCGGCGGGCCGCCATCTGCGACTGCTGGCGGCGGACCTGGTCTTCATGCTGCCCGTGGTGAGCGAGATCGCCCGGAAGGCCGGGCACACCCTGGCGTGCGCCGAGGACGCCGAACGGCTGCTGGCGCGGGGCGAGGTCGTCGGCGTGATGCCGGAGGGTTTCAAGGGGATAGGGAAACCGTTCAGCGAGCGCTACAAGCTGCAGCGGTTCGGCCGGGGCGGATTCGTCTCGACGGCGCTGCGCGCCGGGGCGCCGATCGTGCCGTGCTCCATCGTGGGCGCGGAGGAGATCTACCCGATGATCGGCAACGCGAAGACGCTGGCGCGTGTGCTGGGCGTCCCGTACGTCCCGATCACGCCCACCTTCCCCTGGCTGGGGCCGTTGGGGGCGGTGCCGCTGCCGACGAAGTGGACGATCCAGTTCGGGGAGCCGATCCCCACCGACGGGTACGCGCCGGAGGCGGCGGAGGACCCGATGCTGATGTTCAACCTGACGGACCAGGTGCGCGAGCAGATCCAGCACACGCTGTACAAGCTGTTGGTGCAGCGGCGGTCGGTGTTCTTCTGACGGTGGCTCCGCTGGTCCGACGACGCGTACGACGATGGGCGCCGCTCCTTTCGGAGGGCGCCCATCGTCGTACGTGCCGTGCTCCTACCGCTTGTCCTCCCCGTCGATGCCGAGGCCCGGGAGCAGGTCCGGCAGGAGCGGGGGGATGGTGACGTCCGGTGCGGGGGCCGGGGCGTCGGTGCCGCCCTGGGCCGGTGGGGACGTCGTCGGGCTGTCCTGCTCCAGCAGTCCGCCCGTGTTGCCGCCGAGCAGGCCGTCGTCCGACGCGGTGCCGCTGCCGGACGGCTGGGGCTTGCCCGGGCTGCTCGACGTGCGGGACTCGGGGCTGGACGGGGCGTCGGCGGACGGGCCGCTGCCGGTGGAGTGGCCCGTGGAACCCGGGTTTCCACCGCTGCGGCCGTTCTTCTCGTTCGCGCCCGGCAGCTGCGACTGGAGCGGGCCGACCTCGTCGTCTATGGCGTTGAAGACGGACGTCACCTGATCGCGTACGTCGGTCAGCTGCGGGGGCAGCTGGGCGCTCATGCCGTCCCATGTGCCGCGGTGGTTGCGTGCGAACGAGTCGAGCGTGGCCATCGGGCCGATGCCGCCGTCCCTCTCGTACGCGAGACGCAGCAGGCGGTGGCCTTCGGTCACGTCGCGCTGCATACCGCTCAGGACGCGCCTGATCTCGTTGAGGGACTCGTGGTCCAGTTCGCCGAGGCGTCCGCGTTCCATCAGGCGGCGGGCTTCGCTGAGCCGGGTGGAGGCGTGGTCCAGGAGGATCTCACCGCGGTCGGCGTCGTCGTCCGCCATCCCGAGCGTGAGGTCCTCCATGCCCCGCTTCAGTCCGTACAGCGAATCACCGGGGAGGGCGTCGGAACTGGCAGCGGCCACCCCGCTGAACGCGCCCGCGGCCACTCCCACGGTGAGGCCGCCGGCGGCCAGCCCCTTCGACCAGCGGGACCGGGGCCGCAATTTCCGGAGCGCGGTGGCGCGGTGGGCGCCCCGGGCGCCGGCCGTCCGCTGCTCCGGCACCGTAGGGTCCGCGGACGCACCGCCCGCGGCCGTTCCCTCCTGAAGCATCGCCTCCATGGCGGCGACGAGCTGTGCTCGCTGCACCACCTTCACTTCGGGGTCCAACTCCGGCTTCGGCAGCTCGCCGAGGCCGTTCGCCAGAGCCAACAACCGGCCCTGCTCGGTCCGTTCGACCGACGCCTCGGGCTGCTGGGCCGCCTGATCTTCCAGGGCCTGGGCGAAGGCGTTCGCCCGCCGGTGCGCCGATACGTTCGCGATCACTGGCGGCACCTCCTCTCGTCATGACGGTCGACTCCCCAGGGGGTCCGGAAGGTTGCACACCTTGAGCACATCCACACGAACGAGTGAGTGGCTGTGGATACGGTGCGACCACAGGGAGCCTGCATCCCGCACAACGAGCTTCGCGGCACTTGGGTTACGCACGAAAGATGATCGGACCAGTGCGTCATGAAGGCGTTACCGATAGTGAGTTGACGGGTCGGGGGCGGCAGGAGCGGGGCGGCGGGTGGGGGGAACGGGGCGGGGACGCGGGACGGGCGGGCGGCCCGGATCAGCGGGCGTCTTCGGGGAGCAGGCGCGCCAAGGTGCGGACGGCCCGGTACTGGAGAGTCTTGATCGCGCCTTCGTTCTTGCCCATCACCCGTGCGGTCTCGGCGACGGACAGGCCCTGGAGGAAGCGCAGGGTGACGCACTCCTGCTGCTGCGGGTTGAGCTTGCGGACGGCTTCGAGCAGCGCGGCGTTCGAGAGGGACTCCAGGACCGAGTCCTCGGGGCTGCGCTCGACCTCGTTGGCGTCCAGCATTTCGCCCGTGGTCACTTCGAGCCGGAATCGGCTCGACTTGAAGTGGTCGGCGACCAGGTTCCGCGCGATCGTGACCAGCCAGGCGCCGAAGTCGCGGCCCTGCCAGGTGAACGTGGAGATACGGCGCAGGGCGCGCAGGAACGTCTCGCTGGTGAGGTCCTCGGCGGTCGCCTTGCCGCCGACGCGGTAGTAGATGTAGCGGTACACGGTGTCGCTGTACTGGTCGTACAGGCGGCCGAACGCCTCGGCCTCGCCGGCCTGGGCCCGCTCGACCAGCTCCATCATGCGGGCACTGTCGCTGTCGGCCGTGGGCCGGCGGGCAGCGGTCGAGGTGCCCGCGCCGCCCCTGCCGCCCCGTCTTCCGACGGCCGCGGCGCCGCCGTCGGCCAGGGCGTAGCAGGGACCGGCGGCTGCCGGTACGGCGAATGCGGGGACGGCGTACGCGGTGGGGACGAAGCCGCGCAAGTGGTCGAGGACCGTTGCGCGCAGCGTAGCCAGGCCCGAGGCGTCAACCCCGACGTGTGGGTACACGGGACTCCCAGAGGCAGAGCTTCCATCACGTGCAGTGCGGGACCGTTCACTCGTCGTGGCGACGTGTGGGGGGTTCCGTATGCGTCTGAGGAGAATAACGCTTCGTGCAGGGAGCGCTACACCGAGTTTCTCAAATCATCGATTCAGTCGCTTCTGTTACGGCTAAGAGACGGATCAAGTCGCACTTAGTGACCGTTTATTGATCGGATTACTTCGGGATCTGTGTGCCCGCGGGATGTGTTGTGGTCGAGTGCGGCGGGAGTGACTGGCGGGGGCGTCGGGCGGGTAAGACCCGTGATTGGCCCGGGCGCGCCGTGGCGCGCCGCCGTCCGGCCCTGGTGAGGACGCCCGAAGGTGGGGTTGCGGGGCGCGCGGAGGTACGGAGCCGTCCGGGTAGTGCGCCCGGGGCGCGTGTCGCGGCGCCGGAAGCCCCGGAGCCGTGGCGGGGAAGAGAGGTCAGCGGCGGCGGCGGTGGAGGGCCACCGCGGCGGCGGTGCCGCCGGCCAGGGCGCCCACGCCGGCCGCGGCCGGGATGCCGACCTTGGCCGCCTTGCGGCCGGTGCGGTAGTCGCGCAGCCGCCAGTCGCGCTCCTTGGCGTACTTGCGGAGCTTGGTGTCCGGGTTGATCGCGTACGGGTGGCCGACCAGCGACAGCATCGGGATGTCGTTGTGCGAGTCGCTGTACGCGGCGCAGCGGCTCAGTTCCAGGTTCTCCGCCGCCGCCAGGGCGCGGACGGCCTCCGCCTTGGCCGGGCCGTGCAGGGGCTCACCGACGAGCTTGCCCGTATAGACGCCGTCCACCGACTCGGCGACGGTGCCCAGCGCGCCCGTCAGGCCCAGGCGGCGGGCGATGATGGTGGCCGTCTCCACGGGGGCCGCGGTGACCAGCCAGACCTTCTGGCCCGCGTCGAGGTGGGCCTGGGCCAGGGCGCGGGTGCCGGGCCAGATGCGGTCGGCCATGTACTCGTCGTAGATCTCCTCGCCGATGGTCATCAGCTCGGAGACCCGGTGGCCCTTCACGATCGACAGGGCGCTGTCGCGGGCGTCCTGCATGTGCTCGGGGTCCTCGACGCCGGCCAGCCGGAACCAGGTCTGCTGCCAGGCGAACCGGGCCAGCTCGCGCCGCTGGAAGAACTTCCGCTTGTACAGGCCGCGGCCGAAGTGGAACAGGGCGGCGCCCTGCATCACCGTGTTGTCCAGGTCGAAGAAGGCTGCCGCGCGGACATCGCCGCGTACCGGAAACTCTGCTTCCGGTTCCGCTTCGGCCGCTTCGGCCTCCGCCAGGACCTCCAGCTGTTGCGACGTCTTGCGTGCTGCCTCCGCCGCGGCCTCGCCTGCCAGCACGCTGCGCGCGGTGGCGGAGCGCCTACGCGGGGTGAGCCATCCGAGTGCGGCCATGACGTGAGCATAGCCAGTGTGTTCGGTCCTTCCCGACCTGTGGGGATGCCGTGGCGTGAAATCCCGGGGACGCGTGTGTGAACGGGCCCGCGCTGCGGCGGCGACAATGGGCGCATGTTCGGACGTGCGAAGAAGAAGGCCGCCGGTCCGCGGACGGTCACCCTCATCGGGAAGCCCGGGTGTCATCTGTGCGACGACGCGCGTGCGGTGATCGAGCAGGTCTGCGCCGAGACGGGCGCACGGTGGGAGGAGAAGGACATCACCCAGGACGAGGCGCTCCACCGCGCCTACTGGGAGCAGATCCCCGTGGTTCTGATCGACGGCGCCCAGCACACGTTCTGGAAGGTGGACGCCGCGCGGCTGCGCCGTGAACTGCTGGCCTGACCGGTTACGGCAGTTACCATCGTGTGCGTTTTGTTGGCTTTCGGGGGCGTGATCGCGAGGAGTGTGTACGGAATTGCGCCCTTCGGATCATCAACGCGGCAGACCGCCCCACGGTTCCACGATGGCGCGATCGGCCCGCGTGACCCCGGTCACTTTGCGCGGACAAAGCGGACATCATCTTTGTGCACGCGTTCACAAAGACATAGCCTGCTGTCGACGGGGCGGTCTCGGGACGGGCCGCCCGCAGCCCCGCTCATCCCGCAGGAGCACCGTGGCAACTGGCCGAACTCACCGACCGGCGACTCGTAGCCGAGGCATCCCCGAGGCCACCGTCGCCAGGCTTCCGCTGTATCTGCGGGCGCTCACCGCACTGTCGGAGCGCTCGGTCCCCACGGTCTCGTCCGAGGAGCTCGCCGCGGCCGCCGGGGTCAACTCCGCCAAGCTGCGCAAGGACTTCAGCTACCTGGGCTCGTACGGCACCCGCGGTGTGGGCTACGACGTCGAGTACCTCGTCTACCAGATCTCCCGCGAGCTGGGCCTGACCCAGGACTGGCCGATCGTCATGGTCGGTATCGGTAACCTCGGCGCGGCCCTCGCCAACTACGGCGGCTTCGCCTCCCGTGGCTTCCGGGTCGCCGCGCTGATCGACGCCGACCCGGCCATGGTGGGCAAGCCGGTCGCGGGCATCGCGGTCCAGCACATCGACGACCTCGAGAAGATCATCGAGGAGAACGGCGTCTCCATCGGCGTCATCGCCACCCCGGCGGGCGCCGCCCAGCAGGTCTGCGACCGGCTCGTCGCCGCCGGCGTCACCTCGATCCTGAACTTCGCGCCGACCGTCCTGTCCGTGCCCGACGGCGTCGACGTCCGCAAGGTCGACCTCTCCATCGAGCTGCAGATCCTCGCCTTCCACGAGCAGCGCAAGGCCGGCGAGGAGCCCGGCGTCGGCGAAGCCGTCGTACCGCAGACCGCCGCCGTGCGGGGCGCCGCCGCCCCGGCCGCCGGCGGCCCGAAGGGACCGGACGGGGACCTGCCCGCCGTGATGCCGGCATGAGCCTCCTCGTCGTCGGCCTGAGCCACCGCAGCGCACCCGTCAGCGTGCTCGAGCGGGCCTCCCTCGACCCCGACACCCAGATCAAGCTCCTCCAGGACACCCTCGCCGCCGAGCCGGCCGTCGAGGCGACCCTGCTGGCCACCTGCAACCGCATCGAGCTGTACGCCGACGTGGACAAGTTCCACGCCGGTGTCGCCGAGCTGTCCACGCTGCTCGCCCAGCACAGCGGCGTGGGCCTGGAAGAGCTGACCCCCTATCTCTACGTGCACTACGAGGACCGGGCGGTCCACCACCTGTTCTCGGTGGCCTGCGGCCTGGACTCCATGGTCGTCGGCGAGGGCCAGATCCTCGGCCAGATCAAGGACGCCCTCGCACGCGCCCAGGAGCTGCACACCGCGGGCCGGCTGCTGAACGACCTGTTCCAGCAGGCCCTGCGGGTCGGCAAGCGCGCCCACAGCGAGACGGGCATCGACCGCGCCGGCCAGTCCCTGGTCACCTTCGGCCTCGAACAGCTCGCGGTCGGCACCGACGTGGAGACCTGGGCCAAGGGCAAGCGCGCCCTCGTCATCGGCGCCGGCTCCATGTCCTCGCTGGCCGCCGCGACCCTCGCCCGCGCGGGCGTGGACGAGATCGTCATCGCCAACAGGACCATGGAGCGCGCCCGGCGCCTCGTCCAGATCCTCACCGAGCCCGGTGGGACCGGCGTCGCCGCACGGGCGGTCGAGATGGTTGCCGTCGGCACCGAACTGGCCGCCGCCGACGTCGTCGTGTCCTGCACCGGCGCCACGGGCCTCGTCCTGACCGGTCAGGCGGTCGAGACCGCCATGATCGGCCGCACGGCGCCGCTCGCGCTGCTCGACCTGGCCATGCCGCGGGACATCGACGCCGCCGTCCACCGCATGGTCAACGTACGGCTCGTCGACATCGAGTCGCTCGCCGAGGCCTCCGCCGACGCGCCCATGGCCGCCGACGTCGACCGGGTGCGCGGCATCGTCTCCGACGAGGTCGCCGCGTTCGGCGCCGCCCAGCGCGCCGCGCACATCACGCCCACCGTCGTCGCCCTGCGCACCATGGCCGCCGACGTCGTGGCGAGCGAGATGGCCCGGCTGGAGGGCCGACTGCCCGGACTCGACGACAAGCACCGCGCCGAGATCACCCAGACCGTGCGCCGCGTCGTCGACAAGCTGCTCCACGCGCCGACCGTGCGGGTCAAGCAGCTCGCGAGCGAGCCCGGCGGCGCCGGGTACGCCGACGCGCTGCGCACACTCTTCGACCTCGACCCGGAGACGGTCGCCGCCGTCTCGCGGGCCGACCTGAATGACGCAGACGTCAAGAACCGAGGGCGAGTATGACCGAGAGGGCCCAGAGCACCCAGAGGGCATTGAGGCTGGGGACCAGGCGCAGCAAGCTCGCCATGGCCCAGTCCGGGCACGTCGCCGAGGCGGTTCGGCAGCTGACCGGGCGGCCCGTGGAGCTGGTGGAGATCACCACGTACGGGGACACCTCCCGTGAGCACCTCGCGCAGATCGGCGGCACCGGCGTCTTCGTCACCGCCCTGCGCGACGCGCTGCTCGCCGGCGAGGTCGACTTCGCCGTGCACTCGCTGAAGGACCTGCCCACGGCGCAGCCCGCCGAGCTGGCGCTCGCGGCGATCCCGCGGCGCGAGGACCCGCGCGACGTGCTGGTCGCCCGCGACGGTCTGACCCTCGACCGGCTGCCGGCCGGGGCCCGCGTGGGCACCGGCTCGCCGCGCCGCATGGCGCAGTTGAACGCGTACGCACGGAGCCACGGTCTGCGGATCGAGACCGTGCCCATCCGGGGGAACGTCGATACCCGTATCGGCTATGTACGCAGCGGGGAGCTGGACGCGGTGGTTCTCGCCGCGGCCGGTCTGAACCGCATCGGCCGGAGCGACGAGGTCACCGACTTCCTGTCGGTCGACACCGTCCTGCCCGCTCCCGGCCAGGGCGCCCTGGCGATCGAGTGCCCGGCCGCCGATGCCGCGCTCGTCGCCACGCTCGCGCAGCTCGACGACGCGCACACGCGGGCAGCCGTGACCGCCGAGCGGTCCCTGCTCGCCGCCCTCGAGGCAGGCTGCTCCGCCCCCGTGGGCGCGCTGGCCGATGTGCTCCCGGGTGAGCGGGATGTTCATGAGATGCGCCTGCGCGGCGTCGTCGGCACGACCGACGGCTCCTCGCTGGTGCAGTTGTCCACCACCGGTCCCGTACCCACGTCGCACGACGACGCGGTGGCCCTCGGTCGCGAACTCGCGGTCGAGATGCTCGCCAAGGGCGCGGCCGGTCTTATGGGGGAGCGAGCACTTTGAGCCCCACCACTGCATCCAAGGCTTCCTCGGCGTTCGCCGCGTGCGGCCACGTCACCTTCCTCGGCGCCGGACCCGGTGATCCGGGACTGCTGACACTGCGCGCCGTGGAGGCGCTGGCAGGCGCGGACGTACTGATCGCCGAGCCCGATGTGCTCGACGTCGTACGCGGCCATGCACGGGCGGGCGTGAGCACGCCTGAACTGGCAGTCGTTGACGATGCGTCAATGACCGCCGGGGTTCCCGTGTTGAGGGATGCGACCAATCTTGTCATGGAGGCCGCGCGCGGCGGCAAGCGGGTGGTGCGTGCGCTGAGCGGCGACCCGGGGCTCGACGGCAACGCGGGCGCGGAGATGCTCGCGTGCGCCGCCGAGGGCATCCCGTTCGAGGTCGTGCCCGGTGTCGCGACCGCCGTCGGCGTGCCCGCGTACGCCGGTGTGCCGCTGCGGGACGCGGAGGGCGCCGACGTGCGGTTCGTCGACGCGCGCACCGCGAGCGACCGCTGCTGGACGGAGGTGGGCGCGTCGGACGGCACGGTGGTGGTGTCCACGACCCTGGACTCCGTCGCCGCGGCCGCCGGTGAACTGGTCGCGGCCGGCCGCAAGCCGGACACCCCGATGACCGTCACCGCCGGCGGGACGACCACCCGCCAGCGGACCTGGACGGCGACCCTCGGCTCCATCGCCCAGGTGCTCAAGCAGGCGAAGGTGCTGCCCTCGCCCGAGGGCCACCAGCCCGTCATAGCCGTGGTCGGTGAGCGCAGCGCCGCCGCCCAGCGCGACCAGCTCGCGTGGTTCGAGTCCAAGCCGCTGTTCGGCTGGAAGGTCCTCGTGCCGCGCACCAAGGAGCAGGCGGCGTCGCTCTCCGACCAGCTCCGGTCGTACGGTGCCGTGCCCCACGAGGTCCCGACCATCGCGGTCGAGCCGCCGCGCACCCCGCAGCAGATGGAGCGCGCGGTCAAGGGCCTGGTGACGGGCCGGTACGAGTGGATCGCCTTCACCTCGGTCAACGCCGTCAAGGCGGTCCGGGAGAAGTTCGAGGAGTACGGGCTCGACGCCCGCGCCTTCGCCGGGATCAAGGTCGCGGCGGTGGGCGAGCAGACCGCGAAGGCCCTGATCGAGTTCGGTGTGAAGCCGGACCTCGTGCCGAGCGGCGAGCAGTCCGCGGCCGGGCTGCTGGAGGACTGGCCGCCGTACGACCCGGTGTTCGACCCGATCGACCGCGTCTTCCTGCCGCGTGCCGACATCGCGACCGAGACGCTGGTCGCGGGCCTCATCGAGCTGGGCTGGGAGGTCGACGACGTCACGGCGTACCGGACCGTGCGTGCCTCGCCGCCGCCGGCCGAGACCCGTGAGGCCATCAAGGGCGGCGGCTTCGACGCGGTGCTGTTCACCTCGTCGTCGACCGTGCGGAACCTGGTCGGCATCGCGGGCAAGCCGCACAACGTGACGGTGATCGCCTGCATCGGGCCCGCCACGGCCAAGACCGCCGAGGAGCACGGGCTGCGGGTGGACGTCCTGTCGCCGGAGCCGTCCGTGACGAAGCTGGCGGAGGCGCTGGCGGAGTTCGGCGCCCGGCGGCGTGCCGCGGCGGTGGAGGCCGGTGACCCGGTCACCCGGCCCAGCGAGCGGCGGCCCGGCGCGCGCCGGCGCCGGACGACGACGTAACGGTTCGCCCTGCGGGCGGTGGGCCGGCAGGTGCTGAGCGCGGCCGCCGGGGTGTGTACGCACCCCGGCGGTCCTGCGTTGCGCCCCAGCCCGACAGGGTGTCGGCAATTGCGGGCCCCGGTGCGGCGTAGCGTGGCTGCATGACTGTGTACGGATCCTTCCCCGGTGCGCGGCCGCGGCGGCTGCGTACGACGCCCACGATGCGGCGCATGGTCGCGGAGACGCGGCTGCACCCTGCCGACCTGATCCTCCCGGCGTTCGTACGGGAGGGCGTCGACGAGCCCGTGCCGATCGGGGCCATGCCCGGGGTCGTGCAGCACACGCGGGACACGCTGCGGAAGGCCGCCGTGGAGGCGGTCGAGGCGGGCGTCTCCGGCATCATGCTGTTCGGCGTGCCGGAAGAGGCGAAGAAGGACGCCGCCGGCACCGCCGGCACCGACCCGGACGGCATCCTCCAGGTCGCGATCCGGGACGTGCGGGCCGAGGTCGGGGACGAGCTGGTCGTCATGTCCGACCTGTGCCTGGACGAGTACACCGACCACGGCCACTGCGGCGTCCTCGACGCGGACGGCCGCGTCGACAACGACGCCACGCTGGAGCGGTACGCCGAGATGGCGCAGGTCCAGGCCGACGCGGGCGTCCATGTGGTGGGCCCCAGCGGCATGATGGACGGCCAGGTCGGCGTGGTGCGCGACGCGCTGGACACGATCGGCAAGGAGGACGTGTCGATCCTCGCGTACACCGCGAAGTACGCCTCCGCCTTCTACGGCCCGTTCCGCGAGGCCGTCGGCTCCTCCCTGCGCGGTGACCGCAAGACGTACCAGCAGGACTCCGCGAACGTCCGCGAGTCGATGCGGGAGCTGGCCCTCGACCTGGAGGAGGGCGCCGACATGGTGATGGTCAAGCCGGCCGGGCCCTACCTCGACGTCCTCGCCAGGGTCGCGGACGCCGTGGACGTCCCCGTGGCCGCGTACCAGATCAGCGGCGAGTACGCGATGATCGAGGCCGCCGCCGAGAAGGGGTGGATCGAGCGCGACAAGGCCATCCTGGAGTCGCTGACCGGCATCAAGCGGGCCGGCGCCCAGATGATCCTGACGTACTGGGCGACGGAGGTCGCCCGGCGACTGGGCCGCTAGGGCCTGCCCTAGGGGGGCCCTCCCGGCAATGCGGCCAGGACCTTGCCGGTGGCGTCGTAGAGGGTGATGGCGGCGTCCTGCGTACTCGGCGGAGTGCTGATGTACCAGGCGCCCCAGCCCGGGTTGCCGGGGAGTTCGACGAGCGTGGCCGTGGTGCTGCTCGTTCGGGTGGTGAAGACGATGCGGGCGGCCTTCCTGGTGCCGTAGTACACGCCGGAGTGGAAGACGCCGCCCGCCGCGCCCTCCGACTGGTGGCTCAGGCCCGGTTCGGCGGTCTTCAGGTTGCCGTCGGTGACGCTGCGGAAGTTCTCCCCGCCGTCCGGCGTCGACCAGTGCTTGCCCTCCGGCGTCAGCCACAACTGCACGCCGGGGGCGGGGGTGAGGCGCTGGCCGGGCTGGACGACGGTCGGCGGTTTCGCGGGCGGAGCGGGCGTGGGGCCCGTCGGCCGCGCGGTGTGCGCCGTGACGGCCGGGACGGCCAGCGACACCCCTTGCCGCGGGGTGAACGCGCGTACGGCCGTGACGGCGACGGCCGTCACGAGCAGTGCCGAGCCGAGGGCCAGCGCGGTCGACCGACGGCGCCGACGGGTGCGGCCCGCGCGCTCGACAGCCGCCAGGGGGACCGGCCCCGGGGTGATGTCGTGGGCGGCTTCGGCGAAGGCGTCGTGGAGGCTTCGCTCCTCGGGCTGGGGGGTCATGGGGTGGCTCCGGAGGGGGCGGGGGAGCGTGGGGCGAGTACGGGGTGGGCGCGCAGCGCCTCCAGGCCACGGCGGGCGTGGGTCTTGACCGTGCCGATCGAGCAGTTCAGCACGGCGGCGATCTCCTGCTCGCTCAGGTCCTCCCAGTAGCGCAGCACCATGACGGTGCGCTGGCGGGCGGACAGGTCCGCCAGGGCCCTGACGAGGGTGGCCCGCTGCTCGACGGCCTCGGCGTGGCCGGTGTGCGCGTGCCGGGGGGAGTCCGGCAGTAACGGCGTCAGCAGGTGCACCACTCGCCGTCTTCGCAGCCGGCTGAGGTTGTTGTTCACGAGGGAGCGGCGGACGTAGCGGTCCACCTCGTCACGGGGGATGCGCTGCCAGCGCGCGTACACCTTGGCCAGGGTCGTCTGCACCAGGTCCTCCGCCTCGTGGAAGTCGCCGGTGAGCAGGTGGGCCGTGCGCACCAGGCGCGGCCAGGCCGCCGTGGCGAACTCGGCGAATGCGGTGGCGGACTGCTGCTCCACGGTGACGGTCCTCGCGAGGGTGTGGTCGGCTGGTGGACCGCGGGTGGGGCCCGCCCCGTGCCGGGCCCCACCCGCGGGTACGGGGGGTGGCTCAGAAGTCGAAGCGGGGCAGCTCGGCGAGGACCCTGCCCCGGCTGTCGTAGAGCGTGATGGAGTGTCCGCCCTCCGTGCGCGGCGTGGTGATGTACCACGCGCCCCAGCCCGGGCCGCCGGGCAGCTGAACGAACCGGACGGCCGTCGTCCGGCCGTCGCGGTCGGTCAGCTCGGCCCTGGCCGCGTCCTTGGTGCCGTAGTAGACGCCCGAGTGGAACTCCCGCTTCTCACCCAGGCCTTCCGACTGGTGGCTGATGCCGGGCCGGCTCATGTCGAGGTTGCCGTCGACGACGCTGCGGAAGTTCTCCCCGCCGTCCGGCGTCGACCAGTGCTTGCCCTCCTCGGTCAGCCACAGCCGCACCCCGGCCGCCGCGTGCACCCGCTCGCCGGGCGCCACGATCCGTATCGGCGCCGCCGGCTCGGCCGCGGCGGCCGCCGCGCCCCTCTCGACCGGCGCCACGTGCGCCACGGCGGGTGCCGCCGCCATCACCGATGCGGTGACGGCCGTGGCGGCGATCAGCACGTACTTCTTCATCCATTGCTCCTGAGTGGCCGGCGATGTCGAACAGGTCGGAGTGGCGCCTCTCCAACCCTTCTAACTCCCGCCGGAGTGCGTACGGATGACAGCCGGACCGCAGGACGTGGGGTCAGGTCAGTCCCACCAGAACCACCACTCGCGCTGGCCGAGCACCGCCTCCGCTGCGTACTCCGCCAGCGATTCGGTGCCCTGCCAGACGTTGTCCGGGCAGAACGCGTGGTGCTCGGCTGCCACGGCGAGGGCGTGCTCCATGGTGCGCGGCGGGGCCGCGACCGAGAGGGACATCACGTCGGCGCCCAGGCCCACGACCCGTATCCCGAACCGGTCCTCCCACGAACGCAGCACCGTGGAGAGCGCGACGGCATCGGTGTGGTTGCAGGCGCCGCTCCAGCCCAGGGCGGCCGGGATGTCCGCGCTGCACCGGGCCGGGACGAGCGCGGCACGGGAGCCCTTGAAGTACTTGTCGTCCTGGGCGAGTTCGAGAGCCAGGAGAGCGGCCCGCTCGTCCGGATCGCCGTCCTGCTCGCCCGGCGCGGCCAGACCCGGCCACGTGCGTGTGAACGGCGCCGTCTCCAGGTGGGCGTCGTCGTCTTCCTCCTCCGGCTGGACGTACGCCCACAGGTCCGTGAGGGTCGCCACGGGGTCGAGGTCGTCGGCGTCGGCCACCTGGTCGACGAAGAGGTGCTGCCGCTCGGTGAGCAGCACCGGCTGGAGTCCCGCCGCCTCCCGGGCGGGCAGCAGGCGGCTCCACGTGTCGGGCCGCGCGGGCTCGTCGGCGTACCAGTAGGACGGCTGGACGCGCAGGGTGCCGGGCGGCAGGCCGAGGCCCAGGGCGTTCGGGTTGATGACCATGCGTCGACCCTAGGCGGCGCCACTGACAATCAGGCCTGCTCGCCCGTCTCCGCAAGGGACTTGATCCCGCGCAGTGTCGCCTCGATGTTGGTACGCAGCTCGCCGAGGCGCATCGCCACGATGGCCTCCTCGCGGTCCGGCGCCCGGTCGACGGCCAGGCTGACGCCGGACCGGGCGGGGCCGATCCGGGCCGACTGGCGCAGTACGGTGCCGCCGTCCCGCGGGGCCAGCTCGAAGCGCCACGAGGCCAGCGGGTGCGCCCAGTCCGGCTCGCCGCCGCCGAACCGGTCGTCCGGGTCGACGACGGCCCAGGCGAACACCCGCTCCTCGACCAGCTCCGTGACGCACGCGTGCGTGCGCCAGTCGCCGAGCAACTCGTGGTGGTTGCGGCCCTCGAAGCGGGCCCCCACGGCTAGGCCCCGCGCCCCGTCGAGCCATTCGGCGCGCTGGAGCTCCGGGCTGAGCCGGGCCGGGAGGCCGATGTCGGTCACGAGCCCCCACACAGATGCCGGAGGGGCCTCGATGGAGGTCTCACAGGTCACGGTCGGGCCGTCCGCATAGCGCATGTGTGCGAGCCTAGGCGGCGCCCCGGGCCGCTGTCAGCCGTTCGCGTTCGCGGGAGCGCCCGCCGGAACCGGTCGCGGGAGGGTGCCCGGGGCCGTGAGGCGATCGGCGCCCTCGGGGACGGGCACGGACGCGAAGATGGCGTTCTGCTGCTCCTGGAGCTCCTTCTTCCGCTCCGGCGACGTCGTGGGGAGCCGCTGCTCCTCGTACAGTTTGTGGGTCTCCTCCTGCGCCCACTTGCTCGCCGGCGTGTGGAACTGGATCTCGAACCGCATCCCCGAACGGGGCGCCCGCCAGGCCGAATTGACCGCCTTGTAGCCGTAGGTGTTTCCCCAGGTGTTCTTCCAGCGGATGCTGTCGTTGCCCCAGGAGGCCAGGTGCGAGGACGCGGCGGCCACGCCCGCCGTGTAGCTGCCGTCGGGCCATTGGAGCGTGTACCGGACGGCGTCGTTAATGGTGGCGAGCGCCGCCTCGACGCTCCGGCCGGGCGTCTCCCGCAGGGAGGTGGCGACCTTGCGCTTGAGGGAGTCCGGCGACTTCAGGCGGTTGCCGAAGCCGACCAGCTCGGCGTCCGTGAGCCAGGCCGCCGCCCTGACCTGCGGGCTGATGGAGCGCTCGGCGTCGCGCGCGTCGGCGATGAAGGCGTCGACCTTCGCGTTGTCGGCGGCGTTCAGGTGCAGCCCGTCCTGGTGCCAGCCGCCCTTGCCGCCGTCCCCGTCGTCGGCCTTCGCGGTCGACGGGCCGCACATCGCCAGGGCGGCGGCGAGGGCGGCGGCGGTGACGGTCCGCGGCAGGGCCTGCGTGGGCTGGGTGCTCATCGGTTGTGTGTCCTCTCCGGAGTGGGGATCCGGAGGGAGAACAGGTGGAACGCGGGGGAGGTTGCGCGGTGGCGGGGGACTCAGGCGTTCTGGTGGTCAAGTTTGAGCAGATCGGCGATGCGAGACAGGCCGTCCGCCGCGTGCCCCTGTTCCATCGCGCGGTCCAGGATCGCCTGGAACGGTGCGAAGAGTTCTCCGCTGACGCCCTGGTCGCGGAAGGTGGCCAGGAAGTTCGGGAACGCGGCGTGGTTGACCGCCATGCTCGACACGTCCGTCAGGTGCCGCCCGGAGTCCACGGCCCGTCCCCACTCGGGGGCGCCGGCCAGCATCGCCGTCACCCACGGCACCAGCAGCTCGGAGAAGTCCTCCGCCCCGATGCCCTCGGTACGTACGAGCGCGTACGCCTGCATGACGCCGATGACCATCCCGTACATCCCCGTCAGCAGCGACAGGTCGTACAGCGCCGCCAGGCCCGGGTCCGTGCCCGTCCAGCGGGTGCCGCCGAACACCGCGAGGGTGTCGCGGTGGGTCTCGTAGGCCTTCTCGTCGCCGCTGTAGAGGACGTACGCGTGCGGGCCGGCGATCATCTGCGGGACGGCCATGATGCCGCCGTCGAGGTACGAGGCGCCCTGCTCGGCGGCCCGGGCGGCCAGCTCGCGGGCCTGGGCGGGGGTGCCGTTGGTGAGGTTGACCAGCGTGCGGCCGGAGATCCGGTCGCCGAGCGCGTCGAGGACGTCCGCCACGTTGTCGTTGGCCAGGAGGCACACGACGACCAGCGGGCTCGCGGCGACGGCGTCCGCCGGGCTGTCGGCCGGCCGGGCGCCCTGCGCCACGAGGGGACCGGTCCTGGCGGCGGAGCGGTTCCAGACGGTGACGGGGTGACCCGCCCGCAGCAGGGCCGAGGCGAGGGCGGTGCCCATCATGCCGAGGCCCAGCACGGTCACAGGGGTCTTGGAATCGGGCATGGGTGTGCTCCTTCTCCATGGAACGTGGGAATCGATGCCGGAGATCGGCTCGCAATCGATCCTTGTCGGAGGGAGGAGGGGCCACAAGTACCGACTAATTCGTCAGCTGCGCACCAGAAGGTAAGTCATGCGGACCGGCCGGGCCCGCGGCGGGATGCTGCGCCGAACGGGCGAACCCGGCTCTGCCGGAGCACTCTGGAGAAGGAACCACCGGAGGTGATCCGTATGCACACACTCGTGGGATGGCACGTCGACATGGAGTTCCAGGAGGAGGGCAACCGCACCAAGTCGGCCGCTCTCGTGCGGCTCGGTGACGGCAGCGAGGTGCGCGGCCACGGGCAGGCCCAGCGCCACCCGTCCGACGCGGACCAGCTGCGGGTCGGCGAGGAGATCGCGGGGGCGCGCGCCCTGATGGACATCGCCACACAGCTGCTGCAGAAGGCCCACACGGAGATCGACGAGGCGAAGGGCAAGCCCTCGCATCCGCTGATCTGAGGGCGCCGGGCACCCGCTCGCCGAGTGGTCGCCGGGCACCGCTCACGCTGGGTGCGCCCGCATCCGCACGAGGGGCCGAACTGGACCGGGGGCGGCGGTGGACCGCCGCCCCCGGGGCGTCAGAGGTGCTCGGGTGTCAGAGACGCTCGGGCGTCCGGATGCCCAGCAGCGCCATGCCCTGGCGCAGCGTACGGGCGGTGAGGTCCACCAGGAACAGCCGGTTCTCGACCTGCTCCGGAGTCTCCGCCTTCAGCACCGGGCACTTGTCGTAGAACGTCGTCAGCAGCGACGCCAGCTGGTACAGGTACGCGGCCAGCTTGTGCGGCTCGTAGGAGGCGGCGACCTCCGCGAGCGCCTCGCCGAACTGGTCCAGGTGCAGGCCCAGCGCGCGCTCGGCCGGGGCCAGCTCCAGCTCCGGGTGCGCGACCGGCTCGGCGTCACCCGACTTCCGGATGATCGACCGGATCCGCGCGTACGCGTACTGGAGGTACACCGACGTGTCACCGTTCAGCGACACCATCTGGTCCAGGTCGAACTTGTAGTCGCGGGACGCGGACGTCGACAGGTCGGCGTACTTGATCGCGCCGATGCCGACCTGGGCGCCGCGCTCGGCGATCTCCTCCTCGGTGAGCCGGTCGCCCTCGGGGAGGGTCTCGGCCTTCTCGCGGACCACGGCCGAGGCCCGCTCGATCGCCTCGTCCAGCAGGTCCACCAGCCGGACCGTCTCGCCCTCACGGGTCTTGAACGGCTTGCCGTCCTTGCCGAGGACCGTGCCGAACGCCAGCTGGACCGCCTTGACGTCGTCGTTCAGCCAGCCGGCCCGGCGCGCGGTCTCGAAGACCATCCGGAAGTGCAGCGACTGCCGTGCGTCCACCACGTACAGCAGGGTGTCGGCGCCCAGGTTCTGCACGCGGTCGCGGATCGCGGACAGGTCGGTCGCCGCGTAGCCGTAGCCGCCGTTGGACTTCCGCACGATCAGCGGCACCGGGTTGCCGTCCGGGCCCTTCACGTCGTCGAAGAACACGCACAGGGCGCCCTCGGAGCGCACGGCGACGCCGGACTCCTCCAGCAGCCGGCACGTCTCGTCGAGCATGTCGTTGTAGCCCGACTCGCCGACGACGTCCGGGTCGTGGATCTCCATGTCCAGCTTGTTGAAGACCGAGTAGAAGTAGATCTTCGACTCGTCGACGAACCGCTGCCACATCTTCAGCGTCTCGTCGTCGCCGGACTGCAGGAGCACCACCCGGTCCCGCGAGCGGGCCTTGAACTCCTCGTCGGAGTCGAACAGGGCGCGCGACGCCTTGTAGAGCCGGTTCAGGTTCGACATGGCCTCCTCACCGGAGACGGCCGTGTCGTCCGTGCCGGACCGGTGGTCCAGCTCGTGCGGGTGCTCCACCAGGTACTGGATGAGCATGCCGAACTGGGTGCCCCAGTCGCCGATGTGGTGGCGCCGGATGACCTTCTCGCCGGCGAACTCCAGGATCTGCACCATCGCGTCACCGATCACCGCGGACCGCAGGTGACCGACGTGCATCTCCTTCGCCACGTTCGGCTGCGCGTAGTCGATGACGGTCGTGCCGGGCTTCTCCGCGTACGGCACGCCCAGCCGCTCGTCGGCCGCGCGGGCATCGAGCGTCTCCGTGATCGCGCGGTCGCCGATCGTGATGTTCAGGAAGCCGGGGCCCGAGACCTCGACGTCCTTCAGCACGCCCTTCGTGTCGCCGAGCGCGTCGACGACCTTCGTGGCCAGCTCCCGCGGGTTGCCCTTGAGCTTCTTCGCCAGCGCCAGGATGCCGTTGGCCTGGAAGTCCGCCCGGTCGCTTCGTCGCAGCAGCGGGTCGGCGGCACCGGCCTCCGGCAGGGCTGCCGAGAGGGCGTCCGCGAGGCGCTGCTGCACGGTCGAAGCGAGGGAAGGGACCGAGGCCATGAGCTTCCGTTCCTGTGTCGGGGATCTGTGCGCGAGGCGTGGTGACGGCCGCACGCAGGGTTCGTCCGTCAAGTGTCCCACGGGTCGGCAAGCGGGTTTCCGCCGCGGCCCGCGGCCGCCGGGCGTGCTTTCCGCCGATGTGTCCCGCGCCTGCCCGCGTCTGCCCCACTGCCTGCTTCCCACCCGT
Organism: Streptomyces coeruleoprunus; assembly: GCF_039542925.1. GTDB lineage: Bacteria > Actinomycetota > Actinomycetes > Streptomycetales > Streptomycetaceae > Streptomyces > Streptomyces coeruleoprunus. Next base: position 3,074,594 of record NZ_BAABIT010000001.1, on the reverse strand, counting down.
CCCCCACCCGCTCCCCAGCTGTTTCCTCGCCGGTTTCCTCGCCTGTGGACAACCTCCGGGGTGGTTGTTCCGTCTGGGAGAATGGCCGGGGGCAACCCCAGTGCCACCCCTTCGTAACCCCCATCAGAGAAACCAAGGACGTGCCGATCGTGGCTCAGAGCAGCACCGAGACCGACTGGGTCTCCCGTTTCGCGGACGAGGTCATCGCCGAGTCGGAGCGACGTGCGCCTGGCAAACCGGTCGTGGTCGCCTCCGGCCTCTCCCCGTCCGGCCCCATCCACCTCGGCAACCTCCGCGAGGTCATGACCCCGCACCTGGTCGCCGACGAGATCCGCCGCCGCGGGTACGAGGTGCGGCACCTGATCTCCTGGGACGACTACGACCGCTACCGCAAGGTGCCGGCCGGCGTCGCGGGCGTCGACGAGTCCTGGGCCGAGCACATCGGCAAGCCGCTGACGTCCGTCCCGGCCCCGGCCGGCTCGGCGTACCCGAACTGGGCGGAGCACTTCAAGGCCGCGATGACCCAGTCGCTGGCCGAGCTCGGCGTCGAGTACGACGGCATCAGCCAGACGGAGCAGTACACGAGCGGTGTCTACCGCGAGCAGATCCTGCACGCGATGAAGCACCGCGGCGAGATCGACGCGATCCTCGACCGGTACCGCACCAAGGACAAGGCCACCGGCCAGCCCAAGGCCAAGGTCCAGCAGAAGCAGCAGAAGCCGGTCGACGAGGCCGAGCTGGAGGCCGCCGAGGGTTCCGGCGCGGCCAGCGAGGACGACGGCTCCGGCGGCGCCGGCGGCTACTTCCCGTACAAGCCGTACTGCGGGAACTGCGAGCGCGACCTGACCACCGTCACGTCGTACGACGACGAGACGACCGAGATGGCGTACGGCTGTGTCTGCGGCTTCTCGGAGACGGTCCGGCTCAGCGAGTTCGACCGCGGCAAGCTGGTCTGGAAGGTCGACTGGCCGATGCGCTGGGCGTACGAGGGCGTGATCTTCGAACCCAGCGGCGTCGACCACTCCTCGCCCGGCTCCTCGTTCGTCGTCGGTGGCCAGATCGTCCGCGAGGTCTTCGACGGCGTCCAGCCGATCGGCCCCATGTACGCCTTCGTGGGCATCTCCGGCATGGCCAAGATGTCCTCCTCCAAGGGCGGCGTGCCCACCCCGGCCGACGCCCTGAAGATCATGGAGGCGCCGCTGCTGCGCTGGCTCTACGCCCGCCGCAAGCCGAACCAGTCCTTCAAGATCGCCTTCGACCAGGAGATCCAGCGGCTCTACGACGAGTGGGACAAGCTGGAGGCCAAGGTCGCCGACGGCACGGTGCTGCCCGCCGACGCCGCCGCCCACTCCCGGGCGGTCCGCACGGCCGCCGGTGAGCTGCCGCGCACGCCGCGCCCGCTGCCGTACCGGACGCTCGCCTCGGTCGTCGACATCACCGCGGGCCACGACGAGCAGACGCTGCGGATCCTCAGCGAGCTGGACCCGGCCAACCCGCTCGGCTCGCTCGACGAGGTGCGGCCGCGGCTCGACCGCGCCGAGAACTGGATCACCACCCAGGTCCCGGCCGACGCCCGCACCATCGTCCGTGACGAGCCCGACACGGAGCTGCTGGGCTCCCTCGACGACGAGGGCCGCGAGTCGCTGCGGCTGCTCCTGGAGGGCCTGGACACGCACTGGTCGCTGGACGGGCTCACCACGCTCGTCTACGGCGTGCCGAAGGTGATGGCCGGGCTGGACCCGGAGGCCAAGCCGACGCCGGAGCTGAAGGTCGCGCAGCGCACGTTCTTCGCGCTGCTCTACCGCCTCCTCGTCAGCCGGGACACCGGGCCGCGCCTGCCCACGCTGCTCCTCGCGGTCGGTGCCGACCGGGTGCGCAAGCTGCTGGGCGCCTGACGCCGAACGCCGTGCCGAAGGGCCTCACCCCATCAGCGGGGCGAGGCCCTTCGGCCGTCCCTGCATCCTTCGGATGACCGGGAGTTCGCCCGTGCGCACGAGGAAACCGGCCGTCCCGCACGAGACCGTGGAGCCATGAAGCAGATCGTGGCTCTCATCGGTTGGGTGGTCGGCGTGCAGGGCACGCTCGGAGTGGCGGGGAGGATCTTCGGCGAGAAGCCGTGGAGCGCGTTCCACCGGTGGGTGGACATCCCCACAGCCGGTTACGCCGTCATCGCGCTCGTCGGAGCGGCGATCGCGGTGTACGGCGAGACGGCCAAGGTGAAGGAGCGGAAGCGGGCCGCCGCGGCCGGCTGAGCCGCCGGCGGGCCGTCAGGCGATGTGCTCGGCCTCCAGCTCCGCCTGGTAGCGGTTCTTGAAGTCGGGCAGCAGCCGGCGCAGCAGGGCGGCGCTGCGCGGGTGGTGGACGTTGTAGACGTCCGCGAGGTGTATGTCGAGGACGTCCGCGCTCGGCCAGTCGCTGTTCTGCTCGACGTACGTCCGGAACACCTTGTAGGCCAGCTCGCCGAACTCGTACGTCTCCTGGGCCTCTTGGGCGTCCTGGGCGTCCTGGGCCTGCTGGGGCGCGTGCTGCGCCTCGGCGTACGCCGCCTGGGCGGCCTGCTGGGCCTCGGCGTACGCCGGGTCGTAGGTGCCCGTGTAGGCCTCGTCGGAGGGCAGCTTGGGCGCCGCGAACCAGGGGCTCTCGTGGGTGGCGGGCACGGGCTGCGGCTGCGCGTACTCGTCCTGGGGGAGCTGCTGTACGGGCTGCTCGGCGGGTACGGGCCGGGCCACTGCGGGCACCGGCTCGGCGTCCTCCGGGGCAGGCTCCGGGGACCCGTCCTCGGCCTGCGCGGGCCGGGGCCGCGGCCGGGGCTGTTCCGGGGTCGCCACCTGCGGCAGCTCCGCCACCGGGGCTGCGGCCACGACCGCGGCCACGGGTGCCGCCTCCTCGACCGGCTGGGGGTTCGGGGGGAGCAGGACGGGTTCGATGCCGGCGGCGGCCAGTCCGGCCGGGGCTGTTTCGGCGAGGGGTACGCCGTATTTGGCCAGGCGCAGGGGCATCAGGGATTCGACGGGTGCCTTGCGGCGCCAGGAGCGGCCGAACCGGGCCTGGAGGCGGGCCTGGTAGATGAGCCGGTCCTGTTCCAGCTTGATGACCTGCTCGTAGGAGCGCAGTTCCCACAGCTTCATGCGTCGCCAGAGCCGGAAGGTCGGTACGGGCGAGAGCAGCCAGCGGGTGAGGCGCACGCCTTCCATGTGCTTGTCGGCCGTGATGTCGGCGATGCGGCCCACGGCGTGGCGGGCCGCTTCGACGGCGACGACGAAGAGGACCGGGATGACGGCGTGCATGCCGACGCCGAGCGGGTCGGGCCAGGCCGCGGCGCCGTTGAACGCGATGGTCGCCGCGGTGAGCAGCCAGGCCGTCTGGCGCAGCACCGGGAAGGGGATGCGGATCCAGGTCAGCAGCAGGTCGAGCGCGAGCAGCACGCAGATGCCCGCGTCGATGCCGATGGGGAAGAAGTACGAGAAGGTGCCGAAACCTTTCTTCTCGGCAAGTTCCCGTACGGCCGCGTACGAACCCGCGAAACCGATACCGGCGATGACCACCGCACCGGCGACGACGACACCGATCAACACGCGGTGCATCCGCGTCAGCTGCATCGCGGCCACCCGCGATCCCCTCCCGTACTCGACATCTCGGGGGCACAGCCTGGCACATGCCTCGGCGGTCCGGCCCCCAGGGGGAGGCCGGACCGGTGTGCGGGGCTTACTTGTTGGCCGACGCCACGGCGGCGACCGCCTCCTTGGCGGCCTTCACCGTGCCCTCCATCATGTCCGCGGCGGCCGGCGGCTCCGCGCCCGCGTAGCCGGTGCCGTTGTACGAGATGGTGATGACGACGTTCTCCGTGCGGGTCACGATCACCGCGTAACGGAACTTCGAGTCGGTCTTCTTCAGGGCGTAGCTCACGGCCGTCGCCTCGTTGCCGACGCCGGGGGCGCCCGAGTTGCGCAGATCGGTGGCGCCCTCGGTCGCCTTCACCTCGGCGACCTTCTCCGTGTACTTCTCCTGCGCGCGCTGCTCGCCGCTGCCGAGTGCCTGCTCGGAGTCGAAGCGCACCAGCGAGATGTCGAGCCAGCGGTAGTCCGAGCCGTCGACGCCCTGGTCGTCCAGGCCGTTCCAGGAGCAGCTGCCGCGGCTGGCCATGTCGGAGGACTTGCCCGGCGTACCGGACTTCTTCTTCACCTCGGGGACCAGCTCTTCCACCGTCTTGGTCACGATGGCCTTGCAGGCGTCGGGCAGGTCCGTGTACTTCGGCGGCGCGACGCTCGGCCTGGGCGCGGCGGAGGCCGACGGCGCCGCGGAGCCGGCCGCGGCGGACGGGGCCGACGTGGACCCGCCCGAGCTGTCGGAGTCCGACGAGCAGCCGGCGGCGACGAGCATCACCGGGACGGCGGCGCAGGCGAGTATGCGGGTGAGACGCGGGGCTGATCGGTGCATGGTTCCTTCAGTCGCTCTGTCTGTCGCTTGTCGGTCGTACGGGTCCGGCCGGGGCCACGGTAGCCCGACTCGGCGTACGCCTGGGCGCCGCCGGCCGGATCGGGGCCGGTCGCGGCGGCCGGCCGACGGGGGCGCCGGACGGGGTCACTCGTCGAAGCGCTCGGCCAGCGCGCGGGCCAGTTCCTGCGCCTTGTCCTGCAGTTCCTTACTGTCCGGAACCTCCCCGACACGGCTCGGCTGGGCGCCGTACCGGACGGTCACGATCACATTCGATGTGCGGAACACCACGCTGACGGTGCGCTCCTGGGCCGCGGGACCGGCCGCCGCGAGGACGTCGTCGATGAACGCCGCGTCCCCGAGCCCGGTCAGCAGGCGCGACTCCAGCCCCTGGCGGGTGGGGGAGGCGGTCGCCTTGGGGCCGGCGGTGCCGGTGGACGGCGCGGCCGTGCCGGGCGAGGGGGCGACCGTCTGGGGCAGCTGGCCGGAGGGCGCGGTCGGGGTGCCGGGGGCCGTCGTGGGGGAGGCGAGCCCGGAGAGGCCGGCGTCGGCCGCCTTGCCGGCGTACACCTCCTGCGCGCGGTCGTCGTCGCTGACCGTGGAGTCGTAGGAGACGACCCGCTCGAAGTCGAGCATGAGGTGGTGTGAGGCGTCCGGGCCGTCGGCCTTCCAGCTGCAGCCCGCGCGGCGGTCGGTGTCGTACGTGACGGCGGCGGTGCCGCGCAGCACGCGGTCGCGCTGCTCGGGCGGCAGGTCGGCGGTGCCCGGCAACAGCTCCTGGAGCCGGGAGCGGGACACCGAGCCGCACGGCTCGTACAGGGTGCGGTAGCGGCCCGGGGGCGCGGCGGCGGCGTCCGCCGTACCCGACTTGGCGTCGAGGTCGGAGCTGTCCGTGCCGGAGCCGGCGCTGCATCCCCCGAGGGTGGTGGTGATCGCCGCGAGGAGCACGGCCAGGCCGGGTGCGTAGGCCCGTCGCTGCACGTCCCGGGCTCCTTTCCCTGTGGTTCGCCCTGTGGTCACGGTGAAAACAGCTTGCCGGTGATCGGCGGCCGGTGGACACAATGTGTATCGCACGCGCCGCTGTTGCTGCCGGTCCGCTGTCGCTTTCGCGGGCATGGGCACCGGTTTTTGCGTTTTCAGGCTTATCGGGGGATCCGAGGACTTATGTCGTATGTAGAGGTACCCGGGGCGAAGGTCCCGATCAGGATGTGGACGGACCCGTCCACGGTCGAGGGGTCCGCGATGCAGCAGCTGCGCAACGTGGCGACCCTGCCGTGGATCAAGGGCCTGGCCGTGATGCCGGACGTCCACTACGGCAAGGGCGCCACGGTCGGTTCGGTCATCGCCATGCAGGGCGCGGTGTGCCCGGCGGCGGTCGGTGTGGACATCGGCTGCGGCATGTCGGCCGTCCGGACGTCGCTGACGGCCAACGACCTCCCGGGCGACCTGTCGCGGCTGCGCACGAAGATCGAGCAGGCGATCCCGGTGGGCCGCGGCATGCACGGCGAACTGGTGGACCCGGCGCGGTTCCACGGCTTCCCGGCGGCCGCCTGGGACAGCCTGTGGGAGAGGTTCGACGGCGTCGCGGAGGCGGTCCGGTTCCGTCAGGAGCGGGCCACGAAGCAGATGGGCACGCTCGGCTCCGGCAACCACTTCGTCGAGGTCTGCCTCGACACGACCGGCTCGGTGTGGCTCATGCTGCACTCCGGCTCCCGGAACATCGGCAAGGAACTGGCCGACCACCACATCGGTGTCGCCCAGGGCCTGCCTCACAACCAGGGTTTGGTCGACCGGGACCTGGCCGTGTTCGTCGCGGACACGCCCCAGATGGCGGCCTACCGGCACGACCTCTTCTGGGCCCAGGAGTACGCGAAGTTCAACCGGGCGATCATGATGGGGCTCCTCAAGGACGTGGTCCGCAAGGAGTTCAAGAAGGCCGGGGTGAGCTTCGAGCGCGAGATCTCCTGCCACCACAACTATGTGGCGGAGGAGCGCTACGACGGCATGGACCTGCTGGTCACCAGGAAGGGCGCGATCCGGGCGGGCAGCGGCGACTACGGGATCATCCCTGGCTCGATGGGCACCGGCTCGTACATCGTGAAGGGCCTCGGCAACGAGAAGTCCTTCAACTCCGCCTCGCACGGCGCCGGGCGGAAGATGAGCCGGAACGCCGCCAAGCGCCGGTTCTCCACGCGGGACCTGGAGGAGCAGACGCGGGGCGTGGAGTGCCGTAAGGACTCCGGCGTCGTGGACGAGATCCCGGGCGCGTACAAGCCGATCGAGAAGGTCATCGACCAGCAGCGCGACCTGGTGGAGGTCGTCGCGAAGCTCAAGCAGGTCGTCTGTGTGAAGGGCTGAGCGCTTGCCGGCCGCGGGCGGCCGGCTGCCTCCCGGCGGCCCGCAGCCGCCTCGCCGCCGACTCCCGCCCGGCCGCCGGCCGCCGGTCTCTCGGCGGCCGGCGGGGCAGGGGTGCCCTCACAGCTCCCGGTGGACCTTGGTGTTGGAGGCCTGGGCGCGGGGGCGGACGACCAGGAGGTCGATGTTCACATGGGCCGGGCGGGTGACCGCCCAGGTCACCGTGTCGGCGACGTCGTCGGCGGTGAGCGGCTCGGCCACGCCCGCGTAGACCTTCGCCGCCTTCTCCGTGTCGCCGCGGAAACGGGTGGCGGCGAACTCCTCGGTCTTCACCATGCCGGGCGCGATCTCGATGACCCGGACCGGTGTGCCGACGATCTCCAGGCGCAGGGTCTCGGCGAGCACGCGGGCGCCGTTCTTGGCGGCCACGTAGCCCGCGCCGCCCTCGTAGGTGGCGTGGCCGGCGGTGGAGGAGACCACCACGACCGTGCCGGCGCCGCTGGCGGTGAGCGCCGGGAGCAGCGCCTGCGTCATGTGGAGCGTGCCGATCACGTTGACCTCGTACATACGACGCCAGTCGTCGGGGTCGCCGGTGGCCACGGGGTCGGCGCCGAGCGCGCCGCCCGCGTTGTTGACGAGGACGTCGCAGCGGTCGAGCGACTCGGCGAAGGCGTCCACGGCCGGGCGGTCGGTGACATCGAGGGCGTGGGCGGTGGCCTGGTGACCGGCGGCCGTCAGCTCGGCCGCGAGGGCCTCGACGCGGTCCTTGCGGCGGGCCGTGAGCACGACGTGGTGGCCGGCCTCGGCCAGTCGGCGCGCCGTTGCGGCGCCGATGCCGCTGCTCGCTCCGGTGACGACGGCGACGGGGAGGGCGGCGGTCATGAGCGGGGCTCCTCACGCAGGTGTTCGAGGCGGTGGTCTGCGGCCAGCTTAGGCGGGTTCAGCGGTCGCGGGGGGCGTACATGATCACAGCCATGCCGGCCAGGCAGATGAGGGCGCCCGCGATGTCCCAGCGGTCGGGCCGGTAGCCGTCGGCGACCATGCCCCAGGCGATCGAACCGGCGACGAAGACACCTCCGTACGCGGCGAGGATGCGGCCGAACTCGCCCTCCGGCTGGACGGTGGCCACGAACCCGTAGGCGCCCAGGGCGAGCACGCCCGCGCCCATCCAGATCCAGCCCCGGTCCTCACGGAGGCCCTGCCAGACGAGCCAGGCGCCGCCGATCTCGCAGAGTGCGGCGAGGACGAAGAGTGCGGCGGAACGGGCGACAAGCATGCGGTCAGCCTCCCATGGCCCGCGTGGCTGCACGGGGGGTAAGGGTATGAAAACGGTATCTTCAGGACATGTTTGCCATGTGCAAGGCCGTTCTGGCGGTGTCCGTCGCGGTGGCGACGGTCGTGGGTGCGGGCGGAGGCGCCGGAGCCGCTTCCCCGGGGGTGGTCGCGCCCGAGGCGGTGAAGTCCGGGGCGGTGGCCCCCGAGACGGTGGTCCCCGAGGCGGTGGCGCCCGGGATGGTGGCGCCCGAGGCCGATGTGGCCCACCACGGGTATGCCTCCCTGGCGGGCGACCGGCTGGAGGTGCTGGTGCTGAGCCGCAATCACGGGCCGTCGGGCCTCGAGGACGCGACGGTACGGATCGGGCTCTCGGTGCCCCCGTCGGCGGTCGGGCAGAAGCTGCCGCAGGGCTGTGTCCGGGTCGGCGACCGCGAGGTGCTGTGCACCACGGGGCCGCTCCCGGCGGACGGTTCGCTGCACGAGACCCGGCTGTACCTGCGGACCGCGGGCACGCCCTCGGAGGTGACCGTGTCCGTCGCGACCGCCTGGAACGGCGGGGCGACCGACCGGGATCCGAGCAACGACCAGCACCAGGTGCTCGTGCCGGCGACCGGGGACGCGTACGCCTTCTGACAGGCGCGGGTGCGGGCGCGGGCGCGGCCCGGTGCGGTGCGGGCCCGGGGTATTTGCCTCCCGGTGCGGCCTTTGGGGACACTCGCCCCATGATCGTCGAACGTGCGTACGCCCATATGGCCTCCTATGACGAACGGGAGTGGCCCTGGTCCGTGCCCTGCGTGCGGCTGCTCCTGGAGGAGGGGTTGCGCTTCACCGCGCCCGTGACGTTCCTGGTCGGCGAGAACGGCTCCGGCAAGTCGACGCTCGTCGAGGCCCTCGCCGAGGGCTTCGGCCTGGACTCCTGGGGCGGCTCCCACGACTGGCGGTACGCCACGCAGCGCGGCAAGTCCGTCCTGGGCGAGCGCATACGGTTCGACGCCGCGACGCCCCGCGGGCGGCGCATGATGGGCAGCCGGTCCGCCCGGAAGGGGTTCTTCCTGCGGGCCGAGACGGCGCTGGACGCGCTGGACCGCGAGGGCTTCGCGCCGGACCTCGTCAGTCATGGTGAGGGCTTCCTCGCGGCGTTCCGGGGCAAGTTCCTCCAGCCCGGGCTGTACGTGATGGACGAGCCCGAGGCCGCGCTGTCGTTCACCTCCTGTCTCGAACTGCTCGGCCACCTGGACCAGTTGGTCCGGCGGGGCGGTCAGGTGGTGTGCGCGACGCACTCACCGCTGCTCACCGCCCTGCCGGGCGCGGACATCATCGAGGTGGGCGAACACGGCATGCGCCGGGTGGCGTGGGACGAGCTGACGCTCGTCGACCACTGGCGCCGCTACCTGGCGGACCCGCGGGCCTACCTGCGCCACGTGCTCGACTGAGCCCAGGCGACGTAGCCGTCGGGTCGGACCAGCAGGGCGTCGCGGCGTGTCGGGTTGGCCCACGTCGCCCGTATGACGGCGCCCGGCGCGGCGGCGATCTCGGGAGCGGCCGGAGCCGTGCCCGCGGGGGTGACCAGGACGAACGAGCCCTTGCGCAGCAGCTCGTACAGGCGGCCCTCGGCGAGGACGAGGTCCGGTGCGCGCCGGCCCGTGAGGCGGTGGGCGCCGCGCGGTGCGCCGTACGCGATCCCGATGCCGGTGATCATGCCCATCACCCTCGTGCGCGCGGGGCGAGCGGCGTCCAGAAGGCTGGTGGCGAGGGTGCGCAGGGTCCGCCGAAGCGGGTTGTGCGCCATGGCGAGGCGGATGAGAGTGCCACTGCTGCGCAGCACCATGGCGCCGACCGGGTGCCGTTCACGCTGGTAGCTGTCGAGCAGGCCCTCCGGGTCCGGAGCCTCGCTCTTCAGGACCGCGGCCAGCTTCCAGGAGAGGTTGGCGGCGTCCTGGAGGCCGGTGTTCATGCCCTGGCCGCCGGCCGGCGAGTGGACGTGGGCGGCGTCCCCGGCCAGGAAGACCCGCCCCGTGCGGTACGCCGGGACCTGACGCTCGTCGCTGTGGAAGCGGGAGATCCAGCGCGGGTCGTGCATGCCGAAGTCGGAGCCGAGGGCGGCGCGGGCGATGGAGCGCAGTTCGTCGAGGTCCACCGGTTCGGTGTCGGGGACCTGGACCCGCCGGTTCCAGCCCATGACCCGGTACCAGCCGTCGCCGAACGGGACGATGAAGGCGAAGGCGTCGCCCGAGCCGTCGACCGCGACCAGGCTCTCCGGCTCCTCGGTGAGCCGGACGTCGGCGAGCACCATGGAGCGGATGACCGCATCGCCCGGGAACGGCAGGCCGAGGTTGCCGCGGACGGTGCTGCGCACGCCGTCCGCCCCCACGAGGTAACGGGCGCGGAGCGTGGTGCGGGTCCCGTCGGCGGCCGTGACCTCGGCGGTGACGCCGTTCCCGTCCTGGCGCAGTCCGTGCAGCACGGTGTCGTACCGGAAGTCGGCGCCCGCGCTCACGGCCCGCCGCTCCAGGAGCTTCTCCACCTCGTACTGCGGGGCGATGAGGATGAAGGGGAAGCGGGAGCGCAGCTCGCCCAGGTCGAGGGAGACCCGGCCGAAGAGGCGCATCCGCGCGATCTTCTTCCCCTTCTCCAGCAGTTCGTCCGCGAGGCCGCGGGCGTCCAGGGCCTCCAGCGTCCTGGCGTGCACGCCGAAGGCGCGCGTCATGGTGCTGGTCCCGTGCGGGCGGCGCTCGATGAGGGTGACGCGGACGCCGGCGGACGCGAGGTCGCCTGCGAGCAGCAGTCCGGTGGGCCCCGCTCCGACCACGAGGACGTCGGTCTCCGTGTCCGAGCCGCCCGGGTCGCCCGGGTTGTGGGTGGTGTCCGTGCTGGTCATGCCTGTGCCGGTCATGCCTGCCTCCTGGTGCCAACGGGTGTTGGTCAACGCTTGTTGGCAAATGTAGGGCGGTTCGGCATGGCGTGTCAACACTTGTTGGCCTACAGTTGTTGGCATGACTGTCGATGCCACTCCCGACGCCGCTCCGAGCACCCCGCGCCGCTCGGACGCCACGCGCGCCGCGATCCTCGAAGCCGCCCGCGAGCGGTTCGCCGCGGACGGCTACGAACGCGCGACCATCCGTGCCATCGCCCGGGACGCGGGCATCGACCCGTCGATGGTGATGCGCTACTACGGCAACAAGGAGGGGCTGTTCCTCGCCGCTTCCGACATCGATCTGCGGCTGTCACCGCTCGGCGCGGTGCCCGCCAAGCACATCGGAGCGGTCCTCGTCACCCACTTCATCGACCGCTGGGAGGCGGACGAGGGGCTGACGGGGATGCTGCGCGTGGGGGTGACCAATGAGGCGGGCGCGGAACGCATGCGGGAGATCTTCAAGGCGCAGCTGGGACCCCTGGCGGCGGGCGTCTGTCCTGAGCCGGAGGACGCGCCGCGCCGCGCCGCGCTGGTCGCCTCGCAGATCCTGGGCATGGCGCTGGCGCGCTACGTGCTGCGGCTGCCGCCCGCGGCGGGGATGAGCCGCGAGGAGGTCATCGCCTGGCTGGCGCCGACGGTGCAGCGCTATTTGACGGCGGAGCGGCCGTAGGGGGCGGGTCGCGGGCAGCGGCCTCGCACGCCGCGGTGCAGGCGCGCGAGGCCCCGGGTCGGGTGGCGGGCCCCTACGCCGCCGCGTCGCCGAAGTCGCGCAGGGCCGCGCGGACGATGGCGTCCAGGCGGGCGTGGTGGGCGCCGCGCCAGTAGACGCGGTCGCAGGCCGTGCACTGGGCGAACACGTCGTACGTCCGACGCGTGCCGTGCTCCAGGCGCTCGCGCACCGTGTCCTTGTCCGCCTCCGTGAGCCTGCCGTTGCAGGCCGTGCACCGCGTCCACGGGGCGAGCGGCGGGGCGAACCGCTCCAGCACGTCCCGCAGCTGGTCGTCCGGCCGGTGGCTGTAGACGTACGCGCCCGCCCACAGCTCCCGCCGCCGCAGCAGGCCCCGGTCCCGGGAGAGCATCACGCGCCGCTCCCGCGCGGACTGCGCGGCCAGCGCCGCGTCGCCGATGTCCTCGCTCTCGTACGCCGCGTCGACGCCGAGCAGCCGCAACCGGCGGGCGAGCGTGCCCAGATGGACGTCCAGCAGGAACCGCAGCGGTGCGCCCGGCACCTCCTGCGGGCGCTGGACACCCCGTACCTCCACGTCCTCGCCGGCGGCCGGCACGTGGGACGGGGCGACCGGGGCGCCGTTCACCAGCAGGGCGCCGACCTCGGTGAGCGGCGCGCCGAGCGACTCGACGACATGGCCGAGCGTCGACACGCCGTCGGTCGCCAGGGCGGTACGGCGGTGACGGCGCGGCGCCGCCACGAACAGGCCCAGCTCGGGCGCGAAGCTGATGTGGATCTCCGGTCCGTTCACGCCGCCAGGATGCCACCGGCCGCGCGGCCCCAGCCAGATCATTTCCCCGTGGCCCCCGCCGGCCCGAAACGGGTCCGTGGCCCTCGACCGGCCCGAAACCGGTCCGTGGCCCCCGACCGGCCCGAAACCGGTCCGTGGCCCCCCGGCCAGCCCGAAACCGGTCCGTGGCCCCCGACCGGTCCGAAAGCCGGTCCGTGGCCCCCGACCACCCGGAAGGTCCGTCGTTAGCCGACCACCCGGAAGGTCCGTCGCTAGCCGACCACCCGGAAATGGGTGGTCACCCCGCCGTCCTCGCCGACGACATGGAACGCCACCCCCGGCGGTGCCGCCCGGTCCGTGAAGCCCTCGCCGCCCTCCCACGGCATCCGCAGCGTCGAAACCACCCCAGGCGCCACCAGCAGTGGCAGCCCCGCGAAGGTCGTCGCGGCGGGCGTGTGGGCGTGACCGGTCAGCAGGGCGGGAACGTTCCGCCGCCCGGCGAGGAGCGCGGCGAGGCGGTCGGCGTTCGTCAGGTTCATCCCGTCCACGACCGGGTGGTGCAGGGCCGCCGGCGGGTGGTGGAACGCGGGCAGCGCCGGGGTCCCGGCGGCGGCCAGTTCGTCCAGCGTGCGCTCCAGCCAGGCGAGCGTCTCGTCGTCGAACCGGCCCTCGTCCTCGCCCGGGATCGTCGAGTCGCACAGCAGCAGGGCGTGCCCGGCGACGTGGTGCACGCGGTTGACCGGCCCCGCACCCCCGTCCTCCTCGCCCAGCAGCACCTTCCGGTAGGTGGCCCGGTCGTCGTGGTTGCCGGGGCAGGGGAACGCCGGCGCCACGAGGCGCGCCAGCAGCTCGGCGGCCTCGGCGTACTCCTCCGGCGCGCCGTGATCGGCGATGTCACCGGTCACCAGCACCGCGTCGGGCACCCGGGCCAGGGAGTTGAGGTAGGTCACGACACGTGTGGCGCGCTCGGTCGCGCGCTCGCCGCCGTCGAGATGCAGATCGCTGATGTGTGCCAGCAGCACGGGGCCCCCTCCGTCGTCCTAATGGTTTGATGACTCTAAACCATTAAGCGACGTCGGGGGCCCACGAGTAGCCGGAGGGCGGTCGTCCCGGTGCGTCGAGCAGCCTGAGAGGCTCCCGCTCAGTCCGTGCCGGACTCCATCGCGGCGCGGTCCAGCATCGTCTCCTCGTCCGCGGCCTCGCCGCGCGAGGCGATCGCCTCCGCGCCGCCCGCGTCCATGGCGCCGATCAGACCGGTCGAGGCGGCCTGCGCGGCGCCGATCGGCGTCGGGTGGCCGGCGCCGACCAGGCCCAGGCCCGCGTACTGCTCAAGCCGCGCGCGCGAGTCGGCGATGTCCAGGTTCCGCATCGTCAGCTGGCCGATCCGGTCCACCGGGCCGAACGCCGAGTCCTCGGTCCGCTCCATGGAGAGCTTGTCCGGGTGGTAGCTGAGCGCCGGCCCCTGCGTGTCGAGGATCGAGTAGTCCTCGCCGCGCCGCAGTCGCAGGGTCACCTCGCCGGTGATCGCCGCGCCGACCCAGCGCTGCAGCGACTCGCGCACCATCAGCGCCTGCGGGTCGAGCCAGCGGCCCTCGTAGAGCAGCCGGCCGAGCCGGCGGCCCTCGTTGTGGTACGCGGCGACCGTGTCCTCGTTGTGGATCGCGTTGACGAGGCGCTCGTAGGCGATGTGCAGCAGCGCCATGCCCGGCGCCTCGTAGATGCCGCGGCTCTTGGCCTCGATGATCCGGTTCTCGATCTGGTCGGACATGCCCAGACCGTGCCGGCCGCCGATCGCGTTGGCCTCCATGACGAGGTCGACCGGGGTGGCGAACTCCTTGCCGTTGATGGTGACCGGGCGGCCCTGCTCGAAGCCGACCGTCACGTCCTCCGTGAGGATCTCCACCGACGGGTCCCAGAACCGGACGCCCATGATCGGGTCGACCGTCTCGATCCCGGTGTCGAGGTGCTCCAGGGTCTTGGCCTCGTGCGTGGCGCCCCAGATGTTGGCGTCCGTCGAGTACGCCTTCTCGGTCGAGTCCCGGTACGGGAGCCCATGCGCGAGCAGCCACTCCGACATCTCCTTGCGGCCGCCCAGCTCGCTCACGAAGTTCGCGTCGAGCCAGGGCTTGTAGATCCGCAGGTGCGGGTTGGCGAGCAGCCCGTACCGGTAGAACCGCTCGATGTCGTTGCCCTTGAACGTGGAGCCGTCGCCCCAGATCTGGACCCCGTCCTCCAGCATCGCCCGCACCAGCAGCGTGCCGGTCACGGCGCGCCCCAGCGGCGTGGTGTTGAAGTACGGGCGGCCGCCCGACTTGATGTGGAACGCGCCGCACGAGAGCGCCGCAAGACCTTCCTCGACCAGCGCGGCACGGCAGTCGACGAGACGGGTGATCTCGGCGCCGTACGCGGAGGCACGGCCGGGCACGGACGCGATGTCGGGCTCGTCGTACTGGCCGATGTCGGCGGTGTACGTGCACGGGACGGCGCCCTTGTCACGCATCCAGGCGACGGCGACCGAGGTGTCGAGGCCGCCGGAGAAGGCAATGCCGACGCGCTCGCCGACGGGGAGGGAGGTGAGGACCTTGGACATAGGAAAACTATGCAACATTACGCATGACCATGCAAGAGGGGAGGTGAAAGGCCGCCTCGGCGTCACTCCAGCAGGCCCCCGCACAGGAAAAAGGCGGGGCCCCGTAAGCCCCGCCCGCCACCGACCGACCCCGCTCAGGGCCACACAAGGCAGTACGGCTGGTGCCCCGCCTCGTGCAGCCGTACCGAGAAGTCCTGCCACTCGTGCAGCAGCTGGTAGACGTTGAACGCGTCGCGCGGGCCGCCGCGGTCCGGGACCGTGGACCAGATGAACGCGGCCGCGCCGACCGACTCCTCGCCGACGCCGCGCAGCGGGTCGACCACGGTCATCGGCAGCTTCACCACCGCGTAGTCGGGGTGCAGCACGACGAGCTCCAGCGGCGGCACCTTGTGCAGGGGCATGCCCTGGAGGCCGGTGAGGACCATCGCGGCTATGGTCTCCGGCTTGATCTTGGTGAACATGCCGCCCATGCCCAGCTCGTCGCCGCCGAGCTCCTCGGGGCGCATCGAGATCGGGACCTGTGCGGCGGTGGCGCCGTTCGGCGCGCCGAAGTACTTGTACGTCACCCCCATGCGGCCACCCCTGCCCCCCAAGGGATCACCGGCCTCACTCCCCATGGGCTCGCCCCCCACGGGGTTGTCCCGCGGGACCGGATCCCGCTGTCGCCGGTGCCTCCCCCGCCGGGCAGGCTCCGGCCCCAGATCGCCGGTCCCCTCGCCCAGTCCGCCACCGCGATGCATATCTCCACCCGACTGCTTGCTGGGTAACACAGCCCCCGCCGCGCAACCCGATCATCGTGTCAGTGACCTCCCCAGCGAGCGTGTGGTGAAACACCTGTCCGCAAGAACGTCAGGGCCTCTGACACCATGGTTTCTGTGAGCTCTCCCTATGACGCCCCAGTTTCGCAGACGCGGAGTACTGACGTCCTGTCCTCATGCCGGTGATGAAACAAGATCGTGAAGGAAGATCGTGAAACCAGGCCCGTGCCGTGAGGTCGTACAAGGAGTCGTACGGGAGAGCGCCCTGGACTTCTCATCCGACTTCTCCACACAGCTCTCGTCGGAGCCCTCGGCGGAGGTCTCCGCGGAGCGCTCACCGGGTGGTGCGCGGAAAAACCCGGCCGCGCCCCGCCCATAGCCGCCCGCCCACTCGTTCTCGCAGGTCAGGACCCAAGTGTCGTATTCATACGAAGCCCCAGTCTCACAGTCGCTCTTCGACCGCGCGTCCCAGGTGACGCCCGGCGGCGTGAACTCCCCCGTCCGGGCCTTCCGTGCCGTGGGCGGTACGCCCCGCTTCATGGTGTCCGGCACGGGGCCGTACCTCACCGACGCGGACGGGCGCGAGTACGTCGACCTCGTCTGCTCCTGGGGCCCGATGATCCTCGGTCACGCCCATCCCGAGGTGATCGCCGCCGTGCAGGACGCCGTCGCCCGCGGCACCTCCTTCGGCACGCCCGGTGAGGGCGAGGTCGCCCTCGCCGAGGAGATCGTCGCCCGCGTCGCCCCGGTCGAGCAGGTGCGGCTCGTGTCGAGCGGCACCGAGGCGACCATGTCGGCGATCCGGCTGGCCAGGGGCTTCACCGGCCGCAGCAAGGTGATCAAGTTCGCCGGCTGCTACCACGGGCACGTCGACGCGCTGCTGGCCGCGGCCGGCTCCGGCGTCGCCACCTTCGGCCTGCCCGACACGCCGGGGGTCACGGGCGCGCAGGCGGGCGACACGATCGTCCTGCCCTACAACGACCTGGAGGCGGTCCAGGAGGCCTTCCACCGCCACCCCGGCGAGATCGCCTGTGTGATCACCGAGGCGTCGCCCGGCAACATGGGCGTCGTCCCGCCGCGCCCCGGCTTCAACCAGGGCCTCAAGGACGCCTGCGCCAAGAACGGCGCCCTGTACATCTCCGACGAGGTCATGACCGGCTTCCGCACGTCGAAGGCCGGCTGGTTCGGCGTCGACGGCGTCACGCCCGACCTGATGACCTTCGGCAAGGTCATGGGCGGCGGCTTCCCGGCCGCGGCGTTCGGCGGCCGCGCCGATGTCATGGCGCACCTCGCCCCGGCCGGCCCGGTCTACCAGGCGGGCACCCTCTCCGGTAACCCGATCGCGACCGCCGCGGGCCTCGCCCAGCTGCGGCTCCTCGACGACGCCGCGTACGAGAAGGTCGACGCGGTCTCGGCGGAGATCCAGGGGCTGGTCACGGACGCGCTGAGCAAGGAGGGCGTGGCCCACCGGCTGCAGACCGCGTCCAACATGTTCTCGGTCTTCTTCACCGACCGCGAGGTGTGGGACTACGAGGACGCCAAGCGCCAGGAGTCCTTCCGCTTCACCGCGTTCTTCCACGCGATGCTCGCGGAGGGCGTCTACCTGCCGCCGTCCGCATTCGAGTCGTGGTTCGTCTCCACGGCCCACGACGAGCGCGCCGTCGAGCGGATCGCGGCCGCCCTGCCGGCCGCCGCCCGTGCCGCCGCGGAGGCCACGGCATGACCGGCGTGGACCGCGAGGACGTCACCGTCGTCCACCTCATGCGCCACGGCGAGGTGCACAACCCCGACGGCATCCTGTACGGGCGCCGGGCCGGGTACCACCTGTCCGAGCTGGGCCGGAAGATGGCCGACCGGGTCGCCGAGCACTTGGCCGGCCGGGACGTGACGTACGTCGTCGCCTCCCCGCTGGAGCGGGCGCAGGAGACGGCCGCGCCCATCGCCCGGTCGCACGGGCTCGACCTGGCGACCGACGAGCGGTTGATCGAGGCCGCCAACGTGTTCGAGGGCAAGACCTTCGGCGTGGGTGACGGCGCGCTGCGCAAGCCGGGCAACTGGCGCCATCTGACCAACCCGTTCCGGCCGTCCTGGGGCGAGCCGTACATCGAGCAGGTCGTACGCATGATGGGCGCGCTCAACGCGGCGCGCGACGCGGCCCGTGGCCACGAGGCGGTCTGCGTCAGCCACCAGCTGCCGATCTGGATCGTGCGCAGCTTCGTGGAGGGGCGCCGGCTGTGGCACGACCCGCGCCGCCGCCAGTGCACGCTCGCGTCGCTGACGACCTTCACGTACCACGGCGACCGGATCGTCTCGGTCGGCTACGGCGAGCCGGCCCGCGATCTCGTTCCGGCCCATCTGCTGGCCGGGGCCAAGCCGGTGAAGGGGAAGTCGAAGGCATTCGGCGCCTAGGCGGTGTCCGGCGGGTCTTTCCCCGGCCCGCCCCTTCCCGAAACGGGGGGCTCCGCCCCCTGAACCCCCTGCCGCTCAAACGCCGGAGGGCTGATTCCAGCCTCGCGGTGTGATTATCACGGGAACCCGCGCCGCTTTCCCCGCATCTCACTGGGTGCCGGTTCGGACTTTTGTCCGGCACACATGAGCGCGGATGGGGAAAGCGATGCGCGGAATCAGCCGAAGGGGATTGCTGGGCGCGGGAGTTGGAGCCGTAGCCGCGATGGGAATGACCGGCTGCGGCTCCCTCCCCGGCCGTGACCGCGGGGACGGGAAGGGCGGCGGGGGCGAGCAGCCGCAAGGCGCGCCCCAGGGGCGGCTCATCGGCGACGGCTCCACTTCCGACACCGGAAAGCAGCCGCACCAGCCGCAGCGGCCCGTCCCGCTGGAGCCGGGCCAGACCCCGCCGCAGTTCGTGATCTTTTCCTGGGACGGCGCTGGCGAAGTCGGCAACGGCCTCTTCCCGCGTTTCCTGGAACTCGCGAAGAACCACGGCGCGGCGATGACCTTCTTCCTCTCCGGGATCTATCTGCTGCCCGAGTCGAAGAAAACCCTCTACCGCCCGCCGAACAACCGCATCGGCGCATCCGACATCGGATACCTCACCGACGCGCACATCAAGGACACCCTGAAATACGTCCGGCAGGCCTGGCTCGACGGCCATGAGATCGGCACCCACTTCAACGGCCACTTCTGCGCCGGTTCCGGATCCGTCGAGAAGTGGACCTCCGCCCAGTGGCAGGACGAGATCGACCAGGCGGTGAAGTTCGTCACCGAATGGAGGACCAACAGCGGCTGGACCGACCTCGACCCGCTGCCCTTCGACTACCGCAAGGAGCTCGTCGGCGGCCGCACGCCCTGCCTCCTCGGCCAGCAGAACCTGCTGCCCACGGCCAGGAAGCTCGGCTGGCGCTACGACGCGTCCTCGCCCGGCGGCCACCAGATGTGGCCCGTCGAGCGCCAGGGGATCTGGGACCTGCCGCTCCAGGCGATGCCGTTCCCCGGCCACTCGTTCGAGGTCCTGTCGATGGACTACAACATCCTCGCCAACCAGTCGCGGAATTCCACCCAGGGCATGCCGTCGCGCTATCCCGGCTGGCGGAAGCAGGCCACCGAGGCGTATCTCGCCGGATTCCGGCGCGCGTACGAGACGAATCGCGCGCCCTTCTTCATCGGCAACCACTTCGAGCAGTGGAACGGCGGCATCTACATGGACGCCGTGGAGGAAGCGCTCAAGGGGATGGCCGGCAAGAAGGACGTACGGCTCGTGTCGTTCCGGCAGTTCGTCGACTGGCTCGACGTCCAGGACCCGAAGATCCTGGAGAAGCTGCGCGGACTGCAGGTCGGGCAAACCCCGCCCGGTGGCTGGAACGCGTACCTCAAGGCCGTTTAGGCTCGCTTGACAAGGGGCTTTACGGGCACGCAGGGGGGTGCGCAAGATCCCCGAATCGCCCATGCGAAACTTTTCACATGAGCTTCAGCCGCGCCCCCCGAGGCCTTCTGCTCACCGCCTGCGCCCTGACGGCCGCGCTCACGCTCACGGCGTGCAGCGGGGAGTCCACCGGCAGGTCCGGCGGTGGCGGAGACACCAAGTTCGTCACCGGCACGGGCGGTATCGCCACCGTCGCCAAGGGTGAGCGCCAGGCGCCGAACAAGCTCGCCGGCGACACCGTCGACGGCGGGAAGCTCGACGTCGCCGACCTCAAGGGCAAGGTCGTCGTCCTCAACACCTGGGGCTCGTGGTGCACCCCGTGCCGCGCCGAGGCGCCGCACTTCGCCAAGGTCTCCAAGGAGCTGAAGCCCAAGGGCGTGGAGTTCGTCGGGATCAACACCCGCGACGCGCAGAAGTCCACGGCCGCCGCCTTCGAGGAGAACTTCGGGATCGCCTACCCGAGCCTGTACGACCGCTTCGGCTCGCTGATCCTCAACGGCTTCCCCAAGGGCACCCTCAACCCGCAGGGCATCCCCACCACCATCGTCCTCGACCGCGACGGCAAGATCGCCGCGCGGGCGCTGAAGGCGCTCAACGAGAAGGAACTGCGCTCCCTCGTCGAGCCGGTGCTCGCCGAGAAGGCCACGGGGCAGTAACCGATGAACGAGACGGTCTTCAGCGGGGCGCTCCTGCTCGCCCTGCCCGTCGCCGTGCTCGGCGGCCTGGTCTCCTTCTTCTCGCCGTGCGTGCTGCCGCTCGTCCCCGGCTACCTCTCGTACGTCACCGGGGTCACCGGCACCGACCTCGCCGAGGCCCGCCGGGGCCGGATGGCCGTCGGCGCCGGGCTGTTCGTCCTGGGCTTCTCCGCCGTGTTCATCTCCGGCGGCGCTCTGTTCGGCTACTCGGGCCAGACGCTGCTGGAGTACCGCGACACGCTGAGCCGCGTGCTGGGCGTGCTGATGGTCCTCCTCGGCGTCTTCTTCATGGGCTTCATGCCCTGGCTCACGCGCCGCGAGTTCCGCTTCCACACCCGCCCGGCCACCGGGCTCGTGGGGGCGCCCCTGCTCGGCGTGCTCTTCGGCGTCGGCTGGACCCCCTGCATCGGCCCGACGCTGGCCGCCGTCCAGGCCCTCGCCATCGACCAGGCGAGCGCCGGGCGCGGGGCGCTGCTCACCGCCGCGTACTGCCTCGGCCTCGGACTGCCGTTCATCGTCGCCGCCGTGGCCTTCCGCAAGGCGCTCGGCGCGTTCGGGTGGGTGAAGCGGCACTATGCCTGGGTGATGCGGATCGGTGGCGGCATGATGATCGCGACCGGCCTGCTGCTGCTCACCGGCGCGTGGGACGTCCTCGTGCAGGAGATGCAGGGCTGGTCCGACGGCTTCCAGGTGGGGATCTGAGTTCCATGAGCAAGACCGAGACACCGGAGCAGACCGACGCCGCGGCGCGGATGTCCACGGCGCCCGCCGAGGAGGAGGCCGGCGCGCCGCCCGCGCTCGGCGTCATCGGCTGGACGCGTTGGTTCTGGCGGCAGCTGACGTCCATGCGGGTCGCCCTGATCCTGCTCTTCCTGCTGTCCCTCGGCTCCGTGCCGGGGTCCCTGATCCCGCAGAACAGCGTCGACGAGACGAAGGTGCGCGCCTTCAAGGAGGCCAACCCCACGCTCGGGCCCCTCTACGAGAAGCTCCAGCTCTTCGACGTCTACACCTCGGTGTGGTTCTCCGCGATCTACATCCTGCTGTTCGTCTCGCTGATCGGCTGCATCGTCCCGCGCGCCTGGCAGTTCGCCGGGCAGCTGCGCGGACTGCCGCCCGGCGCCCCGAAGCGGCTCACCCGGCTGCCCGCGTACGCCACGTGGCGCACCGAGGCCACGCCCGACGAGGTCCGCGAGGCGGCACTGACGCTGCTGAAGAAGCACCGCTTCCGGGCCCGTACGGCCGGTGACGCCGTCGCCGCCGAGAAGGGCTACCTGCGCGAGGCCGGCAATCTGCTGTTCCACGTCGCGCTCATCGTGATGCTCGTGGCCTTCGCCTGCGGGCAGCTCTTCAAGTCCGAGGGCGGCAAGCTGATCGTCGAGGGCGACGGCTTCGCCAACACGCTCACGCAGTACGACGACTTCCGCTCCGGCTCGCTGTTCTCCCTCGAGGACCTGTCGCACTTCAGCTTCGTCCTCGACCAGTTCAGCGGCACGTACGAGCCGGACGGGCCGCAGCGCGGCACGCCCCGCACGTTCGAGGCGGCCGTCACGTACTCCGAGAAGGGCGGCCCCGACAAGAAGGGCGTCATCCGCGTCAACGAGCCCCTGGAGGTCGACGGCGCCAAGGTGTACCTGCTGGAGCACGGCTACGCCCCCGTCGTCACCGTCAGGGACGGCCGCGGCAGGGTCGTCCACAAGGGCGCCGTGCCGCTGCTGCCCCTCGACAGCAACGTCACCTCCACCGGCGTCCTCAAGGTCATGGACGGCTACCGGGACGGGAAGGGCCGGAAGGACATGCTGGGCTTCCCGCTGCGGTTCGTCCCGACGTACGCGGAGGACGCCCAGAACCGGATGTTCTCGCAGTTCCCCGCGCTCGCGTACCCGGTGCTGCTGACCTCCGCCTACCACGGGGACCTGCGCGTCGACTCCGGCGTCCCGCAGAACGTGTACCAGCTGGACACCAGCAAGATGACGCAGTTCAAGGACGCCAAGGGCGAGCCGCTGAAGAAGAAGCTGCTGCCGGGCGAGACCATGCAGCTGCCCGGTGGGGCCGGCTCGATCACCTTCGAGAAGGAGATCAAGGAGTGGGCCAGCTTCCAGATCTCCCAGCAGCCCGCCAACGGCTGGGCGCTGGCCGGCGCCGTCGCCGCGATCGCGGGTCTCGTCGGGTCGCTGTTCATCCAGCGGCGCCGGGTCTGGGTCCGGGCCGTCGAGGGCGAGGACGGGGTGACCGTCCTGGAGATGGCGGCGCTGGGCCGCAGCGAGTCCGCCAAGGTCCCCGAGGAGCTGGCCGACCTGGCCGCCGCGCTCCACTCCGTGGCGCCGACCGCGCCGGAAGCAGAACCAGCAGAGCCTGACGTCGACGTCGAAAGGGACGGGAAATGAGTCTGGCCGCCGCCACCAACGAGAACCTGGCGCAGATCAGCAATGTGCTCGTCTACTCGGCGATGGCCGTGTACACGCTGGCGTTCCTGGCGCACATCGCCGAGTGGGTGCTCGGCAGCCGCAGCAAGGTCGGCCGCACCGCCGCCGCGCTGACCGGCACCGCCGCGGCCGCCGCGCCCGCCGTGCAGGTGCGGGGCGGGCAGCGGGCCGGCGCCACCGCCGTCCTCGACAAGCCGAAGGTCGTCACCCGGTCCTCCACCGGGGCGCGGGACGTCCCGGACGGCCCCGGCGCCGCCGGCGACGACGAGAAGGGCGACCTGTACGGCCGGATCGCGGTCTCGCTGACCACGCTCGCGTTCCTGATCGAGGCCGGCGGCGTCGTCGCCCGCGCCCTGTCGGTGCAGCGGGCCCCGTGGGGCAACATGTACGAGTTCTCCACCACCTTCTCCACGGTGGTGGTCGGCGCGTACCTGGCGTTCCTCCTCGCGAAGAAGAACGTCCGCTGGCTCGGCCTGCCGCTCGTCACCACCGTCCTGCTCGACCTGGGCGTGGCCACGACCTGGCTGTACACCGAGAGCGACCAGCTCGTCCCGGCCCTCGACTCGTACTGGCTCTACATCCACGTCTCGACCGCGATCTTCTGCGGTGCGGTCTTCTACCTGGGCGCGGTCGCCACGCTCCTCTACCTGTTCCGCGACACGTACGAGGCCAAGGTGGCCCGCGGCGAGGAGACCGGCGGCTTCGCCCGGTCCGTCCTGGAGCGGCTGCCGTCGGCGGCCAGCCTGGACAAGTTCGCGTACCGCATCAACGCCGCCGTCTTTCCGCTGTGGACGTTCACGATCATCGCGGGCGCCATCTGGGCCGGCGACGCCTGGGGCCGCTACTGGGGCTGGGACGCCAAGGAGGTCTGGTCCTTCATCACCTGGGTCGCCTACGCCGCGTACCTGCACGCCCGCGCGACCGCCGGCTGGAAGGGCCGCAAGGCCTCGTACGTGGCGCTGATCGCGTTCGCGTGCTGGCTGTTCAACTACTACGGCGTCAACCTGTTCGTGAACAGCCTGCACGGCTACTCCGGCGTCCAGTGAGCGTCCGGTGAGCGCCCACGGCCGGCGTCCGGTGAGGTAGCGCGCCCGCACCGGGCGCGCGACGCTGGAGGCATGGACGCCACAGCCGCCGGCACCAGCGAGAGCCGCGGCGACCTCCACGTCGTTCGGTTCGTGGTGCCCCTGCCGTACCCCGAGGAGGACGTCTGGCCCTCCCTCGCGACCCGGGAGGGCCTGCGGTCCTGGCTGGCCGAAGCCGACCCGCTGGAACCCCGCCTCGGCGGGGCGGTCGCCCTGCGCTGGGTGGACGACCCGGAGGCCGCTGCCGTGGCCGGGACGGTCACGGCGTGGGACGTGGAGCGGATCGTCGAGTACTCGCTGTCCGGGGACGGCGGGCGGGTCCGGTTCCACCTGGAGCCGGGCGAGCACGGTGACCGGCTGGCCACGGTCCTCCGGTTCACGCACGGGTTCCACGGTTCCGACGCGCTGCGCGAGGAGCGCCTCGCCGCCTGGCGCGACCGCTTCGGGCGCCTCGCGGCCGCACTCCAGGACCGGCCGCGGGCACGGCTGTAGGCCCGCGGGCCCGCTGCGGGTCCGACGCCCGGCAGCGGGCTCGGGCGCCGTCCGCGGGCGCTACGACCGGCGCGGCGGCATGCAGTTGTCCGCCGGCGGCTTGCCCTCCGGCCAGGCCAGCGCCACGAATTTCGGGGTCGTGTTCGTCAGCTCCACCACCGGGACCGCCTTGTTGTACGGGTTGCCGTAGTTGTCCAGGCAGATCCAGCCGCTCGCCCCCTCGACCTTCAGCGGCCCCTTCACCTGCGGCCACTGCCGGCCCACGTCCGCCACCGCCGGCCCCCACTGGCCCGGCGGCGTCGCCTCGCGGATCGCCCGGACCGCCAGCGCCATCGCGTCGTACGCGATGATGGCCTGCCCGTCGGCGAGCGTGGCGGGCCCGAACGGGCCGATGGGCCCCGTCGGCGCCTTCGACGCCTCGCCCAGCATCCGCAGGAACTCGGCGTACGCCGCCGGCGACCCGCCCGTCCTCGGCGGGGCGTACCGGCCCGCGGCCCGCCACGCGTCCGGGTGCGCCAGCGCGGCGTAGCGGACCGTCAGCCCCGAGTCGAGCGCCTCCCGGTCGAGCTGCCGGTCCGCGCCCAGGTAGGAGGCCTCGTCACCGGTGAGCAGCGTGAACCTGCGTTCCTTGCAGCCGCGTGCCCCCAGCGCGTTGATGAACTGCCGCAGCTGGGTGTGGCGCCCGGCGAAGAACACGGTCTCCGCGCGCGTGTCGCACACCAGGTGCGTGATCTGCCGGAACGTGTTGGCGGTGGTGCCCTCGGCGTTCGGGTCCTCGGCGGAGGTGAACAGCTGCGGCTCGTACGGGGACTTCTTCAGCAGCGTGGAGAAGGCGTTCTTCAGGGTGTCCGTGTAGTGGTCGCCGGTCCGCGTGTCGTGGACCAGGAGCGCCTTGGCGGAGTCGACCGCGCCGAAGTCGGCCAGGGCGCGGGCCTCGTCGCCGTTGGTGGGGGAGACCCGGGCGAGGCCGGGGAACGGGCTGCGGCGGGGGCCGTTGGCGATGTCGTCGGCGGTGATGGTGGTGCCGACGACGGCGATGCCCGCCTTGGTCAGCTCGCCCACCGCCCCGCGCACCGCCGCGTTGCTCGTGGCGATGCCCGACACGGCCCGCAGCCGGTGCGGGTCGCCGGTCAGCGTCTTGAGCTGGTCGACCGTCCGCTTCCAGTGGACGTTGTCCTTGCCGGTGTTGGCGAGGAGCAGCCGGATCTTCGGGGTCTGGTTGTTGTCGCGGTTCGCCCGGTACTGCTCGGCGAACGCGCCCTGCAGCTCGTGCAGCACCTTCTGCGGCAGCCCGCCGCCCGTCGACGTCAGCGGCAGCAGCAGCGCGACCGTCGCGTACCGGCCCCCGCGCAGCGTGGCGTTCTCCCGGCCGATGGCGGCCGCCACCGGGGCCAGGTGCGGCTGGCCGAAGTCGTAGCCGTCCCCGGCGATGGCCACGCCCACGCACTCGCCGCTGCCCTGCGGCCGCTCGACGCCGGGCGCGCACGAGCGGTCCTCGGGAGTGGTGGCCCGGTCGACGACGACGAACGTGCCCCAGACCAGCAGGGCCAGCACCACCGTACTGGTGACGATCTTCTGCCGGGCGGTGTAGAAGACGCGGTAGCGCAGGGGATTCCGCATGCTCGTCAGGCTCCGTCCTCCGGCCCCGGCGGCGACGACAGGCTCCGCCAGGCCCGGATGTCCCTCGGCCAGTGGGTGGCCGCGTCCCACAGCAGGCTGTTGCCGGTCAGATGCCGGCCGGACAGCTGGCGCAGCTCGTACGCCAGCTTGTCGATCACGTCCTCGTCGGGCAGCGCCAGCGGGTCGGTGAGCAGCCACACCGCGTGCAGCAGCCGCCGCACGGACAGGTGCAGCGACACGCCCTCCGCGTCCAGGCCCTCCGGCGGCGCCCCGCCCGGGTCCTGCCCGAGGGCCAGCGCCCGGCGCGGGTCGGGCCCCGGGCGGTGCAGCTCGCGCGGGTACGGCGCCGAGGCGATGAACCGCAACCGGTCCAGCCAGCCCCGCACGTCAGGGTCGGGGAAGGCGCCCCGCAGCTCGGTGACGGCCCCCTCCGCGCGCCCGAGGGCCAGCTCCTGGCGCAGCCGGTACGGCGTGGGTTCGGGCCCGTAGTGCCGGTGCAGCGTCTCGTGGACGGCCCGCCACGCCGCGTACGCGGGCGCGTCCCCGTCCTGGAACCGCAGCCGGTGCAGCAGCAGGGCCCGCAGCAGCGGGTCGGCCACGAAGTGCGCGGGCCCGTCCGGCCAGCCGTCGGCCCGCAGCGCGTCCCGGATCCGCAGCGCCACGTCCCCGTCGGCCGACGCGGCCCGCAGCCGGGTGCGGGCCAGCGCCCGCGCCGACTGCTCGTCGTGCGCGGCGGCCAGCACCGCCAGCAGGGCCGGCTCCTCGGGCCGCAGGTCCGGCAGCAGCTCGGCCAGCAGCGTGTCGGCGACCGGCCTGACCGGCGCGTCCTCCCGCAGCTCCACCGTCAGGTCCAGCAGCGCTCCCGGCGTGAGGGTGGCCCGCACGCCCGCGGGGGCCTCGCCGGCCGCGCGCCCGAGGAGGGCCACGCCCAGCGGCCGGCCCCCGGTGAGCCGGTGCACCCCGCCCGGCAGGTTCGCGGGGGTGCGCCCGGCCGGGTCGTACCGGTCGATGAGGCTGCGCGTGTGGGCGGCGCTCAGCGGGGTCAGCTCGACGACGAGGACGCCCGAGGTGATGTCCGCGCCCCGGGGGCACGGCGCCCGGTGGGCGACCTCCGGCAGGCGCACCCGGGTGGCGTGGCGCAGCACATCGTGGCCGCCGTCGCGGGAGGCGGCGACGACCACGAGCCGGTCGCGGCGGCCGTCGGTGCGGTGGCGCAGGACCGGCTCGACGAGCCGGCGGCCGAGCGGCACGTGCGCGTTGTCCAGGAGGACGACGGGGCGGCCCCGCCGGGTGCCGCGCCGGGTGAGGCCCACGTAGGCGCGGCGCAGGTCCTCCGCCAGCGCGGCGACGAGGAACCCCTCGGCCTCGGCGCGGCGCCCGCTGTGCGAGAAGTCCACCGCTAGCTGGTGCAGGCCGACCTTGCCGTTGCCGCCGGCGTTGCGGTAGGAGCCGTACCAGGCCTCGGTCCTGCGCTGGTACCGGCCGAACACCTCCTCCAGGACGGTCTCCACGGTCGCCTCGGCGAGGAGCCCGGCGAGCGGGGCGGTGGACTCGGCGGCGGTCGAGGCGAGCTTGGCGAGGACCTTGGTGACCCAGGTGGTGGCCGCGCCCTTGGTCTCGTCGACGGTCGCCAGGACCGGGCCCAGGCGCTGGAGGTCGCGCCGGGCGCGCTCGTCGTCCTCCTGGGACCAGCTGATGCTGGCCACGGCGGCCAGGCCCAGCGACAGCCGGGGGAACTCCACGGGCCGGGCCGACAGCACCCGCGGCGACAGCTGCACGGCCAGCTCGGCGAGCGCGCCCGTGACGGGCGACCAGCCGGGGCCGTGGTCGAGCGGCTCCTCCACCCGGGCGCAGTCGAGCAGCGCGAGTGGGGTGCCGCCCGGTAGGCGTTGCGTATCTGCTTCAGCAGCGCGGTCTTGCCCATGCCGCGGCCGCCGGTGAAGACCGTGACGGGCGGGTCGTCGCCGTGCTCGTAGTCGACCGGGGCGAAGCTGTACGGGGCCAGGCCGGTCAGGCGTGCGACGAGGCCGGTCGGATCGAGGACCGCCTCACGGCCGTACAGCTCTCTGTCCACCCGCCACCCCCGTAGCGACAGCGCCACAAGACACGTCCTGTCACACCTTCAGGTGAAGGATAGCCAAGGGTGGTCGACAAGACGCGGAGAGTTTTCGAACTGGTGCCGGTACGCCGCGGATTCGTCCTCCTCTTCGGGTGCCGGCCGGGTCCCATCGGCCGGGTCGATGGGGCCATCGGCAGGACGCCCCACTGGCTCGTGGACCCGTCGGTACCGCCGTCCGTAGCGTCGTGGCCATGAGAAACGAAACCAGGGGCACCCTCGAACTGACCCTCGCCATGGTCCTGTCCGGCACCCTCGGCGTCTTCGTCGTGGAGTCCGGCGCCTCCCCCTTCACCGTCGTCCTCTTCCGCTGCCTCTTCGGCGCCGCCGCACTCGGTGCCTACGCCCTGGCACGCGGCTACTTCACCGGCCACGGCTTCACGCCCCGCAAGCTCGGACTGGCGGCGCTGGGCGGGGTGTTCATCGTCTTCAACTGGGTGTTCCTCTTCGAGGCGTACGAGGCGACCTCGATCTCCTTCGCGACCGTCGTCTACCACACCCAGCCCTTCTACGTGGTGCTGCTCGGCGCGCTGGTCCTGCGCGAGCGGCTGACCGCCGCCAAACTCGGCTGGCTGGCCGTCGCGTTCGCCGGCCTCGTCCTGGTCGCCGGCGTCCGGCCCGGGGACACCGGCTCGCTCGAGGGCCTGGGCTTCGCCCTGCTGGCCGCCGTCCTGTACGCGGTCTCGACGATCGTCACCAAGCGGGTCACCGGCGTGCGCCCGCACCTCGTCGCCCTCGTCCAGGTGCTCGTGGGCGTCCCGCTGCTGCTGCCGTTCGCCTCCTTCGGCGAGCTGGGCGGCCTGGGCGCCGGCTGGGCGTGGCTCGCCGGGCTCGGCGTCATCCACACGGGCCTGATGTACGTGCTGATGTACGCCGCCTACCAGAAGCTGCCCACCGCGAAGATCGCCGTGCTGGCCTTCACCTACCCGGCCGTCGCCATGGTCGTCGACTGGGCGGTGTACGGCCACCACATCGGCCTGGTGCAGGCGCTCGGGCTGCCGCTGATCGTGCTGGCCAGCCTGAAGGTCACGCTGCCGGCTGCCCCGACTGCTCCCGCACGAGCCGCCGCGACTGCTCCACGAACAGCCGCACATGGGCCGGCAGCCGCTTCCCCCGCCGCCAGGCGAGCTGGGTGAACAGCGTGAACGACGGCCGCCAGGCCAGCTCGGCCAGGGTCCCGCCGGCCAGCTCCCGCGCCACGGTCACCCGCGGCAGCAGGGCGACGCCCAGGCCGGCGGCGACACCGCTCTTGGTCGCCTCGATCGTGCCGAACTCCAGGAACACCGGGCGCTCGTCGGGCCCCGCGGCCGTCCGCAGCTCCGCCTCGAACAGGTCGCGGTACGCACACCCCGGCTCCGGCCCCACGAGCTGTCCGGCCGCCAGCTCGGCGGTCGTCAGCCCGTCGCGCCCGACCAGCGGATGCGTGGGCGCCGCCACCAGGACCAGCGGCTCCTCGGTGAGCACCTCGCTCTCCAGGCCCTCGTGCTCGCTCTCCGCCTCCATCAGGAACCCGATGTCGTACGTGCCCCGGCGCAGCGCCTGCCGGGTCTCGTCGCCGAGCGTGGGCCGCAGCGCCAGCCGCACCTTCGGATAGCGGTGGTGGAACAGCTCCAGCAGGGCGGGCAGCCGGTAGGAGGTCAGCGACTCCATGGTGCCGACGGTGACGGTCCCGGCCGGCTCCTCGGCCTCCGCGACCGCCGTGCGCGCCTCGTCCGCGAGCGCGATGATCTGCCGCGCGTACGGCAGCAGCCGCTCACCGGCCTCGGTGAGCCGGATACGGCTGCCGAGCCGGTCGAACAGCTCGGTCCCGAGCGACGCCTCCAGCGACCGGATCTGGGCCGTGACGCTGGACTGGGCGTAGGCCAGCTCCGCGGCGGCCCGCGTGAAGCTGAGCACGGTCGCGACCTTCTCGAAGGTCACCAGCAGCCGGAGCTCCATGGGTCCCCGCCCGTCCTCGTCCGCCGGCCCGTCAGGACTTCGGGGTGTCGTCGTCGCCCTTGTCGCCGTTCTCCTCGCGGCGCTTCAGCTCCTCCTCGCGCCGGCGCAGGTCGGCCTCCCAGTCCTTGAGGAGCGACTCGTCCTTCTTGTTCTCGTCGCGCAGGGACTTGAGGAACTCGGGGTTGTCGTCCGGCGCGACCCACTCCATGCGGTGGTTGCGGTGCCACTCGCTCGGCGTCCGCCCGCCCGCCGGGGCCCGGCGCGTCTTGCCCGCCGCGAGCCAGACGATCGGCCCGACGATCCAGAACAGCAGGATGATGAAGATCCACGCGACCTTCGGCAGGTGCTTGGCCTCGTCCTCGGGGGTGTTCAGGCAGTCGATGAACGCGTAGATCGTCAGTGCGATCGGCAGGATGTACATCAGTGCCCTGAGCATGTGGGACGGCCCCCTGAATGCGTTGGCGGGCCGCGTTTCGACAGCCCAGGTGACACGCCCAGCCTAGCCGGTGCCCGCCGCGCCGTTCCGGGCCCTGTCGGCCTCCGGAAACGGCTCGGGGATACTGGGGCGCATGGCTTACGACGATCTCCGCTCGCTGCTCAGAGCGCTGGAGCGCGAAGGCGACCTCAAGCGCATCAAGGCCGAAGTCGATCCGCACCTGGAGGTCGGGGAGATCGTCGACCGGGTCCAGAAGTCCGGCGGCCCCGCCCTCCTGTTCGAGAACGTCAAGGGCTCGGACATGCCCCTGGCGATGAACGTGTTCGGCACCGACCGCCGCCTCCTCAAGGCGCTCGGACTGGCGTCGTACGACGAGATCAGCGAGAAGATCGGCGGACTGCTCAAGCCCGAGCTGCCCAGCAGCTTCGTCGGCGTGCGCGAGGCCTTCGGCAAGCTCGGCGCCATGACCCACGTCCCGCCGAAGAAGGTCAAGGACGCCCCCGTGCAGGAAGTCGTCCTGCGCGGCGACGACGTGGACCTCGACCGGCTGCCGGCCCTGTTCACCTGGCCCAAGGACGGCGGCTCCTTCTTCAACCTGGGCCTCACCCACACCAAGCACCCCGAGACCGGCATCCGGAACCTCGGCCTCTACCGCCTCCAGCGCCACGACCGGCGCACCATCGGCATGCACTGGCAGATCCACAAGGACAGCCGCAACCACTACCAGGTCGCCGCCCGGCGCGGTGAGCGGCTGCCCGTCGCCATCGCCTTCGGCGCCCCGCCGGCCGTCACGTACGCGTCGACCGCGCCGCTGCCGGAGGACATCGACGAGTACCTGTTCGCGGGCTTCCTCCAGGGCAAGCGGATCGAGATGGTCGACTGCAAGACCGTCCCGCTCCAGGTCCCGGCGCACGCCGAGGTCGTGCTGGAGGGCTGGCTGGAGCCCGGCGTGATGAAGCCGGAGGGCCCGTTCGGCGACCACACCGGCTTCTACACGCCGCAGGAGGACTTCCCGGCGCTGACCATCGACTGCGTCACGATGCGGCGCCGCCCGCTGCTCCAGTCGATCGTGGTGGGCCGCCCGCCGACGGAGGACGGCCCGCTGGGCCGCGCGACGGAGCGTTTCTTCCTCCCCCTGCTGAAGATCATCGTGCCGGACATCGTGGACTACCACCTGCCGGAGTCCGGCGGCTTCCACAACTGCGTGATCGTCTCGATCCGCAAGAAGTACCCGAAGCACGCCCAGAAGGTCATGCACGCCATCTGGGGCGCGCACATGCTGTCGCTGGAGAAGCTGATCGTGGTCGTCGACGACGACTGCGACGTGCACAACTACCACGAGGTGGCGTGGCGGGCCCTCGGCAACGTCGACTACTCCCGCGACCTGACCGTCGTCGAAGGCCCGGTCGACCACCTCGACCACGCCTCCTACCAGCAGTTCTGGGGCGGCAAGGCGGGCATCGACGCCACGGCCAAGTGGCCCGAGGAGGGCTACGTACGGGACGGCGGCTGGCCGGACATGGTCGAGTCCGACCCGGCGACGGCCGCCCTGGTGACCCGGCGGTGGAAGGAGTACGGCCTGTGAGCGGCGCCGCCGCGGCGGCCGTGCCCGCGCGGGGCCGCACCCGCGCGTTCCTGCGGCTCGTGATGATCGAGCACTCGGTCTTCGCGCTGCCCTTCGCCTATATCGCCGCCCTCACCGCGATGTTCCTCCAGGACCGGTCCGTCCACTGGTGGGAGCTGCTGCTGGTGACGCTCGCCATGGTCGGGCTGCGGACGTTCGCGATGGCCGTGAACCGGATCATCGACCGGGAGATCGACGCCCGCAACCCCCGCACCGCCCAGCGCGAGCTGGTCACCGGCGCGATGTCCGTACGGCACGCCTGGACCGGGGCGCTCGTCGCGCTCGTGGTCTTCCTCGGCGCGGCCGCCCTGCTCAACCCGCTGTGCCTGGCGCTGGCGCCGGTCGCCGTCGTCCCGATGGTGGTCTATCCGTACGGCAAGCGGTTCACGAACTTCCCGCAGGCCATCCTGGGCCTCGCCCAGGCCATCGCGCCGGTCGGCGGCTGGCTGGCGGTCACCGGCGCCTGGTCGTGGGAGGCGGTGATCCTGGGCCTCGCCGTCGGCGTCTGGATCGGCGGCTTCGACCTGATCTACGCCTGCCAGGACGTGGAGACCGACCGGGCGACGGGCGTGAAGTCCGTGCCGGCCCGCTTCGGCATCCCCGCGGCCGTCTGGGGCGCCCGCGGCTGCCACGCGGTCACGATGGCGCTGTTCGTCTGGTTCGCGCTGGTCACGGACGCGGGGCTGTGGTTCTGGACGGGCCTGGTGATCGTCGCGGGTGCGTTCCTGTACGAGCACACCATCGTCCGCCCCCACGACCTGTCCCGCCTGAACCGGGCGTTCTTCACGGTCAACGGCTTCATCGGCATCGCGCTCTTCGGGTGCGCGCTGCTGGACCTGGTGGTGCGCGGCCTCACGGTGTGAGCGGCACCACCGCACTGGGGGCTCCGCCCCCAGACCCCCGTATCGAACCTTCGGTGCTCGTCCTCAAACGCCGGACGGGCTTGAAATGCGGTTCGGGATAGGCTCAGCGGCGTGGAGCCGGTAGAAGCGCAGCGTCGTCCGTGGGTCGTCGGGGTGTCGGGGGCGTCGGGGACGCCGTACGCCGCCGCCGTGCTGCGCGGGCTGATCGCCGCGGGTGAGAGCGTCGACCTGGTGGTGTCCAGGGCGTCGCGGCTGACCCTGCTCGACGAGACGGGGATCGCCTTCCGGGACGCGCACTGGCGCGGGGACCTGGAGGAGTGGCTGGCCCGGGGCGCGGACGGCAAGCCGCGGACGTTCGACGTCGACGTGGCGGCCGCGGACATACGGCACTGGGCGGCGGGCGACCTGGCCGCCGGGCCGTCCTCGGGCTCGTACCCGGCCAAGGGGATGCTCATCGTGCCCGCGTCCACGGCGTGCGTCGCCGGGGTGGCGCTGGGC
This sequence comes from Streptomyces coeruleoprunus, assembly GCF_039542925.1. GTDB lineage: Bacteria > Actinomycetota > Actinomycetes > Streptomycetales > Streptomycetaceae > Streptomyces > Streptomyces coeruleoprunus. The sequence continues at coordinate 3,041,141 of NZ_BAABIT010000001.1, read as the reverse complement.
CTGTCGAAGGACCTGCTCCAGCGGACGGCGAGCGTGACGCTCAAGGAGCGGCGGCCGCTGGTGGTCGCGGTGCGGGAGACCCCGCTGAGCGGTCAGACGCTGAAGCAGCTGGTGGCGCTGGACGAGGCGGGCGCCGTGGTGCTGCCCGCCTCTCCGGCGTTCTACGCGGGGGCGACGCACATCCAGGATCTGGTGGACTTCGTCGCCGGGCGGGTGCTCGACGCGGCCGGGGTGCCGCATCGGCTGTACCGCCGCTGGAAGGGAGAGCTGGGTGCCTCCCGTACGGACTGACCGGGCGGACCGCCCGGCCTCCGTGCGCCGTGCGTCAGTGCTTCTTGCCGGTCACCCGGAACAGGGCGCGGCCGGCGGAGGTGGTGCCCGCCGCGCGGCGCGTGGCGGTGGCGGACTTGCGGACACGCGAGCGGCTGGCCTGCTCCTGCAGGGAACGCATCTGGGCGTAGGCCATCTCGATCGTGTACACGGTGAGTGTCATCTCCTCAGGGATCGTCGTTGATCAACTGACTGAATCGCAGGGTGGCAGCCCTGCATGCCTTAGATTCTACACGTCAACACGCGGTATCGCTGAACAATGGAAGGCTTCAGATCTATGGACGCCGTGGATAGGCAGCTCATCCAGGCCCTTCGGGAGAACGGCAGGGCCTCATACGCCGAGCTGGGCCGGCTCGTCGGGCTCTCCGGGCCCTCCGTCACCGACCGCATCAACCGCCTCGAAGCGGCCGGCGTCATCACCGGCTACCGCGCCACCGTCAACGCGGCGTCGCTGGGCCTCGGCGTCACCGCGCTGATCGGCATCTCGCTCTCCGACGCGGCCGACCACGAGGACGTGGCCCGCCGGCTGCGGGACCTGCCCGAGATCGAGGACTGCTGGTTCATCGCGGGCGACGACTCGTACATGCTCAAGGTCCGCGCGAGCGACGTGGACGGCCTGGAGAAGATCATCCGCCGGCTGTCCGGCACCAAGGGCGTCTCGCGCACGCGCACCACCATCGTCCTGTCCACGAAGTGGGAGAACCGGGTCGGCGACTTGCCCGAATCGGTGTAGGCGTACGGTGTGTGGGGTCCGATTGCAGTCGTATTGGGAGGCAGAGCCGTATGGACGCGGGGCTCAAGCGCGAGCTGGAGGAGAAGGTCCGGTCCGGGGAGCGGCTGACCCGCGAGGACGGCATCGCCCTCTACGAGTCGGACGATCTGGCCTGGCTCGGCGGGCTCGCCCACGAGGTGCGCACCCGTAAGAACGGCGACGTGGTGCACTTCAACGTCAACCGGCACCTCAACATGACCAACGTGTGCACGGCGTCGTGCGCGTACTGCTCGTTCCAGCGCAAGCCGGGCGAGAAGGACGCGTACACGATGCGCATCGAGGAGGCCGTCCGCCTCGCCAAGGCGATGGAGAGCGAGAACCTCACCGAGCTGCACATCGTCAACGGGCTCCACCCCAACCTGCCCTGGCGCTACTACCCGCGCTCGCTCAGCGAGCTGAAGAAGGCCCTGCCGAACGTCTCGCTGAAGGCCTTCACGGCGACGGAGATCCACCACTTCGAGACGATCTCCGGGCTGTCGGCGTCGGAGATCCTCGACGAGCTGATCGACGCCGGCCTGGAGTCCCTCACCGGTGGCGGCGCGGAGATCTTCGACTGGGAGGTCCGCCAGCACATCGTCGACCACCGCACCCACTGGGAGGACTGGTCGCGCATCCACCGCCTGGCGCACGAGAAGGGTCTGAAGACCCCTTCCACCATGCTGTACGGCCACATCGAGGAGCCCCGTCACCGTGTGGACCACGTCCTGCGGCTGCGGGAGCTGCAGGACGAGACCGGTGGCTTCCAGGTCTTCATCCCGCTGCGCTACCAGCACGACTTCGTGGACATGCAGGACGGCAAGATCCGCAACCGCCTCCAGGCCCGGACGACGATGGCGACCGGCGCCGAGGCCCTGAAGACCTTCGCGGTCTCGCGGCTCCTCTTCGACAACGTCCCGCACGTCAAGGTCTTCTGGGTGATGCACGGCGTCCAGACCGCGCAGCTCGCCCTCCAGCACGGCGCCGACGACATGGACGGCTCGGTCGTCGAGTACAAGATCACGCACGACGCGGACAACTACGGCACGCCGAACAAGCTGACCCGCGACGACCTGCTGGAACTCATCCGCGACGCGGGCTTCCGCCCGGTGGAGCGGAACACCCGCTACGAGATCATCCGCGAGTACCCGGGCCCGGACGCCTCCCGGCGCGAGTCGCCGCAGCCGATGCGCCTCTGACGCTCCCGGAGGGGCTGGACTCAGCCCCTCCGGCGTTCGAGGAGCGGGGGTGCGGCGGCGGAGCCCCCGATGCGGGAAGGGGCGGGGCAGGGGAATGATCCTCCGGACCCGCCCAGGCGCGTGCCCGGCCCACCGGGCCGCTCCGTGTGACGTGACCGCCGTGCGGGGTACCCGCCCCGCATGGCCGGCAAGAGCAGGGTCTCGCCCGAGGAGGCGTACACCGCGACGCCCTTCGTGCCGGAGGGCGCGGACCTGGCACACGTACGCGAGGCGGCGACGGGCTGCCGCGGCTGCCCCCTGCACGAGGCCGCCACCCAGACCGTCTTCGGCGCCGGCAACACCCACGCCCGCGTCCTGCTCATCGGCGAACAGCCCGGCGACCAGGAGGACCGCCAGGGCAAGCCCTTCGTCGGCCCCGCCGGCAGGGTCCTCACCCGCGCCCTCGACGAGGCGGGGATCGACCCGGACGACACCTACATCACCAACGCCGTCAAGCACTTCAAGTTCGAGTACGTCCCCGAGCGCGGCAAGCGCCGTATCCACAAGGCGCCCAGCCTGCGCGAGATGACCGCCTGCAAGCCCTGGCTCGACGCCGAGGTGAGGCTCGTCGACCCGGACGTCCTGGTCGCGCTGGGCGCCACCGCGGGCAAGGCGCTGCTCGGCTCCTCGTTCCGGGTGACGAAGCAGCGCGGGATCCTCCTGCCGTACGAGGAGCGCGGCGAGTGCCTGGTCGCCACCATCCACCCCTCCGCCGTCCTGCGCGCCGACGACCGCGACGCGGTGTACGAGGGCCTGGTGTCCGATCTCCGGATTGCGGCGCGGGTACTCGGCTGACCCGCTTATCGTCGGGGGCATGCCGCTGAACTTCGTACTGGACCCGCCCGTCGACCTCCAGCTGCGCGACGGCGTCCTCACCCTGTGGACGGACGTCTCCAACGCCGGCGGCGCCGTCGGCTTCGTCCCGCCCGTGACGCCCGACGACATCCGCCCCGAGTGGGTCAGGCACCTCACGGCGATGAGCGAGGGCCGCATACGCCTCCTGGCCGGCTACGACGAGGACGGGACCCTGGCCGCGACGTCCTTCATCGCGTTCAACACGCACCGGCTGATGACCCACTGGGTGTGGCTGTACACCGTCATGGTGCACCCGCGCCACCAGGGCAAGGGGTACGGCCGCGACCTGCTCGCCGCGACCGAGTCCGCCGTACGCGGCTTCGACGGCATCGAGGCGATCCGGCTGACCTGTCGCGGCGGCACGGGCGTGGAGCACTTCTACGCGTCCTGCGGCTACAAGGAGGTCGGCCGCGTCCCCGACGGCATCCGGGTCGCCGACGGCGACGACCGGGACGACATCATCATGCTGCTCCCCCTGAAGTGATCCATTTCGTCCCGTGCTTCACTAGTCGGGCAGGACCCGTCGTACGTGTGAGAAGGAAGAAGGTCCGCCGTGCCCGCCACCACGAGGATGAGCGCCACGACGAGCGCCACGCTGAAGTACACCCTGATGCGCTTCGGCGTCTTCGCCGGCTGCTTCGTCGTGCTGTACGCCCTGGTGTACTTCGGTCTCGTGCCGCGTGGCCTCGGTGACTCCAACGTCCTGTGGGTGCTGGTGCTGTCCGTGGTCGTCTCCGCGCCGCTCAGCTTCGTGCTGCTGCGCAAGCAGCGCGACGCGATGTCGGAGCAGATCGCGGTGAAGGTGGACCACGCCAAGGCGCGCATCGAGGCCAACCGCGCGCAGGAGGACTGAAGCTCCGCGGGCTTCCCCGCGTAAGCTTCCTCACACCCCACAAGCCCCTACCGCCACCCCGGGATCGGAACGCGCGTTCCGTCCTGGGGTGTTGTCGTTCCCGAGGCGTTTCCAGGCCTTTCCAAGGTCCACGGGGCCGGACCCCTCTCAAAGAATGGCTTTGGGTATCTCAAAGTTGAGGTGTTAACGTTCTGGGCATGAAGACCGCAGTGCGCCACCGCCATGGAGCCGCGAGCACCCCGCTCGTGGCGCGCCTGCACGTCGACCTGTGCCGCTGTATGTCCGCGGTCTGTTGCCGCGAAATCTGACCCGGCATCATGCAGCGGCGCCGCCCTCGCGCGCGGGCGCCGCACCCCCGTCCCTGTATGTCATCCCGCGCACTACTGGAGTGTGTCCGTGTCCGCGCGCAGCGTCGCCAAGGTGCCCTTCTGGGCCCAGATAGCCGCCGGTCTCGTGCTCGGCGTGGTCCTCGGCTGGATCACCCGCAGCTATGAGGTCGCCTGGCTCTACACCACCCTCGACAAGGTCGGCCACATCTTCGTCCAGCTGCTGAAGCTGGCGGTCGCCCCGCTCGTCTTCTTCGCCATCCTGGTGTCCATCACCAACCTGCGGAAGGTCAACAACGCCGCCCGGCTGGCCTCCCGCACCCTGCTCTGGTTCATGATCACGTCGCTGATCGCCGTCGCGATCGGCCTGGTCATCGGCCTGCTCACCAACCCGGGTGCCGGCACCGGCCTCACCCCGAAGGACGGCAAGAAGCCGGAGCACGCCGGCTCGTGGCTGGACTTCCTCACGGGCATCGTCCCGACGGACGTCATCACGCCCTTCACCGAGCTGAACGTCCTCCAGATCGTCTTCATGGCCGCCGTCGCCGGTGTCGCCGCGCTCCAGCTCGGCGAGAAGGCCCAGCCGCTGCTCACCCTGAGCGAGTCCGTCCTGGAGCTGCTGCAGAAGGCGCTGTGGTGGGTCATCCGCCTGGCCCCGCTCGGCACCGTCGGCCTCATCGGCTACGCCATCGCCGACTACGGCTGGGACCTCATCGGCAAGTACGCCACGTTCACCGCCGACGTCTACATCGGCTGCGCCCTGGTGCTGTTCGGCGTCTACCCGCTGCTCCTGGCGACCGTCGCCAAGGTCAACCCGCTGCAGTTCTTCAAGGGCGCCTGGCCCGCCATCCAGCTGGCCTTCGTCTCCCGCTCGTCGGTCGGCACCATGCCGGTCACCGTCAAGGTCACCGAGCGACTGGGCGTGCCGAAGGAGTACACGTCCTTCGCGGTGCCCTTCGGCGCGACCACCAAGATGGACGGCTGCGCCGCGATCTACCCGGCCCTCGCCGCGATCTTCATCGCGCAGATCTTCGACGTGCAGCTGGGCATCGGCGACTACCTGCTGATCGCCTTCGTCTCGGTGATCGGCTCGGCGGCCACCGCCGGTCTCACCGGCGCGACGGTCATGCTGACCCTGACCCTCTCCACGCTGGGCCTGCCGCTGGAGGGCGTGGGCCTGCTGATGGCGATCGACCCGATCCTCGACATGGTCCGCACCGCCACGAACGTGGCCGGGCAGGCGCTCGTCCCGGTCGTCGTCGCCGCACGTGAGAAGATCCTCGACCTCGACGCGTACCACTCGGCGACGTCGTCCCCGGTCGACGGCTTCGAGGTGCGGGAGGCGGAGCAGAAGGTCACGCTGCCGCCGGTCGCGGCCTGACGGCCCGCTCTTTTCCGACGCCTGTGCCCCCAGCGGAACTCCCGCTGGGGGCACAGGCGTTCGGCACGGGGCCGTAGTCTTACGGACCGCCGAGTACGAGGAGGCTTGCACGGTGAACACGAGGGCGAAGCGCCTGCCCCGCACGGTACGGGAGCAGCAGATGCTGGACGCCGCCGTGCGGACCTTCGGCCGGCGCGGCTACCAGGCCGCCTCGATGGACGAGATCGCCGAACTGGCGGGGGTCTCCAAGCCCTTGGTCTACCTCTACCTCAACTCCAAGGAGGAGCTGTTCACCGCGTGCATCCGGCGTGAGGCGGCGGCCCTGGTGGCGGCCGTACGGGCCGGGGCGGAGGAGGGCGATCCGGCGCTGCCCGCCGACCGCAGGCTGTGGGCGGGCCTGACGGCGTTCTTCCGGCACACCGCCGGCAACCCGGACGGCTGGTCGGTGCTGCACCGCCAGGCCCGTACGCACGGGGAGCCCTTCGCGGCGCAGGTGAAGGCGTTGCGCGAGGAGATCGTCGCGTTCGTGACCACGCTGATCGGCGCGGCGGCCCGGGAGGCCCACCGCGCGCCGGAGCTGGCCGACCGGGATGTGGCGGGTCTCGCGCAGGCGCTGGTCGGGGCGGCGGAGTCGCTGGCCGGCTGGGCGAACGAGACGCCGGGCGTCACGGCGAAGGAGGCGGCGGCGACGCTGATGAACTTCGCGTGGGCGGGCCTGGGGAACCTGATGGACGGCCGGGGCTGGTCGGAGAACCGCTGACGCGGTGGCGCCGGGGCATTGCCTTGTCATGCCCGCGCCCATAGATTACGGGGAAGTAACTTACTCGGCGGTCAGCTGGCCGCGGCAGCGCGAGGCGCCGTACGCGGCGCAAGGACAAGGCCCACTCCGAACCCCCAGGACAAGCCCCCGGAATCCCCCCGCGAAGGTCACCGATCGATCCCGCAAGGAGCCGCACGTGACAGTCGAACCGGTCCCCCCACAGCGCGTCCAGGAGAACGGGGTGGTGCGCGAGGTCTCCGTGCCACCCCTCGTAGCACCCCCGACCGGCGGGTCACTCGCCGACATCCCCTTCGACAACGCCCGCGAGGCACCCGCCGAACCGGTCATCGGCCGCAAGCAGGACGACGGCACCTGGGCCGACGTGACCGCGGCCGCCTTCGCCGCCGACGTCCTGGCCGTCGCCAAAGGCCTCGTCGCCGAGGGCCTGCGCCCCGGCGACCGCCTCGCGATCATGGCGCGCACCACGTACGAGTGGACGCTCTTCGACTTCGCCGCCTGGGCCGCCGGGCTGATCACCGTCCCCGTCTACCCCACGTCCTCCGCCTTCCAGGCGCGCTGGATCCTCCAGGACTCGGGCGCCGTCGCCTGCGTCGTCGAGGACAAGGAGCAGGCCCGCCTCATCAGCACCGAACGCCGCCAACTCCCCGGCCTGGCGCACCTGTGGGCGTTCGACACGGGAGCGGTGTCGGTGCTGCGCGCCGCCGGCAAGGACGTACCGGACGAGGTGATCACGGCCCGTCGGTCCGGCCTGTCACCGCAAACCATCGCCACACTCGTCTACACCTCGGGCACCACGGGCCGCCCCAAGGGCTGCGTCCTCACCCACGGCAACTTCTTCGCGGAGGTCGACAACGCCGTCGAACTCCTCCACCCGGTCTTCAAGTCGGTCAGCAAGGACCCCGCCTCGACGCTCCTCTTCCTTCCGCTGTCCCACGTGCTCGGCCGGATGGTCGCGATCGGCTGCCTGCGCGCGCGGGTCCGCCTGGGCCACGCCCCGTCGATCGCGACCGACGACCTCCTGGCCGACCTGGCCGGCTTCCGGCCCACGTTCCTCGTGGCCATCCCGTACGTGCTGGAGAAGGTGTTCAACACGGGCCGGGCGACGGCCGAGAAGATGGGCCGCGCGGCCTCGTTCGACCGGGCGGCCACCATCGCCCGCCGCTACGGAAAGGCGGTGGAGGCCCAGGAACACGGCGAGGGCCCCGGCCCCTCCCTCGGGCTGCGCACGGCCCGCGCCCTGTACGACCCGCTCGTGTACCGCCGCATCCGCGCGGCGCTGGGCGGCCGCGTCCGGTACGCGATCTGCGGCGGCTCACCGCTGGGACGGCGCCTGGCCGCCTTCTACGAGGGGGCGGGCATCTCGGTCTTCGAGGGGTACGGCCTGACGGAGACCACCGCCGCGTCCACCGTCACCCCGCCGCTGCGCCCGAGGCTGGGCACCGTGGGCTGGCCCCTGCCGGGCACGGCCGTCCGGATCGCGGAGGACGGGGAGGTGCTGCTGCGGGGCGGCCATGTCTTCGCGGGCTACTGGGACACGGAGTCGTGCGCGGCGATCCCCTCCTCGGCGTCGGACTGGCTCCCCACAGGCGACCTGGGCACCCTCGACGAGGACGGCTACCTCACGATCACGGGCCGCAAGAAGGACATCCTCATCACCACGGGCGGCAAGAACGTCGCCCCGGCCCCCCTGGAGGACTGGCTCCGCGCCCACCCGCTGATCGGCCAGTGCATGGTCGTCGGCGACAACCGCCCGTACATCACGGCCCTGATCACCCTGGAGCCCGACGGCCTGGACCACTGGCGCCGCATGAACAAGAAGACGGACGTCCCGCTCCGCGACCTGGTCACCGACCCGGACCTCCTGGCCACCCTCCAACGCGCCGTCGACGAGGCCAACCGCCTGGTCTCCCGCGCCGAGTCGATCCGCCGCTTCCGCGTACTGCCCACGGACTTCACGGAGGAACGAGGCCACCTGACCCCGTCCCTGAAGCTGAAACGCGCGGCGATAGCCCGCGACTTCACGAAGGAGATCGAGGAGCTGTACGCCCGCTGACGTGGCGCCGCAGCCAGTCACCGAGAACGTCGAGATCCGCGCCGGTGAGGCCCCGGCGCGGATCGACGCGCCGGAGCAGAGCCCGCTCACCGCAATGGGCGGTGACCCACTCCCGGTCGCGGTCCGTGATCTCGTCATCGACCCAGGCGAAAGCCCGCCCGCCGGCCCACTCCACCACCGCACGCGTCTTCCAGTGCCGCCCGGCCCGCACATCGCGCTCCTCCTGTCCGGAGGGCTCCGGCCACCGCACGACGGCCAACTCGGGCAACCCGAGCACCGGCGCCAGCACCTCGTTGGCCTCATCCATCCAGGTCGTGGCCCACACCAGCTCACAGGGCAACGCGGCCAGCTGCGGCCCGAGGGCCGGGTCGATCCGCTCCAGCAGAGGATTGCCTCCGGCCCGGGCGACGTGGACGACCGGCGACCGGTCGCCTCCGAACGGGATGAGAGGGCCGTCCACGTCGAGGAAGAGGATCGGGAGCCGATCGGCGCGGGGCATCTCCGCACGATACGCCGTGTCGGCCGCGCGAGCGCGGACGGAGAAGACCGGACGGCCGTCACCCCCGCAGCGGTCACCAGCGCACGCCCCGCCCGTACCGTCTCCGCCTCCACCTCGATGCGCGCCGACGCCTCGTGGTCGGAGTCCGACACGCGCAGCCGCCCGCCCAGCAGCGGCACCAGCGAGCGCGCGGGCAGCACGCGCGCCGGCTGCACGATCGACTCCGTCAGGTCCCGGCGTTCGATACGGAATTCCACCTCCGGCCCCTCCTCGCCCGCCAGCAATGCCCCTCGTGCCGACGCAAGTCGCAGCCACTGGCAACGCCCGTGCCTACGCTGGTGCGATGGCCGTGCGACCTCTCCCCGACGATGTCGCCCGTGCCTTGGATCTCCTCCTGGAGGACGGGGACTCGTTGCGCGAGCAGGTCCCGCACTTTCGCGTGCTCTCGCGTTGTACGTGCGGGTGCGGCACCGCGGATTTCGGTATCGACACCGACGCGGTGGGGCCCTCCCCGACAGCCCCCAGCCGCACCGGCGTCGTCGCCGAGGCGGTGATCTGTACGGAGACGGGGGACTGCCCCGGAGAGGTGCTGCTCTTCGCCCGGGCCGGCTACCTCGCGTGGCTGGAGGTCTGTTCGTGGAGCGACGACGACGTCACCCTCGCCGACTTCCTGCGCGGCGCCACGCGCGATCTCAGCTGATCCCCGGCGCGAACGCCGCCAGGTCGACGGGGTTCGGCAGCCAGTCGTACCACTCCGCGAAGGTGAGGATCCGGCCGTCCCGGTCGGTGATCGGGACGATGTCGTCGCTGATGGCGCGGCGGTCGAGCCACATCGTGTCGCGGTACGGGCCCGTCACCACGTACAGGGTGTAGAACGGGTTGTCGTCCTGGAGGTACACGGCGCCGGCCGTCTTGCGCTCCTCGGGCTCCTCGCACGCGTCGTCCCACTCCCGCCAGGCGTCCTGGAACGAGCCCGCGTCCGGGTAGTCCTCCTCGCGCGGTTCGCGGGCGTCGAGCGCCTCGTCCTCGGCGCGGTACGAGGCGGGGTGAGGGAAGGGCGTGGTGAGCAGCGCGTGGTTCGTCCGGTCGTCGCCCTCCCAGGCCCAGCCGTCCCGTCCACGGCGCAGGGCGCGCGGGCGGCGGAGGCCGGGGGCGGGGTGCAGGAGGTGCGCCCGGTACGCGGGCGGGAACGTGATGCCGAGCTGCTGCTCCGCCTCCTGGACGTCCGCCTCCGTCGGGGCCCTGCCCGTGTTCTCTCGTCCGCTCACCTCCTGATCGTAGAAGCCGGAGGAATGGACCGGGTGCCGTGACCGTTGCAGGTCAGCGACGACGACGGAACGAAGGAGCACCTGAAATGGCAGCGGCAGAGCGGAAGTTCCTCTTCCTCCTGGGCAGCACGCGTCCCGACGGAAACACCGAGCAGCTGGCCCGCCGGGCCGCCGAAGCCCTGCCCGAAGGCGTACGGCAGGAGTGGCTGCGGCTGACCGACCTGCCCGTCCCGGACTTCGCCGACCTGCGGCACACCGGCGACGGCACCCACCCCCAGCCCGAGGGCAACCTGCGGCACCTGCTGGACGCGACGCTGGACGCGACCGACATCGTGATCGCCTCGCCCCTGTACTGGTACAGCCTGTCCACCCCGGCCAAGCACTACCTGGACCACTGGGTCGGCTGGCTGCGCCTCCCGGGCCTCGACTTCAAGGCCCGTATGGCCGGCAAGACGCTGTGGGGCGTGACGGCGCTGGCCGAGCGCGATCAGTCGGTGGCCGACCCCCTGATCGGCTCCCTGCGCCACAGCGCCTCGTACATGAGCATGCGGTTCGGCGGCGTCCTGCTCGGCAACGGCAGCGCACCGGGGCAGGTCCTGGCGGACGAGGTCGCGATGAAGGAGGCCAAGGACTTCTTCTCGGCGGTCCAAGAGGTGTCGGAGGGGGACTCCATACTGGCCGGGTGATCGGCGACGACAGGGAGTACGCCCGACGCTGGCTCGTCGAGCAGGGCGCGTCACAGGACGCGGGCGGGAGCCGGGCCCCCTCCGGAACTGCGGGACGCCCGCCGGGAACGCCTCAGCTGAACCAGCTGCCCCGCAGCACCCGGCGGGCGGCCTTCTCGCGGGCCTCGGCCAGTTCCGTACCGATGGCCTTCGCCCGGATCTCGTCGGTGACGACCCGCGCCGGCGCCGCCGCCGCGGTGAGCAGGCACGCGCGCCGCAGGTGGGTCGGCGGGTGCGTGGAATCCACGCCGTGACCACGGAGGACGCCGACGCGGCGCAGCCGCTCGTACTCGCCCTGCGGGATGGACTCGACGTAGGCGGCCAGTCGGTCCCAGAGGCCGTGTGCGGCGTCCTGCCCGCGCTCCCGGGCGCCGGAGCGTGAGACCTGGCGGGCGTTGGCCTCACGGAGGAGGAACGACCCGACCGAGTCCGCGACGAGCAGCCGGTCCATCAGACCCACCGCCGCCTCGCTCGACCCGGCCTTCGCCGCCAGGGCGTCCGCCAAGTACTCCGCCCGCTGGGCCGCGCGCAGCGTGAGCCGGTCCAGCAGCATCTGCACGCCGATGAGGAGCCCTCGCGGGAGGAGGTACGCCATGTTCAGGAGTGTCCCGACCGCCGAGGTGTCCTGTACGGGCGCCACCAGGTAGCGCCAGGTGTCCAGGGATCGCAGCGCGTTGGCGATGATCACGCCGTGGCGGGTGTCGCCGTTGGCGTAGTGCCCCAGCTCGTGGCCCAGCAGGGCGATCCGCTGCTGCGGGGAGAGGACCTCCCAGAGGCCCAGGCCGAGATGCAGGAGCCGGCGCTGACGTATTCCGTACGTCGTGACGGACGCGTTCACCTCGGGCGTGACGACCACGGCGTCCACACCGCGCGTGCCGGCCACGGCCGCCACCTCGTCGATCAGGGCGAACAGATCCGGGGCCTGCGCGCGCCGCAGTACGGGCGCCTCGTCCGGCAGCCGGCCGAAGCGCGGCCGCAGGATCCACGCGAGGCCCAGCAGGAACGCGCCCGCCACCGGCAGCGCGGTGCCCCACCCCACTACGGCCAGCAGGACACCGCCCGCCAGCAGCGCCACGGTCACGCCGTGCACGACGAGCGCGATGCCGTACGCCACGAAGCTCGCGGCGTCCCGATGCGGCCGCAGTTCCCCACCGGCCGCGGTGACGTCCTCCAGGAGCTTCGCCCCGTGACGCCGCGCGAGCCCCCGCCGCAATCGCTCCAGCCGGCCCGGCTGCTCCTCCGGCCGTGCCGGGTCGACGTTCCAGTCGCACGCGGCGCACCACGTGACGAACCGGCTGTCGGATCTGATCTCCGTCCCGCACTGCGGGCACGCCTGAACCTTCTCTTCCATGACCCCACCCCTGCGGCCTCTTGGACGGGCCGCGTCGGCGTGCAGCGTATGCGGAGGGTGTGTCAGGAGCCAGATCTTTCCAGCTCAGGAGGACGACACCGGGCTCACACCCCCAGGTACTCCGCCCAAGCGGTGGGGGAGAGGACCAGCCGTGGGCCCATGGGCAAACCGCCACCGCCGGTGGCTACGCCGCGCCCGCTCGCCTTCAGCGTCCAACTCTCGGCCACCCGCAGGGGAGCGCGGCTGGGGTGGCTGCTCGCCGCCGAGCAACTCCGCTCCTGGGGCCTGCCCTTCGCGGGTCCCGCCCTCGTCGTCGGCGAGCTGACCGCCAACGCCGTGCTCCACGGGCGCGTGCCCGGACGGGACTTCCGGCTCGCCCTGACCGTGTCCGGAGGCGGCGGCGGACTCGTGCGCGTCGCCGTGACGGACGCGCGCGGGGACTCCTTGCCCGGCCGGCGCGGGTACGGGCTCGCCCTGGTCGATGCCCTGGCCGAGCGGTGGGGCGTCGAGCCTGGGCCGTTCCCGTGCAAGACCGTATGGGCGGAGGTGGCGTGCACCGGGTCGCGGTGGACCGCGACTCGGTGAGCTGTGTCTTGGTGGGCCGCGAGGTCTTTCCTGAAAGGAACGTCTGGGGAAGAAACCTCTCCCACCCGCCCACCCCGCCCCTGTAGTCACTCACACGGGTGGAACGTGCAACTGAACTGAGGTTTGGGCGGGTTGGCGGGCATATGCTCGCGGCGACCGATAGCCACACATACGTCGGCCCCCGGCCGGGAGTAGCGATCCCGATCGAGGGCCTGACCACCGAGGAAGTCAGGAGCTTCCCGATGGGTGTTCAGCAGCTTAGCGCTGTCCCGCGCGCCGATGGCGCCGTTTCCGGATCTACCGCCCGATACGGTGTCGTCCACGTCAACACGCGGCACACCAGTCACTTCACCGTCGTCGGCAACCACCTCGCCCAGCACCGGCAGCTGAGCCTGCTGGCGATGGGGCTCGCCGTCCACATCCAGTCACTGCCCGACGGGGCTCGCATCGGCATCCGGTTCCTGGCCGCCCGCTTCCCCGAGAGCGAGAAGCGCATCGCCGACGCCCTGCGGGAGCTGGAGGCCGCCGGGTACCTGGAGCGGCGGCGGGAACGGCTCGACTCCGGGAAGGTCGTCACCCGGACGGTCTTCTACAACCAGCCGAAGGGTGGGGTCACGGCGCCGCCCCGGCCGATCCGGGTGCAGCCTCTGCCCAAGAGCGGCCCCGAGCCCCGGGCCGCCGCGGCTGAACCGCAGCCCGCGCCCGAGCCCGCCGCCGAGCCCCAGGCCTCTGCGGCGCAGCCAGAGCCGGAGCCCGAGCCCGAGCCGGCCGCCGTGGAGCCCCGGTCCCAGCCCGTGTCCCAGCCCGAGTTCCAGCCCAAGCCCGACCCCGCGACGCTCCCCGTCCCCCTGACCGACGACCCCGACCGCCTCCACGCCGCCACCGCCCTCCTCGCCGGCCTGCGTCGCCACGACCACCGCCTCGTGCTCTCCCAGGGCGAGGTCCAGCGCCTCGCCCCCGCCGTGGCGGCCTGGCTGGAACGGGACGCCGGGCCCGACTCCGTACGCACCGCCCTTACCGCCGGGCTCCCCGGCCGGCTCACCCACGCGGCCGGGCTCGTCGCCCACCGCCTGACTGCCCTCTTGCCCCCGCCCCTGCCCGAGGAGCCCACGGAGGCGGGGCCCGACCCCTTCCAGACCTGCGAGGACTGCGACCGCGCCTTCCGCGCGGCGGAACCGGGGCGGTGCCGTGACTGCCGGGACGAGTAGCCCCGGCGCGTACCGGGCGATGCGGGCCGCCCTGCACGGCCTGGGCGATACGGTCCCCGGGACGTTCGAGGTCACCCCGTACGGCATCGTCCACGACATGCGGGCCCCCAACGGCCCCCACGAGCTGACCGTCGCCCGGCTCAGGCGCCGCCTGGACGCGGCGCTTTCGGCGGGCCTGGTGGCCCACTCCGGTGCTCCGGACGTCGAAAACGGGGCCGAGGGCATCCTGCGGCATCCCGACATCATGCTGATCGCCGAGAAGGACATGGAGACCGAGGGCTCCTTCGACCCCCGGGCCCTGCTCGCCGCCATCGAGGTCGTCTCCCGCTCCAACCCCGACAACGACTGGGTCGGCAAGCTGCGCGACTACCCGCTGCTCGGCATTCCCGTGTACGCGGTGTTCGATCCCCGTACGGGCTCCGGGGCGGTGTTCTGCGACATCCATCCAACGCCGGACGGGCCGCGCTACGCCACACGCAAGGACTTCCTCTACGGCGAGGACGTCACCATCGCCGACTGGACCATCTCCACCCGCGACCTGCCCCGCTACACCTGATGCCCGTCCCGCCGCAGGCGCGGCGAAGGCCCGGTGGCCTGGGCGGAATGTGATCCGTCCAGGCCACCGGGCCTTCGGGCCGGGCCGTGCCGACAGGCCGTCACGGCTGCAAGCGGCATCCGGCTGAAGCCGGCTCACGTACTCCGGGCGAACCCGAGCCGTTCAGGGGCGTCACGCATCTCGCACATCTCGTCGACTCGCCGCCCCAGAGCGTTCAAGGCGTCGTCCAGTTCGAGGTCGGCATCCCGCGACCGGTACAGCGTGTACACGCCGGGCTCGGTGTCACCGAACGCCCACTCAAGGTGGGCCTCGATCAGGGCCTCGACGGAGCAGCCGGAGTCGGAGAACGCCAGAGTGGCCGTGACGTTGAACTCGCTTGCCTCGCGGACATAGTCGGTATCGGGGATGCGGATGGAATGGTACAGAGTGACCCGCAAGCCGTTCCCGCTGTCCAGGATGATCTGATGGACAAGGGTCGATTCTTCACCGAACGAGAATTCCGTGAAGAGGCCGAGGGTGAAATCGTCGAGCCGCCTCTGCCATAGATCGATATCCAGTAGGAAGGCGGATACCTGTTGCCTGGCGGACAGCAATTCCGTTTCTCCGTTCTCGTGTGACGGCTGTGTGCCGGCCGAGGCGGACGCCCCGGCCGGCACACAGCGGATAAGGAAACCGGCTCGATCCCTCAGGATCCCTCAAGGCCCCTCAGGGCTCGGGATTCCTCAGGACGCCTTTATGGTGAACAAGACCCATGCTCCCTTGTGCCCCTGATAGCCCTTCTCGACCCTCATGAGCACCAGGGTGAGCTTTTGGGCGTCTCTTACCGCTCCGGAGTTGTTGGCCACCCGGCCGATCGGTGAGCTGAAGCCAAGACTGAACTCCTTCCGGTCCCCGCTCGTAGCCTTGGCGGCCCACTTGTTGATCGCCGTCCGGTGGTGATTGACGACATCGTTGATGCGAGCCTGCGCCTGACTGGAATGCAGCATGGAAGCCACGTTCGTCTTGGGGTCGTTCTTCGCGCGGTCGATCAGGTCGTTGTCGGAGATGTCCAGGTGCGACTTGGGGTGGGCACCCTGAATTCCGTCGTCCTTGTCCAGGTCTCCACAGTTGTGTACGAGGACCGGGGCGGCACCCGCGGCCACATAGTACGTGTGAATGTCCGCGACGGTCAGGTTGTAGACCGCGGCCTGCTGGGTCCAGCGCTTGACCGCGGTGATCCGGACGCGGGTGCCCGCGCCGGTCTCCAGCGAGTCGCCCGACTTGAGGTCCGTGGCCTTGATCCACTCGCCGAGTTCCGGCACCCAGAACGGGTGGCCGTCCGTGGCCGTGGCCTTCGCCGTCTTGTCGCCCTTGTCGCCGTCCGTGTCGATGGTGATCTCGACCAGGTTCTTGGCGCCCTTGCCGATGATCTGGGCGGTGACCTCCTTGACCGCCGTCTCGCCGGTCTTGGGATCCTTCGCGACGACCTTGTCGCCGGGCTTGACGTCCTTGATGGGCTTGGTGGTCCCATCGGCCATCAGGACCTTGGTCTCCGGGGTGAAGCTGTTCACCCGGCAGGACTCGCCGGCGCCTCCGTCGCCGTGGCTTCCGTCGCCGCCTCCGCCGTCGCCGTCGCTGTCGGCTTTCTCCGCTGCTTTGGCTTCTACTTCGTCGGCTTTCGCCTTTTTCGCAGCCTTGGCCGCATCAGCTTGTTTCTTCCAGTCGGCCATGTCCTCCGTGTACTTGGCCATGGCCTGGGCGTCGGCGTCGGCCCGCTTGACGATGCCGGTGGCCCAGCGGACCTCGTCCTCCCACTTGCGGTAGGCGCTCCACGCCTTGTCCAGCGCCTTCAGCAGCCGCTTGGCCTTGCCGGCGAAGGGGACCGCCGCCTCCAGGGCGATCATGGCGCAGGTGCCCACGTTGCCGTTGAGGCAGTCGACGACGTCGTTGTAGCCGCTGGCCTCCTTCACCGCCTCCTTGGCCACGTGCATGACCATGTCCATCTTGGACTGCTTCTTCAGCCACCTGGCGCGCTCCACGTCCTTCTTGCTGACGCTGGGCGTCGGCTTGGACGGGGCCGGCGGGACGCCACCGGACAACGACAGGTACTTCTTGTAGGCGGCCTTCGCCTGCTTGTAGAGCTTCATGAAGAAGCCCCAGAACTCGCCCGAAGGGTCGCTGAAGGTGATGGGGCTGTTGTTGGCGTACGCGTACGGGTTCATCGTCTGCGACTCGGCCACGTCCATCTTCGGGTCGACCGAGATGAACCGTCCGAGTGCCGGGTCGTACTCGCGTGCGCCGAGGTGGGTGAGTCCGGTGGACTCGTCCATCGTGCCGCCGACGAAGCCCTTCTCGCTCGGCCACATGGACGGCTTCTCGCCGCGTGCCTCGCCGAACGGGGTGAACATGCGGCGGCTGACCGCGCCCGTCGTGGCGTCGACCGCGGTGGTCGCGGTGCCGTTGTGGTCCGACAGGAGGTACGACGTCGTGACCTTGCCGGCCTCCGCCGTGCGCACCATGACCGGGCCGGCCGGGTGCTGGTAGTAGCGGGTGCCCTTCTTGATGTCGCCGGCCTTGTCCAGCTGGACCTCCGTACCCGGCAGGTACAGGGTCGTGCCGTTGGGGTCGCGGCGGATCAGGCGGTTGCCGCCCGCGTCGTAGACGTACTCGGTGGACTTGGCCTTGTCGCCGGTGCCCTCGGTCACCTTCTCCAGGCGGCCCTCGAGGTCCCACTGCAGGTCCTGCGTGGTCCCCATGACCGTGCGGCGGGTGGTGTTGCCGACCTTGTCGTAGCCGAAGGAGTCCTCGCGCTCGCCCTCGGGGCCCTTGGTGCGGACCTTCATGAGCTTGCTGGTGGTGGTGCCACCCTCGGCGTACTCGTAGTCCCGCGTCACGTCCTTCGACGTGTCACCGGTGACGTCGTGCTTGACCTCCGTCTTGCGGTTGCCGGCAGCGTCGAACGTGTACGACGTCCAGTACGGATTCGGGCCGCCGACCTGCGGCTTGGCTCCCGGGCCCGCCGGGGCGCCGCAGTCGTCGGCCTTCGCCGACGTCCAGGCGTCCGTCATCCGGCGCAGGTAGTCGTACGCGAAGCACTGCGTGTCCGTCGTGGCCGCCGTCGGGTTGGCACCCTGAGCGTCCGTGATCTTCAGGATGTTGCCGGACTGGTCGTACGCGGTGCGCACGTCGCTGATCCGGGCCGTGCTCGTCTCGCCGACCTCCTGGTCGTGGACCGTGCGCAGCGGGCGGCGGGTCTGCTCGTCGAACTCGCGGCTCGTGATGAGCTGCTTGCCCGCCGGACCCACTCGGGTACGCAGCACGTCACCCAGCGGCGTGTACTCGGTCTTCGCCACGAACGTCTTGCCCGCGACGGCCATCGTGTTGACCTGGTCGAGCCCGTTGTAGCCGAGCGACATCCGCTCCTGCGGCAGACCTGCCACCGCCGGCTGCGTCAACGTCTGCGGCATGCCCGTCGTCTTCGTGTACGTGGTGCTGAACACGTACTCGCCGGCGAGCTTGCCCTCGGACGGCGGGATCACCAGCTTCGTGCCGGTGGCGCGGTACTCCTGGTCGTAGCCCGTGATGGCCTGCGTGTAGGCGTTGCCGTTCACGAAGCGGGTCGCGGACACCGGCATGCCGAGCGCGCCCGGCAGGGTGTCGTAGGTCTGCTCGGTGAGCTTGCGGCCCTTGAGCGACCCCTCGTACGTCCCGGTGATCCGGCCGATCTTGTCGTAGTCATAGGCGATGGTCTTGGCCGGGTCGCGGCCGTCCGTCGTCGTCAGGACGCGGTCGCCCTTGTCGAAGGTGGTCTTCGTGATGCCCTTGTCGGGGTCCTTCGACTCGTACATCCGGCCGCGCAGGTCGTACTTGTACGACCAGACGTTGCCGGCCTGGTCCGTGACGGACTCCAGCATGCCGCGGCGCTCGTACGTGTACGTCGTCTTGTCGTACGCGCCCGAGGGACCGTCACCCTTGAACTGGCGAAGCTCCAGCTTGCGGCCCTGTGCGTCGACCACGGACATGGTCGGCGTCTCGCCCTTGGGCGGGTCCACCGCGACCCAGTCACCGCCGTACGTGGTGGTGGTCCGCCAGGTCTCCTCGCCGAACTTGCGGGCGATCGTGGCGACCGGGCGGCCCTGGCCGTCGTACTCCATACGGGTCGAGGCCGGGACCTTGTTGTCGTCCGAGGTCCACAGTCCGGGCGACGCGTCCTTGTCGTTGAAGTGGGCGCCGTTCTCCTTCCAGATCAGGCCGCGGCTGTCGTAGAACGTGTCGGTGATGACCCGACCGCCGTCCAGTGCCGGCTGCTGGGTCTGCCGCAGGCGCAGCGCGCCGTCGTAGATGTCGTACGAGACCCGGTAGTCACCGCGCTCCAGGAGCTTCTTGGTGGTGACGACGACCGGGGCGTCCGGGCCGACCGTGTAGCTGAACTCGGCGTCCGGCGTCTGCGTGGCCGGGTCCCGGTCCGGGGACCAGGTCTTCACCAGGCGGCCGAGCGCGTCGTACTCCAGCACCTGGCGGCGCTTGTTGGTGTCCTCCTTGGCGAGGGCCAGGCCGCGGGCCGGGTCCAGCTCGGTGGTCTCGGTGTGGCCGATCGGGTTGGTGACGACCGTCTTGACCGGCAGGGAGCCGGCCGCGGGGACGTACGCCGTCTTCGTGGTGTTGTTGTAGATGTCCGTCGAGGACGTCATACGGCCGTGCTTGTCGAAGGTCGAGGAGGCGTCGAGCCGGTAGACGGGCTTGCCGTCCTTGTAGTCCGACAGCGATTCGACCTTGGTGACGTTGTAGGCGGCGTCGTAGGACATCACCTTGTCCGAGGCGACGTCGGCCGGGCGCGCGACGCTGCTCGCGTCACACGCCTTCGTCAGCGTCTCCACCCGCTTCTGCGGCGTGTAGACGTGCTTGTCGTCGTCGTTGACGTACTCGTACCGCGTGCACGTGTCGTCGTCCGTCTTCGCCAGGTCACCGCGGTCCGTGGTGTGGCTGATCCGGCCCCGGCTGTCGTAGGCGTGCTCGATCTCCGTGCGGCGCTGGCCGCGGTTGCCGGAGAGGATCGTGCGGGAGGAGGCCTTCGCCGTGCCGGCCATCCAGGCCTGGAGCGGCTCGGCGCCCTCGGTGCGCTTGCGGGTGGCGGTCGGGCCGCGGACCCAGGGGGTGTAGAGGGTGGCGGACTGCAGGGCGCCGCCCTCGCCGTCGTAGTACAGCGATTCGCGGATCTGGCCGGCGTAGAGGCGGTGGTCGTCGACCGTGCCGCCCTCGCTGTCCTTGATCTTCGCCTCGCGCTTGCCGGTGGGCAGCTTGTCGCCGTCCATGCCGCGGAAGTAGACGGTCTCCACCTGGGAGCGCTTGTCCGGGGCCTTGCCGACGAAGGTGCGGACCTTCTCGTAGCCGCGCCACTGCGACCAGGTGCGGGCCTTCTCGCTGAGCAGCTCGCTGTCGTCGTCGTACGCCCAGGCGGGGTCACCGATGTACTGGAACGTGGTGACCTTCGTCGGGGACGTGCCGTTCTTGTCCTCCTCGCGGACCTCGTCGACGCGGTGCTTGTGGAACCAGTCCGTGAAGTACTTCTTCTTCAGGCCGGTCTCGTCGGTCGGGTCGGGGACCTCGTTGATCACCGGGTAGCAGCGCATCGTGTTGCTGTGCGCCGCCGACGGGAGCTTGTGCGGGGTCGTCTCGGTCGAGCACTCCGTCTTGGCGTACTCGACGGCGATCCGCGCGCCCGTCTCGGTCTGGATGGTCTCCACGCGCCAGCGCAGGAAGGGCGGGTTGCCGTCCTTGTCGTTGTCGACGCGGTTCGGCAGCTGCTTGCCCTGGAAGATCACCGGCGGCAGGGAGACGGCCTTGCCGTTCTTGCCGGTGTGCTGGATCTGGTTCAGCCACAGCGGGTAGTCGCCCGCGACGCCGCCGTCACCGGTGGACTTGAAGTCCTGGGTGAGGGTCCAGGTGTCGACCGGCTGGTGCTTGCCGTCCTTCAGGATCTCCGTGTTGACCGCGACGAGCCGCTTGCGGGTGAAGAACGTCGGCGCGTAGCGGTCCTTGCAGTCCTTGCCCTCGGCGCACAGCTGGTCGGCCGGCACGTCGGGCCAGTTGCGGGTGACCTCCCACTTGGCCTCGGAGGTCAGCTTGGACTCGGCGCAGTCGAACGTCGTGGTCTTCACGCAGCGCTCGTCGACGTCGAAGACCACCTGGGCCGGGGCGGCCGCGAACAGGTCGTCGCTGCGCAGGCCGTACGAGATCCGCTTGAGCCAGCCGCCGCGGTCGTAGGCGCGGTTGGTCGACTTGCCCTCGCGCGTGACGTTGGAGCCGTAGTGGTTGCGCTCCTTGCCGTACCAGTACGTCATGGCGTTGCCGCGCAGGTCCACGACGTAGTCGAGGTTCCAGCGGTACACCTGGTCACAGACCGAGTTGGCGTAGGAGGCCTGGTGGCACGGCTCGTTCGGGTGGTTGCCGTACACCGGCACCGACCAGGCGGAGTTCGTCTCGGCCTTGCCCGACGCCCAGCCGGGCAGCCGGTCCATGCCGAAGTAGTACTGCACGCCCTCCTCGTTGGTGACGCGCCAGTACTCCTTCTCCTTGTCCCCGTTCGCCGCGCCCTTGAGCAGCTCGACCTTCGAGCCGTCGTCGCCGGCCGGGATCCACTTCTTCGACTTGTCGTCCAGGACGAGCTGCGTGGAGCTGCCGTTCAGCGACAGCGTGACCACCGGCGGTCCCTGGCACAGGTCACCGGTCGGGTGCTTCGGGTTGTTGTAACCCGAGCCGTCCTTGCGGTCGTTGGAGCAGGGCACGTACTGGCGCTCGATGAAGTTCGCGCCCGTGTCCCAGCCGTCGCCGACCCAGCTGCTCTGCTGCGAGGACGCCGAGGAACGGCCGTCCACGCTGGCGGAGGAGTAGCTCAGGCCCAGCGTCGGGCCGGGGCCGCCCAGCGAGGACGGGATTTCCATCGGGTACGACCAGGTGAAGTCACCCGAGGAGCCGCCCGCCTGCCACGAGCCCGACGGGCTCAGGGACGTGGCCCGGTAGTCGCCCGACGGGCCGTTGGGCGCGGCCGTCGCGGCCAGCACCGTCGCACCCGCCCGCGCGCCGGCGGCGGTCCTGGCGGAGGACGTACGGGCCGCCGTCGCGGCCGGGGGCGCCTGGACGGTCGCCGTCAGCGTCCCCTTCGCCTGGTCGTTGGTCGTCGCGACCGGCGTACGCGTCTGGCACTCCGCCCTCTGCGGCGTCGTCAGCGAGCACGCCGGCATCGCCACGAACCGCAGACGCGAAGCCCAGCCACCGCCATAGGCGTTGCGGAAGCCCTTGTAGTCGAGCTCCACCGACACCGGCGCGGACGCCGGCGCCCCATCGGTGCGCCGCACCTTCAGCAGCACACCGTCCACGCCCGCCCTGTCGGCCACGGCGCGGTCGGCGACCTCCACCTGGGCGGAGACGGACGGCTCGGCCGTACGGCCCTTCGCGCCGGAAGCCCCGGCGGCGGCCGCGGGAGCCGATGCGGCCAGGCGCACCGGCAGGGAGCCGGCGCGTACGCGCGGGGCCGGAGCGCCCGTCTTCGCCGCCAACTTCACCTCGGCGGAACCCGGCTTCGGCCACGCCACCGACGGGGACCCGGTCCAGGTCCGCTTCGGTGCGGGGGTCGGTGTCGAACCCCCCTTGGCCGGTTCGCCCGGTACGTTGACCAGCTTCTGCAGGTCCGGCAGCTTCCCGCCGGCCGCGACGGCGTCCGGGGTCGTCTGCGGGAGCGCGGTCAGGAGCAGAGATGTGGCGAGCGCGGGCAGTGACCAGCGTATCGCCGTGCGTATTCGTCTGTGGGCATGGGTCTGCCCACCCCGTTTTGGCATAGAGATTTCCCCACTTCATCCCCCGTGAAAAAACAGTCGGGCGAAAGCTACCACCGGGTTGATCACCCCGGGAGCCCGGTCCCGTTGCCCGGTACCGGGTCGCGAGCGGCCCATCCGGCCTGCTAGAAAGCACGGCGGGGGGCGCACGTCCATCGTTCGTCACGCTGAGCGACGGGGGTGCGAGGGCGGGGGAAACCGGAATGCTTCGCACCGGAATGCCTTGTGCGCCGCCCCGTGCACATCGACCACTGCACCGCAAGGAAACGGGCGGGAAAAAATCTCCATGAGACATGTACCGAGAAGGGTCGGCAGCGACCCGGGGGGAACATTCGGAAAGGCTGTCTCGGCAGTATTGCTGATGGCTCTTTCCGCGGGAATGGTGACCCTTTCCCCGGCGGTCGCGTCAGCGGCCGAGAACACCACGGCGGGGAGTTCCGACTCCGCCGCGCAGGACCCGGCGCGCGCGGACATCGACGCCGCCGTGAAGAAGGCGGCCGACACCGGCGAGCGCGTCGAGATCGTGTCCGAACGCACCGAGACCGACGAGACGTTCGCGAACCCGGACGGGACGTTCACCGTGGAGCGGGCGCTGATCCCGATCCGGGTGCGGCAGAACGGCAAGCTGGTCTCCGTCGACACGCGACTTTCCGCCACTGACGATGGCCGAATAGCGCCGAAGGCCGCCGGAATGTCCGTCTCCTTCTCCGGGGGCGGCAACGGCGACTTTGCGCGAATGGTGAAGGACGGGCGCGAAATCTCCCTGTCCTGGCCCGGAAACCTCCCCGAGCCGGTCGTCTCCGGCCGGACGGCCACCTACCGGGAGGTCCTGCCCGGCGTCGACCTCACCGCCACGGCCGAGGTGGACTCGTTCTCCCACGCGCTCGTGGTGAAGAACGCCGAGGCCGCCAAGAACCCGGCGCTGACCTCCATCACCTTCGGCTACACGAGCAAGGGCCTCGACCTGAAGGCCGGTCAGGACGGCCGGCTGGAGGCCGTCGACCCGACGGGTACGGCCGTCTTCTCGGCGCCCCAGCCGAAGATGTGGGACTCGGCGGGCTCCGAGGACCAGGCCGCGGCCCGGGCGCAGGCCAAGGCCCAGGCCCCGACCGAGGACCAGGCCAAGGACCAGGCCCGGGCCGGCGCGGCCGCCAAGGCCCGTACGGCCCGGTCGGCGATGACCTCCGCCCCGGCCGCCGAAGCCCCCAAGCCGACGCCCCGGCCCCTCGCCGAGACGCTGACCGGCGCCACCGAGGGCTCGCGACAGGCGGGCCTCGGCGTCCAGCTGACTGACCGTGCGCTGACCCTGCGCCCGGACAAGGAGCTGCTGACCGATCCGGGGACCGTCTACCCCGTCGTCATCGACCCGGTGTGGGCGAAGGACGCGTGGAAGAACGCGTGGTCCATCGCGTACAAGCACAGCAATGTCGGAAACTCCGACGACACCGTCTACTGGAACGGCGGAACGATCTCGGACTTCGCCCGGGTCGGCGTCGCCAATGACACCCAGCGCGGCGGAACCGTCCGCGCCAACACGTATTTCCGCATCGGCACCGGAAACGTGTGGGGCAAGCAGATCCTCCGCTCCACGCTGCGGATCAAGCAGACCCACGCCGGTTCCTGGTCGTGCAAGTCCGGCGCCATTCAGGTCCGCGACATCGGAAAGACCCTCCCCACCAACATCACCTGGAACAGGCAGCCCAAGTGGGGCAGTGTCATCGATTCCTCCGGTGAATCCTTCGGCGGCCGCAACTGCCCCGCCGACACGGCCGGTCTCGTCGAATTCGACGTGACGGACGCGATCAGCAGGGCGGCGAAGGGGAAATGGGGCTCCTGGGCCTTCGTCCTCACCGCGAAGAGTTCCGAGGTCGACGTCTCCTGGCGGAAGTTCGACCCGCACTCGGTGCGCGTCTCGACGTACCTGAACACCGTTCCGGGCAAGGCCACGAGCCGGTCGACCGACCCGTCCGTGCCCTGCACCGGCGGCACCTTCGGCACCACCGACTACATCACTCTGCGTGCCAAGGTGAACGACGCCGAGGACAACAACCTCACCGCCGAGTTCCACTACGCGCTGAACGGCGACTCCACGCCGGAGGTCGGCAAGGACAAGGCCACCCGCGGCTCCGTGGCGAGCCTGCGGATCCCCACCAAGGACCTGAAGTCCGGTACGTACTGGTGGGACGTCAGGGTGAGTGACGGCACCGCGAACGGTCCCTGGGCCGGCAAGTGCTCGTTCACCTTCGACAAGACCCGGCCCTCGAAGCTGCCCGGCGTCACGTCGGCCGAGTTCCCCGCCGAGAAGGACGGCAACCCGGCCCGCACCGACGGCAAGTTCCTCTTCACTCCCGCGGGCGTGACCGATGTCACCCGGTACGTCTGGTGGACCGACTCCGACACCCGCGAGCGGTTCGTCGACGCGACCAAGCCCGGCGGCCCCGCGAAGGAGCCCGTCACCTACCGGCCGCTGAACGCGGGACCGCAGTACATGTACGTCCGCAGCCTCGACGCCGCGGGCAACCGCTCCGACCTGAAGACGTACCTCTTCTACGCGACCCGGGCCCCGCACCGCGACAGGCCCGGTGACCTCAACGGCGACACGACCATCGACCTGTGGTCCGTCGACCCGGGCAGCGGCGCGCTGTGGATCCACCCGGGCCAGGGCAACGGCAAGTTCGGCCTGGGCCGCCAGGCGGACGACGCGTCCTTCGGCGACGCCGTCCTCACCCACCGCGGCAGCTGGAACGAGGACTACTACGAGGACCTCGTCGCCCTGCGCCCCGGCCTGGAGGACCCGGCCCTCAAGGAACTGTGGGTCTACGCCAACCGCGGCGACGGCGAACTCGGCGGCACCGACAGCGAGCGCTGGCCGCTGGAGGTCGCCGTGGACGACGCCAACCACTGGCGGAACGCCGAGCAGGCGCTCACCATCGGCAGCGTCAACGACGACAACGCCGACGGCAAGGTCGACCACAACGACGCCCCCGACCTGCTGGTCAAGACGGGCGGCGAGCTGTGGCTCTACCTGGGCAGCCAGGGCAGCCCGCTCCTCGACGAGGTCGAGCCCGTCTCGCTCGGCAACGCCGACTGGCAGAACATGACCCTCCTCGCGCCCGGCGACCTCAACAAGGACGGCCTGCCGGAGCTGTGGGCCCGGGACACCAAGAGCGGCAAGATCCACCAGTACACCAGCCGCCCGAGCACGGTCGAGGGTGACGTCACCGCGGCGGACCTGAGCGTGTACGGCGACCCCGCCGTCCGCGCCACGTCCATCGGCAGTGGCTTCACCGCCGCCGCGTACCCGCACCTGTCCACCGAGGGCGACTTCGAGGGCGACGGCTTCGCCGACCTGTGGTCGCGGGACGGCCAGGGCAACGGCGTCGAGTTCCCCGGCAAGGCCCTCGCCGACGGCTCCGCCTTCGGCCCGGCCCGCCCGCTGGTCACCGGCGGCACCCCGTGGGGCACCTGTGAGTCCTTCGAGTCGAAGGCCACCGGCAAGCACACCCTGTGCGGCCCGATCCTCGCCAAGTACAAGGCGCTCGGCGGTCCGGCCGGCTTCGGCTACCCGGACACCGACGTCGTCACCGCCCCCGACAAGATCGGCCGGTACACCCACTTCCAGGCCCCCGGCACGACCGCCAACAACCGGTCGATCTACTGGAGCCCGGACACCGGTGCCTGGGAGGTCCACGGCTCCATCTGGGCCAAGTGGACCGAGATGGGCCGCGAGGGCGGCATCCTCGGCTACCCCACCTCCGACGAGCGTCCCACCAGCGACGGCGTCGGCCGGTTCAACACCTTCAGCAAGGCCGGCAAGGGCAGCGGCATCTTCTACGCGCCGGGCATCGGCGCGCACGAGGTGCACGGCGCGATCTACAGCCGCTACCTCGCGCTGGGCGGCCCCCGCCGCATCGGCTACCCGATCGACGACGAGAAGGCCACCACGCCGAAGGCCGGCGCGTACCAGCGCTTCCGGTTCCGCGACGAGGAGACCTACAACACGTCCATCTACTGGAGCAAGGCCACCGGCGCCTGGCCCGTCCACAACGCGATCATGGCGAAGTGGACCGAGCTGAAGTCGGAGAACAGCTGGCTGGGCTTCCCCACGTCCGGCGAGTACCAGGTGACCGGCGGTGTCCGGGCCGACTTCGAGAACGGCTACGTCCGCTGGAACCGCGCGAGCGGCACGACCACCGAGCACAAGCCCGACGACCGGACCGCCCACCTGCGGACCGACCTCGCGGGTGACGTCAACGGCGACGGCCGCACCGACATGATCACCGTCTACAACTATGGGAACGCCACCACGGGCATCCACGTCCTGACCGCCGACACCGACGGCGGCGTCCGCCCGCCCAAGGAGGTCTGGACGAGCAACCGGGGCTCCTTCGACGCCACCCGCGCCAAGTGGGCCGCCGGCGACTTCAACGGCGACAAGCTCGCCGACGTCGCCGCGTTCTACGGCTACGCGGACGGCTCGGTCGCCATGTGGACGTTCGTCGGCCAGAAGGACGGCGGGTTCAAGCCCCTGAAGAGCGCCGCCCTGCCGGCCAAGAGCTGGTACATGGAGCGGGTGATCTCGGTCCAGGCCGGTGACGTCAACGGCGACGGCAGGGCCGACCTGACCGCCGTCTACGACTACGACGACGGCCAGACGGGCGTGCACAAGTTCCTCGCCCGCGCCGACGGCGGCTTCGACAACCCCGTCCGCGGCTGGAACTCCGGCGACGGAAACTGGTGGGCCAAGAACGCCCGCTACACCATGGGCGACGCCAACGGCGACGGCCGCGCCGACCTGATCGCCTTCTACGGCTACAGCACCGGAGCGGCCGCCCTGTGGACGTTCCCCGCCAAGGCCGACGGCACCCTCGACAAGCCGGTCAAGTCGTGGAACGTCGAGCCCGGCAGCTGGGACCGCGACCGGATCGAGCTGACCAGCGGCGACTACAACGGCGACAAGCGCGCCGACGTCGGCGTGATGTACCGGCACGACGGCGGCGTGACCGTGATGCACACCTTCACGGCGAAGGCGGACGGCGGCTTCAACGCCCCGGTCGCCGGGTGGAAGTCGAACCCGGAGGGCTGGTACGCCAGCAGCTCGGGCATGCCGCTGTCCGGCGACGCCGACGGCGACGGCCGGGCCGACGTCCTGATCATGTACAACTACGCGATCGGCGCCACCCGTGCCTTCACCTTCCCCGCCAAGGAGGACGGCACGTTCGACAACCCGCAGCGGTCCTGGTACGCGGAGCCGGGCACCTGGTGACCCGGACCGGATAGCGCACCGGTGAACGACGGCCGCCGGGCACCCTCGGGTGCCCGGCGGCTGCCGTATGTCAGGCGCGGATCACGCCCTTCCGCCGCGCCCGGCCCGCCAGTCCCGAAGGAGCTCCTCCACGTCGAACGGGGTGAGCTTCAGCGGCGGACCCGGGGGAGGGCGGCGGACGGCCGCCGCGATCTTCTCGCTGATCCCGTCGACGATACGGCGGACCTGGCCCTCCGAGACCGCGCGGCCCACGGCCCGCAGCGCGTCCTCCGCCTCCTTGCGCAGGGCCAGCGTGGGCGGCAGTGCGGACAGCCCCTCGCGATGGAGCTTGCCCTTGATCCACCACAGCTCGTCGTAGGGGGCGCTGTCGTCGGGCAGCGGTCTGCCCAGGCCGGAGAGGTGGTCGAAGTCACCCCGCTCGGTCGCCTCGCGGATCTGCTTGTCCACCCATGACTCGAAGCTCACACCGGGGGGTTTCCGTTCGGTCATGCCTCCGATCGTACGGCGGCACCGCGGAACGGCCCAGTGCGCACAGTGACCGGAACGGCGCGGATTGTGTCGCGCCAGGCCCGATCCGGCTGGGAAACAAAGGCAGGAGCCCCATTCCGTACCGGAATACGGAATGGGGCTCCTTGGGTCTAGCTAAGTCGGGGCGATCGCCGCCCGGTGACGTCGGAAAGACGTCAGGCCGGGGTGACGTTCTCCGCCTGCGGGCCCTTCGGGCCCTGCGTGACGTCGAAGTTCACGACCTGGTTCTCCTCGAGGGAGCGGAAGCCGGTCGCGTTGATCGCGGAGTAGTGGACGAAGACATCCGGGCCGCCGCCGTCCTGGGCGATGAAGCCGAAGCCCTTTTCAGCGTTGAACCACTTGACGGTTCCGGTAGCCATAAGCCCTCCTTGGGCCAAAGGGTTGCCCTGCTCCAGAACCTGCAAACAAGTCTGAAAACTACAAAAGCCTGCGGGTCACATGCTCCGCAGGCTCTGTACTGCAAGGGAAACCAAACTGCAACTTGCGTTGAGCCTAGCACGCAGCGTGCGGGCAGCGGTAGAGGTAAAGATCACGGCACCAGGACGTCACCCGGACGTTTGAACTGCGCGAAGGTGCTGACGGGCACCCGGTCGCGCCCACCAGGTGAGACGGGGTCTAGCCTCACGATGTGGACAAATCTCGGCGGAACCGGCCACGTGTCGGACACATCCAGTTCCTGAACTGCCTGCCCCTCTACTGGGGCCTGGCCCGCACCGGGACCCTGCTCGATCTGGAGCTGACCAAGGACACGCCGGAGAAGCTCAGCGAGCTGCTGGTGCGCGGTGATCTCGACATCGGGCCGATCACCCTCGTCGAATACCTCCGCCACGCCGACCGGCTCGTCGCCTTCCCCGACATCGCCGTCGGCTGCGACGGCCCCGTCATGTCCTGTGTGATCGTCTCCCAGCGGCCGCTCGGCGAGCTGGACGGTCAGCCGGTCGCCCTCGGCTCCACCTCCCGTACGTCCGTACGGCTGGCGCAGCTGCTGCTCGCCGAGCGGTACGGGGTCGCCCCCGCCTACTACACCTGCCCGCCCGACCTGGGCCTGATGATGCAGGAGGCGGAGGCCGCCGTGCTGATCGGCGACGCCGCGCTGCGGGCCTCGCTGCACGACGCGCCCCGGCTGGGGCTCCAGGTCCACGACCTGGGGCTGATGTGGAGGGAGTGGACGGGGCTGCCGTTCGTCTTCGCCGTGTGGGGCGTGCGCCGCGAGTACCTGGAGCGGGCCCCGCAGCTCGTGCGCCAGGTCCACGAGGCGTTCCTCGCCTCGCGGGACCTGTCGCTGGAGGAGGTCGGCAAGGTGGCGGAGCAGGCCGCGCGCTGGGAGTCCTTCGACGCCGAGCTGCTGGAGCGCTACTTCACCACGCTGGACTTCCGGTTCGGTGCCCAGCAGCTCGCCGGCGTGCGGGAGTTCGCCCGCAGGACCGGGCCGACGACCGGTTTCCCGGCCGACGTGCGGGTCGAGCTGCTCGGCACCTGAGCCCCTGTCAGGCCCCTTACCCGGCCCGTCAGGAGGCGGGGATGGGGGCCTGCATGTGCTCGCTGATCCACTGGATCGAGCCGTCGCCCATGCCCTTCACATAGGTCTTGGCGTTGTGCTCGCCGTCCTGGATGACCTCCAGACGGGTCTTCACCGGGCCCTTCGTGTACTTCTTGGTGAATGACCGGAGGTTGTTCAGCCCGGATTCCTTCGTGCCGATCTGGAACGCCAGATACACGTCCTTGTCCGGTCCGGACGGCTGCGCGGACAGCGCCTCGGCGAGCTTTTCCGGGTTGTTCGCCGCTTTCTCCGCCTCGTGCCCGGCCCACAGCGGGGAGTCCGGCACGGTGTCCGGGCCGGACGCGATGACCGCCTTGAACTTGTCCGGGTGCTTCAGGACCGACTTCAGCCCGACGAAGGCGCCGGACGACGAGCCCATGAAGGCCCAGCCGTCGCGGGACTTGAACGTACGGAAATTCGCCCTGACGAAATCGGGAACGTCCTCCGTCATCCAGGTGCCCATCTTGGCCTGGCCGGGTATGTCGCTGCCGTCGTAGTAGTACTTGTCGTCCGGGTTGAGAACCGGCATCACCACGATGAACGGCAGGGACTTGCCCTCCTTGGACCACTTGCTGATGCTGCTCTGCAGCTTCAGGTCGGTGCCCATCCAGTAATTCTTCGGGTAGCCGTTGCCGCCGGGCAGCGCGATCAGCACCGGGAAACCGCTGTTCGCGTACTTGGGGTCGAAATACTGCGGCGGGGCCCACACCCAGACGTCGCCGGTGAAACCGGACTTCTTGCCCTCCAGCGTCGTCTTGCCGATCTTGGTGCCGTCGTCGACGGTGTTCTGGGTGGTGAACTCAGCCTTCGGGCCGGTCGGCATCAGCGTCTTGGCGGCCGCCTCGCCGTTCTTGCCGTCGTCCGTGCCCCCGCCGCCCCGGCTCCCGCCGGACGCGCCGGAACCGGCGGTGCTGCTCGGGGTGTCGAAGGAGACGGGTTCACCCGAGCAGCCGGTGGCCAGCGCGAGGGAACCGAGGGCGACGGCGGCCACGAGCGCCTTGAGGGGACGTTTCATGGGGAGCACTCCGGATCGGGATGTGGGGTAGTGCGCTGCCCGACGGGCAGCCGCTTCTGGCACGGCGGGGGCGTTTGTGGATTACGGCCAGGTAGATGGCGTAATGCCCCGGCCGGTTGGCTCCGGGGGACGGGCAATCGCCGTGATCCGGCCCACCCGGACCTCTACGCTGCTGGGTGACGCGTACGAGAACGGTCGGGGGGAGCGCACGTCATGCAGCCGCTGGAGCCGGGCGAACCACAGGTCATCGGCCCGTACCGGCTGCTCGGCAGGCTGGGTTCGGGCGGCATGGGCCGGGTGTACCTGGCCCGCAGCGCGGGCGGCCGGACCGTGGCGGTCAAGGTCGTCCACCCGCACTTCGCGCTCGACGAGGAGTTCCGGGCGCGGTTCCGCCGTGAGGTGGAGTCGGCCCGCAGGGTCGGCGGTCAGTGGACCGCGCCCGTGCTGGACGCCGACCCGGAGGCGCCCGTTCCGTGGGTGGCCACCGGGTACGTGGCGGGGCCCTCGCTGGCGCAGACCGTCGCCGCCCACGGGCCCCTGCCCGAGGCGTCGGTACGGGTGCTGGGCGCCGGACTGGCCGAGGCGCTGGCGGCGGTGCACGCCCTCGGGCTCGTCCACCGGGACGTCAAGCCCTCCAACGTGCTGCTCGCCCTGGACGGACCCCGCCTCATCGACTTCGGCATCGCCCGCGCCACGGACGGCACCGCCTCGCTCACCTCCACGGGCGTGTCCATCGGCTCGCCCGGCTACATGTCGCCCGAGCAGATCCTCGGCAAGGCCGGACAGGGCGTCACCGGCGCCACGGACGTCTTCTCGCTCGGCGCGGTCCTGGCGTACGCGGCGACCCGCACGGCGCCGTTCTCCGGCGACTCCTCGGCGGCGCTGCTCTACAAGGTGGTCCACGAGGAACCCGACCTGGACCCGTCGCTCCCGGCCGGGCTGCGCGACCTGGTCGCCGCGTGCCTCGCCAAGGACCCGGCCACACGCCCCGCGCCCGCCGACGTGGCACGCGCGCTGGCCCCCGGCGGGGCCGCCGCCCTCGCGGCGGGCGGCTGGCTGCCGGCCCCCGTCGTGGAGGAGGTCAGCCGGGCGGCCGTGCGGCTGCTGGACCTGGAGCCGGCGGCGGCCGACCCGTCCGGGTCGGGGCCGGTGCCGTTCACCAGCCCCGCCGTGGCGCCCGAACCGGCCGCCGCCTCCCCGGGCTCCGGGGCGGTCACCACGTCCGGCTCCTTCGGTCCGCCGCAGCCGCCGCACCCCCCGACGCAGCCCTCCGCGCCCCCGCCGGTGCGGGACGCGGTGCCCGGCCCCCGTACCCCTCCCGTCGCCCTCTCCGTCAGCACCACCTCGGAACCGGCCGGCCCCCGGGGCGGCCGCCGCGTCAGCTGCACGGTCGCCCTCGCCGTCGCGGGCGCCCTCGCGGCCGTCACCGTGGGCGCGGCCGTGCTGTTCGACCTGATCCCGGGCGGCGGCAGCAACAACACCGCGACGAAGCCCCCCAAGGCCTCGACGAGCGCCCAGCCCTCCGGCCCCGCCGACACGGCGCCCTCCGCGTCCGTGCCCCAGGAGTTCGCCGGCACGTGGAAGGGCCGCGTCCTCGTGCAGTTCCTCGGCACCGAGATCGACGGGGGCTCCTTCACCCTGGTGCTCAAGGAGGGCCGGACCGGCGAGCGGATCGGCACGGTCAGCCAGTACGACGCCCTCGGCAACTTCACCTGCGAGGACCACCTCGTCCTGCGCAGCGCCACCGAGGGCACCCTGGTCACCGACAGCGCGTCCGGCGGCAAGTCCGGCAGCATCTGCACGAGCGGCACCCACACCGTGAAGCTCACCCTCAAGGGCAAGCAGCTCGTCTACACCTCGGACGACGCCCGCGCCGGCAATCCGCGCGCCACCCTGGACCGCCAGTAAGGACCGTCAGATCGCTGGCGTAGGCTGGTCCAGCCCGTCCAGACCCTGCCGAAAGGTACGCCCCGGTGACCGAGAAGGCCGACCTCCAGTCCGTTCTCGACCGCGCCGCCGCAGGTGGGCGGATCACCCCCGAGGAGGCGCTCGACCTCTACCGGTCCGCGCCGCTGCACGCCCTCGGCGCGGCCGCCGACGCCGTCCGGCGCCGCCGCTACGCCGGTACGGAGCACATCGCGACGTACATCATCGAGCGCAACATCAACTACACCAACGTGTGCGTCACGGCGTGCAAGTTCTGCGCCTTCTACGCCCCGCCGAAGAGCGACAAGGGCTGGACCCGCGACCTCGACGACATCCTGCGCCGCTGCGCCGAGACCGTCGAACTGGGCGGCACGCAGATCATGTTCCAGGGCGGCCACCACCCGGACTTCGGCGTCGAGTACTACGAGAAGCACTTCGGCGCCATCAAGGAGGCGTTCCCGCAGCTCGTCATCCACTCCCTCGGCGCCTCCGAGGTGGAGCACATGGCGCGGATCTCCGGCGTGTCCGTCGAGGACGCCATCCGCCGCATCCACGCCGCGGGCCTCGACTCGTTCGCCGGCGCGGGCGCCGAGCTGCTGCCCGAGCGGCCGCGCAAGGCCATCGCGCCGCTCAAGGAGTCCGGCGAGCGCTGGCTGGAGATCATGGAGATCGCCCACGGCCTCGGCGTCGAGTCGACGTCGACGATGCTGATGGGCACCGGCGAGACCAACGCCGAGCGCATCGAGCACCTGCGCATGATCCGGGACGTCCAGGACCGCACGGGCGGCTTCCGCGCGTTCATCCCGTACACGTACCAGCCGGAGAACAACCACCTGAAGGGCCGCACGCAGGCCACGATCTTCGAATACCTGCGGATGATCGCGATCGCCCGGCTGTTCCTCGACAACGTCGCCCACATCCAGGGCTCCTGGCTCACCACCGGCAAGGAGATCGGCCAGCTGTCGCTGCACTACGGCGCGGACGACCTCGGCTCGATCATGCTGGAGGAGAACGTGGTGTCCTCGGCCGGTGCCAAGCACCGCTCCAACCGGCTGGAGATCATCGACCTCATCCGGAAGGCGGGGCGCGTCCCGGCGCAGCGCACCACGACGTACGAGCACATCGTCGTCCACGACGACCCGGCCGACGACCCGGTCGACGACCGCGTCGTCTCGCACATCTCGTCCACGGCCATCGAGGGCGGCACGGCCCACCCCGAGCTGAAGCTGCTCGCCTCCAACTGAGCCCGACATGCTGACGATCCACGTGGCCGAGGCCTCGCCCGCGTCGGCGGTCCTCGTCGACGGCGACCGCATCGCCGCCATCGGCCCGTACGAGGAACTGGCCGCCGCCCACCCCCGGGCACGGGTGCGGCGGTGGCCGGGCATCCTCACGCCCGGGCTGCTCAACCCGTACGGCCCCGAGCTGCTCGAAGCCACCTACCACCCGGACCCGCGCGAGGCCGAGGAGTTCGGCACCGAGCCCCTCACCGGGGAGCGCGCGCGGGCCGTGTTCCGCGCCGACGAGTCGCGGCGGGGCGCGAGCGCCCGGCGCGGGGTGCAGCGGATGCTGGCGCACGGCACGGTCGCCGTGGCCGGCGAACTGCGCGGCCGGGCCGCCCTCGACGCGGTACGCCGGGCGGGGCTCGCCGTCGGCCGGCGTCCGGACCGCCTGCCCGGACCGGCGTCCTTCTCCCCGGTCCCGCTCATCATGCTGCCGGCCCTGGCGCCGGGCGGCCCGGCCCGGTTCGCGGTGTTCGACGTGCCGGACCGCGCCACGCTCGTCCGCCGCGGCGCCTCGACCTGCGTCGCCACGGTCATCGCCGGCCGACTCGTGTACCGGCGCGCCTAGCCGAACGCAGCCCCTCCGGCGTTCGAGGAGCGGGGGGTTCGGGGGCGGAGCCCCCTGATTCGGGAAGGGGCGGGGTAGGGGAAAGACCCGCCGGACAAGGCCCAGGCCCGGGCGTCCCCGCGGGGGGCCGCCTGCTTGAATGGGCTGCGTGACCCGAGCAACGCTGGACAAGCAGCCGCACGAAGTCGCCTCGATGTTCGACCACGTCGCGGCGAACTACGACCTCACCAACGACGTCCTCTCCCTCTTCCAGGACCGGCGCTGGCGCAAGGAGGTGGCCAGGGCGGTCGACGCCCGGCCCGGTCAGAAGGTCCTGGACCTGGCGGCGGGCACGGGCACGTCCTCGCTGCCGTTCGCGGAGACCGGCGCGTACGTCGTGCCCTGCGACTTCTCCCTCGGGATGCTCCGCGAGGGCAAGAAGCGCCACCCGTGGCTGCCGCTCACCGCGGGCGACGCGATGCGGCTGCCGTTCCGGGACGGCGCCTTCGACGCGGTGACGATCTCCTTCGGGCTGCGCAACGTCCACGACACGGAGGCCGCGCTGCGCGAGCTGTACCGGGTGACGAAGCCCGGTGGGCGGGTCGTCATCTGCGAGTTCTCGCACGCGACGTGGGCGCCCTTCCGGAAGGTGTACGAGGAGTACCTGATGCGGGCGCTGCCGCCGGTCGCCCGCGCGGTCTCGTCCAACCCGGACGCGTACGTCTACCTCGCCGAGTCCATCCAGAGCTGGCCCGGCCAGCGCGAGCTGGCGGGCCTCCTCCAGAAGGCCGGCTGGTCGAAGGTGGCCTGGCGGAACCTGAGCGGCGGCATCGTCGCCCTCCACCGGGGCACGAAGCCCGCCTAGCCGGGGCGCCGGGCCCTACAGCTCCAGGCCGAAGCGCAGGCCCCGCGGGCCGGGCCGGCCCGGGAGGTCCAGCGCCTCCACCAGCTCCATGCCCAGTCGCCGCGCCACCGCGATCGACCGGGCGTTGTCCTCGTGGACCATGGCGACCACCCGCTCGACGCCCGCCGCCCGTACGCGCTCCAGCGTGGTGCGGGCGGCCGCCGTCGCGTACCCCTTGCCCCAGGCGTGCCGGGCCAGCCGCCAGCCGATCTCGATCTCCCCGGCCGGGCCCCACGCGTGCGGCCACGGCTGGGCGCCGGTGAAGCCGACGACCTCGCCGGCGTCGTCCAGCAGCGTCCACAGGCAGAAGCCGTGCTCGGCGTCGTGCCGGCGCTGGCGGGCGGTGAACTCCTGGTACACGGACAGCTCCGCGGGGCGTCCCCCGTGGAACTCCATGACCTCGACGTCGTCGAACGCCCGGTGCCAGGCGTACGCGTCCTCCTCCGTCGGGACCCGCAGGCCGAAGGCGGGGCCCCCGGAGGGCCGGACGGCGTCGGCGTGGAGCAGTTCGGTCATCGAGAGTGGCCCTTTCGGGTCGGTCGGTCGGGGAACAGCAGGTCCCCCTAGACTGCCCACGTCCAGTGCTTTCGGCACGCAATTTCGAGTCTTCGGGAGAAACCGCCGTGACCGAGCCCCTCTCCGAACACACCGCGGACGTCATCGTCGTCGGAGCGGGTCCGGCCGGCTCCACCACGGCGTACCACCTCGCGAAGGCGGGTCTGGACGTGCTCCTGCTGGAGAAGACGGCCTTCCCGCGCGAGAAGGTGTGCGGCGACGGGCTCACCCCGCGCGCCGTCAAGCAGCTGGTGGCCATGGGCATCGACATCTCCGAAGAGGCCGGCTGGCTGCGCAACAAGGGCCTGCGGATCATCGGCGGCGGCGTGCGGCTCCAGCTCGACTGGCCGGAGCTGGCCTCGTTCCCCGACTACGGGCTCGTGCGCAAGCGCGACGACTTCGACGAGCAGCTGGCCCGCCAGGCGCAGAAGGCGGGCGCCCGGCTGTACGAGCGGTGCAACGTGGGCGAGCCGATCGTCGACGACCGCACCGGGCGGATCACGGGCGTGCACGCGAAGCTCGGCGAGGAGAAGAAGCCCGTCACCTTCCACGCCCCGCTCGTGGTCGCCGCGGACGGCAACTCCACGCGCCTGTCGCTGGCCATGGGGCTGCACCGGCGTGAGGACCGGCCCATGGGCGTCGCCGTGCGCACGTACTTCACGACGCCGCGGCACGACGACGACTACCTGGAGTCGTGGCTGGAGCTGTGGGACCGGCGCGGCACGGGCCCGGACCGGCTGCTGCCCGGCTACGGCTGGATCTTCGGCATGGGCGACGGTACGTCCAACGTCGGCCTCGGCATCCTCGACTCGTCGTCCGCGTTCCGCGAGCTGGACTGGCGCGAGGTGCTGAAGGCGTGGTGCGCGTCGATGCCGGAGGACTGGGGCTTCACGCCCGGGAACATGACGCAGCCGATCCGCGGCGCGGCCCTGCCGATGGCGTTCAACCGGCAGCCGCACTACACGCGCGGCCTGCTGCTCGTGGGTGACGCGGGCGGCCTGGTCAACCCGTTCAACGGCGAGGGCATCGCGTACGCGATGGAGTCCGGGCAGATCGCCGCCGAGGTGATCGTCCAGGCGCACGCCCGCGCGACCCCGGCCCAGCGGGAACTGGCCCTGCGCGGCTACCCGAAGATCCTCAAGGACACCTACGGCGGCTACTACACGCTGGGCCGCGCCTTCGTGAAGCTGATCGGCAACCCGAAGGTCATGAAGATCGCCACCCAGCGCGGTCTGACCCACCCGCTGCTGATGAAGTTCACGCTGAAGATGCTGGCGAACCTCACCGACCCGACGGGCGGCGACGCGATGGACCGCATCATCAACGGCCTGTCGAAGGTGGCCCCGAAGTCCTGAACGCCGCCCGGTACGCGGTCGGGGTGACCCCGACCGCCCGGGCGAAGTGACGGCGCAGGTTCGTCGCCGTGCCCAGTCCGCTGCGCTCGCCGATCTGCTCGACGGGCAGGTCCGTCGACTCCAGCAGCGTCTGGGCGCGGGCGATGCGCTGCTGGAGCAGCCACTGGAGCGGGGTGGTGCCGGTGGTCTCGTGGAGCCTGCGGTGGAAGGTGCGGGGGCTCATCCGGGCCCGGCGGGCCAGGCCGTCCACGGTCAGCGGCTCCGTCAGGTGCTCGATGGCCCACTGGAGCACCGGGCTGAGGCTGTCGTCGTCGCTCGGCGGCAGCGGGGCCTCGATGAACTGCGCCTGGCCGCCGGTGCGGTGGGCGTGCACGACGAGGCGGCGGGCCAGCTGGTTGGCGACGGCCGCGCCGAGGTCGCGGCGGACCAGGTGGAGGCAGAGGTCGAGCGCGGCGGTGGCGCCCGCGCTGGTCAGGACGTTTCCGTCGTCGGTGTAGAGCACCGAGTCGTCCACGACGACGCGCGGGTGCCGGGCGGCCAGCTGGGCGGCGTGCTGCCAGTGGGCGGTGGCGCGCCGGCCGTCGAGCAGTCCGGCCGCGGCGAGCGCGAAGGCGCCGGTGCACAGCGAGACCATACGGGCGCCGGACGCGGCGGCCTCCCGCAGCGCGTCGACGAGGTCGGCGGGCACGTCCCGGTCGCCGTCGACGCAGTCCTCGGGGACGGACGGCACGATGACGGTGCCGGCGCCGACGAGCCCTTCGAGGCCGTGGTCCGTGCGCACGGCGAAGCCGGGGCCGTCGGGGCCGCCCGGGCCGGGGTCGGGGCCGCAGAGCCGTAAGGCGTACCAGGGGTCGGCCAGATCGCGGTGCGGGATGCCGAACACCGCCAGCGCGATGGACATTTCGTACATCTCCCAGTGCG
This sequence comes from Streptomyces coeruleoprunus, assembly GCF_039542925.1. Taxonomy (GTDB): domain Bacteria; phylum Actinomycetota; class Actinomycetes; order Streptomycetales; family Streptomycetaceae; genus Streptomyces; species Streptomyces coeruleoprunus. The sequence continues at coordinate 3,002,733 of NZ_BAABIT010000001.1, read as the reverse complement.
TCGGACCGGACCCGTCCTGGACGACGGCGACGGCGACGGTTCCCGCGGTCATGCCCGGAGCGTACGGCAGGAATAGTGCGGAGGCGGGCAGTCCTGCCCCTGTCCGCCCCCTCGGCCCGCTGCGAGTGTGGATCTTGCAGAGAGAACCCGTACACAGAGGGAGAAACCTGGCCATGAGCCGTGAAAGTGTCACCGTGCTCGGACTCGGACAGATGGGATCGGCCCTCGCCGGTACGCTCCTGACGGCCGGTCACCCCACCACCGTCTGGAACCGCACCGCCGCCAAGGCCGACGCGATGGCCGCCCGGGGAGCACACCGTGCGGCGACGGTCGCCGAGGCCGTCGCGGCGAGCGAGCTGCTGCTGGTGTGCGTCCTGGACCACGCGGCCGTGCGGGAGCTGCTCGACCCGGTCGCGGGGGAGCTGGCGGGCCGCACGCTGGTGAACGTGACGTCCGGTTCGCCGGAGCAGGCGCGGGAGATGGCCCGGTGGGCCGCCGGGCACGGGGCCGCGTACCTGGACGGCGGGATCATGACGACGCCGCCGGGGGTGGGCGACCCGGCCCACATGTTCCTGTACAGCGGCTCGCCGGAGGCGTTCGCCGCGCACCGGGAGACCCTGGCCGTGCTGGGCGACCCGGTCGACCTGGGCCCGGACGCGGGGCTCGCCTCGCTGTACGACGCGGGGCTGCTGGGGCTGATGTGGTCGGTGTTCGGCGGCTGGCTGCACGCCACGGCGCTGGTCGGCGCGGACGGGGTGGCGGCGGGGGCGTTCACACCGGTGGCGGTGCGCTGGCTGAGGACGGTCGCCGGGTTCATGGAGACGTACGCCGGCCAGATCGACGCCGGGCACTACCCCGGCGACGACGCCACCATCGACGTGCAGCTGGCCGCGATCGACCACCTCCTGCACGCGGGCCGCGAGCGGGGCGTCGACGGGCGGCTCCCGGAGCTGCACCGCGAGCTGATGGCGAAGGCCGTGGCGGACGGCAACGGCTCGGACAGCTACGCCCGGATCATCGAGGCGTTCCGCCCGGCCCGCTGACCCCCGCGGGAGCGGTCCGGCGACGACGGCGAGGGCCGGCGCTCCCGAGTGGGGGAGCGCCGGCCCTTCGAGCTGCGCGGGGGACGGCCGCGGTCAGAGGATGCGGACCGCGCCGGACGGCGGGTCCCAGTCCAGGGACCGCTCGACCACACCGGTGCTGGGGTTCTGCGCGCCGACGTACTTGCCGCCGCCCACGTAGATCGCCACGTGGTACGAGCCGCTGCGGCTGCCCCAGTAGAGGATGTCGCCGGGCTGGAGGTCGCTGAGCGAGACGGAGGTGCCCATGCTCGACTGGTCGCCGGAGACGCGCGGCAGGTCGATGCCCGCCTGGCGGTAAGCGGCCTGGACCAGGCCGGAGCAGTCCCAGGCGTTGGGGCCGGTGGCGCCCATGACGTACGCGTCGCCGACCTGGGCGCGCGCGAAGTCCACGATGGCGGCGGCGGAGCCGGTCGCCGTCGAGCTGGAGGAGCCGCTGTCGCTGTCGGACGACGCGGACAGGGTCGTACGCGCGGAGGACCGCGAGGCGCGCTCCTGGGCCTCGGCCCGGGCCTTCTCCTCGGCCTCCTTGGCCTTCCGCTCGGCCTCGGCCTTGCGGTCGGCCTCGGCCTTGGCCTTCTTGGCGTCCTTGGCCGCCTTGACGGCCGCGGCGTCCTCCTGGGCCCGGAGCTCCTGGGTGAGGGCCTCCTGCTGGGTCGCCTCGGCGGAGGCGGCGACGGCGCTCGACAGGGACCCGGCCAGGTCGGGGTTGATCGTGGGCATCTCGATGGTCTCGGTCACCGGCTCGGCCTGGGCCGGCGCGGCGGCCACCGCGAGGGTGCTGAGGACGCCACCGGCAACTCCGGCGCGCAGCGCGAGCTTCGAGGAGCTGCGGCGGGGCTTCCGGTGGCTGGGTATGTGAGCGGTGTGGGACATGAGGACAACCGCTATCAGGGCGCCGCGGTTCCCATCAAGAAACGTGTGTTGCGCCACAGTTCGCCACGGAAGGGCCGAATCCGCTTCCCGGAGGCCTTTATTGACGCCGTAACGGACATTTCAGACTGTCGTGATCAGGCCCATGATCAAGGGTTTTCCGCGAAACGTCCGAATTGCCGCCCGCTTACCACTGGTTGACGCGGATGGCCAACACCGCTTTCTCCGGCCCTCCGCCGGAGTGGCGCAGGTCACAGAACGGCAACTCCCGGCGGGCTCTCCGCCTCGTGAACGGGCGCACGCGTCCACCTCCGTCCCCGAGGGACCCTCGCACGGGTGGGGTGAGTCCCTTTATCACCCGTAGGCGTCCAGAGCGAATTTGCCTGTACTGGGAATCGTTTGATAGTGCACGACGCCTCCGACCAGCGCAGACGGGCCTTGATGTCACGGATCGTGGCCACTCGGACACGTGTGGTGCGAAGATCACTGTTCATCCGAATTCATGATCGTTCGCCAGGTGGTAGAGATCACAAAGGCGTTGACGTACCCCGTGTCGCAGATCACAGATCCACGGGCATAGGATGCGAACCAATCGGGCTTGTGAACTGCCTCACATGTAAGCGATCTTTTCGAGGCGGCGAGACGAACGCCCGGTGCGGTCCAACGGTCAAGGACGACTGGAAGGAGCGAGGAGCGTGAATGCGTACACGCCCATCCTCGTGCTCGGCGCCCTAGGGGCAGCGTTTGCGATCTTCTCCGTGGTCATGGCCACGCTCATCGGGCCAAAGCGGTACAACCGGGCGAAGCTCGAGGCGTACGAGTGCGGCATCGAGCCCACACCCACGCCGGCCGGCGGCGGCCGCTTTCCCATCAAGTACTACCTGACGGCGATGCTCTTCATCGTCTTCGACATCGAGATCGTCTTCCTCTACCCCTGGGCCGTCAGCTTCGACGCACTCGGGCTTTTCGGGCTCGTGGAGATGTTGCTCTTCGTGCTCACCGTCTTCGTCGCCTACGCGTACGTATGGCGGCGCGGCGGCCTGGAATGGGACTGAGGGAGCCGAGGGGCTAGTGAGGGGCTGAAGGGCACACTCATGGGACTCGAAGAGAAGCTGCCGAGCGGATTTCTGCTGACGACGGTCGAACAGGCCGCGGGATGGGTGCGCAAGGCGTCCGTGTTCCCCGCGACCTTCGGCCTCGCCTGCTGCGCCATCGAGATGATGACGACCGGCGCCGGCCGGTACGACATGGCGCGCTTCGGCATGGAGGTCTTCCGCGGCTCACCGCGCCAGGCCGACCTGATGATCGTGGCCGGCCGGGTCAGCCAGAAGATGGCACCCGTCCTGCGCCAGGTCTACGACCAGATGCCCAACCCCAAGTGGGTGATCTCGATGGGCGTCTGCGCCTCCTCGGGCGGCATGTTCAACAACTACGCCGTCGTGCAGGGCGTCGACCACGTCGTGCCCGTCGACATCTACCTGCCGGGCTGCCCGCCGCGGCCGGAGATGCTGCTGGACGCGATCCTCAAGCTCCACCAGAAGATCCAGACCTCCAAGCTCGGCGTGAACGCGCGGGAGGCGGCCCGCGAGGCCGAGGAGGCGGCGCTCAAGGCACTCCCGACGATCGAGATGAAGGGGCTGCTGCGGTGAGCGAACAGCCGAACCCCGAGAAGGACCTCAGCACCCAGAACCTGCCGGGCCAGCGGGGGGAGCACGGCGAGGAGATCCGCCTCCAGCGCGGCATGTTCGGCGCGAACAACGGCGGCGACACCTCCGGCTACGGCGGCCTCGTCCGCTCCGTACGCCTCCCCGGCGCGGCCGCCCGCCCGTACGGCGGCTACTTCGACGAGGTCGCCGACGAGCTGGAGGGCGCCCTGGAGGAGCAGGGCCTCGTCCCGGAGAACGCGATCGAGAAGACGGTCGTCGACCGCGATGAGCTGACCTTCCACATCGCCCGCGAGCACTTGGTCCTCGTCGCCCGCACCCTGCGCGACGACCCCGCCCTGCGCTTCGAGCTGTGCACCGGCGTCAGCGGCGTCCACTACCCGGGCGACAAGGGGCGCGAGCTGCACGCCGTCTACCACCTGCGCTCGCTCACCCACGGCCGGCGGCTGCGCCTGGAGGTCAGCGCCCCCGACGCCGATCCGCACATCCCGTCGCTCGTCGCGGTCTACCCGACCAACGACTGGCACGAGCGCGAGACGTACGACTTCTTCGGGCTGATCTTCGACGGCCACCCCGCCCTCACCCGGATCATGATGCCGGACGACTGGCAGGGCTTCCCGCAGCGCAAGGACTACCCCCTCGGCGGCATCCCCGTCGAATACAAGGGCGCCCAGATCCCGGCTCCGGACCAGCGGAGGTCGTACTCGTGACCACCCCCAACGCAACCCCTCAGGCGGAGGCCCGCGAGACCACCGAGGGCACCGTCTACACCGTCACCGGCGGCGACTGGGACGAGGTCGTCCGGTCCGCGGCCAAGGCGGACGACGAGCGGATCGTCGTCAACATGGGCCCCCAGCACCCGTCCACGCACGGCGTGCTCCGGCTCATCCTGGAGATCGACGGCGAGACCGTCACCGAGGCCCGCTGCGGCATCGGCTACCTCCACACCGGCATCGAGAAGAACCTCGAATACCGGACCTGGACGCAGGGCACCACCTTCGTCACGCGCATGGACTACCTGACGTCGTTCTTCAACGAGACGGCGTACTGCCTCGGCGTGGAGAAGCTGCTCGGCATCGAGGAGCAGATCCCCGACCGCGCCACCGTCATCCGGGTCATGCTCATGGAGCTGAACCGGCTCTCCTCCCACCTCGTGGCCATCGCCACCGGCGGCATGGAGCTCGGCGCCACCACGATCATGATCTACGGCTTCCGGGACCGCGAGATGATCCTGGACCTGTACGAGCTGATCACCGGCCTGCGCATGAACCACGCGTTCATCCGCCCCGGCGGCCTCGCCCAGGACCTGCCGCCCGGCGCCGTCGACCAGATCCGCGAGTTCGTCAAGGCGATGCGGAAGAACCTGCCGGAGTACGACAAGCTCGCCAGCGGCAACCCCATCTTCAAGGCCCGCATGCAGGACATCGGCTACCTCGACCTGGCCGGCTGCATGGCCCTCGGCGCCACCGGACCGATCCTGCGCTCCGCCGGACTCCCGCACGACCTGCGCAGGACCGACCCGTACTGCGGCTACGAGAACTACGAGTTCGACGTCCCCACCGCCGACACCTGCGACGCGTACGGGCGCTTCCTCATCCGCCTGGAGGAGATGCACCAGTCGCTGCGGATCGTCGAGCAGTGCCTGGACCGGCTCGCGCCGGGCCCGGTGATGGTCGCCGACAAGAAGATCGCCTGGCCCGCGCAGCTCGCCCTCGGCCCCGACGGCCTGGGCAACTCCCTCGACCACATCAAGAAGATCATGGGCACCTCCATGGAGGCCCTGATCCACCACTTCAAGCTGGTCACCGAGGGCTTCCGCGTCCCGCCCGGACAGGCCTACGCGGCCGTCGAGTCCCCCAAGGGCGAGCTGGGCGCCCACGTCGTCTCCGACGGCGGCACCCGTCCCTACCGGGTCCACTTCCGCGACCCGTCCTTCACCAACCTGCAGGCCATGGCGGCGATGTGCGAGGGCGGCCAGGTCGCCGACGTCATCGTCGCCGTCGCCTCCATCGACCCCGTGATGGGAGGCGTCGACCGGTGAGCGACGTCCAGCTGGGGATGCCCGAACTCCCCGCCCCCGACTACCCCGCCGACGTACGGGCCCGGCTCGAGGCCGATGCCAAGGAGGTCATCGCCCGCTACCCGGACGCGCGCTCCGCCCTCCTTCCCCTGCTGCACCTCGTGCAGTCCGAGGAGGGCCACGTCACGCGCACCGGCATGCGGTTCTGCGCCGAGGTCCTGGGCCTCACCACCGCCGAGGTCACCGCCGTCGCGACCTTCTACACCATGTACCGGCGCAGGCCCGGCGGCGACTACCAGGTCGGCGTCTGCACCAACACGCTGTGCGCCGTCATGGGCGGCGACGCCATCTTCGAGGAGCTGAAGGAGCACCTCGGCGTCGGCAACGAGGGGACCACCGAGGACGGCAAGGTCACCCTCGAACACATCGAGTGCAACGCGGCCTGCGACTTCGCCCCGGTCGTGATGGTCAACTGGGAGTTCTTCGACAACCAGACGCCCGAGACCGCCAAGCGGCTCGTCGACGACCTGCGCGCCGGCCGCACCGTCGAACCCACCCGCGGCGCCCCCCTGTGCACGTTCCGGGAGACGTCCCGCATCCTCGCCGGGTTCCCCGACCAGCGGCCCGGAGCCGTCGAGGCGAGCGGAGGCGCCGGCCCCGCCTCGCTGACCGGACTGAAGCTCGCCAAGGGCGAGGCGCTTCCGCCCCGCGTCGTCCACCCGCGCGGCGAGCCCCGGCAGGACGGCACCGCGCACGGCACCACCGCACACGACGGCGGCGCGCACGACGGCACCGGTCACGCCGACGCCCCGCACGACAAGACCACCGAGGGGGAGTGATGACCTTGGCACCCGAAATCGGGGAGACCAGCCCCGAGAAGCTGCTCTCGCCGGTCCTGTCCGCGTTCTGGGACGACCCCCGCTCGTGGACCCTGGAGACCTACCGCCGCCACGACGGCTACGAAGGGCTCCGCAAGGCCCTCGCCATGTCGCCCGACGACGTCATCGCGTACGTCAAGGACTCCGGCCTGCGCGGCCGCGGCGGCGCCGGCTTCCCCACCGGAATGAAGTGGCAGTTCATCCCGCAGGGCGACGGCAAGCCGCACTACCTCGTGGTCAACGCCGACGAGTCGGAGCCCGGAACCTGCAAGGACATCCCGCTCCTCTTCGCCAACCCGCACTCGCTCATCGAGGGCATCGTGATCGCCTGCTACGCGATCAGGTCGTCCCACGCGTTCATCTACCTGCGCGGCGAGGTCGTCCCCGTCCTGCGCCGCCTCCACGAGGCCGTGCGCGAGGCGTACGAGGCGGGCTACCTCGGCAAGAACATCCTGGGCAGCGGACTCGACCTCGAACTCACCGTGCACGCCGGCGCCGGCGCGTACATCTGCGGTGAGGAGACCGCGCTGCTCGACTCGCTCGAAGGCCGTCGTGGCCAGCCCCGGCTGCGTCCCCCCTTCCCCGCGGTCGCCGGTCTCTACGCGTGCCCCACCGTCGTGAACAACGTCGAGTCCATCGCGTCGGTTCCCGCGATCCTGGCCCGCGGCAAGGACTGGTTCAAGTCGATGGGCAGCGAGAAGTCCCCGGGCTTCACGCTCTACTCGCTCAGCGGCCACGTCGCCCGCCCCGGCCAGTACGAGGCCCCGCTCGGCATCACCCTGCGCCAGCTCCTCGACATGAGCGGCGGGATGCGCCCCGGCCACCGGCTGAAGTTCTGGACGCCCGGCGGCTCGTCCACCCCCATGTTCACCGACGAGCACCTCGACGTACCCCTCGACTACGAGAACGTCGGCGCCGCCGGGTCGATGCTCGGCACCAAGGCCCTGCAGTGCTTCGACGAGACGACCTGCGTCGTCCGCGCCGTGACCCGGTGGACCGAGTTCTACGCCCACGAGTCCTGCGGCAAGTGCACCCCCTGCCGCGAGGGCACCTACTGGCTGGTGCAGCTCCTGCGCGACATCGAGGCCGGCAAGGGGGCCATGAGCGACCTCGACAAGCTCGCCGACATCGCGGACAACATCAACGGCAAGTCGTTCTGCGCCCTCGGCGACGGCGCCGCCTCGCCGATCTTCTCCTCGCTGAAGTACTTCCGCGAGGAGTACGAGCAGCACATCACCGGCAGGGGCTGCCCCTTCGACCCGGCCAAGTCGACCGCCTGGGCCGACAACCACGTGGAGGTGAACGCATGACCGTCACCACGTCCTCCACCGGTGGAGGCGCGCAGCCGGCGGTGCCGCCGGAGGACCTGGTCACGCTGACCATCGACGGCGCGGAGATCTCCGTCCCCAAGGGAACGCTCGTCATCCGCGCCGCCGAACAGCTCGGCATCGAGATCCCCCGCTTCTGCGACCACCCCCTCCTCGACCCGGCCGGCGCCTGCCGCCAGTGCATCGTCGAGGTCGAGGGCCAGCGCAAGCCCATGGCTTCCTGCACGATCACGTGTACGGACGGCATGGTGGTGAAGACTCAACTCACGTCCAAGGTCGCCGAGAAGGCCCAGGTCGGCGTGATGGAGCTGCTGCTCATCAACCACCCGCTGGACTGCCCGGTCTGCGACAAGGGCGGCGAGTGCCCGCTGCAGAACCAGGCCGTCTCGCACGGCCAGGCCGACTCCCGCTTCGAAGGGAAGAAGCGGACCTACGAGAAGCCCGTGCCGATCTCCACACAGGTGCTGCTCGACCGCGAGCGGTGCGTCCTCTGCGCCCGCTGCACCCGCTTCTCGAACCAGATCGCCGGCGACCCGATGATCGAGCTGATCGAGCGGGGCGCCCTCCAGCAGGTCGGCACCGGCGAGGGCGACCCCTTCGAGTCGTACTTCTCCGGCAACACCATCCAGATCTGCCCGGTCGGCGCGCTCACCTCGGCGGCGTACCGGTTCCGCTCCCGCCCCTTCGACCTGGTCTCCAGCCCGTCCGTGTGCGAGCACTGCGCGGGCGGCTGCGCCACCCGCACCGACCACCGGCGCGGCAAGGTCATGCGGCGGCTCGCCGCGTACGACCCGGAGGTCAACGAGGAGTGGCTGTGCGACAAGGGACGCTTCGCGTTCCGGTACGCCCAGCAGCGCGACCGCCTCACCACGCCCCTGGTCCGCGGCGCCGACGGAACCCTGGAGCCCGCCTCCTGGCCGGAGGCGCTGGAGGCGGCGGCCCGCGGCCTGGTCCGGGGCCGCACCGGTGTCCTCACCGGCGGCCGGCTGACCGTCGAGGACGCCTACGCGTACGCCAAGTTCGCCCGGGTCGCCCTCGACACCAACGACATCGACTTCCGGGCCCGCGTGCACAGCAGCGAGGAGGCCGACTTCCTGGCCGCCCGGGTCGCCGGACGCGGACGGGACCTGAACGGCGAGGGCGTCACGTACGCCACGCTGGAGAAGGCCCCGGCGGTGCTGCTCGTCGGTCTGGAGGCCGAGGAGGAGGCACCCGGCGTCTTCCTGCGGCTGCGCAAGGCGTGGCGCAAGCGCGGGCAGCGCACCTTCGCGCTGGCGGCCCACGCGACGCGCGGTCTGGAGAAGGCGGGCGGCACGCTGCTGCCGGCCGCCCCCGGCACCGAGGCCGACTGGCTGGACGCCCTGGCCGCCGGCACCGGACTCGACGACGAGGGCGCCGCCGCCGCGCAGGCGCTGCGCGGCCAGGGCGCGGTCATCGTCGTCGGCGAGCGGCTGGCCGGGGTGCCGGGCGCGCTGACCGCCGCCGTGCGGGCCGCCTCCGCGACGGGCGCCGAACTGGTGTGGATCCCGCGCCGGGCCGGGGAGCGCGGCGCGGTCTGGGCGGGCGCCCTCCCGTCGCTGCTGCCGGGCGGCCGCCCCGCCACCGACCCGCGGGCCCGCGAGGAGACCGCCACGGTGTGGGGCGCACGGGAACTGCCGCACCGCTACGGCCGCGACACCGGCCAGATCCTGGAGGCCGCCGCCACCGGCGAGCTGGGCGCGCTGCTCGTCGCGGGCGTCGAGGTGACGGACCTGCCGGACCCGGCACGCGCGCGTGAGGCCCTCGACGCGGCGTTCGTGGTGTCGCTGGAGCTGCGGCCCAGCGAGGTCACCGAGCGGGCCGACGTGGTTTTCCCGGTCGCCGCGGTCGCCGAGAAGCCCGGCACCTTCCTCAACTGGGAGGGCAGGGTGCGGATGTTCGAGGCCGCGCTGAAGCCCGACCAGATGACCAGCCCGCTCCCGCCCGCCGACGCGCGCGTGCTCCACATGCTGGCCGACGCGCTGGCCGGCGCCGAAGGCGCTGTGGGATACAGCCGTTTCGGACTGCCGGACATCAGGGCCGTACGGCGCGAGATGGACCGGCTCGGCGTGTGGGACGGGCAGCCCGCGGGCGACCCGTCGGAGTCGGCCCGGCCGCTGCCCCGCGCCGGTGAGGGCGAGGCCGTGCTCGCCGGCCACCGGATGCTGCTCGACCTGGGCCGCCTCCAGGACGGCGACGAGGCGCTGGCCGGCACCCGGCACGCCACGGTCGCCCGGCTGTCGGCCGCCACGGCGGCCGAGACCGGCGTCAAGGACGGCGACGACCTCGCGGTGACCGGCCCGTCCGGGACCGTACGACTGCCGCTCCGGGTCACCGAGATGCCCGACCGGGTCGTCTGGCTGCCGCTGAACTCCACGGGCCGCGGCGTGCTGTCCGACCTGGGCGCGGCCCCCGGCCGCCTGGTCCGTATCGCCCCGGCCGCCGGTTCGCCGGACGCGCCGGACTCCTCCTACCCGTCGGACTCGCCGGAGGTGCGAGCATGAACCCGGCCCTCCTCGCGGCCGAGGACCTCTCGATGTTCGGCCGCGACCCCTGGTGGCTCGTGGTCATCAAGGCGGTCTTCTGCTTCGCCTTCCTGATGGTGACCGTGCTCATCTCCATCGTGATGGAGCGCAAGGTCGTCGCCTGGATGCAGCTGCGCATCGGCCCCAACCGGCACGGCCCCTGGGGCATGCTCCAGTCCCTCGCGGACGGTGTGAAGCTGATGCTCAAGGAGGACGTGGTCGTCAAGCGCGCCGACAAGGTCGTCTACGTCCTCGCCCCGATCGTCTCGGCCGTCCCCGCGTTCATGGCGATCGCCGTGATCCCGTTCGGCCCGGCCGGCAACGAGATCTCGATCTTCGGTCAGCCCACCACGATGCAGCTGACCGACCTGCCGATCGCGATGCTCTACATCCTCGCCGTCGCGTCGGTCGGCATCTACGGCATCGTCCTCGCCGGCTGGTCGTCCGGCTCGACGTATCCGCTCCTCGGCGGTCTGCGGGCGTGCGCCCAGATGATCTCGTACGAGATCGCGATGGGCGCGGCCTTCGCCTCCGTCTTCCTCTACTCGGGGTCGATGTCGACCTCGGCGATCGTGGAGGCGCAGGCCGACCGCTGGTTCGTGGTGCTGCTGCCGGTGTCGTTCCTGATCTACATGGTGACGATGGTCGGTGAGGTCAACCGGGCCCCGTTCGACATGCCGGAGTCCGAGGGCGACCTGGTCGGCGGCTTCAACACCGAGTACAGCTCCATCAAGTTCGCGATGTTCATGCTGGCCGAGTACGTCAACATGGTCACCGTCTCGGTCGTGTCGGTCACGCTCTTCCTGGGCGGCTGGCGGGCCCCGTACCCGATCTCGACGTTCTGGCCGGGCGCGAACCACGGCTGGTGGCCGATGCTCTGGTTCGTCGCCAAGGTCGTCCTGCTGCTGTTCCTCTTCGTGTGGCTGCGCGGCACGCTGCCCCGCGTCCGCTACGACCAGCTGATGAAGCTCGGCTGGAAGGTGCTCATCCCCGTCTCGGTCGTCTGGCTGATGCTCGTCGCGACCGTACGGGCCCTGCGGAACCAGAACATCGCGTTCCAGTCGATCGTGCTGTACGTGGCGGGCGCGGTCCTCGCGGTGCTGCTGCTCTCGTTCGTCGTCGACATGTTCCGCGAACGGAGGGCCAAGCCCGAGGCGGAGGCCGCCGAGGCCGCGAAGAGCGGCGAGTTCGACCCGATGGCCGGCGGATTCCCGGTCCCGCCGCTGCCCGGCCAGACCCTGCCGCCGGTGCCGCGCCGACGGCCACGTGGGGAGCGCCAGCTCATTGTCAGTGGCGGCCCCGACACTGGGAGTGACGGAAAGGAGACGGACGGTGTCTGATTTCCAGAATCCGGTGGCCGGCTTCGGCGTGACCTTCAAGGCCATGTTCCGGAAGCGGCTCACCGAGCAGTACCCGGAACAGCAGAAGACGACGGCGCCCCGCTTCCACGGCAGGCACCAGCTCAACCGGCACCCGGACGGGCTGGAGAAGTGCGTGGGCTGCGAGCTGTGCGCCTGGGCCTGCCCGGCCGACGCCATCTACGTGGAGGGCGCCGACAACACGGACGAGGAGCGCTACTCGCCGGGCGAGCGGTACGGCCGCGTCTACCAGATCAACTACGCCCGCTGCATCCTGTGCGGGCTGTGCATCGAGGCGTGCCCCACGCGGGCGCTGACGATGACCAACGAGTTCGAGCTGGCCGACAGCTCCCGCGAGAACCTGATCTACACCAAGGAGCAGCTGCTCGCCGGGCTCGAAGAGGGCATGGTCGACAGCCCGCACGCCATCTACCCCGGGATGACCGAGCAGGACTACTACCGGGGCCTGGTCACGGAGGCCGCGCCGGGCACGGTCCGGCAGGCCGCCGCCAGCAAGGGTGACGCCGCCCCGCAGGAGGCCGCGTCGGACTTCGGCGAGACGGAGCCCGCGTCGGAGAAGGTGATCGGGGCATGACCGCGCAGACGCTGGCCGCCGCCTACACCACGTCGACCGGCGAGGCCGTGCAGTTCTGGATCCTGGGCACGGTCGCCGTGATCGGCGCGCTGTGCACGGTCCTGATGAAGAAGTCCGTGCACAGCGCGCTGTGCCTGGCGGGGACGATGGTCGTCCTGGCGGTCTTCTACCTCGCCAACGGGGCGTACTTCCTGGGCATCGTCCAGATCGTCGTCTACACGGGCGCGATCATGATGCTGTTCCTCTTCGTCGTCATGCTGATCGGTGTCACGGCGGCCGACTCCCTGAAGGAGACCATCAAGGGCCAGCGCTGGCTGGCCGCGCTGTGCGGTCTCGGCTTCGGGATCCTGCTGATCGCGGGGATCGGCAGCGCCTCGCTGGAGACCTTCAACGGGCTGGGCACCGCGAACGCGGGCGGCAACGTGGAGGGCCTGGCGGCGCTCATCTTCACGAAGTACGTGTTCGCCTTCGAGATCACGGGCGCGCTGCTGATCACGGCCGCTGTCGGGGCGATGGTCCTGACGCACCGCGAGCGCACCGAACGGGCCCGTACCCAGCGGGAGCTGGCCGAGCAGCGGGTCCGCGAGGGCAAGCAGCTGCCGCCGCTTCCCGCGCCGGGTGTGTACGCCCGGCACAACGCCGTGGACATCGCCGGTCTGCTGCCGGACGGCACCCCGTCCGAGCTGACCGTCAACCGGACCCTGCGGGCCCGCGGCCAGATCCGGGACGTGTCGACGCAGGCGCTGGACGACCTGCGGGCGCTGGAGCAGCGCGCGCAGGAGCGGCTGGGCCGGGAGCGGGACGGAGAGGAGGCGGCCAAGTGAATCCCGTCAACTACCTGTATCTCGCCGCCCTGTTGTTCACCATCGGCGCGGCCGGTGTGCTGATCCGGCGCAACGCGATCGTCGTGTTCATGTGCGTGGAGCTGATGCTCAACGCCTGCAACCTGACGCTGGTCGCGTTCTCCCGGATGCACGGCAATCTCGACGGCCAGATCATCGCCTTCTTCACGATGGTCGTCGCCGCCGCGGAGGTCGTGGTCGGGCTCGCGATCATCGTGTCGCTGTTCCGTTCCCGCCACTCGGCCTCGGTCGACGACGCCAGCCTGATGAAGCTGTAAGGGGTCGGAAGAATCGTGGAGAAACTGATCGCGCTGCTCGTCGCGGCGCCTCTGCTCGGAGCGGCCGTCCTGCTGTGCGGCGGCCGGCGGCTCGACAGGGTGGGGCACTGGCTCGGCACCCTGCTGGCCGGAGTCTCCTTCGCCGTCGGCGCGGCGCTCTTCGTGGACATGCTGGGGAAGGGCGCGGAGGAACGGGCCGTGCACCAGCGGCTGTTCTCCTGGGTCCCCGTGGAGGGCTTCCAGGCGGACGTCGCCTTCCAGCTCGACCAGCTGTCGATGACGTTCGTCCTGCTCATCACCGGCGTCGGCACACTGATCCATGTGTACTCGATCGGGTACATGGAGCACGACGAGCGCCGCCGCCGCTTCTTCGGCTACCTCAACCTGTTCCTCGCGGCGATGCTCCTGCTGGTCGTCGCCGACAACTACCTGCTGCTGTACTTCGGCTGGGAGGGCGTCGGTCTCGCCTCCTACCTGCTCATCGGCTTCTGGCAGCACAAGCCCAGCGCGGCCACGGCCGCGAAGAAGGCGTTCCTGGTCAACCGGGTCGGTGACATCGGTCTGTCCGTCGCCATCATGCTGATGTTCACCACCTTCGGCACCTTCGCCTTCGGTCCGGTCCTCTCCTCCACCGGGGAGACGTCCGAGGGGATGCTGACGGCCATCGGGCTGATGCTGCTGCTGGCCGCGTGCGGCAAGTCCGCGCAGGTGCCGCTGCAGTCCTGGCTCGGTGACGCGATGGAGGGCCCGACCCCGGTGTCGGCGCTCATCCACGCGGCGACGATGGTGACGGCCGGCGTCTACCTGATCGTCCGCTCCGGGGCGATCTTCAACGCGGCGCCCGACGCCCAGCTGGCGGTCGCCGTGGTCGGCGCGGTCACGCTCCTCTTCGGTGCGATCGTCGGTTGCGCGAAGGACGACATCAAGAAGGCGCTGGCCGGTTCGACGATGTCGCAGATCGGCTACATGATCCTCGCGGCCGGCCTCGGCCCGATCGGGTACGCCTTCGCGATCATGCACCTGGTGACGCACGGCTTCTTCAAGGCCGGGCTGTTCCTCGGTGCCGGATCGGTCATGCACGGCATGAACGACGAGGTCGACATGCGCAAGTACGGCGGCCTGCGGAAGTACATGCCGGTGACGTTCGTGACGTTCGGCCTCGGCTACCTCGCGATCATCGGCTTCCCCGGCCTGTCGGGCTTCTGGTCCAAGGACAAGATCATCGAGGCGGCGTTCGCGAAGGGCGGCACCGAGGGCTGGATCCTCGGCGCGGTCACGCTGCTGGGCGCCGGCATCACGGCGTACTACATGACCCGCGTGATGATCATGACGTTCTTCGGGGAGAAGCGCTGGCAGCCGGCGCCCGACCCGGACACGGCGCCCAGCGTCGAGCCGGGCATCGAGGCGCACCCCGGCGAGATGCCGCACCCGCACGAGTCGCCGAAGTCCATGACGGTCCCGATGGTCCTGCTGGCCTTCGGGTCGGTCTTCGCGGGCGGACTCTTCTCGCTCAACAGCGCCTTCGTCAACTGGCTCGAACCGGTGACCCGGTTCGAGCACGGCCACCCGCCGGTGGGTGCCGCGGTGATCACCACGTCGACGATCGTCGTCCTGCTGATCGGCGTCGGCATCGCGTACGCGCAGTACGGCCGCAGGCCCGTGCCCGTGGTCGCCCCGCGTGGCTCGCTGCTCACCCGGGCGGCCCGCCGCGACCTGCTCCAGGACGACTTCAACCACGTGGTCCTGGTGCGCGGCGGTGAGCACCTCACCCGCTCGCTGGTCTACGTCGACCACACCCTCGTCGACGGGGTCGTCAACGGTACGGCCGCGGCGATGGGCGGCCTGTCCGGCCGGATGCGCAAGCTGCAGAACGGCTTCGCCCGCTCCTACGCGGTCTCGATGTTCGGAGGTGCTGCGGTGCTGATCGCCGCGACCCTGCTCATGAGGGGGGTGTGACCGCGATGTCCTTCCCCCTCCTGACGGCGACGGCCGCGCTTCCCGCGGCCGGTGCGATCGTCACGGCGGCCGTCCCGGCCGCGCGGCGCACGGCCGCCAAGTGGCTGGCGCTGCTGTTCTCGCTCGCCACGCTCGTCCTGGCGGCCACCGTCCTGGTCCGCTTCGACCCGGACGGCACCCGCTACCAGCTCACCGAGTCCCATGCCTGGATCAAGGACTTCGGCGTGCGGTACGAGCTGGGCGTCGACGGCATCGGCGTGGCGCTCATCGCGCTCACCGCCCTGCTGATCCCCTTCATCATCCTGGCCGGCTGGCACGACGCCGACCCCTTCGAGACACAGTCCAAGCGGTGGCGGCCCACTCAGGGCTTCTTCGCGCTGATCCTGATGGTCGAGGCGATGGTGATCCTCTCCTTCGAGGCCACCGACGTCTTCCTCTTCTACATCCTCTTCGAGGCCATGCTCATCCCGATGTACTTCCTCATCGGAGGCTTCGGGGACCGGGCGCACGCGGGCAGCGACGACCACGCCGCGGCCCAGCGCTCTTACGCGGCGGTGAAGTTCCTGCTCTACAACCTGGTCGGCGGGCTGATCATGCTGGCCGCGGTGATCGGGCTGTACGTGGTGGCGGGGAACTTCTCGCTCACCGAGATCGCCGCCGCGCGGGCCACCGGTGAGCTGGAGATGGCCACCGACACCGAGCGGCTGCTCTTCCTCGGGTTCTTCTTCGCGTTCGCGGTGAAGGCGCCGCTGTGGCCGCTGCACACCTGGCTGCCCAACGCGATGGGGGAGTCCACGGCACCGGTGGCGGTGCTCATCACGGCCGTGGTCGACAAGGTCGGCACGTTCGCGATGCTCCGCTTCTGCCTCGGCCTGTTCCCCGAGGCGTCGAAGTGGGCCACACCGGCGATCGTGGTGCTGGCGCTGATCAGCATCGTGTACGGGGCGCTGCTCGCGGTCGGCCAGCGGGACATCAAGCGCCTGATCGCGTACGCGTCGATCTCCCACTTCGGCTTCATCATCCTGGGCATCTTCGCGATGACCAGCCAGGGCCAGAGCGGCGCCACGCTCTACATGGTGAACCACGGGATCTCGACGGCCGCGCTGATGCTGGTGGCCGGCTTCCTGATCTCGCGGCGCGGCTCGCGGCTCATCGCCGACTACGGCGGCGTGCAGAAGGTCGCCCCGGTCCTCGCGGGCACGTTCCTGGTGGGCGGTCTGGCCACGCTGTCGCTGCCCGGTCTGGCGCCGTTCGTCAGTGAGTTCCTGGTGCTGGTCGGCACGTTCGCCCGGTATCCGGTGGCGGGTGTCGTCGCCACCACCGGCATCGTGCTGGCCGCGCTCTACACGCTGGTGCTGTACCAGCGGACCATGACGGGCCCGGTGAAGGAGGAGGTCCGGGCGATGCCCGACCTCAAGGCCCGTGAACTGGCCGTGGTGGCCCCGCTCATCGCCCTGTTGATCTTCCTCGGCGTCTTCCCGAAGCCGCTGACCGACATCGTCAACCCGGCGGTCCGGCACACCATGTCCGACGTCCAGCAGAAGGACCCCCGGCCCGAGGTGGAGGCAGCCAAGTGAGCACTACGGACTTCCACAGCCTGTGGACGACGGCCGCCGAGCCGCTCAGCACGATCCGGGCGCCGAAGATCGAGTACGTCCAGCTCGCCCCCGTGCTCATCGTGGTGGGCGCCGCGATCGTGGGCGTGCTGGTCGAGGCCGCCGTACCACGCCGGGCCCGGTACCACAGCCAGGTGCTCCTGAGCGTGGCGGCGCTCGCCGCCGCCTTCGCCGCGGTCGTCGGCCTCGCGGCCGGCGGGCACGGCACGACGAAGGCGCGCATCGCCGCGATGGGCGCCATCGCCGTCGACGGGCCCGCGCTCTTCCTCCAGGGCACGATCCTGCTCGCGTCGATCGTCGCGGTGTTCACCTTCGCCGAGCGGCGCCTCGACCCGGCCCGCCACGGTCACCGCGTCGACTCGTTCGCCGCGGAGGCCGCCGCCGTCCCGGGCAGCGACCACGAGAAGGCCGCGGTCAAGGCCGGGTTCACCACCACCGAGGTGTTCCCGCTGATGATGTTCGCGGTCGCGGGCATGCTCGTCTTCCCCGCCGCCAACGACCTGCTGACGCTGTTCGTCGCGCTGGAGGTCTTCTCGCTGCCGCTGTACCTGCTGTGCGCCGTCGCCCGCCGCAAGCGGCTGATGTCGCAGGAGGCCGCGGTGAAGTACTTCCTGCTCGGCGCCTTCGCCTCGGCGTTCCTGCTGTTCGGCGTGGCCCTGCTGTACGGGTACGCGGGCTCCGTGTCGTACGCGCGGATCGCGGACGTCGTGGACGGCTCCGTGACCACGATCGACCCGGCTCTGGCCGCCACGATGGGCAACGACGTGCTGCTGCTCATCGGCTTCGCCATGGTGCTGATGGGGCTGCTGTTCAAGGTGGGCGCGGTGCCGTTCCACATGTGGACGCCGGACGTCTACCAGGGCGCCCCGACGCCGGTCACCGGCTTCATGGCGGCCGCGACGAAGGTCGCCGCGTTCGGCGCGATGCTGCGGCTGCTGTACGTGGTGCTGCCGGGGCTCCGCTGGGACTGGCGGCCGATCATGTGGGCCGTCGCCATCGTCACGATGCTGGCGGGCGCCGTCGTGGCGATCACGCAGACCGACATCAAGCGGCTGCTGGCCTACTCGTCGATCGCCCACGCGGGCTTCATCCTCGCCGGTGTCATCGCGGCCACGCCGTCGGGCATCTCGTCGGTGCTGTTCTACCTGGCGGCCTACTCCTTCGTGACGATCGGCGCGTTCGCCGTCGTCACGCTGGTGCGGGACGCGGGCGGCGAGGCCACGCACCTGTCCAAGTGGGCGGGGCTCGGGCGGCGTTCACCGCTGGTGGCCGCGGTGTTCGCGGTGTTCCTGCTGGCCTTCGCCGGCATCCCGCTGACGTCCGGCTTCTCCGGGAAGTTCGCCGTGTTCAAGGCGGCCGCCGAGGGCGGGGCCGGGGCGCTGGTCGTGGTCGGTGTGATCGCCTCGGCGATCGCCGCCTTCTTCTACATCCGGGTCATCGTGCTGATGTTCTTCAGCGAGCCCAAGCCGGAGGGCCCGACCGTGGCCGTTCCCTCGCCGCTGACGATGACGACGATCGGCGTCGGCGTGGCCGTGACGCTGGTGCTGGGGCTGGCGCCGCAGTACTTCCTGGACCTGGCGGGCCAGGCCGGGGTGTTCGTCCGGTAGCCCACGTCGGTGGAGGACGCCGTTCGGCGGGGTGCGTTCACGCACCCCGCCGAACGTCTTTCACGGCTGGGCGTCGGTGTCAGGGCACTCGACCCAGGGGTTCCACGGTGCGAAGAGACCCTTCGGGTTCTTCTTGTAGAGCCACACCTGCAGGTCGTAGTGGATCGGCAGGCCGACCTCGTTGCCGTCCGAGGGGCCGTGGAAGGACTGGCCGAACAGCGACGGACGGTCGTCGTCCGTGCCGGGGTCCTGGTCACCGTCGAGGGCCCAGTACTCCACGGCGACCAGCTTCTTCTTCTTGTACTCGCCGTCCTTACCGCCCTTGTCCCCCTTGTCCCCGTGGTGGTCCTTGCCACCATCGTGGTCCTTGCCGTGGTGGTCCTTGTCCTTGTCCTTGTCCTTGTCCTTGTCCTTGTCCTTGTCCTTGCCGTGGTGGTCCTTGCCCCCGTGGTGGTCCTTGCCACCATCGTGGTCCTTGCCACCGTGGTGGTCCTTGTCCCCGTGGTGGTCCTTGCCGCCCTTCCCGTGGTCGTCGTCCACGTAGAGCAGCGCGGCGGGCTTCGTCGGGTCGAGCGCCCCCGAGGGCACGATGTGCTCGGGCTTCACGAAGTGGATGCCCTTGCCGCCCTCACCAGGCAGCTCCTTGCAGCCGCCTTCCGGGCGGTAGCCGTCGGCGAGGGCCTTCTCGACGTCCTGGTACTTGACGGTCGCCTCGTAGGCGGCATCGAGCTGGTTGTGGTCACCGCCGGCCGCGGAGGCCGGGGCCGTGGCGAGGGAAATCGCCGCAGCCGCGGCGAGACCGACGGCGGACGTCAGTCGCTTGCTGTTCACGCGTACTCCTTGCTGTCTGTGGGGGCGGGACAGCGCAGTCCGGGTGCGACGCGGTGAACATCGGGCGCGGGGGCGCCAGGTCGGTCCGGGCGGGCGCTCCCCCCTGTACCGCCTCCGCCAGAATGCGCGGACGCGCGGCGGACCACACGCGGAAGTGGTCCATCGGAGGGACGCCCCCACCGGCGGTGAGCCACCCACGGGCGGGCGGCGCCCCCCACCGGCGGTCAGACGCCCGTCAACGGGACGGGGGTGGACCGGGGGTCGCGCGCAGGATTGGCGGCGCAGCAACGCTTCGCTCTCATGGGCCCGAGCGAGCCAATCTGAGCACGTGACCCCCGGGCCGCCACCGGACCCACCCACCGTCGTGGCGCGCAAGGGGCGGGCCCTCAGGCCGGGGGGCCGTTCCTGCTGTGCCCACCCGTTCCGCCCTTGGCGGAACGCATGCCCACAGCAGGAACGGCGCGACAGCGCCAGCGGTAACCACGACGCAAGCCATGGCGGAACGGCGGCGCCCGCCCGCGGCGGGGACGGTCCGCCGGGGGCCGCCGGCCGGCAGCGCGGCAGCGGTCCCCGGCCGGGTGGCCGCCGGCCCGCAGTGGGGCCGCCGGCCTCCGGGTGGGGCTCAGGGGGTGGGGCGGATGCGGCCCGTTACCTCGCCGAGGCCGACCTTCGTGCCGTCCGGGCCCGGGGCCCAGGCCGTGAGGGTGACCTCGTCGCCGTCCTCCAGGAAGGTCCGCTTGCCCGAGGTCAGTTCGAGCGCGTCCCGCCCGTTCCACGTCAGCTCCAGCAGCGAGCCGCGCTGGTGCACCTCGGGCCCGCTGACCGTGCCGGAGCCGTACAGGTCGCCGGTGCGCAGCGAGGCGCCGTTGACCGTCATGTGCGCGAGCTGCTGGGCCGCCGTCCAGTACATGGTCGAGAACGGCGGCTCGGCGACCACCTCGCCGTTGATCCGGACGGTGATGCGCAGGTCGAAGCCGCCCGGCTCCTCCTCGCCCGAGTCGTCCAGGTACGGCAGCAGGTCGAAGTCGCGGGCCGGCGGGGCCACGCGGGCCGCGTCGAGCGCCTCCAGCGGGGTCACCCACGCCGACACCGACGTGGCGAAGGACTTGCCGAGGAACGGGCCCAGCGGCACGTACTCCCACGCCTGGATGTCGCGCGCCGACCAGTCGTTGAGCAGCGAGAGGCCGAAGACGTGCTCCCGGAAGTCCCCGAGTGCGACGGGGCGGCCCAGCGCGGACGGGGTGCCGACGAGGAAGCCGACCTCCGCCTCGATGTCCAGCTTCACCGAGGGCCCGAACACCGGCGCCGGGTCGGTGGGCGCCTTGCGCTGCCCGGACGGCCGCACGATGTCCGTGCCGGAGACGACGACCGTGCCGGAGCGGCCGTGGTAACCGATCGGGAGGTGCTTCCAGTTGGGCGTCAGCGGCTCCCCGTCCGGGCGGAACATCCGGCCCACGTTGGACGCGTGGTGCTCGCTCGCGTAGAAGTCGACGTAGTCCGCGACCTCGTACGGCAGGTGCAGCGTGACCGCGTCGAGCGGGTGCAGCAGCGGCTCGATGTCGGGGCGGTGCGCCGGTGACGTGACCCATGCGGTGAGCGCCCTGCGCACATCGCGCCAGGCCGTGCGGCCCGCGGCCAGCAGCGGGTTGAGGCTGGGCTGCGCGAGGAGGTTCGCGTACGGGGAGCCCAGGGCGTGCGCGGCGGCGCCGGCGTCCAGCACATGGTCGCCGATCCGTACGCCGAGCCGGCGGCGGCCGGGTTCGCCGGCGGTCGAGAACACGCCGTACGGCAGGTTGTGCGGTCCGAAGGGGTCGCCTTCGGCCAGGTCGAGCGGGCTCTGCTCGGACTGCTCGGGCATCGGTGCTTGCCTCGCTTTCCACGTGTGTGGGGGACACGTTACGGCCGTGGAAGGCGCTTCTCCCAGGTGCGGTGGAAGACGACCTCGTCACCCACCCCGCACACGACCTCGGTGGACGTGAGGAACGAGCCGCTGTCGCAG
Organism: Streptomyces coeruleoprunus; assembly: GCF_039542925.1. Lineage (GTDB taxonomy): Bacteria > Actinomycetota > Actinomycetes > Streptomycetales > Streptomycetaceae > Streptomyces > Streptomyces coeruleoprunus. The sequence goes on along the minus strand of NZ_BAABIT010000001.1, from coordinate 2,981,266 downwards.
CCGGTCTCCGAGCGGACGGCGACGGTCGCGTCCCACAGCTCGTCGGGGCGGTGCAACCTGATCCGCCACTCGACGCCCACCCGGGCGGACAGCGGGCCCGAGGCGTCGATGGTGTACGTCTCCGTGGCCTCCTTGCCGTACTCCAGCCCGTCGGGGTGGACCCGGACGGGGCCGTGCTCGTCGCTGCACGGGTCGGCCTCCAGCCGCCACGCGCCCTCGGCGACGTCGTGGACGACGCGCAGCGCGGGCCGCTGCCCGTCCAGCGTCGCGGGGACGTTGACGCCCAGCGGCTCCGCCTGCTCCGGCTCCTCGAACGCCACGACAGTGCGTGAGGTCCCCGGGGCGCCGGGGGCGCCGGGGACGGAAAGGGCAGCGCGGACGGGCAGCTCCAGGGAACTTCCGGCCCGTTCCAGGACGAATCCGGCCTCCGCGTCCGGCCTCGGCCACACCCACGGCCAGTACGCCGAGGAGAGCGCCAGCCGGATCCGGTGCCCCGGCCGGAACGCGTGCCCCGCCGCCGCCAGCCGGCACACGTACGGCCCGCCCTCCCCGCCGCGATGGCGCAGCACCCCCCGGGTGACCAGCGTCGACGCGCCGTCCGGGGCGACGTCGCACAGCCGGGCGACGACGTGCCCGGCCGGTGCGCCGGAGCGCAGGGCGAGGCGGACCAGCGGCCGGCCGAGGATCTCCACCGGGGGGCCGTCGTCCGGGACCGGGAAGTCGAAGCAGGCTCCCTGGGCGTCCTCGGCGCGCTGGTCGGGCGGCAGGTCGGCGTCCCCGCCGAGCGGTACGGGGCGCCCGGCGTCCAGCCCGGTGTGCAGCGGTGAGCGCACGAGCACGGGCGAGCCCCGCAGGGCGTACGTGACGTCGGTGACGTCCGGCGACGGCCAGGCGTCCTCCGCGGTCCACTCGTCGCCGGGCGCCCGCCCGCTGATCCACGCGCGCAGCGGCGGCTCGTCCATGACGCCGTTCGCCGCGCCCCGCAGGTGGTGGTCCCACCAGCGCAGCGTCTCCTGCAGGAACCCGATGGGCGGTCCCGGCGGCTCGCCCCGGTCCGGGTAGCGGTGCGGCCAGGGGCCGAGCAGGCCGCGGACCCGGTCGCGCGGCGCGTGCGCGGCCAGGCGCAGCACGGTGTCGCGGTACGGGTCGCACCAGCCGCCGACGGCCAGCACCGGGACCCGCACCGCCGCGTGGTCCAGCGGTACCGGGGCCCCGGCCTGCACGGGCCCGGGCGCGGGCGGCCGCGGGTCCAAGGCCTCCAGCCGGGCGGTCCACAGGTCGAACCAGGCGTCCCCCGCGTACCGCGGGTCCGGCGGCTCGGCGCGCTCCACGAGCAGGGCCGTGTGCCGGGCGACGGGGACGTCGAAGCCGCCGTCGTCGGGGTCGCCGTCCAGGCCGTCCGAGGCGCACACGGCGACGACGGCCGCCAGCGCGGGCGGCGGCTCCGGGGCGAGCGCGGCGGCCCGCAGCGCCGTGGAGCCGCCGCGGCCGAGCCCGAACAGGCCCACCCGCCCGTCGCACCAGGGCCGCGCCGCCAGCCACTCGACCACCGCCACGGCGTCGGCCACGTCGTCGTCCCCGTCTGCCGGCGGCACGCCCTCGCTGTTGCCGAGGCCGCGCGGGTCCACCCGTACCGAGGCGTAGCCGTGGCCGGCGTACCAGGGGTGGCGCTGGGCGTCGCGCGGCGCCGTCCCGTCGGTGAGCCGGCCGGGGCCGTACTCCAGGAGCGCGGGGACCGGGTCGCCGGTCAGCGGGCGCCAGATCCGCGCGTACAGCAGGGTGCCGCCGGGCAGCGGGACGCGCACGTCCTCGTGGTCCGTCGCGTACGGGAAGGAGCCGCGGACCTGCATCGGAACCTCCTCGGCGGCCCCGGAGGGGCCCGGTCAACGGGCCCCTCCGCGGGGCGTACTCTTCCGGCCGTCTCCTACGGTCGCGGCAGGCGGAATAAAAGCCCCAAATCTGTTCGTATGCGCTGATCACGAACATACCGGGGGTGGCGGGAAGGCGCCCACGGCGATCCAAACGGGACCGGATACGCTGACTTGAGTGAATCCAGCGACACATCGACAATCCGTGTGATCGTCAGCAGACAGGAGATCCCCTCGTGACCGCAGTCGGGCCGTTCGGGCTGAGCGTGCGGGACCAGGCTCTCGAAGCCGATGTCCAGACCGGACTGGCGGCGGTCGAGGCTGGGCTCCTCGATGCCACCAAGAGCGATGTGCCGTTCATCACGGAGGCCGCCCAGCACCTGGTGCGCGCGGGCGGCAAGCGGTTCCGCCCGCTCCTGGTGATGCTCTCCGCGCAGTTCGGCGACCCGCACGCCCCGGGCGTCGTGCCCTCGGCCGTGGTCGTGGAGCTGACCCACCTGGCCACGCTGTACCACGACGACGTCATGGACGAGGCGGACGTCCGGCGCGGGGTGCCCAGCGCCAACGCCCGCTGGGGCAACTCGGTGGCCGTCCTCACGGGTGACTTCCTCTTCGCCCGCGCCTCACACATCCTGGCGGATCTCGGCCCCGAGGCGGTGCGGATCCAGGCCGAGGCCTTCGAGCGCCTGGTCACCGGCCAGATCCTGGAGACCGCGGGCCCCGGCGACGGCCGCGACCCGGTCGAGCACTACCTGGACGTCATCGCCGGCAAGACCGGCTCGCTGGTCGCCGTCTCGGGCCGCTTCGGCGCGATGATGTCCGGCGCCGACGAGCGCGTCGTGGACGTCCTCACGCAGTACGGCGAGCGGCTGGGCGTGGCCTTCCAGCTCGCCGACGACGTCCTCGACATCGCCTCCGACTCGCACGAGTCGGGCAAGACGCCCGGCACAGACCTGCGCGAGGGCATCGCCACGCTGCCGGTCCTGCACCTGCGCGCGCTTGCCCGGCAGCACGGCAGAGCCGAGGACCTGGCGCTCCTGGAGCTGCTGGACGGCGACCTCACGGACGACGAGCGGCACGCGGAGGCGCTGCGCCGGCTGCGCGCCCACCCGGCGCTGGAGCTGGCCCGCCGGGACACCGTGCGGTACGCGCAGGAGGCGCGCGCCATGCTGGCGCCGCTGCCCGAGGGGTACGCCAGGGCGGCCCTGGAGGAGCTGTGCGACCTGGTGGTTCACCGCGCCGGGTGACATGCCGCATCGGGGAGACCCTGATGCCGGGTCATCCCTGAGAGGTACGCGGAGTTGATGCCGTGGACTGACGCCCCCGTGGGTGCGGGTTTGGTCAGATTGATGCCACCACACCACGGAGGTAGCTCAGACATGGCACCGAACGACAGCGCACAGACCGAGCGGCCGGTTCGCGGCAGGGCGGCGCGGTACGCGGTCCCGGTCGCGGTGGCCGGAGTGGCGGCGGCGACCATCGGGCTCGTCCCGGCGCTCGCGGCGTCCGGTGACCCCGACCTGCCGAAGATCACCGCGCAGCAGCTCATCGAGAAGATGGCCGCGTCGGACGTCGAGCAGATGTCCGGCACCCTGAAGGTCAGCACGGACCTCGGACTGCCGTCGCTGGCGGGGCTGTCCGACCTGGCCGGCGGTGCCGGCGGGGACGGCGGCTCGGACGCCGCCGCGTCCGCCGAGCAGAAGCTGATGGAGCTGGCGTCGGGTACGCACACCCTGCGGGTCGCGGCCGACGGCCCCGACAAGCAGCGGCTGACGGTCGTCGACGGCAGCGACGAGTTCAGCGTGATCCACAACGGCAAGGACGCCTGGACGTACGACAGCAAGGCGGGCGAGGTCGTCCACTCGAAGGACGCCGACGGCGGCCCCGGCGCCGAGGGCCCGGACGACATCCCGGCCCTGCCGAAGGACTTCGCCGCACAGGCCCTGAAGGCGGTCGACCCGACGACGTCGGTGACCGTCGACGGCACGGCGCGGGTGGCCGGCCGGGACGCCTACCAGTTGGTCATCAAGCCCAAGCAGAGCGGTTCGACGATCGGTTCGATCAAGGTCGCGGTCGACGCGCAGAACGGCGTACCGCTGAAGTTCACGCTCACGCCCAGCTCGGGCGGGAAGGCGGTCGTCGACGCGGGCTTCACGAAGGTGGACTTCGCGAAGCCGGCCGCGTCCACCTTCGACTTCACCCCGCCGAAGGGCGCGAAGGTGACGGAGGAGGACGGGCCGGACGGCCTCGGCGGCCCCCACGCGAGCCCGAAGGGCCCCGAGGGCGAGGACCTGAAGGGACCGAAGGCGCCCGAGGGCCTGGAGGACCTCGACGCCATGGAGGGCTTCCCCGGGCTGAACGTCATCGGCGAGGGCTGGACCACCGTCGTCGAGCTCGGCGGCGCGGGGGAGCCGGGCACGGCGCCCGGCACGCCGTCCGGCAAGGCGCCCGCGAAGGGCGAGGAGGAGATGCCGGCCGACGCCCAGAAGTTCCTGGACTCCCTGGGCGACAAGGTGACCGGCACGTTCGGCTCGGGCACGGTCTTCAAGACCCGCCTGGTCAACGCCCTGATGACGGACGACGGCAAGGTCTACGTCGGCGCGGTCACGGAGAAGGCGCTGCTGGACGCGGCCAACAAGGCCGCCAAGTAGGCCCGTTCGACCTGACAGGTCGTGGGACGGCCCCCTCGGAGCTCCTGCTCCGAGGGGGCCGTCCTCGTCACGTCCTGTCCACGCCCGCGCCTCAGAAGGTCAGGCTGAAGCTGTTGATGTAACCCGTGTCGTACTGGGCCACGTCCTGGACACGCAGCTGCCAGGTGCCGTTGGCGGCCTCGCTGGACGCGTCCACGGTGTACGTCTCCAGGACGTTGTCCGCGGAGTCACTGCCGCTGGAGTTCTTCAGCCGGTACGCCGTGCCGTCCGGCGCGATCAGGTCGACTACCAGGTCACCGCGCCAGGTGTGGACGATGTCGACGCCGACCTTCAGGGTCGCCGGGGCGTTGCCCGTGCGGCCGGTGACGGAGACCGACGATGTGACGGCCGACCCGTTGTCGGGGATCGTGACGTCGGTGGTGTTCTGGTACGTGTCGCCCGTCGGCGGCTCGGTCGTCCCGGCCGACAGCGTCCAGATGCCGTGGGCGAGGGCGTCGCTGTTCCGGTCGAGCGCGGTGTCGTTGATGTTCGACGTCGTGTCGCAGGACGAGTGGTAGCAGCGGTCGAAGGCCTGGCCCGCCGTGCCGCCCCACTTCTGCGCCTGGGCGGCGGTCTTGGTGCGGCTGGCGCCGGTGAACAGCCCGCCGACCGGGATGCCGGCGTTCTTGAAGGACGCGTGGTCGGAGCGCCCGTCGCCCTCGGTCTCGATCTCGGTGGCGACGCCGATGCCGGCGAAGTAGTCCTTGAACGTCTTCTCGATGACCGGGTCGTCGTCGTAGACGAAGTAGCCGGGGTTCGGCGAGCCGATCATGTCGAAGTTCAGATAGCCCGAGACCTTGGCGCGGTCGGCGGTCGGCAGGTTGGCCACGTAGTGGCGGGAGCCGACCAGGCCCAGCTCCTCGGCGCCCCACCAGGCGAACCGCAGGTGCTTGGCGGGCTTGAAGCCGGCCCGTGAGACCGCGAGCGCGGTCTCCAGGACGGCCGCCGAGCCGGAGCCGTTGTCGTTGATACCGGGCCCGGAGGAGACCGAGTCCAGGTGGGCGCCGGCCATCAGCACCTGGTTGGTGTCACCGCCGGGCCAGTCCGCGACGAGGTTGTAGCCGGTGGTGCCGTTGTAGGTGAACTGCTGGACGGCGGTGGTGAATCCGGCGGCGTCCAGCTTGGCCTTCACGTAGTCGATGGACGCCTTGTAGCCGGGACGGCCGTGGGCCCGGTTGCCGCCGTTGGCGGAGGCGATCGACTGGAGCTGGGTGAGGTGCGCCTTGACGTTGGCGACCGGTATGTCGGGCGCGGCGGCCACCGTCGAGGTGGTGGTGCCGGCCGTCGGGGCCGCCGCGAGGGCGGCGGGGGCCGCGGTGGCCGTGGTGGCCAGCAGCCCGGCGACGGCGAGTGCGGCGGCCGTTGCGGCGCCGCGTCTGGATATGCCGGAGGCGGAGAGGCTCATGTGGGGGCTCCGAATTCCGTACGGGGATGGGACGGAACGTGCGAGCGCCCCGCGGCGGCGGTGCGGCGGGGCGTTGGAGCTGGTGGTGCGTTGAGCTGGAGGTGCGTTGAGCAGGTGACGCGGTGGAGCTGATGGTGCGTGACGTGTGCGTCGTGAATCGTGAGCCTCAATTGACCTACCGTCAAGGGCAGAATCCGGTCACTGGTGTTCGGATATCGGAATGCCGTCGGACGGGAGATCGCGGAATGGTCCATGCCGCGTGGCTCTTCGGGTACGGCCGTACCCGGCGGCCGGTCCGGCGGGCATGCTGACGGCATGTGGTCACTGGGGCACGGCACCGTGGAGGAACCCGCCGGGGTGTGGAACCGGCTGGTGGCCCTGGGCACGGTCGACGTGCTGGTCGCCACGCTCGGCCTGCTCGGTGTGCTGGGCCTGATCGTCTATCTGGGCAGGAGGAGGTAGCCGTGCACTTCGACCCCCTGCTCATCCTGGACGCCCTGCTGGTCGGGTTCATGCACGTGGCCGTGCGGCTGCTGTTCTTCCTGCTCGCCGTGATCACGGTCCTGATCGGCGCCCTCAGCCTGTGGTTCCGGATGGTCCGGCCCTCGGGCCCGGCACCGGGCGGGTCCGCGCGGGGGCGGGACCCGGACGACGTCGGCCTCGCCGGCTTCCGCTGGGACGCGGACGACGACGAGGCCTGAGGGGACGACGAGGCCTGAGGGCCACGGGGTGCGAGGGCCCGGCGCCTGCGGGGCTACTGCACGCAGAACTCGTTGCCCTCGGGGTCGGCCATGACGGTCCACTCGCCGCCGGGCTCCTTGACGTGCCGCAGCACGGACGCGCCCAGCCCCTCCAGGCGTACGACTTCGGCCTCCCGCCGTCCCGGGGCGGCGTGCACGTCGAGGTGGAGGCGGTTCTTCACGGTCTTCGGCTCCGGCACGCGCTGGAAGAGCAGCCGCCGGCCGAGGCCGGTGCCGGTCTCCTCCTCGTACGGGTCGTCCGGATGCCGGACGGCGACCAGATCCCGAAAGGCGCGGCGGCCGTGTGCCTCGACGGTCAGATCGGCCGGCAGGTGCCCCGCACCGAGCAGCCGCTCGATCAGCATGCTGTTGTCCTCGACCAGGTAGCCCAGCGCCTGCGCCCAGAAGTCCGCCTGGGCGTGCGGGTCGGCGGCGTCGATCACGAGTTTCCAGTGGAGCGTCGTCATGGACCGTTCCTATGGGGTGCGCGCGGGACCCGCAATCGGAATGCGCGATCCGCGACGCGGGTCACGTCAGACCCGCGGCGCCTCGGACTCGGCCCGCGCCTCGGACTCGGCCCGTCCATCGCGCTCGGCTCGTACGTCGCGCTCGGCCCGCGCCGCTCCCGTCTCCGCCACCGGGGCGGCGGCCTGCGCCCGTGCGGCCAGGGCCTGCGCCGCCACCCTGGTGCGGCGCGCGGTGCGCAGGGCGTCCCAGGTCAGGACCGTCAGGGCCAGCCACACCAGCGAGAAGCCCGCCCACCGCTCCGGCGGCATCGCCTCGTGGAAGTACAGGACGCCCAACAGGAACTGGAACACGGGCGCCAGGTACTGGAGCAGCCCCAGCGTCGACAGCGGTACCCGGATCGCCGCCGCGCCGAAGCACACCAGCGGGATCGCGGTCACCAGCCCGGCCGACGCGAGCAGCGCCATGTGGCCCACGCCCTGCGTGGCCAGCGTGGAGGAGCCCTGCGCCGTGAGCCACCCCAGGTACGCCACGGCCGGCAGGAACTGGATCGCGGTCTCGGCCGCGAGCGACTCCAGGCCGCCGAGCTCGACCTTCTTCTTGACCAGCCCGTACACGGCGAACGAGAACGCCAGCGTGAGCGAGATCCACGGCGGCCTGCCGTAGCCGATCGTCAGCACGACGACCGCGGCGAAGGCGATGCCGACGGCCGCCCACTGGGCGGGCCGCAGCCGTTCCTTCAGCAGGACGACGCCCATGGCGATGGTGACGAGCGGGTTGATGAAGTAGCCGAGCGACGACTCGACGACCTGGCCGGCGTTCACCGACCAGATGTAGAGGCCCCAGTTGACCGTGATCACCGAGGCGGCGATCGCGATGAGGCCCAGCTTGCGCGGCTGCCGCAGCAGCTCGGGTATCCAGGCCCACCGGCGCAGCACCAGCAGCGCCAGCCCGACGAACACCAGGGACCAGCCCATCCGGTGGGCGAGGATCTCCACCGCGCCCGCCGGCTTCAGCAGCGGCCAGAAGAGGGGCACGAGGCCCCACATGCCGTAGGCCCCGATCCCGTAGAGAAGTCCCGTCCGCAGTTCCCCGCCGCTCTTGGGTGCCACCCAGGCCCCCTTCCGTCCCGTCGTCACGCGCCCGCGCCGCCTTGTCGTCCTGTCGAAGAACGGTAGCGCCGCACGGAGGCGCTGTCATGCCCGTTTCGCCATACGGTCATGACGGCCCGGCGCCGGGCGGCACCGGGCCACGGGAGCGGCGTCAGGCCTGGTGACGCAGGGCCTCCGCCACGCTCTCCGCGAGCGGCGTCGTCGGGCGCCCGATGAGCCGGGCCAGGTCACCGCTCGTCCCGGCCAGCCGGCCGCGCGCGATCGCCCGGTCGACGTCGACGAGGATCGCGGCGAACGGCTCCGGCAGGCCGGTCAGGATCGCGAGGTGGGTCTCGGCGGGCACGTCGCTGTACGCGATGTCCCTGCCGGTCCGGCGGGCGATCTCCGCCGCGTATTCCGCGAACGACCATGCCGTGTCGCCGCTCAGCTCGTACGCCTTGCCGAGGTGGCCGTCCTGCGTCAGGACGGCGGCGGCCGCGGCGGCGTAGTCGGCGCGGGCCGCGGAGGCCACCCGGCCCTCGCCGGCGTTGGCCACGACCGCGCCGTGGGCCAGTACCGGGGCCAGGTTCTCGGTGTAGTTCTCGGTGTACCAGCCGTTGCGCAGGAAGGTGTACGGCAGGCCGGAGTCGAGGATGGCCCGCTCGGTGGCCCGGTGGTCGGCCGCCAGGTCGAAGTCCGCGTCCGGTCCGCCGAGGACACCGGTGTACGCGAGCTGGGCGACGCCCGCCGCCTTGGCCGCCGTGATCACCGCGGTGTGCTGCGGGATGCGCCGGCCGACCTCGTTGCCGGAGACCAGCAGGACGCGGTCGCCCGCCTCGAAGGCGTCGGCCAGGGTCTCGGGACGGTCGTAGTCGGCGACCCGCAGCTCGACGCCGCGCTCCGCGAGGTCGGCCGCCCTGGCCTTGTCGCGTACGACGGCGGCGATGCCGGCGGCGGGGGTGCCGCTGTCCAGCAGGGCCTCGACGACGAGGCGGCCGAGCTTTCCGGTCGCGCCGGTGACCACGATGCTCATGGGCTCTTCTCCGTTTCCGAGCGGGTGCCGATCGGGATTCCGAGCGGTCGAACACCGACGCTACGCGCAGCGCTAACTTTTCGTAAGTACCCACCTTGAAGTAAGGTACTGGCATGCCGGTAAGCGTAAAGCCCGACGTCGACGGGAAGCCCGACGTCCATGCCGCCCTCTGCCCGTCACGAGGGGTCCTGGAGCACGTCACCAGCCGCTGGGGCGTGCTGATCCTCGCCGCGCTGCTGGAGCGGCCGTACCGGTTCAGCGAGCTGCGCCGCGCCATCGGCGGCGTCAGCGAGAAGATGCTCGCCCAGACCCTCCAGACCCTGGAGCGCGACGGCTTCGTCCACCGCGACGCCCACCCCGTCATCCCGCCGCGCGTCGACTACTCGCTCACCGCCCTCGGCCGCGAGGCCGCCGAGCAGGTGTGGGCGCTCGCCCGCTGGTCCGAGCGGTCCGTGGAAGCCGTGGAGCGGGCGAGGCGGGCATACGACGAGGCCCGGTCCTGAACCACGTCAGGACCGGGCCTCGTACGGTACGGACCCCGCGGGTCAGCCGACGACCGTCCACGTGTCGTTGCCCGCGAGCAGCGCCGCGAGGTCGCCCTTGCCGTTCTGCTCGACGGCGGTGTCCAGCTGGTCCGCCATCTGCGTGTCGTACACCGGCCGCTCGACGCTGCGGAACACCCCGATCGGCGTGTGGTGCAGCGTGTCCGGGTCCGCCAGCCGCGACAGCGCGAACGCCGTCGTCGGCGACGCGGAGTGCGCGTCGTGCACCAGCACCCGCGCCTCGTTCTCCGGCGTCACGGCGACGACCTGGAGGTCACCGGTGAGCGGGTCGCGCACGACGCCCTTCGCGCTGTCCGGGCCGAAGCGGATCGGCCGGCCGTGCTCCAGGCGGATCACCGCCTCCTGGGCCTGCTCCTGGTCCTTCAGGATCTCGAAGGCGCCGTCGTTGAAGATGTTGCAGTTCTGGTAGATCTCGACGAACGCCGTGCCCGGGTGGTCGGCGGCCTGCCGCAGCACCTCCGTCAGGTGCTTGCGGTCCGAGTCGACCGTGCGCGCCACGAACGACGCCTCCGCGCCCAGCGCCAGCGACACCGGGTTGAAGGGCGCGTCCAGCGAGCCCATCGGCGTCGACTTGGTGATCTTGCCGACCTCGGAGGTGGGCGAGTACTGGCCCTTGGTCAGCCCGTAGATCCGGTTGTTGAACAGCAGGATCTTGAGGTTGACGTTGCGCCGCAGCGCGTGGATCAGGTGGTTGCCGCCGATGGACAGCGCGTCGCCGTCACCGGTCACCACCCAGACGCTCAGATCGCGGCGCGAGCTGGCCAGGCCCGTCGCGATGGCGGGCGCGCGGCCGTGGATGGAGTGCATCCCGTACGTGTTCATGTAGTACGGGAAGCGGGAGGAGCAGCCGATGCCGGAGACGAAGACGATGTTCTCCTTCGCCAGCCCGAGTTCGGGCATGAAGCCCTGCACGGCGGCGAGGATCGCGTAGTCACCGCAGCCGGGGCACCAGCGGACCTCCTGGTCGGACTTGAAGTCCTTCATGGACTGCTTGCCCTCGGCCCTGGGCACCAGGGCGAGCGCCCCGGTCGCACCGGCCACCCTGGTCGTCCCGTTCGCCTCAGTCATGGATGGCCTCCTTGAGAGCCTGCGCGAGCTGCTCGGCCTTGAACGGCATGCCGTTGATCTGGGTGTGGCTGACCGCGTCGACCAGGAACCTCGCCCGGACGAGCGTGGCGAGCTGGCCGAGGTTCATCTCGGGGATCACGACCTTCTCGTACCGCTTCAGCACCTCGCCGAGGTTGGCCGGGAACGGGTTGAGGTAGCGCAGGTGCGCCTGCGCGATCGGGTCGCCCGCCGCGCGCAGCCGCCGCACGGCCGCCGTGATCGGCCCGTACGTCGACCCCCAGCCGAGCACCAGGGTGCGGGCGGCGCCGTCCGGGTCGTCGACCTCCAGGTCGGGCACGGCGATCCCGTCGACCTTGGCCTGGCGGGTGCGGACCATGAAGTCGTGGTTGGCCGGGTCGTACGAGATGTTGCCCGTGCCGTCCTGCTTCTCGATGCCGCCGATCCGGTGCTCCAGGCCCGGCGTGCCCGGCAGGGCCCACGGGCGGGCCAGCGTCTCGGGATCGCGCTTGTACGGCCAGAACACGTCCGTGCCGTCGTCGAGCGTGTGGTTCGGGCCGGTGGCGAACGTGACGCTCAGGTCGGGCAGGTCGTCCGGGTCGGGGATGCGCCACGGCTCGGAGCCGTTGGCCAGATAGCCGTCCGACAGGAGGAACACCGGCGTCCGGTACGTGAGCGCGATCCGCGCGGCCTCCAGCGCCGCGTCGAAGCAGTCCGCGGGCGTCCGCGGCGCCACGATCGGCACCGGTGCCTCGCCGTTGCGCCCGTACATCGCCTGGAGCAGGTCCGCCTGCTCCGTCTTGGTCGGCAGACCGGTCGACGGGCCTCCGCGCTGGATGTCCACGATCAGCAGCGGCAGCTCCAGCGACACCGCGAGCCCGATCGTCTCCGACTTCAGGGCCACACCGGGCCCGGACGTCGTGGTCACGGCCAGCGAACCGCCGAAGGCCGCCCCCAGCGCTGCGCCGATGCCCGCGATCTCGTCCTCGGCCTGGAAGGTCCGCACGCCGAAGTTCTTGTGCCTGCTCAGCTCGTGCAGGATGTCCGAGGCCGGCGTGATCGGGTACGAACCCAGGTACAGCGGCAGGTCCGCCTGCCGGGACGCGGCGATCAGCCCGTAGGACAGCGCCAGGTTCCCGGAGATGTTGCGGTACGTGCCCGTCGGGAACGCGCTGATCGCCGGCGCCACCTCGTACGAGACCGCGAAGTCCTCGGTCGTCTCGCCGAAGTTCCAGCCCGCCCGGAACGCCGCCACGTTGGCCTCGGCGATCTCCGGCTTCTTCGCGAACTTCTGCCGCAGGAACTTCTCGGTGCCCTCGGTCGGCCGGTGGTACATCCACGACAGCAGCCCGAGCGCGAACATGTTCTTGGACCGCTCGGCCTCCTTGCGGGACAGGCCGAAGTCCTTCAGCGCCTCGACGGTCAGCGTCGTCAGCGGGACCGGGTGGACCCGGTAGCCGTCCAGCGAGCCGTCCTCCAGCGGCGACGTCTCGTACCCCACCTTCGCCATGGCGCGCTTGGCGAACTCGTCGGTGTTGACGATGATCTCGCCGCCGCGCGGCACATCGGCGATGTTCGCCTTCAGGGCCGCCGGATTCATCGCGACCAGCACGTTCGGCGCGTCGCCGGGGTCAGGATGTCGTGGTCGGCGAAGTGCAGCTGGAACGAGGAGACGCCCGGGAGCGTCCCGGCGGGGGCACGGATCTCGGCCGGGAAGTTCGGCAGCGTCGACAAGTCGTTCCCGAAGGACGCCGTCTCCGAGGTGAACCGGTCACCCGTCAGCTGCATGCCGTCCCCGGAGTCACCCGCGAAGCGGATGATCACCCGGTCCAGACGGCGGACTTCCTTCTCCGGCGCGCTCCGCCGCTCCGGGGCTCCCCGCTGCTCCCGGACCACGGCCTCGTCGCTACTGACCTGGCTGGTCACTGAACTGGACCTCCCTCGAGACAAGGGGTCTCCCCGCCGTCGGCGGGGGAACGCTCGGAAGACGGCCGGCCGACCGGTCGCTCCAACGCCCACCCTACGTCGGTAAGGGTTCCCTTCCCTGGACTTCTCACATGGTGGGCGCCTTTTCGAGACGCCCTTTCGTCCTGGAACATCATGCTTCGTCGCCCCCTGTGTTCCACCGGAACGGCACTCCCCGGTCGGTCTTTGGGCTTAGGGCCATCGGCGTAAGGCGACCCCGGGGCCGCATCGGGGCTCAGGTGTTGAGGTAGGTCAGCACCGCGAGTACCCGCCGATGATCGCCTTCACTCGGGGCCAGGCCGAGCTTCAGGAAGATGTTCCCGACGTGCTTCTCGACCGCCCCGTCGCTCACCACCAGCTCCCGCGCGATCGCCGCGTTCGTCCTGCCCTCGGCCATCAGACCGAGGACCTCCCGCTCGCGCGGCGTCAGCCCGGCGAGAACGTCCTGCCGGCGGCTTCTCCCCAGCAGCTGCGCCACCACCTCCGGGTCCAGCGCGGTACCCCCGCGCGCCACCCGCACCACCGCGTCGACGAACTCGCGGACGTCGGCCACCCGGTCCTTCAGCAGATAGCCCACCCCGCGGCTGCTCCCGGCCAGCAGCTCGGTCGCGTACCGCTCCTCCACGTACTGCGACAGCACCAGCACCCCGACCCCCGGGTGGTCCGCACGCAGCCGCACGGCCGCCCGCACCCCCTCGTCGGTGTGCGTCGGCGGCATCCGCACATCGGCCACGACGACGTCCGGCGGCGCCCCGTCGGCCGCCAGCCGGTCCACCGCCTTGAGCAGCGCGTCCCCGTCCCCCACACCGGCGACGACCTCATGTCCCCGGTCGCTCAGCAGCCGGGTCAGGCCCTCCCGCAGCAGCACCGAGTCCTCGGCGATGACCACCCGCACCCTGTCTCCCACGCCCCGTATCCCCCATCTCGACAGTCTCCGGCCAGCATCGCAGGCCAGAGCGCCGGATGGACCACAGAACAGGAAGAGAGAGACCACTTTCCGGCCAAGGACCGACGGGCGCCGGCGGCAGCCACGGTGACCGGCGGCCTCGGGCGGCCCGCCACGGGAGCGGTGACCGGCCCGCCTTCGGCAGCGGTGACCGGCGGCCTCGGGCGGCCCGCCACGGGAGCGGTGACCGGCCGCCTTCGGGAGCGGTGACCGGCGGCCTCGGGCGGCCCGCCACGGGAGCGGTGACCGGCCGCCTTCGGGAGCGGTGACCGGCAGCCTCAGGCGGCCCGCCACGACAGCGCTGACCGGCTGCCTTCGGCAGCGGTGACCGGCGGCCTCAGGCGGCCCGCCACGGCAGCTCGGCCGTCACCGTCGTGGGTCCACCGACGGGCGAGTGCACATCAAGAATCCCGTCCACCGCGTCCAGCCGCTCCGCGAGACCCGCCAGCCCACTGCCCCCGGCGACATCCGCTCCACCGCACCCGTCGTCCCGCACCTGCAGCAGCAACCGCTCCCCGCTCCGCCACACGTCCACCACGACGCGCGACGCCCGCGCATGCTTGGACACGTTCTGCAGCAGCTCGGAGACGGTGAAGTACGCGATCCCCTCGATCGCCGCCGCCGGCCGCTCCGGCAGATCAACCGTCACGGTCACCGGCGCCGTACACCGCGCGGCCAGCGCGGAGAGCGCCGCGTCCAGCCCCCGGTCGGTGAGCACGGCCGGGTGAATGCCCCGGGCCAGATCCCGCAGCTCCTGGAGCGCGAGCTTCACCTCGCCGTGCGCCTCCTCCACCATGCGCGCCGCGGCCTGCGGATCCTCGGCCAGCTTCTCCTTGGCCAGGCCCAGCTCCATGGCCAGCGCCACCAGCCGCGCCTGCGCCCCGTCGTGCAGGTCGCGCTCGATCCGCCGCAGATCCGCCGCGGCGGTGTCCACGACGACACCGCGGTCGGACTCCAGCTCCACCACCCGCGACGCCAGCGTCGAGGGGCCGAGCAGCCCGGCGACCAGCCCGCGGTCGACGGCGGTCAGCGCCCGCAGTACCCACGGCGTCACCAGCACCACGACCAGCCCGATGCCGCAGGTCACCGCCAGCTCGGTGGCCGAGTCGAGGACGACGCGGTGCGTCCGGTCGCCGTACAGCTGGATCCCGTCGACCCCCACGTACACCGGCAGCGTCCACCGCCACAGCGGATACGTGAACAGGGACCAGCCCGTCGTCCAGAAGACCACCGCCACCGTGAACGCGAAGACCGCCCACGGCATGTGCACCACCGCGTACAGGAAGTGCCGCCACGACACCCCGCTCTTCAGCACCGCGCCGACCCGGCCCGGCAGCCCGCTGCCCGGCTTCGCCCGCACCGGCTCCGGATCGCGCACGCGCGCTCCCAGCAGGGCCCGCGCCCGGGCCCGCTCGACCACGCCGAACCCCCGGCACATCGCCAGCCCCGCCGCCAGCACGGGGATCCCGACGAACGTGACGAGCAGCCCCGCCCCGAGCGCGACCGCGGTGATGGCGAGGGAGAAGTAGACGATGCTCAGCGGCAGGCTGAGCAGCAGGTGGCACAGCTCGCGCCAGGTACGCCCGGCCAGCGGTGCGCGCAGCGCGGAGGGGAGCGCCGGACGGGCCTCCGGCCGGTATGCCATGGCCATCAGTGCGTATCCGTTTCTGCCGACTCGGTCGTGGTCATGGCGCCCAGCCTGCCGGGCCCCGCCCGGGGCACGCCATGGGGTGCGTGGGTGAGGCACAGTAGGGATAACCCCACCTGAAGTGCGGCACCTGATTACCCGCGCTTTGCCAGGGCCTAGACTCCCGTGGGTACAGACCGCCGGATCGGCGCCCGTGGGGGCAGGAAGCGAGGGAGGGACGTGCCGGAACAGACCGCACTGGCGGCCGGCTACTTCCAGAGCTACTCGGTCGTCGGGCTGCTCGCCGTCATCGGCGTGCTCTTCGTGGCGGTCGCCTTCGCCGCGGGGCGGCTGCTGCGGCCCGTCGTGCCGACGCCGGAGAAACTCCTCACCTACGAGTGCGGTGTCGACCCGGTCGGGGAGGGCTGGGCCCACACCCAGGTCCGCTATTACGTGTACTCCTTCCTCTACGTCATCTTCGCGGTCGACTCGATCTTCCTGTTCCCGTGGGCGACGGTGTTCGCCGCGGCGGGATACGGCGCGACCACACTGGTCGAGATGTTCCTGTTCCTCGGCTTCCTGGCCGTGGGACTGCTCTACGCGTACAAGAAGGGCGTCCTGACATGGACGTGACTCCCGGCGCCACCCCCGAGCCGGTGACCTCGGAGCAGGCCGCCGCCCCGGCGCCCGTGCTCCTGCCCGAGCCGAAGCGGCTGGGCGTGCTGTCACGGCTGGCGCCCGAACCGATGAAGGTGGTCCTGAACTGGGGCCGCCGCTACAGCCTGTGGGTCTTCAACTTCGGCCTGGCCTGCTGCGCCATCGAGTTCATCGCCGCTTCGATGGCCCGGCACGACTTCATCCGCCTCGGCGTGATCCCCTTCGCGCCCGGGCCCCGCCAGGCCGACCTGATGGTCGTCTCCGGCACGGTCACCGACAAGATGGCCCCCGCCGTGAAGCGCCTGTACGAGCAGATGCCGGAGCCGAAGTACGTCATCTCCTTCGGCGCCTGCTCCAACTGCGGCGGGCCCTACTGGGACTCGTACTCCGTCACCAAGGGCGTCGACCAGATCATCCCCGTCGACGTCTACGTGCCGGGCTGCCCGCCGCGTCCCGAGGCGCTGCTCCAGGGCATCCTCAAGCTCCAGGAGAAGATCGCCCGCGAGTCGCTGCACGAGCGCTACGGCCACGGCGGGACCTCCCGCCCGTCGACCGCCGCACTCCGCAGCGGCCTCGTCACGCCGCCGCCGGCACCGGAAACGGCCCAGGGGGGAGACAAGCGATGAACACGCCCACCCCCGACGCCCCCGACTTCGACACCCTGCCGGACCACGTCACCGAGGTCTTCGGCGCCGACGCCACGGCCGAGCGCACCTACGACCTCCTGACCGTCGACGTCCCGGCCGCCTCCTGGACCGCCGCGCTCGAAACCGCCCGCGACCGGCTGGGCTGCACCTACTTCGACTGGCTCAGCGCCGTCGACGAGCCCGGCACCGGCTTCCGCGTCTGCGCGCACGTCGCAGCCCTGGACAACCCGGGGGTGCGCCGCCTCATGCTGCGCACCACCGTCCCGCACACCGCGCCGACCCTGCCCACCGCGGTCGGTGTGTACGCGGGCGCCGCCTGGCACGAGCGCGAGACGCACGAGATGTTCGGCATCGCCTTCGAGGGCCATCCCCACCTGGTCCACCTCCTCCTCCCGGAGAACTTCGAGGGCCACCCCCTGCGCAAGGACTTCGTCCTGGCCGCCCGCGTGGCCAAGGCGTGGCCGGGCGCCAAGGAGCCGGGCGAGTCCGAGCACGGCGGCCCCAAGCGGCGCCAGATGCTGCCGCCGGGCGTCCCCGACCCGAACGAGTGGGGCCCCCTCAAGGGCCAGCTGCCCCCCGCCCCGGCCCGCCCCGCGCGCGCCGCGGCGGGCGAGCGCCCCGTCCGCCGCGCCCGCACCGCCGGCGAGGGCTCCGCGAGCCAGACCGCCGAGGGCACCGCCCCACCCCGCCGCGCCCGCACCGCCGCCGCGGGTTCGGCCAGCCAGACCGCCGAGGGCACGGCCCCGCCCCGCCGCGCCCGCACCGCCGGCGAGGGCTCCGCGAGCCAGACCGCCGAGGGCACGGCCCCGCCCCGCCGCGCCCGCACCGCCGGCGAGGGCTCCGCGAGCCAGACCGCCGAGGGCACGGCCCCGCCGCGCCGCGCCCGCACCGCCGGCGAGGGCTCCGCGAGCCAGACCGCCGAGGGCACGGCCCCGCCCCGCCGCGCCCGCACCGCCGGCGAGGGCTCCGCGAGCCAGACCGCCGAGGGCACGGCCCCGCCGCGCCGCGCCCGCACCGCCGGCGAGGGCTCCGCGAGCCAGACCGCCGAGGGCACGGCCCCGCCCCGCCGCGCCCGCACCGCCGGCGAGGGCTCCGCGAGCCAGACCGCCGAGGGCACGGCCCCGCCCCGCCGCGCCCGCACCGCCGGCGAGGGTTCGGCCAGCCAGCGCGCGACGGACGCTCCCGCACCCGCGCGCCGCGACCGCACGTCGAGCGAGGGCTCGGCCTCCCAACGCCCCCGCACCACGGACGCCCCCTGGAACAACCCCCGCCCAGCCTTCGACGACGCCGAACCGCAGCCGACCCCGGAGGCGGCACCCGCACCGGAGGCAGCGGCTGCCCCCGAGACGGCGCCCGCGCCGAAGCCGGCACCTGAGGCGGCGCCCGCACCGAAGCCGGCACCCGAGGCGGCGCCAGCACCGGAGCCGGCACCTGAGGCGGCGCCCGCGCCGAAGCCGGCCGCGGAGGCGGTGGCTGCACCGGAGCCGGCACCCGAGGCGGCGCCCGCGCCGGAGCCGGCCGCGGAGGCGGTGGCCGCGCCGGAGCCAGCACCCGAAGCGGCGGCTGCACCAGGAGCGGCGGCCGCGCAGGCACCCACGCCGGAGGCGAAGCCCACCCCCGAGCAGCGGCCCGCAGCCGATCCGGAGCCCGCAACCGAGCCGACCCCGGCTCCGGAGGCGACCCCGGCTCCGGAGGCGAAGCCGACGCCCGAGCCGGAGCCGACCGCTGGGCCGGAGCCGACCGCTGGGCCGGAGCCGACCGCTGGGCCGGAGCCGACCGCTGGGCCGGAGCCGACCGCTGGGCCGGAGCCGACCGCTGGGCCGGAGCCGACCGCTGGGCCGGCGGCCGAGCAGACTCCTGAGCCGGCCGCCGAACCGACCGACTCCGCTCCCGCCCCCGCAGCAGACTCCACGCCCACCACCGACTCCACCCCCGCCCCCGCGCAGGACAACGAGTCCGGTGACGAGCGCCGACGCCCCGAAGGAGACGCGTGAACGACGTACTCGACGTCGCCCTCCGCCTGGTCGTCGTCTTCGCCCTGTTCCTGACGCTGCCCCTGGTGATCGGTCAGACGGAGCACAAGGTGATGGCCCATATGCAGGGCCGTCTCGGGCCCATGTACGCGGGCGGCTTCCACGGCTGGGCCCAGCTCGTCGCCGACGGCGTGAAGTTCGCGCAGAAGGAGGACGTGGTCCCGGCCAACGCCGACCGCCGCATCTTCCAGCTCGCGCCCGCCATAGCGCTCCTCCCGTACCTCCTCGTCCTCGTCGCCATCCCGATCGGCCCGAGCGAGGGCGCGGTCGGTGTGGTGGTCGACGCCGGCATCTTCTTCGTGCTCGCCGTCATGGGCGTCGGCGTGCTCGGTTCGCTCATGGCCGGCTGGGCGTCGGCCAACAAGTTCTCCCTCCTCGGCGGCCTCCGCACCGCCGCACAGCTCCTCGCGTACGAGCTGCCCATGCTGCTCGCCGCCGCGTCCGTCGCCATGGCGGCCGGCACGGTCTCCATCCCCGGCATCGTGAACGCCTTCGAGTGGTGGTGGCTGCCCTGGCAGATCACCGGGGCCCTGGTCTTCTTCATCGCCGGCCTCGCCGAACTCCAGCGCCCGCCCTTCGACATGCCGGTCGCCGACTCGGAGATCATCTTCGGCGCGTACACCGAGTACACCGGCCTGCGCTTCGCGCTGTTCCTGCTCGCGGAGTACGCCGGCATCGTCATCCTGTGCGGTCTGACCACCGTCCTCTTCCTCGGAGGCTGGCACGGCCCGTTCGGGGCCGAAGGCCTCGGCTGGGTGTGGACCCTGCTCAAGACGGCCGTGCTCGCCTTCGTCGTGATCTGGCTCCGAGTGAGCTACCCGCGCCTGCGCGAGGACCAGCTGCAGAAGCTCGCCTGGACCACGCTCGTCCCCCTCGCACTCGCCCAGATCGCCCTCACCGGCATCGTCAAGGTGGTGATCCAGTAACCATGGCGCCCTTCCCCGGCTCCGGCCTCGCCAAAGGCCTGGCCGTCACCCTCCGCACGATGACGAAGAAGACCGTCACCGCGCAGTACCCCGATGTCCAGCCCGAACTGCCGCCCCGCACCCGCGGCGTCATCGGCCTGTTCGAGGAGAACTGCACGGTCTGCATGCTGTGCGCCCGCGAGTGCCCCGACTGGTGCATCTACATCGACTCCCACAAGGAGACGGTCCCGGCCGCCACCCCGGGCGGCCGCGAGCGCAGCCGCAACGTCCTCGACCGGTTCGCGATCGACTTCTCGCTCTGCATGTACTGCGGTATCTGCATCGAGGTCTGTCCTTTCGACGCGCTGTTCTGGTCGCCGGAATTCGAGTACGCGGAGACCGACATCCGCGACCTCACCCACGAGCGGGACAAGCTCCGCGAGTGGATGTGGACGGTGCCGGAACCGCCCGCCCTCGACGCGCGCGCCGAGGAGCCCAAGGAGGTCGGCGCCGCCCGCAAGGCGGCCGACAAGCTCGCCGCCGAACAGGCCGCCGCCCAGGAGGCCCAGCCCGCCGAGGCCCCGGCCGCACCCGGCGCCCCCACCGCACCCGGCGGTCCCGCCGCGCCCAGCAGCCCCACCACGCCCGGCGCCCCCACCGCACCCGGCGGTCCCGCCGCGCCCAGCAGCCCCACCACGCCCGGCGCCCCCACCGCACCCGGCGGTCCCGCCGCGCCCAGCAGCCCCACCACGCCCGGCGGTCCCGCCGCGCCGGACGGTCCCGCCGCACCCGGCGGTACTGCCCCGACCGACACCCCACCCGAGGGAGGCACCGCATGACGCTCGCCGCCGGCGGCTTCCTGTCGCCCACCGGCGTGGAGATCGCGTTCCTCCTCGTCGGCCTCGTCACCCTCGGCGCGGCCCTGGTCACCGTCACCACCCGTCAGCTGGTGCACGCCGCCCTCTGGCTGGTCGTGGCACTCGGCGGCATCGCCGTCGAGTACCTGCTCCTCACGGCCGAGTTCATCGCCTGGGTCCAGGTACTGATCTACGTCGGATCCGTCGTCGTCCTCCTCCTCTTCGGCCTCATGCTCACCAAGGCCCCCATCGGCCGCTCCCCGGACGCCGACTCCGGCAACCGCCCGGCCGCCCTGGTCGTGGCCGTCGCCGCCGCGGCCGCCCTGGTGTGGGTCGTCGTCGACGCCTTCCGTACCACCTGGATCGACCTGGACGGGCCCGCCCAGGGCTCCACGCGGGTGTCCGGCGAGATCCTCTTCCGGCACTGGGTGCTGCCGTTCGAAGCGCTCTCCGTCCTCCTCCTGGCCGCCCTCGTCGGCGCGATCATCCTGTCCCGCAGGAACGCCTCGGCAGGGGCCACCGACCAGGAGGGCACCCGCTGATGCACCTCGCCTATCCGGCCGTCCTCGCCGTCCTGCTCTTCTGCACCGGCCTGTACGGCGTCCTCGCCCGCCGCAACGCGATCCTGGTCCTGATGTCCGTCGAGCTGATGCTCAACGCCGTCAACCTCAACCTGGTCGCCTTCGACGTCTGGCTCCGCGACACCCTGCACGCCGGCCAGGCGCTGACCCTCTTCACCATCGCCATCGCCGCCGCCGAGATCGGCATCGGCCTGGCGATCGTGCTGATGGTCTACCGCAGCCGCGGCACCGCCGACATCGACAAGCTCCGCGACAACGCCGAGACCGCCGCCCCCGCCGGGGCGCCCGACGAGAAGACCGGCAAGAAGGCTGAGGCCACCGCGTGACCACCACGACCCTCGCCGTCCTCGTACCCCTCCTTCCGTTCCTGGGCGCCGCGGCCGGACTCCTCCTCGGCCGCACCGCGCCCGGCTTTGTCCGCCCCCTGGCCGTCCTGCCGACGCTCGCCGCGCTCGTGCTCGCCGTGCTCGTCGCCGTCGACCAGGGCGGCGACCGGGCCATCGACGCCGCCACCCGGCTCACCCCCACCGGCTCCGTCCCGGTCGAGCTGGCCCTGCACATCGACGGCTTCGCCGCCCTGGCCGCCGTCCTCGTCGGCGTCGTCGCCTCCTGCGTGCAGATCTACTCCACCGGCTACCTGCGCGACGACCCGCGCTACCCCTCCTACGCGGCGCTCGTCTCCCTGTTCACCTCCGCGATGCTGCTCGTCGTCTACTCCGGCGACCTGATGGTGCTGCTGGTCGGCTGGGAGATCATGGGCATCTGCTCGTACTTCCTCGTCGGCCACTACTGGGAGACCCCCGAGGCCCGGTCCGCCTCTCTCAAGGCGTTCCTCGTCACCAAGCTCGGCGACGTCCCGTTCCTCATCGGTCTGTTCGCCCTGGCCGCCGACGCCGGCACGTTCCGGATCACCGGGATCCTCGGCTCCGTCGCCGCCGGTGGCATCGACCACCCCACCCTCGTGGCGCTGCTCCTCCTCGCGGGTGTCGCGGGCAAGTCGGCGCAGTTCCCGCTGCACACCTGGCTCCCCGACGCGATGGCCGGCCCCACGCCGGTCTCCGCGCTCATCCACGCCGCGACGATGGTCGCCGCCGGTGTCTACTTCATCGCGCGTCTCCTCCCCGTCTTCGCCGCCTCCGCGGCCGCCATGACCGTGCTCGCCGTGATGGCCGCCGTCACGATGGTCGGTTCGGGCCTCGCCGCGCTCGCCCAGGACGACATCAAGCGCGTCCTCGCCTACTCGACCATCGGCCAGCTCGGCTACATGTCCGGCGCCCTCGCCGTCGGCGACCGCGGTGCCGCCGTCTTCCACCTCCTCTCGCACGGCGCGTTCAAGGCCCTGCTGTTCCTCGCCGCCGGCGTGATCATCCACGCCGCCGGAACGAACTCCCTGGCCGCCATGTCCCGCATGAGCGGCCTCGCCCGGCGCATCCCCGACGCGTACTGGACGATGACGGTCGCCCTGCTCGCGCTCGCCGCCATCCCGCCCTTCGCCGGCTTCTTCTCCAAGGAAGCCGTCCTGGTCGCCGCCGAGCACACCGCACTCGGCGACCGGGACGTCGCCCCTGCGGGCGCCGGCTGGATCGTCCTCGTCGCGGGCCTGATCACCGCCCTCCTCACCGCCGCCTACGCGACGCGCCTGTGGCTGCTCGCCTTCCGGGGTCGGGGCGCCGAGGCCCCCGACCACGGGCGCGAGCCCCTCGCCATGAACACGGTCCTGTGGGTGCTCGCCATCCCCTCCCTCGCCTTCGGCCTGACCGTCACCACCCTCGACGACTGGTTCGACGGCAACGCCCTCACCCCGACCGTCACCACCGCGGTCCTGGGCACCGGCATCGCCCTCGTCGGCGCCCTCGTCACCTACGCGGCCTGGCGCACCACCACCGCCCGCGCCGCTCGCGTGCCCCTGGGCGCCGTCGCCGCGCACCCCGAGGCCGAACCCGCCGTCTCCGAGGCGGAGGCCATCGCCACCCACACCCCCGCCTACGGCGACATCGCCTCGGCACCGGATCCCGCCGACCCCGGACGCCTGCTGCTCGGCCCCCTGCACCGGCACGCAGCCGCCGGCTTCCACCTCGACGCCCTCTACCACGCCCTGTTCGTGCGCCCGGTCCTGGGCGGGGCCTCCCTGGTCCGCTTCCTGGACCGCGAGGTCGTCGAGACGTACGTACGCGGAGCCGGCACCGCCACCGGACTGCTCGGCGCCGCCGTCCGCCGCGCCCAGACCGGCAACGTGCAGACCTACCTCAGCGTCCTGCTCGCCGGCTCCGTCGTCCTGGCGGTCACCGCCGTCCTCGTCGCCGCCGGAGCGTGAGCCGTGATCGATATCAGCGAATCCGTGATGCAGTTCCTTCTCGCGTTCCTCGTCGCCGGGCCGCTCATCGGCGCCGCCGCGGCCCTCCTCCCGGCCCCGCCCGGGCTGAAGGGGAAGTCACCCGACCAGGCCGTGCTCCGCCACGGCGTGACCGTCACCGGCGCGATCCTCGTGGCCGCGATCGTCCTGGCGCTCGGCTTCGACCACGACCAGCCGTCGAAGATGCAGGCCACGACGGACATCAGCTGGATCCCCGCGCTGGACGTGCGGATCCACCTCGGAGTCGACGGCATTTCCCTCCCCCTTCTGGTCCTGACGGCGCTGCTGACCTTCCTGTGCGCGCTGTACAGCTACTTCAAGATGCCCGCGGGCCCGTCCCCGAAGGCCTTCGTCGCCCTGCTGCTCGTCCTCGAGTCCGGCACCCTCGCGACCTTCGCCGTCCTCGACCTGCTGCTGTTCTTCCTGGCGTTCGAGATGGTGCTCATCCCGATGTACTTCCTCATCGCCCGCTGGGGCGGCGAGGGGCGTCAGGCGGCCGCCTGGCGATTCATCCTCTTCACCCTGCTGGGCTCGGTCGTCATGCTGCTCGGCCTGCTCCTCGTCGGGCTGAAGGCGGGCACGTTCGACATGGTGGCACTCGCCACTGACAACGGCCGCGACCTGAGCACATCACTGCAGGTCATCGCCGTTCTCGCGATCGGGATCGGGCTTGCGGTGAAGACCCCGATGTGGCCGCTGCACAGCTGGCTGCCGGACGCCCACACCGCCGCCCCGACCGTCGGCTCCGTCCTCCTCGCCGGCGTCCTGCTGAAGATGGGTACGTACGGATTCGTCCGGATCATCCTGCCGATCGCCCCCGACGGCATGCACGTCTTCGCCCCGTACCTCGCCGCCTTCGCGGTCGTCGGGATCATCTACGGGTCGCTCGCCTGCCTCGCCCTCACCCGGCCCGGCGCCAAGGGTGACCTCAAGCGGCTCATCGCCTACTCCTCCGTCGGCCACATGGGCTTCGTCCTGCTCGGCATCGCCACCATGACGCCCACCGGCCTCAACGGCGCGCTGTTCGCCAACATCGGCCACGGACTCATCACGGGCCTGCTGTTCTTCCTGGTCGGCGCGATCAAGGACCGGTCCGGCACCGCCGACCTCGACGCCCTCGCCGGATCCACCGGCGCCGCCCTCTACGGCCGCGCCCCGCGCCTCGGCGGACTCCTCGCGTTCGGCGCCGTCGCCTCCCTCGGCCTGCCCGGCCTCGCCGGGTTCTGGGGCGAGATGCTCACCATGTTCGGCGCCTTCGAACCGGCGGAGGGCCTCAGCCGCCCCGCCTTCCTCACGTTCATGGCCGTCGCCGGCCTCGGCACCCTGCTCACCGCGGCCTACCTGCTGATCGTCGTACGCCGCGTGTGCATGGGCGGCACGCCCGCCGCCGCCACGGCCGGCACCGACACCAGGCCGCAGCTCGCCGACGTCCAGGGCTACGAGTTCGCCGCCTGGACCCCCCTGGCCGCGCTCACCGTCCTCGCCGGGCTCTGGCCCGCGGTCCTCCTCGGCCTCACCGACCCGGCCGTGCAGAAGCTCCTCGCAGGAGGCAAGTCGTGACCGTCGCCGCCCCGAGCGCCGCCGACCTCGTCCAGGCCGTCGACTGGACCGCCATCGCGCCGCCGACGATCGCCGCCGTCGTCGCCCTGGCCGTCCTGGTCGCCGACCTGTTCGTGCCGCAGGCCCGCAAGCCGCTCCTCGGCTGGACCGCGGTCGCAGGTCTCGTCGCCGCGCTCGCCGCCCTCGTACCCCTGCGGGCGGGCAAGCGCTCCACGTTCTGCCTGACCACGGACCCCGGCGCCTGCAGTTACACCGCCGACCACTTCACGCTGGTCATCCAGGCCCTGGTGCTCGGCGGCGCCCTCCTCACCGCGCTGCTGTCGCTCCACGACACCCGCGAGAAGCTCCCGGCCGGCGAGTTCTGGTTCCTGCTGCTGTCCTCCGCCGCGGGCGCCGCCCTGCTGCCCGCGTCCCGCGACCTGGCGACCCTCGTCGTCGCCCTTGAGGTCGCCTCGCTGCCCGCCTTCGCGCTCGTCGGCCTCAAGCGCGGCGACCGCATGTCCGGCGAGGCCGCGCTCAAGTTCTTCCTCTCCTCCGTCACCGCGACCGCCGTGACCCTGCTCGGCGTCAGCTTCGTGTACGCCGCGACGGGCACCCTGCACCTCACGGAGATCGCCCAGCAGCTGGAGGACGTCCCGGGACAGCTCGGCACGCTCGCGAAGACCGGCGTCGCCCTCACGCTGGTCGGCTTCGCCTTCAAGACAGCCGCGGCGCCCTTCCACTTCTGGGTGCCCGACACGTACGTCGGCGCGCCCCTCCCCGTCGCCGCGTACCTGTCCGTCGTCGGCAAGGCCGTCGGCTTCACCGGGCTCATCCTGGTGACCGTCGTCGCGTTCCCGTCGTACGCCGACGTGTGGGGCCCCGCACTGGCCGTGCTGGCCGCGCTCACCATGACCGTCGGCAACGTCGCGGCCCTGCGGCAGGTCTCCACGCGCGCGTGGAGCGCGGTCCGGCTGCTCGCCTGGTCGTCCGTGGGCCAGGCCGGCTACCTCCTCGTGCCGATCGCCGCCGCCGCGTACTCCAGCGACGACCAGATCGGCGCCACCGTCTCGTACGCCCTGATGTACGCCGTCGTGAACCTCGGCGCCTTCGCCGTCGCCGTCCTGGTCGCCCGTACGCACCCGGAGCACCGGATCTCCGACTACCGCGGCCTGTACGCCACCCGACCCGGCACGGCGCTCGCCATGGCGTTCTTCCTGCTGTGCCTGGCCGGTCTGCCGCCCGGCATCATCGGCCTGTTCGCCAAGGTCGTCGTCTTCTCGTCGGCCGTCGACGCCGGCCTGGGCTGGCTGGCCGTGGTGATGGGCATCAACGTCGTCGTCGCCCTCTACTACTACCTGCGCTGGACGGCCGTCCTGTTCCGCGCCCCCGAGGGCGCTCCGGCGCCAGCCGGCACAGCCGAGGCCGCCGTCCGGCACCGTGCCCCCGCCCCTGTGTCCGTCGCCATCGCCCTCACGGCGGTCGTCGGCGTCGCGCTGTCGGGCTACCCGCAGTCCGTACTGCGCTTCGCCGCGACCACCCTTTTCTGATCTCGACCAGCTGTAGGAGCAACACCCGTGCTGAACGGTTTCAAGGACTTCATCCTCCGCGGAAACGTTATTTCCATGGCCATCGGTCTGGCCGTCGGATCCGCCTTCACCGCGGTCGTCACCGGCTTCAGCAACGCCTTCATCACACCCCTCATCGGCCTGGCCACCGGCTCGGTGGGCGACTTCAGCAAGGCGACCTTCGAGGTCCAGGGCGCCAAGTTCCCCTACGGCCTGTTCATCAGCGCCGCGCTCGCGTTCGTGATCACCGCGGCGGTGCTCTACTTCTTCGTCGTCGTCCCGATGGCCAAGATCCAGGACCGCTTCAAGAAGGACGCGCCCTTCGACATCAAGTCGGAGACCCGCGACTGCCCGCGCTGCTACTCCGCCGTCCCCGCCATCGCCAGCCGCTGCGCCCACTGCACCAGCGAGATCGAGCCGGTCGCCGCGGCCCTGGAGAAGGCCGGCCTGCCCGTGCAGCGCTGATTCACCCGATCGGCCCAGCCCTCGGGCCGCGCGGACCAGGGAACCAGCCACTCCCGCCTGGCGTTGACCAGTACGGGAGGGTCCACTGGACAGTGGAGCAACATCAGCGAAAGGTTCCCCTGCCGCACCACTTGGAGGGCTACCGTGCACCGCCGGCACAACGGGCTCAGGACGGCCGTACTCCTCGGAGGACTGTCCGCGCTCATCATCCTGATCGGTAGCTTCTTCGGACGTACGGGCCTCGTCGTCGCCGTCGTCGTGGCCCTCGGCACCAACGCGTACGCCTACTGGAACAGCGACAAGCTGGCGCTGCGCGCCATGCGGGCCCGCCCGGTCAGCGAGTTCGAGGCACCGCAGCTGTACCGGATGGTCCGGGAGCTGTCCACACAGGCCCGCCAGCCGATGCCGCGGCTCTACATCTCGCCGACCCAGGCCCCCAACGCCTTCGCGACCGGCCGCAATCCGCGCAACGCGGCCGTCTGCTGCACCGAGGGCATCCTGCAGCTCCTGAACGAGCGCGAGCTGCGCGGAGTCATCGGCCACGAGCTGAGCCACGTGTACAACCGCGACATCCTCATCTCCTCGGTCGCCGGCGCCCTCGCCTCCGTGATCGTGTTCCTGGTGAACTTCGCCTGGCTGATCCCGGTCGGCCGCTCCGACGACGACGAGGGCCCCGGCCTGCTCGGCATGCTGCTGATCATGATCCTGGGGCCGCTCGCCGCGTCCGTGATCCAGCTCGCGATCAGCCGTTCCCGGGAGTACGAGGCGGACGCCTCCGGGGCCCGGCTCACCGGCGACCCGCTGGCCCTCGCGAGCGCCCTGCGCAAGCTGGAGGCGGGCACACAGCGGCTGCCGCTGCCGCCGGAGCCCCGCATCGAGACGGCGAGCCACATGATGATCGCCAACCCGTTCCGGCCGGGCCAGGGGATGTCCCGTATGTTCTCCACGCATCCGCCGATGGCGGAGCGTATCTCCCGACTCGAGCAGATGGCAGGTCACCGCCCGTGAAGACCCTTCTCAACCTCATATGGCTGGTATTCAGCGGCTTCTGGCTGTTCCTCGGCTACATGGCAGCGGGACTGCTGCTGTGCATCACCATCATCGGCATCCCCTTCGGTATCGCCGCGTTCCGTATCGGTCTCTACGCGCTCTGGCCGTTCGGGCACACCGTGGTCGACCGCCGTGACGCGGGCGCGGCCTCCTGCCTCGGCAATGTGCTGTGGCTGGTCCTCGCGGGCTGGTGGCTCGCCATCGGCCACATCGCCACGGGCATCGTCCTCTGCGTCACGATCATCGGTATCCCGCTGGGCATCGCGAACTTCAAGCTGATCCCGGTCTCGCTGCTGCCGCTCGGCAAGGAGATCGTGCCCGCGGACCAGCCCTTCGCGGCGCGGTAGACACGGGAGCGCGGGTTATCCACAGGCCCTGCGCGTTGTCAGTGGCGTGGTCCACGATGAACACATGACCGAGAACGAGGAGTTGCTGCGCCGGGTCGCGGCCGCGGCGCCCGGCGTCCATCCGTGGACCGGGAAGCCCAGGCCCCGGCCCGCCACCGCGGACGACGTCGCGGCCGCCGAGGCCACGCTCGGCTTCCCGCTGCCCCCGCTGCTCACCGCCCTGTACACCCGCGTCGCCGACGGCCGATTCGGCCCGGACTACGGCCTGTTGCCGCTGGGCCAAGCCGTCTCCTGTTACGACGCCTACCGCAGCTCCGGACGAGGCGAGGACGCCGAGTGGCCCTGGCCGGAGGGCGTGGTCCCGATCGCCGACCTCGGCTGCGCGATGCTCGCCTGCGTCGACTGCCGCAGCGACACGGCCGCGATGCTGCTGTTCGACCCGAACCCCGGCGAGGTGGAGTACGCCTGGTACGTCCTCGCACCCGGCCTCGCCGCGTGGCTGACGGACTGGCTGGAGGGCACCGGCTGGTTCGACGAGGAGGAGGGCTTCGAGGGCGACCGGCCGCACTGGCCCGGATTCAGGGCGCGCGCCCTCACCGGCATACGCACGTCCGACGCACCCGCCTGACGCTCCACGCCCGGGCACCTGTGGGTAGCCCCAGGCCGCCTGACGCTCCCTGTTCGGGCCCTGGTGGGCGCCGCCCCAGGCGGCTGGCCCGCCGCGCCCCCGGGGGTCCCTTGCCGTACCCCTGAACGCCCGACTCGGCGTCCGCACCCGAACCCACCCAGAGGCGCGCCCAAGCCCAGCCTCCGCCAACGTCCGCCGCCCAGGCTCAGCCTCCGCCACCGTCCGCGGCCCAAGCACAGCCCAACCGCCGTCCGCCGCCCAGGCGTACGCGCCTACGCCCGCGCCCGCACCGCGTACAGCACCGCGCCCGCCGCCAGGACCGCGGCACCGGCCAGGACCGACGACACCGGAAGGGAGAACGCCAGCACCAGACACCCCGCCAGTCCGACGACCGCCACGACCCGCACCGACCACCGACTGCGCGAATCGAGCGTCCACGCCGAGGCGTTGGCGATCGCGTAGTAGACCAGCACACCGAACGACGAGAAGCCGATCGCCCCCCGCACATCCGCCGTCGCCGCCACGATCGCCACCACCGCGCCCACCGCCAGCTCCGCGTGGTGCGGCACCTGGAAGCGGGGGTGAACAGCCGCGAGTGTGCCCGGCAGATGACCGTCCCGCGCCATCGCCAGTGTCGTACGGGAAACCCCGAGGATCAGCGCCAGCAGCGAGCCGAGCGCGGCCACCGCCGCCCCCACCCGCACGACCGGCACCAGCCAGTCCGCGCCGGCCGCCCGCACGGCGTCCGTGAGGGGGGCCACCGACCGCCCCAGCGCGTCCGCGCCCAGCACCGACAGAACGGAGACCGCCACACCCACGTACACGACCAGCGCGATGCCCAGCGCCAGCGGGACCGCCCGCGGGATCGTCCGCTCCGGGTCCCGGACCTCTTCCCCGAGCGTCGCGATCCGGGCGTACCCCGCGAACGCGAAGAACAGCAGCCCGGCGGCTTCCAGCACTCCACCCGCCGAGGCGTCATCACCCAGCTCCAGCCGAGCGAACTCGGCATGGCCCGATCCCAGGGAGGAGACCACCACGGCAGCCAGAACGGCCAGGACCACGGCCACGATCAGCCGCGTCACCAGAGCCGACTTCTGGATACCTCCGTAGTTCACGGCGGTGAGCGCCACCACCGCGGCCACGGCCACCGCGTGCGCCTGACCGGGCCACACGTACGCGCCCACGGTCAGCGCCATCGCCGCGCACGAGGCGGTCTTGCCGACCACGAACCCCCAGCCCGCGAGGAAGCCCCAGAAGGGCCCGAGCCGTTCCCGCCCGTAGACGTACGTGCCACCCGACGCCGGGTAGCGGGCGGCGAGCCGCGCCGACGACATGGCATTGCAGTACGCGACGACGGCGGCCAGCGCGAGACCGAGCAACAGCCCGCTCCCCGCGGCCCCGGCGGCCGGCCCGAGCGCGACGAAGATGCCGGCGCCCACCATCGAACCCAGCCCGATCACGACCGCGTCGAACACCCCGAGCGACCGTCGTAGTTCCTGTGCCATGCGCGGCACCTTACTGACCAGCGCAACCACTGTTCGCCCCCGCGGCGTCCTCCCGGGCAACACCGTACGAAAGGCAGGTGCACGGCATGACCTTCATCGGTTGGATCGTCCTGGGGCTGCTGGCCGGCGTCATAGCCAAGGTGCTCCTGCCGGGCCGCGACCCCGGCGGGCTGATCGGCACCACGCTCATCGGCATCGCGGGCGCCTTCACGGGCGGCTGGATATCCGCGCGGTTCCTGGACCGGCCCATCACCAACGAGTTCTTCGACGGTGCCACGTGGCTGGCGGCGATCGGGGGGTCGCTGGTGCTGCTGATCGCCTACCGGATCCTGTTCGGCCACTCCCGCTCACGCTGACCGGGGCGGCGCGGCGCCTGACGGCCTCGCCTGCACGTCGGCACGCCCGCACGCCCCACACGGCACCCGGGCCAGACCCGAGGGCCCGCCCGCACGGGACCAGGCCGGGCGCACCGGCAGCGCCGCACCCACCCGCGGCGCTCGGCCTGCGGCGCACCCACGCCCACCGCACCCACGCCCACCGCACCCACCGCCCCGCATCCCGACCCACGCCCACCGCACCCAACGCTCGCCATCCCCGCCCGCGCCTACCGCAGCCCCGTCTCCCGCAAGGTGATGTTCAGCCGCCCGGACCGCATCCCCACCGCCGGGTCGCCGGTCCCGGCGTACACCTTCGGAACCCCGTGGTGGGCGAAGCGCGACGGCCCGCCGAAGACGAACAGGTCGCCCGACACCAGCTCCACGTCCGTGTAGGGCCGGCCACGGCTCTCGGTGTTGCCGAACCGGAAGACGCAGGTGTCGCCGATGCTCAGCGACACCACGGGGGCGCCGGAGCGTTCCTCCCGGTCCTGGTGCATGCCCATCCGGGAGTCGCCGTCGTAGAAGTTGATCAGGGCGGCGTCCGGCGCGTACCCGCCGTCGTCCCCGTACGCCTCGGCCACCGCCGCCCGCCCCAGGTCGCCCAGCCAGTCCGGGAAGGGGGCGACACGGGCGCCGTTCACGTCGTCGGCGGTCCGGGTGTACCGGTACGGCTGCCAGTGCCAGCCCAGGCACACGGTTCGCACCGACATCACCCCACCGTTGGGCAGCACTGTGTGCCGCAGCGGCACGGGCCCCCGCGCCCAGTCCCGGCACGCGGCCACCAGCTCGCGCTGCCGCTCCAGGGGCAGCCAGCCGGGTACGTGGACCGCTCCGGGGGCCACCTCCGCCCGGTCGCCCGACAGCCGGAACAGGGCGCCGCCGCCACCCGCACCGGTCACGGTGCGAGCGCGCCTTCCAGGCCCAGCAGCCGCTCCTTGCGGTCGGCCCCGGCCGCGTACCCGCGCAGCGATCCGTCGGCGCCGATGACCCGGTGGCAGGGCCGTACCACCAGCAGCGGATTGCGCCCGATCGCCGTGCCCACGGCCCGCACCCCGGCGCCCCGGACGCCGACGTGCGCGGCGATGTCGCCGTACGACACGGTCGTGCCGTACGGGATGTCTTCGAGGGCCCGCCAGACGCGCCGCTGGAAGTCGGTGCCCCCGGCCACGAAGGGAATGTCGAACCGGACGAGCCGCCCGGCGAAGTACTCCCGCAACTGCGCGGCGACGCCCTCGAAGACACCAGGCGCATGCCGCCAGCCGTCCCGTACGGAGGCCCCGCCCTTCTGTCCGGGCAGGGACAGCGAGACGAGGGCGACGCCACCCTCGGCGGCCTCCTCGCCGACGAGCAGCATGGTGCCCAACGGGCTGTCGACGTGCGCGTACACGGTCATGAGCGGTCCTTTCCTCACCCCCAGTCTGTCCCCGCCCGAGCCCGCACGCTGGCAGGAATCCGACATGAGGCAAGAGTGGGCCGCGCACAAGGCGGGGGCGGACCGGCCGTCGTCGGCCGTGCCCGCCCCCGTTCGCCTGTGAGCTGCCAGGAGGTGACAGCCCCGCGTCAGCGGTAGTTCACGAACTGCAGCGCGAAGTCGAAGTCCTGGGCCTTCAGCAGCGCGATCACGGCCTGGAGGTCGTCGCGGCTCTTGGAGCTGACGCGCAGCTCCTCGCCCTGCACCTGCGCCTTGACACCCTTGGGGCCCTCGTCGCGGATGATCTTCGCCACCTTCTTCGCGTTCTCCTGGGAGATGCCCTCCTGGATCGTGGCGAAGATCTTGTACTCCTTGCCGGACAGCTGCGGCTCGCCGGCCTCCAGCGCCTTGAGCGAGATCCCGCGCTTGATCAGCTTGGACTGGAACACGTCGAGGATCGCGTTGACCCGGTCCTCGGAGTTCGCCTGCATCAGGATCTTGTCGCCGGACCAGGAGATCGACGCCCCGACGTTCTTGAAGTCGTAGCGCTGCGAGATCTCCTTCGCCGCCTGGTTGAGGGCGTTGTCGACCTCCTGCCGCTCGACCTTCGAGACGATGTCGAAACTGGAGTCGGCCATGTCCTGTGGCTCCTTGTATCGGGTGTGTGAGGTACGGCCGGACCACGCCGGCCGCCACCCCAAAGCCTAGCCACCCGCACCCGCCCCGGGCGCTGATCAATCCGGTGGCGGAGCACCCCCGGGGATCAGGTATTGTTTACGTCGTTGCCAGGGAGCACCGCCGAAAGGCGGGAGTTCCGAGGCGACATCCCATGGCGGTGTGCCCGAGTGGCCAATGGGAGCGGACTGTAAATCCGTCGGCTTAGCCTACCCAGGTTCGAATCCTGGCGCCGCCACGCTGATGACCCCCGTCGCTCGCGGAAACGCGGAGCGGCGGGGGTTTTCTCGTTGCCGCAAGCCGCAAGCCGCAAGCCGCAAGCCGCAAGCCGCAAGCCGCAAGCCGCAAGCCGCAAGCCGCAAGCCCCCGCTCAGTTCCCCGCCACGTCCTTCGCCGCGACGGAGACCGGGATCGAGCCGCTGATCACTTCCAGGGTGAGGCCCGCCGTCGCGGGGGTTTCCACGAGTTCGGCCAGGACCGCGGCCACGTCGTCGCGGGGGATGGGGCCGCGGCCCGTGGAGGCCTCCAGGCGGACCAGGCCCGTCCCCGCGTCGTCCGTGAGGATGCCGGGGCGCAGGATCGTCCAGTCCAGGGTGCTCTTGGACCGGACGTGGGCGTCCGCCGCGCCCTTCGCGCGCAGGTAGGCGTCGAAGACCTCGTCACCCTTGTGGTCGGGGTCGGCGCCCATCGACGAGACGACGACATGGCGCCGCACGTGCGCCCGTTCGGCCGCGTCGGCGAACAGGATCGCCGCGTCGCGGTCCACCGTGGCCTTGCGGGCCGCGCCGCTGCCCTGGCCCGCGCCCGCCGCGAAGACCGCCGCGTCCGCGCCCTGCAGCACCGCCGCGACCATCTCCAGGGAGGCCGACTCCAGGTCCAGCACGACCGGTTCGGCGCCCGCGTCCCGCAGGTCGTCGGCCTGCTCCGGCTGGCGGATCATCCCCGCCACCTCGTGTCCCGCGGCCGCCAGCAGCCTCTCCAGGCGCAGGGCGATCCGACCGTGTCCTCCAGCGATGACAATGCGCATGCTCACGACCGTACGGCGGGAGCGCGGAAAGCGCTCACGGACGCGCCTCGGGGCCTGCCCGACGCGGCAATTCGAGCGGGGGCCGCCGCGTCGCAGCAGTGCGTGAGTCCCCACCCCGCCCTGAGCGCCGCCGGTGCCAAGCGCTCACGGACGCGCGTCGGGGCGGGCCTGGCGCGGCAGGTCCAGGGCCGCTGCCGAGTCGCAGTACTCGCGTACCGCGCTCGTCCGCGCCACCACCCGGCCCCGGTGCACCACGATCCTGCTGTACGCCAGCGACAGCACGCCCGCCAGCCGGTCACCCCGCACCGCCAGCAGCTCCGCCGGGAACCCGGCCTCCACCCGCACCGCCGGCAGCCCCATCGCCTCCCGCGCCGCCCCGCTCACCGCGCCGTACGCCTCCGCCGGCCGCAGCCCGCCCTGCGACGCCAGCAGGTAGGCCGCCTCCAGCGGGTCGCCCCGGCCCACCGGGTTCGCCACGTCGCGCAGCGCCCCGCCGCCGGCCGCGATCCGCACCCCCGCCGACCGCAGCAGCCGTACGGGCGCCGCGTCCCGCACCTCCGTCCCCGCGCACCCGCCCTGCGGCAGACACACCACCGCCACCCCGGCCGCCGCCAGCTGGTCCGCCACCCGCGACCGGGTGTCCGCCGGAAGCCGCCCCAGCGCCCCGCACGGGCCGATCGTCACCCCGGGGCGCAGCCCGCCCGCCATCGCCGCCAGCCGGGCCAGCCGCGCCGGATCGTCCCCGTCGGTGTGCAGGTCCACGGGGCAGCCCTGCTCCGCGGCGACCTCCAGCACCGCCTCGACGTACCCCGTCGGGTCCGGGTCCAGGTCCGGGCACCCGCCCACGACGGACGCGCCCATCTTCACCGCGTCCCGCAGCATCGCGAGCCCGTCCGCGCCGGCCACCCCGGTGAGCAGCCGGGGCACGGCCACCGCCGTCAGGTCGGCCAGGCCCCGCAGCGAGCGCCGGGCCTGGAGCACCGCCTCCAGCGAGGCGAGGCCCTGTACGTCGCCGATCCGCACGTGGGCGCGCACGGCGGTCGCGCCGTGGCCGAGCTGGAGCAGCGCGGCCTCCGTGGCGCGGCGCTGGACGTCCTCGACGGCGTACGAGACGGGGCCCGGCGAGTCGGCGCTGAGGGCCGTGTCGGCGTGCGCGTGCGGCTCGGCCGGGGCGGGCAGCAGGAGGTAGCCGGCCAGGTCGACGCGGGCCCCGTGGGCGGCGAGGCTGCCCGGCGTCCCGACGGCCTCGATGCGCCCGCCGCTGAGCCGTACGTCGACGGTCCGGCCGTCGGTGAGGCGGGCGCCGCACAGCAGCAGCGCGGTGGTGTCGGTCAGGGCGCCCTCGGGCGGCCGCGGCTGCTGGCTGTCGGAGGACATCGGGCTCCTGGCGGGGAAGGGGGCACGGGGGAGGGGACGATGCAAGATCGCGCAGCGTGAGGCGAGCCTAGGCGCCGTCCGTCCGGGCTTCGAGGAGGAGCGCAATAGTCGTACCGGCGTGGGGCACGAGTGGCCTATGGGGCGCTGCACGGGCGGTGGGCAGGCCCTGTGCCCGGGGTCCGGGAATCGGATTTGGGCGAACGGCGGCCGACCGTGTAATGTCTTCATCGCTCGCCCCAATAGCTCAGTCGGCAGAGCGTCTCCATGGTAAGGAGAAGGTCTACGGTTCGATTCCGTATTGGGGCTCTGGTGGAGGTTATCCTCACCCTCGGGTGAGGGGATCCGACATCTCAGCGGTGTAGCTCAGTCGGTAGAGCAAGCGGCTCATAATCGCTGTGTCACCGGTTCAAGTCCGGTCACCGCTACTCCCAGTAGCCGATTGTGGGGTCGGTCCTTCGATCGGCTACTCTTTTCTGCGTTCCATCCGTCCATCCGTCCGTCAAGGAGCACTCACGTGGCTGCCACCGACGTCCGCCCGAAGATCACGCTGGCCTGCGTGGAGTGCAAGGAGCGGAACTACATCACCAAGAAGAACCGGCGCAACAACCCGGACCGTCTTGAGATGAAGAAGCACTGCCCGCGCTGCAACGCGCACACCGCGCACCGCGAGACGCGCTGAACCAGGCTCGTACACGAGGCCGTCCCCACCGGGGGCGGCCTCGTGTCGTTTGCGCCGGATCCCGAGCACCGGGAGCCCAAGCCCGGGGCCCGAGCACCCGGGCCCAAGGACCCGGATCGCAGCACTCCGGATCAGCAGCACGCCGGATCGCACCGGACGCCGGACACCCGGATGCACAGCACGACATCAGCACGACATCAGGACAGCAGGAGGTACCGAGTCCATGGCGCTCGACCAGTCCTTCGTGGGGCGGACCTATCCGCCCACCGCCCCCTATGAGGTCGGCCGGGAGAAGATCCGTGAGTTCGCCGAGGCGATCGGTGACACGAATCCCGTGTACACCGACACGGAGGCCGCCAAAGCGCTCGGCCACCCCGAAGTGATCGCCCCTCCCACTTTTGTGTTCGCGATCACTTTCAAGGCCGCGGGACTGGTGATCGACGACCCGCAGCTCGGGCTCGACTACAGCCGCGTCGTGCACGGCGACCAGAAATTCGCGTACACCCGCCCCGTCCGCGCGGGCGACCGCCTCACGGTCACCTCGACCATCGAGGGAATCAAGTCCCTCGCCGGGAACGACATCCTCGACATCCGCGGTGAGGTCCACGACGAGGCGGGCGAGCACGTCGTGACCGCCTGGATCAAGCTCGTCGCGCGCGCGGCAGAGGAGGCGTGAGACACACCATGACCGCAAAGATCGCATTCGACGACGTCGAGGTCGGCACCGAGCTGCCGGCCCAGAGCTTCCCCGTGACGCGCGCCACACTCGTCCAGTACGCGGGCGCCTCCGGCGACTTCAACCCGATCCACTGGAACGAGAAGTTCGCCCGCGAGGTCGGCCTCCCCGATGTCATCGCCCACGGCATGTTCACCATGGCCGAGGCGATCCGCGTCGTCACCGACTGGATCGGCGACCCCGGCGCGGTCGTCGAGTACGGCGTGCGCTTCACCAAGCCGGTCGTCGTGCCCAACGACGAGACGGGCGCGCTGATCGAGGTCAGCGCCAAGGTCGCCGCGAAGCTGGACGACCGCCGCGTCCGCGTGGACCTGACCGCCATGAGCGCGGGCCAGAAGGTGCTGGGCATGTCACGCGCGGTGGTCCAGCTCGCCTGACGGGCGGCGGGGGCGGGGCGCACCGTAACCTTGAGCGCGTGCAGGAACTCCACGACGCTCCCCTCGCCCCCCTGACCACCTTCCGGCTCGGCGGCCCCGCCGGCCGGCTGCTGACCGCCACCACGGACGACGAGGTCGTCGCGGCCGTGCGCGAGGCGGACGCCACCGGCACGCCGCTGCTGCTCATCGGCGGCGGCTCCAACCTGGTCATCGGCGACAAGGGCTTCGACGGCACCGCCCTGCGCATCGCGACCCGCGGCTTCTCGCTCGACGGCACGCGCCTGGAGTTGGCCGCCGGCGAAATCTGGTCCGACGCCGTCGCCCGCACCGTCGAGGCCGGCCTCGCCGGCATCGAGTGCCTGGCCGGCATCCCCGGCTCGGCCGGCGCCACCCCGATCCAGAACGTCGGGGCGTACGGCCAGGAGGTCTCCAGCACGATCACCGAGGTCGTGGCGTACGACCGGCGCGCCGAGGAGATCGTCACCATCCCCAACGGCGACTGCGCCTTCTCCTACCGGCACAGCCGCTTCAAGGCCCACCCGGACCGTTTCGTGGTCCTGCGGGTCCGCTTCGAGCTGGAGGACGCCGGGGGCATGAGCGCCCCCCTGAGGTACGCCGAGACCGCCCGCGCGCTCGGTGTCGAGCCCGGCGACCGCGTCCCGCTGGCGGCAGCCCGCGAGACCGTCCTCGCCCTGCGCGCCGGCAAGGGCATGGTCCTCGACCCCGACGACCACGACACCTGGTCCGCCGGCTCCTTCTTCACCAACCCGATCCTCACCGACGCGGAGTACGAGGCGTTCCTCGGGCGCGTCCACGAGCGCCTCGGCCCGGACGTCACCCCGCCCGCCTACCCGGCGGGGGAGGGCCGCACCAAGACGTCGGCGGCCTGGCTGATCGACAAGGCGGGCTTCACCAAGGGCTACGGCACCGGTCCGGCCCGTATCTCCACCAAGCACACCCTCGCCCTCACCAACCGCGGCGAGGCCACCACCGAGGACCTCCTGGCCCTGGCCCGCGAGGTCGTCGCCGGCGTCCGCGACGCCTTCGGCGTGACCCTCGTCAACGAGCCGGTCACGGTCGGCGTCAGCCTGTAGGGCCGGTACGCGTCAGGCGGCCGGGGCCGCCAGCCACGCGTCGATCTCCGACAGCAGCTTCTGCCGCACGTCCTCCGGGGCCACCGAGCCGCGCACCGACTGGCGGGCCAGCTCCGCCAGCTCGGCGTCGGTGAAGCCGTGGTGCTGCCGGGCGATCTCGTACTGGTCCGCCAGCCGCGCGCCGAACAGCAGCGGGTCGTCCGCGCCCAGCGCCATCGGCACCCCCGCGTCGAAGAACGCCCGCAGCGGCACGTGCTCGGGCTTCTCGTAGACGCCGAGGGCCACGTTCGACGCCGGGCACACCTCGCACGTCACGCCCTTCTCGGCGAGCCGCCGCATCAGCCGCGGGTCCTCCACCGCCCGCACCCCGTGCCCGATCCGCGCGGCCCGCAGGTCGTCCAGGCAGTCCCGCACCGACGCGGGACCCGTCAGCTCACCGCCGTGCGGCGCCGCCAGCAGGCCGCCCTCACGGGCGATCGCGAACGCCCGGTCGAAGTCCCGCGCCATGCCTCTGCGCTCGTCGTTGGAGAGCCCGAACCCGACCACGCCCCGCTCCGCGTACCGCACGGCGAGCCGGGCGAGCGTACGGGCGTCCAGCGGGTGCTTCATCCGGTTCGCCGCCACCAGGACCCTGATCCCGAGGCCGGTCTCGCGCGAGGCGGCCTCCACCGCGTCCAGGATGATCTCCAGCGCCGGGATCAGACCGCCCAGCCGGGGCGCGTACGACGTGGGGTCCACCTGGATCTCCAGCCAGCCGGAGCCGTCCCTGACGTCCTCCTCGGCCGCCTCCCGCACGAGCCGCCGGATGTCCTCCGGCTCCCGCAGACAGGACCGGGCGATGTCGTAGAGCCGCTGGAACCGGAACCAGCCCCGCTCGTCGGTCGCCCGCAGCTTCGGCGGCTCACCGCCGGTCAGCGCCTCGGGAAGGTGTACGCCGTACTTGTCGGCGAGTTCCAGCAGGGTGGCGGGCCGCATCGACCCCGTGAAGTGCAGGTGCAGATGCGCCTTGGGCAGCAGTTTCAGATCCCGGACTGGCTCCATCCAGGGATCTTGCCGCAGGTCCCCGCCGTACGGCAGCCCCTTTCGCCGAACGGGTGCTTCCGGGAACGAAAAAACGGGCCCCGGCCGAGGCGGCCGGGGCCCGTGAGGCGTCGCGCGGGTGCTCAGTCGCGCGCCTCCGCCAGCAGCTTCTGCATCCGCGACACGCCCTCGACCAGGTCCTCGTCGCCGAGCGCGTACGACAGGCGCAGGTAGCCCGGCGTGCCGAAGGCCTCGCCCGGGACGACCGCTACCTCGACCTCGTCCAGGATCAGCGCCGCCAGCTCGACGGACGTCTGCGGGCGCTTGCCGCGGATCTCCTTGCCGAGCAGGCCCTTCACCGACGGGTACGCGTAGAACGCGCCCTCCGGCGTGGGGCAGATCACGCCGTCGATCTCGTTGAGCATCCGCACGATCGTCTGCCGGCGGCGGTCGAAGGCGGCGCGCATCTCGGCGACGGCCGCCAGGTCGCCGGAGACGGCGGCCAGCGCGGCGACCTGTGCGACGTTCGACACGTTGGAGGTGGCGTGCGACTGGAGGTTCGTCGCGGCCTTCACCACGTCCTTCGGGCCGATCAGCCACCCCACGCGCCAGCCGGTCATGGCGTAGGTCTTGGCCACGCCGTTCACCACGATGCACTTCTCGCGCAGCTCGGGGACCAGCGCCGGCAGCGAGGCGAAGGTGGCGTCGCCGTAGACCAGGTGCTCGTAGATCTCGTCCGTCAGCACCCACAGGCCGTGCTCCACGGCCCAGCGGCCGATCGCCTCGGCGTCCTCCCGCGCGTACACCGCGCCGGTCGGGTTGGACGGGGAGACGAAGAGCACGACCTTCGTACGCTCCGTACGCGCCGCCTCCAGCTGCTCGACGGAGACGCGGTAGCCCGTGGTCTCGTCGGCGACGACCTCGACCGGCACGCCGCCCGCCAGGCGGATCGACTCCGGGTACGTCGTCCAGTACGGGGCCGGGACGATGACCTCGTCGCCCGGGTCCAGGATCGCCGCGAACGCCTCGTAGATCGCCTGCTTGCCGCCGTTGGTCACGAGGACCTGGGACGGGTCGATCTCGTAGCCGGAGTCCCGCAGGGTCTTCGCGGCGATCGCGGCCTTCAGCTCGGGCAGGCCGCCGGCCGGCGTGTAGCGGTGGTACTTCGGGTCACGGCAGGCCTCGACGGCGGCCTCGACGATGTAGCCGGGCGTCGGGAAGTCGGGCTCGCCCGCGCCGAAGCCGATCACCGGGCGCCCGGCGGCCTTGAGGGCCTTGGCCTTGGCGTCGACGGCGAGGGTCGCGGACTCGGAGATCGCACCGATACGGGCGGAGACCCGGCGCTCGGCCGGAGGGGTTGCAGCGCTCATACGGCCCATCGTTCCAGACCCGGAACGTGCCCGACACACAGGTTTCGCTGTACGGACACGACCGTCCGGCGGAGGCGCCGCGAAGGCGTCCGGGGCTATCTGTTCGACGCAGCGCCCCTGACCACGTACACTCTCTGCTCGTTGGCCCTCACCGACCACCTCCACGGATGCGGTAGGTTGGGGGCAGAACGACATAGGGTCGTAGCTCAATTGGTAGAGCACTGGTCTCCAAAACCAGCGGTTGGGGGTTCAAGTCCCTCCGGCCCTGCTACACACACCGCCAGGATGTGTGCGCAGGTATGTACTTCATTGCACCGCCGTGCGGCTCCACCCGGGCGCGGCACGGCCGACCCGGAATCAGGTGAGAGACGTGACGGACGCCGTAGGCTCCATCGACATGCCTGATGCTGAGGACGAAGCGCCGGAGTCGAAGAAGAAGACCCGCAAGGGTGGCAAGCGCGCCAAGAAGGGCCCGCTGGGCCGTCTCGCGCTCTTCTACCGCCAGATCATCGCGGAGCTCCGCAAGGTCGTCTGGCCGACCCGCAGCCAGCTGACCACGTACACCACGGTTGTGATCATCTTTGTCGTCATCATGATCGGTCTCGTGACCGTGATTGACCTCGGCTTTACGGAAGCAGTCCAGTACGTCTTCGGCTGATTCCCCGCGGAGGGCGCCCACCCCGGCGCCCCTTTTCGCATGTTCCACCCCATCTGTATCCAGGAAGAAGCAGCCACCGTGTCTGACCCGAACCTGAACGAGTCCGCCCAGGACGAGCTCGACATCGTCGAGGCGGCCGACGAGGACCAGGCGGAAGCTGCGGACGCCGCTGCCGGCGAGGCGGCCGAGGACGCGGCCCTGCACGTCGAGGACGTCGACGTCGACGAGGACGCCGAGGATGCCGCCGAGGCTTCGGCGGACGAGACCGACGAAGAGGCCGAGGCCGAGGCCGTCGAGGAGGAGCCGGTCGACCCCGTCGCCGCCCTCCGCGAGGAGCTGCGCGGTCTGCCGGGCGAGTGGTACGTCATCCACACCTACGCGGGCTACGAGAAGCGCGTGAAGGCCAACCTGGAGCAGCGTGCCGTCTCGCTGAACGTCGAGGACTTCATCTACCAGGCCGAGGTGCCCGAGGAAGAGATCGTCCAGATCAAGAACGGCGAGCGCAAGAACGTCAAGCAGAACAAGCTGCCCGGCTATGTGCTCGTCCGCATGGACCTGACGAACGAGTCCTGGGGCGTCGTCCGCAACACCCCGGGCGTCACCGGCTTCGTCGGCAACGCCTACGACCCGTACCCGCTGACGCTGGACGAGATCGTCAAGATGCTCGCCCCCGAGGCCGAGGCCAAGGCCGCGCGCGAGGCCGCCGAGGCCGAGGGCAAGCCCGCCCCCGCCCGCAAGGTCGAGGTGCAGGTCCTGGACTTCGAGGTCGGCGACTCGGTCACCGTCACCGACGGCCCGTTCGCCACGCTGCAGGCCACGATCAACGAGATCAACGCCGACTCGAAGAAGGTCAAGGGCCTGGTCGAGATCTTCGGCCGCGAGACCCCGGTCGAGCTGAGCTTCGACCAGATCCAGAAGAACTGATCCTTCTGGACAGCAGCCTCTGAGCAGGTCAGAGCGGACTCTCGCCGCTCTGACCTGCTCGGTTTTTAGCTGTGCGCCAGTAGCCGTTATCGTTGTGCGGTTGCCTTTGGGCACAGGTGCCTTCGGGCACAGGAAACAGGAATCAGGAAGAGGACCCGGAATGCCTCCCAAGAAGAAGAAGGTCACGGGGCTGATCAAGCTCCAGATCCAGGCCGGCGCCGCCAACCCGGCTCCGCCGGTCGGCCCCGCGCTGGGTCAGCACGGCGTCAACATCATGGAGTTCTGCAAGGCCTACAACGCCGCGACCGAGTCGCAGCGTGGCTGGGTCATCCCGGTGGAGATCACGGTCTACGAGGACCGCTCCTTCACCTTCATCACCAAGACGCCGCCGGCGTCGCGGATGATCCTCAAGGCCGCGGGCGTGGAGAAGGGCTCCGGCGAGCCGCACAAGACCAAGGTCGCCAAGCTCACGAGCGCCCAGGTCCGCGAGATCGCCACCACCAAGATGCCCGACCTCAACGCGAACGACCTGGACGCCGCCGAGAAGATCATCGCCGGCACCGCCCGTTCCATGGGCATCACGGTCGAGGGCTGACCTCACCCCCGTCTGACCACCACTGTGGAAGGGCCATGCGCGGCCCGCACCACAACTCCAGACCTGAACTGCAGGAGTAGAAGTGAAGCGCAGCAAGTCTCTCCGCGCTGCGGACGCCAAGATCGACCGGGAGAAGCTGTACGCCCCGCTCGAGGCCGTGCGTCTCGCCAAGGAGACCTCCACGACCAAGTTCGACGGCACCGTCGAGGTCGCCTTCCGCCTGGGTGTCGACCCGCGCAAGGCCGACCAGATGGTCCGTGGCACCGTGAACCTCCCGCACGGCACCGGTAAGACCGCCCGGGTCCTGGTCTTCGCGACCGGTGACCGTGCCGAGGCCGCGCGTGCCGCGGGCGCCGACATCGTCGGCGCCGACGAGCTGATCGACGAGGTGTCGAAGGGCCGCCTGGACTTCGACGCCGTCGTCGCCACCCCGGACCTCATGGGCAAGGTCGGCCGCCTCGGCCGCGTGCTCGGTCCGCGTGGTCTGATGCCGAACCCGAAGACCGGCACCGTGACCATGGACGTCGCCAAGGCTGTCACCGACATCAAGGGCGGCAAGATCGAGTTCCGTGTCGACAAGCACGCGAACCTGCACTTCATCATCGGCAAGACCTCCTTCGAGGAGGCCAAGCTGGTGGAGAACTACGGCGCCGCTCTGGAGGAGATCCTCCGTCTGAAGCCGTCCGCCGCCAAGGGTCGCTACATCAAGAAGGCCGCCATCAGCACCACGATGGGCCCCGGCATCCAGATCGACCCGAACCGCACCCGCAACCTCCTCGTCGAGGAGGACCCGGCCGCGGTCTGAGCCTGATGGCTCAATCGGTCCCATGAGCCGGTCCCCGCGCCTCTCCGGAGGCGTGGGGACCGGCTTTTTTCACGGTCGCTGTCGTACGTGTGCGTTACGGTTCAGGTGTTCGCACAAGAGAAGACGAGGGGTGGGGGACATGGCCGTACCGGCATGGAAGCGTGTGGGGGTCTCGCTGACGGCCGCGGCTGTCGCCGTCGGTGTCGCGGGCTGCCAGGGCGGGGACAGGAAGGCCGCCGACGGGGTGAAGGACGAGGTCCAGTGGTCCTCGGCGACGCAGGTCATCCAGGCCGCGTACAAGAAGACCGCCGAGGCGAAGACCGCGCGGGTCAAGATGACGATCTCCACGCCGGAGGCGCTGGGCGTCCCGGGCGCCGGACCCGGCGCGGGCGACATGGAGATGTCCGGCGTCATGGGCTGGGCGCCGGCGCAGCTGGACCTCACGATGAAGGGCGGCTTCGCCGCGGCCGGTCCGGACGGGGCCCAGCAGATGCGCATGGTGATGCTCGACAACATCACGTACATGGACATGGGCAAGAAGGCCGCCGCCCGGATGGGCGGCAAGCGGTGGATCAAGATGGACTTCGCCGCCATGGCCGAGATGTCCGGTGACAAGGGCCTCCAGAAGGCGATGACCGCCGACCTGGAGAACATGAACCAGGGTCCGGCCAAGCAGCTGGCCCTGCTCCTGGAGTCGCCGAACCTGAAGCACGTCGGCCGGGAGAAGGTCGACGGCGTGGACGCCCAGCACTACAAGGGCACGCTCTCCGTGGACGAGATGATCGCATCCAACAAGTCGCTCTCCACGCTCCCCGAGAAGGACCGCGAGCAGGTCCTGGCCACGGTCAAGAAGGCCGGCATCACGGCGTACGACACCGAGGTCTGGGTCAATGAGGACGGCTACCCGGTCAAGATGGACGTCGGCATGAAGACGGCGCGGGGCACGATGGAGATCTCCGCCACCTACTCGGACTACGGGATCAAGGCCGCAGTCCAGGCGCCTCCCGCCGGTGAGACCGTCGACTTCCTGAAGATGATCGAGGACATGACCAAGGCGGCCCGGGAGAACGGCGGGGCCTGATCACCCGGTCGGTCCCGATTTGCTTGACGGCGACCCGTTCCCGTACTCTTCCACGGAAGCCAAAGACCGCTGGTCGCTGCTGTGCCCGTAGGGGCGTAGCCGCCGAAGGATCCGCTAGCTACGGACGGCCTGCGCAGGTGACTGTGGATGTAACTCCTGGGACTTTTCCGTCCTGGTCGAGTCACGCCCCGTGCG
The DNA here is from genome assembly GCF_039542925.1 of Streptomyces coeruleoprunus. Lineage (GTDB taxonomy): Bacteria > Actinomycetota > Actinomycetes > Streptomycetales > Streptomycetaceae > Streptomyces > Streptomyces coeruleoprunus. The sequence goes on along the minus strand of NZ_BAABIT010000001.1, from coordinate 2,936,272 downwards.
CCTGCGCCGGGGCGTTTCGTTTTGCCCAGTCTCCTTCCTTCAGCCACTGCGGTCCGAATCACCCGGAAGGAGGCCGAGGCTCATGGCGAGGCCCGACAAGGCTGCCGCGGTTGCCGAGCTGACGGACAAGTTCCGCAGCTCCAACGCCGCTGTGCTGACCGAGTACCGCGGTCTCACCGTGGCGCAGCTCAAGACGCTGCGCCGTTCGCTCGGTGAGAACGCCCAGTACGCCGTGGTGAAGAACACGCTGACCAAGATTGCGGCCAACGAGGCCGGGATCTCGACGCTGGACGACCAGTTCGCTGGTCCGACGGCTGTCGCCTTCATCACCGGTGACCCGGTGGAGTCGGCGAAGGCGCTGCGTGACTTCACCAAGGAGAACCCGAATCTCGTCATCAAGGGCGGTGTCCTTGAGGGCAAGGCGCTGTCCGCCGACGAGATCAAGAAGCTTGCGGACCTCGAGTCCCGCGAGGTTCTGCTCAGCAAGCTGGCCGGCGCGCTGAAGGGCAAGCAGTCCCAGGCTGCCTCCCTCTTCCAGGCGCTGCCGTCGAAGCTCGTCCGCACCGTGGACGCTCTTCGCGCCAAGCAGGCCGAGCAGGGCGGTGCCGAGTAATTCGGCTCGCGCATTGATCGCCGCCTGACGAAGGCGACGGTCGCAGCGGGCCCAACGTACGCCCGCCTCACATGTACATCCCGGCACCAGCCGAATTAGTGGAAGGACCGCCATCATGGCGAAGCTGTCTCAGGAAGACCTGCTCGCGCAGTTCGAGGAGATGACCCTCATCGAGCTCTCCGAGTTCGTGAAGGCGTTCGAGGAGAAGTTCGACGTCACCGCCGCCGCTGCCGCGCCGGTCGTCGTCGCCGGCGGTGCCGCCGGTGGCGAGGCTGCCCAGGTCGAGGAGAAGGACGAGTTCGACGTCATCCTCACCGGCGCCGGCGACAAGAAGATCCAGGTCATCAAGGTCGTGCGTGAGCTCACCTCCCTGGGCCTGAAGGAGGCCAAGGACCTCGTCGACGGCACCCCGAAGCCGGTCCTTGAGAAGGTCAACAAGGAGGCCGCTGACAAGGCCGCCGAGGCCCTCAAGGGCGCCGGTGCCTCCGTCGAGGTCAAGTGACCTCCTGCGGGTCCTGTGACTCGTACTGACGTCCGCTGAGGGCGTTGCGAAGGGCGATCACCCATCCGGGTGGTCGCCCTTCGGCGTTGCCGTGACGTCTGTCTTGCACTGCGCCGCCGGGGGAGTATGGTGATCTTCGCCGTGCGCCCCGTGGACCCGGGGGCCTTGACGAACCGCACGCCGCGCGCAATTCTCAGGACGCGTCGTCACAACGATCCGGATCCGAGGCATGGATCGACGACCGAACGGGCAGTATCGATGTGCGCCGACGGCGCGAGGTGCCGCGGAGATGAGAACAACGAGGGTTGCGAATTACTCGCCCTGGACATCAGTGGGCCAAGTGGCTACACTGACCCTTTGCGCTGCCTGTTAGCTGCCCCCTGCCCGTCACCAGGGGCATCCCCTCGCAAGAGCACAGTTGACCGAACGCCCTGACCTGGGACTTCTCTCTCTGTGCCCCGCTTGGGACCGGTACGCGCGTAGTGAGTCCGAGCCCTCGGAAGGACCCCCTCTTGGCCGCCTCGCGCAACGCCTCGACCGCGAATACGAACAACGGCGCAAGCACCGCCCCGCTGCGCATCTCCTTTGCAAAGATCAAGGAGCCCCTCGAGGTTCCGAACCTGCTCGCGCTGCAGACCGAGAGCTTTGACTGGCTGCTCGGCAATGCCGCGTGGAAGGCTCGTGTCGAGGCGGCTCTGGAGTCCGGACAGGACGTCCCCACGAAGTCCGGTCTGGAGGAGATCTTCGAGGAGATCTCTCCGATCGAGGACTTCTCCGGGTCGATGTCGCTGACCTTCCGCGACCACCGCTTCGAGCCTCCGAAGAACTCGATCGACGAGTGCAAGGAGCGCGACTTCACGTACGCCGCGCCGCTCTTCGTCACGGCCGAGTTCACCAACAACGAGACCGGCGAGATCAAGTCCCAGACGGTCTTCATGGGCGACTTCCCGCTCATGACCAACAAGGGCACCTTCGTCATCAACGGCACCGAGCGTGTCGTGGTGTCGCAGCTCGTCCGCTCGCCGGGTGTGTACTTCGACTCCTCCATCGACAAGACGTCCGACAAGGACATCTTCTCCGCCAAGATCATCCCGTCCCGGGGTGCCTGGCTGGAGATGGAGATCGACAAGCGCGACATGGTCGGTGTCCGCATCGACCGCAAGCGCAAGCAGTCCGTGACCGTCCTCCTCAAGGCGCTCGGCTGGACCACCGAGCAGATCCTGCAGGAGTTCGGCGAGTACGAGTCCATGCGCGCCACCCTGGAGAAGGACCACACCCAGGGCCAGGACGACGCGCTGCTCGACATCTACCGCAAGCTGCGCCCGGGCGAGCCGCCGACGCGCGAGGCCGCCCAGACGCTTCTGGAGAACCTCTACTTCAACCCGAAGCGCTACGACCTGGCCAAGGTCGGCCGCTACAAGGTCAACAAGAAGCTGGGTGCGGACGAGCCGCTGGACGCGGGCGTCCTGACCGTCGACGACGTCATCGCGACGATCAAGTACCTGGTGAAGCTCCACGCGGGCGAGACCGAGACCGTCGGTGAGAACGGCTCGACGATCGTCGTCGAGACCGACGACATCGACCACTTCGGCAACCGCCGCCTGCGCAACGTCGGCGAGCTCATCCAGAACCAGGTCCGCACGGGTCTGGCCCGGATGGAGCGCGTCGTGCGCGAGCGCATGACCACTCAGGACGTCGAGGCGATCACGCCGCAGACCCTGATCAACATCCGGCCGGTCGTCGCCTCCATCAAGGAGTTCTTCGGCACCAGCCAGCTGTCGCAGTTCATGGACCAGAACAACCCGCTGTCTGGTCTGACCCACAAGCGTCGTCTGTCGGCGCTCGGCCCCGGCGGTCTCTCCCGTGAGCGGGCCGGCTTCGAGGTCCGTGACGTGCACCCGTCCCACTACGGACGCATGTGCCCGATCGAGACCCCCGAAGGCCCGAACATCGGTCTGATCGGTTCGCTCGCCTCGTACGGCCGCGTCAACGCGTTCGGCTTCGTCGAGACGCCGTACCGCAAGGTCGTCGACGGCCAGGTCACCGACGAGGTGGACTACCTGACCGCCGACGAGGAGGACCGCTTCGTCATCGCCCAGGCCAACGCGCCGCTCACGGAGGAGCTCCGCTTCGCCGAGGCCCGCGTGCTGGTCCGCCGCCGTGGCGGCGAGGTCGACTACGTCGGCCCCGAGGACGTGGACTACATGGACGTCTCGCCGCGCCAGATGGTGTCGGTCGCGACCGCCATGATCCCGTTCCTCGAGCACGACGACGCCAACCGTGCCCTCATGGGCGCGAACATGATGCGCCAGGCCGTTCCGCTCATCAAGGCGGAGGCCCCGCTCGTCGGCACCGGCATGGAGTACCGCTGTGCCACCGACGCCGGCGACGTCGTGAAGGCCGAGAAGGACGGTGTGATCCAGGAGCTCTCCGCGGACTACATCACCGTCGCCAACGACGACGGCACGTACATCACGTACCGCCTCGCCAAGTTCGCCCGGTCCAACCAGGGCACCTCCGTCAACCAGAAGGTCGTCGTCTCCGAGGGCGACCGGGTCGTGGAGGGCCAGGTCCTGGCCGACGGTCCGGCGACCGAGAACGGCGAGATGGCGCTCGGCAAGAACCTGCTCGTGGCGTTCATGCCGTGGGAGGGTCACAACTACGAGGACGCGATCATCCTGTCGCAGCGCCTCGTGCAGGACGACGTCCTCTCCTCGATCCACATCGAGGAGCACGAGGTCGACGCCCGTGACACCAAGCTCGGCCCCGAGGAGATCACCCGGGACATCCCGAACGTCTCCGAGGAGGTCCTCGCCGACCTCGACGAGCGCGGCATCATCCGCATCGGTGCCGAGGTCGTCGCCGGCGACATCCTGGTCGGCAAGGTCACCCCGAAGGGTGAGACCGAGCTGACGCCGGAGGAGCGCCTGCTCCGCGCGATCTTCGGTGAGAAGGCCCGTGAGGTCCGTGACACCTCGCTGAAGGTGCCGCACGGTGAGACCGGCAAGGTCATCGGCGTGCGCGTCTTCGACCGCGAGGAGGGCGACGAGCTGCCCCCGGGCGTGAACCAGCTGGTCCGCGTCTACGTGGCGCAGAAGCGCAAGATCACCGACGGTGACAAGCTCGCCGGCCGCCACGGCAACAAGGGTGTCATCTCCAAGATCCTGCCGATCGAGGACATGCCGTTCCTGGAGGACGGCACCCCGGTCGACATCATCCTCAACCCGCTCGGTGTGCCGTCCCGAATGAACCCGGGACAGGTTCTGGAGATCCACCTCGGCTGGCTCGCCAGCCAGGGCTGGGACGTCTCCGGTCTCGCCGAGGACTGGGCCAAGCGGCTCCAGACCATCGGCGCCGACCAGGTCGAGCCGCGGACGAACGTCGCGACCCCGGTCTTCGACGGCGCCCGTGAGGACGAGCTGGCCGGTCTGCTGGAGAACACCCTCCCGAACCGCGACGGCGACCGCCTGATGCTGCCGTCGGGTAAGGCGCGCCTGTTCGACGGCCGCTCCGGCGAGCCGTTCCCGGACCCGATCTCGGTCGGGTACATGTACATCCTCAAGCTGCACCACCTGGTCGACGACAAGCTGCACGCCCGGTCGACCGGTCCGTACTCGATGATCACCCAGCAGCCGCTGGGTGGTAAGGCTCAGTTCGGTGGCCAGCGCTTCGGTGAGATGGAGGTGTGGGCGCTGGAGGCGTACGGCGCCGCTTACGCCCTCCAGGAGCTGCTGACCATCAAGTCCGACGATGTCACCGGCCGCGTGAAGGTCTACGAGGCCATCGTCAAGGGCGAGAACATCCCGGAGCCCGGCATCCCGGAGTCCTTCAAGGTGCTCATCAAGGAGATGCAGTCCCTGTGCCTCAACGTGGAGGTGCTGTCCTCGGACGGCATGTCCATCGAGATGCGCGACACCGACGAGGACGTCTTCCGCGCTGCGGAGGAGCTCGGCATCGACCTGTCCCGGCGCGAGCCGAGCAGCGTCGAAGAGGTCTGACGGGTCGGCCGGCCGGATACCCGTATCCGGCCGGCCTCGCCCAGCGACCCGTACAGACCATTGATTGACACGAACCCTGAGAGGGATTGACGCATAGTGCTCGACGTCAACTTCTTCGACGAGCTGCGGATCGGCCTGGCCACCGCGGACGACATCCGGCAGTGGTCCCACGGCGAGGTAAAGAAGCCGGAGACCATCAACTACCGCACCCTGAAGCCCGAGAAGGACGGCCTCTTCTGCGAGAAGATCTTCGGCCCCACCCGGGACTGGGAGTGCTACTGCGGCAAGTACAAGCGTGTCCGCTTCAAGGGCATCATCTGTGAGCGGTGTGGCGTCGAGGTCACCCGTGCCAAGGTGCGCCGTGAGCGGATGGGCCACATCGAGCTGGCCGCCCCCGTCACCCACATCTGGTACTTCAAGGGCGTTCCGTCCCGGCTGGGCTACCTGCTGGACCTCGCCCCGAAGGACCTGGAGAAGGTCATCTACTTCGCGGCGTACATGATCACGTACGTCGACGAGGAGCGCCGCACGCGCGACCTGCCCTCGCTGGAGGCCCACGTCTCCGTCGAGCGCCAGCAGATCGAGAACCGCCGCGACGCCGACCTGGAGGCCCGCGCCAAGAAGCTCGAGGCCGACCTGGCCGAGCTGGAGGCCGAGGGCGCCAAGGCCGATGTGCGCCGCAAGGTCCGCGAGGGTGCCGAGCGTGAGATGAAGCAGCTGCGCGACCGTGCGCAGCGCGAGATCGACCGTCTCGACGAGGTGTGGACCCGCTTCAAGAACCTCAAGGTCCAGGACCTCGAGGGCGACGAGCTGCTCTACCGCGAGCTGCGCGACCGCTTCGGTACGTACTTCGACGGTTCGATGGGTGCCGCGGCGCTGCAGAAGCGCCTGGAGTCCTTCGACCTGGAGGAGGAGGCCGAGAAGCTCCGCGAGATCATCCGTACGGGCAAGGGCCAGAAGAAGACCCGCGCCCTCAAGCGGCTGAAGGTCGTCTCCGCGTTCCTGCAGACGTCCAACAGCCCCAAGGGCATGGTCCTCGACTGCGTTCCGGTCATCCCGCCGGACCTGCGGCCGATGGTGCAGCTGGACGGTGGCCGCTTCGCGACCTCCGACCTGAACGACCTGTACCGCCGTGTCATCAACCGGAACAACCGACTGAAGCGGCTTCTCGACCTCGGCGCGCCCGAGATCATCGTGAACAACGAGAAGCGCATGCTCCAGGAGGCCGTGGACGCGCTCTTCGACAACGGTCGTCGTGGCCGCCCGGTGACGGGCCCCGGCAACCGTCCGCTGAAGTCCCTCAGCGACATGCTGAAGGGTAAGCAGGGTCGCTTCCGTCAGAACCTGCTCGGTAAGCGAGTCGACTACTCGGCGCGTTCCGTCATCGTCGTCGGCCCGCAGCTCAAGCTGCACCAGTGCGGTCTGCCCAAGGCCATGGCGCTGGAGCTCTTCAAGCCGTTCGTGATGAAGCGCCTGGTCGACCTGAACCACGCGCAGAACATCAAGTCGGCGAAGCGCATGGTCGAGCGCGGCCGCACGGTCGTGTACGACGTGCTCGAAGAGGTCATCGCCGAGCACCCGGTGCTGCTGAACCGTGCGCCCACGCTGCACCGCCTCGGCATCCAGGCCTTCGAGCCGCAGCTGGTCGAGGGCAAGGCCATCCAGATCCACCCGCTCGTCTGCACCGCGTTCAACGCGGACTTCGACGGTGACCAGATGGCCGTCCACCTGCCGCTCTCCGCGGAGGCGCAGGCCGAGGCGCGCATCCTGATGCTGTCCTCGAACAACATCCTCAAGCCGGCCGACGGCCGTCCCGTCACCATGCCGACCCAGGACATGGTGCTGGGCCTCTTCTTCCTCACCACGGACGAGGAGGAGCGCGAGGTCAAGGGTGAGGGCCGCGCCTTCAACTCCACCGCCGAGGCGATCATGGCCTTCGACGCCCGGGAGCTGTCGCTCCAGGCGAAGGTCGACATCCGCTTCCCGATCGGCTCCGTCCCGCCCCGCGGCTGGACCCCGCCGGTCTCGGAGGAGGGCGAGCCCGAGTGGCAGCAGGGTGACAGCTTCCGGCTGCGGACGACCCTGGGCCGTGCGCTCTTCAACGAGCTGCTGCCCGAGGACTACCCGTTCGTCGACTACACGGTCGGCAAGAAGCAGCTCTCCGAGATCGTCAACGACCTCGCCGAGCGCTACCCCAAGGTCATCGTGGCGGCGACGCTCGACAACCTGAAGGCGGCGGGCTTCCACTGGGCCACCCGTTCCGGTGTCACCGTGGCCATCTCCGACGTCGTCGTCCCCGAGGCGAAGAAGGAGATCGTCGCCAAGTGGGAGGCCGCGGACGAGAAGATCCAGAAGCAGTACGAGCGCGGTCTGATCACCAAGGACGAGCGCACCCAGGAGCTCATCGGGATCTGGACCAACGCGACCAACGAGGTCGCCGAGGCCATGAACGACAACTTCCCGAAGACGAACCCCATCTTCATGATGGTCAACTCGGGTGCCCGAGGAAACATGATGCAGATGCGCCAGATCGCGGGTATGCGTGGTCTGGTGTCGAACGCCAAGAACGAGACGATCCCGCGTCCGATCAAGGCGTCCTTCCGCGAGGGTCTGTCCGTGCTGGAGTACTTCATCTCCACGCACGGTGCCCGTAAGGGTCTGGCCGACACCGCCCTGCGTACCGCCGACTCGGGTTACCTGACCCGTCGTCTGGTGGACGTCTCGCAGGACGTGATCATCCGCGAGGAGGACTGTGGCACCGACCGCGGTCTGAAGCTGCGGATCGCGCTCAAGGACGAGGCCGGCGTGCTGCGCAAGGCGGACGACGTCGAGACGTCCGTGTACGCGCGGATGCTCGCCGAGGACGTCGTCGTGGACGGCAAGGTCATCGCGCCGGCCAACGTCGACCTGGGTGACGTGCTCATCGACGCGCTCATCGCGGCCGGTGTCGAGCAGGTCAAGACCCGCTCGGTGCTGACCTGTGAGTCGGCGGTCGGCACGTGTGCGTACTGCTACGGCCGTTCGCTCGCGACGGGCAAGCTGGTCGACATCGGTGAGGCGGTCGGCATCATCGCCGCCCAGTCCATCGGTGAGCCCGGTACCCAGCTGACGATGCGTACCTTCCACACCGGTGGTGTGGCCGGTGACGACATCACCCAGGGTCTGCCCCGTGTCGTCGAGCTCTTCGAGGCCCGTTCCCCGAAGGGTATGGCGCCGATCGCCGAGGCCTCCGGCCGCGTGCGGATCGAGGAGACCGAGAAGACCAAGAAGATCATCATCACGCCGGACGACGGCAGCGACGAGACCGCGTACCCGATCTCGAAGCGTGCCCGTGTCCTGGTCGGCGAGGGTGACCACGTCGAGGTGGGCCAGAAGCTCACCGTGGGTACCGAGAACCCGCACGACGTGCTGCGCATCCTCGGCCAGCGGGCCGTGCAGGTCCACCTGGTCGGCGAGGTCCAGAAGGTCTACAACTCGCAGGGTGTGTCGATCCACGACAAGCACATCGAGATCATCATCCGGCAGATGCTGCGCCGTGTGACGATCATCGAGTCCGGCGACGCGGAGCTGCTGCCGGGCGAGCTCGTGGAGCGCTCGCGCTTCGAGCAGGAGAACCGTCGTGTGGTCACCGAGGGCGGTCACCCCGCCTCCGGCCGTCCGCAGCTGATGGGTATCACCAAGGCCTCGCTGGCGACGGAGTCCTGGCTGTCGGCCGCCTCCTTCCAGGAGACGACCCGAGTCCTGACGGACGCGGCGATCAACGCCAAGTCCGACAGCCTCATCGGCCTCAAGGAGAACGTCATCATCGGTAAGCTCATCCCGGCCGGTACGGGTCTGTCCCGCTACCGCAACATCCGGGTCGAGCCGACCGAGGAGGCCAAGGCCGCGATGTACTCGGCCGTCGGCTACGACGACATCGACTACTCGCCGTTCGGCACCGGCTCCGGCCAGGCCGTTCCGCTGGAGGACTACGACTACGGTCCGTACAACCAGTAAGGCGCATGTCTGACGAAGGGCGGTCACCCCAACGGGTGGCCGCCCTTCGGCGTGCGTACGGTCCCCACGGCGTACGGACCGGTCCGCCGTACGGTCAGCGGCGCAGCGCGCGGTGCACGCGGCGCAGCGCGCGGACGCCGACGCCCAGGACGGCCGGGACGTCCTCGACGGGGACACGGCGGGCCAGGGCCAGCGCGTCCACGGCGAGCGCGTAGTTCTCCACGACCGCGCGGGGCGCGTCCTCGCAGGTCGCGGCCGCGGTGTAGTCGGCGAGGACGTCGCCGTACTCGATCACGGCGAGGCGGACGTCGACCTCGACGCCGTCGCCGATGTGGTGGAAGCCGTGCTGCTGGCGCTCGCGTTCCATGACGTACCCCCGTATGTCGTAAGTCGTGCGATGGTGTGCACATTGTCATGGTCGACGGGCGGGGTGTCAGGAGCGCCGTGCCGGTCAGCGGCTGGAGAGTTCCCACAGGGCGACGGCCGCGCCCACGCAGGCGGTCAGCGCGCCGATGCTCGCCAGCGGCCAGCGGGCCCGCTCCAGCGAGTCGAGGCGGGCCTCGTGGTCGGCGAGCTGCCGGTCGGTCTGGTCGCTGCGCTGGACCAGCAGCGCGAGCGAGCCGTCGACCCGGGCGAAGCCCGCTTCGAGGGTGCCGCGCAGGCGCTCCAGCTCCAGGGCGACCCCGACCGGGTCGTTCGGGTCAGTCTCGGTCATGGGCGGCCCCCGCGGTGTCGGTGCGCAGCCAGCGCGGCAGCAGGGCCTGGACGGCCGGGACCGCCATCAGCCGGGTGGGGCGCCGGCCGCGGCCAGGGCGCCGGCGACCCAGGGGAGGGTCGCCGGGAGCCCGGCGGCGTCGACCAGCGCGGGGAGCGCGACGGCGAGCCCGACGGCGGTCTGGAGGACCGTACGGGCGGTGCGCCTGGCGGCTTCGGACATGTGGTGCTCCTTCAGCGAGTGGTATACGGGACCTTGAGGGCGTTCCAGGACGCGGGTCCCGGCCAGCCGTCCGCGTCGGCGCCGCGGTAGCCGAGCTTGCGCTGCCACGCGGCGTACGAGAGGCGGTCGGCCTCGCTCCAGCGCGGGCCGGGGCCCACCCGGTAGGCCGAGCAGCCCTCGGCGACCAGGCGGCGGCCCATCGCGGTGACGATGGGGGAGTTGGGGCGTGCGGTGAAGAACGCCGCCCCGGGGAAGGGCTGGTAGCGCGGCGTGCCGGTGGCCGGCGCCGTGGGGGCCGGCTTCGCGGGGGCGGGCTTCGTGCCCAGGCGGCCCGCGACGCGGGCCCGCAGGGACGGCATGGTGAAGCCGCGCGGGTCGACCTTCCAGTCGGACCACTCCAGGTGTCCGATCACGCTCTTCGCGCTCCACCCGTGGGCTCGGCAGATCGCGGCCGACGCCCGCTCGATCGCGTCGAGCTGGGCGGCCGGCCAGGGGTCGACGCCGTCGCCGAGGTTGACGCACTCGAAGCCGTAGAAGCGGGCGTTGCCGTCCACGGCGCCCGCGCTGCCCTGGTGCTCGCGGGGCGCCGGCGGCCGGTCCCCGTAGTCCTGCGCGATGACGTGTCGCAGGACGGCCGGGTCGCCGCCACCGGCGTGGTTGGCGCGGCCGTTGCCGATCAGGTGGACGGTGCCGTCCTTGGCGATCACGCCGTGGCAGAGGGGCCCGGGCAGCTGCTCGTAGCCCTTGGCGCAGAGCGCCACGGACGAGGCGGTGCCGGTGCTGACCGTGTGGTGGATCATCACGCCGTGCACGGGGCCCCAGGCCCCGGCGTGGTTGCGGTGGTGGGTGCGCCAGCCGGGGTGCTCGACGACGCGGACGCCTTCGGCGTGCAGCGCGGTGAGCAGCTGGTCGGCGGTGAGTGGGGTGGCCATGGGCGCCCTCCAGACGTGCGTGGGACAGGGTGCGTGGGACGACGCCGCCCCCGTGCCGGGGGAGGGACGGCACGGGGGCGGGGGGAGAGAGTGGACTCGTGGCTCAGGGAGCGGGGGCGGGGAACGGGGAGGGCGCCGGGGGCAGGAGCAGCTCGCCCCGGCCGGGACGATGACCTCCTCCGTCTCCCCGTCCTGGACCTGGACCGGTGCCTGGGCCTCGCTCATCGCGTGCTCCTCTCGGGTCGTACGGTCATGACTGCCGGCCCTCGGCGAAGAGCACGCCCACCGCGGCCGCGCCGGTGCCGGCGGTGCGGCGGCCCTCGACGAAGAGGTTGCTCCAGCTGAACGTGGGCTGGCCGTGGGCGGCGACGACGTTCTGCGTGAAGGCGGTGCCGGTCGCGGTGACGACGTCGCCGAGCTGCACCGTGGAGCCGTCGGCCGCCAGGTAGCGCACCCGGGCCTCGACCGTGGTGCCCGCGTCGGCCTGCACCCACAGGCCGACCGCGAGCCGCGGGTGCTGGAGGTACGTCCCGCCCTGGAGGACCCGCGTCCAGGTGGACGAGGTGACCGGGGCGGGCGCCGGGTACAGCGGGACGGGCACGTAGGGGCGGGCCAGCCCGCCGCTCACCGTGTCGTCGGCGACGACGATGCGGCCGAACCGGTCCCACAGCGTGAGCGCCTGGGAGGCGCCGCCGTAGACGCCGAACGCCAGGCTGCCGTCCTCGCGGCGCACGAGGACGCCCTGCTGCGGGGAGCCGTCGGTGTGCGGACCGATCTCGCCGATGTGGAGCAGGGCGTCCCCGCTCTCGTCCTTCACCACCATCAGCCGCCCGCCGTCGGTGATGGTGACGTCGCCGCCGGAGATGGTGTTGAGCGCCGGCCTGGTGACGGCGGCGGTGGACAGCCGGCGGACCTGGCGCTGGAGTTCGCGGATCAGGTCCAGCAGGTCCTCGGGCAGGGCGGGCATCAGAGGGCCTCCAGAAAGAGTTCGGCGGTTTCCGGGCGGCCGCGCTGGGGCGGGGCGACCTTGACGCCGATCACCCGGTACCGGGCGTCGAGCCCCTCGGCGTACCACTCGTCGGTGATGCGCAGGCGCACGGTGCGGCCCAGCAGCATCGGCGGGACGGGGGAGCGCTCGTCGAGCCGGATCGTCACCTCGGGGATCACCACGGCGCCGCGGGCCTCCGCGAGCTGCGCGGCGGCCAGCGCGTTCAGCGAGGCCACCGACGTCACGGACGAGTGGTCGGAGGACAGGTCGACCCGCGGCCAGCCGCCGTCGATGAGGTCCTGCGCGACGTGTTCGGCCGACAGGACGGGCCGGCTCTCCTGGCTCTGGTCGGTGTTGGCGCTGGCGCCCCGGGCGCGGGCGGTGGTGCCGCCGCGGGTGGCGTCCCTGGGGAACGAGTAGGCGAGCACGGGCCCGGGGCGGTCCAGGACCAGGTCGGTGTGGCCGGTGAACAGCTTCGGGTGGCCGAGGCGCAGCCGCTTCACGCGGTCGCCCGACACCGGGTCGCGGTAGACGGCGATGTGGTGCTCGAAGCCGTTCTCGACCTCGGCGAGCTGCTTGAACGCCTCGTCGACGGGTGTCTCGTCGCCGTCCCGCCACGCCATGTCCCGCAGCACCCCGGACGTCTCGGTGCCGGTGGTGACGCCGATGTCGCCGCCGGGCGTGTCCACCTGGATGTGCTGCCACAGCCTGCGGGCGATCTCCAGCTGGTCGAGGCCCGTGTAGGTCAGGTCGCGGCGGATACGGCGGCGCGCGGCGTACGAGTCGAAGGTGGCCGCCTGGAGGGCGAGCGTGAGGACGCCCTTGTCGTCGGCCTGGAGCGTGGACGTCCACAGGACGCCGCCCCACCACAGGTCGCCGCCCCGCTCCAGGTAGACGGCGGTGCGCCCCTCCTCGATGCGGCGGACGCGGTCGGCGAGGGCGGCGTTGGGCACGGGCACGGTCCCGGACAGTGAGCCGGGCCGGCCGATGTAGTCGTCGAGCGACACGTCCCGCAGCGGGAGGACGTCGAGGGGCCGGTCGGTGCGCAGGTCGCAGAACAGGACGCGGTACGGGGTGCTGCCGCCGGCCGCCGTGGTCGTGTGGCTGGTGGTGGACACGGTCATACGGCGGCCGCCTCGTAGGTCGCCGAGCCGAGGATCGACTGCCCGGCCGCCCACGTCCAGGGGCTCTGGGCGTCGGTGAGGCCGGTGCCGGCGACGGGAGCCCCGTCGGGGCGGCCGGAGCTGATCTCCAGCTCGAAGAAGGCGGTGCTGGTGCAGCGCATCCGGGCCACGACCCGGGCCGACGTGTCGCCGTTCAGCTCGGCGAAGCCGATGCACTGGAGGGCGGACGCGGCCGGGACGGGCAGGGTGAAGCGCCAGTTGTCGGACTTGCCGCCGGCCCCGAAGTTCGTGGTCGACCCGAACACGATGCGGAAGTTCAGGTGCACGGTGAGCCCGTCCTGGACGTACCGGCCCTCGACGGTGGCATTGCCGTACGAGGGGGTGGCGGCGCCCGTGCTGGTGGTCCACGCCGGGGTCCAGCCGCGCCAGGTGGGCGCCGGCGGGTAGGCGGTCCAGGCGGTGCCGTTCCACCGCTCCAGGCGGCCTTCGGCGTCCCGGTACTGGCCCGCGTACAGGCCGTTGAAGCCGATCGCGGGCACGATGCCGCCGAGCGCGACGGTCGGGTAGCGCTTGTTGGTGACGGCCGTCGACCAGGCGATGCCGCCGTTGCCGGCGGACGCCCCGGCCCGCACGGTGACGTTGTACAGCGGCAGCGCGGTGGCCGGCAGGGGCGGCTCCGCCGGGACGGCGGCGGGGGTGCCCCGGACGACCCGGACGACGGCACGGGTGGCGCCGCTGCCGTCGTACGGGTGGTCCTCGACGTCCAGCACGATCCGGTCGATGCGGGGGTACGACGGGTCGCCGTCGTCGAGGGTCAGGGTCTCGGGCTCGGTGACGGCGACCAGGTAGGCGCCCTGCTGGGCGGCGCCCTGGATGACGGCCCGGCCGGCGCCGATCGCGCACTGCATGGCGGAGACGCCGGTGAGGACGAAGCCGCCGGGGACGATGCCCTGCCGGGAGGTGAGGTCACCGGTGGGCGTCAACAGGGCGGAGGTGGCCAGCCGGGTGTCCTCGCGGGTCTGGCCCGTCGGGAGGAGCCAGGCGGTACGTACGGTCATGGGTGACTCCCTGCGTGGGTGAGGGCGCGGGGCGGACGGTGTGGTCGGTGGCGGCCGCGGTCAGGAGGCGAAGGCGCCCCACTGCACCGGGATGCCCGACCAGGAGGTGGACGGGCCGAAGCAGAAGATCGTGAAGCCGGTCGTGGACACGTTGTAGGCGCGCACGTGCCAGTTGGACGTCGCGCCCACACCGGAGTTGATGTTGGTGAAGACCCGCGGGACCTTGCTGAACGGCGTCTCGAACGTGACCGCCTGCGTGAAGGAGGTGGCGCTGGTGAAGGACACCGTGACGGTGCCGCTCTCGCCGAAGTGCACCTTGTGCGTACGGACGACCAGGTCCGTGTTGGTCTTCAGGGTCGACGGGGCGGACCGGTAGAGGACGACGTCGGCGGCGGCGGTGCCGCCCGCGCCCCAGTAGACGGCGCCGTCGCCGTTGATGAACAGCCGGGAGTTGGTGTCGCCCGGGGTGCGGATCGACAGCGCGTTGGAGTCCGCGGGGCGGTACGTGCGGATGAGGCTGTCGGTCGTGATGGTCGAGGCGGCCTGGCGGTACCAGCGGGCGTCGCCCAGCTGCAGTTCGCCGCTGTTGCCGAGGCGCAGGATCGGTTCCCACACGGTGCCGTTCCACCGCTGGAGCACCCCGGCCGCGTCCCGGTACTGGCCCGGGTAGCCGCCGTCGAAGCCGGTGCCCCAGCCGGGCGGGACGATGCCGCCGAGGGCCGCGGTGAAGCGGCGCCGCTCGGCGACCGCCGTGGACCAGTCGATGCCGCCGTTGCCGGCGCTCGCCCCGGCCCGCACGGTCACCTCGTACAGCTTCTCGCTGTTGGCCGGCGAGACCGGGGCGACCGGCGTCGCGGCCGGGGTGCCCTGGATGATCTCGACGCGTCCCTCGACGAGCTGCGAGCCGTCGTACACGTTGTCGCGGACGCGGACGACGACCGCGTCGATACGGGTGTACGTGGCGTCGCCGTCGGCGAACGTCAGCAGCTCGCCGGCGTCCACGGTCACGGCGTACCCGCCCTGGGTCGCCGCGCTGGAGCCCTGGATCCACAGCCGGCCCGGCTGGAGGGTGGCCTGCATCGCGGAGGCCGCCACCAGGCCGAGGCCGCCGGGCACGCAGCCGCCCCGGGTGGTGAGGGGCCCGGTCGGGGACATGCCCGCCGACGCGGCCAGGCGGTGGTCCTCGGGGGTCATTCCGCTGGTCAGCCGACCCACACGTACGGTCATGTGCCTGTTCTCCTCAGAGGTGCGCCGAGCGCCAGCTCAGCTGGACGGAAGCCGCCGGAGTCCCTTCGGCGGCACGGAATTCGAGCCGGTTCTCACCGGGTCGCAGGACGAACAACTGCTCGGGCGCCGAGCCGGGCGCCGCCGCGTACAGGCGGGAGGCGCGCTCGCCGAGCACGACGGTGCCCTCCAGCGTGTCGACGGTCAGCCGGTCGTCGGCGGCGAGCGTCAGCGCGTACTCCAGCGTCCGGCCGGTCGTGTGGTTGACCAGCCGGGGCCGGGTGACCGGGCCGGTGAACACCACCTGGGGGCAGGTGTCGGCGCTGCCGGTGTTGACGGCCACGCCCGAGCCGGTGGAGGTGGGCGTGCCGTAGTCGACCGGATAGGCCAGCGGGTAGTCGATCCCGTCCCCGTGGTGCGGCAGGGCCAGCGACAGGGCCTCCTCGCGCAGGGCGTACCGGCGCGGGTCGGTGGCGGTCCACTGCACGGTCATCCGGGTGATGCCGCCCGTCGCGTACCGCCGGTCGGTCGGTACGGCCCGCTGGGTGACCCGGGCGCGTACGCCCGTGGTCCGCCCCTGCAGCCGGACGGCGAGCCACTGCTCGGCGTCCGCGACGGCGGTGGCCCGCACGAACGCGTCCAGCAGTTCGCCGGACGCGCCGGACGGGGCGCCCGGCACCAGCCAGATGCCCGCGGTGATCGTGCGCGGCTGCGACCACTGGGCGCCGGCCCAGGAGCCGTGACCCGTGGGGCGCGCGGCGTCACCGGAGTCGAGGCCCGGCAGGTCGGCCCAGCCGGTCAGGCCCTCGCGGTCGATCTCGTACGGGGTGCCGGGGCCGAGCAGCAGTCCGGCCCACTGGATCTGCCCGTCCTGGGTGATCAGTGAGCCGGGTGTCTCGGTGGCGGTCGTGGTCTCGGTCATGGGCTCCTCACACCGGCGGGTCGACGCGGGGGAACGGTTGTCGGAGGTCCCCTCCGCGCGGGTTGGGGTACGGGTTCGGTGACGCGGGGGCGGTCACCACTCGGCGCTGCGCCAGCGGACCGTCATCAGGGCGCCGGGCTCCGACGACTCGGGACGGAACGCCAGTTCGCACTGGCCCGGCGGGAACGCGAACAGCTCCTCGGGGGCGCTGTCCGGCGCCGCCGTGTGGCGGCGGGCGGCGGTGCCGTTGAGGGTGACCGTGCCCGCCGCCGTGTCGACGACCAGCTCGTCCTCGGCGGCCAGGTCGATCAGATAGCGCAGCCGCCGCCCGCTCACCCGATCGGTCACCGACGGCCGCGTGCACGGGCCGCGGAAGGCGATCACCGGCTGGGTGGGCGCCGAACCGTCGTTCGCGGCGATCACGTCGCCGGTCGAGGTGGCCTCGCCCCACTCCAGGGGCCAGGTGAGCGGCCAGGACAGGCCGGCCTCGGGCGCGGGCGCGCCGGTCGTGGCGTACTGCTCGGCGACCGCGTACCTGCGGGGGTCGGTGGCCAGCCACTGCACGGACGCCTTGGCGACGCCCTGGGTGAGGACGTGCCGGTCGGTGGGGACGACCCGCTGGGCGATCCGGGCCCGTACGGCCAGGGTCTCCCCGCCGATCCGCACGGCGAGCCACTGCTCCCCGTCGTCCAATGCCATGGCGTGCCGCAGCGCCCGCAGGGTGCGCAGCGCCGAGGCCGCCGCCTCCGGGCCCCGCGCGCCCGGCTCCGGCAGCAGCCACACCTGGGCGCCGACGCGGCGGGGCCTGGCGTACCGGGCACCGGGCCAGGCGCCGTGCCCGGTCGGGCGGTCGGCGTCGGCGGAGTCGGCGTCCGGCAGGTCCTCCCAGCCGGTGAGGCCCTGGCGGTCGATCTCGTACGGGGTGCCGGGGCCGAGCAGCAGTCCGGCCCACTGGATCTGCCCTTCGCGGGTGATCAGTGAGCCGGGGGCGTGGCCGGTGGCCGTCGCGGTCGCGGTGGTCGTGGCGGTCGGGGGCATGGGACCGTCACCTCCTCAACTCCTCGGTGGTCGTCACGGGTTGGCGGTCAGGCCGCGCGGGCGAGGAACAGCAGGTCCTCGGCGATCGCGTACGGGCTGCTCCCGGCGGGTTCGTGGAAGGCGCGCAGGGTCACGCGGCGCGGCTCCCGGCGTGCCGTGTCCCGGTGCGAGCGCTCGGCGGGGCGCAGCGCGTCCATGCTCGACAGCGGCAGGACGGCCCCCGGCCGGGAGCCGTGGGGCGGGGTCACGACGCCGCCCTCGGCGAGCATCGGGATCTTCGGGATGTTCACGCCGAACTTCTTGCCGAGAATGCTGAAGCTGAGGCTGTTCAGCCCGTCGATGACCCAGTTGGCGAAGGCGATGAGTCCCTGGAGGGGGGCCTTCATGACGCCGACGATCGCCTGGAGCCCGGTCTCGATGAAGTCGCCGATGCCCCGCAGGGTGTTGGCGGTGGCTTCCTTGACGCGGGTGAAGGCCTCCGGGATCTTCCCGGTGATCCAGTCCAGGACGGGCTTCACGCCGTTCCTCAGGCCGTCCCAGGCTCCCCGGATGATCCCGGTCACCGCGCGGGTGGCGCCGGAGACGGCCCCGCTGACCCGGCCGATGCCGTCGACGGCGGCGCCGATGCCCTTCACCACACCGGTGACGATGGCCAGGACGGCCTTGAAGTACGTGGCGACGACCGTCCCGTACGCCCGGACGACCGGGCCGACGAACGTCCAGATGGTCCGGAAGACCTTGAGGACGTGCTGGAAGACCTGGCTCATGATGCGCTGCCCGGTCTCCGAGCTGAGCGCCAGCTCGATCAGGTACGCGGCCACGGGCACGATCAGCCCGACCAGGAACCCGAGGGGATTGGCGCGCATCGCCACGTTGATCGCCGTCATCGCCCCGGCGGCCACGGTGAGCGCGCCGCCGAGGACGGCCATCAGCGGCGTCACGGTGACGCCGGCGGCGGCGAGCAGCTCGGACACCGAGATCAAGCCGGCCGCGCCGCCCGCCAGCGCGGCGGCCGCCGATCCGGCGCCGCGCAGTCGGCCCCTGGAGCCGGACACCTGCACGGAGGCGCGCCCCGCGGTGGTCCCGGCCTTCGCCAGGGAGCGCGAGGAGCCGTCGGCGCGGGTCCTGAACTGCCGTACCTCCGACGTGGCCGCGTCGGCGCCGCCCTTGATCCGGCCGACGGCCCCGCCAGCCGTGCCGATCCCGCGGACCGCCGACCGCACCGCCTGCACGGCGGCACGCGTCTGCGTACGGAAGGAGGCGAGCGCCCCGGCGACCCCCGCGAGCGGGTCCGGGGCGGCCATCGCGGCGGCGCTCATCCGCGCGCCTTCGCCAGGAACATCAGCGCCTTGGCCGTGTCCCGGACGTCGCTGGAGGGCGCCGCGTAGTAGTGCTCGATGTGGAACCCGGCCGCCCGCCCGTGCGCCTGCGCGGCCCGGGCCTCCGCGCGGGCGCGCGCCGCCGTGTGCCGCAGCAGCCGCTGCAGTTTCGACAGCGGCAGGACGGCCTCGGCCTCACCGGCCTCGGCGACGACCGCCGGCACGCCGCCCTGCCGGGGCATGACCACGCCGCCCTCGGCGAGCCGGGGGATCCGGGGCAGGCTCACCCCGAAGGTCTTGCCGCCGACGAGCGGCACCCAGCCGGGGATCGACACCTTGATGCCGTTGAGCTTGCCGATCGCCGAGTTGATCAGGTCGATCACCGCGTTGATCGGGCCGCGCACGGCGCCCTTGATGGAGTCGAAGGCACGCGAGGCGATGTCCTTGAGGCCGCCCCAGATGCTGGACAGCTTCTCCTTGACGGCGGTGAAGGCGCGCGGGACGACGTTCTTGATCCAGTCGACGACCGGCGTGATGACCCGCTTGATGCCGTTCCACACGCTGGAGACGACGCTCTTCACGGCGTTCATCACCGTGGTGATGACCTTCTTCCAGGCGTTGAAGTAGGTCGTGATCACCTTGGCGACGGCCTGGACGACGACCGAGACGGCCTTCTTGATGCCGTCCCAGACCTTCTTGATGAGGTCGCCGGTCTTCTTCATGAGCGGCCCGATGGCCTTCATGACCGAGCTGACGACCTTCTTGATCACGTCGAAGGCCGTCTTCATGATCTTCTGCATGGTCTTCGAGCGGGTGGCCATCTCGACCACCTTCTCGATGAGCGGCATGAACAGCTGCATCAGCCGGGCGATGATGTTGCCCCGCATGGACTTGTTGAGCCCGTTCATGCCCTTGGAGGCCTGGTCGGCGCCCTTCTTGAAGGTGCCGACCCGGGCGCCGGCGGTGGTGCCGGTCCGGCCGGCCTTGGCGAGCGACTTGTCCGCCCGGTCGGCGGCCGACTTCAGGTTGTTGAGCTCACGGGCGGAGCCCTGGGCGGCCGACCGCAGCCCGCTCAGCCCGCTCTGGCCGGTGCGGGCGCCCTGGCCGATGCTCTGGGCGGCCCGGGCGGACGCGTCGGCCTGGGACTTGAACTGTTTCAGTGAGCCCGAGGCCCGTGCCGCCGCGGAGGCGAGGGACATGGCGACTCCTTCGATGGTGTGCGGCTAGGCGAAGGACCTGGCGAGTTCGTCGACGGCGCTGCGCAGGATGCGGACGTCGGAGGCCACACCGCGGACCGTGGGCCCCAAGGTGTGCGTGGTGTCCACGTTGCGCGGGCTCCTGCCCGGACGGTTCGCCTCCGCGGTGCGCTGGTCCTGCATCGAGCGACCCGCGGTACGGAACGCGTCCTTGATGCGGTCCACGTCGCGCCGGAGGCCGTCCAGGGCCGGGGGGTGGTCCCGCTTGATGCGGTCCATGTCGCGGCGGAGGTTCTCCAGGATGGCCGCGTCGTGGTCCTTGTCCCGCCGGGCCTCCTTCTGCTTCTTGCTCTCGAAAATCCGCTGCCACTTGTCGATCCACTTGTTGGTCCACTTGAACTCCCGGGTGGCGCCGAGAATCGTGATGCCCTTCTCGTCCACCTTGAACAGGGAGATGCCGATGGTCAGCGCCGTGAGGCTCGCGGCGACACCGGTGGCGGTCACCGAGGCGTACGAGGCGGTACCGCTGGCCTTCGAGAGGGTCAGGCTGTAGTCGTTGACCGTCTTGCTGAGCCGGTTGACGGTCACGCTGACGTCGTTCTGGGTGATGCTGATCCCGTTGACGGTCTTGCTGAGCCC
Organism: Streptomyces coeruleoprunus; assembly: GCF_039542925.1. Lineage (GTDB taxonomy): Bacteria > Actinomycetota > Actinomycetes > Streptomycetales > Streptomycetaceae > Streptomyces > Streptomyces coeruleoprunus. The sequence goes on along the minus strand of NZ_BAABIT010000001.1, from coordinate 2,915,786 downwards.
GCTCTGCGTGATGCTGATCCCGTTGACGGTCTTGCTGATGCCGTTCTGCGTGGAGCTGATGCCGTTGACCGTCGTGCTCAGCGCGTTCTGGGTGGAGCTGATCAGGCTGACCGACCGGGACATCCCGCTGAGGGATTCACGGAACTGCTTGTAGGTCTCCTTGGAGCTTGCTTCGAGGTCGGCGAGTGCGTCGTCGACCTGTTTCAGGGTTCTTCCCATCAGGGTCTCCCGTGAGATCACCGGGGGTAGGGTGCCCGCATGACTTCCGACGCCGCGCGGGTGGTTCTCGTACTGCCGACCGCGAGAGCGGACTACTTCGGGACTGCGAAGTACGCGACCGCGTGGCAGGTCAGGAACGCCCTGCGCGTCGCGGAAAGGCTCTGCGCGGGGGCCGGAGTCGACGTCTTCCTGTACGGGAACCCGGCCGACGGCCGCCACGCGGACGAGGGCGTCGCCGTACGGACGCGCGTGGAGCCGGCATCGCTGGCGGAGTGGACCGCCGAGTGGGCCGTGCTCTCGAACGACGGGCTCGGATTCCTCGGGGACGCCCGGCCGCCCGGCCGTGTGGAACGCACCTTCGTGGTGGGCGGCCCGACCTGGTTCACCAGCCCCCTGGGGGCCCTGCGCGAGGTGTCCGCGGTGGTGCGGGAGGGCCCCGGACCGACGCTCGTGATCTTCCAGATCGACAGCCGGATCGACCAGCGGGGGATGGTGCTGGGGATCCGGGACACCGGCGAGGAGGCGGCCTTCTGGCAGGTCTTCGGCCGGGAACGCTCCGTCGACCAGACCTTCTGGAGGCAGGACGGCCTGCACCGCGGGCGCGTCCTGCCGAACCTGGCGGTCCACTTCGACGCCGAGTGGAGCCACCGGTCGGTGGCCCGCCGCTTCGCCCGGTGGCGGAAGCGAACCCGCGGCTGACACCGGCACCGCGACGGAACTCCGGGGAGCCCGCCCGGGGCCCGGCCGGCCCCCGAGCGCCGGCCCGTCAGGAGAAGAAGCGGCCGAGCGTGACGGGGTCCGGGACCACCGGCTCGGCGGACGGAGCCCCGTCCCCCTCCTCCTGGCGCTGCCCGTCACCCGGGCGCGGCACCGGCACCGGCGGCTCCGGCAGGTCGGCGTCCTCGTCCGAGTTCACCGTGACGAACATCCAGTTGGCCGCCGCCAGGTGGTCCACCGCGTGGGCCAGCAAGTAGTCCGTGACGTTCCAGTCGGCGGCCTCGCCCTCCAGTTCGCGGGTGACCGCACTGTCCCGTGGCAGGTGCTTGATCAGCACCGCGAGCCGGCGGGACGACAGCCCCCGGCCGCGGTGCCAGTCCAGCAGGTCCACGCCGTAGTGCCGCAGGAGGTCGGCTTCCAGAGCCTCGGCGTGTTCGTCGACGAACGCGTCGAGGCTCAGCCTTCCCCCAGGCCGAGCCCGGTCTCCTTGCCGTACGCCTCCAGGATCGCGGCGATGTCCTGCATCGTGATCTCGTGCCGCTCGAAGCGGGCGAACTGCTGCTCGCCGAGCAGCAGCCGCAGCAGCCCGTCCACGTCGTTGTCGTCGAGGCCGCGCAGCTCCTTGGCGGTGGCGCGGGTCAGTTCGGTCGGCAGCTCGAAGGTGTCGCCGTCCAGGGCGAACGACCAGGTACGGCCGAGCGCCTCCAGACGCTGGGCGCGGGCTGCGTTCACATCGAATGAGGCCATGCTTCTTCTCCATCCGTGGAAGGGGCGGGAGGGCGGGGTGGGGCCGGGATCGCCGGCCCCACCGCGAGGGGTGTTACGGGGTGACGGGCGGGATCGCGCCGTCGTACGCCGCGTCCTTCATCACGAAGGTGGCCAGCGCCTTGTTGTCACCCGGCGACAGCGCGGTGAAGGTGACGCCCAGCATGGCCGCCGACTTGCGGGCGAGCTTGATGTCGTCGGTCGCCGTCACCTGGCCGCGCGGGATGACGAAGCGGTACGTGACCTGCTTGCCGTCGGTGAACTCCAGGCCCAGCGCCCGCTCGTCGAACGTCGGGCCGTCCGGCACGTCGTACGTGTAGACGCCGGTGCTCGGGCTGCGGAAGTCGGACTTGGCGCCGCCGAGGAAGAAGGGCAGCGTGTCCTCGTTGAACTGCAGCATCGAGAACTTCAGCGTCAGATCGCGGTCCGCGTAGATGAACCGGGCCGGGCTGATGGACTGCCAGGTCTCCACCGGGTCGAGCTTGTCCTTCTTGGAGAAGGTCACGCCGTCGGTGGAGGTGTATCCGAGGTCCGTCCACTGGCTGCCCCAGTCGGCCGACGGGGTGGCCGAGAAGACCGTCGGGGCGGGCGCGTTGACGGCCCCGACGAGGATGCGGCCGGTGCCGGCGACGCGGATCTCGGACGAGTTGTTTCCTGCCATGAATGGCTCCTTGGGATGTGGGATGGGTACGGCAGAGGCCCCGCCGGATGAGCCGGCAGGGCCTCGACTGTGGGGCGTACGGGGTGGGGTCGAGCGGTCAGTCCGTACGCAGGGAGAGCCGCAGCACGCACAGGTAGCGGTTCGCCGCGGTGTAGACGTAGTCCGGCAGCCAGCGCGGCCCGTCGGCCTCGGTGACGTCGGTGATCGTGGTGGTGCCGTACACCGTGCCCCGGGCGGCCAGCAGTTCGGCGCGCGCGATGTTGGCCAGCAGGTGCGCGGTCGGCTTGTCGGGGCCGTAGCACTCCAGCTCGATCAGCGGTTGGTCGAGGTGGAGGTCGTCGATCCACGCGCCGCCGCGCCGCGAGACGATCACGGCCTTCGTACGGCCGTCGAAGCCCGGCGGCGGCGTCTCGTCGACGATGGCGTCCGCCAGTTCGGCGCGGTCGGAGAGGAGGTCCACCACGATGGCCTCCACATCGGGGAACGTGTTCGGAGGAGAGCTCATGACGGGGCATCACTCCTGTGGATTCACCGGAAGGACGACGGCGGAGCTGCCCCCCGGAGGGAGGTGGGCACAGCTCCGCCGCTGCATCCATTGTGAACGAAGTCGTGCGAGCGCGCAACTAACTTGCTCGCGCTCGCAATTCTGCTTGCGGGTGTGGCGGGTGCGTTACTCTCTGGGTATCGAACACCCATTCGAGAAGGTGGCGTGAGCGGCGGATCGAGGACGGGAGCACGATGGTGATCAGCGCCCAGGAGCGACTGGCGGACGTGGTGGCCGCCGCGGTGGAGGTGGCCGCCGAGGCGGCCGAGGCGGGACGTACACGGCGGACCTCGCCAGGACCCTGACCGCGGTCGTCGGCAAGGTCGGCGCCAGGATCGCCATCGACGCGGAGACCCGTGGATTCAGCAGCGGCTGGACCGAGGCGGTGGCCTTCAGCCGCGCACGGGCGCGCCAGGGGTGAACGACGAAGTGGGGCCACCCGGGAGGGTGGCCCCACTTCGTCGTCCTGTCTTCTGTCCCGTCTTCTATCCGTCTTCCGTGCTCTCCGCGCGGGGCTTCCGGCGGGTCGCCCGCTCCGCCGCGAACACGTCCTCCAGCCGGAAGAGGTGCGTCCGGCCCTGGCGGCCCGCGGGTTCCAGATGCCCCTGCTGGACCCACTTGCGGATCGTCGCCGGCGCGACCTCCACCTCGCGGGCCGCCAGCGCCCCCGTGACCAGCGTCGTCATGACCGCGCCTCCCCCAGCCGCCGCCACTCCGCCTCCGGCCAGGCGTGCCGGTGCGCCGGATCCGTACGGCAGTCGCACAGCGCGTCGTCGCAGCGGCAGGCCGGGTTGACGCACAGCACGGCCTGCCGCGCCGGGAACGCCCGCAGCGACACCGAGTCGCACCAGGGGCAGCGCCCCCGCACCCGGACGACCGGCTCCGCCTCGCCCAGCGCGCGGGCGCAGCGGCGGGTCATCCGGCGCGTCTCGTCGCGGATGTGCGCGGCCAGCACCTCGTCGGCGGCCGCGCGGTCGAGCAGCGCGGCGATCCGCGCGAGCCGCTCCGGGACCGGGGCGCGGCGCGGGCGGGGGAGGCGCAGCCGGTCGTGGACGGCCTCGTCCAGCTCCACCACGCCGTCGGTGATGTCGCGGATCGCGTCGGAGACGTACAGGCGCAGGGGTGCGGTGCCGGGGGAGGGGCGGGCACCCGCCTCGCGGCGGTACGGGCCGGGGGCGGAGGGGGAGCGGCCGCCGGGCGCCAGCTCGGTGAGCAGCTCGGGGAACTGGCGGAGCAGGGTCTCGATCCAGAGCGCGGCGTCATGGGTGGCGCCGTCCGCCTCTGCGGCGCCGCGCGTGTGGTCGTCGGGGGCCGTCGCGTTCATGGGCGCTCCTCCGTGGCGGCCCGGGACGTGGCCCAGGCCGGGGCGGTGTGGTCGTGGTCGCGGTCGTGGGTACGGCGGTCGCGGTCGTGCGTACGGCCCCGGCCGCGGCCCCGTCCCCGGCCACGGCTCGTGTCGACGGGCCGGCCGTTGCGCCAGAGGCGGCCGGCGCTGACCCCGTCGAACCAGCTCTCCGCCGGGGCGACGGTCTCCCCGCACCGGAGCCGCACCGGGCAGCGGCGGCAGGCGCGCAGCGCGGGTTCCGCGACGGCGGCCCGGCGGGCGAACACGACATGGGGCGGCAGCCCGGCGCACGCGGCGGACGCACGCCAGTCGAAGTGCTGCTGCGGAGGGGGCGGTGGGGCGGCAGGGGGCATGGCGTACTCCCGTGACAGTTGGTTGCGAGGTCGCACACTAATTTGTTGCGAGTGAGCACGCAACCGCGAAAGGTGCACGTTGGTACGGCAATTGACTACACAACCCTCACATTCAGGTCGCGGAACCGGTAATTCCTTGCGCGCAAGCGCGATATCCTGAGGCCGCTTCGGAGGGAGGCGACCACCATGACGACCAGCGATCTGGAGCAGTTCGCGGCCTGGCTCGAAGAGCTGATCCGTCGGCGTGGCTACGACATCGACAGCCCGCGCGGCGGCGGGAAGTCCCGCCTCGCCGACGAGGCGGGCGTCCATCGCGCCGCGATCACCCGGCTGTTGCAGCGCCAGAGCATGCCGGACCTGGAGACGACCCGGCGGCTCGCCCATGTGCTCCAGGTCCCGGTGCGCGAGATGCTGATCCGCTCCGGCCGGCTCACCGAGGAGGACCTGCCGCTGCCGAGCCTGCCGGACAGCGCGCGGCCGGGCGGCGCGAGCCGCCACCTCACGCTGGAGGAGGCCGCGGCCGGCCTGGGCGTCCCGCCCGAGCAGCGGGAGATGTTCATGCGGGTCGCCGGTCAGTTCCTCCCGGAGACCTCGGTGCGTCCCGGTGAGCGCACCCCTCTCGCATCCGACTGACGGGCGCCCGCGCGTCCCCAAGTAAGCTGTTGTGGCTGGTCCCCCCACGACAGTGCACAGTTGTACGCTCCCGGCACGTATGGCTGCCCCGCCATGCGGGACGGGCGGCGCCGGGACGCGAGAGAGAGTCGTGTGATGGCCGAGCGCGGAGAGCGGGCCGGGCGCGACCGGGGACGTCGGCGGCGCTCGGACAAGTACCCGTACCAGGACACGACCGAGCAGTCCGCGGAGTCCGGAAGGCGGCGCGACCGCTCCGCACACCCGGGGACCCCGCCCCCGCCGCCCCCGGCGGACGACCTGCCGGGCCTGCTGGCCGTCCTCGGCCAGTACCTGGAGCGGCACGCCCCCGACGAGGTCGTCGTCCTGCTGCGCGAGGAGATAGAACGCCGGGAGTTCCGCGCGTACGCCGACGGCTGGCGCGACGCGGGCGTCCACTACGAGCGCGCGCTGGAGGAGGCCCGAGCCGCCGCCGGGTCCCGCACCCTGCGGCTCGTCGGCCGTACGCCGGGCCGCGCGGCGGTCATCCCGTTCCCCGACCAGCGCCAGGAGCGCCACGACGACGCCGCCGAGGCCGACCAGCCGGGGGAGCGGGACGGCGGGACGGCGCCCTCCGCGGGCCGCCCGGCCTTCGTCCCCAAGAGCCGTACGTCGAAGGTCCCCACCATCCCCCGCTTAACCCTCCCCCGCCGGCCCCGCCGCCCCCAACCACCCGCGGCCTCCCCGGAGCCCCCGCCCCCGGACACCCGGAGCACCCCGGACCCCGGCGGCACCCGCGGCCCCGTGCCCACCCCGGCCTCCGACGGCCCCGGCTCGGACGACCCGGCCCCCGGCGGCACCCCGGCCTCGACGGCTCCCTGACCCCGTACGAGCGTTCTGCCTCGGGCCTGTGGGCCGTACGGCGCATCTTTTCCCCACCCCGCCCCTTCCCGAAATCGGGGGATCCGTCCCCGCACCCCCGCTCCTCAAACGCCGAAGGGGCTGATTTCCGCCCGTCCGGCGGGGAGGATCGCAGCGGCCGCAGGCCGTGCCGGCCGCCCGTACGGGGGGCGCCGCGCAGGTCGGCGCGGCGCCGTCGTGAGCCGCCCGCGGCGTGGCATTTGTTTTGACCGGAGTCCATGCGATAGGTACGCTCAGACCTTGTGCCTGGGGTGTGCCTGGGCTCCTGTGCGTGTCCTCAACCGCACGGGGAGCCACCAAGGGCCACCGCAATCTGCGCTCATTTCCGCCATCCGGCGGGGGTCCGCAGTATTCGACACACCCGACCGCGTGGGTCGGCGATGTTCCAGGTTAGCTTTACTTACACGGCACACAGAAACCGGAGAAGTAGTGCCTACGATCCAGCAGCTGGTCCGTAAGGGCCGGCAGGACAAGGTCGAGAAGAACAAGACGCCCGCACTCGAGGGTTCCCCTCAGCGCCGCGGCGTCTGCACGCGTGTGTTCACGACCACCCCGAAGAAGCCGAACTCGGCCCTCCGTAAGGTCGCGCGTGTGCGTCTGACCTCCGGGATCGAGGTCACGGCTTACATCCCGGGTGAGGGACACAACCTGCAGGAGCACTCCATCGTGCTCGTGCGTGGTGGCCGTGTGAAGGACCTGCCGGGTGTTCGCTACAAGATCATCCGCGGCTCGCTGGACACCCAGGGTGTCAAGAACCGCAAGCAGGCCCGCAGCCGCTACGGCGCCAAGAAGGAGAAGTAAGAATGCCTCGTAAGGGCCCCGCCCCGAAGCGCCCGGTCATCATCGACCCGGTCTACGGTTCTCCTCTGGTGACCTCGCTCATCAACAAGATCCTGCTCAACGGCAAGCGTTCCACCGCCGAGCGGATCGTCTACGGCGCCATGGAAGGCCTCCGCGAGAAGACCGGCCAGGACCCGGTCATCACGCTGAAGCGCGCCCTCGAGAACGTCAAGCCGGCGCTCGAGGTCAAGTCCCGCCGCGTCGGTGGCGCCACCTACCAGGTGCCGATCGAGGTCAAGCCCGGTCGCGCCTCCACGCTCGCGCTGCGCTGGCTGGTCGGTTACTCCCGCGCCCGTCGCGAGAAGACCATGACCGAGCGCCTGATGAACGAGCTGCTCGACGCCTCCAACGGCCTCGGCGCTTCGGTCAAGAAGCGCGAGGACACGCACAAGATGGCCGAGTCCAACAAGGCCTTCGCGCACTACCGCTGGTAGTCGCACCCACATCGAGACCGAGAGAAGACTGAAGCCTTATGGCTACCACTTCGCTTGACCTGGCCAGGGTCCGCAACATCGGGATCATGGCCCACATCGACGCGGGCAAGACGACCACCACCGAGCGCATCCTCTTCTACACCGGTGTTTCCTACAAGATCGGTGAGGTCCACGACGGCGCTGCCACGATGGACTGGATGGAGCAGGAGCAGGAGCGCGGCATCACGATCACGTCCGCCGCGACGACCTGCCACTGGTCGCTCGAGGACGTCGATCACACCATCAACATCATCGACACCCCGGGTCACGTGGACTTCACGGTCGAGGTGGAGCGTTCGCTCCGCGTCCTCGACGGTGCCGTGACGGTGTTCGACGGTGTGGCCGGTGTGGAGCCGCAGTCCGAGACCGTGTGGCGTCAGGCGGACCGCTACGGCGTTCCGCGTATCTGCTTCGTCAACAAGCTCGACCGTACGGGCGCCGAGTTCCACCGCTGCGTGGACATGATCTCGGACCGCCTGGGCGCGCAGCCGATCGTCATGCAGCTGCCGATCGGTGCCGAGGCGGACTTCAAGGGCGTCATCGACCTGGTCCGCATGAAGGCGCTGGTCTGGTCCGCCGAGGCCGCCAAGGGCGAGATGTACGACATCGTCGACATCCCGGACACCCACGCCGAGGCCGCCGAGGAGTACCGCAACAAGCTCGTCGAGGCCGTGGCCGAGAACGACGAAGAGATCATGGAGCTGTACCTGGAGGGCCAGGAGCCTTCCGAGGAGCAGCTGTACGCCGCGATCCGTCGTATCACCATCGCCTCCGGCAAGGGCACGGGCACCACGGTCACCCCGGTGTTCTGTGGCACCGCGTTCAAGAACAAGGGCGTCCAGCCCCTGCTCGACGCGGTCGTGCGCTACCTGCCGTCGCCGGTCGACATCGAGGCCATCGAGGGCCACGCGGTCAACGACCCGGAGGAGGTCGTCAAGCGCAAGCCGGCCGACTCCGAGCCGCTCGCCGCCCTGGCCTTCAAGATCATGAGCGACCCGCACCTCGGCAAGCTCACGTTCGTCCGCGTGTACTCCGGCCGCCTGGAGTCCGGCACCTCGGTGCAGAACTCCGTCAAGGGCAAGAAGGAGCGCATCGGCAAGATCTACCGCATGCACGCGAACAAGCGTGAGGAGATCGAGTCGGTGGGCGCCGGCGACATCGTCGCCGTCATGGGTCTGAAGCAGACCACGACCGGCGAGACGCTGTGCGACGACAAGAACCCGGTGATCCTGGAGTCCATGGACTTCCCGGCGCCGGTCATCGAGGTCGCCATCGAGCCCAAGTCCAAGGGTGACCAGGAGAAGCTGGGTGTCGCCATCCAGCGTCTCGCGGAGGAGGACCCCTCCTTCCAGGTGCACACCAACGAGGAGACCGGCCAGACCGTCATCGGCGGTATGGGTGAGCTTCACCTCGAGGTGCTCGTCGACCGTATGAAGCGTGAGTTCAAGGTCGAGGCCAACGTCGGCAAGCCGCAGGTCGCGTACCGTGAGACCATCCGCAAGTCGGTCGAGCGCGTCGACTACACCCACAAGAAGCAGACCGGTGGTACCGGTCAGTTCGCCAAGGTGCAGATCGCGGTCGAGCCGATCGAGGGCGGCGACGCCTCGTACGAGTTCGTCAACAAGGTCACCGGTGGCCGCATCCCGAAGGAATACATTCCTTCCGTGGACGCCGGCTGCCAGGAGGCCATGCAGTTCGGCATCCTCGCGGGCTACGAGATGACGGGCGTCCGCGTCACGCTGCTCGACGGTGCCTACCACGAGGTCGACTCCTCCGAGCTCGCCTTCAAGATCGCCGGCTCGCAGGCCTTCAAGGAGGCCGCGCGCAAGGCGTCCCCCGTGCTCCTCGAGCCGATGATGGCCGTTGAGGTCACCACGCCCGAGGACTACATGGGCGATGTCATCGGTGACATCAACTCCCGCCGTGGCCAGATCCAGGCCATGGAGGAGCGTGCCGGCGCCCGCGTCGTCAAGGGCCTGGTGCCGCTGTCGGAGATGTTCGGCTACGTCGGCGACCTCCGCAGCAAGACCTCGGGTCGCGCAAGCTACTCGATGCAGTTCGACTCCTACGCCGAGGTTCCGCGGAACGTCGCCGAGGAGATCATCGCGAAGGCCAAGGGCGAGTAACTCAGTCGAGTTCACGCTTTAGGCTTGTCACCGGATACACCGGGGCGTTCGCCCACAGACCGTGACGAACGCCCCGGGGCCGGCATTCCAGCAAAGATCACCTGGCGCCGATGAGTAAGGCGTACAGAACCACTCCACAGGAGGACCCCAGTGGCGAAGGCGAAGTTCGAGCGGACTAAGCCGCACGTCAACATCGGCACCATCGGTCACATTGACCACGGTAAGACGACCCTCACGGCCGCCATTACCAAGGTGCTGCACGACAAGTACCCGGACCTGAACGAGGCTTCGGCCTTCGACCAGATCGACAAGGCTCCTGAGGAGCGTCAGCGCGGTATCACCATCTCCATCGCGCACGTCGAGTACCAGACGGAGTCCCGTCACTACGCCCACGTCGACTGCCCGGGTCACGCGGACTACATCAAGAACATGATCACCGGTGCCGCGCAGATGGACGGCGCCATCCTCGTGGTCGCCGCCACCGACGGCCCGATGCCGCAGACCAAGGAGCACGTGCTCCTGGCCCGCCAGGTCGGCGTTCCGTACATCGTCGTCGCCCTGAACAAGGCCGACATGGTGGACGACGAGGAGATCCTGGAGCTCGTCGAGCTCGAGGTGCGTGAGCTCCTCTCCGAGTACGAGTTCCCGGGCGACGACGTTCCGGTCGTCAAGGTCTCCGCTCTGAAGGCGCTCGAGGGCGACCCGGAGTGGGCCGAGTCGGTCATGAACCTCATGAACGCCGTCGACGAGGCCATCCCGCAGCCGGAGCGTGACGTCGACAAGCCGTTCCTCATGCCGATCGAGGACGTCTTCACGATCACCGGTCGCGGTACGGTCGTCACCGGCCGTATCGAGCGTGGTGTCCTGAAGGTCAACGAGACCGTCGACATCATCGGCATCAAGACCGAGAAGACCACCACCACGGTCACCGGTATCGAGATGTTCCGCAAGCTGCTCGACGAGGGCCAGGCCGGTGAGAACGTCGGTCTGCTCCTCCGTGGCATCAAGCGCGAGGACGTCGAGCGCGGCCAGGTCATCATCAAGCCGGGCTCGGTCACCCCGCACACCGAGTTCGAGGCGCAGGCCTACATCCTGTCCAAGGACGAGGGTGGCCGCCACACGCCGTTCTTCAACAACTACCGCCCGCAGTTCTACTTCCGTACCACGGACGTGACCGGCGTCGTGACCCTCCCCGAGGGCACCGAGATGGTCATGCCGGGCGACAACACCACCATGTCCGTCCAGCTGATCCAGCCGGTCGCCATGGAGGAGGGCCTGAAGTTCGCCATCCGTGAGGGTGGCCGGACCGTCGGCGCCGGCCAGGTCACCAAGATCGTCAAGTAAGTTCCGCTTGCCTGACGGCCTGACAGCTTCAGCTGTCTGACCTGGTTGCTCCCCGGAGCATCAGCGAGGGCCCCGCACCGAGAGGTGCGGGGCCCTTCGCGTTGCCGTCGGCGGCTTACGGGGTCAGGCCGCGTCGCTGTGGGTGGCCCACGACCACGGGTAGGCGTCCGCGCCCAGACCGACGGCCATCGCGCCCTTCGGGCCCAGGTGGAGCGTCGCCGACTGGAGGGCGACCACGCCCTGCGTACGGGTCGCGGTGCGGCCGCCGACGCGCAGCTGGATGTGGCCGCGCAGGTCCCGGCCCAGGAGGACCGGTCCCTTGGGCGTGCCGGCCGCGCTGACGGAGCCGTACCCGTCGAGCGCGACCTTCGACGTGGGGCCGCCGTCCACGCGTACCGCCGTCAGGGCCTTGGAGGTGGGGCGGCGGTAGTACAGCTCCAGGTCGCCGCTGGGGGCGGTGGCCACGGAGACGGGGCCGCCGGGGGCGGGCAGGATGCCGTCGGCGCGGAACGTCACCGGCCGGCCGGGCTCGTCCTGCGCCCAGTGGTGGACGCCCTCGCGTCCGGCCGCGAACAGGTGCACCCGGCCACGCCGGTCCACCGCGGCCGACAGGCCGTCCTGGATCTCCTCGCCGCCCAGGTCCTGCCAGGCGCCCCAGGTGCCGTCGGCCTCGCGGACGCGGCTGCTGACCCCCTTGTCGGCGTTGCGCGCGAAGAGGTGGACCCGCCCGTCGGGAGCGGTGACCGCGACCGGAACGCCCAGGCGGCGGCCCCGGTCGTCGTGGCGCTCGGGGTTGCCGAGGCCGGCCCACGCCAGGAAGGGGCCGCCGGGGGAGCGCTGCTCCAGGACGACGATCTCGCGCTTGTTCGCGCCGCCGTGGCCGCCGAGCGCGGCGAACCGCAGGCCGAACAGCAGCTGGCGGCCGTCCAGCAGGGTCGTCGAGCCGAGGCCGGGGGCGAGGGGGCCGCCGCCCAGGTCGTCCGGTTCGGTCCACTGGCCGCTGCCCGCCTCGGTCTCGCGCCAGCGCACGGCGCGCAGGCCCAGGACCCCGTACACGGCGAGCCGGCCGTCCTGGTCGTTGACGACGACCGGGCCGGGTCCCGGGTAGCGGTGGTGGGTGGCGCGGACCCAGCCCTTCTTGTTGGTGAGGGGGCGGGTGCCGCCGACGCTGTAGTCGCCGCAGCCGGCGCTGTTGCCGCACTGCCAGGACGGGTCGCCGCCGTACGGGACGAGGTGGGCGGCCTTCTCCTGGAGGACGGCGGCGGGGAGGTTCTTGGGCCAGTGGCGGTTGTAGTAGCCGCGGAAGGACGTCGCGACGAAGCCGGGTATCGCACCGCCGTCCGCGGTGGCCTCGGCGACCCAGCGGATCATGGCGGCCCAGCTGAAGCAGGCGACGGCGGTGTGGTCACCGTGGTCGGAGTAGCCGGGCTGCTCGGAGTCCGCCTTGCGGGTGGCCTCGTCGCTGTGCTGGATGTCCGGGTCGGGGTCGAGGGTGTGGATGACGGTGGGGCGGTAGCGCTCCATGAGGCCGACGAGGACGTCGACGAGGCCGTCGTAGTCGTAATCCGACGCCTTGCGGACGGGGGAGTCGGTGGCGACGACCGTGCGCAGGCCGACCGCGCGGTCCTGCCAGAGGCTGGGGACGGCCATCCAGCGGCGGGGGGCGTGCATGGAGAGGTTCAGGAAGATCAGCTCGACGCGGCGGCTGCCGTTGGTCAGGGTGTTGATCTCCGTCTGGCGGTCGCCGCGCAGGGTGGCGACGCCCTTCTGCCACGGCGTGAACCTGTCGAGGCCGATCATCCGCGCGTACGCCTGGCGCAGGCCCTGGTGGCGGGCGGAGGAGTAGGCGGCCTTGTCGGCGACGGGTTCGTCGCGGCGGCCGGGTATGTGGTTCTTGCCGTTGTGCTCGCCGGCCGTGACGTAGACGCAGACGAGGGGGACGCCCGCGTCGACCATGCGCTGGGCGTCCGGGTTCATGAAGTACAGGTCGTCGTCCGGGTGGGCGAGGATCTGCATCAGCTGCGCGTGACGGGAGCTGGTGATCGGCATGCCGGGCGCGGGGTCGGCGGTGGGGCCGGTGCGGCGCGGCTCGGGTACGGAGCACCCGGTGACGGCGGCGGCGACGGCGGCGCCCAGGGCCGCGAGGACGCCGCGGCGGCGGAGCCCGTTCCGGAACATGGCAGCGCGCGGCTGAGCCCCCCGCATGTGATTCACCTGTGCCCCCGTACTGCTACTGCCGAGTGTCTGGAGCCTGCGCGGCAAGGGCGGCCGGTCCAAGCCGCGTTCCGCGATCAGCTAGACGGATTATCGGCATGCGGGGTTGCTCGGTCCGCGGCGGGGTGCGGACACGACGGCGCCGCGCTCCCCGGGGCGTCCGGACAGGACGGCGCCCCGCTCCCGGGGCGGGTGCGGGGCACTGGCGTCGCCGCGGTCAGTCGGCGAAGACGTCGTCGAGGGTGTCGGCCGTGGCGGCCCGCCGGAGCCAGAGGCGGAGGGTCTCCTGCTCCAGGCAGGCGGCGATGAGGTCCAGCGCGTCCTGCGACACGCTGATGCCACGGGCGTCGAGGACGAGGAGCAGGTCCTCGATCCGGGCATCGGCACGCCCTTCGGCGCGCAGCCGCATGGAGGGGTCCCGGTGGAAGAACGAGGAGGGGACGGGCATGGTCAGTTCCCTCCGTCCGGAGCGGCGTCGTCGATGTCCTCGGCGTCACCGAAGACCTGGTCGATGGTGGTGGCCGTGGCGGACTGGCGGAACCAGCGGTCGAGGACGTCGAGGTCGGTGCAGCCGGTGATGCGGTCCCTCGCGTCGAGCGGGGTGTCGACGCCACGGGCGCGGAGGATCATGAGGATGTCCTGGGCTCGATCCTTGACGCGACGATCGGCGTCGTCGGCGAAGACGTCGTCGATGGTGGCGGCCGCGAGGGAGCGACGGAGCCAGCGGCGGAGTGTGTCGTCGTCGGTGCAGCGGATGACGCGCTCCCTGGCGTCGGGCGGGGTGTCGACGCCGCGGGTGCGGAGGATCAGGAGGATGTCCTCGGCCCGGCCCTCGGCTCGCCCCTCGGCCCGGCCTTCGGCTCGGCCCTCGGCCCTCCCCTGCTCGCGCCCTTCGGCGCGGAGGGCCATGGACGTCTCGGAGCGGAAGAACGACGTGGGGATGGCCATCTTCAGGTCCTTCCAGATCTGCGCGGCCGGGCTCTCGCCCAGGCCCATTTCCGTGAGTTCGGCGAAGAGTTCGGCGGAGTCGTCGTCGACGGTCTTGAGCGCGGAGAGCAGCGCTCTGAGTATGGCATCGATGTTCGGGCTCTTACGGTGCGTAATCGCCGAGAGCGTCGCCAGAGGGATGTCCTCCGCCGCAGTGGACACGTCCATGACGGCGGGGACGTTGTGCGGGCCGAAGACCAGCGGGCGGACCGTCAGCGACGGCCACTGGGGCGGGCCGATGCGGAGCGGGCCCGAGGCCCAGCGGGCGGTGTGCTCGTCCTGGCAGACGACCAACAGCATCGGATCCAGGCCGTACTTGGCGTGCAGGTAGGCGAGGTAGTACGCCCAGCTCCCGTGCTTGTCCGGGTCCCTGCGGCCCTGTGCCTCGATGGCCAGGAGGTAGCCGCCGCCGTCCTCCGTGTGCATGCGTAACAGCGTGTCGATGCGGCGTTCGACGGGCCTGGGCTCCGTGACGTCGGTCGGCAGCAGGGACACCGCTACCGGTTCGGGGAACGCGATGCTGAGCTTCCTGAGGGTTCGGGTGAAGATCCCGGGGTCCTCCTGGAAGATGCGGTGCATCGCCTCGTGCGGGGAAGTGACCATGGGCGCGACCGTAGGGAGGTCTCGCCAGGGGTATATGCCAGACGCAGTTCTGTTCGTTCGAACGTGTGGTTTGCCGACTGTCCGGTTGACGCCTGCTACCGCAGCGTCGGCACCTCCCCGCCCTCCGACCACGCCAGCGTCGCCCCGCTCAGCCCCCGCAGCCACCGGTCCGCGATCGTCCCCAGCGCCGTCCGGTCCGGGGGCGTGGCGCCCAGCCCGATGGCGTACGACACGGAATCGGCCCCCGCCGCGAACGGCCGCGGCCAGACGTGCGCGTCCGGCGCGCCCGCCTCGCCGAGGGCCGTCAGCAGCGCGCGCGTACGGCCCCGGGCGCGACCCTCCGCCTCCCCGGACGGCACCGTCAGCACCGCCCAGGCCGCATGGCGGCGGTGCAGCGGCGGCGCGGCGAGCAGCCGCGGCCACGGGTCCGGCTCCGCCTCGACCACCTCCCACGCCCGGTACAGCTCCCGCACCAGCAGGTCGCGCCCGCCCGCACTCACCTGTTCCGTGCACGGGCGCACCGGCTCCGTCGGCGTCAGCACCGTCACGGGCAGCGCCCCGCCCGCCCCGGCGCCCACCGGCTCCCGCCAGTCCCATGCCGCCCACGTCGCGAAGAACCGCCGCAGCAGCTCCGGCGCCCGCAGGTCGTCCGCCTCCCGGACGGTACGGGCGGCCAGCACCGCCCACGCCAGGCCCGGCAGCCCGCCGAACGGCGCCGCGTCCAGGCCCCGCGCCCTCGCCCACGCCTTCACCCGGCGTGCCAGACCCACGAACGCCGCCCGCCGGTCGTCGCCCACCTCCGCGAGCACCGCGTCCGCGTCGCTCACCGCGCTCAGCGCGACCGCCGCCGCCTCGCCCAGTACGGCGCGCCGCGCCACCGCCTCCGCGGCGGGCACCGCGCCGGTCGGGACCACCACCAGGTCGACACCGAGGCCGTTCACCGCGAACCGCAGCCCCGGCACGCGGGCGCCCACGACCTCCCGCAGCCCGGTCGCCCCGGGCACGCCGGCCGCCACCGCGGCCCGTACGGCGCCGAGGTCCACCTCGCCGGGCAGCGCGGCCACCAGGTCCAGGTCGGCCCCGGCCAGGGCGCAGCCCATACGGCGGGACCCGACGACGTGCACGGCCCCACCGGGCAGGGCCGCCGCCACGCGCCGGACCACCTGGTCCACCACGTCGTCCTCCGCGGCCGCCGGTTCCCCGGGCTCGCCGGGGGGACCCCCCTCAGCCCGCCCAAAAGGGCCGGCGGCCCCTTCGTCCGACGCCCAGCGGATCTCCCCCGTCCCCAGCGCCACCGCCGCCCGCACGCGCATCGGCTCGTCCCCCCGGCGGGACAGCAGGACCACCTCGCCGACGCGGGCCTCCAAGGGACCGCCCAGGCGGGACTCGCATTCCGCCGTGAGGGCCAACGGCTCGCCCGTGCGGCCGAGGCTCAGGTGCGGGGTGAAGCCCCGCCGGTGGCCCCGGCAGCGCGGGAAGCGCTGCTCCAGCGCACGCCGCAGCTGCGCCCACGGCGCCTCGCCGCCCGCCGCCGGGTCCAGCCACACGGTCGCGTAGTCGCGGTGGCCGAAGCTGTGCACCCCGTCCAGGAGCGCGTCGAACGGGGCGAGGCCACTCACCGCGGCGGCGATCAGCTCGGCCGCACGGTCGAAGTGCGCCTCCGGTACGAAGCCGAACAGCAGGTTCACGTGCGGAGGCCACCGGCGGATCTGCGGGTCGTGGTCCCGCCGGATCGCCTGGATGGGCGGCCACAGCTCGCCCGGCGGCAGCCACGCGACCGCCGTACGGGCCGTCGGCGCCACGTCCAACGCGCCCGCCGGCCCCTCCCCGTCGAGGGCGAGGTCGGCCAGCACGCCGTAGTGGTCGGAGGCGTACAGCCCCTCCGGCCCCGGCTCGTCGCCCACCAGCCGCGCCGCGTCCACCCGCAGCCCCTCGGCCCGCAGCAGCACCCGGTCCAGCCGCGCGGCCCGCCCCGACAGCGACGACACCGCCGCCAGCGGATTGGCACCCGGGTCGAACGTCGGCGTCCCGTCGCCCGGCCCGTGCGCCTCGCTCCACGCGTCGCGCATCCCGAGCGTGGTCTCCGGCAGGTGCCCGCCGTCGTTGAAGTCGCCGGTCAGCACCACACCGCACTCGACGCCCGCGAAGCCCTCGGCGAGCCGCACCAGTTCCGCGTCCCGCCGCGCCGCCCCGTCCTCGGAGTGGTCGCTGCTCAGATGCGTCGCCGCGACGGCCAGCGGCCCCGCCGCCGTCTCCACGACCACCGCCGTCACCGCCTTGTGCGGCCCGAGGACGTGCACCCCCGCCTCCCGCACCGGCAGCCGGCTGAGCAGCAGCAGCCCGCAGTCGGCCACGTCGCCGCCGCCCGGGTCCGTACCGAGCGTGTAGCCGCCGCGCACCCACTCCGCGTCCAGCAGCATCGCCAGCAGCTCCGGCTCGACCTCCTGGAGCGCGATGACGTCCGCGTCGGCCTCCCGCAGCGCCGCCAGGAGCAGCGGGCGGCGGCGGGCCGTGTCGATGCGGTCGCTGTCGTACCGGTCCCACAGCGTGTTCCAGGTCAGGACCCGCAGCCCCGCCCCGGCAGGTACGCCCCGCGGCTCGGCGGCGGGCCG
Source organism: Streptomyces coeruleoprunus (assembly GCF_039542925.1). Taxonomy (GTDB): domain Bacteria; phylum Actinomycetota; class Actinomycetes; order Streptomycetales; family Streptomycetaceae; genus Streptomyces; species Streptomyces coeruleoprunus. The sequence goes on along the minus strand of NZ_BAABIT010000001.1, from coordinate 2,898,453 downwards.
CCAGGCGCCGTCCCGCCACCCGTAGGGCACCCGCGCCGTGAAGAACGGCGCCCGCAGCAGCCTCGGGTCCCGGACCCGCCCCGCCTCGGTCTCGTCGATCCGGTCGACGCCCGTCGCCCGGTCCCAGACCACCTCGCCGTCGGCCTCGAAGAACACGACCCGGTGCCAGGGGATGTCCCCGCCCGGTACGAACGCCGGCAGCGGCACCCGCTTGGGCGGCACCGGCCCGCGCTGGCTCACCCCCACCACGAACCGCGCCGGGTCGAACCGGGAGTCCCAGCGGACCCGGTGGTAGATCTCCTCGCTCGTCCGCATGAGCCCTATGCCTCTTCCTCGATCGTTCCGCCCGCGCCGAGGTACCAGGTGCGGTGCGCCTGCCCGGGATACGGCGGCACGAACCGGCGCAGTTGCGAGGCGAGTACCTCGTGCGGCACCGGATGTTCCCGTACGCGGTTGCGCCGGATCAGTTCGTCCTCGTCGACGAGGGCCACGACGTGCGTGACGAGCGCGTCGTGGCGGCGGGCGACGGCGTGCACCAGGGAGCGCTGGTGGGCGTTGAGGGACGTGGCGTCCCACACCACGGTCCCGCCCCGGGCCAGCGCCGCGTCCAGCCGTGCCAGGCCCTCGCGCAGCACGTCTCCACCCGCCCGCTGGTCGGCGCGGTCGCCGCGCTCCTCGCGTACGCCGTCCAGCGACACGTACGCCCCGACGCCCTCCAGCCCCCGAGCGAAGGTGCTCTTGCCGCTGCCCGACGGCCCGACCAGGTGGATCAGCGACGGGAATCCCCCGGACCGCCACCTCCACGTCGCCGCGACGGCCTCCTCCGCGGTTCTCACCCGCCCCAGCGCGTACGCCTCGCGTGCCTCGGCCCGGCACCGGGCGGCGGCCTCGGCGCCCAGCCCGGCGAACAGGTCCCGCGGCCAGTCGGGCGGGCCCGCCTCCTCGGCGTGCAGGGCGGACCACTCCACCTGCTCGCGCGCCTCCGGGCCGGGCGCCACGGCGGCGGCGACGGCGTGCAGGACGTCCAGGTCGACGGCGTACGCCATGCGTACGAGCCCGGCCCCGCGCCCCTCGTCGGGGTACGGGCGGTGCAGCCCGCCGTGCAGGCCCACCAGATCGGCGACCCGCCGGGCCGGCGGCAGCCCCAGGGCGGGGGCGAGCCGCCCACCGAGCACGCCCCGGCGCTCCCGGTGCAGCAGCGCGGCCAGCACCCCGGCGAGCCGCCGGTCACCGGTGCCGCCGAGGCGCGCCCCCACGTCCGCCGCCGCGTCCGCGTCCCCGTCGGGCACGCCCACGGCGGCGAGCAGCGCGCCCGCCTCCGGCGCGGCACCCGACCGCACGTCCCACAGCGGAGCCGTCCGGCCCAGCCCGTTCGGCGTCACGGCGGCATGCATCCAGTGCGTATCGGTCCGTACGTGCCCGGGCCGTACCCACTTGGCGACGCGCCGCCCGAACTCCTGGGCCATGAAGCCCTCGGCCGTCCGGACGACGTACCCCTCCTGTCGTGCGGTGTCGACGCGCAGCCGGCGCAGCGCCCGCTCGTCGAACACGCCGCGCCACAGGACGCGCGGGGCCGGGATCCCGCGGTCCCGCAGGAACGCCACGGTCCAGTCCCAGGCCGGACACCAGCCGAGTTCGTCCCACACCGAGAAGCCGTAGAAGTAGCCGTCCAGGTCGTCGTACGGGAGCGAGTGCCGCGCGTACATGTTCTCGCCGCAGACCCGCCACCCCTCCGGGATCGTGTGCCCGATCCGCCCCTGCAGCGCCTTCACCCAGGCCCGCGACGGATGGTGCGCCGAGTCGAGCGACCGGGCGTGGAGCCCGTCGGCGTACAGGGTGGTGTTCTCGCCGTCGAGCTTCTCGGTGACGACGACCTCCCGGCCGGCGAACCCGGACAGGTCCACGACCCGTACGTCGTCCCCGGAGGCGCCGGGCGACCAAGGCAAGTGCGGTGTGCGCGGATAGTGCGTGCGCATGATGAATCGTTCCCCCGGTGACGACGACGTGCCGGGTCACTGTAGGAGGCGTCGGAAGACCGGATCGACCGAATAAGAACCGACCGAACGAGAACCGACCGGATGAGCCCCCCCCGTGCGTTCAGGCGTCGAGCGCGATGGCGTTCTTCGCGCGGTCCACCTCCTCCTCCGGCGCGGGCCCCTTCCGGTCCGTCTGCGCCAGGGCCTGGTTCAGGCCGACGTACGGCCGCATCCGCTCCTCGTACCGGGCGAGCCCCGCCTCCTGGTCGCCGCCCGCCCGGCCGAGCGCGTCCGCCAGGACGTACGCACCCACCAGGGCCAGGCTCGTCCCCTGCCCCGACAGCGGCGAGGCGCAGTAGCCGGCGTCGCCGACCAGCGTCACGCGCCCGCGCGACCAGCGGTCCAGGTGGATCTGCGCCATCGCGTCGCAGAAGAAGTCCGGGGCCTCGCGCGCGGCCTTCACCATCCGGGGCGTCTCCGGCCAGCGCAGGGTCCCCATCCGCTCGACGATCATCTCGCGGAGCCACTCGCCGTCCCGGTGGTCGCCCTCCAGGGGCGCCGACTCGAACCCGAAGGCGATCCGCAGCTCCTCGTTGCCCGGCACCGACATGGCGGCGAAGCCCGCGGCGCCGTCGCGCAGCCATACCTGCCAGTCCTCCAGGCCGAGGAAGTTCTCGGCGGTGAAGACGGACAGGTACTGGCCGAGGTGGCGGGTGAACCGCTCCTCCGGCCCGAAGGCCAGGCGACGCACCCCCGAGTGCAGCCCGTCCGCGCCCACCACCAGGTCGAACGTCCGGGACGCGCCGGAGCCGAACTCCACCCGCACCCCGTCACCGTCCGCGGTCTCGGCGAGGGCGGTGACGGAGTCCCCGAAGACGTACTCGACGCCGTCGCGGGTCGCGCGGTGCAGCAGCCGCACCAGGTCCTCGCGCATCAGCTCGATGTCCTCGCCGTCGAGGCGCCCGCTGCTGAACGCGTACTCGGTACTCCGGTGCACCTCGGTGCCGTCCGCGTCGAGGACGGACATCCCGCGCATGTGGGTGCGCAGCTCGCGCGCCTCGTCCAGCAGCCCCATGCGGGCGAGCACGTCGAGGGCCACGCCCCGCACGTCGATCGCCTGACCGCCCCGGCGCGGGCCGGGTGCGCGCTCGACGACGGTCGGTGCGTAGCCGTTGCGGCGCAGCCAGTGGGCGAGCGCGGAGCCCGCGATGCCGCCGCCGGAGATCAGTGCTGTCTTCATGGGGGAGCCCTCTCGATGTGGATACGCTGTACGCAACTGAATGTACGACGTACACGTCCGCGTGCAAACAGCCTCAAGAGCGCCTCTGTACTAGGTCAGTTCAGTGCCTGCCGCACATCGCCGCTGCTAGCCTCTGCCCTAGTACAGAGGAGATCCCCGCCCTCATGTGACAGGAGACACACATGGCCACCACGGCCGATGCCGCCGCCGAGCCGCCGTACCTCCGGATCGCCGCCGACCTCCGGCGCCGCATCGCCTCCGGCGAACTGGCCCCCGGCGACCGGGTGCCGTCGACGCGGCGGCTCGCCGAGCAGTGGGGCGTCGCCCTCGCCACGGCCACGAAGGCGCTCACCACGCTCCGGCTGGAGGGCTACGTGGAGGCCAGGCCCCGCGCGGGAACGGTCGTCGCCGCCCGGCGCACCACGCCCGAGGGGCCCCGCCGGCAGCCACCGGCCGCCGCGCCCGAGCACGACCTCACCCGGGAACGGATCGTCCGCGCCGCCATCGACATCGCCGACGCCGAGGGTCTTGCCGCCCTGTCCATGCGGGGCGTCGCCGCGCGCCTCGGCGTGGCCGCCATGTCCCCGTACCGCCACGTCGGCGGCAAGGAGGACCTGGTCCTGCTCATGGCCGACACCGCGTACGGCGAGCTGGGCTACCCCGACACGCCGCCGGACGGCCGGCGCGCCCGCCTGGAGCTGGGTGCCCGCACCCTGTGGCGGCTCCACCGGCGCCACCCCTGGCTCGCCCAGCTGGCCCCGCTCACCCGCCCGCTGCTGCTGCCGAACCTCCTCGTGCACGGCGAGTGGCTGCTCGGCGCGCTGGAGGGCCACGGCCTGACCCCGTCGGCCGCGATGGACGTGCAGGTGCTGCTCTTCACGTACGTCCAAGGCGTCGCCGTCACCCTGGAGCGCGAGGACCAGGCCAGGGCGGCCACCGGCCAGACGGACGACGAGTGGATGGACGCGCAGACCGCCGCGCTGCACGCCCTGACCGCGACCGGCCGCTACCCGGCCTTCACCCGCCTGGTCACGTCCCTGGGGGAGGTCGGCTACGACCTCGACCTCGACGCCCTCTTCGAGCTGGGCCTCCGCTCCCTGCTGGACGGCCTCGCCATCACTTGATCGCGACACCGGTCCGGTCCGGGCAGGGACCCGGGCCGCAGGCTCGCAGGGCTGCGCGGGGGTCTTCGTGCGCCCCGGTTTGATCGGCAGCGGGCCCGGGGTAAGCTCTTCGGCTCGATTGGCGGGCAGGCTGCCCCGTATGGCAGACTGTCCGGGTTGCTCGGTTGAGTGCCGATGCTGCGCGCCTCCCGCCGGGAGGACCGGAAGCGAGTCCCACAGTACTCGTCGTCCCTGCGTGGGGCGGACGTACGGGAATCTTCCGGGAAGTGTCAGCGGGGTACCAGCCAGGCACCCGGTGGGTGTCTTCCCCCGGCTCGCGGTCCTCGGCCCGCACCCCCTTGGTTGGGAAATCCTTCGGGAGATCTGCGTAGAGGGGGCGCGACACGCCCGACCGCGTGGGTCGGAGGACACGAGCCCACCAGGTTCCAGAGCGTTACGAGAGACAGGACTACTGAGTAGCCATGGCGGGACAGAAGATCCGCATCCGGCTCAAGGCCTACGACCACGAGGTCATCGACTCCTCGGCGAAGAAGATCGTCGAGACGGTGACCCGTACCGGTGCGTCGGTCGCGGGCCCGGTGCCGCTGCCCACTGAGAAGAACGTGTACTGCGTCATCAAGTCGCCGCACAAGTACAAGGACTCGCGCGAGCACTTCGAGATGCGCACGCACAAGCGCCTCATCGACATCCTCGACCCCACGCCGAAGACGGTCGACTCGCTCATGCGTCTCGACCTGCCGGCCGGCGTCGACATCGAGATCAAGCTCTGAGGTGACGCGCGAGATGGCTAAGAACATTAAGGGCGTCCTGGGCGAGAAGCTCGGCATGACCCAGGTCTGGGACGAGAACAACCGGGTTGTCCCGGTGACCGTCGTCAAGGCCGGTCCCTGCGTTGTCACCCAGGTCCGCACCAACGACATCGACGGCTACGAGTCGGTCCAGATCGCCTTCGGCGAGATCGACCCGCGCAAGGTGAACAAGCCCCTCAAGGGCCACTTCGCCAAGGCCGACGTCACCCCCCGCCGCCACCTGGTGGAGATCCGCACCGCTGACGCCTCCGAGTACACCCTCGGCCAGGAGATCACCGCTGCGGTCTTCGAGGCGGGCGTCAAGGTCGACGTCACCGGCAAGAGCAAGGGCAAGGGCTTCGCCGGTGTCATGAAGCGCCACAACTTCCGTGGCCTGGGCGCCGGACACGGCACCCAGCGCAAGCACCGCTCGCCCGGTTCCATCGGTGGCTGCGCCACCCCGGGCCGCGTGTTCAAGGGCCTCCGCATGGCGGGCCGCATGGGCAACGAGCGGGTCACCACCCAGAACCTGACCGTCCACGCCGTTGACGCGGAGAAGGGTCTGCTGCTCATCAAGGGCGCGGTTCCCGGTCCGAACGGCGGCCTCGTCCTGGTCCGTACCGCGGCCAAGGGGGCCTGAGGTAACCGATGAGCACCATTGACATCCTTTCGCCTGCTGGCGACAAGGCCGGGACCGTCGAGCTCCCCGCGGAGATCTTCGACGCGAAGACCAGCGTTCCGCTGATCCACCAGGTCGTCGTCGCGCAGCTGGCCGCTGCCCGTCAGGGCACGCACAAGACCAAGACCCGCGGCGAGGTCCGTGGCGGTGGCAAGAAGCCGTACCGCCAGAAGGGCACCGGCCGCGCGCGTCAGGGTTCGACCCGCGCGCCGCAGTTCGCCGGCGGTGGCGTCGTCCACGGCCCCGTGCCGCGTGACTACTCGCAGCGCACCCCGAAGAAGATGAAGGCCGCCGCCCTCCGCGGTGCCCTCTCGGACCGGGCGCGCCACTCCCGTATCCACGTCGTCACCGGCGTGGTCGAGGGTGCGGTTTCCACCAAGGCCGCCAAGGCGCTGTTCGGCAAGATCTCGGAGCGCAAGAACCTGCTCCTGGTCGCCGAGCGCACCGACGAGGCCGCGTGGCTGTCCGCCCGCAACCTGCCCCAGGTGCACATCCTGGAGCCGGGCCAGCTGAACACGTACGACGTGCTCGTCTCCGACGACGTGGTCTTCACCAAGGCCGCCTTCGAGTCCTTCGTGTCTGGCCCCAAGGCCGTTGAGACCGAAGGGAGCGACGCCTGATGACTGAGGCCGTCGTCACCAGCAAGACCTTCACGGACCCGCGCGACATTCTCGTCAAGCCGGTTGTCTCCGAGAAGAGCTACGCGCTGCTGGACGAGAACAAGTACACGTTCGTCGTCGACCCGCGCGCCAACAAGACCCAGATCAAGCAGGCCGTCGAGGCGGTCTTCTCGGTCAAGGTCACCGGGGTCAACACGATCAACCGGCAGGGCAAGCGGAAGCGCACCCGCACCGGTTACGGCAAGCGCGCCAACACGAAGCGCGCCATCGTGACCCTTGCCGAGGGCAACCGTATCGACATCTTCGGCGGTCCGACCGCCTAAGGGCGGTCTGGATCGTCCGAATATCGGACGAGGACTGAGAAATGGGTATCCGCAAGTACAAGCCGACGACTCCGGGCCGTCGTGGCTCCAGCGTCGCCGACTTTGTCGAGATCACGCGGTCCACGCCGGAGAAGTCGCTGGTCCGCCCCCTGCACAGCAAGGGCGGCCGTAACAACACCGGTCGTGTGACCGTCCGCCACCAGGGCGGTGGCCACAAGCGCGCCTACCGAGTGATCGACTTCCGTCGTCACGACAAGGACGGCGTGCCGGCGAAGGTCGCTCACATCGAGTACGACCCCAACCGCACCGCGCGCATCGCGCTCCTGCACTACGCGGACGGCGAGAAGCGCTACATCATCGCCCCCCGTGGCCTGAACCAGGGCGACCGGATCGAGAACGGTCCGACCGCCGACATCAAGCCCGGCAACAACCTGGCCCTCCGCAACATCCCGGTCGGTACCACGATCCACGCGATCGAGCTCCGTCCCGGCGGTGGCGCCAAGTTCGCCCGCTCCGCCGGCGCCTCCGTGCAGCTGCTCGCGAAGGAGGGCTCGATGGCCCACCTCCGCATGCCGTCCGGTGAGATCCGCCTGGTCGACGTCCGCTGCCGCGCCACCATCGGCGAGGTCGGCAACGCCGAGCAGTCGAACATCAACTGGGGCAAGGCCGGCCGCAAGCGCTGGCTGGGCGTCCGCCCGACCGTTCGTGGTGTCGCCATGAACCCGGTCGACCACCCGCACGGTGGTGGTGAGGGCAAGACCTCCGGTGGTCGTCACCCGGTCTCCCCGTGGGGTCAGAAGGAGGGTCGTACTCGTTCTCCCAAGAAGGCGAGCAACAAGTACATCGTCCGCCGCCGCAAGACGAACAAGAAGCGCTAGGAGCGGGTTTAGATGCCGCGCAGTCTCAAGAAGGGGCCCTTCGTCGACGACCACCTGATCAAGAAGGTGGACGCCCAGAACGAAGCCGGCACCAAGAACGTCATCAAGACCTGGTCCCGTCGCTCGATGATCGTCCCGGCCATGCTCGGCCACACGATCGCGGTGCACAACGGCAAGACCCACATCCCGGTGTTCGTCACCGAGTCGATGGTCGGCCACAAGCTCGGCGAGTTCTCGCCGACCCGCACCTTCCGCGGCCACGTCAAGGAAGACCGGAAGTCGAAGCGCCGCTGACCAGCGGGGTGTGAACGACTATGACTTACACCGAAGGGACAACCATGGAAGCCAGGGCCCAGGCGCGGTACATCCGCGTCACGCCCATGAAGGCCCGCCGCGTGGTGGACCTCATCCGTGGCATGGACGCCACGGAGGCTCAGGCGGTCCTGCGTTTCGCCCCGCAGGCCGCGAGCGTGCCGGTCGGCAAGGTGCTGGACAGCGCCATCGCCAACGCCGCGCACAACTACGACCACACGGACGCCTCCACGCTGTTCATCAGCGAGGCGTACGTCGACGAGGGCCCGACCCTGAAGCGGTTCCGTCCGCGCGCCCAGGGCCGTGCCTACCGGATCCGCAAGCGGACCAGCCACATCACCGTGGTCGTCAGCAGCAAGGAAGGAACCCGGTAATGGGCCAGAAGGTAAACCCGCACGGGTTCCGGCTCGGCATCACCACGGACTTCAAGTCGCGCTGGTACGCCGACAAGCTGTACAAGGACTACGTCAAGGAAGACGTCGCCATCCGTCGGATGATGACGTCCGGCATGGAGCGCGCCGGCATCTCCAAGGTCGAGATCGAGCGCACCCGTGACCGCGTCCGCGTGGACATCCACACCGCCCGCCCGGGCATCGTCATCGGCCGCCGTGGCGCCGAGGCCGACCGCATCCGCGGCGACCTCGAGAAGCTCACGGGCAAGCAGGTCCAGCTGAACATCCTCGAGGTCAAGAACCCCGAGGTCGACGCTCAGCTCGTGGCCCAGGCCGTTGCCGAGCAGCTGTCCTCCCGTGTCTCCTTCCGCCGCGCCATGCGCAAGAGCATGCAGTCGGCCATGAAGGCGGGCGCCAAGGGCATCAAGATCCAGTGTGGTGGCCGTCTCGGCGGCGCCGAGATGTCCCGCTCGGAGTTCTACCGCGAGGGCCGTGTGCCGCTGCACACGCTCCGCGCGAACGTCGAGTACGGCTTCTTCGAGGCCAAGACCACCTTCGGCCGCATCGGCGTGAAGGTCTGGATCTACAAGGGCGACGTCAAGAACATCGCCGAGGTTCGCGCCGAGAACGCCGCTGCCCGCGCCGGCAACCGCCCGGCCCGTGGCGGTGCCGACCGCCCGGCCCGTGGTGGCCGTGGTGGCGAGCGTGGCGGTCGCGGCCGCAAGCCGCAGCAGCAGAACGCCGCTGCCGAGGCCCCCAAGGCCGAGGCCGCCGCCGCTGCTCCGGCTGAGAGCACCGGAACGGAGGCCTGACCGAAATGCTGATCCCCCGTAGGGTCAAGCACCGCAAGCAGCACCACCCCAAGCGCAACGGCATGTCCAAGGGTGGCACGCAGGTTGCGTTCGGCGAGTACGGCATCCAGGCGCTGACCCCGGCGTACGTGACGAACCGCCAGATCGAGGCCGCTCGTATCGCGATGACCCGCCACATCAAGCGTGGCGGCAAGGTCTGGATCAACATCTACCCGGACCGTCCGCTCACGAAGAAGCCTGCCGAGACCCGCATGGGTTCCGGTAAGGGTTCCCCCGAGTGGTGGATCGCGAACGTCAAGCCCGGTCGCGTGATGTTCGAGCTGTCCTACCCGAACGAGAAGATTGCGCGTGAGGCTCTCACTCGTGCGGCCCACAAGCTGCCGATGAAGTGCCGGATCGTCAAGCGCGAGGCAGGTGAAGCGTGATGTCGGCCGGTACCAAGGCGTCCGAGCTGCGCGAGCTGGGCAACGAGGAGCTTGTCGCCAAGCTCCGCGAGGCCAAGGAAGAGCTGTTCAACCTCCGCTTCCAGGCGGCGACGGGTCAGCTCGAGAACCACGGCCGGCTGAAGGCCGTCCGCAAGGACATCGCCCGGATCTACACCCTGATGCGTGAGCGCGAGCTGGGCATCGAGACGGTGGAGAGCGCCTGATGAGCGAGAGCAACGTGACTGAGAACAAGACCGAGCGCGGTTTCCGCAAGACCCGTGAGGGCCTGGTCGTCAGCGACAAGATGGACAAGACCGTCGTCGTCGCTGTCGAGGACCGTGTCAAGCACGCGCTGTACGGCAAGGTCATCCGCCGTACGAACAAGCTCAAGGCGCACGACGAGCAGAACGCCGCGGGCGTCGGCGACCGCGTCCTCCTCATGGAGACCCGGCCGCTGTCCGCGACGAAGCGCTGGCGCGTCGTCGAGATCCTCGAGAAGGCCAAGTAATCACTTGAAGGGGTAACCCTTCAGGTTCGTTCCGCCAGGCTCGGCGTCCCGTGGGTTCGCCCACGGGCGCCGGGAACCGGCAGACAATCAGGAGATAGACGTGATCCAGCAGGAGTCGCGACTGCGTGTCGCCGACAACACTGGTGCGAAGGAGATCCTTTGCATCCGTGTGCTCGGTGGCTCCGGTCGCCGCTACGCGGGCATCGGTGACGTCATCGTCGCCACCGTCAAGGACGCGATCCCCGGTGGCAACGTGAAGAAGGGTGACGTCGTCAAGGCGGTCATCGTTCGCACCGTCAAGGAGCGCCGCCGCCAGGACGGCTCGTACATCCGCTTCGACGAGAACGCCGCCGTCATTCTGAAGAACGACGGCGACCCTCGCGGCACCCGTATCTTCGGCCCCGTGGGCCGTGAGCTGCGCGAGAAGAAGTTCATGAAGATCATCTCGCTCGCGCCGGAGGTGCTGTAAGCATGAAGATCAAGAAGGGCGACCTGGTCCAGGTCATCACCGGTAAGGACAAGGGCAAGCAGGGCAAGGTCATCGCGGCCTTCCCCCGCGAGGACCGCGTCCTGGTCGAGGGTGTCAACCGGGTCAAGAAGCACACCAAGGCGAACCAGCCGGGCCGCGCCTCCCAGGCCGGCGGCATCGTCACGGTCGAGGCCCCCATCCACGTGAGCAACGTTCAGCTCGTCGTGGAGAAGGACGGCAACAAGGTCGTGACCCGCGTCGGTTACCGCTTCGACGAGAACGGCAACAAGATCCGCGTTGCCAAGCGGACGGGTGAGGACATCTGATGGCTACCACCACGACTCCGCGTCTCAAGACGAAGTACCGCGAGGAGATCGTCGGCAAGCTGCGTGACGAGTTCAAGTACGAGAACGTCATGCAGGTCCCCGGCCTCGTCAAGATCGTGGTCAACATGGGTGTGGGCGACGCCGCCCGCGACTCCAAGCTGATCGAGGGCGCCATCAAGGACCTCACCACGATCACCGGTCAGAAGCCGGCCGTCACCAAGGCCCGCAAGTCCATCGCGCAGTTCAAGCTGCGTGAGGGCCAGCCGATCGGTGCCCACGTCACGCTCCGTGGCGACCGCATGTGGGAGTTCCTGGACCGCACCCTGTCGCTCGCGCTCCCGCGCATCCGCGACTTCCGTGGTCTGTCCCCGAAGCAGTTCGACGGCCGTGGCAATTACACCTTCGGTCTCACGGAGCAGGTCATGTTCCACGAGATCGACCAGGACAAGATCGACCGTGTCCGGGGTATGGACATCACCGTGGTGACCACGGCGACCAACGACGACGAGGGCCGCGCCCTGCTTCGTCACCTCGGCTTCCCGTTCAAGGAGGCGTGAGCGAGATGGCGAAGAAGGCTCTGATCGCTAAGGCTGCCCGCAAGCCGAAGTTCGGTGTGCGCGCGTACACCCGCTGCCAGCGCTGCGGCCGGCCGCACTCCGTCTACCGCAAGTTCGGCCTGTGCCGCGTGTGCCTCCGTGAGATGGCTCACCGTGGCGAGCTGCCGGGCGTGACCAAGAGCTCCTGGTAATCAGCCCAGTTGGGTTGATGCCGGGCTCTCGGTAAGCACCTGGTCGGCAGGGGCCCTTCTCCACATGTCGTAGGCTTGTGGGGTTGGGCGCCTGCCGCCCGTACGACTTACTACGCCGTAGGTCCCCGCACCGCACCCGTCCCGCCCATGAGCGGGGAGAGGGATGGCGCATACAGGAAACCCCGGCGAGAGAGGCCGAAGGCCAATTCATGACCATGACTGATCCGATCGCAGACATGCTCACGCGTCTGCGTAACGCGAACTCGGCGTACCACGACACCGTGACGATGCCGCACAGCAAGATCAAGTCTCACATCGCGGAGATCCTCAAGCAGGAGGGCTTCATCACGGGCTGGAAGGTCGAGGACGCCGAGGTCGGCAAGAACCTCGTCCTCGAGCTGAAGTTCGGCCCGAACCGTGAGCGCTCCATCGCGGGCATCAAGCGGATCTCGAAGCCCGGTCTCCGGGTCTACGCGAAGTCCACCAACCTGCCGAAGGTCCTCGGCGGTCTCGGCGTGGCGATCATCTCCACGTCGCACGGCCTCCTGACCGGCCAGCAGGCGCAGAAGAAGGGCGTGGGTGGGGAAGTCCTCGCCTACGTCTGGTAGTCGGGAACGGAGGAAAAGCCAATGTCGCGTATCGGCAAGCTCCCCATCACGGTTCCCGCCGGCGTGGACGTCACCATCGATGGCCGTACGGTCCAGGTGAAGGGCCCCAAGGGCACCCTGACCCACACCGTTGCCGCCCCGATCGAGATCGTCAAGGGCGAGGACGGCGTTCTGAACGTCACCCGTCCGAACGATGAGCGTCAGAACAAGGCCCTCCACGGCCTGTCCCGCACGCTGGTGGCCAACATGATCACCGGTGTGACCCAGGGGTACACGAAGGCGCTCGAGATCAGCGGTGTCGGTTACCGCGTCGCCGCGAAGGGCTCCGACCTGGAGTTCCAGCTCGGCTACAGCCACCCGATCCTCGTCGAGGCGCCCGAGGGCATCTCGTTCAAGGTCGACTCGCCGACCAAGTTCTCGGTCGAGGGCATCGACAAGCAGAAGGTCGGCGAGGTCGCCGCGAACATCCGCAAGCTGCGCAAGCCCGACCCGTACAAGGCCAAGGGCGTGAAGTACGCGGGCGAGGTCATCCGCCGCAAGGTCGGAAAGGCTGGTAAGTAAAGCCATGGCATACGGCGTGAAGATTGCCAAGGGCAAGGCCTACAAGGGCGCTGCTCTGAAGCGTCGCCACATCCGCATCCGCAAGAAGATCTCGGGTACGTCGGAGCGTCCGCGCCTCGTCGTCACCCGGTCCAACCGCGGCATCACCGCTCAGGTCATCGACGACATCGCGGGTCACACCCTCGCGTCGGCGTCCACCCTGGACGCGTCCATCCGCGGCGGCGAAGGCGACAAGTCGGCGAAGGCGAAGCAGGTCGGCCAGCTCGTGGCCGAGCGTGCCAAGGCCGCCGGTATCGAGACTGTCGTGTTCGACCGTGGCGGCAACAGGTACGCCGGGCGCATCGCCGCCCTGGCGGACGCCGCCCGCGAAGCCGGGCTCAAGTTCTGAGCCGGTTCCGTAGCTAGCGGAAAAGAGAGAGGTAAATCCAATGGCTGGACCCCAGCGCCGCGGAAGCGGTGCCGGTGGCGGCGAGCGGCGGGACCGGAAGGGCCGTGACGGCGGCGCTGCTGCCGCCGAGAAGACCGCGTACGTTGAGCGCGTTGTCGCGATCAACCGCGTCGCCAAGGTTGTGAAGGGTGGTCGTCGCTTCAGCTTCACCGCGCTGGTCGTGGTGGGCGACGGTGACGGCACCGTGGGTGTCGGTTACGGCAAGGCCAAGGAGGTGCCGGCCGCGATCGCCAAGGGCGTGGAGGAGGCCAAGAAGCACTTCTTCAAGGTCCCGCGTATCGCCGGCACCATCCCCCACCCGGTTCAGGGTGAGAAGGCCGCGGGCGTCGTCCTGCTCAAGCCGGCTTCCCCCGGTACCGGTGTTATCGCCGGTGGCCCGGTGCGTGCCGTGCTCGAGTGCGCCGGCGTTCACGACATCCTGTCGAAGTCGCTCGGCTCCGACAACGCGATCAACATCGTGCACGCGACCGTGGAGGCCCTGAAGGGCCTGCAGCGTCCCGAGGAGATCGCGGCCCGCCGCGGTCTGCCGCTCGAGGACGTCGCCCCCGCGGCTCTGCTGCGTGCGCGTGCCGGGGTGGGTGCGTAATGGCCCGCCTCAAGATCACGCAGACGAAGTCGTACATCGGCAGCAAGCAGAACCACCGCGACACGCTGCGCACCCTGGGCCTCAAGCGCCTGGGTGACGTGGTCGTCAAGGAGGACCGCCCCGAGTTCCGCGGCATGGTGCACACCGTCCGCCACCTCGTGACGGTCGAGGAGGTCGACTGATCATGGCGGAGCAGAACCCGCTGAAGATCCACAACCTCCGTCCCGCCCCGGGCGCCAAGACCGCCAAGACCCGTGTCGGTCGTGGTGAGGCGTCGAAGGGTAAGACGGCCGGTCGTGGTACCAAGGGCACCAAGGCCCGCTACCAGGTTCCGGAGCGCTTCGAGGGTGGCCAGATGCCGCTCCACATGCGCCTCCCGAAGCTCAAGGGCTTCAAGAACCCGTTCAAGGTCGAGTACCAGGTCGTGAACCTGGACAAGCTCGCGGCTCTCTACCCGCAGGGTGGCGAGGTCACCGTGGCCGACCTGGTCGCCAAGGGAGCGGTGCGCAAGAACCAGCTCGTCAAGGTCCTGGGCCAGGGCGAGATCTCCGTGGCGCTGCAGGTGACGGTCGACGCCGTCTCCGGCTCCGCCAAGGAGAAGATCACCGCCGCCGGCGGTACGGTCACCGAGCTCGTCTGAGCCTCGCGCTGACATCGAACGGCCTGGGTGGCCGCCCTTAGGGGCGTGCCGCCCAGGCCGTCCGCCTTTTCCCGGGCAGGAAGGGCTTGTACGCCCGTGTACGGGGCGTTTTCGGCCTGCCCGACGTCCGCCCCCGGCCGACCGGTCGCTCGGGCCGCTGGGGCCCGGCCGGATCCGCCCTCCAGCGCGTGGTTCGTCGCGCGTGTGGGTGAAGTGGGGGCTTCCGGCACGCGGTTCAGCTGGGGCGTCTTGACCAGTGGACGCCGACAGATGTTTCCCGTGTGCCGCAAGGCCGGGTAGGGTGGCGCCATTAATCTTCGGGCGGCCTGTGCGCGAGCGCAGCGCCGCCTTGCCAGGTAACCGCTGATTCTTCAAACCCGTCCCCTCTGACGCGCTAGCTCGGGGGTCGCAGGAGGCACCGTGCTCACCGCGTTCGCCCGGGCGTTCAAGACGCCCGACCTGCGTAAGAAGCTGCTCTTCACGTTCGGCATCATCGTGCTCTACCGGCTCGGTGCGCACATCCCCGTTCCCGGTGTGAACTACGAGAACGTCCAGCAATGTGTCAAGCAGGCCCAGCAGGGGAACAACAACCTCCTTGGCCTGATGGACATGTTCAGCGGTGGTGCCCTGCTGCAGATCACCATCTTCGCGCTCGGCATCATGCCGTACATCACGGCGAGCATCATTCTTCAGCTGCTGACCGTGGTCATCCCGCGGCTCGAGGCCCTCAAGAAGGAGGGCCAGGCCGGTCAGGCCAAGATCACGCAGTACACCCGCTACCTGACCGTGGCCCTCGCGATCCTGCAGGGCACCGGCCTGGTCGCCACCGCGAAGAGCGGTGCGCTGTTCAGCGGCTGCACCGTTGCCCGGGAGATCGTCCCGAACCAGTCGATCTTCACGATCATCGTCATGGTGCTCACCATGACCGCGGGCAC
Source organism: Streptomyces coeruleoprunus (assembly GCF_039542925.1). Classification (GTDB taxonomy): domain Bacteria; phylum Actinomycetota; class Actinomycetes; order Streptomycetales; family Streptomycetaceae; genus Streptomyces; species Streptomyces coeruleoprunus. The sequence continues at coordinate 2,883,055 of NZ_BAABIT010000001.1, read as the reverse complement.
CGCCCTCGTCATGTGGCTCGGTGAGCTGATCACCGACCGCGGTGTCGGCAACGGCATGTCGATCCTGATGTTCATCTCGATCGCCGCCGGTTTCCCCGGCGCCCTGTGGGCCATCAAGGAGAGCGGCAAGCTCGCCAAGGGCTGGATCGAGTTCGGCACCGTCATCCTGATCGGCTTCGTGATGGTCGCCCTCGTCGTCTTCGTCGAGCAGGCTCAGCGCCGGATCCCGGTGCAGTACGCGAAGCGCATGATCGGTCGTCGCTCGTACGGCGGCACGTCGACCTACATTCCTCTCAAGGTGAACCAGGCGGGTGTGATTCCCGTCATCTTCGCCTCGTCGCTGCTCTACATCCCGATCTTGATTGTCCAGTTCGCGGGCAGCGGGTCCGGGTGGTCTGCGTGGATTCAGCAGCATTTGGTGGACGGCAAGCCCATCCACACGGTCATCTACTTCTTCCTGATCGTGTTCTTCGCCTTCTTCTACGTGGCCATCTCGTTCAACCCCGAGGAAGTCGCGGACAACATGAAGAAGTATGGTGGCTTCATCCCGGGTATCCGGGCTGGTCGACCTACTGCTGAGTACTTGAGCTACGTGCTCAACCGGATCACTTGGCCGGGCTCGCTGTATCTGGGTCTGATCGCTCTTGTGCCGACAATGGCGTTGGCGGGCTTCGGCGGGGCCAACCAGAACTTCCCGTTCGGCGGGACGAGCATCCTCATCATCGTGGGTGTGGGGCTGGAGACCGTGAAGCAGATCGAGAGTCAGCTCCAGCAGCGCAATTACGAAGGGTTCCTCCGCTGATGCGAATCGTCCTCGTCGGACCGCCCGGTGCCGGCAAGGGAACGCAGGCCGCGTTCCTTGCCCGGAATCTGTCGATTCCGCACATCTCCACGGGCGACCTGTTCCGCGCCAACATCAGCCAGGGCACGGAGCTGGGCAAGCAGGCCAAGGCGTACATGGACGCCGGCAACCTCGTGCCCGACGAGGTCACCATCGGTATGGCGAAGGACCGCATGGAGCAGCCGGACGCCGAGGGCGGTTTCCTGCTGGACGGCTTCCCGAGGAACGTGGCCCAGGCCGAGGCGCTGGACGCGATGCTCGCCCGCGAGGGCATGAAGCTGGACGCGGTCCTGGACCTGGAGGTCTCCGAGGACGAGGTCGTCAAGCGGATCGCGGGTCGCCGCATCTGCCGCAACGACAGCGCCCACGTCTTCCACGTGACGTACACGCCGCCGAAGCAGGAGGGTGTCTGCGACGTGTGCGGCGGTGAGCTGTACCAGCGTCCCGACGACTCCGAGGAAACGGTCCGGACGCGGCTCGAGGTCTACCACACGCAGACCGAGCCGATCATCGACCACTACAAGGCCCAGGGCCTGGTGGTCACGATCTCCGCGCTCGGCAAGGTCAACGAGGTGACCGAGCGGGCCATGGAGGCCCTGCGCGGAGACCAGGCCGCGTAGGACCGCACTGTCGTGCCACGGCCGCGGCGCCCCCCACGGGGTGCCGCGGCCGACGCTTTGCCCCGGCTCCGTCCCCCGGGACGGGAGCCCGCACCGCGGACACGCCCGTATCGTGGTAGCGAGAGTCCCGAAGCCCCCAGCAGTTCTAGAAAGGCGTCAGCCGTCATGGTGCAGATCAAGACCCCGGAGCAGATCGCGAAGATGCGCGAGGCGGGGCTGGTCGTCGCCGCCATCCACGCCGCGACCCGCGAGGTGGCGGTGCCCGGCGCCACCACGAAGGACCTGGACGAGGCGGCCCGCAAGGTGATCGCCGACCACGGGGCGAAGTCGAACTTCCTCGGGTACGGCGGGTTCCCCGCGACGATCTGCACGTCCGTGAACGAGGTCGTCGTCCACGGCATCCCCAGCGAGGACGTCGTCCTCAAGGACGGCGACATCATCTCGATCGACGCCGGCGCCATCGTCGACGGCTGGCACGGTGACGCGGCGTACACGGCGTTCGTCGGCTCCGGGCACGCGCCCGAGCTGCTGGAGCTGTCGCGGGTGACCGAGGCGTCCATGTGGGCCGGCATCGCGGCGATGAAGAACGGCAACCGCCTGGTGGACATCTCCCGGGCCATCGAGACCTACATCCGCCGCCAGCCGAAGCCGGGCGGCGGCAAGTACGGGATCATCGAGGACTACGGCGGCCACGGCATCGGCTCCGAGATGCACATGGACCCGCACCTGCTGAACTACGTCTCGCGCAAGCGCGGCAAGGGCCCCAAGCTCGTGCCCGGCTTCTGCCTCGCCATCGAGCCGATGGTGTCGCTCGGTACGCCGCGGACGGAGGTCCTGGAGGACGACTGGACCGTCATCACGACGGACGGCACCTGGTCCTCGCACTGGGAGCACTCGGTCGCCCTCACGGAGGACGGCCCCCTGGTCCTGACGGCCCCCGACGGCGGCAAGGCGAAGCTGGCCGAGCTGGGCGTCACGGCGGCGCCGGACCCGCTGGGCTGAGCGGGCGCGCAGGGCCCCCGGGCGTACTCCGGTTAGGGATCTTCGGCCTTGGGCAGACTCTGCTGATTCGTCTTTTCGAGGGGCCTGGCGTAGACTGATGCGTCGGCTCTCGTGCACCCGTATGCCTGCGGTATCGGTAGCGAGAGTCGATCAAGGTAGCCGATTCGAAGGGCGAAGCGTGGCCAAGAAGCAAGGTGCCATCGAGATCGAGGGCACCGTGATCGAGTCCCTGCCGAACGCCATGTTCAAGGTGGAGCTCCAGAACGGTCACAAGGTCCTCGCGCACATCAGCGGCAAGATGCGGATGCACTACATCCGTATCCTCCCGGATGACCGGGTCGTCGTGGAGCTGTCTCCGTACGACCTGACGCGTGGCCGGATCGTCTACCGCTACAAGTAGATCTTGTCCGCACCTCTCCTACGGGGTGCTGGCACTGACCCGGAGAACCTCACATCCCATGAAGGTCAAGCCGAGCGTCAAGAAGATCTGCGACAAGTGCAAGGTGATCCGCCGCCACGGTCGGGTCATGGTCATCTGCGACAACCTGCGCCACAAGCAGCGCCAGGGCTGACGCACGCCGACCTGCACTTCGCAGTTCACGCGCGACGCAACTCAATACGTACATACGCAGTGCCCGCCGGGCCCTTGAGGCTGGCGGTACCTCCGGCGGGGGCCGGGGACCTGGACGTACCACTCCTTTGATCAAAGGGTCGGCGGCCGGGATCGGTACTGCGGAAGACCCCCGAGTACACAGGAGCCATTGAATGGCACGCGTTTCCGGTGTCGACATCCCGCGCGACAAGCGCGTGGAGGTCGCACTCACCTACGTCTTCGGTATCGGCCGCACCCTGGCGAAGGAGACCCTCGCCTCCACCGGTGTGAACCCGAATGCCCGCGTTCGTGACCTGTCCGAGGAGGACCTGGTCAAGATCCGCGAGTACGTGGACAACAACATCAAGACCGAGGGTGACCTCCGCCGCGAGATCCAGGCCGACATCCGCCGCAAGGTCGAGATCGGCTGCTACCAGGGTCTGCGTCACCGCCGCGGTCTGCCGGTCCACGGCCAGCGCACCAGCACGAACGCTCGTACCCGCAAGGGCCCGCGTCGCGCCATCGCCGGTAAGAAGAAGCCGGGCAAGAAGTAGTCCGCAGCGGACGACTGTCCACGGTCTTCGCTGTAGGACCGACCACCTCCCGTAGGAGTTAAAGACATGCCCCCCAAGGGACGTCAGGGCGCTGCCAAGAAGGTGCGCCGCAAGGAAAAGAAGAACGTCGCTCACGGCCACGCCCACATCAAGAGCACGTTCAACAACACGATCGTGTCCATCACGGACCCGACCGGCAACGTGATCTCCTGGGCCTCCGCCGGCCACGTCGGCTTCAAGGGCTCCCGCAAGTCGACCCCGTTCGCCGCGCAGATGGCCGCCGAGTCGGCCGCGCGCCGCGCGCAGGAGCACGGCATGCGCAAGGTCGACGTCTTCGTCAAGGGTCCGGGCTCCGGCCGTGAGACCGCGATCCGCTCCCTCCAGGCCACCGGCCTCGAGGTCGGCTCGATCCAGGACGTCACGCCCACGCCGCACAACGGCTGCCGTCCGCCCAAGCGCCGCCGCGTCTGACCCGGCAGGCGCGTCTCCGCGTGAGCGGAGGTGACCCGCGCCGCCGCGTCTGACGCAGCTGCTTGTTTTGTGAGGTTCCGGGCGGTACGCCTCTTCGGGGGCGTGCCGCCCGTACCCTTGCAGTATCAGAGGACGTCAAATAGCGGGCGTCCACGACTGAAGGAAAAACACCATGCTGATCGCTCAGCGTCCCTCGCTGACCGAAGAGGTCGTCGACGAGTACCGCTCGCGGTTCGTCATCGAGCCCCTGGAGCCGGGCTTCGGCTACACGCTCGGCAACTCCCTCCGCCGTACGCTCCTGTCGTCGATCCCCGGCGCTGCTGTCACCAGCATCCGCATCGACGGCGTCCTGCACGAGTTCACCACCGTGCCGGGCGTCAAGGAGGACGTCACCGACCTCATCCTCAACATCAAGCAGCTGGTCGTCAGCAGCGAGCACGACGAGCCCGTCGTGATGTACCTGCGCAAGCAGGGCCCGGGCCTCGTGACCGCCGCCGACATCGCGCCCCCGGCCGGTGTCGAGGTGCACAACCCCGACCTCGTCCTCGCCACGCTCAACGGCAAGGGCAAGCTGGAGATGGAGCTGACCGTCGAGCGCGGTCGCGGCTACGTCTCCGCCGTCCAGAACAAGCAGGTGGGTCAGGAGATCGGCCGTATCCCGGTCGACTCGATCTACTCGCCGGTTCTCAAGGTCACCTACAAGGTCGAGGCGACCCGTGTCGAGCAGCGCACCGACTTCGACAAGCTGATCGTCGACGTCGAGACCAAGCAGGCCATGCGGCCGCGCGACGCCATGGCGTCCGCCGGCAAGACGCTGGTCGAGCTGTTCGGTCTCGCGCGTGAGCTGAACATCGACGCCGAGGGCATCGACATGGGCCCGTCCCCCACGGACGCCGCCCTGGCCGCCGACCTGGCGCTGCCGATCGAGGAGCTGGAGCTCACGGTCCGCTCCTACAACTGCCTGAAGCGTGAGGGCATCCACTCCGTGGGTGAGCTCGTCGCGCGTTCCGAGGCCGACCTGCTCGACATCCGCAACTTCGGTGCGAAGTCGATCGACGAGGTCAAGGCGAAGCTGGCCGGCATGGGCCTGGCCCTCAAGGACAGCCCGCCCGGATTCGACCCGACCGCCGCCGCCGACGCCTTCGGCGCCGACGACGACGCGGACGCGGGCTTCGTCGAGACCGAGCAGTACTGATTGATTGCTGCCCGCAGGCGTCCGCCTGCGGGGTCCTGACACCGGTACCTGATACGGCCGGTGCAGATCACAAGGAGAAACACCATGCCGAAGCCCGCCAAGGGTGCCCGTCTGGGCGGCAGCGCCGCGCACGAGAAGCTGCTCCTCGCGAACCTCGCGAAGTCGCTCTTCGAGCACGGCCGCATCACCACGACCGAGGCCAAGGCCCGTCGCCTGCGTCCGGTTGCCGAGCGCCTGATCACCAAGGCGAAGAAGGGCGACATCCACAACCGTCGCCTGGTGCTGCAGACGATCACGGACAAGGGCATCGTCCACACGCTCTTCACCGAGATCGCCCCGCGCTACGCCGAGCGCCCGGGTGGCTACACCCGCATCACCAAGATCGGTAACCGTCGTGGCGACAACGCCCCGATGGCGGTCATCGAGCTGGTCGAGGGCGAGATCGCCAAGAAGGCGACCGTCGCCGAGGCCGAGGCCGCGACCAAGCGCGCGGTGAAGGAGGCCGAGGAGGCCAAGGTCGAGGAGACCAAGGCCGACGAGGCTGCCGAGGCTCCGGCCGAGGAGTCCAAGGACGCCTGAGGCGGTCCTCTCCGCGCGAGCGGAGATGTACCGGACGCCTGAGCGTTCTGACGGCTACGGCTGACGGACGGGTCCGCCCCCCTGTGGGGCGGGCCCGTTCCGTGTTGTTTCCGGTTTGAGAGGATCGATCGCGTGAGCGATGAGGTGGAGCCCGGGTTCGTACGGGTGCGGCTGGACCTGTCCTACGACGGCAAGGACTTCCACGGCTGGGCCAAGCAGGCCGGCGGCCGGCGGACCGTGCAGGGCGAGATCGAGGACGCCCTGCGCACCGTGACGCGGTCCTCGCAGACGTACGAGCTGACCGTCGCGGGGCGCACGGACGCCGGCGTGCACGCGCGCGGCCAGGTCGCGCACGTCGACCTGCCCGAGGCGGTGTGGGCCGAACACCGGGACAAGCTGCTGCGGCGGCTCGCCGGCCGGCTCGCGCACGATGTGCGGGTGTGGCGGGTCGAGGAGGCGCCGCGCGGCTTCAACGCGCGGTTCTCGGCGATCTGGCGGCGGTACGCCTATCGCGTCACCGACAACCCCGGCGGCGTCGACCCGCTGCTGCGCGGGCACGTCCTGTGGCACGACTGGGCGCTCGACGTGGACGCCATGAACGAGGCGGCCGAGCGGCTGCTCGGCGAGCACGACTTCGCCGCGTACTGCAAGAAGCGTGACGGGGCGACCACGATCCGTACGCTCCAGGAGCTGCGGTGGGAGCGGCTGCCCAGCGGTGTGCTGGAGGCGACCGTGCGGGCCGATGCCTTCTGCCACAACATGGTGCGGTCCCTGGTGGGCGCCCTGCTGTTCGTCGGCGACGGGCACCGGACGCCGGACTGGCCGGCGAAGGTGCTGGCCGCGGGCGTGCGGGACTCCGCCGTCCATGTCGTGCGGCCGCACGGGCTCACGCTGGAGGAGGTCGGCTACCCGGCCGACGAGCTGCTGGCCGCCCGGAACCGGGAGGCCCGCAACAAGCGGTCACTGGCCGCCGGCGGGGGCGGTGGCTGCTGCTGACGCCTGCGCGCGGCCGCGGGCGTAGATCTGGTTGAAGGCGAAGGTACCGAGGTCGTCACTGGTCTTGAAGACCGCGGTGTCGCCCTGGGTGACCTTCTTGCCGTTGGTGAACCCGGCCTGGGTGAAGTACGCGTAGCGGCCGAGCGAGTTCGAGCGGCGCAGGCAGACCGTGGCGCGGCAGAAGTCGCCGATGCCGTCGCCGGCCAGCGGGGCGATGCCGCCCTTCGACTCGTTCTTCGCCTTCAGGGCCGCGGCCTGGTCGCCGAAGACGGCCACGCCGATGGTGATGGCGACGCCGTCGCGCTCGTAGGTGGCGCGGAGGACGTGCGTGCAGCCGTGCTTCTGGAGGACCGTGCCGAGCCCGGCCTGCGTGACCGCGGCGCAGTTGGTGGTGGAGCCGGTGGCGCCCTTCTGGTAGACGCGGTCGCCCATGGTGAGCTTCTTGCCGGGGAACAGGCTGTCCGCGTCGAGCGGTGCCTTGTCCTTCTCGGCGGTGGAGATGAAGTCCATCGGGTTCGGCGGGGGCGGGGGCGCGACGGACGAGAACGACGGCTGGGGGCCCGTCGGGTCGGCCGGGATCTCGGCGCCGCCGGGAGCGGTGGGGCCGAGGGAGCCGGTCTGTCCGCCGCCCTGGTCGCCGGTGCTGTTGGTGGAGACCACGGCGACCGCGACGATCGTCGCGATGGCGGCGGTGGCCAGCACGCCGCCGCCGGCCAGCAGCCAGCGCTTACGGCGCTGGCGCTGGGCGGACGCGTCGGCGAGGGCGCCCCAGTCGGGGGTGTCGGAGGAGGCTGCCGGGGGCTGCTGCCCGTACGGGGTGCCGTAGGGCGGGCTCTGCTGCTGTCCCGGCTGGGCGCCGTGCTGCGGGCCCTGCTGTCCGTACTGCTGGCCGTACGGATCCTGGCCGAAGCCGCCGTTCGGCTGGTGTGGCTGCTGCGGCCACTGCGGTCCCCCAAAGCTCATGCCGCGCATCCTAATCCGGTTGGGAGAGGGCGCGGACGGCGGTCAGAATGCCTCCCATGGGACATGTCGAGGTCGCGCATCTGGAGTACCACCTGCCGGACGGGAGGGCGCTGCTCGGCGATGTGTCGTTCCGGGTGGGGGAGGGCGCGGTCGTCGCGCTCGTCGGCGCCAACGGGGCGGGCAAGACGACGCTGCTGCGCCTGATCTCCGGGGAGCTGCAGCCGCACGGCGGCAAGGTCACCGTGAGCGGTGGCCTCGGGGTGATGCCGCAGTTCGTGGGCTCCGTGCGGGACGACCGGACGGTGCGGGACCTGCTGGTGTCGGTGGCGCCGGTCCGGATCCGTGAGGCCGCCCGGGCCGTCGACGAGGCCGAGCACCTGATCATGACGGTGGACGACGAGGCCGCGCAGATGCGGTACGCGCAGGCGCTCAGCGACTGGGCGGAGGCGCGCGGCTACGAGGCCGAGACGCTGTGGGACATGTGCACGACGGCAGCGCTGGGCGTGCCGTACGAGAAGGCGCAGTTCCGCGAGGTGCGCACGCTGAGCGGCGGTGAGCAGAAGCGGCTGGTGCTGGAGGCGCTGCTGCGCGGGCCGGAGCAGGTGCTGCTGCTGGACGAGCCGGACAACTACCTGGACGTCCCGGGGAAGCGGTGGCTGGAGGAGCGGCTCGGGGAGACCCGTAAGACCGTGTTGTTCGTCTCGCACGACCGGGAGCTGCTGGCGCGGGCGGCGCAGAAGATCGTCGCGGTGGAGCCCGGGGCCGCGGGGTCGGACGTCTGGGTGCACGGCGGGGGCTTCGGCACGTTCCACGAGGCGCGGCGGGAGCGGTTCGCCCGCTTCGAGGAGCTGAAGCGGCGCTGGGAGGAGAAGCACGCCCAGCTCAAGCGGCTGGTGCTGGACCTGCGGCAGGCCGCGTCGATCAGCCATGAGATGGCGTCGCGGTACGCGGCGGCGCAGACCCGGCTGCGGAAGTTCGAGGAGGCCGGGCCGCCGCCGGAGCCGCCGCGCGAGCAGGACATCCGGATGCGGCTGCGGGGCGGGCGCACCGGGGTGCGGGCGGTGGAGTGCCGGGGCCTGGAGCTGACGGGCCTGATGAAGCCGTTCGACCTGGAGGTCTTCTACGGGGAGCGGGTCGCCGTCCTGGGCTCGAACGGCTCGGGCAAGTCGCACTTCCTGCGGCTCCTGGCCGGGGACGGCTCGGTGGCGCACGCGGGCGCGTGGAAGCTGGGTGCCCGGGTGGTGCCGGGCCACTTCGCGCAGACCCACGCCCATCCGGAGCTGGAGGCCCGGACGCTGGTCGACATCCTGTGGACCGAGCATGCCAAGGACCGCGGCGGGGCGATGTCGGTGCTGCGCCGGTACGAGCTGGAGCGCCAGGGCGACCAGGTCTTCGGCCGCCTGTCGGGCGGCCAGCAGGCACGCTTCCAGATCCTGCTGCTGGAGCTGTCGGGGGCGACGGCGCTGCTGCTGGACGAGCCGACGGACAACCTGGACCTGGAGTCGGCGGAGGCCCTGCAGGCGGGGCTGGAGGCCTTTGAGGGCACGGTGCTGGCGGTGACGCACGACCGGTGGTTCGCGCGCTCCTTCGACCGGTACCTGGTGTTCGGTACGGACGGGGTCGTACGGGAGACGCCGGAGCCGGTGTGGGACGAGCGGCGGGTGGAACGCCGCCGCTAGGTCGTGTCCGGCGGATCATGCCTGGGCCGCGGGGTCTGGCACGCACTCCCCCAAGCCCTGACGGGCAGGGGGACCCCCAGCGGCGTTGTCGTCGGTCGCGATGGCTCCGCCATCCCTCCCTCCTCCGCCTTGCAGCCGCACGCACCAGACCCCGCTCACCAGCAGTCAAAGGCACCGCCCAGCGATGTCGGCATGATCCGCCGGACACTCCCCAGGTGTGGTCGCGCCTCGTTTTGACCCGCCAGGGGGCGCCCGAGTATTCTTCTGGTTCGTTATGCGTACTGGCTTGCTCTATCTCACGTGAGAGGCCGTTACGCCGGTCCACCGGGCCGATGACCAGCGACCAGCACTCGGTTTGCGTCACCGACGTGTGGTCATGGCTGTCGTGATCGTCCGTGGTGGCCTTGACAGGACCCACTCACTGAAGAAGCGAAGGCTACGACCGTGCGTACGTACAGCCCCAAGCCCGGCGATGTGACCCGCCAGTGGCACGTCATTGACGCCCAGGACGTCGTTCTGGGCCGTCTGGCGAGCACCGCCGCCACCCTTCTGCGGGGCAAGCACAAGCCCGTGTACGCCCCCCACATGGACATGGGCGATTTCGTCATCATCATCAACGCCGACAAGGTGCACCTGTCCGGCAACAAGCGGACCCAGAAGATGGCGTACCGCCACTCCGGCTACCCGGGTGGTCTGCGCTCCGTCCGCTACGACGAGCTGCTGGACAAGAACCCGGAGAAGGCCATCGAGAAGGCCGTCAAGGGCATGCTCCCCAAGAACTCCCTCGGCCGTCAGATGCTCTCGAAGCTGAAGGTCTACGCGGGCGAGAACCACCCGCACGCTGCCCAGCAGCCGGTCCCGTTCGAGATCACCCAGGTCGCGCAGTAAGTCCGGCCACCCCCTAAGACGAAGAGAATCTGAGGAGAATCGTGGCCGAGACCACCCCTGAGACCCCTGTCGACGAGTTCGAGGGCGTCGAGGAGTACACCACCGAGACCGAGGCCGTGGAGGGCGAGTACACCTCCGAGTCCCTGGCCTCCCGCTTCGGCGACCCGCAGCCGGCCGCCGGCCTGGGCCGTCGCAAGAACGCCATCGCCCGCGTCCGGATCGTTCCGGGCTCCGGCAAGTGGAAGATCAACGGTCGCACCCTTGAGGACTACTTCCCGAACAAGGTGCACCAGCAGGAAGTCAACGAGCCCTTCAAGGTGCTCGAGCTCGACAACCGCTACGACGTCATCGCCCGCATCTCCGGCGGCGGCGTCTCCGGTCAGGCCGGCGCCCTGCGCCTCGGCGTGGCCCGCGCCCTCAACGAGGCGGACGTGGACAACAACCGCGGCCCGCTGAAGAAGGCCGGCTTCCTGAGCCGCGACGACCGTGCCGTCGAGCGCAAGAAGGCCGGTCTCAAGAAGGCCCGCAAGGCCCCGCAGTACAGCAAGCGCTAATCTCGCGCCTGCTCGGTCTGCTCGTAAGGTACGCCCCGGCGGCACATTCTGTGTGCCGCCGGGGCGCGCCCCTTTCAGGGGCCAGTGGCGGGCGTCGCTGGGGACGCCTGTGGATCGCAATGGAGGACAGCTGTGGGACGACTCTTCGGCACGGATGGCGTGCGCGGTGTCGCCAACGCGGACCTGACGGCGGAGCTGGCGCTCGGCCTGTCGGTCGCGGCGGCGCACGTGCTCGCCGAGGCGGGGACCTTCGAGGGGCATCGGCCGACCGCGGTGGTCGGGCGTGACCCGCGTGCGTCGGGAGAGTTCCTGGAGGCCGCCGTCGTGGCGGGCCTCGCGAGTGCCGGCGTCGACGTCCTGCGCGTCGGTGTGCTGCCCACCCCGGCCGTGGCCTACCTGACCGGGTCGCTGGGTGCCGACCTCGGCGTGATGCTGTCCGCCTCGCACAACGCCATGCCGGACAACGGCATCAAGTTCTTCGCGCGCGGCGGTCACAAACTGGCCGACGACCTGGAGGACCGGATCGAGGCCGTGTACGAGCAGCACCGCACCGGCGAGCCGTGGGACCGGCCGACCGGCGCGGGCGTGGGCCGCGTCAAGGACTACGAGCAGGGCGCCGACGAGTACATCGCGCATCTGCTCTCGGCGCTGCCGAACCGCCTCGAAGGCCTGAAGATCGTGCTCGACGAGGCGCACGGCGCCGCGTCCCGCGTCTCGCCCGCCGCGTTCGCGCAGGCCGGTGCCGAGGTCGTCACCATCGGCGCCACGCCCGACGGGCTCAACATCAACGACGGCTGCGGCTCCACGCACCTGGAGATGCTGCGCGCCGCCGTCCTCGAGCACGGCGCCGACCTGGGCATCGCGCACGACGGCGACGCCGACCGCTGCCTGGCCGTGGACCACACCGGCGCCGAGGTGGACGGCGACCAGATCCTCGCCGTGCTGGCGCTGGCCATGCGGGAGGCGGGCACGCTGCGCGGCGACACCGTTGTCGCGACGGTCATGTCGAACCTGGGCTTCAAGCTGGCGATGGAGCGCGAGGGCCTCCAGCTCGTCCAGACCGCGGTCGGTGACCGGTACGTGCTCGAGGAGATGAAGGACAAGGGCTACGCGCTGGGCGGCGAGCAGTCCGGGCACGTCATCGTCCTGGACCACGCCACGACCGGCGACGGCACCCTGACCGGTCTGCTGCTGGCCGCGCGCGTCGCGGCGACCGGGCGGTCGCTGGCGGAGCTGGCGGGCGTGATGGAGCGGCTGCCGCAGGTCCTGATCAACGTCAAGAACGTCGACAAGTCCCGGGTGAAGACCTCCGCCGAACTGGGCCACGCCGTGGCCGACGCCGAGCGGGTCCTCGGCACCACCGGCCGGGTGCTGCTGCGCCCGTCGGGCACGGAGCCCCTCGTCCGGGTGATGGTCGAGGCCGCCGACATCGAGCAGGCCCGCTCGGTGGCCGGTCAGCTCGCGGACGTGGTGAAGTCGGCGCTGGGCTGAAGCCGGCGCCGTACGGACGGACGAAGGGGGCGCCCCGCCGGAGTGACCGGCGGGGCGCCCCCTTGCCGTGCGCCTGGGCGCGCTCAGTCGGTCGTGTGCTTGTGCTGGACCGACCAGAGCGCCTTCTGCGTGAGCAGCGTCAGGGTGCCCGCCAGGACGATGCCGCCCAGGTTCGCCAGCAGCTGGCCGGTGGAGCCCCAGAACTGGCCGTAGTCGGTGTACGAGAGCGCCACCGCCGCGTTCGCGGCCGCGGGCACCGTGGTCACCGAGATCGCCACGCCGATCAGCGCCGCCGACTTCGACGAGGTGAGCGAGAGCGTGCCCGCGATACCCGCGAGGAACGCCACCACGAACGACATCCAGTCCGGCTGCCAGATGAAGGACGTGTTCGGGCGAGGTGCCTCGAACATGTCGAACGTGAAGAGGCCGAGGGTGTCCATCAGCCAGGCGAAGCCCGAGGTGAACACCATCGCCGCCGCGAAACCGCCGATCAGCGCGTACAGCGAGCGCACGCCGAGGTGCCGGCTGCGCAGCACGAGGGCGGTGGAGAGGCCGGCCAGCGGGCCGAACTCGGGTCCGACCGCCATCGCGCCCACGATCAGGATGGCGTTGTCGAGCATCACACCGCACGCGGCGAGCATCGTCGCCACGGCCAGGAAGGCGACGTACGTGACGGTGAAGCGGGATTCCTCGTCCGTCGCGTTGGTCAGCTGCTCCCACAGGACCGCGTCGGCGGCCGCGCCGGGGGCCTCCTCCTCGGCCTGCTCCGCGCGCGAGGACAGCGACAGGTCGATGTTCTCGACGGAGATCGACCCGCACTCGGCCAGGCCCATGTCGCGCAGACGGCCGATGACCTCGTCGCCCGCCTCCCGCGCCACGTCGCACAGGACCAGGTCGCCGGACGGGCTGCGGGCGGCGCCGGGCACGACGGCGAGGTGCGTGGTGCCGACGGACTTCTCCAGGGTGGCGACGACCTCCTCCGTGCGCGGGGCGGGGACGATCAGACGCAGATGCAGCACGGCTCTCCTCGGAGCGTCAGAGCTTGCGGAGCGACAGCCGCTGGACCTTGTGGTCGGGGCCCTTCCGTACGACCAGATGGGCGCGCCCGCGCGTGGGGGCCACATTCTCCAGCAGGTTCACCTTGTTGATGGTCCGCCACATCGTGCGGGCGTAGTCGAGGGCTTCCTCCTCGCTGACCTGCGTGTACTTCCGGAAGTACGAGGAGGGGTCCTGGAACGCGGTCTCGCGGAGCTTGCGGAAGCGGTTCAGGTACCAGCGCTCGATGTCCTCGGGGCGCGCGTCCACGTACACGGAGAAGTCGAAGTAGTCGGCCAGGCCGACGCGGGTGCGGCCGTCCTTGCCGGGAAGGGCCGGCTGGAGGACGTTGAGGCCCTCGACGATGAGGATGTCGGGGCGCCGGACCGTGAGGCGCTGCCCCGGGACGATGTCGTAGATGAGGTGCGAGTAGACCGGCGCCGTCACCTCCTCCTTGCCCGCCTTGATGTCCGCGACGAACCGGGTGAGCGCCCGCCGGTCGTACGACTCGGGGAAGCCCTTGCGGGACATCAGCCCACGTGCCTGCAGCTCCTTCATCGGCAGCAGGAACCCGTCGGTGGTGACCCGCTCCACGCGCGGGTGCTCCGGCCACCGGGCGAGCAGCGCCTGGAGGAGGCGGGCGACCGTGGACTTGCCGACGGCCACGGATCCCGCGACGCCTATGACGAACGGCGTGCCGCGCTGCGCACCCTTCTCGCCGAGGAACGTGTTGAGCGCCCCGCGCAGGTTCGCGGTGGCGCCCACGTAGAGGTTGAGGAGCCGGGACAGCGGCAGGTAGATGTCGCGGACCTCGTCGAGGTCGATGACGTCGCCGAGACCGCGCAGCCGCTCGACCTCCTCGGCGGTGAGCGGCAGCGGCGTCTTGTCCCGCAGCGCGCTCCACTCCTCGCGGGTGAGGTCGACGTACGGCGTGGACTCCGCCCGGCGAGGGGCGGAGCCCGCAGCCCGGCCGGCCGTGCTGCTGGGTGGCGGCGAGGTGATCACAGGGCCATTGTCCGTCGTACGGGGTGGCTGTGGGGGGTGGGGTCGGTCACGTGGGTGGGGCCCGGGGCCCGGGCCCGGCGGCCGGAGTGTCACACGCGGCACTTATCGTGTGCACATCATTCACACAGAAAGCAGTCTCATGCGAGCCACCTACATTCGCCGTTCCGCCGTCGCCGCCACCGCGGTGTCCCTGGCCCTGCTCGTCACCGCCTGCGGCGGAGAGAAGGGCAAGACGGGTGGTGCGGACAAGCCCACGGGCGGGGCGTCCGCCCCGGCCGCGGCCGAGCCCGCCGCCAAGGTCCTGACCGCCGCCGAGCTGGAGTCGGCGGTCATCGCCCAGGGCGACGTCAAGGGCTACAAGGTCGAGAAGCCCGGCGCCGATGACATCACCAAGGAGGTCTCCACGGACAAGGCCGAGTGCAAGCCGCTCGCCGACGTCGTCTCCGCCGTCGCGCTCGGCACGCCCGCCGCGACCGTGCAGCGCAAGGTCGTCCAGGAGCCGTCCAAGGACATCAAGAGCCCCGCCGACGCCTTCAACGTCAGCGCGATCATGGACTCGCTCGCCGCCTACGAGGGCAAGGGCGCCGAGGAGGTCGTCGCGTCGCTGCGCGCCGCCGGTACCGCGTGCGCCGGTGGCTTCACCGTCACCGCCGACGGCGAGAAGACCAAGGTCCTCAAGGTCACGGAGCAGAAGGTGACGGGCGGTCAGGAGGCCGTCGGCTTCACGCTGCTGTCGGACATGGAGGGCACTCCCATGCCGGTCAAGATCGCTGTCGTGCGCCAGGGCGGCACGCTCGCCTCCTTCTCCGTCTTCAACCTGGGCGTCGCCACCACCGGCGCCAAGGACTTCCCGCTGCCCGCCGACCTCATCGCCGCGCAGGTCGCGAAGGTCGCCAAGCTGGGCTGACGCCGCGTCGGCCCGCCGGAGCCGTAGGCTGCCGCCATGTGCGGAATCGTGGGATACGTCGGCGGACAGTCGGCGCTTGATGTCGTCATCGCCGGACTGAAGCGGCTCGAGTACCGCGGCTACGACTCGGCGGGCGTCGCCGTGCTCGCCGACGGCGGGCTGGCCGCGGCCAAGAAGGCGGGCAAGCTCGTCAACCTGGAGAAGGAACTGGTCGGTCGGCCCCTGCCGAGCGGGTCCACCGGGATCGGACACACCCGGTGGGCCACGCACGGCGGGCCGACCGACGCCAACGCGCACCCGCACCTGGACAACGCGGGCCGCGTCGCCGTCGTCCACAACGGCATCATCGAGAACTTCGCCGCGCTGCGCGCCGAACTGGCCGAGCGCGGCCACGACCTGGCGTCCGAGACGGACACCGAGGTCGTCGCGCACCTCCTGGCCGAGGTGCACTCGTCCACCGCCGACCTCGCCGAGGCCATGCGCCAGGTGTGCCGGCGGCTCGAAGGGGCGTTCACGCTCGTCGCCGTGCACGCCGACGAACCCGACGTCGTCGTCGGCGCCCGCCGCAACTCGCCGCTCGTCGTGGGCGTGGGCGAGGGCGAGTCGTTCCTCGCGTCGGACGTCGCGGCGTTCATCGAGCACACCCGGGCCGCCATCGAACTCGGCCAGGACCAGGTCGTCGAGCTGCGCCGGGACGGCGTCACGGTCACCGACTTCGACGGCGGGCCCGCCGAGGTCCGCTCGTACCACGTCGACTGGGACGCCTCCGCCGCCGAGAAGGGCGGCTACGACTACTTCATGCTCAAGGAGATCGCCGAGCAGCCGAAGGCCGTCGCCGACACGCTGCTCGGCCGGATCGACGCCGAGGGCTCCCTGACGCTCGACGAGGTGCGGATCCCCGCGTCCGCGCTGCGCGAGGCCACCAAGGTCGTCATCGTCGCCTGCGGCACGGCCTTCCACGCCGGCCTCATCGCCAAGTACGCCATCGAGCACTGGACCCGCATCCCCTGCGAGGTGGAGCTGGCCAGCGAGTTCCGCTACCGGGACCCCATCCTCGACCACCGGACCCTCGTCGTCGCCATCTCGCAGTCCGGCGAGACGATGGACACCCTGATGGCGCTGCGGCACGCCCGCGAGCAGGGCGCCCGCGTGCTCGCCATCTGCAACACCAACGGGTCGACCATCCCGCGCGAGTCCGACGCCGTGCTCTACACGCACGCCGGCCCCGAGGTCGCGGTCGCCTCCACCAAGGCCTTCCTCACCCAGCTCGTCGCCTGCTACCTGGTCGCCCTGTACCTCGGCCAGGTGCGCGGCACCAAGTGGGGCGACGAGATCCGGGCCGTCATCCGGGACCTCGCGCGGATCGCCGAGGACGTGGAGCGCGTCCTGGAGACGATGGAGCCCGTACGGGAGCTGGCGCGGTCGCTCGCCGACAAGGACACCGTGCTGTTCCTGGGGCGGCACGTGGGCTACCCGGTCGCCCTGGAGGGCGCGCTGAAGCTCAAGGAGCTGGCGTACATGCACGCCGAGGGCTTCGCCGCCGGCGAGCTGAAGCACGGGCCGATCGCGCTCATCGAGCAGGACCTGCCCGTCGTCGTGGTGGTGCCCTCGCCGCGCGGGCGCTCCGTGCTCCACGGCAAGATCGTCTCCAACATCCAGGAGATCCGGGCGCGGGGCGCGCGCACCATCGTCATCGCCGAGGAGGGCGACGAGGCCGTCGTCCCGTACGCCGATCACCTGATCCGGATCCCGGCGACGCCCGTGCTCCTCCAGCCGCTGGTCTCCACCGTGCCCCTCCAGGTCTTCGCGTGCGAACTCGCCACCGCCCGGGGCAACGAGGTCGACCAGCCCCGCAACCTGGCGAAGTCGGTCACCGTCGAATGATCATCGGAGTGGGCATCGACGTCGCCGCGATCGACCGGTTCGCGGCGGCGCTGGAGCGGACGCCGCACCTCGCGGAACGGCTGTTCCTGGAGCGGGAGTTGCTGCTGCCGAGCGGCGAGCGGCGCGGTATCGCCTCGCTCGCGGCCCGGTTCGCCGCGAAGGAGGCCATCGCCAAGGCGCTCGGCGCGCCGGCGGGGCTGCACTGGACGGACGCCGAGGTGTACGTCGAGGAGAGCGGGCAGCCCCGGCTGCGGGTGCGGGGCACGGTCGCCGCTCGCGCGGCCGAGCTGGGCGTGCGGAACTGGCACGTGTCCCTCAGCCACGATGCGGGAATGGCGTCGGCGGTGGTGATCGCCGAGGGGTGAGGGGCCCTGGCCGGGGGCCTTGCCGGGTTGTCGAGTGCGAGTGCAGGAGGTCGGGCTGGTGCGTACCGCCTATCGAGTCGAGACCGTGCGGGCCGCCGAGGCCGCGTTGATGGCCCGGCTCCCGGACGGGGCCCTGATGCAGCGGGCCGCCGCCGGGCTGGCCGGTGCCTGCGCGACGATCCTCGGCCGGGTCTACGGCGCCCGCGTGGTGGTCCTCGCGGGCAGCGGCGACAACGGCGGCGACGCCCTGTACGCCGGGGCCCGGCTCGCCCGGCGCGGCGCCGGGGTGTCGGCCGTGCTGCTCGGCGCGCGGGCCCACGAGGGCGGCCTGGCCGCGCTGACCCGGGCCGGCGGGCGCGTCGCCGACGACCCGTTCGCGGTGCTGGCCCGCGCCGACCTGGTCCTGGACGGCATCACCGGCATCGGCGGCCGTGGCGGCCTGCGTCCCGACGCCGTCCCGGTGGTGCGGGCCGCGCGCGGCTCGGACGCCGTCGTGGTGGCCGTGGACCTGCCGAGCGGCGTGGCGGCCGACACCGGCGCGGTCGACGGCGAGGCCGTACGGGCCGACGCCACGGTGACGTTCGGCGCGTACAAGCCGGGGCTGCTCGTCGACCCGGCGCGGGAGTACGCGGGCGCGGTACGGCTCGTCGACATCGGGCTCGGCCCCCACCTGCCGTCCGTACCCGAGTTGGAGGCCCTCCAGCACGCCGACGTGGCGCGGCTGCTGCCCGTGCCGCGCGTCGAGAGCGACAAGTACCGGCGGGGCGTCGTCGGGGTGGTCGCCGGGTCGGCGCGCTACCCGGGCGCCGCCGTGCTGGCCGTCGCCGGGGCGCTGCGGGGCGGGGCGGGGGCCGTACGGTACGTGGGGCCCGCCGGTCAGGCGGTGCTGGCCCGCTATCCGGAGACCCTGGTGCACGCGGGGCCGCCCGGCCGCGCGGGCCGCGTGCAGGCCTGGGCGATCGGACCGGGGCTCGGCGACACGCCCGGCGTGGACGAGGTCCTGGAGTCGGACGTGCCGGTGCTCGTCGACGCCGACGGGCTGCGCCTGCTCGACCCGGCCGCCGTCCGGGCCCGGACGGCGCCGACGCTGCTGACCCCGCACGCGGGCGAGGCGGCGGCGCTGCTGGGCGTCGCCCGCGACGACGTCGAGGCGCGCCGGCTGGACGCGGTGCGGGAGCTGGCGGCACGGTACGGGGCGACGGTGCTGCTCAAGGGGTCCACCACGCTGGTCGCCGACCCGCGCGGAGACCTGCCGGTGCGGGTCAACCCGACGGGTACGGGGTGGCTGGCCACGGCCGGGAGCGGTGACGTGCTGTCGGGCCTCGCCGGGTCGCTGCTGGCGGCGGGCCTCGCCGCCCGCGACGCCGCGTCGGCCGCGGCGTACCTGCACGGCCTGGCGGCCCGCCGGGCGGCGCGGGGCGCGCCGGTCGCCGCGCACGACGTGGCGGACGCGCTGCCGGGCGCGTGGCGGGACGTCATCGGCTGACGCGCTGCCGGGCGCGTCGCGGACGTCACCGGCTGACGGGAAACTTCACAGGGGTGGGAGAGAGAGCGTGGGGGAGAACCCTCAGGTCGCCGCGCTGGCGCGGCTCATGCCGCCGGTCCACGGGGCCGACGAGCGCATCGACTGGGCGGCCGCCGAGGCCGCGTGGGGCGTCCGCTTCCCGGCGGACTACCGGGCGTTCATGGCCCGGTACGGCGGTGGCAGCATCAACGGCGAGGCGAGCGTGCTGCTGCCGTTGCCACAGCAGGGCGTGCGGTGGCAGCCCGGGGACCTCGGTGAGGAGACGGCCACCGTCCGGCTCATCTGGGAGAAGGAGGGCGGCCGCCGCGTACTGGACGCCGACCCGGGCCACCTCCTGGCGTGGGGCGTCACGGCCGGCCCGGACATCCTGTGCTGGCTCACGACGGACCCCGATCCGGACTGGTGGCCGGTGGTGGTGTGCGGTCGGCACACCTCGTCCCGGTTCACCGTCCACCCGTACGGGATGGCGGAGTTCCTGCGCCGGCTGCTGGGCGACGAGTTCGACGAGCCGCCGGTCAGCCTGGTCTTCTGGGACGGGGCCCCGGTGCGGTTCGTCCACTGGCGGGAGGAGCAGCGGCGCTTCCTGGCGGGGCTCGATCCGGTGACCGGCGAGCCCGACCCGTACGCCGGGACGTGACCCGGGCGACATCCGTGGAAACGGGTCCGCGCGGGCGCACCTGAGACACTGGGCGCGATGAGTACGACACCGCAGCACCTCCGCGCCGCCCGCGAGCACGCGCACGCGCATGCGAACGACCACGCGAACGGCCGCGCGCACACCGACGCGTACGCCCTCGCGGACGACCTCGCCCACGAGCGCGTCCGCGCCCGTGCCGAGATCGACCTCGGCGCGCTGCGCGCCAACGTCCGCACGCTGCGGGCCCGCGTCGCCGCCGGGAACGCCCAGGTCATGGCTGTCGTGAAGGCCGACGCGTACGGGCACGGCGCCGTGCCCTGCGCCCGCGCGGCGCTCGAAGCGGGCGCCGCCTGGCTCGGCACGGCGACCCCGTACGAGGCGCTGGCGCTGCGTGCCGCGGGCATCGAGGCGCCGATCCTGTGCTGGCTGTGGACGCCCGGCGGTCCCTGGCGCGCCGGGATCGAGGCGGGCCTCGACATGACGGTCAGCGGCCGCTGGGCGCTCGACGAGGTCGCCGAGGCCGCCCGCGCCGCCGGCCGCCCGGCCCGCATCCAGCTCAAGGCCGACACCGGCCTCGGCCGCAACGGCTGCCTGGCCGGCGACTGGCCCCACCTGGTGGGCGAGGCGCTGAAGGCGCAGGACCAGGGCCTGGTCCGGGTCACCGGCGTCTGGTCGCACTTCGCGTGCGCCGACGAGCCGGGCCACCCCTCCATCGCCGCCCAGCTGGCGGCCTTCCAGGACATGCTGGAGTACGCGGAGAAGGCCGGCGTCGAGCCCGAGGTGCGGCACATGGCCAACTCGCCCGCCACGCTCACCCTGCCCGAGACGCACTTCGACCTGGTACGCACCGGTGTCGCCACGTACGGCATCTCGCCCAGCCCCGAGCTGGGCACGCCCGCCGACTTCGGGCTGCGCCCCGTGATGCGCCTCTCCGCCTCGGTCGCCGGCGTGAAGCGGGCCCCGGCCGGCCTCGGCGTCAGCTACGGGCACCACTACGTCACCGACCGCGAGACCACCCTCGCCCTCGTTCCGCTCGGCTACGCCGACGGCGTCCCGCGCCACGCGTCGGGACGCGGGCCCGTCCTGGTCGGCGACAAGGTGCGGACGGTCGCCGGGCGCGTCGCGATGGACCAGTTCGTGGTGGACCTCGGCGGAGACGTCGTCGAGCCGGGCGAGCGGGCCGTGCTGTTCGGGCCGGGCGACGACGGGGAGCCCACCGCGGAGGACTGGGCGAGGGCCGCGGGCACCATCGCGTACGAGATCGTGACCCGGATCGGCGCGCGCGTCCCGCGCGTCTATCTGGACGGAACCGGCGAAGAGGCGTAGCGGGGGGAGCGGGGCGCGTGACGGAGTCCGGTACGGGTGAGGCCCTGGCCGTGGCGGGGGCCACGGCGGTGAGCGGCGTGGGCGGCGCCTGGCGGCGCGCGGGCTTCGCCGGCGCCGCGGTGGGCATCGTCGCCGCGGGCGCCGCGGCGGGCGTCGCGCTGGAGCGGCTCACCGTCGGCCGCGGGATGCGCCGCAGGGCCCGCCTGGCGCTGGACGCCGCGGGCCCGTACGGGTCGCTGCGCGGCACGCCCGGCACGGCGCTCGCCGACGACGGCACCGCGCTCTTCTACGAGGTCGACGAGGTCGACGGGGCCGACGGGCCCGGCGCGGCGCCCACGCGCAGAAGGCTCCTCGGCCGATGCGGCCCGCAGCCGGTAACGGTCGTCTTCAGCCACGGCTACTGCCTCACCCAGGACTCCTGGCACTACCAGCGCGCCGCCCTGCGCGGCCTGGTGCGCACCGTGCACTGGGACCAGCGCAGCCACGGCCGCTCGGCGCGCGGCGTCGCCCAGACCGGGCCCGACGCGGTGCCCGTCTCGATCGACCGGCTCGGCCACGACCTGAAGGCCGTCATCGACGCGGCGGCGCCCGAGGGGCCGCTGGTGCTGGTGGGGCACTCCATGGGCGGAATGACGATCATGGCGCTGGCCGACCAGTACCCGGAGCTGTTCCGGGAGCGCGTGGCCGGCGTGGCGTTCGTCGGCACGTCGTGCGGCCGGCTCGGCGAGGTCAGCTACGGCCTGCCGGCGGTCGGCGTGAACGCGGTCCGCCGCGTGCTGCCCGGTGTGCTGCGGGCCCTCGGCTCCCAGGCGGAGCTGGTGGAACGGGGCCGGCGGGCGACGGCCGACCTGTTCGCGGGGCTCATCAAGCGCTACTCGTTCAGCTCGAAGGACGTCGACCCGGCGGTGGTCCGGTTCGCCGAGCGGATGATCGAGAGCACGCCCATCGACGTGGTCGCCGCGTTCTACCCGGCGTTCGCCGAGCACGACAAGGCGGCGGCGCTCGCCGTACTCGCCGACGCGGCCGTGCCGGTGCTGGCGCTGGCCGGGGACCGCGACCTGGTCACGCCGGGCTCCCACACCGAGACCATCGCCGAACTCCTGCCGGAGGCGGAGCTCGTCATGGTCCCCGACGCGGGGCACCTGGTGATGCTGGAACACCCCGACACGGTCACGTCGCACCTCGTGGATCTGCTGGTCCGGGCGGGCGCGGTGCCGGACGCGACCGACACGGGCACGCGCAGCGGTTAGGTTGGCAGGTATGGAAGCAGCGCAGACCCCGACGGCCGGCACCCCGTCCGTCACCTCCTCCGCCCGGCTCACCGTCGACTCGCCCGAAGAGATGCAGGAACTCGGCCGCGCCCTGGCCGGGCTGCTGCGCCCCGGCGACCTCGTCATGCTCACCGGCGAGCTGGGGGCGGGCAAGACGACGCTCACCCGCGGCCTCGGCGAAGGGCTCGGGGTGCGCGGGGCCGTCACCTCGCCGACGTTCGTGATCGCCCGCGTCCACCCCTCGCTGACCGGCGGCCCGCCCCTCGTCCACGTCGACGCCTACCGCCTGGGCGGCGGCCTCGACGAGATGGAGGACCTGGACCTCGACGTGTCGCTGCCCGACTCCGTGGTGGTCGTGGAGTGGGGCGAGGGCAAGGTCGAGGACCTGTCCGAGGACCGGCTGCACGTGGTGATCCACCGGGTCGTCGGCTCGACGGACGACGACCGGCGGACGGTCACGCTGACCGGTATGGGAGCGCGCTGGGAGGGCGTGGGCCTCGCCCTGCGCTGAGCGCGGGCCCCGGACCGCCGCGTCGCGCGTCCGTACGTTCCGACAAGACGTCGGCAAAATGTTGCGCCGTACCTCTGAGGCGTGGTCACATGGATACCGGATCAAGTTAGGTGTACCTAACTACGCCCGCCGCGGAGACGCCGGAGACCCGGAGCCAGGAGGCCACCATGCCGCAGCAGCAGCCGTCGGACGTGTCGATGCGTGACCTGCTGGCGTCCTGCGCGGCCGCGAGCGCCGTCTCCACACCGCCACGCCAGGCACCGGCTGAGGAACGCGCGGAGCGGGACGAGGCCGCCGGCGGCACGGGCCCCGAGGAGCAGGAGACGCGGCACGCCGCGTAGCACGCGTACGGCAGGGCGCCCACCGGATCCGGTGGGCGCCCTCCCGGCTCCTCGAAGTGCCCTACGGAATGACGACGACCGTCGAGTTGATCGTCGCGACCTTCCACAGCGCGTCCGCGTCCGCCCGCGCCATCCGCACCCCACCGGTGCGCTTCGACGGGTCGGGGCTCGGCGTCGAGCCGTCCACGGCGGCGCTGAAGCCGATCGTCACGCCGTCGACCTTCGCGAACCGCACCACGTGCTCGATCTGCACCCCGTCGGAGCCCGGCACGCGGCCCGAACGGGACGTCACCGCGTAGGTGCCGGGCGACGGGTGGACGGTGCTCGGCATCACCGTGAAGGTGCGCGTCACCTTCTCGCGCGCGTCGACCAGCCACACGCGCCGGTCGGTGAGCGCGTACACCACGCGCTCGCCCGAGCCCGACCGCGCGGGCAGTGCCAGCGGGTCCGCCGCCGTCTTGCCGGGGCCGGGGGCGCCCGACGAGGAGGGCGACGGCGACGCCCCGCCCGTGGTCCGCTCCTCGGGCCGGAAGTCGGCGGGTGCGTTGGCGGACGCCTGATAGGCGAGGAAGGCGACCGCCGCGATCGCCGCCGCGGTGAGCCCGGCCACGAATCCCGAGCTGCTCCTTGCCACGCTGCCACCTCTCGTACGACGTATCGAAGTGACGGTAGCAGCAGTGCGCGGGCGGGATGGGGCGGCCGTGCGCGCCCCGGCGGAGCCGTAGGCTGTTTGCGTGCTGTTGCTCGCCATGGATACCGCCACACCCGCCGTCACCGTCGCCCTCCACGACGGTGAGTCCGTCGTCGCCCGGTCGAGTCAGGTCGACGCGCGCCGGCACGGGGAGCTGTTGCTGCCCGCCGTACACCGCGTCCTGAGGGAGGCCGGCCTGAAGCTCGACGCCGTGACGGACGTCGTCGTGGGCGTCGGCCCCGGCCCGTACACGGGGCTCCGCGTCGGACTGGTGACGGCGGCGACGTTCGCGTCGGCGCTCGGCGTCCCGGTGCACGGGCTGTGCACGCTGGACGGCCTGGCGTACGCCTCCGGCCTCGACGAGCCGTTCGTCGTGGCGACGGACGCCCGCCGCAAGGAGGTCTACTGGGCCCGGTACGACGACGCCGGGACCCGGGTGACCGAGCCGTCCGTGGACCGGCCCGCCGACATCGCGGACCGGGTGGCGGGGCTCCCCGCGGTGGGCGCGGGGGCGCGGCTCTACGCGGAGGTGTTCCCCGACGCCCGGGACCCCGAGCACCAGGCGGCGGAGGCGCTGGCGGCGCTGGCGGCGGAGCGGCTCGCGGCCGGTGAGCGGCTGCTGGAGCCGCGGCCGCTGTACCTGCGGCGGCCCGACGCCCAGGTGCCCAAGAACTACAAGGTGGTCACGCCGAAGTGACCGCCGCGGTGCTGCGCGAGATGCGCTGGTGGGACATCGCACCCGTACTGGACCTGGAACGGGCGCTGTTCCCGGAGGACGCCTGGTCGGAGGGCATGTTCTGGTCGGAGCTCGCCCATGCGCGCGGCCCGGGCGCCACGCGCCGGTACGTGGTGGCCGAGGACCCGGCCGACGGCCGGCTCGTGGGGTACGCGGGACTGGCGGCGGCCGGCGGGCTCGGCGACGTGCAGACCATCGCGGTGGCCCGTGACCAGTGGGGTACGGGTCTGGGCGCCCGGCTCCTGACGGAGCTGCTCCGGTACGCCACGCACTTCGAGTGCCAGGAGGTGCTGCTGGAGGTGCGGGTGGACAACACGCGGGCCCAGCGGCTGTACGAGCGGTTCGGCTTCGAGCCGATCGGGTTCCGGCGCGGCTACTACCAGCCGGGGAACGTGGACGCGCTGGTGATGCGGTTGACGGTGCACGCGGCGGACCAGGACGACGTGACCGAAGTGAACGACGTAGACGTAGAGAAGACGACTGAGAGCGCTGAGAGCCATGGCTGACGAACCCCTCGTCCTCGGTATCGAGACCTCCTGCGACGAGACCGGCGTCGGCATCGTCCGGGGCACGACCCTGCTGGCGAACGCGGTCGCGTCGAGCGTGGACGACCACGCCCGGTTCGGCGGCGTGGTCCCCGAGATCGCGTCCCGCGCGCACCTGGAGGCGATGGTCCCGACCATCGAGCGCGCCCTGAAGGAGGCGGGCGTCTCGGCCCGCGACCTGGACGGCATCGCCGTCACGGCGGGCCCCGGCCTGGCCGGCGCGCTGCTGGTCGGCGTCTCGGCGGCGAAGGCGTACGCGTACGCGCTGGACAAGCCGCTGTACGGGGTGAACCACCTGGCGTCGCACATCTGCGTGGACCAGCTGGAGCACGGGCCGCTGCCGGAGCCGACGATGGCGCTGCTGGTCAGCGGCGGCCACTCGTCGCTGCTGCTCGCGCCCGACATCACGTCCGACGTGCGCCCCATGGGCGCGACGATCGACGACGCGGCGGGCGAGGCGTTCGACAAGATCGCGCGCGTGCTGAACCTGGGCTTCCCCGGCGGGCCGGTGATCGACCGGCTGGCGAAGGAGGGCGACCCGGAGGCCATCGCGTTCCCGCGCGGCCTGTCGGGACCGCGGGACCCCGCGTACGACTTCTCCTTCTCGGGTCTGAAGACGGCCGTGGCCCGCTGGGTCGAGGCCAAGCGGAACGCGGGCGAGGACGTGCCCGTACGGGACGTGGCGGCGTCCTTCCAGGAGGCGGTCGTCGACGTGCTGACCCGCAAGGCCGTACGGGCCTGCAAGGACGAGGGCGTCGACCACCTGATGATCGGCGGCGGCGTGGCCGCGAACTCGCGGCTGCGGGCGCTGGCGGAGGAGCGGTGCGAGCGCGCCGGCATCCGCCTGCGCGTCCCGCGCCCGGGCCTGTGCACCGACAACGGCGCGATGGTCGCGGCGCTGGGCGCCGAGATGGTCGCGCGCAACCGGCCGGCCTCCGACCTGGAGCTGTCGGCGGACTCCTCGCTGCCCGTGACGGACCCGCACGTGCCCGGGAACCACGACCACGACCACGATCACCTGCACGAGATCAGCAAGGAGAACCTGTACTCGTGAGCGTGACGGTCACGCTGATGTGGGAGGCCCGGGCGGCCGAGGGCCGCAGCGCCGAGCTCCTGGCCTGGGCCCGCGCCCAGGCCCTCCCGGCCGCCCCGCTGCGCCGCGAGACGTTCACCGCCCCGCAGGACCGGGTCCTGGTCCTGACCTGGTGGCCGTCCCCCCACCCGGACGCCCCCCTCCCGGAACTCCCGGACCCTCCCGCCCCCCTCCTCACCCGCCCGGTCCACCGCTGGCGCTTCACGTCCCACGGCACGGACGACTCCGCGGGGGCCGTCGCCTGACGCGCGGCCCGCTTCGCCGCGAAGAATTTTCGACCGCCTGTCGATCCCGGCCCTACCCGTTCGACGTACGAGTGACAGGCGGGGAACAGCCCCGCCCTCGTACCCGAGGAGACCGGCATGCCGCGTTACCTGACGTTGATCCGTATCGACGAGCAGAAGGACCAGGACAAGGCGCCCAGCCCCGAGCTCATGGAGCGGATGGGGAAGCTGCTGGAGGAGATCACCAAGGCCGGGGTCATGCTGGACACCGCCGGGCTCAGGCCGACAGCCGAGGGCACCCGCGTGACCTGGGCCGACGGGAAGCTGAGCTACACCGACGGGCCGTTCACCGAGACCAAGGAGGTCATCGGCGGGTACTCCCTCATCCAGGCCAAGGACAAGGCCGAGGCCCTGGAGTGGACCAAGCGGTTCCTGGAGCTCCACGAGGACCACTGGACGATCACGGCCGAGGTCCGGGAGATCGCCGAGCCCTGACGCCCGGCTGCGGCACCATGGAGCGGTGAGCGCACCCCAGGCCGTGGAGACGGTGTACCGCATCGAGTCGCCCCGCATCATCGCCGCCGTCGCCCGCATCGTCCGCGACGTCGGCCTGGCGGAGGAACTCGCGCAGGACGCGCTGGTCGCCGCACTGGAGCAGTGGCCGGAGTCGGGCGTCCCGGACCGACCGGGCGCCTGGCTCACGGCCACCGCCAAGCACCGCGCCATCGACCTCGTACGCCGCCGCGAGACGTACGCGCGCAAACTCGCCGAAGTGGGCCGCGAGCTCACGGACACCGTCCACGACCCGGAGCCCGCCGATCCCGAGGACATCGACGACGACCTGCTGCGGCTGGTGTTCACCGCCTGCCACCCGGTGCTGTCCGCCGAGGCCCGCATCGCGCTCACCCTGCGCCTGCTCGGCGGGCTGACCACCGCGGAGATCGCCCGCGCCTTCCTCGTGCCCGAGCCCACGGTCGCCCAGCGGATCGTGCGGGCCAAGCGCGCCCTCGCCAGGGCCGGGGTGCCGTTCGAAGTGCCGTACGGGGCCGACCGGGAGGCCCGCCTCTCCTCCGTCCTGGAGGTCATCTACCTGATCTTCAACGAGGGCTACTCGGCCACCGCCGGCGACGACCTCCTGCGCCCCGGCCTATGCGAGGACGCCCTGCGCCTCGCGCGCGTCCTCGCCGGGCTGATGCCCAAGGAGCCCGAGGTCCACGGCCTCGCCGCGCTCCTGGAGCTGCAGGCGTCCCGCACGGCCGCCCGCACCGGGCCCGGCGGCGAGCCCGTCCTCCTCGCCGACCAGGACCGGTCCCGCTGGAGCGGCCTGCTCGTCCGCCGCGGCTTCGCGGCCCTGGAGAAGGCCGGCACCGGCCCGTACTCCCTGCAGGCCGCCATCGCCGCCCACCACGCCCGCGCCGCGACCTACGAGGACACCGACTGGGCGGCCATCGCCACGCTCTACGGGCGGCTCGCGCACCTCGCCCCTTCGCCCGTCGTGGAGTTGAACCGGGCGGTCGCCGTGTCCATGGCCGACGGCCCCGCGGCGGGTCTCGCCCTCGTCGACGCCCTGGCCGCCGAACCCGCGCTGGCGGGCTACCACTTGCTGCCCAGCGTCCGCGGCGACCTGCTCCTGCGACTGGGCCGCGGGCCCGAGGCACGCGCCGAGTTCACCCGGGCCGCGGACCTCACCCGCAACGCGCGCGAACGGGCCCTGCTCCTCGAACGAGCCCGTACGGCGGGCGAGTCGGCGGGCCGCCAGGCCGGTGAACCGGCCCCGGGCAGCGGCGACTAGCCTCGGAGCGTGTCGTCGTCCCCCCGCAACCCACCGCCCCCGCCCCCTCCGCCGCCGCACCTGCGCAGCTGGCCCGACCGCGCGGCGCTGCTCGCCGACCGGGACCGGGCCATGGGCGAACTCGGCCGACGCATGCTGGGCGGCGCCCGGCTCACGCTGTTCCTGCTGTGGCTGGTGCTGCTGCAGTTCGGCTGGAGCCTGGTGGGCGCCGCGCTGGTCTCGCTCGACGACTCCGTGGACGTCATCTCGGCCCACCTCGCCGTCCTGGCAGCCGCCGCGGGGCTGGGCGCCCTCGTCCCCGCCGCGTTCTTCCTGGCGCGCGGCGTGCGCCGGGACCGCACGGCCCGTGAACGGTTCGTCCAGTGGGCCCTGCTGGACCGCGATCCCGTCCGCGACGCCCGGCACCGCGAGCCGGTGCTCAGCGTGGTGTGGCTGGTGCTGCCGTTCCTGATGTGCGCGGCCGGCCTGTGGATCTGCGTCGCGGTGCCCGCGACGGCCCGGCCGGGCTCCAGCACGTACGCGGAGGTCGCGTACGGCATGGGTGCCGGGATCATCCTGTGGGTGGCCGGGCTGATCGGCGTGACGAAGGCCGTCACCCACTACCGCCTGGCCGTACGGCTGTTCGGTGTCAGCGCCCGGCGGGCCGGCCGATCAGCATCGTCGGCGCGCCCGACACCCGGGTGAGGAACACCGTCGCCGCGTTCGGCCCCTTCGGCTTCACCTTGCGCCGCAGTTCCTCCGGCTCCACCGCGGAACCGCGCTTCTTCACGGTCAGCGTGCCGACCTCGCGCTCGCGCAGCAGGGCCTTCAGCCTCTTGAGGTTGAAGGGCAGTTCGTCGGTGATCTCGTAGGCGGTGGCGTACGGGGTGGGGCGCAGCCCGTCCGCCGTGACGTACGCGATGGTCTCGTCGACGAGCCCGCCGCCCAGCTCCCGGGCCACCTCGGCGACCAGGTGCGCGCGGATGACGGCGCCGTCCGGCTCGTACAGGTACCGGCCGACCTTCCGGACGGGCGGCGGGGGCAGCGGGGCGGACGTGGCGAGGCTCGCCCCGCCCGGCAGCAGCGTGGCCCGCACCGAGCCGGGGCGCGTGCCGAACCAGAGCACGGCCTCCTTCACGTCCCCGCCGTCCGAGATCCACTCGGCCTCGGCCTCCGGCGGGACGATCTCGTGCGGGATGCCCGGCGCGATCTTCAGCGCGGCGTGCGGGGCCGTACGGGCCGTCTCGATCGCCCAGGACAGGGGCGGCGAGTACGCCTCGGGGTCGAAGATCCGGCCGCGGCCGCCGCGCCGGGCCGGGTCCACGAACACCGCGTCGTACGCGGACGTGTCGACCTCCGTGACGTCGGCGCACCGCACCTCGATCAGCTCCGCGAGGCCCAGCGCCTCGGCGTTGGCGCGGGCGGCCGCCGCCGTGAGCGGGTCCCGGTCGACGGCCAGGACCCGGATGCCGGCCCGGGCCAGGGCGATCGCGTCGCCGCCGATGCCGCAGCACAGGTCGGCGACGCGGCGCACGCCGAGCCGGGCGAAGGCGGCCGCGCGGTACTCGGCGACCGCCTTGCGGGTCGACTGCTCGACGCCGTTGGGCGTGAAGTACATGCGGTACGCGTCGTCCGCGCCGAACTTGGCCTCCGCGCGCTGCCGCAGCCTGGCCTGCCCGAGGGCCGCCGTGACCAGCTCGGCCGGGTGCTCGCGGCGCAGCCGGGAGGCGACGGCCAGCTCCTGGGCCGGGTCGTAGTGGCGCAGGGCGGTGAGCAGGTCCCGGCCCTCGTCGGTGAGGAGCGCGGAGAAGGAGGCGAGATCGGTCACCCGCCCCATTGTGGGCCAGGCGGGGGATGGTGCGCGCGCGGCGGCGGTGTCGCCCGTTCGTCGGGGCGCGGCGCTGACAGGATGCGGCGCCATGCAGCTAGTACGACAAAATTGGATTTACTCGGCCGAACGGGTGCGTGCGGGCCGGCAGCCGCAAGCGTCGAACGGGACGGCGGGGGAGCCCCCGTCGGGGCAGAGGGGCCGCACGAAGCAGGCCGGCCATACAGGCCGGGCGACCGGCCCCCGCCGGCCAGGCCGGCCAGGCCGGCCAAGTCGGCCAGGTGGCCCCGGTCGGCCAGGTCGGCCAGGTCGGCCCGGCCGGCCCGTTCGAGCCGTGCTCGTGGCGCTGTTGGTCGGCGCTCTCGGCGCGGCCTGCGCCGGCGGCCCCGACGCGCACGGCCCCTGGCCCGGCACCGGAACCGGCGACGTCAGGCCCGCGCCCGGCCAGCAGGCCGAGGCGCACGGCGCGGCGGGCGCGCTGTCGGCGTACGTGGAGCGGTTCCGGCAGGCCCAGGCGGCGCGGGCGGCGGCCGCCCGGAAGTGGGGCCTGAAGCGGACCCCGCTGCTGCCGCCCCCGCCGCCCGAGGTGAAGCCGGAGCTCACCTTCCGCAAGGGCTTCGAGGTCGGCGACCCGACCCTGCCCCCGGTCTTCACCACCGTGCCGACGCGCGACAGGGTCGTGTTCCTGACCATCGACGACGGCGCGGACAAGGACCCGGAGCTGCTGCGGATGATGGACGAGCTGGCCATCCCGTACAGCGCGTTCCTCAGCGACTACCTCGTCCGCGAGGACTACGGCTACTTCCGGCGGATGCAGGACCTCGGGGCCTCCCTGCACAACCACACGCTCAACCACCGGTACATGCCCGGCCTCTCGTACGCGCAGCAGCGCCGCGAGATCTGCGGCCAGCAGGACATCATCGAGAGGCGGTACGGCAAGCGGCCCACCCTGTTCCGCCCGCCCTACGGCAACTACAACGCCGACACCCTGCGCGCCGCCCAGTCGTGCGGGATCACGGCGGTGCCGCTCTGGTCCGCCGAGGCGTTCCCGGACCGCATGGAGTGGCGCGAGTGGGACCGGGACCTGCACCCCGGCGACATCGTCCTCACGCACTTCCGGGGCCGCGGCATGTGGAAGGGCAGCATGGCCGACATGGTCCGCCGCGCCATGGACACGATCACGGCCCGCGGGTACGCGGTGGCGAGGCTGGAGGACTACGTCTGACCCGCCCCACAGATCCTCGGCGTGTTGTACGCATGGCGCGAAAGCGACGTCCCGAAACGCCCCGCCCGCCGGCCCCGGTGGCGTGATGCCTGGTCGGGCGGGGTGCCCGGGCCCGAAGAGAGCGGCCCGTGGACGAGTCCCGGCCACGCACGCCACCGCGACCGGCCGGTAATTGGCACTCCGCTTGACCGAGTGCTAATCGCGGTCATAGTCTCGGCTCTGGCACTCCCCACGGGAGAGTGCCAACACAGCGACGGGCAGGTCCGGCACCCGCGACGACGGATCCACCTGGTCGCCACCTCAGACAGATGACCCCGTGAGATCTCCGAAGGGGGAGGTCGGATCGTGACGACCACCAGCTCCAAGGTTGCCATCAAGCCGCTCGAGGACCGCATCGTGGTCCAGCCGCTCGACGCCGAGCAGACCACGGCCTCTGGCCTGGTCATTCCGGACACCGCCAAGGAGAAGCCCCAGGAGGGCGCTGTCCTGGCCGTGGGCCCGGGCCGCTTCGAGAACGGCGAGCGCCTTCCGCTCGACGTGAAGGTCGGCGATGTCGTGCTGTACAGCAAGTACGGCGGCACCGAGGTGAAGTACAACGGCGAGGAGTACCTCGTCCTCTCGGCCCGCGACGTGCTCGCGGTCATCGAGAAGTAATTCACCCGAAGCAGAATGCTTTGAGCTGCGCCCCTGGCCCCCGCTGACTACCTACCGGGCGGCGAGGGGCGCGGTTCGTCTCACCGGCGATGGCGGCCGCCACGCGCGGCCGGGGATCGCAATCG
The DNA here is from genome assembly GCF_039542925.1 of Streptomyces coeruleoprunus. Taxonomy (GTDB): domain Bacteria; phylum Actinomycetota; class Actinomycetes; order Streptomycetales; family Streptomycetaceae; genus Streptomyces; species Streptomyces coeruleoprunus. Next base: position 2,850,931 of record NZ_BAABIT010000001.1, on the reverse strand, counting down.
AGAGGACTGGAACGCTCCCATGGCGAAGATCCTGAAGTTCGACGAGGACGCCCGTCGCGCCCTTGAGCGCGGCGTCAACAAGCTTGCCGACACCGTCAAGGTGACGATCGGCCCCAAGGGCCGCAACGTCGTCATCGACAAGAAGTTCGGTGCGCCCACCATCACCAACGACGGTGTCACCATCGCCCGCGAGATCGAGGTCGAGGACCCGTACGAGAACCTCGGCGCCCAGCTGGTGAAGGAGGTGGCGACCAAGACCAACGACATCGCGGGTGACGGCACCACCACCGCCACCGTCCTGGCCCAGGCGCTCGTCCGCGAGGGCCTGCGCAACGTCGCCGCCGGTGCTTCCCCGTCCGCTCTGAAGAAGGGCATCGACGCCGCGGTCAAGGCCGTCTCCGACGAGCTGCTCGCCACGGCCCGCCCGATCGAGGACAAGACCGACATCGCCGCCGTCGCCGCGCTGTCCGCCCAGGACCAGCAGGTCGGCGAGCTGATCGCCGAGGCGATGGACAAGGTCGGCAAGGACGGTGTCATCACCGTCGAGGAGTCCAACACCTTCGGCCTGGAGCTGGACTTCACCGAGGGCATGGCCTTCGACAAGGGCTACCTGTCCCCGTACATGGTCACCGACCAGGAGCGTATGGAGGCCGTCCTCGACGACCCGTACATCCTGATCCACCAGGGCAAGATCTCCGCGATCACGGACCTCCTCCCGCTGCTGGAGAAGGTCATCCAGGCCGGTGGCTCCAAGCCGCTGCTGATCATCGCCGAGGACGTCGAGGGCGAGGCCCTGTCGACCCTGGTCGTCAACAAGATCCGCGGCACGTTCAACGCGGTCGCGGTCAAGGCCCCCGGCTTCGGTGACCGCCGCAAGGCGATGCTCGGCGACATGGCCGCCCTCACCGGCGCCACCGTCGTCGCCGAGGAGGTCGGCCTCAAGCTCGACCAGGTCGGCCTGGACGTGCTGGGCACCGCCCGCCGCGTGACCGTCAGCAAGGACGACACCACCATCGTCGAGGGCGGCGGCAAGTCCGAGGACGTCGCCGGCCGCGTGGCGCAGATCAAGGGCGAGATCGAGACCACGGACTCCGACTGGGACCGCGAGAAGCTCCAGGAGCGCCTCGCGAAGCTGGCCGGCGGCGTGTGCGTGATCAAGGTCGGCGCCGCCACCGAGGTGGAGCTGAAGGAGAAGAAGCACCGTCTGGAGGACGCCATCTCCGCGACCCGCGCCGCGGTCGAGGAGGGCATCGTCTCCGGTGGTGGCTCCGCGCTCGTCCACGCCGTCAAGGTGCTGGAGGGCAACCTCGGCAAGGAGGGCGACGAGGCCACCGGTGTCGCCGTCGTCCGCCGCGCCGCCGTCGAGCCGCTGCGCTGGATCGCCGAGAACGCGGGCCTGGAGGGCTACGTCATCACCTCCAAGGTGGCGGAGCTGGACAAGGGCCAGGGCTTCAACGCCGCCACCGGCGAGTACGGCGACCTGGTCAAGGCCGGCGTCATCGACCCGGTGAAGGTGACCCGCTCCGCGCTGGAGAACGCGGCGTCGATCGCCTCCCTCCTCCTCACCACCGAGACCCTCGTCGTGGAGAAGAAGGAAGAGGAGCCGGAGAACGGCCACGGCCACAGCCACAGTCACGGCCACTCCCACTGACGTACCGTCAGTAGGCTGAGCGAAGAGGCCCGGTGCCCCTCCACGGGGGGCACCGGGCCTCACGCGTTGGTCACCGGCCCCGGCTGGTCCTCACCGCGGCCTCACTGCGGGCCGTACTTGCGCCCCGCCCGCGAGCTGACCCCGCCCAGCAGACCGCGCGGCGCCAGCTTCACCACGCCCATCAGCGCCTTGTACCGCGGGTCCGGAACCGACAGCGTCCGCCCCCGCGCCAGGTCCGCGAGCGCGTCCGCCACCACCTTGTCGGCGTCCAGCCACATCCAGCCGGGGATGTTGTCGGTGCCCATACCGGCCCGCTCGTGGAACTCCGTCCGTACGAAGCCGGGGCACAGCGCCATCATCCGCACCCCGCTCCCCGCGAGGTCGCGGGCCGCGCCCTGGGTGAACTGCACGACCCACGCCTTGGACGCCCCGTACGTGCCGCGGGGCACGAACGCCGCCACCGAGGCGACGTTGATCACGCCGCCCCGCCGCCGCTCGCGCATGGTCGCCGCCGCGGCCGACGTCAGCCGCAGCACCGCCTCGCAGTGCACCTTCAGCATCTTCAGCTCGTCGGCCATCTTCACGTCCAGGAAGCGGCCCTTGTTGCCGAATCCGGCGTTGTTGACCAGCAGGTCGACGGGTCGCTTGCGGTCGGAGAGGCGCGCCTCGACCGCCGCGATGCCCTCGTCCTCCGACAGGTCGGCCGCCAGCACCTCGGCCTCGATGCCGTGCCGGTCGTGCAGCTCGGTCGCCTGCTCCCGGAGCCGCTTCACATCGCGGGCCACCAGGACCACGTCATGGCCGTCGGCCGCCAGCCGCCGCGCGAAGGCGGCCCCGATACCCGCCGTCGCGCCAGTAATCAGTGCACTCGTCATACGGGCACGTTAGTGCCCCGGCTCTCCGCGCGGAGTACGGCCGGGAGGCCACGGGGTCAGGAGACCTGCTCCGCCGCGTACTTGAGCGCCTTCTCGCGCAGCTCGGGGTGCGCGGCCCCGCCCGCGGCGAGAACCCGCGTCAGCAGCTCGCGCTCCGTCGTCACGGCCCGGAACGCCACCGCGACCGTCACGTCGTGGTCCGGGCGGTGCACGATCTCGACCGGGTCCCCGGCCCGGATCTCGCCCGGCTCGATCACCCGCAGATACGCCCCCGGCGCCGCCCGCTGCGTGAACCGCTTCACCCAGCCCCGCTCGCCCAGCCAGCCCGCGAACGTCCGGCACGGGACGCGGCCCGACGTCACCTCCAGCAGCAGCGACGAACCGATGCGCCAGCGCTCGCCCAGCAGCGCCCCGTTCACATCGACGCCGGCGGTCGTCAGGTTCTCGCCGAACTGCCCGTTGGCCAGCGAGCGCCCCAACTCCCGCTCCCACGCGTCGAGGTCCTCGCGGGCGAACGCGTACACGGCCTGGTCGGAGCCGCCGTGGTGGCGCAGGTGGCAGATCGCGTCGCCCGCGACCCCGCTGCCGCCGACGCCCCTGGGGCCCGGGTCGGTCACCCGTACCGGCCCGTCCACGGGCACCTTGCCGATCCCCGTCGTACCGCTCGGGGCGTCCGTGTGCTCCAGGGCCCTCGGCCGCCCCGCGTTCACCGTCAGAACCTTCATGACCGTCATGGTCGCGCACGCTAACCCGCCGCTCCCCAAAGTGGCCAGCGAATAATTCGCGCCGGATCCAAGACAGCCTTATATTCGAAGGGTGATCGAAGCCCGCCACCTCCGCGTCCTGCGCGCCGTGGCCACCACCGGTTCCTTCTCCGCGGCGGCCCGTGAGCTGGGCTGCACCCAGCCCGCCGTCAGCCAGCAGATGAAGGCGCTCGAATCCTCCGCCGGGACGCCCCTGCTGATCCGCACGGGCCGTGAGATGCGCCTCACCCAGGCCGGCGAGGCCCTCGTCCGGCACGCCGCGGGCATCCTGGCCGGGCTGACCGCCGCCGAGGAGGAGGTCGCCGCCATCGCGGGCCTGCGGGCGGGCCGCGTCCGCCTGGTCTCCTTCCCCAGCGGCAGCTCCACCCTCGTACCCACAGCGCTCGCCGCGCTGCGCGCCGACCACCCCGGCACGCGGGTCTCCCTCGTCGAGGCCGAGCCGCCGCGCTCGGTGGAGATGCTGCGCGAGGGCGACTGCGACGTCGCGCTGGCCTTCCGGTACGCGGGGAGCGCGGCCGAGTGGGACGACCTGGTCGTCCGCCCCCTGCTCACGGACCGACTGGTCGGCCTCGTCCCGGAGGGGCACCGCCTGGCCGGCGCCGACGCCGTGGCGATCGGCGAACTGGCCGACGAGCCGTGGATCGCGGGCTGCCCGCGGTGCCGCCGCCAGCTGGTGGACGTGTGCGAGGGCGCCGGCTTCACCCCGCGCATCGACTTCGCGACCGACGACTACCCGGCGGTCGTCGGCCTGGTGGGCGCCGGCCTCGGCGTCGCCGTCCTGCCGGAGCTGGCCATCCAGTCGGTACGGCCCAGGGGCGCCCGGACCGTGGCGGTGGAGCCCGCCGTGGAGCGGGAGATCGTCGCGCTCACGCTGCCGGACCTGGCCCAGGTCCCGGCGGTCGCGGCCACCCTGGACCGGCTGTCCGGCGCCGCGGGGCGCGCGTAGCCGGGACAGACTCCGGCGCAGCCCGCGGCCCTCCCGTACGGCAGCCGTACGCGAGCCCGGGTGCAGCTGTGAAGAAACGTTCCTTCGTCGATGTTCCGGCAGACCGTCAGCCGCGTCCTCCCGCTCCCGTCGAGGCACTGACCAGCCGTGTACGCGCCCTTCCCATCAACTCCTCGCGCTCGTCCTCGGTGAGGCCGCCCCATACGCCGTAGGGCTCCCGCACGGCCAGTGCGTGGGCCGCGCACTCAGCGCGGACCGGGCACCGCATGCAGACTTCCTTCGCCGAGTTCTCACGCGCGCTCCGTGCCGCGCCGCGCTCTCCCTCGGGGTGGAAGAAGAGCGAACTGTCGACCCCGCGGCAGGCCGCGAGCAGCTGCCAGTCCCACAGGTCGGCGTTGGGTCCGGGAAGGCGGGAGAAATCTGCCATAGCGCATGTCCCCTTGATGCCGGTTCTGAGTCGGTACTGAGCCCACTGGGCGGGCTACTTGTCGCAGTAGATGTAAATATGACTCATTGCGAATCTAGCCACAGACACCAGCAAAGGGAAGGAAAAGCCGCTAAATGGGGCATAGCTCTGAGTGAAGCGGCGGTGACCTGCGGCACTCTCCTCCGTACACGCGTCCTCACGTAGAGTATTGAAGGAGGCGGCCGCACCCGTAACTCTTTCGAGTGACCGTCGTTGAGAGTGCGGAGGCGGTTGAAACAACCGGCGCTCGGGCAGATGTCCGAGGGCGTCAACCGCACAGGTGACGATTCGTAACCAGCCTGGAGGCCCAAGGTGACGCGCATCAGCTGCGGAGGACGGTCATGACATCCGTCCTCGTCTGCGACGACTCCCCGCTTGCCCGAGAAGCGCTCCGCCGCGCCGTCGCCACCGTGCCCGGCGTGGAGCGCGTGACGACCGCGGCCAACGGCGAGGAAGTCCTCCGCCGCTGGGGGGCCGACCGCTCGGACCTGATTCTGATGGACGTACGCATGCCCGGTCTGGGCGGCGTGGAGACCGTCCGCCGGCTGCTGTCAGCGGACCCCGGCGCCCGCATCATCATGCTCACGGTCGCCGAGGACCTGGACGGCGTGGCCCTCGCCGTCGCCGCCGGCGCCCGCGGGTACCTGCACAAGGACGCCTCGCGCGCCGAGCTGCGCGCCACCGTCACGCAGGCGCTCGCCGACCCGACCTGGCGGCTCGCCCCGCGCCGGCTGCGTTCGGCCGAGATGGGCGCGGCGCCCACGCTCACGGCCCGCGAGATCCAGGTGCTGGAGGGCATGAGCCACGGCAGGTCGAACGCCGAGATCGGCCGTGAGCTGTTCCTCTCCGAGGACACCGTGAAGACGCACGCCAGGCGGCTGTTCAAGAAGCTGGGCGCCTCGGACCGCGCACACGCGGTCGCGCTCGGCTTCCGCTGGGGCCTGGTGCGCTAGGGAGTGTCCGGCGAATCATGCCGACAGGGCTGCGCGGTTCCTCCGACTGCTGCTGAGGACACCGGTGGCGTACGCCGCCGCGCCCGGCGTGATCCGCTGGGCGTCCCCTGGGGCGTGACCGGTCCGGACATGACCCCTCCGGGCGCGACCAGGCGTACTCCCGCCCGCCGCACGGCGGGCGGGGCCGCACCGGGGGAACGGGCGGTGGAGGCCCGATGTCTGTTTCCGGCCCGATGCCGCATCCTTGAGGGGTGGAGTTCCTCGGGGACGAGTCGATCGAGCGGGAGGGGAGGGCGCAGGAGATGACGTCCGGCGCACCTGCTCATAACGCTTCGGTGCACAAGGCGGGACGCGGTGCCACGGAGCGGCAGGCCTCAAGGCACCATGGACCGATGCGCGACGACCAGACGCCGGCCTCCTCCGTGCCCTCCGGGCCCGGGGCGATCGGCGCACTCGTCCACCTCGCCGTCGAGGGCGACGAGCAGGCCACGCACGACCTGCTGGCCCACGTCCACCCGCTGGCCCTGCGCTACTGCCGCACGCGGCTGAACAGACTGCCGGGCGACGCCCGCCACTTCGTCGAGGACCTCGCGCAGGAGGTCTGCGTCGCCGTCCTCATGGCCCTGCCCCGCTACAAGGACACGGGCCGCCCCTTCGAGGCGTTCGTCTTCGCCATCGCCGGGCACAAGATCGCCGACCTCCAGCGGGCCGCCATGCGCCACCCGGGCTCCACGGCGGTGCCCTCGGACGAGATGCCCGAGCGGCCCGACGACTCCCTGGGCCCCGAGGAGCGCGCGCTGCTCAGCGACGACGCGGAATGGGCCAAGCGGCTGCTGGCCAACCTCCCGGAGACCCAGCGGGAACTGCTGGTGCTGCGCGTCGCGGTCGGGCTGACCGCCGAGGAGACGGGCCAGATGCTCGGCATGTCCCCCGGCGCGGTGCGGGTCGCCCAGCACCGCGCGCTGAGCCGGCTGAGGGCGCTGGCGGAGCAGTAGCACGCCGTCGCGTACGGCGCCTGTGGGGCGTCCGTATGGCGGATGTCATACGTGTGAACGTACAAAGCTCGTAGGTGATCTTGCTCGTGGAATGAGACGGCCCCGTAGCCCGTTAGCATGGACATCCGCACCGATCAAGGCCATTGGGGAAGGTGTCATGACTGCCAACGTCGACGGAGTGCCCGAAAAATTCGCGACACTCGGGCTGACCTACGACGACGTGCTGCTGCTGCCGGGCGCGTCCGACATGGCGCCCGACCAGATCGACACCTCCTCGCGGCTGTCGCGCAACGTGCGGGTGAACATCCCGCTGCTGTCGGCCGCGATGGACAAGGTGACCGAGTCCCGCATGGCCATCGCCATGGCGCGGCAGGGCGGCGTCGGTGTACTCCACCGGAACCTCTCCATCGCCGACCAGGCCAACCAGGTCGACCTGGTCAAGCGCTCCGAGTCCGGCATGGTGACCGATCCGATCACCGTCCACCCCGACGCCACGCTCGCCGAGGCCGACGCGATCTGCGCCAAGTTCCGCATCAGCGGCGTGCCGGTCACCGACCCGGCTGGCAAGCTGCTCGGCATCGTCACCAACCGCGACATGGCGTTCGAGACCGACCGCACCCGTCAGGTGCGCGAGGTCATGACGCCGATGCCGCTGGTCACCGGCAAGGTCGGCATCTCCGGCGTCGACGCCATGGAGCTGCTGCGCCGCCACAAGATCGAGAAGCTTCCGCTCGTCGACGACGACGGCATCCTCAAGGGCCTCATCACCGTCAAGGACTTCGTCAAGGCGGAGAAGTACCCGAACGCCGCGAAGGACAAGGAGGGCCGCCTCCTCGTCGGCGCCGCCGTCGGTGTCGCGGGCGACGCCTACGAGCGGGCCCAGGCCCTGATCGAGGCGGGCGTCGACTTCATCGTCGTCGACACCGCCCACGGCCACTCCAAGCTGGTCGGCGACATGATCGCCAAGATCAAGTCGAACTCCTCGGTGGACGTCATCGGCGGCAACGTCGCCACCCGCGACGGCGCCCAGGCGCTCGTCGACGCGGGCGCGGACGCCATCAAGGTCGGCGTCGGCCCCGGCTCCATCTGCACCACCCGCGTCGTCGCCGGCATCGGCGTCCCGCAGGTCACCGCGATCTACGAGGCGGCGCTCGCCGCCAAGGCCGCCGGCGTCCCGGTCATCGGCGACGGCGGCCTGCAGTACTCCGGCGACATCGCCAAGGCCCTGGTCGCGGGCGCCGACACGGTGATGCTCGGCTCGCTGCTCGCGGGCTGCGAGGAGTCGCCGGGCGAGCTGCTGTTCATCAACGGCAAGCAGTTCAAGTCGTACCGCGGCATGGGCTCCCTGGGCGCCATGCAGTCCCGCGGCGAGCAGCGCTCCTTCTCCAAGGACCGCTACTTCCAGGAGGGTGTCGCCTCCGACGAGAAGCTGGTCCCCGAGGGCATCGAGGGCCAGGTGCCCTTCCGCGGCCCGCTCGCCGCGGTCGTCCACCAGCTGGTCGGCGGCCTGCGCCAGTCGATGTTCTACGTCGGCGGCCGGACCGTCCCGGAGCTGCAGGAGCGCGGCCGGTTCGTGCGCATCACGTCGGCGGGCCTGAAGGAGAGCCACCCGCACGACATCCAGATGACGGTCGAGGCGCCGAACTACAGCCGTAAGTGACCGAGCGCGTGAGGGGCGGCCCGGGATTGCCCGGGCCGCCCCTCCGGCATGCGTCGGGGATACTGGTAGGCGCAGACGTAGAGGGAAAGGCCACACATCGTGACTGAGATCGAGATCGGGCGCGGCAAGCGCGGCCGCAGGGCGTACGCGTTCGACGACATCGCCGTCGTACCGAGCCGGCGCACCCGGGACCCGAAGGAGGTCTCGATCGCCTGGCAGATCGACGCCTACCGCTTCGAGCTGCCGTTCCTGGCCGCGCCCATGGACTCCGTCGTGTCCCCCGAGACGGCCATCCGCATCGGCCGGCTCGGCGGCCTCGGCGTGCTGAACCTCGAGGGCCTGTGGACGCGCTACGAGGACCCGCAGCCGCTGCTCGACGAGATCACCGAGCTGGACGAGGCCACCGCCACCCGCCGTCTGCAGGAGATCTACGCCGCCCCGATCAAGGAGGAGCTGATCGGGCAGCGCATCAAGGAGGTCCGTGACTCGGGCGTCGTCACCGCCGCCGCGCTGTCGCCGCAGCGGACCGCCCAGTTCTCCAAGGCCGTCGTCGACGCCGGTGTGGACCTCTTCATCATCCGCGGTACGACGGTCTCCGCCGAGCACGTCTCCGGCGCGGCCGAGCCGCTGAACCTGAAGCAGTTCATCTACGAGCTGGACGTCCCCGTCATCGTCGGCGGCTGCGCCACGTACACGGCGGCCCTGCACCTGATGCGTACGGGCGCGGCCGGTGTCCTCGTCGGCTTCGGCGGCGGCGCCGCGCACACCACGCGCAACGTGCTGGGCATCCAGGTGCCGATGGCCACGGCCGTCGCCGACGTCGCGGCCGCCCGCCGCGACTACATGGACGAGTCCGGCGGCCGGTACGTGCACGTCATCGCGGACGGCGGCGTGGGCTGGTCCGGCGACCTGCCGAAGGCCGTCGCGTGCGGTGCCGACGCCGTGATGATGGGCTCCCCGCTGGCCCGCGCGACGGACGCGCCGGGCAAGGGCCACCACTGGGGCATGGAGGCCGTCCACGAGGACGTGCCGCGCGGCAAGCTCGTCGACCTGGGCATGGTCGGCTCGACCGAGGAGATCCTCACCGGTCCGTCGCACACCCCGGACGGGTCGATGAACTTCTTCGGCGCGCTGCGCCGCGCGATGGCCACGACCGGCTACAGCGAGCTGAAGGAGTTCCAGCGCGTGGAGGTCACGGTCGCGGACGCGGAGCACAAGCGCTGACGTACGCGCCGGACCTGTGAAGGGGCCCCGCACCGGCCGGTGCGGGGCCCCTTCACGTACGGGCTCGCGGGGGCGCGTTACGCGGCGCCCTTCTTGGCGCCCGCGAAGGCGGCGACCGCGCCGAGGACCAGGAAGAGGTACGTCATCGGCTCGGCGGCCATCTTCCACAGGTCGGCGACATCGGTGAAGTTCTGGAAGAGGACCTCCGTGAAGGTGCTCTGGCCCAGCTTGCTGATGATGACCGCGATGGCGATCAGCTGGCCGAGGTAGACGGCACCGGCCGACAGCGCCGCGGCGGCGATCGGCAGGACCGGGTTGCGGCCGCCGGCCTTGGCGGCGGCGAAGCCGACGAGGAAGCCGACACCCACCGCGGCGTAACCGATCTCGCGCTCGATGGCGCCGCCGATGCCGCCGTACACGCCCGCGGCGACCAGCGCGGCCACGAGTGCGGCGACGAGGCCGAGGCCGACGTTGTTCCGCGCCGGCGCGGGGGCCGGCGCGAACGGGGCGCCGCCGGGGGCGCCGGGGCCGCCGGCGAACGGGTTGCCGGGCTGCGGCGGCGGAACGGACTGGCTCATGGTGGGAATCCCCCTGGAAGGCTGGGCACGCCCGGTGCGCCCACTTCTGGCAGGTGCACGGCAGTGCGAATCAGACGCGGACACTAGCAGGCCCGTCCGACACGAGTGCCGGATTTCCCCGGGACCGCCGTCCCCGTACCTTCCCCGGAGCGCAAGACGGAATCCGGTCGGAGCGGTCAGAGCCGGTACGCCGTGCCGGCCGGGGTGGCGCCGCGCGTGTCGAGCAGCAGCTGGGCCTTCACCGCCAAGCCCTGCAGGTCGTAGGTGTGGTGGTGCTGGAGCAGGATCGTCAGGTCGGCGTGGGCGGCAGCCTCGTACAGGGAGTCCGCGCGCGGCACCGGCAGGCCCCCTACGCGCCACACCGGGACATACGGGTCGTGGTAGCTGACCACCGCGCCCATGTCCATCAGCCGGTGCGCGATCTCGGGGGCGGGGGAGCCCTCCCGGTCGGCGAGGTCCGGCTTGTAGGTGACGCCGAGGAGCAGGACGCGGGCGCCCCGTACGGACTTGCCGTGCTCGTTGAGGAGCGTGGCGCAGCGATGGGTCACGTACTGCGGCATGCGCTCGTTGACCTGGCCGGCCAGTTCGACCAGGCGGAGCGGGCGGTGGTGGCCGATGGTGTCGACGGGCCCGCCGTGGCCGCCGACGCCGGGACCGGGGCGGAAGGCCTGGAAGCCGAAGGGCTTGGTCTCGGCGCAGCGGATGACGTCCCACAGGTCGACGCCCAGCTCGTGGCAGAGGACCGCCATCTCGTTGACGAGGGCGATGTTGACGTGGCGGAAGTTGGTCTCCAGGAGCTTGACCGTCTCCGCCTCGCGGGTGCCACGCGCGCGGACGACCTTGTCGGTGAGGCGGCCGTAGAAGGCGGCGGCGGACTCGGTGCAGGCGGGGGTGAGGCCGCCGATGACCTTGGGGGTGTGGGCGTAGCCGTGGGCGCGGTTGCCGGGGTCGAGGCGGCCGGGCGAGTAGGCGAGGTGGAAGTCGCGGCCGGCGCGCAGGCCGGAGCCCTCTTCGAGGATCGGGCGCAGGAACTCCTCCGTGGTGCCGGGGTGTACGGGCGACTCCAGCAGCACGGTGGAGTGCGGGCGCAGCCGGGCGGCCAGGGCGCGCGCGGCCTCCGCGACGGCGGTGAGGTCGGGTGTGCGGGAGGCGTCGGGCGGGGTGGGGGCGCAGATGACCGCCGTGCGGACCCGGCCCAGTTCGGCCGGGTCGGTGGTCGGCCGGAAGCCGCCCGACAGCATCCGGCGGATCTCGGACGCGGAGAGGGAGCCGTCGACCGGGGAGCGGCCCGCGGCCAGCTCCGCGACGGCACGGGGGTCGGTGTCGTAGCCGATCGTGTCGACACCGGCGGCGGTGGCGGCTTGGGCGAGGGGCAGGCCGAGATGGCCGAGGCCGATGACGGCGAGGTCTGCGGGCATGGGGGTGGGCCGTCCTTCCCTTTATCCGGAGGGGACGAGATGCGCAAGTCCTGTGGACGGAACGAGCAAACGCAATGTCAGACTAGGCGTAAATATGACCGTTATGCGGCATTGCGAGTCCGTGGTCACCCGAGTGTTGTCCACAGGTGGCGGCCGGGCGGTGGCTGATGTCGGGAGCCGGGGACAGAATCGAGTCTGTGAGCCCGAGCACACGGGGGGACGACGGCGACGGGAGACAGCGGTGAGGACTGCGGCACTGGGGCCGGCCGAGCGCGCCGAGGCGCTGGCGGGCATGGCCGAGCACGAGCTGGACGTACTGGTGGTGGGCGGCGGCGTGGTCGGCGCCGGCACCGCACTGGACGCGGCGACCCGCGGCCTGACCACCGGCCTCGTCGAGGCCCGCGACTGGGCCTCGGGCACGTCGAGCCGGTCCAGCAAGCTCATCCACGGCGGCCTGCGCTATCTGGAGATGCTCGACTTCGCCCTCGTGCGGGAGGCGCTCAAGGAACGCGGACTGCTCCTGGAGCGGCTCGCCCCCCACCTGGTCAGGCCCGTGCCGTTCCTCTACCCCCTCCAGCACAAGGGCTGGGAGCGGATCTACGCCGGCTCGGGCGTCGCCCTCTACGACGCGATGTCCGTCTCCTCGGGACACGGCCGCGGCCTGCCCGTCCACCGGCACCTGTCCCGGCGCCGCGCCCTGCGTGTGGCACCCGCCCTGCGCAAGGACGCCCTCGTCGGCGCCCTCCAGTACTACGACGCCCAGATGGACGACGCCCGCTACGTCACCACGCTCGTCCGCACCGCCGCGAGCTACGGGGCCCGCGCCGCCAGCCGGGCCCGCGTCATCGGCTTCCTCCGCGAGGGCGAGCGGGTCGTCGGCGCCCGCGTCCAGGACGTCGAGGCGGGCGGCGACTACGAGATCCGCGCCAAACAGATCGTCAACGCCACCGGCGTATGGACCGACGACACGCAGGCCCTCATCGGCGAGCGCGGACAGTTCCACGTCCGCGCCTCCAAGGGCATCCACCTCGTCGTGCCCAAGGACCGCATCCACTCCACCACCGGCCTCATCCTGCGCACCGAGAAGAGCGTCCTGTTCGTCATCCCCTGGGGCAGGCACTGGATCATCGGCACCACCGACACCGACTGGGACCTCGACAAGGCTCACCCGGCCGCGTCCAGCGCCGACATCGACTACCTCATCGAGCACGTCAACAGCGTGCTCGCCGTGCCCCTCACCAGGGACGACGTCCAGGGCGTCTACGCCGGCCTGCGGCCCCTCCTGGCCGGCGAGTCCGACGCCACCAGCAAGCTCTCGCGCGAACACACCGTCGCCCACCCGGTGCCCGGACTCGTCGTCGTCGCGGGCGGCAAGTACACGACGTACCGGGTGATGGCCAAGGACGCCGTCGACGAGGCGGTGCACGGCCTCGACATGCGCGTCGCCTCCTGCGTCACCGAGGACGTGCCGCTGCTCGGCGCCGAGGGCTACCGGGCACTGTGGAACGCCCGCGCCCGCATCGCCGCCCGGACCGGACTCCACGTGGTGCGCGTCGAGCACCTGCTGAACCGGTACGGCTCGCTCACGGAGGAACTCCTCGACCTGATCGCCGCCGACCCCGGCCTCGGCCGGCCCCTGACCGGCGCCGAGGACTACCTGCGGGCCGAAGTCGCCTACGCCGCCTCCCACGAGGGCGCGCGCCACCTGGACGACGTCCTGACCCGCCGCACCCGCATCTCCATCGAGACCTTCGACCGCGGCACCCGCTGCGCCCGCGAGTGCGCCGAACTGATGGCCCCGGTCCTGGGCTGGGGCGAGGACCAGATCGCGAAGGAGGTGGAGCACTACGAGAAACGGGTCGAGGCGGAGCGCGAGTCCCAGCGCCAGCCGGACGACCTGACGGCGGACGCGGCCAGGCTGGGCGCGCCGGACATCGTGCCGCTGTAGGGCCTCGTGCGGCGCCGGCCCGTCAGCTCGCGGCGGTGCCGGGCGGGCCCGGACAGAACTCCGCCTCCAGGAGCGCCGTTTCCAGCGGCGTCCCCGGAACGTCGGCCAGTGCGTCCGTGTTGGTGCGGAAAGTGACGACATGTCGACCGTCGCGCGTGGCGGCGGTGCGGACGTAGCTGCCGGGTATCCGGCCGTTGTGGCCCCACACCGTGGCGCCGCAGGACAGGGCGACCGGGTAGAGGGCCATGCCGTAGCGCCCTCCGGCGGCGGTCGTGGCGAGCAGTTCGCGCAGCTGGGGCGGGGTGAGGAGGCGGCCGCCGAGGAGGGCGGCGTAGAAGCGGTTCAGGTCGTCGAGCGTGCTGACCAGCTCGCCCGCCGCGCCGGCGATGCGCGGGTCCAGCACGGTGACGTCCCGGCCGCCGGCGTCGTACCCGCGCCCGTGCGGCGAGGGCAGCGTGGTGCGCGAACCGGGGAACGAGGTGCCGGTCAGACGGAGGGGGGTGAGGATGCGGCGGTCGGCCTCGGCCGCGTACGGACGGCCCGTCACCCGCGTGACGAGCAGGCCCAGCAGCACGTAATTGGTGTTGGCGTACGCGTACCGGCCCGGCGGGCGGGCGGGGCGTGCCGCCAGAGCGGCACGTACGGCGGCCTCCGGGGTGGGGGGACCGGTGGGCGGGACGTAGTCGGGCAGGCCGCTGGTGTGGGTGAGCAGCTGCCGCACCGTGATGCGCCGCGCCACCGGCTCCGGCAGCAGGCCCGGAAGGCGGGCCGCCACGGTGTCGCCGAGGGCCAGGCGGCGCTCGGCGGCCAGTTGGAGGACGACCGTGGCGACGAACGTCTTGGTGATGCTGCCCGCCCGGAAGCGGTCGGCCCGGCCCATGCCGTGACCGGCCGTCTGGAACCGCACCGCCCCGGGCGCTTCGGCGAGCAGGGCGGCCCCGGGCGCGCCCCCGGCCGAAACCAGTCGGTCCAGAGCGGGGGAGGAGGGGCGGGGGGAGGGGAGGGCGGGGGTACGCACCACCAGACCGCACAACACGAGAACCAACGGCACGACCAGTCTCGTCCGGAACAGCAGTGGCATGGTGCGGGTCCTCCCTCACCGGTCATCTTTTCGGACGCCGGACCCGGGAGCAGCACCGGTCCTGGAGTGAGGGACAATGAAGGCTCTTCCAGGGCGGGTTACCGCATCGCGCGGAAGCGGCAGGCGCGGGCGAAGAACAGGGATCGCAGAGGGGACGCATGTCGGGAGCGGAGCAGTCGCGGGACGCGGCGCGGGAACCTCAGCGGGGCGAGGCCACACCGGCAGCCGGGGCGGATGCCCGGCGGGACGGGGGCACGCCCGTGGAGTCCGGCGGCGGTACGACACGGGACGCGGCCGACGCGGCCGGCAGCGGGGCGGCGAACGCCCCGCGGGACGGCGTCCCCCAGGACAGGACCCCCGAGGACGCGGCGCGCAAGGAGGCCGGGTCCGAGGACGCCGGGTCCCGGGGCGATGAGTCCAAGGGTGCTGAACCCAAGGGCGCTGAACCCAAGGACCCCGAGTCCAAGGACCCCGAGTCCAGGGACGCCGAGCCCGCGGACGCGAAGGCCAAGGACCCCGAGTCCAAGGACGCCGAGCCCATGGACGCGAAGCCCGAGGACGCCGGGGACACGGAGGCCGAGTCCGAGGACGCCGCGCTTGGGAAGGCGGCGCACCAGGACGTCGAGCCCAAGGGCGCGGCCTCCGTCGACGGTGAGCCGGAGGACGCGGCTCCCGGGGGCGCGGAGCCCCAGGGGAAGGTGCCGTTCACCAAGACGGCGCCCGCTGCTGACAAGGCGTCTGCCGACACGGGCACAGGGACGGCCGCAGCTGCCGCGGCCGACAAGACCCCCCGTACCGACAGCGCACCGGCTCCCGGCAAGGCCGCTGCCGCCACCGACAAGGCGCCTTCGAGCGCGGCCCCGACCACGGCCGCCGCCACCGAAAAGCCGGCCACCGGCGGCACCACCGGCGGAAGCGCGCCCTCCACCAGCGCTCCCTCCACCCCCCGCAGAGGCCCCGGCATCCCCCGGGTCACGACGGAAGGGCGGCTGCTCGCCGGGCGTTATCGGCTCGACGGGGTGCTCGGGCGCGGCGGTATGGGCACCGTCTGGCGTGCCGTCGACGAGACGCTGGGCCGTACCGTCGCCGTCAAGGAGCTGCGCTTCCCCAACAGCATCGACGAGGACGAGAAGCGCCGCCTCATCACCCGGACCCTGCGCGAGGCCAAGGCCATCGCCCGGATCCGCAACAACGGCGCCGTGACGGTGTACGACGTGGTCGACGAGGACGACCGCCCGTGGATCGTCATGGAGCTGATCGAGGGCCGTTCCCTCGCCGACGTCGTGCGCGAGGACGGCACCCTCACGCCCCGGCGCGCCGCCGAGGTCGGACTCGCGATCCTGGACGTCCTGCGCTCGGCGCACCGGGAGGGCATCCTCCACCGCGACGTGAAGCCGTCCAACGTGCTCATCGCCGACGACGGCCGCGTCGTGCTCACCGACTTCGGCATCGCGCAGGTCGAGGGCGACCCCTCCATCACGTCCACCGGCATGCTCGTCGGCGCGCCCTCCTACATCTCGCCCGAGCGGGCCCGCGGCCACAAGCCCGGCCCCGCCGCCGACATGTGGTCGCTGGGCGGCCTGCTGTACGCGTCGGTCGAGGGCTGCCCGCCGTACGACAAGGGCTCCGCCATCGCGACGCTCACCGCGGTGATGACCGAGCAGCTGGACCCGCCGAAGAACGCCGGGCCGCTGGAGAAGGTCATCTACGGGCTGCTGGCCAAGGACCCGGCCCAGCGCCTCGACGACGCGGGCGCCCGCGCGATGCTCGACGAGGTCCTGCGGGTGACCGCGGGGCCGGCCGTGCCGCCCGTGCCCGACGCGTCGCCGGAGGCCACCCGGGTCGTCCCGCTGCCGCCCGCGCCCCCGGTGGTCCCCGAGGCGCGTAAGCCGGGCACCACCGCCGCCGTGGCGGCCTCCGGTACGCGTCCCGGCGACGCGACCGCCGAGCGGCTGCGGGGCGCGCTGCGCTCCGTGCGCAACGCGGCGGCGGCCGCGGCGGCCACCAACAAGCCGGAACGTTCCGGTCCGCCCGCGCCGGTGCGGGCGCCGCTCACCGATGTGGTGCCGCGCCGCACGCTCGTGACGATCGCGGTCGTGGCGGTGCTCGCCGTTCTCGCCACCGTTCTCGCGTTCGCGCTGAGCGGCGACGACGAGCCGAGCGCGAAGGGCAAGGGCACGGGCGGCCAGGCCGCGTCGGCCGGCGCCACGGCGGGCGACGCCTCCGGCGGCACCCAGAACACCGAAGGCGCCACCGCGGGCAACGACGGCAAGGCCGACGGCGACCAGGGCAAGGAGCAGGGCGGCGACCCGACCGGCGCCGCGCCCAACGGCGGCGGCACCGGCGAGGGCACGAACCCGGGCGGCGGAGCCAAGCCGTCCGGTTCGCCGGGCGCCGGCCCGGCCCTGCCGGCGGGCTACAAGATGGTCACCAACAAGCAGTTCCACTTCACGATGGCCATGCCCGCGGGCTTCCGCATGACCGACATAGCGGGACGCAACTCGGGCGGGATATTCCGGGCGGGCGCCGCCTTCCCACGCATCCAGGTCGACTTCACCTCCAGCCCCGGCAGCGACGCCGCCGCGGCCTGGAACGCGGCGAGGGCCGTGGTCGCGGCCACCAGCAGCGGGTACACGCACCACGGCATCAAGCCCGTCGCGTACAACAACTACCCGACCGCCGCCGATTGGCAGTTCGAGCGCAATCAGGGCGGCGAGCGGGTATGGGTGCTCAACAGGGGGTTCAAGGTCGACGCCACGCACGGCTACGCGATCATGATCTCGTGCAAGTCCAGTGAGTGGAACGGCCCGGAGTGCACCACGCTCCGGAACACCGCGTTCGCGACGTTCCGCCCCAAGGACTGACTCAGGGCACGTATCGTGAGAACGCGCGGACCGTACGAGGCTGAATCAGGCAGGTAACTGCACAAGAGCCGACCGGAATTGACGGTTTCGTACGATCTGCGGAGCCGGGGGGACAGTACGCGGTGGGGAGGCGTCGTGGACGACTACGCGGGAAGGGTGCTCGCCGACCGCTACCGCCTGCCGTTGCCGACGACGGACACGGACACCAGCGCCGACCCGTACGCGTACGACTTCGTCGAGACCCGCGCCTTCGACACGTACAGTGGTCAGGAGGTCCTGATCCGGCAGCTGCCGCTGCCCGAGACCGTGGACGCCGAGGTCGTCGACGCCGACGGCCCGCGCGCCCGGAACCAACGGCACCACCAGCGCCAGGGCCGGTCCCCGTCGCCTCGCGACGCGTACGGGCGTGTCGCGTCGGCCCGTGCCGCCGCCGACCCCGCCGTACGCCGCGCGGTCGAGGCCGCGCAGGCCGCCGCGCAGATCCCCGACCACCCGCGTCTCGACCAGGTCTTCGACGTGTTCGCGGAGGCCGGCTCGCTGTGGATAGTGAGCGAACTCGTCCCCGCGCGTCCGCTCGCCGCGCTGATCGGCGAGGAGCCCCTCACCCCGTACCGGGCCGCCGAGATCGCCTCGGACCTGCTCACCGCGCTGCGCGCCCTGCACGCCCACGGCTGGACCCACCGCAACATCACCGTCCGCACGGTGCTCGTCTGCGACGACGGGCGGGTCATGCTCACCGGACTCGCGGTCGGCGCGGCCGAGGAGGCCCTGTGCGGCTACGCCCCGGTGCCGCTCCCGGACGACGAGCCGGAGGGGACGTACACCGACGGCCACGACGCGGACGGGCAGGCGTACGGGGACGACGCCCACGGAGGCGAGGCCTACGGGGACGAGGACTACGACGCCGCCCCGTACGGCGACGACGACGCCTACGACTCCCACGACCCCTACGATCCCCAAGACCCCTACGACACCGGGCTCGCAGACCCGGCCGACGACGCACCCGGCCCCCACGCCACCGACGAAGGCTCCGGACCCCACTCCATCGAGCCGTACCGCCCGCGCGGTCTGGGTCCCGCGCCGCTGCCGCCCGGGCCGCCCGCCCTGCCGAGCGGGTACGAACCGCAGTGGGTGGCCGAGGTCGCGGACCGTATCGCCGAGGACGAGGACGACGACGCCCCGCGGTACGGCGGCCCCGACGACCCGGGGAGCGGCGGCCCCTCCCGCGCCATGCTCGCCGGTTCGTGGCGGGACGGCCCCGTCTCCGCGGGCGGAGGCAGTTCCCCGTACGGCGACGTGTCCCCGTACGGCGGCACCCGGGCCGCCCTGCGGGCCGACTCCCAGCGCCTCCCGCGGCAGGACGCCCGTACCGGAAGCCGCCGTACCGCCGAGCCCGCGAACGCCCCGGCCGCCCAGGCCGCAGCCGCCGCCCAGGCCCCGGCCTCTCCCCGTCCCCACCGCGGCCCCGCCACGCGCCTCGCCGCCGAGCGCGCCCGGCAGGCCAGGATCGCCGTCGTCGGTGCCGTCACCGAGCGGTGGGCGCCCGAGCAGGCCGGCCCCGTGCACGACACGTGGCAGCTGGCCCCGCCCATCGGGCCCGCCACCGACCTGTGGGCGCTGGGTGCCCTGCTCTTCCGGGTGCTCCAGGGCCACGCCCCGTACCCCGAGGACAACGCCGCCGAGCTGGTGCAGATGGTGTGCGCGGAGCCGCCCGCGTTCGCCGAGGACTGCGGTCCGCTGCGGCCGGTCGTCGAGTCGCTGCTGCGCCAGGACCCCACCGAGCGCCCCGACTTCGAGGAGCTGCGCGGCTGGCTGCGCTCGCTCATCCGCTCGGCGCCCGAGCCGGACGCGGGCGCGTCCATCGTGCCCATGCCCTCCGCCGACGACGCCCGGCTGCCGATCGTGCGCCGCCGGGGCGACCTCGTGCGCAGGCGCCGTCCCCAGGCGCCCGCGCCCGTGGTGGCGCCGCCCCGCCACCGCCACAAGAAGACCAGGGAGCGGACCCGCGGCCCGCGCGCCCTCGGCCGCATGTTGCTGCTGCTCATATTCCTGGCGCTGGCCGCCGCCGTCGCGTACGCGATGCTCTTCATGCCCAAGGCCGAGTCGCGGGACCAGTCGCAGCCCACCGGGCACGCGGGCCGCCCCTCGCCGTCCGCCCCCGACCAGCAGGCCGACCCGCAGGCGAGCCCCGACCCGAGACCCACACCGGACGGGGGCGAGGCCCCCTCGGCCGCGCCGTCCACCAACGGCGTCACCCCCTCCGCGCCCGCGCTCGCCGCCGGTTACGTCGTCCGCGACGACCCCGAGGGGTTCCGGATCGGTGTCGACCGGACCTGGCGCCGCAGCCCCATCAACGATGTGGGCCAAGTGCGCTACGCCAGCGGCGACTTCACCCTGATCGTCGTCCCCGGACGGGACACCGTACGGACCGGTGGCGCCGACCCGCTGGAGTACCAGCGGACCAAGGAGCGGGAGCTCCAGCCGTGGCGCGACTCCTCGTGGGCGTCGGCGACCGGCCTGCGCCGCGTCGACGTGGGCCGACAGGCCATGGCCGAGGGGCAGTTCACCTGGACGGACAGCGCCGGCCGTGAGGTGTACGTGCGGAACCTCGCCCTCGTCGTGGGCGACCGCTACCACGTGGTCCAGGTGATCGGCCCGGACAGCCAGCGCGACAAGGTCACCGAGATCTACCAGCAGGCGATAAAGGTGTATCGCGCAACTCGTTGACCGGGGCAACCCGTTGCTCTCCGAAATCGCCGAAGCGCCCGTCCGGCGTTACGCTCCGTGGTGGATTCCGGCCAATTCCCGGCCCGTCGTATCACGGTGAGGTCTCCGTGGAGGCCCCGAGGTTCCCCCTCCCGCACACCCTCCGTAACCTTGCTCCGAAGCAGCGTGCGGGGCCGAGCGGGGACACGTGGAACACACTCAGGACATGGGCGCGGGTCTGGTGCTCGCCGGGCGCTACCGGTTGAGCGAGACCATCGGGCGCGGCGGCATGGGCAAGGTGTGGCGCGCCCACGACGAGACGCTCGGCCGGACCGTCGCCGTCAAGGAACTGACGGCCGGCCAGTACGTCTCCGAGGCGGACCGGATCGTCCTGCACGCCCGTACCAAGAAGGAGGCGCGGGCCGCCGCGCGGATCACGCACCCGGCGGTCGTCACCGTCCACGACGTGCTGGAGCACGACGACCGGCCGTGGATCGTCATGCAGTACGTGGACGGCCCTTCCCTCGCCGAGGCCACGAAGGCCGCCGAGAACGGGCGGATCGACCCCTGCGAGGCGGCCCGGATCGGCCTGCACGTGCTGGGTGCGCTGCGGGCCGCGCACGCCGCCGGCGTCCTGCACCGGGACGTCAAGCCGGGCAACGTCCTGTTGGCGCGCGACGGCCGGGTCCTGCTCACGGACTTCGGGATCGCCGCCATCGAGGGCGACTCGACGATCACGCGGACCGGTGAACTGGTCGGTTCCATCGACTTCCTGGCGCCGGAGCGGGTCCGGGGAGCGGACCCCGGCCCCGCGTCGGACCTGTGGTCGCTGGGCGCCACGCTCTACACGGCGGTGGAGGGCGGGTCGCCGTTCCGCCGCTCGTCGCCCATCAGCACCATGCAGGCGGTGGTCACGGAGGAGCCGCCGCCCGCCGAGCACGCGGGGGCGCTGGCCCCGGTGATCACGGCGCTGCTGCGCAAGGACCCGGCGGACCGGCCCGGTGCGGCCGAGGCCGAACGGATGCTCATCGAGGCGATGGAGGGCCGCACCCCGGTCGCCGCGCAGGCGTACGTACCGACCCGGTCGGTGCCGGAGCAGGAGCTGAAGGCGGTGCGGGGCGCCCTCGACACCGCGGACGGCGCGGGCTCGGCCGCCGACGCGGAGCACCGCGGCACCAGCGGCACGAGGAACACGAAGAGCACGAAGAAGCAGCAGGTCGCCGGGTACGCGGGCGGCGGGTCCGGGACATCGGACGGGCACGTCACCGGCGGTGGCGGAACGTCGCGTTGGCGGCGGGCGGTCCTGGTGGTGGTGCTCGCCGCCGTCGTGGGCGCCGGGGCGGGCTTCGCCGCGATGCGCTACGCGGACACGGCCGGCGACGGCGGGGACGGTGGGGACGGGACCCCGACCGCCGGCGCGTCGGTGAGCCCGAGCCCGTCGGCGAAGGACCGCCGGGACGGCTGGGAACGGGTCACGGACCCGGAGGGTTTCAGCCTTCTTGTGCCCAAGGGGTGGAAGCGCCAGATGGACGGGGACCAGATCGACTACACCCCCGACAACGGCCGCCACCGCATCCGGATCAGCATCGACCGCTCACCCGACTTCGAGAACCCTTACATGCACATGCTGGATGTGGAGAAGGGGTTGAGGAAGCGGCTGCCGCAGTACGACCGGATACACCTCAAGCAGAATACGTTCCGAGATCAACAGGAATCCTGTCTCTGGGAGTTCACCTGGCTGGAGAAGCAGAACCATCCCGGACGGCGCCACGCGATCGACCAGGTGTACTACGCGGACGACGGCACCGAGTACGCGGTGTACATGTCGTCCCCCGAGGAGGACTGGGCGACCACGCGGGAGCAGTTCGACATCGTGCTGCAAGGCTGGCGACCCGCCGAGGGGTGACCTCCTCGGCGCGAGCAGAGGAGATGTGCCGTGTCGGTCGGAGCGCAGAGACCGGGGGAACAGCGGCGGATCGTCGGCCGCTACCGGCTGGAGTCCCCGCTGGGCCGGGGCGGCATGGGCACCGTCTGGCGCGCGTACGACGAGCTGCTGCGCCGTCAGGTGGCCGTCAAGGAACTGCACGTCGACACGGCCGCCGGGACGAACGGGGCCGTCGGCTCGACCCTGCGTGAGGCGCGCGCGGTGGCGCGGGTCCACCACCCGCACGTCGTCTGCGTCCACGACGTCGTCGAGGAGGACGGCGTCCCGTACATCGTGATGGAGCTGGTCGAGGGCGTCTCGCTGGCCGAGCGGCTGGCGGCGCGCGGCCCGGTCGACGCCCGCGAGGCGGCCCGCATCGGGCTCGCCCTGCTGGCCGCGCTGCGGGAGGCGCACGCGCTGGGGGTGCTGCACCGGGACCTGAAGCCCGCCAACGTGCTGCTGGAGGAGGCCACCGGGCGGGTGGTCCTCACCGACTTCGGCATCGCCCAGCTGGCCGGCGCGTCCACGCTCACGGAGGCGGGCATGTTCGTCGGCTCGCCCGAGTACACGGCGCCCGAGCGGATGCAGGGCATGCGGGCGGGCCCGAAGGCGGACCTGTGGTCGCTGGGCGTGCTGCTGTGCGCGGCGATGACGGGCCGTTCCCCGTTCCACCGCGACTCGCTGGGCGGCGTGCTGCACGCGGTGGTGGAGGGGGAGATCAGACCGCCCGCGGCCGCGGGGCCCCTGCTGCCCGTCGTACGGGGTCTGCTGCAGCGGGACCCGGCGCGCCGCATCGACGCGGCGGAGGCGGAACGGCTGTTGCGGGCCTACGTGGCGTCGGCGGAGGGCACGGCCCCGTCCCAGGTGCCCGAGGGCCCTGCGGATCGCCCCGCCGCCCGCCCCGCCGACGGCCCTCAGGACGCGCCGCGCGACGCGTGGGCAGGAGCCGCGGGGCGCTACGGGCCGCCGTCCGACGCCCCCTCGCACGAGCGGCCGGACACGCGGGACGGGGACATCCCCGACTCGGGCTCGGGTGCCCGTTCCCACGCCCGTTCCCCGTCGCCGGGCCGCGCGCGGGCGCTCCCGGCGCGGGCGCGGGCCAGGGCACGGGCGAGGGGCATGGCGCGGGGGCTGCCCCCCAGGCAGGGGAGCCCCGATCGCCCGGAGAGCCGCCCGGATGGCCAGGAGGGCCCGAGCAGACCGGACGGTCAGGACACATCCCTCAAACCCACCCACGCGGGCCGCGAAGAGGACCGGCGCCGCGAGCGGCAACCCCAAGACGCCCGCCCCGGCGACCCCGGCGCCTCCCCGTGGGACGCCGTACCCGTACCCGCCGACGCCCCGCCGGCCGGCCACGGGCCCCGCGCGCCGGCCGCGCCCCCCGGCGGCACCCGGAGGAGCCGTCGCCGCACGCCGCTGATCATCGCCCTGCTTCTCCTCGCCGTCGGGGCCGTACTGGCCGCGAGCCTGCTGCTGCCGCGCTGATCAGGGCTTATTTGCCAGTGAACACTGGCGCGGTGTGTGTGGAGGGTGAAAAGCTGTTACCGCCGGGTACCCAAAGTGCCCTCACACGCATACCCTCGCCCCCATGACGGACACGCAGGCCACCGAATCCGCAACCGCCGCCGCCACCGACTCCACCCCCGAAGCGCCCGCGCGCCCGGGGACGAACCCGGTCGCCCCCGCCCCCGCCGGCGCCCGCACCGCGGCCGACGTGGTCACGCCCGAGATCGTCGCCCAGCTCACCCGAGGCGTCGTCGGCTCGGGCCGCACCGCCAACCACACCCCGTTCACCGGCGAACGGCTGGCCGAACTGCCCGAGTCCACGCCCGAGGACGTCGCCGAGGCGTTCCGCCGCGCCCGCGCCGCCCAGCCCGCCTGGGCCGCCGTGCCCGTCCGCAAGCGCGCCGCCGTCCTGCTCCGCTTCCACGACCTGGTCCTGGAACGGCAGGCCGAGGTCCTGGACCTCATCCAGCTGGAGACCGGCAAGGCGCGCCTGCACGCCCACGAGGAGGTGCAGGCCGTCGCCATCGCGGCCCGCCACTACGGCCGCCGCGCCTCCGCGTACCTGAGGCCCAAGCGGCACACCGGAGCCGTACCGACCCTCACCAAGGTGACCGAACTGCGCCAGCCCCGCGGAGTCGTGGGCCAGATCGCCCCCTGGAACTACCCGCTGGAGCTGTCCGTCGGCGACGCGCTGCCCGCGTTCGTCGCCGGCAACGCCGTCGTCATGAAGCCCGACACCGAGACCGCGCTGACCGCCCTGTGGGCGCGCGACCTGCTCATCGAGGCCGGACTGCCCGCCGAGGTCTTCCAGGTCGTCATCGGCGAGGGCCCCGTCGTCGGCCCCGAGGTCGTCAAGCACGCCGACTACGTGTCGTTCACCGGCTCCACCCGCACCGGCCGCGAGGTCGCGCAGGGGGCCGCGGCCCGGCTCGTCGGCGTCTCCCTCGAACTGGGCGGCAAGAACGCGATGCTGGTCCTGCGCGACGCCGACGTCGAGAAGGCCGCGGCGGGCGCCGTCCGCGCCTGCTTCTCCTCGGCGGGCCAGCTGTGCATCTCCATCGAGCGGCTGTACGTCCACGAGTCGATCGCCGACGCGTTCATCGAGCGGTTCGCGGCCCGTACGAAGGCCATGCGCCTCGGCAACGCCCTCGCGTACGGCGCCGACATGGGCTCCCTCGTCGGCGAGCGGCAGCTGGAGACCGTCACCCGGCACGTCGACGAGGCCGTCGCCAAGGGCGCCGGGCTGGTGGCCGGCGGCGTGGCCCGCCCCGACATCGGCCCGCTGTTCTACGAGCCGACCATCCTGGAGAACGTCCAGGAGCCGATGGCCGTGTGCACCGAGGAGACCTTCGGGCCCGTCGTGTCCGTCTACCGCTTCACCGACGAGGACGAGGTGGTCGAGCGCGCCAACGCCACCGCGTACGGCCTCAACGCCAGCGTCTGGACGAAGGACGGCCGCCGCGGCCACGCCGTCGCCGCCCGGCTGCGCGCCGGCACGGTCAACATCAACGAGGGCTACGCGTCGGCGTACGGCAGCGTCCAGTCGCCGATGGGCGGCATGAAGGACTCGGGCCTCGGCCGCCGCCACGGCTCCGAGGGCATCCTCAAGTACACCGAGGCGCAGACCGTCGCCCACCAGCGGATCATGCCGCTCGCCCCCGCGTTCGGCATGGACGACGAGAAGTACGCGGCGTTCATGAGCTTCAGCCTGAAGGCGATGAAGACGCTGCGCCTGCGATGAAGACCCGGCGCCCGCGCCGACGGCGGGCGCCCGGCGCGCCCGTTCCACCCTTGCCCGGTACGAGGAGAGCCATGTCCGCGGTCCCCCCTGCCCAGAAACAGTACGACTACGACGTCATCGTGATCGGCTCAGGCTTCGGCGGCTCCGTCTCGGCGCTCCGCCTCACCGAGAAGGGCTACCGGGTCGGCGTCCTGGAGGCGGGCCGCCGCTTCACCCCGGACACGCTGCCCAGGAACTCCTGGGACCTGCGCAACTACCTGTGGGCGCCCGCCCTCGGCCTGTACGGGCTCCAGCGCGTCCACCTGCTCGGCAACGTGATGGTCCTGGCCGGCGCGGGCGTCGGCGGCGGCTCCCTCAACTACGCCAACACCCTCTACGTACCGCCCGCCGCGTTCTTCCAGGACCGGCAGTGGGCGCACATCACCGACTGGCAGGCCGAACTCGCCCCGTACTACGACCAGGCCAAGCGCATGCTGGGCGTGCGCCTCAACCCGACGATGACCCCGTCGGACGTCCACCTCGAGGCGACCGCGCGGGCCATGGGCGTCGGCGACACCTTCCACCTCGCGCCCGTCGGCGTCTTCTTCGGTGACGGCAAGGACGCGGACGGCACGGCGAAGGCCACTCCCGGCGACCGCGTCCCGGACCCGTACTTCGGTGGCGCCGGACCGTCCCGCCGGGCCTGCACCGAGTGCGGCGAGTGCATGACGGGCTGCCGGCACGGCGCGAAGAACACGCTCACGGAGAACTACCTGTACCTGGCCGAGAAGGCGGGCGCGGTCATCCACCCGATGACGACGGTCACTGAGGTGACGGAGGACGCGGAGGAGGGCCACCGCGTGGTGACGGTCCCCACGAACCGCCGCCGCAAGGGAACACCCCGGACGTTCCGGGCCCGCTACGTGATCGTCGCGGCCGGCACGTACGGCACGCAGACCCTCCTGCACCGGATGAAGGACCAGGGCCTGCTGCCCCGCATCTCCCCGCGCCTGGGCCAACTGACCCGCACCAACTCCGAGGCGCTGGTCGGCTCGCAGACCACGGACCGCCGCTACCGCGCACGGCACGGCGCGCCGAAGGCCGACTTCACGCGGGGCGTGGCGATCACGTCGTCGATCCACCCGGACGAGAACACCCACATCGAGCCGGTCCGCTACGGCAAGGGCTCCAACGCCATGGGCTCGCTGTCGATCCTCCAGGTCCCGTACGCGGAGAAGCGCGTACGCGCCTGGCTGGGGGCGGTGGCCCGGCACCCCGTGCTGGCCCTCCGCTCCCTCTCGAACCGCCGCTGGTCGGAGCGGACGATCATAGGGCTCGTCATGCAGTCGCTGGACAACTCCCTGACGACGTACCGCAAGCGCGGCGGCATCGGGAAGGGCCTGCTCACGGCCGAGCAGGGCCACGGCACCCCGAACCCGAAGCAGATCCCGGAGGCGACACGGGCGGCGACGCTCCTCGCCGAGGAGATCAACGGCTTCGCCGGCTCCAACGTCGGCGAGCTGATGGGCACCCCGCTGACGGCTCACTTCCTGGGCGGCTGCGTCATCGGCGCCACCGCCGAGCACGGGGTCATCGACCCGTACCACCGCCTGTACGGCCACCCGGGCATCTCGGTCGTGGACGGCGCCGCGGTCTCCGCGAACCTGGGCGTGAACCCGTCCCTCACCATCACGGCCCAGGCGGAACGCGCCATGTCCTTCTGGCCCAACAAGGGCGACCGGGACCAACGCCCGAGACAGGGCGAACCGTACCGCCGCCTGACCCCGGTGGAACCGACGACCCCGACGGTCCCGGCGGAGGCGTTCGCGGCCCTGCGGCTCCCGTTCCTGGGAATGCCGAAGATCCCCCGCAAGAAGAAGCGGTGAACACGAGAGAGGCGCTGCACCCCCCTCCGAGCGCAGCGCCTCTCTTGCTTCAGGAGCCTCCGTTACGCGGCGGCACCGTTGCTGCGGCGCTTCAGCGCGAAGACGACACCGGCACCGGCGACGATGGCGATGCCACCGGCGATACCGATGGTCGGCAGCATCGAGTTGGAACCGGTGTTGGCGAGGCTGCCGGTGACGGGCAGCTGCGACAGCTGACCGGTCGGAGCCGGCTTGTTGCCACTGGGCTTGCCCGGCTTGCCCTTGGAGTCGTCGACGTCACCGGGCTTGCTGCCGGCGGCGAGGATCTCGAACTCGTAGGTGTTCATCTCGCCGTACTCGCAGACGCTGTCCTTGGAGATGTGCACACCGAGCGTGAAGGCGGCACCGTAACCGGCGGGAGCCTTGGCGTCGACCTTCAGACGCATCTGGGCCTCGGCGAACTTCTTCGGCTGCAGCGACCCGGTCGTGCCGAAGTAGCCCTCGACGTCGTCGATGGACTGCCAGGGGCCGTCCTCCTCCAGCTGCACCTGCAGGGTGATGAACTGCGAGATGTCCTCGAAGTCCTTGCCGTCCACGGCCTCGGCCATGATGTAGGCCTCGACGGAGTCGAACGTCTTGTTCGTCTTGTTCGTGACGCGGAAGGTGAAGTTCTTCCAGCCGGAGCCGGCGACGACCTTGGACGGCAGGCCACGCAGCTCGGTGTAGACGCCCTCGTTGTCCTTGAAGTCCTCGCAGACCTCGGCGGGCTCGGAGGCGGACGGCGACGGGACGACGGTGTTCGACGGCGAGGTCGTCACGCTCGTCGACGGCGAGGGCGCGGTGGTCTCGCTCTGCGACGGGGACGGCGCGGTCGTCTGGCTCTCGGACGTCGAGGGAGACGGCGCGGTGGTCTCGCTCTGCGACGGGGACGGGCTCGTCTCAGTCGTGGACTCGGACGCGGAGGGAGACGGCGAGCCTTCCGTCGCGAACGCGGCCGGGGCCATCAGGAAAGCGGCAGGCGTGATGACGGCGGTCGCGGCGGCGACGGCCATGGCGCGGCGAAGCTTCAAGTCAAGACCTCATGGTCTGGCGTACCACTGGGTGCGGCACGGAGTCTGTGGGGCCTCCGTCCCGTGCGTGTCACGGGCGTGGCCGTTGGTTTCGCATAGATGACCTGTGACCGTTGGGATTGGTTGCACGGCAACTCACATCTTCTTTATGTGTTCTACGTCACTTCCGTCGCGCCGCCTGGATCCGGGTTGAGCGTGACGTGATTATCCGTTGACGCATAGTGATCGCTTCCGATTCAATCGGGCGCACTTTTGATCAATGCTTTGTGGGGTGGGGACATGCAGACGGGGTGGGTGCTCGGACGCGCTCGAAGACGCCGGGCCTGGAAGGCCGTGCTCGCGGCAAGCACGTTCGTGCTGGTAATGCCTGGTTCGGCGTTGCCTGCGGTAGCACAACAGAGGGTTGAGGCGCCGACTGCAAGGCCCGAGCCATCGACGGAAGGCCGGAAGGCGCTTGCGGAGGCGAAGACCTCCGGCAAGCGCGTCGAGGTCGTCGCTGGGCGCTCGGAGCGCACGACGGTCTACGCGAATCCGGACGGTTTCTCTTTCACGCTGGAGGAGTCCGCCGTTCCTGTGCGGGTGGCGAAGCCTGGTGGCGGCTGGCGGAAGCCCGACGCGACCTTGAAATGGAGGGCAGACGGTTCGGTCGCCCCGGAGGCGACCGCGGCGGAGATGGCGTTCTCCGGTGGCGGCGACAAGAGCCCGCTCGCATCGATCGCCGAGGGCGGTCGCTCCCTGGCGCTGGAGTGGCCGGGGAAGCTGCCGAAGCCGGAGCTTGACGGGACCAGCGCCCTCTACCGTGAGGTGCTGCCGGACATCGACCTGAAGGTAACGGCCACGGTCGAGAGCTTCCAGCACGTACTGATCGTGAAATCCCAGAAAGGGGCTTCGGACAAGCGGCTCAAGCAGCTGACCTTCGGTCTCAAGGCGAAGGGCCTCTCCGTCCGCAAGGGTGCGGCTGGAAATCTCGCCGCCGTCGACGCGAGCGGACAGACAGTGTTCCGCGCTCCGCCGGCGCAAATGTGGGACTCGGCCGGCAAGAGTGCCAAACGGCCGACACCGTCGGCTCAGGCGCCGAGGTCGCGCGACGTCGGAGCGGCGCGGGTTCTCGGCGACATGTCCGAGGTCGCCGCGTCCGGCTCCGGCTTGGCGCCCGGGCAGGGTGACCGAGTGACTCGTATGGGTGTGCAGATCGGCAAGGGTTCCCTGTCGGTGGTCCCGGACGCGGCCATGCTGGCCAGGACGCCGGAGTCTGCGTTCCCCATGTTCATCGACCCCACGGTCACGTGGGGAGCGTCAGAGCGGACGCTGCTGCGGTCGGACGGCTACGAGTCGTACGGCTGGACCAACGGCGACGACGACATGGGCAAGGGCGTTGGCAAGTGCGGCAGCTGGAACGGCTACTACTGCGGTCCGGGGTACGTCCAGCGGCTGTACTTCGAGTTCTCGCCAGCCAGTCTGAAGGGCAAGAAGATCCTGGATGCGACGTTCCGGGTGACCGAACCGTGGGCGTTCCAGTGTGACCCGCGCGAGGTGGACCTGGTCCGGACGAACAACATCTCCTCGTCCACCACCTGGTCGACACGGCCGTCCGAACTCGATCTGATGGTGGACCGCAGTGTCTCGGCCGGACGCGGCTCGCTCTGCGACCCGAACTCGCCGCCCGCACCCATCGAGTTCCATGACAACCCGGCGGAGACCAATGAAAACCTCACGCCTACGGTGCGTGATTTCGCGGCGGGCAAGTTCTCCCGACTGACGCTGCAGCTCCGAGCCCACGATGAGACGGACACGTCGGCGTGGAAGCGGTTCCGGAACGACGCGGTTCTGGCAGTCCAGTACGTGGCACTGGCGGCCACGCCCACAGAGGTCGGTGTGGTCAGCGGCTCCGGCTATGTGTGCTCCACCGACCCTTCGGACCCGACGACCGTGTCGGACCCGACGCCGCTGGTGCAGGGCAAGCCGCGAACAGCAGTCGGTGGTTCGGTGGGCGCAAATCTGCGCATTCGATGGCGGACGGAGAAGTGGAACGGCACTTCCTGGGTTCTGGCTCACTCGGACCTGGACAGCCCCACCTCCGGCTATGTGGGCAACCTGGTCAAGCAGTCAAGGAGTCTTCCCTCGCTCCAGGAAGGTGTGCAGTACCGGCTGAAGGCGCTGACAATGTCTTACTACGAGGATGGCAGCAACCGGCAGGACTCCGGATACAGCGCTCCCTGCTACTTCAAGGTCGACCCCACAGCGCCTCGGGCGCCGAGGGTCACTCCCCTCACGCCGTACACCGAGTGCACCACCGACTCGTGCCTGGCTGGCGGCGGTCCGGGCGTCGTGGGCTCCTTCGAGATCGCAGCCGCCCCGGAGGACGGCACTAACGCGGCTTACTCCTATCGTCTGTCGACTGACACCAAGTGGACCGGTGCAACGTGGCTGATTAACGGCGGAGCGTTGGTCAGAATCTCAGTGACACCACCACAGTCGGGAGTCATCAGACTCTATGCTCGCGCACAGGACAGCGCTGGACGCTGGGGCGAAGTCAAAGTGTTCGACTTCAAGGTAGCCACCGGCGAGGAAGCCGTTGGGCGATGGCACTTCGACGAGGCCAGTGGTGTCGCAGTCGATTCCTCTGGTACGACGCGGCAGGACGCGACGCTGGCCGGTGGTGCGGAGCGCGACGACCGTGGTCGCCGTGGCTTGATCACTCATGACGCCGAGGGACAGCCGATCGAGCCGGTTACCGACAAGGGCCTGACCATGAACGACGCTGGCGGCTATGCCTCCACGTCCGAACCGGTCCTGGACACCCGCGCTTCGTACACGGTCTCCGCGTGGGTGCGCGTGGATCCGTCGACAGCGAAGACGGTGTCCGTGCTGAGTCAGACGCCCACCACGGCAAGCCCGTGGACGCAGAAGTACAGCCCGTTCATCCTTTCCTATAGCGGCAAGTGGAGCCTTCGCGTCCTCTCCACCGAGGGCGCCTGGTCACGGGAGGCCATGGCGCCGAATCCTTCGCCCAAGGGTGTCTGGACTCATGTGGCCGGTGTGCACGACGTGTCGGCCAAGAAGATCCACCTCTACGTCAACGGCAAACTCCAGGCTTCGGCCGACGTGGGTCCGTCCTGGGCTGCCAATGGTCCCCTGGAAATCGGGCGCGTCATGTTCGCCGACACGTACGTCGACCACTTCAAGGGTTCTATCGACGAGGTGGTCGCCTGGAAGCGCGTGCTGACCGCTGAGGAGATCGCCGATGAAGCCCGCCTCCTCACCTCCTCCGCCTACGCCGGCACCGAGCTGATCGCCCAGTGGGACGCCTCCGGCGTCTCCGGCACGGCAGTCGCCGACACCACCTCCGGCTACGGCAAGAGCCTGACCCTCACTGGCGGCCCGACCGTCGAGAACGAGGCCATCGTCCTCGACGGCGTGGACGACGCCGCGACAGTCACCGGCCCGCTCGTGGACGACACCGGATCGTTCACCGTCACCACGGCCGTCCAACTGGACGCCGCCAAGC
Organism: Streptomyces coeruleoprunus; assembly: GCF_039542925.1. Taxonomy (GTDB): domain Bacteria; phylum Actinomycetota; class Actinomycetes; order Streptomycetales; family Streptomycetaceae; genus Streptomyces; species Streptomyces coeruleoprunus. The sequence continues at coordinate 2,819,209 of NZ_BAABIT010000001.1, read as the reverse complement.
TGCTGAGCAAGGGCGTCGGCTACACCGGCCAGGTCCTGGGGCAGCGCACGGCGGACGGCTCGGCCTGGGGCTTCTGGTACCAGGTCACCGGCACGAGGACGGTCGTGGACGAGGAGACGTTCGAGGAGAAGACCGTCCCGGTCGGTTTCTGGCACTTCGGCCGGCTCAATGCCGACGGCACCTTCTCCTCCGTCCTCTCCGACGAGACAGCCGCGCTGGACAGCGTCGTCCGGCTGACGGGCATCCACGACGCCCAGTCCGGCACCATCAGCCTCTACCTCGGCCACAACCCGAACGGTGAGCCCAAGGCGTACACGGCTCAGCTCGGAGTGGGTGAGTTCGCCGTCGGCAAGGGTTACACCTCGGGCGGCTGGAAGCACCATCTGCCCGCCCGGATCGCCGACGTACGCGTGTGGAGCGGGGCCATGGCGAGCCCGCAGCAGGTCGAAACGCACGTGGGCGACTGACGCATCACAGCGGGCGGTTCCCGGCGCCTGAGACACGCACGGCGCCGGGAACCGCCCGCTCATCCTTCCTGCCTCTTCGCACCGTTTCTCTTTCTCCGTAGAACGGATGAACCATGTCTTTTGGCATAGGCACTACAAGAAGAGGGCGAGGAGCGCCACGGGCGCGCGGTTCCAGACCGCTGCTCGTGTCGCTGGCCCTCGCGCTCGCCGTGCCCGTCGGACTCCCCCCAGTCGCCGCTGAGGCGGCTACGGGCGGCCTCGGCCGCCCGGATGTGCCCAAGCCGCGGGTCAGCAAGGTCAAGGAAGTCCGCGGACCGGGCGCCAAGGAAGCCCGTGACCGCGTCACGAAGGAAAGCGAGGCCAACAAGGCGCAGGCAGAACGCGCCCGCCACGAGAACACAGCCGCCACCTGGCCCAAGCCGGGCAGCGCCAAGATCGCACTGCGCCCCGGCGGTGCTTCGAAGGCGGCACCTGGCGGCCTGCCCGTCACCCTGGCTCCGACGGGCGGCCAGCGCGCCGCGAGTAGCGCCGCTACGGTTACCGTCCTGGACCAGAAGGCCGCCGGACGTCTCGGCATCACCGGCGTCGTACTCACCGCGGCGGCGCAGAGCCCTGGACAGGCACAGCTCACCGTCGACTACCGCACCTTCGCCTCCGCGCTCGGCGGTGGCTGGGCAGGCCGACTCCAGCTCGTGCAGCTCCCCGCCTGTGCACTGACCACTCCCCAGAAGAGCGAGTGCCGCACCCGCACCCCGCTCCGCTCGCGGAACGACACGGACGAGCAGCGCGTCTCCGCCACGGTGGCCCTCCCCGAGGCGGCCACCGGCCTCACTCCCCAGCTGGCCACGGCCGCCACCGCAGCCTCCTCCTCCAGCTCCACAGTCCTCGCGGTCACCGCGACCGGCGACCCCGGCTCGGGCGAGGCCGCGAACGGCGCCGGCGACTACACCGCCACGCCCCTCTCCGAGTCGTCGTCCTGGCAGGCAGGCGCCGGCTCCGGCGCTTTCACCTGGTCGTACGACTTCACGACGCCGCCCGCAGCCGCCGGCCCCGCACCGAGTCTGAGCCTGTCCTACGACTCGGCCTCCATCGACGGCCGCACCGCGACCACGAACAACCAAGGCAGCGCGGTCGGCGAGGGCTTCTCCATCACGGAGTCCTACATCGAACGCTCCTACGGCAGCTGTGACGATGACGGCCACGCGGACGTCTACGACCGCTGCTGGAAGTACGACAACGCCTCGCTCGTCCTGAACGGCAAATCGACCCGTCTGGTCAAGGACGACACCAGCGGCGTCTGGCGCCTCCAGGGCGACGACGACTCCAAGGTCATCCACTCCACGGGCGCCGAGAACGGTGACAACGACGGTGAGTACTGGACCGTCATCACCGGCGACGGCACGCGGTACGTCTTCGGCCTCGACAAGCTGGACGGCGCCACTACCCAGCGCACGAACTCCGCCTGGACCGTCCCGGTCTTCGGCGATGACTCCGGCGACCCCGGCTACACGGCCGGCTCGGCCTTCGCGGACCGTGCCCTGACCCAGGCCTGGCGGTGGAACCTCGACTACGTCGAGGACACCAGTGGCAACAGCGCCACGTACTGGTACACGAAGGAAACGAACCACTACAAGAAGAACAAGGCAACAACGGCCAACGCCTCGTACACCCGCGGCGGCTACCTGACAGAGATCAAGTACGGCCTGCGCAAGGGCGCCCTGTTCACGGACGACGCCGACGCGAAGGTCACCTTCAGCCACGCGGAACGCTGCACTGTCGCGGACTGCTCCTCGCTCACCAAGGACACCGCCGACAATTGGCCGGACGTCCCGTTCGACGCGATCTGTGCGAGCGGCGCGACGGAGTGCCGCAGCGCGGGCCCGACGTTCTTCTCCCGCAAGCGCCTGACCGGCGTCCACACCTTCTCCTGGTCGGCGGCCTCCAGCACGTACCAGCCGGTCGACTCGTGGGCGTTCACCCAGCAGTATCTGGACGGCGGCGACATCGGTGACACGTCCGACCACGTCCTGACGCTCACGTCCCTCCAGCGGACGGCGAAGGCGGGCACGGCCATCACGATGCCCCCGATCTCCTTCACGTACCAGATGCGACCGAACCGAGTGGACGGGACGGATGACATCCTGCCCCTGACCCGCCCCCGCGTCTCCACGATCACCTCGGAGACCGGCGCGATCACCACGGTCACGATGTCGGCCCCCGAATGCGTACGGAGCGGGGTCGTCGGCGCGGCCGAGGACACGAACACCCGCAACTGCTTCCCGCAGTACTGGAACATCAATGGCGCCCAGGACGCCTCCGTGGACTGGTTCCAGAAGTACCGAGTCGTCGCGGTGACGACCTCTGACCCGGCCGGCAAGAACGACGTGGTCGAGCACGAGTACGCGTACAGCGGCGCCGCCTGGCACTACAGCGACGACCCGATGACCCCGAAGGCGGAGCGCACGTGGTCCGACTGGCGTGGCTACCGCCAGGTCACGGTCTACACGGGCGCCAAGACCACCACCCGCTCGAAGACGGTGTCCGTCTACATGCAGGGCATGGACGGCGACAAGCTCAAGAACGGCACGACGCGCTCCGTCAGCATCGCGCCGCTGACATCCCCAACCCTGGGCATCGCACCGATCAAGGACAGCGACCAGTACGCCGGTCAGCTGCGCCAGCGGGTGACGTACGACGGGGCGACGGCGATCAGCGCACAGGTCAACGAGCCGTGGTCCCAGCAGACGGCCCACCAGAGCGTTCCCGATGCGGACGCCCGGGTGGCCCGCTTCGTACGCGTTCAGAAGTCCACCGAGTACACCTACTTGACCGTCCCGCAGACGTGGCGCGCCCGCACGGCCGTCACGGACCACGATAGCCACGGCATGCCGTACCAGGTGGAGGACCGCGGCGAGGACGCGAAGAGCGGCGACGAGACGTGCACCCGCACGTGGTACGCCCGCAACACGCCCCTCGGCCTCAACGCCCTGGTCTCGCGCACCAGGACCGTGGGCAAGGCGTGCGCCGTCGCGGACACGTCCCTCGACCTGCCGACGGACTCGACCCGCCGCGGCGACGTCCTGTCCGACACGGCCACGGCTTATGACGGCGCCACGTGGTCCCCGGCGATGACGCCCACGAAGGGCCTGGCCACCTGGACGGGCCGCGCCCAGGCGTACACCTCCACGGGCGCGGTGACCTGGCAGATGCTCGGCAGCGCGACGTACGACGTTCTCGGCCGCCCGCTCACCGTGACCGACGCGGTGGGCAAAGCCACGACGACCGCCTACACCCCGGCCACGGCGGGACCGCTGACGAAGACGATCGTCACCAACCCGAAGGGCCATCGGACGGCGAGCTTCATCGATCCACGTCGAGGACAGCCGGAGCGTACGTACGACGCCAATCTCAAGAAGACGGAACTGTCCTACGACTCCCTGGGCCGCCTGACGGACGTGTGGCTGCCGAACCGCGAGAAGGGCGCGGGTCAGGGACCGAACCAGAAGTTCCGTTACAGCGTGAGCGCAACCCGCCCGTCGTGGGTCTCAACGGCCACCTTGAAGGCGGACGGGGAGACGTACAACACCTCCTACGCCCTCTACGACGCCCTCCTGCGCAAGCTCCAGGACCAGGTCCCGAGCCCGCACGACGGCCGGGTCCTCACCGACACCCGCTACGACTCCCGGGGCCTGGCCTACGAGACGTTCGCGGACATCTTCGACAACACCAGTGCACCGAACGGCACGTACACCCGCGCTGAGTACGGTGAGGCGCCGAAGCAGACGCAGACGGTCTACGACGGCGCAGGCCGCGCGACACGCAACACTTTCATCGTGTTCGGCGCGGAGAGGTGGTCCACGACCACGACGTACACGGGTGACTCGACCGCCACGACCGCGGTACAGGGCGGCAACGCGACCCGGAGCATCAGCGATGCCCGCGGCCGCACGGCGGAGACGCGCACGTACGCGGGCCAGGACCCCGCCGACACGGCGTACGGTGCGATGGCCGGAACCCCCTACACCAGTGTCCAGTTCACCCACGCGCTGGACGACAAGGAGCTGACAGTCACCGGTGCCGACGGGGCGAAGTGGGCGCGCTCGTACGACCTGTTCGGCCGCCTGGTGGTCGACACGGACCCGGACAAGGGCACGTCGCGGAACGAGTACGACGCGGCCGACCGCGTGATCAAGGCGACGGACGCCCGCGGCTCGGCCGTCCTGACGGAGTACGACGAACTGGGGCGCAGAGTCGGAACGTGGTCCGGTGAGAAGACGGATGCCCATCAGCTGACGTCGATCACCTACGACACGCTCCTCAAGGGCTACGTCGACTCCAGCACGCGTTACGTCGGCGGTAGGACGGGGCAGGCGTACACCAAGGCGATTGGCGCCTACGACACCCTGAACCGCCCGACGTCCACGCAGCTGAGGCTGCCGACGAGCGACCCTCTGGTCGCGGCGGGCGCGCCCTCCACGATCGAACTCGGAAGTACGTACCGCATCGACGGCACTTCGGAGACCAGCACGGCACCGGCCCTCGGTGGCCTGCCGAAGGAGACCATCTCCTACGGCTACAACGCCGTAGGACTGGTGAAGTCCATCACCGGCACGACGGGCTACCTCCTGGACGTCGACTACTCGGCCATCGGCCAGGTCCAGCAGCTGGTCCTCGGCACGGGCAACACGGAGGCGTTCAAGAAGGCATACGTCTCCAACACCTACGAGGCGGGCACGGGCCGCCTGCTCCGAAGCCACGTCACGGACCAGACGCACCCGTACATGCTGCAGGACCTCACCTACAGCTACGACCAGGCAGGCAACGTCAAGTCGATCGCCGACCCGACAACGCTCGGCGGCACCACCACTGCCGAAACCCAGTGCTTCGCGTACGACGGGCACCGTCGCCTCACGGATGCCTGGACGCCCACGTCCCAGAACTGCGCGGACGCCCGCAACGCGAGCAGCCTGTCGGGCCCGGCCCCGTACTGGACGAGCTACACCTACAACGCGGCCGGCCAGCGGGTGACGGAAACCCAGCACAAGTCGTCCGGCGACACGACGACGACGTACTGCTACAAGGGCGCCCAGCCCCACGCCCTGACGGGCACGAGTACGAGCGGCGACTGCACGACCCCGGGCCGTTCGTACACCTACGACCCGAGCGGAAACACGAAGACCCGCCCCGGCCCGCAGACCGACCAGTCCCTGGACTGGAGCCCCGAAGGCAAGCTGTCCCGCCTGACGGAGGGGACCAAGGCAACGGACTACCTCTACGACGCCGACGGCGAACTGCTGATCCGCAACACCTCGGGCGCCGAGCGAATCCTGTACGTGGGCACGACGGAACTGCACCTGAGAGCCAACGGCACCACGTGGGCCCAGCGCACGTACACCGCCGGCGAAACGAGGATCGCGGTCCGCACGAACCAAACGGGCAGCGACAAGCTCCACTACCTCGCGGGCGACCACCACGGGACCTCGACCCTGGCGATCGGCGCGGACGCGTCGCAGCCCTTCGTGAAGCGCCACATGACGCCCTTCGGGTCCCCGCGAGGGTCCCAGGCCTCCGGCTGGCCCGACGACAAGGCGTTTCTGGGCAAGACAGCAGACGAGGCAACGGGCCTCACCCACGTCGGAGCCCGCCAGTACGACCCGGCGATCGGCCAGTTCGTCAGCGTCGATCCCATTATGGAGATCGACAGGCCCCAGACCTTGAATGGCTACAGCTACGGTGCTCAAAACCCGGGTGCTTTCGCCGACCCATCTGGCCTCCGCCTGGCATGCGGAAAGGGTTTCGATGAGGGCTGCGGAAATGGCGTGGTCACGGACTCGGGTGGCAGCCTTTCAAAGAACGGCAAGCCGACCGGCGGAGGCGTTGCGCCTGGATATGCAAGCGGCGGCGGCGCCGGGAACAGGGAGCCGTCTGCCGCCTCTGCCAAACCGCAAAAAGATGAAGAGCTCTTCTATGAGATCGAGCAGTACATGCTCTCGGAACTCTTTGCAAACAGCCGGTCGGACGAAGTGAACCAGATCAAATGGTTGCTTCGCCCTTGGAGCCTGAGCGACGTCCTCGATTTCCGGGACACGGGAAGAGATTATAAGGCGGCATTGGGGATGTGGTTTGGGAAAGTCTGCCCCAGGGTCTGTGTATGGGATCACAAGCCAAAGCTCGAGGTGAAGTTCAAGCTTGCCGAGGTCGGGTACTTCACAAAGATTCCAGGGCGAAACCTACGCGTGTACTATGACATTTGGTCGAATATTCACTACGGGTACGTCGGGCGGGCTGCCGGGATCGATCCCGAGACCCTGATCGAGGGGGCCTCTCTTGGTGATTCCATCCTCGTGGGGAGGAACGACCCGGGGGATGAAATCACCATGCAGGCGGGCATCGACCTCTGGGAGAACTATGGCTACGACTTGACTCGGGAACAGTTCCATGAAGCGGTATTGTCAACGGTCGAGCGCCTGCGTATCCAGGGGTCGGATCAGGTGATTGGTGGCCTCTAGGGTTGGGCGTGATCAGGCGACTGAGGGAGGAACTGATTTCCGTGGAGTCAGGGCAGGGAGAGGGCTCGGGATTCCGGCGTACAGGGCGTCGCGTCGGTGCGCTGCTAGGTGTGCCGACGAGTCTCCTGGTGGTTTTCGTCATCGGCAACATGTGGGCTTCATGTGACGTGGGCGTGAACGCGTCGGCGAACTCAGGGGCTCTTGTTCTGATTGCTCCCTTCGTCTGGGGTGCGACGGTTTTCTCATGGGTCGCCGTCTACGGGGCCGTCGGCAGGGTGCGCCGTTGGGTGGCCGTCCTCCTCGGTGTCCTCGTGAACCTGGGCCTGATGTGGTTCTTCATCGCCTGGCTCGGCGTGCTCGACTCCTACCCGGCCCCGGTGTGTCGCGGCAATATTCCCGAATGGTGGCCCGCCTTCATCCCGGTGTGACCTCGGTGGAATGCTGATCCAAGCGAAGCGACACCAAGGGCCCCGCAGCCGGCAGACGATGGTGCGGGGCCCTTGGTGTTGCAGCAGCGACGTCAGGGCGATGCCGGTGCTGAGGGGCGGCGCCGGGGGAGGGGGCGCCGCTCGGGATGGGTGGGGGTCGAGGGGAAGCGAGGGAAAGGACCGGTCCGCTGCGGTCGGCCCCGGGCGTCCCCGGGGCCGACCGCTCTTCGGGTGACCGGGCTGCTGTCCCCTGCCGTCCGGTCACGCACGCTGGAGCGAGGTCCCACGGCGCACTTGCGGTGCGCCACACGCTCCAGCGGAGCCACGCGTGGTTTCTTGGCCCGCCCCTGGCTGGCACGGACACCGGGACCAACGAGGCGGTGTGGGGCAGGTCACGCGCCGTACGGGTGAGAGCGGGCCCCGAACTCAGATGCGGCCCCGGCACAGCTCCAGCATCGTCATCGCGAAGGACGTGCCCGGCTTGCCCAGCGCGTCCCTGTAGTGGGCCAGCACCTCCATCTCGCGGGCCAGGTTCACGCGCCGGCCGCCCGAGGCGATACGGGCCTCCTGGATGACGGCCGAGACGGCCACGCGCTCCTGGATCAGGCCGATGATCCGGTCGTCGAGCGCGTCGATGCGTTCGCGGGCGCCGGTGATCAGCTCGGCCGCGTCCTCGGTGCGGGCGCCGGTCTGCTCGGTGGGGGTCTTGGTGGCGGTCATGTCGGTGGGGCTCCTCGTTCGTGATCGGAGCCCCGGGGCGGCACGGCCCGGGCGGAAGACGACAGGCGCCCCGGGCCTTGTCGGCCCGGGGCGCCTGGGAAGTCGCTTGTCAGTTGCTCAAGCAGCACGACCATGGCAGCCGGACCGGCCGGTGCCATAGGTAAAGACGAAGGTCGTGTGCTTGTGCATGGGCAGCAGTATGGGCCCCGGCGGGACGGGGATGCCAGTCGGCCCCGCCCCTGGTTCGGATGGTGAGACGAAAGGACTGTCGGCCGCGCCGGTAGAATCGACAAATACAGACCCCCTCCCACCGCCGGAAGGCCGCCGAAGTGTCACCAGCGACCCCCGCCGCCGCCTCGCCCGACAGCAGCCCGGACGTAGTCCTCGTTGTCGACTTCGGCGCGCAGTACGCCCAGCTCATCGCCCGCCGCGTCCGTGAGGCCCGGGTCTACAGCGAGATCGTCCCGTCCACCATGCCGGTGGCCGAGATGCTGGCCAGGAACCCCAAGGCGATCATCCTCTCCGGCGGCCCGTCCTCCGTGTACGAGGAGGGCGCCCCCCGCCTCGACCGCGCGATCTTCGAGGCCGGTGTCCCCGTCTTCGGCATGTGCTACGGCTTCCAGCTGATGGCCACGACCCTCGGCGGCACCGTCGACAACACCGGTGCCCGCGAGTACGGGCGTACGCCGCTGCACGTGTCCAAGGGCGGCTCCACGCTCTTCGAGGGCACGCCCGTCGAGCAGTCCGTGTGGATGTCCCACGGTGACGCCTGCTCCGCCGCGCCCGAGGGCTTCACCGTCACCGCGTCCACCGACGTCGTGCCGGTCGCCGCGTTCGAGAACGACGAGAAGAAGCTGTACGGCGTGCAGTACCACCCCGAGGTGATGCACTCCACGCACGGCCAGCAGATCCTCGAGCACTTCCTCTACCGGGGCGCCGGTATCGAGCCGTCCTGGACCACCGGGAACGTCATCGACGAGCAGGTCGCCCTCATCCGCGAGCAGGTCGGCACCAAGCGCGCCATCTGCGGGCTCTCCGGCGGTGTCGACTCCGCCGTCGCCGCCGCGCTCGTCCAGCGGGCCATCGGCGACCAGCTCACCTGCGTCTACGTCGACCACGGGCTCATGCGCAAGGACGAGACCGAGCAGGTCGAGAAGGACTTCGTCGCCGCGACCGGCGTCCAGCTGAAGGTCGTCGACGCGCAGGAGCGGTTCCTCGGCGCCCTCGCCGGGGTCACCGACCCCGAGGAGAAGCGCAAGATCATCGGCCGGGAGTTCATCCGCGTCTTCGAGCAGGCGCAGGCCGAGATCATCGCCGAGGCGTCGGGCGACCAGCCCGTCGAGTTCCTCGTGCAGGGGACCCTGTACCCCGACGTCGTCGAGTCCGGCGGCGGTACGGGCACCGCCAACATCAAGTCCCACCACAACGTGGGCGGCCTCCCCGAGGACCTCGAGTTCCAGCTCGTCGAGCCGCTGCGCAAGCTGTTCAAGGACGAGGTGCGCATGGTGGGGCAGGAGCTGGGCCTGCCCGAGGAGATCGTGCAGCGGCAGCCCTTCCCGGGGCCCGGGCTCGGTATCCGTATCGTCGGCGAGGTCACCAAGGAGCGTCTGGACCTGCTCCGCGAGGCCGACGCCATCGCCCGCGAGGAGCTGACCGCCGCCGGTCTCGACCGCGAGATCTGGCAGTGCCCGGTCGTGCTGCTCGCCGATGTGCGGTCCGTGGGCGTGCAGGGCGACGGGCGGACCTACGGGCACCCGATCGTGCTGCGGCCCGTCTCGTCCGAGGACGCCATGACCGCCGACTGGACGCGGATGCCGTACGACGTGCTCGCGCGGATCTCGACGCGCATCACCAACGAGGTCAAGGACGTCAACCGCGTCGTCCTCGACGTGACGAGCAAGCCGCCGGGCACCATCGAGTGGGAGTGACCCTCGTGTCCCTCCCCGCGTGACGCCGAGCCGCCGCCCACCCCCCGTGGGCGGCGGCTCCGTCGTTCTTCTGGCCACTTGCGGCCACCGGCGCTACCTTCCGCGCCATGAGGGACGCCTCCAGCGACCGCGACGACGACCCGCCGGCCATCGCCCTGCCGCCCGCCCACACCTCCCCCGAAGAGGAACGCGCCCACCGCCGTCAGCGCCTCGCGGAAGCGCTGCGGATCTTCGCGTGCCTCGGCTACGAGGACGGGGTCTCCGGGCTCCTCACCGCCCGCGACCCCGAGCTGCCCGACCACTGCTGGGCCAACCCGTTCGGCGCCCCGTTCTCCTCGCTCGGCGAGGACGACCTGGTCCTGGTCGACGCGGACGGCCGGGTGGTGCGCGGCTCCGGGCACGTCAACCAGGCCGCGTACGTGGTCCATGCCGCCGTGCACCGGGCCCGCCCCGAGGTCGTCGCCGTCGCCCACGGCCACACGCCGTACGGCCGGGCGCTGGCCGCGCTCGGCGAGACCCTCGATCCGCTCAGCCAGGAGGCCTGCGCCTTCTACGAGGACCACGCCCTGTACGACCGGTACACGGGCGTCGCGGTCGACCCGGACGAGGCCCGGCGCATCGCCGCCGCCCTCGGCGGGCGCAAGGCGCTGGTGCTGCGGAACCACGGCCTGCTGACCGTGGGGTCATCGGTGGACGCGGCCGCCTGGTGGTTCATCCAGCTGGAGCGGTGCAGCCAGGTGCAGCTGGCCGCACGCGCGGCGGGCAAGCCGGTCCTGATCGGCCGCCGCGACGCCCTGGCGACCCGGGAGCGGCTGGGCGGCGACCTGGCCGCCTGGCTGAACTACCAGCCGCTGCGGTGCCGGACCGGTTGAGCGGACACGGGTTGTCGTACGTACCTCTGGTACGGGCCGGGCGAGCGGGCTCGTACGCCCATACGCGCACGGGCCGCCGTGCACGGCCTCTTCCGGGGCCGCCGGGGACAATGGGCCGAAAAGCGAGGGTGAGAGTCATGGCGCACACGTACGGCAACGGACAGCCGGGAGCCGAGCGCGGATGGCGGGCGGTCGCGTCCCGCTACGCGCTGCTGCCACTGCGGATCTTCCTCGGCGTCACCTTCGTGTACGCGGGGCTCGACAAGCTGACCGACGACCGGTTCATGTCCGCCTCGGGATCCGGCTCCGTCGGCGAGCTGATGCGGTCCGTACGGGACGGGTCGGCCGTGCCGTGGCTGGTCGACCTGGCGCTGCGCAGCCCCGAGGGCTTCGGGTACGCCATCGGGTTCGGCGAGCTGGCCGTCGGGATCGGCACGCTGGCCGGGCTGCTGGCGCGGCTCGCCGCCGCGGGCGGGGCGCTCATCTCGCTGAGCCTGTGGCTGACCGTCAGCTGGCAGAGCGACCCGTACTACTACGGCAACGACCTGGCCTATCTGATGGCGTGGCTGCCGCTCGTGCTCGCCGGGGCGCCCATGTTCTCGCTGGACGCGGTCCGGGCGGCGCGCCGCCGCCGCACGCGGTAGCCGATCCACGCGGCGGTCGCCGCCAGCCACAGGCCGCCGAACAGCACCGGGAACACCACGTACCAGGGGGCCTGCCAGTCGCCGGTCGCGTCGCCCGCGTACAGCGTCGCGACGCCGAGCGCCGTGGCGCCCGCGACCAGCCGGCCGGGCCGGAACTCATGACGCAGCACGGGTGACCTCCACCAGTCCGATCGCGACCTCCAGGTGCAGGTCCAGGGTGCCCCCGCGGATGACACCGGCGGGCGGCGGGATGCTGACCGTCACGTCCTGCGCCGGCCCCTCGTGCCGCTCCTGCGCGGCGGCGCCCGGCAGCAGCACCTCGCCGAGGCCCGCCTCCGCGTGCACGTTCACCGTCACGTCCGGGGGCACCACGACCTCCAGGTGGCCCGCGCCCAGCTCCGCCGCGGTGCGCGCGGTGCCCTCGGCCGGGATGTCCAGCGCCGACAGGTCGAGGGTCGCGGAGCCGCTGCCCAACTCGTACCGGGGCTGGACCTCGGCGACCGTGGCGGGCCGCCATTCGGCGCGCGTGAACTGCGTGCCGATCTCATGGGGCAGCGCCGACGCGCCCGCCAGCAGCAGCGCGGTGACGACCGTCATGAACACCGTGCCGAAGCCCGTACGGCCCAGGAAGGAGCTGACGGCCAGCCCGAGCCCGAACACGGTCAGGGCGCTCGCGAGCCCGATCTGCAGACAGACCGCGAGCGGCTGCCCGTCCCACGCGGCCGCCGTGCCGATGACGCCCGCGAGCAGCGCCAGCACCAGGACGAGCCCCCCGATCGAGCGCGGCCCGGCCGGCTGGGCAGGGCGCGGCGGCGCGCCCGCACCCCAGGGGCGGTGCGGAGGCGCGGGCGCCGGCTGGTCGGCGTCACTGTCGGGCGGTCCCCACAGGTAGCCGACGGGCACCGGGCCCGTGGAGCCGTCCTTGACGATGGGGTCGCGCCACCAGGACATCATCCCGCCGGGCGGCGGCGGTGCCTGGGTCTCCGGCGGCGCCTCCGGCACGGTGTGCGCGGCGGCGGCCGCGTCGGGCTCCCGGTCCCCGGCGAGGCGGCGCCGCTGCGACCACAGGGCCGCTCCGCTCAGGCCGCAGGCCAGCAGGATCGCGAACGATATGGTCTGCCCGTTGGCGCCGAGCATCGACAGGAACAGCCCGCAGCCCACGAGCGCCATCAGCACCGCGGTCAGCGAGGCGCCCTCGACCCGCCCGGACAGCAGCCGCCGCGCCTCGTTCTCCTCCTCGCCGTCGGCGGCGATCAGCAGCCAGGCGAAGCCGTAGAAGATCAGCCCTATGCCGCCGGCCACGGCGAGCACGCCGAGCACGACCCGGAACACCACCGGGTCGAGGTCGAAGTGCCGGCCGAGGCCCCCGCACACCCCGGCCACGACCTTCTGCCGCGTCGTACGCCGCAGCGGCGGGTGCGGCGGGGCGGCGGGTGCCTCCGGCGGGGCGGGCGTCGTGCTCGTCATACGACCATGGTGACGGCCTCCGCCCGCCGGCGGCACCGGGGCCGACCCTGGCCGCGCCCTGATATTTTCCCGACTTCTCAGGGACGGGTTCAGGGCCGCCCCTGATGTTCCGGCCGCTGCGGCGTGTGACCATCGGTGCATGCCAGTCGCCGCCCGCATGCCCGAGACGACCGACGAGCCGCCCGTGCGCAAGCTGTACCGCAGCGCCGACGGGCGGATGCTCGGCGGTGTCGCGCGCGGTCTCGCCGGCCACCTCGGGCTGCCGGTCATCTGGGTGCGGCTGGCGTTCCTCGGCCTGTTCCTGGCCGACGGGCCCCTCGGCACGCTCCTCTACGCGGCGTTCTGGCTCACCGTGCCCCTCGGCGTCGGCGGGCGGGCGCCGCGCCCCCTCCTGGAGACCACGCCCGACGGGCGGCGCCGGCTGCGCAAGCCCGACCGGGGCCAGGTCGTCGCGCTGATCGCGCTGATGATCGGCGCCGTCGTGTTCGTCGGCACCGTCGACCTCGGCGGCCGCGCCAACCGGTACGTGTGGCCCACCCTGCTCGTCGGGGTCGGCGTCGTCCTGGTGTGGCGGCAGGTCGACAACGCGCGGCGGGCGAGCTGGACCGAGCCCGGCCGCCGCAAGCGCCTGTTCCAGCTGGCCCGCGGCCTCGCCGGGGTCGCCCTCGTCGGCATGGGCCTGACCGTGTTCATGGTGGTCCGCGGCTCGGCCGCCCAGCTCGGCACGGCGCTGACCGCCGCCATCGCGGTCCTCGCCGGCATGGCGCTGCTCGCCGGCCCCTGGCTCGTCCGGATGTCCCAGGACCTGTCCGAGGAGCGCACCATGCGCATCCGCGCCCAGGAGCGGGCCGAGGTCGCCGCCCACGTCCACGACTCGGTGCTGCACACCCTGACGCTGATACAACGCAACGCCGACGACGCCGCCGAGGTGCGCCGGCTCGCCCGCGCCCAGGAGCGCGAGCTGCGCAACTGGCTCTACCGGCCGGAGGGTACCGGCAAGGACGAGGCGGAGGAGCCGCAGACCGTCGCGGACGCCGTCCGCAGGGCCGCCGCCGAGGTCGAGGACAAGCACGGCGTGCCCCTGGAGGTCGTGGTCGTCGGCGACTGCCCGCTCGACGAGCGGCTCGGCGCACAGATGCAGGCCGCGCGCGAGGCGATGGTCAACGCCGCCAAGTACGGTGGCGGGGGCGGGGCGGTGCAGGTGTACGCCGAGGTCGAGGGCCGTACGGTCTTCGTCTCCGTACGGGACCGGGGGCCCGGCTTCGACCTCGACGCCGTGCCCGCCGACCGGATGGGCGTAAGAGAATCGATCATCGGCCGGATGCAGCGCAACGGTGGCACGGCGCGGGTGCGGTCGGCGCCGGGCGACGGCACCGAAGTGGAGCTGGAGATGGAGAGGGCGGAGGCGGACGGATGACCACCGAGGGGACGACCGAGCGGCCGGCGGAGCGCCGGGTACGGGTGGTGCTGGTCGACGACCACCGGATGTTCCGCACGGGGGTGCAGGCCGAGATCGGCCGTACCGAGGAGACCGGCGTGGAGGTGGTCGGCGAGGCCGCCGACGTGGACCAGGCGGTGACGGTCATCACCGCGACCCGCCCGGAGGTGGTCCTCCTGGACGTCCACCTCCCGGGCGGCGGCGGGGTCGAGGTGCTGCGGCGCTGCACGGCGCTGATGGCGGACCCGGAGAAGCCGGTGCGCTTCCTGGCGCTGTCCGTGTCGGACGCGGCCGAGGACGTGATCGGCGTCATCCGCGGCGGGGCGCGCGGCTACGTCACGAAGACGATCACCGGGACGGACCTGGTCGACTCGGTCTTCCGGGTGCAGGAGGGCGACGCCGTGTTCTCGCCGCGCCTGGCCGGGTTCGTGCTGGACGCGTTCGCGTCGACGGACGCCCCGCCGGTCGACGAGGACCTGGACCGGCTCACGCAGCGGGAGCGGGAGGTGCTGCGGCTGATCGCGCGCGGATACGCGTACAAGGAGATCGCGAAGCAGCTGTTCATCTCCGTGAAGACCGTCGAGTCGCACGTCTCGGCGGTGCTGCGCAAGCTCCAGCTCTCCAACCGGCACGAGCTGACCCGCTGGGCGACGGCGCGCCGGCTGGTGTGACGTGCGCCGCGCGGGGCGTTCCCGCCTGCGGTCCCGTCTGCGGCTCGGGCGGGTCTGACGTGCGCCGACGGGCCGGTTCCGGGTGGTTGAGGGCTGGCGTACGGCTATTTGTGCGGTAATTGGTACATAGGAACGGCAACCTGGATGCCCTTCCGGCCCTCCTACCTTCCGTGATGAGCCTGACGGGTACTCCCTTCTTCGTGACGGCGATCGTCCTCGCGGTGATCGCTGTCGTGCTGCCCTTCCTGCTGTGGAGCCGGCTGCGGGGCCCCGCCATCGTCCGGGGCGCCATCCGGCTGGGCATGGTGGGCTTCGCGCAGATCACCGCGATGCTGGTCGTGTTCGTGGCGGTGAACAACGCGAACAGCCTCTACAGCGGCTGGGACGACCTGCTCGGCCGGGAGGACCACGTCGACTCGGCGCTCGACCTCGGCCCCGACGGGCTCGGCGGCCGCCGCATCGCCGACCTGCCGAAGGTCAAGCAGACGTTCAAGCCGGTCGACGACCCGGCCGTGGGCAGCCGCGTCGTGTCGACCCAGCTCGTCGGGCGGGTGTCGGGCGTGAAGGCCGACGTGTACGTCTGGCTGCCGCCGCAGTACGACGACCCCGCGTACCGCGACAAGAAGTTCCCGGTCGTCGAGTTGTTCTCCGGCTTCCCCGGCACGCCGAAGTCGTGGTTCGCGGGCATGCACGTCAGCGAGCAGCTGGAGCCGCTGATGCGGGAGGGCAAGGTCGCGCCGTTCATCCTGGTCTCGCCGCGCACCAAGCTGCTCGGCGACCAGGACCCGGGCTGCTCCAACGTGACGGGCCGGATCAACACGGCGACCTGGCTCAGCGTCGACGTACGGAAGATGATCACGGACAACTTCCGGGCCGTGGAGACGCCCGACGGCTGGGCGGCGGCCGGTTTCTCCGCGGGCGGCCACTGTGCCGCCAAGCTCACGCTGGCCCACCCCGACCGCTACCGGTACGCGATCAGCATGTCCGGCTACAACGACCCGGCCGCCGAGCGCTCCTCGATCACCGGCAAGGACCCGCAGCTGCGGCACGCGAACAACCCGATGACCATCCTCAAGGAGGCGAAGACCCCGCCGCGCGTCACCATGCTGTTCACCGGCGACGGCGGCGACGGCTACCAGCAGGGCGTCGACCTGCGCGCGGTGGCCAAGCCGCCGACGCGGATCGATGTGCGCCGGGTGATCGGCGGCCACCGGACGACGACGTGGAGCAAGGACGTCCCGGCGGTCTTCACCTGGCTCACCGCCCAGCTGGAGGGCGCCGGCGCCGAGCTGCTCGGCGGCCGCCCCTCCGGTGCGGGCAGCCCGGACACCGCCCGCGTCGGCGGCACCGGCGACGCGGCGCCCGCCCCGCAGGGGCAGTACGGCTCCACCACGGACACGTCCCGGCGGGAGGACGGCGACGGCTGGTCCTTCTGACGGCCGGCTCGTTCTCCGACGGCCTCTCAGGCGACGCGGGTGGCGCCCGCCCAGGGCATCTCGTCGATCGGGGCGATCCGGATCGTGGAGCCCGTACGCGGCGCGTGGATCATCTTGCCGTCGCCGATGTAGAGGCCGACGTGGCTGAGGCCCGAGTAGAAGAACACCAGGTCGCCCGGGGCGAGCTGGGAGCGGGCCACCCGCTGCCCGGCGTCGATCTGCGTGTACGTGGTGCGGGGCAGCGACACCCCCGCCGCGCGCCACGCCGCCTGGGTCAGCCCCGAGCAGTCGTACGCCGACGGGCCGGTCGCCCCCCACTGGTACGGCTTGCCGAGCGCCCCGTACGCGTACGCGACCGCTCGGGCGGCGCGCGGGTTCGGCGCCGCGATCGCGGAGGGCACGCCGGCCGTGCGGTCGGCGCGGGAGGCGCGGTCGGCCCGCGTGCCGTCGCCCGCCCCGCCGTGCCCGTGCGGCGCGTCACGGTAGGCGGCGCGCTCGGCCGCGGTGAGCCGGGCGAGCAGCTTGCGCGCGGCGGACAGCCGCTCCTGGACGGCGGCCTTCTGCCGCTTCAACTCGGCCTGCTGGGCCGTGAGTTCCCGTACGTGCCCGTCCGCCTCCGTACGGAGCCGGTCGATCTCCACCAGCTGGCCGCGGATCGAGGCGACGGCGTCGGCCTGCCGGGCGCCGATGCGGTCGGCGAGCTCCGCACCGCGCAGATACGCCTCCGGGTCGGAGGAGAACGCCAGCTGGAGCGTGGGGTCGAGACCGCCCGACCGGTACTGGGCGGCCGCCGTCGCGCCCATCGCGTTGCGGCTCGCGTTGAGCCGCTCCATCCGGCGGGCGGCCTCGTCGCGCAGCGCGTCGAGGGCGTCCTGCGCGCCGTCGGCCTTCTCCTTCGCCCCGTTGTACTTCTCCGTCGCCTCCTCGGCCTCGTGGTACAGCCGGTCGACCTTGGCCTTGACCTGCGCGGACGTGAGCTGCGGCTCCGCGTGCGCGGCCCCGTCGAAGGCGGTGGCGGTCGCCGCTCCGGCGAGCGCGAGGGCGGCGGCCGTGCGGCCGGCCTGACCGCGGGGCGTGCGCTGCTTGGGCTTCCGGTGCGCTGCCACGGGGGCGGTCACTTCCCTTCGCTACGGGGGCGGGGGGAGCCCGGGGCGGCCGCTCGGGGCCGGGCCGGGCCCGCTGGGGGAGGACGCTAGGCCCGGGCCTTCCCGGAGGGCGGGGCGGTGACCGTTATTGGCCGCAGGTGAAGGTTCCGGTGCGGGTTCGGGATGCACCCATCCCGTCGGAATCCTGAACTCCGGATCAGCTGTGACCGAGGTGACGAAAGAGGGCCACCTGGGTGAGGGCGGGTGGTATGGCCCGCATTAGGCTCCGCCCCATGGACGTACTCATCAATGTCTTCGTCGCGCTGCACATCATCGGTATCGCCTCGCTCCTGGGCGGTTTCCTGACCCAGATGAAGGCGATGGGCGCGGGCACGGCCCGCATGGTCCCGGCGATGCTGCACGGCGCGCTGACCATGCTGGTCACGGGCGTGATCCTGGTGGGCCTCAACCAGGCCGAGGGCGCGGCCGTCAACAACCTGAAGATCGGCATCAAACTGGCGGTGCTGGTCGTGATCCTCGGCCTGGTCTATGTGAAGCGGGACGACGAGAAGATCGACAAGGCGGTCTTCGGCGCGGTGGGCGGCCTGACGGTCGCGAACATCTTCATCGCCACCCTCTGGACCTGAGCCGCCCGGACCGACGTGCGCCCGCGCCGGTCAGGCGGGGCGCACGCTGCCGTAGATCGGCATGTAGTAGATCGACTCCTCGCGGACCGTCGTCCCGGGCTTCGGCGCGTGGATCATCTTCCCGTCGCCGATGTAGATCCCGACGTGGCTGATGTCGTCGTAGAAGAACACCAGGTCCCCCGGGAGCAGATCCTCCGTCGCGATCCGCCGGCCCACCTCCACCTGCTCCCAGGTGGTACGGGGGAGGTCGACCCCGGCCGCCTTCCAGGCCGCCTGCGTCAGCCCCGAGCAGTCGTACGAGCTGGGGCCGGTCGCGCCCCATACGTACGGCTTCCCGATCTGCGCGCGGGCGAAGGCGAGGACCTTCTCCGCCTTGGCCGCGTAGTCGGTCTGCGCGCCCGTGCCGCCCGAGGGCTGCTCCTGCTGCTCGCGCTGTTCCTGCTCCTGTTGCTGCCGCTCCCGCAGCCGGCGGGCCTCGGCCTCCGCCTTCTCGGCGGCCAGCCGCCGGGCCTCCGCCTCCCGCTGCCGCTCCAGCTCCGCCAGCCGGGCCCGCTCCTCGGCCGTCAGCCGGGCCAGCAGCCGCCGCGCCTCGCCCAGCTTCCGCTGGACGGTCTGCTTGGCGGTCCGCAGCTCGGCCTGCGACGTGCTCAGTGACTCCAGGCTCCTCGTCGCCTCGGCCCGCTGCTCGGCGGCGGCCGCCTGCTGCTCCTGGTAGTCCGTGATCTCCTGCTGCTGCCGGCCGGACAGCCGGGCCAGCAGGTGCTGCTGGTCGGCGTACGTCTGCGGACTGTCCGAGAAGAGCAGCGCCGCCGTGGGGCCGAGCGCCCTGGAGCGGTACTGGGCCGCCGCGTACGCGCCCAGGGCGCGGCGCGACTCGTTGAGGGCCTGCGTGCGCTTCGCGGCCTCGTCCAGCATGCCGTCGACCTTGCGCCGCTGGCGGTCGGTGGCCTCCTTGGCCTTGTTGTACTGCTGCGTCGCCGTGCCGGCCTGCCGGTACAGGTCGTCGACCTTCTTCTGCACCTCCTCGACCGTCGGCTGGGCCGCGCCGCCGCCGGGCCGTGGCTCGGACGGTGTGGCCCCGGCGTTCTGCGTGGACAGCAGGGTGACGGAGGCGAGGGCGGCCGTCGTGAAACCGACGGCGGGGGAGTGGGACCGGAACGTGCCGCTGGGACGGCTGCGCGGTTTGCGATGCGACGCCAAGGGTCGGCATCTCCTTCCGTGGACCGCCTACCGGGTTAGCTGTCGGGTTCGGGCGGGATACGGAAGGTGCCCTACGGCCTCGCCGCAGGCGGCGGCGCGGGCCGATTCACCCCGGTGGAACTGGGTGGGTCCCCGGCTCCGGGCACGGCCGCGCGATCGGTGCGCGGGCAGGCCGGATTCGGCGTGGGCAGCCCGATCGGCGCGGGTCGCCGATAGGGGGACAGGCCGCTTGGGCGAGACGCTAGCCAACCTGTGGTGGCGCTGTGAAGGACGATGTTCGATATGCCCGATACATTTCCGTGACCTTTTGCGGACCTGTCGTATGACGCGCGAACGGTCGCCAAAGCGTCGCACAGTGTGACGAAACCGGTTCGGGCCCGGGTGTCGGTGGGGCCGCCTAGACTCGATAGGCGATGAGCAGCCTCTTTGACGACAGCTTCCTGGCGGACCTCCGGAACCACACCTCGGAGGAGCCCCCGCCGCCCCCCGAGGACTCCGAGGCCGACGCCCCGGCCCCGGAGGAGGTCCCGTACGACCTCTTCGAGGGGAAGTTCGACGTGCCCCCGGACCGGGACCCGTTCTACCGCGACGGCTCCCCGCGCCCCGTCGTCGACCCGGCCGCCCTGCTGGACGGGCTCAACGAACAGCAGCGGGCCGCCGTCGCCCACACCGGCTCGCCGCTGCTCATCGTGGCCGGTGCGGGCTCCGGCAAGACCCGCGTCCTGACCCACCGCATCGCCCACCTCCTCGCCAC
Organism: Streptomyces coeruleoprunus; assembly: GCF_039542925.1. GTDB lineage: Bacteria > Actinomycetota > Actinomycetes > Streptomycetales > Streptomycetaceae > Streptomyces > Streptomyces coeruleoprunus. The sequence continues at coordinate 2,798,943 of NZ_BAABIT010000001.1, read as the reverse complement.
GCGTGACGTGCACCCCGGCCAGATACTGGCCATCACGTTCACCAACAAGGCCGCCGGCGAGATGAAGGAGCGCGTCGAGCAGCTCGTCGGCCCGCGGGCCAACGCCATGTGGGTCATGACCTTCCACAGCGCGTGCGTCCGCATCCTGCGGCGCGAGTCCAAGAAGCTCGGCTTCACCTCGTCGTTCTCGATCTACGACGCGGCCGACTCCAAGCGGCTGATGGCCCTGGTCTGCCGCGACCTGGACCTCGACCCGAAGCGGTACCCGCCGAAGTCCTTCAGCGCCAAGATCTCCAACCTCAAGAACGAGCTCATCGACGAGGAGACCTTCGCCGACCAGGCCGTCGACGGCTTCGAGAAGACCCTCGCCCAGGCCTACCGGATGTACCAGGGGCGCCTCCGCGAGGCCAACGCCCTGGACTTCGACGACATCATCATGACGACGGTCCACCTGCTCCAGGCGTTCCCGGACGTCGCCGAGCACTACCGCCGCCGCTTCCGCCACGTCCTCGTCGACGAGTACCAGGACACCAACCACGCCCAGTACACCCTCGTACGGGAGCTGGTCGGCCAGCCGGGCGGCGAGGGCGATCCGGAGCCGGCCGAGCTGTGCGTCGTCGGTGACGCCGACCAGTCGATCTACGCCTTCCGCGGCGCGACCATCCGCAACATCCTCCAGTTCGAGGAGGACTACCCGGACGCGACGACGATCCTGCTGGAGCAGAACTACCGCTCCACGCAGACGATCCTGTCCGCCGCCAACGCGGTGATCGAGCGCAACGAGAGCCGCCGCCCCAAGAACCTGTGGACCAACGCCGGGACCGGCGCCCAGATCACCGGGTACGTGGCCGACACCGAGCACGACGAGGCGCAGTTCGTCGCCGACGAGATCGACCGGCTCACGGACGCGGGCGAGGCGAAGGCGGGTGACGTCGCCGTCTTCTACCGGACCAACGCCCAGTCCCGTGTCTTCGAAGAGGTCTTCATCCGCGTCGGCCTGCCGTACAAGGTCGTCGGCGGCGTGCGCTTCTACGAGCGCAAGGAGGTCCGTGACGTCCTCGCCTACCTGCGCGTCCTCGCCAACCCCGAGGACACCGTCCCGCTGCGCCGCATCCTGAACGTGCCGAAGCGCGGCATCGGCGAGCGCGCCGAGGCCATGATCGACGCCCTGTCGCTCCGCGAGAAGATCACCTTCCCGCAGGCCCTGAAGCGCGTCGACGAGGCGTACGGCATGGCCGCCCGCTCGGCCAACGCCGTCAAGCGCTTCAACCAGCTGATGGACGACCTGCGCACGATCGCCGAGTCCGGCGCCGGCCCGGCCGTGGTGCTGGAGGCCGTCCTCGAACGGACCGGCTACCTCGCCGAGCTCCAGGCCTCCACGGACCCGCAGGACGAGACCCGTATCGAGAACCTCCAGGAACTGGCGGCGGTGGCCCTGGAGTTCGAGCAGGAGCGCGGCGAGGAGCAGGGCGCGGGCACGCTCGCCGAGTTCCTGGAGCAGGTCGCCCTCGTCGCCGACTCCGACCAGATCCCCGACGAGGACGAGGAGGGCGACGGCGTCATCACGCTCATGACCCTGCACACCGCGAAGGGCCTGGAGTTCCCCGTGGTGTTCCTGACGGGCATGGAGGACGGCGTCTTCCCGCACATGCGCGCCCTCGGCCAGACCAAGGAGCTGGAGGAGGAGCGACGCCTGGCGTACGTGGGGATCACCCGCGCCCGCGAGCGGCTCTACCTGACGCGGTCGTCGATGCGCAGCGCCTGGGGCCAGCCCGCGTACAACCCGCCGTCCCGGTTCCTGGAGGAGATCCCGGACCGGCACGTCGAGTGGAAGCGCACGGGGCGGATGGCCGCGCCGGCGTCCGGGGCCCGCTCGTCCGGCCCGGCCTCCGGGATCGCGGCCTCCCTGTCGGCGTCCCGGGCCCGCTCGGGCCCCTCGGGCTTCGCCACGCGGCGCACGCAGGACAAGCCGGTGGTCGCGCTGGCGGTGGGCGACCGGGTCACGCACGACCAGTTCGGCCTGGGCACGGTGATGTCGGTCGGCGGCTCGGGCGAGAAGGCGGAGGCGGTCATCGACTTCGGCGACGCGAAGCCGAAGCGCCTGCTGCTGCGGTACGCACCGGTCGAGAAGCTGTAGCGGTACGGGCGACGCGGGGCGGTCCTTCCGGGGGCCGCCCTTCAGCCTGTGCTGGTGCGATGCGGCTCGGCGCCTCGTCGCGGTGGGCCCGTGGCCGGTCGTGCTCGGGTGAGGCTCAGCCCGTCGGGCTCAGACCGTGGTTGCGGAGCCACTGCTCGGGGTCGATGGCGGCGCCGCCGCCCGGCCGGACCTCGAAGTGCAGGTGCGGACCGGTGGAGTTGCCGGAGTTGCCCGAATACGCAATGACATCGCCGGCCTTGACCTCGCCCGAGCGGATCTTGGCGCTGCTCAGGTGGCAGTACCAGGTCTCGGTGCCGTCCTTGGCGGTGACGATGACCATGTTTCCGTACGCGCTGTTCCACTGCGTGCGCACGGTGCCGTCCGTCGCGGCCATCACGGGCGTGCCGTACTGGACGGGGAAGTCGATGCCCGTGTGCAGGGACATCCAGTTGACGCCGGCCTGGCCGTAACGCGCGCTGAGCTGGTGCAGCTTCACGGGGAGGGCGAACTTGGGACGCATCGCCTCGCGCCGCTTCGCCTCCTCCTCGCGCTTCTTGCGCTCCGCCTCCTGGCGCGCCTTGAGGTCGATGCGCTCCTGGGTGCGGCTGGCGCGGTCGCCGAAGTCGCGGGCGTCGGCGCTGAGGGCGTCGAGCTGGGTGTCGAGGGCGCTGTTCGCGGCGACCGGTTTCACCGTGGAAGGGTCGGCCGCCGTCACGGACTTGCCGTCGTCCTTCTTCTCGTTGCCGGTGAGCCCGCTGACGGAGGCGGCCGCGATTCCCGCGACGCCCATCACGCACGCGGACGGCACGGCCACGGTGAGCAGCGCGGAGCGCTTGGCCGGCGTACGGCGCCGTCCTCGGCTGCCACCGCCGCCGGCGCGGCGTACGGGGCGGGGGGTGACGGCCGGAGCGGTGCCGTAGGAGGAGCTGCCGGTGTCGTCGGTGGACTCCGGCGGGAGGACCGGCTCGGCGAGGATCTCCGTGGACGGTCCCGAGTCGAAACCGTCCATGACGTCGGAGTCCACGGCGTGTTCGGCGTGCGCCAGGGCTTCCGCGTCGGCCAGGGGCTCCGGCTCGGAGAAGGCCGCCTCGTGCCCCGTGTACGTGTCGTGGCCCGCGTAGGCGGCGGAGGTGTCGTGGTCCGCGTACGCGGTCTCGTGCCCGGCCTGGAGGTGGGCCTCGGTCGCCGCCGCGTAGTCGTACTGCTCGGGGACGAACGTTTCCGTGGTCGACGCGTAGTTCCAGGCCGTCGCGTCATAGGTGCCGGTCTCGAATCCGGCGGTGTGCCACTGGCCGGTCGTGTCGTACGCGGCGGTGGCGAACTGCTGCGCCGGGTCCGCGTGTTGGGCCTCGTGCGCCTGGTTCCAGGCGGAGGCGTCCCACTGTCCGGTGTACTCGGAATATTCGGTGTACCCGCCGTTGTCCCACTGCTGGGTGGTGGTGGCGGTCGCGGCCGCCGCCCACTGCGAGGAGTCGTACTGGCCGCTGTGCCCGGCGTCGTAGTCACCGGGGAGGGTGCCGAAGAGGGGGTCGGTCGCGTAGGCACTGGTGTCGAAGCTGCCCGTGGCGTAAGCGTCGTCACCGACGTACCCGGCGTGGGGGTGCTGGTCGTTCACCAACTTCTCTCTCGCCTCGGCAGCAGGACCAGTTCTGGGCTCGGCCCCCGGAGGAGGTACCCAGAGGGAAAGCAGTGGGCGCGACTGTACCCGGCGGTATGCGCAACCGACAATCTTCCGAGGGTTTTACGCCTGGGGGAAACGGGCATTCAGCCGCCTTTCGGCGGAGCGCACACAGAGCCTTGGCGGTACTTTCGAAACGTGTTCGACTACCTCTGTCGTCTTCACGCCACCGACACGGAGCCAGAGGTTCCGGTCGCGGCGGACGGGGAGTCGGTGTCCAGTATGTCCCGGATGTATGCGGTTACGGCCGGATGTACCGGTAGGGCGAGGTGGCCGATTCCGCTGACCCGTACGTTCTGGGCGTCGAGGTCCGGGTGTGTGAGGCGGGCGGTCTCGGCGGGCACCATCCACCGGTCGAGCTCGCTCCAGAAACTGACGAAACGCGTCCGGCACCCGGGCGCCGGACCGTCCAGCTCGCGCAGGACCTCGGAGCCCGGCCGCATCTGCCGCACCAGAGGATGGGCGCCCGCGAGCGGCGCCGCCGCGGTGCCGGAATGCGGAGTGCCGAGCGTGACGAGGGTGCGTACGCGGCGGTCGCCCCCGAGCCGCTGGACGTAGTAGCGGGCGATCAGCCCGCCCAGGCTGTGCCCCACGATGTCCACCTCGCCGTGACCCGTGCGCGCGCAGACGTCCTCGACGTGCCGGCCGAGCAGTCCGGCGGCGGCGCGGAGGTCACAGGTCAGCGGCGAGTAGTTGAGGGACGCGAGATGCCGCCGTCCGTCACGGGCCAGCGCCCGGCGGAGCAGCACGAAGACGGAACGGTTGTCGATGAACCCGTGCACGAGGACGACGGGTGGCTGCGGGGATGGGGGTGCGGGTGCCGCGCCGGGTGCGGTCGCCGGTCCGGGTGCCGTCCCGGGGCCGGGCTGCCGTGTGGGCTCGGCTGTCGGTCCCGGTCCGATGCGGCGTTCCTGCGTGATCCCGGTCGGGTAGAGCGCGAGGTGGGCGACCAGGATCGCCACCTCGAGCAGCGTGGCCTTGAACAGGGCGGTGGACAGCCCCCAGGGCACGACTTTGCGCAGGACCTCCATGGCCGACCTCCCGGGTGGAACGGCATACGGAGGGCGGCTCCGTCCCCCCGTATGCCCCATGCGGCGCCGACGATGAGGGGTGGGGATAGGCCGTACCGCCGTGCCACGCGGCTGGTAGTGGCACGGTGATACGACGACCTCGTCGCGGCTCCCGTATGCGCGCGCCCCAGTGGTGGCCTTCGGTCCGCCTGATAGGGGTACGGCGCAGAGCGAACATGTCCCACGTGTGATTTCCCCCTCGCTCTCCACCGCGAAACGGCCGGTTGCGGGATGCTGGCGATAACGTTCGTTCACTTCCCCGGCGGACAGGTTCGGGGGACGCATGTGGAGGCAGTGATGGGTGTGACCGGTCCGATCCGCGTGGTGGTGGCCAAGCCGGGTCTCGACGGCCACGATCGCGGCGCGAAGGTGATCGCGCGAGCGCTGCGGGACGCCGGCATGGAGGTCATCTACACCGGACTGCACCAGACGCCGGAGCAGATCGTGGACACCGCCATCCAGGAGGATGCGGACGCGATCGGTATGTCGATCCTGTCGGGTGCGCACAACACGCTCTTCGTGAGGGTCCTCGAGCTTCTGAAGGAGCGCGACGCGGAGGACATCAAGGTCTTCGGCGGCGGGATCATTCCGGAGGCGGACATCCCGCCGCTGAAGGAGAAGGGCGTCGCCGAGATCTTCACGCCGGGCGCGACGACGGCGTCGATCGTCGACTGGGTCAACGCGAACGTCCGCCAGCCCGCGGAGGCCTGAACCTCCGCGGCCCCTGAGGCGCACGGCCCGCGCCGGGGGCGCGCCTGCTGCGGGCTGGCGTCGTTGCGCGCCGTTCCGTCGTTGTGGGCTGGCGTCGCCGGTGCCGCCGTTCCTGCTGTGGGCAGTCGTTCCGCAGGGCGGAACGGGTGGGCACAGCAGGAACGGCCCCCCGGCCTGAGGCTCCGCCCTTGCGCGTCACGACGGTGGGTGGGTCCGGGGGTGGGCGGCTTGCCCCCGGTGGGGATGGGGTGGGTGGGACCACCCGCCCGTGGGCGGCTCACCCCCTGTGGGGGCCGGGGTCAGGCCCGTAGTTCCTCGTGCATCGCTGCCCGCAGGCGGAGCGTGGCGACCAGGCGTTGGAAGGCCTCCGACCAGTAGCCGCCGGCGCCCGGCGACGCGCCCTCCGGCTCGTCGGGTATCGCCGTCAGGACCTCCAGCCGATCCGCCTCGGCGGGATCCAGGCACCGCTCGGCGAGGCCCATCACGCCGCTGAAGCTCCAGGGGTAGCTGCCCGCGTCGCGGGCGATGTCCAGGGCGTCGACCACGGCCCGGCCCAGCGGCCGCGCCCACGGCACCGCGCAGACGCCGAGCAGCTGGAACGCCTCCGACAGGCCGTGCGCCGCGATGAACTCGGCGACCCACGCGGCCCGTTCCCCCTCCGGCAGGGTGGACAGCAGGGACGACCGCTCGGCGGAGGACGACGTGCCGGGACCGTCCGCCGAGGCGGAGCCCAGCAGGGCGCGGGACCAGTCCGCGTCCCGTTGCCGCACCGCGGCCCGGCACCACGCGGCGTGCAGCTCGTCCCGCCAGTCGTCGGCCACGGGCAGGGCCACGATCTGCCGGGGCGTGCGGCCGCCGAGGCGGGCGGTCCAGGTGGCGAGCGGGGCCGCTTCCACCAGCTGGCCGAGCCACCACGAGCGCTCGCCGCGTCCCGTGGGCGGCTGGGGCAGGACGCCGTCGCGCTGCATGCCGGCGTCGCACTCGTGCGGCGCCTCCACCGTGATCGTCGCGTCGTCCCCGGTGTGGTCGAGGCCGACGCAGGACGCGGCGCGCTCCGCCATGCGCCCGGCGAACGCCGACCGCGGCAGCGCGGACAGCAGCTCAGCCGCCGTGGACCGTACGTTGCGGCTGCGGTCGGACAGGGCCCGCTCCAGGAACGGCTCGTCCCGCTCGGACAGCCCGCCGCGCAGCGAGTCGAGGAACATCAGCCGGTCGTCGGCCCGCTCCGTGGACCAGGACGACGCCAGCAGCTCCAGGGCCGCGCCGGCATCGTGCGCCCGCACCGCCCCGAGCAGCGCGACGCGCTCGGCGAACAGCCCCTCCTCCCAGAGCTGCCGCACGCCCTCCGCGTCGTCGGGCGCGGGCAGCGCCGTGCCGCCGGCTGCGCCGCGCAGGGCGAACTTCCACTCGGGGTTGAAGCGGGCCAGCCACAGCCCGCGCGGCCCGGCGAACGCCAGCGCCTGCGGCCGCAGGTCCGTACGCGCCCGGGCGGCGTCCAGCAGCGCCGGCAGGACCGGCGCGGGCGCCCGGTAGCCGTGCTCGTTCGCGGCGGCCAGCCACTGGGGCAGCAGCTCCGTGAGGTCGGGGGCGGAGCCGCGGCGGCCGCCCTGGCCGGCGCCCCGGTCGGCGAGCAGCATCGTCAGGCGCCGCCGGGCCGCCTCCGGCACGGGAGGCCGGGGGTCGTGCGGGGCGGGCTGCGGCAGCTCCGCGGCCGGTGCCGGTACGAGGCCGGCCCTGCGCCGTACGGTGTGCAGCGCGGCCGCGTCGAGCAGCGCCACCGGTGCGTCGGCGGCGGGCTGCGCGCCGGCCGGCGGGCGGCGGTCGGTGCCGAGGAGCGCCGAGGTGACGAGGTCTTCCCACGACGTGGTGGTCATCTGGTGTCGGCCCTTCTGCCTCAGGTGAGCGGGATCGTGTCCGGTGTCTCCGCCGACCAGGCGGCCAGGGGCGTGAACCCCCGGTGCCCGCACTCGCCGAAGACGGTGACCGGGGCGCCGCCCGACACCGCGGCCAGCCGCCACAGCCCCGGCCGGCCCAGTGCGGCCGCCACGACCGGCAGGGCCTCGCCGCCGTCCGCGTCCGCCAGCTGCCAGCCCCCGGCCGTCGGTACGGGCACGACGTCCCGCAGCGTCACGGGCCACGACTCCAGCCACGGGTCGTGCCGAAGGGCCAGTCCGTACGCCGTGAGGGCGTCGCCGACCGTGCCCCCCGGCGGCGGGGCGTCGGCCGGGACGGGCGCGGCGAACTGACTTCCCAGGTCCGCCCGCAGCTGGCCCGCCCCCGGGTGCGGGGTGACCTCGGCGTCGATCACGACGCCCACCGGCAGGGCCAGTTGCGGCGCGCGGCCGGCCGCGCCGAACGACAGCAGCAGGGCCGTGCGGCCCGTTCCGTGCCCGTACAGCCATATGCGACGCGTGGTGAGCCTGCCGTCGGACGTGTCGTACTGGGCGAGGACCAGCCAGCGGTCGCGGATCGCCGGGCCGGTGACGGCGGCGGGGAGGCCCACGCGGGTCCGGACCGTGGCGGCCAGCGGCTCGGGAAGCCGCTCGATGCCGAGCCACGCCCGGTCGAGGAGGTGTGTCAGCGCGCTCTCCTCCAGCAGCCGGACCGGCCACCCGGGCCCGGAGCCCGGTATGGCGCCCAGCTCCCTGACCCGGCCGGCGAGCCCGGGCGCCTGGGCGTCGACCATGCGGCGCGCCGTCTCCTCCCACAGGCCGTACCCGCCCTGGTCGGCGGAGGCCAGCCCGCCGCGCACCAGGTCCGCGAGGCGCTGCTCCAGCTCCTCGGCGCCGGCGGTGACCCGTGCCAACCGGTTCGCGGCCCTGCGCCGCGCGGCCTCGGGGTCCGCCTGCCTGGCGTTCCTCTCCTCCTTGGGCCTGCTCCGGGCGACGCGGGCCGCCAGCCACTCGCCGGCCCAGTCGGGCGCGTCCTGGGCGGCCGGGACCGCCTCGTCGCCGCCCGCCCAGAGCAGCAGCAGCCCCAGCGCGTGCTTGCACGGGAACTTCCGGCTCGGGCAACTGCACTTGTACGCCGGGCCCGTGATGTCGACGACCGTCTGGTACGGCTTGCTGCCGCTGCCCTTGCACAGGCCCCAGACCGCGCCCGTACCACTGCAGCCGGCGCCGGACCACGGTCCCGCCGTACCGAGCTTGCTTCCCGCTTTGCGCGAGGCGGCGTCAGGAGCCAGAGCCAGCACCTGTTCCGCCGTCCAGCGCACCCCCTGTTCACTCATGCCGACGACCGTAGGACGCGCCACTGACAATCGGCTCCGAGCTGCGATGTCACCTGTGGACGACCGGAGTCGGGGTGAATTCCGCCCGGCGCCCGTAGAGTTGTGTGTGCATGACATGAGCGCCTTACTCACGGGGGACCCCACCATGAACCGCACCGGACTCCGCGCCGCATCCGCCGTCGCCGCCGCCTGCCTCGCGCTCGGCCTGACCGCCTGCTCGGCCGCCGACGAGGCCGCCAAGCAGGTCGACAAGTCCGTCAACGAGACGTACGAGGTCACGTACGAGGTGACCGGCTCGGGCATCGACTCCATCAGCTACAACGGCGGCGGGGGCGACGCGATGAACCCCAAGCTCGAAACGGTGGAGAAGCCCACGCTGCCGTGGAAGAAGACGGTGACCCTGCGCGGCATCGAGGCCCCGCTCGTCACGCCCGTCGCGCTCGACACCGGGGGTGCGTCGGCCACCTGCAAGATCACCTACCAGGGCAAGGTGATCAAGGAGGCGAGCGGCAAGGGCACCGCCGCGTCCGCCAGCTGCGTGGCCATCTCGCCGATCGCCGGCTGACCCGGCGCCCAACTGCCCGAAATACTTGGCCGTTTCCGCTCCCACCTGCGGAAACGGCCGATTGTCAGTGGCGTGGTGCACGGTGGATCCCACACCCGGTCGAACGAATCGAACGATCTGGAGGGGGATCACATGACCGTGCCCGCGACCACCGAGAACCACCCCGGCGAGGCCCTGCGGCCGCATGCCGAGGACGCGTTCGCCCACGAGCTGGCGGCGCTCGCCGCGGCCGACGACCGGCCCCGCCCCGAGCGCTGGCGCCTGTCGCCCTGGGCCGTCGCCACGTACCTGCTCGGCGGCACGCTGCCCGACGGCACGGTGATCACACCGAAGTACGTGGGCCCGCGCCGGATCGTCGAGGTCGCCGTCACCACCCTCGCCACGGACCGGGCGCTCCTCCTGCTCGGCGTGCCCGGCACCGCCAAGACCTGGGTGTCCGAACACCTCGCGGCGGCCGTCAGCGGTGACTCCACCCTCCTCGTCCAGGGCACGGCCGGCACACCCGAGGAGGCCATCCGCTACGGGTGGAACTACGCACAACTGCTCGCCCACGGCCCCAGCAGGGACGCCCTCGTGCCCGGACCGATCATGCGCGCCATGGCCGACGGCATGACGGCACGCGTCGAGGAGCTCACCCGTATCCCCGCCGACGTCCAGGACACGCTGATCACGATCCTGTCCGAGAAGACGCTCCCCGTCCCGGAGCTGGGCCAGGAGGTGCAGGCGGTCCGCGGCTTCAACCTGATCGCCACCGCCAACGACCGCGACCGCGGCGTCAACGACCTGTCGAGCGCCCTGCGCCGCCGCTTCAACACCGTCGTACTGCCCCTGCCCGAGACGGCCGACGCCGAGGTGGACATCGTCTCCCGCCGTGTCGACCAGATCGGACGCTCCCTCGACCTGCCCGCAGCGCCCGAGGGCATGGACGAGATCCGCCGGGTCGTCACCGTCTTCCGCGAGCTGCGCGACGGCGTCACCACCGACGGCCGCACCAAGCTCAAGTCGCCCTCCGGCACGCTGTCCACGGCCGAGGCCATCTCCGTCGTCACCAACGGACTCGCCCTGGCCGCCCACTTCGGCGACGGAGTGCTGCGGCCCGGCGACGTCGCCGCCGGCATCCTCGGCGCCGTCGTCCGCGACCCGGCCGCCGACCGCGTCATCTGGCAGGAGTACCTGGAGACGGTCGTGCGCGAGCGGGACGGCTGGAAGGACTTCTACCGCGCCTGCCGCGAGGTGTCGGCATGACGGCACCCCTGCTGCTCGGCGTACGCCACCACGGGCCCGGCTCCGCACGCGCCGTCCGCGCCGCGCTCGACGCGGCCAAGCCGCAGGCCGTCCTCATCGAGGGCCCGCCCGAGGGCGACGCCCTGCTGCCGCTCGCCGCGGACGCGCGCATGCGGCCCCCGGTCGCCCTCCTCGCCCACGCCGTGGACGACCCCGCCCGGGCCGCGTTCTGGCCGCTCGCCGCGTTCTCGCCCGAGTGGGTCGCCCTGCGCTGGGCGCTCGACCACGGCGCCGAGGTGCGGTTCATGGACCTGCCCGCCGCCCACTCCCTCGCCATGACGGGCGACCCCAGCTGGGGCGACGAGGAGGACGACACGGACGACGGCGGCGAACCCGCCCAGCAGCACGGCCTGCGCACCGACCCCCTCGCCGTCCTCGCCGGGACCGCCGGATACGACGACCCGGAGCGCTGGTGGGAGGACGTCGTCGAGCACCGCACCACGGCCGGCGACGACCCCTTCGCCCCGTTCGAGGCCGTCGCCGAGGCCATGGCGGCCCTGCGCGAGACCCACGGCCCCGGCACCCGCCGCGACCAGATCCGCGAGGCCCACATGCGCCTCCACCTCCGGGCCGCGCGCAAGCGGCACGGCGACGGCGTGGCCGTGGTGTGCGGCGCCTGGCACGTCCCCGCCCTGGCCGCCAAGGCCACCGCCACCGCCGACCGCGCCCTCCTCAAGGGCCTCCCCAGGACGAAGACCGAGATCACCTGGGTGCCCTGGACGCACCGCAGGCTCGCCCGGCACTCCGGGTACGGCGCCGGCATCGACTCGCCCGGCTGGTACGGGCACCTGTTCGCCGCGCCCGACCGGCCCGTCGAACGCTGGATGACCAAGGTCGCCGGACTCCTGCGCGCCGAGGACCGCATGGTGTCCTCCGCCCACGTCATCGAGGCCGTACGGCTCGCGCAGACGCTCGCCGCGGTCCGCGGCCGTCCCCTCGCCGGACTCACCGAGACCACCGACGCCGTCCGGGCGGTCATGTGCGACGGCTCCGACGTACCGCTCGCCCTCGTCCACGACCGCCTCGTCGTCGGCGACGTCCTCGGCGAGGTCCCCGACGGGGCGCCCGCCGTCCCGCTCCAGCGCGACCTGACCCGCCTCCAGCGCGGCCTGCGCCTCAAGCCCGAGGCTCTGGAGCGCGAACTCGACCTGGACCTGCGCAAGGACACCGACGCCGCCCGCAGCAGACTGCTGCACCGGCTCCGCCTCCTCGGCATCGACTGGGGCGAGCCCGCCGCCGGCCGCACCGGCAGCACCGGCACGTTCCGGGAGAGCTGGCGGCTGCGGTGGGAGCCGGAGCTGTACGTGCGGGTCGCCGAGGCCGGCGTGTGGGGCACCACCGTGCTCGCCGCCGCGACCGCCAAGGCCGAGGCGCAGGCCACCGCCGCGACCGCGCTCGGCGAGGTGACCGCGCTCGCCGAGCGGTGCCTCCTGGCCGAACTGCCCGACGCGCTGCCCGTCGTGATGAAGGCGCTCGCGGACCGCGCCGCGCTCGACACCGACGTCGGCCGCCTCGCCCAGGCCCTGCCCGCCCTCGCCCGGTCCCTGCGCTACGGCGACGTGCGGGCCACCGACACCGCCGCCCTCGCCGAGGTCGCCACCGGACTCGCCGCCCGCGTCTGCGTCGGCCTGCCGCCCGCCTGCACCGGGCTCGACGCCGACGGCGCCACCGAGATGCGCGGCCACCTGGACACCGTGCACAGCGCCCTACGGCTGCTCCCGGACGCCGACGACGTCACCGCCCAGTGGGGCTCCGTCCTGCACCGGCTCGCCGACCGCGACACCGTGCCCGGAGTGATACGCGGGCGCGCCACCCGGCTCCTCCTCGACGACGGGCGCCTCGAACAGGACGACGCCGCCCGCCTGATGGGCCTCGCCCTGTCCCCCGGCACACCGCCGGCCGACGCGGCCGCCTGGATAGAGGGGTTCGTCGGCGGCGCCCCAGGACCCGGTCGCGACCGCTCCGGCGGCATGCTCCTCGTCCACGACGAGCGGCTGCTCGGCCTGGTCGACGCCTGGCTGACCGGGGTGCCCGCCGAGGCGTTCACCGATGTGCTGCCGCTGCTGCGGCGCACCTTCTCCGCGTACGAGCCGGGTGTACGCCGGACCCTCGGCGAACTGGTCCGCCGCGGCCCGGCCACCGGTGGCGGCGCCGCCCTCGCCGAGGCGGGTACACCCGGCTTCGGCCCGGGCCTCGACGAGGAGCGCGCCGACGCCGTACTGCCGCTGCTGCGGCTCCTGCTCGGCCACGAGGCCGGGCGGCCGACCGACGACAACGCACCAGTGGGGGTGGGGGCATGACCGTTCGGGACCACGAGGACGAGCGGCTGCGGCGGTGGCGCATGGTGCTGGGCGGCGGCGACGCCGACGGCACCGGATGCACCCTGGCCGGCACCGACGCCGCCATGGACGGCGCGCTCGGCGCCCTCTACGGCTCGGGGCGGGGCGGGGACCGGCAGGACGGCCGGGACCGTTCGGCGGGGCTCGGCGCGTCGGCGCCGTCCGTCGCCCGCTGGCTCGGCGACATCCGTACGTACTTCCCCAGCTCCGTCGTCCAGGTCATGCAGCGCGACGCCATCGACCGGCTCGGCCTGTCGGCGCTCCTGCTGGAGCCGGAGATGCTGGAGGCCGTCGAGGCGGACGTCCACCTCGTCGGCACGCTCCTCTCGCTCAACAAGGCCATGCCCGAGACCACCAAGGAGACCGCGCGGGCCGTCGTCCGCAAGGTCGTCGAGGACCTGGAGAAGCGGCTCGCCAGCCGTACGCGCGCCACCCTCACCGGCGCCCTCGACCGCAGCGCCCGCGTCAGCCGGCCCCGCCACCGGGACATCGACTGGGACCGCACCATCCGGGCCAACCTGAAGAACTACCTCCCCGAGTACCGCACGGTCGTGCCCGAGCGGCTCATCGGCTACGGCCGGGCCGCCCAGTCGGTCAAGAAGGACGTGGTGCTCTGCATCGACCAGTCCGGCTCGATGGCCGCGTCGGTCGTGTACGCGTCCGTGTTCGGCGCCGTCCTGGCGTCGATGCGGTCCATCGCCACCCGGCTCGTCGTCTTCGACACGGCGGTCGTCGACCTCACCGACCAGCTCGACGACCCGGTCGACGTACTGTTCGGCACGCAGCTCGGCGGTGGCACGGACATCAACCGCGCCCTCGCGTACTGCCAGTCGCAGATCGCCCGCCCCGCCGACACCGTCGTCGTCCTCATCAGCGACCTCTACGAGGGCGGCATACGGGACGAGATGCTGAAGCGCGTGGCGGCCATGAAGGCCTCCGGCGTGCAGTTCGTGGCGCTGCTGGCGCTCTCCGACGAGGGCACCCCGGCGTACGACCGGGAGCACGCGGCGGCCCTGGCGGCGCTCGGCGCCCCGGCGTTCGCCTGCACGCCCGACCTGTTCCCGGAGGTCATGGCGGCGGCCATCGAGAAGCGGCCCCTGCCGGTGCCCGAAGCGGTCTGACGGATACGCGGGTGTGACTTGGCCCGGTCAAAGCGGACATGGCGGACCATCAGGAACAGGGGACTTGCGTGACCCGGGGCTGCTCGTGCAAGCATCGTCGCCGTCGTACGCGGACGTAGGGGTTCCGCGTTTCCCCATCCTGAGTGGGTCCCGCGAACCGGGAGGGTTCCGAACGCCGTGACTGTCGCAGCCGCTGTTGCGCCCGTCGCCGCTCTGCGCCGGTGGCGCGGTGCGGCGGGCCGGCGTGCGTGGGCGGTCGCGCTGTTCCTCGGCGGCCTCCTGGCGATCGGGTTCTTCTGCGGCTCCGACGCGCGGGCCGTGGAGCAGCGCTCCGCGGTCACCGTCGAGGAGACCGGGCAGCTGAGGCCTGCCGCCGAGGACGTCACCGGGACCGTACGGCGGGTCGTCGAGCCCGACGCCGCCCGGGACACCTCGTCGGCCGCCACCAAGCCGGTCACCGAAGCCGCTGAAGCCGCCGGCACCGCCGCCGACGCCGTCCACGGCGTCACCGCGCCGGTCACGGACGCACCGGCCGCGCCGGTCCGGCCGCCCGTGCTGACGCCCGCCGTGCCCGCCCTGCCCGCGCCGCCGCAGTCGGCGGAGCCGTACCGGCCGGTGTCCGGGCAGCAGCCCGGGGACGCGCCGCGCACCACCGACCGGCCGGACACCGCGCCGGCCGTCGCCGGTGCCGCGACCGCCACCGCGTTCGGCACGGACCCGTCCGGCGTCGCGGCCGCGGAACACACCACTGCGGCGCAGCCCACGGCGGCGCCCGCCACGGTCTCCGCGCCTGCCGACTTCCCGGCACCCGCGCGCCACCAGCAGCCCTGCGGCGGAGCCGCCCTGCACACCGCGGGCGACAGCGGCTCGCCGCGCGGGGCGGCCGATCAGCCGGCCGTCACCGACCGCGCGGGCACGCCGCCCGGCACAGCGGGAGGCACCGGCCTGCCCGCGACCGCCGCGCCCACGTGCGACCGCCCGCACGACATCCTCGAATTCCCCGGCTAGGCCCACGCCCCTCCCGCTCGAGCCACGAGCCACCGAGCCGTAGAGCCACCGAGCCGTAGCGCCACAGAGCCGTAGCGCCACAGAGCCACGAGCCACCGAGCCGTAGCGCCACCAGTCGCGCCTGCCGCACAGGCGGCGCACCGCACCGAAGCACCGGCCGCGATCCCTGCGGGCCGTTCCGCCGTGCCCACCCGTTCCTCTCCCAAGGACCAGGTCCAGGGGCCGGCCCCATGCGGGACGACTGCCCACAGCGCGGCGGCGTCCAGCGCGGCGGCTGCCCCACGGCAAACCGGCGGCGCCCACCAGCCGGCGCACGCGCTCGTGCCGACACGGCGCTCGTACCCGACACAAGACCTGCCGCGCGGGGGCGGAGCAGGTCTGCCCGCCGTCACCACACGCTTGCATTCGAAGGACTGACGTTCGCATGAACAAGAACATCCGCCGCTCCATAGCCGTCGCCGCCACCGCCACCGGCATGTGGGCGCTCGGCACCGCCGCCGCCAGCGCGGACGAGCTGCCCGTGTCCGTGCCGCTGTCCACGCCGGACAAGGCGGTCGACAGCGTCGAGGACACGTCCGTCGAGGTGTCCGTCGACCTCACGCCCGGCTCCACCGGCGCCGAGGTGTCCGTCGGCGACACGACCGTCGACTCCGGCTCCGTCCGGGTTCCGAGCGTCCAGGCCCCCACCCTCCAGGCCCCGACCGCCCCCAGCGTCCAGACGCCGTCCGTGCAGGCGCCCGCGGTCCAGGCCCCGTCCGTGCAGGCCCCGAGCGTCCAGGCGCCGGCCGCCGGGTCCGTCGTCGACACGGCCGAGGGCGAGATCGACTACCTCTTCGGCCCGCTCGCCGCCTTCGCCGCGGAGCTGGACCCGCAGACCCCCACCGCCGACCAGGCCTACGCCACCACGGCGCCCGTCGTGGACGGCCTGGTCGCCGACCTCCTGCCGCCGATCGTGGACCGCACCGTCGACGCGCTGCTCCCGTACGCCACCGACACGGCCGGTGACGCGGTCACCGTCGCGGGCGGCGCCGTGGGCACCACCGTGTCCGGCGTCCAGCCGCTGGCGACCGGCGTGGTCGGCGAGGTCCAGCCGTTCGCCCAGGGCGTGACCGGCTCCGTCCAGCCGCTCGTCGCGGCCGTCGCCGACCAGGTCGAGCCCATCGCCGGCGGGGTGACCACGGCCACCACCGACCTCGCGGGCGGTGTCGCGGGACACGCCACGCCGTTCGCCCACACGCTGACCGCGTCGACCATGTCCGACGCCCAGCCGTTCACCGGCGCGACCGTCGCCGGCGCCGAGGGCACGGTGTCCGCCGTGACCCCGGACTACCTCGTCTGATCTGGTACGAAATCCGTAGCGACGGGCGGCCTCACAGCCAGGGGGGCCGCCCGTTTGAGGCCCGTGTCTGTGACAGGTATCACCGCTTGGGTGTGAGCTGCGATTTAGGGACCCCGGTCCCACGGCGATAACCTGCGAGACGGACATGCCGCGTCCACGGACACCGTGTACGCCTCCCTTGTGACAGCGCAGTCACGTTGCCCTCGGCCCGCAGACGGGCGCGCGGCACGCCCACGCAGACAACGAACCGCGATCACCAGAAAAGGGACGGACGCGCGTGGACCTGTTCGAGTACCAGGCGAGGGACCTCTTCGCCAAGCACGGTGTACCGGTGCTGGCCGGTGAAGTCATCGACACGCCTGAGGCGGCGCGCGAGGCCACCGAGCGACTGGGCGGCCGTTCGGTCGTCAAGGCGCAGGTGAAGGTCGGCGGCCGCGGCAAGGCCGGCGGCGTCAAGCTGGCCTCCGACCCGCAGGACGCGGTCGAGAAGGCCCAGCAGATCCTCGGCATGGACATCAAGGGCCACACGGTCCACAAGGTCATGATCGCCGAGACCGCGCCGGAGATCGTCGAGGAGTACTACGTCTCGTACCTCCTCGACCGCACCAACCGCACCTTCCTGGCCATGGCCTCGGTCGCGGGCGGCATGGACATCGAGGAGGTCGCCGCGACGACCCCCGAGAAGCTGGCCAAGGTCCCGGTCGACGCCGTCGAGGGCGTCTCGATCGAGAAGGCCCGCGAGATCGTCGCCCTGGCGCAGTTCCCGGCCGACGTGGCCGAGCAGGTCGCCGAGGTCCTCGTGACCCTGTGGAAGACCTTCGTCGCCGAGGACGCCCTCCTCGTCGAGGTCAACCCGCTGGCCAAGGTCGCCTCCGGCGACATCCTGGCCCTCGACGGCAAGGTCTCGCTGGACGCCAACGCCGACTTCCGCCAGCCGGAGCACGAGGCGCTCGAGGACAAGGCCGCAGCCAACCCGCTCGAGGCTGCCGCCAAGGCCAAGGGCCTCAACTACGTCAAGCTCGACGGCGAGGTCGGCATCATCGGCAACGGCGCCGGCCTGGTCATGTCGACCCTGGACGTCGTCGCGTACGCCGGTGAGGCGCACGGCGGCGTGAAGCCCGCCAACTTCCTCGACATCGGCGGCGGCGCCTCCGCCGAGGTCATGGCGAACGGCCTGGAGATCATCCTCGGCGACCCGGACGTCAAGTCCGTCTTCGTCAACGTCTTCGGCGGCATCACCGCCTGTGACGAGGTCGCCAACGGCATCGTGCAGGCGCTGGAGCTGCTGGCCTCCCGCGGCGAGGACGTCACCAAGCCGCTGGTCGTGCGTCTCGACGGCAACAACGCGGAGCTGGGTCGCAAGATCCTCTCGGACGCGAACCACCCGCTCGTGCAGCGCGTGGACACCATGGACGGCGCGGCCGACAAGGCCGCCGAGCTCGCGGCTGCGAAGTAAAAGGGACGAGGTCACAGACACACCATGGCTATCTTCCTGACCAAGGACAGCAAGGTCATCGTCCAGGGCATGACCGGCGCCACCGGCATGAAGCACACCAAGCTCATGCTGGGTGACGGCACCAACATCGTCGGCGGTGTGAACCCGCGCAAGGCCGGCACCACCGTCGACTTCGACGGCACCGAAGTTCCCGTCTTCGGCTCGGTCGCCGAGGCGATGGAGAAGACCGGCGCCGACGTCTCCGTCCTCTTCGTGCCGCCGGCCTTCGCGAAGGCCGCCGTCATCGAGGCCATCGACGCCGAGATCCCGCTGGCCGTCGTCATCACCGAGGGCATCGCCGTCCACGACTCCGCCGCCTTCTGGGCGTACGCGAAGTCCAAGGGCAACAAGACCCGCATCATCGGCCCGAACTGCCCCGGCCTGATCACGCCGGGCCAGTCCAACGCCGGCATCATCCCGGGCGACATCACCAAGCCCGGCAAGATCGGTCTGGTGTCGAAGTCCGGCACGCTGACCTACCAGATGATGTACGAGCTGCGTGACATCGGCTTCTCGTCCTGCGTCGGCATCGGTGGTGACCCGGTCATCGGCACCACCCACATCGACGCCCTGGCGGCCTTCGAGGCCGACCCGGAGACCGAGCTGATCGTCATGATCGGTGAGATCGGCGGCGACGCCGAGGAGCGCGCGGCCGACTTCATCAAGGCCAACGTCACCAAGCCGGTCGTCGGCTACGTCGCGGGCTTCACCGCCCCCGAGGGCAAGACGATGGGCCACGCCGGTGCGATCGTGTCCGGTTCGTCCGGCACCGCGCAGGCGAAGAAGGAGGCCCTGGAGGCCGCGGGCGTCAAGGTCGGCAAGACGCCGACCGAGACGGCCAAGCTGGCGCGCGAGATCCTTGAGGGTCACGCCGCCTGATCGCCTCGAAAGTCGCAGCGGGTGGGCCCGCTCCCGGTACGTCCGGGGGCGGGCCCACCCGTTCGTCGTCGCGGCGACGCCGTCAGCGCGAGTCGGGTACGAGGCGGGGCGGGCCGTTCACCGGCTCGGAGTGCAGCCGGTCGCGCAGCTGCTGCTCCTGCTGGGTGAGCGGCTGAGAGCCGCTGAGGACCGGTACGCCGCCGACGGCCTCGCCGGGTGCGAGCGGCGGCTCGTACCGGGTGGGGGCGGTGGCCAGGGTGAAGGCGGTGGCCGCGACGATCAGCGCGGTGAGCGCGACGGCGGCGCGGGTCCACAGCCGGACGCGCCGCTCGCTGCCGGTGCGGACGGCACGCGGGGCGGACAGCACGATCGTCGGGCCGGCGGCCAGCAGCTCCGCCAGCCGCGCGCGCAGCACCTCCGGCTCGGTGGTGTCGGGGTCGTGCTCGGCGAGGAGGGCGCGGGCGTGGAGGAGCCGGTTGCCGGCGGCGGGGGTGCTGGCCTCCGTCTCGGCGGCGGTCTCGGGCAGGCCGATGCCGAGGCCGTCGTAGAGCAGCAGCGTCCTGCGGTACGGGGGCGGCAGCTCCAGCAGCGCCTCGCGCAGGCCGCGCGCACGGCGGCCGTCCGGCGGCGGGTCGGGGTGCCGGTGGGCGGGCCGGAATCGGTGCCAGGGGGACAGCGCGTAGTCGTACGTCACCGCCCGCACCCAGCCGGCGGGGTTCCGGTCGATGGCGACCTCGGGCCAGCGGCCCCAGGCGACGTGGAAGGCGTACTCGACCGCCTCGCGCGCGAGGCGGCGGCGCCCGGTGAGCAGGTACGCCTGCTGGGCGAGGTCCGGCGCGGTGCCGGTGTACAGCGCGTCGAACGCCTCCGTGGGCATGGGCGCCGACCCGTCCTGTGGCGGCGGGCCGGGCGGGGTTTCGGTGGGCTCGCCCGTGAGCGCCTGGGCGACCTGGGTGTTCCCGGTCATGGAAGGCTCCCGGGAGCACAGCACTCAACGGAAAAGTACATAACCGTATATTGAGCGACACAACGGGCATTCGCTCGTTACACGGCTACAGCGCGTGTCGTTGGCAGCATGCTTCCGTGACCGAGACGACCACCGACCGGCCCGTCGTGTACGGCGGGAGTGCCGCCGCCGCCATGGCCGCGTCCCTCGTGCGCGGGGTGATCGCCGGCGGGCTGGGCCTCGGGGTGCTGGCCGTCCTGGTGATCGTCGCGTGGACCACCTCCCCGTACCCGGACAGCGGACCCGGAGCGGCGCTGCGCACCGCGGCGAGCCTGTGGCTGCTGGCCCACGGGGCGGAGCTGGTGCGGGCCGACGCGCTCGCGGGCTCGTCCGCGCCCGTCGGCGTCGTCCCGCTGCTCCTGGCGGCGCTGCCGGTGTGGCTGGCGCACCGGACGGTGCGTGACGCGGTGGAGCCGACGGACGGGCGGCCCAGGCCGTCGCCGTTCGGGGCGGTGTGCGCCGTGACCGCGGGGTACCTCGTGGTCGCCGCGTGCGCCGCGGTCTACGCCGCGCGGGGCCCCCTGCGGGCGGACCTGGAGAGCGTGGCGGTCCACGTGCCGCTCCTCGTGGTGGCCGCGGCGGCCTCCGGGGCGTGGCGCGGCGTCGGGTGCCCGCCGGGGGTGCTGCCCGCGCGGCTGCGGGGCCGGGTGCGGCCGGCGGCGGCCGCGCGGGCGGCGGCCTGGGCAGTGCTGGCGCTGGTGGCCGGCGGGACGCTGCTGGCCGCCGCGGCGCTGGCCTGGCACGCGGGCGCGGCCCGCACGTCACTGCTGGGCCTGTCGGCGGACTGGTCCGGGCGGGCGGCGGTCGTCCTGCTGGCACTCGCGCTGGTGCCGAACGCGGCGGTGTGGGGTGCGGCGTACGGGCTCGGCGCGGGATTCGCCCTCGGTACGGGGGCCACGGTCACCCCGCTCGCGGTGACCGGCCGGCCGGCGGTGCCGGACTTCCCCCTGCTGGCGGCGGTCCCCGGCGAGGCGCCGGGCGGCTGGCTCGCCTGGTCGGTGGCGGCGGCGCCGGTGGTGGCGGGTCTCCTGATGGGCTGGCGACTGGCGCGGGGCGCGCGCGAGGAGGCCTGGGGGGTGCGGGAGACGGCGCTCACCGCCCTGCTGGCCGCGGTGGTGTGCGGGTGTGCCCTGGCGGCGCTGGCGGCGGCCGCGGGTGGGCCGCTGGGGGCGGGGCGGCTGGCGGAGTTCGGGCCGGTGTGGTGGCGCACGGGCGCGGCGGCGGTCGCCTGGACGGCGACCCTGGGCGTTCCCCTGTCACTGGCGCTCCGCGCTTGGTGGCTACGCGCCGCGCCCCCTGGCGACGACGGGCAGCACCCCCCACTCACATGAGGACGCCCGACGACGGGACGGGGGTGGACCGGGGGTCGCGCGCGCAGGATTGGCGACGCAGCAACGCTTCGCTCTCAAGGCCCCGAGCGAGCCAATCTGAGCGTGACCCCGGGCCGCACCCGGACCCACCCACCGTCGTGGCGCGCGCCGGGGGTGGGCCCTCGGGCCGGGTGGCCGTTCCGTCGTTGTGCCCACCCGTTCCGCCCCAGCGGAACGACTGCCCACAACGACGGAACGGCGGTCGCGGCGGCACCGGCGGCAGCCCACAGCAGGAACGGCGGCACCGGCGCTGAGCCCACAGCGACCGGAACGGCGGTGCGGCGCCGGCCCGCAGTGACGGAACGGCGGTGTGGTCGGGTTACTCCTTGACGCCGATCAAGTCCCGCAGCGGGGTCGGGAGCTGTTCGTTGCAGGACAGCTGGCCGTCCTTCGTCAGGGCGTCCTCCACGCACGTGTAGAAGTCGCGGTACACCAGCTGCATCGTGAACATCGCCGCCACGATGATCAGCGCGAGCCCCGCGGTGATCAGCCCGCTGACCGCCGCCGTCCGCTGGGACTTGGCGCCTGCGGTCGTGGCCTGCGGGTCCTGGCCGGTCAGCGCCTCGGCACCCGGGCGGCGGGACTCGCCCTTGTTGCGCAGGGAGCTGATGCCCCAGTACAGCGCGAGCGCGCCCAGCAGCAGCGCCAGCTCCGGGAAGTCGAAGACGGCGAAGAAGAACCCCCACATGCCGGCCAGCAGCGCGTAGCGGGCGCGCCGCTGGGCCGGGTCGGTCGGGTCCCAGCGCAGCTGCGGCCCCTCCTGGCGGCCCGGCCCCGGCCGGTCGCCCTGGGGTCCGCCGCCGAAGCCGCCGGAGGACCGTCCCGGCTGGCGCGGGCTCCACTGGCTGCCCCGGCCCCTGCCGGACGCGTCGCCGGACGAGTCGTCGGACGGGCCGCCCTCGCCGCCGTTCCCGGCGCCTCCCTCACCCCCGCTTCCGCCGTTGCCCGGGTGGCGGGGCTGCCACGGCTGGTCCGGACGGCCCTCGGGCGGAGGCGCGAACGGATTGTTGTCGTCCGTGGACTGGCGTTCCCGCGGCAGGAGGTGGATGGCCGTGCGGCGGCGTCGGTCCGGCATGTGGTGAACGTCTTCCCCTGTTGTCGTGTCCGTCCGTCGTCGGGGACGGCTCCGCCCCAGACGCTACCGCCCGCCCCCGCCCCCGTCCCCCGGGGGAGGTGCGGTGTGCCGGTATCGTTGCTGACGGCCGGCTCGTTCGTAGAGTTCCCCGTATCAGGGGACACGACGCGTTTGTAGCAAAGCACAAAGCGGTCGGCCGCGACCTGCCTAGCCGCACCGCCCACGCGAAAAGAGTTCCCTGTGGCTGCCGCCGCCCCCGCCCGCATCGTCGTCCTGGTCTCCGGGTCAGGGACGAACCTGCAAGCGCTGCTCGACGCGATCGCCGCCGACCCCGAGGGGTACGGCGCGCAGGTCCGGATCGTCGCGGTGGGGGCCGACCGGGGCGGGATCGCCGGCCTGGAGCGCGCCGAGCGCGCCGGGGTGCCGACCTTCGTGTGCCGGGTGAAGGACCACGCGAGCCGCGACGAGTGGGACCGCGCGCTGGCCGAGGCGACGGCCGCGTACGAGCCGGACCTCGTCGTGTCGGCCGGCTTCATGAAGATCGTGGGCAAGGAGTTCCTGGCGCGTTTCGGCGGCCGGACCGTCAATACGCACCCTGCCCTGCTGCCCAGTTTTCCCGGTGCCCACGGTGTGCGCGACGCCCTCGCGTACGGAGCCAAGGTCACCGGGTGCACCGTCCACTTCGTCGACGACGGAGTCGACACCGGCCCGATCATCGCCCAGGGTGTGGTCGAGGTGCTGGACACGGACGACGAAGCCGCTCTGCACGAGCGCATCAAGGAAGTCGAGCGCACGCTGCTCGTCGATGTCGTGGGGCGTCTGGCCCGGCACGGCTACCGCATTGAGGGACGAAAGGTTCATGTCGGTGAATAAGCCCATCCGTCGCGCGTTGATCAGTGTCTACGACAAGACGGGGCTGGAGGAGCTGGCCCGCGGGCTGCACGAGGCCGGCGTCGAGCTGGTCTCCACCGGCTCCACGGCCGCGAAGATCGCCGCAGCGGGCGTCCCGGTCACCAAGGTCGAGGAGCTGACCGGCTTCCCCGAGTGCCTGGACGGCCGGGTCAAGACGCTGCACCCGCGCGTGCACGCCGGAATCCTCGCCGACCTGCGCCTCGACGCGCACCGCGAGCAGCTCGCCGAGCTGGGTGTGGAGCCCTTCGAGCTGGTCGTGGTCAACCTGTACCCGTTCGAGGCGACCGTGGCCTCCGGGGCCGGCCCCGACGAGTGCGTCGAGCAGATCGACATCGGCGGCCCCTCCATGGTCCGCGCCGCCGCCAAGAACCACCCGTCCGTCGCGGTGGTCACCTCCCCGGCCCGGTACGGCGACGTGCTCGCCGCGGTGAAGGCGGGCGGCTTCGACCTGGCCGCGCGCAAGCGTCTGGCGGCCGAGGCGTTCCAGCACACCGCCGCGTACGACGTGGCCGTCGCGTCCTGGTTCGCGTCCTCCTACGCGCCCGCCGACGAGTCGGCGTTCCCCGACTTCATCGGCGCCACCTACACGCGCCAGAACGTGCTGCGCTACGGCGAGAACCCGCACCAGGGCGCCGCGCTCTACCTCAGCGGCCGGGGCGGCCTGGCCGAGGCCGAGCAGCTGCACGGCAAGGAGATGTCGTACAACAACTACACGGACACCGACGCCGCGCGCCGGGCCGCGTACGACCACGACGAGCCGTGCGTCGCGATCATCAAGCACGCCAACCCGTGCGGCATCGCCATCGGCGCGGACGTCGGCGAGGCGCACCGCAAGGCCCACGCCTGTGACCCGCTGTCCGCCTTCGGCGGCGTCATCGCCGTCAACCGGCCGGTGACCGTCGAGATGGCCGAGCAGGTCGCCGAGATCTTCACCGAGGTCATCGTGGCGCCCTACTACGAGGCCGGCGCGGTCGAGGTCCTCTCCCGCAAGAAGAACATCCGGGTGCTGCGCTGCCCCGACGCCCCGTCCGCCCCGGTCGAGACGAAGCCGATCGACGGCGGCGTGCTGCTCCAGGTCACCGACCGCCTCCAGGCGGACGGCGACGACCCGGCCAACTGGACCCTGGCGACCGGCGAGGCCCTGCCCGCCGACGAGCTGGCCGAGCTGGCGTTCGCGTGGAAGGCCTGCCGGGCCGTCAAGTCCAACGCGATCCTGCTCGCCAAGGACGGCGCGAGCGTCGGCGTCGGCATGGGCCAGGTCAACCGCGTCGACTCGGCGAAGCTCGCGGTCGAGCGGGCCGGCGAGGAGCGTGCGCGCGGCTCGTACGCCGCCTCGGACGCGTTCTTCCCGTTCCCGGACGGCCTGGAGATCCTCGCCGCGGCGGGCGTGAAGGCCGTCGTGCAGCCGGGCGGTTCGGTCCGTGACGAACTCGTCGTGGAGGCCGCGAAGAAGGCGGGCGTGACGATGTACTTCACGGGGACGCGCCACTTCTTCCACTGATCCCGCGGACACGGCGAAGGCCGTGGCACCACCCTCGGGTGGTGCCACGGCCTTCGTGCTGCGGACGCGGTGCCGTGATCAGGGGATCACATGCGCGGGCGGTTGAACCACGCGCTGGCGCTGCTGTTGACCATCGAGGCCAGGATGATGCCGCCGATGGCCAGACCGATGACGCCGCCGACCGCGGACGAGGACGTGCCGCCCGCGAAGTTGGCCAGGCTGAGCAGGATGTACAGCGACGCGTAGACGATGGTCGCCACGCGCACGCCGCCGCCGCCCTTGGAGAACTTGACGCCCAGGATGATCGCCCAGGCCGCGAAGCCCAGCACGATCACGACCAGGATGTAGCCGAGGCCCGCGAGGGCGTTGGTGGCGCTCTCCGCGCCGGTCGAGTTACCGACGTCCTGCACGGCCGCGAACATGATGGCCAGGACGATGCCGACGATGATCTGGAGGCCGGCGACGATGAAGAGCAGGACGCGAGCGGTCTGCATCAGGCCCGGCATCGCCATCGGGGCAGCGGGGTAGCCGGCGCCGTAGGGCTGGACCGGCGGGGCCTGGGGGTAGCCGTAGCCGGGCTGGGCGGGCTGGCCGTAGCCGGGCTGCTGCGGCTGCTGGCCGTAGGGGTTGTTCGGGTCGCCGTAACTCATGGCGGTGATTCCTCCGTGGGTTGTGCGGGGACGCGCGGCCCGCGCGGAGGAACCGAACTGCACATGTACGCGCCGCTTTGTCCCCCCGGCACTGCCCGCGGCATTGCGCGGCTCATCGTGGTATTAACGTCGACTTTTTGTCCAGTCGATAAACGTAAGTGTTGTGTAAGTGCAACCTGACCTCCCGCACGGGCGCACGCGAATTGGAAGAGGGCGGGGTCCATCCGCGAGGATGGGCCCATGAGCGCGCAGATTCTCGATGGCAAGGCGACCGCCGCCGCGATCAAGTCCGATCTGGCCGCCCGCGTGGCGGCCCTCAAGGAGCGGGGCGTCACGCCCGGCCTGGGAACGCTGCTGGTCGGCGAGGACGTCGGCAGTCAGAAGTACGTCGCGGGCAAGCACCGCGACTGCGCGCAGGTCGGTATCGCGTCCATTCAGCGTGAACTGCCCGCCACCGCCACGCAGGAGGACATCGAGGCGGTCGTCCGCGAGCTGAACGAGGACCCCGCCTGCACCGGCTACATCGTGCAGCTCCCGCTGCCCAAGGGCATCGACACCAACCGCGTGCTGGAGCTGATGGACCCCGCCAAGGACGCGGACGGTCTGCACCCGACGAACCTGGGCCGGCTGGTCCTCGGCGAGCCCGCGCCGCTGCCGTGCACGCCCGCCGGCATCGTGACGCTGCTGCGCCGCCACGGCGTGGAGATCGCCGGGGCGCACGTCGTCGTGGTGGGCCGGGGCGTCACGATCGGCCGCCCGATGCCGCTGCTGCTCACCCGCAAGTCCGAGAACGCGACGGTCACGCAGTGCCACACGGGTACGCGCGACCTGGCCGCGCACCTGCGGCGGGCCGACATCGTGGTGGCCGCCGCCGGTGTGCCGCACCTGATCAAGCCGGAGGACATCAAGCCGGGCGCCGCCGTGCTCGACGTGGGCGTCAGCCGCGACGAGAACGGCAAGATCGTGGGCGACGTCCACCCCGGCGTGGCCGAGGTGGCCGGCTGGGTCGCCCCGAACCCGGGCGGCGTGGGCCCCATGACCCGCGCCCAGCTGCTGGTCAACGTCGTCGAGGCGGCCGAACGCGCCGCGACCGCCGCCACGAACTGAGCCGGAGAGGTCGACCCCCATGGGCGCACGGGCGAACGACGAGTCCCCGACCACCCCACCTGACGCCGCCGGTTCCGCTGTGGGCGGTCGTTCCGCCGGGGCGGAACAGGCGGGCGCAGCGGAACCGGCCCCCGGCCGCACTGCCTCCGCCTCCGGCCCCGCCCCGGCCACCGCCTCCGGTTCCGGGCGCGCACGGGCGACCTCCGGAGCCGGAGGCCCCGGGCAGGCTCGGGGCTCCGGGGGCGCCCCGACACGTACGGGAGCGCCCGCCGCGCCGCCCGCGCCCGCGGCCAAGTCGCAGCGGTTCATGGCCGTCACCGAAGGCACCTCCCGCCCCGAGGGCGGCGGCAGGGCCGCGCCCGGGGACGCGCCCGCGCCCGCCCGGCAGTGGCCGTTGCTCACCGTGCTGGGGCTCACCGCGGTGGGGCTGCTCGTCATCGGGTTCGACCCGTTCCCGCAGGCGCCCCGCGTCGGCGCGATCCTCGTGGGCGTCGCCCTGCTGACCGGGGCCGCGCTGCGGCGCGCGCTGCCGTCCGTCGGCATGCTCGCCGTACGGTCCCGGTTCACCGACATGATCACGTACGGCACCCTCGGCGGGGCCATCGTGCTGCTCGCACTGATGACGCAACCGAACCCGTGGCTGGAGATCCCGTTCCTGAAGGAGGTCGTGCGCTTCACTGTGCGGTAGGGGGCCCGCCCGAGTGCGAGAAGAGGGTTCCGCCGCATGGCCAAGATCAAGGCAGTCCATCCCGTCGTCGAGCTCGACGGCGACGACATGACCCGCGTCATCTGGCAGTTCATCAGGGACAGGCTCGTCCTGCCCCACCTCGATGTCGACCTGAAGTACTACGACCTGGGCGTCCAGAGCCGGGACGCCACCGGCGACCAGGTGACGGCCGACGCCGCGCAGGCCGTCCTGCGGTACGGCGCGGGCGTCAAGTGCCCCGCCATCGGCCCCGACGAGGCCCGCGTGGAGGAGTTCCGGCTCAAGGCGAGGTTCCGCCCGCCCGCGGCCACCATCGGCGCCGTCCTGGGCGGCGCCGTCCTCCACGAGCCGGTCGTCATCGGCGACCTGCCCCGGCCGTTCCCCGGCCCGGCGACCCGGCCCGCCGTCGTCGCCCGGCCGGCCCTGGACGACCAGGACGGCGCCACGGAGCTGAGGGTGCCCGGCGAGGGCACGCTGACGGTGACCTTCACGCCGACGGACGGCGCGGGCTCCGAGCCCGTCGAGCGGGAGGTGTGCGCCTTCCCCGGACCCGGCACCGCGCTCGCCGTGCACAGCCTCGACGCACCGGCCCGGGACTTCGCGCGCGCCGTGCTCCGGCACGGCCTGGAGCGCCGCTTCCCGGTGTACCTGTCGACGAGGAACACCGCTCTGAAGAGGTACGACGGCCGGTTCAGGGACCTCTTCCAGGAGGTCTACGACGCGGAGTTCCGCGCGGACTTCGAGCGGGCGGACCTCACGTACGAGCACCGGCCCGCCGGCGACATGGTCGCCGAGGCCCTGAAGGGCGACGGCGGCTGGATCTGGGCGGGCCGCGGCGGCCACGACGGCGACCTCCGCTCCGCGCTCGTCTCCCGGGGCTTCGGCACGCCCGGCCTGATGACGTCCGTCCTGGTGACCCCGGACGGGCGCACGCTCCTGGCCGAGCCCGCGCACGGCACGGTGACCCGCCACTACCGGCTGCACCAGCAGGGGAGGCCCACGTCGACCAACCCGATCGCCTCGGTCTGCGCCTGGAGCCGCGGCCTCGCCCACCGCGGCAGGCTGGACGGCACCCCGGAGGTCGTCCGGTTCGCCGACGCCCTGGTACGGGTCTGCGCCGAGACCGTCGAGGGCGGCCAGATGACGGCGGACCTCGCCCTGCTGTTCGGGCCCGGCCAGCCGTGGCTGACGACCACCCAGTTCCTGGAGGCGCTCGAGGAGAACCTCCTGAAGGCCCTGGCGGCGTTCTGACCCGTTCCGGGCGGCGGCCCGTCCCCGTGTTCCCCCCGTGTTCCCCCGTGCTTCCCCCGTCGAGGACGCGCCGCCGCCGGCCGTGTGCCCGGCGCCCGACGGGCGTCGGCGCTGCGGCCGGGCTCGGTGACGACCATCCCGCGCCAACTCCGTACCGCGCCAGAGCCGCCCCGCACTTGGGGCGGACGTGGGACGTCCCGCCCTCTGACCTGCTGGGACGTTCTCTCCCAGGAAGTCGCCGTGGGACGCGGGGACATGGCCGGATCCCGCCAGGCGTTCCGGGGCCGGTGGAACCGTCCGGGCGCGGGACGATCTGATGAAGCGGTAGGTACGACGCGCCAGGGGGGACGTCATGGCCAGATGGAAGGAACTGCCCGCGGGGCTCGACGACCGGGAACGCCGGCTGGTCGTCCAGTTGCGCCGGCTGAAGGACCACAGCGGGCTCAGCCTCGCGGCACTCGCGGGCAAGACGGGCTACAGCCGCTCGTCCTGGGAGCGGTATCTCAACGGCAAGCAGCCCGTGCCGCGGCAGGCCGTGGAAGAAATGGCCCAGGTGTGCGGGGCGGACGCGACCCGGCTGGTGGTGCTGTACGAACTGGCCGCACAGGCCAGGCAGGACCGGGCGGCCGGGGGAGGGGAGGGGGCCGGTACGGCCGGCACATCCGGTACGTCCGGGGAGCGGGCGCCCGACGCCGATCCCGTACGCGACGACGCGCCCGGGCCGCCGGAGCCCGCCCCCGCGACGCCCGCCGCGGCCACCGGCGCCGCCGGCCGCTCCCGGCGCATGGTGCCGCTCGGGGCCGTCGTCGTGGCCGGCGCCGTCGCCGTGGCGGTCGCCTTCGCGGCGGGGCTGCTCACCGCGGGCGTCTGGGGCGGCGACCAGAAGCCCGCGGGGCACGCGGTCGCCGACACCGGCTACCTGCGGGGCCAGACGTACCGCTGCGAGGTCCGCCGCGAGGGCGGCGAACTGCGCGCCGGGCACAGCGCCACCCGCGAGATGCTGCTCGACATCAACAGCACCGGCTTCGACGTCGTCGAGGTCCAGTGCCTGCTGCGCGAGCACGGCTTCGACCCGGGCACCACCGACGGGCTGTACGCCGAGTCGACGAAGGAGGCCGCCAAGCGCTTCCAGCAGAAGCGGGGCCTCGTGGTGGACGGGATAGTGGGGCCGGACACCTGGAGGGAGCTGCGCAAGTGAGGGACGGCGGCGGGGCCGCCGAGTGCGTACGGCTGGCCTCGGAGCTGCGGCGGCTGCGGGAGCGGTCCGGGCTGAGCCTGGCCGCGCTGGCCACCCGCACCGCGTACAGCAAGTCGTCCTGGGAGCGGTACCTCAACGGCAAGAAGCCCGTGCCGCGCCGCGCCGTTGAGGCACTGTGCGCGCTCGTGGGCGAGCCTCCGGGACGGCTGCTGGCCCTGTGGGAGCTGGCCGACGCGGAGTGGAGCGGCCGCGCCCACGCGCCGAGGCCCGCGCCGCCCGGCCCGGCGTCGGGCCCGACCGCCCGGTCCGGACCCGGGAGGACCCCCGCGCCCGCAGCCGTACGGCACCGGCGGACGCGGCCCACCGCTGTCGTGCTGGTCCTGGTGTCGCTCGGGGTTCTCGTGGGCGCGGCGCTCTTCGCCGTGCTGGCGCTCCTGCCCGGCAAGGGCGGAGAGCCGGTCCGCGAGCCGTTGCTCCGCAACCCGGGCTGCTCGGGGCGGACCTGCGAGGGCAAGGACCCGCTGGCCATGGGGTGCGGCGGGGCCGGGATGGTGACCACGCTCGCCACGCGTACCGCGGAGGGCGGCCGGCGCCTGGAGCTGCGCCACGCGGAGCTGTGCGGCACGATCTGGGTGCGCACGACCGGGCTCCGGGCGGGCGACACGGTCGAGTTGACGCTGCCGGACGGGCGCAGGCGCCGGATCGACGTGGACGGCCCGGGCGACACCGGGCGGTATCTGGTCACCACGATGGCCGCCGCCGACCTCCCGGCGGACGGCGTCCGCGTCTGTCTGCACGTCGCGCGGGCCGGGCCGCGCCCGGACTGCTTCAGCCCGGCATAGCGGGCGCGGGCACGGCGCGGGCACGCGCACGGGCACAGGCGCGGAGACGCCGACGGCGCCCATCCTCTCCCCCGAGTCAGGACGGGCGCCGTCTCTGCAAACAGCGTCATGGACGCGCCAATTTCGATCAAGGGATATCTGTTCGCTGTGTCACGGAAGTGACCATTCCGGCACGGTGTGCGCGCTGCGCTACGGTCGGGAAACGGGGGTGGAGAACAGGACAGCCGTTCCGTACGCAGGCATGTCCCGGCCCCCGGGGAACTGTCATCCTGGCTTCGCGCATCCTCAAGGAGGCACGAACAGGCACGTACGGGGGGACGAGGGGGAGCAATGCCGCGTTGGAAGGCGCTGCCGGACGAGCTGGACCCGCAGGTCAGGGAGTTCGCCGGGCAGCTGCGCAGGCTCGTCGACCGCAGCGGACTGAGCATCGCCGCGGTGGCGGACCGTACGGGCTACAGCAAGACGTCGTGGGAGCGCTACCTGAACGGCCGTCTGCTCGCACCCAAGGGCGCGGTCCTGGCGCTGGCGGAGGTCACCGGGACGAACACGGTGCACCTGACGACCATGTGGGAGCTGGCCGAACGGGCGTGGAGCCGCGCGGAGATGCGCCACGACCGGACGATGGAGGCGATCCGCATCGCCCAGGCCCGCGCGGCGCTGGGCGACACCGGCGCCACGCCGGTGGCCGCCGGCCCCGCCGGCCCGGCCCCGTACGCGGTGATACCGCCGGACGGCGGCCCGAACGGCCCCGGTTACCGCGGTCCCGCGCTGCCGCCCCAGGCCCAGCCCCAGCCCGTGACCGCGCCCGTCCCGGCCCAGTCACCCGCCGCCGGAAAGGCCAAGGCCAAGGCCAAGGCCGAGCGGAAGTCCAAGGCGAAGGCGCGGGCCGGCGCCCCCGCCCCGGCCCGGCCGAAGGACCAGCAGGGCAGCCGCCCCGTCGTGATGTTCCTGGCGGGCGCCGTCGGCGCGCTCCTGGTCATCGCCGCGGCCTTCCTCCTCACCGACCTCGGCGGCAAGCAGGCCGGCCACCGCGCGGGCGGCACCACCGCGGCGCGGTCCCCGTCGCCGTCGCCCACGCCGAGCACCCCGCAGTCGCTGCCGCCGGGCGTCAAGTGCGCGGGGGCGTCCTGCACGGGCCAGGACCCGGAGCGGATGGGCTGCGGCGGCCAGTACGCAAGGACGGTGTCCTCGGCGGTGGTGGGCGCCGCGCACGTGGAGGTCCGCTACAGCGAGACGTGCGGCGCCGCGTGGGCCCGTATCACCCGGGCGGTGCCCGGCGACTCCGTACGGGTCACGGTCGGCGGGACGACGCAGGACGGGACGGTACGGAACGACGACGACGCCTACACGCCGATGGTGGCCGCGAAGGGCGGCGCGGGGGCCAAGGCCTGCGCCACCCTCAAGACCGGGGCGCAGGGCTGCACCGCGGGCTGAGCCGTACCCCGGAACGTCCATCGTCCGGGTGAGCCGTGACACAAGGGGGCGGGGGTTCAAGGCGCCCCGGGTCGGATAGCCTGACCGCTGGATATCTCCACGTCGAGACATCGCACCACCACACGTGAGGCGTCGTCGGCGCCGGAGAGGTCCAGCACCAGGGGCAGGGACCCCCACCGCCAGCTGTCTTACGGAGATCGCCATGACCCGCACTCCCGTGAATGTCACCGTGACCGGCGCGGCCGGCCAGATCGGTTACGCGCTGCTCTTCCGCATCGCCTCCGGCCACCTGCTCGGCGCGGACGTGCCGGTCAAGCTCCGTCTGCTGGAGATCCCGCAGGGGCTGAAGGCCGCCGAGGGCACCGCCATGGAGCTCGACGACTGTGCCTTCCCGCTGCTGCGCGGCATCGAGATCACCGACGACCCGAACGTCGCCTTCGACGGCGCCAACGTGGCCCTGCTTGTGGGCGCCCGCCCGCGCACGAAGGGCATGGAGCGCGGCGACCTGCTGGAGGCCAACGGCGGCATCTTCAAGCCGCAGGGCAAGGCCATCAACGACCACGCCGCGGACGACATCAAGGTCCTCGTCGTCGGCAACCCGGCCAACACCAACGCGCTCATCGCGCAGGCCGCCGCCCCGGACGTACCGGCCGAGCGCTTCACCGCGATGACCCGCCTCGACCACAACCGCGCGCTGTCGCAGCTCGCGAAGAAGACCGGCGCCCAGGTCTCCGACATCAAGCGCCTGACGATCTGGGGCAACCACTCGGCGACCCAGTACCCGGACATCTTCCACGCCACCATCGGCGGCAAGAGCGCCGCCGAGGTCGTCAACGACGAGAAGTGGCTGGCCGAGGACTTCATCCCGACCGTCGCCAAGCGCGGCGCGGCCATCATCGAGGCCCGTGGCGCCTCCTCCGCCGCCTCCGCCGCGAACGCCGCGATCGACCACGTCCACACGTGGGTGAACGGCACCGCCGAGGGCGACTGGACCTCCATGGCCATCCCGTCCGACGGCTCCTACGGCGTCCCGGAGGGCCTGATCTCCTCCTTCCCGGTGACCTGCAAGGACGGCAAGTACGAGATCGTCCAGGGCCTGGACGTCAACGAGTTCTCCCGCTCCCGCATCGACGCGTCGGTGCAGGAGCTGGCGGAGGAGCGCGACGCCGTCCGCGGCCTCGGCCTCATCTGACCGGCCCCCAGGGCCGCTCCTGAACCGTCAGGAACGCACCACCGCCCCCGGCTCGCCTCGCGCGGCCGGGGGCGTCGCGTTCCCCGCCCCCGTCGGCGAGCTCCCCAAGTAGGGCCGGCGCAGCCGCAGGAACGGCAGCTCCACGGCGTGGTACGTGAGGAACGACAGCCCCACCGTGACCGGCAGCGCCACCAGGGCGCTCAGCGCGAACGCCGCCCACACGGGCGGCAGCGAGGGCAGCGCGCCCACCAGCCGGGCGTCCTCGCACAGCACCGTCAGCACCATGAAGTGCGTGAGGTAGACGGAGTAGCTGACCTCGCCGAGCCGGGCCGCGGCCCGGGACACGGCCCCGCCCCGGTCCCGCGCCCCCGCCACGTACACGGCGACGAACACCGCCCACACCGCGCCCTCCAGGGTGCTCCACACCAGCTTCAGCGGGCTGTCGGACATGAAGCCCCGGAGCTGGTGGAAGCCCCACAGGGCGCCCAGCGCCAATGCGAGGGCGGCGGGCGGCAGCCACCCGGCGCGCAGCCGTTCGCGGTGGCGCAGGTAGCACCAGGCGGCCAGCATGCCGAGCAGGAACTGGTCGATGCGGCCCGCGAGCCCCAGGTAGAGCGCGGACGTGTGCGGCTCGGGCGCCGGGCTGCTGAGCCAGACG
Organism: Streptomyces coeruleoprunus; assembly: GCF_039542925.1. Taxonomy (GTDB): domain Bacteria; phylum Actinomycetota; class Actinomycetes; order Streptomycetales; family Streptomycetaceae; genus Streptomyces; species Streptomyces coeruleoprunus. The sequence goes on along the minus strand of NZ_BAABIT010000001.1, from coordinate 2,765,186 downwards.
AGGAGGCGCAGCAGCGCGATCGCGCCGAGCAGCCGCAGCAGGGCGCCGGGGCCGCGCTCGCCCAGCAGCCGGTTGAGCAGCGGGAAGAGCAGGTAGAACTGCAGCTCGACGCTGAGCGTCCAGAAGACGCCTCCGTACGGCTGGCCGGGCGTCGTGAAGGTCAGGACGGCCAGCAGGTGCTCGAAGGACGGCAGGGCCACCTGGGTCGCGAGGCCCAGCACGGCGATGACCAGGTACAGCGGATAGACCCGCAGGAGCCGGTTGGTGACGAACCGTCCGTACCGGATGGGCCTGCCGTGGGCGCCGACCGTGAAGATGAACCCCGACAGGACCATGAACAGCGCGACGGCCGTGTGGCCTTCGAGGACGAGCGTGGCGGCCGGGTTGGTGGAGTGCTGCCGCTGGGCGGCGTCGGTGAGGGCGCGGCCCTCGATCCGCGCGCCGAGCAGCTGGCAGCCGTGGTACAGGACCACCAGCACGGCGGCGGCGGCGCGCAGGTGGTCGACGCGGGCGAGGTAGACGCGGTCGCTGTCGCTGCTGCGCATGGTCGAACCCTAGAGCGGGAACGCTCCGCCGCCGCGGCGACCGGGCGCGGGGGCAGCCAGCACATCATCCATACGGATCATTGCGCATGTGCGATCGAATGTAGTACTTCTTATACATGAGCGAGCAGGTGCACAACAGGCTGGCCGTGGTCAGAGCTGAGCGGAAGGTGTCGCGTCAGGCTCTCGCCGAAGCCGTCGGCGTCCACTACCAGACCATCGGCTACATCGAGCGCGGGCAGTACAACCCCAGCCTCGACCTGGCGTTGAAGCTGGCCGCGTACTTCCGGCTGCCGGTGGAGGCGCTGTTCTCCCTGGAGCCGTTCCAGCCGCTCACGAACGAGATCTACGGGGTAAACGGGAGGAACCAATGACCACGAACGCGACGCGCTACGACCGGCACATGTTCGCGCTCATGAACCGGCGTGAGGGGAGGCCGCTCTACGCCACCGCCGCGCGCCGGCGGACGCTGGTCGTCGCCCACATCGGCCTCACCGCCGTCGCGGCGACCGCCTGGCTGGCCATGGTCGTCGGCGAGGTGTTCTGGGCCACGTTCGTGATGCTCGGGGTGCTGCTGCCCTGGGTGGTCGTCACCGGGGGCATCAACGCCGCCACGCGCGGCCTGCTCGAACTGCGCGGCCGGATGCTGGACGAGCGGCAGCTCGCCGAGCGCGACCGGGTCCGCGCCCTGGCGCACCGCATCACCACGTGGCTGCTGGGCCTGGGCACCGCCGCGTTCGGCGCCGTGCTGTGGCTCACGGACGTGCGGGCCGACGGCGCCGTCGTCTTCAGCGTGCTCTTCACGGCGCTCGTCGTGCAGTGGCTGATGCCGCTGTGGGTGGCGGGTCTGCGCGTCCAGGACGAACTGGTGGACGAGCCCGCCGAGGCGTGAGCCGGGACACATTCGCGCATGCTTTCCCCGCCCCAGGGCAGGCGGCCCGGTCGCCGGTAAGCACCGGTCATGACCACACCGGGTACGGAAGGCGGCACGCGACGTGTCGGAACACGACAAACAGACCATCCACGTGGCCGGGGAGTGGCGCAGCGCCACCTCCGGAGCCACCCGAGACATCCTCGACCCCGCCGACGCCACGGCCTTCGCCGTCGTGGCCGAAGGCGGGGCCGAGGACGTCGACGCCGCGATCGCCGCCGCCCGCACGGCCTTCGACGGGGCGCAGGGGGAGTGGCCCCGCACCCCGGTCGCCGAACGGGCGGCGCTGCTGCGCCGGGTCGCCGACCTGCTCCAGCGCGACCGCGAGACGCTCGCCCTGCTGGAGAGCCGCGACGCGGGCAAGACCCTGGAAGAGGGCCGCGTCGACGTCGACTGCGTCACCGACGCCTTCCGCTACTTCGCCGACCTCGTCGTCCACGAGAGCGGCGGCCGGGTCGTCGACGCCGGAACGCCGGACGTCCACAGCGTGGTCGTCCACGAACCCGTCGGCGTCTGCGCCCTCATCACGCCCTGGAACTACCCGCTGCTGCAGGCCAGCTGGAAGATCGCCCCGGCCCTCGCCGCGGGCAACACCTTCGTCGTCAAGCCGAGCGAGATCACCCCGCTCTCCACGGTCGCCCTGATCCGGCTCCTCACCGAGGCCGGACTCCCCGCCGGAGTCGCCAATCTCGTCACCGGCCCCGGCGACCCCGTCGGCGCCCGCATGGCCGAGCACCCCGACGTCGACCTGGTCTCCTTCACCGGCGGCGTCGCCAGCGGTACGAAGGTGATGCGCGCCGCCGCCGGCACCGTCAAGAAGGTCGCCCTCGAACTCGGCGGCAAGAACCCCAACGTGGTCTTCGCCGACGCCTGCACCACCGACGAGGGCTTCGACACCGCCGTCGACCAGGCCCTCAACGCCGCGTTCATCCACAGCGGCCAGGTCTGCTCCGCCGGCTCCCGCCTCATCGTCGAGGAGTCCCTGCGCGAGCGGTTCGTCGCCGAACTCGCCCGCCGCGCCGAGAGGATCCGCCTGGGCCGCGGCACCGAACCCGGCGTCGAGTGCGGCCCCCTCGTCTCCGCGCAGCAGCTCGCCCGTACCGAGGACTACGTCGCCTCCGCCCTCGCCGAGGGCGCCGTGCTGCGCGCCGGCGGCGAACGCCCCGACGGGCCCGGCTGGTTCTACCGGCCCACCGTCCTCGACCGCTGCCACCGCTCCATGCGCGTGGTCCGCGAGGAGGTCTTCGGCCCGGTCCTCACCGTCGAGACGTTCCGCACCGAGGACGAGGCCGTCGCCCTCGCCAACGACACCGAGTACGGGCTCGCCGGCGCCGTGTGGTCCGCCGACCCCGGCCGCGCCCGCCGCGTCGCCGGCCGGCTGCGCCACGGCACCGTCTGGATCAACGACTTCCACCCCTACCTGCCGCAGGCGGAGTGGGGCGGCTTCGGCAGGAGCGGCATCGGCCGCGAACTGGGCCCGTCCGGGCTCGCCGAGTACCGCGAGACCAAGCACGTCTACCAGAACCTCGCCCCGCGCCCCGTGCGCTGGTTCGCCGGCTGACCCGTGCCGGCCACGAGCAGGGAACCCCTCATGAACACCCCCACCCCCCACCCGATCCAGGACACCGACACCGTGTACGACTACGTCGTCGTCGGCGGCGGCACCGCCGGCTCCGTCATCGCCCACCGCCTCACCACCGACCCCGGCGTCACCGTCGCCGTCATCGAGGGCGGCCCCAGCGACCGCGACCGCCCCGACGTGCTCACCCTGCGCCGCTGGATGGGCCTCCTCGGCGGCGACCTCGACTACGACTACCCCACCACCCCGCAGCCGCGCGGCAACTCGCACATCCGGCACAGCCGCGCCCGCGTGCTCGGCGGCTGCTCCTCCCACAACACCCTGATCTCCTTCAAGCCGCTGCCGTCCGACTGGGACGAGTGGGCCGAGGCCGGGGCCGAGGGCTGGCACGCCGCCGCCATGGACCCGTACTACGACAGGCTCCTCAACAACATCGTCCCGGTCGACGAGAAGGACCGGAACGCCATCGCCCGCGATTTCGTCGACGCCGCGCAAGCCGCGCTCGGTGTGCCCCGCGTCGAGGGCTTCAACCGCAAGCCCTTCCACGAGGGCGTCGGCTTCTTCGACCTCGCCTACCACCCCGAGGACAACAAGCGCTCCTCCGCCTCCGTCGCCTACCTCCACCCGGTGATGGACGAGCGCCCCAACCTCCACCTGCTGCTGGAGACCTGGGCGTACCGGCTGGAGCTCGACGGCACCCGGGCCCGCGGCGTCCACGTCCGCCGCGCCGACGGCACCGAGGAGCTGATCGAGGCGCGCCGCGAGGTGATCGTCTGCGCGGGCGCCGTCGACACGCCCCGGCTGCTGCTGCACTCCGGCATCGGCCCCAAGAGCGACCTGGAGGCCCTCGGCATCCCCGTCGTCCACGACCTGCCGGGCGTCGGCGAGAACCTGCTCGACCACCCCGAGTCGGTGATCGTCTGGGAGACCCACGGGCCCATCCCGGACAACTCGGCGATGGACAGCGACGCCGGCCTGTTCGTCCGCCGCGACCCCGAAGTCCCCTACCCCGACCTGATGTTCCACTTCTACCAGGTGCCGTTCACGGACAACCCGGAGCGGCTGGGCTACGAGCGGCCCGCGCACGGCGTGTCGATGACGCCGAACATCCCCAAGCCGCGCAGCCGCGGCCGGCTCCACCTGACCAGCGCCGACCCGTCCGTGAAGCCCGCCCTCGACTTCCGCTACTTCACGGACGAGGACGACTACGACGCGCGCACCCTCGTCGACGGCATCCGTCTGGCCCGCGAGATCGCCAAGGCCGAGCCGCTGGCCGGCTGGCTCAAGCGGGAGGTCTGCCCCGGCCCCGAGGTCACCGGCGACGAGGAGCTGAGCGCGTACGCCCGCCGCGTCGCCCACACCGTGTACCACCCGGCCGGCACCTGCCGCATGGGCGCCGCCGACGACGAACTGGCCGTCGTGGCACCCGACCTGAGGGTGCGCGGCTTGGACGGCATACGGATCGCCGACGCGTCGGTGTTCCCGACCATGACGGCCGTGAACCCGATGGTGGCCGTGCTCATGGTCGGGGAGAAGGCCGCGGACCTGCTGGAAGGTGAGACCCGATGAGCAGTACCCACGAGACCACCGGTGTGAAGACCGAGACCACCTCCGCCGAGGCCGGGACCGCTCCCGTCTTCTCCGTCGAGGGCCTGTGGAAGGTCTTCGGCCCCGGCGCCGACCGCGTCCCCGAGGCCGCGGACCTGGCCGCGCTGGAGCCCGCCGCGCTGCGTGAGCGCACGGGCTGCACCGCCGCCGTCCGGGACGTCTCCTTCGACGTCCGCCGCGGCGAGGTCTTCGTCGTCATGGGCCTGTCCGGCTCCGGCAAGTCGACCCTCGTGCGCTGCCTGACCCGGCTCATCGAGCCGACCGCCGGCTCGATCGCCATCGACGGCGAGGACATCACGGCCATGGACAAGGCCCGGCTGCGGGAACTGCGCCGCCACCGCGCCGCCATGGTGTTCCAGCACTTCGGCCTCCTGCCGCACCGCACGGTCCTCGACAACGTGGCGTACGGGCTGGAGATCCAGGGCGTCGCCAAGGCGGAACGCCGTGAGAGGGCCGCCGCGTTCGTCGCCAAGGTCGGCCTGGAGGGCCTGGAGGACCGCAGGCCCGGCCAGCTCTCCGGCGGCCAGCAGCAGCGCGTCGGCCTGGCCCGCGCCCTCGCCGTCGACCCCGAGGTGCTGCTGTTCGACGAGCCGTTCAGCGCGCTCGACCCGCTCATCCGCCGCGACATGCAGGAGGAGGTCGTCCGCCTGCACCGCGAGGAGGGCCGCACCATGGTCTTCATCACCCACGACCTCAGCGAGGCGCTGCGCCTCGGCGACCGGATCGCCCTCATGCGCGACGGCCGCGTCGTCCAGCTCGGCACGCCCGAGGAGATCGTCGGCTCGCCCGCCGACGACTACGTACGCGACTTCGTCCGGGACGTGCCGCGCGAGCAGGTCATGACCGTACGGACCGCCATGCGGCCGCTGCGCGACGGCGACGCCGACTCCGGGCCCGCCGTCGCCCCGGGAGCCACCGTCTCCGAGGCCATCGAGGCCGTCGCCCGCAGCGGCGGCCCCGTACGGGTCGTGGACGCCGGCCGCTGCGTGGGCGTGGTCGACCACGAGGGACTGTTGTCGGTCGTCGCCGGGGTCGGCGCGGGGAAGGCGGCGGCATGACCGCGGCCGTCACCACCCCCACGCCCCCGTCCCCGACCCCGCCCACGTCCCCGTCGTCGTCCACGCCCGCGCCGGCCGCCGCGCCCGCCACCGTGCGCCCGGCCCGCCTGCTGCGGCCGCTCGGCGTCGTCGCGCTGCTGCTGGTCCTGGTGGCCGGCGCGCTCCTCGCCGAGGGCGGCTGGCCCGCGGCGTTCACCGTCGACCTGTCGGAGCCGCTGGGCGCCGCCGGCGACTGGATCATCGACAACCGGGACGGCCACCCGCTGTTCCTGTACTTCTTCGGCCACGTCAGCAACGCCGTCGTGCTGTCGGTCCGCGCCGTCTACCTGGTTCTCCTGGGCGCCGGCTGGGCGGGCGTCACCGCGGCCGCCGGCCTGGTCGCCTGGCGCGTCGCCGGGATCCGGCCCGCGGTCACCGCCGTCGTCGCGCTCGCCGTGTGCGGGCTGCTCGGCATGTGGGTGCCGACCATGCAGACGCTCGCGCTCATGGTGGTCGCCGTCGTGGCGTCCGTCGCGCTCGGCGGCCTGCTCGGCCTCGCCGCGGGCCTGTCGGACCGTACGTACCGGGCGCTGCGGCCGGTGCTCGACACCATGCAGGTGCTGCCCGCGTTCGCGTACCTGCTGCCCGTGGTGCTGGTCTTCGGCATCGGCGTGCCCGCGGCGGTCCTCGCGACCGTCGTGTACGCGGCCCCGCCCATGGCCCGGCTCACCGCGCTCGGCCTGCGCGGCGCCGACAAGGGCGTCCTGGAGGCGTCCGCCTCGCTGGGCGCCACCGCACCGCAGCGGCTTCTGACGGCCCGCCTGCCGCTGGCGCGCGAGCAGCTGCTGCTGGGCGTCAACCAGGCCATCATGATGGCGCTGTCCATGGCGGTCATCGCCTCCGTGATCGGCGCCGCCGGCCTCGGCGACCGCGTCTACCAGGCGCTCGCCTCCGTCGACGTGGGCGCGGCCCTCGCGGCGGGCCTGCCGATCGTGCTCCTCGCGGTCGTCCTGGACCGTACGGTCTCCGGGGCGGGCGCCCGCGCCGCCCGCGGCGGCCTGCTCCGCGGGGCGCGCGGCTGGGTCGTCGCCCTCGCCGTGACCCTGCTCGTGGCCCTCACCGGACGGCTCGCCGGCCGCACCCTGTGGCCCGAGGCGTGGCACGTCGACATCACGGCGCCCGTGAACCGGGCCGTCGAGTGGATGACCGCCCACCTGTACTCGGGCGTGCCCGTCGTCGGCGGCACCGCCGACTGGGCCGGCCGGTTCACCACCTGGGTCCTCGACCCGGTGCGGGCCGGGCTCCAGGCGCTGCCCTGGTGGGGCGTCCTGCTCCTGGTGGGTGTGCTCGCCCTGGCCGTCGGGACGTGGCGTACGGCGCTGACGGCCGTCCTCGCGATGGCGGCGATCGGCGGGCTCGGCGTGTGGGACGCGTCCCTGGACACGCTGTCGCAGGTGCTGGCCGCCGTGGCCGTCACGCTCGCCCTGGGCTTCGCCGTCGCGGTCGCCGCCGCGCGCAGCGCCCGCGTCGAGCGGCTGCTGCGGCCGGTGCTGGACGTGTTCCAGACGCTGCCGCAGTTCGTGTACCTGATCCCCGTGGTCGCGCTGTTCGGCGTGGGCCGCGCCCCGGCGGTGGCCGCCGCCGTGGTGTACGCGCTGCCCGCCGTCGTCCGCATCACCACGCAGGGCCTGCGGGGCGTGGACCCGGTCGCGCTGGAGTCGGCGCGGTCCCTGGGCGCCACCGGGCTCCAGCAGCTGCGCCAGGTGCAGCTGCCGCTCGCCCGCCCGGCGCTGCTGCTCGCGGTGAACCAGGGCGTGGTGCTCGTCCTCGCGGTCGTCATCATCGGCGGCCTCGTCGGCGGCGGGGCGCTCGGCTACGAGGTGGTCTACGGCCTCGCGCAGGGCGATCTGGCGACCGGCCTGGTGGCGGGCGCGGCGATCGTCTGCCTGGGCCTGGTCCTGGACCGCGTGACCCAGCCGACGGAACGACGAACTGCCGGAAAGGGGGCCTGAGATGAGGCCCATCAGTCGTAAGCGCACCATCCGTCTCGCGGCCGCCCTGACGGTCACGGGCTCCCTGCTGGCCCTCACGGGCTGCGGGGCGGCCGACATGACGCGGCAGGCCTCGCCGTTCGCCGCCGTGCGCGACGCCCGGACGGTCACCCTGTCGGTCCAGTCCTGGGTGGGCGCGCAGGCGAACGTCGCCGTCGCGAAGTACCTGCTGGAGCACGAGCTGGACTACCGCGTGGACACGGTCCAGGTGGACGAGGTCCCCGCGTGGGACGCGCTCAGCCAGGGCCGCGTGGACGCCATCCTGGAGGACTGGGGCCACCCGGAGCAGGAGAAGCGGTACGTCGACGACAAGGGCACCATCGCGCGCGGCGGGGACCTCGGAGTGACCGGCCACATCGGCTGGTTCGTCCCCACGTACTTCGCGAAGCAGCACCCGGACGTCACCGACTGGAAGAACCTGAACAAGTACGCGTCCCAGCTGCGTACGGCCGAGAGCGGCGGCAAGGGCCAGCTCCTCGACGGCTCCCCGTCGTACATCACCAACGACAAGGCGCTGGTGAAGAACCTGGGCCTGGACCTCCAGGTCGTGTTCGCGGGCTCGGAGGCGGCGCAGATCACCCAGATCAGGCAGTTCGCGAAGCAGCGCAAGCCGTTCCTCACGTACTGGTACAAGCCGCAGTGGCTGTTCGAGAAGGTGCCGATGACGGAGGTGAAGCTGCCCGCGTACAAGGAGGGCTGCGACGCCGACCCGGCGAAGGTGGCGTGCGCGTATCCGCACACCCCGCTCCAGAAGTACCTGAACGCGGGCTTCGCGCGGACGGGCGGGGAGGCGGCCGCCTTCCTGAAGAACTTCCGCTGGACGACCGAGGACCAGAACGAGGTCGCCCTGATGATCGCCGAGGAGAAGCTGTCGCCGGAGGCGGCCGCCGAGAAGTGGGTGAAGGCTAACGAGCCGACATGGCGGCAGTGGCTTCCGCCGAAGTCCCGCTAGCGACGGGGACCTCAGCCTGGTGCCGCCGCTCCGGCACCAGGCTGACCAGCCCCAGCAGAGCGAGGCCCACACCCAGCCACACGGGCGCGAGCAGCCCGAACCGCTCCAGCGCGGCGCCACCGCCGGCGGAGCCGATCACCACTCCGAGGGTGATGAAGGAGGCGTGGACGGAGTTGACCAGGGGCCCGGCGTTGCCGATGCGCTGCACGCGCGTGATCATCGCCGGGTTCATGGTCACCCCGACGAGCCCGATGCCCATCATGAACACGAGGGCGGCGACGGGCACGTCGGCGAGGAGCGCGAACCCCGCCAGGAACAGGGCGTTGAGGGCGAGCCCCCACCCCAGCACGGACACGGTGTACCGGTCCGCGAGCCGGCCGACGACGGTGTTGCCGACGACGGTGGCGGCGCCGTAGGCGATGAGCAGCAGGGGCACGGAGCCGCTGGAGAAGCCGCTGACCCCGGTGAGGATCGGGGAGAGGAAGCTGAACGCCGAGAAGGTGGCCCCGATGATCAGCGTGCTGGTGGCGAAGGCGAGCAGCAGCCGGGGCCGGCGCAGGACGCCCAGCTCCTCGCGCATGTCCCCGCCCTCGTCGGCACGGCCCGGGGAGGGCACGAAGGCGGCGGTGCAGAGCGCGGCGAGGGCCGTGACACCGGAGATGGCCCAGAAGGCGGCGCGCCAGCCGAGGTGTTCGCCGACGAGCGTGGACAGGGGAAGTCCCAGGAGCGTGCCCAGCATCAGCCCGTTCATGGTGACGGCGACGGCCCGGCCCCGGACCTCGGGCCGCGTGAGCCGGGCGCACAGCGCGAGGGCGATCCCGAAGAACGCCTGGGCTGCGACACCGGTGACGATCCGGGCGGCGACCATGGTGCCGTAGCCGGGGGCGAGGGAGGCGGCGACGTTCCCGGCGAGGAAGACGGCGAAGACGACCATGAGCCCGGCCTTGGGCCGGACCTTCATGAGAAGGGCGGTCAGCAGAGGACCGCCAAGAGCCATGGCGGCGGAGTAGGCCGTGATCAGATACCCGATCTCCGAAATGCTCACCGAGAGTCCGTCGGCCATCTGCGGCATGAGCCCGGCGACGGCGAACTCGCTGGTGACCATGGCGAAGACGCCGACGGCGAGGAGGTACACGGCTGGGGGCACGGAGAAGCCCACCTTTCGATGTCAGGGGTTCTGGAAAGATCAGTACAAAACAAGCCCAACAAAAATCCCCCGGCGGCAGGGGGATTTCTCAACGGATTTCTCAACGGCCAAGCGCGTCCAGGGCGGTCTCGGCGATGGCCTCCAGGGCGGCGCGGTCGGCGCCGCCCTGCGCGGAGACGCGCATCCCGCCGATGACGGCGTTGAGGAAGCGCGCCAAGTCGCCCGTGTCCCGCCCGGAGGTGATCGCGCCGTCGCGCCGCCCGGCCTCGATGACGGCCCGGAAGGAGGCCAGTCGCCGCTGGAGGTCCCGCTCCAGGGCGGCGGCGACCACGGGATCGCGCCGGGCCAGCTCGACGGTCGTATTGACGGTGAGGCACCCGGTCTCGGGCTCCTCGTCGTCGATGACCAGTCGGAACAGGGTCCGGATCCGCTCGACGGCAGGCCGCGTCCCGTCCTCCAGCAACTCCACCTGGGCGCCCGTCTTCTCGTCCATGTACCGGGCGAGCGCCCGCCGGAACAGGTCGTGCTTGCTGCTGAAGGTGTTGTAGATGCTGCTACGGCCCAGCCCGGTGGCGCCGCACAGGTCCTGGGTGGAGGTGGCGTCGTAGCCATGGGCCCAGAAGGTCCGCATCGCCGCTTCCAGGGCCCGGTCCTCGTCGAACATCCTCGGTCGCGCCATGGTCGCCACGCTACCAGAGTTTTGGACCGCACGTCACAATACTGGTGCCGCGACGTACTCCTCCACGCCTCCTCCGCGCCATGGAAACGGCCCCTAGGATGCCCATGACCGAGCCGAGGGCCGGGCGGCGGTGCCAGGCCCGGCACGAAGGGGGCCACCATGGGCGCCATACCGGGCGCACGTCAAGAGCTGGACCGGCTGGGCCGATTACTGCGCGAGCAGATGACCGAACTGATCGATGACCTCACCCCCGGCGGCGACCTGCGCCTGCTGTTCCTCGACGAGCCGCGCGTCGTCGACTGGCACGAGCCGCTCCGCCACCAGTACGCGTCCGGGTTCGACGGGCGGCGTCCCGCCGGTGTCGGCGCCGCCGACATCGCCGCTCGTGCGGCCGCCCTGCTCGGCGCGGCGGGCTGGGACGTCACGGCATCGCGGGAGGAGGCGGGCGGAAGAGCCCGGCTCGTGGTGACCGGTCGCCGGGACGGCTGCAGGATCGACGTCCGTGTGGGCGACCACTGGCCCATCGTGTGGTTCGAGGGCCGGACGCCGGCGCTGGCCCTGTACGAGCCGCAGGAGTTCGAGTGGCCGGAGCCGGTGTGCACGCCGGAGAACCTCACGCCGGGACACGTGCTGTGCTACGAGTGCGACGGACTGGGCTGGTGCCCGGCATGCGGCGGCCGCAGCTGGGTGCCCAGCAAGTCACGGGGACGGACCAGGTGCCCCGAATGCTCCACGTACCGCGTCTGCCCCATCTGCCGGGGTGCCGGCCAACTGGCCATCAGCGGACTCAGCCCGTACCAACGGGGCTATTACCGGGAAGAGCTGGGGGAGCGGCGCGACGGCTGAGCGGGGGTGCGAGGCCCCCTGTCGAAGCGCTTCAGCCGACGCCTCGAGCCGGTGGGGATTCTCCGGCGAAACAAGAGGCATGAAGGCAACCGGACCTGGCTTCCCGCTTCACGCGCAGGCATTGACACCACATCCGGGGCGATGGGAGCGTCGAAGCGCTTCACCTCTCGGTCATCGCCCCGGCCGCGCCGGATTCCAGAAAGGACAGCGTCATGTCCCGGAAGTCCAAGAAGAGAAGCGTCAGGGATGTACTGGTAGCCCTGCTGATGGCGATCTCGCCGCTGATCGCGGCGCTCGTACTGACCGGCACCTCGGCCACCACCGCGTCGGCCGCGTCACTGACCGAGGTGACCAACTTCGGCAGCAACCCCGGAAACCTGCGGATGTACGTCTACAGGCCCGACAACACTCCGGCACGCCCGGCGGTGGTGGTGGCAGTGCACTACTGCACCGGCACGGGGCCGGCCTTCTACTCCAACACGGAGTTCGCCCGCCTGGCCGACCAGCACGGGTTCATCGTCGTCTACCCGGACGCGAACGTCAGCGGGCAGTGCTTCGACGTCTCCTCGCCCCAGGCGCTCAAGCATGACGGGGGCAGTGATCCCACGAGCATCGCCCAGATGGTCCGGTACACCCTGCAGAACATGAACGCCGACGCCAGTCGGGTCTACGTCACCGGCGCCTCGTCCGGCGCGATGACGACCAATGTCATGCTCGGCGCGTACCCCGACCTGTTCAAGGCCGGGGCGGCGTTCAGCGGAGTGCCGTTCGGCTGCTTCGCCACCACCGACGGCTCCGGCTGGAACAGCGCCTGTGCCACCGGCAAGATCAGCAAGACCCCGCAGGAGTGGGGCGACCTCGTCCGGAACGCCTATCCGGGGTACACCGGCCCCCGGCCGCGGATGCAGCTGTGGCACGGTACCGAGGACGACGCGCTGTACTACGCGAACTTCGGTGAAGAGATCAAGCAGTGGACCAATGTGCTCGGGGTGGGCCAGACCCCGGTCTTCACCGACTCCCCGCAGTCCAACTGGACCCGCACCCGCTACGGCTCCACCGGCGCGCAGGCACCGGTCGAGGCGAACAGCTTCCAGGGCGTCGGGCACAGCCTGCCCGAGAGCGGCATGGCGGCCCGCGCCATCACCTTCTTCGGGCTCGACGGCTCCGGTGGCGGGGCCACCACAGGTCCGATCCGCGCCACCGGATCCGGCAAGTGCCTGGACGTGCCCGGCGCTTCGCGGACCAACGGCACCCAGACGCAGATCTGGGACTGCAACGGCGGCCCGAACCAGACCTGGACCAGGACGTCGGCCAAGCAGCTCACCGTCTACGGCGGTGCGAAGTGCCTCGACGCGGCCGGCACCGCGACCGGTGCCAAAGTCGTGCTGTGGGACTGCAACGGCGGCACCAGCCAGCAGTGGAACATCAACTCCAACGGCACCATCACCGGCGTCCAGTCAGGCCTGTGCCTGGACGTGACCGGAGCCTCCACCGCCAACGGCGCACTGGTCGAACTGTGGGACTGCAACGGCGGCAGCAACCAGCAGTGGCGCCTCGGCTGACACCACCGCGGGGAAGGGCCCCGGCAGCGGCTCCGCCCTGCGAGGGCTGGCTCTCGGTCCGTGGCCCGAACCGCCCGCGGCCCCCGGGCCTCACAGCTCCGCCGCCACCCCCCGCAGCGCCCCCATCGTCCGGTGCAGCAGCCCCGGGCCGAAGGTGATGCGGGTGGCGCCCAGGCGGCCCAGCTCCGTCAAGGACGGGCCGTCCGGGTGGAACACGGCGTTCAGGGGAGCCTCGATCGACGCGCGCAGCCGCGGCAGGTGGTCCGGCGGGGCCAGGATCGGGTAGACGCCGTCCGCGCCGGCCGCCACGTACAGGCGGGCCCGGCGGATCGTCTCCTCCGCGTCCCGCACGCCCCTGACGTACGTGTCCACCCGGGCGTTCACGAACAGGCGGTCGCCCGCCTCCGCCCGTACCTCCGCCAGCCAGGCCGCGTGCGCCTCCGCGTCCTTCAGGGCGCCCGCCTCGCTGTCCTCCAGGTTCACGCCGACGGCGCCCGCGTCGAGGACCCGGGCCACCAGTTCCTTCGGCGGCAGCCCGTAGCCGGACTCGACGTCCGCCGAGACCGGGACCGAGACGGAGCGGACGATCCGGGTCACCGCCGCGAACATCTCGTCCGCCGGTGTCGAGCCGTCCTCGTACCCGAGCGACGCCGCCACCCCCGCGGAGGGCGTCGCCAGTGCCGGGAACCCGGCCTCCTCGAAGACCCGGGCGCTCGCCGCGTCCCACGGCCCCGGCAGGACCAGCGGGTCCTGCGGCGCCCTGCCGTGGTGCAGGGCGCGGAAGACCTCGACCGGCGTCGTCACTTCAGGCCCTTGTACTGGCCCGGCGTGTAGTGGCCCGGCACCGAACGGCAGGTGACGGCGAACCGGTTCCACGCGTTGATCACGATCACCGCCGAGATCAGCCGCGCCAGCTCCGCCTCCTCGAAGTGCTTGGCGGCCCGCTCGTACACCTCGTCCGGCACGAAGCCGTCCGTCAGCACCGTGATCGCCTCGGCCAGTTCGAGCGCGGCCGCCTCCTTCTCGGTGTAGAAGTGGCGCGACTCCCGCCAGGCGCTCAGCTGGACGATCCGCTCGACCGTCTCACCGGCCGCCAGCGCGTCCTTGGTGTGCATGTCCAGGCAGAAGGCGCAGTGGTTGAGCTGCGAGGCGCGGATCTTGACCAGCTCGACCAGGACCGGGTCGAGGCCCTCGTGGGCGGCCGCGTCCAGCCGCACCATGGCCTTGTAGACGTCGGGGACGTGCTCGGCGATGTTCATCCGGGCCGGGTGCTCCGGGGCGTGGTCGGCGGTCTGGGCGGTGGTCTGCGTCGTGTTCGTCATGTCGCCCAACCTACGGCCGAGTTGGCATGACGCTATGGTCCACTTCCATGACGGATTCCTGGGCCATTTCCGGCACCGACCTGCACCTGGAGCTGCGCGGCCCCGGCCTCCGGGCCGGCCTGATGGACGCCCTGCGCGAAGCCGTGCGCAGCGGCCGCCTCGCGCCCGGCACCCGCCTGCCGTCCTCCCGCTCCCTCGCCGCCGACCTGGGCGTCGCCCGCAACACCGTCGCCGACGCCTACGCCGAGCTGGTCGCCGAGGGCTGGCTCACCGCCCGGCAGGGCTCCGGCACCCGCGTCGCCCGCCGTGCGACACCCACCGCGCGCAGGCCCGCCCCCGCCCCGGCGTCGCTCCCCTGGCAACAGGCCCGCCCGCGCCCCGGAAAGCCCCTGCACACCCTCCACCCGGGCACCCCCGACCTCGGCTCCTTCCCCCGCGCCGACTGGCTCAAGGCAGCCCGCCGCGCCCTGACCGCCGCGCCCCACGAGGCGTTCGGCTACGGCGAGGCCCACGGCAACGCCCGGCTGCGCGCCGTCCTCGCCGAGTACCTGGCCCGCTCCCGCGGCGTCCACGCCGACCCCGGCCGGATCGTCATCTGCTCCGGCTTCGCCCACGGGCTGATGCTCATGGCGAAGGTCCTGCGCGAGCGCCGCGTCCGCGACGTCGCCGTCGAGTCGTACGGCCTCGACGTGCACTGGCGGCTGCTCCACGAGGCCGGGCTGCGCACCCCCGCCCTGCCCCTCGACGAGCACGGCACCCGCACCGAGGCCCTGCCGCACGGCACCGGCAGGCCAGGCGCCGTCCTGCTCACCGCCGCCCACCAGTTCCCCCTGGGCGGCGCCCTGCGGCCGGAGCGGCGCGCCGCCGCCGTCGACTGGGCGCGCGCCACCGGCGGACTGGTCCTGGAGGACGACTACGACGGCGAGTTCCGCTACGACCGCCAGCCCGTCGGCGCCGTCCAGGGCCTCGACCCCGAACGCGTCGTGTACCTCGGCACGGCCAGCAAGTCCCTCGCCCCCGGCCTGCGCCTGGCCTGGATGGTGCTGCCCCGCGACCTGGTCCAGGACGTGCTGATGGCCAAGGGCGACGTCGACTGGGTGTCCAGCGCCCTGGACCAGCTGACCCTCGCCGAATTCATCGAGTCCGGCGCGTACGACCGGCACGTACGGAACATGCGGCTGCGCTACCGCCGGCGCCGCGACCAGCTCGTCGCCGCCGTCGCCGAGCGGGCGCCGAGCGTCCGGGTGGGCGGCATCGCCGCCGGACTGCACGCGGTGCTCGAACTGCCCCGCGGCACCGAGGCGTCCGTCCTGCGCGCCGCCGCCACCCAGGGCCTGGCGCTCCAGGGCCTCGACGCCTTCCGCCACCCGGACGCCGCACGCGGCCCCGACGGGCTCGTCGTCGGGTACGCGACACCCACTGACAGCGCCTGGAGCGGCGCCCTGGACGCCCTGTGCCGGGCCCTTCCCTAGGCCGCGTCCGGACGGTCGTCTAGTCTGTGCCGCATTCGAGCTCATACGGGGGAGCACAGGCATGCGCAGACTGAGGTCCGGTTACGTCGTCCTGGGAGGCATGGGCGCCCTCGCGCTGACTCTCACCTCCTGCGGCAGCGACGAGCCCGACAAACGCTGCGTCGACCGCGTCACGCGCGAGATCCTGCCGACCTACAAGTGCCACGACGGCACCAGCAGGGACTACGACAGGGACTACGACAGCGACTACGACAGCGGCGGCGGCAGCAGCGGCGGCGCGGGGTACTACTACGGCGGGTCCGTCCGCGACGGCAGGGCCGAGGACGGCAGCTTCGACAGGTCCGCCGTCGAACGCGGCGGATTCGGCAGCTCCGGCTCCGGCGGCGGCTGAGCCGGACCGCCCACCGCCATGGAACGCCACAGCATCGAGCCCCGCCCCGACTGGCAGCGCATCGTCGAGGAGCAGGGCTGTGTCTACCCGCTCACCCGCTTCCCCGACGGCTCGCTGCGCCCCTACTGGGACGAGAGCGCCTACTACTCCTTCACCCTCCCCGAGGTCGAGGCGCTGGAGGAGGTCGTCGAGGAGCTGCACGCCATGTGCCTCGCGGCCGCCGCGCACATCGTCGAGCGGGACCGGTTCGCCGACCTCGGCATCACCGACCCGCGCCTCGCCGCCCTGGTCGCCGAGTCATGGCGCCGCCGCGCCGAACTGCCCTCCGTCTACGGGCGGTTCGACCTGCGCTACGACGGTACGGGCGGCCCGGCGAAGCTGCTGGAGTACAACGCGGACACCCCCACCTCCCTCGTGGAGGCGGCCAGCCCGCAGTGGTTCTGGATGGAGGACCGCTTCCCGGGCGCCGACCAGTGGAACTCGCTCCACGAGCGCCTCGTCGCCGCCTGGCAGCGGCAGGCGCCGCTCCTGCCGCCCGGCCCGGTGCACTTCGTGCACTCCGAGGGCGACGAGATCGGCGAGGACCTGATGACGGTCGCGTACCTGCGCGAGACCGCCCAGCAGGCCGGCCTCGCCACCGAGGCGCTGTCCGTGGAGCAGATCGGCTGGGACCGGCTGACGGGCCGGTTCGTCGACGACCGGCTGCGGTTCATCCGCAGCTGCTTCAAGCTCTACCCGTGGGAGTGGCTGGTCACGGACCGGTTCGGCCCGCACGTCCTCGACACGCTCGACAACGGCGGCGGCACCGGCAGCACCTGCTGGATCGAACCCGCCTGGAAGATGCTGCTCTCCAACAAGGCGCTCCTGGCGATCCTGTGGGAGCTGTACCCGGGCCACCCGAACCTGCTCCCCGCCTACCTGGACGGCCCGCGCGAGCTGGCCGCCGCCGGCGGGTACGTCGCCAAGCCGCTGCTGGGCCGCGAGGGCGCGGGCGTCACCGTCCACGAACCCGGCGCCGCCCCGGCCCTCCGCCCCGAGCCGTGCTGCTACCAGCAGCTGGCCCCGCTGCCCGACTTCGACGGCAACCGCGTCGTGCTCGGCGCGTGGGTCGTCGAGGGCGAGGCGGCGGGGCTCGGCATCCGCGAATCGGACGGCCTGGTCACGGACGGCTACGCCCGCTTCCTCCCGCACGTGATCCTGTGAGCCGCTGAGCCGGCCGATCGTACGGCCGGCTCAGATCTTGATGATCGTGACGGCCGGGCCGCAGAGCGGCGTCAGATCCTCCGGATCCGAGGTGAGCACGGAAACGGGGCCCGGCACACGGCGAGCGATCGCCGCCAACACGGCGTCGATGGCGTACGTGTGGCCGCGCAGCCCGTCCTCCCGAAGGAGCCGGACCGCGTCGTCGGTGAAGGACCGGGTGACGTCGTGGACGGTGATGTGCGACAACACCCATGGGACACGGGCGGGATGGACGCGCTCATAGTCCGCCTACCGCTCATGCCACCGATGCTGCCGCAGTAGCCCCAGCCGGGTGGCTTCCGTCACATCCGGCAGGGGCTCCAGCGCCGTCCTCAGCCCGCCAGCACCGCCCTCAGCTGGTCCAGGCCCCAGTCCAGGTCCTCCTTGCTGATCACCAGGGG
This sequence comes from Streptomyces coeruleoprunus, assembly GCF_039542925.1. Classification (GTDB taxonomy): domain Bacteria; phylum Actinomycetota; class Actinomycetes; order Streptomycetales; family Streptomycetaceae; genus Streptomyces; species Streptomyces coeruleoprunus. Next base: position 2,747,424 of record NZ_BAABIT010000001.1, on the reverse strand, counting down.
CGGGGCGATCCGGATGGTCGAGCCGTGGGTGTCCTTCACCAGGACGCCCCGGTCCATCAGCTTCTCCGAGATCTCCCGGCCCGTGCCCCGGGACGGCACGATGTCCACGCCGGCCCACAGCCCGCGCCCGCGCACCGCCTCCACGGCGCCGCCGCCGACCAGCAGCCCCAGCTCGTGGTGCAGGTGGTCGCCCAGCTCCGCCGCCCGCTGCTGGAACTCGCCCGTCCGCAGCATCGCCAGCACCTCCAGCGCCACCGCGCACGCCAGCGGGTTCCCGCCGAACGTCGACCCGTGCTCGCCCGGCCGGTGCACCCCCAGCACCGCTCTGCTCGACACCACCGCCGACACCGGCACCACACCGCCGCCCAGCGCCTTGCCCAGCACGTACATGTCCGGCACGACACCCTCGTGCTCGCATGCGAAGGTCTTCCCCGTACGGCCCAGGCCCGACTGGATCTCGTCCGCGACGAACAGCACGTTCCGCTCGCGCGTCAGCTCCCGCACGCCCCGCAGATAGCCCGGCGGCGGCACCAGCACGCCCGCCTCGCCCTGGATCGGCTCCAGCAGCACGGCCACCGTGTTGTCGGTGACCGCGTCCGAGAGCGCCGTGAGGTCCCCGTACGGGACGATCTCGAAGCCCGGCGTGTACGGGCCGTAGTCCGCGCGCGCCTCCGGGTCCGTGGAGAAGCTGACGATCGTCGTCGTCCGGCCGTGGAAGTTGTTCGCCGCCACGACGATCTTCGCGGTGCCGTCCGGGACGCCCTTGACCCGGTAGCCCCACTTGCGGGCCGTCTTCACGGCGGTCTCCACCGCCTCCGCGCCCGTGTTCATCGGCAGCACCATCTCCATGCCGCACAGCTCCGCGAGGCGCTCGCAGAACTCGGCGAACCGGTCGTGGTGGAACGCGCGGGACGTCAGCGTCACCCGGTCGAGCTGGGCCTTCGCGGCGTCGATGAGCCGGCGGTTGCCGTGCCCGAAGTTGAGCGCCGAGTACCCGGCGAGCATGTCGAGGTAGCGGCGCCCCTCGACATCGGTCATCCAGGCGCCCTCCGCCGTCGCGACCACCACGGGCAGCGGATGGTAGTTGTGCGCGCTGTGCGTCTCGGCGGAAGCGATCGCGTCCTGCGTTCTCGACACGGGGTCTCCGTTCGTCGTCGTACGGCCGGTCGTCTCTATCGTCGCTCGCGATACGGACGAGGAAACCTGGCGAGCGGCGCGACGGATAGGGTGAAGGCAACGCACGGCGACTGGCGTACGGGGAACCGACCCCGGGGGAGCCGTGCGCGGCAGACCGCACGGGGCGCCGCCCGCCTGGGCACCTCGCAGACGCAGAGACGACCTGTACGCGCTGCCCACCGGAGGACGCCATGACCGCCGACCCCACGACCACCCACCCCGCGCTCGCCGCCACGGACCCGGAGCTCGCCGCCCTCGTCGGCGCCGAGGAGCGCCTCCAGGGCGAGACGCTCCGCCTGATCCCCAGCGAGAACTACGTGTCCGCCGCCGTGCTGGAGGCCGCCGGCACGGTCCTGCAGAACAAGTACAGCGAGGGCTACCCCGGCCGCCGCTACTACGAGGGCCAGCAGGTCATCGACCAGGTCGAGCGCCTGGCCGTGGGCCGCGCCAAGGACCTCTTCGGCGTCGACCACGCCAACGTCCAGCCCTACTCGGGCTCCCCCGCGAACCTCGCCGTCTACCTGGCCTTCGCCCAGCCGGGCGACACCGTGATGGGCATGGCCCTGCCCATGGGCGGCCACCTCACGCACGGCTGGGGCGTCTCCGCCACGGGCACCTGGTTCCGGGGCGTCCAGTACGGCGTACGCCAGGACACCGGGCTCATCGACTTCGACCAGGTCCGCGACCTGGCCTTGAAGGAGCGCCCGAAGGTCATCTTCTGCGGCGGCACGGCGCTGCCCCGCACCATCGACTTCGCCGCGTTCGCGGAGATCGCCGAGGAGGCCGGCGCCGTCCTGGTCGCCGACATCGCGCACATCGCCGGCCTCGTCGCCGGCGGCGCCCACCCGTCGCCCGTGCCGTACGCCGACGTGGTCTCCACCACCACCCACAAGACCCTGCGCGGCCCGCGCGGCGCCATGCTGATGTGCCGCGAGGAACACGCCAAGGCCATCGACAAGGCGGTCTTCCCCGGCCTCCAGGGCGGTCCGCACAACCAGACCACCGCCGCCATCGCGGTCGCCCTGCACGAGGCCGCCCAGCCGTCGTTCCAGGACTACGCGCGGGCCGTCGTCGCCAACGCCCAGGCCCTCGCCGAAGAGCTGCTGGCCCGCGGCTTCGACCTGGTCTCGGGCGGCACGGACAACCACCTGATCCTCATGGACCTCACCGGCAAGGACGTGCCGGGCAAGGTCGCGGCGAAGGCCCTCGACCGGGCGGGGATCGTCGTGAACTACAACACGGTTCCCTACGACCCGCGGAAGCCCTTCGACCCGTCCGGCGTCCGGATCGGCACCCCGTCCCTCACGTCGCGCGGGCTCACCACCGAGCACATGGGGGCCGTCGCGGACTGGATCGACCGGGGCGTGCGGGCGGCGCAGAAGGGCGACGAGGACGCGCTCGCGCTGATCAGGGCCGAGGTCGCGGCGCTGATGGCCGCGCACCCGGCACCGGGCATCCCGGCGTGACAAAAGCCTCCGAGGACGCTCTCCGGGAGCGTCCTCGGAGGCTTTCCGGACCTGAGACAATAAGGGGCATGGCCTCTGATCGTCCCCGCGTGCTCTCCGGAATCCAGCCCACCGCCGGCTCGTTCCACCTCGGCAACTACCTCGGTGCGGTCCGTCAGTGGGTCGCGCTGCAGGAGACCCACGACGCCTTCTACATGGTCGTCGACCTGCACGCGATCACCGTCCCGCAGGACCCCGCGGAGCTGCGGGCCAACACCCGGCTCGCCGCCGCACAGCTGCTCGCCGCGGGGCTCGACCCCGAGCGGTGCACGCTGTTCGTGCAGAGCCACGTCCCGGAGCACGCCCAGCTGGCCTGGGTCATGAACTGCCTCACCGGCTTCGGCGAGGCGTCCCGCATGACCCAGTTCAAGGACAAGTCCGCCAAGCAGGGCGCCGACCGCTCCACCGTCGGCCTGTTCACGTACCCGATCCTCCAGGTCGCGGACATCCTGCTCTACCAGGCCCACCAGGTCCCGGTCGGCGAGGACCAGCGCCAGCACATCGAGCTGACCCGCGACCTGGCCGAACGGTTCAACGCCCGCTTCGGCGACACGTTCACCGTCCCGGCGCCGTACATCCTCAAGGAGACGGCGAAGATCTACGACCTCCAGGACCCGACCGCCAAGATGAGCAAGTCGGCGTCCACGCCCAAGGGCCTGATCAACCTCCTGGACGAGCCGAAGGCCACCGCGAAGAAGGTCAAGAGCGCCGTCACCGACACGGACACCGTGATCCGCTTCGACCCGGAGGAGAAGCCGGGCGTCAGCAACCTGCTGTCGATCATGTCGACGCTGACCGGCACGTCCGTCGAGGACCTGGTGCGCGGCTACGAGGGCAAGATGTACGGCGCGCTCAAGACGGACCTCGCCGACATCGTCGTGGAGTTCGTCACGCCGTTCCGCACCCGGACGCAGGAATACCTGGACGACCCGGAGACGCTGGACTCCATCCTGGCCAAGGGCGCCGAGAAGGCCCGCGCGGTCGCCGCGGAGACCCTGGCCCAGGCGTACGACAAGGTGGGTTTCCTGCCCGCCAAGCACTGAGCCCAAACGGCTCTGGCCACGGAGCGGTCCGAGGCGCCACACTGGCGACCGCATCGCATGACCGGCGACCGAAGACCGATGACCGACCACCGATGACCGATGGATGAGGAGAACGACGTGGGGACCGTGACGCTCGGCGTTTCGATCGCGGTCCCGGAGCCCTACGGCAGCCTGCTCCAGGAGCAGCGCGCGGGCTTCGGGGACCCCGCCGCCCACGGCATCCCCACGCACGTCACCCTTCTCCCGCCGACCGAGGTCGACGAGGAGCGCCTGCCGGAGATCCGGGCCCACCTGGCCCGGGTCGCCGCGTCGGTCCGCACGTTCCCGATGCGGCTGAGCGGCACCGGCACGTTCCGCCCGCTGTCCCCGGTGGTCTTCGTCCAGGTGGTCGAGGGCGGCTCCGCCTGCTCGTGGCTGCAGCAGCGGATCCGCGACGCGTCGGGCCCGCTCGTACGGGAGCTGCAGTTCCCGTACCACCCGCATGTCACGGTCGCCCACGGCATCGCCGAGGAGGCGATGGACCGGGCGTACGAGGAGCTGGCCGAGTTCGAGGCGGAGTGGACCGTGTGCTCCTTCGCCCTCTACGAGCAGGGCGCCGACGCCGTGTGGCGCAAGCTGCACACGTACGAGTTCGGCGGCGGCCGCCCGGCCGCGACCGTCCCCGCGCAGGGCTCACCGGTGGACGAACCGGCCACGACGCCCACCTGCTGAAACACGCCGGGCGGGCGGGCCCCGTGGGCGTGCCGTCGGACTGGCGGCGGCTCGCCGGTGGTAGGCGTACGCAATGGACTGGCTGACCAAGCTTCCCGTCATCGGCCCGCTCGCCGCCCGGCTCATGCGCACGCACGCCTGGCGGGCCTACGAGACCCTGGACCGCGTCCACTGGACGCGCCTCGCCGCCGCGATCACCTTCATCAGCTTCCTCTCCCTCTTCCCGCTGATCACCGTCGCCGCCGCGATCGGCGCCGCCTTCCTCAGCGACGAGCGGCTGCGCACCATCGAGGACAAGATCGCCGAGCAGGTGCCGGGCATCTCCGAGCAGCTGAACATCGGCGCCCTCGTCGACAACGCGGGCACGATCGGGCTCGTCGCCGGTGCGGTGCTGCTCTTCACCGGCATCGGCTGGGTCGGCTCGATGCGGGAGTGCCTGCGCGCCGTGTGGGACCTGGACGACGTGGACGACGGCAACCCCGTCGTGCGCAAGGGCAAGGACGCCCTGGTCCTGCTGGGCCTCGGCGGTACGGCCCTGGCCTCGCTGGCCGCGTCCGCCCTGGGCTCGACCGCCGTCGGCTGGACCGCCGAACGCCTCGGGATCTCGGGCGGCGGCGCCGGGGGAGCGCTGCTCCAGGTGGCCGCGCTGGCGGTGGCCGTCCTGGCGGACTTCCTGCTCCTGCTGTACGTGCTGACGCTGCTGCCCGGCGTTGAGGCGCCGCGCCGCGACCTGATGGTGGCGGCGCTGATCGGCGCGGTCGGCTTCGAGCTGCTGAAACTGCTGCTGGGCGGCTATATGAAGGGCGTGGCGGCGAAGTCGATGTACGGGGCGTTCGGCGTGCCCGTCGCCCTGCTGCTGTGGATCAACTTCACCGCCAAGCTGCTGCTCTTCTGCGCCGCCTGGACGGCGACGGCGGAGGGCCGGCGCGAGAGCGCTACTGAGCCGTCTCCGGGGTCTTCCCCGGAGTCTCCGGGGCCCCGGCAGGGGCCGCAGCGGGAGCCTCGGCAGGGGCCGCCGCGGGAGCCCCGGCAGGAGCCTCCGGGCTCTTCTGCGGGCCCTTCTTCAGGGGCCAGCGGCGGTTGATCAGGTACCCGGCCGCGGCGAGCAGCACCAGCAGGCCGCCGGTCACGGCGAGGGCGATGCCGATCCCGCTGGACCCGGACCTGGCCGCCGCCTTCCCGGCGGGTGCCGTCTCGTCGGCCCCGCCCTTGTCCGGGGCCGGGCTGCTGCCCGTACCGGTCCTGGCGGACTTCGGCGGCACCAGCTCACCGACGGGCCGCACCTTGCCGACCGCGGCGAAGCCCCAGTCCAGCAGCCGGGCGGTCTCCTTGTAGACGGCGAACTGCTCCTTCGCCGACGGGTTCATGACGGTCACCAGCAGCACCCGGCCGTTCCGCTCGGCGACCCCGGTGAAGGTCGAGCCGGCGTGGGTCGTCGAGCCGTTCTTCACACCGGCCATGCCCTTGTACGGGGCTATGCCGTACGCGCCGGTGAGCAGCCGGTTGGTGTTCTGGATCTCGAAGGTCTCGCGCTTCTTGCCGGGCTTCTGCTCACCGGGGAACTTGGTGCGGACCGTGGAGCAGTACTCGCGGAAGTCCTTGTTCTGCATCCCGCTGCGGGCGATGAGCGTCAGGTCGTACGCGGACGAGACCTGGCCCTGGGCGTCGTACCCGTCCGGCGACACGACGTGCGTGTCGAGCGCCTGGAGCTCCTCGGCGCGGGCGTTCATCTCGGCCACGGTCCTGGGTATGCCGCCGTTCATCTCGGCGAGCGCGTGCACGGCGTCGTTCCCGGAGCGCAGGAACACGCCGAGCCACAGGTCGTGGACGGTGTAGCTGTGCTTCTCCTTTATGCCGACGAGGCTGGAGCCCTCGCCTATCTTGGCCAGCTCACCCGGTGCGACGAGATGCGTCTGCGTGCGCGGGAACTTCGGCAGCAGCGTGTCGGCGAACAGCATCTTCAGCGTGGACGCGGGGGCGAGCCGCCAGTGCGCGTTGTGCGCGGCCAGGACCTCGCCGCTCTCGGCGTCGGCGACGATCCAGGAGCGTCCCGTGAGGTCCTTCGGCAGGACCGGGGCGCCGCCCGCCAGGTCCACCTGCGTGCCGGGCTTCCCCAGCCGCTCCCCGCCGACCGTCGACATCACGGCGGGCGGCTTCGGCTGCGGATCGGGCTTCGGGCTGGGCGCGGCGAGCGCCGGGCCGGCGGCGAGGAGCGGCAGCAGAGCGGCGGCGGTGGCCGTGGTCCCGGCCTTCGTGAGAGCAAGCACGTTCGAGAACGTACAACCACCCGCCGAGGCCCCCGACACCGGTGCACCGGATACTGGACCCATGAAGCTGAGTCGCTCCGCGTCCTGGTTCCTGCTCGCCTTCGGCGTCTGGAGCTGGTTCATCTGGATCACTTTCGTCAAGAACCTGTGGAACGACGCGAGCGGTCTCGCCTTTGACGATGCGGGTGACCCCACCGGGTACTTCTGGGTCCATCTTCTGCTGGCCGTCACGTCCTTTCTCCTGGGGACGGCCATTGGCGTGATCGGGTTGCGCGGAGTGCGCGCCCACCGGCGCGAGCGCGACAAGGGGTGACGGCGATGGTCCTGGTCGTCGTCCTCCTGGTGGTCACCCTTCTGGCCGCCGTGCACTGGTACGTCTGGCGCCGTCTGGTACGCGACGTGACGAGACCGGGGGGCCTCGCCCGCCGCCTGGGCACGGCGGCGGCCGTCGTCCTGCCCCTGCTGTCGCTGGGCGCCCTCACATCGGGCCGCCTGGACGCCCCGTTCGCCCTCCAGCAACTCCTGTCCTGGCCGGGCTTCCTCTGGCTGGCCTGCCTCCTGTACCTGACCCTGGCCCTGGTCGTAACGGAACCGGCCCGAGCCCTACTGCTCCGCCGTTCCGTTGACCGTGACCGTTCCGCTGTGGACCAGGACCGCCGTTTCGCTGTGGGCAGTCGTTCCGCTGGGGCGGAACGGGTGGGCACAGCGGAACGGCCCCCCGCCGGGGACGAAGGCGTCACCACCGCCCCCGCCGCCCCGCCGACCACCACGGCGACCGCCGTCGCGGAGCCCGAAGCTCCGGCGCAGGATCCGCAGGCCGCCGCGGTCACCCGGCGGCTCTTCGTGAGCCGCGTCATCGCCGGCACCGCGGCCGCCGCGGCGGCAGCCACCGTCGCCCACGGCACGTACGGCGTCCTGCGCGGCCCGCAGGTCAAGCGCGTCACCGTCCCCCTCGCCAAGCTGGCGCGCGGCGCCCACGGCTACCGCATCGCCGTGGTCAGCGACATCCACATCGGCCCCATCCTCGGCCGCGCCCACACACAGCGCATCGTCGACGCGATCAACGCGACGCAGCCCGACCTGATCGCCGTCGTCGGTGACCTCGTGGACGGCACCGTCGAGAACCTGGGCCCGGCGGCCGAGCCCCTGGCCCGGCTCCGCGCCCGCGACGGCAGCTTCTTCGTGACCGGCAACCACGAGTACTTCTCGGGCGCCGAGGAGTGGGTCGACCGCGTACGGGAACTGGGCCTGCGCCCACTGCGGAACGAGCGCGTGGAGATCCCGGGCTTCGACCTCGCCGGCGTCAACGACGTCGCGGGCGTCAACTACGGGGACGGCCCCGACTTCGCCCGCGCCCTGGGCGACCGCGACCGCACCCGCGCCGCCGTCCTCCTCGCCCACCAGCCGGTCGTCGTCCACGACGCCGTACGTCACGGGGTGGACCTCCAGCTGTCGGGCCACACGCACGGCGGCCAGATGTGGCCGGGCAACTTCCTCGCCGAGCTGGCGAACCCCACCGTGGCGGGCCTGGAGCGGTACGGGGACACGCAGTTGTACGTCAGCAGGGGCGCGGGCGCCTGGGGCCCGCCGGTCCGCGTGGGGGCTCCGTCGGACATCACGGTCGTGGAGCTGGCCTCGCGCCAGGCATGACGTTCACGAGTCACGATCAGGGGTCACGTACAGCCTTTCAAACATGAACAGCCTGTGATTGAGTTTGCGCCATCGCACAGGGGAGGGCGTGAAAGGAATCACGGCTATGCGATCGATCCGAGTACGGATCATCATGCTTTGTGTCGTTTTGGTGGCGGCCGGGGTTGGGGCCTGGCAGCTGCTTCCGGACGAGGAGGAGGACCGAAGACCGATTTCGGTCGGCACAACGGACGAAGTCACCTCACTGGACCCGGCCGGGGCGTACGACGCCGGTTCCTGGGCCATTTACAGCAACCTCTACCAGTCGCTGCTCACCTTCAAGCCGGGCTCCACCACGCCGGTGCCGGACGCCGCGAGCGACTGCAAGTTCCTCGGCACGTCGCTGCGCACCTACCAGTGCACCTTGCGCGACGACCTCGCCTTCGCCAACGGCCGCAAGGTCACGGCGGAGGACGTCAAGTTCTCCTTCGACCGGATGATCGGCATCGCCGCCGACGTGGGTCCCGCGGCGCTGTTCCCCACGTTGAGGAAGGTGACGACGACCGGCGACAACGTGGTCTTCCACCTCGGCGCCCGGGACGCGACGTTCCCGCAGAAACTGGCCACCGGCGCGGGCGCGATCGTGGACCGCACCCGGTACCCGAAGAACCGGCTCCGTGAGGACGCGGGGGTCGACGGCTCGGGGCCGTACGTGCTGAAGGAGTACCGGCCCGGCGTGCGCGCCCGGCTCGAACCGAACCCGCACTACCGCGGCGCGATCAGCAGGCCGGGCCCCACGGTCGTCGTCCGCTACTTCGCGGAGGGCGACCAGCTGGCCGCCGCCTGGCGGGCCGGCGAAGTCGACGTGACGCATCGTCAACTGCCGCCGAGCATGCTGTCGACGCTCGACGGGAGCCGCGAGGACATCCGGATGACGGAGGCGACGACGGCGGAGATCCGCAGCATGGTGTTCAACGTCCGCAAGGGCTCGCCCATGGCCGAGAAGGCCGTACGGCGGGCCGTCGCGTCGGTGATCGACCGGCCGGGGATCGTCACGGGCCCGTACCACTCGACGGTGGAGCCGCTGTACTCGCTCGTGCCGCGCGGGTACGTCGGCCACTCCACGCCGTTCTTCGACCTCTACCCGGAGGGCGACGGCGCGGAGCGGGCCGAGCGGCTGCTGCGCGAGGCGGGCGTGGAGACCCCTGTCACCTTCACGTACGGGCACCGCGCGGGCGAGCCCTGGGCCGCGGAGGCGGCCGAACTGCGCAAGCAGCTGGAGGCGACCGGGCTCTTCCGGATGAAGATCGTCTCCGCTGAGTGGAAGGACTTCCAGAAGGGGTACGCGAAGGGCGCCTACGACGCGTACGGACTCGGCTGGCTGCCGGACTTCCCCGACTCGGACAGCTTCACGCAGCCGCTCGTCAGCAGCGAGAACGTGCTGCACAACGCGTATGCGAGCAAGCGCGTCGACGAGTTGATCGCCTCGACCCAGCAGTACGGCGACCGGGCCAGGGCGGTGCAGGACTTCAAGTCGATCCAGCGCCTGGTCGCCGAGGACGTGCCGCTCGTGCCGCTGTGGCAGAAGAAGGACTACGTGGTGGCCACCCAGGACGTCGCGGGGTCGCAGTACCTGTCCGACGGCACGGGCATCTGGCGGCTGTGGCAGCTGAGCTGGATCTGATTACGCCGTCGCGTCCTTGGCCCCCGGCATGAACTCCACGATCACGTCGTGGGCCTGCCGCGCGAGCGGTCGCAGCACCCGGAACCGGGAGAGCGCGATCGCCCGCGCGGCCAGCGGCGCGGTGCGCTCGACGAGCCGCCGGCTGCGCTCGGCACCCTCCGACCGGTCGTACACCCAGAACAGCACCAGCCCCATGTGCATCAGCCACATCATGTGCGGCAGCAGGTCGGTGAGTTCCGGCGCGGTCTTGGTGTCGGAGCCGTGCAGCACCCGCTCGTGGATGGAGATCACCGCGCGGCGGGCGTCGACGGAGTCCGGCGAGAAGGGGCTCAGCGGCGACTCGGGGTCGGCCGCGTTCTTGAAGAACTGCGCCGCGAACCGGTGGTACGGCTCCGCCACGTCGAGCCAGGTCAGCAGGGAGTCGCGGATCCGGACCGCGAGGTCCTTGTCGCCCGCCAGAACGGGCTGGACCGCCGCCTCGTGCTCGGCGGCGATCCGGTCGTAGAAGCCCTGGACCAGGTGCTCCTTGGAGGCGAAGTAGTAGTAGGCGTTCCCGACGGAGACGCCCGCCTCCTGGGCGATGGCCCGCATCGTCGTCTTGTCGAAACCGCGCTCCTGGAAGAGCCGGAGCGCGGTTTCGAGGATGAGGGTGCGGGTCTGCTCGCTCTTGGGGACCTTGCCGGAGTCCGCCTTCTTCTCGTCCTTCACAGTCCCCGAGCCTAACCGCCCGTGGCCGGCGCCTCGCACCGCCCGCTCCGGCAGGACGGCGCGGTCGCGGCCCGCCACTTGGCGGCCGCCAGGACGGCCGCCCGGGCGAAGGGCGACCCGGCGGGGGTGGCCAGCCAGTGGGCCTTGGGCCGGTACTCGGCCAGGGCCCACAGGCAGACGATCCAGGCGGCGGTGGAGCGGTAGACCTGGCCGCGGTCCCCGACCACGGTGATCTCCTCCAGGGTGGCCGCGTGGTCGAGCCCCGGGAACCGCCGCCGCGCCTCGTGTGATCCCGCCGGTACGAGGTCCAGCGGGACCAGCGCGCGCTGCCGCAGCAGCCAGTGGCGCAGGTGGACGCAGAGCGGGCACTGCGCGTCGTACAGCACGGTGAGCCGCCGGACGGGGACGTCGCTCATGCCCGGGTCCCCGGCACGACCCACCCCTGCGGGGGGACCGGCGGCCGCTGCTCGCGGTCCATGGCGCCGCGGCGGCGGATCTTGTTGAGGACGTAGACGTTGCCGAGGTGCATGACGCCGAGGACCAGCAGGACGACGCCGAGCTTCACCGACAGGGCCTCGAAGAGCCGCCGGGCGTCGGCGACGCCCTCGTCCTGGCTCAGGTAGAGCGCGACGAAGCCGAAGTTGACGAGGTAGAAGCCGACGACGAGGAGGTGGTTCACGGCGTCGGCCAGCTTCTCGTCCCCCTTGAGGACGCTCGCCAGGAAGATCCGGCCGTTGCGGCTCAGCGTGCGGGCGACCCAGATGGTCAGGGCCACGCTGATCAGCAGGTAGATGACGTAGGCGACGACAGTGAGGTCCATGCCCCACCCTCCCTTGAACACGTTCAAAACGCTGTCGGGCATGACTGTAGACCTCTACTTGAACGTGTTCAAGTCGGGGGTTCGTGAAAATCGCATGGGAGTACGGGCGTGCCCGACGTAGAGTCCGCGCTGATGACTCTCTTTCACGAAACAGCCGGTGACGGCCCCGCCGTCGTGTTCCTCCACTCCTCCGTCGCCGACAGCCGCATGTGGGAGCCCCAGTGGCGCCCCCTGGCCGAGGCGGGACACCGCGTCGTGCGCTGCGACTTCCGCGGCTTCGGCCGGACGCCCCTCCCCGTGACCGAGCCGGACGGCGTCGTGCGGCCCGCCCAGGACGTCCTGGACCTGCTGGACGCGCTCGGCATCGAGCGGGCCGCGCTCGTCGGCGCCTCCTTCGGCGGCGGCGTCGCCGTCGAGATCGCCGCCCGTCACCCCGAGCGGGTCTCCGCGCTGGCGCTGCTCTGCGCGGGACTGCCCGGCCGCGAACCCGGCCCCGAGCTGCGCGACTTCGACGCCCGTGAGGACGCCCTGTACGAGGCGGGCGACCTGGACGGCCTGGTGGAGCTGAACGTCGACACCTGGCTCGGGCCGGACGCCGGCGAGGACGTGCGGCAGCTGGTGCGCACCATGCAGCGGCACGCCTTCGAGGTCCAGTTCGCCGCGCCCGACGTGGAGTTCGCCGACGACGGCGAGGTGGACCTGTCGGCGATCGAGGTGCCCTGCCTCGCGGTCTCGGGCGAGCGCGACCTCCAGGACTTCCGGGAGATCGCCGCCGCACTGCCCGGCCGGCTGCGCCCGGGCCTCGCCCGGCACGTCGAGATCGCCGGAGTGGGGCACCTGCCGAACCTGGAGCGCCCGGACGAGGTCACCGCACTGCTGCGGGACTTCCTGCGGGACGCTCTTGTGGGGGCCGGCCGCTGAAGCGCCGCACGCCCGGCACGAGGGCCGTGCCGAGGCACAGCGCGCCGACCGTCAGGCCGGCCGCCGCCAGGGGCACACCCGGGCCCCATAGTTCGGCCGCGGGCGGGGCCAGGGCGTAGCCCAGCGGCATCGCGGCCAGCGAGCACAGCCAGTCGTACGAGGTGACGCGGGCCAGCGCGTGTGCGGGGACCGCCGTCTGCACGGCGGTCTCCCACACGGGCGAGAGGAAGCCGAGACCCGCCTGCGCCACCCCGTACGCCACGATCGTCAGCGGTGTCGGCGCCCCGGCCGCCAGCAGCCCGAGCGGCACGGCGTACGTCGCGAGGCCGAGGTTCGCCACGAGGACGGGGCGGCGCGGGCGGACCCGGCCGGCCAGCAGGGACCCCGCGAACAGGCCTATGGCACCCGCCTGGAGGAACGCGACCCACACGGCCTCGCCGTCCGGCAGGCGCAGCGTGACGGCCGGGCCGAGCGTCATCAGGACGGCGGCCGCGCCGTTCCACGCGGCGTGCGCGACGAGGCTGGTCCAGTACCAGTCGCGGCTGCGCACCTCGCGCCAGCCCTCCTTCAGGTCGGCGCCCAGCGAGCGGCGCGGCACCGGCACGTGCCGCACCCGCACGGCGGCCAGCAGCGCGGCGCTCAGCGCGAAGGTGGCGCCGTCCAGGACGAACGCCCAGCCGGGCCCCGCGCCGAGGACGATCAGCCCGGCGAGCGCCGGGCCGCCGAGGCGGGTGGCGCTCTGGGCCACGCCCATGGCGGCGTTGGCCCGCGCCAGTTCCTCCGTCGGGACCGTGCCCTTGACCAGGGGCGACGCGGTCGGCATCGCGAAGGCCCCGGCGGCGCCGCCGACGGCCGAGGCGCAGGCGATCACACACAACCGGGGCTCGTCGCCGAGCAGTTGCAGCCCGACCAGGACCTGGGTCGCGCACCGTACGAGGTCGGTGGCCAGGGCGACCGTACGGGCGTTGAAGCGGTCGCCCACGACGCCGCCGAGCGGCAGCAGGAGCAGCTTCGGGACCATCGCGCAGGCCAGCACGAGCGCGAGCGCGGAGGTGGAGCCGGTCGCCTGGAGGACGGCGAGCGCGAGGGCGGCGGGGATGACGGCGTCGCCGGCGAGGGACAGGACGCGGCCGGTGAAGAGCAGCCGGAAGGCCCGGCGGCGCAAGGGATGCGTAGGCATGCCGGGCAAGGTATTTCGTTGCCGAATAATTCGTCAACGAAATACTCTGGGGTTAGGATCTTCCCATGGCCGAACGCGACTGGACCGACGAGCACGTGGCGCGCTGGCTGCCCGTCCTGCCCGAACTCGACCCGGACGTCGAGGGCGCGGTCACCCGGATGGCGCGGATCACCGTGCACCTGCGGCGGTTCCGCGAGCAGTCGCTGGCCGATTTCGAGCTGGAGCGCCACGAGTTCGAGACCCTGCACAAGCTGGCCGGCCGGGGCGGGACGGCGGCGCCCTCCGAACTCGCCGAGGACCTGAACCTCGCCCCCGCGTCCGTCACGGGGCGGCTCGACGCGCTCGAACGGCGCGGCCTGGTCCGGCGCACGCCCTCGCGGGCGGACCGCCGGCGCGTGATCGTCGAACTCACCCCCGAGGGGCGTGCCGGGTGGCGGGGCGCGATGGAGGTCCTGGGCCACGAGGAGTACCGCCTCCTGGGAACGCTCTCCCAGGAGGACCGCGTCCTCCTCAACACCTTGCTGCGCCGCATCGCTCTGGCGGCGGAACAGGCCCCCTGACGGCGCGCCGCCGCCGGCGTCAGTCCGTCAGCCGCACCGCCTGGACCGGGCACGCCCGGGCGGCCTCCCGGACGAGAGGGCTGCCCGCGCCGTCCTCGTGGCCGGGCACCACCGTCCCGAACCCGTCGTCGTCCTGCGTGAACACCTCAGGAGCCGTCAGCGCGCACTGTCCCGCGCCGATGCACACACCACTGTCGATCGAGATCCGCATACCCACCATCTCCTCACCAGGCGACCGGCAACTCCACCATCCCCTGCAGCGTGTCGCCCGGTTTGAAGGGAATTTCCTCCGCGGGCACCGCCAGCCGCAGCCCCGGCAGCCGTGCGAACAGGGTCCCCAGCGCGATCTCCAGCTCCGCGCGCGCCAGGTTCTGCCCCAGGCACTGGTGGATGCCGAAGCCGAACGCCACGTGGTGGCGGGCGGAGCGGCCCCAGTCGAGGGCGTCGGGGTCCGCGTACGCGGCCGTGTCCCGGTTGATCACCGACGTCGGGAAGACGACCCCCTCACCCGCCCGGATCGTCGTCCCCGCGATCTCGATGTCGTCGATCGCGACCCGCAGCATGCCGTCCGCGATGGACAGGAACCTCAGCAGCTCCTCCACGGCCCGCGGCATGAGCGTCGGGTCGGTCCGCAGCTCCGCCAGCCGCTCCGGGTGTTGGAGGAGCGTGAACGTCCCCAGCGAGATCATGTTGGCCGTCGTCTCGTGCCCGGCGACCAGCAGGATCATCGCCAGGTCGATCAGCTCCTGCCGGTCGATGCGGCCCGTCGCGTACTGCTCCACGACGAGCTGGTCGAGCAGCCCGTCACCGGGGTCGGCCCGCTTGGCGTCGGCCAGGTCGCCCAGGTAGCCCTGCAGCCGGTCCAGCGCCGCCCGGATCTCCTCGGCCTTCCGGCCGCGCAGCAGCACCCGCGACTGCTCCTCGAAGAACTCGTGGTCGGCGTACGGCACACCGAGCAGTTCGCAGATCACCATCGACGGCACCGGCAGCGCGAACGCGCTCACCAGCTCGGCCGGCGGGCCCTGCTCGACCATCGCGTCCAGCAGGCCGTCCACGATCTGCTGGATCCTCGGCCGCAGGTCGGCGGTGCGCTTCAGCGAGAAGGACGGGATCAGCATCCGCCGCTGCACGTTGTGCACCGGGTCGTCCTGGCCCAGCAGCACGGTCCGCGGCTGGTCCCGGATGACCTCGGCGGCGCGTGCCGTGGGCACGGGGAACGACTCGTGGGTGGAGTCCGTGGAGAGCCGCTGGTCCGCGAGGAGGTCGCGGGCGACGGCGTGCCCGGTGACCATCCACACCGTCCGGCCGTCGTAGAGGGTGGCCCGCGCGAGCGGACGCTCGCCGCGGAGGGGGTCGTAGGCGGTCGGCGGGTGGTAGGGGCAGGTGCGGTCCTGAGGGAAGGAGACGACTTCCGTGGATTCCGTCATGTCTCCACTACATGCCCTGTGCAGCTACCCGGTCTACGCGCAGAACCGGCCAAACTGACGGCGACGTTGGGTAGCCTCCCCGCATGCCATTCGATCTTCAGCCCTCCCTCACCGGAGACCTCGTCGCCGTCCGCCCGCTGCGCGAGGACGACTTCGCACCGCTCTACGCCGTGGCGTCGGATCCGCTGATATGGGAGCAGCACCCCAACCAGGACCGGTACGAGGAGGAGGTGTTCCGGGCGTTCTTCCGCGACGGGGTGGACTCCGGCGGCGCCCTCGCCGTACTGGACGCGGCGGACGGCCGGATCATCGGCACGTCCCGCTACGGCGGCTACGACCCGGAGGCGGACGAGGTCGAGATCGGCTGGACCTTCCTCGCCCGGTCGCACTGGGGCGGCACGTACAACCGCGAGCTGAAGGACATGATGCTGCGGCACGCGTTCCGGTTCGTCGGCTCCGTCGCCTTCCTCGTCGGCCCGGACAACCTCCGCTCGCGGCGGGCCGTCGAGAAGATCGGCGGGCTGCTCTCGGGCACGCGGGACGGCATGGTGCTCTACCGGATCGCCGCCGGCGCCTACGCGTAGGGCCCGCCTCCCCGGAGGGAGACGGGCCCCGGCGCGGGACGGGTCAGTAGCGGCGCGTGATCAGCGCTCGCTTGACCTCCTGGATCGCCTTCGTGACCTCGATACCACGCGGGCAGGCGTCCGTGCAGTTGAACGTGGTGCGGCAGCGCCACACACCGTCCTTGTCGTTGAGGATCTCCAGGCGCTGCTCGCCCGCCTCGTCACGGCTGTCGAAGATGAAGCGGTGCGCGTTCACGATCGCGGCCGGGCCGAAGTACTGGCCGTCGTTCCAGAACACCGGGCACGACGAGGTGCAGGCGGCGCAGAGGATGCACTTCGTCGTGTCGTCGAAGCGCTCCCGGTCCTCCGCCGTCTGCAGGCGCTCACGCGTCGGCTCGTTGCCGGACGTGATGAGGAACGGCATGACGTCCCGGTACGCCTGGAAGAACGGCTCCATGTCCACGACCAGGTCCTTGAGGACCGTCATGCCCTTGATGGGCTCGACCGTGATCGGCTTGTCCGGGTTGATGTCCTTGATCAGCGTCTTGCAGGCGAGCCTGTTCTTGCCGTTGATCCGCATCGCGTCGGAGCCGCAGATGCCGTGGGCGCAGGAGCGGCGGAAGGTCAGCGAGCCGTCGACATCCCACTTGATCTTGTGGAGACCGTCGAGGACACGCTCCTTCGGGTCGATCTCGACCTGGAAGTCCTGCCACTGGGCCTCGTCGGAGACCTCCGGGTTGAACCGGCGGATCCGGAAGGTGACCGTGATGTACGGGGAGGCGGCGGCCGTCGCGTCCGCCTTCTCCAGGGTCGGGGTAGCCATCAGTACTTACGCTCCATCGGCTGGTAGCGGGTCTGGACGACCGGCTTGTAGTCGAGACGGACGGTCTCGGTGCCGTCGTCGCCGACCTCGCGGTACGCCATGGTGTGGCGCATGAAGTTGACGTCGTCGCGGTTCGGGTAGTCCTCGCGGTAGTGACCGCCGCGGGACTCCTTGCGGGCCAGCGCGGAGACGGCCATGACCTCGGCCAGGTCGAGCAGGTTGCCCAGCTCGATGGCCTCCAGCAGGTCGGTGTTGAACCGCTTGCCCTTGTCCTGGATCGCGACGTTCTTGTAGCGCTCGCGCAGCTCGGCGATCTTCTCGACCGCGGTCTTGATCGTCTGCTCCGTGCGGAACACCATCACGTTGGCGTCCATCGTCTCCTGGAGCTCACGGCGCAGCTCGGCGACCCGCTCGTTGCCCGTGGAGTTGCGCAGCCGCTCGACCTGCTCCTCGACGAGCGCGGCCGGGTTCTCCGGCAGCTCGACGTAGTCGTGCTCGGCCGAGTACTCGGCGGCGGCGATGCCGGCGCGGCGGCCGAACACGTTGATGTCCAGCAGCGAGTTGGTGCCCAGGCGGTTGGCGCCGTGGACGGAGACGCAGGCGACCTCGCCGGCGGCGTACAGACCCGGGACGACGGTGGTGTTGTCCGCCAGGACCTCACCCTCGACGTTCGTCGGGATGCCGCCCATCGCGTAGTGCGCGGTCGGCTGGATCGGGATCGGGTCCGTGTACGGCTCGATGCCGAGGTACGTACGGGCGAACTCGGTGATGTCCGGGAGCTTGGCGTCCAGCTGCTCCGGCGGCAGGTGCGTCAGGTCGAGGAAGACGTGGTCGCCCTCGGGACCGCAGCCGCGGCCCTCGCGGATCTCCGTGTAGATGGAGCGCGAGACGACGTCGCGCGAGGCGAGGTCCTTCATGACGGGCGCGTACTTCTCCATGAAGCGCTCGCCGTCCTTGTTGCGGAGGATGCCGCCCTCGCCGCGGGCGCCCTCGGTGAGGAGGATGCCCATGCGCCAGATGCCCGTCGGGTGGAACTGGAAGAACTCCATGTCCTCCAGCGGCAGACCGCGCCGGTAGACGGCGGCCTGGCCGTCACCGGTGAGGGTGTGCGCGTTCGACGTCACCTTGAAGAACTTGCCGCAGCCGCCCGAGGCGTAGATGACGGCCTTCGCCTGGAAGATGTGGATCTCGCCGGTGGCCAGCTCGTAGGCGACCACACCGGCGGACTTCTTGACGCCGTTCTCCTCCGTGATCAGCTGGTCGAGGACGTAGAACTCGTTGAAGAACTCCACGCCCTCCTTGACGCAGTTCTGGTACAGCGTCTGGAGGATCATGTGGCCGGTGCGGTCCGCGGCGTAGCAGGACCGGCGGACCGGGGCCTCGCCGTGGTTGCGGCTGTGACCGCCGAAGCGGCGCTGGTCGATGGTGCCGTCCGGGGTCCGGTTGAACGGCAGACCCATCTTCTCCAGGTCGAGGACGGCGTCGATGGCCTCCTTCGCCAGGATCTCGGCGGCGTCCTGGTCGACCAGGTAGTCACCGCCCTTGACCGTGTCGAAGGTGTGCCACTCCCAGTTGTCCTCCTCCACGTTGGCCAGCGCGGCGGCCATGCCGCCCTGCGCGGCGCCCGTGTGGGAGCGGGTCGGGTAGAGCTTCGTCAGCACGGCGGTACGGCTGCGCTTCGTCGCCTCGATGGCGGCGCGCATGCCCGCGCCACCGGCGCCGACGATGACGGTGTCGTACTTGTGGATCTTCATGAGTGGATTACCTCAGCCCCGTGCCTAGCGGATGTTCGGGTCGAAGGTGAAGATCACCAGCGTGCCCAGAAGGATGGTGAACACCGTGGCGGTGTACAGCAGGCCCTTGAGCCACAGGCGCGTGTTCGGGCGCTCGGCGTAGTCGTTGATGACGGTACGCAGGCCGTTCGCGCCGTGCAGCATGGCCAGCCACAGCATCAGCAGGTCCCAGACCTGCCAGAACGGGGACGCCCAGCGGCCGGCCACGAAGGCGAAGCCGATCTTGGAGACGCCGCCGTCCAGCACGAGCTGGATCAGCAGGTGGCCGATGACGAGGACGACGAGCACGATGCCCGAGAGGCGCATGAAGAGCCACGCGGCCATCTCGAAGTTGCCGCGGGTCGAGCGCGGGGTCTTCTTGGTCCGCTTGCGGGGCGGCTCGATGAGCGGGGCCGGGTTGTCGACGTCGTACAGGCTCACGCCCTCGACGGGGCTCACGGCGGCCTTGGTGAGGTCAGCAGACATGTGTGGCGTCAGCTCCCGAACAGTTCACGTGCGGCGTGGCCGAGGACGGGGTAGATGGCGCCCGCCATCAGCACGATCCACAGGCCCATCACGGTCCAGAGCATGTGCTTCTGGTAGCGGGGGCCCTTGGACCAGAAGTCCACGGCGATGACGCGAAGGCCGTTGAGCGCGTGGAAGAGGATGGCGGCGACGAGGCCGTACTCCAGCAGCGCGACGATCGGCGTCTTGTACGTCGCCACGACGTCGTCGTAGGCCTCGGGCGAGACGCGGACGAGAGCGGTGTCCAGTACGTGTACGAACAGGAAGAAGAAGATGAGGACGCCGGTGACTCGATGAGCCACCCACGACCACATGCCTTCCCGGCCGCGGTACAGCGTTCCAGCCGGCACGGAAAAACCCTCCGGGAGCGGGATTGGGGTCGGCCGGCTTCTCTGTCGGTCGGACCCGGCCGGGTACGGTCCACCGGCCCCGGTCATGGTAGCGACGACTTGTCGGTTCCCTCGCGCGGGGTCCATAGGTGTGATCAAACAGGCAATCAAACTGCCACGGTCGGGCTATCCGCGACTCCCGAATCGTCCACCTTCCCCATAAGCCGGGCAAGTCGGGCGCGGGCGAGACGGCGGAGTTCGTCGGCGGCGACGGCCCGCTCCTCGTCCGGTTCGTTCCCGAGCCGGGCCCGGATGCCCCCGAGCACCTGATCGACGTGCTCGTCCGGCCGGAACCCGTCGAGGCAGATCACGAACGCGTGCCCGAACCGCCCCTCGTACGCGTCGTGCGCGGCCCGCAGCGCGGTGTGGGCCGCCGTGGAGGTGCCGGGCGGCAGCGCGGGGGCGGCCTCGTCACCCAGGGCCTCGTCCAGGTCGGCGCCCGACAGGTCGTACCCCGCCTCGTCGGCGGCGGCCAGCAGGGCGTCGAGCGCCGGGTACGGGCGGTGCGCGGCGACCCGCTGCGCCCAGCGGCGGCTGCCGCAGCAGGCCAGCAGAGAGGTTTCCGCCGCCTCGGCGGGTGCGGCGTTGAACATCACCAGGGCGTCCAGGGGGCGGGGCCCGCGGTTCTGGACCGGTATGGCGGCGGTGGCGCTGAAGGTCTTCGGAGTTCCGGAGGCGGATTCGCTGGACAGCGTGGGCTCCTCGAACGGGTCAGCGGTTTGCGGAAGGTGTGCGAAGGATGTGAGGGAAGGTGCACGACGTTACCGAGGGTGAGCAAGCTCGGTTCGAAGGCTTTCCGGATTTCACTCGGAAGGCAGAGTTTCGAGCCGGTGAATAGACGCACCCGAGCCCGAACCGGGCCCTGGGAGGTAGGCGCGTGGAGATACGAGAGAGACGACCCCGCCGGCACCGTGCCGGTTCCACTGGGGGCTTCGCTGCGCTGTACCGCCGTTCCGCCGTGGGCTTCACGGCCGGAGCGTTCCTGTTGCTCCTCGCCGGGTGCGGCTCCGACGGCGCCCCCGCGCCCACCCCGGCCGCGCCCACTCCCAGCGTCAGTCCACGCCCCAGCCCCACCCCGACGCCCACGCCCACCCGGACCCACCCCCTCTCCACCACCCCCCGCACCATCCCCGCCGTCCGTGACCACACCCCCGCGCGGGGCCCCGGCTGGCGCCCCACGAAGACCAGCGCCGTCGTCACCGCCCCCGGCAGCGCCGCGCTGGACGACGAGGCCCGCCTCCTCGCCCGCGAACTGAAGCTCACCCACCGTTCGGCCGCCGGGGCCCGCGAGGGCGACATCGAGCTGGCCCTGAACCGCGGCCAAGCCGGCGGCCCCGAGTCGTACACGATCACCACCACCGCCGGCCGCGTCCGCATCACCGCCCCGGACGAGGCCGGCGCGTTCTACGGCACCCGTACCGTCAAGCAGGCGCTCCGCTCGGGCGGCTCCGTGCCCGAGGGTGTCGTCCGGGACCGCCCGGCCCGCCCTCAGCGCGGCCTCATGGTCGACATCGCCCGCAAGCACTTCACCGCCGCCTGGCTGGAGGCGCGGCTGCGCGAGATGGCCGACCTGAAGCTCAACCAGCTGGGCCTGCACTTCTCCAACGACCAGGCCTTCCGTATCGAGTCGTCGACCCACCCCGAAGTGGTGGCGCGACAGCACCTCACCAAGGCCGAGGTGCGCCGCATCCTGGCCCTCGCCCGGTCCCTGCACATCACGGTCGTGCCCGAGATCGACTCGCCCGGCCACCTGGGCGCCGTCCTGGCCGCCCACCCCGCACTGCGGCTGCGCAACGCGCGCGGCACGGTGGCGCAGGGCGCGATCGACATCGCGAACCCGGCGTCGGCGCGGCTGGTCGACGAGCTGCTGCGCGAGTACGCGGCGCTGTTCCCGGGCGCGTACTTCCACATCGGCGCCGACGAGTACCGGGCACTGATGGCGGAGAACCCCGAGGCCTCGTACCCGGGTCTGGCGGCCGAGGCCCGCCGGAAGTACGGCTCCGGAGCCCGCGTCCAGGACCTGGCGACGGGCTGGCTCAACGACCGCGCGGCCGTGGTGCGGGCCGCGGGCAAGCGCCCCAAGGCGTGGAACGACGGGTTCTTCCGTGGCGGCGTGGTGGCGGCCGACAAGGGCGTCGAGGTGGAGTACTGGACCGGCAGGGAGCTGGGCGCGCGGCAGCCGGACGAGTACCTGCGCGAGGGCCGCAAGGTGGTCAACGTCAACGACGCGTACCTCTATTACGTGCTCGGTCAGCCGAACCGGTTCACGTACCCCACCGGCCGCGCGATCTACGAGGAGTGGACGCCGCTCGTCCTGCGCGGCTCACGGGCGGTCCCGGCGCGTTATTCCGGCCAGATCCTGGGTGGCCGGTTCGCGATCTGGTGCGACCGGGCGAACGCCCAGACCCAGGACCAGGTGGCGCGCGGCATCCGGCTGCCGCTGCGGGCGCTGGCGCAGAAGGTGTGGGACCCCCGCAAACCGTCCCTCGCCTGGGCCGACTTCAGGAACCTGGCGAACACCCTGGAACGGTGAGGAAGAACGCGCGCGGGCCCGCCCGGGGGTGAAGCGGGCCCGCAGCGCGGGTCTGATGTGCGCAGAATGTAACAGAACTTGGGGGAACTTGTGTACGTCTCGCTCAGTGGATAGTTCAGGACACGGCAAGTGATGTTTTTCCGCCAGGCGGCGCAGTAAGGGGAGTACCGCGACCGCGACGGGAGACGTCCATGAGTCCGAGCACGACCCCGAGCCTGGTGGAACTGATGGAGCGGGCCGACGAGCGGGGGCTGGCCGCCTCGGCGCTTGCCTGCCTGGACCGCTGCCTGCCCCTGCTGGCCCCGGAGGCCGCCGAGCCGCTGCGGCCCCTGTGGGTCGGCGTGGCGCGCGGCGGTCAGGACTGGGCCGGGCGCCTCGAAGAGGCCAGGGCCGCGGCCGAGGCCGGCGCGTCGGCTCCGGCCGACGACGAGTCGGCCGCGCTCGTACGCAAGATGCTGGGCGCCGCGCCCGCCGAGTGGGCGGCCGGGCCGCTGCGCGACTGGGCGGACGTGTGCTCGCTGGCCGCGCTGGAGATCCACCACCGGCTGTGCGCCGCGCCGTCGCCGGACCTCGCGGAGGTCCTCGACCGGTGCCGGCGCGGCGAGCCCGAGGGCGTCGGCCCGCTGGCCGCCGGCGAACTGCGCCGCCAGGTGCGGGTCCTGGAGATCCTGGCGGACGGGGCCACGCTGGGGCTCCGGCGCGCGCTGGACCTCTCGGCGGAGGGCAGCCGCATCCTGCAGGCGGTCGTCTCCCGCCGCGCCCGCACGTCGTAGCGGCGGCGCTGCGCCGCCGCCCCGCGCCGCACCCCTCAGAACAGCACCAACACCACCAACCCCCACACCACCGACCCCACCACCACCAGGGGTCCCAACGGCATGCCCTGCTGCCCGGCGTGGGCGTCCTCCGCCGGCCGCAGGTCCGGCCGATGCGCCAGCGCCCGGACCTCCTCGGCGACCCGCTCCCCGTACGGCTCGCGGCCCAGCCGTCGCTCCAGCCACGCCCACCCGACCGGCGACAGGTCGATCTCCGAGTCCTTCACGCGGCTCACGTGGATCCCGTCCTGGCCGTGCCGGACCTCCAGGACCCGGTCCCACGGCACGTGCCGCACCCGCCAGCCCCCGGCGATCCACAGCCCGTCGCGGTCGGCGGTGACCCGCCAGTTGAGCGCCGTGGACACGGCCGTCACCAGCCACGGCAGGCCCACCACCAGCAGCAGCCAGTGCCACGAGAAGCCGTCGTCGAGGACGGCCCACATCCCGCCGCCCTGCACCAGCAGCAGGACCAGCCCCACCACGCGGGACCAGCCGTGCGCCGACCACACCCGGGGCTCCGCACCCGGCACCATCCCGGCGGCGACCGCCTCCACGGACCGGCGCGCGGTGCGGCGAGGTGCTGTGCGCCCGGGCGTCGCGGGCCGGACCCGCGTCACGCTGCACTCGACGGAGACCTCGTCCGCCTCCTCGTCGTCCCGTGCGGTGAAGACGACCTCGGCGCCGGCGTACGGCAGGCCGTACAGGACGGCCTCGCGCAGCGGCTCCGGAGGCGCCTCTCCCTTGAGGATGGCCGCGACCTCGTCGAACGCCTTCGCGGCGCCCTCCGCGTTCTCCTCTTCCTCGTCCTCTTCGTCCTCGTCCTCGTCCTCGTCCTCGTCCTCGTCCTCTTCGTCCTCGTCGTCCTCGAACGAGTACAGGGAGTGGAAGTGCAGCAGCGGACGCTCGCCCTTCAGGT
This sequence comes from Streptomyces coeruleoprunus, assembly GCF_039542925.1. Classification (GTDB taxonomy): domain Bacteria; phylum Actinomycetota; class Actinomycetes; order Streptomycetales; family Streptomycetaceae; genus Streptomyces; species Streptomyces coeruleoprunus. The sequence goes on along the minus strand of NZ_BAABIT010000001.1, from coordinate 2,723,460 downwards.
CGTCCGCCGCGTACACCCACGTACGCCCGTCCTCGTCGTCCTCGCGCACCAGCACCCGCAGCACCGGCAGCGGCCCGCGCCGCAGCCGCTGCGAACGCGTCCGCCCGTCCACGCCGTTCGCCAGGAACGCCAGGCCCACCACGGACCCGGCCAGCGCGAGCATCTCCCAGTCGGTGATGTCGTACGGCTCGGCCACCAGCCGCACCCAGTCGCCTTCGGCGAGCACGTCGACCCGGGCGCCCACGGGGAAGTCCTCCGGGTACGCGGTCTCGACGGTGCGCGTGCCGTGCCGCTCCACGGCCAGCGTGAGGACGGTGACCTCGTCGTCGTTCTCCTCGGCCTTCGTGACCTCGGCCGTGACGGGCGTGAGCCGGGCCGCCCGCTCCTCGTACGCGTCGACGACGCCCTGTGCCTGGACGATCCCGAACCCGCCGGCCGCCAGCGCCAGCGCGCCGAGCACCATCGACACCCGCCCGCGCCGGAACGACCGGGCCGCCTCCGGCAGCGGGTGCACCGTCCGCCCCGCCGCCTCCTGGGCCAGCGCCCGCTGCCGCGCGGCCGCGGCGATCCGGTGCGCCAGGGTGGCCGCCGCGTACCCGACGGCGATCAGCAGGGCCAGGTACGCGGGCTGGGCCAGCACCTCCGAGAACCCGCCGTCCAGCGCGGTGCCCGCGACCAGCAGGCCGAGCCCGGCCAGCGCGAGCCGGGGCTGCCGCCAGAGCCAGTAGCAGGTCAGCACGGCCAGCACGGCGGCGCCGAGGCCCGGCCAGTCCACCGCGCACGGCTCGGCGGCCGTGCAGGGCGCGGCGGGCTCCATCCCCAGGGACCACACCGCGGTCACCACCAGTGCCAGCAGCGCGAACAGCGGGTGTGCCCACCGCGCGGGCACGGCGGAGAGCCAGCGCCCCGCGTCGGCGGACCGCCAGGCGGCGGTGCCGGGCGGTATCTCCTCGGCGGGCAGAGGTACGGGAAGGTTCGTCACCCGCGCATTATCACCGTCGATCATCGCGGGCCCCACGGAGTACAGTGCGCCCCTTGAAGGGGAGGTCACCACATGGCCTGAAAGTCTCTTGCCCACAAGGCAGTTGACGTGATTTCACCCGCCTCTGTCAGGTGTCGGACCGGCACGTGACCTTGTGGGGGGACTGGGAGGACATCGCCGTTCCTTCCCGTTCCGTGCGACTCGCCCCTTCCTCGTCCAGATGTCGACGTCAGAAGTGAGTCACTTCGTTGATACGCATTCCGAACCGGGGCGCGACGAGACGGGGCGGGCGGCTGAAGCAGGCCGCGCGTGCCCTGTGCCCGTCCGTGCTGCCGCTGGTGGTCCTGACCACCCTCCTCGCCCCCGCCGCCCCCGCCGCCGCGCTCGCCCCGACGGCGGTCGCCACCACCGCCGAGACCACGCCCGTCACCCCCGCCGAGCGCGGCCGGGTCGTGGCGATGTGGAAGAAGGGCGGGCCCGGCGTCAAGGCCGCCGCCGAGGCCGCCCTCGGCGGGACCGACGCGGACGTACGCGCGTTCCTCGCCGTGGCGGGCGCCCGCATGGCCGACGACGACCGGGTCACCGCCGGCCGGCTGATCAGCATGGGTGGCCGGGCCACCGGCGCCGCGGCCCGCGCCGCCCTGGCCGGGGACCCGGACGACCTGGTCAAGTTCCTCACCTTCGGCTGGCAGGCCCCGCTCCAGGAGGACGAGCGGGTCTGGACCGCCCAGATCATGGCGGCCGGCGGCCGTGCCGTGAAGGCGGCGGGCAACGCCGCCCTGAGCGGCACGCCCGATGACGTACGGAAGTTCCTCAACGCCGGCCAGTACGTGGCCCGCGAGGAGGACGAGCGCTTCCAGGTCCTCCAGATCATGAGCACCGGCGGCACCAACGTCCGGGCCGCCGGGGACATCGCGCTGAGCGGAACCGCCGACGACGTACGGGAGTTCCTGCAGGTCGGCCAGTTCGTCGCCCGCTCCCGCGACCAGGAGCGCGCCACCGTCGCCCAGCTCGCGGCACAGGCCAAGGAGGCGGGCGCCCAGGCGGCCGCCCAGACGGCCGCCGCCAAGGAGGCGTCGGCGCGCGCCATCCAGGCGGCCGCCGCCGCCAAGGAGGCCGCCGAGAAGGCCGCCGCGGAGAGCGCCGCGGCCGGCCAGGACTCGAAGCTCGCCGCCACCAAGGCCGCCGAGGCGGCCGCCGCCGCCAACGGCGCCGCCAAGGCCGCCCAGCAGGCCATCGACGCGGCCAGCGCGGCCAACAACTCGGCCCGCCTCGCCGCGAACGCCGCCGCCCAGGCCGCCTCCGCCGCCGCGGGCGCCGCCCAGGCCGCGTCCCGCGCCCGCCACGCCGCCGCGGCCGCCGCCACCGACGCCGCCCAGGCCCAGAAGGCCCGCGAGGCCGCCCAGGCCGCGAACGCCGCGGCCGACGCCGCCGACAAGGGCGCCGACGCCGCCAACCAGGCGAGCGTCGCGGCGACCGCCGCCGGCGTCGCCGCCAAGGAGGCCATCAGCGCCACGGGCAACGCCAACGCCGCGGCCAACGCGGCGATCACGGCCAGCAACTACGCCGACCAGAGCGACGCCCGCGCCGCCGAGGCCCGCGCCGCCGCCGCCTCCGCCCGCCGCCACGCGGACGAGGCCAACCGCGCCGCCAACGCCGCCGTCGCCCTCGCCAACAAGGCGGCGGCAGCGGCGGCCGACTCCCGCGACGCCGCCCGCTCCGCCGCGACCCACGCCCGCAACGCCGCGACGGCCGCCAACCAGGCCGCCGACAGCGCCGTGGACGCCAGCACCGCCGCCGCCAAGGCGACCGAGCACGCGAACGCCGCGCAGGAGGCCGCCAACGTCGCGACCGCCGCGTCCACCAGGGCGAAGACCACCTTCGACATCGCCCGCGAGGTCGAGGCGGCCCAGCTGCTCGCCCGCACCAACGCGGGCATCGCCCGCGCCCGTGACCTCAAGGAGGCCGACGACAAGCGCGAGGCCACCCGGGCACAGGACGTCCAGCAGGCCAAGGACCGGCTCGCGCAGGCCCAGCAGCTCGCCCAGGAGGCCAACGCCCCCGGCGCCGACACGGCGACCGTGCTCGCCAAGGGCCGCGCCCTGGCCGTCCTCGTCATGAAGGACGGCGGGCCGTGGAGCCGGGCCGCCGCCGAGGCCGCCCTGCGCGGCACGGACGACGCGATGCTCGCGTACGTCCGCACCCGCTGGAAGGAGGCCGGTCAGGAGGACGAGCGGACCCTCGTCGAGCGCACCGCTCTCGACAACCCGATCAAGCCGGTCCGCACGGCGGCCGAGACCGCCCTCCAGGGTGACGCCGCCACCATCACCACGTTCCTCACCACCGGCCAGTACCAGGCGGCCGCCGAGGAGCTGCGCGTCGAGGTCACCCGCGTCATGAACGAGGGCGGCCCCGGCGTCCGCGCGGCCGGCAGCGCCGCCCTGGACGCCGCCACGACCGACGCCTACCGCGCGTTCCTCGCCACGGGCCAGCACTCCGCCCGCGAGGACGACGAACGCGTCGTCGCCGGCAGCCTCATCAACACGGGCGGCCCCGAGGTCCAGGCCGCGGCCCGGATCGCCGTCGAGGGCCCGCGCCACGAGCTGCACGCGTTCGTCACGTCCGGGCAGCACACCGCCAAGCGCAAGGACCTGCTGGCGGCCACGCACATCTCCCAGGTCTCCCAGCTGATCTCCGAAGCGGCGTCCGTCGCGGCGACCGCCCAGATGAACGCGGCCGAGGCCGCCCGGGTCGCCGCTCTCGCCCGCCAGGCCTCCGAAGACGCGGCGTACTACGCCCAGCAGGCCTCCACCCACGCGACGACCGCGCAGAACCACGCGGACGCGGCGAAGAAGTCCGCCCTGGAGGCCGAGGCCTCGGCGGCGGCCGCCGCCCAGTCCGCGAAGACCGCCCGCGCCGCCGCGGCCGACGCCGAACGCGCCGCCCGCAACGCCGCCCGCTCGGCGTCCGACGCCTCCATGTCGGCGGAGACGGCCCGCAACTACGCGGCCAGCGCCTGGGTCGCGGCCGACCAGGCCCGCGCCTCGGCCATCGCCGCGGGCAAGGACGCCGCCCTGGCCGAACAGGCGGCCCTCGACGCCTTCAAGACCGCCGTCGCGAAGATCAGGGCCGAGGAGGAGGCCCGCCGCAAGGAACTCGCCGCCGCCAAGGAGGCGGCCGCGAACGACCCCGGGGCCATCGCCCGCGAGCAGTACCGCTGCCCGTACTTCGGCTGCGAGGCCTACGACAACCCCAGCCGCTGGTGCCAGCACAACGAGGTGATGTGCGAGATCCTGCTCGCCGCACCCGCGTGGGAGGCCGCGGCGAAGCAGCTGTGGGAGCTGGAGAAGGACCTCATCGGCATCGGCCAGCTGGAGGACTGCGCCGAGAAGTACGACCTCGAAGCGTGCGCCCAGCTCATGCAGGACGTCATCTTCCGCTCCAAGATGGGGCTGCTGACCAGGTCGTACGACGCGCTGATGAACCTGCGGCGCGGCTGCAGCCAGTGCTTCCTGCCCGGCACCGAGGTGCTGATGGGCGACGGCACGTCCACCAAGAACATCGAGGACGTCAGGCCCGGCGAGCAGGTCCTCGCCACGGACCCCGTCACCGGTACGACGGGCCCGCGCAAGGTCACCCACCTCATCGTCACCGAGCACGACAAGGTCTTCAACGAGCTGTCCGTCGCCACCCGCGACGGCACGCGGAAGCTCACCGCGACCCACGACCACCCGTTCTGGGTCACGAAGAAGGACGCCTGGGTCAAGGCGAGCGCCCTCGAGCCCGGTGACGCGCTGCTGACCACCGGCAAGTCCACGGCCCAGGTCGTCGCCAACCGCCTCTACACCCGGCACGCCCGCACCTACAACCTGACCGTCGACGACCTCCACACCTACTACGTGCTGGCGGGCCGCACCCCGGTCCTCGTCCACAACGCCGAGTGCGACCACATCGCCCTCGGCAAGGAGAGCACCGACACCAACCCCATGGCCCTGGACGAGTTCGCCATGGAACGCGGCGCGCTCAGCTACAAGGAATGGCCGGGCAGCAAGATCTGGTACCGGCAGGTGGAGGAGTATCTCTCCGCCTCCTCCACCACCAGGATCTCCGTCAACCTGGACGGCATCCCCGACCCGAAGTCCTACGCGGCCACGGGAGCGACGATCGACCCGGGCAGCGCCACGCAGGGCTTCACCCGCTGGGAGATGTACAAGATCTCGCAATCGCCGCACGCCTGGAGCAGGATCACCTTCTACCGTGACGGAAAGGTGGTGCCCAATCCCTTCGCATGACGCCGACCCGGTCCTGTTCCGCTCCGACCGCACCTTCCGGGTGTGGCAGTACGGCGTGGGCCACTCGCAGCTGCTCCTGCGAGCCGGACCGGAACCCCTGGAACTGCTCTTCGAGGGCGTCCACGCCCTTCAGCTGATCACCCGTTACGAGGGCATCGAGATCCGCCTCGCCGAGCACGAGGAGGCGGAACGGATGCTCGACTACGCCGGGCTGAAGGCCCCCTGGCGGGAGCGCCGCCTCCCGCTCGCCCTGCACTCGGCGACCGGAACGGGCTTCGTCGTCTGCGCCCGGGCCAAGGCCCTGCGCGGCGAGGACCGTGAGGTGATCTGGAGCAGCAGGCCGTAGGCCACGGGCCCCGCACCCGTACAGCGCTCGTACGCTGAGTGACTGTACGGGTGCGGGGAGTGGACGGTACGCGTCGCACCCTGTGAACATGACGGGGTATGGCAGACAGCACGGAACCCGAACCGTCCGACAGTCTCAAGACCTTCGGCGCCGTCCTCCAGGCCTTCCGCGAGCGCGCGGGCCTCACTCAGGAAGCGCTGGCCCTGAAGATGCGGTACTCGCCGAGCCTGGTCGCCTCGGTGGAGCAGGGCAGAAGGCTCCCGTCGCCGGAGTTCGTCGAACGCGCGGAGCAGGCACTGGACGCGTTCGGGGTACTGCGGAAGGCGGCCAAGAGCCTGGCCAGGAAGCCGGGGTTGGCGTCGTGGTTCCGGCGGTGGGCGCACCTGGAGGCGCAGGCGATCGCGCTGGACACGTACGAACCGCGCGTCGTGCCAGGTCTGTTGCAGACGAAGGCCTACGCGAAGGTCCTCTTCGAAGGTGAGGTGCCGCCGCTCAGCGACGAAGAGATCGAGGTCAAGCTGGCCGCTCGACTCGAACGGCAGCGACTGCTCTGGGAGCGCCCCAACACCCAGTTCAGCTTCATTCTGGAAGAGCATCTGTTCCACCACCAGGTTGGTGGGCCTGAGGTCACGCGTGAGCTGATCGACCACATCCTTGAGGTCATGGAGCTGAGGAACGTTCAGGTCCAGATCATGCCGCTCAGCCGGGGGCTCCACGCAGGCCTGAACGGCCCACTTCAGTTGGCTGAGACCCCGGATCACCAGTGGCTCGCGTACTGCGAGGGGCAGGAGCACGGCCAGTTCATCACCGACATGAAAACGATCAGTGTGCTCCAAAGGCGCTATGGGAAACTTCGGGCGCAGGCTCTTACCCCCGAGGACTCCAAGGGTCTGCTGTCGCGACTGCGAGGAGCGCTATGAGCACCACCATAGAACTGGCCTGGTTCAAGAGCAGCTACAGCACTGGTTCGGGTGACAGCTGCGTCGAAGTCGCCCTCTCCTGGCACAAGTCGAGCTACAGCGGCGGTGACGGCGACGACTGCGTCGAGGTCGCCGCCTGCCCCACCACCGTCCACGTCCGTGACTCCAAGGTGCCGGAGGGGCCGCAGCTCGCGCTGAGCCCCTCCAGCTGGACCGCGTTCGTGACGTACGCCGTGGCTCGCTGAGCCACATCGCACCGCGGTGTGCGGCCGGTTACTTCGCGGCGTACGCGGAACCGGCCGCCGCCGTACGGATCGTCGGCAGCTCGGAGTACAGGTTTGCCCCCGGGCAGAGCGTGGCGTAACCGTCGCGGTGGCCCGAGACGGTGTTGAGCGTGGCCGACTGGCCGGCCTTCCACACGCCCGTGTCGGCAGCGGCGACCAGCGTGACCTTCGCCGTCGGGCTCACGCCGTACAGGCCCAGCTTCCACGCCGCGATGTCGGCGATGGCCTTCTTGGCGGCGGCCGTCGGGGTGCCGCCGTTCTCGTAGTCGCCGATGAGCGCGATGCCCGACGAGTACGAGTTGAAGCCGTACGTGTGGGCGCCCTGGACGGGGCGGGCGACGCCGCCCGCGCGGCCCTCGTAGACCGTGCCGCACTTGTCGACGAGGAAGTTGTAGCCGAGGTCGTTCCAGCCCTGCGTCTTCACGTGGTACGTGAGGAGCGAGCGGATGATCGCGGGGGCTTCCGCGCAGGTGTAGTCGTTCGCGCCGGTCGTGTGGTGCACGAACACCGCGTCGACCTTCTTGATGTACGACGGCGGGTCCGCGACCAGGGACTCGTCCGCTCCCCACTGGGCGCGTGCCACGACCGTCGGCTGCGGGCTCGCGGTCGGCGACGGGCCGCTGGTCGCCGTGGGGCTCGGGGTCGGGGTGGCCGACTGCGTGGGGGAGGGCGTCGGGGTGGGGGTGGGGGTCGGCGTGGCGGACGGCTCGGCCGTGGGCGACGGCGTACCCGACGGCTCGTCGGTCGCGGTGGCCGTCGGGGTCGGGCTCGGCTCCTGTGACGTGCCGTCCGTCGGCGAGGCCGTGGCGGTGGCGGTTGCAGTCACGGACGGCTCGGCCGCCGACGGAGTGGGGGTCGGGGTGGGAGTCTGGGTCGGCGGCGGGGCCGAAGGGCTCGGCGTGACGGGTGCCGGTGTCGTCGACGGCGCCGAGGACGGCGACGGCGTCGGGGACGCGGGCGTGGACGCCGTGGCGGACGGCTTCGCCATGTAGAACGGCTCGCCCGGGTCGATGAAGTCGATGCGCAGGCCCTTCGGTACGGACCTCTCGCCGTCCGCGGCGACGACGCGGACCTCGACGCCGTCCGAACGGCCCACCCACAGCGGCTCGGAGGCGCCGCGCGCGCCGGACGTGCCCTCGGCCGTCTCGGGGGCGCGCGTCTCGAAGTCGAGGTCCCGCCAGGCGGACCAGGTGCCGGTCGTGGCGCTGCGGGTGCGGACCTGGGCGGTGCCGTCGAAGGTGTCGGCGCCGTCGGTCCAGGAGACGCCGAGCATCGAGTACGCCTTCGTCTCCGTGCGCGGCAGGGTCCGCTTGCGCGGGTCCTCGCCGTCGAGGGCCAGGACGTGGGCCTGCGCGACCGGCCGGCTCCGGTCGTCCGGCGCGGCGGTCACGGGCGCGTTCCCCTCGGGCGCGCCGGCGACGGCCGCGACCGCGATGCCGGCGCCGCCCACCGCGACGGCGGCCACGGCGAGCCAGGCCTTCCGTCGTCCGTTCGTACGCCGCCGTGCGCCCCTGACTCTCGGGCTCATGTCCCCCACCTTTTGCTCCTGTGGCTGCTGTTGTCGGTGCGTCCAGAGGTAGACACGCGAGGCGGGTGAACCGTTGTACGGCGTCGTGCGGCGTCCTGCGGCGTCGTGCGGCGGAGAAAAGCCCACGGCTGTGACACTTCCGGCCGTTCGTACGCAGGCTCAGACATGGGGGGAAACGACGCGGAGTTGGGCGCGGCCGTCGCACGGGCCCAGCTGGGGGACGAGGACGGCTTCGCACGGGCGTACCGCATGGTCCAGCCGGGACTTCTGGGGTACTTACGGGGGCTCGTCGGCGAGGACGCCGAGGACGTGGCCGCCGACGCGTGGCTGGAGATCGCGCGGGACCTGGGGCGGTTCCGGGGGGACGGACAGGGGTTCCGCGGCTGGGCCGCGACCATCGCCCGGCACCGCGCGCTGGACCACCTGCGCAGGCAGCGCCGAAGACCGCGGACGGCGGCCATCGAGCCGCACGTGCTGGAACTGCCGGACGGCCAGGACACGGCGGCCACCGCGCTGGAGTCGCTGTCGACGCAGCAGGCGCTCGCGCTGATCCGCGGCTTGCCCCGCGACCAGGCGGAGGCGGTGCTGCTGCGGGTCGTCGTGGGGCTGGACGGACCGGCGACGGCGCGGGTGCTGGGCAAGCGGGCGGGGGCGGTGCGCACGGCCGCGTACCGGGGGCTGAGGAGACTCGCCGGACGACTGGGACAGGGCGGAGCGACGACATGAGACGGGCACGGCGGCCGGTGGAGGCGTGGGCGGCATCGGTGCGGGGCGCGGGCGGGATCGACCCGGAGGCCGAGGCGAGGGCCCGGGCGGCGTTCCGGGAGGCGCGCGACGCGGGACTGCACACCGCGCGCCGGACCCGCCGCCGGGACGACTGGCGGCCGCGTACGGGCCGGGGCGGGGGAGCGGTGCGGGCGGCGGCGCTCGGGCTCGCGGCGACGGTGCTCCTCGGCGGGGTCGCGGCGGCGGAGCCGGACCGGGGGGCGCGGGCGCGGCGGTCGGCGGCTCCACCCGCGGCGGTGATCGCGGCCGCGCCGGTGTTGACGGCGTCGCCGTCCGCGGCTCCGGGCCGGGACGGGGATCGACCGCCGGCGGTCCACGGCGGCGGCGCGGCCACGCCCGGGAAGACGACCGCGAAGCCGGTGAAGGACACCGAGGCGGCGAAGCGGGCGAAGGGTCACAAGGCGGAGAAGCCCGGCAAGGAGCGGAAGGGGCCCGGCGCCGGGCGCAAGGGCGGCGCCCCGGCGAAGATGCCGGTCAAGGCGCGGAAGCCGTGACAATCGGGGCCGTTCCGGAGGACGACCGGGGCCGCCACCCCCCACAGGAGAGGCCCCGGCCGCCGTCCGCGGGTCCGCAGGACGGGCCCGTACTCCTATCAGCGCCGCGGCTGCGTTTTCTGTCACACCCTCCCTGCGCACCCTGATGTTGCATGTTGTACAAACATGGACGAGATACGGCAGGAGCACGTAGCGTGCCTCTGCGCGCTGGGCGGAGCGGCCCGGGTTGACCGGCCATGGGTGACGAACGGGTTGTGGGAGTGCTGGGGGACGACGCGGAGCTGACCGCCGCAGTGCTCGCGGCACAGGACGGGGACGAGGACGCGTTCCGGACTGTGTACCGCGCCGTACATCCGCGGCTGCTCGGATACATACGCACGCTGGTCGGTGACGCGGACGCCGAGGACGTCGCCTCGGAGTCCTGGCTGCAGATCGCCCGCGACCTCGACAGGTTCAGCGGCGACGCGGACCGCTTCCGGGGCTGGGCCGCGCGCATCGCCCGCAACCGCGCCCTGGACCACCTGCGCATGCGCGGCCGGCGGCCCGCGTCGGGCGGCGACGAGACGGAGCTGACCGACAAGCCCGCCGAGTCCAACACCGCCGAAGAGGCCATGGAGGCGCTGGCCACGAGCCACACCATGAACCTGATCGCCCAGCTGCCCCAGGACCAGGCCGAGGCCGTCATCCTGCGCGTCGTCGTCGGCCTGGACGCCAACACCGCCGCCGAGACCCTCGGCAAGAAGCCCGGCGCCGTCCGCACGGCCGCGCACCGCGGACTGAAGAAGCTCGCCCAGCTGCTCGGCGCCGCGGACAAGGACGGGGCGGCGCTCAGCGCCGTACCGCCCCAGCCCGGACCGCGCGTGACGTCCGTCGCGCGCCCCGGTGTGACGCATTCGCGCTCGCGGACGCAGAAGGAACTGTGATGGCCGACGACCGGAACGCATGGCTGGACCACGAAGCGGCGGAGCGACTGCTGCGTGGTGAGCCGGTCGACGCCACCGACGATTACGCACGGTTGCAGGCCGAGCGCCTGGCGGAGGCGCTGGACGCCGCCCGCACGGCCCACGAGACCGCCGGACCCGCGGGCGAACTGCCCGGCGAGGCGGCGGCACTGGTCGCGTTCCGTGAAGCGCGCGCGGCCCGCGCCTCCGGGGCCGTCGGCACGGCCGGCACGGCCAGGGCCACGGTGGGCTCGGACCTCGGAGCCGTACGGATCGGGTCCCTGCGCCCCGTGCGCTGGGCCCGCCCCGCGCTGTGGGCGCGCCCCGCGCGGTGGGGCCTCGCCGTCTCGCTCGCCGGTCTCGCGGTGGGCGGCGTCGCCGTCGCCTCGGGCACCGGTGTCCTGCCGGCCTTCGGCCCCGAACCGGCCCCGTCCACCTCGGTGTCGGCGCCGGACCAGCTGAGCGACCCGGACGCGCCGACCGTCGCGCCGCCCGGCTCCGCCCTGCCCACGGCGCCCCCGCACCCCGGCCACCCCTCGCCCTCCCTGCCGGGAGCGCAGGTGCCGGCGCCGGGCACGGACGGGCGGGGCTCGCAGGAGCCGGACCGCCCGGGTGACAACGATGGCGACGAGGGTCAGGACAGGAAGCTGACCCAGGCCCCCGACGGCACGTGGCCCACGGCCACCGTCAAGGCCTGCCGCGACTTCCGCGACGGCAAGCTGGACCCCGTGCGCCAGCAGCAGCTCGCGGCCGTCGCCAAGGACGGCGGCGTGAAGAAGTTCTGCGACCAGGTCCTCGCCGGACGCCAGGAGGGCGGCAGCACCGGCAGCACGGGCACCACCGGCGGCGACGGCGGTACGGGTACCGGCTCCGGCGGCAGCGGCACCGGCGGCACGGGCAAGGGCGACGACAGCGGCGACCCCGACGGGGCCACGGGCGGCGGCAAGCAGAAGCCCGGCGGCAAGGGCAAGCCCGACGGCAAGGGCAAGCCGGGAGGCAAGAACTCCGGTGGCAGGGGCGACTCCGCCCCGGCCGTCTCCTGGACCCCCCAGGGCACTCCCGCCCCGGTCGCGGCCCCCGCGGACCTCGCCGTCTGACCGTCCTCGCGCCCGGGTTGCGCGACACTCCGGCACGCCCCTGACCAGCGATTTAAAAAAATCCGGTCGGGGGTGTGACGTTTTTGGAGCCGGTGACGCAGTAATGAGTGAGCCGACTGGTCATCGGCCGCGCAAGGAGCCGGGGTTCCCCCCGTACCTACGGCTCAGCGCATCTGGCGCGGGTGGGGCACGTTCCCCCGGTCCCACCCGCGCCACTCTCACGCCCGGGACATCGCCCGGCCGGCCGTCACCAGTGGACGACGACCTTGTCGCCGACCTTCACCTGCTCGAACACCTCGGCGAGGCGCTGCTTGTCCCGCACGTTCACGCAGCCGTGCGAGGCGCCGTTGTAGCCGCGGGCCGCGAAGTCCGCCGAGTAGTGCACCGCCTGGCCGCCGCTGAAGAACATCGAGTACGGCATGTCCGAGTGGTAGAGCGTCGACTTCCACTGGACCTCCTTGCGGTCCACCTTGAACGTGCCCTCGCGCGTCGGCGTGTTCACCGAGCCGAAGCGCACGTCCATCGCCGCGATCACCTTGCCGTCGATCATCCAGGCCAGGGTCCGGCTCTCCTTGCTGATGCACAGCACCCGGCCCGTCATACAGCGCTCGTCCGGCGTGTCCAGTTCGTTGGTGGTCTGCGGCTTCAGCTCGTTCTGCGTCGGCGTGCGGGTCATGCCCAGCAGCTTCTGCCAGGTCGCCTCGTCGACCGAACCGGTCGCCGGCAGCCCCTGCTTCTTCTGGAACGCCGACACCGCTTCGGCGGTCAGCTGGCCGTAGAAGGCCGTGGGGGAGCGGTGGAAGTGGTCGAGCTGCCGCAGCCGCGCCTGCAGCTCCCGCACCTGCTCGTTCTCCGTGCCCTTGGCCATCAGCGCCTTCGCCGACGGCGAGGCGGAGGCGGACGGCGACGTCCCGTCGGACGGCTTGCCGTCGGCGGACGGCGACGCGGAGGAGGCAGAGGACGGGGCACCCGCCGACGGAGCGGCGGTGGCACCGGCCGGCGTCGACGTCCCGGCCGCCCCCACGGCCTGGGACGTGCAGCCGGAGGCCAGGGCGACCGCGGCGGCGGACAGCAGCACTCTGCGCAGAACGGACGTACGACGGTGCATGGGAGCCCCCCGGGTAATGGATCGTTTGTCCGTAGGGATAGTTCGCGGACCGGGACGGTTGCCCCCCACCGGGGCGGTTGTGACGATGCTGTGACGCGGGCCGTGCGGGACGCTGTGAGCAAGGTCCCAGCGTGCGGCTCTCCACCGGCCGCACGCCCGCCGCTACAGTCCGTCGCGAGGGTCGGTACTTGCGAGTAGGTCTATCGGGAAGGCACAGCACATGGCGCGCGAGTCGGAGTCGGGACTGCCCATCGAGCCGGTGTACGGGCCGGACGCCCTGGCCGGCTGGGACCCCGGTGAGAAGCTGGGCGAGCCCGGCTCGTACCCCTTCACCCGAGGCGTCTACCCGTCGATGTACACGGGCCGCCCCTGGACCATGCGCCAGTACGCCGGCTTCGGCACCGCCGTCGAGTCCAACGCCCGCTACAAGCAGCTCATCGCCAACGGCACCATGGGCCTGTCCGTCGCCTTCGACCTGCCGACCCAGATGGGCCACGACTCGGACGCCCCGATCGCCCACGGCGAGGTCGGCAAGGTCGGCGTGGCCATCGACTCCCTCGACGACATGCGCGTGCTGTTCGGCGGGATCCCGCTGGACAAGGTGTCCACGTCGATGACGATCAACGCCCCCGCGGCCCTGCTGCTGCTCCTCTACCAGCTCGTCGCCGAGGAGCAGGGCGTCAGCGCCGACAAGCTCACGGGCACGATCCAGAACGACGTGCTGAAGGAGTACATCGCCCGCGGCACGTACATCTTCCCGCCCAAGCCCTCGCTGCGCCTGATCGCCGACATCTTCAAGTACTGCAAGGCCGAGATCCCCAAGTGGAACACGATCTCGATCTCCGGCTACCACATGGCCGAGGCCGGCGCGTCCCCCGCGCAGGAGATCGCCTTCACCCTCGCCGACGGCATCGAGTACGTCCGCACCGCCGTCGCCGCGGGCATGGACGTCGACGACTTCGCCCCGCGCCTGTCCTTCTTCTTCGTGGCCCGCACGACGATCCTGGAGGAGGTCGCGAAGTTCCGCGCCGCCCGCAGGATCTGGGCGCGCGTGATGAAGGAGGACTTCGGCGCGAAGAACCCCAAGTCGTGGATGCTGCGCTTCCACACCCAGACGGCGGGCGTCCAGCTCACCGCCCAGCAGCCCGAGGTCAACCTCGTCCGCGTCGCCGTCCAGGGCCTCGCGGCCGTGCTCGGCGGCACCCAGTCGCTGCACACCAACTCGTTCGACGAGGCCATCGCGCTCCCCACGGACAAGAGCGCCCGCCTCGCGCTGCGGACCCAGCAGGTCCTCGCGTACGAGACGGACGTGACGGCCACCGTCGACCCCTTCGCCGGCTCGTACGTCATCGAGCGGATGACCGACGACGTCGAGGCCGCCGCCCTCGAACTCATGACGAAGGTCGAGGACCTCGGCGGAGCGGTCTCCGCGATCGAACGCGGCTTCCAGAAGAACGAGATCGAGCGCTCCGCCTACCGCATCGCCCAGGAGACCGACTCCGGCGAGCGGGTCGTCGTCGGCGTGAACCGCTTCCAGCTCGACGAGGAGGAGCCGTACGAGCCCCTGCGCGTCGACCCGGCCATCGAGGCCCAGCAGGCCGAACGCCTCGCCAAGCTCCGCGCCGAGCGCGACCAGGCGGCCGTCGACGCGGCCCTCGCCGAGCTGAAGAAGGCCGCCGAGGGCACGGACAACGTCCTGTACCCGATGAAGGACGCGCTGAAGGCCCGCGCCACCGTCGGCGAGGTCTGCAACGCCCTGCGCGAGGTGTGGGGCACGTACGTCCCGACGGACGCGTTCTGACGGGACGGCTTGACCCTGACACCGTGTGAGGCCGTGTCGTAGGAGTCGTCATGTTCATCATCGGAGACTTCGCCCGGCACGGCCGCGTGTCCGTCCGCATGCTGCGTCACTACGACGCCGTCGGACTGCTGCGCCCCGCCCACGTCGACCCGTACAGCGGCTACCGGTACTACGAGGCGGGGCAGCTGGCCCGGCTCAACCGGATCATCGCGCTCAAGGACCTCGGGTTCACCCTCGACCAGGTGCGGTCGATCGTGGACGACGAGGTCGGCGCGGCCGAGCTGCGCGGGATGCTGCGGCTGCGGCGGGCCGGGCTGGAGGCCGCGCTCGCGGAGGCGGCCGCCCGGCTCGGTCAGGTCGCGGCGAGGCTCCGGGCCATCGAGAGCGAGGGACACATGCCCACACAGGACGTCGTGATCAAGCAGATCCCGGCCGTACGGATCGCCGAGCTGACCGGGACCGCCGCGAGCTTCGGCCCCGAGGACATCGGGCCGGTCGTCGGCCCCCTCTACGACGAGCTGTGCGCCCGCCTGACGGCCGCGGGCGTCAGCGGCTTCGGACCGGGCATCGCGTACTACGAGGACGCCCCGGCGGGCGACGGCTCGATCGTCGTCCACGCCGGGATCACCGTCCCGGCCGGCCTGGCCGCCTCCGACGTACCGGACGTCGAGCTGGTCGACCTGCCGGCCCTCCAGGAGGCGGCCACCGTCATCCACCGCGGACCGATGGACGACGTGCTGCCGACCGCCCAGACCCTCGCCACCTGGATCGACGCCAACGGCTACCGCTCGACGGGCTACACCCGCGAGCTGTACCTGGAGTGCCCGGAGGACAGGGCGGGCTGGGTCACCGAACTCCAGGAGCCAGTCGTAAACGACTGTTAACAACGGATGTCCCAACGGCGTCGTAAGATCGAAGCAACCCTCAAATCGCGTGAGCTTACCCACTTCGGACCCCCCTCAAGCCCGCTCAACCGGGTTTCTTTCCCCTATCGGGCTGAAGTTTTGTAGATCACACGTCAGTTGAGGGGTAAAGACGCCTACCCTTTGATGGGTGAACAAGTTGATGTCCCGCGAGCCCGAAGCCGACGTTCCCGGCGAAACGCCCCTCCTCGGTACGCTGCCGGAGTCCCTGCGTACCGAGCTGATTGCCTTCCGCAGGGATTTGCACATGCACCCTGAGCTGGGCAACCAGGAGTTTCGCACCACCGCCGCGCTCAAGGCCCGGCTGGAGGCCGCGGGCCTGCGCCCCCGGGTTCTTCCCGGGGGCACCGGGCTCACCTGTGACATCGGCACCTGGGACGGCCACCGGCCGATGCTGGCGATCCGTGCGGACATCGACGCGCTCCCCATCCCGGACACCAAGGTCGACTGCCCCTACCGCTCCACGGTCCCGGACCGCGCCCACGCCTGCGGCCACGACGTTCACACCACCACGGTCCTGGGCACGGGCCTGGTCCTCGCGGACCTCCACCGCCAGGGGCTGCTGCCCCGCCCGATCCGCCTGATCTTCCAGCCCGCCGAGGAGGTCCTGCCCGGCGGCGCGGTGGACGCGGTGGAGGCGGGCGTCCTGGACGGCGTAGGCAAGATCATCGCCGTGCACTGCGACCCGCGCGTCGACGCCGGCAAGATCGGGCTGCGCGTGGGCGCCATCACCTCGGCGTGCGACCGCCTGGAGGTCACCCTCGACGGGCCCGGCGGCCACACGGCCCGCCCGCACCTGACCACGGACATGGTCACGGCCGCCGCCCGCGTCGCCACGGACGTCCCCGCCCTGCTCGCCCGCCGCGTGGACGCCCGCTCCGGCCTCGTCCTCACCTGGGGCCGCATCGAGGCGGGCCACGCCCCGAACGTCATCCCCCAGCGCGCCGAGCTGGGCGGCACCATGCGCTGCCTGGACCTGGCGGCCTGGCGCGACGCGCCGGACCAGGTGTACGCGGCGATCGACGAGGTCGCGACGCTGCACGGCGCGAAGTGCACGATCAACTACGTGCGGGGCGTGCCGCCGGTCGTGAACGACCCGGTCATCACGGAACTCCTCCGCGAGGCCATGACCCGGCGCTGCGGCCCGTACGCGGTCGAGGACACCGAGCAGAGCCTCGGCGGCGAGGACTTCTCCTGGTACCTGGAGCACGTCCCCGGCGCCATGGCCCGCCTCGGCGTCCGCCGCCCCGGCGACCCGTCCCGCCACGACCTCCACCGCGGCGACTTCGACGTGGACGAGGCCGCGATCAAGGTAGGCGTAGAACTCTTCACCGCAGCGGCCCTGATCGACGCAGGCGCCCGCTGACCCCCGACGGGCGGCCCCACCCACCCCACCCCCACCGGCACTAAGCCGCCCACGGGCGGGCGGTCCCACCCACCCCACCCCCACCGGCGGTGAGCCGCCCACGGGCGGGCGGGGTCCACCCACCCCACCCCCGCCGGGGGTGAGACGCCCGTCAACGGGACGGGGGTGGACCGGGGGTCGCGCGCGCAGGATTGGCGACGCAGCAACGCTTCGCTGTCATGGGCCCGAGCGAGCCAATCTGAGCACGTGACCCCCGGGCCGCACCCGGACTCACCCACCGTCGTGGCGCGCAGGGGGTGGGCCCTCAGGCCGGGGGCCGTTCCTCGTTGTGCCCACCCGTTCCTCCCCAAAGGACTACGTCCAGGGGGGACCCCCATGCGGAACGACTGCCCACAACGAGGAACGGCGGCACCGGCGACGCCGGCCCACAACGACGGAACGGCGGCACAGCGACGCCGGCCCACAACGACGGAACGGCGGCACAGCGACGCCAGCCCGCAACGAGCGAACGGCGGAACGGCGGCGCTGGCCACCGGAACGGCCCCGGGCACGCGTGGCGGCGGTCCGCCACGTGTGGCCAAAAGCCCCCGTTGCGCCGGACGGCGTAGCCTCCGGCGTGGGCCCGGGCGCGCCCCCGGGGGACCTGTCACGCTGGGCCCACCGCCAGCACACGCGGCGCACGCGGAGGCGAACACGGGGCAGCCTGTTCGCGACGAATCGATAACGGCTTCCGTACAGGGCTTTATCTGACATCTACGCGCGTTACGATCGCCCGCGAAACCAGCGCCGGAAGAGGCGCTTCGGTCAGGTCGAAGGAGCCCCCCTTGCGCCGGATCACCAGGATCGCCACCGTGGGCGTCGCGTCCGCGGCTCTCG
Source organism: Streptomyces coeruleoprunus (assembly GCF_039542925.1). Classification (GTDB taxonomy): domain Bacteria; phylum Actinomycetota; class Actinomycetes; order Streptomycetales; family Streptomycetaceae; genus Streptomyces; species Streptomyces coeruleoprunus. The sequence goes on along the minus strand of NZ_BAABIT010000001.1, from coordinate 2,705,716 downwards.
CGCTCAGTGTCACCGCGTGTGGCGGAAAGAAGTCGTCGGACGCCGGTTCCGACTCGAAGGAAGCCAAGGCAGCCATCGCGTACGACATCGGTGGCCGCGGCGACCAGTCGTTCAACGATGCCGCGTTCGCCGGCCTGGAGAAGGCCGAGAAGGACTTCGGCATCAAGGGCACGGAGGCCGAGCCCAGCGAGGGCGAGGGTGACCCGGACAAGGTCCAGCGCCTCACCGAGCTGGCCCGCGCCGGCAACAACCCGGTCATCGGCGTCGGCTTCGCGTACGCCCCGGCGATCGCCGAGGTCGCGCCGAAGTTCCCGAACACCACGTTCGGCCTCATCGACGACACGTCGAAGACCGGCAAGAACATCGCGAACCTGGTCTTCAACGAGGAGCAGGGCTCCTACCTGGCCGGCGTCGCCGCCGCCAAGGTGACCAAGTCCAACACCGTGGGCTTCATCGGCGGCGTCGAGACCCCGCTGATCAAGAAGTTCGAGGCGGGCTTCGTCCAGGGCGTCAAGGACACCAACAAGAACGTCAACGTCAAGGTCCAGTACCTGACGCAGCCGCCGGACTTCGGTGGCTTCTCGAAGCCGGACCTGGGCAAGGCCGCCGCAGAGGGCCAGATCGACGCGGGCGCCGACGTGATCTACGCCGCCGCCGGTCTCGCCGGCTCGGGCTCGATCGAGGCCGCCGCCAAGGCGAAGAAGTGGGCCATCGGCGTCGACTCCGACCAGTACAACCAGTCGGGTCTGAAGGCGTACCGCGACTACATCCTCACCTCGGTGACGAAGGACGTCTCGGACTCCGTCTACAACCTGATCAAGTCCGTCAAGGACGGCAAGCCGCAGTCCGGTGAGATCCGCTACGGCCTCGACAAGGACGGCGTGGGCCTGGCCGCCTCGAACCCGGCGTACACCAAGATGACCGACGTCATCGCCGCCGTGGACAAGGCCAAGGCAGACATCATCGCCGGCAAGATCAAGGTCAAGACCGCCCCGTAAGCGGTCACGCGGTCAGAACTTTCCCGCGGGTCCGGACGCCTGTGGCCGTACGTGCCACAGGCCCCGGACCCCGGGTCAGGTTCTGGCCATGGGTTTTTGGCATTCGGGATCGCTACGCGCGTAGAGCGCGCGTAGAACACTCTCCGGCGCGATAACTTCGAGCCTCACCGTGCCCCAGCCCTTCCTCCTGCTTCTCCGCTCCTTTCTCGCCAAGGAGAGTGCGTCATCAACGCGTCCAGCCCCCCCGCCGTAGAACTGCGCGGCATCACCAAGCGCTTCCCCGGAGTCGTCGCCAACCGCGATATCGACATCACCGTCCGCAAGGGCACCGTCCACGCCCTCATCGGAGAGAACGGCGCCGGCAAGTCGACCCTGATGAAGATCCTCTACGGCATGCAGAAGCCGGACGAGGGCACCATCACCATCGACGGCACCCAGGTCTCCTTCTCCAGCCCCGCCGACGCGATCGCCACCGGCATCGGCATGGTCCACCAGCACTTCATGCTGGCCGACAACCTGACCGTCCTGGAGAACGTCGTCCTCGGCGGCGAGAAGCTGTACGGCATCGGTGCCAAGGCCCGCCAGAAGATCAAGGAGATCTCGGACGCGTACGGGCTGAACATCCGCCCCGACGTCCTGGTCGAGCACCTCGGTGTCGCCGACCGCCAGCGCGTGGAGATCCTCAAGGTCCTCTACCGCGGCGCCCGCACGCTCATCCTCGACGAGCCGACCGCCGTGCTCGTCCCGCAGGAGGTCGACGCGCTCTTCGACAACCTGCGCGAGCTCAAGGCCGAGGGCCTGACCGTCATCTTCATCTCCCACAAGCTGGGCGAGGTCCTGCAGGTCGCCGACGACATCACCGTCATCCGGCGCGGCACGACCGTCGGCACCGCCGACCCGAAGACGGCCACCACCAAGCAGCTCGCCGAGCTGATGGTCGGCACCGAGCTGCCCTCGCCCGAGACCCGCGAGTCGACGGTCACGGACGTGCCCATGCTCACCGTGAAGGGCCTGCGGCTGACCGAGACCGACCCGGACGGCGTGGTCCGCGAGACCCTCGCCGGCATCGACTTCACCATCCACAAGGGTGAGGTCATGGGCATCGCCGGCGTCGAGGGCAACGGCCAGACCGAGCTGATCGAGGCCCTGATGGGCATGCGCCAGCCCGACGAGGGCGCCATCACCCTCGACGGCGAGGACATCTCGAAGGCCCCGACCCGCCGGCGCCGCCAGGACGGCATCGGCTACATCCCCGAGGACCGTCACCGCCACGGCCTGCTGCTGGAGTCCCCGCTCTGGGAGAACCGCATCCTCGGCCACGTCACCGAGGCGCCCAACAGCAAGCGCGGCATCCTCGACCCCAAGGCCGCGCGCCGGGACACCGAGCGGATCGTCCGCGAGTACGACGTGCGCACCCCCGGCATCGACGTCACCGCGGCCTCGCTCTCCGGCGGCAACCAGCAGAAGCTGATCGTCGGCCGCGAGATGAGCCACGCGCCGAAGTTCCTGATCGCCGCCCACCCCACGCGGGGCGTGGACGTCGGCGCCCAGGCCCAGATCTGGGACCAGATCCGGGAGGCCCGCCGCGAGGGCCTCGCGGTGCTGCTGATCTCCGCCGACCTGGACGAGCTGATCGGGCTCTCCGACACCCTGCGGGTGATGTACCGCGGCCGCCTGGTCGCGGACGCCGACCCCGCCACCATCACTCCCGAGGAGCTGGGCTCGGCCATGACGGGCGCCGCCACCGGCCACCTTGAGCACAACGAGAACGCGGACGGTGAGGGCCGATGAGGACATTCGACAAGGACCGGCTGATCCTGGGCCTCGCCGGCCCGGTGCTCGCGCTGGTCGTGGCCTTCCTGCTCACCTCCGTGGTGCTGCTGAGCTCGGGCCTCAGCCCCTTCGAGCCGTACGAGGTGATGGCGCGGCAGATCGAGTTCGTCGATGTCCAGGTGCTCATCCTCAACCAGACCGGCATCTACTACCTCGCCGCTCTCGCCGTCGCCATCGGCTTCCGGATGAACCTGTTCAACATCGGCGTCGACGGCCAGTACCGCCTCGCGGTCATGTTCGCGGCCGTCGTCGGCGCGTCCGTCGAGCTGCCCGCCCCGCTGCACGTCCTGCTCATCGTGCTCGTCGCGATGCTGGTCGGTGCCCTCTGGGCCGGTATCGCGGGCGTCCTCAAGACCACCCGCGGGGTGAGCGAGGTCGTCTCCACGATCATGCTCAACGCCATCGCGACCAGCCTGATCGCCTGGCTGATCCTGCCCGCCAACCTGGGTGTGCAGCCCCCCGGCTCCAACAACACCACCACGGGTGACATCCCCTCCTCCGGCTGGTTCCCCGGCGTGGAGCTGGAGGGCGGCACGATCTACGGCTTCACCTTCATCGCCTTCGCGCTCGGTGTCGTCTACTGGTTCATGCTGAACCGCACCCGCTTCGGCTTCGACCTGCGCGCCACGGGCGCCAGCCAGACGGCCGCCCAGGCCAGCGGCGTCGACGCCAAGCGGATGGTCCTGACCGCCATGCTGATCTCGGGTGCGCTCGCGGGCCTGTCCGGCATGCCGATGCTGCTCGGCCAGACCCACACGTACAGCCTCAGCTTCCCCGTCGGTGTCGGCTTCACCGCCATCACCATCGCGCTGCTGGGCCGCAACAGCCCGATCGGCATCTTCTTCGCGGCCCTGCTCATCTCCTTCCTGGAGAAGACCGCGGAGGGCCTCGGCCTCGCGGGCTACCCGAAGGAGATCGCGATCATCATGCAGGGCCTGATCGTGATCGCCGTCGTCGTGTCGTACGAACTCGTCCGCCAGTACGGGCTGCGCCGCCAGCAGGAGAAGGTCGGCGAGGAGCTCGCCGCCCAGGCCCGCAAGAACAAGGAGGGGGTCGCGGCATGAGCGAGTCCACCAGCACCGTTTCGGCCACGGCCGTCGCGCCGCCCAAGGGCGGCGGCAAGCGCAAGCTGTCCCTGCCCGTCATCCTGCTGATCGTCGCGGCCGGCCTGCTGCTGTTCTCCCTGGTCCGCACGATCAGCGGCGCCAACGACCTGACCTCCATCGGCCAGATCTCCGGCGCCCTCCAGCTCGCCGTGCCCATCGGCCTCGCCGGCCTCGGCGGCCTGTGGGCCGAGCGGGCCGGTGTGGTCAACATCGGTCTCGAAGGCATGATGATCCTGGGCACCTGGTTCGGTGCCTGGGCGGGCTACCAGTGGGGCCCGTGGACCGGTGTCCTGCTCGGCATCGTCGGCGGCGCGCTCGGCGGTGTGCTGCACGCGATCATGACGGTGACGTTCAACGTCAACCACATCGTCTCCGGCGTGGCCATCAACATCCTGGCCGTCGGTGCCACCCGCTACCTGTCGGACTTCACGTTCGCCGAGGCCGCGGGCGGCTCCTCCAAGCAGTCCCCGCGCATCGACCGGATCACCGACATCACCATCCCCGGACTGTCGGAAGGGCTGGCCGACCTCCAGGCCAAGCACTGGTTCTTCGTCTCGGACCTCGCGGGCGTGCTCGGCGGCCTGGTGACCAACCTGTCCCTGCTGACCGTCCTCGCGCTGCTGCTCGTCCCGGCCACCTGGTGGATCCTGTGGCGCACCGGCTTCGGCCTGCGGCTGCGCTCCTGCGGCGAGAACCCGGTGGCCGCCGAGTCGCTCGGCGTGAACGTCTACAAGTACAAGTACATCGCCGTGATCGTCTCCGGCGCCCTGGCCGGCCTCGGCGGCGCCTTCCTGGTGATCGTCTCCACCGGTATCTACCAGGAGGGCCAGACCGGCGGCCGCGGCTACATCGGCCTCGCCGCGATGATCTTCGGCAACTGGATGCCGGGCGGCCTCGCCCTCGGCGCCGGACTGTTCGGCTTCACCGACAGCCTCAAGCTGCGCGGCGGCGCCGACAACGTCCACGCGATGCTCCTGCTGCTGGCGATCCTGCTGGTCGCGGCCGCCGCCTGGCAGCTGTACAAGAAGAAGTACCTGCCCGCGGTGGTCTCCGCGGTCGTGGCCGGTGCCCTCTTCCTCTGGTACTCGATGACGGACAAGCTGCCCAGCCAGTTCGTCGACGCCGCCCCGTACGTGGCCACGCTGCTGGTCCTGGCGCTCTCGGCGCAGCGGCTGAGGATGCCCAAGGCCGACGGCATGCCGTACAAGAAGGGCCAGGGCAAGTGACGCCTGCCGAGCGGGAGTCCGGCTTCGACTGGGAGGCCCTGCGTGCCGTCGCCCGGGACGCCATGTCCCACGCGTACGCGCCGTACTCGGGCTACGCGGTCGGTGCGGCGGCCGTCGCCGACGACGGCCGCACGGTCAGCGGCTGCAACGTGGAGAACGCCTCCTACGGCATCGGCCTGTGCGCCGAGTGCGGGCTCGTCTCCCAGCTCCAGGCCACCGGCGGCGGCCGCCTCACGCACTTCGTGTGCGTGGACGGCCGCGGTGACACGCTGGTGCCCTGCGGGCGCTGCCGGCAGCTCCTGTTCGAGTTCGGCGGCGGCGAGCTGCTGGTCGACACCCCCGACGGCATCCGCACGCTCGACGAGATGCTGCCGCAGGCGTTCGGCCCGAAGCACCTCACGTAACCCCCCCGCGACCCTTCTGCCTCCCCTCGGCAGAAGGGTCGCGCCACTTACCATCTCTATGCGCGTAGACATGCCCCAGGCATCCCGCTGGAAGGAACACTGAGCACATGGACGCGATTTCCGTCATCCGCACCAAGCGGGACCGCGGCGAGCTGACCCCCGAGCAGATCGACTGGGTCATCGACGCCTACACGCGCGGCGAGGTCGCCGACGAGCAGATGTCCGCCCTCGCCATGGCGATCCTCCTGAACGGCATGAACCGGGCCGAGATCGCCCGCTGGACCGCCGCGATGATCGCCTCGGGCGAGCGCATGGACTTCTCCTCGCTCTCCCGCCCCACCGCCGACAAGCACTCCACCGGCGGCGTCGGCGACAAGATCACGCTGCCGCTCGCCCCGCTCGTCGCCGCGTGCGGCGCCGCCGTCCCGCAGCTCAGCGGCCGCGGCCTCGGCCACACCGGCGGCACCCTCGACAAGCTGGAGTCCATCCCCGGCTGGCGGGCCCTGCTCTCCAACGAGGAGATGCTGCACGTCCTCGACACCACCGGCGCCGTCATCTGCGCCGCCGGCGACGGCCTGGCCCCGGCGGACAAGAAGCTCTACGCGCTGCGCGACGTGACCGGCACGGTCGAGGCTATCCCCCTGATCGCCTCCTCCATCATGTCGAAGAAGATCGCCGAGGGCACCGGCTCGCTCGTCCTCGACGTGAAGGTCGGCTCCGGCGCCTTCATGAAGAACATCGACGACGCCCGCGAGCTGGCCTCCACCATGGTCGGCCTCGGCACCGACCACGGCGTGAAGACCGTCGCCCTGCTCACCGACATGTCGACCCCGCTCGGCCTCACCGCGGGCAACGCCCTGGAGGTCCGCGAGTCCGTCGAGGTCCTGGCCGGCGGCGGCCCCGCCGACGTCGTCGAGCTGACCATCGCCCTCGCCCGCGAGATGCTCGACGCCGCCGGCGTCAAGGACGCCGACCCCGCCAAGGCCCTCGCCGACGGCTCGGCCATGGACGTCTGGCGCCGGATGATCGCCGCGCAGGGCGGCGACCCGGACGCGACCCTCCCGGTCGCCCGCGAGCAGCACGTCGTCACGGCCCCGGAGTCGGGTGTCCTGACCCGCCTGGACGCCTACGACGTCGGCGTCGCCGCCTGGCGCCTCGGTGCGGGCCGCGCCCGCAAGGAGGACCCGGTGCAGGCCGGCGCGGGCGTGGAACTGCACGCCAAGCCGGGCGACACGGTCACCGCGGGCCAGCCGCTGATGACCCTGCACACCGACACCCCGGAGAAGTTCGACTACGCCCTGAAGTCCCTGGAGGGCTCCTGGGACATCGCGGCCGCGGGCACGTCCTTCACCCCGAAGCCGATCGTCCTGGACCGCATCGCCTGAGCCTGAGGGATGATGCCGGGGGCATATGCCCCCTTCGGGTGAACGGGACCGGTAGACCCTTATCGGTCCCGTTCGGCATGCTGGGATCGGTGACGCACCGATACGAGGAGACCGCCATGAGCGCACTCACCGTCGACCCCCCGACGGCCCAGGGCCACGAGTGGGACGACGTTGTCCGGATCTGGGAGGAAACGGACGCACCCGAGGGCTGCAAGGTGGAGATCATCGAGGGGATCGTCACCGTGTCACCTACGCCCACCAACAGCCACAACAGCATCGCCGCCAAGGTTCAGCGACGCCTGTACACGGTGATCCCGGAGGACTGGGGCATTTATCAGACCCTCGCCGTCGCCATCCCCTCCCGCCTGGGCATGTTCATCCCCGACCTCGTCGTGGCCCCGGAGTCGGTTTTGGATGAGCCGGGCAATTACATCCCCGCCACCGCCACCGCCGCCGAGTTGGTCGTGGAGATCACCTCGAAGTCCAACGCCACCCATGACCGGGTCGAGAAACTGAACGGCTATGCCGCAGCGGGCGTGCCGCTCTACCTGTTGATCGACAGCTGGCACGTAGGCCGCCCCACCGCCACGCTGTACGGCGAGCCAAAGAACGCGACGTACCACGTGCTGGACGTGGTGAAGTTCGGCGACAGAATCCACCTTCCTGCCCCCTTCGACCTCACCATCGACACAGGAGAATTCCCCGTACCCCCCCTTCGATGAGTTCCTGGCGCTGATGGGGTCCCTGTTCATGTGAAGGACACGGACCCCATCGTTCTGAAGCTCGCCGACCCCATCGAACCCCCCGACGTCCCCCGCCTCTGCGCCGAGCTGGCCGAACAGCTCGGCGCCCGGGCCTCGCCCGGCCATGTCGTCGTGGACGTCGCCGCGCTGACCCGACCGGGCCTCGCCGCCGTCGATGCCCTCGCCCGGCTGCACCTGACCGCCCGGCGGCTCGGGCACCCGCTGGCCGTACGGAACGCGGGGCCGCAGCTGTTGGCGCTGCTGGCGCTGGTCGGGCTGACCGAGCTGGTCAGTCCTCCAGACGGTCCGGCAGGTCGAACAACGGGAACCAGCGCTTCACGTCCAGGAACGACGTGATCCCCGAGACCTTCCCGTCCACGATCTCGACGACCATGAGCGCCCACGGGCTGAACCCGCCCTCCGGGTCCGGGTGGTAGTGCGCGAACGCCGGCGTGCCGTTCGCCACCGTCGGCACCAGCCGCGAGCCCCGGCACACCTCGCCCACGCCCAGCATCCAGCCCACGATGTCGTCGTGGCCCCGCAGCCACAGGTCGTAGGGCGGCATGGACAGCGTGGCGTCCTCGTGGAGCAGCGCCGTCAGCGCCGCCATGTCGTACGCCTCGAACGCCGCCACGTACCGGTCGAGCAGGCCGCGCTGCTCCTCGTCCAGCGGGTTCGCCGTGTCCGTGCGCGCCGGGTCCGACGCGGCGAGCGTCGCCCGCGCCCGCTGCAGCGCGCTGTTCACCGACGCGACCGAGGTGCCCAGCAGTTCCGCGACCTCGCTCGCCTTCCAGGCCAGCACCTCGCGCAGGATCAGCACGGCCCGCTGCTTCGGCGGCAGGTGCTGCAGCGCCGCCACGAAGGCGAGGCGCACCGACTCCCGGGACAGCGCCGTCTCCGCCGGGTCGGCGGCCTGCGGCAGCACCCGCCCGTCGGGTACCGGCTCCAGCCAGGTGACCTCGGGGCGGGCGCTCAGCTGGGCCTGGGCGACCGGCGTGGCCGTCGTCAGGTCCATCGGGCGGGCCCGCCGGTTGCCCGCGCCCAGCGCGTCCAGGCACACGTTCGTCGCGATCCGGTACAGCCACGAGCGCAGCGACGAACGGCCCTCGAACCGGTCCAGGCTGCGCCAGGCCCGCACCATCGTGTCCTGCACGGCGTCCTCGGCCTCGAAGGCGGAGCCCAGCATCCGGTAGCAGTAACCGGTCAGCTCCGTGCGGTACTCCTCCAGCCGGGCGTCCATGTCCTCCGGCGCCGCCACATCGGCCATCGCGTCCACCCCTGTCGCGCTGTTCGTGCCTTTCCTCCGGACGCTACAGGAGGGCACTGACAACGGGGGCGGACGCCGTGGATCAGGTCCCGGGCTTGCGCCCGTAGACGAAGACGTCGTCCCCGTTCTTCAGCAGGTTCCAGTACGCCTTCGCGTCGTTGGGGCGCATGTTCACGCAGCCGCCGGAGCCCGGCGGGTTGTACATCGACTTGGTGGTGGAGTGGAACGCCTGCCCGCCGTCGAAGAACTGCGAGTACGGCATCCACACCTTGTAGATCGTCGACCAGTGGTTGCGGCTGCGCCAGTAGATCTTCTTGGCGCCCGTACGGGTCTCGGCGCCGTCCCGGCCCGTGCGCACGGGCACCGGCCCGAACACCAGCTTCGACCCGTCCTGGATCCAGCTGAGCTGTCTCGTCAGGTCGACGCACGCGATCCGGCCCTTGTTGACCGGGCACGTGCCGGCCTTGTTCGGCGTCTTCCCGGCCGCCCGCTGGGCCAGGATCGTGTTCATCGTCCGCCAGGTGAGCGGACCCGCGTACCCCACGGACGGCGTGATGCCGTGCGCGAGCTGGAACGACCGTATGGCCTTGCAGTCGGCCGGGGACTGCTTCCCGTCCACCGGCCGCCCGAGGAACTTCTCGACCTGCTTCTGATACGGACCCGTCTGCGTCGTGCAGGTGGCGGCCTGCGCCGTCCCCGGACCCACGGCGACCGTCAGCGGGACCACCATCCCCGCGACGCCGAGCGCGGTCCCCGTGCGCCGCAGCCAGGCCCCTCCCTTGACACCCTTGACACCCATGACAGCCCTTCCCCCTCGCGTCCGGTGCGGTTGTCGCACCCGTAGGACGCTCGCGGGCGGCGTGCGGTTGTAGGGCGGGGAGGAGGAACTCGGTCACGGCTTGGTGACGGGCCGGCGACCGGCTCAGTGCCGGGCCACGGCCGCCGCGCACGGCGTGCCCGCGCGGCTCGCGCGCACCACCCGTCGCTCCTGCACCCGCGCGCTGTGCGTGCCGTACAGCGTGATCGACACGACGCCGAGCACCGCGACCAGGCCGAGCAGGACCGTGCCGGCCCACCCGCCCGCGTGGAAGGCGACCGCGCCGAGCGTGCCGCCGACGCTGCTGCCGAGGTAGTACGCCGACTGGTACAGCGCCGAGGCCTGCGCCCGGCCGGTCTTCGCGGTCCGGCTCACGGACGACGAGGCGACCGCGTGCCCCGCGAAGAAGCCCGCCGTGATCAGCACGAGCCCCGCCAGCACGGCGGCCAGCGAGCCCGACAGCGACAGCAGCAGCCCGGCCGCGGTCGTCGTCACCGCCACGTACAGCGCGCCGCGCCGGCCCATCCGGCCGACCAGCTTCCCGGCCGCGGCCGACGAGACCGTACCGACCAGGTAGACGAGGAAGATCGAGCCGACGACGCCCTGCGACAGCGAGAACGGCGCCTCCGCGAGCCGGAAGCCGATCACCGTGTACACCGCGCCGAACACCGTCATGAACAGCGCGCCGATCGCGTACAGCCGCATCAGCAGCGGGTCCGACAGATGCGTCCGCACGGTCCCGGCGAGCACCCGCGGGTTCAGCGACGCGGGCGTGAAGTGCCGCGCCCGCGGCAGCAGCAGCCGGTACGCCACGACGCACGCGGCCGCCATCAGCCCGACCGCGGCCAGCCCGGCCCGCCAGCCCCACAGCTGCGCGGCCCAGCCGGTCACGATCCGGCCGCTCATCCCGCCGATGCTGTTGCCCGCGACGAACAGGCCGATCGCCGCCACCAGCGCCTTGGGGCGCACCTCCTCCGCCAGGTACGCCATCGCCGACGCCGGGACGCCCGCGAGCGCCGCGCCCTGCACGGCGCGCAGTGCGACCAGCCACTCCAGGCTCGGCGCGAACGGCACCAGCAGGCCGACCGCGACGGCGACCACGAGGGAGACGGTCATCAGGGCCCGCCGGCCGAACCGCTCCGACAGGGCGCTCAGCGGCAGGACGCACAGCGCGAGCGCGCCGGTCGCGGCCGAGACGGTCCAGCTCGCCGCCGACGCGGTCACCGCGAACTCGGCGGAGACGGCGGGCAGCAGGGCCTGGGTCGAGTAGAGGAGGGCGAAGGTGGCGACGCCGGCGGCGAAGAGGGCGAGGCTCATGCGGCGGTAGCCGGGCCGGCCGGGGGCAAGGCGCGTATCGGCGTCCACGGGTGTCGTGGACGCCTTGGTACTGGCGGGAGACATGCCTCGACCGTAGGCATCCGTTTTTCATGCGTCCAATGCATGGAACGGCTTTAATCGTTCCCATGGTGCATGAGTACAGGTCAGAGGGTCGGCTGTCACCGAACAGTAACGAAGAAGAAACGGGTCTGCTGCTTGCGCCTCGCCTCGCGTACTTCGCGGCGGTCGCCCGCCACGAGCATGTGACCCGGGCCGCGCAGGAGACCGGCGTCCCGCAGTCCACCCTGTCCCGGGCCGTGGCCCGGCTGGAGGAGGACCTGGGCGTGACCCTCTTCGCCCGGCAGGGCCGCACGGTGTCGCTGACGCCCGCGGGCCGGACGTTCCTCACCTCGGTGGAGCGGGCGCTCGGCGAGGTGGAACGGGCCGCCGACGCCGTACGGTCCGACGCCGACCCGGCCGCCGGGCGCGTCGCCTTCGGGTTCCTCCACACGATGGGCTCGGAGACCGTACCGGGTCTGCTGCGGGCGTTCCGCGTCGACCACCCGAAGGTCCGCTTCACGCTCGTCCAGAACTACGGCGAGGCGATGATCGAGCGGCTGCGCGCCGGCGAGCTGGACCTGTGCCTCACCTCGCCTGTGCCGGACGCGCCCGACCTGGTCGCCCGCCGCCTCGACGAGCAGCGGCTGCGGCTCGTCGTGCCGGACGACCACCGGCTGGCCGGCCGCAAGCGCATCCGGCTCGCGGAGGCCGCCGACGAGGCGTTCGTGACCCTGGAGCCCGGCTACGGCCTGCGGCGCATCACCGACCACCTGTGCGCCGAGGCCGGGTTCCGGCCGCGCGTGGCGTTCGAGGGCGAGGAGGCCGAGACGCTGCGCGGCCTGGTCGCCGCGGGCCTCGGCGTCGCCCTGCTCCCGCCGCCCGCCGTGGCGCGCCCCGGGGTGGTGGAGCTGACGGTGACGGCGCCGCGGGCGGTACGCGAGATCGGCGTCGCCTGGTCGGCGGGCCACCCGGACACGCCCCCGGTGGCCGCGTTCAAGAAGTTCCTGCTGTCGCAGCGGGGGAAGCTGCTGCGCGAACACCTGGAGTAGACGGGCGGATCACGGCCGCAGCGACTTGCCGAAGCCCGCGGCCAGCGGCATCCGCAGCCCCAGGGGCGGTGGTGCCGCGAAGGCGTCCGCGACCGGGCGGGAGAACGGGCGGTCGCACAGCGCGCCCAGGACGAAGTCGGCCGCCAGGGACAGCACTTCGTCGTGGTGCTGGCGCAGCGCGTGCCCGTCCGAGTGCACCTCGAACCGGCAGGTGTCGCGGTTCACCTTCTTGGCGCGCTCCGCCAGCCGGTACGACAGTTCCGGGGCGGTCCGCGCGTCGTTCGTGCCGTGCACCACCATGACCTGACGGCCCACCAGCTGCCGTACCGGCTCGGGTTCGGCGGCCATGTCGTCCTCCGGCAGCCACGGCGCCAGCGCGAGCACGGACGTGACGGCCGCGTGACCGGCCGCGTGCAGGGCGGCCCGCCCGCCCATGCCGTGCCCGGCCAGGCAGACCGGGACGTCGCCGTACCGGCGTACCACCTCGGTGGCCGCCCAGCGTGCGTCGGCCGCGAGCCGGGCGTCCGGGCCGTTCCAGCCCCGCCCGCCGTACCGCACCGGATGCGCGACGAGCCCGAGGTCCCGCCCCGCGCGGGCCAGCCGCCGGGCCAGCGGGCGCAGCGCGGCGTAGGCCAGCGGCGAGGCGCGGCGGCCCGACCGGGGCTCGCCGTCGGCCAGGAGCAGGACCACCCCGCCCACCGGCGACGCGGTCCCCGAACCCCCGACGGCCCGCCCCAACCGGGGTTCCCGCGCGCCGCCCGACCCTACGAGTGCGTGGAGTGCCATGGCAGAACAGTCTCAGAAGGAGAGGTGTACGCCACCCGTCCAGCCGGTCACCGTTGGGTATCGGACCGCACGCCCGTCACAGGACGCGTCACGGCCAACTCGCGTCGAGGGACTGCTCTCTACGCGCGTAGGGGCTACAGTGCGAAAATGACGAGCCAGAGCCCCACCCTCCCCACCGCGGACCAGATCCGCCGCGCCCCGAAGGTCCTGCTCCACGACCACCTCGACGGCGGCCTGCGTCCCGGCACGGTCGTCGACCTCGCCCGCGCCACGGGCTACGACGCGCTTCCCGAGACCGATCCCGCCAAGCTCGGCCTGTGGTTCCGCGAAGCCGCCGACTCCGGCTCCCTGGAGCGGTACCTGGAGACCTTCGCGCACACCTGCGCCGTCATGCAGACCCGCGACGCGCTGTTCCGGGTCGCCGCCGAGTGCGCCGAGGACCTCGCCGCGGACGGCGTCGTGTACGCCGAGGTGCGCTACGCGCCCGAACAGCACCTGGAGGGCGGGCTCACCCTCGACGAGGTCGTCGCCGCCGTCAACGACGGCTTCCGCGAGGGCGAGCGGCGCGCCCAGGCCGCCGGCCACCGCATCCGGGTCGGCGCCCTGCTGACCGCGATGCGGCACGCGGCCCGCGCCCTGGAGATCGCCGAACTCGCCAACGCCCACCGCGACGCCGGGGTCGTCGGCTTCGACATCGCGGGCGCCGAGGCCGGCTACCCGCCCACCCGGCACCTCGACGCCTTCGAGTACCTCAAGCGGGAGAGCAACCACTTCACGATCCACGCCGGCGAGGCGTTCGGCCTGCCGTCCATCTGGCAGGCCCTCCAGTGGTGCGGCGCCGACCGGCTCGGCCACGGCGTGCGCATCATCGACGACATCCGGACCGCCGAGGACGGCACGGTCACCCTCGGCCGCCTCGCCGCGTACGTCCGCGACAAGCGCATCCCCCTGGAGATGTGCCCGACGTCCAACCTCCAGACCGGCGCCGTCGCCTCGTACGCCGACCATCCCATCGGCCTCCTGCGCCGACTGCACTTCCGCGTCACCGTCAACACCGACAACCGGCTGATGTCCGGAACGAGCATGAGCCGCGAATTCGAGCTGCTGACCGAGACCTTCGGTTACACGCTCGACGACCTGCAGTGGTTCACGGTCAATGCGATGAAATCAGCTTTCATTCCTTTCGATGAACGGCTGGCCATGATCAATGACGTCATCAAGCCGGGATATGCCGAGTTGAAGTCCGAATGGCTGTTCAAGCAGACCGCGGTGACCAGCGGTTCTGTCGGTCAGAAAAGCTGAGCTACCCCGCAGCTGACTTACGGAAACGGCCGGTGAATTCCATGACCCGGCCGTTTCCGGTGTTTGCGGCCGGTACCGGCGGCTGGCTAAGTTGCAGAGCCGCTCATCTCCCCCGAGTTCCCCCAAGGACGATTTTCGATGAAGCAGTCCGCTGCCAAGTCCCTCGGTGTCGCCGCGCTCGGTGCCGCTTTCGCCGTCTCCGCCGCCGGCAGCGCCGCCGCGGCCACCGCCGTCCCGACCGGACCGGCCCTGGACACCGTCAGCAAGGCCCTCGCCGTCGGCGAGACCGCCGAGCTCCCCGGCGGAGCCGGTGAGGCGCTGGCCGTGACCAGGGGTGCCCTCGACACCGTCAGCAGCGCCGCCCCCAGCGTCCCGGTCGAGACCCCCGTCGACCCGGTCATGAGCCTCCTCGGCGGCCTCCCGCTCGGCAACCTCCCCGTCGGCGGCAGCCTCCCGGCCGCAGGCCTCGGCGGCTGACCGCACCACGCGAAGCGGCGGTGGGCGCGCACCCTCGGGTGCGCGCCCACCGCCTTCTGCGTACCGTCCCCCGTACCCCGTGGGCCCTACCAGGCGGGATTCGCGGACTTCTCCTGCGGCAGCAGCATCCACAGCGCCAGGTACAGCAGGAACTGCGGGCCCGGCAGCAGGCACGACACCAGGAAGATCACGCGCATCGTCGTCGCCGAGGTGCCGAAGCGCCGTGCCAGCGCCGCGCACACTCCGCCGATCATGCGTCCGTCACGAGGGCGGGCAAGTGCGGCCATGGTGGGCTCCTTCGCGAGCTTCGCGGAAGCCGCTCCGTCGGGCTTCCGATGCGTCCATCCTCACCCGGCCAACGGGACAAAGCGTCGGACTACGGGGCGATCCCGACCCTGGGAATCGTCGGGGTCGCACCCTGAGGTACGTCCTCCCGCAGCAGGGTCCCGCCCCGCCCCCGCCTCCTGCCCGCGACGGACCGCCGGTCAGCCGAACCCGGAGCCGCGGGACCGCCGCCCCCGCGCACCCTGCGCCGGATCCGCGCCCGCCACGCCGGGACCACCGCCAGGTGCGCCAGCGCCACGCCGACCGTGTTCAGCAGCACCGCGTCCACATCGACGACCCGCCCCGGCACCGCCGTCTGCAACAGCTCGATGCCCAGCGACACCAGCGCACCCGCCGACACCGTCCGGGCCAGCGACGCCCAGGGCGACACGTCGAGCCGCGCGTCCGCCAGCGGCAGCAGCACCCCCAACGGCGCCAGCAGCAGCAACCCCTCGGCGATCCGCCGCGCGGCCTGCGCGGGACCCAGCGCCAGATCGGCCTTGATCCCGGCCAACGGCTCCAGATTGGCCGCGGTCACCCACATCACGTCCAGCGGCCGCAGCGTCAGCCACCCCACGAGCACCAGATGAACGAAGAGAAGGACGAGCCCCGCCACGCGGTAGCGGATGGCGGCGCTGCCGCCCGAACCTTGACGCTGCACGCCCCCCAAGACGTACGCGGCGGCAGGATCGGTTCCGCGTCCGACCCGACAGGCCCGGGAGAATCAGGGCGCCAGCGTCGGCACAGCCGACTCCGGCCGCTCCTTGAGCGTCTGGTCGCACCGGTAGTGGCGCACCGGATAGTCCCCCGGACCGCCCAGTACGGCCGCCCGGTCCACCGACGTCGCCGCGCTCTCCGCGTACGTGCAGACGATCTGCGCCAGCGCCGCCGGCGGCAGGTCCTCCGGCTGCCGGCTCAGCCGCAGCGTCCCCGCCGGATCACCCGCGCGCCCCGCCGACACCTTCAGCGGCGTCTGCACGTACGTGGTGAAGCCGGCCTCCCGCTCCGACGCCGACGGCCGCGCCGCCAGCTCGTCCAGCAGGGCCTGGGCCGTCAGCACCCTGCCCGCCCCGGTCCGGTCCTCGGGCAGCCGTACCGTACGGTCCACCGCCTCCAGACCGGACGCGCACACCAGGTACACCCGGGCCGGCACACCCTCGTGCGCCTGCGTCGCCAGAGACGCGTCCGACAGGCTGCACGGCATCCGCGACGGCGCACCACCCGCGTCCACCGGCACCGACGTCGGCCGGATCCCGCACCCCGCGGTGACGGCGGCGACCACGGCGAGCCCCGCGAGCGCCGCGACCCGGCGGCCGCGCCACCGCCGCCGCTGCTGAGGCACCCTCATGCCGGTCACTCCGCTTGCCCCTCATCCCCTTGGCCGTTCCGTTCCGCACCCGTACCCGCGTCCGGGTCGCCCTCCGGGGCGACGCCCGAACCGTCCATCGGCAGGCGCAGCGTGAACACGGCACCGTCCCCGTCCGGCGAGTTGGCCGCCGTGATGCCCCCACCGTGGATCAGCGCGTTCTCCATCGCGATCGACAGGCCCAGACCGCTGCCCTCCGACCGCGGGCGCGACGCGCTCGCCTTGTAGAACCGGTCGAAGACATGCGGCAGGACGTCCTGCGGAATGCCCGGGCCGTGGTCGCGCACCTCGATGACCAGCTCGTCGCCGGTCGTCCGCACCGACACCCGCACCGGCGAACCGCCGTGCTTCAGCGCGTTGCCGATCAGGTTCGCCAGGATCACGTCGAGCCGCCGCGGATCCAGCCGCGCCACGATGCCCCGTTCGGCGTCCAGGTCCACCGCGTCCAGCCACGCCCGCGCGTCGATGCACGCCGTGACCTGGTCCGCCACGTCCACGTCGTCCAGGACCAGCTTCGCCGTACCCGCGTCGAACCGCGTGACCTCCATCAGGTTCTCGACGAGCGTGTTCAGCCGCCGCGTCTCGCTGATCACCAGCGACACCGCCGGCGCGATCATCGGATCGAGGCCGTCCTGCTCCTCCTCCAGGACCTCCGGCACCGCGGTCAGCGCCGTCATCGGCGTCCGCAGCTCGTGCGACATGTCGGCGACGAACCGGCGGCTGGACTCCTCCCGCGCGCTCATGTCCGCGACCTTCTTCTGCAGGCTCTCCGCCGCCGCGTTGAACGTCCGTGACAGTTCGGCCAGTTCGTCCGTGCCCGACACCCGCAGCCGGGTGTCCAGCTCGCCCTCGCCCAGCCGCCGCGCCGCCTCGCCCAGCCGGTGCACCGGCTTCAGCACCGTCGTCGCCGCCAGCTGCGCCAGCAGCGCCGAACCCAGCAGCGCCAGCAGCGTCGCCACACCCAGCGACCAGCCCAGCGAGTTCAGGTCCTGCCGCTCGGGCTCCAGCGACTTCATCATGTAGCCGGTCGGCCCGCCGCCCGTGATCCGCGTCCCGCCCACCAGGTACGGCGTCCCGCTCCGCGTCGTCCGCAGCCAGAACACGTGGTACGGGTAGGCGTTCCCGGACGTCAGCTCCTGCTTCTCGTCCACCGCCACCCGCAGCGCCTGCGGCACGTCGTCCAGCGTGAACCGGTCCGGGTCCGAGGCCCCGATGATCGGCTTGCCCGCGTCCCGCTCACCCAGCAGCAGCACGCTGTACCCGGCGCTGCCGCCCGCCATCTGCTCGGCGGCGCGCCGCAGTTCCTCCTCGGTCGGGCGCAGCGGCAGAGCCGCCGCCCGCTGCTGCATCTCCTGCCGGAAGTCGCCCAGCGCCGCGTCCTGCGTACGCTTCAGCACCGCCTCGCGGTTCAGCCAGTAGGCGATCCCGGAGGCGGACACGGCGGCGGTGAGCGCGACCAGCGCGAAGACGACGATGAGGCGCACCCTCAGACTCGTCCACCGCATACCCGCACTCAGCGCCCTCTTGGCGGCACCGCTCAATGTGCTGTTCCGTTCCTCACGCTCAGGCTCAGGACGGGGCGTCCAGCCGGTATCCGACACCGCGCACCGTACGGATCAGCGTCGGCGAGGACGGCACGTCCTCCACCTTCGCCCGCAGCCGCTGCACGCACGCGTCCACCAGGCGCGAGTCGCCCAGGTAGTCGTGCTCCCACACCAGCCGCAGCAGCTGCTGCCGCGACAGCGCCTGGCCCGGCCGGCGGCTCAGCTCCAGCAGCAGGCGCAGCTCGGTCGGCGTGAGCTGCAGGTCCTGCCCGTTCTTCGTCACCGTCATCGCCGCGCGGTCGATGACCAGCGAGCCGAACGTCGCCGAGTCCGTGGCCTCACGCTCGCCACGCCGCAGCACCGCCCGGATCCGGGCGTCCAGCACCCGGCCCTGCACCGGCTTGACGACATAGTCGTCCGCGCCGGACTCCAGGCCCACCACCACGTCGATGTCGTCGCTGCGCGCGGTCAGCAGGATGATCGGCAGCTGGTCGGTGCGCCGGATCCGCCGGCACACCTCGAAGCCGTCGATGCCGGGCAGCATCACGTCCAGGACGATCAGGTCGGGCCGCTGCTCGCGCAGCAGTTTGAGGCCCTCCTCACCCGACGCCGCGGTGGCCACACGGTGGCCCTGGCGGGACAGGGAGAGTTCGAGGGCCGTGCGGATGGCGTCGTCGTCCTCGATCAGCAACAGGAAAGGCACGGCGTCATTCTGTCCCATGGGGGAGGAGGAGTTCGACTGTTGGAGCGCTCCCACGCGCTGACCGGTACCTGACCGGTATGTCACGGGCCCCTGTGACACGCCTGTGACAGTCGGCGGACACCGTCATGAAGTCCCCCGGGCAAGCTTTTTGCCACAGACCGAAGCCGACTCCACGACGACAGGGGGGCGTGAGATGAACGCACTGCACAGCACCACCTCAAGCGCAGTTGTCACGCGTCTCCACGATGTCGCCAGGAACACCGAGAAGTCCGGCGCCGTGAACGGGCGGGGGTGCGTTCGCGGCGCCGGGCGTCAGCACAAGGCACACCACATGGTGGCCGTGTCTGACGGGGGGCAGGCGTACGGGGAGGTCATGGGGGAGCGGAAGAGCCCGACGCAGAAGGCGAACGCCGAAGCCGCGTTTACCGCCTACGTCCAGGAGCGCCGCGCCTCCCTGTACGCCACCGCCTACCACCTCACCGGTGACCGCTTCGAGGCCGAGGACCTGCTGCAGAGCGCGCTGTTCTCGACGTACCGCGCCTGGGACCGCATCAGCGACAAGGCGGCGGTCGGCGGCTACCTGCGCCGCACCATGACGAACCTGCACATCAGCGCCTGGCGGCGCCGCAAGCTCAACGAGTACCCGACGGAGGAGCTGCCGGAGACGGTGGGCGACGCCGACGCGATGCGCGGCACGGAGCTGCGCGCGGTGCTCTGGCAGGCGCTCGCCCGGCTGCCCGAACTGCAGCGCACCATGCTGGTGCTGCGGTACTACGAGGGCCGTACGGATCCGGAGATCGCGGAGATCCTGGACATCAGCGTCGGCACGGTGAAGTCGAGCATCTGGCGGTCGCTCCGCCGGCTGCGCGAGGACGAGGTCCTCAGCTTCGGCCGTGACGAGGAGGAGTCCTTCGGCCAGTTGGTGGCCTGAAGGCGGCTGGGGGAAACGGCGCCGGACTCGGGGGAGGCCGGCGGCCGGCACGGGGGTGCAAGGGAAACAAGGGGGGAACGGGGGTCCAACGGGGGAAACGGGGGACTCACGGGGGAAAGGCACAGGGTCGGACGAGCTGGGGGGGCTCGCCCGGCCCTTCGCCGTGTCCGGGGGTGGTGGCGCCGTTACGACCGGGCGGCCGGTGCGCGGTGGCGGCCGGCCGCCGCGGCGGCCAGGCGGCCCAGGGCCTCGCGCTTGTCGCAGGGGTGGGCGCCCAGGCCGGTCTGGCGGGCGACGATCGAGCGCTCGGCACGCATCAGCCGCCAGCCCCTGCGCAGCAGGAACGGCACCGACTTGCGGCCCTCGCGCAGATCCCGCAGCAGCCTGCGGCGGAAGGTGGTCGACGGGCGGCCGCGCAGGCACAGGGCGTCGGCCAGCACGCCCAGTTCCTGGCAGCGTACGGCGATGTCCGCGGCGAAGATGCCCTCCGCGATGAAGAGCGGCGTCCGCTCGATGTCGAGGGTCTCGCGCGCGACGCGGGAGCTGGTGGCGATGTCGTACACCGGGACCGTCGTGCGTCCCGTACCGCACAGCTCCACGATCGCGGCGACCGCCGCGTCCGCGTCCCAGGACAGCGGGGAGTCCCAGTCGACGTCCGTACTGCCCGGGACGAGGGGCAGCGTCGGGTCGTCGCCCTCCTTGTAGAAGTCGTCCAGCCGGAGGACGGGCAGTCCTGCGCGGGCGGCGAGGGACGACTTGCCGGAGCCTGAAGGGCCCGCGAGCAGCACGACGCGGGTCGGGATGGGTTGGGAACTCACGGGACACCAGTGTGAACCATTGGGCCGGTCGGGGGACCCCGCCGGGGACCCGTTGGTATCGAGCATCACACCTCCCCTACGGTGTGTGCCCGACTGATCACTCTCCAGGCAGGATTCTCATGAACCCCTTGCTGAAGGCCGGGCTGACCACCGTTTCGGCGCTCGGTGCCGCCCTCGGCGCCGCCGGAGGCACGGCCCAGGCGGTGCAACTGCCCGCGACCGACCCCGCGGCGGCCGTCCAGGGCGTCTCCGGCGCCCTGCCGTACGCGGCGGCGCCGGTGAAGCACCTGAAGATCAACCCGCTGGCGGAGACGGGCGTGGACCCGCTGAACAACGGCGTGGGCACGCAGGTCTCGGACTTCAAGCCGGTCGACACCTCGTCCGCCACGGGCTCGCTGACCAGCGCGCCGAACCTGCCGGTCGCCGGACCGCTGCTGGGCGGTGTCCTGCCCGGCTGAGCGGGCGGGCGGCACGGAGCGGCCCCGCCTCCCCCGGACGGAGGGGAGGCGGGGCCGCGGCGCGGGGACCCCGAGGTCAGTACGACGAGCCGGACGCGCCCAGGGAACCCGTGGGGTGCCAGACCGTCTTGGTCTCCAGGAAGGCCGTCAGCCGGCCGGTGCCGGGGTCGGCGGAGAAGTCCACAGGCTGTGGACGCAGAACGCGCTTGAGGTTGTCCGCCGCGGCGATCTCCAGGTCGCGCGCCAGCTCGGCGCTCGCCCCCGTGAGGTCGATGGCGTTGACGTCCTGGTGCGCGGCGAGCGGCGTGGCGATCTCGGCCGTACGGCCCGACAGGATGTTGACGACACCGCCCGGGACGTCCGAGGTGGCCAGCACCTCGGCCAGGGACAGGGCCGGCAGCGGGGCCTTCTCGCTGGCCACGACGACCGCCGTGTTGCCCGTGGCGATCACCGGGGCGACCACCGACACCAGGCCCAGCAGCGACGACTCCTGGGGGGCGACGACGGCGACGACGCCGGTGGGCTCTGGCGTGGACAGGTTGAAGAACGGGCCCGCGACCGGGTTGGCGCCGCCCACGACCTGGGCGATCTTGTCGGTCCAGCCCGCGTACCAGACCCAGCGGTCCACGGCCGCCTCGACGACCGCCGCCGCCTGGGACTTCGACAGGCCCTCCGCGTCCGCGACCTCGCGCACGAACTGGCCCCTGCGGCCCTCCAGCATCTCCGCGACGCGGTACAGGACCTGGCCGCGGTTGTAGGCGGTCGCGCCGGACCAGCCGCCGAACGCCTTGCGGGCGGCGACGACCGCGTCACGCGCGTCCTTGCGGGAGGAGAGCGGCGCGTTGGCCAGCCACTTGCCCTTGTGGTCCTGCACTTCGTACACCCGGCCGCTCTCGCTGCGGGGGAACTTTCCCCCGACGTACAGCTTGTAGGTCTTGAAGACGCTCAGACGGTTCTGCTCGGACTTGTCAGACATCGAGGTACGCCTCCAGGCCGTGACGGCCGCCCTCGCGGCCGAAGCCCGACTCCTTGTAGCCGCCGAACGGCGAGGTCGGGTCGAACTTGTTGAACGTGTTGGCCCAGACGACGCCCGCCCGGAGCTTGTTCGCCACCGCGAGGATGCGGGAGCCCTTCTCCGTCCAGATGCCGGCGGACAGGCCGTACTGGCTGTTGTTGGCCTTCGCGACGGCCTCGTCCGGCGTGCGGAACGTCAGCACCGACAGGACCGGGCCGAAGATCTCGTCGCGGGCGATGGTGTGCGCCTGCGTGACGTTCGTGAAGAGCGTCGGCGCGAACCAGTAGCCGGTGGAGGGGATCTCGCACGCGGGGGACCAGCGCTCCGCGCCCTCCGCCTCGCCGGTCTCGGCGAGGGCCTTGATACGGGCCAGCTGCTCCGCCGAGTTGATGGCGCCGATGTCGGTGTTCTTGTCCAGCGGGTCGCCCAGGCGCAGCGTCGACAGGCGGCGCTTCAGGGAGTCCAGCAGCTCGTCCTGGATCGACTCCTGGACCAGCAGGCGGGAGCCCGCGCAGCAGACCTGGCCCTGGTTGAAGAAGATGCCGGTGACGATGCCCTCGACGGCCTGGTCGATCGGCGCGTCGTCGAAGACGATGTTGGCGCCCTTGCCGCCCAGCTCCAGCGTGAGCTTCTTGTCCGTGCCCGCGACCTGGCGGGCGATGGCCTTGCCCACGGCCGTCGAGCCGGTGAACGCCACCTTGTTCACGTCCGGGTGCTCGACCAGCGCGGCGCCGGTGTCCCCGTAACCCGGGACGATGTTGACGACGCCCTTGGGCAGGCCCGCCTGGCGGCAGATGTCCGCGAAGAACAGCGCCGACAGCGGCGTCGTCTCGGCGGGCTTCAGCACGACCGTGTTGCCCGCGGCGAGCGCCGGGGCGATCTTCCACGCCAGCATCAGCAGCGGGAAGTTCCACGGGATGACCTGGCCGGCGACGCCCAGCGGGCGCGGGTTCGGGCCGAAGCCCGCGTGGTCCAGCTTGTCGGCCCAGCCCGCGTAGTAGAAGAAGTGCGCGGCGACCAGCGGGAGGTCCGCGTCGCGGGTCTCCTTGATCGGCTTGCCGTTGTCCAGGGTCTCCAGGACGGCCAGCTCGCGGGAGCGCTCCTGGATGATCCGCGCGATGCGGAACAGGTACTTGGCGCGCTCGGTGCCCGGCAGCGCCGACCACTTCTCGAAGGCCTTGCGGGCCGCCCTGACCGCGCGGTCCACGTCCTCGGCCCCGGCCTGGGCGACCTCCGACAGCACCTCCTCGGTCGCGGGGGAGACGGTCTTGAAGACCTTGCCGTCCGCGGCCTCGGTGAACTCGCCGTCGATGAACAGGCCGTAGGACGGCGCGATGTCGACGACCGAGCGGGACTCGGGGGCGGGTGCGTACTCGAACTTAGTCATCGTGATCAGTCCACCGTCACGTAGTCGGGGCCGGAGTAACGTCCGGTGGCCAGCTTCTGACGCTGCATGAGCAGGTCGTTGAGCAGGCTCGACGCGCCGAACCGGAACCAGTGGTTGTCCAGCCAGTCCTCGCCCACGGTCTCGTTGACCAGGACCAGGAACTTGATCGCGTCCTTGGTGCTGCGGATGCCGCCCGCGGGCTTCACGCCCACCTGGATCCCCGTCTGCGCCCGGAAGTCGCGCACGGCCTCCAGCATGAGCAGGGTGTTGGCGGGGGTGGCGTTGACCGCGACCTTGCCGGTCGACGTCTTGATGAAGTCCGCGCCGGCGATCATGCCGAGCCAGGAGGCGCGGCGGATGTTGTCGTACGTGGACAGCTCGCCGGTCTCGAAGATGACCTTGAGGCGCGCGGGGCCGCAGGCCTCCTTCACGGCGCGGATCTCCTCGTAGACCTTCAGGTAGTCGCCCGCGAGGAACGCGCCGCGGTCGATGACCATGTCGATCTCGTCCGCCCCGGCGGCGACGGCGTCGCGGGTGTCCGCGAGCTTCACGTCGAGGGCGGCGCGGCCCGCCGGGAACGCGGTGGCCACGGAGGCGACCTTCACGTCCGTGCCGGCCAGGCCGGCCTTGGCGGCCGCCACCATGTCCGGGTAGACGCAGACGGCGGCGGTGGTGGGCGTGGTGCGGTCGGTCGGGTCGGGGTGGACGGCCTTGGCGGCGAGCGCCCGGACCTTGCCCGGGGTGTCCGCGCCTTCCAGCGTCGTCAGGTCGATCATCGAGATGGCCAGGTCGATGGCGTACGCCTTGGCCGTCGTCTTGATCGAGCGGGTACCGAGGGACGCGGCGCGCGCTTCGAGGCCGACAGGGTCCACGCCGGGCAGCCCGTGGAGGAAGCGGCGCAGTGTGCTGTCGGACGCGGTCACGTCAGCGAATGCGGAGGCATTGGTGGGCATGGTCACCAGATGAGCATATCTACGCGCGTAGCGGCCTGTACAGCCCCCGACGACAACGGTTACGAAACGGACGTCGGCGGGCGCTCGTGGTGCGGTGGGGGCCGTGAGGCACAATCGGCCGCATGACACGCCCTGAGCAGCCTGGAACTCCGTCGCAGCCCACGTACGCCGACCGGGTCTACCGGTCGCCGCTCGCCGTCGTCGGCGGGGTGCTGGTGCTCGGCATCGCCGCGTGGATGGGCGGCGACGCCGTGGTCCGCGGCGAGGGGCGTACGCCGTGGGTGGCGGCCGCGGCGCTGCTGATGGTGGTGCCCCTGGTCGTCGCCTTCAGCTTCCGGCCGGCGGTGTACGCCAACGACGACCGGCTGCGGATCCGCAACCCGTTCCGCACGATCGTGCTGCCGTGGGCGGCGGTGGAGAGCCTGCGCGCGCAGTACACGACGGAGGTGCTGACCGAGGGCGGCGCGAAGTACCAGCTCTGGGCGCTCCCCGTGTCGATGCGCGACCGGAAGCGGTCGCTCCGCGGGTCGGGCGAGGCCGTGGGGTCCGTCGCGACGCTGGGCGAGCTGCGGAACCTCGCCGAGGCGGGTGCCACGCGGCCCTCCGCCAAGGGGGAGCCGTCGGTGCGGTGGGCCTACGAGATCGTGGTGCCGGCGGTGGTGGGGCTGGTGGCGCTGGTGGTGCTGCTCGTCACGGGGTGAGGCTGGGCTGACGTGGGGCCTCCCTCTGACGGCCGTACGGCCGTTGTGCCTCGCCCGGTGGGTGGGTCCGGGGCCGCCCCGGGGTCACGTGCTCGGATTGGCGGGCTCGGGAGCATGACAGCGAAACGTCCCTGCACCGCCAATCCTGCGCGCGCGACCCCGGACCGACCCCGTTCTGTGCGTGGGCGGCCTTCGGTCGTCTGTGGTGCCGCATGCAAGAGCCCCCGTCCGGCAAGGTGTGCCGGGCGGGGGCTCTTCCGGGTTCAGATGCCCGCCGAGGCCGACAGGTCGCGCTTGATGCCCGTCAGGATCTGCGTGGCGCGTTCGCGGGCCGACGCGAGGGCCGTGGCGTCGGGTACCGGGACGATGACCTCCAGGTAGCACTTGAGCTTCGGCTCCGTGCCGCTCGGGCGGACGATCACGCGGGCCTTGTAGTCGCCCTCCAGGTAGTACCGCAGGCCGTCCGTGGGCGGCAGGGCGTCCGAGCCCCGCGTCAGGTCCTCCGCCGAGACGACCTTCAGGCCCGCCAGCTTCGCGGGCGGCACCTCGCGCAGCCGGCGCATCGCGTCCCCGATGATGCTCAGGTCCTCGACGCGGACGGACAGCTGGTCCGTGGCGTGCAGCCCGTGCGCGACCGCCAGGTCGTCGAGGAGGTCCGTGAGCGTACGGCCCTGGGCCTTCAGCTCCGAGGCCAGCTCGGCGACCAGCAGGGCCGCCGTGATGCCGTCCTTGTCGCGCACGCCCTCGGGGTCGACGCAGTAGCCGAGCGCCTCCTCGTAGCCGTAGCGCAGGCCCTCCACACGGGCGATCCACTTGAAGCCCGTCAGGGTCTCGGCGTGGCCCACGCCCGCCGCCTCGGCGATCCGGCCCAGCAGGGACGACGAGACGATCGACTCGGCGAAGACGCCCCGCGCGCCCTTGTGGACCAGGTGCTCGGCCAGCAGCGCGCCCACCTCGTCACCGCGCAGCATGCGCCAGCCCGCCTCGGCCGACTCGTCCGGGACCGCCACCGCGCAGCGGTCGGCGTCCGGGTCGTTGGCGATGACGATGTCGGGCTGCGCCTCGCGGGCCTTCGCGAAGGCCAGGTCCATCGCGCCCGGCTCCTCCGGGTTGGGGAAGGCGACCGTCGGGAAGGCGGGGTCGGGCTCGGCCTGCTCGGCCACCAGGATCGGGGCCGGGAAGCCCGCGCGTTCGAAGGCCGCCAGGACGACGTCCTTGCCCACGCCGTGCATGGCCGTGTAGACGACCCGGGCCGTGCGCGGCGTACCGGGCGTGAGGACCGCGTCCGTACGCGCGAGGTAGGAGTCCAGGACCTCGTCGCCGAGCGTGTCCCAGTCCGCCTCGGCGCGCTCCACGTCGGCCAGGGACCGGACCGCGGCGATCTCCGCGGCGATCTCCGCGTCGGCGGGCGGCACGATCTGGGAGCCGTCGCCCAGGTAGACCTTGTAGCCGTTGTCGCGCGGCGGGTTGTGGCTGGCCGTGACCTCGACGCCCGCGACCGCGCCCAGGTGCCTTATGGCGTACGCCAGGACGGGCGTCGGCAGCGGACGGGGCAGGAGCGCGGCGCGCAGCCCCGCCCCGACCATGACCGCGGCCGTGTCGAGCGCGAAGTCCGCGGACTTGTAGCGGGCGTCGTAGCCGATGACCACGAGCCCGCCGGTCTGCCCCTTCGCCTTCAGGTACGCCGCGAGGCCCGCCGCGGCCCGGATGACCACCGAGCGGTTCATCCGCATCGGCCCCGCGCCCAGCTCGCCGCGCAGTCCGGCCGTGCCGAACTGGAGCGTGCCGCCGAACCGGTCGGCGAGCTCGGCCAGGTCCCGGTCCGCGATGAGCTTGGCCAGCTCGTCGCGGGTCTCCTTGTCCGGGTCCTCCGCGAGCCATGCCTCGGCCTGTGCGACGAGGTCCTGCTGCGGCGTCTGCTGCACGGTGGTCTGCCTCTCTGGTGGTGTCGTACGGCTCTCAGGTACCCGGTGCGGGCGTCAGATGCGCTCCAGCACGCGGGTGAGCAGCTGGCCCATGCGGGCGGCGGAGTCCCGGCCTGCCTGGAGGACCTCCTCGTGGTTCAGCGGCTCACCCGAGAGGCCCGCGGCCAGATTGGTGACGAGGGAGATGCCGAGGACCTCGGCGCCGGCCTCGCGGGCCGCGATGGCCTCCAGGACGGTCGACATGCCGACGAGGTCGCCGCCGAGCACGCGGACCATGTTGATCTCGGCCGGGGTCTCGTAGTGCGGGCCGGGGAACTGGACGTACACGCCCTCTTCGAGGGTCTCGTCGACCTCCTTGCACAGCGCGCGCAGCCGCGGTGAGTACAGGTCCGTGAGGTCGACGAAGTTCGCGCCGACGATCGGGGACGCGGCGGTGAGGTTCAGGTGGTCGCTGATCAGGACCGGCTGGCCGGGGCGCATGCCCTCGCGCAGGCCGCCGCAGCCGTTGGTGAGGACGACGGTCTTGCAGCCGGCGGCGACGGCGGTGCGCACGCCGTGGGCGACGGCGGCGACGCCACGGCCCTCGTAGAAGTGCGTACGGCCCAGGAAGACCAGGGCGCGCTTGGCGCCGATCCGGTACGAGCGGATCTTGCCGCCGTGGCCCTCGACGGCCGGCGGCGGGAAGCCGGGAAGCTCCGTGACGGGGAACTCGGCCTCGGGGGCGCCGAGGGCGTCCACGGCCGGGGCCCAGCCGGAGCCCATCACCAGGGCGACGTCGTGGTTCTCGGTGCCGGTCAGCTCGCGCAGGCGCGCGGCGGCGTCGGCGGCTGCGGCGTAGGGGTCGCCCTGGAGGTGGTCCGGGGTGGCGTTTGCGTTCACAGAGTCTCTCGCCTCGCGAAGGAACGTGGCCCCGGACCGGCGGTCCGGCCGGCCGGGGGTCCGGGGTTCGCCCCGGAAGGATTGGTACGCGCAAGAGCGTAGCCCGAGTTTGCCTACGCGCGTAGATGACGATGCGGACGGACATCCGATCGTTGTCTTGTCGTTTCCCACGAAATCCGGCGAGGGCCGCTCAACACGGACGCTTGCGCAGCTCCATGACGTAGTCGTGCGGCGCGCCCGCCGACTCCGCGGCGTCGGCGATCTCGCCCAGGTAGCGGGCGGACGGCAGGCCGCCCTCGTAGCCGTTCAGCACGTACACCCAGGCGGGCTCCTCGCCGTCCAGGGTGTGGACCCTCACCCGCATGCGCCGGTAGATGTCGAGCCCGACGCCCTCCCAGCGGTCCATCGAGTCCTCGTCCATCGGGGCGATGTCGTACAGCGCGACGAAGACCTGCGAGCGCGGCGCCTCCACGATCGTCGCGAGCGCCCCCTCCCAGCCCATCTGCTCTCCGCCGAAGGTGAGCCGCCAGCCGTTCAGCCAGCCGGTGCCGCGCAGCGGGGAGTGCGGGGCGCGGCGGGTCATCAGCCGCGCGTCGAGGTTGCCGGCGTACGCGGCGTAGAGCGACATGGGATCGAGGGTACGGGAGGGGTGGGGGTGGGCGCTGTTCCGCGGCCCGATCAGCGGTGGGCCGAAGGAGGGGCCCCGGGGCGAGCCTCGCCCGGCCGTGCGGGACAATGAAGTACGTACTCCCATCCATCGAGGACAATCCCCGACCCCGGGCCCACCACGGTCCGCGGGTTGCCGTGACGAGAGCGCGAGGCGTAACCCCAGTGACCCGGATCGTGATCATCGGTGGCGGACCCGGCG
Organism: Streptomyces coeruleoprunus; assembly: GCF_039542925.1. Classification (GTDB taxonomy): domain Bacteria; phylum Actinomycetota; class Actinomycetes; order Streptomycetales; family Streptomycetaceae; genus Streptomyces; species Streptomyces coeruleoprunus. The sequence continues at coordinate 2,677,074 of NZ_BAABIT010000001.1, read as the reverse complement.
GATACGAGGCGGCCCTGGTGGGCGCCCAGCTCGGCGCGGAGGTGACCGTCGTGGACTGCGACGGCCTCGGCGGAGCGTCCGTCCTGACGGACTGCGTCCCTTCGAAGACCCTCATCGCGACGGCCGAGGTCATGACGACCTTCGACTCCTCGTACGAGGAGCTGGGCATCATCGTCGCGGACGACACCCCGCACGTGGAGCAGGCCGCCCGCGTCGTCGGCGTCGACCTCGGCAAGGTCAACCGACGGGTGAAGCGCCTCGCGCTGGCCCAGTCCCACGACATCACCGCCTCCGTCACCCGCGCCGGTGCCCGCGTCATGCGCGGCCGCGGCCGGCTCGACGGGCGGCAGGCCCTGGACGGCTCGCGCCGCGTGATCGTCACCGCGGCCGACGGCACCGAGGAGACCCTGACCGCCGACGCCGTGCTCGTCGCGACCGGCGGGCACCCGCGCGAGATCCCGGACGCCCAGCCCGACGGCGAGCGCATCCTCAACTGGACCCAGGTCTACGACCTGGAGGAGCTGCCCGAAGAGCTGATCGTGGTCGGCTCCGGCGTGACCGGCGCCGAGTTCGCCGGCGCCTACCAGGCGCTCGGCTCGCGCGTCACGCTCGTCTCGTCCCGCGACCGCGTGCTGCCCGGCGAGGACCCGGACGCGGCGGCCGTCCTGGAGGACGTGTTCCGGCGCCGCGGCATGAACGTGATGGCACGCTCGCGCGCCCAGTCGGCCAAACGGGTGGGCGACCGCGTCGAGGTCACCCTCGCCGACGGCCGGGTCATCTCCGGTACGCACTGCCTGATGGCGGTCGGCGCCATCCCCAACACGGCCGGAATGGGCCTGGAGGAGGCGGGCGTCCGCCTCAAGGACTCGGGCCACATCTGGACCGACAAGGTCTCCCGCACCTCCGCCCCCGGTGTGTACGCGGCCGGCGATGTCACCGGCGTGTTCGCCCTGGCCTCCGTGGCGGCCATGCAGGGACGTATCGCCATGTACCACTTCCTCGGCGAGACGGTGGCCCCGCTCAGCCTCAAGACGGTCTCCTCGAACGTCTTCACGGACCCCGAGATCGCTACGGTCGGTTACACGCAGGCGGACGTCGACGCGGGCAAGATCGACGCCCGGGTCGTCAAGCTGCCGCTGCTGCGCAACCCGCGCGCCAAGATGCAGGGCATCAGGGACGGCTTCGTCAAGATCTTCTGCCGTCCGGGCACGGGGATCGTGGTCGGCGGCTGTGTCGTCGCGCCCAAGGCCAGCGAGCTGATCCACCCGATCTCGATCGCGGTCGACAACAATCTGACGGTCGAACAGATCGCGAATGCCTTCACCGTGTACCCGTCGCTGTCGGGCTCGATCGCCGAGGTGGCACGACAGTTGCACACCCGGAAGACGGCCGACGAGGGCTGAGCGGGAGCCCGCCACGGGCAAACGGTGGCGTAAGGTCGCCAAACCGGTCATCCGGCAGCCTTGGCCGGGGGACAACCCCCGGCAACCCCCGGCAAGTCGGGACATCGATCGGTCGGAGTGCGTTCACGGACGGGGTAGCCCATACCACTTGGCGACCCCGTCTGTTCGCAACTTCTCGGATTCGGTGCATACGGCTGCAAACTCTCGGCCGCTGGGGTTACTGTCAGTTTCGTGTTCGCTGCAGAACGTCGCCAGTTGATCCTTGAAATGGTGCGGGCCAATGGAGCGGTGTCGCTCCGGGAGCTCGCCCGTGTCGTCCAGACCTCCGAAGTGACCGTACGGCGGGACGTGCGGGCACTGGAGGCCGAAGGACTACTCGACCGCCGGCACGGCGGTGCGGTCTTGCCGGGCGGATTCACGCGAGAGTCCGGCTTCCCGCAGAAATCCCATCTCGCGACCGCGGAGAAGACGGCCATCGCCGATGTGGCCGCGGGCCTCGTCGAAGAGGGCGAGGCCATCGTCGTCGGCGCCGGGACGACCACCCAGGAGCTGGCCCGCCGGCTCGCCCGGGTCCCGGGACTGACCGTGGTCACCAACTCGCTGCTGGTCGCCCAGGCCCTGGCACACGCCAACCGCGTCGAGGTCGTCATGACCGGCGGCACCCTGCGCGGCTCCAACTACGCGCTGGTCGGCAGCGGGGCCGAGCAGTCCCTCCAGGGGCTGAGAGTGTCCCGGGCCTTCCTCTCCGGGGCGGGCCTGACCGCGGAGCGCGGCCTGTCCACGTCCAACATGCTGTCCGCGAGCGTCGACCGCGCGCTGGTCCAGGCCGCGGCGGAGGTCGTGGTCCTCGCCGACCACACCAAGCTCGGCACGGACACGATGTTCCAGACCGTCCCCACGGACGTGATCACCCGGCTGGTCACCGACGAGCCGCCCCCGCACGACGACCGGGCCGCGATGGAGCTCCAGGCCCTCGCCGACCAGGGCGTCCAGATCACCGTCGCCGGATCCGGCGCCGCCGAGGCCCCGCCCGCGGGCCGGCAGCACCGCCGGGACGTCCCCCTCCCCGGCCAGCGCGGCGGCCGCCACCCGGGCCCGCAGCTGCGCAGCGCCACCGCCTCGTCGCTGGCCGCGGAGGCCACGGCACCGGAGCGCTCGGCCCGCGTCGCGGACCTCCGCCGCCGCTGAGGACCGGGCCGGAGGCCCGCGAGGACGACGACCGCTGATCGCGGGGCGTTCCGGACCCGTCCGGGCCGGGTCGCCGGCGGGGCAGCCGGAGCCCGCTCCCTCAGTGCCCGACAGCGTGAGCCAGGCCGGACGTCGGCCATCGTGCGGGTAGCGCTCGGGCCGCGGTGCCTCAGCGCGGCTGCGCCTCAGCGACGAGAGTCGGGGCCGCGGCTCCGCAGCGTCTCAAGGCTTCAGGCCGCGCAAGGTCAGGGTCAGGAGGCGGTCCGCCAGTTCGGGGTCCGAGGGGTCCTGCTCGGCCGCCAGGGCGATCGCGTTCGTCAGCTGCATGAGGTCGCCGATCGACACGTCCCGCCGTACGACACCCGCGTCCTGCGCCCGGGTCAGCAGCCGCTCGCCCGCCGCCCGGAGCGGCACGCTGCACTGCGAGAGAGCCGAACTCGGGTCGTACGACGCCGACATCAGCGCCCTCGCCAGCCCCCGGTACTCGCCCGCGTGCGTGACGATGGCGCGCAGCCACTCCACGAGCGCCGTGCAGGGCTCGTCCGCGTGCGCCAACTCGTGCGAGCGCTGGAGCAGCGCCGTCAGGGCGTCCTGGAAGACCGCGTTCATCAGGGCATGACGGTTCGGGAAGTGCCGGTACAGCGTCCCGATCCCCACACCGGCGCGGCGCGCGATGTCCTCCAGCGCCGCGTCCGTACCGTGCTCCGCGAACGCGGCGCGCGCCACGCGCAGCAGCCGCTCGTGGTTCCGGCGGGCGTCGGCGCGCATGGGCCTGGTCGTTGTCATCGCGCGGTCCTCCCTCGTACCTCCAGCATGCCATCGTGCACATGGGTGAGGGGCCCGCGCCCGAGAGCGGCAGGCCCCTCACCCATGTCGTCCGGGGACGGAGGACGTCAGTCCTTGATTTCGCAGATGGCGGCGCCGGAGGTGATGGAGGCGCCGACCTCGGCGGTGAGGCCCTTGATGGTGCCGGCCTTGTGGGCGTTGAGGGGCTGTTCCATCTTCATGGCTTCCAGGACGACGACGAGGTCGCCTTCCTGGACTTCCTGGCCTTCCTCGACGGCGACCTTGACGATGGTGCCCTGCATGGGGGAGGCGAGGGTGTCGCCGGAGACGGTGGAGGCGGACTTGCGGGCGGCGCGGCGCTTGGGCTTGGCGCCGGCGGCCAGGCCGGTGCGGGCCAGGCTCATGCCGAGCGAGGAGGGCAGGGAGACCTCCAGGCGCTTGCCGCCGACCTCGACCACGACGGTCTCGCGGCCCGGCTCGTCCTCCGCCTCGGCCTCGGCCGGCGCGGCGAACGGGGCGATCTCGTTAACGAACTCCGTCTCGATCCACCGGGTGTGGACCGTGAAGGGGCCCTCGGCGGGGGCGAAGGCGGGGTCGGCGACGGCGGCGCGGTGGAAGGGGATGGCGGTGGCCATGCCCTCGACGTGGAACTCCGCGAGCGCACGCCGCGCACGCTCCAGGGCCTGCTGGCGGGTGGCGCCGGTGATGACGAGCTTGGCGAGCAGGGAGTCCCAGGCGGGGCCGATGACGCTGCCGGACTCGACACCGGCGTCCAGGCGGACGCCGGGGCCGGTGGGCGGGGTGAACGTGGTCACGGTGCCCGGCGCGGGCAGGAAGTTGCGGCCCGGGTCCTCGCCGTTGATGCGGAACTCGAAGGAGTGGCCGCGCACCGGCGGGTCGTCGTAGCCGAGTTCCTCGCCATCGGCGATCCGGAACATCTCCCGCACCAGGTCGATGCCGGTGACCTCTTCGGTCACGGGGTGTTCGACCTGGAGGCGGGTGTTGACCTCCAGGAAGGAAATCGTGCCGTCCGCACCGACCAAGAACTCCACCGTGCCGGCACCGACGTAGCCGGCCTCCTTCAAGATCGCCTTGGAGGCCCGGTACAGCTCGGCGTTCTGCTCGGCGCTCAGGAACGGCGCGGGCGCCTCCTCCACCAGCTTCTGGTGGCGGCGCTGCAGGGAACAGTCGCGGGTGGAGACCACCACGACGTTGCCGTGCTGGTCGGCCAGGCACTGGGTCTCGACGTGGCGCGGCTTGTCCAGGTAGCGCTCCACGAAACACTCACCGCGGCCGAAGGCCGCGACGGCCTCACGCACCGCCGAGTCGTACAGCTCGGGAACCTCTTCCAGCGTGCGGGCCACCTTCAGGCCACGCCCGCCACCACCGAAAGCGGCCTTGATCGCGATCGGCAGACCGTTCTCACGGGCGAAGGCGACGACCTCGTCCGCACCGGAGACCGGGTCGGGCGTGCCCGCGACGAGGGGCGCGCCGGCGCGCTGGGCGATGTGACGGGCGGCGACCTTGTCACCCAGGTCGCGGATGGCCTGCGGGGGCGGGCCGATCCAGATCAGCCCGGCGTCCAGGACGGCCTGCGCGAACTCGGCGTTCTCCGACAGGAATCCGTAACCGGGGTGGACCGCGTCCGCGCCCGAGTCCTTGGCGGCCTGGAGGACCTTGGCCATGTCCAGGTAACTGGTGGCCGGGGTGTCACCGCCCAGGGCGAACGCCTCGTCCGCCGCACGGACGTGCAGGGCATCCCGGTCCGGATCGGCGTAGACGGCTACGCTCGCGATCCCGGCGTCCCGGCAGGCACGGGCGACACGGACAGCGATTTCGCCACGGTTGGCGATGAGCACCTTGTGCACGATGGCTCCCTCCTTGCTCTAGTTCCCCGGAGGCGCTGCCCCCGATATGCGGCTGTGCCGCGGGCCCGACCCCGGCCGGAGCCGAAGACTTCCCAAAACACGCTGAGTTTAGGGACAGCCGACACGACGTTTCGACCCGTTCCCGGTCGTGAGGTTGCCCACACGGAGCGTGATACGTCCCTCGGCCGGACCGCTGAACCCCTTGTCCTGCCCCGGTACGCAGGGCGTCTTCACTGCACAGTAACCCCGGGGTGTGGTCAAGGTCTCTGTCCGGGCGTCCAGCCGGGCGTCCTGTTTCTTTGTGGAGTCCCTACGAATGGACGAATGATTCTTTGCCGTCCCGTCGCCGGGCGTGTCGTAGCTCTTGCCCCCTGGTTTACCGGTGAGTAGCCTGCGCGCTGTCCGTACTGCTGGTAACAGGGGGGACCCATGGCGGCCCGCAGACCGATAGCTCTCACGACGGCGGTCGTGCTGTTCGCCGAGGCGGTGGGGATCGTCCTGCTGCACAGCGTGCTGGCGGCGGTCCTGGAGGGCCAGCACATGTCCCTCGCGGGTCTCGACCCGGAGATGATGATCACGGGCACCTGGGTGCTGGGCGGCGTCTCCGGCGCCTACCTCGCCCTGTGCGGCGCCGCCCTGGCCGTGGTCGGCCTCCGCGACCGGGCGCCCGGCCGCTGGCTGCGGATCCTGCTGGTCTCCTGCGCGATCACCCACGGGGTGCTGGGCGCGGTCGTCGTGGGCCTGGTGGGGTGGACGGCCTTCGCGGTGCTGATGGTGGTGCTGGGCCTGGTGGTGCTGTCGCTGATCATGTACGGCCCGGAGCGCCACGAGCCGGCCGGGGAGGCCGCGGAGACGGCCGAGGGGCCCGCCGGCGAACCCCGGCCCGTGTGAGGGCCGGGATCCCGTACGGAAGGCGCCCTACGCCCACAAGTCCGTGACCGACACGCCCAGTTGGCCCAGCAGGCGGCGCAGCAGCGGCAGGGAGAGGCCGATGACGTTGCCCGGGTCGCCGTCGATGCCGTCGATGAAGGGCGCCGAGCGGCCGTCGAGTGTGAACGCGCCCGCCACGTTCAGGGGTTCGCCGCTGGCGACGTACGCGGCGATCTCCTCGTCCGTCGGGTCGCCGAAGCGGACCAGGGTGGACGCGGTCGCGGAGGCGTAGCGCTTGGCGGCCGTGTCGTACACGCAGTGGCCCGTCTGGAGGACGCCGACGCGGCCGCGCATGGACTTCCAGCGGGCGATGGCCTCCTCGGCGTCCGCGGGCTTGCCCAGGGCGTGACCGTCCAGTTCCAGCACCGAGTCGCAGCCGATGACGAGGGCGCCGGACACCTCGGGGCGGGCGGCGACCAGCGACGCCTTGGCCTCGGCGAGGGCGAGGGCGAGTTCGGCCGGGGTCGGGGCGGTGATCTTGCTCTCGTCGAAGCCGCTGACGACGACTTCGGGGGCGAGCCCCGCCTGGCGCAGCAGTCCGAGGCGGGCGGGGGACGCGGAGGCGAGAACGACACGGCGCTGAGCAGTCATGGCGCCATCGTACGGAAGGCCGGGGCCCCCGCCCGGTCGGCGCAGCCCCTCAGCGCAGCCCGGCGACGAACATGGCGACCACCATGGCCACGGCGAGCAGGATGCCCGCCCGGCGCAGCATGGCCTCCATGGCACGCATCTCCGGCGGCGGCTCGTTCTCGGGGTCGGACCACAGCATGCCTTCGATCCTGCGGGCCCGGCCCGCCCGGCGCCTGAGTATGCGTACTCATCCGTTCCGGGACGGGTGGACCCGCCGGTTCCGTCGGGCCACGACGGAACCGGCGTGCACCGCCGCTACAGCGGCCAGTACGTCCGCGCCCAGGACCGCGGGCCCGGACGGGGGCGGGTGCTGCGCGCTATCCGGGAGGGGTCGGACCAGCTCTCCGGGGGCAGGGGCGCGCCGCCGGTGCCGGCTGCCGCCGTGGCCGCGGCGCGCGCGCGGACCACCGCCAGTGCGGCGGCCAGCTCCTCCGGTGTCGGGTTGCCCCGTACGACCTTGATCATGGGGCTCCTTAGAGGGGGATGTTGCCGTGCTTCTTCGGAGGCAGGTTTTCCCGCTTCGTGCGCAGCTGACGCAGGCCCTTCACGATCTGCGTCCTCGTCTCCGAGGGCATGATGACGCCGTCGATGTAGCCGCGCTCGGCCGCCGTGTAGGGGTTGAGCAGGGTGTCCTCGTACTCCTGGATCAGGCGGGCGCGCAGCGCCTCCTGCTCCTCCTCCGGTGCCGCCGCGATGGCGCGGCGGTGCAGGATGTTCACCGCGCCCTGGGCACCCATGACCGCGATCTGCGCCGTCGGCCAGGCCAGGTTCAGGTCGGCGCCCAGGTGCTTGGAGCCCATGACGTCGTACGCGCCGCCGAAGGCCTTGCGGGTGATCACGGTGATCAGCGGGACGGTCGCCTCCGCGTACGCGTAGATCAGCTTGGCGCCGCGGCGGATGATGCCGCCGTACTCCTGGTCGACGCCGGGCAGGAAGCCGGGCACGTCGACGAAGGTGAGGACCGGGATGTTGAAGGCGTCGCAGGTGCGGACGAAGCGGGCCGCCTTCTCGGAGGCGTTGATGTCGAGGCAGCCCGCGAACTGCATCGGCTGGTTCGCGACCACGCCCACCGGGTAGCCCTCGACGCGCCCGAAGCCGGTGACGATGTTCGGCGCGAACAGCGCCTGCGTCTCCAGGAACTCGCCGTCGTCCAGGACGTGCTCGATGACCGTGTGCATGTCGTACGGCTGGTTCGCCGAGTCCGGGACGATGACGTCCAGCTCGCGGTCCTCGTCGGTGACCTCCGGGTCGGCCTCCTCGGGGAAGGCCGGCGGCTCGGAGAGGTTGTTCGACGGCAGGTACGACAGCAGGGACTTGACGTAGTCGATCGCGTCCTTCTCGTCGCCCGACATGTGGTGCGCCACGCCCGACGTGGTGTTGTGCGTGCGGGCGCCGCCCAGCTCCTCGAAGCCGACGTCCTCGCCGGTCACCGTCTTGATGACGTCGGGGCCGGTGATGAACATGTGCGACGTCTGGTCGACCATGACCGTGAAGTCGGTGATGGCGGGGGAGTACACGGCACCGCCGGCGCAGGGGCCGACGACCAGGCTGATCTGCGGGATCACGCCGGAGGCATGGGTGTTGCGGCGGAAGATCTCGCCGTACATGCCGAGCGCGCTCACGCCCTCCTGGATGCGGGCGCCGCCGGAGTCGTTGATGCCGATGACCGGGCAGCCGGTCTTCAGCGCGAAGTCCATCACCTTGATGATCTTCTGGCCGAAGGTCTCGCCGAGCGCGCCGCCGAAGACCGTGAAGTCCTGCGAGAACACGGCGACCGGGCGGCCGTCGACCGTGCCGTAGCCCGTGACGACGCCGTCCCCGTACGGGCGGTTCTTCTCCAGGCCGAAGTTGGTCGAGCGGTGCCGGGCGAACTCGTCCAGCTCGACGAAGGAACCCTCGTCCAGCAACAGGGCGATGCGCTCCCGGGCCGTCAACTTGCCTTTGGCGTGCTGCTTCTCGACCGCACGTTCGGAGCCCGCATGCGTCGCCTCCTCGATACGGCGCTGCAGATCCGCGAGCTTGCCCGCGGTCGTGTGAATGTCGATCTCTTGACGCTCGGACATCGGGATGCGGCTCCCTGCCTGGTCACGGGTGGTCACGGGTTCGGTGGCTACTGGCCCGTAGCGTATCGGCGGGGATGCCGTTCGGCAGTGCGGTGTTTGCCACACCTAGGCTGGGTTGCATGACGCCCTCACTTGGTCCAGGAACAGGTCCCGCCAGCCGCTGGAGCGACCTCGAGAGGCCCCCGCTCAACGCCATCGCCCTGCGCCGGGCGCTCGTCCGGCCCGGCTCCCTGTGGACCTCCCTCGACATCGTGACGGCGACCGGCTCCACCAACTCCGACCTGGCCGCCCGGGCCGCCGATCTCCCCGAGGGCGCGGTCCTCGTCGCCGAGGAGCAGACCGCGGGCCGCGGGCGGCTGGACCGCACCTGGTCGGCGCCCGCCCGCTCGGGCCTCTTCTTCTCCGTACTGCTCAAGCCGGACGTGCCCGCCGAGCGGCTGGCCTGGCTGCCCCTGCTGACCGGTGTGGCCACCGCGACCGCGCTGGCCCGTGCCGCCGGCACGGACATGGCCCTGAAGTGGCCCAACGACCTGCTCGTGACCGTCGGCAGGGGAGAGGACAAGGAGGAGCGCAAGGCCGGCGGCATCCTCGCCGAGCGCGCCGGTGAACACGGCATCGTCGTCGGGACCGGGCTGAACGTCACCCTGCGCGCCGACGAGCTGCCCGTGCCGACCGCCGGGTCGCTCGCCCTCGCCGACGCCGTCTGCACCGACCGCGACCCGCTGCTGCGGGCGGTCCTGCGGTCCCTGGAGGAGTGGTACGGCAAGTGGACCGCGGCCGGCGGCGACCCGGTGGCGTCCGGGCTCCAGGCGGCGTACGCGGCGGGCTGCGCCACGCTGGGCCGCGCCGTGCGCGCCGAGCTGCCCGGCGACCGGACCCTCACCGGCGAGGCGGTGGCGATCGACGGCCACGGGCGGCTGGTCGTCGCCACGGCGGACGGCCGGCGGGAGCCCGTGGGGGCGGGTGACATCGTCCATCTGCGCCCGGCGGACTGAACGCGCTGGCTCGCGGGGACGTGAGCCAGGGCACACCTGCCGTATCGTTGAGGCGGCTCGCCGGGGCGATCGACTCCCGGCGCTCCGGCGACAGAACGGCAGGGCAGTGCGCAGGGAACGGGCAGGAGGCGGCCGGTGACCGTCGACGACAGCAACGCGGGCGGGTCCGAGCATCCTCACCCCCACCATGTCGTCGACCACACGGCTGAGCCGACCGACAACCCCCTCGCCATCCGCCTGGAGCAGCTGATCCTCGGCGCCGAGCGGCGCTACACCCCCTTCCAGGCGGCCCGCACCGCCGGCGTCTCCATGGACCTGGCCTCCCGCTTCTGGCGCGCCATGGGCTTCGCCGACATCGGCCAGGCCAAGGCGCTGACCGAGGCGGACGTGCTGGCGCTGCGGCGGCTGGCCGGTCTGGTGGAGGCCGGGCTGCTCAGCGAGCCGATGGCCGTGCAGGTGGCCCGGTCGACGGGGCAGACCACGGCCCGGCTCGCCGAGTGGCAGATCGATTCGTTCCTGGAGGGCCTGACCGAGCCGCCCGAGCCCGGCATGACCCGCACCGAGGTCACGTATCCCCTGGTGGAGCTGTTGCTGCCGGAGCTGCAGGAGTTCCTGGTGTACGTGTGGCGGCGCCAGCTCGCCGCCGCGACGGGCCGGGTCGTACAGGCCGGCGACGACGACGAGATGGTCGACCGGCGCCTCGCCGTGGGCTTCGCCGACCTGGTGGGCTTCACCCGCCTGACCCGCCGCCTGGAGGAGGAGGAGCTGGGCGAGCTGGTCGAGGCGTTCGAGACGACCTGCGCCGACCTCGTCGCGGCGCACGGCGGGCGGCTCATCAAGACGCTGGGCGACGAGGTGCTGTTCGCCGCCGACGACGCGGGCACGGCCGCCGAGATCTCGCTGCGCCTGATCGAGACGCTGAAGAACGACGAGACGATGCCGGCCCTGCGCGTGGGCATCGCCTTCGGCACGGTCACCACCCGCATGGGCGATGTGTTCGGTACGACGGTGAACCTGGCGAGCCGGCTCACCTCGATAGCGCCGAAGGACGCGGTGCTCGTCGACGGCGCCCTGGCCGAGGAGCTGTCCCGTACGGGCGAGGCGCCGGTGTCGGAGGCGCAGGCGGCCGAGGAGGCGGCCCGCGCCGAGAAGGACGGCGAGACCGCGGCGGCCTTGTCGAAGTACCGCTTCGCGCTCCAGCCGATGTGGCAGCGCCCCGTCCGGGGGCTCGGTGTCATCGAACCCTGGCTGCTGTCGCGACGGGAGCCTAAGATCCCCGGGTAACGAGATAACGGTCGTTAACCGGGAGGGTGGGGCCATGTCGGAGCAGCAGTCCGAGGCGCACGCGGAGGAGCGCTACGGGGAGTTCGTCGCCGTACGGCGCCACGGCCATGTCGCCGAGCTGGTGCTCGACCGGCCCAAGGCCATGAACGCCGTCTCCACGGAGATGGCCCGCTCCATCGCCGCCGCGTGCGCCGCGCTCGCCGCCGACACCTCCGTACGCGTCACGGTCCTCACCTCGTCGAACGACCGCGCCTTCTGCGTCGGCGCCGACCTGAAGGAGCGCAACTCCTTCACGGACGCCGACATGCTGCGCCAGCGGCCCACCACGCGCGGCTGCTACACGGGCGTGCTGGAGCTGCCGATGCCGACGATCGCGGCCGTGCACGGCTTCGCCCTGGGCGGCGGCTTCGAGCTGGCGCTGTCCTGCGACCTGATCGTGGCCGACGCGACGGCGGTCGTCGGCCTGCCCGAGGTGTCGGTCGGTGTGATCCCGGGCGGCGGCGGTACGCAGCTGCTGCCGCGCCGGGTCGGGGCGGCCCGCGCGGCGGAGCTGGTGTTCACGGCGCGGCGCGTGCCGGCCGCCGAGGCAGCGGGCCTCGGCCTCGTCGACGAGCTGGTGGAGGAGGACGCCCGGGGCGCGGCCCTGGAGCTGGCCGCCCGGATCGCCGGCAACTCGCCGGTCGGCCTGCGGGCCGCCAAGCGCGCGCTGCGCCTGGGGCACGGGCTGGACCTGAGGGCGGGCCTCGAGGTCGAGGACGCCGCCTGGCGCACGGTCGCCTTCTCGGGTGACCGCAAGGAGGGCGTCGCCGCGTTCAACGAGAAGCGCAGCCCGGAGTGGCCGGGGGAGTGAGCCGCGCGGTCGCCGCCCAGGGTGACGCGGAGTGAGCTTCACCCACTGATCCCCGGTCTGCGGTCGCGTGGAGTAACCGGACGGGCCCGTCGGGTTAAAAGTCCGGAAACATCCCTAAGCTGGGGGAATGGCTGAGGATGTCCGGCTGCGGGCCGTAGTGGCGCTGGCTCAGGCGATGGCCGCGGCGCACACTCCGCGCGAGTGCTGGCGGGCGGCGGCGCTCGGGGCGTGCGAGGCGCTGGGCGGTACGTTCGCGGCGCTGTCGACCTGGCAGCGGGACCGCGGGCGGCTCAAGGTGCTGGTCAACGCCGGCCGGCGGGCGCCGGACGAGGAGGAGTTCCCGGACTCCGAGACGTATCCGGTCCACCAGTTCTCCGAGATCACCGAGTTCCTGCACGACCGGTGGGCGGGCGGCGGCGAGCCCGACGCCTGGGTCGAGACGGCGGACGGACCGGGCCCCGCCCCGCGCGGGCACTGCCCGCTGGGAGTCCCCCGTGGCCGGACGGAGTCACGGCCCGGCGGCAGGGCGGCGGCGCTGCGGCGGCGCGGGCGCGGCTGCTGCGTCGTCGCGCCGATCGTGCTGCACGGCAGGGCCTGGGGCGAGCTGTACGTCGCCCGGCCGGTCGGCGCGCCCGTCTTCGACCGGGACGACGCGGACTTCGCGGCCGTGCTGGCCTCGGTCGTCGCGGCCGGCATCGCCCAGACGGAGCGCCTGGAGGAGGTCCGCAAGCTCGCCTTCACCGACCCGTTGACCGGCCTCGCCAACCGCAGGGCCGTCGACACCCGGCTGGACGAGGCGGTGGAGCGGTTCCTGGCGGACGGGTCGGTCGTCAGCCTGGTCGTGTGCGACCTCAACGGCCTGAAGGCCGTCAACGACACGCACGGCCACGCCGTCGGCGACCGGTTGCTGGAGCGGTTCGGGTCCGTGCTCTCCTACTGCGGGGCGCGGCTGCCCGGGGCGCTGGCGGCACGGCTGGGCGGGGACGAGTTCTGCCTGGTGTCCGTGGGGCCGGGCGCGGACGAGGTCGTCGCGGTGGCCGAGGAGCTGTGCGTACGGGCCGGTGACCTGGAGCTGGGCGAGGGCGTGGCCTGCGGGGTCGCCTCGACGGGCGACCCGATCGGGCCGGTGCGCTCGGCCCGGCGGCTGTTCCGGCTCGCGGACGCGGCGCAGTACCGGGCCAAGGCGGCCCGGTCGGCCAAGCCGGTGGTCGCGGGGCGGGACGGGGCGGTCGTACGGCTGGCGGACGCCCCGCCGACGGCCGCGCGGGACCGGCGGCGCTTCCGGGACGCGCCGCCTGAGGCGTGAGCTGGTGGCCCCGTAAGGGGCGAGCAATCACAGGGGTTGTGACACAGACGGGTAGTGACACGTTGGGATTCAGTCCGTAGGGTGCTGAATATGGATATGCACACTGTCGTGGTGGGGACGTCCGGTACCACCGCCGCCGACGTCATCGCCGTGGCCCGCGGCAACGCCCGCATCGAGCTGTCGCAGGACGCGCTCGACGCCCTCGCCCGCGCCCGGGAGATCGTGGACGCCCTCGCCGCCAAGCCCGAGCCCGTGTACGGGGTGTCGACCGGGTTCGGCGCGCTCGCCACCCGGCACATCAGCCATGACCTGCGCGCGCAGCTCCAGCGCAACATCGTGCGCTCGCACGCCGCCGGCATGGGCCCGCGCGTCGAGCGCGAGGTCGTGCGCGCCCTGATGTTCCTGCGCCTCAAGACCGTCGCGTCCGGCCACACCGGGGTCCGCCCCGAGGTCGCGCGCACCATGGCCGACATCCTGAACGCGGGCATCACCCCGGTCGTCCACGAGTACGGCTCCCTCGGCTGCTCCGGCGACCTCGCGCCGCTCTCGCACTGCGCGCTCACCCTGATGGGCGAGGGCGACGCCGAGGGCCCCGACGGCACGGTCCGGCCTGCCGGCGAGCTGCTCGCGGAGCACGGCATCGCCCCCGTCGAACTGCGCGAGAAGGAGGGCCTCGCCCTCCTCAACGGCACCGACGGCATGCTCGGCATGCTGATCATGGCCCTGGACGACCTCGACAAGCTCTACAAGTCGGCCGACGTCAGCGCCGCCCTCTCCCTGGAGGCGCTGCTCGGCACCGACAAGGTCCTCGCCCCCGAGCTGCACGCCATCCGCCCGCACCCCGGCCAGGGCGCCGCCGCCGCCAACATGGCGGCCGTCCTGAAGGGCTCCGGGCTGGTCGGCCACTTCCAGGTCGACGAGGCCCCCCGCGTCCAGGACGCCTACTCGGTGCGCTGCGCCCCGCAGGTCGCCGGCGCCGGCCGCGACACCCTGGCCCACGCCCGCCTCGTCGCCGAGCGCGAGCTGGCCGCCGCCGTCGACAACCCGGTCGTCCTGCCGGACGGCCGCGTGGAGTCCAACGGCAACTTCCACGGCGCCCCCGTGGCGTACGTCCTGGACTTCCTCGCCATCGCCGCCGCCGACCTCGGCTCCATCGCCGAGCGCCGCACGGACCGGCTCCTCGACAAGAACCGCAGCCACGGCCTGCCGGCGTTCCTCGCCGACGACGCGGGTGTGGACTCCGGCCTGATGATCGCCCAGTACACGCAGGCGGCGCTGGTCAGCGAGATGAAGCGGCTCGCCGTCCCGGCGTCCGCCGACTCCATCCCGTCCTCCGCCATGCAGGAGGACCACGTCTCCATGGGCTGGTCGGCCGCGCGGAAGCTGCGCACCGCCGTCGGCAACCTCAACCGGATCATCGCGATAGAGCTGTACGCCGCGACCCGCGCGATCGAGCTGCGCGCCGGCCTCACCCCGGCACCCGCGTCCCGGGCCGTCATCGACGCCCTGCGCGCCGCCGGCGTCCAGGGCCCCGGCCCGGACCGCTTCCTCGCGCCCGACCTGGAGGCCGCCGACGTCTTCGTCCGCGAGGGCGGCGTCCTCGCCGCGGTCGAGCCGGTCACCGGCCCGCTGGCGTAGCCGGCCCGGCCGCCCTTCGACGGCGGCCGCACCGTCCGGGGCGTACGTGGCTTCAGAGAGCCGCGTGCGCCCCGTGCCGTACCGCGTACGTCACCAGCCCGACGCCGACGGCCAGGAACGCCGCACCCCGAACAGGTACGGCGTGGTGTCGACGCCGCCCGTGTCGGCCAGCCGCAGTTGACCCTCACCGGTCTGCGCGGACACCCCCGAGGCGGCGCCCGTCGTCGTCCGGCGCTCGGTCTCCCCGGGCGCGGGCCGCTCACCGGTGGCGTTCGCCGAGGGGACGAACCACAGCGCGCAGAGCAGCGTCCCGGCGGCGGTGGCGGTCAGCAGTGGTCGGCGTGCGACGGACACAGATTCAGATCCCCTTGCGGAACCGAGAATTGGCGACTGTGCCGATGCTAATGAACTCAGCGGGTCGCAGGAAAGTCGCGGGTGGGAGCGGCTTACGCTCCGTCATATGAGCCCTTCTGAGACATCACGGTATGTACGGCTTCGGGTGGACCTGGTGCTGGAGGTGACCGGCCGGGACGAGCTGACCGATGCCGCTCTGCGACGGATCGACGACGACACGTTCATGCCGGACGAGGAGCGTACGCACGCCAAGGCGGCCGCCCACGAGGACGAAGCGGAAGCTCTCGCGTACCTCGTGGAACCCTTCGATCTGGTGACCGGAGTGGCCGGCGTGGAGGTCGTCCAGGCGTCCTGGACGAGCGAGCAGGCCGACTACGACCCGGACGTGGAGGTCTGGGACCTCGACGACGAGGACGAGGACGAGGACGTGCAGTAGGCGGGAGGAGCGGACCGGGGCCCCGGCCGGCAGGCGGACGGGGCAACGGAGAGGCTCCGGAGTGTGACACCCTTCAGACCCCGGGCGCTCGCGCGCACGCGCGCGTGACCGGGGTCACTCCGCATGCCCGGGAACCGCGCCCCGGTTCCGCTGCGTCGATCAGTGGTGTTCCCCACACCGTGCGCAGATACGGAACCGGACGGGGTGTTATGGGTGTTGTTGAAACAGTTGGCAGGGAATCCGCGACCATGGAGAAGCGTGTGATGACGGACAGCAAGCGGCGCAGAGGCCTCGTGGCCGCGTCCGCACTGCTCAGCGGCGTGCTGTTGCTGACGGCCTGCAACGACGGCGACAAGAGCGCCGACGGCGGCAGCAACAGCAACGGCGACAAGACGTCACAGGCGCAGGTCGACCAGGCGGCGGCCGAGAAGACCTCCCAGGCGCGAATAACGATCTCCCCCAAGAACGGCGCCATCAACGCGTCCATCAACAACGACGCCAAGGTCACCGTCACCGACGGCACCCTCACCCAGGTCACCATGACGTCCGCCGAGGGCAAGACCATCAAGGGCGAGATGTCCGCCGACGCCAAGAGCTGGCAGCCCACGGAGCAGCTGGAGCGCGCGACCACCTACAAGATCGCCGCGACCGCCAAGGACGCCGAGGGCCGCGAGGCCCACGAGAACGCGTCCTTCACGACCGTCTCCAAGGCCAACAGCTTCATCGGCAACTTCACGCCCGAGGACGGCTCCACCGTCGGCGTCGGCATGCCGGTCTCGATCACCTTCAACAAGCCGATCACCAACCGCAAGGCGGTCCAGTCCGGCATCGAGGTGACGTCGAGCAGCGGCCAGGAGGTCGTGGGCCACTGGTTCCACTCCCAGCGCCTGGACTTCCGCCCCGACCAGTACTGGGCGGAGGGCTCCACGGTCACGCTGAAGCTGAAGCTCGACGGGGTCGAGGGCTCCGACGGCGTCTTCGGCGTCCAGCAGAAGACCGTCACGTTCAAGATCGGCCGCAACCAGGTCTCGACCGTCGACGTCAACGCCAAGACCATGACGATCCAGCGCAACGGCAAGACGATCAAGACGATCCCGATCTCCGCCGGCTCCCCGGAGAACCCGACCTACAACGGTCAGATGGTGATCTCCGAGAAGTTCAAGGAGACCCGGATGAACGGCGCCACGGTCGGCTTCACCGACGACGACGGCAAGGGCGAGTACGACATCAAGGACGTGCCGCACGCCATGCGGCTGTCCACGTCGGGCACCTTCATCCACGGCAACTACTGGGGCTCCGACTCCGTCTTCGGCAACGTCAACACCAGCCACGGCTGCGTGGGCCTGAACGACGTCAAGGGCGCCGGCGACCCGAACCAGCCCGCGGCGTGGTTCTACGACAACTCGCTCATCGGCGACGTGGTCATCGTCAAGAACTCCAAGGACAAGACCATCAAGCCGGACAACGGCCTCAACGGCTGGAACCTCAGCTGGGCCGACTGGAAGGCCGGCTCGGCCCTCTGATCGTCCCGCGCGCGGCGACGTCTCGCTCCCGCGCACGGCCAAGGCGGCGGCGCCCCCGAGGGGCACCGCCGCCTTCGTGCTTCTTGTGCCTCTTGCTTCTTGCTTCGCGCCGAGCGCCGTCCGTCAGCTCGTGTGGTACTGCGTCGGACCCTGCTGTACGAGCCGGCCGTCCTTCCACGTGGACACCGACCACACGACGGCCTTGCCCTCCGGCAGCCCGCCGACCCGGCACCGCACGGTCTTCACCCCGTCCGTCGTGCCGGTGGTGCAGCGGCCGGTGACGTCCTTGTCCGCCAGGTCCACCGTGTAGCTCACCCGGACCGTGGCGCCGTCCACGGCGGTGTCCTTGACCGTGAACGTGTCGGTCCCGCTGCTCCAGCAGACCGAGGCCCCGCGGATCGTGGAGCAGCCGTCCAGCGCGGCGGCCGACGTGGCGCCGTACAGGCCCCCGGCGAGCAGCAGTGACGTGGTGGCCGCGACCGTTCCGGTCCGGACCCCGGCAAGGGTGCCGATGGCACGCATGCGCATTCCCCCTTCGCTTTCCGCATTCGCGATCTTCGCGTCGGTCACCCGCCACGGTACGTGCGGAACGCGAGCGTCAGCAGGGGTTTCCGGGGCGCGGGCCGCGCCTGTGGCGGGGCGGCTCAGGAGTCCTGGGATGCGGCAGCCTGCGGGGCGCCGGCCGCCGCCGCGTCCGCGCCCCAGTGGGCGAGCAGCCGCAGCGACTCGGCCGACAGGGAGTCCGGCTCGGCCGTGTAGGTCACCAGGCTCAGGTCGTGGTCGTCGGGCAGCCTGAGCGTCTCGTACGACAGGGTCAGCTCGCCCACCAGCGGGTGGTGCAGCCGCTTCACCCCGTGGCCCTTCTCCTGCACCAGGTGCGCCGCCCACAGCGAGCGGAACTCGGGGCTGTGCACCGACAGGTCGCCCACCAGGGTCGACAGCTGCGGGTCGTCGGGCGAGCACCCGGCGTACATCCGCAGCACGCTCACCACCTCGGTCGCCTTCGCCTCCCAGTCGACGTACAGCGTGCGCGCCGAGGGCGACAGGAACACGTGCCGGGCCATGTTCCGGTCCTGCGGGTCCATCGCCTCGAAGTCGCCCAGCAGGGCCCGGCCCAGCCGGTTCCACGCCAGGATGTCGAGGCGCCGGCCGAGGACGAACGCGGGCACCGAGTCCATCGAGTCCAGCAGGTGCAGCACCCCGGGCCGCACGGTCTGCGGGCGGGCCGCCGACCGCCGCTTCTTCTTGGCCGTGGGCTTCGCCAGGTGCACGAGGTGGTTCCGCTCGGCGTCCGTGAGCCGCAGGGCGCGGGCGATCGAGTCCAGCACCTCGGTCGACACGTTCCGGCCGTTGCCCTGCTCCAGGCGCGTGTAGTACGCCACGGACACCCCGGCCAGCTGGGCCAGCTCCTCGCGGCGCAGCCCCGGCACGCGGCGGTGGCGCCCGAACTCGGGCAGCCCGACGTCCTCCGGCTTGAGCCGGGCCCTGCGCGAGCGCAGGAATTCGCTCAGTTCGGCACGCTGGTCCATACCGCAAGTATTCCTGGTCGTACGCACGGGACGGTCCCGTCAGCCTGACCCTGTCAGTGGTACGCACGCCGGTCGTAGGCACGACAGGGGGCTGGGTGACCTCCCGGCCCGCTGACAGGCTCGACGCCATGACCACGAACGTCCCCGCATACGCGGCCCCCGCACCGAAGGCCCCTCTGGAGCGCACCACCGTCCCGCGCCGCGAGGTCGGCGCACACGACGTCCTCATCGAGATCAAGTACGCGGGTATCTGCCACTCCGACATCCATCAGGCGCGCGACGGCTGGGGCGAGGGCATCTACCCGATGGTGCCCGGCCACGAGATCGCCGGTGTGGTCACCGAGGTCGGTCCCGGCGTCACGAAGTACCGCGTCGGCGACCGCGTCGGCGTCGGCTGCTTCGTCGACTCGTGCCGCGAGTGCGCGTACTGCCGGCAGGGCCTGGAGCAGTACTGCACCCAGGGCATGACCGCCACGTACAACGGTCTCGACAAGAACGGCGAGCCCACCTACGGCGGCTACTCGACGCACATCGTCGTCGACGAGAACTACACCGTCCGGATCCCCGACGGGCTCTCCCTCGACGTCGCGGCGCCGCTGCTGTGCGCCGGCATCACCCTCTACTCTCCGCTCGCCCACTGGAAGGCCGGCCCCGGCAAGAACGTCGCCATCGTCGGCCTGGGCGGCCTCGGCCACATGGGCGTCAAGATCGCCCACGCGCTGGGGGCGGAGGTGACCGTGCTGAGCCAGTCCCTGCGGAAGGAGGCGGACGGCAGGAAGCTGGGCGCGGACCACTTCTACGCCACCGGCGACCCGGCGACCTTCGAGAAGCTGGCGGGCACCTTCGACCTCATCGTCTCCACGGTGTCGGCCCCGCTGGACTTCGGCGCCTACCTGGGGCTGCTGAAGACGGACGGCGCGCTGGTGAACGTCGGCGCCCCGGAGGAGCCGGTCTCGCTGAACCTCTTCTCCGTGATCAGCGGCCGCCGCACCCTGGCCGGTTCGATGATCGGCGGCATCGCGGAGACCCAGGAGATGCTCGACTTCTGCGCCGAGCACGGCCTGGGCGCCGAGATCGAGGTGATCGGAGCGGACCGGATCAACGAGGCGTACGAGCGGGTCCTGTCCGGCGACGTCCGCTTCCGCTTCGTGATCGACACGGCGACGATCTGACGCGCGCGGCGGGCCGAGCCCCCTCCGCTACCTGCGAGGTAATCGATCTCCCGCCTCAACCGCCGTACGGTGGAGGCCGGTTGAGAGAAGGAGAGACGCCATGCCCGCCTACGCGGTCGCAAGCCTGCGCCCCACCGAGACCCTCCACGACGAGGTCCTCACCTACATGGAACGGGTCCAGTCCACACTGGACCCGTTCGGCGGGCGCTTCCTCGTGCACGGTGCCCCCGCCCGCGAGGTCCGCGAGGGCACCTGGCCGGACGCGCTGGTGATCGTCGCCTTCCCGTCGATGGACCACGCCCGCGACTGGTACGACTCCGACGCCTACCAGCGGCTCCTCCCGCTGCGCACCCGTCACCTGGACGGCGACGTCCTCCTCATCGACGGCGTGGCCCCCGGTTACGACCCGGCGGCCACGGCGTCGGCGATACGCACGGCCCAGGCGGGCGGGGAGGTCTGACCCCGTCAGCCGTCGGCCTTCGCCACACCCACCGGGCAGCTCACGCCCGTGCCGCCGATGCCGCAGTAGCCGCCCGGGTTCTTGTGGAGGTACTGCTGGTGGTACGGCTCCGCCGGGTAGAACGGGCGGCCGTCCGCCGGCAGGACCTCCGTGGTGATCGTGGAGTGGCCCGACGCCGTCAGGACCCTCTGGTAGGCGGCGCGGGACGCCCCGGCGGTGGCGGCCTGGGCGGGGGTGTGGGTGTAGACCGCCGAGCGGTACTGGGTGCCCACGTCGTTGCCCTGGCGGTAGCCCTGGGTCGGGTCGTGGGCCTCCCAGAAGACCTTCAGCAGCTGCTCGTACGACACCTTCGACGGGTCGAAGACCACGCGGACCACCTCCGTGTGGCCCGTCAGGCCCGTGCAGACCTCCTCGTACGCGGGGTTCCGCGTGTAGCCGCCCTGGTAGCCGACCAGCGTCGTCCAGACGCCGTCCGTCTGCCAGAACTTGCGCTCGGCGCCCCAGAAACAGCCCAGCGCGAAGTCCGCGACCTCCAGGCCGGGCGGGTAGGGGCCGGCGAGCGGGTTGCCCAGGACCTCGTGCCGGTCGGGGAGCGGGAACTCAGGCTCCGGGCGGCCCTTCAGCGCCTGCTCGGGCGTGGGCATCTCGGGGTGCGGCGGTGCAGGAACATACGGGTCTCCTCGGGGCGGCTTCACCCCCGTCAACGACGGGGGCGGACCGGGGATTCCTCAGCCGCCGAAGCCCCCGAAGCGCTTGCGGGCGCCACGGGCCGCCTTGTCCCGCCAGTGGCAGTACACGCCCGCCGGGTCGTTGTAGTAGCTCCACGGCAGCGCGTTCACATGGCCGTCGACCAGCCGGAACTGCTCCAGCGCCGCCTCGTGGCGGCCCTGCCGGACCAGGAAGTACGCCAGCAGGTGCCGCACCTCCGCCAGCGACGGGTGGCCGACCGGGGCCACCGCCACGTCCGCCAGCGCCGCGTCGACCACGGCGACCAGCTCGGGGGAGCGGAAGTCGGCGGCCTTCGCGTCGTCGTCGTGGTGCTCGTACCAGGCCACCAGCGGCAGTGCGCGCAGCAGCGTGCCCATCGGTGCCGCCGACGCCGCCTCGCGCGCGAAGGACTCGGCCAGCTCCACGGAGCCGCGCCACTTGCGGCACCAGTACTGCAGCGCCGCGTAGTGGGCGTCGTAGTGGTGCGGGGCGCGAGCCGTGATCCGCGCCCAGAGGCGGTGCATCTCCGGGTGCGGGTAGCCGGTGCCCAGCGCGGTCCAGATCTCCGCCACGTACGGCGTCGGGTCGTCCGGGTTCAGCTCGGCCGCCCGCGCGATGTCCTGCGGCGCCTGCGCGAGGACCCGGTGGAAGCCCTCGAACTGCTCCCGGGTGGTGTGCTTGGCGAAGGCCGCGCCCCGCAGCTCCCACGCGAGGGCCACCGTCGCGTGCGCCCGGACCACCGCCACGTCCGGGTCGTACGGGCCGGCCGCCTCCGCCCACGCGTCCAGCCAGGAGCCGTCGCCCTCCCCGGCCGCGTGGCCCAGGGAGGACGCGATGTCGCAGCGGCGTTCCCAGTCCCGGCTCTCCCGGGTCTCCGCCAGCAGCCGCGCCGCCGGCTCCCAGTCGAGGCGCGCCGCCGCGACCAGCACCCGCTCCAGCTCCGGTGCGGGGGCCGGCAGCTTCGTGTTCTGCCGGTACGCCGGCAGCAACCCCAGCGCCTCCGCGTCCTTGGACGGGCCGGCCTTGCCGGACGACGGGCCCACGATGCGGCGGTAGACGACGATGCCCACCACCACGGCCAGGCCCAGCACGACGATCCGGGCGATCTCCATGCTCACGCCCCGCCCTGTGCGGCCGCGTTGACCGCGCTCTCGTCGCGCATCCGGCAGAACTCGCCCGCCGGGTCGCCCTTGTACCGCCACGGCAGTGCGTCCACGTACCCGTCGACCAGGCGGAACTGCTCCAGGGCCGGCTCCCACCGCTCCTGGAGGTACAGGTAGTACGCCAGCAGGTGGCGGACCTCGGCCAGGCGCGGGTGGTCCGGATCGGCGGCGGCCGCGTCGGCGAGGGCCGCGTCGACCGCGGCGTACATCTCCGGCGTACGGTCCACGTCCGCCGAGTCCGACTCGTCGTGCTCGAAGTGCGCGATCAGCGGGAACGCCTTCATCAGGCTGCCGGGCGGCGCCTCCGCCGAGGCCTTCACCGCGAACGCCCGCGCCAGCTCCTCCGAGCCGTGCCACTTGCGGCACCAGTACTGCAGCGCCGAGAAGTGCGCCTCGTAGTGGTGCGGTGCCCGGGCGGTGATGTCCTTCCAGATGCGGTGCATCTCCTCGTGCGGGTATCCCAGGCCGATCGCGGTCCAGATCTCGCCCACGTACGGCGCCGGGTCGCCCTCCGGCGCCAGCTCCGCCGCCCGCGCGTGCTCGTGACGGGTGCGGGCGAGCGTGCGGTGGAAGCCCTCGAACTGCTCGTGCGTCGTGTACTGCGCCCGCTTGGCGCCGCGGATCCTCCACGCCAGGAACACCGAGCTGCGGGCCCGTACGAGGGCCGCCCCGGGGTCGTCGGGCCGGGCCGACTCCCACGCCAGCAGCCAGGCGTCGTCCTCGGCGGCCACGTCCGCGAGCTTCTCGCAGTACGCGGTGCGGCGCTCCCAGTCCCGCGCCGCCGCCGTCCCGTCGAACAGGGCGGCCACCGGCTGCCAGTCGCCCGCCCGCGCGGCGGCGATCGCCACGGTGAGCGCCGCCGGCTCCGGCGCGGACAGCTTGGTGTGCTGCCGCTCCACGGGCAGCAGGCCCAGCGCGGCGGCCCGCTCGGCGGCCTCCTCCGCGGCGGGGTCGGAGCGCAGGCCCTCGATGGTGCCCTGCACGATGGCCTTCAGGAAGTACAGCCCGAGCGCGAGCAGCGCGAGGACGACGGGGGTCAGGACGACCCAGAACACGATCTTCAACGGAACCTCAGGCGTGGGTGGGGGCCAGCAGCATGCGCAGCGGCGCGGTGTCGGGGCGGTCGGCGACGGCGGCGTCGAGCGCGGCCGGCAGCTCGTCCTCGTAGCCGGGCGGCAGCCGCAGCGCCGCGGACTCGGACCAGGACAGCTCCCAGCGGGCGTCGCCCCGGGCGATCAGCTCGCCGGCGACCATCCGCGCCAGGCCCCGGCGCAGCACCGGGCGGGCGAACTCGCGGGCGGCCCGGCCCCGCGCGGCCTCCGCCTCCTCCGACTTGGGCAGCCGGTCGGCGATCTCGGGGCCGGCGCCCAGGTCCAGCGCGTTCAGCAGCGCGGCGAGCGTGCCGTCGCCGCCGGTCACGTCGGCGGTGGCCCGGCGCAGCGGCTCGGCCTCCTCCGCGAAGTAGGCCGTCATCGACGCGTGGACCAGCTCCGGCCAGTCCACGCGGCGCAGCCCCAGCGCCTCCGGCGTGAGCGACGCCTCCTCGACGGCGACCAGCGCCGCCCGCGCGTCGGCCAGCAGGTCCAGTGCCGGGGTCGCCGGCTCGGAGCGGCGCCCGTCGTCCGGCAGGGCCTCCAGGCGGGCGACGCGCTCGGCGATCGGCGGGTGGGAGTCGTACGGGGACGTCGGCTCGGTCGGCAGGTCGCGGCGCAGCTCGTCCATCTCGGCGCCGCGCGCGGCCAGCAGGTGCCGGACGCCGCCGAACACCTCGCCCGGCGGGGGCAGCAGGCCCGCGCCGACGCCGAGGGTCGCGTACGCGCTCATGTAGAAGTCGTGGGCGGAGTCGAGCACCGGGATCTCGCGCAGCGCCGACGCGGTCGCGTCACGGCCCGCGATCCGCGCGGCGGCCAGGTCGGCGGCCAGCTCCTGGCGGCGCGATCCGGACAGGGTGGCGCGCAGGTAGAAGTGCCCGTACGCCTGGTAGACCTTCGCCATCGCGCGGTAGGTGATGCCCGCGCCGGTCGTGTCGACCTCCTTGGCCTTCCTGCCCTTGGCGAGCTTCTTCTCGTTCTTCGCCTCCTGCCGGGCGCGCTCCTTGGCGACCTTCCTGCCCGCCCGCTCCTCGAAGTGCGCGATGGTACGGGCCACCTGGACGCGGCCGCGGACGGTGAGCGCGGCCAGCCGGGTGTCGGAGTTGGCGTAGTGGCCCATCTCGTGGGCGAGCACGGCGCGCAGCTGCGCCTCGGTGAGGCCGGTCATCAGCGGCAGGCCGAGGTAGAGGCGGCGGGTGCCGCCCAGCAGGCCGAGGAACCGGGCGTCCTCGCTGACCGCCGCGTTCATGTCGGCGGTCAGCCGGATCTCGTCGGGCGCGCGGGTGCCGACCTGCTGCGCCAGTTCCCGTACGGCCTGCCACAGCCGGGGCTCCTGGTGCTCGGTGACGAGGACGCCGTGCGGGTCGTCGCCCTGGGGAGTGCGGAGCATGAACATGCCCCGCACGATCGGGACGGCGAGGACCACGCTGACGATGTACAGCTTCACGGCCACGCTGCTGGGCGCCCAGAGCGCCGCCGCCCAGTCAATGCCGGCCAGGGCGGCGAGCATGACGAGACCGAGCAGGTAGAAACCGGCGAGCAGAACGAAAGCGCGCAGCGCACGCACGGAAGCGCCCATCGGGCAGAGTCCCCCCACGGGAAAAAGAAAAGGGCATGACAAAGAGACGTGGGGGGAAGCGGAGTATGGCCCACCGCCGGTACGGGTCGCAAGCGCGTTCCCGTACCGGCGGCGGCGTCGTCATCGGGCCCGGGCGGGCCCGTGTCCTAGCGCGGCAGCGTCGCCGGGCTGCCGCCGTTCGCCTCGTACCCGGCCACCGCCAGCGCCCGGTACACCGCGTACTGCGCCGCCGGGTCCTCGCTCATCGTCCAGGGCAGCGCCCCGACGTGACCGTCCACGTGCACGATCTGGTCCATGGCCTCGGCCCAGCGCTGCGCGCCCACCAGGAAGTGGATCAGCAGGTGCCGGACGTGCGCCAGCATCGGGTCGTCGGGGCGGGCCGACTGCACCGCGAACAGCGCGCCCTCCATCGCCTTCGACACCACCGCGGTGCCGTAGAAGTCCCGCACCAGCGCCACGTCCGGCAGGTGCTCCCACACCGCGAACAGCGGCAGCGCCGCCAGCAGCGAGCCCTGCGGGGCGCGCGCCGCCGCGGCCGTCGCGAACCGGTCCGCGTCCTGGCGCGAGCCGTGCCACTTCTCGCACCAGAAGTGCAGCGCGGCGATGTGCGCGCCCATGTGCTGCGGGTTCCGGTCGATGACCTTCGCCCACACCTGGTCGAACTGCTCGTGCGAGTAGCCAAGACCGCGCGCCACGGCCAGCTCCACGATGTACGGGACGGAGTCGCCGGGCGCCAGCAGCGCCGCCTCGCCGCACACCGTGCGGGCCTCTTCGAGGATGATCCGGAAGTCGTCCGTCCCGGCCGTCGACGACCGCCACGCCTGCTGCACCAGGAACTCCGCGTGCACCGCGGCGCCGCCCG
Organism: Streptomyces coeruleoprunus; assembly: GCF_039542925.1. Taxonomy (GTDB): domain Bacteria; phylum Actinomycetota; class Actinomycetes; order Streptomycetales; family Streptomycetaceae; genus Streptomyces; species Streptomyces coeruleoprunus. Next base: position 2,651,256 of record NZ_BAABIT010000001.1, on the reverse strand, counting down.
CGTCCTTCGGCGCCTCCGCCCGCCACGCCCGCAGCCAGGACCCGCCCGTCCCCGGCTGCTGCTGGAGCTCCAGGGCGGCCGCGCCCGCGAAGGCCTGCACGCGCTGCCAGCGCTCCTCGCTCTCCTTCGGCGTGCCCGCCAGCAGCTGCGAGGCGGCCCGCCAGTCCTGGGTCCGCTGCACCACGTCCAGCACGTCCAGGAGGTCCTGGTCGGGACCGGGCATCCGGACGTCGAGGAGCTCCTGGCGCACGAACCCGTACGCCAGCGGATCGGCCGCGTCCGGTGCGCCGGGCTCGACCAGCCGGATGCCGCCGGAGCGGCGCCGCAGCAGCCACGGCGCGACGACGGCCGCGATCAGGCCGACGGCGAACAGGACCCAGAGAATCTCCACCATGCGCCCATTGTCGCGGACGCTCGGGGAACCCCTCCGTCCGGCATTACGCTCGGCCCCATGAGCGACGAGCACACCCACCAGAACTTCGAGACCCGCGCCATCCACGCGGGCAACACCGCCGACCCGCTGACCGGCGCGGTCGTCCCGCCCATCTACCAGGTGTCCACCTACAAGCAGGACGGTGTGGGCGGTCTGCGCGGCGGCTACGAGTACAGCCGCAGCGCCAACCCGACGCGCACGGCGCTGGAGGAGAACCTCGCGGCGCTGGAGGGCGGCCGCCGCGGCCTGGCCTTCGCGTCCGGCCTCGCCGCCGAGGACTGCCTGCTGCGCACGCTCCTCGTCCCCGGCGACCACGTCGTCATCCCGAACGACGCCTACGGCGGCACGTTCCGGCTGTTCGCCAAGGTCGTCTCGCGGTGGGGGATCGAGTGGTCCGTCGCCGACACCTCCGACCCGGCGGCGGTGCGGGCCGCGATGACCGACCGTACGAAGGTCATCTGGGTCGAGACGCCGTCGAACCCGCTGCTCGGCATCACCGACATCGCGGCCGTCGCCGACGTGGCCCGCACGGCGGGCGCGAAGCTGGTCGTCGACAACACCTTCGCCTCGCCGTACCTCCAGCAGCCGCTGGCGCTGGGCGCGGACGTCGTGGTGCACTCGCTCACCAAGTACATGGGCGGCCACTCGGACGTCGTGGGCGGCGCCCTGGTGACGGCCGACGAGACACTCGGCGAGGAACTGGCGTACCACCAGAACGCGATGGGCGCGGTGGCCGGCCCGTTCGACTCGTGGATCGTGCTGCGCGGCATCAAGACGCTCGCCGTCCGCATGGACCGGCACAGCGAGAACGCGTCGCGCGTGGTCGACATGCTGACCGGGCACCCGAAGGTCACCCAGGTCCTCTACCCGGGCCTGCCGGAGCACCCGGGCCACGAGGTCGCGGCCAAGCAGATGCGCGCCTTCGGCGGCATGGTGTCGTTCCGCGTCGCGGGCGGCGAGGAGGCCGCGGTCGAGGTCTGCAACCGCGCGAAGCTCTTCACGCTGGGCGAGTCCCTGGGCGGCGTCGAGTCGCTGATCGAGCACCCGGGGCGGATGACCCACGCGAGCGCGGCCGGTTCGGCGCTGGAGGTCCCGGCGGACCTGGTGCGCCTGTCGGTCGGCATCGAGAACGTCGACGACCTGCTGGCGGACCTGCGCCAGGCGCTGGGCTGACCCCCGGCAGGCCGGTCCGTCACCACGCCTCCAGCGGCGGCGTCGTCCCCATGGGCGGCGCCGCCCACGGCTGCACCACGGCCGCCCACACCGCGAACGCCACCACGGCGGCGGTGATCAGCAGCCACAGCACCGTGCCCCGCACCCGCTCCAGCCGCCGGACACGCGCCCCGTGGGCGAGGGCGCGGGCGAGCAGGTCCGGCGGAACGGCGGGCCGCGCCCCGGCGCCGAGGAGCCGCCGGACGTCCTGTTCCTTGAGGTCCCGGCCGTTCCCGCCGGTCACGGCGCGCCCGCCGGGGACGTCGCGCGCAGTGCCCGCACGGCGTGCCGGCACAGGGCCCGCACCCGCTCCTCGGGCAGCCCCATCAGGGCGGCGACCTGCTCCTCGTACAGCCCCTCGCGGTGGCGCAGGACCACGGCGAGCCGTTCGCGCGGGGTGAGCCGCGACAGGACGCCGCCGCGTCCCCGGTGGTGGCGCCAGGCCGCGCGGGCGAACCGCACGGTCAGTTCCCGGCGGGCCGCGATGTACGGGTCCTCGCCGCGCAGCCGGTCCCAGTGGGCGTACGTGGCGCCGAGCGCGGCGGCCAGCAGCCGCTGCGCGTGCGGATTGGCGCCCGGCGGCTCGGCGGGCTCGCTCGTCAGGAGCGTCGCGAGGTGCAGCAGCCGGCCTGCCGTACCCGCGACGAACACCGCGAAGTCCTCTGCGACCACACCCTCATCTGAGGACAGCCGGCAAGGCGGGTCAAGGGGCGTGCCTCAAGAGGAGGGCGTGGCCTCCGGATGGGCCGGCGGCAGGCCCGCCTGCCGGGCGGACAGCGCCGAGTTGAAGCGGGTCAGCAGCGTGCAGAACGACTCGCGCTCCGCGGCCGTCCAGCCCTCGGTGACCTGCGCCATCAGGTCGCGCCGCGAGCAGCGCACCTCCTCCAGCCGGGCCTGGCCGCGGGGCGACAGCTGGAGCACCACCGCGCGGCCGTCCTCGGGGTGCGAGGTCCGCTTCACCAGGCCGGTGTCGACGAGCGGCGCCACCTGGCGGGTCACGGTCGACGAGTCGATGCCCATGCCGGCCGCCAGCGCCTTGACGCCCATCGGGCCTTCCTGGTCGAGGCGGTTGAGGAGGAGGTACGCGGCGCGGTCCATCGAGTTGCGGAGCTGGCCGGTGCCCCCGAGGCGGGTCTGCTCGGCCCGCCGGGCGAAGACGGCCACCTGGTGCTGGAGGGCATCGAGGAGACCGGAGTCAAGATCAGTCGTCATGTCCTGTGAAGTGGGCATGGCTGTGTGGCTCTCTCGTGCGGCGGTCGGTTTGGTGGGGGACAGAGTACGCGGCCCCCAGCGCCTCCGTACCGGGGCTGCACAAACGAGATGGGACGCATCCTGAGCTGCGAGACTTGATGTCATGAGCTTCCGTACGCCTCGCCCCTTGCACCCGGTCCTCCTGGACGACGTGAAGGGTGCCCAGAAGATGCTGTCGGGGGTCGCCCGGACGACCCCGCTGGAGGGCAGCCGGCACCTGTCGCGGCTGGTGGGCGGCCCGGTGCACCTCAAGTGCGAGAACCTCCAGCGGACCGGGTCGTTCAAGCTGCGCGGAGCGTACGTGCGGATCTCGGGGCTGCGCCCGGAGGAGCGGGCCGCGGGCGTGGTCGCCGCGTCCGCCGGCAACCACGCGCAGGGCGTGGCGCTGGCCTCGTCGCTGCTGGGCGTGCGCTCGACGGTCTTCATGCCGGTCGGCGCCCCGCTGCCGAAGGTGGCCGCGACCCGCGAGTACGGCGCCGAGGTGCGGCTCCACGGGCACGTGGTGGACGAGACGCTGGCGGCGGCCCAGCAGTACGCGCGGGACACCGGGGCGGTGTTCATCCACCCCTTCGACCACCCCGACATCATCGCGGGGCAGGGCACGGTGGGCCTGGAGATCCTGGAGCAGTGCCCGGAGGTGCGCACGATCGTCGTCGGCATGGGCGGGGGCGGTCTGGCGGCGGGCATCGGCGTCGCGGTGAAGTCGCTGCGGCCCGACGTGCGGGTCGTCGGCGTGCAGGCGCAGTCGGCGGCCGCGTACCCGAGGTCGCTGGCCGTGGGGCATCCCGTCGCGGTCGACTGCCTGCCCACGATGGCCGACGGGATCATGGTGGGGCGGCCCGGCGACGTGCCGTTCGGCATCGTCAGGGAGTTCGTCGACGAGGTCCGTACGGTCTCGGAGGACGCGCTGTCCTCGGCGCTGCTGCTGTGCCTGGAGCGGGCGAAGCTGGTCGTCGAGCCGGCCGGCGCGAGCCCGGTGGCGGCGCTGCTGAGCACCCCGGAGGCGTTCGAGGGGCCGGTCGTGGCGGTGCTGTCGGGAGGCAACGTGGATCCGCTGGTGCTCCAGCGGATCCTCCGGCACGGCATGGCGGCGGCCGGCCGCTACCTGAGCCTGCGGCTGCGGCTCCCGGACCGGCCGGGCGCGCTGGCGCACCTGCTGGGCGTGCTGACCGTCGTGGACGCGAACGTGCTGGACGTGGGCCACGTCCGCACCGACCCGCGCCTGGGCCTGACGGAGGTCGAGGTGGAGCTGCACCTGGAGACGAAGGGCCCGGAACACTGCCAGGAGGTCCGCGCGGCGCTCCACGAGGCGGGCTACACGGTCATCGCCTGAGCCTTCCGCCTGCCGCGGAGGCTCCGCCCCCGGGCGGAGCCTCTTGATGATCGCGATATATCGCGTTAGTGTGTGGCCCACGCCATACGCTCGCCGGGCCGCCGTGCTCCGGCGTCCCTACGCTTGGGTGAGCGAATCACGCACAACGGGAGAACCCACATGCCAGGCGCCATTCATGCCGAAGGCCTGGTGAAGACCTTCGGCGACGTAAGAGCTCTGGACGGCGTGGACCTCGACGTCCCCGAGGGCACGGTCCTCGGCCTTCTCGGCCCGAACGGCGCCGGGAAGACCACGACCGTGCGCGTCCTCACCACGCTCCTCCAGCCGGACAGCGGCCGCGCGGTCGTCGCCGGGATCGACGTCCTCAAGCATCCCAACGAGGTCCGCCGCTCCATAGGCCTGTCCGGCCAGTTCGCCGCCGTCGACGAGTACCTGACCGGCCGCGAGAACCTGCACATGGTGGGACGGCTCTACCAGATGTCCGGCCGGGCCGCGAAGGCCCGCGCCGACGAACTGCTGGAGCGGTTCAACCTCGCCGACGCCGCCGACCGCATCACCAAGACCTACTCCGGCGGCATGCGGCGCAGGCTCGACCTGGCCGCCGCGCTCGTGGTCTCCCCGCCCGTGATGTTCATGGACGAGCCCACGACCGGCCTCGACCCGCGCAACCGCCAGGCGCTGTGGGAGGTCATCCAGGAACTCGTCGCGGGCGGCACGACGCTGCTGCTGACCACGCAGTACCTGGAGGAGGCCGACAACCTCGCCCATGAGATCTGCGTCGTCGACCACGGCCGGGTCATCGCCCGCGGCACCTCCGACGAGCTGAAGGCCCGCACCGGAGGCGAGCGCGTCGAGGTCGTCGTCCACGCGCCCGAGCACATCCCCACCGGCCGCGAGGTCCTCACCGTCTTCGGCAAGGGCGGCGACGTCACCGTCGAGGAGCACACCCGCAAGCTGACCGTCCCGGTCACCGGCGGCGCCAAGCTCCTCGCCGAGGTCATCCGCGAGCTGGACGCCCGGGGCGTCGAGATCGACGACATCGGGCTGCGCAGGCCCACCCTCGACGACGTCTTCATCTCGCTCACCGGCCACGCGGCGGAGGCCGCCGCCGAGGACGAGGAGAGCGCCGGCGACGACGTCCGCGACAGCGCCCGCAGGAAGGAGGCCGTGAAGTGACCGCCGTCACCGAGACCACCGCCGGCCCCGCTCACGCCCCGGTCCCCCGGCCCCGCGGCGGCATCGTCCAGTCGATCGGCGACTCCCTCGTGGTCGCCCGCCGCAACCTGATCAGGATGGCCAGGATCCCCGAGGTGGTGATCTTCGGGCTCATCCAGCCGATCATGTTCGTGGTGCTGTTCAGCTATGTCTTCGGCGGCTCCATGAACATCGGCGGGACGACGGACCCGTCCGTCTACCGCAACTTCCTCATGGCCGGCATCTTCGCCCAGACCGTCACGTTCGCCACGGCCGGCGCGGGCGCGGGCATCGCCGACGACATGCACAAGGGCCTCATCGACCGGTTCCGGTCGCTGCCGATGGCCCGGGGCGCCGTGCTCACCGGCCGTACGCTCGCCGACCTCGTGCAGACCGCGCTCACCGTCGTCGTCCTGACGGTCGTGGCGCTGCTCGTCGGCTGGCGGGTGCACGAGGGCATCCCCAAGGCGCTGGCCGCCTTCGCGCTTCTGCTGCTCCTCGGCTACGCGTTCTCGTGGATCGGCGCCCTCATCGGCCTGTCCGTGCGGACGCCCGAGGCCGCCACGTCCGGCGGGCTGATCTGGCTCTTCCCGGTCACGTTCATCTCGAACGCGTTCGTGGACTCGGGCCGTATGACGCCCTGGCTGCGGCACATCGCCGAGTGGAACCCGTTCAGCGCGACCGTGCAGGCCTGCCGGGAGCTGTTCGGCAACCCCGGCGTCTCGCAGTCGGACGCCTGGCCCATGCAGCACCCCGTGTGGGCGTCGATCATCTGGTCGGTGATCATCATCGCGGTGTTCCGCACGCTGGCGGTCCGCAAGTACCGCTCCGCCGCGTCCTGAGCCCCGCCCCGGACGCGAACGAACACGACAGAAGGCCGGTCCCGTGCGCCTCTCGGCGGCGAGGGGACCGGCCTTCGCGGTGTCGTGGACGCGTGGGGGCTCAGCCCTGGTAGGGCTTGGCCTCCAGGATCTTCACGGAAGCCTTCTTGCCGTTCGGCAGCTCGTACTCGGCGTCCTCGCCGACCTTCTTGCCGTTCACGCCGGTGCCGAGCGGCGACTGCGGGGAGTACGTCTCGATGTCGGAGCTCGCGTACTCGCGGGAGGCGAGCAGGAACGTCAGCGTGTCGTCCTCGTCGCCGTCGAAGGCGATCGTGACGACCATGCCGGGCGCGACGACGCCGCTCTCCGAGGGGGCCTCGCCCACCTTCGCGTGCTCCAGGAGCTGGGTCAGCTGGCGCACACGCAGCTCCTGCTTGCCCTGCTCCTCCTTGGCCGCGTGGTACCCGCCGTTCTCGCGCAGGTCGCCCTCCTCGCGCGCCGCCGCGATCTTGGCAGCGATCTCGGTTCGCGCGGGACCAGACAGGTACTCCAGCTCGGCCTTGAGCTGGTTGTACGCCTCCTGGGTGAGCCAGGTGACGTTCTCGCTGGTCTGGGTCACAGGTGCTCCTCGTCGGTGCTGGGAATACAAAGCATCGCCCTACCAGAAGGATGCAGCCTTACTGGGAGGGCGAAACCACGAGCCTAACAATTCGCGGCTCAAAGGGGGAGGACGAACGTCACGGAATTTAGGACTCCGCAGGTCAGCGCGTGATCTGTCACCCGCCGAACGGGTTTCCCGCTCCTTGGGAGCCTCCCGTGCGGGGGCTCAGTCCGCGGTGCAGCCCAGCAGCTCGGCGTTGGCCGCCCGGTCGGTCGTGCGCAGGCTCACCACGCGGTCGACCCGCGCCTCCGCCTCGTCGAACCGGAAGTCCTTGCGGCCCACCTCGGCGCGGTCCGCCGTCAGGGCCCGGACCGTGCAGTAGCCCTTCATGCCCGCGTCCTTACGGATCTCCAGGTGCACGTCGAGCCGGTCCTCGGCCGCCACGTCGAACTTGATGATCTCCCCGCTGAGCTTCTGGCTCGCGATGTAGTCCCAGCCCAGCCAGCCGATGAACGCCAGCATCAGGACGCCCAGCACCGAGCCCACGATCGTCAGCCGGCGGTCGGTGCGCTCCTCCGCGGAGCGGCCGTACCGGCCCTCGGGAAGCTGCTCACCAGCCGCGGTCATGATCGTTCCTCTCGTACGCGGAGCACGGAATATCCGGTGCGCCGATTCCGTCACTATAGAAGCCGAGCGACCTGACGAATCATTGAGGATCCAGTCTTGACTGAGCAGCTGCGACTGATGGCCGTGCACGCCCACCCCGACGACGAGTCGAGCAAGGGCGCGGCGACGATGGCCAAGTATGTGTCCGAGGGGGTGGACGTGCTGGTCGTGACCTGCACGGGCGGCGAGCGCGGCTCCATCCTCAACCCGAAGCTCCAGGGCGACACGTACATCGAGGAGAACATCCACGAGGTGCGCCGCAAGGAGATGGACGAGGCCCGGGAGATCCTGGGCGTGCAGCAGGAGTGGCTCGGCTTCGTCGACTCCGGTCTGCCGGAGGGCGACCCGCTGCCCCCGCTGCCCCAGGGCTGCTTCGCCCTGGAGGACGTCGACAAGGCGGCCGGCCGCCTGGTCCAGTCCATCCGTACGTTCCGCCCGCAGGTGATCACCACCTACGACGAGAACGGCGGCTACCCGCACCCCGACCACATCATGACCCACAAGATCACGATGGTGGCCTTCGAGGGCGCGACCGACGCGGAGAAGTACCCCGAGTCCGAGTACGGCCCCGTGTGGCAGCCGCTCAAGCTCTACTACAACCAGGGCTTCAACCGCCCCCGCACCGAGGCCCTGCACCAGGCCCTCCTGGACCGCGGCCTGGAGTCCCCGTACGGGGAGTGGCTCAAGCGCTGGGACGAGTTCGAGCGCGCCGCGCGCACCCTGACCACGCACGTCCCGTGCGCCGACTTCTTCGAGACCCGCGACCGGGCGCTGATCGCGCACCGTACGCAGATCGACCCGGACGGTGGCTGGTTCCGCGTCCCGATGGAGATCCAGAAGGAGGTCTGGCCGACGGAGGAGTACGAGCTGGCGAAGTCGCTCGTGGACACCTCCCTCCCCGAGGACGACCTCTTCGCGGGCATCCGCGACAATGCCTGACATGAGCGCACACCAGGCCCTGACCCAGCTCGTCCCTCTCGCCGCCAAGGACTTCGACCCGAACAAGGTGACGCCGGGCGTGCTCGGCTTCATCGTCTTCGCGGTCATGGCCCTGGGCGTGTGGATGCTGCTGAAGTCCATGAACCGCCACATGAACCGCGTGAACTTCGAGGAGGCCCCGGAGCCGGGCACCTCCCCGCAGACGGCTCCGGGCAAGGCCGCCACCCAGGAGTGACCGCCGGGCGGAGGGGGGACACCTCCCTCCGCCCGCGCGCACCGGCCGCCCCGTCCGGCAGGATGGGCTTATGCCGAACCGACTGGCGCACGAGACGTCCCCCTACCTCCTCCAGCACGCCGACAACCCGGTCGACTGGTGGCCCTGGTCCGGTGAGGCCTTCGAGGAGGCGCGGCGGCGTGGCGTGCCCGTGCTGCTGAGCGTCGGCTACAGCTCGTGCCACTGGTGTCACGTCATGGCGCACGAGTCCTTCGAGGACGAGGCCACCGCCGCGTACCTCAACGAACACTTCCTGTCCGTCAAGGTCGACCGCGAGGAGCGGCCCGACGTCGACGCCGTGTACATGGAGGCCGTGCAGGCCGCCACCGGGCAGGGCGGCTGGCCCATGACCGTGTTCCTCACGCCCGACGCCGAGCCCTTCTACTTCGGGACGTACTTCCCGCCCGCGCCCCGTCACGGCATGCCGTCCTTCCAGCAGGTCCTGGAGGGCGTGAGGGCCGCCTGGGACGACCGGCGCGACGAGGTCGACCGGGTCGCCGCCACCATCACCCGGGAACTCGCCGGCCGGTCCCTCGCGACCGTCGGCTCCGGCGTGCCCGGCGAGCCCGAGCTGGCCCAGGCGCTCCTCGGCCTCACCCGCGAGTACGACGACCGGTACGGCGGCTTCGGCGGCGCACCCAAGTTCCCGCCGTCCATGGTGATCGAGTTCCTGCTGCGCCACCACGCCCGCACCGGCTCCGAGGGCGCCCTGCAGATGGCCGCCGACACCTGCGAGCGCATGGCCCGCGGCGGCATCTACGACCAGCTCGGCGGCGGCTTCGCCCGCTACTCCGTCGACCGCGAGTGGGTCGTGCCGCACTTCGAGAAGATGCTGTACGACAACGCCCTGCTGTGCCGCGTCTACGCCCACCTGTGGCGCGCCACCGGCAGCGACCTCGCCCGCCGCGTCGCCCTGGAGACCGCCGACTTCATGGTGCGCGAACTGCGCACCAACGAGGGCGGGTTCGCCTCCGCGCTGGACGCCGACTCCGACGACGGGACCGGCAGGCACGTCGAGGGCGCCTTCTACGTGTGGACGCCCGAGCGGCTGCGGGACGTGCTCGGCGAGGAGGACGGCGCCTACGCCGCGCGGTACTTCGGCGTCACCGACGAGGGCACCTTCGAGCACGGCTCCTCCGTGCTCCAGCTCCCGCAGGGAGCCGGGGTCGCCGACGCCGAGCGCGTCGCCCGGATCCGGCAGCGGCTGCTTGCCGCCCGCGACGAACGGCCCCGCCCCGGCCGCGACGACAAGATCGTCGCCGCCTGGAACGGGCTCGCCGTCGCCGCGCTCGCCGAGACCGGCGCCCTGTTCGGCCGGCCCGACCTCGTCGAGCGCGCCACGGAGGCCGCCGACCTGCTCGTACGGCTCCACATGGACGACGGCGCCCGCCTCTCGCGCACCTCGAAGGACGGCCGTACCGGCGCCAACGCCGGGGTGCTGGAGGACTACGGCGACGTCGCCGAGGGCTTCCTCGCGCTGGCCGCCGTCACCGGCGAGGGCGTCTGGCTGGAGTTCGCCGGGTTCCTGCTGGACCTCGTCCTCGACCGGTTCCGCGGTGAGGGCGGCGAGCTGTACGACACCGCCCACGACGCCGAACAGCTCATCCGCCGCCCCCAGGACCCCACGGACAACGCCGCCCCCTCCGGCTGGACGGCCGCCGCCGGCGCCCTCCTGTCGTACGCCGCCCACACCGGATCCGACGCCCACCGCTCCGCCGCCGAGGGCGCGCTCGGCGTGGTCAAGGCGCTCGGGCCGCGCGCCCCGCGCTTCATCGGCTGGGGCCTGGCCACCGCCGAGGCGCTGCTCGACGGCCCCCGCGAGATCGCCGTCGCCGGCCCGCGTGACGACGAGGCCACCCGCGCACTCCACCGCACCGCGCTGCGGTCCACCGCGCCCGGCGCCGTCGTCGCCGTGGGCGCGCCCGACAGCGAGGAGTTCCCGCTGCTCAGGGACCGGATCCTGGTCGACGGACGGCCCACGGCGTACGTCTGCCGGCACTTCGTCTGCGACGCCCCTACCACGGACGCATCTGAACTATCCCGGAAACTGTCCAACTGACGTAGGAAACACGCTTTTTATCGGGACACCTCCTGACTGTCACCCATTGCCTCTATCCTCATCGGACGAGGAGGGGGTCCGTACGCGACTGGGGAGGCGCGCACGGACGTCGATCGAGGGCTGACGCAGGCCAGGGGGGTCCTGCCGCGTACGCCCCCTCAACCGACCGTCAGTCGACACATGGGGATCGTCCGCACCGCGGTCGCGCGACACACCGTCGTACACCAACACACCGGTTGACGGTGCGCGCTGCCCGGACGGTCCCAGGGGGGACCATTCCGTGCTGTTATCGCTGTTCATCGCTGCCATTTCGCTGGCGCTGTTCTGGATGGCCGCGTTCACGCTCTGGTGGCAGATGCACGCCTGGCGCACGCCCGAGACGCTGGCCGCGACCCGCTTCGCGCATCCCGACGGCGCCCAGGGGCTGTCGTTCTCGCTGCTGCTGCCCGCCCGGCACGAACAGCTCGTGCTGGAGCACACCATCGAGCGGCTCCGCGAGTCCACCCACCGGGACTTCGAGATCATCGTCATCGTCGGGCACGACGACCCGGAGACCGCCGAGGTCGCCGAGCGGGCCGCCGCCCGCGACCCCGGCCGCGTACGGGTCGTCGTCGACACCCACGAGACCAAGAACAAGCCCAAGGCCCTCAACACCGCCCTGCCGTACTGCCGCGGCGACATCGTCGGCGTCTTCGACGCCGAGGACCAGGTCCACCCCGAACTCCTCGCCCACGTCGACCACGCCTTCACCGCCACCGGCGCCGACGTCGTCCAGGGCGGCGTCCAGCTGATCAACTTCCACTCCAGCTGGTACGCCCTGCGCAACTGCCTGGAGTACTTCTTCTGGTTCCGCAGCCGCCTCCACCTGCACGCCGCCAAGGGCTTCATCCCGCTCGGCGGCAACACCGTCTTCGTCCGCACCGACGTCCTGCGCGAAGCCGGCGGCTGGGACCAGAACTGCCTCGCCGAGGACTGCGACCTGGGCGTACGCCTCTCCTCCGCCGGCAAGAAGGTCGTCGTCGCCTACGACGCCGACATGGTCACCCGCGAGGAGACCCCCGGCACCCTGCTCGCCCTGCTCAAACAGCGCACCCGCTGGAACCAGGGCTTCCTCCAGGTGTACCGGAAGCGGGACTGGCGGCGGCTGCCCACGCTCGGCCAGCGCATGCTCGCCCGCTACACGCTCATGACACCGTTCATGCAGGCCTTCACCGGCGTCGTCATCCCGGTCAACGTGGCGATCGCGCTGTTCCTCGACGTCCCCGTCGGGATCGCCGTCATCTCCTTCCTGCCCGCGCTCACGGCGCTCGTGACGTTCGTCTTCGAGGTCGTCGGACTGCACGACTTCGGCACCCAGTACGGCCTGCGCGTCCGGCTCGTCCACTACCTCAAGCTCATCGCCGGCGGCCCCTTCTACCAGGTCCTGCTGGCCGGCGCCGCCGTCCGCGCCGTCTGGCGCGAACAGCGCGGCCGCAGCGACTGGGAGCTGACCAGCCACGTCGGCGCCCACCTCGTACGGGAGGAGGCCACCCGATGACGTCCACCCTCACCCCGGCCGCCGCGTCCCGCAGCGGCCGCCGGCACCGCACCGGGCAGCAGCCCGTGCCGCTCACACCGTTCCCGCCCGCCCCGCGCTTCCGCCTCCGCTCCTCCCGCCCCGACCAGCTCCTGCTGCTCGGGCTGCTCCTGGCCATCGCCGTCGTCCAGGGCGTCAACATCGCCGGCTTCCCGTCGTTCAGCGACGACGAGGGCACCTACCTCGCCCAGGCCTGGGCGATCCAGCAGGGCCAGGGCCTCGCGCACTACGAGTACTGGTACGACCACCCGCCGCTCGGCTGGCTCCAGATAGCCCTGCTCACCTGGGCGCCCGCACTGATCGCCCCCGAGTCGATGACCGTCGGCGCGATGCGGTCGGTGATGCTGCTCGTCACCCTCGTCACGGCCGTCCTGCTGTACGTGCTGGCCCGGCGCCTCGCCCTGCCCAGGTGGACCGCCGCCCTCGCCGTCGCCCTGTTCGGGCTGTCGCCGCTCTCCGTCGAACTGCACCGCGAGATCTTCCTCGACAACATCGCCGTCGCCTGGATCCTCGCCGCGTTCGTGCTCGCCGCCTCGCCCAGCCGCCACCTCTGGCACCACTTTGCCGCCGGGATCTGCGCGGCCGTCGCCGTCCTGTCGAAGGAGACGATGCTGCTGGCGCTGCCCGCCGTCCTGTTCACCATGTGGCGCCACAGCCACCGCGACACCCGCAAGTTCGCGGTCACCGGAGCGCTCACCTCGTGCGTGCTGATCGGGCTCCTCTACCCGCTGTTCGCGCTGCTCAACAACGAACTCCTGCCCGGCAGGGGCCATGTGTCCCTCTGGGACGGCGTCGTCTACCAGCTGTCCAGGCCCGGCTCCGGCTCGATCTTCACCGACGGGTCCGGCGCCAACAAGGTCCTCGACTCCTGGCTGTACTACGACCGGGTCCTGCCCCTCGCCGGCCTCGCCGCCGCCCTGCTGCTCGCCGCCACCTACCGCTGGTCGGTGACCGCGCGGGCCACCGCGGGCCCGGCCTTCGTGGTCGTCCTGCTGGGCTCGGTCGCCGCCTTCCGCAGCTCCGGCTACCTGCCCGACATGTACATCATCCAGGCGCTGCCGTTCCTCGCGCTGTGCCTGGCCGCCGTCGCCGCGTCCGTCCGCGGCCTGCTGCACCGGCGGCTGCCCCGCACGGCCGCGATCGCCGCCTTCACGGCCCTGGCCCTCGCCGGCGCCGCGTACACCGTGCCGCACTGGTACGAGGGCGGGCGCACCGCCATGACCGACGACCCCAACGCCCGGTTCCGCGCGGCCGCCGCCTGGCTCGACCCGGCCGCCGGGCACGTCACCGACCCGGAGCGGCGCCGCGTCCTGGTCGACGACTCCCTCTGGCTGGACCTGGTGCACCACGGCTACCGGCCGGGCACGGGCGCCATCTGGTTCTACAAGGCCGACCTCGACCCGGCCGTCGGCAGAGTCCTCGACGACGGATGGCGGGACATCGACTACGTCGTCTCCACGCCCACCGTCCGCAGGGACGCCAAGGACCTGCCGACCGTGGCCGACGCGCTGAAGAACTCCACGGCCGTGGCCACGTTCGGCGAGGGCGAGCAGCGCGTGGAGATCCGCCGCACCCACGGCGGTGGCGCCCGGTGACGAGCCCCCTGATCCGCGACGCGGACCTCCGCGTCGCAGCGCCCGCGACGGCCGCCGTGACCGTCGTCGTCCCCACCTTCAACGAGGCGGACAACGTCCGCGAACTGCTCGGCCGGATCGCGGGGGCGTTCCCCGGCGACGTCCCGTTCGAGGTGCTGTTCGTCGACGACTCCACCGACGACACCCCCGACGTGGTCCGCGCGGCCGCGCCCGCCTTCCCGTTCCCCGTACGGCTCATCCACCGCGACGAACCGGCCGGCGGGCTCGGCGGGGCCGTCGTCGAGGGACTGCGGGCGGCGGCCGCCGACTGGGTCGTCGTCATGGACGGCGACCTCCAGCACCCGCCCGAGCTGGTGCCCGACCTCGTCGCCGAGGGCGAACGGACCGGCGCCGACCTGGTCGTCGCCAGCCGCTACGCCAAGGGCGGCAGCCGCGCCGGACTGGCCGGCGGCTACCGGCTGCTGGTCTCCGGTGCCTCCACCCTGCTGTCGAAGGCGCTGTTCCCGCGCCGCCTGGGCGGCGTCAGCGACCCCATGAGCGGGTTCTTCGCGGTCCGCAGGAAGGCCGTCGAGGCGGACGGCCTCCAGCCCCTCGGCTACAAGATCCTGCTGGAGCTGGTCGTCCGCTGCCGTCCCCGCACCATCACGTCCGTCGCCGAGGTGCCCTTCGCGTTCCAGGAACGGTTCGCCGGCACCTCCAAGTCGACGGCGCGCGAGGGGCTCCGCTTCCTCCAGCACCTGGCGGGCCTGCGCACCGGCACGGCGCTGTCCCGGATGGTCGTCTTCGGGCTCATCGGCCTGACGGGCTTCCTGCCGAACCTGGCCGCGCTGTACGTGCTGACCGGCGCGGGCCTGCACTACCTGCCCGCCGAGGTGCTGGCCAACCAGTTCGGCGTCACCTGGAACCTCCTGCTGACCGAACTGCTGCTGTTCCACCGCGAGCGGGCGCACCGCCACTGGGCGGACCGCTGGGCCCGCTTCGCCCTGCTCGCCAACGCCGACCTGCTGCTGCGCATCCCGCTCATCGCCCTGCTGGTGGCCGGGGCGGGGATGGCGGTGCTGCCCGCCACGGCACTCGCCCTCGTCGCCACGTTCGTGCTGCGGTTCGCCGCGACCCAGGCCCTGATCTACGTACCGCGTACCCGCCGTGAAGGAAGGGACGGCTCATGAACTCCCCCCGCAGGCGCCGCCGCCGCGCCCTCGCCGTGACCGCGCTGCTGGCCCTCGCCGCGAGCGGCCTGTCGCTGTCCACCGCCCCACCCGCCGAGGCGGGGACGAACCTGCTGGTCAACCCCGGCTTCGAAACCCTCAAGCCGGAAGGTACCCCCCGCTGCTGGGACATCTACGGCTGGGGCGACAACGACCACGGCTTCCGCCTCACCGACGACGCGCACGGCGGGCAGCGGGCCATGGAGGTCACGCTGACCCGCCGGGCCGACGGCGACCGCAAGGCGATGATGTACGAAACGCCCTCCTGCGCCCCCAACGTGACGCCGGGTCACCAGTACGACCTGTCCGTCTGGTACAAGTCCACGAGCCCCGACATCGCCGTCACCCTCTTCCGGCGGGACGTGCGCCAGGGCTGGGTGTACTGGACGGACGTGATGACCCCGCCGATGAGCGCCACGTACCGGCGCGCCGAGGTCCGCACCCCGCCCGTGCCGCCCGGCACCGACCAGATCACCTGGGGCGTCTCCCTCTACGGCACGGGCACGCTCACCACCGACGACTACACGATGGAGGACGCCACCGTCCCCGCCACCGGCGACGTGTGCACGGCGGGCGACGCCTGCACCAAGGGCGCGTGGGAGGTGCTGCCGTTCAAGAACCCGGTCCGCGCCATCCACGCGGTCGTCCTGAAGACCGGCAAGGTCCTGCTGGTCGCCGGTTCCGGCAACGACCCGGAGCGCTTCGCCGCCGGCACCTTCGAGACCGCGGTGTACGACCCCGCGAACGGCTCCTTCAAGACGATCAACACGCCCATCGACATGTTCTGCGCCGGACACGTCCAGCTGGCCGACGGCAAGGTGCTGATCATGGGCGGCAACAAGGGCTACCCGTCCGCCGACGGGAAGATCGGCTACCAGGGCTACAAGGACTCGTACGTCTTCGACCCGGACACCGAGACGTACACCCGCACCAACGACATGATCGACGGCCACTGGTACCCGTCGGCGACGGTCCTCGGCAACGGCGACGTGATCTCCTTCGGCGGCCTGCGCGAGGACTCGACGGGCTCGGTGACCGCCGAGCGGTGGTCCGCCGCCCAGAACAAGTGGCTGTCCCTCGGCGAGGTCAACCAGACCTGGTCGTACTGGGGGCTCTACCCGTCCATGATCCTCATGCAGGACGGCCGCCTCTTCTACTCCGGCAGCCATGTCTTCGGCAACGGCACGCCCGGGACCGGCGCCTCCATCTACGACTACGACGCCAACACCATCACCGACGTACCCGGCCTCCAGAAAAAGGACGAACGCGACCAGTCCGCCAGCGTCCTCCTCCCGCCCGCCCAGGACCAGCGCGTCCTCACCATCGGCGGCGGCAACATCGAGACGAACCCGGACGCGAACCGCCTGGTCGACATCATCGACCTCAAGCAGCCCGACCCCGCGTACCGGCCGGGTCCGCTCCTGCCGCAGGGCACCCAGTCGGTCAACGGCGCACCGCCGGCGCCGCAGACCGGCGCCCAGGGCAAGATGTACGTCTCCGCGGTCCTGCTGCCCGACGGCAAGGTCTTCGAGACGGGCGGCGCCCTCCACAACCGGGCCGACCCGGTCTACGAGGCGTCGATGTTCGACCCCACGACGAACACGTTCCAGCCCGGAATGGCCACCGACCCGGCGGACCGCGGCTACCACTCCTCGACTTTCCTGCTGCCGGACGGCCGCGTGATGTCCGTCGGGGACAACCCGGGCGACGGCTCCTTCACCGACAAGGTGTCCGTCTACACCCCGCCGTACCTCTTCAAGGGCCCGCGCCCGCAGATCACCTCGGTGGCCGGCGACCGCTGGAAGTACGGCGACACCCGGCGCATCACGGTGGACCGGCCGATCGTGCGGGCCGAACTCATCCGCCCCGCGGCCGTCACCCACTCCTCCGACCCCAACCAGCGCTTCGTGGACCTCCCGCTGACCGTCGTCGACGACACGACCATCGACCTGAACGTCACCAGCAACCCCAACATCGCCCCACCGGGCTGGTACATGCTCTTCGCGGTGGACGCGAACGGCGTGCCGTCGGTGGCGGAGTGGGTGCATGTGGGCGCGTCGGAGCAGGCGGTGGCCTCGCCCCACGTCCACGACTTCGCGAACGACCTCTCCAAGTCCCCGAAGCCGCGCCAGAAGCACCGCACCTCCGCCCCGGTCGGCCCTCAGGTCACCGGCTGCGACCGCCACTACGGCCCGGCGGACGTGTGCGTCCCGACAACGCTCCCGGCGACCGCGAAGAACCACTGCACCTGGCTCAAGTCCCAGGGCTACGCCCCCTTGAAACTCAACACCCGAAGGGACCCCCTACGCCTGGACCCGGACAGGAACGGCACCACATGCGACCACGGCCGGTGAGCTGCCCACGGGCGGGCGGGCCCACCCACCCCACCCCCCACCGGGGGTGAGCCGCCCACGGGCGGGTGGCCCCACCCACCCCCCACCGGGGGTGAGTCGCCCCCGGGCGGTCGGACCCACCCACCCCACCCCTCACCGGCGGTGAGCCGCCCGACGACGGGACGGGGGTGGACCGGGGGTCGCGCGCGCAGGATTGGCGGTGCCGGGACGTTTCGCTGTCGTGGCCCCGAGCGAGCCAATCTGAGCACGTGACCCCCGGGCCGCCCCCGGACTCACCCACCGTCGTGGCGCGCGCCGGGGCTGGGCCCTCAGGCCGGGTGGCCGTTCCGTCGTTGTGCCCACCCGTTCCTCCCCCAAGGACTACGTCCAGGGGGGACCCCCATGCGGAACGACTGCCCACAACGACGAAACGGCGGCACCGGCGCCAGCCCACAACGACGAAACGGCGGCACCGGCGCCAGCCCACAACGACGAAACGGCGGCACCGGCGCCAGCCCACAACGACGGAACGGCGGCACCGGCGCGAGCCCACAACGACGAAACGGCCGCGCCGGCGCCGGTCCACAACGACGGAACGGCGCAGCAGCCCACAGCTACAGGCGGAAGCCCGACTTCAGCGTGGTGAAGGCTTCGTCGGTGAGGGTCAGGAGGTCCTCCTCCGCACCCGTCGTCGCCCAGTGCAGGAGGACCTCCCGCAGCGCGCCCGTCACCGCCGCCGTGCAGACGCGGACCGACAAGTCGTCCGGGGCGCGGCCGGCGCGTTCGGCGAGGACGCGGGCCAGCAGGTGCGACGTGCCCGACAGGGACTCGGACAGGCGGGCCCGCACCGCCGGCACCTCGGCCAGGAGCCGCGCCCGCTGGGCCGTCTCCGCGGGCTCGGCCTCCAGCTGCGCGCGTACCGCCCCGGTGATGACGACCCGTAGCGACTCCAGGGGCTCCTCACCGGGCGGCCGCGCCCGCAGCGCGGCCTCCATCAGCGGCTCGTACGCGTCGTCGAGGACGATGTCCTCCTTCGTCGCGAAGTACCGCAGCACGGTGCTCGGCGACACCTCCGCCGCCCGCGCGATCTGCTCGATCGTCGTCGTCTCGTACCCCTGCGCGCCGACGAGCCGGTGCGCGGCCCGCCGGATCGCCGCGCGGGTCTTGAGCTTCTTGCGTTCCCTCAGCCCCATGGGCGGCCGTCCGTGCCTCACGAGTGCTGGTAGGCCACCAGCGAGATGCCGACGTAGTGGACGACGAACGCGGCGAGCGTGAAGGAGTGGAACACCTCGTGGAAGCCGAACCACCGCGGTGACGGATTGGGCCGCTTGATGCCGTACACGACGCCGCCGGCGCTGTAGAGCACCCCGCCCACGATCACCAGGACGAGCACGGCGATCCCGCCGGTCCGCAGGAAGTCGGGCAGGAAGAAGACCGCCGCCCAGCCCATCGCGATGTAGCACGGGGTGTACAGCCAGCGCGGCGCGCCGACCCAGAACACCCGGAACGCGATGCCCGCAACCGCCGCGGCCCACACCGCCCACAGCAGCACCCGCCCGGTGGAGTCGGGGAGGAGGAGCAGCGTCAGCGGGGTATAGGTGCCCGCGATGATGAGGAAGATATTGGCGTGGTCGAGCCGGCGCAGCACGGCGGTGGTGCGCGGCCCCCAGTTCCCGCGGTGGTAGAGCGCGCTCACCCCGAACAGCAGGCACGCCGTGAGGACGTACACGCCGCAGGCGATCCGGCCGCGCGTGGAGTCGGCCAGCGCGGTGAGGACGAGCCCCGCTATCAGCACCGCCGGGAACATGCCCGCGTGCAGCCAGCCGCGCAGTCGCGGCTTCAGCGGGACGGAGACGGACGAGGCGGAGGCGGACGTCCGGGCGGCGGCGTCGTCGTCGGTCACTTCGGGCACGGCGGCGGCAGTCATGACGGAATGCTACCTACGCGTCCGTAGGTGCCGGGACGCAAGTGGCGATGCTCACGTGAGAGGCCCTCTGGACATATGCGCATTCGCGTCGGATGATCAAATGAGTGTGGTCGGCACCGGATGAGCGCACACGCCGCATCCGGGTCGCAGCCCCCACGGGGCAACAACCCGAAACCCCTCAACAAGGAGCAACCGTGGCGCGCGAAAACGCGGCTCCCAGCACCGCCCCGACCAACCACCAGGCCCTGATCGCCTGGGTCGACGAGATCGCAGCGATCACCCAGCCGGACAACGTGGTCTGGTGTGACGGCTCCGAGGCCGAGTACGACCGCCTGTGCGAAGAGCTGGTCGCCAAGGGCACCTTCAAGAAGCTGGACCCGATCAAGCGCCCGAACTCCTACTACGCCGCCTCCGACCCCACCGACGTGGCGCGCGTCGAGGACCGCACCTTCATCTGCTCCGAGAAGGAGGAGGACGCGGGCCCGACGAACCACTGGAAGGCCCCCGCCGAGATGCGGGAGATCTTCGCGGGTGAGGACGGGATCTTCCGCGGCTCCATGAAGGGCCGCACGATGTACGTCGTGCCCTTCTGCATGGGCCCCCTCGGCTCCCCGCTCTCCGCGATCGGCGTGGAGATCACCGACTCCGCGTACGTCGCGGTCTCGATGCGCACGATGACCCGCATGGGCCAGGCCGTCCTGGACGAGCTGGGCTCCGACGGCTTCTTCGTCAAGGCCGTCCACACCCTCGGCGCCCCGCTGGAGCCGGGCCAGGCCGACGTGCCGTGGCCGTGCAACAGCACCAAGTACATCTCCCACTTCCCGGAGAGCCGCGAGATCTGGTCGTACGGCTCCGGCTACGGCGGCAACGCCCTGCTCGGCAAGAAGTGCTACGCCCTGCGCATCGCGTCCGTCATGGCCCGCGACGAGGGCTGGCTCGCCGAGCACATGCTCATCCTGAAGCTCACCCCGCCGCAGGGCGAGTCCAGGTACGTGGCGGCCGCCTTCCCGTCCGCGTGCGGCAAGACCAACCTCGCGATGCTGGAGCCCACGATCTCCGGCTGGACCGTCGAGACGATCGGCGACGACATCGCGTGGATGCGGTTCGGCGAGGACGGCCGGCTGTACGCGATCAACCCGGAGGCGGGCTTCTTCGGTGTCGCGCCGGGCACCGGCGAGCACACCAACGCCAACGCCATGAAGACCCTGTGGGGCAACGCCGTCTTCACCAACGTGGCGCTCACCGACGACGGTGACGTCTGGTGGGAGGGCATGACGGAGAAGGCCCCGGACCACCTCACGGACTGGAAGGGCAACGACTGGACGCCGCAGTCCGAGACCCCGGCGGCCCACCCCAACGCCCGCTTCACCGTCCCGGCCTCGCAGTGCCCGATCATCGCGCCCGAGTGGGAGGACCCGAAGGGCGTGCCGATCTCGGCGATCCTCTTCGGCGGCCGCCGCGCCTCGGCCGTGCCGCTGGTTACCGAGTCGTTCGACTGGCAGCACGGTGTCTTCCTCGGTGCGAACGTCGCGTCCGAGAAGACCGCCGCCGCCGAGGGCAAGGTCGGCGAGCTGCGCCGCGACCCGTTCGCCATGCTGCCGTTCTGCGGCTACAACATGGGCGACTACATGGCCCACTGGATCAAGGTCGGCAGCACGGCGGACCAGTCCAAGCTGCCGAAGATCTACTACGTGAACTGGTTCCGCAAGAACGACGCGGGCCAGTTCGTCTGGCCGGGCTTCGGCGAGAACAGCCGCGTCCTGAAGTGGATCGTGGAGCGCCTGGAGGGCAAGGCGGAGGGCGTCGAGACCCCGATCGGCATCCTGCCGACCCGGGAGTCCCTGGACACCGACGGCTTGGAGATCGCCGACGAGGACCTGGACTTCCTGCTCAAGGTCGATACGGACGTGTGGCGCGAGGAGGCCGCCCTGGTCCCCGAGCACCTGAACACCTTCGGCGACCACACGCCGAAGGAGCTGTGGGACGAGTACCGCGCGCTGGTGGCCCGCCTGGGCTGACCACGCCGCCCCAGGAACCCGCGGTCGGTAGGTAGGACAACGCCCTGACCTGTGGAGTCATCCCGGCCGGCCGCGGCCGACGGCCCCCGGAACGACACCGTCGTCGTTCCGGGGGTCTTTGCGTGTGTGTGGGGGAGCGAAATGGGTGGCAACCCGGCCCGCGCACCTGACGTGGCGTGCGGACCGGGGCCGTCAGGGGGCGCCGACCAGGCGGTTCTCTCCGAGGGCCGCGGCGTGCGCGTCCATGCGCTCGGCGGCCAGGATGGCGGCGGCGGTGTCGGCGCGGGAGGCCGCGACGACCAGGGCGCGCCCGGCGAGCGCGTGGGCCCGGCGGTGGAGCGTGGACGCGTCGGCGCCGGTCAGCGCGGCGTGCCGGGCCGGCGGGGCGCCGCGCAGCCGGGCCACCTGCTGGGCGATGCGCTCGGCCGCCGGGCCGTCGCCGAGTTCGTCGGTGACGGCCAGCAGGGCCGAGAGGTGCCCGGCGAGCTGGATGTCCAGCTCCTCCTCGCGGGAGCGCTGGGGGATCCGGTCGCGGTCGTCGTCGGCCATCCGGTGGACCGACTTGGTGCGGATCGGTTCGTACATGGGGACGGCCTCCTGCTCTCGTACAGGAAGCCATCCTACATTGGATTCAGTCTAAAGTTGAGGGTCTCCCAGGAGTGGGTTCGGGAAATCCGCGTCAGTGCTGGCCGTAGCCGTCCAGGAAGGTGCCGATGCGGGTCACGGCGTCCGCCAGGTCCTTGGCGTTCGGCAGGGTGACGATGCGGAAGTGGTCCGGCTCGTGCCAGTTGAAGCCCGTGCCGTGCACCACCATGATCTTCTCCGCCCGCAGCAGGTCGAGGACCATCTGTCGGTCGTCCTTGATCTTGTAGACGTTCGGGTCGAGCCGCGGGAACAGGTAGAGCGCGCCCTTCGGCTTCACGCACGTCACGCCGGGGATCTGCACGAGCAGGTCGTACGCCACGTCCCGCTGTTCGAGCAGCCGGCCGCCCGGCGCGACCAGCGCCTCGATCGACTGGCGGCCCTGGAGGGCGGCGGCGATGGCGTGCTGGGCCGGCATGTTGGCGCACAGGCGCATGTTCGCGAGGATCGTCAGGCCCTCGATGTACGAGGAGGCGTGGGCCTTCGGGCCGCAGACCGCCAGCCAGCCGCTGCGGTAGCCCGCCACGCGGTAGTTCTTGGACATGCCGTTGAAGGTCAGGCACAGCAGGTCCGGGGCGATGGCGGCGGTGGGGGTGTGCGTGGTGCCGTCGTAGAGGATCTTGTCGTAGATCTCGTCGGAGCAGACGACCAGGTTGTGCCGGCGGGCGATCTCGGTGAGGCCGCGCAGCATCTCGTCGTCGTAGACGGCGCCGGTGGGGTTGTTCGGGTTGATGATCACGAGCGCCTTGGTCCGGTCGGTGACCTTGCGCTCGATGTCGGCCAGGTCCGGCATCCAGTCGGCCTGCTCGTCGCAGCGGTAGTGCACGGGCGTGCCGCCCGCGAGGGCCACGGAGGCCGTCCAGAGCGGGTAGTCCGGCGCGGGCACGAGGACCTCGTCGCCGTCGTCGAGGAGGGCCTGCATGGCCATCTGGATCAGCTCGGAGACGCCGTTGCCGAGGTAGATGTCCTCGACCGAGAGCGGGATGCCCTTGGTCTCGTAGTGGCTCATCACGGCGCGGCGGGCCGAGAGCAGCCCCTTGGCGTCGCCGTACCCGTGCGCGTCGCCGAGGTTGCGGAGCATGTCCTCCAGGATCGCGGGCGGGCACTCGAAGCCGAACGCGGCCGGGTTGCCGGTGTTCAGCTTGAGGATCCGGTGGCCCGCCGCCTCCAGTCGCATCGCCTCGTCGAGGACCGGGCCACGGATTTCGTAGCAGACGTTGGCGAGCTTCGTGGACTGGA
This sequence comes from Streptomyces coeruleoprunus, assembly GCF_039542925.1. Lineage (GTDB taxonomy): Bacteria > Actinomycetota > Actinomycetes > Streptomycetales > Streptomycetaceae > Streptomyces > Streptomyces coeruleoprunus. The sequence goes on along the minus strand of NZ_BAABIT010000001.1, from coordinate 2,627,935 downwards.
TGACCTGCATGTCGCGAGCTTACGGGCGGGACGCCGGAGACGCCTCGTGTTTTGTGCCACGTCGGTGGCCCCGAGGGGGTGGTGCGGAGGCGACGGATCCGGTGGCGGGCGCTGCGCCGGGTGGCGCAGCGCCCGCGGCACGGGGCCGTGGGGCGGCTGAAAATGTGCTCTTGTCGAGTACATGTCCACTGCGAAGAATGCGCATGACATTCCGTCGCAAGAGGGGACCCCCCACATGAGAAAGCCTCTCGCCGGTGCGCTGCTGACCCTTGCCCTCCTCGGCATGGGCGCCGCGCCCGCCGCCGCGGCCACCGTGGCCGAGGCGGCGGCGCCCGCGGTCAAGGCCGTCGACTTCGCCGGCACCGTCGCGCTCAGCAACTGCTCCGGCTCCGTCGTCCGGCTGCCCCAGTCCCAGCCCGACGACCCCGCGCTCGTCATGTCCAACGGCCACTGCGTGGAGGGCGGCATGCCCGGCCCCGGCGTGGTCGTCGTCAACCGCGCCTCCACCCGCACCTTCAGCCTCCTGAACGGCGCCGGCAGCAAGGTCGCCACCCTGCGGGCGTCGAAGCTGGCGTACGCGACGATGACGGACACCGACCTCTCGCTGTACCAGCTGACCAGCAGCTATCGGCAGATCCAGACCCGCTACGGCATCGCCGCCCTGGAGCTGGACACCGCGCGCCCCGCCCAGGGGACCGCCATCAAGGTCGTCTCCGGCTACTGGAAGCGGATCTACAGCTGCTCGATCGACGGGTTCGCCTACCGCCTCAAGGAAGCCGACTGGACCTTCACCGACTCCATCCGTTACACCTCCGCCTGCAACACCATCGGCGGCACCTCCGGCTCGCCGATCGTGAACGAGACGACCGGCAAGGTCGTCGGCGTCAACAACACCGGCAACGAGAGCGGCGGCCGCTGCACCCTGAACAACCCCTGCGAGGTCGACCAGAACGGCACCGTGACCGTCCGCCAGGGCATCAACTACGGCCAGCAGACCTACAAGGTCGCCGGCTGCGTCGCCGCCGGCAGCAGGATCGACCTCGGCCTCGCGGGCTGCGCCCTCCCCAAGCCGTGATCCCGCGGCGACGGCCGAAGCCGTAGGCACCGGATCCGGACACGGCCGGCGGCCGCACGGCGCCACCCCGGTAGGTTGGCTCGTCATGTGGTCCTTGAGGAGCGTCGCCGGATGCCGTCGGCTGGGCGCGGTCGGATCGGTCGCCGTCGCCATGGGCGGCTGGGCCGCCGGCACGCTGCCCGCCCGTGACCCGTGGGGGCTCTGGTTCCCCCGCGGGTCCGAGGCGGCCCGGCCGGGCGTCCTGCTCGCCCTGGCCGGGCTGACGCTCCTCGTCGTCGCCTGGTGGAAGTACGGACGGCTGGTCGCCGAAGGCGCCGCCGTCCGGGTCCGCGCCACGCTCGCCACGCTCGGCTGGTGGGCCGCGCCCCTGCTGCTCGCCCCGCCGCTGTACAGCGCGGACGTCTACAGCTACATCGCCCAGGGCGCCATGGTCGTCGAGGGCCACGACGTGTACCGCTTCGGCCCCTCCGTCCTCGACCCCGGCGGCATCGGCGGCGCCGCCGCCGCGAGCGTCGGCGGCCACTGGACCGACACCCCCGCCCCGTACGGCCCCGTCTTCCTCCTCGTCGCCGAAGCGGTCGCCTCGCTCAGCGCCGGACAGATCGTGCCCGCCGTGCTCGGCATGCGGCTCGTCGCCGTCGCCGCGCTCGCCCTCGTCGTCTGGTCCCTGCTGCGGCTCGCCCCGCACCGCGCCAGGACCGGCGCCCTGTGGCTCGGGGCGCTCAACCCGCTGCTGCTCATCCACGTCGTCGGCGGCATGCACAACGACGGGCTGATGGTCGGGCTGCTCCTGGCCGGCACGGCCCTCGCCCTGCGGCGCGGCCGCTGGATCGCCGGCAGCGCGCTCGTCGCCCTCGCCATGATGATCAAGTCGCCCGCCGCCCTCGCCCTGCTGTTCATCGGCGTCGTCGTCGGCCGTGACACGACGGGCCCGCTGATACGGCGTGCCGCCAAGGGCCTCCTCGGCCCCGGCGCCGTCGCCGCGGCCGTCGCCGTGGGCGCGACGCTCCTCGCCGGCACCGGCTTCGGCTGGCTGCGCACCCAGAGCGTCGCCGGGACGATCCACACGGCGCTCTCCCTCACCAGCGACCTCGGCCTCGCCCTCGGCGAGTCCATGCACTACCTGTCCGGCACCGAACCCGACCCCGTCAAGCGAGCCGTCCAGGCCATGGGCCTCACGCTGGCCCTCGCCCTCATCGCCTACCTGGCGTCCTGCGCGGCCCGGGGGATGCTGGACCCGCTGCACGCCCTGGGCCTCGCCCTGTTCGCGCTGGTCGCCCTCTCACCGATGGTGCAGCCCTGGTACCTGCTGTGGGCCACGCCCGTGCTCGCCGCCACCTCCTGGAACGGCCGCACCGGGCGCGCGGTGACCGTCCTGTCGGCCGCGCTCGTCTACGAGACGGCACCCGACGGCCGCACCCCCGCCTACTGCTTCGCCCTGGCCGCCGTGGCCTGCGTGATAGCGGCCCAGCTGCTGCTGCGCCGCGCCGACTTCGCCGCGGGGATCTGGCTGCCCTCCCCGCGCCGCGTGGAGGAACGGGAACCCTCCCGCGCGTGACGCTTCCCGTAGCTGGGGGCTCCGCCCCCAGACCCCCGGTGTCGCTCCTGACGGCGCTCGTCCTCAAACGCCGGACGGGCTGAAATCAGCCCCTCGGCGCACCGTCCGGCCCGCCAGGACGTCCGTGCGGCGCCCGTCGCGGATCACGAACCGGCCGTCGACCAGCACGTGCGGGATCCCCGACGGGAGGGTGCGCGGCGCCGCGAACGTCGCCCCGGCGGCCACCGTGTCCGGGTCGAACAGCACCAGGTCGGCGCGGTACCCCTCGCGGACCAGGCCCCGGTCCGGCAGCCGCAGCCGGGCCGCCGGGCGGGACGTCAGGTGGGCGACGGCCTCCTCCAGCGACAGCACGCCCAGCTCCCGCACGTACCGCCCCAGGTAGTGCGGGAACGTGCCGTACGCCCGGGGGTGCGGCTTGGCGCCCTGGAGGATGCCGTCGGAGCCGCCCGTGTGCACGCGGTGGCGCATGATCGCCCGGACGTTCTCCTCGTGGCCGACGTGCTGGAGGATCGTCGTGCCCAGCCGGTCGGCGAGCAGCAGCCGCCGGGCCGTCGCCCAGTCGGGCAGCCGCCTGCCGACGTGGTGCGCCAGCGCCGGGTCGCCCACCCCGGAGACCTCCACCGCCGACCAGTCGACGGGGACGCCGTGGCAGCCGTCCGAGCCGGTCACCTCCAGGTCGTGGCGGATCCGCTCGGCGCTCGCCCCGTCCCGCAGCCGGGCCAGCACCGCGTCCGGGCCGCCCTCGTGCGCCCAGCCCGGCAGCAGCGCGACCAGCGTCGTACAGCCCGGGGTGTACGGATACGTGTCGAGGGACAGGTCCACGCCCTCGTCGAGCGCCCGGTCCAGCAGCGCCAGCAGCTCCGGCGCCCGGCCCTCGTTCACCCCGAAGTTGAGCGTCGCGTGGGCCAGGTGCAGGGCGCAGCCCGCCTTCCGCGCCAGGTCCACCATCTCCGCGTACGCCTCCAGGGCGCCCGCCCCGTACGAGCGGTGGTGCGGGCAGTAGTAGCCGCCGTGGGCGGCCACGACCCGGCACAGCGCGGCCAGTTCGGAGCCGTCCGCGTACATGCCGGGCGTGTAGGTCAGGCCCGACGACATGCCGACGGCGCCCTGCTCCAGGCCCTCCGCCACGAGCCGCCGCATCAGGGCCAGCTCCGCGTCCGTCGCCGGCCGGTCCTCCCACCCCACCGCGTACGCCCGGACCGTGCCCTGCGGGAGGAGGTAGGCCGCGTTCACGGCGATGCCCTGCCCGTCGAAGCCCCGGTCGAGCCGGTCCAGGTACTCTCCGACGGTCCGCCAGTCGAGGTCCACGTCGGAGCCGTCGCCGTTCCAGCCGGCGATGGTGGTGCGGACCTCCTCCAGGGTGCGGTCGTCGACGGGCGCGTACGACAGGCCGTCCTGGCCGAGCACTTCGAGGGTGACGCCCTGCGCGGCCTTCGCCTCGTGCGCCGGGTCGCGCAGCAGGGCGAGGTCGCTGTGGGCGTGCATGTCGACGAACCCGGGGGAGAGGGCGAGCCCGTGCGCGTCCAGCACGCGCGTGCCGGACAGCCGGGGCTCGCCCTCCCGCCGGACGGCGGCGATCCGGCCCGCCGCGAGGCCCACGTCGGCCCGGTACGACGGCCCGCCGCCGCCGTCGACGACGCGGACGTCCCGTATCACCAGGTCCATGCGGTGCCGCCCTTCACGAGCCGGGGAGGTGACGGAAAGAGTGGGTCAGAAGAACGTGCGGATGTAGTCCACCGCCGTGCCGTCCGCGTCCACCAGCGGGATCAGCGGCCACTTGTCGAACACCGTGCACGGGTGCGCGAGGCCGAGCGCCACCCAGTCGCCCACCTCCACGTCCGTGGCGCCCGGTTCGGTCCGCAGCCAGATGTGCTGGTCCGACAGCGCCGTGACGGTGATCCCGGACGCGGGGCGGACCGTGCCGTCCACGGCCGACCGCACCAGCTGCGGCACGGGCGGCGCCAGGTCGTACGACGCGTCCCGCTTGCCCGCGTTCAGGAACGCCTCCCGCGGCGTCGGCCGGGACACCACCTGCGCCCACAGCCGGAACGCCGGCTCCAGCGCGCCTTCCTCCGGGACCCGGTTGAACGGCGTCAGCCGCTCGTAGTGGCCGTGGTCGTGGGACACGTACGCGCCGGAGCGCAGCAGTTTCAGGACGGGCGCCGACAGGGCCGGCACCTCCGCGAAGACCTCGGCGACCAGGTCGAACCACTCGCTGCCGCCCGCGCTCACGACGATCTCGTCCGCGTCCGCGAACCGGCCCGCCCCGTCCAGCTCGGCCGCGAGCCCCACGAGCCGCCGCAGCCAGGCCCGCACCGAGCCGGGGTCCGCCCCCGGTACCTGCGCCTCGTAGCCGGCGACCCCGACGAGCCGCAGCGATGCCGCCCGGGCCACGGCCTCGGCGACCCGCGCCGCCTCCGCATCCGTCCGCACACCGGTGCGCGCGCCCTCGCCCGCGGCCAGCTCCACGACGACGTCCACCGGGCGGGACGCGCCCGCGAGGGCCCGGTCCATCAGCTCGACGCCGCGCACCGAGTCGACGTAGCAGAGGAACCGGAACTCCGGGTCGGCGGCCAGTTCCCCGGCGATCCACTCCAGCGCGGCCGCGTCGACCAGCTCGTTCGCCAGGAACACCCGCGGCACGCCGAACGCCCGGCACACCCGGACCTGGTGCGGCACGGCGACCGTGATGCCCCAGGCGCCCCGGGCCAGTTGGCGGGCGAAGAGCTGCGGCGCCATCGTCGTCTTGCCGTGCGGCGCGAAGGCCAGGCCGTGGCGCTCGGAGTACGCCTCCAGCAGCGCGAGGTTGTGCTCCACGGCCTCCGCCGACAGCGTCAGGACGGGTGTCGTGAAGCCGTCCGTGAACACGTTGCGGCGCTGGTCGGCCAGCTCACCGACGGTCAGGCCGTCGGCGTGCGGGGGAAGTCCCTTGAAGCGGTGGTCGACGCGCTCGTCCTTCAGGCGGGCGGCCCGCCGGTCCGCCTCCGAGTCGGCTCGACGGCCGGCCTGGAGGCCGGGCTGCTGGTCGGTGGCCATGTGCGCCCCTCGTCCCCGTTGCGTGTTGTGCAACAGTCATTGCGTATGGTGCTTCGTGCTGTCTAACATCACGGCCGACACCCGGTCAACGGACCGGCCTCCAGCCGTGAGGAGCCCCAGTGTGACCCGAACGCCGGCCGTCGATGTCGTGTGCCTCGGCGAGTCCATGGTCACCTTCCTGCCCTCCCGCCCCGGCCGCCTCGCGGACGTGGAGTCCTTCACCCGCTCCATCGGCGGCGCCGAGTCCAACGTGGCCTGCGCCCTGGCCGCCGCCGGGCACACCGTCCGCTGGATCGGCCGGGTCGGCGCCGACCCGTTCGGCGACCACCTGCTGGCGGCGATCGGCGCGTACGGCGTCGACGTCTCCGCCGTCCGCCGCGACCCCGCGCGCCCCACCGGCGTCTACTTCCGCACGGCCCACGACCGGGCGAGCGGCGCCCACGAGGTGGCCTACTACCGGGCCGGGTCCGCCGCCTCCGCCATGGCCGCGCACAACACGGACCCGGACGCCGTCCGTACGGGGCGCGTGCTGCACCTGTCCGGCATCACCGCCGCCCTCTCCGACGACTGCCTGGCCCTGCTCCGCGACCTCACCGCGCGCCACCCCGGCCGCCCGCTCGTCTCCTTCGACGTGAACCACCGGCCGGCCCTGTGGCGCGGCCCCGCCGGGCCCGCGCTGCTGGAGCTGGCCCGCGGCGCCGACGTCGTGTTCGTCGGTGCCGACGAGGCCCGTGCCGCCTGGGGCCTGCGCGACGCGAGCGACATCCGCGCGGCGCTGCCGGAGCCGGACGTCCTGGTCGTCAAGCAGGGCAGCCGCGGGGCGACCGCCTTCGACCGGAACGCCCCGGGGGCGCGGGAGTTCGTCCCCGCCCCCCGCGTCGACGTCGTCGCCGCGGTCGGAGCGGGCGACGCCTTCGCCGCCGGGTTCCTCTCCGCCACCCTGCGCGGCCTGCCCGTACGGGACCGGCTGCGGCACGGCCACCTCATGGCCGCCGCCGCCCTGACCGCCCCCGGCGACCTCGGCCCCGTGCCGGCCCGCGCACACGCCGACCGCCTGGCCGCACTGGACGGCCACACGTGGGGGAGACTGCACCTCGGCCCCGGCTGGACCGAACCACGGTCCGCGGCCGCGTCGGCCGGCGAGGAGGTACGCACCCCATGAGCCAGACCGTCGACCGCGCCCTGAGCATCCTGCCGCTGCTCGCCCAGGGCCCCGCCGACCTCGGCCAGGTCGCCGACCGGCTCGGCGTCCACAAGTCCACCGCCCTGCGCCTGCTGCGCACCCTGCACGAGCACGGCCTCGTCTACCGCCAGCAGGACCAGCGCTACCGCCTCGGCGCCCGGCTCATCGCGCTCGCCCAGGAGGCCGTCGAGAACCTCGACGTCCGCGAGATCGCCCACCCCCACCTCGTCCGGCTGGGCGAGGAGACCGGGCACACCGTGCACCTCGCCGTGTACGAGGACGGCGAGGTGCTGTACATCGACAAGGTCGAGAGCCGCTACCCGGTCCGCATGTACTCGCGGATCGGCAAGCCCGTCGCCATCACGGTCGCCGCCGTCGCCAAGCTGCTCCTCGCCGACCTGCCCGAGGACGAGCGGCGCACCCTCGCCGCGAAGCTCGACTACCCCCCGTACACGCCCCGTTCGACCCCGAACGCCGCCGCGTTCCTGGAGGAGCTGGCGACCGTCCGCGAACAGGGCTGGGCCACCGACCTCGGCGGCCACGAGGAGTCCATCAACTGCGTCGCCGCGCCCGTACGCGGCGCCGACGGCCGGGTCGTCGCCGCCATGTCGGTGTCCGCCCCGAACGTCGTCGTCACGGCCGAGGAACTCCTCGCCCTCCTCCCGCTGGTCCGCCGCACCGCGGACGCCATCAGCCGCGACTACTCCGGCCACACCCCCACCAAGGAGCAGCGATGACCGAGAACACCGAGAACACCGCGAAGACCGAGAACGCCGCGCAGCACGAGAAGACCGCGATCAACCCGTCCACCCACGCCACCCCGCCCGCCCGCTTCTCGCACGGCGTCCGCAAGGGCGGCATCCTCCAGGTCGCCGGCCAGGTCGGCTTCCTGCCGGCCGTCGGGGGCGGGGCCCCGGCCGTGGCCGGCCCGACCCTGCGCGAGCAGACCCTGCAGACCCTCGCCAACGTCGAGGCGGTCCTCACGGCGGGCGGCGCCACCTGGGACGACGTGCTGATGCTCCGCGTCTACCTCACCGACGTGGACCACTTCGCCGAGATGAACGAGATCTACGACGACCACTTCAAGGACCTGGCCGTGCCGCCCGCCCGCACCACCGTCTACGTGGGCCTGCCGCCCGGCCTGCTCATTGAGATCGACGCCCTCGCCGTCCTCGGCTGAGGCCGCTCACGCCACCTTGGCGCAGACGACGCTCTTGCCGTCGTTGACCTCCCACCACCAGAACCGGCTGTTGTCGTTCACACAGTTCACCCGGCGGTCGGACGGCATGCGGTAGTAGCCGGTGATCTGCATGATGTGCGTCTGGCCGCGGGGCACCTTGTCGCCGTCGCAGTTCCACACCACCATCAGGTCGGCGGTGGCCCGGTAGTTCTGGTCCATCTTGGCGGTGAAGCACTGCCCGGCCCGGAACTGCCGGGTCAGGCACAGCACGGTGTCGATGTCGTCGGCGCCGAAGTTCAGCCACTGGCTGCGCCCCTGCCCGCGCCTGCAGTCGGTGTCCGTGTCGGTGGACGTCCGCGTCACGTACACGTAGGCGCTCGCCGAGTCGCAGCTCACGCGCACCGGGACGCTCCGGCTCCACTCGCCGTACCCGTCGGCGTACACGTCGAGGCACTCGCCGGCGCGTACGGCCCGGAAGGCCAGGTCCTCCGGTTCGGGCGTGGGCCGCGAGGGGGTGTACGAGGAGGTGGGCCGCGTGTAGCTGGGGCCGCTGCTCGACGACGAGGACGAACCGGAGCCGTCGTCGCAGGAGTCGGCCAGGAACAGGAGCCCGAGGACGGCCGCGAAGAAGAGGAACCAGCTGCCGGCGGACGACCCCTTCTTCGGCGCCGCGGGCGGGGCGGGCGGCGGCGTCGCCCGTGCCGAGGACGCGGACCGCGCCCGTGCGTCGGCCTCCGCCCGCGCCCGGGCCGCCGCCTCGGCCCGCGCCTGTGCCTGGGCCTGTGCCTGCGCCTGGGCGCGGGCCCGGGCGCGCGCCTCGGCGTCCGCGCGGGCGCGCTCGCGCTCGGCCTGCTGCCGGGCCCGCCGCTCCTGCTCCTGGGTGTCGAGCCGGGTCGGCCCCGGCGGCGGTACGGGGGCGGTGCGCTGGTCCGCCGTCGCCGCGCCCGGGCCCATCGGGGCCAGCGTCTGCCACTCCTGGCCCTGGCGCTCGTACGCGAGGATCAGCTCCGTCCAGCGCGGCGGGAGCCAGCGGCTGCCGCTGTGCGAGGTGGGCAGCCGGTCGCGCTCCTCCATGAACCGCGCCAGCATGTCGGCCGGGCGCGGCCGCCGCGCCGGGTCCACGGCGAGGCACGGGTGGATCAGCGGGACGAGTTCCTTCGGCAGCCCCGTCAGGTCGAGGTCGCCGCGCGAGACCCGGGCCAGCAGCCGCAGGGTGTCCTCGCCCTCCGGGTACGGGGGCCGCTCCACCGCCAGGTGGAACAGGGTGGCGCCCAGCGAGTACACGTCGGACGCCGCCGTGGACGGCTCACCGCGCGCCTGCTCGGGGGAGGTGAAGGAGATCGTGCCGAGCGTGAGGGAGGTCCGGGTGAGGTCGGTGGCGTGCGAGATGCCGAAGTCGATCAGCCGGGGCCCGTCCAGCGGCAGCAGGATGTTCTGCGGCTTCACGTCCCGGTGGACGATGCCCTCGCGGTGCAGGGCCTCCAGTGCCTGGGCGGTGCCGGCCGCGACCCAGCGGATCGCCGAAGCGGGCAGCCGGCCGGCCGTGCCCACCAGTTCGGCCAGGGAGGGCGCCGGGATGTACTCGATGGCCATCCACGGCGTCGTCGCTTCCGGGTCGGCGTCCACGACTCTCGCCGTGAACCGGTTGTCGATCCGCCGGGCGAGCGCCACCTCACGGGCGAACCGCCGCCGGTCCGGCTCGCTGACGACGCCCTCGGCGAGGAGGGTCTTCACGGCCACCAGCCGCTGTCCCACGCGGTGCCGCGCCAGATAGATGCGGCCCATTCCGCCGGCCGCGAGCCGCCCGACCAGCCGGTACTGACCCAGCTCCGCCGGGTCGTCGCCGCTCAGCGGCAGAAGTCGTTTTCCCGCCCCCGTCATGCCGCCCCCTCATCCCCCGGCGTACGAGCAGCAGGTTACCCATCAAGCCGTCACAGCACAGCCACAGTCGCGGCACGGCTGCACACCGGAAGCGGCCGTGCCGCCGGGTGCGGCGCCCGGCGAACGGGCACCGCACCCGGGGAGTGACGATTCGTCAGGCCGCGCAGTACTGCGACTCCTTGCCGATGGACCGGTACATGCAGTCCGCGTTCTCGACCAGCTGGAGCACCGCGTCGCGGTTGCGGCTGGTCTCGCGCTCGATCACCTCGTCGGGCGGGTAGAAGCCGCCGCCGGAGGAGCTGCGCGGGTACATCTCGAACGTGTAGCCGAAGATCTTCTGGGCGCCCCACAGCCAGTCGTCGATGGAGCCGTCCGTTATGTAGAGGTCGCTCGACTGCTCGGGCGTGTACCCGTTGCTGGCCGCCATCTTCCGGCCGACGGCCGCGAAGGCGTCGCGGTCGTCCTGGGTCATGCCGGTGGCCGTGTCGGAGTACGTCCAGCCGTACGGCCACAGCACCAGCTCGCTGTAGGTGTGGAAGTCGATCGCCGCCCTGATCTGCTGCTTGCCGCCCACGATCCGGGAGCGCACGAAGTTGGCGACGACCTTCACCTCGGGCGCGGACTCGGGCGCCGTGCCCCGGTAGGTGTCGGAGCCGTACGAGCCGGAGGAGCCGCCGCAGCAGCCCCACTTGTAGTCCCAGTTGCGGTTCATGTCCGTGCCGACGTACGAGGAGCCGGCGTTGGGCTGCCGGTTCTTGCGCCAGCTGCGGTACGAGCCGGTGGCGATGTCGTACTCGCCGCCGTCCGGGTTGAGGTCCGGCACGATCCAGAGCTCGCGGCCGTTGACGGCGTTGGTGATCCGGGAGTCGGAGCCGTAGCCCGCGCCGAACTCGCGCAGCAGGTAGAGCGCCATCTCGACGGTGAGGTGCTCACGGGCGTGCTGGTGGTGCGTGAACAGCACCTCGGGCTCGTTCTCGTCCGTGGCCACGTTGTCGCTGATCTTGATGGCGACGATGTCGCGGCCCTGGTAGGACTTGCCGATGACGCGCTTGCTCATGATGTTCGGGTACTGCCGGAGGCGCTGGTCGATCTCCGCCGTCATCTCCGCGTAGTTGTGGTAGCGGGAGTCGGCGGACGGGAAGTCCATGGGCGAGACCGCCGCGCCGGCGTTGCGGGCCGGGGGCCCGGGCAGGGCCTCCAGCTTGTGGCCGAGGGCGCGCAGCCGCTTCGCCTGTTCGGCGTTGGCGCTGACGACGACGGCGTGGCCGTCCACCTCGTCGATGGACACGCCGGTGGCGGCGAGGGCGGAGCGCTCGGCGGGCGTGGACGGCCCGTGGATCTCGTACTGCCGGATGACCTCCTCCGTCGCGGCGGCCGGGGCGGTGCCGCCCGTCGGGGTGCCGGGGGTGGTGGCGGTGGCCGTGAGTGGTACGGCGAGGGCGAGCGCGAGCAGGGCCGTGAGGGTGGCGGACCGCCTGCCGCGTAAGCCGCGGATGCGAAGTCGCATGCGTGTCTCCTGGGTGGGGGGTACGGGGTGGTCCCCGTGCGACGCAGGATGCGGGTATGGCATGACCGCGTCAAGAGCGCGCTTCGGTCAACAGCCGTCAGGCATACCCCCTTGCGCGATCACCCCACACCCGCTTACGTGTCGGGATCACGCAAGCGGAGCAGGCACGAGGGGAAGGCGGCAGACGGTATGGCGGACACCGCGGACACCACCCGCAGCGGCGGCGGAGAGGCGACACCCGTCCTGCGCAAGGCCGGCTGGCGGCACATCGGCCCCGGCATCGTCGTCGCCGCGACCGGCGTCGGCGCCGGCGATCTCGTCGCCACGCTCATCGCCGGCAGCAAGTTCGGCTACACCCTGCTGTGGGCCGCCGTCATCGGCTGCCTCGTCAAGATCTCCCTCGCGGAGGCCGCCGGGCGCTGGCACCTGGCCACCGGCCGCACCCTCTTCGACGGCTGGCGCAGCCTCGGCCGGTGGACGACGGTCTACTTCGCCGGGTACGTCATCGTCTGGGGCTTCGTCTACGGCGCCGCCGCCATGTCCTCCAGCGCCCTGCCGCTCGCCGCGCTCTTCCCGGACACGCTGGGCGTGAAGTGGTGGGCGATCATCTGCGGCCTCGTGGGGCTGGTCTTCGTCTGGTTCAACCGGTACGCCGTGTTCGAGAAGGTCATGACCTTCCTGGTCGGTCTGATGTTCCTGGTCACCGTCTACCTCGCCGTACGGGTCACCCCGAACCTGGGCGACGCCCTGGCCGGGCTCGTCCCCGTCCTGCCGGACGGCTCGCTGCTCTACACGCTGGGCCTCGTCGGCGGCGTCGGCGGCACCATCACCCTCGCGGCGTACGGCTACTGGGTGAACGCCAAGGGCTGGCGCGACGCCGGCTGGATGAAGGTGATGCGCATGGACAACCGCGTCGCCTACCTCACCACCGGTGTCTTCGTCGTGGCGATGCTCTTCGTCGGCGCCGAGCTGCTGCACTCCTCCGGCGTCGCCCTCGCCAAGGGCGACAAGGGCCTGATCGACCTCGGCGGGGTGCTGGAGGACCGGTACGGGGCGGCCACCGCCCAGCTGTTCCTCGTCGGCTTCTTCGCGACGTCCTTCACCTCCCTCATCGGCGTCTGGCACGGCGTGAGCCTGATGTTCGCCGACTTCGTCGGCCGCCTCCGCGAGCGCGGCGAGGAGGGCGAGGGCGGCGGGGCGGCCGCCGGCCGCGCCGAGGGCGTGCCCGCCGCCGAGAAGTCGCTGCCGTTCCGCGCGTACCTGCTGTGGCTGACCTTCCCGCCGATGGCGCTGCTCTTCCTGGACCAGCCCTTCGGCCTGGTCATCGTCTACGGCGTGATCGGCGCGTTCTTCATGCCGTTCCTCGCCCTCACCCTGCTGTGGCTGCTCAACTCCTCGCGCACGCCGGGCGAGTGGCGCAACGGCTGGCTCAGCAACGGCATGCTGGGCGCGGCGGGCCTGCTGTTCGTCGTCCTGTGCGTCCAGCAGGTGCGCGAACTGCCCTGGTGAGGACCGGGCCGGGGGCCCGGCGATACTGGCCGTATGACCACACCGCCACCGCCGGGCTTCGGCCCGTCCATACCCCCGGCCCAGCCCGCTCCCTACGCGCCGACCGGGCCGTACGCACAGCCCGCACCGCCCGCGCCCTACGGGGCGCCCGCACCGCCGGCGCCGTACGGGGCGCCGGCGCCTTACGGCGCGCCCGCCGCCGGCCCGGAGTTCATCGCGCACGACAAGCTGAACTCCGTGGTCGTCGACGCCGACGGCGTGGCCCTGGAGGCCAACGGGCACCCGATGGAGTTCCCCTGGGCGTCCGTCGCCACCGTGCACTTCGCGCCCGCCTCGTACGGCCCCGTCCTGATGGTGGCGGTCCGGCACCACCCGAGCGGGATGCTGTACGAGTGCCGGGTGCACGCGAAGAAGCCGCAGAAGCTCAACCAGTGGCTGGCGGAGATCGCCCCGGTCGTCCACCACTACCTGGCCGGCCGCCCGCCGGCGTACTGAGACACCGGCGGGCGGGGCTCCGCCCGGGCCGCCTACGGCAGGTTGTGGACGTGCGGGCCGACCGCGTTCGACCAGGCGCTGCCCGCGGTCGCGTCCCAGTTGGTCGACCAGGTCATCGCGCCGCGCAGCGCCGGCCACGTCTTCGACGGCTTGAACGAGCCGCAGTTCGTTCCGCGAGCCAGGCAGTCCAGCGCGTTCTTGACGACCGACGGGTCGACGTAGCCGCTGCCCGCGCCCCGCGGGGACGCGGGCACGCCGAGCCCGACCTGCGACGGGTCGAGGCCGCCCTCCAGCTGGATGCAGGCGAGCGCCGTGAGGAAGTCCACCGACCCCTGCGCGTAGACCTTGCCGTCGCAGCCCAGCATGGAGCCGCTGTTGTAGTACTGCGTGTTGACCACCGTCAGGATGTCCTTCACGGCGAGCGCCGTCCTGAAGTACTCCGTGCCCGTGTTCTGCATGTCGATGGTCTGCGGCGCCATCGTCAGCACCATGCCCGGACCCGCCTTCGCCGACAGCTGGCGCAGCGCCTTCGTCAGGTAGGCGGAGTTGATGCCGTGCTCCAGGTCGATGTCGATCCCGTTGAAGCCGTACTCCTGCATCAGGGCGTACGCGCTGTTCGCGAAGGCCGTCGCCGACGCGTCGCTGTTGATGGTGACGTTGCCCTTCTCGCCGCCCACCGACAGGATCACCGACTTGCCCGCGGCCTTCTTCGCGGCGATGTCCGCCTTGAAGTCGGCGACCGACGCGTAGCCGACGGCCGGGTCGAGACGGAACGTGATCTGGCCGGGCGTGGCCGTGGAGTCCGCGAAGGAGACGGCGATGATGTCGTACTGCGCCTGGACGTCCCGCAGCTTCTGCACCGTGGCGCCGTTGTCGAAGTTCTGCCAGTAGCCGGTCAGCGCGTGCTTCGGCACGTTCGGGTTCGGGCCCGTGGAGCCGGGCGTCGTGCGCGCGCCCACCGTCGCGGACTTCGCCGACTCGCCGGCCGCGTTGTACGCCGAGACCTGGAAGCCGTACGCGGTGTCGGCGGCGAGCCCCGACACGGTCGTGGACGTGCCGGCCGGCGACTGGACGCGGACGCCGTCCCGGTAGACGTGGTAGCCGGCCGCGCCGGACACGGCGTTCCAGCTCAGGGCCACGGACGAGGAGGTCGCCGACCCGGCCGTCAGCCCGGCGGGGGTGGCGGGCACGACGGGGTCGGGGTCCTGGCCGCCGCCGCCGTCCGGCCCGAAGACCGAGACGTCGTCGACGTGGTAGGCGGCCTGCCCGTACCAGCCGTGCGTGTACACGGTCACGGACGTGGTGTGGGGGCCGGTGGTGAACGAGGTGGTGAGCTGCTTCCACCCGGAGGAGTCGGGCGTCCATGTGGACACGTCGGTGGTGCCCGTCCCGCTCGCGCCCAGGTAGGCGTAGCCGCCCTGGACCCAGGCGCTCAGCCGGTACGTGGAGGACGGCTTCACCGTCACGGTCTGAGCGCACCGGGCGTGGTCCTGCCCGCCCGGCGTGGCCTTCAGCGCGGCGGCCCCGCTGCGCACGGGCGAGGAGACGGCGGCGCCGCTGTTCGCGGAGCAGGTCCAGTTGGCGAGTCCGGACTCGAAGCCCGCGTTCTTCGCGACGTTCACGTCGGCGGCCTGCGCGCTGCCGGCGCCGCCGGTCAGGGCGAGCCCGGCGCCCACGGCGAGCGCCAGGGCGCCGCCGAGCAGTCTGGTGCGGTCCACTTGCTGCCTCCGGTGGTGGGGGAGTGGGGAGTGGGGAGGTGGAGGTGCGTCGCACGGTGGCCACCGCTGCGTATGCCCGTACAAGGTGGTCCAGACCAATCCCCTTGTCAAGGTGTCCGGGCGGCCGAACGCCCCTTGCGGGCGGCCCGAGTTGGGTACAGGAGTCAACTCCTGCCCTGCTTGCCCGATTTGGGGGAGCGCGCTCGGCACATGCTCCACTACGAGGAGTCCGAAAGCGGTTCTCCCGCACCCCCCACGCCGATAAAGTGCGGGTCAGGAGTGAGCAACGGAGCAGCAGCAGGTATCGCAGGCGACTGCGATTCGCCGGGTACACCGGTGGCCGGAGCGAACGGGGAACCAGCGTGCCGACCGCGATTGCCGTCACCAGTGCCGACCTGGTGCTGCCCCCGACCGACCGGCACACCCCCAGCGCCGCCGTCCTCCCGCCGCCGGACGCCCAGCCCCTCGACGCCGCGCTCGCCGCCCTCGACCTCCTGGTCGAGCAGCACGGCCACGTCGTCGTCCTCCACCCCTCCGCCGCCCCGGCCGCGCACGTCCGGCGCCTCCACACCGTCCGCGCCCTGCTGGAGAGCGACCGCATCGCCCTGGTACCACTGGACCTGCCGCCCCTCGGCGTCGCCGTCGTCGCACGCCAGCTGCGCCAGCTCTCCCTCTGCGACTTCGGCCCCGGCATCGTCGCCTCGGCCGCCCGGCTGCTCTCCCACTACGTGTACGCGGGCGCCGTCCTGGCCTCCGTCGCCCGGCTCGACCGCGTCCCCGTCACGCTCAAGGCCCACGCCAAGTCCTGGGTGCCCGGCTCCCAGTTCGCCGTCCTCGCCAACCCCGCACCCCAGCTGGTCCGGCTCGGCACACCCGGCGAACGCCCCCCGGCCGGCCCCGACTTCGCGACCGCCATGGTCTGGGCCCGCGGACGGCTCCCCTCCGACTGGCCCACCCGCACGCTCGCCCCCGCCTGGCGCATCGACAGCGTGCAGGAGGCCGCCCTGCCCGCCGCCTCACCCGCCTGGTGGGGCACCGCGAAGCTCGTCGAGTTCGCCGCGTACCTGCCCGACCTGCCGGTCCTGCACCAGCTCGTCTCGTCCGTACGCCGCGAGACCTGCACCTGGTGCGGCATCGACCTCATCGGGGACCGCTGCGGCTTCTGCGCGGCCCCCCTCGCCCCGCCCGAGACCCGCGCCCACGGCCGCCCCGTCGCCGCCCTGGGCCCGGCAGCGCCGATGCCGCACGCCTCGTGAACCGCCGGCCCACGCCCCGGCCCCGCCCCTCGGCCGCCGGGCCGCGTCCGCACAGTCCCGCCTGCCCCGTCCGCCACCCCACGAGGTTCTCCCGCCCATGAACGCACGTCAGCGCCGTGGTGTCATCCTGCTCGTCCTGTCCGTCCTGTGCGCCCTCGCGGCGTTCGCCGGGGTCGTCGTGGTCATCAGCGACGTACAGGCCAAGGTCGGTCCCGAGGTCACGGCCTACCGCGTGAAGGCGGACATCACCGCGTACTCGCCGCTCCAGCCCACCCAGTTCGAGAAGATCACCATGCCCGAGCGCTGGCTGTCCGCCAACGCGGTCACCGACCTGTCCGCCGTCCGGGGCAGGATCGCGGTCTCCGACCTGAAGAAGGGCTCCCTGCTCCAGAAGGACATGGTCGCCGACCGGCCCGCCCTGGAGAGCGGCCAGCAGGAGATCGCCATCATGATCGACGCCTCCACCGGCGTCGCCGGCAAGATCACCGCGGGGGCGCGGGTCAACATCTTCGCCACCTTCGACGACGAGGGCCGCGGCAAGGACGCCGTCGCCGAGTCCCGGCTCATCGTCGCGGGCGCCCGCGTCCTCGACGTCGGCAAGCTCACCCCGCTCGACCAGCGCCGCAGCGGCGACAGCAGGGCCTCCGGCATCCGCGAGGCCGTGCCCATCACCTTCGCCCTCGGCACCGCCGACGCCCAGCGCGTCGCGTACGCCGAGTCGTTCGCCAAGCACGTACGGCTCGCGCTCCTGCCCAAGGACGGCCCGGCCGCCCTCAAGCCCGGTGAATCGACCTACACGCTCGACGAAGACAAGAACAAGTGAGGGAGCAGGCAGCAGGATGACCACACGCGTCCTCCCGGCCGTCGCCGACCCCGACGCCGCCCGGGCCATCACCGCACTGCTCGGCCAGCTGCCCGACACCGAGATACTGGCGCCGGCCGGTGACTCCACCGCCCTCGTCGACACCCTCGCCCGGCTGGCCGCCGATGCCCCGGCCGACCTGCCGGAGGTCGTCCTCGTCCACGAGCGGATCGGCCCCGTCCCCGCCCTCGACCTCGTCCGCGAGGTCGCCCTGCGCTTCCCGGCCGCCGGCGTCGTCCTCGTCACCGCCGACCGCAGCCCCGGCCTCTACTCGGCCGCCATGGACTCCGGCGCCCGCGGCCTCGTCGGCCTGCCCCTCTCGTACGAGGAGGTGGCCCAGCGCGTCCAGTCCGCCGCCGCCTGGTCCACGGGCGTACGCCGCCACCTCGGCCAGGGCGGCGACCCGCCGCACGGCGCGGGCGGCACCGTCGTCACCGTCTCCGGCGCGAAGGGCGGCGTCGGCACCACCGTGACCGCCGTGCAGCTCGCCCTCGCCGCCCGGGCCTCCGGCCGCACCGTGGCGCTCGCCGACCTCGACCTCCAGGCCGGCGACGTCGCCTCCTACCTGGACGTGCGGTTCCGGCGCTCGGCCGTCGACCTCGCCGCCATCCAGGACATCTCGCCGCGCGTCCTCCAGGACGCCCTGTACGCCCACGACACCGGCATCGGCCTGCTCCTCGCTCCCGCCGAGGGCGAGCGCGGCGAGGAGGTCACCGACCGCGCCGCCCGGCAGATCGTCAGCGCCCTGCGCGGCCGGTACGAGGTCGTCGTCGTCGACTGCGGCACGCAGATGAACTCCGCGAACGCCGCCGCCGTCGAGATGGCCGACACCGCCCTGCTCGTCGTCACCCCCGACGTCGTCGCCGTACGGGCCGCCACCCGCATGGTGCGCCTGTGGGAACGGCTCCAGATCCGCAAGCCGGAGGAGACCACCACCGTCGTCAACCGCCTCACCCGGCTGACCGAGATCCAGCCCGCGCTCGTCGAGCGGATCACCGGCACCCGCGTGGCCCGCACCGCCGTACCCGCCGGCTTCAAGGAGCTGCAGCCGGTCCTCGACGCCGGGCGCATGCAGGACCTGGAGGCCAGGTCCGCCGTCAAGCAGGCCCTGTGGGCCCTCGCCGGCGAACTGGGCCTGGTGCGCACCGAGGAGTCGGACGGCGACCGGCCGGGCAGGTTCCGGGGCGACCGCGGCGCCGTCGGACTGCGCCGCACGCGCAGGAAGCACTAGGGGGCGGAGGGGGTGGCCATGAGGGGGGTACGCGCACGGTACGACGACCGGGGGCAGGTGGCCGTGGAGTTCACCGGCATGGTGCCGGTCGTCCTCGGCGTGCTGCTCCTGCTGTGGCAGGCCACGCTCATCGGCTACACGTACGCCCTCGCCGGCAACGCCGCCGACGAGGCGGCCCGGCAGGGCGCCGTCGGCGGCGACTGCCAGGCCGCCGCGCAGGCCAGGCTGTCCGGCGCCTGGACGGCCGCCGCGTCGTGCGGCACGTCCGGCGACCTGCACACCGCCGACGTGTCGATCAACGTGCCCGTCCTGTTCCCCGGCCTCACCCTCCCGTTCACGGTGAAGGCCCACGCCGCCGCGGCGAACGAGCGGGAGGACTGAGGCCGATGGGAACGACGCACGCGCACGACACCACCGGGAACCCCGCCCGCGAGCGACCGGCCGACCGCGGCCAGGCCGCCGTCGAGTTCGCCGGCTGGGTCGGCGTCCTCCTCGTCGCCGCTCTCGCCGCCGTCCAGCTCGGCATCGTCGCCTACGCCGTCCAGCAGGCCGGCACCGCCTCGCGCGCCGCCGCCCGCGTCGCCTCCCAGGGCGGCGACGGCGCCTCCGCCGGGCGCGCCGCCATGAGCGGCTGGCTCGCCTCCGGCGCCGCCGTCAGCGCCCCCGCCGGCGAGGAGGAGGTCACGGCCACCGTCACCGTACGGATCCCCAGCGTCCTGCCGCTCCTCGGCTTCGACCCGGTGACCAGGACCACCACCATGCCCGTCACGACCAGCGAGGGAGGCACCCCGTGAGCCTGCGCTCCCGCATCAACAGCCCCGAGCCGGCCGGCGGGCGCGACGGCGAGGACAACCACCTCGTCGGCGTCTACCGCGGCAAGCTCCTGGAGGAGATCGACCTCGCCGAGATGTCCGCGCTGGCGACCGCCGACCGCCGCGCCCGCCTCGAACGCGTCCTCGGCCACATCATCAGCCGCGAGGGCCCCGTCCTGTCCTCCGCCGAGCGCTCCCAGCTCATCCGGCGCGTGGTCGACGAGGCCCTGGGCCTGGGCATCCTGGAACCGCTCCTGGAGGACGCCTCCGTCAGCGAGATCATGGTCAACGGGCCCGAGCAGGTGTACGTGGAGCGGTACGGGCGCCTCGAACGGCTCCCGATGCGGTTCTCCTCCACCGAGCAGCTGATGCAGACCATCGAGCGCATCGTCTCCACCGTCAACCGCCGCGTCGACGAGTCGAACCCGATGGTCGACGCCCGCCTCCCGTCCGGCGAACGCGTCAACGTCATCATCCCGCCGCTCTCCCTCAGCGGCCCCGTCCTCACCATCCGCCGCTTCCCGCGCGCCTTCACGCTGCACGAGATGGTCGCGCTCGGCTCCCTCGACGAGCACATGGTGATGCTGCTGGCCGGACTCGTCCGCGCCAAGTTCAACGTGATCGTCTCCGGCGCCACCGGCACCGGCAAGACCACCCTCCTCAACGCCCTGTCCGGGCTCATCCCGGACGGCGAGCGCATCGTCACCATCGAGGACTCCGCCGAACTGCGCCTCCAGCAGTCCCACGTCATCACCCTGGAGTCCCGCCCCGCCAACGTCGAGGGCAAGGGCCGCATCACCATCCGCGACCTCGTCCGCAACTCCCTGCGCATGCGCCCCGACCGCATCGTCGTCGGCGAGGTCCGCGGCGGCGAGACCCTCGACATGCTCCAGGCCATGTCCACCGGCCACGACGGCTCCCTCGCCACCGTCCACGCCAACAGCGCCGAGGACGCGCTCATGCGGCTCCAGACCCTGGCGTCCATGTCGGAGGTCGAGGTGCCGTTCGCCGCCATCAGGGACCAGATCAACAGCGCCGTCGACGTCATCGTCCAGCTCACCCGGCACGCCGACGGCGCCCGCAAGATCACCGAAATCGCGTTCCTCGACTCCCACGGCCGCGAGGACTACCGGATCGTGACGGTCTGCCGCTTCGACGCACGCCCCATGACCCCCGACGGCCGCGTCCACGGCACCTTCACGCACCACCCGCTGCCCCGGCGCGTCGCCGAACGGCTCTACATGCACAACGAGGCGACACCGGCGGCCTTCGGCGTCGCCCACGACGACGCCCAGCTGGCCCTGCGCGGCACCGCCGCCTGACCCCGACGACCCTCCGCCCCCGACGGAAACGACGACGCGATGGACAACCTCCCGCTCCTGACGCTCGGCGTCACGCTCCTCGCCGGCCTCCTGGCCGCCGTCGGCGTGCACAGCTACGCCGCCGGCCGGGACCAGCAGAAGGCGCTCGTCGCCCGGATGACCCAGACCGGGCCCGCGCCCTCCGGCGGCCGCCGCCGCAGGTTCGCCCGCCTCGACCGCAGGCTCCGCACCACCCGCCTCGGCCGCCGTATCGAGCGGAAGATCGCCGTCACCGGACTCGACCTCACCCCCGGCGAGTACACCGCGTACGCCGTCGCCGCCCTGCTCGGCCTGTACCTGACCGTCGGCGCGTTCTTCGCCCCCTTCTTCGGCGTCCTCGCCGCGCTGGCCGGCCTCTGGGGCGCCGAGGCGTTCCTCGACTGGCAGCGCCGGCGCCGTATCGAGGCGTTCATCAACCAGCTTCCCGAGCTGACCCGGGTCCTCGCCAACGCCACCCAGGCCGGCCTCGCCCTGCGCACCGCCATCGCCATGGCCGCCGACGAACTGGACGACCCCGCGGGCGAGGAGCTGCGCCGGGTCGCCGACCAGCTGGCCGTCGGCCACAGTCTCGACGACGCGCTCGGCGACCTCGCCGACCGGCTGCCCTCCCGCGAACTCGTCGTCCTCGTCACCACCCTGGTGCTGTCCAACCGCGCCGGCGGCCAGGTCGTCGGCTCCCTGCGCAACCTCACCGGCACCCTCGACGAGCGCAAGGAGACCCGGCGCGAGGTCACCACCCTGCTCTCCCAGGTCAAGGTCACCGCCTTCGCCCTGCCCGTCCTCGGCCTCGGCTTCCTCCTCATGATCAACGGAATGAACCCGGGCGCACTGGACAAGATGACGGGGTCGTTCGTCGGACAGGTCGGCTCGGTCGTCGCCTTCGGCCTGTACACGGCGGGCTTCGTCATGATCCGCCGGCTGTCCAGGGTCAGGGTCTGAGGACCGGGGAGGGAAACGCACGATGGGTCTGCTGCTGGCCGTGGTCACCGGCCTGGCCGTGTACGGCGTCTTCCACGGCGTCCGGCTGTACCGCGCCGAGGCCGAACTGCCCGGCGACCTCCGCGTCGCCCTGGAGGTCGGCGCCACCCGCACCACCGCCGTCGCCTCCGGCGTCGACCGGCTCGGCATGCGCTGGGCGCCCGCCGTGCTCCGCATGATGGGCCCCAAGCGGGTCGACGCCCTGCGCCGCCGCCTCGACATGGCCGGCAACCCCGGCGGCCTCACCGTCGACCGGTACGCCGCCCGGCGCGCCGTCTACGGTTTCCTCGGCGTCCTCGCCGCCCTGGCGATGCTGCTGCGCGGCCAGACCGTCGTCGCGGCCGTCGTCCTCGCGTACGGCCTCACCTGGACCGACGTCCTCCTGCGCATCGCCATCCGGCGCCGCAGGGACGACATCGAACGCACCCTGCCCGACTTCCTCGACGTCCTCGCCGTCGTCGTCTCCGCGGGCCTCGGCTTCCGCCAGGCCCTCGAACGCGTCGCCGAACGCTACTCCGGCCCCTGGGCCGACGAACTGCGCATCACCCTGCGCCAGATGGACATGGGCGTCAGCCGCCGCGAGGCCTTCGACCAGCTCCGCCGGCGCAACGCCTCCGAACAGGTCTCCATGTTCGTCACCGCCCTCCAGCAGGGCGAGGAACTCGGCGCCCCCATCGTCGACACGCTGATACAGATCGCCAACGACATGCGCCGCACGGACGCCCAGAACGCCCGCCGCGCGGCCGCCAAGGCCGTCCCGAAGACCACCCTCGTCGTCACCCTGGTGATGCTCCCCGCCACGATGATCCTCATCGGGCTGAGCTTCTACTACGGCTCCGGCGTCGACTTCACGGACCTCCTCGGCGGGTAGGGGGCGACCGCGAGTGAACCTGCGCTCCCTCACCCCGGTACGGGCCGGCACCACCCTGACCGACCGCGACCCCGCCGCCCCCGGCGGCGTGCCGTCGCTGCCGCTCCAGGTCAACGCCCTCCAGGCGCTGTGCCGCCAGGTGTTCGGCTTCCGCCTGGCGATGATCGTGCTGGCCGCGCCGTTCGCCCTGGCCGGCGCCGCACCCGGCGTGGGCGGCTGGCTCGTGGGCGCGGCCGTGCTGGTCACCTTCATGGTGTCGTACGCCCTCCTGCGCGACTGGGAGCGGTTCGGACGCGTCCTGCTGCGCCACCCTGCGGTCCTCGCGGGCGACACGCTGTTCGGCGCGCTGCTCCTCGCCACGGCGTCCCCGGAGTCGGTCCTCGCGTACGTCACGATCTGCACGCCGCTGCTCGCCGGCCTCCTGTACGGCTGGCGGGGCGCCGCGTTCTTCGCCGTCCTCCAGTCGCTGCTGCTGCTCCTGTCCTACGGCGTCAGCACGAAGTCCCGGCTCGACTCGTCCGCGCTGCTGTTCGTGGGCCTGTGCGTGATCGCCGGCGCCGTCGGCTCCACCCTGCGCAACCTCGTCCTCGGCTTCGGCGCCGCGAGCCACGCCCTCACCGAGGCCCGCGCCCGGCTGGCGGTGACCGGCGCCGTCGAGGCGGAACGGGCCCGGCTCGCCCGCGAGATGCACGACTCCGTCGCCAAGACCCTGCACGGCCTCGCCCTCGCGGCCGAGGGCCTGGCCGGCGGCGCCGACCGCATGGACCCGCTGACCGTACGGCACCAGGCGGAGCTGGTCGCCCGATCGGCGCGCCGCGCGGCCGCCCAGTCCCGGGAGCTGCTGGCGGACCTGCGGTACGGCACCGAGGTGGACGTCGCCGCCGAACTGGCCGCCCGCGTACGCCACTTCGCCACCCGCACCGGCCTGCACGCCACCTACCGCACCCTCGGCGACACCGCCGTGTCGCCCCCGGTCCCGCAGGCCGTCGCCCGGCACCTCCTCACCATCGCCTCCGAGGCCATGGAGAACGCCCACCGGCACGCCCACGCCAGCTACGTCGACGTGTCGTCCGGCGTGGTCGGCGACGTCCTGCGCGTGAGCGTCTACGACGACGGCGCCGGCCTGCCACCCGGCACCACCCTGGACGAGCTGCGCAGGGCCGGCCACTTCGGCCTGGTCGGCATGGTCGAGCGGGCCGCGCTGATCGGCGCCCGCATCCGGATCGGGCGCGGCCGCGCGGCGAAGGGCACGGAGGTACGCCTCGAACTGCCGGCCGCGGCCCTGGAACCGTCGGGCACCTCGCCGCCGAAGCCCCTGCTGCCCGGTGTCCCGGCGCAGCACCCGCGGAAGGCCATGACGCGATGAGGGGAGGCGGAGCCGTGCCGGACGACGTGCACGTATCCCAGCACACCTCGGCGCACCCGACGCCGCTGAGCTCACCCCCGGCGGCCGACGTACGCGCCGCCCCCGCCCCGGCCCCCGGGCAGGAGCCGCCCACACCCCTGCCGCTGCCGCACCTGCGGGTGGTGGTGGCCGACGACAACGCGGTGGTCCGGGCCGGGCTGACGGCGCTGCTGTCCGGCCGCGACGACATCGAGGTCTGCGCCGAGGCCGCCGACGGCCGCGAGGCGTACGAGGCGGCGGTGCGCCACCGCCCCGACGTCGTCCTCCTGGACGTCCGCATGCCCGGCGTCGACGGCCTGTCGGCCCTGCCCCACCTGGCCCGCCTCGCGCCCGTCCTGATGACCACGTACAGCGGCGAACCGGACGTCGTCCGCGCGGCCCTGCGCCTCGGCGCCTGCGGCTACCTGGTCCACGGCGAGTTCACGCCCGCCGAACTGACGGACGCGGTACGGGCCGTACGGCAGGGAAAGCCGTACTTCACGCACACGGCGTCGATGGCACTGTTGACGGGCGGAGTGTCTGCACCCGCATATCCTCCAACGGGCAACAACAGCCACGACCGCCCAACCCCCTTGTTTCCAAGGGGTAATTCCGCATCCCTCACCGGGGTCGAATTTGCAGAAGACCCTTCGCTCCCGCAAGTGGATGTGGGACATTCGTTGCTGAGTCAACGGGAGGTGGAGGTGATGGACCTCATCGCGTCGGGCATGACCAACCAGCAGATCGCCGCCACCTGCTTCATCAGCCACAAGACCGTGAAGAACCACATCAACCGGATCTTCGCCAAGCTGCACGCCGAGAGCCGCGGCCAGGCCATCGCGATCTGGCACAGCCTGGGCAAAGGGGGCGCGACGAGCCATGGCTGACCACCTGAACGGGCCGCGATTCCCGATTTGGGCCCGCAGTTGGGCCCTGAGGCCCATGATGAGGAGTGCTCACCCGGAGTACGGTCACCATGCCACCAGCGTGACCGCAGACTCGTTTCCCGACCCCGGAGGGGACCACCATGTCGAACATCGCACTGAAGGCCCTGACCCAGGCCAAGGTGTACGTGGGCACCTGGGCGAAGACAACCACCGACACGCTGAGGCGCCGGGGGGACGGGGGGCAGGGGGCCGTCGAGTACGTGGGGATCATCATCCTGGTGGGCGTGATCATCGCGGCGGTGGTGGGGTCGGGCGTCGGGGCGACGATCGCCTCGAACCTCGTGGCCAGGGTCACCTCCATCATCGGAGGCTAGACCGCTCGCGGGACCGTAGGCGTGAGTGTGGGCAGGCATCGCCGCTCTATGTCTTCATGGTGGTGAGCCTGCTCTTTCTCGCGCTGGCGTTCTTCGCGGTGGGGCAGGCGGGGGCGACACGCAACGGCGCCCAGTCAGCCGCCGATGCGGCGGCGTTGGCGGCTGCCAAGGAGTCCCGTGACCTGTTCGAGCTCGACGGCCTCGACGCCGTGAGTCTGGGAAAGCTCTTCGACGGCCGGCTGACCGGCGACGACGGGTGTGCGGCGAGCCACGACTACGCCGCCAGGAACGGCGCCACGGTCGAGACCTGCGCCATGCTGGGCGACGGACGGTGGGGCTTCACGGTGACGGTGCGGTCCGGGAAGCCGGTGGGGGACACGATCTTGCCCGGGACGGAGAGCAAGTACGCCGTCGCCACGGCCACCGCCATTGTCGTTCCCCAGTGCACCTTCGAGCCGGCAGACGACAAGGACGCGCCGGCACCCGGGTCACTGGACTGCGACGGTACGGACGTCGACCTGGATCCCGGCGATCTCCCGGACATGTCCGACCTCTTCAAGGTGCGGCTCGTCGAGAACTGACCGCGAAGGAACGCAAAGGGAATGACACTCATGCGCAAGCAATACGGGACAGCCGCACGAACGGTTGCCGCAGTGGGCACCTCCATCACCCTGGCGCTTCTGCTGTCGGCCTGTGGCGACAGCGAAGGCGGCCCCAAGCGGTCGGAACCGCAGAAGGCCGGGAGCGCCACTTCGGCTCCTGCGGAGCAGCCGAAGCCGACCGATGACAAGGGCCCCACCGTTCCGGACACGAGCAGGACGCTCGCCACCATCAACGCGAGCAACGGCCTGCAGATCGTCATCCACAGTGCCACCCGCGAGCAGGGTGGCTTTCTGACCGTCAACGGCACGCTGAAGAACACCACGTCGAAGCTGATCATCACGCCCCCGCAGTGGAGCGGGCAGGAGATCAACGTGCAGAAGACCGGGCCGTCATTCGCCGGTGTGACGCTCGTCGACAAGACGGAGAAAAAGCGCTACTACGTCCTGCGGGACACCGAGGGCTACCCGTTGACCACCACCGGCATCAACTCCATGCAGGCGAACGAGTCGATCTCGATCTTCGCCCAGTTCCCGGCGCCCCCGGCGAATGTCACCCATGTCGACATTCAGTTCCCGACCATGCCGACCGCCACGATCGAGCTCTCGTGATGCGCCCCACCCCCCTCCTCGCCGCCCTCGTCCTCCTCGTCACCAGCCTCGGTGCCGGCGTCGCGCACGCCGACGAGACGCCCGGCATCACCCCGCCCGGCACCGAGCAGAGCGCCCCGCCGCCCGAGATCGACCCGAACGCCCCCGGCCTCAAGATGCGCGACGGCGCCACCCTCGCGGCCGCGAAGGTGCTGCCGATCGTCTCCATCGTGGAGACCGAGGGCGGCGAGGAGCGCCGCGAAGAGACCAGCACCGGGCTCAAGTTCGCGCTCCAGGCCGAGGTCCTGTTCGGCAAGGACAGCGCCAAGCTGACACCCGAGGCCAGCGCCCGGATCGCCGCGATCGCCGCCGAGATCAAGAAGCAGAACGGCACCCGTATCCGCATCTTCGGCTTCACCGACGACCTCGGCTCCTCCGCGCACGGCGACGTGCTGTCCAAACAGCGCGCCGACGCCGTCCACGGCGTGCTCGCGCCCCTGCTCGCGTCGCCCGCGATCACGTACGAGATCCGGGGCTACGGCGAGCAGTACCCGATCGCGGACAACAGCACGGAGGAGGGCCGCAGGAAGAACCGGCGGGTCGAGGTCTCCTTCCCGCGGGAGGGCGGCGGCACGACACCGTGAGCCGCGGCGGCGGCACCGCGCCGCCGTGGACCCCGCGCGTGACCGAAAAGAGACCTGACGCTACCTAGCGGTAACAACGTGGCCCGTGCCACATTCCGGCATGCCACCGGCCGGCGGCTTCCCCTCATTCACGCGCCACACCCCCACGTGGCCGAACGATGGAGTTCGCCGTGCCCGGATTCCGCACCACGAGCCGCACCTCCCGTCCCCGAAGACTCGCGCGCCTCGCCGGTCTCGCCCTCACCGCCCTGCTCCTCCCGCTCACCCTTGCCGGCCCCGCCGCCGCCGGCCCCGGCAGCGGGCCCACCGCGATCGTCTCCATGGGCGACAGCTACATATCCGGCGAAGCCGGACGGTGGCGCGGCAACAGCCTCACCAACAGCGGCAGCCGCGACGCCACCGACCGTGCATGGACGGGCACCACATACAACCCCGCCCTCGTCTACGGCGAGACCGCGGCCAACGGCTGTCACCGCTCCGACTCCGCCGAGGTCCGCAGCGCCACCGGCACCGCACAGGCGCTGATCAACATCGCCTGCTCCGGCGCCACCACCCACAACGTCTTCCGCGCCGCGAACGGCGGCCAGTCCTTCAAGGGCGAGGCCCCGCAGGCCGACCAGCTCGCCGCCATCGCCGCCTCGCACGACGTGAAGGTCATCGCCCTGTCCATCGGCGGCAACGACCTCGGCTTCGCCTCGATCATCGAGAAGTGCGCCACGGACTACATCGTCTGGTACTCCTACTGCCACGACGACCAGCAGGCGCTCGTCGACTCGCGCATCGACACCGTCATGCGGGACGTCGCGAAGGCCGTCGACGAGATCAGGGCCGTGATGTCCGCCGCGGGCTACACCACCACGTCCTACCGGATCGTCCTCCAGTCGTACCCGTCGCCCATCCCGCGCGGCTCCGAGAACCGCTACGCCGAGAGCGGCTGGTCCCGGGTCAACACCGGCGGCTGCCCGTTCTGGAACAAGGACTCCGACTGGGCCCGCGACTCCCTCGTCCCGCAGCTCGCCGGCCGCCTCCGGGCCGTCGCCGCGGCCAAGGGTGCCCAGTTCATGGATCTGCGCGACATGCTCCAGGGCCGCGAGGTGTGCGCCACGGCCAGCCGCCTGGTCACGGCCGCCCTGCCGCCGTCCGCGACCACCAGCGAGTGGGCCCGGTGGATCGACAGCAACGAGACGCAGGGCCCGGTGCAGGAGTCGATGCACCCCAACTACTACGGCCAACTCGCCCAGGGCCGCTGCCTCGCGCTGATCCACGCGAAGCCGACCGGCGACCACAGCTGCCGCAACACGGCCGGCTCCGGCACCTCCGGCATGTATCTCGTCCCCCTCACCTGAGGCCCGCTCCCGGCACCGGACCGGCCGGCGGACCGGCCACCGGACCGGCCGGCCGGTCGGCCCGCCGGTACATGTCGACATAATCGGTCGGGTGTCCTCCCGCCTCGAACCCGCATCCGGCCCCACAGCGCGGCGCGCCGCGCCGGCCCTGTGGGGCTATGCGGCCACCCGCCTCACCGGACTGGCCGTGCTCCTCGTCGCCGCCGCGGCGACCGGCGAGGACGCCTGGCACCGGCTGAAGGGGCGCTGGGACGCCGTCTGGTACGTCCGCATCGCCGAGGGCGGGTACGGCCACGAGGTCACGCTCGCCGACGGCGGCGTCCACTCCGACCTGGCGTTCTTCCCCCTCCTCCCGGCCCTGGAGCGGGGGCTGTCCACCGTGCTCCCGGTCGGCGCCGCCACGGCCGGGCTGCTCGTCGCCTGGGCCGCCTCGCTCGCCGCCGCCTGGGGCATCCACGCCGTCGGCACCCACGTCGCGGGGCGGCGGGCGGGTGTGGTGCTCGCGGTGCTGTGGGGTGTGTACCCGACGGCGTTCGTGCAGTCGATGGCGTACACGGAGACGCTCTTCACGGCCTTCGCGGCCTGGTCGCTCTACGCCGTGCTGCGCGAGCGGTGGGTCCTCGCCGGGGCCCTGTGCACGCTCGCCGGGCTCACCCGGCCCTCCGCCGTCGCGCTCATCGCGGCGCTCGGCGTGACGGGCCTCGTCGCGGTGGTCCGGGCCCGGCGCGTGGACCCGCGCACGGCGGGCGGCGTGCTGCTCGCGCCGCTGGGCTGGCTCGCGTACGTGACGTTCGTCGCCGTACGGGAGGGCAGCCCCACCGCGTACTTCGACGTCCAGGCCGCCTGGGGCAACAGCATCGACGGCGGCGTCGCCCTCGCCCGCTTCGTGGCGGAGCGGCTGACCGGGCCGCAGCCCCTC
This sequence comes from Streptomyces coeruleoprunus, assembly GCF_039542925.1. Taxonomy (GTDB): domain Bacteria; phylum Actinomycetota; class Actinomycetes; order Streptomycetales; family Streptomycetaceae; genus Streptomyces; species Streptomyces coeruleoprunus. The sequence continues at coordinate 2,598,678 of NZ_BAABIT010000001.1, read as the reverse complement.
GCCGGGCTCGGGCTGATCGCCGTGCTGGCCCTGCTGGGCTGGGTGGTGTGGCTGTGCGTACGGCAGCGGCAGCCGCTGCCCCTCCTCGTGTACACGGTCGCGCTCGTCGTCGTGTCGCTCGTCGGCGCCGCCTACTTCGGCTCCAAGCCGCGCCTGATCATGCCCGCGTTCCCGCTGCTGCTCCCGGCGGCCGTGGCGCTCGCCCGGCTGCGCGACCGGGCGCTCATCGCGGTCCTGGCCGGCCTCGCCCTGGCCTCGGCGGCGTACGGGGCGTTCACCCTCCTCGGCTCCGGACCGCCCTGACGGGTCCGGCGGCCTGAGGGGCTGAATTCAGCCCCTCCGGAGTGCCACGGGCTCCGGGGCGGAGCCCCCGGTCAGCAGCAGGTGTCCAGCAGCCGCAGGGCGAACGGGGTGAGCCGGTGCTCCACCTCCCGCCCCCGGCGCACGGTCGTGACCAGGCCCATGTCCCGCAGCGCGGAGGCGTGCTGGCTCGCCGTCGCGGGCGACACCTCCAGCCGCTCCGCCAGCGCCGTCGTGCTGCACCCGCCGTCCAGGAGCAGCGGCAGCACCTGCGCCCGCGTCCGACCCAGCAGCGGTCCGAACAGCGGGGCCACCGCCGCGGTGCCCCGCCCGCCGGGCGCGGCCGCGGGGCCGCCCGGCCGCTGCTGGACCGGGTAGAGCAGGACGGGCCGCTCGGGCGAACCCAGCAGGAGCGTGCGGTCGGGCGGGCAGAAGTACGACGGCTGGAGCGGCAGGCCCCGGCCGGACAGCCGGAGTGTCACCGGCGTCGGGTGCGGGAGCGTCAGGACGGTGCCGGACCAGCGCGCCTCACCGGCCAGTTCGGCCAGGGACGCGGCGTAGCCGCCGTGCAGGATCAGCTGGCCGTGGTGGCGCAGGTCGTCGGCGATCGCGGCGTCGATGCGGTCCCGGTACGGCTCGATGGCGAGCCGCTGGTACTGCGCGAGCAGCCGCGCCCTGCCACTCTCCGTGCCCCCGTACCCGGTGCCCTCGTACGACTCGCCCGGCGAGAGGGTCCCGCCGAGCCGCAGGACGTCCGGCACCAGCCGGTGCCGGGCGAGCGCCGCCGTGACCGCGCGCCGCCAGGCGCGCAGCGGCGACGGGGCGGCGGGTTCCGATCCGTGGAGCAGGCCGAGACTCAGGACGGTCTCCGGCCACAGGGCGAAGCGGCGGAAGGTGACTCTGGTCAGGTCCTCCGCCGTGAAGACGATGCGCAGCATGACTGTTCCCCCGATCAGTCCCGTGCGGTCCCTCCATCCTGAGCACCTTTCGGCCCGGGCCAAAAGGCCCTGCAACCTTTCGGCACAGGACGAATACATGGCATCCACGACATTGATCCGTACATGCTCATCTTGTCGACAACGACACCCGCAAGGGATCCGAGATCACATCATGGGGGAATCAGTCGTGATCGCTCCGAAGTACCGCCACGGGAAGGCCGTCGCCGCCGGCATCCTCGCCGTCGCCGGCGTCATGGGCACGGCCGGCGCCGCGTCCGCGTCCGCCCCTGCGGCGGCCCCGGCCCTCGCGCCCGCGTCCGTCGCCGACGTACGGGCGGAGGGCGGTGTGCAGGCCCAGGCGTACTACACCCGCACCATCTGGAAGCGCGTGAACCAGCGCGTCGCGCCGACCAACAAGTCCCGCCTCATGGGCACGCTCGGCCCGACGCCGCACACCGTGAAGTGCTGGCGCTACGGCCAGACCGTCAAGGCCGAGGGCCACGTCAACAACGTGTGGATCTACGTCAAGAACAAGGCCAGCGGCAAGTGGGGCTACGCCAGCGCCATCTACTTCAAGGGCAACAAGTACGCGAACCTGCCCAAGAGCGCCAAGTGCTGACCCGCATCCCGTGAACGACGCGCGCGCCGGGGCGACCACCGCCCCGGCGCGCCGCCGTGTCTCACCCCTCGACGACCAGCCGCACCCCGGGCCGCACACCCCAGCCGGCCATGGCCCCCGCCGCCGCCTCCAGCACATGCCGGGCGCGCGGCCGCGGCAGTCCCAGCCGCCCCGGCACCATCGTCCGCACCGCGAGCACCGTCAAGTCCCTGTCGAGATATGCCACATCGATCGCGAACCGCATGCGAAACGTGTGCACACTCGCGCACGGCGTGATCAACATCGCCCCGTCGATCCCGTCCCGCCCGAGCAACCCCCGGGCCCGCGCCCGATAGGAGGCGGCAACCTCCAAGGCCACCACCTCCCCACCCACCCGCAACACCCCGTCGCCGTCCCGCCATGTCCGCCCCATGCCCGGACGATAGCCGCCGTCGCACCGCGGGCCGCCGCACCGCCCCGAGCGCCTTTGGGCCCCGGGGCCCATGACCGAGGACCCCGCACCCTCCTAAGGTCGGCCCCGTGTACGCCACGCTGATCGCCCTCGCCGCCCTCTGGGGCGCCGCCACAGGCCTGCTCGTCCCGCGCGCCGCACACCGCCTCTCCGTGGAGCCGGACCGGCGCTGGCGCACCTCCTGCCCGGCGGGCCACGGCTACGCCGAAGGCGCACGCGGCTGGCTGGGCCCCGCCCACTGCACCTCCTGCCCGGCACCCCCCGGTCCGGGCACCCCCCGCACGGCCGCCGCCCCGGCGATCACCGCCGCCGCCTGCGCCGCGCTCGCCGCGGCCACCGGCTACCGCCCCGAACTCGCCGTCTGGCTGCTGCTCGCGCCGTTCACCGTGCTCCTCGCGGCCGTCGACCGGCGCGTGCACCGGCTGCCCGACCAGGTGACGCTGCCGCTGGCCGCCGCGGCCCCGCTGCTGCTCGGCGGCGCCGCGCTGCTGCCCCGGAGCGCCGGCTCGTGGCCGCTCTCCCTGCTCGGCGCGGCCGCCCTGGGCGGCGCGTACCTGGTCCTCTTCCTCGTCAACCCGCACGGCATGGGCTTCGGCGATGTGAAGCTCGCCCTCTCGCTGGGCGCCGCACTCGGCTGGTACGGCTGGGGCATCCTCTTCCTGGGCGCCTTCGCGGGCTTCGCGCTCGGCGCGGCGTACGGCTTCGGCCTCATCGCCCTGCGGCGCGCTACCCGCAAGAGCGCGATCCCGTTCGGCCCCTTCATGATCGGCGGGGCGCTGCTGGGCGTACTGCTCGGGGCGCTCGCCAACTCATGAGCGCCGCAAGGTGACTTCGGGGCAGGATCTCCTCATGCATGCGAAGCCCGTGAACCTGACCGAAGCACTCGCCACGTTCGACGACGTCTACAGCCCCCGTGTCGTGGCCCGGATGAACGACTACGACGTCCGCATCGCCCACGCCGCCGGCGACCACATGTGGCACGTCCACGAGGACACCGACGAGTTCTTCCTCGTCCTCGACGGCCGGTTCGAGATCGCACTGCGCGCGGCCGACGGCACCGAGACCACGGTGGTGCTGCACCGCGGTGACACCTTCGTCGTCCCGAAGGGCACCGAGCACAAGCCGTCGGCGCCGGAGGGCGCGTCGATCCTGATGTTCGAGCCGACCGGCACCCTGTCGACGGGGGACCGCCACGAGGGCGAGATCCCCGACCACATCGACAGCACGACCGGCCACGGCCTCACGGCCGGCTGACCATGGCCAAGGGAAAGACGTCCTACGGCTGCGGGCTGGACGCGGCCGTCGATGTCGTCGGCGGCAAGTGGAAGCCCGGCATCCTGTGGGCCGTGCACCACGGCCCGATGCGTTTCGGCGAGCTGAGGCGCCGCGTGCCGGGCGTCAGCGAGAAGGTGCTCGTCCAGCAGCTGCGCGAACTGGAGGCGGACGGCGTCGTGCACCGCGAGGTGTACCCGGAGGTCCCGCCCCGCGTCGAGTACTCGCTCACCGAACTGGGCCGGGCCCTGAACACCGCGCTCATCCCGCTGGGGGAGTGGGGCGACACCTTCATGGAGCTGATCGTGGCCCACAAGGAGGCCGCCCGGAACGGCCCGTCCGGCCGTCAACCGGGCGCCGCCGGGGCGGGGTCCCCCTTGGGAAGGACCCCGTAGGGCCCCGGACGGCCGGGAATCCGTGCTCGTACCGCGGTCCGGTGCTTCCGGAGCGTAGCGACGGCATGTCGTGGCACCCAGCACCACTTACGAAGGGTTATGGTGGAAACCCCCCCCTCGGGCCGGTCCGTATCCCCCCCACGGACCGGCCCGTTTTCTTGCGTCCCGCTTGTGTCAGCCGCGCGCGGCCCAGATGTTGATGCCCGCGGTGTCGACGGCGAAGGCGTCGATCTCCTTCAACTCCTCGTCGGTGAGCGGCGCCCCGCCCAGCGCGGCCACGTTCTGCTCCAGCTGGTGCACGCTCGACGCGCCGATCAGCGCCGATGTCATCCGCTCGTCCCGCAGCACCCACGTCAGCGCCAGCTGCGCCAGCGACTGCCCGCGGCGCCGGGCGATCTCGTTCAGCCCGCGCAGCCGCCGCAGCACGTCCTCGTTCAGCAGCGTCGGGTCGAGGGACTTGCCCAGCGACGCCCGCGAGCCCTTGGGGATGCCCTTCAGGTACTTGTCGGTGAGCATGCCCTGGGCCAGCGGCGCGAAGGCGATGCAGCCCATGCCGGCCGCCTCCAGCGTGTCGAGGAGGGCGTCCTCCTCCGTCCACCGGTTGATCATCGAGTACGACGGCTGGTGGATCAGGGCCGGAACGCCCATCTCGCGCAGCAGCCGCGCCGCCTCCGCGGTCTGCTCGCTGCTGTACGACGACACGCCGACGTACAGCGCCTTGCCCTGCTGCACGGCGGAGGCCAGCGCCCCCATCGTCTCCTCGAGCGGGGTGTTCCGGTCGAAGCGGTGCGAGTAGAAGATGTCGACGTGGTCGAGGCCCATCCGGCGCAGCGAGGCGTCCAGGGACGACAGCAGGTACTTGCGGGAGCCCCACTCGCCGTACGGCCCGGGGTGCATCAGGTACCCGGCCTTCGTCGAGACGATCATCTCGTCCCGGTAGGGCCGGAAGTCCTGGGCGAAGATCTTGCCGAAGTTCAGCTCGGCCGAGCCGGGCGGCGGCCCGTAGTTGTTCGCCAGGTCGAAGTGCGTGACGCCGAGGTCGAAGGCGCGGCGCAGGATCGCGCGCTGGGACGCGAGCGTCCGGTCGTCGCCGAAGTTGTGCCACAGGCCGAGTGAGATCGCGGGGAGCTTGAGGCCGCTGCGGCCCGTCCGGCGGTACTCCATCGAGTCGTACCGGCCGTCCGCCGCGCGGTAGTGCAGGGGGGAATCAATCACCCTCTCTGCCTATCACGGACTTGTGACATACCGGGTTGGGCCGCCGACACCCCCGCGCAGTAATGTGGCGGCTTCGGGGACCGCCACGAAGCTCGGGACGTCGAGCTGTGCCGCATTCACCCCGGGGCCGGCGTCCGGCACCCCTGTCGAGGGTGGACGTGCCCGTACGAATCGAGAGGTGAGATCGGTGAACTTGCGCGACCTGGTGTACCGGCTCTACGCCCGCCGGGTGGAGGGCCGCCTCGACCACGCCCAGGTGCCCAAGCACATCGGCGTCATCCTCGACGGCAACCGGCGCTGGGCCAAGGCGTCCGGCGGCACTCCCGAGCAGGGCCACAAGGCCGGGGCCAGCAAGATCATGGAGCTGCTGGGCTGGTCCACCGAGACGGACGTCGAGGTCGTCACGCTCTGGATGCTCTCCACGGACAACCTCAACCGGCCGGAGGAGCAGCTCGTCCCGCTGCTCGGCATCATCGAGGACGCGGTACGGGCCATCGCCGCGGACGGCCGCTGGCGCGTCCACCACGTCGGCACGCTCGACCTGCTGCCGGCGCACACGCAGGCCGTCCTCAAGGAGGCGGAGGAGTCCACCCGCCACATCGACGGGATACTGGTGAACGTGGCGGTCGGCTACGGCGGCCGCCAGGAGATCGCCGACGCGGTGCGGTCGCTGCTCCTCGACCACGCGGAGAAGGGCACGACGTTCGAGGAACTCGCCGAGGTCGTCGACACCGACCTCATCGCCGAGCACCTCTACACGCGCGGGCAGCCCGACCGGACCTGGTGATCCGCACGAGCGGCGAGCAGCGGCTGTCGGGCTTCATGCTCTGGCAGAGCGCGCACTCCGAGTACTACTTCTGTGAGGTCCACTGGCCGGCGTTCCGCAAGGTCGACTTCCTGCGCGCCCTCCGCGACTACGCCGCCCGCCACCGCCGCTACGGCACCTGACGGGGCCTGGGCGGCCCCCGAACCCCCGCCACCTGGCGCCGCGCCGCGGTTTCGCCGTGGTTCCCACTGTCGCGCCGTTCCTGCGGTGGGCTGGTGTCGTTGTGCCGCCGTTCCGTCATTGCGGGCCGGCGCCGCACCGCCGTTCCGGTCGTTGTGGGCTGGCGCCGGTGCCGCCGTTTCGTCGTTGTGGGCAGTCGTTCCGCATGGGGGTCCCCCCTGGACGTAGTCCTTGGGGGAGGAACGGGTGGGCACAACGACGGAACGGCCCCCCGGCCTGAGGGTCCCGCCCCTGCGCGCCACGACGGTGGGTGAGTCCGGTGGCGGCCCGGGGGTCACGTGCTCAGATTGGCTCGCTCGGGCCCATGAGCGTGAAACGTCCCAGCACCGCCAATCCTGCGCGCGCGACCCCCGGTCCACCCCCGTCCCGTAGGTGTGCGGCTGACCCCCGGTGGGGGGTCGGGTGGGCACTGCCCGCCCGCCGTGGGCGGCTGACGGCCCGTCGGGGTGCACGCCGCATATGCCATCGGCGGCCCCCGCATGGCCCCGCGGTTCGAGGGGCATACCCCTTGCAGAGTGAGCGGCACCGCAGACCGCTCACCCGGGAGGCCCTTTGCACCACGACGACCGTGCAGGACGTGTGCGGACGGAGCGGAGGGCCGGTGTCGCGGCCCGCGCAGTGCGGCCAGGCCCCGGTCCATCCCCCCGCGACGCCGTCGCAGTCGCACCCCGACCTCATCCGAGGGGGTACGTCCTTCCGTGGTGACCAGCACTAAGCGCCGCCTCAACGAACGGCGCACCTATGTTCTCGACACCAGCGTTCTGCTGGCCGACCCCAACGCCATGTCCCGCTTCGACGAGCACGAGGTCGTGCTGCCCATCGTCGTGGTGACGGAGCTGGAGGCCAAGAGGCACCACCCGGAACTCGGCTACTTCGCCCGGCAGGCGCTGCGCCTGCTCGACGACCTGCGGGTCCGGTACGGCCGCCTCGACGCGCCGCTTCCCGTCGGCGGGCTCGGCGGGACCCTGCGCGTGGAGCTCAACCACTCGGATCCCGGCGTCCTCCCGGTCGGCTACCGCCTCGGCGACAACGACTCGCGCATCCTGGCCGTCGCCCGCAACCTCCAGGCCGAGGGGTACGACGTCACGGTCGTCTCCAAGGACCTGCCCCTCCGCATCAAGGCGTCCTCCGTCGGCCTCCTCGCCGAGGAGTACCGGGCCGAGTTGGCCATCACCGACTCCGGCTGGACCGGAATGTCCGAACTGCGGCTCTCCGCCGAACAGGTGGACCTGCTGTACGGAGAGGAGAGGCTGTACGTACCGGAGGCGGCGGAGCTGCCGGTGCACACCGGCCTGGTCCTCCAGTCGGAGCGCGGCAAGGCCCTCGGCCGGGTCGGCGCCGACGGCTCCGTACGTCTGGTGCGCGGCGACCGGGAGGCCTTCGGCATCCGGGGGCGCAGCGCGGAGCAGCGCATCGCGCTGGACCTGCTGCTCGACCCGGACGTGGGCATCATGTCCATGGGCGGCCGGGCCGGCACCGGCAAGTCCGCGCTGGCGCTGTGCGCCGGCCTGGAGGCGGTCCTGGAGCGGCGCCAGCACCAGAAGGTGATGGTCTTCCGCCCGCTGTACGCGGTGGGCGGGCAGGAGCTGGGCTACCTGCCGGGCACCGAGGCCGAGAAGATGAACCCCTGGGCGCAGGCGGTCTTCGACACGCTGTCGGCGGTCACGTCGCGGGAGGTCATCGAGGAGGTCACGGCCCGCGGCATGCTGGAGGTCCTGCCGCTCACCCACATCCGCGGCCGCTCGCTGCACGACGCTTTCGTCATCGTCGACGAGGCGCAGTCCCTGGAACGCAATGTCCTGCTGACCGTGTTGTCCAGGATCGGGGCGAATTCCCGGGTTGTCCTGACGCATGACGTGGCGCAGCGCGACAACCTCCGGGTGGGCCGGTACGACGGAGTCGTCGCCGTCGTCGAGAAGCTGAAGGGCCATCCGCTCTTCGCGCACGTCACGCTCGCCCGCTCGGAGCGCTCGCAGATCGCCGCACTGGTGACCGAAATGTTGGAGGATGGGCATCTTTAGCCCCCGGTGAAGGGACCTGTCCCTTAAGGGAGTTGGCGCCGCCCGGCAAAGCGCGAGAGCTTAGCCGGGCGGCGCCGCGTTGCGCGCCCCTTTCGACAAAACTCCTGTGGCGCACGGGGTGTGAGCTTTCACACGCACCGAAGAATTGCCTTGCGGTGCGGGCTTCCGGCAGAGTCTTGCTTCCGTCAGGCCCCGCATACGGCACAGCCACATCCTCCGGGACCCGTGGCACACACAACTCAACAACCGTCCGCCGTATGCCGCCCGAAGCACCACGCGGCGCTCCCGCAGGGGAGTCGCCCACCGGGCCCGTGTTCCCCGTGACCCAGCAAGTGGGGGGACCAGCGCCAGGGGCACGATCGCGCCCGCGAGGTCACCTGTGCGGGCGATGCTGGAAGGAAACCGTGTGAGCCGGATCTCGGTCCGGGGATTCGCGGTGGCGTCGGCCACCGCGGTCACCACCGTCGGCGCCGTCGTGGGCGTCGCCGCGGGGAACCCCGCTGCGACCAACGACAAGTTCGAGGCGACCGCCGCCGACGCGACGCTCCTGGCGGACATACCCGTCGGCGAGCAGGCCCAGGTGCAGGTCGCGTCCCTGACGCAGCAGGCCGAGGCACAGGCCGCCGCCGCGGACGCCGCCGCCCAGAAGTCCGCCGAGGAGGCCGCCCGCCTCCAGGCCGCCAAGGACGCGGAGGCCAAGAAGGCCGCCGCCGAGGAGAAGGCGGAGCAGGAGCGCAAGGAGCGTGAGGAGCGCGAGCGCGCCAGCCGCGACGCCGTCCGTGACGCGTCGAGCTTCGCCACGCAGTCCTCGTACTCCGTCGCCGAGGTGCAGGCGATGGCCCGTCAGATGATCCCTGGCGACCAGTTCCAGTGCTTCAGCAACATCGTGGACCACGAGTCCAGCTGGAACTACCGCGCGCAGAACCCCTCGTCCGGCGCGTACGGCCTGGTCCAGGCCCTCCCGGGCTCGAAGATGGCCTCCGCGGGTGCGGACTGGCAGACCAACCCGGCCACCCAGATCAAGTGGGGTCTGAACTACATGAACGAGCGCTACGGCAGCCCCTGCGGCGCCTGGTCGTTCTGGCAGGCCAACCACTGGTACTAGGCCCGGCGCCGAGCTTCCGGAGCCCCTCACCGTCCTTCGGTGAGGGGCTCCGTGCGTGTACGGTCGTGGGGCCGAAGCTCCGGGAGGAGTGTGGGGGAAGAGGGAAGAGCATGACGAGAACGCCAGGATGGCTCGGCCGGCTGGGCGAAGGCCTGAGCAGAGCGGGCAAGCGGCTCCAGGAGCGCCGCGCGCAGGCGCGTGCCGAGGCGGAGGCCGAGACCGGCCCGCCCCTTCCCGTACCTGCGGAGCTCCCGCCGGGCGCCGCGCAGCCCGAACCGGCAGGGCCGGCGGGCACGGTGCCCGCACCTCCCTCGTACGCGCCCGCCGTCGCGGCCCGGCCCGACCCGGCCAACGCGATCCCGTGGGGCATCCGCGTCGCCGCGGAGGCCGGCTGGCGGCTGCTCGTCCTCGCCGGAACGCTCTGGGTGCTGATGAAGGTCATCAGCACCGTGCAGCTCGTCGTCCTGGCCTTCGTCGCCGCGCTCCTCATCACGGCCCTGCTCCAGCCGACCGTGTCCCGGCTGCGCCGCCTGGGGCTGCCGCGCGGGCTCGCCACCGCCGTCACGGCCGTCACCGGCTTCGTCATCATGGGCCTCGTCGGCTGGTTCGTGGTCTGGCAGGTCATGGACAACCTCGGCGATGTCTCGGCGCGCGTCCGGGACGGTATCGAGGAGCTCAAGCAGTGGGCGCTGGACAGCCCGTTCCATGTGACCGAGAGCCAGATCAACGACATCGCCAAGAACCTCTCCGACACCATCGGCACCAACACGGAGGAGATCACCTCCGCCGGCCTGACCGGTGTGACGGTGGTGGCCGAGGTGCTGACGGGCATGCTCCTCACGATGTTCTCCACCCTCTTCCTGCTGTACGACGGGAAGAAGGTGTGGGAGTGGTGGCTGAAGCTGGTGCCCGCCCAGGCCCGGCCCGGAGTGGCCGGGGCCGGCCCGCGCGCCTGGCGCACCCTGACCGCCTATGTGCGCGGCACGGTGATCGTCGCCCTGATCGACGCGATCTTCATTGGTCTCGGCATCTACTTCCTCGACGTCCCGCTCGCCGTCCCGCTGGGCGTGTTCATCTTCCTCTTCGCCTTCATCCCGCTGGTCGGCGCGGTCATCTCGGGTGCGCTCGCCGTGGTCGTCGCCCTCGTCACCAACGGGGTGTTCACCGCCCTCATGGTGCTGGTCGTGGTGCTGGCCGTGCAGCAGATCGAGGGCCATGTGCTCCAGCCGTTCATCCTGGGCCGGGCCGTGCGGGTGCACCCGCTGGCGGTGGTCCTCACCGTCGCGGCCGGCGGTCTGGTCGCCGGCATCGGCGGTGCGGTCGTGGCCGTGCCGCTGGTCGCCGTCACCAACACGGTCGTCGGCTACCTGCGGGCGTTCAGCGAGGAGCAGGCGCTGCGCCGGATGCCGATGCCGCCGCCGCCCAGCCCGCCCGCGCCGGAGATCGGGGAGCCCGCGTGATATCCGAGCCGGAGCTGGTGGGCGGCGAGGGCGGGCCCGGCCCGCGCCCGGCCGCCGAGGGCGGGCCGGCGGACGTCGTCGACGGCGAGGCACCCGGGGACCGCGCACCGGGCCGGTTACGCCTCTGGAGCTGGGCCCTCGGCGGGGCGCTCGCCGCGTCCGCCCTGTGGGGGGCCGGCCTCGCCGCGTACCAGGGGCGCGGGCCCGACCTCGGCGGCTACCGGTCGGCCGACGACCTGTGCGGCGAGGCGAAGCTGACCGCGCTCGTCACCGCCCTCGGCCGGCGGGCGCCGGGGCCGCCGCCGTACGCGATCCGGCACGAGGCCGTGGAGCAGGTGCGCTGCACGGTGGTCCTGGGGACCGCGCCCACGACGTACGAGGTGTCCCTCCGCTACGACCTGCACAAGACCATCGACCCGGGCCCCGAGTTCGAGGCGCTGGAGATACCGGTGCCGGGGGAGGGGCCGTCCGCCGAGCGGCTGCCGGGCCTCGGAGAGAAGGCGGTCCTCTCCGGCGGGGACGGCGGGTACGCCTCCCTGACCGTGCTCGACGGGCAGGCCGTGCTCGCGATGGACGTGCACGTGGTCGTCGAACAGGACGAGGAGACCGGGGAGGCGAGGGAGACCGACCCGGCCGCCGCCGCGGCGGTGTCCGGGATCAAGGACTTCCTCGTGGAGGACATGCGGGCGCTCATGGCGCAGCTGAGGACGAGCCCGCCGCCCCGGCCGTCGCCGTCCCCGTCCGCGTAGGAGAAAGGCCGAAGGGCCCACCGGCCGCTGCCGGGTGGGCCCTTCGGTCGCGTACGGCGCCGATTACTCGGCGAGCACCGCCTCCGCGTCCAGCGTCGTGCCGACCGCCTGGATCACCGCGGCGATCTTGAACGCCTCCTGGATCGTGTCGCGGTCCACGCCCGCCTTGCGGAGCACCTGCTCGTGCGAGTCGAGGCACTGGCCGCAGCCGTTGATCGCGGACACCGCGAGCGACCACAGCTCGAAGTCGACCTTCTCCACGCCCGGGTTGCCGATGACGTTCATCCGCAGACCGGCGCGCATCGTGCCGTACTCCGGGTCGGAGAGGAGGTGGCGCGTCCGGTAGAAGACGTTGTTCATCGCCATGATGGCGGCGGCCGACTTGGCCGCGGTGTACGCCTCGGGCTTGAGGTTCTCCCGGGCCTCCGGCTCCAGCTCGGCGAGCACCTTCGGCGAGCGCGAGGCGATCGCGCAGGCCAGGACGGTGCCCCAGAGCTGCTGCTGGGGCAGCTCGCTGTTGCCGATGACCGAGCCGAGGTTCAGCTTCAGGTCCTTGGCGTAGTCGGGTATGGCGGACTTCAAGGCGTCAAGAGACATCAGTGATCACTCGTTCCGGTTGGTCACTCGCCGGCCAGCAGCTTGACCGCGTCGAGGGTTTCCTCGCCCTTGTTCCAGTTGCAGGGGCACAGCTCGTCGGTCTGCAGGGCGTCCAGGACCCGCAGGACCTCCTTGGGGTTACGGCCGACGGAGCCGGCGGTCACCATCGTGAACTGGATCTCGTTGTTCGGGTCGACGATGAACACGGCACGCTGCGCGAAGCCGTCCTCGCCCTGCACGCCGCAGTCGCGCATCAGCTCGTGCTTGGAGTCGGCGAGCATCGGGAAGGGCAGGTCACGCAGGTCGGCGTGGTCCTTGCGCCAGGCGTGGTGCACGAACTCGGAGTCGCCGGAGACACCGAGGATCTGCGCGTCGCGGTCGGCGAACTCGTCGTTCAGCTTGCCGAAGGCGGCGATCTCGGTCGGGCAGACGAAGGTGAAGTCCTTCGGCCAGAAGAAGACCACGCGCCACTTGCCCTCGTAGGACTTGTGGTTGATCTGCTCGAACTCCTTGCCGCTCTCCAGCGACACGCAGGCGGTCAGATCGTACGTGGGGAACTGGTCACCGACAGTGAGCACGCGCTCTCCTTGAACAGGGGGATTTCCCTTTTGGGGTCATCCGAGGGGGTTGGACGGTGGCCAGCATGGCACGACGTGCATTGATCAGTGAAATAGCTAGACTGGGTCGCGTTGATCGAAGGCGGTTATCAGTGGTGTCCGTAAATCATCCGAACAAGGGGAAACAGCCCAGTCTGGCTCAGCTGCGCGCGTTCGCCGCCGTGGCCGAGCACCTGCACTTCCGGGACGCGGCGGCGGCCATCGGGATGAGCCAGCCGGCTCTCTCGGGCGCGGTTTCGGCTCTCGAAGAGGCACTCGGTGTCCAGCTCCTCGAGCGTACGACGCGGAAGGTGCTGCTGTCGCCGGCCGGGGAGCGGCTGGCGGTCCGCGCCAAGGCCGTGCTGGACGCCGTCGGGGAGCTGATGGAGGAGGCCGAGGCGGTCCGGGCGCCCTTCACGGGGGCGCTGCGGCTCGGCGTGATCCCCACCGTGGCGCCCTACCTGCTGCCGACCGTCCTGCGCCTCGTCCACGACCGGTACCCGGAGCTGGACCTCCAGGTCCACGAGGAGCAGACGTACTCGCTGCTCGAAGGGCTGGCCGCGGGGCGGCTCGACCTGCTGCTGCTCGCCGTGCCGCTGGGCGTCCCCGGGGTCACCGAACTCCCGCTGTTCGACGAGGACTTCGTCCTGGTCACCCCCGACGACCACTGGCTGGGCGGGCGCACCGACATCCCGCGCGACGCGCTGCGCGACCTGCACCTGCTGCTCCTCGACGAGGGGCACTGCCTGCGGGACCAGGCCCTCGACATCTGCCGCGAGGCCGGCCGCACCGAGGGCGCGGCCGTCACCACCACGGCCGCCGGCCTCGCCACGCTCGTCCAGTTGGTCGCCGGCGGCCTCGGCGTGACCCTGCTGCCGCGCACGGCCGTCAAGGTCGAGACGGGCCGCAACACCAGCCTCGTGACCGGCTACTTCGCGGAGCCGGCTCCCTCCCGCCGGGTCGCGTTCGCCATGCGCACGGGCGCCGCACGCCAGGCCGAGTTCGAGGAACTGGCGGAGGCGCTGCGGGGTGCCCTGTCCTCGCTGCCGGTCCGGGTGCTGCCGGCGGACGCGGAGTAGGACACCGCCGCACGCGGGACGGGCCCTGCGCCGTCGTACGCGTGCCCTGGCCCGGGGCTCGCGCGCCGTCGTACGCGGGCCCCGGCTCGGTGCTCGCGCGCCTCCGCACGCGGGCGGCCCGGGGCCCGGCCCCGCCGCCTCACTCCGTCCGCAGCCCGTCCGGCCGCATCAGCCGCCACAGCGGCGGCAGGCTCAGCGCCGTCACCAGCAGCACGATGGCCGCTCCGGCGCCCGTGACCGGCAGGAACACCCACCAGTCCTCCACCCGCTTGCCGATCAGCCGCAGCAGCACGCACCCCAGCCCCAGCCCGCCCGCCACGGCGACGGCCAGCCCGAGGGCGACGGGCACCGCCGTCTGCCACAGCACCGACCAGACCAGCGTCGTCCGGCGCGTACCGAACGCCACCAGCGCGGACAGCAGCCGCCTGCGGTCCCGCAGCTGCTCCACCATGGACACCAGCAGCGACAGCGCGATGACCCCCATCGTGGCCGTCGCCGCCACCAGCACCCCGCGGCGGACGCTCGTGAACTGCTGGTCGCGCTCCACGTCCTGGATGGTGTCGACGCGCGTCAGCGGGTCGACACGCGCGGCGGCGTTCCGGGCGTGCTCGGCCGCGTCCGGCACCGCCGGGTCCAGCTCGACCATCGCCTCCAGCCTCGGCTCCTCCAGCGTCCTGACGTCGATCGCCGCCGGCGTGACGTACAGGCCGAAGGGCATCCCGCCCATGGGGTCCCGCCGGGCGTCCACCGTCCGGACGTTCGCCGGGACCCGCCACAGGAGCGGCGCGGCGCCCTCGTCGGTGCGCAGGTTCACCTGGGCGCCCGGCCGGAGCGTCTTCTCCAGGTAGGCGTCGTCGGGCCCTTCCTCGCCGTGCGTACGGGCGATGAACACGTCGCCGTCGCGGCACGAGGGCAGCCTGCCCAGCTCGCGCAGCGAGGCGCAGTCCCCGACCGTGATCGACGTCATGGGGATGAAGTCCTCACCCGGCCGCAGCGGCCCCGGCCGCTGCACGGACGACGTCACCACGGCCGTCACGCCCGTGACGCCCCTGGCCGCCGCCACCTCGGCACGCAGACGGTCCGCCGCGCTCCCGTCGCCCGCATGCCCCGACATCCCGAGCTGGGCGCGCGCCGAGTCCATGTTCGTCGGCCGCATGAAGTCGCCCTGTACGGCGCCGAACAGCATCAGCAGCGCGATGGCGCCCGCCGCGGCCACGACGATGCCGCTGACGGCGCGCGCCGCCGTACCGCTGCTCAGCTGGAGCCGGCGTACGGCCAGCTGCCAGGCGACGGGCCCGCCGCGCAGCCGCCCGACCACGGACTCGACGAGCCACGGCAGCAGCGTCGTCAGTCCGGTCAGCGCCAGCAGCGCACCGGCCGCGACCGGCGCCGTCTCGACCGACGTCTCCCCGAGACCCACCGGGTCCGCCACCAGGAGCAGCCCCGCACCGGCGGCGACCAGCAGCAGCCGCCACCACAGGCGGCGCGGCCCCGGGGTCGCCCCGCGCACCACGCCGAGCGGCTCGACGGCGACCCCGCGCAGCCCGGCCAGCGTGACGACGACCGCGCACACCGGCACGGCCGCCACGGCCGGCACCGCCAGCGCGGCGTCCGGCGTCAGGTCGGCCGGGAACGCGTTGACGTCCCACACCGTGACGCGCCCGGCCAGTTGCCGCAGCAGGACGAACAGCGCGGCTCCGGCGCCCAGTCCGAGCACCGCCCCGGCCAGTGCCTCACCGGCCGCGACCCGCCGGGTCATGCCCATGTCGGCCCCGGCCAGCCGCAGCGCGGCGAGCCGCCGGTCGCGCTGCTCGCCGCCGAAGCGGGCCGCGGTCGCGACGAAGACCAGCACCGGCAGCAGCAGCACCACGCACGCCACCACGATGAGCAGCAGCAGGTAACCGCTCGACGGGCGTTCCACGCCCAGGTTGTGGCCGAAGGCCACGCTGCGGCCCACCGCCGAGCCGTCGGTGAGGGCCGGGTGATGGGCGTAGAAGAACAGCTCCGCCGGGCCGACCAGCCCGTCCTCCCCGATCCGGCCCACCGTACGGAAGGGGAAACGGTCCTTCAGGAGCGCGCCCTCCGGTGCGGAGAGCAGCCGCTCGAGCGCCGGTGACACGACCATCTCGCCCGGCCCCGGCAGCCGTTCCACCCCGGGAGGGGCCGGGGCGCGCGGGCCGTCGGGGCGCAGCACGACGCCGTGCACGGTCCGGCCGTGGAAGAGCGTCGAGGAGTCCTGCCACAGGAAGGAGCGGTCGGAGGGCTTCTCGCCGATCTCGCTCACCGTGAGGTCACGGCTCTGGTGGCGGACGTCCCGGGCCTCCAGCAGGTGCGGAACGGAGGCCGCCACGAGGAGCAGTGCCACGCCCAGCCCGATGCCGAGCGCGGTGAGCAGCGTGCGCGTCCAGCCGGGCCGGCCGCCCGTGACCGCGAACCGCGCGCCCATCGCCAGGTCGCGCGCGGCAGCCAGTGACCCGCGGGACGGGGCCCGTTCCGCCGCGTCCGTCACAGGGCGCCCACCATGTCGCGCACGGTGCCGTCCCGTACGACGAGTTCGCGGTCCGAGTAGGCGGCCACGCGCGCCTCGTGCGTGACGAGCACGACCGCGGCCCGCGTGTCCCGCGCGGCGTCCGTGAGGAGCCGCATCACCCGCTCGCCGTTGAGGGAGTCGAGCGCGCCGGTCGGCTCGTCCGCGAACACCACGCGGGGCGCGGTGACCAGCGCCCGGGCGACGGCCACCCGCTGTCCCTGCCCGCCGGAGATCTCGCCGGGCCGCTTGCCGGCGACGTCCTCGGCCTCCAGTCGCTCCAGCCACTCCAGGGCCGCGCCCTCGGCGGCCTTGCGGCGCCGGCCGTTCAGCCGCAGCGGCAGGGCCACGTTCTCCACGCACGTCAGCTCGGGCACGAGCCGCCCGAACTGGAACACGAACCCGAAGTCGCCGCGGCGCAGCGCGCTGCGCTCCGCGTCCGGCAGGCCCGTCAGCTCCCGGCCGTCGTACGTGACGGTCCCGGCGTCCGGGCGGACGATGCCCGCGAGGCAGTGCAGCAGCGTCGACTTGCCGGAGCCGGAGGGGCCCATGACGGCGACGACCTCGCCGGCCCGGACCGCGAGCGCCGCCCCGTTGAGCGCGGGCGTCGGGCCGTACGCCTTGGTCAGGCCCTCGGCGCGCAGGAGTTCCGCCGTCATCCGGCCGTCCCCCCGACCGCCTCGGCCAGCCGGCCCAGGCGCGCGGCGGTCAGTTCCAACCAGCGCAGGTCGGCCTCCAGGTGGAACAGCGCGTGGTCGCAGATCAGCTGGTCGGCCAGGTCGCCGTCGCGCTTGCGGCGGGTCAGCTCGCGCATCAGCCGCAGGTGTTCGGCGCGCTGCGTGTCGAGCAGCTCGGCGGCGCTGCGCCCGGTGAGGAGCGCGAGGACGACCTTGGTGTAGAGCGTCGACTGGAGGTACGGCTCCGGCTTCTCGGGCCGGGCGAGCCACTGGGCGACATCGGTGACGCCGGCCTCGGTGATCGCGTACCGCTTGCGTTCGGGGCCTTCGCCGGGCTCGATGCCCTCGACCTCGACGAGGCCGTTCTTCAGGAGGCGCGACATGGTCGAGTAGACCTGCCCGTAGTGCAGCGGCCGGTCGTGGCCGAACTTCTCGTCGAAGGCCCGCTTGAGGTCGTAGCCGTGGCGGGGGCCGGACTCCAGGAGGCCGAGGAGGGTGTGACCAATGGACATACGGCCACACTACATCGCGTGTATACACGGGATGTATAGCTGGCCGGAACCGTCAGCCCGCGGAGCTTGGGTCTCTCAGTACCTGATGTGCGCGGCGACGGGCAGGTGGTCGCTGCCCGTCGCCGGCAGCGTCCACACACGGGTCACCTCGGCGCCGTGCGCCAGCACCTGGTCGATGCGCGCCACCGGCGCCGACGCCGGCCAGCTGAAGGCCAGTCCCGCGACGGGCGGATCCATCCGGCAGGTCACCGGATCGAGCCCCCGGTCGTCGACGGTCCCGTTCAGATCGCCCAGCAGGACCACGCGCTCCAGCCGCTCCGCCGCGAGGGCGGTGCCCAGCAGGGCGGCGCTCTGGTCCCGCCGTACGCTGTCGAACCCGTGCGCGGCGCCGAGCCGTACGGACGGCAGATGGGCCACGTACACGGCGACGTCCCCGCGCGGCCCCGCCGCGGTCGCCCGCAGTCCGCGCTGCCAGCCGGGGCCCACGCCGTCCGGCCGGAGGTCCACGGCGCGGACGTCGTCGAGCGGGTACACCGACCAGAGCCCGACCGTGCCGCGCACCGCGTGGTACGGGAAGCGCTCGGCCAGGGCCTCGGCGTACGCGGGGAGCACGGCCGGGGTGACCTCCTCCAGGGCGACGAGGTGGGGCCGGGCGGCCAGCAGGGCGCGGGCGGTGCCGGCCGGGTCGGCGTTGTCGTCCGCGACGTTGTGCTGCACCACGGTCAGGTGGTGCGGGCCGCCGGGGCCCGGCAGCAGCAGGACGCCGAAGTGGCCGGCCCACGCGATGACCGGCAGCAAGGCCGCCAGCAGGGCGGTCGCGGAGCGCCGCAGCAGTGCCCCGGCGACCAGGACCGGGACGGCGAGGCCCAGCCAGGGCAGGAACGTCTCCAGGAGACTGCCGGGCCGGCCGGGCAGGTCAGGGACGGCCGCGTGGAACACGATGACCCAGGCGATCAGGGCCGCGACCCCGGCGAGCACCCGCCCGCGCGTCCACGCCGACCGCCCACGCGCATCCCGGCCCCACCCGCGCCGCCGGGCCACCCCGGTCGTCGTACTCCTGTCCACATCGAACGACGACGCACGACGGCCGGCCCTGGTTCCTCACACACCTCACCCACCCCGCCCACCCCACCCGCCCCTTCCGTAACGGCCGGGCGGGGCGGCCACCCCGCGGGCTACCCCTGTGGCGGCTGCTTCGGTGGCCGCCCCCGCCGGGGCAGCGGGCCCGTCGCCGGCGGCAGGCGGCCCGCGTCCGCCAGGGCCTTGCGCAGCAGGAACTCGATCTGCGCGTTGGCGCTGCGCAGTTCGTCGCCGGCCCAGCGGGCCAGCGCCTCGTACACCGCCGGGTCGAGGCGGAGCAGTACCTGCTTGCGCTCCTTGCGTTCGCTCACTGGTACAGCGTGCCCGTGTTCACCACCGGCTGCGCCGAGCGGTCGCCGCACAGCACCACCATCAGGTTCGACACCATCGCCGCCTTCCGCTCCGGGTCCAGGTCGACGATGTCCCGCTCCGAGATGCGGTCCAGCGCCGCCTCCACCATGCCCACCGCGCCGTCCACGATCTGCCGCCGGGCCGCCACCATGGCGCCCGCCTGCTGCCGCTGGAGCATCGCCGAGGCGATCTCCGGGGCGTACGCGAGGTGCGTGAAGCGCGACTCGATGATGCGGACGCCCGCCGCCTCCACGCGCGCGTGCAGCTCGGCCGCCAGCTTCTCGGTGATCTCCTCGGCGTCGCCGCGCAGCGAGAGCCCGCCCTCCTCGTGCGCGTCGTACGGGTACTCGATCGCGATGTGCCGGACCGCCGCCTCCGTCTGCGTGGAGACGAACTGCTCGAAGTCGTCCACCTCGAACATCGCCTGGGCGGTGTCCTCGACCCGCCACACGACCACCGCGGCCAGCTCGATCGGGTTGCCGTAGGCGTCGTTCACCTTCAGTACGGCGGTCTCGTGGTTCCGTACGCGCGTCGAGATCGGCCGCCGCGTCGCGAACGGGTTGACCCAGCGCAGCCCGTCCGCGCGGACCGTGCCCCGGTAGCGGCCGAAGAGCTGCACGACCCGGGCCTCACCGGGCGCCACCATGTTGAGCCCGGTCATCGCGATGACCGACGCCACCACGACGAGGACCCCGGCGACGCTCAGCGCGACTCCGGCCCCCGCCGATCCGCCGCTCGCGGTGATCCCGCCGGCTATGACGAGGCCCACGCCGCCGAGCACCCCGGCGAGGCCGACCGTGAGCGCCGCGCCACCGCCGATGCTGCGGGCTGCGAACTCCGTCACACGCGGTTGCGGCATCGCCGGCGCGCCGGACCCCTGGTGGATGGCTTCCGTGCTGGTCGTGGACATGAAGTCCCCCCGTTCGTCTCGTACTTCGGCGAACCCCGTCGCCTATCAAAGTGATAGCACATTATTCAGCGTGGCAACCATGGGGGCCTGTGGTGAGTCGGTTTGTTTGAGACAGGTGCTCATTGTCACGTCCGGAAAAGACCGGATCCGTTGGTCTTTGTCGGCTGTGGCGGGTTAGCTTGCTGAGCTGATCCGGACGCGGGTGACTGAAAAGCCACGGCGAAGAGCCACGAACGCACCAGCAGAGAACGAAGAGCGGAGCATCGAAGCCATGGGGCGAGCGGAAGCGCGACGGGCCAGGCAGCGCGGAGCGCGCCGGGCGGAGAAGAGCGGCGGCGGCATAC
This sequence comes from Streptomyces coeruleoprunus, assembly GCF_039542925.1. GTDB lineage: Bacteria > Actinomycetota > Actinomycetes > Streptomycetales > Streptomycetaceae > Streptomyces > Streptomyces coeruleoprunus. The sequence goes on along the minus strand of NZ_BAABIT010000001.1, from coordinate 2,578,474 downwards.
GCCGCTTCTTCACGTGGCGGAAGCTGCTCGGCACCTTCTTCGGGTTCTGCCTGCTCGCGATGGGCGCGTTCTACGTCGTCTACCTCATGGTCCCGGTCCCCGGCCCGAACCCCGAGGCCGAGCTGCAGAGCAACATCTACAAGTACAGCGACGGCACGATCCTGGCCCGCAGCGGCAAGGTGAACCGGTCGATGGTCGACATCGACGAGATCCCGAAGCCCGTGCAGGACGCCTTCGTCGCCGCCGAGAACAAGACCTTCTACGAGGACCACGGCGTCGACATCAAGGGCACCGCCCGCGGCGTGATCAACACCCTCACCGGCAGGGGCAAGCAGGGCGGCTCGACGATCACCCAGCAGTACGTCAAGAACTACTACCTGGACCAGAGCCAGACCGTCAGCCGCAAGCTCAAGGAGCTGGTGATCTCCCTCAAGGTCGACCAGCGCAAGGAGAAGCCGGAGATCCTCGAGGGCTACCTCAACACCAGCTACTTCGGCCGCGGCGCGTACGGCATCCAGGCCGCCGCGCAGGCCTACTACGGCGTCGACGCCGACAAGCTCACCGTCGAGCAGGCCGCCTACCTCGCCGCCCTCCTCCAGGCCCCCAGCCAGTACGACTGGACCTCCGCCACGGACACCAGCAAGAAGCTCGTCACGGAGCGCTGGAACTACGTCCTCAACAACATGGTCGAGGAGAACTGGCTCGACGCGGCCAAGCGGAGCGGGATGACCTTCCCTGTCCCGCAGAAGCCCAAGGGCGCCCCCGGCATGGAGGGCCAGACCGGCTACCTGGTGGAGGCCGCCAACCAGGAACTGATGCGCCAGAACGAGGACATCAAGGAAGAGGACCTCAAGGCCGGCGGCTGGACCATCACCCTCAACATCGACAAGAAGCGCCAGAAGGAACTGGAGGAGGCGGTCAAGCAGCAGCTGGAGGACCAGCTCGACCGCAAGGGCAACAAGGTCGACGCGACCGTCCAGGCCGGCGCCACCTCCGTCGACCCGAAGACCGGCCGCGTCGTCGCCCTCTACGGCGGCGTCGGCGCCACCGAGCACTGGGTCTCCAACGCCACCCGCCGCGACTACCAGCCCGCCTCCACCTTCAAGCCGCTCGTCTTCGCGTCCGCCCTGGAGAACGGCTCCGAGACGCAGGACGGCCGGCAGATCGGCGTCAACACCCGCTACGACGGCACCAGCAAGCGCCCCGTCGAGGGCAGCGACACCCCGTTCGCCCCGGAGAACGAGGACGACGTCAGCTACGGTCCCGTGACCGTCCAGCGGGCCATGAACAAGTCGATCAACTCCGTCTTCGCGCAGATGATCGTGGACGTCGGCCCCGCCAAGGTGAAGAAGACCGCGCTCGCCCTCGGCATGCGCGACGGCGAGGCGTTCGTCGAGCGGCCCGCGATGTCCCTCGGCACCATGGGCGCCTCGACGTGGGACATGGCCGGCGTGTACGCCACGCTCGACAACCACGGCAAGAAGGTCACCCCGTCGATCGTGAAGTCCGCCGAGCACAAGGACCGTACCGTCCGGCTCGTGGAGCAGAGCGGCGACCAGGTCGTCAGCCGCGAGACCGCCGACACCGTCACCTCCGTCCTGACCGGCGTCGTCAAGAACGGCTCCGGCCACGAGGCCAACACCTCCGCCTACGCCGCGGCCGGCAAGACCGGTACGTCGGAGAACAACAAGGCCGCCTGGTTCGCCGCCTACACCCCGGAACTGGCCACCGTCGTGGCCCTGTTCGGTGAGGACGCCGAGAAGGGCACCCAGGTCACGCTGACCGGCACCGCCAACTCCGGCCGCGCCAACGGCGGCGGCTTCCCCGCCCGGATCTGGGCCGACTACACGCTGGACGCCCTCGGCGGCGGCTCCGACGCGGAGTTCGACCTGGACGTCGCCGAGACCGCGAGCCCCGACCCGGAGCCCAGCCAGTCCACCTCGTCCAGCCCGTCCACGTCGGCGACGCCCAGCGACAAGCCGTCCGAGCCCTCGCACACGCCGTCCTCGACGCCGCCGACCCGCACCCCGTCCACGCCCACCACGCCGACGAGCCCCACCCCGCCGACGCCGACGTCCCCCACGCCCACCCCCACGGACGGCGGAACCGGCGGCGACACGGACCCCGATCCGGGGACCGACCCCGGCTCGCTCGACGACAAGCCGATCAGGCAGTAGCGCCCGTACGAGAAGTGGCCGGGACCCGCAGCGGGTCCCGGCCACTTCTCGTTTCCTCTTCCTCGTCCCCTACGGCACGGTCAGGCCGGCGTGGGCAGCTCGAACCAGACGACCTTGCCGGTCGACAGCCGGGTCGCACCCCACCGCCGGGCCAGCCGGTTCACCAGGAACAGGCCGCGCCCGCCCTCGTCCGTGTCCCGGGCCCGCCGCTGCCGCGGCAGCTGCGGCGAGTCGTCGCCGACCTCGCACCGCAGCACGTCCGTGCGCAGCAGCCGCAGCGTCACCGGCCGCGACGCGTACCGCACCGCGTTGGTGACCACCTCGCTGATCAGCAGCTCCACCGAGTCCGTCAGGTCCTCCAGGTCCCAGCGGGCCAGGGCCCGCCGGGCCAGCCGGCGCGCCCGCCCCGGGGCCGCGTCCTCCGGCTCCAGGAACCAGTAGGCGACGTCGCTCGGCGCGATCCCGTCGAACCGGGCGGCGAGCAGCGCGATGTCGTCGTCCCGGTCACCGGGTCCCAGCATGTCCAGCACGTCGTCGCACAGCGCCTCCAGCGGCGGCGAGTGGTCGGGACCCGTCAGCTGGGCGGTCGCCGCCAGCCGCTCCCGCAACTGCTCGATGCCGGTCCACACGTCCCGCAGCCGCGACTCCACCAGGCCGTCCGTGTACAGCAGCAGCGTGGCGCCCGCCGGGGCGTCCAGCTCGACGGCCTCGAAGTCCACGCCGCCCACGCCGATGGGCGCCCCGGGCGGGACGCGCAGCACCTCGGCACGGCCGCCCAGGTGGAGCAGTATCGGCGGCGGGTGACCGGCGTTGGCGATGGTGATCCGGTGCGCGACCGGGTCGTACACCGCGTACATGCACGTCGCCATGCGGTTCTCGCCGAGCCGCTGCGCCTGCTCGTCCAGGTGGTGCAGCACCTCCTGCGGCGGCAGGTCGAGACCCGCGAGCGTCTGCGCCGTGGTGCGGAGCTGGCCCATGATCGCGGCGGAGGTCATGGAGTGCCCCATGACGTCGCCCACGACGAGGGCGACCCGGCTCCCCGGCAGCGGGATCGCGTCGTACCAGTCACCGCCCACCCGGGCCGTCTCGGCGGCCGGCAGGTACCGGGACGCCAGCTTGACCCCGGTCGGCTGCGGCAGGTTCTCCGGCAGCATCGTGCGCTGCAGCTCGTCCGCGATGTACGCCTCGCGCCCGTACAGCACGGCCTTGTCGATGCCGAGCGCCGTGTGCGTGGCCAGCTGCGCCGCCACGAGCAGGTCGTTCGGCTCGAACGGCGGCCGGTCGGGGCGGCGCAGGAACACCGCGGCACCGATGACCCGGCGCCGGCCGCGCAGCGGCGCGAGGATCGCCCGGTGCCCGGACGGTACGCCGCGCCCGTCGCCCAGCAGCTCCGGCAGCGCCGCACGGGCGCCCGCCGAGTCGCCGAACACCGGCCGCACCCCGCGCAGCACCTCGGCGAGGGCACCGCCGGGGCGCACCTCGCACAGTTCGGCGGCCGGGCTCTGCTCGGCGTCCGGCGCCACCACGGGACCCGTCGTGAGCAGACCGGGCTCCGGGGTGTCGTCCTCCGTTAAACGGAGCCGGTCCGTACGCCGCAGCCGCAGCACGAACGGGTCGACGGGCCGCTCGTCCCCGACCGGGAGCGGGTCGCGCAGATACACCAGGATCGCGTCGGAGAACGTCGGCACGGTGGCCCGGCACAGGCCCAGCACGATCTCGTCCAGGTCGATGCCGCGCGCGATGCGCCGCGTCGCCGCACCGACGAACCGCAGCCGGTCCCCTTCCCGCCGCGCGGTACCCACGGGGTCCGGCGGCAGAGGCCCGAGCCCGGCGCCGGCCACCGCCTGACCCCCGGGCTGCGCCTGCGCGCCGTGCTGGCCCCGCGGACCCACCTGGGCCTGCGGGGCCGCCGGGCGCTGCGGGCCGCCCTGGGCCGCGGCCCTGGCCGCGCCGGGGTCCCGGCCTTCGCCGCCACGCCCGGCACCGGAGCCGCCTTCCGGCGGTGTGCCGGGGGCGGGCGCACCGGAACGGCCCCCGGGCTGTCCGCCGTCCGCCGCCCTCGCCGCCGCGGCCTCGCGCCCCTCGCCGGTGTGCCCGGCACGGGAGCCGGACTCCGGCGCGGTGCCGGAGCCGTCGGCCTGCGCCGCCGCCCTGGGCGCGGCGGCCGCCGCGCGGCCTCCTCCGGCGCGGCGCGCACGGCGAGCGGCCGCGGCGCGGGCGGCCGTGGTCTCACGGGCCTCGCCTCCGCGGCCGGCACCGGCCTCCGTTCCTGCCGCGGCCGCGGGCCCGGCCGGGCGGCCCGACTGCCCCGGCACCCTGGCCGCGGTGGCGGCCGTACCGCCCGGGGCCGCCGGGCCGTGCGGGGCCGTGTCGTGCGGGCCCGCCGTCTCGTGCGCGGTCGCCGGGCCGTGCGTGGGCGCGGGCGCGGGCGGCGCGGTGGGCGCTTCGGGCCCCTCCTGCCGTGGCCGCGCACGTTCCTGAGGCCGCGCAGCGAGAGGCTGCCGGCCTTCGTGGGAGGTGGGATGCTCCGTCACGCGTGGGATTCCGTCCGTCCGGGCCGGTTGGGCGAGGCAATCGCTCTGTCAGGCGCTATACCCGCTCTGGGGGCGGCGTCGACAAGGGGCGACGGATCCGTGCGCACATCGGGCACGGCTCCACCCCCTCGTAGATGACTTACGGTCAGTTCGGCTGCGTTGCTCGGTCGTTGCTGCCTTGCGGACTCAGCGGCGTCCGGCGGAGGACGATCCTACGGTTTCCCCCCAGGGGCGCATCAAGGGTCTCATGGAGCCGTACGCGCCGGGGTGCGATCCCAGTCGTCCGGCAGCTGCGGAACGGTCCACCGCGGGTCCGGCCGCCAGTTCTCCCAGCCGTCCGCGAACGGCGCGCCCCAGGACCGGATCACCTCGACGGCACGGTCCCCGGCCTCCCGCACCCGGCGGGCCTGGCGGGCGTCCATCAGGCCGCTGCGCTGCGCCTGGGCGAACTCGTCCTCGTCGCGCCACAGCCAACTGCGGTCCGGGTAGACCGAGATGTCGAGGAAGTGGTCCACGGAGTCGACCCCGCCCGCCCAGCGGACCCGCGGCGACTCCAGGTTCACGTACCAGTTGCGGAACACCCAGCCGCGGTCCCAGAACAGCCACACCGACCACGGCTCGCCGGGCCGGGCCAGCTTCAGCACGCCCATGCCGGTCCACGGCGCCCGCGTGGTGGTGCGGGGCGCGGTGTAGCGGGTGGCCAGCGGCTCCTCGTGGACGGGGGTGCCGTTCGCGAGCACGGGCTTGACGCATTCGGTGCCGGACGCCATCCACACGGCGAGCAGGTCGGCGGTGTCCTGGACGACGGTCACGGGCCGGCAGATGTGGACGTGACCGTCGCCGTTGTCCCGGTAGCGCCACAGGATCCGGTCACCCACGGCCCACCGGGTGCTGTCGCCGTCCGCTCTGTCCTCTGTTTCCGTCGTCTCCGCTGTCATGCGCAGATCTTAGGTCCGCACCCGGGCCGCCGTCCGCGACTCGGATCACGGCGTACGGCGGCCCGCGCACGGACCGGCCCAGGTCAGGCCGCCCGGCACCCTCCTGGCCGGCGGCCCCGACCACCTCAGGGGCGGGTCATCCGCAGGACGTCGAGGGCCTCGTCGAGCTGTTCGAGCGTGAGGTCGCCGCGCTCCACGTAGCCCGACTCCAGGACGACCTCCCTGATCGTCCGGCGTTCCGCGAGGGACTTCTTCGCCACCTTCGCCGCCTCCTCGTACCCGATGTACTTGTTGAGCGGCGTCACCACGGACGGGGACGACTCGGCGTACTCGCGGGCCCGCTCCACGTTCGCGGTGATCCCGTCGACGGTGCGGTCCGCCAGCAGCCGCGACGCGTTGGCCAGCAGCCGCACCGACTCGAGCAGGTTCCTCGCCATCACCGGCAGCATCACGTTCAGCTCGAAGTTGCCCGCGGCGCCCGCCGTGGCGACCGTCACGTCGTTGCCCGTCACCTGGGCCGCGACCATCAGGACCGCCTCGGGGACCACCGGGTTGACCTTGCCCGGCATGATCGACGAGCCCGGCTGGAGGTCCGGCAGATTGATCTCCGCGAGGCCCGTGCGCGGCCCGGACGCCATCCAGCGCAGATCGTTCGCGATCTTCGTGAGCGAGACCGCGATCGTGCGCAGCTGGCCGGACGTCTCGACGAGCCCGTCCCGCGCGCCCTGCGCCTCGAAGTGGTCGCGGGCCTCGGTGAGCGGCAGCCCGGTGGCGCGGGCGACCTCCGCGATGACGGCGGCGGAGAACCCGGGCGGCGTGTTGATGCCGGTGCCGACCGCCGTACCGCCCAGGGGCAGTTCGGCCAGGCGCGGCAGCGAGGCGCGCAGCCGCTCGATCCCGTACCGGATCTGCGCCGCGTACCCGCCGAACTCCTGGCCCAGCGTCACCGGAGTGGCATCCATCAGATGGGTGCGCCCCGACTTGACGACGTTCGCGAATTCGGCTGATTTCCGCCCCAGGGCCGTGGCCAGATGTTCCAGGGCCGGGATGAGGTCTCCGGCCACCGCGGCGGTCGCCGCGATGTGGATGGACGACGGGAACACGTCGTTGGACGACTGGGACGCGTTGACGTGGTCGTTGGGGTGGACGTCCCGGCCGAGCCGCTCGCTCGCCAGGGTGGCCAGCACCTCGTTGGTGTTCATGTTGGAGGACGTGCCGGAGCCGGTCTGGAAGACGTCGACCGGGAAGTGCGCGTCCCAGCGGCCCTCGGCGACCTCGGCCGCGGCCTCCTGGATCGCCCCGGCGACGTCCGCGTCCAGGACGCCCAGCTCGGCGTTCACCTGGGCGGCCGCCGCCTTGATGCGGGCCAGGGCCTCGATGTGGGCCCGCTCCAGGCGCTGCCCGGAGATGGGGAAGTTCTCCACGGCCCGCTGGGTCTGCGCCCGCCACTTGGCGTGCGCGGGGACCCTGACCTCCCCCATCGAGTCGTGCTCGATCCGGTACTCGCCTGTGTCGGTCATCGTCCCAACCTCCTTGGAAAGTTGAGCACTTGTCTTGTTCGATCTATTCCCAAGTGCCTTACCGGCCAGTAAAAACCGTGGGTAACCCCACTTCCAGGAGGCGCAATGGCGCGCACCAGACTGACACTCAGATGTACGGTCGCGGCGACCGCCGCGCTCGCGGCCGCGCTCGGCGGACTGACCGCCGCCCCGGCGGCCACGGCCGCCGACACCACCCGGACCACCACCTCCGTACCGCTGCCGGCCGAGCTCGAACGGATCCGCGCCGCCGAGGCGACCGCCCTGTACGGCAGCCCCGCCGAGCGCCCGCTCGACCAGCGGAAGACCGCGCTCGTCTCCCTCGGCGACAGCGAGATTTCCGGCGAGGGCGTGGGCACCTACGAGCCCGGCACCGACGGCCCCGACAACTGGTGCCACCGCTCACCCGACGCGGCGATCCACCGCACCGGCATATCCGCCGACGTCACGTACAACGCCTCCTGCTCCGGCGGCGCCACCGGCAACATCCGCATCGGCGGCAGCCCGCAGTACGCTGACGAGCTGGTCCAGAGCGACAGCCTCGCCGTCAAGGCCCGCAACACCCGCGTCAAGATGGTGCTCCTCGTCGTCGGCGCCAACGACGACCTGCAGTTCGGCCCCGTAATGACCGACTGCGTCACCCGCTACGTCCTGCTCCAGGGCCCGTGCGAGCCGAAGTACGCCCCCGGCTGGCAGGCCCGCGTCGACGGCCTCGTCCCCAAGGTCGAGCAGACCGTCCGCGACCTGCGCACCGTCATGCGCGACGCCGGGTACGGCGAAGGCGACTACAAGCTCGTCGTGATGAGCTACCCGAGCCCCATCGGCCCCGACTTCCACGACAACCCGAACTTCCCCGGCAAGCTGGCCTGCGGCGGGCTCGGCTACGACTCCGACACCGTCTGGGGCCGCAACACCGCCGTCCCCGCCTTCGAACGCGGCATCCGCCGCGCGGCCGCGAACACCGGCGCCCACTACCTCGACAACTCCCGCCTCTTCCACGGCCACGAAGTCTGCATGGACGAGACCTGGGCACGCGGGCTGTACGTCGACGTGTCGAAGTTCCCCTGGGACGAGAACTCCGTCCGCCAGTCGTTCCACCCCAACAAGGCCGGCCACGCCGCGTTCGCGTCCTGCCTGACCCAGCTGTACGACTCCGGCCTGCGCGAGGCCGGCTGCGTCGACCCCGCGTCGACCGGCAGGGCGGTGCTGGTGCCGGGGGCCTGGAACGACAAGTTCACGCCACTGCGGCACGAGGCCACGGGCGCCTGCGTGGACGTCTCCGGCGCGGTCACCCGCAACGGCACAGCCGTGCTCGGCTGGGACTGCCACGGCGGCCGCAACCAGGAGTGGTGGTACGACGCCGAGCGCCGGTCGCTGCACACCGCGCTGACGCACGACCGCTGCCTCGACGTCCCCTCGGCCCGCTACGAGTCCGGCGCGTCGCTCATCGTCTGGAACTGCTCGGGCGCCGCCAACCAGAAGTTCGTCCGCCAGGCGGGCACCCTGCGCCCGGCCTCCGCGACGAACCTGTGCGTGACGCTGGCGGCCGTCAAGGACCCGCTGCGGCTCCAGCCCTGCGACGGCTCGGCGAAGCAGCGCTTCGCGTAAAGGCGAACGCCGCCCCCTCGCACGAGGGGGCGGCGTTCCCGTACGCGTCTCAGGCGAGGCCGGGACCGCGCACCGGGATCGACGTGAAGGTCGGCGCGGGCGCCGGGTCCTTGAAGAAGTCGTTGCCCTTGTCGTCCACCACGATGAACGCCGGGAAGTCCTCGACCTCGATCTTCCAGACGGCCTCCATGCCGAGCTCCTCGTACTCGACGACCTCGACCTTCTTGATGCAGTCCTGCGCCAGCCGGGCCGCCGGGCCGCCGATCGAGCCCAGGTAGAAGCCGCCGTGCGTCCCGCACGCGTCCGTCACCTGCTGCGAGCGGTTGCCCTTGGCCAGCATGACCTTCGAGCCGCCGGCGGCCTGGAACTGCTCCACGTACGAGTCCATGCGGCCGGCCGTCGTCGGGCCGAACGAACCGGAGGCGTACCCCTCGGGCGTCTTGGCCGGGCCCGCGTAGTAGACCGGGTGGTCCTTCAGGTACTGCGGCATCTCCTCGCCCGCGTCCAGCCGCTCCTTGATCTTGGCGTGCGCGATGTCGCGCGCCACGACCAGCGGGCCGGTCAGCGACAGCCGCGTCTTGACCGGGTACTTGGTCAGCTCGGCGAGGATGTCGTCCATCGGCTGGTTCAGGTCGATCTTGACGACGTCGCCGTCCTGCTCCAGGTGCTCGTCCGTCGTGTCGGGCAGGAACCGCGCCGGGTCGGTCTCCAGCTGCTCCAGGAAGACGCCCTCGGCGGTGATCCTGGCGACGGCCTGGCGGTCGGCGGAGCAGGACACGGCGATGGCGACCGGGCAGGACGCGCCGTGCCGCGGCAGGCGGACGACCCGCACGTCGTGGCAGAAGTACTTGCCGCCGAACTGCGCGCCGATGCCGATCTTCTGCGTCAGCTCGAAGACCTTCTCCTCCAGCTCCTTGTCACGGAAGCCGTGGCCGAGGATCGAGCCCTCCTCCGGCAGCTCGTCCAGGTAGTGCGCCGAGGCGTACTTGGCGGTCTTCAGCGCGTACTCGGCGGACGTGCCGCCCACGACGATCGCCAGGTGGTACGGCGGGCACGCGGCCGTGCCCAGCGAGCGGATCTTCTCCTCCAGGAACTTCATCATGGAGGCCTCGTTCAGGACCGCCTTCGTCTCCTGGTACAGGAACGACTTGTTGGCGGAGCCGCCGCCCTTGGCCATGAACAGGAACTTGTACTGGCCGCCGTCGGTCGCGTACAGCTCGATCTGCGCCGGGAGGTTGGAGCCGGTGTTCTTCTCCTCCCACATGGTGAGCGGAGCCATCTGCGAGTAGCGCAGGTTGAGCCTGGTGTACGCGTCGTAGATGCCGCGCGACAGGGCCTCCTCGTCACGGCCCTCGGTCAGCACGTTCTGGCCGCGCTTGCCCATGACGATCGCGGTGCCGGTGTCCTGGCACATCGGCAGCACGCCGGCGGCGGCGATGTTCGCGTTCTTCAGCAGGTCCAGCGCCACGAACTTGTCGTTCGACGACGCCTCGGGGTCGTCGATGATCTTCCGCAGCTGCGCCAGGTGCGCGGGCCGCAGGTAGTGCTGGATGTCGTGGATGGCCTCTTCGGCGAGCCTCCGCAGCGCCTCCGGCTCGACCTTGAGGAACGTACGGCCGTCGGCCTCGAAGGTGGACACGCCTTCGGAGGTCACCAGGCGGTAGGGCGTGGTGTCCTGTCCCAGCGGGAGCAGATCGGAGTACGCAAACTCTGGCATGACGGCCATTCCTCACTCGGCAGACAGCGGCGCGGCCTCCATTGGCGACGCGCCCACAAGCGTAGAGCGCGATGTCGCGTCCGGACTTGTGAGGTAAGGCTCAGTGGCCCCGCCCCCTTGGCCGGAGCGGCGAACCGCGATACACCCCTGGTCGCGATCTATCGCGTTTCGCTACGCTGAGGCCGTGGACCTCGAGAAGACGCCCCAGCCCGAGCCCCGCCGGGAACCCGAGCGGCGGTCCGCCGCCGACCAGCCGCCCGGCGGCGCCATCCGGGCCTCCGACGCCGACCGCGACCGCTTCGCGCACATCCTCGGCGACGCCCTCGCCGAGGGGCGGCTCGACGCCGAGGAGCACGCCGAGCGCATCGACGCCGTGTACCGCGCCAAGACCGTCGGCGAACTCGAACCCCTCGTACGGGACCTCCCCGCCGGCGCCCGCCCGGCCGCCGCCGCACAGCCCCACGCCGGCCTGCCGGACGCCCTCCCCGACGGCCCCGCCGAGAGCCTGGTCGCCGTCTTCTCCAGCAGCACGCGCAGGGGGCGCCGGCGCGTCGGCCCGAGGACGAACGCGTTCGCCCTCTTCGGCAGCGTCGAGATCGACCTCACCGAGGCGACCTTCACCCAGCGCCTGACCGTCATCAACGCGACGTCCGTCTTCGGCAGCGTCGAGGTCCGCGTCCCCGAGAACGTCTCGCTGCGCGGCAACGGCACCGGCGTCTTCGGCAGCTTCGAGGTCGACGCCCTGGAGGCCGCCGAGCCGGAGGCCCCGGTCGTGGTCGTCAACGGCTACGCGGTGTTCGGGAGCGTCGAGGCCCGCCCGAAGCGCGGCGCGTGGATCGCCGACCTGCTGCACGGCAAGCTCCGCAAGCACCTCGGACACTGAGCCTCCGGGGCCGGGCACCGCCCCGGCCGCCGCCCGACCGTCGAATTTCGGCCGACCGTCTTGCCCCCTTGGAAGCCCGTGCCACGCAGTGCATAGGCGTGCGCACAGCGGGTAGGGCTTGCTGCATCGTCTCTCTCGCGTAAGCCGTCGTCAGGAGTAGACCGTGCTGCAACTGCCGCATCAGCCCCTCCAGGTCGCCGCCGTTCCCGCCCCGCGCGTCGCCCCGCGCGAGGACGAGGCCGGGCCCTGGCACACGGAGGCGGTGTGCCGCCGCGACGAAGCGGGACTCTTCTTCGCGCCGTCGAAGGAGCCGACGGCCGCCCGGCTGGCCCGCGAGGAGGCCGCGAAGCGCGTCTGCGCCCGCTGCCCGGTCATGGTCGAGTGCCGCGAGCACGCCCTGCTCCAGCCCGAGCCGTACGGGGTGTGGGGCGGCCTGACGGCGGCCGAGCGGCGCGTGGTGCTCGCCCGCCGCCGGCGCCGCGAGATGGAGCTGAAGAAGGCCGCGTCGGCCGGCCAGCAGATCGCCGCCGCCGGCTGACCCCGCCGACGGCGACCGCGGAACGGGACCGGCGGGCCGGCGGCACGGCCCGTACGGGAAGGGGCGCTCCCACCGCACATGGGAGCGCCCCTTTTCGTTCCGTTCTCCTGCCGTTCTCGCGCCCGTTCGTCCCCGCCGGACCGTCGCACACCGGCCCGGCGGACTCGACCCCTCTCGGGGCTGCCCCGGTCCCTGTCTACTTCGCGCGGTCGAAGTCGATCTGGCTGTAGGCGCGCAGCTTCGACAGCCGGTGCGTCGAGTCGATCTGCCGGATCGTGCCCGACTTCGAGCGCATGACCAGCGAGGAGGTCGTCGCGGTCTCCGAGCGGTAGCGGACACCGCGCAGCAGCTCGCCGTCCGTGATGCCGGTCGCGACGAAGAAGACGTTGTCGCCGCGGACCAGGTCGTCCGTGGACAGCACACGGTTCAGATCGTGGCCCGCGTCGAGGGCGCGCTGCCGCTCCGCCTCGTCCTTCGGCCAGAGCTTGCCCTGGATGACACCGCCGAGGCACTTGATCGCGCAGGCGCTGATGATGCCCTCCGGCGTACCGCCGATGCCCATCAGCATGTCCACGCCCGTGCCCTCGCGGACGGCCATGATCGAACCGGCGACGTCGCCGTCCGAGATGAACTTGATCCGGGCGCCGGTCTCCCGGATCTCCTTGACGATGCCCTCGTGGCGGGGGCGGTCCAGGATGACGACCGTGACGTCCTCGGGCGCGGAGTTCTTCGCCTTGGCGACCCGGCGGATGTTGACCGACACCGGCGCGTCGATGTCGACGAAGTCGGCCGCCTCCGGGCCCGTGACCAGCTTGTCCATGTAGAACACCGCGGACGGGTCGAACATGGCGCCTCGGTCGGCGGCCGCCAGCACGGCGATCGCGTTGGGCATGCCCTTGGCGGTGAGCGTCGTCCCGTCGATGGGGTCGACGGCGATGTCGCACTCGGCGCCGGTCCCGTCACCGATGCGCTCGCCGTTGAACAGCATCGGCGCCTCGTCCTTCTCGCCCTCGCCGATGACGACGACGCCGTTCATCGAGACGGTGGAGACGAGCGTGCGCATGGCACGTACGGCGGCGCCGTCGGCGCCGTTCTTGTCGCCGCGGCCGACCCAGCGGCCCGCCGCCATCGCGGCGGCCTCGGTGACCCGGACCAGTTCCAGGGCGAGGTTGCGGTCGGGGGCCTCGGGGGAGACCTCGAGCTCGGACGGCAAGTGATGCTCGGTCATCGGAGCGCACCTTTCTGTACGGCGACGGCCGGTGATGTAGAGGGTGCTGCGACTCTATCGGTACGTCGACAAATTGAGCAGAGGGGCCCACGTATGAGCAGCATGCCCTGATGCGACCATAGGGGGCGTGGCAGGTATGCGAGGCAAGCAGACAGTGCGCGGGATGTTCCAGTCGATGACGGTCATCTGTGCCGCGGCGGCGGTGATCTACCTCTTCGTCCCGCACGACGACAAGGCGGACCCGATCCGGACCGTCGACTACACCGTGGAGCTGGTCACCGCGCAGCGCGCCGCACCCTACCCGGTGCTCGCCCCCGAGGGGCTCGCCAAGGACTGGCGGGCGACATCGGTCACGTACAAGCGCCACGAGGCCAACGCCTGGCACCTCGGTTTCCTGACGCCGGAGCGCGAGTACGTGGCGGTCGAGCAGTCGACGGCCCCGGCGGAGAAGTACATCACCGAGGTCAGCCACGACGCCGAGAACACGGGGAAGACGCAGCAGGTGGCGGGCCGCGCCTGGCAGCGCTGGGAGGGTCCGAAGTACGACGCGCTGGTGCTGCGCGAGAAGGGCGTGACCACCGTGGTCACCGGCACGGCGTCGTTCGCCCGCCTGGGAGAGATGGCGGCGGCGCTCCAGTCGAAGAAGGCGTGACGCCGAGGCGCGCACGTGAAAAAGGCGGCCCCGCGCACCAGGGGGGATGGTGCACGGGGCCGCCGGCTTTCCAGGTCCTGCGGAGCCGCGAGCGTCAGACGGTCGTGACGACCTCGTCGTACTCAAGGCGCGGGCTGCGCGGACTGTGCTTTTCCGGGGGCGACCCCCGGACCCCCGGCAGGGCGGGGGCGGAGCGTCAGACGGTGGTGACGACCTCGTCGTACTCAAGCCGCGGGCTGCGCGGGAACCACGCGTCCTCCGCCGGCTTGCCGATGTTGACGATCATCAGCGGGCTGTGGTCGTCGTCCAGGAACTCCTTCTGGACGGCGGCGAAGTCGAAGCCCGTCATCGGGCCGGCGGCCAAACCGGCGGCGCGGACGCCGACGATGAAGTACGCGGCCTGGAGCGCGGCGTTCACACCGGCGGCGGCCTCGCGGACCGGGCGCTCGCTGAAGAACATGTCCTTGGCCTGCGGGAAGTGCGGGAGCAGCTTCGGCAGCTCCTCGTGGAACTCGTTGTCCGCCGCCAGGATCGCGACCAGCGGGGCGCTCGCGGTCTTGGCCTGGTTGCCCTCGGCCATCAGCGGCACCAGGCGCTCGCGGGCCTCGGCCGAGCGGACGAGGACGATGCGCAGCGGCGTCTGGTTGAACGCGGTCGGGCCGAACTTGACCAGGTCGTAGATCGCCTGGACCTGCTCCTCGGTCACCGGCTCGTCGGTGAACGCGTTCGCGGTGCGGGCCTCGCGGAACAGGAGGTCCTGGGCGGCGGGGTCAAGGGCGAGGGACATACGGGAACAACCTTCCGGGGCGGAGGGGATCAAGCGATGTACCCACCGTACGCGGAGATTGGTGAATATTCAACTAAATTGGGGGTGTGGGGTACACCACGACAGCCCCGGACCCCGGGTCCCGCCGCTAAACCTGCTGGTCAGCCTCGTCCTCGGACTCCGCGAGGGCCGCGTCCAGCCGGGCCCGCGCGCCCTCCAGCCAGTGCCGGCACACCTTCGCCAGCTCCTCGCCCCGCTCCCACAGGGCCAGCGACTCCTCCAGCGTCGTACCGCCCGCCTCCAGACGGCGGACGACCTCGATCAGCTCGTCGCGCGCCTGCTCGTACCCGAGCGCCGTCCCGGTCTCCGTGCCCGTCCCCGTCATCGCCGTCGTCGCTGTCGTCGCCGCGTCGGTCGTGTTGGCTGCCATGTCCTCCACCCTACGGTCGGGGACCGACAACGGAGCCGTCCACGCGGCGCACCGTGAACTCCCCCTCCGCCACCCTGGCCCTCAGCTCCTCGTCCTCCACCACGTCCCGCGGCGACCGCACCACCGCACCGTCCGCCCGCTGGAGCACCGCGTACCCGCGCTCCAGCGTCGCCGCCGGCGACAGGGCCACCACGCGCGCGTGCGTATGGGCCAGCTCCGAGTCCGCCCGGTCCAGCAGGTGCCCCAGCACCCGGCGGCCGCGCGCCAGCAGGGCGTCCACCTGGGCCTCCCGCTCCTCGACCATGCGCTGCGGGTGCTCCATCAGCGGCCGGTGCAGCGCATGCGCCAGCCCCCGCTCCTCGCGGTCCAGCAGGCCCCGTACGCAGCGCAACGCCCGCTCGCGCAAGCCGCGCACCCGCTCCAGCTCCTCGCCGACGTCCGGCACGACCTTCTTCGCGGCGTCCGTCGGCGTCGCCGCCCGCAGGTCCGCCACCAGGTCCAGCAGCGGCGAGTCCGGCTCGTGCCCGATCGCCGACACCACCGGCGTACGGCACGCGGCCACCGCCCGGACCAGCTGCTCGTCCGAGAACGGCAGCAGGTCCTCCACGCTGCCGCCGCCGCGCGCCACGATGATCACGTCCACGTCGGCCAGCTCGTCCAGCTCCTTCACGGCCTGGACCACCTGCGGCACCGCGTGCACGCCCTGCACCGCCACGTTCCGCACCTCGAAGCGGACCGCCGGCCACCGGCGCCTGGCGACCTCCAGGACGTCCCGCTCGGCCGCCGACGCCCGACCGCACACCAGCCCGATCAGCTGCGGCAGGAACGGCAGCGCCCTCTTGCGGTCCGCCGCGAACAGCCCCTCCGCCGTCAGCGACCGCTTCAGCTGCTCCAGCCGCGCCAGCAGCTCGCCGATCCCGACCGGCTTTATCTCCGCCGCGCGCAGCGACAGCTGCCCGCGCGGCGCGTACCACTCCGGCTTCGCGTGCACCACGACCCGGGCGCCCTCCGACACGACGTCCGCCACCGCGTCGAACACCTGCCGGTAGCACGTCACGCTCACCGAGATGTCGTACGACGGGTCGCGCAGCGTCATGAACACGACCCCGGCCCCGGGCCGCCGCGACAGCTGGGTGATCTGACCCTCCACCCAGACGGCACCGAGCCGGTCGATCCACCCCCCGATGAGCCGCGACACCTCACCGACGGGCAGGGGCGATTCCGCAGAGGTAGAGAGAGCCATACGAGCGAGCGTACGCGCCGGCACCGACAAGACCGCCGCTTCCGGCGAAGCACCGCTCAGGCGGCGCCGGACAGCCGGGCGGCACCGTACGCCCTCACCCCGGCCCACGCCCGCGCCGCGCCCGCTGCACCGTCAGCACCACCAGCCCCACGGCCAGCCACACCACGCCCACCGCCCGGGCCGAGCCCGCCGCCGAGACGATCACCGCGACCAGCACCGCCGCACCCGCCACCGGCACCACCACGTGCCGCAGCCACCGGGGCTCGCCCCCGCCCCGCCGTACCGCGAACCACCCCACCACGCTCGCGTGCAGCAGGACGAACGCCGTGAGCGCCCCGATGTCCACCACCGACACCAGGTGGTCCATCCCGTCCGCCCGCCGCGCCGCCCACACCGCCGCCACCAGCGTCACCCCCGCCGCCACCAGCAGCGCCACCCTCGGTACCCCCGCCTCCGCGCGGGCCAGTACGCGCGGCAGCCGCCGGTCCCGGGCCATCGCGAACAGCAGCCGCCCGGCCGCCGCCTGCCCCGCCAGCGCCGCGAACGCCGCGCCGACCGCCTTGCTCACCGCCACCAGATCGTGCAGCCAGCCGCCCACCGACACGTCCACCGCGTCGTAGAACGCCGACCCCTGCCGGGCCGGCTCGGCCGCCAGCTCCGCCGACGACACCGGCTGAAGCAGCGCGACCAGGTACGTCTGCGCCACGAACAGCACACCCGCGAGCGCCAGACAGAACAGCACCGCCCGCGCCACCCGTACCGAGCCCCCGGTCACCTCCTCCGCGAACGCCGCGATCGCGTCGAACCCCAGGTACGACAGCACCGCCACCGACACCGCCCCCAGCACCGCTGCCGCCGAGAACGTGCCGTCCCCCGTCAACGGCGACAGCCAGCCGCGCTGCGCCCCGTCCCGTACGAGCACCACCACCGCCGACACCACGAACACCAGCAGCACCACGATCTCCAGTGCCAGCACCGCGAACCCCACCCGGGCCGCCGCCCGCACCCCCCACAGGTTCAGCAGCGTCGTCACCCCCACGGCCAGCGCCGTCCACACCCACCGGCCCACGGACGGCACCAGCGCCTCAAGGGCGATCCCCGCAAACAGGTACGCCACCGCCGGGATCAGCAGATAGTCGAGCATCGCCATCCACCCGGCCACGAACCCCGGCCCCTCCCCGAGCCCCTTCCGCGCGTACGCGAAGACCGAGCCCGCCTGGGGGACCACCCGCACCATCTGGGCGTAGCTGAACGCGGTGAACGCCATCGCCACCGTCGCCGCCACGTACACGAGCGCCACCGCCCCGTGCGACCTGGCGTCCAGCGCGCCGAACACGCCGACGGGCGCCATCGGGGCGATGAACAGCAGCCCGTACACGACGAGATCACGGAAACCGAGGGCGCGCCGCAACTCGCCGCCGCCCTGCTGGGCCGCCTGTTCCCGCGCGGGCAGGGTGCCGGTCATGGGCACAGTCTCAGCCGCGTGGGGGATCATCCGCCTGTTCTGCGCCCCCTTACGATGGGGGGCATGACTCCTACGCCTCCTGCCCGCCGGGTCCTCCTCGCCGCTCCCCGCGGTTACTGCGCGGGCGTGGACCGTGCCGTGATCGCCGTGGAGAAGGCGCTGGAGCAGTACGGCGCGCCGATCTACGTCCGGCACGAGATCGTCCACAACAAGTACGTCGTCCAGACCCTGGAGAAGAAGGGCGCGATCTTCGTCGAGGAGACGGCGGAGGTCCCCGAGGGGTCCATCGTCATGTTCTCCGCGCACGGCGTGGCCCCGATCGTCCACGAGGAGGCCGCCGAGCGGAAGCTCGCGACGATCGACGCGACGTGCCCGCTCGTGACGAAGGTCCACAAGGAGGCCGTGCGCTTCGCCAAGGAGGACTACGACATCCTCCTCATCGGCCACGAGGGCCACGAGGAGGTCATCGGCACGTCCGGCGAGGCACCCGACCACATCCAGCTGGTCGACGGCCCCGGCGACGTCGAGAAGGTCGAGGTCCGCGACCCGTCCAAGGTCGTCTGGCTCTCCCAGACCACCCTCTCCGTCGACGAGACGATGGAGACCGTGGACGCGCTGAAGGAGAAGTTCCCGCAGCTCGTCTCCCCGCCGAGCGACGACATCTGCTACGCCACGCAGAACCGCCAGCTCGCGGTGAAGCAGATGGGCGCCGAGGCCGACCTCGTCATCGTCGTCGGCTCCCGCAACTCGTCCAACTCCAAGCGGCTCGTCGAGGTCGCCAAGCTGGCGGGCGCCCGCGACGCGTACCTGGTGGACTTCGCCGAGGAGATCGACGAGGCGTGGCTGGAGGGCGTCGCGACCGTCGGCGTCACGTCCGGCGCGTCCGTCCCCGAGGTCCTGGTCGAGGGCGTGCTCGAGTGGCTCGCGCAGCGCGGCTTCGAGGACGTCGAGATCGTGAAGGCCGCCGAGGAGTCGATCACCTTCTCGCTGCCGAAGGAGCTGCGCCGCGACCTGCGCGCCGAGGCCGCGTCCCTGACCGAGCGGTAAGCCGGTGACGGCCGGCTCCGAGCCGTAACGTTGTGTCCATGAACGTCTTCGGAGTGGACATCGGCGGGTCGGGGATCAAAGGCGCTCCCGTGGACCTGGACCGTGGAGACCTGGCCGAGCCCCGGCACAAAGTACTGACCCCGCAGCCCGCGACGCCCTCGGACGTCGCGGGCTGCGTCGCCGAGGTGGTGGCCCACTTCGGCTGGTCCGGGCCGGTCGGCGTCACGTTCCCCGGTGTCGTCACCGGCTCCGTGGTCCGTACGGCGGCGAACGTCGACAGGTCGTGGATCGACGTGGACGCGGCCGCGCTCCTCGGCGACCGGCTCGGCGGCCTGCCGGTCACCGTCCTGAACGACGCCGACGCGGCCGGCATCGCCGAGATGACCCATGGCGCCGGACGCGGGCGCACGGGCACGGTGATCGTTCTGACGTTCGGTACGGGCATCGGCAGCGCCGTCTTCATCGACGGGCGCCTCGTCCCCAACACCGAGCTGGGCCACCTGGAGCTGAACGGCAAGGAGGCGGAGAAGCACGCCTCCACCAAGGCCAAGGACGACAAGGACCTCAGCTGGCAGGAGTGGGCCCACCGGGTACGCAAGTACCTGGCCCACCTGGAGATGCTGTTCTCCCCGGAACTCTTCATCGTGGGCGGCGGCGTGAGCCGCAAGGCGGAGAAGTTCCTCCCCCTGATCAAGAACGTCCGCGCGGACATGCTCCCGGCCCAACTCCAGAACAACGCGGGAATCGTGGGCGCGGCAATGTCAGCGACTCCCCACTGACCTGCGCCCCGGGGATTCCCGCGGTGTGCGGCCACGCCGCTCCGCCGTGGGCCGGCGCCGCCGTTTCGCTGTGGGCAGTCGTTCCGCTGGGGCGGAACGGGTGGGCACAGCGGAACGGCCCCCCGAACCACCCCCGTCCGCCGTCGGGCGTCCGACCGCCCGGTGGGGCGGTCAAGGCCGCCGCTGCGCCGCCGCCCGCGCCCGCTGCCGCCGACTCATCAGCCGTACCTTCCGTACGCACGTGATGAGCCCCGCCACCAGCGTCCCCCCGTACAACCACCCCGCATGCACCGCCAGCGCTGTGACGACGGCCATCGTCCGCCCCCCGATCCCGCCCTCACCGCCCGCGATCGGCACGACGCCGACCGCGAAGGCGATGGGCACGCTGATGGGCGCGGTCACCAGGTCCGCGCCCCGCACCCAGAGCGCGGTCAGCGCGCTGACGGGCAGGAAGAGGAGCCCGTACACCAGGGGCGAGCCGTCGAGGAGGAGCCAGTCCAGGCAGCCGAGCAGGAACATCGTCGCGGAGGCGAAGAGCCCGGCGCCCAGGCCGGTCAGCCGAGGGTTCGGGAGCCGGCGGATGGCCAGCACGACCGGAGGCACCGGCCGCCGTCCGGGCCGGACGCCGGGCCGGGGGCGGGCCGGGTAGACGGCTGCGCCCTCGGTGACCGCGCCCTGTGACACGACCGGGGGCTGCGGTGGCCGCGGGCGGCGCGGGGGACTGCTCCTGTGCTGCTCCACGGGGACAACGTAGGCCGCGAGAGGGCGGAAAACCGGCATGGGACACGCCCTAGGGGTGACCTTGGCGTGAAGTTCTCCCGAGAGCCCCCGCCCGGCGGGCGTCGCCGGTAGTCCGGACGCGCCCGTAAACTGGGGGGTCGGCCCACCATCCACACTTCTAGGGAAGTCGCCAACGTGTCGCTCACGATCGGAATCGTCGGCCTGCCGAATGTCGGCAAGTCGACCCTTTTCAACGCCCTGACCAAGAACGACGTACTGGCGGCCAACTACCCGTTCGCCACGATCGAGCCCAACGTGGGCGTCGTCGGCGTGCCCGACGCCCGCCTGACGAAGCTGGCCGAGGTCTTCAGCTCGCAGCGCGTCCTCCCGGCGACGGTCGACTTCGTCGACATCGCCGGCATCGTGCGCGGCGCGTCGGAGGGCGAGGGCCTGGGCAACAAGTTCCTCGCGAACATCCGCGAGTCGGACGCGATCTGCCAGGTCATCCGGGCCTTCAAGGACGAGAACGTCGTGCACGTCGACGGCAAGGTCTCGCCCAAGGACGACATCGAGACGATCAACACCGAGCTGATCCTCGCCGACCTCCAGACGATCGAGAAGGTCCTCCCGCGCCTGGCGAAGGAGGCCCGGATCAAGAAGGACGTCGCCCCGAAGGTGGCGGCGGTCGAGGCGGCGAAGGAGATCCTGGAGCGCGGCGACACGCTGTTCTCGCAGGGCATCGTGCAGGGCGGCGAGAAGGCGGAGCTGCTCCACGACCTGCACCTGCTGACGACCAAGCCGTTCCTCTACGTCTTCAACGTGGACGAGGAGGAGCTGACGGACGAGGCGTTCAAGGACGAGCAGCGCGCGCTCGTCGCCCCGGCGGAGGCGATCTTCCTGAACGCCAAGCTGGAGGCGGACCTCGCCGAGCTGGACGAGGAGGACGCCATGGAGCTGCTCCAGTCCGTCGGCGCCGAGGAGCCCGGCCTGGCCACGCTGGCCCGCGTCGGCTTCGACACCCTGGGCCTGCAGACGTACCTGACGGCAGGCCCGAAGGAGGCCCGCGCCTGGACGATCAAGAAGGGCGCGACGGCCCCCGAGGCGGCCGGTGTGATCCACACCGACTTCCAGAAGGGCTTCATCAAGGCCGAGGTCATCTCCTTCCACGACCTCGTCGAAACGGGCTCGGTAGCCGACGCCCGCGCGGCCGGCAAGGCCCGCATGGAGGGCAAGGACTACGTGATGCAGGACGGCGACGTGGTGGAGTTCCGCTTCAACGTGTAGCGGGTGACATAGCACGACGTGGGTGATCTGGCAAATGTGCAGGTCAGAGGGGGTCTGGCTCTTCGGGGGCAGGCCCCCTTTTCACGCCCGTGCTGACTTGGTGCTGACCTGGAAGCACCGCTCATCACCCCTCTGCATCCCTCCCGTGCTGGTTTGGTGCTGACTCTTCGGGGCGTTGGGCGCAGCGTGGGGATGCGGCGGATTCGTAGCAACCAAGCGACCGGTGAAGACGGTTGGACGGCGAGCGTCCCTCGTTGTCAGTCCTCGCCGGTACGCTTCCCAATGTCACGACAGTTGGAGGAAAGACATGGGCACCTCGGGGCGTCTCAGCCTGTCCTGGATCAATAAGGACAGGTCGCTCATCAGCACCCAGGACGGCGGCTACGAGTGGGTCGACCGGGACGACATCCGCGTGACCGAGACGCGCCTCCTTCGTGACGTCGCGACGGTGGGTGAGGTGCACGACGACCTCAAGCGCGCCGAAGATAATCTGCTGATCGCGGGGGATAGCGGGGATGCGCTGCGGGCACTCACGAGACTTCCTGAGTTCGCGGACAAGTACCGCGGCAAGGTGAAGCTCGTATACATCGATCCGCCCTTCAATACGGGGCAGGCTTTCGAGCACTACGACGATGGGCTGGAGCATTCCGTCTGGCTCACGATGATGCGTGACCGCCTGTTGCTCATTCGCGATCTTCTGGCCGACTCCGGAAGCGTTTGGGTGCACCTCGACGACGCAGAGATGGCTTACTGCAAGGTGCTCATGGATGAGGTGTTCGGTCGGCGGAACTTCATCTCAACGATCATTTGGAAGCGCCGGAACGATCCCCGTAACACGGCACAGTACCTCTCGGGCGACCACGACTCGATCTTGGTTTTCGCCAAGAACATCGATGCGCTGACCTTCAACAAGCTCCCTCGCACGGAGTCCATGGACTCCGCGTACACCAACCCCGACAGTGATCCTCGTGGACCGTGGCGGCGCGGTGACCTCGCAGCCCGGAACTACTACTCCAAGGGGACCTATCCGGTTGTGACCCCTAGCGGTCGAAAGATCTCCGGCCCTCCTTCAGGAAGCTATTGGCGCGTCTCCGAGGAAGAGCTGAAGCGCCTGGACGGCGAGGGACGGATCTACTGGGGTCCGGATGGAAAAAGTCGGCCGTATTTGAAGCGGTACCTCACCGAGGTGAAGCAAGGGCGTGTCCCCTCCTCTGTCTGGCATCCGGAAGAGGTGGGCTTCGTCCGAAACGGCAAGGAGGAAGTCCGCGCTCTCGTAGGCGATGTCTTCGCCACCCCGAAGCCCGAGCGTCTTCTGCGACAGGTCATGACGATTGCGAGTGACCCTGGAGACCTCGTCCTTGACTGCTTCGGTGGCTCAGGAACCACGGCTGCCACTGCACACAAGTTGGGGCGCAGGTGGGTAACGGTCGAGCGAGAAGCAGAGACGGTCGAGAGCTTCGTTCGCCCCAGGCTTGAGAAGGTTGTCAACGGTGAGGACTCCGGAGGCATCACCGAGTCGTCCGGGTGGGAGAAGGGCGGAGGCTTCCGGCATCTCGAAGTCGCGCCGTCCATGTACGAGCGCATGGGTAACCGAGTGCTTCTCGCCTCGTGGGTGGCCGGCGACGCCTTCGCTGAAGCCGCCTGTGCACAGATCTCCGGCTTCGAGTTGGAGCCGGGCGCCGAACCGCCGTTCGTCGGCCGGAAGGGGCGGCAGCGTCTCGCAGTGGTCGACGGGCTTGTCTCCGAGAGCACAGTCCGGTCGGTCGTTGAGGCGCTGAGCGAGAACGAGAGAGTTCTCATCGTGGCCAAGAGTTACCTGCGCGAGGCGGCAAGCCTTCTGGAGAACCTCAGCCCCGGCTCGCGTATCAAGAAGGCTCCCCAGGACCTGTTGGACATGAAGGGACGTGTACTGCGTTGAGCTGGACACTCACATACGACCAAGCGGCGATCGAGGACCTGGCTACCCGCATGGAATTGCGGGACCCCAACCGTCGCGCCGTGGCCAAGGTCGTCGAGGAGATCCAGTCGGGGGACGGGCGGGAGGTCGTGTGCGACCTGGCGACTGGCGTAGGCAAGACGTACATCTGCCGGGCTCTGATCGACTATCTCGCTGACCAGGGTGTTCGCAACATCCTGATCGTCACTCCGGGCCGGACCATCCAGAGGAAGACGGTCGCCAACTTCGACCCTGGTAGCCCGAAGTTCGTGCCGGGCGCCAACTACGAGCCCGTTGTCATCACTCCGGAGAACTACGCGGGTGGCCGCGTTGGCGACGCGCTGCACGATCCGGACGCGCTGAAGGTCTTCATCTTCAACGTCCAGCTGCTTACGAAGCCGACAGCAAAGACGTCACGCACGGCGCACATGACCGATGAGTTCATCGGGACCGCCCTGTATGACCACCTGCGCACGGCCGATGACTTGGTCGTCATCGCCGACGAGCATCACGTGTACCGGAGTGACGCGAAGAAGTTCCACGAAGCGGTCCGGGACCTCGAACCCCGAGCCCTTGTGGGCCTGACGGCCACTCCTGACGAGACGGACCGCAAGGTTCCCGGCAGGATCGTCTTCGAGTACTCGCTTGCCGAGGCGATCGCCGATCAGCTCGTCAAGGTTCCGGTCATCGTCTACCGCGAGGACGGACACACTGACGTTCGGACTCAGCTTGCTGACGCCTGTCACCTGCGCAAGGTGAAGGAAGAGACCACCCGGGAGTGGGCCGAGAACAACGGGCGCCCCATGGTCAACCCCGTTCTCTTCGTGGTCTGCCAGAGCATCGAGGAGGCGACGGAAGCTGCCGACACCCTGGCGGGCCCAGGCTTCATTGGTGAGCCAGGAGCTGTCTTGCAGATCACGTCAGGCAGCAAGGAGGACGCGCTCGAAGCCCTCGCCGGCATCGAGAACCCAGACTCCCCGGTTCGGGCCGTGGTCTCGGTGAACATGCTCAAGGAAGGGTGGGACGTCAAGAACATCAGCGTCATCGTGGCGCTTCGGACACTCGCCTCTGAGACCCTCACGGAACAGATCCTCGGCCGCGGCCTGCGTCTTCCTTACGGGGAGCGTGTCGGCTTCTCGATGATCGACAGCGTCGACATCATCGCTCATGAGTCGTACCGGCGGTTGCTGGCCTCGAAGGACTCCCTTCTGGAGAACGCTCTCCTGAAAAGGGCTACGCCGGGGGCCAAGGGCGGGCAGGCTGCTGGGGCTGGTCGCGCGGTCCCCAAGCCTTCGCACTCTGAGACCGAGACTCAGGGAATGATCGTCTTCACGGGCGAAGCTCCTGTCAGAGAGGGCGGGTTCGACAGCGAGGTACCCGACACCGTCTTCCTCGGCATGGCCGACATGGAGCATCGACTCGCCGAAGCTGGGGCGGAGAAGAAGCAGATCCCGCAGATCATGAAGCCTGCGGACGGAGCTCCCGTCATCAAGTTCCCGAGCAGGCGTCTACTGGAGAAGCCGGACACATACAGCTTGGCCTTCGTCAGCTCCGAAGCCGTGGCATCGGAGGGGAAGAAGTTTAGCCACGAAATAGAGGTGGAGCTGAAGAAGGTCGCTCTGAAGACGGAGCGGGGACTGGACGGCCAAGTCTCGTCGGTCCAGACCGAAGTTCAGAAGTCGGGAGTCGCGACGCAGCACAAGTTGCCGATCTCGAAGATCAGGGAGGACCTGGAAGATCGGATTCTCAATCTGCCGCAGCTGAAGCTCACGCACGACGAGGTCGAGCATGCCAACCGCATCGTGGGCGCGTTCCTCGGCGCGGCGATCGAGGCGGACGACGAGGACGGCACGCCGTGGGAGGAGGCCAGGGCGAAGCTCGCCCTGAGCCAGTTGGAGAGGCTCGTGGTCTCCAGCTTCAGACAGAAGCTCGCCCAGACCGAGCACGAGTTTGTGACGGTGAGTCTCCCGCCCCCTGCCCAACCGTGGCCCGGACAGACGATGCCGAAGATGCAGATCACCGAAAGGGTGATCAAGGGCATGGGGTACACAGGCTGGGACTGCTCGATCCTCCCCGTCGTGTACTTCGACGCACGGTCGACCGAGGTCAAGCTCGCCAACCTCATGGACGTGAGTCCCAAGATCGAGTGGTGGCTGAGGCTCCCATCGCGCGGAGAGACATTCATCCAGCTCGACAGCGGGTCTCGGTACTTCGCGGACTTCATCGCCATCGACAAGGAGGGCGTGCACTGGGTCGTCGAGGGCAAGTCCGACGCCGAGGCGTCCAGTGAACAGGTCCTGGCCAAGAAGGCAGCGGCCGAGGCATGGGCGAAGGAAGTCACGGACCTCGGACAGTTCGGAGTGTGGAAGTACCTCTTCGCCACCGAGGAGCACCTGAGCCAGGCAAACAGCTGGGACATCCTTCTGACGGTCACAGGCGCCCGGGGATAGGACGACTGAACCTCCGCGACGGCCCGCCAATTCTGGGGGCCGTCGCGGGTTCTAGCGAGCTGTCCTGGCCATCTGCCACGAGGTAGACGAGCCGAGGCTGGTTCCGTCAGATCCTGGCCTTCAGCACGTGCAGGGCCGTCCCATCGTCGGTGCACCAGGCAGACCAACCATTGACGGAAATGCCGGCGGCAGCCCTACAGGCGCCAGAAGGGCTGTCGTGAACGGAGCCGTCCTCCAGACGCATCTTGCCTTCTTCCGTTACGAACGCGACGTGCTCTTCGCCGAGGTTGCGACGCCGCCACATAAGCCGCTGCCCTTTCGACAGCTGGCCAGCGTCTACGAGCGGAGCGAGGGTCGACTTCCGATGGTTCGTGTCCGCCGGGTCGGAAGTCTCGCTGTCCAGGCCGTATTTGCGGCGGAGCACGCTGTTCGCGGTGTCCTCCAGCGGTCGCGCCTCCTTTACGAGCAGCGCGTACACCTCGTCGTCAACCTCGATGGAGCGCATGGTCAAGGTCCCTCCCGTGGGCCGGATAGTCGGGATCGGGTTCGGCGTACACGACCGTACCCGTCCAGGTTCCAGGTGTCCAGGTATCCAGGTGAAGCCGTAGAAGGGTGGGGTGGACCGACAGTTGGATGTACCGGGGTAGTGGATGCAGCGACGGGTGTGGCCAAGATGAGCCTGTGCGAGTTGTCCCAGTGCTACGGTCGCGCGTATGACGCCCTCGGCATCAACAACTCGTGCCCCCGACCTGCGGGTTAAACCCGTTGATGAGGTTCTTGATCGCGTGGAGCAGTCGCTTCAGATACGCCTGGACCGGGACACAGTAGTACGGAAGCGCCGCTCGGTCGGGGCGCGGACGGATCGTGATACGTGGGTGCGTATCGAGCGGCGAGGGCTCGACAAGATCGGCGTTCAGGGGTGGAACGGCAACGAGTGCGCCGCTCGGCTGAAGGGCATTGCTCAGCCCGCGTGGCAGGGGTGTGTGGTCTGGCGGGATGCGGCCGAGCCCGTGATGTGGCGGGCCGACGAGACCGAGCTTCTGTCGGGGACGCCGATCGGCACCGCCGTACTGAGCGAGGACCCGAAGCTGCCGGATGAGTGGTGGAGGGCGTTCAACACCTCGCTGGACGCGCTCGCGGCTCAGGACACGAGGCGCGTCGCCACGCCGGACACCCTCACAATCACGCAGGCCCTCGTTACCGAGTCCATCCGTGACGCGTTCGCTGGTGACTTCGACACGACCGTTGAGCGGTGGGTGCCGGCCCACGCGGATCTGAACTGGGCCAACATGACCGCGCCGACGTTCTGCCTCTTCGACTGGGAGGACTGGGGGAATGCGCCGCGCGGGCTGGACTCCGCTTCGCTGTGGGGAAGCTCGCTTGCTGTCCCGGCTCTGGCCGATCGCGTATGGCAAGAGCGGCGCCGTGACTTCGAGAGCCGGGACGGCAAGCTGATGACGCTGTTCGTGTGCTCGAAGATCCTCGGTCCGGACGCGCATCCGGAGGACCCTCGGCTGGAGCCCGCACACCGCATGGCCGAACAGATCGTCGCGGAGCTTCAGACGGGCTGACCGCGTGATCGGTCTCGGAGGAGGCTCCGATACTGGTGGATCGCCTGCTCATCGACCTCGGCAGCCAGGGCGCCGACGAGTTCGCCCAGGTGGGCGGGTTCGTCGGTGCCTACGGCGACGGTGTTGACCTGGGGGAGGTGGTAGGCGGCCCGGAACGCCGCCTGTACGCGGGAGAGTCCTGCGCGGTCTCGGAGGAAGACGCGGGGATCGATCCGGTCCCACACGGGGGCGCCCGTGCTGCCTCCGAAGGGGCTCATGCCCCACATCGTGCTGTTGCTCATGCCCCACGCCGCGGCGAGGGTGTTCACGGTGTCGAGTGTTCTGATCCCGACCAGCAGGCCGGCGCGGACCATGAGGACGGACGGCCTCGGCATGGTCACGTCGATCAGCTCCGGCAGTGGTGACGGGTCCCAGGACGCGATGCCCCAGGCCCCACACAGCCCCTTCGCTGTGGCGTCGTCGAGGGTGGCGCACGCCTGGAACAGGGCGTCCCGGTTATGCGGGGCGGTCTCTTGGAGCGAGTGTTCCGGGTTGTGTAGGAACACCACGTCCGGCTCTCGTCCGAGGTCCCGGGCCGCCTGTTCCACGGCCCCGTGCAGCCGAGTGGGGTCCAGGGAGTGTTCCGCCCGGTCCGCCCTCGGGAAGTAGCCCACCTTCGTGGAGAGCGTGAACTTCGGCAGCAGATCGCTCGCTATCCGTGCAAGGACCTCATGCGAGCGGAAGCCGAGGTAGTTGGCGCTGGTGTCGATTGCCGTGACGCCGAGGTCGAGCGCTCCGGTCAGGAGACGGCGTTCGTGACGAGACCGGTGTAGCCCGAGGACAACTCGGGGGTCAGAATCGCGCATATCTCCTCCTTCACGAGGGTCTCGGCCACCTCCGCGACTTCGGCCCCGACGACGGCCGCGGCCTGGTTCAACGGAACCGGCTTGCCACTCAGCAGCAAACGCAGCGCGGGCACGGCCTTAGCCGTAAAGGTGATCTTCTTCCCCGAGGCCACGACGTCGACGGTCTCGCCGTTCTCGCGGATTTGGGGCGGGAAGTGGTTGGTGCACGCCACGGCGTCGAGCGGCCCCAGGATGTCGAGGAACGGGACGTGCCGGGGGAGCGCCGTCGCCTGTTCGTACGCGGCAAGGAAGTCGGCTGGGGAGCGCTCGCCGATCAGCCGGACGGCTGCCTCGGTCAGGGCCTGAGTGCCGCTCCCGTGCGCGCGATCCAGGTCGTGCCGGAAGATCTCGTGCTCTCGGCACCAGTCGCCCAGCCATGCGAGCCAGCTCGCTCCCGTGCGCTTGGTGATCCCGAACGTGACGTGCAGGCTCTTCCCCGATCCGTGGCCGTTGCGGGTCGCCTGGTGCCAGTGGCCTCGGGGGATGTGCATCACGTCGCCGGACTTCATGACGCCGGCCCAGACGATTTCTTCGGTCGGAGTGTTGTTGGGGTCGGAGTCGCGGTACATGGGGACTTCGCGGGAGGTTCCGCGTACCTCCCACTCCTTCTCGCCAGCGAGCTGGATGATCACGACGTCGTGGTCGTCCCAGTGCAGCGGGAAGCCCGCGGCGTCGTTCGTCGTCAGATACGCGTTGACCTGCACCCGCTCGTGGGACCACCACTGCAATGCCCGGCAGGCGACTTCCATCGTCGGGTCGAAGACATTGACCTGGTCGAGGATGAGCGTCGCGCCTTCCCCCAGCAGCCTGCCCAGGCTGCGCATGTTGACCATGGGGATGCTCTGGCCCCGGGGGCTGACGGTGTCGGTGTAGTAGATGGCCGGGTGGACTTCCTCGCCCTTCTGGAAGCACCGGAACTGCGGGCGGTTCAGGCTCCTGCGCATGGCGATGTCGAGCAAGCGGTTCGGGGTCAGGATGCGGGAGACGAGGGCGGGGTCGTCGATGCTTCCCCGCACGAAGCCCTTGCCGAGCTCATCCACTCCGTTCCACCCGAGCGCCGTCTCGATGGCGTTGATCAACTGGTGTTCCATTACTGCCTCCTCATGAGTTCGACCACGTGACGCAGCTGTGGCGGGGGCCCGCACGGCGAACCGCGCGAACCCCCGCCGCCTGGTGCTACTCGATGTCGGTCAGGTTGCCGTCACCGCCCGGCCACGGGGCATCGCCGGAACTCCCGGCGTTGTCGGACCGGAGGCTGTCGTACCGGTCGTGGACGGCGGTCAGTTCCTCTACCGCCACCAGGAGGCCACTCGGGGCCGGCGGCGGTGTCGTGCTCTCTGCCACCTCGTGCTCCTTCCTCTTCGGTTCTCCCGGCCGTGTCCGGCCGGGCTCATCTGATGGAGCTGTGCTGTGCATGGCGCCGGGGTACCTCGGGGGAAGTCCCCCGGCGCCGTTCCCGGCTGGTGCTGTCCTTCGGTCGTCGGCCGGGAGCCTGTGGGTTACAGGGAGGTGCGCAGGCCCTCCAGGACGCGGGTGAGGAGCGCCACGTCAGGGGTGAGTGAGTCGACGGCTGCCCGGCCCTCCTCGAACCAGCGGCCGAGGAGCTGACGCCACGTAGCCTCGGCGCGGAGGACTTCCGCACGGATCTCGCCCAAAGTCAGGTCGGCCTCGGTCCGCAGCCGGACGAGGTCGGAGGGCGTCAGACGCAGGGACGTCACAGTGATCGTGTCACCACCACGTCGGGGCACCGCCAGCTCGACGCACTGCGCCGGGTCGCCGTCCAGTTCTTCTTCGGGAAGCAGCCGGAGGGTCAGCATGTGGGGACCTCCAGCTCCGACCAGACCGTCTTGCCCCAGCGGTGCCGGTCGTAGCCCCACCGGACGCTCAGCACGTCAACGAGGAACAGGCCGCGCCCTTCTTCGGCGTCGTCGGCGGGGCTGGCTATGTTGGGGACTGTGCGTGATTTGTCGGTGACCGCGATCTTCACGCGGTTTGGTGCGGGCCGGCTGACGGTGACCCGGAGCAGACGGCACGGGGTGTGCTGGGCGGAGTTGCCGACGAGTTCGGAGACGACCAGCATGGCCGTGTCCACCAGGTTGCCTATACCCCAGGTGTTGAGGGCGGCACTGATGAGCAGGCGCGCACGGCGTGCGGACTCCGGCTCGCACGGCATCGTCTCGCTGTAGCCGGGTGCGCCGATCGAGGCGGGTCTGGCGGCGGTCGTCGTCACGGGGTCATCCCTCCGATGGGACGGCCCAGCCCGGCTACGGGGGCGTGGGGCTGGGCCTCTCCTCCACTGCCGCCGGCACGGGGAGCCTGGCCTTCCGGCGACGTCAACGACCGTACGAAGGCCGTGAGATCGGGCTCAACGAAATTGCGAGTTATTGCGGAACGTCACCCGAGGGTGCTGATCGCCGAGTTGATGAGGGCGCGAGCGTGGTCGCCGTAGGCGGCCATCTTTGCGAGTTCGGCGAACGCCTTGCGGTAGTCGGCGATTTCGCGCGGTTGCCTGATGTTGATCTCGGCGGTCAAGGTCTCCACCACGGCGTGAGCGTCGTCGAAGACGTAGAACGCCTCCAGGGGCCAGATGACGCGCTGGGCAGTGAAGGGGATGACACCGAGTGAGACCGAGGGCAGTGGCAGGACGTCAAGCAGGTGCCGGAGCTGGTTCGCCATCGTCTCCCGGTCGCCGATCCGCGAGCGCAGAACCCACTCCTCCAACAGCACGACGAAGCGGTGGCCTCCCTCGTACAGGAACCGACTACGGGCGAGGCGGGCGGCGACGGCCTCGGCGACGTCGTTGGGGGTTCCCTGGAAGTCGGTGATCGACTGCATGAGGGCGGTGGCGAAGTCGGCGGTCTGGAAGAACCCGGGAACGGCGTTGGAGCAGTACACACGGCACACGGCCGCTCGCTCGTGAAGGGTGTAGAAGTCCTCCTGGACCTTGCGCATACCGTTCTTGTGGATGCGCCGCCACTCCACATACATGGAGTCGACCGCCCGCGCCGTGGCGATCAGGTCCTCTGTCTGGTCCTCCGCTCCACAGGCCGCGCACCAGGCTCTGATGTCCGCGTCGGAGGGTGCGGCCTCGCCCTTTTGGATGCGGGTCGTCTTCGCCGGATGCCAGCCGCACCGGGAGGAGAGCTCCTTCCCGGTGAGGCCGGCGTCCTGACGAAGGTGCTGCAAGCGCTTCGCGAGGGCTTCACGCGCCGCCTGGGCGCTGGACGAGGGGGAGGCGGGCATGGGGCCGTGCGCGGGATCAGACGGTGAACTTCTCGTGGTCGATGCCGCGTTCCCACACAGCCTCGAACGCGGCGACGACCATCTTCACCAGGTCGGGGTCCTCGTTGAACTCATGTCCTGCCCAGTCGCCGTCCCCGGTGAACCAGTGGAACATCACTCGCCGGTCGTCGATCAGCCACAGGTCGTTTCCGGGCAGGGCGATGTCGGAGGCGAGGCGCCGGGGGAGCCAGCGGACCTGTTCACCGACGGCGACGTTGACCGCGGTCAGGGCGTGCTCCCATCGGATGTAATCGGTCACCGGCTCGGAGACAATCCGAGCCCGGCGCATCTGGACGCCCCTGGCGACGGTTTCGCGCACCAGCGGGGTCCAGCCCTGCCAGAACGGCGAATCGGGGTCGAGGTCGGTCCGACCGGTCCGAAGGAACTCCTCGAAGCTGTCCTTCTCATCGCCGACGCTGTAGACGTCGCGCATCTCCAGGTGGACAGCGGTGCGCTGGGCGGACCGCAGCAGTTCAGCGAAGTCCGGCACGCCGTTCTGCGACATCACACGCCTCCCTCAGAATCGGCACCATGCGGGCCGGGATGCGGATCACCGTCTCATGCGCGGGAATTCCCGTGTCGTGTCCGGCGACCCACTCCGTCTCGCTCACCTGGGCCTTCAGCAGCTTGTCGGCCTCCTCGCCCTGGAGGACGAGGTCGGCCGTCTCTTCCTCCACCCACACAGTCGGCGAGCCGCCTCCGGTGGTCTCGGGGTCGATTCCCACGAACTCTAGGGCCATGGTGCCCTCCTGTTCCAAGTCGGTTGCGGGTTCTTGCGTTGTGACGCTTCCCGAGCGGTTGTGCTGGGTCAAGGGAGCGAGGCGTTCTTCGCGTCAGAATGGCTTGTTCACGCGGATTTGCAGTCCGCCGGTCACTCGGCCCACGTCTGCGGTCACGCCGCCGCGTCGTCCAGTTCCTCGTACCCGTCCACGTAGCTGTGGCCGTTCAAGTGCGCCGCGATCTTCCCGATGCCCCGCTCGCACCGGTACCGGGTTGCCCTGCCCGTCACTCCTTGCAACGCACCCGCCTCATCGTCCGGCAGGTCCGCGCCGTAGCGGAGGACGAGGGCCTGGCGTTCGGCGGGGGTGAGCGGGGCGGTCGCCCAGCCTCGCCGGATGTCGGCGAGGTGGGCGAACAGGATGCCCGCGGCCTTCGGATCGACCGTGCCCTTCGGCATGTCGGCGTCCGGGGCTGTCGGGTTGCGGATGCCGTACGCCGCTTCCTGGTCCCACACCGCCGGAAGGAGGTGCTCGACGAGTCGCCGGTCGTAGGCCGTCACAGGCCACTCCTCTCCGCCTTGTGCCGGGCGGCCTCGTAGGAGACGTGTGCGGTGCGGTGCTTGGCTTCGGTCAGCCAGCGGTCCCGTAGGCGCTGGGACAGCCAGCGGTGCAGAAGGCCGGCCCCCGCGTCGGCGAGGATCTGCCGTACGTAGGCAGCCCGCTCGGCCACGACGATCACGGCCTCCTGGCAGGCGTCCTCGTACTCCAGCGTCAGCCCGTAGTCTCGGGCGAAGGCGCGGGCGACTGCCTGTACGACGCTCTCGACCTGCGGTTCGGCGAGAACGGACCAGTCGGCCGCCGCGACGGCCTCGGACGCGTCGAAGTCGGCGAGACGCAGACTCATCGGACCACCTCCTTCACCGGCACTTCGCCGTTCTTCGTCACGGCGACCACCAGGCCCGGCGCGCCGGTTGTGCCCTTCGAGTGCCGCCACCACGTCGATTCGCTCTCCATGGCCGGGGGCTGGATGAACGTGCGCGGGCCGTCCGTATCCACGAACGAGATTGTCGTCGAGGCCGCCGGACCTGGCTCTCCTCAAGTGCGTCGAGGCGGGGCGAGCTTGGCCGGTTCGAGGCTGATCGGGAACGGTACCGGGCGGGTCAGCGAGTCACGGAAGATGCCCGCGGGTGCATAGGCGCGGGTCGGCCGGTCCAGTTCGTAGACGTGCACCACAGGGGCTCCGTCCTCGTCCTCGATGCACCAGTAGTGCGGGATGCCGGCCTCGGCGTACTTGCGGAGCTTGACCGTGCGGTCCCGGTGGGCGGACTCCGGGGAGACCACCTCGACGACGAGCTGAACCTCTTCAGGGGCGGACCACGTACGGTCACCGTCGAACGCGGCTGTCGTCACCGGCAGATCCGGCTCGGGACGATTGCGCTCATCGAGCTTGATGGTCATCTCGCGGCCGACTCTGACGTCGGCGGGCGCCTGCTCCATGAGAGCGACGGTGAGCATCGTGACGAGGTGGCCGTGCCACCACCTCTGCGGCCACACCATGAAGACGAGGTCTCCGTCGATCAGCTCGGTGTGGCGAGGCGCCTGGGGGAGGCGATCCAGGTCCTCCGCGAACCAGCCCTCCGTGCGGGGCGGGCACAACGGAAGGTCGGGCCGTTCGGTCATAGGACAAGCCTAGGAACCCCCACTGGAGCGTTAGCGGTACGCAAGCCGGACGGCAGCGGGTGTGTCGAAGCTGGAGTCGGCGCCGAACGGGTGCCGATGACCGATCGCTACGGGGGATCACCATCATGCGTCGTTGCCGCGCGAACACCGTCCTCGCCGTCGCCGTCCTCTCGTTGGGGCTGGCCGCATGCGGTGGCGGTTCCACCGGGGCCAGGGACGAGGGGCCCGCGGTGTCGTTGTCGCCGGTCGGCACTTCCGGTGGGGCCGACACGACCGTCTCCGGCGGGGCCATCACCGGTGGTGGTACGACCGCCGCCTCCGGTAGCGCGAAGCGTGCTGCCTCCGGGGAGGTGCCCGCCTGTACCCACCGCGACCTCGACGTCACCATGGCCAAGGCCGGCGAGACGCCCACCGAGCACATCGTGCTGACCGCCACCAACGCCTCCGGGCGCACGTGCCGGCTCCACGACTACCCGTTGATCGCCTTCGGTGACATCCAGACCGCCAAGGACGTGCCCGCTGTCGCGAAGAGCAAGCCCGCCGCCCCGGTCGTCCTGAAGCCGGGGGCGCCCGCGTACGCGAACGTGCGTGTCGCCCTTGGCGGTGTGGCGGAGGAGAACCGGGTCGTCAGCGCCTTCCATGTGAACTTCTTCGTCGGCGGCGCCCCGGCCGAGGGCAGTGTCGTCGTCGAGGTGCCCTCCGGCGGCCTCGCGGTCGACGACGCCGTCGCGAAGACCGGCTACTGGACGCGTGAATTGCGCAACGGTGTCGATGAGTTCTGAGCGCGCCCCGCCCGGTGGGAGGGGCCACCCTCCGGTGGCCCCTCCGGGTCAGTCCGCCGGTGCCGCCAAGTGCGCCGCCAGTTGTTCCCGCGTCGTCGCCGGGTCGGCCACCAGGGCGGTGAGGGTGTCGTCCGGCGGGGTCGCCGTGGCCACCGCCGGGCAGCGGTGGCAGGCGGCGAGGCCCGACTGGCGCCACCACTTGCAGTGGGCCCGCAGGTGGCAGCGCGGGACGGCGCCCGCCGCCGGGGCCGGCAGGGCCGTCACGCGGTCGATCAGGCCGCACGCGGTGCCGACCCGATTGGCGCACTCGCTCACGCAGTGCGAGGCGAACCGCAGGATCCGGGTGGGCGGGATGCCCTCGGGGATCATCCCGGCCACCTCGGCGGCGGGTAGCGGGTCCGCCAGGTAGGCGACCCGGCCGTCCTCGCCCGACCGTACGCCGAGGACCACCGACTCCGGCCGGTCGGGTGCTCCGCTGGGGCACCACTCCACCGCGGCCACCTCAGCAGGGCTTGGTCGCGGTGTCCGCCCGGGGGGCGACGTAGCCCACCACGTTGTCGTCGGTGACAGTCGCGGTCCCTCGGGCCGCCTCCTGCGCTATCGCGCTTTCCAGTGACCGCATCAACTGCTGCTGCGTCGTGATCCTTTCCGGGGCTGCCGCCTGAGCGGGCGTCGCGGCTCCGGCCGCCAGGCCGGTGGCGAGGGCGGCGGCTGCCGCCGCGGTGCGCAACGAGGACTTGTTCATGCGTCAACTCCCGTGATGAGCAACGGAATTACGGCAGGCAACACCGTGCCCCCTGGCGCCCGGCGGGGCAAGATCCCCGCCCCGTCGCTATTGCGCCATGCCGGTCTTCGCGCCCGCGCCGCACAGGGGCACCACCGCCGTGCCGGCGGGGGGTTCCGCCAGGGCCGCGGCCCAGCACGCCACGCCCGTCGGCTCCACGTACAGGCCGCGTCGCGCCAAGTCGCGCTGGGCGTCCCGGATGCGGTCCTCGGTCACCGTACGGAACTCCCCGCCGGAGTCCCGTACCGCGCGCAGGATCTGGCGGGCGCGGGGCGGGTGCGGGATGGCGATGCCCTCGGCGAGGGTGGCCGCCGCCCCGCCGGAGGCGGCGGCCGGCGTCACGTCCAGTGCGTCCGCCTCGAACGCCCGCGCCAGCGGCGCCACCGCCTCCGCCTGTACCGCCACCAGCCGTGGACGCCCGGCGATCAGCCCGTGCGCCTCCAGTTCGGCGATCGCGAGCGCGGCGCCCAGCAGCAGCGTGCCGTTGCCGACGGGCAGGAACAGCGTGTCGGGTAGACGGCCGCCCAGGTCCTCCCACAGTTCGTAGACGTACGTCTTCGTGCCGTGCAGGAAGTACGGGTTGTACACGTGCGAGGCGTAGAAGGTGCCGGGCTCGTCCGCCGCCGCGCGGGCCGCGCGGGCCGTGGCCTCGCGGTCGCCGGGTACGACCTCCAGGCGTGCGCCGTGCGCCCGGATCTGCTCCAGCTTCTTCGGCGACGTGGCCTCCGGGACGTACACCGTGCAGTCCAGGCCCGCCCGCGCCCCGTACGCGGCGACGGCCGTCCCGGCGTTGCCGCTGCTGTCGGCGATCACCCGGCGGGGTGCGAGCCGGCGGGCCAGTTCGGCGAGCATCACCGCGCCGCGGTCCTTGAACGACAGCGTCGGCATGAGGAAGTCCAGCTTGGCCGAAACCGTATCGGCGAGCGGGACGAGCGGGGTGCGGCCCTCGCCGAGCGATGCCCGCGGGGAGGAGAGCGGCAACGCTTCCTCGTACCGCCAGAGGGAGTTCACCCGGCCCGCCAGCGCGCCGAGCGGCACCGCGCCCGCGCGGAAGTCCAGGTCCCAGGGCCCCGGCAGCGCGGGCAGCACCAGGTCAGGGCGGAAGCGGGCGATCGCACTCCGCATTCCGGACAGATGTAGGCCGCATCCTTCGTCATGCGGACAGCATGACAGTTGCGTGGCACACGCGTTAACGGCTGTTCAGCACTCTTGTGGGATTCCTATGGATCGGTCAATCTTTCGGCTGGCAGACCGAGATGGGCGACGCCGCGTACACGGTGGCGTGGTTCGTCGTGCAGGGCCCCGTTCCGCCACCCAGGGGTTGTCATGCACCTGCCTAAACGCGCACCCCCACAGCAGCGCACCACCAATGAGGAGGACCCCTCACATGTCCGTGATGCGTACGTCGCGCCGCAGAGCCGCCGCGGCCAGTGCGATAGCCGTCGCCGCCCTCGCCCTCGGCTCCCTCTCCGCCCTCCCGGCCACCGCGGCCGAGTCCGCCCCCGAAGGCGTCATCGAGAACGCCGACGCCCCCGACGCCGTCGCCGGCAGCTACATCGTCACCCTGGACGAGTCCGCCGCCGACTCGGACGCCGCCTCCGGCAAGGCGGTCGCGGCCCGCTACGGCGCGAAGATCAAGAAGACGTACACCGCCGCCCTCAACGGCTACGCCGTCGAACTCTCCGAGGCGCAGGCGAAGAAGCTCGCCGCCGACCCGGCCGT
Source organism: Streptomyces coeruleoprunus (assembly GCF_039542925.1). GTDB lineage: Bacteria > Actinomycetota > Actinomycetes > Streptomycetales > Streptomycetaceae > Streptomyces > Streptomyces coeruleoprunus. The sequence continues at coordinate 2,541,117 of NZ_BAABIT010000001.1, read as the reverse complement.
CGAGTCCGTCGTCCAGGACCGCGTCTTCACGATCTCCGGCACCCAGCCGTCCCCGCCGTCCTGGGGCCTGGACCGGATCGACCAGCGCGCCCTGCCGCTCAACCAGAGCTACACGTACCCCGACCCGGGGGGCCAGGGCGTCACCGCGTACATCATCGACACCGGCGTCCGCATCACCCACGGCGACTTCGGCGGCCGGGCCTCGTACGGCTACGACGCGATCGACAACGACAACACGGCCCAGGACGGCCACGGCCACGGCACCCACGTGGCCGGTACGGTCGCGGGCTCCTCGTACGGCGTGGCCAAGAACGCCAAGATCGTCGGTGTCCGCGTGCTCAACAACTCCGGCTCCGGCACCACCGCCCAGGTCGTCGCGGGCATCGACTGGGTCACCCGCAACGCCGTCAAGCCGGCCGTCGCCAACATGAGCCTCGGCGGCGGCGCCGACACCGCCCTCGACAACGCTGTCCGCAACTCGATCGCCTCCGGCGTCACGTACGCCATCGCCGCCGGCAACGACGGCCGCGACGCCTCCAGCACCTCGCCCGCCCGCGTCGCCGAGGCCATCACCGTCGGCTCGACGACCAGCTCCGACGCGCGCTCCAGCTTCTCCAACTACGGCAGCATCCTGGACATCTTCGCGCCGGGCTCCTCCATCACGTCCGCCTGGAACAGCAGCGACACCGCGACCAACACCATCTCCGGTACGTCGATGGCCACCCCGCACGTCGCGGGCGCCGCCGCCCTGTACCTGGCCAACAACCGCACGGCCACGCCGTCGCAGGTCGCCACCGCGCTGACGTCCGCCGCCACCACCGGCGTCGTCGGCAGCCCGGGCACCGGCTCCCCGAACCGCCTGCTGTACGTGGGTGACGGCGGCACCACCCCGCCGCCGGACGGCCCGCGCTTCGAGAACACCGGCGACTACGCGATCAACGACAACTCCACCGTCGAGTCGCCGATCAGCGTCACCGGCGTCGCGGGCAACGCCCCGTCCGACCTCCAGGTGCCGGTGAACATCGTCCACACCTACATCGGTGACCTCCGCCTCCAGCTGATCGCGCCCGACGGGACCGCGTACCTGCTGAAGGACTTCGGCACCGGCGGCAGCAGCGACAACATCAACACCACGTACACCGTCAACGCCTCGTCCGAGGTCGCCAACGGCACGTGGAAGCTGCGCGTCGCGGACAACGCCAACTGGGACACCGGAAAGATCGACTCCTGGGCGCTGCAGTTCTGACCGGACGCCGCGCCGAGTGGTGAGGGGCGGTCGCCTTCTGGCGGCCGCCCTTCTTCGGGTGAACTGCCGGTATTGGTGGGGTCTGTTCCCGCGGTTGGGTGCCTCGCCCCCGACCGCGTACGATGCGCGCGCCGCTCAGACGTTTGTTCGTCACCCCCGCCCCCGAACAGGAGCACCGCGCCCGTGTCATCGTCCTCGCCCCAGGGCTGGCCACCGCCCCAGCAGCCGTACCCGCCGGTGCCCCCGCCGCCCGGTGCCGTCCACCCCTCGGCGAACACGAACGGGCTCGCCATCGCCTCCCTCGTCACCGGCCTCGTGTGCCTCGTGCCGCCGCTCGGCCTGATCCTCGGCGCGTTCGCGCTCGGCCGGATCAAGAAGAAGGGCGAGCGCGGCAAGGGCCTGGCCGTCGCGGGCATGATCCTCTCCCTGATCAGCACCCTGCTCGTGGCGACCGGCATCGCCACCGGCGCGTTCTCCAAGGCGCTGGACGGGGTCAGGGAGGTCAAGGAGGAGGTCGCCAGCTCCAGCTCCGCCTTCGCCCTGCGCAAGGGCGACTGCTTCAACACGCCGAACGGCGTGCAGAACGAGGAGGAGGTCGAGCGGGTCAAGAGCGTGAAGTGCGCGCAGCCGCACGACGCCGAGGTGACGGGCTCCTTCAAGCTCACCGGCGACACGTGGCCCGGCGTCCCCGAGATCGAGAAGATCGCCGAGGAGCGCTGCTTCGCGATGGGCGAGGCGTACGCCATGGACGCCTGGGCCGTCCCGGACAACGCCTGGACCTTCTACTACCACCCGACCAAGGAGAGCTGGTCGACCATCAAGGACCGCACGGTCACCTGTGCGTTCGTCGCCGAGAAGGGCAAGCTCACCACCGGTTCGCTGCGCAGCGACGAGACGACCCTGGACGCCGACCAGCTGGTCTTCCTGAAGGCGCTCAACCCGACCGAGAGCGTGTTCGGCGAGGAGCCGGAGGAGGATCCGGACACGAACCTGGACGCCAATGTGAAGTGGGCCGGCAAGGTCGAGAAGACCCTGCGGGACGCGGGCGCCGCACTGGAGGCGCACACCTTCTCGGGCCCGTCGCAGAAGGCGGTCGCGGACCTCGTCCGCGACCTGGACGAGGCGCGCAAGCACTGGACGAAGGCCGCCAAGGCCACCGACGCGGACACGTTCTGGGAGCACTACGAACCCGGCTACGACGCCCTGCCCGCCGACTTCGGCAAGGAGGCGCGGGCCGCGCTGAAGCTCGACACCACGCCGCCGGGCGGCACGGAGTCCGGCAGCGGCTCCTGACCGGCGGCTCCCGCACGTACGGAACGCGGCGGCCCGGACGGGGACGGGCCGAGGGGCGCGCGGCGCTGTGTGCGCGGCGCGCCCTACCCGCGGTAAGCCCTCCGGCATACAGCGGGTCATCGCTTGGAGTGAAGCTTTGGCCCATGCTTGCGGGGCTCAACAGCGGGTTGCGACGCTGTAGCTGTCCGTCAACCTGATGGGAGTGGCCCGTGACATTCGGTGAGCAGCCCGCCTATCTGCGCGTCGCGAGCGATCTCCGCGAGAAGATCGTCAATGGCTCGCTGCCGCCCCACACCCGCCTCCCCTCGCAGGCGCGCATCCGCGAGGAGTACGGCGTCTCCGACACGGTCGCGCTGGAGGCCCGCAAGGTCCTGATGGCCGAGGGCCTCGTCGAGGGGCGCTCCGGATCGGGGACGTACGTGCGCGAGCGCCCGGTGCCGCGCCGGATCGCCCGCTCCGGCTACCGCCCGACGACCGGCACCAACCCCTTCCGCCAGGAGCAGGCGGCCGACGGCGCGCGCGGTACGTGGGAGTCCAGCAGCGAGCAGGAGCGGGCGACCGTGGAGACCGCCGCCCGGCTCGGCATCGCCCCGGGCGACGCGGTCATGCGGACGCGGTACGTGTTCCGGGACGCCGGCGAGTCGATGATGCTCTCCACCTCCTGGGAGCCGCTGGCCATCACCGGCAGGACGCCCGTGATGCTCCCCGAGGAGGGGCCGCTGGGCGGCTGCGGCGTCGTCGAGCGGATGGCCGCCATCGACGTCGTCGTGGACAACGTGGTGGAGGAGGTCGGCGCCCGGCCCGGTCTGGCGGAGGAGCTGCTGGAGCTGGGCGGAGTGCCCGGGCACGTGGTCGTGGTGGTGGAGCGCACGTACTACGCGTCGGGGCGCGCGGTGGAGACCGCCGACGTGGTCGTCCCGGCCGACCGCTACCGCGTCGCGTACCACCTGCCGGTGAGGTGACGGACGGCCCGAGGGGGGGGCGGGAGCGGGGGAGGGGCTCACGGGGTCGGGGGTTCCTGAGGGAAGGAAGAGACCCGGGTGCCGGTGACGAAAGTCCCGGTATAGATGGGTATGTAGGGGCGCACTCGGCCGGGTGCGCCCCTTTTGCTCGCCGCCTTCCTGGCTTGATGTGTATCTCTTTGTGTAAACACGTATCCGCTGTGTAAAGGTCAGGCGTAAGCTCAGGCATATGCGGATTGCGGTTTCATCGGGATCCTTACTGACAGGCGGCCCGGCGGGGGGTGAGGCGTGATGCCCGACAGCGGTGCGACCCTTCTCTGGCAGGTCATCCGCCAGGACGACAACGGCAACCACTACCGGGTCGGCAGGTACGCCACCCAGGACGAGGCGCAGAAGGTCGCCGACACGCTCGGCGGGCGCGGACACAAGCAGCTCTACTGGGTCGAGCGGATCAGCGAGCCGGCTCGCTGACCGCCGGTCCACCGGCCCGGCCCGCCGAGAGGGCGGGCGGATACGCTCCGGCGCATGGACGAACGAGTCGTGGTGGCCGGAGCCGTGTACGACCGGGGGCGGCTGCTGGCCGCGCGGCGCAGCGCGCCCCCGGAGCTGGCCGGGCGCTGGGAGCTGCCCGGCGGCAAGCTGGAGCCCGGCGAGAACCCGCGCGAGGCGCTGGTGCGCGAACTGCGCGAGGAGCTGGGCGTCGAGGCGGAGCCGGGTGAGCGCATCCCCGGCGAATGGCCGCTCGGCCGTGGCTACGTCCTCCAGGTGTGGACCGTCCGCCTGCTCTCCGGCGAGCCGCGCCCCCTCCAGGACCACGACGAACTGCGCTGGTTGTCCCGCCGGGAATGGGACAGCGTCGATTGGCTGGATCAGGACGTTCCCGCGGTCGTCGAGGCGATCCGCCGCCTCCCGGAGCCCGACTCCCGGGCCACGACCTGACACCGCAACGGCCCGCCGGGCCACGGCTTGAACTCAGGAGGTCGGCCACGCCGCCCGGCCCCGGTCGCGCCGCTCGCCCCGCCCGCCGGCCCGCCGGAGCCTCATCGGCCCGCCGGAGGTCGTCGGAGTCCGTCGGCGGACGCGTACGCCGTTCGTGCCACGATGCGCCCGCCCACGCGATACGACGCCGTGAATATCGGGTATGTGCTGATTAACCGCCCGAAAACGGACGTGGGATGTGGTCGGCGTGATCGACACCGAAGGCGAGTGCGCCGAGTGGACCTTTCCCGGTGGGCTCGACTCCGTGCGCGTCGCCCGCCGAGCCGTCCGGGACACCCTGCGCGCCTGGCGGCTGGACGCCGACGTCGGCGATGTGACCGTCCTTCTGGTCAGCGAGCTGGTGACCAATTCCCTTCGCTACACGCCCGGTCCCATCGGGGTGCGGCTGAGCCGCCTCCGCCACGACGACGACACGCTCCCGCCCGATGCGGCCCTCCTCGTCGAAGTCTCCGATCCGCTTCCGGATCCGCCCCGCGCACGTGCCGCGGGCCCCGACGACGAGGGGGGCCGCGGACTGCAGCTCGTCGCCTGCTCCGCACGCCGCTGGGGCACCCGTAAGGGCAGGTCGGGCAAGACGGTGTGGTTCGAGCTGGCCCTGCCGGGTTAGAAGAGTGAAGGGATGACGATCACTTCCGGCTCGGCTCAAAACGAACGAGACCACCCTGTGATCGTGAACGGCGTGCCGACGGGGGCCGTAGTGCTGAATACTGCGGGAATGGCCGGTCCGGTGCGGTGAGCTGGAGGGGACGGTCGCGTGAGCGAGATACCTGAGACGGCGAACGGCGTCATGTGGCAGAGCAGCCCGCCTGGCTCGATCTATGACTACATCAGAGTCGCGTCCTTCTCGATCGGCCCCGACGGGCTGGTCGATCAGTGGAGCCTGCGTGCCGCCGACCTGTTCGGCATCCCGGCCGAGGACGTCAGAGGTCTGGACCCGGTCGAGGCGTTCATGCCCGCCGAGCTGCGTCCGCGCGGTCACCGGAAGGTCGCCGAGATCCTCGACGGCAAGGAGTGGACGGGCCTCGTCCCCTTCCGGATTCCCGGCGAGAACGCCGTCCGCGGCCTCGCCGAGGTCTATGTGATGCCCACGGAGACCGAGCACGGCGAACGGGCCGCGCTCTGCATCGTCGTGGACGTACGGGCCCTACGCCGAATAGAGACGGACCTGGCCGCCGCACAGGCGATTTTCGGTCAATCACCTTTCGGCTTCCTGCTGTTCGGCACGGACCTGCGGGTGCAGCGCGCCAACCAGCGCTTCGCCACCGTCTTCGGCGGCAGCGCAGACGACCACCGGGGCCGCACCGTCCACGACTACCTCCCCCACGCGGAGGCCGAGCGGATGGCCGACGCGCTGCGCCGCGTCCTGGAGACCGGCGAGTCCGTCACGGACCTTCAGATCGTGGGCGCCGTACCGGGATCCGGCGAGCGCCGGCACTGGGCCGTCAACCTGTACCGGGTGCACGGCGGAGCCGGCCGCCCCATCGGCGTCGCCGGACTCGGCATCGACGTGACGCGCCGCCACAACGCCGCCCGCGAGGCCGCCAGCGCCCGCCGCAACCTGGCGCTGCTCAACGAGGCGGGAGCCCGCATCGGCAACTCCCTCGACCTGGAGACCACCGCCCGCGAACTCCTCGACGTCGCCGTGCCCGGCTTCTGCGACCTGGCCTCCGTCGACCTCTACCAGGGGCTCCTCACCGGCGACGAGGCCCCGCCCGGACAGGCCGGGCGCACGGCGGAACTGCGCCGCGTCGCCTTCGCGAGCGCCGTCTCCGACGCGCCCCTCGTGAGCGACAGCGGCTCCGGCTGCTGCGAACCCGCCCCCACCCACGTGGGCGCCGTCCACCGCTATCCCTTCAACTCGCCCTGCGCCCAGGCCCTGCGCACCCGACGCCCCAAGTCCGTGCAGGGCGCCGACGGCAGCCTCGTCCAGTCCACGCTCGCCGTGCCGATGGTCGCCCACGACACCGTCGTCGGACTGGTGCAGTTCTCCCGGACGAAGGGCAGCGAGCCGTTCGGCGAGCGGGACCGGGCCCTCGCCGTCGAACTGGCCTCACGCGCCGCGGTCTGCATCGACAACGCCCGCCTCTACCGCCGCGAGCACGAGCGGGCCCTCATCCTCCAGCGCAGCCTGCTCCCGCCCGGCGACCCCGAGGCCGCCGGCCTCGACATCGCCTGCCGCTACCTGCCCGGCAACGCCGCCACCGAGGTGGGCGGCGACTGGTTCGACGTCATCGACCTGCCCGGCCACCGCACCGCCCTCGTCGTCGGCGACGTCATGGGCCGCGGCCTGCGCGCCGCCGTCGCCATGGGCGAACTGCGCACCGCCGTACGCACCCTGGCGCAGCTGGACCTGGAGCCCGCCGAGGTGCTGTCCCACCTGGACGAGATCGCCCGCGGGCTCGGCGCCCCCATCGGCGCCCAGTCGTCGCGCGCCGCGCACAAGCCCCGGGGGCCCGAGCTGTCCGAGGTGTACCTCGCCACCTGCGTGTACGCGGTGTACGACGCCGTCACCCGGCGCTGTACGTTCGCCAACGCCGGCCACCTGCCGCCCGTGCTGGTCGAGCCGGGCGAGGAGGCGCTGCTGCTCGACGTGCCGCCCGGCATGCCGCTGGGTGTCGGCGGCGAGCCGTTCGAGGAGGTCGAGGTCGACCTGCCGGAGGGCGCGCTGCTCGCGCTCTACACCGACGGCCTCGTCGAGTCCCGCAGCCACCCGCTGGACGAGGGCCTCCAGGCCTTCCGGCGGGCCCTGACGGACGCCGGGCGGCCCCTGGAGGACGTCTGCGACCACGTCCTGAACACCCTCGACACCCGCCACGGCCAGGACGACATCGCGCTGCTGATGGCCCGTATCCGCGGGCTGCCCGCCGAGTCCGTCGGCGACTGGCGGCTGCCGCGCGAGCCCCGCTCGGTCGGCCGGGCGCGCGAGCTGGCCCGGGACCGGCTGACCGCGTGGGACCTGGAGCCGCTGGTCGACACCGTCGAACTGCTCGTCAGCGAACTCGTCACCAACGCCCTGCGGTACGGCGAGGGCGAGATCAGGCTCCGGCTGCTGCGCGACCGGACCCTGGTGTGCGAGGTGTGGGACGCGGGCCTGGTCCAGCCGCGCCGCCGCCGCGCCCGCGACACCGACGAGGGCGGCCGCGGCCTGCAACTGGTCGGCCTGCTCAGCGCGGGCTGGGGCTCGCGGCGGACGCCGCGCGGCAAGACCGTGTGGTTCGAGCTGGCGCTGCCGGACGGCGAGCGGGGCGGCGAGCCGTCGGTGGAGCAACTGCTGAGCATGTTCTGAGGAAGCCGGAGCCGAGCGACCGCGGCCGGGGCCGCCGGGTGGGCCCGCGGGGTGACCGCCGCGGCCTCACGCGGCGGACTTCAGCGCGGCGAACCGGGCCTCGATCTCGGCCGTGTCGCCCATGCTCTCCAGCTGCTCGAACTGCGCGTCCAGTGAGGACGCCGCCAGCTCCTGCTTGCCCAGGGCCCTGGCCTCCTCGCGCCGCACCTTGTCCTCGAAGCGGCTGATCTCGCTCGTCGGGTCCAGGACGTCGATGCTCCGCACGGCGTCCAGCATCCGGTTGCGGGCCTCGGCGGAGCGGGCGCGCGCGACCAGCTCGTCGCGCCGGCCGCGCAGTTCTGACAGCTTGGCCTTCATCCGGTCCAGGCCGTCCTTCAGCTGGTGGACGACCTCCGTCTGGGTGGCGATCACCGGCTCGGCGGCCGTGGCCTCCTGCTCCGACTGGAGCTGGCGCCCGAGCGCGACCTTCGCAAGGCTGTCGAACTTGTCGGCCAGCTCGGGGCGCTCCGACGCCCGCAGCTCGTCCGCCTTGGCGCTCGCCGCCCGCGCCTTCTCGCCCCACTCCCGGGCCGCGTCCACGTCCTCCTGGTGGTCCTGCTCCAGCAGCCGCAGATTGCCGATGGTGGCCGCGACGGCCTGCTCGGCCTCGCCGATGTTGGCGGAGTAGTCCCGGATCAGCTGGTCCAGCATCAGCTCCGGGTCCTCGGCCTGGTCCAGCAGCGCGTTGACATTGGCCTTCGCCAGCCGGGCGACGCGGCCGAGGATCGAATGCTTCGTCATGTGGCACCTCTCCTTGTCCGACTCCTTGTCCGAGTCGTTCTACGAGTCCGTGTACGAGTCCGTGTACGAGGCGGTCAGAAGCGGCCTCCGCCGCCCAGCCGCCCCCGCGTCCCCCCGCCGCCGAAGCGCCCGGGACCGCCCGGCCCGCCGCCCGGCCCGCCCCCGCGCCCGTACGCCCCCGAAGGGCGCCCCAGCCCGCCGCCGAGCAGGATCCCGCCCAGCACGGCTCCGCCCAGCCCGCCGAACCCGCCGCCCGCACCGCCGAATCCGCCCCCGGGGCCACCCCCGCCGCCGAACGGCGCCCCGTACAGCCGGACGTCCTGCTCCGCCAGCGCCTGCGCGTCCCTGGCCAGCGCGCCCGCCCGGTGCGCCGCCGCCAGCGCCTCGCGCGGGTCCTCCTCGGCGCCCGCCCGCTCCAGGAGCCGTTCCGCCTCCGCCAGCCTCGTGCGCGCCGCGCTGCCCACCGCGCCCCGGTGCGTCGTCACGTAGTCGCGCGCCGCCCCGGCCGCCGAGCGTGCCGTGAGCAGTGCCTGGTCCAGGAACGCCCGCACCCGCCGGGACTCCTCCTCCCGCTCCCGCGCCGCCGCCAGCGCCCCGTCGAGCGCCGCGTCCGCCTCCTCGACCCGGCGCAGCGCGTCGACCGGGTCGTACCGGTCGGCCTCCACCAGCCGCCGTACCTCGCCGGTCACCGACTCCACGCGGGCGATCCGGCCCCGCAGCTCCACCGCCGGGGCACCGCCCGGCACCACCCCGGACGCGCCCACCCGGCCCCCGCCCGCCCCACCACCCGGAGCCGTACCCTCCAGGCCCTTGAGCACCCCGTGCGCCTCCGCCAGGTCCGTCTCGGCCTCGGTGAGGGCGCCCGGCAGCTTCCCCGCCGCCTCGGCCAGCTCCAGCGCCCGCCGGTCCACCGCCTCGACCAGCCGCGCCGCCTGGTCCAGCGCGCCCTCGGCGGCCCGCAGGTGCACGGCCGCCGTGCCGCCCTCCGCCCCGTCCAGGGCCTCCCGCGCCCGCTGGAGGTTGTCCCCGGCGAACGCCAGCCGCTCCCGCGCCTGCTCGGGGCCGGCCGCGACGGGCGAGGCCGCCGACTCCGCGTACCGCCGCCGCATCGCGACGAGCGCGGCGTCGGCGGTGTCGGCCCGGCCGGCCAGCTCCCGGTGCCGGTCCTCGGCGGCGGCCAGCGCGTCCGGCGCGGTCCGCTCCAGGTCGCGCAGCCGGTCGAACGCCTCCGCCTGCTCGTCCAGCCGCCGGTCGGCGTCGGCGCACCGGCCGATGATCTCCTCCAGCATCGCCCGGCGGCTCACCTCGTCCTCCGGGTACGCGTCGTCGAGCTGCTGCCGCAGCCGGAACGCCGTCGTCAGCTCGCCCCGCGCATGGGCCAGCGCCTCCGTGAACGGCGCGGCCGCCGCCTCGCCGAACTGGGCGACCGCGAAGCCGAGCTCCTCCTGGCTCGTGCGCACCGCGTCGTCCGTCCCGACCAGCGCGGTGCGCGCCCGCGCGTCCAGGTCGGACAGCTCCGGCACCGGGACGCCGCCGTGCGGGGTGGTGCGGGTCTCGGCGCGGCGCCGCCGCTTCAGGTACGCGTACGCGGCGACGGCCACCGCCCCGGCGACCAGCACGATCGGCAGGATCAGGTCGGCGCCCGGGCTGCCGCCGTCGCCGGGGTCGGGCGCGCCCGGCGTGATGTCCGGTACGGGCACGGGCCGGCCCGCCAGCACGGCGCCGCACCCGTCGGCCGCGCCGATGGCGGCGCCCGCCCAGTCGTCGGCCTTCAGCGCGGGCTCGATCGCGGTACGGGCGACGTCGTCGAGGTCCGCCTGCGAGAGCCGCGACCGCGGGTCGGCCGAGTACGCGTACTGCCGGTCGCGCGTGGCGACGGCCAGCAGCACGTCGTCGGCGCCCAGCCCGTTGCGGGACGCGGTCGCGTCGGCCCAGTCCTGCGCGCCCCGCCCGGAGAAGTCCCGTACGTACACCACGAACAGCTGGACGCGATGGTCGTCGTACAGCCGGTCCAGCGCCCGGGCCACCTCGCCCTCGCGGACCCCGAGCGCCCCCACCCGGTCGGTGATCTGCCCCTGCCGGGCGAGCGGCACGGGCTCGTCCGCCCGCGCGCCCGGAGCGGCGGGCCCCACCGGCCACCACACCGCCACCAGCACGGCCAGTACGGCGAGCAGGGCCCCGAAGGCCCCGGTGGCTCTTCGCGTCACACCAGTGAGGCTAAGCCGCCCCCGGGACCCCCGCGACCGGACGCGGGGACCGGCTCGTGGCCCTCAGTCGGTGCTGCCGCGCCGCCTGATCCGGCTGCCGAGCCAGACCAGGGGGTCGTACTTGCGGTCGACCGCGCGTTCCTTCAGCGGGATCAGGGCATTGTCGGTGATCTTGATCTGTTCGGGGCAGACCTCGGTGCAGCACTTGGTGATGTTGCAGTAGCCGAGGCCGTGCTCCTCCTGCGCCGCGCGCTTGCGGTCGACGCCGCTCCCGGCCGCCGCGTCCAGGGGGTGCATGTCCAGTTCGGCGACGCGCATCAGGAAGCGGGGGCCCGCGAAGGACGTCTTGTTCTCCTCGTGGTCCCGCACCACATGGCAGGTGTCCTGGCACAGGAAGCACTCGATGCACTTGCGGAACTCCTGCGAGCGGTCCACGTCGACCTGCTGCATCCGGTAGTCGCCCGCCGCCACCCCGGGCGGCGGCACGAAGGACGGGATCTCCCGGGCCTTCGCGTAGTTGTACGACACGTCCGTGACCAGGTCCCGCACCACCGGGAAGGCCCGCAGCGGGGTCACCGTGACCGTCTCGTCCCGCGTGAACACCGACATGCGCGTCATGCACATCAGCCGCGGCCGGCCGTTGACCTCGGCGCTGCACGAGCCGCACTTGCCCGCCTTGCAGTTCCAGCGCACCGCCAGGTCGGGCGCCTGCGTGGCCTGGAGCCGGTGGATGATGTCCAGCACGACCTCGCCGTCGTGCACCTCGACGGAGAAGTCCTCAAGACCGCCGCCCTGCGGATCCCCGCGCCACACCTTGAAGTGGGCCTCGTACGACGTCATGCGAGCAGCTCCTCCTCGGCGAGGTACTTGACCAGCTCCTCCTTGTCGAACAGGGCGAGCAGGTCGGCCCTGATCGGCTCCGTCTCCACCCGTTCCAGGGCGATGCGGCCGCCGTCGGGGGCGTCCGCGAGACGGCACAGCAGGTTCACCCGCCGCCACTCCCGCTCCATCGACGGGAAGTCCTCCCGGGTGTGCCCGCCCCGGCTCTCCGCGCGCTCCAGCGCCGCCCGCGCCACGCACTCGCTGACCAGCAGCATGTTCCGCAGGTCCAGCGCCAGGTGCCAGCCCGGGTTGAACTGCCGGTGGCCCTCCACGCCCGCCCGTTCGGCCCGCGCCCGCAGCTCGGCCAGCTTCTTCAGCGCCCGCTCCATCTCCTCGGCCCGCCGGATGATGCCGACCAGGTCGTTCATGGCCTGCTGGAGTTCCTGGTGGAGGGTGTACGGGTTCTCCGGCGCCCCCGCGGGCCCGGGCGCCGCCGCGTGGAACGGGCGCAGCGCCTCCGCGGCGGCCTCGTCGACCTGTGCGGCCTCCACAGCGGGGCGCCCGCCGGCCGGCCCGGCCGCGTACCGGGCCGCGTGCAGTCCCGCCCTGCGGCCGAAGACCAGCAGGTCCGACAGCGAGTTGCCGCCCAGCCGGTTGGAGCCGTGCATGCCGCCCGCGACCTCACCGGCCGCGAAGAGGCCCGGGACGCCGACCGCCGCGGCCGTGTCGGACTCGACGGCGACCCCGCCCATCACGTAGTGGCAGGTCGGGCCGACCTCCATGTTCTCGGCCGTGATGTCGACGTCCGCCAGCTCCTTGAACTGGTGGTACATCGACGGCAGCCGGCGCCGGATCTCCTCCGCCGGGAGGCGGCTCGCGATGTCCAGGTAGACCCCGCCGTGCGGAGAGCCCCGGCCCTCCTTCACCTCGGTGTTGATGGCCCGCGCGACCTCGTCGCGGGGCAGCAGCTCGGGCGGGCGGCGGTTGTTGTCCGGGTCGTCGTACCAGCGGTCGGCCTCCTCCTCCGTCTGCGCGTACTTCTCGCGGAAGACGTCGGGGATGTAGTCGAACATGAACCGCTTGCCCTCGGAGTTCCTGAGCACCCCGCCGTCGCCGCGCACCGACTCGGTGACGAGGATGCCCTTCACCGACGGCGGCCAGACCATGCCCGTCGGGTGGAACTGCACGAACTCCATGTTCAGCAGCGGCGCCCCGGCGAGCAGCGCCAGCGCGTGCCCGTCGCCCGTGTACTCCCACGAGTTGGACGTCACCTTGAACGACTTGCCGATGCCGCCCGTCGCCAGGACGACCGCCGGGGCCTCCAGCACGAAGAAGCGGCCCGACTCCCGCTCGTAGCAGAAGGCGCCCGACACCCTGCCGTCCGGGGCCTTCAGGACGCGGGTGACCGTGCACTCCTGGAAGACCTTCAGCCGCGCCTCGTAGTCCCCGTACTCCGCGAAGTCCTCCTGCTGGAGGGCGACGATCTTCTGCTGGAGCGTGCGGATCAGCTCCAGGCCCGTCCGGTCGCCGACGTGCGCGAGGCGCGGGTACTCGTGGCCGCCGAAGTTGCGCTGCGAGATCCGCCCGTCCTTCGTCCGGTCGAACAGCGCGCCCCACGTCTCCAGCTCCCACACCCGGTCCGGGGCCTCCTGGGCGTGCAGCTCGGCCATCCGCCACTGGTTGAGGAACTTCCCGCCGCGCATGGTGTCCCGGAAGTGGACCTGCCAGTTGTCCCCGGCGTTCACATTGCCCATGGAGGCGGCGATCCCGCCCTCGGCCATCACCGTGTGCGCCTTGCCGAACAGGGACTTGCAGATGACGGCCGTACGGGCGCCCCGCTCGCGCGCCTCGATGGCCGCGCGCAGCCCGGCGCCGCCGGCACCGACCACGACGACGTCCCACTCCTGCCGTTCCGCTTGCGTCATCAGAAGGCACCTTCCCTTTAGAAGAAGCGCGGGTCGTCGAAGGCACCGGTCGCGAGCAGGTACACGTAGAAGTCGGCGAGCGCGACGCTCAGCAGCGACGCCCAGGCGAGCTGCATGTGGCGGGCGTTGAGCCGGCCGACCCAGGTCCACATCCGGTAGCGCACCGGGTGCTTCGAGAAGTGCTTCAGCCGGCCGCCGACGATGTGCCGGCACGAGTGGCAGGAGATCGTGTACGCCCAGATGAGGACGATGTTGACGAGGAAGACGAGCGTGCCGAGGCCCATGTGGCCCCACTCGTAGGAGGAGTCGCGGAAGGCCAGCACCGTGTCGTAGGTGAGGATCCCGGCGACCGGCACGGCCGCGTAGAAGAAGTACCGGTGGACGTTCTGCAGGATCAGCGGGAAGCGGGTCTCACCGCTGTAGGCGCCGTGCGGCTCGGCGACGGCGCAGGCCGGGGGAGAGGCCCAGAAGCCCCGGTAGTAGGCCTTGCGGTAGTAGTAGCAGGTCAGCCGGAAGCCCAGCGGGAAGACCAGGATGAGCAGCGCGGGGGACAGGCCCCACCAGCTGCCGAAGATCTCCCAGTTGGGGCCGTCCTTCATCGGGACGCAGTTCTCCGCGAGGCACGGCGAGTAGAACGGCGAGACGTAGGGGGCGGCGTAGTAGTCGCTGTTCGCGAAGGCCCGCCAGGTCGAGTACACGACGAAGGCGAGCAGACCGGCGGCGGTCGCGGCAGGCGCGAGCCACCACCGGTCGGTACGCAGATGGCGGGGCGCGATGGCGGCGCGCGTGGCGCTGTGGACGCCGCCTCGGCCCTGGTCGACGGACGGTGGTTCGGTACCTGTGGCCAACGAGGTCTCCGAGGGTGACGGGGTCTCCTGGGCGGGACGGGCCGGTCAGGCGGCGGTCGTCACGCCCGTGACGGCCTCCGGGCGTCACGGGCGTGCGGACCGGGGCGCGTCACGGGCGTGACGACCGCGGGCGTGTCACGGGGCGCGGCGGTCGCGGGCGCCCAGTCCCTCGTCGTCGGAGTCCCGCCACAGCGAGGCGTCGTAGGGGGTGTCCGGGATGGTCACCAGCGTCTCGGGCCTGCCGGGTTCCGTGGCGGGCCGTTGAGCGCCCTGCCGCTGTTTCTCCGCTGCGAGGTCCCGTTCGAGCTGTCCGACGGAGCGGACCAGGTCGTCGAGGCAGCGCTTGACGTTGGTCAGATCGTCCTGGAGCGACATCTGTTGCCCTCACTTCCGCGATCGCGGGTGGCAAACACGCGCCTGAGAGTGTCGCGTGTCACATCCCTCGTTGTGAAGTCGCGTGCACGGATTCCACTCTTCCGCGCGCGCCGTTCCGGACACGTTGGGCCGCATGGGTGGCTTTGCGGGCCGCGCCGTCGTGTCGCCGCCGCGGGGCCCGAACCGTCCTTTTCAGTGTAGGGGCAATAGGTGTGATCATCTCTAAATTCCAGAAAACCGGACGAAGAGGTACAAGCCATGCCCCAGGTAGGCGCCCGCGCACTCCGGTCGGTCGCGCTCCTCACGAGCGGGGTCCTCGCCGTCTCCGTACTCGCCGGCTGCACCTCCTCCGACGAGGAGAGCACCGCCAAGGCCGTACCCGCGGACATCGCACCCGCCGAGCGGGCCCGCGTCGCCGACGGCGGCACGCTGCACTGGGCCGTCGACGCCCTGCCCACGACGCTCAACGCCTTCCAGGCCGACGCCGACGCCACCACCGCCCGGGTCGCCGGGGCCGTGCTGCCCGCCCTCTTCACCCTCGACGAGCGGGGCAGGCCCCAGCTCAACGCGGACTACCTGGAGTCCGCGGAGATCGTCGAGCGCGAACCCAAGCAGGTCGTCGTCTACAAGCTCCACCAGCAGGCCGTGTGGAGCGACGGCCGCGAGATCGGCGCCCCCGACTTCGTCGCCCAGTGGCGGGCCCTGCGCGGCAAGGACGGCGCCTACTGGACCGCCCGCAACGCCGGCTACGAGCGCATCGAGAAGATCGAGCGCGGCACCGACGACCTCCACGTCCGCGTCACCTTCACCAAGCCGTACGCGGACTGGAAGGCACTGTTCACGCCGCTCTACCCCAAAGAGGTGACGGGCACCCCCGACTCCTTCAACGACGGCGCCCGCGCCCGGCTCGCCCAGAGCGCGGGACCGTTCCGCCTGAAGACCGTCGACACCAAGGCCGGCACCCTCACCCTCGTCCGCAACCCGCGCTGGTGGGGCGAGCCCGCCAAGCTGGACGCCCTCGTGCTGCGCGCCGTCCCCCGCACCGGGCGCGCCGCCGCGCTCGCCGCCCGCACCGTCGACCTGGCCGAGATCGACGGGGCCACCGCCGACCGCATCGCCCGCGCGGTACGGGAGGGCAAGCGCACCGCCCACGGGCAGCCGCCCGCCCACGGCCCGGGTGCCGACGGGCCCCCGTCGGCCGCCCTGGAGTCCTGGGCCCTGGCCTACGGCTCCGACCCGCGGAAGGCCGCCGAGGTCCAGGCGGTCCGCACCCGCAACCAGCAGGCGCTCGCCGCGTACACGGCCGAGCAGCAGGCGCTGCGCGGCTACGTCGTCCGCAAGTCCCTGGAGCCCGCCTACACCCAGCTCGCCCTGAACGGCGAGTCCGGGCCGCTCGCCGACGAGCGGGTACGCCGCGCCGTGGCCCGCGCGCTGGACCGCCGCGAACTCGCGGAGACCGTGCTGGCCCCGCTCGGGCTGCCGGCCGAGCCGGTCGGCTCGCACCTGGCGCTGGCCGGGCAGGCCGCGTACGCCGACAACAGCGCCGCCCTCGGCAGCCAGGACACCGAGGAGGCGCTCGCGCTGCTGGCCGACGCGGGCTGGACGAAGGACGGGGCCCGCGCCCGCAAGCAGGGCACCAAGGCGGGCAGCGAGGCCTCCGCCCCGGGCTCCCCGGCCGCCTCGGCCCCGGGCTCCCCGGCCGCCTCGGCCCCGGGCTCCCCGGCCGCCTCGGCCCCGGGCTCCCCGGCCGCCTCGGCCCCGGGCTCCCCGGCCGCCTCCGCCCCCGGCTCCCCGGCCGCATCCGCCTCACCCGCGAGGAAGGCGGGCGCCGCCGGGCCGAAGGCGGACGACCGCGCTTCCGACGAGGGGCTGTACATCGTCGGCGACGACAAGGCCGGCACCGGCGGGCCCGGCCCGGGGGACGGCACCCACATCCTCGCGCCGGCCCCGGCGGCGGCCCTCCACAGCGAGCTGCTCCTGCGCCAGGCGCGGGCGGTGGCCGCGAAGGCGGCCCAGGACCCCAAGGCGGCCGAGCCCGCCGCCAGTCCCGCCACCGGCACGGACGCCACCGGCGTCGGCGGGCACAAGGCCAAGGGCGGTGTCCCCGGTGCGTACGCCCCGGTCGGCACCCCGGCCCCCGCCGCCGGGGCGCTCGGGAAGGACGGGAAGCCGCTCACCCTGCGCTTCGTGCTCCCCTCGGGCCCGGGTTCCGAGTCCCTGCGGGCGGTCGGGGCGAAGATCGCCCGCATGCTCGACTCCATCGGCGTCCGCACCGAGATCGTCAAGGTCCCCGACGACAGCTACTTCAAGGACCACATCGCCTCCGGCGACTACGACCTGGCCCTCTACTCCTGGCCCGCCACCGCCTACCCGGCCACGGACGGCCGGCCGATCTTCGCCAAGCCGGAGGCCGCGACCGACGGCTCCCTGCTGGTGGAGCAGAACTACACCCGGGTCGGCACGGACCACATCGACCAGCTCTTCGAGCAGGCCGCGGCCGAGCTGGACGAGAAGGCGGCCCGTGACCTGGTCCGCCGGGCCGACGCCCGGATCTGGGCCGCGGCCGGCTCCGTCCCCCTCTACCAGCGCCCCCAGCTGGTGGCGGCCCGGCCGGACGTGGTGAACGCCGGAGCGTTCGGTTTCGCGACGCCGCGCTACCAGAACATCGGCTTCGCGAAGCCCGCCAAGAGCTAGCCCCCGCCCCCAACCGCCCCGTGCCCGTCGGCCCCCGCCGGCGGGCACGCGGGCGTGCGGCACCGGCCCGGGAAGCCGTTCGCGTGACGGCCCCGTACCATAGGAGGCAGCCGTGGCGCGTCCGCCCGGCGGGCGTACGAGGAAAAAAGAGACGCCGCACCCACGATCCGAGAGAAGCGCAAGCCACTCATGCCCACGCGCCACGACATCCGTAACGTCGCCATCGTCGCCCACGTCGACCACGGCAAGACGACCATCGTCGACGCCATGCTCAAGCAGGCGGGTGCCTTCGCCGCTCACCAGCTCGACTCCGTCGACGACCGCGTCATGGACTCGAACGACCTGGAGCGTGAGAAGGGCATCACGATCCTCGCCAAGAACACGGCGGTGAAGTACCACCCCAAGGACGGCGGGGCCCCGATCACGATCAACATCATCGACACCCCCGGCCACGCCGACTTCGGCGGCGAGGTCGAGCGCGGCCTGTCGATGGTCGACGGCGTGGTGCTCCTCGTGGACGCCTCCGAGGGCCCCCTGCCGCAGACCCGCTTCGTGCTGCGCAAGGCGCTGCAGAAGCGGATGCCCGTCATCCTCTGCATCAACAAGACGGACCGCCCGGACTCCCGGATCGACGAGGTCGTCAACGAGACGTACGACCTCTTCCTGGACCTGGACGCCGACGAGGACCAGATCGAGTTCCCGATCGTCTACGCCTGCGGCCGCGACGGCATCGCCTCGCTGACCAAGCCGGAGGACGGCACGGTCCCGGCCGACAGCGAGAACCTGGAGCCGTTCTTCTCCACGATCCTGGAGCACATCCCGGCCCCGGTGTACGACGACGAGGCGCCGCTCCAGGCCCACGTCACCAACCTGGACGCCGACAACTTCCTCGGCCGTATCGCGCTCCTGCGCGTGCAGCAGGGCGAGCTGAAGAAGGGCCAGACGGTCGCGTGGATGAAGCGCGACGGCTCCGTGCAGAACGTCCGTATCTCCGAGCTGATGATGACCGAGGCGCTGACCCGCAAGCCGGCCGAGAAGGCGGGCCCGGGCGACATCTGCGCCGTCGCCGGCATCCCGGAGATCATGATCGGTGAGACGCTGGCCGACCCGGAGAACTCGATCGCGCTGCCGCTGATCACGGTCGACGAGCCGGCGATCTCCATGACCATCGGTACGAACACCTCGCCGCTCGTCGGCCGTGGCGGCACCGGCAAGGGCGCCGACAACAAGGCCGCCGTCAAGGACCGCAAGGTCACGGCCCGCCAGGTCAAGGACCGCCTGGACCGCGAGCTGATCGGCAACGTCTCGCTGCGCGTCCTGGAGACCGAGCGCCCGGACGCCTGGGAGGTCCAGGGCCGTGGCGAGCTGGCGCTGGCGATCCTCGTCGAGACGATGCGCCGGGAGGGCTACGAGCTGACCGTCGGCAAGCCGCAGGTCGTCACCAAGGAGGTCGACGGCAAGGTCTACGAGCCGGTCGAGCGCATGACGATCGACGTGCCCGAGGAGCACATGGGCGCCGTGACGCAGCTCATGGGTGTCCGCAAGGGCCGCATGGACAACATGTCGAACCACGGCTCCGGCTGGGTCCGCATGGAGTTCGTCGTGCCGTCCCGCGGCCTCATCGGCTTCCGTACGGAGTTCCTGACGCAGACCCGCGGCACGGGCATCGCCCACTCGATCCACGAGGGCCACGAGCCGTGGTTCGGCACCCTGACGACCCGTAACAACGGCTCGCTGGTCGCCGACCGCGCCGGTGCCGTCACGGCCTTCGCCATGACGAACCTTCAGGAGCGCGGTGTCCTCTTCGTGGAGCCCGGCACCGAGGTGTACGAGGGCATGATCGTCGGTGAGAACTCCCGCTCCGACGACATGGACGTCAACATCACCAAGGAGAAGAAGCTCACCAACATGCGGTCCTCGACCGCCGATGTGGCCGAGTCGATCGTCCCGCCGCGCAAGCTGTCGCTGGAGCAGTCCCTGGAGTTCTGCCGCGACGACGAGTGCGTCGAGGTGACCCCGGAGGCGGTCCGCATCCGCAAGGTGAACCTGGACGCGCGTGAGCGTGCCCGCGCGGCCTCCCGCGCCAAGCACGGCTGACGCCCGCATCGCGCCCAAGGCCCGGACGCCCCGCGAGGGGTGGTCCGGGCTTTCGCGTTCCCCTCGCCTTCCTCCACGCGCGCGTGCGCGCGAGGGCCCGCTCGACGGCCTCTGGGCGCCTCGTACGGCCCGTAGCGCGCCCGTACGAGGTCCTGCGGGCCCCGGGGCCTCCACGGGCCGCTTCCGCTCGCCGCGTGAAGCTCTCGTTACGCCGCCGTACGACCTCTGGAAGTCGCCCCGGCGGCCCACTACGGTACGTGCTCGTCGCAGCGCCGCGGCCGCCGCCGTCCGGACCCCGGGTCCGGCCGGCGATCAGGTGCGCCCGTCTGTGGGCGCCGGCTGTCGTTCCGCAACCGATTTAGCGGCGCCAACCGTCCGGAATCCGGATGCCAACGACCGATACGTATATAACGAGTCCGTTTCGGGGCTATCTATCTCGGATCGTTTTGTCCAGATTTCGGAAGCGGTGGCCGCTAGGTGTGACCGAACCGAGACCAAAACCTTGTGGTCCGCTCGTGAGGCCATGGCTGATAGTTGAGCGCGTAGAGCTCGGGTCAATGGGTCACGCGCTGTGGGGAGCGCGCCGACTCACGGGCACTTGGGGGTACTTCAGAACGCGCCGTCAGGGGTGTCGGCGTGCTTCCGCGTACCCGTCTTGTAGTGACAAGTGAACTCTTGAGGAGGACCCCATGCGTGGTGCCATAAGCGCCAAATGGGTCGTGTGCGCGATAGTGATCCCCACGGGGGCGAAGCGATCGTGACGAGCCCAGCGCAGACAGAGGGCGCCGAAGCGGCCGAGGTTCTTGAGGTGGAGTCCACGCCGGCGGGCGCGGCTTCGCAGGCCAAGGACCCCGCCGGGCTCTCGCCCGGGCAGTTGATGTGGCGTCGATTCAAGCGTGACAAGACCGGAGTCGTCTCCGCGTTCGTGGTCATCTTCTTCTTCGTCATCGCACTGCTCGCCCCGGTGATCTCCAAGCTGTACGGGAAGGATCCGTACACCCTCTACGGGCAGGAAAACATCGAGCTCCTCGATGAGTTCAGCATCCCGACCGGTGTCTTCGGCGGAGTCTCCGGCGAGCACTGGTTCGGCATCGAGCCGGTCCTGGGTCGTGATGTGTTCATGCAGCTGCTCTACGGCATGCGCACATCCATCTACACGGCCCTCGTCGCGACGGTCATCATGGTCGTCATCGGCGTGGTGATCGGCATGGTCGGTGGGTACTACGGCGGGAAGGTGGACTACGCCCTCGGGCGCTTCACCGACTTCCTGCTGGGCTTCCCGAGCCAGCTGTTCTTCATCGCCTCGATGCCGGTCGTCACGGCGGCGTTCGTCCGCCCCGACGAGGAGACCCCGACGGCGCTGCGGGCTTCCGCGATCGTCGTCGTGCTCTCGTTCCTGGGATGGATGGGGCTGTCCCGTCTGATCCGCGCGTCGACGCTCTCCCTGCGCGAGCGGGAGTTCGTCGAGGCCGCCAAGATCGCGGGTGCCTCTCCCTGGCGGATCATCCGCAGGGAGCTGCTGCCCAACCTGGTCACACCGATTCTCGTGCAGGCCACGCTGATGCTGCCTGCCACGATCCTGTCGGTCGCCTTCCTGTCCTTCGTGGGTGTCGGCTACGTCGAACCCACCCCGGACTGGGGCCGGATGTTCGCCATTGGCGGCTCCATCTACGAGCAGGACCCGGCGTACATGTTCTTCCCGGGTGTCGCGATGGTCGTCTTCGTCGTCGCGTTCAACCTGCTCGGTGACTCGGTACGGGACGCCTTCGACCCGAAGTCCGGACGCTGACACCTCGTCACTTCTCCCGGACTGCTGCCACCCATAGGGCACCAGCCCTGACCGTGCGTCAGGCAGCACAGTTGGATCACTACTGACAGATAGGTACTCATCACCATGAGCATCTTTGGCACGCGAACGGCGCGCGCTGCCGTTGTCGCCCTGGCTGCCGGCTCGCTGGCGCTCACGGGCTGCAGCGGTAACGACGGCAACAAGAACAGCGGCGGCAACACCGTCGGCCACGACGACGCGGCGAAGCAGTCCGCGGCGGTCGTCTTCGGCGACGCCAAGGCCTCCACCGGCCCGGCCGTGGACGTCCCGGGCGCCAAGCCCGGCGGCATCGTCAGCGTCTTCCAGACGGACGACTTCTCCCACCTGGACCCGGGTCAGAGCTACGTCAGCGACGCCCGTATCCTCGGCCGCCTCATCCACCGCGGTCTGACGCAGTACCAGGAGTCCGAGGACGGCAAGGTCACGGTCGTCGGCGACATCGCCACCGACTCCGGCACCACCACCGACGGCGGCAAGACCTGGAAGTACACGCTGAAGGACGGCGTGAAGGACGCGAGCGGCAACGTGATCACGTCCGCCGACGTCCGCCACACCGTCGAGCGCCTGTACGCGTCGTTCATCAGCGACGGCCCGGTCTACCTGCAGAACTGGCTCTCCGGTGAGGGCACCACGTACCGCAAGGCCCTGCCCGACGGTCCGTACAAGGGCAAGCACCTCCCGGACACCGTCCTGGAGACCCCGGACGCGAAGACCGTCATCTTCAAGTTCAAGGAGCCGCAGGCGGACCTCCCGCAGGCGCTCGCCATGACCGGCTACTCCATCGTCCCCGCCAAGGGCGACACGAAGGAGAAGTACGACACGGCCCCGGTCGCCCTCGGCCCCTACAAGATCGCCGAGTTCAAGCCGGGCAAGTCGATGAAGCTCGTCAAGAACACGAACTGGGACCCGAAGACCGACTCGGTCCGCCACCAGTACGTGGACGGCTTCAACATCACGTTCAACCAGGACGACGAGGCCCAGACCAAGACGATCCTCGCCGACCGCGGTGACGGCAAGAACATGATCCAGTTCACGGGTCACGTGGCCACCACCCAGGTCCGCAACGTCGTCTCGAACGCCGAGGCCAAGAAGCGCACGATCCAGGGCTACCAGCCGTACGTCTGGCAGCTGAACTTCAACCTGGACCGGATGAAGGACAAGAAGGTCCGCGACGCCATCACGCTGGCGATGCCGAACCAGCAGGTCTTCCAGCCGGACGGTGGCGCCTACGGTGGTGAGGTCGCGACCGGCCTGATCGCCCCGACCCTCCCGGGCTTCGAGAAGGACTACGACCCGTTCGACAAGAAGAAGAAGCCGAACGGTGACATCGAGAAGGCCAAGAAGATGATCGAGGAGGCGGGCGCCAAGGGCAAGAAGGTCGTCTACGCCTACGCGAACAGCCCGAAGCGTCAGCAGCAGGCCGTCGTCATCGCCAACGCCCTCACCAAGATCGGCCTCGACGTCCAGAAGAAGGAGATCGACGGCGCGACCTGGTACGAGCAGGTCGGCAAGGTCAACAACGGCCTGGACCTCTACATGACGGGCTGGGGCCAGGACTGGCCGTCCGCGTCCACGGTGATCCCGCCGCTGTACGACGGCAAGCAGCTGCAGGACGGTTCTTCGGTCTACTCGCACATCAACGACCCGAAGATCAACGCTGAGATCGCCCGCGTCAAGAAGATCACGGACCCGGCCGAGGCCCAGAAGGCCTGGACCGCCCTGCACCACGACATCGTGGAGCGGATCAACCCGGCGGCCCCGCTGTACTTCACCAAGACGCTGCAGATCCAGGGTTCGAACGTCGGCGGTGCGCGGTACTCCACCGACCTGAGCGCCATCGACGTGACCCGCGTCTTCCTCAAGAGCTGACACTGGCTCAGGCCGGCCCCGGGGGTGTGCACACGGCGGATCGCACACCCCCGGGTCGCCGGCCCTCTCTCCGTTCGAACCCCTCCTTGCCGCCGTCCTGAGAGCAGCGACCAGTCATGCTTCAATTCCTTCTTCGCCGGACGTTCGGCGCAGTGGTGATCCTTTTCCTGATCAGCGCCACGACGTTCTTCATGTTCTTCGCCATCCCGCAGGACCCGGCCCTGCTGGCGTGCGGCAAGAACTGCACCCCCGACGCCCTGGCGATCATCCACAAGAACCTCGGGCTCGACCAGCCCGTCACCGTGCAGTTCTGGGAGTACATGGTCGGCATCTTCGCCGGGCGTGACTTCTCCGTCGGTCACTGCGCGGCCCCCTGCTTCGGTGTCTCCTTCGACAACCAGCAGATGGTCTGGGACACCATCATCGACCGACTGCCGCTCACCTTCTCGCTCTCCCTCGGCGGCATCCTCGTCTTCCTCACCGTCGGCCTCGGCGCCGGCATGCTCGCGGCCTGGAAGAAGGGCACCGCGGTCGACAAGGTCTTCAGCGGCGGCTCGCTCGTCCTGTCGTCCCTGCAGATCTACTTCCTCGGCCCCGTCGTCCTCGGCATCTTCGTGTACTCCACCGGCTGGCTCGACAGGCCCGAATACGTGCCGTTCAGCGAGAGCCCCGGCGGCTGGTTCATGGGCCTGCTCATCCCGTGGTGCGTGATGTCCGTGATCTTCACGGCCAACTACACCCGTATGTCCCGCTCGACGATGATCGAGCAACTGCAGGAGGAACACGTCCGCGCCGCCCGCGCCAAGGGCATGAGCGGCAGGTTCGTCTTCTTCCGCTACGCCTGGCGCGGATCGCTCATCCCGATCGTCACCATCCTCGGCATGGACCTCGGCGCGCTGTTCGGCGGCGCCATGGTCACCGAGATCACCTTCGGCCTCGCCGGCATCGGCCGCCTGGCCCGGGACTCGGTGATCGACAAGGACCTGCCGCTCACCATGGGTGTGATGGTCTTCAGCGCCGCCCTCATCCTGCTCTTCAACATCATCGTGGACGCGATGTACGCGATCATCGATCCGCGCGTGCGCCTGTCCTAGGAGAACGACCGTGACCACACTGACCAAGACCGAGGACGCGACGGCTCAGACCGGGTCGGAAGCGTTCCTGTCGGTACGCGACCTGCGTGTCCGGTTCTCCACCGAGGACGGCATCGTCAAGGCGGTGGACGGCCTCTCGTTCGACCTGCAGCGCGGCAAGACGCTGGGCATCGTCGGCGAGTCGGGCTCCGGAAAGTCGGTCACCAACCTGACGATCCTCGGCCTGCACAACCCGAAGACCACCGAGATCACCGGCTCCATCAAGCTGGACGGCCAGGAGATCACGGACGCCTCGCAGAAGCAGCTGGAGACCCTGCGCGGCAACAAGATGGCCATGATCTTCCAGGACGCGCTGACCGCGATGTCGCCGTACTACACGATCGGCCGGCAGATCTCGGAGCCGTTCCGGAAGCACACCGGCGCCAGCAAGAAGGAGGCCCGCGACCGGGCCATCGAGATGCTGGGCAAGGTCGGCATCCCCGACCCCAAGCGGCGCGTCGACGACTACCCGCACCAGTTCTCCGGCGGTATGCGCCAGCGCGCGATGATCGCCATGTCGCTGGTCTGCAACCCCGAGCTGCTGATCGCCGACGAGCCGACCACCGCGCTCGACGTGACGGTCCAGGCGCAGATCCTCGACCTGCTCAAGGACCTCCAGCAGGAGTTCGGCTCCGCGATCATCCTGATCACGCACGACCTCGGTGTCGTCGCCAACACGGCCGACGACCTGCTCGTGATGTACGCGGGCCGGGCCGTGGAGCGCGGCTCCGTGCGCGAGGTCCTCAAGGAGCCCGCGCACCCCTACACCTGGGGTCTGCTCGGCTCGATGCCGAGCCTGTCGGGCGACGTGGACGAGCCGCTGCGGCCGATCCCCGGCTCCCCGCCGAGCCTCCTCAACCCGCCGGCCGGCTGCGCGTTCAACCCCCGGTGCGAGCACGCCGGCCTGGTCGAGGGCGGTCTGTGCACCAGCGAGCGCCCGCCGCTCGCCGACGGCCGGGCGGCCGCGTGCCACCTGACGGCGGAACAGCGGCAGCAGGTTTTCATCGAGACGATTCAGCCCCGGCTGGGCTGAGCGACACCGGCAACTGGGGCTATGACCATGAGCGAGAACACCACCACCACCGCCGGTGACGCGGTCCCGGCGCAGCGGACCGCGACCGAGCCGCTGATGCGCGTCGAAGGGGTGGCCAAGCACTTCCCCGTGAAGGGCGGCTTCCCGATCAAGCGCACCGTCGGCGCGGTCAAGGCCGTCGACGGCGTGACGTTCGACGTGTACCCGGGCGAGAGCCTGGGCCTCGTCGGCGAGTCCGGCTGCGGCAAGTCGACCACGGGCCGTCTGCTGACGCGTCTGCTGGAGCCGACCGGCGGCAAGATCACGTACCGGGGCCAGGACATCACGCACGCCTCGCGCAAGCAGCTGGCGCCGATCCGGTCCGAGATCCAGATGATCTTCCAGGACCCGTACGCCTCCCTCAACCCGCGGCAGACGGTCGGCACGATCATCTCCGGGCCCATGGAGATCAACGGGATCAACCCGCCCGGGGGCCGCGAGAAGCGCGTCCGCGAGCTGCTGGAGATCGTCGGCCTCAACCCGGAGCACTACAACCGCTTCCCGCACGAGTTCTCCGGCGGCCAGCGCCAGCGCATCGGCGTCGCCCGTGCCCTGGCCCTGGAGCCGAAGCTGATCATCGCCGACGAGCCGGTCTCCGCGCTCGACGTGTCGATCCAGGCGCAGGTCGTCAACCTGCTCCAGGACCTCCAGCGGGACCTCGGCATCGCGTTCGTCTTCATCGCCCACGACCTCGCGGTCGTGCGGCACTTCTCCGAGCGCGTCGCCGTGATGTACCTGGGCAAGGTCATGGAGATCGCCGACCGCGACTCCCTGTACAAGCGACCGCGCCACCCGTACACGCACGCGCTGCTGTCCGCGGTGCCCGAGGCCGACCTCGACGCGGGGCAGCGGGAGCGGATCCGGCTCTCCGGCGACGTCCCGTCGCCGATCAACCCGCCGTCCGGGTGCCGCTTCCGGACCCGCTGCTGGAAGGCGCAGGACAAGTGCGCCACGGAGGAGCCGCCGCTCGTCCAGCTCTCCGGCAACGCGGAGGGTCACCTGACGGCGTGCCACTTCCCGGAGGAGCCGACCCTGGAGGCCCGCGACGAGGACATCGTCATGGACCCGGCGCTGGCGGCGATGGAGAAGGACGCCCACTGATTCCCCCGAAGGCCCCGCCGTGCTACGGCGGGGCCTTCGCCATTCTCGGGGGGCTCTGCCCCCCGAACCCCCCTCGGGCTGATTCAGCCCGTCCGGCGTTTGAGGACGAGCGCCGGTGGGGGTACCCCCTGCTCGAAGAGCTTGGGGGAGCGATCGGGGGTCTGGGGGCGGAGCCCCCAGTTTCGGGAAGGGGCGGGGTAGGGGAAAGATCCGCCGGACACAGCCCAGGGCGCCGCGCACCTGCACGGTGGGGGGTGGGCGGACAGCGGGCGGCTTACCCCCCCGTGGGGGTGGCGGCGACACCGACGGACGTCGTGCG
The DNA here is from genome assembly GCF_039542925.1 of Streptomyces coeruleoprunus. Classification (GTDB taxonomy): domain Bacteria; phylum Actinomycetota; class Actinomycetes; order Streptomycetales; family Streptomycetaceae; genus Streptomyces; species Streptomyces coeruleoprunus. The sequence continues at coordinate 2,514,261 of NZ_BAABIT010000001.1, read as the reverse complement.
GGTGCGGGCGATCACCGTGCGGGTGATATTTGGGCCTAAGTCGGGCCAGGGCCCGAAAGGACCTGACGGGAGGCACCATGCGCGGACGCGCCAAGTGGACCGCCTGCGCCCTGGCCGTCGCCCTCGCGGCGACCGCCTGCGGCGGCGGCAACGACACCGGCGGCGGCGACGGGATCCTCACGTCCTCCTGGGGCGACCCGCAGAACCCCCTGGAGCCCGCCAACACCAACGAGGTCCAGGGCGGCAAGGTCCTCGACATGATCTTCCGCGGCCTCAAGCGGTACGACCCCGAGACCGGCGAGGCCCGCGACATGGTCGCCGAGAAGATCGAGACGACCGACTCCAGGAACTTCACCGTCACCCTCAAGCCCGGCTGGACCTTCAGCAACGGCGAGAAGGTCACCGCCAAGTCCTTCGTCGACGCCTGGAACTACGCCGCGCACATCGACAACCGGCAGAACAACGCCCCCTTCTTCGCCGACATCGTCGGCTACGAGGACGTCCACCCCGCGTCCGGTGACGCCAAGGCCAAGACCATGAAGGGGCTCGTCGTGAAGAACGAGCGCACCTTCACCGTCGCCCTGAAGGACCGCTTCTCCAGCTGGCCCGACACCCTCGGCTACCAGGCGTTCGTCCCGCTGCCCCGGGCCTTCTTCACGGACCACGCCGCCTGGCTGGGCAAGCCGGTCGGCAACGGCCCGTACACCGTCGACTCGTACGCCAGGGGCAGCAGCATGAAGCTGCGCCGCTGGGACGGCTACACCGGCCCCGACAAGGCCCAGAACGCCGGCGTGGATCTCGTCGTCTACACGGACAACAACACCGCGTACACCGACCTGATGGCCGGCAACCTCGACCTCGTCGACGACGTCCCCGCCCAGCAGCTCAAGAACGTCCAGAACGATCTCGGGGATCGGTACATCAATCAGCCCGCGCTGATCATTCAGACGCTCTTCTTTCCGATGTACCGCAGCGAGTGGTCCAAGCCCGGCATGGAGAAGGTGCGCCGCGGGCTCTCCATGGCCATCAACCGCGCCCAGATCACCAAGCAGATCTTCCAGGACACCCGCACCCCCGCCAAGGACTGGACCTCCCCCGCACTCGGCGAGAAGGGCGGCTACAAGGACCTGTGCGGCCAGGCGTGCACCTTCGACCCGGCCGAGGCGAAGCGGCTCATCCAGGAGGGCGGCGGCCTGCCCGGCGGCAAGGTCACGCTGACCTCCAACATCGACACCGGATCCCACCGCCAGTGGATGGACGCCGTCTGCAACAGCGTCAACAACGTCCTCGGCCAGGGCCCCGTCTGCACCGTCAACCCCGTCGGCACCTTCGCCGACTTCCGCAACCAGGTCAGCGGCTACCGCATGAGCGGCCCCTTCCGCTCCGGCTGGCAGGCCGACTACCCGCTCATCCAGAACTTCCTGGAGCCGCTGTACTACACGGGCGCCTCCTCCAACTACGGCAAGTTCAGCAACAAGCGGTTCGACGCCCTCGTCGACCGCGCCAACGCCGAGACCGACCAGGCCGCCGCCGTACGCAGCTTCCAGGAGGCCGAGCAGATCCTCGCCGCCCAGATGCCCGCCATCCCGCTCTGGTACCAGAACGGCAGCGCCGGCTACTCCGAACGGCTCTCCGACGTCCGGCTCAACCAGTTCAGCGTCCCGGTCTACGACGAGATCAAGGTCGGCTGAACCGGCCGTACCCGGGAGGAGGCCCCATGGGACGCTACGTCATCCGGCGGCTGCTCCAGATGATCCCCGTGTTCATCGGGACCACCCTGCTGATCTTCCTCATGGTGTACGCGCTCGGCGACCCGGTCGCGGCACTCTTCGGCGACAAGGCCCCCGACCCCGCGACCGCCGCCCGCATCCGCAAGGACCTCCACCTCGACGAGCCCCTGTGGAAGCAGTACCTGCTGTACATGGGCGCCATCTTCCAGGGCGACTTCGGCACGGCCTTCAACGGCCAGAAGGTCACCGAGCTGATGGCCTCCGCCTTCCCGGTCACCCTGCGCCTCACCATCGTCGCCATCGTGGTGGAGATCATTGTCGGAATCACCCTGGGCGTCGTCAGCGGGCTTCGGAGGGGGCGGCCGTCGACACCGGGCTGCTCGTGCTGACACTCGTCGTCATTTCCGTGCCGACGTTCGTCTCCGGCTACCTGCTGCAGTTCCTGCTCGGCGTGAAGTGGGGGTGGGTGCGGCCCTCCGTCTCCTCCGACGCCCCCTTCGACCAGCTGATCCTGCCCGGCGTCGTCCTCGCCCTCGTCTCCCTCGCGTACGTCACCCGGCTCAGCCGCACCTCCATCGCCGAGAACGTCCGCGCCGACTACGTCCGCACCGCCGTCGCCAAGGGGCTGCCGCGCCGCCGCGTCATCACCGGCACCTGCTGCGCAACTCGCTCATCCCCGTCGTCACCTTCATCGGCGCCGACATCGGCGCCCTCATGGGCGGCGCCATCGTCACCGAGCGGATCTTCAACATCCACGGCGTGGGCTACCAGCTCTACCAGGGCATCCTGCGCAACAACTCGCCCACCGTCGTCGGCTTCGTGACGATCCTCGTGATCGTCTTCCTGGTGGCGAACCTGCTCGTCGACCTGCTCTACGCGGTCCTGGACCCGAGGATCCGGTATGCCTGAGCCGCGCCCGCCCGAGGACCACCCGGGCGACCCGAAGGACCCCGAGGACCCGAACGGCATCGGGGACACGACGGCCCCCACAGCCCGTACACCCCTACGACAACCCCCGCGAAGTCATCGCCCCCACCGGCGCGGGAGGCGCCATGGACCTCGCCATGAGTGAAGCGGAGACCCTCGACAAGCGGGAGGTCGAGCCCACGACCCCCGAAGGCACCGCCCCCGGCCCCGGCGGCCGGCCCCGCAGCCTGTGGACCGACGCCTGGCACCAGCTGCGCCGCAACCCGGTCTTCATCGTCTCGGCGCTCCTCATCGTCTTTCTCGTGCTGATCGCCGTCTGGCCGCAGATCCTCGCGAGCGGCGACCCCCTCCGCTGCGACCTGTCCCGGTCCCAGCAGGGCTCCGCGCCCGGCCACCCTTCGGCTTCGACACCCAGGGCTGCGACGTCTACACGCGCACCGTCCACGGCGCCCGCGCCTCCATCACCGTCGGCGTGGCCGCCACCCTCGGCGCCGCGCTCCTCGGCAGCCTCCTCGGCGGGCTCGCCGGTTTCTTCGGCGGCTGGAGCGACGCCCTCCTCTCCCGTACGGCCGACATCTTCTTCGGCATCCCCGTCGTCCTCGGCGGCCTCGTCTTCCTCTCCGTCGTCACCAGCACCACCGTGTGGCCCGTCGTCAGCTTCATCGTGCTGCTCGGCTGGCCGCAGATCGCCCGTATCGCGCGCGGCTCCGTCATCACCGCCAAACAGCACGACTACGTCCAGGCGGCCCGCTCCCTCGGCGCCGGCAGCGGCCGCCTCCTGCTGCGGCACGTCGCCCCCAACGCCGTCGCGCCCGTCATCGTCGTCGCCACCATCGCGCTCGGCACGTACATCGCCCTGGAGGCCACCCTGTCGTTCCTCGGCGTCGGCCTGCGCCCGCCCACGGTCTCCTGGGGCATCGACATCTCCAACGCCGCCCCGCAGATCCGCAACGCCCCCCACATGCTGCTCTGGCCGGCCGGCGCGCTCAGCATCACGGTGCTCGCGTTCATCATGCTCGGCGACGCCGTCCGCGACGCCCTCGACCCGAAGCTGAGGTGAGCCGCCGTGCTGCTCGAAGTACGCGATCTCCACGTCGAGTTCCGGACCCGCGACGGCGTCGCCAGCGCGGTCAACGGCGTCAGTTACGCCGTCGACGCCGGCGAGACCCTGGCCGTCCTCGGCGAGTCCGGATCCGGCAAGTCCGTCACCGCCCAGGCCGTCATGGGCATCCTCGACATGCCGCCCGGCCGCATCACCGGCGGCGAGATCCTCTTCCAGGGCCGCGACCTGCTCACCCTCAAGGAGGAGGAGCGGCGCGGGATCCGCGGCGCCGAGATGGCGATGATCTTCCAGGACGCGCTGTCCGCCCTCAACCCCGTCCTCACCGTCGGCGACCAGCTCGGCGAGATGTTCGTGGTCCACCGCGGCATGTCGAAGAAGGACGCCCGCGCTCGCGCCGTCGAGCTGATGGACCGCGTCCGCATCCCCGCCGCAAAGGAACGCGTCGGCCAGTACCCGCACCAGTTCAGCGGCGGCATGCGCCAGCGCATCATGATCGCCATGGCGATGGCCCTCGAACCCGCCCTGATCATCGCCGACGAGCCCACCACCGCCCTCGACGTCACCGTCCAGGCCCAGGTCATGGAACTCCTCGCCGAGCTCCAGCGGGAACTGCGCATGGGCCTCATCCTCATCACCCACGACCTCGGCGTCGTCGCGGACGTCGCCGACCGCATCGCCGTCATGTACGCGGGGAAGATCGTCGAGACGGCTCCGGTGCACGACATCTACCGGGCCCCCGCCCACCCCTACACCCAGGCCTCCTCGACTCGATCCCGCGCCTGGACCACAAGGGCCGGGAGCTGTACGCGATCAAGGGCCTGCCGCCCAACCTGATGGCCATCCCGTCCGGCTGCCCCTTCCACCCGCGCTGCCGCGCGCCCGGGACGTGTGCCGCACCGACGTGCCCCCGCTGTACGAGGTGTCCGCGACCCGGGGCAGCGCCTGCCACTTCTGGCAGGAGACCCTGAACAAGGAGCCCGTCCATGCCGCCCGCTGAAGCCGTCGCCCCCGCGCCGGGCACCACGGGCGCCGCCCGGGAGCCGATCCTCCAGGTCAAGGACCTCGTCAAGCACTACCCGCTCACGCGGGGCGTCCTGTTCAAGAAGCAGATCGGCGCCGTCAAGGCCGTCGACGGCGTCTCCTTCGACCTGCGGGCCGGCGAGACCCTGGGCACCGTGGGGGAGTCCGGCTGCGGCAAGTCCACCGTCGCCCGGATGCTCGTCAACCTCGAACGGCCCACGTCCGGGCAGATCCTGTACCAGGGCGAGGACATCACCCGGCTCTCCGGCCGCGCCCTGAAGGCCGTCCGCCGCAACATCCAGATGGTCTTCCAGGACCCGTACACCTCGCTCAACCCGCGCATGACGGTCGGCGACATCATCGGCGAGCCGTACGAGATCCACCCGGAGGCCGCACCCAAGGGCGACCGCCGCCGCAAGGTCCAGGACTCCTGGACGTCGTCGGCCTCAACCCCGAGTTCATCAACCGCTATCCGCACCAGTTCTCCGGCGGCCAGCGCCAGCGGATCGGCATCGCCCGCGGGCTCGCCCTCCAGCCGCAGATCATCGTCGCCGACGAACCCGTCTCCGCCCTCGACGTCTCCGTCCAGGCGCAGGTCGTCAACCTGCTCGAACGCCTCCAGAACGAGTTCGGCCTCTCGTACGTCTTCATCGCCCACGACCTGTCGATCGTCCGCCACATCTCCGACCGGGTGGGGGTGATGTACCTGGGCGGATCATCGAGACCGGCACCGACACCGAGATCTACGACCACCCCACGCACCCCTACACCCAGGCGCTGCTGTCCGCGGTCCCCGTGCCCGACCCCGAGGCGCGCGAGCACCGGGAGCGGATCCTGCTCGCCGGCGACGTGCCCTCGCCCGCCGATCCGCCCTCCGGCTGCCGCTTCCGCACCCGCTGCTGGAAGGCCCGCGAGCGCTGCGCCCTGGAGGTGCCGCTCCTCGCCGTCCCGGCCGTCTTCCGCGACGTCGACAGCCCGGCCGGCACGACTCGGCGTGCCACTTCGCCGAGGAGATCCACGTCGTGCCCGGCAACACCACGAGCCACATCGGCGAACGGTCCCCCCGGCCCGGCGCGACCTCACCGGGCGAAGAGCGGACAGCACCTGAGGGCCCATCACCCGCTTAACACGCCCGTCACGGCGACGACCCGTCTCCGATATACGGACACGCCAAGCTGACCACCGTACGGCCGTGCGGGTGCCGTGAAACCGGCCGGGGTGCGCCATGTCACCCCGGCCGGCCGCCGCCCTACTCCACGCCCAGCGCCCGCTTCAGGAAGTCCACCTGCAGCAGCAGCAGGTTCTCCGCGACCTGTTCCTGCGGCGTCATGTGCGTGACGCCCGTCAACGGCAGCACCTCATGGGGCCGCCCCGCCGCCAGCAGCGCGGAGGACAGCTTCAGGGTGTGGGCCACCACCACGTTGTCGTCCACCAGACCGTGGATGAGCATCATGGGACGCGCCGGGTTCTCCGGCCCCACGAGCCCCTCGTCCCACACGACCGAGTTCGCCTCGTACACCTCCGGCACCTCCGACGGCGTCCCGCCCATGTACCGCTCGGTGTAGTGCGTGTCGTACAGCCGCTGGTCCGTGACCGGCGCCCCCACCACCGCCGCGCGGAACACGTCCGGCCGCCGCAGCGCCGCCATCGCCGCCAGCGTCCCGCCGAACGACCAGCCCCGGATCGCGACCCGCTCCAGGTCCAGCGGGAACCGCTCCGCCAGCCCCTCCAGCGCCGCCACCTGGTCGTCCAGCGCCAGAGTGAGCAGGCGCCCCGCGACGGCCTTCTCCCAGCCCGGCGACCGCCCCGGCGTGCCCGCCCGTCCGCCACGACCACCGCGAAGCCCTGGTCCGCGAACCACTGCGACGTGAGGTGCGGGTTGTGCGCCGCGACCACGCGCTGCCCGTGCGGCCCGCCGTACGGGTCCAGCAGCACCGGCAGCGGCCCGTCGCCCTCCTCGTACGCGCGCGGCAGCAGCACCGCGCACGGATGCGGTCCGGCGACGCGCACGCGTGTCGCGTCGTTCGCGTCGATGCTTGTCCGCACCGACGCGTGAGCGTCACGCGCGGCGACAGCACCGGCGTCTGCGCGTACGAGGCGATCACGGCGACCTGCTTGCCGTCCCGCAGCACGTACGGTCGTCCCCGGCCCGTCCGGACGGGCCGTCGCCAGGACCGTCACCGCGCCGGACCGTACGGCCCCGTGGACGCCCGGCTCCTCCGAGACCCGCTCCACACCCAGCTCATTGACGCGGTACACATGGATTTCGCCAATTTCCGGGAGGGCGCCTCCTCACCCGCCGAGGCCGAAACCAGTACGTCGTCCGCGCCCACGTCCAGCACCGCGCGGATGTGCAACTGCCCACCCGTGAGCGGCCGGTCGCCGACCGCGAGTACGCGGGCGCCGCCCTCGTCGGCGACCCGCACGAGCCGCCCGTCCGGTGCCCACGCCGGCACCCCGGAGACCAGTTCCAGCCAGGCCGGGTCCTCGTCGACATGCACCGTACGGGTCTCCCCGGTCTCCGTGTCGACCGCCAGGTAGAGCTGAGTGCGCTGGTCACGGGACTGCACGAGCAGCAGCGGCGCCCGGCCGACGACCAGTGCACCCGCGCGAGGTACGGGAAGCGGACCCGGTCCCAGACGACTTCGGTCCGCTCCCCGCCGTCCAGGCCCACCAGGAACAGCCGCACCTCCGCGTTGGCCGTTCCCGCCGCCGGATACGCCACCCCGGCCGGCTCCCGGTCCGGGTGCGCCGGGTCGGACAGCCACCAGCGCTGCACCGCGCCGTCGTCGACCCGCGCCACCAGCAGCCGCGTCGAGTCCGGCGACCACCAGAAGCCCCGCGAGCGGCCCATCTCCTCGGCCGCGACGAACTCGGCGAGCCCGTACGTCACGTGCTCGCCCTCCGGCCCGGCCAGGACCCGGTCGGCGAAGCCGTCGGTGTCCCCGCCGCCCTCCACCGGCGCCACCCGCAGGGCGCCCTTCGCCACGTACGCCACGTGCCGCCCGTCCGGCGAGGGCCGCGGGTCGATCACCGGCCCCCGCACCGTCAGTTGCCGCGCCGTCCCGGCCCGCAGCTCCGCCACGAACAGCCGCCCCGACAGCGCGAACGCCGCCAACTCGACCGCGTCGTCCACCGCGTAGGCCACGATGCCCTCGGCGCCCTCACGGGTGCGCTCCCTGCGGGCCCGCTCCTCCGGCGGCAGCTCCTCGTCGGCCCCGCCGAGCAGGGCGCCGGGATCGGCGGCGACGCGCTCGCGCACCTCGCCGTCCATGTCAAGGACGCACAGATGGTTGTCCCTGCGCTCCCCGGAGGGCGAGCGCAGGAAGACGACCCGGGAACCGTCGGGCGCGACGGTGAAGGAGCGCGGAACACCGAGCGTGAAGCGCTGCGTCCGGGCGTACTGACGGGGGAAGGAATGCTGCTGCCGCGAGGTCATGTGACCGAAACTAGCGGCTGTGCGCCCCCCAATGCTGCCGTGCACCGATCGGTGCGTGGGAACGGATAGTTATGATCCGTAGCGCAAGGTGGGTATGAACCTCCTGGCACATGCGCGCTGCCCGATCCGACCGATATGTATGGAGGTGAACCGCCGTGGCACTCTCGATTTCGGCGGTGGTGCTGCTGGCGATCGTCGTCTTCCTGCTCATCCGGAAATCGGGGCTGAAGGCCGGACATGCCGTGGTCTGCATGCTTCTCGGCTTCTACCTGGCGAGTTCCTCCATCGCCCCACCGTCAGTCAGCTGACGACCAGCGTGGCGGGCATGATCGGCAACCTCAAGTTCTGAGCGTCACCTCGTAGGGTGTCCGTATGACGGATCTCCCCGCCCGTCGTCTGCTCCTGGTGCACGCGCACCCCGACGACGAGTCGATCAACAACGGCGCCACCATGGCCAAGTACGCGGCCGAGGGCGCCCATGTGACGCTGGTGACCTGCACCCAGGGCGAGGAGGGCGAGGTGATCCCCGCCGGCCTCGCCCATCTCGCACCCGACCGCGACGACCGGCTCGGGCCCCACCGCGTCGGCGAGCTGGCCGCCGCGATGAAGGAGCTCGGCGTCACCGACCACCGCTTCCTCGGCGGCCCCGGCCGCTTCCGCGACTCCGGGATGATGGGCGTCGCGCAGAACCAGCGCCCCGGCTCCTTCTGGTCGACGCCGGTGGACGACGCGGCCTCCCCCCTCGTGGAGATCATCCGCTCCGTACGCCCCCAGGTCCTCGTCACCTACGACCCCGACGGCGGGTACGGGCACCCCGACCACATCCAGGCCCACCGGGTCGCCATGCGCGCCGCCGACCTGGCCGCCGACCCCGGCCACCGCGCCGAACTGGGCGCGCCCCACACCATCGCCAAGATCTACTGGAACCGGGTGCCCCGCACGGTAGCCGAGTCCGGCTTCGCCGCGCTGCGCGCGGCCACCGGCCTGACGTTCCCCGGGATCGCGGACATCCGCGACGTCCCCGGCGTGGTCGACGACGAGCTGATCACGGCGGAGATCGACGGTACGGAGTACGCGGACCGGAAGGCCGCGGCGATGCGCGCACATGTCACCCAAATCGTCGTACAGGACGAGTTCTTCGCGCTCTCCAACGATCTGGGACAGCCCATCTTCGTGCGGGAGTACTACCAGTTGGTGCGCGGGGCGTCCGGTGCGCCGGCCGGGGAGCGGGAGCGCGACCTGTTCGCGGGGGTGGTCGCGTGAACGCCGCCAAGCCCCTCCAGGTGGCGCTGCACACCGGGCTGTTCCTGCTCGGCCTCCTCGTCGGCGCCGCCGGTGCGCTGGTGCAAGGCGGCTGGTTCCCGGGCGGGTTGCTGCTGGCCCTCGCGGGGACCGCGGGGCTCTTCTACGGCGGGCGGCGGGCCGCCGGCGCCCAGTTGGGCGCCCTGACGCCGGCGGCCGGGTGGCTCGTCGCGGTCGTCCTGCTGAGCCTCGGCCGCGACGAGGGCGACAAGATGTTCTGGGGCGGGATGGCCGATCTCGTCTATATCCTGGGCGGGATGGTCATCGCTGTGATCTGCGCCACCATGATGCTGTCGGGGCAACAGGTGAAGCCCTTGCGGTGACTTGGCGGACCACCTGCCCGTTCTTGGTGCGTATTGCCCGATGATGTTCCCCCGGTCGCGGGATGCGGGGTGACGGCGGCCAGTATGGTGGGCTCCGCCGCCGGGCGCCCGTGGGTGTGAGAGCGGGCGGCGGAGCCGATCGGGAGAGCCTGCTTTGAGTCGTGAAACTGACACTTCGTCCTCCGGCCAGGGGCGTGGCGGTGCCGCGTACCCCTCGGGCACACCGCCGTACGGAACCGGGCGGGTCCAGGAGGGAACGGGGGCCGCCGGCGCCTCCGCCGAACCGGACGAGCCGAAGACAAGACCGAGACGACCCTGACCACCCGCATCCGGATCAACATCCCGGGTTCGCGGCCCATCCCGCCGGTCGTCGTGCGCAAGCCCGTGAGCGAGACCGACAAGGCGGCGAACGGCAGCGGCGAGGACGGCCCGGGCGCCGAGGCGCAGGAGCAGCGGCTCGAGAGGCCCGCGGAGCGCACCGCCGAGACGCCGCGCCCACAGGTCGACGAGCCGGGGCCGGGCGCGCAGGACACCGCCCGCACCAGCGACTGGTTCGCCCCCCGCAAGCCGCCGCAGGGGCAGCAGCCGCCGCAGGCCGCCCCGGAGCCGTCCGCTCCGCGGCCGCAGGCGCCGGGCCGTGCCCCGCAGGGCCAGGGCCCCGGCATGCCGTACTTCTCGGACGCCCCGGACGCGCGCGACGGCTTCGAGGGACCGCCCCAGCAGCCCTCCGGTCCGACGACCGGCCCCGCGTACGGCACGAGCCCGGTGCCCCCGGTGGACGACCCGTACCCGACGGACGACACGGCCGTCCTCACCCCGCGGAGCGCGGGTGCCCGCCCCGGGCCGCCGCCGCAGGTGTCGGGCGACACCCTGACGAGCGGGCTGCCCGTCGTTCCGCCCGAGCACCGCGACCCGTTCGCCTCGACCGGCTCGTCGCCGTTCCCGATGTCGGGCCCGGCGCAGGTGGCGCCCGAGCGCGGCGGCGCGTACGACCCGTACCCGCCGGTCCTGGACGAGCCCGCGCCGGCCGCGCCCACCCCGCCCCGGCGCCCGAGCCGCGCCCGGCCGCGCCCGCGCGGTCGCAGAAGCCGCAGAAGAAGGGCCGCTCCAAGTCGGTGCTCCTCGGCGCGGGCGTGATCGGCCTGGTCGGCGTCGCCTACGGCGCCGGGCTGCTGCTCAACCAGTCCGACGTACCGAAGGGCACCACGGTCCTCGGCGTCGACATCGGCGGCGGCACCACGGAGGAGGCCGCCCAGAAGCTGGACGCCGCCCTCGGCAAGCGCGCCACCGCGCCGCTCCAGGTCAGCGTCGGCGGCAAGACCCAGAGCCTGCCGCCGGCCAAGGCGGGCCTCGCCCTCGACAGCCAGGCCACCGTGCGGGGCGCCGCGGGCAGCGACTACAACCCGGTGTCGGTGATCGGCTCCCTCTTCGGCGTCGAACGCGAGGCCCAGCCGGTCATCCCGGTCGACGAGGAGAAGCTGAGCGTCGCCCTGGCCGACCTCGGCGGCGGCTCGGGCTCCTCCAGCGAGGGCACGATCCGCTTCGAGCCGGGCAAGGCCGTCCCCGTCCCGGGCAAGGCCGGCACGGTGGTGGACGTCGGCCGCTCGATGATCTCGGTCCGTGACGCGTACCGCGCGCAGGTCGAGACGGGCCGCTCCAACGTGGTCGAGCTGCCGGTCGTGACCCGGGAGCCCACGATCACCCAGACCGAGATCAACCGGGCGATGAAGGAGTTCGCCGAGCCCGCCATGTCCGGTCTGGTCACGATCAAGGCGGGTGGCAAGGAGATCCAGTTCGGCCCGCAGCGGTCCCTGCCGAAGATCCTCTCCATGAAGGCGATCGACGGCCGGCTCGTCGAGGTCTACAACAAGGACGCCATCGACGAGCTGCTGGACGGCGTCTTCGACGGCGTCATGATCACCAAGGGCGACGGCAAGAAGCACCAGCTGTCGGCCGACGACGTGGCCCACGCCATGCAGAAGGCCCTCCTCGGCAAGACCCCGCAGGAGCGCACGGTCACGATCGAACTGGACCCGAAGGGCTAGGGAATCGCCGCCCTGCCCGGCCGCGGCCTCCGCTGCCGGGCAGGAGGTCCGTCCCGAAGCAAACCTAGGCCGCGTTCCACCACCAGCGCCTGTTGGTCTTGCGCAGGGTCTCCCGGTCCGTGGTGCGGGCGTGGGCGCGCAGCACGCGCAGAAGCGCGCTGAAGGCGGGAGTGGGGGGACGGGAGGCCGGCCAGACCAGCACCGCGGTGCAGGGCGGCAGATCGGTGACGGTGATGAAGCGGACACCGGGCCGGGGCATGAGGTCCAGGCAGCTTTCGGGGATGAACCGGATGCCGTGCCCCAGACTGGCCAGCGCGACATAGGCCTCCAGGGTGGTCGGCGTGTGGTCGGTGTACCGCACCGGGGTTCCGTCGGGGGCGTGGGTCGGCGGCCCAGAAGGCACGGAACTCCGCGTCCACATGGGGTGAGTAGCCGATGACGGGCAGGTCGGCCAGGTCCGCGAGGGTCAGCGTTTCGCGCCCGGCCAGCGGGTGCGTCGCCGGCATGCAGACGAAGCGCTCCTCCGTTCCGAGCCGGAGCGCGTGCATGCCCTCGGGTACGGGCTCGTAGCAGATGACGCCATCGACCTGGCCGTCCACGAGCAGGCTCTTCTGCTCGACGTTGTCCACGGCCCGCCACTCGACCTCCGGTCCCGGAAAGCGTTCTCGCAGCTGGTCCAGGAGTATCCGCAGCGCCGGGAGCGCGGTGACGTACGAGCCGAGCACCACACGGCCCGAGTGCGCGTTCGCCTCTCCCTCGGCGGCACCACGCAGGTCTTCGACGGCATCCACCACGGCGCGCATCTGAGGCAGCAGCGCCTGTCCCGCCGGTGTCAGCTGCACCCGGCGGGTGGAACGCTCCACGAGGGCCACGCCCAAGTGCTCCTCCAAGGCGCGGATCTGGCGGCTGAACGCGGGCTGACTGATGAACAGCCGCTTTGCCGCCGGCCGAAGTGCAACTCCTCCGCGAGCGCGAGCAGCAGACGTAACTGATGCGTACTTGGATCCGTGGTCATGGATCTCCCCCTTGCCGGGGACGGTTGGTCGGTCCGTCCCGAACTCATGCAGTCAGGGTATCAGTGGCAAATTCGGCCGCATCAATAAACCCTTCCCAATCGATTCCCGCACCGACAGGATGGAATTCAGAGAACAGCGGTCCCGAACAAGTGGACTACTGAAAAACGAGGGGAACAATTGTGAAGAAGAATTTCGCCATGTCGCTCGGTGTGGTGGCGCTCGGTGTCGCGGGCCTGGTCGGCATGGGAACGGCGAATGCCGTTGCCGCGCCTTCCCCGAGCTCCGCGGTGGTGGCCTCCGCCGATGGTCACGCGGGTGTTGCCGCGGCCAAGGCCCGTGTCACCAAGGTGAAGGTGTGGCAGGACGCCAAGTTCAAGAACCGGAACACCACTTTCACCGAGAACATGCGGAATCTGAAGAAGGACGGCTGGAACGACACGATCAGCTCCGCGAAGAACCTGGGCAACCGCACGGTCACGTTCTACCAGCACGCCGGTTACCAGGGAGCCAGCTTCTCCCTGGCGCCGGGCCTGTCGGAGGCCCATTTCGGCGACCACTCCGGCATGCACGACAGCACGAGCTCCATCAGGTTCAGCTGACAGCAGGCTCTGTCAGTGACGTATAGCTGACGGGCGGGGTGCGGCGATTGCGCCGCACCCCGCATCGGCTGCCACCGCACCCCGCTCGACGCGCACCGCGCACCGCACGACGAGAGGCCCCCCATGCCGCCCTCCCGCGCCCGGATCACCCCCGCGCTCGCACTGCTGCTCCTGGCCCCCACCGCCTGTACGGCCGGGGAGCGCGGGTCCACTCCCGTCCCGCAGACCGTCGCACCTCCGCCTGCCACCCGGCAGGCCGAGCAGCTCTGGCTGCCACTGGACGCCTACGCGTCGACCGTGGCCGAGACCCACGTCGTGGAGGACGCGCAGGACATCCTCATGCGCCGGTGCATGAACGACCTGGGCCTGGAGTGGAAGACCCTGCCCGGGTGGACGCCCGGGACACGGTGCCGCCGAACCTCCGACGGTACGGAGCGGACGAAGCGGAAGCCGTCCGCCACGGGTACCGCCCGCCCCCCGACCCGCCGTCGGTCGTACGGCGCAACCGCGCCTGGGACGAGCGCGATGCGCTCTCCGCCGACGTACTGCGCGCGGCCTACGGCCCCTCCGGCAAGGGCGGATGCCTCAAGACCGCCCAGCGGCAACTCGTCGGCGACACCGCCCCGCCCGACCACCAGGCCTTCAACCAGCTGACCGGCACCGCCCTGGAAGCCTCCCGGCGTACCCCCGAAGTGCGCGGCGCGCTGCGCGCATGGAGCACCTGCATGGCGAAGGCGGGCTTCGACTACCCGGACCCCTATGCCGCCGCCGACGACGAGCGCTGGCGGACGCCCGAACCCACACCCGCCGAACGCGCCACCGCGCGCGCCGACGTGGCCTGCCAGAAATCGGCGAGGCTGGTGAAGGTATGGGCTGCGGCCGAGACCCGCGTCCAACACCGCCTGATCCAGCAGAACGCCGACCGGCTGAACGAGGCGAAGGCCCGCAAGGACCGCTGGCTGGCAGCGGCCCGCCGCGTCCTGAACGGCTAGGCGCCACGCGTCACGGCATCAGACCTCCGACCCGTGGGCCGTGTCCTGCGGGTACCAGCGCAGCTCCACGGTGTTGCCGTCCGGGTCCCGCACGTAGAGGGAGAGCGCGGTGCCCCGGGCGCCGAAGCGCTCGCCGGGACCGTCCAGCACCGTGAAGACGCCGGAGTCGATGACCTGCTGCCAGTCGAGCGGCTCGACCACCAGGCAGATGTGGTCGACGTTGGAGCCCTCCGACGCCCCCTCGCCGGCTGTGACGAGGTCGATGATGGTGGTGGGACTCACCCGCACGGACGGGAAGGGCGCCTTGCCGGCCCTCCACTCCTCCACCCGCACCGGCTCCAGCCCCAGGGGGCCCGTGTAGAAGGCGAGCGAGCGCTCGATGTCGGCGACGTTGAGGACGAGGTGGTCGAAGGCGATCACGCGCATGGGGGTCTCCGTAGGGTCGGGTGCGAAGGGGCGGCGGCCGCTGACTGCCGTGCCCTGCCGTCGACTTCAGCATCGCGGAGCAGCGATCGATCGGTCCAACACATGCTTGTCATGGGATCCATCGTGTTTCACGATGGATCCCATGGACCTCCAGCAAATGCGCTACGTCCTCGCGGTGGCGGAGACCGCGAGCTTCACGCGCGCTGCCGAGCAGTGCCATGTCGTCCAGTCCGCGCTCAGCCACCAAGTGGCCCGCCTGGAGAAGGAGCTGGGCGCCCGGCTGTTCGAGCGGACCAGCCGCCGGGTGCGGCTGACCACCGCCGGAGAGGCGTTCCTGCCCGCCGCCCGCCAGGCCCTGGACGCGGCCGAGCGGGCCCGCGCGGAGGTGGCGGCGGCCACCGGTGAGATACGGGGCCGGCTGGCCGTCGGATCCATCCCCACCGTCGCGGCCGTCGACCTCCCGGCGGCGCTCCAGGAGTACCGCCTGCGCTACCCCCACGTGCGGATCAGTCTGCGGACCGGCTCCAGCGAGCGGCTCGTCGAGCAGGTGCGCGACGGCCTACTGGACGCGGCGTTCCTCGGCGTACAGCCCGGATTCCGGCCGCAGGGCGTCCAGGACCGGGAACTCGCCCACGGGGAGCACGTCGCCGTGGTCGCCCCCGGCCACCCGCTGGCCGAGGAGCACGAGGTGGGCCTCGACCGCCTCGCGGACGAGGTGTTCGTGGACTTCGCCGACGGCAGCGCCGCCCGCGCCCAGTCGGACGAGGCGTTCGCGGCGGCGGGCCTGCGCCGCGAGGTCGCCTTCGAGGTGTCCGGCGTCGAGCTCATGGCCCGGATGGTCCGCCACGGGCTGGGCATCGCCCTGCTGCCCGCGGCGTTCGCCGCCGACCTGCACGACCTGCGGACGGTACGGGTCACCAACGGGCCGGTACGGGTGGAACGCCTCGTCTGGACCCGGTTCACCCCGTCCCCCGCCGCCTCGGCCTTCCTCGCCCTGCTGGACGTCGGCCGCCCGTAGCCCGGCGCAGCCCCACCACCGCACCGGCGGCCCCGAGTCCTGCGAGGGCCTGACGGAGGCAGCCGCGGTCGTCGTCACGCACGCGAACGCCGGCCGCGCACCGCGGGTTGCCGGAATGATCGGGCGCTCAACAGCCTTGTGCGGCAGGGTTGTTGGTGTAGCCGACAACATCTGGCAAGGGGAGGACCCGTATGAACAAGGTCTGGCTGATCACGGGCGCGAGCAGTGGGTTCGGGCGGGCGATCGCCGAGGCCGCCGTGGCCGACGGCGACGTGGTGGTCGGGGCGGCCCGGCGGCCCGAGGCGCTGGACGATCTGGTCGCCGCACACCCGGGACAGGTCGAGGCGCTGCGGCTCGACGTGACGGACCCGGCCGCGATCGACGCCGCGGTGCAGGGCGTCGTGGCCCGGCACGGTCGGATGGACGTGCTGGTCAACAACGCGGGCCGCACGCACGTGGGCGCGTTCGAGGAGACCGCCGACGCTGAGCTGCGGGACCTGTTCGACCTGCACGTCTTCGGGCCCGCGGCGCTCGTCAGGGCGGTGCTGCCGCACATGCGGGAGCGCCGGTCGGGCGCGGTCGTGCAGATGAGCAGCATGGGCGGCCAGATGTCGTTCGCCGGCTTCTCCGCGTACAGCGGCACGAAGTTCGCGCTGGAGGGCATGTCCGAGGCGCTCGCGGACGAGGTGCGCGAGTACGGCGTGAAGGTGCTCATCGTGGAGCCGGGCGCGTTCCGGACGTCGCTGTTCGACGGGGCGAGCGCGAGCCCGGAGTCGGAGGCGTACGCGGGCTCGGTCGGTGTGACCCGGCGGATGATCGCCGAGGGCGCCGGCAAGCAGCCCGGGGACCCGCGAAGGCCGCGGCGCTGATCCTGGCCGCGCTGGACGCCGAGGTGACCCCGCTGCGGCTGCCGCTCGGCGAGGACGCGGTCGTGGCGGTCCTGGGCCACCTCGACCAGGTCCGGGACGACGTGACGCGGCCTGGGAGAAGCGCACGCGGGCGACCGCGTTCAACGCCCCCGAGTGATCACGGCCCGGGGGTGATCCGGGCCCACCGGTTCTCCTCGAGCACGTAGTCGTAGCCGGGCCGGTCCACCGCACCGCTGGTGCGGAAGGGCCGGCCCCGGTCGTCCACGCGCAGGGTGCCGTGGCGGTCGCCGCTGGACCAGCTCAGCTCCAGGTACCAGGTGACGTCCCGGCTGCTGGTGCGCGCGGTGACGTGGAAGACCTCCGGGTCGGACTGGCTGACCTTGTACGGGAAGTCCCGGCCGCCGGAGGCGGCCACCGTGACGGGACGGCCCGCGTCCAGGTCGAGGTCGAACGCCCGCGTGGTGACCCCGCCGCCGCAGCCGACGCCCCGGAAGCCCATGGCGTAGTCGTTCCAGGGCAGCGGCGGGCCGGTGCGCACGACCCGCACGTGCAGGGCCTGCACGACGACCGTGTCCTTGCCGGTGCCCTGCACCGTCAGCTCCAGCCGCTGCGAACCCGCGGGGACCGCGCCGAGGGCCGAGGCCCAGCCGGGAGCGTCCTGTTCGAGCGGCGGGCGCGGCACCCGGGCGGGAGGCCGGTCCACGAGGTAGTGCGGGCTGCACGGGTCCTCCCAGGCGTGCGGCCGGGCGGACACGGTGAGCGGCGGGCGGTCCGCGGCAGCGGCGGGTGGAGCCGGCTGCGGGTCCCCGACGAGGTCCGGCGCGAGGAGGGCCGCCCCGAGGGCGATGACCAGCGCGGCGGCTCCCGCGAACGCCAGAGCGCGGCGGCGCCTGCGCGGGGCGGGCGCGGGCTCCGGCGCGGGATCGGTCTCGGGATCGGTCTCGGGATCGGTCTCCTGCGGCGCGGGGTCAGGGTCCGGAGCCCGGCCCTCCGGCGCTTCCGACGGCGCCTCCGACGGGCCCCGCCCACCCGCGCCCAGCGGAGCCGTACCCGCCGTACGCCGCCCGCGCGCCGCGTCCGCCAGCAGCCACAGCCGGTGCAGCCGCACCAGGTCGTCCGGCGCCGCACCGCAGACGCGCGCGAACCGCTCCACGGGCGCGTAGTCCGTCGGCACCGCGTCCCCGTTGCAGTACCGGTGCACCGTCGACGTGCTCATGTGCAGCCGCCGGGCGAGCACTCCGTAACTGAGCCCCGAGCGGTCCTTCAAGTGCCGCAGCAGCTCCGCGAATTCGGCCGTGGCGTCCGCCGCCCCCACCGTTCCCTCCCTCCCGCCGTCCCCGGAAGGCGTTCCAGGGACCAGACGTTCCCCTGGTCGGAGTGGGTATGAGCGTTCCGGCTTCCCCACTTCGCGGCCGGCCCTGGCAGCCGGGACGGACCGCGTCACAAGCTGGGGTCATCCAAGCACGCCGCTCCCGCCCACCGGTCGAGCGGCGTGCGATTCCGACGCGAAAACGCCTGGTTCCGGAGAGATTCAGTCATGCCCTCATGCATCACCGCCCGTCCGCGTGTCCGTCTGTTCGCGGCCGCCGCTGCCGCGCTCGCCGCGCTCTCCCTCACGGCCTGCGGCGGGGGAGGAACGGGCGCCAGGGACGAGGGCGCGGCGCCCTCGGGACCCGCACCCGCCACGGCGGCGCCCTCGGGACCCGCCCGGTTCGCGGCAAGCCCGGCACCCGCCGGCGCCGCGAGCCCGGCCGAAGCGGCCGCACCCGCCGGTTCGGCCCCCGCCGCCCGTCCCGGCGGCACCGGGCCGCGCACGACGGGACCCGCCAGGACCACCCCGCCCTGCGCGGGCGCCACCGTCCGCCTCACCGCACAGCCGGTCAGCCGTCCGCTCAACCACATGCTGCTCACGGTCACCAACACCGGGTCCACGGCCTGCGCGCTGTACGGCTACCCGGCGGTGCGGTTCGAGGGCGCCCAGGCCGTGCCCCCGGTGATCGAGGACTCGAAGCCGCAGGCGGTCACCCTGCTCGGGCCGGGGGAGTCGGGCTACGCCGGCGTCGTCCTGTCGTCCGCCGACGGGAGCGGAACGGGCGGCCACATGGTCACGTCCGTCTCCGTCGCCTTCTTCGACGCGGACCTGTCCACCACCGGGCGGCCCGCCACGGCGGCGCTGCCCGCCGGGGGCGTCCACGTCGACAGCACGGTCAGGGTCACGTACTGGCTCGACGACCCGCAGGACGCGCTGAGCTGACGGCCGGCCGGGCCCACCCGTACGAGGCTCGGCGCCGAAACTTTTCGACCGTCTCTCTCGCGCCCGACACCTTGACGACTCCCTCGCGTTCGCACAAGATCGCTCAAAGTCGCACAGGCTGCGAGGGGGGCGGACGTCCATGTTCCGACTACTACGGCGGGGAGCGCTGATCCCCGGACTCGTCGCCGCCCTACTGGGCGCGTCCCTCGCGGCCCCGGCGGCCGCGGCCGCCGCCCCGGCCGTCGAGGGACCCGCGGACGGCCTCGTCCTGCGCTACGCCCTCGACGAGACCACGGGCACCACCGCCCGCGACTCCTCCGGCAACGGCCGCCACGGCACCGTCCACGGCGCGGCCGCCTGGGGCGACGGGCTGGCGTTCAACGGCACCGACACGTACGTGAAGCTGCCGAACGACGTCCTGCGCGGCCTCGCGTCCGTGACCGTCTCCGTCGACGTGCGCATCGCCCCGACCAGGGCACGCCCTACTTCCTCTACGGCCTCGGCAACACCAGCGGCGGCAACGGCAACGGCTACCTCTTCACCACCGGCAACCCCTACCGCACCTCCATCGCGTCGGGGAACTGGTCCACCGAGCAGACCGTCCGCCGCTCCGCCACGCACCACCTGACCCGCGCCACATGGAAGCACCTCGACTACACCCTCGGCGGCGGCACCGCCGTCCTGTACGAGGACGGGGTGGAGGTCGCCCGCACCACCGGTGTCACGCTCACCCCGCAGTCCATCGGCGGCGGCACCACGACCGCCAACCACCTGGGCCGCTCCCTCTACACGGCCGACCAGTACTTCAAGGGCGCCCTCCGCGACTTCCGCATCTACGACCGGGCGCTCGCCCCCGACGAGACCGCCGCCCTCGCCGTACGCGCCAACACCGAGGGCGTCGCCGCCGACACCGCGGCCCTCGACCTCGGCGACACCGGCGCCGTGACCGGCGACCTCACCCTGCCGGCGGCCTCCGGCGGCTCCACCGTCACCTGGGCCAGCAGCGACCCGGCCACCGTCTCGACCACCGGCCGCGTGACCCGGCCCGCCGCCGGCCGGCCGGACGCGGATGTCACGCTCACCGCCACGATCAGCCGAGGAACCGTGTCCCAGCGCAAGCAGTTCGCCGTCACCGTGCACGCCGAGTACGACGACACCCGCGCCACCACCGAGGCGGCCCGGCAGCTCGTCGTCCACAACATCGACGACGTCCGCGGCAACCTGACCCTCCCGGCCGAGGGCGCCCACGGCACGGCCGTCACCTGGTCGTCGAGCGCGCCGGACGTCATCGACCCCACGGGCCTGGTGCGCCGCCCCCGCCACGACCGCCCCGACGCCACCGTCACGCTCACCGCCACCGTCACCCGGGGCACCGGCCGGGCGACCCGCACCCTGACGGCCGAGGTCCCCGCCCTGCCCGAGCCGCAGAAGTACACGGGCTACGCCTTCAGTTACTTCACCGGCGAGGGAACGGCCGACGGCGAGCAGATCCGCGTCGCCCTCAGCCGCGGCAACGACCCGCTGCACTGGCGCGAACTCAACGGCGGCCGACCGGTCCTGACCAGCGACCTCGGCACGAAGGGCCTGCGCGACCCGTTCATCATCCGCTCCCCGGAAGGCGACAAGTTCTACCAGATCGCCACCGACCTGCGGATGTACGGCGGCGCGAGCGGCAGTTGGGACCAGGTGCAGCGCACGGGCAGCAGATCCGTCATGGTGTGGGAGTCCACGGACCTCGTCCACTGGACCGACCAGCGCCTCGTCCAGGTCTCCCCGGACACCGCCGGCAACACCTGGGCCCCCGAGGCCTACTACGACGACACCCTCGGCGCGTACGTCGTCTTCTGGGCGTCCAAGCTGTACGCGGAGGACGACCCGGACCACACGGGCAACACGTACAACAAGATGCTCTACGCCACCACGCGGGACTTCCGCACCTTCAGCGAGCCGAAGGTCTGGAACGACCCGGGCTACTCGGTCATCGACTCGACCGTGATCCGCCACCAGGACACGTACCACCGCTTCACCAAGGACGAGCGGACCCCCTCCTCCTCGACGCCGTGCAGCAAGTTCATCACCGCCGAGAAGTCCACGGACCTGCGCTCCACCTCGTACTCCTTCGTCGCCGACTGCATCGGCAAGGGCGCGGTCGGCCAGGGCGAGGGCCCCACGGTCTTCAAGTCGAACACCGAGGAGAAGTGGTACCTCTTCATCGACGAGTTCGGCGGCCGCGGCTACATCCCCTTCGAGACGACCGACCTCGCCTCCGGGACGTGGACGATGTCCCGGAACTTCTCCCTCCCTGCCAGCCCCCGCCACGGCACGGTCCTGCCCGTCACGCAGGCCGAGTACGACCGGCTGCTCGGAGCGTACGAGACCGGCGCGAAGATCACGGACGCGACGCTGGACCACGGACTCAAGGCGTACGCGATGGTGCACGAACCCGACTCCAAGGTCGTCCTCCCGCTGAAGCCCGGCACCCCGCCGGACCGGCTCGCACCCCGCTTCCACCTGGCGGCGGGCGCCACCATCAGCCCGCCGTCCGGCACCCGCCGCGACTTCCGCACCCCGCGCACGTACACCGTCACGGCGGCCGACGGCACGACCCGGATGTGGACGGTGGAGGCCCTGCACATGCGCAGCCCCCTCCTGCCGGGCCTCAACGCCGACCCCGACATCCAGCGGTTCGGCGACCGCTACTACCTCTACCCGACCACCGACGGCCACCCGAACTGGGGCAGCACCCGCTTCTCCGCGTACTCCTCCAAGGACCTCGTCCACTGGGAGGACCACGGCGTGATCCTCGACCTCGGTCCGGACGTGACGTGGGCGGACCGCAACGCCTGGGCGCCGGCCGCCGCCGAACGGAACGGGAAGTACTACTTCTACTTCTGCGCGGAACAGCAGATCGGCGTCGCCGTCGCGGACAGCCCCACGGGCCCGTTCAAGGACGCCCTCGGCCGCCCGCTGATCGCCAGGGGCGCCCACCCGGGCCAGATGATCGACCCGGCGGTCTTCACGGACACCGACGGCCGCGCCTACCTCCACTGGGGCAACGGCCAGGCGTACGGCGTGCCCCTCGACGACGACATGATCTCCTTCGACCCGGACCGGGTCCGCCGCTTCACACCGGAGAACTTCCGCGAGGGCTCCTTCGTGATCAAGCGGAACGGCACGTACTACTTCATGTGGTCCGAGGACGACACCCGCAGCGAGAACTACCGCGTCGCCTACGCCACGGGCCCCACACCCCTGGGCCCGTGGACCGAGCGGGGCGTGATCCTCTCCAAGGACCTCGCGTACGGCATCAAGGGCACCGGCCACCACTCGGTGGTCCAGGTCCCCGGCACCGACGACTGGTACATCGCCTACCACCGCTTCGCCGTACCGTCCCCCGACGGCCCCCGCGGCGACGGCACGCACCGCGAGACCACCCTGGACCGCCTCCGGTTCGCCCCGGACGGCACGATCCGGAAGGTCGTCCCCACCCTCCAGTCGATCAGCCCGGTCCGGCGCTGAGCCGAGCCGCGCCCGGCCTCAGTTGAGCCGGGCGCGGGCCGCGCGGGCCACGTCGCGGATCGTGGCCGCGGTGGCGGGCTCCACCGCGTCCACGACCTCCGCGTAGGCGTCCATCTCCGCGGCCCCCGCCAGGAACTCGCCGCGCTGCACCAGCAGCTGGGCCCGCTCGTAGCGCAGGCGGGCGGGGTGCGACGGCAGCAGCAGGGACAGCTCCACCGCCCACAGCGCCACGTCCGAGCGCTCGGGCCGGGCCGACGCCCAGGCGCGGATGTTGTTCAGGATCCGCAACACGATGTCCAGCGGGTCCGCCGGAGCCAGCATCGACGGCCGCAGCCGCTCCCCGGTCGCCCCCGCGACCAGCAGCTCCGCGTCCGCCCCCGTCAACAGCCGCCCCGCCGCGAACGGATCCGCCAGCACCTGCTCGTCCGGGTCCCCGAACCCGACCACGAAGTGCCCCGGCAGCGCGACCCCGTACACATGCGCGCCCGCCCGCCGCGCGACCTCCATCCACACCACCGACAGCAGGATCGGCAGCCCGCGCCGGCGCCGCAGCACCTCGTGCAGCAGCGACGACTCCAGCCGCCGGTAGTCGGCGGGCGTCCCGTGGAAGCCGCACCGCGCGCCGAGCAGCGCCGACAGCGCCGCCGCCCACGAACGCGGATCCTTCGGCCCGTACGGCAGGAGCCCCGCCAGCCGGTCCAGCTCGATCTCCGCCGCGTCCATCCCCGCCTCGCCCAGGCCGGGGTCCGCCTCCGCGCCGATCAGCAGGCACAGCGTCGCCACGTCGGGCCGCTCCTCGCGCGCCTCGTCCGCGAACCGCCTCCGCCAGTCGTGCATACGCGTCACGTACCCGTTCCGGGCGCGCGGAAGTGGTGGTACAGGTGGTGCACCGCGAAGCCCATCCCCTCGTACAGCGCGCGGGCCGCGTCGTTGTCCGTCTCCACCTGGAGCCAGGCCGCCGACGCGCCCTCCTCCAGCGCCCGCGCCGCGAGCGCCGCCATCACCGCGGTGGCCAGCCCCCGCCGCCGGTACGCCGGGTCGACCTCCACCGCCATGAACCCGGCCCAGCGGCCGTCCACCACGCACCGGCCGATCGCCGCCGGGACCTCGCCCCCGCCGTCGCCCGCGACGGTGGCGAACCACACCGACGGCCCGGACCCCAGGACCCGCAGCATGTGCGGGGCCGGCTCCACGACCCGCTGGTAGCGGCGCAGCCAGGCCTTGTCCGGGGTGCGGGACAGCGCCACCTCCGCCGTCACCGGAAGGTCCGCGACCGGCGCCAGGCCCGCGATCCGGACCTCCGTCGACACCTCCCGCCGCCAGCCCCGCTCCTCCAGCGCCGCGCACAGCCGCTCCTGCGTGCCCTCGGCCCCGGTCGTCGCCTGCACGTACGGGGGCAGGCCCCGGTCCTCGTACCAGGAGCACACCCGGGCCAGGGCCTCGCCGAGCGGCAGGCCCGGGTCGCCGAGGGCCAGGACGGAGTTGGCGCGGCGGGTGAACCCGTTCGCCGCGCGCAGGGTCCACTCTCCGAGTGGTTCGCTCTCCAGCGGCTGCCAGGCCCGCGCCTGCGCCCGCGCCAGCTCCTCGAACCCGGCGGCCGGCCCCCGGCGGCGAGCCGGCGCGGCGGGCACCACCTTGCCCGCGACCAGCGACGATTCCGGAATGCGGACGGTCTCCCCGCTCCTGCGTGTGATCAGCAGCACACCCTCGGTCCAGGATGTGAGAACCCCGACCGTGTCGGTGAACCGCTCCGGTCCCGCGCCAGGATCGCCCACCCGGCGGACCGAAACGCGTTTGCCCACGTCAGATGGGCTGATATGAACCTCCAGCCGTCCGCCCGCAGTGAACTCCACAGCTCTGTCCGCCCCTCCTGTTCGGATCGTCCCCGAGAACGGAGATACTAGGTGCGGGCATCGACGACGCCGCGCTCCCGCGCAGAGCCAGCCCTACCAAGGAGGAACGACAGCGTGACCTACGTCATTGCGCAGCCTTGTGTCGACGTGAAGGACAAGGCGTGCATCGAGGAGTGCCCCGTCGACTGCATCTACGAGGGCCAGCGGTCCTTGTACATCCACCCGGACGAATGCGTCGACTGCGGGGCCTGTGAGCCGGTCTGCCCGGTCGAGGCGATCTTCTACGAGGACGACACGCCGGAGGAGTGGAAGGACTACTACAAGGCGAACGTCGAGTTCTTCGACGACCTCGGCTCGCCCGGTGGCGCCTCCAAGCTCGGCCTGATCGAGCGCGACCACCCCTTCATCGCCGCCCTGCCGCCGCAGAACGGCTGATCGCCACCCTGTATCGCCCCGGTCCCGTACGGTCACTCCGCTGTACGGGACCGCGGCGTTCGTGCCCGCCGCACGCGTACCAGAAAGTGAGCACCGTGTCCGGAGTCTCGTCCCGCCTGCCCGTCTTCCCCTGGGACAAGCTGGAGCCGTACAAGAAGACCGCCGCCGCCCACGCCGACGGCATCGTCGACCTGTCGGTCGGCACCCCGGTGGACCCGGTTCCCGCGCTGATCCAGCGGGCCCTGGTCGAGGCGGCCGACTCGCCCGGCTACCCCACCGTGTGGGGCACCGCCGCCCTGCGCGGCGCGATCACCGGCTGGTGCGAGCGGCGGCTCGGCGCGCGGGGCATCGAGCACACCAACGTCCTGCCCGTCGTCGGCTCCAAGGAACTGGTCGCCTGGCTGCCCACCCAGCTGGGCCTCGGCCCCGGCGACAGGATCGCCTACCCGCGGCTCGCCTACCCGACGTACGAGGTCGGCGCCCGCCTCGCGCAGGCCACGCCCGTCGTCTACGACGACCCCACCGAGCTGGACCCGGCCGGTCTGAGGCTCCTGTGGCTCAACTCGCCCTCCAACCCGACCGGCAAGGTCCTCGCCAAGGACGAGCTGACCCGGATCGTGGCCTGGGCGCGCGAGCACGGCGTGCTGGTCTTCAGCGACGAGTGCTACCTCGAACTGGGCTGGGAGGCCGACCCGGTCTCCGTCCTGCACCCGGACGTCTGCGGCGGCTCGTACGAGGGCATCGTCGCCGTCCACTCCCTCTCCAAGCGCTCCAACCTGGCCGGCTACCGGGCGGCCTTCATCGCCGGTGACGCGGCCGTCCTCGGCGAGCTGCTGCAGATCCGGAAGCACGGCGGCATGATGACGTCGGCCCCGGTGCAGGCGGCCACGGTCGCGGCGCTCGGTGACGACGCGCACGTGGCGGAGCAGCGGGAGCGGTACGCGGCCCGGCGCACCGCGCTCCGCACGGCCCTGCTGGCGCACGGCTTCCGCATCGAGCACAGCGAGGCGAGCCTCTACCTGTGGGCCACGCGCGACGAGCCGTGCTGGGACACCGTGGCGTACCTGGCGGAGCTGGGCATCCTCGTGGCGCCCGGCGACTTCTACGGCCCCGCCGGCGAGCGGTTCGTACGGGTCGCGTTCACGGCGACGGACGAGCGCGTCGAGGCGGCGGTCAAGCGCCTGGGCTGAGCCCGCGCACGCGGAAGGGCCCGGGGAGTGCGCCTCCCCGGGCCCTTCCGCGTATCGGGTGGAGATCAGCCGAGCGGGCTGCTCACCGGCAGGCCGCCGGTGGAGGGCAGGCCGCCGCCGAGGGCGTCACCGCCCGGCAGGCCGCCCTTGGTGGCGCCGCCCGCGAGGTCCGTGGTCGCACCGGCGGCGTCGCCCACGACGCCGCCGCCGCTCTTGGCGACGTCACCGGCGGCCTTCTGCGCGACCGGGGTGGTCTTCTTGGCGGTCTTGCCGGCCGTCTTGCCCGCGGCGGGGACGGCCTTCTTCACGGCCTTGCCGCTGGTGTCGCTCGCCGTGTCGGTGGCGCCGCCCGCCATGTCGGTGGCGTTGCCCGCGGCGCCGCCGACCGTGTCGACGGCCGAGGAGGAGTCGAGGGCGGTGATGCCGCCCGCAAGGTCGGTGTTCTGCGGAAGGTCCACGGCGCTCGCGGAGCCGGCCGCACCGACCACGGAGGCCGCTCCCGCTGCGGTCAGCAGCGCGGCACGGGCGATCCGGCGGGTCAGGGGGAGGGACATGGTGCTCCTTCGACGGGGAAGAGGTCGTGTGGGCTGTGATGCCTGTCCGACGATCGGACGCTGTGACAACCGCTCGGAACCCGGGGAAGGTTGCGGTGCCCCGAGGTAAAGAGTTGGCAATGCGCCACATGATCCGTCCCGCCCAAATCCGGGCAAACAAACGGCGTTCCGGAGCCGAGAAGAATCGTCACTCCGCAGCCCCCGCCGCGAAAAACCGGGACACCTCCCGCCGGCCGGACCACCCGGGTCGCCGCCCTCCCGACAAGCCCCGACGTCCCCCGACCGGGCGAATCACCGGACGACTGCCCGAATGGTGAACGAGTGCGGCGTGATTACTCTGTGATCCGAGTCGACTACGATGCGCTGATGGTCCGTGCGCGACCGTGCCTCACTTGGCGCGGAAGCAGGCCGACTCGACGGTGACCTCCATGAACGCGGACTGGTTCCTGGCCGGGTCCGCCTTGTGCAGGCGCACGTCCACGGCGAATTCCCGCCCCTCGGACTCGGCGACGACCTGCGGCCTCTTCGCCTGGCTCTCGGTCACGCCGTCCTTCACGATCGTCCAGCCGTTCTTCGGCAGTTCGGCGCGCAGCCGGTCCATGGCCTTCTCCAGGTCCGCGTAGGGGACCTTGTAGAGGCTCCACGGGTGGCGGGCGCGGTTGACCTTTTCGCCGGACTCGTACCCGGAGCACGCCAGGATCATCGAACCCGGCTGCGTGACCTCACCCTTGACCCCCAGCATGTCGAGGATCCGGCTGGACGTCTTCTCCGTCTCGTCCTGCACCGCTGCCCTCTCGCGTACCTTCAACTCCGTCGCGTCTCCACTCGAGCACGCCGTCAGCAGCGCGCAGGCCGTCAGGATGGACAAGAATGCAGAAATTCGCCTACTCAAGCTTCACGTCCTCGTATTTGCCCGCAATGACATACGCCTGATTCTGCAGGCTCAGCGAATCCGGTTCCCAGAAGCCCGTGTGGCCACTGGAATCGCTCTCCATGACCTTCCCGCCGAACCATGAGTCGGTCGGAATGGTCCCCCAGTCACCGAGTCCCATGAGCCGGCCACCCTGCCGCACGACCTGGTCGTCCCAGGGTCCGCCCATGGCCCAGACGTGGTCGGCGCCCACGCCCAGGTCCGCCGCGTGGTCCGCCTGGACACCGGGGCTCCCGACGAAGACGTAGTCGTTCGCCGCCTTGGGGTCGTTCCAGCTGCCGGACTGGGCCGCGACGCCGACCACCGTGCTGCCGTAGCTGTGCCCGATGACGGAGGTATGGGCGGGGGAGCCGTCCGCGTACTGCTGGGCCGCCCTGTTGCCCTGGAGGAAGTCGTGGAGGCGCGGGCCGCCCTCCTCCGCGTACTGGCCCCGCGTCGCCTGCGGCACGATGTTGTCCGGGGCGTTGTAGTCGAACCACATGATGGTGGACACGCTCTGGCCCGGGCTGTACCGACCGGCCTCCGCCCAGAGCCGGTCCACCCGCCCCAGGTCCCCGCCGAGCCCCTCGTCGTCCTCGCCGATGGTGGAGATGTCGGAGAACGTGCCCGGGACGTAGACGCCGACGTGATCCGCGGTGTCCGGGTTGCCGTTGGCGAGGATCACCTTGCCGTTGCCGAGGCCCGTCGGGTCGAAGCCGAGCAGGTACGCCTCCGGGAGCCCCCTCTCGCCCGTCCGGTCGAAGCGGGCCTGGATCGCGTCCATGCCCTTCTGAACGCCCTCCAGCCTTGCCTTCTTGTCCGCGTACTTGTCGTGCCACGCACTCCATTCCGGCGAGAGCACCACCGCCGGGTAGTTGCCCGTGGGGTTCGGGATGTACTTGTTCGGCTCCTTCGGGATGGCGGCCAGGTCCAGCTCGTACACCGCCCTCGTCTCGGCGAGGACCATGCGGTTCGCCTCGTCGCGCACGTCCGACGGGATCCCGTTCATCGCCCCGACCGCGCCCGGGTGCAGGGCCAGGTAGTCGGCGCGCTGCTCGGGCGTGAGGTTCTTCCACCACTCCGCGTTCTGCTCCGGAGTGCCGTCCTTCGGCGGGGCGGTCAGGCTGTCCACGTACGGGTCGGCGGCCTTGAGCACCTCGCCCGAGTCGGACTTCACGTCGGCCCAGTCCCGGGCCGAGACCTTCAGGTCGTCGTCAGCCTTCAGCCCACGCAGCTTCGGCGCCCACTTCGCGTCCGCGTCGCCGGCCTCCCGCAGCGCGTCGGCGATCCGGTTGGCGAGACCCAGCGCGGTGCCGTAGTGCGGGTTGGGGTGGATGTTGATCGCCTGGCGCTCCAGGGCGTCCGACGTCGCGGTTCCCCCGGCGCTCCCGGTCACCGTGCCGCCGGGGGACGGCTTCTCGTCGCCGGGCTTCCGCCCCTCCGGATAGCTGATCGATCCGTCCGGGTTGACCGTGCAGTTGTTCGCCCGGGCGTCCTCCAGCGCCGCGGTCAGCTTCCGCTTCGCGGCCGCCATGTCGAAGGCGAAACCGTTCAGCGCCGCACTCGCCAGCCCGCACTCGGTCTGCGTGTAGTGGAAGTTCCGGGACAGCTCCGCCAGCTCCGCGAGCGCGGCCCTGGCCGCCGCTCCCTGGAGATCCCTGCGGATCCCGGCGCAGATCACGTTGTCGATCGTGTCCTTGACGGCGCTTGCCGTGTCGCTCGTCGACCGGTATCCGTCCGCGGCCCCCTCGTACTCCTCGGGCTTGAACGCCTTCAGCGTGGCCAGGTCCATGTCCGGATCACCTGCCCTTTCCGGCCTGGCCGCCGACGGCCTCGGTGTCCTTGTACCTGGCGGTGATCGCCTCCAGCTCGCCCTTCAGGGACGCGTCCGTCTTCGACAGGTCGTGCCCGGCGGCCTCCAGCAGCCCGCTCAGGGACGTGCACCGATCGCGCACGTTCTTCACGTACGCCTGCCAGGACTCGTACAGCTCCTTCTGCGCCGCGGCGCTCTGGCAGCCCGCCGTCTCACCCAGGCCGGTCTGGCCCTCCGACAGCTGCGTCAGCGCCTTGCCGACCGGCTCGCCCAGTCCCTTGACGCCCTCACCGGCCTTCGCCCACGCCCTCTTGTCCGACCGCAGGTTCTCCGAACCCGAACCCCCCGCGCCGCCACCGTCACCGGCGCCGTGCTGGTTCAACCGCATCTGTGTGGAGCCGCGCGCCGCCGCTTCCGCCTTGAGCTGCTCCCACTCGTCCCACCCCATGCCGACGGCTGCCCCCAGTTCCGGTCGATCCCTGTTCCCGCACACCGGGCGGCGGGACCGAAGCCGTCATGACCGCCGGAAGGTGTGGGCCGAGCCGACAACGGCGTCCGCCGCCCCGGCGGACCCGGTCAGCCCATCACCTGGGCCGCGACCTGCGAAAGCGCTCACATACTCAGATGGGAAGTGAGTACGAGAGCTCAGAGGCATCACCGGCGGCAGACCTGTGCCGGCCGCGCGCCGGCCGACCGCCGAGCGCCGGCTAGCCCGCCACGCGGATGACGACCTCCAGGGCCGCCTTTCCGCCGGAGCCCTTCCCGTCCGGCGCGTCACCCGTCGGCTGCGCCTCGGGGCCCGCCGTGCGCCAGCCCTCCGCCGAACGCTCCGCGCTCCACACCAGCCCCGCGTACGACACCTCCGCGATGCGGAGTGCGTCCGCCTGGGCGACCGCCCACTGGGCCAGCTCCCAGCCGCGGCGGGAACCGGCGGCCTCGCCCTCGGGGGCGGCCGCACCCTCCGGGCCCGACGACCCGACCGGCGCCGGAACGCGGACCACGACCTCGCCGCCGGCCGCGGAAGGGCCCGCCGCTCCCTTGGCTCCGCCCAGGACACCCATGCCGAACGACCGCGTCAGCTCCGCCCGTACCGTCGCCGCGTCACCCGGCTGCGTCGAACGCCGCACCGTGCACGTCAGCGACGCCGCGGAACGCCCCGTCAGCGCCGCCGACAGCAGCGTGGCGTCCGGCTCGTGCTTCGCGTACGCCTGCGGGAAGCCGCTGCGCTGTACCTTCTGCGCGGCCACCGTCAGCGGCAGCCGCGAATAGCCGGGCACCTCCGCCAGCCGGTCGTAGAAGATCCCCGCCGAGTACACCGGGTCCAGGATCTGCGCCTCCGTGCCCCAGCCCTGCGACGGCCGCTGCTGGAACAGTCCGAGGGAATCCCGGTCCCCGTAGGTGATGTTGCGCAGCGCCGACTCCTGGAGCGCCGTCGCCAGCGCGATCGTCACCGCCCGCTCCGGCATCCCCTTCGTGGTGCCCACGGCCGAGATCGTCGCCGCGTTCGCCGCCTGCTCCGGCGAGAACTCGTACACGGTGTTCCCGCTGCCGACCGTGCACCGGGGGGCGCCCCCGCCGCCCGTTTCGTACTGCACCGCCACATACGTCCCCACGCCCAGGAGTACGGCGAACGCCACCACGAGACGGGCGCGGCGGCCACGGCGGGACGGACGGGCGGAGACGGCTGGCTCGAACACGGAGCCCACCGTACTGGAGGCCGGGATAGGGTCGTCACATGGCTGACTCCACGCCCGATGCGACGCCCCACGCCCTGCCCGGCACCGCCCTCGACCTGACCCAGGACGGCCCCGCACTGACCGCCGCGCTGGTCGACTTCCCCTCCGTCAGCGGCACCGAGAAGCCCCTCGCCGACGCGATCGAACAGGCCCTGCGCACCCTGCCGCACCTCACGGTCGACCGGTACGGCAACAACATCGTCGCCCGCACCCACCTGGGCCGCGCCGAACGGGTGATCCTCGCCGGTCACATCGACACCGTGCCCATCGCCGACAACGTGCCCTCCCGGCTCGACGAGAACGGCATCCTGTGGGGCTGCGGCACCTCGGACATGAAGTCGGGCGTCGCCGTCCAGCTGCGGATCGCCGCGACCGTCCCCGCGCCCAACCGGGACCTCACCTTCGTCTTCTACGACAACGAGGAGGTCGCCGCCCACCTCAACGGCCTCGGGCATGTGGCCGCCGCACACCCCGAGTGGCTGGAGGGCGACTTCGCCGTCCTCCTGGAGCCCTCCGACGCCCAGGTCGAGGGCGGCTGCCAGGGCACCCTGCGCGTCCACCTCAAGCTCACCGGCGAGCGCGCACACTCCGCCCGCTCCTGGATGGGCTCCAACGCCATCCACGCCGCCGCGCCCGTACTGGCCCGCCTCGCCTCGTACGAGCCGCGCCGGCCCGTCATCGACGGACTGGAGTACCGCGAGGGCCTCAACGCCGTCGGTATCGAGGGCGGCGTCGCCACCAACGTCATCCCCGACGAGTGCACCGTGATCGTCAACTACCGGTACGCGCCCGACCGCTCCCTGGAGGAGGCCGAGAAGCACGTACGGGAGGTGTTCGCCGACTGTGGAGTGCAGGAGTTCGTGGTGGCCGACCACACCGGCGGTGCCCTCCCCGGTCTCTCGCACCCCGCGGCCGCGGCTTTCATGAAGGCGGTCGGCGGCACCGCCCAGCCCAAGTTCGGCTGGACCGACGTCTCCCGCTTCAGCGCCCTCGGCGTGCCCGCCGTCAATTACGGGCCCGGCGACGCGCTCTTCGCACACAAGCGGGACGAGCACGTCGCGGTCGAAAGGATCACCCACTGCGAACGGCGACTGTACGACTGGCTCACTGCCTGACGTACGTAATTTCGCCGCTCTTCACATTTCCCGCCCTACGCTGACCCCAGCAAACGATGTTCAGCGGAGGGAGCAGGTCATGGGTAACCCCGAGGCCGAGGGGCTGCGAGCACTGGCGGAGCAGCGGCTGGGGCCGGTGCTCCGCCGCAGGGAGCAGGTCCAGCCCGGCACCACCGATCAGCGGCTGCTGGACACCGCGGGCGACTCGGAGTGGGTCCACACCGACCCGTGGCGCGTGATGCGCATCCAGTCCGAGTTCGTCGAGGGCTTCGGCGCGCTCGCCGAACTGCCCAGCGCCATCAGCGTGTTCGGCTCCGCCCGCACCCCGGAGGGCACGCCCGAGTACGAGGCCGGCGTCAAGCTCGGCAAGGCCCTCGTCGAAGCCGGCTTCGCGGTGATCACGGGCGGTGGCCCGGGCGCCATGGAGGCCGCCAACCGGGGCGCCCGGGAGGCCAAGGGCATCTCCGTGGGCCTCGGCATCGAGCTGCCCTTCGAGCAGGGCCTCAACGCCCACGTCGACATCGGGATCAACTTCCGCTACTTCTTCGTCCGCAAGACGATGTTCGTGAAGTACGCGCAGGGCTTCGTCGTCCTGCCGGGCGGCCTCGGCACCCTGGACGAACTGTTCGAGGCCCTGACCCTCGTCCAGACCCGCAAGGTGACCCGCTTCCCGATCGTCCTGTTCGGCACGGAGTACTGGGGCGGGCTCGTCGACTGGCTCCGCGGCACGGTCATCGCCCAGGGCAAGGCCTCGGACCGCGACCTGATGCTCTTCCACGTCACGGACGACGTGGAGGAGGCGGTGGCCCTGGTCAGCAAGGAGGCGGGCCGCTGACGCCACGTCCGGTGTGGGCAGTCGTTCCGCAGGGCGGAACGACTGCCCACACCGGGACGGCGCCCAGCGCCGCAGTCCGCAGCGTCGCCGGCTACGCCAGGCCGCGGCGGGCGACCGCCGGCTGACGATGGCCGGCGATCGCCGCCACCATGTCCAGCACCTGCCGCGTCTCCGCCACCTCGTGGACCCGGTACACCTGCGCCCCCAGCCACGCCGACACCGCCGTCGTCGCCAGGGTGCCCACCACCCGCTCCTTCACCGGCCGGTCCAGCGTCTCGCCCACGAAGTCCTTGTTGGACAGCGACACCAGCACCGGCCACCCCGTCTCCACCATCTCCCCGAGCCGCCGCGTCGCCTCCAGCGAGTGCCGGGTGTTCTTGCCGAAGTCGTGCCCCGGATCGATCAGCACCGACTCCCGCGGCACGCCCAGCTCCACCGCGCGCTCCGCCAGCCCCACCGTCACGCGCAGGATGTCGGCCATCACGTCCTCGTACTCGACCCGGTGCGGCCGCGTCCGCGGCTCCGCGCCGCCCGCGTGCGTACACACCAGCCCCGCGCCGTACCGCGCCGCGACCTCCGCCAGCTTCGGGTCGACGCCGCCCCACGCGTCGTTCAGCAGGTCCGCGCCGGCCTCGCAGACGGCCTCGCCCACCTCGTGCCGCCAGGTGTCCACGCTGATCACCACGTCCGGGTGGCGGCGCCGCACCTCGGCGACGAAGCCGACCGTGCGCCGGACCTCCTCCTCGGCCGTGACCTCGTCCCCGGGCCCCGCCTTCACCCCGCCGATGTCGATGATCGCGGCGCCCTCCGCCACGGCCTGCTCGACCCGGGCGAGCGCGGGCTCGTCGCGGAACGTGGCGCCCCGGTCGTAGAAGGAGTCCGGGGTCCGGTTCACGATCGCCATGACCACCGGCTCCTGCGGCTCGAATTCCCGCCGTCCCAGGCGCAGCATCCCGTATTCCTCCTCGCGTGACGTCCCTGCGACCCTAACCGCCGCGGCCGCATGGCACGATCGGCACTGAGACGATTTCGCTCCCGGGAGAGGCGCACCTGTGTTCTGGTTTTTGGCTCTAGCGATGGTCGTCGTCGTGGCCGCGGTGACCCTCGCGGTGGTCGGCGGCGGGGAGAACGAGGTCCTCCCCGAGGCGGCCCCCCAGCACCTGGTGGACCCGCTGCCCCTGAGCCGCCCCGTCAGCCGCGCCGACATCGAGGCGCTGCGGCTGCCCATGGCGCCCCGCGGCTACCGGATGCTCGACGTCGACGACGTCCTGGACCGGCTGGCCGCCGAGCTCGCGGAGCGCGACGCGCGCATCGCGGAGCTCGAGGCGGCACTCGCCGGGGCGCAGGCCACGGCCGTCGGCGGCCCGGACCTCTTCGAGAAGCGCCCGCAGCACGAGCGGCCGGACGACGAGGAGCAGGGACGATGACCGACGGCGTGGCCGTACCCGGGCCGGACGGCGCGCTGCGCTGCCCCTGGGGCATCTCCGCGGCGGACTACGTGCCGTACCACGACGAGGAGTGGGGCCGCCCGGTCCACGGCGACGACGCCCTGTTCGAACGGCTCTGCCTGGAGGCGTTCCAGTCGGGTCTCTCCTGGATCACGATCCTGCGCCGCCGCGAGGGCTTCCGCCGGGCCTTCGCCGGCTTCGGGATCGCGGCCGTCGCCGACTTCACCGACGCCGACCGGGAGCGGCTCCTCGCCGACGAGGCGATCATCCGCAACCGCGCCAAGATCGACGCGGCCCTCGCCAACGCGCGCGTGCTCGCCGAGTGGGCCCCCGGCGAGCTGGACGCGCTGATCTGGTCGTACGCCCCGGACCCGGCGACCCGCCCGGTTCCGCGCACGCTCGCGGACGTGCCGGCGGTCACCGACGAGTCGACGGCCCTGTCGAAGGCCCTCAAGAAGCACGGCCTGCGCTTCATCGGCCCGACCACCGCGTACGCCCTGATGCAGGCGTGCGGGTTGGTCGACGACCACCTCGCCGACTGCGTGGCCCGCTCCCGCACCGCGTCCGGGACCACGTCCGGGACCGCCTCCTAGCGGCCGACGTACTTCGGCCTCTCCTTCGCGAGGAACGCCTCCACGGCGATCCGGTGGTCCTCGGACGCGCCCGCCCTGGTCTGCAGCTCGTCCTCCTTGGCCAGGGCCTCGTCCAGGGTGTGCCCGGCGCCGTACGCCATCGACTCCTTGATCGCCGCGTACGCGAGCGTCGGGCCGGCCGCCAGGGTGCGGGCCACGGCGGTGGCCTCCTCGGCCAGGTCGGCGGCCGGGACCAGCTTGTTGACCAGGCCCAGCTCGTACGCCTCCTGCGCGGACAGCGAGCGCGGGAACAGCAGCAGGTCCGCCGCCCGGCTGGGGCCGACGAGGCGCGGCAGCGTCCACGACATCCCCGAGTCGGCGGTCAGCGCCACCCCGGCGAAGGAGGTGTTGAACGACGCGGTGTCCGCGACGACCCGGTAGTCCGCCGCCAGGGCGAACCCGAAGCCGGCGCCCGCCGCCACCCCGTTCACCCCGGCCACCACCGGCTTCGGCATCGACGTGATCGCCCGCACGATGGGGTTGTAGTGCTCGCGCACCGTGCGCATGGCGTCACCCGTGGCCAGCGACTCCACGTGCTCCTTGAGGTCCTGGCCCACGCAGAACGCCCGGCCCGTCGCGGTCAGCAGCACCGCCCGTACGGCGGGATCGGCGCCCGCCGCCTCCAAGGCGTCGCGCAGGGCGACCTTGGCCTCCGTGTTCATGGCGTTCATGGCGTCGGGACGGTTGATGGTGATCGTCGCGAGCCCGTCGCTCACCTCGTACAGCACGGTGTCGGCCATGACAGGGTCCCCTTTGCAGCTCCGGCGGGTGATGTTCCGCCCAGCATGGCGGAGATCGCCGGGCCCCGACATGTGACCTGCGTCAAAGAATGGCACTCCGGGCCATGGGCTGCGGAGGCGAAGTATCGCAGCTCGATCGCCGAATTGGGGGGTTATGAGAGATCGCGTTGCGCAAGCGATGCGGTCCGATGTTGGTCATCGGGTGTCACCATGCGGGATAATGACCTGGAAGCAATGTGTTCGATGCCGGTGATGCGTGCCCTTCCCAGAGGGCCATCGGCGGACGATGAGCTGGTTTCAGGAAGGGGAACGAGCATGGCGGCCATGAAGCCGCGGACGGGCGACGGCCCGCTCGAGGTGACCAAGGAGGGGCGGGGCATCGTCATGCGCGTTCCGCTCGAAGGCGGCGGTCGGCTTGTCGTCGAGCTGACCCCGGACGAGGCCGAGGCCCTCGGAGACGCGCTGAAGAAGGTTGTCGGCTGACCCCGACGCAGCCCAGATTTTCCCGACGGCCCCTGCCGGTGCACCCACCGGCGGGGGCCGTCTGCTGTCCGTACGGGACGGCTCAGCCGCGGCGTACCGCGCAGAGCAGCCCGTCACCCATCGGCAGCAGCGAGGGCAGCAGCGCCTCGCTCTCCCGCACCGTCCGCAGCAGCTCCCGCAGGGTCAGCACCTCCGCAGGCTGCGCGGCGGAGTCCACCGTACGGCCGTCCGCGAAGACCCCCTCGAAGCACACCAGCCCCCCGGGTCGCAGCAGGCGCAACGATTCAGCGAGGTACTCCAGGCACTCCAGCCGGTCGCCGTCGCAGAAGACCAGGTCGTAGCCGCCGTCCGCGAGTCGCGGCAGGACGTCCAGCGCCCGCCCGGGGATGAAACGCGCCCGGTTCCCGGCGAAACCGGCCGCCCGGAACGCCTGCCGGGCGAACTGCTGCCGCTCCGGCTCGGGGTCCACCGTGGTCAGCACGCCGTCGGGCCGCATCCCCTGGAGCAGGTAGATCCCGGAGACGCCGGTCCCGGTGCCGATCTCCGCCACCGCCTTGGCGTCCGCCGTGGCAGCGAGCAGCCGCAGCGCGGCGCCGGTGCCCGGGGACACCGAGGGCAGCCCTGCCTCCCGGGCCCGGTCACGGGCCCAGCGCAGCGCTTCGTCCTCGGCGACAAAGGCGTCGGCGAACGCCCAGCTCGTCTGCCGGTTGGCGGTAATGACCCTCTCCTGTTCCCGTAGTTGGCGCAACGGTGACTGTATCCGTTCGGGGCCGGGAACCCGCAGATGGGACCGCGCGTTGTGGAGGGCAGGGGGGAGCGCATGGATCAGGACCTGGATCAAGACCCGAAGACGGTCCCAAATTCACGTAAAGATTCTTATCCGGAGCTAACGGGCGAGGTGGCTATGGTAGGGGCTCCACTGGACACCACCAGAGCCGACAGGGGAGGTGCGGCTGCGCCTGTGGATCGGGGAGGAGTGCTGCGGCGCTTTCTCAGGTCGGCGGGTGAGCCGAAATCCGTGACTGACACCGCTGACCGTATCCACGCCACCGACGCCGCACCCATCACCGCGACCTTCGCATCGGATGCGGAATCGCAGGCGTGGGCTCCGCCCTCCTGGGAGGAGATCGTCAGCACGCACAGCGGCCGGGTCTACCGTCTCGCCTACCGTCTGACCGGCAATCAGCACGACGCCGAGGACCTGACCCAGGAGGTCTTCGTCCGGGTCTTCCGCTCCCTGTCGACGTACACGCCCGGCACGTTCGAGGGCTGGCTGCACCGCATCACGACCAATCTCTTCCTGGACATGGTCCGCCGCAAGCAGCGCATCCGGTTCGACGCGCTCGGCGAGGACGCGGCGGAGCGGCTGCCCAGCCGCGAGCCGTCCCCGCAGCAGGTCTTCCACGACACGCACTTCGACGCCGACGTCCAGCAGGCGCTGGACACCCTCGCGCCGGAGTTCCGCGCCGCCGTGGTGCTGTGCGACATCGAGGGACTGTCGTACGAGGAGATCGCCGCGACCCTCGGCGTGAAGCTCGGCACGGTCCGCAGCCGCATCCACCGCGGCCGCTCCCATCTGCGCAAGGCCCTCAAGCACCGTTCGCCCGAGGCGCGGGCCGAGCAGCGCGTCGTCGCCGACCGGCGGGTCGTCGCCGATCAGAGGACGTTCGTCGCCGTGGGCGGGGAGGGCGGAGCCGCGTGAGTGGCACAGGTCCGACCCCGGCGGAACAGCATCTCGGGGACCGGCTCGCCGCCCTGGTGGACGGCGAGCTGAACCATGACGCCCGCGAGCGGGTCCTCGCCCATCTCGCCACGTGCTCCCGGTGCAAGGCCGAGGCCGACGCCCAGCGCCGGGTGAAGAGCTTCTTCGCGCAGTCCGCCCCGCCGCCCCCCTCAGCGGGGCTGCTCGCACGCCTCCAGGGGTTGCCCGGGGGTGCTGGCGGAGACGACCGGCCCGGTGGACCGGGCGGGCCCGAGCGGCTCGCGGACGGAGTGTTCGGAGTGAGCGCAGGTTCGTCCGTGCTGCGGGGCGCGACGGGTGCGGGCTTCCCGATCCACGAGGTGGGCCGCCAGGAGGCGGAGCGCTCGCCGTGGCGGGGGCGGAGATTCGCGTTCGCCGCCGCCAGCGCGGTGTCGTTCGCGGCGATCGCCCTGGGCGGTGCGATGCCTACGCTGTCGGCCGTCGACGCCAGGGGCGAGGGCTCCGGCAACAACGTGACACCGCTGCGGCCGTCACCCGGCCAGGGCTCGACGGCCGGGGAGAACAGCCGCCGGCGCGGCACGTCCGGCGGTGGTACGACGGTGACGCTGACCGGCGTGCCCGTCCAGGCCCACCATCCGGGGGCGCGGTCGTTCCTGACCCCGACCCCTCTGACGGGCGTTCCGCTGATAGGCCCGGTGGCGCCCACGGGCCTCGCGGCTCCGTCGCCGTAACGCCCGGCCCGTCCGGGGCACCCCCTGCGCGTGGGTGGAAGGACCTGGTTGAATCCATGGCAGGGGCGCCCCTCGTGGCGCGGACCGGCCAATAGCGGGGAGAGCATGGACGACGGGAAGTCCACGGGACCGAAGCCGAAGTGGTGGAGCCGCCCGACACGCCCGACAACGACGGGATCCCCGTCGGAGGACTTCGAACTCCAACCCGCAGCACCTTCCCCGGGCGCATCCGAGAGCACCGGGGCGCCCGCCACGCCTCCGCCGACCGGCGGGCCCGCACCCGCCGGCGCCCCGGCGACGGCCGCACCGTCTGCGGCCGCCGACGGCGGCCCCGGTGCCGCGCCCACGGACGGCGGCGCGACGGCCCACGCCGACGTGACCGCCGAGGGCGGCGACCCCGCGGCACCCGGCGCGACGGCGACCGACTCCGCGCCCGCCGACACCGCCGCGGCCTCCGCCGTAGCGGCGGCCGACGATGGCGCCGCGGCCCCCGCCGTCCGGACCACAGCGGCCGCGCCGACCGGTCCCGCCGCGACCGGCGCCGCCGCGGCGCCCGCCACCCACACCACCGCCGCCGCGCCGACCGGGTCCGACCCCGCCGGTGCCACCCACCCGCAGCCTCTGCACGCGCCCGACGAGTACCGGACGCCGCCCTACGGCGGGCCGGGTCCCTGGGCGCCCGCGCCGCCCGTGCAGCGCCCCGCGCCGCCGGCGGGCCCGGCGCCCGTCTACGGGACGCCGCCGCAGCCCGCCCCGCCGCAGGCGACCCCGCACCCCGCCCCACCGCACCAAGCCCCACCGCATCCCGCCCCGCCGCACTCCGCCCCCCAGCCCGCCGTGCAGTGGCTGCAGTACGACCCGTGGAGCAGCCCCGGGGCGCGGCAGCCGCTGACCGCCAGTGGGCCCGGCGGCCAGCGGCGCGGCGGCGGGCGGCGGGGTCTCGCCCTCGCCGGGGCGCTGCTGTTCGCGCTGGTCACCGGCGTGCTGGGCGGCGGCGTCGGCGCGTACATCGAGCGGCACGGCGGCCTGACGACCGTCGAGCTGCCCCAGGCCGAGCCCCAGGACGCCGGCCGCGCCCCCGACAGCGTCGCGGGCATCGCCGCCCGCGCGCTGCCCAGCGTCGTCACGCTGCACGTCAGCGGCGGCGGCGAGCAGGGCACCGGCACCGGCTTCGTCCTCGACCGGCGCGGCCACATCCTCACCAACCACCACGTCGTCGACAGCGCGGGCAGTACGGGCGACATCACCGTCACGTTCAGTGGCGGCGAGACCGCCCGCGCCACGCTCGTCGGCAAGGACAGCGGCTACGACCTGGCCGTCGTCCGGGTGACCGGCGTGTCCAACCTGGTGCCCCTGCCGCTCGGCAACTCCGACGGCGTGCGGGTCGGCGACCCGGTCGTGGCCATCGGCGCGCCCTTCGACCTCCAGAACACCGTCACCTCCGGCATCATCAGCGCCAAGGGCCGCCCCATCACCGCCGGCGGCGAGAAGGGCGACGGCAGCGACGTCAGCTACGTCGACGCCCTGCAGACCGACGCCCCGATAAACCCCGGCAACTCCGGCGGGCCGCTGCTCGACTCGCAGGCACGGGTCATCGGCATCAACAGCGCCATCCGCGCCGCCGACAACGGCTCCGGCATCGACGGCGGCCAGGCCGGCTCCATCGGCCTCGGCTTCGCCATACCGATCAACCAGGGCAAGCGGGTCGCCGAGGAGCTGATCAACACCGGCAAGGCCACACACCCCGTCATCGGGGTGAGCCTCGACATGAAGTTCACGGGCGACGGAGCCCGCGTCGGCGACAAGGCGCAGGACGGGGGCCCGTCCGTCACGCCCGGCGGCCCCGCCGCCAAGGCGGGCGTCCGGCCCGGCGACGTGATCACGCGCGTCAACGGCGAGCGGATCCACAGCGGCGAGGAGCTGATCATCAAGATCCGCGCCCACCGCCCCGGCGACCAGCTCCGGCTCACCGTGCAGCGCGGCGGCAAGGAACAGGCCCGGACCCTGACGCTCGGCTCGTCGGCCGACAGCTGAAGGGCCTCTCCGTGACATCCCGAGGTCACTTGAAGGTCACGGGGAGGTACCACCCCGACAGCGGAGCCGGGTACCGTGGAGCGGTCCCCGGGCCATGGGACCGGCACGGAGACCGGTGAGGAGGAACAGCAGACGTGTTCAATGACATAGGCGCGCTGGAAGTGCTGGCGCTGGTGATCCTCGCCGTGCTCGTCTTCGGTCCCGACAAGCTGCCCAAGGTCATCCAGGACGTCAGCCGCTTCGTCCGCAGGATCCGGGACTTCTCCGAGAGCGCGAAGCAGGACATCCGCAGCGAACTCGGCCCGGAGTTCAAGGACTTCGAGTTCGAGGACCTCAACCCGAAGACGTTCATCCGCAAGCAGCTCGAGCAGAACGACGACTTCAAGGAGCTGAAGGAGCTGCGCAGCAGCTTCGACCTCAAGAAGGAGATCAACGAGGTCGCGGACGCCGTCAACGGCACCGAGCCCGAGGCGACCGTCGCCGCCGGGACCGCCGGCGGCTCCTCGACCACGCCGGACCTCCTGAAGAAGCGCGACACGCCGGAAACGGGGGAACGCCCCCCGTTCGACGCAGACGCCACCTGAGCCACCCGAGTCACCGCAGCCACCTCGGCACCGGCGTTCCGGAAGAGTGCCGCCCGGATGGCTATTCTCTCCATCTGTCCGAACGGATCGAGGAGGCGGCCGGGCAGATGGAGACGACGAGTCGGGTGGGGGCGCACACGGCGTCCAGCACCACATCCACGTCCGAGGGGGTGCCCGCGGCCGGGCGCATGGTGGACGGCTACCTGCGGGCGCCGTTCCCCTGGTACGGGCTGGACGAGGCATTCACCGGTTCCCGCTGGCTGATGCAGGTCGGCACGGCGGCGGACGGCACGGTCCAGCACGGTTCCACCGGCCACGGCGACGAGCCGACCATACGGCCGGAGGGGGCGGGCCCCGACCGCAGCCGCTTCGCCGTCGTCGTCACCGTCGCCGCCCACCCCGTACGCCGCAGCGGCGACGGCACGGGCGTCCTGGACGCCACGACCGTGTCCTCCGCCGCCTGGCTGGCCGGCTCCGGCCTCCTCGCGTACACCTGGCCCGCGCAGCTCGACCACGCGCGGCGCAACGAATGGCTCGACCAGCAGACCGAGACCGCCTTCGAACTCGCCGACGACCTGGAGGGGCCCGCCTGGACGACGCTCTCCCTGCCCGTCGACGGCGTGCCGATGCCGTTCCACTACCGCGAGTCCGAGTTCGGATGGGTGCTGGCCGGCTCGACGCAGGCCGGCGTCCACCTGGGCGCCTACGGGCGGGGGATGAGCGCCTACGGGCTCGGCTTCTCCGTGGTGGCCGACCTCAGCGCGTACACGTAGCCGCCGGCACGCCGATGACGACGGAAGGGCGCCGCTCCACGAGCGGCGCCCTTCCTCGTACGTCCGTGGACGTCAGAACTTGTTGCGCGGGGTGATCCCCAGCGACATGCCCGACAGGCCGCGCTGGCGGCCGCCCAGCTTGCCCGCGATGGCCCGCAGCGCCGCACCGGCCGGCGAGTCGGGGTCGGACAGCACGACGGGCTTGCCCTCGTCGCCGCCCTCCCGCAGCCGCACGTCGATCGGGATCGAGCCGAGCACCGGCACCGTCGCGCCGGTCGTCCGGGTCAGCCCGTCGGCGACCTTCTGGCCGCCGCCCGTGCCGAACACGTCGACCATCTCGTCGCAGTGCGGACACGGCAGGCCCGACATGTTCTCGACGACGCCGACGATCTTCTGGTGGGTCTGCACGGCGATCGAGCCGGCCCGCTCGGCCACCTCGGCCGCCGCCTGCTGCGGCGTCGTGACGACCAGGATCTCCGCGTTCGGCACCAGCTGTGCCACCGAGATCGCGATGTCGCCGGTGCCCGGCGGGAGGTCCATCAGCAGCACGTCCAGGTCGCCCCAGTACACGTCCGCGAGGAACTGCTGGAGCGCGCGGTGCAGCATCGGGCCGCGCCACACCACCGGCGCGTTGCCCGGCGTGAACATGCCGATCGAGATGACCTTCACGCCGTGCGCCGACGGCGGCATGATCATGTTCTCGACCTGGGTCGGACGCCCGTCCGCGCCCAGCATGCGCGGCACGCTGTGGCCGTAGATGTCGGCGTCCACGACACCGACCTTCAGCCCGTCGGCGGCCATCGCGGCGGCCAGGTTCACGGTCACGGACGACTTGCCGACACCGCCCTTGCCGGACGCCACCGCGTACACACGGGTCAGCGACCCGGGCTTCGCGAACGGCACCTCGCGCTCGGCGGTGGTGCCGCGCAGCGCGGCCGCCAGCTCCTTGCGCTGCTCGTCGCTCATCACGTCCAGCGACACGTCGACGCGGGTGACGCCCTCGACGCGGGAGACCGCCTCGCTCACGTTCTTCGTGATCGTCTCGCGCATCGGGCAGCCGGAGACCGTCAGGTAGACGGTGACGGCCACCGCCCCGTCCGCGCCGATCTCGACTGACTTGACCATGCCGAGTTCAGTGATCGGTCGATTGATCTCGGGGTCGTTCACCGTCGCCAGTGCTTCGCGCACCGCGTCTTCCGTCGTCATACGGACGATGGTACGGCGCCCCCCGCCTGCCCCGGAAAGCCCGTCAGCGGTCGCCTTCGTCACTCCGCGCCGACCCCGCCTGCGGGAATACGGCGCCGCGCTCCTCCAGCTCGCGGACCAGATCCTCCAGCTCGGAGCGGAGCCAGTCGCGGGTCGCGACCTCGCCCAGGCCCATGCGCAGCGCGGCGATCTCCCGCGTCAGGTACTCCGTGTCCGCGATCGACCGCTCGTTCTGCGCCCGGTCCTGCTCCAGGTTGACCCGGTCCCGGTCGGCCTGCCGGTTCTGCGCCAGCAGGATCAGCGGGGCGGCGTACGACGCCTGCAGCGACAGCATCAGGGTCAGGAAGATGAAGGGGTACTCGTCGAAGCGCAGCCCGTCCGGCGCGGAGACGTTCCAGGTCACCCACGCGATGATCGCGAACGTCATCCAGACGATGAACCGGCCCGTGCCGAGGAACCGGGCGATCCGCTCCGACAGCCGCCCGAACGCCTCCGGGTCGTACTCCGGCCACAGCTTCGGGCGCCGGACGCGGGGCTGGTCGAGCGCTTGGCCCAGCCGGACCCGGGGCCGCTCCGGGGTCCGCTCAGCCGCCATGGGCGCCTCCCGGCTCGAACTCGGTCTCGCGCCAGTCCTCCGGCAGCAGGTGGTCCAGCACGTCGTCGACGGTGACCGCGCCCAGCAGCGAACCGCCCTCGTCCACGACCGGCGCCGCGACCAGGTTGTACGCCGCGAGGTGGCTGGTCACGACCGACAGCGGGGTGTCCGGGGCCAGCGGCTCCAGGTCGCTGTCGACGATCGCGGAGACCAGCGTGAACGGCGGGTCCCGCAGCAGCCGCTGGAAGTGCACCGTGCCCAGGTACTTGCCCGTCGGCGTCTCGTCGGGCGGCCGGCACACGTACACCTGAGCGGCCAGCGCGGGGGAGAGGTCCCGCTGGCGCACCCGGGCCAGCGCGTCCGCCACCGTCGCGTCGGGGCGCAGCACGATCGGCTCGGTGGTCATCAGACCGCCCGCCGTCCGCTCCTCGTACGACAGCAGGCGCCGCACGTCCGCGGCGTCGTCCGGGCGCATCAGCCGCAGCAGCCGCTCCTTCTCCTCCTCGGGCAGCTCCGACAGCAGGTCCGCCGCGTCGTCCGGGTCCATCGCCTCCAGGACGTCCGCGGCCCGCTCCGCCTTCAGCTTGCCGAGGATCTCGATCCGGTCGTCCTCCGGCAGCTCCTCCAGCACGTCGGCCAGCCGGTCGTCGTGGAGGGCCGCCGCGACCTCGGCGCGCCGCTTCGGCGTCAGGTGGTGCAGGGCGTTGGCCAGGTCGGCCGGGCGCAGCTGCTCGAACGTGGCCAGCAGGTTCTCGGCGCCCTGCCCGTCCTCCTCCAGCGAGAAGCCCGTCACCGCCGACCACTCCACGGTCAGCGTCTCGCCCTTCCTGCGCAGCGCCCCGCCGCCGCCCCGCCGT
This sequence comes from Streptomyces coeruleoprunus, assembly GCF_039542925.1. GTDB lineage: Bacteria > Actinomycetota > Actinomycetes > Streptomycetales > Streptomycetaceae > Streptomyces > Streptomyces coeruleoprunus. Next base: position 2,469,493 of record NZ_BAABIT010000001.1, on the reverse strand, counting down.
ACGAAGACGCGGTCGATCTCCCAGTCCCGGCGGGCCGGCAGCTGCCGGATGGCGACGTCCAGCACCGTCACCTCGTCCCCGCCGTCGACGAGCCGGACCCGCCGGTCCAGCAGCTCGCCCAGCACCAGCCGCTCCGTGGGCCGCTGCTCGAAGCGCCGTACGTTCAGCACCCCGGTGGTGATCACCTGGCCGGACTCGATCCCGGTGACCCGGGTCATCGGCAGGAAGATCCGCCGCCGCCCGATGACCTCCACCACCAGGCCCAGCAGCCGCGGCGGGCGGCGGCCCACGCGCAGCATGGCCACCAGGTCGCGGACCCGGCCGACCTGGTCGCCGTTCGGGTCGAAGACGGGCACGCCCGCCAGGTGCGAGACGAAGATGCGGGAGGCGCCTGCCGCCATCGCCGAGCGCCTCCTTCCCCTGGTGCCACCAATACGACGTATACGTGTATATGCCGATTCAGGCTAGCCCGTCCTGGTCCGGGTCGCCCAGGCAGGGCGTCCGTCCGGCTCTCGTCCGAGGCGCCCTCCGGGCCCGGGTACGCTGCGATCTGCCAAGCCCCCACGGTGAGATACGAGAGGCAGCGCCGGTGATCGCTCTCCCCCCGCGTCCGCGTGCCCGTCGCGCCGCCCTGCCCGTCGCGCTCTGCGTCGGCCTGGCGGCGCTGCTGACAGCCTGCGCGGAGGATCCGGACGAGGGGACCAACGGCGTCGGCAAACTGTCCGCCCAGGAGATCGAGACCAAGGCGAAGACGGCGGCCGGCGCCGCCACGTCCGTACGGCTCAGCGGGACGCTGGTCAGCAAGGGCGGCACGTACAAGCTGAACATGCGGCTCAAGACCACCGGCGCCACGGGCTCCGTCACCACCAAGAACTCCACGTTCGAGCTGCTGCGCGTCGGCGACGTCCTCTACATGAAGGCCGGCGCGGCCTTCTGGCGGCAGGCCGAGACCTCCGAGCCGACGGAGGCCGACATCCAGGCCGCCGACAAACTGGACGGCAAGTACGTCAAGGTCCCGCAGGACGACCCCTCGTACAAGCAGCTGCGCGGCTTCACCGAGATGAACGTGCTGCTGCGCGGGCTGGTCGTCCTCCACGGCGACGTCACCAAGGGCGCCCGCGACAGCATCGGCGGCATCCGCACGATCAAGGTCGCGGGCGGCGAGCACGGCGAGGGCGGCACCCTGGACGTGGCGCTGGAGGGCACGCCGTTCCCGCTGCAGTTCGCGCGGGGCGGCGGCGGGGGCGTGGTGGTCCTGTCCGACTGGAACAGGGACTTCCCGCTGACGGCCCCCACGAAGGAGGAGACCCTCGACTACGGCCGCCAGCTGCCCCGCGCCAGCGACTGACGGCTACCGCCGCTTCTTGCGGCCCAGCAGCAGCCGGGGCAGCGCCGCCGGGATCGGCCGCCGGGTCGTCGCGGTCGTCGGCAGCGGTACGGCGGACAGCGAACCGTCCGGCAGCTCGGTCGTCGCGGCGTGCGGCTCCAGGCGCAGCAGCCGGCACTCGCGGGCCCAGCGCTCGGTCATCGTCTCGGCGTCCGTCGCGTTCAGCCGCTTGCCCTTCAGCTCCTCGGCCGCGGCCTGCCACGCCTCCGAGCCGGGCGCCAGCTCGCGGACCGTCGCGGTCCAGGCGACGACGCGCCCGCCCTTGTCCTTGCTGCGCACCGTCACCTCGGCGACGGCGCCCTCCGTGAGGCCGGCGGGCAGCGGCTGCTCGCCGGGCCCGTCGCCGACGACGTGCGCGGCGCCCTCGTGCCACACGTGCCACAGCGCCCGCGCGGGCCCGTCGCCCCGCACCCAGATGAGGCCGGACTTCTTGGTGGCCTCCTCGGCAAGGGCCCGTGCAAGCAGCGACTCAGTCATGCCCGCAGCTTAACGATCCGGGCCCGTGCCGCTCCCGGGGCGGTACGGGTGCGCGGCGCCTCGGGCGGGGTGGCGCCGCGCCGCGCGCGGCGGAACAGCCGCTACAGCCAGCCGTTGCGCTTCAGCGTGCGGTGGATGGCGAGGCAGATGCCGACGATGGCGGTGAGCACCATCGGGTAGCCGTACTTCCACTGGAGTTCCGGCATGTGCTCGAAGTTCATGCCGTACACCCCGCACACCGCCGTCGGCACGGCGATGATCGCCGCCCAGGAGGTGATCTTGCGCATGTCCTCGTTCTGCGCCACCGTCGCCTGCGCCAGGTTCGCCTGGAGGATCGAGTTCAGCAGCTCGTCGAAGCCGATGACCTGCTCCTGCACCCGCGCCAGGTGGTCGGCGACATCGCGGAAGTACTTCTGGATGTCGGGGTCGACCAGCCGCATCGGCCGCTCGCTCAGCAGCTGCAGCGGCCGCATCAGCGGCGACACCGCCCGCTTGAACTCCAGCACCTCGCGCTTGAGCTGGTAGATGCGCCCCGTGTCGGTGCCCCGGGTCGACCCCTTCGCCGGCGGCGAGAAGACATCGATCTCGATCTGGTCGATGTCGATCTCCACCGCGTCGGCCACCGCGATGTACCCGTCCACCACATGGTCCGCGATCGCGTGCAGCACCGCCGACGGCCCCTTGACGAGCAGCTCCGGGTCGGACTCCAGCCGGTGGCGCAGGTTGCGCAGCGAGCCCTGCCCGCCGTGCCGGACGGTGATGACGAAGTCCCGCCCCGTGAAGCACATCACCTCACCGGTCTCCACGACCTCGCTGGTCGCGGTCAGTTCGGTGTGCTCGACGTAGTGGATCGTCTTGAAAACGGTGAAGAGCGTGTCGTCGTAGCGCTCCAGCTTCGGCCGCTGGTGCGCGTGCACCGCGTCCTCCACGGCCAGCGGGTGCAGCCCGAACTCGGCGGCGATACCGGAGAATTCGGCCTCGGTCGGCTCGTGCAGCCCGATCCACGCGAAGCCGCCGCCCTCCCGTACCCGCCGCATCGCCTCACGCGGCGTCAGGCACCCGTCCTCCTTGAGCCGCCGCCCGTCCCGGTAGACGGCGCAGTCCACGACCGCGCTGGAGGCCGACGGGTCACGCGTCGCGTCGTACGCGTTGTAGGGGACGTACGGGGCGGTGCGCTTGCGCAGGGACGGACGCACCACTGCACGCAGGTCACGGATCATCGACATGGCAGGCTCCTTCACGCCGGAAGCCGTCGGCGAGGCGTGGCACAGCCCGGAATGGGGACGTGGCGTTGCGTACGTCCGCAAAGCGGGCGGCACCGCGGGTCGCGATGACGGTGTTCGCTACAGACAGGCACAAACAGACGGGCACAAACAGATGTGGACGGTGCTCTTCCGTCGTACGCGGTGCCATGCGCGGTGCCGTGAGCCGTCCGGCGACGGCGGCGGGGTGAGGAAGACCTCGGCCCCCGGAGCCGGTACCGGATCCGGGAAAGGACCCGGACGTGCGGGAAGTGCGGGGCGAGCGAGCGGTGCGGGTGGTGCTAGCCGCGCGGCACGGAAGAGCGGTTGGTACTGCACGGTCGACTTCGATCCACCGCAGCCCCACCTCCTCCGGCCGGTCCCCCGTGGGGGATGACGTGTCGTCGGGACCGGAGAGCGCGCTTCACGCGCTGTCCCGACCGGCGGCCAAGACTATCAGCCGACCGAGGGTCAATCCCTTACTTTGCCCGCTCCATACGAGCTTTATGCTCGCTCCATGGCAGAAGTTCTCGCGCTCGTCGAGGCGCGGTTGCGTACGTCACTCGGTGCGCCGGACGCGCGGGCCGCCGTGACGTTCCTCGGCACCGACCGCATCGAGGTGCTGCGCTTCACCGACGGCACGGGCGACGGCCCCGTCGTGCGGTACGCGACGCTCGGGATGTCCGCGCAGCCGATGACCGACCCCACGGCCGTCGTCGCCGACCCGCTGCGGGGCCCGCGCGCGGAGCTGGTCCTGTCCGTACGGGCGGGCGTCGCCGACACCGACAAGGTGCTGCGCCCGCTGGCGGTTCTCGCCGCGTCCCCGCAGGTGGAGGGTGTCGTCGTGGCCCCGGGCGCCTCGCTCGACGTGGGCGAGCCGCTCTGGCCGGGCGCCCCGTTCACCTCCGTACTCGTCGGCGAGCCCGGCGGTCTGGTGGAGGACCTGGAGCTGGACGAGCCGCTGGACCCGGTGCGCTTCCTGCCGCTGCTGCCGATGACCCCGAACGAGGCGGCCTGGAAGCGGGTGCACGGCGCGCAGGCGCTCCAGGAGCGCTGGCTCGCGCGCGGTACGGACCTCCGCGATCCTCTGCGCCCGTCCGTGCCCCTGGACTGACCCGCCGAACCGGTCGCGAGAACGGCACACCGGACGGGTGATCGTCCTTGACGCGGCGACGGAGGGGGAGGACCGTTGAACGCTATGAGGGGCGAACCCAGTTGCCCGAAGTGCGGAGGCCGGGTCAGGGCGCCCGGTCTCTTCGCCGACTACTGGCAGTGCGACGTGCACGGCTCCGTGTATCCGCTGCAGCCCGTGGTGCCGCCGAGCGTCGAGGCGATCGGTGTCGTCGTGCACCGGGCCAAGGTCCCCGTCTGGATGCCCTGGCCGCTCCCCGTCGGCTGGCTCTTCACCGGCGTCGCGTACGCGGGCGACGACCGCAGCGGCGGCCGCGCCACCGCCGTCGCCTGCTCCGGCCCCGGCCCCCTCGGCGGCATGGGCGAGCTGCTGCTGGTCGCCGAGGAGCTGGGCGTGGGCCTCGGCGCGCGGTACGCCGGCCTCGACGGCCCCGACCCCGGGCCGCACCTGTGCGTGGACAAGGCCCCGCAGGCCAAGGTCCTCGCGGGCGGACGGCCCACCCCCCTGTGGCACGTCAGCGGCGCCCCCGACGACCGGGCCGTCTTCGCGGGGGAGGCGCGGGGCCTTTGGCTGTGGGCGATCGTCTGGCCCGAGCAGTCGAGCCTGCTGCTGTACGACGAGCTGGTCCTCACCGACGTTCGGGAGGCGGGCGCGGAGGTGGAGCTGCTGCCCTGCGGCGCCCTGTCGCCCCGCCTGCTCGCCTGACGAGCCCTCGGCGACACCTGACGAGACCCCTTCCGGAGCGCGTGTCAAGGGGTGGGGCGCGGCGCCGTTATCCTTGAGTGTCCCCTGTCCGCCCGAGCCCCGGAGTACCGCGTGCGCATCGACCTGCACACCCACTCCACGGCTTCGGACGGTACGGACACCCCCGCCGAGCTGGTGCTGGGCGCCGCGGCCGCCGGTCTCGACGTGGTCGCGCTGACCGACCACGACACCACCCGCGGCCACGCCGAGGCGCTCGCCGCGCTCCCCGAGGGGCTGACCCTCGTCACGGGCGCCGAGCTGTCCTGCCGTATCGATGGCGTCGGCGTGCACATGCTGGCGTACCTCTTCGACGCGGACGAGCCGGAGCTGGCCCGCGAGCGCGAGCTGGTCCGCGACGACCGGATCCCGCGCGCCCACGCCATGGTCGGCAAGCTCCAGGAGCTGGGCGTGCCGGTCACCTGGGAGCGGGTCGCGGCCATCGCGGGCGACGGCTCCGTGGGCCGCCCGCACATCGCCGAGGCGCTCGTGGAACTGGGCGTCGTGCCCACCGTCTCCGACGCCTTCACGCCCGACTGGCTCGCCGACGGCGGCCGGGCGTACGCGGAGAAGCACGAGCTGGACCCGTTCACGGCGATCCGTCTGGTGAAGGCGGCCGGAGGCGTCACCGTCTTCGCGCACCCCGGCGCGGTCAAGCGCGGCCGCACGGTGCCCGAGTCCGTGATCGCGGAACTCGCCGCGTACGGACTGGACGGCATAGAGGTCGACCACATGGACCACGACGAGCCGACCCGCGCGCGGCTGCGCGGCCTCGCGGCCGACCTCGGACTGCTGACCACCGGCTCCAGCGACTACCACGGCTCCCGCAAGACCTGCCGGCTCGGCGACTTCACCACCGACCCGGAGATCTACGGCGAGATCACCCGCCGTGCCACCGGGGCGTTCCCGGTGCCCGGCACGGGTGGACGTCCCTAGCCGGCACCATCCGGGCGACCCGCCCGCACCCCTTGTCCCCGTACGGCGGCCCCCTCGCCGTACGAGCCCCGTACGGCCCGGCCGTACGACCTCCGTACCACCACTGCGCAAGGCCTCACCGTGTTCGACGCCGCCGTTTTCGGCTCTCTCTTCCTGACCCTTTTTGTCATCATGGATCCCCCCGGGATCACCCCGATCTTCCTCGCCCTCACCTCGGGCCGCGCCACCAAGGTGCAGCGGCGCATGGCGTGGCAGGCGGTCGCCGTCGCCTTCGGCGTGATCACCGTCTTCGGCATCCTCGGCCAGCAGATCCTGGCGTACCTGCACGTCTCCGTGCCGTCGCTGATGATCGCGGGCGGGCTGCTCCTGCTGCTGATCGCGCTCGACCTGCTGACCGGCAAGACCGACGAGCCCAAGCAGACGAAGGACGTGAACGTCGCCCTCGTACCGCTGGGCATGCCGCTGCTGGCCGGCCCCGGTGCGATCGTGTCGGTGATCCTCGCCGTGCAGCACGCGGACGGGATCGGCGGTCAGGTCTCGGTGTGGGCCGCGATCGTGGCGATGCACGTCGTGCTGTGGCTGACGATGCGGTACTCGCTGCTGATCATCCGCGTGATCAAGGACGGCGGCGTGGTCCTGGTGACCCGGCTCGCGGGCATGATGCTGTCCGCCATCGCCGTGCAGCAGATCATCAACGGCGTGACGCAGACGATCCAGGCGGCCTGAATCCGCCGCCGCTCAGCACAGCGCCCCCGTACGGCCGTTCCGTACGGGGGCGCTGTGACGTCAGGGGCGGTGTGCCGTTTACGAAGCCGTGTTCTCGGCCGGGCGGATGTAGATGCGCTGGCCGATCGACGCGGCCTGCTGCACGATCCGGTTGACGGAGGCGGCGTCCACGACGGTGCTGTCCACGGCGGTGCCGTCGACGTCGTCGAGGCGCATGATTTCGAAGCGCACGGCTTCTCCCTTCGTCGAGCTGATCCTCCTGCTGGAGAACTGGTGTCTGTCCTTGTGCAACAGAGTGCACTCGTTAAACATTCCCTACGCTAAGGAAATTTTTCGAGTGACTAAATATCGGCTGGTGGCGCGCCGCCGGCCGCCCATGGACGGACAATGAGAACCGGATGAACGACGCAGACATCGCCCACCACCTGCAGCGCACCAACGAGCTCCTGCACCGGATGCTCGTCGAGGTCGCCAAGACGCCCTCGACGCATGCCATCTTCGTCGACGCCGGTTACGTCTATGCTTCGGCCGGATTGCTGGTGGCGGGCACCGAGGACCGGCGCGCCTTCGACCTCGACGCCGGAGGCATGATCGAGGCGTTCATCGACAAGGCCCGCACGATCTTCGCGGACAGCCGGCTGCTGCGCGTCTACTGGTACGACGGCGCCCGGCGCCGTATCCACACCCCCGAACAGCAGGCCATCGCCAACCTCCCCGACGTCAAGGTCCGCCTCGGCAACCTCAACGCCAACAACCAGCAGAAGGGCGTCGACTCCCTCATCCGCACCGACCTGGAGTCGCTCGCCCGCCACCGCGCCATCAGCGACGCCGCGCTCATCGGCGGCGACGAGGACCTGGTCTCCGCGGTCGAGGCGGCGCAGGGCTACGGCGCGCGCGTCCACCTGTGGGGCATCGAGTCCGCCGAGGGCCGCAACCAGGCCGAGCCGCTGCTGTGGGAGGCCGACAGCCAGCGCGTCTTCGACCTCGACTTCTGCCGCCCGTACGTCACCCGGCGGCCCGTGACGATGTACGAGAACGAGGGCGAACCCCCGCCCTCACGCGAAGAGGTGCGCTTCATCGGCGCCCGGATCGCCGAGACCTGGCTCGCCGAACGCGGCCAGGACACCCTGGCCGAGCTGCTGCCCGGCCACCCCTACCTGCCGGGCCCCGTCGACCAGGACCTCCTGGTCGAGGCCGAACGGCTGCTGAGCCGGTCCCTGCGCGGCCACGCCATGCTCCGGCGCGCCCTGCGGGACGGCTTCTGGCAGCACCTCCAGTCGCGTTACTGACCTGCCGGGTGCGCGTCCCAGAACGCGGCGACGGCGGCCGCGGTCTCGGCGGGGCGGTCGGTGTTCGGTGAGTGCTCGGCCCCGTCGATCGTCGTACGCCGGGCCTCCAGCCGCTTCGCCATGTCGTCCAGCAGCGGCACCGGCCAGGTGTCGTCGCGGGCACCGGACACGACGTGCACCGGCAGCCCCAGCGCGGCCAGCTCGGCCACCCGGTCCGGCTCCGTGCTCAACTGGCGCCCCGTGGCCACCAGCTGGGCCGGGTTGTGCAGCAGCCACCGCCGCCGGAGGTCCTGCCGGTCGCCGCGCAGCGAGTCGTCGGCCTCCTCCGGCGGGTCCATCGCCCGCATGGCCTCCCACACCTGTGCCATGGTCATCACCCCGAGCGCGTCGCGCAGCAGCTTGAGCTTCCTGCGCTGCTCCGGGGTGACCTCGGCGGGGCCCGAGGACATCAGGGTCAGCGTGGCGAACGGCGTGGCGTCGGTCAGCACGGCCGCGCGCGCGATCTGCCCACCGAGCGAGTGACCCAGCAGATGCACGGGCCCGCCACCCACCGCAGCGGCCTGAGCAAGCACGTCCCGCGCCAACTCGCTTTGCGCGTACGCCTGTTCCTCGTCCGCCCCCGCCGACTCGTACTGCCCGCGCCCGTCCACGGCGACGACCCGGTACCCGGCGTCGGCAAGGGGCTCCAGCATGAGGACGAAGTCCTCCTTGCTCCCGGTGTACCCGGGCACGAGCAACGCGGTGCCCTTCACCGGGCCGCCAGGCGCGGCATCCAGCACGGCGAACTCCCCGCGCCCGGTCCGCAGGACGCGGGCACGGGCGCAGGGGGGCGGAACAAAGGTAGGCGGCCGACTCATGCGACGAGGCTAGCGCGCCGCCCCCCACCCCCTGCGCTGACGCCCGGCCCACCGGGGTGAGCCGCCCCCGAGCGGACGTCCCACCCACCGGCGATGAACGGCCCACGTGCGGGCGGCCCCCCGCCGGGGGTGAGCGGCCCACCGGGCGGGCGGTCCCACCTACCCCAACCCCCCGCCGGGGATGAGCGGCCCACTGGGCGGTCCCCCTTACCCCACCCCCCGCCGGGGGTGAGCCGCCCACCGGTCGGGCGGTCCCGCCCACCCCACCCCCACCGGCGGTCAGTCGCCCACGCGCGGGACGGGGGTGGACCGGGGGTCGCGCGCGCAGGATTGGCGGTGCTGGGACGTTTCACGCTTCGGGGCCCGAGCGAGCCAATCTGAGCACGTGACCCCCGGGCCGCACCCGGACCCACCCACCGTCGTGGCGCGCGCCGGGGGGTGGCCCTCAGGCCGGGGGGCCGTTCCGTCGTTGTGCCCACCCGTTCCGCCCTGCGGAACGACTGCCCACAACGACGGAACGGCGGCACCGGCGGCACCGGCGCACAGCAGGACCGGCGCTGGTGGCAACGCGAAGCCCCGCCCTCCCGGTGGACGGGGAGGGCGGGGCCGGTGCAAGCGGGTCAGCCTTCGGCGGGCTCCGCCGTGGGCGCCTTGCGGGTGCGGCGGCGGGGCTTGGCCTCGGCCGGCTGCTGCTCGGGAGCTGCCGCGCTGTCGGCGGACGCGGCAGCCTTGCGGGTCCGGCGGCGCGGCTTCTCCTCGGCGGGAGCCTCCACGGCGGCGGCCTCCGCGACGGCGGTCTCCGCGACCGCGGCCTTGCGGGTGCGGCGGCGCGGCTTCTCCTCCACGGGAGCCTCCACGACCGCGGCCTCGGCCACCGTCTCCGCAGCAGCAGCGGTCTTCCGCGTGCGGCGGCGCGGCTTGGCCGGCGCGGCCTCGTCCGCGACGGGCTCAGCCACCAGGGCCGGAGCCGCGGCCTCCACGGCCACCGCAGCCGCGGCACCCGTGCGCGTCCGGCGACGGCGGCGCGGCGTCCGGCGCTCGGCCGACTCGCCCTCGACACCGTCCACGGCCGGAGCCGACGGAGCCGACGGGGCCTCCACCGCCGGAGCCACAGGCTCCTCCACCGGCGCGCCGCCCCGCGTGCGGCGCCGCTGGCGCGGCGTACGCGTGCGCTCGGCGCGCTCGGGGCGCTCCTCCTCGCGCGTGCGGCGACGCCCGCGCGGACCGCGCCCGCCCGGCTCGCCCAGGTCCTCGAGCTCCTCCGCGTCGAGGCCGGCGCGGGTGCGCTCGGCACGCGGCAGGATGCCCTTCGTACCCTCCGGGATCTCCAGTTCCGCGAACAGGTGCGGGGACGTGGAGTACGTCTCGACCGGGTCGTGGAAGTCCAGCTCCAGCGCCTTGTTGATCAGCTGCCAGCGCGGGATGTCGTCCCAGTCGACCAGCGTGATCGCCGTACCGGTCGCACCGGCGCGGCCCGTGCGGCCCACGCGGTGGAGGTACGTCTTCTCGTCCTCCGGCGACTGGTAGTTGATCACGTGCGTGACGCCCTCGACGTCGATGCCGCGCGCGGCGACGTCGGTGCAGACGAGGACGTCCACCTTGCCGTTGCGGAACGCGCGCAGCGCCTGCTCGCGGGCGCCCTGGCCGAGGTCGCCGTGGACGGCGCCGGACGCGAAGCCGCGCCGCTCCAGCTGCTCGGCGATGTCGGCCGCCGTGCGCTTCGTACGGCAGAAGATCATCGCGAGCCCGCGGCCGTCGGCCTGCAGGATGCGCGCGACCATCTCCGGCTTGTCCATGGAGTGCGCGCGGTACACGTGCTGCTTGATGTTGGCGACGGTCGCGCCCTCGTCGTCCGGCGCGGTGGCGCGGATGTGCGTGGGCTGCGACATGTAGCGGCGGGCCAGGCCGATGACCGCGCCGGGCATGGTCGCGGAGAACAGCATGGTCTGGCGCTTCGCCGGAAGCATGTTGATGATCTTCTCGACGTCGGGCAGGAAGCCCAGGTCGAGCATCTCGTCCGCCTCGTCCAGGACGAGGGTGCGGATGTGCGACAGGTCGAGCTTCTTCTGGCCCGCCAGGTCGAGCAGCCGGCCCGGGGTGCCGACGACCACGTCGACGCCCTTCTTGAGGGCCTCGACCTGCGGCTCGTACGCACGGCCACCGTAGATCGCGAGGACCCGGACGTTCCGGACCTTGCCGGCGGTCAGCAGGTCGTTGGTGACCTGGGTGCACAGCTCGCGGGTGGGGACGACGACCAGCGCCTGCGGGGCGTCGGTCAGCAGCTCGGGCGCCGCCCGGCCGGCCTCGACGTCCGCGGGGACGGTGACGCGCTCCAGCAGCGGAAGGCCGAAACCGAGGGTCTTGCCGGTGCCGGTCTTGGCCTGGCCGATGACGTCGGTGCCGGAGAGCGCGACCGGAAGGGTCATCTCCTGGATGGGAAAGGGCGTGATGATGCCGACGGCTTCGAGGGCCTCGGCGGTCTCGGGAAGGATCCCGAGCTCTCGGAAAGTCGTAGTCAGGGTGCTGCCTCTTCTGTGAGACGCGGCATGAGGCGAACGCTGGGGGTCTTACCGCGCCGGTTTCACCGTCCGGCCGCGGAACGCGGTCGGGTGGCGCGGGACCACTGCCGTCGCTCGAGCGTCATACCGCTGAGGGCCCCTCATGTGCGAGGGCGCACGGAGGGCTGTCGGGTCGGAGCCGATCGGGCCACCGACCGGGCATCCTCATTCATGAGACGGCCCACCGAGTGAATGCGGTGCACGCGAACGTATCCGCATACTCGACAGGCGCAATACCACTGTACCCCGGAATCGCGCAGGTGTGTTGGGACAATTCACAAGGAGGGGGAGGTCACACTCACTGACCAGGCCCTTACGGGGAACGGCGGGCGGGCTATTGTGCGCTTCATGGAGACGCCTGACAACGCCACTGCCGCCGAAGAACCGACCGGGATCGCCGCCCTCGACTGGGCCGGAGCCTCCGCCGACCCCCAGTACCGCGCGGCGGTCGTGGACCTGCTCGGCGCCCTCGCCTACGGAGAGCTGGCGGCCTTCGAGCGGCTCGCCGAGGACGCCAAGCTGGCGCCGACCCTCGCCGACAAGGCGGAGCTGGCGAAGATGGCCTCCGCGGAGTTCCACCACTTCGAGCGGCTGCGCGACCGGCTCGCGGCGATCGACGTCGAGCCGACCGAGGCGATGGAGCCCTTCGCCAAGGCGCTCGACGACTTCCACCGGCAGACCGCCCCGTCGGACTGGCTGGAGGGCCTGGTCAAGGCGTACGTCGGCGACTCGATCGCCAGTGACTTCTACCGGGAGGTCGCGGTCCGGCTGGACTCCGACACCCGCGCGCTGGTCCTGGCGGTGCTGGACGACACCGGGCACGGGAACTTCGCCGTGGAGAAGGTACGGGCCGCGATCGAGGCCGACCCGCGGGTCGGCGGACGGCTCGCGCTGTGGGCGCGCCGCCTGATGGGTGAGGCGCTGTCGCAGGCCCAGCGCGTCGTCGCCGAGCGGGACGCGCTTTCGACGATGCTTGTGGGCGGGGTCGCGGACGGCTTCGACCTGGCGGCGGTGGGCGAGATGTTCTCGCGCATCACCAAGGCGCACACCAAGCGCATGGCGGCACTGGGCCTCGCGGCCTGAACAACAGCAGAGCGTTCCGGACGACGGCAGAGCGATAAGCGGCGGCGGCGGTGACGGTCACGCCGCCGCTGATCGGCGCAAGCGGCGCGCCGGGCGGATCAGCAGCGACAGCAGTACGGCGCAGATCGCGACAGCCCCGAGCAGCGTGTACGGCGCGAAGCCCGGCCCGAGCGCGGCGTGGGCGACGAGCGAGCCGAACAGGCCGCCGAGCACACCCGTGATCAACACGGTGCGCCTGGGCGGAAGACGGTCGGCCAGCCGGTGGAGTGCGGCCCAGGCCAGTGCGAACCCGAGCAGTGCGGAGCCGAGGGCTTCCAGGAACACGCGGATCACCTCGCGGACGGCGGGGCGGGCATATCGGTCGTAGCCCGTCCTACCCGAACCCCGCACGGCGCAACCCTCCCGGCGGCCCCTCCGATACCCGGAAACCGCCCAGGCCACGGGCCCTGCCAGGGGCTCCGCACCGGGCTGTCACCACCCGTTCGGCGCAGCGACGCGACGGGGCCATGGCAGCGGCATGACGCGACGGGTCCATGACAGCGGCACGGCGCGGGAGACACGACAGGGCCCGGCGGGGTTTCCCCGCCGGGCCCTGTCGTGGCGTCCTCGTGCCTCAGAGCGCGCCGAAGCCCACACGGCGTGCCGTGGGCTCGCCGATCTCGACGTAGGCGAGCCGGTCCGCCGGTACGAGCACCTTGCGACCCTTGTCGTCCGTGAGGCTGAGCAGCTGCGCCTTGCCGGCCAGCGCGTCGGCCACCGCGCGCTCGACCTCGTCGGCGGACTGCCCGCTCTCCAGAACGATCTCCTTGGGCGCGTGCTGCACGCCGATCTTGACCTCCACGGCTTTGTCCCTCCGAACGGTCAGCGTTGCGCGGTCATTCGCGCCGTACGCAGCACACATTAGCCCGGAGAGGGGACACGGCAGGGTCCGACCGCGCACGCCAGGAGCGAACAGCCGCGCCGCCCCCGGCGTACGGGACCGTCAGTGGCCCTCCGCTCCGTGCAGCGGGAACCCGGCGATACCCCGCCAGGCCAGCGACGTCAGCAGCTGTACGGCCTTGTTGCGCGGCACCGGCGAGTCGCTGGCCAGCCAGTGCCGGGCCACCACCTGGGAGACCCCGCCGAGGCCCACGGCCAGCAGCATCGACTCGTCCTTGGACAGCCCGGTGTCCTCGGCGATCACATCGGAGATCGCCTCCGCGCACTGCAGGGAGACCCGCTCGACGCGCTCGCGCACCGCGGGCTCGTTCGTCAGGTCCGACTCGAAGACCAGACGGAAGGCCCCGCCCTCGTCCTCCACGTACGCGAAGTAGGCGTCCATCGTGGCCGCCACGCGCTGCTTGTTGTCGGTGGTGGAGCCCAGCGCCGTGCGGACGGCGTGGAGCAGGGACTCGCAGTGCTGGTCCAGCAGCGCGAGGTACAGCTCCAGCTTCCCGGGGAAGTGCTGGTACAGCACGGGCTTGCTGACGCCCGCTCGCTCGGCGATGTCGTCCATCGCGGCCGCGTGATACCCCTGGGCGACGAAGACCTCCTGGGCGGCGCCCAGGAGCTGATTGCGTCGGGCTCGGCGCGGCAGGCGTGTGCCCCTCGGGCGCGCCGCCTCTGTCTGCTCGATGGCTGTCACGCCGCCTCCCAAAATCGATCCTTGTGCGCTGTGCGCCGCGCCCGCCATCGTACTTTTGGGTAACCCCGGTGTGCGCGGTGCGAGCGCAGAATTTCACGTACCGGACGCCGACGGTAGCTGGAGATTCAATGTTGAACTACAGCAAACCGGATCAAACGACGACCCCGGCACTCGCGGCGCTGCCCTCCGCGCTGGTCAGCGGTAGTCCTCCTCGTCCACGGCGACCACGCGCGCCTGTTCGGCCGCGTCCGCCACATTGGCCACACTCGGATCGATCCGGGTCAGCGGGTCGTCGTCCCGCTGCTGCAGCTCCGTGTGCTGCTCCGCGGCGTCCGCCTCGGGGGTCTCCTCGTCCAGCGCGGCCACGGCCGTGCCGTTGTTGTCCTCCGAGACCTCGGCGAGCGTGTCCGGATCGGTGGGGTCGACGGTCATGGGCTCCCCTTTCAACTGGGCTTCCGCCCTAGTTACGAGCGTAGGAGGTACCCCTTCCCGGCGCTATGTGATCTGTGACGGCGAACACACCGATCCGGGCGTGATCGTCTCGTAACATTGCCGCATGTCTTCGACCGAGCTGCCCGCGTCCCCCACCGCCGCGGCGGCGACGCCGCGGGTGAAAGCCGTACGGGTCGCCGAGGGCGAGCGACTGCGCACCGTCGCGCTCCCCGGCCTGACGCTCAACGTGCGCTACCGGCCCGGAGCCGGGCAGGCGGACGGCAGAGCCCCCGCGCTGTACGTGCACGGACTCGGCGGATCCTCGCAGAACTGGTCGGCGCTCATGCCGCTCCTGGAGGACGTGGTCGACGGCGAGGCCGTGGACCTGCCGGGCTTCGGCGACTCCCCGCCGCCCGACGACGGCAATTACTCGGTCACCGGACACGCCCGTGCCGTCATCCGTTTCCTCGACGCCTCCGACCGCGGCCCGGTCCACCTCGTCGGCAATTCCATGGGCGGCGCCGTCGCCACCCGCGTCGCGGCCGTCCGCCCCGACCTCGTCCGCACCCTGAGCCTCGTCTCGCCCGCGCTTCCGGAGCTGCGCGCCCAGCGCGGCGCCTGGCCCACCGCGATGCTGGCGCTGCCGGGCGTGGCGCGGCTGTTCGCCCGGCTCACCCGGGACTGGACGGCCGAGCAGCGCGTACGGGGCGTGCTCTCCCTCTGTTACGGGGACCCCGGCCGGGTGAGCGACGAGGCGCTGCGCGCCGCCGTGGAGGAGATGGAACGGCGCCTCCAGCTGCCGTACTTCTGGGACGCCATGGCCCGCTCGGCGCGTGGGATCGTCGACGCGTACACCCTGGGCGGCCAGCACAACCTCTGGCGGCAGGCCGAGCGGGTGCTCGCGCCGACACTGCTCGTGTACGGCGGGCGGGACCAGCTCGTGTCGTACCGTATGGCCCGCAAGGCCGCGGCCGCCTTCCGCGACGCGCGGCTGCTGACCCTTCCCGAGGCCGGGCACGTCGCCATGATGGAGTACCCCGAGACGGTCGCCAGGGCCGTACGGGAGCTGATCGACGGCCACGAGGGCCGAGACGACGACAGCGGCAGGAGCTGATCCGGGGCGTGGGACGACATAGCCGAAAAGGCCCCGCGCCCGCAGCCCGGGGGGGAGATCGGACCACAGGGTCCGTCGCGCCCGGCACCGGGCGCCGCCGCAGGGCCGCCGCGCCCGAGGCGCAGGAACGCCCTCAGCCCGCACCGCCGCCGTACGGCACGGGGTCCGGCCCCGGGTACGGCACGCCGCCCTACGGCACCCCGGCCTACGGCACCCCGGGGGTGCGCGGCGGTCACCCCGAGCAGCGCGAGCCGGGCGGGGGCTGGGGCACCGCCCCGTACGCCGGTCCGGGCGCGCGGCAGGCGGGCGCCGGCCCGTACGGGGGCGCCGGTCCGTACCCGGATCCCGCGGCCGGTCCGCAGCGGCGGATCGCCCAGGGGCCGCCTCGCGTGACGCAGCCGGGGGCGTACGGCCAGGAGGCCGCGCGGGTCCCGGGGCCGCGGCGCGAGTTCGTGGAGGCCTTCGACAGCGCGGCCGACGGCATGCCGCCGGGCGCCGGGCCGGCCACCGCGAGCGCCGCGGGGGAGCCGGTCGGGGAGCCGATCGGTGACGCCGGGGCCGGGGCCGGGGCCGGGGCCGGTGCCGACGCGGACGGCCGGCGGACCAGGGGCGGCAAGGGCCGTACGTACACCGGCATCGCCGCGGCCGCCGTCACCACCGTGCTCGCCGTCGTCGTCGCGGGCCAGGTCACCGACGCCGGCCGGCAGGACGACCGCGCGGCGCGGGCCGCCGACGCGCCCGAGCGCGACGCCGGCGAGGAACTCCCGTCCCGTTCCGACCGGCGGGCCACGCCGCCGCAGGGACTGCCGTCCGCGCCCGCGCGGCCGGTGACGTACGGGGAGTTGATGGCGCGCCAGTTCCCGTTGAACGCCAAGCTGAAGGGGTCCGGGGAGTTCGAGGCCGTGCCCGGGCTCGACGAGGCGCCCGGCAAGGGGCGGAAGATCCGCTACCGCGTCGACGTGGAGAAGGGCCTGGGCCTCGACGGCCGGCTCTTCGCCCAGGCCGTGCAGCAGACCCTCAACGACGACCGCAGCTGGGCGCACGGTGGGGCCATGACCTTCGAGCGCGTGTCCAGCGGCGATCCCGACTTCGTGATCACGCTGGCCAGCCCCGGCACCACCGGGGTGTGGTGCGCCAAGTCGGGACTCGACACGACGATCGACAACGTCTCCTGCGACTCCGCCTCCACCGAGCGCGTGATGATCAACGCCTACCGCTGGGCGCAGGGCGCGGAGACCTTCGGGCCGGACGCGATGCTCCCGTACCGGCAGATGCTGATCAACCACGAGGTCGGGCACCGGCTCGGCCACAACCACGTCAGCTGCAAGACGCCCGGCGCGCTCGCGCCCGTGATGCAGCAGCAGACGAAGACGCTGGAGATCGACGGCGTCAAGTGCCGGCCCAACCCCTGGGTGTATCCAGGCGATTGAGCGGACCGGCCGGGCTGGCCGAAGCTTGACGGAGTGTGACCGAAACCGTCGGTAGCGCAACGGAACGCGACCAGCCTGCGAAAGTTACGTGCATTCACCCCTTCCGGTGGCGCGATGGACAACCGTCCGTCGCGCCACCGGCATGTCCGCTTACCGTCGTCCCCGCCGCGAGTCGCCGGACCAACGGCGGCCGTGCACAAGGGAGATCGGGGGTGTACTCGTGCGGATCGGACTGCTCACGGAAAGTGGCCACCCGTATGCTTCGGGTGAGTCCAGGCTCTGGTGCGACCGGCTCGTGCGCGGGCTCGCTCAGCACGAGTTCGACATCTACACGCTGAGCCGCGGCGTCGGCCGGGAGGACGAGGGCCCGGTGCGGCTCCCGCCGAACGTCGAGCGGGTGCGGACCGCGCCGCTGTGGGCCCCCGCCGACGACGGCCGCAGCTACGGCCGGCGCGACCGGCAGCGCTTCACCGCGCACTTCGAACGGCTGGCCGCGGCCCTGTGCCGCCCCGAACCGACCGGGGACACCGCCTTCGCCGAAGGGCTCCACGGCCTCGCCGAACTCGCCCGTGACCGCGGCGGCCTGTGCGCCGCCCTCCGCTCCGAGGTCGCCGTCCGCGCCCTGGAGTCCGCCTGCCGCGCCCCCGGCGCACGCCGGAGCGTGCAGCGCGCCACCGTCCCCGACTACCTCGCCTTCGCCGACCACCTGGAGCGCGCCCTACGACCCCTGTCGCTGGACTGGTACGGCCCGGACGGGCTCGGCGCCGTCGACCTCTGCCACGCCGCGTCCGGCGGCACGGCGGCGCTTCCCGGCCTTCTGGCTAAACGCTTCTTCGGGGTCCCGCTGCTGGTCACCGAGTACGGCGTCCACCTGCGGGCGCACTACCTGTCGGCCGGCGCCTCCCCCCTGAGCGCACCCGTGCGCGCCCTGCTCGCCGCCTTCCACGGCCGCCTCGCCACCGAGGTCTACCGCCAGGCCGCCGTCGTCACGCCCGGCAACGCGCACGCCCGCCGCTGGCAGGAACGGTGCGGCGCCGACCGGGCCAAGCTCCGCACGGTCTACCCGGGCATGGAGGCCGAGCGGTTCGCGGCCGTCGGCGAGGACCCCGACGGCGGCGACCCCGCCACCCTCGTCTGGGTGGGCCGGATCGAGCCCGCCAAGGACCTCGTCGCCCTCCTCCACGCGTTCGCCGAGGTCCGCCGGGAGGAGCCCGCCGCCCGGCTGAGGATCATCGCCGCCCCCGTCCGGGAGGCCGAGGCCGCCACCTACGTGGCCCACTGCAAGGCCCTCGCCGCCCAGCTCTTCCCCGACGAGGCCGCCGCCCCGCACGCCGTCGGCGACAACCCCGTGTCCTTCGAGGAGATCGGCGGACCCGAGGCGCCCGGCCTCGCCGACGCCTACGCGGCAGGCAGCGTCGTCGTCCTCTCCAGCGTCGTCGAGGGCTTCCCCGTCAGCCTCGTCGAGGCGATGCTCTGCGGCCGCGCCACCGTCTCCACCGACGTCGGTGCCGTCGTCGAGGTCATCGGGGGCACGGGGCTCGTCGTGCCCCCGCGCAATCCACGGGCGCTCGCCGACGCGTGCCTCGCGCTGCTGCGCGACCCGGAGCGCAGGCAGCGCCTGGGCGCCGCCGCACGCGCCCGTGCGCTCGAACTCTTCACGGTCGAGCAGAACATCGCCGCCTTCCGCGACCTCTACCTCGAACTGCTGTCCCTCGCCCCCGTGCACCGCGAGGCCGAGGCGCTCGACGCCGACGGCGGCCCGCTGCCCTTCGCCCTCACCGCCGAGGCGTACGTCCCGGGGCACTGGACGGCCACCGCCCGCCCCACGCCCGCCTGGGCGGGCGCGACCGCCACCGGGAGCGGCCATGTCTGAGACCCCCAGGGCCACGAGCGCCCGGCGCGGCCCCGCCGACCCGGTCAAGGTGCTGCTCCACCGCCACCGCGAGCTGTGCGAGCGGGCCGTCGACCCCCTGGAGATCGCCGCCGGACTCGAAGCCCACGGCGTCACCGACCGCACCGCCGCCCGCTTCCGCCACCGTGACGTCTTCTCCCTCGCCGAGGAGCTGTACGCGCGCGTGCCGCGCGGGGGAGAGGGCGACGAGACGGCAGGCCGGCCGAGGGGGACCGGTGAGGGGGCCGCGGTCACGGGACGCTCGGTCGGCACCGGGCGGCCGGCCGCCTCCCACCGGGCGCGGTGGCTGCTCGCCGCGGCGCTGCCCGGCGCCGTGTGCGGCCTCGTCGTCCTGGGCGACGCACACACCTCCGGGCCGCTGCGCCTGGCGCTCCTGGCCGTCGGCGCGGTGGCGCTCGCCGGGGCGCTCGCGCTGTCCCTCCGGCGCGGACCGCTGGGCGCGCCGGGGCGTACACCGGTCGGCGCCCGGGTGTGGGGCGCGCTGCTCCTCGCGTACGCGGTGTTCGGCGACGGACTGCTCGACGGGCTGATCCGGGGCGGGCCCGAAACCCTCTGTCCCCCCGCCACCGCGCCGCTCCTCGGGCTGGCCCTCGCCGTCGTCCCCGCCGTCGCGTGCGCGCGGCTGTTCGCCGTACGCGCCCGGCGCCGGCTCACGGGGAGCCGGGGTCTCGACGACTTCACCGCACGCGCCCGGCCCCTGCTCGTCGCGGTGATCGCCCTCTACCTGGCCGCGCTCACGGGCCTCCTCGTGATCGCGGGCCTGGTGCCGGGCACACGCCCCGGCGCCCTCGCCCCGGCCGTCGCGCTCGGCGCGCTGCTCTTCCTGGCCCGGCTGCTCGTCGTCCACGGCTTCCCCGGGCCCGCCGCCACGGCGCTCGGTGCCGCCTGCGCCGCCGAAGCCCTGGCCGCCGCCTCCGTCCTGGCCGGGCGGCTGCCCGGCTGCGACCTGCTCGCGGCGCCCGTGCGGGCGGCCGTGGAGACCTGGGGCACCGCCGCCGTACCGGCCCTCGCCTGCGGGGCGACCGCGCCGGCCCTGCTGGTGCACGCCGTCGCGGTGCTCTCCCGCGCCTCCGCACACGCCCGGCCCTGACCACCGACCACTGCCCACCGACAGCCGACCACGGGCCCCCACGTCCCTCCACTCCCTACCGCACCACCATCACCAAGGAGACATACGAGATGACCCCCCAGACCCCAGCAACGGCCGACCGGCGCGAAGGGGGCGCGCGATGAGGGTGCTGCTGCTCGGTGCCAACGGATTCATCGGCCGCTTCGTCGCCGACCGGCTGCTCGCCGACCCCGCCGTGCACCTCACCGCGCTCGGCCGCCGCGACGACTCCGACGTGCGCTTCGACCTGGCGAGCGGCAGCCCCGGAGCGCTCACCCGGTTCCTCGACGCCGTCCACCCGGCGTCGTCATCAACTGCGCCGGCGCCACCCGCGGCGGCGCCCGCGAGCTGACCCGGCACAACACCGTCGCCGTCGCCACCGTCTGCGAGGCCCTGCGCCGCAGCCGCTGCGGCGCCCGCATGGTCCAGGTCGGCTGTGCCTCCGAGTACGGGCCCTCGCAGCCCGGTTCGTCGACCGCCGAGGACGCGGTGCCGCGCCCGGGCGGCCCGTACGGCGTGTCCAAACTGGCCGCCACCGAGCTGGTCCTCGGCTCCGGCCTGGACGCCGTCGTCCTGCGCGTCTTCTCACCGGTCGGACCCGGCACCCCGGCCGGCTCACCGCTCGGCCGGCTCGCCGAGGCCATGCGCCGCGCCATGCAGTCGGGCGACGGCGAGCTGAAACTCGGCGGCCTCGGCGTCCAGCGCGACTTCGTCGACGTACGCGACGTGGCGCGGGCCGTGCACGCCGCCTCCCTGTCGGCCGCGCAGGGCATCGTCAACATCGGCACGGGTCGCGCGGTACGGCTCCGCGACGCGGCCGCCGTCCTCGCGCGGGTCGCCGGGTACACCGGCGCGCTCCACGAGCTGGACGGCCCGCCGGTCCGGTCGGCGATCGGCGCGCAGCGCGAGGCCCCCGGCGACCACGTGCCGGCCGCCCCGCACCCGTACCCCGACGGCTGCGGCAGCTGGCAGCAGGCGGACGTCCGCACGGCCCGCGACCGGCTGGGCTGGCGGCCCCGGATCAACCTGGAGGAATCCCTCGCCGACATCTGGATGGAGGCCGCATGCCGCATCTGACCAGCGCCGGCAGGGAACTCTCGGCGACCGGCGCCGAACGCCCGGGCTTCGGCGTCCCCGGATACGCGCACCCCCTGCTGGCGCCCGTGGAGTGGGCGGAGCTGACCCGGCCGGGCACGCCCGTGCACTGGGCGGTCCTCAATGTCGCCGACGGGCCGGGCGTCCGGCCCGACCCGCACTGCCTCGAGGCCGCGGGCAGACTCCGTGACGCCGGGGTGCGGGTCATCGGCCACCTCGACCTGGCCCGGGGCGAGCGGCCGTTCGGCGACATCGTCTCCGAGGCCCACCGCTACCTCGACTGGTACCGGGTCGGCGGCTACCTGCTGGACCGCTGTCCCACGGACCGGGACGACCTGCCCGGGGTGCGGCGCGTCACGGCGACGCTGGAGACCGTCCTGGACGGCGCGACCGGCGGGGACCGGGGACACCTCGTACTGGGACATGGGTCACACCCGTACCCCGGCTACGCGGAGATCGCCGACCAGCTGGTGACCTTCCGCGGGCCCTGGACCGAATACCGCTGGTCGCAGGCGGCGGAGTGGACGGCCGACCATCCGCCCGAACGGTTCGTGCACTTCGTCCACGGGGTGCCGCGCACCCATCTGGAAGAAGCCATGCGCATCGCCCGCTGGCAGGGCGCCGGGACGATCTTCTTCACCGACCGCACCGGACAGAACAACCCATTCGAGGCTCTGCCCGGCTACTGGGACGAAATCGTCTCGCAGATCGGACCAGGTGTCTCGGAATGAGAAGGGCCGTGGCAGTGTTACGGGAAGAGTTGTCCCCGCACGCGCGGGGGTAGTCCCGTACTGACATACGACCAACGGAGTCCCCGTGTCGCTGCCACCCCTGGTCGAGCCGGCTGCCGAGCTCACCGTAGACGAGGTTCGCAGGTACTCCCGCCATCTGATCATCCCGGACGTCGGGATGGACGGACAGAAGCGGCTGAAGAACGCCAAGGTCCTCTGTGTGGGCGCGGGCGGCCTCGGCTCGCCCGCCCTGATGTACCTCGCCGCGGCGGGCGTCGGCACGCTCGGCATCGTGGAGTTCGACGAGGTCGACGAGTCGAACCTGCAGCGCCAGATCATCCACAGCCAGTCGGACATCGGCCGCTCGAAGGCGGAGTCCGCGCGCGACTCCGTCCTCGGCATCAACCCGTACGTGAACGTGATCCTTCACGAGGAGCGGCTTGAGGCCGACAACGTGATGGACATCTTCAGCCAGTACGACCTGATCGTCGACGGCACGGACAACTTCGCCACGCGCTACCTCGTCAACGACGCGTGCGTGCTGCTGAACAAGCCGTACGTCTGGGGCTCGATCTACCGCTTCGACGGTCAGGCCTCGGTCTTCTGGTCCGAGTACGGGCCGTGCTACCGCTGCCTCTACCCGGAGCCCCCGCCGCCGGGCATGGTCCCCTCCTGCGCCGAGGGCGGCGTCCTGGGCGTGCTGTGCGCGTCCATCGGCTCCATCCAGGTCACCGAGGCGATCAAGGTCCTCACCGGTGTCGGCGAGCCGCTGGTCGGCCGACTGATGATCTACGACGCCCTGGAGATGCAGTACCGCCAGGTCAAGGTCCGCAAGGACCCGAACTGCGCGGTGTGCGGCGAGAACCCCACCGTCACCGAGCTGATCGACTACGAGGCCTTCTGCGGCGTCGTGTCCGAGGAGGCCCAGGAGGCGGCTGCCGGCTCGACGATCACTCCCAAGCAGCTCAAGGAGTGGATCGACGACGGCGAGAACATCGACATCATCGATGTCCGCGAGGTCAACGAGTACGAGATCGTCTCGATCCCCGGCGCCCGGCTGATCCCGAAGAACGAGTTCCTGATGGGCAACGCCCTCCAGGACCTGCCGCAGGACAAGAAGATCGTCTTGCATTGCAAGACGGGTGTCCGCAGTGCGGAAGTCCTCGCGGTGCTGAAGTCCGCGGGCTTCTCCGACGCGGTGCACGTCGGCGGCGGCGTCATCGGCTGGGTCAACCAGATCGAGCCGCACAAGCCGGTCTACTGACCGCGCTGAACAGCTGAACCCGTCAGGGGCCGGACCGCCTGGTCCGGCCCCTGACGCGTGTGCGGTCACCGACGCGTGCGGTGGCCCGATGCGGTCAGGAGCACTTCGTGCCGGTCGCCGGCACCTTCCCGTCCAGCAGGTAGTCGTCGACGAGCTTCGTCACACAGGACGACGTCCCGTACGCGCCGTGTCCCTCGCCCTCGTTGCGGATCATGATGCCCACGCCCGCACCCAGGCCGTCCGCCATGCGCTGCGCGCCCTCGAACGGTGTGGCCGGGTCGCCGGTCGTGCCGACCACCAGGATCGGGCCCGCGCCCGGAGCGCTCACCTCCGGCGTCACGTACTCGCCCTTCACCGGCCAGTTCGCGCACCAGCCCGCCGTGTCCCAGGCCAGGAACTCACCGAACACCGGCGATATCCGCCGGAACTCCGGCAGCAGCGCCTTCGCCTCGGCCGCCGTCGGCCGCTGGCTGCTGTCGGCGCACGAGATCGCCCGCTGGGCGTGCCCGTCCGTGCCGTAGTGCCCGTCCGCGTCCCGGTCGTTGTACATGTCGGCCAGCTCCAGCAGCGCGTCGCCGCGGCCGTCCTCCGCGTCCTTCAGCGCGCTGGTCAGCAGCGGCCAGCTGCTCTTCGAGTACAGCGGCAGCACGATGCCGGTGAGCGCCAGGCTCTCCGTGAGCTTGCGGCCGTCGGTCGTCGGCAGCGGCTGCGAGTCCAGCCGCTTCAGCAGCCGGGACACCCGCGCCGTACCGGCCGCGGCACCCTCGCCCGTGCTGTCGAAGTAGTTGTTCAGCGCCCGCTGGAAGCCGGTCGTCTGGTGCCGGGCGTGGCCCTTGGCGTCGACCGTCGGGTCGACGACCGCGTCCAGCACGGCCCGTCCCACGTTCCGCGGGAACTGGTGGGCGTACGCCGCGCCCAGCTGCGTGCCGTACGAATAGCCCAGGTAGTTCAGCTTCCGGTCGCCCAGCACGTGCCGCACCAGGTCCAGGTCACGGGCCGTGTTGCTGGTCGTGACGTGGGGGATGACCTTGCCGGAGCGGCTGGCGCACCCGGCCCCGAAGTCCGAGCCGTCCTTCAGGTAGGCCGCCTCCTCGGCGGACGTGTCCGGCGTCAGGTCGATCCGCTGCTCGGCCGCCGCCTGCTCCTTGTCGTCCCGGCACACGACGGCGGAGCTGCGCCCCACGCCGCGCGGGTCGAAGCCCACCAGGTCGTAACGGCGGTTCAGCTTGGTGTACTCGGCGGCCGAGCCCGGCAGGATCTCCACGCCGGACGCGCCGGGACCGCCGAAGTTGAACAGCAGCGAGCCGATCCGGCCGCCCCGGTCGCGGGCCTCCTTGCGGACGAGCGCGATCGACAGCGTCTCGCCGTCCGGCTTCGCGTAGTCCAGCGGCACCTTGACGGTGGCGCAGCGCCAGTCCCCGCCCGGCGCCTCTCCGCCCTCGGGCGCCTCGCAGCGCCGCCAGTCCGGCTTCTGCCCGGTCAGCGCGGCCGGCAGCGGAGGCGCCCCGGCGGGGCTTCCCGGCGTGCCGCTCGGGCCCGGCCGCTCGCTGCTCCCCGGGCCGGCGCCGCCCGGACCGTCGCCGCGCTCGCAGCCCGACACCACGCCGACCACCAGCGCCGCCACCGCGGCCATGGCTCCGGCCTTCATCCGCATGGACATGCCTTGCCCCCCAATGTTCCCGCGATCCCCCGTCGCGATCCCCCGTCAACACGACGTACTGGCCTGCCATCGTAGGCCCCGCGACCGACAGCGTCTCCGGCGCATCCGCGCGTGGCCGGTCGCGTCAGGGGCAGACCGTCCCGGACGCCGGGACCTTGCCGTCCAGCAGGTACGCGTTGACCACGCGCCGTACGCAGGCGTCGCCGCCGTTGTACGCGCCGTGGCCCTCGCCCCGGTACGTCAGCTCGACGCCCACGCCCTTGCCGAGCGCCGTCGCCATCGCCTTGGCGCCCTCGTAGGGCGTCGCCGGGTCGCCGGTGTTGCCGATCACGAGGATCGGCGGCGCCCCGGGCGCGCTCACGTCGGGGTGCTCCCACGTGCCGGGCACCGGCCAGTGGGAGCAGCCGAGGAGGGCCCAGACCAGGTAGCTGCCGAAGACCGGCGAGGCCTCACGGAACTCGGGCAGCTTCGCCCTGGTGTGCTCCGGCGTGTACCGCGCCTTGTCGTCCACGCAGTTGATCGCCGCGTTGGCCGCCTGGAGATTGCTGTAATCGCCGTTCTCGTCGCGGCCGTTCATCGAGTCGGACAGCGCCAGGAGCAGGGCGCCGTTGCCGCCGTCCGCCTCGTCGAGGCCCTGTTCGAGGTACGGCCAGTACTCCTTGGAGTACAGGGCCTGCAGGATGCCGTTGGCGGCGTGGGACTGGGTGAGCCTGCGCTCGCCGATGCCGGTGATCGGCCGTTCGTCGAGCCGGGCGAGCAGGTCCGAGACGAACTTCTCGATCTCCGCCGGGGTTCTGCCGGGCAGCACGCACTCGCCGCCGCGGTCCACGCAGTCCTGGGCGAAGTTGCCGAGCGCCAGCTGGAACCCGCGGGCCTGGCCGAGCGCGCCGTCCTGGCTGGTGCCGGTCGGGTCGACCACCGCGTCGAAGACCGCGCGGCCCACGCGGCGGGGGAACAGATGGGCGTACACCCCGCCCAGCTCCGTGCCGTACGAGATGCCGAAGTAGTACAGCTTGTCGTCGCCGAGCACCTGCCGGATGAGGTCCAGGTCGCGGGCCGCGTTCTGGGTGCCGACGAACGGCAGTTCGTCGCCCGACTGCTCCTGGCAGGC
Source organism: Streptomyces coeruleoprunus (assembly GCF_039542925.1). Classification (GTDB taxonomy): domain Bacteria; phylum Actinomycetota; class Actinomycetes; order Streptomycetales; family Streptomycetaceae; genus Streptomyces; species Streptomyces coeruleoprunus. The sequence goes on along the minus strand of NZ_BAABIT010000001.1, from coordinate 2,443,585 downwards.
CTCGGCGTACCGCTTCTGCGCGTCCCGCAGCGTCTTCTCCTCGGCGGCGTCGTCGGGGCTGGCGTCCAGCGCGTAGTACGCGTCGAGCGCCTCGTCGTCCAGGCACTCCACGCCCTCGCTCCTGCCGACGCCCCGCGGGTCGAAGCTCACCAGGTCGTAGCGCGACCGGAGGGTTTCGTAGTCCGGCGCGAAGGAGGGCAGCCCCGTGATGCCCGAGCCTCCGGGGCCGCCGAAGTTGAAGACGAGGGAGCCGATCCGCTTCTGCGGGTCACGTGCCCTGGCGCGGATGAGGGCCAGTTCGATGGTGGCGCCGTCCGGCTTCGCGTAGTCGAGCGGCGCCTCCATGAAGGCGCACTCCCAGGCGGTGCCGTCCGCCAGCGGGGTCGGCGCGGGCGCTTCGCCGAGCACGGAGCCGGTGCAGTTGCCCCACGACAACTCCTGCGCGGCCAGGTCCCGCGTCGCCTCCTGCGCTCCCTCCTGGCCGGAGCCGCCGCCGTTGGAGCAGCCGGCGGCCGCCAGCAGCGTGGCGGCGAGGAGGGCGGTACGCCAGGGGGCGCGAGCGATCGGCATGCGTCCATCGTGTGCGCGGCCCTCCGCCGCCGCCCGCGACGGGCACCCATGCGGGTGGCTCGAAAGTCCGAGTAGCCCTCCCGGCGCTTGAGGAGCGGGGGTGCGGGGCGGCCCCCGGATTCGGGAAGGGGTGGGGTCGGGGACAAGCCGTCGGACCGGGCCTAGAGCGGTACGACGGTGACCTCCGTCGCCTTCACCGTGGCCCACACCTCCGTGCCCTCCGCCAGGCGCAGGTCCGCCGCTGCCGCAGGGGTGACCTCGGCGACGACGTCCAGGGAGGGCGCCGGCGCGCCGCTGACCAGGACGCGGAGCCGGGCGCCGTGCGCGGTGACCTCCCTGACCGTGCCCCGCCACACGTTGCGGGGGCTGCCGCCCGAGGGGTGCGTCCGGTGCAGGGACACCGCTTCCGGGGCGACCACCGCGAGGGCCGCCGTGCCGGCGGCGGGCGCCGGCGTCCCGTCCGGGCCGGGCGCGGCCACGAGCAGGGCGCCGCCGGCCAGCTCGACGCCGCCGTCGCGGACCGTGCCGGTCCAGGCGTTGCGGCCCAGCATGCGGGCGACCCAGGGGGAGCGCGGGTGCCGGGCGACCTCGGCGGGCTCGGCGTACTGCACGGGCCTGCCTTCCTCCAGGACGAGGACCCGGTCCGCCAGCGACACCGCCTCCACCGGGTCGTGCGTCACGATCAGGCACACGCCGGGGAACGCCGCCAGGTGCTGCCGCAGCGCGTGCCGCACCCGCGCCCGCGTCGTCTGGTCCAGCGCGGCCAGTGGCTCGTCGAGCAGCAGCAGCCGGGGCCGCGCCGCGAGCGCCCTGGCCAGCGCGACCCGCTGGGCCTGTCCCCCGGACAGCTGGCCCGGCCGGCGGTGCGCGAGGTGGCCGACGCCCAGCCGGTCCAGCCACTCCAGCGCCTCCACGCGCGCGTGGGCGCGGGAAACGCCCTGGGCGCGCAGCCCGTACGCGGTGTTGGCCAGCGCCGACAGGTGCGGGAAGAGGGCGCCGTCCTGCGGTACCCACGCGATGCCCCGCCGGTGCGGCGGCTCCGCGGACAGGTCGTCGCCGCCGAGCCGCAGCGACGCCGCCGTGGCGCGCGGGGTCAGCCCCAGGAGGGCGCGCAGCAGCGTGGTCTTGCCCGCCCCGTTCGGCCCGACGACGGCGACCGTCGTGGCCGCGGGCACCTCCAGGGCGGCGGCGGTGGCCCCGGTCACCTCCGCCGCGAGCGGCCAGGGGCCGGCGGGGGAGCGGGGCGCGATGCCCTCGGTGTGGCCCTCGGTCCGCGCCGAGGCGGCGGGGCCCTGAGCGGGGGGCAGGTCTTCCGCGGCCGCGGCGGAGCCGCCGTCGCCCTCGGATTCGTCGGAGCGCCCCGCGTACCGTCGTGCCCGCCTCGTCGGCTCCCGTACGCCGGCCGACGCGCCGCCCATCCACCGGCCGCGCAGGGCGATCAGCACCGCCGTCGCCACCGCCAGCAGCAGCAACGACACGGCGACGGCGCCCTCGGGGTCGTTCTGGAGCAGCAGGTACACCTGGAGCGGCAGGGTCTGCGTCGTGCCCGGCAGATTGCCCGCGAACGTGATGGTCGCGCCGAACTCGCCCAGCGCGCGCGCCCAGCACAGCGCCGCCCCCGCGATGAGGCCCGGCCCCACCATCGGCAGGGTCACCGTGAAGAACGCCCGCAGCGGCGAGGCGCCCAGCGACGCCGCCGTCTCCTCGTAGCGCGGGTGCAGCCCGGCGAGCGCTCCCTCCAGGCTGATCACCAGGAACGGCAGCGACACGAACGCCGCCGCGACCACCGCCCCCGCCGTGGAGAACGGCAGCGTCACGCCGAACCAGTCGGCGAGCACCCCGCCCAGCAGCCCGCGCCGCCCGAACCCCTGGAGCAGGGCCACGCCCGCGACCGTGGGCGGCAGCACCATCGGCAGCATCACCAGGACCCGCACCAGCGCCTTGCCCGGGAAGTCCACCCGGGCCAGCACCCACGCGAGGGGCACGCCCAGCAGCAGCGACAGGCCCAGCGCCCAGACCGACACGGTCAGCGAGAGGCCGAGCGCCTCCCGCACCTCAGGGGTCGTCAGGCGTGCGGCCAGCGTCCCCCACGGGGCGTTGACCAGCACCCCGGCGAGGGGCAGCAGCAGGAACCCCACCGCCACCAGGGCGGGCAGGGCGAGGGCGGCGGGCACCCGCCGGGACGCGCGGTTCATGGCGACGCCGGCGTCTCGAACCCGGCCGCCGTGAGCAGCTTCCGCGCCTCCGCCGAACGCAGCCACGCCACGAAGGCGGCGGCCGCCCGCCCGTTCGCGGACCCGTCGAGCGTGGCGGCCGGGTAGGAGGCGATCGCGTTCTGGGCGTCCGGGACGGCCACGGTGGCGACCTTGTCGCCGGCGGCCGTGGCGTCGGTGACGTACACGAGCCCGGCGTCCGCCTCGCCCAGTTCGACCTTGCTGAGGACGGCCCGCACGCTCGGCTCCAGCGATACCGGCCGCACCTGCGCGCCCGCACGGTCGAGGATCGTGCGGCTGTAGCGGCCGGCGGGCACCTCGGGCGCGGCGAGGACCACCTTCAGGCCTGACTTGGACAGGTCCTTCAGTCCCGTGATGCGGTGCGGGTTGCCGGGCGCGGTCGCGATGGTGAGCCGGTTCCGCGCGATGACCACGGGCTCGCCGGTACGGCCCTCCAGCGACTCCATGGTCGCGGTGTCGGCGGTGACGAGGACGTCGCCGGGGACTCCCTGCCGTACCTGCGCGACCAGCTCCTGGGATCCGGCGAAGGAGAACGCGACGTCGGTGCCGGGGTGGGACTTCTCGTACGCCGCGCCCGCCTTCTCGAAGACGTCCGTCAGCGACGCCGCCGCCAGGACGGTCACCTTGGTGCCGGCGTCCGCCCCCGACCCCGCACCGCCGTCGCCGCATCCGGCGAGCGGCAGCAGCAGCGCGGCGGCGATCAGCGAACCCGCGACTCGTCGGCGCACGGCAACCTCCTTGTGCTCGGTCGACGGCGACGCCGCCGCATCGGACCCGGCCGCCTCAGACCCGGTCGATATGGACATTGGTCGACTTCACGCGGGCCACGGCCTCGACGCCCACCTCCAGGCCCAGCTCCTCGACCGCCTCGCGCGTCAGCAGCGACACCAGCCGGTGCGGACCGGCCTGGATCTCCACCTGCGCGGCGACGTCACCGAGCTTGACGGCGGTGACGATCCCCGGGAACGCGTTGCGGGCACTCGTGTACGGCACGTCGTCGGCCTCGTCGGCCTGCCGGGCCAGCTCGACCGCGAAGGCGGCGAGGTCGGGGCCGTCGACGAGCCGCCGCCCCGTCTCGTCCCGCCGGGTGGGCAGCCGGCCGGCGTCCGCCCAGCGCCGCACGGTGTCCGCGCTCACGCCGAGCAGCCGCGCCGCCTGCTGGGATGTGTAGGACCGCATGTGCGGCAATGTAGGCACGCAGGGGTCGCAGCTGCAAGGAGGATCGGTTCTTCCTCCTGGCAGGTGCGACCCCTGTCGTGCGAAGCTCCAGCGCTCCCCGGCGCCCCGGCCGCGCTACAGCGCGCCCTTGCGCGTCAGGTAGTTGAACGAGAACCAGCCCGGCAGCACCGGCAGCCACAGCGTGAGCAGCCGGTACAGCAGCACGGCGGGCGCCGCGACCTCCTTCGGCACGCCCGCCAGCACCAGGCCCGCGATCAGCGTGGTCTCGACCGCGCCCACACCGCCGGGCGTCGGCGCCGCCGACCCCAGGGCGTTGCCCGCCAGGAACACCACCGCGAGGCTCGCGTACGACAGCGGCTGGTGGCCGTCGGAGAAGGCCCGGATCGAGGCGTCCAGGCAGAGCACGAACATCGCCGTCAGCAGCAGCATGCCGCCGATGCCGGTGAGCAGCTTGCCGGGCCGCTGGAGCACGTCCAGCATGCGCGGCACGACGCCCGCGAACAGCGAGCGCAGCCGCGTCGAGACGAACTTGCGCAGCGCCGGGATCGCCGTCACCACCAGCACGAGCACGGCGATCGTGAGCAGGCCCGCGATCACCGTCCTGGAGGGCGTGAAGTCGTCCTGGGACCGCTCCGTGCCCGTCAGGTAGCCGAAGGCCAGCAGCAGCAGGACGTGTGCGCCGAGCCCGAACAGCTGCGACGCGCCGACGCTCGCCACGGCCAGGCCGGGCCGTACGCCCGAGCGCTGGAGGAAGCGGGTGTTCAGCGCCACGCCGCCGACCGCCGCCGGGGCGACGATCTTCACGAACGACGCGGCCACCTGTGCCGCCACCGTCCGCAGGAACGACACCCGCTCCGGCACGAAGCCCAGCAGGCTCATCGCGGCCGCCACATAGCTCAGCGCGGAGAAGAGGACCGCCGCCGTCATCCAGCCCCAGTCGGCGCCGCCGATCGTCGACAGCTCGACGGTGGCGATCTGCGAGAGCAGGAAGTACGCGGCGATGGCGCCCGCGATCAGGCTGATGAGCGTACGGGGCCTGATCCGCTCCAGCCGGACCGGCTCCACCGGCGCCTGCGGCCTGATGCGCAGGACCTGGCGGCGGATCTGGGCGAGCAGATCCTCCTCGCGGGCCTCGTGCAGCGCGTCCTCCAGCGCCCGCTTCTCGGCCTGCTTCTCCGCCCGCGCCGCCTTGCGGTCGGCCTTCGTCGCGGCCTCGCCCGGGGCGCCGGACGCGTCGAGCCGGGCGTGCTTGGCCGCCTCGGACGCCTTCAGGACCGCCTCGCGCTCCCGCTGCGACCGCTCGCGGGCCAGCTTGCGCAGCGTGGCCCGGGTGGACCGGCTCAGCGCGATGGGCTGCAGCAGCGGCAGGCAGTCGGCGACCTTGTCGGGCCCCAGCACCTTCACGGCCCCGGCCACCGCGCGCTCGGCGCCGACCCGCAGGCCGAGAGTGGTGAGCAGCTGCGCGATGTCCATCCGCAGGACCAGGTCGCCCGCGGCGATCTCGCCGCCCCGCAGGTCCGTGATGATCACCTTGCCGGAACGATCCACCAGCAGGGCGTCGCCCGTCAGCCTGCGGTGCGCGATCCGCCGCGACTGCAGCGCCTTCACCTGCTCCCAGCAGCCCCGTACGACCCGGTCGGTGATCTCCTCGTCCTCCATGGCGTCCAGGGACCGCCCGCCCAGGTGCTCGTACACCAGCATCACGGCGTCCGGGCCCAGCTCGGAGGTGGCGATCAGCCGGGGCGCGTTGGCGCCGGCGGCGATCGCCGCGTACGCCAGGAGGGCCTCCTGCTCCAGGGCCTGGCGCAGCGACTGGATGGAGCGGCGGGTGGTGATCCCGCGCAGCGTCAGCCGGCGCCACACCCGGTAGAAGAAGCCCTGCGCCTGCTGCTCCCGGTCGACGACGGTCACGTCGAGGGGCGGCCCCTCCTCCAGCGTGACCAGGTAGCGGCGCCCCCGGTCGCCCTGCTCGGCGGTCTCCGGCACGCCCTCGGCCCGCATCGCCGTCACGGGGCGGAAGCCCACGTGCCGCAGGCCGGCGAGGAGGGTCTGCCCGGTGGGGCGGACGTTGGGCGACCCGACCGTGTAGAGCGTGCCGTACGCCACGGTCCAGCCGATCAGGATGGTGAGGATGATCGACAGCGGTGTGGTGTAGCCGACCACCAGCATCGTGAACGCGTCGAGCAGCAGCACCACCCACAGCACGAACCGCCACCGCGGTCTGCGGGCCATGCCGACGGCCGACATGTAGGCGATGACGGGCGCGAGGTAGCCGTGCACCGGGTCGGTCAGCCCGCCGCCGCTCTGCGGCTGCGTCAGCGCGTCCTGGATCGCGGCTGGCGCGCCCCTGGCGACCCACAGGTCGGTGGCGAGGGTCACGCCGTGCGCGAGGACGGCGGCCAGCACCCCGTCCGCGATGCGCAGCCCGTCCCGCTTGATCAGCCGCTCGATCGCGAAGGCCACCGGCACCAGCAGCACGGCGATGCTGGAGACCAGCCCGGCCACCTTGACGAAGACGTCGGGAGCCTGGCCGGTGCCCTTGTTGATGTCCTGCTCCAGGCCGGACGTGGTGCCGCTGGCGAACGCGGCGATCCCCAGGACGACGATGATCGCGAGGACGCCGACGAGGAGCCGCAGCAGGTCGGAGGGGCGGTGCACGCGGGCGGCGAGCAGCGGCTCGTCCCCGGAGACGCTGTCGGAGCGGTTGCCGGGGCCGTTGCCCTCGCCGTTGCCGGGGGCGCTGCTGCCGGGCGCTGGGCCGGGCACCACTGGATCCGCCTCCGCGCCGCCGTCATCGGCGCGTGCCGACCCGCCGGCCTCCGGGCGCGTGCCGCCGTCGTCGGGGCGCGACTCGGCCGCAGGACCGCTCACCACGTCGGAAGGCCGCACGCCCTGCCCCTTCGCCTTCTGTGTGTCTTCTTGATCTCGTATCACCAGTCACCGCCCGGAAGATGGTGGCACGGCCGGGAGGCGCAGGAGAGCATCAGGGTGTAATGCCCGCGTTGTCGTACCCGTGGTGCAGGATGGACCGGGTGACTGCTGACGTGACCGCCGAACACGGCTCCGACCGGCTTCCGGAGTACGCCGAGCGCGTCCTGGAGGTCGCCGAGCTGATCCCGCCCGGCCGGGTGATGACGTACGGGGACGTCGCCGAATGGCTCGGCGAGGGCGGCCCCCGCCAGGTGGGCCGGGTCATGGCGCTCTACGGCGCGGCGGTGCCCTGGTGGAGGGTCGTACGGGCCGACGGCCGGCTGCTGCCCGGTCACGAGCAGCGTGCCCTCGCCCATTACCGTGAGGAGGCCACACCGCTGCGGGACGCCGGGCACGGCGCCGGGACCCACCTGCCGCGCCTCGACATGAGGCGGGCCAGATGGGACGGCGGCGGCGACGGCGACCCGGGGCGTACGACGGCTCACAAGTGACAGCTTCCGCCAATCGGCGGGACGGCGCTTCCTCACCACCGTTCCCTCACCATCGGCACACCCACCAGGACCGGCGATCCACGTGAGTTCCTCCTCCACCACCCGGCGTTCGCCGTACCAGCAGCAGGTACGGCAGAGAACCCCGGGCGCGTACCGACTGGTGCGTACCCCGCCGGCCCCGGTGAATCCCCCTCTCCTGGACGCATCGCAGCGTGCCGTGGTTGACCATGCGGGCGGCCCCCTGCTGGTCCTCGCCGGGCCGGGCACCGGCAAGACGACGACGCTGGTCGAGGCGGTCGCGGCGCGCGTCGCCCGCGGCGTCGACCCGGAGCGGATCCTCGTCCTGACCTTCAGCCGCAAGGCCGCCGTGGAGCTGCGCGACCGGATGGCCGCCCGGCTGCGGGGCGCCCCCGCCCCGCAGGCGACCACGTTCCACTCCTTCTGTTACGCCCTGGTCCGCGCCCACCAGGACGCCGACCTCTTCGCCGAGCCGCTGCGCCTGCTGTCCGGCCCCGAGCAGGACCTCGCCGTCCGCGAGCTGCTGGCGGGCCAGCTGGACCTGGAGCGGGAGGGCCTCGCCCGCGTCCGCTGGCCCGACGAGCTGCGGGCCTGCCTGACCACCCGCGGCTTCGCCGACGAGGTGCGGGCCGTGCTCGCGCGCTCCCGCGAGCTGGGGCTCGGCCCGCGCGCCCTGGCCGCCTTCGCCGAGCGCACCGGGCGGCCGGACTGGTCGGCGGCCGCGCAGTTCCTCGCCGAGTACCTGGACGTGCTCGACATGCAGGGCGTCCTCGACTACGCCGAACTGGTGCACAGGGCGGTGCTCCTCGCGGACACCGTGACCCTGCCGGAGTACGACGCGGTGTTCGTCGACGAGTACCAGGACACCGACCCGGCGCAGGTACGGCTGCTGCGTGCCCTCGCGGGGAACGGCCGGACGCTGTACGCGTTCGGCGACCCCGACCAGTCGATCTACGCGTTCCGGGGCGCCGACGTCAACGGCATCCTGGACTTCCCCCGCACGTTCCTCCGCGCCGACGGCGACCCCGCGCCGGTCGCCGTCCTGCGCACCTCCCGGCGCGCCCCGGCCGCGCTCCTGTCCGCCACCCGGCTGCTGGCCGCCCGTATGCCGCTGCCCCGTCTGCCCGCCGACACCGTGCGCGCGCACCGCGACCTGGCGCCCGTCCGCGAGGGCGGCCGCGTCGAGGCGTACACGTTCCCGACGGCGTCCACGGAGCTGGAGAACATCGCGGACATCCTCCGCCGCGCCCACTTGGAGGACGGCGTCCCGTGGAGCGACATGGCCGTCCTGGTCCGCGCGGGCGGCCGCTCGCTCCCGGGCCTCCGCCGCGCCCTGACCTCGGCGGGCGTCCCCCTGGAGGTCGACGGCGCGGACGTGGCCCTCCGCCACGAACCGGCGGTGGCCCCGTTGCTGACGGCGTTGCGCGCGACGGCGACGGCGGCGCTGCTCCACCCGGAGCCGGAAGGGTCGGAAGGGTCGGAAGGGTCGGAAGGGTCGGAAGGGTCGGAAGGGTCGGAAGGGTCGGAAGAGCTGGAAGAGCTGGAAGAGCCGGAAGAGCCGGAAGAGCCGGAGGAGCCGGAAGGGCCGGAAGGGCCGGAAACGGCCACCGGCCGGACCGACGCCCCCTGGCTCGACACCGAGACCGCCCTCGCCCTGCTCGCCTCGCCGCTCGGCGGCATGGACGCCGCCGACCTCCGCCGCCTGGGCCGCGCGCTGCGCGACGAGGAGCGGGCCGGCGGCAACAAGGTCCCGCCCCCCTCCGACGCCCTGATCGCCCGCGCCCTCGCGGAGCCGGAGCGCCTGGTCGCGCACGACCCGGCGTACGCCCGCGGCGCCCAGCAGCTCGGCGGCCTGCTCCAGGAGACCCGCGACCTCCTCGCCGTGGGCGGCACCGCCGAGGAAGCCCTGTGGCACCTGTGGAACGGCACCGGCTGGCCCCACCGCCTGCACCGCGCGGCCCTCCGGGGCGGCGCGGCCGGCCGCAACGCCGACCGCGACCTCGACGCGGTGTGCGCGCTGTTCGACACGGCCGCCCGCGCCGAGGCCCGCACCGGCGGCCGCGGCGCCCTCAACTTCCTGGAGGAGCTGGACGCCCAGGACATCGCCGCCGACACCCTGTCCCGGCGGCCCGTCCGCCCCGACGCCGTACGGCTGATGACGGCCCACCGCTCCAAGGGCCTGGAGTGGGGCCTCGTCGTCGTCGCCGGCGTACAGGAGGGCCTCTGGCCCGACCTGCGGCGCCGGGGTTCCCTCCTCGAAGCCGACCGCATCGGCCGCGACGGTCTCGCCGAACCGCTCAGCCAGGGCGCCCTCCTCGCCGAGGAGCGCCGCCTCTTCTACGTCGCCGCCACCCGCGCCCGCGACCGGCTCGTCGTCACGGCCGTCAAGGCGCCCGCCGAGGACGGCGACCAGCCCTCCCGCTTCCTCACCGAACTGGGCGTCGAGCCCAAGGACGTCACCGCCCGCCCGCGCCGCCCCCTGGCCGTCGCCGCGCTCGTCGCCGAGCTGCGCGCCATCACCGTCGACCCCGAGGCGTCCCCCGCGCTGCGCGACGCCGCCGCCCGCAGGCTCGCCCGGCTCGCCGCGCTGACGGACGACGAGGGCCAGCCCCTGGTCCCGGCCGCCCACCCCTACCGCTGGTGGGGCCTGTACGAGCCGACGCACACCACGACGCCGCTGCGCGACCGCGACCGGCCCGTCACCCTGTCCGGCAGCGCCCTGGACCAGCTGGCCAACACCTGCGCCCTCCAGTGGTTCCTCGGCCGGGAGGTCAAGGCGGACGCCCCCGCCACCGCCGCCCAGGGGTTCGGCAACGTCGTGCACGTCCTCGCCGACGAGGTGGCCTCCGGCCGCACCCCCGCCGACCTGGCCGTCCTCATGGAACGCCTCGACTCCGTCTGGGACGCGCTCGCCTTCGACGCGCCGTGGAAGTCGGCCCAGGAGAAGGAGCACGCGCGCGTGGCGCTGGAGCGCTTCCTGCGCTGGCACGTGATGGACCGGGGCGGCCGCACGCCCGCCGCGACCGAGCACGACTTCGACGTCACCCTGGAGGCGGGGGAGTACGCCGTACGGATCCGGGGCTCCATGGACCGCGTCGAGCGGGACGAGCACGGCCGCGCGTACGTCGTCGACTTCAAGACCGGCAAGAGCACACCCACCAAGGACGAGGTCGCCCACCACCCGCAGCTCGCCGTCTACCAGCTCGCCGTCCGCGAGGGCGCCGTCGACGAGGTCTTCGGCCACCGCCCCGAACCGGGCGGCGCCGAACTCGTCCACCTGCGCCAGGCCGCCCCCAAGAAGGAGGGCGGCGACACCCTGCCGCGCGTCCAGGCGCAGGAGCCCCTGCCGGAGTCGGGGGAGTGGGTCGCCGGCCTCCTCGCCACCGCCGCCGGCCGCGTCCTCGACGAACGCTTCACGCCCAGCACCGGCCAGCACTGCGCGACCTGCGCCTTCCGCGCCTCCTGCAGCGCCCGTCCCGAGGGCCGCCACATCGTCGAGTGAGCCGGGCGGTCGGGCCCGTCGGCCGAGCGCGGCGTGTCGACCGACAAGATGCGGCCATATCGTATGAAAACCAACCATCCTGGTGCCCTGTCAGTCGCATGGCGCGATCCTCAGAGGTGCAAGGAGCTGACGCACGGTGCTCAACCGGAAGTTCGCGGCCTGGGCCGCGCTGTGCGCGACCGCGGCGGTCACCCTGACCGCGTGCGGCTACGGCGGTACGGACAACGGCGCCGAGAAGGCCGGGAAGGCCGAGAAGGCCGAGGAAGCCGAGAAAAGAGCTCCGGCGCCCCCGCGGGCCTCCGCTCCGCCCACGACGATCGCGGGCCTGACCCCCGACCGGATCGCCGCCCGGGCGCTCGACACCACCAGGGCCGCCGGCTCCCTCACGGCGCGCGGCACCGCCGTCCTGCGGGAGGAAAGGGGAGCCGGCGGCACCTTCGCGTTCGCCCTCACCAAGAAGGGCGACTGCGACGGGCGGATGAGCGGCGAGGGCGTCTCCGTCACCCTGCGCGAGGTGAACGGGTCCACCTATATGCAGGGCGACGAGGAGTTCTGGACGAAGGCCCTCCAGAAGGAGGGCACCGCGAAGCAGGGCGCCGAGACCGCGGCCCGGATCTTCAAGGGCCGCTGGATCAAGGTGCCCGCCGCCCAGGCGGAGCAGGAGGGCATCACCCGGTTCTGCGACGTGGACGCCCTCCTCGAGCGCGCGACCGAGTCCGGACGGGGCCTCACCAGGGGACCCGAGGCACAGGTCGGCCACAGGCCCGCGGTGACCCTGACGAAGAAGAACGGCGCCGAGACCGTCACGTACTACGTGGCCGCCCAGGGCAGGCCGTACCTCCTCCGGTTCACCGTCGAGGGCGGCGACGACCCCGGCACCATGGAGCTGTCCGGCTTCGGCAGCGACGCCACCGTGCCCGCGCCGCCGGCCGGCGAGATCCTGGACCCGCAACAGCTGGGCGGCTGACCGCGCGCCTCCCGGCCCGGGGACCGCATCGGCCGGGAGCCGCTGTCAGTGGCCCCCGTTAGCCTTCTCCGGGTGACCGCACACCTCACCGACCCCGAGCAGCTCAAGGAGCTGCTCGGCATCCCGTTCACCCCGGAGCAGACGGCCTGCATCACCGCACCGCCCGCCCCGCAGGTCATCGTGGCCGGCGCGGGCTCCGGCAAGACGACGGTGATGGCCGCCCGGGTGGTCTGGCTGGTCGGTACGGGCCAGGTCGCCCCCGAGCAGGTGCTCGGCCTCACGTTCACCAACAAGGCCGCCGGCGAGCTGGCCGAGCGCGTCCGCACCGCCCTCGTCCGCGCCGGGGTCACCGACCCCGACCCCCTCGACCCCGAGGACCCCCCGGGCGAGCCGCTCATCTCCACGTACCACGCCTTCGCCGGCCGGCTCCTCACCGACCACGGCCTGCGCATCGGCCTGGAGCCCACCGCGCGCCTCCTCGCCGACGCCACCCGCTACCAGCTCGCCGCCCGCGTCCTGCGCGAGGCCCCGGGGCCGTACGCGGCGCTCACCCGCTCCTTCCCGACCCTCGTCAGCGACCTCCTCGCCCTCGACGCCGAGCTGTCCGAGCACCTGGTGCGCCCCGAGGACCTCCTCGCGTACGACTCCGGGCTGCTCACCGCCCTCGAAGGCGCCCGGCTCGGCAACGCCGACCTGCGCAAGGTCCCCGAGGCCGCCGCCGCCCGCCGCCAGCTGCTCGACCTGGTCGTCCGCTACCGGGCCGCGAAGCGCGACCGCGACCTCCTCGACTTCGGCGACCAGATCGCCCTCTCCGCCGAGCTGGCCCGCACCCGGCCCGAGGTCGGCGCCATCCTGCGCGACGAGTTCCGCGTCGTCCTCCTCGACGAGTACCAGGACACGTCGGTCGCCCAGCGGATCCTGCTCTCCGGACTGTTCGGCGGCGGCACGGGCCACCCCGTCACCGCCGTCGGCGACCCCTGCCAGGCCATCTACGGCTGGCGCGGCGCCTCCGTCGCCAACCTCGACGACTTCCCCGAGCACTTCCCGTACGGGGACGGCAGCCCCGCCTCCCGCTTCGCCCTTAGCGAGAACCGCCGCAGCGGCGGCCGCCTCCTGGACCTCGCCAACGGCCTGGCCGCGCCCCTGCGCGCCATGCACGCGGGCGTGGAGGCGCTGCGGCCGGCCCCCGGCGCCGAGCGCGACGGCACGGTCCGCATCGCTCTCCTGCCGACCCACGCCGAGGAGATCGCCTGGCTCGCCGACTCCGTCGCCCACCTCGTGCGCACCGGCAAGGAACCCGGCGAGATCGCCGTCCTGTGCCGCACGGCCACGGACTTCCCCGAGATCCAGGCCGCCCTCGTCGCCCGGGACGTGCCCGTCGAGGTCGTCGGGCTCTCCGGGCTGCTCCACCTCCCCGAGGTCGCCGACCTCGTCGCCGTCTGCGACGTCCTCCAGGACCCGGGGGCCAACGCCTCCCTCGTACGGCTCCTCACCGGCCCCCGATGGCGGATCGGCCCCCGCGACCTGGCCCTGCTCGGCCGCCGCGCCCGCCTCCTGGTGCACCGCCCCGGCGACGACCGGGACGCCGAGGAGCGGCTGGCCGCGGCCGTCGAGGGCGTCGACCCGGCGGAGGTCGTCTCGCTGGCCGACGCCCTGGACACGTTCCTCGACGCGTCCGGCGACGACGACGGCCTGCCCTTCTCCTCGGAGGCCCGGGTCCGGTTCGCCCGCCTCGCCGCCGAGCTGCGCGACCTGCGCCGCGCGCTGGCCGACCCGCTGATGGACGTCCTGCACCGGATCCTCGCCACCACCGGCCTGGAGGTGGAGCTGTCCGCCTCGCCGCACGCCCTGGCCGCCCGCCGCCGCGAGACCCTCTCCCACTTCCTCGACATAGCCGCCGGCTTCGCCTCCCTGGACGGCGAGGCCACGCTCCTCGCCTTCCTCGGATTCCTGCGGACGGCGGCCGAGTACGAGAAGGGCCTGGACAACGCGCTGCCCGGCGGCGAGAACACGGTCAAGGTCCTCACCGCCCACAAGTCCAAGGGCCTGGAGTGGGACGTCGTCGCCGTCCCCGGCCTGGTCACCGGCCAGTTCCCCAGCGCCCGGTCGCGCGAGTCCTGGACCGCCCAGCCCCAGGTCCTGCCGCACGCCCTGCGCGGCGACGCCCCCACCCTGCCCGCGATCGACACCTGGGACGCCCCGTCGCTCAAGGCGTTCAAGGAGGCGATGAAGGACCACCAGCACACCGAGGAGCTGCGCCTCGGATACGTGACCTTCACCCGCCCCCGGTCCCTCCTCCTCGGCTCGGGCCACTGGTGGGGGCCCTCCCAGAAGCGCCGCCGCGGGCCGTCCGCCTTCCTGCACGCGCTGTACGACCACTGCGCGGCCGGGCACGGCGAGATCGAGGCGTGGGCGGACGAACCGGAGGACGACGCCGAGAACCCGGCCCTCCAGGCCGCGGCCGAGGACCAGGCCTGGCCGCTTCCCCTGGACCCCGCCTCCCTCGCCCGCCGGCGCGCGGCCGCCGACACGGTCCTGGCGCACCTGGCCTCCCCGGCGCCGGAAGAGGCCCGGGTCGCGGAACCCGACCACGCCCACGCACCCGCCGAGGCCCCGGACGGCATCCTGTGGGACGACACTCTCGACGCCCCGGACGACCCGGGCGACCCGGACGCCCCGGCCGACCCGTGGCCGGACGCGCCGGAGGCGTACGCGGACCCGGAGGCGTACGGCGTCCCGGAGCCGTACACGGACCCGTACGGCGACCCGGAGCCGTACGAGAACGTCGACGTCGCCCCGCCCCCGGACGCCGAGGCCCCCTCGGGCCCCGCCCCCGTCCCCCACCAGCGTCCCGCCCCGCCGTCCGGCCCCGCCACCGCCCCCGAGGGCGATCCGCACCGCCTCACTCCCGAGGAGGCGCGGGCCGTCGCCTCCTGGGACCGTGACCTGGACGCGCTCGCGGGGGAGCTGCTGCGCGCCCGCGCCACCACCCGGGACGTGCTCCTGCCCGCCTCCCTCTCCGCGTCGCAGCTGCTGCGGCTCGCCGCCGACCCCGACGGCTTCGCCCAGGAGCTGGCCCGCCCCATGCCGCGTCCGCCGCAGCCGGCGGCCCGGCGCGGCACCCGCTTCCACGCCTGGGTGGAGTCCCGGTTCGAGGCGCTGCCGCTGCCGATGCTGGGCCCGGACGAGCTGCCCGGCGGCGAGGACCACGCCGACGAGCCCGAGATCGCCGACGAGCGGGACCTCGCCGCGCTCAAGGAGGCGTTCGAGCGCACCCCGTACGCCCGGCGCACCCCGTACCGCGTGGAGGCGCCGTTCCAGCTCACGCTGGCCGGCCGGGTGATCCGTGGACGGATCGACGCCGTCTACCGCGACCCGGACTCGGGCGCGTACGAGATCGTCGACTGGAAGACCGGCCGGCGGCAGACCGCCGACCCCCTCCAGCTCGCGGTCTACCGGCTCGCCTGGGCCGAGCAGCACGGCCTGCCGCCCGACGAGGTCGGCGCCGCGTTCGTGCACGTCCGCACCGGCGACGTCGTCCGCCCCGACCGGCTGCCGGGCCGGGCGGAGCTGGAGGGCATCCTGCTCGGTGAGACGCCCGACGAGTCACCCGCCGGCGCCGGATAGGCTCAGGAGCATGAGCGACACCCCGGACAGCGCCGTCCAGACCGTACGGAAGTACATAGCGCGGCACCGCGCCGCCTTCCTCGACGACCTCGCCGAGTGGCTGCGCATCCCCTCCGTGTCGGCGCAGCCGGCCCACGCCCCGGACGTACGGCGCAGCGCCGAGTGGCTCGCCGCCAAGCTGACGGAGACCGGCTTCCCGGTCGCCGAGGTGTGGGAGACGGAGGGCGGCGCCCCGGCGGTGTTCGCGGAGTGGCCCTCCGGCGACCCCGACGCCCCGACGGTCCTGGTCTACGGCCACCACGACGTCCAGCCCGCCGCCCGCGAGGACGGCTGGGACACCGACCCCTTCGAGCCGGTCGTGGTCGGCAACCGCCTCTACGCGCGCGGTGCCGCCGACGACAAGGGGCAGGTCTTCTTCCACACGCTCGGCGTCCGCGCGCACCTCGCGCTCACCGGCCGCACGGCCCCGGCCGTCAATCTGAAGCTTCTCGTCGAGGGTGAAGAAGAGTTCGGCTCGCCCCACTTCCGGGAGCTCGTCGAGCGCCGGCGCGACCGCCTCGCCGCGGACGCCGTGGTCGTCTCCGACACCGGCATGTGGTCCGAGACCACCCCGACCGTCTGCACCGGCATGCGCGGCCTGACGGACTGCGAGATCGTCCTGTACGGCCCCGACCAGGACATCCACTCCGGCTCCTTCGGCGGCGCCGTGCCCAACCCGGCCACGATCGCGGCCCGCCTCGCCGCCGCGCTCCACGACGAGCACGAGCGCGTGACGGTCCCCGGCTTCTACGACGGCATCGCCGCGCTCACCGAGGCCGAGCGCCGGCTCATCGCGGAGCTGCCGTTCGACGAGGAGTCGTGGCTGGCCACGGCCAAGTCGCACGGCACGCTCGGCGAGGCCGGCTACTCCACGCTGGAGCGCGTCTGGGCCCGCCCGACCGCCGAGGTCAACGGCATCGGCGGCGGCTACCAGGGCGCCGGCAGCAAGACGATCATCCCCTCGTCCGCCGTGCTGAAGCTCTCCTTCCGGCTGGTCGCCGGCCAGGACCCGGAGCGGATCGAGTCGGCCGTACGGGACTGGGTCGCCGCCCGCCTGCCCGACGGCATCCGCCACAAGATCACGTTCTGGGGCGCGACCCGGCCGTGTCTGACCCCGCTCGACCACCCCGCGCTGCAGGCCGTGGTCCGGTCCATGAGCCGGGCGTTCGACGACGCGAAGATCCGCTTCACCCGCGAGGGCGGCTCCGGCCCGGCGGCCGACCTCCAGGACGTGCTCGGCGCGCCGGTGCTGTTCCTCGGCATCTCGGTACCGTCCGACGGCTGGCACGCGCCGAACGAGAAGGTCGAGCTGGACCTGCTGTTCAAGGGTGTGGAGACGACGGCCCACCTGTGGGGCGACCTGTCGGCCGCACTGCGCTGAGCGCTCCGCGGCGCCGAAAGCCGGAGCCGTCAGGCCCGGGCGCCCGAGCCGAAGAGACGCCGAAGAGACGCTGAAGAGACATCCCAATCACCGGGGGAGTTGGAAGCACCAGTGAGCACCATCAGCAACGAGGCCGGTCCCCGTCCGATCGGCTTCACCGCCCCGAGCGGCATCGACCGCGCGGCGCACCACCGCCTCGACGAGGCCTGGCTGGCGGCGGCGTGGAGCCACCCCACGACTCGGGTCTTCGTGGTGTCCGGCGGCCAGGTCCTGGTCGACGACACCCCGGACGGCCGGACCGAGCTGGTCATGACCCCGTCCTTCGAGGCGCCCCTCACGGAGACCCACCGCTACTTCCTCGGCACGGACGAGGACGGCGTGCGCTACTTCGCGCTGCAGAAGGACTCCCTGCCCGGCCGGATGGACCAGTCGGCCCGCCCGGCCGGCCTGCGCGAGGCGGGCCTGCTGCTGTCGCCGCGCGACGCGGGCCTCATGGTGCACGCGGTCGCCCTGGAGAACTGGCAGCGGCTGCACCGTTTCTGCTCGCGCTGCGGCGAGCGCACGGTGATCGCCGCGGCGGGCCACATCCGCCGCTGCCCGGCGTGCGGCGCCGAGCACTACCCGCGGACCGACCCCGCGGTGATCATGCTCGTGACGGACGAGAAGGACCGCGCGCTGCTCGGCCGCCAGGTGCACTGGCCGGAGGGCCGCTTCTCGACGCTGGCCGGCTTCGTCGAGCCCGGTGAGTCGATCGAGCAGTCGGTGGTCCGGGAGGTCTTCGAGGAGGCCGGGGTCACCGTCGGCGAGGTGGAGTACGTCGCCAGCCAGCCGTGGCCGTTCCCGTCCAGCCTGATGCTGGGCTTCATGGCCCGCGCCACCTCGTCCGAGATCAACGTCGACGGCGACGAGATCGAGGAGGCCCGCTGGTTCTCCCGCGAGGAGCTGTCGGCCGCGTTCGACTCCGGCGAGGTCCTGCCGCCGTACGGGATCTCGATCGCCTCGCACCTGCTGGAGCTCTGGTACGGCAAGCCGCTGCCCAAGCCGCGCCCCGCGGCCTGAGCCCCTTCTCGGCCCGGGCGCCCGCCCGCGGCCGCCTCCCGGGAACGCGAACGCCCCCTCCGGCCCGTGGCCGGAGGGGGCGTACGACGCACTGCGAGAGGCTTCAGCTGGCGAGCGCCTGCTGGACCTGCGCCAGGCTCGGGTTGGTCATGACGACGTTCTCGCCACCGCCGTGCGGGGTCACGAGCACGGTCGGAACGGTCTGGTTGCCGTTGTTGACCTTCTCGACGAAAGCGGCCGAGTCCGGGTCCTGCTCGATGTTGATCTCCGTGTACGCGATGCCCTCACGGTCCAGCTGGCTCTTCAGCCGGCGGCAGTAGCCGCACCACGTGGTGCTGTACATCGTCACAGTGCCCTGCATCGTCTCTCCCGCTTCTTGGAACTCTGGGGTGCGTGATCGCACCAGCAGAACGTACGCGACGCCCCCGGCATTCCCGGAGGGGGTATGCGCCCGCTCCCCGCCGGTACGACCGGTGCGCCGGGCCTGTGGACAACCGCACCGGCAGCCCCGGGCGACCTGGCAGCATGGCAGGGTGACAGCAGCAACGCACTCCACTCTCTTCCCGCAGGTCCCCGAGTCGGCCGACGCGGTGCTCGACGGGCTCGACCCGGAGCAGCGCGAGGTGGCGACCGCCCTGCACGGTCCGGTGTGCGTCCTGGCCGGTGCGGGCACGGGCAAGACCCGGGCGATCACCCACCGGATCGCCTACGGGGTGCGCGCCGGCATCCTGCAGCCCGCCAGTGTGCTGGCCGTCACGTTCACCAACCGCGCCGCGGGCGAGATGCGGGGCCGGCTCCGGCAGCTCGGCGCGGCCGGCGTCCAGGCCCGCACGTTCCACTCCGCGGCCCTCCGCCAGCTCCAGTACTTCTGGCCGAAAGCCGTCGGTGGTGAGCTGCCCCGGCTGGTGGACCGCAAGGCCCAGCTCGTCGCCGACGCGGCGGCCCGCTGCCGGGTCCGCCTCGACCGCACCGAGCTGCGCGACACCACGTCCGAGATCGAGTGGGCCAAGGTCACCCAGACGGTCCCCGCCGACTACCCGGCGGCCGTCGCCAAGGCATCCCGCGACGCCCCACGCGACCCCGCGGAAATTGGCCAGATCTATGCGATGTACGAGCAGCTGAAGCGGGAGCGCGACGTCCTCGACTTCGAGGACGTCCTGCTGCTCACGGTCGCGATCCTCCAGGACCGCCACGACATCGCCGAGCAGGTCCGCCGCCAGTACCACCACTTCGTGGTCGACGAATACCAGGACGTGTCCCCGCTCCAGCAGCGCCTGCTCGACCTGTGGCTCGGCGACCGCGACAGCCTGTGCGTCGTCGGCGACGCCAGCCAGACGATCTACTCCTTCACCGGCGCCACCCCCGACTACCTGCTGGACTTCCGCACCCGCCACCCCCACGCGACCGTCGTCAAGCTCGTCCGCGACTACCGCTCCACCCCGCAGGTCGTCCACCTGGCCAACGGGCTGCTCGGCCAGGCCCGCGGCCGCGCCGCCGACCACCGCCTGGAGCTGATCTCCCAGCGCGACCCCGGCCCCGAGCCGGTCCACACCGAGTACGGCGACGAGCCCGCCGAGGCCGAGGGCACCGCCCGGCGCATCAAGGACCTCATCGCCTCGGGGGTGCCCGCCGGGGAGATCGCCGTCCTGTACCGGATCAACGCCCAGTCGGAGATCTACGAGCAGGCCCTGGCCGACGCCGGCGTCCCCTACCAGCTGCGCGGCGCCGAGCGCTTCTTCGAGCGCCAGGAGGTACGGGAGGCCGGAGCAGCCCTGCGCAGCGCCGCCCGCTTCGGCTCCAACGACGCCCTCCTCGACGACCTCGTCGACCTGCCGTCGCAGGTCCGCGCCGTGCTGTCCACCAAGGGCTGGACGACCGAACCCCCGGCCGGCTCCGGCGCCGTCCGCGACCGCTGGGAGTCCCTGGCCGCCCTGGTGCGCCTCGCCGAGGACGTGGCCCGCGCCCGCCCGGAGGCCACCCTCGCCGACCTGGTCGCCGAACTGGACGAGCGGGCCGCCGCCCAGCACGCCCCGACCGTCCAGGGCGTCACGCTGGCCTCCCTGCACGCCGCGAAGGGCCTCGAATGGGACGCGGTGTTCCTCGTCGGCCTCACCGATGGCACGCTGCCCATCACCTACGCCAGGACCGACGAGCAGATCGAGGAGGAGCGGCGCCTGCTGTACGTGGGCGTGACCCGCGCCCGGCGCCACCTCGCCCTCTCCTGGTCGCTCTCCCGCTCACCCGGCGGCCGCCCGTCCCGCGAGCGGTCCCGGTTCCTCAAGGGCCTGCGCCCCGGCACGGGCGGCATGCGCGCCGCGGGTGGCGTCGTCGACCGCGGCCCCGCCGGCTCCCGCCCCCGCCGCGCCCGCGGCCCGGTGCGGTGCCGCGTCTGCGGGACGACGCTGACCCAGGCGGGTGAGATGAAGCTCATGCGCTGCGAGGACTGCCCCTCCGAGATGGACGAGGCGCTCTACGAGCGGCTGCTGGAGTGGCGCACCCGCCAGGCCGGCCTCCTCGGCCAGCCCGACTACTGCGTCTTCACCGAGAAGACCCTCATGGCCATCGCCGAGACGGTCCCCTCCACCGACGGCGAGCTGGCCGCCATCCCCGGCGTCGGCATCCGCAAGCTGAACCGGTTCGGCGCCGACGTCCTCGCCATCTGCGCAGGCCAACAAGGCGCCGAGGGAGCCGGCGAGGACTGATACGAACTCGTCGAAAAAATAGTTTGCGCCCGCCCCAGGAATCCCCATAGGTTCTTAACCACGCGAACAGCGGCTTCTCTGAAGCCCTGTCCTCGTGCTGTACTTATCCGAATACGCGCGGGACCGGCTCCGTCCGATCCCCCGAGACGCCGAGAGGAGGCGATTCCAGTGATCAGCATCAACATCAGCTCCATCAGCACCGCCAAAATGACCGATCGCTCGGTCGTCTCCGCCTGCACGCTCGGCTTCTCCGGCTCGTCCCTCATCGGCACCGGCCTGTCCGGCCTCGGCGCCGTGCGTCCGGCGACCCTTCTGACGGCTCTCCCCGTCATTGAGGGCCTGCTGGCCAATGAGCGACCGACCAAGGCACTGGAAGCAGGAGTAGCAGCGGCGCAGGCCCCGGCCTATGCCTTTGCGGCGACCGGTGCCGAGACCAAGACGACGACGCAGCAGCACCACACGATGTGGGCCTTCCGTGGGCTCGAACCCTGGAGTGATCCAGCCTGATCCAGCATCAGGCCGGCGCCTTCAGGGCCGCGGAACCCCACCCGGGATCCGCGGCCCTTCTGTTTTGCCCCCACGGGCGAGACGGAGCGAAGGGGCCTCGGGACCAAGCAGAACCCGGTACCAACCCACCGGCCGACCGGCCGGACCGACCAGACGAGGAAAACACCACCGTGCAACTCGAAGCGCACGCCCCGTCCGTACCGCCCTCCGAGACGATCCCCCCGCCCGGCCTCACGAAGGACCCCGACTTGACCCCCCTCACCGCGCTCACCGCGCTCGACGACGCCATCGAGAACCTCGGCGTACCCGTCCCCTGCCGCTCCTACGACCCGGAGGTCTTCTTCGCCGAGTCGCCGGCGGACGTCGAGTACGCCAAGTCCCTCTGCCGCACCTGCCCGCTCATGGCGGCCTGCCTCGCCGGGGCCCAGGAGCGGCGCGAGCCGTGGGGTGTCTGGGGCGGTGAGCTGTTCGTCCAGGGCGTGGTCGTCGCCCGCAAGCGGCCTCGTGGCCGCCCGCGCAAGAACCCGGTCGTGGCATGAACGCCCTCGCCGGAACCATCGACCGCCCCCTCACGCACGATCCCCAGAAGCAGGCCCCGATGACCTCTTCCACCAGCGAGCCCATGGGCTCCGCGACCCCAGCCGTCAGCACCATCGGCGCGAACGCCTCGCGTCAGAACAGGACCCGAGAGATGCAACTCATTCCAGAAGCCCTGGCTCGTGCCCATATGCATGAGCGCCTGCGGGAAGCCGCGGAGGCCCGCCCGGGCATCCGGCTGATCGCCGCCCGGCGGATGCAGCGCCGCGCCGAGCGCGCCTCGCTGCGCGCCCGCCGCGCGCTCGCCATGGCGGTCATGCAGTAGGCAACGCCGCACGGCGCACTTCTGAAGAGCCCACTCGCGGGGGCCGGTCCGAACGGGTCGGCCCCCGCGGTGCGCCCAGCGCCCAACCGGCCCTCCGGAGAGTTATCGTCTCGTGGTGAACGAGCGGACACCCGACCCCGAACCGCCGCGCACACAGCGCGTGGTGTGCTCCCGCTGCGGCAAGACCGCCGACAGCCTCCCCGTGACCTGGACCTGCTCCGTCGAGAACGGCCGCCGGATGTACCTCTGCGACACCTGCGCCCGCGAACACATCAGGTCCATCGAATCGAGACTCGACTCCTCCTGGTGGTGACCGCGGGCCGGTGACGGCTCAGACCCGCGCCGGGACCGACTCCTCCCGCTGCTCCGGCTCATCGGGAAGGAAGCCCGGAAGCCACTCCTCCAGTTCCTCCCGCAGCCGCACCGTGGCATTGAGCTGGCACAGCACCCCGATGGTGCTCAACGTGACCCGGTGTATCAGCAGATACGACGGTGGCAGGTTGATCCGCTTGCCCAACTGGTGGGCGGGGGAGCGAGGATCGGCGATCCGCGCCGCCTGCGCGCGGATCCACTCCCGTGTGAACACGAACTCGTCCACCTGCGCGGGCTCGATGATCGGCAGCAGGTACTCCAGCAGCGCGTCCGGGTCCAGCTCTATGGAGTCCTTCACGAACCCCTCGCCGCACAGCAGTTCGTAGACCGCCTCCGCCTCGCCCTCCAGCGTCATCCGCAGGCACGTGCCGATCGTCTCCGGCAGCCCGCCCGGCAGCCGGTCCACCGTGCCGAAGTCCAGCACGCCGAGCCTCGGCCCGCCCCCGTCCTCACCCGGCAGCAGCCGGAAGTTCCCGGGATGCGGATCCGCGTGCAGCAGCCCCGTACGGCTCGGGCCCGAGAACAGGAAGCGCGCCAGCAACTGCCCCGCCCTGTCCCGCTCCTCCGGCGTGCCCTCGGCGATGATCTCCGACAGGGGTATCCCGTCGATCCACTCCGTCACCAGCACCTGGTCGCACTGGTGCACCACGTCCGGGACCACCACGTCCGGGTCGTCGGCGAACTCCGCCGCGTGCTCGCGCTGCGCCCGCGCCTCCAGCTCGTAGTCCAGCTCCTCCGACACCCGGTCGCGCAACTCGGTGACCAGCGGCTTGATGTCCATGCCCGGGACCAGCGGCCCCAGCAGTCTGACGAACCGGCCCAGCTGCGCCAGATCCGACAGCAACGCCTCGCCCGCCCCCGGATACTGCACCTTCACCGCCACCTCGCGGCCGTCGTGCCAGACCGCCCGGTGCACCTGCCCGATCGACGCCGCCGCCGACGGCTTGTCCTCGAACTCCAGGAACAACTCCCGCCAGTCCTCGCCCAGCCGCTCCTCCAGCACCCCGTGCACCGTACGGACCGGCATCGGCGGGGCCGCGTCCTGAAGCTTCGTCAGGGCCGCCCGGTACGGGCCCGCTATCTCCTCCGGCAGCGCCGACTCGAAGACGGACAGCGCCTGCCCGAGCTTCATGGCCCCGCCCTTCAGCTCGCCGAGCACCTTGAACAGCTGGTCCGCCGTGCGCTGTTGCAGCTCCCGCGCCACGATCTCGGCGGACTTGCCCCCGATCCGCTTGCCCAGTCCCCACGTGGCCCGGCCCGCGAATCCCAGCGGCAGCGCCGCCAACTTGGCGGTACGAGTGACCGCCTTCCGGGGTAGATCAGACATGCGCCCCTCCCAATCCGAGACTGCCGTGCCGCGTTTGCCCTCGGCATGACCCCCTTGACGGCGGCGGCCACCCCGCCATTGTGTCCTGCCCCGTACCGGCATCCGAGGCGCGCTCCCCCTCACCCGGACCCGCCGCCCCGCACGGGCACGCGGCGTGCGGCACCACCCGTCGCGCCCGCCACTCCAGCAGGGGCGACGACACCTCCCACCGCGCCCCCGCACTCGCCGGAGGATCCCCGTCCAGGAACGCCAGCGCAAGCGCGGCCGTCAGCCCCGCGACCGTGGCCACCAGGCCCATGTCCCCGGCCGGCCCGCAGCCACGGCGCCCCGAACGCCACTGCGCCAGCATCCGCGGCCACGCCGGGTCCTCGTCCGTCCGGTGCAGCTCCACGCACCGCGCACACGCCGTACCGCCCGGCAGCACGAGCGGGCCCACCACGCCCGTCGCCTCCACCACCCCGGCGAACAGGTGCGGCGTACCCGTCGCCACCCACGGATCGGCCGTCACCGGATCCGGGGCGTACGCCGCGAGACCGTCCCGGGGCGCCACGACGACCAACGACAGCCCCGGCTCGGCACCACCCACGGCATCGGCGCCCCGCCGGCGCCGACTGCGGCGCCCAGGTGGGTTCCCACCCAGGCGCCCGGGTCAGCCTCCGCTCCGGGGCCCGGGTGGGCTTCCGCCCAGGCATCTGGGCCGGCTTCCGCACAAGCGCCTCGGCCGGAGCCAGCCCGGGCGCCCGGGCCGGCCTCCGTACGAGCGCCCGGGCCGGCTTCCGCCCAGACGTCCGCCTCGGCTCCCGATCCAGCGACGGTGCCAGTCCTCGCCCGGCGCCCGCCCCGGCCCCCGTCGTGGCCCACGCGCACGGCTCCGCACCGGACCTCGCACCCGACCCCGCGCCGGCTCTCCGGCGTCCGGCCCGCGCACCGTGCGGAGCCGCTTCGCGTACCAGTCGGCGTGCCGCCACGTCCCTCCGCACGCCGATGGCGGCCGCCGGGAAGCCGCCCGGTGCCACGTCCCACGGCTCCACGCAGCCGCCGTCCAGCACCTCGACCCGGCCCACGCCCGCACCGGACAGCAGTGCCGCCACGCTCGCACCCACCCGGCCCGCGCCCCGCACCTGCACCCGCATTCCGGCCCGGGCGGCCAGGCGCCGTATCGCCCCGCCCGGCTCGCGGTGCACCACCGACAGCGACGCCAGATCCGGGCGCAGCCGGTCCAGCACGTCCGCCCCGCGCCGTAAAGCGGCGGCGGCACACGGCTCCGGGCCGGCCGCCGGTGTCGTGTCCTCCAGCAGCCCCGCGTCCGACAGCCGGGTCAGGAGACCCTCCAGCCAGCCGTCCGGCACCCCCAGCGCCCTCGCCTCCTCGCGCAGGACGGGCAGCCCGCGCGTACCGTCGAGCAGGCCCAGCAGCCCGCCCGTCGTCGTATCCACCGGCCCGACCACCACCGCGTGCGCGGGCGTCACCCCGAACTGCACGAACTGAAGATCACGCCACGCGCGCCGCAGCGCCGGCTTCACCATCGGACGCATGCCCATGCTCCCGCCCCCGTTCCGCGGACTTCTCGGTCTCCCGCGGTCAGAATGCCTCCGCCGTCGACCCGGCGTAGTCGGCCGTCCACAGCGCGGGAGCATTAGTCATTCAAATGGTGCAGGCTGTGGATGGATCGTGCGCGAACCGTTCCGAAGAGGGACTTCGCCCGCCCCCAGCAGGTACGGTCTGGGCGTGCCCGCCGACCCACACCTCAGCCCGACCAGCGCCCCGACCCGGGGAACGCGGACGTCCGCCGTCGAGGTGCGCAGGAGTTCCCGGCGCCGCAGGACGGTCTCCGCCTATCGGGAGGGCGACCGCACCGTCGTCCTCATCCCCGCGCGCATGTCGGAGGCCGAGGAACAACGCTGGGTGACGGTGATGCTGGACAAGCTCGCCGCGCAGGAGAGCAGACGTCTCCTCGGCGACTCCGAGCTGGCCGAGCGCGCGGAGCGGCTGTCCGGCCAGTACCTCGACGGACGGGCCCGCCCGGCCTCCGTCCGCTGGGTCACCAACCAGAACACCCGCTGGGGCTCGTGCACCCCGGCCGAGGGCAGCATCCGGCTCTCGCACCGGCTCCAGGGCATGCCCGAGTACGTCATCGACTACGTGCTGCTCCACGAGCTGGCGCACCTCCTGGTCCCCGGGCACGGACCGCGGTTCTGGCGTCTCCTGGAGGCCTACCCGCGCACCGAACGGGCCCGCGGTTACCTGGAGGGCGTGGTCGCGGCCGACCGGCTGCCGCACGTTCCCGGCAGCCGCGAGGAGTGAATTCACCGATCCTGTACCGAGTCCGTACCGAGGCGGGCGCGGACGTGTCGGTTGTCCGAGCGAGCCGTTAGCCTGGCGCGACGCACACCAATCCGGGATGGGGGACGGTCGTTACGCATGGCCAGGGAATTCCAACGCGGCCACAAGGCCAGGATCAGTGATCTGACTGCCGGGACGGATCTGTACGTGGGCGTGCAGATCGCGGGTCCCGGTTTGACCTTCGACATCAGCTGCTTCGGGCTCGACGCCGACGAGCGGCTCTCCGACGACCGGTACTTCGTCTTCTTCAACCAGCCGAAGACCCCCGAGGAGTCCGTCCAGCTGCTCGGTGCGCAGGCCGGCGACACCGAGTCCTTCCGCGTCACGCTCGACCGCGTCCCGGCGCACATCCACAAGCTGTCCTTCACCGCGACCCTCGACGGCGCCGGCCAGATGTCCCAGGTCGGCCCCGGCTACATCAGAATCGTCGCGGGCGGTGAGGAAGTCGCCCGTTACGCCTTCGACGGCTCGGAGTTCAGCACCGAGCGCGCCGTGATGCTCGGCGACTTCTACCTCAAGGACGTCTGGCGGTTCGCCGCCGTCGGCCAGGGCTTCGACGGTGGACTGGAGGCGCTGCTCAGGAACTTCGGCGGCGAGGTGCTGGAGGAGGAGCAGCCGCAGGCCGCGCCGCCCCCGCAGGCGGCACCGAGCTTCGCGCCGCCGGCCCAGGCCGCACCCGCCTTCGGCGCCCCGACCACGCCGCAGACGGCCCCCGCGCCCCAGGCGCCCCAGATCCCGCAGCCGCAACAGCCCACCCCCGCGCCCTCGTTCGGCGCTCCGGTGGCCCCTGCCCCGGCCCCCGCGGCCGCCCAGACCCCGGCGCCCGCCCCGGCACAGCCGCAGCAGCCGCTGCACGCCGCGCCCACCATGGCAGCGCCCATGGCCCCGCAGGCTCCGGCACCCCAGGCGCCCGCGCAGCCCGCCCCGTACGGGCAGCCCAACCAGCAGCAGCCGCCCCAGCAGCCGCAGTACGGCCAAGTCCCCGGCCAGACCCCGCCGTACGGCCAGACCCCGCCCTACGGCCAGCAGGCGCCGTACGGGCAGACGCCCCCGTACGGTCAGCCCGCCCGGCACCGGCCGCCCCGGGCCCGTACGGCCAGCCGCAGCCGCAGTACGGCCAGCAGCCGCCCGTGGGCATGCCGCCCCAGGGCATGCCCCACGGCGTCCCGCAGGGCGCGCCCCAGGGCGCCGGTCTGGCGGCCGCCCTCCAGAAGTACCGGGAAACGCCCACCGGCCAGCGCTGGACGCCGCAGAACCCGATGCTCATGCGCGTCGACCTCGCCATGGGCGAGGTACCGGTCCTGGCCCGCCAGGGCAGCATGGTCATGTACCAGGGCAAGGTCGACTTCAGCTACAAGGGCGCCGGGTTCGCGGGCGCATCGTCGGCAACGCCACGGGCCAGGAGATGCAGCTCATGCGCTGCACGGGCCGCGGCCAGGTCTTCCTCGCCGAGAACAACGCCCAGCTCCACCCGATCGAGCTGCAGGGCGACGGCATCTGCGTCTCCGCCGAGAACGTCCTCGCGTTCGACGAGACGCTGCACCACGAGGTCCGCCGCATCGAGGGCCACGGCATCCCCGGCGGCGCGCTGTTCACCATGCTCTTCCACGGCACCGGCACGGTCGTCGTGAAGACCCACGGCGTGCCCGTCGTCCTGCCCGTCACGCCCACGACGTTCGCCGACTGCAACGCCGTCGTGGCCTGGTCCGCGGCCTCCAGGTGGTCCTGTCCAGCCAGGTCCGGCTGCGCCGCAACGCCTACCCGGGGCACAGCGGCGAGACGGTCAACCTGCAGTTCCGGGGCGCCCCCGGCAACTTCATCGTCGTCCAGCCGTACGAGGTCTGAGGGAGCCCGAACCATGAACCAGCAACTCGCGGGCTACGCCCCGACCCCCACCGTGGCCCGTATGGAGAACCACGGCAACGCCATGCTCAAGGTCGCCATGGCCACCGGCCAGGACCTGTTCGCCAGGACCGGCTCCGTCGTCGCGTACGAGGGCTTCATCCAGTACGAGCCGAACCCGCCCGCCCTGCGGCAGGTCGCCGCCCAGTGGGTGACCGGTGAGGGCGCGCCCCTCATGAAGTGCACCGGCGACGGACTGCTGTACCTCGCCGACTACGGCGCGGACGTCGTCGTCGTGAACCTCGACAACGACGCCCTGTCCGTCAACGGCACCAACGTGCTCGCCTTCGACGCCCACCTCCAGTGGGGCGTCGAACGGGTCAAGGGAATGGCCAAGTTCGCCGGACAGGGCCTGTGGAACGTGCAGATCGCCGGCACCGGCTGGGTCGCGCTCACCTCGCGCGGCACGCCGATCGTGGTCGACTGCGGTCGCGGCGACGACGAGACGTACGTCGACCCCGACGCCCTCGTGGCCTGGTCGCCGTCCCTCAAGGTGAAGGGCAAGCGCAGCTTCAAGGCCTCCTCCCTCATCGGGCGGGGCAGCGGGGAGGCGTACCAGATGGCCTTCTCCGGCCAGGGCATCGTCGTCGTCCAGCCGAGCGAGGACAGTACGGACCGCCTGCGGGTCCGGAACTGAGGGGGAGCGAGAACACACCATGCAGAGCCGCTTTTCAGCCACACCGAACAGCAGAGCCAGGAACGGTACGTCGTCCAGAAACCCCAGCTCCTGCGCGTCAGCCTCACCGGCCACGACGACGTCCTCGCCCGCAAGGGCGCCATGGTCGCCTACCAGGGGCTGATGGACTTCGACGGCGAGTACCAGACGGGCAACCAGCGCACCGCCCGCGCCAACACCGGTGAGGGCCTCGACCTGATGCGCTGCTCCGGCCAGGGCACCGTCTACCTCGCCAACCTGGCGCAGTACATCCACGTCGTGGAGGTCGACCAGGACGGGCTGACCGTGGACAGCGCCTATGTCCTGGCGCTCGACTCCACCCTCCACACCGAGGTCATCGCCGTGGACAGCCAGTACGGCATCTCCGGCTCGGGCAAGTACCAGCTCAACATCTCGGGCCGCGGGAAGGTCGCCCTGATGACCTCGGGCCAGCCCCTGATGATGCAGGTCACGCCGGAGAAGTACGTCAACGCCGACGCCGACGCGATCGTCGCCTGGTCGTCGTCGCTGCGGGTGCAGATGCAGGCGCAGACGCACTCGTCGAGCGTGCGCAGGCGCCGGGGCAACACCGGCGAGGGCTGGGAGCTGAGCTTCCTCGGGCAGGGCTTCGCCCTCGTCCAGCCGAGCGAGGTCATGCCGCCGCAGAACGTCCAGATCGGCCAGGGCATCGGCGCCCAGTTCGGCGTCGGCCAGCACGGCGCGCACGCCCAGAACCAGAACAACGCCTGGAACTGACGCCTGCCACGACGATGTAAGGGGCGGCCCTCAATGGAGGCCGCCCCTTACACATGCCGCGCGGAACACAGGCCCTGCGGAACACAGGCAGGCCCTGCGGAACACAGTCCCTGCGGAACGCGCGGCATGTGCGCACCGACGTCAGAGCGCCGTCCGCGCCGCCTCCACCAGCCGTACGACCGAGCCGTCGGCCACCGCCGCCACCTCGTCGTACCGGAACCAGCGCAGGTCCAGCGACTCCTCGCTGATCGCGGCCACCGCGTCCGGCGGCGCGAGCGCCACGTACTGAAGGTCCAGGTGCCAATTGCAGGGCGCCGGGATCGGGTGCCGGTCGAGCCGCCGCGGGCCGCCCGGCAGCAGCGTCAGGCCCGGGATGCCGGACTCCTCGGTCGCCTCGCGCAGCGCCGCCCCGGCCACCGTCGTGTCCTGCGGCTCGCAGTGGCCGCCCATCTGCAACCACATGCCGAGCTTCTTGTGCAGGGTCAGCAGCACCCCGCCGCGCTCGGGGTCCACCACCAGCGCGCTGGCCGTCAGGTGCCCGGCCCCGCACGCCTTCCACATCCCGTCCGGGTGCGCCGCCAAGTGGTCCAGATACGTCCGGCGCAGCTCCTCCTGCCCGCCCTCGTACGCCTTCAGTACGAGGACGGCGTCATCGTGCAGGCTCACTTGTCGGTGTCGTCCTTGCCGTTCTCGTCGGGGCGCGGGGCCGCCTCACCGAGCATCTTGTCCAGCTCCGAGAAGTCCAGGTGCTCGCGGTGGACGAAACCGTCCGGGTCGTCCAGGTCCGACGCGGTGGGCAGCATGTCGGGGTGCTCCCACAGGGCGTCCCGCCCGTCGACACCGCGCGCGTCCGTGAGCGACGCCCACAGCCGCGAGGCGTCCCGCAGCCGCCGCGGGCGCAGCTCCAGGCCGATCAGCGTGGCGAAGGTCTGCTCGGCGGGGCCACCGGTCGCGCGGCGCCGCCGCAGCGTCTCGCGCAGCGCGCCCGCGGACGTCAGCCGCGAGCCGGCCGCCGCGTGCACCACCGCGTCCACCCAGCCCTCGACCAGCGCGAGCGCCGTCTCCAGCCGGGCCAGGGCCGCCTTCTGCTCGGGCGTGTCCTCCGGCTGGAACATGCCCTGCTGAAGGGCTTCCTGCAGCTGCTCCGGGTTGGTCGGGTCGAGCTGCGAGACCGCGTCCTCCAGCTTCGAGGTGTCGACCTTGATCCCGCGCGCGTACCCCTCGACCGCGCCGAACAGGTGCGAGCGCAGCCACGGCACGTGGGCGAAGAGCCGCTGGTGGGCGGCCTCGCGCAGCGCCAGGTAGAGCCGCACCTCCTCCAGCGGCACGCTCAGGTCCTTGCCGAAGGCCGCCACGTTCAGCGGCAGCAGCGCGGCCTTGCCGGCCGGGGCCAGCGGCAGCCCGATGTCCGTCGAGCCGACCACCTCGCCCGCCAGGACGCCCACGGCGTGCCCGATCTGCTGGCCGAACATCGCCCCGCCCATGGACCGCATCATGCCGATCAGCGGGCCCGCCATGGCCTGCATCTCCTCGGGCAGCACGGCACCCATCGCCGTGCCGACCCGCTCGGCGACCGGGTCGACCAGCTGCTGCCACGCGGGCAGCGTCGCCTCGACCCACTCCGCGCGGGACCACGCGACGGCGGTCGCCGCCCCGGACGGCAGCGAGGTCGCGTCGTCCAGCCACAGGTCCGCCAGCCGCACGGCCTCCTCGACCGCCGTGCGCTCGGCGGGGCCCACGCTGGCGTCCTTCGTGCCGTCGGGCGTGCCCTGGGCCACGGTCTGGCGGGCGATCTGCTTGGCCATGTCCCAGTTCACGGGACCGCCCTCGTAGCTCAGCATCTGGCCGAGCTGCTGGAAGGCGGCGCCCAGGTCGGCGGGGTTGAAGGCGCCGAACATCGCGGCGAACGGGTTGTCCGGGCCGCCCTGGCCGCCGCCCGGCAGACCGCCGAACCCGAAGGGGTTGCCACCACCCTGGGGCTGCTTCTTGCCTTCGTCGCCGTTGTCCGGCTCCTCCGGCGGAAGGCCGAATCCGAATGGGGTGTCGCTCACGGGTTTCCTCGGCTCGTAGGGCCGCCGGCTTCCTGCCGACGGCGGTTGCCCGACATCACACCCAGCGTAGACATCCGGGCCGGACTGGGGCTCGGTGCTCCACTGACGCATCGCCTGCGGCAGGATGGACGCCACCTGGTACGTGCGCGTTGTCCGCGTACGTACTGAAGACAACCGCTGGAGACGCCTGGTGAGTTCCCCAGATCCGCAGGTTCGCGCAGCGCGAAACCGCTCAACCCCGTCCGCCGCCCGGGGCCCCGTCGTCGCGGTCACCGGCGCCGCATCCGGCGTCGGCGACCTGCTGACCCGCCGCCTCGTTGGGTCCGACGAGATCAAGCAGGTCATCGCCATCGACGAGCGGCGCGGCGACGTGTCCGAGGCCCAGTGGCACATCCTGGACGTGCGGGACCCGGCCATCGCCGAGAAGCTGCGCGGCGCGGACGTCGTGGTGCACCTGGCCCTCGACCTCGACCTGGAGACCGACTCCGCCGCCCGTACCGCGTACAACGTACGGGGTACGCAGACCGTCCTGACCGCCGCCGCTGCCGCCGGGGTCCACCGGGTCGTCCTGTGCACCTCGGCCATGGTCTACGGGGCGCTCGCGGACAACGACATCCCGCTCTCCGAGGACGCCGAGCTGCGGGCCACCGCCGAGGCCACCGGCGTGGGCGACCTCCTGGAGATCGAGCGCCTGGCCCGCCGGGCCCCGCGCGCCCACCCCGGCCTGAACATCACCGTCGTCCGCCCCGCCGTCCTGGTGGGCGGCACGGACACCGCCCTGACCCGCTACTTCGAGTCACCGCGCCTGCTCGTCGTCGCCGGCTCCCGGCCCGCCTGGCAGTTCTGCCACGTGGAGGACCTGGTCAGCGCGCTGGAGTACGCGGCTTTGGAGAAGGTCGACGGGGAGTTCGCGGTCGGCTGCGACGGCTGGCTGGAGCAGGAGGAGGTCGAGGAGCTGAGCGGCATCCGCCGCATGGAGCTGCCCTCCGCCGTCGCGCTCGGGGCGGCGGCCCGGCTCCACCGGATCGGCCTCACTCCGTCACCCGCCGGTGACCTGGCGTACACGATGCACCCGTGGGTGGTCAGCGTCGGCCGGCTCCACGACGCGGGCTGGCGGCCCCGGTGGACGAACGAGGAGGTCCTCGCCGCGCTGCTGGAGGAGGTGTCCGGCCGGCACACCGTCGCGGGCCGCCGCCTGGGCCGCAAGGACGCCACGGCCGCGGGTGCGGCGGGCGCCACGGTCGCCCTGCTCGGCACGGCCGCCCTGGTCCGCCGCGCCCGCAGGCGCCGCGGGCTGTAGCCGGGCCCACGGCGGCGGCCGGACCGGAGCCGCACGCGAAGCACGGCACAGGCGCACCGGCGGCGCGAGCCACGCGGGTGCACATGTGCGTACGCGCCGGTCGCCGCGGCCGGGCATGGGCGCGGCCGGAACGATGCGCCT
This sequence comes from Streptomyces coeruleoprunus, assembly GCF_039542925.1. Taxonomy (GTDB): domain Bacteria; phylum Actinomycetota; class Actinomycetes; order Streptomycetales; family Streptomycetaceae; genus Streptomyces; species Streptomyces coeruleoprunus. The sequence goes on along the minus strand of NZ_BAABIT010000001.1, from coordinate 2,410,669 downwards.
GTACGAGGCTCCAACGCGCGCGTGCGTCCGCCGGTCGAACAGGCAATTCCGTGCTGCCGTCCCGTACGGCACGATGGATGCCATGGCTCCCACGTACGACCACCCCGGCGAGCGCGCCGCCGACGACCCGATCCGGCTGCTGGCGATCCGCGACACCCCGCTCTCCCTCGACGAGGTCTTCCGCGCCGTCGGCGACGACGCCGCCGGCGGCACCGCGCTCTTCGTGGGCACCGTCCGCAACCACGACGGCGGCGCCGACGTGGACGCCCTCGGGTACTCCAGCCACCCGACGGCCGAGGCCGAGCTGCGCCGCGTCGCCGAGAAGGTCGTCGCCGACTTCCCGGTCCGCGCCCTGGCCGCCGTCCACCGGGTGGGCGATCTGACGGTCGGCGACCTGGCGGTGGTCGTCGCCGTGTCCTGCCCCCACCGCGCCGAGGCCTTCGCGGCCTGCCGCAAGCTGATCGACGACCTCAAGCACGAGGTCCCCATCTGGAAGCACCAGCGATTCTCGGACGGCACCGAGGAGTGGGTCGGCGCCTGCTGACGAGGCCGGCAGCAGCCCTCCGGCGCCTTCCGCGTGGCCGGAGGGGGCGCTGTGGCGGCGTTCCGGCGGCCGGTTCCGCAAGGCCCGATTTGCGTAACGGCCTCCCCGGCATGAGCGTTGAGACGGCGGATGGTTAATCTGCTGATCGGATACCGATCGGTCCGTTGCTCTCGATCTTGGGGATGGGAGGTCGCGATGGCAGCACTCGCCTGGTTGCTGATACCGCTCTTCGCCGTCGTCGGTGCCGCGATATGGGGAGGCTGGGCGGCGCGGGACCGCACCACCGGGGACATAGCCGAGCTGGCGGGGTACGCCAGGTTCCGCGACGCGATGGACCGGGCCCACTCCGAACGCGAATCCGTCTGACCATCGGTTGATCGCCCCGTACGGACGGCCCCGGGGGTGCACTGACAGGCCGGTCCCGTACTGTCGTTCCATGCCACGCCGCACCGCGACGATGCTCGCCTCCACCCTCGTCCTCATCGCGCTGCTCTGCGCGGGAGTCTTCATCCCGGTGCCCTACTCGGAGATGAGCCCCGGCCCCACGGTCAACACGCTCGGCGACTCGGGCGGGGAGCCGGTGCTGCGGGTCTCCGGCCGTGAGACGTACCCGACGTCCGGCCACCTGAACATGACCACGGTCCGCGTCACCGGTGCCGACTACCGGATGAACCTCGTCGAGGCGGTCGCCGGCTGGCTCTCCGACGACAGCGTCGTGGTGCCGCACGACACGCTCTACCCGGACGGCAAGACCGAGGAGCAGTCGACGCAGGAGAACGCCGAGGAGTTCAGCCAGTCCCAGGAGAGCGCGCGCGTCGCGGCCCTCGGCCAGCTGGGCATCCCGGTGGCGTCCCGGGTGGTCGTCTCCTCCGTCCAGAAGAGCAGCCCCGCCGAGGGCAGGCTGCACGCCGGGGATGTGATCAAGGCGGTGGACGGTACACCGGTCAAGGTCCCGCAGGACGTGGCCAAGATCGTCACGAAGCGGCGGCCGGGGCAGACCGTGGAGTTCACGATCGTCCCCGCCAAGGAGGCCGCCGCCGCGGAGAAGGCCCGCCGCGACCCCACCGTCACCGAGGACATCACCCTCACCACGAAGGCGGCGGGGGACGAGAACCGCGCGATCGTCGGCATCCAGGCCGGCACCGACCACACGTTCCCGTTCACGATCGACATCAGGCTCGACGACGTGGGCGGCCCCAGCGCCGGCCTGATGTTCGCGCTCGGCATCGTCGACAAGCTCACCCCCGGCCCGCTCACCGGCGGCCGGTTCGTCGCCGGCACCGGCACCATCGACGACACCGGCAAGGTCGGCCCCATCGGCGGGATCGACATGAAGCTGGTCGGCGCGCGCAACGCGGGCGCGAAGTACTTCCTCACCCCCGCCGAGAACTGCGCGGCGGCGGTCACGGACATCCCGGACGGCCTGACCCTGATCAAGGTGAACACGATCGCGGACGCGGTGAAGTCCCTGGAGAAGGTCCGGGACGGGAACACGGCGGCCCTGCCGAGCTGCTCGGCGGGCTGACCGCCCCCTTACGCCCGGCACGGGGCTCCGCAGGCCGCACGAGGCTCCGCGGGCGCCTCCAGGCCCCGTACCGCCCGCTGCGGCCCGTACGCCCGTCCAGCGGGCCGGCTCCCCCCGGCCGGCGCCCCCGTTGCGCCGCCCCGGGACCCGCCCGTCAGCTCTCGAAGGTGGCGGCCAGCGCCTCGGCCAGCCCCGGCACCAGGTCGGCGCCCGTCAGGACCTCGGTGGGGGAGTCCTTCTCCCGCAGCCGCAGCGCCGACTCGCGGGCACCGTCCCGCAGCACGGCCACCGTCATCCGGACCTCCTGGCGGTCCGGGTGCCGGGCGACCCACTTCGCGAGACCGGCCTCGTCCAGGCCGTCGGGCACCGACGCCTCCGCCGACGGCGGCAGCATCAGCCGCTCCACGGTCAGCGCGCAGCCGGTCACCGCGTCCGGCCAGGCGATGGTGCCGAGGAACTCGTCGAGCGGCCGGCCGGCCGGCAGCTCGTCCTGCTCGATCGGGGTGAGCGGGGCCGCGGCCTCGTCACTGTCGAGCCCGAGCTGGGTCGCCAGCTCCGGCTCCTGGGCGCGCAGCGCCGCGGTGTCGACGAGGGCGAAGAGCCTGGCCGGCTGGTCCCAGCCGAGGCCCGCCACGTACTCGTCGATCTCGAGCACCGCGCGTGTGAGCGGGCTCGCGGCCATCGGAGGGCCTGAGGGAGAAACGTTGGACATGGTCAATATCCTGCCTCTTCCCGACCCCAGAACGGGAACTAGGTAAAGCTTCAGTAAGTTGCATCAGTGGGCTCTACGATCGCTGGGCCTGCTGGGGTGCCTCACACAAGGGGGAGGCACCGGCACACACACGACCGCGAACTTCGAGGGGCGCACGTTGGCTTTCCAGATGCCGGACCGCGGCGGAGGCCCGACCGGGCCACGGATCAGAGTCGGCCGGCCGTCGCGGCGGGCCCGTACCCTGCTCATGACGCTGGGGGTGCTGGCCGTCCTGGCCATGCTCTTCGTCATGTTCGCCGGGTTCTGGACGGACTGGCTGTGGTACAGGTCCGTCAACTACTCGTCGGTCTTCACGACCACGCTGTGGACCAAGATCGGCATGTTCGCGGTCTTCGGCCTGCTCATGGCGCTGGCCGTCGGGCTCAACATCTGGCTCGCGCACCGGCTGCGGCCGCCGCTGAGCGCGATGTCGCTGGAGCAGCAGAGCCTGGACCGCTACCGGATGGGAGTGGCCCCGTACAAGAAGTGGGTGCTCCTGGCGATCGCCGCCGTCGTCGGCCTGATCGCGGGCGCCTCCGCGTCGGGCCAGTGGCGGACCTACCTGATGTGGGTGAACGGGGTCGCCTTCGGCGAGAAGGACCCGCAGTTCGGGATGGACGTGGCGTTCTACGCGTTCGACCTGCCCTGGTACCGGTTCCTGCTCGGCTTCGGCTTCGCGGCGACCGTGCTGTCGCTGATCGCCGCCGTGCTCACGCACTACCTGTACGGCGGGCTGCGGATCACCAGCCCCGGTGCGCGGGCGACCGCCGCCGCGACCGGCCACCTGTCGGTGCTGCTCGGCGTCTTCGTTGCGCTGAAGGCCGTGGCCTACTGGCTGGACCGGTACGGGCTGGCCGTGAAGTCCAGTGACTTCAAGGCGGCCGGCAACTGGACGGGCCTGCGGTACGTCGACGCCAACGCCTACCTGCCGGCGAAGACGATCCTGTTCTGCATCGCGGTGATCTGCGCGCTGCTGTTCTTCGGGACCCTGTGGCGCCGCACCTGGCAGCTGCCCGTCATCGGCTTCGGCCTGATGGTGCTGTCGGCGATCCTGATCGGCGGCCTGTACCCGGCGATCGTGCAGAAGTTCCAGGTCCAGCCCAACGAGCAGGCCAAGGAAGCGCCGTACATCGAGAAGAACATCGAGGCGACCCGCAAGGCGTACGCCATCGACGGCACGAAGCCGGAGAACTACTCGGGCAAGGCCACGGTCAAGGCCAAGGACCAGCTCCGCAAGGACGCCGACTCGGCCGCCAGCTACCGGCTGGTCGACCCCAACATCGTCTCGCCGACGTTCCAGCAGCTGGAGCAGAAGCGGAAGTACTACCAGTTCCCCATGACCCTCGACGTCGACCGGTACGCCGGCAAGGACACCGTCGTCGGTCTGCGTGAGCTCAACATCAAGGGCATCCCGAAGCGGAACTGGATCAACGACCACTTCACGTACACCCACGGCTACGGCGCGATCATGGCGGCCGGCACGGCCGTGGACTCCACGGGCTCGCCGGTCTTCACCGAGAACGGCCTGCCGACCAGCGGCCAGCTCCCCAAGTACGAGCAGCGGATCTACTACGGCGAGAAGACCGAGCAGTACTCGATCGTCGGCGGCCCGCAGAAGGAACTCGACTACGAGGCCAACGGCGAGCGCACGACCAGTTACCAGGGCGACAGCGGCGTCAGCCTCTCCAACGCCTTCAACCGGGCCGCGTACGCCGTCGCGTTCAGCGAGCCGCAGATCCTCTACTCGGGAGCCATCGGCGACGGCTCGCGGATCCTGTACAACCGCACGCCCAAGGAGCGCGTCGAGGCGGTCGCGCCGTGGCTGACCATCGACGGCGACGCCTACCCGGCGGTCGTCGACGGCCGCATCCAGTGGATCGTCGACGCCTACACGACGACGAACGGCTACCCGTACGCGTCGCGCACGACGCTCGGCGACACCACCGCGGACTCGCTGACCGCCGGCAACCAGACCCGTACGGTCGTCGCCCAGCAGAACCAGGTCAACTACATCCGGAACTCGGTGAAGGCCACCGTCGACGCGTACGACGGCACGGTCAAGCTGTACCAGTGGGACACCGAGGACCCGGTCCTGAAGACCTGGATGAAGGCGTTCCCCGGCACCGTGCTGCCCAAGGACGCCATCAAGGCCGACCTGAAGGCGCACCTGCGCTACCCCCAGGACATGTTCAAGGTCCAGCGCGAGCTGCTGACCCGCTACCACGTCCGGGACGCCGCGCAGTTCTACAGCGGCAGTGACGCCTGGCAGGTGCCCGCCGACCCGACCACCAAGGACGGCAACGCGGTCCCGCCGTACTACCTGAGCATGAAGATGCCCGGGGACACCCAGCAGCGGTTCTCGCTGACGACGACGTTCACGCCGAACGGACGGCCCAACCTGGGCGCGTTCATGGCGGTCGACGCCGACGCCACCAGCAAGGACTACGGCCGTATAAGGCTCCTGAGGGTGACGTCCGAGGTGCCGGGACCGGCGCAGGTGCAGTCGAAGCTCAACAGCCTCCCGTCGGTGGCGCAGTTCGTCCGTGACCTGAAGGGCGCCGACTCGGAGATCGCGTACGGCAACCTGCTCACGGTCCCGCTCGACGGCGGCTTCCTGTACGTCGAGCCGGTCTACGCCCAGGGCCGCAGCGCGCTCTACCCGCTGCTGAAGAAGGTGGCGGTGTCGTACGTCGACGCCAACAAGCCGGAGGGCGACGCCACCAAGGACACCACGGTGTTCGAGGACACCCTCGCCGGTGCCCTCAACGGGGTGTTCGGGGTGGAGGGCGAGACGCCGCCGACCACCCAGCCGCCGACGAAGCCCGACCCGACGAAGCCGCCGGCCACCGGCGAGGCCGCGCTCAAGCAGGCCATCGCCGATGCCCAGAAGGCCTTCACGGAGGGCGAGGAGGCGCTGAAGAAGGGCGACTGGACGGCGTACGGCAAGGCCCAGGAGGCCCTGGCCGACGCGCTGCAGCGGGCCGCCGCGGCGGACGCCCAGCGCAAGGCGGCCGCCGACCAGAAGAACCCCGGCCAGCAGACCCCCGCACCGCAGAAGCCGGCGACGGGGGCGGAACAAAAGAGCTGACGGACCCCACCCCGCGCCGTGATACGGTGGACACACAACGGCGCGGGGTGGAGCAGCTCGGTAGCTCGCTGGGCTCATAACCCAGAGGTCGCAGGTTCAAATCCTGTCCCCGCTACTGAAAGCCAGGGCCCGGATCCTCAAGGATCCGGGCCCTGGTCATGTGTGCGAGATACGAAGACCGGCGAAGGCCCGTGTCATGGGGGGCAGTTGGCGCGAGACGTGTTTGACTTGTCTCTCTGTGGGCATGTCGACAAAACGCTGAAGTGACCTCACTGGCTGCGGGATACCAGGTGTACGCGGGTTGCGGGTGGTGCGACGATGGAATGTATGGGGGACAGGGCAACGCTGTTGGAGACAGGGCGGTTCGACCACACCGCACGTGCCGCGGAAGCGCTCGACCACGCTGACGCCGCACTCGACTTCACGGAGACCGGGGACACCGTCGAGACCGAGGCCCGGCACCGCCGCGCCGCCGACAACGGGGAAACGGCCTCCATGAGCGTCCTCGGGGCCATGCTGCTGCGCCGGGGCGACCTCGACGGCGCCGAGCCCTATCTGCGCGCCGCCACCGCCGACGGCGACCGGGCCGCCGCCAACAACCTGGGCGTCCTCCTGCACCAGCGCGGCTACGCCGACGACGCCGCCGGCTGGTGGCGCATCGCCGCCGTCGCCGGCTCGGCCGCCGCAGCCCACGCGCTGGGCCGTCACTACCGGGAGCGGGGCGACGAGCCGGCCGCCGAGTACTGGCTGCGCCAGTCCGCAGAGCAGGGCCACGCCCTCGGGTCGTACGCCCTCGCCGACCTCATGGAGCACCGCGGCGACACCGGCGTCGAGCGCTGGCTGCGCGTGGCCGCCGAGCAGGGCCACCGCGAAGCCGCCTACCGGCTGGCACGCGCCCTGGAGCGGCAGGCGGAGAAGCGGGACCTCGGCACCGGTACGGGCGAGGCGGAGGCGCCGGCGGAGGCCGGAGGCGACAGCGCCGAGCAGTGGTACCGCCAGGCCGCGGCACGCGGGCACCGCCGCGCCGCCCTGCACCTCGGGGCCATCCTGGAGAAGCGCGGCGAGCTGAAGGAGGCCGGCCGCTGGTACCTCACCTCCGCGAAGGACGGCGAGCCCCGGGCCGCGTGCGCGCTCGGGTTCCTGCTGCGCGACGCGGGCGACGAGGAGAGCGCCGCCGTCTGGTGGCTGCGCGCCGCCCAGGAGGGCGACGCCAACGCGGCCAACGCGCTGGGCGCCCTGCACGCCGCGCGCGGCGAGTACCAGACCGCCGAGCGCTGGTACCGGGCGGCGACCGACGCGGGCGACATGAACGGCGCGTACAACCTGGGCCTGCTCTTCGCCGCCCAGGGCCGCACCGCCCAGGCCGACCAGTGGTACCGCCGCGCCGCGTACGCCGGCCACCGCGAGGCCGCCAACGCCCTGGCGATCCTGCTCCTGCAGAGCGGTGACCCGAACGGTGCCGAGCCCTGGTTCTCCAAGGCCGCCGAGGCCGGCAGCGTCGACGCCGCCTTCAACCTCGGCATCCTGTACGCGGGCCGCGACGACGACCGCACCGCCCTGCGCTGGTACGAGCGGGCCGCCGCGGCCGGGCACACCGAGGCCGCGCTCCAGGTCGGCATCGCGCGCCTGCGTGACGGCGACGAGCAGGAGGCCGAGCGCCACCTGCGGGTCGCCGCGGGCAGCGGCAGCGCCGAGGCCGCGTTCCGGCTGGCCACGGTGCTCGACGCGCGGCAGCCGCCGCCCGGCCCGCCCGAGCTGGGACGGCCGCAGGTGCAGAAGACCGAGTGCGAGGAGTGGTACGAGCGGGCCGCCGAGCAGGGCCACCGCCGCGCCCAGGTGCGCGTCGGCATGCTGGCCGCCGCCCGGGGCGACGTCGCCGACGCCGCCCGCTGGTACCGGGAGGCCGCCGAGGCCGGCAGCCGCAACGGCGCGTTCAACCTCGGGCTGCTCCTCGCGCGCGACGGGAACGAGCGGGAGGCCGCCCTGTGGTGGAGCCGCGCCGCCCGCGCCGGGCACGGGCGCGCCGCCCTGCGCCTGGCGCTGCTCGCCGCGCGCCGCGGTGAGCTGGCCGAGGGGCGGCGCTGGTGTGCCCGCGCCGTCGAGCTGGGCCCGGCGGAGGTCGCCGAGCGGGCGGCCCGGCTGAGCGAGGCGCTGCACCAGGAGCTGACCGCGTAGGAATGGATTTGCGCTGGTCCACGGCGTCCCGTAAGGTGGTGTTCACCGACGCGGGGTGGAGCAGCTCGGTAGCTCGCTGGGCTCATAACCCAGAGGTCGCAGGTTCAAATCCTGTCCCCGCTACTGAAAGATCGAAGGCCCGGATCCTTGAGGATCCGGGCCTTCGGCGTTCTCCAGCCGTCTTTCGGAGCGGCCCGGACACGCGTAAGCCCCCGGTGCTCGTGCACCGGGGGCTTACGCGCAGATCAGGCCGTCGCGCAGTGCGGGCAGATGCCGCGGTACGTGACCTCGACGTCCGAGATCGTGAAGCCGAAGCGCTCCGCGGCCGGCAGGTCGGCCAGGGGGTCGCCCGACGGGTGGACGTCGCGGATGGCGCCGCACCGCGAGCACACCAGGTGCTGGTGGGGCCGGTGCGCGTTCGGGTCGTACCGCTTGGCGCGGCGGTCGGTCGAGACCTCGAGGATCTCGCCCAGGCCGACCAGCTCACCCAGCGTGTTGTAGACGGTCGCGCGGGAGATCTCGGGGAGTCGCTCCGCCGCGCGTGCGTGGACCTCGTCGGCGGTCAGATGGACATGATCTCCGTCGAGGACCTCGGCCACGACGCGCCGCTGTGCGGTCATCCGCCAGCCGCGGCCGCGCAGGCGTTCCAACAGGTCACTCATGCGCATCAGCCTAACAGGCGGGGGACAAGTCCCGAACGGGTGTGGGGTTGGATGCGAGCTTGACTTAGACAAAGTCCATTGTAGGATCAGAAACGGCTTTGGCCAAAGGACAGGACTTGCAGGAAACGCAGGAGGCGCACGTGACGCAGGGACCGCTCACCACGGAGGCCGGCGCGCCGGTCGCCGACAACCAGAACAGCGAGACCGCGGGCATCGGCGGCCCGGTCCTGGTCCAGGACCAGCTCCTGCTGGAGAAGCTCGCGCACTTCAACCGTGAGCGCATCCCGGAGCGCGTGGTCCACGCGCGCGGTGCCGGCGCGTACGGCGCCTTCACGGTGACCGCCGACGTCACCCCGTACACCCGCGCGAAGTTCCTCTCGGAGATCGGCAGGCAGACCGAGGTCTTCCTGCGCTTCTCCACCGTGGCGGGCAACCTCGGCGCGGCCGACGCGGTGCGCGACCCGCGGGGCTTCGCGGTGAAGTTCTACACCGAGGAGGGCAACTACGACCTCGTCGGCAACAACACCCCGGTGTTCTTCATCAAGGACGCCATCAAGTTCCCCGACTTCATCCACACCCAGAAGTGCGACCCGTACACCGGCTCGCAGGAGGCGGACAACGTCTGGGACTTCTGGGGCCTCTCGCCCGAGTCCACGCACCAGGTGACCTGGCTCTTCGGCGACCGCGGCATCCCCGCCTCGTACCGCCACATGAACGGCTACGGCTCGCACACGTTCCAGTGGAACAACGAGGACGGCGAGGTCTTCTGGGTCAAGTACCACTTCAAGACCGACCAGGGCATCAAGAACCTCACCCAGGCCGAGGCCAACGCGCTCGCCGGTGAGGACCCGGACTCGCACCAGCGCGACCTGCGCGAGGCGATCGAGCGCGGCGACTTCCCGAGCTGGACCGTCCAGGCGCAGATCATGCCCGCGGCCGACGCGGCGACGTACCGCTTCAACCCGTTCGACCTCACCAAGGTGTGGCCGCACGCGGACTACCCGCCGATCGAGATCGGCAAGCTGGAGCTGAACCGCAACCCGGAGAACATCTTCGCCGAGGTCGAGCAGTCGATCTTCTCGCCGGCGCACTTCGTGCCCGGTATCGGCCCCTCGCCCGACAAGATGCTCCAGGGCCGCCTCTTCGCGTACGGCGACGCCCACCGCTACCGGGTCGGCATCAACGCCGACCACCTGCCGGTGAACCGCCCGCACGCCACCGAGGCGCGCACCAACTCCCGTGACGGCCACCTGTACGACGGCCGCCACAAGGGCGCCAAGAACTACGAGCCGAACAGCTTCGGCGGACCGCACCAGACCGGCCGCCCGCTCTGGCAGCCCGTCCCGGTCTCCGGCGCGACCGGCGACCACCCGGCTCCCGTGCACGCGGAGGACGACGACTTCGTGCAGGCGGGCAACCTGTACCGGCTCATGTCGGAGGACGAGAAGGGCCGTCTGATCGACAACCTGGCGGGCTTCATCGCCAAGGTCTCGCGCGACGACATCGCCGAGCGCGCGATCGACAACTTCCGTCGGGCCGACGGAGACTTCGGCAAGCGGCTGGAGGCCGCGGTCCAGGCCCTGCGCGGCTGACAGCGCTGGATCGCTTGCCGTTGGAGGAGGGCCGGCACCCGTCACGGGTGCCGGCCCTTCGGCATGCCGTACGCGCGGCCGTGCCGGATGCCGTACGCGCGGCGCCGGTGCCTGCCTCTACGCCGCCGAGACCGCTCCGGCGGGCCGGCGGGCCGGTACCCAGCAGCGGATGATGTCGCGTACGGAGACGATGCCGACCGGGCCGTCGTCGTCGAGGACGACGAGGTGCCGGAACCCGCCGTGGGCCATGGCCTCGGCGGCTTCCTCCAGCGTCCAGCCGGGTGCGGCGAACACGACGTCGGTGGTGGTGTGCGCGCCGGCCGCTTCCCGGTCGGGGTCCTGGCCCGCGCCGACGGAGATGAGGATGTCACGCTCGGTGAGGATGCCGAGATGGTTGCTGTCGTGGTCGAGGACGACGGCCGCGCCCACCCGGCGCGCGGCCATCAGTGCGGCGGCCTGGCGCAGGGTGTGGGCGGGACCGATGGTGAGGACCATCGTGCTCATGGCGTCACGGACGAGCATGAAAGGAGCCACCTCCTTGGTGAATCCGTCAACGAGAAGGGATTCACAAGTTCACAAGTGGGGGGCTCCCAGAGTGGCAGGGGGACGAGGGTCCAACAAGGGGGCGCGCGCCTACTGGCGAAGGCTCGTCACTCCTCGGGTCGCAGCCGGCTCAGCAGTTCCTCGTGCAGCAGGCCGTTCGACGCCGCCGCGTTGCCGCTGTGCGGGCCCGGCTGTCCGTCGAGGCCGGTGAACGTACCGCCCGCCTCCTGCACGACGATCGCGTTGGCCGCCATGTCCCACAGCGACAGCTCCGGCTCGGCGCAGATGTCCACCGAGCCCTCGGCGACCATCATGTACGGCCAGAAGTCGCCGTACGCCCGGGTCCGCCAGCACGCGCGCGTGAGGTCGAGGAAACCGTCGAGGCGGCCCCGCTCCTCCCAGCCGCTCAGCGACGAGTACGCGAACGACGCGTCGCTCAGCTTCGACACCTTCGACACCTGGATCCGCGTCGCCGACGCCAGATCGCGGCCCGTGTACGCGCCCAGCCCCTGGGCCGCCCACCAGCGGCGGCCCAGCGCCGGGGCCGACACCACGCCCACCACCGGCTGGAAGATCCCGTCCTCGCCGGCCTCCATCAGCGCGATGAGCGTCGCCCACACGGGGACGCCCCGCACGTAGTTCTTCGTGCCGTCGATCGGGTCGATCACCCAGCGGCGCGGACCGGTGCCCTCCACGCCGTACTCCTCACCGAGGATCGCGTCGCGCGGACGGGCCCGCTGGAGGTGGCTGCGGATCAGCTCCTCGGCGGCCCGGTCGGCCTCGCTGACCGGCGTCATGTCGGGCTTCGTCTCGACCTTCAGGTCCAGCGCCTTGAACCGGTCCATCGTGGCGGCGTCCGCGGCGTCCGCGAGAACGTGGGCGAGACGCAGATCATCGTGGTAATCGGCCATGGGGCGACTCTATCCCGCGCCGTCGCGGCGGCTATTGACAGTCCACGGACGCGACCGGACCCTGAGCACCGGAGCTGCCTGCCCCGGGGAGGCGCCGATGCCCACCGCGCGAGAAGCCCTGCTCGACGCCGCGCTCGCGGCCCTCGCGGACCTGCCCTGGTCGGCGGTCCGCATGGTCGACGTCGCCGCCGCGGCCGGACTGTCCCGCCAGACCCTCTACAACGAGTTCGGCAGCAAGGACGGCCTCGCCCGCGCACTGGTCCGCCGCGAGGCCGACGCGTGCCTCGCCGCGGTCGAACGCGCCGCCGCGGCCGGCCCGCCCGGCGACGCCGCCGAACGGCTCGCCGCCCTCGCCGACTGGCTCGTCGCCCGCGCCACGGCCCGGCCGCTGCTGCGCGCCCTGCTGACCGGCTGCTGGGGCACCCGGCTCCCCGAGCCGCCGCCCGCGCGCCCCCGCCGCACCCTGCGCGTCGGCCCCGCCCAGCGCCGCGCCGACGCGGGCACACCGGGGCCCGGCGAACTGCTGGAGGAGATACGGGACCGGGCGCGCCCCGCACCGGACGCCACACTCGACACGGAGGTCGCCCTGCGGCTCGCCCTCAGCCACCTCGTCGCCCCGGCCGCACGCGGGCAGGGCCCCGGCCCGCTCGTCCGCGCGGCGCTCGGCGCGACGCGCCCGGCCGTCAGTGCGACGAACCCGACAGCTGGAGCCCGATGACGCCGAGGATGACCAGCGTGATCGACACGATCTTCAGCACGGACACCAGGTCGCCCAGGAAGATCATCCCGTAGACCGCGGTGCCGGCCGCGCCGATCCCCGTCCACACCGCGTACGCCGGGCCGACGTCCAGCTTCCGCAGCGACAGCGTCAGCAGACCGAAGCTCCCCATCGCGAACGCGGCGAAGGCGATCGTCGGCCACAGCCGGGTGAACCCGTGCGAGAGCTTCAGACAGACCGCGAAACCCGTCTCCAGCAGACCGGCGATCACCACCAGCAGCCACGCCATCGTCAGTGCCTCCCACGCCGCCGCTGGCTGACTGCTCCGCCAGGGGTACGGACCGGTCGCCGCACCACTTGGTGCGATTATGCAGTTACTTTCCGGCAGGACGGTGCAGGACGGGCGAACAAGGACGAATCAGTCGCCCTCGCGCCGCTCGCGCGTGGCCAGCAGCCGCCGCAGCGAGTACAGGCGCGCGGGGTCCGCGTGACCCTCCGCCACCCACTCGTCCAGCGCGCAGTCCTGCTCGTCGTGGCTGCACGCGCGCGGGCAGCCCTCCGTGCCCGGCTCCAGGTCCGGGAAGGCGTGGATGACCCGGGACGGGTCCACGTGGTTCAGGCCGAACGACCGCACGCCGGGCGTGTCGATCACCCAGCCCTCCGCGGCGTCGAGCGGCAGCGCCAGCGCCGACGTCGTGGTGTGCCGGCCGCGTCCCGTCACCGCGTTGACGACGCCGGTGCTGCGCCGCCGCTCCTCCGGGACCAGGGCGTTGACCAAGGTCGTCTTGCCCACGCCGGAGTGCCCGACGAACGCGGTCGTCCGGCCCGCCAGGTGCTCGCGCACCCGGTCCGCCGCATGCCCGTCGTACAGCTCGTCCCGGCTCGTCACGACGTACGGGATGTCCAGCGCCCCGTACAGCTCCAGCAGCTTCTCCGGCGGGGCCAGGTCCGACTTGGTGAGGACGAGCAGCGGCTCCAGGCCCCCGTCGAACGCGGCCACCAGACAGCGGTCGATGAGGCGCGGGCGCGGCTCGGGGTCCGCCAGGGCCGTGACGATGGCGAGCTGGTCGGCGTTGGCGACGACGACCCGCTCGTACGGATCGTCGTCGTCGGCCGTACGGCGCAGCACGGAGGCGCGCTCACCGATCCGGACGATCCGCGCGAGCGTGTCCTTCCGGCCCGACAGATCGCCGACGAGCGACACCCGGTCGCCGACCACCGCCGCCTTGCGGCCCAGCTCGCGCGCCTTCATCGCGATGACCGTGCGGTCCTCGACCAGACAGGTGAGCCGGCCGCGGTCCACGGTGAGGACCATGCCCTCGGCGGCGTCCTCGTGCTTGGGGCGGATGCTGGTGCGGGGGCGGTTGCCCTTGCGGTTGGGGCGGACGCGGACGTCGTCCTCGTCGGCGTTCTTGCCGTATCGGCGCATGTCGTTCAGGCCTCGGTCGCGAGCATTTCGGTCCACATCTGCGGGAAGTCGGGCAGGGTCTTGGCGGTCGTCGCCACGTTCTCGATCTCCACGCCTTCGACGGCGAGGCCGATGATCGCGCCGGCCGTCGCCATGCGGTGGTCGTCGTACGTGTGGAACACGCCGCCGTGCAGCGGGCGCGGCCGGATGTGCAGCCCGTCCGCGGTCTCGGTGACATCGCCGCCGAGTTCGTTGATCTCCTTGGTGAGCGCCGCCAGCCGGTCCGTCTCGTGCAGCCGCAGGTGGGCCACGCCGCGCAGGGTCGACGGCGAGTCGGCGAGGGCCGCGACGGCCGCGATGCCGGGGGTCAGCTCGCCCACCTCGCCGAGGTCCACATCGACACCGTGGATCCGACCCGAACCGGTGAAGGTCAGACCCGCCTCGGTCAGCTCGCAGGAGCCACCCATCCCGGTGAAGATCTCCCGCAGCGCGTCGCCCGGCTGGGTCGTCCGGGACGGCCAGTCGGGGATCGTCACCCGGCCGCCGGTCACCAGCGCCGCCGCCAGGAACGGCTGCGCGTTCGACAGGTCCGGCTCGATCACCAGGTCACGGCCCAGCAGCGCGGACGGGGAGACCCGCCACACGTTCGGCTCGCCGCCCGTCTCCGGCTCGTCGACCTGGGCGCCCACGGCCCGCAGCATGTCGACGGTCATGCGGATGTGCGGCATCGACGGCAGCCGCTCACCGGTGTGCCGGACCTCCACGCCCTGGTTGAAGCGCGGCGCCGACAGCAGCAGGGCGCTGACGAACTGCGACGACGACGACGCGTCGATGTCGACCTTGCCGCCGTCCAGGGCCCCGCCGCCGTGCACGGTCAGCGGCAGCGCGCCGCGCCCGCCGTCGTCGATCCGGGCGCCCAGCACCCGCAGGGCGTCGATCACCCCGTGCAGCGGCCGCTCGTGGGAGCGCGGGTCCCCGTCGAAGTGGACGGGGCCGTCCGCGAGCGCGGCCACCGGCGGCAGGAAGCGCATCACCGTGCCGGCGTTGCCGACGTCGACCGTGGCGGGACCGTGCAGCCCCGCGGGGATGACCCGCCAGGCCTCACCGGTGCCGTCGGGGCCCACGCCCTCCTCGATGCCGACGCCCAGCGTGCGCAGCGCCTCGGCCATCAGCAGCGTGTCCCGCGAGCGCAGCGGGCGGCGCAGCCAGCCGGGCTCGGAGGCGAGGGCGGCCAGCACCAGGGCACGGTTGGTGACCGACTTGGAACCGGGCACGGCGACGGTCGCGTCGACCGCTCCGCTCGCGTAGGGGGCGGGCCAGAGATCAAGGTGCGCGGAGCTTTCGGTCATGCCCTTCACTTTAGTGGGCCGAGCAGGTCACAGACCGAGCAGCCAGCGGCCACCGCCGATCAGCGAGCAGAGCGACACGGCGTGGAAGAGGAACAACCAGAGCGCCGCCGGCACGTGCGTGAGGCGCGCGAGCTGGTCCGCGTCCGAGTCGCCCGCACCTCCGCGCCTGCGCTTCGCCTGCAGTTCGAAGACCGGCCGCACCCCGCCCAGCAGCAGGAACCACACCGCGCTGTACGCGAACGCCGACTGGACGTCCGGCCCCGTCAGCCAGGACACCAGCAGAAACGCGCCACCTGTCAGGATGACCGTCAGCGCCCCGTACGCGTTGCGGATCATCACCAGCATCGCGATCAGCAGCGCCGTCGCCACCCACAGCAGCAGCGTGATCCGGTGCGCGGCCAGCAGCCACGCCCCGCCGAGTCCGAGCAGCGACGGCGCCGTGTAACCGGCGGCCGCCGTGAGGATCATGCCCAGGCCGGTCGGCCTGCCCCGGCTGACCGTGAGCCCGCTGGTGTCCGAGTGCAGCCGGATGCCCTCCAGGCGGCGGCCGGTGAGCAGCGCGATCAGCCCGTGGCCGCCCTCGTGCGCGATCGTGATGGCGTTGCGGGCCAGCAGCCAGACCGGACGCGGCACGGTCACGGCGAGCGCGGCGACGCCGGTCACGACGACCAGCCACACCTTGGGTGCCGGCTGGGTGCCGAGGACGTCGGAGATGACATCGGTGGTGGCCATTTCTGGGTCGGCTCCTCGGGAGTGCGGTGATCGTGGCAGGGTGGGCAAGTATGTGCGGACGTTATGCGGCGAGTCGAAAGCCCGAGGATCTGGCGGGCATCTTCGGCATAGAGAAGTGGGAGCCCAAGGAGGCTCTGGAACCGGACTGGAACGTCGCCCCGACCAAAGAGGTGTACGCCGTACTCGACCGTCCCCTCAAGGACGCCGATTCGCCGCGCCCGGTTCGCCAGCTGCGCGCCCTGAGGTGGGGGCTCGTGCCGTCCTGGGCCAAGACCCCCGAGGGCGCCGCCCGGATGATCAACGCCCGGGCCGAGACCGTCCACGAGAAGCCGGCCTTCCGGCGGGCCTTCACCGCGCGGCGCTGCATCGTCCCCGCCGACGGCTACTACGAGTGGGTGACCGGCGCCGACGAGCGGCAGCTGGAGGTCGAGGGCAAGAAGAAGCGGCCCCGCAAGCAGCCCTACTTCGTGACGCCCGCCGACGGCTCCGCCTTCGCGATGGCCGGCCTGTACGAGTTCTGGCGCGACCCCACGCTGCCGCCCGACCACCCCTCCGCCTGGTGGGCCACCTGCTCCGTGATCACCACCGAGGCGGAGAAGGGCCCGCTCGGCGTGGCCCCCGCCGAGGGCCCGCGCTCGCTCGCCGACATCCACCCGCGCATGCCGCTGATGCTCACGCCCGACCGGTGGGACGCCTGGCTCGACCCGGCCCGCACCGACCCCGACGAGCTGCGCGACCTGCTCGCCCCGCCGCCCGAGGGCCGGATGCGCGCCTACCCGGTCGGTACGGCCGTCAGCAACGTCCGCAACAACGGGCCCGAACTGCTGACGGAACTCGACGCCCCCGAGGAGGCCACCCTCTTCTGAGGCCGGGAAGGGAAGGATGGGACGCGTGACACAGACCGAGACCATCCCCACGGGGGCAGGCGACGCCCGGATCACCTGGTACGCCGCCGGGCCGGGCGCCCGGCTCGTCCTCGCCCTCGGCCATGGCGCCGGGGGCGGCGTCGAGGCCCGCGACCTCCAGGCGCTCGCCGCGCACCTGCCCGCCACCGGAGTGACCGTCGCCCTGGTCGAACAGCCCTGGCGGGTGGCCGGCAAGAAGGTCGCCCCCGCACCCAGGACGCTGGACGCGGCCTGGCACGACCTGTGGCCCGCCCTGCGCGCACCCGGCCTGCCCGTCGTCGCCGGAGGCCGCAGCGCCGGAGCCCGCGTCGCCTGCCGCACCGCACGCGACCTGGACGCCCACGCGGTCCTCGCGCTGTCCTTCCCGCTGCACCCGCCCGGCAGGCCGGAGCGCAGCCGCGCGGACGAACTGCTCGGCACGGGCCTGCCGACGCTCGTGGTCCAAGGCGGCAACGACTCCTTCGGCAGGCCCGCCGAGTTCCCGCCGGGCGACCACGAGCTCGTCGAGGTGCCCTGGGCGGACCACGGCTTCGCCGTACCGAAGCGGGCCACGCTCGGGCAGGACGAGGCGCTGCGGCTGATCACCGGCGCCGTCGCGAAGTGGCTCGGATCCCTTCGCGGCCCGCGGGAATGAGGAGCGGACCACCGCTGTTGTCACTCAGCGTCGGTGAGAACAGAGTCAGGAGAGGGAGTCCGTCGCATGGGTTCGACCATCTGCCCGAACCGGTCGCACGCCGCAGAGCTGGACTGGACGGTGCTGCCCGCGCCCATGACCGGCACCACGGGCTCTGTGCGGGTGACGGCCGCGAAGAATCGAAAGGCACGGTCGGCGGAAGGTCGACTATTCTCCGATTCGAGCGGGTCCGCACTCGGTCTCGCCGTGCCGCTGGAGGAGGTGGGTCCGGTCACTGGGACCGACACGGGGACCGACGACGGCCCCGAGGAGACGGACGTCGAGCGCAACGCGCGCTTCGAGCGGGACGCCCTCGGCTACCTCGACCAGCTGTACTCGGCGGCCCTGCGGATGACCCGCAACCCGGCCGACGCCGAGGACCTGGTCCAGGAGACGTTCGCCAAGGCGTACGGGTCGTTCCACCAGTTCCGCGAGGGCACGAACCTCAAGGCGTGGCTGTACCGGATCCTCACCAACACGTTCATCAACTCGTACCGCAAGAAGCAGCGTGAGCCCCAGCGCAGCGCGGCCGAGGAGATCGAGGACTGGCAGCTCGCGCGCGCCGAGTCGCACATGTCGACCGGTCTGCGCTCCGCCGAGTCCCAGGCGCTGGACCACCTGCCCGACTCCGACGTCAAGGAAGCCCTCCAGGCGATCCCGGAGGAGTTCCGCATCGCCGTGTATCTCGCCGATGTCGAGGGCTTTGCGTACAAGGAGATCGCGGACATCATGGGTACACCCATCGGTACGGTGATGTCCCGACTCCACCGTGGGCGCCGTCAGTTGCGCGGCATGCTCGAGGACTACGCCCGCGAACGCGGGCTGGTACCCGCGGGCGCTGGAGAGTCGTCGAACGATCGGAAAGGCTCGGGCTCATGAGCTGCGGAGAGCCGCACGAGACGGACTGCTCGGAGGTCCTGGACCATCTCTACGAGTTCCTCGACCGTGAGATGCCCGACAGCGACTGCACCAAGTTCGACAAGCACTTCGAGGAATGCTCGCCCTGCCTGGAGAAGTACGGGCTGGAGCAGGCCGTGAAGAAGCTGGTCAAGCGGTGCTGCGGCCACGACGACGTACCGAGTGATCTGCGCGCCAAGGTCATGGGGCGGATCGAACTGATCCGGTCCGGCCAGCCGGCACCCGAGCAGGACGTACAGGCCGCCGCGCAGGAGCAGTAGCACCGGCGGCACAGAAGAACGGAGCGGGGCGCGCCACGACCGACGTGGCGCGCCCCGCTTCGTGCCGTCCGGGTCCTGCACGCCCGGCCCCGGTCACCCCCGCCTCGTGCTGTGCCGGTCCTTTCACCTGGCTCTCGCCAAGTCCTTCCTTCATCTCCCGTCCCGCCCCTCTTCACCCGAATGTGCTAATCCGCTGCGACACACCGCCCGGGCGCTGGCGGCTCGTTAGCCTGGCGTGCCTGGCGCTGGGTTCGGCCGACGGGAGGACGGGAGAACGGTGGCGGGCATTCCGAGAGCGGCGCGCGCGTACATCGCGGGCGCCGCGCTGTGCGCCGCCGGGGCCGCGTTCCCCGCGTTCCTGCCCGGCTCCGCGACCCCCTGGGGCGCCCTCGCGCTCCTCGCCGCGCTCTACGCCTTCTGCGAGTGGCCCGCCCGCTGCCCCCTCGTCGGGCGCGTCACCGGCGCCTCGGTCCCGGTGAACGCCGGCTCCTTCTTCCCGGTGCTCCTCGCCGCCGCACTGCTGCTGCCACCCCCGGCCGCCGCGCTCGCCGCCGTGCCCGGCGCGCTCGTGGCAGGCGTCGGACAGCGCCCGGCCCGCGGGCTGCGGCGCGTCTGGCGCGCCGCGCAGCTGGCCGTCGCCGCGTGGGCGGCCGCGCACGCCGCCGCGCTCCTGGGCGGGCCCGCCGCGCTCGGCGGCGACGGCGGAAGCAGCGGGCCGCACTTCCCGTACGTCCTGCTGCCGGCCGGGGCCGCGGTGCTCGCCTTCTGCCTCGTCCTCACCGCCCTCGACGGCGGTGTCCTCGCCACCGCCGAACGCGTCCCCCTGGCCGCCGCCTGGCGCGACCTGTTCGGCCGGTCGCTCGCCCCGCACGCGGTCCACGGACTGGTCGGGCTGATGATGGCCGTGCTGTGGCGCAGCCCGTACGGCTGGCCCGCCGCCCTGTTCGTCCTGCTCCCCATGTACATCTCCTGCTGGGTCTTCGCGCAGTACCACCGCGAGCGCGCCGCCCACCAGGCGACCATCCGGGCCCTCGTCCAGGCCGTCGACCTGAAGGACACCTACACGCGCGGCCACAGCGAGCGCGTCGGCCGGGCCTCCGTACTGATCGGCCGGGAACTGGGCATGGACGAGACGCGGCTGGAGATCCTCCGGTTCGCCGGAACGCTCCACGACGTCGGCAAGCTCGGCGTGCCCACCCGGATCCTCCGCAAGGACGGCCCGCTCACCCCCGAGGAGCGCCGGGTGATCGAGCTGCACCCCGAGTACGGGCACGAAATGGTGCGCGGCATCGGCTTCCTGGGCGAGGCGCGCGCCGCGATCCTGCACCACCACGAGCGCCTGGACGGCACCGGCTACCCGTACGGGCTGCGCGGGGCGCAGATCCCCGAGTTCGCCCGGGTCGTCGCCGTCGCCGACGCCTTCGACGCCATGACCTCCACCCGCTCCTACAGCCGCGCCCGCCCGGTGCCCACGGCCCTCGCCGAGCTGGAGCGGTGCGCCGGCAGCCAGTTCGACCCGACCATGGTCGGCGCCCTGGTCCGCGCCCTGGCCCGCCACGGCTGGCAGACGACGGTCACCTCGGACGAGCCCGCAGGGCGTCCCCCGGCGCCACCGCCGCCCCCGGCCCCGGCGCCCGCGACCGGTCAGGGAACCGCCGCCGAACTCGGCGCGGTGCCCTCGCCCGGCCGCCGGCGGACGCGCAAGGGCGCCGCACGACCCGCGCCGGGCGGCGGACGGTGAGGCGCGTGCCCCGTACCGTGCTCGCGGTGCAGGGCGCCGCCGCCGTGCTGACCGCGGGGGGACTCGGGTGGACCCTCTGGCACGGCGTCGCCCAGCCCGGCACCGCCCTCGCCTTCGGCCTGCTGATCACCCTCGGCGAGCTGGCCCGCTGGGGCGCCCGGCCCGGCGAGCGCGAGCCCGCGCCCCTGGGCGCCGCCGGGGCCCTGGCGTACGCCCTGCTCGGCGAGGCCGGCGGCCGCCCCACCACCCACGGCGTCCCCCAGGTCCTCGCCGTCGTCATGGCCGGCGTCCTCGTCGGCGCCGTCCCGCACGTGGCCAGGGGCCGCGGGCCCGACCTCGATCAGGTGGCCCGCCGCGTGCTCACCGTCACCTTCGCCGCCGTGTGCTTCCAGCCGCTGTACAACGCGGGCGTCCTCACCGACGTCGCCGGGCAGGGGCCGTACCACGCGCTGTTCCTGGTGCTGCTCCTCGTGCTGACCGCCCTGTGCGACGCCGTCCTGGCCGCGCTGCTCCTGCGCGCCCGCACCCGCTACCCGTACGCGCCGCTGCTGCGCGACGAGCTGCGCGCGCTGCTCGGGATCGGCTCCGCCGTCTGCGCCACGGGCGCCGTGATGGCGCTCGCGGTGGCCGTCGCGGGGCTGTGGGCGCTGCCCGTCTTCTGCGTACCGCTGCTGCTCACACAGCTGGCGTTCCGCCGCTACGCCGCCGTCCGCACCACGTACCGGCAGACCATCGCCTCCCTGGCCAGGGCCACCGAGATCGCCGGGTACACGCCGCCCGGCCACGCCCACCGGGTCGCGTCGCTCAGCCGGGCCGTCGGGCGGGAGCTGGGGCTCTCCGGCGAGGACCTGACCGTGCTGGAGTACGCGGCGCTCATGCACGACATCGGGCAGCTGTCCCTCGTCGACCCCGTACCGGAGGGCGCCACCGCTCTCCTCCCGGCCGCCGAACAGCGCAGGATCGCCCTCCTCGGCGGGGCCGTGGTGAGGCAGACCGGCGTCACGGCCGCCGTCGCCGTCGTCGTCGAGCGGCAGGCCGACCCGTACCGTGAACAGCCCCTGCCCGCACGGATCGTCCGCGCGGTCAACGCGTACGACGACCTCTCCGGGGAAACCGCCCATGGAGCGCTCAGAGCCCTCGAACACCTGCGCCTCGGCACCGCCCGCGACTACCATCCCGCGGTCGTGGAGTCCCTCGCCCGGGTGCTCGCCCGGGGCGGCGTCGGGGGGCCGGTACCGGGGTAACCCATGGGTAATGAGCGGGCGTGCGACCGGGCATGGTTGGATGCGAACGAGAGGGTGTCCGGGGGCAGTGACCTTCAGCGACCGGCAGGCGGGAATCGTGAGGATCTTCGGGAAGGTACGGCATCGGCCCTCCGCCTCGTGGCGGCAGGCCACCGACCGCGCGTTCACGCTGATCGGGGACGGGCGGTACGAGGACGCGGGCGCGCTGCTGACGCGTGCGGCGGACCTGGAGCCCTGGCTCTCGGAGTCCTGGTTCAACCTGGCACTGCTGCACAAGTTCCGGCACGACTGGGAGCAGGCGCGGGCCGCCGGCCTGCGGGCCGTCGCCCTGCTCGACAAGGAGACCGGGGCGCCCGACTGGTGGAACGTCGGCATCGCCGCCACGGCGCTCCAGGACTGGCCGCTGGCCCGCCGCGCCTGGCAGGCGTACGGGCTGCGGGTGCCGGGCTCCGCCGCCGGGGGCGGTGAACCGGCCGGCATGGAGCTGGGCAGCGCCGCCGTGCGGCTCTCGCCGGAGGGCGAGGCCGAGGTGGTGTGGGGCCGCCGGCTGGACCCGGCCCGGATCGAGGTGCTGTCCATCCCGCTGCCGTCCTCCGGCCGCCGCTGGGGCGAGGTCGTCCTGCACGACGGCGTGCCGAACGGTGAGCGGACCACGTCGTCCGGGCACAGCTTCCCCGTGTTCGACGAGATCGAGCTGTGGGCCCCGTCGCCCGTGCCGACCTGGGTGGTGCTCCTGGAAGCGGCCACCGAGGCCGACCGGGACGCCCTGGAGAAGCTGGCCGCCGACGCCGGTTTCGCCGCCGAGGACTGGTCGTCCTCCGTGCGGCTGCTGTGCCGCGCCTGCTCCGAGTCCCGGATGCCCAGCGCCGAGGGCGAGGGCGAGCACCTGGACCCGCACGACCACAGCGAGCCGGGCCACCCGGGACCGCTCGGCCACCGCACGGCCGGCGACCTGTGGGTGCCGGAGCGCGAGTGCGGCATCGCCGCACCCGCCGGACTGGTGCGGGGACTGCTCGACGGCTGGGTCGCCGACAGCCCGGACAGCCGGGAGTGGCGGGATCTCGAAGAAGTCTGCTGAGCCCGGGCCGTAGTCTGTACGGGCACATCGCAACGGGTACTCAGGGAAGGCGCGAAAGCGGACATGTCGCAGCAGGAGACGGACCACCAGGGCCACGACGCCCTCCCCGTGGACGACGAGGGCTTCATCGTCGACACGGAGAACTGCGAGGAGCGCGAGCAGGCGTACCGCGAGCGCGGCACGTCCCGCCCGATCACGGTCGTGGGCAACCCCGTGCTGCACAAGGAGTGCAAGGACGTCACCGAGTTCGACGACGAGCTGGCGAAGCTCGTCGACGACATGTTCGCCAGCCAGCGCACCGCCGAGGGCGTGGGCCTGGCCGCCAACCAGATCGGCGTCGACCTGAAGGTCTTCGTCTACGACTGCCCCGACGACGAGGGCGTCCGGCACGTGGGCGTCGTCTGCAACCCCGTCCTGGAGGAGCTGCCGGCGGACCGCCGGATCCTCGACGACTCCAACGAGGGCTGCCTCTCCGTCCCCACCGCGTACGCCTCGCTGGCCCGCCCCGACTACGCCGTGGTGCGCGGCCAGGACGTCAAGGGCAACCCGATCAAGGTGCGCGGCACGGGCTACTTCGCCCGCTGCCTCCAGCACGAGACGGACCACCTGTACGGCTACCTGTACATCGACCGGCTGTCGAAGCGCGAGCGCAAGGACGCACTGCGGCAGATGGCCGAGGGCACGCCCCGCTACCCGGTCGTCCCCAACGACTGACGCGTTACGGCAACGCACGAGGGCCCCGCTCGCGAACGAGCGGGGCCCTTTTCTCACGTGCCGGAGGACTCACGTGCCGGAGGACCGGATCAGAAGTCCTCGTCCAGGTCCACCGAGCCCTCCACGGCCACCTGGTAGGCGGACGGGCGGCGCTCGAAGAAGTTCGTCAGCTCCTGCACGCCCTGCAGCTCCATGAACGAGAACGGGTTCTCCGAGCCGTACACCGGGGCGAAGCCGAGGCGCTGGAGGCGCTGGTCGGCGACGCACTCCAAGTACTGGCGCATCGACTCGGTGTTCATGCCCGGCAGGCCGTCACCGCACAGGTCGCGGGCGAACTGGAGCTCGGCCTCGACGGCCTCCCTCAGCATGTCGGTGACCTGCTGCTGGAGCTGGTCGTCGAACAGCTCCGGCTCCTCCTTGCGGACGGTGTCGACCACGTCGAAGGCGAAGCTCATGTGCATCGTCTCGTCGCGGAACACCCAGTTGGTGCCGGTCGCCAGGCCGTGCAGCAGGCCGCGGCTGCGGAACCAGTACACGTACGCGAAGGCGCCGTAGAAGAACAGGCCCTCGATGCAGGCGGCGAAGCAGATCAGGTTCAGCAGGAAGCGGCGGCGGTCGGCCTGCGTCTCCAGCCGGTCCAGCTTCTCCACCGAGTCCATCCACTTGAAGCAGAACCCGGCCTTCTCCCGGATGGAGGGGATGCTCTCGACCGCGGCGAAGGCGGCCGCGCGGTCGTCCGGGTCGGGGAGGTAGGTGTCGAGCAGCGTCAGATAGAACTGGACGTGCACGGCCTCCTCGAACAGCTGGCGCGACAGGTACAGCCGCGCCTCCGGCGAGTTGATGTGCTTGTACAGCGTCAGCACCAGGTTGTTCGCGACGATCGAGTCACCGGTCGCGAAGAACGCGACCAGGCGGCCGATCAGGTGCTGCTCACCCGGGGACAGCTTCGCCAGGTCGGCGACGTCCGAGTGGAGGTCGACCTCCTCGACGGTCCAGGTGTTCTTGATGGCGTCCCGGTAGCGCTCGTAGAAGTCCGGGTAGCGCATGGGGCGGAGAGTCAACTCGAAGCCGGGGTCGAGCAGGTTCTGGGGTCGGTCGGTGGGCATTACTGGCAGGCCTCGCAGGACTCGGGGTTCTCAAGGGAGCAGGCGACGGCGTCCGCGTCGGGGGCCGCCTGCTGGACGGGGATCTGGGCGGCGGAGGCGGCGCGGGCGATGCGGGTAGCCGGGCGCGAGCGCAGGTAGTACGTCGTCTTCAGGCCCTGCTTCCAGGCGTACGCGTACATCGACGACAGCTTGCCGATGGTCGGCGTCTCCATGAACAGGTTCAGCGACTGCGACTGGTCCAGGAACGGGGTGCGCGCGGCGGCCATGTCGATCAGGCCGCGCTGCGGGATCTCCCACGCCGTGCGGTACAGCTCGCGCACCTCGGCCGGCACCCAGGTGAAGCCCTGCACCGAGCCGTTGGCGTCGCGCAGCGCCTCGCGGGTCTGCGCGTCCCACACGCCGAGTTTCTTCAGCTCGTCCACCAGGTAGGAGTTGACCTGGAGGAACTCGCCGGACAGCGTCTCGCGCTTGAACAGGTTGGACACCTGCGGCTCGATGCACTCGTACACGCCCGCGATCGAGGCGATCGTCGCGGTCGGCGCGATGGCGAGGAGCAGCGAGTTGCGCATACCGACGGACGCGATGCGCTCGCGCAGCGCCGCCCACCGCTCGGGCCAGGCCAGTTCCACGTCGTAGTGGTCGGGGTGCAGCACACCGCGCGCGGCACGGGTCTGCTCCCAGGCCGGAAGCGGGCCGTTGCGCTCGGCCAGGTCGGCCGACGCCTCGTACGCGGCGAGCATGATCCGCTCGGCGATACGGGTCGACAGGGCGCGGGCCTCGGCCGAGTCGAACGGCAGCCGCAGCTGGAAGAAGACGTCCTGGAGGCCCATCGCGCCCAGGCCGACGGGACGCCAGCGGGCGTTGGAGCGGCCCGCCTGCTCGGTCGGGTAGAAGTTGATGTCGACGACCCGGTCGAGGAAGGTCACGGCCGTGCGGACGGTCTCGTCCAGCCGCTTCCAGTCGATCTCCCCGTTCTCCACGAAGGCGCCCAGGTTGACCGAGCCGAGGTTGCAGACGGCGGTCTCGCCGTCGTTCGTGACCTCGATGATCTCGGTGCAGAGGTTGGACGAGTGGACGACCGTGCCGGGCTCGGCGGTCTGGTTCGCGGTCCGGTTGGAGGCGTCCTTGAACGTCATCCAGCCGTTGCCGGTCTGCGCGAGGGTGCGCATCATGCGGCCGTACAGGTCCCGGGCCGGCATGGTCTTGCGGGCCAGGCCCCTGGCCTCGGCGGCCCGGTACGCCGCGTCGAACTCGTCGCCCCACAGGTCGACCAGCTCCGGCACGTCGGACGGGGAGAACAGCGACCACTCGGCGTCGGCGTTGACCCGGCGCATGAACTCGTCCGGGATCCAGTGGGCCAGGTTCAGGTTGTGCGTGCGCCGGGCGTCCTCGCCCGTGTTGTCGCGCAGCTCCAGGAACTCCTCGATGTCCGCGTGCCAGGTCTCCAGGTACACGGCGGCGGCGCCCTTGCGGCGGCCGCCCTGGTTCACGGCGGCGACCGACGCGTCGAGGGTCTTCAGGAACGGCACGATGCCGTTGGAGTGGCCGTTCGTGCCCCGGATCAGCGAACCGCGGGCGCGGATGCGGGAGTACGACAGGCCGATGCCGCCCGCGTGCTTCGACAGCCGCGCCACCTGGTGGTAGCGGTCGTAGATGGAGTCCAGCTCGTCCTGCGGCGAGTCCAGCAGGTAGCAGGACGACATCTGCGGGTGGCGGGTGCCCGAGTTGAACAGGGTGGGGGAGGACGGCAGGTAGTCGAGCCGGCTCATCAGCCCGTACAGCGCGGCGACCTCCTCCAGCGCGCGCACCGACTCGTCCTCGGCGAGGCCGCAGGCGACGCGCAGCATGAAGTGCTGCGGCGTCTCGACGACCTTGCGGGTGATCGGGTGGCGCAGCAGGTAGCGCGAGTACAGGGTGCGCAGCCCGAAGTAGCCGAACCGGTCGTCGGCGGCGGGGTCGATCAGCGCGTCGAGCCGGTCGGTGTGGGCCGCCACGAACCCGGCCGTGCGGTCGGCGATCAGGCCCTCGCGGTGGCCGACGGCCACGGAGGCCGAGAACGACACGGCGCCCTGGCCGGCGGCCTCCTCGGCGATGGTCAGGGTGAGCAGCCGGGCGGCGAGCCGCGAGTACGCCGGGTCCTCGGCGATCAGACCGGCCGCGGCCTCGGTGGCGAGCTCGCGCAGCTCGGCCTCGTCCGACCCGGCGTGCCGGCCGCGCAGCGCGGCGGCGGCGACCCGTCCGGGGTCGGTGTCGGGCAGATCGGCGGTGAGGTCGGTCAGGGTCCGCAGGAGCACGGTCCCGGGACCGTCGGTCCCGTCGCTCTCGATCGCTGAGGCCGGATCCGCTGGCGCGATGGTCACGTGGGGGCTCTCCCTCGCTCGGCTGGGGGCCGCGCTGGCCGGCCGGGGGAGCGGGGCGGCGCGCCGGGGCAGGGGCGTGCGTGACCGCGTCCACCGGCCCACTCCGCGAGGCCCGGACGTCGTGGCACCCGGGCCGGAGGGTCCGGGCGACTGTCGGCAGGTCATCGGACTGCGGGTGCGCAAAAGCACACTGATACACCGTTGCGGGACAGTTCCGGATTCACACCGGATTCCCCTGTGGCGACAGCGAGGACGAGCATACATGTGGGGGGCGCCTGATACGGCACCCCCCACATGTTGTGTCAGTGTGTCAGTTCCTTGCCGGCGGGTCGGCTCAGTGGCCGGCGGCCACCTTGGGCAGTTCCCGCTGGACGCCCGGGTCGCCCGCGTCCGCCGTGTAGTCCGACGGGGACGTCTCGTCGACGCCCTCCGGCGCCTTCACGGCCCGCAGGACGAACGTCAGGACGACCGTGACGAGAACGTTGAGCACGAACGCGGTGAGGCCGATGTAGCCGATCTCGCCGATGCCCGGGATCTCGGCGGACGAGCCGCCGAAGTGCTTCTGCGTCGGGCTGGCCACGCCGTACGCGGCCAGCGTGCCGTACACCATGCCGACCGCCCAGCCGGCCAGCAGCGCCCAGCGGTGGAACCACCGGGTGAACAGGCCGCCCACCAGGGCCGGGAAGGTCTGCAGGATCCAGATGCCGCCCAGCAGCTGGAAGTTGATGGCGACCGTCTTGTCCATGGTGAGGACGAAGGCCAGCGCACCCACCTTCACCAGCAGCGACACCAGCTTGGACACCTTGGTCTCCTGCTCCGGCGTCGCGTCCGGCTTCAGGAAGTCCTTGTAGATGTTGCGAGTGAAGAGGTTCGCCGCGGCGATCGACATGATGGCCGCCGGCACCAGCGCGCCGATGCCGATCGCGGCGAAGGCGACGCCCGCGAACCAGTCCGGGAACATGTTCTCGAACAGCTGCGGGATGGCCAGCTGGCCGTTCTGCACCTTCACGCCCGCGGCGATCGCCATGAAGCCGAGGAAGGCCAGCAGGCCCAGCATCAGCGAGTAGAGCGGCAGGATCGTGGTGTTGCGGCGGATGACGTCACGGCTGCGCGAGGACAGCGTCGCCGTGATGGAGTGCGGGTACATGAACAGCGCCAGCGCCGAGCCGAGCGCCAGCGTGGCGTACGTCCACTGGCTCGCCTCGCCCGGCACGAGCGCGCCGCGCGGCTTGCCGGTGGCCGGGTTCTCCTGCGCGAACGCGTCCTCGGCGGCGCCGAAGATGGCGTCGAAGCCGCCCAGCTTGATGGGGATGTAGATGATCGCCACCGCGATGACGATGTAGATCAGGGTGTCCTTGACGAAGGCGATCAGCGCGGGTGCGCGCAGCCCGGACGAGTACGTGTACGCCGCGAGGACACCGAAGGCGATGAGCAGCGGCAGGTCCTTGATGAACCAGTTCGTGTTCTCGCCGCCGCCCACGCCCATCACGTCCAGGACGGCCTGGATGCCGACCAGCTGGAGCGCGATGTACGGCATGGTGGCGAGGATGCCGGTGAGGGCGACCGCCAGGGACAGGCCCTTGGACCCGAACCGGCCGCGGACGAAGTCCGAGGTGGTGACGTACCCGTGCTTGTGCGACACCGACCACAGGCGCGGCAGGAAGGTGAAGATCAGCGGGTAGACGAGGATCGTGTACGGCACGGCGAAGAAGCCGGCCGCGCCGGCCGCGTAGATCGCCGCCGGTACGGCGACGAACGTGTAGGCCGTGTACAGGTCGCCGCCCAGCAGGAACCAGGTGACCCACGTGCCGAACGAGCGGCCGCCCAGGCCCCATTCGTCCAGGCTGTTCTCGTTCTCGGCCCGGCGCCAGCGCGCGGCCATGAAGCCCATGACCGTGACGGCCAGGAAGAAGAAGACGAAGACGGCGAGCGCGACGCCGTTCACACCGTCCTTCACTGCGACGCACCCCCCTTGCGGGCCCGCTGGTCACGGTGCCAGAGCTGGTAGGCGACCACCGTCAGGGCGGTGGAGAGCAGCACCCAGAACATCTGGTACCAGTAGAAGAACGGGATGCCGATGAACGCCGGGTCGGTCTTCGCGTACGACCCGACCCAGAGCATGGCGACGAACGGGGCGATCAGGCAGAGCGCGATCACCACCCTGACCGGTGTGACGACCGGCAGCTGTTTCGGTTGTTGCTCCTGCGACATACGGCGTCCCCTCGCTGATCCCTCTGAACCCTCTGGTCACGCTGATCACACGCGTAATGGGCAGGAAATCTAAGGGACCCGTGGACAGGGCGAAAGCCCTGTCCGCATAACGGGCGGGACACAACCGTGTCCGTACGTCAGTCGTTCGGCCGCTTCAGCCGCGCCACGCTGTGTTTTTCCGGGGGATGACCCCCGGACCCCCAGCCGGGCCGCCGTCGGCCGCGGTCGTCAGTCGTTCGGCCGCTTCAACCGTGCCACGAACTTGTACCGGTCGCCGCGGTAGACCGAGCGGACCCACTCCACCGGGGCGCCGTTCTCGTCGATCGAGTGGCGGGAGAGCATCAGCATCGGCAGGCCCACGTCCGTGCCGAGCAGGCCGGCCTCGCGCGGCGTGGCCAGGGACGTCTCGATAGTCTCCTCGGCCTCGGCCAGGTGGACGTCGTACACCTCGGCCAACGCGGTGTACAGGGACGTGTACTTGACGAGCGAGCGGCGCAGCGCGGGGAAGCGCTTGGCCGACAGGTGCGTCGTCTCGATGGCCATCGGCTCGCCGCTCGCCAGGCGCAGCCGCTCGATGCGGAGCACCCGGCCGCCCGGCTGGATGTCGAGGAGCCCGGCCAGCGTGTCGTCGGCGGTGACGTAGCCGATGTCGAGCAGCTGGGAGGTCGGCTCCAGGCCCTGGGCGCGCATGTCCTCGGTGTATGAGGTGAGCTGGAGCGCCTGGGAGACCTTCGGCTTGGCGACGAAGGTGCCCTTGCCCTGGATGCGTTCCAGCCGGCCCTCGACGACCAGTTCCTGGAGGGCCTGCCGCACGGTGGTGCGGGAGGTGTCGAACTCCGCGGCGAGGGTCCGCTCCGGAGGCACGGGCGTGCCGGGCGGCATCGTCTCCGTCATCTCCAGCAGATGCCGCTTGAGCCGGTAGTACTTCGGCACGCGAGCCGTCCGGGTAGCCGTCCCGTTCTCGGTCTCCGTACCGCCACTGTCCGTGGCCATGGCCTGCCTTCCCGACTCCTGTGCTGCTGCCGTCACCGGCTCCTCCGTCTGTCGCGGCTCACATGGTGGCACGGACCGGTCACGGGTCGTCGCCCCTCCTCAGGTGTCGGTCCGATAACGGACACGACAGCCCTTCTTATACACCCTTGACACCCCTAAAGGTCTAGGCCAAGCTCCCGGGTACTGGTCTAAACCATTAAAGATCAGGCCCGGTCCCACGAGCAGTACTCGTCGTATGTCGTCGTAGGTCATCGCGGTGGGCAGGGGGTTGCAGGCATCCCTGAGGAGGGTGGCGTGAAGCGCAAGCTCATCGCGGCGATCGGCGTCGCGGGCATGATGGTCGGCCTCGCCGCGTGTGGTTCGGACAGCGGCAAGGGGGGCTCCACCGACGCCGACGGCAACAAGACTCTCACCGTCTGGGTGATGGACGGCTCGGCTCCCGACGCCTGGATCAAGGAAGTCAACAAGGAGTTCGAGGCCCAGCACAAGGGCGTCAAGGTCAAGGTCGAGGTCCAGCAGTGGAACGGCATCCAGGAGAAGGTCACCACGGCCCTCTCCGAGGACACCCCGCCGGACGTCCTCGAACTGGGCAACACCCAGACCGCGGGCTACGCGGCGACCGGCGGCCTCGCCGACCTCACCGGTGACAAGGCCAAGCTGGGCGCCGACGGCTGGAACAAGGGGATGCTCGCCTCCAACGAGCTGGACGGCAAGCTCTACTCCGCCCCGTGGTACGCCGCCAACCGTGTCGTCGTCTACGACAAGGCCGTCTTCAAGAAGGCCGGCGTCACCCCGCCGAAGACCCGCGCCGAGTGGATCGCCGGACTGAAGAAGATCAAGGCGTCCGACTCCAAGGTCCAGCCCATCTACCTGCCGGGCCAGAGCTGGTACGTCTACGCCGGCTTCGTCTGGGACGAGGGCGGCGACCTCGCCGTCAAGGACGGCGACAAGTGGAAGGGCAACCTCGCGTCCCCCCAGGCCGTCGCCGCGATGAACTTCTACAAGGAGCTGCAGTCGTACTCGACCGCTCCCAAGGACAAGGACGAGGCCACCCCGCAGCAGTCCACCGACATCGTGCCCAAGGGCGGCGTGGCGTCCTGGATCGGCCTCGGCTGGGAGGCCGGCGGCGCGATCGACGCCATGAAGAAGGCCGGCAAGACGGCCGACTTCGGCTACTTCCCGATCCCGGGCAAGACCGCGGACAAGCCCGGCTCCGTCTTCTTCGGCGGCTCCAACCTCGCCGTCGCCGAGCGCTCCCCGAACAAGGAGCTGGCCAAGGAGTGGCTGGCCCTCGCCGCCGGCAAGGCGCAGATGGCCAAGTACGCCCAGGCGACCGGCGGCGCGCTGCTGCCGAACAACGACGCCGCCCAGTTCAAGCCGGAGGCGGGCTCCTTCGCCGAGGCGATGGCCCAGGCCGCGCCCGTCGGCCGTATCACCCCGGTCACTCCGGGCTGGGCCAACGTCGAGACCGCGCCCAACCCGATCAAGGACTACATGACCAAGGTGCTCAAGGGCGAGGACCCCAAGGCGGCCGGTGAGGCCGCCGACAAGGTGATCACCGAGCGCGTCAACCAGCAGTAGTCACCGCACCGGCACCCGGTGGTGCGGCCGGCCGCGAGCCGCCGCACCACCGGGCCACGGCAGTACCCGTCGGGCACGGGAGCCCCAGAACCGCGAGGAAGAAGACCATGACCGTGGACTCCCAGGGAGCGGTGACCTCCGCTCCTCAGGACCCGCCCGGGAGGGCGGCGCAGAGCCAGGACCGGACGCCACCACCTCCCACGGGCCCGAAGGGCGCCCGTCGGCCTCCTCGCGGCAAACGCTCCCTGCCCGGCGGACTGCTGCCGTACCTGCTCGTCGCGCCGGCCGTGCTCGCCATGGCGGTGCTGCTGCTCTATCCGCTGGTCCGCAACGTGGTCCTCTCCTTCCAGCAGGTCAACCGCAAGGAGCTGATCACCCGTCAGGCCGAGTGGATCGGCTTCGACAACTACACCCAGCTGCTCGGCGACTCCCAGTTCTGGACCGTCGTCCTGCGCAGCGTCGGCTTCACGGCCGCCAACGTCGTACTGATCATGGGCCTCGGCACCCTGATCGGCCTGCTGCTCAACCGGCTCGGCAAGCGCATGCGGCTGGTGCTCTCGCTGGCCCTGATGCTCGCCTGGGCGATGCCGATCGTCGCCTCCGTGACGGTCTTCCGCTGGCTCTTCGACGAGCAGTTCGGCGTCGCCAACTGGCTGATGAGGACCCTCGGCTTCGCGGGCTACGAGCAGCACAACTGGTTCGAGACCGGCTTCTCCACCCTGGTCATCGTCACGCTCCTGGTGGTCTGGGGCTCGATCCCGTTCGTCGCGCTCAACATGTACGCCGGTCTCACCACGATCGGCACGGAGCTGTACGAGGCCGCCAGGATGGACGGCGCGAACGGCTGGCGCACCTTCTGGTCCGTGGTCTTCCCGAACCTCAAGCCGTTCTTCCTGATCACCACCTTCCTGGAGATCATCTGGGTGTTCAAGGCGTTCGCCCAGGTGTACGCCATGAACCTGGGCGGTCCCGACCGGGGCTCCGAGACCCTTCCCGTCTTCGCCTACATCGAGGGCCAGGGCCAGGCCCACTACGGCCTCGCCGCGGCCATCTCGGTCCTCACGATCGTGATGCTGATCGCCGCCATGTCCTTCTACTTCCGACTGATCCTGAAGCAGGAGGAGGAGCAGTGAGCACCACCACCGCCACCACCCACTCCCGCGACGCGGCGCCCCAGGTCCTGCGGCGGAGGCCGGTCCGGCCCGGCGCGGTGCTGCGCAACGCGGCCGCCCTCGTCCTCGCCGTGGTCTTCGTCTTCCCCGTGTACTGGATGTTCAGCTCGTCGCTGAAGCCGCAGGCCGAGATCCTGTCCAAGGACCCGGTGTTCCTGTTCACGCCGACGTTCGAGAACTACCCGACCGCCACCGGCGTCGACCTGTTCTGGACGTACGTCGGCAACAGCCTCACCATCACCGTCGGTGCCGTCCTGCTCGCCCTGGTGGTCGCCCTGGCGGCGAGCTTCGCCATCGCCCGGCTGAAGTTCCGCGGCCGCAAGGGCCTGGTCCTCGCGGTGATGATGGCGCAGATGGCCCCCTGGGAAGTCATGGTCATCGTGATGTACATGATCGCCCGGGACGCCGACATGCTGAACAGCGTCCCGCTGCTCACGGCCGTCTACTTCGTGATGGTGCTGCCCTTCACGATCTGGACCCTGCGCGGCTTCATCGCCGCCGTGCCGGTCGAACTGGAGGAGGCCGCCCAGATCGACGGCTGCACGCGCGGCCAGGCCTTCCGCAAGGTGATCTTCCCGCTGCTCGCGCCGGGACTGATGTCCACCTCGCTGTTCGGGTTCATCACCGCCTGGAACGAGTTCGCGATGGTCCTGATCCTCAACAAGGAGAAGACCGCGCAGACGCTGCCCCTGTGGCTCACCCAGTTCCAGACGGCCTTCGGCAACGACTGGGGCGCCACGATGGCCGCCTCCACGCTGTTCGCGCTCCCGGTCCTGATCGTCTTCCTGTTCCTCCAGCGACGGGCCGTCGGCGGGATGACCGCCGGCGCCGTGAAGGGATGACGCGCCCCATGACCACCCTCGTACGCGGTACGTCCGACACCCTCACCCGGGACGCGCTCACCGTCCTCCAGCCCGGGTTCGTCGGCACCACCGCCCCCGACTGGCTGCTGCGCCGCATCGGCGAAGGACTCTCCTCGGTGGGCCTGTTCGGCCGCAACATCGCCTCGCCCGGGCAACTGGCCGCGCTCACGGCGCGGCTGCGGGCGGAGCGCGAGGACGTCCTCGTCGCCATCGACGAGGAGGGCGGCGACGTCACCCGCCTGGAGGTGCGCACCGGCTCGTCCTTCCCCGGCAACCTCGCCCTCGGCCGGGTCGACGACCCCGAGCTGACCCGGGCCGTGGCCCTGGAGATGGGCCGCCGGCTCGCCGCCTGTGGCGTCGACCTCAACTGGGCGCCCTCCGCCGATGTCAACTCGAACCCGGACAATCCGGTCATCGGTGTACGGTCGTTCGGTGCCGACCCGCACCTGACCGCCCGCCACACCGCGGCCTACGTCGAGGGCCTCCAGGCCGCCGGGGTCGCCGCCTGCACCAAGCACTTCCCCGGACACGGCGACACGAATGTGGATTCGCACCACGCGATGCCCCGTATCGATGTGGATCCGGACACACTGCACGCCCGTGAGCTGGTGCCTTTCCGCGCGGCCATCGCCGCGGGTTCCAAATCGGTGATGAGCGCGCATATCCTGCTGCCCGCGCTCGATCCCGATCGCCCGGCCACTCTGAGCCCGCGGATCCTCACCGGTCTGCTGCGCCGAGAGCTGGGCTACGAAGGCCTGATCGTCACCGACGGCATGGAGATGCAGGCCATCTCCTCGACGTACGGGATCGAGCGCGGCTCCGTCCTCGCCATCGCGGCGGGCGCCGACGCCATCTGCGTCGGCGGCGGCCTGGCGGACGAGGAGACCGTACTGCGCCTGCGCGACGCGCTGGTGGCGGCGGTACGGACCGGCGGACTGCCCGAGGAGCGGCTGGCCGACGCGGCGGCGCGGGTACGCGCCCTCGCGTCCTGGACCCAGGCGCACCGGGCGAGGGGGGCTGGATCGGAGCCGGGCGCGGCTGAGCAGGAGGGGACCGCGCCCGGCACCGGCATCGGCCTGGTGGCCGCACGCCGCGCCCTGCGCGTGACGGCCGGGGAGAAGCCGTACACCCCGCCGGCGGGCGCGCCCTACGTGGCGTCCTTCGCGCCCGTCGCGAACATCGCCGTGGGCGACGAGACCCCGTGGGGCATCGCCGCCGAGCTGGCCCGCCTCCTGCTCGGCACCCGGACGGGGACGTACGGGCCGGAGGTGGCAGTGGAGGACGTGCTGCGGGCGGCGGGGGAGCGCCGGATCGTGGCCGTCGTGCGCGACGCGCACCGTCACGCCTGGATGAGGGAGGCGCTGGACGGGCTGCTCGCCGTACGCCCCGACACGGTCGTGGTGGAGATGGGTCTGAACCAGGCTCCGCCGCGCGGGGCGCTGCACATCGCGACGCACGGCGCGGCGCGGGTGTGCGGGCAGGCGGCGGCGGAGGTCATCGCCGGCGTGTGAGCGCGCACGACGAAGGGGCCGGGCACCAGCGGGTGCCCGGCCCCTTCGCCTGTGGTGCCCTACAGGCCCTGCCAGGAGGGCTTGTGCGCGTAGGTGTGGCGGAAGTAGTCGGCGAGCTTCAGCTTGGACGCGGCCGCCTCGTCGACGACGACCGTGGCGTGCGGGTGCAGCTGGAGCGCGGAGGCGGGCACGAGCGCGGAGACGGGGCCCTCGACCGTCTGGGCGACCGCCTCGGCCTTGCCCTCGCCGGTCGCGAGCAGCACCAGGTGGCGGGCCTCCAGGATCGTGCCGATGCCCTGCGTGATGACGTGGTGGGGCACCTGGTCGATGTCGTGGTCGAAGAAGCGCGCGTTGTCGACCCGCGTCTGCTCGGTGAGCGTCTTGATCCGGGTGCGGGAGGCGAGCGAGGAGCACGGCTCGTTGAAGCCGATGTGCCCGTCCGTGCCGATGCCGAGGATCTGCAGGTCCACGCCGCCTGCCGCGGCGAGCGCCCTGTCGTACGCCTCGCAGGCCTCCTGGACGTCCGCGGCCGAGCCGTCGGGCCCCATGAAGGCGTCCGGGCCCAGCCCCAGAGGCTCCACGACCTGGCGGAGCACGGTGGACCGGTACGACTCGGGGTGCCCGGCGGGCAGCCCCACGTACTCGTCGAGCTGGGCGACCCGGGCGCGCGAGACGTCGACGGCGCCCGAGCGGACCTTGGCGGTCAGCGCGTCGTAGATGGGCAGCGGCGTCGAGCCGGTGGCCACGCCGAGCAGAGCGTCGGGCTTGCGGCGCAGGAGGTCCGCGATGGCCTCCGCGATGAGTTCGCCGCCTGCCTGGGCGTCCTGGACGATGACAACTTCCACGCTGGGGCCTGCCGATCTGGGAAGAGGGTGGACTCACTAGTGGTATAGACCAATTGTATGGACCAATCTAGCAGGAGTCGACCCCCTCGTGCCCACGGCTGGCGACCCGCCCTGATCCCTGGTCGACTGGGACTCATGACTGACGAGCCGGGCCGGATCATGGCGGGGGAGATGGCGGAACAGCCCGCGGTGCTGCGCCGGATCCTGGACGAGGGCGCTCCGGCGATCCGTGCGGTCGCTGAGGCCGTCGCGGCGCGCCGGCCGCGCTTCGTGCTGCTGACCGCCCGGGGGACGTCCGACAACGCCGCCCTGTACGCCAAGTACCTGCTGGAGATCAAGCTGGGCCTGCCGTGCGGGCTCACGTCCATGTCGACGACCACGGCGTACGGGGCGCGGCCGCAGCTCGCCGACGTCCTGGTGGTCACGGTCAGCCAGTCCGGCGGCTCACCGGACCTGGTCGCCTCCACCCGGGCGGCGCGGGAGGCCGGGGCGATCACCCTGGCCGTGACCAACAACCCGGACTCACCGCTCGCCGCGGTGTCCGAGTACCACATCGACATCCTGGCCGGCCCCGAGAAGGCGCTGCCGGCCACCAAGACCTACACCGCCTCGCTGCTCGCCCTGTACCTCTTCGTCGAGGGCCTGCGCGGCGGCGACGGCGCGGCGGCGAAGCCGCTGCCGGACCTGGCCGCGCAGATCCTGGCCCGGCAGGACGAGATCCGCACCCTCGCCGCGCGCTACCGCTTCGCCGAACGGATGGTGATCACCTCCCGGGGCTACGGCTACCCCACGGCGAAGGAGGCCGCCCTGAAGCTGATGGAGACCAGCTACATCCCGGCGCTCTCCTACTCCGGCGCCGACCTGCTCCACGGCCCGCTGGCCATGGTCGACAACGTCTCGCCGGTCATCGCCGTGGTCACCGAGGGCCGCGGCGGCGCCGCGCTCCAGCCGGTCCTCGACCGCCTCCGCGGCCGGGGCGCCGACCTGTTCGTGGTGGGCCCGGGCCCGCAGGTGGAGGCGGCGTCCACCGGCTTCGTCCTGCCGGTCGGGGGCGTGCCGGAGGAGCTCCAGCCGATCCTGGAGATCCTGCCGCTGCAGCTCCTCGCGTACGAGGTCACCATCGCCCGCGGTCAGGACCCCGACGCCCCGAGGGCCCTGGCCAAGGTGACGGAGACCCACTAGGCCCCCGGCCCGCGATGTCGGCCGGGGTGCCCACGCGGTTGAAGGCCGGGGGCCGTAAGGGCCCGGAAACACCCGCGGGCCGCGGCGCCGGTACGGGACCCTCAACCCGTACGGCACCGCAGCCCGGAGTTGCAACGGCCGTCGGATGTGCGGTCCCACGGCCATGGGTGAGGCACCGGTGCAGTCAGGGCAGAGAGCCCGGTCCCTCGGTCCACCCTCCTGTGCGGGGAGGGCGGAAGTCTTCGATTTCAGGGTACTTCTGCATTGTGGACTAGACCAATCTTGTCTGTCCATCCATGCGTCCGCACGTTTTCCTGGTCCATCCTCCACCACGGACCGGGAAAGCACCAGGTTCACGCCACCGGTACGCTCCAGATGTGCCCTCCATGAACGACCTCGTACGCCAGCACACCGCTCTGAGCGAGTCCGACCTCGAATGGCTCCACCTGCTGGTCTCGGAGTGGCAGCTGCTCTCCGACCTGTCCTTCGCCGACCTCGTCCTGTGGGTCCCCACCCTCGACGGCACGCGGTACGTGTCCGTCGCCCAGATGCGCCCCAACACCGGGCCCACCTCCTACCAGGACGACATGGTCGGCCACCTCGTCCCGCGCGGCCGCCGGCCGCTGCTGGACGCGGCGCTGGACGAGGGCCGGATCGTGCGCGAGGGCGACCCGGAGTGGCGCGAGGAGGTCCCCGTCCGCGTCGAGTCGATCCCCGTACGCCGTGAGGGCCGGGTCCTGGGCGTGATCGCCCGCAACACCAACCTGCTCACCGTCCGCACCCCCTCCCGGCTGGAACTCACCTACCTCCAGTCCGCCTCGGACCTGGCCCAGATGATCGCCGCCGGCGCCTTCCCCTTCCCCGAGGAACAGGTCGAGATGGACTCGTCGCCGCGCGCCGGCGACGGCCTGATCCGGCTCGACGCGGACGGCATCGTCCAGTACGCCTCGCCCAACGCGCTGTCCGCGTACCACCGCCTCGGGCTCGCCGCCGACCTCGTCGGCCAGCACCTCGGCCAGATCACCGCGGACCTGGCCCCCTCCCGCGGACCCGTCGACGAGGCCCTGGTCAAACTGGCCAGCGGCTACGCCCCGCGCGAGACGGAGGTCGAGGGCAACGGCGGCGTCATCCAGCTGCGCGTCATCCCGCTCAAGCCCAAGGGCACCCGCATCGGCTCGCTGGTCCTGCTGCGCGACGTCACCGAACTACGCCGCCGCGAACGCGAGTTGATCACCAAGGACGCCACCATCCGGGAGATCCACCACCGGGTGAAGAACAACCTCCAGACGGTCGCCGCGCTGCTGCGCCTCCAGGCCCGGCGCATGGACTCCGACCGCGGCCGCGAGGCCCTGAACGAGGCGGTCCGCCGCGTCGGCTCCATCGCGATCGTCCACGAGACGCTGTCCCAGAACCTGGACGAGCGGGTGGAGTTCGACGACATCGCCGACCGCGTGATCTCGATGGTCGCCGAGATCTCCCCGGGCAAGGTCACCTGCCGCCGCAACGGCCGCTTCGGTGTCCTGGAGGCCGAGGTCGCCACGCCCCTGTCCATGGTCCTCACCGAGATCCTGCAGAACGCCCTGGAGCACGCCTTCGCCCCGGGCGAGCACGGCACGGTCGACGTCACGGCGGTGCGCGGCGACTCGCGCGCGGCCGACGCCCGGCTGCTCATCACCGTGCAGGACGACGGCCGCGGTCTGCCCGAGGGGTTCGACGCCCAGCGCGCCGGGAACCTGGGGCTTCAGATCGTACGGACGCTGGTGGAGGGGGAGTTGGGCGGCACGTTCGACATGCGGCCGGCCCCGGAGCGCGGCACGCGCGTGGTGCTCGACATCCCCGTACGCCCCCAGAAGTGAGCACCCCGGGCCGTTCGGGACGACCCGGACAGCAGCGAGTCCCGGACAGCAGCGAGCCCCGGACCGTTTCGTCACGGTCCGGGGCTCGAACGCTTTAGGGGTTACTGCTGCGCGCTGCTACTCGGGAGGCGCGGTGGCGTTGCGGCGTTGCTCAGGCGGTGGCGTTGCGCGCCCGGTTGCGAGCGGCGCGGCGCTTCATCGCACGACGCTCGTCCTCGCTGAGGCCACCCCAGACGCCGGAGTCCTGGCCGGACTCGAGCGCCCACTGCAGGCACTGCTCCATGACGGGGCAGCGTCGGCAGACAGCCTTGGCTTCCTCGATCTGCAGCAGCGCAGGACCGGTGTTGCCGATGGGGAAGAACAGCTCGGGGTCTTCCTCACGACAAACGGCGTTGTGACGCCAGTCCATGGCTGCTACCTCTCCTTGGTGTTGCATGCAAGTTGCTTGTGAATGTGAACGCTTTCACGAATCCCCCCGCAAGGGAAGGGCCGACGTCCCAGTTGGCACTGGTGTGGTCCTGGTTTGAGGAGGGGTTCTGGCTCTCACTGGAGGCCGGTCTTGCGGGCCGTCCCGATCGCCACGTAGAGACTCGCAAACCTCGGCGACGGATACAACCCCTTCCGGAAAGTTTTTTTTGATTCTTCGGTGTCGGGTAGGTCACAGCCGTACTTCTATGGGGTGGACCCCAGCCCATACGTTCGAGATAAAGGGTTTACGGCCCTTCTACTCACACAATCACACCCAGTGCACGGCGAACGCCTGTGAACGTCACGCTGGTACGGAGCCCCAGGTGGTCGCCGTCCATCTGGAAGGGCAGCGGGACCTTGGAATGCAAGGCGAAGTCCGTCTGGTCGTGCAGTGAGACCGCGTGCTTGCCGTGCGGTCCGCGCTCCGGGGTCGACGTCAGCAGCTGCGTCGCGTAGCGCGCGACCGCGGACGTCGACAGGCGGCTGAGCGCCAGCACGTCGAGCGCGGTGTCGAACGACGCCTCCGGCGACGCGTACACCGGGCGATTGCCCAGGTACGTCCACGGGGCGGTGTTGCAGACTATCGACAGCACCAGGTCCTCGACCGGGTCGTGGCCCGGCCGCTCCAGCGTGATCGTGCCGTGCCGGCGGTGCGGCTCCTCCAGGAGCTGGCGGACCACCTGGCGCAGGTAC
Source organism: Streptomyces coeruleoprunus (assembly GCF_039542925.1). Classification (GTDB taxonomy): domain Bacteria; phylum Actinomycetota; class Actinomycetes; order Streptomycetales; family Streptomycetaceae; genus Streptomyces; species Streptomyces coeruleoprunus. The sequence goes on along the minus strand of NZ_BAABIT010000001.1, from coordinate 2,370,297 downwards.
AGCGCGTGCGTCGACCGCTTGCCGCGCTCCCGCTGCTGCTCGACCCGCCCGATCACCCCGGCGTCGAAGCCGAAGCCCGCGCAGAACGTGAACCAGCGGCCCGCGATCGACTCGTCCTCCGTACCGGGCGTTCCCGCCGCGAGGCCCAGGCCGATCGTGCGCACCCGGTGCTCGCGCAGGCCGTCCAGGATCGCGCCGGTCGCCTCGACGGCGTCGTTCGGCAGGCCGAGCGCGCGGGCGAACACATTGGTGGAACCGCCGGGCACCACCGCGAGACGCGGCAGGCGGTCCGGGTCCGGGCCGTGGTGGAGCAGCCCGTTGACGACCTCGTTCACCGTGCCGTCGCCACCGAGAGCGACGACCAGCTCGACGTCGCGCGACTCGGCGGCCCTGCGGGCCAGGTCCCGGGCGTGGCCCCGGTACTCCGTCGTCACGGCCTCCAGCTTCATCTCGCTGGCCAGCGCGTGGATCAGTACGTCGCGGGTGCGGGCACTCGTGGTGGTGGCTGCCGGGTTGACCACGAGAAGTGCGCGCATGCCCGCCAGGGTACCTACCGCGCGGTACCGCGCCCAGGGGAGGCCCGGGGCCGGCGGCTACCCTTCATGGGGTGAGCAGCAGCGACCCGAACCCCGATTCCCCGCCGCGTCCCCCGCTCGTGACGGCCGCCGCGGCTGTGTCCGGCCTGGAGGCGCTGGCCCTGTTCGCCGGCGGCGCGTACATCCTCGTGGCCACGCTGACGGGCCGCCCGGACGGCCTGACCCAGGCCCTCACCGGGGGCCTGACGCTGATCGGGCTGGGGCTGATCCCGCTGATCGCCGCGCGCGGGCTGCTGCGGTGCCGCAGCTGGAGCCGGGGGCCGGCGCTCATCACGCAGCTCCTGGCGCTGCCGGTGGCGTGGACGCTCGTCACGGCGAAGGGCGCACTGCTCCCGGCGGGCATCGCGCTGGGCCTGGCCGCGGTGGCGGGTCTCGTCCTCCTGCTCCACCCGTCGACCACGACGGCCCTCGGCGTCCGCCGCACCAACGCCTGACGCCGCCGGTTCCTCGTCGGGGAACCGGCGGCGCCGATCGCAGCGGGGCGGGGAACGGGGCGTGAGCCCCCCCGTCTACTCCTCGACCAGGAGCTTCTCGCGCAGCTGCGCGAGCGTTCGGGCCAGGAGGCGCGAGACGTGCATCTGGGAGATGCCGACCTCCTGCGCGATCTGCGACTGGGTCATGTTGCCGAAGAAGCGAAGCAGCAGGATCCGCTTCTCCCGCGGCGGCAGGTCCTCCAGCAGCGGCTTCAGCGACTCGCGGTACTCGACGCCCTCCAGCGCCTCGTCCTCCGCGCCCAGCGTGTCCGCCACCGCGGGCGACTCGTCGTCCGTGTCGGGGACGTCCAGGGACAGCGTGGAGTACGCGTTCGCCGACTCCAGGCCCTCCAGGACTTCCTCCTCCGAGATGCCCAGCTTCTCGGCCAGCTCGTGCACCGTCGGTGACCGCCCGTGCAGCTGGGACAGCTCCGCCGTGGCCGTCGTCAGCGACAGCCGCAGCTCCTGGAGGCGGCGCGGCACCCGTACCGCCCACCCCTTGTCACGGAAGTGGCGCTTGATCTCCCCGACCACGGTCGGCGTCGCGTACGTCGAGAACTCGACACCGCGCTCCGGATCGAACCGGTCCACCGACTTGATCAGACCGATGGTGGCGACCTGCGTCAGGTCGTCCAGCGGCTCGCCCCGGTTGCGGAACCGGCGCGCCAGGTGCTCCACGAGCGGCAGGTGCATCCGTACCAGCTGGTTGCGGAGCTCCGCCCGCTCGGGCGAGCCTTCCGGCAGCGTGCGCAGCTCGACGAACATCGCCCGCGCACCGCTGCGGTCCTGCGGATCGTGCTGCTGCCTGCCGTCCTGCCCGTGCTCGTGTTCGCTCATCTGCGCCGCCCGCTCTGCCCGCGCCTGCTCCGACGCCTCCACAAGACCGTCCACCGGGTGCGGCCGCGCCTGCTGTTCCGGGATGCCCGCGATGCCCTCCGCCGCGCTCACCGCCCGTGGGCCGCGCTCCTCGTTCCGCACCGGACCGTCCCCATTCCTCACGCCGGCCCGGGTCCCGCGCCGCGCTGTTTGTACAGGCTGATAGAGACCGTACGGTCGTCCGCCACCGAGGAGTCCACCTTGCCGGCCAGTGCCGACAGCACCGTCCAGGCGAAGGTGTCGCGCTCGGGGGCGCGCCCGTCGGTCGTGGGGGCCGACACCGTGACCTCGAGAGAGTCGTCGATGAGCCGGAAGACACAGCTGAGCACCGAGCCGGACACGGCCTGCTGCAGCAGGATCGCGCAGGCCTCGTCGACCGCGATGCGCAGGTCCTCGATCTCGTCGAGGGTGAAGTCCAAACGCGCCGCGAGGCCGGCCGTGGCCGTACGCAGCACGGACAGGTAGGCACCCGCAGCGGGCAGCCGGACTTCGACGAAGTCCTGGGTCCCGGGCTCGCCTGCGATCTGGGACACCCTCACCTCCAAGGTGGCACAAACTCAATCGGGGACCGGGGAATCATGGACCCCCCGGAACCGTGCGGTACGCAGGTGTGCGTAGTCGCCGTGACGCTATCGCGATCCATGCTGCCGTGTCGCCGGGGCCCCCGGTCCGACGGCTGTCACTCATGGTAAGCACATGAGTACGGACAGTGGCTAGGGGTGTGCGCTGCCCAATCGCGAGGAACCGGCGGAGGGTTGACGTACCCAGCCCTCACCCCGTCGAACCGTCCGCGACCCCCTCCTTGTTCCCGTCCACGGGGTCGGGTCCGCCCGTCACGACGGCGGCGACGGTGGTGCCCGGCGCGAACGCGCCCTCCTCGGCCTGGGTGACCAGCGCGTACAGCATCTTGGCGACGTAGACCCGCTCCACCGCGAGGCCGTGCCGCGCCTCGAAGTCCTCGGCGAAGGCCGTCAGGCCGGGTGCGCCGCGGGCGTACCCGCCGAAGTGGAAGCGGTCGTCCAGGCCCCACTCACCGGCCCGCCCGCCGAAGGCCCGCTCCTGGAGGGCCCGTATCTCCCCCTCCAGGAACCCGCCCTTCAGCACGGGTATCCCCAGCGCCCGCTGCCCCGGCCCCAGTCCCGCCGCCAGGCCGGCCAGCGTCCCGCCCGTGCCGCACGCCACCGCCACGACGTCCGCCCGCCCGCGCAGCTCCCGACCCAGCGCCGTACAGCCCCGCACGGCCGCCTCGTTGCTGCCGCCCTCGGGCACCACCACGGTCCCTTCCGGCGCGTCGCGCAGCAGCCCCGCCAGGACCTCCGGGTCGCCCTTCGCGCGGTACGTGGCGCGGTCGACGAAGACCAGCCGCATCCCGTCCGCCGCGCACCGCGCGAGCGACGCGTTCAGCGGGCGGCCCGCCAGCTCGTCGCCGCGCACGACGCCGATGGTCGGGAAGCCCAGCAGCCGCCCCGCCGCCGCCGTGGCCCGCAGGTGGTTGGAGTACGCCCCGCCGAACGTCAGGACCGGCCGGCCGGCGGCCCCTGCCAGGTTCGGCGCCAGTTTGCGCCACTTGTTGCCCACGAGGTCCGGGTGGATGAGGTCGTCGCGCTTCAGCAGCAGCCGCAGCCCGCGCCGGCTGAAGCGGTCGTCGTCGGCCGGCCGCAGCGGCGAGGGCAGCCGCGGCTCCAGGGCGGCGGCGAGGTCGTGGACGTTCACCCGGCCATTGTGCGGTTCGTACAGCGTGCGACGGCTTCCGGTCATCCCGAAATCTTTGCGCCGCACGCGTTCGAAAACCCGATCCGGCTGCCCGCACGATCTTCATTCAGTCCCACTCATTTGTGTAATGGCGTCCTCACGCCACGTGCTGAAAGGCTTCTGCCGCAGGTCAATCAGATGACGAGAGGGACTTTCATGTCGGTTGGTTCGGTGGGCCCGGTCGGCGACGAGGTGCGGGCCGAGCAGGCGCCACCGCAGCAGAGCCTCGGCACCGCTGCGGCGCGGAACCTGGCAACCACCACCAAATCAGCGCCCCAGATGCAGGAGATCACCTCCCGGTGGCTGCTGCGCATGCTGCCCTGGGTACAGGTGCAGGGCGGTACGTACCGGGTGAACCGGCGGCTCACCTACGCACTGGGTGACGGCCGCCTGACGTTCGTGCAGACCGGTGAGCGGGTCGAAGTGGTCCCCGGCGAGCTGCGCGAGCTGCCCGCCCTGCGCGACTACGAGGACGAACTCGCCCTCACCGAGCTGGCCAACCGGTGCGCGCAGCGGCAGTTCGGGCCCGGCGAGGTCGTCGCCGAGGCCGGCGCGTCCGCCGACCGGGTCTTCCTGCTGGCGCACGGCAAGGTCGAGCAGATCGGCACCGGCCCGTACGGTGACGAGGCCGTCGTCGACGTGCTCGCCGACGGCGCGTACTTCGGCGACGCCGCCCTCCTCGACGGCGAGGCGACCTGGGAGTACACCCACCGCGCGGCCACCTCCTGCGTGATGCTGGAGCTGACCCGCGCCGACGTCCTCAACCTCGCGGAGCGCGCCGGCTCGCTGGCCTCCCACCTCGCCGGCCTCGCGGCCATCCCGCACCAGCGCACCAACAAGTACGGCGAGAAGGAGATCGACCTCTCCGCCGGACACGTCGGCGAGGCCGTCGTCCCGCACACCTACGTGGACTACGAGTCCAAGCCGCGCGAGTACGAGCTGAGCGTCGCCCAGACCGTGCTGAAGGTCCACACCCGGGTCGCGGACCTCTACAACCAGCCCATGAACCAGACCGAGCAGCAGTTGCGGCTCACGGTCGAGGCGCTGCGCGAGCGGCAGGAGCACGAGCTCATCAACAACCCGGAGTTCGGGCTCCTCTCCAACTGCGACTACGGGCAGCGGCTCCAGCCGCACGACGGCGTGCCCAGCCCGGACGACATGGACGAGCTGCTGTCCCGCCGGCGCGGCAGCAAGCTGTTCCTGGCCCACCCCAAGGCGATCGCCGCCTTCGGGCGGGAGTGCAACAAGCGCGGACTGGTCCCCGAGAGCGTCGACATCGGCGGCCACAAGATCCCGTCCTGGCGGGGCGTCCCGATCTTCCCGTGCAACAAGATCCCGATCTCCGACGCCCGTACGACGTCCATCCTCTGCATGCGTACGGGCGAGGCCGACCAGGGCGTCATCGGCCTCCACCAGACGGGTCTCCCGGACGAGATCGAGCCCAGCCTGTCCTGCCGCTTCATGGGCATCGACGAGCAGGCGATCATCTCGTACCTCGTCACGGCCTACTACTCGGCCGCCATCCTCGTGCCCGACGCGCTCGGCGTGCTGGAGAACGTCGAAGTCAGCCGCTGGCGGTGAGAAACCGGGTATGGGCGGGGGTGTCCTGCACCGACGCCCCCGCCCATACCCCTGCGCGGAGGAGTGGAGGAAGTGACCGTGACCATGACCAGCACGGACCGGGCGGGCACGGCGGAGGAGGGCGGCGGCGCGGCCGCGCTCCTCGACCGCACCCGTCACGTCGTCAACCCCCAACTGCGCTCCACCGTCGAGTCGTTGCCCGGCTCCCTTCGGCGTGTGGCGATGTACCACTTCGGCTGGGTCCACGCCGACGGCTCCCCGGCCACGGGGCAGGCCGGCAAGGCGATCCGGCCGGCGCTCGTCCTCGCCGCGGCCGGCGCGCTGGGCGCCGACCCCGCCGCCGCCGTGCGGGGGGCGGCCGCCGTGGAGCTGGCGCACAACTTCACGCTGCTCCACGACGACATCGTCGACGAGGACGCCACCCGCCGGAACCGGCCCACCGCCTGGACCGTCTTCGGCATGCCGGACGCCCTCGTCGCGGGCGACGCGATGCTCGCCCTCGCCCTGCGGGTCCTCGCCGACGACCCGCACCCCGCGTCGGCCGCCGCCTCGGCGCGGCTCGCCGCGTGCGTGGTCGAGCTGTGCGCGGGCCAGCAGGCCGACTGCGCGTTCGAGGGGCGCGGCCCCCACGACGTGTCGCTCGACGAGTGCCTGGCCATGGCCGAGGCCAAGACAGGCGCGCTCCTCGGCGCGTCCTGCGCCCTCGGCGCGCTGTACGCGGGCGCCGGGGAGGAGGAGGTGGCGGCGATGGACGCGTTCGGCCGGGAGGCGGGGCTCGCCTTCCAGCTGATCGACGACCTGATCGGCATCTGGGGCGACCCCGAGCACACCGGCAAGCCGGCCGGCGCCGACCTGGCCGCCCACAAGAAGTCGCTGCCCGTGGTCGCCGCGCTCACCTCCGGGACGCCCGCGGGTGCGGAGCTGGCCCGGCTGTACGCCCAGCCCGTGCTGGACGAGAAGGACGTCTGGCTGGCCGCCGACGCCGTCGAGCGGGCGGGCGGGCGTGACTGGGCCCAGGCGGAGGCGGGCGACCGGATGGCCCGCGCGCTGCACCAGCTGTCGCGGGCGGTGCCGGATCCGGGGGCGGCGGGCGACCTGCTGTCCCTCGCGGAGTTCGTGACGCGCCGTACGTACTGAGCGCCGGCGCCGTTTCGCTGTGGGCAGGGCGCCACGACTGCCCACAGCGGGAACGGCGGGTCAGCCGCCCGGCACGATGCGGGTCACCAGGGTTTCCACCACCCGGTCCAGGTCCGCGGCCGGCAGCATGCCCGGCAGGGTGAAGTGTTCGAGCAGCAGGCCGGTCATGGCCAGGTACAGGGTCAGCACGGTGTCCGCGTCGCCCGGCAGCCCCGCGTCCAGGTGGAAGCGGATGTTGCGGTCCAGCTCCTCCCGTACGGCACGGTTCAGCTCGGCCTGGAGGGCGGGGCGCCGGGTGGCCTCCAGGCGCAGCTCCAGCATCGCGAGGTAGCCGGTGCGCTCCTGCGTCATGCGCCGGACCAGCCACTTCATCAGCTCGGCGACCAGTGCGCGGTTCGGCTCCGGGCGCATCGCGGTGTCGATCTGCTCGGCGTCCGGGGTCATCCGTACGTGGATGCGGGCGCCGGCCTGGGTCAGCAGGTCGTCGCGGCCCGTGAAGTAGTTGGACGCCGTGCCCGCGGGGACGCCGGCCTGCGCGTCCACGGCCCGGAAGGTCAGCCCCCGGGCCCCGTCGCGCGCCAGCACGTCGATGGCGGCGTCGAGCAGCGCCGCCCTGCGCTCCGGGTTTCTGGCCATCGGGTCTCCTTTTTCGTCTGCCGGGTGTCCGAAAAACGCCCTTGCTCAACCACTACGGGTGAAGCACTATATCCGTCGTGGTTGCGGCGGTCGCAGCCACATCCCCGCTCCCCTCGCGAAGGACCGACTTGCGCAAGCTCACCTACTACATCGCCTGCTCCATCGACGGCTTCATCGGCGACCCGGAGGGCGACGCCACCTCGATGTTCGCCTTCGTGAACGAGGAGTTCCTGGAGTTCGTCAAGACCGAGTACCCGGAGATGCTCCCCACCCAGGGTCGCCGGATGATGGGCATCGACGACCTGGAGAACCGGCGCTTCGACACGGTCGTCCAGGGTCGCGGCAGCTACCAGCTGGGCCTCGACGCGGGCCTCCCCAGCCCGTACAACCACCTCCGCGAGATCGTCGCCTCCCGCACGCTCGAGGAGTCCCCGCACCCCAACGTCGAGCTCGTCTCCGGCGACCTCGTGGCCCGGATCCGCGAGCTGAAGGCCGAGGACAGCCCGTACGGCATCTACCTCTGCGGCGGCTCGACCATCGCCGGGCAGCTGCTCGACGAGATCGACGAGCTGGTGATCAAGACGTATCCGCAGGTCTACGGCTCCGGCATGCCGATGTTCGGCACCGGCTTCTCCGTCACCGACTTCACGCTCGAATCGGTCCGCACCCTCGAGAACGGCATCCTGGTGCGCACCTACAGCCGTAAGCGCTGAACCGCAATACCCTGGAGGCATGGCGAGCGAAGGACGCCGAACCGTCCACCGCCCAGAGGCGGGCGAGGCCCGAGAGCCGCACTGCCCCGCCTGTGGACAGCCTGTCGGTACGGCCATCAAACGACGCAAGGTGCTCGGCGCGTGGGTCCCCGTCTGGCGGCCCCGCCCGTGCCACAACCCGCAGTGCGTCCTCTTCGGCAGGACGCCCCACGAGGCCAAGGACTGGGCCTGGCGCAAGAAGCGGAGAGGATCCCAGACCGAGCCGGGCAACAGCACCAAGATCGGCTGAAGTCAGACCCGGGGGGTGTCCGGCCTCACGCCGGAGGCAGTCATACCGCTACAGTCCGCGCCATGTCATCGGAGTCGACTGAAGTCTGGACCGGCTGGTACCGGGACCGCCGGGGTGCGGAAGCGATCGTCATCGCGGCGGACGGGCGGGCCGTCACCACCCGGATCAGGGGTGTGGAGTACCGGGGCGGCGGCTTCGCCGCCCTGCGCGCGACGGAGGAGAACGGCGGCCTTCCCCTGGCCGGCTGCGTACTGGAGTGGGACCTGCCGCTGCCGGTCCTCGCCGACGGCGTCTCCCAACAGGGCACGCTCAGCTGCCTGTTGGCGCTGGGTGAAGCGCTGTCCGACGGCTCACCCGAGCGGGTGGACCTGCAGGTCACACTGCACTGCGGGGGAGCGGCCTACGAATCGGGCGTGACCGGGGGCGACTTCGAGCAGGCCCTCGACCGCATCCTGCGCCAGCTGCCGCCCGGGGCCCGCTTCGAGCGCACCCTCCTCGAAGCGGCCTGACCCCCGCCGGCCCGCAACGCACAAGGCGCCCCGCGCGGAGCGGGGCGCCTCGTGTGCGTACGGTCAGGAGACCGCTGCCACCGCGGCGGCGATGCCGTTGCGCCACAGGTAGTCGACGCGGGCGCGCTCCTGCGCGTTCGGGTTCGCGTTCTGGCACGACGGGCCCGGTCCGCCGCCCGACATCAGCTCACTGCACGGACCGGAGTAGTGGTCCGGCAGGCCCAGGACATGGCCGGTCTCGTGCGCCGTGACTCTGGTGGAGTTGTAGATCTGGTTCTGCCGGTAGTCGAGGAAGATGTACCCGCGGCCGTGCCCGTCGGTGCTGGCGTACGAGCCGCGCGAGTCGTTGCCCTCGTAGTAGCGGAAGTCCGGGTTGCTGCCCTCCTGGAGCTTCACATTGCTGACCGAGCTGTTCCAGATCTGCGTCGAGCGGGCTATCTGCGTGCGGAAACTCGGGGCGTTCGCCGCCGAGTAGACGACGGTCACGGCCTGCGCGCCCGGGGTGGCGGCACGCTTCTTCGCGACCGACTTCATGACGGCGTCGAAGAACGCCTTGTTCGCCTTCGCCTCCTCCGCGGAACCCGAGTACGCGGAGTACGCGGACTGCTGGGTCATCGGCTTCGCGGCGGCGGTGGCCGTGGCGGTCGTCGCGGGCACGGCGGCGAGAGCGGCGGCGACGCTCAGCGCGGCGGCCAGCACGGCCCTGGGGTGCTTCATGGGGGGCTCCCTAGCTCGTCCTGAACGGTTGGGTGGACGCGTTCGGTGGACAGAGTGTCGGGGAGCGGCAGGCCCGTACGGATGATGCCAACGGGCGATAGCACGACCGCATCGCTCCCGGCAACAGCCTTCGGGGGCAAGGAAATTGACGCGGTCAAGGTGTCTGGTGCGGTGCAAGGTGCCGCCCTACGCTCGGACCATGGAGCTGGAGGTGAGGCATCTGCGGGCGCTGTGCGCCATCGCCGACACGGGCAGCCTGCACAAGGCGGCCCGGCAACTGGGCATGAGCCAGCCCTCGCTGACCACCCAGCTGCGGCGCATCGAGAACGCGCTCGGCGCCGAACTCTTCACGCGCGGACGGACCGGCTGCCGCCCGACCCCCCTCGGCCACACCGTCCTCAGCCGCGCCCGCCCCCTCGTGGCGCAGATGTCGCTGCTCGTCACCGAGACCCGCGCGGCCGCCGCGCGCGCCGACGGGGCCCGGCTGCGCATCGGCTCCACCGCGAGCCGCGCCCTCGCCGGCTGGCTGCGGCGCTTACGGCAGCGGTTGCCCGGCACCGACATCAGCCTCCACACGGACGTCTCGGCCAACGCCCTGCTGCGGGCCGTCGCCGCCGCGCAGCTCGACGTGGCGTTCGTCCACGAGGTCGAGGGCTGCCCCCTGCGCGTACCGGACGGCCTCGAACGGCGCGTCCTCGTCGAACGGGAACCCCAGTTCATCTCCATGGCCCGCGACCACCCGGCCGCCGCCGCCCCGGTCGTCGACATCACGGACCTCGCCGATGACCGCTGGATGGTCGACCCCACGGTCGACGGCGAGTGGGACGGCCTGCGCCGCGTCCTCGCCGCCGCCGGGATCGACCCGCCCGTCCTGCACGCCGATTACCACACGGCGGCCTCGCTCATCGTCGTCGGCGAGGCCGTCGCCCCGTGCCAGCCCACCTCCGGGCCGCGCGACGACATGGCGATCCGGCCCTTACGGGACGACCCCCTGGCGGTCAGGCTGCTGCTGTGCCACCGCCCGGACGACGACCCGCCCGCCCTCTACGACACGGCGTACGCCGAACTCGCCGCCGCCTACCGCGAGGCGGCCGTCCGCACCTCCGCCTACCGTCAGTGGCTCCTGCGTCACGGGAGTCCGCTGCTGCTCGCCGGCTGAGGAACCGGCCGCGCCCCGGACAGCAGGTGACCCGCCAGCCAGTCGGCCGTGGCCGCGAGCCAGTCCGGGCGGGCGTTGCCCAGCAGGTGGTCGCCGTGCGGCACCGCCAGGAGCGCGGCGCCGGGGGCCGTACGCGCCAGGGACGCGCCGTGCTCCACGCCCGGGATGTCGTCCGTCGCGCCCTCGACCACCAGGACGGGGCAGCCGATCGTGGGCGCCGCCTCGCGCAGGTCCACCCGGCCGGCGAAGTCCCGTGCCGCGTCCCGGCTTCCGCAGCGCTGCGTGAGCGTGTCCGTGACGAACAGGGGCAGCTCCTCCCAGGTCAGCCGGTAGGGGCCGCTGACCGCCACCGCCGCCCGCACCCGTGGCTCGCGGGCCGCCGAGACGGCCGCGTAGTAGCCGCCCAGGCTCATGCCGATCACCCCGACCCGGCCGGCGTCCACGTCCTCGCGCGCCGCCAGGACGTCGATCACCTCGGCGACCACGCGGTCGTAGTCCGCGCGCGGCGCGCTCGACGTGGCGAGGACGCCCTGCCCCGGGCCGTCCACCGAGCACACCGCCACCCCACGCGCCAGCAGCGCCCCGGCCACGCCGTGGAACTCCTCCTTCGCGGAGTCGAGCCCCGGCACCAGCACGGCCACGGGCACCGGCCCGCCGTTCCCCGCCGGGCGCCGCAGCCGGCCCGCGAACGCCGCCCCCCGGAGCCGTACCGCCGACGGCTCGACGAGCCGGAGCGCCCGCGTCATCGCCTCGTCGGCGGCCGTGGCGGCGGCCTCCCGCAGCCCGGAGTCCGGGTGCGGCACGAGCGTCGCGAAGTGGAACCACCGCGCGGCCGAGCGCAGCGCCTCCGCGGCCGAGACGGTACGGCCCCGGGCCACGGCCTCGTCGGCCACCGCCACCAGTCGGTCGCCCACCGCGCGGAAGGCGGCCGGCCAGTCGTACAGGGACTCCAGCCGGTCCGTGACGCGCTCGTACGCGAACGGGTCCAGGCCCGCGCCGAACGCGCGCGACCGGTTGCCCACCACGAAGGGCGCGAGGACGCCGGGCTGATCGAGGAAGCAGGACATGCCCCCACTCCACCCGGCGACCCCGCGCCCCGTCCAACAACCGGCCGTCCGGACCGACAACCACCGGTTGTCACCTAGGGTGAACGGCATGATCAGGGACCGCGGCCCGGACATCGACGTCGACCTCGCCCAGGTCAGGGCGTTCACCGTGACCGCCGCACTGCGGCACTTCGGACGGGCCGCCGGGGAACTCGGCATCACCCAGCAGGCCCTGTCCAAGCGCATCGCCCGCCTGGAGGCCCGGCTCGGCGTACGCCTCCTGGAGCGCGGCGGCGGCACGGGCGTCCGGCTCACCGATGCGGGCGCCCGGTTCCTGGGCCCCGCCCGCGAGGCCCTGGCGGCGGGCGAACGGGCCCTCCGCGCCGCCCTCGGGCCGCAGCGGCCCCTGCGCCTCGACGTCTGGGGCCATCTGTACGGCCCGCTGCGCACCCTCGCCCACGTCCTGGCCGACGCCCCGCACCTCGACGTCGAGCCCGGCAACGGACGCGACCACCCCTCCGTGGCGCAGGCCCTCCTGCGCGGCGAGGCGGACGCCGGCCTGGGCCGCGTACCGACGGCCCCGCGCCACGCGCCGGGCCTCGCGCACCGCGTCGTCCGCCTCGAACCCGTCGACGCCGTCGTGGGCGCCGCCCACCCCCTGGCGGGCGCCGGCCGGCTGCGCCCGGCGGACCTGCGCGACGGCACGCTGCACCACCCGGCGGAGCCCGGCCGCCTCGACTTCCTGTCCCGGTTCGCCGACCGCTTCGGCATCGCGCGCCGCACGGGCGGACCCAATCTGGGCCTGGCCCCGCTCCTCGCGGGGCTGCGCGACGACCCGTCGGGCTTCTCGCTCTTCCCGGCCGACGCGGCGCCGGACGCGGCCACGGCCGGCGCCTCCGGCGTCCGCTTCATCCCCCTCGTCGCCCCGACCCCGCTCTACGCCTGGTCCCTGCTGTGGCGGACAGGCGGGGCCACGGGCACCCCGGACACCGCCCGCGTCCCGGGCGGGCCCGGCGCCCCCGACTCTGACGGCGTGCCGGACTCTGACGGTGCTCCCAGCGGTCGCGGCGTCCCGGACCTTGCCGGCGTGCCGGGCGGCCCCCTCGCCCCGGGCCCTCCTGGCGTGCCGGCCGGTCGCGGCACCCCGGACCCTCCCGGCGCCCCGGACGGCCCCGGCGCGCCGCCCGCCCTGCGCCCGCTCCTCGACGCCTTCGCCCGCACCGCCCGTTCGCGCCGCTGGCTGGAGTACGACCCGGCCCGCGACTGGATGCCGGACGCCCTGGACTGACCCGCACGGGCCATGCGTACCGTTCCGTCCCATGGAGAGGACCGAGCGGCCCGGGACCGGCGACCGGAGGCGGCCGCGGCCGGGCGACCTGCTGCTCCTGGCCGCGGCGGTGGGCACCGGGCTGAGCGTGGCGAGCCACTGGTGGGCCCTTCCCACGGCTGTCGCGGCCTTTCTGGCGGGCCGTCGCCCCGGCAGGACGGTGGCGGCCGCGCTGACGCTGGCGGCGGTGGTCGTGGCGGCCGTGCCGGCCGCGCTGCTCGTCCCGTCCTGGCTGGCCCTGGGCAGCGTGTTCGTGGCCGTGGTGGTGCTCGCCGCCATGCTGCCGTGGTTCGCGGGCCGCTTCTGGTGGCAGTACCGGGAGCTGGTCCGGGCCGGCTGGGAGCGGGCCGCCCACCTGGAGCGCGAGCAGCGGCTCGTCGCCGAGCAGGCGCGGCTGCGGGAGCGGGCCAGGATCGCCCAGGACATGCACGACGTCCTGGGCCACGACCTCAGCCTGATCGCCCTGTCCGCCGGCGCCCTCAAGCTCGCGCCCGGCCTCGCCGAGGAGCACCGGGCGACCGCGCACGACATCAGGGCCAGGGCCGCCGCGGCCGTCGAGCGGCTCGGCGAGGTCGTCGGCGTCCTGCGGGAAGGCACCGACGCTCCGCCACGGACGACGCCGGACACCAGCCTCGCGGGACTGGTCGCCGCCGCGGCCGCCGCGGGCCTGCCGGTGGAACTGCGGGGCGAGGACCCTCACCCGCACGGCGAGGCCGTGCTGCCGCCCCTCGTCGGGCGGGCGGCCCACCGCGTCGTCCAGGAGGCCCTGACGAACGTCGCCAAGCACGCCCCCGGCGCCCCCACCACCGTCCACGTCTCCCGCACGCGAACGGACACCCGTATCCGCGTACGCAACGGCCCCGCCGCCGCCCCCTCGGCGGCCCGGCTGCCCTCCGGCGGCGGGCACGGCCTCGTCGGCCTCGACGAACGCGTCCGGCACGCCGGTGGCACCCTGCGGTACGGCCCCGAGCACGGCGGCGGGTTCACCGTCGAGGCCCGGCTCCCGCACACGCCCCCATCCGGCCCGCCCCGTCCCACGGAGGACGAGCCGGGCGCCGTGCTGCCGCGGGAGCACCACCGCGCCCGCCGCCGCACCGCCCTCGCCCTGGCCGCCGCCGTCGTGGTGCCCCTGGCCTCCGGCGCCCTGCTCACCGGGGCGCTCGTGGGCTGGGAGTCGCTGACGGCGGCCGACGCGGTACTCGAGCCCGGCGACTACGCCCGCCTCCGGATCGGGCAGGATCGCTCCGAGGTGGAACGGGTGCTGCCGGACCGTCAGTTGGTGAGCCGGCCCGTCGTACCCGAGCCGGAGGGAGAGGGCATCGCATGCGAGTACTACGCCATGACGGCCGAACGCTTCGACGACCGTTCGGGCGACACGTACCGGCTGTGCTTCCGCGACGGCCTGCTCGTGGCGAAGGACGCGCTCACCCCGGCCCCGTGACGTCCGGAGGCCCGCGGTGATCCGGGTCCTCGTCGCCGACGACGAGCCGATGATCCGCGCGGGCGTCCGCGCCGTCCTGGCCACCGCCCCGGACATCACCGTGGTCGCCGAGGCCGGGGACGGCGGGCAGGCCGTGGACCTGGCGCTGCGTCACCGCCCCGACGTGGCCGTCCTGGACATCCGCATGCCGGGCCTCGACGGCATCCGGGCGGCGGAGGAGATCCACCGCGCCCTGCCGGACACCGGCGTGATCGTGCTGACGACCTTCGGCGAGGACGACTACATCCTGCGGGCGCTCGGCGGCGGCGCCACGGGCTTCCTCATCAAGTCGGGCGAACCGGAGGAGCTGATCGCCGGCGTGCGCGCCGTGGCCGACGGGGCCGCCTACCTGTCACCGAAGGTCGCCGCCCGGGTCGTGGCGCACCTCGCCTCCGGGGGCGCCGGGGCCGGGGCCGCCCGCCGCCGGGCCGCCCGGGAACGGGTGGCGGGGCTGACCGTCCGGGAACGGGACGTGCTGGCCCTGCTCGGCGCCGGGCTGACCAACGGGCAGATCGCCCGCCGCCTCGGGGTGGTGGAGGGCACCGTCAAGGCGCACGTCAGCTCCGTCCTGGCCCGCCTGGGCGTCGACAACCGGGCCGCGGCCGCCGTGGTCGCCCACGAGGCCGGGGCCGTCGCCGCCCCGGCGCCGGACCAGGTGTGAGGCCAGCCGCGCGGCCGGCGCGGTGACCACCAGGAACACGGCCGCCACCACGGTGCCGCCGAGCACCGCGCCCGCCAGCACGTCGTGCGGGTAGTGGACGCCCACCAGGACCCGCAGCAGCCCGGCGGCCGCCCCGAGCGGCAGCGTCAGCAACGCGAGCCGGGGCCGCACCAGGGCCAGGCCGATCGCCAGCGCGGCCGCCAGGGTGGCGTGGTTGCTGGGGAACGACCAGTCGCCCGGCTCCGGGCACGGGGCGACCGCCCGGACCGCCCCGAACACCCGGCAGGGCCGCTCCTCGTCCACGACCGTCTTGACCGCCTCGCTCACCGCGTACGCGGCGACCGTCCCCACCCCCACCACGACCGCCGCCACGGCGCCGCGCACGTCCCGGCGGCGCACGGCCGTCCAGGCCACCCACGTCAGCAGCAGTCCCAGGAGCACCAGCGTCCCCTCGCCGGCGCTCTCCATGACCGTCCCCGCCCACGCCGGACCGCCGGCGGCCGCCCCGGCGAGCGAGCGGTACGCCTCCGCCGACGCCCCCGCCCTCACTTCGACCGCCCCGGCCACGCCCAGCCCGCCCGGCGACAGCCCGGCGACCACCGCGGCCCCCGCCCCGAGCAGCGCCACCGCGCCCAGCGCCCGCAACCCGACTCCGTGTCGTTCTTCCTGTTCCATGGCACCGACCGTAGGAAGCCAGGCGCCCCGGCGAACGCCCCGAAAGGCAGGGACCACCCCTGACGAAGGTCGGGGTTGACGCCACTCGGCCCTGGTGACGTCCCGCCGCACCGGGGAACGGCGAAGGGCCCGACCCCTGCGGGCGGTCGGGCCCTTCACACGTCCGGTGGACCGGGAAGGTCAGGCCTTCTTGGTCTCCCAGAAGATGCGGTCGATCTCGGCGATCAGCTCCAGGGCCTTCTCACCCGTCTTCGGGTCCGTCGACGCCTTGGCGGCCGAGAGGGCCTTCAGGGTGTCGTTGACCAGGGTGTGCAGCTCCGGGTACTTCTCGAAGTGCGGCGGCTTGAAGTAGTCGCTCCACAGCACCGACACGTGGTGCTTGGCGAGTTCGGCGCGCTGCTCCTTGATGACGGTGGCGCGGGCCTGGAAGTGCGGGTCGTCGTTGGCGGCCATCTTCTCCTGGACGGCCTTGACCGACTCGGCCTCGATGCGGGCCTGGGCGGGGTCGTAGACACCGCAGGGAAGGTCGCAGTGCGCGCTGACCTTCACCTTCGGGGCAAACAGGCGGGAGAGCATGAAGCTGTCCTTCCTCGTGATCGTCTTCTCAGGTGGGACATTACTCGGTGAGAGACGTCTTTTCGCGAGTGCCCCCTGGGGCTTAGGACAAAAGTCCAGGGAGATCATGGGACTCGTGGAGGAAGCACACGAAGGGTGCCGGGAAGATGGTGGCCCGGAAGGCGGTGGGTGCGGATGACGGAGCAGGGGCGCGGGCCGGTGCTGCCCTTCGGGGTCGCCGAGGTGACGGGGCCGTCCATGGTGCCGACCCTCCGTCACGGCGATCAGCTGCTGGTCCACTACGGGGCGTGCCTGCGCCCCGGTGACGTGGCCGTGCTGCGCCACCCGCTCCAGCAGGACCTGCTGATCGTCAAGCGGCTGGCCGAGCGGCGCGACGGCGGCTGGTGGGTGCTGGGCGACAACCCGGGGGCCGAGGTGGTCGACAGCCGCGCCTTCGGCGTCGTACCGGACGGGCTGGTGCTGGGGCGGGTGCGGGCGCGCTACCGGCGGCTGCGGCCCGGGCGTCAGCGGTCCGTCGGTGTGGTGGTCACCTGGCTGCTCTCCGCGGTGCGGCCCGTGCTCGCCGACCGGTCGCTCTCCAGGCGCTTGCGGGCCCGGTAGGCGGCCACGTTCGCGCGGGTGGCGCACCGGTCCGAGCAGTAGCGGCGGGAGCGGTTGGTCGACGTGTCCAGGTAGGCGTTGCGGCAGGGCGCCGCCTGGCACAGGCCGAGCCGGTCGGCGCCGAACTCGGTGAGGTGGAAGGCCAGGCCCATGGCGGCGATCGCGGCGTACCCCGCGGTCGCGTTGGACGGGTGCTCGGCCAGGTGCATGTGCCAGCGCGGCCGGCCCTCGTCGTCCAGCTGGTCGTGGCCGGAGATCTGCGGGCTCACCGGGAACTCCAGGAGCAGCGAGTTCAGCAGGTCCACCGCCCGTGCCTGATCGCCCCCGTCGGCCGCGGTGAAGACCGCCCGCAGCCGGGCCCGTACGGACCGGAACCGTGTCACGTCCGCGTCGGTCACCCGTCGCGCCAGCTGCGACATGGCGCCGAACAGGTCACGGACCGCCTCCACCGAGGTGAGGGAGTCCTTGTCACGCGCCGGCTCCTCGGTGTTCACCAGTCGCACGGCGTAATCCGAGTAATAGGCCAGTTCCACTTGTAGTCCTTACCGGGACGGTCTAGGGTTCGACAGGTCAAGCGTAAGAGATGAGCAGCGGCTGAGGGTATTACGGAGGACGTCATGGCCGAAGTCACCGCGACCACCGACTGGCGGGCCTGGCAGGACAGCTGGGACCGGCAGCAGGAGTGGTACATGCCCGACCGGGAGGAACGGTTCCGCGTCATGCTGGACATGGTCGAAGCGTGCGTCGGAACCGCCCCCCGGGTGCTCGATCTCGCATGCGGTACAGGGAGTATCACGGCCCGGCTGCTCGCCCGGTTCCCCGACGCCACGAGCACCGGGGTCGACCTCGACCCCGCCCTCCTCACCATCGCCGAAGGGTACTTCGCCGGCGACGACCGTGTCCGGTTCGTCCGGGCGGACCTGAAGGACCCCGCGTGGGTGCGGAGCCTGCCGTACGACACGTACGACGCCGTCCTCACCGCCACGGCCCTCCACTGGCTGCACGAGGAGCCGCTGACCGCGCTCTACGGGCAGCTCGCCGGACTCGTCCGGGAGGGCGGCGTCCTGATGAACGCCGACCACATGAGGGACGAGTCGACGCCCCGCATCAACGCCGCCGAACGCGCCCACCGCCACGCCGCCATGGACCGCGCCCGGGCCGACGGCGCCCTCGACTGGGCCGAGTGGTGGGCCCTGGCCGCCAAGGACCCGGTCCTCGCCGGACCCACCGCCGAGCGGTTCGTCCTCTACGGCGAGCACGCGGACGGCGACACGCCCTCGGCCGACTGGCACGCCCGCACCCTGCGCGCGGCCGGCTTCACCGAGGCCCGCCCCGTCTGGGCCTCGCCCAGCGACACGCTGGTGCTCGCCCTGCGCTGAGCCACCGCACCAGCCCACGCCGAAGGGGCGGTACGGAGCCTTCCGTACCGCCCCTTCGTGCCGGTCAGAGCACCTTCGACAGGAACGCCTTCGTGCGCTCGTGCTGCGGGTTGGTCAGGACGTCGCGCGGGTGGCCCGACTCGACCACCACACCGCCGTCCATGAAGACCAGCGAGTCGCCGACCTCGCGGGCGAAGCCCATCTCGTGCGTGACGACGACCATCGTCATGCCCGACTCGGCCAGGTCGCGCATGACGTCCAGGACGTCACCCACCAGCTCCGGGTCGAGCGCCGACGTCGGCTCGTCGAACAGCATCAGCTTCGGCTCCATCGCCAGCGCGCGGGCGATCGCCACGCGCTGCTGCTGGCCGCCGGAGAGCTGCGACGGGTAGTGGTTCGCCCGCTCCTTCAGGCCCACGCGGTCCAGCAGCTTCAGCGCCCGCTCCCGGGCCACCGCCTTGGACTCGCGCTTGACCTGGACCGGCGCCTCCATGACGTTCTCGACGGCCGTCATGTGCGGGAACAGGTTGAAGCGCTGGAAGACCATGCCGATGTCCCGGCGCTGGAGCGCGACCTCGCTGTCCCGCAGCTCGTACAGCTTGTCGCCCTTCTGGCGGTAGCCGACCAGCTCGCCGTCGACGTACAGCCGGCCGGCGTTGATCTTCTCCAGGTGGTTGATGCACCGGAGGAAGGTCGACTTGCCGGAGCCGGACGGGCCGACGAGGCAGAACACCTCGCGCGGCGCGACCTCCAGGTCGATGCCCTTGAGGATGTGCGCGGCGCCGTAGGACTTGTGGACGCCCTCGGCCTTCACCATGGCGGTCATGCGGTACCTCCCGCCGGGCGGCTGGACAGCAGGGACAGGTTCTTCTTGATCTTCTGCCAGGGGGTCGGCGGCAGGGTCCGCAGCGAGCCCCGGGCGAAGCGGCGCTCCAGGTAGTACTGGCCGACGCTGAACACCGACGTCAGGGCCAGGTACCAGATCGACGCCACGAAGAACATCTCCATGACCGCGAACGAGGTCGCCGCGATGTCCTGCGCACTGCGCAGCAGGTCCTGGTACTGGACCGCGACGACCAGCGACGAGGTCTTCAGCATGTTGATGAACTCGTTCCCGGTCGGCGGGATGATCACCCGCATCGACTGCGGGAGGATCACGCGGCGCATCGTCTGCGCCTGCGTCATGCCGAGCGCGTGCGAGGCCTCGGTCTGGCCCTCGTCGACCGACTGGATGCCGGCCCGGACGATCTCCGCCATGTACGCGCCCTCGTTGAGGCCGAGACCCAGCAGGGCGGCCAGGAAGGGGGTCATGACGTCGGTCATCTCGTCCTTGTAGAACCCGATGTTGAAGATCGGGAAGATCAGGGCGAGGTTGAACCAGATCAGGAGCTGCACATAGACCGGCGTGCCGCGGAAGATCCAGATGTACAGCCAGGCGATGGCGCTGGTCACCGGGTTCCGGGAGAGCCGCATCACGGCGAAGACCACACCGAGCACCAGGCCCAGCAGCATCGACACGACGCTGATGAGGATGGTGTGCCACAGACCGGTGAGGATGCTCGTGTCGAACAGCTTCTCCGGCACGGTGGCCCAGCGGACGTCACCCTGCGAGAAGGCGTACGCCAGGGCCACCAGGAAGAAGACCACGACGGCACCGCTGATCCAGCGCCCGTAGTGGCGCACCGGGATGGCCCGGATGGCCTCGGGCGGGATCACGTCGGGGGCGGCTGCCCCGTCCCCGGACGCGGTCTTCTCCAGTTTGTTGTTCTTGTCGCTCACGACGACTGCCCTTCAGTGGTACGTGGGTCAGGAGCCGCCGTTGATCACTGCCTTGGTGATCGCGCCGTCGCCGGCGCCCCACTTGTCGAGCGCCGCCTTGTAGGTGCCGTCCGCGATGATCGCGTCCAGGGCCTCCTTGATGGCGTCGCGCAGCTGGGTGTTCTTCTTGTCCACGGCGATGCCGAAGTAGCCGGCGTCCGACTTGTTGGCGATGGCCTCGAAGTCGTTGCCGCCGCCCGCCGTCTTGGCGATGTACGCGGCGACCGGCGAGTCGTTCAGGTCGGCGACGGCGCCGCCGGACTTCACACGGGTCTGGGCCTCGGCGTCGGTCGGGAAGGACTCGACGGTGAGCTTGCCCTTGCCGTCCTTCTCGCACTTGGCGGCCAGCTCCTTGGCGGCCGTCTCGTACGTCGTGCCGCGCTGCACGGCGATTTTCTTGCCGCACAGGTCGTCGAGGCTCTTGATGCCCTGCGGGTTGCCCTTCTTCACCAGGATGCCGGTGCTGGCGGTGAAGTAGTCGACGAAGTCGACACCGGTGCCGGTCTTCTTGCCCTTGTCGTCCAGGCCCTCCTGGCGGGCCTTCGTGTCGGACATCGAGGACATGATCACGTTGTAGCGGCCGGTCGGCAGGGCGCCCAGCAGCGTGTCGAAGGTGCCGCTCGTGAATTCGAACTCGACACCGAGCTGCTTGCTGAGGGCCTTGGCGATGTCGGGGTCGACGCCGACGATGTCGTTGCCCTGCTTGAACTCCATCGGGGCGTAGGTGGCGTCGGTGCCGACCTTGATGACGCCGGCCTTCTGGATGTCCGCGGGCAGCTTGGAGAACAGCGGAGCGCTGCTCTTCACGGCTCCGGAGTCCTTGTCCTTCTTGCCGGACTCGGTCTGGTCACCGCAGGAGGTGAGCAGCAGGGAGCCGGCGACCGCGATCGCAGCGACCGCGGCGGCCTTGGACGTCCGGCGCGTCCCGGTCTGCGCGGCGGTCGAGCGGCGGGTGGTGCTTGCGGTCATGGTCGGGTTCCTCCGGCGGGTGAAAGGAATACCAATGGGTCGGGCACGCACCTTCGGGTGTCGCGACCTCGTGTGATTACGGCATCTTGCCATTCGGACCACCTCGAACAAGGGGCTCCGCATGTCAAAATCGGATAACGGGTGACCCCCGAACCTCAACAACCCGGTCCATCAAGGCCGAACCTTCTGCGGGAACTTTGCCTCCCGGCCGGAAAATCTCCGGTTGATCTCGTCATGTGGACGTCATGGAGTCTGCAATCCGGGCTCACGGCGACTTGTCCAGACATTCGCCTATGAGTCATGTCACCGCGTCGCGGTCCGGTCCGGGGCGAATAGCCGGAAGTGTCGCCGGAAGTCACCCGGTCGCGGCAGATCCTGTCCAGCGCGGCCGGGCCGGGGTGCCCCCAGCCGCTGACGAGCCGTTCCCGAGTCCGGAGCGAGGCGTCTCACCGGAAACTGACTCGTCGGTAGGGCCCTCCATCCGGTAAGAAGGATCCTTACACCCCTCATCCGGGGCTCAGGGCGCGTTGTGCGGCGCGCCCGCGCGTCCGTACCAACCCCTGCGAGGGCGGGCCCATCCGCCACGCGCAGGGCACGGACACGGTGCCAGCCCACCCCTCCTCAACCAGGAGTGGCCACCCTCAAATGATGAAGACTTAAGGGGTCAACCCACATGGCAGCGGAGATCGTCAACCCTCACAGCGACAGCGATACCGACAGCGGTACGCCGAACGCTTCTCACGACGAGCCCTTCGATCCGGCATTCGCCCTCCACAGGGGCGGCAAGATGGCCGTGCAGGCCACCGTTCCGGTGCGCGACAAGGACGACCTGTCCCTCGCGTACACCCCCGGCGTCGCCAAGGTGTGCAGCGCCATCGCCGAGCAGCCGGAGCTCGTGCACGACTACACCTGGAAGTCGCAGGTCGTCGCCGTCGTCACGGACGGCACCGCGGTCCTCGGCCTCGGTGACATCGGCCCGGAGGCCTCCCTCCCCGTGATGGAGGGCAAGGCCATCCTGTTCAAGCAGTTCGGCGGCGTGGACGCGGTGCCCATCGCACTCGCCACGACCGACACCGACGAGATCGTGGAGACGGTCGTCCGTCTCGCGCCCTCGTTCGGCGGCGTGAACCTGGAGGACATCTCGGCGCCCCGGTGCTTCGAGATCGAGCGCCGGCTCCAGGAGCGACTGGACATCCCGGTCTTCCACGACGACCAGCACGGCACGGCCATCGTCACCCTCGCCGCCCTGCGCAACGCGGCGAAGCTGACCGACCGGGGTCTCGGCGACCTGCGCGCCGTGATCTCCGGCGCCGGCGCGGCCGGTGTCGCCATCGCCAAGTTCCTGCTGGAGGCCGGCCTCGGTGACGTGGCCGTCGCCGACCGCAAGGGCATCGTCAGCCGCGACCGCGAGGACCTCACGCCGGTCAAGCGCGAGCTGGCGGAGATCACGAACAAGGCCGGCCTCTCCGGCTCCCTGGAGTCCGCCCTCGCCGGCGCCGACGTCTTCATCGGCGTCTCCGGCGGTACGGTGCCGGAGGCGGCCGTCGCCTCCATGGCGCCGGGCGCGTTCGTGTTCGCCATGGCCAACCCGAACCCGGAGGTCCACCCGGACGTCGCGCACAAGTACGCGGCGGTCGTGGCCACCGGCCGGTCGGACTTCCCGAACCAGATCAACAACGTGCTCGCCTTCCCCGGCATCTTCGCCGGCGCCCTCCAGGTGCGGGCCTCCCGCATCACCGAGGGCATGAAGATCGCCGCGGCGAACGCGCTCGCGGACGTCGTCGGTGACCAGCTGGCCGCCGACTACGTGATCCCGTCGCCGTTCGACGAGCGGGTCGCCCCGGCGGTCACCGCCGCCGTGGCCGCGGCGGCCCGCGCGGAGGGCGTCGCCCGCCGCTGAACCATCGGCCGAACGGGCCGCGCAGCACCTCTCGCGGGGTGCGGCGCGGCCCGTTTCGCGTTCCGGGGGCCGCGCCGGCCCTTCCGCCGCGGCCAGTCGCTTGGACTCTTTCCGCCAGTGCTTGGACCGGTCGTGTGGTGTTCGGCGTTTCTCCTCCCGGTGTTCACGCCGGGCTGCTGTGATGCCGCGCGCCGACACCCACCACAGGAGGCGCGAGTGAATCTGGTCGTCAACGGAGACGCCGAGAGCGGGCCCGGAGGGGCACCCGAGCCCGTCACCACCGTGACCGGCTGGCAGGTCCTCCAGGGCGCCCCCGCCCTCATCGCCTACAGCTACGGCGGCGGCTACCCGACCGCATCGGACCCCGGCCCCACGCCCCGCGGCAGCCGCTTCTTCTCCGGCGGCAACAGCCCCCGCACCGCACTGCTCCAGGACATCGCCCTGCCCGCCGACGGCACCACCGGCCACGCCGCGATCGACGCCGGCCGGGTGCGCTACACCGCCACCGCCTGGCTCGGCGGCTACGCCGCCCAGGAGGACGGCGCCCGGCTGTCCGTGGAGTTCCGCGACAGCCGCGGCACGCCGCTCGCGCTGTCCGTGCTCGGGCCCGTCACCGCGGCCGAGCGCAAGAGCCGTACCGGCCTGGTCCGCCGGGAGGCGGTGGCCGCGGTGCCGCCCGGCGCCCGCACGGCCCGCGTGCTGCTCTCCCTGACCCGTACCGGAAGCGGCACCTCCAACGACGGCTACGCCGACGCCGTCTCCCTCGTCCTGACCGCCACGCCGACCACGGCCGGAGGTGCCGCATGACCCTCAACCGCCGTGACCTGCTCAAGGCCGCCGGAGCCGCCGGAGCGCTCAACCTCGCCTGGCCGCTCAGCGCCGGCCTGTCGCCCGCGCAGGCCCGCGAGGCCGCCGAGGCGCTGGGCGCCACGTACGACGCCGCGCCCTTCACCCTCGGCGTCGGCTCCGGCGACCCGCAGCCGACGAGCGTGGTGCTGTGGACCCGGCTTGCGCCCGAGCCGTTCGCCGAGGAGCAGCGGCTGCCGGAGATCGTGGAGGTCGGCTGGGTCGTCGCCGAGGACAGCGCGCTGTCCCGGGTCGTCGCCCGCGGCACGTACCCCGCGTCCGCCACCCTCGGCCACAGCGTCCACGTGCCCGTCCACGGCCTCACGCCCGGCCGCCCCTACTGGTACGCCTTCACCGCGCTCGGCGCGACCAGCCGCACCGGCCGCACCAGGACCGCGCCCCTCGGCCCCGTACCGCGCGTCCGGTTCGCCTCCGCCAACTGCCAGCACTTCCCCTCCGGCCACTACGCCGCCCACCGCGGCATCGCCCGCGAGGACCTCGACTTCGTCGTCCACCTCGGCGACTACATCTACGAGGGCGGCCCCACCGGCAGCTCCCTGCGCGACCACAACGCCCCCGACCCCCGCACGGTCGGCGACTACCGCAAGCGCCACGCCCTCTACAAGGGCGACCCGTCCCTGCGCGAGGCGCACGCCGCCCACCCGTGGTTCCTCACCTGGGACGACCACGAGGTCGTCAACGACTACAGCGGTACGGGCGGTGGCGCGCCCTTCCTCCAGCGCCGCGCGGCCGCGTACCAGGCCTGGTACGAGCACATGCCGCACCGCGACGGCGGCCCGCTCACGTCGGCCCTCCCCGACCCGGTCATCCACCGCCGCCGCACCTGGGGCGACCTGCTGGAGCTGACCGTCCTGGACCTGCGCTCGCACCGCTCCGCGCAGAACCTGGCGGACGGCACCATCCTGGGCGCCGAGCAGAAGGCGTGGCTGAAGCAGGGCATCAGCCAGGCACCCGACGCGTGGCACGTGTGGGCGAACTCCATCATGCTGAGCCAGCTGCGCGGCCGGCCCGGCGGCTCGTACATGTTCACCGACCAGTGGGACGGCTTCCTCGCCGAACGCAAGGAGGTCCTGACCCACGTCCACAGCAGCGGCCTGGAGGACCTGGTCGTCATCACCGGCGACTGGCACTCCGCGTTCGTCGACGACATCCGCCCCGACTTCGACGACACGTCGTCGCCGGTCATCGGCACGGAGTTCACCGCCCACTCGGTGTCCTCGTCGGCCTACTCCGCCGACTGGAACGCCACCAACGGCCCGCTGATGGGCCGGGCCAACCCGCACCTGAAGTACTTCGAGGGCAACCGGTACGGCTACGACGTGTACGAGGTGACGCCGGAACGGTTCAGCACGCACATGCGCGTCATCGCCGACCGCCGGGACCCCGCCTCGCCCGTCACCACCCTCACCACCTTCCACGTGGACCGGGGCCGGGCCGGCTCCTACGAGGACCCGGCGACCAAGGGCTCCCCGGCCCAGTGGCGCCGCGACTGAGGCGAGGGACGCGACGGCCGCGACCGACGTGCCCGACGTGACCGACGCGTCGGGCGTGACGTACGGGATGCGCGTCACACCGGTGCGTGGTTCCGCCACGCACCGGTGGCGCCCTAGGGTCGGGGCCATGTTCGCTGCCTACGCCGCCCGCATCGACCGCGACCAGCCGCTCAGCGGCCTCGAATTGGGCGAACGCCCGGAGCCCGAGGTACGCCCCGGCTGGACCACCGTCACCGTCAAGGCCGCCTCCCTCAACCACCACGACCTCTGGTCCCTGCGCGGGGTCGGGCTCGGTGAGGACAAGCTGCCCATGATCCTCGGCTGCGACGCGGCCGGCCTGGACGAGGACGGCAACGAGGTCGTCATCCACTCGGTCATCGGCCAGACCGGCCACGGCGTCGGCCCGCGCGAGCCGCGCAGCATCCTCACCGAGCGCTACCAGGGCACCTTCGCCGAGCGCGTCGCCGTCCCCGCCTGGAACGTGCTGCCCAAGCCGAAGGAGCTGAGCTTCGAGGAGGCCGCCTGCCTGCCGACCGCCTGGCTCACCGCGTACCGGATGCTCTTCACCAACGCCGGCGTGCGCCCGGGCGACTCCGTGCTCGTCCAGGGCGCGGGCGGGGGCGTCGCGACCGCCGCGATCGTCCTGGGGAAGGCCGCCGGGCTGCGCGTGTACGCGACGAGCCGTGACGAGGCCAAGCGGAAGCGGGCCGTCGAGCTGGGCGCCCTCGACGCGTTCGAGCCTGGCGCGCGGCTGCCGCAGCGCGTCGACGCGGTCATCGAGACGGTCGGCGCGGCCACCTGGTCCCACTCGGTCAAGTCCCTGCGCCCCGGCGGCACGCTGGTCATCTCGGGTGCGACGAGCGGTGACCGGCCCTCGCACGCGGAGCTGACCCGGATCTTCTTCCTGGAGCTGAAGGTCGTCGGCTCGACCATGGGCTCGAAGGACGAGCTGGAGGACCTGCTGTCGTTCTGCGCGGCGACCGGGGTGCGGCCGGTGATCGACGAGGTGCTGCCGCTGGACCGGGCGCGGGAGGGCTTCGAGAAGATGGCGTCGGGCGACCTTTTCGGGAAGATCGTCCTGACGACCTCGTGACCCGACTCTTGATGGATCGTCAGATCCGCTGATGGGATCTCCGGCATCGCGTACGACACGCCACGCCATGCCGGAGGTCTCATGCGTACCACCGTCAGCGCCGTCGCACTCTCCGTACTCCTCGCCGTGGGCCCGCTGCCCACGGCCTCCGCCGCGGCCCCTGTCCCGGCCGCCGCCCCGGGCATCCCGCCGCTCACCGACGACCGCGGCCGCGTGCTCACCCTGCGCGGCTGGAACGTCGAGGACAAGACCAACCGCGGTGACGCCGCCCTCTCCGCCATCACCGAGCGACACTTCCGCGACCTGCGCGCGCACGGCTTCAACACCGCCCGTCTGCTGGTCTTCTGGGACGACCTGGAGCCCCGGCGCGGCCACTACAGCGAGGCCTACCTGCGGAAGATCGAGCGGGTCCTGGACTGGGCGGAGAAGTACGGCGTCCACGTCGTCATCGACGCCCACCAGGACGTCTTCGGCCCGGCCTTCGGGCACCGGGGCGTCCCCGCCTGGGCGACCCGCACCGACGGGCTGCCGTTCCGGCCGCACCCGGACGACTGGTTCGCCGAGTACTTCGAGCCCGCCGTGCAGCGGGCGTTCACGCACCTCTACGAGGACGCGGACCTGCGGCGCGCGCAGGCCGCGATGTGGAGGGTGCTCGCCGCCCGCTTCGCCGGCCATCCCGCCGTGCTGGGCTACGACCTCATCAACGAGCCGATGGGGGAGCTGCGGGAGGGCGAGGACCTGCCGGCGGCGGCCCGCAGGATCGAGGCCGAGCAGCTGACGCCGATGTACGGCAGGCTGGCGGCGGCGGTGCGGTCGGTGGACCGCGACAGCTGGCTGTTCGTGGAGCCGACGCCGATCGTGGGCGAGGGCGTGCCGACCGGGCTGGGGAAGATCAAGGACCCCAAGGTCGTCTACGCCCCGCACTTCTACAACGCGGCCATGGAGGCGGGCCGGGACTACGACCCGGACGCCGGGTGGATCGAGGCCTACGAGGCGGCCGTCGTCGCGTACCCGAAGACGTACAAGGTCCCGGTGGTGGTGGGGGAGTGGGGCCCGCTGAACAACGGGCTGCCCAACATGGGCCGCTTCTACGAGGACGCGCTGGCCTCGCTGAACCGCTACAGCTCCGGGTGGGCCGGCTATGTGTGGTGCTACGGGGGCGGGTACTGCGCACTCGACGCTCAGGGCCGCTTCCGTACGAACAAGGAGCGCACGGCCGCCCCGTACGCGGCGGCGGTGGCGGGCGCGGTACGGGAGCAGCACCATGCCCCGGACTCGTACCGGCTGACGTACGACGCCGGGCGCGGCCTCGGGGCCACGGAGCTGTCGCTGCCGCCGCGGGCGCGGGGCTGGCGGATACGGGTCGAAGGCCGTGCCTGGCCGCGGACGCGCGTGGTGCCGCCCGGCGAGGCGGCGCGGGTCCGGATCCATGCCGTGCCGGGGGCGACGGTCACCGTTCTCGTCAACCAGGGTTGACGCGACGGCGGGTGTCAACCTAGATTGACAGTATGAGTGAGGCAACCGATCTCGCCGCACGCGCGGGCGACCGCGACCCCCGGGTCGGCCTGCGGGCCGTCGCCGCGCTGCGGCGGCTGCTGGAGCAACTGGAGGCCGTGCAGGTCCGAAGCGCCCGTCACCAGGGCTGGTCGTGGCAGGAGATCGCGACCGAGCTGGGCGTCAGCAGGCAGGCCGTGCACAAGAAGTACGGGAGGCATTGATGTTCGAGCGGTTCACGCGCGCGGCGAAAGCCGTCGTCACCGGCGCCGTCACCCAGGCGGAACGGGCGGGCTCCGGCACCGTCACCGAGGAGCACCTGCTGCTGTCCCTCCTCGACCTGGAGGGCACCCCGTCGTCCTCCGCCTTCGCGGCCCTCGGGATCCGCGCCCGGCGCGCCTCGGTGGAGGCCGCCCTCGCGGAGGCGCGGCGGCGCGGCGGCCTGACCCGGGCCGACTCCGACGCCCTGGCCGGTCTCGGTATCGACGTGACGGAGATCGTCTCCCGCGTCGAGGCCACCCACGGCGAGGGCGCCCTCGCGGGCGACCGGAAGGACCGGCGCTGGTGGTCGGGCAGTCGTCCGACGTTCAGCCGCCCGGCCAAGGACGTGCTGGAGAAGTCCCTGCGCATCGCGCTGGGCCGGCGCGACCGCGAGATCGGCGACGCCCATCTGCTGCTCGCGCTCGCGGCCCGCCCCGGCGTCGTCGCCGACGTCCTGGCCGACCACGGGGCGACGTACGGCGCACTGGAACAGGCCCTGTTCACCCCGGCCTCCAAGGCCGGCTGACCCGCTCCGTGCCGGGCCCCGCCGGTGCGGGCCCGGCACGGTCCGGTCCGGTCAGGCGCCCTCAGTCCTCCTTGCCGCGCAACAGGCCGGTGATGTGGGCGGCCGCCGTCGACAGATGGCGGCGGGCCTCGGCCAGCTGCGGCTCCGAGACGCCGTGGTCGCGGGCCGCGTCCCGGATGTCGTCCCGGAACCGGTCGAGCAGCCGCTCCAGGTCGCGGACCGGGTCACCGCTCGTCCCCTCCTCGCGGGCCCACTCCGACGTACGGGCCGGATCGGGCTTCACGTACGGCGGCCAGGGCGTCGAGGGAGCCGTACCGGAGCCCGCACCGGGGCCCGCTGCGGAACCCCCGCCGAACAGCCCGCCCAGGCGGCCCGTCAGATCCGACAGGCCGTCCCGCACCCCCGACGGCCAGTCGCCCTGCGCGATGTGCTCCTGCACCTGCTGGGCGATCCGCTGCATCTCCAGACGGGCCCGCTCCTGGGCCTCCTTGGCCTGGAGGCGCGCGTCACGGGCCTCCTCGCGGGCCCGGCGCGACTCGTCCTTCGCCCGCCGCGTCTGCTCCTTCCACTCCTGCTTGGCCCGCCGCAGCTCCTCCTTCGCGCTGCGCCACGCCTCCCAGTCATCGCCGCCGCCCCGCTTGGCGCCGCGCGTCTCGCTCGCCGCCGCCCGCATCTCGCTGCGCAGCCTGCCCGCCGCGCCCCGCACGTCGTCGCGGATCTCGGCGGCCAGCTCGGAGACCGACTCGCGGATCTCCACCTCCAGGTCGGCCAGCTCGTCGCCGCGCCCCGCCAGCTCCGCCCGCCCGGCGTCCGTGATCGAGTAGACCTTCCGCCCGCCCTCCGTGGCGTGCGTGACCAGGCCCTCGGCCTCCAGCTTCGCCAGCCTCGGGTAGACCGTGCCGGCCGACGGCGCGTACAGCCCCTGGAAGCGCTCCTCCAGCAGCCGGATCACCTCGTAGCCGTGGCGCGGCGCCTCGTCGAGCAGCTTCAGCAGGTACAGCCGAAGACGGCCGTGGGCGAACACGGGGGGCATGTCAGAGCACCTTTCCGGCGGGGGCGTCGGCGACGGGGGCCTCGGCGTCCTCGGGGCGGCGCAGCAGCGAGATCGCGCCGGACACGGTCGTCGCCCTGAGCGCGCCCGTGCCCGCGCCGAGCGTGCCGGTGAGCCGCTTGGCGCCCCACTGGCCGCCGACCCGCAGGTCGTCGAAGGCGTTCGCCACCGTACCGCTCGTCGTATTGGCCTCGACCTGCGCGTCCGTGCGGCGCGGCAGCCGGATCGCGACCTCCCCGGAGACCGTGGTGAGCCGGATGTCCGTGGGCGCCCCCGCCTGGTCCACGTCCACGACCATGTCCCCGCTGACCGAATCGGCCCGCACGGACGCCCCGGAGCCGTCGACGACGGTCAGGTCGCCGGACACCGACTGGAAGCGCAGCTCCCCGGTCACCGCCTGTGCCTCCACGTTCCCCGAGACGGTCTCGGCGCGGACCGGCCCCGACAGCCGTACGAGCGCCGAGTCGCCGGAGACGCCCCGCACGTCCGTACGCCCCCGGATCCCGGAGACCACGGCGCCCGCGCCGACCACGCCCACCTGGACAGCGGCGCCGGCCGGTACGGCGACCGAGACGACGGCGCTGCGCTGCCGGCTCGCGGGGAGCAGCCGGCCCAGGAGGCCCTTCTTCGACAGGTCCTCGTAGGCCACGGTGAGCGTGCCGCCCTCCTGGGTGACCGTCAGCGGCGGCCCGTGCAGCTCGGAGACCTCCAGCCGCGCCGGGCCCTCCTCCGTGCCCACGACGTTGACCGTGCCGTTGACGACGCGGACGCACAGCGCCGTGACGGGGTCGTCGAAGGTGAGTTTCCTCGGCTCGGTGACGGACCACTGCGGCATGGCACTGCCCTCCTCGGCACGGCGTCGACGCAACATATCGCGTCTTCTCGCCTCACACGATATATCGCGGAAGCCGCAAGTCAAGCGCGCCGAACCAGGGCAAATTGCCCTAGCGTAGGGCGCATGAACGCGACATCCACGGGTGCGCTGCTGCTCTGCCGGGCCGATCCGGACGCCGTCGCGGCCCCGGCCCACCTGCTGCGCGAGCTGGTGCTGCTCGCCCCCGCGGGAGACGGCTGGAGCGTCCTCGTCCCCGAGGGCCGGCCGTGGCTGGACGCCCGCGAACCCGTCGACCGGGTCGCCGCCGGGTGGGCCACCGCCCTCGCCGTGGGAGCGCCCTGGCCGGTCCTCGCGCTGTGGTGGGACGCTGACCGGGCGGGCTACACGCTCGCGTCCGGCTTCCGCAGGCCCGTCGGCTACACCTGGCTGACCGACGGCACGCCCGTCGGCGAGGACGAGGCGATGCTCACGTTCGCCGACCGGCTGGGCCTCGACCCGGTCCTCGACGTCCAGGACCTCCAGCCCCTCACCCGGCCCGACAAGGACGCCGACGCCCGGGCCCGCCTCCTCGCGCTCACCGCGGTGCTCGCCCGGCTGGGCCTTGCCCTTCCGCCCGGCGCCCAGCCCGGCGAAGCCGCCACCCGCCTGCGGGAGGCCGCCCATGCCGTGGCCGGCGCCGAGGAGATCGAGGGCCACGGCTGGCGTGACGCCGTACGCGCCGAACTCGACGTCGTGGAAGCCGGACACCTGGGCACCTGGCTGCGCGGCCCGCGCGCCCGCAGACTCGCCACCGCCCAGCTCGCCGTGGGCGTCCCGATCCTGGTCTGGGCGCTGCTGCGCCGCACCCGCAGCTCCGGCTGGGCCACGGCGGGGGCGCTGCTCATCGCCCAGGGCGCCTTCGGCCTGGCGTACGACCGCCTACGCGGCCACACACCCCCGCGGAGCGCCCCGCCGGCCGGATGACCACGCGTCGCCTGTGACGACGCGCCGCCCGTCACTATTCGTCGTCCGTGACTACTCGTCGTCCTCGTCGTCGAGCCGGGCCAGCCAGGTCGCCAGCCGCTCGACCGGAACCTCGAAGTCCGGGTTCAGGTCGACAAAGGTCCTCAGCTGCTCGGCGAGCCACTCGAAGGTGACCTCCTCCTCGCCGCGCCGCTTCTCCAGCTCCTCGATGCCACGGTCCGTGAAGTACATGACCACCAGGTTAGTCGGCCGTCCGGGCACCCCGGAACGCCGGAGGGCCCGGCACCCGATGGGTGCCGGGCCCTCCGCCCGTCGGTCGCCGGTCAGGCCTCGAAGACCTCGTTGACCAGCTGGATCTGCTCCGCCTGGTGGCGCTTGGCCGAGCCGACCGCCGGCGAGGAGCTGTGCGGCCGCGAGATACGGCGCAGGCGCTCGCCCTGCGGGATGTCGGCGCCGACCGCCAGGTCCAGGTGGTCGATCAGGTTCAGCGCGATGAACGGCCACGCACCCTGGTTCGCCGGCTCCTCCTGGGCCCAGATGTACTTCTCGGCGTTCGGGTACTTGGCGATCTCGGCCTGGAGCTCCGCACCCGGCAGCGGGTAGAGGCGCTCGAGGCGGATGATCGCCGTGTCCGTGACGCCGCGCTTCTGCCGCTCGGCCTCCAGGTCGTAGTAGACCTTGCCCGCGCAGAACACGACCTTGCGGACCGCGGCCGGGTCGGCCGAGGCGTCGCCGATGACCGGGCGGAACCGGCCCGTGGTGAACTCCTCCGCCTTCGACGCGGCGGCCTTGAGGCGCAGCATCGACTTCGGCGTGAAGACGACCAGCGGCTTGTGGTGCGGGTTGTGCACCTGCCACCGCAGGAGGTGGAAGTAGTTCGACGGCAGCGTCGGCATGGCGACCGTCATGTTGTTCTGGGCGCACATCTGGAGGAAGCGCTCCGGGCGCGCGGACGAGTGGTCCGGGCCCTGGCCCTCGTAGCCGTGCGGCAGCAGCAGCGTGACGCCGGAGGTCTGGCCCCACTTCTGCTCGGCCGAGGAGATGAACTCGTCGACGACGGTCTGCGCGCCGTTGACGAAGTCACCGAACTGGGCCTCCCACAGGACGAGCGCGTCGGGGCGGGCCAGCGAGTAGCCGTACTCGAAGCCCATCGCCGCGTACTCGGAGAGCAGCGAGTCGTAGACGTTGTACCGCGCCTGGTCGTCGGACAGGTAGAGCAGCGGGGTGTAGTCCTCGTTGGTCTCCTGGTCCACCAGCACCGCGTGGCGCTGGCCGAACGTGCCGCGGCGGGAGTCCTGGCCGGCGAGGCGGACCGGGACGCCCTCCATCAGCAGCGAGCCGATGGCGAGGGTCTCGCCCATGCCCCAGTCGATCGTGCCGTCCTCGATCGACGCGGCGCGGCGCTGCAGCTGCGGCAGCAGACGCGGGTGCACCGTGACGTGGTCGGGGATGCTGACCTGGGACTCGGCG
Source organism: Streptomyces coeruleoprunus (assembly GCF_039542925.1). GTDB lineage: Bacteria > Actinomycetota > Actinomycetes > Streptomycetales > Streptomycetaceae > Streptomyces > Streptomyces coeruleoprunus. The sequence continues at coordinate 2,337,375 of NZ_BAABIT010000001.1, read as the reverse complement.
ATCCGCTTGACGACCTCCTGCGAGATGGCCGTCTCGACGTCGGCCGCCGGGAACCCGGCCTGCGGGTCCTGCCCGTGGCCCTCGGCCGGCTGCGAGGTGGCCTCGCGGACCTCCGTGAACACCTTCTCCAGCTGGCCCTGGAAGTCCTGGAGCGCCTGCTCCGCCTCTTCGAGGGTGATGTCGCCGCGGCCGATCAGCGACTCGGTGTACAGCTTGCGCACCGAGCGCTTCTTGTCGATCAGCGACACCATCGCCGGGTTGGTGAACTGCGGGTTGTCGCCCTCGTTGTGACCGCGGCGGCGGTAGCAGATGAGGTCGATCACGACGTCCTTGTTGAACGTCTGGCGGAACTCGAAGGCCAGGCGCGCCACGCGGACGCACGCCTCCGGGTCGTCGCCGTTCACGTGGAAGATCGGCGCCTCGATCATGCGGGCCACGTCCGTGGCGTACATCGAGGAGCGGGACGACTCGGGCGCCGCCGTGAAGCCGACCTGGTTGTTGATGACGATGTGGACCGTGCCGCCGGTGCGGTAGCCGCGCAGCTGCGACATGTTCAGCGTCTCGGCGACGACACCCTGGCCGGCGAAGGCCGCGTCACCGTGCAGGGCGACGGGCAGGACCGTGAAGTCCGTGCCGGCCTTGCCGATGATGTCCTGCTTGGCGCGCACGACACCCTCGAGGACCGGGTCGACGGCCTCCAGGTGCGACGGGTTGGCGACCAGGCTGACCTTGATCTGCTCGCCGTCGAGGCCGGTGAAGGTCCCCTCGGCGCCCAGGTGGTACTTCACGTCGCCGGAGCCGTGCATCGACTTCGGGTCGAGGTTGCCCTCGAACTCGCGGAAGATCTGCGCGTACGACTTGCCGACGATGTTCGCCAGGACGTTCAGCCGGCCGCGGTGGGCCATGCCGATGATGACCTCGTCGAGGCGGGACTCGGCCGCCGAGTCGATGACCGCGTCCAGCAGCGGGATGACGGACTCGCCGCCCTCCAGGCTGAACCGCTTCTGGCCGACGTACTTGGTCTGCAGGAACGTCTCGAACGCCTCCGCGGCGTTCAGGCGGCGCAGGATCCGCAGCTGCTCCTCGCGCTCCGGCTTGGTGTGCGGGCGCTCGACGCGGTCCTGGATCCACTTGCGCTGCTTCGGGTCCTGGATGTGCATGAACTCGATGCCGGTGGTGCGGCAGTACGAGTCGCGCAGGACGCCGAGGATGTCGCGCAGCTTCATCATCGACTTGCCGCCGAAGCCGCCGACCGCGAACTCGCGCTCCAGGTCCCACAGGGTGAGGCCGTGCTCGGTGATGTCCAGGTCGGGGTGCTTGCGCTGGCGGTACTCCAGCGGGTCGGTGTCGGCCATGACGTGGCCGCGGACCCGGTAGGAGTGGATCAGCTCGAAGACGCGCGCGGCCTTGGTGACGTCGTCGTCGTGCGAGGCGTCGATGTCCTTGAGCCAGCGGACCGGCTCGTAGGGGATGCGCAGCGACTTGAAGACGTCGTCGTAGAAGCCGTCCTCGCCGAGGAGCAGGTTGGCGACGATCCGCAGGAACTCGCCGGACGCCGCACCCTGGATGACGCGGTGGTCGTACGTCGAGGTGAGGGTCATCACCTTGGAGACGCCCAGCTTGTTCAGGGTGTCCTGCGAGGTGCCCTGGAACTCGGCCGGGTAGTCCATGGAGCCGACGCCCATGATGACCGACTGTCCGGGCATCAGACGCGGCACGGAGTGGACGGTGCCGAGGCCGCCGGGGTTGGTCAGCGAGACGGTGACGCCCGTGAAGTCGTCCATCGTCAGCTTGTTGGCGCGGGCGCGGCGGACGATGTCCTCGTAGGCCTGCCAGAACTCGAAGAAGTTCAGCGTCTCGGCCTTCTTGATGGCCGCGACGACGAGCTGGCGGTCGCCGTTCGGCTTCACCAGGTCGATGGCGAGGCCGAGGTTCACGTGCTCCGGCTTCACCATGGTGGGCTTGCCGTCCTTGACCTGGTACGACCAGTTCATGGAGGGCATGGCCTTGATGGCCTGCACCATCGCGTACCCGATGATGTGCGTGAAGGAGATCTTCCCGCCGCGGGCGCGCTTCAGGTGGTTGTTGATGACGATGCGGTTGTCGAACAGCAGCTTCACCGGGACGGCGCGGACCGAGGTGGCCGTCGGCATCTCCAGCGAGGCGTCCATGTTCTTCGCGACGGCGCCGGCCGGGCCGCGCAGCGTCACGAACTCCGGACCGGCGAGCGCCTCCGCGGCCGGGGCGGGCTTGGCGGCGGGCTTCGGAGCGGCCGGCTTGGCGGCCGGAGCGGCCTGAGCCGGAGCCGGGGCCGGAGCCGCCGGGGCCGGAGCGGCCGGAGCGGCGGCGGGCTGCGCCGGAGCGGCGGGGGCCTGGGCGGCGGGCGCGGGCTGCGCCGGGGCGGCAGGGGCCTGTGCGGGTGCCTCTGCCGGGGCCGGCTGCGTCACGGTGCCCGCAGCCCCCGAGGCCGCGGGACCCTCGCCGGCGGACTTGTCCGCCGAGCCGGACGCGCCCGGCTTGTAGTCGGCGAAGAAGTCCCACCAGGCACGGTCGACCGAATTCGGGTCCTGGAGGTACTGCTGGTAGATCTCGTCGACGAGCCACTCATTGGCACCGAAGGCGGCCGCAGGGTTCACACCCTGGCCGTCTGGGTCGGTCGAGATGCTCGAGTTACTGGGGGACTGAGACGACACGGCGGCAACCGCCCTCTTCCGCTTCACAAGGTGATGGACAGCGGAAATAAAGGCTACGCCTCTCCCGGCGGCAGGTGCAGGCCGGGCGAGCCATCGTCGCGTACATCACACCGAACGGCGGGTTTCGCGGGAAGAAATGGCGGGAAACAAGCGTGGTTCAGCGATGACCGGCTGTGACCGGGTAGCACTCGGCCGGGCTGCGACCGCTCTCGGACCGCACCCCTGACCGGCTCGCCGCCCTTCCCGCACATCTACACGGGCCGGAAGCGATCCGGGTTCGAACCCTACGTCAACCGCGCTGCGGGGGGATCCCCGGCAGGGTGACCAGGATCCGGCAGCCCCGCGCCGATTCGGCCACGCCGATACGGCCACCGTGCAGGTCCACCGCCCAGCGGGCGATGGCCAGGCCCAGGCCCGTACCGCCGTCGCTGCCCGGGCCGTGCGGCGAGGCGACGCTGCCCCGGTTGAACCGCTCGAAGACCTTGTGCCGCTCCGACTCCGGGATGCCGGGACCCTCGTCCACCACTTCCAGGTCCAGCGACTCCGGGTACGGGCCGCGCCGGGCCCGCACCGTGACGCGGCCGTGCGGCGGGGAGTGCTTCACGGCGTTGTCGATCAGGTTCGCGACCACCTGGTGCAGCCGCTCCGCGTCCGCGTGCGCGGTCAGCTCGGGCGGCGACACGTCCAGGTGCAGATGCACGTCCGTACGGGTGTGGTGCCCGCCCGAGCCGGAGGCGAGGGCCCGCTGCGAGGCGGCCAGATTGGCCTCCTTCAGCACGCCCGACAGGTACGGCCACACCTCGAAGCGCCGTGACTTGAGCGGTACGACACCGTTGTCGAGCCGTGACAGATCGAGCAGGGTCTCCACCAGCCGGCCCAGCCGCTCCGTCTGCTGCAGCGCCGTGCGCATCGTCTCCGGATCGGCCGCGGAGACGCCGTCCACGACGTTCTCCAGCACCGCCCGCAGCGCCGCGATGGGGGTGCGCAGCTCGTGCGACACGTTCGCGACCAGCTCCTTGCGGTGCTGGTCCACGGCCTCCAGGTCGTCCGCCATGCGGTTGATCGTCGAGGCCAGGTCGCCCAGCTCGTCCCGGCGGTCCGCGCCGCGCACCCGCCGGGTGTAGTCGCCGTGCGAGATGCCCTTGGCGACCGTGTTCATCTCGTCCAGCGGCGCGGTCAGCCCGTGCGCCACGAACTGGGTGATCAGCAGCGTGGCGATCACCGAGAACACGGTGATGAACCGCAGCTCGGTCTCCGTGCGCAGCGCCACCAGCAGCAGGCCGGTCGTGATGAAGACCGACACCACGACCAGCGTGCCCAGCTTGGTCTTGATCGAGATGTTGACCGAGCGCAGCCGGGACCGGAGTCCCGGCGGTCGCCGCTCCCGGCTTCCGCTGCGGCTCGGGCTCCCGGTCACGGGGCCGGGGTCTCCAGCGCGTACCCGACGCCGTGCACCGTACGGATGCGCTCGGCGCCGATCTTCCGGCGCAGCGCCTTGATGTGGCTGTCCACCGTCCGCGTGCCGGAGGCGTCCGCCCAGTCCCACACCTCGGCGAGCAGCTGCTCGCGGGAGAGGACCGCGCGCGGCGTGTTGGCCAGGCAGACCAGCAGGTCGAACTCGGTCGGCGTCAGGTGCACGTCGTCGCTCTTGACGCGGACCCGGCGCTGGGCGTGGTCGATCTCCAGCTCGCCCAGGCGCAGGATGCCGCTGCGCGGCGTCACCGCGGCCAGCGCGGCGCGCTCCACGCGGCGCAGCAGGACGTGGACGCGGGCGGCCAGCTCCCGCATCGAGAACGGCTTGGTCATGTAGTCGTCGGCGCCGACGCCGAGACCGACCAGCATGTCGGTCTCGTCGTCCCGGGCGGTCAGCATCAGGACCGGGACCGGGCGCTGGGCCTGGACCCGGCGGCAGACCTCCAGGCCGTCGAAGCCCGGCAGCATGACGTCCAGGACCATCAGGTCCGGCTGCCACGCCTCGGCGGCGTCCACCGCCGCGGGCCCGTCCGTCGCCGTCTGCACCAGGAAGCCCTCGGCTCTGAGCCGGGCGGAGATGGCCTCGACGATGGTCGTGTCGTCCTCGACGACCAGGACCCGGCGCTGGGTACCCGGCGTGACCGCGTTGCCGGTGTGGCTGGTGTGTGCGTGCTCCATGCCCCGCCCCTGTCGCGTCCTGCGCGAGCGTGTAGATCCGTGCGTTCGGTACGTAGGGTCAACAACATAAAGGCAGTGACCGTGTCGAGGCTACGCGGGTCGAACACCGAGGTGGACGACGTCCGGTACGCCCCGGGCAACCGGCACCTCTTCGGTTCTTACCCCGGTGAATCCGGCATTCCGCAAGGACTCTTCGAAATCGGTGGAGGGTCGGGCGGACCAGACGGCCAGGACGCCGCCCGCGTTCAGCCGCGCCGCGCAGGCCGCGAGGCCGGACGGCGCGTACAGCGAGTCGTTGTCCTGGGTGACCGTCCAGTCCGGGCCGTTGTCGATGTCGAGACACAGCGCGTCGTACGTGTCGGGCGTGGTCCGCAGGTACGTCACCAGGTCGTCGTGGACGAGCACGGTCCGCGGGTCGCCGAGCGCCGTACCCGAGATGGCGGCGAGCGGCCCGGTACGGTGCCAGTCGATGATGGCCTCCTCGCGCTCGACGACGGCGATCCGGCCCCACGCGGGGTCGGCGGCGGCGTGGGCGAGCGAGAAGCCGACGCCCAGGCCGCCGATGAGCACGGCGGGGGAGGGCCGGGTGCCGCCCAGCGCGCGCAGCGCGGCGTCGACGAGCAGCCGCTCGGAGCGGCCGTCGGAGGTGTCCATGAGGAACGTGCCGTTCGCGATGATCTCGAAGTGGTCCTCGCGCTGCCGGAGCACCACTTCGCCGTACGGGCCTTCACGTCGGTCGAGCGTCACAGGCATGTCCACCACCTTAGGTGAACGGGCACAAGTGACCTGTGCCGCTTGTGATCTGAGTCATGGACGGGGCGCCGGTGATCGCGTTGGGTGGGGTGCGGCGGATCGGGGGGTCGCGCCGGAGCGTGCCGGGGGGCCGATACGAAAGGGCCTCGCCGTGCGCAGGGAGCCGCCTCTGAAACCGTGTCCGGAACCGTGCCTGGAACCGGAATCGCGTCCGGAAGCGGGTCCGGACGACCCTCCGCGACTGCTCGCCGGACCGCAATGCCCCGACGGTGGGCCGGGTTTGGCGCCGGGGCGCGGCCGGGCGCCGTGGTGGAGGCGCACCGCGCTGCTGCTTCCCGCGCCGGGCCCGACGCCGTTCACCTTCACGTACCTGTGCGTGCTCGTGGCCACCTCGCTGTTCGCCGAGTTCGGCGACCGGGGCGTGGTCGGCGTCCTGTTGCACGCGTCGAGCACGGACGTGGCGCATCTCTCGCGCGATCCGCTGCTGGTGCTGGTCGCCAGCGCGCTGTGGGTGGCCGGCGGGCTCGCCTCCCCGTACGTCGTGGGCTTCGTCTTCGTCCTGACGGCGCTGGAGCGCCGGATAGGGGCGTGGCGGGCGGCGGCGGTGTTCCTCGTGGGGCATGTCGTGGCCACGCTGGCCACCGAGGTTCCGGTGGCGGTGTCGGTGGTGGCCGGGCACCTGCCGGGCTCGTCGCTCCACCGCCTCGACTACGGGATCAGTTTCGGACTGCTGGCGTGCGTGGGCGCGCTGGCCGGGCTCCTGACGCCCCTCCTGCGCGTTCTGGTGCTGGCGTGGGTGGCCGTGATGCTGCTGCACGACCTGCTGAAGCTGGAGGACCCGGTGGCCGATTGGGGCCATCCGCTGGCGCTGCTCATCGGGGTGTGCGGCTGGCCCCTGGTCCGCCGGGCGGCGCGGCGTCAGTCGCGTACGACGCCGGTGAGCGGCCCCTGGTAGTGCCAGCCGAGCGAGGCGTACAGGGCGCGGCCCTCGGTGGTGCCGGAGAGGACGCCGGTGACGGCCCCGGCCTCGGCGCCGGCGGTCTCCAGACGGCGCATGACGGCGGTGCCCAGGCCGCGGCGCCGGTGGCCCTCGTACGTCTCGATCTGGTCGACGACGGCGGTGCGGCCGGTGGGGGCGATCTGGCCGCGGGCGGCGAGCGATCCGTCGGCGGCGAGGATCCGGACGCGGAGGACGCCGTCGCCGTGGGAGGTCTCCGCCGTGTAGCCCGGGGGCAGTCCGGGGGCGGGGGTGGCGCGCAGGTCGGTGAACATCATGAAGCCGGGGTCGTCGGGGACGGTCCAGCCGGGGGTGATCCAGCGCGCGACGTCGTCCGGCTCGGCGAGCACTTTCAGCCACGCGCCGGACTCGGTGACGTTCTCGCACAGCTTGCGTACGGAGGCCTCGTCGGGCTCCGGGAGGACGTGGCGGAACACGTGACCGGGGAGGCCGACGTCGATGCGGTAACCCCAGGGCTCGACGACGGGGGAGGGGGTGGAGCGGGACACGGCCCAGCCGTGGACCCAGGCTTCTGTAATGACTGAACTCAGCATGGGGCTATTACATAATCGCCACGAGGATGGGCGCCACCCCTTTTCCGCGGGGGCCACGGGCGGTGTCCCGGAGGAGGGCTAACAAATCGTGCGAGGTGCGTGACTCTCTGTTTCTGTGGCGGTTGGGGTGCCGGTTCGGCCGCCCTTCCCGTACCCAGCAAGGAGACAACCCTCATGAAGATCCCCCGCTCCGCGAGATCCCGCCTGCTCCGCGTGGCCGTCCCCGCCGCCGCCCTCGGTCTCGCCCTCCCCCTGGTCCTCGCGACCCCGGCCGCCGCCCAGGGCGGCACGGCGGTCCGCTACGGCAGCTATGTCGTGTACCAGGCCGCCGAAGGCGAGGAGAACGACGTCACCGTCACCTCGGTGACGGGCCTGCTGGTGATCCATGACGAGGCCGGAGCCGACGCAGGGCCGGGCTGCACCCAGGTCGACGACGAGACCGTGCACTGCGGCCAGGTGTCCGGTGTCTCCCGGCTCACCGTGCAACTGCGCGACGAGGACGACGACCTGAGCGTCCAGGTGGCCGTGAACACCACGGTCGACGCGGGGAGCGGCGAGGACACCGTCGCCACCGCCGGCGGCAACGACCAGATCAACCTCCGCGACGGCGCGGGCGGCGACGTGGTCACCACCTGCGGCACCGGCTTCGACTACGTCTCGGCCAACCCGGGCGACACCGTGCCCGCCAACGTCGGCTGCGAGTACCGCGCCTTCAGCTGACCGGACTCTCCGCAGCGGGCCCCTCTCCGGGGCGGCCGCGTCTCACGGCGTCCCGCCCCGCGCCGCGTTCCCGCAGGCCGGACGGTGACCGTCCCACGTCGTCCCGGCCGCACCGCGGGGCGTGGCGGTGACGCGGCCGCCCCCGGAAGAGTGGAGCCCGCACGGACCACGGGTCGCGGAAGGATTCCGACGGGGGAGTCCCGGCCCGTGGCCGGAGAGGAGTTCCCGTGAACCTCGTGAAGGCCCGCACGAAGGTCCGTACGGAGGCGCACGCCAAGGCCCGTACGAACCGGGCCGCGCTCGCCGCCTCGCCATGGGCGCCGCCCTGACCCTGGGCGCGGCCCCCGCCGCCCACGCGGCGCCCGCACCGCGGGACGCGGCCGGGACCGTCACGGCCGCCGCGTCCTCCGGCAAGGCGAGCCGCACCCTGTGGACGAGCAACCGCGCCGGCGAGATCCGGATCACCTGGGACTGGAAGCGCAGCGCGGACGGCCGGACGTACTACGGCAGCTTCTGGGGCACGTTCCACGACCACAAGATCGACAAGAAGTACGTCCTGCTCCAGGCCAAGTGGCAGGGCCAGGGCTGGACGACCATCCGCACGGCCGCCAAGGGCGAGAGCTTCAAGGGCGACTACAGCAAGCTCAAGGGCCTGAACTTCCGCGCCTGCCTCCAGGGCGGCCACTGCGGCACCCCGGCCTGGTAACACGTCCACCCTCCGCACCCCGGCCCCGGCGGGCCGGGGTGCGGCCGCGGTCAGTCGAGCCGGACGAGCATGGCGTCGCCGTCGCGGGCGGCTGCGTGGAAGAACGGGACCAGCGCCTCGTAGTGGCCGGTCACGTAGTCCAGAGATTCGCCCCGCTGCCAGACGGCGTTCGGGTAGATGTCGGCTTCGGCGAGGTCTGCCGGGGCCACGCCGTCGGTCAGCTTGCCGGGCGGCGTGGCCGCCAGCGCCTCGGCGGCGGCGCGGACCCGCTCGGGGGTGAGGTAGCGGGGCGGTCCGTAGCCCCAGTCCTCCGACCCGGGGATCTCCTCCTCGCCGTGCACGACGTCGACGGGGAAGGCAAGGCGGCGGAGCAGGAAGTCGAGGGCGTGCCATGCCTTGTCGGTGGCATGGCACCGCGCCTCGCCCGGCTCCGGCTCCTCGTCCAGCTCCCCCTCGACCAGCGCGTCGACGAACTCCGCCGCCCACTCGGGATCGCGGAGCGCGCGATCGAGTTCGGCACGGGTCAGGCGGACGTATTCACCGATCATGCTCATGGTCCGGAGGCTGGGGGGCGGCACTGACATCGCCGCGGCGAGGTGCGCCGGGGATCGCCGTGAGCGGGGGCGATCGCTGGAAGCGAACACGGGCTGTCCGGGGAACATCCCCGGGCTCATGTGCATTGAGTCGGTACAGCTCAAGTTCGCTGCCGAAGGGGAGATCATGGCTTCGACGTCCGCATCGCTCACCCTGCCCGTGCTGCCGCTCGACGACGAGGTCGTGCTGCCGGGGATGGTGGTGCCCCTGGACCTGTCCGACACCGACGTCCGCGCCGCCGTGGAGGCCGCGCAGGCCGCGGCGCGCGGCGGGACCGGCAAGCCGCGCGTGCTGCTGGTGCCGCGCATCGACGGGACGTACGCGGGGATCGGCGTCCTCGGCACCGTCGAGCAGGTCGGACGGCTCTCCGACGGCGACCCCGGCGCCCTGATCCGCGGTGTGCGCCGGGTACGCATCGGGGCCGGCACCACCGGGCCGGGCGCGGCCCTCTGGGTCGAGGGCACCCTCGTCGAGGAGTCCGTGCCCGATCCGCTGCCCGGCGCCGTCACCGAACTCGTCACCGAGTACAAGGCCCTCGCCACCACCTGGCTGAAGAAGCGCGGCGCCTGGCAGGTCGTGGACCGCATCCAGCAGATCGACGGTGTCTCCGCGCTGGCCGACAACGCCGGCTACTCGCCCTTCCTCACCCTGGAGCAGAAGGTCGCCCTCCTGGAGACGGTCGACCCCGTCGCCCGCCTCAAGCTCGCCGCCGAGCACCTGCGCCACCACCTCGCCGAACAGGACGTCGCCGAGTCCATCGCCAAGGACGTCCAGGAGGGCGTCGACAAGCAGCAGCGGGAATTCCTGCTGCGCCGTCAGCTGGAGGCCGTCCGCAAGGAGCTGCGCGAGCTGAACGGCGAGGCCGACGGCGAGGAGTCCGACGACTACCGCGCCCGCGTCGAAGCCGCCGACCTGCCCGAGAAGGTCCGCGAAGCCGCCCTCAAGGAGGTCGACAAGCTGGAGCGCGCCAGCGACCAGTCTCCCGAGGGCTCCTGGATCCGCACCTGGCTCGACACCGTCCTGGAGCTGCCCTGGAACGAGCGCACCGAGGACGCGTACGACATCCAGGGCGCCAAGGCCGTCCTCGACGCCGAACACGCGGGCCTGGACGACGTGAAGGAACGCATCACGGAGTACCTGGCCGTCCGCAAGCGCCGCGCCGACCGCGGCCTCGGCGTCGTCGGCGGGCGGCGCGGCGGCGCCGTGCTCGCCCTCGTCGGCCCGCCCGGCGTGGGCAAGACCTCCCTGGGCGAGTCCGTCGCCCACGCCATGGGACGCAAGTTCGTGCGCGTCGCCCTCGGCGGCGTACGCGACGAGGCCGAGATCCGCGGCCACCGCCGCACGTACGTCGGCGCCCTGCCCGGCCGTATCGTCCGCGCCATCAAGGAAGCCGGGTCCATGAACCCGGTCGTCCTCCTCGACGAGATCGACAAGGTCGGCTCCGACTTCCGGGGCGACCCGGCGGCGGCCCTCCTGGAGGTCCTCGACCCCGCGCAGAACCACACCTTCCGGGACCACTACCTGGAAGTCGAACTCGACCTGAGCGACGTCGTCTTCCTCGCCACCGCCAATGTCCTGGAGGCCATCCCCGAGGCCCTGCTCGACCGGATGGAACTCGTCCGCCTCGACGGCTACACCGAGGACGAGAAGGTCGTCATCGCCCGCGACCACCTGCTGCCCCGGCAGCTGGAGCGCGCCGGCCTCGACAGGGCCGAGGTCGTCATCGAGGACGCGGCCCTGCGCAGGCTGGCCGGCGAGTACACCCGCGAGGCCGGCGTACGGAACCTGGAGCGGTCCGTCGCCCGGCTGCTGCGCAAGCTCGCGGCCCAGGTGGAACTCGGCGAGCGCGAGCTGCCGTTCACCGTCACGGCCGACGACCTGCGCGGGCTCATCGGCCGGCCGCACCACGTGCCCGAGTCCGCCCAGGACCCGGCCGAGCGCCGCACCTCGGTGCCCGGCGTGGCGACCGGCCTCGCCGTCACCGGCGCGGGCGGCGACGTCCTGTTCGTCGAGGCGTCGCTGGCCGATGCCGAGACCGGCGCGGCGGGGCTCACCCTCACCGGGCAGCTCGGCGACGTGATGAAGGAGTCCGCGCAGATCGCGCTCAGCTTCCTGCGCTCGCACGGCGCCGAGCTGGAACTGCCCGTCACCGGCCTGAAGGACCGGGGCGTGCACATCCACTTCCCGGCGGGCGCCGTGCCCAAGGACGGGCCCAGCGCCGGCATCACCATGACGACCGCCCTCGCCTCCCTCCTCAGCGGGCGGCTCGTACGGACCGACGTGGCCATGACCGGTGAGGTCTCGCTGACCGGGCGCGTCCTGCCCATCGGTGGCGTCAAGCAGAAGCTGCTGGCCGCGCACCGGGCCGGCATCACCACGGTCGTGATCCCCAAGCGGAACGAGCCCGACCTGGACGACGTCCCGGCGGAGGTCCTGGAGACGCTGGAGGTCCACACCGTGACCGATGTGCGTCAGGTCCTGGAGCTCGCGCTGTCCCCGGCGAACGCCCCGGCGGACGCGGGGGTGCCCGCCGCCGCCTGACGCGCGCGGCGGTCGCCCCGCGCGGGCGGTGGTGGTCGGTCAGGAGCCGGCCGCCACCGCCCGCTCGTACAGCGCCCGCGCGTCCCGCCCGAACAGCACCGCCGTCGACTCCGTGTCCGTCTCCCCGCCGCTCAGCACGGCGATCATCCGCCCCGGGCGCTTCGCGTCGCGGTAGTCCGCCAGCCACGGACTGCCGCTCGTCCCGTCGAAGAAGCCCCCGCACTCCATGCGCATCGAGCCCTTCACCCCCTCGTCGCGGGCCGTGTCCGTGGTGCAGACGACGGCCCGGTCCTCCGGGTTGTTGTCCCGGTTCGGGTAGCCCACGACCGTCACCCGCCGCTCGGGCCCCGAGTCCCACTGGGCCCGCAGCCCGCCCACGACGTCCTGCACCTGCCGGCCCCGGGAGTCCGGCTCCAGCGTCAGGAACGCGAAGTCGTGGGCGTCGTCCGCGTCCGCCTTCCACGCCTCGTCCACCTGCACCGCCCGCACCTTCCACGCCCCGTACGGCTTCTGGCCGCCCGGGCCGCGGAAGGCCGGCGCGAACGTGAAGTCCGTGGCGGCCGAGCCGTACTCGAACACGCAGTGCGCGGCCGTCGCCACGACGTTCCCCTTGGGGCTGTCCACGACGCTGGCGGTGCACCAGTGCTCGTCCCCGTCGAGCAGGACGCCCACCGCCGGCAGGCCGCCGAACGGCACGGCCGAGCGCTGCGGGCCGGGCGGTGCCTGCTCGGCGACCGGCTCGCGGTGACCCCTGCCGTGGGTCGCCGAGTGGGACGGCGACGCACAGGCCGTGGCGGTGGCCAGGACGACGACGGCGACGGCGGCCCACGCCGCCGGCCTCTTCCGCTGCGTTCGACTCCGGTGCATACGCCCCATCCTTGCCGATCCACGCGCTGCCCACTCCCGCGGTGCCCGCGGGTCCTCGTGCCGTACGCCGCCGGGCATCGCCGGCGCGTCAGTCCAGCCAGCCCCGCTGCGAGGCCCGCGCGCCCGCCTGGAAGCGGGTCCTGGCGTCCAGGGCGTCCAGCAGCCGGCTGATCCGGCGCCGCGCGGTGTGGACGTGCACGCCCAGCCGGCGCGCGATGGCCTCGTCCTTCAGCCCCGCCGCGAGCAGCGCCAGCAACTCCCGCTGCCGCCGCTCCTCCTCACCCCGAGGCCCCGCTCCCTCCACCCCGCCGGACGCGGGCGCGCCGCTGCCCGGTGCGTACGGCGCCGGGGTGCGGCCGCCGTCCGGGTCGCCGGCGCGCCGGGGAGGGCGCGGCTCCCCGTACCGCGGGCGGGCCGCGACGCGTCCCGCGGCGGGCGGGGACTCCAAGGGCGTCGCCGTGGACCACAGGGACTCGAACAGCGGGACCAGGGCATCCCGGAGGCGGGGGTCCGTCGTCAGCAGGGCGTGGGCGTCCGGGGCCGTCGCGTCCGGAGGCGGGAGCAGCGTGACGCGGCGGTCCACCGCGACCAGCCGCGTCGGCACCCCCGACGCCGCGACCCGCACCCGCAGCCCCCGCCCCGCCAGCGCGGTCAGCGCCCGCGTCCGGGACGCGGGCGTCAGGCCCGACCGGTCCAGCACCGCCCGTACCTCGACGCCCCGCGCCAGCAGGGCCTCCACGTCCCGCCCCGCGCACGGCGAGCGGTCCAGGATCAGCACCTCCCGCTCGGCGCCGGCCAGCAGCCGGCCCGTCCGTTCGCCGATCGCCCGCCGCCCGGTCACCGTCTCGACCGCCGCCAGCTGATCAACCGTCAGCCACAGCCGCTCCAGCTCCGCCTGCCGCCGGCGGATCAGCGTACGGATCGCGGCCACCGGCCCCGCCCCCGCCGGCGGCCCGGCGAGCTGGTCCAGAGCGGTGGTCAGCCGCTCCGGCGACAGCCCCAGCAGCCGCGCCAACTCCTCGGCCGTATCGGCCCGTTCCCGTCGTAATGGCTCATAGGCCCCGCCCTCGGCCACCCCCGGGCCAAGTGGGGGCAATTCCCCCTTGATCATGCGTCGGATTCTCACCGGGTCCTCACGGAACACACAAGTGTGCATGCCCACTTCTCACCACAGTTGGCTCATTGCCCACTTGGCGCGCCCCCGCTTGCATGGCGGTGACCACCCGAACGGCTCTGACCAAGCACGTAGGAGGGGTAGGCACTGTGCGCAAGTCCAGGAAGACCTCAGCGGGATCCGGCATACGGACGGGGGCGGCCGGAACCGGGGGAGCGGCGCTCCTCGCCGCCGCCGGACTGCTGATCACCGCGTTACCGGCCCAGGCGGCGACCCCGCTGGCCACCGAGACGGCCGCGCCCGCGGCACCCGTCGCACCCACCGCCGGCATCGTCCCGCGGCCCGAGACGGACACCCCGGCACTCGTCGAGGGCATCCACGAACCGGTGGACGCCAAGGCCGCCCCGGCGGACGCCGCCCGCGGCCATCTCGCCGCCAAGGAGAGCCGCTACAAGATCGCCGAACCACGGCGTGATCTCGCCCCTGTGCAGACCCTCAGACGGGGCGCCGACGAGACCGTACGGCTCCAGCAGAAGCACCGGGGCGTGCCCGTCCTCGGCGGACAGTACGTCGTCCGGATGGAGACCAAGGCCGGCAAGCGTGCCGTCACCGGCACCTCCGGCAAGTACTTCACCGGCCTGACGGCCGGCACCACGCCCGCCGTCACCGAGGACACCGCCGTGCGCCGCGCGGTCTCCGCGACCCTCGCCCGGCTCGGCGGCCACCGGCTCGGCAAGGCCGAGGGCGCCGCCCGCGCCAAGGGCGGCCGCTCCGCGCAGCCCCTCGACGGCACCGCCCGCGGCCTCGTCGTGATCCCGCGCGGGGAGGGCGTCCTCGCCTACCACGTGACCGTGCGCGGCACGAACCCCGCGACCGGCGCACCCGTGCTCCAGCACGTGTACGTCGACGCCCGGGCCGGCTACCCCCTCCTCCAGTACAGCGGCATCAAGACCATCGCGGCAGCGAAGGAAGCCGCCGCGAAGGACGCCGCGAAGGACACCGCGAAGAACGCCGCGGGCGCGCGGGCCGCCACCGCCGACCCCGCCCACCCCGGCACCACCGGCAGCGGCACCCGTCTCGACGGCACCAAGGTGCCCCTGAACATCCACCGGCCCGCAGCCGACGGCCCGTACGTCCTCGCCGACCACGCCCGCCTCGCCGACACCACCAAGAACACCCTCACCACCTGGGACGCGCGCGGCAAGGACGTCGACGACGTCGCCGGCACCTGGCCCGACGACCTCAAGGAGTTCTCCTCCGCCACGCCCGAGTTCGGCAAGGACGCCACCGACTCCGGCGCCGTCGACGCCCACTGGGCCGCGGGCGAGGTCTTCGACTACTACCGCACCCGGCACGGCCGCAGCGGCCTCGACGGGCGGGGCTCCCCCGTCAACTCCCTCGTCGGCGTGACCGAGCTGGGCGACCCGTACGTCAACGCCTTCTGGGACGGCGCCAAGATGGTGTACGGCTCCGGCGACGACACGTACAAGCCGCTCTCCGCGGACCTCGACGTCGTCGGCCACGAGATGACGCACGGCGTCGTCGAGAACACCGCGAACCTCGTCTACGCGGGCCAGTCCGGCGCCCTCAACGAGGCCGTCGCCGACTACTTCGGCAACGCCATCGACGTCGACCGGTCCGGCGGGTCCATGGACGACCCCGACGCCGGCCTCATCGGCGAGGACCTGTGCCGCTCCGCCAAGGGCCGCGCCTGCGCCTTCCGCGACCTCAACGACGGCGCCACCACGTCGAAGAACTTCCTCGGCGTCACCTACGGCACCGACAACGGCGGCGTCCACCTCAACTCGACGATCTTCTCCGGCGCCCTGTGGGACCTGCGCGAGGACCTCGGCCCCGAACTGGCCGACCGGATCGTCTACAAGGCGCTCGCCGAGTACCTGACACCCCTCGACGGCTTCACCGAGGGCCGCGCCGCCGTCCTCGCCGCGGCCAAGGACCTCGGGGTCACGGCGGGACAGCTCACCACCGCCAAGCGCGCCTTCAACGCCCACGGCATCGTCCCCGGCTGGGAGACCGCCCTCGGCGTCGACACCGACACCCTGATGGGCTCCCTCAACATCTGGGGCACCGGCGTCCAGGCCGGCGGCGGCTGGTGGGCCACGTCCGCCTCCAACGACGACGGCTCGGAGCCGTACTCCGTGTACGCCGGCCGCGCCGACGGCAAGGGCACCCGCAAGCTGATGAGCCCCAACGACGGCCGCTACCACCTCAACCCGGCCACCGACGGCCGGACGGTCGTCTGGACCGCGTACGGCCCGGGCGGCGTCGACGTCCTGTCCCGCCCCCTCGCGGGCGGTCCCGTGAAGAAGCTGTACACCACCCAGGGCGACATCTTCCGGCTCGCCTTCGAGGGCGGCGTCACCGTCTTCGACGAGTTCGACTGGGTCAACGGGCGGCACGTCGGCTTCCTGCGGCCCGGCGACCGCACACCCACGTACGTGGACGCCGGCCGCGACGACGTCGTCACCGGCCTGCCCTCGATCGCCCACGGCAGGCTCGCCTACGCCAAGCTCTACCCGGAGGGCGAGGAGTACGTCCTCGGCGTCGAGCTCCGCGACCTGAAGACCGGCGCCACGACCCTCACCGAGCAGCCGGGCGCCGTGCAGAACCTCGGCCGTACCGGCCTCACCGGCACCCACGTCTTCTGGCTCGCCGACCAGAACGACGCCGACGAGGGCCAGATGACCATCATGCGCGCCGGCCTCGACGGCACCGGCGCGTACGCCGTCAGCAGCGAGTACAAGCCGGGCGCGCTCGTCACCACCGACCTGACGGTCTCCGACGGCGCCGTCACCGTCGAGGCCGCCTCGACCGACCTCGCCCTCACCAACGACAACCTGCCGAAGATCTGGCAGCTCTCCCCGGACGGCGCCCGCAAGCAGCGCCTCTCCTGCAACCGCGGCGAGCAGATCTCCCCGGCGGCCGTCTCCGGCACCGGCACCCAGGTCGTCTGGCTCGACGGCACCACCGGCCGGACCAACCTCGTCACCCGCACCCGCCCCGCGGGCAACTGCGGCTGATTCCGGTCCTTTCCGGGGCGTACCGCACCGGACGCGAAGGCCCCCGGCGTCCGTGCGCCGGGGGCCTTCGCAGCGCCTATGCTGAGGGCGCTCCAGAACGCCTGAGTGGGGTCCGTCCGTATGAACCGTTCAGCAGTGCACGTGATGATCGTCGACGACGAGGTCCTGATCCGGGAAGGACTCCGGCGGATCGTCGACGGGTTCGGCGGAGCACGGGTCGTGGCTGTGTGTACGGGCTCGCAGGCGCTGGGTGAGGCCCGCCGGCACCGGCCGGACGTCGTCCTCCTGGACGTGCGGATGCCGGACCGCGACGGGCTGAGCGTCCTCGCCGACCTGCGGACCCTGCCGGAGCCGCCCGTCGTCGCCATGCTCACCACCTTCGACGCGGACGAGCACCTGGCGGCCGCGCTGCGCGGCGGAGCCGCGGGCTTCCTGCTGAAGGACACGTCGCCGGAGCAGCTGGAGTACGTCATCCAGGAACTCGCCGCGGGCGGCAGCGTCATCGCGCCCAAAGTGACCCGGACCGTCGTCGACGGGTTTCTACGCGCGGAGAGGGCCGGGCTCGATCCGGCGCCCCCGCCGGACCGGCCCCCGGTCGACGACCTCACCGCCCGGGAGCGCGAGGTGCTGTCCCTCCTCGCGGAGGGGCTGTCCAACACGGAGATAGCCCGTCGGCTGTTCATCGGCACCACCACGGTCAAGGACCATGTGAGCGCCCTGCTCGGCAAACTGGGCGTCACCAACCGCGTACAGGCCGCGGTCCGCGCCCACCAAATGCGGCTCGTGGCCCCCCCGACGCCGGCCCCGGCCCCGGCTCCGGCCCCGGCTCCGGCCCCGGAGTGAGGTGGCCTCGGCGATGAGGCACCGCGAGCGGGTCGGGGAGCGGGACAGCGATCTGGACGCCGACCGGGACGGGGACCTGGACGGGGACCTGGACCGGGGCGGCCACCGGTGCGGGGACGCCTGTGGCGACCGGCACGGTGGCCGTGGTGGCGAGGCGGCCGCTGACCGGCTGCGTGGCCGGTTCCGTGACTGGTGCCGCGGGGCGATCCGCAGCCCGTACCGCCGGCTGCTGCTTCGCTGTCGTCCCACCGCCGAGCGGGCCGTCGTCGTGGTCGCCGTCACCGAACTGCTCACCGTCGCCGACGCGTTCAGCACCCTGCCCTTCGCCGTCTGCGCCGTGGCCCTGCTCGCCCTGCCGCTGCGGCGGCGCTTCCCCATGCTGACCCTCTGCGCCACCCTCCCCTCGATCCTCACCGGGCACCTGTGGCTGCCGCCGATGATCGCGATGTTCCACGTGTCGGCGCGGCAGTCGCGCGCCAGGATCGCGGTCGGCTGCGTCCTGCTGTTCGCCTCGGCGCTGTGCCCCTGGCCCCTGACGGAGTTCGCCGACATGAGCCGCCAGGAGCTGTTCACCTCCATCGAGGCCGCCGGGCTGCTCAGCGTCGGGCCCACCGCGCTCGGCCTGCTCGCCTCCACCCGCGCCGAGCTGCGCGCCCGCCTCGCCGACCTGACCGCCACCCAGGAGCGGGAGCGGCGCCTGGAGTCGGAACGTGCCGTCGCCCGCGAGCGGGCCCGCCTCGCCCGCGAGATGCACGACACCGTCTCGCACCACGTGGGCATCATCGCCGTCCAGTCGGGCGCGCTGCGGGCCGGCGAGACCGACGAGTGGAAGCGGGAGACCGCCGAGAGCATCCGACGCCACAGCGTCCAGGCGCTGGAGGAGCTGCGCGACATGGTCGGCGTGCTGCGCGGCTCCGACGTCGACGCGGCCGCCGCGGCGGGCCGTACCGGTCTCGACCGGCTGCGCGAACTGACCGCCGACAGCCTCCTGGACGTCACCGTCGAGCTGCCCGAGCGGCGGGACGAGGCGTGGGGGCCGGCGGTGGAGGCGGCGGTGTTCCGTATCGTGCAGGAGGCGCTGAACAACGTGCGCAGGCACGCCCCCGGTTCGCGCGTGGCGGTGGCGGTGGCGCCCGGTGAGGGCTCCCTGACCGTGGAGGTCCGCAACGGGCCGTCGGCCGAGGCGTGTTCCGACTCCCTCCCGTCCGGTGGCGGCCACGGCCTGGCGGGCCTGCGGGAACGCGCCGAACTCCTGGGCGGGCGCCTTTCCGCGGGCCCTTGCCCGGAGGGCGGCTTCATGGTGCGCGCGGTCCTGCCCCTGTAGCGGCTGCCGACGACGACCCGCCGACCGGAGGGGGCCGACCGGCGGTACCGGTCCTGGCGCCGGGGCGGGACGATGGTCCCAGCCGGGCTCCGGCGTGGTGCTGACCACCCACGCGGGGCCCCGAGGGGGAACTTCCACGGTGACACACCGTGGAGCGGGCGACCGGCCGGGGTCGGTCCGTACACCGGGGCAGCGGTGTGGGACCGTTCCCCACCCCCGACCGCTCCCCGACCCCCTCCCCTTACGCCCGCGCAGCAACTTCCGCCGCTGCTTCGCCGTCCCGCCGTTGCGGCCTCACGCCGGTACCGCCGTCCCGCCGTTGCGGGTTGGTGCCGCCGTTCCTCGCTGTGGGCCGGTGCTGCCGTTTCGTTGTGGCTTGCGCTGTGGTTCCCGCTGTGGCGCTGTCGCGCCGTTCCTGCTGTGGGCATGCGTTCCGCCAGGGGCGGAACGGGTGGGCACAGCAGGACCGGCCCCCCCGGCCTGAGGGTGCCGCCCCTGCGCGCCACGACGGTGGGTGGGTCCGGTGGCGGCCCGGGGGGCACGTGCTCAGATTGGCTCGCTCGGGCCCGTGAGAGCGAGGCGTCCCAGCACCGCCAATCCTGCGCGCGCGACCCCCGGTCCACCCCCGTCCCGCCGTCGGGCGTCTCACCCCCGGTGAGGGGTGGGGTGGATGGGCCTGCCCGTGCGTGGGCGGCTGACCCCCGGTGGGGGTGGGGTGCCGGGGGTATCGCCCCCGGACGGTGGGAGACTTGGGCGTGCGTACGCCCAGGAAAGCCGCCCGTGTCGCCGTCCTCGCCCCCGACGGTGCCGTCTTCATGTTCCGTTACGACAACGAGGAGGTCGGCGTCCACTGGGCCCTCCCCGGCGGGGGACTCGACCCGGGCGAGACGCCCCTCGAGGGCGCCCTGCGGGAGGTGCGGGAGGAGACGGGCTGGACCGACGTCGAGGTGGGCCCGCTCCTGTGCCTGTGGGAGCACGACTTCACCCGCGCCGGCGTCCCCGTGCGCCAGCACGAGCACATCTACGTCGCCGAGGGCCCCCGCCGCGACCCCCTCGGCGACCTCACCGCCGCGCACGCGGAGGACGCGATCCTGCGCTGGCGCTGGTGGTCACCGGCCGACCTGGCCGCCGCCACCGAGCCGCTGTGGCCCCCGCGGCTGCCCGAGCTGCTGGAGGCCGTACGCAGGGACGGCCCGCCGGCCGAGCCGGTGGACTTCGGGAGGACGCCCGCCGACATGCCGGTCGGGTGGTCGGCGACGTAGCCTGGAAGCGGACTCGGGGGCCCGTGATCTCCTCCGCGGAAGGCGGGCGACCATGCCAGGGATCATCGCCAGGAACTTCGACACCGCCGACGAGACCCGTCCCTTCGAGGGCGGCAAGGGCAGGCTGGATCTGCTGCACACCGACCAGGGGCCCGTGGGCCGCGCGGTCTTCGAACCGGGCTGGCGCTGGTCCCAGCACGTGAAGCCGATCGCCGGCACGGACAGCTGCCAGGCGGCGCACACGGGGTACGTCGTCAGCGGGCGGATAAAGGTCGTCATGGACGACGGCGAGAGCGGCGAGGCGGGGCCGGGCGACTTCATCTCCATCGAGCCGGGGCACGACGCCTGGGTCGTCGGTGACGAACCCTGTGTGACCCTCGACTGGACGGGATTCGGCGAATACGCCCGGCCCGCCTGAGCGCGTCAGCCGTAGGCGAGGGCCTGGAGGCGGTCGTAGGCGCCGTTGAACCTGTTGTGGTCGCCGACGATCGGGCCGGAGGACGTGTACTGCCACATCGTGTAGTACGTCCAGCCGGCGGGGAGTTCGCCGACCGTGGTGCTGTAGCGGGCGATCCACAGCGGGTTCGCCGAGGCGAAGCCGCCGTAGTTGCCGGTGCACTGCTTCCACCAGCTCGTCGCCGTGTAGATGACCGCGTCCCGCCCGGTCCGGTACTTGTAGCGGGCCAGGAAGTCGCGGATCCAGCTCACCATGCCCGCCTGCGTCTTGCCGTAGCAGGCCGAGCCGTACGGGTTCCACTCGATGTCCAGGGCGCCCGGCAGGGTCTTGCCGTCGCGCGACCAGCCGCCGCCGTTGTTGACGAAGTAGTCGGCCTGCGCGGCGCCGGTGGACGTGTCGGGCGTCGCGAAGTGGTACGCGCCGCGGATCATGCCGATGTTGTAGGAGCCGTTGTACTGCTGCGCGAAGTAGGGGTTCTTGTAGTACGTCCCCTCGGTGGCCTTCACGTAGGCCCACTTCACGCCGCTCGTCCAGAGCGCGGACCAGTTCACGTTGCCCTGGTGGCTGGAGACGTCGACGCCTTCGGTCTGGGTGGCGTACGGGTCGGCGGGGACGCCGTGGACGCCGTCGTGCGCCGCGACGCCCATGCCCATGCGGGCGCTGCCGCGGGCGGGCTTGTCCGCGGCGGACGCCGCGCCGGGGAGGGTCAGGAGGAGGGCCAGGACGGCGAGCAGGGCCGCGGCCACGGCGGGGCGGTTCGTTCCGGATCTGTGCACGGGCATGCGTGCCTCCGAAGACATGGTGTGGACATGTCAGGTTCCGCCACGCTACGCACGTAGAACGCGGGGTGGAAAGAGGGGCCGGGCACCGCCGTTGGTCTACGCCTGCGAAATACTGGCCCAGCTGCGGTGACGGTCCGCGGCCGCGGGAAATTTTCACCGCCGGAAAAGCGCGCGAGGAGTGCTGACGTGCACGGAAGTGGTACGGGGAGTGAACCGGCAGCCACCGGCGGGACCGGGGCGGACCAGGAGTTCCTCGCGCTCGAACGCGAACTGGCCGTCTTCCTGCGCCGCGCCCGCGCCTCGTCCGGCGAGATGGCCCGCGAGGTCCACCCCGAGCTGGAACCCGCCGCGTACGGACTTCTCGTCCGCCTCGACGAGCTGGAGGAGACCGGCGGCCGGCGGGCGACCGACCTGGCCGGCTACTTCGGCGTCGGCAAGGCGACCATGAGCCGCCAGCTGCGCGCCCTGGAGGAGCTGGGGCTGGTCACCCGCGTCCCCGACCCGGCCGACGGCCGCGCCTCGCTCGTCCGGCTGACCGAGGAGGGCCGCGCCCGCTTCCGGCGCGTACGCGACGCCCGCCGCGCCCGTTACGTGCGCAAGCTCGCCGACTGGGACCGCGCCGAGGTCGCCGAACTCGCCCGGCTGCTCCACCAGCTCAACAGCCGGGCCGAACGCCCCGGCCCGCAGGGCGCTCCGTAGCCCCGTGGCTTCGGCGCCTCACAGCTCCGCGTACACCGTCGTCGCGTCGTCGTGCCGCTTCCAGCGCCGTACGCCGCCGGCCTCCGCGTGTCGCTCCTCCAGGTCGCGCACCCGGGCGAGGAGCCCCCGCGGGCCCTCCTTGCGCAGCACGCCGAAGCAGTCCGCCCAGTCGCCCTCCCCGAAAAGGTCCACCCAGCGCGACGCCCCGTCCGTGAGCGCCGCCACCGCCCGGACCTCCGCGCGCGGCACCGTTCCCGTCACCGCCCGCGCCGCCACGCCCGGGTCCGCGGCGGCCGTGAAGAAGCCGCCCTCCGCGTTGCGGAGCCGGTCCGTCGCCGCGAAGGAACGCAGGACGTCCTCCGGCACCCGGTCCAGCCGGTCGTCCACCACCGCCCGCACCGCACCCGCCGGGGACTCCAGCAGCAGCACCGAGTCGGACAGCACCAGATACTCGACCGACTCCGCGTCCCAACGCGCCAGAACCACCGTCGCCTGAGGCGTCCGGACGTGAGAAAGGTCACAGCTGTCGCGATGGGCGTCCGCGGTGCGCCGGATTGCCTCCGCCAGGATCTCGGCCAGCGTCAGATCTGCCCGCGAAGCGGACAGTTCGGTCAGCGCCCCGCCCAGGCGGGCGGTGAACCAGGGCACCGGGTGCACACAACCCACCTCGTACGGAGGAGGGGTCACGCCGTCCAGCGTCACGACCGCGCCGCCCTGGCCGGATACCGCAAGGGCCGAGGCAGCCCAGTCCTCGTTGGGCCGTTCCGGGCTCCCCGGCAGGGAAGCGGTTTCTGCATGCATGCATCTCAGTCTGCATGACTTCTTCACCCGAGGCACAACACTCGGCGCCTGGCCTGTACCAGCAGGTCAGATGGGCACGCCGACGGCGCCCGGCACGACCCGGGCAGGTGCGGGCGCGCATCCTGCCAAAGCCCGCGCGGAAGGTCCAACCCGGAGGCCCCGTCAGACCCCTCGCGCGCGGGGACGCGAGTTGTTCGCCAACTGAGGAGTGTTGTTCACTCGTTCGGGTGGCGGAGTGGCCGATGCGTGCTCCCCTCCCATAAGGGCTGGAATGGTCGGAAGCCGTACCAGGGGTGGGGGCGCTCCCGTGTGACCGGTCGTCACCTCTGCTTCATGGGCGATCGAGTTCAAGAATGTGAGCACCGGTGCAGAAGCGCAGTGACACTCCCGGCGATCCCAATGTCCCGGGCGGCCGCAGCGTACGGGTACGCAGCCGGCTCGTGACCGGCGTCGCGCTCGTCGGCATCACCGTCATCGGTGCCGGGGCCCCCGCCCTGCTCTCCGGCTCCGCCGAGCTGTCCGACTCGCAGCGCCTGGTCACCCTCGCGGAACTCAACCGGCAGGCGGTCACCCTCGCGCACTCCCTCGCCGACGAGCGCGACGAGGTCACCGCGTACATCGCCGCCGGTCGCGGCCGGGCCACGGCGGACGGCCAGGACGGCCAGGACGGCCGGAACGAGCAGGACGGCCAGGGCGGTCAGGACGGGGCCGCGAAGAACCCGCCCTCCGTGCCCGGCACGTACAGCGCCCGCGTCGACCGGCAGATCGAGGAGATCCACGCCGAGGCGCCCGAGGACCTGCGCCGCGACCTCGCCGCCGTCCCCGGCATCCGGCGCGCCGCCCTCACCGGCACCGGCTCCGCCATGGAGGCCTACCGGGCGTACACCGACGTCATCGTCCGCCTCCAGGCCCTCGCCGCCGAACTGGCCGACAAGACCCCCGCCCGCGCCGCCGACGGCTCGGGCCGCGCCACCGCCGAGCTGGGCCAGGCCGTCGAGCAGGCCTCCGCCACGCGCGGACTGCTCCTCGCCGCGCTCGCCCTGCCCGGCGAGAAGGAGCCCCGCACGGTCTACGACCCCGTCAGCGGCCGCTACGTGACCGAGAAGGACGCCGCGAGCGAGGCCACCGCCCGCACGCGCGACGAGCTGAGCGCCGCCGCCCAGCAGGCCCGCGTCCAGGAACGGGCCGCCCTCGCCGACTTCGCCCGCGCCGCCGACCCGTCGACCCGCGAGTCGCTCGCCGCGACCGTCAGCGGCCCCGAGGTCAAGGCCGCCGAGGAGTTCCTCGGCAGGCTCACCGACCGGCCCGAGCTGAGCGAGGACGAGCGCAGGACCGACCCGGAGAAGCTGAAGGCCGCCCTCACCGCCCGCGTCGAGCAGATGCGCGGCGTCGAGTCGGCGCTCGCCACCGGCCAGGTCGAGCGGATGGAGCAGCTGCGCGACGACGACGTCACCGCGCTGGAGCTGCGCGTCGCGCTCCTCGGCGGCTGCCTCCTCATCGCGATCGGCGTGTCCACCGCCGTCGCCCGCACGCTCACCCGGCCCCTCGCCGTGCTGCGCCTCGGCGCCGCCCGGGTCGCCGCCGCGCCCGAGACGGAGGAGCCGATCAGGTTCACCGGGCGCAACGACGAGTTCGCCCAGGTCGTACGGTCCCTCAACACCCTGCACGACAAGCTGCGGGCCCTCGGCAGCCGCGCCGGAGCCCTCGACGGCGAGCGCGCCGACCTCGACGGCGCCCGCGAGGCCATGGCCGCCGAGCTGGAGGCCCACCGCGCCGAGCTGCGCGAGGAGACCGACCGGCTCACGGCCGAGCTGCGGCGGCTGCGGCACACCGTCCACCACACGTTCGTCAACCTGTCCCTGCGCACCCTCGGCCTCGTCGAGCGCCAGCTCACCGTCATCGAGAAGCTGGAGGAGCGCGAGCAGGACCCGGAGCGCCTGGCCACGCTGTTCAAGCTCGACCACATGGCCACCGTCATGCGCCGGCACAGCGAGAACCTGCTGATCCTCGCCGGGCACGAGCACAGCCACGCCCACCAGGGGCCCGTCCCGCTGGTCGACGTGCTGCGCGCCGCGGTCAGCGAGATCGAGCGGTACGAGCGGGTCACCATCCAGTCGCTGCCGCCGCACGCCCACGTGGCCGGCTTCGCCGCCGACGACCTGAGCCACCTGCTCGCCGAACTGCTGGAGAACGCCACGTCGTTCTCGCCGCCGGACGCCCAGGTCCAGCTGTCCGGATGGCTGCTGGAGAGCGGCGAGGTGATGCTCTCCGCGCAGGACAAGGGCATCGGCATCACCCCCGCCCGGCTGGCCGAGCTGAACGCCCGGCTCGCCGAGGGCGCCGCGCCCGACGCGGCCGACATCGACGACGAGGGCGAGGGCCTCGGCCTGCGCGTCGCCGCGCTGCTGGCGGCACGCCACGGCGTGCGGGTCGAGCTGCGCCAGGAGAAGCAGGGCGGTGTCGCGGCCGTGGTGGTCCTGCCCCAGTCCCTGCTGCCGGAGGCCCCGCCCACCGCGGGCCCCCCGTCGGCCGCCCTCGCGGACGGCGCCCGCGCCCTGAGCCTTCCGGGCTCGGTGGCGGAGGCGAACTCCAACACGCTGCCCGGCCGTACGCGCGAGGTCCCGCCGGCCCCGGCCACCGCCGACGGCGGCGCCGCGCCGGCGGATGAGGCGCCTGAGGCTTCCGGAGCGGAGGCCAGGGAGCCCGAGGACACGGCTGCGGCCGCAGCTGACGCCGACGAGGCGACGGTGGACGCCGACGAGGCCCTGGAGGGCGACACCGAGGAGGCGGAGGCTTCCGAGGCCGGTCCCGACGAGGCGGATGCCGCGGATGCCGACGCGCTTGTCGCGGACTCCGACGGACCGGACGCGCCTGAGGCGGACGTTTCCGAGGCGGACGTCTCCGAGGCGGACGTCTCCGAGCCGGACGCCCTTGAGGACGAAGCCTTTGAGGACGAAGCCCTTGGGAGCGACGTCCTCCCGGACGACGACGCCCCCGAGGTGCCCGAGCCCGCCTCGGACGACGCTCCCGCCGACATCGACCCCGCTCACGGCCGTACCGACGACGCAACCGTCGCCGAGAGCGCGCCCGTGGTCGAGGAGACCCTCCAGGTGCGGCTGCCCCTGCCCCCCGAGAGCGGCGACGGGGCCGACGCCCACGACCGGCCCGCCGAGCCCAAGTGGGAGCGGGTCACCGACAAGGGCCTGCCCAAGCGCACGCCACAGGCCGTCGAGACCGGCACCGCGCCCGCCGAGCGCACCGGGGGGATCGACGCGGCCGAACTGCGCCGTCGGCTGGGCGGGTTCCAGCAGGGCGCCAGGAACGGCCGCCGTGACGCCGAGGCCGAGATCGCACGTACGGAAGACACACCACGGACGACGGGGGACACAGTCGAGGAGGCACACAGTTGAGTGCGACGACCGGCACCGGCACCGAAACCCACGGACTGAGCAGTGAGGCCCGAAACCTCCACTGGCTGCTGGGCAATCTCGTGGAGGAGGTGCCAGGGGTCCGGTCGGTCGCCGTCGTCTCGTCGGACGGGCTGCTGCTGTTGACCTCCGACCCCGAGCGCGCCGCGACCACGTCCACGGCCGAGCGGCCCCGGAGCCCGCGCGGCTCCAGCGCCGACCTCGCCACGATCGTCTCGGGCATCGGCAGCCTCACCGTCGGCGCCGCCCGCCTCATGGACGGCGGCGGCGTCAAGCAGACCATGGTCGCCATGGAGGAGGGCAGCGTGTTCGTCATGTCCATCAGTGACGGCTCGCTCCTCGGCGTCCACGCCGCGCCCGACTGCGACATGAGCGTCGTGGCGTACCACATGGCCCTCTTCGTGGGCCGCGCCGGACATGTCCTGACCCCCGAACTCCGCAGCGAGCTGCGCAAGTCGATGGAGGGTGGCCAGTGACCGCACTGTCGGCTTCCGCGTCCGGGGCGGCGTCCGCCCCGAAGCTCCCGATACGCGGCGGCGGCCGCCGCCCCGCCCGCGTACGCCCCTACTCGCTCACCGGCGGCCGCACCCGCTTCGGCCACGTGCTGCTCGTCGAGACGTTCGTCGCCGCGCTCGCGGCACCGGCCGACGGCGGCCGCAAGGAACTGCCGAACGGCGGCCTCGGCGCCCGCCTCATGCCCGAGATGCGCGCCATCGTCGAGGTGTGCCGGCGGATGCGTACCGTCGCCGAGATCTCGGCGCTGCTGAGGATGCCGCTGGGAGTCGTCCGGGTGCTGCTCAGCGACCTCGCCGACCAGGGAAAGATCCGTGTGTACGGGACCGGTCACGGCACCGGCCAGCCCGATCGCGCGCTGCTCGAAAGGGTGCTGGGTGGACTCCGCCGTCTCTGACTCCGCCTTCTCCGGCTCCGTCGTCTCCGACTCTCCTGCCTCCGGCGGCTTCCCCGTCCTCCAGCCGGAGGAGGAGGCGCAGGCCTGGCAGCTCGACCACACGCGGGCCCCGATCGCGACCAAGGTGGTCGTCGCGGGCGGTTTCGGCGTCGGCAAGACGACCTTCGTCTCGTCCGTCTCCGAGATCACGCCGCTGCAGACCGAAGCCCTGATGACGCAGGCGAGCGCGGGCACCGACGACCTCTCCGCGACGCCGGAGAAGCTCACCACCACGGTCGCCATGGACTTCGGGCGCATCACGCTCGACGACGACCTGGTGCTGTACGTCTTCGGCACGCCCGGCCAGCAGCGCTTCTGGTTCATGTGGGACGACCTGGTGCGCGGTGCCATCGGCGCCGTCGTCATGGCCGACACGCGCCGGCTCACCGACTGCTTCCCCGCGCTGGACTACTTCGAGAGCTGCGGCCTGCCGTACGTCGTGGCGGTCAACCACTTCGAGGGCACCGAGCGGTTCGAGGCCGAGGACGTGCGCGAAGCGCTCACCGTGCCGCCCGACGTACCGGTGGTGATCATGGATGCGCGCAGCCGGATCACCGTGATCGAGTCGCTGCTGGCGCTGGTCGCGCGGGCCCTCGAGACCACCCCCGAGTAACCGAGTCAGACAGAGGAAAGAGGTCCCCCTCGGTGCGCAAGATACTCATCGTCGGAGCCGGCCAGTCCGGTCTCCAGCTCGCCCTCGGACTCCAGTCGCGGGGGTACGAGGTCACCCTGATGTCGAACCGTACGGCGGACGAGGTCAGGTATGGACGTGTCATGTCCACGCAGTGCATGTTCGACATGGCGCTCCAGCACGAGCGGGACCTCGGCATCAACTTCTGGGAGTCCCAGGCCCCGCGCATCGAAGGTCTCGGCGTCTCCGTCGCCGGGCCCGACGGGAGCCGCCCGATCGACTGGGTCGGACGGCTCGACGGGTACGCGCAGTCCGTCGACCAGCGGGTGAAGATGGCCGGCTGGCTCGACACGTTCGCCCAGCGCGGCGGCCAGCTGGTCGTCCACGGCGCCGCGGTGTCCGACCTGGACTACTTCTCGCGGACGTACGACCTGGTGCTGGTCGCCGCGGGCAAGGGCGAGCTGGTCTCGATGTTCGAGCGGGACGCCGAGCGCTCCGTGTACAGCGAGCCGCAGCGGGCGCTGGCCGTGTCGTACGTGCACGGGCTCGGGCCGCGCCCGGAGCACCCCGAGTTCGACGCGGTGCGCTGCAACCTGGTGCCGGGTGTCGGCGAACTGTTCATCATGCCGACGCTGACGACGAGCGGCCGCGCCGACATCCTCTTCTGGGAGGGCATCCCGGGCGGGCCGCTCGACGTGTTCCAGGGCGTCAAGGACCCGGCGGAGCACCTGGCGCTCACGCTGGAGCTGATGGAGCGGTTCACGCCCTGGGAGTACGCGCGGGCCACCAAGGTGGAGCTGACGGACGAGGGCGGCACGCTGGCCGGGCGGTACGCCCCGACGGTCCGCAAGCCCGTCGGCCGGCTGCCCGGAGGGGGCGTCGTCCTGGGCGTCGCGGACGTCGTCGTCGCCAACGACCCGATCACGGGCCAGGGCTCCAACTCGGCGTCCAAGTGCGCCGCGTCGTACCTGGCGTCGATCGTGGAGCACGGCGACCGGCCGTTCGACGAGGAGTGGATGCGGCAGACGTTCGAGCGCTACTGGGAGACCGCCCAGTACGTCACGAAGTGGACGAACGCCATGCTGGCACCGCCGCCGGAGCACATCCTGAACCTGATCGGCGCGGCCGGTCAGCTGCCGGCGGTGGCGAACCGTTTCGCGAACGGCTTCAACGACCCGACGGACTTCGAGTCCTACATCTTCGACCCGTCGAAGACGGCGGCGTACGTGGAGTCGGTGGCGGCGTCGTCCACCTCCTGAACTCAGCCCCTCCGGCGTTTGAGGAGCGGGGGGTTCGGGGGGCGGAGCCCCCCGATTCGGGAAGGGGCGGGGTGGGGAAAGACGCGCCGGACCCGACCCAGGGCCCCGCGCACTGCCCTCACCCCGCCTCCGCCTGCGCGTCCAACAGGGCGGCGGCCTCCGGCGGCAGCTCCGGCGGGCTGTACGACCCCAGGCTGCGGACGCCCGCGTCCGGCCTGACCGCACCCAGGACGGGGTGGGCCGCCAGCGGCGCGACCCGCACCCGCCCACCCGGGTGCGGGGCATGCACCACAAGTCCCCGCCCCAGATACAGCGCCACATGCGTGGCCTCCGGGAAGTACAGCACCAGGTCACCGGGCCGCAGCGACCGCAGCGGCACCCGCGGCAGCACCCGCCACTGCTCGCCGCTCGTGCGCGGCACCGTCCGCCCCGCCTCCGACCAGGCCCGCGAGGCCAGCCCCGAGCCGTCGAAGGCCTCGGGCCCCTCCGCCCCGGCGGCGTACGGCTTGCCGAGCTGCGCCATCGCGTAGTCCAGCGCCTCCCCGCCCAACGGCGACGGCAGACGCTCGCCGCCGCCCAGGACACCGCCGGCGAGCAGGGCGCTCTGGGCGTCCTGCGTGCGGCTGCTCTCCAGCGCGGCCAGCTCCGCCAGCTGGTCCGGCGAGAGGCCGGCGAGGACCTTCTCGGCCTGGTCGAGCCTGGACCGCGCGGTATCGCGCGCCGCCTCCCGGCGGGCGATCAGCGTCTGCTGCCGGTCCAGGGCCCGGCGCGAGGCGGTCGCCAGGGCGTCGGCCCGTTTCTCGCCGCTCGCCAGCCGGGCCACCGCCGCCGCCTGTTCGCGGGCGACCCGGCGGAACACCTGCCCCTGCTCCAGCGCCCGGTCCGCGTCCCGCGCGAACAGGAGCCGCAGGGACAGCGACAGGTCCGTACGGCCCTGGTACTGCGCCCGCGCCAGGTGCCCCGCCACGGCCCGGCTCCGGGCCAGCGCGTCGCGGGTCCGCGCCAGGTCGCCGGTCAGCTCCGCGGTCCGCGCGGCCTGCTCCTTCAGCTCCTCCTCGGCGGCGTTGTACGTCTCGCCCGCCGCCTCCGCCTCGCGGTACAGCTGCTGAAGCTTCGTCAGCAGCTCGACGATGCCCGTGGGCGCCGGTTCGGCGGCCGTCGCGGCGGGGGGCGCGGCCAGCGAGGCCACGCCGGCCACCGCGAGGGCCAGCGCGGCCGCCTTCGTCCTCGCGGCACGTCCGCCACGGAACCGTGACCCGTACCGCCCTTCTGACATTCCCTCACTCACCTTCACGGCAGAAATGATGGATCGTCAGATGAACTGATCACCCCACGGCTGGGCGATTCGGCCCAACCCGGTCACCCGGACAGGGGCAGCCCGTAGAACGTACGGCCCCGCTGGACCACCGCCGTCCGCCCGGCGGCCGACGCCGCGTACCCGGCCGTCGTCTCGCGGGCCCGCGGGTCCTGGGCCCCCGCGTCCTGGAACTTCCACAGCCGCCGGCCGTCCGCCGCCGCGAACGCCGTGACCTGCGACCCGTCCGCCACGAGCACCGTGCCCGCGCTCACCGTGACCCGGGGGACACCCCGGCCGGGCGCCGCCTCCGTCGGGCGCTGCCAGCGCGGCCTGCCCGTCGCCGGGTCCACCGCGTACACGGTCTGGGCGCGGTTCGCCACGAACAGGGTGCCCTCGTGCGGGGCCACAGGACCGAACAGGGACGCCCCCGTGAGCCGCCACAGCCGCTTGCGGCTCTCCAGGTCGTGCGCGTGCAGCTCACCGGCGCCCACCGGGGCCAGCAGCCGCCCGGCCCCGTCACCGGTCGCCGCGGCCCCCGGCCGTACGGCACCGAACGGCCGCGCCCACCGCTGCCGGCCCGTCGCCCGGTCGAACGACCGGAACAGCGCCATGCCCTTGGTGGCCGCGTTCTGCGCGACGGACACCGACAGCGGGTCCTGCGCCATCACCACCGCGTCCGGCCGCGCCACGACGACGCTGTAGCGGGGCTTGTACGGGGCGCGGCTTGGCGGCAGCGGCGTACGCCACAGCAGCGCGCGGCGCACGACGTCGAACGCGAACAGCGACGTGACCGTCCCGTGCGCGCCCGTGAACCAGACGGTCGCCCCGTCCTGGCCGGCCACGCCCACCAGCGAGACGCCCGGCACGCCGGGGATCCGGTCCCGCAGCCGCAGCCGGTGCGCGACGGCGCCGGTCGCGGCCGACAGCCACAGCAGCTCCTCGCGCCCGGCGACGAACAGGAGGTCGTCCCCGGCCGGGCGGGCCGCTTCCAAGGACGCGCCCTCCGCGCGCCTCCACAGGCGACGGCCGGTCGCGAGGTCCACGGCGGTGGCGTCCGCGTCCGAGGTGAGGACCAGCGTCCGGTCCCGCCAGACGGCGGTACGCAGCGCCTCGCCCGGCGTCTCCGGGTGCTCGTACCGCCACCGCGGCTGCGGCGCCACACCGGCGACGGAGGGCCGCGGACGTACGACGGGCTCGGCGTCGGGCACGGGCGCCGGCCCCGACCGCTCGCCCCGCAGCAGGGCCCCGGCCCCACCCCCCACCACGAGCCCGGCCGCCCCGGCGGCCACCCCGACGAACAGGGCCCGCCGCGACGGCGCCGCGGCCTCCCCCGCCGGGGGCGGGGGAGGCAGGGGGATGGGCAGCACGGAAGCCCCCGCCCCCACGGAAGGCCCCCCACCGCTCGGCACAGCCGGCAACCCGGCGGGCAGCGGCCCCGCCTGCCCACCGGCCCACGCCCCGCCCGCTGGCGTGCGCGCTCCCGCTGCTGGGGTGCTTGGGGTGTTCTGTGGACCGGCTGCGGGGGTGCTTGCGGTGTTCTGTGGACCGGCTGCTGGGGCGCTTGCGGTGTTCTGCGGACCCGCCGCGGGGGTGCTTGCGGTGCTCTGCGGACCCGCCACCGGGGTGCCCGCAGCGTCCAGGGCCTTCGTCGTCGGGGCGCCCGTGGCGCCCAAGGGTCCCGCCGTCGGTGTGCCCGCAGTGGGCAGGACCTCCGACGTCGGAGTGGTCGCGGCGTCCGACGCGGCGGCCGCCCGGAGCGCGCCGACCTCGTCCGGCTGGGACTTCAGGGCCGCCTCCAGGCGCGGGGGCAGCCAGCCGTCGCGGGCCAGGGCCGCTGCCCCCTCCAGGGCCAGAGCCGCTGCCGCCTCGCCTGCCGTCGGACGGGACTCCGGGCTCTTGGCCAGGCAGTCGGCCAGCAGCGCGCGCAGCCCCTCCGGGACCGCGCCCAGGTCCGCCTCCGCCGTGGCGATGCCCGCCGCGTCCGGCGGCAGTGGCGGGGCGCCGGTCGCCGCGTACGCCAGCAGCAGGCCCAGCACGAAGATGTCGGAGGGCGCCCCCGGCTCCTCGCCGGCCACCTGCTCCGGTGTCAGATGGCCCAGCCGTACCGACACGTGCCCGCCCGGCCCGGCCTCCACGGCCACCGCCGCGCCCAGCGCGCCGAACGCGGTGAGCCGCGGCCCGTCCGCCGCCAGCAGGACGGTGTCCGGCGCCAGCCCCCGCAGCACCGTGCCCGTCGCGTGCACCCGCGACAGCGTCTCGGCCAGCCCCGCGCCCAGCACCCGCACCGCCCGCTCCGGCAGCGGCCCGGCCAGGGCGACGGCCTCACCCAGCGTCAGCGCGGGGACGTACGCGGTCGCCGTCCACGACGTCCGCTCCGCGTCGGCCGGCTCGGGCACCCAGCCCCCTGCGAGCAGCTCCGCCGTACGCGCCTCCGCGGCGAACCGCCGCCGGAACGCCGGCAGTTCGGCGAGGTCAGGGCGCGGAACGGCCACCATGACCGTGCCCCCGCCGGGCCCCTGCGCCAGGTAGCGGACCGCGCTCGCCGACTCCCCGAACCGGGCGAACACGGCGTACGGGCCGACGTGGCGCGGATCGTCCGCGCGCAGTGGCTGGCTGGGCATCCGGAAGCTCCCCCCTGGAGGCGGCACGGTCGCCCGTGATCCTATGCCCCCGGCTCCGGCCGCCGACCGGGCGCCGACCAGGGCCACTTGAGGGTCCGCCGCTCGCGGCCGGCCGGCTCGTACTCGTACTTCCAGCCGCGCTGCAGCTTGAGGCGCTTCGTATAGCCGGAGGGGACGCGGCGGTACGCGTACACCGTGGGCGGGCCGCCGTCCTCGTCGGGGACGGGGACCTCGTACCACTTGGGCGGGTTGCCCGTGAGCCCGGTGAGCACCGGCAGGACCCGTCCGTCCAGGGGGCCGCCGTAGAAGGGCGTGTTCTCGCTTCGCACGAGCACCAGTCTCACAGCAGGTGGGCGGCCTCGCTCACGACGGGCACCACCCGGCGCGCCAGCGTCCCCACGGGGCCCTCCGCCGTCTCCAGGGCCAGCAGCCCGGTCACCACCCGGGCGGTCTCCTCGTCCGTCGCCGCGGTGGCCGCCAGCAGCGCGACGAGGTGGTCGACGAGCCAGCCGCGCAGTTCGGCGGCGGGCGGCCGCTTGCCCTCGTCCAGCCAGATCAGCGACGCGGCCTCGACCGAGGCGATCCAGGTGCGGACCATCATGCGCAGGCGCGGGCCGGGTCGCGGTACGCCGAGGTGCACGAGGATCTGCTCGGCGGCGGCCCGCCGCACCTCGTCCACGATCGCCGTCGTCCGGGACGTCTCCGCGACGCTGCCGCCCTGGAGCAGGGCGCTGAAACCGGCGTCGTGCTCGTCCACGAACGCCAGGTACCGGTCCAGGACCCGGGCCAGCCGCTCGGTGGGCGGCCCGGTCGGCGGCTCGGCGAAGCACAGCTCCAGCTCGTCGGCCGCCGAGCGCAGCGCGGCCTCGTACAGCTGCTGCTTGCCGCCGGGGAAGTAGCGGTAGACGAGCGGCCGGGACACCCCGGCGGCCTCCGCGACGTCGTCCAGCGACACGTCCTCGGGCGCGCGGTGCGCGAAGAGCGACAGGGCGGCGCCGAGGAGTTGAACGCGCCGCTCCTCGACGCTGAGCCGTCGGTACGCGGGCGTGGCGGCACTCGTCATGCCCGCAGCGTAGCTCCGCCCATCGACCGCCATCAGGGCGCCCACAGGCCACCCACCCACGCCGCCGTCCGCCGCCGTTCCACGCTGCGGGCCGCGCCGCCGTTCCGTCGTCGTGGGCTGGCGTGTCCGGTGCCGCCGTTCCGTCGTTGTGGGCTGGCGTCGCTGTGCCGCCGTTCCTCGTTGTGGGCAGTCGTTCCGCAGGGCGGAACGGGTGGGCACAACGAGGAACGGCCCCCCGGCCTGAGGGCCACCCCCCGGCGCGCGCCACGACGGTGGGTGGGTCCGGGTGCGGTCCGGGGGTCACGTGCTCAGATTGGCTCGTGCGGGGACTTGAGAGCGAGGCGTTGCTGCGTCGCCAATCCTGCGCGCGCGACCCCCGGTCCACCCCCGTCCCGTCGTCGGGCGGTTCACCGCCGGTGGGGGCGTGCCCCCGGCCCGGTCAGGCCAGGAGGCCCGAGCTGCGCCACAGCCTGCGGCCCACGCCGCGCAGCACGCCTATGTCGTCCAGGAAGTCCGTCAGGCGCCGCGCCCCCGACTGCATGACCTCCCTGCGGTGGCCGCTCGCCCGCACCTGGGCCACGGCCTCTCGGCGGTCGAGGCCGACGTTCTCGTACACCTGCGGGTTCACGAAGCACACCGAGAACACCCGCGCGGCCTCCCCGCAGCTGACGCGCGTGAACTCCTGCTCCCAGCGCGGCGCCGTCACCATCTGCCGGCGCAGCTCCTCGCGCGCGTACCGCACGTGGCGGGCCTCCTCGACCACGTGGATGCGGGTCACGCCGCGTACCAGCGGCTGGATGCGCTCGTCGGGGAAGGTGAGCCGCTGCATCCAGTCGAGGATCTCCTCGCCCAGCAGCGTCGCCGCGAACGACCCCGGGGTGGTGGATACGGTCTTCAGAACGCGCGCCATGTTGTGGTAGACGCGCGGCACGGGGTACGCCGGCGCGCCGCCCTTCTGGATCAGCTTGGCGAACATCATCGAGTGGCGGCACTCGTCCGCGATCTCCGTCAGCGCGTAGCGGACGTGGTTGCTGGTGACCGACTTGTCGTAGATGTGCCGGACGAGCAGCTGCATCAGGATGATCTCGAACCAGATCCCCAGCGAGGCGAGCGACGCCGCCTCGTGCCGGGCGAGGTCCATCCGCTGCTCCTCGGACATCCTGCGCCACAGCGGCGTGTCGTAGAGCGAGACCAGCTCCGGCGGCCAGAACCACTTGCCGTCCTCGAAGGGCGCGTCCCAGTCGAGTTCGGTCTCGGGGTCGAAGGAGTGCTTGGCGGAGGACTCCAGCAGCCGCGCGGCGACCTGCTCACGGTCCCTCAGGGGGCCGAGCGCGTCGCGCAGCAGGCGCAGGTCGGGTTCGGACACGGTCGTCATGGATGTCGCCACCTCGCAGATGAGTTGCCGGCGTTACCAGCGGTCACCCCTTATGAGACTGCGTGTCAGTAAGCCCGTCAATCCCTCCGGCGCGACTTGTTGACCCTTCGTCTAGCAAGCGGGACCCTGCCCCTCGGACCCCGCACCCACGCGAAGGAGCCGCCTGTGTCGACGTACGACCTCTACGCCAACGACCCCGGAGGGCCCCGCTGGGAGGTCCCCGCCTCGGGCGCCGCCCGCTTCTCCTGGGACTACGACGACGGCCGTGACCGGCTCCTCGCCCTCTACCAGAAGGGCAAGGACAAGCAGTGGGACGGCGCCCGCCGTATCGACTGGGACCTGGAGGTCGACCCGTACGACGCCCTCGGCACCCCGGACGAGGCGATGACCGTGTACGGCACCCGCCACTGGGCCGCGATGACCGACAAGGACAAGGGCGAGCTGCGCCGGCACTACGCCGCCTGGCAGTTCAGCCAGTTCCTCCACGGCGAGCAGGGCGCCATGATCTGCGCCGCCCGGATCATCGAGTCCGTGCCCGACCTGGACGCCAAGTTCTACTCGGCGACCCAGGCCATGGACGAGGCCCGGCACGCCGAGATCTACGGGCGGTTCCTGCACGAGAAGGTGGGGATGCTGTACCCGATCAACGACGACCTGCGCTCCCTGCTCGACGACACCCTGCGCGACTCCCGCTGGGACATGCCGTACCTCGGCATGCAGGTGCTCATCGAGGGCCTGGCGCTCGCCGCGTTCGGCATGATCCGGGACACGACGAACAAGCCGCTGCCGAAGCAGATCCTCGCGTACGTGATGCAGGACGAGGCCAGGCACGTGGCCTTCGGCAGGATGGCGCTGCGCGACTACTACCGGCAGCTCACCGACGCCGAACTGCGCGAGCGCGAGGAGTTCGTCATCGAGGGCTGCCACCTCATGCGCGACCGGCTGCGCGGCGTCGAGGTCCTGGAGAACTTCGGCATACCGCGCGGGGAGGCCGAGGAGATGTCGGAGCGGTCCGAGTTCCTGCACCTCTTCCGGAAGCTGCTGTTCAGCCGGATCGTCCCCTGCGTCAAGGACATCGGCCTGTGGGGTGCACGCCTCCAGAAGGCCTACCTGGACATGGGCGTCTTCGCCCTCGGCGATGCCGACCTCGACCTGCTGATGGCCCAGGACGAGGAGATCGCCGACCGGCTCGACCGGGAGCGCTTCGCGCGGGAGGAGGACGAGCGGGTCGCCGAGGTCGCGGACGCCATCGCGGAGGGCGCCTCCTGAGCTGGCGTACGCTGCGGGCATGACCATGCCGCCCCAGCCACCGCCGGGCCCGCCCGGCCAGAACGGTCCGTACGGCGCGAACGGCCCGTACGGGCCCCCTCCGCAGCAGGGCCCCTGGGGCCCGCAGCAGGGACCGTGGGGCGGCCCGCCGCCCATGGCCCCCGCCCCGAGGAAGAAGCGCGGGGCCCTCATAGCCGGGATCGTCGCCGGCTCCCTCGCCGTGCTCGGCGTCGTCGGGTACGGCGTCGCCAAGCTGGCCGACGCCAGCGGGGTGACCAAGGACTTCCCGGCCGCCGAGCACAAGCTGACCGTGCCCGAGACGCTGGTGGACGGGAAGTACAAGCTCGTCCAGGACATGTCCGACACCGAGGGCAAGAAGCTCACCGAGAGCGACAACGCCAACTTCCGCGTCTCGGGAGCGGCCGTCGGCCAGTACGTCGCCGTGTCGGCCGAGGGCGGCACCGCGCTGGTCGTCTCCGGCGGCTACGGGCAGTCGAAGTTCCCCGACGCCGAGCGCGCGGCCGTGCTGAAGGGCGCGGCCGACGCCCCCGGCGCCAAGACCGAGGTGCCCGCCAAGGACGTCACCCCGGCCGGCTCCGACGTCACCATCGAGTGCGCGGTGCTGTCCTCCGACACGGCGGAGGGCCGCGGCGTCTACCCGATGTGCGCCTGGGGCGACGGCAACACCGTCGCCGCCGTCGGCATCATCGACACCTCGGCCGCCACGGCCAAGCCGGAGGACGTGGACCTGGCCGCCGCGGCGAAGCTGACCCTCCAGGTGCGCCAGGAGATCCGCGTCCCGCTCAACTGACGCCCGGCGGGAAGCTCCTGGTCAGTGTGAACGCGAAGGGCGTCGGCCCGTGCTCCCGCAGGTGGAGGAGGCGCTTCTCGGCCTCCTCCACCGTCGGGCGGTGCCCCGCCTCGACCCACCACAGCGCCGCCATGGCCTCCCGCATCCGCTCGAACCACTCGTGCCGCCGCCCCAGCAGCTCGCGGTGGCGGCCCTGGTAGATGAACGCCGTCAGCGCGTCGGTGTCCCGCCACACCGACATGTTGATCATCATCCACTCGTCGCCGAAGACCCGCAGGTCCGTCGCGTCGCCGCCCTCCGTCTGCAGCCGCCACACGAACCCCGGCGCGGCGTCCGCCACCGCGTTGACCGGGTCCAGTGCGTCGACGAAGTCCTTCAACTCAGCCGAGTCCAGGGGGAATCTGAGCCGCGCTATGTTCACCTGTGCCAGTTCGTAGGAGGTCATGCGGCGCACGATAATCGCGGCCGCCCCGTTCACCCATCCCTTTCCGGGGAGCGAGACGGCGGCCACCCGCGCCCCTCCGCGGCCAGCGCCGCCTCCATCACCGAGCGGGCGATCGGGGCCGCGCTGCCGCCCCCGCTGATGTCCTCCCGCCGCGCCGACGTGTCCTCCACGACGACCGCCACCGCGACCGCCGGACGCGCCGCGTCCCGCGCCCGGGCCCAGCCGATGAACCAGGCGTACGGGGTGCCCTGGTTGCCCACGCCGTGCTGGGCGGTGCCCGTCTTGCCGCCCACCTCGGCGCCCTCGATCCGGGCGTTCCGGCCCGAGCCGCCCTCCACGACGCCCACCATCAGCTTGCGCAGCTGCGCCGCCGTCGAGGCCTTCATCGCCTGCGCGTACGCCCGGCGCGCGGTCCGGTCGACGACCCCGCCGGCCGCCGACGTCGTGGACTCCACCAGGTGCGGCTGCGCCAGCTCCCCGCCGTTGGCGACCGCCGCCGAGACCATCGCCATCTGCAGCGGGGTGGCCGCCGTGTCGTACTGGCCGATCGCGGACAGTGCCAGCTGATCCAGTGTCATGTCGGTGTCGAAGTTGGAGCGCGCCACCCCGGACGGGATGCGCAGCCCGGGGTCGTTGAAGCCGAACCGCCGTACCGCGTCGACCATCCCGGCGAGCCCCACCTTCACGCCGAGGTCGGCCATCACCGTGTTGCACGACCAGCGGATGGCGTAGGCGAGGGACGCGTCGCGGCAGCCGGTCGCCTCGTTGGGCAGCGCCGTACGGGTGCCGGGCAGGAGGTACGGGTCGGGGGTGCCCGTCGGCGCGTCGACGTCCCGGACGACCCCGGAGTCCAGCGCGGCCGCCGCCGTCACGATCTTGAACGTGGAGCCCGGCGGGTACGTCTCGCGGATCGCCCGGTTCAGCATGGGCTTCGCGGGGGCCGCGTTGAGGCGGGCCCAGGCCGTGGCGACCTCGCTGCCGGTGCCGGAGAGCACGCCCGGGTCGTACGAGGGGCTGCTCACCAGCGCCAGGACGCGGCCGGTCGACGGCTCGACGGCGACGACCGCGCCGCGCCGCCCGGCCAGGCCGCGGTAGGCGGCCTGCTGGAGGGCGGGCTCGATGGTGGTGACGACGTTGCCGCCGGGCTGCCGGGTGCGGCTGATGTCGTTCCAGAAGGGCAGCGGGGCGAGCAGCGGGCTCGTCCCGGACAGGATGCCGTCCTCCGCGTTCTCGACGAGCGTCGTGCCGTACGTCTGCGAGGCGTAGCCCGTGACGGGCGCGTAGAGGGGGCCGTCGGTGTAGGTGCGCTCGTAGCGCAGGAGCTGCCCGGTGTCCTTCGAGGCGGTGACGGGCTCGCCGGCGACGAGGATGTTGCCGCGCGGCTCGGCGTAGCGGGCCAGCACGGGGCGGCGGTTGGCCGCGTTGTCACCGAGCCGGTCCGCCTGGAAGACCTGGACGCGAGCCGCGTTCACGAGCAGGGCGACCAGCAGGACCAGGCAGAGCGCGGCGGCGCGGCGGATGGTGCGGCTCCCCCCGGTGCGGGCGAGGTCCAGGTCCTGGGGCAGGGTCACCGGGCCTCCTCCCGCTGCGGCAGGGGGGTGGTGAGGGTGTCGATGCCGAGGGTGTCGGGCGGGGGCGCGGGGGCGCGGGCCGAGTCGCTGAGCCGGATGAGCAGCGCCACGATGATCCAGTTGGTGACGACGGACGAGCCGCCCTGCGCGAGGAACGGCATCGCCATGCCGGTGAGCGGGATGAGCCCCATCACGCCGCCCGCGATGACGAACACCTGGAGCGCCAGGATCGACGCCAGGCCGATCGCCAGGAGCCGGCCGAACGCGTCGCGCAGGGCCAGGCCGGAGCGGTAGCCGCGGCCGACGAGCAGCGCGTACAGCAGGAAGATCGCCGTCAGCCCGACCAGGCCCAGCTCCTCGCCCGCGGTGGCCAGGATGAAGTCGGACTTGGCGGCGAACCCGATGAGCGTCGAGTGCCCGAGTCCGAGCCCCACGCCGAACATCCCGCCGGCGGCGAACGCGAACAGCGACTGCGCGAGCTGCCCCGGGCCCCGCCCCGCCTCGATCGACGCGAACGGGTGCAGCCAGTCCTCGACGCGGCCGTTGACGTGCGGTTCGAGCGAGCCGACCACGAACGCGCCGATCCCGGCGAGCACCATGCCGACCGCGATCCAGCCGGTCCGCCCCGTCGCCACGTACAGCAGGATCACGAACAGCCCGAAGAACAGCAGCGACGTGCCGAGGTCCCGCTCCAGGATCAGCACGCCCACGCTGAGCAGCCAGATCGCCACGATCGGCCCGAGGACACGGCCGGCCGGGAGCCGCAGCCCCCACATCCGCCGCCCGGTGTGCGCGAGGGCCGTGCGGTTGGCGGCGAGGTACGCGGCGAAGAACACCGCGAGCAGGACCTTGGCGAACTCGCCGGGCTGGAAGGACAGTCCGCCGATCCGGATCCAGATCTTCGCCCCGTTCACGGCGGGGAAGAAGATCGGCGCGCTGAGCAGCGCGAGGGCCGCGGCCACGGACACGTACGCGTACCGCTGGAGGAGCCGATGGTCGTGCAGGCACACCACGACGACCGCGAACAGCGCCACCCCGACCGCGGACCAGACGAGCTGCGTGGGCGCCGCCCGGTCGGCGGGCGTCTCCAGGTCGAGGCGGTAGATCAGGACGAGGCCGAGGCCGTTGAGGAGGACCGCGATCGGCAGGAGCAGCGGGTCGGCGTACGGGGCGCGCACCCGGACTGCCAGGTGCGCCAGCAGTGCGAGGAGCCCGAGGCCCGCGCCGTAGCCGGCGACGTCCGGGGGGACGGCGCCGCTGTGGGCGAGCCCGACGTCGGCGTAGCCGTAGACGGAGAAGACGACGGCGCACAGGAGGAGCGACAGCTCGACACCACGCCGTCTCGGAAGGCGCACGCGGGGCGGCGGCGGAGGGTCCGGCGTGGTCGCGGTCATGGACCGCAACGTAGCAAGACGTGGGCGTTATGTCCCTTATGTCATGGTGATGTCATGGCGCGGCCGGACGCGGGTCACGGTGCCGCCGCGTCCCGCTCCTCCTCGCCGCCGAGCTCCACGTACTCCGGAAGCGTCAGCCGGGCCTCCGCCCCGCCGTCCGGGGCGTTGGCGAAGACCAGCTCCGCGCCGATCACCGACGCCTGGCCCTTCGCGATGGTCAGCCCCAGCCCGTGCCCCTTGCTGCCGCTCTCCGTGCGGAACCGCTGCGGCCCGTGCTCCAGCAGATAGTCCGGATACCCCGCACCGTGGTCACGGACGGTCACCACCGGTCCGTCCACGGTCAGTTCGACCGGCGCTTCGCCGTGCCGGTGCGCGTTGGCCAGCAGATTGCCCAGCACCCGCTCCAGCCGCCGCCGGTCGGTCTCGACCTGCGCGTCCCGCACGATCCGCACCGCCGTCTCCGTCCCGGAGGCCCGCACCACGCGCTCGGCCAGCGGACCCAGCGCGTACACGTCCAGGTCCACCGTCTCGCTGCGCGTGTCCAGCCGCGAGATCTCCAGCAGATCCTCCGTCAGCGCCCGCATCGCCCGCACCCGGTCCTGCACCAGCTCCGACGGCCGGCCCGGCGGCAGCAGCTCCGCCGCCGCCGAAAGCCCCGTCAACGGTGTCCGCAGCTCGTGCGCCACGTCCGCGGTGAACCGCTGCTCGCTCAGCAGCTTGCCCTGCAGCGACGACGCCATCGTGTCCAGCGCCCCCGACACCGTCGCCACCTCGTCCTCCGGCCGCGACGGGTCCTTCGTGCGCGGATCGTTGACCCGCGCGTCCAGATCGCCCGCGCTGATCCGCCGCGCCACCTGCGCCGTCAGATGCAGCCGCCGCGTCACCCGGGTCACCGCGAACGAGCCGACCAGCAGCGTCGCCCCGATCGCCAGCACCGCCGAGCCCAGGATCGCCTGGTCCAGGCCGCTGATCGTCCGGGCGCTCAACGAGTAGTCCACGCGCACGGCAAGCGCCCGCCCGTCCGCCGGACCCGCCGCCCACATCGTGGGCCGCCCCTCGTAGTCCGCCACCATCGTGCCCCGGCTGCCCCGCGTCGCCAGGTCCCGCAGCGACTTCGGCAGGCCGACCGGGTCCACGCCCGCGAACGGCGGCAGCGGATCGCCCGCCTCGTACGCCCGCGTCACGTCCTCCAGCCGGGACAGCGCCTTCTCCCGCGCCGTGTCCACGGTCTGCCGGGTCACCGATACGTGCACCAGCGCGCCCAGCAGCGCCGCCAGCGCACAGCACATGAACGTGATGAAGCACGCGGCCTTCCAGGTGAGGGTCGCCGTCCAGGCGGGCAGGCGGGGCCTGCGCGGCCGGGGCGGGAGGAGTCCCTGGACGCGGCGCGGCCGGGCAGGCGCGTGCGGCCTCCCGGGGAACGTACGGTCCTCGCCCGCCGATGGCTCCCTGCTCATTCCACACTCTCCTGCGGCGCGCTCATCTGCGGCGCGCTCTCCCGCGGCTGGGGATGCGCCGACGGCGAGGG
Source organism: Streptomyces coeruleoprunus (assembly GCF_039542925.1). Classification (GTDB taxonomy): domain Bacteria; phylum Actinomycetota; class Actinomycetes; order Streptomycetales; family Streptomycetaceae; genus Streptomyces; species Streptomyces coeruleoprunus. Next base: position 2,294,835 of record NZ_BAABIT010000001.1, on the reverse strand, counting down.
CGACGCCGGCGGGGCCGGCTTCACGCGGATGATCTCGTCCCGCGTCGGCAGCATCGTCCGCTGCTGCGCGTCCCACGACCACGCCGTGCGGTACTCGTAGCCCGGGATGCCCGCCGACACCACCCGTACGATCAGGTCCTTGCCCGCCAGATCCACGCTGACGACCTGCTCGGCGGTCGACATGATCCGGGTCAGCCCGCCGCCCTCCGGCATGTAGCAGCGCAGGGCCACCGACTGCTCCGGCATGGTGATGGCGAGGATCAGCTCGTCCTTGCCGTCCCCCGTCAGGTCCCGGTAGTAGGGCTTCAGCACCGGACACGCCTTCGGCTTGTCCTTGCAGTCCATGATCTGCCGCGCCGTCTCCTCGTAGAGCCCGTCCCCGCCGCTGTACTCGTCGGGGGACGCCTTCACCTCGGCCTGCACGACCGCGACCGGATCCAGCGCACGGACGTCGCCCCCCGGCAGGCGGATGCCCGGGACGCGCTCGGTGTCGTTCTCGCCGTAGTCGATCGGCGGATTGGTCACGGGCGGCAGGTCGGGCCACAGCCGGACCGGCCCGACGGCGGTCGGCGTCGCGCCCGCGCTCTTCAGCTCCCCCGCGTTGCCGCAGCCCGCCAGGGACAGCGAGGCGGCGATCGCCGCCAGGGGCAGCGCAAGGACCGCGTACGCGGCGCGGCTGCGTGGGCTCACGGTGCTTCGTCGCTCCTGTCCGGATGGTGGTGTCGTCCCTGCGGCGGCCGCTCCCGGAGGTCCGCCGCACGTGGTCAGACGAAGCTCACGCCGTTCGGTTGCCCCGCACTTCGGGTTGCGCCCCAAACGATATGCGGTGGCAGGTGCTGCGCACCGGTGCGCTCGGGTGGGCCGGGGGCCGTGGTCTCCGGGAGGCGCGAGCCGCGTGAGCCGCCCGGCCCGGTGCTCGGGGGCCCCGGGATCGCCCTCAGCCCCCGGCGTCCGTCCGGCCGCGCCGCAGCATCGCGAAGCCCAGCCCCGCGGCGCCCGTCACGGCCACGCCGCCCGCCGCCACCAGCAGCGTGGTGCGGTCGCGGGCGGTCCCGACGTCCTCGGCCGCGAAGGACGCGGCCGCCGGGGCCGGCAGGTCGTCGGCGATGGCCCGGGCGGCGGGCGCGAGCAGCGCACCGCCGAGCACCACCGTGACGGCGGCGCCGCGCAGCGGGCCGGGGCGGCGAGGTGAGGTCATGACCGCAACGTTAGGCCGCCGGCGTTGCGGCACCCCCTCAGCTGTGTAACAGCGAGCCATAGCCCGCCACGCGATGGTGTTACCACCACGGCCTCGCGGCGCCGGGCGCACCGAGAGGCGTCCACGCCTCCTGCGGCCCCGCGGCCGCCCGCACTCACCGCAGGTCGTGGCCCTGGGCGCGGTCGGCGGCGCCCAGAGCGGTGCGGCAGAGGTCCAACAGCCGCTCGTCGTCGTGGATGTCGTGGTCGCCGGACACCCCGGCCGATACGTTGTGCCGCCGGGAACGGGCGAGCTCGGCCCGCAGCAGGGGAGCGGCGTCCACCGCGGCCGGACCCAGCTCCGCGAAGCACTCGGCGATCGTCACCCTGGTGTGACGGTTCTCCCGCCACGCGGCAGCCAGTACGGGAAGCCCCTCACCGAGGCCGCCGGTCACCCGGCACAGCGCCGCCGCCGCGTCCACGCGCAGCCACAGGTCCGGGGCCGTCAGGCAGGCCCGCAGCTCCGGCGCCGCCGCCGCGGCCGCACCGCCCACCGCGCCGACGGCCCAGGCGGCCGACCGCCGGTTGTGGACGTCCGGCGCCAGCAGCAGCGACCGCAGCCTCGGCAGGACGGCACCCGCGTCGCCCTCGATCGCCCACAGGGCCCGCGCCGCTGCCGTCACCGTCCCGGCCGACGCGTCCTCCAGCAGCGGCCGTACGTCCGGCGCGGCCTCCCAGGCCGCCGGCCCGAACGCGGCCACCGCGCGCAGCGCCGACTCCAGCACCCACTCGCGGCGGAACGGCGGCGCCCCGCGCAGCACCCGCAACACCTCCGGCAGCGCCTCCACCGCTCTCAGCCGCGCCAGCGCCAGCAGCAACGGCCCCGCCTGCTCGCCCAGGTCGTTGTCGAGCGGCAGCCCGGCCAGCCGCCGCCGCAGCGCCGGGACGAGCGGCGCCCCGGCCTCCGCCAGATGCGGAAGGGCGTACAGCAGCTTGGTGTTCGGCTCCGGCTCCTCCAGGGCCCGGCCCAGCGCCGGCACGGCCCGCGCGTCCCCCGCCCGGGCCAGGGCGAGCAGCGCACTGGCCGACCCCGGCCGCCCGCCCGCCCACTCCGGCGCCCACGGCTCGGGCTCCACGGCCACGCGCTCGGCCAGCGCGTCCGCCGCCGGCCGGGCCAGCGCGAACAGCCCCTCCAGCCAGCTCACCGCCGCGTCCTGGAGGCGCGGCTCGGGGTCGGCCAGCTGCGCGCCCACCAGGCGCACCACCTCGTCGTACGCCCCGCGCCAGTTGCGCACGAGGCCGCCGCACATCCAGATCGCGTCCGTCCGCTGGGCGCAGTCCGGGCTGCGCAACTGCGCGGTGATCAGCGCGATCCGGTCGTCGACCCGGTCGTCCAGGGCGCTGTGGAGGGTACGCAGGAGATCGTCCGCCCAGGCGGTGCCGCGCCCGGCCCGCTGCTCCTCGCGCGCCTCCCGCAACTGCCCGACGAGCGTGGGTCCCAGCGGATTGGACCCGGACGCGGTGGACGCCCCCGTCGGTCCGGGCGGATCGGCCGAAGTGACCGGATTACTCCCGTCCACCGGACCCGTACCGGTACGGGAACCGCTCGACGGGCCGGAGGGACTCGCCGGTGCCATCGAATCCCGTACTTCTGACGCATGCCACGAGTTGGCCGAATTCCACAGGGTGACGGCGGCGTTCAGGTCCGATCGGTCCGCTCTGTCACCATCGCCGCCGACCCCGCGGTCCACCGCCCCCGCCGCCCGCAGCTCCACCAGGAGCCCCGTCACCGTCGCCACGACGTCCCGCGGCAGCCGCGCCGGAGCGCACCGCGCCAGCTGCGCCAGTGCCGCGAGCCGCAGCGCCGGATCCTGCGCCGCGCCGGAGAGCCAGCCCAGCCAGCCCACCGTCTCGTCGCGCAGCGACTCGTACCGCAGCGCGATCCGCCCCACCGCCTCCACCAGCGCCAACCGCACCTCGGTGTCCGTCTCCACGGTGAGCCGTTCCCGCAGCAGCTCCAGGACCCGCACGGGGTCGCCGTGCAGCGACGCGAGCGCCCCGGGCGCGGCGAGCCGCACCTCCCGGTCGTCGTCGCCGACCAGCCCCAGGAACACGTCGGCGCCCGCGGCGACGGCCGCCGAGGCCATGGCGTAGTTGGCCGCGTCCTCGAACTCCTCGTCGTCGGGGTCCAGTTCCTGCAGCTCGTCGTCGCCCGCCAGGTCGATGCCGCCGATGCTGGCCAGCAACTCGACGATGCAGCCCCGGTCCTGGACCTCCGGACACGCCACGAGCTCCAGCAGGAACGGGATGCAGGCGAGCGTCGCGTCGTACACATCGCCCTGGTGGTGCACGGCGCCGTACATCCCGTCCAGCGCCGCCTCGCGCTCGACCGGGTCCTTGGAGGCGAGCCCGCGCAGCAGCGCGGGCACGTCGTCGGCAGGACCGTAGGCATGACCCAGCGAGGCCCAGTCGACCTCGTCGATCCCTGTGAACATGCCTTCCCTCCCCGTGAACACTGCACTTGGGGGCAATAGTGCACCACACCGTCCCCGGCGATGCCCCGGCAATCGGACACGCCCAGGACACGCCTTGGACACGTGTCGACGCACCCCTGATACGTGCCCGCACACCCCTTCCTCCCACGCCCGCCCGCCTGTTCCATGGGCGTGGGGGTGAAGGGGCATGACCGTATTACGGGTGGTACGCGCCCTGCGGGGCACTGGTGCGCGGCTGTGGGTCGGCCTCCCGGACGGCCGGTGCGTCGCCTGGTACGACCCCGGCAGCGGCCGGGTGAGCCTGCTGGCCGAGGCGTACGGGGAGGAGGCGCTGGCGGCGCTCGCGCCCCATGTCACCGAAGAGGTGACGGTCGGCCCGCCCCCCGTGCCGACGGCAGCCGAGCTGGCCGGGCTGGCCCTGCACCCCGACGACGACCTGGCGCCCAACCGCCCCGGCGAGGACCTGCTGACCGCGCCCCGCCCGCCGGCCGGCCGCTTCCACCGGGACCCGTACGCCGCCGATCTGGCCGCGCTGCAACGCGTGGGCGACGCCCTCGACGGGCTGGAGGCCGCGGGGTGGCGCGTTCTGCACGCGGTCCCGCTGCCCGACCGGGGCCGCATCGACCACCTGGCGATCGGCCCGGGCGGCACCCTCGTCGTCCACACCGTGGCGGCCCGCCGCACCCGGGTGCGCATCACGGACCCGCTGGTCACCGTGGGGCGCGCCGAGCCCCGCCCCCTGCTGAGCCGGCTGCGCCGCGACGCCGACCACGCGGCCCGCGCCCTTGCCACGGCGGTACGCCCGGTCCTGGCCGTCGCCGACCCGTCCCGCCTGCCGGTCCCGCCCGGCCTGCTCGACATCCGCGTCCTCCGCGCCGACCAGATCCCGGCCCTGTCCCGCCTGACGGGCGCCCTGAAACCCCCGGAGGCGGAAGCCCTCCACACCAGGGCCCGGAACCGCCGCACGTGGTGGAACGACTGAACCGACGGCCCCGGCGCCCGACGCCCGCCCCACCCACCGGGCTGAATCCCCGCCCACCGGCGACTAGAGCCCCGCACGCCGTGCGAGGACTGAAAGCGTGGACCTCCCCCGTATCGCCCCCATGCTCGCCACGCCCGGCACCCTCCCACCCCCCGCCCGCGACGAGGAGTGGGCGTACGAGACCAAGCAGGACGGCCAGCGAGCGATGTTCTACCTGCCGGGCGACGGCACCCTGCTGCTGCGCTCCCGCTCCGGCGAGGACATCACCGCCGCGTACCCGGAGCTGGCGCCCCTCGCGGCCGCGCTTCCGCCGGGGCTCGCCGCGGTGCTGGACGGGGAGATCGTGATGCTGGACGAACGGGGTCACAGCGACTTCGCCCGGCTCCAGCCCCGCATGGGCCTGCGGGGTTCGCCGGCGCGGGCGAGGCAGCTGGCGGCGCGCGACCCGGTGCACGCGGTCCTGTTCGACGTGGTGCACCTCCGGGGCAGGCTGCTCACCGCACGCCCCTGGACGGACCGCCGCCACGAACTCGAACAGCTGTCCCTCCACGGCCCGGCCTGGTCCACCCCGGGCGCGGTGGTGGGCCACGGCGAGACCGCCCTGCGCGCGACCCGCGAGCACGGGCTGGAGGGCCTGGTCTGCAAGCGGATCGCCTCCCGTTACGAACCGGGCGTACGCTCCCGCAACTGGATCAAGATCCGCAACATGCGCACCGCCGACGTCGTCATCGGCGGCTGGCTGCCCGGCGCGGGCCGGCTGTCCGGCCTGCCGGGCTCGGTCCTCATGGGCCAGCGCCACGCGGGCGGCCTGCGGTACGTGGGCAGCGTCGGTACGGGCTGGAGCGAGCCGGAGCGCGCCGCGCTGGCCCGGCTCCTGCACCTCGCCGAGATCGACGAGTGCCCCTTCACCGAGGTGCCGCCCGTGGCGGGCGCGCACTGGGTGCTGCCGCGCCTGGTGGGGGAGGTGCGGTACTCGACCCGCACCCAGGCGGGCATGCTGCGTCAGCCTTCCTGGCTGCGCCTGCGCCCGGACCTGGCCCCGGAGGAGTCCTCGGCGGACTTCGAGTAGAGCGGCGCGAGGAGGTCCCCGTACCGCTGGACACGGGCGGCCATGTCGCCCAGCAGGAAGACCAGCTGCCCGGGCGAGCCGCAGGCCTCGACCTCCTCCCAGGTCACGGGGGCCGACACGGCCGGCTGCTCCCGGGCCCGCAGCGTGTACGGGGCGGCCGTGGTCTTCGCGGCGGCGTTCTGGCTGTGGTCGACGAACACCTTCCCGGGCCGCAGCGCCTTGGCCATCCGGTGCACGACGAGCTTCGGCAGTTCGGCCTCCGCCTCCTGGGCGAGGTGCTTGGCGTACGCGGACACCTCGTCCGACGGCATGGGCTCGACCGCCGCGTACAGGTGCAGCCCCTTCGCGCCGGAGGTCTTCGCGTACGCGTCGAGCCCGTCGGCGGCCAGCCGCTCCCGCAGCCACAGGGCGACGCGGCAGCAGTCGACGACGGTGGCGGGTGCGCCCGGGTCGAGGTCGAACACGAGCCGGTCGGCGACGGCCGGGGTGTCGGCGAGCCACTGCGGGGTGTGGAACTCCACCACGAGGTTCGCCGCCCACATGAGTGAGGGCAGGTCCTCGACCATGACCTGCCGTGCGCCCGGATCATCCGTCCGGGGCACCGGCACCGTGCTCACCCAGTCGGGGGTGCCGGGGGGCGGATTCTTGGTGAAGAAGACCTGCCCGTCGGGGCCGTCCGGATAGCGCAGGAAGGACAGGGGACGCCCGCGCAGATGCGGCAGCAGCACGTCGGCGACGGTCGCGTAGTAGTGGAGGATCTCCCCCTTGGTGGTCCCGGTGGCGGGATGGATGACCTTGTCGAGATTGCTGAGCGCGAGGCGCCGCCCCTCCACCTCCGTGATCGGCGTCATACGATGAGAATCCCACGATTCCGGTACGAAAGGGATGAACCGTGCGATCCATATGGAACGGCGCTATCTCATTCGGGCTGGTCAGCATTCCCATCAAGCTGGTGAACGCCACCGAGAACCGCTCGGTCTCCTTCCGCCAGATCCACGCCGAGGACGGCGGCAGGATTCGCTACCGCAAGGTCTGCGAGCTGGACGGCGAGGAGGTCTCCCAGTCGGAGATCGGCAAGGCGTACGAAGAGGCCGACGGGACCATGATCCCGATCACCGACGAGGACCTCGCCGCCCTGCCGCTGCCCACCGCGAAGACGATCGAGATCGTCGCTTTCGTACCGTCCTCCGAGATCGACCCGCTCCAGATGGACGCGGCGTACTACCTCCAGGCGAACGGCGTCCCCGCCGCCAAGCCGTACACCCTCCTGAGGGAGGCCCTCAAGCGCAGCGACCGGGTCGCCATCGCCAAGTTCGCCCTGCGCGGCCGCGAACGCCTCGGCATGCTGCGGGTCGTCGACGACGTGATCGCCATGCACGGCCTGCTCTGGCCCGACGAGATCCGCAACCCCGACGCCGTGGCCCCGGACACCTCCGTCTCCGTCCGCGAGGCCGAGCTGGATCTGGCGGACGCGCTGATGGACACCCTGGGCGAGGTGGACATCCACGAGCTGCACGACGACTACCGCGCGGCGATGGAGGAACTGATCGCCGCCAAGGCGGAGGGCGCCCTGGAGGCCCCGCCGAAGCCGGAACGCGAGAAGGGCGCGAAGGTCATCGACCTGATGGCGGCCTTGGAGAGCAGCGTCAAGGCGGCCCGCGAGGCGAGAGGCGAGGAACCGACGGAGGCGGCCTCGGTCACGGAACTCCCCGCCCGCAAGAGAGCCGCGAAGGCCCCACCGTCCCCGAAGCCGGCGGCGGGCGCCAAGAAGTCGACCTCCAGAACGGCGAAGAAGACAGCGGAGTCCCCCACCCGCAAATCGACATCGGCGCAGAAGAAGACGACGGCGAAGAAGACCGAACCGAAGAAGACCCAGGCGAAGAAGACAACGGCGAAGAAGGCAACGGCCAAGAAGCCCACGCCCCGCAAACGCCCCGCCTGAGCCCGCTATATACGCAGCGCCCCGGTGAACGGCCCGTGCCCCACCCCGGCTTCGGTCACGGCGAGCCACCCGTGCCCACGCATGGCCGTGTACTCACCCACCCCACTCGGGTCCAGCGAAAGGGCACAGCAGGCAAGGCCCACGCTGCACTCGGAGGTGGCATTGTCCTCGTACGCCTCCTCGTCCTCCCCGAGGGGGGCCTCCCACTCCATCGGCTCCCCGTACCACTCGGGGTCGCTGTGCCGCCAGTAGCTGCGCCGCATGGCACCGTCGACGGCGACGGCCCACACCATGGCATCGCAGTGGTCGTCCTGGAAGAAGAACTGCGCCTCACCGCAGGCAGCACTGATCCGCGACAGCAGATCATCGACGTCCCAGTGCATCTCCCACAGGGCGGTATCGGCATACACCAGCCGCCAGCCGTCCAGCTCAGGAGTGACGAACACCCGGAAGGCACTGCGCTCGGCCCCGCCCTCCTCCCTCACCACGGCGACGTCGTCCTCCATGGCGGACAACCCCATGGAGAGGGTGCAGGGCCGCCGGTCGTGCAGCCCCATGGCGTCGAAGAGCCCCTCGTACGTGGCACCGGGGACGGCCAGCCAACGATGCTCGGGCAGGGTGTCCGGGACATCGGCCGCGATCTTGATCCGCACGAGCCGCTCCAGCACCTCCAGATCCCGCTCGCCCAACTGGGCTTCACCCCCGATGAGGCCCAGCGCGGTGAGCGCATACCGCCGCAGGTGCCCGGGCCCACCCCGCCGGATACCCCGCAACGTGTCCCCGGAGTTCCGCCCGACGGCCCGCACGGTCTTCTCGGCGTGATAACGCGTATAGGAATCCCCGTCACCCAGAAACGGCAGCACATCCACCAGGGCACCGGCCGCGGCCTCACCCAGATTCTGCAGCCCCCCGAGCGCCTGCTGCCGTATCTCCTTCATGGGGTGGCCCAACGCCCCCACGTACTGCGGCAGGCACCGCTCGTCGAACGCCCGCAGCACATGCCCCAACTCCCACCAGTCGGGCACCTTCTCCGCCCGTGCCCGCGCCGCCACCACGGCATCGAACGCCGGCGGCCCGATCATCACGAGCGCGTCGCGCACCCCCCACATGGCAGTCCGCCCGACCTGCCCGAGCGCGGCCACCAGCCCCGGCACAGCGGCGGCCCCCGGCTCGGCCAGCTGCCGCGCGACCCGCCGCTTCAACTCCTCGTCGCGGCCGGCCTTTTCGAGCTCCGCGATCAGCGCACCTTGATCCATACCCCCGACCTTAGCGGCGCCCACTGACAGGCCAGGGGCCGCCGAGAGACCGCGGAAGGCGGGCCCGCGACCGAGATAGCCTGAAGAGGAAAGAGAGAGCGCCATGATGCCCCCTCCCCGCCACGTGCCGGGTCCCGAGGACCTGGTCGACGCCGCCCGTGCTTCCGGCGTGACCGACGAGCGTCTGATGCGTGCGCTCAGTGCGACCCCGCGGGCGGCTTTCGTACCGGCGTCCCAGCAGGCATCGGCGTACGCGGACGTGCCGATCCCGATCGGTCATGACCAGGTCACGACGCAGCCCTCACTCGTGGCGATGATGGTCGCCGCGCTCGGCCTCACCGGCGACGAGCGGGTGCTGGAGGTCGGCAGCGGCCACGGATTCCAGACCGCGTTGCTGGCCCGCCTCGCCGCGCACGTGGTCGGCGTCGAGCGGTGGCCGGACCTGGCGGAGCAGGCCCGCACCAACCTCGCCGCCCGGGCCATCGACAACGCCGAGATCGTCGTCGGCGACGGCACCCTCGGCGTGGCGGGCCGGGCCCCGTTCGACGCGATCGTGGTCTGCGCCGCCTTCCCCGAGGTGCCGCCGCCACTGGTCGCACAGTTGGCGACCGGCGGCCGCCTCGTGCAGCCGATCGGTCCGGGCGGCCGGGAGCGGGTCGAGCTGTACGAGAGGACCGGGCGGGGACTCGTACGCCGCCGGACCGTCGTCCCCGCCCATTTCGTCCGCCTCTACGGCGAGCACGGCTACACCCCCACACCCCCGTCCGGGAACGCCGGCTGACATGGTGCGAGTCCTCGGCGTCGACGCGTGCCCGGCCGGATGGCTGGCGATCGAGCTCCACGACGGCCGCTTCACCGCAGCACGGGTCGCCGCCACCCTCCGCTCCCTCCTGCCCGGAGGGGCAGCCGGAGACCTCGCGGTCGTGGCCGTGGACATGCCGCTGGGCCTCCTCGACACGGGGTGGCGGCGTGCGGACACGGAGGCTGCGGCCCTGCTGGGACCGCTCAGGAGCAGTGTCTTCCGGGTGCCGCCGCGCGCGGTGTGGCAGGAGAAGGAGTACGAGGACGCACGAGACAGGTGCCGCGAACTCACGGGCGCCGGGCTGAGCCGCCAGACCTGGGCGCTCGCGCCGAAGCTCCGCGAGGCGAACGCCTGCTTGGCGGAGCCGGGGGGCGACGGGCTCTTCGAAGTGCACCCCGAGGTGTCGTTCCGGGCCCTCGCGGGCGGGGCGGCGCCGCTCCACCGCAAGAAGAGCTGGGCAGGGCAGATGGCCCGCCGCTCGCTCCTCGCCACGGCCGGAATCGTCCTCCCGGACGACCTGGGCGACGCGGGCCGCACCCCACCCGACGACGTACTGGACGCGGCCGCCGCAGCATGGACGGCCCACCGCATCGCCCACGACCTGGCCCGCTCCCTCCCGGACCCACCCGAACGCGACGCGCAGGGACGTCCGGTCGCGATCTGGTACTGACCGGCACTCGGCCCGTGCATGAACGACGAAGAGCGGGACTCAAGGAAATGAGTCCCGCTCTTCGTATCAGGCACATGCGCTGGCCAGCGGAGTGATCACGCTGTTCCGGCTTCTGTGCCCCCGGCAGGATTCGAACCTGCGCACACGGCTCCGGAGGCCGTTGCTCTATCCCCTGAGCTACGGGGGCGTCCGCCGTGTTTCTCGGCGACGGGTAGAACCCTACCAGCTCCCGTGGGGTGCCTGTGAACAGGTATTTCCGGAGGGTGTGTGGCGTGAGGTCGCCTCCTGGGGGTGGAAGTGGCGAAAACCCGGACGCAGGGGTGCGGCGCCACCTACTCTCGAGTTGTGTCAGGCATGTCCGGCCGGGTGCTGGTTGTCGACGACAACCGGGTCATTCGGCAGCTGATCAGGGTCAACCTCGAGCTGGAGGGCTTCGAGGTGGTGACCGCGGCCGACGGTGCCGAGTGTCTGGAAGTCGTTCATCGGGTGCGGCCCGATGTCGTGACCCTCGACGTCGTCATGCCCCGCCTCGACGGTCTGCGGACCGCCGAGCAGCTGCGGTCCGACGCGCGGACCGCGCACCTGCCCGTCGCGATCATCAGCGCCTGCAACCAGCACGAGGTGGAGAGCGGCCTCGACGCCGGGGTGGACGCCTTCCTCGCCAAGCCCTTCGAGCCCGCCGAGCTGGTCCGACTCGTCCGGCGGCTCATGCACCGCGAGACCCCGCCCCCCATGGACGGCAGCCACGGCGGCGTGGGCCACGCCGGCACCACTCGCGGCTGACCCACAGGGGGACACCCCCACCCCGCGCCCACATCGCGAAACCGGTTCGCGTTGGCACCCCCCTCCTCCCATACGCTTGTCCCGTGACCCCCGCAGATCTCTCGCTCACCGTGCTGCACGCCGTGCGCCGCGCAGTCGGTGACGGAGCGCTGCGCGGACTCGACGGACAGTTGCCCGAGCGGGTGGTCATCGAGCGGCCCCGCCCCGGCGGCTGCGGCGACTGGGCCACCAACGCCGCCCTCCAGCTCGCCCGCCCCGCCGCCATGCCGCCCCGGCAGGTCGCCGAGGTCCTGCGCGACCGGCTCCTCGACGCACCCGGCGTCCAGCGCGTCGACATCACCGGGCCCGGCTTCCTGAACCTCACCCTCCACCCCGAGGCCCGCGCCCAGAGCAGCGGCGGCGTCGTCCACGCCATCCGCCGCCACGGCGTCCGCTACGGATACGGCGACCACCTCGCCCACCTCGGCGACATCACCTTCACCGCACCCCGGCACGTGCGCGCCTCCGTCGTCACCGAGACCGTCGTCGCGCTTCTGCGCAGCCAAGGGGCCCGTGCACGGGTCGGCGACGGCAGCGAGGCCGTCCACGTCCTCCCCGTCCCTTACGACGTCCACGCCGCCCTCGGCCCCGACGCCGCCCGCTGGGCCCTCCTGCGGCCCGCCCCCCACGACCGCGTCCAGGAACCGGAAGCCCTTGTCCGGCAGACCGAGGACAACCCCTTCTTCACCGTCCGGTACGCCCACTCCCGCGCCCGGGCCCTCCTCCGCAACGCCGCCGACCTCGGCTTCGGCCCCGAGGGCCAGGACGCCCCCGAGGTCCACGACGCCCACCAGGTCCAGGCCGACCCCGACCGGACCCGCCTCCTGGCGGCCCTCGCCGACTACCCGTCCGCCCTCACCGCCGCCGCCCGTCTCCGTGCCCCCGACCGGCTCGCCCGGCACCTGGAGGTCGTTGCCGACGCGCTCCTCGGGTTCCAGCACACCGTGCTGCCCCGTGGGGACGAGAAACCCTCGGCCGCCCACCGCTCCCGGCTCGCCCTCGCCGAGGCCGCCGGGACGGTGCTGGCCGGCGGCCTGTCCCTGCTCGGCATCAGTGCCCCTGATCACCTGTGAGAGCTGTGAGAGAGACATGAGCCGTTCCGCACACCCCGCCGGGCCCCGTCACGCCGACGTCCTCCCCGAGGGCCACTACACCGCGCCGCCCGCCGACCTCAACCGGCTGGAGGAGAAGGTGTGGGCGCGGACCGTCCGGCGCGACGAGGACGGGGTCGTCACTGTCGGCGGCATCGAAGTGACGCGTCTCGCCGAGGAGTTCGGGACGCCCGCCTACATCCTCGACGAGGACGACTTCCGTGCCCGCTGCCGCGCCTGGGCCGATGCCTTCGGCAAGGACGCCGACGTGTTCTACGCCGGGAAGGCCTTCCTGAGCCGTGCCGTCGTGCGGTGGCTGCACGAGGAGGGCCTCAACCTCGACGTGTGCTCCGGCGGCGAGCTGGCCACCGCCCTGTCCGCCGGCATGCCCCCCGAGCGCATCGCCTTCCACGGCAACAACAAGAGCGAGGAAGAGATCCGGCGGGCCGTCGAGGCCGGCGTCGGGCGCATCGTGCTCGACTCCTTCCAGGAGATCGTGCGCGTCGCCCACATCGCCCAGTCCCTCGGCACGCGGCAGCGCGTCCAGATCCGCGTGACCGTCGGAGTCGAGGCGCACACCCACGAGTTCATCGCCACCGCGCACGAGGACCAGAAGTTCGGCCTCGCCCTCGCCGGCGGGCAGGCCGCCGAGGCCGTGCGCCGGGCGCTGAAGCTCGACGGGCTCGAACTCATCGGCATCCACTCGCACATCGGGTCCCAGATCTTCGACATGGCCGGGTTCGAGGTGGCCGCCCGGCGCGTCGTCTCCCTGCTCGCCGAGGTGCGCGACGAGCACGGCGTCGAGCTGCCCGAGATCGACCTCGGCGGCGGGCTGGGCATCGCGTACACGCCGGACGACGATCCGCGCGAGCCGCACGAGATCGCCAAGGCGCTCAACGAGATCGTCACGCGGGAGTGCGAGGCCGCCGGGCTGCGGACGCCGCGCATCTCCGTGGAGCCCGGGCGGGCCATCGTCGGGCCCACGGCCTTCACGCTCTACGAGGTCGGCACCATCAAGCCCCTGGAGGGGCTGCGCACGTACGTCTCCGTCGACGGCGGCATGTCCGACAACATCCGGACCGCGCTGTACGACGCCGAGTACAGCGTCGCCCTCGTGTCCCGGACCTCCGACGCCGAGCCCATGCTCAGCCGGGTCGTCGGCAAGCACTGCGAGAGCGGGGACATCGTGGTGCGGGACGCGTTCCTGCCGGCCGACCTCGCCCCCGGTGATCTGATCGCCGTGCCCGCCACCGGGGCGTACTGCCGGTCCATGGCCAGCAACTACAACCACGTGCTTCGCCCGCCCGTCGTCGCCGTCCGCGACGGTGAGGCGCGGGTGATCGTCCGGCGTGAGACGGAGGAAGATCTCCTGCGTCTCGATGTCGGCTGATGAAATAGATGTCTCAGGATCCGGACGGGGGATAGAAACTTCCGTCCGGTGAGTGAGACTGGACCACCGTAGAAATACGCAGAAGTATCAAGAAACGAGGTCGGATGATGCGTACGCGTCCGCTGAAGGTGGCGCTGCTGGGCTGTGGAGTGGTCGGCTCAGAGGTGGCGCGCATCATGACGACGCACGCCGACGACCTCGCCGCCCGCATCGGGGCCCCGGTCGAGCTCGCCGGGGTCGCCGTCCGCCGGCCCTCCAAGGTCCGCGAGGGCATCGACCCCGAGCTGATCACCACCGATGCGACCGCCCTCGTCAAACGCGGCGACATCGATGTGGTCGTCGAGGTCATCGGCGGCGTCGAGCCCGCCCGGACCCTCATCACCACCGCCTTCGAGCACGGCGCCTCGGTCGTCTCCGCCAACAAGGCCCTCCTCGCCCAGGACGGCGACGCGCTGCACGCCGCCGCCGAGGAGCACGGCCAGGACCTGTACTACGAGGCCGCCGTCGCGGGCGCCATCCCGCTCATCAGGCCCCTGCGCGAGTCCCTCGCGGGCGACAAGGTCAACCGGGTGCTGGGCATCGTGAACGGCACCACCAACTTCATCCTCGACAAGATGGACACCTCCGGCGCCGGGTACTCCGAGGCGCTGGACGAGGCCACCGCGCTCGGGTACGCGGAGGCCGACCCGACCGCCGACGTCGAGGGCTTCGACGCCGCCGCCAAGGCCGCCATCCTCGCCGGGATCGCCTTCCACACCCGCGTACGCCTCGACGACGTCTACCGCGAGGGCATGACCGAGGTCACCGCCGCCGACTTCGCCTCGGCGAAGCGGATGGGCTGCACCATCAAGCTGCTCGCCATCTGCGAGCGCGCCGCCGACGGCGAGTCCGTCACCGCGCGCGTGCACCCCGCGATGATCCCCCTCAGCCACCCGCTCGCCTCCGTCCGCGGCGCCTACAACGCCGTCTTCGTCGAGGCCGAGGCGGCCGGGCAGCTCATGTTCTACGGACCGGGCGCCGGCGGCTCGCCGACCGCGTCCGCCGTACTCGGCGACCTGGTCGCCGTCTGCCGCAACCGCCTCAACGACGCGACGGGACCCGGCGACTCCGCGTACACCCAGCTGCCCGTGAGCCCCATGGGCGATGTCGTCACGCGGTACCACATCAGCCTCGACGTGGCCGACAAGCCGGGCGTCCTCGCCCAGGTCGCGACGGTCTTCGCCGAGCACGGCGTATCGATCGACACGGTCCGCCAGCAGGGCAAGGACGGCGAGGCCTCCCTCGTCGTCGTCACCCACCGCGCGCCCGACGCCGCCCTCAACGGGACCGTCGAGGCGCTGCGCAAGCTCGACACCGTGCGCGGTGTCGCCAGCATCATGCGTGTTGAAGGGGAGTAAGGACCCATGACCAGCAAGGGCACCCACCAGTGGCGCGGCATCATCGAGGAGTACCGGGACCGCCTTCCGGTCACGGACACGACGCCCGTCGTCACGCTCCGTGAGGGTGGCACGCCGCTCGTCCCGGCCCAGGTCCTCTCCGAGCGCACGGGATGCGACGTCCACCTCAAGGTCGAGGGTGCCAACCCCACCGGGTCCTTCAAGGACCGCGGCATGACCATGGCCATCACCCGGGCCAAGGAGGAGGGCGCGAAGGCCGTCATCTGCGCCTCCACGGGCAACACGTCCGCCTCCGCCGCCGCCTACGCCGTCCGCGCGGGCATGGTCAGCGCCGTCCTCGTCCCGCAGGGCAAGATCGCGCTCGGCAAGATGGGCCAGGCCCTCGTCCACGGCGCGAAGATCCTCCAGGTCGACGGCAACTTCGACGACTGCCTGACGCTGGCCCGTGCGCTGTCCGAGAACTACCCGGTCGCGCTGGTCAATTCGGTCAACCCCGTCCGCATCGAGGGCCAGAAGACCGCCTCGTTCGAGATCGTGGACATGCTGGGCGACGCCCCCGACATCCACGTCCTGCCCGTCGGCAACGCCGGCAACATCACCGCGTACTGGAAGGGTTACACCGAGTACGCGAACGACGGGATGGCCACGCGCCGGCCGCGCATGTGGGGCTTCCAGGCCTCCGGCTCCGCGCCGATCGTGCGCGGCGAGGTCGTCAAGGACCCGTCGACCATCGCCACCGCGATCCGCATCGGCAACCCGGCCTCCTGGCAGTACGCGCTGGCCGCCCGGGACGAGTCCGGCGGCTTCATCGACGAGGTGACGGACCGTGAGATCCTGCGCGCCTACCGGCTCTTGGCCGCGCAGGAGGGCGTCTTCGTCGAGCCCGCGTCCGCCGCGTCCGTGGCCGGCCTGCTGAAGGCCGCCGAGCAGGGCAAGGTCGACCCGGGCCAGACCATCGTCTGCACGGTCACCGGCAACGGCCTCAAGGACCCGGACTGGGCGGTCGCCGGAGCGCCCCAGCCCGTCACCGTGCCCGTCGACGCGGCCGCCGCCGCCGTACGGCTCGGCCTGGTCTGACGCCGCTCCCGCCGCGCCCCGCCCGGGCGCGGCGAGCCCCGGCACACGCCCCGGGGCGGCCGCGCGGGCCCCTGACCCGCACAGCAATGCCCGTAGGAGCACAGGAAGGCACACGACACGCATCGTGCGCCTCCTGTGCGCCCTATGTCGCCACAGAACCTTCCTTCGATAGGCTGTACCGAACCCACCCCGCCGCCCACGCCGCGGGTGATGATGCCGTTGGTGGATGTCGACGGGGCGATGTCGACGCCGATACGGCCCCATGGGTCCTCGTACGTCTGGCAGAGGTACGGCCGTACCGACGCCGCGCAGTACACCTCCCCGCCCCATCCCCATCCCCCCGCAGGTCCAGATCAAGGAGAGTCAACGAGCGATGGCCGGTCCCGCGTTCCGCGCCGCCGCCGTCCGGGTGCGCGTCCCCGCCACCAGCGCCAACCTCGGCCCGGGCTTCGACGCCCTCGGCCTGTCGCTGGGGCTGTACGACGACGTCGTCGTCCGGGTCGCCGACTCCGGGCTGCACATCGACATCGCCGGAGAGGGCGCCGACACCCTCCCGCGCGACGAGAGCCATCTCCTCGTCCGCTCCCTGCGCACGGCCTTCGACCTGCTCGGCGGCCAGCCCCGCGGCCTCGAGGTCGTCTGCGCCAACCGCATCCCGCACGGGCGCGGCCTCGGCTCGTCCTCGGCCGCCATCTGCGCGGGCATCGTCGCCGCCCGCGCCGTGACCATAGGCGGCGACAGCCGGCTCGACGACGCCGCGCTGCTGGAGCTGGCCACCGAGATCGAGGGGCACCCTGACAACGTCGCCGCGTGCCTGCTCGGCGGCTTCACCCTGGCCTGGACCGAGGGCGGCGCCGCCCGGGCCATCAGAATGGATCCCGCGAATTCCATCGTTCCGGTGGTTTTCGTGCCCGGAAAGCCGGTACTCACCGAAACGGCCCGTGGGCTTCTTCCCCGGACCGTTCCCCACGTGGACGCCGCGGTCAACGCAGGCCGTGCCGCGCTGCTCGTCGAGGCCCTCACCCGGCGCCCCGAGCTGCTGCTGGCCGCCACCGAGGACCGGCTCCACCAGGAGTACCGGGCTCCGGCCATGCCGGAGAGCATCGCCCTGGTCAACCGGCTGCGCGCCGACGGCGTGCCCGCGGTCATCTCCGGCGCGGGACCCACGGTCCTCGCGCTGGCCGAGGACGGCGCGGCGGAGAAGGTCGCGCGGCTGGCGGGCGAGGGCTGGGCGGCCAATCGGCTCGCCCTCGATGTCGCCGGCGCCAGTGTGCTGCCGCTCGCTCCGTAAATAGCGCGGCACGGCGGATTGCCGGAAACACGGATTGCCGGTGTGGGAGAGGGGGAATGTTTGTTGGAGCCGGTAGTGTTAACCTCAAGTCTGCACCCGACGTCTTTGTGGCGCGGTGCTCCGTGTCCCCATCCGGGACCACCATTCTTCCGGGAGCCTCCCCAACTGCCTGAGCAGCCTGCCTGAGCAGTATCGGCACGCTCCGGAACCGGCGCGCGACACCCCTCGCCTTTCCCAGGAGAGGGCCGAGCAGGGGGCCTCGGGCCGGACCCACGCACGTTATCTCTTCTCCCGCCGCACCCGGCGGGACCACCGCCCCGGCACGGTCCACACAGCAGGACCGAGGCCGGACAGCACAACCGGTCGCCGAGCCAGAAGGCCGACGTCCGCTCCAGGGAAGGACCCTTCGTGAGCGACACCACCGATCTGATGGGCGTGACTGCCGACAAGACTGTCGACAACCCCGCGCCCGCCGCAGGTGCTGCCACTGGCACCACCTCACGGCGCCGCCGCTCCGGCACCGGCCTCGAGGGCATGGTCCTGGCCGAGCTGCAGCAGGTCGCCTCCGGCCTCGGCATCAGGGGCACCGCGCGCATGCGCAAGAGCCAGCTGATCGAGGTCATCAAGGAAGCGCAGGCGGGAGGCGGCACGGCCGCGCCCAAGAGCGCCGACGCGGCCGCCGAGACCAAGCCCAAGCGGCGCACCACCTCCCGGGCCCGTACGGGCGACGAGGGCGCCGCCAAGGCCGCCGCGAAGACCGCGGAGGCCCCGGCCGAGAAGACCGCCCCGGCCGCCGCTGCCGCCCCCGCCGAGAAGGCCGTGGCCCAGCAGCAGATCGAGATCCCGGGCCAGCCCGCGAGTGACGACCAGGTCGTCCGCGAGCGCCGCCCCCGCCGCGCCACCGCCCCGGCCGGCAGCCCCGCCGCCGAGAGCGCCGCGGGTGACGTCCGTACGGAGGTCCGCACCGAGGCGCGTACGGACGTCCGCACCGAGGCACGGCCCGACGGCGCGCAGCCCGAGGCCAAGACCGCCGAGGCCGACACCGCCGAGGGCGGCCGCCGTGACCGTCGCGACCGCCGTGACCGGCAGCGCGACCGTGACCGCGACCGTGACCGCCGCGACCGCGGCAAGGGCGAGGAGCAGCAGCAGGGCGGCGGCCAGCGCCAGCAGCGCCAGGGCGGCCAGCAGGGCCAGGCCGGCCCGCAGGACGACTTCGACGACGAGCTGGGCGGCCGTCGCGGTCGCCGCGGCCGCTACCGCGACCGCCGTGGCCGCCGTGGCCGCGACGAGTTCGCCGGCGAGCCGCAGGTGTCCGAGGACGACGTCCTGATCCCCGTCGCGGGCATCCTGGACATCCTCGACAACTACGCGTTCATCCGGACCTCCGGCTACCTGCCCGGCCCGAACGACGTGTACGTGTCGCTGGCCCAGGTCCGCAAGTACGGCCTGCGCAAGGGTGACCACATCACCGGTGCGGTGCGCCAGCCGAAGGAGGGCGAGCGCCGCGAGAAGTTCAACGCGCTGGTCCGCCTGGACTCCGCCAACGGCATGGCGGCCGATTCCGGCCGTGGCCGTCCCGAGTTCAACAAGCTGACCCCGCTCTACCCGCAGGACCGCCTCCGCCTGGAGACGGACCCGGGCGTGCTGACCACCCGCATCATCGACCTGGTCTCGCCCATCGGTAAGGGCCAGCGCGGTCTGATCGTGGCCCCGCCGAAGACCGGCAAGACCATGATCATGCAGGCGATCGCCAACGCGATCACCCACAACAACCCCGAGTGCCACCTGATGGTCGTCCTCGTCGACGAGCGTCCGGAAGAGGTCACCGACATGCAGCGGTCGGTCAAGGGCGAGGTCATCTCCTCGACCTTCGACCGCCCGGCCGAGGACCACACCACGGTCGCCGAGCTGGCCATCGAGCGCGCCAAGCGCCTCGTCGAGCTGGGTCACGACGTGGTCGTCCTGCTCGACTCGATCACCCGCCTGGGCCGTGCGTACAACCTGGCGGCCCCGGCCTCCGGCCGCATCCTGTCCGGTGGTGTCGACTCGACCGCGCTGTACCCGCCGAAGCGCTTCTTCGGCGCCGCGCGGAACATCGAGGACGGCGGCTCGCTGACCATCCTGGCCACCGCGCTGGTCGACACCGGCTCGCGCATGGACGAGGTGATCTTCGAGGAGTTCAAGGGCACCGGCAACATGGAGCTGAAGCTCGACCGGAAGCTCGCGGACAAGCGCATCTTCCCGGCGGTGGACGTCGACGCGTCCGGCACCCGCAAGGAGGAGATCCTGCTCGGCAACGAGGAGCTGTCCATCGTCTGGAAGCTCCGCCGGGTGCTGCACGCGCTCGACCAGCAGCAGGCGATCGAGCTGCTGCTCGACAAGATGAAGCAGACGAAGTCGAACGCCGAGTTCCTGCTGCAGATCCAGAAGACGACCCCGTCGGCCGGCAACAACGACTGACGCCGTCTTCCCCGCAAGTACGCCGCCCGCCCCGCCACTTCGGTGACGGGGCGGGCGGCTTCGTACGGCGACGTAGCGCACGTCTCTCACAGGATCCTCATATCCCGCTGGTCAATCGGTGATTGACAGGCGTAACATCCACCCCATTGAGGTGGGGGGGATTTCCACCGTGCAGCACCCGCCTGGGCCGGGGGGCCCATTGAGCCGTGCTGCCCGTATGCCTGCTGTGCCCCACCGCGCAAACGATTCTTCCGGTGGGGCGGTCGCGCCCCGCCGGTCAACCCGAGAGGTTACGAGTGCAGGAACGCACCCGTGGTGGCCGGCACAAGCGCAGGATGAAGCTCGCGCTTCCGGCCGCGGCCGTAGTCACCGCACTGGTGGGTACGGGCATCGCGATCGCCGGATCGCAGTCCGCGGAGGCGGGCGAAGGCCTCCAGCTCACGATGGCCCAGGGCGGCAGCGCGTCCCAGCAGGAGCTGCGCGAGCGGCTCCTCAAGGCGATCCGGGCCGACAAGGAGAGCGACAGCAAGCTCGTCGAGCAGCCGGGCGGCGCCGAGGGCTCCTCGCAGGAGGCGTCCACGAGCCCGTCCACGAGCCCCTCCGAGGGCTCCGGCAGCAGCACGGCCGACAGCGGCAGCGCCAAGCCCTCCGCCCGCATCATCGGCGGCCAGGAGACCACCATCTCCACCGCCCCGTGGATGGCCCAGCTGCACTTCTGGGACGACCAGGGCGGCTACTTCTGCGGCGGCGCCGTCATCAGCCCGACGAAGATCGCCACCGCGGCGCACTGCGTCAAGGACATCAAGTGGTACTCGAACGGTGTCGTCGTCCTCGGCACCGACCAGCTGCCCACCGAGAACGCCGATGGCAGCCTCGACCTCCACGGCGGACGGATCCACGAGGTCAAGCGCCAGTGGAACCACCCCGGTTTCTCCTGGTACACCCTGGACAACGACGTCGCGATCCTCACCCTGACGACGCCGACGACCGTGCCGACGCTGCCGCTCGCTCAGCCGACCGACTCGGCGCTCTACCAGGCCGGCCTCGACGGCAAGGTGTACGGCTGGGGCCGCACCAGCTCCACCAACCCCGACAGCGCCTCCCAGACGCTGAAGGTCGCCGACGCCGACATCGTGTCCGACGCGTCGTGCCAGGCCGCCTACCCGGAGGCCACCGACACCGCCGCGAAGTTCGTCGCCGGCAACATGCTGTGCGCCGGTGCCCCTCCGACCGGTGACGACGCCACCACCGAGACCACCTGCAACGGTGACTCGGGCGGCCCGCTCGTCGTCGGCGGCAAGCTCGTCGGCGTCGTGTCGTGGGGTGACGTCGACTGCTCCGCGCAGGGCAAGTACGGCGTGTACGCCAAGGTGTCCACGTACTCCGCGACGCTCCAGGCCCGGGCCGACGACGCCAACTGGAACCGCGACCACACCGCGGACCTGCTGGCCCGCCGCACCTCCGACAACACGCTGTTCGGCTGGACGTCGAAGTACGCCTCCGGCAAGTGGACGGTCGCGCGGACCCACAACGTCGGCAACTTCGCCGGCAAGAACCTGGCCGTCCAGACGGACCTGAACCGCGACGACGTGCAGGACGTCCTGTACCGCCAGACCAACGGCGACGTGTACTGGAAGTACAGCTCCGCCACGCCGAAGCTGATCGCGCGCGGCTGGTCCGCGCACAAGCAGATCCTCGCCCCCGGTGACGTCACCGGCGACGAGCTGCCCGACATGGTCACGGTCGACTCGGCCGGCACCATGCGCGTCTACCCGGGCAAGGGCACCGGCGCCTTCGCCGCGCCCGTCACCGTGGGCTCCGGCTACGGCAGCTTCACGATGATGCGCGGCCACGGCGACTTCACCAACGACGGCAAGGCCGACATGTTCGCCCGCTACGCGGACGGCCGCACGTTCCTGTACAAGGGCACCGGCGTCGCCGCCCGCCCGTGGGCCGCGCCCGTCCTGGTCGCCAACTTCAGCGCCATGAACGCCATCGCCACCGTCGGCGACGTCAACAGCGACGGCCACGCCGACGTCCTGACCCGCGACAAGTACGGCAAGCTCTGGCTGTACCCGGGCAACGGCCGCGGCGGCTTCGGCACCCGGGTCGACTTCGGCACCGGCTGGCAGGCGTACAACCTCTTCGGCTGACGTCTCGCCCCCGTAATTCCCGCTGTGCCCACCGCGTTTCACGCGCGGTGGGCACAGCCCTTTTCCGGAACCTCTGGGAAAGCTCAGTTGCATGGACAGGGCCGGAAGCCGCGTGGTCCCATCGGCACACCAAGATCAGGTGGGGGGAACCACATGAAGAACGTGCTGATGAGAAGTGTTCTGGCGGGCTGTCTGGCGGTCGGCCTTTGGGGGACGTACGCGACCGAGGGCCGTCACGCCGGAAGCGCTCTGGACGCCGAGTACTTCGGGGGCAGCGGCACCCTCGGTTATCACCAGGCCGAAATCGGCCGCTCCTACTGGTACGCGATCCCGCTGTCGAGCAATCGGTCGGACGAGGAAGTGCACATCACCAAGGCGGAAATCCTCGATGTGCCCGCCGGAATCGAAGTCGTGGAATACCGCGCTTTCGAGATCGAGGAGAACGGCGCCAAGCCGATGTTCTTCATGGACGGCGAGTCCGGCATCCGGGCCGTGGCCGGCGGCGTGACCGTCCCCGCCGGGGACTGGTCCCGCCGGTTCTACGCGGCGCGTCTCCAGGTGACCGGAAAGATCCGCGACGACGTGGTGCGCTGCCGTTACGAGTACGAGAAGGGCGGCCGCACGTACACCCAGCTGCTCGGCTGCAATCTCGACCTCAAGGTCAGGGGGACCGTGCCCGCCCGGAAGGGGTGAATGCGATTCTCGCCACGTCCGGCTCCTGGCCGGAAAATGTCGCGCCCCGCGCGAAATGGCTGAAAACCGCAGGTGAGAGCCTTCCCGTGCCCGTCGTCCCCGTACGGCGGGCACGTCGCGTATGCACAGGGACCTCTCAGAAGCCTGTGCAACCCTTTCCGGCGGTTGCCCGTCTGACCGGGTGCCGTACGGCGGCCGGGGGTGTGGGTGACGACGAGAACCGAGGTGAGTATGGGCGAGCAGGAGACGGTCGGCCGAATACGCGGGCGCCGGCGCAACGGGTCACCGAGAAGACGCGCGTTGTCCGTCGTCGCCTGGTCCGTGGCCGCGCTCGTGGTCGTCGGCGGGGGCGGGGCGGGATTCGCCTACGTCAAGCTCAACGGCAACATCGAGACCGTCGACATCAACACCCAGCTCGGCGACAACCGGCCCGCGAACGTGGACAACGGCTCCATGGACATCCTCGTCCTCGGCTCCGACTCCCGCGCCGGCGCCAACGCGGAGTACGGCAGGGACGAGGGCGGCGCCCGCTCCGACACGGCGATGGTCGTCCACGTCTACGAGGGCCACAAGAAGGCCAGCGTCGTCTCCATCCCGCGCGACACCCTGATCACCCGCCCCGAGTGCACCGACGAGGACGGCAAGACCGTCCCCGCCGAGTACCGGGCGATGTTCAACACCGCGTACGAGGTCGGCGGCCCCGCCTGCGCGGTGAAGACCGTCGAGCACATGTCCGGCATCCGCATGGACCACTTCGTGGAGGTCGACTTCACCGGCTTCAAGAGGATCATCGACGAGCTCGGCGGTGTACGGATCACCACCACGCAGCCGATCCAGGACAAGAGCAGCCACCTCGACCTGGCCGCCGGGACGCACACCCTGGACGGCGAGCAGGCCCTCGGCCTGGTCCGCACCCGCAAGGGCGTCGGCGACCAGAGCGACCTCGGCCGCATCCAGCTCCAGCAGGCGTTCGTCAAGGCACTCCTGGACCAGGTCAAGCGCGTCGGCGTGTTCACCAGCCCGCAGAAGCTGTGGGGCCTCGCCGACAGCGCCACCAAGGCGATCCGGCCCGACTCCGAGCTGGACACCGTCAAGGAGCTGGCCGACTTCGCGGGCGGCCTGTCGGACCTCGGCGCCGACGACGTCCAGATGATCACCCTGCCGGTGCTGTACGACCAGGCCGACCCCAACCGGGTCGTCCCCCTCGACGTACAGGCGCAGCAGGTGTGGACCGCCTTCAAGCAGGACCAGCCCGTCCCGGCCTCCGCCACCAAGAACGCCGCGACCGGCGCGGCCGAGGGCGTCGTGAAGTAGCCGCGGAGACCGCGGGCGGCCCGGGGAATACCCTCGGGGCCACCCCGGTTTTGGGAGATACGGCCGGTCCTGGCAGACTGGTACGTCGGCCCCGGTTCACGCACCCGCAGCCCGCGCGTGCGACCCGGCGCCCTCCCGAAACTAGGAGACACCTTGAAGCGCGACATCCACCCCGAGTACGTCGAGACGCAGGTCAGCTGCACCTGTGGCGCGTCGTTCACCACCCGTAGCACGATCGAGGCCGGCACCATCCGTGCCGAGGTCTGCTCCGAGTGCCACCCGTTCTACACGGGCAAGCAGAAGATCCTCGACACCGGTGGCCGTGTGGCCCGCTTCGAGGCCCGCTTCGGCAAGGCTGCCGGCTCCGCCAAGAAGTAGCGAGCCACTGCGCCGGTCTCCGGCCGCCCCGTCGGGGGCGGCCGGGACCGGCGTTTGCCGTCTCCCGCAGCCCTTTCCCACGAAACCAGGAGCCACCCGATGTTCGAGGCGGTCGAGGAACTGGTCGGCGAACACGCCGACCTCGAGAAGAAGCTCGCCGACCCTTCGGTCCACGCCGACCAGGCGAACGCCCGGAAGCTGAACAAGCGCTACGCCGAGCTGACCCCGATCGTCGCCACGTACCGCTCCTGGAAGACGACCGGTGACGACATCGACACCGCCCGGGAGCTGGCCGCCGACGACCCCGACTTCGCCGCCGAGGTGAAGGAGCTGGAGAAGCGCCGCGAGGAGCTGACCGACAAGCTGCGGCTGCTGCTCGTCCCGCGCGACCCCAGCGACGACAAGGACGTCATCCTGGAGATCAAGGCGGGCGCGGGCGGCGACGAGTCCGCCCTGTTCGCCGGCGACCTGCTGCGGATGTACCTGCGGTACGCCGAGCGCGTCGGGTGGAAGACCGAGATCATCGACGCCACCGAGTCCGAGCTGGGCGGCTACAAGGACGTCCAGGTCGCCGTGAAGACCAAGGGCGGCCAGCCGGCCGAGCCCGGCCAGGGCGTGTGGGCGCGGCTCAAGTACGAGGGCGGCGTGCACCGCGTGCAGCGCGTGCCCGCGACCGAGTCGCAGGGCCGGATCCACACCTCCGCCGCCGGTGTCCTCGTCACGCCGGAGGCCGAGGAGATCGACGTCGAGATCAACCCGAACGACCTGCGCATCGACGTGTACCGGTCCTCCGGGCCCGGCGGCCAGTCCGTCAACACGACCGACTCCGCCGTCCGGATCACCCATCTGCCGACCGGTGTGGTCGCCTCCTGCCAGAACGAGAAGAGCCAGCTCCAGAACAAGGAGCAGGCCATGCGTATCCTGCGGTCCAGGCTCCTGGCCATGGCGCAGGAGGAAGCCGAGAAGGAGGCCGCCGACGCGCGCCGCAGCCAGGTGCGGACCGTCGACCGGTCGGAGAAGATCCGGACGTACAACTTCCCGGAGAACCGGATCTCCGACCACCGTGTCGGCTTCAAGGCGTACAACCTGGACCAGGTGCTCGACGGCGAGCTGGACGCGGTGATCCAGGCGTGCGTCGACGCCGACTCCGCCGCCAAGCTCGCCGCCGCCTGACACCCCGCCCCAGGTACGACCCCCAGCAGCCCGGAGGACCAGCGTGAACCTGCTGCTTGCCGAGGTGGCCCAGGCCACCCAGCGGCTGGCCGACGCCGGCGTGCCGTCACCGCGCTTCGACGCGGAGGAGCTCGCCGCGTTCGTCCACGGCGTCAAGCGGGGGGAGCTGCACAACGTCAAGGACGCGGACTTCGACGCCCGCTACTGGGAGGCCGTGGCCCGCCGCGAGGCCCGCGAGCCGCTCCAGCACATCACCGGGCGGGCGTTCTTCCGCTACCTGGAGCTGCAGGTGGGGCCGGGGGTGTTCGTACCGCGTCCGGAGACCGAGTCGGTCGTCGGCTGGGCCATAGACGCCGTGCGCGCCATGGACGTGGTCGAGCCGCTGATCGTCGACCTGTGCTCGGGGTCCGGGGCGATCGCCCTCGCGATGGCCCAGGAGGTGCCGCGCTCGCGGGTGCACGCCGTGGAGCTGTCCGAGGACGCCCTGAAGTGGACCCTGCGCAACGCCGAGGGCACCAGGGTCACCGTCCACCAGGGCGACGCGCTGACGGCGCTGCCGGAGCTGGACGGCCAGGTCGACCTGGTGATCTCCAACCCGCCGTACATCCCGCTCACCGAGTGGGAGTACGTGGCACCCGAGGCCCGCGACCACGATCCCGAGATGGCGCTGTTCTCCGGCGAGGACGGCCTCGACGTGATCCGCGGCATCGAGCGCACCGCCCACCGGCTGCTGCGGCCCGGTGGCCTCGTCGTCGTCGAGCACGCCGACACGCAGGGCGGGCAGGTGCCGTGGATCTTCAACGAGGAGGCCGGCTGGGCGGACGCCGCCGACCACCCCGACCTGAACAACCGCCCGCGCTTCGCGACCGCGCGCAAGGCGATGCCATGACGAAGAACGTGTACGAGGAGGCCCGCTGATGGCACGGCGATACGACTGCAACGACGCGACGGACCGTACGACGGGTCTGCGCGAGGCCGCGTCCGCCGTCCGCCGCGGCGAGCTGGTCGTGCTGCCCACCGACACCGTGTACGGGATCGGGGCGGACGCGTTCAGCCCGGAGGCCGTCGCCGATCTGCTGGAGGCCAAGGGGCGTGGCCGCAACATGCCGACGCCGGTGCTCATCGGCTCCCCGAACACCCTGCACGGCCTGGTCACCGACTTCTCGGAGCAGGCGTGGGAGCTGGTCGACGCGTTCTGGCCGGGGGCGCTGACGCTCGTCGCCCGCCACCAGCCGTCCCTCCAGTGGGACCTGGGCGACACGCGGGGCACGGTCGCGATCCGCATGCCGCTGCACCCCGTCGCCATCGAGCTGCTGACCGAGGTCGGCCCCATGGCGGTCTCCTCCGCGAACCTGACCGGCCACCCGGCGCCCGAGGACTGCGACGCCGCGCAGGGCATGCTCGGCGACTCCGTGTCCGTGTACCTGGACGGCGGCCCGACGCCGGGCATCGTGCCGTCCTCGATCGTGGACGTGACCGGCCGGGTGCCGGTCCTGCTCCGGGCCGGTGCCGTGTCCGTGGAGGAGCTGCGCAAGGTCGTACCTGACCTCGAGGTGGCCAATTGACCGCCCCTGAGGGGCGTGGCATAGGCACGGAGAGCACGTTCCGCATCCTCCACGTCAGCACCGGCAACGTCTGCCGCTCGCCGATCACCGAGCGGCTGACCCGCCATGCCCTGCGCGACCGCCTCGGTGACCCGACGGGCGGCGGCCTGATCGTGGAGAGCGCCGGCACCTGGGGCCACGAGGGTGCCCCCATGGAGGCCAACGCCGAGACGGTCCTCGCCGACTTCGGCGCGGACGCCAGCGGCTTCGTGGGCCGCGAGCTGATCGACGACCACGTCATCCGCGCCGACCTGGTCCTCACGGCGACCCGCGACCACCGCGCCCAGGTCATCTCGATGGGCCACAGCGCGGGCCTGCGCACCTTCACCCTGAAGGAGTTCACCCGCCTCGTCCGGGCCATAGACCCGGCGACGCTCCCCGATCCGGAGGCCGAGGGTGTGGTTGTTCGGGCGCGGGCGCTGGTGCATGCGGCGGCGGCGTTGCGTGGCTGGTTGTTGGCGCCCAGTGTGGAGGCGGACGAGGTGAATGATCCGTACGGGGCGCCGATCACGTTCTTCCGCTCGATCGGCGAGGAGATCCACCAGGCACTGGACCCGGTGGTGACGGCGCTGACGGGGGTCTCTGCGCGGCGGTGACCGCCCGGTCCGCCCGCGCGGCTGTGCCGGCGGGCAGGTGCCGGGGGCCGGGCCTACATTGGAGGCACGGGGCACGTCCACGCCTGGAGCCACTCATGCCGGTCACCGCTGGAGTCGAGGACGCGCGGACGCGCGCGCACGGGGAGGACGCCGACGACGTCCTGCGGCGGCAGGACCCCGAGATCGCCGACGTGCTGGCGGGGGAGGCGCGCCGCCAGAGCGACAGCCTCCAGCTGATCGCCGCCGAGAACTTCGTCTCGCCCGCCGTGCTCGCCGCGCTCGGCTCGCCGCTCGCCAACAAGTACGCCGAGGGCTATCCGGGCCGTCGCCACCACGGCGGGTGCGAGTACGCGGACGCCGCCGAGCGCCTGGCCGTCGAGCGGGCGCGTACGCTGTTCGGCGCCGAGCACGCCAACGTACAGGCGCACTCCGGGTCCTCCGCCGTCCTCGCGGCGTACGCGGCGCTGCTGCGTCCCGGGGACACCGTCCTCGCCATGGGCCTCGCCCACGGCGGGCACCTCACGCACGGCTCACCCGCCAACTTCTCCGGCCGGTGGTTCACCTTCGTCCCGTACGGCGTCGACGCCGAGAGCGGGCTCATCGACTACGCCCAGGTGCGTGACCTCGCCCACCAGCACCGCCCCAAGGCCATCGTGTGCGGCTCGATCTCGTACCCCCGGCACATCGACTACGCCGAGTTCCGGGAGATCGCCGACGAGGTCGGCGCCGCGCTGATCGCCGACGCGGCCCATCCGATCGGCCTCGTCGCCGGCGGCGCCGCCCCCAGCCCCGTACCGCACGCCGACGTCGTGTGCGCCACGACGCACAAGGTGCTGCGCGGGCCGCGCGGCGGCATGATCCTGTGCGGACAGGAGCTGGCCGAGCGGATCGATCGGGCGGTGTTCCCGTTCACGCAGGGCGGCGCCCAGATGCACACCATCGCCGCGAAGGCCGTCGCGTTCGGCGAGGCGGCGACCCCCGTGTTCCACGCGTACGCCCATCGGGTGGTCGCCAACGCCCGCGTCCTCGCCGAGGCGCTCGGGCGGCACGGCTTCACGATCACCACCGGCGGCACGGACACGCATCTGATCACCGCAGACCCCGGCCCCCACAGCGTCGACGGACGCACCGCACGCGCCCGCCTCGCGGCCGCGGGGATGGTCCTGGACACCTGCGCCCTGCCGTACGGCGACGGCCGCGGCATCCGCTTCGGGACCGCCGCGGTGACCACCCAGGGCATGGGCGCCCCGGAGATGGAGCGGATCGCCGTCCTGTTCGCGGCAGCCGTACGGGGCGAGGACGAGGCCCGCGCCGTACGCGCCGAGGTGCGTGAACTCGCCGAGCGATTTCCACCGTATCGGGGGTAGACGCACCCACCTGCAACCGTGCGCCGCTCTCCGGTGTCCTCCACCACATGGGCGGCGGGACTAGGGTGTGGGGCTGAGATGGCCAGCGATTCCTCTGGGGCAGCCCGTGCGTGACTACCTGCTGACGCTCTGCATCACGGCCGCGGTGACCTATCTGCTCACCGGGCCGGTGCGGAAGTTCGCCATCGCGGCCGGAGCCATGCCGGAGATCCGCGCCCGCGACGTGCACCGCGAGCCCACACCGCGGCTCGGCGGTATCGCCATGTTCTTCGGCCTGTGCGCGGGCCTCCTCGTCGCCGACCACCTGGACCGGCTCAACAGCGTCTTCGCGCTGTCCAACGAGCCGCGCGCGCTGCTCTCCGGCGCGGCCCTGATCTGGCTGATCGGCGTCCTCGACGACAAGTTCGAGATCGACGCGCTGATCAAGCTCGGCGGCCAGATGATCGCCGCGGGCGTGATGGTCATGCAGGGTCTGACGATCCTCTGGCTGCCCATCCCCGGCATCGGCACGGTCGGCCTGACGCAGTGGCAGGGCACGCTCCTGACGGTGGCCCTGGTCGTCCTGACCATCAACGCCGTGAACTTCGTCGACGGCCTCGACGGCCTCGCCTCCGGCATGGTCTGCATCGCCGCGGCCGCCTTCTTCCTCTATGCCTACCGGATCTGGTTCGGGTACGGCATCGAGGCCGCCGCCCCGGCGACGCTGTTCGCGGCCGTGCTGATGGGCATGTGCCTGGGCTTCCTGCCGCACAACATGCACCCGGCGCGCATCTTCATGGGCGACTCCGGCTCGATGCTCATCGGCCTGGTGCTGGCCGCGTCCGCCATCTCGATCACGGGCCAGGTCGACCCCGACGCGCTGAAGATCTTCGAGGGCTCGACCCGCCAGGCCACGCACGCCGCGCTGCCGGTCTTCATCCCGCTGCTGCTGCCGCTGACGATCATCGCCATCCCGATGGCGGACCTCGTCCTGGCCATCGTGCGCCGCACCTGGAACGGCCAGTCGCCGTTCGCCGCCGACCGCGGCCACCTCCACCACCGGCTGCTGGAGATCGGCCACTCGCACAGCCGCGCCGTCCTGATCATGTACTTCTGGTCCGCGCTGATCGCCTTCGGCACGCTGACCTACTCCGTGCACTCCGCGTCCATGTGGATCGTGCTGCCGATCGTGGCGCTGAGCGCCGTCGGCCTGGTCCTGCTGCTCCTGCCGCGCTTCCACCCGCGCGCGCCCCGCTGGGCCGAGTCGTTCGTGCCGCCGCGCTACCGGCGCCGCAAGGTGGCGCCGGCCCGGACGCAGCTCGTCCGCGTCGACGGCGTGGAGGGCGTCGACGGCGTCGACGGAGCGGAGCCCGCGGAGGAGCCCGTGCGGATCCCCGCCGGAGTCAACGGGGCGACCGCCATCGGGGCCCGTTCGCACCTCCCCGAACGGCGGAAGGCCGGAACGTCGCGTTGACGAAACGGCCGTCGGGGCTCATTAGCAGACAAAGGGTCGCGCTGTCCTGCACACACGCGCAGGGTCACTCTCATGTGTGAGAGTCAGCACACCTCCGGGTAAAGACCTCTTCAAATAGTTTGTGATACCGTTCACGAGACCCGGCGACAGTGCCGAAGGGCCCTAGTGCGATGGCCCGTTGGCTTCGAGACCTGCCTCGAACCGGGCTTACGCTCGTCCATGACGACACCACTGCCCCCACCAGTAAGCGGAGATGCCGCCATGCCGTCCAATGACGTCCGCACCCTCCTTCAGGCTGCCGTACCCACCGCTGCCGCCGGCGCCGTCGCCGCCGTGGTCAGCGCCGTGGTGGCGGGCGGCGAAGGGGCGGTCGGCGCGCTCATCGCGACGGGCGTGGTCATCGTCTTCATGGGGGCGGGGCTGGTCATCCTGCAGCGTGTGGCCAAGACGCTCCCGCAGCTGTTCCAGGCCATGGGCCTGATGCTCTACGCGGCTCAGCTGCTGCTGTTGTTCGTCTTCGTCGCCGTCTTCAAGGACACGACGCTGTTCCACCCCAAGGCCTTCGCGATCTCGCTGGTCGCGCTGACCCTGATCTGGATCTCCGCGCAGACCCGAGCGCACATGAAGGCCAAGATCTTTTACGTCGATCCCGACGCTTCCGGCTCCGAAAAGCCCGGAAGCAAGGGGTCGAAGCCGTGAAAGGTAGGGGCGGTATAAGTGCGGGTTCGCGATCCTGCTATCGTCCGGTGCCAACTGCGGCATCGCGGGCGCGGGCATTCGAGCTGACGCCTGCCCATTCGCGAGGCTTGATGCCCCCCAGCCGCCCCAACATCCGTAAGACCAGTCCAGTGCCGACCCGCGGCTGCGCGCCGCGCCGACACAACGAGGTTGCCGTACCTATGCCCCACGCTGAAGGAGCCCGCGGTGAGTGCTGACCCGACTCAGGTGCTCGCTTTCGAGACCGACTGCCACATCTTCTCCGGATGCGGCTTCCCGGGCCCGGGCCTGCACTCGTTCCTGTTCGAGCCGCTCTGGGGCAACGCCGATGGCAACGGCCTCTACTTCAACAAGGTCATGCTGCTGGCCCTGCTCGGCAGCATCATCATCGTGGGCTTCTTCTGGGCCGCGTTCGCCAAGCCGAAGGTCGTTCCCGGCAAGCTCCAGATGGTGGCCGAGGCGGGTTACGACTTCGTCCGCCGCGGGATCGTCTACGAGACCCTCGGGAAGAAGGAGGGCGAGAAGTACGTCCCTCTGATGGTCTCGATCTTCTTCTTCGTCTGGATGATGAACCTCTGGTCCATCGTCCCGCTCGCGCAGTTCCCCGTGACCTCGATCATCGCCTACCCCGCCGCGCTCGCCGGGCTGGTGTACGTCCTCTGGATGGGCCTGACGGTCAAGAAGCACGGCGTCGTCGGCTGGTTCAAGAACGTCACCGGCTACGACAAGTCCCTCGGCGCCGTCCTGCCGCTGGTGATGGCCATCGAGTTCCTCTCGAACGTGATCCTGCGGCCGTTCACCCACGCCGTGCGACTCTTCGCGAACATGTTCGCCGGTCACACCCTGCTGCTGCTCTTCACCATCGCCAGCTGGTACCTGCTGAACGGCATCGGCATCGCCTACGCCGGCGTCAGCTTCATCATGACGATCGTCATGACCGCCTTCGAGCTCTTCGTCCAGGCCGTTCAGGCGTACGTCTTCGTTCTGCTGGCCTGCACCTACATCCAGGGTGCGCTCGTCGACCACCACTGATCCTCGCGCCCACCGCCCCCCAACGTCCGGTGGCCAACCCCCACCGGTCCTGAAAGAGAAGGAAGAACTGGCATGTCCCAGACCCTTGCTGCCGTCGAAGGTTCCCTCAGCTCCGTCGGTTACGGCCTCGCGGCCATCGGCCCCGGCGTCGGCGTCGGCATCATCTTCGGCAACGGCACGCAGGCCCTGGCCCGTCAGCCCGAGGCTGCCGGTCTGATCCGCGCCAACCAGATCCTCGGCTTCGCCTTCTGTGAGGCGCTCGCCCTCATCGGCATGGTCATGCCGTTCGTCTACTCCTGATTCCGAGTAGCGACGACCAGCCTCTTTAGACGAAAGGCACTGATGTGAACCTCGCCATGATCCTGGCGCAAGAGGGTGAGAAGGAGAATCCTCTCATCCCGCCGTGGCCTGAGGTGGTCATCGGTCTGATCGCCTTTGTCATCGTCTTCGGTTTTCTCGCCAAGAAGCTCCTCCCGAACATCAACAAGGTTCTGGAGGAGCGCCGCGAGGCCATCGAGGGTGGCATCGAGAAGGCCGAGGCGGCTCAGATCGAGGCCCAGAGTGTGCTCGAGCAGTACAGGGCTCAGCTCGCCGAGGCTCGCCACGAAGCCGCCCGCCTGCGCCAGGAGGCACAGGAGCAGGGCACCGCGATCATCCAGGAGATGAAGGCGGAAGGCCAGCGCCAGCGCGAAGAGATCATCGCCGCCGGCCACGCGCAGATCGAGGCCGACCGCAAGGCCGCGGCCACCGCTCTGCGCCAGGACGTCGGCAAGCTCGCCACCGACCTGGCCGGCAAGCTGGTCGGCGAGTCCCTCGAGGACGTCGCCCGCCAGAGCCGCACGATCGACCGCTTCCTCGACGAGCTCGAGGAGAAGGCCGAGGCCGCCCGATGAACGGAGCGAGCCGCGAGGCACTGGCTGCCGCGCGCGAGCGCCTCGACGCGCTGACCGACAACACGTCGGTCGACGCGGCGAAGCTCGCCGACGAGCTGGCCGCCGTCACCGCGCTGCTCGACCGCGAGGTGTCGCTGCGTCGGGTCCTGACCGACCCGGCGCAGGCCGGCGAGGCCAAGGCCGAGCTCGCCACGCGACTGCTGAGCGGTCAGGTGGGCGGCGAGACCGTCGACCTGGTCTCCGGCATGGTCCGTTCCCGCTGGTCCCAGTCGCGCGACCTGGTCGACGCGATCGAGGAGCTGGCGGACACCGCGGACCTCACCGCGGCCCAGAAGGCCGGCACGCTCGACGACGTCGAGGACGAGCTGTTCCGGTTCGCCCGGATCACCGCCTCCACGCCGGACCTGCGCGCCGCGCTCACCGACCGGGCCGCGACGGCCACCGCCAAGGGCGAGCTGCTCCGCAGCCTCCTGGGCGGCCGTGCCACCCCGGGCACCGAGCGACTGATCGTCCGCCTCGTGACGCACCCGCGGGGACGTAGCCTGGAGGCGGGACTCGAGTCCCTGTCCAAGCTCGCCGCGGCGCGCCGGGACCGGATGGTCGCGGTCGTCACCTCGGCGGTGCCGCTCACCGACCAGCAGAAGCAGCGCCTCGGCGCCGTGCTGGCGAAGCTGTACGGCCGCCAGATGCACCTCAACCTCGACGTGGACCCGGCGGTCCTCGGCGGGATCCAGGTGCGGGTCGGCGACGAGGTCGTCAACGGCACGATCGCGAGCCGCCTCGCCGAGGCGACCCGGCGACTGGCCGACTGACCGGCGCGGACCAGGTCACCAAACTCAAAAAGCGTTACCTACGGCCCGGTTGGGCCGTGCACAGGATGCAGAAGTTCTGGGGGGAGCCCCCAGATCCCCCCAAGGAAACTTCGGGCCCAACAAGGAGAGCAGGGAACCCAGATGGCGGAGCTCACGATCCGGCCGGAGGAGATCCGGGACGCGCTGGAGAACTTCGTCCAGTCGTACAAGCCGGACGCGGCCTCGCGCGAGGAGGTCGGCACTGTCAGCCTTGCCGGCGACGGCATCGCTAAGGTCGAGGGCCTGCCCTCGACCATGGCCAACGAGCTGCTGAAGTTCGAGGACGGCACCCTCGGCCTCGCCCTCAACCTCGAGGAGCGCGAGATCGGTGCCATTGTCCTCGGTGAGTTCAGCGGCATCGAGGAGGGCCAGCCGGTCCAGCGCACCGGCGAGGTCCTGTCCGTCGCCGTCGGCGAGGGCTACCTGGGTCGCGTCGTCGACCCGCTCGGCAACCCGATCGACGGCCTCGGCGAGATCGAGACGTCCGGCCGCCGCGCCCTCGAGCTGCAGGCCCCCACGGTCATGCAGCGCAAGTCGGTGCACGAGCCGATGGAGACCGGCTACAAGGCCGTCGACGCCATGACCCCGATCGGCCGTGGTCAGCGCCAGCTGATCATCGGTGACCGTCAGACCGGCAAGACCGCCCTGGCCGTCGACACGATCATCAACCAGCGCGACAACTGGCGCACCGGCGACCCGAAGAAGCAGGTCCGCTGCATCTACGTCGCCATCGGCCAGAAGGGCTCCACCATCGCCTCCGTCCGGGGTGCGCTGGAGGAGGCCGGTGCCCTGGAGTACACGACCATCGTCGCCGCCCCGGCGTCCGACCCGGCCGGCTTCAAGTACCTGGCGCCCTACACCGGCTCCGCCATCGGTCAGCAGTGGATGTACGAGGGCAAGCACGTCCTGATCATCTTCGACGACCTGTCGAAGCAGGCCGACGCCTACCGTGCCGTCTCGCTGCTGCTGCGCCGCCCGCCGGGCCGTGAGGCCTACCCGGGTGACGTCTTCTACCTGCACTCCCGTCTCCTGGAGCGCTGCGCCAAGCTCTCCGACGACATGGGTGCCGGCTCGATGACCGGTCTGCCGATCGTCGAGACCAAGGCCAACGACGTCTCGGC
The DNA here is from genome assembly GCF_039542925.1 of Streptomyces coeruleoprunus. Taxonomy (GTDB): domain Bacteria; phylum Actinomycetota; class Actinomycetes; order Streptomycetales; family Streptomycetaceae; genus Streptomyces; species Streptomyces coeruleoprunus. Next base: position 2,259,570 of record NZ_BAABIT010000001.1, on the reverse strand, counting down.
GTTCATCCCGACCAACGTCATCTCCATCACCGACGGCCAGTGCTTCCTGGAGTCCGACCTGTTCAACGCCGGTCAGCGCCCGGCCCTGAACGTCGGTATCTCCGTGTCGCGTGTCGGTGGCTCCGCCCAGCACAAGGCGATGCGCCAGGTCTCCGGCCGTCTCCGCGTGGACCTCGCCCAGTACCGCGAGCTGGAGGCGTTCGCCGCCTTCGGTTCCGACCTGGACGCCGCGTCGAAGGCCGCCCTGGAGCGCGGTAAGCGCATGGTCGAGCTGCTGAAGCAGCCGCAGTACGACCCGATGGCCACGGAGAACCAGGTCGTCTCGGTCTGGGCCGGCACCAACGGCAAGATGGACGACGTCCCGGTCGAGGACATCCGCCGCTTCGAGAAGGAGCTGCTGGACTTCCTGCACCGCGAGCACAAGTCGCTCATGACCTCGATCCGCGAAGGCGGAAAGATGTCGGACGACACGCTGCAGAAGATCGCGGACTGCATCGCCGACTTCAAGAAGCAGTTCGAGACGTCGGACGGCAAGCTGCTCGGCGAGGACGCCCCGGCCGCCGTCAACGTCTCGAAGTGACGACGGAAGGGACCTGACTCATGGGAGCCCAGCTCCGGGTCTACAAGCGTCGTATCAAGTCGGTCACCGCGACGAAGAAGATCACCAAGGCGATGGAGATGATCTCCGCCTCGCGCATCGTCAAGGCGCAGCGCAAGGTGGCGGCCTCCACGCCGTACGCGACCGAGCTGACCCGCGCGGTCACGGCGGTGGCGACCGGCTCGAACACCAAGCACCCGCTGACCACGGAGGCGGACAACCCGACCCGTGCCGCGGTCCTGCTCCTCACGAGCGACCGCGGCCTGGCCGGAGGCTACTCCTCCAACGCCATCAAGACGGCGGCCAAGCTCACCGAGCGGCTCCGTGGCGAGGGCAAGGCGGTCGACACGTACATCGTCGGCCGCAAGGGTGTCGCCTACTACAGCTTCCGTGAGATGGCGATCGCCGACTCGTGGACCGGCTTCACCGACAACCCGTCGTACGCGGACGCCAAGAACATCGCGGCTCCGCTGATCGAGGCGATCGGGAAGGACACGGCGGAGGGCGGTGTGGACGAGATCCACATCGTGTTCACCGAGTTCGTGTCGATGCTGACGCAGACGCCGGTCGACGACCGGCTGCTGCCGCTCAGCCTCTCCGAGGCCGAGGCCGGCGAGGGCGCGAAGGCGGAGCTGCTGCCGCTGTTCGAGTTCGAGCCGTCGGCGGAGGACGTCCTGGACGCCCTTCTGCCCCGGTACGTCGAGAGCCGTATCTACAACGCCCTGCTCCAGGCCGCGGCCTCCGAGCACGCCTCCCGGCGCAAGGCGATGAAGTCGGCGACCGACAACGCGGGTGAACTGATCAACACGTACACCCGTCTTGCCAACCAGGCCCGCCAGGCCGAAATCACCCAGGAAATCAGCGAGATCGTCGGTGGCGCGAGCGCCCTGGCCGACGCGACCGCGGGGAGTGACTACTAATGACCACCACTGTTGAGACGGCCACGGCGACGGGCCGCGTCGCGCGGGTCATCGGCCCGGTCGTCGACGTGGAGTTCCCCGTCGACGCGATGCCGGAGATCTACAACGCGCTGACCGTCGAGGTCCCGGACCCGGCGACCCCCGGCTCCACCAAGACGCTGACCCTCGAGGTCGCCCAGCACCTCGGTGAGGGCCTTGTCCGCGCGATCTCGATGAACCCCACCGACGGCCTGGTCCGCCAGGCCCCGGTGACCGACACCGGTGAGGGCATCACCGTGCCGGTCGGCGACTTCACCAAGGGCAAGGTGTTCAACACCCTCGGTGAGGTGCTGAACGAGCCCGAGGCCAACGGCCAGGAGACCGAGCGCTGGGCGATCCACCGCAAGGCCCCGAAGTTCGAGGACCTCGAGTCGAAGACCGAGATGTTCGAGACCGGCCTCAAGGTCGTCGACCTGCTCACCCCGTACGTCAAGGGTGGAAAGATCGGTCTGTTCGGTGGCGCCGGTGTCGGCAAGACCGTTCTGATCCAGGAAATGATCATGCGTGTGGCGAAGCTGCACGAGGGCGTTTCCGTGTTCGCCGGCGTCGGTGAGCGTACGCGTGAGGGCAACGACCTCATCCAGGAGATGGAGGAGTCCGGCGTCCTCGACAAGACCGCGCTGGTCTTCGGTCAGATGGACGAGCCCCCGGGCACCCGTCTGCGCGTCGCCCTGGCCGGTCTGACCATGGCGGAGTACTTCCGCGATGTGCAGAAGCAGGACGTGCTCTTCTTCATCGACAACATCTTCCGGTTCACCCAGGCCGGTTCCGAGGTGTCCACCCTGCTCGGCCGTATGCCGTCCGCGGTGGGTTACCAGCCGAACCTGGCGGACGAGATGGGTCTGCTGCAGGAGCGCATCACCTCGACGCGTGGTCACTCGATCACCTCGATGCAGGCGATCTACGTCCCCGCGGACGACCTGACCGACCCGGCCCCGGCCACCACCTTCGCCCACCTCGACGCGACGACGGTTCTCTCCCGTCCGATCTCCGAGAAGGGCATCTACCCGGCCGTGGACCCGCTGGACTCCACGTCCCGCATCCTGGACCCGCGGTACATCTCGCAGGACCACTACCAGGCCGCCATGCGCGTCAAGGGGATCCTGCAGAAGTACAAGGACCTCCAGGACATCATCGCGATCCTCGGTATCGACGAGCTGGGCGAGGAGGACAAGCTGGTCGTCCACCGTGCCCGTCGTGTCGAGCGCTTCCTGTCCCAGAACACCCACGCGGCGAAGCAGTTCACCGGCGTGGACGGTTCGGACGTTCCGCTCGACGAGTCGATCGCCGCGTTCAACGCGATCTGCGACGGTGAGTTCGACCACTTCCCGGAGCAGGCGTTCTTCATGTGCGGTGGTCTCGAGGACCTCAAGAAGAACGCGAAGGAACTGGGCGTTTCCTGAGCGCAGTGACTGGTGAAGGGGGCGGGTCCGTCCCGCCCCCTTCCGCTGCACCACCCGGTCTAGGCGTTTCGACGCCGACGGCCCTACTAGACTTGTGAACCAACACCCGGCGATACGGCCGGGTGGTGACCCGAGGAGCCACCCTTGGCTGCTGAGCTGCACGTCGAGCTGGTCGCCGCGGACCGGAGTGTCTGGTCCGGCGAGGCCACCCTGGTCATCGCGCGCACCACGTCCGGCGACATCGGCGTCATGCCCGGCCACCAGCCGCTGCTCGGTGTGCTGGAGTCGGGCCCGGTGACCATCCGTACGAGCGATGGTGGAACGGTCGTCGCGGCCGTGCACGGCGGTTTCATCTCGTTCGCGGACAACAAGCTGTCGCTGCTCGCGGAGATCGCCGAGCTGGCGGATGAGATCGACACCCAGCGTGCCGAGCGCGCGCTGGAGCGTGCGAAGTCGGAGTCGGACGCCGCCGCCGAGCGGCGCGCCGAGATCCGGCTGCGTGCGGTGGCGGCGCACTAGCGCTCCGCCACCGGTGAACGTCGCCGGCCGCCCCGTACCCGGGGTGGCGCGGCACCCCTCAGCCGCGGCTCGGGCTGGATGTCTCCAGACCGGGCCGCGGCTGAGGCGATGCAGGTGCAGGTTGTATTCCGTTACGGGACGATGCGAGGAGGTCGGTGGAGATGTTCCTCGCTCTGCTGGTGAGCGCACTGGTCGTCGCACTGGTGGTGATCGGGCTCTTCGTCTTCGGCCTGCGCCGGCGCCTCATCCAGCGCTCCGGCGGCACTTTCGACTGCAGCCTGCGCTGGAACGTTCCGGAGGAGGGCGACCCCTCCGGCAAGGGCTGGATCTACGGCGTCGCCCGCTACAGCGGTGATCAGATCGCCTGGTTCCGCGTCTTCTCGTACGCGCCGCGGCCGCGTCGCATCCTGGAGCGCTCCGCCATCGAGGTGCTCGCGCGCCGGATGCCGGAGGGCGAGGAGGAGCTGGCGCTGCTGTCGGACGCCGTGGTGCTGGGCTGTCTGCACCGGGGGACCCGACTGGAGCTGGCGATGAGCGAGGACGCTCTCACCGGCTTTCTCGCATGGCTGGAGGCGGCGCCTCCGGGGCAGAGGGTGAACGTCGCCTGAGGATTTCCCGCACATGCGTCGAGCCGCACCTTACGGTGCGGCTCGACGTCGTTCGGGGGTGTTTACCGCAGGCCGCTGTTGATCGCGGCCACCAGCTCACCGTTGCCGGTGTCGCCGCTGAACTCCCAGAAGAACGCTCCGCCCAGGCCCTGGTTCTTGGCCCAGGCCATCTTGGACGTGATCGTCGTCGGGGTGTCGTAGCTCCACCAGTTGGTGCCGCAGTGCGCGTAGGCGGTGCCGGCGACCGTGCCGTTGGCCGGGCAGGAGTTCTTGAGGACCTTGTAGTCCTCGATGCCCTGCTCGTACGTGCCGGCCGCGGGGCCGGTGGCGGTGCCGCCCGGCTCCTTCTGGGTCACGCCGGTCCAGCCGCGCCCGTAGAAGCCGATGCCGAGCAGCAGCTTCGCGGAGGGCACGCCCTTGGCCTTGAGCTTGGCGATGGCCTCGGCGGAGTTGAAGCCCGCCTGCGGGATGCCGGGGTACGAGGTGAGCGGGGAGTGCGGGGCCGTCGGGCCCTTGGCGGCCCAGGCGCCGAAGAAGTCGTACGTCATCACGTTGTACCAGTCGGCGTACTGCGCGGCCGGGCCGTAGTCGGCGGCGTCGATCTTGCCGCCGGCTGAGGCGTCGGCGGTGATGGCCGCGGTGACCAGGTTGTTCGGGCCGAACTTGGCGCGCATCGCCTTCATCATGGTGGCGAAGGCGGCCGGGCCGCTGGTGTCACAGGACAGACCGCAGGCGTTGGGGTACTCCCAGTCGAGGTCGATGCCGTCGAAGACATCGGCCCAGCGCGGGTCCTCGACCAGGTCGTAGCAGGACTGCGCGAAGGCGGCCGGGTTCTGTACGGCCTGCGGGAAGCCGCCGGACCAGGTCCAGCCGCCGAACGACCACAGCACCTTGATGTGCGGGTACTTGGCCTTCAGCTTGCGCAGCTGGTTGAAGTTGCCGCGCAGCGGCTGGTCCCAGGTGTCGGGGACGCCGTCCACGGACTGGTCGGCGGTGTACGCCTTGTCGTAGTCGGCGTAGGCGTCGCCGATGGTGCACTTGCCGCCCTGGACGTTGCCGAAGGCGTAGTTGATGTGCGTGATCTTCTCGGCGGAGCCGGACGTCACCAGGTTCTTGACGTGGTAGTTGCGTCCGTAGACGCCCCAGTTGGTGAAGTAGCCCAGCTTGACCGTGGAGGACGGGCCGGGGCCGGGGCCGGTGCCGCCGGTGGTGCGGACCGCGACGGAGCCGCCGGCGGGGCCCGTCTGGTCGGCGGTGTCGCGGGCCTGGACGCTGTACGTGTAGTCGGTGCCGGCGGTCAGGCCGGTGTCCGTGTACGTCAGGCCGGTGACCGTGGCGACCTTGGCGCCGCCGCGCAGGACGTCGTAGTTCTTGACGCCCTTGTCGTCGGTGGCGGCGGTCCAGGTGAGCTTCACCGAGGTGTCGGTGATGCCGGACGCGGTCGGGGTGCCGGGTGCGGAGGGCGGGTTGTCGCCGGGGAGGCTGCCGCCGTCGCAGGACCCGCCGTTCAGCTTGCAGCCGGAGGGGGAGCCGGTGCCGGTGCCGTTGAACCCGAAGGAGACGGAGGCGCCGGGGGCGAGGGTGCCGTTCCAGCTCTTGTTCTTGGCGGTCCAGTGGGTGCCGCTGCCGGTGACGTCGGCGTCCCAGGCGGAGGTCACGGAGGTGCCGGAGGGGAAGTCCCACTCGACGGTCCAGGAGCTGAGGGTGGTGGTGCCGGTGTTCTTCACCGTCCACTTGCCCTCGAAGCCACTGCCCCAGTCGGAGACCTTGGTGTACGTGGCGGTCGCCGAGGCGGCGGCCTCGGCGGGGGAGGCGAGGCCGACCATGGCGGCCAGGGGGAGCAACAGGGCGGTCAGTCCGGCCGTGGCTCTGGCCCGGAATCTCGATCTGCGCGGAAGTGCTTGAGTGCTCGTGCTCAACGGTGCTCCTCAAGTTGCGGACGGACAAGGTGGGGGTCCGTGCGTCATGAAGGGTGCGCGCCGTGAGCGTAGGAAGGTCTGGACCAATCGTCAAGAGGTCCAGACCACCCGTCGAAGGTGTGCGGTCAGACGTTCAACTCCCGCGCGAGCACGGCCGCTTGCGCCCTGCTGCGCAGACCGAGCTTCCCCAGCAGGCGGCTGACGTGGGTCTTCACCGTCGCCTCCGCCATGTCCAGACGGCGCGCGACCTCCGCGTTCGACAGCCCCTCGCCCAGGCAGGACAGCACCTCGCGCTCGCGCCGCGTCAGCGGGTCCAGTACGGCGGGATCGGGCCCGCCCGGCGCCGGGTGGCCGGGCTTCGGCGCGGCGAACTCGGCGATCAGCCGCCGGGTCACCGCCGGCGCGATCAGGCCCTCGCCGCGCGCCACCGTCCGTACCGCCTCGACCAGGTCCCGCGCCTCGGTGTTCTTCAGCAGGAACCCGGCGGCCCCCGCCCGCAGCGCGCCGAAGACGTACTCGTCCAGGTCGAACGTGGTCAGCACCAGCACGTCCGCCAGCGACTCGGCCACCACCTGGCGGGTCGCCGACACGCCGTCCAGCAGGGGCATCTGAACGTCCATCAGTACCAGGTCCGGGCGCAGCTCGCGGGCCAGCCGCACGGCCTCCTCGCCGTCGCCCGCCTCGCCCACCACCTCGATGTCCGGGGCACTGCGCAGGATGAGGACGAGACCGGCCCGTACGGCCCGCTGGTCCTCCGCCACCAGTACGCGGATCCGCGCCGACCCCGCTGTTCCTGTCATGCCGACGGCTCCTTGTCGTCCTCCGCCACGGGCAGCACCGCGTGCACCCGCCAGATCTTGTGCCCGTGCTCCGGCACCGGCCCCGCCTCGAACCGCCCGCCCAGCAGGGCCACCCGCTCCTCCATCCCGACCAGCCCCGCCCCCGAGCCGGGCACCCTCGGTCCGGGCGCCCCGTTGCCGAACGGACTGGTCACCCGTACGGTCAGCGCCTCGTCCGTTCGCTCCAGGACGACGGCGACACAGCCAGGGTCCGCGTGCTTGAGCGCGTTCGTCAGGGACTCCTGCACGATCCGGTACGCGGCCAGCTCCACCGGCGCCGGCAGCGCCGGGTCGTCCTGCGGGCGGCGGTCGGCCAGCGTGAACGTCAGCTCGCTCGCCGCGCCGTTCACCTCGGCGTGCCGCACCAGCGCGGCGAGGCCCGCGAGCGTGGGGGCGGCGGCGGGCTCCTCGTGGCCGGCACTGTCCCGGAGCAGGCCGATCAGCCGGCGCATCTCCGCCAGGCCCTCGACGCTGTTCTCCCGGATCACCCCCAGCGCGTCGCGATTCGTCTGCGGGTCGTCGAGCGACAGCGCGGCGGTGGAGTGGATGGCGATCGCCGACAGATGCCCGGCGACCATGTCGTGCAGTTCGCGCGCCATCCGGGCCCGCTCGGCCACCACCGCCTGCGTACGGTCCATCTCGGCCAGCAGGGCCGTCTGCTCCGCGCGCAGCCGCGCCATGTCGGCGGCCTGCCGGTGGTTGCGGACCACGGCGCCGGTGGTGGCGGGCACGAACGAGACCAGGCCGGTGACCACGCCGAGGAGCAGCGCCCACGGCTCGCGGAACCAGGCCAGCGCTCCGAGGCCCACACCGATGGTGATCAGCCCGGTGGTGACCGGGATCCGCCGGGCGGAGGCGGGCGTGCCGTACACGACGGACGCGTACACCAGGTCCGTGAACATCAGGACCGTCGCGAGGTTCCCCCGGGTCAGCTGGTCCGCGACGACCGCCACCGTACCGACGGTGATCGCCGTGCGGGGCATCGTCCGACGCACGAACTCCAGCGACGTCACGACGAGCAGCGGCACCAGGGGCAGCCACGACGCGTCGAACACGCTGTGCCGCGTGCCCTGGCTGAACAGGCCGAGGGACCACAGCAGCAGACCGCCGGCCAGCCCCGTGGCAGCCAGGAAGAGGTCGTCGCGGTGGGGCCGGGGGAGTGTCACGGGTCCATCCAACACGGTGCCGGGCACGGGATCCTCCCCGCCCGGGGTGAGCCGGGACTACATCGAAGGATGCAGTGCGGATTCGTCACGGGCGACGACGTACCGGGGCGGCGGCGCGGCCAGGCTGGAGGGGAGCGGAAGAAGGGACGGGGGAACTGTCGTGATCGTCGCGCTGATCGTCGCCTGCGAGGTCGGCTTCTGGGTGCTGCTGGCGGCCGGACTGGCCGCACGCTACCTGCTGCGGATGCCACGCACCGGCGCCGCGCTGCTGCTGTGCGAACCGCTGCTGGAGGTCGTCCTGCTGGTCGCCACCGTGACCGACCTCCGGGGCGGAGCCGAGCCGAGCTGGCGGCACGGCCTCGCCGCGCTGTACATCGGCTACACCGTCGGCCACGGCCACCGCACCGTGAAGTGGCTGGACGGCCACGCCGCACACCGCCTCGCCGGCGCGCCGCGCCCGGCCGGACCGCCGCGCCACGGCATGGCCCGCGCCCGGTACGAGGGCCGCCTGTGGCTGGGCACCCTGGTGGCCGGCTGCGTGGCGACCGTCCTGCTGTACGCCGCCATCCTGTACGTCGACGACCCGAGCCGCGTCGGACCGCTGCAGAGCTGGATGGGCGCCGCCTGGCGCGCGGTCGGCATCCACGGCCTGATCGCCCTGTCCTACGCGATCTGGCCCAGGAAGCGCCCGACCCCCGAGTCCGACCGGTCCACGGGAAAGCCGGCCGACGAACGCACGGGGATGCCCCGCTAGCGTTCCCCGCCCGGTACCCGCAGCGCGTCGTCGGCCTGCTTGTCGGCCGTTCTGGTGAGGATGCTGTGTCTTCCGGGGGCGACCTCCGGGCGCCCGGCAGGGGCGGGGCGCTGTGTCGGTCAGCGTTCCCCGCCCGGCACCCACAGCACGTCGCCGACCTCCTTGTTCGCCGTCCTGGCCAGGATGAACAGGAGGTCGGACAGGCGGTTCAGATACGTCGCCGTCAGGGCGTTCATCGTCTCGCCGTGCAGCTCCAGCGCCGCCCACGTCGAGCGCTCGGCGCGCCGTACGACCGTGCAGGCGTGGTGCAGGAGCGCCGCGCCCGGCGTGCCGCCCGGGAGGATGAAGGAGCGCAGCTTGTCCAGGTCCGCCAGGAACCGGTCGCAGTCCGCCTCCAGCTTGTCCACGTACGACTGCTCCACCCGCAGCGGCGGGTACTTCGGGTCCTCGACGACCGGAGTCGACAGGTCGGCGCCCACGTCGAACAGGTCGTTCTGCACACGGACGAGGACCTTCACGACCTCCTCGGGAAGGCTGCCCAGCGCGATGGCCGTGCCGATGACGGCGTTGGCCTCGTTGGCGTCGGCGTACGCCGCGATCCGCAGGTCCGTCTTGGCCGTACGGCTCATGTCGCCGAGCGCCGTCGTGCCCTTGTCGCCGGTGCGGGTGTAGATGCGTGTCAGGTTGACCATGCGGTCAGCCTAGCCACGCCTCCTCACGCTCCGGCCTTCCGGAAGACACGCGTGCCCACCGTCACAGCCAGCACCATGAACGCCACGGCGACCAGCACCCCGTACAGCATGTCCGCGTTCGCGTACTCGCCGACGTACGCCGACCTGACCGCCTCCACCAGGTAGCGGAACGGCATGAAGTGCGACAGGACGTCCAGCCAGGCCGGCGCGAGCGCCATCGGCAGCATCAGCCCGGACAGCAGCATCGACGGCATGGTCACCGCGTTGATGACCGGCCCGAACTCCTGCGGGGTGGAGAGCTTCAGGGCCAGGGCGTACGACAGCGAGCCGAGCGCCACCGTGAGCACGGCGACGAACGCGAAGCCGATCAGAATGCCGGTGACCGGTGCCCGCAGCCCCATCGCCACGGCCGCCAGCACCAGAAGCACCGACTGGATGACGAAGACCACCGCGTCCCGCAGCACCCGGCCCAGCAGCAGCGCCAGGGGGCTGACCGGGGTGACCCGCATCCGCTCGACGACCCCCCACTGGTTCTCGATGATGATCGCGAAGCCCGCGAACGCCGCGCCGAACAGGCCCAGCTGGAGCAGCAACCCCGGGACGAGGACCTGCCAGGAGTCGCCGCGCGACCCGAGCGGGAGTTCCGTCAGCAGCGGGCCGAAGAACAGCAGGTACAGCAGGGGCATCAGCATGCCGAAGAGGATTTGGAAGCGTGAGCGCACCGTCTGCCGGGCGCAGCGCCCGAAGATCAGCGCCGTGTCGCGGATCAGCATGGGGACTCCTCAGATCGCTACGGGTGTCGGGTCGGCCGGGACGGGGCGGCCGGTGATGGCGAGGAACGCCTCCTGGAGCGAGGCGGTGACCGACCCCGTGTACTGCTCCTTCAGCGCGGCTGCGGTGCCCTGCGCGACGATCGTGCCCCCGTCGACCACGACGAGCCGGTCGGACAGTGCGTCGGCCTCGTCGAGGTAGTGGGTGGTGAGGAACACCGTCATGCCGTAGGTGTCGCGCAGCCGCCGCACCAGCTCCCACAGGTCGGCGCGGCTGCCCGGGTCGAGGCCGGTCGTCGGCTCGTCGAGGAACAGCACCCGAGGCTGGTGCGTGAGCCCCATCGCGATGTCCAGCCGACGCCGCTGCCCGCCCGAGAGCGCCCCGCACGGGCGGTCGAGCAGTTCGGTGAGGTCCAGGTCGCCGGCCAGTTCCACGGCACGTCGGGCCGCTTCGCCCTTGCTCAGCCGGTAGAGCCGGCCCTGGGTGACGAGCTCCTCGCGTACCGAGAGGCTCAGGTCGACGCCGCCCGACTGGGCCACGTAGCCGATCGCGGTGCGTACGCCGCCCGGGTCGGACACCAGGTCGTGCCCGGCCACCGTGGCGGAGCCGCCGGTGGGCGGGAGGAGCGTGGTGAGCATCCGGAGGGTGGTGGTCTTGCCGGCGCCGTTGGGGCCGAGGAAACCGAGGATCTCCCCCGCCTCCACGGTCAGGTCGATCCCGCGGACGGCCTCGACGGGGCCGTTGCGGGTGCGGAAGGTGTGGGCCAGTCCGGCCGTACGGATGATTGCCGTTGACATGCCCCCCAGAAAAGCAGAACCGACTAGAAATTTGCAACGACACCAACTTTTCAACGGGCCCCAGGATGCCTACGATGGGGGCATGGCAGAGGGGCTCAGGGAGCGGAAGAAGCGGCAGACCAGACAGCACATCTCGGACGTGGCCACCGATCTGTTCCTGGAGCGCGGCTTCGACGCCGTCACGATGGCCGAGATCGCCAGGGTCGCCGACGTCTCGGTCAACACCGTCTACAACTACTTCCCGGCCAAGGAGGACCTGTTCCTCGACCGGGGCGAGGGGCTCGTCGACCGCGTGTCCCGATGGGTGCGCGGCCGCCGCGGGGGCGAGTCCGCCGCCGATGCCGTCCTGCGCGAACTGCGCGAAGCCGTCGAGACCCTCTCGCACACCGTGGGGCTCTTCGAGGGGTACGCCACGTTCATGCGCGTCGTCCTCGAGGCCCACACCCTGCGCTCACGGCTCTGGCAGATCCGGCAGGAGGCGCTGCTGGACCTGGAGCGCACCATGCGGGACGAGGTCGGCGCCGAGGACGGCGACCACGTCCCCGCACTCGTGGCCGGACAGCTCGACTGGCTGCACAGCACCGTCATGGGCTGGATCTCCGCCGAGATGATGAAGCACCGCGACCCCCGCGAGGTCTCCCGCGAGGCCCTCGTCCTCCTTGACGAGATGGAGGAGTTGCTGGGCGAGCGGGTCCTCTCCTACGCGGTGCGCGCCGGCTGACCCCTCACCGGGCGGCCCGCATCGGTGTGATGTCCGTCATCCGAGACGTGACGCGCATCTCTTCACCGCCACAGCACCCCTCCCGGGCAGTAACCTCCCGCCGAAGAGCTGAAAAGTGAACGGGTGTTAAGGGGATAGATCGTGGCGAAGAAGCTCGCCGTCATCGGTGCCGGACTCATGGGATCCGGCATCGCGCAGGTCTCGGCCCAGGCGGGCTGGGACGTCGTGCTGCGCGACGTCACCGACGCGGCCCTCACGCGCGGCACGGACGGCATCAAGGCGTCGTACGACAAGTTCGTCTCCAAGGGCAAGCTCGACGCCGCCGACGCCGAGGCCGCCCTGGCCCGCATCACCGCCACCACCGACCTCGACGCCGCCGCCGACGCCGACATCGTCGTCGAGGCCGTCTTCGAGAAGCTCGAGGTGAAGCACGAGATCTTCCGCGCCCTCGACAAGCTCGTCAAGGACGACGCCGTCCTCGCCTCCAACACCTCCGCCATCCCGATCACCAAGATCGCGGCCGTCACGGAGCGCCCCGAGCGGGTCGTCGGTACGCACTTCTTCTCGCCCGTCCCGATGATGCAGCTGTGCGAACTCGTCCGCGGCTACAAGACCAGCGACGAAACCCTCGCCACCGCCCGTGAGTTCGCCGAGTCCGTCGGCAAGACCTGCATCGTCGTCAACCGCGACGTCGCCGGCTTCGTCACCACCCGGCTCATCTCCGCGCTCGTCGTCGAGGCCACCAAGCTGTACGAGTCCGGCGTGGCCTCCGCCGAGGACATCGACATCGCCTGCAAGCTGGGGTTCGGGCACGCCATGGGCCCGCTCGCCACCGCGGACCTGACCGGCGTCGACATCCTGCTGCACGCCACCAGCAACATCTATACGGAGTCCCAGGACGAGAAGTTCGCCCCGCCGGAGCTGATGCGCCGGATGGTGGACGCGGGTGACATCGGCCGCAAGAGTGGGCAGGGCTTCTACAAGCACTGATCCTCCACGGCCAGACCGCCGTCACCCCATGGGGTGAATTTGGTATCGGTTCGCTTACAACGCGCAACTGGGCCGTCGATGCGGCAGTCAGTTGTTGCAACGGAAAGACGTGACGGAGAAGCACTCTCGGGGAGCGCATATGCACATCAGGGGCGACCACACCGAGCTGGTCGTCGGGGGCCGCCTCGATGTCCGCAGCGCGGCGGACGCCCGTACGGTCCTGCACTCGGCCGTCGACGACGGAGCCGGCGACCTGGTGCTCGACCTGACCGGCCTCGACTCCTGGGACGCCACCGGGCTCGGGGTCATCATGGGCGCGCACCGGCGGGCCGGCCGCTGCGGCCGCCGGCTCGTCCTGCGCGGCGTACCGCCGCAGATGCAGCGCCTGCTGGTGGCGACCCGGCTGCACCGCATCCTCGCCATCGAGGGCGGACTGGCCGCTGAATCGTTGCCCCGCGTCTGACCGTCCGGCCGTCGGCGGCCCGCACGGGCCGCCGGCACCGCCGGCCGGGCACCACGCGGGAGCCGGAAAGGCGTCCGACAGGGGTCCGGGCCGAGGCCTCGGGCGGGGCCCCGGGCGGGGGCCCGGGCGGGGGCAAAACACCCCACGCGAACCCCAGGCGCCCAATCCTCATAAGACCGTGACGTCTTGGGCGACCGGCACCCCGGCTGTTCCGGGATACTGAGCGAACGTCTAGGGTCGGGGCGTCTGCCCATCGACCGACCCACACGGCGGGCACCGGACCAGAAGCGACCCAAGCGTGCAGATCGGCCGGGAGGGGCTTCGCCGCACCACGCTTTTGGGGGCTTTCACCATGGACCCTGTGAACCAGCGGCCGGACGACAACGGCCACGACACCTCCGCCGACGACGGCCGCGCGTCCGGCGCCGCCTCCGGCCGCCCGCGCGGGTCCCGCGACGACCTCCCGCCCGCACTCGGGCCCGGTGCCAAGGCCCCCGCACGCACCGCCCAGCTGGTCTCCGGCGACTTCCTCCTCACCGTCAACCCCGTCGACGGCAGCGAGATCGAGGCCTGCCCGCCCGGCCGCCGGCCGGAACCGCCGACCCGTCACACCCGTGCCGAGCGCGCCGAACTGGCCCGCGCCGCCACCCCACCCGTCCCGGCCGGACCCGCCGCGACCGCGCCGCGCCTCCTCGAACGCCAGGAGCAGCGCGAGCGCCTCGTACGGCTGCTCTCGCGCGGCCGCTCCGTACGCCTCACCGGCTCCTCGGGCTCCGGGCGCACCAGCCTCCTCGACGTCGTCGCCAAGGACTGCGCCGACCTCGCGCCCGACGGCGTGATACGCCTCTCCGGCCACCGCCGCACCCCCACCGAGGTCCTGTACGACCTGTTCGCCACCGTCCACCGGTCCCCGGGGCACCGGCCGGACCGCGCCGGGCTGCTCGCCCGCGTCCGCGAGATCGGCGCCGTCGTCCTCCTCGACGACCTGGAGTTCGGCGGCGCGGCCCTCGACGAACTGCTCGACGCCGCACCCGAGTGCGCCTTCCTGCTCGCCGCCACGGCCGACGTGCCCGCGCCCTCCGCCCGAGCGGCCGTCGAAGAGGTCTTCCTCACCGGCCTCGACCGCAGCACCACCCTCGAACTCCTCGAGAACGCCATCGGCCGCGCCCTCACCGACGAGGAGGCCAACTGGGCCGGCGACCTCTGGTTCGAGTCCGAGGGCCTGCCCCTGCGCTTCGTCCAGGCCGCCGCCCTGCTGCGGCAGCGCGACGCCCTGCGGACGCCGCCGGCCGACCCCGCCGACGACGGCGACGACAGCGTCTTCACCGACGCCCGCGACGTGCCCCTGCCCGGCCTCGGCGAGGCCGCCGCGCCCGCCGCGCTGCTCGCCTCCCGGCTCTCCGAGTCCGCCCGCGAGACCCTGCGCTTCGCCGTCGCCCTCGGCGGCGAGGTCCCGCACCAGGCGCACCTGCCCGCCCTCGTCGGCGACACCCACGCCGACGCGGCCCTCGGCGAACTGGCCGGCTGCGGACTGCTCACCCCGGTCGGCGCCCGCTACCGGCTGGCCTCCGGCATCGCCGAGCAGCTCCAGGAGCGCGGCTACGCCGAGGGCGCCGTCGGCCGCGCCCACACCGCCGCCCAGCACTACGCCTGGTGGGCCGGCCACCCGTCGGTCGCGCCCGAGCGGGTCGCCGCCGAGGCCGACGCCGTGCTGGCCGCGCTCACCGTGCTCGTACCGAGCCAGGAGGCAGGCCACGCCAGCGCCGCCGTCCTCCTCGCCCGCAGCGCGGCGCCCGCCCTCGCGGCCGGACTCCACTGGGCGGCCTGGGAGCGGGCACTGCGCGCCGGCGCCGAGGCGGCCCGCAACGCCGGCGAGGTCGCCGAAGAGGCGTACTTCCACCACGAGCTGGGCGTCCTCGCCCTGTGCGCCGGCAACCTCGACCGGGCCCGCGCCGAGCTGGAGGCGTCCATCGGCATGCGCGGCGCCCTAGCCGACAAGCGCGGCACGGTCGCCGGGCGCAGGGCGCTCGCCCTCGTGGCCGACCGGGAGCGCGGGCCGCTCGCCGGCGGGCGCACCGCCGCGGGCGAGGAGGTCCCGGCGGCCCGGTACGAGGAGTCCGCCTCGCCCCTGGGCGGCGCGTCCGCCGGGGGCCGCCTGCGCGGCGCCGGCGTGTCCGTCGACCACGCCCTGGCGGCCAAGGCGCACGGCACCGGGATGCGCGGCGACGTGGGACTGAGCGAGGCCGCCGCCACCGGGCTCGCCGCCGCCCACGGCTCGGCCCCGGGCGGCCACCGCACGGGCCGCGTCGACGGGACGCCCACCGCGGTGGCGGCCGTCACACCCGAGGACGGGGCCGCCGGTACGTGGCGCTCCACGGTCCGCCGTACGTTCCTCACCGGCGCCCGGCGCAACGTCGTCGCCGCGGGCGCGGGCGCGCTCCTCGCGGCCGTCCTCGGCACGGTCGTCACCCTGGGGGCCACCTCGGGCGACGACCCGGGCACCAGCGGCAACAACAAGGTCGGCACCGACCACTCGGCCGGCGTGGACGGCTCCACCGGCGGGCTGGACGCCGATGAGCCGGGCCAGGACTCCACCGACGACCCGGGCTCCGGCGACACCGGCGGCACGGGCGAGACGGGCGACCGGCCCAGCTCCTCCGCCCAGCCGGGTACCACGGGCACGTCCAGCGACGCGTCGACGCCCGGCGCCGACCCGACCACCACGGACGGCAGCACCCCGCCCGGCACCACGTCGCCGACGACGACCGGCGGCACGACCACGTCGCCGACCACGGGCGGCAGCACCATCTCGCCGACGACCGGCGGCTCGTCGTCGCCCACCACGGGCGGCAGCAGCTCCCCGACCACCGGCGGCTCGTCGTCGCCCACGACCGGCGGTACCACGTCGCCGACCACGGGCGGCACGACCAGCGGATCCGACAGCGGGGGCACCGACACCACCGGCGGCTCCGACTCGGGCGGCACCACCACGTCGGGCGGCACCACCACCTCCGGCGGCGACGGGGGCGGGACCAGCGGCGGGAGCACCGACGCGGGCACCACCACCAGCGGCAGCACGTCGCCCACGGCCAGCGCCCCGGCCTCCAGCGGCGACCCGAGCCCCACCGGCACGGCCGCCTGACGCGTACCCGACGCCGACACGCCGCGGCCCCGGGAGGCGGAGCCACCCGGGGCCGTACGGTTCTTCGGCCTGCGGTCAGAACAGGCGCAGCTTGTCGTCCTCGATGCCCCGCAGCGCGTCGTAGTCCAGCACCACACACCCGATGCCGCGGTCCGTGGCCAGGACCCGCGCCTGCGGCTTGATCTCCTGCGCCGCGAAGACGCCCTTCACCGGCGCGAGATGCGGGTCCCGGTTCAGCAGCTCCAGGTAGCGGGTCAGCTGCTCGACGCCGTCGATCTCGCCCCGCCGCTTGATCTCCACCGCGACCGTGCCGCCGTCCGCGTCCCGGCACAGGATGTCCACGGGGCCGATCGCGGTCGGGTACTCGCGGCGGATCAGCGTGTATCCCTCGCCCAGTGTCTCGATACGGTCGGCGAGCAGCTCCTGGAGGTGCGCTTCCACGCCGTCCTTGATCAGACCCGGGTCGACACCCAGCTCGTGCGACGAGTCGTGGAGGATCTCCTCCATCGTGATGATCAATTTCTCGCCCGCCTTGTTCACGACGGTCCACACGCTCTCGGACTCGCCGTCGCCCTCCTTCAGGGTGCACGGCGGGGACATCCAGTTGAGGGGTTTGTACGCCCGGTCGTCGGCGTGGATCGAGACGCTGCCGTCTGCCTTGACCAGGATCAGACGGGGGGCGGAGGGCAGGTGGGCGGTGAGCCGGCCCGCGTAGTCCACGGAGCAGCGGGCGATGACGAGACGCATGGTCGGCAACGCTACTCGACGCATACGCTTCCGCGCGATTCGGCGCTAAACGCCCCTGGTTCCTTGGCCTGTTGTGTCCCAATCTCCTGGTGCGGTCCGGACAGCGCGCCTAACGTGGAAGCGGGAGGTTGTCGCTCGTGCACTCTGCGTGTCGTACGGGGGCTCCTCCTTCCCTGCCCGTAAGACCCCGCTCCCCGCGGGGTCGCGAGAGGAGAACCCATGTCGCTCGACGTCTCACCGGCTCTGTTGGAACAGGCCGAGCGAGGCGAGGTCGACGAAGCCGCCTTCGTCGACTGCGTCCGGACCTCCCTGCCCTTCGCATGGGAGATGATCAGTTCTCTGGTGGCCCAGCTCAAGGTGGACGGTGGTGCGTTCGCCGACAACCAGACGCCTCCGCCGGACGAGCACGCGCGCGGTCAGCTGCTGCGCGCCCTCGCCAGTGACGCCATCCGCGGTGCGCTGCAGCGGCACTTCGGGGTGCGTCTGGCCTTCCAGAACTGCCACCGTGTCGCGGTGTTCCCCCTGGACCCCGCGGCCGACGAGCCGCTGGCCCGCTTCACGTCCGTCCGGGCCCAGCTGCTGAACCAGTCGCCCGAGCTGCGCGACTGCTGACGCCGCGTGTTGCCGCTCCGCATCGCGGGAGGTGCGACTGGTGCAGGGGCGGCAGCAACCTGGTCCGGGCGGTCCCCGTACCGGTCAGACGAGGAGCGGCAGGACCTCCTCGCCCAGCCGGCGCACGTTCTCCTCCGTCGCCGCCACCTGGCCCGACCCCTCGACCATCAGCGCGAACCGCCGGATGCCCGTACGCTCCGCAGTCGCCGCGAGCCGGTCCGCCGCCAGCCGGGGCGTACCGACCGGATGCAGTCGGCACAGCAGCTCCGTATAGGCCAGCGGATCGCGCATCGCCCGGTGCCGTCCGTCCACCGTGACATGGGCGTCCAGACCCCGCTTCAGCCAGCCGGGCATCGCCTTGAGCAGCGTCTCCGCCGCGTCCGCCGTGTGGTCGGCGATCTGGGCGACCCCCGCCGACAGATGCCGCTCCCCGATCCGGGCCACCTCGTCCGGGCCGTGCCCGGCCGCCAGCGCCTCCCTGCGCCACAGGGCGACCATCTCCGCCTTGTCCTCGTCCCCGCAGTGCATGCCGAGCATCATCGGCAGCCCCCGCGCCGCGGCCAGCCGCACGCTCTTCGGCGACGTACAGGCCAGGATCGTCTCCGGCGCCGACTCCCCGTCGATGAGGTCGTCGGGGCGCGGTACGACGGCGACCTCACGGAACCGGTGCCGCGCGCCGTCCGCCGCGACGCGCGGCTCGCGCAGCCAGCGCAGCAGCAGGTCCAGCGCCTCCGGGAACCCCTTCTCGTACGCCTCCAGGCCCGCGCCGAACACCTCCAGGTCGACCCATGGACCACCGCGGCCGACCCCCAGGCTGAATCTGCCGCCCGAGGTCAGGTGCAGCAGCGCCGCCTGCTCGCCCAGCGCGACCGGGTGCCCGGTCGGCAGCACACTGACCGCCGTACCCACCCGGATCCGGCGCGTACGGCCCAGCAGCAGCGCCGCCAGCGTGATCGCCGACGGACACACCCCGTACGGCACGAAGTGGTGCTCGGCCAGCCAGACCGAGTCCAGTCCGCACTCCTCGGCGACCTCCGCCGAGCGCACCGCCCGGTACAGCGTCTCGCCATGACCTTGCCCGGGAAACTGGGCCGACAGGACAAACGTTCCCACGCGCATCGCCTTATGCCTCCTTGACCGGCCGACGCGGCTCCCCTCACGGGCAACAACGCCTGACACGTGCCAAAGGCAACGGCCCCGCGGGAAGTTCTTGCGATTTTCCGCTAACCGCCCCCGGCGGCGCGCTCCATCACCCTTCGGGGCGTACGGGCGGCACGGCCACGGCCCTTAGGCTGGACGGGAAGACGTCCACGTCCCGCCCCTGTGAGGTGTTCCGTGTCACCGCGCCGCAACCGGCCCCAGAAGAGGGGCGGAGAGAATCCCACCGGGGCCGGCGGCGGTGACGGCGACCGGTACGGCGGCTTCCAGCGGACGGAGACCTGGCAGGGCGAGGACTGGGCCGTGCGGAACGTGGCCGGGGCGAGCGCGGCCGGTAAACGGTACCGCTGCCCGGGCTGCGACCAGGAGATCCCCTCGGGCGTCGCCCATGTGGTGGCCTGGCCCGAGTACGGCGGCGTGGACGACCGGCGCCACTGGCACAAGGCGTGCTGGAACGCGAAGGACCGCCGCACCACCCGGGTGCAGCGGTCCCGCAACGCCCCGCGCCACTGACGCGGGCAGGCGCCACGGCCCCGGTGCGCCCTCAGTGCTGCGACGCGTGGCCGGCAGTTTCTCCGCCGGTTCTGCCTGTTCTCCGCGTGACGGCGGGGAGATGATCCATGTCGAACGGTCGGCGACGGGGACCGTCACTGACGCCGCCGAGGGGGACGACGACGTCCGGACGGCGGGACACCCAGGTCATCTTCCGCATCACAGACGGAGCGCCCGTGACGATTTCTCACCTCTACGACATCGATGCCATACGGGCGCAGTTTCCCGCGCTCAAGGCCGGGTCCGCCCACTTCGACGGGCCGGGGGGCACCCAGATACCCCAGTCCGTGATCGATGCGATGGTGGACGCGCTGTCGGACCCCCTGTGCAACCGCGGGGACAGCACGGCCGGCGAACGCAATGCCGAGTCCATCGTCGTGGAGGCCCGCCGGGCCATGGGCGACTTCCTCGGCGCCGACCCGCGGGGCGTCGTCTTCGGCCGTAGCTCCACCCAGCTCCTCTACGACCACGCCCGCACCCTGGCCAAGACGTGGAGCCCGGGCGACGAGGTCGTGGTCACGCGCCTCGACCACGAGGGCAACATCAGGTCCTGGATCCAGGCGGCGGAGGCCGCCGGGGTCACGGTCCGCTGGGCGGACTTCGACGCCGCCACCGGCGAGCTCACGCCCGACCACATCGCCGCGGTCCTCTCCGACCGCACCCGCCTGGTCGCCGTCACCGCCGCGTCCAACCTGATCGGCACCCGCCCCGACGTGGCCGCGATCTCCCGCCTGGTCCACGACGCGGGCGCCCTGCTGCACGTCGACGCCGCCCAGCTCAGCGCGCACGCGCTCGTCGACTTCGACGCGCTCGGCGCGGACTCCCTCAGCTGCTCCGCCTACAAGTTCCTCGGACCGCACCTCGGGATCCTCGCGGGCCGCCCCGATCTGCTGGAGACGCTCCGCCCCGACAAGCTGCTCGCCTCGACCGACTCCGTACCGGAGCGTTTCGAACTCGGCATCCTGCCGTACGGGGTGCTGGCGGGCGTGCGGGCCACCGTCGACTTCTGGGCCGGGCTCGGGGCGCTGCGCGAGGGCGAGGCCCCCCGGCGTGACCGGCTCGCGTCCGCGCTGTCCGCCGTCGAGGACCACGAGGACCGGCTGCGGCTGTACCTCGAACGGGGTCTGGCGGCGTTCGACGCCGTGACGGTGCACTCCCGGGCCGCCTCGCGCACCCCCACCCTGCTGCTCACCTTCGAGGGCCACGACCCCCGCGAGGTGCACCGCCACCTCGCCGCCCGCGGCGTGGACACCGGCTTCGGGACCTTCTACTCGGCCGACGCGGCCCGGCACCTCGGGCTCGGGGAAGAGGGCGGGGTGCGCGTGGGGCTGGCGCCCTACACCTCCGAGGAGGACGTCGACCGTCTGCTCGAGGGGATCGAGGACTTCCTCGCCGTGGGGACCCGCGCCCGGCGGACGCCGGCCGTGCGCCTGTGATGCCCGGCGTGCGGCAGAAGAGCCGTCACGCCGTTGCCGAACGAACGGAACCTGTGATGACCGAGATCCAGCTGGACGATGAATGGATTCGCCGTTTCACCCCCGGGCCCGCCGGGAGCACACCACTGGTGTGTTTTCCGCACGCCGGGGGTTCGGCGAGTTATTTCCGTCCTTTTGCCCAGGAGTTGAAGGACCGCAATCAGGTACTCGCGGTGCAGTATCCCGGTCGGCAGGACAGAATGCACCACCGGTGCCTCAACCGCATTGACGAATTCGCCGATGCCGCATTCACCGCGCTGGAACCGCTTCTGAAGGAACCCGTGGCATTCTTCGGGCACAGCATGGGGGCGGTTATCGCGTTCGAAGTGGCGCACCGTATGCGGGAACGGCTCGGGACGGCGCCGGTGACGCTGTTCGTCTCGGGCCGGCGCGCGCCGTCCAAGGACCGTCAGTCCACGATCCACCTGCTCGACGACGACGGTCTGGTGGAGGTGCTGCGCAGTTCCAGCGGCACCGACGCGCGCATCCTGGAGGACAAGGACGTGCTGCGCATGATCCTGCCGCCGCTGCGCGCCGACTACACCGCCGTCGAGACCTGGCGGGACGACCCGTCCCGTCCGATTCTCGACTGCCCCGTCGTCACGCTCTTCGGGGAGGACGACGAGACGGTCACCTCCGAGGAGGCCGCGGCCTGGGTCGACCACACGACGGGTCCCTTCACGCTGGAGGCCTTCGAGGGCGGTCACTTCTACCTCGCGGACCGGTTCGGCGCCGTCGCCGACACGGTGGCACACGCCCTGAACGGCTAGCCGCCCGACAGCGCATCAGGGGTGTACCGGGGGAGCGATCCTCCGGTACACCCCTCAGTCGTGCGGGTGCGAATCGGTGCGGGCTAGGACTCCACGGTCTCCTCGTCGACCGGCTTCGGCTCCAGGCCCAGGCCGTCGCCGCCCGCCAGCATGTCGTCGACGACCCGGTGGAAGTGCGTGATGACGCACTCCCGCTCGCTCAGGATGTTGGTGTGGTACGCGGAGGACTGCGTCGTCGCGGCGACGTCGGTCCACTCGTCCACGTCCTCCTGCACGACCGCCTTGTAGATCTCCCAGAAGAAGTCCACCTGGCGCAGGTACTCCGGGTCGTCGCCCTCCTCCAGCTCGTACCGGAGCTCCCACGCCTCGAAGCGGGTCTTCGTCACGCCCAGCGGCACGGCCCGGAAGACCTGCGTGTGCAGCGCCTGGCAGTTGGCGACGGCGGTCGGGAACAGCTGGTAATTGCAGATGGCGTACCGCGTGTGGTCCAGGGTGCGCTGCAGGTCCTCCAGCACGCCGAGGAACGGGACGAAGTACATCCCGTTGCGCCCGTGCACGTGGATGGTCGAGTGGCGCGCGTCCTTCGCCTCCTTGCCGCCCATGTTGTGCAGCGCCTGGGCGTGGTAGTACTCGCTGAAGGCGTCGATGGCGACCTTCCAGTTGACGTCCACCACCCACTCGACCTTCTCGACGAGCTTCATCTCCTCCATGCGGAAGGCGGCGAGGTCGTCGCGGACCTCGGCGGCGATCCAGTCCTTCAGCGGGCCGGCGACGCCCGGCCCCGCGAGGACCGCCCAGACCCAGCCGCCCCACTCGTCGACGTCGACGGCCGGTGAGCAGAGCCCCTCCAGCCGCTTGCGGTCGAAGTCCGGCCGGTCGGGGACGCCGCTGACCTTGCCCGCCGTGGTGAAGGTCCAGTTGTGCCACTTGCAGGTGAAGCGGCGGGCGTCGGTGCCGCTCTCGGCGACGATTCGGGCTCCGCGGTGCGGGCAGACGTTGTGGAAGCCGTCGAGGCCGCCGTCCGGGCGGCGGGTGATGACGATGCTCTCGCCGTGCCCCTCCCAGACGTGGTGGTCCCCCGGATCGGCTATCTGCTCGGACCGGCAGATGATCTGCCAGCTGCGGTTGAGGACCTTGATGCGCTCCTGCTCGTAGCGCTCCGGATCCCGGTAGACCTCGGCGTCGAGCGTCGCCGGGCCGATGGGCGGGACGTTCGGCACGCCGGGCCCGAAGCGGGCGGGCAGATTGCCTCGGGTGGGCTGGAAGACCACGGTCGACCTCCGTCGGGTCAGCGAATTCCGGTGAGGTTTCCGCGTCGCGGGAAAGGGGACGGGAAACACGGCGGAGGCGCGCGCGAACAGCGGCGCGAATTTCCCCCGTGCGGGGCAGGCTAGTCCGCCCTGTCAAGATAACTCAAGTGATCACGGTGGCACTTGAGGGGGTATCCGCGACGGTTCCCCAAGCGCGAGCGGAAGGTGTCGTTCCGCATTTCTGTGGTTTTCTCCGCCGGTTCTGCCTGTTCCTCCGCGCGCCCAGTGTGAAGGGTTGCGTAGGAACGATTCTTGGCGAGTGGGCGTCACGGGGGACGGGGATTTGGTGAGCAGTGAGGACAAGCTCCGCGGCTATCTGAAGCGCGTCACCGCGGAGCTGCTGGAGACCCGTGAGCGACTGGCCGGGGAACCCGTCGCCATCGTGGGCATGGCCTGCCGGTTCCCGGGAGGGGTGCAGAGCCCCGAGGACCTGTGGGAGCTGCTGGTGCGCGGCGGCAGCGTCGTGTCCGGCACCCCCGAGGACCGCAACTGGAACCTCGGCGAGCTGACGGTGCGCGGCCCGGACGGCGTCGAGACCCCGGGCACCTTCGGCGCGTTCCTGCACGATGCCGCCGACTTCGACGCCGACTTCTTCGGTATCTCGCCGCGCGAGGCCGTCGCGATGGACCCGCAGCACCGCCTGCTGCTGGAGACCGCGTGGGAGGCGCTCGAGCGCGCCGGCATACCGGCCGACTCCCTGCGCGGCAGCCGCACCGGCGTCTACACCGGCATCATCAGCGGCGACCACGCCGCCCACCTGGCCGCGTCCGGCTCCGCGGGCCTCGACGGCTACTTCATCAACGGCGCCGGAGCCGCCTTCGCCTCCGGCCGCATCGCCTACACCCTGGGTCTCCAGGGCCCCGCCGTGACCATCGACACCGCCTGCTCCTCCTCGTTGGTCGCCCTGCACGACGCCTGCCGGGCCCTGCGTGCCGGCGACTGCACGACCGCCCTGGTGGGCGGCGCCGCCGTGGTGTCGACGCCCGCCATGCTCGTCGAGTTCGGCCGTCAGGGCGGACTCGCCGCGGACGGCCGGTGCAAGCCCTTCGCCGCCGCCGCCGACGGCACCGCCTTCTCCGAGGGCGTCGGCGTGCTCGTACTCGAACGGCTCTCCGACGCGCTGCGGGCCGGACACGAGGTGCTGGCCGTCGTCCGTGGCACGGCCGTCAACCAGGACGGCGCCTCCAACGGCCTCACCGCGCCCAACGGAGCGGCCCAGGAGGAGGTCATCCGTCAGGCACTCGCCAACGCCCGGCTCACCGCCGACCAGGTCGACGCCGTCGAGGCCCACGGCACCGGCACCACCCTCGGCGACCCGATCGAGGGACGGGCCCTGATCGCCACCTACGGCGCCCAGCGGCCCGCCGGACGGCCGCTGCTGCTCGGCTCGGTGAAGTCCAACATCGGCCACACGCAGGCCGCGGCCGGCGTCGCGGGCGTCATCAAGACGGTGCTCGCCCTCCGCAACGGCGTCCTGCCAGCCAGCATCGGCATCGACACACCCACCCCGCACGTCGACTGGGCGTCCGGAGGCGTGCGTCTGCTCACCGGGACGACCCCGTGGCCGGACACCGGCGCACCGCGCAGGGCGGGCGTCTCCTCCTTCAGCCTCAGCGGCACCAACGCGCACGCCCTGATCGAGCAGGCCCCCGCCCAGGACGTCCCGAGTACCCCCGCCGACGGCCCCCTGCCCCTCTCCGCCGCGCCCCTGCCCGCCGTGCCCTGGACGCTGTCCGCGAAATCCACGGCCGCCCTGCGCGACCAGGCCGCCCGGCTCCTCGACCGTCTGGACGCCGAACCGGCCCTGGACGACGCCGACATCGCCCTCACTCTCGCCACCGGACGCTCCGCCCTGCGCCACCGCGCCGTCGTCGTCGGCGCCGACCGCAGCGAACTCACCGCCGGCCTGACGGCGCTCGTCGCGGGGGAGGTCGCCCCGAACCTCGTCCAGGGCACCGCGCCCGCCGAGGACATGCCCGGCGCCGTCTTCGTCTTCCCCGGCCAGGGGCCCCAGTGGGCCGGCATGGGGGCACGGCTGATGGAGACCTCGCCCGTCTTCGCCGCACGGGTCCAGGAGTGCCTGGCGGAGTTCGAGCCCTACCTCGACTGGTCGCTCTCCGATGTGCTGCGCGGCGCGCCCGGCGCCCGCAGCCTCGACGAGGACGAGGTCATCCAGCCCGCCCTGTTCACGATGATGGTCTCCCTGGCCGCGCTGTGGGAGTCCTGCGGCGTGCGGCCCACCGCCGTGGTCGGCCACAGCCAGGGCGAGATCGCCGCCGCCTGCGTGGCCGGGGCGCTGTCCCTGCCCGACGCCGTACGCCTCGTCGCCCTGCGCAACCGGCCCATCCGGGCCGCGATCACCGGGCGCGGCGGCATGGCCTCGCTGCCCCGGCCGGTCGCGGAGGTCGAGAAACTGCTGGAGCGGTGGGACGGGCGGCTCACCGTGGCCGCCGTCAACGGGCCATCGGCCACCGCGGTCTCCGGCGACCTCGACGCCCTCCAGGAACTCTTCGCCGTGTGCGAGGCCGAGGGCACACCCGCGCACCGCATCCCCATCGACTACGCCTCCCACTCGGCGCACATCGACGCCGTCGAGCAGGACCTCCTCGACACCATCGGCGACCTCGCCCCGCGCGAGACCACGGTGCCCTTCTACTCCACGGTGACCGCCGGTCCGCTCGACGGCCGCGAACTGACCGCCCCCTACTGGTTCGAGAACCTGCGCCGCCCCGTCGACTTCGCCGGTGCGATCGACGCCCTCCTCGCCGACGGCCACCGCGCCTTCGTCGAGTGCGGCGCCCACCCGGTGCTCCGCTACGGCCTGGACGAGATCATCCAGGCCAAGGGCGCCGACGCCACCGTCGTCACCACGCTGCGGCGCGGCCACGGCGGCCCCGACCGCTTCCTGAACTCCCTGGGACTGCTCCACGCGCACGGCGGCCGGGTCGACTGGCGGGCGCTCCTCGCCCGCGGCGGGGCACGCCACGTCCCGCTGCCCACCTACGCCTTCCAGCGGAGGCGGTTCTGGCTCGACCTCCCCGCCGGCCAGGCCGGCGACGTCCGCGCCGCCGGCCTCCGCCCGGTCGAGCACCCCCTGGTCGGTGCGGCCGCCGACCTCGCGGGCGACGACGGCGCGGCCCTGTACACCGGGCGGCTCTCCGCGCGGGACCTCCCGTGGCTCGCCGACCACACCATCGCCGGAACCCCGCTGCTGCCCGGCACGGCGACGGTGGAACTCGCCGCGCACCTCGCCGCGCGCACCGGGCTCGACGGCATCGAGGAACTGGCCCTGCACGCCCCCGTCGTCGTACCCGACGAGGGCGGCCTCGCCCTCCAGGTGGCCGTCGGCGCCCCCGACGCGACGGGGCGGCGGTCCTTCACCCTGTACTCCCGGCCCGAGGACGACACCGACGGCGCGCCCTGGACCCGGCACGCCGAGGGCACCCTCCGGCCCGGGGACGCGCCCGGTTCCGCTCCGCAGGAGTGGGAGCAGCTGCGCGCGGCCTGGCCGCCGCACGACGCGCGTCCGGTCGACCTCGACGGCCTCTACGACCGGCTCGCCGACCACGGCCTCGCCTACGGCCCCGCCTTCCGCGGGCTGCGCGCGGTATGGCGGCGGGGCGACGAGCTGTTCGCCGAGGTCTCCCTGGACGAGGAGGCCACCGCGGACTCCGCCGCGTACGGGCCGCACCCTGCCCTGCTGGACGCCGCCCTGCACGCCGTGTTCGCCGACGGCACCGGGGCCCCCGAGCTGCGGCTGCCGTTCGCCTGGCACGGCGTCACCGTGCACCGCCGCGGCACGACCGCACTGCGGGTGAGGATCACCCGCGACGGCGACGACGCCCTCACCCTGCGGGCGGCCGACACCACCGGCGAACCGGTCCTGTCCGTCGACTCCCTGGCCGTACGCCCCGTGACCGCCGAACAGCTCCGCGCGGCCGCGGAGCCCCACCGGGACTCCCTCTTCCGGCTCGACTGGCCGGCCGTCCCCGCCCCGGCGGGCCCGGCGCCCCACACCGGGCGGTGGGCCGTCCTCGGTGACCCATCCGCGGGCGTTCCGGTCACCGGGACGGTCCGTTCCGACCTGGAGGCGCTCACCGCGGACCTCGCGGCCGGCACAGCGGCCCCCGACGTGGTCCTCGCCCCCGTCACCCCGGTCACCGCGGAGGCGGGCCCGGACACCGCCGACGCGGTCAGGGCGGCCGTGTGCCGCGCGCTCGCCCTCGTCCAGGCCTGGACCGAGGACGAGCGGCTGGCCGGCTCCCGGCTGGTGTTCGTCACCCACCACGCGACGTCCGTGGACGGCGACCACGCGCAGGCGCCGGACCTCGCGGGTGCCGCGGTGTGGGGCCTCGTCCGCTCCGCCCAGGCGGAACACCCCGGCCGGCTGTTCCTGCTGGACACCGACGGCACCGCGGAGTCCGGCGAGGCGCTGCCGACGGCACTGGCGACCGGAGAGCCGCAGACGGCCGTCCGATCGGGCACGGTCCGCGCCGCCCGGCTCGTCCGGGTACCGGCCGTGGCCGCGCCGTCCGCACCGCGGCCGTACGACCCGTCCGACACCGTCCTCGTCACCGGCGGCCTCGGCACCCTCGGCGGCCTGGTGGCCCGCCACCTCGTCACCACACGCGGCGCACGGCACCTGCTCCTCGCCGGCCGCAGGGGGCAGGACACCCCAGGCGCCGCCGAGCTGGCCGCCGAACTCACCGAACTGGGCGCCACCGTCACCGTGGCCCGCTGCGACGTGGCCGACCGCGCCGACCTGGCCGCGCTGCTCGCCTCCGTACCGGCGGACCGGCCTCTCGTGTCCGTCGTCCACACCGCGGGCGTGGCCGACGACGGCGTCCTCGGCGCCCTCACTCCCGAGCGGCTGGAGCGCGTGCTGCGCCCCAAGGCCGACGCGGCGCTCCACCTGCACGAGCTGACGCGTGAGCTGGACCTGCACGAATTCGTGCTGTTCTCGTCGCTGTCGGGCGTGCTCGGCCGCGCCGGACAGGCCAACTACGCCGCGGCCAACGCCTTCCTGGACGCGCTGGCCCGGCACCGCCACGGACACGGCCTGCCCGCGACCTCCCTGGCGTGGGGCCTGTGGGCGCAGGCCAGCGCGATCAGCGGCGGGATCGTCGAGGACGGCGCACGGCGCACGGCCGCCGAAGGCGTCGCGGCCATGCCCGCCGAGGAGGCGCTGGCCCTCTTCGACACGGCGCTCGCCACCGCCCACGGCCTCGACGTGCCGGCACTCGTGGCCGCCCGTCTGGACCTGCCCGCGCTGCGCGCCCGCGCCGCCCGCACCCACGACCTGCCGCCGGTGCTCCACTCGCTGGTGCGGGTCGCACCCCGCAGCGCGCCCGGCGGCGACCGCGGCGGACCGTCCGGCGCGTCCGGTCCGGACGCCCTCCGCAGGGACCTCGCGCGGCTGTCCGCGGCCGAACGACTGGACCGGATCACCGCCCTCGTCCGCGCCAGGGTGGCGGCCGTCCTCGGTCACGAGGGGACCGACAGCGACGCGATCGCGGCGGACCGCGCCTTCAAGGAGCTCGGCTTCGACTCGCTCACCGCGGTCGAGCTGCGCAACCAGCTCGGCACGGCCACCGGCGTCCGCCTGCCGGCCACCCTCGTCTTCGACTACCCCACCCGGGGGCCCTCGCGGGCTTCCTGGACGAGTGCCTGGCCAAGGACACGGCCGACGGTCCGGCGGACGGCGGCGCGCCCGCCGCCGCGGACGGAGCGGCCGTGGACGCCGCCGTCGACCGCCTGGTCTCGGCGTTCTCCGCCGCCGCACTCGACGACACCACGCGCGGCCACGTCGTGGCCCGCCTCAGGGAGCTGATCCGCGCATGGTCCCCCGATCCCCACGACCTTCCGGTTCCGCTGGAGTCCGCCACTCCGGACGAACTCTTCACCCTGCTGGACGAACAGCTCGGGAACGCTTGACGGGCGCCCAGGCCCCCCAGACGTACGACACCACACGTGGGAGTGACACAGCATTGGACACCTCTTCCGACTCGCTGGTCGAGGCGCTTCGGGCAGCACTGATCGAGAACGAGCGGCTGCGCCAGGAGAACCAGCGACACGCCGACGAGGCCGGTGAGCCGCTGGCCGTCGTCGGCATGGCCTGCCGCCTCCCGGGCGGCGTCAGCACGCCCGAGGGCCTGTGGCGGCTCGTCGCCGAAGGCCACGACGCCGTCGGGCCGTTCCCCGAGGACCGCGGCTGGGACACCGAAGCGCTGTACCACCCGGACCCGGCCAACCCCGGCACGTCGTACGTCCGCGAGGGCGGATTCCTGTACGACGCGGCCGACTTCGACGCGGCCTTCTTCGGTATCTCGCCCCGCGAGGCGCTGACCATGGACCCCCAGCAGCGGCTGCTGCTGGAGTGCTCGTGGGAGGCCCTCGAGCGGGCCGGACTCGACCCGAAGGCCCTCGCCGGCAGCAGGTCCGGCGTGTTCATCGGCCTCATGTACCACGACTACCTGGGCAACAGCAGCTCGGGCAGCCTCGCGTCGGGCCGCATCTCCTACACCCTCGGCCTGGAGGGCCCGGCCATGTCGGTCGACACGGCCTGCTCCTCGTCGCTGGTCGCCCTGCACCAGGCGAGCCGCGCGCTCCGCTCGGGCGAGTGCTCGCTGGCCCTCGTCGGCGGCGCCACCGTGATGGCGACCCCGCAGGCGTTCGTCGAGCTGTCCCGGCAGCGGCTGCTCGCCCCCGACGGCCGCTCCAAGCCGTTCTCGGCCGCCGCCGACGGCGCCGGCTGGTCCGAGGGCGTCGGCGTCATCGCCCTGGAACGGCTGTCCGACGCCCGGCGCCACGGGCACCGCGTCCTCGCCGTGATCCGCGGCTCCGCCCTCAACCAGGACGGCGCGAGCAGCGGCTTCAGCGCCCCCAACGGCCCCGCGCAGCAGCGGCTCATCCGCCAGGCCCTGGCCGACGCGGGCCTCGCCGCGGCCGACGTCGACGTCGTGGAGGCACACGGCACCGGCACCACGCTCGGCGACCCGATCGAGGCACAGGCCCTGCTCGCCACCTACGGACAGGACCGCCCGCACGACCGCCCCCTGCTCGTGGGCGCCCTGAAGTCCAACATCGGCCACAGCCAGGCGGCCGCCGGCGTGCTCGGTGTGATCAAGATGGTCCTCGCCCTGCGCCACGGCCAGGTGCCGGGCCTGGTGCACCTGGACAGCCCCACCGCGCAGGTCGACTGGTCGGAGGGGGCCGTCGAGCCGGTCGCCGAGACCCGGCCGTGGCCGCAGGCGGACGGCCCGCGCCGGGCCGCCGTGTCCTCGTTCGGCATCAGCGGCACCAACGCCCACGTGATCCTGGAGCAGGCGCCCGAGCCGGCCGCGGACCGGACCGAGGAGACGGCCGGCACGCCCGCCGGCGCGGAGGGCGCCACCGAGGACGGGCCTTTGGCCTGGACCCTCTCGGCGCGCTCGGCCGCCGCCCTGCGCGACCACGCGGGCCGGCTGCTGGAGTACGCCGAGGCCCACGGCGACGCCCATCCGGCCGACATCGCGCGCGCCCTGGCCGCCCGTACCGTCTTCGAGCACCGCGCGGTCCTCGTGGCCCGCCACCGCTCCGAGTTCCTCGACGGGCTGCGGGACCTCGCCGACGGCCGGGAGACCCCCGCCGCCGTGAGCGGCCGGGCCCGCACCACCGGCCGTACCGTCTTCGTGTTCCCCGGCCAGGGCTCCCAGTGGGCCCGCATGGGCGTCGAACTCCTGGATGCCGAACCGGTCTTCGCCCGCCAGCTGCAGGCCTGCGACGAGGCGCTCCGCCCGTACGTGGACTGGTCGCTGCTGGACGTGCTGCGCGAGGCGCCCGGCGCCCCGGGCCTCGACCGGGACGACGTCGTCCAACCCGCCCTGTTCTCGGTCGCCGTGTCGCTGGCCGCCCTCTGGCGCGCCCGCGGCGTCCACCCGGACGCCGTGCTCGGCCACAGCCAGGGCGAGATCGCCGCCGCCTACGTGGCGGGGGCCCTCAGCCTGGAGGACGCCGCCCGCGTCGTCGCCCTGCGCAGCCAGGAGATCGTCCGCACCATGGGCAGTGACGGCGGCATGGCCGCGGTCGCCCTCCCCGCGGCGGAGCTCACTCCGCGGCTCGAGCCGTGGAACGGCCGGCTCACTCTCGCCGCCGTCAACAGCCCCGGCTCGTCCGTGGTGTCCGGCGACGCCGACGCCCTCGACGAGCTCGTCGAGCGGTGCAAGGCCGACGGGGTGCGCGCCCGCCGCGTTCCGGTCCGCTACGGCTCCCACTCGCCGCAGGTCGACGCCCTGCGCGACGCGCTCCTGGAGCAGCTGGCCCCGGTCCGCCCGCAGCGCTCCAAAGTGCCGTTCTTCTCGACGGTGACGGGCGACTGGCTCGACACCGCCGGCGCGGACGCCGACTACTGGTTCCGCAACCTGCGCCACCAGGTCAGGTTCGCCGACTCGGTCGCCGCGCTGGCCCGCCAGGGCTTCGACTCGTTCATCGAGGTCAGCCCGCATCCGGTGCTCGTGCCCGCCGTCGAGGAGACCCTCGCCGAGCAGGACGTCCCGTTCGCCGCGCTCGGCACGCTGCGCAACGGCCAGGGCGACCGGACGCGGCTGCTCACCGCCCTGGGCGAGGCCTTCGCCGGCGGCGTCGCGGTGGACTGGCCGTCGGCGCTCCCCGAGGGCACCGGTACGGCGGTCGAGCTGCCGACGTACCCGTTCCAGCGCCGGAGGTTCTGGATCGACACCGTCGTCTCCGGGGAGCCGGCCGGCGGACCCGACCCGTTCGCGGTCCTGCCGGAGGACGAGGACACCGCCGACGGCATCCGCGCCGCGCTGCTCGCCGGCACGGAGGAGGAGCGCCACGCCGCCGCGCTCGACCTGGTCGTCACGACCGTCGCCGCGGTCCTGAAGCACAGCTCCACCGACGACATCGCCGTGGACGCGGCGTTCCTCGACCTGGGCTTCGACTCGCTGACCGCGCTGGAGGCCCGTAACCGCCTCAACCGGGTGACCGGCCTCAACCTGCCCGTCACCACGGTGTTCCAGCACCCCACGCCCCAGGCGCTGGCCCGCCACGTCGTGGAGCGGATCGCGGGCCACGAGGCCGGCGAGGAGGCCGACGACCTGCTGCGGGTCGCGGCCGAGCGCAGGGAGGCCACCGAGCCCCGGCGGATCCCGCTGTCCTTCGGGCAGCAGCGGCTGTGGACCCTCGACCAGCTCGTGCCCGACAGCCCCGCGTACAACGTGGTCATGGCGCTCGCCCTGCGTGGCGACGTGCGGGCCGACGTCATGGAGCGGGCCGTCAACGAGGTCGTCCGGCGCCACGAGGTCCTGCGCACCACGTTCCCCAGCGCCGACGGCATGCCGTGGCAGGAGATCGCGCCCGTCCTCACCCTGTCCGTCCCGCTCGTGGAGGTGACCGGCGAGACCGACGCCGAGCGGGAGGCGGAGTACGAGCGACTGGTCGGCGAGGAGGCCCGGCACGTCTTCGACCTGGCGAAGGGCCCGCTGACCCGGGTGACGCTGTTCCGGCTCGGCGACGACGACCACCGCATGGTCGTCAACCTGCACCACATCATCGCCGACGCCTGGTCGGGTGGTGTCTTCGGTCGCGAGATCGAGGCCGCCTACCGGGCGTTCGCCGAGGGCGCTCAGCCGGAACTGCCCGCGCTGCCCGTCCAGTTCGCCGACTACTCGGTGTGGGAGCGCCGCTGGTTCGACGACGAGCGGCTCACCGCCCGGCTGGCGAACCTGCGGTCGCTGCTCGGCGACGTCACGTCCGGCGCGAAGCTGCCCACCGACCGGCCGCGCCCCGCGGTCCAGCGTTTCCACGGCGGCGCGGCGAGCTTCCGCGTCGAGCCCGAGCGCGCGGCCGCGCTCCGCGAGTTCAGCGCCGAGCACGGCGTCACCCTGTTCACCACGCTGCTGTCCGCCCTCAAGGTGATCCTCCACCGCTACGCCGGGGACGCCGAGAGCTCCGGCGACGTCGTGGTCGGCAGCGCGATGGCCAACCGCCGGCACGAGGCCGTCCAGGATCTGATCGGCTTCTTCGTCAACACGGTGGTCCTCAAGACGACCCTGGGCGACGACGTCACGGTCGGTGAACTGCTCGGCCGGGTCGGCGAGACGGTCAAGCAGGGCTTCGAGTACCAGGACGTCCCCTACGACGCGCTGGTCGCCGAGCTGAGCCCGGAGCGGGGCGGTTCCGCCAACCCGCTGTTCCAGGTCGTCTTCGACATGAAGCGGCACAGCGGTGACTCCGGGCCCGGTGGCGCCGCCTTCGCCGACGTCGTCGAGATGCACAACGACACGGCGAAGTTCGACATCGAGATCTCCGTGACCGAGCTGCCGGACTCGCTGCTCGTCGACGCCGAGTACGACAGCGACCTCTTCGACCACGACACCATCGAGCGGCTGCTCGGCGGTTACCGGGTGCTGCTGGAGGCCTTCGCCGGGTCGCTGGAGCGGAAGGTGTCGGACCTGCCGGTCATCCCGGCGGAGATCGAGCACCGCGTCCTCGTCGAGTGGAACGACACCGACCGCACCTGGCCGGACGAGCAGATGCGCTGTCTGCACACCCTCATCGAGGACCAGACCGACCGCACGCCGGACGAGATCGCGGTGACCTTCGAGGGACAGGACGTCTCCTTCGCCGAACTCGACCGCCGCGCCAACCGGGTGGCCCACCGGCTGCGCGCCATGGGCGTCGGCCCCGACCAGCCCGTGGCGATCTCGGTGGAGCGCTCGGTCGAGATGGTGGTCGGCCTGCTCGGCATCATCAAGGCCGGCGGCGCGTACCTGCCGATCGACCCGACGTACCCCCGCCAGCGCGTGGAGTTCATGCTCTCCGACGCCCAGCCGGGCATCCTGCTGACCCAGACGCACCTGCTGGACGGGCTCCCCGAGCACGGGGCGCGGACGCTGCTGCTGGACCGTCCCGAGGAGTTCGAGGACCAGCCCGACACCCGCCCGGAGTGCTCCCCGGGGCTGGACGACCTCGTGTACATGATCTACACGTCGGGTTCCACGGGCCGTCCGAAGGCGGCGATGATGACGCACCGCGGCGTCGTCAACCGGCTGCTGTGGAAGCAGGAGTACTTCGGGCTCACCCCGGACGACCGGGTGCTGCAGAAGACCCCGTTCAGCTTCGACGTGTCCGTGTGGGAGTTCTTCTGGCCGCTGCTGACGGGCGCGCGGATGGTGGTCGCCCGCCCGGAGGGGCACAAGGACCCCGAGTACCTCTCCACCCTCATCCAGGAGCAGTCCGTCACCACCCTGCACTTCGTCCCGTCGATGCTGAGGGTCTTCCTCCAGCACCCCGGGATCGAGCGGTGCACCTCGGTCACCCGGGTGATCGCCAGTGGCGAGGACCTGCCCGCCGCGTCGATCAAGGGCGTGTACGACCGGCTGCCCGCCGCGACCGTGTACAACCTGTGGGGCGCGACCGAGTGCTCCGTCGACAGCACGTGCTGGGAGTGCCCGCGCGACCTGGGCAACGGCCCCGTCTCGATCGGCACCCCGATCTCGAACACCACGATCTACATCCTCGACCGCAACCTCAGGCCGGTACCGATCGGCGCGGCCGGCGAGGCGTTCATCGGCGGCGTCGGCGTGGCCCGCGGCTACCTCAACCGGCCCGAGCTGACCGAGCAGCGCTTCATCCCCGACCCGTTCAGCTCCGAGCCCGGCGCCACCCTGTACCGCACGGGCGACCTCGCCCGCTTCCGGGCCGACGGCTCGATGGTCTTCCTGGGCCGTACGGACTTCCAGGTCAAGGTCCGCGGCATGCGGATCGAGCTGGGCGAGATCGAGACCGCCCTGCGCGAGCACCCCGCGGTGCGCGACGTCGTCGTGATGGCCCGTGAGATCGCGGAGGGCGCACAGGACAAGCAGCTCGTCGCCTACGTCCTCACCGAGGACGGGGTGACCGCGCCCGGCACGGCGGGCGACGGCGCCGACCCGCTGACGGAACTCGGCGCGTGGCTGACCACGGAGGCCGGCACGTTCCTGCGGGACCGGGTGCCGGAGTTCATGGTGCCGTCGGCGGTCGTCGCGCTCGCCGAGTTCCCCATCAACGCCAACGGCAAGCTGGACCGCGGCGCGCTGCCGCTCCCGCAGCGCGGTGTGCGCCGGACGGAGACGATCGTCTCCCCGCGCAACCGGCTGGAGGAGCAGCTGGCGGAGATCTGGGCCGAGGTGCTCGGCCTGGAGGAGGTCACCATCGACCGGGGCTTCTTCGCCCTGGGCGGCGACTCCCTGCTGGGTATCCAGATGGTGAGCCGCGCCACCGCGAAGGGCATGGCCCTCACCCCGGCGGACGTCTTCCAGAGCCCGACCATCGCGGACCTGGCGGCCATCGCCGAGTCCCGCGGACCGGTCCGGGCCAGGGCCACGGTCGAGCGGGACGCGCAGCTGCTCGAGTGGGCGCGCTCCCTGTACCCGGACGCGGCGGACGCCTACCCGGCCACCGGCATGCAGCGCAACGCCCTGGAGTACGTGGAGCGGGCGCCCGACTCGGGTGTGTACATCACTCACCAGCGCTTCCAGTTCCAGGGCAACAAGCTGGAGCCGGTCGCGCTGGAGAAGGCCTGGCAGTACACCATCGACCAGTTCCCGTCGCTGCGTTCCAGCTACGTCCGGGACGAGGACGGGCGGTGGATCCAGGTGGTCCGCACCGGTGTGAAGATCGGCTTCGAGACGTTCGACCTGCGGGCCGCGACTCCGGTGGAGCAGGAGCGCCGGATCAGCGCCTACATCGAGGCGCAGCGGCGGCGGGGCTTCCACGAGCAGCTGCCCAAGACGCGGCTCGGCCTGTTCCGGCTGGCCGACGACACGTGGGAGTACATCCACTTCTTCACGTTGCTCGCCCAGGACGGCTGGAGCGCGGCCATGATGGTCCGCACCCTCCTCGACACCTACGAGGCCCTGTCGTCCGGCCGGGAACCGCTGGTGATCCCGCCGTCCGCGGCCTACGGCGACTTCTGCCAGGAGCAGGCCGACCGGGACATGAGCGAGGCGGAGGAGTTCTGGCGCGGCCAGCTGGACGGCCTGGAGCTGCCCGGTGCGCGGATCACCCTGCCGGCCGATGAGCGCCGTACGGACGTCGCGGTGCCGGTCCAGCAGGAGTTCGTGGCGGTCGCGGACGAGGACGCGGCGGCCATCACGGAGCTGGCCCGCAGCAGCGGACTCAGCGTCAACAGCGTGGTCTACGGCGCCTGGTCGATCATCCTGAGCGCTATCACCGGTTCGCGCGAGGTGGTCAGCGGTGCCCTGATGTCGGGCCGCAGCACCACGTCGGTCGACGTGGACCAGGCGGCCGGCCTGATGTTCAACATCCTGCCCGTGGCCACCACGGTCGACCCGGAGACCCCGGTGCTGACCTGGTTGGCCGGGGTGCAGGACAAGATCAAGGCGATCAGCGACTACGAGTACGTGCGACCCGAGGCGCTGAGGGAGCTGGGAGGGCTTCCCGCCACCGAGCCGCTGTTCGAGAGCTACGTCGTCAACGAGAACGTGCCGGGCATGATCGCCGGTCTCGGGCGGCTGATGTCCGTCCTCGGTGCGGCCACGCCCGTCCAGGTTCTCGCGCAGACGGAGCACCCGCTGCGGGTGGAGATCCACTTCACCGACCAGTTCTCGGTGATCGCCGCGAATCACCGGTCCGGTTGCTTCCCGGACGGCGCGGTGGCCCGGTGGATCGGGGAGTATGTGAATCTCCTTTCGGCCATTGTGGCCGAACCTGATCGATCGGTCGGGGAATTCGTCGCCGAGTACGCGCAGCGGGTGCGGGAAGCATGAGGTGAAGTCCCCGTGAAGTATCGGCTTTGACGGCGGATCAGATCCGAACGCATGTGCCTTGATCGAAGACACGTGCTAGGGTCGATCCAGCCAAAGCCAATCACGTTGTTCCCCTCCGGGTGGCCGGACAGCAAGGCCCGGAGGGGGCTCACGGGGAGAACTACGTGATGTCTCACACTGCTGTAGAAGAACATCCGACGGAAGAGCTTGCCGCGCTGGTGCGATCGCTTCGCGAACGGGCCGGAATGACCCAGGAAGAATTGGCCTACAGCTCCGGTCTCAGCATTCGTACGATCTCCGATCTGGAGCGCGGTCGGACTACCACGCCGCAGCGGCGCTCGATCGCCCTGCTGGCCGACGCGCTCTGTATCGAAGGCGACTCGCTGGAGCACTTCCGGCAGACGGCCAGGGGCCGTTCTGTCGCTCAATGTCCGCGTTGTGCTGCCACCTGGCATCTGGCCGAGCTCACTGGTCAGCGGCGTTCCGCCTGATCCGCAAACCGCCGGGTGCCACCTCGCCGGCCGCGTCGCGCGGCCGGTGAGCCCCTGGACCGTCCAGGTTTCCATACCTTTTCCATCACCCTCTTGTTTTCTCACCCATCGCCATATCTGTCCCTGGCCTGCGGGTGATTGTTCGGTGTTTCCGTCAGGCCTGCCGGAAAGCCGGTCGGGGACAGGTTTCCGTAGCGGGGGCAATAATGGATGGCGAACAGAAGTACCTTGATTATCTGAGGCGCGCGACCGCAGAAATTCAGGATCTGCGGCAGCGTGTGCACGAGGCGGAGAACCGGTCCGCGGAACCGGTTGCGATCGTCGGCATGGCATGTCGCTATCCCGGCCGGGTCGGCTCGCCGGACGAGCTGTGGGAGCTGGTCTCGGAAGGGCGTGACGCCATTGGTGAATTCCCGTCCGACCGAGGTTGGGACATCTCCGGAATCTACGACCCGAATCCGGACACCCCCGGAAAGACCTATGTGAAGCACGGCGGGTTCCTCGCCGACGCCGCCTCCTTCGACGCCGAGTTCTTCGACATCAGCCCGCGCGAGGCGCCGGCCGTGGATCCTCAGCACCGGCTGCTCCTGGAATGTTCCGCCGAGGCGGTCGAGCGCGCCGGGATCCGGCTCGACACCCTGCGGGGCGGCCGCGTGGGCGTCTTCAACGGCATCATGTCGTCCGGGCCCTCCACCGACGCCGCCAGCATGGCGGCCGGCCGCGTGGCCTACGCCTTCGGGCTGGAAGGCCCGGCCGTCGTCGTGGACACGGCCTGCTCCTCCTCCCTGGTCGCCCTGCACCTCGCCTGCCGGTCGCTGGCCGACGGCGACTGCACGATGGCGCTGGTCGGCGGAGCCACCGTCATGACGACCACGGACACCTTCGTCTACTTCAGCCGCCAACGCGGCCTGTCCCTGGACGGCCGGTGCAAGTCCTATGGCGCGGGAGCCGATGGCACCGGTTTCGCGGAAGGCGTCGGGGTGCTGCTGGTCGAGCGGCTCTCCGACGCCCGCCGCAACGGCCACCCCGTCCTCGCCGTGATCCGCGGCTCCGCCGTCAACCAGGACGGCAGGTCCAACGGCATCACCGCCCCCAACGGCCCCTCCCAGCAGCGCGTCATCAACGCCGCGCTGGAGCGGGCGGGCCTCTCCACCGCCGACATCGACGTCGTGGAGGGCCACGGCACCGGAACCCGCCTCGGCGACCCCATCGAGGTCCAGGCGCTCCTCGCCACCTACGGAACCGGCCGGCCCGCCGACCGCCCCTTCCTCCTCGGCTCCGTCAAGTCCAACATCGGCCACACCCAGGCCGCGGCGGGTGTCGCGGGCGTCATCAAGATGGTGCAGGCCATGCGGAACGGCGTGGTCCCGCCCACTCTGCACGCCGATGACCCCTCGCCCCAGGTGGACTGGGACGCCGGCGCCGCACGGCTCGTCACCGGCGAGTCCGTGGCGTGGCCCGAGACCGGCCGCGCCCGGCGCGCCGCCGTCTCCTCCTTCGGCCTGAGCGGCACCAACGCCCACGTGATCCTCGAACAGGCGCCGCCGGCCGAGGAGCCCGGCGCCGATCACGCCCTTCCGGGCACCGCCCCCTGGATGCTGTCCGCCCGGACCGAGGAAGCCCTGCGCGCCCAGGCCGCCCGGCTCCGCACCTGGGCCGACCGCACCGAGGGCGTTCACCCCGCCCGGATCGCCGCGGCCCTGGCCACCCGCCGCACCGCCATGCCGGAGCGCGCCGCCGTTCTCGCCACCGACCGGACGGAGCTGCTGCGCGGCCTCGACGCGCTCGCGGCCGGCGAATCCGAGGCGCACGTCGTCACCGCCCGCGCCCGCCGGGACGGCAAGCTGGCCGTGCTGTTCACCGGCCAGGGAGCCCAGCGGCCCCGCATGGGCCACGACCTGTACGTCGCCCACCCCGTCTTCGCGCAGGCCCTCGACGAGGTGTGCGGCGCGTTCGACGCCCACCTCGAGCGGCCCCTGAAGACCGTGCTGTTCGCCCGCCCGGACACGGCGGACGCCCGCCTCCTGGACCGTACCGAGTACACCCAGGCCGCCACCTTCGCCCTGGAAGTGGCCCTCCACCGGCTCGTCGAGAGCTGGGGCGTACGCCCCGCCCTGCTCGCCGGACACTCCGTGGGCGAGCTGACCGCCGCCCATGTCGCAGGAGTCTGGTCCCTGCCCGACGCCGCACGAATCGTCGCCGAACGCGGACGGCTCATGGGCCGCCTCCCCGAGGGCGGCGCCATGGTCGCCGTCGCCGCCCCCGAGGAGTGGGTCCGCGAACTCGTCGCCTCCCTCGGCGCCGACGTGGACGTCGCGGCCGTCAACGGCCCGTCCGCCGTGGTGCTCTCCGGTGACCGGACGCACGTCGAGAAGGCCGCCGCGGCCTGCCGCGCCGAGGGTGTGCGCACCAGGCCGCTGCGCACCTCCCACGCCTTCCACTCCACGCTCATGGAGCCCATGCTCGACGACTTCGCCGCGGTGTTGTCCTCGGTGACCGCCCACGAGCCCCGCTTGCCCGTCGTCTCCAACGTCACCGGCACCCTCCTCACCGCGGAGCAGGCCGGCTCTCCCGAGTACTGGGTCTCCCACGTCCGCGCCACCGTGCGGTTCGCCGACGGCGTGCGCACCCTGCGCGCCGAGGGCGTCACACGCTTCCTCGAACTGGGCCCCGACACGGCGCTCACCGCGGCGGCCCAGGACACGGTCGCCGGCGAACCGGACTCCGGCGGCGAGGTGTTCACCGCGCTCCTGCGGCGCGGCCGCCCCGAGACCGACACGGCCCTGGCCGCCCTGGCCCGCCTCCACACCGACGGCGTCGCCGTCGACTGGGACACCGTCTTCGCGGGCCACCCGGCACCGCACCTCGACCTGCCCACGTACGTCTTCCAAGGCGAACGCCACTGGACCGCACCCGACGACGACGCCGTCGACGCGGGGGGACTCGGCCTCACCGCCGTCGACCACCCGTTCCTCCGGGCCACCGCCGAACTGCCGGAGTCCCAGGGCGTGGTCCTCACCGGCCGGCTCTCCGCCCAGACCCTTCCCTGGCTCGCCGACCACGCCCTGTGGGGCACCGCCCTGCTGCCCGGCACCGGCCTCGTCGAACTGGCCTGCCGCGCGGGCGGCACCGCCGACTGCCCCGTCGTGCGGGACCTCACGCTCCACGCGCCGCTGGTCGTGCCCGACAGCACGGCCGTCCACCTCCGCGTCACCCTCTCCGCACCGGACGACGAGGACGCCCGGTCCGTCACCATCCACTCCCGCCCGGAGGACGCCCTCCCCGACGAGCCCTGGGAACTCCACGCCTCCGGAACGCTCGTCCCCGACTCCGCGGACACCCCGGACGGGGAGGGCCTCGCGGGCAGCTGGCCGCCGCCCGGAGCCGTCACCGTCGACATCGAAGGCGCCTACGAGCGGCTCGCCGCACACGGCTACGACTACGGGCCCGCCTTCCAGGGAGTCCGAGCCGTATGGCAGCGCGGCGAGGAGGTCTTCGCCGAGGTGTCCCTCCCGGAGGCCCGCCACGCGGAGGCCGAGCGGTTCGTCCTCCACCCGGCCCTGTGGGACGCCGCCATGCAGGCCCTGGCCCTCGTCGGCTACGACGAGGTCGGCGGGGAGACCCGCCTGCCGTACGCCTGGCAGGACGTGACCGTCCACGCCAGGGGCGCCCTCGCCCTGCGGGTCGCGCTCACCGCCGCCGGCGAGCGGGAACTGTCGCTCACCGCCGTCGACCCGGCCGGCACTCCCGTGGTCCGCGCCGGCACCATCCGCCTGCGCGACGTGGCCGCCGACCAGCTGGTCCAGGACCAGCGCGACGACGCGCTCTTCCAGGTCCGCTGGGTGCCCTCCACCACGCCGTTGCCCCGCGACGGCGCCGGCAGGCCGGCCGGCCCCTGGGCCGTGCTCGGCGCCGACGACGTACGCCTCGCCGGAGGCCTGCGCGCCCAGTGGGGCGACGGACTCTGGTACGCGGATCTCGCCACCCTGCGCCGCGCCCTGGACGCCGGGACCACCCCGCCCGCCCTCGTGGTGCTCACCCACCCGCGCCCCGCCGGCACGCCCGACGACGTGCCCGGGGCGGTCCGCGACGCCACCACCCGCACGCTCGCCCTGCTGCGCGACTGGGTGGCCGACGAACGCCTCGCCGCCACCCGGCTCGTGGTCCTCACCGGCAGCGCCGTCGGCGACGACCCCGCCGACCTCACCGGCAGCGCCGTGTGGGGACTCGTGCGCACCGCGCAGACCGAGCACCCCGACCGCATCCTCCTCGTCGACACCGACGACACGGACGCGTCGGCGCACGCGCTGCCCGCCGCCCTCGCCCTCGACGAACCGCAGCTCGCCCTTCGCGACGGCGAGCCGCTGGTGCCCCGCCTGGCCCGCCCGGACCTGCCCGCCACGGCCGAGGCCCCGTCCCTCGACCCGAACGGCACCGTCCTGGTCACCGGCGCCCTCGGCGCCCTCGGCTCCGCCCTCGTCCGGCACCTCGTCACCGACCGCGGCGCCCGTCACCTGCTGCTGGTGAGCCGGCGCGGGCCGAAGGCCGAGGGCGCCACCGAACTCGCCGAGGAACTGCGCGGCCTGGGCGCCGAGGTGTCCGTCGCCGCGTGCGACGTGTCCGACCGGGCCTCCCTGGCCGCCGTGCTCGACGCCCTGCCGGCGGACCGTCCGCTCACCGGCGTCGTCCACGCGGCCGGCGTCCTCG
The DNA here is from genome assembly GCF_039542925.1 of Streptomyces coeruleoprunus. Lineage (GTDB taxonomy): Bacteria > Actinomycetota > Actinomycetes > Streptomycetales > Streptomycetaceae > Streptomyces > Streptomyces coeruleoprunus. The sequence continues at coordinate 2,217,638 of NZ_BAABIT010000001.1, read as the reverse complement.
CCGACGGCATGCTGGAGGCCCTCACCGAGGAGCAGCTGCACACCGTGCTGCGCCCCAAGGTCGACGCCGCCTGGCACCTGCACGACCTGACGCGCGAACAGAGCTTGAGCGTCTTCTGCCTGTTCTCCTCGCTCTCCGGCACCCTGGGCGGCGCCGGCCAGGCCAACTACGCCGCGGCGAACGCCTTCCTCGACGCCCTCGCCGCACACCGGCACGCCCTCGGACTGCCCGCCCAGTCCCTGGCCTGGGGCGCCTGGGAGGCCGACGGGGGAATGGTGGACCGGCTCTCCGAGGCCGACCGCGCCCGTGCGTCCCGCATCGGACTGACGGCGCTCGCCACCGACGAGGGGCTCGCCCTGTTCGACCTGGCGAGCGCCACCGGCGAGGCGTGCCTCGTCCCCGCCCGCATCGACGCCAGGGCGCTGCGACGGCTGTTCTCCCACGCCGAGCAGGTCCCGCCGATGCTGCGCGGTCTCGTCCGGCTCCCCAGGGCCCGCTCCGCGGAACGCGCCGACCAGTCCGCGGCGCTCCGCGCCCGCCTCGCGGACCTCCCCGAGCAGGACCGCGGGCGCGAAGTCCTGGCCGTCGTACGCGAACACGTCGCCGCCGTGCTCGGCCACCCCACCCCGGCGAGCGTCGCCGTGGACCGGGGCTTCCTGGACCTGGGCCTGGACTCCCTCACCGGCATCGAGCTGCGCAACAGGCTCGACGCCGTCAGCGGGCTGCGCCTGCCCTCCACACTGATCTTCGACTATCCGACACCGCAGGCCGTGGCCCACTACCTGGCCGGGCGCATCGTCCCGGCCGCTTCGCCGGCCGCCGAACAGGGCCCCGCCGACGAGGAGGTCAGGCGCGCCCTGGCGACGGTCCCACTGGACCGCCTGAGGGCCGCCGGCGTCCTGGACACCCTGCTGAGCCTCGCCCGGGAGACCGGCGACGGCGGCGAGGGACAGGACGGCGAAGTGGACGACCGGAACGTCCGGGCCACCGAACACACCATCAAGAACATGGCCGCCGAGGATCTGGTCCGGCTGGCGCTCGGCCACAGCGGCTCGTGACCGGCACACGAGCAATCTTCCGAGACCGGGACTGTCGCCCAGCCCGGCACGAGGCTACCGGGGGTTAGCCCATGACAACCACGTACGCGCCCACGGCGTCCTTCCGCGGCCTCAAGGAGGCCGGCCGGGTGGCGCCCGGACGACATGTCCTCGGCATCGTCCGCTACACCGACGAACCCACCTCGCCCACCACGGACGAGGGCCATCCGACGATCGGCATCCAGATCACGAAGTCCGTGGAGGAGGGCTTCGCCGAGGTCTGGACCACCGGCCGGCCCGTGGAGGCCGGCCGGGCCGGAGCCCTGTGCTACGCCCACGACGGCGACTTCCTCTTCTGCGCCACCCGGATACCGGAGAGCGACGACTACGTCGACGTCACCGAGGCCGCCTACAGCGAGGCCCTGGAACTCACCCGCACCCTGGGCTACCCGCACATCTACCGCATCTGGCACTACATCAGCCGCATCAACGAGGAGAACGCCTCCGGCCTGGAGGTGTACCGGGAGTTCTGCGTCGGCCGCGCCCGCACCCTGGAGCGCCACGGCATCGCCGGCGACATGCCCGCCGCGACCGTCATCGGCGCCCACGGCGGCGGCATCGTCCTGTACTTCCTCGCCAGCCGGTCCGGCACCCAGGTCAACATCGACAACCCGCGCCAGGTACCCCCGTACCACTACCCGAGCCGCTACGGGCCGAAGGCCCCGAACTTCGCCCGCGCCACCCATTTCGCGCACCAGGGCGGCGGAGAGCAGGTCTTCGTCTCGGGAACCGCCGGCATCCTGGGCCACCACACCATGCACCCCGACGACGTGGAGGCCCAGTGCCGGCTGGCACTGGACAACATCGCCCACGTCATCGGCACCCGTAACCTCTCCGTGCACGGCGTCGGCCCCGGCTGCACCCTCGACGACCTGCGGGCCGTCAAGGTGTACGTACGGCACCAGGCGGACATCGCCCGGGTCGAGCGGATCTGCCGCGAAGCCCTGTCCCCGTCCGTCGACATGGTGTTCCTCAACGCCGACATCTGCCGCTCCGACCTCCTCGTGGAGCTGGAGGGCATCGTCACCCGCGACCACGTGTCCGGTCCGTCGCAGCCCCCCGCGTGGGACGAGCGCCCCGCCGCCCAGCAGCCGCAGTGGCGCGACCACCCGGCGTACGAGCGGGTCCGCGCAACGCTGACCGCGGCGCCGCCCCTCGTGCTCCCCTCCGAGATCGACGAGCTGCGCGACCGGCTCGCCGACGTCGCGGCCGGCGAGGCCCACCTCCTCCAGATGGGCGACTGCGCGGAGAGCTTCTACGAGACCACCCCGCACCACACCGAGGCGAAGCTCGGCGCGCTGGACGCGCTCGCCGAACGGCTCGGCGACCTGACCGGCCGCAGCGTCGTCAGGGTCGGCCGCATGGGCGGACAGTACGCCAAGCCCCGCTCCGCGCCGTTCGAAGTGGTCGACGGCGTCGAACTCCCCGCCTTCCGCGGCCACATGATCAACGCCGAGGGCGCCTCCGCCGAGGCGAGGGCGCACGACCCCGTCCGCATGCTGTGGGCCTACCACTTCAGCGACGAGGTGCAGCACGCCCTGCGCCACCACCGGGTACGGACCGCCTCCCGCAGCACCCACCCCGGGCCCTGGTCCAGCCACGACGCGCTCGTCATGGACTACATCGGGCCCCTGGTCCGCATGGACCAGGCGACCGGCGGGCTGTTCCTCGGCTCCACCCACTACCCCTGGGTCGGCGAGCGGACCAAGGGACCGGAGGACGCCCACGTCACGCTGCTGAGCCAGGTCACCAACCCGGTCGCCTGCAAGATAGGACCCCGGTCGACGCCCGAGAGCGTGCTGCGCCTGTGCGAGGTCCTCGACCCGCGCCGGGAGCCCGGACGGCTCACCCTCATCGTCCGCATGGGCGCCGACGCCGTCGACACCGTCCTGCCCCCGATCGTCCGCGCGGTGCGCGCCGCGGGTCACCCGGTGATCTGGCTGTGCGACCCCATGCACGGGAACACCCGCCGACTCCCGTCCGGCACGAAGGTGCGCCACCTGGACGACCTCGTCACCGAGGCGGTCCGCTTCCGCGACGTCCTGCACGCCCACGGACAGCACGTCGGCGGCCTGCACCTGGAGACCGCCGCCGAGGAGGTCACCGAGTGCGTCGGCGGACCCATCTCCGCCGACGACGTCGAACGCCGGTACACGACGCTCTGCGACCCGCGGCTCAACGCCGAGCAGGCCGCCGAACTGGTCGACCGCGTCTTCGCGCGGTCCTGACCCGGCCGGGAACGGCCCCACGAACCACCTGAATGACCCGAGAACGACACGAGGGAAGTGCTGAAGTGCTGCGCAACGATCTGGTCCGGCCGCTGCACGAACTGCTGCGGGAGCAGGCGAAGCGGCTCGGCGGCAAGACCGCCTTCTCCGACGCCCGGCGCAGCGTCAGCTACGCGGAGCTGGAACGCCGCACCGCACGACTGGCGGGCCACTTCGCCGCGCTCGGCCTGGAGCGCGGCGACCGCGCCGCCCTCCTCCTCGACAACGGGGTCGACATGGTGGAGAGCTATTTCGCCGTCGCCCGGGCCTCCGCCATCGGCATTCCCGTCAACGCCCGCAGCACCGCGGAGGAACTCGACCACGTCCTGACGGACGGCGGAGTGCGCCTCCTGATCACCGCGCCCTCCCGCCTCGACGACGTGCGCTCCCTGCTGCACCGCCACCCGCGACTCCTCGTCGTCGTCACCGGCGACACCGCGCCCGGCGACGCCCTCGAGGGCGCCGTGTCGTTCACCGGGCTCGCCGGCACCGAGCCGGCCGAGGCCCCCCGGGACGACCTCGCACTCGACGACCCGGCCTTCATGCTCTACACCTCGGGCACCACCGGCCGCCCCAAGGGCGTCCTGTCCACCACCCGCAACTCCCTGTGGACCATCGCCGCCTGCTACGCGCCGATGCTCGGCTTCTCCGCCGACGACCACGTCCTGTGGCCGCTGCCGCTGTCGCACTGCCTGGGACACCACCTCGGCGTTCTCGGCGTCACCGCGGTCGGCGCCACCGCCCACATCATGACCGCCTTCTCCGCGGGCGAGGCGCTCGAACTCCTCACCGCGCGCCCCTTCACGTTCCTGGCCGCCGTTCCCGCCATGTACCACCAGCTGGTGCACGCCGCCCGCGAACGGGGCACCGACGTGACCACCACCCTGCGCACCTGCCTCACCGCGGGCTCCGTCGCGTCCGAGCCGCTGCGCGAGGCCGTGCAGGACACCTTCGGCGTCGCGCTCCTCGACAGCTACGGCACCACCGAGACGTGCGGCCCCATCACCTCCAACCACCCCGACGGACCGCGTGTGCCCGGCTCCTGCGGCCGGCCCGTGCCCGGCCTGGAGGTCCGTCTCGTGGACCCGCGGACCGGCGCCGACGTCCCCGCGGGCGACGAGGGCGAGGTCCGGGTGCAGGGTCCGAACGTCATGCTCGGCTACTACGACGGTGCCACCGGCACCGCCGTACCGCCCGTGGACGGCTGGCACCGCACCGGAGACCTGGCGCGGCGCGACGCCGACGGCTTCCTGACCGTCACCGGTCGCATCAAGGAACTCATCGTCCGCGGCGGCCAGAACATCCACCCGGGCGAGGTCGAGGAGGTGCTGCGTCAGGTTCCCGGCGTCGCCGACGCCGCCGTCGTCGGAGCCCCGCACGAGGTCCTCGGACAGGTGCCCGTCGCCCTGGTCGTCCCCGGCCCCGGCGGAATCGACGCGCGGCGGCTGTTCGCCGAGTGCCGCGCCCGCCTGTCGTACTACAAGGTGCCCGAGCGGCTGCACACCGTCGCCCAGGTGCCGCGCACCGCCTCCGGCAAGATCGTGCGGGACGGGATGCTCGACCGGCCGAACCGGCTCGTCGCCACCGCGAACGGCATGCTCGACGGCCTGTTCCGCATGGAGTGGGTCCCCCTGACCGACGCCGCACCCGCGGACGGCCCGGCCTGGCATCTCCTCGACGAGCACGACCGGCCCGACGCGCGGGGGGACGCCGTCGCAGCCCTCGCCGACCTGACGGGCCTTCCCGGCCGTGTCGCGGCACGGCTCGCGCGCACCACCCCGACCGAGCCCACGCTCGTCGTGGTGACGAGCGGCGCCGTCGACGCCGCGTTCCAGCAGGGCGGCCAGGCCGACGGCACGTGGGCCCGGCTGCGGGCCCTCCAGACCGCCCACCCCGGCCGGCTCGTCCTCGTCGACCTCGACGACGACTCCGTCCCGCACGAGGTCCTGGACCGCCTCGTCGCATCCGGCGAGCCGAGGATCGCCGTGCGTTCCGGCGAAGCCCTCGTACCGAGGACCACGCCGGCCGCCGCTCCCCAGAGCGGCGCGTCCCGCCCCGGCCCCGACGGCGCCGCCGTCGTCACGGGCGCCGACGGTGCCATGGGCGCCGCCGTCGCCACCCGGCTCGTCACCGGTCACGGCCTGCGCCGGCTGGTCCTCGTCGGACACGACACGGACGGCCTGACCGCGCTCGCCGACCGGCTCACCGAGCTCGGCGCCGACGTGCGCACCACCACCGACCCGGCCACGGCCGTGGCCGGACCGGTCGCCGCACTCGTCCACACGGCGTCCGCCGACGAGCCCGCGCACACCCTGCGCGGGCTCTACGAGGCGGTGGGGGGCGACACGCTCCCCGCCCTCGTCGTGCTCGCCCCGCTCACCGCGGCGCTCGGCGCAGCCGGCGAGGAGGCCGCCGCATCCGTCGCGGCCGCGGCCGCCCTCGTCCACGCGTACCGCACCCGCGGCGGTGCGGGCGCCGTGCTCGCCACGGACCCCTGGTCCGACGGCGACAGCGGCAGCGGCGAGGACATCCCCCTCCGGGACGGCCTGACGTATCTCGACACCGCCCTCACCGGACCCGACGCGTGCCTGCTCGCGCCCTCCCCGGCCCGCACCGCGGCCGCGGACGCCCTGCTCCTTCCCGGCCGCGCGGACACCACGGCCGGCTGGTCGGCGGCCGACGAATCCGTACGCGCCGACCTCGTCCGCCTGCTGGAGCCGCTGACGGACGAGGAACGCCACGTCGACCTCGTCGACCGCGTGCTCACCGCCGTCACCACTGTCCTCGGCGAGAACGCCCCCGAGACCGTCGCGGCGGACCGCGCGTTCAAGGACCTCGGCCTGACGTCCCTCACGGCCGTACGTCTCCGCAACCGGCTCGTCGAGGCCACCGGCCTCCCGCTGTCCGCGACCGTGGCGTTCGACCACCCCACCCCCGAGGCGCTGGCCCGCCACCTGGCCGCCGAACTCACCGGCGCCGAGGACACGCCGCAGCCGGCCGCCGTACCGCGCCCCGGCGCGCGGTCCGACGACGACCCGATCGCGATCGTCGCGATGAGCTGCCGCTACCCCGGCGGCGTCCGCTCGCCCGAGGACCTGTGGAGCCTCGTCGAAGAGGGCCGCGAGGGCACCAGCGAGTTCCCCACGGACCGCGGCTGGGACCTGGACTCCCTGTTCGCCGACGACCCCGACGCACCCGGGACCTGCTACGCGCGGCACGGCGGCTTCCTGCACGACGTCGGGGACTTCGACCCGGCCTTCTTCGGCATCGCCCCCGGCGAGGCCCTGGTGATGGACCCGCAGCAGCGTCTGCTGCTGGAGATCGCGTGGGAGGCGTTCGAGCGGGCGGGCATCGACCCGCTGTCCCTGCGCGGCAGCCGCACGGGCGTCTGGGCCGGCCTCATGCACCACGACTACGCGGAGCGTTACGAGGGCGTGCCCGAGGAGCTGGAGGGCTACCTCGGCACCGCCGCGGCGGGCAGTGTCGCCTCCGGCCGGATCGCCTACACCCTGGGCCTGGAGGGCCCGGCCGTCACGGTCGACACGGCCTGTTCGTCGTCGCTGGTCGCCCTGCACCAGGCGGCGCAGGCGCTGCGGCAGGGCGAGTGCGACCTCGCCCTGGCCGGCGGCGTTGCCGTCATGGCCTCGCCGCAGGTCTTCATCGACTTCTCCCGCCAGCGTGCCCTGTCCCGGACGGACGCTGCCGGGCCTACGCCGACGGCGCCGACGGTACCGGCTGGGCCGAGGGCGCCGGCCTGCTCCTGCTGGAGCGCCTCTCCGACGCACGCCGGAACGGGCACCGCGTCCTCGCGGTCGTCCGCGGCTCCGCCCTGAACCAGGACGGTGCGTCGAACGGGTTGACGGCGCCGAACGGTCCGTCGCAGCAGCGGGTGATCCGTGACGCGTTGGCGGGTGCGGGTCTGGTGGCGGCGGATGTGGATGTCGTTGAGGGGCATGGGACGGGGACGACGCTGGGTGATCCGATCGAGGCGCAGGCGTTGTTGGCGACGTATGGGCGGGATCGGGTGGAGCCGGTTCTGTTGGGGTCGTTGAAGTCGAACATCGGTCATGCGCAGGCGGCCGCGGGTGTGGGTGGGGTCATCAAGATGGTGATGGCCATGCGTGCGGGTGTGGTGCCGCGGACGTTGCATGTGGACGCGCCGTCGTCGCATGTGGACTGGTCGGCCGGTGAGGTGCGGCTGGTGACGGAGAACGTGGCGTGGCCGGACGCGGGGCGTGTGCGGCGCAGCGCGGTGTCGTCGTTCGGGATCAGCGGGACGAACGCGCATGTGGTGCTGGAGCAGGCGCCGGAGGATGCGGTGGTCGGGGCTCCTGTGGAGGTCGCGGGCTCTGCCGGCGATCCCGCCGTGGTTCCGTGGGTGGTTTCGGCGCGGTCGGAGGGTGCGTTGGAGGCGCGGCTGGCCGGTGTGGGGTCGGTTGTGGGTTCGCGGGTGGATGTGGGTTGGTCGTTGTTGGGTTGTTCGGTGTTCGGGCATCGGGCGGTGGTTTTGGCGTCCGATGGTGGTGTGGTGGAGGTTGCGCGGGGTGTTGCCGGTGGTGTGGGCCGGGTGGGGGTGTTGTTCTCGGGTCAGGGTGCTCAGCGGTTGGGGATGGGGCGTGGGTTGTATGCGCGGTTCGGGGTGTTCGCGCGTGCGTTTGATGAGGTGGTGGAGCGGTTTGATGGGTTGCGTGAGGTGGTGTGGGGTGCGGATGAGGGGGTGTTGAACCGGACGGGTTGGGCGCAGCCTGCGTTGTTCGCGGTGGAGGTTGCGTTGTTCCGGTTGGTGGAGTGGCTGGGTGTGCGGGTTGAGGTGGTGGGGGGTCATTCGATCGGTGAGGTGGCGGCGGCGCATGTGGCGGGGGTGTTGTCGCTGGAGGATGCATGTGCGTTGGTGTCGGCGCGTGCGCGGTTGATGGAGGCGTTGCCCGAGGGTGGGGCGATGGTGGCGGTGGGGGCTGAGGAGTCCGAGGTGTTGCCGTTGTTGACGCCGGGGTGTCGGTCGCGGCGGTGAACGGTCCGGGTGCGGTGGTGGTCGCCGGTGTGGAGGAGGAGGTTGCTGCTGTCGTCGCTCGTCTTGAGGGGCGCAAGGCGACGCGGTTGCGGGTTTCGCATGCGTTCCATTCGCCGTTGATGGAGCCGATGCTGGCGGAGTTCCGTCGGGTGGTGGAGGGGCTTGAGTTCCACGAGCCGCGGATTGCGTTGGTGTCGAACGTGACGGGGCGGCTGGCGTCCGGTGATCTGGTGCGGGATCCGGGTTACTGGGTGCGGCATGTGCGTGAGGCGGTCCGGTTCGCCGATGGTGTGGGGGCGTTGGCGGAGGCGGGGGTGGACACGTTCCTGGAGCTGGGTCCGGACGGGGTGTTGTCGGGTCTGGTGGGGCGGATCGTTCCGGAGGCGTCGGCGGTGCCGGTGCTGCGCAAGGGCCGGGACGAGGAGAGTGCGTTGCTGACGGCGCTGGCCGGTTGTTCACGGCCGGTGTCCCGGTGGACTGGCGGCCGCTGTTCGAAGGGACCGGCGCGACTGGGGTCGACCTGCCGACGTATCCGTTCCAGCGTGAGCGGTACTGGCTGGAACCCGCCACGACCCGCACCACCGACGTCCGCTCCGCCGGACTGGCGTCGGCCGGGCACCCGCTGCTCGCCGCCGCCGTGGAACTGGCCGACGACGGGCGTACCCTCTTCACCTCCCGCCTCTCGCTCGCCACGCACCCCTGGCTCGCCCAGCACACCGTCCAGGGCCACGCCGTCGTGCCCGGCGCGGCGCTCGTGGAGCTGGCGGTACGGGCGGGTGACGAGGTCGGCTGCGCCACCGTCGGCGAACTCACCCTGCACGCCCCGCTGACGCTCCCCGAGAAGGGCGCCCAGCGCGTGCAGCTGACGGTCGAGGCGCCGGACGCGTCCGGCCACCGCCGGTTCGGTGTCCACGCGCAGGACGAGGAAGGCGACACCGGCTGGACCCTGCACGCCGAGGGCGTGCTCACCCCGGAACCCGCCGACGACGCGTTCACCCTGGCCGCCTGGCCGCCCCCGGACGCGACCCCCGTCGACCTGACCGGCCTGTACGAGGGACTCTCCGACCGCGGCTACGGCTACGGCCCGGCCTTCCAGGGCCTGCGGGCCGCCTGGCGGCTCGGCGACGAGGTCTTCGCCGAGGTCGCCCTCCCGGACGACGTCGACACGGCCGGATTCGGCCTGCACCCGGCGCTGCTCGACGCGGCCCTGCACACCACTCACACCGACGACCCGGCGTCGGGCCTTCGCCTGCCGTTCTCCTGGACCGGCGTGAGCCTCGCCGCCTCGGGCGCCACCCGGCTCCGCGTGCGGCTGACGCGCCTCGGCGACGACGCGGTTTCCCTCCGACTCGCCGACCCCACCGGAGCGCCCGTGGCCTCCGTCGCGTCCCTCGTCCTGCGCGGCGGAGACGCGCGTCAGCGGCCCGGCGCCGCCGGAACCGCACGCACGCCTCTGTACGAGGTGAACTGGCGTCCCGTACCCGCGCCGGCCGTGGACGGCGACCCCGCCGCCCCGGGCGAGGCCGCCGACCGGGCGCAGCTCGACACGCTCGCCGCCTCCGGAGCCGTACCGGACGTCGTCCTCGTGCCCTGCCCGCCCGTCGAGGGCCCCCTCGCCGAGGCCACCCGCACCGTCACGCACCGGGCGCTGGCACTGCTGCGCCACTGGGTGTCCGACGAGCGGTTCGCCGCCTCCCGCCTGGTGTTCGTGACCAGCGGGGCCATGGCGGCCGCCCCCGGCGACGTCGTACGGGACCTTCCGCACGCGGCGCTGTGGGGGCTGGTCCGCTCGGCGCAGACCGAGCACCCGGACCGGTTCCTCCTCGTCGACGTCCCGTCCGGTACCGACCCTCGCACGGGCGACGCGCGGCAGTCGCTGGCCGCCGCTCTCGCCACCGGCGAGCCGCAGCTGGCCCTGCGCGACGGCGTCGTCCTCGTGCCCCGACTGGCCAGGGCGCCCCACCAGGACGCCGAGCCCGTCCGTCTCGACCCGCGGGGCACCGTCCTGGTCACCGGGGCGACCGGCGCGCTCGGCCGGGTCGTGACCCGCCACCTCGTCACCGCGTACGGCGCCCGGCACCTGCTGCTGGTCGGCCGACGCGGTACGGCGGCCCCCGGCGCGACCGAACTCCTCGCGGAACTGGAGGAGCTGGGCGCCGACGTCACCCTCGCGGCCTGCGACACCGCGGACCGCGACGCGGTGGCCGGCCTCCTCGCGGGCATCCCCGCGGCACATCCGCTGACCGCGGTCGTGCACAGCGCCGGCGTCATCGACGACAGTGTCGTCGACACCCTCACCCCCGAGCGCGTCGACACGGTCCTGCGCCCCAAGGTCGACGCCGCGGTCAACCTGCACGAACTGACCGAGGGCACGCCCCTCGACGCGTTCGTCGTGTTCTCGTCCGTGGCCGGCACGCTCGGCGGGGCCGGCCAGGCGAACTACGCCGCGGCCAACGTCTTCCTGGACGCCCTGGCGCAGCGACGGCGCGCCGCGGGGCTGCCGGCCACCTCGATCGCCTGGGGCCTGTGGGCCGAGCACAGCGGCCTCGCCGCCACGCTCGCCGACACCGACATCAAGCGGCTCGGCCGGTCGGGCATCGCCCCCCTCGCCACCGAGGACGGACTCGCCCTCTTCGACGCGGCCGTCGCCGACGGCAGCAGGGCGGCCGTCGTGGCGGCGCGCATCGACACCACCGCCCTGCGCGCCCCCGGGCACGGTACGGTCCCCGCCGTCCTGCGCGGACTCGTCCGCACGCCCGTGCGCCGGACCGCGAACGCGGGTGACTCGTCCCTGGCCCAGCGCCTGCGCGCGCTGCCCGAAGGCGACCGGGCCAGGACCGTACGCGACCTGGTCGCCACCGAGGCGGCGGCCGTCCTCGGCCGCTCCCCGATCGGCGAGGCCGAAGTGGACCGCGCCTTCGAGGAACTCGGCTTCGACTCGCTCACGGTCGTCGAACTGCGCCACCGGCTCACCGCCGCGACCGGACTGCGGCTGCCCGCCGCCGTGGCCTTCGACCACCCGAACGTCGCGGCGCTCGCCGCCCACATCCTCGACGGACTGATCGGCACGGAGAACCCGGACGCCGTGCCCGCCCCGCGCAGGGCCCCCGCGTCGGCCGACGACGACCCGATCGCGATCGTCGCGATGAGCTGCCGTTACCCCGGCGGTGTCGGCTCCCCCGAGGACCTGTGGCGCCTGGTGCACGACGGCACCGACGCGATCACCGAGTTCCCCACGGACCGCGGCTGGGACCTGGGCTCCCTGTTCGCCGACGATCCGGAGACGCCCGGCACCTCGTACGCCCGGCACGGTGGCTTCCTCGACGCGCCGGGAGACTTCGACGCCGCCTTCTTCGGCATGAGCCCGAGGGAGGCCCTGGCCACCGATCCGCAGCAGCGTCTGCTGCTGGAGATCGCGTGGGAGGCGTTCGAGCGGGCGGGCATCGACCCGCTGTCCCTGCGCGGCAGCCGCACGGGCGTCTTCGCCGGCCTCATGCACCACGACTACGTCTCCCGCCTCGGGCACGTCCCGCAGGAGCTCGAAGGCTACGTGAGCACCGGTACCGCCGGCAGCGTCGCCTCCGGCCGCGTCTCCTACGTCTTCGGCTTCGAAGGCCCGACGCTGACCGTCGACACGGCCTGTTCGTCGTCGCTGGTCACGCTGCACCTGGCCGCGCAGGCGCTGCGGCAGGGCGAGTGCGACCTCGCCCTGGCCGGCGGCGTCACCGTGCTCGCCTCGCCCGAGACCTTCGTGGAGTTCTCCCGCCAGCGGGGCCTGTCCCCGGACGGGCGCTGCCGGGCCTACGCCGAGGGCGCCAACGGCGTGGGCTGGGCCGAGGGCGCCGGTGTGCTGCTGCTGGAGCGCCTGTCCGACGCCGTCCGCAACGGCCGCCGGGTCCTGGCCGTCGTCCGCGGCAGCGCCGTCAACTCCGACGGTGCGTCGAACGGGTTGACGGCGCCGAACGGTCCGTCGCAGCAGCGGGTGATCCGTGACGCGTTGGCGGGTGCGGGTCTGGTGGCGGCGGATGTGGATGTCGTTGAGGGGCATGGGACGGGGACGACGCTGGGTGATCCGATCGAGGCGCAGGCGTTGTTGGCGACGTATGGGCGGGATCGGGTGGAGCCGGTTCTGTTGGGGTCGTTGAAGTCGAACATCGGTCATGCGCAGGCGGCCGCGGGTGTGGGTGGGGTCATCAAGATGGTGATGGCCATGCGTGCGGGTGTGGTGCCGCGGACGTTGCATGTGGACGCGCCGTCGTCGCATGTGGACTGGTCGGCCGGTGAGGTGCGGCTGGTGACGGAGAACGTGGCGTGGCCGGACGCGGGGCGTGTGCGGCGCAGCGCGGTGTCCTCGTTCGGGATCAGCGGGACGAACGCCCATGTCGTGCTGGAGCAGGCGCCGCAGAACACCGATGTTCCCCGGAGTGCCGGCACTCGGGATGGTTCGGTTCCTGCCGCCGTGGTTCCGTGGGTGGTTTCGGCGCGGTCGGAGGGTGCGTTGGAGGCGCGGCTGGCCGGTGTGGGGTCGGTTGTGGGTTCGCGGGTGGATGTGGGTTGGTCGTTGTTGGGTTGTTCGGTGTTCGGGCATCGGGCGGTGGTTTTGGCGTCCGATGGTGGTGTGGTGGAGGTTGCGCGGGGTGTTGCCGGTGGTGTGGGCCGGGTGGGGGTGTTGTTCTCGGGTCAGGGTGCTCAGCGGTTGGGGATGGGGCGTGGGTTGTATGCGCGGTTCGGGGTGTTCGCGCGTGCGTTTGATGAGGTGGTGGAGCACTTCGATGGGTTGCGTGAGGTGGTGTGGGGTGCGGATGAGGGGGTGTTGAACCGGACGGGTTGGGCGCAGCCTGCGTTGTTCGCGGTGGAGGTTGCGTTGTTCCGGTTGGTGGAGTGGCTGGGTGTGCGGGTTGAGGTGGTGGGGGGTCATTCGATCGGTGAGGTGGCGGCGGCGCATGTGGCGGGGGTGTTGTCGCTGGAGGATGCGTGTGCGTTGGTGTCGGCGCGTGCGCGGTTGATGGAGGCGTTGCCCGAGGGTGGGGCGATGGTGGCGGTGGGGGCTGAGGAGTCCGAGGTGTTGCCGTTGTTGACGCCGGGGGTGTCGGTCGCGGCGGTGAACGGTCCGGGTGCGGTGGTGGTCGCCGGTGTGGAGGAGGAGGTTGCTGCTGTCGTCGCTCGTCTTGAGGGGCGCAAGGCGACGCGGTTGCGGGTTTCGCATGCGTTCCATTCGCCGTTGATGGAGCCGATGCTGGCGGAGTTCCGTCGGGTGGTGGAGGGGCTTGAGTTCCACGAGCCGGGGATTGCGTTGGTGTCGAACGTGACGGGGCGGCTGGCGTCCGGTGATCTGGTGCGGGATCCGGGTTATTGGGTGCGGCATGTGCGTGAGGCGGTCCGGTTCGCCGATGGTGTGGGGGCGTTGGCGGAGGCGGGGGTGGACACGTTCCTGGAGCTGGGTCCGGACGGGGTGTTGTCGGGTCTGGTGGGGCGGATCGTTCCGGAGGCGTCGGCGGTGCCGGTGCTGCGCAAGGGCCGGGACGAGGAGAGTGCGTTGCTGACGGCGCTGGGCCGGTTGTTCACGGCCGGTGTCCCGGTGGACTGGCGGCCGCTGTTCGAAGGGACCGGCGCGACTGGGGTCGACCTGCCGACGTATCCGTTCCAGCGTGAGCGGTACTGGCTGGAACCCGCCACGACCCGCACCACCGACGTCCGCTCCGCCGGACTCGAGAGCACCGGACACGCCATGCTCGGTGCCGCGGTGCCACTTGCCGGAACCGGCGGCCAGGTATTCACCGCGCGACTGTCGGCCCGTACGCACCCGTGGCTCGCCGAGCACGTCGTCGCCGGAGCCGTGCCCGTACCGGGAGCGGCACTCGTCGAGTGCGTACTGCGAGCGGGCGACGAGGTCGGCTGCGGCACCCTCCAGGAGCTGACGATCACCGCTCCTGTCGTCCTGCCCGAGGACGGCGACCTGCAACTCCAGATCTCGCTCGACGCCGCCGACGACGACGGGCGGTTCCCCGTCGCCGTCCACGCCCGCACCGACGCGCTGGGGGAGTGGACCCTGCACGCGGAGGGCCTCCTCGCCCCCGACCCGTCGGACGCGGACGCCGGGCAGCTGGTCACCTGGCCGCCCGCCGGCAGCGAAGCCGTCGACGTCACCGGCCTGTACGAGCGGCTGGCGGAGGCCGGCCTGCGCTACGGGCCGCTGTTCCGCGGCATCCGCGCCGCCTGGCGGAGCGGGGACGAGGTGTTCACCGAGATCGAGCCCGAGACCGGGCCGGACATCACCGGCTTCGCCCTCCACCCCGCCCTGTTCGACGCCGCCGTCCACTCCGCGGCGCTGGCGGGCGACACGGCCGAACCGAAGCTGCCCTTCACGTGGAGCGGCGTCACCCTGCACGCCCGGGAGGCCGCCGCACTACGGGTACGGGTCACGCGGACCGGCACGGACACCTTCTCCCTGCTCGCCACGGACCCCGACGGGGACCCCGTGCTCACCGTCGACTCGCTGCTCGTACGGCCCCTCGCCGGCACCCGGGCCCGGACGCCCGAGCACCTGTACCGCCCCGAGTGGGTCGAGGTCGCCGTTCCCGGCGGTGCTTCCGAGGCCGGCGGCTGGGCCGTCGCGGGCGACGACCCGCTGGGCGTGACCGAGGGGCTGGGGGACGCGGTGGCACGCTTCCCCGACCTGACGGCGCTCGGCGCCGCCCTGGACGCCGGCGGGGCACTCCCCGCCGTCGTGTGCGTGCCCCTGCCCGCGTCCGGTGACGCCCGCGAGGCGACCGTCCGTACGCTGGAGACGGTCCGCAGCTGGCTCACCGACGGCCGGTACACGGACGCCAAGCTGGTCTTCCTGACGCGCGGCGCGGTCCTCGACCCGTACGTCGCCGACGGCCCGGACCGGCTGACCGCTGCCGCGGCGCGCGGCCTCGTACGGTCGGCGCAGGCCGAACACCCGGGCCGGTTCCTCCTGCTGGACCTCGACCCGGACGCGGTCACCCCGGACGCGGCGACGCTCGCCGGCGTGCCGGCGCTCGACGAGCCCCAGCTCGCCCTGCGCGGAGGGACGGTGCTGGCGCAACGGCTGGTCCGTGCCCGCAGCGGCGCGAGCGCCGCTCCCGAATGGGGCGACAGCGTGCTCGTCACCGGCGGCACCGGCACCCTCGGCGGGCTGGTGGCACGGCACCTCGTCACGGCCCACGGCGTCCGCCGCCTCGTGCTGGCCGGCCGCCGCGGCCCCGACGCTCCGGGCGCCGCCGCGCTCGTCGACGAGCTGACGGCACTCGGGGCGGAGGTGACCGCCGTCGCGGTGGACCTCACCGACCGGGCGGCCGTCGCCGCACTGCTCGCCGAGCACCCGGTGACGGGCGTCGTGCACGCCGCCGGCGTCGTCGCCGACGCGACCGTCGAGTCGCTCACCCCGGACGACATCGCCACCGTGTTCCGGCCGAAGGCCGACGCGGCCGTCCACCTCGACGAGCTGACCCGCGACCGCGACCTGCGCGCGTTCGTGCTGTTCTCGTCGATCGCGGGGGTCCTCGGCACGCCCGGCCAGGGCAACTACGCCGCGGCCAACGCGTTCCTGGACGCCCTCGCCGAGCGGCGGCGCGCCGCCGGGCTGCCCGCCACGTCCGTGGCGTGGGGCCTGTGGGAGGAGTCCAGCGGGATGACCGCCGGGCTGGCCGCGCAGGACCGGCGGCGCATGTCCGGCTCGGGCGTCCTCCCGCTGCCGACCGCACAGGGGCTCGCCCTGTTCGACGAAGCGGCCGCCTCCGACGAGCCGGTCCTCGCCGCGGTCCGCCTCGACCGGTCCACGCTGAGGGCGCGCGCCGACGACGGCACGCTGCCCGCCCAGCTGCGCGGCCTCGCCCCCGCCCGCACCCGCCGTGCGGCGGCCGGGCAGGGCCGGTCGCAGGGCAGCGAACCGGCGCTCGCCCGGCGTCTGCGGACGCTCCCGGCCGCGCAGCGCGCCCAGGCGGCCGTCACGGCGGTCATCGCCGAGACGGCGGCCGTCCTCGGGCACACCGGCAGGGACGCGGTGAAGGCCGGGCGGGACTTCAAGGACCTGGGCTTCGACTCGCTGACCGCCGTCGAGCTGCGCAACCGGCTCGACGCGGCCACCGGGCTGAGGCTTCCCGCGAGCCTCGTCTTCGACCACCCCAGTCCGCGGGCCGTCGCCGAGTACCTGCTCGGCCGGCTCGAACCGGCCGAGCCCGGCCGGTCGCCGAGTCCGACGTACGCGAGGCGCTCGCCGGGATACCGCTGGAGCGGCTGCGGGAGGCCGGAATCCTGGACCGCCTGCTCGAACTCGCCGGCCGGCCCGCGGCCGGCACCCCCGCCGAGCCCGGCGGCGGCTCCGGCGTCGGCACGCCGGACGAGACCGGTCCCCGCACCACCGACGACCAGATCGACGCCATGGACGCCGACGACCTGGTGGCCCTGGCCCTCGGGCACGACGCCTGACGCCCTGTCGCTGAAGAGGATGGAACATTGACAAGCTCCGACAGCCGGATCGTGGAAGCGCTGCGGGCGTCGCTCAAGGAGGCCGAGCGGCTCCGCGAGGAGAACCGTGAACTCGCGGCGGCGGCCCGCGAACCGATCGCGATCATCGGGATGAGCTGCCGCTACCCGGGCGGCATCAGCAGCCCCGAGGACCTGTGGCGGCTCGTCGCCGACGGCGCCGACGCCATAGGCCCGTTCCCGGACGACCGGGGGTGGGACCTCGCCGGTCTCTTCGACGACGACCCCGACAGCAAGGGCCGGACCTACGCCAGGGGCGCCGGGTTCCTCACCGGCGTGGCGGACTTCGACCCCGCCTTCTTCGGGATCTCGCCGCGCGAAGCCACGACGATGGACCCGCAGCAGCGACTGCTCCTCGAGTCGTCCTGGGAGGCGATCGAGCGCGCCAGGATCGACCCGCGGTCGCTGCGCGGCAGCCGCACCGGCGTGTTCGCCGGGATCATGGCGAGCACGTACGGCATGCGGCAGCTGATGGCCCCGGGCGGTGCCGGCGAGTACGAGGGCTACCTCGGCAACGGCAGCCTCGGCAGCGTGACCTCCGGCCGCGTGTCGTACACGCTCGGCCTGGAGGGCCCGGCCGTCACCGTCGACACCGCCTGCTCGTCGTCGCTCGTGGCGGTCCACCTCGCGGCCCAGTCGCTGCGCCGCGGCGAAAGCACGCTGGCCCTGGCGGGCGGCGCCACCGTGATGTCCACGCCGTCGCTGTTCATCGAGTTCAGCAGGCAGCGGGCGCTCGCCCCGGACGGCCGCTGCAAGTCCTTCTCGGCCACGGCCGACGGCACCGGCTGGGCCGAAGGCGTCGGCGTGGTGCTGCTGGAACGGCTCTCCGACGCCGTGCGCAACGGCCACCCCGTGCTGGCGGTGATCCGCGGCTCGGCCCTCAACCAGGACGGCGCGTCCAACGGACTCACCGCCCCCAACGGGCCGTCGCAGCAGCGGGTCATCCGCGACGCGCTCGCCGACGCCGGCCTGTCGGTCACCGACGTGGACGCCGTCGAGGCACACGGCACCGGCACCCGCCTCGGCGATCCGATCGAGGCACAGGCGCTGCTCGCGACCTACGGACAGGACCGCGAACGGCCTCTGTGGCTGGGCTCGCTGAAGTCCAACATCGGCCACTCCCAGGCCGCCGCCGGCGTCGGCGGAATCATCAAGATGGTGCAGGCCATGCACCACGGCGTGCTGCCCAGGACCCTGCACGTCGAGGAGCCGACACCCCAGGTGGACTGGTCGGCCGGCGACGTGCGGCTGTTGACCGAGCCGGTGGCGTGGCCCGACAGCGACCGCCCCCGCCGCGCGGGCGTCTCGGCCTTCGGGGTCAGCGGCACCAACGCCCACGTGATCCTGGAACAGGCACCCGACGACGTACACCCCGAGCCGGGCCCGGCCCCCGTGCCCGCACCCTCCGTCACCGCGGACGAGCCCGCGGCGGCCGCCGCACCCCTGCTGTGGCCGCTGTCCGCCGCCGACCCGGCCGCGCTCCGAGCCCAGGCCGCCCGGCTGCTGGACTTCCTCGCCGGGACGGATCACGCCCCGGCCGACATCGGCTGGTCCCTGGCCCGTACCCGTACCGCGCACGAGCACCGTGCCGTCGCGGTCGGCACCGACCGCGACGCGCTGACCGCCGCCGTCGCGGCCCTCGCCGACGGCTCGGCCACCGACGCCGCCGTCACGGGACGGGTCACCGAGGGCGGCGTGGTGTTCGTCTTCCCCGGGCAGGGCAGCCAGTGGGTCGGCATGGGCCGTGCCCTGATGGCCGCGTCGCCCGAGTTCGCCGCGTCGATGCGGCGGTGCGCCGACGCGCTCGCCCCGCACACCGACTGGAACCTGCTCGACGTCCTCGACGACGAGGATGCCCTGCGGCGCTGCGACGTCGTCCAGCCCGCCCTGTTCTCCGTCATGGTGTCCCTCGCGGCCCTGTGGCGTGCCCACGGGGTCGAACCCGCCGCTGTGGTCGGGCACTCCCAGGGCGAGATCGCCGCCGCCCACGTCGCGGGTGTGCTCACCCTCGACGACGCCGCCCGCGTCGTCGCGCTGCGCAGCCGGGCCATCGCCACCACCCTCGCCGGGCTCGGCGGCATGGTGTCCGTGCCGCGGTCCCCCGAGGACGCCACCGCCCTCATCGCGCCCTGGGGCGACCGGCTCACCGTCGCCGCGTGCAACGGCCCCAACGGCACGACGGTCGCCGGTGACGCCGACGCGGTCGAGGAACTGCTCGCCGCGTGCGAGGGGCAGGGCGTACGCGCCCGCCGCGTCCCCGTCGACTACGCGTCCCACAGCGCGCACGTCGAGTCGCTGCGCGACCGGCTGCTGAAGGAACTGGACGGGATACGCCCCCAGCCGCCCGTCGTGCCCTACTACTCCAGCCTCACCGGCGGTCTCCTCGACGAGCCCGACCTGACGGCGGACTACTGGTACGACAACCTCCGCCGGCGGGTCGAGTTCACGGCCGCGAGCGAGGCGCTGCTGGCCGACGGCCACCGCGTGTTCATCGAGTGCAGCGCGCACCCGGTCCTCACCATGGCCCTCCAGGACACCGCGGACGCGGCAGGCGCCGACGCCGCCGTGCTCGGCACGCTCCGCCGCGACCTGGGCGGCGCCGACCGCTTCCTGACCTCGCTCGCGACCGCCCACGCGCACGGCGTCGAACCGGACTGGACGGCCGTGCTGGGCGCGGACCGCGCCCGCGTCGACCTGCCGACGTACGCCTTCCAGCGACAGCGCTACTGGCTCGCCGGCCCGGACCCGGTCGGCGTCGACGCGGCGGGACTGGGCCTCGACACACCGGGCCACGCCCTCCTCGGCGCGGGCACCGCCCTGCCCGGCTCGGGCGGCTACCTCTTCACGTCCCGACTGTCCCTGGACGCCCAGCCCTGGCTCGCCGACCACCTGGTCCTCGGCACGGCCGTCGTGCCGGGCACCGCCCTGGTCGAGGCCGCGGTGCGGGCCGGCGACGAGCTGGGCCACCCCGTCGTCGAGGAGCTGACCGTGCTCGCGCCGCTGACCGTCCCCCAGGAGGGGGCTGTCCGGCTCCGCGTCACGATCGGCGGCGTCGACGACGAGGCGCGCCGCACCCTCCAGATCCACTCGCGCGGCGAGGACGAGCCCGACGACGTGCCGTGGACCCTGCACGCCACCGGCGTCCTGGTACGCGGGAGCACCACCGAACCGGTCCGCCTGAGCCAGTGGCCGCCGGCCGCTCCCGAGATCGACACCGAGGGCCTGTACGACGCCCTCGCCGACACCGGCCTCGACTACGGCCCCGCCTTCCGCGGACTGCGCAGGGTCTGGCGCGCCGGCGACGAGACGTTCGCCGAAGTGACGCTCCCCGACGGGGTGAGCCCGGACGGGTTCGTCCTGCACCCCGCGCTCTTCGACGCGGCGCTGCACGCCGTGGCCGCCGGTGACGCGTCTTCCCGCGACACGGGGGACGGCACCGCGCCCGGGGCACCGGCCCCGCTGGTCCCGTTCGTGTGGTCGGGCGTCGCCCTCCACGCCGGACGCGCGAACGGCGTCCGCGTCCGCCTCACCAGGACGGGGGAGAACACCCTCGCGGTCGACATCTGCGACGGCGCGGGCCTGCCCGTCGCCTCCGTGACCTCCGTGCTGGCCCGCCCGCTGGACGCGTCGGCCGCTCCCGTCGCCGGCGCCGGCGGCGAAACCCCGCTGCCGTACCTGCCCGTGTGGCAGCCGCTGCCCGCGCTCGACCCGGCGGCCACGCGTCAGGCGGGCCGGGTGCTCGTCGTACCCGACCTCGACGCCGTCCCGGAGGACGGCACGCCCGCGGTCGTCGCCGTGCGCCTCGTGCCCGACCCCGCCGCCGACCCGGCGGAGGCGGCGCGCGCCCACACCCACCGGGTGCTCGGGCTGCTCCAGGGGTGGACGGCGGACCCCCGGTTCGCCGACGCCCGCCTGGCCGTGGTGACCCGTGGCGCCGTCGGCGACGACGCGACCGACCCGGCGCAGGCGGCCGCCTGGGGCCTGGTGCGCACCGCCCAGTCGGAGCACCCGGGGCGGTTCGTCCTCATCGACACGGAGCCGTCCGACGACGCCGGCACCGGGCCGTCCGACGAGCCGGACGCGGACCTGATCGCCGCCGCCGTAGCCCTCGGCGAGCCGAACGTGCTGATCCGCCGCGGCGTCCCGTACGCCCTGCGCCTGCGGCGCGCCGCGAGCCGGGACGAGGCCCGCGCCGCCCAGGACGCGCCGCTCGCCGGACCCGACGGCACCGTGCTGATCACCGGCGGGAACGGCGGGCTCGGCCGGCTGCTCGCCCGGCACCTCGCCACCACCCACGGCGTGCGCCACCTGACCCTCCTGTCACGCCGCGGGCCCGCCGCTCCCGGGACCGACGAACTCGCCGCCGAGCTGGCCTCCGCGGGCGCCGCGGTCGCCTTCGTCGCCTGCGACGTGGCCGACCGCGCAGCCCTGGCCGCCGCCCTGGACGGCCTGGAGCGCCCGCTGCACGCGGTCGTGCACGCGGCCGGCGTCCTCGACGACGGCGTCCTCCAGGCCCTGACCCCCGACCGGATCGACACCGTCCTCGCGCCCAAGGCCGCGGCCGCCGCGCACCTGGACGAGCTCACCCGGGACGCCGACCTGCGCGCCTTCGTGCTGTTCTCGTCCGTCGCCGGCCTCGTCGGCGGCCTCGGACAGGGCAACTACGCGGCCGCCAACGCCTTCCTGGACACCCTCGCGACCGCACGCCGACGCGCGGGCCGGCCCGCGACCTCCCTGGCGTGGGGCCTGTGGGAGCGGGAGAGCGACATGACCGCCCACCTCGACGGCGTCCGGCGCTCGCGGCTCGCCCGTGGCGGGCTGCTGCCCCTCACCGACGCCCAGGGGCTCGCCCTGTTCGACGCGGCCCTCCTCGCCGACGACGCCGTCCAGGTGCCCGTCCGGCTCGACCCCCGGGCCCTGCGGGACGGCGACTCCCTGCCGCCCGTCCTGCGCGGCCTCGCCACCGGACCCGCCCGCCGCCCGGACGCGGCGGCCACCGCCGGGCCGGAGGGCGGCGGCCTCGCCGAGCGGCTGGCCCAACTGCCGCCCACCCGCCGCGAACAGGCCCTCGCCGACGTGGTGTACGGCGAGATCGGCGGCGTCCTCGGCCACGCCCCCGGTACGCTCCCGGACCCCGCACGGCCCTTCAAGGACCTCGGGTTCGACTCCCTGACCGCGGTGGAGCTGCGGAACCGGCTGACCACCGCGACCGGTCTGCGCCTCCCCACCACGCTGGTCTTCGAGCACCCGACGCCCGCCGCGCTGCTCGCCTCCCTCCGCTCCACCCTCCTCGGCGAGGCTCCCGGCCCGTCCGCGGCGCTCATGGGCGAACTCGAACGGCTCGACGAGGCGTTCGCCGCGGCGGAGATCGGCGGCGACGAGCGGGCCGCGCTCACCGCACGGCTCCAGACCCTGCTCGCCAAGTGGCGCCAGGACGGCGAGCCGTCGGCCGGCGCGGCGGAGCACGCCAGGGAAACCCTGGAGACCGCCAGCGACGACGAGATGTTCGCCCTGATCGACACCGAGATCGGTACGGCCTGACCCGCCGCACGCACAGAGAGGAGTGAGGACCGCCGTGCGCGTCATCTTCACCTCGTTCGCCCTGGACGCCCACTTCCTGGGGCAGGTCCCGCTCGCCTGGGCCCTGCGCTCCGCCGGCCACGAGGTCCGCGTCGCCAGCCAGCCCGCGCTCACCCGCACCATCACCGCGGCCGGACTCACCGCCGTACCCGTCGGCGACGACCACGGCTGGCACGAGGCGATGGCCGGTGCCGATGGGGACGGCACCGACGGGGACGGCGGCTGGGACGCCCTGCTGGACCTCGACCCCGCCCGGCCGGAGGTCCACCACTGGGAGGTCCTGAAGGCCGTCAACGCCGAGCTCACGGAACGCTTCCTGAAGCCGGCCAACAATCCGTCCATGGTCGACGACCTGGTGGCGTTCGCCCGCTCCTGGCGGCCCGACCTGGTGATCTGGGAGCCGTTCACACCGGCGGGGGCCATCGCCGCGGAAGCCGTGGGTGCCGCCCACGCCCGGCTGCTGTGGGGTGCCGACCTCTTCCTCGACCAGCGCCAGTCCTTCCTGCGCGAACTCGCCGACCGGCCGGCCGGGCAGCGCCACGACCCGGCCGCGGAGTGGCTCGGCGGACTGCTCGACCGCTACGGGCTGGGCTACGACGAGCGGATGCTGCGCGGCCAGTGGACCATCGACCAGATGCCCGCGGGCGTCCGGCTGCCGCTCGACGGACACACCGTGCCGATGCGGTACGTCCCGTACAACGGCACGGCGGTGGTGCCCGACTGGCTGCGGGAGCCGCCCGCCCGGCCCCGGATCTGCCTCACCCTCGGCATCACCGGCCGGGACGGCGCCGCGTTCCTGGGCGTGCCGCTGACGACACTGTTCGACGCGCTCGCCGACCTCGACGCGGAGATCGTCGCCACTCTCAACGCCGCTCAGCGGGAGCAGGTCCCGAACCTGCCGGACAACGTGCGGCCCGTGGACTTCGTGCCCCTGCACGCGCTCCTGCCGACGTGCTCGGCCATCGCCCACCACGGCGGGGCGGGCACCTGGTCGACGGCCTGCGCCGCGGGGGTACCGCAGCTGGTGTTCCCGTCCGTGTGGGACGACTTCTACCGGGCCCGGCGCACCGCCGAACTGGGCGCCGGCCTCGTGGTCCACCCCCGCGAGCTCACCTCGGACGCCCTGCGGGAGAACCTGCGGCGGCTCCTGGACGAACCGTCCTTCGCGGACGGCGCCGAACGGCTCCGCCGGGACATGGAGGCCGACCCGTCGCCCGCCGCCGTGGTGTCGTCGCTCGAGAAGCTCACCCTCGAGCACCAGGACCCGGGATGGTGAGCCCGCGGCACACCGGCGGACGACAGAGGGCACGACCGGACGGACCGGTCCACGCCCGAAACCACCACCAACAGCAACGGCACACGTCGGAAACGGGGGATGGGTGTCATGCGAGGAATTCTGCTCGCGGGCGGTACGGGATCACGGCTGTGGCCGCTCACCCTGACCGTCTCGAAACAACTGATTCCGGTCTACGACAAACCGATGGTCTATTACCCGCTGTCCACCCTGATGATGGCCGGGGTCACCGAAGTGCTGGTCATCACCACCCAGCGGGACCAGGAACAGTTCCAGCGGCTTCTCGGTGACGGCCGCCAGTGGGGAATGGACCTGTATTACGCGGTACAGGACCGCCCGGAAGGAATCGCCCAGGCACTGTTGCTCGGGGAGCGCTTCATCGGCGACCAGCCGGTGGCGCTGATCCTCGGCGACAACATCTTCCACGGCAACGGACTGGGCACCAAGCTGGCCGAGAACAAGGGCCTGACCGGCGCACGCATCTTCGCCTACCCGGTCGCCGACCCCTCCCAGCTCGGGGTCGTGGAATTCGACGAGCACGGCCGTGCGGTGTCCCTGGAGGAGAAGCCCGCACAGCCCAGGTCCCGTTATGCCGTACCGGGTCTGTATTTCTACGATCAGGACGTCGTCGAGATCGCCAGGGAACTGCGGCCGAGTGCCCGCGGGGAACTGGAGATAACAGCCGTCAACGAAACCTATCTGCGCCGGGGGCAACTCCGTGTGTCCGTCCTCGACCGTGGGGCGGCATGGCTCGACACCGGAACTTTCGAAGCGCTGGTCCAGGCTTCGGAATACGTAAGGGTGGTGGAGCAGCGTCAGGGTTTCAAGATAGGCTGCGTCGAAGAAGTCGCATGGCGAATGGGCCTCATCGACGACGCCCAACTGCGCACTCTGGCGCAGCGTCTGGTCAAGAGCGGCTACGGCGCCTACCTCCTGGATCTGCTGGAACGGCCCTACGGCCCCCAGGAGGAGACCGGCCGGCGTCCGCTGCCCGCCGTGGGGGCGGTCCGGTGACCCCCGCACTCCCCGACTCCCCAGCCCCGGCCGACGGTTGCCCGGGCACGCACACCCACGAACACGAGGAGCACCCCGTGACCACCTATGTCTGGGACTATCTGCCGGAGTACGAGAAGGAGAAGGCGGACATTCTCGGAGCCGTCGAGAAGGTCTTCGCCTCGGGCCGCCTCGTGCTCGGTGAGAGCGTCCAGGGCTTCGAGGAGGAGTTCGCCCGCTACCACGGCGCCGGTCAGCACTGCACCGGCGTCGACAACGGGACCAACGCCCTGAAGCTCGCCCTGGAAGCGCTCGGAGTCGGCCCCGGCGACGAGGTCATCACCGTGTCCAACACGGCGGCACCGACCGTCATCGCCATCGTCGGCGCGGGTGCGACCCCCGTCTTCGTGGACGTCCGCGAGGAGGACTTCCTCATGGACACCGACCAGGTCGAGGCCGCCATCACCCCGCGCACCAAGGTCATCCTGCCGGTCCACCTGTACGGCCAGTGCGTCGACATGGAGCCCCTGCGGGAGATCGCGGACCGGCACGGCCTGAAGATCCTGGAGGACTGCGCCCAGGCCCACGGCGCCCGCCACCACGGCCGGCTCGCCGGCACCATGGGCGACGCCGCCGCGTTCTCCTTCTACCCCACCAAGGTCCTGGGCGCCTACGGCGACGGCGGAGCGGTCATCACCGCCGACGAGGAGACCGACCGCGCCATGCGCCAACTGCGCTACTACGGGATGGAGAAGGTCTACTACGTGGTCCGCTCGCCGGGCCACAACTCCCGGCTGGACGAGGTGCAGGCCGAGATCCTCCGCACCAAGCTCGCCCGCCTCGACTCCTACATCGAGGGCCGCAACGCCGTCGCCCGCCGCTACGAGGAGGGCCTGGGCGACCTCACCGGCCCCGGCGGCCTCCAGCTGCCGGCCACCAACGAGGGCAACACGCACGTCTACTACGTCTACGTCGTCCGCCACCCCCGCCGCGACGAGATCATCGAGGCGCTCAAGGCGCACGACATCTCGCTCAACATCAGCTATCCGTGGCCCGTGCACACCATGTCCGGCTTCGCCCACCTGGGCTGGGGCGAGGGGTCGCTGCCCGTCACCGAGAAGCTCGCCGGTGAGATCTTCTCCCTGCCCATGTACCCGTCGCTGCCCGAGTCCGTCCAGGAGCGGACGATCAGCGCACTGCGCGACGTCCTGGCCGCCCTCTGACCGCACCGCCGAAAGGAAGAACCACCATGCAGGCACAGAGCCTGGACATCGAGGGCGTCTTCGCGTTCACGCCGCCCGTCTACAAGGACCACCGGGGCCTGTTCTCGTCGCCGTACCAGGACGCCGCGTTCACCGGCGCCGTGGGCCACACGATCTTCCCCGTGCGCGACATCAGCCACAACGTCTCGGCCCGGGGGGTGCTGCGCGGTGTGCACTTCACCAAGACCCCGCCCGGTCGCGCCAAGTACGTGTACTGCCCGCACGGTTCGGTGCAGGACTACCTGATCGACCTGCGCATCGGGTCCCCGACGTTCGGGCGGTCCGTGACCACCCGGCTGAGCGGCGACACGTGCAAGGCCCTGTACGTCCCCGACGGCGTGGGGCACGCGTTCCTCGCCCTGGAGGACCACTCGATGGTCGTGTACGTGATGGCCGGCGGCTACATCCCCGAGAACGAGTACGCGATCACCCCGTTCGACCCGGAACTCGGCCTGGACCTGCCCGACGGCTACGACTTCGCCCAGTCCGAGCGCGACAGCGTCGGTCCCACCCTGGCCGAGGCCAGGGAGCGCGGCATGCTCCCCACCTACGAGGACTGCAAGAAGGTGGAGGCGGCGCTGTGGGGGTGAAGCCACCGCTGGTCGCGCTGCTCGGCGCGACCGGCTTCATCGGCTCCGCCGTGCTGCGGGAACTGGCCGGCCGGCCGGTCCGGATCCGGGCCGTCTCCCGGAGGCCCGCCCCGGTCCCGGCCGACGCCCGCGCCGATGTGGAGGTCCGCTCGGCGGACCTCACCGCGCCCGGCGAGATGGCGGCCGCCCTGGCGGACGCCGACGTCGTCGTCCCCGCCGTCCTCTACAGCGCGGCCACGTCCACGTGGCGCATCGAGGACGGCGACACCGAAGCCGAGCGCGTCAACGTCGGGCTGGTCCGCGACCTCGTCGCGGCCCTCGCCGACCGCGGCCCCGGCAGCGCCCGGCCCACGGTGGTGTTCACCGGTACGGTCGGCCAGGCAGGCCCCTGCGGGGGACGCACCCTGGACGGCACGGAGGCCGACCGGCCCGTCGGCGCGTACGACCGGCAGAAGCTGGCCGCCGAGCAGCTGCTGCTCGCGGCCCACGGCCATGGCGTCCTGCTCGGTACCTCCCTGCGGCTGCCCACGGTCTTCGGATACGGCCCGCACTCCACGGCCAACGACCGGGGCGTGATCTCGGCGATGACGCGCAGGGCGCTGAGCGGAGAGCCGATCACCATGTGGCACGACGGGACCGTCCGTCGCGACCTCGTGTACGTCGAGGACGTCGCCCGGGCCGTCGCCGCCGCGATCGACCACGGTGAGGCGCTCGCCGGGCGCCACTGGATCGTGGGCACGGGAGTCGCGCGGCCCCTGGGCGAGGTGTTCACCCGGGTCGCCGCCCTGGTCGCGGAGCGCACCGGCAAACCTCCGGTGCCCGTGGTGTCCGTGGAGCCGCCGTCCCACGCGGACGCCGGCGACTTCGCCGACATCGCCGTCGACCCCTCGGCCTTCCGCCGGGCGACCGGCTGGAGCCCGCTCACGCCGCTCGGTGACGCCCTGGCCCGTACGGTCGCGTTCCTCGCCGACGAGCGGGAACGGACGGCGTCGTGACGCCCCCGAGCGCGGCGCCCGCGCTGCTGCGGCCGCGGGTGGCGCAGGACCTGCCGGACAGGCTCGCCCGGTCCGCCGCCGTCACGGGCCGCGGCAGCCACCTCCGTACCGACGAGGTCGCCGACTGGCTGGCCGGGCGGGCCCGCGCCCACCACTTCCGGGTGGAGCGGGTGCCCCTCGACCACCTGGACGGCTGGTCGTTCCGGCCCGGCACCGGGGACCTGCGCCACCGGAGCGGCAAGTTCTTCTCCGTCGTCGGCCTGTCAGCCGACGTCGGGGAGGGCCCCATACCCAGCTGGAGCCAGCCGATCATCCACCAGCCGGAGGTCGGCATCCTCGGCATACTCGCCAAGGAGTTCGACGGGGTCCTGCACTTCCTGATGCAGGCGAAGATGGAACCGGGCAACTGCAACCTGCTCCAGATCTCACCGACCGTCCAGGCCACGCGCAGCAACTACCAGCGCGTCCACCAGGGCTCGGGCGTCACCTATCTGGAGTACTTCACCGACCGGGACCGCGCCCGCGTGCTGAGCGACTCCCTCCAGTCCGAGCACGGCTCCTGGTTCTACCGCAAGGCGAACCGCAACATCCTCGTCGAGACCGACGGCGAGGTGCCGGACCACCCCGACTTCTGCTGGCTGACCCTGGGGCAGATCGGGGAGCTGCTCCGCCAGGACGACATCGTCAACATGGACGCCCGTACGGTCATCTCCTGCTTCCCGATGACCGGGCCCGGGGAGGCGCGGGCGCTGCGCTCCGACACCGAGCTGCTGTCCTGGTTCACGGCCGAGCGGTCCCGCCACGACGTGTCGGTACGCCTGATACCCCTGTCCGAGGTCGATGGTTGGGAGCACGACGCCCAGGGCCTCGGGCGGCCCGACGGCCGCTACTTCCGCGTGGCGGGCGTCGCCGTGGAGGCCGGCAGCCGGGAGGTCACCGGCTGGTCCCAGCCCCTCTTCGAGCCGTGCGGCACGGGGATCGCCGCGTTCCTGTACCGCGTCGTCGAGGGCGTCCCGCATCTGCTCGTCCACGCGAAGGTGGAGGCGGGCTTCCTGGACACGGTGGAACTGGCCCCCACGGTTCAGGCCACGCCCGAGAACTGGCAGCACATGGCGGCGCAGGAGCGTCCACCGTTCCTCGACACGGTCCTGTCGGCCCGCGACCGGGGCGCGGTCCGGTACGAAGCCGTCCAGTCGGAGGAGGGAGGCAGGTTCCTCAACGCGCGGATCCGCTACATGTTCGTCGAGGCCGACGAGCAGACCGCCGCCCTCGACCCCGGCCCCGGCTACCAGTGGGCGACACCGGAGCAGCTGAACTCCCTGTCCGCCCACGGCCACTACCTGAACGTGCAGGCCCGGACCCTCCTGGCGTGCATCAACACGGGCGCGGCCAGGCTGTGATCCGGAGTGTCGCCCGTCGCCCGTGGGGGGACGGGCGACACCCCGTTCCGCCTCCTGCCGTCAGCCGACCGCTGCGGCCCCGAGCAGGGGCTGCCACCAGGCGGTGTTCGACCGGTACCACGCGATGGTGTCCGCGAGTCCCTCCTCGAACGGCACCAGCGGCTCGTAGCCCAGCTCCTCGCGGCTTGCACTGATGTCCAGCGAGTAGCGCAGGTCGTGCCCCTTCCGGTCGGCGACCGGCTCCACCGAACTCCAGTCGGCGCCGAATGCCTCCAGAAGTTTTCCGGCGAGTTCCTTGTTGCTCATTTCCCGGCCGCCGCCCAGGTGGTAAACCTGCCCCGCCCGGCCATGGATCAGGGCCAGTGCTATTCCCCGGCAGTGGTCCGTGACATGGAGCCAGTCCCGGACATTCGACCCGTCTCCGTAAAGCGGGATCGACTTTCCTTCGAGCAGTCGGGTGGCGAAAAGCGGAATAACCTTTTCAGGGAACTGGTGCGGTCCGTAGTTGTTGGAACAGCGCGTGATCACCGCGTCCATTCCGTGCGTGCGGTGCTGCGCCAGCACCATGAGATCGGACGCGGCCTTGGACGCGGCGTACGGCGAGTTCGGTGCCAGCGGCTGCCCCACCGCCCACGAGCCCTCGCTGATCGAGCCGTACACCTCGTCGGTCGAGACGTGCAGGAACCGCCCGACCCCATGCCGCCGCGCGGCGTCCAGCAGCACCTGCGTGCCCAGGACGTTGGTCGTCACGAACGGCTCGGCGGCGTCGATGGAACGGTCCACGTGGGACTCGGCGGCGAAGTGCACCACCGCGTCCTGCCCCGCCATCACCTCGTCCACGAGGGCCGCGTCGCAGATGTCGCCGCGCACGAACGAAAAGCCGGGAAGCTCCGCCACCCCGTCGAGGTTGGCCAGGACTCCCGAATATGTCAGCTTGTCCAGCACCGTGACATGGGAAGGGGTGAAGGCGAGTGAACCCATCAATGCTCGACGCACGAACTCCGAGCCGATGAAGCCGGCTCCGCCGGTCACAAGAATACGCATTTCTCAGAGTTTAGAGGAATGATCGTCCGGAGCACAGAGCTGCCGGGAATTCCCCGAGGAGAATTCCCGGCCCACTCGACTTACACGTCCCGTCGCGCGAGCGACACGTACGCGCCGCCGAGGGCGACGGCCGTCACGCCCAGGAGGATCCACAGCGGCTGCCACCCCGAGGGCACCCCGACGCCGGTGGGGTCGGCCGAGCCGCCGCTGTAGAGCACCGCCATCAGGCTCGGGATGGAGTACTCGATCAGCGTCTCGCGCAGCGTCGCCAGCGACTCCCCGTAGAGCGAGAGCGCCAGCACGAACGGCAGCAGCACCAGGCCGATCATCGTCGTGATCGCCCCGGCCGAGTGCCGCAGCACCGCGCCGACCGCCAGCGAGAACAGCCCCAGCAGCGCCATGAACACGCCCACGCCGACCGTCGCGCGGAACCAGTGCTCAGCCGTCGCCGCGCCGGACGTGCCGATGATGGCGGTCTGCGCCAGGGCGACCAGCCCCCCGACCGCGGTCGTGAGCGAGAAGACCAGCAGGAAGAAGACGATCGACTTCGCCGCGAGGACCCGCCCCCGGCTCGGGCACGCCGTCAGCGTCGTACGGATCATGCCGGTGCTGTGCTCGGAGGTGATCGTCAGCACACCCAGGGTGATCACGCAGACCGAGCCGAGCAGCATGCCGACCATGCCCAGTTCCAGGACGGAGCCCTGCCGCGCGCTGTACTCGCCGCCGTTGTCGACGGCGGCGACCGCGAGCGCGAGCAGGGCACCGATACCGGTCACGACCACGATCATCACGCCGAGCGTCCACATCGTGGACCGCAGGGAGCGGATCTTGGTCCACTCGGAGGCGAGCGCGTCCCCGAGGTGGGCGCGCCGGACGGGGATGGGGGAGGTGTAGGGGGTCGTCGTGCTCATCGGGCGTCCTCGGTGGAGCGGGTGGCGGCGGCGTCGGCGGACTCGGCGTCCGACGGCGCGGCGTCGGACGGGGCGGCGGGTCGTGGCGGCGGCGGGACGTACCAGCCCTCCTGCGGCACGGCGGGAACGACCGGCCCGGCCGGGGCGAGGCCCGCGGGCACCTCCTCCATCAGCCCGGCGCGCTCGTCGTCGGTCGAGCGGTAGTCGACGGCGGACTGCGTCATCCGCATGTACGCCTCCTCCAGCGACGCCTGGTGCGGGGACAGCTCCCACAGCCGTACGCCCGCCTCGTGCGCCAGGTCGCTGATCCGCGGCAGCGGCAGACCGGTGACCCGCAGGGCCCCGTCCCGCTCGGACAGCACGAAGCCGCCCGCCTCGGTCAGCGCGGCGGTCAGCTTCTCGCGCTGCTCCGGCTCCGGCTCCGGCGTGCGCACCCGGGCGAAGCCGGCGGAGTTGGCCGCGATGAAGTCCTTGACGCTCATGTCGGCGAGCAGCCGGCCCCGGCCGATCACGATGAGGTGGTCGGCCGTGAGGGCCATCTCGCTCATCAGGTGCGAGGAGACGAAGACCGTACGGCCCTCGGCGGCCAGCGCCTTCATCAGGTTCCGCACCCAGAGGATGCCCTCCGGGTCCAGACCGTTGACCGGCTCGTCGAAGAGCAGCACCTGCGGGTCGCCGAGCAGCGCGGCCGCGATGCCGAGCCGCTGGCCCATGCCGAGCGAGAACCCCTTGGACCGCTTGCGCGCCACGTCCTGGAGGCCGACGACGCCCAGGACCTCGTCGACCCGGCGGGCCGGGATGCCGGCGAGCTGGGCGAGGGCCAGCAGGTGGTTCCGGGCGGTACGGCCCCCGTGCACGGCGCGCGCGTCGAGCAGCGCGCCGACGTGGCGCGGCGCGTTCGGCAGCTGCCGGAAGGAGTGGCCGCTGATCGTGACATGGCCCGCGGTGGGCCGGTCCAGCCCGAGGATCATGCGCATCGTGGTCGACTTGCCCGAGCCGTTGGGGCCCAGGAAACCGGTCACGACACCGGGCCGCACCTGGAAGGAGAGGTCGTCCACGGCGGTCTTGGCGCCGTAGCGCTTGGTCAGGCCGACTGCCTCGATCATTCTTCAGCCCTATCGACAGGTCGGTCGTTTCGTTCGGCGGGGAGCGTGGCTTCCCGTAGGAGGTAAGAGCGCTTCGAGCCGTTGACGGTTCCACCGCCGTCCGAAACCCTACGCGCTCCGCCCGCAGCCCCGAGAACCCTCGGCCCGGTCACGCGTCCCGGCGCTTGAGGACCACGTAGCCGCCGACCAGCGCCGCCACCACCCACAGCAGCATGATCCCGAGGCCGCCCCACGGCCCGTACGGGGCGTCCTCGCGGCCCAGCGCCGCCGGGACCACCTGCATGACCGCGGAACCCGCCTGGTCCGGGAAGTAGTGGGCCACCTCCTTGGCCTTCGGCACCGCCGACAGGATCTGCGACACCAGGAAGAAGAAC
Organism: Streptomyces coeruleoprunus; assembly: GCF_039542925.1. Classification (GTDB taxonomy): domain Bacteria; phylum Actinomycetota; class Actinomycetes; order Streptomycetales; family Streptomycetaceae; genus Streptomyces; species Streptomyces coeruleoprunus. Next base: position 2,185,206 of record NZ_BAABIT010000001.1, on the reverse strand, counting down.
GGCACCAGGATCCCCAGCGACAGCATCGACGAGCGCAGCATCGCCGCCACGCCCATCGAGAACACCGCCATGAGCGCCATGTACAGCCCGCCGCCGATCACCGCCCGCAGCACGTTGTCGGCGCCGATCGTCGTCCGGTGCTCGCCCAGCAGCGCCTGCCCCACGAAGAAGGAGAGGAAGCTCGTCGCCTGCCCCACCACCAGCGCGAGACCGCTCGCCACCGCGATCTTCCCGGACAGGAACGTGGCCCGCTGCGGCACCGCCGCCAGCGACGTACGGATCATCCCGGAGCTGTACTCCGTGCCGACCACCAGCACGCCGAACACCACCATCGCCAGCTGCCCCAGGAGCATCCCGGAGAAGCTGATCACCGTCGGGTCGAAGGCCAGCCGCTCGGCGGGCCGCAGATCGTCGAACGCCGACCTCATCAGCGCGCTCAGCGCCGCACCCAGCGCGACCGTGACGACCAGCGCGCTCGCCAGCGTCCAGACCGTCGACGAGACCGTACGGATCTTGGTCCACTCGGACTGGAGGACCGCCGCCACCGATGCCATCGTTCAGGCCCCCTTCACGCCGGCGCCCCACCGGGGCGCATCCGCGGCCGGCTCCTGCGGCTGCGCGTGGTACTCGACCGCCGCGGCGGTCATCCGCATGAACGCCTCCTCCAGCGAGGCCCGCTGGGCGCTCAGCTCGTGCAGCACGATCCGGTGCTCGGCGGCCAGCTCGCCGATCTGCTCCGTCGACGCCCCGTCGATCTCCAGGACCCCGTCCTGATCCCGGATCTCCGTGAATCCGCCGCGCGCCAGCACGTCCAGGACCAGCTCCCGCTGCGGCGAACGCAGCCGTACATAGCTGCGCGAGTTCCGGTGGATGAAATCCGCCATGGAGGTGTCCGCGAGCAGCTTCCCCTGGCCGATCACGATCAAGTGGTCCGCCGTCAGCGCCATTTCACTCATCAGATGACTCGAAACGAAGATCGTCCGGCCTTCGGTCGCGAGAGTCCTCATCAGATTGCGGATCCAGTGAATTCCCTCGGGGTCCAGACCATTGACGGGTTCGTCGAACATAAGAATGTCCGGATCGCCCAACAACGCCGCGGCGATTCCCAGTCGCTGGCCCATACCCATGGAGAAGTTCTTCGACTTCTTCCGCGCCACCTGCGCGAGCCCGACCGTGTCGAGCACCTCCGTCACCCTGCGCTCCGGGATCCGGTTGGCCTGCGCCAGACAGAGAAGATTGTGGTACGCGCTGCGGCCGCCGTGCATCGCCTTGGCGTCGAGCAGCGCCCCGATGTGCTTCAGCGGCTCGTGCAGCTCGCGGTAGTGCCGGCCGTCGATCCGGACCGTGCCGCTCGTCGGATGGTCCAGGCCCAGCATCATGCGCATCGTCGTCGACTTGCCGGCGCCGTTAGGACCGAGGAACCCCGTCACCACCCCGGGACGCACCGTGAACGTGAGATGGTCGACCGCCGTCTTCGTCCCGAACCGCTTGGTGAGACCCTCCAGCTCGATCATGCGCCCACGCTACGGGCGCACAAAGCCCCCCGCCACCGGAATGGCAGGGGGCCATGTGGAGCCTCCGGTTCAGCGCCCGGACGCGTCGGCGCGGTCCTCACGGGGGAACAGGACCGCGGCGCGCCCGCGCACCGGCTTCAGCGGGTCTGCTGGGCCGGAACCCCGCGGCTGACCGGCTCGTCGTCGCCCGGGACGCCCGCGGCGGCGACCGCGGCACCGGTCAGCGTGGCCAGCATCTCGCGGACGTTGGTCAGCTGCGCGTTGATGGAGTCGCGACGGTTCGTCAGCGCCGCCAGCTCGCGCTCGGATTCGCTGCGGATACGGTCCGCCTTGGCGTTCGCGTCGGCCACGATGTCCTCGGCCTGGCGCTGCGCGGTCTCCACCGTCTGGCGGGCACGGCGCTCCGCGTCCGTACGCAGCTTCTCGGCCTCCAGGCGCAGCTGCTCGGCGCGGTGCTCGATCTCGGCGAGGCGCTTCTCGGCCTTCGCCTGACGCGAGGCCAGGTCGCGCTCGGACTGCTCGCGGCGCTTGGCGAGGTTGGTCTCGAAGTCGGCGGCGGCCTGGGCGGCCTTCGCGCGGGTCTCCTCGAAGAGCGCGTCGGCCTCCTCGCGCTTGGACTGCGCGTCCTTCTGCGCCTCGGCCCGCAGCGAGTTCGCCTCGCCCTGCGCCTTCTCGACGATCCGGACGCCCTCGTCCTCGGCCTTCGCCTTGCGCTCGGCGGCGAACGCCTCGGCGTCGTTGCGCACCTGCTGGGCGGCCGACTCGGCCAGCTCGCGGTGCTGTTCGGCGGCGCGACGGGCCTCCTCGCGCAGGTCCTTCGCCTCCTCCTCGGCAAGACGGAGGATCTTCTCGACGCGGGCACCGAGACCGGCGTACGACGGCTCCGCGTCGGTCACCTGGGCCTGGGCGTTCTGCGTTTCGAGGTGGAGCTCCTCGATGCGCTTTTCCAGAGCAGTGATTCGGGCCAGAGCACTGTCACGGTCGGCGACGAGCTTGGTAATGCGGTCGTCCACCTGACCGCGGTCGTAACCACGCCGCACGAGCTCGAAGCCGAAGGGGGAGGAAGTGTCGCTCATGGGGTTCCTGTCGAATGAGACCGGTGAGGTGTTAGGGGGAATCCTAGGCGCCGAAGCGGCGTGTCATCGAGCGGATGGCCGTTTGGTCGGGAGAATGTCCAGCCTTTTGAGTGGCTTAGTCAGCGTTTGACTTGCCACTCGAACGGGTACCCCCCGCGGCCGCGCCCGCCTTGACGCTCTCCTTGCCACCCCCTGCGGGTGCTTCGAAAGATTCCAACGCCTCGAGCACGTCCTGGACACGGGAGATCTCGGCCTGGATGTCCTCGCGCCGGCGCACCAGCACCTCCAGCTCCCGCTTCGCCTCGGCCAGCAGCTCGTCGGCCTCGCGCTCCGCCTCCGCCTTGATCTTCTCCGCCTCGCGGGTCAGCTCGGCCTTCTTCTGGTTGGCCTCCTTGAGCAGGCCCTCCGCCTTCTTCACCGCGGCGATGCGCACCTTGCTGGCCTCCGAGTTGGCGTCGGACAGCAGCTCCTTCGCCTTCTCCTCGGCCTCGGACTTCTGCTGCTCGGCGGCCTTGACCAGCTTGTCGACGCGCTCGCCGGCGACCTTCATCTGCTCGGCGCTCTCCTGGCGGGCCCGCTCGTGCAGCTCCTCGATCTCCGTCTCGGTGCGCGCCCGCAGCTCCTCCGTCCGCTCCCTTATGGCGCCGGCGTCCCTCCGCGCGCCGACCAGCAGCTCATCGGCGTCCGTACGGGCCTTCTCCACCAGGGTGTTGCCCTCGATGGTCGCCTCGGAGACGATCCGCTCGGCCTCCTGACGGGCCGCGCCGACCATCGTGTCGGCCTGCGACTCGGCCTCCGTGGTGGCGCGCAGCGCCTCCTCCTGCGCCTTCGCCATCAGCTGGTCGGCCTGCTCGGCCGCTTCCGCACGGCGCTTGGCCGCGGCCTCGCGCGCCTCGTCGAGCACCCGGTCCGCCTCGGCCCGCGCCTCGGCGCGCAGCCTGTCGGCGGCCTCCTCGGTCTTCCTGAGGTGCTGCTCGGCCTCCTTGCGCGTCTTCTCCGCGGACTGCTGGGCTGCGCCGACCGTCTCCGCGGCCTCGGCGCGCAGCCGCTCCGCCTCGCCGGCGGCCTCCGTGATGAGCTCGTCCGCCTGGGACGCCGCGTCGGCGCGGCGCTTGTCGGCGGCCTTGCGGGCCTCGTCGAGCACCTGCTCGCCGTCGGTGCGGGCGGCCTCGCGCAGGCGCTCGGCCTCGGCCTCGCCGTCCGCCTTGACCTGCTGCGCCTCGGCGCGCAGCCGGGCGGCCTCCTCGCGGGCCTCGTCCAGCACCTCGGCCGCCTCGGCCGCGAGCCGGTCGGCCTCGTCGGTGGCTTCGGAGATCAGCTGGTCGGCCTGTTCGGCGGCGTCGGCGCGGCGCTTGTCGGCGGCCTTGCGGGCCTCGTCGAGCACCTGCTCGCCGTCGGTGCGGGCGGCCTCGCGCAGGCGCTCGGCCTCGGCCTCGCCGTCCGCCTTGACCTGCTGCGCCTCGGCGCGCAGCCGGGCGGCCTCCTCGCGGGCCTCGTCCAGCACCTCGCTCGCCTCGGCCGCGAGCCGGTCCGCCTCCGCCGTCGCGTCGGACGTGATGCGCTCGGCCTCGGCTGTGGCGTCGCCGACCAGCTTCTCGGCCTCGCCGGCCGCCTCGGTGACCAGCCGGTCCGCCTGCGCCGCCGCCTCCGAACGGATCCGGTTGGCGTCGCCGCGGGCCTCCGCACGGGTGCGCGCGGCGTCCTGCTCGGCCGACGCCAGCGCGTCCGACGCCTCCGTACGCATCCGCTGCGCGTACTCGGACGAGTCCGACTTGAGCCGTTCCGCCTCCGCCAGGGCGTCCTTGACGGTCCGCTCGGCCAGCGCCTTCGCGGCCTCCGACTCCTCGTGGGCGCGCTCGCGCACCCGGGCGGAGTCCTCGGCGGCCCGCTCCCGCTCCTCGTAGGCGTCGGCGCGGACCCGGTCCGCCTCCTCCTGCGCCTCGGTCCGCGTGCGCTCCGCCGCGTGCTCGGCGGCCGACCGCAGACCGGCGATCTCCTCCTCGGCCTGCTCGTGGAGCCCGGCGACGGAGTCCCGTACCTGCTGGGCGGTCTGCTCGGCGGCCGTGACCATCTCCGTGGCCCGCCGGTCCGCCTCCTCGACCAGACGCTGCGCCTCGGCCTGCGCCTCCTCGACCCGCTTGCGGGCCGACGCCAGCAGCTCCTCGCTCTGCTCGCGGGCGCGGCTGCGCTCCTGCTCCGCCTCCGCGCGGGCGGAGCCCAGCGTCTCCTCGGCCTCCCGGCGCCGCCGGTTGGCCTCCTCCTGCGCGGCGGCCAGCTCCTCGGCGGCCTCCGTCTTCAGCCGCTCGGCCGCCGCCTGCGCCTCGGCACGTACCCGGTCGGCGGTCTCCTGCGCCTCGGTCTTCAGCCGCTCGGCCTCCGCCGCGGCCTCCGCACGCAGCCGTACGGCCGTGTTCTCGGCCTCCGCGCGGGCGCTCGACGCGTCCGCGGCGGCCTCGGTGCGCAGCCGCTCGGCCTCCTGCTCGGCCTGCTCCTGCAAGGTGCGCCGGCGCTCGGCCGCCTCGGTGCGCAGCCGCTCGGTCTCCTCGGCGGCCTCGCGGCGCAGCTGCTCGCCCTCCGTACGGGCGTCGGCCAGCGCCTGGTCGGCCGCCTTCAGCCGGGCCTCGGCCTCCGAGTGGAGTCGGGTCAGCTCCTCGGCGGCCTCCGCCTGCCGGGCAGCGACGCCCCGCTCGGCCTCCTCGCGCAGCGCGGCCGCGGCCGCCTCGGCCGCCGCCTTCACCGCCTCGGCCTGCTCCTCGGCCTCGGCCCGTACGCGGTCCGCCTCCGTACGGGTGCGCTCCAGCGTCTCCTCGGCCTGCGTCCGCAGGGCCGACGCCCGCTCGACGGCCTCCGTACGGACCCGCTCGCTCTCGGCGGCCGCCGCCGAACGCAGCTCGTCCGCGTCCGTCTTCGCCTTGGTCAGCAGCTCCTCGGCGGTCTTGGCCGCCTCCTCGATCTGCTGGACCGCCTCGCGCCGGGCCTCGGCGCGGATCCGCTCGCCCTCGGCGATCGCCTCGGCGCGCAGCTGCTCGGCCTCGCCGCGCAGGCGGCGCGCCTCCTCCTGCAGCTCGACCGTCTTGGCGCGGTACTCCTTGGTGTCGTCCTTCGCGGCGCCCTTGAGCTGCTCGGCCGTGTCGTGCGCCTCGGCGCGCAGCCGGTCCGCCTCGGCCTCGGCCTCGCGGCGGATCCGCTCGGCCTCCTCGGTCGCCTTGCGGGTGGTCTCCGAGGCGTCCTCGGACGCCTTGGTCAGGACCTCCTCGGCCGTACGGGCGGCCTTGGCGAGCTGCGCGGCGGAGTCCTCCGCGGCCTTCGTACGCGCCTTCTCGGCCGCCTCGGCGACCAGCTTCTCGGCCTCGGCCCGGGCGTCGGCGAGCGCCTGCTCGGCCTCCGCCTTGAGCGTCTCGGCCTCCTTGGTGGCCTCACCGACCAGCCGGGCGATCTCCGACTTGGCCGTACGGGCGCGCTGCTCGTTCGCCGACTCGGCGGCCGCGAGCCGCTTGGTGGCGTCGTCGCGCGCCTCGGTGACGACCCGGTCGGCCTCCGCGCGGGCCTCGCGCAGCCGCTCCTCGGCCTCCTGCATCCGCTGTTCGGCGTTCCGGCTCAGCTCCGCGGCCTGCTGGCGGGCCTGCTCGGACTCGGTGGCGGTGGCGCTGCGCAGCCGCTCGGCGTGGCTGGTGGCCTCCTGCGCCTGCGTGGACGCGGCGTTGAGCAGCCGCTCGGCGTCCTTGCGGGCGCGCAGCAGGATCGCCTCGGCCTCGGCGCGGGCCGCCTCGGACTCGGCGCCCAGCCGCTGGCGGGCCTCCTCGGCGATCCGGGCGGCCTCGGCGCGGGCGGCGGCCAGCGACTGCTCCGCCTCCGCGCGGGACTCCTCCATGAGGCGGCGCGCCTGCGACTCGGTGCGGGCCCGCAGCTGCTCGGCCCACGCCACGTTCTCGTTGACGTGCGCCTCGACGGTCTGGCGGCGCTCGGCCAGCTCCTGGTCGAGCTGCTGGCGGCGCTGCACCGCCTCGTTGTGCAACTCGGCCTGGAGGCGGGCCTGGTGCTCGGCGTGCTCCTGGAGGATGCGCTGGGTCTGGGCGCGGGCCTCGCGCAGCTCGCGCTCCGCGTCGGAGCGCATCTGGTCGGCCTGCATCTGGGCATTGCGCAGCAGCTGCTCGGCCTGGTAGCCGATGTCCGCGCTGTCGTACGCGGGGCGGGACGCGATGGTCCGCCGCGCCTCGTGGAGCTTGGCACGCAAGACCTCGACCTGGTAACCGAGGTCCTCGGCGTGCTGGACGGCCTTCTCCCGCTCGGTCTTCAGCCGGTCCATCTCGGCTTCGAACCGCGAAAGGTGGTCGTCAGCCCGGTGGCTCTCCTGGCGTTCGTAGCCCCGCACTGCGCGGTCCCATCCGTCCCCTGGTCGCGAACTCTCTTCGTACGAGCACCGTTCGCCGGCGAACGGTCCCCCCGGGGATGGTGTCAGATCGACGTTTCCGACGGCGACACCGCTGGGCGGCCCCGCTCCGGCCCCGGCCCGGAGCCGCCACTCTACCGGGCCAGGAATGGGTGGGTCAGTGCTCCGCTGAGGAGGGGTCAGCGGACGTGACGAGTTCGGTGAGGACGCCGTGGCAGTCCTTGGGGTGCAGGAACGTGATCCTGGACCCCATCGAGCCCCGCCGCGGCTCGTCGTAGAGGACCCGGACGCCCTTGCCGCGGATCGCCGCGGCGTCCCCGTCCACGTCGGCCGTGCCGAACGCGATGTGGTGGACGCCCTCGCCGTTCTTGGCCAGCCACTTCGCGACGGTGGAGTCCTCGCGGGTGGGCTCCAGGAGCTGGAGGTAGGAGGCACCGCCGTCGGAGGTCTCGTTGATCTTGAGCATGGCCTCGCGGACGCCCTGCTCCTCGTTGACCTCGGTGTGGAAGACCTCGAAACCGTAGGTGTCGCGGTAGAACGCGACGGTCTTGTCGAGGTCGAAGCACGCGATCCCGATGTGGTCGATTCTCGTCAGCATGGGTCCAGTGCAGCGCTCCGCGAGGTGGTTACGCAACGTGCGCGCGATCACACCGGCTGGCCGGTGACCCCGCGCCGTACCGCTCAGTACATTGGCAGTAAACCCTCGTTCACTCCGCAGCCCCCCAGGCTGAAAGGGGATCGTGCCTCATGTCTGGAACGACCGGAAACACCTCCGTCATCGTCGCGGGCGCCCGTACGCCCATGGGCCGGCTCCTCGGCTCGCTCAAGTCCTTCTCCGGCGCCGACCTGGGCGGCTTCGCCATCAAGGCCGCGCTGGACCGGGCCGGCATCGGCGGCGACCAGGTGCAGTACGTGATCATGGGGCAGGTGCTCCAGGCCGGTGCCGGCCAGATCCCCGCCCGCCAGGCCGCCGTCAAGGCCGGCATCCCGATGAGCGTCCCGGCGCTCACCATCAACAAGGTCTGCCTCTCCGGCCTCGACGCGATCGCGCTCGCCGACCAGCTGATCCGCGCCGGCGAGTTCGACGTGGTCGTGGCCGGCGGCCAGGAGTCGATGACCAACGCCCCGCACCTGCTCCCGAAGTCCCGCGAGGGCTTCAAGTACGGCGCGATCGAGATGCTCGACGCCATGGCGTACGACGGTCTCACCGACCCCTTCGAGAACATCGCGATGGGCGAGTCCACCGAGAAGCACAACACGCGCCTCGGCATCGGCCGCGCCGAGCAGGACGAGATCGGCGCCCTGTCGCACCAGCGCGCCGCCGCCGCCCAGAAGAACGGCCTGTTCGAGGCCGAGATCACCCCGGTGGAGATCCCGCAGCGCAAGGGCGAGCCCGTCCTCTTCGCCAAGGACGAGGGCATCCGCCCCGAGACGACCGTGGAGTCCCTGGGCAAGCTGCGCCCGGCGTTCGCCAAGGACGGCACGATCACGGCCGGCACGTCGTCCCAGATCTCGGACGGCGCCGCGGCGGTCGTCGTGATGAGCAGGGCGAAGGCGGAGGAGCTGGGCCTGGAGTGGATCGCCGAGATCGGCGCCCACGGCAATGTGGCGGGCCCGGACAACTCGCTCCAGTCCCAGCCGGCCAACGCGATCACGCACGCGCTGAAGAAGGAGGGCCTGGAGGTCTCCGACCTCGACCTCATCGAGATCAACGAGGCGTTCGCCGCGGTGGCCGTGCAGTCGATGAAGGATCTTGGGGTATCCCCTGAAAAGGTGAACGTCAACGGTGGCGCGATCGCCCTGGGCCACCCCATCGGCATGTCCGGCGCCCGTGTCGTGCTGCACCTGGCGCTGGAGCTGAAGCGGCGCGGCGGCGGTGTCGGCGCGGCGGCGCTGTGCGGCGGCGGCGGCCAGGGTGACGCGCTCATCCTGCGCGTTCCGGGCAACGGCAACTGAGCAGCGGCAACGGCACGGCGCGTAGAGGAGCTCTGTAGGTGATGGTGGACGTCCCCGCACTGGTCGCCCAGGCACGGGAGGGCCGGCCCCGGGCCGTGGCCCGGCTGATCTCGCTCGTGGAGGGGGCGTCCCCGCAGCTGCGCGAGGTGATGGCGGCGCTCGCGCCGCTCACCGGCGGCGCGTACGTGGTGGGCCTGACCGGCTCGCCCGGCGTCGGCAAGTCCACGTCGACGTCCGCGCTGGTCTCCGCGTACCGCCGGGCCGGCAAGCGGGTCGGCGTCCTCGCCGTCGACCCGTCCTCGCCGTTCAGCGGCGGCGCCCTGCTGGGCGACCGGGTCCGGATGTCCGAGCACGCCTCGGACCCGGGCGTCTACATCCGCTCCATGGCCACGCGCGGCCACCTGGGCGGTCTGGCGTGGGCGGCGCCGCAGGCGATCCGCGTGCTGGACGCGGCGGGCTGCGACGTGGTGCTCGTCGAGACCGTCGGTGTGGGCCAGTCCGAGGTGGAGATCGCCTCGCAGGCCGACACCTCCGTCGTCCTGCTGGCCCCGGGCATGGGCGACGGCATCCAGGCCGCGAAGGCGGGCATCCTGGAGATCGGCGACGTGTACGTGGTGAACAAGGCCGACCGGGACGGGGCCGATGCCACGGCCCGGGAGCTGAACCACATGCTGGGCCTGGGCGAGGCGCGGGCGCCGGGCGACTGGCGGCCGCCGATCGTCAAGACGGTCGCCGCGCGCGGCGAGGGCGTCGACGAGGTCGTGGAGGCCCTGGAGAAGCACCGCGCGTGGATGGAGGAGCACGGCGTGCTCACCGAGCGCCGCGTGAAGCGGGCGGCGCACGAGGTCGAGACGATCGCCGTGACCGCGCTGCGCGAGCGCATCGGCGACCTGCACGGCGACCGGCGCCTGGGCGCACTGGCCGAGCGGATCGTGGCGGGCGGGACGGACCCGTACGCGGCCGCGGACGAGCTGGTCGCGGGCCTGACCGGCAACTGACGGCACCCGGGCCTACGACGGCGGCCCCGCCCCCTTCGCGGGGGCGGGGCCGTCGTCGTACGTATGCATGGGGGGCCGGTGGGGATCTGTCGGCGTGACCCGCACCGGGCCGGACACCCTGCGGGGCAGCGCAGGGCGGGTGCCGCTCGGCTACGGCCTTCCGCGCAGCCCGCGCAGCTGCTCGGCGATCGGGCCCAGGGACTCCCGGAGGCCCTGCAGCGCGTCGGGGGAGAGCTGGTCGATGAAGTGCCTGCGCACCGACTCGACGTGGTGCGGGGCGACCTTCTGCATGGTTTCCATGCCCTGCTCGGTCAGGACCGCGTACAGTCCGCGCCGGTCCGACTCGCAGTTCTCACGCCGGACCAGGCCGGCGTTCTCCATGCGGGTGATCTGGTGGGAGAGCCTGCTCTTGGACTGCAGGGTGGCTGCCGCCAGATCACTCATCCGCATCCGCCGCTCGGCGGATTCCGAGAGGTTCACCAGGATCTCGTAGTCGTTGTTGGTCAGGCCGAACGGCTGGAGGTCCTTCTCCAGCTGGTACGTCAGCAGCCGCTGGACGTCCAGATAGGTACGCCAGGCGCACTGTTCGGCATCGCTCAGCCACGGGATGGCCGTCTCGGTCTCCATATATGGATTCTACCTAAGAAGTTGAATATTGGACGAAATAGGAGTGACGCCGCTCCGCTCCCGTCCCCCGTCCTCGAACGCCCCACGCAGTTGCGCAGACGTTCGAGCGCGTCACACTCCGCAGACTACCGCTCACAGCCCGAAGCGGCGCTGGAGGTCTCCCAGCTGTCCGGGAAGGCGCGGTGCCGAGCCCGAGGGCCCATGGCCGGATCCTTGCCCCGAGTGCGGCACTCCGCCACCGGGGACGCCCGGCTCGTGCGGCACGGTTCCCGTGCCCTGCTCCGGCATCAGCGTCTCCGTCGACTGGAGCAGCACCGTCCCGGCACCGACGAACTCGAACTGGTGCTCCTCGCCGGACGCGCCCCCGATGCCGGTCAGCGCGCGCAGCCCGCCGACCACGCCGCTCAGGTACGCGTGGTCGTAGTGGTGGCACGGCGACGGGCAGTCCGCCCAGCCCACCAGCGCCTGCGGGTCGACCCGCAGCGGAGGCTCCATGAAGACCACCGGGCCGTTGGACGCGGCCACGAACTTCCCCGTACCGATCAGCGTCAGGAAGCCCGGCACGATCGACTGCTTCAGCGCGAGCGTCGGCTGGAACGCCAGCAGGTTCCCGGCCCGGATCGTCAGATTGCCGTCCTCCAGGTCGTACGAGTTCACGTCGAACGCCCGGTCCGCGAGCAGCATCTTGCCGCTGCCCTCGGCCACCACCCAGTCGCTCGCGTGCAGCGGCGAGTGGAAGCTGGTCCGCACGAGCCGGTCGAGCCGGCCGTGCCCGATGCCGTTGAAGTCGATCCGCCCGTAATAGGCGATCATCTTGCCCTTCTGCAGGAACCACTGCGAGCCCTTGAGCTCCACGCAGAAGGTGTACGCGTTGACGTTGTCGTCGCTCGGCAGGCTCGCCGGATCGAACACCACGGACGCACTCACAGCTTCTCCTCCGAGGCCTGGACGTAGACCGCACCACTGCCGCTCAGCTCCAGCTGGAACGCCTCGCCCGAGCCGCGCCCCACCATGTCGCGCCAGCCCAGCGCGGTGGAGAGCTTGTTCCGTACGTCGCCGTGGTGCGCGACGTACGCCTGCGGGTCCACATGGACGGGCCGCCCCGGCACGACGGGCAGCTCGATGACCCCGCCATGGGCCATGACGGCGACGGCGCCGTGCCCCTTGAGCGTCGTCGTGAACAGCCCCTGCCCGGTCACCTGGCCGCGCACCATGCCCATCACGCCGCCCTGCGAGCCCATGAACATCGTGCCCTGCTGGAGCGTCCCGTCGAACGCCAGCAGCCGGTCCGCCTCCACGTACAGCGTGTCCCCGGTCAGCTGGATCACCTGCACATGGTGGCCGCCGTGCCCGAACATCACCGTGCCGCTGCCCTCGACCGTCATCAGCGGCGCCGCCTCGCCCGCGGCGCGCCGGCCGATCATCGCCATGACGCCGCCCTGGCCGCCCGTCAGGTTCGGCGTGAAAGTGACGTCGCCGCGGTACGCGAGCATCGCGCCGCGCTGGCTGAACATCTTCTGGCCGGGCACGATCGTGGCCTCGACCATCTTGGAGTTGATCTCCCGGAACGGCATCAGACGTCACCCCCGACGGTGTTGCGCTCGCTGGGCTGGACGTACACGAGGCCGTCGCCCTCGAAGCGGATCTGGAACGCCTCGCCGCCGCCCTCGCCGATGAACGTGCGGAACGTCACACCGGACTGGAAGCTCTGCTGGAGGTCGCCCTGGTGGGCGACGTACGCCCCGGGGTCCACCGACAGCGGGTACTGCGGCGTCACGCGCAGCACGACCGCGGGGCCGTGCGACATGATCGCCGCCTGGCCCGTGCCCTCGACGGTGGTCGTGAACAGGCCGTTGCCACTGGCGCCGCCGCGCAGCCCGGTGAACGAGGTGCCCGTCCGCAGCCCGCCGTCCGCGCACAGCAGGTTGCTGGCCTCCACCCAGAGCTTGTCCCCGTGCAGGGACAGCACCGTGATGTCGGAGGCCCGGTCGGCGAAGTAGCAGGTGCCCTGCCCCTTCACCTCCATGACCTCCATCTGCTCGCCGGTCAGCCGGCGGGTCACCATCCCGCGGAGGCCCTCACCGCCACCGGACATCTTCTTGAACGCCATCTGGCCGTCGTAGGCGACCATCGAGCCGTTCTTCGCCTTCACGGCGTCGCCGGACATGTCGACGGCGAGCACCTTGCTGCCTTGGAGTCGGAACGTTGCCACGGAGCGACCGTATCCGGCGCGCCCGGCAGCCGGACAAGCACCCTGAGGAGGATCCGGACCCTGATAAAGCCTTGGCAAAGCCGCCTGTCACAATGGTCCGACCGCTTGTGCACGCATTCACAAGATCGCCCGACGACCTCGAAGGTGCCAACCTGTGGACATCAAGACCGCTTCCTCCCTCCACCGCCTGCGACTCGTCTCCGCCCCGGAGGCCGTCTCGTTCATCCTGCTGCTGATCTGCTCGGTGCTGAAGCGCACGACGGAGTTCAACGCGGTCCCGGTCATGGGCGCGATCCACGGCGTGCTGTTCATCCTGTACGTCCTCTTCTGGCTGGACGCCTGGAACCGCACCAAGTGGGACCTGAAGACCGCCGCCCTCTACTTCGTCCTGTCGGTCCTGCCCTTCGGCGGCTTCTTCGCGGAGCGGAAGCTGAAGCGGGCGGCCGAGGACGCGGTGATCGCCTCCCGCGCGCGGCGCGAGGGCAAGGTGAACGCGGCGTGATCGTCGCGTTCTCGGTCACACCGCTGGGGGTCGGCGAGGACGTCGGCGAGTACGTCGCCGACGCCGTCCGCGTGGTCCGCGAGTCGGGCCTGCCGAACCGTACGGACGCGATGTTCACGTCCGTGGAGGGGGAGTGGGACGAGGTCATGGACGTGGTGAAGCGCGCGGTCGCCGCGGTCGAGGCGCGGGCGCCGCGCGTCTCCCTCGTCCTCAAGGCCGACATCCGGCCGGGCGTCACGGACGGACTGACGTCGAAGGTGGCGACGGTGGAACGCCACTTGTCCGTGTAGCGGGCGCCCCACCGGCGGTGAGCCGCCCCCGGACCCACCCACCGTCGTGGCGCGCAGGGGTGGGCCCTCAGGCCGGGGGGCCGTTCCGCCCAGCGGAACGACCGCCCACAGCGAAACGGCGGTGCGGTCCGCGGCGGAACGGCGGCGCAGCCCGGTTGGGCTACTCCGGTCGACATGGGGTGCCGGGTCCACTTTTGTGGGCGTATAGGCACCTTCCTCGGCAGGCTGGAGGGCACCGTGCGGTCGGAGGGCTACGACTACGACACCCACAGCCGTCTCGCCGGACCCCTGACGGAGCCCGGCCCGGGGCCCTACACCGTTCAGTACCGCAGCCTGCTCGCCCGGGAGCCGCACCGAATACGCGCCGTGCTCCTGATGGCGCTCGCCCCGCTGCTCTCCGCCGTCCTCCTCGCGTACCTCGTCTGGCCCACCCACTGGACCCGGCGCGACGGCGGCGACCGGTGGCTCGTCGCGTTCGACACGGTCATGCTCGTGTCGATCGGGCTCATATGCCTGTTCATGCTGGTCAACGTGGTGTCCATCGCCCACGCCACGCTCGTCGCCCGCGACCCGGTCCCCGTCGTCCCGGAGGACGGCACCCGGGTCGCGTTCCTCACCACGTACGTCCCGGGCAAAGAGCCCCTGTCCATGGTCCGCGCCACCCTGGAAGCCGCGACACGCCTCCGCCACCGCGGCACGCTCCACGTCTGGCTCCTCGACGAGGGCGACGACGACCACGCCAAGGCGCTCTGCGCCGAGCTGGGCGTCCACCACTTCACCCGCAAGGGCGTCCCCGAGTGGAACCGCCCGGAGGGCGCCTACAAGGCCAGGACCAAGCACGGCAACTACAACGCGTGGTTCGCGCGGCACGGCCACGCGTACGACGTCTTCGCCTCCGTCGACACCGACCACGTCCCGCTCCCCGGCTTCCTGGAGCGGATGCTCGGCTACTTCCGCGACCCCGACGTCGCCTTCGTCGTCGGCCCGCAGGTCTACGGCAACTACGCCTCACCCGTCACCAAGGCCGCCGAGTCCCAGCAGTTCCTCTTCCACGCCCTCATCCAGCGCGCCGGCAACCGCTACCGCGCCCCCATGTTCGTCGGCACCAACAACGTCGTACGCGTCAGCGCCCTCCGGCAGATCGGCGGGCTCTACGACTCCCTCACCGAGGACATGGCCACCGGCTTCGAACTGCACCGGACCAGGAACCCGGAGACCGGCCGCCACTGGCGCTCCGTCTACACCCCGGACGTCCTCGCCGTCGGCGAGGGCCCCGCCTCCTGGACGGACTTCTTCAGCCAGCAGCTCCGCTGGTCCCGCGGCACGTACGAGACGATCCTCAAGCAGTACGGGAAGGCCTTCTTCCGGCTTCCGCCGGGCCGGCTCCTCAACTACACGCTGATGCTCGCCTACTACCCGATGACGGCCGTCAACTGGTTCCTCGGCGTCCTCAGCTGCGTCCTCTTCCTCTGGCTCGGCGCCTCCGGCACCCAGGTCTCCTCCTCCGTGTGGCTGATGCTCTACAGCGACGCCGCCGCCCTCCAGATCGGCCTGTACCTGTGGAACCGCCGCCACAACGTCTCCCCGCACGAGCCCGAGGGCTCCGGAGGGCTCGCCGGCATGGCGATGTCCGCGCTCTGCGCGCCCGTCTACCTCGCGTCGCTGACCTCCGCCGTCCTGCGCAGGCGCGGCGGGTTCGTCGTCACCCCGAAAGGCGGCGCCACCAGCCCCGACCGGCTCCCGACCTTCCGCGTCCACCTGATGTGGGCGGCCGTCCTCGCCTCCTCGCTCGTCGCCTCCGTCCCCCTCGGTCACACGCACGCGGCCATGCGCACCTGGGCCGTCCTGGCCCTCGCCGTCTCCCTCGCCCCCGTCGCCGTCCGGGGGTGGACCACGCTCCAGGAGCGCCGTACCGCCGCCCTCCCCAGGCCGGAACGGCCGGAACGGCCCGAACGGCCCCTGCACGGCGGCGAGGAGACCGAGGCCGCCCTCGCCGCCACGACAGGGGGGAACTGAGCCATGGCCCACCGGCCGTCCCGGACGTTCCGGAAGACCCTGCTCGGCGGCGGCGCGGTCCTCGTCCTGGCCGGTCTCAACGCCCCCGCCGCGCTCTCCTTCGCCGAGGAGAGGTACCACGCGTACAAGATCTCCCAGCCCGGCTACAAGGCCCGGTACGGCTCCTGGCACCGGCTGGACGTCCCCCGCGCGTACCGCCTCAACGCCGTCCACGCCGCCCTCCTCCGCACGGGCAAGGTGCTGCTCATCGCCGGATCCGGCAACAACCAGAGGAACTTCGACGCGGGCTCCTTCACCACGATCCTGTGGAACCCCGCCGACAACACCTTCAAGGACGTCCCCACCCCCGAGGACCTGTTCTGCGCCGGCCACAGCCAGCTCCCCGACGGCCGGCTCCTCGTCGCCGGCGGCACCGCCCGCTACGAGGTCCTCGACGGCGAGGTCAAGCGCGCGGGCGGCGGCATGCGCGTCAGGAACGAGAGCCCCGACAGGGCCGTCACGCTCAAGAAGGGCACCGTGTTCCGCTCGCCGACCGGCGTCGAGTACGTCTCCACCCAGGACGTGACGGTCCCCAAGGCCCGGCGCCGGTTCACCGTCCCCTCCTCGGCGAGCGGCCGGCCGCCGAAGCCCCTGGAGGCCAAGGTCACCCCGGGCGAGGCCCGCGTCTTCGTCCAGGCCCGCGAGGAGGGCCCGCGCGGACTCACCACCCAGGCCGCCCAGTACGAGATCCTCGGCCTCACCGGCAAGGACGCGCACGGCGTCCACGGCATCGCCCAGAAGCTCACCACCGACAAGCAGGACTTCCAGGGCATCAAGTCGGCCTACGAGTTCGACCCGGTCGCCGAGCGGTACGTCCCCGTCGCCCCGATGCAGGACGCCCGCTGGTACCCGACCCTCGTCACCCTCCAGGACGGCAGGGTCCTCGCCGTCTCCGGCCTCGACGACATCGGCCACATCGTCCCCGGCGACAACGAGATCTACGACCCCGGACGAAGAAGTGGACGAAAGGGCCCTCCCACTACTTCCCCACCTACCCGGCCCTCTTCCTCACCCAGGGCGGCAAGCTCTTCTACAGCGGCTCCAACGCCGGATACGGCCCCGCCGGCAAGGGCCGCGTGCCCGGACTGTGGGACCTGAGGAAGAACGTCTTCCAGGAGATCCGCGGCATCGCCGACCCCGACCAGCTGGAGACCTCCGCCTCCCTCCTCCTGCCCCCGGCACAGGACCAGAAGGTGATGGTGCTCGGCGGCGGGGGAGTGGGCGAGTCGCCCCGGTCCACCGCCCGTACCGCCGTCATCGACCTCAAGGCCGACAGCCCCGTCTTCCGCGCGGGACCCGCGCTCCCCCAGGGCACCCGCTACCTCAGCAGCGTGCTCCTGCCCGACGACACCGTCTTCACCACCGGCGGCTCACGCGACTACCGGGGCCGCGGCGCCAGCGACATCCTCGGCGCCCAGTTCTACGACCCCGAGGCCAACGCCTTCCGCGCGGCCGCCGCCCCCACGGTCGGCCGCAACTACCACTCCGAGGCGCTGCTCCTGCCCGACGGGCGCGTGGTGACGTTCGGCTCCGACCCCCTCTTCGGCGACAAGGACAACACCAGGCTCGGCACCTTCGAGCAGCGCGTGGAGATCTACACCCCGCCCTACCTCCAGGGCGACGCCCCCCGCAGGCGCCCCGTCCTCGGCGCCGGCCCGCGGGAGCTGGACCGCGGCGGCCGCGCCACCTTCCGGACCCGGGACGCCGCCCGGATCACCGAGGCCCGGCTGATGCGGCCCAGCGCCGTCACCCACACCACGGACGTGGAGCAGCGCTCGATCGCACTCCGCCTGACGAAGACCGAGAACTCCGTCACCGTCCAGGCGCCCGTGGACCGCACGCTCGTGCCGCCCGGCTGGTACATGCTGTTCGCGCTGGACGACCGGGGCCGCCCGTCCGTGGCGAAGTGGGTGCGGGTGGGCGCCGGCTGACGGGTCCGCGCCCGTCAGCCGTCGGCAGTCAGCCGGCGGCGCGGCGGGCCAGCCCGAGCGCGTACTCGGGCCACCACGTCCCGGCGGACGGCCCGCCCCGGCACGGGCCGTCCGACTCACCCGGCCGCTTCACCCACAGATACGCGTCGACCAGCGCCTCGCCCGTCCGCAGCGTGGGCGCGGTGCCCAGGGCCCGGCCCGGCGGGTTGCACCAGGCCTCCTCGCCCCCTCCCTGCAGCGGGCCCGCGCCGTTGCGGCTGGTGTCGACGGCGAAGCGGGCCCCGCCGAGCAGCCCGGACAGCCGCGTCCCGAACGCCGTGACCACATCGTTCGTCTGGAAGTTCGCCACGTTCAGCGAGAAGCCGTCCGCCCGGTCGACGCCCGCCCGCCGCAGCGGCTCGACCAGCTTGACCGGGTCCCTGACCCAGGCCGGGTTCCCGGCGTCCAGGTACACCTTGGTGTTCGGCTGCCGCTTCAGCCGGGTCACGGCCTCCGACAGCAGCCTCAGGCGCTCCTCCCGGACCGCGCCCCGCGCACAGCCGTCCAGCAGGTGCGGCACCGCGTCCGGCTCCAGGACGACGATCGCGGACGCGTCCCCGACGGCGTCGGCGAACGCGCCGATCCAGTCCCGGTACGCCTGGGCGCCGGCCGCGCCGCCCGCCGAGTACTGCCCGCAGTCGCGGTGCGGGATGTTGTACGCGACGAGGACGACCGTACGGCCCCCGGCGGCGGCCGCCCCGCCCACCGCCCGCGCGATGTCCGGTACGGGGTCGTCGCCCGCCGGCCACACGGCGGCCGGCCGCTCGGAGATCCGGCGCAGGATCCTCGCGTCCGCGGTGCGGCCCGCCGCCTCGTACGCCTTCACCTGCCGTGCCGCGGCGCTGCCCGGATCGATCCAGAGTGCGGAGCCCGCGGCCGCCTCGCCCCGGCCGGCGGGCGCCGTGGCCGGACCGGTCCCGGAGCCGCCCTGTGGCGTCCGGTCGGGCCCGGAGGAGCAGCCGGCGGCGGTGAGGGCGGCGGCCAGCGCCAGGGCGATGAGCGCACGAGACGATCGGTGGCCGGTCATCCAGACCCCTTGTACGACGATGTGTACGGCGACGAACAGGCCGGGCTATCGTGACATAACGGCCACAAGCGGTCGTGGTGCGACACCGGCCGGACGGGGGGCCGGGACCAAAGCGTGAGACCGGGCTGACCGGAATGTGACCACTGGGTAAGGTCGTTGCCGTGCCGAAGCCGCTCAGTCTCCCGTTCGACCCCATCGCCCGCGCCGACGAACTCTGGCAGCAGCGCTGGGGACCCGTGCCCGCCATGGCCGCGATCACCTCGATCATGCGCGCGCACCAGATTCTGCTCGGTGAGGTCGACGCCGTGGTCAAGCCGTACGGACTGACCTTCGCGCGGTACGAGGCGCTGGTGCTGCTCACCTTCTCCAAGTCCGGCGAGCTGCCCATGTCGAAGATCGGCGAGCGGCTCATGGTCCACCCGACGTCCGTGACGAACACGGTCGACCGCCTCGTCCGGTCGGGTCTGGTCGACAAGCGGCCCAACCCCAACGACGGGCGCGGCGTCCTCGCCTCCATCACCGACAAAGGTCGTGAGGTCGTCGAGGCGGCCACCGCCGACCTGATGGCGATGGACTTCGGGCTCGGCGCGTACGACGCGGAGGAGTGCGCGGAGATCTTCGCGATCCTGCGGCCGCTGCGGGTCGCGGCGGGCGACTTCGAGGAGAAGTAGCGCACGGCAGGGGGTGCGGGCGGACGGGGCCCGCGCGAAGATCGCCCGGATCGGGTGGTTACGCTCGATGGCATGAAATCCAGCGTGCTGACCCGTTACCGGGTGATGGCCTATGTGACCGCCGTCATGCTCCTCGTGCTCTGCGCGTGCATGGTCGCCAAGTACGGCTTCGGCGTCGGCAAGGACGTCACGTTCATGGTCTCCCAGGCCCACGGCGTCCTCTACATCATCTACCTGATCTTCGCCTTCGATCTGGGCTCCAAGGCGCGCTGGTCGTTCGGCAAGCTCCTGTGGATCCTGCTGAGCGGCACCATCCCGACCGCCGCCTTCTTCGTCGAGCGCAAGGTCGTCCGCGAGGTGCAGCCGCTCCTCGTCGACACCGAGCCCGCTCCCGTCAAGGCGTAATCCGGCCGAAGGACCGCCGTGTGGCTCACGCACGGCGGTTGGCCATCGACATTTACTAGGACGTCCTAGTAAATTCGAGAGTATGGACGCTGACGCCATCGAGGAGGGCCGCCGACGCTGGCAGGCCCGCTACGACGCCGCCCACAAGCGCGACGCCGACTTCACCACGCTCTCCGGCGACCCCGTGGAGCCTGTATACGGGCCTCGGCCCGGCGACACCTACGACGGCTTCGAGCGGATCGGCTGGCCCGGTGAGTACCCCTTCACCCGTGGCCTGTACCCGACCGGATACCGCGGTCGCACATGGACCATCCGCCAGTTCGCCGGCTTCGGCAACGCCGAGCAGACGAACGAGCGCTACAAGATGATCCTCGCCGCGGGCGGCGGCGGCCTCTCGGTCGCCTTCGACATGCCGACGCTCATGGGCCGCGACTCCGACGACCCCCGCTCGCTGGGCGAGGTCGGCCACTGCGGTGTCGCCATCGACTCCGCCGCCGACATGGAGGTCCTGTTCAAGGACATCCCGCTCGGCGACGTCACGACATCGATGACCATCAGCGGCCCCGCCGTGCCGGTCTTCTGCATGTACCTCGTGGCCGCCGAGCGCCAGGGCGTCGACCCGTCCGTGCTCAACGGCACGCTCCAGACGGACATCTTCAAGGAGTACATCGCCCAGAAGGAGTGGCTGTTCCAGCCCGAGCCCCATCTGCGGCTGATCGGCGACCTGATGGAGCACTGCGCGGCGAACATCCCCGCGTACAAGCCGCTGTCGGTGTCCGGCTACCACATCCGCGAGGCCGGTGCGACGGCCGCGCAGGAGCTGGCGTACACCCTCGCCGACGGCTTCGGCTACGTCGAGCTGGGGCTCAGCCGCGGCCTGGACGTCGACGTCTTCGCGCCCGGCCTGTCCTTCTTCTTCGACGCGCACCTGGACTTCTTCGAGGAGATCGCCAAGTTCCGCGCGGCCCGCCGCATCTGGGCCCGCTGGATGCGCGACGTGTACGGCGCGAAGTCCGCGAAGTCCCAGTGGCTGCGCTTCCACACCCAGACCGCGGGCGTCTCGCTCACCGCCCAGCAGCCGTACAACAACGTCGTACGGACGGCGGTCGAGGCGCTGGCCGCGGTCCTCGGCGGCACCAACTCGCTGCACACCAACGCCCTCGACGAGACCCTGGCACTCCCTTCCGAGCAGGCCGCCGAGATCGCCCTGCGCACCCAGCAGGTGCTGATGGAGGAGACCGGCGTCGCCAACGTCGCCGACCCGCTGGGCGGCTCGTGGTACGTCGAGCAGCTCACCGACCGGATCGAGGCCGACGCCGAGAAGATCTTCGACCGGATCAAGGAGCGCGGCCTGCGCGCCCACCCCGACGGGCAGCACCCCATCGGGCCCATCACCTCGGGCATCCTGCGCGGCATCGAGGACGGCTGGTTCACCGGCGAGATCGCCGAGTCGGCGTTCCGCTACCAGCAGTCGCTGGAGAAGGGCGACAAGAAGGTCGTCGGCGTCAACGTGCACCACGGCTCGGTCACCGGCGACCTGGAGATCCTGCGGGTCAGCCACGAGGTGGAGCGCGAGCAGGTGCGCGTACTCGCCGACCGCAAGGCCCACCGCGACGACGCCCGCGTGCGCGCCGCGCTGGGCGCGATGCTGGACGCCGCCCGGGACGGGTCGAACATGATCGGCCCCATGCTGGACGCGGTCCGCGCGGAGGCCACGCTCGGCGAGATCTGCGACGCGCTGCGGGACGAGTGGGGCACGTACACGGAACCCGCCGGGTTCTGACCGCGGGCGCAGGCGCGGAAATCCGATCGCCACGGACGGATCTCGGCGTGCATGCTGACCCCATGCATGTCGAGATCCGTGAGGCCACCGCCGATGACTGGCCCGCCATCTGGCCGTTCTTCCACCAGATCGTCGCCGCCGGCGAGACCTTCACCTACCCGGCGGACCTGGGGCCGGAGGAGGCCCGCGGCTGGTGGATGCTGGAGCCGCCGAACCGCACGGTCGTGGCGCTCGACGGGTCGGGGACCGTGATCGGCTCCGCCAAGATGAACAACAACCAGAACGGCAACGGCTCGCACGTGGCCAGCGCCAGCTACATGGTCGACCCGGCGCACGGCGGCCGCGGCGTGGGCCGGGCGCTCGTGGAGTACTCCCTGGAGTGGGCGCGGGCCGCCGGCTTCCGGAGCATGCAGTTCAACGCGGTCGTGGAGACCAACAAGCACGCCGTACGGCTCTACGAGGACATCGGCTTCGCGATCGTCGGCACGGTCCCGGACGCCTTCCACCACCCGGTGCACGGCGACACGGGGCTGCACGTCATGTGGCGCCCCCTGTGACCCGGACCGACTGACCGCCTCACCCCCGGGCCGCCGCGCCCAGTCCGCCGAGCAGCAGGGCGGTGAACCGCTGGACCCACTGGGTGTCGACGGGCTGGCCGCTCACCAGGGCGCGGTGGACGACGGCGCCCGCGATCACGTCGAAGATCAGGTCGTCGGTGCCGCCGACCGCCCCGGCAGGGGAGGTCGCGGGCAGTTCGCCGCGGGCCTGGGCGCGGCGGCGGCCCTCCTCGACGAGGCGCTTCTGCCGGTCGACGATCGAGGTGCGGATCCGTTCGCGCAGGGGGGCGTCCCGGGTGGACTCGGCGACCACGGCCATGAGCGCCGTCTTCGCCTCGGGCCGTTCGAGGAGCGCCGCGAACTGCCGGACGACGCCCTCGATGTCGGCCGAGAGGCTGCCGCGGTCGGGCAGCTCCAGCTCGTCGAAGAGGACGGCGACGGCGTCCACGACCAGTTCGTTCTTGCTCGCCCACCGGCGGTAGAGGGTGGTCTTGGCGACACCGGCCCGGGTGGCGACGTCGCTCATGGAGAGCTTGGACCAGCCCAGGTCGACCAGGGCCGCACGGGTGGCCTCCAGGATCGCCGCGTCGGCGGCGGCGCTGCGCGGGCGGCCGGGGCGGCCGGGGGCCGTGGGGGGAGGGGTACGGCGGCTGCACATGACAGGCGACCATACCGGCGAGTAGGTCCGGCGCCGCCGAGCCGCGCGTGTGAGCCAGTTCACGTGATCGTTCCGGTACGGAGCCGCCGCCTTCCAGTTACGCTACGACGCGTAGCGAAAGGCTTGACACGGCCCGCAGCGACAACCACACAGGCACCGGGTGGGGACCCCGTGCCACGGCTTGTGCCATGACTTACCGGTTACGTGCGCGGAAGGGGGAGGATGTACCCATGCAGCCTAGGAACATGTCCATGAGCGGCGTCGTCGACCTCGCCGCGGTGAAGGCGGCCGGAGAGGCCAAGGCGAAGGCGGAGCAGGCGCGCGCCGAGGCGGCCCGCACCGGCGGGGGCGGCGCCGTACCCCCGTCCGCCCTGGTGATCGACGTCGACGAGGCCGGTTTCGAGCGAGACGTCCTCCAGCGATCGGCCGAGGTGCCGGTCGTCATCGACTTCTGGGCCGAGTGGTGCCAGCCGTGCAAGCAGCTCGGCCCCCTGCTGGAGAGGCTGGCCGTCGAGTACAACGGCCGCTTCCTGCTGGCCAAGATCGACGTCGACGCCAACCAGATGCTGATGCAGCAGTTCGGGATCCAGGGCATCCCGGCGGTCTTCGCGGTGGTGGCCGGTCAGGCCCTTCCGCTCTTCCAGGGCGCGGCGCCCGAGGCCCAGATCCGCCAGACCCTCGACCAGCTGGTGCAGGTGGCCGAGCAGCGGTTCGGGCTCACCGGGATCGTCGTGGACCCCGACGCGGAGGGCCCGGCCGGTGCCGGTGCCGCTCCGGCGCGGCCGGCCGGTCCGTACGACGCGCTGCTGGAGGCGGCGGTCCGGGCGCTGGACGCCAACGACATCCCGGGCGCCATCCAGGCGTACAAGAACGTGCTGGTGGACGATCCGGGCAACACCGAGGCCCAGCTGGGCCTCGCGCAGGCCGAGCTGCTCGGCCGGGTGCAGGGCATGGACGCGCAGCAGGTCCGCAAGAACGCCGCCGACGACCCGGCGGACGTGGCGGCGCAGCTGGCGGTGGCCGACCTCGATCTGGTCGGCGGTCATGTGGAGGACGCCTTCGGCCGGCTCGTGGACACCGTGCGCCGTTCGGCGGGCGACGACCGGGACGCCGCGCGGCTGCGGCTGCTGGAGCTGTTCGAGGTGATCGGGCCCGACGACCCGCGGGTGACCGCGGCCCGCTCGGCCCTGGCGCGCGTGCTGTTCTGACGCGCGGCGCCGCTGGGCGCAAGGTCGCCGATTTGGCGACAGAGTGACATGGAGCGGTCGCGCTTTACCAAAACTTGGGGAAGCGCGACCGCTGTTACTGGCAGTAAGTCAACGCCAGTCTTATGTCCGGCTATAGCCGAGGAAATCCGCTTGTGTCGAACCGAGCGGTAACACCGTGCGTGCCCGCACGGCGGCGGGCTGTCGCGGCCCGTTTATCGAGCCGTTACTAGCGGGTAACGAACCCCCTTGTGCCCCGGCCGGTAATGCACCACGATCGCTGACGCTCGGTCCAATTCCGCACCAGCCCGGCAACCAGCCGCGCCGACGCGGCATTGGGTCCCCACCGAGTGGGCCGGTGACATGACGCCGGCCGCGGACAGGGGGGTTCCTGCCCCATCCGGCAGGGCCTGTCCAAACAGGCCGCGTGGGCACCCGTTCCGTGCGGCCGGTGGTTGTCGCTCGGGGGTGATCGCCGGTGATTCGGACGCGGCTCGCGCCTGATCTGCGGGCGCTCCCCTTCCCGAGGACGTAGCACTTCTCCCATCCCAGGACAGGCCCCTGGGCCCGTTCCGGAGATGTACGTCCGAGAAGGAGGAATCTATGAAGTCCCAGGTTCGCGGTGGGACCAGATGGAAGCGGTTCGCCGTCGTCATGGTGCCCAGCGTGGCCGCGACGGCCGCGATAGGCGTCGGTCTCGCGCAGGGCGCGCTGGCCGCGTCGTTCGCCGTGTCCGGCCAGGAGTTCAAGGTCACCGCGGCGCACCTCGAAGGTGACGGCTTCGCCCAGTACGGCGGCGTCGACATGGGGTACGCCAACATCAAGGAAGGCGACCAGGTCGTTCCGCGTCCGGTCGCCATCTCGACGTTCAAGCACGCCGAGATCACCAAGATGTGCCAGTCGGTCGTCACGCCCGACGTGCCGCTCTTCGGCAAGATCACGCTGAAGCTGACCGCCGGTCCGGACAAGGACCACAAGGTCGTCGCTGACAACCTGTACCTCGACGTGACCGACCTCGACGCCAACGCCGAGTTCACGAACATCGACATCGGCATGGCGGCCAAGGACACCAGCCAGGGCGGCAAGTACGCCAAGGGCCCGGTCGTCAAGGACAAGAACATCAACCAGAACGGCTTCGCCCAGCAGGCGGAGAAGGCCGTCCTCACCGACGTGAAGCAGAAGGCGTGGGCGACCACCGCCGGCACCTTCAAGCTCAGCGGTCTGAGCATGCGTCTGCACAAGGGCGACGGCCCGGCCGTCGAGTGCTACTGACCGGTGAACCGTGCGGGTGGGCGGGGACGCCCCGAGCGGCCACGCCCACCCGTCTCCCTCTTCGTACAGCAAAGCCAGTTCCAGGGAGCTTTCCATGAGCGCCGAGTCACCGGAGCAGAACGAGCACTACCTTCGCGTCTTCAAGAGGCGGTTCCGTGACTGGCGGGGTAGCCGGCCCTTCTGGGCGGGACTGTTCACCCTGCTGGGCGGAATCCCCATCGCCTACTTCCCGTACGCGACCCTCCAGCTCGGGCAGATGACCCTCTCGATGGCGACCACCGCGGGCGCCGGGTCGCTGATCATCGGCGTCCTGCTGGTCACCCTGGGGCTGACCATGTGGTTCCAGCAGGCCGTACGCATCTTCGCGGGCGTCGCCTCGATCCTGCTCGCCCTGGTGTCCATCCCGGTCGCGAACCTGGGCGGCTTCGTCATCGGCTTCCTGCTGGCCCTGGTCGGCGGCGCCCTCTCCATCTCCTGGGCGCCGGGCGAGCCGCAGGGCGACGAGCCCGAGGAGCGCGCGGAGGCCACGGTCCCCCAGCAGAGGGCCGAGCCGGCCGAGGACTTCGGCCCCATGTACGACACCGGAACGACTGTCGACGCCAACGGCGGGAGGAACAGTGCGGGGTGACGAAACGCAGCCGACTGCGGCCGGGGGTGAGGTCGAGCCCGGCCGGCCGAGGAAGGGGCCGCGCCACGCGGCTCCCCGCAAGTCGCTGCTGACCAAGCTCCAGGCACCGGCGGGCAAGGCCCTCGCCCTGGCCGCCATGCCCACGGCCGTGCTCGTCGGCATGAGCCTCACGCCCCGGCCCGCCATCGCCGACGAGAAGGACATCCCGTTCGCGCCGGGCCCGTGCGTGACCCAGTCCGACGAGCCCGCCCAGTCGGCGGAGCCGACCCCGTCGGCCTCCGAGTCGGCGTCGGCCTCGCCGTCCGCGACGCCGTCGCCCACGCCGTCCCCGAGCGCGTCGCAGACCGCGGAGCCCACACCGTCCGCGTCCCCGTCCGCGTCCCCGTCGGCGAGCGCGACCACCGCGCCGAAGACCGGCACGGCACCCGCCCCCGCCACGACGCCCACCCCCACGCCCACGGGGACGCGCAACCCGCTGGACCCGCTGGGCGTCGGCGACGCCATCAAGGGCGTACTGGACGGCCTGACCGGCCAACAGCCGACGCAGGCCCCGGCGCCCTCCACGAGCGCCCCGGCCCCGGACGCGCCGACCACGGCCCCGACCACCGCGCCCACCACGGCCCCGACGGTGAAGCCGACGGCCGGGTCCGGCGCCGGGCAGGCGGACGAGAAGCTCGACGAGACCAAGGAAGCGATCAAGGACGCCGCCGAACGGGCGGGCGCCGAGGTCGAGGAGCTGCCCGAGGACGTCAAGGGACTCGACCCCAAGAAGGACGAGGACATCCCCGACGGCGCGAAGCCCCGCTTCCCGTGCCCCACCGCCGACCCGGAGGCCCTCGCGGCCGCGGAGCTGGAGCCGGGCATCCCGCTGCTCCCGGACGAGCCGTGGCGGCTGGAGAGCACCCTGCTCACCCTGCGCGGCCTGAAGTACCACGGCATCGTCGAGGTGCAGACCGGCAGTGGCAAGATCAAGAAGGTGCTGAAGTTCACCGCGAGCGAGGTCGACATCAAGGACCTGCACCAGCTCACGGTCCACAGTGAGGGCCGCACCGGCCATGTGACGTCCCGTCCGGGGTCCACCTCGACGATGCGGAACGGCACGGTGACGATGTACACGGAGGAGCTGAAGGGCAACCTCTTCGGCATCATCCCGATCACCTTCAGCCCGCAGACGCCGCCCCCGCTGGACGTGCCCTTCGCGTTCTTCACCAACGCCAAGGTCACCCAGGCGGGCCAGTTCGGCGGCACCCTCACGGTCCCGGGCCTGCACAACTTCATCGAGGGCTGACGCCGCGGCGCGACACCCGCACGAAACGGAGGGCGGCACCCCGGATCCGTACGGACCGGGGTGCCGCCCTCGTCGTACGAGCCGGCGTCAGGCCTGGGTGGCCGCGGCGCCGCCCAGGTGGTGGACGCGGACCATGTTGGTCGTGCCCGGGACGCCGGGGGGCGAGCCGGCGGTGATGACCATCAGGTCGCCGGCGTTGTAGCGCTGGAGCTTCAGCAGCTCGGCGTCGACCAGGTCGACCATCGCGTCGGTGTTGTCCACGTGCGGGACGACGAACGACTCGACGCCCCAGCTGAGCGTGAGCTGGTTGCGGGTCGCCACGTCCGTGGTGAAGGCCAGGATCGGCTGCTCCGCCCGGTAGCGGCACAGCCGGCGGGCCGTGTCGCCGGACTTGGTGAAGGCGATCAGTGCCTTGCCGTTCAGGAAGTCCGCGATCTCGCAGGCCGCGCGGGCGACCGAGCCGCCCTGCGTACGCGGCTTCTTGCCGGGGACCAGCGGCTGGAGGCCCTTGGCGAGCAGCTCCTCCTCCGCCGCGGCGACGATCTTCGACATGGTCTTGACCGTCTCGATCGGGTACGCGCCGACCGACGACTCGGCGGAGAGCATGACCGCGTCGGCGCCGTCGAGGATGGCGTTGGCGACGTCGGAGGCCTCGGCGCGGGTCGGGCGCGAGTTGGTGATCATCGACTCCATCATCTGGGTCGCCACGATCACCGGCTTGGCGTTGCGGCGGCAGAGCTCGATGAGCCGCTTCTGCACCATCGGGACCTTCTCGAGCGGGTACTCGACGGCCAGGTCGCCACGCGCCACCATCACACCGTCGAACGCCATCACGACGTCCTGCATGTTGGCGACCGCCTGCGGCTTCTCCACCTTGGCGATGACCGGGACCCGGCGGCCCACCTCGTCCATCACCTTGTGGACGTCCTTGACGTCGTTGGCGTCCCGCACGAAGGACAGCGCGACCATGTCGCAGCCCATCCGCAGGGCGAAGCGCAGGTCCTCGACGTCCTTCTCGGACAGGGCGGGGACGTTGACCGCCGCGCCCGGCAGGTTGATGCCCTTGTGGTCGGAGATGACCCCGCCCTCGATGACGATGGACTTGACCCGGGGGCCGTCCACCTCCAGGACCTTCAGCTCGACGTTGCCGTCGTTGATGAGGATCTGGTCGCCCTTGGCGACATCGCCCGGCAGGCCCTTGTACGTGGTGCCGCAGATCGACTTGTCGCCCGGGACGTCCTCGGTGGTGATGGTGAACTCGTCGCCGCGGACCAGCTCGACCGGGCCCTCGGCGAACGTCTCCAGACGGATCTTCGGACCCTGGAGGTCGGCCAGCACGCCCACCGCGTGGCCGGTGTCCCCGGCCGCCTTGCGGAGGCGGTGGTACCGCTCCTCGTGCTCAGCGTGGGTTCCGTGGCTCATGTTGAAACGGGCCACGTTCATGCCGGCCTCGATGAGCGCTTTCAGCTGCTCGTAGGAGTCGACGGCGGGGCCCAGTGTGCAGACGATTTTGGAACGGCGCATAAGGCGGATCCTATCGGTTTGTTTCAGTGCGGAATATTCCGTCTGGTGGAATGTACAAATGGGCGGGGGGTCGCTCAGTCGAGTTCCACTCGGGGCCGGTGGAATTCCGGTGAAATACGGAGTATTCAGTTGGTGACCAGTGAGTAGGTCTGCCGTGCGATCTCCAGTTCCTCGTCCGTCGGGACCACCGCCACCGCCACGCGCGCACCCTCGGGCGAGATCAGCCGCGGCTCACCGGACCGTACGGCGTTGCGCCCGGCGTCCACCGCCAGGCCAAGACCCTCCAGCCCCGCCACAGCAGCTTCCCGCACCGGGGCCGCGTTCTCACCCACACCCGCCGTGAACGCCACCGCGTCCACCCGCCCGAGCACCGCGTAGTACGCACCGATGTACTTCTTCAGCCGGTGGATGTAAATGTCGAAGGCCAGCCGCGCCCGCTCGTCGCCCTCGTCGATCCGCCGGCGGATCTCCCGCATGTCGTTGTCGCCGCACAGGCCGACCAGACCGCTCTTCTTGTTCAGCAGCGCGTCGATCTCGTCCACCGACATTCCGGCCACCCGCTTGAGGTGGAACGTCACCGCCGGGTCGATGTCGCCGGAGCGGGTGCCCATCACCAGGCCCTCCAGCGGCGTCAGGCCCATCGACGTGTCCACGCACCGCCCGCCGGCCACCGCCGACGCGGACGCCCCGTTGCCCAGGTGCAGCACGATCACGTTCACCTCGGACGGGTCCTTGCCCAGCAGCCGCGCCGTCTCGCGCGAGACGTACGCGTGCGACGTGCCGTGGAAGCCGTACCGGCGGATCCGGTGCGCGTCCGCGGTCTCCGTGTCGATCGCGTACCGGGCCGCGTACTCCGGCATCGTCGTGTGGAACGCCGTGTCGAACACCGCCACCTGCGGCAGGTCCGGGCGCAGCGCCTGCGCCGTGCGGATACCGGTGATGTTCGCCGGGTTGTGCAGCGGGGCCACCGGCACCAGCCGCTCCACCTCCGCCAGCACCTCGTCGGTGATCACCGTGGGCGCGGAGAACCTGAGCCCGCCGTGCACCACCCGGTGGCCGATGGCGGCCAGCTCCGGCGAGTCCAGGCCGAGCCCGTCCGCGGCCAGCTCCTCCGCGACCGCCTTCAGGGCCGCCGCGTGATCGGCGATCGGGCCCGTGCGCTCCCGCTTCTCGCCGCCGGCCGCGAGCGGCGTGTGGACCAGGCGCGAGGTCGCCTCGCCGATCCGCTCCACGAGCCCGACCGCCAGGCGTGAGCCGTCGGCCATGTCGAGGAGCTGGTACTTCACCGACGACGAGCCGGAGTTGAGGACGAGGACGCGGGTGGCGCTGGTCACGGGTGCGGTGCTTTCTGTGCGAGGGGAGGGTGAGCCGGTCATGCGGTGGGGGAAGGGGCGGCCTGCGCCTGGGCGGAGGGGGTGGGAACGGCCTGCGCCTGGATGGCGGTGATCGCCACCGTGTTCACGATGTCGCTGACGAGCGCGCCGCGCGACAGGTCGTTCACCGGCTTGCGCAGGCCCTGGAGCACCGGCCCGACGGCCACGGCGCCGGCCGAGCGCTGCACGGCCTTGTACGTGTTGTTGCCGGTGTTCAGGTCCGGGAAGATCAGGACCGTCGCCCGGCCCGCCACCTCCGAGTCCGGCAGCTTCGTCGCCGCGACGGACGGCTCCACCGCCGCGTCGTACTGGATCGGGCCCTCGATCCGCAGGTCCGGGTGCGACGCGCGCACCAGCTTCGTCGCCTCGCGCACCTTGTCGACGTCCGCGCCGGACCCCGACGTGCCGGTCGAGTACGACAGCATCGCGATCCGCGGCTCGACGCCGAAGCGGGCCGCGGTGGCCGCCGATTGCACCGCGATGTCCGCCAGCTGCTCCGCGTCGGGGTCCGGGTTCACCGCGCAGTCGCCGTACACCAGTACCTCGTCGGCGAGGCACATGAAGAACACGGAGGAGACGATCGACGCCTCCGGCTTCGTCTTGATGATCTCGAACGCCGGGCGGATCGTCGCGGCCGTCGAGTGGACCGAGCCCGACACCATGCCGTCCGCCAGGCCCTCCTCGACCATCAGCGTGCCGAAGTAGTTCACGTCCGACACCACGTCGTACGCCAGCTCCACCGAGACGCCCTTGTGCGCGCGCAGCGCCGCGTACCGCTCCGCGAACCGCTGCCGCAGCTCGGACGTGGCCGGGTCGATCAGCTGCGCGCCCGACAGGTCGATGCTCAGGTCGGCGGCCCGCTTGCGGATGACCTCGGGGTCGCCCAGCAGCGTCAGGTCGCACACGTCGCGGCGGATGAGGACGTCGGCGGCCCGCAGCACCCGCTCCTCGGCACCCTCCGGCAGGACGACCCGGCGGCGGTCGGCCCGCGCCTGCTCCAGCAGCTCGTGCTCGAACATCATCGGCGTGACCCGGCTGCTGCGGGCCACGGAGATCCGCTTCAGCAGGTCGGCGGTGTCCACGTGGCGCTCGAACAGTCCGAGCGCGGTCTCCGCCTTGCGCGGGGTCGCCGCGTTCATCTTCCCCTCCAGCGCGAACAGCTCCTGCGCGGTCGGGAAGCTGGTGCCGCTCACCGCGATCACCGGGGTGCCGGGCGCCAGCCGGGCGGCCAGCGTGAGGATCTCCTGGCTCGGCTGCTCGTTCAGCGTCAGCAGCACACCCGCGATGGGCGGCGTACCGGCCGAGTGCGCGGCCAGGGCGCCCACCACCAGGTCGGCGCGGTCGCCGGGGGTGACCACCAGGCAGCCCGGGGTCAGGGCGTTGAGGAAGTTCGGCAGCATGGCGCCGCCGAACACGAAGTCCAGGGCGTCCCGGGCCAGGCCCGAGTCGTCGCCCAGCACGACCCGGGCGCCGAGCGCCTGGGTGATCTGCGCGACGGTCGGCGCGGCCAGGGCCGGCTCGTCGGGGAGCACGTAGCAGGGCACGGGGAGGCGGGCCGCCAGCCGCTCGGCTATCGCCTCACGGTCCTCCGGCGCGACCCGGTTGGCGACCATCGCCAGCACGTCGCAGCCCAGGGCCTCGTACGCCCGGTACGCGTTGCGCGTCTCCGCCCGCACCGACTCCGCGGGCCGGCCCTTGCCGCCCACGACCGGGATCACGGACGCGCCGAACTCGTTGGCCAGACGCGCGTTGAGCGCCAGTTCGTCCGGCAGCTGCGTGGCGGCGAAGTCCGTGCCGAGCACCAGTACGACCTCGTAGTCCCGCGCCACCGCGTGGAACCGCTCCACCAGTACGGACACCAGCGCGTCCGTGCCCTGCTCGGCCTGGAGCGCGGCCGCCTCCAGGTAGTGCATGCCGTAGACGGTCGCCGGGTCCTGCGACAGCCGGTACCGGGCGCGCAGCAGGTCGAAGAGACGGTCGGGGCCGTCGTGCATCAGCGGGCGGAAGACCCCCACCCGGTCCACCTGGCGGGTGAGGAGTTCCATGACTCCCAGCTCCACGACCTGGCGGCCGTCCCCGCGGTCGATCCCGGTCACGTACACGCTGCGCGCCACGCCCTGCTCTCCTGCCTGTCAAACGAGTCTTCGTCCCGGTCGCCGTACCGCACCCGACGGCGTACCGCACCTGGCCGCCGTACTCCACGTCGGCGAAAAAACACCCCACGGGTGGCGGTCATACCCCCTTGACAATACCTCCGTGAGTGGGTAGAGCGCTTGCCGGGTGTTCGTACGGGGAACACCAGGACGAGCGGCCGGTCACGGGTCCTTCGGACGAGTGGCCGACAGCGCGGCGCTCCGGCCCTCCGTGGGACAATCCGGGAAGGCTCACCCGTACGACTACTGAGCAGGAGACAGAGCACGATGCGCATCGGAGTTCTCACCGCAGGCGGCGACTGCCCCGGCCTGAACGCAGTGATCCGGTCGGTCGTGCACCGTGCGCTCGCCGGCCACGGCGACGAAGTCATCGGCTTCGAGGACGGCTTCAAGGGCCTCCTCGACGGCCACTACCGGCCCCTCGACCTCAACGCGGTCAGCGGCATCCTCGCCCGTGGCGGCACCATCCTCGGCTCCGCCCGCCTGGAGCGCTCCCGGCTGCGCGAAGCGGCCGAGAACTGCGGCGAGTTGCAGCGGCGGTACGGGATCGACGTCCTCATCCCCATCGGCGGCGAGGGCACGCTGACCGCCGCGCGCATGCTGTCCGACGCCGGGATGCCCGTCGTGGGCGTCCCGAAGACCATCGACAACGACATCTCCGCCACCGACCGCACCTTCGGCTTCGACACGGCCGTCATGGTGGCCACGGAGGCCATAGACCGTCTCAAGACCACCGCCGAGTCCCACCAGCGGGTCATGGTCGTCGAGGTGATGGGCCGTCACGCCGGCTGGATCGCCCTGGAGTCCGGCATGGCCGGCGGCGCCCACGGCATCTGCCTGCCCGAGCGGCCCTTCCAGGTGGACGACCTGGTCAAGATGGTCGAGGAGCGCTTCGCGCGCGGCAAGAAGTTCGCGGTGGTCTGCGTCGCCGAGGGCGCGCACCCCGCCGAGGGCTCGATGGAGTACCGCAAGGGCGAGATCGACCAGTACGGTCACGAGCGCTTCCAGGGCATCGGCAACCGGCTCGCCAAGGAGCTGGAGAAGCGGCTCGGCAAGGAGGCCCGCCCGGTCATCCTCGGCCATGTGCAGCGCGGCGGCACGCCCACGGCGTACGACCGCGTCCTGGCCACCCGGTTCGGCTGGCACGCGGTGGAGGCCGCGCACCGGGGCGACTTCGGCAAGATGACCGCGCTGCGCGGCACGACGATCACGATGGCGCCGCTCGCGGACGCGACGACCCGGCTCAAGACCGTGCCGGAGGACCGGATGCTGGAGGCGGAGTCGGTCTTCTGAGCCTCTGGGGCGGACCGCCGCGCCTCCGGGCGCGGCCGGATCCGGTCTTGAGCGCTCGCCCCGGGGCGACCAGGCTGGCGGCTGTCGTGGACACGGCCGAGGTGCGGGGTGAGCGCGGATGCGGGACGAGGGGCCGGCGCGGCGGATCGTGCCGCTCCTCGCGGGCGCCACGCTCGTGGTGGCTCTGACCACCGTGGTGACGTTCCTGTCGGGCACCGACGAGGCCGCGCACCGGGACGTCGCCCCGCCGGTCCCCGGCGCGGTGCGGGTCCGGGCCGTCCACTCGGGGCTGTGCCTCGACGAGCGGCCCGCAGCGGACGGCGGCGGCGTCCGGCAGGCGCCCTGCGCGGCGGCGGAGGCGCCCCGGTACGCGCTGGAGCCGCTGCCCGGTGGCTTCTGGCAGATCGTGGCCGGCCACCCCGAGAACGGCGGCCGCTGCCTGGGCGTCGACGCCCGGGAGGACGGCGCCCCGCTCGTGGGCGCCGCCTGTGGCCCGCGTGCGCTGCGCGAGGCGTTCCGGATCGAGTCGCTGGGCCGCCCGGTGCGCGGCCATCTGATCCGGGTGGCCGACTCGGGGCTGTGCGTCACGGTGCGGGACGCCTCCCGCGACTCCGGTGCGCCCGTCGTCCAGCAGCCCTGCGCGCGCGACGGGACG
Organism: Streptomyces coeruleoprunus; assembly: GCF_039542925.1. Lineage (GTDB taxonomy): Bacteria > Actinomycetota > Actinomycetes > Streptomycetales > Streptomycetaceae > Streptomyces > Streptomyces coeruleoprunus. Next base: position 2,151,124 of record NZ_BAABIT010000001.1, on the reverse strand, counting down.
GGCCAGCTGTTCGGCTTCGACCGCTGACCGCGCCCGTCCCCGCGCGGACACGGCCTACAGCCTCGCCAGCGCCCAGAAGTGGTCGACGATCCGGTCCAGGTACTCGCGCCCGGCCTCCCCGCCGCTGCCGCCCGTCTCCCCCCAGCTGAACGTGGCGACCATGCGGGCCTGGTAGTCCGCGTGCAGCTGCTGGAGCACGTCCTCCAGGTGGTCCCGCCGCATCGGCAGCAGCTTCGCCGCCGCCCGTACGTACGCCTGCCAGCGCGTCGTCGCCGCGTCCCGCAGCACCTCGGCCAGCTCGGCGTCCTTGCCGGTCGCCGCGAGCAGCTCGCGCGGGCCGAGGCCCAGCGCCTCGGCGAGCGCGGCGGTCTGGCGTTCGTTGCCCCGCCAGCGGCCGGACTCCTCCATCTTCAGGTACGCCTTGGCGTCGACGCCGATCCGGCGGGCCAGGTCCTCCGGGGCGAGCCCCACGGCCAGCCGGTGTTCGCGCAGCGTCGTGGCGGCCGACAGCAGCTCGCCCGGGGAGCACCAGAGGACGCCGGCGAGGGCGGTCAGCTCACGGGTGTCGGGCCTGGCGTGTCCGCGTTCCCACGCGACGACGGTCTCGGGCGGAACGTTCAGGCCGTACTGCGCGCGCAGGCCGTACGCGACGTGGCCGGGTTGCATACCCAGGCCCTCGCGCAGCCGACGCGCGGCCAGGGCGTTGAACGGGGGAGTCGGGGAGGACAGGGGAGACGGGTGCACGCGCACAAGCTAGGTGCGCAGGGTTACAGATGGCTACGGTGCGTTCAACCAACGCCGAATGTTGGAGGAACGTCCAGATCGCCCCTACTCATAGGTAATTAAAGAATATGTCAGTGGAATGGATCCGGATCAAGGCCGAGGGCCTCAGCGGCTGCCGCTGATCCAGCGGTACTGCAGCTCCGGACGCCCGATCTGGCCGTACTGCGGGCTGCGCTCGGCCCGCCCCGCCGTCACCAGGTGCTCCAGATAGCGCCGGGCGGTGATCCGCGAGATGCCCACCGCCGCACCCGCCTCCGCGGCGGTCAGCCCGCCCGCCGCCTCCCGCAGGGTGCGGGTGACCGCGGTCAGCGTCGGCCCGCTGAGCCCCTTGGGCAGCGCGGCCGGCTGCGGCGAGCGCAGGGCGCTCAGCGCCCGGTCGACCTCGTCCTGGCCGGACGCCTCGCCCTCCGCCGCCCGGAACTCCGCGTACCGGGTCAGCCGGTCCCGCAGCGTGGCGAAGGTGAACGGCTTCAGCACGTACTGCACGACGCCCAGCGACACGCCCTCCCGCACGATCGCCAGATCGCGCGCCGACGTCACCGCGATCACATCGGCGGAGTGCCCCGCGGCCCGCAGCGAGCGCAGCAGCTGCAGCCCGTGCCCGTCCGGCAGGTACAGGTCGAGCAGGATCAGGTCGACCGGCGTCCGCTCCAGTGTCCGCACAGCCGCGGTCCGCGAGTGGACGACGCCGACGACCCGGAAGCCGGGCACCCGGCCCGTGTACAGCGCGTGCGCGTCCGCAGCGACCGGGTCGTCCTCGACGACCAGCACCCTGATGGGCTCACCGCCCATGACGCCGCCTCCCGTACCCCCGCCTCCCGTACCCATGACGCCGCCTCCCGCGCTCATGACGCCACCGGCCGCACCGTCAGCGGCAGCCGTACGGTGAACTCCGCGCCGCCCTCCGGCCCGCGGCCCAGCTCCACGGTCCCGCGCCCCCGGTGGGCCGCCTGGCGCACGAGGGCGAGCCCGATGCCGCGCCCGTCGCCGCGCGTGGACCAGCCGCGCCGGAACACCGCCTCGGAGTCGTCCGGCGGCACGCCGGGCCCGCTGTCGGCCACCCGCAGCAGCAGTTCGCCGCCGTCGGCGCGGGCCGTCACCGTGACCCGGGCGTCCGCCGAGCCCTGCGCCGCCTCCAGGGCGTTGTCGATGAGGTTGCCCAGGATCGTCACCAGGTCGCGCGGGGGCAGCGTACGCGGCAGGACCCCGTCGTCGATATGGCTGTCCCCGGTCAGCAGCAGCTCCACGCCCCGCTCGCTCGCCTGCGCCGACTTGCCCAGCAGCAGCGCCGCGAGCACCGGCTCGCCGACCGCGTCCACCACCCGGTCGGTCAGCTCCTGCGCCAGCTCCAGCTCGGCCGTCGCGAAGTCCACGGCCTCCTGCGCACGGCCCAGTTCGATCAGCGACACCACCGTGTGCAGCCGGTTCGCCGCCTCGTGCGCCTGCGCGCGCAGCGCCTGGGTGAAGCCGCGCTCCGAGTCCAGCTCGCCGGAGAGCGCCTGGAGTTCGGTGTGGTCCCGCAGCGTGACCACCGTGCCGCGCCGCTCGCCGCCGACCACCGGGCGGGTGGACACCACCAGCACCCGGTCGGCCGTCAGGTGCAGCTCGTCCTCCCGTGGCTCGGACGACAGCAGCGCCCCGGTCAGCGACGGCGGCAGGCCCAGCTCGGCCACCCGGGCGCCCACCGCGTCCGTGCCCAGGCCCAGCAGCTCCCGGCCCCGTCGTTGATCAGCGCGATCCGCCGCTGCCCGTCCAGCATCACCAGGCCCTCGCGCACGGCGTGCAGCGCGGCCTCGTGGTAGTCGTGCAGCCGGCTCAGCTCGCCGCGTTCATCCCGTGCGTATGGCGCCGCAGCCGGGCGTTGATGACGTACGTGCCGAGGCCGCCGAGCGCCAGTGCGGCGCCCGCGACCCACAGCAGCGCCGTGACCTGGCGGCGCATCTGCTCGCTGATCCGGTCGATGGTGATGCCGGCGCTGACCAGGGCGACCACCCGGTCCCCTTCGAGCACCGGGGCCACGGTCCGCACCGACGGGCCGAGCGTCCCGCGGTACGTCTCCGAGTACGTCTCGCCGCGCAGCGCCACGTCGATGTGGCCGAGATACGTCTGTCCGATCCGGCCCGGCTCGGGGTGCGTCCAGCGGGTGCCGTCCGGCGCCATGATCACGACGAAGGTCACGCCGTGGTCGCCGGTCAGGGCCTGCGCGTAGGGCTGGAGCGCGGCGGTGGGGTCGGCGGAGCGGACGGCGGCGGCGACCGACGGGGAGCGGGCGACGGCGGTCGCGGTCGCCGTCGCCTGGCGGCGGGCGGTCTCCTCCGCCTGGGAGCGGTCGGTGACGTACGCGAAGAGGGCGCACCCGGCCACGATCGCCGCCACGAGCACGACCTGCATCGCGAAGAGCTGGCCGGCGAGGCTGCGGGAAAGGCCCGGAACCGGGGAGTCCGGGGTATCCGGGGGCGGGGTGTGCGCATGCGGTAAGTCTGCCTGTCCGAAAACGTGTGAACGAAACGTACGCAACGGTGACCGGTGTCACAAGCGTGATGGATAGTCGCGGGGATCCACCGGGACGTGGACGGAACTCGACGAGGAGGATCCCGTGGCCGCACGACGGGAACGCACCCACTATCTCTATCTGGCCGTCATCGCGGCGGTCGTACTCGGCATCGCCGTCGGCTTCGCCGCGCCCGACGTCGCCAAGGAGCTGAAGCCGCTCGGCACCGGATTCGTCGCCCTGATCAAGATGATGATCTCGCCGGTCATCTTCTGCACGATCGTGCTGGGCGTCGGTTCCGTGCGCAAGGCCGCCAAGGTGGGCGCGGTCGGCGGTCTCGCCCTGGCCTACTTCATGGTCATGTCGACCATCGCGCTCGGCATCGGCCTGCTCGTCGGCAACGTGCTGGAGCCGGGCTCCGGGCTGCACATCACCGACGCGACGCGCGAGGCGGGCGCCCAGCAGGCCGAGGGCGCGAGCGAGTCGACCGTGGACTTCCTCCTCGGGGTCATCCCCAAGACCCTCGTCTCGGCGTTCACCGAGGGCGAGGTCCTCCAGACGCTGCTGGTCGCGCTGCTCGCGGGCTTCGCGCTGCAGGCCATGGGCCGCACCGGCGAGCCGGTGCTCCGGGGCATCGAGCACATCCAGCGGCTGGTCTTCCGCATCCTGGCGATGATCATGTGGGCCGCGCCGGTCGGCGCGTTCGGCGCGATCGCGGCCGTGGTCGGCTCCACCGGTGTGGACGCGCTGAAGTCCCTCGCCGTCATCATGATCGGCTTCTACGTCACCTGCGCGCTGTTCGTCTTCCTGGTGCTGGGCACGCTGCTGCGGGTGGTCGCCGGAGTCAACGTGCTGTCGCTGTTCAAGTACCTGGGCCGCGAGTTCCTGCTGATCCTGTCCACCTCGTCGTCGGAGTCGGCGCTGCCGCGGCTCATCGCGAAGATGGAGCACCTGGGCGTCAGCAAGCCCGTCGTCGGCATCACCGTGCCGACCGGCTACTCCTTCAACCTGGACGGCACCGCCATCTACCTGACGATGGCCTCGCTCTTCGTCGCCGAGGCGATGGGCCAGCCGCTGGCGATCGGCGAGCAGATCTCGCTCCTCGTCTTCATGATCATCGCCTCGAAGGGCGCGGCCGGTGTCACCGGCGCCGGCCTGGCCACGCTGGCCGGCGGCCTCCAGTCGCACAAGCCCGCGCTGCTCGACGGCGTCGGCCTGATCGTCGGCATCGACCGCTTCATGAGCGAGGCGCGCGCCCTGACGAACTTCGCGGGCAACGCGGTCGCCACGGTCCTCATCGGTACGTGGACCAAGGAGATCGACAAGGCGCGGGTGTCCGAGGTGCTGGCCGGCCGGGCGCCGTTCGACGAGACGACCCTCGTCGACGACCACGCCCCGGCGCGGCCGCAGGAGCAGGAGCCGGCCGAGGCGGCGGAGCCCGCCAAGGTCTGACGGACGACCACCCGCGAGGGGTGCCGGGCGGGGAGCCGCGCGGGAACCGGGCCGAGGCCTGGTTCCCGCGCGGTTCCCGTTCGGCGTACCGCCGGTAACATGCGAGGGGCATGGCATGTGCATGCCTTCCATTGCCGTCGACCGCCGTCATCCGCCGCACTCGTGCGAAGGGACCCCCCCATGTCACGTATGGCCCGTCCGCTGTCCGTGCTCGCCCTCTCCCTCGCCCTCACCCTCCCGGCCCTCTCCGCCGCCGGCCCCGCGTCCGCCGGTGAGCCCGAGGCGCCCGCGGCGGCGGACTCCGCCGCCCTGCGGGACGTCGTGCTCGTCGGCAACAGCGCCGACGGCACGGTGAGCTTCCTCGACGCCCGCACCTACCAGACCCTCGGCACGCTCGACGTCGTCCCCGACCTCGACGAGATCCTGGCCGGCATGGACCCGATCCGCAGGGCCGCGTACGAGGTGGTCAAGCAGCAGGCGGGCGGCGACAAGTTCGTCGACGACGCCCACCTGTCGCCCGACGGCCGCACCCTGTACGTCTCGCGCGGCAACCTCGGCGACGCCGCCGCGTACGACGTCGCGACCGGCCGCCAGCTGTGGCGCACGCACCTCGACGGGTTCAAGGCCGACCACGCGGCGCTCTCCGCGGACGGCTCCACGTTCGTCGTCTCGGCCATCACGGCCGCCAAGGCGCAGACACTCGACACGGCCACGGGCCGGATCACGGGCGAGTTCCCGACCGGCACCTACCCGCACGAGAACATCTACTCCGCCGACGGCTCCCTCATCTACAACATGTCCATCGGCGTCACGTCCCTCCCCAAGGCCCTCGACTTCCTCAAGGGCACCAAGCAGGTCACCGTCGCCGACGCCCGCACGCTGAAGGTGGTCCGGAAGTACACCTTCGACAAGGGCGTCCGCCCCGCCGTGATCACCCCGGACGGGAAGACGATGTACGCCCAGCTGTCCTATCTGAACGGCTTCATCGAGTACGACCTGGAGGCCGGGCGCACCGTACGGACCGTCGAGATGCCCTTCAGCGCGGCGGGCGCCGCGCTCAAGCCCGACGACTACCCGCAGAACTCCGCGCACCACGGCATGGCCATGAACGGCGACCGGGACAAGCTGTGCATGGCCGGGACCATCGACGACTACACCGCCGTGGTCTCCCGCCCCGGCCTGACCACCGACGGCTTCGTCCACTACCCGCAGGGCTCCCTGCCCTACTGGACGGTGACCGGACCCGGCGGCACGCACTGCTGGATCACCCTCTCCAACCGCGACGAGGTGTCCGTCGTCGACTACCGCACGGCCCGGGAGGTCGCCCGCGTCAAGGTCGGCGACTACCCGCAGCGCGAACGCGCGGGCCGCGTCGCCACAACGGCCCTACCGGGCCTGGCGGCCCGCCAGGCGCGGTAGTCCCGCCAGCCCACGGGGGCGTCGCCGACGGCGGCGATGGTCGGGTGGCGTACGGCCTCCAGCCAGGGGTGGCCGAGGAGTTCGGCGATCAGCTCCGGCGAGCCGAACACCTCGGTCGCCGACAGGTCCCAGTCCGTCAGCACGTACCAGGCACGTCCGTCCGGCCACCATTGGGCCGGGAAGTGGTACGGCGCGTGGCCCGGGTCCTCGCAGAGGTCGTGGTGGGCGAGCGCCTCGTCCAGCCGCCCGAGCCGGGCGGTGACCGGCTCGCCCACGTCCTCGATCCAGGCCTGCACCCAGAAGCAGGGGGTGGCGGCACCCTGGGGGCTGTGCCGCGCCAGAACGTCCACCAGGTGGCGCAGGGTCTCACGGTCGGGCGTGCCCATCTCGGGCCAGGTGAAACCGGTGGGCCGGTCCGGCAGTTCGCTCAGGATGCGGTACGAGAGGTTGTGCCCCCAGTCCGCCGGCGTCCGGCCGTACGGGGCCAGCAGCTCGCTCCACCGCACGCGCGTGCCGTGCGCGTCGTGGGCGGCGTGGAGCAGCCAGCAGTGGTCCGGGAAGCCGGACGGTTCGTGGCCGGTGACCGCCTCGTCGGCTTCCAGGCAGGCGCGCAAGCCGCCGAGCGGGTCGTCGGCGGGGAGGATCCGCACGTCAGGTCCCGGACCGGGCGGTCGTCACGATGTGTTCCGCCTCGTCCGGGGTGACCCCCGCCGAGATCAGGATGGTGAGCGCGGCCGTGGGGCCCGCCTCCTCGGGGGTGAGGGCGCCCGCGTTGACGGCCTCCATCAGGCCGAACAGCACCTGCTCGTGCACGTACGCCAGCGCGGCCGGCGCCACGGGCGAGCGGAAGACGCCCTCCTCCTGGCCGTGCCGCAGCAGTTCCGTGCACGCGGCGCGCACCGGGGCCAGTCGGTCGCGGATGCCCTCCATGGTGACGCTGCGCTGGGCCAGCGAGACCAGCAGCCGGTAGCGGTCGGCGATCTCCCACACCGCGAGGGCCGCGCGGGCCACCGCCTCCGCCGGGTCCTTCGCCGCCGCCCGCCCCGCCGCGTGGGCGTCCGTCACCGACGCGACCGCCTGGTCCACCAGGGCGGCGATCAGCGCGTCACGGCTGGGGAAGTGGCCGTACACCGTCCTGCGGACGACCCCCGCCGCGCGGGCGATCTGGTCCATGGACGCGTCGGGGTCGCGCAGCAGTTCGGCGAGGGCGACCTGTTCGATGCGGCGCCGGTTGGCGTCCGCCCTTCCGGTAGATGTCACGGCCTCATTTTGCACAGGCCTGTGCAGTCACGTAAATTGCACACCGCTGTGTAATTGCACAGACCTGTGCAAGACCGTGGAAGCGAAAGGGTGGACCAGGCGATGCGCCTCGTCATGACCGAGCCGGTCGACACCATGGACCGGCCCTACGCCAGGCGCTGGTGGGCACTGCTCGTGCTCTGCCTCAGCCTGCTGATCATCGTGATGGCCAACACCGCCCTCACCGTCGCCGCGCCCGACATGACCCGGGACCTCGGCCTCACCAGCGCCGACCTCCAGTGGGTCATCGACGGCTACACCGTCCCGTACGCGGCGCTGATGCTGCTCCTCGGCGCGGTCGGCGACAAGTACAGCCGCCGCGGCGCCCTCCTCCTCGGGCTCGTCGTCTTCGGCGCCGGATCCGTCGCCGGCTCGCTCGTCGACAGCGCGGGCGGCGTCATCGCGGCCCGCGCCGTCATGGGCGTCGGCGCCGCCATGATCATGCCGGCGACGCTGTCGCTGCTCGCGGCCACGTTCCCGCGCGCCGAACGCGCCCGCGCCATCCTGCTGTGGACCGCCACCGCCGGCGTCGCCATCGCGGCCGGCCCGCTCGTCGCCGGCGCGCTGCTGGAGAGCCACGGCTGGGCCGCCACCTTCCTGATCAACGTCCCGGTCGCCGCACTCGCGATCCTCGGCGCCCTCTCCCTCGTACCGCCCTCCAAGGCCACCGCGTGGGGCCGCATCGACTACGTCGGCGGACTGCTGTCCGTCCTGTGGACCGGCGCCCTCGTCTACATGATCATCCAGGGCCCGCACTTCGGCTGGGACGCCAAGGCGCTGGCCGCCGCGGCCGTCGCCGCCGCGGGGCTGGCCGCCTTCGTGCTGTGGGAGCTGCGCCACCCGCGGCCCGTGCTGGACGTGCGCCGCTTCCTGGACCGCGGCTTCGCCGGCTCCAACCTCGCGGTCGCGCTCTTCTTCCTCGCCGTCTTCGGCGCCTTCTACTACCTGACGCAGCACCTGCAGTTCGTCCTCGGCCACACCCCGCTGGAGACCGGAATCCGCATGCTGCCGCTCGCCGGCGCCGTCTTCGCCGGGTCGGCCCTGACCGGGTTCCTCACGCCGCGCCTCGGCATGAGGGTCACCGTCACCGCCGGCATGGCCGCCGGCACCGCCGCCCTGGCGCTGCTCACCCGCGTCGACGCCGGCTCCGGGTACGGCGACCTCGTCGCCCCGCTCGTCGTCCTCGGCCTCGCGATAGGCCTGGCCCTGTCGCCCTGCACCGACGCCATCATGGGCGCCTTCCCCGAGTCGCAGCTCGGCGTCGGCGGCGCCGTCAACGACACGTCGCTGGAGCTGGGCGGCTCGCTCGGCATCGCGATCCTGGGCTCCGTGCTGGCCGGTTCGTACGGGACGAACCTCGCCGACCGGGCCGCCGGGTCCGCCCTGCCGGCCGAGGCGCTGGACGCGGCGCGGGACTCCGTCGGCGCCGGGTACGCCGTGGCGGGCGGCATCGCCGAGCAGGGGCGCGCCCTGCTGGACGCCCAGCCGGAGACGGCTTCCCGACTCCTGCGGGGCGCGGGTCAGTTGTCCGACGCGGTCGGCGCCGCGTTCGCCGATGCGGTGGCCCACACGAGCCTGATCGGCGCGACGATCCTGGGCGCCGGCACGCTCCTGGTGGCCGCGCTGCTGCCGGGGCGACGGCGGTCCGCTCCCCTCCCGGCAGCGACCCCCCCGGGAACGGGAACCGGAACGGGTCTGAGTGGCCCCACCCACCTCCACTGGGGTGAGCGGCCCACGGGCGGACGGACCCACCCACTTCTACTGGGGTGAGCGGCCCACGGGCGGACGGACCCACCCACTTCTACTGGGGTGAGCGGCCCACGGGCGGACGGACCCACCCACCTCCACTGGGGTGAGCGGCCCACGGGCGGACGGACCCACCCACCTCCACTGGGGTGAGCGGCCCACGGGCGGACGGATCCACCCACCTCCACTGGGGTGAGCGGCCCACGGGCGGACGGACCCACCCACCCCCCACCGGGGTGAGCGGCCCACGGGCGGACGGACCCACCCCCCACCGGGGTGAGCGGCCCACGGGCGGACGGACCCACCCACCCCCGGGGTGAGCGGCCCACGGGCGGACGGACCCACCCACCCCACCCCCCCACCGGGGGTCAGTCGCCCACGCACGGGACGGGGGTGGACCGGGGGTCGCGCGCGCAGGATTGGCGGTGCTGGGACGCCTCGCTGTCATGGCCCCGAGCGAGCCAATCTGAGCACGTGACCCCCGGGCCGCCCCCGGACCCACCCACCGTCGTGGCGCGCGGGGCCCTGGGCCGGGGCGGCCGGCCACGCGGGGGCCCGGGGCCCGGGTGGCCGGTCCACAGCGGGCCGGCGGTCGACCGTCCCGGTCAGGGACCCAGCAGGGCCAGTTCGGCCTCCGACAGAGCAAGCGTCGCCGCCTCCGCGGAGGCGCGGGCCGTCTCGGGGCGGCTGGCGCCCGGGATCGGGAGCACCGACGGGGAGCGGCTCAGGAGCCATGCCAGGGCCACCTGCTGCGGCGTGGCGCCGCGCGAGCGGGCCACCCGGTGGAAGGACCCGAACCGCGGGTCCTCCTCCCGCCCCGACGCCCCGTCCAGCGAGCTGCGCGAGATCCCGCCCAGCGGGCTCCACGGCAGGAACGCCAGCCCCAGCTCCGTACAAAGCCGTAGCTCGGCCTCGCTGTCCCGGACGGCGGGGGAGTACTGGTTCTGCACGGACACCAGCCGGGAGCCCAGCACCTCCCGGGCGAGCCGGATCTGCGCCACGTCCACGTTCGAGATCCCGGCCATCCGCACGGTGCCCGCGTCCAGCAGTTCCCGTACGGCGCCCAGGGACTCGGCGTACGGCACGGCCGGGTCCGGCTTGTGCAGCTGGTACAGGCCGATCGCCTCGACCCCGAGCCGCCGCGCCGACGCCTCGGCGGCCCGCCGCAGGTGCCGCGGGTCGCCGTTGACGCTCCACCCCCCGTCCGCGGTCCGGCCACGGCCGCCCTTGGTGGCGACCAGCACGCGGCCGGTGTCGCCGCCGTACGCGGCGAGGGCGCGGGCGACGAGGAGTTCGTTCGCCCGGGTTCGCCCCCCGGCGCGTGGTACGAGTCGGCCGTGTCGATGAGCGTCACGCCCGCGTCGAGCGCCGCGTGGACGGTGGCGAGGGCGCGGGACTCGTCGGGATGCCCCTCGATCGACAGCGGCATGGCACCGAGGCCGATCGCGCTCACCTCGACGCCTCCGATGGAGCGGTACCGCATCAGCGCTGTCCTCCCAGGGTCTCCGAGACGGCCAGGTCCAGCCACTCCGAGGTGTGACGGAACGGGTAACCGAGGGCGGCCGCACGGGAGTTGTCCATGCCGTACGAGCGGGCGAAGGAGAACGGCGACACCGGCCCGGACTTCACCTCGCGGAGAACCACCGTGCCGCCCGTCCACCGTGCGACGGCCGCGCAGATGTCCCGGGTGTGCAGCGGGCCGGGCGCGTGGGCGTTCACGGGGCCGGTGATGTCGGTCCGTTCGGCGAGCCAGGCGAGGAAGTCGGCGATGTCCTCGACGTACACGTAGGTGGCGGGGTGGTTCACGGCCGGTACGGCGATGGGCTCGCCCGTCCGGATCCGGTCCGCGTAGTGGGTGAGCCGGCCGGTGAAGTCGTCGTCGCCGCCCAGCACATGGGCCACGCGCACCGCGGCGAAGGCGGCCGCTGCCGCGGGGTCCTGCGCGAACACGGCCTCGGCCTGGCGCTTGCCCTCGCCGTAGTGGGCGGCGGCGAAGGCGGGGTCGTCCCACGGCAGCGAGAGGTCGACGGCGACGGTGCGCGGGTCGACGGCCTCCTCCCGCAGGGGACGGGGGCTGTCCTCGTGCTCGTACACCTCGACCGTCGAGGTGAGCACGTAGCGCGCGGTGCGCGGGACGAGGACGCGGCGGGCGACGTCCGCCTGGCGCGGGGTGTAGCAGACCTGGTCGAGGACGACGTCGAAGGCGCGCGACCCGAGCGCCGCGCGCAGCGCCGTCTCGTCGTCGCGGTCGGCGACCACGTGCTCGGCGCCGGGCGGCGGCGCGGTGGAGCCGCGGTTGACGACCGTGACGCGGTGGCCGGCGGCGACCAGCCGCTCCACCACCCGTCTCCCGAAGTACCGGCTGCCGCCGATGACGCAGATGCGCACGTCGATCCTCTCCCTCTCGCAGTGGATCAAGTGTTACGTTGACCGGCCGCGTCCTGAAGGGGGAAACATGGGTGTTGGGGCCGAGGCGCCGAAGGAACAGCGGTCCTCGCGCGGTGCCGCCGAGGAAACCGCGGCGACCGCCTTCGACCAGGTCGACCGGCAGATCCTGGAACAGGTCCAGCTCGACGGGCGGGTCAAGTTGAGCGAACTGGGCCGCCGGGTACGGCTCAGCCCGGCGGCCGTCACGGAACGGCTCCGCCGGCTGGAGGCGTGCGGCGCCGTCACCGGATACGGCGCCCATGTCGCCCCGGCGCGGCTCGGGTACGGGATCCAGGCGTTCGTCCGGGTCAACCCGCACGGCGGCTACACCCTCAAGCACCCGAGGACCCTGGAGCTGCTGGCGCGGCCCGAGATCCTGGAGGCGCACCACGTGGTGGGGGAGGACTGCTGGATCCTGAAGGTCGCGGTGCGGGACACGGTCCACCTGGAGGAGGTCCTGGAGCAGACGTCGGCGCTGGGCCGGACGACGACGTCGATCGTGCTGTCGTCGCCGCTGGAGCGGAAACCGCTGTTGCCTTGACGTCGACGTCACGTCGTAGGTTCGGGGCATGCGAATCGGCGAACTGGCGCGGCGCGCCGGGGTGACCACGCGCACCCTGCGCTACTACGAGTCCCGGGGCCTGCTGCCCGCGCGGCGTACGGAGCGGGGGCACCGCACGTACGACGAGGCGGACCTGCGGCTGCTCCGGCAGATCCGCACGCTCCAGGACTTCGGGTTCGACCTGGAGGAGACCCGCCCGTTCGTCGACTGCCTGCGCGCGGGACACCCCGCGGGCGACGCCTGCCCGGCCTCGCTGGCCGTCTACCGGCGCAAGCTGGCGGAGCTGGACGCGCTGATGGACCGGCTCCGCTCGGTCCGCGACCAGGTGGGCACCCACCTCGCGCTCGCCGAGGCGGCGCTGCGCGAGGCACCCGAACCACGCTGCGCCTTCGGAGGAGAGACGACATGAAGCAGGTCACGGACGCGACGTTCACCACGGAGGTCCTGGAGGCCGACCGGCCGGTCCTCGTCGAGTTCACCGCCACGTGGTGCGGCCCGTGCCGCCAACTGGCCCCCGTTCTTGCCCAGATCGCCACGGAGGAGGAGGCCCGCCTGAAGGTGGTCGAGATCGACGTCGACACGAACCCGGAAACGGTGTCCCGCTACGCCGTCCTGTCGACCCCCACCCTTCTCCTCTTCCACGCGGGCGAACCGATCAAGTCCCTGGTGGGCGCCCGCCCGAAGCGCATCCTCCTCCAGTCCCTGGAGGACGCCCTGGCCATCACCGCGAACTGACGCGCACCGCCGGGCCGTGGCCGTGCGGCCGCCCCAGCACCCCCCGTACCTCCTCCCAGGCGGCGTCCGTCAGGAGGGGTCGGAGGCGGGTGAAGAGGGTCAGGAGGTCCGGGGCCCACCGGGTGTGGAATTCGGGGCTGGCGGTGGCGATGTCCAGTTCGTTCGCCGCCGTCAGTTCCGCGACGCCGCGGCGTTGGCGCGTGGTCGGGGTGAACGTCTCGCCCGTGAAGCGGTCCCGGTACGGGCCGTCGGGGAGGTGCAGGGCCGGATACGTGGCCTCGCGGTCGCAGCTCGCGTAGAGGTACACCAGTGCCTCCGCCTCCTCGCCGATCGCCGCGCGCAGTTCTGCTCGGCGCTCCAGCGGCAGCAGGGAGACGGCGAAGCCGTCCGTGCCGTAGAACGCGTGGCACAGCCCCGCGAGTCGCAGCTCCGGGCGGGCGCCCCAGGCGGCGAGCCGGTCCCGTACGCGCAGCAGATGCGCCAGCAGGGTGCCGCCGGGGTGTTCCCTCCCCTCGGCCCCGCATGCCCGGAGCAGCGCGATCGCCGCCTCTTCCGCCGTTCCGTGCCCCATGAGTCCCCCCGAAACAACAAAACCCCGGGTCTGTTTGACAGCCGGGGCAATTCCTCGCGTATATTCGATGTTTCCGTGTGCGCGCAGCACAAAGTGCACGCGGTTATTCGGTAAACGGACTTTATCGCGCGGGGAGTGGAATTGTCAACCGGGAAATCCGAGGAAATTCGGAACGAGCAGCGATTCATCAGCGAGCTGTACGCCCGGCTCGACGTCCTGCGCGAGCAGGCCGCGGCCGCCGTGCGGGCCGCGCTCAAGGACACCGGCACCGGCCTCCAGGCGCGCCTGGAGCGCGACGTCCTCGTCGCCGAGCAGTCCGGGCTGCTCGCCGCGTACGACGCCGGCGACAACGGCCTCTGCTTCGGACGCCTCGCGTTCCGCGACGGCCGCGACCACCACATCGGCCGCATCGGCATCCGCGACGACGACCCCGACCGCACCCCGCTCGTCGTCGACTGGCGCGCCGACATCGCCCGCCCGTTCTACCTGGCCACCGGCCACACCCCGATGGGCCTCGCCCGCCGCCGCCACATCACCACCAAGGGCCGCGAGGTCGCCGCCCTCCACGACGAGATCCTCGACCTCGACGACCGCACCCGCACCGGCCACGAGGGCCACGACGCCGACGAGGTCCTGCTCGCCGCGCTGGACGCCGCCCGCACCGGCCGCATGCACGACATCGTGCAGACCATCCAGGCCGAGCAGGACCGCATCATCCGCGCCCCGCGCCGCGGCGTCCTCGTCGTCGAGGGCGGCCCCGGCACCGGCAAGACCGCCGTCGCCCTGCACCGCGCGGCCTACCTCCTGTACGCGCACCGCGAGCAGCTCGCCCGCCGCGCCGTCCTCATCGTCGGCCCCAACCCGGCCTTCCTCGGCTACATCGGCGAAGTCCTGCCCAGCCTCGGCGAGACCGGCGTCCTGCTGGCCACCCCCGCCGAGCTGTTCCCCGGCGTCCGCGCCACCGGCACCGACAGCCCGGAGGCCGCCGAGATCAAGGGCCGCGCCGCCATGGCGGACGTCCTCGCCCGGTTCCTGCACGACCAGCAGACCGTCCCGCCCACCGAGGACCCGCTGCGGATCGACCACGAGGACTACGGCACCCTCCTCCTGGACCGGAACACCGCCGAGGACGCCCGCTGGGACGCCCGCGCCACCGGCCTGCCCCACGACCTGGCCCGCCCCCGCTTCGCCACCCGCGTCATCGACGCGCTCACCGCCCAGCTCGCCGACCGCCTCGGCGCCGACCCGCTCGGCGGCCCCAACCTCCTCGACCCGTCCGACATCGCCCAGCTCGGCAAGGAGATCGCCGCCAGCGCCGAGGTGCACGCGGCGATCGACGAGCTGTGGCCCACGCTCACCGCGCAGCAGCTCGTCGCCCGCTTCCTCGCCGACCCGTACGGCTACCTCCCCGACGGCGAGGCCGAGTTCGTCCGCCGCGCCTCCGGCCCCTGGACCGAGGCCGACGTACCGCTCCTCGACGAGGCCGCCGAACTCCTCGGCGAGGACGACTCGGCCGCCCGCGCCGCCGCCGAACGGGCCCGCGCCGAGCGCATCGCCTACGCCCAGGGCGTCCTCGACGTCTCCTACGCCTCCCGGACGTACGAGTTCGAGGACGAGGAGTCCGAGGTGCTGGCCGCCCACGACGTCATCGACGCCGAGCGGTTCGCCGAGCGCCACGAGGAGGCCGACCACCGCAGCGCCGCCGAGCGCGCCGCCGCCGACCGCACCTGGGCGTTCGGGCACATCATCGTGGACGAGGCGCAGGAGCTGTCCGCGATGGCGTGGCGGCTGCTCATGCGCCGCGTCCCCACCCGTTCGATGACCCTCGTCGGCGACCCGGCCCAGACCGGCGCCCCGGCCGGCTGCGGCTCCTGGCAGGACATCCTCGCCCCGTACGTCGGCGACCGCTACGAGCACGTCCGGCTCGGCGTCAACTACCGCACGCCCGCCGAGATCATGGAGGTCGCCGCCCAGGTGCGGCGGTCCGACGACCCGGGCTTCGTACCGCCCCGCTCGATCCGCTCCACCGGCGTACCGCCCTGGGAGGCCACGGCCGACGACCTCACCGCGGCCGTCGCCGACGCGGTGGCCCGCGAACTGCCCGCCGAGGGCCGCCTCGCCGTCATCGCCCCCGCCGGCCACCACGCGTCCCTCGCCGCCGCACTCCCGGACGCCGCCCACGGCCCGAACCCCGACCTGATCCGTCCCGTCGTCCTCCTCGACCCGCGGCAGGCGAAGGGCCTGGAGTTCGACACCGTGATCGTCGCCGACCCGGACGGGATCCGCGGCGCCGGGCCGCACGGCGTCAACGACCTCTACGTGGCGTTGACCCGCGCGACCCAGCGCCTCGGCATCGTCAGGCCGGCCTGAACCACACCGTCGCCAGCGGCGGCAGCGTCATCCGGACGCCGTCCGGCTCCCGCTTCACCGGGTCGGCGTTCCGCACGTCGCTGCCGCCGTAGCGCGCCGCGTCCGTGTTGAGGACCTCCACCCAGGCGGGGACGCCCTCCGGCGCCCACAGCCGGTAGTCCTCACGCACCACCGGCGAGAAGTTGCTCACCGCCAGCAGCGGGGCGCCCTTCGCGTCGTACCGCAGGAACGCGAACACGTTGTCGTCGGCCGCGTCGCCCAGCGCCCACTGGAAGCCCTCCGGGACGGTGTCCCGCTCCCACAGCGCGGGCGTCGCGGCGTACACCCGGTTCAGGTCACGCACCAGGTCGCGCATGCCCCGGTGGTCGCCCGCCGAGTGGTAGTCGTCCTCCAGCAGCCACCACTCGGGCCCGTGCGCCTCCGACCACTCCGCCCCCTGCGCGAACTCCTGCCCCATGAACAGCAGCTGCTTGCCGGGGTGCGCCCACATGAAGCCCAGGTACGCGCGGTGGTTGGCGCGCCGCTGCCACCAGTCGCCCTGCATCTTCGACACCAGCGCCTGCTTGCCGTGCACGACCTCGTCGTGCGAGATGGGCAGGACGTAGTTCTCGCTGTACGCGTACACCATCGAGAACGTCATCTCGTTGTGGTGGTACTTGCGGTGCACCGGCTCCTTCGACACGTACACCAGCGAGTCGTGCATCCAGCCCATGTTCCACTTCAGGCCGAAGCCCAGGCCGCCGTGTTCCGTCGGCCGGGTCACGCCGTCCCACGCCGTGGACTCCTCGGCGATCGTCACGACGCCCGGGCAGCGCCGGTAGACGGTGGCGTTCATCTCCTGGAGGAAGCGGACGGCGTCGAAGTTCTCGCGCCCGCCGTACTCGTTGGGCGCCCACTCGCCGTACTCGCGGGAGTAGTCCAGGTAGAGCATCGACGCGACCGCGTCCACGCGGAGGCCGTCGATGTGGAACTCCTCGCACCAGTACACCGCGTTGGCGACGAGGAAGTTGCGGACCTCCGTGCGCCCGTAGTCGAACTCCAGGGTGCCCCAGTCCGGGTGCTCGGCCCGCCGCGGGTCCGGGTGCTCGTACAGCGGCGTCCCGTCGAACCGGGCCAGCGCCCAGTCGTCCTTCGGGAAGTGCGCCGGCACCCAGTCGACGATCACCCCGATGCCCGCCCGGTGCAGCGCGTCCACCAGGTACCGGAAGTCGTCGGGCGTGCCGAGCCGCGCCGTCGGCGCGTAGTACGAGGTGACCTGGTAGCCCCACGAAGGGCTGTACGGGTGCTCGGCCACCGGCATCAGCTCGACGTGTGTGAAGCCCAGGTCCTTCACGTACGCGGGCAGCTCCTCGGCGAGTTCGCGGTACGTCAGCCCCGGCCGCCAGGACGGCAGGTGCACCTCGTACACGGAGAACGGCGACAGGTGCACCGGGCGGTCGCCGCGGTGCGCCATCCACTCCTCGTCCTGCCACACGTGGTCGGAGGACGTGACGACGGAGGCGGTCTCCGGCGGGCACTGCGTACGGCGGGCCATGGGGTCGGCGCGCAGCGAGTGGTGACCGTCGGGTCCGACGACCTCGAACTTGTAGAGCGTGCCCTCGCCGATGCCGGGCAGGAACAGCTCCCACACCCCGCTCGCGCCGAGCGACCGCATGGGCAGCCCCGTGCCGTCCCAGTACGTCCAGTCACCGGCGAGCCGCACGCCCCGCGCGTTGGGGGCCCAGACGGTGAAGCGCGTCCCCGCGACGCCCTGATGGGTCATCACATGGGCGCCGAGCGCCCGCCACAGCTCCTCGTGCCGGCCCTCCCGGACGAGATGCAGGTCCAGCTCACCCAGGGCGGGCAGGAACCGGTAGGGGTCGTGGACCTCCAGGTCACCCGACGCGTACGACACGGACAGCCGATAGTCGTCCGGCACGCCGGCGAGGGGCAGCACGCCGGAGAACAGCCCGTCCCCGTCGTCGTGCAGCGCGGTGCGCGACCCGTCGCCGAGCAGCACGGCCACGCCCGTCGCGTACGGCCGCAACACCCGGAACGCCACACCATTGGCCACCCGGTGGGCTCCCAGCAGCCCGTGCGGATCGTGGTGCTCCCCGGCGAGCAGCCGCTCCCGGTCCCACCCCTCGACAGGCGCGGCGACCACCCCGCCGGCCCCTCCTCTACGAGGCCGGGGCGGCGCGCCGACAGCACCTCCGCCACTGGCCGTTCCGGCCGTGCCGGCGCCTCCGGCCCCCCGGCCGGTGGCGGTCCGGCCTGTTGCGCGGCCTGCGGGGGAGGCGGCCACCGCGGCGGGTTCGCGTGCGGCGGACGGGGACGCCGCGGCGGCCGGCTCCCGCCCGGCGCCGACGTCGGCCGGACCGGCCGCCGCTGTCCCGGCGGCCTGGCCAGTGGTGGGCCGGCCCGTCGGGCGCGCGGCCGCGTTCCCGGCCACCGCCGCCCCGGCCCCGGCGGGTACGCGCCGGTGCGGGTCGGCCTGGCCGGTGGCCGCGGCGGCGGTCGTCGTGATGGTCGGGTCCTGGCCGGTGGCCGCGGCCGCTGGACCGGCTGCGGCCTCGCCGGCGGCGGTTCGGCCCGCCACGCGAGGGGACGCGCCCGTGGTGCCCGCCGTCCGGCTCCCGGCCGGTGCGGGCTTGGGCGGTGCCGTCGCCGTGTCGGCCGCCTGGTCGGTGGTGGTGCGCGCGGTCCCGGGCCCGGCCGGTGCGGATGCGTCGGCCTGTCCGGCCGCCTGGCCGGTGGCGGGGCGGCCCGTCGCGCGGGTGGCCGGGGGCGCCGTGGCCCCCGCCGCGGTGGTCCCTTCGTGCGGGGCGCGGGCCTCCGCCGGGGCCGGTGCGGGCCCGGTCGGTGGGGTGGGCTTCGGGGCCGGGTTGCGGGTGGGGCGGCGGGGGGTCACGGGGGGAGGCCTCCTCGGGGGCGGTTACGTCAGGGGGTCGGGGGAGGGCTGCGCGGCCAGGCGGCGGATCGCCGCCATCGGCACCGGCAGCCAGTCGGGGCGGTGCCTGGCCTCGTACACGACCTCGTACACGGCCTTGTCCGTCTCGTAGGCGCGCAGCAGGGCGCGTTCGGCGCGCGGGTCGTGGCCGGACGCCTCGGCGTAGCCGGAGCAGTAGGCGTCGCGGCAGCGCTCCGCCCAGTCCGCGTTCCACGGGCGGTGCGAGTGGGCCGCGTAGTCGAAGGAGCGCAGTATCCCGGCGACGTCCCGTACCGGCGGCTGCGGCCGGCGGCGCTCGGTGAGCGGCTTCGTGGGCTCCCCCTCGAAGTCGATCACCGCCCAGTCGCCGCCGGGCGTGCGCAGCGTCTGCCCCAGGTGCAGGTCGCCGTGGATGCGCTGGGCCCGCCAGGTGCCGCCGTCCTCCGCGAGTTCGGCGACCGCCTCGAAGGCGGCCCGCAGACCAGGGACGTACGGCATGAGCGCGGGCACCGCCTGGGTGGCGGCGTCGAGCCTGCGGCTCATCGCGACGGCCACGTTCTGCGCCTGGGCGCGGGCGAGCGTGACCGTCGGCAGGGCGGCGGCCAGCGCGGTGTGCACCTCGGCGGTCGCGCGGCCGAGCGCGTGCGCCTCCTTGGTGAAGTCCCGCCCCGCCGCGAGCGCGTCGAGGGCGAGCTGCCAGCCGTCCTGCGACCCGCGCAGGTACGGCTGGAGCACACCGAGCGTGGCGCCGTCCGGGCGGCCGGCCCCCGACTCGTACCAGGCGACGGGCGCGGGCACCCGCGCGCAGCCCGCCCGGGACAGCGCGAGCGGCAGCTCCAGGTCGGGGTTGGCGCCCGAGTGGATCCGCCGGAAGATCTTCAGGATGTACGCATCGCCGTAGACGAGCGAGGAGTTGGACTGCTCGGCGTCCAGGACGCGGGGCGCCAGGCCGTCCGGGATGGAGACCGTGCGGTGGAACTGCAGCGGCCCGATCGGGCCCGGGGTGCGCAGCCGCTCCAGGATGAGGGAGGCGAGCCGCGGGTCCATCAGCGCCTCGTACACCGCCCGCCCGGCGAGCGGCCCTTCGGCGACATGCCCGATGAGCGCGGGCGCGAGCTGCGGTGGCAGCGTCTCCCGTACGCCCAGCAGCAGCTGGTAGCAGTCGCCGGGGGCGGCCCCGGACGTGGCGAGACCCGGCTGCTGGACGCGGACCAGCAGGTGCAGCAGGCCCGGCCCGGCCGTGTCGACGGGCAGCAGCTCGGTCGCCGACACGAGCGCGAAGCCCGTGACGGGTCGTCCCTTCCCGGCGAACCACCGCCTGCGGGGAAGCCATTCATGGAGCAGCGGCACGAGCGACGGCAGCAGGGCGACCGGTGCCCGGGCGGTGGATGCGGTCTCCGACATGGCAGCGCGTCCTTTCCCCGGGTACTACAGAATGCACGGAACGTGCAGAGTGTCCCGGAATGCGGCATGGGCTGTCCGGCTGTGCGGGACGTGTCGGGCGGGGATGGTCCTTATAGACCCGAATCGACGTATGAGGGGGACAGTGCCCAGGGTGGAGCGGGGGAAACTCCCGCCCGGTCGCGTCCTCGGGCCGGCCCGGTCGGGGTGGCCGAAAGACGCGAGACTCCGTCGCGGAGGGTCGCTCACGGACGGTGCGGAGGTGGGGATGTGGGTGGTGCGGAGGGGCGACGGGCGCCGGGTCGGTGCCTCAGCGCCGCGAGACGCCGGACGGCGTGGACGCGTCGGGCGCGACCGGCGCGACGGGCGTCGTGGACCGCACGGACAGCGTGGGCCCGCCGGCCGAGGACGACTTCGCCGGCTTCGACGGCTTCACGGACCTGGCGGACTTGGTGCCCGCCTTCGTGGGCAGCACCGTGTCCTTGCGCAGCCGGAACCAGTAGAAGCCGTGCCCCGCGAGCGTGAGCAGGTACGGCCACTCGCCGATCGCCGGGAAGCGCACCCCGCCGATCAGCTCCACCGGGTGCAGCCCGTTGAACCGCCGCAGGTCCAGTTCCGTCGGCTGCGGGAAGCGCGAGAAGTTGTGCACGCACATCACCAGGTCGTCGCCGTACTCCCGGAGGAACGCGAGGACCGCCGGGTTGGACGACGGCAGTTCGGTGTACGAGCCGAGCCCGAACGCCGGGTTCTGCTTACGGATCTCGATCATCCGGCGCGTCCAGTGCAGCAGCGACGACGGGGACGCCATCGACGCCTCCACGTTCGTCACCTGGTAGCCGTAGACCGGGTCCATGATGGTCGGCAGGTACAGCCGGCCGGGGTCGCACGACGAGAAGCCCGCGTTGCGGTCGGGCGTCCACTGCATCGGGGTGCGCACCGCGTCCCGGTCGCCCAGCCAGATGTTGTCGCCCATGCCGACCTCGTCGCCGTAGTAGAGGATCGGCGAGCCGGGCAGGGACAGCAGCAGCGCGGTGAACAGCTCGATCTGGTTGCGGTCGTTGTCGAGCAGCGGGGCCAGCCGCCGCCGGATGCCGATGTTGGCGCGCATCCGCGGATCCTTGGCGTACTCCGCGTACATGTAGTCGCGCTCCTCGTCGGTGACCATCTCCAGGGTCAGCTCGTCGTGGTTGCGCAGGAAGATGCCCCACTGGCAGTTCGCCGGGATCGCCGGCGTCTTGGCCAGGATTTCCGAGACGGGGTAGCGGGACTCGCGGCGCACGGCCATGAAGATCCGCGGCATGACCGGGAAGTGGAACGCCATGTGGCACTCGTCGCCGCCGGCCGCGAAGTCGCCGAAGTAGTCGACGACGTCCTCGGGCCACTGGTTCGCCTCCGCGAGGAGCACCGTGTCCGGGTAGGCGGCGTCGATCTCCTTGCGGACCCGCTTGAGGAAGGCGTGCGTCGCGGGCAGGTTCTCGCAGTTGGTGCCCTCCTCCTGGTAGAGGTACGGCACGGCGTCGAGGCGGAAGCCGTCGATGCCCAGGTCCAGCCAGAACCGCAGCGCGGACAGGATCTCCTGCTGCACGGCGGGGTTCTCGTAGTTCAGGTCCGGCTGGTGCGAGAAGAACCGGTGCCAGTAGTACTGCTTGCGGACCGGGTCGAAGGTCCAGTTCGACGTCTCGGTGTCGACGAAGATGATCCGCGCGTCCTGGAACTGCTTGTCGTCGTCGGCCCAGACGTAGTAGTCGCCGTACGGCCCGTCGGGGTTGGCGCGGGACTCCTGGAACCACGGGTGCTGGTCGCTGGTGTGGTTCATCACGAAGTCGATGATCACCCGCATGCCGCGCTGGTGGGCGGCGTCCACGAACTCCACGAAGTCCGCCAGGTCGCCGAACTCCGGCAGCACCGCCGTGTAGTCCGACACGTCGTAACCGCCGTCGCGCAGCGGGGACTTGAAGAACGGCGGCAGCCACAGGCAGTCGATCCCGAGCCACTGGAGGTAGTCCAGTTTGGCCGTGAGGCCCTTGAGGTCGCCGACGCCGTCGCCGTTGCTGTCCTGGAAGGAGCGGACCAGTACCTCGTAGAAGACGGCCCGCTTGAACCAGTCGGGATCCCGGTCCTTGGCGGGGGTGTCCTCGAACGTGTCGTGGAC
The DNA here is from genome assembly GCF_039542925.1 of Streptomyces coeruleoprunus. Classification (GTDB taxonomy): domain Bacteria; phylum Actinomycetota; class Actinomycetes; order Streptomycetales; family Streptomycetaceae; genus Streptomyces; species Streptomyces coeruleoprunus. The sequence continues at coordinate 2,128,808 of NZ_BAABIT010000001.1, read as the reverse complement.
GGGCTCGTTCACGGTCATGATGTGGGTGACCCTCCGATCGGCGGGGACGGTCGCAGGACGGTGAGCACGTGCGCGGGCGTCACGCCCGGCTCTAGGCGCACGTAGTTGGTCCTGCCCCAGTGATAGGTCTCGCCGGTGAGCTCGTCGCGCACCGGCACGGTCTCGTGCCAGTCGAGGCCGAGTTCCGGCATGTTCAACGAAACCGTCGCTTCCTGGGTGTGGTGGGGGTCGAGGTTCACGACCACCAGAACCACGTTCGATCCCGACCGTTTGCCGTACGCGATGACGGCGTCGTTGTCGGCATGGTGGAAGCGGAGGTTCCGCAGCTGGCGCAGCGCGGGGTTCCGGCGCCGCAGCCGGTTCAGGGTGGTGATCAGCGGGGTGATGGTGCGGCCCTCGCGCTCCGCCGCCTCCCAGTCGCGCGGACGCAGCTGGTACTTCTCCGAGTCGAGGTACTCCTCGCTCCCTTCCCGCAGCGGCGTGTTCTCGCACAGCTCGTAGCCGGCGTACACGCCCCACGTCGGGGAGAGCGTCGCCGCCAGCACGGCCCGCACCTCGAACGCGGGCCGCCCGCCGTGCTGGAGGTAGGCGTGCAGGATGTCCGGGGTGTTCACGAAGAAGTTCGGCCGCATGCAGGCGGCGGCGTCCCCCGACAGCTCGGTCAGGTACTCGGTCAGCTCCGCCTTGGTGTTGCGCCAGGTGAAGTAGGTGTACGACTGCTGGAAGCCGATCGCGGCGAGCGTGTGCATCATCGCGGGCCGGGTGAACGCCTCGGCCAGGAAGATGACGTCCGGGTCGGTGCGGTTGATGTTCGCGATGACCTTCTGCCAGAACACCACGGGCTTGGTGTGCGGGTTGTCCACCCGGAAGATCCGCACACCGTGTGCCATCCAGTGCCGCAGGACCCGCACGGTCTCGCGGACCAGGCCGCGCATGTCGGCGTCGAACGCGATCGGATAGATGTCCTGGTACTTCTTCGGCGGGTTCTCCGCGTACGCGATCGTCCCGTCGGCCCGGTGGTGGAACCACGCGGGGCGCTTCTTCACCCACGGGTGGTCGGGCGAGCACTGCAGCGCGAAGTCGAGGGCGACCTCCATGCGCAGCTCACGCGCGCGCGCCACGAACGCGTCGAAGTCGTCCAGCGTGCCCAGGTCCGGGTGGACGGCGTCGTGGCCGCCCTCCGCCGAGCCGATCGCCCACGGCACGCCCGGATCGCCGGGCCCGGCCGTCAGCGCGTTGTTCGGGCCCTTGCGGTGCGTCGTGCCGATCGGGTGGATCGGCGGCAGGTACACCACGTCGAAACCCATCGCGGCGACGGCCGGCAGCCGCTCGGCCGCCGTGCGGAACGTGCCGGACACCAGGCGGCCGTTCTCGAAGCGGGCGCCCTCGGAGCGGGGGAACATCTCGTACCACGCCCCGAACAGCGCCCGTTCGCGCTCCACCAGCAGCGGCAGCCGCTTCGAGGCGGTGACCAGTTCCCGCAGCGGGTGCCGGGCCAGCGCGTCCGTCACCTCGGCCGCCAGGGCGGCGGCGAGCCGCTCGGCGGGGGTGCGGCGTACGTCGCGCAGGGCGTCCACCGCGGCGAGCACCGCCTCGCGGCCCTCGTCCTTCGGCACGCCCTCGGCGGCCCGTTCGTGCAGCGCCGCGCCGTCGGCCAGCACCAGGTCCGTGTCGATGCCCGCCGGGACCTTGATGCCGGCCTGGTGGCGCCAGGTGGCGACCGGATCGCTCCACGCCTCGACGCAGTACGTCCAGCGGCCCTCGCAGGTGGGGGTGACCTCGGCGCCCCACCGGTCCGTGCCGGGCGCCAGCTCTCTCATCGGGGTGAACGGTCCGGGCCGGCCCGACGGGTCCACCAGGACCACATTGGCGGAGACCGCGTCATGGCCTTCGCGGAAGACCGTGGCGGTGACCTGGAAGGTCTCGCCGGTCACGGCTTTGGCGGGCCTTCTGCCGCAGTCGACCAGCGGGCGGACGTCCAGCACGGGAATGCGGCCAATCAGCGAGTTCACAGCATCACCTGAGGGTTGCTTACGGGGTATCGCTCTTTGTAACTGCTCTGTTGACGCATGGCGTGGCGCAGGCATCACCGCTCCTCTCCGGGTTCACTCGGGTGGGCGGGTACCGGAGGAGCCTTCCCACACCTCTCGGGTGGGCAATCCGGGGGTTCCCAACTACCGGGAGGTAGCCCCCGTGAGGCCAGACAGCCGAGAACCGACCCCGTTCGATGGAATTCCGGGGCCGGTTCTCGGCCGGGTGTGTCAGACGGCGTCCCGCACGGGGTGGACCGTGTTCTCCTTCACCTGTCGCCGCCCTCCGCTTCCTCCGCCCACACCTGCCACGGCCTGCGCGCCACCCAGTCCTCCACCGGTGCCGGCTTCAGCGACAGCAGCCGCGCCGACGTGCCCCCGTCGTCGTCCATGAGCAGCGGGTCGTGGCCCGCCGCCAAGTGGTGGTAGAGGCCGGCGACGCCCGCCGCGGCGTCCGCGCCCAGCACCCGCGCCAGGCCCTGTTCGAACACCTCAGGGTCCAGTGGCACGTACCGCACGGGCCGGCCCAGGGACCGCGCGAACGCCGCCGCCAGCTCCTGCCCGGTCAGGCCGCGCTCGCCGCCGATGTCGAAGGTGCGGCCCGCGACGCCGTCCACGGTGAGCGCCGCGTACACCGCCTCGGCGAGGTCCTGGTGCGACAGCCACGCCGTACGGGTGCGCTCGGGCAGCGGGTAGGCGAGGACGCCCTCGTTGACCAGGGCCGGACCGTTCCACGGGCTGAACAGGTTGTCGAGGTAGACCGGCGGGCGGAGCACCACCAGGGGCACGCCGCTCTCGCGCAGCACGTCCTCGGCGATCCGGCGCGTCTCGAACGCCGCCACGCCCGTCGTGGTCCGCGGGACGCGGGTGTTGGCGTTGTACACGATCCGCCGCACCCCGGCGCTCCGGGCGGCGGCCGCGATGTGCTGCGCGTACCGGAGCACGCGTTCGCGGTCGTACACCAGCGGCAGGACCACCGCGGCGTGCGTCGCCCCCTCGAACAGGGCACGCACGTCCTCGGCGCTGCCGAGGTCACCGGACGCGCAGGCGACCCCCGGCAGCGGCGGCCGGTCCCCCTCCGGGCGGCGGCTGAGCGTACGGACACGGTGGTTCCGGTCGGCCAGGAGACGGGCGACCGCGCCGCCCTGGAAACCGGTCGCCCCCACGACGGCGACGCGCATCGGAATGTGATCGGACATATGCCTGAAGGGCCCTTCGATAGGGTGTCGGAAGCTGCCTGGACGGCACCTTTCAGGCTGACGGCGGCGGCTTTGGCCGATCAATTAACAAACCGGGGCGGGGGTTGAAGGATCGTCCATGGAGACCATGCGCAGCGACAGCGACGACCTCCTGAGCGAATTGCTGAAACCCCTCCGGCTCACCGGGGTGTTCGACAGCCGCTGGCACGTCAGCGCCCCCTGGTCCATCGAGGGGGACGCCGAGGAGAGCGTCGCCGTCCTCCACTACGTCGTCGAGGGCGGCTGCTGGATCACCGGCGCCGACCAGCCGCCCCAGCAGCTCCACGCCGGGGACCTCGCCGTCTTCCCGACCGGCACCGCCCACCGCCTCTCCGACCTGCCCGACCGGCAGGGCCTGCCCCTCAAGGCGGTCCTCCCCGAACGGGAGCCCGGCACGTCCGGCGAGATCCGCATCGAGGGCGAGGGCCCCACCAGCCGCCTGCTGTGCGCCGGCCTCCACTACGACGCCAGCGCCGCCTCCGGCCTCTACCGGGCCCTGCCCTGGGTGCTCGTCCTGGACGGCTCCCAGGTCGACCGCGAGCCGCTGCTGCGGGACACCCTGCGGCTGCTCGCCGCGCCCGACCGCCCGACGGGGCCCGGCGACCGGCTGATCACCCTGCGCGCCTTCGAGATGGCCTTCGTCCTCGCGCTGCGCCCGCTGCTGCGCGACTTCACCGAGAATTCGACCGCGCTGCCCGTGCTGCGGCACCCCGCGATCAGCCGCGCCATGGTCATGATCGCGACACGGTTCGCCGAGCCCTGGACGATCGAGGCGCTGGCCCGCGAGGTCGGCATGTCCCGCTCGGCGTTCACGGCCGCGTTCCGCGAACTCGTCGGCGAGGCCCCGGCCCGCCACCTCACCGGCCGGCGCATGCAGGAGGCGGCGCGGCTGCTCGGAGAGACGTCCGTCCCGCAGTCGGCGGTCCCGCAGCGGGTCGGCTACCAGAGCGCGGTGGGCTTCCACCTTGCGTTCCGCAAATGGTTCGGCAAGACCCCGGGTGAATACCGTTCGCACGCGGCGACGGTCGCCTGAGACCCGGGGCACATGCGTCTGACATGGCCAGGATAGGACTGGCCGGTTCTTAAGGACCGCTGGACGGTCGTTCATTGCCGTGGGTGTCCGTGGCCGGACAGGCTCTGCACGGCACAGCCGTACCGCAGGAGGAGACAAGGTGACGAGATCCGGCCAGGAGTACCTGCAGTCGCTGCGCGACGGCCGTGAGACATGGCTCGACGGCGAGCGGGTCGACGACGTCACCGAGCACCCCGCCTTCCGCAACACCGCGGCGTCCCTCGCCCACCTGTACGACCTCGCGCACGACTCGGCGCACACGCCGGTCCTCACCCGGGACGGCGTCCACCGCGCGTTCCTCGTCCCGCGCTCCTACGAGGACCTAGTCGCCCGCCGCCGCGCCCACAAGGTGTGGGCGGAGGCCGGGTTCGGCTTCCTGGGCCGCACCCCCGACTGCATGGCGGCCGCCGCCGCCGGGTTCGCCGCCGTGCCGGGCGTCCTCGCGGGCGGCGCGTACGACGGGTCGGGGCCCGCGCTCGCCCTGCACCGCCGGCTCGCCGACGGCGACCTGTACGCCGCCTTCACCCTCACCAACCCGCCCGCCGACCCGGACGGGGAGGACCCGGTCGTCCGGGTCGTCGCCGAGAAGGACGGCGGGATCGTGGTGCGCGGAGCCAAGATGATCGGCACTGCCGCCGTCTTCGCCGACGAGGTCGTCGTCGGCACGATCGAGCCGCTCGCCCCGCACGACACCGAGCGCGCCGTGTGCTTCTCGCTGCCCGTCGGCACGCCCGGCCTGAGACTGCTGTCGCGCACCTCGTACGAGGGCCGGGCGCGCAGCGTCTTCGACCACCCGCTGTCGTCGCGGTTCGACGAGAACGACGCGCTGCTCGTGTGCGACGACGTGTTCGTCCCCTGGGAGCGCGTCCTGACCTACCGGGACGTGGACGCCACCTTCGCCATGTGGTGGCGGACCCCCGCCTTCCTGAACCTCGTCCACCAGGCCGCCACCCGCTTCTGGACCAAGCTGGAGTTCCTCACCGGCGTCGCCGTCCTGCTCACCCGGGCGAACGGCACCCACGACCTGCCGCCCGTCACCCAGGCGATCGGCCGGCTCCTCGGCCGGGTCGCCCAGGCCAAGGCCTTCGTGCTGGCCGCCGAGGCCTCGTACGAGCCGGTCGACGGCGGGCGCGGCGGGGTGGCCCCCGGCAAGGACATCTCCTTCGCCCAGCGCATCATGGCCGGCGAGCTGTACCCGCAGGCCGTCCAGGAGATCAAGCTCCTCGCCGGCGGCGGCATCGTCCAGCTGCCCGCCTCCGGGCAGGACCTCCTCCACCCGGACCTCGGCCCGCTCCTGCGCAAGTACGTCCGCTCGCCCGGCACCTCCGCCGAGGAGCGCGTCAAGCTGCTGAAGCTGGCGTGGGACGCGCTCGGCTCAGAGTTCGCCGGCCGCCACGAGCAGTACGAGCGCTTCTACCACGGCGCCCCGCACGTCTACCTCATGCAGCAGGCGTGGGAGGGCGACGCCGAGGCCTGCGAGGCCCTGGCCCGCAGCTGCCTGGACGGCTACGACCTGACCACCGGGGCGTCCCGGTGAGCACGAGCCGGACCCCTCGGGCGGCGCTCGCGCTGCTCGCCTCCACCCAGTTGCTGCTGATCACCGACACGGCGATCGTCAACGTCGCCGTGCCCTCGATCGGCGCGGACCTCGGCACCGGCTCCGCGGGGCTGTCCTGGGTGGCCAACGCCTACCTCATCGCCTTCGGCGGGCTGCTCCTCCTGGCCGGCCGCGCCGCCGACCAGCTGGGCCACCGGCGGCTGTTCCTCACCGGGCTCGCCCTGCTCGCCGCCGCCTCCGCCGCCGGCGGCCTCGCCCCGACGGCCGGCTGGCTCGTCGCCGCGCGCGCCGCGCAGGGCGCCGGGGCGGCGCTCGCCGGGGCCGCCGCGTTCGCCCTGCTCCTCATCCTCTTCCCGGACGGGCCCCAGCGGCACCGGGCGCTCGGCGCGTTCGCCGCGATGGGCGGCCTCGGCGGCGTCCTCGGCACCGTCCTCGGCGGTGTCCTCACCGATCTGCTCGGCTGGCGCTCCACGTTCTGGCTCAACGTCGCCCTCGCCCTGGTCCTCGGCGTCCTCGCCCCGCGCCTCCTCGACGGCACCACCCGCGCCCCCGCGCCCGGCTTCGACCTGCCCGGGGCGATCACCGCCACCGCGGGCCTCGGCCTCGTGGCGTACGCCCTCGTCGACCGCGGCCCGCTCGCCGGCGCCGCGGGACTCGCCCTCCTCGCCCTGTTCGCCTTCCTGGAGACCCGGGCCGCCCACCCGCTCGTCCCGCCCGCGGTGTGGCGGCGGCCCGCGCTGCGCCTGGCCAACGGGCTCGCCGCCCTGGCCCAGATGGCGCTGTTCCCCATGTTCTTCCTGGTCAGCCTGTACCTCCAGAGCGTGCTCGGGCACACCCCGCTGACCGGCGGGCTCGGCCTGCTGCCGCTGTCGCTGGTCGTCGTCGCCACCGCCCCGCAGACCGGCCGGCTCATCGCCCGCATCGGCCTCACCCGGACGACCGTCCTCGGCTTCACCCTGCTGTTCGCCGGCCTCGTCTGGCTGGCCCTCGCGCTCTCCGCCGGCGGCACCTTCGCCACCACTGTCCTCGCGCCCAGCCTCCTGCTGGGCGTCGCCCTGCCGCTGGTCATGGTCACCACCAACGTGGCCGCCACGGCCGAGGCCACCCCCGAGGAGACCGGCCTCGCCTCCGGACTGGTCAACACCAGCCAGCAGTTCGGCTCCGTCCTGGGCCTCGCCGTCCTCGTGGCCGTCGCCACCGCGCGCACCGGCACGGCGGCGACCCCGCTCGCCCAGACCAGTGGCTTCCGTACGGCGCTGCTCACCGGCGCCGTCTTCGCGGCGGTGGCCGCCCTGCTCTCCGCACGGCTGCGCCTGCCCTCCCCCGAGCTCTCCATCCCCTTCGAGCAGGGGGGAACCCCATCCGCATCGGCGGCGACCCCGCGCCAGGACCGGGTGGGCGACACGCGGTGACCGCCCTGGCGGCCGGGCCGGCCTGACCACGCCGGCCACCCGCCGGGCCGCCGCGGAACGGCGGACCGCGCCACTCCTCCATCCACATTCCTGCCCGAGAGGGGCCCCCTTGACCCTGTACGAACTGGTCGAGCCCGGACTCGTCACCTGCGCCGAACCGCGCTACCGGATCGCCGAGATACGCGCCGCCGACCCGCTCGGCGCCGACGCCCTGCTCGCCGCCGTCCCCGCCATGAACCGGGACGCCGACGTCGCCGCGCTCACCGTCGCCCTGCGCGCCCTCGTCCCCGAACTCGACCGCGTGGACGAGTGGAGCGTCGTCGACGCCCTCGCCGCGATGCGCGACCTCGGCCTGCTGCTCGGCTCCCTCAAGCGCCACGGCACCGAGCCGCTCGCCGCGGTCCCCGAAGCCCTGCCCGTCCTCCAGGAACTGGGCCGCCGCACCGACATGGTGCCCCGCGACACCGTGCACCACTACACCACCTGGAACCCGCTCGGCCGGCGCCGCCGCACCTACACCGGCGCCGAGATGGAGGCCCACCTCCAGGACGCCGTCCGCATGGTGTTCCCCGCGCTCGTCGCCGCCCTGGACACCTGCGGCCGGCTGGCCCGCCTCGAACCGTACGACCCCGGATTCGCCCTCGCCCTGGACCGCACCGCACAGCACGTCCAGTCCATGGTCGACTCCATCGACTTCACCGTCTCGCACGTCACGCCCGAGTTCTTCGCCCGCACCCTGCGCCCCTACTTCGAGGAGATCGACATCGACGGGCGCGCCCACCTCGGCCCCGCCGCCGCCCAGGTGCCGCTCTGGCTGGTCGACCTGACGCTCTGGCAGTGCGACCGCTCCGACCCGCGCTACGACGCGTTCCTCGCCGAGTCCGTCCCGTACAGCCTGCCGTCCTGGCGGGCCTTCCACGCCGCCCACCGCGGCGGCGTCTCCGCCGTCGGCAAGCTCGCCGCGGCCCTCAGCTGGGAGACCGCCCACCGCGTCCCGCCCCGGCTCACCGCCTCCGCCCTCTCCCTGGCCCGGGTCCTGCGGATCCTCAAGACGTTCCGCGCCCGCCACCTCGGCATCGCCCGCAAGGCGTACCGCGACGACCTGCGCCTGTACGAGGCGGGCAGCGGCGGCGCCCCCGTGGCGCTGCTGCGCACCGTCCTGGACCTGACCCGCGACAACGAGACGCTGGTGCGCCGGGCCCTGGAACGCCCCCGCACCCCCGCCGCGTGACCGGAGGCCACCCCATGACCCAGGACACCCCCGGGGCCGCGGCCCACACCGACCCCGACATCCTCGTCGCGGGCGGCGGTATCGCCGGTCTCACGGCGGCCCTCGCCCTGCACACCGCCGGGTTCGGCCGCGTCACCGTCGTCGAGGCCGCCCGCGAGCTGCACCACGTCGGCGCCGGCCTCAACCTCATGCCCAACGCCGTCCGCGAACTCGACGCCCTCGGCCTCCTCGACCGGCTGGAGACCGACGCCGTCCGCACCCGCGAGCTGCGCTACTACCACCGCAGCGGCGCCCTCATCGCCCGCGAGGAGCGCGGCCTGCGGGCCGGCCACCGCTGGCCCCAGCTGTCCGTGCACCGCGGCCACCTCCAGCGCGTCCTCACCGACGCCGTCCGCGAACGGCTCGGCCCCGGCGCCCTCGTCGCCGGCGTGCGCGTCGCCGCCGTCGACCAGCTGCCCGGCGGCCGGCCCCGCGTCCACCTGGAGCACCGCGACGCCACCGGCCGCAGCCTCGCCGCCGTCGAACCCGACGTGCTGGTCGGCGCCGACGGCATCCGCTCCGCCGTCCGCGCCGCCCTCCACCCCGACGAGGGCGAACCCCCGTGGAACGGCATGCTCGTGTGGCGCGGCGTGTCCCGCATGGACGCCCGGCGCACCGGCTCGTTCATGTTCATCGCCGGCGACGACCGGCAGAAGGCCGTCGTCTACCCGATGACCGAGCCGTCCCTGCGCCGCCCCGAGGTGCTGGTCAACTGGGCGCTGGCCATGCCGGCCGACGCCGTCGACGAGCGCTTCCTCGGCGACTGGAACAGGCCCGTCCCCGTCAGCCGGTTCCTGCCCCACTACGAGGGCTGGGAGTTCGGCGGAGTCAGCGTCCCGGAGGTTCTGCGCGCGGCCGACGGCGCGTACGAATACCCCATGGTGGACCGCGAGCCGCTGACCTGCTGGACGCACGGCCGCACCACCCTGATCGGCGACGCCGCCCACGCCATGTACCCCATCGGCTCCAACGGCGCCACCCAGTCGATCGTCGACGCCCGCGCCCTCGCGTACGCGCTGGCCGTGCACCCCGACCCGGCCGACGCGCTCCTCGCGTACGAGTCGGGGCGCAGGCCCGCCATGACCGAGCTCCAGCACGCCAACCGGCGGCTCGGCCCCGAAGTCGTCATCAACCTGGCGCACGAACGGGCTCCCGGGGGCTTCACGGACATCGACCGGGTGATCCCGCCCGACGAGCGCCGCGCCATCGCCGCCCGGTACGCCACGGCCGGCGCGTTCGACGCGGAGACCGTCAACCAGGGCTCCCCGTACGACGCGCCCGTCCGCGCCCCACGTCCAGCAGGCGCCGCACGCTGAACGCGCGCCTCCGAACACGCCCGTAGTGCGGCGCGCGCCGTGCGCCATGGCCGCGCGCGGCGCGCCCGCACTACCGTCGTGGGAGGAAGGCGGACGCATACCGTGGTGCGTCCGCCACTGTACGTATCTCCCCTGCGAAGGTGGAACACGTGAAGGCAATCCGTCGATTCACCGTGCGCCCCGTCCTCCCCGACCCGCTGCGCCCGCTCAGCGACCTCGCGCGCAACCTGCGCTGGTCCTGGCACGCCGAGACCCGTGAGCTGTTCCAGGCCGTCGACCCCGAGGGGTGGCGGGCGGCCGGCGGCGACCCGGTACGGCTGCTCGGCTCCGTCTCGGCCGCCCGGCTCGCCGAACTGGCCAAGGACCGCCGCTTCCTGCGCCGGCTGTCCGCCGCCGCCGACGACCTGGACGACTACCTGGGCGGGCGCAGGTGGTACCAGAACCAGTCCGCCAAGGGCGGTGCCGAGCCGCCCGCCGCCATCGCCTACTTCTCGCCCGAGTTCGGCGTCACCGCCGCCCTGCCCCAGTACTCCGGCGGCCTCGGCATCCTCGCCGGCGACCACCTGAAGGCCGCCAGCGACCTCGGCGTCCCCCTCATCGGCGTCGGGCTCCTCTACCGGCACGGCTACTTCCGCCAGTCCCTCTCCCGCGACGGCTGGCAGCAGGAGCACTACCCGCTGCTCGACCCCAACGAGCTGCCGCTCACCCTGCTGCGCCGCCCCGATTCCACCCCCGTCCGGATCTCCCTCGCCCTGCCCGGCGGCCGCTCCCTGGGCGCCCACGTCTGGGTGGCGCAGGTCGGCCGGGTCCCGCTGCTGATGCTCGACTCGGACGTCGAGGAGAACGGCCCCGGCGAGCGCAACGTCACCGACCGGCTCTACGGCGGGGGCAGCGAACACCGGCTCCTCCAGGAGATGCTGCTGGGGATAGGAGGGGTACGGGCGGTACGCGCCTACTGCGCGCTCACCGGCCACCCCGACCCCGAGGTGTTCCACACCAACGAGGGCCACGCCGGCTTCCTCGGTCTGGAGCGCATCCGCGAACTGACCGACGGGGGCACCGACTTCGACGTCGCCCTGGAGGCCGTACGCGCCGGGACCGTGTTCACCACGCACACGCCCGTCCCGGCCGGCATCGACCGCTTCGACCGCGACCTCGTGGCCCGCCACTTCGGACCCGGCGCCGAGCTGCCCGGCGTGGACGTCGGCCGCGTCCTCCAGCTCGGCCGCGAGACCTACCCGGGTGGTGAGCCGGGCCTGTTCAACATGGCCGTCATGGGGCTGCGCCTCGCCCGGCGCGCGAACGGCGTGTCCACCCTGCACGGTGCCGTCAGCCGTTCCATGTTCGCGGGCCTGTGGCCGGGCTTCGACGCCGAGGAGGTGCCCATCACCTCCATCACCAACGGCGTCCACGCCCCCACCTGGGTGGCGCCCGAGGTGTTCCGGCTCGGCGCCAAGCAGATCGGCACCCAGCGCGCCGAGGACGCCCTGAGCGTCGGCGGCTCCCAGCGCTGGGACGCCGTCGCCGAGATCTCCGACGCCGCCATCTGGGAACTCCGCCGCGAGCTGCGCGAGCAGCTGGTGACCGAGGTCCGCACCCGGCTGCGCGCCTCCTGGCGGGAGCGCGGCGCCGGCGCCGCCGAACTGGGCTGGATCGACGGGGTCCTCGACCCCGACATCCTCACCATCGGCTTCGCCCGGCGCGTCCCCTCCTACAAGCGGCTCACCCTGATGCTGCGCGACCGGGACCGGCTGCGCGCGCTGCTGCTGCACCCCGAGCGGCCGGTGCAGATCGTCGTCGCGGGCAAGGCCCACCCGGCCGACGACGGCGGCAAGCGGCTGGTGCAGGAGCTGGTCCGGTTCGCCGACGACCCGCGCGTGCGCCACCGCATCGTCTTCCTGCCCGACTACGGGATGGCCATGGCGCAGAAGCTCTACCCGGGCTGCGACGTCTGGCTGAACAACCCGCTGCGGCCCCTGGAGGCCTGCGGCACCAGCGGGATGAAGGCCGCGCTGAACGGCTGCCTCAACCTGTCCGTACGGGACGGCTGGTGGGACGAGTGGTACGACCCGGACTTCGGCTGGGCCATCCCCACCGCCGACGGGCCGACCACGGACGAGGACCGCCGCGACGACCTGGAGGCGCACGCGCTGTACGAGCTGATCGAGCACCGGGTCGCGCCGCGCTTCTACGAGCGGGGCGCCAACGGGCTGCCGGACCGGTGGATCGAGATGGTCCGCCGCACCCTCACCACGCTGGGGCCGAAGGTCCTGGCGGGGCGGATGGTGCGGGAGTACGTGGAGCGGCTCTACACGCCGGCCGCGCTCGCCCACCGGTCGCTGGACCCGGACTCGGCCGCCGAGCTGGCCGGCTGGAAGTCCCGGGTGCGCACGGCGTGGCCGGGCGTGACGGTCGATCACGTCGAGGTGGACGAGGCCAGCGGGGTCGCCGAGCTGGGCTCCACGCTGGCGCTGCGGGTGCGGGTCGCGCTGGGCGACCTGAGCCCGGAGGACGTGGAGGTGCAGGCGGTCGCCGGGCGGGTGGACGCCCATGACGGGCTGGGCGAGGCCCGGACGTTCCCGCTGAAGCCGTCGGGCGGCCCGGACCAGCAGGGCCGCTGGGTGTACGAGGGCCCGCTCACCCTGGACCGCACCGGACCGTTCGGCTACACCGTGCGGGTCCTGCCGGCCCACCGCCTGCTGGCGTCGGGCGCCGACCTGGGCCTGGTCGCCCTCCCGACGGAGTCGGCGGGCGAGGGCGCGGGCGTCCTGCTGCGCTGAGCGCGCCACCGCACGGGCCGTGCGGGGCCGTCGCCCCCTCCCCTCGTGGGGGGCGACGGCCGCGTCACAGCCTGCCGGGCCGCGGCGGCCGGGACATCGGTCCCGGGGCGGGTGCCCGCTCGGCCGTCCGGCGGACCCGCGGCCGTCCCTGCGGAGGAGCCGGTTCCGGCCATGCGCGAGCGGCCGCCCGGGGGAGCTCCCCCGGGCGGCCGCCCGCTGTGTCGCCGCTTTCCGTACGCCCGCCTCCTGGCTTACGGGAAGGTCAGCTTGAAGCTGTTGATGTAGCCGGTGTCGTACGCCGCGACGTCCTGGACGCGGAGCTTCCAGGTGCCGTTGGCGACCTCGCTGGACGCGTCGACGGTGTACGTCTCCTGGACGTTGTCGGCGGAGTCGCTGCCGCTGGAGTTCTTCATCCGGTACGCCGTGCCGTCCGGCGCGATCAGGTCGATCACCAGGTCACCGCGCCAGGTGTGGACGATGTCGACGCCGACCTTCAGCGTGGCGGGGGCGTTGCCCGTGACGCCGGTGACGGCGACGGACGAGGTGACGGCCGCGCCGTTGTCGGGGATGCTGACGTCCGCGGTGTTCTCGAAGACCTTGCCGGTGCCGGGGTCGCCGCCGCCCGGGCGGGAACCGACGTTGATGCCGGCCCAGGCGTGCTCCACGGCCTTGACCTCGGCGCTGCCGGCGCCGTACAGCTCGGTGGCGGCCGCGACGGTGCCGGTGCGGGCGCCCGCGTAGTTGGTCGTCGAGGTGAACTTGGTGGTGAGCGCCTTGTACCAGATCAGCGCGGCCTTGTCGCGGCCGATGCCGGTGACGGGCAGGCCGTCGGAGGTGGGCGAGTCGTAGGTCACGCCGTTGATGGTCTTGGTGCCGCTGCCCTCGGAGAGCAGGTAGAACCAGTGGTTCGCCGGGCCCGAGGAGTAGTGGACGTCGATGCCGCCGATCCCGGAGTACCAGTAGTCCTTGGACGAGCCGTCCTTGCTCGGCTTGTCCATGTAGCGCAGCGGGGTGCCGTTGCCCCGGATGTCGATCTTCTCGCCGACGAGGTAGTCGCCGAGGTCCTTGGAGTTGTTGGCGTGGAACTCGACGGCGGCGGCGAAGATGTCGGAGGTCGCCTCGTTCAGGCCGCCGGACTCGCCGCTGTAGACGAGCTTCGCGGTGTTGGAGGTGACGCCGTGGGTCATCTCGTGCGCGGCGACGTCGATGGAGGTGAGCGGCTTGGCGTTGCCCGAGCCGTCGCCGTACGTCATGCAGAAGCAGGAGTCGCTCCAGAACGCGTTGACGTAGTTGTTGCCGTAGTGGACGCGCGAGTACGCGCCGACGCCGTCGCCGCGGATGCCGCTGCGGCCGTGCACGTTCTTGAAGTAGTCCCAGGTGAGGGCGGCACCGTAGTGGGCGTCGGCGCCCGCGGTCTCCATGTTGGACGGGGTGCCGTCGCCCCAGATGTCGTCGGAGCCGGAGAACAGCGTCCCGGTGCCGGAGGTGCCGCGGTTGAGGTTGTACGTCTTGTGGTTGCCGCGGGTCGTGTCGGTCAGCGTGTACGAGGGCGCCGTGCCCAGCGTGACCTGGCCGCTGTACATGGTGTTGCCGGTGCCGTTGTGCACGGCCTGCCACTCGAACAGCTTGGCGCCGGTGGTGGCGTCGGTGACGACGTGCAGCTCGTTCGGGGTGCCGTCGTGCTGGAGGCCGCCGACGACCGTCTCGTACGCGAGGACCGGCTTGCCCTGGGCGAGCCACACGACCTTGCGCGGGGCGCGGTCGGCCTTCGTGGCCCGGGAGCCCTCGGCCTTCGCGGCGGTCAGGGCCTGCGCCTCGGCCTTGGCCGGGGCGACGTCCGCGCTGGTGTCGACGTTCTTCAGCTCGGCGCGGGACGCCTTGCTGACGCCGCGGGTCTGCCCCGCCTTGGTCTCGGCGACCACGAGGTCGCCGCCGAGCACCGGGAGTCCCGCGTAGGTGCGCTCGTAGCGGGTGTGGGTGGTGCCGTCGCGGTCCTGGACGACGTCCCGGACGACGAGCTTCTCCTGGGCGCCGAGGCCGAGTTCCCTGGCGGTGTCCGCCTTGGACGCGTCGGCCGCGCGTATGAGCGCGGTGCGCTGGGCGGGGGAGAGGTCGGCGGGCAGGGAGCCGGGGTCGGCCTGGCCGGCGGCCTGGCCCTTCGGGGCCACCGGGGCCCATCCGTCGTCGGCGGTGGCGGAGCCGGTCTGCACGCCCACGGCGAGCATGGCGGCGGCGGCGATCAGCGCGCCCGTGGCGGTGGCACGACGGCTTGGCGTGGATCTCACGCGGACTCCTTTTGCGAGGGGGGTACCGGGGGCTGGGTGTGCCCTCGGGCTGGTGCAAACAGAGCTGGCGGAGCGGGTGCGGCACGTACTGCGCAGAACGGAGGAAGAGTGACAGGGGAGGACGGCGATTGTCAGGAGCGTGACAACAACTTGGCCGGAAATCGTCCGTTGCCCGAAAAGTCATGTTCGTTAACCGGACGTTTCACGGGTCGACGCCGCGATGCCGTCCGGCCGTGTCGGTGCCTCCTGCAACCAGTGGGACGCGTGGTGACGTCCTGTCAGAAGATTCGCCCGTACGAAGGAAAGGCAGATGCCTGTGCGATCCATCGGAGCCCACCCGACGCGCCGGACGGTCCTCGCCACCGGAGCAGGAGCGGCCCTCGCCGCGTTGACCGCGGCGACCCCGGCGCACGCCACCCCGGCCGCGCCGGTCACCCAGCGGCTGCGCGCCCTGGAGCGCGAGCACGGCGCACGGCTCGGCGCCTACGCCCACGACACGGCCACCGGCCGCACGGTGGCGTACCGGGCGGACGAACGCTTCCCGATGTGCTCCCTGTTCAAGACCATCGGCGCGGCCGCCGTGCTGAGGGACCTGGACCGCAAGGGCGAATTCCTGGCCCGCCGCATCCGCTACACCGAGGACTACGTGAAGCGCTCCGGCTGGTCCCCGATCACCGGCGAGGAGGGGAACCTCGCCCGGGGCATGACGGTCGAGGAGCTGTGCGCCTGCTCCATCACCCACAGCGACAACACCGCCGCCAACCTCCTCCTGCGCGAACTCGGCGGCCCCACCGCCATCACCCGCTTCAGCCGCTCCATCGGCGACACCGTCACCCGCCTCGACCGCTGGGAGCCCGAGCTCAACTCGGCCGAGCCGTGGCGCGAGACGGACACCACCACGCCCCGCGCCATCGGCCGGACCTACGCCCGTCTGGTCCTCGGTGACGCGCTCGCCCCCGGCGACCGCCGGACGCTCACCGACTGGCTCCTCGCCAACACCACCAGCAAGAACCGCTTCCGCGCCGGCCTGCCCGCCGACTGGACCCTCGCCGACAAGACCGGCGGCGGCAGCTACGGCGGCAACAACGACGCGGGCATCGCCTGGCCGCCCGGCCGCCCGCCGGTCGTCCTGGCGGTGATGACCACCAAGCCCGACCAGGACGCCGCGTCCGACGACCCCCTGGTCGCGAGCACGGCGAAGATCCTGGCGGACGCCATGAGCTGACCGTGCGAGGACGGGGGCCGGGGACCGGAGGCCTGGGCCTGGGTCCGGGTGGCCGGCACCCGGCCCAGCCCCGCCGTGCCTTCCGCGAGGCGGCCCTTCCCGGCCACCGTACGGCGGGGTGGTCGCCGTGACCGGAACGGTCCGGCGACCACTCCGTGGCCTTCCACGGCGCTTCGGCCCGCTGTTAGCGTCGCGGCCACGCTTCCCGGCCCCGCTCCGGAAGGACCGCGATGGCCCCGACCGCCTCCCCTCCTCCGCACGCCTGGACGAACCGGCGCGCTCCCGGCTGCCCCTTCGACCCACCGCCCGGACGGCACCGCCTCCTGGAGACGGCACCCCTGTCGCGGGTCACGCTGTGGAACGGCGCGACGGCCTGGCTCGTGGTGCGCCACGAGGACCAGGTCGCGCTGTTGCGGGACCGGCGCATCAGCGCGGACGACCGCCACCCGGCGTACCCGAGCGTCAGTGCGGCACAGGACGCGACCCGCGACCACAACCGGACGTTCATCACGATGGACGAGCCCGAACACAACCGTCGGCGGCGGAAGTTCATCCGCGACTTCACCGTCGGGCACGTCGAGCGGCTGCGTCCGCGCGTCGGGCGCATCGCCGCCGGACTGCTCGACACCCTGGAGCGATCCGGCCCGCCCGCCGACCTCGTCGCCGCGTACGCCCTGCCCCTGCCCACCATGGTCATCTGCGAGCTGCTGGGCGTCCCCTACGAGGACCGCGGGTTCTTCCAGCGGGCCAACGCCGTCGTCGTCGACACGCGCAGCACACCGGAGGCGGCGCTCGACGCGTCCCGCCGGCTGACCGCGTACCTCGGCGACCTGGTCGGGCGGAAGGCCGAGGAGCCCGGCGACGACCTGCTCAGCCGGCTCGCGGCCGGCCCGGGCACCCGCGAGGAGTGCGCCAGAGAGGCCAGGCTCCTCCTCGCGGCCGGGCAGGAGACCACCACCAGCATGATCGCGGTGGGGGTGTGCGCGCTGCTCCGCCACCCGGACCAGCTCGCCGTGGTCCGCGACGGCGACCCGGAACAGGTCGCGTGGGCCGTCGAGGAGCTGCTGCGGTACCTGTCGGTCACCCACCTCGGGCGGCGCCGGGTCGCGACCGCCGACATCGAGATCCACGGCCGGGTTGTCAGGGCCGGTGAGGCCGTCATCTGCGCCAACGACATCGGCAACCGGGACCCCGCCGCCTTCCCGGACCCGGACCGGCTGGACGTGCGCCGCCGGGCCCGCCGCCACCTGACGTTCGGCTCCGGGCCGCACCAGTGCCTGGGCCAGAACCTCGCCCGCGTCGAACTCCAGGTCGCCTACCCGGCGTTGTTCCGGCGCCTCCCCGGCCTGCGGCTCGCCCGGCCGCTCACGGACCTCGCCTTCCGCACCGAGCGGTTCGTGTACGGGATCCAGGAGCTTCCCGTCGTCTGGTGAGCCGGTCCGCCCGCGCGCCACCCTGGCGGGTTCGCGGCCTACCGGCCGCCGCCGCGGGGGCGAAGAATCCTGCGCATGCCTCACGCACTGGACGGCAGGGCGGCGGTGGTGACCGGCGGCTCCCGCGGGATCGGCCGGGCGACGGTCCACACCCTCGCCGCGGCCGGCGCGCCCGTCGTCGTCAACTGGGTGCGCGACGAGAAGGCCGCGCACCGCACCGTGGACGAGGTCGTCGCCGCGGGCGGCCGCGCCGTCGCCGTACGGGCCGACGTGGCGCGGGAAGCGGACGTACGGCGCCTCTTCGACGAGGCGGAGGCCGCCTTCGGGCAGCCCGGCATCGTGGTCGCGAACGCGGCCGTCGTGGTCACCCGGCCGCTGACCGCAAGCACCGAGGCCGACTTCGACCGGGTCTTCGGCACCAACGCCAAGGGCGTCTTCCTCACCCTGCGCGAGGCGGCCGCCCGGATCGCCGACGGGGGGCGGATCGTCGCCGTGTCGACCGTCGGCACCCGCCTCTTCCTCCCCAACACCCCGCTGTACCTGGGCAGCAAGGGGGCCGTGGAGCAGTTCGTCCGCTCGCTCTCCCGCGAGCTCGGGCCGCGCGGCATCACCGTGAACGCGGTGTCGCCGGGCTTCACCGAGACGGCGCTGATGCCGGACGAGGACCGCGCGTGGGCCTCCGCCCTGTCGTCCTTCGGCCGGACCGGCGAGCCGGAGGAGGTGGCCCGGGTCATCGCCTACCTGGCGGGCCCGGCCGCCGGCTGGGTGACCGGCCAGAACATCAGCGCCTGCGGCGGCGTCGCCTGACGGTGCCCGGCAGCGGGGCGCCCGTACGCACACGGGCGTCCCGCCCCGGCCCGCGGCCGCTCAGCCGAAGTAGTCCTCCGCGCCGCCCTCCCGCACGGTGTCCAGCGTGAAACAGTGGAAACCGCCGCCGAAAAGACGCCGGTGCCGGTGGCGGACCGGGACGACGGTGAAGCCGTTGCTCTCCAGGACCTTGATGAGGTCCGGGAACAACGAGTTCGCGACGACGGTGTTCTCGTCCACCGACAGAATGTTCATGTCGATGTACCGGCTGGTGAGGACGAGATCGTCGTCCTCGTACTGCGGGAAGATATTGTCGGTCGGTTCCGGTGCGTAGATGCGGTCCCAGGACCGCAGCGGCGCCGGTAGTTTCTCGGCCACTTCCGGATTACGGAGCAGAAGCGTTCCCGGCCGGAGTGGCAGGACCAGGCTGTCGATGTGGTTGTCGGCGAACCGGTGCATGACGTGAAAACGGAACTTCCCGGCCAGGTGGCGTTGCAGCCAGCGCACCGCGAGAGCATGGTTCTCCGTCGACACATTGACGATCACGTCCTTGCCGAATCGTATGCACTGCGCCGCGTCCATCATCATTTCGAAACCCACGTCGAACGGCGAGGTACGGGCCGCGGAGACCTCCTGAATGGCCGGAGTGTGCTGACCGGACACATACGAGATGTCGAACGACCGGTCCGTCATGACCGGGCGCGGCATCGTCGTCCATTTCGCGCCCGCCGCGAAATACCGGTAGAACACCGGCTTGAGCAGGTCGTTCTCGAAGTACCGGGCGCGCACCTGCGGCGGCGTCTCGATGATCTCGTCGCCGAGGACGACGGCCTGGTCCCGCACGTTCAGCGCCGGCACGCAGTTCGCCTGCCAGTACGGCGTCCGGAAGTCGACGGACCCGTGCAGCGCCTTCGGGCGGTGCACCGTGACGGACAGCTCCTCCAGCGCGTCGACCAGCTCCTCGACGTCCTCGTTCAGCTCCTCCACGTACCGCTTCTTCAGCCGCCTGCGGTCCGCCGCGGGCCCGTCCTCCGGGGTGGGCCCGTAGGTCGGGTAGTAGAACGCGGAATTCGCCACGTCGTGGAAGAAGAGCTTGAAGGAGAGCTCCACCTCGTGGGCGTCGTAGCGGACTCCGGAGCCGACGACGACCTCTTTCAGCGTGGACCACTCGTCGTAACTGTGCACAGTCATCCGCGATCAGTCCTTTTCGCATCGGGGTGTGGCCTCGGGCGAGGCCTGCCGTTCACGAGTGAATCGTCCTTGCCGGGTGCTGGCCATGGGGCCTTGCCGGTATGGCGTGAATACACCGCTCCGGTCGGTCTGCCCTGCGCGGCGAGCCCGAATATGCCCGGCAGGGGGCCTCCTTGACAGCCCAAGATTTCGACGGGCAAGCTCTCGCTGATCCACCTGGCAGGGTTCGTATCGTGATCCGGGCAGCACGCCTAGGAGGCGCAGTGACAGCCGATCAGGTAGGAAATCCCCCTTCCGGCATGGAGAAACTCTCCATGATTCTCTTCGGGCACGCCGCATTTCAGTACCTCAATGCCGCCTGTGAACTCGGCCTTTTCGAGCTCCTGGCGGAAAAAGGACCGCTCACCGCCGAGGAGGTCCGCTCCGGCCTCGGTCTGGAGGAACGCGCCGGCGACATCCTGCTCCTGGGCTGCGCCGCGCTCGGCCTGATCCACCGCGAGGACGGCTCCGTCCGCCTCTCGGACCTGATCGCCGGGCTGATGGAGCAGGGCACCTGGGAACACCTCGCCAACACGGTCGCGTTCGAGCAGCACATCGTCTACGAGGGGCAGGCGGACTTCACCGAGTCGCTGCGCCGCAACACCAACGTCGGCCTGCGGCGCATCCCGGGCGACGACCGCGACCTGTACCGGCGGCTGGCCGCCACACCCGCCCTGGAAGAGGTCTTCTACCGCTACATGCGGTCCTGGTCCCTCCTCGCCAACGAGCACCTCGTGGCGTCCCTCGACCTGTCCGGCGCCCGCACCCTGCTGGACTGCGGCGGCGGCGACGCCGTCAACGCCATCGCGCTCGCCCGGGCCAACCCGCACCTGCGGGTCACCGTCCTGGAGATACCCGCCTCGGTCCGTGTCGCCGAGGAGAGCGTCCGCCGTGCCGGACTCGCCGACCGGATCACGGTACGGGCGCTGGACATCCTCCACGAGCCGTTCCCCACCGGATACGACTGCGTGCTCTTCGCCCACCAGCTCGTCATCTGGACCCCCGAGGAGAACACCGAACTCCTCCGCAAGGCCCACGACGCACTCGTCCCCGGCGGCCGGGTCGCCGTCTTCAACTCGATGTCCGACGACACCGGCGACGGGCCGCTGATCGCCGCGCTCGACAGCGTCTACTTCGCCGCGCTGCCCGCCGAGGGCGGCATGATCTACCCGTGGTCGCGCCACGAGGCGTCCCTCGCGGCGGCCGGGTTCACCGAGCCGGTCCGCATCCCCCTGCCCACGTGGACGCCGCACGGCATCCTGATCGCCACCAGGCCCCGATGACGGGCTCCACGACCGCCCACCGCGCCCTGCCGACGGCACGCACCTGGCCCGTGCTGGGCTGCCTGCCCGAACTGATCCGCCGCAACGACGCGTTCTGGGCCGACGCCCACCGCACGCACGGCGACCTCTACCGCCTCGACCTCGGCGTCACCGACCTCGTCGCCCTCGGCCACCCCCGGCACGCCCAGCACGTCCTGCTGGAGAACGCCGACAACTACGCCGACAAGGGCGGCCCCACCGGATTCCGGGCCACCCTGCTCCCGCTCACCGGCCAGGGCCTGTCCACCATCGACGTGGAGGACGCCCACTGGAAGCGGCGCCGGGACCTCATCGGCCCCGCCTTCCGCCACGCTGCGCTCAAGTCGATGACCGACCACATGGCCCGCGTCGTCGACGACCACACCAGCTCCTGGCCCGCGACCGGGACCGGGACGGCCCGCCACGACGTCGTGCCGTACGTCACCACGGCCGTCACCGCGGCGCTCGCCGAACTGCTCTACGGGGCCGCCGTCACCGGCCCGGAGATCCGCCGGATCGCCCGCGCCTTCGACCAGATCATGAACTACATGTGGATCGGCATGCTCGCGTCGGCCGTGCCGCCCTGGATGCCCTTCCCGGGGCGCGGGCGGCAGCGCCGGGCGATCGCGGACATCGAGCGGACGGTCCTCGACGTCCTCGCCCGCCGGAGCCCGGCGCACCCGGCCCGCGAGCAGGGCGGCGCCGACCCCGACCGCCCGGAGGGCGGCCTGCTCGACATCATGACGGCCGCCGAACGCGAGCTGGACGCGGCGGGCGTACGCGACGAGGCGGTGTCGCTGCTGCTGGGCGCCGAGCCGCTGGCCATCTCGGTGAGCTGGGCCCTGCACCTGCTGGCCCGCTCGCCGGAGGCCCAGCGGGCCGCGCGGGAGGAGGTGGACCGGGCCCTGGGCGGCCGGCGGCCCTCCTTCGAGGACCTGGCGGCCCTGCCGTACGTCCGCATGGTCTTCAAGGAGGCCCTGCGGCTGTGCCCGCCCACCTACTGGGTGCAGCGCAGGGCCGCGCGGGACGACGTCATCGACGGGGTGCCCGTGCCCGCCGGCACGAACGTCGTCGTGCTGATCCACCGCATCCACCTCCACCCCGGGGTGTGGGAGCGGCCGGACCACTTCGACCCGGGACGGTTCGCGCCGGAGCGGTCGGCGGACCGGCACCGGCAGGCGTGGATCCCGTTCGGGAGCGGCCGGCGCGGCTGTGTGGCCCGGGAGTTCTCCCTGACGCTGGGGCAGCTGATTCTCACCCGTGCGCTCCAGCGGTACGCGTTCGCCCCGCACCCCGGCCGCACGCCCGCCCTGACGGTGGCGGCGAACCTGCGGCCACGGGAGGGGGTGTGGCTCACCGTGCGGCGGCGCACCACTCCATGAGGTCCTTGACCTTCTCCAGGTCCGACGCCTCGTCGCCCGCCTGGAGCACCACCCGGTGGGCGCCGGCCACGGCCAGCGCGGCGGCCCGCTCCGGCGTCAGCTCGCGCAGCGGGCAGGACAGCGTCACCTCTAGGGCGCCGGGGTCGCGGCCGCACCGCTCCGCCTCCCGCCGCATGACGCCGATCAGCCGCCGCAGTTCCGCCCCGGACACGCCGAGCGGCTGGAAGCCGTCGCCCAGCCGCCCGGCCCGGCGCGCGGCCGCGACACTGTGGCCGCCGATGTGGACGGGCACGCCCCAGGGACGGACCGGCCTCGGGTGGCACAGGGCGCCCCGGAACCGGAAGAACTCGCCGTCGTGGTCCGCCCCGCCGGGGCCGCTGTCCGCCCACAGCTTCCGCAGCACCGCGATCTGCTCGTCCGCGCGGCGGCCCCGGGTGGCGAAGTCCACGCCGCACGCCTCGGTCTCCTCCCGCAGCCAGCCGACGCCCACGCACAGCCGCAGCCGCCCGCCGGAGAGCACGTCGAGCGTGGCCGCCCGCTTCGCCAGCACCACCGGGTGGTGGTGGGGGAGGATCAGCGCACCGGTCGCCAGCCCGATGGTGCGGGTGCGCGCGGCGAGGAAGCTCAGCAGCTCCAGAGGGTCGGGGATCGGGCTGGTCCCGGCGACCGCGAGGCGCCCGCTCGCGCTGTACGGATAGACGCTCGCCGACTCGCCGACCATGACGGAGTGTTCGGCGACGACCAGCGACTCGAATCCGCACGCCTCGGCGTGGAGGGCGAATTCGGTCACCCATTCCGGGTCCACCACGGAAGGGCCGCCGAAGGGTAATGCGATGGCGTAATCCATGACCGACAGGCTAGGCGCGCACCCCGCAACACCGACAGGGACTATTCCGCCGAACAGTCACGACCCAGGAGACCGGAGGGAACCGAGGATGTGGACCGGAAATCGTGACACCGGACTCACCGGGATACGCTCCCGGAAACAGCACCGCTGCTACGGCATGGGCCTGGGCGTCATGCTCGTCGACGACGTCTATCCGGGATTTCCCGGCGACATGCGCAACGCCAGCGCGTACCCCTTTCCCGTCCAGTACGACATCGTGCGCGGCATCGGATTCGACGACCTGATCTTCGCGGAGGACAAGTCGGCGTGCGTAGGGCCGATCGTCGAGGCCGCGCGCCGCCTCCAGGACATGGGGTGCCGGGCGATCGCCGCCGAGTGCGGCTACTTCGCGTACTTCCAGCGGGAGGTCGCCGACGCGGTGGACGTCCCGGTGTTCATGTCGAGCCTGCTCCAGGCGCCGCTGGCCAGGACGGTCGTCGGGGCGCACCGGAGCGTGGGCCTCATGGTGGCGTTCCGCGACCACCTCACGGACGCGCACCTGAGGGCCGTCGGCATCGACCCGGCCGCGGACCATCCGCTGGCCGGCATCGCCGAGTCGGGCCTCTGCCCGACGCTCGTCCGGCTCTACGACGAACCCGACCCGGCGCTGCGGGAGGCCTCGTACGAGGTGGTGGAGCACGAAGTGGTCACGCTGGCCCGGCAGTTCCGGGAGCGGCATCCGCGCATGGGCGCGATGGTCCTGGAGTGCGGGGCGGTGCAGCCGTTCGCCCGCGCCGTGCAGCGGCACATCGACATCCCCGTGTTCAGCTGGGGCACCCTGCTCGACTACGCGTACGGGGTGGTGGCGCACCGCGACTACTACGGGCACGTCTGAGCCGCGCCGAGGGCCCGCTGCCCCTCACGCCGGACCCCACGCCACCGGCAGTTCGCGCAGCCCCCGCACCACCAGCCCCGTGCGCCACCGCAGTTCCTCCTCCGGCACGGCGATGCGCAGGCCCGGGAAGCGGGCCACCAGCCGCCCGAGCGCCACCTGGAGCTCCATCCGCGCCAGATGCGCGCCCAGACAGTGGTGGACGCCGTACCCGAACGCCAGGTGCGGGTTGTCGTCCCGGTCGAGCACGATCTCGTCGGGCCGGTCGAACACGTCCCCGTCCCGGTTGGCCGAGGGCCGCGACACCATGACCGTCTCGCCCGCGCGGACCAGCGTGTCACCGACCTTCACGTCCTCGGTGGCCACCCGCGGCAGCCCGGCGTCCGAGCCCAGCGGCACGAACCGCAGCAGCTCCTCGACGGCCCGCGGCACCATGCCCGGGTCGTCCACCAGCCGCCGCCACAGCTCGGGCCGGGTCAGCAGCACGTACGAGAAGTTGGTGATCTGGCTCGCCGTGGCCGGGAACCCGGACACCAGCAGGCTCACCCCGAGGTGGACGAGCTCGTCGTCGTCCAGCGGATCCCCGCCCTCCTGCCGCGGCCCGTGCACCAGCGCCGACAGCAGATCGTCGGACGGCTCCGCGCGGCGCCGCGCCAGCAGGGAGCCCACGTACGCGTCGAGGCCCGCGCACGCCGAGTCGATCTCCTCCTGGGTGTGGGCCGTCAGCGAGAGCAGCACCTCCGACCAGGGCCCGAGCACGGCCCGGTCCTCGCGCTCCACGCCCAGCAGATCGCACATCACGGTCAGCGGCAGCGGCTGCGCCAGGTGCCCGACGAGGTCGGCCGGCTCGCCGTGCGCCTCCATCGTGTCGAGCAGCTCGTCGGCGAGCCGCTCGGAGCGGGCCCGCAGCTGCTCCACCCGCCGGTGCGTGAACGCCCAGACGGCCTTGGACCGGACCCGGGACTGCTCCGGCGGATCCATGTCGAGCATGAACGTCGGCCGGACGCCCCGGTCGGGGAGCCCGGTCGCCCGCGCCCGGCTGAACGCCGGATGCGTGAACACCTGACGGGTCTCCGCCCAGCCGGTGACCAGCCAGGCGGAGCGCCCGTCCGACAGCCGCACCCGGCTCACCGGCTCGGTGCGATTCCTTTCCACGAGTCCGGGGTCCACGTCGAGGCGCACCCCTTCGATCTCCTCCTGGTGCAGCCAGCGGGAATTCGTCACCCATTCCTCCGGAATTATCGGGGCCGTGCGCCACGGCGGGTCTGATCGCATGCTGCTCGGCTTTCCCTGCTGCTCAACATTCCCGTGGGAATCCCCTGTTGTCTCCCCGCCGCCATCGGCCGCCAATCCCGCGCACTTTCCGCGCTGCCCACATCCGGCCAATTACCGTCGGCCGTCTGCCGCTTGCCGGGGAGGCGGCCCTATAGTGGCAGCGCTTTTCGTCCCGTGAAATCGGATGACGACAGGAGACCGGTCATGACCGGCACACCGGAACAACACACTCCGCGGCTCGCCGAGGACGGCTACGAAATCATTCCCGACGCGCTCTCCGCCGAGCAGGTGGAACGGCTCACCGAGGCCGCGCACCGGGCGCACGACCGGTTCCGCGACCGCGCCCGCGACTACTACACCCCGCGGCGCCGTGTGCTGTTCGCCGTACAGGAGCTGGAGCCCGCGTTCGTCGAGCCCATGGCGCTGCCGACCACGCTGCCCACCGTGTGCGAGGCCCTGGGCTGGAACATCTTCGTGTACCACTCCCACCTCGACCGGAACGAGACCGTGCCGCCCGAGGTCGACTTCCCCTTCAACTGGCACCGGGACCTCCAGGGCGTCACGTACACGCTGCCCCAGCCGCTGCCCCTGCTGTCGGTGAAGATCTCCTATCCGCTCACCGACATCGGCGGCGTCGAGGACGGCGGTCCGCTCGTCCTGCCGGGCAGCCACCGCGTGGACGTCCCCCGGCCCACCGGCCCTAGGCCGCCGGGTTCCGTGCCGATCCTGGCCCCGGCCGGCTCGGCGATCGTCATCGACTCCCGCGTGTGGCACACGGTCGGCGCGAACCGCTCCGGCAACACCCGCATGACCCTGTTCTACGCCTACGCCTACCGCTGGATGCGTCCCGTCGAGGCGTTCGACCTGTCCGAGGAGCGGCTGGCCCGCGTGACTCCGGTCCAGCGGCAACTCCTCGGCGCGGGCGCCACGTACGAGGGCTTCCACCTGCCCGAGTCCGACGACGAGGTGCCGCTCCGGGCGATCGTGGAGAACGACGACTGGAAGGCGCTGTAGCCCGCCGCGGCCCTCCTCGGCACGACCTAGACCTCGACCGCCTCCGTGAAGTTGAGCAGCAGCTTCACCGGTACGCGGTCGGGGTTCGCCACGAGCCTGCCGAGCCGCAGACTCTCCAGGCGCCGCTCCCGGTTCCGCCGGCGCATCTCCTCCCAGCTCAGGCTCGACCCGGTGTGGGCCAGCTTGTCCTGGATGCTGTTGCAGATCGCCGCCGGGGCCGACGCCCGGTCCGGCTGCGGCACCCGGACGACGCCGAGTCCCAAGGCCCGCGCCCGGTCGATGAGGTCGACGTCCTGTTGCGACATGGGCAGCATCTCCTCGTCGTAGCCGCCCAGCGCCAGGAAGTGCCGGCGCGGCAGACCGATGCGCCCGCACGTGCCGTTGCCGTCGGCGGGCAGGCCGTCCCGCCTGCCGAAGCGGCCGCGGTCGGTCTCCGCCACGAAGCCGTGGACGAGCGTGTCGTACTCCCTCGCCCACACCTCCCGCCAGGCCCGCACCGTGTCGCCGATGAAGTTGTCGGCGTCGAGGTTCACCAGGAACTCGCCGGTCGACCCGAAGTGCGCCAGGTTCTTGGCCTTGGACAGGTGGATGTACGGCTCGCTCCGCTCATGCAGATACCGCAGCAGCCCGCTCTCGATCTCCGGCCGGAACCGCCGCACCCAGGTGTCCAACCCGTCGTCGGAGTTGTAGTTGACGAGCACGATCTCGGCACGGCCGTCGGCACGTACCCGCTCCAGGTTCTCCGGCAGCGTCTCGCGCAGCTGCCACAGCCGGTTCTTGCAGGTGACGCAGTACGAGATGCGGCCCGGAACGCCGTCGTTCACCTGTCGCTCCTCTCGTGCAGCGGCACGGGCACCCGCCCGTGCCGCGCCTGGTCGACCATCGCGGCCAGCCCCTCCCGCAGCCCGACGCGCGGCCGGTAGCCGAACGCCGCGCGCGACAGGGAGATGTCGGCCGCGGTGTGCCGGACGTCGCCCGGCGCCCGCTCGGCCCGCACCACGTCGAACGGGCCGGTCAGCGACCGCAGTACGGCGATCGCGCCGTTCAGCGAGACACGGCAGCCGCCGCCGACGTTGGCCACCCCGGTGAAGTCCGAGCGGACGACCCGGCACAGCGCCTCCACCACGTCGGCCACGTAGGTGAAGTCGCGGCTCTGCTCCCCGTCCCCGTACACGGTGAACGGCTCGCCGCGCACGGCCGCGTCGACGAGCCGCGCGAAGGCCATGTCGGGGCGCTGCCTCGGTCCGTAGACGGTGAACAGCCGCAGCGAGACCGTCGGCAGGCCGAACGCGGTGCGGTACACCTCGCACAGCTGCTCCCCGGAGAGCTTGGTCACGCCGTACGGGGAGACCGGCCGCGGCCGCAGCGCCTCACCGGTCGGGTAGCGGGCGGCGTCGCCGTAGACGGAGGAGCTGGAGGCGTAGACCAGCTTGCGGGGCCGCACCGCACGGGCCGCTTCGAGGACCGCGTGGGTGGCCAGCACATTGCGGTGCACGTACGTGGCGAACTCCGCGCCCCACGAGGTGCGCACGCCCGGCTGCCCGGCCAGGTGGTAGACGGCGTCCGCGCCGTCGAGGAGCGGGGCGAGCGGCGTGTGCAGCAGGTCGGCGCGGAGGAACGTGAACGTGCGCCGGCCCAGCAGCGCCGCCACGTTCCGCTTCTTGAGACGCGGGTCGTACGTGTCGGTGAGCACGTCCACGCCGACGACCTCGCAGCCGTCGGCCAGCAGCCGGGCGCACAGGTGCGAGCCGATGAACCCGGCGGCCCCCGTCACCACGGCCCGCATCAGCGCGCTCCCGCGCGCGACGGGCACCTCCGGGGGAGCGGATCGGAACCGGGGCGTGTCGTGCTGTCGGCGGCCGATGAGGCAGGGGACATGACGAGACCCTTTCTCCGGAGCCCGACGGTGTGCGGCACAACATAGCCGTCGGCCCCCGCCCGTGCGGGGCCCGTCGGCGACGATGACCGAATGGCGCCCCGCCGGCCGGGCGCCCGGCGCCCCGTAAACCCGCTGGCCGCCCCGCGAACCGCCCCGCTACGGTGCGACAACCCGGAACGCCCGACGACGACCAGGAAGAGCACCCACCATGACCGGCACCGCCGCCCCGCCGACGACCACCCTGTGGCGCCCGACCGGGCCCGAGGAACTGGACCTGGTGCGAAGCCTCGACTGGCGGGCCTGGCCGCCGCGCCTCCCCGAGCAGCCGATCTTCTACCCGGTCCTCAACGAGGACTACGCGATCCGCATCGCCCGCGACTGGAACGTGAAGCACAGCGGCGCCGGCTTCGTCACCCGCTTCGAGGTCGACTCGGCCTTCCTGGCCCGCTACCCCGTACAGCGGGCCGGTGGCCGGACGATCCTGGAACTGTGGGTCCCGGCCGAGGAGCTGGACGAGTTCAACGCCCACATCGTCGGCCGTATCGAGGTCGTCCACGAGTTCCGCTGACCGACGATGCGGCGTTCCACCCCGACGGCACCAGGCTCGTCACCGCCGGGGTCGACGGAACCGTCCAGACCTGGGACCTCGTCACCCCACCACGCTCTCCCGCCACGCCCGGTGCAGCCCCGCGAAGCGGCCCTCCTCGGCGATGAGGCCCGACGGCGGGCCGTCCTCGACGATGCGGCCGTCCTCCATCACCAGCACCCGGTCCGCGATCTCGACCGTGGACAGCCGGTGTGCGATCACCACCGCCGTACGGCCGTGCAGCACCGTGTCCATGGCCCGCTGCACCGCCCGCTCACCGGGGATGTCCAGGGAGCTGGTCGCCTCGTCGAGGATCAGTACGCCCGGGTCGGCCAGCAGGGCGCGGGCGAAGGCGACCAGCTGGCGCTGGCCGGCCGAGATGCGGCCGCCCCGCTTGCGGACGTCCGTGTCGTACCCGTCCGGCAGCGCGGCGATGAAGTCGTGCGCACCGATCGCCTTCGCCGCCAGCTCGATCTCCTCGCGGGTCGCGTCCGGCCGCCCCAGCGCGATGTTCTCGGCGACCGTCCCGGAGAACAGGAACGCCTCCTGCGTCACCATCACCACCCCGCGCCGCAGCTCGGCCACGGCCAGGTCCCGAAGGTCGACGCCGTCGACCAGGACCCGCCCCTCCGTCGGGTCGTAGAACCGCGCCAGCAGCTTCGCGAGCGTCGACTTGCCGGCGCCCGTCGACCCCACGACCGCCACCGTCTGGCCCGCCGGCACGGTCAGCGAGAACCGCGGCAGGACCTCGCCGCCCGTGCGGTACGAGAAGCGGACGTCCTCGAAGACGACCTCCCGGCCCGGCGCGCCGGACGGCCGCGGCGGCAGCTCGCGCGGAGCCGCCGGCTCCGGCACGTTCGGCCGCTGGGCCAGCAGGCCGGCGATCTTCTCCAGTGACGCGGCCGCCGACTGGTACGCGTTGAGGAACATCGCGAGCCGGTCGATCGGGTCGTACAGCCGCCGCATGTACAGCACGGCCGCCGCCAGCACCCCGAGGGCCAGCGTGCCGTCCGCGACCCGCCAGGCACCCCACAGCACCATCGCGGCGACCGCCGTGTTGGCCACCAGACGCGACCCGATCACATAGCGGGCCATCTCCAGGATCGCGTCGCCGTTGCGCCGCTCGTGATGGCGGTTCAGCTCCGCGAACGCCGCGTCGTTGGCCCGCTCCCGGCGGAACGCCCGCACCGGCCGGATC
The DNA here is from genome assembly GCF_039542925.1 of Streptomyces coeruleoprunus. Lineage (GTDB taxonomy): Bacteria > Actinomycetota > Actinomycetes > Streptomycetales > Streptomycetaceae > Streptomyces > Streptomyces coeruleoprunus. The sequence continues at coordinate 2,098,799 of NZ_BAABIT010000001.1, read as the reverse complement.
CCGTTCATCGTCTCGGCGAACTTCACGATGACCGAGGCGATGGCCGACGACCGCGCGGCGAACGCCACCCCCGCCCGCCGCTGGTAGAGCCGTACGAGCAGGTACAGCGGCCCGAAGGAGACCACCGCCACCGCGCCGATGCCCCAGTCCAGCCACAGCAGCAGCGCCGCGATCGTCACGAACGACAGCACGACGCCGACCAGCTCCTGGAGCCCTTCGCTGAGCAGCTCCCGCAGCGATTCCACATCGGTCGTCGACCGCGAGATCAGCCTCCCCGACGTGTACCGCTCGTGGAAGTCCACGCTCAGGGCCTGCGCGTGCCGGAAGATCCGCCCGCGCAGGTCCAGCAGCACGTCCTGGTTGACCCGCGCCGACGCCCGGATGAACCCGTACTGGAACAACCCCGCGCCCACCGCGCACAGCACGTACCCGGCGCCGACCGCGACCAGCGGCCCGTACGCCCCGGCCCGCAGCGCCGGCACCGCCCGGTCGATCGCGTACGCCACCAGCAGCGGCCCCGCCTGCACCGCCGCCTGCTGGAGCACCAGCAGCAGCGCCGACAGCGCCACCCCGGCCCGCCGCGGCGCCAGCAGCGACCGCAGCAGCGCCCCCGTCGCGCCCTTCGGCGCGGGCAGCGCGTCCCGGTCGAACGGATCACCCGATGCCATCGCCCACCGCTCCTCGCTCGTCCCGCGCCCCCGACATCAGCCAGGCGTACTCCGCGCTGCCGCGCAGCAGCTCCTGATGCGTCCCCACCGCCGCGATCCGCCCGCCGGACAGCAGCGCCACCCGGTCGGCCAGCTGCACGGTCGACGGCCGGTGCGCCACCACCAGCGCGGTCGTGTCCCGCAGCACCTCGCGCAGCGCCGCCTCCACCAGCGCCTCCGTGTGCACGTCCAGCGCCGACAGCGGGTCGTCGAGCACCAGGAACCGCGGCCGCCCCACGACGGCCCGGGCCAGCGCGAGGCGCTGCCGCTGGCCGCCCGACAGGCTCAGCCCCTGCTCGCCCACCTGGGTGGCGGCACCCTCCGGCAGGTCGTCCACGAAGCCCGCCTGCGCGACCGCGAGCGCGCGGCGCAGCTCCGGCTCTCCGGCGCCCGCCGCGCCCATCAGGACGTTCTCGCCGGCACTGGCCGAGAACAGCGTGGGCTCCTCGAAGGCCACCGACACCAGCGCCCGCAGCCGCTCGCGGGGCATGGCCGTGATGTCCTCGCCGTCCAGCAGGATCCGCCCGGCCGTGATCTCGTGCAGCCGCGGTACGAGCGCGGTGAGCGTGGTCTTCCCCGATCCGGTCGCGCCGACCAGCGCCATCGTCTCGCCCGGCCGGATGTGCAGGTCGATCCCCGCCAGCACGGGCGGCGCGTCGTCGGGCGCGTCCGGGTAGCGGAACTCCACCCCCTCGAAGCGGACCCCGCCCTCGCCCGTACCGCCTGCCGACACGGACGCGGAGGGGCCCGGGTCCTCCTCCGTCCGGTCCATCACCTCGAAGTACCGCTCGGTCGCCGTCGCCGCCTCCTGGCTCATCGCCAGCAGGAACCCGATCGACTCGACCGGCCACCGCAGCGCCAGCGCCGTCGACAGGAACGCCACCAGGGTCCCCGCCGACAGCGTCCCGTCGGCCACCTGCACCGTGCCCAGCACCAGCGCCGCGCCGATGGCCAGCTCCGGGACGATCGTGATGACCGCCCAGATCCAGGCCAGCAGCCGCGCCTTGCCCAGCTCCGTGCCCCGCAGCCGCTCGGCCCGCGCCCGGAACGCCAGCTCCTGGCTGCGGTGCCGGCCGAAGCCCTTGACGACCCGGATACCGAGGACGCTCTCCTCGACGACCGTCGTCAGATCGCCCACCTGGTCCTGGGCCCGCCGCGCCACCGCCGAGTACCGCGTCTCGAACAGCGAGCACACCACCACCAGCGGCACCACCGGCACCAGCAGCACCAGACCCAGCATCCAGTCCTGCGCCAGCAGCACCACGAAACCGGCCAGCACCGTCACGCCGTTGACGAACAGGAACGTCAGCGGGAAGGCCAGGAACATCCGCAGCAGCGACAGGTCCGTCGTGCCGCGCGACAGCAGCTGCCCGGACGCCCACCGGTCGTGGAACGCCATCGGCAGCCGCTGGATCCGCCGGAACAGATCGGCGCGCAGCGCGGCCTCCACCCCCGCGAGAGGCCGCGCCACCAGCCACCGCCGCAACCCGAACAGCAGCGCCTCCGCCACGCCCAGCAGCAGCACCGCCAGGGCGCCCCACCCGACGCCGGCCGGGTCCCGGTCCGCGACCGGGCCGTCCACCATCCACTTCAGGACGAGCGGGATGACCAGGCTCAGACAGGACGCCACGACGGCTATGAACGCGGCCGTGAACAGCCGCGCCCGCACCGGCCGGACGTACGGCCACAGGCGCAGCAACGAGCGGACCGCGGAGCGCTTCCGCGGCGCGGGGACGGGGACGGCGGTCTGGTCTTCCGTTGGCGGTGGCATCAGGAGCGAGCCTACGGTTCACCACTGACATCGCTCATGTGGTTTTCCGCCGTCCGGTACGCGGCCCGTCCTAGGCGCGGACCGCCGGATCAGCCGTTCGGCCGATGCCGGTTCACGCCCGCACCCGCCACAGCAGCGCCGACCTCGGCCCCACCGTCACCGTGTCCCCGCCCCGGCACACCGTGCCCGGCGCCTCCTCCTGCTCCTCCCGCGAGGTGTCGACCACCAGTTCGTACTCCTCCGCCCACGGCGGCCCCGGCAGCCGGTGCTCGACCGGCGAGCCGCCCGCGTGCAGGACCGCCAGGAAGCTGTCGTCGGCGACCTTCCGGCCGCGCGCGTCCCGCCCCGGGATGTCCCGGCCCGACAGGTAGAACGCGATCGTCGTGCTCGGCGTGTACCAGTCCCGCTCGGTCATCTCCAGCCCCCGGGGCGTGAACCACGCCAGGTCCCGCAGCCCGTCGACGCCCTGCGGCCGACCCGAGAAGAACGCCCGGCGCCGCAGCACCGGGTGGGCGTGGCGCAGCGCCAGCAGCCGCCGCGTCAGCGCCAGCAGCTGGGCGTACGCGGGCTCGTCGCGCAGTGACCAGTCGACCCAGCCGATCTCGTTGTCCTGGCAGTACGCGTTGTTGTTTCCGCCCTGCGTGCGCCCCATCTCGTCGCCGGCCACTAGCATCGGCACGCCCGTCGACAGCAGCAGCGTGGTGAGCAGGTTGCGCAGCTGGCGCCGCCGCAGCGCGCCCACGGCCGGGTCGTCCGTCCCGCCCTCGGCGCCGCAGTTCCACGACCGGTTGTCGTTCGTGCCGTCCCGGTTGTTCTCGCCGTTCGCCTCGTTGTGCTTCTGCTGGTACGACACCAGGTCCCGCAGCGTGAACCCGTCGTGCGCGGTGACGAAGTTGACCGAGGCGTACGGGCGGCGGCCGCCCCACGCGTACAGGTCGCTCGACCCGGACAGCCGGTACCCCAGGTCGCGCACGTCGGGCAGCGCACCGCGCCAGAAGTCCCGCACCGCGTCCCGGTAGCGGTCGTTCCACTCGGTCCACAGCGGCGGGAAGGCGCCCACCTGGTAGCCGCCGTTGCCCACGTCCCACGGCTCGGCGATCAGCTTCACCCGCCGCAGCACCGGGTCCTGCGCGATCACCGCGAGGAACGGCGACAGCATGTCCACGTCGTGGAAGGACCGGGCCAGCGCGGCCGCCAGGTCGAAGCGGAACCCGTCCACGCCCATCTCGGTCACCCAGTACCGCAGCGAGTCCGTGATCAGCCGCAGCACGTGCGGCTGCACCACGTGCAGCGTGTTGCCGCAGCCCGTGTAGTCCGCGTAGCGGCGGGCGTCCTGCTGGAGCCGGTAGTAGCCGCGGTTGTCGATGCCCCGCAGCGACAGCATCGGCCCCAGCTCACCGGCCTCCGCCGTGTGGTTGTAGACCACGTCGAGGATGACCTCGATGCCCGCCTCGTGCAGCGCCCGCACCATCCGCCGGAACTCGCCGACCTGCTGGCCCCCCGTCCCCGACGCGCTGTACGCGGCGTGCGGGGCGAAGTAGCCGATCGAGTTGTACCCCCAGTAGTTGCGCAGGCCGCGCCGCAGCAGATGGTCCTCGTGCGCGAACTGGTGCACGGGCAGCAGCTCCACGGCGGTCACCCCGAGCCGTACGAGGTGGTCGACGGCCGCCGGGTGCGCGAGCCCCGCGTACGTGCCGCGCAGCTCCTCGGGGATGTCGGGGTGCCGTTTCGTGAAGCCCTTCACGTGCAGCTCGTAGATGACCGAGTCCGCCCAGGGCGTCTTGGGCCTGCGGTCGTCGGCCCACTCGTCGCCGGGCGTGTCGTCGTGGACGACGACCCCCTTGGGCACGTACGGCGAGGAGTCCCGGTCGTCGCGGACCGTGTCGGCGACGTGCTGCTCGGGCCAGTCCCGCACGTGCCCGTACACCTCGGCCGGCAGGGTGAAGTCCCCGTCGACCGCCCGCGCGTAGGGGTCGAGCAGCAGCTTGGCCGGGTTCCAGCGCGCGCCCGTCCAGGGGTCCCAGCGGCCGTGCACCCGGTACCCGTACCGCTGCCCGGGCGCACGCCCGGCACGAAGCCGTGCCAGATCTCGTGCGTCAGCTCCGTCAGCGGCACCCGTGTCTCGGTGCCGTCCGGGGCGAACAGGCACAGCTCGACGGCCTCCGCGCCGCCCGCCCACAGCGCGAAGTTGGTGCCCGCCACCCCGTCGGGCCCGGTCCGGAAGCGGGCCCCCAGCGGGGTCGGCGACCCCGGCCACACCGGCGGGGCCGGGGCCGCGTCCGGGGGACGGCGTAATCCGTTCGGGCCCGGACGTCGCGGCTCGACGGGCACGGCGGCGTCCACCCTGCCCTCGGCTGACCTCTGCTCGGCTGCGCTCGACACCTGCCGGCCTCCCGCGGCTCGTCCGGTGGCCGGCTGTGGTCCGGCTCCCCGGCTCGGGCTGCGCGCGGCGCGGACGCGGCGTCCCGGCCGCGGCGCGCCGCGCATGGTCATATCTCGTTCCTCCACCTGTTCTGCCCGGACTGTCCCGCTCCCAACATGACCGGTACCGAACACGACCCGTACAGACGTTTCCCCCGCCGGGGCGGCGTCGTTGGGCGGATTGTGAAACATGTACTGAAGCGTGCGGGGCTCGGCATCGCGGCGGCGGCGGCCTGGACGGGACTGGTGGCCGGGGCGGCCGGGTGCACGGCCGACGGCGGACTCGGCGACCTCGGGGGCCTGGGCGGCCTCGGCGGCGGCAAGGGCCGGTCGGCGGAGGACACCATCCGGGTGACCCCGGAGGACGGCGCCGAGCGCGTCGCCCCGGACGGCCGGGTCGAGGTACGGGTGCCCAGCGGCCGGCTGGAACGCGTCACGGTCACGAGGATCGAGGACGAGCGGCCGACGCGGGTGCCCGGCACGCTCTCCGACGACGGCCTGCGCTGGCGGCCCGCCCCCGGCACCCGGCTGGCGCTGGCCGCCAAGTACCGGGTCGACGCCGTCGCGCTGGACGGGCACGGGCGCCGCTCGGCCCGGCGCACCACGTTCACCACCCTGGTGCCCGAGCACCGCTTCATCGCCTACTTCGCCCCCGAGAACCGCGCCACCGTCGGCACCGGAATGATCGTCTCCCTCCGCTTCAACCGGCCCGTCCGCGACCGCGCCGCCGTCGAGCGCGCCGTCCGCGTCACCGCGGACCCGCCGGTCGAGGTCGCCGGCCACTGGTTCGGCACGGAGCGGCTGGACTTCCGGCCCGAGCGGTACTGGAACCCGGGCACCCGGGTCACCGTCGACCTGCGGCTGCGCGACGTCGAGGCGGCGCCCGGCGTGTACGGCATCCAGCAGAAGACCGTCGGCTTCACCGTCGGGCGCTCCCAGGTCTCGCTGGTGGACGCCGAGGCCCACACCATGGAGGTGCGCCGGGACGGGGTCCTGCTGGCCACGCTGCCCATCACGGCGGGCGCGCCCAAGACCACCACGTACAACGGGAAGATGGTGGTCAGCGAGTTGTACGACGTGACCCGGATGAACGGGGCGACGGTCGGCTTCAAGGACGCCAAGGGCAAGGGCGAGTACGACATCAAGGACGTGCCGCACGCGATGCGGCTGACCACGTCGGGCACCTTCCTGCACGGCAACTACTGGGCGCCGCGCTCCACGTTCGGCTCGGCCAACGTGAGTCACGGCTGCGTCGGGCTGCGCGATGTGAAGGGCGGCAGCCCGGAGAGCCCGGCGGGCTGGTTCTTCGACCGGACCCTGGTCGGGGACGTCGTGGAGGTGGTCAACTCGCGTGACCGGAAGGTGGCTCCCGACAACGGCCTCGGCGGCTGGAACATGGGCTGGAAGGAGTGGAAGGCCGGCTCCGCCCTGCGCTGATCCCCGACGTCTTCCCTTCGCCCCCGAAAAAGTTGGTCTCTGAACAAGTTGGGACTGAACAGTGACATTCCGGGGCGCTCAGCGACGACTGCGGTGTGATTATCTATCGCCGTGCGCGCGAGTTCAGCGCGCGGGGGTGCAGGCCGCGGCGTCGCCGGGCCGTGCGAGGGGAGACGTACATCGTGAACGGGCAGCCGATATCGGGGGCATCGGCCGGGGTGCGCGGCAGGGTCCGGCGCAGCGGTCCGCTGGCCGCGCTTGCCGGAACGTTGCTTCTGCTGGTCACCGCGTGCGGGGGCGGCGCCGCCGCCGACGGTGACAAGAACGGCGCGCCGGAGGCCAAGGGCAAGGGGCAGGTGGAGAACGCGGCCTCCCAGGCCGTCGTCACCGTCGCGCCCAAGGACGGCGCCGACTCGGTCGCCACCAGCGGCGCCCTGAAGGTCACCGCGGAGAAGGGCAAGCTGACGACCGTCACGGTCGCCGACTCCAAGGGCACGCCCGTCGAGGGGAAGATCTCCGCCGACGGCACCAGCTGGGAGCCGCTGCGCCACCTGGCCGCGGCCACGAAGTACAAGGTGCACGCGGTCGCCAAGGACTCCGCCGGCCGTGAGTCCGCCAAGGACACCACGTTCACCACCCTCGTGCCGAAGAACACCTTCATCGGCCACTACACGCCCGAGGACGGCTCCACCGTCGGTGTGGGCATGCCGGTCTCCATCAACTTCACGCGGGGCATCACCAACCCGGAGGCCGTCGAGGCCGCCATCAAGGTGACCGCCGAGCCGGCCGTACGGGTCGAGGGCCACTGGTTCGGCAACGACCGCCTCGACTTCCGCCCGGAGCAGTACTGGAAGCCCGGCACCAAGGTGACCGTGGAGCTGAACCTGGACGGCGTCGAGGGCCGCCCGGGTGTGTACGGCAAGCAGGCGAAGAAGGTGAGCTTCACCATCGGCCGCAGCCAGGTGTCCACCGTCGACGCCGGCGCCAAGACGATGAGCGTCGTGCGCGACGGCAAGGAGATCAAGAACATCCCGATCACCGCCGGCGCACCGTCCACGACGACGTACAACGGCCAGATGGTCATCAGCGAGAAGTACAAGGTGACCCGGATGAACGGCGCCACCGTGGGCTTCGGCGGCGAGTACGACATCAAGGACGTGCCGCACGCGATGCGCCTGTCCACCTCGGGCACGTTCGTCCACGGCAACTACTGGGCCTCGGCCGACACGTTCGGCTCGGCCAACGTCAGCCACGGCTGCGTCGGCCTGCGCGACGTGCGCGGCGCGTACGACGGCGACATGCCGGCCGCGTGGTTCTACAACAACTCGATCATCGGCGACGTGGTGATCGTGAAGAACTCCAAGGACAAGCAGATCCAGCCGGACAACGGCCTCAACGGCTGGAACATGCCGTGGTCGGAGTGGATCAAGTAGAGCGGCGACGCCGTCCGGGCGGGCCCGGTGCTGTGATCAACGGCACCGGGCCCGCCCGCGTCCCGGCTCCGTTAACGCGGGCTAACCTGCCCCGTATGACAGTCACTCTCGAAGTCTCGGCGGGTGTCGGCACGATCCGGCTCAACCGCCCCCCGATGAACGCCCTGGACATCGCCACCCAGGACCTGCTCAAGGACCTCGCCGAGGAGGCCGCGGCCCGGGACGACGTCCGCGCGGTGGTGCTGTACGGCGGCGAGAAGGTGTTCGCGGCCGGCGCGGACATCAAGGAGATGCAGGCCATGGACCACCGGGCCATGGTGCTGCGGGCCAAGGCGCTCCAGGACTCCTTCACCGCCGTCGCCCGGATCCCCAAGCCGGTCGTCGCCGCCGTCACCGGGTACGCCCTGGGCGGCGGCTGCGAGCTGGCCCTGTGCGCCGACTACCGGATCGCCGGCGAGAACGCCAAGCTGGGCCAGCCCGAGATCCTGCTGGGCCTGATCCCGGGTGCCGGCGGCACCCAGCGGCTCGCCCGGCTCGTCGGCCCGTCCAAGGCCAAGGACCTCATCTTCACGGGTCGTCACGTGAAGGCCGACGAGGCGCTGGTGATGGGCCTCGTCGACCGTGTCGTCCCGGCGGAGGAGGTGTACGACCAGGCGCACGCCTGGGCCGCCAAGCTCGCCCAGGGCCGGCGCTGGCGCTGCGCGCCGCCAAGGAGGCCGTCGACGGCGGCCTGGAGACGGACATCGACACCGGGCTCACCATCGAACGGAACTGGTTCGCGGGGCTCTTCGCCACAGAGGACCGCGAGCGCGGCATGCGCAGCTTCGTCGAGGAGGGCCCGGGAAGGCCAAGTTCCGCTGACTCGGGGCCTGTTGGAAGTTCAGCCCTGCGGGTGGTTTAAAGGGGCTTCAGGTCACCATTGAGCCAGGTCGGGGAGGCGCGCCCCGTGATCATGCGAATGCGGGGCGTCATCGCAGGTCAGAATGGCTATAGAGGCTCCTGGTTGCCTCCGTCATATGCCAGCCGCTCGCCGCGGGGCGGGCGCCCGCGCCGGATCGATTCCCGCGGAACCGCCCCGCGGGCCCCGCCGGACGGCCATCATGGGGGGCATGGCGGGGCTGGATGGTGTGGAGCAACCGTGGCAGCGCGGCAGCGCTACCGCCGCGCGGTGGGTACCGACCGCGGACGACGAACAGGCACTCAAGGCACTGGAGCTGTTCGGCGACCCCACGGTGGAGGAGGTGCGGCTGCCCTCCCGTCCGGAGTCCGCGGCGACCGCCCGGCGTCTCACCCAGTGTGTCGTCCTGCGGCAGTGGTCGCTCGGCCCGCAGATCGCCGAGCACGCCATCCTGCTCGTCTCCGAACTCGTGGGAAACGCCGTCCGGCACACCGGCGCGCGGGTGTTCGGCCTGCGGATGCTCCGCCGTCGCGGCTGGATCCGGGTCGAGGTGCGCGACCCCTCGCGGGGGCTGCCCTGTCTGATGCCCGTGCACGAGCTGGACACCAGCGGCCGTGGACTGTTCCTCGTCGACAAGCTCTCCGACCGGTGGGGTGTCGACCTGCTGCCCCGGGGCAAGAACACCTGGTTCGAGATGAGGGTCACCGACCGCTGACGCGCGAAAGCCCCCTGTGCGCCGTGGTCCGGCGCACCGCGGGGGCTTTCCTGTGCGCACCGCGGACGGAATCAGGGGTGTGTCCGAGGTGCTGTCGACGACCTGGCCCGGGTCAACGGGGTCGTGTGTCTCGACTATGGCAGACGGGGGGCCTTGCCGCCAAAAGCCCCTACCGCAACATAGGGGTACAAACCGGTCAGTAGACCATGGAATCCGAGGTGAAATGGGCCACTCGCCTCTCAATCTATGCATAAATATCGTGCACGGTGAGTGAATCCTCAATGGCCGGAACTCAACGGTCCGTCGACCCGAACATGGCCTCATGGGTCAATCGTTATTTTCCCTCCGGAATCGCCCTTAAATGGTGCGCATGCTGCATCTGACGAAGCGTTCGACGTGCCTCCTCGCGGCCGCGCTGCTGGCCGCCCTCGCCGGTTGCGGCACGTCCGACGACCGCGCCGGCACCACGAAGGCCGCAGCGCCCCCGGCGGCCACGAAGAAGGCCGCCCCCGCGGGTCCCGCTGGGCTCCCGGGCATGCCGCCCCTCCTCGACCCCAAGGACGTCTACGCCGCCGACCGGCCGGGCCGGCTCTCCCCGGTGGTCAAGGGCTTCCCCTCCCGCGTGTACGTCCCCAACACGCTCTCCAACACGGTCTCGGTCATCGACCCGAAGACGTACAAGGTCATCGAGACCATCCCGGTCGGCAAGCACCCCCAGCACGTCGTGCCCTCCTGGGACCTCAAGACCCTCTGGGTCAACAACAACCAGGGCCACACGCTCACGCCCATCGACCCCGCGACCGGCGTGCGCGGCAAGGACGTCGATGTCCACGACCCGTACAACCTCTACTTCACGCCCAACGGCAAGTACGCCGTCGTCATGGCCTCCCTCGACCGGGAGCTGGTCTTCCGCGACCCGCACACCATGGAACGCCGCCACACGGAGCCGGTCTCCTGCTACGGCGTCAACCACGCCGACTTCTCCGCCGACGGACGCTACTTCGTCGTCTCCTGCGAGTTCTCCGGCGAACTCCTCAAGGTCGACACGGAGAAGATGAAGGTCGTCGCCCAGCAGAAGCTCCCCTTCAACGGGGCCATGCCGCAGGACGTGAAGCTCTCGCCCGACGGCAGGACGTTCTACATCGCCGACATGATGGCGCACGGCATGTGGGTCCTGGACGGCGAGAAGTTCACCACCCCGAGGCTCCTGCCCACCGGCAAGGGCTGCCACGGCCTGTACGTCTCGCGCGACTCCAAGGAGATGTACGTCCCCAACCGCGGCGAGGGTTCCATCTCCGTCTTCGACTTCACCAAGAACAGGCTGACCAAGAAGTGGTGGCTGCCCGACGGCGGCTCCCCGGACATGGGCGGCGTCTCGGCCGACGGCAAGGTGCTCTGGCTGTCCGGCAGGTACGACTCCGAGGTGTACGCGATCGACACGAGGACCGGCAAGCAGCTCGCCCGCATCCCCGTCGGCGGCGGCCCCCACGGCCTGGCCGTCTACCCGCAGCCGGGCCGCTACTCGCTCGGCCACACGGGCGTCTTCCGCTGACGCGCCCCGGACGGCACGGGGCCGCTCAGCCGGCGACGAGCAGCGCCTCCGCGCACACCGGGCGGTAGCCGCCCGCCTGGAAGGTGCGCACGCTGCGGGCGTTGCCCGGCGGCTGCTGGGCCCACACGTACGCGTCCGGCACCAGGTGGCGGGCCGCCAGGGCGAGCCGGACACCCAGGCCCCGCCCCCGGGCGTCGTCGTCCAGCTCGACGGCCGCCTCCCAGCGGCCGGCGACGGCGCGCCCCAGGACGACGACCCCGCCCTCGGCCCGCCACACCCGTACGTCGTCGCGGTACTTCCGCGCCCGCACCACGCGCGGGTGGTCGGGGTCCTCGATCTCCCGCAGGGGCAGGGGCGGTTCACCCGGCAGCGCGGACGCCACCGTCAGCAGGTCGACGGTGTCCATGTGCCGGCCCGTACGGTCCATCAGCGCCGTCAGGAAGCGCGGGTTCATCGTCGCCGCCAGCGGATCGGCGCCGGTGGCCGCCAGCTCGGCGCACACCCACGCGGGGTCCTCGTCGGTGAAGACCACCGAGTGGGCGGTGAAGGCCAGCACCCCGGCGTCGCGCCGGCTCGGCTGGGGGACGATCGTCGTGGAGCCGTCCGGCGCGGGGAACTCGCCCCGTGCCGCCGCCGCGAGAATGCGGGCCACCGTGTCGCTCATGTGTCCATCCTGACCCATGGGCCACCGGAGGCGTCCACCGTCCCTCCCGATACCCTGGCCGCCGTAGTACAGAGATCACGAAGGGGTGGAGCGATGGCGGACATCGAGTCTGCGCGCAAGGCTTTCGACCGTTACGACGTGAACGGCGACGGGTTCATCACGGCGGCCGAGTACAAGAGCGTCATGGCGGAGCTGGGGGACTTCAACGTCACCGAGACCGTGGCGCAGGCCGTCATCAACGTCCAGGACGGCAACGGCGACGGACAGCTCAGCTGGGACGAGTTCTGGGCGCACCTGAACAAGGCCTGACGCCGCCCCGGTCGGCGCCCGGCCCGCACGGGCCGGGCGCCACCGCGTTCAGCACTCGATGATGTTCACCGCGAGACCGCCTCGCGCGGTCTCCTTGTACTTGACCGACATGTCCGCGCCGGTCTCCTTCATGGTCTTGATGACCTTGTCCAGCGACACCTTGTGGCTGCCGTCGCCGCGCATGGCCATGCGCGCCGCCGTGACCGCCTTCACGGCGGCCATGCCGTTGCGCTCGATGCACGGGATCTGCACGAGGCCGCCCACCGGGTCGCACGTCAGGCCCAGGTTGTGCTCCATGCCGATCTCGGCGGCGTTCTCCACCTGCTCCGGCGAGCCGCCCATCACCTCGGCGAGCGCGCCGGCCGCCATGGAGCAGGCCGAGCCGACCTCGCCCTGGCAGCCCACCTCGGCGCCGGAGATCGAGGCGTTCTCCTTGAAGAGCATGCCGATCGCACCCGCGGCGAGCAGGAAGCGGACCACGCCCTCCTCGTCGGCGCCGGGCACGAAGTTCATGTAGTAGTGCAGCACCGCCGGGATGATGCCGGCCGCGCCGTTCGTCGGGGCCGTCACGACCCGGCCGCCCGCCGCGTTCTCCTCGTTCACGGCCATCGCGTAGAGGGTGATCCACTCCATGGCGAGGGCCTGCGGGTCGCCCTCGGAGCGCAGCTTGCGCGCGGTGGTCGCGGCCCGGCGGCGGACCTTCAGGCCGCCAGGCAGGATGCCCTCGCGGGACATGCCGCGCGAGACGCAGGCCTGCATCACACGCCAGATCTCCAGCAGACCCTCGCGGATCTCCTCCTCGGTGCGCCAGGCCTTCTCGTTCTCCAGCATCAGCGCGGAGATCGACAGGCCGGTCTCCTTCGTGAGGCGCAGCAGCTCGTCACCGGTGCGGAAGGGGTACTTCAGGACGGTGTCGTCGAGCTTGATCCGGTCCTCGCCGACCGCGTCCTCGTCGACGACGAACCCGCCGCCCACCGAGTAGTACGTCTTCTCCAGCAGCGCGCCGCCCTCGGCGTCGTACGCCCACAGGGTCATGCCGTTGGCGTGGTACGGGAGAGCCTTGCGGCGGTGCAGGACGAGGTCCTCGTCGAAGTCGAAGGCGATCTCGTGTGCGCCGAGGAGGTTGATGCGCTTGGCGGCCTTGATCCGCTCGACCTGGTCGTCGGCGGTCTCCACGTCGACGGTCCGCGGCGAGTCGCCCTCCAGGCCCAGGAGCACCGCCTTGGGGGTGCCGTGGCCGTGGCCGGTGGCGCCGAGCGAGCCGTACAGCTCCGCCCGTATCGCCCGGGTGTGGGCGAGCAGGCCCTCGTTCTTCAGGCGGCGCGCGAACATCCGGGCCGCCCGCATGGGGCCGACCGTGTGGGAGCTGGAGGGGCCGATGCCGATCGAGAACAGGTCGAAGACCGAGATGGCCACGGGGGTACTCCTTGGGTTGGTAGACGCCGCTGTCTGCCGGGGTGGTGCAGGGCTTTGCGCGGGCTGTTCCCGGGGTGACCGGGGATGGGGCATGAGACGGGGCACCGCACTCACCGTCCAGTGTGCGCGGTGCCCCCGGTTTGGTCTGTTACGTACGTAACGCTTACAGACCAGGGTAAAGCGGGTGCTTCGCGGCGAGGGCCGTCACCCGGGCCTTGAGCGCGTCCGCGTCGTAGGACGGCTTCAGCGTCTCGGCGATGATGTCGGCGACCTCCGTGAAGTCCTCCGCCTGGAAGCCGCGCGTGGCCAGCGCCGGCGTGCCGATCCGCAGGCCCGACGTGACCATCGGCGGCCGCGGGTCGTTCGGGATGGCGTTCCGGTTGACCGTGATGCCGACCTCGTGGAGCCGGTCCTCGGCCTGCTGGCCGTCGAGCTCGCTGTTGCGCAGGTCGACCAGGACCAGGTGGACGTCCGTGCCGCCGGAGAGGACGGAGACACCCGCCTCGGTGACGTCGCGCTGGACCAGGCGCTCGGCGATGATCTTCGAGCCCTCCAGGGTGCGCCGCTGGCGCTCCTTGAACTCCTCGCTCGCCGCGACCTTGAAGGAGACCGCCTTCGCCGCGATGACGTGCTCCAGCGGGCCGCCCTGCTGGCCGGGGAAGACCGCGGAGTTGATCTTCTTGGCCAGCTCGGCGGTGCACAGAATGACGCCGCCGCGCGGGCCGCCCAGCGTCTTGTGCGTGGTCGTCGTCACCACGTGGGCGTGCGGCACCGGGTTCGGGTGGAGCCCGGCCGCCACGAGGCCCGCGAAGTGGGCCATGTCGACCATCAGGTACGCGCCGACCTCGTCGGCGATCCGGCGGAACGCCGCGAAGTCCAGCTGGCGCGGGTAGGCGGACCAGCCGGCCACGATCAGCTTCGGCTTGGACTCCTTGGCCAGGCGCTCGACCTCGGCCATGTCCACGATGCCGCTGTCGTCCACGTGGTACGCGACCACGTTGTACAGCTTGCCGGAGAAGTTGATCTTCATGCCGTGGGTCAGGTGCCCGCCGTGCGCGAGGTTCAGGCCCATGATCGTGTCGCCCGGCTTGAGCAGGGCGAACATCGCGGCGGCGTTCGCCTGCGCACCCGAGTGGGGCTGCACGTTGGCGTGCTCGGCGCCGAACAGCTCCTTGATGCGGTCGATGGCGATCTGCTCGACCACGTCGACGTGCTCGCAGCCGCCGTAGTAGCGGCGGCCGGGGTAGCCCTCGGCGTACTTGTTGGTCAGGACGGAGCCCTGGGCCTCCATGACCGCGACCGGAGCGAAGTTCTCCGAGGCGATCATCTCCAGGGTGTTCTGCTGGCGGCGGAGCTCGGCGTCGACGGCGGCGGCGACATCCGGGTCCAGCTCGTGGAGAGGCGTGTTCAGAAGCGACATCAGACGGTCCCTAGGGTCGGGGCTCGATCGGCAGGGTCAGCCGGCGTAGTCGGTGTACTCGGCGGCGGAGAGCAGATCGGCCGGCTCCTCCGCGACGCGCACCTTGAACAGCCAGCCGCCCTCGAACGGAGCGGTGTTCACCAGCGACGGGTCGTCCACGACTTCCTGGTTCGCCTCGACGACCTCACCGCTCACCGGCGAGTACAGGTCGCTGACGGACTTGGTCGACTCCAGCTCGCCGCAGGTCTCGCCCGCGGTCACCGTGGTGCCGACGTCGGGGAGCTGGACGTACACGACATCACCGAGGGCGTTGGCCGCGTGCTCCGTGATACCGACCGTCGCGACGCCGTCCTCGGCGGGCGACAGCCACTCGTGCTCCTTGCTGTAGCGCAGCTGCTCGGGGTTGCTCATGACCTGAATTCTCCTGTACGCGGGGAGTGGTGGTGAACGGGGAGGGAGTGTGCGGGATCACGTCCCGGTCACGTCCGGACCGGGCACGATCCGGCGAGCGTGTCACTTCTGGCGCTTGTAGAACGGCAGCGCCACGACCTCGTACGGCTCGTGGGTGCCGCGGATGTCGACGCCGACGCCCGGGGTGCCGGGAGCGGCGTGCGCCGCGTCCACGTAGGCCATCGCGATCGGCTTGCCCAGCGTCGGCGACGGGGCGCCGGAGGTCACCTCGCCGATCACCTCGCCGGCGGCGACCACGGGCATGCCGGCGCGCGGCACCCGGCGGCCCTCGGCGACCAGTCCGACGAGCTTGCGCGGCGGGGCGGTCTCGGCGCGCTCGGCCGCGGCCTGCAGAGCGGCGCGGCCCACGAAGTCACCGGACTTCTCGAACTTCACGACCCGGCCGAGGCCCGCGTCGAACGGCGTCAGCGCCGTCGTCAGCTCGTGCCCGTACAGCGGCATGCCCGCCTCCAGGCGCAGCGTGTCGCGGCAGGACAGGCCGCAGGGGATCAGGCCGACGCCCTGGCCGGCCTCGGTGAGCGCCTGCCACAGCTTCTCGGCGTGCTGCGGCTCCACGAACAGCTCGAAGCCGTCCTCGCCGGTGTAGCCGGTGCGGGCGATCAGCGCGGGCACGCCCGCGACCGTGCCCGGGAGGCCGGCGTAGTACTTCAGGCCGTCCAGGTCGGCGTCGGTGAGCGACTTCAGGATGCCGGGGGACTCGGGGCCCTGCACGGCGATCAGCGCGTAGGCGTCGCGGTCGTCGCGCACCTCGGCGTCGAAGCCGGCCGCCCGCTCGGTGAGGGCGTCGAGCACCACCTGGGCGTTGGAGGCGTTGGCGACAACCATGTACTCCTGCTCCTGGAGCCGGTACACGATCAGGTCGTCGAGGATGCCGCCGTCCTCGCGGCAGATCATCGTGTAGCGGGCGCGGCCCACGCCGACGCCGCCGATGTTGCCGACGAGCGCGTGGTCCAGCAGGTCGGCCGCCTGCGGGCCGGTGACGGTGATCTCACCCATGTGGGAGAGGTCGAACAGGCCGGCCTTGGTGCGCACGGCGGTGTGCTCGTCGCGCTCGCTGCCGTACCGCAGCGGCATGTCCCAGCCGGCGAAGTCGGTCATCGTGGCGCCCAGCGAGCGATGCAGGGCATCGAGGGCGGTACGGCGGGGGGCTGTGGTCATGAAGGGGCTCCCAGGTCCGGGGCATGACGGGCGAGGACGGTCCTCCCCATCTGTCATCGGAACCTGAGAGGTTCGCCGTGACCCCTGCGGGGCCCGCGGCTTGCACCTTGGGTGGAGCCGTCCGCCCTGGCGGGTGGCGGCTCGCTTTTCAGATCTGCCTCATCCGTGCGGTACGGGGCCTGAGAGATTCAAGGGAGGAACTTGCTCCTTCGGCGCCCGGACACCGCTGCCCGGGACTCTCCCGCACGGATTCGATCGGCCGGTATGTGGTTGTCGGCGCGCACATCATTGCACGTGGGTTCGGAATGGCAAAGGTTCGGGCCGGTTAAATCACTTGAGCGGTATTACCATTTCTTTACACTTTTTGGGCAAGGGTGAGGGGGAGCCGAGCAGGGAGGGACCATGACGGTGCATCGGTCCGGTGCGTACGCGACAACCGCGGGTGTGCCCGCACAGCAGACGGCCGCGCCCGCGTCCGTCTTCGCCGTCCTGCGCGACCTGCGCGACCGCGCCGGACACGCCCCCAGGGCGCTGACCTTCGCCGAAGGGGACGTCGTGGTCGTCTCCGGCCTGCCCGGCAGCGGCAAGTCCACCCTGATCGGCCGGGCCGTCCCCGGCCGCGCCATCGACTCCCAGGACACTCGCGAGCGCTGGGAGCGCCGCGTCCCCCGCTTCCTGCCGTACGCCGTCTACCGGCCCCTCGTCCGGATCGCGCACTACGCCGGACTGCACAGCGCCCTGCGCTCCGGCGAGAGCCTGGTCGTCCACGACTGCGGGACCCAGGCCTGGGTGCGCGGCTGGCTCGCCCGCGCGGCCCGCCGTCGCGGCCGCGCCCTGCACCTCGTGCTGCTCGACGTCCCGCCCTCCACCGCCCGCGACGGCCAGCGCGCCCGCGGCCGCCGCGTGTCCGGGTACGCCTTCACGCGGCACCGCCGCGCGGTGGGCCGCCTCCTGCGCGACGCCGAGAGGGGCGTGCTGCCCCGGGGCTGTTCCTCGGCGGTGCTGCTGGACCGCGCGGCGGCCACCGCCCTCACCCGGATCGCCTTCGTCTGATCATCGGACAACACCCCCGCCGTGCACGCTAGGGTGGCGCCCGCACGCGCACACGGGAAGGGACGAGGGACACCAGTGGACACCGCAGCGGCCACCACCTGGCCGGCCAACGAGCTGGAAGAGGTGCTCTCCGCCGCCCTCGGGAACCCCGCCGCCGGCGGCCGCATCGTCGAGGTCCTCGGCCGCAGCCCCGTCTGGGTGCCCCTCCCCAACGGCGGCGGCCCCGACAGCCCGGACCTCGACCTGCCCACGCTGGAGGTCGACGGACTGCCGTACGTCCCCGTGTACAGCTCCGAGGCGCAGTTCCGCAGCTGCGTAGGCGACCACATGCCGTACACCGTCGCGCCCGCCGTCGAGTTCGCCCGCGGCCTGCCCCCGCAGCTCGGCATCGCCGTGAACCCGGGCGGGGCCGTCGGCGCGCCACTGCCCCCGCCCGCCGTCGCCCAGCTGTGCCGGGCCGGCCGCACGCCCCTCGACGGGCCCGCGAGCGGCGCCCGCGTCCGCCTGTTCGAACCCGACTGGCAGGACGACCCGGTGGACTTCCTGGCCGCCGCCGGCGCCGAGTTCGAGGCGGCCGGCCTCGTCCTCACCGCGCGCCGCGCCCTGGCCAGCGTCGAGGGCGAGCCGCCGACGCTGTTCATCGGCGTCCAGCTGTCCTCCTGGGAGGGCCCCGACCGCACGGTCCCCATGGACGCCCTCGGCCGGGCCCTCGGCCGCGTCCCGGTGCCCTGGCCGGTCAACCTCGTCCTCCTCGACGTGGCCCAGGACCCCGTCGGCGACTGGATGCTGGACCGGCTCCGCCCCTTCTACCAACGCGAGCACACGGTCTGACACCGGCCGCCGGATCAGGCGGGCAGGCCCTAAGCTGGTCCGGGTGGACGGGGAAGGAAGAGGGGCGGGATCCAGGTGAGCGCGTCAGGCACCGCGGCGGCCGGACAGGTCGAGCACATGCTGCGGCAGGTGACGCCCGGGCGCTACGACGCCTACGAGGCGCTGCTGCACGCACTCGCCGACGGCCAGGTCTGGATGCTGCTCTGGCACGGCAGCGCCGGCTCCTCCGACGCGCAGTACGGGAACATGGAGGTCGAGGGCTTCGGCTACGCCCCGTGCGTCACCTCCGCCCAGGAGCTGGCCGCCTCCGGCTGGAACCGCGCGCACGAGGTCGTCCCCGTCCGCGAGGTCGCCCGCGCCCTGTACCCCGACCGCTGGGGCATCTGGCTCAACCCGCACGCACCCGGCGGCGGCGTCGGCATCCCCTGGGCCGACCTGCGCCGCATCGCCACCGGCCTGGACCGCATGCCCGCCGGACCGCTGCGGCTCACCGAGCCCGCCATCGAGCTCCCGCAGTTCTACGCCCTGCTCACCCAGAACGCCCACCGCACCCCCGCCGTCCGCTCCCTGCGCCGTGCCTGGGTGCAGCCCGCGCTCGGCACGCCGTACCTCGCCATCGGCCTCGACCTGTACGACACGGGCCAGGCGTCCGTCGACGCCGTCCGCGCCATGATGCAGCAGTCCATCGCCGCCGTCCCGGACGGCCTGCCGGTCTCCACGGTCGCCATGTCGGACGGCTACGACCCGGTCGCCATGTGGCTGCGCGCCAACGCGCGGCCCTTCTACGACCGCGAGGCCCACCTGGCCCCGCCCGCCCCGGGCACCTCGGGCTACGGCTACCCGCAGCAGCGCTGAACTGCCGTTCAGTAGCCGCCGCGAACTCCCCTGTGTGTCCGGGGTGTTAACTCGGACAGCGGTCTTGTCCCGGATGTGACCGGTTTGGTGAGTGTCCGGGTCTCGACTAGGTATCACCGCTATCCGGACTGTTCTCCGCGATGCCACCCGTCGGTAGTGTTCGGCCGGTCAAGACCTCATTCACTAGGCCAAACCAGGGGTGGCCCATGCGAATACTCAAGTCCCGCGCCGTCCGCGCGGTCACCGCGGCGCTGGCCGTCGGAATGATCGCCACGGGCTGCGCCAGTGAGCGTGGCAAGGACGGCGACAAGGGCGGTGACAAGGACACCTTCGTGTTCGCCGGTGCCGGTGACCCGGGCTCACTGGACCCCGCCCTCGCCAGCGACGGAGAGACCTTCCGGGTCACCCGCCAGGCGTTCGAGGCGCTGCTGGAGCACGAGTCCGGCGGCAGCAAGCTGGTCGGCGGCCTCGCCGAGACCTGGTCGAGCAACCCGGCCGGCACGGTGTGGACCTTCAACCTGCGCAAGGGCGTGAAGTTCCACGACGGCGAGGCGTTCAACGCCGCGGCCGTCTGCGCCAACTACGACCACTGGTTCAACTGGACCGGTACGTACCAGTCGAGCGCCGTCTCGTACTACTGGCAGTCCATCATGGGCGGCTTCAAGAAGAACGAGGACAAGGAAGCCCCCAAGCCCAACTACAAGTCCTGCACCGCCAAGGACGAGAACACCGCGGTCATCGAGGTCCACGAGCCCTCGGCGAACCTGCCCGGCGGCTTCTCGCTCCAGGCCCTGGCGATCCACTCGCCCAAGGCCGTCAAGGAGTACGAGAAGCAGGCGGCGAGCGGCAAGGGCGACGCCATCACGTACCCCAAGTACAGCCAGGAGGCCGGCACGGTCGCCGGCACCGGCCCGTACAAGATCGTGAAGTGGAACAAGGGCAACAAGGAAGTCTCCCTCGAGCGCTTCGACGACTACTGGGGCGACAAGGCCAAGGTGAAGAACCTGGTCTTCCGTACGATCGCCACCGAGGAGGGCCGGCGGCAGGCGCTGCAGGCCGGTGACATCGACGGCTACGACCTGGTGTCCCCGGCGGACGTGAAGACCCTGGAGAAGGAGGGCTTCCAGGTTCCGACGCGTGACGTCTTCAACATCTTCTACGTGGGCATGACCCAGGAGAAGAACCCGGCGCTGAAGAAGCCGCAGGTCCGCCAGGCCATCGCGCACGCCATCGACCGCGAGAACATCGTCAAGACCCAGCTGCCCGAGGGCGGCAAGGCCGCGACCCAGTTCATGCCCGACACGGTCGCCGGCTGGTCCGACAAGGTGCCGACGTACCCGTTCGACACCAACAAGGCCAAGCAGCTGCTGGCCGCCGCCGGCGAGTCCAAGCTGAAGATCGAGTTCTGCTACCCGACCGAGGTCACCCGGCCCTACATGCCGGCCCCGCAGGACATCTTCGAGCTGATGAAGTCGGACCTGGAGAAGGCCGGCATCACCGTCACCCCGAAGCCGATGAAGTGGGCCCCGGACTACCTGGACGCCACCGAGGCCGGTGCCTGCGCCCTGCACATGCTGGGCTGGACCGGTGACTTCAACGACGGTTACAACTTCATCGGTACCTGGTTCGCCGAGTACGACAAGCAGTGGGGCTTCAAGGACCCGGCCGTCTTCAGCGCCGTGACCGCCGCCTCCAAGGAGACGGACCCGGCCAAGCGCGTCGAGGCGTACAAGGCCGCCAACGAGAAGATCATGGCGTACCTGCCGGGTCTCCCGATCTCCTCGTCGCCGCCCGCGATCGCGTTCGGCAAGAACGTGAACCCGCCGAAGGTCTCCCCGCTGACGCAGGAGAACTTCGCCGAGGTCTCCTTCAAGTAAGCGCATCCGCACGCGGGGTCCGCCCGGCCACACCACAGCGTGGCCGGGCGGACCCGCTTCTCACGTAGACGTAAGACACGTAAGAAAGGGGCACGCGGGGTGCTGCGACTTGTCGTACGACGACTGCTACAGCTGATACCCACCCTGCTCGGCCTGTCGGTTCTCCTCTTCCTCTGGCTGAACCGCCTGCCCGGCGGACCCGCCTCAGCGATCCTGGGCGAACGGGCTACGCCGACCGAAGTGGCGCGCATCAACCGGGCGCTGGGCCTCGACCAGCCCGTCTGGGTGCAGTACGGCCGCTTCCTCAAGCGCATCTTCCAGCTCGACCTCGGGACGTCCACGAAGACCGGCCAGCCCGTGTGGGACGAGTTCGCCCTGCGCTTCCCGGCCACCGTGGAACTCAGCATCGCCGCCATGCTCATCGCCGTGGTCGTCGGCGTCCCGCTCGGCTACCTCGCCGCCAAGCGGCGCGGCGGCTGGCTCGACGTGGCCTCGGTGTCCGGCTCGCTGCTCGGCATCTGCGTACCGGTGTTCTTCCTCGCCCTGATCCTCAAGGGCATCTTCGCCGTCGAGCTCGGCATCTTCCCCAGCTACGGACGGCTCTCGACCGGCATCGACGCCACCGAGGTCACCGGATTCGCCATCCTCGACGGCGTCCTCACCGGCGAGCTCGACGCGGCGTGGGACGCGATCGTCCACCTCGTCCTGCCGGCCGTCACACTCTCCTCCATCCCCCTGGCCGTCATCGTCCGGATGACCCGCGCCAGCGTCCTGGAGGTGCTGGGCGAGGACTACGTCCGCACCGCCGAGTCCAAGGGCCTGGAGAAGAGCGTCGTCCGCGTCCGCCACGTGCTGCGCAACGCGCTCCTGCCCGTGGTCACCGCGGTCGGCCTGCTGACCGGCTCGCTGCTGTCCGGCGCGGTCCTCACCGAGTCGGTGTTCGCCTTCGGCGGCATCGGCTCCTTCATCAAGGACGCGATCGATGCCCGCGACTACCCGGTGCTCGTCGGCTTCATCATGTTCATCGCGATGGTGTACGTCGTCATCAACCTGCTGGTCGACCTGGCGTACAGCCTCATTGACCCGAGAGTGCGGGTGAACTGACGTGTCCACCAAGACAGACAAGATCGACCGCCTCGCGGAACTCACCCAGGCGAACGAGACCACCTCCGGCGCCAGCCTGTGGCGCGAGGCGTTCCGCCGGCTGAAGGCCAGCAAGATGGCCGTCATCGGCGCCGTCATCATCGGCGTGTTCGTCGTCGTGGCGATCGTCGGGCCGTGGTTCGCGCCCTACACGCCGACCGCGCAGACCTGGCGCGGCGAGGTCTTCCCCAACCAGGGCAAGTTCGTCGGCATGCGCGGCGAGAACTGGTTCGGCCTGGACCACCTCGGCCGCGACACGTTCTCGCGGATGCTCGTCGGCGCCCGCCAGACGCTCCTCGTCGGCGTCGTGTCCATGCTCATCGGCCTGCTCGTCGGCGCGCTGATCGGCATGCTGTCCGGCGCCGCCGCCACCCTCGGCGGCAAGGCGGGCCGGCGCGTCGACACCGTCGTCATGCGGTTCATCGACATCCTGCTGTCGCTGCCGTCGCTGCTGCTCGCCGTCTCCATCGCGGCCGTCATGGGCCAGTCCCTGACGACCGTGATGATCGCCGTCGGTGTCGTCCAGATCCCGGTCTTCGCCCGGCTCCTGCGCGGTTCGATGCTCGCCCAGGGCGGCTCCGACTACGTGCTGGCGGCCAAGGCCCTCGGCGTACGACGCCGGCGGATCGTCCTGACGCAGATCCTGCCGAACTCGCTGAGCCCCGTGATCGTCCAGGCGACCCTCAGCCTCGCCACCGCGATCATCGAGGCCGCCGCCCTGTCCTACCTGGGCCTCGGCAACCCGGACCCGGCCGTCCCCGAGTGGGGCGTGATGCTCTCCCAGGCGCAGCGGTTCTTCGACAACGCGCCGATGATGGCCGTCTACCCGGCGGTCGGGATCATCATCACCGCCCTCGGCTTCACCCTGCTCGGCGAGGCCATGCGCGAAGCCCTCGACCCGAAGCTGCGAGGCTGACCTGCCATGCCACTGCTCACTGTTGACGAACTCACCGTCACCTTCGGCGGACGCGGACGCAAGCCCTCCACGGCCGTCGACGGGGTCTCCTTCACCGTGGACCAGGGCCAGGTCGTCGGCCTGGTCGGCGAGTCGGGCTGCGGCAAGTCCGTGACCTCCCTCGCCCTCATGGGGCTCCTGCCCCGCAAGGGCGTCACCATCGGGGGGCGCGCCGAGTTCGACGGCGAGGACCTGCTCACCATGAGCCCGAAGAAGATCAGGGACATGCGGGGCAGCCGCCTCGCGATGATCTTCCAGGACCCGCTGTCCTCGCTGAACCCGGTCATCCCGATCGGCGTCCAGGTCACCGAGATCCTCCAGCGCCACCGCGGGCTGAAGGGCGAGGCCGCCCGCAAGGAGGCCGCGCACCTGCTGGACCGGGTCGGCATCCCCGACCCGAACCGGCGCCTCAAGGAGTACCCCCACCAGCTGTCCGGCGGTATGCGGCAGCGCGCCCTCATCGCCATGGCGGTGGCGTGCGCCCCGCGGCTGCTGATCGCCGACGAGCCGACGACGGCCCTCGACGTGACGATCCAGGCGCAGATCCTGGAGCTGCTCAAGGAGCTGGTGGACCAGGAGGGCACCGCCCTGCTGATGATCACCCACGACCTGGGCGTCGTGGCGGGTCTGTGCGACGAGGTGAACGTCCTCTACGCGGGCAAGGCGGTGGAGTCCGCCGGGCGCCGGGAGCTGTTCGCCCACCCGACGCACCCGTACGCGCACGGGCTCCTCGGCTCGATCCCGCGGCTGGACGCCCCGCGCGGCGAGCCGCTGAACCCGATCCGCGGATCCATCAACGACAAGATCGCCTGGGCGGACGGCTGCGCGTTCGCGCCGCGCTGCGACTTCTACACGATGGAGTGCCTGACCGGCACGCCCGAGCTCACGGAACCACGGGCGGAGGGGCACCGGGTGCGCTGCGTCAACCCGGTCCTGCCCGCCCCGGCGAAGTCGGAGGTCCCGGCATGAGTCTGCTCGAACTCGACGGTGTGAAGGTCCACTTCCCCGTCAAGAAGGGCCTCCTCTTCGACCGTACGGTCGGCCATGTGTACGCCGTCGACGGCGTCTCGCTGAAGGTCGAGTCCGGCCAGACGTACGGCCTGGTCGGCGAGTCCGGCTGCGGCAAGACGACCCTGGGCCGGGCCGTGCTGCGGCTGGTCGACATCACGGACGGCGAGGTCGTCTTCGACGGTACGGACCTGGCGAAGCTGCCCGACGAGGAGATGCGCCGGTTCCGGCGCCGCCTCCAGATGGTCTTCCAGGACCCGCTGGGCAGCCTCAACCCCCGCCAGAACATCGAGTCGATCCTCTCCGAGGGCATGCTCGCGCACGGCATCGGGGCGAACCAGGAGGAGCGCCGCGAGAAGATCAAGGCGATCCTGGCGCGCGTGGGCCTGCCGGCCAACTCGCTCGCCCGCTACCCGCACGAGTTCTCCGGCGGCCAGCGCCAGCGCATCGGCATCGCCCGGGCGCTGGTCCTGGAGCCGGACGTCATCATCTGCGACGAGCCCGTCTCGGCGCTGGACGTGTCCATCCAGGCCCAGGTGATCAACCTGCTGGAGGAGCTCCAGGAGCAGCTGGGCCTCACTTACCTGGTGATCGCCCACGACCTGGCGGTCGTCCGGCACATCTCGGACGTCATCGGCGTCATGTACCTCGGCTCCCTGGTCGAGGAGGCCCCGAGCGACGCGCTGTACGCGGCGCCGAAGCACCCGTACACCAGGGCCCTGATGTCGGCCGTGCCGGTGCCGGACCCGGAGGTCGAGGACCGCCGTGAGCGCATCCTGCTCCACGGTGACCTCCCCTCCCCGGCGAACCCCCCGGCCGGCTGCCGCTTCCACACCCGCTGCCCGTGGGCGCAGCCGCGCTGCGCGGAGGAGCGGCCGGAACTGACGGACACGGGCGACGGCCACCGGGTGGCCTGCCACTTCGCGGCCGAGATCGAGGCGGGCGAGCTGGAACCGACCCGTCCGACGGACGTGGAGGCGGTCCTGAACGCGGCGATCCCGGACGAGCCTCCGGCCGAGCCGACGGAGCCGGTGACGAAGACGGCGTAGTGCCACCGGTGACCGGCCCCCGGGCCGCACCCCCTCCGCTGCGCCCACCCACGGGTGGAACCCCGCAGCGGAGGGGCGGGTGCCCCGGGGAACCGGCACGGCGAGGTACAACAGTGCGGTGCTCCAGGATCTGTTCACCCCCTCCGTCCTCCACGCCCTCGACCTTGCCGGCATCTTCGTCTTCGCGATCTCCGGTGCCCTCCTCGCCGTCCGCAAGAACTTCGACGTCTTCGGCATGGCGGTCCTCGCGGAGGTCACCGCCCTGGGCGGCGGCCTCTTCCGGGACCTGGTCATCGGAGCCGTACCGCCGGCCGCCTTCACGGACCTCGGCTACTTCCTCATGCCCCTGGTCGCCACCGTCCTGGTCTTCTTCCTGCACCCGGTCGTCGAGCGCACGCAGGCCGCCGTGAACGTCTTCGACGCGGCGGGCCTCGGCCTGTTCTGCGTGGCCGGCACGACCAAGGCGTACGAGTACGGGCTCGGCCTGACCCAGTCGGCCGTGCTCGGGCTGGCCACCGCCGTCGGGGGCGGCGTCCTGCGGGACGTGCTCGCCAACGAGGCGCCGTCGCTGCTGCGCTGGGACCGCGACCTGTACGCGGTGCCCGCGATCGTCGGCTCGACGATGGTCGTGCTGTTCATCCGGTTCGAGGCGCTCAACCCGTTCACCAGCGCGGTCGCCGCCCTCGCGGCGTTCATCCTGCGGCTGCTCGCGCTGCGCTACCACTGGCGGGCGCCCCGAGCCTGGAACCGGCGGAGCGCGGCGAGGGAGGAGACGGCACCAGGCACAAAAGCTACCGCTTAGTAGTTTGCTGTTGTACGGTTCTGGCCATGGACAGTCAGTTCGACCGCGACACCGCGGTGACCCTCCGCGCGCCCGGTGTCTACGACGCCGACCTCTCCTCGGGCTGGACCATCTTCGGCGTGGTCAACGGCGGCTACCTGCTCGCCCTGCTGGGCCGCGCACTCGGGGAAGCCCTCCCGCACCCCCACCCGTTCGCGGTGTCCGCGCACTACCTGGCGCCCTCGCTTCCCGGCCCCGCGGTGATCCGGACCGAGACCGTCCGCACCGGGCGCGGCCTCTCCACGGGCCAGGCGTCGCTCTTCCAGTACGCCGAGGACGGCACCGAGGTCGAGCGCATCCGCGTCCTCGCCACGTACGGCGACCTCGACGCGCTGTCCGACGACGTACGGACCAGCGCCAAGCCGCCGGTCATCCCTCCGTACGAGCACTGCCTCGGCCCCTCGGACGCGCCCGCGCCGCTGCCCGGCTCCGCCGAGATCGCCCGGCTGCTGGACATCAAGCTCGACCCGGCGACCATCGGCTGGGCCGTCGGCGCCCCGTCCGGCGCGGGCGAGGTCCGTGGCTGGTTCGGCCTCGCCGACGGGCGCGACCCGGACCCGCTGTCCCTGCTCCTGACGGTCGACGCGCTGCCGCCGACCGCGTTCGACCTCGGCCTCAACGGCTGGACGCCGACCGTCGAACTGACCACCCACATCCGCTGCCGCCCGGCCCCGGGCCCGCTGCGGGTCGCCATCACCACCCGCAACCTCGCCGGCGGCTTCCTGGAGGAGGACGCCGAGGTCTGGGACAGCGCCGACCGCCTGGTCGCCCAGTCCCGCCAACTGGCCCGCGCACCGCGCGGCTGACACTCGGCGGCCCCCCGGCGCACCGCACCCGGTCGCCTCGCGTCAGTCCAGCCAGTGGCGGCTGCCCAGGGCCACCAGGCGCAGGCGCCGGCGGGCCACCTGTGCCACCCGTTCCTGTGCCGCCGCGTCGGGGCCGGCCGCCAGGAAGGCGGAGGCGGTCATCACCATGTGGTCGACGTACAGCCCCGCCAGCATCAGCAGGTCCTGCCGCTCCCACCCGGCCGTGTCCGGGTGGGTGGCCAACTCGTCGGCCACCTCCCGCGCGAACCGCTCCAGCTGCTCGCCGATCGCGTCCCGCACCAGCTCCACCCCGCCGTGCCGCTCCCGCGCCAGGAACCGCACGTGCGCCGGGAACTCCCGTACCAGCGCGGCGATCAGGGCGACGGTCCCCGCGATCCGCTCCTCGGTGTCGCCGGTCGCCGCCAGCGTCGTACGGATCGTGCCGTGCAGGCTGCCCAGCGCCTGGTCCACGAGCGCCACCCCCAGGTCCGCCGTGTCGGAGAAGTGGCGGTAGAAAGCCGTCGGGGCGATGCCGACGGCGCGGGTCACCTCGCGCAGTCCGAGGCTGTTGAGGCTCTGGTCCTCCAGCAGGACGAGCGCGGCATCCAGCAGGGCCTGACGGGTCCTCTGCTTCTGGGCCTGCCGGACACCGGTGGTGTGACTCATGCCATGGAGTAAACAACCGTTCTCCGAACGGATCCAGCGCGGCGCGTATATAGACTGAGCAGTCAGTGCACAGTTGTTACCTCTACGGAACGTCCCTCACGAGAGGCAGCCGGATGCTCTTCCTCGTCGCCGCCCTGCTCCTGCTCGGCATCGTCATCGGCACCGCCGCCCTGGTGCCCGTCCCCGTCACGGCCGTCGCCGCCGGCGTCATCGCCGCCTGGCTGCTCGCCTTCGCCGTCCGTGAACGCCAGGCCCGCAAGCAGCGCGGCCACAGCTGAGGAACCCGCCATGGAACTCGCCGCACGCACGGCGGACCCGCGCCGGGACGCCGACGGCATGGCCGTCGCCGCCTTCGTCCTCGGCCTCGTCGGACTGCTCGTCCTCAACATCGTCCTCGGCCCCATCGCCATCGGACTCGCCGCGCTCGCCCTGCGCCACGGCACCGCCCGGCGCGGCCGCGCCCTCCTCGGACTCGCCCTCGGCGTCGCCGACCTCGTCCTGCTCGCCGCGCTCGTGACCCTGAACGGCACCGTGTCCTGGACTATGGCCTGATACGCCCCCGCCGGAGGCCCGCACCCGGCTCGTAGAATCGGGGGCACCATGGCTTACCTCGACCACGCCGCGACCACCCCGATGCTCCCCGAGGCGATCGAGGCGATGACCGCCCAGCTCGCCGTGACCGGGAACGCGTCCTCGCTGCACGCCGCCGGCCGCCGGGCCCGCCGTACCGTCGAGGAGGGCCGCGAGATGCTCGCCGAGGCGCTCGGCGCGCGCCCCAGCGAGGTCGTCCTCACCTCCGGCGGCACCGAGGCCGACAACCTCGCCGTCAAGGGCCTGTACTGGTCCCGCCGCACCGCCGACCCGCGCCGCGTCCGCATCCTCGCGAGCCCCGTCGAACACCACGCCGTCCTCGACGCCGTCCACTGGCTCGGCGACCAGGAGGGCGCCACCGTCGAGTACCTGACCGTCGACCGGTACGGCAGGGTGCACCCCGAGGCGCTCCGCGAGGCCGTCGGGGACCACCCGGAGACCGTCGCCCTGGCCACCGTCATGTGGGCCAACAACGAGATCGGCACCGTCATGCCGATCCGCGAACTCGCCGACGTGGCCCACGAGTTCGGCATCCCGCTGCACGCCGACGCCGTCCAGGCCGTCGGCCAGGTCCCGGTCGGCTTCGCCGACTCCGGGCTCGCCGCCATGACTGTCTCCGGCCACAAGATCGGCGGCCCGTACGGGATCGGGGCGCTCCTCCTCGGCCGCGACCACAGCCCCGTGCCGGTGCTCCACGGCGGCGGCCAGGAGCGCCACGTCCGCTCCGGCACCCTCGACGTGCCCGCCGTCGCCGCCTTCGCCGTCGCCGCCCGCCTGGCCACCGAGCGCCGCGAGGACTTCGCCCGCGAGATCGGCGCCCTGCGCGACGAGCTGGTCGCCGCCGTCCGCTCCGCCGTCCCCGACGCCATCCTGGGCGGCGACCCCGTCGACCGGCTCCCCGCCAACGCCCACTTCACCTTCCCCGGCTGCGAGGGCGACTCCCTGCTGCTCCTCCTGGACGCCCAGGGCATCGCGTGCTCCACCGGCTCCGCCTGTACGGCCGGCATCGCCCAGCCCAGCCATGTGCTGCTGGCCACGGGCACCGACCCGGACCTGGCACGCGGCACCCTGCGCTTCACCCTCGGCCACACCTCGACCCGCGCCGACGTCGAGGCGGTCGCCAAGGCGATCGGCCCGGCGGTGGAACGCGCCCGCACGGCCGGCCTCACCTGACGGGGCGGCGCGCGCTCAGCCCGTGGGCCGCCCGGCCGCCGCGGCAGGCGAGGGCGAGGGCGACGACGTGCGTGCCGCGGCCGCCTCCCGTACGAGGCGGATGTAGCGGTCCCAGTCCCAGTGC
The DNA here is from genome assembly GCF_039542925.1 of Streptomyces coeruleoprunus. Taxonomy (GTDB): domain Bacteria; phylum Actinomycetota; class Actinomycetes; order Streptomycetales; family Streptomycetaceae; genus Streptomyces; species Streptomyces coeruleoprunus. Next base: position 2,069,455 of record NZ_BAABIT010000001.1, on the reverse strand, counting down.
GGGCCAGGGTCCGTGTGGTCCGTGCCCGCCACCTCGACGTGGCCGATGATGTGCTCCCGGTCGACCGGTATGCCGTACCGCGCGCATATGTCCGCCGCCAGCTTCGCCGACGAGGCGTACATGGCCGGGGTGAAGTCCTGCGGCCGGTCCACGAAACCCTCGTGCTCGATGCCGATGCTCCGCTCGTTCATGTCCCGGTTCCCCGCGTGGAACGCCACGTCCAGCTCCCGGATCATCTGCGCGATGCGCCCGTCCTTGCCCACCACGTAGTGCGCCGCCGCCCCGTGCCCCGGGTTCTTGAACACCCGCAGCGCCGTGGCGAAGCTGCCCTGCACCACATGGACCACGATCCGGTCCACGGCGTAGTCGGCCGGGCGGTCCGCGCGCCGCCAGTTCGCCCGCGCCGCCGCCGTCCACTGCGCGCCCTGGTGGTCCAGCTCGCCCTCGACGCGCTTGCGCTCCGTACCCGGCAGCCGCCACCAGGCACGCCGCAGCTCGTCCTGGCCCAGCACGGCCGCGCCCGCCAGGGCCGCGCCGCCGCCGATCAGCACGGCCCGCCGCCCCATCCGGGCGCTCTTGTCGCGGCTCCCGCCCCTGTTCTTGCTCCCCATGTCCCGGTGAACGCCGATCGCGGCGCGACGGTTCCCGGCGCCCCGTACCCTGGTAGGGCTATGACTGAGACCTCCCCGCGCCCCCTCCGCGTCCTCGCCGCCATGTCCGGCGGTGTGGACTCCGCCGTCGCCGCCGCCCGCGCAGCCGAGGCGGGACACGACGTGACCGGGGTGCACCTGGCGCTGTCCGCGAACCCGCAGTCGTTCCGCACCGGCGCACGCGGCTGCTGCACCATCGAGGACTCGCGCGACGCCCGGCGCGCCGCCGACGTCATCGGCATCCCCTTCTACGTGTGGGACCTGGCCGACCGCTTCCGCGAGGACGTCGTCGAGGACTTCGTCGCCGAGTACGAGGCGGGCCGGACGCCCAACCCGTGCCTGCGCTGCAACGAGAAGATCAAGTTCGCCGCGCTGCTCGACAAGGCGCTGGCGCTCGGCTTCGACGCGGTGTGCACCGGCCACTACGCCACGATCGTCACGCACGAGGACGGCACGCGGGAGCTCCACCGCGCCTCCGACATGGCCAAGGACCAGTCGTACGTGCTCGGCGTCCTCGACGAGAAGCAGCTCGCGCACGCCCTGTTCCCCCTCGGCGACACCCTCACCACGAAGGACGAGATCCGCGCCGAGGCCGAGCGGCGCGGCCTCGCCGTGGCCAAGAAGCCCGACAGCCACGACATCTGCTTCATCGCCGACGGCGACACCCAGGGCTTCCTCGCCTCGCGCCTCGGCAGGGCCGAGGGCGACATCGTCGACGAGACCGGCAACAAGGTGGGCACCCACGAAGGCGCGTACGGCTTCACCATCGGCCAGCGCAAGGGACTGCGCATCGGCCACCCCGCCCCCGACGGCAAGCCGCGCTACGTCCTCGACATCTCGCCCGTGAACAACACGGTCACCGTCGGCCCCGCCGAGGCCCTGGACGTCACCGCCCTCACGGCGATCAAGCCCCGCTGGTGCGGCACGGCCCCGGAGGGCCCCGGCACGTACACGGCACAGCTCCGCGCCCACGGCGGCGAGACCGGGGTCACGGCCGAGCTGGTCGACGGCGAACTGAAGGTCACCTTCACGGAGCCCGTCCGGGGCGTCGCCCCGGGCCAGGCGATCGTCCTCTACGACGGCACCCGCGTGGTCGGCTCCGCCACCATCGCCACGACGACCCGCCGCGCGGCGACGACGGCGACCGCCTGACCACGCTCCCGCCGCTGCTCCCTGTCGGCGACCAGCCCGCTCCCGGGCCGGAGTTGTCCCGCGTGCCTCCCCGGCCCCGTACGGTTGCGCCATGAACATCTGCGTCTTCCTCTCCGCCGCCGACCTCGACGAGCGCTACACCGGCCCCGCGCGCGAGTTCGGCGAGCTGCTCGCCAAGGGCGGCCACACCCTCGTCTGGGGCGGCTCGGACGCCGGTCTGATGAAGGTCGTCGCCGACGCCGTCCAGCAGGCGGGCGGACGCCTCGTGGGCGTCTCGGTGGAGTTCCTGTCCGACAAGGCGCGCCCCGACTGCGACGAGATGGTCGTCGCCAAGGACCTCGCCGAGCGCAAGGCGGAGCTGCTGGCGCGGGCCGACGCCGTCGTGGTCATGGTCGGCGGGACCGGGACGCTCGACGAGGCCACCGAGATCCTGGAGCTGAAGAAGCACGGGCTCCACGACAAGCCGGTCGTCCTGCTCAACACCGCGGGGTTCTACGACGGCCTGAAGCAGCAGTTCCGCCGCATGGACGAGGAGGGCTTCCTGCCGCTCCCGCTCACCGAGCTGGTGTTCTTCGCGGAGGACGCCGTCTCGGCCCTGGCGTACCTGGAGGAGACCGCCGGGATCGCCTGACGGTCCGGGATGCGAGCATGGCCCGTATGGCTACACACCTGATCACCGGCGCGGGCTCCGGCATCGGCGCGGCCGTCGCGCGCCGCCTGCACGAACGCGGCGACGACCTCGTCCTCCTCGCCCGTGACGCCGGGCGTGCCAAGGAGCTCGCCGAGTCCTACCCGGGCGCCCGCACGCTCGTCGGCGACCTCGCCAACCCCGACCGGCTCTCCTGGGCGTTCTCGCACCAGTCCCTGCCCGACCGGCTGGACTCGCTGCTGCACATCGCGGGCGTCGTCGACCTCGGCCCGGTCGGCGACCTCACGCCCAAGGTGTGGCGCGCCCAGCTCGACGTGAACCTCGTCGCCCCGGCCGAGCTGACCAGGCTGCTCCTGCCGCTGCTGCGCGTCTCGCAGGGCCACGTGGTCTTCGTCAACTCCGGCGCCGGCCTGAACGCCCACGCCGAGTGGTCCGCGTACGCCGCCTCCAAGCACGGCCTGAAGGCGCTCGCCGACTCCCTGCGTCATGAGGAGCACGCCAACGGCGTCCGCGTCACGTCCGTCTACCCGGGCCGCACCGCCAGCCCCATGCAGGAGAAGGTGCACCGCCAGGAGGGCAAGGCGTACGACGCGTCCCGCTGGATCGACCCCGAGTCGGTGGCGACGACCATCCTCATGGCCGTCGACCTGCCGCGCGACGCGGAGGTCAACGACCTGACGGTCCGCCCGGGACGCTGAGGACGGCAGGCCGATGGGGGAGCGGGGGGAGCCGGGCGGGACGGTACGCAACGTCGTGTCCGGCGGACAGCAGGGGACCGTCGTCCAGGCGGGGCACATCGAGCACCTCGTCGTCCAGCCGCCGAGGCCCGAGGAGGTCACCGTCGCCCCGCCCTGGGGGGACCGGGGCACACCCCTGCGCGGCCGTGAGCCGCTGCTGGCGCGGCTGCTCGCCGAGCCGGGCGTGCACGTGCTGTACGGGCTCGGGGGCGTGGGCAAGACCGCCCTCGCCCTGGAGGCCGCCCACCGCTTCCGGCGGCCCCACGCGCGCGTGTGGTGGGTCGGCGCCCACGACGACACCCGCCTGACCGGCGGCATGCGCGCGGTGGCCCGGCACCTCGGGGCCACCGACGCCGACCTGGCCGCCGGGATGACGGCCGACCTGGTGTGGGAGCGGCTGTCCGCGCTGCGGGAGCCGTGGCTGCTCGTGCTCGACAACGCCGACGACCTCGCCCTGCTGGACGGCCCCGGCCGCCTCGCCTCCGGCACCGGCTGGGTGCGGGCCCACGGGGCGCCCCAGGGCCTGGTCCTGGTCACCACCCGGGACGGCGACCCCACCGCGTGGGGCGCGCTGCCGGTGCTGCACGCGCTGACGCCGCTGCCCCGCGAGGACGCCGTGCGCGCGCTCGCCGACCGTGCGGGCTCGGAGGCCGGCCCCGACGAGGACGCCGCGGCGCTCGCCGTACGCCTCGGGGGCCTGCCGCTCGCGCTCGACACGGCGGGCCGCTACCTGGCCTCCGTCCACGAACGCCCGACGCTCTTCCGGGCGGCCGGCGAGCCCGCCACGTACGGGGACTACCTGGCGGCGCTCGGCAGCGGCGACGTCACCGTGGACGGGGACGGCACCCTGACCCGCATCTGGGAGATGTCCCTGGCGCTCGCCGAGTCCCGCGGCGACACCCGGGCCCGCGCCGTGCTGCACCTGCTGGCCGGCTTCGCCGACGCCCCCGTCCCGCTGCGCGTACTGGACCCGGCGCACCTCCCGGACGCCACGCCCGCGCAGCTCTGGCGGGCCCTCCAGGCGCTGCACCGGCTGGGCCTCGCCGAACTGCGCGACACCACCGGCGACGACGGCGCCGAACCGGTCGTGGCCCTCCACCCGCTCGTCCGGGACGCCCACCGCACCGACGCCGCCCGCGCCCTCGCCCAGGACCTCGCGGCGCGGGCCGCCGAAGCGGACGGGCGGCCCGAGGACATCGCCCGCCGGGGCTTCTGGTCGGCGCTCGTGCCGCACCTCCTCGACATCACCCCCGACCGGGACGCGCCCGAGCACCTGTGGGTGGCGGCCCTGTGCGCGGGCGACCACCTGAAGCGCCGCGGGCTGTACGGGCGGGCGTTCGCCGTACTGCGGCCCCTCGCGGAGTCGTCGGTACGGCTCATCGGCGAGAACCACAAGCTCACCCACTGGGCGCGGACCCTGCACACGAGCGTGCTGCTCGACCTCGGGCGCTTCACCGAGGCCCGCGCCGAGGCCGACGCCCTCGTGGAGACCTGCCTCCGGCTGCTGGGCCGGGACGCCCCCATCACCCTGCGCAGCCGGGCGCTGGCCGCGACGGCCGCCCAGCTGTGCGGCGACCTCGACGCCGCCCGCGCCGCGTCCGAGGCCGTGCACGAGGTGTACGCGCGGCTCCTGGGACCGGACGACCGGCACACCCTGGCGGCCCGTCACAACCTGGCGATCATCGTCCACGAGAGCGGCGACGTCGCCGCCGCCCGCGCCGAGTACGAGGCGATCCTGGCCGTCGAGACCGCGACGCTCGGCCCCCACCACCCCGACACCCTGACGACCCGCCACAACCTCGCCACCGCCCTCGCCGACTCCGGTGAGCGCGAGCGGGCCGCCGCCGAGTACCGGGCCGTCCTGGAGGCCCGTATCCGGGTGCTCGGCGCCGACCACCCGGACGCCGAGGCCACGGCGGTCATGCTGGCGCGTACGCTTCCCGGGTGAGCGAGAACAGCGACAGCAAGAACCTCCGCTGGGGCCCCGCCACCGGCGTCGGCTCCATGCCGGGCGGCGACGCGCGCGAGGCCGCGAAGACCGTCACCGGCTCCTTCGAGGACTTCGTCCACCTCCCCGAACTGCCCGCGCGCGGCCCCGGCGCCGACATGATCGGCCGCACCATCGGGCTGCTGGCGGAGCTGTACGCGCACGTGGAGCCGAGCGGCTGGCGGATCAGCGACCGGCCGGGACGCGACACGCGCCGGGCCCGGTCCTGGATGGGCGAGGACCTCGACGCGCTGGAGGAGTTCACGCAGGGGTACGAGGGCCTGCTGAAGGTCCAGGCCGTGGGGCCCTGGACGCTCGCCGCGGCCCTGGAGCTGCGGGGCGGCGAGGCCGCGCTCGGCGACCCCGGCGCCTGCCGAGACCTGACCGCCTCCCTCGCCGAGGGCCTGCGCGACCACCTCGCCGAGGTCCGCCGCCGGGTGCCCGGCGCCGAGGTCGTCCTCCAACTCGACGAGCCGTCCCTCACCGCCGTGCTGCGCGGCCGGATCAGGACCGCCAGCGGCTACCGCACCCACCGGGCCGTCGACCGCCAGGTCGTGGAGGGCGCCCTGCGCGAGGTGATCGGCGTCAACGGCGGCGGGCCGGTCGTCGTGCATTCCTGCGCGCCCGACGTGCCGTTCGCCCTGCTGCGGCGGGCCGGCGTCACGGGCATCTCGTTCGATTTCGGCCTGCTCACCGAGCGTGACGAGGAGCCCATCGGCGAGGCCGTCGAGAGCGGTACGCAGCTGTTCGCGGGCGTCGTCGCCTCCACCGACGGCCCATTGTCAGACCCTGCCGGTAGCGTCATGGGTGTCAGGACGCTGTGGCGCAGGCTGGGGCTGAATCCGGGGACTCTCGCCGAGTCGTTGGTGATCACGCCGACATGCGGGCTCGCGGGGGCTTCGCCCGCATATGCCCGCGCCGCCCTCGCGCACTGCGCCAAGGCTGCGAGATCGCTCGCGGACAACCCTGAGTAACGGGAGGAACGACGTGTCTGTCGAACAGCACGACGTGGTGCCGCCGGAGGCACGGGAGAAGCACGCCCAGCTGGCCGAGCAGGTCGAGGAGCACCGCTTCCGGTACTACGTGAAGGACCAGCCGGTCATCAGCGACGCCGAGTTCGACCGGCTCCTGCGCTCACTGGAGGCGCTGGAGGAGGAGTACCCGGAGCTGCGCACGCCCGACTCGCCGACCCAGAAGGTCGCGGGGGCGTACGAGACGGAGTTCACGGCCGTCCAGCACCGCGAGCGCATGCTGTCGCTGGACAACGCGTTCGACGAGGCGGAGCTGACCGCCTGGGCCGAGCGCGTCGCCCGCGACGTCGGCACGGCGGACCACCGCTTCCTGTGCGAACTCAAGGTGGACGGCCTCGCCGTGAACCTCACGTACGAGAAGGGCCGGCTGACCCGGGCGGCGACCCGCGGCGACGGGCGCACCGGCGAGGACATCACGCCCAACGTACGGACGATCTCGGACATCCCGGATCGGCTGAAGGGCGACCGCATCCCCGACCTCGTGGAGATCCGGGGCGAGGTCTACTTCCCGATGGAGAAGTTCGAGGAGCTGAACGCCCGTCTCGTCGCGGCCGGCGACAAGCCGTTCGCCAACCCGCGCAACGCCGCCGCCGGTTCCCTGCGCCAGAAGGACCCGAAGGTCACCGCCACGCGCCCGCTGCACATGGTGGTGCACGGCATCGGCGCCCGCACGGGACTGGAGATCGACCGCCTGTCGCAGGCCTACGAGCTGCTGCGCGAGTGGGGCCTCCCGACGGCCCGGCACAACCGCGTGGTGGACGACCTCGACGGCGTACGGGAGTTCATCGCGTACTACGGCGAGCACCGTCACTCGGTGGAGCACGAGATCGACGGTGTCGTCGTCAAGCTGGACGAGATCCCCCTCCAGGGACGGCTGGGCTCGACCTCGAGGGCCCCGCGCTGGGCGATCGCGTACAAGTACCCGCCGGAGGAGGTCAACACCAAGCTGGTCGACATCCGCGTGGGCGTCGGCCGCACGGGCCGGATCACGCCGTACGCGCAGGTGGAGCCGGTGACCGTGGCCGGCTCGGAGGTCGAGTTCGCCACGCTCCACAACCAGGACGTGGTGAAGGCCAAGGGCGTGCTCATCGGGGACACCGTGGTGCTGCGCAAGGCCGGTGACGTCATCCCGGAGATCCTGGGCCCGGTGGCGGACCTGCGGGACGGCAGCGAGCGCGAGTTCGTCATGCCGGCCGAGTGCCCCGAGTGCGGTACGGCGCTGAAGCCGATGAAGGAGGGCGACGTCGACCTGCGCTGCCCCAACGGCCGCACGTGCCCGGCCCAGCTGCGCGAGCGCCTGTTCTACCTGGCGGGGCGCAAGTGCCTGGACATCGAGAACTTCGGCTACGTCGCGGCCGCGGCGCTGACCAGGCCGCTGGAGCCGGCCGGGCCGCCGCTCGTCGACGAGGGCGACCTGTTCGACCTCACCATCGAACAGCTGCTGCCCATCAAGGCGTACGTCCTGGACCAGGACACCGGCCTGCCCAAGCGCGACCCCAAGACCGGCGAGGAGAAGGTCGTCACGGTCTTCGCCAACCAGCAGGGGGAGCCCCGTAAGAACGCGCTGGCCATGCTGGAGAACATCGCGGCGGCCAAGCAGCGCCCGCTCGCCCGGATCATCACCGGCCTGTCGATCCGGCACGTCGGGCCGGTCGCCGCCGAGGCGCTCGCCCGGGAGTTCCGTTCGATCGACCGCATCGAACAGGCCACCGAGGAGGAGCTGGCGGCCGTCGAAGGCGTCGGACCCACCATCGCCGCCTCCCTCAAGCAGTGGTTCGAGGAGGAGTGGCACCGCGAGATCCTGCGCAAATGGCGGGCCGCGGGCGTCCGGACGGAAGAGGAGAGCACCGGCGGGGACGAGGGGCCGCGCCCGCTGGAGGGCCTGACCGTCGTCGTCACGGGCACGCTGCAGAACTACACCAGGGATGGCGCAAAAGAAGCGCTCCAGAGCCTTGGAGCGAAAGTGACCGGTTCCGTTTCGAAGAAAACCTCCTTCGTGGTGGTCGGTGACAACCCCGGTTCCAAGTACGACAAGGCGATGCAGCTGAAGGTTCCGGTTCTGGACGAGAACGGCTTCGTTGTCCTGCTGGAACAAGGGCCGGACGCGGCTCGCGAAGCCGCCGTGCCTGTCGAACAGTAGGGCGGAAACGGCCGGAAAAGGTCACCCGTTCAGCGCATACCAGATGGATAAGGGTGGCTGGGTCGCATTCGGGCAAGAGCTGTAGAGCGCTGCCCGTGGAAGCCTTCCGCGGCCTACTGTTGAGATGTGCGCCTGTCGTGCACGGCTGCGTTGGGGCATTCCAGTCGTGGTGGCATGACAACAGGCCATCACGAGGCAACGGCACCGCCGGCTGTGAGAGGGACGGAATGAAACCGACCGAGAGTGCCGCCCCGGTCTCACGGCCGCGTGCGCGCCAGGCCGTCACCGCGGCCTGCGCCGGCCTGCAGGCCAGGCTGCCCGTCATCGTGGTGGCGCTCGCCGGAATCACCCTGGCGAGCGGGTTCTACGGCGCCGTGCGCCACGGCCACGCGCTCTTCCCCAGCGGCACCACCGGCTGGTCCCTCGCCGTCCTCACCGGCATCGTCGTCGGCCACCTCGTCGCACTCGGCCGCGACCGCTGGTGGGGCGGCACCGGCTCCGGCGCCGCCCTCACCCTCGCCGTGCTGCTCCTGTACGGCTGGGTGCCCGCCGGCCTGGTCAGCCTCGCCGTCGTCGTCCTCGTCGGCGCCGCCCGCCGCCACCGCTGGCGACAGGGCCTGCTGCACGGCGCCGCGGACGTCCTCGGCATCGGCTCCGCCGCCCTGGTCCTCGCCGCGTTCGGAGACGTGCCGTCCGTCGAACGGCCGTGGGAACCCCTCGAATGGGGGATCGCCGCCGTCCCGGAGGTCTCGCTCGCCGCCGGCACCTATCTGGTGGTGACCCGGCTCGTCCTGTGGTACACGCTGGCGCCGCCGGCCGGCGGGCTGCCCACGGCCGCCCGCACCGCGCTGCTGCGCCAGGGCCTCGTCGCCGTCGCCCTGCTCGGCATCGCCCCGCTCATCTGCGTCGTGGCGGTCTCCCTGCCCGTGCTGCTGCCGCTTTTCGCCGTGCCTTTAATCGCCCTCGACTCCACGCTGTGGATCGCCCGCGCCCGGGCCGAGGAACAGCTGCGCGACCCGCTCACCGGACTCCCCAACCGGCAGTGGCTGCTGGAGCGCACCTGGACCGCGCTGGAGGCCGCCGAGGCCGACGGCGTCCGCGCCGCGCTCGTCCTGATCGACCTCGACCGCTTCCGTTCGGTCAACGACACGCTCGGCCACCTGGCCGGCGACCGGCTGCTCCTCCAGATCGCCGAGCGGCTGCGCCTCGCCCTGCCGCGCGGCGCCGAGGCGGCACGGCTGGGCGGCGACGAGTTCGCCGTCCTCCTGCCGACCGCCGACTCCACGACGAGCGCCCAGCGGGTCGCCCGCCACCTGGCCGCCGAGCTGTCCTCGCCGCTCGACCTCGACGGGCTGACGCTCGTCCTGGAGGCCAGCGCCGGCGTCGCCGTCTTCCCCGACCACGCCCTCGACGCCGAGGGCCTCCTCCAGCGCGCCGACGTCGCCATGTACCAGGCGAAGCGGGACCGCACGGGCGTCGAGGTGTACGAGTCGAAGCGCGACTCCAACACCCCCGACCGGCTCGGACTCCTCGGCGACCTCCGCCGCGCCCTGGACGCCGGCGAGGTCGAACTGCACTACCAGCCGAAGGTCCGCTTCGACGGCCACGTCGCCGGCCTGGAGGCCCTGGTCCGCTGGGTGCACCCCGAGCGCGGCCGGGTCCCCCCGGACGAGTTCATCGCGATCGCCGAGTCGTCCGGCCTGATGCCGCACCTCACCGAGTACGTCCTGGAGACCGCACTCGGCCAGGTCGCCCAGTGGCGCGCCCAGGGCCTGGAGGTGCCCGTCGCGGTGAACGTCTCGCCGCGCGACGTCCACAGCCCCGGCTTCGCCGGCGCCGTCGCCGCGCGCCTGGCCCGCCACGGCGTCCCCGCCGGAGCCCTCCAGCTGGAGATAACCGAACACGTGCTCCTGGAGGACCCGCAGCGCGCCGCCGACACCCTCGCCGGACTCACCGGGCACGGCGTGAAGATGTCCCTGGACGACTTCGGCACCGGCTACTCGTCCCTGGTCCACCTGCGCCGCCTCCCGGTCAGCGAACTGAAGATCGACCGCTCGTTCGTGGCGCGCCTCGCCGTCGACACCGAGGACGCCGAGATCGTCCGCTGCACCGTGGACCTCGCCCACTCCCTGGGCCTGCTCGTGGTCGCCGAGGGCGTCGAGGACGACGAGACCTGGGAGCGGCTGCGCGACCTGGGCTGCGACGCGGTGCAGGGGTGGCTGGTGGCCGCGGCGATGCCGCCGGCGGAGACCACGGCGTGGCTGCGGGCCCGGGGCGAGCGCGGCTGGCACCGGCCTGCGGCCGCGCTGCCGCCGTCGCCCTCCGACGAGCCGTCGGGGCAGACGGTCACGTAGCCCCGGGAGGTCCTCCCGCACACTCGCACGGGGGACGCCGGCGGCGCGCGCGGGTCCCTGCCGCGGGCACGGGTTCCGCCCCTGGTGGGACGCCTGCCCACAGCAGGGACGCGACCGTTTCACGGCGATGGGGCCCGGCCCCATAGGATTGGGCCAAAACCCACACACTCACCCCTGAGGATCGCTGCATGCCTGGCATCACGCGCGAGGAGGTCGCCCACCTCGCCCGGCTGGCGCGTCTGGAGCTGTCCGGCGAAGAGCTCGACCACTTCGCCACGCAGCTCGACGACATCATCGGCGCGGTCGCCCGCGTCTCCGAGGTCGCCGACCAAGACGTCCCGCCGACCTCCCACCCGCTGCCGCTGACCAATGTCATGCGCGCGGACGAGGTCCGTCCGTCGCTCACCCCCGAGCAGGCGCTCTCCGGCGCCCCCGCCCAGGAGCAGCAGCGTTTCAAGGTGCCGCAGATCCTTGGGGAGGACTGACCCGTCATGATGGACATCGTCAAGCTGACCGCGGCCGAGATCGCCGGGAAGATCGCCTCCGGCGAGCTGACCGCCGTCGAGGTCACCGAGGCCCACCTGGCCCGGATCGCCGCCGTCGACGAGAAGGTCAACGCCTTCCTGCACGTCGACCGCGAGGGCGCCCTCGCCCAGGCCCGCGCCGTCGACGCCAAGCGCGAGCGCGGCGAGAAGCTCGGCCCGCTCGCGGGCGTGCCGCTCGCCCTGAAGGACATCTTCACCACGAAGAACATGCCGACGACCGTCGGCTCCAAGATCCTCGAGGGCTGGCTCCCGCCGTACGACGCGACGCTCGTCGAGAAGCTGCGCGCGGCCGACATCGTCGTCCTCGGCAAGACCAACATGGACGAGTTCGCCATGGGGTCCTCCACCGAGAACAGCGCCTACGGCCCCACCGGCAACCCCTGGGACCTCACCCGTATCCCGGGCGGCTCCGGCGGCGGCTCGTCCGCCGCGCTCGCCTCGTACGAGGCGCCGCTCGCCATCGGCACCGACACCGGAGGCTCCATCCGCCAGCCCGCGGCCGTCACCGGCACGGTCGGCGTGAAGCCGACGTACGGCGCGGTGTCCCGCTACGGCATGGTGGCGTTCTCCAGCAGCCTCGACCAGGGCGGCCCCTGCGCCCGTACGGTCCTGGACGCGGCGCTCCTGCACGAGGTGATCGCCGGGCACGACCCGATGGACTCCACCTCCATCGACGCGCCGGTCCCGGCGGTCGTCGAGGCCGCCCGCAACGGCAGCGTCCAGGGCATGCGCGTCGGCGTCGTGAAGCAGTTCCGCGGCGAGGGCTACCAGGCCGGCGTCCTGCAGCGGTTCGACGAGTCGGTCGAGCTGCTCAAGGAGCTGGGCGCCGAGATCGTCGAGCTGGACTGCCCGTCCTTCGACCTGGCGCTCTCCGCGTACTACCTGATCGCGCCCTCCGAGTGCTCCTCCAACCTCGCCCGCTTCGACGGCCTGCGCTACGGCCTGCGGACCGGCGACGACGGCTCGCGCTCCGCCGAGGAGGTCACCTCGCTGACCCGCGAGGCCGGCTTCGGCGCCGAGGTGAAGCGCCGCATCATGCTCGGCACGTACGCGCTCAGCTCCGGCTACTACGACGCGTACTACGGCTCGGCGCAGAAGGTCCGCACGCTCATCACGCGCGACTTCGAGAAGGCCTTCGAGCAGGTCGACGTGATCGTCTCGCCGACGACGCCGACCACCGCGTTCCCCATCGGCGAGCGCGCCGACGACCCGATGGCGATGTACCTCGCGGACCTCTGCACCATCCCGACCAACCTGGCCGGCAACGCCGCCATGTCGCTGCCCTGCGGCCTGGCGCCGGAGGACAACCTGCCGGTCGGACTGCAGATCATCGCCCCGGCCCTGCAGGACGACCGCCTCTACAAGGTGGGCGCCGCGGTCGAGGCCGCGTTCGTGGCACGCTGGGGCCACCCGCTGCTTGAGGAGGCTCCGTCGCTGTGAGTGCACTGAGCAAGGCCAAGGGCTTCAAGAAGTCGAAGGCCGGCACGTACCTGTCCATCGGCACCACCGCGTTCGGCGCGCTGAGCGTGATCAAGCAGGCCCGCAAGGCCCGTTCCGAGCACGACACGCTGCAGCTCGTGGACGCCGTCGTGTCCGCCGCTGCCATCGTCACCGGCCTCGCCATCCTGGTGCGCGAACTGAAGCGCATCGGTGACGACGACGTCCTGTTCGGCTGAGAGGGATTGTTTCACCGTGACCGTCACGACTGACCTGGTGTCGTACGAGGACGCCCTCGCCACCTTCGAGCCCGTCATGGGCCTGGAGGTGCACGTCGAACTCGGCACCAAGACCAAGATGTTCTGCGGCTGCTCGACCGAGCTGGGCGCCGAGCCGAACACCCAGACCTGCCCGGTCTGCCTCGGCATGCCCGGCGCGCTGCCCGTCGTCAACGCGACCGGCGTCGAGTCCGCCATCAAGATCGGCCTGGCGCTGAACTGCGAGATCGCCGAGTGGTGCCGCTTCGCCCGGAAGAACTACTTCTATCCGGACATGCCGAAGAACTTCCAGACCTCCCAGTACGACGAGCCCATCGCCTACAACGGCTACCTGGACGTCCAGCTGGAGGACGGCGAGGTCTTCCGCGTGGAGATCGAGCGCGCCCACATGGAGGAGGACACCGGCAAGTCGACCCACGTCGGCGGCGCCACCGGCCGGATCCACGGCGCGTCCCACTCCCTGCTGGACTACAACCGCGCCGGCATCCCGCTCATCGAGATCGTCACCAAGCCGATCGTCGGCGCCGGTGACCGCGCCCCCGAGGTCGCCAAGGCGTACGTCGCCGAGCTGCGCGCCCTCATCCGCGCGCTCGGCGTGTCCGAGGCCCGCATGGAGATGGGCCAGATGCGCTGCGACGTGAACCTGTCGCTGCGCCCGATCGGCACGGAGAAGTTCGGCACCCGCAGCGAGACGAAGAACGTCAACTCGCTGCGGTCGGTCGAGCGGGCCGTCCGCTACGAGGTCCAGCGGCACGCCGCGGTCCTCATCGGCGGCGGCACGATCGTCCAGGAGACCCGCCACTTCCACGAGGACGACGGCTCGACGACCTCCGGTCGCGTCAAGGAGGAGGCCGAGGACTACCGGTACTTCCCGGAGCCCGACCTCGTCCCGGTCGCCCCGTCCCGCGAGTGGGTCGAGAAGCTCCGCGCCGACCTGCCCGAGCTGCCGCGCGTGCGCCGCAACCGGCTGCGCGAGGAGTGGGGCGTGTCCGAGCACGACATGCAGTCCATCCTCAACGCGGGCGCGCTCGACCTGATCGTCGCCACGGCCGAGGCGGGCGCCCCGGCCGACCAGGCCCGCAAGTGGTGGATGGGCGAGCTGGCCCGTAACGCCAACGAGTCCGGCAAGAGCCTGGACGAGCTGCCGATCACCCCGGCACAGGTGGCCCGGGTCACCGCGCTCGTCGCGTCGGGCGACCTCAACGACAAGCTGGCCCGCCAGGTCATCGAGGGCGTGCTGGCCGGCGAGGGCGACCCGGACACCGTCGTCGAGAAGCGCGGCCTCAAGGTCGTCTCCGACGAGGGTGCCCTGAGCACCGCCGTCGACGAGGCCATCGCCGCCAACGGCGCCATCGCGGACAAGATCCGCGGCGGCAAGGTCGCGGCGGCCGGCGCGCTGGTCGGCGCGGTCATGAAGGCCACGCGCGGCCAGGCCGACGCGGCCCGGGTGCGCGAGCTGATCCTGGAGAAGCTGGGCGTCACGGAGGGCTGAGGCCCGTTCGTCCGCGTACGAGGGCGGCGCACCCGGACCGGGTGCGCCGCCCTCCGCCATGCGTGGGGCCTACCAGGTCCAGTAGTGGTCCCGCCAGGTGCCGCAGGGCCACTGGATGGCCTTGGCGCCGGCGGTCAGGCTGCCGCCCTCGATGGCCAGGCACTGGCGGCTGTTCCAGTTCACGAGCTGGGCGCCGTTGGAGGTGGGGCGGACGCCCCAGTAGTGGTCCTTCCAGGTGCCGCACGGCCACTGGATGACCTGCGTGCCCTGCTGGGTGCTGGCGCCGGGCACGGCGAGGCACTGGTGGCTGTTGAGGTTCTCCAGCTGGTAGTAGTTCAGCCCGCCGCTGCTGAAGGCGTAGCGGAACGTCCAGTAGTGGTCGTTCCAGCTGCCGCAGCCCCACTGGATGAGCCCGGTGCCCTGCTGTGTGGAACCGCCGGGGACGGCCAGGCACTGGCCGCTGTTGCGGTTCACGATGTGCACATAGGTGGCTTCCTCGTCGGCCGGCGCGGCGTTCGCGGCGGTGGTTCCGGCGAGCAGCAGGACGGCCGAGCCGAATGCGGCCACGGCGGCGCGTAAGACGGACTTCACGAGTTCTCCTCGCTGCTTCGGTCCCCTCCGTGCTGGAGGGTGGCGACAGCCCGTCACCCTAGGGTGACGGGGCGTCAGGGGCGAGGGCGGAACCGGACATGCCGGGACCGCGGCGGCCGGTGCGCCGCGCGGCGGCCTGGATGCGTCGTACCGGGCGCTCGGACGCGTCGTACCGGGCGCCGGGTCACCCGGCCCGGGCGCGTCGTACCGGGCGCTTGGACTCGTCGCACCGGCGCTTGGACGTTCATCGCCGTGTCGCTGCCGGGCCTTCCGTACGTCATCCGGTCTCACTACCGTCCCCGCCGAACCACTCACGGGAGGTCGGGGATGTCACCGGAAATCTCACGCAGGAGGCTGCTCGCGCTCGGCGGGGGCGCGCTCGGCGCCGCCGCGGGATCGCTGCTGCCGCCGTCGCTGCAGGCCGCCCTGGCCGCGGGACCGCCCGCCGGGGGCCTGGACGCGATCCGGCACGTCGTCGTCCTGATGCAGGAGAACCGTTCCTTCGACCACTACTTCGGCACCCTGCGCGGCGTCCGCGGCTTCGGCGACCGCAACGCCGTCGAACTGCCCTCCGGCACCCCGGTGTTCGAGCAGCCCGGTGCGCTCGGCCGTACCGTCCTGCCCTTCCCCGTCCGGGGCGCCGCCGAGGCGCAGAAGAAGGACCTCCAGTACATCGGCGACCTCGACCACTCCTGGAGCGGAGGCGCCAGGGCCTGGCGCGACGGCTGGATGGACGGCTGGGTGTCCGCCAAGACCGCCGCGACCATGGCGTACTACGACCGGCGGGACCTGCCGCTCCACTACGAGCTGGCCGACACGTTCACCATCTGCGACGCGTACCACTCCTCCATCCACACCTCCACCAGCCCCAACCGCAACCACCTGTGGTCCGGCTGGACCGGCTACGAGGCCGACGGCACCCGCGCGGTCACCAACGCCGCCTACGCGGAGGGCAGCCACCCCGGCTACCCGTGGACGACCTACGCCGAGCGGCTCGAAGCGGCCGGCCGCACCTGGCAGACGTACACCGAGTGGGAGAACTTCACCGACAACAACATCGAGTTCTTCACCACCTTCAAGAAGATCGCCCGCAAGGCCCTCGCCCGGACCGGCGGCCACACCTACATGGAGTCCTTCTACGCCGCCGTCCGCGAGACCGCCGACACCGCCGAGCGCGACCGGCTCCTCGCCGCGCTGGAGGACGGCGTCGCGGCCCTGACCCCCGCGGAGCGGTCCCTGTTCGAGCGCGGGCTGCGCCGCGTGCCCACCGGCACCCTCGCCGACCGCTTCCGCGCCGACGTCGCCGCGGGCACGCTGCCCGAGGTGTCGTACCTCGTTCCGTCCGCGATCGACTCCGAGCACCCCGGCTCGTCCTCGCCGATCGCCTCGGCCACCCTCGTCTACAAGATCCTCGACGCCCTGGGCGCCCACCCCGAGGTGTGGCGCCACACCGTCCTGCTGATCAACTACGACGAGAACGACGGCTTCTTCGACCACGTCCCGCCGCCCGTGCCGCCCGCCGGCACCGCGGAGGAGCGCTGGAAGGGCCTGCCGACGGGCCTCGGCATCCGCGTCCCGCTGCTCGTCGTGTCGCCCTGGAGCGTCGGCGGATACGTGTGCTCCGAGGTCTTCGACCACACGTCCGTGATCCGCTTCCTGGAACGCTGGACCGGCGTCGAAGAGCCCAACATCACCTCCTGGCGGCGCACCGTCACCGGCGACCTGACCTCGGCCTTCGACTTCCGGCGTGCCCATCGGCAGCCCCCGGTGGACCAGCCGGGGCCGATCCCGCCGTTCACCGGCCGCTGGCGCCCGCAGCCGCCGCTGGTGCAGCACAGGCCCGTCCAGGAGCCCGGAACGCGGCCGGCCCGCCCGCTGCCGTACCAGCCGGACGCCCACGGGCGCCTCGACGGGGACGCCCTCCAGGTCACGCTCACCAACACCGGCAGCGCGAGCGCCCCGCTGGCGCTCTACCCGTACGCCGGCGAGTTCCCCGCCCCGCAGCACCGGGAGGTAAGGGGCACCGCGCAATGGAGGGTGCCCCTTACCGGCGCCGCCTACCGCTTCACGATCACCGGTCCCAACGGCTTCCGCCGCGAGTTCGCGGGCAGCGCCGCGCCCGCCGGCGGCGCCGAG
Organism: Streptomyces coeruleoprunus; assembly: GCF_039542925.1. GTDB lineage: Bacteria > Actinomycetota > Actinomycetes > Streptomycetales > Streptomycetaceae > Streptomyces > Streptomyces coeruleoprunus. Next base: position 2,052,276 of record NZ_BAABIT010000001.1, on the reverse strand, counting down.
GTCTCCTCGCGCCTCGACCCCGACGAGCGCGACCTGCACCTCACCCTGCGGAACACCGGCCCGGCGCCGGTCACCTTCACGGTCCGCCCGCTCGGCTACGCCGACGAGGACGACCTCGCCGACTGGGTCCGGCGGATCACCGTCAAGCCCGGCCGCAGCCGCACGGTCGTCCACTCCGCCGCCGACGCCCAGGGCTGGTACGACGTCGAGGTGACCGCCCCCGAGGGCTTCCGCCGGCGGCTCATGGGCCATGTCGAGAACGGCCGCGCGAGCGTCTCCGGCTGACCGGTCCGCCATCCGGCGCTGTGAGGATCCCCACGAAAGGGGCAAAGGATCATCTTTCGCTGTCAGAGTTGCTGCCAATAGGTCATGCGTTCTCCCGGGAAGCCCTGCGAAGAACCACGAACCCCTTCAGGGAGCGAACCCTTTGGCAGCCATCGCCCGGTGGTGCATCCGCCACCGCCTCGCCGCCGTCCTGCTGTGGCTCGTCGCGTTCGCCGGCGTCACGGCGGCCGCCGGTGCCCTCGGCTCCGCGTACTCCAACGACTACGAGGTCCCGGGCACCGAGTCCGGCCGCGCCGTCGCCGTACTGGACGAGACCTTCCCCGGCAGGGGAGGCGACAGCGGCACCATCGTCTGGCACACCGAGCACGGCAGCGTCCGCGCCGCCGACGTCGAGCAGCGCATGACCACCATGCTGGACGAGGTCGAGGACCTGCCCGGCGTCGCCGCCGTCACCGGCCCGTACGGCTCCGCCGACGTCACCGAGGCCGCCCAGGCACAGGGCCAGGCCCGAGCCACGGCCGCCGAGCCCGGGACGGCCCACGCCGCGCAGGCCGCCCAGGCCTCCGACGCGGCCGGCCAGGGACAGATCAGCGACGACGGCCGCACCGCCTACGCCACGGTCACCTTCGACCGGCAGGCCGACGACATTCCGCACGAGCAGGCCCGCGCCCTCGTCGACACCGCGCGCGCCGCCTCCGGCGACGGCGTCCAGGTCGAGGTCGGCGGCAGCATCGCCGCGCTCACCGAGGGGGGCGGCGCGCACATCGCCGAGATCGTCGGCGTGGCCGTCGCCGCGCTCGTCCTCTTCGTCGCCTTCGGCTCCCTCGCCGCCAGCCTCCTGCCGATCGCCACCGCCCTCGTCAGCGTCGGCACCGCCTACTCCGGCATCGTGCTGCTCGGCCACCTCATGACCGTGGCCGACTTCGCCCCCATGCTGGGCATGCTCATCGGCCTCGGCGTCGGCATCGACTACGCGCTGTTCATCGTCACGCGGCACCGCAAGGGCCTCAAGCGCGGCCTCAGCGTCCCGGAGGCCGCCCAGAACGCCGTCGCCACCACCGGCCGGGCCGTCGTCTTCGCCGGCGCGACCGTCTGCATCGCCCTGCTCGGCATGCTCATCCTGCGGCTCAGCTTCCTCAACGGCGTCGCCATAGCCGCGTCCCTCACCGTCATCCTCACCGTCGCCGCGTCCGTGACGCTGCTGCCCGCGCTGCTGTCCCTCATCGGCATGCGGGCCCTGTCCCGCCGCGAGCGCCGCCGCCTCGTCGAGCACGGCCCGCAGCCCGAGCTGCCGACGGGCCTGGCCGCCCGCTGGTCCGCGTTCGTCGAGCGCCACCCCAAGAAGCTCGGCGCCGTCGCCGCCGTCGTGATGCTGGTCCTCGCCCTGCCGACGCTCTCCCTGCGCCTGGGCACCTCCGACCAGGGCAACAACCCGGCCTCCTCCACCACCCGCCAGGCCTACGACCTGCTCGCCGACGGCTTCGGCCCCGGCGTCAACGGCCCGCTGACCCTCGTCGCGGAGCTGGAGGGCCCGAACGACCGGCTCGCCATGAACGAGCTGCCCGCCCAGCTGCGCGCCACCGCGGGCGTCGAGTCCGTCGGCCCGCTCACCTACAGCGGCAACGGCCAGACCGCCGTCGTCACCGTCGTACCGGACTCCGCGCCGCAGTCCCAGCAGACCAGCGACCTCGTGGACCGGCTGCGCGCCGACGTCCTGCCCACCGCCGAGCACGGCACCTCCCTGGACGTGCACGTCGGCGGCGTGACCGCCGCGTACGACGACTTCGCGCAGGTCATCATCGGCAAGCTGCCGCTCTTCGTGGGCGTCGTCATCGCCCTGGGCTGTCTGCTGCTCCTGCTCGCCTTCCGGTCCCTCGGCATCCCCCTCAAGGCCGCCGCCATGAACGTCGCGGCCGTCGCGTCCGCGTTCGGGATCGTCGTCGCGATCTTCCAGTGGGGCTGGGGGACCGAGCTCCTGGGCCTCGGCCGCGCCGGGCCGATCGAACCGTTCCTCCCGGTCATCGCCGTGTCGGTGCTCTTCGGGCTCTCCATGGACTACCAGGTGTTCCTGGTGAGCCGGATGTACGAGGAGTGGCTGGAGACCGGCGACAACCGGCGGGCCGTCCGCGTCGGCCTCGCCGAGACCAGCCGGGTGATCAACTCCGCCGCCGTCATCATGATCGCCGTATTCCTGGCGTTCGTGCTCTCCGGCGACCGGGTCATCGCGATGTTCGGCATCGGACTGGCCGCGGCCGTCGCACTCGACGCGTTCGTCCTGCGCACCCTGCTCGTCCCCGCCCTGATGCACATGCTCGGCGGCGCCAACTGGTGGCTGCCCCGCTCCCTCGACCGGATCCTGCCGCGCATCAGCATCGAACCCCCCGAGTGCCGCGAACCGGCCCGTGCGAAGATCCCCCGGGAGCGCGCGAGCGGCGACGGGGAGCTCGTGCCGTGAAAATCAGCCCCTCCGGCGTTTGAGGAGCGGCCGGTCCGGGGGCGAAGCCCCCGGTTTCGCGAAGGGACGGGGTGGGGGACAAGATCCGCCGGGCACGGCCTAAGGAGCACTCAGGGCGGCCCTAAGGACCCCCCGTACCCGAACATGCGGCACTCTCCCCATGTGTCCGCACCCCCTGGGGGACGAGAGTCGATGCGTCGAGAAAGCCACGACACACCGACCCTCCAGGGAGCACCCGATGTTCGCGTACGAGACCCACTCCACCCGCCACGCCGACCTGATCCGCGAGGCCGCCGCCGAGCGCCTGGCCCGGGCCGCCCGCACCACCCGCAAGGCCCGCCGCGCCGCCCGCCGGTCCGGCGGCGACGCACCGGAAGGGCGGGTGAGCACCGACCGCGACGGATTCGCGCGCGCCGCCTGAACGCCCGGAACCGGCAAGCGGATCCGGCACCGTGATGTCCGACACCTGTGCGATGCTCGGCGGCGTGGAGATCAAGTCCCTCAGCCCGGTGTTCGTCGGCAGGGCCGACGAGCTGACCGCACTCACCGACGCGCTCTCCCGCGCCACCGCGGGAGAGCCGCAGGCGTTGCTCGTCGCCGGTGAGGCGGGCGTCGGCAAGACCCGCCTCCTGGAGGAGTTCCTCCGCGAGGCGCGGGCGCGCGGCACCACCGTCGCCGTCGGCGGCTGCGTCGAGATCGGCGCCGACGGACTGCCCTTCGCCCCGTTCTCCGCCGCCCTGCGCGCCCTGCGCCGCGCCCTGCCCGACGCCTTCGCCACCGCCGCCGAGGGCCACGAGGGCGAGCTGGCCCGGCTCCTGCCCGAGCTGGGCGACACCGCGGGCAGCGAGCCGAACGGCGAGGACAGCACCGCCCGCCTCTTCGAACTCGCCGTACGCCTCCTGGAGCGCGTCGCCGCCGACCACACCGTCGTCCTCGCCCTGGAGGACCTGCACTGGGCGGACACCTCCACCCGCCACCTGCTCGCCTACCTGCTGCGCACCCTGAGCCGGGGCCGCCTCGCCGTCGTCGCCACCTACCGCTCCGACGACATCCACCGCCGCCACCCGCTGCGCCCCCTGCTCGCCGAGCTGGAACGGCTGCGCACCGTCCGCCGCATCGACCTGCCCCGCTTCACCCGCACCGAGGTCCACCGCCAGCTCACCGGCATCCTCGCCGCCGAGCCCGAGCCCGCCCTCGTCGACCAGATCTTCCTCCGCTCCGACGGCAACGCCTTCTTCGTCGAGGAACTGGTCGTCAGCCACGAGAACGGCTGCACGGCCGGCGGCCTCACCGACTCGCTGCGCGACCTGCTCCTCGTCCGCGTCGAGCAGCTGCCCGAGGACGCCGAGAAGGTCGTCAGGGTCGTCGCCGAGGGCGGCTCCACCGTCGAGTACGACCTGCTGGCCGCCGTCGTCCGGCTCGGCGAGGACGACCTCATCGAGGCGCTGCGGGCCGCCGTCGGCGCCAACATCCTCCTCGCCGCCCCCGACGGCGACGGCTACCGGTTCCGCCACTCCCTCGTCCGCGAGGCCGTCAGCGACGACCTGCTGCCCGGCGAGCGCTCCCGCCTCAACCGCCGCTACGCGGAGGCCCTGGAGGCCGACCCCGCCCTCGTACGGGCCGAGGAACGCACCACGCGCCTCGCCAGCTACTGGTACCACGCGCACGACGCCGCCAAGGCCCTGCCCGTCGTCCTGCGGGCCGCCGCCGAGGCCCGCAGGCGCCACGCCTACGCCGAGCAACTGGGGCTGCTGGAGCGGGCCATGGAGCTGTGGGACGACGTCCCCGACGACGTACGGGCCGGCCTGCGCCCCATCGACCACGCGGAGGGCTATCCGGCCTGCGGCTGCGATCCGGAGACCGCCCCGCTGCACTACCTCGACCTGCTGGCCGAGACGGCGGTCGCGGCCCGCCTCTGCGGCGAACGGGAACGGGCCTTGAAGATCGTCAAGCGCGCGCTGCGCCTGCTGGAGTCCGACGGGGACGATCCCCAGCGCGCCGCCTGGTTCTGGACCGACTACTCCCGGCTGATCTCCAACCTCGGCCGCGGCGACGGCTGGGCCGAGATCGCCAAGGCGCAGGAGCTGGTGCGCGGACTCCCGCCGTCCGCCGTCCACGCCAAGGTCCTCGCCGTCGCGGCCGGCTGGGGCATGATCCACGCGCCGGGCCCGGAGAGCCTCGCCGCCGCCGAGCGGGCCGTCGAGTACGCCCGGCTGGTCGAGGACGAGCCCATCGAACTGCACGCCCGTCTCACCCTGGGCACGCTCCTCATCGACGCCGGCGACGTCGCGACGGGCGTGGCCACGATGTACGAGGTCCGGGACCGGACCGTCGAACTGGGCCTGGTCAGCGAGGCGTCCCGCTCCTACACGAACCTGGCCTCCGGCCTGGAGAGCGTGGGACGGTCCGGCGAGGCCGTCGAGGTGGCGACGGAGGGCGTCGCGTACGCCCAGCGGCACGGCCTGCGCGACAGCGAGGGCTGGGTCCTCGGCAACCTGGTCGAGTCCCAGCTGTCCCTCGGCCTGTGGGACGACGCCGACCGCGAGGCGCACCGGCTGCGCCGGATCGCGTACAGCTCCTCGAAGCCCAGGGGCTCCGCCTGCCTGAAGCTGGGCGACCTCGCCCTGCTGCGGGGCGAACTCGACACGGCGGCCCAGTACGTGGCACGCGCGCGTGGCGTCTACGAGGCGCACGACCCGGTGCCGCAGTACGTCGTGCCGCTCGGCCGCCTGGAGATGACCCTCGCCGCCGCGCAGGGCCGCCTCGCCGACGCCCGCTCCCTGCTCGCCGACGCCGTCGAGGACGGCTTCGCGCCCGGCATCCACCGCTACGCCTGGCCGCTGCTGCTGGCCGCCGCCACGGCCGAGGCGGACGCCCGGGGCCTGCCCGCGGCCGAGGACGGTCGCGCCGGGACGCTGGCCCTCGTCCGCACCACCGCGCGCAGGCTCGCGGCCCCGGTCCCGCTGTGGGAGGCGTACGCGCTGTTCGTCGCGGCCGAGCTGGCCCGTGCCGAGGGCCGGGACGAACCCGGCCGGTGGGCCGAGCTGGCCGCCGCCCTCGCGGCGCTGGAGCGCCCCTACGAACTGGCCCGCGCCCGCCACCGCTGGGCCGACGCCCTGCTCGTCGCGGGCGGCGGCCGGGACCAGGTGGCGAACCTGCTGCGCGAGGCCCACGAGGTCGCCGTCCGCCTGGGCGCCCGCCCGCTGCGCGAGGACACCGAACTGCTCGCCGCCCGGGCCCGGCTGTCCCTGACCGCCGCCTCGCCGGACCGGTGCCCGGCGCCCGACGAGGACGACGCCTTCGGCCTGACACCCCGCGAGCAGGACGTCCTGCGGCTGGTCGCGGAGGGCCGTACCAACCGGCAGATAGCCGAGGAGCTGTTCATCTCGCCGAAGACCGCGAGCGTGCACGTCTCCAACATCCTGGCCAAGCTCGGCGTCTCCGGCCGGGGCGAGGCGGCCGCGCTCGCCCACCGCCTCCACCTCGTGCCCGCGGGCCCCCGCTGAGGCGGGCCGCGCCGACGGCTACCGGACCTCCAGCAGGAGGATCCGGTCGTCACCCGCCTCCGGCGTGCCGCGCGTGTCGGTCTCGCTGGTGACCAGCCACAGCCGGTCGCCACCCGCCGCGAGCACGGTCCGCAGCCGCCCGTACTCGTCCTCCAGGAACGCCTGCGGCGCGGCCGCCGTCCGCTCCCCGGCCAGCGGCACGCGCCACAGCCGCTTGCCCTGCAGCGCCGCCATCCACACGACGCCCCGCACGATCGCGATCCCGCTGGGCGACGCCTCGGACGTACGCCACTGGGCCACCGGCTCGACGAAGTCGCCCCGGCCGCCGCCCCTGCCCTCGACCTCCGGCCAGCCGTAGTTGCCGCCCGGCCGGATCACGTTCAGCTCGTCCCAGGTGTTCTGTCCGAACTCGGCGGCCCACAGCCGCTTCTCGGCGTCCCAGGCCAGCCCCTGCACATTGCGGTGCCCGTACGAGTACACGACCGAGTCGGCCTCGGGGTTGCCGTGCACGGGCTCCCCGTCCGGCGTCATCCGCAGGATCTTGCCGCCCAGCGACTCCTTGTCCTGCGCCAGCCCCGTGTCGCCCGTCTCGCCGGTGCCCGCGTACAGCATCCCGTCGGGCCCGAACGCGATCCGGCCGCCGTTGTGGACGAGGCCCTTGGGGATGCCCCGCAGCACCGTGTCGGGCGCGCCCAGCTGCTGCCCCGCGGGCCGGCTCTCGTCGTACAGCATGCGGGCGATGCGGTTGTCGGACGCGGTGGTGAAGTACGCGTACACGAGGTGGTCCTCGGCGAACTCGGGCGACAGGGCGATCCCCAGCAGCCCGCCCTCGCCGCCCGGCGCGACGCCCGGCACCGACCCCAGGACGGTCGCCTTGCCGGTCCCCGCGTCGACGCGGCTGATCGTGCCCTCGTCCCGCGACGACACCAGCAGGTCCCCGTCCGGCAGCGCGGCCAGTCCCCAGGGCGACTTCAGCCCCTGGGCCACCGTGGACACCACCCGCACCGATCCCTTGGCGGGCGCCCCGGAGGGCGACGCGCTCGCCGACGGCGCCGCCGGCGCGGACGTGGACGCGCCGGGCCTGCGCGGCCCGTCCCCGGGCGGCTTCTCCTCTCCCGACGAGCACCCGGTCGCCACCAACAGCACGGCGGCGGCCAACACGGCCGTCACAGCAGGACGTTGCACGGTTTCGGATCCCTTCCCCCAACGGCGGCGTGAGCTGCAAGCCACCCTAGGCCCCGCCACCGCCCGCCGGGGTCAGTCCGATGACCCCTGGGCGGGCGGAAGCGCCGCGATCTGCGGTTCAGTTCATGACCCGGGCGGTGGGGAAGCGCCGCGATCTGCGGTTCAGTCCATGACCCCTGGGCGGGCGGAGGCACCGCGATCTGCGGTTCAGTCCATGACCCGGGTGGGCGGAAGCGCCGCGATCTGCGGTTGGGTCCATGACCCCTGGGCGGGCGGAGGCACCGCGATCTCCGGTTCAGTCCATGACCCGGGCGGGGGGAAGCGCCGCGATCTCCGGTTCAGTCCCACGACCCCCGGGCCGGCGGAAGCGCCGTGATCTCCGCCAGGTCCCGGTCCGTGAGGGCGAGCCGGGCCGCGCCCGCGTTCTCCACCGCCCAGGCCGCGCGCTTCGTGCCCGGCACCGGCACCACGTGCCGCCCCCGCGACAGCACCCAGGCCAGCGCCACCTGCGCCGGGGTCACCCCGGCGGCCGCGCCGCCGTGACGGTCGGCCACGCGCCGCAGCCCCGCCACGACCGGCTGGTTCGCGGCCATCATCTCGGCCGTGAACCGCGGGTGCCGGGCCCGCAGGTCCTCCGGCTCGAACCCGCCGCCCGGCGTGAGCGTCCCGGTCAGGAAGCCGTTGCCGAGAGGCATCGCCGCCAGGAACCCCACGCCCCGCGAGGCGCACCACGGCAGCAGCCGGCCCAGCGCCTCGGGCGACCACACGGACAGCTCCGCCTGGACCGCGCTCACCGGGAAGACCTGCTGGACCCGCTCCAGCTGGCGAATCGTTCCGTCGTACAAGTCCGACGATCCCCGGCGCGACCCGCGCACGCCCATCGCGCACAGCCCCAGCGCCCGCACCTTGCCCGCGGTGACCAGCTCCGCCATCGCGCCCCAGGTCTCCTCCACGGGCACCTCCGGATCGGCCCGGTGCAGCTGGTACAGGTCGATCACCTCCGTCTGGAGCCGCCGGAGCGACGCGTCGCACGCCCGGCGCACGTACGACGGCCGGCCGTTCGCCACGATGTGGCCCTCCCCGACGAGCAGCCCGCACTTGGTGGACACGAACGCCTCGGCCCGGCGCTCCTTCAGCACCCGCCCGAGCAGCAGCTCGTTGGTGAACGGCCCGTACATGTCCGCGGTGTCCAGCAGGGTCACCCCGGCGTCGAGCGCGGCGTGCACGGCGCGCAGTGAGCGGTCCCCGCGCTGTTGGGAAGCGCTGTAGGCCCAGCTCATCGGCATACAGCCGAGGCCGACCGCCCCCACTTCCAGCCCGGTCGCCCCGAGTGTCCTGCGCTCCAAGTCCCCGTACCTCCCTGTGCAGCTCAGCAAAAACTAACCAATGGCGGCCGGGCTCCTTCGCTTAGCCTCCTGGGCATGACTGCTGATGTGTGGCTCCCCGTTCCGGCCGACGAGATCGACGGCCTGCCCGACCCGGCCGCCGGACTCGTCTACCGCTTCTGGGACGGCGGTCCCGACTTCCCGGCCGACCCCGCCGACTGTGCCTTCTACGTGGTCCCGTACATGAAGGGCACCGAGATAGCGGTCCGGCCGCTCGCCGCGATGACCTCGCTGCGGGTCGTGCAGACCCTGTCGGCGGGCATCGACCACGTCACGCCCGGTCTCGGGGACGTGCGGCCCGGGGTGGCGCTGTGCAACGCCCGAGGCGTCCACGAGGCCAGCACGGCGGAACTCACGCTCGCGCTGATCCTCGCGTCCCTGCGGGGCATCCCCGGCTTCGTCCACGGGCAGGACCGGGAGGAGTGGCGAGCCGGCTTCTACCCGTCGCTCGCCGACAAGTCCGTGCTGATCGTCGGTTACGGGTCGATCGGCGCGGCCATCGAGGACCGGCTCACTCCCTTCGAGTGCGCGCGGGTCCTGCGCGTCGCGCGCTCCGCACGCGCCACCGAGCGCGGGCCCGTGCACGCGCTCACCGATCTGCCCGCGCTCCTCCCACAGGCCGACGTGGTGGTCCTGTCCACTCCGCTCACCCCCGACACCCACCACCTCGCCGGCGCCGGGTTCCTGTCCCGGATGAAGGACGGCGCGCTGCTCGTGAACGTCGCCCGCGGGCCCGTCGTGGACACCAAGGCCCTGCTCGCCGAGGTGGAGAGCGGCCGCATCACCGCCGCCCTCGACGTCACCGACCCGGAGCCGCTGCCGGCCGGGCACCCCCTGTGGCACGCCCCCGGCGTCCTGATCAGCCCCCATGTCGGCGGCTCCACCTCGGCGTTCCTGCCCCGCGCCAAGCGCCTGATCGCCGACCAGCTGAACCGCTTCACCGCCGGCGAGGAGCTGCGGAACGTCATCCTCACCACCGGCTAGTCACCCACCCGGGGCGGGCCCGCTCCGCGGGCACGTTCCCCGGGCGGGCGCCGCCGGACCGTACCGGCGGCACCCAGCCGGTGGACCGATACGCTCCGGAGCGATATGCGTGCAGTGCGTGTCTATTACCATCTTGATCGTTATGCAGCGTATAAGACCCCTGTCCCTGAGTGACGATCCTGGTGTATCGTCGCGAATCGGGGGACGCGTCGAGCACGGGAACGGCGCGGGGGAGCGACGTGATTGCCGATCAGAATCCAAGGGGGGCGACGGGCGATGCACGGTCGATGCACGAACCATCCGAAGCGGCGGGGAAGCGGCAGGCCGCTACCCCCGGTCATGCCCCGGCGGCGGAACCCGCAGCGGTCCACCTGCCCGCGCGCACTGGCCGGGGCCTTCCGGGCGGGGGCCTTCCGATGAGCGCCCCCGGGATGATCATCGAGCGCCGGCCCGTCCCGGGCGGCGGACCCGAAGGCCCGGGCCGCGGAGCCGGATCCACCCGCGGCCAGCTCCTCCTCGCCCTCTTCTGCGGCGGGTACGCCACGGGTGCGGTCTTCGGCTGGGGATCCCAGCAACTCGCCCTGATCATGGGCGACTTCGGGCTCGCCGCCGCCGCCCTCGCGGCCGCCGTCTCCTGCTTCCTCTACGCCCGCGCCCACGGCAGCCGCTTCCGGCCCGCCTGGCTGCTGTTCGCGTTCTCCTCCGCCATGGCGGCCGCGGGCAACGCGGTCTGGGGCTGGTACGAGGTGGTGCGCGAGCGCCCGGTGCCCAGCCCCTCGCTCGCCGACCTGTTCTTCCTGCTCTTCGCGCCGCCCGCCATCGTCGGGCTGCTCGTCCTCGCCAAGCGGCCCGTCACCCGGGCCGGCTGGGTCTGCCTCGCCCTGGACTCCTGGCTGATCGCCGGATCCCTGCTCACGCTCTCCTGGAGCCTCGCCCTCGCGCACACCACGCACTTCGAGGGCGAGAGCGTCGCCCACGCCGCCCTGTCGCTGGCCTACCCGCTGCTCGACATCGTTCTCGTCAGCATGGTCCTCGCCCTGCACTTCCGGCGCTCCAAGGGCAACCGCTCCGCGGTCCACACCGCCATCGCGGCCCTCGCCCTGACCGTCCTGTGCGACGCCCTGTTCACCTCGCCGCTGCTGCGCGAGGACTACCGCTCGGGCCAGCTCCTCGACGCGGGCTGGTTCGCCGGCTCCCTGCTCCTGGCGTACGCGCCGTGGGGCGCACGGCGCACCGCCGAGACCGCGGTCCCGCACCGCGGCCCCCGCCCGCCGCGCCACCTCCGTCACTCCAGCCGGCCCATCGCCGGATCGCTCGCCGCCCTCACCCCGTACCTGGCGGCCGCGGTCTGCACGCTCGGCATCCTGTACAACGTCATCGAGGGCCGCCACGTGGACCGGGTCGTCGTCTTCACCGGCTGCACCGTCGTGCTGGCCCTCGTCGTGCGGCAGGGCATCATGCTGCTCGACAACATCGCGCTCACCCACGAACTGGCCCAGAAGGAGAACCACTTCCGGTCCCTCGTGCAGAGCTCCAGCGACGTCATCATGATCGCCGCACCCAGCGGCGTCCTGCGCTACGTCAGCCCGGCCGCCTCAGGCGTGTACGGACGGGACGCCGACGAGCTGATCGGCACCGAGCTCGCCGCGCTCATCCACCCCGACGACCTCGGCGCGGTCGTCCACGAGGTACGGCGCTTCCTCGCCGCGAACCCCGCCGAGGAGCCGACCACCCGGATCGAATGCCGCTTCAGGTCCGGCACCGGCGACTGGCTCAACGTCGAATCCACGGTCAACCGCCACCAGGGCGGCCTGATCTTCAACAGCCGGGACGTCACCGAACGCGTCCGCCTCCAGGCCCAGCTCCAGCACAACGCCGAGCACGACCCGCTCACCGACCTGCCCAACCGGGCGCTGTTCACCCAGCGCGTCCGCCAGGCCCTCAGCGGCCGCAGGGCCGGTGACTCCGGCACGGCCGTGCTGTTCATCGACCTCGACGGCTTCAAGGGCGTCAACGACCGGCTGGGCCACCAGGCGGGCGACGAACTGCTCGTCCAGGCCGCGCGCCGCCTCCAGGACTCCGTACGGGCCGGCGACACCGCCGCCCGGCTCGGCGGCGACGAGTTCGCCGCGCTCATCGCGGGCGACGCCGGCCGCGAACCGGGGGCCCGCGAGTTCCAGGTCCACGAGATCGCCGACCGGTTGCGCCTCACCCTGTCCCAGCCGTACCAGGTGGAGGGCAACGAGGTGCGGGTCGCCGCCTCCATCGGCGTCGCCTTCGCCGAGCCCGGCATCAGCGCCGGGGACCTCCTGCGCAACGCCGACCTCGCCATGTACCGGGCCAAGGCCGGCGGCAAGAACCGCGTCGAGCTGTACGCCCCGCAGATGCAGGCCGACGTCGTCCGCCGCACCGAACTGGCCACCCGGCTGCGCAGCGCGCTCCACGACGGCGAGTTCGCGCTGCTCCACCAGCCCGTCGTGGACCTCGCCACCGGCCGGATCACCGCCGTGGCCGCCCACCCCCGGTGGCGCTCCGGCCAGGGCATCCTGTTCACGCCGGCCGAATTCCTGCGGGTCGCCGACGGCGAACGCGCCGCCGAACTGGGCCGCTGGATGATCGAGGAAGCCGTCGAACAGGCCGCCGAGCGCCACCGCCTCGGCCACCGCGTCCCCGTGTCCGTACGGGTCCCCGCCCGCCGGCTCCTCGACCGCTCCACGCCCCTGTCCACCGTCGAGGCCCTGCTGACCCGGCACGGGCTGCCCGCCGGCGCGCTGATCGTCGAGCTGGCCGACAGTGACCCGCGGATCCCCTTCGACGAGCTGGAACAGCGCCTGGTCGCCCTGCGCCGGCTCGGGGTGCGCATCGCCCTCGACGGCTTCGGCAGCGGATATGCCGCCATCACCGCCCTGCGCCGGCTCCCCGTGGACATACTGAAGCTGGACCGGGGTCTCGTCGAAGGCGTCGTCGAGTCCGCCCGCCTGCACAAGATCACCAGCGGGCTGCTGAGGATCGCCGGCGACCTCGGCCTCCAGTCCGTCGCCGACGGCGTCGACGTACCGGAGCAGGTCCTCGCCCTGCGCGCCATGGGCTGCACGCACGCCCAGGGCATGGCCTTCTCCGGCCCGCTCGACGAGTACCGGCTGCGCCGCGCCCTGGTCGGGGAGGAGTACCCGGTGCCCGTCGGAGTGCCCCTGCCGGTGCTCACCGGCACGCCCACGACCGGCACTCTTCCGCCAATGCGCTCACATAATGAGACGCGCGTCCCACCCACTTGACACTGACAGTGCGCCGGGTGGAGGGTCAGTGCCATGCGCACCCGAATTCTCGTACTTGGAAAGCGCGTCGGCTGAGCAGGACCGTCATGGTGGCCCTGCAGACCCACACCGGCGCGCTCCCCTCGCTTGCCTCACGGCACGAGGGGTTTTTTGTTGCACCGGCACCGGGTCGCCCCCGCCGGAACCACCCGACCAACCCGACGAACCCGGTCGAACCGACCGGCCCGACCGAACCGCTCAGCCCGACCCGCCGATTCCGTCAGACCTCGCGAAAACCCTCAGCTTCGAGAAGAGAATGCAGATGACCGAGCAGGCCACCGGGGCCCACCACCCGCAGCCGCGGCCCCGTTCCGGCGGACAGCCCTCCGCCTCCGTTGAACACGTCACGGGCGCCCAGTCCCTCATCCGTTCTCTCGAGGAAGTCGGCGCCGAGACGGTATTCGGCATCCCCGGCGGTGCGATCCTCCCCGCCTACGACCCGATGATGGACTCCTCCCGGGTCCGCCACATCCTCGTCCGCCACGAGCAGGGCGCGGGCCACGCCGCCACCGGCTACGCCCAGGCCACCGGCAAGGTCGGCGTCTGCATGGCCACCTCCGGCCCCGGCGCCACCAACCTGGTCACCCCGATCGCCGACGCCCACATGGACTCCGTCCCGCTCGTCGCGATCACCGGCCAGGTCTCCTCCAAGGCGATCGGCACCGACGCCTTCCAGGAGGCGGACATCTGCGGCATCACCATGCCGATCACCAAGCACAACTTCCTGGTGACCAACGCCGACGACATCCCGCGGACCATCGCCGAGGCCTTCCACATCGCCTCCACCGGCCGCCCCGGACCCGTCCTCGTCGACATCTCCAAGGACGCCCTCCAGGCCCGGACGACCTTCAGCTGGCCGCCGCAGACCGACCTGCCCGGCTACCGCCCGGTCACCAAGCCGCACGCCAAGCAGATCCGCGAGGCCGCCAAGCTGATCACGGCCGCCAAGCGCCCCGTCCTGTACGTCGGCGGCGGCGTCCTGAAGGCCGGCGCCACCGCCGAGCTGAAGGTCCTGGCCGAGCTGACCGGCGCGCCGGTCACCACCACGCTGATGGCCCTGGGCGCCTTCCCCGACACCCACCCGCAGCACGTCGGCATGCCCGGCATGCACGGCTCCGTCACCGCCGTCACCGCGCTGCAGAAGGCCGACCTGATCGTCGCGCTCGGCGCCCGCTTCGACGACCGCGTCACCGGCAAGCTGGAGAGCTTCGCCCCGTACGCCAAGGTCGTCCACGCGGACATCGACCCGGCCGAGATCGGCAAGAACCGCGCCGCCGACGTCCCGATCGTCGGTGACGCCCGCGAGGTCATCGCCGACCTGGTCCAGGCCGTCCAGGCCGAGCACAACGAGGGCAACACCGGCGACTACACCGCCTGGTGGAAGGACCTCAATCGCTGGCGCGAGACCTACCCCCTGGGCTACGACCAGCCCGAGGACGGCTCCCTCGCCCCCCAGCAGGTCATCCAGCGCATCGGTCAACTGGCCCCCGAGGGCACGATCTTCGCCGCCGGCGTCGGCCAGCACCAGATGTGGGCCGCCCACTTCATCGACTACGACCAGCCCGCCACCTGGCTCAACTCCGGCGGCGCCGGAACCATGGGCTACGCCGTCCCGGCCGCCATGGGCGCCAAGGCCGGTGTGCCCGAGCGCACCGTCTGGGCGATCGACGGCGACGGCTGCTTCCAGATGACCAACCAGGAACTGGTCACCTGCGCGCTGAACAACATCCCGATCAAGGTCGCCATCATCAACAACGGCGCCCTCGGGATGGTCCGCCAGTGGCAGACCCTCTTCTACAACCAGCGCTACTCCAACACCGTCCTGCACTCCGGCCCCGAGGCGGACGGCAGGCAGCCCAGCGCGGGCACCCGGATCCCGGACTTCGTGAAGCTGTCCGAGGCGATGGGCTGTGTCGCCATGCGCTGCGAGCGCCCCGAGGACCTGGACAAGGTCATCGCCGAGGCCAACGCCATCAACGACCGCCCCGTCGTCATCGACTTCATCGTCCACGAGGACGCCCAGGTGTGGCCCATGGTCGCCGCCGGCACCTCCAACGATGAGGTCATGGCCGCCCGCGGGGTCCGCCCCGACTTCGGCGACAGCGAAGACGACTGAGGCCGCAGAGAGCCGTAGGAAGAGGTACGCCACACATGTCCAAGCACACGCTCTCCGTCCTGGTGGAGAACACGCCCGGCATCCTCGCCCGGATCGCCGCCCTGTTCTCCCGGCGCGGCTTCAACATCGACTCCCTCGCCGTCGGTGTCACCGAGCACCCCGACATCTCCCGCATCACCATCGTGGTCAATGTCGAGGACCTGCCGCTGGAGCAGGTGACGAAGCAGCTCAACAAGCTGGTCAACGTCCTGAAGATCGTCGAACTCGAGCCCAGCGCCGCGATCCAGCGCGAGCTCGTCCTGGTGAAGGTCCGCGCCGACAACGAGACCCGCTCCCAGATCGTCGAGATCGTCCAGCTGTTCCGCGCCAAGACCGTGGACGTCTCGCCCGAGGCGGTCACCATCGAGGCCACCGGATCGAGTGACAAGCTCGAGGCGATGCTCAAGATGCTGGAACAGTTCGGCATCAAGGAACTCGTCCAGTCCGGCACGATCGCCATAGGGCGCGGAGCCCGGTCCATCACGGACCGGTCGCTGCGGGCCCTGGAGCGGTCCGCCTGACCCGCGGGTCCGACGACCCCTTCTCGCACAGCGAGACCCCTCAACTTCTCACCAGCCTCCCCACGTACGGTGGGACGCACCACCAGAAAACCCAAGGAGAAACCCAGTGGCCGAGCTGTTCTACGACGACGACGCCGACCTGTCCATCATCCAGGGCCGCAAGGTCGCGGTGATCGGTTACGGCAGCCAGGGCCACGCCCACGCGCTGTCGCTCCGCGACTCCGGCGTCGACGTCCGCGTCGGTCTGCACGAGGGCTCCAAGTCCAAGGCGAAGGCCGAGGAGCAGGGCCTGCGTGTGGTCACCCCGGCCGAGGCCGCCGCCGAGGCCGACGTGATCATGGTCCTGATCCCGGACCCGATCCAGGCCCAGGTCTACGAGGAGTCCATCAAGGACAACCTGAAGGACGGCGACGCGCTGTTCTTCGCCCACGGCTTCAACGTCCGCTTCGGCTTCATCAAGCCCCCGGCCGGCGTCGACGTCGCCCTCGTCGCCCCGAAGGGCCCGGGCCACCTGGTCCGCCGCCAGTACGAGGAGGGTCGCGGCGTCCCGGCGATCGCGGCGGTCGAGCAGGACGCCACGGGCAACGCGTTCCAGCTCGCGCTGTCCTACGCGAAGGCCATCGGGGGCACCCGCGCCGGCGTCATCAAGACGACCTTCACCGAGGAGACCGAGACCGACCTGTTCGGTGAGCAGGCCGTGCTCTGCGGCGGTACGTCCGCGCTCGTCAAGGCGGGCTTCGAGACCCTGGTCGAGGCCGGCTACCAGCCGGAGATCGCCTACTTCGAGTGCCTCCACGAGCTGAAGCTGATCGTCGACCTGATGTACGAGGGCGGCCTGGAGAAGATGCGCTGGTCGGTCTCCGAGACCGCCGAGTGGGGCGACTACGTCACCGGCCCGCGGATCATCACCGACGCCACCAAGGCCGAGATGAAGAAGGTCCTCACCGAGATCCAGGACGGCACCTTCGCCAAGAACTGGATGGACGAGTACCACGGCGGCCTGAAGAAGTACAACGAGTACAAGACGCAGGACTCCGAGCACCTGCTGGAGACCACCGGCAAGGAGCTGCGCAAGCTCATGAGCTGGGTGGACAACGACGAGGCCTGAGCCTCGCGGCCGACGGGGCCGGGCATCGCGCCCGGCCCCGTCCGGCCATCCCCGCCATGCCCCGGACAGGCTTGTCCACGGCGTCCAGCCTCATGCGGGTGATCCTGCCAACCAGGCGCAGAAAACGGCCCCCGCCGCTACTACACTGAGGCTCACTCCCGGGCCGGAAAACCGGCGGTTCGGGCGTTCCCCGGGGCAGCCCCGGAACACACAGCACTGCACCCCCATACGCGTCAGGCCCACAGCGTCGTGCGTCTTCCACGCGGCAAGCCCCCTCCACCGCCTGCGGCCGTCGGGACGGCCGTCCGCACTGGACTTGTGAGGACCTCACGTGAGCCCGAAACCTGTCGTACTCATCGCTGAAGAGCTGTCGCCCGCCACCGTCGACGCACTGGGCCCGGACTTCGAGATCCGGCACTGCAACGGCGCCGACCGCGCCGAGCTGCTGCCCGCGATCGCCGGCGTCGACGCGATCCTCGTCCGCTCCGCGACCAAGGTCGACGCCGAGGCCATCGCCGCCGCGAACAAGCTCAAGGTCGTCGCCCGCGCCGGCGTCGGCCTGGACAACGTGGACGTGCCCGCCGCCACCAAGGCCGGCGTGATGGTCGTCAACGCGCCCACGTCCAACATCGTCACCGCCGCCGAGCTGGCGTGCGGTCTGCTGATCGCCACCGCCCGCAACATCCCGCAGGCCAACACCGCCCTGAAGAACGGCGAGTGGAAGCGCAGCAAGTACACGGGCGTCGAGCTGAGCGAGAAGACCCTTGGCGTCGTCGGCCTCGGCCGCATCGGCGTGCTGGTCGCCCAGCGCATGTCCGCGTTCGGCATGAAGATCGTCGCGTACGACCCCTACGTGCAGCCCGCGCGCGCCGCCCAGATGGGCGTCAAGCTGCTGACGCTGGACGAGCTGCTGGAGGTCTCCGACTTCATCACCGTCCACCTGCCGAAGACCCCCGAGACGCTGGGCCTGATCGGCTACGAGGCGCTGCACAAGGTCAAGCCGACCGTCCGCATCGTCAACGCCGCCCGCGGCGGCATCGTCGACGAGGAGGCGCTGTACGCGGCGCTCAAGGAGGGCCGGGTCGCCGGCGCGGGCCTCGACGTGTACGCCAAGGAGCCCTGCACCGACTCGCCGCTGTTCGAGCTGGACCAGGTCGTCTGCACCCCGCACCTCGGTGCCTCCACCGACGAGGCCCAGGAGAAGGCCGGTATCGCCGTCGCCCGCTCCGTGCGGCTCGCCCTCGCCGGTGAGCTGGTCCCGGACGCGGTCAACGTCCAGGGCGGCGTCATCGCCGAGGACGTCAAGCCGGGCCTGCCGCTCGCCGAGCGCCTCGGCCGGATCTTCACCGCGCTGGCCGGTGAGGTCGCCGTCCGTCTCGACGTCGAGGTGTACGGCGAGATCACCCAGCACGACGTGAAGGTGCTGGAGCTGTCCGCGCTGAAGGGCGTCTTCGAGGACGTCGTCGACGAGACCGTCTCGTACGTGAACGCCCCGCTGTTCGCGCAGGAGCGCGGCGTCGAGGTGCGGCTCACCACCAGCAGCGAGTCCCCCGACCACCGCAACGTGATCACCGTGCGCGGCACGCTGTCGGGCGGCGAGGAGGTGGCCGTCTCCGGCACGCTGGTCGGCCCCAAGCACATCCAGAAGATCGTCGCCGTCGGCGACTACGACGTGGACCTGGCCCTCGCCGAGCACATGATCGTGCTGCGCTACGAGGACCGCCCGGGTGTCGTCGGCACCGTCGGCCGCATCCTCGGCGAGGCCGGGCTCAACATCGCGGGCATGCAGGTGGCGCGTGCGGAGGAGGGTGGCGAGGCGCTCGCCGTCCTGACCGTGGACGACACGGTGCCGCAGCAGGTCCTGGCCGAGGTGGCCGCCGAGGTCGGCGCGACCTCCGCGCGCTCGGTGAACCTGTCCTGACGGACGCGCCCCAGGAAGCGCCCCCGCCGCATGCGCGGCCGGGGGCGCTCCCTTTTGAGGCTGGTGCCGCCGTTCCGTCGTTGTGGGCTCGCGCCGCCGGTGCCGCCGTTTCGTCGTTGTGGGCGGTCGTTCCGCTGGGGAGGAACGGGTGGGCACAACGAGGAACGGCCGCCCGGCCTGAGGGCCCACCCCTGGCGCGCGTCACGACGGTGGGTGGGTCCGGGTGCGGCCCGGGGGTCACGTGCTCAGATTGGCTCGCTCGGGGACTTGAGAGCGAAGCGTCCCAGCACCGCCAATCCTGCGCGCGCGACCCCCGGTCCACCCCCGTCCCGTCGTCGGGCGGCTCACCGCCGGTGTGGCCGGATTAATCTCGGTTGCTGTCGGCCAGTGCGGCCGGGACAGGCCTTGGGCGAGGCCGGCTGACGGGCACCGCCGCCAGCCCCGCCAAGGGCAGCGCGGCCATGACGGGCCAGTACCAGGCCGACGACAGCAGCGCGCCCGCCGGCGCGCCGCCCGCCAGGACCGCGAGGCCCGACAGGGACGACAGCGCGCCGGTGTACAGGCCGAGCCGCCGCGCGTCGACCAGATCCGGGAGCCACGCCCGTACGGCGGGCAGGATCAGCATCTGGCCCACCGACAGCAGCACGACGAAGGCCACCGACGGCCACAGGCCGCCCAGGGGCCGCAGTACACCCGCAGCGCCGAACGCCGCCGCCACCAGCAGCAGCCCGAGCCGGATCGCCGTACGCCACGGCAGCCGGGCGCCCGCCCAGCGCTCCAGCGGCAGCTGGCCGGCCACCACCAGGGCCGACGACAGGGCGAACAGCCAGCCCAGCGCCGCCTGCGAGCCGAGGGAACGGTCCAGTTCGGCGGGCAGCGCCAGATACAGCTGGTTGTACGCCAGGAGGTACGTGGCGTAGGCGAACGTGAGCGCCAGGAAGCGGCGGTGGCGCAGGACCTGCGGCAGTCCCGAGCCGGACGGCCGGACCTCCGGGGCGGGCCGGTGGCCCGGCATCAGACGCGCGTGGCCCACCAGGACCAGGGCGAACACGGCCGCGCCGGCCAGGCACGCCGCCCGGAACTGCGCGTGCAGCAGCAGCGCCCCCAGCACGGGCCCGGTCAGGGCGCCCGCCTGGCCCGCGGCCGAGAACCGGGCCAGGACGCGGGTGCGGGGCGTGCCGGTCGCCTCCTCGTGTCGTACGGCCTCGCGGGCGATCTCCGACTCGACGGCCGGAGAGAACAGCGCCGCCGCGAACCCCACCAGCACGACCGCGCCCACCACCGCCCACACGGCCTCGGCGTAGGCCAGCCAGCAGAAGCCGGCGACGCGCAGCGCGCAGCCGGCGAGGACCGCCGGGCGCGGCCCGAAACGGTCGGTGAGGGCGCCGCCCACCACGAACAGGCCCTGCTGGCTGAAGGTGCGCAGGCCGAGGACGAGGCCCACCAGCCAGCCGGCGAGGCCGAGGGTGCCGCCGAGATGGTCGGCCAGGTAGGGGAGTACGGCGAAGAAGCCGACGTTGAAGGCGAATTGGCTCCCTGTCAGAAGGTGGGCCAGCGGACTCATGTGATCCTTTCCAGGCGGCCGGCCCGCATCTCGGCCGTGCGGTCCGCGAAGTGCCGTACCACGGCCATGTCATGGCAGATGAAGAGATGGGCGAGGCCCAGCGTCTCCTGGAGTTCCGCCAGCAGGTTGAGGACGCCCGCCCGGACCGACGGGTCCAGTGCGGAGACGGGCTCGTCGAGCACGAGGAGGCGCGGCTCGCTCGCCAGGGCGCGGGCGATCCCGGCCCGCTGGCACTGGCCGCCCGACAGTTCGTGCGGCAGCCGGTCGCCGAGCGCCGGGTCGAGGCCGACGGCCACCAGCAGCTCCGCCACCCGCCGGGGGCCGGCCACCGGATCCCAGCGGCGCTGTACCCGCAGGGGCTCGGCGAGGGCGTCCCGGATGCGCTGCCGGGGGCTGAGCGAGCCGTACGGATCCTGGAACACGGGCTGCATCGCGGGCCGCAGCGGGCGCAGGGCGCGTTCGCCCAGGCGGGTCAGCTCGCGGCCCTGGAACCACACCTCCCCGCTGTCCGGACGGCGCAGGCCCAGGACGGCGGCGGCGGTGGACGACTTGCCGCAGCCGGACGGGCCGACGAGGGCGAGGGTCTCCCCGGCGTCGAGGTCGAAGGAGACGTGGTCGACGGCGACCGTGTCCCCGTACGTCACGACGAGGTCGCGCACCCGGAGGAGGGGGCTCATGGGGTCTCCAGGAACAACTCGGGCCCGAGCAGGGGGTGTTCGGGGTGGTGGCAGGAGACGTCCCGGTCCGCCGCGGGTACCGGGTCCGGCCGCCGCGTACGGCAGGGCTCGTCGGCGAGCGGGCAGCGCGGCGCGAACGCGCAGCCGGCCGGGTGGTCCCCGGGCGCGGGCGGGGTGCCGCCGATCGCGGGCAGCCGGCGGCCACGGCCGGGCACGGGCCCGGCGGGCGGAAGGGACGCCAGGAGGCCCGCCGTATAGGGGGAGCGGGGCTGGGCGAGCACGGGCTTCACCGGGCCGGACTCCATGTGGCGGCCGGCGTACAGGACGAGCACGCGGTCGGCGTGGTCGGCGACGGCCTCCAGGTCGTGGGTGACGAGGACGAGCGTCGCGCCGGTCGTCTCGCGCTGTTCGCCGAGCACGCGGAGGACCTGGGCGCGCAGCTCGGGGTCGAGCGCGGTGGTGGGTTCGTCGGCGACGACCAGATCGGGTTCGTTGACCATGGCCATCGCGATGACGGCACGCTGCCGCATGCCGCCGGACAGCTCGTGCGGGTGGGCGCGGGCGCGGGCCGCCGGGACACCGACCCGGTCCAGGGCCTCGGCGGCGCGGGCGCGCGCGTCGCGGCGTGACAGGCCGCGCACGGAGCGGACGGCGGCGGCGAGCTGGTCGCCGACGGGGTGCACGGGCGACAGCGCGGACAGGGAGTCCTGGGGGACGAAGGCGATGCGCCGCCCCCACAGCGCGCCGAGCACGCCCCGCTGCGCGCCGACGAGTTCGCCCGCGTCACGCAGGCGGACGCTGCCGGTGACCCGTGCCTCGCGCGGCGTCAGGCCCAGCAGGGCGCGGGCGGTGAGGGACTTGCCCGCGCCGGACTCCCCGACGAGGGCGAGGACCTGCCCGTCGTGGACGTCGAAGGACAGCCCGCGCACGGCGTCGGCGCCGCCGCCGAAGGAGACGGACAAGTCGCGTACGGAGAGCAGGGGCGTGTCAGTCGGCACGGTCGGCGGCCTTCCGTGAGCGGCCGTGGCGGAGGCGGCCGTACGAGGGGGAGGGGCGGCGGTGGGGGCGGGACGAGGCGTACGCGGCCAGGGACACCGACAGGGCCGCCAGCACCGCGAGCGCCAGCGCGGGCGCGAGCGCCGCCCAGGGGGCGCGCTCCACGTAGGCGCGCGACTCGTCCAGGAGCAGGCCCCACTCCGGGGCGGGCGGCTGGGCGCCGAGCCCGAGGAAGCCCAGCGACGCCAGGGCGAGGGCGACCCCGGGCAGGCGCAGCACGGCGTGCCGCGCGACCGGCCCGGCCACCGAGGGCAGGACGTGCCGGGTCAGGATCCAGCCGGGCCCGGCACCGATCGCCCGCTGGGCCAGCAGGAAGCCGGAGGCCCGTACCTCCTGCACCAGTGCGGCCGCGTGGGCGGCGAGCGGCGGCCAGGAGATCAGCGCCACGGCGAGCGCGGCACCTCCCGGGCCCGGTCCCGCGGCGGCGGCCACCAGGATGCCGACGATCACCGGCGGCAGGGCGTTCGCGATGTCGGACGTCCCGGCGGTGACCCGGGGCGCGAAGCCCAGCACCATGGCCAGGACGAAGCTGAGCGCGCACACCGCGGCGGCCGTGCCGACCGTGGCAGCCGCGCCGTGCCCGAGCCGGGCCAGCACGTCACGGCCCAGGCCGTCGGTGCCGAGGGGGTGGGCCGCCGAGGGCGGGACCAGCCGGGCGGCCGTGTCCAGCGCGTACGGGTCCCGGAGCAGCCCCCAGACGGTCAGCGTCAGCAGCGCGCCGCCCAGGACCGCCGGCACGGCCGGGCTCACCCGCACCGGGCGCGGGGCGGGCAGCGTGAGGCCCGCGTCGCGCAGCCCGGGGCCGAGGAGCCGGCGCCGTACCAGCGCGGCCAGCGCGCCCACGGCCAGCCCGAGCGCCAGCAGCGCGAGCACACAGCCCTGGAGGAGCGGCAGGTCCTGCGACTTGGCCGCGCCCAGCGCCGTACGGCCGATGCCGGGCACCGCGAAGACGGCCTCCACGGCGACCGCGCCGCCCGTCAGGCCGACGACGACCATGCCGAACTGCGGGACGAGCGGGGGCAGGGCGCGCCGGAGCGCGGCGGCCGCGACCCGGGTGCGGGTCACGCCCGCGCCGCGCCACAGCTCCACCCACCGCTCGTCGAGGACGCCGGGCAGCGCGTCGGCGACGAGCCGGCCGAGCAGCGCGCCCGCCGGGACGCCCAGCGCGGCGGCGGGCAGCACCAGGTGGGCGGGCCCCTGCCAGCCGGCCGTCGGCAGCCAGCCGAGCCACACGCCGCACACGATCAACAGCAGCGTGGCGAGCAGGAATTCGGGCAGGGCGGCCGGCACGGCGGCGACGGCTCCCGAGGTGCCGCGGCCGCGTACCAGTACGGGTGCGACGAGCGCGGCGGCGACCGGCAGGGCCACGCCGAGGGCGGCGGCCATCAGCCCGAGGGACACCTGGAGGCCCGCGCCGACGGACGGCAGGACGTCGGTGCCCGACACCCACGAGGTGCCGAGGTCGCCGCGGAGCAGGCCCGACGCCCAGTCGGCGAGGAGGGCGACGGGCCCGGCGTCCAGCCCGAGGTCGGCGCGGATCGCGGCGAGCGCCTCGGCCGTCGCCTCCTGCTCGGCGGACCGGGCGCGCAGCACGGTCAGCGCCGGGTCCCGGCCCGACAGCCAGGGCAGCAGCCCGACCGCGGCCAGGACGGCGGCGAGCGCGACGGCCCGCGTGAGGAGGGGGGTGAGCGCGGCGGCGCGCGTCGGCAAGCGGGTCGTGAGAGGCGTGAGCGTGGCGGGGCGGGCCGTGCCCGCGCCGGACAGAGGGGCCTTCACCGTGCGAGGGCCCTTACTCGACGTGGGTGTCGACGGTGACGAGCAGCCGCTCGCGCGGGTCGTGCGCGGCGCCCACGACGCCCGCCGCGTCGCCCTGGATGACCCGCTCGTGCAGCATCGGCACGGCGGCGTCGGTGGCGAGGACGGCGGCCTCCGCCGCGATGACCGCCTTGCGGCGGGCCTCGCCGGTGCCGGTGGCCGCGGCCTTCTCCAGCGCCTTGTCGACGGCCGGGTCGGCGAGCTGCGCGATGTTGAAGGAGCCGCGCGACGCGAAGTCGCTGTAGAGGTACGCGGCGGGGTCGCCCGAGTCGAGGACGGTCGCCCGGGACAGGATGAACGCGTCGAACGCGCCGGCCAGGGCGTCGGATTCGATGGTGGCGTACTCGCGGACCTCCAGCTTCACGGTGAAGCCGGCCTTCTGCAGCTGCTGCTGGAGGGTCTGGGCGACCTCGGGCAGCTCCGCGCGGTCGGTGAAGGTGCCGATGGTGATCGTGGCGCCGCCGGGCCGGCCCGCCGGTGCGGGGGTGCGGGCGGTGCGCAGCCCGTCGGCCCAGGCGAGGGCGGGACCGAGCAGCCCCTTGGCGACATCGGCGCGGCCCTCGTAGACGCCCTTGACGATCGAGGCGGCGTCGATGGCCTGCCGGGCGGCGGCCCGCATGCTCGGGTCCTTGAAGACGCCCCTCTCAGTGTTCAGGTACAGGGTGTTGGTGCGCGGCATGGGGACCTCGGTGATGAGGTCCTGGTCGAGGAGCGCGGCCTGCGAGACGGGGACGGCCTCCACGATGTCGGCCTCGCCGGTGCGCAGGGCGGCGGCGCGGGCGGTGCCGTCCGGCACGAACGTCACGTCGATGCCGGGGGCCTTGGCCTTGCGGCCCCAGTAACCGTCGTAGCGGTCGAGGGAGGCGGAGGAGGTGCCGTTGACCTTGGTGAGCCGGAACGGGCCGGTGCCGGTGCCGACCGGGTCGACCGTCTTCCCGCGGTAGGCCTCGGCGGACAGGATCGACAGCTGCGGGGAGCTGAGCCGCTGCGGGACGAGCGGGTCCTCGGCCGCGGTGGTGACGGTGACGGTCTTCCCCGATGCCCGGACGGTCAGCTCGACGCCGTCGAGGATGCGCGGCTTGGGCGAGGCGGTGGCGGCGCGGGTCAGCGAGCGCTCCACGTCACGGGCGGTCAGCGGGGTGCCGTCGTGGAAGGTGACGCCGTCGCGGACGGTGAAGACCCAGGTCCGGCCCTCCTGCCGCCAGGCGGTGGCGAGCGCGGGGACGGCGTCGCCGTTGGCGTCGAGGGTGACGAGGGTTTCGGCGGTGGACCAGCGCGAGAGCTTGAAGGCGTCGTCGGAGAGCGGGGAGAGGCCGGAGCGCGGCGGGTTCATCATCGCGACGCGTATGCGCTTGCCGGTGTCGCTCCCGGTGCCGCCGTCCGCGGCGGCGAAGCAGCCGGTGAGCAGCAGGGACGCGGAGGCGAGCGCGGCAGCGGGCAGGAGACGGCGCACGGGAGCACCCTTCCGGGCGGGGGACGGTGACGGTGGTCGGGACCGTAGCAAATGATTATTGTTTTCAACAACTTCATGTGAAACGCTTCAGGCCGTCCCCCGCGGCCCTGCCGGACGCGCCCGTTCCGGGCGGGGCCCGCCATGATCGGGCCATGAGGAGACGGGCGTGGACAGCTGTGGCGGTGAACCTGACGCTGGGGATACCCGGCATCGTGCCGGTGTGGCTGCTCTGGTACTTCGTTGCGAACTGGCCGCTCGCGGCGATGGGTTGGACTCAGCGCGAGCCCACGGAGAACGACGGCGTGCTGCCGTGGCTGCTCGTCGGAGGACCTGTGGTGGGGCTGTTCGGCCTGGTGTGGTGGCTGGTCAACCGTCCCCTGCGGCGCAGGACGGCACTCGACCCCCGCGTCTACTGGCCGGCGAGCGCGCTG
This sequence comes from Streptomyces coeruleoprunus, assembly GCF_039542925.1. Classification (GTDB taxonomy): domain Bacteria; phylum Actinomycetota; class Actinomycetes; order Streptomycetales; family Streptomycetaceae; genus Streptomyces; species Streptomyces coeruleoprunus. The sequence goes on along the minus strand of NZ_BAABIT010000001.1, from coordinate 2,026,461 downwards.
GTGACCCTCGTGCCCACGCTCGCGCTGATCGCCGTCCCGTAGGGCACGGGCCGGCCGTCAGAGAAGCCGCGCCTTGAGCGCCATGTGGAGCAGCAGGCGGTCCTCGCCGTCGTTGAGGTCGAGGCCGGTCAGCTGTTCCACGCGGGACAGCCGGTAGTAGAGGGTCTGCCGGTGGATGCCCAGGGCCCCGGCCGTGCGGCCCGCCTGGCCCGCGCAGTCGAGGAACACCTCGGCGGTGCGGGCCAGTTCGGCGTGGGCCGGGGTGAGCAGGGGGCGGACCGCCGGGTCGGTCGCCGTGCCGGGCGGCAGGGCGCCGAGCAGCCGGTACGGGCCGATCGACGACCAGGGCGCCACCGGGCCGAGTCGCGGCCGGGCCGCCGCCGCGCGCGCCGCCGCCGTCGCCTCGCCCCAGGCCGCGCCCAGGTCCGCCAGGCCCTGCCGCGGGTCGGCCACCCCCGCGACGGCACCCGGCACGGCCGCGTCCAGCAGCCGCCCGGCCGCCGTCAACGCGGGCGCGAGCGCCCCGGCGGCCCGCAGCCGCACCAGCACGGCGAGCGCGTGCCCGCCACCGCCCTCCGCGCCGGACCCGGGCCCGTCCGCGCCGGGCCCTCGCCCCTCCGCGCCGGACCCGCGCGCGCGACCGCCCCGCGAGCCCGCCTCCGCGGCGCGGCCCCCGCCCGACGCCCCACCCGCGTCCGCCCCCGTCACCCGCCCCGAGCCGATCCCCCACGGCACCGTGCACAGGGCCGCCGCCCCCGGGGCCGTACGGGTCGACGGGCCGGCGTCGCCCGGCCAGGGCGCCACGCACACCAGTGCGTGCGGGCCGTCCGCCGCCGGGCCGAGTGCCGTGCGCAGGGCGGTGAGCGCCATGTCGTACTGCCAGCCGCGCTCCGCCGTCAGCACCGCCCGCAGTTCGCGCGAGAGGTCGGCGCCCGCCCGCTCCTCGTCCGCGAGCAGCGCCCCGATCCTGGACGCCACCTCCATCGCCGCGTCCAGCCGCTCCGGCGCCGGCCCGGGGGAGGCGTCGAGGAGCCAGACGTAGCCGAGGACGACCCCCCGATGGCGTACGGGGAGGCAGAGGCGGTCGCGGTAGACGCCCGCGTCGGGCGCCGCCGGGATGCGGACGGGCCCCTTGGCGCGGGTGATGCCGAAGCCCTCGAACCAGGCGCGCACCGCAGGCGTCGACCTGCGGGTCAGGATCGAACGGGTGCGCACGGGGTCCATCGCGGTGTCGTCGTCGCTGTCGTGCGCCCCGAAGGCGATCAGCCCGAAGTCCCGGTCCTCCAGCGTCGCCGGGGCGCCGAGCAGCGCCGAGATCTCGTCGACCAGGTCCTGGTAATCGCCCTTCACCCGGACATTCTCCCACCGCTTCAGACAGATGTCTGAAGTCCGCGGCACGGATGCGTGACAGCTGTCCGTGGCCCAGGATCGGAGCGATCCTTAGGTTTCACGGTGGTTCTCCGTGCCGTTCCCGTTCCGTCGGGTGACGGCCTCCTGCTACCCCTGTTCGTGGAGGTGCCCCGTGCTGGGTCCCGTGATCCTCGCCGCGTCGCGCAGCGACAAGATGCGCCGCATTGTGTCGGCGGCCCCGGTGACCAAGCCGGTCGTCGACCGGTTCATCCCCGGCGAGACCGTCGACCAGGTCATCCCGATCGTCACGGACCTCACCGACAAGGGCCTGGAAGTCACCCTCGACGTCGTCGGCGAGGACATCACCACCGTCGAGCAGTCCTACGCCGCGCGCGACGCCTACCTGGAGCTGATCGGCCGGCTGAAGGCGCTCGGCCTGGGCACCAGGGCCGAGATGTCCGTCAAGCTCTCCATGTTCGGCCAGGCGCTGGACGAGGGCCACGAGCTCGCCCTCGCCAACGTCCGCCCGGTCGTCGAGGCCGCCGCCGAGATCGGCACGACGGTCACGCTGGACGCGGAGGACCACACCACCCTCGACTCGATGTTCGCCATCCACGAGGAGCTGCGGAAGGACTTCCCGCAGACCGGCTGCGTGATCCAGTCCTACCTGTTCCGCACCGAGGACGACGCCCGCCGGCTCGCCGCCAACGGCAGCCGCGTCCGGCTCGTGAAGGGCGCCTACAAGGAGCCGGCGTCCGTCGCGTACCAGGACAAGGCCGAGATCGACAAGGCGTACGTCCGCATCCTCAAGATCCTCATGGCGGGCGAGGGCTACCCGATGATCGGGTCGCACGACCCGCGCCTGATCGCCATCACCCAGGACCTCGCCCGCCGCGCCGGGCGCAAACTGGATGAGTACGAGTTCCAGATGCTGTACGGCATCCGCAGCGACGAGCACCTGCGGCTCGCGGCCGAGGGCCACCGCATGCGCGTCTACACGGCGTACGGCACGGACTGGTACGGCTACTTCATGCGGCGCCTGGCGGAGAAGCCGGCGAACCTGCTCTTCTTCGTCCGCTCGATGATCACCAAGGGCTGAGCCCTCCACCCCTCTCATAAGGAGTTACGGAACTCATGGACGCTGTGACCCAGGTCCCCGCCCGGTCAACGAGCCGGTGCACGGCTACGCCCCTGGCTCTCCGGAGCGCGCCCGTCTGGAGGCCAAGCTCAAGGAGCTGGCCGAGAACCCCGTCGAGCTGCCGATGACGATCAACGGCGTCAAGCGCATGGGCGGCGGCGAGCGCGTGGACGTGGTGCAGCCGCACAACCACGGCGCGGTCATCGGCACCTTCGCGGGCGCCACCCAGCAGGACGCCCAGGACGCCATCGACGCGGCCCTGGCCGCCGCTCCGGCCTGGCGCGCGATGTCCTTCGACGACCGCGCCGCGATCATCCTGCGCGCCGCCGAGCTGCTGGCCGGCCCGTGGCGCGAGACGCTGGCCGCGTCCACGATGCTCGGCCAGTCGAAGACCGCCCAGCAGGCCGAGATCGACACCCCGTGCGAGCTGGTCGACTTCTGGCGGTTCAACGTCAAGTACGCCCGTGACCTGCTCGCCGAGCAGCCCCCGGCGAACTCCCCGGGTGTGTGGAACCGCCTGGACCACCGCCCGCTGGAGGGCTTCGTCTACGCGATCACGCCGTTCAACTTCACCGCGATCGCCGGCAACCTGCCCACCGCCCCCGCCCTCATGGGCAACGTCGTGGTCTGGAAGCCGTCCCCGACGCAGACCCACTCCGCCGTGCTGCTGATGCAGCTCCTGGAGGAGGCCGGCCTGCCCAAGGGCGTCATCAACCTGGTGACGGGTGACGGCATCGCCGTCTCCGAGGTGGCCCTGAACCACCCGATGCTCGCCGGCATCCACTTCACCGGCTCGACCAGGACCTTCCAGCACCTGTGGAAGACGGTCGGCAACAACATCGAGAAGTACCGCTCCTACCCGCGGATCGTCGGCGAGACGGGCGGCAAGGACTTCGTCGTCGCGCACCCGAGCGCCGACCGCGCCGTGCTGAAGACCGCCCTGACCCGTGGCGCCTTCGAGTTCCAGGGCCAGAAGTGCTCCGCCACGTCGCGGGCGTACATCCCGGCCTCGATCTGGAACTCCGGCTTCAAGGAGGAGTTCGCGGCGGAGGTCGACGGCATCAGGATGGGTGACGTCACCGACCTGTCGAACTTCATCGGCGCCGTCATCGACGAGCGTGCCTTCGCCAAGAACAAGGCCGCCATCGACCGCGCCAAGCAGGACCCGGCCTGCACGATCGTCGCGGGCGGCACGTACGACGACTCGGTCGGCTACTTCGTCCGCCCGACCGTCATCGAGTGCACCGACCCGGAGAACGAGGTCTTCCGGGACGAGTACTTCGGCCCGATCCTCGCCGTGCACGTCTACGAGGACGACCGGTACGACGCGATGCTCGACCAGATGGAGTCGGTGTCGGCGTACGCGCTCACGGGCTCGGTCATCGCGAACGACCGCGCCGCCGCCGCCCACACGATGGAGAAGCTGCGCTACGCCGCGGGCAACTTCTACATCAACGACAAGTCGACCGGCGCCGTCGTCGGCCAGCAGCCCTTCGGCGGCGGCCGCGCCTCGGGCACCAACGACAAGGCGGGCGCCCCGCAGAACCTGATGCGCTGGACGCTGACCCGGTCCATCAAGGAGACGCTGGTCCCGCCGACCGAGTACGGCTACCCGCACATGGGCTGACCTCCGCCCACCCCCTGACACCGCCCCCCTCCGGCCCCCACGCCGGGCGGGGGCGGTTTCCATGTCCGGGCCGTGCCGCCTCCCGCGCCCGCCTCCGGACCGTCCGTGTCCGGGAGACACCCTTGCGGGACGGTAATGGACATGCCAAGTTGCTTCGTCGGTACGTCCCCACCCGTCACCGACGAAGGAGACCCCGGCATGAGACGCACGACCCGTGCGCGCATCGGCCTGTCCGCCCTGCTCGTCGCCGCATCCCTCGGCCTCGGCGCCACCCCGGCCGGAGCCGCCCCGGACCGGTCCGCCGACCAAAACGGCGAAGCCGCCACCCTCTACGCCCTCGACGCCGCCGTCGAGCGCTCCCTCGGCGCCGACAGCGCCGGCACCTACCTCGACGCCGCGACCGGCGAACTGGTCGTCACCGTGACCTCCGAGGCCGCCGCCGAGAAGGTCCGGGCCGCCGGCGCCACCCCCCGGCGCGTGCAGCGCGGCGCCGCCCAGCTCGACGCCGCCATGGCGGCCCTGGAGTCCCGGGCCAGCATCCCGGGCACTTCGTGGGGCCTCGACCCGCGCACCAACCAGATCGCCGTCGAGGCCGACCAGTCCGTTTCGGCCAAGGACATGGCCCGGCTGCGGAAGGTCGCCGCCTCGCTCGACGGCGCCGTCCGCATCACCCGCGTACCGGGCGTCTTCACACGCGAGGTCGCCGGCGGTGACGCCATCTACGGCGGCGGCTACCGCTGCTCCGCCGCCTTCAACGTCAGCAAGGGCACGACCCGGTACTTCCTGACCGCCGGGCACTGCACCAACCTGTCGTCCAGCTGGTCGGACACCTCCGGCGGCGCGTCCATCGGCGTGCGCGAGGGCACCAGCTTCCCGACCAACGACTACGGCATCGTCCGCTACACCACCACCAGCAACCTGGGCGGCCGGGTCAACCTCTACAACGGCAGCTACCAGGACATCGCCTCCGCCGCCGACGCGGTCGTCGGCCAGGCCATCAAGAAGAGCGGCTCCACCACCAAGGTGACCAGCGGCACGGTCACCGCCGTGAACGTCACCGTCAACTACAGCGACGGCCCGGTCTACGGCATGGTCCGCACGACCGCCTGCTCGGCCGGCGGCGACAGCGGCGGCGCCCACTTCGCCGGCTCGGTCGCGCTCGGCATCCACTCCGGCAGCTCCGGCTGCACGGGCACCAACGGCTCGGCCATCCACCAGCCGGTCAAGGAGGCGCTCGCCGCGTACGGCGTCGCCGTGTACTGACCGGGGCGCCCCCTTCCGTACCGGGGCACTCCCTTCCGTACCGGGTCCGGGCAATCCGGTACCCGGTACGGGCGGGGGCTGCGACAGTGGGCGGTATGACCGACCGTCTGCACACCGCCCACACCTACGCGTTGCCGCCCGCCCGGCTCCGGGAGATCCGGGCCCTGCTCCAGCAGGCCTTCGACGGGGACTTCACCGAGAAGGACTGGGAGCACGGGCTCGGCGGCGTGCACGCGTACGTCGAGGACGACGGCGGGCGGGTCGTGGCGCACGGCAGCGTCGTCATGCGCCGCGTCGTGCACGCCGGGCGCGCCCACCGGGTCGGCTACGTCGAGGCGGTGGGCGTCCGCGCCGACCGCCGGCGGCAGGGGCTGGGCGCCCGCGTCATGGCCGCACTGGAGGAAGTGATCGACGGGGCCTACGACTTCGGGGCCCTGTCCGCCTCCGCCGAGGGCGCCCCGCTGTACCGCTCGCGCGGCTGGCAGCTGTGGAACGGCGTGATCGAGACGTACGGCCCGGACGGCAGGCGGCGGCTGCCGGGCGAGGAGGACACCACCTATCTGCGCCCGGCGGGCGGGCGGCCGCTGCCCGTCGCGGAGGCCGGCGCGCTGCTCTTCGACTGGCGCGACGGCGACGTGCTGTGACGCTCCGTGCTGCTTGGGCCCATGCCCCGTCTCAGATAGTAGGAAGTCCGAGTAATTGTGGAGACAGCGGCGGGGCGGTCGCTTAGCTTTGTAGGAGCCGAACGTCTCGCTCCATCAGCGAATGGCGGTCGTGAGCGCGGTGCCCCCTGGCAGGCAACCCCTGCGGCAGCGCTCCCCGCCCCTTCCGGCGCCTTCACTTCCCTCATCTGAAGGAGTCGACCACCATGGCCGCTGCCACCGTCGTTCGTCGTGTTCGCCACGCCGCCGCCCGCCCCAGCGAGACCGAGCGGAAGAACGCCGCCGCCGCCCTCCAGCGCGCCCTCGACCGCCGTGACAACGGCGGCTCCACCGGCCACTGACCGCACACCCGTACGCCTCCGACGGCACGCGACCGTCGCCGCACGTCCATATGGTGGACGGTCATGTGTCAGGCAATGGGACGAGGAGTAGGGTGCCCCGCATGTCTCGCAGCATCAATCTCGCAGTGATCCCCGGTGACGGCATCGGCCAGGAGGTCGTGTCCCAGGGCCTCAAGGTCCTTCGCGCGGTGCTTCCGCAGGATGTGAAGCTGGAGACCAAGGAGTACGACCTCGGCGCCCGGCGCTGGCACCGCACCGGGGAGACCCTCCCCGACGCGGAGCTGGAAGCCCTCAAGGGCCACGACGCCATCCTGCTCGGCGCGATCGGCGACCCGTCCGTGCCGGCCGGCGTCCTGGAGCGCGGGCTGCTGCTGAAGCTCCGCTTCGCCTTCGACCACTACGTCAACCTGCGCCCGTCGAAGCTCTTCCCGAACACCGCGACGCCGCTCGCCGGCCGCCCCGACATCGACTTCGTCGTCGTCCGCGAGGGCACCGAGGGCCCGTACACGGGCAACGGCGGCTCGCTGCGCACGGGCACCCCCGCCGAGGTCGCCACCGAGGTCAGCGTCAACACGGCGTACGGCGTCGAGCGCGTCGTCCGGGACGCCTACGAGCGGGCCAAGGCCCGTCCGCGCAAGAAGCTGACGCTGGTCCACAAGAACAACGTCCTCGTCCACGCCGGCCACATGTGGAAGAAGATCTTCGACAAGGTCGGCGAGGAGTACCCCGAGGTCACCACCGACTACCTGCACGTCGACGCCGCGACGATCTTCTTCGTCACCCAGCCCGAGCGCTTCGACGTCATCGTCACCGACAACCTCTTCGGCGACATCCTGACCGACCTCGCCGCCGCCGTGACCGGCGGTATCGGCCTGGCCGCGTCCGGCAACATCAACCCGACGGGCGCCTTCCCGTCGATGTTCGAGCCCGTCCACGGCTCCGCGCCCGACATCGCGGGCCAGGGCAAGGCCGACCCCACCGCGACGATCCTCTCCGTCGCCCTGCTGCTGCGCCACCTCGGCCACGAGTCCGAGGCCGCCCGGATCGAGGAGGCGGTCGCCGCCGACCTCGCCGAGCGCGACGCCGCGACGACGCGGACGACGGACGAGATCGGCGACGCGCTCGCGGTACGCGTAGCGAGCTGACCCGTCGACTACCTCAGAAGCCGCCGGGTCGCATCAGCGCCCGGCGGCTTCTCCTGTGCGGCCACCGGGTGCCACCATCGAACCTGGACCGCGGTCACCCCATTCCCACCCCACGGCCCCCCGAGCGATAATCGAACGCGGGGCCGCGGCATGCGGTGATGCTCGGACGTCCTGGCAGCAGCAGCGACAGCGGCTGGAACGGCGTGGGCGCGGTCCGTCACACACAACCGGTGAAGGACTAGCACTCATGACGACGCCCACGACGATCGAGCTCAAGCCCTCCTCGAACCCGCTGTCCGACGCGGAGCGCGAGGCCATCCTGGCCAACCCCGGATTCGGCCGCCACTTCACCGACCACATGGTCATGATCAAGTGGACGGAGGGCCGCGGCTGGCACGACGGCCAGCTCGTGCCGTACGGTCCGCTGTCGGTCGACCCGGCCAACATGACCCTGCACTACGCGCAGGAGATCTTCGAGGGCCTCAAGGCGTACCGGCGCCCCGACGGCTCCGTCTCGCTCTTCCGCCCCGAGGCCAACGCCGAGCGCTTCCAGATCTCCGCCCGCCGCCTGGCCATGCCCGAGCTGCCGGTCGAGACCTTCGTCGCCGCGTGTGACGCGCTGGTCAAGCAGGACCAGGCGTGGGTCCCGCAGCACGGCGGTGAGGAGTCCCTGTACCTGCGCCCCTTCATGATCGCCAACGAGGTCGGGCTGGGTGTCCGGCCGGCCAACGAGTACCTCTTCCTCGTCATCGCCTCGCCCGCCGGCGCGTACTTCCCCGGTGGCGTCAAGCCGGTCTCCGTCTGGCTCTCCGAGAACTACGTCCGCGCGGTCCCCGGCGGCATGGGCTTCGCCAAGACCGGCGGCAACTACGCCGCCTCCCTCCTCGCCCAGGCCGAGGCCGCCGCGAAGGGCTGCGACCAGGTCGTCTGGCTCGACGCGCTGGAGCACAAGTGGGTCGAGGAGATGGGCGGCATGAACCTGTACTTCGTGTACGGGGACAAGATCGTCACCCCGGAGCTGACCGGGTCCCTGCTGGCCGGCATCACCCGTGACTCGCTGCTCCGCGTCGCCCGCGACCTCGGCTACACGTCGGAGGAGGGCCGCATCTCCACCGAGCAGTGGAAGCGCGACACGGAGAACGGCACCCTGACGGAGGTCTTCGCCTGCGGCACCGCCGCGGTGATCACCCCGGTCGGCACGGTCAAGTCCACGGCGGGCGAGTGGCAGCAGTCCGGCGGCGAGCCGGGCGAGGTCACGCTGAGGCTGCGCAAGGCGCTGCTGGACATCCAGACCGGCAAGGCCGAGGACGTCCACGGCTGGACGCACAGGATCGCCTGACGCCGGCGCGACGGTCCTCCGTACGGGAAGTCCACGGGCCCGGCTCGCACCCGCCGCGAGCCGGGCCCTCGCCGTACACGCCGGCGTCAGTCGTCGCCCTGCCCGCGCCGCCGCCGCGCGCCGCCGATCAGGGACGCCCAGACGTCGGCGAAGAACACCAGCAGCCCGCCGATCGTCTTCAGCACCCTCACGGCCGGCGATCCCGCGACCTCTTCCACGTGCCCCCGCTTTCCCCGTTTTTCTGTTCGATCAGTCGATGATCATCGTAGAGGCCGGGCCGAGGGCTCGAACAGCGACCTCTCCGGCTCCGCCGCCCCGCTCGCCGTGGCCGGTACGCGCGGCTCGCCGAGGGTCAGGGCCGCGTACGCGATCCCTCCCATCAGCCCCGACAGGATGAAGCTGCAGTCCACGCCGAGCGTCATCGGCAGCAGCGGCCCCTCGTACAGCGGCGTCGACACCGACGCCAGCCCCGTCGTCGCGCCCAGCGCCCACGCCGCCGTGGCCCGCGGGTGCCAGCCGGCCCGGAACCAGTACGCGCCGCCCCGCGCCCGCCGGTTCAGCACCTGGAGGGCCTCGGCGTCGTACGCACCGCCGCAGCGCAGGTGCCCCATCAGGGTGATCACCGCCCACGGCGTGCCGATCGCCGTCAGCAGCAGCACGAACGAGGTCATCGCCGACCGCGCGTCCCACGCGAAGTGGCCCAGGAACACGAACGCCGTCGCCACCGCGGCCACCACCAGCGTGGCCGTGGCGCGCGTCGCCCGCGGGACGATCGCGTCCAGGTCGAGGCCCATCGAGTAGAGCATCAGCCCGGCGTTGCCGACCGAGCCGGCGCTCGCGGCGACCAGCAGCGGCAGCAGGTACCAGGGCGCGGCCGTCGCGACGAGCGGGCCCGCGTAGTCGAGCCCCGCGCGGGCGGCCAGCGCCGTGAACGTACCGAACAGCTGCGGCACCAGCAGCCCCAGGAACAGCCCCACGCAGGTGGCCCGCCACACCGAGCGGCCGCTGTGCCGCAGGGGGGAGACGTACCGCGTGTAGTCGCCGAGCAGCGTGATGAAGGCGACCGGTCCGCTCAGCCCCGCCGCCACGGCCGACAGCAGCCAGGTCGGCCAGAACGACCCGAGCAGGTACGGCGTGTCCGGCGGCGGCGCGGCCGTGAAGTCGCCGGCGTAGGCCACTACGCCCAGCACGAGCAGCAGGGTCATCCCGAGGGCGAGCGCCCTGCTCACTCGCAGCAGCAGCTGGTAGCCGTACACCGCGGCGACCACGGTGCAGCCCGCCAGCAGCACGTACACCAGGACGTGCGCCCCGGGCCCGGTCGGCACGCCGAACAGCCGGGCGAGGGTGCCGAGCATCACGTCGCCGCCGATCCACAGCGTCAGCGCGGTGTAGCCCAGCGAGAGGAGCAGGCCGACGACGGAACCGACGAGCCGGCCGCGTACGCCGAAGAAGGCGCCGGACGACGTGGACAGGTTCGTGCCGGTGCGCAGCGACACCAGGGCGAGCGGGGCGGTGACGAGGACGCCGACGACCGTGCCGGCGACCACCGAGGTCACCGCGGGCCACAGCCCGAGGCCGAAGGACACCGGCAGCCAGCCGAAGACGATCACCCCCAGGCAGAGGTTCGATCCGAGCAGGATCGCGATCAGGTCGCGGGGCCCGCTGGTGCGTTCCGCCTCGGGGATGGCGTCGACGCCGCGCTGTTCGATCGGCATGGCTCTCTCCCTGCGGTCCCGGTCTCCCGGCAGTTCCGGTGCCCGGTCCCGTCGCACTTTAGAACGACGCTCAATGTCACCCATGTGGGCGCCCTAAGTCAACGGTTTCTTTTCCGGCATCCCAGGGTTAGAGTGGCGCTCTAATGCTGTGCACGCCAGGAGGTGTGAAGGACGTGCGACTGACCCCCACGGAACGCGACCGGCTGCTGCTCTTCGGAGCCGCCGAACTCGCCCGTGCCCGCCGCGCCCGCGGACTGCGGCTCAACGTCCCGGAGGCCACGGCCCTCATCGCCGACACCGTCTGCGAGGCGGCCCGGGACGGACGGCGACTCACCGAGGCGATCGAGGCCGCGCGCTCGGTGCTCGGCCCCGACGACGTCCTGCCGGGCGTCGCCGACGTGGTGACCGAGGTCCACGTCGAGGCCGTCTTCGACGACGGCTCCCGCCTCGCGGTCGTCTCCGACCCGATCGGCGCCCCCTCGGCCGGCGAGGACGCCCCCGGCGCACTGCTGCCAGGACCCGGCTACGAGGAGCTGGTCCCCCAGGTGAAGCTCACCGTCCGCAACACCGCCACCGTGCCGGTCAGCGTCACCTCGCACTTCCACTTCTTCGAGGCCAACCCGCGGCTCCGGTTCGACCGCGCCGCCGCGTACGGCATGCGCCTGTGCATCCCCGCCGGGTCCTCCATGCGGTTCGACCCGGGTGGCGAGGCCGAGGTGGGCCTGGTGCCCATCGGCGGCGACCGCGTCGCCATCGGCTTCGCCGGGCTGGTCGACGGCCCGCTGGACGCGCCCGGCGCGAAGGAGGAGGCCCTGCGCAGGGCGGCGGCCTGCGGCTACCTGGGCGTATCGGGCACCACTGATCAGGAGGTCGAGCGATGAGCCGTCCCGGAGGCCACCCCGCTGAGGCCCACCGCCTCACCCCGTACGAGTACGCCGCCACCCATGGCCCTCGGGCCGGCGACCGCGTCCGCCTCGGCGACTCCGGACTCACGGTCCGCGTCGAGTCCGACGCCCAGAAGCCCGGCGACGAGTTCCTGGCCGGGTTCGGCAAGACCGCCCGCGACGGACTGCACCTCAAGGCCGCCGCCGTCCGCGAGACCTGCGACGTCGTCATCAGCAACGTCCTCGTCATCGACGCCGTGCAGGGCATCCGCAAGGTGTCCATCGGCATCCGCGAGGGCCGCATCCACGCCATCGGCCGGGCCGGTAACCCCGACACCCTCGACGGTGTCGACGTCGTCGTCGGCACGGGCACGTCCATCGTGTCCGGCGAGGGCCTGATCGCCACGGCCGGAGCCGTCGACACCCACGTCCACCTGCTCTCGCCCCGCATCATGGAGGCGTCGCTCGCCTCCGGCGTCACCACGATCATCGGCCAGGAGTTCGGCCCCGTCTGGGGCGTCGGCGTCAACTCGCCCTGGGCGCTGCGCCACGCCTTCAACGCCTTCGACGCCTGGCCCGTCAACATCGGCTTCCTGGGGCGCGGCTCCTCCTCCCACGAAGCCCCGCTGGTCGAGGCGCTGGCCGAGGGCGGCGCGTCCGGCTTCAAGGTCCACGAGGACATGGGCGCCCACAGCCGGGCCCTCGACACCGCCCTGCGGGTCGCCGAGGAGTACGACGTCCAGGTCGCCCTCCACAGCGACGGCCTCAACGAGTGCCTGTCGGTCGAGGACACCCTGAAGGTCCTGGAAGGCCGGACGATCCACGCCTTCCACATCGAGGGCTGCGGCGGCGGGCACGTCCCCAACGTCCTGAAGATGGCCGGCGTCCCCAACGTCATCGGCTCGTCCACCAACCCCACCCTGCCCTTCGGGCGGGACGCGGTCGCCGAGCACTACGGGATGATCGTCTCCGTCCACGACCTCAAGACCGACCTGCCCGGCGACGCGGCCATGGCCCGCGACCGGATCAGGGCCGGGACGATGGGCGCCGAGGACGTCCTGCACGACCTGGGCGCCATCGGCATCACGTCGTCGGACGCGCAGGGCATGGGAAGGGCCGGCGAGACCGTACGCCGGACCTTCGCCATGGCCGGGAAGATGAAGGCCGAGCTGGGCCCGCTGGAGGGCGATGGGCACGGCGACGACAACGCCCGCGTCCTGCGCTACATGGCCAAGCTCACCATCAACCCGGCGATCGCCCACGGCCTCGCGCACGAGGTCGGCTCCCTCGAGGTCGGCAAGCTCGCCGACATCGTGCTGTGGCGGCCGGAGTTCTTCGGCGCGAAGCCCCAGCTCGTCCTCAAGGCCGGCTTCCCGGCGTACGGGGTCGTGGGCGACCCGAACGCGGCCACCGACACCTGCGAACCGCTGGTGCTCGGCCCGCAGTTCGGCGCGCACGGCGCCACGGCCGCGGACATCTCCGTCGCCTTCGTCTCCGGCGCGGCGGCCCAGCTGGGCGCCGACCTGATGCCGACGCGCCGCCGCCGGGTCGCCGTCCGGGGCACACGCGGCATCGGCCCCGGCGACCTGCTGCTCAACTCCCGTATCGGCGACGTCGCCGTGGACGCCCGCACCGGGCTCGTCACGCTCGACGGCGACCCGGTCCGCTCGGACCCGGCCGACTCCGTCTCCCTCAACCGCCTGTACTTCCTCTGAGCCCGGCAACTCCCGTACGGGACCCGCAAGTCCCGCAACTCCCCCAACTCCCGTAAACCCCTTCACCCCTGTAACCCCCGTAACCCCCGTGACTCCCCGGACGACAAGGACGACTCCATGACGTCGCGCACCCCCGCCGGCTTCCGCATGCCCCCGGAGTGGGCCCCGCACGAGCGGACCTGGATGGCCTGGCCCAGCACCAACCCGACGTTCACCAACGAGCAGGAGCTGGCCGAGGCCCGCACCGCCTGGGCCTCCGTGGCCCGCGCGGTACGCCGCTTCGAGCCGGTCACCATGGTCGTGGCGCCCGGGGACGCCCCCTCGGCCCGCGCCCTGCTGGGCGACGACATCGAGCTGGTCGAACGGGACCTGGACGACGCCTGGATGCGGGACATAGGCCCCACCTTCGTCACCGACGGCACCCAACTCGCCGCAGTCGACTGGGTGTTCAACGGCTGGGGCGCCGCCGACTGGGCGCGCTGGGAGCACGACTCCAAGATCGCCCGGCATGTGGCCGACGTGGCGGGCGTCCCCGTCCACGCCTCGCCGCTGGTCAACGAGGGCGGCGCCATCCACGTCGACGGCGAGGGCACCGTCCTCCTCACTGACACCGTCCAGCTCGGCCCCGAGCGCAACCCCGGCTGGACCCGCGCCCAGGTCGAGGCCGAGATCCACGCCCGGCTCGGCACCACGAAGGCCATCTGGCTGCCGCGCGGCCTGACCGGTGACTACGGCATGTACGGCACGCGCGGCCACGTCGACATCGTCGCCGCCTTCGCCCGCCCCGGCGTCGTCGTCGCCCACACCCAGCCCGACCCGGCCCACCCGGACCACGAGCTGTGCAAGGCCAACGTCGCCCTCCTCCGCTCCCAGACCGACGCGCGAGGCCGCGCGCTGGAGGTCGTCGAAGTCCCGGCCCCGACGGTCCTCCAGGAGGACGGCGAGTGGGTCGACTACTCGTACATCAACCACTACATCTGCAACGGCGGCGTCGTGCTGTGCGCCTTCGACGACCCCCGCGACGAGATCGCGGCGGGCATCTTCCGCCGCCTGTTCCCCGACCGCACGGTCACCCTGGTCGACGCCCGCACGATCTTCGCGGGCGGCGGCGGCATCCACTGCATCACGCAGCAGCAGCCGAAGGTCTGAGAAACCGCTGGCAGGGGCATGGGCGCGGCTGACACCCTGCGTCCATGCCCGAGCCCACGCCGTACGACGGCTACAGCATCACGCGCATCTACGTCCTGTCCGAGGACGCCTGGCGCATCGAGCTCGACCACCGCGACCACAAGGGCATGCTCACCGCGATCGTCCCCGACGAGGACCCGACGCGTGAGCCGTCGTTCTGCCTCTCCCCGCCGGACGGCCACCACCACGTGCCGTACGAGGTGCTCCGCTGGTTCATGGACGAGGTGCACGAGGACGTCGCCCGGATCCGTGCCTGGACGACCCTGCCGCCCGCGGCCGTCGCCGCGGTCGTCGCGCTGCGCGAGGTCGTGTACGACGGCTGGGACGACGAGGACGGGCCGGCGCTGGTCGCCCTCCTCTCCGACGCGCTGCCCGCCGACCAGGTGGCGGCCGTCGTACGGGAAGTGCTCGGCCTCGAGGTCGACGCCCTCCCCGACCGACCGCCCACACCCGGCGAGATCGCCGCGCTCCGCTCGCGCATGACCGACGCCGGCTGGAGATCAGGTACAACTGACGAGTGAACGAGCCCCGCAAACCGCCCGGCGCGCGCCGCCGGAACCACGCACCGCCGCGTGAGGACGTGCTGGCCGCGGCGATGGCGACCATCGCCGAACGCGGACTGGAGGGCCTCACCATGGCCGGGCTCGGCCGCGAGGTCGGCATGAGCAGCGGCCACCTCCTCTACTACTTCCGCACCAAGGACGAGCTGCTGCTCCAGACCCTGGAGTGGAGCGAGGGCCGCCTGGGCGCCGAACGCAGCGCGCTGCTGTCGCGGCAGCACCTCCCGGTGGCGGAGCGGCTCACCGCGTACGTCGGGCTGTACGTGCCCGACGGGCCCCGCGACCCGCACTGGACGCTCTGGCTGGAGGTCTGGAACCGGTCGCAGAACGCCGACGAGGACGCCCGCGGCCGTCAGGCGGCCATCGAGGGCGCCTGGCACCGCGACCTGGTCGCCCTGCTGGCGGAGGGCATCTCGCGGGGCGAACTGCGCCGCGTCGACCCCGACCGGTACGCGACCCGGCTGCGCGCCCTCCTCGACGGCTTCAGCGTGCACGTGGCGGTGGGGATACCGGGAACGGGCCGGGAGCAGGTGCTCACGCACGTACGGGAACACCTGGAGGACTCCCTGCTGGCGGGCGACTGAGCGGGCCACCGGTCCCGCCGCCCCGCCCTCTTGACCGCATCGTGAGACCCGTGCCCACGTGCCGTCCCTCTTGTGGCAAACTGCCCCCGTGCTCGCAAACCCGATGATTATCGGCAGCAGCGCGCCGGTCCGCAGTGACCACTGAACCGCGACACCACACCGAAGCGGCAGTGGACACCGTGTCCCAGACCCGCGCGCAGACCTCTCGCACCCGCGAGAGGTTTTTTCGTTTTCCGGCCCCACCCCGGGCGCGGAGGGCGGCGCGCGAGAATGGGGGCAGGTGGAGCCGGCCAATCCGGCCACATCCCACAGGAGCAGGACAGCCATGACCACGGAGACCGCCGACAGTTCCCCTGCCGAGGGGCGTGTCGACGACGGATTCCACGTCTTCGACACCACGCTGCGCGACGGCGCACAGCGTGAGGGCATCAACCTCACCGTCGCCGACAAGCTGACGATCGCCCGGCACCTGGACGAGTTCGGCGTCGGCTTCATCGAGGGCGGCTGGCCCGGGGCGAACCCCCGGGACACGGAGTTCTTCGCCCGCGCCCGCCACGAGATCCGCTTCCGGCACGCCCAGCTCGTCGCCTTCGGCTCCACCCGCCGGGCCGGCATCCAGGCCTCCGAGGACCCGCAGGTCAAGGCGCTCCTGGAGTCCGGCGCCCCGGTGATCACGCTGGTCGCCAAGTCCCACGACCGGCACGTCGAGCTGGCCCTGCGCACCACCCTGGACGAGAACCTCGCCATGGTCCGCGACACCGTGGCGTACCTGCGCGAGCAGGGGCGCCGGGTCTTCGTCGACTGCGAGCACTTCTTCGACGGCTACAAGGCGAACCCCGAGTACGCCAAGGCCGTCGTCCGCGCGGCCCACGAGGCGGGCGCCGACGTCGTCGTCCTGTGCGACACCAACGGCGGCATGCTCCCCGCCCAGGTGCAGGCCGTCGTCTCCACCGTCCTGGCCGACACCGGGGCCCGGCTCGGCATCCACGCCCAGGACGACACCGGCTGCGCCGTGGCCAACACGCTGGCCGCCGTCGACGGCGGCGCGACGCACGTCCAGTGCACCGCCAACGGCTACGGCGAGCGGGTCGGCAACGCCAACCTCTTCCCGGTCGTCGCGGCCCTGGAGCTGAAGTACAACCGGCGCGTCCTGCCCGAGGGCGCCCTCGCGGAGATGACCCGTATCTCCCACGCGATCGCCGAGGTCGTCAACCTCACCCCCTCCACCCACCAGCCGTACGTCGGCGTCTCCGCCTTCGCGCACAAGGCGGGCCTCCACGCCTCCGCGATCAAGGTCGATCCGGACCTCTACCAGCACATCGACCCCGAGCTGGTCGGCAACACCATGCGGATGCTGGTGTCCGACATGGCGGGCCGCGCGTCCGTCGAGCTGAAGGGCAAGGAGCTGGGCATCGACCTGGGCGACGACCGCGAGCTGGTCGGCAGGGTCGTCGAGCGCGTCAAGGCGCGCGAGCTGCGCGGCTACACGTACGAGGCGGCGGACGCGTCGTTCGAGCTGCTCCTGCGCGAGGAGGTCCAGGGCCGGCCGCTGCGCTACTTCCGTACGGAGTCCTGGCGCGCGATCGTCGAGGACCGCCCGGACGGTACGCACGCCAACGAGGCGACGGTGAAGCTGTGGGCCGACGGCGAGCGCATCGTCGCGACGGCCGAGGGCAATGGCCCGGTCAACGCCCTGGACCGGGCGCTCCTGGTGGCCCTGGAGCGGATCTACCCGCAGATGGCCAAGTTCGAGCTGGTCGACTACAAGGTCCGCATCCTGGAGGGCCGCCACGGCACGGAGTCCACGACGCGGGTGCTGATCACCACGAGCGACGGTGACGCGGAGTGGTCGACGGTCGGGGTCGGCGAGAACGTGATCGCGGCGTCGTGGCAGGCGCTGGTGGACGCGTACACGTACGGCCTGCTGAGGGCAGGGGTGAAGCCCCCGGAGAGCGTTCCGGAGAACGAGCCGCGGCAGTAGAGCGGTAGTAATGCTCGAATTCCCCCGAATGGGGTAATTTCGATGGTATGAGGACGAAGGTGTTCTCCTTCTCCGTGCTTTCTTCGCTGTCGGCCGCGGCGGGGCTCGTACTGGCGCTCCTCCTGGTCCTGGTCCCCGCCGCGGGCGCGAAGGCGGCATCCGACGGCCTGCGCGAGGCGGCCGCGGCGCTGAAGCAGGGCCCGGTGTACGTGCACCCGCAGGCGGCCGGCCAGCTGCCGGGCCCGCAGGAACGGGCCCTGGAGGAGAAGATCCTCGATGCCGACAAGCCGGTGATGGTGGCGGTGCTCCCGGCGACGGCCGAGTTCCCGGAGGACACGCTGCTGCGTGACCTGCGCACGCTGACCGGCGTGACGGGCGTGTACGGGGTCCGCCTGGGCGACGCGTTCGACGCGGGCGCGGACCGGGTGGTGCTCTCGCCGCGGGCGGTGGACAACCTGGTGGCGGCGGTCCACCAGCCGGGCGTGGACGCGGTGACGGAGCTGAACAACTTCGTGGACCAGGCGCTGCCGCAGACGCGTGGCACGGCTCCGTCGTCCTGGGCGGGCGTGCCCGGGGACGAGGTCCCGGTGGGCGGTCTGATCACGGTCGGCGCGCTCCTCGCGGCGACGGGCGCGGGCGTCTCCGCGATGCTCGTCCGCAAGCGGCGCCGGAGGCAGGCGGAGGAGCAGGAGGCCCTGGACAAGCTCCGGACCGTCGTCGACGAGGACATCACGGCGTTCGGCGAGGAGCTGGACCGGCTGGACTTCCACCCGGCGGAGGCCGGTGCGGACGACGCGATGCGCGCGGACTACGAGCGCGCGCTCGACGCGTACGACAAGGCCAAGACCCTGATGGGCGGGGCCCGGCACCCCGGCGAGGTCCGGGGCGTGACCGAGGCCCTGGCGGACGGCCGCTTCTCGCTGGCCGTCCTTGCCGCCCGCCGCGAGGGCCGCCCGCTTCCCGAGCGGCGGGCACCCTGCTTCTTCGACCCCCGCCACGGCCCGTCCGTGACGGAACTCCCCTGGACCCCGCCCGGCGGCAGCCCCCGCGACGTCCCGGTGTGCGCCGCCGACGAGTCCCGCCTCAAGGCCGGTCAGGACCCGGCCGCCCGCACGGTCTCCACGGAGCTGGGCCCCCGCCCCTACTGGGAGGCCGGCCCGGCCTACGGCCCCTGGGCCGGCGGCTACTACGGCGGCACCCTCCTCCCGGGCCTCCTGGTGGGCACGATGCTCGGCACCATGCTCGCCACCCCGGCCTACGCGGCCGAGTACGGCGGTGAGGGCTACGAATCCTTCGCGGGCGGCGACTTCTCGGGCGCGGACTACAACCCGTCCGACTTCGGCGGCGACTTCGGCGGCGGGGGCGGGGACTTCGGGGGCGGTGGAGGGGACTTCGGCGGCGGAGGGTTCTGACCCGCTCGCCGCGCCGCGCCGGCCGGGCCCCACTTCCGCAGCCACCGCTCCAACGGATGTTCCACCCAGTGGTAGGCGGCTGCCGCGAAGGCCAGGCTCGTGGTGATCACGGCCATCCACGCCAGGGCGGTGTGCGGGAGATCGTGCGGCTTGCCGTGCGCGCCGAGCCACACCCGGATCACGATCTCGTGGATCAGGTACCAGGCGAACGACCAGTGGCCCAGCCGCAGGTGCCGGGCGCCGGCGAGGCCCGTGCGGTGGCCCCGCAGGTCGGCGTGGGCCGCGGCGGCCACCAGCAGGGCGAACAGCGGCGTCGCCAGGAGCTGCGAGGCCTGGTACGGGCCGTACCAGGCGGAGTCCGGCACCGCGTGCGACCAGGGGATCAGGGCCAGGTGCCAGGCGGCGACCAGGGTGACGGCCGGCCACAGGCCGAACGGCGGGCGCCAGCCGCGCGCCACGGCCACGCCGGCGGCCACGCCCAGGGCGAACTGGAGGGTGCGCGTCAGCGGCAGGTAGTCCAGCGCCCACGCCCGTAGCGACGGGTCCGCGATCAGCGCGCCGGCCGGCCACAGGAGCACCACTCCCGCGCACACCGCGCCCGCGACCCGGCGCCGGCCGCGTCCCGACCGCATCACCGGCAGCGCCGTCAGCAGCGGGAACAGCAGGTAGAACCACGCCTCGTCGCTCAGCGACCACGCGGCCGGGTTCCCGCCGCGCAGCACGACCGGGTCGGGCACCCAGGCGTGGACGAGCAGCAGCGTCCCGGCCACCGCCCCTGCGCTCACCGCGGTGCCGAGCGCCAGCCACACCCCGACCGACAGGGCGGTCGTGACCGCCAGCAGCGGCCAGATCCGGGCGAACCTCCGCCACAGGAAGACCTTCGCCGGTACCCGCGTCCCGTCGTACGTCCACGCCAGCACGAAGCCCGACAGCACGAAGAAGAACGTCACCCCGCTGCGGCCGTACCAGGTCACGTCGCTCAGCCCGGGTATTTCGCCGACCTGCCGGGACAGGTGGTACAGCACCACGGCCAGCGCGGCCCAGAAGCGCAGTCCGGTGAGGGAGGGCAGCCGGTCCCGCCGGGGGAGGGCGGGCAGCGGGGCGGGGCGCTCGGTGGCGGCGGTGCGGCGCATGGCGCGATTATCCGGGGCCGGTGTGGTGCGGCCGGTCCGGCAGGGGCCCGTACGCCGAGCGCCCGCCGTGCCGGATGGCAGGGCGGGCGCGCTCGTGGGTGTGGCCGGGGTGGCGACGCGGGGCGGTCGCCCGGGTCACGCCGTGCGGATCGCGGAGATCTCGAACTTCAGCTTGATCTTGTCGCTGACCAGCACGCCGCCCGTCTCCAGGGCCGCGTTCCACGTCAGGCCCCACTCCGAGCGCAGGATCTCGGCCTTGCCCTCGAAGCCGACGCGCTCGTTGCCGAACGGGTCCTTGGCGGCGCCGTTGAACTCCAGGTCGATCGCGACCGGCCGGGTCACGTCCTTGATCGTGAGGTCACCGGTGATCCGGTAGTCCTCGCCGCCCAGGGCCTCGGCGGAGGTCGAGCGGAAGGTCATCAGCGGGAACCGCTCCGCGTCGAAGAAGTCGCCACTGCGCAGGTGGCCGTCGCGGTCGCCGCTGCCGGTGTCGATGGACGCGATCCGGATGTCCAGCGAGGCGGCGGACGCGGACGGGTCCGAGCCGTCGAGGACGAGCGTGCCCTCGTAGTCGGTGAAGGCGCCGCGCACGTTGGTGACCATGGCGTGGCGGGCGGTGAAGCCGATGCTGCTGTGCGCCGGGTCGATGGTGTACGTGCCGGTCAGCGCGGCCAGGGCCGGGTCGACGGCGGCGGTGGTGGCCGGGGCGGTGGCGGTTGCGGTGCTGCGGCTGAAGAGACCCATGACGTGCTCCTTCGGAGAGGTCGAGAGATGGCGTTGATGGTTCAACGTTCAACTACATCCGACTGTAGGGCGGTGAAGTTCAAATTTCAACTACTCATTCCATGATTCTTTGCGGGGCCGCTCGGTGCCGCCTCTTGGACTCTGCTTCCGGTGCTCTTGGACTGGGCTCCCCGCTCCCGTCCGCCGTCGTTGACGCGGTCATGACCCCCCGGCTACCCAGTCCCCATGTCGACCGGATTCCGCGCCGCGGGCGTCCTCGCCGCGGCCTCAGCCGTCCTCCTCGCCCTCGCCCCGCCCCTGTCCGCCGCACCCCCGGAGGCCCCCGCCACCATCGGCTCGCCCCAGCTCGCCGTAGCCGTCGCCCGCGACTTCCCCCGCGTCCTGTCGTACACCGACCGCGCCCGCGGCACCCGGCTCCTCGGCTCCACCCGGCCCGTCACCGACGTCACGCTCAACGGCACCCCGTACGCCGTCGCGCTCAAGGCCCCGGTCGCCCTCACCGCCGCCTCCGCGGCCTACACGCTCACCTTCCCGGCCCTCCCGGGCGTCGAGATCGACACCGCCCTCGACGTGGCCGGCCGCACCACCACCTTCCGCGTCACGGCCGTCCGGGACACCGGGGCCTTCCGCGTCCGGACGATCGACATCCCCGGCCACGACCTGGTCTCGGTCGGTTCCGACGAGCCCGGCGCCGCGACCGCCTTCACCCGCCTCGACCCCGACTCCACCCGCACCGCCGACACCTTCGCCACGGTCACCCGAGCCACCCCCGCCGAGGCCGCGCCGACCGGTGCCACGTACGCCCTCGTCAACACCGGCGCCCTCGCCGCTGCCGTCGAGTCCAACTCCACGTACGACAAACCCTCGGGCCCCACGAACCGCGACGCCGCCCGCTTCTGGCACCAGGCCCGCACCACCGCCGACGGCGAGGTCCGCGTCGGCGTCCGGTCCGGTCAGTGGACCTACCGCGGCGAAGGCGCCACCGCCCCCGAGACCGGCGCCGACCTCCCCTGGGCCCGGGTCGTCGTCACCCCCGACGCCAACGGCGACGGCACCACCGACTGGCAGGACGCCGCGGTCGCGTTCCGCGCCATCGGCATCAAGGCGCCGGGCAGCGAGCAGACCCCCGAGCGGGTCGTCACCCACATCCCCTTCAACTTCGCCAGCCAGGCCACGCACCCCTTCCTGCGCACCCTCGACGACGTCAAGCGCGTCTCGCTCGCCACCGACGGGCTCGGCCAGCTCGCCGTCCTCAAGGGGTACGGCGCCGAGGGCCACGACTCGGCCCACCCCGACTACGGCGGCAACCACAACAAGCGCGCGGGCGGTCTCGACGACCTCAACACCCTGCTGAAGGAGGGGCGGAAGTGGGGCGCCACCTTCGGCGTCCACGTCAACGCCACCGAGTCGTACCCCGAGGCCAGGAACTTCAGCGAGACCCTCGTCGACCGGACGAAGCCCGGCTGGAACTGGCTCAACCAGAGCTACTACATCGACCAGCGCCGCGACCTCACCAGCGGCGACCTCGCCCGCCGGTTCGCCGAACTGAGGGCGGAGACCGACCCGAACCTGTCCTTCCTCTACATCGACGTCTACTACACGCACGGCTGGGTCGCCGACAAGACGCTGCGCACCGTGCAGAAGCAGGGCTGGCACGTCGGCACCGAGTGGTCGGACAAGTTCGAGCGCGGCTCGCTGTGGTCCCACTGGGCCAACGACCTCGACTACGGCGGCGCCACCAACAAGGGCCTCAACTCGCAGATCATCCGGTTCATCCGCAACGGCGAGAAGGACGTCTGGAACAACCACCCCGTCCTCGGCCAGACCGCCCTGGAGGACTTCGAGGGCTGGACCGGCGAGACCGACTTCCGGGCCTTCCTCGACAACGTCTGGCAGCGCAACCTCCCGGCCAAGTACCTCCAGAAGCAGCGCATCACCCGCTGGGACGGCGACGACATCACCTTCACCGGAGGCCTGCGCGGCACCGTCGAGAACGGCCGCCGCACCTTCTACGACCACGGCCGCAAGGTCCTCGACGGCGACCGCTACCTGCTCCCCTGGGACGGCGGCCGCAAGCTGTACCACTACAACAAGGGCGGCGGCACGACCCGTTGGGCCGTCGCGGCGCCGGGCCCGTACAGCGTGTACCGCCTCACCGACAACGGCCGCGTGAGGACCGGCACCGTGCGGGCCGTCGACGGCACGCTCACCCTCACCGCCGCCCCGGGCCAGGCGTACGTCCTCTACCGCGACAGCGCCCCGGACCCCGCCGACCCCCGCTGGGGCGAGGGCACACCCGTCGACGACCCCGGCTTCAACGACGCCCGCCTCGCCGCATGGACCACGAGCGGGACCCTCACCCGGCACACCGACGCGCAGGGCCGCACCAGCGCCGCACTCGCCGGGCCCGGCGCCGCCGGGCTCAGCCAGCGGCTCACCGGCCTGGAGCCCGGCCGCCGCTACGCCGCGTCCGCCTGGATCGAGGTCGAGCCGGGCAGGTCACGCCGCACCGTCCTGTCCGCCGGCGGCGCGTCGGTCACCGTCGAACGCTCACCCGTGATGAACCGCGTCGCCGCGTCCGACTGGCACTCCACCCACTTCCAGCGCGCCAAGGTGCACTTCACCGCCCCGGCCGACGGCACGGCGACGCTCGCCGTCACCGCCGACGGCGGCAGCGCCGCCACCGTCCGGGTCGACGACGTCCGGGTCGTCGCCAACGACCCCGCCACCAAGCCGGGCACGCTCGTGTACGAGGACTTCGAGGCCGTCGACCAGGGCTGGGGGCCCTTCCTCAAGGGCGACGCGGGCGGCGCCAACGACCCCCGCACGCACATCAGCCGGCTCCACGCCCCCTACACCCAGGCCGGGTGGAACGGGAAACTCGTCGACGACGTCCTGGAGGGCGCCGAGTCGCTGAAGTCGCACTCGGAGAACGCCGGGCTCGTCTACCGCACCGCGCCCTGGACCGTCCCCCTGAAGGCGGGACACCGCTACGCCGTCGCGTACGACTTCCAGTCCAGCCACGCCGGGGCGTACGAGTGGATCACCGGCTACGACAAGGACGGGCGTTCCGTCGAGACGCGGCGCACCCCCATCGGGCAGCAGCGCACGACCGGGCACTTCACCGAGACCGTGACGGCGGGCTGCGGCGACTCCACCTGGACCGGGCTGCGCAAACGCCAGGGCGCTCCCGAGGGCGCCGACTTCGTGCTGGACCGCTTCACCGTGACCGACCTCGGCCCGGCCGCCGAACCCGTGGCGTGCGGCACCCTCGCCCTCACCGCGCCCGAGGCCCTGGAGCCCGGCGGCGCCAACCGGGTCGCGGTCACCCTCACCCACGACGAGGACGCCCCGGCCACCGGCGCCTCCGTGACCCTGGCCCTGCCCGACGGCTGGACCGCCCAGCCCGCCGGCCCGGTCACCCTCGGCGCGGTCGCGTCCGGCGCCCCGGCCACCGCCACCTGGCAGGTCACCCCGCCGGCCGACGCCCCGTACCGGGCGTACGCCCTGAGCGCCACCGCCACCTACGCGGTCGGCGGGGACAACGGCGGCGAGCGGCGGCTCGGCGCGCAGAGCACTGTCCGCACCCTGCCGCCCCCGCCCGTGGCCGACACCTGGGCGAGCGACCACGACTGGGTGTCCGCCCGCAGCGGCTGGGGCCCCGTCGAGCGGGACTCCGCCAACGGCTCCACCGGGGCGGGGGACGGCGGGCCGCTGCGGATCGGTGGCGTCCCGTACGCGAAGGGGCTCGGCACGCACGCGCCGGCGGCCGTGCGGTACTACCTGGGCGGCCGGTGCGCCTCGTTCACCGCCGACGTGGGCGTCGACGACAGTCAGGGGACACGGGGGAGCGTCCGCTTCCGGACGCGAAGGGGCTCGGCACGCACGCGCCGGCGGCCGTGCGGTACTACCTGGGCGGCCGGTGCGCCTCGTTCACCGCCGACGTGGGCGTCGACGACAGTCAGGGGACACGGGGGAGCGTCCGCTTCCGGGTCCTGGCGGACGGTCAGGTGCGGGCCGAGACGCCGGTGCTGAGGGGCGGCGGGGCCGCCCGGGCGATCAGCGCCGGCGTGGCCGGTGCCGACTACGTCGAGCTGGTCGTCGAGGACGGCGGCGACGGCAACGGCAACGACCACGCCGACTGGGGGAACGCCCGCTTCCACTGCGGGGGATGAGCCCGCGCGGCTTCTTGCGGGCCGGTCCGGGGGCGGGTATCCGTGCTTCCGGACCGGTCCGGAAGCCGCCCCTTCGAAAGCGCTTCCCCTCCGTCCTGTCATGCCCATTGCGATATCGCCCGCCCCGGTGCTGCACTGGGGCGGTCCGGCAGGTCTACACCACTTCCCCGGGAGGCCCCGTGCCGCCGATCCCGCACGACTGGTCCCGCCGCACCTTCCTGACCGCGGCCACCGCCACCGCCCTCGCGCTGCCCGGCCCGGCCTCCGCCGCACCCGCCACCGCCCGACGGAGCACCATGGCCGACGAGTTCACCGACCTCCGCCGGCGCTGGGTCGCCCTCCAGCTCGGCACCGGCTACGACCCCGCCGCCGAGCCCTACGCCTCCCGGCTCGCCGGGGCCGGCGACCTCGCCACCCGCTACCAGGCCGCCATGGCCCCCACGGACACCTCCCTCTGGCCCGGACACCCCTTCACCCCGCCCTCCGGCATCACCCAGAGCTACCACCGCCTGTGGACCATGACCCAGGCGTACGCCCAGCCCGGCACCGGCCGCACCGGCGACCCCGCACTCCTCGACGCCGTCCGCACCGGCCTCGACCACGTCTCCGCCCGCGTCTACAACCCCTCCACCACCCGCTACGGCAACTGGTGGGAGTGGCAGATCGGCAGCCCCCGCCTCCTCATGGACATCGTC
Organism: Streptomyces coeruleoprunus; assembly: GCF_039542925.1. Classification (GTDB taxonomy): domain Bacteria; phylum Actinomycetota; class Actinomycetes; order Streptomycetales; family Streptomycetaceae; genus Streptomyces; species Streptomyces coeruleoprunus. The sequence goes on along the minus strand of NZ_BAABIT010000001.1, from coordinate 2,000,810 downwards.
GCCGTCCTGTACGAGCACCTCGACCCGGACCGGATCGCCGCCGCCTGCGCCGCCGTCGACCACTTCGTCCCCGACGCCGTGCTCCGCGACTACAGCGGCACCTCCACCGGCGCCAACCGCGTCGACCTGTGCCGCTCCGTCGCCCTGCGGGGCGTCCTCGGCCGGAGCCCCGAGAAGACCGCCCTCGCCCGGGACGCGCTCTCGCCCGTCTTCCCGTACGTCACCTCCGGCGACGGCCTCTACGCCGACGGCAGCTTCGTCCAGCACCTCTGGGTCGCCTACACCGGCACCTACGGCCAGGTCCTCCTCGACGGGCTCGGCCGGCTCTTCGCCCTGCTCGCCGGTTCCACCTGGGCCGTCACCGACCCCCACCGGCAGATCGTCCTCGACAGCGTCGAGCGCGCGTACGCCCCGCTCCTGCGCAACGGCCTGATGATGGACAGCGTCAACGGCCGCGCCATCAGCCGGGGCATCCTCCGCAACGACCCGCGCGGCACGATGCGCAGCGACCACTACCACGGCCAGGGCATCATCGCCGCGATCGCCCTCCTGGCCGCCGGGGCGAGCCCGGCCGAACGCGACCGGTGGCACGCGCGCGTGAAGGGCTGGATCGAGCGGGACACCGTCAGCCCGATCCTCACCGCCCCCCAGTTCGGCGTCGCCGACCTCGCCCGGCTGCACGCCGTGGCCGCCTCACCCGTCCCCGCCGCCCCCGAGGCCACCGGCCACACCCTGTTCGCCGCCATGGACCGGGCCGTCCACCGCCGCCCCGGCTGGGCCGCCAACATCGCCATGTCCTCCGACCGCATCGCCGCCTACGAGTGCGGCAACGGCGAGAACCCGCGCGGCTGGCACACCGGCGCCGGAATGCTCTCCTGGTGGGGCCCGGGACCCGGCACCGCCGGCGACGCCCAGTACACCGACTGGTTCTGGCCCACCGTCGACTGGTACCGGCTGCCCGGCACCACCGTGTCGACCAAACGGCTCGCCGACCGGGAGGGCGGCGAATGGGGCGCGCCCAAGCCGCCCGTGCGCTGGGTCGGGGGAGTCACCGACGGCGAGTACGCCGCCGTCGGCCAGCACGTCCGGGGCCTCGGCTCCACCCTGGAGGCCCGCAAGTCCTGGTTCTGCGCCGCCGACGCCGTGATCTGCCTGGGCGCGGGCATCACCTGCGCCGACGGCGTGCCCGTCGAGACGGTCGTCGACAACCGGAACCTCGGCGAGGCCGGCACGGCCGCGCTCACCACCGGCACCCGCTGGGCCCACCTGGAGGGCCACGGCGGCTGGGTCCTGCCCCAGGGAACCGGACCGCTGCGCACCCTGCGCGAGGACCGCACCGGCGCCTGGCGCGACATCAACACCTCCTCCAGCACCGAACGCCGCACCCGCCGCTACCAGACGCTCTGGCTGGACCACGGCACCGACCCGGCCGGCGCCTCGTACGTCTACCTGCTGATGCCGGGCGCCGCCCGCCGTACCGTCGCCGCCCGCGCCGCCGACCCCGGCTGGCTGAGGATCCTCGCCAACACCGCCGCCCACCAGGCCGCGCAGGTGCCCTCGCTCGGCCTGACCTTCGCCAACCTGTGGCAGGCCGGTACGGCGGGCCCGCTCACCGCCACCGCCCCCGCGAGCGTCCTCGTCCGGCGGCGGCGCGGCGGCACCGCGACCCTCCACATCGCCGAGCCCACCCGGACCGGGCAGCCCCTGGAGATCACCTGGCACCGGCCGGTCCGCGGGGTCCTCGCGCACGACCCGGCGATCGAGGTGCTGGCCACCGGGCGTACCCTCCGACTGCGCGTGTCACCCGGCAGGGCGTGCGCCGGACACCGCTGCGAAGTGGCGCTCGGCTGAATCCCGGCCTCCGCCTCTGCGGGCCTCCACACCCCGAATCCTTGTAGGGAACCCACAAGGGACCCGGCCCTGAAGCTGGCACTAGGGCTGCACCGCGAAACGGTTCTGTTCAGCCCGTACAGGAGATGGGTCCGGAGACTGTACAGAGTCAACGGCGGGATTTCCTTGGTCGGCTCCGTAGGGTCGGTGCATGACCGTTGTGGACGAGACCCAGGGAGAGCCGACCGACGCCCGCGGGCGCGTGGCCGAGCTGCACGCCCTGCGCGAGGAGGCCCGGCGCGGCCCGAGCGAGCGCGCGACCGAGGCACAGCACGCCAAGGGCAAGCTGACCGCCCGGGAGCGCATCGAGCTGCTGCTGGACCCGGAATCGTTCCGGGAGGTCGAGCAGCTGCGCCGGCACCGGGCGACGGGTTTCGGCCTGGAGAACAAGAAGCCCTACACCGACGGTGTGATCACCGGCTGGGGCACGGTCGAGGGCCGCACGGTCTTCGTCTACGCGCACGACTTCCGGATCTTCGGCGGCGCGCTGGGCGAGGCCCACGCCACCAAGATCCACAAGATCATGGACATGGCCATCGCGGCCGGTGCCCCGCTGGTCTCCCTCAACGACGGCGCCGGCGCCCGTATCCAGGAGGGCGTCTCCGCCCTCGCCGGCTACGGCGGCATCTTCCAGCGCAACACCAAGGCCTCGGGTGTCATCCCGCAGATCTCCGTGATGCTCGGCCCGTGCGCCGGCGGCGCCGCCTACAGCCCGGCGCTGACCGACTTCGTCTTCATGGTCCGCGAGACCTCGCAGATGTTCATCACCGGCCCGGACGTCGTCAAGGCGGTCACCGGTGAGGAGATCACCCAGAACGGCCTGGGCGGCGCCGACGTGCACGCCGAGACCTCGGGCGTGGCGCACTTCGCGTACGACGACGAGGAGACCTGCATCGCGGAGGTCCGCTACCTGCTGTCGATGCTCCCCTCCAACAACCGCGAGAACCCCCCGGCCCACCCGAGCGGTGACCCGGCGGACCGCCGCGGCGACATACTGCTGGACCTCGTGCCGGCCGACGGCAACCGGCCGTACGACATGCACAAGGTGATCGAGGAGATCGTCGACGACGGCGACTACCTGGAGATCCACGAGCGCTGGGCCCGCAACATCATCTGCGCCCTGGCCCGGCTCGACGGCCAGGTCGTCGGCATCGTCGCCAACCAGCCGCAGACCCTGGCCGGTGTCCTGGACATCGAGGCGTCCGAGAAGGCCGCGCGCTTCGTCCAGATGTGCGACGCGTTCAACATCCCGATCCTCACGCTCCTCGACGTGCCCGGCTTCCTGCCCGGCGTCGACCAGGAGCACGGCGGCATCATCCGCCACGGCGCCAAGCTGCTGTACGCGTACTGCAACGCCACGGTCCCGCGGATCTCGCTGATCCTGCGCAAGGCCTACGGCGGCGCGTACATCGTCATGGACTCCCAGTCCATCGGCGCCGACCTGACCTACGCCTGGCCGACCAACGAGATCGCCGTCATGGGCGCCGAGGGCGCCGCCAACGTGATCTTCCGCCGGCAGATCGCCGACGCCGAGGACCCCGAGGCCATGCGCGCCCGCATGGTCAAGGAGTACAAGGCCGAGCTGATGCACCCCTACTACGCCGCGGAGCGCGGGCTCGTCGACGACGTCATCGACCCGGCAGAGACCCGCGAGGTCCTCATCAAGTCCCTCGCGATGCTCCGCACCAAGCACGCCGACCTGCCGTCCCGCAAGCACGGCAACCCGCCTCAGTAAGAGGAGCGCCCTGTGACCACACCCGCCGCCGAATCCCTCCTCCGCGTCGAGAAGGGCCACGCCGCGCCCGAGGAGCTGGCCGCCATCACCGCGGTCCTCCTGGCCCGCGCCAACGCCACGGCCGCCGTGCCGGCTCCCCGCCGCGCCCGCTCCACGGCAGGCTGGCGCCGCCTGGAGCGCCAGTCCGGCTTCCGCGCGGCCCACTCCTGGCAGGGCTGACACCCGCCCGGCACACGTCGAAGGCCCCGTCTCCACGAGACGGGGCCTTTCGCGTTGCCCGACGGGGCCACCGCCGCGAGGACCAGCCCCGGATACGAGCGAAGGCCCGTGCACCAGAGGGTGCTACGGGCCTTCTCGCGGCAACGCGGGCGCCGGCGGCGGGACTTACCGCAGGCGGGCCATCAGCGCGTGCTCGACGAGCGTGATGAGCGCGCTCTTGGCGTCCGCGCGGTGGCGGGCGTCGGTGGTGATGATCGGGGTGTCGGGTCCGATCTGCAGCGCCTCGCGCACCTCGTCGGGGGTGTACGGCTGGTGGCCGTCGAAGCCGTTGAGGGCGATGACGAAGGGCAGGCCGCTGTTCTCGAAGTAGTCCACGGCCGGGAAGCAGTCCGCGAGCCGACGGGTGTCGACGAGCACGACCGCGCCGATGGCGCCGCGTACGAGGTCGTCCCACATGAACCAGAACCGGTCCTGACCCGGCGTACCGAACAGGTACAGGATCAGGTCCTGGTCCAGGGTGATCCGGCCGAAGTCCATGGCGACGGTCGTCGTCGTCTTGTCGCCGGTGTGGGTGAGGTCGTCGATGCCCGCGGACGCGGACGTCATCACGGCCTCGGTACGCAGCGGGTTGATCTCCGAGACGGCGCCGACGAACGTGGTCTTGCCCACGCCGAAGCCGCCCGCCACCACGATCTTCGCGCTGGTGGTTGAGCGGGCCGCACCGCCGCTAGAGCTTGCGAAGTCCACTGAGCACCCTTTCGAGCAGTGTCACGTCTGGCTGGCCGCCGGCGGCCTCGTCACCGCCGGGCTGGTGGATGGCGACGAGTCCGGCCTCCGCCAGGTCGGCGACGAGGATCCGGGCAACGCCGAGGGGGATGGAGAGAAGCGCCGAGATCTCGGCCACCGACTTGATCTCGAAGCACAGCCGGCAGATCCGCTGGTGCTCGGGCAACTGCCCTTGCAGCCGCGAGGGATCGGCCGTGGTCGACACCAGCGCCTCGATGGCGAGCTGGTACCGGGGTCGCGTCCGGCCGCCGGTCATGGCGTACGGACGGACCAGAGGGTTGTGGTTGCCCGACGAGGACGCCGGCTCCGGACGCCGCCGCTGCTGCACCGGCTGGCTGCGCGGTACGTGCTGGCCGTACGGCTGGTCGTACGACGGCTGCGGCGGCTGCTGATAGGGCCCTTGGAAGCCCTGTCTGCTGGGCGCAGAGGGGAAGTTGAAGCGGTTCTGGGCGTTGTCACCCTGCGTCTGGTGAGCACCGTCGTACGGCTGGTGTCCGCCTGGGGGTGTTGCCACGTGTCCTCCTCCGACTGCCGTGTGCCGGTCCATGTCCCTGTGGAGCCGCGCCACCGCACCCTATGGTGCGGTGGCGAGAAACGCACGGTCCGTCTGCTAGTTGAGAAGACTTCCCTGGAGTTCGGCACGCAGGTCCGGAGTCAGGACGCTGCCCGCACGGTCCACGAGAAGGGCCATCTCGTAACCGACGAGACCGATGTCGGCGTCGGGGTGGGCGAGGACGGCCAGCGAGGAGCCGTCCGAGATGGACATGATGAAGAGGAAGCCGCGCTCCATCTCCACGACGGTCTGGTTGACCGCGCCGCCCTCGAAGATCCGGGAGGCACCCGCGGTCAGCGAGGTGAGCCCGGAGGCGACCGCCGCCAGCTGGTCGGCACGGTCGCGCGGGAAACCTTCGGACATCGCCAGCAGGAGTCCGTCGGCGGAGACCACCACCGTGTGCGACACCCCGGGGGTGTTGTCCACGAAATTGGTGATCAACCAGTTCAGATTCTGCGCCGCCTGGCTCATCGGGCTCACACTAACGCTCCTGGTTGTAGGTACTACCCGGGCCACTGTGTCGATCGTAAGTGGCCGATCCGTTCATGTCCGTCCCCGCGTTGCGTCCCTTCTGGACACCACGCCGCAGGTTGCTCAACCTGCCGCGTACGTCCTCGGGGGCGCGGGAAACCTGTGGGCCGCCCTGCGGGGTCTGCTCCGCGGTCCCCTCGATGAGGTTCGCCTTGGGAACCCGCCGGGGGAGTCCCGACGCCGTCACACCGCCGGCCTTCGGCTCCTTGAGCTTCCCGGCCCGCTGCCAGCGCTCGTCGTTCGCCGAACGCCACTCGTCGGTGCCGCCCGCCTCGCTCTGCTGAGCCTGCGGGGCCTGGGAGGCCTGCGGAGCCTGCCGGACCGGCGGGGCCTGCTGGGCCGTCCGGTCCTGCTGGCCCCGGCCTTCGTGCCGGTTCTGGTCCGTGCCGCCGCCCGGACGCTGGCTGCCGCGGCGCGGCAGACCCGCGTCGGTCAGCTGGTGCCCGTCGTCCGGAGCGGAACCCGGACGGTCGAAGCCTACGCGGTCCCGGTCGCTCGCGGGAGCGCCCTGCGCAGATTCCGGTTCGGAGCCGTAGCCGCCGTCGTAGCCGCCCGTGAAGGAGGCCTGCGCCGGCCAGTCGTCCTGGTGGGCCTGGGGGGTGAACTGCTCGTCGTAGCGCGGCTGCTGGGGCTCGCCGCCCTGGAAGCCGGCCTCCGCATACGTCTGCTCGGCCGGGTACTCGCCGGTGGCATAGTCGCCGCCCGCGTAGCCGCCGTCGCGGTACTCGTCACCGCCGGAGTAGCCGCCGTCGCGGTAGCCGTTCTCCTGCTGGTAGCCGCCGTCCGGCGCGTAGCCGTCGTAGCCGGACACCTGCTGGTCGTAGCCGCCGCCCTGCCCGTACGCCGCCTGCTGCGGCTCCTGACGGCCGTACGAGGCGCCGGCGCCGTCGTAGGACGGATCCTGCTCCTGCCGGCCGTACGCGTCCTGCTGCTCCCGCTCGTCGCGGAACAGCGGGCGGTCGTCCTCGCCCTGGCCGCCCTGCAGCTGCGCGCCCAGCGCCGCACGGCGCTCCTCACGCATCAGGGACCGGCCGACCGGGTCGAGGGAGGCGGGCTCCTGCTGCTCGTACCGCGAGTCGTCGAAGCCCAGCTCCGCGGCCGTCCGCATCGGGGCGGCCTCGTAGGACTGCTGCTCCGGGATGATCTGGGAGACCGTGAAGTCCTCGTGGAGCGGCTCGCCACCGCCACCGTGGGTGATGGCGTCCGGCAGCATGATCAGCGACGTCGTACCGGCCTGCTCGCCCGACGGGCGCAGCTGGACGCGGATGCCGTGCCGGTCGGCGAGCCGGCCGACCACGAACAGGCCCATGCGCTGGGAGACCGCGGCGTCGACCGTCGGCGGGTTGGCCAGCTTGTGGTTGATGTCCGCGAAGTCCTCGGCCGTGAGGCCGATGCCCTTGTCGTGGATCTCGATCATCACGCGGCCGTCGGGCAGCCGGGTCGCGGTGACGCGCACCTTGGTCTGGGGCGACGAGAACGTCGTGGCGTTCTCCAGCAGCTCGGCGAGCAGGTGCACGAGGTCGGTCACGGCCTGGCCGTGGATCTCGGCCTCCGGCACGCCCGCCAGCTCGATGCGCTCGTACTGCTCCACCTCGGAGGAGGCGGCTCGCATGACGTCGACCAGCGGGACCGGCTGGTCCCAGCGGCGGCCCGGCTCCTCGCCGGCGAGGACCAGGAGGTTCTCGCCGTTGCGGCGCATACGGGTGGCGAGGTGGTCCAGCTTGAAGAGGTTCTCCAGCTGGTCCGGGTCGGCCTCGTTGTTCTCCAGGTCCGTGATCAGGGTCAGCTGGCCCTCGATCAGCGACTGGTTGCGGCGCGACAGGTTGGTGAAGATCGCGTTGACGTTGCCCCGCAGCAGGGCCTGCTCGGAGGCGAGCCGGACGGCCTCGCGGTGCACCTGGTCGAAGGCGCGGGCGACCTCGCCGATCTCGTCGTGCGTGTCGATCGGGATGGGCTCGACGCGGGTGTCGACCTTGCCGGGCTCGGTGCGCGACAGCTGGTCGACCAGCATCGGCAGGCGCTGCTCGGCGACACCGAGGGCGGCGTGGCGCAGCTTGCGCATCGAGCGGCTCATCTGGCGGGCCATGAGGCCGGCCATGATGAACGCCGCGAGCAGCGCGACCACGACGATGCCACCGTTGAGGAACGCGTCGTTGCGGGCGTCCTCGGCGACCCGGGCGGCCTCGGCCACGGCCTTGGTCAGCAGCTCGTTCTCGACCTCGGTGTAGGCGTCGAACTTGCCGGTGGCGACCGCCATCCACGTCTCGGGCGTGACGCCGCCGTCGCGGGTCTGCTTCAGCTCCTTGATGGCGTCGGCGTCCTCGGCGCCGCCGATCTTCTGGGCCATGCCCTCGAAGACGGACTTGGCGCCGTTGTCGCCGGTCTCGGCGATGGGCGGCTGGATGCCCGCGGCCTGGAACTGCTTGGCGCCCTCCTCGGCCTTGCGGGTCATGACCTCGCGCAGCCGGGCCTCGTCCTCCTCGGTACCGCCCGAGATGAACTCCAGGAGAGCGATCTGCTCCAGGTACTTGTACGAGTTGAACGCCTTCGTCTGCTCGCGGAAGACCTCGTCGCTCTTGCTCGGCCGCACCAGCAGGTGCATGCCGATCGAACGCTGCAGCGACTCGGCGGCCTTGGCCAGCTGGATGGCGTAGACGGTACGGCCGAAGCTGGTGACGTTGCCGGTGCCGAGGCCGAGTTCGTTGGAGAACTCCATCAGCGAGTGCTGGACCTTGACGTAGCCCTCTTCGGTCTTCACCGGGTCGAGGACCTTCGTGTACGCGGCCTGGCGCAGCTCCTGGAGCTTCGGCTCCTCCGCGCGGAACAGCTGCAGACGGCGCTCCAGGCCCTGCCCCGAGGGCATGCCCTGGACCGCGGCGTCGAACTTCTGCTTCGCGGCGTCCGTCTTGGCGTACGCCTCGGTGACGGCGCTCGTCTCGCGGTCGGACGGGGTCTTGGCGGTGAGCAGCGGCTCGGCCGTGAGGTCACGCTCGTCGAGCAGCGCCTGGCCGTACTGCGAGGCCGCCTGGACGATCTGCGCAGTCTTCTCCGCGTCCCGGGCCTCCTGCCAGGTGTCGACCGAAGCCGTCACCTGGAAGCCACCCATGACCAGGCCGACCAGCACCGGTACGAGAAGGATGGCGTTCAGCCTGGTGGCCACGTGCCAGTTGCGCGGGGACAGGCGGCTGGAGCTCCCGCCGTCCTTGCCGGCGGAACCCACCGGGGGTGTCACGGGCGTGTCCGCAGGCGGCGCCACTGTGCGCGGCGGCGGGGTGAAGTTGCCCCGCGCCTGCTGCTCCGCGGCGCTCTTCGTGCTTCGCCTCACTCGACCAACAACCTCTCGGCGTCGGCACCTACGTTGTGCCGTTCTTCTGCTCAGAGCCGTACTACTCAGGAGTTCGTGCATTGCAGCACGTAAAGCTGCCGTCATCCAAACAGCCCGATCGAGCGATTACCCGTCGTCGGGGCGACGAATAAAACGGGCATAAAGAGCGAGCCCCGCCAAAAAGCGGGGCTCATGTGAGCGCAGTGGCACCACGCGGATGCGGCTCGTGTCCGACGCGGTGCAATTCTCTGTCGAAACGTTATGAACGCGCGGGCGGGCCGTGTCTAAGGACACAGCCCGCTCACTGAATGCCTACGACAACTGCCGTATACCTTCTCCGACTTGGGATCTACTTCAGCCGGGCCATCAGCGCGTGCTCGACGAGCGTGATGAGCGCGCTCTTGGCGTCCGCGCGGTGGCGGGCGTCGGTGGTGATGATCGGGGCGTCGGGTCCGATCTGCAGCGCCTCGCGCACCTCGTCCGGGGTGTACGGCTGGTGGCCGTCGAAGCCGTTGAGGGCGATGACGAAGGGCAGGCCGCTGTTCTCGAAGTAGTCCACGGCCGGGAAGCAGTCCGCGAGCCGACGGGTGTCGACGAGCACGACCGCGCCGATGGCGCCGCGTACGAGGTCGTCCCACATGAACCAGAACCGGTCCTGACCCGGCGTACCGAACAGGTACAGGATCAGGTCCTGGTCCAGGGTGATCCGGCCGAAGTCCATGGCGACGGTCGTCGTCGTCTTCCCACCGGTGTGCGTGAGGTCGTCGATGCCCGCGGACGCGGACGTCATCACGGCCTCGGTACGCAGCGGGTTGATCTCCGAGACGGCGCCGACGAACGTGGTCTTGCCCACGCCGAAGCCGCCCGCCACCACGATCTTCGCGCTGGTGGTCGAGCGGCCGGGAGCCGCACCGCCGCTAGAGCTTGCGAAGTCCACTGAGCACCCTTTCGAGCAGCGTCACATCCGGCGTACCGCCGGCCTCTCCATTGCCGGGCTGGTGGATCGCCACCATGCCCGCCTCCGCCAGGTCGGCGACGAGGATCCGGGCCACTCCGAGCGGCATCGACAGCAGCGCCGACACCTCGGCCACGGACTTCACCTCACGGCAGAGGTGGCAGATCCGCTGGTGCTCGGGGAGCAGCCCGGCGAGGTGCGCCGGGTCGGCCGTGGTCGACACCAGCGCCTCGATGGCGAGCTGGTACCGGGGTCGCGTCCGGCCACCGGTCATCGCATAGGGGCGAACCAGCGGCTGATCGCCTTCATGTCCGTACGACGCGTCGTCGAGCGACGCGCCGTAGGGATCGTGAGAGGCGGGGGGCGGGGTCATGAATCCTCCGGTCGTGACAGCAGGTTGGTCTGCTTGCCGTCTGACTGGGCCGGTGGGGGGCCGGATGGGGCGGCCGACGGTGTAGACGAACAAAGAGCGGCGGGCGGGTACGGAGGGGCGTACCCGCCTCGGCTCAGTTGAGCAGGGAGCCCTGGAGCTCGGCGCGGAGATCCGGGGTGAGGACGGTGCCGGCGCGGTCCACCAGCAGCGCCATCTCGTAGCCGACGAGGCCGATGTCGCACTCGGGGTGGGCGAGCACGGCCAGCGACGAGCCGTCCGAGACGGACATGATGAAGAGGAAGCCGCGCTCCATCTCCACGACGGTCTGGTTGACCGCGCCCCCCTCGAAGATCCGGGAGGCACCCGCGGTCAGCGAGGTGAGCCCGGAGGCGACCGCCGCCAGCTGGTCGGCACGGTCGCGCGGGAAACCTTCGGACATCGCCAGCAGGAGTCCGTCGGCGGAGACCACCACCGTGTGCGACACCCCGGGGGTGTTGTCCACGAAATTGGTGATCAACCAGTTCAGATTCTGCGCCGCCTGGCTCATCGCGCTCAAAACTCACGCTCCTGCTGGTGAGTGGGGCCGATATTGAAGCTGCCGGTGTTACCGGACCCGGCCTGACGTCCCTGCTGGATACCCCTGCGCAGGTTCGTCAGACGACCACGCACGTCGTCGGGCGCCCGCGACACCTGCGGACCCGACTGGTGCTGCTGCTCCTGCGCGGTACCGGGCACCAGGTTGGCGCGCGGCACGCGGCGGGGCAGGCCGGAGGTGGTGACGCCGCCCGCGGCGGGCTTGCGCACCCGCTCGGCCTGGCGCACCAGCTCGTCGTTGGGGGAGGTGCGCCACGAGCCGGTCGTGGACGAGGCGTCGGCGCGCTGACCCTGACCCTGACCCTGGCCCTGACCGGGACCGGCCTGGCCGGGAGCCCGGCCCGGGCCCTGGCCCTGACCCTGGCCGGAGCGCGGTGGCAGCGCGGGGGCCGGGCGGGCCGGCGCGGGCTGCTGCGGAACGACCGGGGTCGGCACCGTCTGGTCGTGCATCGGATACCGGTTGTCACCGCGCTGCGGTGCCTGCGGTGCCTGCGCGCCGGGGTGGCCCGCCTGGCCGTCGGCCGGGCCGTTCCCGCCCTGGCCGCCGTGGAACCAGTTGGTCTCCAGCGTGTCGTACAGCGGCGTACGTCCGTCACCGGAACCGGCACCGGCCGGCGGCAGCGCCTCCGGCTGCGGCTGGGGCTGGGGCTGGGGCTGGGGCTGCGGCGGCAGGCTCGCGGCCGGCTGGCGCGGTGCGCCGAAGTCGGGGCGCGGGATCGCGGCGGTGGCCGCCGGGTCCTGGGCGGCAGGGCCGCCGTGGCCGCTCTGCGCCGAACCGTTCAGGTCCGGGCGCGGGCCGTTGAAGTCGGGGCGCGGGAACTCGGCCGTGGAGCCGGGGCCCTGCCGGTCCGCCGACGGGCGCGCGAACCGGCCGGTGGAGTCGGCCGGTTCCTCGTGGCCGCGGGGCGCGTCCAGCGGGCTGCGCGAGGCCGGGCCGCCCGCCGCGTAGCCCTGGTCGCCGGCCCAGCCGGGAGCCGGGGCCTGCGGGCGCGCGTCGCGCTGCGGGGCGCCGCCGGCGCCGGGGAGTTCGGCACGCGGACCACCGGTCGGCGGCAGCTGCTGCCGGCCCTGGTCGCCCTGGTGGTTCTGGTGGCCCTGAGCGGCCTGGCCGCCCTGGTTGCCACCGGAGTTCTGCCACACGTCGGAGCGGGTCGGGATGCCGCCCGGCGCCGAGGGAGCGCTCTGACCGGCGCCCTGACCGGCACCGCCCTGACCGGCACCGCGCTGGCCGCCGCCGTCGCCGAAGGCGCCCGCGAAACCGGCGCCCTGACGCTGCGGGTCCTGCGCCTGGCCCTGCCGGCCCGGCTGACCGCCCTGCGGGGCACCGCCGAGCAGGCCGCCGCCCTGCGGGGCACCGCCCGGGCGTCCGCCCAGGTCGTCGCGGCCGGGCAGCGCGGCACGGGGACCGGAGCCCGCGCCGACCTGGCCGCGCTGGCCACCGGGGCCCGCGCCGAGCCGGTTCTGCGGGGCAGCGCCCTGTCCACCGGGCAGACCCGGGCGGCCGCCCCCGGACAGCGCACCGGGGCCGCTGGTCAGCCGGCCACCCGGGGCACCGCCCTGCGGCATCGCGCCCTGGCCGCCGGGGCCGCCGGGGCCGCCCTGGCCGGGCTTGCCCGGAGCGGGCTTCTTGCCGCCCTGGGCCACGTCGACGGGGAGCATGACCAGCGCGGTCGTACCGCCCGAGTCGGAGGGGCGCAGCTGGATCCGGATGCCGTGTCGCAGGGACAGGCGGCCGACCACGAACAGACCCATGCGGCGGGAGACGGAGACGTCCACGGTGGGCGGCGAGGCGAGCCGCTCGTTGATCGCGGCCAGGTCCTCGGGGGAGAGGCCGATACCGGTGTCGTGGATCTCGACGAGCACGCGGCCGTCGGGCAGCGCGTGACCCGTGACGCGCACCTTCGTCTGCGGCGAGGAGAACGAGGTGGCGTTCTCCAGCAGCTCGGCGAGGAGGTGCACGAGGTCGTTGACGACGCGGCCGGCGACCTCGGTGGCCGGGACGGCGGCGAGTTCGATGCGCTCGTACTGCTCCACCTCGGAGGCGGCGGCACGGAGCACGTCGACGAGGGGGACGGGCCGGGTCCACCGGCGGCCGGGCTCCTCACCCGCGAGGACGAGGAGGTTCTCACCGTTACGGCGCATACGCGTGGCCAGGTGGTCCAGCTTGAACAGCGAGGACAGCTGGTCCGGGTCGGCCTCGCGGGACTCCAGCTCGGAGATGAGCGACAGCTGACGCTGGATCAGACCCTGCGAGCGGCGCGAGAGGTTGGTGAACATCGCGTTGACGTTGCCCCGCAGGAGGGCCTGCTCGGCGGCGAGGCGGACCGCCTCGCGGTGCACGTCGTCGAAGGCCGCGGCCACCTTGCCGATCTCGTCGCGCGAGTGGACACCGACGGACTCCACGGACGTGTCGACGTCCTGCGGGTCGCTCTCGGAGAGCTGCTTGACCAGCTCGGGCAGGCGCTCCTGGGCGACCTTGGTCGCCGTGTCCTGGAGCCGCCGCAGCGACTGGATCATGGAGCGCGCCACCACGAAGGCGCCGACGAGCGACACACCGAGGACGAGCAGGATCAGCGCACCGTTGATGATGGCATCGCGCTGCGCCTCCTGGCGCAGGTCACGCGCCTTGGACTCCATCTCGCCCAGCAGCGTGGCCTCGATGGTCTCCATGGCGCGGAGCTTGGTGTCGGCCTCGTCGGTCCAGTCCAGGAACGTACGGGCGTTCAGGCCCACGTCGGACCCGCCGAGCACGCGCCCGGCGTACTGGTCGGCGGCCTGGATCGACGGGTTGCCGGAGTTCAGCGGGGCGAGCAGCTCCGTGGCGTCGCCGCCGGCCGACTCGTAGATGGAGCGGAACGACTTGATGGAGGCGTTCTCGTTGACCCGGGCGTCCTCGGCGTACTGCCGGTCGTTCTCGTTGAGGTTCGGCTTGGCCTTGCCGTCGCCGGTGGACTTGGGCAGGGCGGCGGCGATGACGGCACGCTGGATCGAGGCGTACTCCTTGGCGGAGGAGAACGCGGCGAGCGCACGCGTGCGCTTGATCATGTCCGGGTTGCTGGTCGCCTGCGCCATGTCCTGCGAGAGGGTCAGCAGCGACTCGATCAGACGGTTGTACTTGCCGACCGTCTGCGAGGTGATGTGGCCCTTCTCGTAGGCCTCCTTGCGGATCGAGCCGATCGTCACGACCTGGTTGGCGATCTGCGTGACGTTGGCGCGGATACTCGCCAGCGCCTCGTCGTCCTGCGTGTCGCCGATCTCGTCGGTCGCGTTGAGGAACGCCTGCTGCGCCGCGTCGGTCTTGCCGCGCGGCTCGGTGACCTTGAAGTCGGTCAGCGCGTAGCCGTTGGCCAGGGGGCCGGCCGTCAGGTCGCGCTCCTCCTGGAGCGCCTGGGCGAGCAGGTGCGCTTCCCGGGTGAGCTTGGTGAGCAGCTGCATGTGGTCCAGCTGCTCCATGTTCTCCATCGACTCCTGGATACGGAGTCCGCCCAGCGAGGTCGCGGCGACCACGGGGAGGGCGAGCAGGGAGACCAGTCGGGTGCTGATGCGCCAGTTGCGCAGGGCTATTCGGGACCCGGTGTCACCGGGCGCCTTGGCCTTGGGTGCCTTGCCCTTCTTGCCGGAACCCGCCGACTTGCCCGGCTTCCCGGCCTGCGCCGCACCGGCGGGCTCGGAGCCGGGGCCCGTACCCGCCGCGCGGGCGGCACGGTCGCCGCCGTCGCCGGCCGGTCCCGGGCCCTGGGTGTGCTGGGGCGAGGAGCCGCGGTCGGTCCCGCCGCGCGGCTCCTGTTCCGCCGCAGCGCTGCCATCCCTCTTGAAACGTCCCTGCACTAGCGTCGCAACCTCTGGACCAGGCGTCCCGCCGCGCGAACGGACAGGACGGTGTCGGCGTCGTGGGAGCGCGAGTGCGCCCCTCGGTGGTCGGTGAGTGACCGGCGCTGAGATTCCCCCTTCCCCGCCGCCGCTCGGCGCTGCCTTGCGCCCCAGCACGCCGGTCTCCAACCGCGGCGGTGCGTGGAATTCCAGCACAGTGCCGGATCTCCAACAAGGGCGGCGGCCGGCCCCGTGAACGGCGTCACAGGGTGTGAGGGGCGCGTCACGAGGCGTAGAAGCCGATCAGGGAAGAACGGGACTTTCCCGGACGAGTCGCTTACGCGTGGACGGTGTCCCAGTCGACATGATCAGCAGCGGAATGACGGGTTCAAGCACCCAATGTCCAGGTTTGCGGCCACCCCAAAGTGGTCCGATATGCCGGAATTGATCGTCAACTGGTGAGGAAACTCACATGCCGAACGGGGTCTGTTCACGGTAATGGCGGGGAACCCGTGTTTAGCCTGACGCTTTACAGGGACGGTCCTTCCGTCAACCGGCGCCCAGCGCCCCGACCCCGAGGTCTGACACCACCGATGAAGACGACGATGACGATCCGCACCATCGCCAACCCGCGCCGCACCACGCTCGCCCACCTGGAGGACGCCGCAGAGCTCGGCCGGGGCGTGCTGCCGGAGCACTCGGTGGACCTCCCGGCCTCCACGGCCAACCCGCGCCGCACCGTCCTGATGGACGCCCCGGTCGCGGCCGCCGCCCAGTAGAGCGCGGTGACGCGCAGTAATACGACGGGTGGCCCGCCCCTCCCGCGTTAGCCTGGAGCGTCAGACTCCAGCCAGTTCAGTGAGGGGCACACGCTTCCGTGCGCATCGCCAGGTTCTCCATCGACGGCAATGTCGCCTTCGGCGCGGTCGAGGGTGAAAGCGCCCCAGGCGCAGAGGGTGACCTCGTCCTCGACATCATCAAGGGTATTCCGTACGGCGACTTCGAACTCAGCGGAACCAAGGTCCCCCTGAGCAAGGTCCGGCTCCTGCCGCCGGTGCTCCCCAACAAGGTCGTGGCCATCGGCCGCAACTACGCGGAGCACGCGGCGGAGCTCGGCAACGAGGTCCCCGACGTGCCCGTCGCCTTCTTCAAGCCCACCACCTCGGTGATCGGCTCCGGCGACGCCATCGAGTACCCGGCCTTCTCGAACGAGCTGCACCACGAGGCCGAGCTGGCCGTCGTCATCGGCCGCATGTGCCGCGAGGTCCCGCGCGAGCGCGTCAAGGACGTCATCTTCGGCTACACCTGCGCCAACGACGCCACCGCCCGCGACGTGCAGCAGCGCGAGAAGCAGTGGGCGCGCGCCAAGGGCTTCGACACCTCCTGCCCCCTGGGCCCCTGGGTGGAGACCGACCTCGACCCCGCCGACCTCACCATCCAGTGCACGGTCAACGGCGAACAGCGCCAGCTGGGTCGTACGAGCGACATGATCCGCTCCATCGAGGACCTGGTCGTCCACATCACCGAGGCCATGACCCTGCTCCCGGGCGACGTCATCCTCACCGGCACCCCCGCCGGGGTCGGCCCCCTCACCGTCGGCGACGAGGTCGCCGTCACCATCGAAGGCATCGGCACTCTCACCAACAAGGTGATCAAGCGTGGCTAACACCCCCGTCCGCGTCCGCTTCTGCCCGTCCCCGACGGGCAACCCGCACGTGGGCCTGGTCCGTACCGCCCTGTTCAACTGGGCGTTCGCCCGCCACCACGGCGGCACCATGGTCTTCCGCATCGAGGACACCGACGCGGCCCGCGACTCGGAGGAGAGCTACCTGCAGCTCCTGGACTCCCTGCGCTGGCTCGGCCTCGACTGGGACGAGGGCCCCGAGGTCGGCGGCCCCCACACGCCGTACCGCCAGTCGCAGCGCATGGACATCTACAAGGACGTCGCCGACAAGCTCCTCGAGGGCGGCTACGCCTACCACTGCTACTGCACCGCCGAGGAGCTGGACCTGCGCCGCGAGGCCGCCCGCGCCGCCGGCAAGCCCTCCGGCTACGACGGCCACTGCCGCGAGCTGACCGCCGAGCAGATCGCCGCGTACGAGGCGGAGGGCCGCAGCGCCATCGTCCGCTTCCGCATGCCGGACCAGCCGATCACCTTCCGCGACCTGGTCCGCGGCGAGCTGACCTTCACCCCGGACAACGTCCCGGACTACGGCATCGTCCGCGCCAACGGCGCCCCGCTGTACACGCTGGTCAACCCGGTTGACGACGCGCTGATGGAGATCACGCACGTCCTGCGCGGCGAGGACCTGCTGTCCTCCACCCCGCGCCAGATCGCCCTCTACAAGGCGCTCATGGAGCTGGGCATCGCCAAGGCGATCCCCGAGTTCGGCCACCTGCCGTACGTGATGGGCGAGGGCAACAAGAAGCTCTCCAAGCGCGACCCGCAGTCCTCGCTGAACCTCTACCGCGAGCGCGGCTTCCTCCCCGAGGGCCTCCTCAACTACCTCTCGCTCCTCGGCTGGTCGTTCTCCGCCGACCAGGACGTCTTCACGATCCCGCAGATGGTCGAGAAGTTCGACATCGCCGACGTGAACGCCAACCCGGCGCGCTTCGACCTCAAGAAGGCCGAGTCGATCAACGCCGATCACATCCGGATGCTGGACGAGAAGGCGTTCGTCGCGGCCTGCGAGCCCTGGCTCCAGGCCCCGCACGCGCCCTGGGCGCCGGAGGACTTCGACCGTGCGGCCTGGGAGCGGATCGCCCCGCACGCCCAGACCCGCCTGACGGTCCTGTCGGAGATCACGCAGAACGTCGACTTCCTCTTCCTCCAGGAGCCGGTCGAGGACGAGGCGTCCTGGCAGAAGGCGATGAAGGGCGACCCCGTGGCCCTGCTCACCACGGCCCGCGCCAAGCTGGAGGCCGCGGACTGGACGAGCGGCCCCGAGCCCCTGAAGGAGGCCGTCCTGGCCGCCGGCGAGGAGCACGGCCTCAAGCTGGGCAAGGCCCAGGCCCCGGTCCGCGTCGCCGTCACCGGCCGCACGGTCGGCCTGCCGCTGTTCGAGTCGCTGGAGATCCTCGGCAAGGAGCGGACGCTGGCCCGCATCGACGCGGCGCTCACCAAGCTGACCGCGTAAGCACCACCTGCCGTACGCCCCCGAGGGCGCCGCCCACCGAGGCGGCCGCCCCCGGGGGCGTCGTCATCCACCGCCGTGGCCCCGGGGCGACCGTGGCTCCCCCCCCCGGCCGCGCGGTCGCGTGCGCCTGCGTTTTCGGGGGATGGCCCCCGAACCCTCAGCCGGGACGCGCGTCGGCGGTACCGTCGGCACATGTGCATCCGTGCAGTCCTCTGGGACATCGACACTGCGTTTTTCGGGGGATAACGCCCGAACCCTCAGCCGGGACGCGCGTCGGCGGTACCGTCGGCACATGCGCATCCGTGCAGTGCTCTGGGACATCGACACTGCGTTTTTCGGGGGATAACGCCCGAACCCCCGGCCGGGACGCGCGTCGGCGGTACCGTCGGCACATGCGCATCCGTGCAGTGCTCTGGGACATCGACACTGCGTTTTTCGGGGGATGACCCCCGAACCCCCAGCCGGGACGCGCGTCGGCGGTACCGTCGGCACATGCGCATCCGTGCAGTGCTCTGGGCCATCGACACTGCGTTTTCGGGGGATAACGCCCGAACCCCCGGCCGGGACGCGCGTCGGCGGTACCGTCGGCACATGCGCATCCGTGCAGTGCTCTGGGACATCGACGACACGATCTTCGACTACGCGCAGGCCGATCGTGCCGGGATGCGGCGGCATCTTCGGGACGAGGGGCTGGGCGAGGCGTTCAGCAGCGTCGAGCACGCGCTCGCGCGGTGGCAGGAGGCCACCGTGCAGCACTGGGCGCGGTTCTCCGCCGGGGAGACGACCTGGGAGGAGCAGCGCAGGGACCGGGTGCGCACCTTCCTGGGCACCGCGCTGGACGACGCCGAGGCGGACGCCTGGTTCGAGCGGTACCTGGCCCACTACGAGGCCGCCTGGGCGCTGTTCCCCGACACGCTGCCCGTGCTGGACCTGCTGGCCGCCGACTACCGGCACGGCGTGCTGTCGAACTCCTCGCTCCACAACCAGGACCGCAAGCTCCGCGTCCTCGGCGTGCGCGACCGGTTCGAAGCCGTGGTCTGCGCCGCCGAGCTGGGCGTGTCCAAGCCCGACCCGGCCGCCTTCCACGCCGCGTGCGAGGCGCTCGGCCTGCCGCCGCACGAGATCGCGTACGTCGGTGACCAGCCCGACATCGACGCCCGCGGCGCCACCGAGGCGGGCCTCAGGGGCGTCTGGCTGGATCGTGCCGGACTCGGCGGCCGGCCCGATCTCCTGAGGATCACCACCCTCGACCAGCTCCCCGCAGTGCTGCGCGCCGATACCCGTTTTGGAGCGCCGGACACCTTCGGGTAATGTTCTTCCTGCGCCGAGGGGAGCGGGCCGAAAGGCCGGAAACCCGAAGCGCAAGCCGAACAAGATCCCCTCGGGGGTTGCGTCCCGGTGGCCTATGGTGTAATTGGCAGCACGACTGATTCTGGTTCAGTTAGTCTTGGTTCGAGTCCAGGTAGGCCAGCTCGCAGAGCTCATCTGCAAAGCCCCCGTTGTGTAGCGGCCTAGCACGCTGCCCTCTCAAGGCAGTAGCGCCGGTTCGAATCCGGTCGGGGGTACAGATCCTTCCCGCGGGATCGTCGAGGTAGCTCCTCGACGAACTCGATGCAGGATCGCTAGGGCCCCCGTTGTGTAGCGGCCTAGCACGCCGCCCTCTCAAGGCGGTAGCGCCGGTTCGAATCCGGTCGGGGGTACCAACTGGTCTAAACCACCAGTGGCCTATGGTGTAATTGGCAGCACGACTGATTCTGGTTCAGTTAGTCTTGGTTCGAGTCCAGGTAGGCCAGCGGGATTGCGCAAGTGATCCACGCCCCCGTTGTGTAGCGGCCTAGCACGCCGCCCTCTCAAGGCGGTAGCGCCGGTTCGAATCCGGTCGGGGGTACGAGTCCGAAGGGGTCTCCCAGCAGGGAGGCCCCTTCGGCGTATGCCCGCCGGCCCGAGGGCCGGGCGGGCGCCTCACACGATGCCGTACCGCCGCGCGGACTCCACCTCCTGCGCCAGGCGCCGCAGGCTCAGCAGCATCGGGTCGTACAGAACCGCCGCCGCCACGGCCGCCTCCACCTGCTCCGTCCCGGTCCCCATGGCGTCGAGCCGGTCCATGTCCAGCACCGCGAGCTGCTCCATCCGCCGTGCGTACGGCGCGAGTTCGGCCGCCGACAGCGAGAAGCCGAGCCGGTACAGCGTCGCAAGCGAGGCCATCAGGGAGCGGTACACGGGGGACAGGTCGCCGATCTCGCGGGCCGTCTCCCAGCCCAGCTCCTCCAGCAGCCGGTCCACCTCCTCCCGGGCCCGCGCCACCGCCGGGTCGTCCGCATCCGGCTCCGGAGGCTGGGGGAGCGCCCAGGTGGCCGCGCCGAGCCGCATGGTGAGCCCCAGGGAGTCGTCGTCGACGTGCCGCAGCACCTCGCGGACGGTCGCCACGGGCACGCGGCCCACGTGGATCATCGCCCGCACCAGGCGCAGCCGCCGCAGATGGCTCTCGTCGTACTCGGCCTGCGTGGCCGTGATCCGCCGGCCCGGCGGGAGCAGGCCCTCGCGCAGGTAGTACTTGATCGTCGCGAGGGATACCCCGCTCCGCTCGCTCAGCTCCGAGAGCCGCATCTGGCGCTGTTCCTCCCTTGTGGTCCCCCTTGGATGGTGCCACCATCCCAGCATTGGATAGCCGCGCTCTCCAACATCGCCGGGTCGGTCGGGGGAGGGCGCACGGCGAGGGAGGGTGCACGACGTGTTCGCGAAACCGATACCGGGCCGGACGACCGCGGCGGCCGAGGGCGAGGTGGTGGTCCTGCTCATCGGCATGCGCATCAACCACTTCTGGGGCGTCCACCACTGGCTGCCCGTGCTCCTGGCGATGCCCCGGATGCTCCGCGAGCTGAGCCGGGACAGGAGCCGCGGCCTGCTGGGCCACACACTGCTCTCCGGCTCCCCGCGCACGTACTACGTCGTGCAGTACTGGGAGTCCAGGGAGAAGCTCTACGCCTACGCGACCGCGCCCGACATGTCGCACCGCAGTGCCTGGGCGATGATCAACCGCTGGGAGAAGAAGTCCCGCCAACACGTGGGCCTCTGGCATGAGACGTACATCGCGCCCGAGGGCTCGTACGAGTCCATCTACGCCGACATGCCCCCGTACGGGCTCGCCAAGGCGACCGGTGCACTCCCGCTGGAGAAGCGCGGCCGCCGCGCCGCCGACCGTTTCGCCCACCGCTCGTCCACGGCCTGAGATCAGCCCCTCCGGCGCTTGAGAAGCGGGGGTTCGGGGGCGGAGCCCCCGATTCGCGAAGGGGCAGGGTAGGGGAAAGATCCGCTGGACACGATCTGGCGGCCCGGGCTCCGCCGCCTGAGACGGGTGGCCCTGGGGCGCCGCCCTGGGATCCGGCGCACGAGTGGGTGCGGAAACGCCGCCGGCCGGCCCCTGCGGCGTTGGAGGGGCCGGCCGGGCCGGCGGTGGGATCTTCGGTTATGGACGGCGAGGTGTTCCGGCGGCTCAGCCCGCCCGGCGCAGCGCCTCCGTCAGGCGCGCGGCCGCGTCGATGACCGCCTGGGCGTGCATACGGCCCGGGTGGCGCGTCAGGCGCTCGATCGGGCCCGAGACCGACACGGCGGCCACCACACGGTTGGACGGGCCCCGTACGGGCGCGGAGACGGACGCCACGCCCGGCTCGCGCTCACCGATCGACTGGGCCCAGCCACGGCGCCGTACGCCCGACAGGGCCGTCGCCGTGAAGCGCGCGCCCTGCAGGCCGCGGTGCAGCCGCTCCGGCTCCTCCCAGGCCATCAGGATCTGGGCCGACGAACCGGCCTTCATGGTGAGCGTCGAGCCGACCGGCACGGTGTCCCGCAGTCCGGACAGCCGCTCGGCCGCCGCCACACAGATACGCATGTCGCCCTGGCGCCGGTAGAGCTGCGCGCTCTCGCCCGTCACGTCGCGCAGGTGCGTGAGCACCGGCCCGGCCGTCGCCAGCAGCCGGTCCTCGCCGGCCGCGGCGGCCAGCTCGGCCAGCCGCGGGCCCAGGATGAACCGGCCCTGCATGTCCCTCGCCACCATCCGGTGGTGTTCCAGTGCCACGGCGAGCCGATGTGCCGTGGGTCGTGCGAGCCCTGTCGCCGCGACCAGCCCGGCGAGGGTGGCCGGACCGGACTCCAGAGCGCTCAGAACCAGAGCTGCCTTGTCGAGAACGCCGACGCCGCTAGAGTTGTCCATGCAACGATACTCACGTCTCACTCTGTGAAACGCAAGTTCAATTTTCCCGGGATCTTGCCAACCTGGAGGGGCGGCCCGGGATCAGCGGGTCCGCGGTCGGCGTCCGGCACGTGGATATCGCGTGCGCTCCGGGCGCCGCGCAGATGTCTCTAGATGCGCCGGCACACCACGCCGGCCGGAGGGAAAGCGATGGGTAGGACACTCGCGGAGAAGGTCTGGGACGACCACGTCGTCCGGCGCGCCGAGGGCGAGCCCGACCTCCTCTTCATCGATCTGCACCTGCTGCACGAGGTGACCAGCCCCCAGGCCTTCGACGGCCTGCGCAAGAGCGGTCGGCAGGTGCGGCGCCTCGACCTCACCATCGCCACCGAGGACCACAACACCCCCACCCTCGACATCGACAAGCCCATCGCCGACCCCGTCTCCCGCGCCCAGCTGGAGACCCTCCGCAAGAACTGCGCCGAGTTCGGCGTCCGCCTGCACCCGCTGGGCGACGTGGAGCAGGGCGTCGTCCACGTGGTGGGACCGCAGCTGGGCCTGACGCAGCCCGGCACCACCGTGGTCTGCGGCGACTCGCACACCTCCACGCACGGCGCGTTCGGCGCGCTGGCCTTCGGCATCGGCACCTCCCAGGTCGAGCACGTGCTGGCGACCCAGACGCTGCCCATGGCGCGGCCCAGGACCATGGCCATCACGGTCAACGGCGAGCTGCCCGACGGCGTCACCGCCAAGGACCTGATCCTGGCGATCATCGCCAGGATCGGCACCGGCGGCGGCCAGGGCTACGTCCTGGAGTACCGGGGCTCCGCCATCGAGAAGCTCTCGATGGAGGCCCGCATGACCATCTGCAACATGTCGATCGAGGCCGGCGCCCGCGCGGGCATGATCGCCCCCGACGAGACCACCTTCGCCTACCTCAAGGGCCGCGCCCACGCGCCCGAGGGCGAGGACTGGGACGCCGCCGTCGCGTACTGGAAGACCCTGCGCACCGACGACGACGCCGTCTTCGACGCCGAGGTGGTCATCGAGGCCTCCGAGCTGTCGCCGTTCGTCACCTGGGGCACCAACCCGGGCCAGGGCGCCCCGCTTTCGGCGTCCGTCCCCGACCCGGCTTCGTACGAAGACGCTTCGGAGCGGCTGGCGGCCGAGAAGGCCCTGGAGTACATGGGCCTGACCGCCGGGCAGCCCCTGCGCGACATCAAGGTCGACACGGTCTTCGTGGGCTCCTGCACCAACGGCCGCATCGAGGACCTGCGCGCCGCCGCCGCGGTCCTGGAGGGCCGCAAAATCGCCGACGGCGTACGGATGCTGGTCGTCCCCGGCTCCGTGCGGGTGGGGCTCCAGGCCGTCCACGAGGGCCTGGACAAGGTCTTCAAGGAGGCCGGCGCCGAATGGCGGCACGCCGGGTGCTCCATGTGCCTGGGCATGAACCCCGACCAACTCGCCCCCGGTGAGCGCTCCGCGTCCACCTCCAACCGCAACTTCGAGGGCAGGCAGGGCAAGGGCGGCCGCACCCACCTGGTCTCCCCGCAGGTCGCGGCCGCCACCGCGGTCCTGGGCCACCTGGCCTCGCCGGCCGACCTGTCCGACGCCGTCGTCACCACTCCCGCGGGGGTCTGAGGAACCATGGAAGCTTTCACCACGCACACCGGCCGGGCCGTTCCGCTGCGCCGCAGCAACGTCGACACCGACCAGATCATCCCCGCGCACTGGCTCAAGAAGGTCACCCGCGACGGCTTCGAGGACGGGCTGTTCGAGGCCTGGCGCAAGGATCCCGAGTTCGTGCTCAACCGCCCCGAGCGGCAGGGCGCCACCGTCCTGGTCGCCGGCCCCGACTTCGGCACCGGCTCCTCGCGCGAGCACGCCGTGTGGGCGCTGCAGAACTACGGCTTCAAGACCGTCATCTCCTCCCGCTTCGCGGACATCTTCCGCGGCAACTCGCTCAAGAACGGCCTGCTCACCGTGGTTCTGGAGCAGAAGACCGTGGACGCGCTGTGGGAGCTGACCGAGGCCGACCCGCAGGCCGAGATCACCGTCGACCTGGTCGCCCGCCAGGTCCGCGCCGAGGGCATCACCGCCGCCTTCGAGCTCGACGAGAACGCCCGCTGGCGGCTGCTCAACGGCCTGGACGACATCAGCATCACGCTGCAGAACGAGGCGGACATCGCCGCGTACGAGGCCAAGCGCCCCTCGTACAAGCCGCGCACCCTCCAGGTCTGACGACCGGGGGAGCCCGCCCCTCCGTACGACGCCCCGGTGCCCCCGGCCGATCCACGGCCGGGGGCACCGGGGCGTTTCCGCTGGCGCGAAACCGACGGTACGGCCGCCCTGTACGGCCCTGCGCGGGGCCATCCGGCTGACATACCGGGCTCGGGTCCAGCCCTCTCGAAAACCCCTGCGCACAGACGCCCGAGAGACCCCCGAAGGGTCTCAATCCGGTTTGAAGCCCAGGTAGTTGGGCACGCGCCCGGTACCGGAGGGGCAGGTCCCCGCCGGGAGCCGAAAGGCCGCCGGGGCGCGGCAGTTACCCCCTACGCAGGCGACAACTCGCCCCAGATGGCACAATCGGTGCATGGAACGCGACAGCCAACTCGAGCTCTACGAGGCCGTCGCAGCCCGGCTGAAAGAAGCGCACTCCCGAGTGCGCGCACTGCAAGTCCCGGAGGGCGTAAGGATGGCGCTGTCCCGGAAGCTGTTGGTCATCACGGCCGCGGCGAAGCACGATCTCGCGGACGCGGCAAGGCGTCTGGACCGGTTGATGAAGGACCTCGACGAGGGCCGATTCCCTGAAGGGGACTGACACCCGACACGTCGCGACCGACCTACTGCGTTGCGGCACAAGGGTGATTAGCCCGTTTCGTGTTTGATTTGCGGTATATATCTGCCTAACGTGCGAAAAAGCTTGAACACTTTCGTTCCGGCAATGTCTCCGAAGGGGAAGACGTGAACAAGGCGCAGCTCGTAGAAGCGATTGCCGACAAGATGGGCGGTCGGCAGCAGGCCGCGGACGCCGTCGACGCCGTGCTCGACGCGATCGTCCGTGCCGTCGTCGGCGGCGACCGGGTCTCCGTCACCGGTTTCGGCTCGTTCGAGAAGGTCGAGCGTCCGGCCCGGTACGCCCGCAACCCCCAGACCGGCGAGCGGGTGCGGGTCAAGAAGACCTCCGTTCCGCGTTTCCGCGCGGGTCAGGGCTTCAAGGACCTGGTGAGCGGCTCGAAGAAGCTGCCCAGGGGCGGCGAGGTCGCCGTCAAGAAGGCCCCGAAGGGCAGCCTCACCGGCCCGACGGCCACCGCCGCGAAGAAGGCCGCCGCCAAGAAGGCCGTGACCAAGAAGGCGGCCGCCAAGAAGGTCACCCCGGCGAAGAAGGCCGCCGCCGCCAAGAAGGCGGCACCGGCGAAGAAGACCACCGCCGCCGCCAAGAAGACCACCGCCGCGGCCAAGAAGGCGGCACCGGCGAAGAAGACCACCGCCGCGGCCAAGAAGACCACGGCCGCGAAGACCGCGCCCGCGAAGAAGGCCACGGCCAAGAAGGCGCCCGCCAAGAAGACCACCGCGCGCAAGACCACCACGGCCAAGAAGGCCACCACCGCCCGCAAGAAGTAAGCGGCGCGACCCCACAGAGCCACTCACACGCGGGGCCGGACTCCCTCCGGGGAGTCCGGCCCGCGGTGTGTCGGGACGGCGGCGTTTCGTCAGAACGGCCCACGTGCGCCGGCACGCTCCGCGGCCTCCCGGCGTGTTCCGCCGTGGGTCAGAACGTCTGCAGCGTCACCAGCGTGATCCGCAGCGACTCGCCGTTGCCCTCGGTCTCGATCCGCACCCGCTGCCCCGGCCGCAGCAGCCGCAGCCCGCCCGCGTCGAAGGCCGCGGTGCTGAACTCCACCGGGGTGCCGTCGTCGAGCAGCACACTCCCGCTGCGGGTCTCGGGGTCGTACGTGTACGCGGTCGCCTGCATGCACCGCAGCCTATCCGGCCACCCGCCCGGTCGGCCGCCCCGCCCGGCACCGCTCCGCCGTACGCGGCCCCACGCCCAGTTCCAGCGCCGCCCGCAGATCCTCACCGGTGTCCACGTCCCGCCGTACGGAAGCCACGCCCGGCAGCCGGATTTCCACCGCGCCCGACGACAAATGCCGCAGCCGCGACGCACCCCCGAAAGCCGGGCGCAATTCAATTCCCGGGGCGGCCGCCAGCAAAGTCGTACCGATATCGGCGGCATCCGCGAGAAAAGCCCGCGGAAATCCCCCCGCGGCCTCCAGCACCCGCGCCAGCTCCGCCGGGCGCAGCGCCGGAAGATCCGCGTTCAGCGTCGCCACCGGCGCCCGGGAACGCCCCGCCCGCACCACCTCGGCCCCGTACGCCAGGGCGGCGTTGAGCCCCGCCGCCGGGCGGTCCGGCACGATCCGCGCCCCCAGGGCGGCCAGCGCCGGGGCCGCCACCCGGTCGTCCGTGACGACCACCACATCCCGCACCTCCCGGCAGGCCAGCGCCGCCACCACCGTGTCCTGCGCGAACGCCAGCGCCAGCCGCCGCCGCTCCGTCGCGCCGAACACCCCCGCCAGCCTGCTCTTCGCCAGGGCAAGGGGCTTCAGCGGGACGACCAGTGACCAGGGCCCGGGCTCTTCGTCCGTGTCCATCCGCCCCATTGTGGCGCCGCCACGACACGGCCCGGGGAGCCGGCCGGGAAGCCGGGGCGTACGGTGTTCTCGACAGACCAGGGGCATGGGGCGACACTTGACCCCCGGCAACAGAGATCCACAGCAGTCCCACAGGAAGGTGCCCGCGTGTCCCGCCGCAGAATCGGCTTCTGGTACCGCCTTGCGGCGGTCATCGCAAAACCACCGCTGGTGGTTCTGTTCAAGCGGGACTGGCGGGGAATGGAGCACATTCCGGCCGACGGGGGATTCATCACCGCCGTCAACCACAACTCGTACCTCGACCCGCTGTCGTACGCGCACTTCCAGTACAACACCGGGCGCGTACCGCGCTTCCTGGCCAAGGCCGCCCTCTTCAAGGGCTCCTTCGTCGGCACGATGCTGCGCGGCACCGGCCAGATCCCCGTCTACCGCGAGACCACCAACGCGCTGGACGCCTTCCGGGCCGCCGTCGCCGCCATCGAGCGCGGCGAGTGCGTGGCGTTCTACCCCGAGGGCACCCTCACCCGCGACCCCGCGATGTGGCCCATGGCCGGCAAGACCGGCGCCGCCCGCGTCGCCCTGCTCACCAAGGTGCCGGTCATCCCCGTCGCCCAGTGGGGCGCCAACCTGGCGATGCCGCCGTACGCCAAGGAGAACAAGGTCCGCCTGTTCCCCCGCAAGACGCTGACCGTCCTGGCCGGCCCGCCCGTCGACCTGTCGCGCTTCTACGACCTCGAGCCCACCCCCGAGGTGCTGCGCGAGGCCACCGAAACGATCATGGCGGCCATCACCGCGCTCCTGGAGGAGATCCGCGGCGAGAAGGCCCCCGACGAGCCGTACGACCACCGCAAGGCCCGGCTGGAGCAGCGCCGCAAGGCCGCAGGGGAGGAAGCCAAGTGACACACCCCGTCAAGGCAGCCGTCTTCGGAACCGGCTCGTGGGGTACGGCGTTCGGCATGGTCCTCGCCGACGCGGGCTGCGACGTGACCCTCTGGGGCCGCCGCGCCGAGCTCGCCGACGCCATCAACACCACCCGCACCAACCCGGACTACTTCCCGGGCGTCGAACTCCCCGCGAACCTCCGCGCCACCACGGACCCCGCGGAGGCCGCCGCCGGCGCCGCGTTCACCGTGCTGGCCATCCCCTCCCAGACCCTCCGCGGCAACCTCGCCGAGTGGGCGCCCAAGCTCGCCCCCGACACCGTCCTCGTCTCCCTCATGAAGGGCATCGAACTCGGCACCTGCAAGCGGATGAGCGAGGTCGTCCAGGAGGTCGCCGAGGTCTCCGCGGACCGCGTCGCCGTGGTCACCGGACCCAACCTCGCCAAGGAGATCGTGGCCCGCATGCCGGCCGCGTCCGTCGTCGCCTGCCGCGACGAGGACGTCGCCCGCCGCCTCCAGGCCGCCTGCCACACCCCGTACTTCCGCCCCTACACCAACACCGACGTCGTCGGCTGCGAACTGGGCGGAGCCGTCAAGAACGTCATCGGCCTCGCCGTGGGCATCGCCGACGGCATGGGCCTCGGCGACAACGCCAAGGGCTCCCTCATCACCCGCGGCCTCGCCGAGACCACCCGCCTCGGCCTCGCCATGGGCGCCGACCCGCTCACCTTCTCCGGCCTCGCGGGACTCGGCGACCTCGTCGCCACCTGCTCCTCGCCGCTGTCCCGGAACCACACCTTCGGCTTCAACCTCGGCAAGGGCATGACGCTCGCCGAGACCATCGCCGTCACCAAGCAGACCGCCGAGGGCGTCAAGTCCTGCCAGTCGGTGCTGGACCTGGCCCGCCGGCACGGCGTCGACATGCCCATCACCGAAACCGTCGTCGACATCGTCCACGAGGCAAAGCCGCCGCTGGTGGCGCTCAAGGAGCTGATGTCGCGCAGCGCCAAGCCCGAGCGGCGCTGACGCCGCCTGTACGAACGGGTACCCTCATCGCGATATGAGCAGCGAGAACCTCCCCACCAGCACCGGGCGTAAGCCGCGTGTGGCCGTCGTCTTCGGCGGACGCAGCTCCGAGCACGCCATCTCCGTCGTCACCGCCGGCGCCGTCCTGCGCGCCATCGACCGGGACCGCTACGACGTGCTCCCGATCGGCATCACCGTGGACGGCCGCTGGGCGCTGACCGCGGACGCCCCGGAGCGGATGGCCATCGCAGACCGGAAGCTGCCCAGCGTCGACGACCTCGCCGAGCCCGGCGAGGGCAGCGTCGTGCTCTCCGCCGACCCGACCAGCCGCGAGATCGTCTACACCGAGCCCAGCTCCGTGCCCAAGGCCCTCGGCGAGGTCGACGTCGTCTTCCCCGTGCTGCACGGCCCCTACGGCGAGGACGGCACCCTCCAGGGCCTCCTCGACCTCGCCGGCGTGCCGTACGTCGGCGCGGGCGTCCTCGCCTCCGCCGTCGGCCAGGACAAGGAGTACATGAAGCGCGTCTTCACCTCCTTCGGCCTGCCCGTCGGCCCGTACGAGGTGATCCGGCCGCGCGAGTGGGAGCAGGACCCGACCGCCGCCCGCCGCAGGATCGTCGACTTCGCCGGTGAGCACGGCTGGCCGCTGTTCGTGAAGCCCGCCCGCGCCGGCTCCTCCATCGGCATCACCAAGGTCGACGACGAGTCCGGCCTCGACGCCGCCGTCGAGGAGGCCCGCCGCCACGACCCGAAGATCCTCGTCGAGGCGCTGCTCACCGGCCGCGAGATCGAGTGCGGCGTCCTGGAGTTCGAGGACGGCCCGCACGCCAGCGCCCCCGCCTGGATCCCCCCGGTCACCGACCACGAGTTCTACGACTTCGAGGCCAAGTACATCGACTCGGCCAGCGGCGTCGTGCCCGCCCCCATCACCCCGGAGCAGACCGCCGAGGTGCAGCGCCTGGCGATCGCCGCGTTCGAGGCGGTGTCCTGCGAGGGCCTGGTCCGCGCGGACTTCTTCCTCACCGACGAGGGCGAGTTCGTCATCAACGAGATCAACACCATGCCGGGCTTCACCCCGATCTCGATGTACCCGCGCATGTGGGAGGCGAGCGGCGTCGACTACCCGGAGCTGGTCGACCGCCTCATCCAGGCCGCCCTGCGCCGCCCGACCGGACTGCGCTGACCCGTGACGCCCGCCGCCGGGCCTTCGGGGGCACCCCCTCAGAGGCTCGGCGGGACGGCGCCCCGGACCGCCGCCGCGAAGGCCACCAACGGCGTCGCGTCATGCGCGAACCGCTCGCCCAGCGACACCTCCACGTACGCCTTCCGCAGCGTGGTGGTGAACCGGGGCCCGTCGCCCGCGCGCCGCTCCAGCAGCCAGCCGACACCGTCGGCCTCCACGGCCTCCGCCTGCGGATCGCTCATCCTGGCGGGCCGCGGGACACCGCAGCGCAGTACGATCGCCCCGTCCCCCCACGCGGCGGTCAGATCGGAACGCGGCTCCGTGCCGCTCCGGCCGAGGCCCGCGACCGTCTCCGGAAGCTCCTCGTGCAGCGCCCGGCAGAGGGCGGCCTCCTCCGCCGTCGGGCTGGGAACCGTGACCGACGCCCGCGCGTCCGTGGAGGAACAGCCCGCGGCCGCCATCAGCGCGGCGACGGCGACGACAGCGACGGGCAGGCGGAAAAGCCGGTGGGCACTCATCACCGGCTCAGCGTAGACGGGGGCTACAGATGCACGACCGGGCAGGTCAGCGTGCGGGTGATGCCTTCCACCTGCTGGACCTTGGCGACCACCATGCGGCCGAGGTCGTCGACCGTGTCGGCCTGGGCGCGCACGATCACGTCGTACGGACCCGTGACGTCCTCGGCCTGGAGCACACCGGGGATCTTCGCGATGGTCTCGGCGACGAGCGACGCCTTCCCCACCTCGGTCTGAATCAGGATGTACGCCTGTACCACGAAACCTCCAGGGCGGCCACGGGGATCATCCTGGGCCGGGATCACCCAGGGAAGAAAGGGACGCCACGGTACCGCGTCGCCGCGGGCCGCGGGGAGACCTGCGCGGCCGGTGGTGCCCGCAGCGTGGCGCACGGAAGACGGAAGTTGACGGCGCGGGCCGTCTATCTGACCGTACCTACAGCAGTGACGGCTCGCGACCGCAGCCGCCCCGGGACCACCGGGCCCGGGACCGGGGGGTCGCGCGGTGAGCCGACGACGACATGGAGAGGTGAACCTCGGTGAAGGGCACTGTCGGCGAGCTCGGCGAGTTCGGGCTCATCAGGGAGCTCACCTCCCGGCTCACCACCACCCCCGCGGTACGGATCGGCCCCGGCGACGACGCCGCCGTGGTCGCCGCACCCGACCGCCGCGTGGTCGCCAGCACGGACGTCCTCGTCGAGGGCCGCCACTTCCGCCGCGACTGGTCGACCGCCTACGACGTCGGACGCAAGGCCGCCGCCCAGAACCTGGCCGACATCGCCGCCATGGGCGCCGTCCCCACCGCGCTGCTCCTCGGCCTCGTCGTACCCGCCGAACTCCCCGCCACCTGGCCCAGCGAGCTCATGGACGGGCTGCGCGACGAGTGCCAGGTCGCCGGCGCGGCCGTCGTGGGCGGCGACGTCGTCCGCGGCGACACCATCACCGTCGCCATCACCGCCCTCGGCGACCTCCGCAACCACGAACCCGTCACCCGCGCCGGCGCCCAGCCCGGCGACGTCGTCGCCTACACCGGCTGGCTCGGCTGGTCCGCCGCCGGATACGCGGTCCTCTCCCGCGGCTTCCGCTCCCCGCGCGCCTTCGTCGAGGCCCACCGCCGCCCCGAGCCGCCCTACCACGCCGGCCCCGCCGCGGCGTCCCTCGGCGCCACCGCCATGTGCGACGTCAGCGACGGCCTCATCGCCGACCTCGGCCACATCGCCGAGGCCAGCAAGGTCCGCATCGACCTGCGCTCCGCGGCCATCGACATCCCGACCCAGATGAACGACATCGGCCAGGCCGTCGGGGTCGATCCGCTCCAGTGGGTGCTCACCGGGGGAGAGGACCACGCGATCGTCGCCACCTTCCCGCCGGACGTGAAGCTCCCCGCCCGCTGGAAGGTCATCGGCGAGGTCCTCAACCCCTCCGCCCTGCCCCAGGTCACCGTGGACGGCGCCCCCTGGCACACCAAGGGCGGCTGGGACCACTTCGGCGGCCACGAATGACCTCCCGCACGGCCCCGCCCCGCGTGCTGACCGTCGCCGGATCCGACTCCGGTGGCGGCGCCGGCATCCAGGCCGACCTCAAGACCATGCTCGCCCTCGGCGTCCACGGGATGAGCGTGATCACCGCGGTGACCGCGCAGAACTCCCTGGGCGTCCAGGGCGCCTGGGAGCTGCCCGAGGACGCCGTGCGCGCCCAGTACCGCAGCGTCGTCGGCGACATCGGCGTCCAGGCGGTGAAGACCGGCATGCTGGCCTCCGCGCCGCTCGTCGAGACCGTCGCCGCCCTCCTCGCCGGGACGGACGCCCCGGCCGTCGTCGACCCCGTCGGCGTCTCCAAGCACGGAGACTCCCTGCTCGCCGAGTCCGCCCTGGAGTCCGTACGGAAGCGGCTGCTGCCCGTCGCCACCGTCGCCACGCCCAACCTGGACGAGGTCGCCGCGCTCACCGGCGTACGCGTGGAGCGGGAGGAGGACCTGCGGCGGGCCGCCGGGGCGATCCTCGAGTACGGGCCGCGCTGGGCGCTGATCAAGGGCGGCCACCTCGCCGGGGACGCCGTCGACCTGCTCACCGACGGCAGCGAGGAGCACTGGCTGCGGGCGCCGCGCCACGACAACCGGCACACCCACGGCACCGGCTGCACCCTCGCCTCGGCGATCGCGGCGGGCCTCGCCAAGGGCCTCACCGTGCCGGACGCCGTCCGGGCGGCGAAGACGTACGTGACCGGGGCGATCGCGGCGGGCTTCGCCCTGGGCGGCGGGATCGGCCCCGTGGACCACGGCTGGCGACTGCGCGCGTAGGCACGGCAAAAAGCCGGTCCACCCGAGGGTGGACCGGCTTTCAAGGCAACGCAGAGGCTGCGCTACGACGAAACGTCGCCGGGTACTCCGCTCGCGCGGAGAAGCCGTTGCTTAGCGCGAGACCTTGCCGGCCTTGATGCACGAGGTGCAGACGTTGAGCCGCTTCGGCGTCCGACCGACCACGGCACGCACGCGCTGGATGTTCGGGTTCCAGCGACGGGACGTACGGCGGTGCGAGTGCGAAATGTTGTTGCCGAAGCCCGGCCCCTTGCCGCAGACGTCGCAGTTGGCAGCCACGGGTCACTCCAAAGACTTCAGATGCACTTACAGTGAAATCCGGCGAGCCGGAATCAGGTCGGTGACATCGGTCGGTGACTGAAGTGGCGTTGCCGGGGAACGGCCCGACTCGCATCGGGCAACCGGAGCAGCATACAACGGCCGCTTCGGTAGAACGAAACTACCACGGACGGCCGGGCCCCCGCCCAGGGCCCCGCCTCCGCACGGGGTCTACCCTGCGGTGCAGCCCACCCAAGGAGGATCACCCGGTGCCGCAGACTGTCGACTCCGCAGCGGTCCGTACCTGGTGCGCGCTGGCGCTGGACGCGCTCGGCCGGGAACGCGAGGAGATCGACGCGATCAACGTCTACCCGGTCGCGGACGGGGACACCGGCACCAACCTGTACCTGACCGTGGAGTCCGCCCGCCGGGCGGTGGAGGCCGTCTTCGAGGCCCATGATCCCGGCGGGACCGCTCCCGGGTTCGCGGACGTCTCCCACGCCATGGCGCACGGCGCGCTCATCGGCGCCCGCGGCAACTCCGGCACGATCCTGGCCCAGCTGCTGCGCGGCATGGCCGAGGTGCTGGCCCGCGGACGTGACGGAGAACACCTCGCCGAGGCGCTGCGCACCGCCGCCGCCTCCGCCCGGCAGGCCGTCGCCCACCCCGTGGAGGGCACCATCCTGAGCGTGGCGTCCGCCGCCTCCGAGGCGGCTCCCCGCGGCGGCTCCGACGCCGCCGCCGTGGCCCGCGCCGCGTACGAGGGCGCCCGCACCGCCCTGGACGCCACCCCCGGCCAGCTCGCCGTGCTGGAGGAGGCCGGCGTCGTCGACGCGGGCGGGCGCGGCCTCGTCACCGTGCTGGGCGCACTGGTCGAGGCGGTGTCGGGCGAGCCGCCCGCGCGCACGCCCCGCCACCAGAAGGCCGTGGTCGCCCCGCACGCGGAGGCCTGCGCGACGGGCGGCCCCGCCTACGAGGTGATCTACCTGCTGGAGGCCGACGACGCCGCCGTGGCCCGCCTGCGCGCCCGCCTCGACGCGCTCGGCGACTCGCTGGTCGTCGTGGGCGGCGACGGGCTGTGGAACGTCCACGTCCACGTGGACGACGCCGGCGCCGCCGTGGAGGCGGGCGTCGAGGCGGGCCGGCCCCACCGCATCCGCATCACCCACTTCGGCGCCGACCCGGTCCCCGCCCGGCCCGCCGAGCGCATACAGCGGGCCGTGGTCGCCGTCGTACCCGGCGAGGGGCTCGCCGCCCTGTGCACCGAGGCCGGCGCCACCACCGTGCTGGCCCGGCCCGGGGAGCCCCCGGCGAGCGGCGAGCTGGTCGACGCGATCCGCCGCGCCCACGCGCGCGAGGTGGTGCTGCTGCCGAACGCCGCCGAGCTGCGCCACACCGCCGCCGCGGCCGCCGAGCAGGCCCGCGCCGAGGGCGTGCGCGTGGCGCTCATCCCGACCAGGGCCGCCGTCCAGGGCATCGCGGCCCTCGCCGTCCACGAGCCGGACCGGCGCTTCGACGAGGACGTCGTCGCCATGACCGCCGCCGCGGGCGCCACCCGCTACGGCGAACTGGCCGTCGCCGAGCACCAGTCGTTCACGTCGGCCGGCGTCTGCCAGGCAGGCGACGTCCTGGGCCTCATCGACGGCGACGTCGCCGTCATCGGCCAGGACCTGGCGGAGACCGCCGAGACGGTCCTGGACCGGATGCTCGCCGCCGGCGGCGAGCTGGTCACCCTCGTCCTCGCCGACGACGCCCCGGCCGGCCTCGCCGAGCGCCTGGAGACCCACGTCCGCGACCGGCACCTCGCGGTCGACACCTGCGTCTACCACGGCGGCCGCCAGGCGGCCCCGCTGCTGATCGGCGTCGAGTAGCCGGGTCGTACCGCCCGGACTGTCAGTGGCGTGGTGTGGAATGGCTGTGTTGTCCCGGGCGACCCCGGACCCCGCGCAGCGCGCGCCGGGGCGAGTACGAGGAGGAGGGCTGCCGTGCTGAGTGAGCCGCTGGGCAAGGTGCTGGGGCCCGCCACGGCCAAGGTCATGGCCGAGCACCTCGACCTCCACACGGTCGGCGACCTGCTGCACCACTACCCGCGGCGCTACGCCGAGCGCGGCGAGCTGACCACGCTGTCGGACCTCCCGCTCGACGAGCACGTCACGGTCGTGGCGCAGGTCGCCGACGCGCGGGTGCTGACCTTCAACTCGGCCCGGGGCCGCGGCCAGCGCCTGGAGGTGACCATCACCGACGGCAGCGGACGGCTCCAACTGGTCTTCTTCGGCAAGGGCGTCCACAAGCCCCACAAGGAGCTGTTGCCGGGCACGCGCGCGATGTTCGCCGGCAAGGTGTCGCTGTTCAACCGCAAGCTCCAGCTGGCCCACCCCGCGTACGAGCTGCTGCGCGGCGACGGCGGCGAGGCCGTCGACGCCTGGGCCGGGGCCCTCATCCCGATCTACCCGGCCACCACCAAGCTGGAGTCCTGGAAGATCGCCAAGGCGGTCGACGCCGTGCTGCCCCGCGCCCGGGACGCCGTCGACCCGCTGCCACCCGCCCTGCGCGAGGGCCGCGGCCTCACGGACCTGCCGGACGCGCTGCACAGGATCCACCGCCCGCGCAGCAAGGCCGACATCTCCGCCGCCCGCGAGCGGCTGAAGTGGGACGAGGCGTTCGTCCTCCAGGTGGCCCTGGCCCGCCGCCGGTTCGCCGACACACAGCTCCCGGCCGTGCCGCGCACGCCCACGCCCGGCGGCCTGCTCGACGCGTTCGACGCCCGGCTGCCCTTCACGCTCACCGACGGCCAGCGCGCGGTCTCCAAGGAGATCTTCGACGACCTCGCCACCGAACACCCCATGCACCGACTCCTCCAGGGCGAGGTCGGCAGCGGCAAGACCCTCGTCGCCCTGCGCGCCATGCTCGCCGTCGTCGACGCCGGCGGCCAGGCGGCCATGCTCGCCCCCACCGAGGTCCTGGCCCAGCAGCACCACCGGTCCATCACCGAGATGATGGGCGACCTCGCCGAGGGCGGGATGCTCGGCGGCGCCGACCAGGGCACCAAGGTCGTGCTGCTCACGGGCTCCATGGGCGCCGCCGCCCGCCGCCAGGCCCTGCTCGACCTGGTCACCGGCGAGGCTGGCATCGTCGTCGGCACGCACGCGCTGATCGAGGACAAGGTCCGGTTCCACGACCTCGGCCTGGTCGTCGTCGACGAACAGCACCGCTTCGGCGTCGAACAGCGCGACGCCCTGCGCGGCAAGGGCAAGCAGCCCCCGCACCTGCTCGTCATGACCGCCACGCCCATCCCGCGCACGGTCGCCATGACCGTCTTCGGCGACCTGGAGACCTCCGTCCTGGACCAGCTGCCCGCGGGCCGTTCGCCGATCGCCAGCCATGTCGTGCCCGCCCAGGACAAGCCGCACTTCCTGGCCCGCGCCTGGGAGCGCGTGCGCGAGGAGGTGGAGGGCGGCCACCAGGCGTACGTCGTCTGCCCCCGCATCGGCGACGACGAGGACGAGAACGGCTCCGCGAAGAAGAAGTCCCCCGAGGACGCCGCCGAGAAGCGCCCGCCCCTGGCCGTCACCGAGGTCGCCGAGCAGCTCGCCCGCGGCCCCCTCGCCGGGCTGCGCGTCGAGGTCCTCCACGGCCGTATGCACCCCGACGACAAGGACGCCGTCATGCGGCGCTTCGCCGCCGGGGAGGCCGACGTCCTCGTCGCGACGACCGTCATCGAGGTCGGCGTCAACGTCCCGAACGCCACCGTCATGGTCATCATGGACGCCGACCGGTTCGGCGTCTCCCAGCTGCACCAGCTGCGCGGCCGCGTCGGCCGGGGCTCCGCACCCGGCCTGTGCCTGCTCGTCACGGACATGCCGGAGGCCGGTCCGGCCCGCCAGCGCCTCAACGCCGTCGCCGCCACCCTCGACGGCTTCGAGCTGTCCCGGATCGACCTCGAACAGCGCCGCGAGGGCGACGTCCTCGGCCAGGCCCAGTCCGGGGCCCGCTCCTCGCTGCGGATGCTCGCCGTCATCGAGGACGAGGAGGTCATCGCCGCCGCCCGCGCCGAGGCCACCGCCGTCGTCGCCGCCGACCCCGACCTGGAACACCTGCCGGAGCTGCGCACCGCCCTCGACGCCCTCGTCGACAAGGAGCGCGAGCGGTACCTCGACAAGGGCTGACCTCCTCCACCGGCACGCTGTTGCCCCCACCAGCCCATATCGTGGGAGGCAAGCGAGCCGCGAACCACCGAAGAGGACCGACATGACCCGCGTGATCGCCGGCGCCGCCGGCGGACGCCGCCTGGCCGTACCGCCCGGCAACGGCACCCGCCCCACCTCCGACCGGGCACGCGAGGGCCTGTTCTCCACCTGGCAGTCCCTGCTCGGCACGCTCGACGGCATCCGCGTCGCCGACCTGTACGCCGGCTCCGGCGCCGTGGGCCTCGAAGCGCTGTCCCGGGGCGCCTCGCACGCCCTGCTCGTCGAGGCCGACGCCCGCGCCGCCCGCACGGTCCGCGAGAACGTCCGCGCGCTGGGCCTCCCCGGCGCCGAGGTCCGCACCGGGAGGGCGGAGCAGATCGTCACGGGACCCGCGCCCGCGGCGCCGTACGACGCGGTCTTCCTCGACCCCCCGTACGCGGTCTCGGACGACGATCTTCGAGAGATCCTCCTCACACTCCGCTCTGAGGGCTGGCTCGCGGAGGATGCCCTCGTCACCGTGGAGCGCAGCACCAGAGGCGGGGAATTCGGCTGGCCCCCGGGGTTCGAGCCGCTTCGGGCCCGTCGCTACGGCGAGGGAACGTTTTGGTACGGTCGCGCCGCCTCTACGTGCGAAGACGCACCATGACCGGACCGGAGAGCGAGGGACTTCAGTTGCGCCGAGCAGTCTGTCCGGGGTCGTTCGACCCCATCACCAACGGACACCTCGACATCATCGCCCGCGCCTCCAAGCTCTACGACGTCGTGCACGTGGCGGTGATGATCAACCAGTCCAAGAAGGGCCTGTTCACCGTCGAGGAGCGGATGGACATGATCCGGCAGGTCACGCAGGAGTACGACAACGTGGTGGTCGAGTCGCACCACGGCCTCCTCGTGGACTTCTGCAAGGAGCGCGACATCCCCGCCATCGTCAAGGGCCTGCGCGCCGTCAGCGACTTCGACTACGAACTGCAGATGGCCCAGATGAACAACGGCCTCTCCGGCGTCGAGACGCTCTTCGTGCCGACCAACCCCACCTACA
Source organism: Streptomyces coeruleoprunus (assembly GCF_039542925.1). Lineage (GTDB taxonomy): Bacteria > Actinomycetota > Actinomycetes > Streptomycetales > Streptomycetaceae > Streptomyces > Streptomyces coeruleoprunus. Next base: position 1,962,653 of record NZ_BAABIT010000001.1, on the reverse strand, counting down.
GCTTCCTGTCCTCCTCGCTGGTCAAGGAGGTCGCCGCGTGGGGCGGCGACGTGTCGCACCTGCTGCCGCCGATCGTCCACGAGGCCCTGGTCGCGCGCCTGCGCCAGCAGTGATCCTCTGACAGATCGTCACATGGTGTCGGACGGGCGCCGACTGGCCGTACAGTCGTCCCATCCGTCTCCAATCCGGCTGTAGGAAGTGGCGAGCACACGGTGGACGTGCAGAAGAAGCTCGACGAGATCGTCGAGGCGGTCGGGAACGCCCGTTCCATGCCCATGTCGGCCTCCTGCGTGGTCAACCGCGCCGAGCTGCTCGCCATGCTCGAAGAGGTGCGCCAGGCCCTGCCCGGCTCCCTGGCCCAGGCCCAGGAGCTGATCGGCGGCCGCGAGCAGCTGGTCGAGCAGGCCCGCCAGGAGGCCGAGCGGATCATCCAGGCGGCCCACGCCGAGCGCGGCTCGCTGATCTCCGACACCCAGGTCGCCCGGCAGTCCCAGGAGGAGGCCGACCGCATCCTCGCCGAGGCCCGCCGCGAGGCCGAGGAGATCCGCGCCGAGGCCGACGACTACGTCGACTCCAAGCTGGCCAACTTCGAGGTCGTCCTCACCAAGACCATCGGCTCCGTCGACCGCGGCCGCGAGAAGCTGCTCGGCCGCGGCCCCGGCCTGGACGAGCACGGGTACGCCGACGAGGACGCCCCCGAGTACAGCTCCGACCCCCGGACCCTGATCCAGCGGGCCGACGAGTACGTGGACGCCAAGCTGGGCGCCTTCGAGGCGGTCCTCAGCAAGACCCTGGAGGCCGTCGGGCGCGGCCGGCAGAAGCTGCACGGCCGGATCGCCTCGGACGACCTCGGCGCGCACATGGCCGCCCAGGACGCCGCCGGCCCCCAGGCGCCGCACACCAGCGACGCCGACTACCTGGCGGGCCTCGCCGAGCTGGCCGACCCCGAGCCGGCCGCCGCGCCCGCCGCTGCCGCCGTACCCCAGCAGCTCCCGCCCCAGCCGGCCCACCAGCCGGACCCGTACGGCTACCAGCAGCCCCACCAGCCCCAGGACGCGTACGCCTACCAGCAGGACCCCTACGCGTACCAGCAGCAGGCCTACGGCCAGGGCTACGACCAGGGCGGGTACGGCCAGCAGCCGGACCCGTACGCCTACCAGCAGCCCCAGGTCCCTCACCCGCACCAGACCCAGCAGCCCACGGCCGCGCTGGACGAGACCAGCTTCTTCGACACGAGCATGATCGACCTGGAGCAGCTGCGCCGCTACGAACAAGGTCACTGAGCCACCGCGGCGACCGACCGGATTGGGCCCTGAGCGAAGCGTCCAGTATCCTGGCTCTTCGGTCGCGAGTACGCCCGCGATCCCGGCTGCCCACCTTCGCCCTCCCGGTATGAGGGGGTGGCCCCCTTCACGATTCCGAAAGCAGGAAGAGCCCTGAGTACGCGCCTCGACCACCGCAACCCCCTCGTGTTCGACACGCACGAGCTGGGGCGGCGTCCCGGTGCCCTCCAGCGGCTCACCCGCGACGTCGAGGCCCCCGCGGACCTCGGCCTCGACGGAGTCGTCGGCGTACCGGAGGGCTCGCCCGTCGAGCTGGAGCTCCGCCTCGAGTCCGTCATGGAAGGGGTGCTCGTCACAGGCACCGCCCGTGCGGAGGCCGAGGGGGAGTGCGTAAGGTGTCTGGAGTCGCTGCGCCTCGACGTCGTGGCGGACTTCCAGGAGATGTTCTCGTACCCCGACACCGATGACCGGGGCCACCGCAAGGCGGCCGCGGACGACGATGCCGAGGACGACGAGGACATGACCCCCCTCGAGGACGGCATGTTCGACCTCGAACCCGTGCTGCGTGACGCGGTGGTGCTCGCACTGCCGATGCAGCCGGTGTGCCGGGAGGACTGTGCGGGACTGTGCCCCGAGTGCGGGGTCAACCTGAACGACGACCCGGACCACCACCACGACGCCGTCGACATGCGTTGGGCGGCACTGCAGGGACTCGCCGATTCACTCGGAACCGGTGAGAAGGACAACATGAGCGGCGCCGAAGCGGGCGTCGACGAGAAGCAGGAGAAGTAGCCGTGGCTGTTCCGAAGCGGAAGATGTCGCGCAGCAACACGCGCCACCGCCGGTCGCAGTGGAAGGCTGCGGTCCCCACCCTGGTTTCGTGCGAGCGTTGCCAGGAGCCGAAGCAGCAGCACATCGCGTGCCCCAGCTGCGGCACGTACAACAAGCGCCAGGTCCTCGCGGTCTGAGCGGCTGGTGAGAGGCGCGATGTCTGACGCCAGGAAGCAGGCGGAGAACACGGCCTCGTCCCACACGCTTCTGGAAGGGCGGCTCGGCTACCAGGTCGAGTCCGCCCTTCTGGTGCGTGCGCTGACCCACCGTTCGTACGCGTACGAGAACGGCGGTCTGCCCACCAACGAGCGGCTGGAGTTCCTCGGGGACTCCGTGCTCGGCCTGGTGGTCACGGACACGCTGTACCGCACCCACCCCGACCTGCCCGAAGGCCAGCTGGCCAAGCTGCGGGCCGCGGTGGTCAACTCGCGTGCGCTGGCGGAGGTCGGCCGCGGCCTCGACCTGGGCTCCTTCATCCGGCTCGGCCGTGGTGAAGAGGGCACCGGAGGCCGGGACAAGGCATCCATCCTCGCCGACACCCTGGAAGCGGTGATCGGCGCGGTCTATCTCGACCAGGGCCTCGACGCGGCGTCCGAGCTGGTGCACCGGCTCTTCGACCCGCTGATCGAGAAGTCCTCGAACCTCGGCGCGGGCCTGGACTGGAAGACCAGTCTCCAGGAACTGACGGCGGCCGAGGGCCTTGGCGTTCCGGAGTACCTGGTCACCGAGACCGGGCCGGACCACGAGAAGACCTTCACTGCTGCTGCCCGCGTCGGTGGTGTCTCGTACGGCACCGGCACCGGCCGCAGCAAGAAGGAAGCGGAGCAGCAGGCCGCGGAGTCCGCCTGGCGGGCCATCCGGGCCGCTGCGGACGAACGCGAGGCGGCGGCGAAGGCCGCTGCCGAGGCGGGAGAGGCCGCCGACACCTCTCCCGGGCCCGATGCCCCGGCGGACGCGACGGACCAGCCGGACGTCGCGGCCCCCAGCGGCACGTCCTGAGGGCGCACGCTTCCCGCCCCGTCGTACCTCCTGGTACGGCGGGGCTTCCCGGCTTTTCCCCGCCGGCCCGTCCCGGGTCGGCCTGCCGGCCCCTCGTCCCCGGGCCGGCCCGCTGTTCCGAGGAGTCGTACCGTGCCCGAGTTGCCCGAGGTCGAGGTCGTACGGCGTGGGCTGGAGCGCTGGGTGAGCGGACGCACGGTCGCCTCCGTCGAGGTGCTGCACCCGCGGGCCGTGCGGCGGCACCTCGGGGGCGGTGAGGACTTCGCCGCCCGGCTGAAGGGCCACCGCATCGGCGTGGCGCAGCGGCGCGGCAAGTACCTGTGGCTGCCGCTGGAGGACACGGACGCCTCGGTGCTGGGCCACCTCGGCATGAGCGGTCAGCTGCTCGTGCAGCCCGCGGGGGCGCCCGACGAGAAGCACCTGCGGATCCGCCTCCGGTTCGACGACGCGCTCGGCACCGAGCTGCGCTTCGTCGACCAGCGCACCTTCGGCGGCCTCTCGCTCCACGACAACACCCCGGACGGGCTGCCCGACGTCATCGCGCACATCGCGCGCGACCCGCTGGACACCGCCTTCGACGACGAGGCCTTCCACCGCGCGCTGCGCCTGCGCCGTACGACGATCAAGCGGGCCCTGCTCGACCAGACGCTGATCAGCGGCGTCGGCAACATCTACGCGGACGAGGCGCTGTGGCGCTCCCGCCTCCACTACGACCGGCCGACGGCCGGCTTCACGCGGCCGCGGTCGCTGGAGCTGCTCGGCCATGTGCGGGACGTGATGCGCGCGGCCCTGGAGGTCGGCGGGACCAGCTTCGACAGCCTGTACGTCAATGTGAACGGCGAGTCCGGGTACTTCGACCGCTCCCTGGACGCCTACGGGCGCGAGGGCGAGCCGTGCGGCCGCTGCGGTACGCCGATACGGCGCCGCCCGTGGATGAACCGGTCCAGCTACTTCTGCCCGAGCTGCCAGCGCCCGCCGCGCATCACGCGCGTCGCCCCGCGCGCGTAACGACCGCAGAGCACCGCACCGACGGGCGCGCCGCCGTCAGTCGTGCGCCGCGTCGTACCGCTCGCGTGCCGCCAGCACCTCGGGCATCCGGCCCTCCACGAGGTGGATGAGGCCCAGCAGCCGCTCGGCGACGTCCCGGCCGAGGGGCGTCAGCTCGTAGTCCACGCGCGGCGGGTTCGTCGGCTGGGCCTCGCGGTGCACCAGTCCGTCGCGCTCCAGCGCGTGCAGCGTCTGGGAGAGCATCTTCTCGCTGACGCCGTCCACCCGCCGCCGCAGCTCGTTGAAGCGGAGGCTTCCCTCGTACAGGGCACCGAGGGTCAGACCGCCCCAGCGCCCGGTCACATGCTCCAGCGTCCCGCGCGACGGGCACCGCTTCGCGAACACGTCGAACGGCAGGTCGTCGTCGACGGGCGTCCTCGCCGCTGCTTCCACTACCGCTTCATCCATACCACCACCATACGCCCCCACAGCGCTAACCAATGGGTTGCGCTTTCAAAAAGTTAGTGCTTTCCTTCTGGTGTCACCCGACGCCACGCCGACCCAGGGAGCACCACCGTGACCACGCCCGTCGTCTCCATCGCCTTCCACTCCGGATACGGCCACACCGCCGTCCTCGCCGAGGCCGTCCGCGACGGCGCCGCCTCCACCGGCGCCACCGTCCACCTCGTCGCGGTCGACGCCCTCACGGAGAGCGACTGGGAACTGCTCGACGCCTCCGACGCGATCGTCTTCGGCTCGCCCACCTACATGGGCACCGCGTCCGGCGCCTTCCACACCTTCGCCGAGGCCACCTCCAAGCGGTGGTTCACCGACACCTGGCGCGACAAGCTGGCCGCCGGCTTCACCAACTCGGGGTCGAAGAGCGGCGACAAGCTGCACACCCTGCAGTTCTTCCAGATCCTCGCCGCCCAGCACGGCATGCACTGGGTGAACCTGGGCCTGAAGCCGGGCTGGAACGCCAGCACCGCGTCGGAGTACGACCTCAACCGCCTGGGCATCTTCGCCGGCGCGGGCGCCCAGTCGAACAACGACGAGGGCCCCGACGCCGTGCACAAGGCCGACATCGCGACCGCCGAGCACCTGGGCCGCCGCGTCGCCGAGACCGCCCGCACCTTCGCCGCGGGCCGCGCCGCCACCGCGGCCGCCTGAGGCACCGCGCAACGCCCGAGGGCCCCGTCACCACAGCGGTGACGGGGCCCTCGGGCGTACCGGAAGCGCGAGCCGGCGCTCGACTCGTCAGAAGCCGAAGTTCTGCGTCCACCAGGGACCGCCGTCCCCGAAGTGCACGCCGACACCCAGCGTCGTGAAATCGCAGTTCAGTATGTTCGCGCGGTGGCCCTCGCTGTTCATCCAGGCGTCCATCACCGCGGCGGCGTCGGCCTGGCCGCGCGCTATGTTCTCGCCGCCCAGCCCCTCGACACCGGCCTGGGCCGCCCGGTCCCACGGACCGTCCCCGTCGGGGTCCGTGTGCGAGAAGAAGTCGCGCGCCGCCATGTCCTGGCTGAACGCCCGGGCCAGCGACGTCAGGTCCGACGAGGCGCGCAGCGGGCTGCAGCCGGCCCTGGCGCGCTCCTGGTTGACCAGGTCCAGGACGGCCGCCTCGGCCGCGGCCTCCCGGCTCGTCACCGTCTGCGCGGCCGCCTCCGCGGAGGTCTTCGCCGGGAGCGGCGCCGCCGTACGCGTACGGGTCGGGGTCGGGGACGGAGCCGGCTTCGTGGGCTCCGGGGCCTTCGTCTTCTTCGGCGGCGCGGGCGAGGGCGCGGCCGGCTTCGGCGCGGGCGCCTTCGACGGCGTGAGGGTCGGCGTGGCGCTGCGGGACGGCGACGAGACCGGGCTGCTCGTGGGCACGGCCGTGGAGCCGCCCTGCGTGTTCAGCGCGGAATCGCCGGAGCTCACCTGCTTCCCCTGCGAACCGCTGCCGAGCGTGAACGTGTCCCCGCCGGGCAGCAGCCCCGACGCGACGGCCACGGCACCCATCGCCATGGCCGCGGAGGCGCCGAGCAACCCCGTGCGTACCGGAACGGCGGCCCGCTTCCTCCGGCGATGGCGTCCCATCTGCTCTGCCTTCCTGCTGCTCCTGCTGTCACCGTCCGCCGCCCGGGCCGCGCGACCGGTGATACCGGTGGGATGCGCCCGAACGGGTGAGGCTCATTGCGTCGGGACTGTACGCCATGACACGCGGGGGTGAAGTGATGCGGAACCAATTGGCCGGTTAGCGTGCAGCCATGAATGACGACGCACGGTTCACCGCCTGGGTGCGCGGCCGAGTACAGGGAGTGGGCTTCCGCTGGTTCACCAGGGCGAATGCACTGGAGATCGGCGAGCTGACCGGGTTCGCCCTCAATCTCGACGACGGCCGCGTACAGGTCGTCGCCGAAGGGCCACGTGAGAATTGCCACCGTCTGCTGGAGTGGCTGCGCTCCGACGACACACCCGGGCGCGTCGACGGAGTCACTGAGATCTGGGACACGCCGCGCGGCGGATACCAGGGCTTCGAAGTCCGCTGACGATCTTGAATGCGGCCCCTATAAGGGGGCGCGCGGCGCACGGCGCGAGCTTCCTCCACCGCCGTGCGCGCGGTCGCATGGGACGGAAATGACCAGGTGATTGCCGAGAAGGGGTTGTGGTGGCCGTCCCGGCGCGCAAGGATGATCTCCAAGCCCCTCAGGGCACCGCGCGCGAGGCGCCGCCGCATCTTCCGCGGCCGCGGACCCCCGGTAGCCCTTTGATACGGGGCGTGATCGTGTTGACCGTCAAACTTTTTGGTGAGACTCTGGAAGCCCCGCGCACCTTAGCTGTTTGGCAGTAAGAACCGCAGCGGCACCACGTACTGCCGAGCACCGCGGGTGCGATTCCCTCACGACCCACACCGCTTCGGTCGGTCACTCAGTGTGGAGGACCATCCATCATGGCAAAGGCGCTTCTCGGTTATGTCGGCGGTACCGACCCGCGACTGCTCGCCGAGATGCGACGGCTTCAGCAGCGCGTACAGGACCTGGAGTCCGAGCTGGTACGGATCCAGTCCGAGAACGACGCGCTCACCGCTGCCGCCGCACACCGCGAGCCGCTGCTCGACGGCATCGACATCGACGTACCCAAGGGCGAGCCTGCGCTCACCTGACCCCCGCAAGGGAACCCCGTAGCACTTGGACCTGCGGGACGGTGAGAAACACTCTCGCGAGATCAGATATGCAAGGGACGCTCCGGCGTCCCTTCTTTCTTTTCCGCCCCCCGTGTTCACCCGAGTGTCCGCCACCGTACGGGCCGTGCTTACCGACTGATCTGCCCTGCACGTTCATGGGTCAAACGAAACCCGCCAGGTAGAGTCCGCGGCGTGCACCTCAAGGCCCTGACCCTCCGCGGATTCAAATCGTTCGCCTCGGCCACCACCCTGCGGTTCGAGCCGGGCATCACCTGTGTCGTCGGGCCCAACGGCTCGGGCAAGTCGAATGTCGTCGACGCGCTCTCGTGGGTCATGGGGGAACAGGGCGCCAAATCCCTGCGCGGCGGCAAGATGGAGGACGTCATCTTCGCCGGCACCACCGGCCGCCCGCCCCTGGGCCGCGCCGAGGTGTCCCTGACCATCGACAACTCCGACGGCGCCCTGCCGATCGACTACGCCGAGGTCACCATTACGCGGATCATGTTCCGCAACGGCGGCAGCGAATACCAGATCAACGGCGACACCTGCCGTCTTCTCGACATCCAGGAACTCCTCAGCGACTCCGGTATCGGCCGGGAAATGCACGTGATCGTCGGGCAGGGCCAGCTCGACTCCGTTCTGCACGCCGACCCCATGGGCCGCCGCGCCTTCATCGAAGAGGCCGCCGGTGTTCTCAAGCACCGAAAGCGCAAGGAAAAGGCGCTGCGCAAGCTGGACGCCATGCAGGCCAATCTCGCCCGCGTCCAGGACCTCACCGACGAACTGCGCCGCCAGCTCAAACCCCTCGGCCGCCAGGCCGCCGTCGCACGCCGCGCCGCCGTCATCCAGGCCGACCTGCGCGACGCCCGGCTGCGCCTGCTCGCCGACGACCTCGTACGGCTCCGGGAGGCCCTGCGGGCCGAGATCGCCGACGAGGCGGCGCTCAAGGAGCGCAAGGAGCAGGCCGAGGCGGAGCTGCGGGCCGCACTCGCCCGCGAGACCGCCCTGGAGGACGAGGTGCGGCGCCTCACGCCCCGCCTCCGGCGCGCCCAGCAGACCTGGCACGAGCTGTCGCAGCTCGCCGAGCGGGTGCGCGGCACGATCTCCCTGGCGGAGGCCCGGGTCAAGAGCGCCACCGCGCAGCCCGTCGAGGAACGGCGCGGCCGCGACCCCGAGGACATGGAGCGCGAAGCCGCCCGCATCCGCGAGCAGGAGGCGGAGCTGGCCGCCGCCCTGGAGGCCGCCCAGCGCGCCCTGGAGGACACCGTCGCCCACCGCGCCGAACTGGAGCGCGCCCTCGTCGCCGAGGAGCGCCGCCTCAAGGACGCCGCCCGCGCCATCGCCGACCGCCGCGAACACCTGGCCCGGCTCACCGGCCAGGTCGGCGCCGCCCGCTCCCGGGCCGCCTCCGCCCAGGCCGAGATCGAACGGCTGACCGCCACCCGCGACGAGGCACGCGAGCGGGCCGCGGCGGCCCAGGAGGAGTACGAACGACTCAGGGCCGAGGTCGACGGGCTCGACGCCGACGACGCCGAACTCGCCGAGGCCCACGAGGCCGCCAAGGCCGACCTCGCCGACGCCGAGGCCACGCTCACCGCCGCCCGCGAGGCCGCCACCGCCGCCGAACGCCGCCGCGCCGCCACCCAGGCCCGGCACGACGCGCTGGCCCTCGGCCTGCGCCGCAAGGACGGAACCGGCGCACTCCTCGGCGCCGCCGACCGGCTCACCGGACTGCTCGGCCCCGCCGCCGAACTCCTCACCGTCACTCCCGGCCACGAAGTGCCGGTCGCCGCCGCACTCGGCGCGGCCGCCGACGCCGTCGCCGTCAACGGCCCCGCCACCGCCGCCGAGGCCATCCGGCTGCTGCGCAAGCAGGACGCCGGCCGCGCCGCACTGCTCCTCGGCGGCCTCCCCGGGCACGACGAGGACCCGCCCCGCGTGCCGGGCGTCCGGTACGCCGCCGATCTGGTGCGCGGCCCCGACGAGCTGATGCCCGCCGTGCGGCGCCTGCTGCGGGACGTGGCCGTCGTCGGCACCCTGGAGGACGCCGAGGACCTCGTCTACGCGCGGCCGGGGCTGACCGCCGTCACCGCTGAGGGCGACGTCCTGGGTGCCCACTTCGCACAGGGCGGGTCCGCCGGCGTGCCCAGCCTCCTGGAGGTGCAGGCCTCCGTGGACGAGGCCGCGGCGGAGCTGGCCGAGCTGGCCGTACGCTGCGAGGAGTTCGCCGTACGGCAGCAGGAGGCGGCCGAGCGGCGGCGCGCCTGCGCCACGCGCGTCGAGGAGCTGGGGGAGCGGCGCCGGGCCGCCGACCGGGAGAAGTCGGCCGTCGCCCAGCAACTCGGCCGCCTGGCGGGGCAGGCACGGGGCGCCGCCGGCGAGGCCGAGCGCGCCGACGCCGCCGTCGCCCGCGCCCAGGAGGCGCTGGAGAAGGCCACCGAGGACGCCGAGGAACTGGCCGAACGGCTCCTCGTCGCCGAGGAGACCCCCGCCGATGAGGAGCCCGACACCTCGGTGCGCGACCGGCTCTCCGCCGACGGTGCCAACGCCCGTCAGACCGAGATGGAGGCTCGCCTCCAGCTCCGCACCCACGAGGAGCGCGTCAAGGCCCTGGCCGGCCGGGCCGACGCCCTGGACCGTGGTGCCCGCGCCGAACGCGAGGCCCGTGCCCGCGCCGAGCGGCGCCGCGCCCGGCTGCGCCACGAGGCGGAGGTCGCCACGGCAGTCGCCGCCGGCGCCCGCGCGCTTCTCGCGCACATCGAGGTGTCCGTCGTACGGGCCGAGCAGGAACGGTCCGCCGCCGAGGCGGCCAAGGCGGCCCGCGAACAGGACCTCGCGGCGGCCCGCGCGGCCGGCCGGGACCTGAAGGCCGAACTGGACAAGCTCACCGACTCCGTGCACCGGGGTGAGGTGCTGGGCGCCGAGAAGCGGCTGCGGATCGAGCAGCTGGAGACCAGGGCGCTGGAGGAGCTGGGCGTGGAGCCCGCGGGGCTCGTCGCCGAGTACGGCCCCGACCAGCCCGTACCGCCCGCGCCGCCGGCCGAGGGCGAGGAGCTGCCCGACGACCCGGCGCACCCGCGCAACCGGCCGCGGCCGTTCGTCCGCGCCGATCAGGAGAAGCGCCTGAAGGCCGCCGAGCGCGCCTACCAGCAGCTCGGCAAGGTGAACCCGCTCGCCCTGGAGGAGTTCGCGGCCCTGGAGGAGCGCCACCAGTTCCTCTCGGAACAGCTGGAGGACCTGAAGAAGACCCGCGCCGACCTGCTCCAGGTGGTCAAGGAGGTCGACCAGCGCGTCGAGCAGGTCTTCACCGAGGCGTTCCGCGACACGGCCCGCGAGTTCGAGGGCGTCTTCTCGCGGCTCTTCCCCGGGGGCGAGGGGCGGCTCGTGCTGACCGACCCGGACAACATGCTCGCCACGGGCGTGGACGTCGAGGCCCGGCCGCCCGGCAAGAAGGTCAAGCGGCTGTCGCTGCTCTCCGGCGGGGAGCGGTCGCTGACGGCCGTCGCCATGCTCGTGTCGATCTTCAAGGCGCGGCCGAGCCCGTTCTACGTGATGGACGAGGTCGAGGCCGCGCTCGACGACACCAACCTCCAGCGGCTGATCCGGATCATGCAGGAGCTCCAGGAGAGCTCCCAGCTGATCGTCATCACGCACCAGAAGCGGACCATGGAGGTCGCGGACGCCCTGTACGGCGTATCGATGCAGGGTGACGGCGTATCGAAGGTCATCAGCCAGCGGCTGCGCTGAGCCCGCTCACCTCGCTTTGTTCAAGTCCTGAAGGCACTGGCTGAAACTGTGCGCATGAAGTCACATGACATGAGCTATTGACTTCGAAACTTGAAGGCATAGTCTCTGCAACGTTGCTTTTACCTTCAGGTGGTGGGCGGCGTGAGGTTGTGCGCCACTGGAAGGGCTCGCCCCCCATGCCCGGCGACGGTGCCGGGCCCAGGAGTACACGTGACCAGCACCACGCAACCGGCATCGGGTGCCCGCCAGGCGCACCCGGACCATCTCAGCCACGTCATCTTCATCACGGCCGCCGCCGCGATGGGCGGATTCCTCTTCGGCTACGACAGCTCCGTCATCAACGGCGCCGTCGAAGCCATCCGGGACCGCTACGACATCGGCTCCGGGACCCTGGCCCAGGTCATCGCCGTCGCCCTGATCGGCTGCGCCATCGGCGCCGCCACCGCCGGCCGCATCGCCGACCGCATCGGCCGCATCCGCTGCATGCAGATCGCCGCCGCGCTCTTCACCGTCAGCGCCGTCGGCTCCGCCCTCCCCTTCTCGCTGTGGGACCTGGCCTTCTGGCGCGTCGTCGGCGGCTTCGCCATCGGCATGGCGTCCGTGATCGGCCCCGCCTACATCGCCGAGGTCGCCCCCGCCGCGTACCGAGGCCGCCTCGGCGCCTTCCAGCAGGCCGCCATCGTCATCGGCATCGCCGTCTCGCAGCTGGTCAACTGGGCCATCCTCAACCTCGCCGACGGCGACCAGCGCGGCGAGATCGCCGGCCTGGAGGCCTGGCAGTGGATGCTCGGCGTCATGGTCGTCCCGGCCGTCCTGTACGGCCTGCTCTCCTTCGCGATCCCCGAGTCGCCGCGCTTCCTGATCTCCGTCGGCCGCACGGACCGCGCCCGCGAGGTCCTGGCCGAGGTCGAGGGCCACGCCGTCGACCTCGACGCGCGCGTCACCGAGATCGAGACCGCCATGCACAGCGAGCACAAGTCCACCTTCAAGGACCTGCTCGGCGGCCGCTTCGGCCTCCTGCCGATCGTCTGGGTCGGCATCGGGCTGTCGGTCTTCCAGCAGCTCGTCGGCATCAACGTCGCCTTCTACTACTCCGCCACGCTCTGGCAGTCCGTCGGCGTCGACCCGTCCAGCTCGTTCCTCTACTCGTTCACCACGTCGATCATCAACATCATCGGCACCGTGATCGCCATGGTCCTCGTCGACCGCGTCGGCCGCCGGCCGCTCGCCCTCGTCGGCTCCGCCGGTATGGCGGCCGCCCTCGCCCTGGAGGCCTGGGCCTTCTCCGCCGACCTGGTCGACGGCAAGCTGCCCGGCACGCAGGGCGTCGTCGCCCTGATCGCCGCCCACACCTTCGTCCTCTTCTTCGCCCTCTCGTGGGGCGTGGTGGTCTGGGTCTTCCTCGGCGAGATGTTCCCCAACCGGATCCGCGCCGCCGCCCTCGGCGTCGCCGCATCCGCCCAGTGGGTCGCCAACTGGGTGATCACCGCGAGCTTCCCCTCGCTCGCCGAGTGGAACCTCTCCGGCACCTACCTCATCTACACGGTCTTCGCCGTGCTCTCCATCCCCTTCGTGCTCAAGTTCGTGAAGGAGACCAAGGGCAAGGCGTTGGAGGAGATGGGCTAATTCCCCGCTGCCCCTCTCCTCGATCACGGAACACTGCCCCGGCTCACCCGCTGAGCCGGGGCAGTGCCCGTCTGCGGGAGCGACGCCCGGCGGCAGGGGTACGACGCCGAGGGCGCCGGTGGCCCAGCACCCCGTACAGCAGCGCCGCCACCGCGATCGTCACCACCCAGCCGAGGCCGTTGCGGCCCGGCCACGTCCCCGACAGCGGCCCGGCGAACCAGTCGACCCGCGTGAACAGCAGCCCCACCACCAGCGCCGTGCCCCACGCCGCCATCGCCCGCCACGCGAACCCGCCCCGGTACCAGTAGGCACTCGTGCGCGAGGTGTCCAGCAGCGCGGCCCCGTCGTACGACGTGCGCCGCAGCATGTCGACGCCGAACACCCCGATCCACGCCGAGAACGCCACCCCCAGCAGCGTCAGGAACGACAGGAACGACCCCAGGAAGCTCGTCGCCACCAGCATCAGCAGCACACCCCCCACCAGGCTGATCACCGCGTTCACGCTCACCGCCCACGCCCGCGGCAGCCGCACCCCGAGCGTCTGCGCGGTGAAGCCCGCCGAGTACATCGACATCGCGTTGATCAGCACCATGCCCGCCAGCGCCAGCAGCAGGTACGGCACCGACAGCCAGGCCGGCAGCCGCTCACCGATGAACCCCACCGGGTCCCGCGTCGACGCCAGGTCGGGCGTCGACACCGCCATCACCCCGCCCATCAGCACCATCGGCACCGTCACCAGCACCGCGCCCCCGACCGTCGAGCCCACCATCGCCCCGCCCGACGACGAACGCGGCAGATAGCGCGTGAAGTCCGGCGCCGACGGCACCCAGCTGATCCCGCCCGCCGCGAGCGTCCCGATCCCGACCACCATCAGCGCGTTCGACCCCTCGGGCCGGCCGAACACCGCGGCCCAGTCCGTCTCCACGAGCAGATGGATCAGCACCAGCACCGAGAACGCACCGAAGAGATACGTCGACCACCGGCCGCACACGTGGACCGCGCCGATCCCCAGCCCCGAGACCGCGAACGTCGCCCCCACGAACAGCAGCAGCGTCACGACGATCAGCGGCGTACTGCTCCGCACCCCGAACAGCAGGTCCAGCACCGCCAGCAGCGCGTACGAGCCGGTCACCGCGTTGATCGTCTCCCAGCCCCAGCGTGCCACCCAGATCAGCGCGCCCGGGAAGAGATTGCCGCGCTGCCCGAACACCGCCCGCGACAGCGCCATCCCCGGCGCCCCGCCCCGCTTCCCCGCGATGGAGATCGCCCCCACGATCCCGTACGACATCAGGGGCGCCGTCACCGCCACGACCAGCACCTGCCACAGGTTCAGCCCGTGGAAGACGACCAGTCCGGCGCCGACCGTGAGCAGAAGCACACTGATGTTCGCCGCCACCCACGTCGGGAACAGCTCACGGACGTGGCCGGTGCGTTCGGAGTCCGGTACGGGCTCCAGACCGCGCGTCTCCACCGCGCCTTCCGTGCTCCGGGGGCCTTCGGAGGGCGTGTCCGGCATGGGCAGCTCCCTGGGCGGGGACGGGACCTGCATATCGTACATACCGGCCAAAAGCCGCAAATGATGCGCTACGGCGCTGGTGGATCCTTTCACCAACGGCTCCCGGCCGCGGCTGTGGCCGATACTGGACGCGTTATGGAATACGTCATCCTTGCTGTAGTCATCGCCCTGGTCGCGGTCGGACTGACCGGCTACCTCGTGGTGAGCGGCCGCAAGCAGAAGCAGCTGCCGCGCCCCGAGGCCCCGTCGGCCACGCCGACCATCACCGCTCCGCCCGCCGAGCCGCACGTCGGTGACGAGGCGGAGACACTCCGCGAAGAGCCACGCCGGACCATCGAGGAGGTCGACCTCCCGACCGCCGAGGAGATCGTCGAGGAGCCGCAGGCCCTCGAGGACCCCGTCATGGCCGCGCCCCCGGCCCCCGAGATCGAGGTCCCCGAGCCGACCGCCGGCCGCCTGGTCCGGCTCCGCGCCCGGCTCGCCCGGTCCCAGAACTCCCTCGGCAAGGGGCTGCTCACCCTGCTCTCCCGCGAGCACCTCGACGAGGAGACCTGGGAGGAGATCGAGGACACCCTCCTCACCGCGGACGTCGGCGTCGCCCCCACCCAGGAGCTCGTCGAGCGGCTGCGCGAACGCGTGAAGGTCCTCGGCACCCGTACGCCCGCCGAGCTGCGCACCCTGCTGCGCGAGGAACTCCTCACCCTTCTCGGCACCGATTTCGACCGCTCGGTGAAGACCGAGAGCGGTACGGACACACCGGGCGTCGTCATGGTCGTCGGCGTCAACGGCACCGGCAAGACCACCACCACCGGCAAGCTGGCCCGCGTCCTGGTCGCCGACGGGCGCTCCGTCGTCCTGGGCGCCGCCGACACCTTCCGCGCCGCCGCCGCCGACCAGCTCCAGACCTGGGGCGAGCGCGTCGGTGCCCGCACCGTGCGCGGGCCCGAGGGCGGCGACCCGGCCTCCATCGCGTTCGACGCGGTGAAGGAGGGCATCGCGGAGGGCGCCGACGTCGTCCTGATCGACACCGCCGGCCGCCTGCACACCAAGACCGGTCTCATGGACGAGCTGGGCAAGGTCAAGCGCGTCGTGGAGAAGCACGGCCCGCTGGACGAGGTGCTCCTCGTCCTGGACGCCACGACCGGCCAGAACGGCCTGGTCCAGGCGCGCGTCTTCGCCGAGGTCGTCGACATCACCGGCATCGTGCTGACCAAGCTGGACGGCACCGCCAAGGGCGGCATCGTCGTGGCCGTCCAGCGCGAGCTGGGCGTCCCGGTCAAGCTCGTCGGCCTCGGCGAGGGCCCCGACGACCTGGCCCCCTTCGAACCGGAAGCCTTCGTCGACGCCCTGATCGGCGACTGACCTCTCCGCGCCTGCCGGCCCACCTCGACTGCCGCCACCATTCCGCGGTTGTGGGCCGGCACCGCCGTTCCGCCGTTGCGGGCCGGCGCCGCGGTGCCGCCGTGCCGCCGTTCCGTCGTTGTGGGCTGCCGCGCCGTTCCTGCTGTGGGCATGCGTTCCGCCAGGGGCGGAACGGGTGGGCACAACGAGGAACGGCCCCCGGCCTGAGGGCCCGCCCCCTGCGCGCCACGACGGTGGGTGGGTCCGGGGGCGGCCCGGGGGTCACGTGCTCAGATTGGCTCGCTCGGGCCCATGAGAGCGAAGCGTTGCTGCGTCGCCAATCCTGCGCGCGCGACCCCCGGTCCACCCCCGTCCCGTTGACGGGCGTCTGACCGCCGGTGGGGGGCGCCGCCCGCCCGTGGGCGGGCTCACCACCGGTGGGGGCGGGCGCCTCAGCCTGCTGAGCGGTGGCAGATGTACGCCAGCGTCCCCAGCAGCAGGCGGGCCTGCGGTGGGGCGTGGGGCGTGTCGAGGGACGGGGGGCGCAGCCAGCGGACCGGGCCCAGGCCGCCGTGGTCCGACGGCGGCGCCGTGATGTGCTCGCCCGGCCCCAGGCACCGCAGATCCAGGTCGGCGTCGTCCCACCCCATCCGGTACAGCAGCTGCGGCAGCTCCGCCGCCGCCCCGGGCGCCACGAAGAACTGGGCCCGCCCCGTGGGCGTCACGCAGACGGGCCCCAGCGGCAGCCCCATCCGCTCCAGCCGCACCAGCGCTCTGCGCCCCGCCGCCTCCGCGACCTCCAGGACGTCGAACGCGCGGCCCACCGGCAGCAGCAGGGCCGCGCCCGGTACGCCCGACCACACCTCGGCGACGGCGTCCAGCGGCGCGCCCGCCGGGACCTCGGGGGCGAACCCGAGCGGATGCGCCCCCGGAGCCGTACACGAAGGGTCGCCGCAGGAGCAGCGGCCGGCCGACGCGCGGGCGCCCGGCACCACGTCCCAGCCCCACAGGCCCGTGTACTCGGCCGCCACCGCGCACTCGGCGGAGGTGCGGGCGGGACGGCGGCGCGCCCCCGTCAACCCCGTGAAGCCGGACAACCCCGTCCATCCGGACCGCATTTCGCGGATGCGTGTGCCGCCGATCGTGAAGCCCATGCCCCCTCCAACGGGTTGACCTCGCCGGTGGTTACGACCTGGAGTTCCGCCGTGACGCTCCGTCTCGCCCCGCCTCTTTCGGGTGGCGCGCGGAGGCGCGCCGGGTGGTGCGGCGCACCACGCACGCCACCTCGTACACCAGTCCGCCGGGCTCCCGATCGTCGTGTGTCAAGTGAATCGCGCCCCGCTCCCCGTGAGTTCATTCGAAGGGGTGGCGAATGGTGGCGTTTATGGAATCGGCCTCGCGGGGCGGGTGATCGTAGGATTACTTTCGGTGCGTGAACCCCGGGTAGCGTGCGCGCTCGTGGGTATGCCGGAGGCAAGCCGGTTTCCTGTTCGATGGGTGCAAGCACCAGACGGCAGGCCACAACCCACGGCATTCTGATAAGGGTTCGCGCAACAAGCGATTCGGCGGATGGGGGCCTACCAGTGGGCGGCAGCGGCGCAGACGGTACGAACGCCGGCAAGCGCCCGAACGAGCAACTCGGCTCGTGGTTCGTGCGCAGTGGCTGGTCGAAGGGCGAGCTGGCGCGCCAAGTGAACCGTCGGGCGCGCCAGATGGGCGCACACCACATCAGCACCGACACCTCGCGCGTTCGGCGCTGGCTCGACGGCGAACAGCCGCGCGAGCCGATCCCGCGCATCCTCTCCGAACTGTTCTCCGAGCGCTTCGGCACCGTCGTCGCCATCGAGGACCTGGGGCTGCGCACGGCCCACCAGTCACCCTCGGTGTCCGGCGTCGACCTGCCCTGGGCCGGTCCCCAGACCGTCTCCCTGCTCAGCGAGTTCTCCCGCAGCGACCTCATGCTGGCCAGGCGCGGCTTCCTCGGCACCTCGCTCGCCCTCGCCGCCGGGCCCGCCCTCATCGAACCGATGCAGCGCTGGCTCGTACCCACGCCGGCCGCCGACCGCCCCGACGGCCCGCCCCCCGCGCGGCGCCCCGGCAAGCTCTCCAAGGCCGAGCTGGAGATGCTGGAGTCCACCACCGTCATGTTCCGCACCTGGGACGCCCAGTGCGGCGGCGGGCTGCGCCGCAAGGCCGTCGTCGGGCAGCTCCACGAGGTCACCGACCTCCTCCAGGAGCCCCAGCCCGCCGCCACCGCCCAGCGCCTCTTCCGCTGCGCCGCCGAACTCGCCGAGCTGGCCGGGTGGATGAGCTACGACGTGGGCCTCCAGCCCACCGCCCAGAAGTACTTCGTGCTCGCCCTGCACGCCGCCAAGGAAGCCGGCGACAAGCCCCTCGGCTCGTACATCCTCTCCTCCATGAGCCGCCAGATGATCCACCTCGGGCGGCCCGACGACGCGCTGGAACTCATCCACCTCGCCCAGTACGGCAGCCGCGACTGCGCCACCGCGCGCACCCAGGCCATGCTGTATGCGATGGAGGCCCGCGCGTACGCCAACATGGGCCAGCCCAGCAAGTGCAAGCGGGCCGTACGGATGGCCGAGGACACCTTCGCCGACGTCGGACTCGACGGCGAGCCCGAACCGGACTGGATCCGCTTCTTCTCCGAGGCCGAACTCAACGGCGAGAACTCCCACTCCTACCGCGACCTCGCCTACGTGGCCGGACGCAGCCCCACCTACGCCTCCCTCGCCGAACCCGTCATGGAGCGCGCCGTCCACCTCTTCGAGAAGGACGAGGAACACCAGCGCTCCTACGCCCTCAACCTCGTCGGCATGGCCACCGTGCACCTGCTCAAGCGGGAACCCGAGCAGGCCACCGCCATGGCCGAGAAGGCCCTCGGCGTCGCCCGGCGCGTCCGGTCCGAACGGGTCAACACCCGGCTCCGCAAGACCGTCGACACCGCCGCCCGCGACTTCGGCGACGTCCCCGAGGTCATCAACCTCACCGAGATCCTCGCCCACCAGCTGCCCGAGACCGCCGAAGCGGTCTGACCAGGGCCACCACTGACTCCGGCCACGACAGCCACCCCTACAGCCCGACTCGGTTCCCCCACCGCCAGGTCAACAGGGTCGCTGTCGTGGCCGGTCCATGACAGCGGTGGAGGATAGCCCCGTTACCTGCCCGTGACCCTCCAGTTCATGGCGACGTAACACACCCACCCCCTTCGTCACTGCGGCGAAACATGGTGCGGCATCTACCGAAACCCCGCTGCGCCAACCTCCTGCGTCATAACCGGCCACCCCTCATAGCCGCGCAGCATCCCCGGCTCCGCGCCCCGCACAGGCCGTACCGACGACGAGGAGACGCCGATGCCCCCAGGCATCCTGACGCTTGCCGCAGAGGAAGCACCCACCCTCTCTGCCGCGAACACCGGCTTCATGCTCATCTGCTCCGCCCTGGTGATGCTCATGACCCCGGGCCTGGCCTTCTTCTACGGAGGCATGGTCCGGGTCAAGAGCACCCTCAACATGCTGATGATGAGCTTCATCAGCCTCGGGATCGTCACCATCCTGTGGGTGCTCTACGGATTCAGCATCGCCTTCGGCACCGACATCGGCTCGGTCGTCGGCTGGTCCTCCGACTACGTCGGCTTCGGCGGCATCGGCCGCGACCAGCTCTGGGACGGCTACACCATCCCCGTCTTCGTCTTCGCCGCCTTCCAGCTGATGTTCGCGATCATCACCCCCGCCCTCATCAGCGGCGCCCTCGCCGACCGCGTGAAGTTCAGCGCCTGGGCCCTGTTCATCGCGCTGTGGGTCACCGTCGTCTACTTCCCCGTCGCCCACTGGGTCTGGGGCTCCGGCGGCTGGCTCTTCGAGATGGGCGTCATCGACTTCGCGGGCGGCACCGCCGTCCACATCAACGCGGGTGCCGCCGCCCTCGGCGTCATCCTCGTCATCGGCAAGCGCGTCGGCTTCAAGAAGGACCCGATGCGCCCGCACAGCCTCCCCCTCGTCATGCTCGGCGCCGGCCTGCTCTGGTTCGGCTGGTTCGGCTTCAACGCCGGCTCCTGGCTCGGCAACGACGACGGCGTCGGCGCCGTGATGTTCCTCAACACCCAGGTCGCCACCGCCGCCGCCATGCTCGCCTGGCTCGCGTACGAGAAGATCCGCCACGGCGCCTGCACCACCCTCGGTGCCGCCTCCGGCGCCGTCGCCGGCCTCGTCGCCATCACCCCCGCCGGCGGCTCCTGCTCCCCGCTCGGCGCCATCGCCATCGGCGCCGTCGCCGGCCTCGTCTGCGCCATGGCCGTCGGCCTCAAGTACAAGTTCGGCTACGACGACTCCCTCGACGTCGTCGGCGTCCACCTCGTCGGCGGAGTCATCGGCTCCCTCCTCGTCGGCTTCTTCGCCACCGGCGGCGTCCAGTCCGACGCCAAGGGCCTCTTCTACGGCGGCGGCTTCGACCAGCTCGTCAAGCAGGCCATCGGCGTCTTCTCCGTCCTCGCCTACTCTCTGATCGTCTCCGCCGTCCTCGCCTTCGTCCTCCACAAGACGATCGGCATGCGGGTCAGCGAGGACGACGAGATCTCCGGCATCGACCAGGGTGAGCACGCCGAGACCGCCTACGACTTCAGCGGAGCCGGCGGCGGCGCCGCCTCCCGCAAGACCGTGCCCGCCCCGACCGAGACCGCCGCGGCGGCACAGAAGACCAAGAAGGTGGACGCATGAAGCTCATCACCGCGATCGTCAAGCCACACCGCCTCGACGAGATCAAGGAGGCCCTCCAGGCCTTCGGGGTCCAGGGCCTGACCGTCACCGAGGCCAGCGGCTACGGCCGCCAGCGCGGCCACACCGAGGTCTACCGCGGCGCCGAGTACACCGTCGACCTCGTCCCCAAGATCCGTATCGAGGTCCTCGTCGAGGACGACGACGCCGAACAGCTCATCGACGTCATCGTCAAGGCCGCCCGCACCGGCAAGATCGGCGACGGCAAGGTCTGGAGCGTCCCCGTCGAGACCGCCGTACGCGTCCGCACCGGCGAACGCGGACCCGACGCACTGTAAGGGAGTTGCTGGGTGACGAGCCTCGACGTGACACCAGAGACCGAAGACTCGGGACCCAGCGGCTACGCGGCGGCCCGGCTGCGCCTCCTCCAGGAGGACGCGCGGCCCGGGCCGCCGCGCCGTGCCGCACTGGCCCGGCTCACCGACGAATGGCTCACCGCGCTGTTCACCGCCGCCGCCCCGCCCCGCGGCACCGCCCTCGTCGCCGTCGGCGGCTACGGGCGCGGCGAACTCTCCCCGCGCAGCGACCTCGACCTGCTCCTCCTCCACGACGGCAGCCACGACCCCGCCGCCGTCGCCGCCCTCGCCGACCGCGTCTGGTACCCCGTCTGGGACCTCGGCCTCGCCCTCGACCACTCCGTCCGCACCCCCGCCGAAGCCCGCAGGACCGCCGCCGACGACCTGAAGGTCCAGCTCGGCCTCCTCGACGCCCGGCCCGTCGCCGGCGACCTCGGCCTCGTCACAGCCCTGCGCACCACCGTCCTCGCCGACTGGCGCAACCAGGCCCCCAAACGCCTCCCCGAACTCGGCGAACTCTGCCGCGACCGCGCCGAACGCCAGGGCGAACTGCAGTTCCTCCTCGAACCCGACCTCAAGGAGGCCCGCGGCGGTCTCCGCGACGCCACCGCCCTGCGCGCCGTCGCCGCCTCCTGGCTCGCCGACGCCCCCCGTGAAGGCCTCGCCGACGCCCGCCGCCGCCTCCTCGACACCCGCGACGCCCTCCACCTCACCACCGGCCGCGCCACCGACCGGCTCGCCCTGCAGGAACAGGACCAGGTCGCGAAGGCCCTCGGCGTCCTCGACGCCGACACCCTCCTCCGCCAGGTCTACGAAGCCGCCCGCACCATCTCGTACGCCACCGACGTCACCTGGCGCGAGGTCCACCGCGTCCTGCGCGCCCGCTCCGTACGCCCCCGCCTGCGCGCCATGCTCGGCGGCTCCCGCGGCTCCCGAGGCTCTCTGGGCGGCAAACCCCAGCCCGAACGCACCCCCCTCGCCGAAGGCGTCGTCGAAATGGACGGCGAGGTCGTCCTCGCCCGCACCGCACGCCCCGAACGCGACCCCGTCCTGCCCCTCCGCGCCGCCGCCGCGGCCGCCCAGTCCGGCCTGTCCCTCTCCCCGCACGCCGTACGCCACCTCGCCGCCACCGCCAAGCCCCTCCCCACCCCGTGGCCCGCCGAGGCCCGCGAACAGCTCGTCACCCTGCTCGGCGCCGGCGAACCCACGGTCGCCGTCTGGGAGGCCCTGGAGGCCGAAGGCCTCATCAGCCGCCTCATCCCCGACTGGGAACGCGTCCGCTGCCGCCCCCAGCGCAACCCCGTCCACACCTGGACCGTCGACCGCCACCTCGTCGAAGCCGCCGTACGCGCCTCGTCCCTCACCCGCCGCGTCGGCCGCCCCGACCTGCTGCTCGTCGCCGCACTCCTCCACGACATCGGCAAGGGCTGGCCCGGCGACCACTCCGTCGCCGGCGAGACCATCGCCCGCGACGTCGCCCTGCGCATCGGCTTCGACCAGTCCGACGCCGCCGTCCTCGCCACCCTCGTACGCCACCACCTCCTCCTCGTCGACACCGCCACCCGCCGCGACCTCGACGACCCCGCCACCGTCCGGTCGGTCGCCGACGCCGTCGGCTCCCTGTCCACCCTGGAGCTGCTGCACGCCCTCACCGAGGCCGACGCACTCGCCACCGGACCCGCCGCCTGGTCCACCTGGCGCGGCTCCCTCGTCGCCGACCTCGTCAAGCGGGTGGCCGGCGCGCTGGCCGGGGACGCCCCGCGCGTGGCCCAGCCCACGGCGCCCAGCGCGGAGGAGGAACGGCTCGCGGTGGAGGCCCTGCGCACCGGGGAGCCCGTGCTGAGCCTGCACGCCGAGATCGCCCCGCAGGACGAGGAACCCGAACCGGTCGGCGTGGAGCTCCTGATCGCCCTGCCCGACCAGCCGGGCGTCCTTCCGGCCGTCGCCGGGGTCCTGGCCCTGCACCGGCTGACCGTACGGTCGGCCGACCTGCGGGCCATCGACCTGGAGGCGGCTGGGGGCGGGCCTTCCGTCCTGGTCCTGAACTGGCGCGTCGCCGCCGAGTACGGGTCGCTTCCGCAGGCCGCACGCCTGCGCGCCGACCTCGTACGGGCCCTGGACGGCTCCATGGACGTCGCGCGCCGACTGGCCGAGCGGGACGCCGCGTACCCGAGGCGCCGGGGTGTGAAGGCCCCGCCGCCGCGGGTGACGGTCGCCCCGGCGGGTTCCGCCGCCCGCGCCACGGTCATCGAAGTGCGGGCACAGGACGCCCCGGGGCTGCTGCACCGGATCGGACGTGCCCTGGAGGGCGCGGAGGTACGGGTGCGCAGCGCGCACGTGAGCACCTTGGGCGCGAACGCGGTGGACACCGTGTATGTGACGGACGTCAAGGGCGCACCGCTCCCGGCCGAGGAGGCGCTGAGGGTGGCCAAGGACTTGGAGAATGCGCTGGCGGGGGCGTGACGGGACGGTCGATGAGCCGCTGAGCAGGGCATTGCTCCCCGTGTGCACGGGGGTGGTCCCCTCAAGGGCAAAGGCCGGCTATCCGGGGCCGACTGCTCCCCGCACACGCGGGGGTCGTGCCCTCGCCGGCCGGCTCAGGCAGGCGAGGGCACCTTCATTGCGCGGCCGGATACCCTTGAGTCCGAATGTCCGCCCACCCCCGAGACCCGAGGACCGACGAGCGCCGTGTTCGATACCCTCTCCGACCGCCTCTCCGCGACTTTCAAGAATCTGCGAGGCAAAGGCAGGTTGTCCGAGGCGGACATCGACGCCACCGCCCGTGAGATCCGCATCGCCCTGCTCGAGGCCGACGTCGCCCTGCCCGTCGTCCGCGCCTTCATCAAGCAGATCAAGGAGAGGGCCCTCGGCGTCGAGGTCTCGCAGGCGCTGAACCCGGCCCAGCAGGTCATCAAGATCGTCAACGAGGAGCTCATCGGCATCCTCGGTGGCGAGACCCGCCGCCTCCGGTTCGCCAAGACCGCGCCGACCGTGATCATGCTGGCCGGCCTCCAGGGTGCCGGTAAGACCACGCTCGCCGGAAAGCTCGGCAAGTGGCTCAAGGGCCAGGGGCACTCGCCCCTCCTCGTCGCCTGTGACCTCCAGCGCCCCAACGCCGTCAACCAGCTGAGCGTCGTCGCCGAGCGCGCCGGCGTGGGCGTGTACGCGCCGGAGCCGGGCAACGGTGTCGGCGACCCGGTCCAGGTCGCGAAGAACTCGATCGAGTACGCGCGGACCAAGCAGTACGACATCGTCATCGTCGACACCGCCGGCCGCCTGGGCATCGACCAGGAGATGATGCAGCAGGCCGCGGACATCAGGGACGCGGTCAGCCCCGACGAGATCCTCTTCGTCGTCGACGCGATGATCGGTCAGGACGCCGTCAACACGGCCGAGGCGTTCCGCGACGGCGTCGGCTTCGACGGCGTCGTCCTGTCGAAGCTCGACGGTGACGCCCGCGGTGGTGCCGCCCTGTCGATCGCGCACGTCACCGGCCGCCAGATCATGTTCGCCTCCAACGGCGAGAAGCTGGACGACTTCGACGCGTTCCACCCGGACCGCATGGCGTCCCGCATCCTCGGCATGGGTGACGTCCTGTCGCTGATCGAGAAGGCCGAGCAGACCTTCAGCCAGGAAGAGGCCGCCAAGATGGCCTCCAAGCTGGCGAGCAGCAAGGGCAAGGACTTCACGCTCGACGACTTCCTGGCCCAGATGGAGCAGGTCCGCAAGATGGGCTCCATCTCGAAGCTGCTGGGCATGCTGCCCGGTATGGCCCAGATGCGGGACCAGATCAACAACATCGACGAGCGGGACGTCGACCGCACCGCCGCCATCATCAAGTCGATGACCCCGGGCGAGCGCCAGGACCCGACGATCATCAACGGCTCGCGCCGGGCGCGTATCGCGCGGGGTTCGGGCGTCGAGGTGAGCGCGGTGAAGTCGCTCGTGGAGCGGTTCTTCGAGGCCCGCAAGATGATGTCGCGCATGGCGCAGGGCGGTGGCCTGCCGGGCATGCCGGGGATCCCGGGCATGGGCGGCGGTGCCGGCCGGCAGAAGAAGCAGCAGAAGCAGGCCAAGGGCAAGCGGCGCAGCGGCAACCCGATGAAGCGGAAGGCCGAGGAGCAGGCCGCCGCCGCGCGCCGGGAGCAGCAGGCGCAGCAGGGTGGTGCGGCGTTCGGGCTGCCGGGTGGTCAGCCGGGGCAGGACTTCGAGCTGCCGGACGAGTTCAAGAAGTTCATGGGCTGACGACGGTTGCGGCCGTAGCGCGCGGCCCGCTGCCGCGTGGCCGGCGTTCGGGTAAGGGGCACCCGCCCATGGTGGGTGCCCCTTACGCATGCGCTGCGTATCGGCGACGTATCCGCGCGACGCTGTCCGTAGTGCCGGTTTTGTGGCGGTCTTTCATAATCGCTGAGTGACCAGTTCCGTGCCGCCACGCGACCGCACCGACCAGCCCTGGCGCTCCGAGGGTGCGCCGCCGCCACCGCCGGCGAAGCGGAAGATGCCCGGTGGCTGGGTGGGCCTGCTGCTCACGGCGCTCGCGCTGTTCCTCCTCACCAACCTGGTGCTGTCGCTGTTCAACGGCGGCGACGAGCCGACCGTCTCGTACACCGAGTTCAGCAGGCAGGTGGAGGCGGGGAACGTCAGCAAGATCTACGCCAAGGGCGACGCCATCGAGGGCGAGCTGAAGAGGAAGCAGCCCGTGCCGGGCGGCGAGGGCGACTACACCAAGTTCACGACGCAGCGGCCGGCCTTCGCCGACGACAAGCTGTGGGCGGAGCTGACGGCCCAGAAGGTCACCGTGACGGCGGAGCCGGTGGTGGAGCGGCCCAGCTTCCTGGCCAATCTGCTGTTCTCACTGGCGCCGATCGTGCTGCTCGTCGTGTTGTGGCTGTTCGTGGCCCGGCGGATGAGTACGGGGCTCGGCGCGGGCGGCATGCTCGGGCGCAAGGCGCCGCCGAAGCCCGTCGAGCTGGAGGCCGGGCGGCGTACCACGTTCGACGACGTCGCCGGTATCGACGAGGTCGAGGGTGAGCTGAACGACGTCGTCGACTTCCTGAAGAACCCGCAGGACTACTGGCGGATGGGCGCGAAGATGCCCGGCGGTGTGCTGCTGTCGGGCCCGCCCGGCACGGGCAAGACGCTGCTGGCGCGGGCGGTGGCGGGGGAGGCGGGGGTGCCGTTCTTCTCGGCGTCGGCGTCCGAGTTCATCGAGATGATCGTCGGTGTGGGCGCCTCACGGGTGCGGGAGCTGTTCAACGAGGCCCGCAAGGTGGCCCCGGCGATCATCTTCATCGACGAGATCGACACGATCGGCCGGGCCCGGGGCGCGGGCGCCGGCATGGGCGGTCACGACGAGCGCGAGCAGACGCTGAACCAGATCCTCACGGAGATGGACGGCTTCTCCGGCGCGGAGGGTGTGATCGTCATCGCGGCCACCAACCGGGCCGACGTGCTGGACCCGGCGCTGACCCGGCCGGGCCGGTTCGACCGGATCGTCAACGTGAGCCCGCCGGACCGGGGCGGCCGGGAGGCGATCCTGCGGATCCACACGCGGGACATCCCGCTCGCCGAGGACGTCGACCTGGCGCTGGTGGCCCGCACGACGCCCGGCATGACCGGTGCGGAACTCGCCAATCTCGCCAACGAGGCGGCGCTCCTCGCGGTCAAGCGGCGTCAGCAGCGCGTCACCCGGTCGGACCTGTCCGACGCGCTGGAGAAGGTGCAGCTGGGCGCCGAGCGGCAGCTCGTCATGCCGGTCGAGGAGCGGCGCCGTACCGCGTACCACGAGAGCGGGCACGCCCTGCTCGGGATGCTCCAGCCGGGTGCCGACCCGGTGCGGAAGGTGACGATCGTGCCGCGCGGGCGGGCGCTCGGCGTGACCCTGTCGACGCCCGAGACCGACAAGTACGCGTACACGGAGGAGTACCTGCGGGGGCGGATCATCGGCGCCCTGGGCGGCATGGCGGCCGAGGAGGTGGTCTTCGGGGTCGTCACGACCGGCTCGGAGAGCGACCTGGAGCAGGTGACGAACATGGCCCGGGGCATGGTCGGCCGGTGGGGGATGAGCGGTCGGGTGGGCCGGCTCACCGCGATCCCGTCCGACGCGCAGCAGGCGTACGGGCTGTCGGCGGCGCCCGCGACGCTGGACACCGTGGACAGCGAGATGCGCCGCATCGTCGACGAGTGCTACGAGAGCGCGTGCCGGCTCCTCCGCGAGAACCGCGACCGACTGGACGCTCTGGCCGCGGCGCTGCTGGAGAACGAGACGCTGGACGAGACGGCGGCCTACCGCGCCGCGGGCGTCACCCGGCTCACCAAGGACGGCGACTCGGCCGGCGACTCGGACGGCGCCGGGACTCCGGAGGGCCCGGGTGGGCGGCTCCCGCCGCCCCCGGGCCCTTGACGTCCCCCGTCGTAGGCCGGATCAGGGGATTCTGGCGACCAGGTACCGGAAGACGTTCGGCATCCACACCGTCCCGTCCTGCCGGATGTGCGGGTGGAGGGCCTCGGTGATCTCCTTCTCCACGGTCGCCAGGTCCGACGCCTCGACCGCGGCGTCGAAGAGCCCCGTCGAGAGCAGCCCCCGCACGGCGCTGTCCGTGTCCGCGTAGCCGAAGGGGCACGCCACCCGGCCCGAGCCGTCGGGGTGGAGCCCGGCCCGGCCGGCCACCTCCTCCAGGTCGTCGCGCAGCGCCGGCCGCCAGCCGCCTCCGGTGCGCAGCCGCTCGGTGAGCCGGCCCGCCACCCGCAGTACGCCCGAGGTGGCGCACCGCTCGGGCGGCCCCCAGCCGGCCAGGACGACGGCGCTGCCGCGCTCTGCCAGCCGGACGGCCGCCGTCAGGGTGGGGACGAGCCCGTCGGCGTCGCCCGCGGTACAGCCGATCGGCTGGAAGGCCGTGACGAGGTTGTACGCCGGACGGGTGGTGTCCGCGGCGGCCTCGTCCGGGCCGCCGTACAGCAGCTTGGTCTGGAGGGTGGGCCCGCTCGTGCGCCGTCCGCCGCCCTGCGTGGCGCCCGGGTCGGGGAGCAGCCGCTCCCGGGCCAGGTCGACGCGCGCCTGGTCGGTGTCGACGCCCGTGACCTGGGCGCCGCGCGCGGCGGCCATGAGCAGCGCGAGCCCCGAGCCGCATCCGAGACCCAGGAGCCGCGTCCCGGTGCCGACCTCCAGATGCTCGTACACCGCTTCGTAGAGCGGGACGAGCATCCGCTCCTGGATCTCCGCCCAGTCGCGGGCGCGCCCTGGCGCGTCCGTCGACCTGGGGGCCGAGGCCGGGTGGGGGTGGTGCCGGACGAGCATAGGTGTCATCGAAAGCGCCCCAATCCGCCGAGAGGTCCATCCGTGCGTCCGTGCCCTGATTGACAGCCCCCGTGTGCGTGCGCTCGCACTCCCCGCTAAGCCAGGGAACTCCGCATCCGCCCCCGCGTCCAGGGGTTGGGCCGCAATGCTTGCGTGCCCCGGTTGTGCGCCCCCTGGCCCGGCACGAACCACCTCCCATAGTGGGGGCGCCGTGCGATTCCCGCCATGCCAGCGGGGGCGGTGCCGCGGGTGCGCGGTTGTCCCGGTACTGTCGCCTCCGCGCTGCCGCACCCCCTGCCCCGGCACGCGGGCACGGCGGAGACACCGGCGCGCAGCCCGGCGCACGGGCCCGCAGACGCGCCGGGGCGTACGCGCCGCTACGTACCACCTTGGTGGGAGCTGTGCGGCTTCCTGCGCAGATCAGCGCACTGGCCCTCGTCGGCACGCATCAACGGCAACTGACGGGTACGTGCAAATTATTTGGGATGCCCCGGAATGGAACCCCACGGGATCCCGGCTCGTTGTTCACGACGTGAGCACGACACCACCTGTCCTCGCCGCAGAGCTGGCACAGGCGTGGGCCGACATTCAGCGGCACCACCCCGAGCTGCCCGATCTCGCCGCGCCCGAGTCCCTGATCGGAGAGTCGTCGTCCGCCTGCGGCGCCGAGCTCTCCTTCGAGCGACTGCTCCACGAGGCAGTCCACGGCATCGCCGCCGCCCGAGGAGTACGCGACACCTCGCGCGCCGGCCGCTACCACAACCGCCGCTTCCTGGCGATCGCCGAGGAGATGGGCCTGGACCACTCCGAGGAGCCGCATCCGAGCAGCGGCTTCTCCCTGGTCACGCTCAGCCCCGAGGCGAAGCGCCGGTACCGGCCCACCATCGAGCGGCTGCAGCGCGCCCTCAAGGCGCACACGGCCGCCACGGCCGCCGACACCAAGCGCTCCTTCCGCGGACCGGCCGCGCGGCACGGTTCGTCGGGCGGCGGCGTGCGGGTCAAGGCCGTGTGCGACTGCGGCCGCAACGTCCGCGTGGTCCCCTCGGTCCTCGCCCAGGCGCCGATCGTGTGCGGCGGCTGCGGCAAGCCGTTCCGGATCCCGGAGGCGGTGGGCGCCGCCAGGTGACCGCGAGGGGTGTGGCACAATGGCTAGCTGTACTCGACAGTCGCACAGGACCCCTCTCTCCTCCGGCTGACGCGTCCATCGGGCACTCGGGTACCGCAACCCCACGCGGCGATCCGCCGTGCCCAACCACGTCAACACCAGGAGACACCACTCCCGTGGCAGTCAAGATCAAGCTGAAGCGTCTCGGCAAGATTCGCCAGCCCCACTACCGCATCGTCGTCGCCGACTCCCGCACCCGCCGTGACGGCCGGGCCATCGAGGAGATCGGTCTGTACCACCCGACGTACAACCCCTCGCGCATCGAGGTCGACTCGGAGCGTGCGCAGTACTGGCTGTCCGTCGGCGCCCAGCCGACCGAGCCGGTTCTCGCCATCCTGAAGCTGACCGGCGACTGGCAGAAGCACAAGGGCCTGCCGGCTCCCGAGAAGCCGCTGCTCGCCCCGGCCACCAAGGAAGACAAGCGCGCTTCCTTCGAGGCGTTCGCCAAGAGCATCGAGGGCGACGACACCAAGGGTGAGGCCATCACCCCGAAGGCGAAGAAGGCCGACAAGAAGGCGGACGAGGCCGAGGCCGCGTCCACCGAGTCGACCGAGGCCTGAGCATGCTCGAGGAGGCTCTCGAGCACCTCGTGAAGGGCATCGTCGACAACCCCGACGATGTGCAGGTCGCGTCCCGCAACCTGCGCCGTGGGCGGGTGCTCGAGGTCCGGGTCCACCCCGACGACCTCGGCAAGGTGATCGGCCGCAACGGCCGCACCGCGCGTGCCCTGCGTACCGTCGTGGGCGCCATCGGCGGCCGGGGAGTCCGTGTCGACCTCGTCGACGTGGACCAGGTTCGCTGAGAAGAGTTGAACACCGGCACGGGCCGGGGAGGGCTGCGGCCCGCCCCGGCCCGTCGCCGTATGACAGGAGAGTTCAAAAGTGCAGTTGGTAGTCGCACGGATCGGCCGCGCCCACGGCATCAAGGGCGAGGTCACCGTCGAGGTGCGTACCGACGAGCCGGAGCTGCGGCTCGCCCCCGGCGCCGTACTGGCCACGGACCCCGCCTCCACCGGGCCCCTGACCATCGAGACCGGCCGGGTGCACAGCGGCCGGCTGCTGCTGCGGTTCGAGGGCGTACGCGACCGGAACGCCGCCGAGGCACTCCGCAACACCCTGCTGATCGCCGACGTCGACCCCGACGAGCGGCCCGACGAGCCCGACGAGTACTACGACCACCAGCTGATCGACCTCGACGTGGTCCTCGCCGACGGCACGGAGGTCGGCCGGATCACCGAGATCTCCCACCTGCCCTCGCAGGACCTGTTCGTCGTGGAGCGGCCCGACGGCAGCGAGGTCTTCGTCCCGTTCGTGGAGGAGATCGTCCTCGACATCGACCTCGCCGAGCAGAAGGCCGTCATCGACCCGCCCCCCGGCCTGATCGACGAGCGCGCGGAGATCGCCTCCTCCCACGACACCGCACAGGACGCCGGCGAGGCCTCGCGGGGCGGCGGCGAGACCTCCGGGGACGACCACTGATGCGCCTCGACGTCGTCACGATCTTCCCCGAGTACCTCGAACCGCTGAACGTCTCCCTCGTCGGCAAGGCACGCGCGCGTGGCCGCCTCGACGTCCACGTCCACGACCTGCGGCAGTGGACGTACGACCGGCACCACACCGTCGACGACACGCCCTACGGCGGCGGCCCCGGCATGGTCATGAAGACCGAGCCCTGGGGCGAGGCGCTCGACGACACCCTGGCCGCCGGCTACGAGGCCGGCGCCCACGGGCCCGTCCTCGTCGTCCCGACCCCCAGCGGCCGGCCCTTCACCCAGGAGGTCGCCGTCGAACTCTCCGAGCGGCCCTGGCTGATCTTCACGCCGGCCCGCTACGAGGGCATCGACCGCCGCGTCATCGACGAGTACGCCACCCGGATGCCCGTGTACGAGGTGTCCATCGGCGACTACGTGCTCGCCGGCGGCGAGGCCGCCGTCCTCGTCGTCACCGAGGCCGTGGCCCGCCTCCTGCCCGGCGTGCTCGGCAACGCCGAATCCCACCGGGACGACTCCTTCGCCCCCGGCGCCATGGCCAACCTGCTCGAGGGCCCCGTCTACACCAAGCCACCCGTCTGGCGCGGGCGCGGCATCCCCGACGTCCTCCTCAGCGGCCACCACGGCAAGATCGCACGGTGGCGGCGGGACGAGGCGTTCCGCCGTACCGCCCTCAACCGGCCCGACCTGATCGAGCGGTGCGACCCGGCCTCCTTCGACAAGAAGGACCGGGAGACCCTGTCCATCCTGGGCTGGGCCCCCGACCCCGACGGCCGATTTTGGCGCAGGCCCGGGGCCGTGGAAGAATAGACCGCTGCTGTACGTCCGGCCGGCGCCCCTGCCACAGGGGGCCACGCGCCAGCCGACGGC
Source organism: Streptomyces coeruleoprunus (assembly GCF_039542925.1). Lineage (GTDB taxonomy): Bacteria > Actinomycetota > Actinomycetes > Streptomycetales > Streptomycetaceae > Streptomyces > Streptomyces coeruleoprunus. The sequence goes on along the minus strand of NZ_BAABIT010000001.1, from coordinate 1,931,253 downwards.
ACGGCCCCGACATCCCATTTCTAGTTGCCGCTGATGACCTGTGGCATCAGTGAGGAAGCAGACGAACATGTCTCACGTGCTCGACGCCGTCAACTCCGCGTCCCTGCGCACCGACGTCCCGGCGTTCCGTCCCGGTGACACCGTGAACGTCCACGTTCGCGTCATCGAGGGCAACCGCTCCCGTATCCAGCAGTTCAAGGGCGTCGTCATCCGCCGCCAGGGCTCGGGCGTCTCCGAGACCTTCACGGTCCGCAAGGTCTCCTTCTCCGTCGGCGTCGAGCGCACCTTCCCGGTGCACAGCCCGATCTTCGAGAAGATCGAGCTCGTCACCCGCGGTGACGTCCGCCGTGCCAAGCTGTACTACCTGCGTGACCTGCGCGGCAAGGCCGCGAAGATCAAGGAGAAGCGCGACAACTGAGCCTGAGGCTCACCGTCCCGCTCAGCTTCGGATGAGGAGTCACAGGGTGGCCGGTTAGGCTCTGGCCCCAATGGACACCGAAGCACAGCACACGGAGCGCGACCTCTCCTCCGACGCCGACACGCGTACGGAGCAGAGGCCGCGCTTCGCGCTTTCCTGGCGCCGCACCGGGCTCCTCGCCCTCCTGTGCGCCGTCGCCCTGCTGGTCACCGGCCACTTCGTCATCCAGCCCTTCCAGATCCCCAGCGGATCGATGGAGCCCACCCTGCGCGCCGGGGACCGGGTGCTGGTGAACAGACTGGCGTACCGTTTCGGCGCCGACCCCGCACGCGGAGACATGATCGTCTTCGACGGCGACGGCTCCTTCGTCCAGGGCCCCGGCCAGGACACCGGGACCGACTTCGTCAAGCGCGTGGTGGGCGTGGGCGGCGACCGCGTGAAGTGCTGCGACAAGGAGGGCAGGGTCGAGGTGAACGGCGTACCCGTCGCGGAGCCCTATCTGTACCCCGGCGACACCCCGTCCCAGGTCCCCTTCGACATCGTCGTCCCGCAGGGCACCCTCTGGGTCATGGGCGACCACCGCAGCCAGTCCCGCGACTCCCGCGACCACCTCGGCGCCCCCGGCGGCGGCATGGTGCCCGTCGAACAGGTCGTCGGACGCGTCGCCTGGATCGCCTGGCCCGCCTCCCGCTGGGCCTCCCTCGACACCCCCACCGCCTTCGACGGCGTACCGGACGTGACGGCCACCGGCGGCGGCCATGGGTAGCCGCGGGCGGCGCGCCGGCCACCGCGCCGACACCCGCCTGCCCACCGGCTCCCGGCCCACCGACGGCCGCCGGCCCCTCCCCGGACGCGCCGAGCGCCGCAAGCTCGCCCGCAAGGTCAAACGGCGCCGCCGCCGCTCGGCGATCAAGGAGATACCCCTCCTCATCACCGTGGCCGTGCTCATCGCGCTCGTCCTCAAGACCTTCCTGGTGCAGGCGTTCGTCATCCCCTCGGGGTCCATGGAACAGACCATCAAGATCGACGACCGGGTGCTCGTCGACAAGCTCACCCCCTGGTTCGGATCCCGTCCGCAACGCGGCGACGTCGTCGTCTTCAAGGACCCCGGCGGCTGGCTCCAGAAGGAGAACACCCCCAAGAAGGACGACCCGTTCGTCGTCGAACAGGTCAAGCAGGCCCTCACGTTCATCGGCCTGCTCCCCTCCGACGACGAACAGGACCTCATCAAACGCGTCGTCGCCGTCGGCGGAGACACCGTCAAATGCTGTGACGCCGACGGCCGTGTCACGGTCAACGGCGTCCCCCTGGACGAGCCGTACCTGCACCCGGGCAACGCCCCTTCGGAGATCAAGTTCAACGTGACGGTGCCGCCCGGGCGGCTGTTCGTGCTCGGCGACCACCGCGCCAACTCCGCCGACTCGCGGTTCCACCTCGAAGAGGAGTTCCAGGGCACCATCTCCGAAGAGGGCGTCGTCGGACGGGCCGTCTTCATCGCCTGGCCGTTCGCCCACTGGCGCGGGCTCGAACAGCGGGACACCTTCGCCTCCGTACCGGACGCGCCGCCGGGGACCGCGACGGCGCTCCGCTCGTCGCATAGTGTGTCCTCTCGGAATCCCGAAGGATTGAAACGGCTCCCGACCCCTGCGGAACTCCCGCTCGTTATGGGAGTGGTGGGCCTTCCCCTGCTGTGGGGCGGGCGAGTGCACGGAGTGAGGAGTGGATGTGGGGGATTTGGCGGTCGGCGCACGGTCCGGACACGACGGGCCGGACAGAGAGCCCGAGGAGATCGCTGAGCCGGCCCCCGGCTCAGCCGGGCAGCCCCCCGCACACGCGACCGAGCACATCCAGGGCAACACCGGCCGGGGCGGCACCGCCCCGGGCAACACCGAGGGCAACACCGTGGACAACGACGCCAACAACGGCGTGAGCAACGACGACAGCGCGGCCGACGACGGGGAGGAGCAGCCCGGGAAACAGCGCTCCTTCTGGAAGGAGCTGCCGCTGCTGATCGGCATCGCGCTGCTCCTCGCGCTGCTGATCAAGACCTTCCTCGTCCAGGCGTTCTCGATTCCGTCCGAATCGATGATGAACACCCTCCAGCGCGGCGACCGGGTCCTCGTCGACAAACTCACCCCCTGGTTCGGCTCCGAGCCCGAGCGCGGAGAGGTCGTCGTCTTCCACGACCCGGGCGGCTGGCTGGAGGGCGAGGTGACGCCCGAGCCGAACGCCGTGCAGCGGTTCCTCAGCTTCATCGGCCTGATGCCGTCCTCCGAGGACAAGGACCTCATCAAGCGCGTCATCGCCGTCGGCGGCGACACGGTCTCGTGCAAGAAGGGCGGCAAGGTCGTCCTCAACGGCAAGGAACTCGACGAGACCGCCTACCTGTACCCGGGCTCCACGCCCTGCGACGACCAGGCGTTCGGCCCGATCAAGGTGCCCGAGGGCCGCATCTGGGTCATGGGCGACAACCGCCAGAACTCCCTCGACTCCCGCTACCACCAGGAGCTGCCGGGCAACGGCACCGTCTCCAACGAGGACGTCGTCGGCCGCGCCATCGTCGTGGCCTGGCCGGTGGGCCGCTGGGCGACGCTCCCCGTGCCGGACATCTTCGACCAGCCGGGCCTGAACGCGGCGGCAGCGGCGGCGGCCGGGCCGGGCGCCCTGGGCGTGGCCGGGCCGGGCGCCCTGGGCCTCGCCGGCGCGCTGCCGGTGGTGCTGTGGCGACGGCGCCGGCTCGCGGAGCGGGCGCAGGCCTAGCAGCCGGGCGGCCGGGCGGCGGGGCTTGCCAGGGCTTTGGCGACCGGAGGTCCGTGGCGCCGGGCATACCGCCGGGCATACCGCCGGGTAAGCCTCCGCAGGTAGGGTGCCGTCCCAGATCGCCGATCTCCGAAGGTGGGGAGCGCTGGGATGAGCGGAACGACACGTACGGGCGGCCGCGGCCGCCTCGGCAGTGCACTGTCGGGGCTGGCCGTGGCCGTCGGCTGTGTGCTCTTCCTCGGCGGGTTCGCCTGGGGCGCCGTCCTGTACCAGCCGTACACGGTGCCGACCGACTCGATGACCCCGGCCGTCACGGCCGGGGACCGTGTCCTGGCCGAGCGCATCGACGGTGCCGACGTGCGGCGCGGCGACGTCGTCGTCTTCCGGGACGCCGAGTGGGGCGACATCCCCATGATCAAGCGCGTGGTCGGCGTGGACGGCGACACGGTGGCCTGCTGCGACGCCGGCGGCCGGCTCACCCTCAACGGGAAGCCCCTCGAAGAACCGTATCTGCGCTCCCAGGGCTGGGGCGGCAAGGAACCCGCCTCACCCTCGAAGTTCTCCGCGAAGGTTCCCGCAGGGCACCTGTTCCTCCTCGGCGACCAGCGCATGAGCTCCCAGGACTCCCGGGTCCACCTCCAGGACGCCACGCACGGCTCGGTGTCCCGCGGCGCCGTCACCGCGCGCGTGGACGCCGTCGTGTGGCCCTGGCGCGGCACCCTGGAGCGGCCGCAGACGTTCGCCGGACTGCCCGGCGGGGTGTCCAGCCCCGGCCCGGTGCGGCTGGTGGGCTGGGCCGTCGCGGCCGGCGCCGTACTGATCCTCGGGGGAGCGGCGTACGGGCCCCTCACGCGGGGCCGTGGGCGCCGCGCGACGGCGGTGACCGGCCGTGGCTGAGGCACCCGTACCCGACCCGGCGGCCCCCGACGTGCTGCCCTCGGGGCCCGAGCTGCGCAAGGTCGCGCGGGTCGTCCTGCTCGACCCCGACGACCGGATCCTGCTTCTGCACGGCTACGAACCGGACGACCCCTCCCAGAGCTGGTGGTTCACGCCGGGAGGCGGTGTCGAGGGCGACGAGAGCCGCGAGGAGGCGGCGCTGCGCGAGCTGGCCGAGGAGACCGGGCTCACCGACGTGGAGCTGGGCCCGGTGCTGTGGCGGCGGCTGTGCTCGTTCCCGTTCGACGGGCGCCGCTGGAACCAGGACGAGTGGTACTACCTGGCCAGGACCCGTACGAGGCGGGCCCGGCCCGCGCTCGGCACGGCCCTCACCGAGCTGGAGACGCGCAGTGTCACAGGGCTGAGGTGGTGGACCTCCGCGGAACTGTCGGCGGCGCGTGAGACGGTGTACCCGACACGACTCGCCGAGTTGTTGCGCACGCTGCTCGACGACGGCCCACCGTCCGAGCCGGTCGTCCTGTCCCCGGAAATCGTCTAGGGGTGCGGGTGACTGGCGCACAATGGGGGCACGCACGGCTGAAGGGGAACATGCCATGAGCGCCGAGGACCTCGAAAAGTACGAGACCGAGATGGAGCTGAAGCTCTACCGGGAGTACCGCGACGTCGTCGGGCTGTTCAAGTACGTCATCGAGACCGAGCGTCGCTTCTACCTCACGAACGACTACGAGATGCAGGTGCACTCCGTGCACGGCGAGGTGTTCTTCGAGGTGTCGATGGCGGACGCCTGGGTCTGGGACATGTACCGGCCGGCCCGTTTCGTCAAGCAGGTGCGCGTGCTCACGTTCAAGGACGTGAACATCGAAGAGCTGAACAAGACGGATCTGGAGCTGCCCGGCAGCTGAGGGGCGGCTGGCCTTTCGCTGTGAGTCTTGCGCCGTGAGTCTTGCGCCGTGAGTCCTGCGCCGTGAGTCCTGCGCCGTGAGCCTTGCGCCGTGAGTACGGCGGTGTGACTCCTGTGGGTGACGGAGTTTTCCCGGTCGGCAGGGGTTATCCACCAAGATCCACAAGTGATCGCCCGAAGCGTCACAGTCGGTACCGGAGGTGGTGCCGAAATGAACGCGACGGGGGCACTCGGGCAGTACGGAGAACGGCTGGCGGCACGCCGGCTCGGCGAGGCGGGCATGGCCGTCCTCGCCAGGAACTGGCGGTGCGGGCGGGGCGGCGAGATCGACATCGTCGCCCGGGACGGCGACGCGCTCGTCGTGTGCGAGGTCAAGACCCGGAGGGCCGGGGCGTTCCAGCACCCCTCTGCGGCCCTCACGGCCACCAAAGCACTGCGCCTCAGGCGCCTCGCCGAGTGCTGGCTCGAACGGCACGGAGGCGCCCCACCGGGCGGCGTACGCATCGACCTCGTCGGCGTGCTCCTGCCCCGGCGCGGCGCACCCCTCGTCGAGCACCTACGGGGGGTGGCGTGATGGGCTTCGCACGCACCTGCTCGGTCGCCCTCGTCGGCGTCGAAGGCGTCGTCGTGGAGGTCCAGGCCGACCTCGAACCCGGCGTCGCGGCCTTCACCCTGGTGGGCCTCCCCGACAAGAGCCTCTCCGAGAGCCGCGACCGGGTACGGGCGGCCGTGGTCAACTCGGACGCCGAGTGGCCCCAGAAGAAACTCACCGTGGGGCTCAGCCCCGCCTCCGTGCCCAAGAGCGGCTCCGGATTCGACCTCGCCGTCGCCGCCGCCGTACTGGGCGCCGCCGAGCTGATCGACCCACGTGCCATCGCCGACCTCGTCCTCATCGGCGAGCTGGGCCTCGACGGACGGGTCCGGCCCGTCCGCGGCGTGCTCCCCGCTGTGCTCGCCGCCGCCGAGGCCGGCTACCGGCAAGTGGTCGTCCCCGAACAGACGGCGGGGGAGGCATCCCTCGTCCCGGGCGTCTCCGTCCTCGGCGTAAGGACCCTGCGCCAGCTCATCGCCGTACTGACCGACGGTCCCGTGCCCGACGAGGAACCACCCGAGGAAGGCCGGCCGGACGCCATGCTCGCCGGGCTCCTCGTCCCCGGCGCCGGCGTCGGCACCGGACTGGCCCCCGACCCCGCGAACGACGGCCCCGACCTCGCCGACGTCGCCGGACAGCGCGCTGCCCGGCTCGCCCTGGAGGTGGCCGCCGCCGGCGGACACCACCTGCTCCTGTCCGGACCCCCGGGCGCCGGCAAGACCATGCTGGCCGAACGCCTGCCCGCGGTGCTGCCGTCCCTCACCCGGCACGAATCCCTGGAGGTCACCGCCGTCCACTCCGTGGCCGGACTCCTCCCGCCCGGCAAGGCGCTCGTCAGCAGGCCGCCGTACTGCGCGCCGCACCACTCGGCCACCATGCAGTCCCTCGTCGGCGGCGGCAACGGCCTGCCACGACCCGGCGCCGTCTCGCTCGCACACCGCGGAGTCCTCTTCCTGGACGAAGCACCCGAATTCCCCGGAAAAGCGCTGGACGCCCTACGGCAGCCCCTGGAATCCGGGCACGTCGTCGTGGCTCGCGCCGCCGGCGTCGTACGGCTGCCGGCCCGATTCCTCATGGTCCTCGCCGCCAACCCCTGCCCCTGCGGACGCCACAGCGTCCACGGCGAGGACTGCGACTGCCCGCCCTCAATGGTCCGGCGCTACCAGGCCCGCCTCTCAGGGCCCCTCCTCGACCGCGTCGACCTCCGCGTGGAAGTCGAACCCGTCGGCCGCGCCGAACTCCTCGGCCACAGCGGCGACAGCGAGTCCACCGCCACCGTCGCCGCCCGCGTCCACACGGCCCGCGAACGCGCCGCCGCACGACTCGCCGCCACACCCTGGCGACTCAACTCGGAAGTCCCCGGACACGAGCTGCGCACCCGCTGGCAGTGCGCCCCGGGCGCCCTCGCCGCCGCCGAACGCGACATCGAACGCGGCCTCCTCACCGCCCGAGGACTCGACCGCGTACTCCGCGTCGCCTGGACCCTCGCCGACCTCGCCGGCCGCGACCGGCCCGGCCCCGGCGACGTCAACCTCGCCCTGGAACTGCGCACCAGCATCTCCCGCGGCGTGCCCGTCGGCGTGGGGGAGTGGTCATGACCCCGCGGTGCGAGGCGCCGCCCGCCTCCATGCGCGGCACAGCGACGGGGATGCGCTCATGAGCGCCACCGACGAGGAGCGCGCCGCCCGCGCGGCCCTCGCCCGCATCATCGAACCCGGCAACGAGCACGGCGGCCGGTGGCTCCGCGAGCTCGGCGCCGTGGAACTGCTGAGCCGGCTCACCCACGGCACATACCGGAAAGGAGCCCTGCCCGGAATCACCGAACGGCGCGCCCAAGGGCTGCTCGCCCGCGCCACCCGCGCACGACCCGACCAGGACCTCGCCGCCATCACCGCCGCCGGCGGCCGGTTCCTCGTACCGGGCGACCCCGAGTGGCCCACCCAACTGGACGACCTCCGGGACGCCCGCCCCGTCGGACTCTGGCTGCGGGGCCGCCCCGACCTGCGCCGCTGGGCCCTGCGCTCGGTCGCCGTCGTCGGCGCCCGCGCCTGCACCCCGTACGGGGCGCACATGGCCGCCGCCCTCGCCACGGCACTCGCGGAACGCGGCTGGGTCGTCGTCTCCGGCGCCGCCTTCGGCGTCGACGGCGCCGCACACCGAGGAGCCCTCGGCGCCCGCGGAGCCACCGTCGCCGTCCTCGCCTGCGGCGTCGACGTCCCCTACCCGCGCGGCCACGCCGGACTGATCACCCGCATCGCGGAACAGGGCCTCGTCGTCGGAGAACTCCCACCCGGCGACCACCCCACCCCCAGCCGCTTCATCCTCCGCAACCGGGTCATCGCCGCCCTCACCCGCGGCACCGTCGTCGTCGAAGCCGCCCACCGCAGCGGCTCCCTCGTCACCGCCCGCACCGCCCAGCGGCTCGGCCGCCACACCATGGGCGTACCCGGCCCCGCCACCAGCGGACTCTCCGCGGGCGTCCACGAACTGCTGCGCGGAGAGGCCGTCCTCGTCACCGACGCCGACGAGATCGTCGAACTCGTCGGCGACATCGGCGACCTCGCCCCCGCCCGACGCGGCCCCGTCCTGCCCCGCGACCTCCTCGCCCCGCTCACCGCCCGCGTCCTGGAAGCGCTCCCGCCCCGCGGACAGTCCCTCACCCTCCCCGACGTGGCGGCGACCGCCGGGACCGGCGTTGACGACGCACTCGGCAGGCTGTACGAACTCCACTCCCTCGGCTTCGTCGAACGCGAAGGCGACGCATGGCAGTTGACCCCCACCGCCATGCACCACCCGGATGCCCGGCGAGGCGGTACTTGACCTGGAGCATTCGGGTGAAAAGGTGATCCCGATGACCTTCCTGGCTCTCCTGCCGACGCCGGAGGGGCCGGCCCACCAGCCGCCGGCCCCATTCGAAGATGCGGCCGACGGGACGCCCCCGGCGAGGGGCGATCCCCCGACCTTCGCTCACTGCGACGGCCCAGTCACGCTACGCTCACCGACCAGGCCACCTCCCCGTCCCCCGCACACCACGGCAGAACGGCTCAGGCGACGCATGCCCCAGCACACCTCCGGGTCCGACCGCGCAGCGGTGCCCCCCGCTGCCAGGAGCAGCGTGCGGCCACCCGCTCCCTCGTCGCTCGACGAGCTGTGGCGGTCATACAAGGAGACGGGCGACGAACGACTGCGAGAACAGCTGATCCTCCACTATTCGCCCCTCGTGAAATACGTCGCCGGCCGCGTCAGCGTCGGCCTGCCCTCCAACGTCGAACAGGCCGACTTCGTCTCCTCCGGAGTGTTCGGACTCATCGACGCCATCGAGAAGTTCGACATCGAGCGGTCGATCAAGTTCGAGACCTACGCGATCACCCGCATCCGCGGCGCGATGATCGACGAACTGCGCGCCCTCGACTGGATCCCCCGCTCCGTACGCCAGAAGGCCAGGGCCGTCGAACGCGCCTACGCCACCCTCGAAGCACAACTCCGGCGCACCCCCTCCGAGAGCGAGGTCGCCGCCGAGATGGGCATCCCGCTCGACGACCTCCACGCCGTCTTCAGCCAGCTGTCCCTCGCCAACGTGGTGGCCCTCGAAGAACTCCTCCACGTCGGCGGCGAGAACGGCGACCGCCTGAGCCTCATGGACACCCTGGAGGACACCGCCGCCGACGACCCCGTCGAGGTCGCCGAAGGCCGCGAACTGCGCCGGCTCCTCGCCCGCGCCATCAACACCCTCCCCGACCGCGAGAAGACCGTCGTCACGCTCTACTACTACGAAGGCCTCACCCTCGCCGAGATCGGCAACGTCCTCGGCGTCACCGAAAGCCGCGTCAGTCAGATCCACACCAAGTCCGTGCTGCAACTCCGCGCCAAGCTTGCCGATGTGGGGGGCTGAGCCCGAACGCCCGGTCGTACAGTGGTCCCGTGCCAAGGATTCGAGCGGCCTCCGTGGCCGAGCACCGGACGATGCAGCGCGCCGCCCTGCTGGACGCGGCGCGCTCCCTGCTGTCCGAAGGCGGTACGGAGGCGCTGACCTTCCCCGCCCTCGCCGAGCGCACCGGCCTCGCCCGGTCATCCGTCTACGAGTACTTCCGCTCCCGCGCCGCAGTCGTCGAGGAACTCTGCGCCGTCGACTTCCCCGTATGGGCCGCCGAGGTCGAGGCCGCCATGCAGGGCGCGGACACCCCCGAGGCGAAGGTCGAGGCGTACGTACGGCGCCAGCTGGAGCTGGTCGGCGACCAGCGGCACCGGGCGGTCGTCGCCATCTCCGCGAGCGAACTCGACGACGGCGCCCGCGAGAAGATCCGCGCCGCCCACGGCGGGCTCGTCGCCATGATCGTCGAAGCCCTCGGCGACCTCGGCCAGCCGGAACCGCGCCTGGCCGCGATGCTGCTCCAGGGCGTGGTCGACGCGGCCGTACGCCGCATCGAACTGGGAGCGGCCGAGGAGCCGGCAACCATCGCCGACACGGCCGTCGCCATGGCCCTCCACGGCCTACGCGGCACCTGACGTTCCCCTCACCCGCTCCGGGGGCCTCGCCCCCTCCCCCCCCCGCCCCACCCCCGTCCCCCCTCCCGTCACCCCCGCATGTGCCCGTCCCGTTCCGGCTGCGGACGGCGCACAGCCCAGGTACCAGCCCAGGCCCCGACCCAGCCCGGAGTCTGAGCCCCAGGACCCAGCCGGGCCGGAGCCCGACCCCTAGCCCCCAGCCGGCCTCGAGTCCAGGCCCCAGGTCCGGCCCCAGCCCCAGCCAGCCCTGAGCCCGAGCCCCAGGCCCGGCCCCAGCCCCAGCCAGCCCCGAGTCCGAGCCCCAGGCCCGGCCCGGCGCCGGCCTCAGCCCGTCCGGAGCCCCAGCACCCGCTGGCCCGGAGCCCGAGCCCCACCCCCGGCCCCCACCCCCGTCACCGCAGTGCGACCTCGTGGGCGTGGCCGATGCCGAGGCGCTGGGCGAGTCGTGTCATGGCGCGCGACAGCTTCGAGGGCAGTGCGTCCGGCTCGGGGATGGTCACCGGTCGTTGGCGGCCGTTCTGGATGGCTGCTATCCGCCAGCCGGCCTCTGTGCGGACGCAGACGATGATCTGGCGGGACAGCCGCCGCTTCGGCAGCCTGCTGCGCCATGGCATGAGGACCGAGCCGTTGCCCACCAGTACGGCCACGGAGTCCGTGAGGAGGCGCAGCGATTCGATCCGGCCGACCATCGCCGATCCGGCGATCACGCCGCGGAACAGCTTGTCGTGGTTGTCCCGCAGCCGGTCGACGCCCGCCGCCCAGCTGCCGTCGTAGGAGACGTAGTCGGCGTCCTCGGTGAACAGGCGTCCGAATCCGGTGGCGTCTCCATCGGTCCAGGTCTTGCAGTACTCCGCGAAGAGTTCACGAATCTCCGCTTCGTGGGTGGTGCCCATGTCGGTCCCTCGCTCTCTCCTGATATATTTCGTTCGTCCGAACGAAATATATGGAGGCGGGCATGGGATCGTCAAGGGAAGAACTCCTCGCCGGACTCGCGGAAGCGGGGCGGGCGCACAGCAACGCGGCCGTCATGTACCACGCGGCGATCAGCGCCCGGGTGGGCCTCACCGCGGTCGAGGAGAAGACGCTCGACCTGCTCCAGCGGTCGGGTCCCCTCAGCGCGGGCGAGTTGCGAGAGCTCACCGGTCTGGCGCCGGCCTCCGTGACCGGGCTCGTCGACCGGCTGGAGCGCAAAGGGTTCGCCCGCAGGGTGAAGGACCCCGGGGACGGCCGGCGGGTGAATGTCGAGGTCGCTCCGGGCGTCGAAGACCGGTTCACGCCGCTCTTCGCCGCCTTCGCGGACCGGCTGGCAGGCCTCTACGCCGACTACTCGGACGCGGAGCTCTCCGTGATCCTCGACTTCCTCCACCGCTCCGCGCGGATCCAGCGGGAGGCCACCCACGCCCTCACGGAGGGGGAGTGACGAGCGGATCGATCACCGGCAGCAGTCGCGAAGGCGGTCTGCGCAGCCGGTCCGGGGGCAGGAGCGTCAGCGGGTCGAGGTAGGTGTCACCGCGGCGCAGTCCCCAGTGCAGGCACGTGCGGGTGCAGTGCGATGCGGCGCCGGCGGCCGTCGTCTCGGCCACGATGGCGCCGGCGCGGACCTCCGTGCCCCTGGGCACCAGCGGGCGCACCGGCTCGTACGTGGTGCGCAGCGGTGTCGCGCCCGGCGGTGCCGGGAGGGTGAGGGAGAGGACGCCGCGGCCCGCCACCGGGCCGGCGAAGGAGACCAGTCCGGTCGCCGCGGCCCGTACCGGTGTTCCCGGGGGTGCGGCCAGGTCGACGCCGCGGTGGCCGGGGCCGTAGGGCGAGGCCGGGGGCGCCCAGCCGTGGAGGATGGCCGGCCGGGGCGGGCCCAGCGGCCAGACCGCGTCGGGCAAGGGGTGGGCTGCGGCCGGCGCCGGGCCGGGTGCGCGAGCTGTCGTCGGCTGCGGGGCCGCGGCCGTGACGGACCCCGTGAGCAGCGCGGTCAGGAGCAGCGTGCGTGCGGTTCGGTTCATGGGTCGACTGTGGCGCAGGTCGCCCGCACCGCGCTGATCATGGTCCGGAGCTGTGGACGGACGGGCTGGTTGTGGACAGCGCCGTCACCTGCGGGTGCCAAGGTCCCGTACACTTCTTCTGGCGACCCGGGCCACCGGGTCGACTTCGCACGCCCCGCCACAGCCTCTTCGGTCGTGGCAGCGCTCTTCGGTCCTCCGTGGCGCAGCGCGCCGGGGCGTCAGGAAACAACCGAGAAACTCAAGGAGATACGGCCATGGCCGTCGTCACGATGCGGGAGCTGCTGGAGAGCGGCGTCCACTTCGGTCACCAGACCCGTCGCTGGAACCCGAAGATGAAGCGCTTCATCTTCACCGAGCGCAACGGCATCTACATCATCGACCTGCTCCAGTCGCTGTCGTACATCGACCGCGCCTACGAGTTCGTCAAGGAGACCGTCGCGCACGGCGGCTCCATCATGTTCGTCGGTACCAAGAAGCAGGCCCAGGAGGCCATCGCCGAGCAGGCGACGCGCGTCGGCATGCCGTACGTCAACCAGCGCTGGCTGGGCGGCATGCTCACCAACTTCTCCACCGTCTACAAGCGCCTTCAGCGTCTGAAGGAGCTCGAGGCGATCGACTTCGACGACGTGGCCTCCTCCGGTCTCACCAAGAAGGAGCTCCTGGTCCTCTCCCGCGAGAAGGCCAAGCTGGAGAAGACCCTCGGTGGTATCCGTGAGATGCAGAAGGTGCCGAGCGCCGTCTGGATCGTCGACACCAAGAAGGAGCACATCGCCGTCGGCGAGGCTCGCAAGCTGAACATCCCGGTCGTCGCGATCCTCGACACCAACTGCGACCCCGACGAGGTCGACTACAAGATCCCGGGCAACGACGACGCGATCCGCTCCGTCACCCTGCTCACCCGCGTGATCGCCGACGCCGTCGCCGAGGGCCTCATCGCCCGTTCCGGCGCCGCGACCGGTGACACCAAGCCGGGCGACAAGGCCGCCGGCGAGCCGCTGGCCGAGTGGGAGCGTGACCTGCTCGAGGGTGAGAAGAAGGCCGACGAGGCCGAGAAGCCGGCCGAGGCCGCCGAGGCTCCGGCCGCCGAGGCTCCGGCCGCCGAGGGCGAGCAGGCCTGATCCTGGTCCCGGCCCGGTTCTCCGGGCCCCGACCTCACTGGTTCGGCTGTTGACGGCGGGGGTCACGAGCCCCCGCCGTCCACCCCCAGATCTTCGTAGATCTTCCAGACTTCGAGAGAGATTCACAGATCATGGCGAACTACACCGCCGCTGACGTCAAGAAGCTCCGTGAGCTCACCGGCGCCGGCATGATGGACTGCAAGAAGGCGCTGGACGAGGCCGAGGGCAACGTCGACAAGGCCATCGAGGCGCTGCGCATCAAGGGCCAGAAGGGCGTCGCCAAGCGCGAGGGCCGCTCCGCCGAGAACGGCGCGATCGTCTCCAAGATCGCCGCGGACAACTCGGCCGGTGTCATCGTCGAGCTGAAGTGCGAGACGGACTTCGTCGCCAAGGGCGAGAGGTTCCTGACGGTCGCCGACGCGCTCGCCGAGCACGTCGCCAAGACGAAGCCGGCCGACATCGAGGCGCTGCTCGCCTCCGAGATCGAGCCCGGCAAGACCGTCCAGGCGTTCGTGGACGAGGCCAACGCCAACCTGGGCGAGAAGATCGTCCTGGACCGCTTCGCGCAGTTCACCGACGGTTACGTCACCGCTTACATGCACCGCACCAACCCCGACCTGCCGCCGCAGATCGGTGTTCTCGTCGAGCTCGACAAGGAGAACGCCGAGGTCGCCAGGGGTGTCGCGCAGCACATCGCCGCCTTCGCGCCGAAGTACCTCGCCAAGGAGGACGTCCCGGCCGAGGTCGTCGAGGCCGAGCGCCGCGTCGCCGAGGAGACCACCCGCGCCGAGGGCAAGCCCGAGGCCGCGCTGCCGAAGATCGTCGAGGGCCGCCTGAACGGCTTCTTCAAGGAGGCGACGCTGCTCGGCCAGCCGTACGCGCTCGACAACAAGAAGTCCGTCCAGCAGATCCTGGACGAGGCCGGTGTCACCCTGAAGCGCTTCAGCCGCATCAAGGTCGGCATCTGAGTCCGTACGCGACGGACACCCGACCCCGGTAGGGTCGAAGCAGTCGTCCGCGTTCGCGCCGGACGACCGCAGATCTGACGAGGAGGCCATTGCCGCTAGGGACACCAACACCCCGGCAATGGCCTTCTTCGTATGTGCACGAGGAGATCTCCATGAATCAGGGCGCCGCACAGGGCGACGACAACACCGGCAAAAAGACCGGCCGCTTCCTGCTGAAGCTGTCCGGCGAAGCCTTCGCCGGCGGCGGTGGCCTCGGCGTCGACCCCGACGTCGTCCACGCCATGGCGCGTGAGATCGCCGCGGTGGTCCGCGACGGCGCGCAGATCGCGATCGTGATCGGCGGCGGAAACTTCTTCCGCGGCGCCGAGCTGCAGCAGCGCGGTATGGACCGGGCCCGCTCCGACTACATGGGCATGCTGGGCACGGTCATGAACTGCCTCGCCCTCCAGGACTTCCTGGAGAAGGAGGGCATCCAGTCCCGCGTCCAGACGGCCATCACCATGGGCCAGGTCGCGGAGCCGTACATCCCGCTGCGGGCCGTGCGCCACCTGGAGAAGGGCCGCGTCGTGATCTTCGGCGCCGGTATGGGCATGCCGTACTTCTCCACCGACACCACGGCCGCGCAGCGCGCCCTGGAGATCGACGCCGAGGCCCTGCTCATGGGCAAGAACGGCGTGGACGGCGTCTACGACTCCGACCCGAAGACCAACCCGGACGCCGTGAAGTTCGACGCGCTGGAGTACGGCGAGGTGATCTCCCGCGACCTGAGGGTCGCCGACGCCACCGCCATCACCCTCTGCCGTGACAACAATCTGCCGATCCTCGTCTTCGAACTGCTCACCGAGGGCAATATCGCTCGCGCGGTGAAGGGTGAGAAGATCGGCACTCTCGTGAGCGACCAGGGCAGCCGGAACTGACCGTCGGGCTGCCCCGCCCGGGGATGGACAAAGCCCTGCCGGTGGGACACCGTGCAGGAGAAGACGCGACGCAGGTTCCGCGGCACTGCAGCACGCCGGGACTGACCAAGACACCCAGGAGCAAGTGGTGATCGAAGAGACCCTCCTCGAGGCAGAGGAGAAGATGGAGAAGGCCGTCCTGGTCGCGAAGGAGGACTTCGCCGCGATTCGCACGGGACGCGCGCACCCGGCCATGTTCAACAAGATCGTGGCGGACTACTACGGTGCGGTGACGCCGATCAACCAGCTGGCGTCGTTCTCGGTGCCGGAGCCGCGCATGGCCGTCGTGACCCCGTTCGACAAGAGCGCCCTGCGCAACATCGAGCAGGCGATCCGCGACTCGGACCTCGGCGTCAACCCGACGAACGACGGCAACATCATCCGGGTGGTCTTCCCCGAGCTCACCGAGGAGCGCCGCCGGGAGTACATCAAGGTCGCCAAGGGCAAGGGCGAGGACGCGAAGATCTCGATCCGCTCCGTCCGCCGCAAGGCCAAGGAGTCCATCGACAAGCTCGTCAAGGACGGCGAGGTCGGTGAGGACGAGGGCCGCCGTGCGGAGAAGGAGCTCGACGACACCACCGCGAAGTACGTCGCGCAGGTGGACGAGCTGCTGAAGCACAAGGAAGCCGAGCTGCTCGAGGTCTGATGAACGACGCTTCCTGGGGGGCCCCGCCACGAGGCGGATACTGGGGTCCGCCCGACCAGGGGCTCGCTCCGGCGGCCCCGGCGGGTCCCGCATACGATGAGCAGGCCGCCCAGCAGACTCGGCCCATGCCCATCGTGCCCGACGTCCCCGCCGGCGGGGACCAGGACGACCATGACCGGGGGGCCGCTCGGCTGAGCGGTCCCCTGTTCCGTGACGAGATGTCGCAGGAGCCCATGCCCTCGGAACCACCGGAGCCCGCCCAGCCGCAGGGTCGTTCACAGCACAAGCAGCAGCGGCAGAAGAAGCAGGCCGGGCGTGATCTGAGGGCGGCCATAGGGGTCGGCGTCGGCCTCGGCGCGGTGATCCTCGCGTCGCTGTTCGTCCTGAAGGACGTGTTCGTCGGTGTCGTGGTCGTCGCCGTCGTCGTGGGCCTGTGGGAGCTGACGTCCCGGCTGCAGGAGCGCAAGCAGATCAAGGCGCCGCTCGTGCCGCTCGCCGTGGGCGGTGCGGCGATGGTCGTCGCGGGATACGTGCGGGGCGCCGAGGGCGCCTGGGTGGCGATGGCGCTGACCGCGCTGGCGGTGCTGGTGTGGCGGATGACCGAGCCGCCCGAGGGCTATCTGCGGGACGTCACGGCGGGTGTGTTCGCCGCGTTCTACGTGCCGTTCCTGGCGACGTTCGTGGCGCTCATGCTGGCCGCGGACGACGGGCCGTACCGGGTGCTGACGTTCCTGGTGCTGACGATCGTCAGCGACACGGGCGCGTACGCGGTCGGGTGGCGGTTCGGGAAGCACAAGCTGGCGCCGCGGATCAGCCCCGGGAAGACCCGGGAGGGTCTGCTGGGGGCGGTGGCGTTCGCGATGGTGGCGGGTGCGCTGTGCGTGGAGTTCCTCATCGACGGCGGCACGTGGTGGCACGGTCTGCTGCTGGGGCTGGCGGTCGCGGTCAGCGCGACGCTGGGCGACCTCGGCGAGTCGATGATCAAGCGGGACCTCGGCATCAAGGACATGGGCACGCTGCTCCCGGGGCACGGCGGCATCATGGACCGGCTGGACTCGCTGCTGCCGACGGCGCCGGTGGTGTGGCTGCTGCTGGTGCTGTTCGTGGGGGCCGGCTGATCCTGCCGCACCGTCGTTGACCTGCTGTTCTTCCGGTGAAGGGCTCGTTGTCCACAGGGCGGCGAGCCCTTCGCCGTATCTCTGCGACACTGGAAGCACCATGCCCAAGCCCGGAGAACTCACTTTCGTCGCGCCCCGCGGAGCCAAGAAGCCCCCGCGGCACCTCGCCGACCTCACACCCGCCGAGCGCAAGGAGGCCGTCGCCGCCATCGGCGAGAAGCCGTTCCGCGCCAAGCAGCTGTCCCAGCACTACTTCGCGCGGTACGCCCACGACCCCGCCGAGTGGACCGACATCCCCGCCGCCGCCCGCGAGAAGCTCGCCGGTGAGCTGCTGCCGGAGCTGATGACCGTCGTGCGGCACATCTCGTGCGACGACGACACCACCCGTAAGACGCTGTGGCGGCTGCACGACGGGACGCTCGTCGAGTCGGTGCTGATGCGCTACCCCGACCGCGTCACCATGTGCATCTCGTCGCAGGCCGGGTGCGGGATGAACTGCCCGTTCTGCGCCACCGGCCAGGCCGGTCTCGACCGGAACCTGTCGACCGCGGAGATCGTGCACCAGATCGTCGACGGAATGCGCGCCCTGCGCGACGGCGAGGTCCCGGGCGGCCCGGCGCGGCTGTCGAACATCGTGTTCATGGGCATGGGGGAGCCGCTCGCCAACTACAACCGGGTCGTCGGCGCGATCCGCCGCCTCACCGACCCGGAGCCGGACGGCCTCGGCCTGTCGCAGCGCGGTATCACGGTCTCCACGGTCGGCCTGGTCCCGGCGATGCTGCGCTTCGCCGACGAGGGCTTCAAGTGCCGTCTGGCCCTGTCGCTGCACGCCCCGGACGACGAGCTGCGCGACACGCTGGTACCGGTCAACACGCGCTGGAAGGTCCGCGAGGTCCTGGACGCGGCGTGGGAGTACGCGGAGAAGTCCGGGCGCCGCGTGTCCATCGAGTACGCGCTGATCCGCGACATCAACGACCAGGCGTGGCGGGGCGACCTCCTCGGCCGGCTCCTCAAGGGCAGGCGGGTGCACGTCAACCTGATCCCGCTGAACCCGACGCCCGGCTCGAAGTGGACGGCGTCCCGGCCCGAGGACGAGAAGGCGTTCATCGAGGCGATCGCCGCGCACGGCGTGCCGGTCACCGTCCGCGACACCCGCGGTCAGGAGATCGACGGCGCCTGCGGGCAGCTCGCCGCCTCCGAGCGGTGACCGAAAATCGCCCCGTTGTAGTCTGAGCTCGAACATCTGGATATTCCGACAGGGGAGCGCCACAGCGCTGAGAGTGCGGTGACCGTCAGACCGCAGACCCTCTGAACCTCGCCCAGGTCATTCTGGGTAGGGAGTTCGGTCGTTACTCGAGCTGTTGCGCCCTGCCCGCCGCGCCCGCGGTGGGCAGGGCCGCGTCTCTTCCTGGTCACACCCAGGAGGAATCTCAGTGAGCACCACCAAGGTGAGCACCACCAAGAAGATCACCGTCGGGGCGGTCGCCGCCGCGCTGGGCGTCACGACGCTCACGGCCTGCGGCGACGACTCCGGCGGCGGGAGCGGCGGCGCGAAGCCGAAGACCGTGACGCTCGTCAGCCACGACTCGTTCAACGCGTCCGGCGCCGTGCTGAAGGAGTTCACGAAGCAGACCGGCTACACGGTCAAGGTCCTCAAGAGCGGCGACGCCGGCGAGGCCGTCAACAAGGCCGTGCTGACCAAGGGTGCCCCGCAGGGCGACGTCTTCTTCGGCGTCGACAACACCCTGCTGTCGCGGGCCCTCGACAACGACCTGTTCGAGCCGTACGAGGCGAAGGGCCTCGACCGGGTGCGCGAGCCGTTCCAGCTCGACAAGGGCAAGCACCGCGTCACGCCCGTCGACTTCGGCGACATCTGCGTCAACTACGACAAGAAGTACTTCGCCGACAAGAAGCTCGCGCCGCCGCAGACCTTCGAGGACCTGGCCAAGCCCGCGTACCGGGACCTCCTCGTGGTCGAGAACCCCGAGCGGTCCTCGCCCGGTCTGGGCTTCCTGCTCGGGACGGCCGCCGCGTACGGGGACACGGGCTGGCAGGACTACTGGAAGCGGCTCAAGGCGAACGGCGTCAAGGTCGTCGACAGCTGGGAGATCGCCTACAACCAGGAGTTCTCCGGCTCCTCCGGCGGCAAGAAGGCCAAGGCCGACCGGCCGCTCGTCGTGTCGTACGCGTCCAGCCCGCCCGCCGAGGTGCTCTACGGCGAGCCGCAGCCGAAGACGGCCCCGACCGGGGTGTCCACCGGCACGTGCTTCCGCCAGATCGAGTTCGCCGGTCTCCTCAAGGGCGCCAAGAACCCCGACGGCGGCAAGGCCCTCCTCGACTTCCTGATCGGCAAGACCTTCCAGGAGGACATGCCGCTGAACATGTTCGTGCACCCGGTCGCCAAGGACGCCCGGCTGCCCGAGCTGTTCACGCAGCACGGCGTGGTGATCGACAAGCCGCAGACCATGGCGCCCGAGAAGATCGCCGAGAACCGTGACCAGTGGATCCAGTCGTGGTCCTCGCTCGTCCTGAAGTAGGGACACGGCCCGGCGAAGGCGGCCGGGCCGCCCGGGGCGGCCTGGTGCGGGGGGCACTGCTGCTCGTACCGGCCGCCTTCTTCGCCCTGTTCTTCGCCTACCCCGTGGCCGCGATCGTCGGCCGCGGGCTGGCGGCGGACGGCGTGTGGCGGTTCGACCGGCTCGGCGAGGTGCTGAGCCGGCCGGACATCCTCGACGTGCTGTGGTTCACCACCTGGCAGGCCCTCGCCTCCACGGCGCTCACCCTGCTCGTGGCGCTGCCCGGCGCGTACGTCTTCGCCCGCTTCGAGTTCCCCGGCAAGCAGCTGCTGCGGGCCGTGGTCACGGTGCCGTTCGTGCTGCCGACCGTCGTCGTGGGCACGGCCTTCCTCGCCCTCCTCGGGCGGGGCGGGCTCCTCGACGGGCTGTGGGGCGTGCGGCTCGACACGACGGTGTGGGCGATCCTCCTCGCCCATGTCTTCTTCAACTACGCGGTGGTCGTACGGACCGTCGGCGGGCTGTGGGCGCAGCTCGACCCCCGTCAGGAGGAGGCAGCCCGGGTGCTCGGCGCGTCGCGGTTCGGCGCGTGGCGGAGGGTGACCCTGCCCGCGCTCGCCCCGGCCGTCGCCGCGGCCGCGCTGATGGTGTTCCTGTTCACGTACACGTCGTTCGGTGTGGTCGTGATCCTGGGCGGGCCCGGCTACCGCACGCTGGAGGCGGAGATCTACCGGCAGACGGCGCAGCTGCTCGACCTGCCGACCGCCGCCGTGCTCACCCTGGTGCAGTTCGCCGCCGTCGCCGGCATCCTGGCCGTCCACGCCTGGACCGTACGGCGCCGGGAGGCCACGCTCCGGCTCGTCGACCCGGCCCGCACGGCGCACCGGCCGCGCGGCGCCGGACAGTGGGCGCTCCTCGGCGGCGTCCTCGCCTCCGTGGCGCTGCTGCTCCTGCTGCCGCTCGGCGTGCTGGTCGCCCGGTCGCTCGACGAGTCGGGGGGCCTCGGCTACTACCGGGCGCTGCAGTCCGCCGAGGCGGGCGGCGGCACGTTCCTGGTGCCGCCGCTGGAGGCCGTGGCGAACTCGCTTCAGTACGCGCTGGCCGCGACCGCGATCGCCGTGGTCGTCGGGGGGCTCGCCGCCGCCGCGCTGACCCGGCGGGCCGGGCGGCTCGTGCGGGGCTTCGACGCGCTGCTGATGCTGCCGCTCGGGGTCTCCGCGGTCACCGTCGGCTTCGGGTTCCTCATCGCGCTGGACGAGCCGCCGCTGGATCTGCGCTCGGCGTGGATCCTGGTGCCGCTGGCGCAGGCGCTGGTGGGTGTGCCGTTCGTCGTACGGACGATGCTGCCGGTGCTGCGAGCGGTCGACGTGCGGCTGCGGGAGGCCGCGGCCGTGCTCGGCGCGTCGCCGCTGCGCGCGTGGCGGGAGGTCGACCTGCCGATGGTGCGGCGGGCGCTGCTGATCGCCGCCGGGTTCGCGTTCGCGGTGTCGCTCGGCGAGTTCGGCGCGACCGTGTTCATCGCCCGCGCCGACCGGCCCACGCTGCCGGTGGCCGTGGCGCGGCTGCTCGGCCGGCCCGGCGCCCTCAACTACGGGCAGGCGATGGCCCTGTCCACGATCCTGATGGTGGTGTGCGCGGTGGCGCTGCTGCTGCTCGAACGCGTCCGCCGCGCGGACCGCACGGGGGAGTTCTGACGATGCTTCAGCTCGACGGTGTGACGGTGCGCTTCGGTCCCCGGACCGCGCTGGACGGCGTGGACCTGACGGTCGCCGACCAGGAGATCGTGTGCGTCCTCGGGCCGAGCGGCAGCGGCAAGTCGACCCTGTTGCGGGTCGTCGCCGGGCTCCAGCCGGCCGACGCGGGCCGGGTCCTGCTGGGCGGCGCCGACCAGACGGGCGTGCCCGTCCACCGGCGGGGCGTGGGCCTGATGTTCCAGGACCACCAGCTGTTCCCGCAGCGGGACGTGGCCGGCAACGTCGCCTTCGGGCTGCGCATGCACGGTGTGTCGCGGGCGGAGCGGGGCGCCCGGGTGGCGGAACTCCTCGACCTCGTCGGGCTGCCGGGCGCCGATCGGCGGGCGGTCGCCGCGCTGTCGGGCGGCGAGCAGCAGCGCGTCGCGCTGGCCCGGGCGCTGGCGCCGCGGCCGCGGCTGCTGATGCTGGACGAGCCGCTGGGGCAGCTGGACCGGGGGTTGCGCGAGCGGCTGGTCACGGAGCTGCGGGGGCTGTTCGGGCGGCTCGGTACGACGGTGCTGGCGGTCACGCACGACCAGGGCGAGGCGTTCGCGCTGGCCGACCGGGTGGTCGTGATGAACGAGGGGCGCATCGCCCAGGCGGGCACGCCGCTGGAGGTGTGGCAGCGGCCCGCGTCCGAGTTCGTGGCCCGGTTCCTGGGCTTCGACAACGTGGTCGCGGCGACCGTGTCCGGCGAGGCCGCCGACACGGTGTGGGGCAAGGTGCCGCTGCCCGCGGACACGGTGCAGGGCCCCGCCCGGCTGCTGGTGCGGCCCGCGGGCGTGGTGCTCGGCGACCCGGCGGACGGGCTGCGCTGCACGGTCGAGGGCCGCACCTTCCGCGGCCACCACGTGGCGGTACGGCTCCGCCCGGACGACCCGGCCGCCCCGCCCCTGGAGGCGGAGTGCGCCCTGCGGGACGCGCCGGCCGAGGGGGCCGCCGTCGGGGTGACGTTCACTCCGGACGAGGTCGTCGTTCTCGGCTGACGCTGACGCTGACGCTGACGCTGACGCTGACGCTGACGCTGACGCTGACGCTGACGCTGACGCCTGACGCCTGACGCCTGACGCCTGACGCCTGACGCCTGACGCCTGACGCCTGACGCCTGACGCCTGACGCCTGACGCCTGACGCCTGACGCCTGACGCCTGACGCCTGACGCCTGACGCCTGACGCCTGACGCCTGACGCCTGACGCCTGACGCCTGACGCCTGGCGCTGACGCCCGGCGCCGGCGCTCAGCAGCGGGCGCAGGCCCGGCGCGTGCGCAGCTGGTACGCGCGGGTCGCGCGGCCGAGGGCCAGCCCGTAGACCGAGAACCCGCCGTACGCGACGAGGACCACCCACGGGGCGTGACCGGCGAAGCCGACGTCGACGGCCCCGGTCCACATCAGCGTTCCCACCACCGCCAGGAAGACCCCGAACGGGGCGAGCGTCGCCGCCCCCGCCCAGCCGAGCCCCAGCAGCACCGGCCGCACCGGGCGGGCGCTCCACGCCGTGGTCAGCGCCAGGGCCAGCCCCATGCCGACGAGGGCCAGGACGGCCGTCGCGTCGACCCCGTGGGCGTAGAGGCGCAGCGCGAGGTCGCTGGCGTAGTGCGGGTCCAGGCCCGGGCTGCCCTCGCCCGTGTACCCGATGGTGGAGCCCAGCGCCCAGGCGGTCTTCATCACCGTGTACGGCACGAGCGCGGCCACCGCGACGAAGGCGGCGCGCGTGCGGCGGGGCGCGTCCACCCGCGACCGGCCGCCCCCGCAGTGCGGGCACACGCCACGGGCGCGGCGGCGGTACGCGAGCGCGGCGGCCAGCCACAGGACGGACCCGGCGACGGCGACGCCCTCGTTCGTCCAGGCGGCCCAGTCCATCGGGGGCTGGTTCCGGGAGAGGAAGAACAACACCCGGGTCAGGCTGAACAGGAACCCGAACCCCGACGTCAGACAGAGGCCCACCACCGGCCACGCCAGCCGCACCGGCCACCGCAGCCCCGGCCGCCGCAGCATCACGCCCGCAAGCACCGCCGCGCCCCCGTACAGCGCGGCCAGGATCCACTCGGCCGCCGTGCCGTGCAGGCTGCCCAGCAGCGCGTACCCGAACGCCGGCCCCGTCAGCGCGGCCACGGCGGCGCCCGCCGCGTAGCCCGCGCTCCACACGAGGGCGGCCCGGCCGGCCCAGGACGGCCAGCCGTCCCCCAGTCGTCTCAGCTCCATGCCCGCCAGCCTCGCCGGGGACGCGGCGCCTGGCGTCGCCCCACGGGACGGACCGGCTCCGCCGCCCGGCGGACCCCCGGGTCGGCCTCCGGTCGTGTGCCCTCAGGGTTCAGTCGTCCGCCTCGGCCGTCGGTCCCTGCCGTAGCGCGTCCGTGAGGTCCAGCGTGGCGCACGCGCCGCCGTCCTCCGGGTTGCCGAACGTCAGACGGGCGCGCCCGGCTCCGCCGCCCGGCGGACCCCCGGGTCGGCCCCCGGTCGCGTGTCCTCAGGGTTCAGCTGTCCGCTCCGGCCGTCGGTCCCTGCCGTAGCGCGTCCGTGAGGTCCAGCGTGGCGCACGCGCCGCCGTCCGCCGGGTTGCCGAACGTCGGACGGGCGCCCGGCTCCGCCGCCCGGCGGACCCCCGGGTCGGCCCCCGGTCGTGTGCCCTCAGGGTTCAGTCGTCCGCCTCGGCCGTCGGTCCCTGCCGTACCGCGTCCGTGAGGTCCAGCGTGGCGCACGCGCCGCCGTCCGCCGGGTTGCCGAACGTCAGACGGGCGCGCCCGGCTCCGCCGCCCGGCGGACCTCCGGTCGCGTGCGCTCAGGGTTCAGTCGTCCGCCTCGGCCGTCGGTCCCTGCCGTAGCGCGTCCGTGAGGTCCAGCGTGGCGCACGCGCCGCCGTCCGCCGGGTTGCCGAACGTCAGACGGGCGCCCAGCACCGCCGCCTGGCCGGCCGCGATCGTCAGGCCGAGGCCCAGGCCCTTGCCGACGGCGCTCGTGCGGAAGCGGCGCGGCCCGTTGGCGAGGAGGGGCTCGGGGAAGCCGTGGCCGTGGTCGCGGACCCGGACGACACCCCCGTCCACCTCGACCACCACCGGCTCGGCGCCGTGCCGCAGCGCGTTGGTCACCAGGTTGGTGAGGACGCGCTCGACGCGCCGCCCGTCGGTCTCCACGAACGCGTCGGCGACGACCTCCACGCGTACGCCCGTCGGCGCGTCCACGGCCCGGACCGTGCGCCGGGCCACGGTGCCCAGCTCCACGAGCCGCAGCTCGGGCCGCTCGACACCGTTGTCGAGACGGGCCACTTCCAGCACGTCCTCCATGAGGTCGCGCAACCGGGCGACGCGCTCCTTCACCATCGACTCGGCCCGCCCGTCGGGCAGCAGGCCCGCGGCCGCGACGAGACCGGCGACCGGGGTGCGCAGCTCGTGCGCGATGTTGGCGGTCACGTCCCGCTCGGCGCGCAGCCGCGCCGCCAGCGCGTCGGCCATGGTGTTGACCGCGCGCGTCAGCCGGGCGATCTCGTCCCGGCCGGACTGGGGGAGCCGCGCGTCGAGGTCGCCGCCCGCGATCTGGTCGGCGCGCCGGGCGGAGAGCATCAGCCGCCGCCCCAGGCGGGTGGCGAGCAGCAGGCCGGTGAGCGAGGCGACCGCGGTGCCGACGAGTCCGGCGCGCAACATCCCGGCCTGGAGCTCCGCCGACAGCGGGTCCTCGTGCTGGACCACCGCCAGGACGTGGCCGTCCGCCGGCTTGGCCGCCCAGATGCGCCGCGACCCCCCGTTCTCCTGCAGGTAGGTGGAGCGGCGGCCCCTGCGCACTTCCTGGAGCAGCCGGTCGGGGATGTTCGGCGGGTCGACCTTCAGTCCGTACGACGCCTTTCCCGACCGGGACCACATGCGCTGGGCGGCCTCCAGCCGCTCCATGGCCGTGTCCCGGCCGCGGTCCTCCAGCAGCATCGGCACCTGAGCACCCGTCACCAGCGCGGCGAGCGCCGCCGTGGCGGTGATGGTCGCGCCTATCTTGAGCCGTAGCCCCATGCCCGCCTACCGGCCGCCCAGCCGCAGCAGAGCCTCGGCGGCTTCCTCCACGGTGTCGACCAGGGCGATCCTCGGCTCCATGGACCGGCCTTCGGCCAGCGCCCGCAGCAGCGGCCAGGCAGGCAGGTGCTCCGTCCAGTGCGTCCGGTTGACCAGCACCATCGGGGTCGGTTCGCCGCGCGACTCGTAGTAGTTCGGGGTCGTGTTGTCGAAGATCTCCTGGACCGTGCCGGCAGCGCCCGGCAGGTAGACGACACCGGCGGTGCAGCGGGCCAGCAGGCCGTCCTCGCGCGTGGCGTTGGCGAAGTACTTGGCGATGTGCCCGGCGAACGCGTTCGGCGGCTCGTGGCCGTAGAACCAGGTGGGGACGCCGACCGAGTCGCCGCCCCCGGGCCAGCGGGAGCGCACCTCGAAGGCGACGCGCGCCCAGTCGCCGACGGACGGCGCGTACGACGGCTCCTTGCCGAGCAGCAGCAGCGCCTCGTCCAGCATGCCGTCGGGGTGCGGCGCGGCGTACGCGCCGAGGTTGGCGGCCTCCATGGCGCCGGGCCCGCCGCCGGTCGCGACGGTCAGCCCGGCGCGGGCGAGGCTCCGGCCGAGGCGGGCCGCACCCGCGTAGGCGTCGGTGCCGCGCGCCATCGCGTGCCCGCCCATGACGCCCACGACCGGGACACCGGCGAGCCGTTCGTCGAGCGCGTCGGAGATCGCGTCGTCGTGCACGGCCCGCAGCATCGACGCGAAGATGTCGCCGTCCCGCATGGTCCGCTGGAACCACGCGTACGTACGGGCGTCGGGCGTGGCCTCGTAGCCGTCCCCGGCCAGTCCCGCGAACAGCTCGTCCGGCGTGTAGAGGAGCCCCCGGTACGGGTCGAACGGCACGTCGGGGACGGGCGGGAAGACCAGCGCCCCGTCGGCCCGGACCTTCGCGGCCGCGTCGGGCGCCATCCGGCACCCGAGGAAGACGGCGGCGGTCGCGTCCGCGGAGAGCAGGGCGAACGTACGGTCCATCAGGTCGAGGGACTGGACGCGGCGTCCGACGAGACTGCCGCGCGCGACGGCCTCGTCGAACTTCTCCAGCGTCTCGATCTCGCGGTCGTGTCCGTGGCCGTGGCCGTGCTGCCGGTGAAGGTGCGCCATGCGGCCACGATATGCCCTGCCGTACGGACGTTCGGACTTAGGTCGTGTCCGGCGGATCCTTCCCCAGCCCGCCCCTTCCCGGAACCGGGTCGGCCTTCGAGGAGCGGGGGGTTCGGGGGCAGAGCCCCCCGGTCAGCCTCGCAGCGGCAGTGCCGCCAGTTCCGCCACCACCCACGTGAGCGGGCCGAACACGGCGAGGAGGACGGCGGCCCGCAGCACGGCCGCCGTGCGGAGCATCCCCGCGGGGGCGCCCAGGCGGATCAGCGCGGCGTTGGTGCCCGCGCGGCTCTGCCGGGTCTCCAGGGCGGCGCTCAGCAGGGTCGCCGTGGTGCAGGCCAGCACCAGGGACGCGCCGAGGCCGCTCAGCGGGCCGAGGGGACGGGTGCCGCCCTCCCCGTGCAGGGCGTTCAGGGCGATGGCCGCCGCCACGACCGCGCACACCACGCCCAGGGGCCGGCCGATACGGCGGGCCTCGTCCATCAGGGCGCGCCCCGCGAGCAACCGCGTGGCGCCGGGCCGGTACGCCTGGAGGAGCCGCCCGCACAGGTGGGCGAGGCCGGGACCGGTGACGGCGAGGCCCGCGGCGGTGAGGGTCCAGCCCGCGACGACACCGGCGGGGCTGCCGGTGAAGCCGCCGGGCAGGGGCAGGAGGCCGCCGCCCCCGTCGCGCGCCAGGTACGTCTCGATGGCCAGGCCGATCGCCATCAGGGCCACGCCCCAGGGCAGCCCGGTGGGTGCGGGCGCCGGGTCGAACGGGTCGCGGGCCTCGTCGGGCAGCGGCTCCGGGCCGATGCGGGGCTTGCGGGGCCGCAGGAGGAGCCCGGCCGCGGACGCCGCGGCGAGCGGCACGACGGCGAGCAGGGTCAGCGCGCCCGGCAGGGGCAGCGGCAGCCCGGCGCCCAGCAGGTCGGCGGCGGCCCCGTCGAAGGGCAGGCCGGTGAGGTCGCCCCGCAGGTGCAGGAAGAAGAGCAGCGCGAGCGCCGAGCCGAGCGTGCAGGAGATCGCGGTGGACGTGGCCGCGATGGCGGTCAGCTTGGCCGGCCCCAGGCCCAGCGAGGACAGCCCCGGGCGGGGCCTGGTGCTGGGGTCCGTACGGGCCACGGCGACCGCCAGGTGGACCGTCGCGGCCAGCGGCACAGCGCACCAGGCGAGCCGCAGCACGGCCCCGGAGGAGGCGCCGGGGTGCGCCAGCGCGTAGCCGAGGGCGCACAGCAGCAGGAACCCCACCCCGGCCGACGCGGCCGTGACCAGGAGGCGGCGCAGCAGGACGAGGGGGTGGGAGCGGCGGGCTAGGCGGAGAGCGAGCACGCGTCGCGGCCCTCCGCTCCGTTGACCTCGACGGAGTTGACGCGCCGGCCGTCGAGGAGGGCGACCGTGCGGTCGGCGAGTTCGGCGACGTCCGCGTCGTGCGTGGCGAGGACGACGGTGATGCGGTGGGAGCGGGCCGCGGCCGTGAGGGTGCGCAGCACCTGCGAGGCCTCCGCGCTGTGCAGGGTCGCGGTCGGCTCGTCCGCGAACAGGACGGTCGGCATGGAGACCAGGGCGCGGGCGACGGCGACGCGCTGGCGCTGGAACTGGAGCAGGCCGCGCGGCCGGCGGGTCGCGCAGGGGCCGATGTCCAGGCGTTCCAGCCATTCGAGTGCCGCCGCCTTGGCGGCGCGGTGGGAGCAGCCGCGCAGCAGCAGCGGCAGGGCGGCGTTCTCCCAGGCGGTCAGCTCGGGCACGAGGGTGGGCTCGGGGTCGATCCAGCCGAACCGGTCGCGCCGCAGCCGCTCGCGCTGGAGCGTGCCCATGGTGTGGACGGGGGCGCTGTTGAACCAGACCTCGCCCTCCTGGGCGACGAGCTGGCCGGCCAGACAGCGCAGCAGCGTGGTCTTGCCCGCGCCGCGCGGCCCGTGCACGGCCAGGATCTCGGCCTCCCGGACGCCGAGGGACACCCCGGTGAGCGCGGGGGAGCCGTTGTACGTGTGGTGCAGTGCACGTGCCCACAGCACGTCGTTGTCCGGCGGGGCCACCATGTCAGTCACACCTCAGATCAGCTCGGAGCCGTTCATGTCCCCCCGAACCGGTCGGAACATAACACGCGGCTCATCGGGGCCCAACGCGGTGCGCCGGAACGGGAAACGGCCGTGGCCCGGATGCACCCGCCTGGGTGAATCCGGGCCACGGCCGGCCGACGAACGGACGTCGGGGAGACCGGACGGGTGAGGGAGAGCGCCGGTCGGCCCCGGTCGGGTCGATCAGAGCTTCGTCCACGCCTCCGTCAGGGTGGCGCGCAGGATCTGCTCGATCTCGTCGAACGTCGACTGGTCGGAGACCAGCGGCGGCGCGAGCTGGACGACCGGGTCGCCGCGGTCGTCGGCGCGGCAGTACAGGCCGTTGTCGAACAGCGCCTTGGAGAGGAACCCGTACAGGACGCGCTCGGTCTCCTCCTCGTTGAACGACTCCTTCGTGGCCTTGTCCTTCACCAGCTCGATGCCGTAGAAGTAGCCGTTTCCGCGCACGTCGCCGACGATGGGCAGGTCGTGGAGCTTCTCCAGCGTCGCGCGGAAGGCGCCCTCGTTGTCCAGCACGTGCTGGTTGAGGTTCTCGCGCTCGAAGATGTCGAGGTTGGCGAGGCCGACCGCCGCGGAGACCGGGTGGCCGCCGAAGGTGTAGCCGTGCAGGAACGTGTTGTCGCCCTTGTAGAACGGCTCGGCGATGCGGTCGGAGATGATGCACGCGCCGATCGGGGAGTAGCCCGAGGTCATGCCCTTGGCGCAGGTGATCATGTCCGGCACGTAGCCGAACTTGTCGCAGGCGAACATCGTGCCGAGGCGGCCGAAGGCGCAGATGACCTCGTCCGACACCAGCAGCACGTCGTACTGGTCGCAGATCTCGCGGACCCGCTGGAAGTACCCGGGCGGCGGCGGGAAGCAGCCGCCGGCGTTCTGCACCGGCTCCAGGAAGACCGCGGCGACGGTGTCCGGGCCCTCGAAGAGGATCTGCTGCTCGATCTGGTCGGCGGCCCAGCGGCCGAAGGCCTCGGGGTCGTCGCCGAAGATCGGGGCGCGGTAGATGTTGGTGTTGGGCACCTTGTGCGCGCCCGGCACCAGCGGCTCGAACGGGGCCTTCAGGCCCGGCAGGCCGGTGATGGACAGGGCGCCCTGCGGGGTGCCGTGGTAGGCGACGGCCCGCGAGATGACCTTGTGCTTGGTCGGCTTGCCGACGAGCTTGAAGTACTGCTTCGCCAGCTTCCAGGCGGTCTCGACCGCCTCGCCGCCGCCGGTGGTGAAGAAGACCTTGTTCAGGTCGCCGGGGGCGTGGTGGGCGAGGCGCTCGGCCAGCTCCACGGCCTTCGGGTGGGCGTACGACCACACGGGGAAGAACGCGAGTTCCTGGGCCTGCTTGTAGGCGGTCTCGGCCAGCTCGGTCCGGCCGTGGCCCGCCTGCACCACGAACAGGCCGGCGAGGCCGTCGAGGTAGCGCTTGCCCTTGTCGTCGTAGATGTAGGTGCCCTCACCGCGGACGATGGTCGGGACGGGGGTGTTCTCGTACGACGACATGCGGGTGAAGTGCATCCACAGGTGGTCGTAGGCGGTCTTGGAGAGGTCCTTGCTCACGGCTATCGGGTTCCCCACATGTAGGTCTGCTTCTTGAGCTTGAGGTAGACGAAGCTCTCGGTGGAGCGCACGCCGGGGAGGGTGCGGATGCGCTTGTTGATCACATCCAGCAGGTGGTCGTCGTCCTCGCAGACGATCTCCACCATCAGGTCGAACGAGCCCGCGGTCATCACCACGTACTCGCACTCGGGCATGGCGGTCAGCGCGTCGGCCACCGGGTCCACATCGCCCTCGACGTTGATGCCGAGCATCGCCTGCCGGCGGAAGCCCACGGTGAGCGGGTCCGTGACGGCGACGATCTGCATCACGTTCTGGTCGAGGAGCTTCTGGACGCGCTGCCGTACGGCCGCCTCGGACAGGCCGACGGCCTTGCCGATGGCGGCGTAGGGACGGCGTCCGTCCTCCTGGAGCTGTTCGATGATCGCCAGGGACACGGCATCGATCGCGGGGGACGATCCATTACCGGTCCTGGGCTCTGCGCTTCGACTGGCCACAACCCCACTGTGCACCGAGAGTCGTCAGTCTTGCAACCCCAGAACGATGAAATTCGTTGTTCAAGGCTCTTGATCTTACTGAATCCGAAGTTCTGGAGGGTCGGGGCTGTCGAAAGCGTGGCCCCAGCGATTAGGCTGGGTGTCTCATCCACCGGACAAGCCGGTGAACCAGGGACACCGAGATCGACAGGAGGGGTGGCCACGTGACCACCGAACTGCGTCGTCTGCGCAACTACATCAACGGCGAGTTCCGGGATGCCGCCGACGGACGGACCATCGACGTCGTCAACCCCGCCACCGGGGAGGTCTACGCGACCTCTCCGCTCTCCGGCCAGGCGGACGTGGACGCCGCCATGGAAGCCGCCGCGGCCGCGTTCCCGGCCTGGCGCGACACCACCCCGGCCGAGCGCCAGAAGGCCCTGCTGAAGATCGCCGACGCGTTCGAGGAGCGCGCCGAGGACCTCATCGCCGCCGAGTGCGAGAACACCGGCAAGCCGGTCGAGCTGACCCGCTCCGAAGAGATCCCGCCGATGGTGGACCAGATCCGTTTCTTCGCGGGCGCCGCCCGTCTGCTCGAAGGCCGCTCCGCCGGCGAGTACATGGAGGGCATGACCTCGATCATCCGGCGCGAGCCGGTCGGCGTCTGCGCCCAGGTCGCGCCGTGGAACTACCCGATGATGATGGCCGTGTGGAAGTTCGCGCCGGCCATCGCCGCGGGCAACACCGTCGTCCTCAAGCCGTCGGACACCACGCCCGCCTCGACCGTGCTGATCGCCGAGATCATCGGCTCGATCCTGCCCAAGGGCGTCTTCAACGTCATCTGCGGCGACCGCGAGACCGGCCGCGCCATGGTCGAGCACCCCACGCCCGCGATGGCGTCCATCACCGGCTCCGTACGGGCCGGCATGCAGGTCGCCGAGTCCGCCTCCAAGGACGTCAAGCGCGTCCACCTGGAGCTGGGCGGCAAGGCCCCCGTCGTCGTCTTCGAGGACACCGACATCGCCAAGGCCGTCGAGGACATCTCCGTCGCCGGCTTCTTCAACGCCGGCCAGGACTGCACCGCCGCCACCCGCGTCCTCGTCCACGAGTCCATCCACGACGAGTTCGTGGCCGCGCTCGCCAAGGCCGCCGCGGAGACCAAGACCGGCATGCCCGACGACGCGGACGTGCTGTACGGCCCGCTCAACAACGCCAACCAGCTCAAGCAGGTCACCGGCTTCATCGACCGCCTGCCGGCGCACGCCAAGGTCGAGGCGGGCGGCCACCGGGTCGGCGACAAGGGCTACTTCTACGCCCCCACCGTCGTCTCCGGCCTCAAGCAGGACGACGAGATCGTCCAGAACGAGGTCTTCGGCCCCGTCATCACCGTCCAGTCGTTCCGCGACGAGGAGCAGGCGGTCGAGTACGCCAACGGCGTCGAGTACGCCCTCGCGTCCTCCGTCTGGACCAAGGACCACGCCCGCGCCATGCGGATGTCCAAGGCCCTCGACTTCGGCTGCGTGTGGATCAACACCCACATCCCGCTCGTCGCGGAGATGCCGCACGGCGGCTTCAAGAAGTCCGGCTACGGCAAGGACCTCTCGGCGTACGGCTTCGAGGACTACACGCGCATCAAGCACGTGATGACCTCGCTCGGCTGACGTCGTAGCGGCAGGTGACAGGAAGGGCGGGCCCCCACGGGCCCGCCCTTCCGCCGTCTCCTGGGCACTGGCGACTCCGCCGTTCCCGGGCAGCGTCCCTCACGGAGTGCGGAACAGCAGCACCGCGCTCTGCCCGCCGAAGCCGGACGAATGGCTCAGCGCCGCCCGCACCGGCCTGCGCCGGGGCGACTTGGTGACCACGTCCAGGTCGATGTCCGGGTCCAGCCGGTCGAGGTTGGCGGTCGGCGGGATCGCCTGGTGGCACAGCGTCAGCACCGTGCACACCGCCTCCACCGCGCCCGCACCGCCGATCGCGTGACCGAGCACGCTCTTCACCGCCGTCACCGGCGGCGGCGTCCCCCGGAACAGCCGGCGCAGCACCCGCGCCTCCGTCAGGTCGTCCAGCGGCGTCCCCGCCCCGTCCGCGTTGACGTGGTCGATGTCGTCCGGGCCCAGACCCGCGTCGCCCAGCGCCGCCCGGACCGCCCGCTCCAGCCCCTCGGGGCGCCGGCTGCCCGACGCCGCCCCGTACCCGGCGAGCACCGCCCGCACCGGGGCCCGCCGCGCCCGCGCGTCCGCCAGCCGCTCCAGGACGAGCACGCCCGCCCCCTCGCCCAGCACGAACCCGTCCCGGTCCGCGTCGAACGGCCGCGACGCGCCCGCCGGGTCGTGCCGCCGCGACGACAGCGCGCCCATCCGGCTGAACGCGGCGGCCGCCAGCGGATGGCGGGCGCTCTCGCTGCCGCCCGTCACCACGACGTCGCAGCAGCCCGCCCGCAGCAGGTCCCGCGCGACCCCGATGGCGGTCGCCCCCGAGGAGCAGCCGCTGGAGGTCAGGAACCCCGGGCCCATCACGCCCAGGGCGCCGGCCACCTCCTCGGCCAGCGTGTTGGACGCCTCGGCGCTGCCGGTGGCCCCGCCCCCGTGGCCCAGCACCAGCGCCACCCGTGCGCCTCCCCACCCCGATGACGCCCCGGCGGGCCCGGGCGCCCAGCCCGCGTCGGCGACCGCCTCCCGGGCGGCGGCGAGGCCCAGCCGGACGCACCGCTCGGCCGTACGCCCCGGGGCCGCCGGACCGTCGAAGCCGGCCACGCGGCAGGAGAAGTCGACGGGCAGCCCCGTGAGGCGTGCGTCCCGGGCGGCCAGGGACCGCCCGTCCAGCAGGCCGTCCCAGGTGGACTCCACGTCGGGGCCCGCCGGGGTGACCAGCCCCAGACCCGTGACGGCGATGTCGTTCGGCTGTCGTGCGGGGACGCGTTCTCGGACGTGCAAGGTCGACTCCAGGCGGACGCGAGCGGAGGGGGAGTGACAACTGCGGGGAAGCGGAGGCAACGGCGAAGAGCCAGCGGAGAAGCGACACCTTATGGGCGGGCCGGTACGCCGCAGGGACACCGCGGGACCGATCGGCGGCGTACGCGGGGCAAAAGCACCCGCGAGGGTGACGCCCCCAGCCCGCACCCCGGTCGACCCCCCAGCCGGCACCCCGGTCGGCACCCTGTGGGCGACACCACAGCCGGGGCGGTGCGAACCGCTGAGGAACCGTCAATTCCACACGAAGAATGCCCGTATGAAGAAGGACGATGTGCTCGGACCCGCCGTCACCCTCGGGCTGTTCGCCGCCTGGGCCCTCCACGACGCCGAGGAGGTGGCCTTCGGCCCGCGCTGGCTGCGCGCCCGCCTGCCCGAGCTGCGGGAACGCTTCCCGTCCGTGCCCGAACGCGCCTGGCGGACCATCGCCGCCACCGACCAGCGGCAGTTCAACGCCGCCGTCGGCGTGATGGGGACCATCGTCGGCGCCGCCGCCGTCGCGGGCGCCCGCACGGGCGGCCGGTCCGGCTTCTACCAGGGCGCCCTGACCGGCTTCGGCCTCCACGGCCTCGTCCACCTGGCCCAGGCCGCCGCCGTGCGCGGCTATACGCCCGGCTCCGCGACCTCGCCGCTCGTCGTCGTGCCGTTCACCCTCTGGGCGCGCGGACGGCTGCGTCGCGCGGGCGTTCTGCGGCCCACGCGTGCCCGTGACGCCGTGGCCGGGCTGGCGCTGGCGGCAGGCGCCACCATCCTCTCGCACACGGTCGCCCGGAGCGTCACGGGGGCCCGGTAAAGGGGCGGTAAACCCGGGCGTACGCTGCGCGTATGACCGAACCGAGAGCCCTGTTGCGGCGCATACGCCTGTGGTTGGCGTTCTTCATCGTGTGCCTGGTGCTGAGCGGGGCGACCGCGTTCCCGCTCGTCACCGAACTGCGCCTCGCGGAAGGCGCGCTGACCGGGTGGGCCTCGCCCGTCGCCGACGTGTTCCCCGGCCTCATGGAGTGGATCCAGCGCGTCAGCGCCGGCCTCGACGCGGCCGACTCCCAGTACCCGTTCCTGCTGTACGGCACGGACTGGCTGGCCTTCGCGCACCTGGTCATCGCGGTCGCCTTCTACGGCCCGTACCGCGATCCCGTGCGCAACATCTGGGTCGTCGACTTCGGCATCATCGCGTGCGCCGGCATCATCCCGCTCGCCCTGATCTGCGGCCCGATCCGGGGCATCCCCTTCTGGTGGTCGGTCATCGACATGTCGTTCGGGGTGTTCGGCGTGCTGCCGCTCCTCGTCGTACGCCGCCACATCAAGCGCCTGGAGGCGCTGACGGAACCGGTCGGCGTGCGGAGCCTCGCCGCCTAGCCGTTCCCGACGCGGGCGTCGTGCGCGACGCCGGTGCGGACCCGTGGGTTCACGTACGGGCTCCCGTCAGTACGGACGTGAGCGTGTCCACCCGGTTGGTGGTGATGGCGTCCACCCCGTCGTCGATCAGCCTGCGCATGGTCCTGCGGGTGTCGGCGGTCCAGGCCGACACCAGCAGCCCGTCCCGGTGCACCCGCTCCGTCAGCGCGCGGCTGACCAGGCCGAACCGGTAGTTGAGCCAGCGCGGCGCCAGCGCGTCGACCAGGACCGGGCGCGGCGGGGCCAGCGTCGTCCAGGTCAGGGAGATCTCGGCGGCCGGGTCGGCGGCCCGGACCAGCAGCATGGCGGGGGCGCTGGAGCAGTAGAAGACCCGGTCGGCGGCCTCGCACTCGCGGACCGTGCCCACGACGGTGCGCACGGACTCCTCCGTCGCGCCCCGCAGGTCGATCATCACCCGGTACGGGTCCGACGCGAGCAGCGCCTCGCTCAGTGTGGGCACGCCTTCGGGCCCGGTCAGGGACCGCACCTCGGCCAGCGACAGCGCCGACAGCGGCCGGTCGATCCGCCACAGCCGCCGCAGCGTGTCGTCGTGGAGCAGGACCGGCACACCGTCCCAGGTGAGCCGGACGTCGATCTCCACCGCGTCGGCGCCGCGCGCCAGGGCCGAGCGGATCGACGCGAGGGTGTTCTCACGGACCCGGTAGGGGTCGCCCCGGTGCGCGACGGCGATGACGGAACGCATGGCCCCATTCTCGGGGCCGGACCGGTCAGGGCGCGAGCCACTGCTCCGTGTAGGCGTCGATCTCCGCGGCGATCCGGGCCTTGCCGGCCTCGTCCAGGAAGGACGCCTCGACGGCGTTCCTGGCCAGACGGGCGACGCCCCGCTCGTCCAGGCCGAGGAGGCGGGCTGCGACCTCGTACTCGGTGTTGAGATCGGTACCGAACATCGGCGGGTCGTCGGAGTTGATCGTCACCAGCACGCCCGCGGCGACCATCTCCTTGATGGGGTGCTTGTCCAGGTCGGTGACCGCCCGCGTGGCGATGTTGGACGTCGGGCAGACCTCCAGGGCGATGCGGTTCTCCGCCAGGTGGGCCAGCAGCTCGGGGTCCTGGGTGGCGCTCGTGCCGTGGCCGATGCGCTCGGCGCCCAGCTCGCGCAGGGCGTCCCAGATGGTCTGCGGCCCCGTGGTCTCGCCGGCGTGCGGGACGGAGCGCAGCCCTGCCGCGATGGCCCGGTCGAAGTACGGCTTGAACTGCGGGCGCGGCACGCCGATCTCCGGGCCGCCGAGCCCGAACGAGACCAGGCCCTCGGGCCGCAGGTCCACGGCCAGCCGCGTGGTCTCCTCGGCGGCCTCCAGACCGGCCTCGCCCGGGATGTCGAAGCACCAGCGCAGGATGACGCCCAGCTCCTGCTCGGCGGCGAGGCGGGCGTCCTCGATGGCCGCCATGAACGCCTTCTCGTCGATGCCGCGGCGGGTCGAGCTGAACGGCGTGATCGTCAGCTCGGCGTAGCGGATGTTCTGGCGGGCCATGTCACGGGCGACCTCGAAGGTCAGCAGCCGCACGTCCTCGGGGGTGCGGACCAGGTCGACGACCGACAGGTAGACCTCGATGAAGTGCGCGAAGTCGGTGAACGTGAAGTAGTCCGCCAGCGCCTCGGGATCCGTGGGCACCTTCGAGTCCGGGTGGCGCGCGGCCAGCTCGGAGACGATCCGCGGGGACGCCGAGCCGACGTGGTGCACGTGCAGTTCGGCCTTGGGCAGTCCCGCGATGAAGGGGCGCAGATCGGTCATCGGTGTCCTCCGTACGGGTGGGCGTCCCTGGTCACGGATCATCGTAGGCGGGTCGTTAGCATGACCGGACACGATGGGGGAGGCCCATGTCAGAGAACAGCGAACGGAACGATCCCTGGGCGCCGCCGGAGAACCGGGCGCCCCAGGACCGCGTGGACCTGGGCAAGACGGCGCCCACGCCGGCGCCGCACGACCAGCCGACCGTCACGTCCATGCCCGCCGCGGGGCCCGGCACGACGGACGGCGCCGACGTCCCGCCGCCCCCGGTGGCCCCCGGCGGACCCGCGCAGCCGGCGCCCGGCCCGTACGGGTACCCGGCGCCCACCACGACGCAGTTCGGCGCCGCCTACGGCTACCCGGGCGCCGGCTACCCCGGCTACGCGCCGTACGGCCCCGGCGGCTGGGGCCCGGCCCCGGCGAACGGGCTCGGCGTCGCGTCCATGGTCCTCGGCATCATCTCGCTGGTCGGCTGCTGGGCGTACGGCCTGGGCATCATCCTCGGCATCCTCGCACTGATCTTCGGGCTCATCGGCCGCAAGCGCGTGCAGCGCGGCGAGGCGAACAACGGCCCCATGGCGACGGCGGGCATCGTCACCGGCTCCGTCGGGATCGCCCTGGGCGCCCTGGTCCTCGGCCTGATCATCTGGGCCATCGCGCAGGACATCAAGAACGGCGGCGACTCCGACTGGGACTCGTCCTCCGCGATCTCCGCCACCGCGGTGGTCACGGATCACGTCCGCTGAACCATCGGTATCGCCGCCGGGCGGCGCACCGCCGGGCGATGATGGGGGACGAAGATCTTCAGCGGAGGGGAGACCACCCATGTCCGATCCGAACCAGCCGCAGCCCGGCGGCTTCGGGCCCGGCCCGTACGGTCCCGGCCAGCCGGCCCAGCCCGGCTACGGATCACAGCCCGGCTACGGGTATCCGGCAGCGGGTGCCCCGCAGCAGCCCGGCTACGGGTATCCCGCACCGGGCGCCCCGCAGCAGCCCCCCGTCGGCTACCCGGCTGCGCCGCCCGTGTCCCCGTACGCCGCTCCGATGCCCGCGTACGGGGTCGCCCAGCCCAGCAACGGCATGGGCACCGCGGGCCTGGTGCTCGGCATCATCGGCGTCGTGTGCAGCGTGACCTTCGTGATGTGGTTCCTGGGCATCGTCCTCGGGATCCTCGCGATCATCTTCAGCGCGGTCGGCCGGGGCAAGGCCACCCGCGGCGAGGCGACCAACAAGGGGGCCGCGACCGCGGGGCTGGTGCTCGGCATCGTCGCGACGGTGCTGCTGCCCACGATCGGCCTGCTGTTCTTCGCGAGCTTCGCCGGCGCCCTCTGACGCGGACGCGCCCGGTACCGGGCCCGGCACGGTACGCCGTGCCGGGCCCGTCCCGTGTGGCGCGGGCCGCGCTGCTCAGCCCTCCAGCAGCCGCGCCCGCGCGTCCATCAGGGCGAAGCCCAGCAGGTTGAGGCCGCGCCAGCGCGCCGGGTCGTGGGCGCGCTCGTCGTCGGCCGCGAGGCCGATGCCCCAGACGCGGTCGACCGGGCTCGCCTCGACCAGCACGCGGTGGCCCGTGCCCAGCAGATAGCGGCGCAGCTCGGCGTTCTGCCCGAACTTGTGCACGCTGCCCGCCACGACGATGCCGAACCGCTCGCGCTCCCACACCGACTCGTCGAAGCCGCGCACGAGCCGCCCGGCCTTCTTCGCCAGGGCCGGGTTCGCCGCCTCCACGGCCTGCCGCTCGGCCTCCGCGTCGCCGAAGAGCCGGGCCTTGGACGCCATCATCCAGTGCTCCGCCGTCGCGTACGCGACCCCGTCGACCGTGAACGGCGACGGCCACCACTGGCTCAGACAGCTCGCCCCGATCTCCCCGTCCGGTCGCGGACGGTGCCCCCAGAAGTGCAGAAACTTGACCCGTTCACCCCTGCTGACCTGCCCGATCAGCGCATCCAACCGTTCCATGCACGCGAGTCTCGCAGCCGCCACCGACAGTCCGTACGAAGATTTTCGGACCGGCGCGACACATGGTCGACCGAATCCGTCGCGTAACCAAAAGGCAACAACGGAATCCCTTGTTGGGTGGGGATGCCTCTGTCAGGATCGGCACTCAACTCAGGCTGGGACAACGGAGAGCGTCATGGCGAACGGCTTCCAGGCAGCGGAGAACACGGCGGAGCACGCAGCGCGGGACTCCGCGCGGAACACCTCGGTACGGACCCGGGCCCAGGCCCTGAGCGACGCCCGGCGAGCCTTCGCGGACGGCGCCCAGTACATTGGCGGCCGACTGCGCCCCGGCACGTCCGGCCGTACGCACACCGTGGTCGACCCCGCCACCGGCGAGGAGGTCCTCACCTACGAACTGGCCGGGCCCGCCGACGTGGACGCCGCCGTCGCCGCCGCCCGCGAGGCCTTCCCCGGCTGGGCGGCCGCCACCCCCGGCGAGCGCTCCGACGCCCTGCACCGCCTCGCCGCCGTACTGGCCGAGCGGGCCGAGGACTTCGCCCGCGCCGAGTCCCTCCAGTGCGGCAAACCCCTGAAGCTGACCCGCGAGTTCGACGTGCCCGGCACCATCGACAACACCGCCTTCTTCGCCGGTGCCGCCCGCCACCTCCAGGGCCAGTCCGCCGGCGAGTACAGCGGCGACCACACCTCGTACGTCCGCCGCGAACCCATCGGTGTCGTCGGCTCCGTCGCCCCCTGGAACTACCCCCTGCAGATGGCCGCCTGGAAGATCCTCCCGGCCGTCGCCGCCGGCAACACCATCGTCCTCAAGCCCGCCGAACTCACCCCGCTCACCAGCCTGATGTTCGCGCGGGCAGCCACCGACGCGGGCATCCCCGACGGCGTCATCAACATCGTCACCGGCGCCGGCCGGGACGCCG
Organism: Streptomyces coeruleoprunus; assembly: GCF_039542925.1. Classification (GTDB taxonomy): domain Bacteria; phylum Actinomycetota; class Actinomycetes; order Streptomycetales; family Streptomycetaceae; genus Streptomyces; species Streptomyces coeruleoprunus. The sequence continues at coordinate 1,891,932 of NZ_BAABIT010000001.1, read as the reverse complement.
GCGAGCACCTGGTGAGCCACCCCCACGTCGCCATGACCTCCTTCACCGGCTCCACACCCGTCGGCAAGCGGGTCGCCGAACTGGCCACCTCCACCGTCAAGCGCCTCCACCTCGAACTGGGCGGCAAGGCCCCCTTCGTCGTCTTCGACGACGCCGACCTGGAGGCCGCCGTCCACGGCGCCGTCGCCGGCGCGCTCATCAACACCGGCCAGGACTGCACCGCCGCCACCCGCGCCTACGTGCAGCGCCCGCTGTACGCGGCGTTCACCGAGCGGGTCGCCGCCCTCATGGAGACCGTCCGGCTCGGCGATCCCTTCGACGAGACCACCGACCTCGGCCCCCTCATCAGCCACGCGCAGCGCGACCGCGTCGCCGCCTTCGTCGACCGGGCCCGCGCCCACGCCACCGTCGTCACCAGCGGGGAGCCCCTCAAGGACCACGGCGGCGCCTACTACCGGCCCACCCTCGTCACCGGCGCCGCCCAGGACAGCGAGATCGTCCAGGCGGAGATCTTCGGGCCCGTCCTCGCCGTCCTGCCCTTCGACACCGACGACGAGGGCCTCGCCCTCGCCAACGACACCCCCTACGGCCTCGCCGCCTCGGCCTGGACCCGCGACGTCTACCGCGCCGGCCGCGCCACCCGCGAGATCAAGGCGGGCTGTGTCTGGGTCAACGACCACATCCCGATCATCAGCGAGATGCCGCACGGCGGGTACCGCGCGTCCGGCTTCGGAAAGGACATGTCAACGTACTCCTTCGAGGAGTACACCCAGGTCAAGCACGTGATGTTCGACAACACCGCGATCGCCAGGAAGGACTGGCACCGCACGATCTTCGGGGACCGATAGCCGACCGAGGTGGCCGCCGGACCAGCGGCCCGACACACCCGAAAGGGCACAGCGCATGGAGCAGTACCAGCCCGACAGCCTCTCCGCGGCACAACTGGCCGCGATGCGGCGCAGCCTGACGAACGGCAGGGCAGCCCTCACCCGCCGTTCCCTGCTGCGCGCCTCGGGCGTCGGCGCGCTCACCCTCGGCGGCGTCGCCGGGCTGAGCGCCTGCGGGATCCCGCCCGCCAAGCGGGAGGGCCAGGGCCCCGCCTCCACCGACCACTCCGCCAAGGAGAAGCGGCTCAGCTTCTCCAACTGGACGCAGTACATCGACATCAGCGAGGACGAGAAGCACCGCCCCACCCTGGAGGCGTTCACCAAGCGCACCGGCATCAAGGTCAAGTACACCGAGGACATCAACGACAACGTCGAGTTCTTCGGCAAGATCAAGCCGCAGCTCGCCGCCGGCCAGGACACCGGACGCGACCTGATCTGCGTCACCGACTGGCTCGCCGCCCGCATCATCCGCCTCGGCTGGGCCCAGAAGCTCGACCCGGCCAACCTCCCGAACGCGTACGCCAACCTGGCCCCGCAGTTCCGCCGCCCCGACTGGGACCCCGGCCGCGCCTACTCCTACCCGTGGACCGGCATCTCCACCGTCATCGCCTACAACGTCAAGGCCACCGGCGGCCGCAAGGTCGACTCCGTCACCCAGCTGCTCGACGACCCCAAGCTCAAGGGCCGCGTCGCGTTCCTCTCCGAGATGCGCGACTCCATCGGCATGACCCTCCTCGACATGGGCAAGGACCCCGGCAAGGTCACCACCGCCGACTTCGACGCCGCGCTCGGCCGCCTCCAGAAGGGCGTCGACACCAAGCAGATCCGCCGCTTCACCGGCAACGACTACACCGCCGACCTCAGCAAGGGCGACCTCGCGGCGTGCCTCGCCTGGGCCGGCGACCTCATCCAGCTCCAGGCCGACAACCCGGACATCAAGTTCGCCATCCCCGCCGCCGGCTACATGACCTCCACCGACAACCTGCTGGTCCCCGCCAAGGCACGGCACAAGACCAACGCCGAGAAGCTCATCGACTACTACTACGAGCCGCCGGTCGCCGCGCAGCTCGCCGCGTACATCAACTACGTGTGTCCCGTCGACGGCGTGCGCGAGGAACTCGCGAAGATCGACCCGGCGCTCGCAGCGAACACGCTGATCCTCCCGGACCGGGCCATGGCCGCGAAGTCGCACGCCTTCCGCTCGCTCGGCGCCGACGAGGAGACGGCCTTCGAGGAGAAGTTCGCCAAGCTCATCGGTGCCTGACCGGCCGCCGCCCTCCACCCCTCGACGCCCCTCGACACCCCTGGGACCACGACCCATGACGACTGACACGCACGCCGGCGGCGACGTCCGCCTCACCGGGATCAGCAAGACCTACGGCTCCTTCACCGCCGTCCACCCGCTCGACCTGACCGTCCCGCAGGGCTCGTTCTTCGCCCTGCTCGGCGCGTCCGGCTGCGGCAAGACCACCACCCTGCGCATGATCGCCGGCCTGGAGGACCCCACCACCGGCACCGTCCACCTGGGCGACCGCGACGTCACCGACCTGCCCCCGCACAAACGGCCCGTCAACACCGTCTTCCAGTCGTACGCGCTCTTCCCGCACCTCGACATCCGCGAGAACGTCGCCTTCGGCCTGCGCCGGCGCGGCATCAAGTCCGTCAAGAACCAGGTCGACGAGATGCTGGAGCTCGTCCAGCTCGGCGACAAGGCCCGCTACAAGCCGCACCAGCTCTCCGGCGGCCAGCAGCAGCGCGTCGCCGTCGCCCGCGCCCTGATCAACCACCCGCAGGTGCTGCTCCTCGACGAGCCGCTCGGCGCCCTCGACCTCAAGCTGCGCCGCCAGATGCAGCTGGAGCTCAAGCGCATCCAGACCGAGGTCGGCATCACGTTCATCCACGTCACCCACGACCAGGAGGAGGCCATGACGATGGCCGACACCGTCGCGGTGATGAACGGCGGCCGCGTCGAACAGCTCGGCGCGCCCGGCGACCTCTACGACAACCCGCGCACCACCTTCGTCGCCAACTTCCTCGGCACCTCCAACCTCATCGAGGCCGAGGTCGTCGAGTCCGGCACCGACGTCGTGGTCACCGCCGGCGGCGGGAAGCTGCGCCTCCCCGCCGACCGCTGCTCCGCGCCCACGACCAGCGGCGGCCGCCTCCTCGTGGGCGTCCGGCCCGAGAAGATCTCACTCGCGCACGCCGACGACGCGAGCACGATCGCCGAGGGCCGCAACAAGGTCACCGGCCGGATCGCCGACACCTCCTTCATCGGCGTGTCCACCCAGTACGTCGTCAACAGCCCCGCCGGTGCCGAACTCCAGGTGTACGAGCAGAACATCGAGCGCGACCCGCGCCTCGTCCCCGGCGCCGAGGTCGTCCTGCACTGGAACCCGGCCCACACCTTCGCGCTCGACGCGGCTCAGGCCATCGACGCCGGCGTCGAAACGGTGGAGGAAGCCGCATGACGACCGTCGCCGAAACCCCACCGACCGCGACCGCCCCGGTCGTGCGCAAGCGCTCCACGCGCAAGCGGCTCGTCCCCTACTGGCTGCTCCTGCCCGGCATCCTGTGGCTGCTCGTCTTCTTCGCGCTGCCGATGGTCTACCAGGCGTCCACCTCCGTGCAGACCGGCTCCCTGGAGGAGGGCTTCCGGGTCACCTGGCACTTCGCGACCTACTGGGAGGCGCTGCAGGAGTACGCGCCGCAGTTCGTCCGCTCCCTGCTGTACGCCGGGACGGCGACGCTGCTGTGCCTGCTGCTCGGCTACCCGCTCGCGTACCTCATCGCGTTCCGCGCCGGGCGCTGGCGGGGCCTGCTGCTGGTGCTCGTCATCGCCCCGTTCTTCACCAGCTTCCTCATCCGCACGCTGGCCTGGAAGACGATCCTCGCCGACGGCGGCGCCGTCGTCGGCACCCTCGACGCGCTGCACGTCCTGGACGTCACCAGCACCCTCGGCCTGACCGAGGGCGACCGCGTCCTCGCCACGCCCCTGGCCGTGATCTGCGGCCTCACGTACAACTTCCTGCCCTTCATGATCCTGCCGCTCTACACCTCGCTGGAGCGCATCGACGTACGGCTCCACGAGGCGGCCAAGGACCTGTACGCGTCCCCCGCCACCACCTTCCGCAAGGTGACCTTCCCGCTGTCCATGCCGGGCGTCGTCTCCGGCACGCTCCTCACCTTCATCCCGGCGAGCGGCGACTACGTCAACGCCGAACTGCTCGGCTCGGCGGACACCAAGATGATCGGCAACGTCATCCAGTCGCAGTTCCTGCGGGTGCTCGACTACCCGACGGCGGCCGCGCTGTCCTTCATCCTGATGGCCATCGTGCTGATCATGGTCACGTTCTACATCCGCCGTGCCGGAACGGAGGACCTGGTCTGATGCTGCTGCGTTGGATACGGCGCAACCTGGTCGTCGTCGCGGGTCTGCTGACCCTCGCCTACCTGGTCCTGCCGAACGTCGTCGTCCTGGTCTTCTCGTTCAACAAGCCGAACGGGCGCTTCAACTACGCCTGGCAGCGGTTCTCGCTGGACGCCTGGAAGGACCCCTGCGGCGTCCCCGACCTGTGCGGATCGCTCACGCTCTCCCTCCAGCTCGCCGCCTGGGCCACGCTCGGCGCCACGGCGCTCGGCACGATGATCGCCTTCGCCCTGGTCCGCTACCGCTTCCGGGCGCGCGGCGCGGTCAACTCGCTGATCTTCCTGCCGATGTCCATGCCCGAGGTCGTCATGGCCGCCTCGCTGCTCACGCTGTTCCTCAACATGGGCGCGGAGCTGGGCTTCTGGACGGTCCTCATCGCCCACATCATGTTCTGCCTCAGCTTCGTCGTCGTCGCCATCAAGGCCCGCGTGATGTCGATGGACCCACGCCTGGAGGAAGCCGCCCGCGACCTGTACGCCGGACCGGTGCAGACCTTCCTGCGGGTCACCCTGCCCATCGCCGCGCCCGGCATCGCGGCCGGCGCGCTGCTCGCCTTCGCGCTGTCGTTCGACGACTTCATCATCACCAACTTCAACGCGGGCTCCACCGTCACCTTCCCCATGTTCGTGTGGGGTTCGGCCCAGCGCGGCACGCCCGTGCAGATCAACGTCATCGGTACGGCGATGTTCGTCGTCGCCGTCCTGGTGGTCGTCGCCGGCCAGCTCCTGGCCGCCCGGCGGAAGCGCACAGAGAACCTGCAATAGAACGACCTGACATCCCTGAGGGAGTTGGAAACCATGGCCCCAGTAGCCATGCGTACCGCTGCACGATCACTCTCGGACGCCCAGCCCGTCCCCTTCTGGCTGGAAGACCCCGGCAGGCCCGGCGCACTGCCCGCCCTCACCGCCACCGAGCACTGCGACCTCCTGGTGGTCGGCGGCGGCTACAGCGGACTGTGGACCGCGCTCCTCGCCAAGGAGCGGGACCCGCGCCGGGACGTCGTCCTCATCGAGGGCCGGGAGGCGGGCTGGGCCGCCTCCGGGCGCAACGGCGGCTTCTGCGCCGCCTCCCTCACCCACGGCTTCGGCAACGGCCTGTCCCGCTGGCCCGGTGAACTGGCGCGGCTGGAGGAGCTGGGCGCCCGCAACCTCGACGCCATCGAGGCCGCCGTCGCCACGTACGGCATCGACTGCGACTTCGAGCGGACCGGCGAGATCGACGTCGCCACCGAACCGCACCAGCTCGCCGAGCTGGCCGCGCTGCACGAGGAGGCCGGCCGGCTCGGCCTCGCGGACGGACTGGAACTGCTGGACCGCGACGCCGTGCGCGCCCAGGTCGACTCGCCGACCTTCCTCGGCGGGCTCTGGGACCGGCGCGGCGTCGCCCTGCTCCACCCCGCCAAGCTCGCCTGGGGCCTCAAGCGCGCCTGCCTCGACGCGGGCGTCCGCGTCTACGAGAACACCCGCGGCCTCGACCTGACCACCTCCGGCCCGTCGATGGCCGTGCGCACCCCGTACGGCCGCGTCCTCGCCCGCCAGGTCGCCCTCGGCACCAACGTCTTCCCCTCCCTGGTCCGCCGCGTCCGCCTGTACACCGTCCCCGTCTACGACTACGCCCTGATGACCGAGCCCCTGACGGACGAGCAGCTGGCCTCGATCGGCTGGAAGAACCGCCAGGGCCTCGGCGATAGTGCCAACCAGTTCCACTACTTCCGGCTCAGCGCCGACAACCGCATCCTCTGGGGCGGCTACGACGCGATCTACCCCTTCGGCGGCCAGGTCCGCGCCGAACTCGACCAGCGCCCCGAGACCTACCTGACCCTCGCCGAGCACTTCTTCCGCTGCTTCCCGCAGCTGGAGGGCGTGCGGTTCAGCCACGCCTGGGGCGGAGCCATCGACACCTGCTCCCGCTTCTCGGCGTTCTTCGGCACCGCCCACCGCGGCCGCGTCGCCTACGCCGTCGGCTACACGGGCCTCGGCGTGGGCGCCACCCGCTTCGGCGCCGAGGTGATGCTCGACCTGCTGGACGGCGGGCGCACGGAGCGCACGGCCCTGGAGATGGTCCGCAGCAAGCCCCTGCCGTTCCCGCCGGAACCCTTCGCCTGGGCCGGCATCGGCATGACCAAGTGGTCACTGGCCAGAGCCGACGCCAACGGTGGGCGCCGCAACCTGTGGCTGCGCGCCATGGACCGGCTCGGGCTGGGCTTCGACAGCTGAGGCGGCCTCCGCCGCCGGCACCTGCGCTTTCTGCGCCCGCCGTGCGCCCCTTCCGTGAGCCGTTCACTCCTTCACGGCCGCCGAATCCGCGTAATGATCCACGATCACCCGGCTCTCCCGTGTGAACGCACTGCCGTGAGGGGCAGTCACACACGGACATGGAGGCTGTGGGGCGATGACTGGATCGGGGGCTCCGGGGAAGCCGGGCGCACCGGGGGCCAGGACCGCGGTGGAGTGGCTGGCGTCGGTGGCGCCGGACCCCGACGCCTGCCGCTGGGAGTGGGAGCGCAACCCGTTGGGGGTGGCGCTCCTGCCCGCGGGCCGGCGCTGGGACGTGCTGATCATCCCGGGACGGCTCGGATATCCGACCCTCGACGTGCTCCAGCGGCTCGTCGACCGGCCGGGGCCGGTGCTCGCCGATTTCGGCGACGAGCGCATGGGGTTCTTCGTCCCGGCGGGCACGGCCGCCCGCTGGGTGGGCACCGGGGTGCGCAGCGCGGGCCACGGCACCTGGATCGTCGTGCCGTACCCGGGCCGGACCACCGGGGGAGTGCGCTGGCTGGTGCTGCCGGACGGCAGCGGCACGCTCACCGACCCGGCGCTGCTGGAACTGGCCCTGCACGAGGCGGCGGGGCGCATCGCACGGGACGGCTGACCTCCACGGGCGGCGCGGCGACGCACCGCCTCAACGAACGGGGGTCCCCCGCCGGTTCCACCACCCGCCCGAAGCGGCGGCCAGCAGGAACACCCCGGTGAACAGCAGCACGCTGCCCACCACGTCCAGCGGCCAGTGGTAGCCGCGCAGCACCAGGCCGGTCCCCGTCGCCAGTGTCAGCACCACGGCGACGGGCACCAGCGCGCGCCGGTGCACCAGCAGCGCCGCGGCGCCGTACGCCACGAGCGCGGTCGCCGTATGGCCCGACGGGTAGTACCCGGTCGCCTCGCTCAGCGGCCCCTGCCGGTCCAGCAGCAGTTTCAGCGGCACCACCAGGGCCGGCACGAGGGCCATGGCCGCGACCGCGCACAGCGCCCGCCGCCAGTGGCCGCGCCACAGCGCGTACGCCACGGCGGCGGCCAGCACGGGCAGGGCGACCGCCATGTTGCCGAGGTCGGCGCCCAGCTCGGCGAGGCGCGCGGGGCCGCGGCCGGTGAGAGCGCGCCCCGCGCGCTCGTCGAGGCGGGCCAGCCGGCCGTGGCCGGCCACCTGCCAGGTGACCAGGAGGAACCCGCCCAGCAGAACGAGGCCGGAGAGGGCCGAGAGGGCGGAGGAGAACACGGAAGCCGGCCGCCCAGGAACAGGGGGGGTTGTTCCGGGACGGCCGGCAGGACCGGTGTGCCGCGCGCCCCGGGGGGTGTGGGGCGGGCGACGGTCCGATCGGTGAGGAGTGCCGGAACGGGAAGCCCCGGCGGTGTGCGCGATGGCACGCCCAGGACGGAACTGGGGAGGCCCCGGCCTGGAACCGCCCGCAGTCCCCTGCGAGCGGGGTTCTTCTCTCATCTGCAGAAACCGTACGGCAGGGACCGGGGGACCGACAGCCGGATCTCCATCCCGCCATCGGCCCCCCACAGCTTCTTCACGTCTCGCCCGCCCGAGCGGCCGGGACGCGCTTCGGGCGCCGTCCGGGACGCCGTCCGGGACGCCGCCTCAGATGCGGGCGAAGGCGGCCTCGATGATGTCCAGACCCTCGTTGAGCAGGTCCTCACCGATGACCAGCGGCGGCAGGAAGCGCAGCACGTTGCCGTAGGTGCCACAGGTCAGGACCAGCACGCCCTCGGCGTGGCAGGCCTTGGCGAGCGCGCCCGCGGCCTCCGGGTTCGGCTCCTTGGTCGCCGGGTCCTTGACCAGCTCGATGGCGATCATGGCGCCGCGGCCGCGGATGTCGCCGATGATCTCGTACTTCTCCTGCATCGCGGCGAGGCGGCCCTTCATGACCTCCTCGATGCGCTGGGCCTTGCCGTTGAGGTCCAGCTCCTTCATCGTCTCGATGGCGCCGAGCGCACCGGCGCAGGCCACCGGGTTGCCGCCGTACGTGCCGCCCAGGCCGCCGCCGTGCACGGCGTCCATGATCTCGGCGCGGCCGGTGACGGCGGCGAGCGGCAGACCGCCCGCGATGCCCTTGGCGGTGGTGATGAGGTCCGGGACGACGCCCTCGTCCTCACAGGCGAACCACTGGCCGGTGCGGCAGAAGCCGGACTGGATCTCGTCCGCCACGAAGACGATGCCGTTCTCGTTGGCGAACTTCACGATCTCCGGCAGGAAGCCCTTGGCCGGCTCGATGAAGCCGCCCTCGCCGAGCACCGGCTCGATGATGATCGCGGCCACGTTCTCCGCGCCGACCTGCTTGGTGATCTGGTCGATGGCCTGCTTGGCGGCCTCGGGGCCGCAGTTCTCCGGGCCGGTCGGCCAGCGGTAGCCGTAGGCGACCGGGACGCGGTAGACCTCGGGCGCGAACGGGCCGAAGCCGTGCTTGTACGGCATGTTCTTGGCGGTCAGCGCCATCGTGAGGTTCGTACGGCCGTGGTAGCCGTGGTCGAAGACCACGACGGCCTGGCGCTTGGTGTACGAGCGGGCGATCTTGACCGCGTTCTCGACGGCCTCGGCGCCGCTGTTGAACAGCGCGGACTTCTTCGCGTGGTCACCGGGGGTCAGCTCGGCGAGCGCCTCGCAGACCTCCACGTAGCCCTCGTACGGCGTGACCATGAAACAGGTGTGGGTGAAGTCCTGCAGCTGCGCGGACGCACGGCGCACGACCGCCTCGGCGGAGGCGCCCACGGAGGTCACGGCGATACCGGAGCCGAAGTCGATCAGACGGTTGCCGTCGACGTCCTCGATGATGCCGCCGCCCGCGCGCGTGGTGAACACCGGCAGCACGGAGCCGACGCCACCCGCGACCGCGGCGACGCGGCGGGCCTGCAGCTCCTGCGACTTCGGGCCGGGGATGGCGGTGACGACGCGGCGCTCCTGCGGGATTTCGGTCATGCGGGGCTCCTGGGGGTGCTTACGGACGCTTTGACGAGTTTCTCGCAGGCTAGGTGCGGGGGAGGGGCGACGGCATGCGCCGATCGGGAGTGATCGGGGACGTGTCGTTGTCCGCCGCGGACATAGCCTCCGGGCCCCCGCCCCCACGCGTGCCCCCGCCGCGGCGGCCCGGCGGCAGCCGGAACGGGGCGCGGGCGTACGCGTCGGCCACGCCAACCACCCGCCGTGGCACTAGATTGACGGATTGCACGCACGCGCGGCCTGGCTGGTCAGGGGGCAGGGAATCATGGACAGGGACGGTACGTCGTACGACGCACGGGGCACCCACGCCGACGCCGTGCCACGCCCGGCCGGACCGCCACCGCAGCCCGCCGGTCCTCCCGCGGCCCCGCCCCCGCCCCGCCACGCCCCCGCACCGGCCACCGGCACATCGCTCGTGGACTGGCTGCGCACGCCCCGGCCCGAGGCCGAGCCCGGCGTGTGGCGGTTCGGCCACCGGCCGCGCCCCGCGGAGGAGCCCGAGCACGTCCCGGCGCGCCGGCTGTTCGCCGGAGCGCTCATCTCACTGCTCAGCGGCTGGCTCCTGTGGTCCCTGCTGTGGAACGGCTACCTCGGCCACTACTGGCTCTGGCCGCTCCTCGTCCTCACCCCGGACTCCTGGCGCGGCGAGCCCGAGACCTGGGCGACGGCCAGCTACGTCTACTACGCGCTCGTCGGCGGCGGCCTCCTCGTCTTCTTCGCCCGCCTCGGCCACGTCCCCGAGATCTGGCGCCGCTACGCCCGCCGCACCCGCACCAAGCCGGCCCCGCCCCCGCCGCCCCGGCACGGCGCCGACCCCGCCGACTGGCCCGAGCTGCGTGCCGCCGGTCTCACGGACGCCGCCACCCGGCTCGCCGAGGCCACCCGCTCCGGCGCCCTCGGCGACGTCGACTACGCCCGCATCCAGCGCGCCTGGCACGGCGTACGCGCCCACCCCGACCGGCTCGCCGCCTTCACCGAGGCCGTGCGCGCCCACGGCCCCGCCGCCTGCGCCCACCCCTCCGGCGTACGCGACCTGCCCGTCCGCACCGCCACCCACGACCTCGCCACCGCCCAGGTGCGCATCGGCACGGTCGCCGACCACCCCCGCAACCCCTACGGCCGCCGCACCACCGGCCTCGCCCTCGAACCCGAACTCCTCGGCACCTCCCTCCTCGCGGTCGGCCCCGCCGGCTCGGGCAAGACCGTCCGGCTCGTCCGGCCCGTCACCGAGGCCCTGTGCCTCCAGGCCCTGGCGGGCCGCGCCGCCGTCGTCGCCGTCACCGCGCAGGGCTCCGGCCTCGGGCCCGACGCCTCCTTCGACGTGGTCATCCCGGTCGGCCGCGGCGACTCCCGCCACGACCTCGACCTGTACGGCGGCGCCGACGACCCCGACGAGGCGGCCCGCCTCCTCGCCGAGGCCCTGGTCGGCGACCTCGTCCCGGACACCCGCCGCGCGGCCACCGTCCTGGCGCAGCTCATCGGGCCGTACCGGGCCGCGTACGGCCACTTCCCCGCCGTGCCCGAACTGCGCGAACTCCTCGGCGGCGCCCCCGCCGCCCTCGCCCGGCTGCGCGCCGCCGTCGCCGGCGACCCGGCCCAGCTGCGCGAGCTCGACGCCCGGGAGCGGCAGGTGGAGCGGGGCGACGAGACCGGCGTCCTGCTCGCCGAGCGCATCGCCTTCCTGGACCGCCCGGCCTTCGCGAGCTGGTTCCGCACGGACGGCGAGGGCGGCCGCGCGTTCTCGCTGCGGGCCATCGAGCACCCGCTGCGCGTCCGGGTCGACCTGCCCGAGCGGGGCCACGCCGAGGCGTCCCGGATCGTGACCCGGCTGCTCCTCGCCCAGTTCGCCGAGGCAGCCCTCGCCCGCAGCGACCGGTCGCTGTTCGCCTGCCTGGTCCTCGACGACGCCACGTACACCGTCACCGCCGAGTCCGTACGGGCCGTCCAGCGGCTGCGCTCCGCGCACGCCGGGGTCGTCCTCGCGCTGCGCACCCTGGAGGACGTGCCGGAGGCGCTGCGCGGGTCGCTGCTCGGCGCCGTCGGCTGCCGGATGGCCTTCGCCGGGCTCGCGCCCTGGGACGGCGGGCGGTTCGCGGAGCTCTGGGGCACCGAGTGGGTGCAGATGCGGGACGTCACGAACCGCCAGATCATCTCCGACGAACCGCTCACCAAGGCCATGCACTTCATGCGGCGCCTGGTGACCGGCAAGGCGGCCACGGCCGAGGCGGTCACGGTGCGCGAGGTCGAGCGCGAGCGCTGGTCCTCGTCGGAACTGGCGCACGGCCTGCCCGCCGGGCACGCCGTCCTGTCCCTGACCGGCGTCCGCGGCGAACACGCGCCACCCCTGCTGGTGGACCTGCGCGGCTGAGCGGCCGGGCTGAGGGCGCGGCGGAGGGCGCGGCGGCTGGGTGGCCGAGCCGGGCGGAGGCCGAGGCGGCCGTGCGGAGGGCGAAGCGACCGTGCGGAGGGCGCGGCGGAGGCCAAGGCGACCGGGCGGAGGCCGAGGCGGCCGGGCGGAAGGCGCGGCGGGGTTCGCGGCTGTCATACGTGCTGGCAGAATTGAGGCAAGCCGTTCATACGCGGCGGCGAAATCCCCTCAGGAACCCCCCCACCCCCACCTCCCTCACCTCCCTCCCGAAGGCCACGCCGGTCCCATGCCGCTCACCCTCGCCTCGCTCGTCCAGCACTCCGCGCTCAAACTCACCGTGCGCGCCGGTGAGGACCGCCTCGACACCCCCGTGCGCTGGGCCCACGTCAGCGAGCTGGCGGACCCCGTCCCGTACATGGAGGGCGGGGAACTCCTGCTCATCACCGCCATGACGCTCGACGCCGAGGACCCCGAGGCGATGCGCCGCTACGTGCGGCGGCTCGCCGGCGCGGGGGTCGTCGGGCTCGGCTTCGCCATCGGCGTCAACTACGACGAGATCCCGCAGGCCCTCCTGGACGCCGCCCGCGAGGAGCACCTGCCGCTGCTGGAGGTGCCGCGCCGCACCCCGTTCCTCGCGATCTCCAAGGCCGTCTCGGCCGCCCTCGCCGCCGACCAGTACCGGGCCGTCACGGCGGGGTTCGAGGCCCAGCGCGAGCTGACCAGGGCCGCGCTCGCCGAGGGCCCCGACGCGGTCGTCGCCCGGCTCGCCGCCCACGTCGACGGCTGGGCCGCGCTGTACGACGCGTCCGGCGCCGTCCTCGCCGCCGCACCCGACTGGGCGGCCCGGCGGGCGGCCCGGCTCAAGCCCGACGTGGAGCGGCTGCGCGAGCGGGCCGCGCCGGCGAGCGCCGTCGTCGGCGGCACCGAGGACCGGGTGGAACTCCAGTCGCTCGGCACGGGCCGCCGGGTGCGCGGCGCGCTGGCCGTCGGCACGGGCGCTCCGCTGGGCACGGCGGAGCGGTACGCCGTGCACTCCGCGATCGCCCTCCTCACCCTGACCACCGAGCGCTCGCGCTCCCTCCAGGCCGCCGAGCAGCGCCTCGGCGCGGCGGTGCTCCGGCTGATGCTGGCCGGTCAGCCCGACCATGCCCGCGCCGTCGCCGGCGACCTGTACGGCGGGCTGCTCGACGCCCCGTTCCGGCTGCTCATCGCGGAACCCGCCGGTGAGGCCGACCCGTCCGGCGATCCTCCGTCGACGGCGCTCGCCGACACGCTCGAGGCCGCCGCGGCCCGCGCCGGCGAGGCCGTGCTCGTGGTGCCCGAAGGTGACGACCGGCTCGTCGTCCTCGCCCAGGACGGGGGCGCGGTGGCCTCCGCCTGCGACGCGTACGCGTCCCGGGAGGCCGAGGACGCCCAGATCTACATCGGCCTGTCCGCCCCGACCGGCCCCATAGCGGCGGCCGCCGCCTACAAGCAGGCCGAGCAGGCGCTGTCCGTCGCCCGCCGCCGCGGCCGTGCCCTCGTCGAGCACGAGGAGCTGGCCACCGGCTCGGTGCTGCCTCTGCTCGCGGACGACGCGGTACGGGCGTTCGCCGACGGCATGCTGCGCGCGCTGTACGAGCACGACGCGACCGGGCGCGGCGACCTCGTCGCGTCCCTGCGCGCCTGGCTCTCCCGCCACGGCCAGTGGGACGCGGCCGCCGCGGACCTGGGCGTCCACCGCCACACGCTGCGCTACCGGATGCGGCGCGTCGAGGAGATCCTCGGCCGCTCCCTCGACGACCCGGACGCCCGCATGGAACTGTGGCTGGCCCTGAAGGCCACGGGCGAGAGGCCCTAGCCGGCTCGACATCGCAAAACGACAAGTCGACAGCAGGAACAGCCCCGTATCCTGCCCGAACTCGGGCAAAGACATTGGCGTTCGGGGTGGTGGCTTCATATTCTCCGGAGCATGACAAGCCCTGCCGTCGACGCGGCGTCCTCCACCCCGGTCCCCTCCCGACCCGCCGCTCCCCGCCGCATCGGCGGGGCCGTATGGGCCGCCCTCGCGATCGTGTACGTCGTGTGGGGCTCGACGTACCTCGGCATCCGCGTGGTCGTCGAGACCATGCCGCCCTTCCTCTCCGCGGGCGCCCGCTTCGTCGTCGCGGGCCTGCTCCTCGCCGCACTGCTCGCCTGGCGCCAGGGTCTCGCCGTCCTCAAGGTCACCCGCGCCCAGCTCGCCTCCGCCGGCGTCGTCGGGCTCCTCCTCCTGCTCGGCGGCAACGGCCTCGTCGTGCTCGCCGAGACCTCCGTGCCGTCCGGGCTCGCCGCGCTGCTGGTGGCCGTCGTCCCGGCGTGGGTGGTCGTGCTGCGCGTCGCCTTCGGCGAGCGCCCCGGACTCGGGGCGTACGCGGGCGTCCTCCTCGGCCTCGTGGGGCTCGCCGTCCTCACGCTCCCCGGCCTCAGCGGCGACATCCGCATCGGCGGCGTCCTCACGGTCGTCGTGGGGACGGTGATGTGGTCCGTCGGTTCCTTCTCCTCCTCGCGGATACCGATGCCCCGCAACCCGTTCACGGCGAGCGCCTACGAGATGGTCGCCGGCGGCCTCGGCTGTCTGCTGCTCGGGCTCGTCCGGGGCGAGCACAGCGGACTGGACCTCGGCGCGTTCTCCGCCCGCTCCTGGACCGCCCTCGCGTACCTGGTGCTCTTCGGCTCGCTGATCGCGTTCACGGCGTACGCCTGGCTCCTCCAGGCCGCCCCGCTGTCCCTGGTCGCGACGTACGCCTACGTCAACCCGGTCGTCGCCGTCGGCCTCGGCTGGCTGCTCCTCGACGAGGCCGTGACCTGGCCCATCGCCCTGGGCGGCGCCGTCGTCGTCGCCGGGGTCTGCCTCATCGTGTCCACCGAGCGCCGTTCATGACGAGCGGGCCCAGCGGATGTGCATCTGCCGAACCGGCGGAGGCGGCGATCCGACCACTCCATCACGGACAAACGCCCCTCCGCCCCCTCGGCCCTACCGTGTGACCTGAGAGCACAACCGCACGTGCGAGAACCCCACTACTTCGGAAGGGCCGGGACCGCGATGACTGCCACCCACGCCTTCTGGCTCGCCGGCCGCCAGGCCACCGGCGAGACCACCTTCGACGTCACCTCCCCCTGGGACGGCCGCCTCGTCGGCCAGGTCAGCGTGCCCAGCGAGGCCCAGGTCGAGGAGGCCGTGGCCGCCGCGCACGCCGTCGTGGACGAGTTCGCCGCGACGCCCGCCCACGTCCGCGCCGCCGCCCTCGACCACGTGTCGAAGCGGCTCGCCGAGCGCACCGAGGAGATCGCCCAGCTGATCTCCGCCGAGAACGGCAAGCCCATCAAGTGGGCCCGCGGCGAGGTCGGCCGCGCCGTGTCCGTGTTCCGCTTCGCCGCGGAGGAGGCCCGCCGCTTCAACGGCGGCGAGGCCCAGCGCCTCGACACCGACGCCGGCGGCACCGGCCGCCTCGCCCTGACCCGCCGCTTCCCCAAGGGCGTCGTCCTCGGCATCGCGCCGTTCAACTTCCCGCTCAACCTGTGCGCCCACAAGATCGCCCCGGCCATCGCCGTCGGCGCGCCGATCATCCTCAAGCCCGCCCCGGCCACCCCGCTCTCCGGCCTGATCCTCGGCGAGCTGCTGGCCGAGACGGACCTGCCCGCCGGCTCCTGGTCGGTCCTGCCGGTGCCGAACGACCGCATGCCCGCCCTCGTCCAGGACGAGCGCCTGCCGGTCATCTCCTTCACCGGCTCCGACAAGGTCGGCTACGCCATCCAGCAGTCCGTGCCGCACAAGCACTGCACCCTGGAGCTCGGCGGCAACGCCGCGGCCGTCGTCCTCGCCGACTGGTCCTCCGAGGAGGACCTGGACTGGGCGGCGACCCGGATCGCCACCTTCTCCAACTACCAGGGCGGCCAGTCCTGCATCTCCGTCCAGCGCGTGATCGCGGACGCGAGCGTCTACGACCGGCTCGTGCCGAAGGTCCTCGCCGCCGTCGAGGCCCAGGGCACCGGCGACCCGTCCGACGACGCCACCGACGTCGGCCCGCTCGTCAGCGAGGACGCCGCCAAGCGGGTGGAGTCCTGGGTCGACGAGGCCGTCGAGCGCGGCGCCACGCTGCTCACCGGCGGCAAGCGCGACGGCGCCACCTACGCGCCCACCGTGCTGGCCGACCTGCCCGCCGACACCACCCTCGCCTGCGAGGAGGTCTTCGGCCCGGTCCTCACCCTGCACAAGGTCGACGGCGAGGCCGCCGCCTTCGCCGAGGTGAACAACTCCAAGTTCGGCCTGCAGACCGGTGTGTTCACGCACAACCTGCAGACCGCCTTCCGCGCCCACCGCGCCCTGGAGGTCGGCGGCGTGATCGTCGGCGACGTCCCGTCGTACCGCGCCGACCAGATGCCGTACGGCGGCGCCAAGCAGTCCGGCGTCGGCCGTGAGGGTGTCCGCTACGCGATGGACGACTACACGTACGAGCGGGTGCTGGTCCTCACCGGACTGGCCCTGTAAGTCCACTCGTACGGCCCACGAACCGGCGGCCGGAGCCCACTGTGCGGGGGCTCCGGCCGCCTTCTGCCGCTCCGCGGCTTCGCTTCGCCGACGCCGGAAACGGGTAGGTACGGTCGAGTAGCACCGGTCGGTAGACAGCCGCCGGCCGCCACCACCCCCGACCCCGCGGTGAGGTGAGCCCTCCATGTCCGGCCACAAGCCCAAAGTCTCCGAGCGTGAAGCCCGTCAGGTCGCCGAGGCCGCCCGCGAGCAGGACTGGCGCAAGCCCAGCTTCGCCAAGGAGCTGTTCCTCGGGCGCTTCCGCCTCGACCTGATCCACCCGCACCCCCTGCCCGCCGCCGAGGACGCCCAGCGGGGCGAGGAGTTCCTGGCGAAGCTGCGGGACTTCTGCGAGACGAAGATCGACGGAGCGCTCATCGAGCGCGAGGCCCGTATCCCCGACGCGGTGATCGACGGCCTCAAGGAGCTCGGCGCGCTCGGCATGAAGATCGACACCAAGTACGGCGGGCTCGGCCTCACGCAGGTGTACTACAACAAGGCCCTCGCGCTGGTCGGTTCCGTGAGCCCGGCCGTGGGCGCCCTCCTCTCCGCGCACCAGTCGATCGGCGTACCGCAGCCGCTCAAGCTCTTCGGCACGCCGGAGCAGAAGGAGACCTTCCTGCCCCGGCTCGCCCGTACGGACATCTCGGCGTTCCTCCTCACCGAGCCCGACGTCGGCTCCGACCCGGCCCGCCTCGCCACCACCGCCGTCCCCGACGGCGACGACTACGTCCTGGACGGCGTCAAGCTGTGGACCACCAACGGCGTGGTCGCCGACCTCCTCGTCGTCATGGCCCGCGTACCGGCCTCCGAGGGCCACCGGGGCGGCATCACCGCGTTCGTCGTCGAGGCCGCGTCCGAGGGCGTCACCGTCGAGCACCGCAACGCCTTCATGGGCCTGCGCGGCCTGGAGAACGGCGTCACCCGCTTCCACCGGGTCCGCGTGCCCGCCGCCAACCGCATCGGCCCCGAGGGCTCCGGCCTGAAGATCGCCCTCACCACCCTCAACACCGGCCGCCTCTCCCTGCCCGCCATGTGCGCCGGAGCCGGCAAGTGGTGCCTGAAGATCGCCCGCGAGTGGAGCGCCGTCCGCGAGCAGTGGGGCAAGCCCGTCGCCCACCACGAGGCCGTCGGCTCCAAGATCGCCTTCATCGCCGCGACGACGTTCGCCCTCGAAGCCGTCCTCGACCTGGCCAGCCAGATGGCCGACGAGGACCGCAACGACATCCGCATCGAGGCCGCCCTCGCCAAGCTGTACGGCTCCGAGATGGCCTGGCTCATGGCCGACGAGCTGGTCCAGATCCGCGGCGGCCGCGGCTACGAGACCGCCGAGTCCCTGGCCGCCCGCGGCGAGCGCCCCGTGCCCACCGAGCAGCTGCTGCGCGACCTGCGCATCAACCGGATCTTCGAGGGCTCGACGGAGATCATGCACCTGCTGATCGCCCGCGAGGCCGTCGACGCCCACCTCGCCGTCGCGGGCGACATCATCGACCCCGACAAGACCCTCGGCGACAAGGCGAAGGCCGGCGCCCAGGCGACCGCGTTCTACGCCCGCTGGCTGCCCAGGCTCGTGGCGGGCCGCGGCCAGCTCCCCGGTACGTACGGCGACTTCCACCCCGCCGGCCACCCGGACCTGGCCACACACCTGCGTTACGTCGAGCGCACCTCCCGCAAGCTGGCCCGCTCCACCTTCTACGCCATGTCACGCTGGCAGGGCCGTATGGAGACCAAGCAGGGCTTCCTCGGCCGGATCGTCGACATCGGCGCCGAACTCTTCGCCATGAGCGCCTCCTGCGTCCGCGCCGAGCTGCTGCGCACGACGACCGACCACGGCCGGGAGGCGTACCAGCTGGCCGACGCGTTCTGCCGCCAGTCGCGGCTGCGCGTGGAGGAACTCTTCGGCCGCCTGTGGGCCAACACCGACGACCTGGACCGCAAGGTCGTCAAGGGCGTCCTCGCCGGCCGCTACAGCTGGCTGGAGGAGGGCGTCATCGACCCCAGCGGCGACGGCCCCTGGATCGCCGACGCCACCCCCGGCCCGTCCGTCCACGAGAACGTCCACCGCCCGATCCGCTGAGCGGACCGCCACGGAGCGGCCCGCGCGACCAGCAGCTGAGACGCCCGGCGCCCGTCCCGCCCCGCGCGGCAGGATGGGCGCCGTGACCGTCATCGACATCCCCGGCTCCAAGTCCGTCACCGCCCGCGCGCTCTTCCTCGCCGCGGCGGCCGACGGCACCACCACCCTCGTCCGCCCCCTCGCCTCCGACGACACCGAGGGCTTCGCCGAGGGCCTGACCGCACTCGGGTACGAGGTGGAGCGCACCCCGCACACCTGGCGCGTCCAGGGCCGGCCCGCCGGGCCCGCCGCCGCGACCGCCGACGTCCACTGCCGCGACGGCGCCACCACCGCGCGGTTCCTGCCGACGCTCGCCGCCGCCGGACACGGCGACTTCCGCTTCGACGCCTCCGCGCAGATGCGCCGCCGCCCGCTCGGCCCGCTCACCGGCGCCCTGCGCGCCCTCGGCGTCGACCTGCGCCACGAGGAGGCCGAGGGCCACCACCCGCTGCGGATCGCCGCCGCCGGCATCAAGGGCGGCGACCTCACACTGGACGCCGGTCAGTCGTCGCAGTACCTCACCGCGCTCCTCATGCTCGGCCCGCTCACCGCCGAGGGCCTGCGCATCACCGTCACCGACCTCGTCTCGGAGCCGTACGTCGAGATCACCCTCGCCATGATGCGGGCCTTCGGCGCCGGACCCACCCGCGACGGCCGCGTCTTCACCGTCCCGCCCACCGGCTACCGCGCCACCACCTACGCCGTCGAGCCCGACGCCTCCACCTCCAGCTACTTCTTCGCCGCCGCCGCGCTCACCGGCCGCGAGGTCACCGTGCCCGGCCTCGGCACCGGCGCCCTCCAGGGCGACCTCGCGTTCGCCGACGTCCTGCGCCGCATGGGCGCCGACGTCGACATCGCCGCCGACCGCACGACCGTGCGGGGCACCGGACGCCTGCGCGGCCTCACCGTCAACATGCGCGACATCTCCGACACCATGCCCACCCTCGCCGCCATCGCCCCCTTCGCCGACGGCCCCGTGCGCATCGAGGACGTCGCCAACACGCGCGTGAAGGAGTGCGACCGCCTCGACGCCTGCGCCGAGAACCTGCGCCGCCTCGGCATCACCGTGCACACGGGACCCGACTGGATCGAGATCCACCCCGGCACCCCGCGGCCCGCGGAGATCGCCACCCACGGCGACCACCGCATCGTCATGTCCTTCGCGGTCACCGGTCTGCGCACCCCCGGCGCGCCCGGCATCACGTTCGACGACCCCGGCTGCGTACGCAAGACGTTCCCGGCCTTCCACGAGGTGTTCGCCGCGTTCCGCGACGACGCCCGCTGACCGGGCCGGGGGGACCCGGTCCGAGCACCCCGCGGTTACGGCAAGAATGGGGGGCATGAGCGACAGCCCAGCATCCCTCGCCGACCCGCACATCGCCTTCGATCCGGCCGAAGGCCGCCGGGACATCGTCGTCCTCGGCTCCACCGGGTCCATCGGCACCCAGGCCATCGACCTGGTGCTGCGCAACCCCGACCGGTTCCGCGTCACCGCGCTCTCCGCCGCAGGCGGCCGGGCCGGGCTCCTCGCCGAGCAGGCGCACCGGCTGCGGGTGCGCACGGTGGCCGTGGCCCGCGAGGACGCGGTGCCCGCGCTGCGCGACGCCCTGAAGGAGCACTACGGCTCCGAGCCGCTGCCCGAGATCCTGGCCGGCCCCGACGCCGCCACCCAGGTCGCCGCCTCCGAGTGCCACACGGTGCTCAACGGCATCACCGGCTCCATCGGCCTCGCCCCCACGCTCGCCGCCCTGGAGGCGGGCCGCACGCTCGCCCTCGCCAACAAGGAGTCGCTGATCGTCGGCGGCCCGCTGGTGAAGGCCGTCGCCAAGCCCGGCCAGATCATCCCGGTCGACTCCGAGCACGCCGCGCTCTTCCAGGCCCTGGCCGCCGGCACCCGCGCCGACGTCCGCAAGCTGGTCGTCACCGCGTCCGGGGGCCCCTTCCGCGGCCGCACGAAGGCCGAACTCGCCCACGTCACCCGGGAGGACGCCCTCGCGCACCCCACCTGGGCCATGGGCCCGGTGATCACGGTCAACAGCGCCACCCTGGTCAACAAGGGCCTGGAGGTCATCGAGGCGCACCTGCTGTACGACATCCCCTTCGACCGCATCGAGGTCGTCGTCCACCCCCAGTCGTACGTGCACTCCATGGTCGAGTTCACCGACGGCTCCACCCTCGCCCAGGCCACCCCGCCCGACATGCGCGGCCCCATCGCCATCGGCCTCGGCTGGCCCGAGCGCGTCCCGGACGCGGCCCCCGCCTTCGACTGGTCCAAGGCGTCGACCTGGGAGTTCTTCCCCCTCGACACCGAAGCCTTCCCCTCCGTCGGGCTCGCCCGGCACGTCGGCGAACTCGGCGGCACGGCCCCGGCCGTGTTCAACGCCGCCAACGAGGAGTGCGTGGACGCGTTCCTCGCCGGCCGGCTCCCGTTCCCCGCCATCATGGACACGGTCACCGCGGTCGTCGCCGAACACGGCACGCCCACCCCGGGAACTTCACTGACGGTGACGGACGTCTTGGAAGCGGAGACCTGGGCACGGGCCCGGGCCCGTGAGCTGGCGGCGAAAGCGGCGAAGGCGACGGCGGAGGTTCGCGCATGACGGTTCTGTTGACGATCCTCGGCATCGCGGTGTTCGCCGTGGGGCTGCTGATCTCCATCGCCTGGCACGAGCTGGGCCACCTCTCCACCGCCAAGCTCTTCGGCATCCGCGTGCCGCAGTACATGGTCGGCTTCGGCCCGACCCTCTGGTCCCGCCAGAAGGGCGAGACGGAGTACGGCATCAAGGCCATCCCCATGGGCGGCTACATCCGCATGATCGGGATGTTCCCGCCCGGCGAGGACGGCCGGATCGAGGCCCGGTCCACCTCCCCCTGGCGCGGCATGATCGAGGACGCCCGCTCGGCGGCGTACGAGGAGCTGCGGCCGGGCGACGAGACGCGGCTGTTCTACACGCGCAAGCCGTGGAAGCGCGTCATCGTGATGTTCGCCGGCCCCTTCATGAACCTCGTCCTGGCCGTCGCGATCTTCGTCGGCGTCTGCATGACGTTCGGCTTCGCCACGCAGACCACCGAGGTCGCGGGCGTGCAGAAGTGCATCATCGCCCAGAGCGAGGAGCGCGACACGTGCGCCAAGGGCGACAAGGTGTCGCCCGCCCACGCGGCCGGCCTCAAGGCGGGCGACCGGATCGTCGCCTTCAACGGCAGGCCCGTCGACGACTGGGGCACGCTGTCCGCCCACATCCGCGACACGATCGGCCCCGCCACGCTGACCGTCGAGCGCGACGGCAAGCAGGTCGTCCTGCACCCCACCCTCGCCAAGAACCTCGTGGTGAAGAAGGACGAGGACGGCGAGGTCGTGCCCGACGAGTACGTCGTGGCCGGCTACCTGGGCTTCGCCGCCAAGACCGAGATCGTCCCGCTCACCCTCGGCCAGTCCGTGGACCGCATGGGCGACATGATCGAGAACGGCGCCGAGGCCGTCATCGCCCTGCCGTCCAAGATCCCCGACCTGTGGGACGCCACCTTCGGCGACGGCGAGCGCAAGGCCGACTCGCCGGTCGGCATCGTCGGCGCCGCCCGCATCAGCGGCGAGGTGATGAACCTCGACGTCCCCGCGCAGAACATCGTCGCGACGCTCCTGCTGGTCCTCGCCACGTTCAACCTGTCCCTGTTCCTGTTCAACATGCTGCCGCTGCTGCCCCTGGACGGCGGCCATATCGCCGGCGCCCTGTGGGAGTCCCTGCGGCGGCACGTGGCGAAGCTGTTCCGCCGCCCCGACCCGGGCCCCTTCGACGTCGCCAAGCTCATGCCGGTGGCGTACGTGGTGGCGGGCATCTTCATCTGCTTCACGCTGCTCGTCCTGCTGGCGGACATCGTCAACCCGGTCAAGATCTCCTGACCGGAAACAGCTGCCACTTCGTACACACGGCCGGGCGCCTCCAGGGCGCCCGGCCGCTCCCTTCGGGTGGTGCGGACCCGCCGTGCACCGGCGCGATGTGCTGGCGGCAGCACGCCACCTGTAACCTCGAAGCACTGGAGCCCGCCGATATCGGGACCTCGATCCACACCTTGGGGTTGCACAGCAGATGACCGCGATTTCTCTCGGTATGCCGTCCGTTCCGACCAAGCTGGCCGAGCGCCGCGTCAGCCGGAAGATCATGGTGGGCTCGGTGGCCGTCGGCGGCGACGCCCCCGTGTCGGTGCAGTCCATGACGACGACCCGGACCTCCGACATCGGCGCCACCCTCCAGCAGATCGCCGAGCTGACCGCGTCCGGCTGCCAGATCGTCCGCGTCGCCTGCCCCACGCAGGACGACGCCGACGCGCTGCCGGTCATCGCCAAGAAGTCGCAGATCCCGGTCATCGCCGACATCCACTTCCAGCCCAAGTACGTCTTCGCCGCCATCGACGCCGGCTGTGCGGCCGTCCGCGTCAACCCCGGCAACATCAAGCAGTTCGACGACAAGGTCAAGGAGATCGCGAAGGCGGCCCGCGAGACCGGCACGCCCATCCGCATCGGCGTCAACGCCGGCTCCCTCGACCGGCGGCTCCTCCAGAAGTACGGCAAGGCCACCCCCGAGGCCCTCGTCGAGTCCGCGCTGTGGGAGGCGTCCCTCTTCGAGGAGCACGACTTCCGCGACATCAAGATCTCGGTCAAGCACAACGACCCCGTCGTGATGGTCAACGCCTACCGTCAGCTCGCCGCCCAGTGCGACTACCCGCTGCACCTCGGCGTCACCGAGGCCGGCCCCGCCTTCCAGGGCACCATCAAGTCCGCCGTCGCGTTCGGCGCGCTGCTCTCCGAGGGCATCGGCGACACCATCCGCGTCTCCCTGTCCGCGCCGCCCGCGGAGGAGGTCAAGGTCGGCATCCAGATCCTGGAGGCCCTGAACCTCCGCCAGCGCCGCCTGGAGATCGTCTCCTGCCCGTCCTGCGGCCGCGCCCAGGTCGACGTCTACAAGCTCGCCGACCAGGTCACCGCCGGCCTGGAGGGCATGGAGGTGCCGCTGCGCGTCGCCGTCATGGGCTGCGTCGTCAACGGCCCCGGCGAGGCCCGCGAGGCCGACCTCGGCGTCGCCTCCGGCAACGGCAAGGGCCAGATCTTCGTCAAGGGCGAGGTCATCAAGACCGTCCCCGAGTCGAAGATCGTCGAGACGCTCATCGAGGAGGCGATGAAGATCGCCGAGCAGATGGAGAAGGACGGCGTCCCCTCCGGCGAGCCCGAGGTCTCCGTCGCCGGCTGACCCGGCACCCGGCCGCCCCCACGACCCGCCGAGCCCCGCCGCACCGACCGCGGCGGGGCTCGAGCGCGTGCGGACGCGGTCCCGCCCGCCCGGAGCCGAGCGCCGGGTACAGTTCCTGGACCGACAGACCACTGGTGAGGCCCTTCCGTGTTGACCCACACCACCACCCGGGTCCTGGAACCCGGCGACCTCGGCGCCGCGCTCGCCGTCCTGGAGAGCGACCCCGTCGCCAACGCGTTCGTCACCGCACGCGTCCAGGTCGCGGGGCTGGACCCCTGGCGTCTCGGCGGCGAGATGTGGGGCTGGTACACGGAGGGCCGGCTCCGCTCGCTGTGCTACTCCGGCGCCAACCTGGTCCCGATCTGCGCCACGCCCGACGCCGTCCGCGCCTTCGCCGACCGCGCCCGGCGCACCGGCCGCCGCTGCTCCTCCATCGTCGGGCCCGCCGAGCCCACCGCCCACCTCTGGCGGCTCCTCGAACCGAGCTGGGGCCCCGCCCGCGACGTACGCCCCCACCAGCCGCTCATGGTCACCGAGCGGCCCTCGCCCGACATCGAGCCCGACCCGCACGTCCGCCGCGTCCGCAAGGACGAGATGGACCTGATCATGCCCGCGTGCGTGGCCATGTTCACCGAGGAGGTCGGCATCTCGCCGATGGCCGGCGACGGCGGACTGCTCTACCAGGCGCGCGTCGCCGAACTCGTCGGCTCCGGCCGCTCCTTCGCCCGCTTCGAGGACGACAAGGTCGTCTTCAAGGCCGAGATCGGCGCCGCCACCTCCAAGGCCTGCCAGATCCAGGGCGTCTGGGTCGCGCCCGAGTACCGCGGCCGGGGCCTGTCCGAGACCGGCATGGCGGCGGTCCTGCGCTACGCCCTGGCCGACGTGGCACCCGTCGTCAGCCTGTACGTCAACGACTACAACACCCCCGCCCGCGCCGCGTACCGCAGAGTCGGGTTCCGTGAGGTGGGCGCCTTCATGAGCGTGCTGTTCTGAATGCCCCGACCGGAAAGTAGGGTGCCGCGCATGGATGACGTCGCGGTCGGACCGCTCGACCTCGCGGCGCGCGTGGACGACGCGCTGGCCGTGCAAGCCCTCGCCTTCGGCCTCACCTCCGGCGAGGTCGCGGTGCGCCGCCACATCGTGCTGCGCCACATGGCCTGCCGGGGCGCCCGCGCGTACGGCGCGACGACCCCGGCGGGACGGCTGGTCGGCTTCGTCTACGGCATGCCCAACGACCGCGCCCAC
Organism: Streptomyces coeruleoprunus; assembly: GCF_039542925.1. Lineage (GTDB taxonomy): Bacteria > Actinomycetota > Actinomycetes > Streptomycetales > Streptomycetaceae > Streptomyces > Streptomyces coeruleoprunus. The sequence goes on along the minus strand of NZ_BAABIT010000001.1, from coordinate 1,866,877 downwards.
TGGTGGTCCACCATCGTCCAGCCGTACCTGGTCAGGAGCGGCACCGAGCACTGGCTCGACGACGCGTTCGTCATCACCGAGCTGCACGTCCACCCGGACTACCAGGGCCGGGGCATCGGCACGGAGCTGATCACCACGATCACCGCGACCGCCGAGGAACCCCGCACGATCCTCTCCGCGATCGACACCGAGAGCCCGGCCCGCCGCCTCTACCGCTCCCTCGGCTACGTGGACCTCGCCCGCCAGGTCCACTTCCCGAGCGCGGCGCGCCCGTACGCGGTGATGGGCGCGCCTCTGCCGTTGCGGCGGCGGTGACGGTGGGGGTGGGCGGTTGTGGGTGTGCCGGGGGTCCGGGGGTCGTCCCCCGGGAGGTGCGGTCCGAGCGCGGCACGCCCGTACGCGGTGATGGGCGCGCCTCTGCCGTTGCGGCGGCGGTGACAGGGTCCGGCCTACGCCGGAAGGGACGGATCGGGGCCAACTGATTTCCGCCTGCCGGGGGCGCCCGGCTAACCTCCTGCCCATCACACTTTTCACCGCAGGAGAGTTCCCCATGGCCCAGGTCCAGCGCATGTCCCGGTTGATGGTCAAGACACTGCGCGACGACCCGGCGGACGCCGAGACGCTCAGCCACAAGCTGCTCGTACGCGCCGGTTACGTCCGCCGCAACGCCGCCGGCATCTGGTCCTGGCTGCCGCTCGGCAAGAAGGTCCTGGAGAACGTCGCCCGCGTCGTGCGCGAGGAGATGGACGCCATCGGCGGCCAGGAGGTCCTGCTGCCCGCGCTGCTGCCCAAGGAGCCGTACGAGGCGACGGGCCGCTGGGACGAGTACGGCGCCGAGCTGTTCCGCCTCCAGGACCGCAAGGGCGGCGACTACCTCCTCGGCCCCACCCACGAGGAGATCTTCACCCAGCTGGTCAAGGATCAGTGCACGTCCTACAAGGACCTGCCGGTGATCCTCTACCAGATCCAGGCGAAGTACCGTGACGAGGCCCGCCCGCGCTCCGGCATCCTGCGCGGCCGCGAGTTCCTGATGAAGGACTCGTACTCCTTCGACACCACCGACGAGGGCCTGGCCGAGGCGTACGGCCTGCACCGCAAGGCGTACAGCGCGATCTTCGACCGCCTGGGCTTCCGCTACAAGATCGTTTCTGCGATCTCCGGCGCCATGGGCGGCTCGCAGTCCGAGGAGTTCCTCGCGCCCGCCGCCGCCGGCGAGGACCTCTTCGTCTACTGCCCGTCCTGCGACTACGCCGCCAACACCGAGGCCGTCACCTTCACCGGCGGCGAGGCGGCCGACGCCTCCGCGCACGGCCCGGTCGAGGAGCTGGACACCCCCGACACCCCGACGATCGAGACGCTCGCCGAGTACCTGGGCGTCTCGGCCTCCGCCACCCTCAAGAACCTCCTGGTCAAGGTGGACGGCGAGATCGTCGCCGTCGGCGTGCCGGGCGACCGCGAGGTCGACATGGGCAAGCTGGAGGACCACCTGGCCCCGGCCGTCGTCGAGATGGTCACCGCCGAGGACTTCGTGAACCGCCCCGACCTCGTCCGCGGCTACGTCGGCCCGCAGGGCCTGGACAAGGTCCGCTACATCGCCGACCCGCGCGTCGCGCCCGGCACCGCCTGGATCACCGGCGCCAACAAGGCCGACACCCACGCGAAGAACGTCGTCTGCGGCCGCGACTTCGAGGTCGACCAGTACCTCGACGTGGTCGTCGTCGAGGAGGGCGACCCCTGCCCCAACTGCGGCACCGGCCTGAAGCTGGACCGCGCCATCGAGATCGGCCACATCTTCCAGCTCGGCCGCAAGTACGCCGACGCCTTCCAGCTCGACGTCCTCGGCCAGAACGGCAAGCCCGTCCGCGTCACCATGGGCTCGTACGGCATCGGCGTGTCGCGCATCGTCGCCGCGCTCGCCGAGCAGAGCGCCGACGACAAGGGCCTGTGCTGGCCGCGCGAGATCGCCCCGGCCGACGTCCACGTCGTCGCCGCCGGCAAGGCCCTCCAGACCGAGCTGGCCCTGGAGGTCTCCGAGAAGCTGGGCCGGCAGGGCCTGCGCGTCCTGGTCGACGACCGCGCGGGCGTCTCCCCGGGCGTGAAGTTCACGGACGCGGAGCTGATCGGCGTCCCGCACATCCTGGTGGCCGGCCGCCGCTCGGGCGAGGGCGTCGTCGAGCTGAAGGACCGCCGCACGGGCGAGCGCGAGGAACTGACGGTGGACGAGGCGATCGCCCGCCTCACCGCCTGAGAGCGGATCCGGCCGAGCCTGCCGGCAGGCTCGGCCGCGGCGCTCAGATGCAGCCGGCCGTACCGGCGTCGTCGTCCCGTACCGGGACGTGCGGCGCCGGTTCGTGCGTCGGGACCCGGGCCGCCGCGTGCGGATGCGGGTGCGACGCCGAGGGCGCGGCGGTGTGCCCGGGTTCGAGCGCCCGCTCGCTCTCCGCGGGCTCCTCGTGCCGGTGGGGCGCCGCCATCTGGTGTTCGGCCGACTCCGCGGACCGCTCCAGGAAGCGCAGGAGCTCCACGGGGATCGGCAGCACGAGCGTCGAGTTCTTCTCGGCGGCGACGGCCATGACGGTCTGCAGCAGCCGCAGCTGGAGGGCGGACGGTGTGTCGGCCATCTCCCTCGCCGCCTCGGCGAGCTTCTTCGACGCCTGGAACTCGGCGTCCGCGTTGATCAGCCGGGCCCGCCGCTCCCGGTCGGCCTCGGCCTGCCGGGCCATCGAGCGCTTCATCGTCTCCGGCAGCGACACGTCCTTGATCTCGACCCGGTCGATGGTCACGCCCCACTCCACCGCCGGGTTGTCGATCATCAGCTCCAGGCCCTGGTTGAGCTTCTCCCGGTTGGAGAGCAGGTCGTCCAGGTCGCTCTTGCCGATGATCGAGCGCAGCGAGGTCTGCGCGATCTGCGAGACGGCGAAGCGGTAGTCCTCGACGCGGATCACGGCGTCGGCCGGGTCGACGACCTTGAAGTAGATCACCGCGTCCACCCGCACCGTGACGTTGTCGCGGGTGATGCCGTCCTGGGCCGGCACCGGCATGGTGACGATCTGCAGGCTCACCTTGCGCATCCGGTCCACGAACGGAACGATCATGGTGAGGCCGGGCCCCCGGATCCGGCTCTGCAGCCGCCCGAAGCGCAGGACGACGCCCTGCTCGTACTGCTTCACGACCCGCAGAGCGGCCGCCACGTAGGCCACCGCCGCGGATCCCGTCAGGAACAGCGCGGTCAACAGTTCCTCGACCATGACGACCCCCTGCCGTCGCGCGGGGACGAATCGTGCACTACGCCCCCATAGTGCACCCGGATGGCGTACGGCGGGGAACGGCCGGCGGGCGCCGGGTGTGCCTGCGCCCGGCCCCTACAACCAGCTCGCGAACTCCAGCAGCAGTTCGCCGTACGGCCGCCTCTCGGCCGTGAACGCCCGGCTCGCGGACTCCACCGCCCGGAACAGGGTCCAGCCCCGCAGCCGCTCGCGGTCCACGTCCAGCGAGTCGGCCAGCTTGTGGACGCGGCGCCGGGCCGCCGCCGCCCCCGAGGTCTCCGCGACCAGGTCCTCCACCCGGTCCCTGACCAGCCGCGCCAGGTCGTACGCCCGCTCGCCCACCACGGGCTCCGGCCCCACGGTCAGCCACGGGGCCCGCTCCCCCGCCAGCACCTTGCCCTGCCGGAAACAGCCGTGCAGCAGCAGCGCCTCCGGCTCGCCCGCCACCAGTTCCTCGCGCACCGCCAGCGCGGCGTCCACCAGCGGGGCGGCCACCGGGTCGGCCAGGTGCGCCTCCAGCGCCGCGGCCTGCCGCGCCGTACGCCGCCCGACCGACTCGAAACCGTGCCCCTCCGGCGGCGCCACCCACAGCTTGCGAACCGTGCCCGCCGCCTCCAGCAGCGCCTTCGCCTCCGGCAGCGAGCGCAGCGACACCTCCGGCTGCAGCCGCTCCAGCAGCAGGCCCGGGCCCGTACCCGGCTCCAGGACCCGCACCGCGCCCCAGCCGTTCCAGTGGACCAGCGCGTCCCGCTCCAGGTCCGGCTCGGCGAACGGCGGCGCCAGTTTCAGCGCGGCCGGCTCGTCGTCCCGCCGCCGGACGAGGGCCACGAGGCTGCTGCGCCCGCCGGGCTCCACCACCCGTTCGGCCCGCGCCCCGTGGGCGGCCAGGGCCTCCCGCGTCAGCTCGGGAAGCCGGTCGAGCCACCTTTCCGCCTCGGCCTGACCGGGGGCCTCGTGGAGCGCCCGGACCAGCCGGCGCGGTGGTGCGAAGGCGGCGTCAGCCATGCGTGTCGTTGTTCCCTTTCGTGAGCCGGGGCTCACGACCGCTCGGCGAGCCCAGGAAAGGCTACGCCGCTCCCGCGCCAGCGAACGGCCCGCACCGCCGCCTCGCGCAGCGCCCCGGCCGCCTCCCGGCGCAGGGCGCCGCCCGCGGCACGCACCAGGTCGGAGTACACGGCGGCCACGCCGTCCTCCAGCTCCGCCGCGAGCCGTACGGCCGACTCCTCGTCCGCCACCGGGAACGGCAGCGCGTACGCCGCGGCCGACGCGGCCGGCGTACCGCCCAGGTCCCGCACCGTCCGCGCCAGCGCGTCCCGCCGGGAGCGGTGCCCGGCGTCCGCCGCGACGGCCTCCGCCCGGCGCACCGCGCCGATCCGGGCTCCGACGACCCCGTACCCGTACACGGCGGCGTGCTCCGCCGCGAGCGCCGCCTGCACGGCCTCCAGGGCGCTCATGCCCGGCTCCCCTCGGTGAGCAGGTACGCGTGGACGGCGCCGGCCGCCGCGACGGACGCGAGCAGCCGCGCCAGCTCGGGCGGCGCGGTCACCAGCGCGGTCGTGTGCGCGGTCGCCGTACGGGACGCCAGCGCGGCGAGCCGCCCCAGCGCGGCCGCCGGGTCGGCGGGCACCTTCTGGGCGACCGCCGACCCCGACGGCACGGGCGAGGGCGGGGGAGCGGGCGTCGCGCCCGCAGGGGCCAGTGCCGCCACGTGCAGGGCCGTGGCCTCCCGCAGCGGCGCCAGCCGGGACCGCAGCGTCGGATGGGCGCTCAGCACCTCGTCGTACCCCGCGAGGAGCTCCGCGCTCACGGCCGCCGACCTGCGGCGCAGCCCCGCCTCCGTCCGCGCGGCCCGCTCCGCGGCGGTCACGGTGTGCGGCGTCGGTTTCCGGCCACCCGAGCCGGTGCACCCGGCGAGCAGTCCCGCCGCCGTCGCCACGCCCGTCGCCACGAGCGCACGCCTGCGTGTCGTCTCCGTGCGCCCCACGCGTCACCCCTTCAGGTCCCGGTCCGGCTCCGCGGCCGCGATTCGAAGATCACCGCAGGCGAGCGTACCTGCGGGTCGTCCCGAGGTGGACGGCAACACCCCTCGGGACCGGATACCCTTTGATCTGACACGCGACGAACCCACAACAGCACACGCGGCCGAGGAGTCACCCGGATGAGCACCACCCAGAGCGAGAGGCTGCGCGGGCTGCTGGAACCGCTGGTCAGCGCCAAGCAGCTGGATCTCGAGGAGATCGAGGTGTCCCGGGCGGGCCGCCGACGGGTGCTGAGGGTCATCGTCGACTCGGACGAAGGCGTGGAACTCGACGCCTGTGCCGAGCTGAGCCGCGCCATCTCCGACACGCTCGACGAGACGGACGCGATGGGCGAGGGCGAGTACGTCCTCGAGGTGAGTTCCCCCGGCGCCGACCGCCCCCTCACCGAGCACCGCCACTACGTACGGGCCACCGGCCGCCTCGTGAAGCTGCAGCTGCACGAGGGCGGCGACCTGGTGGCCCGCATCCTGGGCGTGGACGACGCCGGGCTGGACCTGGAGGTCCCCGGCCTGAAGGGCCGCAAGCCCACCGCCAGGCGGGTGGAGTTCCCCGAGATCGCCAAGGGGCGCGTGGAGATCGAGTTCAACCGCAAGGACAAGAAGGAAGAGGAGGAGGCGTAGCCGTGGACATCGATGTGAAGCTCCTTAAGGGCTTGGCACAAGAGAAGGAGATCCCCTTCGAGCTGCTGGTCGAGGCGATCGAGTCGGCCCTCCTCATCGCCTACCACCGCACCGAGGGAGCCCGCCGCCACGCCCGTGCCGTGCTGGACCGCCAGACCGGTCATGTGACGGTGTGGGCGAAGGAGGACCCGGCCGACCTGGAGGAGGGGCAGGAGCCCAAGGAGTTCGACGACACCCCGTCGGACTTCGGACGGATCGCGGCGACCACCGCGCGCCAGGTCATCCAGCAGCGCCTGCGCGACGCCGAGAACGACGTCACGTTCGGTGAGTACGCCCGCCGCGAGGGCGACATCGTCGCCGGCGTGGTCCAGCAGGGCAAGGACCCGAAGAACGTCCTCGTGAAGCTGGACGACAAGCTCGAGGCCATCCTCCCCGTGCAGGAGCAGGTGCCCGGCGAGGAGTACACGCACGGCCTGCGCCTGCGCACGTACGTCGTCCGGGTGGCCAAGGGTGTCCGCGGCCCGTCCGTCACCCTTTCGCGTACGCATCCCAATCTGGTGAAGAAGCTCTTCGCGCTGGAGGTCCCGGAGATCGCCGACGGCTCCGTCGAGATCGCCGCGATCGCCCGCGAGGCCGGCCACCGCACCAAGATCGCCGTCCGCTCCACCCGCTCGGGGCTCAACGCCAAGGGCGCCTGCATCGGCCCGATGGGCGGCCGTGTCCGCAACGTGATGGCCGAGCTGCACGGCGAGAAGATCGACATCGTCGACTGGTCGGACGACCCGGCCGAGATGGTGGCGAACGCGCTGTCCCCCGCCCGGGTGTCCAAGGTGGAGATCGTCGACCTCGGCGCCCGCTCCGCCCGGGTGACCGTGCCGGACTACCAGCTGTCGCTGGCGATCGGCAAGGAGGGGCAGAACGCCCGCCTCGCTGCCCGCCTCACCGGCTGGCGCATCGACATCCGGCCCGACACCGAGCAGGCCGGGGAATAGATCGCGTCGCGGTCACGTTGAGCGATCGCGGGACCACGACGGGATCACGACAACAACCGTTCGATTCTTGCCCCAAAGGGGTGAGGTCGGTGCGGGGAGGTAGACTTAAGCGTGTCTGGCCGGACGCATGCCCGCGCATGCCCTGAGCGAACCTGTGTGGGATGCCGGGAGCGGGCGGCCAAGAGCGATCTGCTGCGCATCGTGGCGGTCGAGGGCGACTGCGCCCCCGATCCTCGCGGTACGCTGCCCGGTCGGGGTGCCTATGTGCATCCCGTCCTGTCCTGTTTCGATCTGGCGGTCCGCCGCCGGGCGTTCCCCCGGTCCCTCCGGGTCCAGGGTCCGCTCGACACCGCGGACGTCCGCCGTTACGTCGAGCAGGCGACACCGTAAGAAGAAGTACGGCACGGCAATACCGTGCGGTCAGGTACCTCGCGAGTGGAAGTAGGTCGAGATTGCGATGAGCACTCGATGAGTACGCGATGAGTACGCCCATGAAGTAGCGACGGTCCGGCGGTAACCGGACCTCAAAGGAGCGAAGTGGCTAAGGTCCGGGTATACGAACTCGCCAAGGAGTTCGGTGTGGAGAGCAAGGTCGTCATGGCCAAGCTCCAGGAACTCGGTGAATTCGTGCGTTCGGCGTCCTCGACGATCGAGGCGCCGGTTGTCCGTAAGTTGACCGACGCTTTGCAGGGGCCCGGCGGTACCGCCGGCAAGTCCGCTGCCAAGCCCGGCGCGCCTCGCAAGGCCGCGCCCACCGCCCCCGCCAAGCGCGCGGGTGGCGCCCCCACCCCTGGCAAGCCCGCCGCGCCCTCCCCGGCGCAGGCGGCACGTCCGGCCGCCCCGAAGCCCGGCGCCCCCGCGCCGAAGCCCCCGGTGGCCGAGAAGCCCGCGGCGCCGGCCCCCGGCCCGCGTCCGACTCCGGGTCCGAAGCCCGCACCGGCCCCCAAGCCGGCTCCTGCGGCCCCGGCCCCGACCAAGCCGGAGTTCACCGCGCCTCCGTCGGCCCCCGCCGCCGGTACGCGCCCCGGTGCGACCCCCGGCCCCCGTCCCGCCGCGCGCCCGCAGGGCGGCGGCCAGCCCGGCGCCCCGCGTCCGGGTGGCCCGCGCCCCGGCCAGCAGGCCCCGCGCCCGGGTGCCCGTCCGGCCGGTCCGCGTCCGGGCAACAACCCCTTCACGTCCGGCGGCTCCACCGGCATGGCGCGCCCGCAGGCGCCCCGTCCGGGCGGTGCCCCGCGTCCCGGCGCCCCCGGTGCCGGCGGCCCGCGTCCGCAGGGTGCTCCCGGCCAGGCCGGTCCGCGCCCGCAGGCCGGTCCCGGCGGCCCGCGCCCCACTCCCGGCTCCATGCCGCGTCCCCAGGCCCCGCGCCCGGGTGCCGGTCCGGCCGGTAACCGCCCGAACCCGGGCATGATGCCGCAGCGTCCGGCTGCCGGCCCGCGTCCCGGCCCCGGTGGCCGTGGTCCCGGCGGTGCCGGTCGTCCCGGTCCCGGTGGCGGCGGCGGTCGTCCCGGCTTCGCCGGCCGTCCGGCCGGTCCCGGCGGCGGCGGTCGTCCGGGCGGTGGCGGCGGCTTCGGCGGCCCGCGTCCCGGTGGCGGCGGCTTCGGCGGCGGCCCCGGCGGTGGCGGCGGCGGTCGTCCCGGCTTCGGTGGTCGTCCCGGCGGCCCCGGTGGCCGTGGTGGCACGCAGGGTGCGTTCGGCCGTCCCGGCGGTCCGGCGCGTCGTGGCCGCAAGTCGAAGCGTCAGAGGCGCCAGGAGTACGAGGCCATGCAGGCCCCGTCCGTGGGCGGCGTGATGCTGCCTCGCGGCAACGGCGAGACCGTTCGCCTGTCGCGCGGTGCGTCCCTCACCGACTTCGCGGAGAAGATCAACGCCAACCCGGCGTCGCTCGTCGCGGTCATGATGAACCTCGGCGAGATGGTCACGGCCACGCAGTCCGTCTCCGACGAGACGCTGCAGCTCCTCGGCGACGAGATGAACTACACGGTTCAGATCGTCAGCCCCGAGGAGGAGGACCGTGAGCTGCTCGAGTCGTTCGACCTCGAGTTCGGCGAGGACGAGGGCGGCGAGGACCACCTCGTGCCGCGTCCGCCGGTCGTGACCGTCATGGGTCACGTCGACCACGGTAAGACCCGCCTCCTCGACGCGATCCGCAAGACCAACGTGGTCGCGGGCGAGGCCGGTGGCATCACCCAGCACATCGGTGCCTACCAGGTCGCGACGCAGGTCAACGACGAGGACCGCAAGATCACCTTCATCGACACCCCGGGTCACGAGGCGTTCACCGCCATGCGTGCCCGTGGTGCCAAGTCCACCGACATCGCGATCCTCGTGGTCGCGGCGAACGACGGTGTCATGCCGCAGACGGTCGAGGCGCTCAACCACGCCAAGGCCGCGGACGTCCCGATCGTCGTCGCGGTCAACAAGATCGACGTCGAGGGCGCGGACCCGACGAAGGTGCGCGGTCAGCTGACCGAGTACGGCCTGGTGGCCGAGGAGTACGGCGGCGACACCATGTTCGTCGACATCTCCGCCAAGCAGGGCCTGAACATCGACAAGCTGCTCGAGGCCGTCGTCCTCACCGCCGACGCGGCGCTGGACCTGCGGGCCAACCCGGAGCAGGACGCGCAGGGCATCGCCATCGAGTCGCACCTCGACCGTGGCCGCGGTGCCGTCGCGACCGTCCTGGTCCAGCGAGGCACGCTGCGGGTCGGCGACACGATGGTGGTCGGCGACGCGTACGGCCGCGTCCGGGCGATGCTCGACGACAAGGGCAACAACGTCGAGGAGGCGACCCCGTCGACTCCCGTCCTGGTCCTGGGTCTCACCAACGTCCCGGGCGCCGGCGACAACTTCCTGGTCGTCGACGAGGACCGTACGGCCCGCCAGATCGCCGAGAAGCGCGCCGCGCGCGAGCGCAACGCCGCCTTCGCCAAGCGCGTCCGCCGGGTGTCCCTCGAGGACCTCGACAAGGTGCTCAAGGCCGGTCAGATCCAGGAACTCAACCTCATCATCAAGGGCGACGCGTCCGGTTCGGTCGAGGCTCTCGAGTCCTCGCTGCTCCAGCTCGACGTCGGTGAAGAGGTCGACATCCGGGTCCTGCACCGCGGTGTGGGTGCGGTCACCGAGTCCGACATCGACCTGGCGATGGGCTCCGACGCCATCGTCATCGGCTTCAACGTCCGTGCGGCCGGCCGTGCCGCGCAGATGGCGGAGCGCGAGGGCGTCGACGTCCGGTACTACTCGGTGATCTACCAGGCCATCGAGGAGATCGAGGCGGCCCTCAAGGGTCTGCTCAAGCCGGAGTACGAAGAGGTCGAGCTGGGTACGGCGGAGATCCGCGAGGTCTTCCGCTCGTCCAAGCTGGGCAACATCGCGGGTGTCCTCATCCGCTCCGGCGAGGTCAAGCGCAACACCAAGGCGCGCCTCATCCGCGACGGCAAGGTGGTCGCGGAGAACCTCAACATCGAGGGTCTGCGTCGCTTCAAGGACGACGTCACCGAGATCCGCGAAGGCTACGAGGGTGGTATCAACCTCGGAAACTTCAACGACATCAAGGTCGACGACATCATCGCGACGTACGAGATGCGCGAGAAGCCGCGCGGCTGACCGCACGGCTGACACGCGGACAGCGTCACACCGGGGCCGGTCGGCGGAAGAATTTCCGTCGATCGGCCCCGGCCGCTGCGTGTACGGTTCTGATGTTCCCCGCCGAATGGCCGGCGGGGCTCCGAACCCGAACCGGCGGGACATCCGGGCTTACATGTATGTGGGGACGCTGTCCTTCGATCTGCTCCTCGGCGACGTCCGGTCGCTGAAGGAGAAGCGCTCCGTCGTCCGGCCGATCGTCGCCGAACTCCAGCGCAAATTCGCGGTGAGTGTGGCGGAGACCGGCAACCAGAACCTCCATCGCAGGGCCGAGATCGGCGTGGCGATGGTCTCCGGGGACGCCGGACACCTCACAGGGGTGCTGGACCGGTGTGAACGCCTCGTGGCCGCCCGGCCCGAGGTGGAGCTGCTGTCCGTACGGCGGCGCATCCACACCGATGAAGAGTGAACGCAAGACGAAAGAGGAGACGGACCGGTGGCCGACAACGCGCGGGCCCGCAAGCTGGCCGATCGCATCCAGGTCGTGGTCGCGGAGACCCTGGATCGGCGTATCAAGGATCCGCGGCTGGGGTTCGTGACCATCACGGACGCCCGGGTCACCGGTGACCTGCGGGAGGCCACGGTCTTCTACACGGTCTACGGCGACGAGGAGGAGCGGGCCGCCTCCGCGGCGGCGCTGGAGTCCGCCAAGGGCATCCTGCGCTCCGAGGTGGGCCGCCAGACCGGGGTCCGCTTCACGCCGACGCTGACCTTCGTCCCGGACGCCCTGCCCGACAACGCGCGCACCATCGAGGACCTCCTCGACAAGGCGCGCGCCAAGGACGCCGAGGTACGCCAGGTGTCCACCGGCAAGACGTACGCGGGCGAGGCCGACCCGTACCGCAAGCCCGGCGAGGACGAGGCCGAGGCGGACGAGGACGGCGCCGGCGCCTGATGAGCAGCACAGCACGTACGCCCGACGGCCTTGTCATCGTCGACAAGCCGTCGGGCTTCACTTCGCACGACGTCGTCGCCAAGATGCGCGGCATCGCCCGCACCCGGCGCGTCGGCCACGCCGGCACGCTCGACCCCATGGCGACCGGCGTCCTCGTCCTCGGCGTCGAGAAGGCCACCAAGCTCCTCGGCCACCTCGCGCTGACCGAGAAGGAGTACCTGGGCACCATCCGGCTCGGCCAGAACACGATCACGGACGACGCCGAGGGCGAGATCACCTCGTCCGTGGACGCCTCCGGGGTCACCCGGGCCGACGTCGACGCCGAGGTCGCCAAGCTGACCGGCGACATCATGCAGGTGCCGTCCAAGGTCAGCGCCATCAAGATCGACGGCAAGCGGTCCTACGCCCGCGTGCGCGGCGGCGAGGACTTCGACATCCCGGCCCGCCCGGTCACCGTGTCGCAGTTCGTCGTCTACGACATGCGCGACGCCGTCGCCGAGGACGGGACGCCCGTCGTCGACCTCGTCGTGTCGGTGGTCTGCTCCTCCGGGACCTACATCCGGGCCCTCGCCCGCGACCTGGGCGCCGCCCTCGGCGTCGGCGGCCACCTGACCGCGCTGCGCCGCACCCGCGTCGGCCCGTACAAGCTGGACGCGGCCCGCACGCTCGACCAGCTCCAGGAGGAGCTGACCGTCATGCCCATCGCCGAGGCCGCCGCGGCCGCCTTCCCGCGCTGGGAGGTGGACGAGCGGCGCGCACGGCTGCTGCTGAACGGCGTACGCATCGACATGCCGTCGTACGACACGTCGCCGGTCGCCGTGTTCGGGCCCGAGGGCCGCTTCCTGGCCCTCGTGGAGGAGAAGGGCGGCAGGGCGAAGAGCCTGGCCGTCTTCGGCTGACGGGTGCTCGGCGCGCCGTCACCGTGGAGCGGGCCAGGGGTGTTCGCCCGCTCCACGATCCCCCTCCCTCTGTCTCTGTCCGCCCCAGAACGCCTATTCACCCACTTGGGCAGGCGCTCGGAGTGAACCGCGGGAGCATTCGGGGGCGCGTTCGATCGACGTCCTTCTCGTGGTGATCACCACCGACCTACCGTCGAACCATGGACAGCGGGGACCGGGCCACACTGGTACGGATCTGTGATCAGGCGGGCCGGCCACGGGGGACCGGCTTCGTCGCCGACGACCGGGGCACGGTCGTGACCAGCCACGAAACCGTGGACGGCCTGCGGTCCGTGGTCCTCCACGGACCCGGCGGCCGCAGCTGCGCGGCCGGGGCCGACGCCATCACGCCGCTGCCCGACGACGCCCTCGCCCTCATCCGCGGCGAAGGGCTCGGCGTACGCCCCCTGCCCATCGCCGTCCGCCCCGGCGTGGGAACGGGCACATACGTACGCATCCACGCGCACGGCTGGCGCGAGGCCAGGGTCCTGGGCACCGCCCAGGTCACCTACACCGCCACCGACCGTTTCCACGCCGTCGGCGACGCACTCGAACTCGCCATCGGCACGGACGGCCGCGAGGCCCTGCGCCGAGGCGGCGAGGCCGCCGGAGGTCCCGTCCTCGACGCCACCACCGGCACCGTCCTGGCCGTCCTGGGCACCGCCCTGCACACCGACCACCGGGCAGCCGGCCTCGCCCTGCCCCTCACCCCCGCCGCGGCCCGCGACCCGCACGGCCCCCTCGCCGCCCTGCTGCGGCGCAACGCCGCCACCGTCCCCGCCCACGGCCGCGACCTCAACCTCGCGGGGGCGCTGGAGCTGACCGCCACCAGCAGCGGCGCCGCGGCCCTCGCCGGCCTCCCGGGCCTCCCGGGCCGGCCCGGCGGCACCGCCCCCCGGCCCGACCCGGTCGCCCGCCCCGCCGTCGCCCGCGAACTGGACGCCTTCGCCGCCTCCCCCAACACCCTGGTCTGCGCCCTCGTCGGCGCACCGGGCACCGGCCGCACCACGGAGCTGGCCGCCCTCGCGGCCCGCCGGGCGCGCGGCGCCGAACCGCGCCCCACGGTCTGGCTGTGCGGCGCGGACCTGCGGGCCGACGACACCTCCGTCGCCGACGCCGTCGGGCGCGCCCTGTGGCAGGCCGGGCGGATCGTCGCCGCCTCGAACGCCGACTGGAGCGCCTACCCCGCGCCCCGCGACGGGGGCTCGGCCCCGACGGCCGAACGCGTCGCACGGCTCGCGCGGGACGCGGACCGGCCGCTGCTCGTCCTCCTCGACAGCCCTGAGGAGATGCCGCCCCGCCTGGCGCACCGGCTCGCCGACTGGACCTCGGGAACGGTCGCCTGGCTGCGGACGCACGGCGTACGGCTCCTGGTCGCCTGCCGCCCCGAACACTGGGAGCGGGCCGGGGCACTGCACCCCGCGGGGACGCTGCACCGCCCGGCCGCGCCTGTCGAGCGGCTGCCCGACGCCGTGCCCATCGGCGACCTGACCGCCGGCGAGGCGGAGCTGATGCGCGAGCGGTACGGGCTCCCCGCCCCGTCCGTCGCGGCCGCCGACGCCCGCCACCCGCTGACGCTGCGCCTCCTCGCCGAGGTACGGGCGGCCGCCCCGCCCGGGACGGCGCCCGGGGTCCCCGGCCGGGACGAGGTCTTCGCCGCCCACCTCGACCTGCTGTGCCTGCGCGTGGCCACGAGGATCGCCGCCGCGTGCCGGCCGCCCCTGCGCGGTTCGGCGGTACGGCGCCTGGCGGTCCGCGTGGCCGGCCAGACCCACGAGGCGGCACGCCGCTGCCTGGGGTCCGGCCACGGCGCCCTCGACCGGGAGGCCTTCGAGGAGCTGTTCCCGTGGAGCACGGGCTGGGCCTCGGCCGTGCTCGCCGAGGGGCTGCTCGTGCCGGCGGGCTCCGGGTACCGGTTCGCCCACGAGGAGCCCGCCGACTGGATCCAGGGCGCCCACCTCGACGTCGACGCGGCCCTGCACGCCCTCGTCCACGGGACCGGGCAGCAGCCCGAGCGGCTCCCCGCACGGGCCGCCGGCCACGCGCCGGCCACCGGGCCGCTGGTCCCCGCCCAGCGCCACCGCGACACCGGCTGCCCTCCGGCCCCCCAGCCGCTCCCGCGCCACCGGATCGGGCCCGTCGTCCAGGCGCTGCTCCTCCTGGACCGCACCCAGGGCCCGGCGGCCCTGTCCCGGCGCCTGGAGACCCTGATCCAGCCTGCGGTCGAAGGCACCGGGGACCGCGCGTGGTGGGCGCGGCGGCTGCTCGGCGAGGTGCTGCTCAGGGTCCGCGACGCGCGGCCCCACCTCGGCGTGCTGCGCTCGCTGGCCGACCGGATCACGCAGCACGCCGCATCGGCGGAACCCGGAGCGGGCGGCCAGGACGACTTCGGGCCCTGGTTCTGGACCCGGCTTCGGGTCGGCGAGGACGAACGGCTCGACCTGCTGCGCCGCCTCCTCCCGGCCGACGGCCCGCCCGGCGCCCACGACCGGCTCCGCCACCTCGACGTCGTGGCCGAGCGGCTGGCCGCCGACCCCCGTGGCGTACAGCCGCTGCTGTGCCGCTGGTTCACCGACGAACGGCCGCTGCCCGCCGGGCCGGACGCCCGCGTGCACGCCACCGTCGCCGGGGTCGCGCAGGCGCTCCTCCACACCCACCGGCACCTCGCCGTCGACGACCTGTGCGAGGCGCTCGTCAGCACCGCCCACCCCCGCGCCGACGAACTGCTCGCCGCCCTCGCGGAGGACGAGCCGTCCGCCCTGTGCCGCGCCGTCGACCGGTGGGCCCACGACGACCTGCTCCCCGCCCGGCGCGTGGCGGCCGCCACGTACGCCCGGCTCGCCGCCGCCCACGTCACCGCCGACCCGGACCGCGAGCTGCTGCGCTTCGCCGCTCTCGCCCTGCTCGCCCGCCCCGGGGACCACGCGCTGCACGGCCCGGCGCTGGCCCTCCTCGTACGCGACCCGCACACCCGCCGCCGCTACCTCCCGCAGGCGCTGGCCGCGTTCCGGTCCGGTGCGCGCGGGCTGCCGGCGGACGCGCTCGCCGTGGCCCTGACCACGCACCCCGAGCCCGTCCTGGCCGCGTTCGGGGCGCGGCTGCGGGACGGCTCGGGGGCCGCCGAGGTCCTGGCCGCGCTCGCCGCCGTCCGCACCCCGGCCCTCGCCCGGCGGGCGGCCGCGCTGGTCCTGGCGTACGTCGACCGCCACCCCGGGGGCGCCACACTGGCCGCCGCCTACGTCGACCGGCGGCTCGAACAAGGCCCCGCCGCGCGCTCCGTGGTCTTCCCGCTCGTCACGGACCTCCTGCGCGGTCACCCCGTGGAGGTCCGCGGCGCGCTCGCCGCGGTCCTGGCCGCGCCCGGCTCGCCCGCCTCGCGCCCCCTGCGGGACGAACTCCTCGACGTCCTGCTGGAGCACGAGCAGTACGCGTGCCGGGACCTCGCCGTGCCCGACGCGCTGCTGCGGGCCGCCGCTCTGGGCGCGGCGGGCCGCCCCGAGGCCCGCACCCGCGAGCTGGTGCTCCGCACCGGCACGCTGCTGATCCGTACGCCCGAGGGCGCCACCTGCTTCGACCGCCGGCTCGTCGAGCTGGCCCGGGACGTCCCCGGCTTCGCCCTGCTGGTCAGCGGCTGGCTGGCCCGGGACCCGCAGGAATGGGCGGCCGTCGTCGGACCCAGCGCCCGGCGGACCGTCGAGGGCCTGGCCGCCCCGCTGCCCGTCCCCAGCCCGGTGCCGATGCGGGCCGAGCGGCGTGGGCATGGCACCCTTAGACCTGCGTAATGGGTCATCACGTACTGACGTACACGGGTTCGGGCGAGGAGCGGTCACAGTGCAGCGCTGGCGTGGCATGGAGGACATTCCCCAGGACTGGGGGCGCAGCGTCGTCACCATCGGTTCCTACGACGGGGTCCACCGCGGTCACCAGCTGATCATCGGCCGCGCCGTCGAGCGCGCCCGCGAGCTGGGCCTCCCGGCCGTCGTCGTGACCTTCGACCCGCACCCTTCCGAGGTCGTCCGCCCCGGCAGCCACCCGCCCCTGCTCGCCCCGCACCACCGGCGCGCCGAGCTGATGGCCGAGCTGGGCGTCGACGCGGTGCTCATCCTGCCGTTCACCAAGGAGTTCTCGCAGCTGTCGCCCGCCGACTTCATCGTGAAGGTGCTGGTCGACAAGTTGCACGCGCGCGCGGTCATCGAGGGCCCCAACTTCCGGTTCGGCCACCGCGCCGCCGGTGACGTCGCCTACCTGGCCGAGCTGGGCGCGACGTACGACTACGAGGTCGAGGTCGTCGACCTGTACGTCACGGGCGAGGCGGGCGACGGCCGTCCCTTCTCCTCCACGCTGGCCCGCGAGCTGGTCGCCGGGGGCGACGTGGCCGGCGCCGCCGAGATCCTCGGCCGCCCGCACCGCGTCGAGGGCGTCGTCGTGCGAGGTGCCCAGCGCGGACGCGAACTGGGTTACCCGACCGCGAACGTGGAGACCCTGCCGCACACCGCGATCCCGGCCGACGGCGTCTACGCGGGCTGGCTGACCGCCGACGGCGAGCGGATGCCGGCGGCCATCTCGGTCGGCACGAACCCGCAGTTCGACGGGACGGAGCGGACCGTCGAGGCGTACGCGATCGACCGCGTCGGACTCGACCTGTACGGGATGCACGTGGCCGTGGACTTCCTCGCCTACGTGCGCGGGCAGCAGAAGTTCGCCTCGATCGAGGCGCTGCTCGAGGCGATCGCCGACGACGTGAAGCAGTGCCGGGAGCTGACCGAGGCGTACGACGCGAAGTAGCGGCACGTTCTCGCGCGAGGCGATGTGACGGAGGGCCCCGCACCGGGTGACGGTGCGGGGCCCTCCTTTCGTACGGGCGCCCTCGCCCTGGCGGGCGGTGCCGCGGGCCCTACTGCTGGGGCGGCTGCTGCTGGGGCGGCTGCTGGGGCCAGCCGGCGGGCGGCGGGACGGGCGCGTTGGGGTCCGGCTGCGGCGCCGCCTGGCCGGGCGCGGGCTGCTGGGGCCAGCCCTGCGGGGGGACGCCGGGCTGGGCCTGCTGGCCGGGCTGGGGCGCGTACGGCTGTCCGGGCATCGGCTGGCCCGGTACGGGCTGCTGACCGGCGTACGGCTGGCCGGGCACGGGCGGCTGGGCGGCGTACTGGCCCGGCATGGGCTGACCGGGCACGGGCTGACCCGGGACGGGCTGACCCGGGACGGGCGGCTGGGCCGGCATGGGCTGGCCCATCGGCTGGCCCGGCATCAGCTGCCCCGGCATGGCCTGGCCCGGCATCGGGGGTGCGATCTGCGGGGGCAGACCGCCCTGGCCGTCGCCGGTCCACAGCCCCTGCGCCTGCTGCGCGCGGGCGAAGTCCTCGGCCACCATCGCGGCCAAGTGGAAGTACGCCTCACGCGTCTTCGGCCGCATCATGTCGAGGTCGACCTCGGCACCGGCCGCCAGGTGCTCGTCGAACGGCACCACGACGACCCCGCGGCAGCGCGTCTCGAAGTGCTGGACGATGTCCTCCACCTTGATCATCTTGCCGGTCTCGCGGACACCCGAGATGACCGTGATGGAGCGCTGCACGAGATCCGCGTAGCCGTGCGCGGACAGCCAGTCCAGCGTCGTCGAGGCGCTGGAGGCGCCGTCGACGGACGGCGTGGAGATGATGATCAGCTGGTCGGCGAGGTCCAGCACGCCCCGCATGGCGCTGTAGAGCAGACCGGTGCCCGAGTCGGTGAGGATCACCGGGTACTGGCGGCCCAGCACGTCGATCGCCCGGCGGTAGTCCTCGTCGTTGAACGTGGTGGAGACGGCCGGGTCCACGTCGTTGGCGATGATCTCCAGACCGGAGGGCGCCTGGGAGGTGAACCGGCGGATGTCCATGTACGAGTTGAGGTACGGGATCGCCTGGACCAGGTCACGGATGGTCGCCCCCGTCTCGCGCCGCACGCGGCGGCCGAGCGTACCGGCGTCCGGGTTCGCGTCGATCGCGAGGATCTTGTCCTGGCGCTCGCTCGCCAGCGTGGCGCCCAGCGCGGTCGTGGTGGTCGTCTTGCCGACGCCGCCCTTGAGGGAGATGACCGCGATCCGGTAGCAGGACAGGACCGGCGTGCGGATCAGGTCGAGCTTGCGCTGCCGCTCCGCCTCCTCCTTCTTGCCGCCGAGCTTGAACCGGGAGGCGGCCGACGGGTTGCGGCTGCTCTTCGGCTTCTGCTTGTTGTTGCGCAGGAGGCGGTCGGAGGAGAGCTCGACGGCCGCGGTGTAGCCGAGCGGCGCGCCCGGCACCGAGCGCTCGCGCTGGTCGTGCGTCACCGCCGTGGGCCAGGCGGCACCGGCACGCGGGTCGACGGGCGGCTGCGGCTGGGGCTGCGGCTGGGCCTGTGCCTGCGGCTGAACCGGGTGCTGGGGCTGGGCCTGCGGGTGCGCCTGGGGCTGCGGCTGGGCCTGCGCCTGAGGGTGCGGGAAGCCGTAGCCGTAGCCGCCGTCCTGCGGCTGCTCGGGCTGGTACGGCTGTGCCGGCACGGGCTGGGCGGGCTGCGCGGCGCCGGGGTGCGGGAACCCGTAACCGCCCTGCGGCTGGCCGGGCTGGTTCTGCTGGCCCGGGTGCGGGAAGCCGTAACCGCCCTGCGGCTGCGCGGGCACGGCGGGCGTCGGCTGCGCGGCGCCCGGGTGCGGGAAGCCGTAACCGCCCTGCGGCGCGGGCGTGTCGGGAGCCTGCGGCGGTAGGGGAGCGGCGGGCGCCGTCGCGGGCCAGCCGGGCGTGGGCGCGGCCGGCGGCGTGGGCGGGGCCGACTGGTCGGCGGACGGCGCCGGAACGGGCCACTGCGGGGCGCCCGTCGGCGCGGCCGGCTGGAAGGCGGGCGGCAGGGGCGGCAGCCCCGCGCCCTGCGGTGCGCCCTGGGCCGGCTCCGCCTGCGGCGACCACGGCTGGGCGGTCGCGGCGGCGGCGGGCGCGGCGTCCTGGGGCGCGGGGAGCTGAGGCACGGGAAGCTGAGGCGCCGCGTCCTGAGGCGCCGCGTCCTGCGGAACGGCGTCCTGCGGTACGGCGTTGGCGTTGGCGTCGACGTCCGGCGCGACGGCCTCGGGCGTCACGTCGCCGCTGCCGTCACCCGCGACGGGGGCCGCGTCTGTGGTCCCGGCCGCGTCACTCGCCTCGTCGCCGCCTTCGGGGGCGGGTGCGGCGTACGCGGCGGCGTCCGCAGCGGCATCGTCCGACGCCTGCGCGTCGCCGTCGGCTCCGTCCGCAGCGCCCTCGGCGTCGGCCTGCGGCTGCGTCTGCGCGTCCGCCTCCGCCTTCTCCGCCTCGGCCTTCGCGGCCAGCTCGGCCATCTCACGCTTCAGCGCGGCGGGGGAGAAGCGCATGGTGGCGCCGCTCTCCACGTCACCCCCGCCGAACGGCTCCGAGGCCACCCGGCCGCCGTCCGCCGGAGCCTCGTCCGCGGGCGCGGGTGCCACGGCGGGCGCGACAGGCGTCTCCGGCGCCACGGCAGCGTCCGGGGCGACGGGGGCCGGAACATCGGGAGCCTGGACGGCAGGCGCGGCCACAGGAGCCGCAGGAGACACAGGAGCGGGAGGAGCGGGAGGAGACGCAGGAGCCGGAGCCATCGGAGCCGCCGGCGTACCCGTCCAGTTCGGCTGGAATCCGCTGCCCGGCGGCAGTCCGGGAACGGCGATGGGCTGCCCGCTCGGCGGCGGCGGAGGCGGCGGCGTCGCACCCGGTGCGGCCGCGGTCCCCGCGCCGGCCGCCGTACCCGAGTCCGCCGCGTTCTGCGTGTACCAGGCGGGCGGGGTGTAGTCGATGGTGAACTCACCCGTCATCTCGGCGGCGTCCGCGTCGGACTGATCGTCGACGGGAGGCGTGTTCCAACCCCCGCGGATCTCGTCCCGATCGCCGTTCACTTTGCCTCCTGGTGTGGTCGAGCACCCTTGTGCCGTCGTGGGTGGGGGCGACCGTTCCTGTCGTCCGTCCGCCCGGCTCTCCCCCGTGGGGCGCCGCGCACTGTGCGCGGCCTCGTGCCGCGACTTACCACCCTAATCGCCAACCGCGTCCACGCGTCAGGCCCGTCGGCCGGTCGTGGACCGTCCAGGAGGACGTCTATCACCCGCATGTGACACACCCACACCGGAGGGTGATGACGGGCCACATCAAAACGCCCATACCGGTACGGAAGGAGAGGTGCGGGCTCCTCAACAATCAGGTCTCGGAGCCCTGGAGGAGGGCACCGGACGCACAGGACTCCCCGGCCCTGGACAACAGGCGGGGAGTCCCCGGTACTTCACCGGCGGGCGGGCCGCGCGCAGGCGGCCTCGCCGGCTCACTTCAGGTCGAACTCCCCGTCCCGCGCGCCGAGCACGAAGGCCCGCCACTCGGCCTCGGTGTACCGCAGGACGGTGTCCGGCTGGAGCGACGACCGCATGGCGACGGCGCCGCCGGGCAGGTGGGCGATCTCGACGCGCTCCTCGTCGGGGCTGGTGCCGGGCGCCCCGTGCCACTCCACCCCGGAGATGTCGAGGGCGTACAGTTCGTCCTTCTCCTTCGCGCTGCCCATGGCCCAAGTCCTTTCAGTAACCGGCGGGATGAACGATTGCCGGACGACTGCGATCCGCGTCACTTCCGGGCATCCTAGGCCAGCACCTCCGCCCCCGCCGCGAGCACTTGACAGGGCGGCCCCGCGTCTGCCAGAGGGGCGCGCGGGCTCAGTCCATACGGCGGGCGACGCCCAGCAGGCCCGTCTCGGCGTCGGTGGCGGTCGTCATGACCCAGTGCCGCTCGCGCCCGGCGCACCAGAGCGTGACGCCGTCCGCGAGGGTCGGCAGGGCCTCGTACTCGGCCCGGGAGAGCCCCAGTATGCGCCCGATCTGCTCGGCCTCCTGGGGGGAGACCCGCTGGACGCCCACGAGGGTGGAGGAGCGCATCAGGCGCGGCGCCACCGGGCTCAGGTACGGCAGCAGCGTCAGCACCGACTGCCACGGCGAGGACACCACGCGCCCGCGCGGCGGACGCATGCCGCAGTCCCGCACGACCAGCACGGGGCTGCCGACCGTCGCGCCCATCGGCGGCACCCGCCCGACGTCGTGGAGCGTGATGCACTCCAGGCCCGCACCGGCGGCGTGCGCCAGCGAGGTCCACACCGGGGCGCGGCCGGTCTCCACGGCCACCCGGGCGCCCGTTCCCGCCGCGCGCAGCGCCAGGACCTGGGCGGTCCACAGGCCGCCGATCAGCAGGACGTCGTACGGCGTCGAGCGGTGGAAGCCGACGATGCGGGGGTTGCCCTCGGCGTCGTCGCCGATGACCACGCCGTCGTCGCCGACCGGCAGCGACAGGGCGTCCATGGCGTCCAGGGCGACGCTGTGGCCCGCGTGGCGCGGCCCGAGCAGCCCGCGCGTCGATCCTGTCCCGAACATCACTGTGTCCCTCCGAGCGGGAGTGTCGCCAGCGCGCCCGGCAGCTGCTCGCGGTCCAGCCGTACGAGTCCGACCTTGGCCGACCGGGCCGCCTGCTCCAGGGCGTGGCGCACGCCGATGAGTTCGGTGTCCGAGCCTCCGGTGATACGGACGTAGCCGGTCAGGTCCATCGCGCCCTGCCGGGAGCCGCGGCGCATGGCGAGGCTGAAGGTGGTGGCGTACGCAGGGGTGGCCGTCAGCAGCGACACCAGCTCGGCGAGCGGCGAGCCGCCGCGGCCCAGCTCGGGCCAGCGGCCCACGGCGTACGTGGTGTGCCAGCGGTCGTCGCACCGCCACACGCGGGGCGTTTCGAGCGTACGGCGCTGGGGCGTGGCGTCGGGCCGGTGCGCGCGGGCCGCGAGGCGGGGGCTGGAGCAGGCGGCCGTGGCCATGGTGGAGTTCAGCTCCTCCTGGTCCAGGACGACCGCGTCGAAACCGGCTCCCATGACGCGGCTCGCGACGTGGTCCGCCGCCCGTACGAGGCAGCGCTGCGCGCCCTCCAGGCCGCCGCCGCGGGCCTCGATGGCCTCCCGGCAGCGCTCCGGGTCCAGCTTCAGCGCCACCCACGTCATGCGCAGCGCGGGGGCGCCGGTGCGCTGCTGGAGCGGGGCGTACGAGAGCCGGGCCACCGCCTGCTGCGGCAGGTGCGGCGCCGGTGCGGAGCGGACCTGCTGGACCAGCTGCACCGAGTCCAGCACGATGTCGTCGACTTCCAGGGCGCTGCCCAGCAGCGGCAGCGGCAGGGTGCGCGCCCCGAACGCGGGGCGCAGCGCGGCGCCGCTCGCCTCGACGCGTACGACGGCGGTCAGGAACGAGCCGTCGCCGAGCATGCCGACGGTCCGCCGCTTGCGGTCGATATAGGGGTGGGGCCGCAGGTCCGGCACGCTCTCGACGATCGGGGCGAGGGACGGGTCCACGTCCACGGCCGCCGGCTCGGCGGCGCTCTTGCGGGAGCGCAGGGCCGCCAGCGACGACAGCCAGTCCTGTACGGCGTGGCCGCGCCGCCGCAGCACGGCGAGCAGCAGGAGCAGCACACCGGCGGTCAGGGTCGGGATGAGCCACAGGCCGCCGAGGGTGAGACCGATCACGCCCAGCGCGAGGGCCAGTTCGACGAGGACGAGCTGCCGCAGCTGGAACGGGCCGACGCGGCTGAACCGGGACAGGGGGCGGGGCGCCGAGACCGCGCCCGCGGCACCTCCGGAGCGGCGCCCCGCGGCACGTCGGCCGCCGGAGCCCGCACCGGATCCGCCCTGTTGCCGGCGTTGCCCCTGGGAACCGGCGGCGCGTGGTCCGGTAGAGCGCCCTGTGCGCGCTCGCGTCGCCGTACGCATCGCCGCGTTGCCCCCTCGTGTCCGTAAATGCCAATTTCCTACGGGCGTTGACCGGGCGATCACCCTACCTGAGCACGGGGGCCCAGGCGTCAGCAGGCATAGTAGGGGGGCGGTACGACGGCGGCCGCCCCTTGGGGAACAGGGGAAAAGGTCGGCCCAGCGGGGAGAGGGACAGCGGACAGATGGCATCACGTCGGGATGAACTCAACGCCTACACGTTCGCGAAGCGGAGACTCGTCGCACAATTCCTCCAGCCGAACGCCACGGGCTCGGAGGAGGGCGCGCCGCGTCCGCTGCGTGCGGTGCTTCCCGGCGTCATCATCGGCGTAGTGATCCTCGCGGTGTTCGGCGCCTGGGGAATGTTCCGCCCGGTCGCTCCCCAGAAATGGGACATGGCCGGTGAAAACGTCATCATCGCCAGTAAGTCGACCACGCGTTATGTGGTGTTGGAGACCGGCGGCAAGAAGCAGCTCCACCCGGTTCTCAACATGTCCTCCGCAAAACTTCTCCTGAATCCTGACAAGGGTCAGGTCATCAACGTCGACGAGTCCATTCTCGACAGCGGAAAGATCCCGCACGGCGCGACTCTCGGCATTCCCTACGCCCCGGACCGCCTTCCCGATTCGAAGGAAGCCGGAACCGCCAAGCGCTGGGCTGTCTGTGAACGTCCCGTGGAGGGCGGCCGGGCCATTCAGAAGGCGGCCTTCGTCTTCGCCGAGCGCGAGAAGGACAAGACCGAGGGCGGCAACCGGCTGCGCGGCGGTGAACTGCTGTACGTGGAGGGCCCGGCGCCCGAGCGGACCCGCTACGTCGTCGACGCCGACGGCACGGCGTACCCCGTCGAGAAGGACGAGCTGCTGCTGCGTCAGCTGGTCGGCCAGGGCCGCGCCCCGCAGCGCGTCTCCGCCGGATGGCTCGCCACCCTGCACAAGGGCGACCCCATCTCCTTCCCCAGGATCCCGGACCAGCCCGGCGTGGACGCCGGTGTCCCCGGTGACCTCCAGCCCGAGGCCAACAAGGTCGGCATGGTGCTCACCGCCACCGACGGCACCCGCAAGCAGCAGTACGTGGTGCTGAAGGGCCGGGTCGCTCCCGTGTCCGACTTCATGGCGAAGCTGCTCCTCAACAGCCGCGACCTCATCCAGCTGGGCCAGAACGGCCAGGCGACCTCCGTGAGCGCCGCCGCCTTCCAGCCCGGCGAGGGCTTCGGCAAGGACAAGAACTGGCCCCGGCACGCCCCGCAGCCGGTGAACTCCGCCGCCACCGACGAAGGCGCCCGCAACACCGTCTGCAACGTCCTGCGCGAGGTCGACGAGGACAACGGCAACACCACGCTCAGCACCTGGGCCGGCACCGACTTCCCGGCGATCCTGCCGGCCGGATCGAGCAGCGCCTACGTCACGCCGGGCACGGGACAGCTGTTCCGCCAGGTTAAGGGCTCCACGACCGACACCGGCTTCCTCTTCCTCGTCACCGACACCGGCCTGCGCTACGCCATGCAGTCCAACGGCGACAGCGCCACCAACGACTCCGGCATCGGCTCCTCGGGCTCCGAGGACGAGAAGCGCGCCCGCCTGCAGGAGGCCCAGCAGGCCCAGAACCGCCTGGGCTACAAGGACGTCGAGCCGCTGCCCGTCCCCGCCGCCTGGTCGGCGTTCCTGCCCACGGGACCCCGCCTGTCGACCGCGGCGGCCCGCCAGCCGCAGGGCTCGTAGAGGAGCCGTACGGAGATGAAGCAGACCCACCGGCGCAGGAGCCTCCCGGCCGCCGCCGCGACGACCCTCACGGCCACCGTGCTGTGCTTCGCCGGCCTGCCCACGGCCCCGGCGGTGGCGGACTCGCCCACCCAGTGCAGCTTCCCCAACAAGAACTACGAGGGACGCCCCTGGGCGCTCCAGCGCGTCCTCCTCGACGAACTGTGGAAGCAGTCCACCGGCAAGGGCGTCCGCGTCGCCGTCATCGACACCGGCGTCGACGTGAAGCACCCCCAGCTCAAGCCGGCCGTCGACGTGAAGGCGGGGAAGAACCTGATCCCCAAGGACGCGAAGGACGACCACGACCGCAAGCTGGAGCGCGGCAAGGAGGACGGCACCACCGACACCGTGGGCCACGGCACCAAGGTCGCCGGCATCATCGCCGCCCGCCCCATGAAGGGCACCGGCTTCGCGGGGCTCGCCCCGGACGCCACGATCATCCCGATCCAGCAGAACGACGCCTACGGCAACGGTACGGCGGCCACCCTCGCCGACGCCATCGAGTACGCCATCGACCAGAAGGCCGATGTCATCAACATCTCCCAGGACACGGCGAACGCGATCGAGCCGAGCCCTCTGCTGCGCCAAGCGGTCGAGAAAGCCCTGGCCCAGCAGATCGTGGTGGTGGCCTCAGCGGGCAACGACGGCCTGGACGGCAACGTCAAGAAGACGTACCCGGCCTCGTACGAGGGCGTCCTGGCCGTGGCGGCCTCCGACCGCAACAACGAGCGCGCGGCCTTCTCGCAGTCCGGCGACTTCGTCGGGGTCGCCGCACCCGGCGTCGACATGATCTCCACCGTCCCGGGCGGCGGCCACTGCGCCGACAACGGCACCAGCTTCTCCGCCCCGTACGTCGCCGGGATCGCCGCCCTCATCAAGGGCAAGCACAAGAACTGGACCCAGAAGCAGATCGTCGCCCAGATCCAGCAGACCGCGGAGCGGTCGATCGCCGGCCACGACCGCCTTGTAGGCTGGGGCGTCGTCGATCCCGTACGGGCGCTGACCGAGGACGACAAGCCCATCGAGGCCCCGGTCGCCCGCGAGGGCGTGACCAGGGCCGAGGCCCCGACGCCCGCCGAACTCCACCTGGGGGAGACCCCGGAGCAACGCGACGCGCGCCTCGCCACGTACGTGATCGTCGGCGGCACGGTCCTCGTCGCCGGCATCGCCGGCGGAGCGGTGGCCGTACGCGACGCCCGCAGGCGGGCACGGGGAGCGGGCGGCAACGCTTGACGCGGCCATTGCAACCGCACAAACGCGAGGCGCGTCCCAAGTGAAGGCGGGCGAACCGTGTGACGTCGCGTGATGCCGTAACAGGTAAGGCACTTGGGACTGTCAGAGGCACTGGATAGAGTGTCACCTGTGCGATCGTCGAAAAAATTCAAGAAGGCGATCGCAATGTATGACTGCCGGAGCAAACGGGGAGGGCGAGCACAGTGCTCGATGCAGAAGGTGGCGGGGTCGGCTCGCGCGGCGGGACGGATCTCGAGCGCGGCGTAGGCGCGCTGCAGCGTTTCCAGAAGAGGGTCACGGCACTCCTGACGGAATTCGAGAACGGCCCGGGCGGCAGCACCAAGGTCGCCCAGCACACCATCGCCCGCGGCGCCTTCAGCGGGGCCAATCTGCCTTTCGCTGAGGCCGACGGCCTGTTCCACCAGTACAACCGCGTCCACAAGGAGCTGGTCTCCCTTTCCAAGCTCCTCAGCGACCAGATCGAGATGCTCCGCATCGGCGTCCACGCCGCCGAGGTCGGCCTCGACAACGTCGACGAGGAGGCGCGGCGCAGGTTCCACAGCATCAAGGCGCGCGTGGACGAGGCCCACTACCGGCAGCAGGAGCAGGAACGGGCCAAGGAGCAGGACCGCAACGACTCCACGACCGGCACGAAGGACCTGGGGTAAGAGCGATGAGCGAAGAGAAGAACAAGAACCTCACCCCCGAGCAGCAGCAGGCCGCCGACGCGACCAACATCCAGGCCCGGTTCGGCGCCACCGACGCCCTCGAGCGCATCTCGGCGGCCATGAAGAGCGTCGGCCTGGGCCCCGGCAGCGGCCCCGGCGGCTTCTACGGCAAGACCAACTTCGAGGGCGCCCAGCTCAACGCGATGCTCGACCTCCTCGAGGCGGCCAAGCCGGAGGACCTGGAGTCCGCGGGCGACGCCCTGGAGAAGGCCGTGAAGGCCCTCAACGACGCGGCCAAGGAACTCGACGACTACGTCCGCGTGGTCGAGTGGAAGGGCGTGTCCGGCACCGAGTTCCGCCGCTTCGGCGGCGAACTCGCCAAGTACGCCTACAACCTGGCCACCTTCGCCAACGTGGCCGGCGCCCAGATGAAGGTCGCCAGCACGGGCCTCGCGTCGGTCCGCAACTCCAAGCCCCCGCGCGACACCCGCCCCGACCCGAAGAAGGCCCAGGACTTCCCGCCGACGGAGCGCACGGCGGACAACCAGGACTACCAGAAGGCCCTCAAGGCGGAACGCGACCGCCAGGAGGCCATCAACCAGATGAACCGCCTGGCGTCCTTCTACGCGGTCTCGGAACAGACCCTGGCGACACAGGAACCGCCGAAGTTCCCGCCGATGCTCAAGGCGGATGTGCCTCAGCCCACGATGGCGGACGGCCGAAGCAATGTTCCCTCAGGCAGCCCTGCGACGCTTCAGGCGGCGGAGAGGCACCAGGG
The DNA here is from genome assembly GCF_039542925.1 of Streptomyces coeruleoprunus. Lineage (GTDB taxonomy): Bacteria > Actinomycetota > Actinomycetes > Streptomycetales > Streptomycetaceae > Streptomyces > Streptomyces coeruleoprunus. The sequence continues at coordinate 1,839,291 of NZ_BAABIT010000001.1, read as the reverse complement.
AGCTCCTGCGCGCGCGGACAGGGACGTCACCACGGCTGTCCCGCCCCGAGCCGAGGTGCTGAGCCCGACACCGCCGCCGACGAACGACCCATCTGTTCAGATCGACACCGTCACGGCGCCGCCTACGCCCACGACGCCTCTCGGTACGCCGCCGGCCCAGCCGGTGACTCCTCCCACAAATAACCCCACGGGCCCGGTTCCGCCCATGGCCCCCGGCTACACGAACCCGTTGCGGCCCACTGCTCCTAAGACAACGGGTCCGCAGGCCACCCCCAGGACCGCCGGTCCGACGACCAACCCGGTCGGTCGCCCGGGTGTGCCGGGTGGCGGCCCCAACCCGGGTGGCCAGCGTGGCGGCCCGATCGGGCGTGCGGGCACGACCGGCCAGCCCAACGTCATGGGGCGTCCCACCAGCACGCCTGGTGGCACCACCGGCGGACGTTCTCCCATCGTCGGTCGCCCGACCGCCACGGGCCAGCCTCCCGTGGGGCGCACCGGTACGCCGGGACGCCCCACGGGCCAGCCTCCCGTGGGGCGCACCGGTACGCCGGGACCTGCCGCTGGTCGAGGTGGCGGCATCGTCGGAGGTACGCCCCAACAGCGTGCCGCTTCGGGCTCTACCGGTTCGCGTATCCCTCGTGGAACGGTGATCGGTGGCCAGACCCCCGCGCCCGGGCGCGGCCCCACTGCCAGGCCCAGCCAGTCGGGCGTCATCGGTGCCAACCCCGCAGTGGGTGCGAACCGCCCGACGGGGCGGGGCACACCCAGCGTGAACGGCGTGGTCGGCACCCCGCGACGCAAGTCGGAGGGCAAGGAACCGGAGGAGTCGGGTGCCGCACGTCCGGACTACCTGACGGAAGACGAAGAGACATGGACGCCCCGGCGGCGCGGCCCCGTACCGCCGGTGATCGACTAACGACAGGGAGCGGCAGTCAGGATGGCAGCAGGAACGACGCATCGGCCACGGCGGCGTCTGACGTGGGCGCTGGCCTTGGCCGGTGCGTGGACCATTGGATTCGCCGGCATGGCGCCGTCCGCGGTTGCGGAAGACATGCGGGCGAAGCAGTGGTACCTGGACGCGATGCATGTCGACGAGATCTGGAAGAAGACGACCGGCGAAGGCATCAAGGTCGCTGTCATCGACTCAGGGGTCAACGCTTCCACGCCGTCGTTGAAGGGGCAGGTCCTCAAGGGGGTCGACGCCACGACGGTGAACGGGAAAACCGACGACAACGATGGTCACGGGACGAGCATGGCCGAGTTGATCGCGGGAACCGGACGAGGTGGAGGCCTCCAGGGACTGGCACCAGGCGTCAAGATCATCCCTATCCGCACCAACAGCTCCGGGTCACAGGAACTCAAGAAGAACCCCTGGGACATGGAGGACGGCATTCGGGCCGCAGCCGACAGCGACGCGCAAATCATCAGCATGTCGTTCGGCACGCCATATCAGACCCAACGACTCGCTGACGCGGTGAAGTACGCGCACAGCAAGGGCAAACTACTCTTGGCTGCTGTGGGCAACTCCGGGGACAAAGGCAACAAGCGGGAGTACCCGGCGGCTTACCCGGAGGTCGTTGGCGTCGCCGCAACGGACCGCGATGGCAAGGTGGGCGAGTTCTCCCAGCACGGTAGCTTCGTGGACATCGCTGCACCCGGCCAGGACATTCCCAATTGGTGCGACGCGACGTTCACACGCTACTGCGACGGCGCGCAGGGCACTAGCTCCGCCACCGCCATCGCCTCCGCCTCCGCCGCGCTGATCTGGTCCGCGCACCCCGACTGGACCGCGAACCAGGTGCTTCGCGTCATGTTCGAGAGCGCCGGCAAGGGTGAGGGCTGGAAGCCCGGCACGCTCAGCAACTACCTCGGTCACGGCATCGTCCGCCCCGGTGCGCACATCAACCGTGGCCTGGGCAAGCCGGGTGACCCGAACGTCAACCCGCTGCCCGACATGAAGGGTGCCGAAGGTGGGGCCTCCCCGGCACCCTCCACACCCGCCTCCGGCGCAGCTTCTGCACCAGCTTCGTCACAAGCACCGCAGAGCAAGCCCACAGGCGACTCCTCCGTGGCAGTCTCCAGCGAGAAGGCCGACGGTGGTGGCCAGTTGGGCCTGGTCCTGGGCGGCGTCGCGGCGGCCGCTGTCCTCGCGGGCGGCGTGTTCCTGATCGCCCGCAAGCGCCGCAGCAGCTGACCCGCCCGCTCAGCGTGCGACCTCGCATCGCGCGCACCGACCGGTGAGGAAACCCCCACCGAGAACCTCCAGAGAGGAAGCACATCGCATGGCAGTGCAGAAGGTCAATGGCGTTGCCCTCAAGGGCCTCCAGGATGAGCTGACCCGCAACTTCGACGACGTGAAGGCCCAGCTGGCCGCCCTGCAGGCGACCATCGACAGCCTGGAAGGCGCCTGGGCCGGTATCGGTGCCGGTGCGTTCAACGTCAAGCAGGCGCAGATCAACCAGAACATGGTCGGCATCGGCAAGCTTCTGCTGAAGTTCCAGGAGGCCATTGAGGCCGCTCGCACCATCGCCGGCAACACGGACGACGAGATCGAGGCGGCCATGCGGGGCATCGACGTGGCCGACGGCTACTCGGGCGACGCCAAGGCCGAGGCCCGTACGTCGAACCTCAGCAGCTACTGACACGCTCCGGCCGTGCACGGAGCCCGGCCGACTTACGACAGCACGACACGGTTGGAGGACCGATGGCGAACAACGACGGCACGATGATCGTCACTTACGCGCGGCTCGATGACGCCGCGGGTGACATCAAGAAGCAGGCCGACCGCCTGGACGCGAGCCTCAAGGCCATTCAGGCCAAGATCAAGTCGATCTCCTCCCTCTGGGAGGGCGAGGCCCGCGAGGCGTACAACACCGCGCAGGCCGACTGGGACCGCCGCGCGACGGCGATCCACACGTCGCTGACCCAGATCTCGAACGCGGTGCGCGAGGCTTCTCCGGCGTACCAGGCCGGCGACAAGAAGGCCGCGTCGAACTTCCAGTAAGCGGTGACGGCCGAGGCTGTAACGAAGGGGCGGGCACGCGCGGGAGGTGCCCGCCCCTCATGCATCTCCGGGGCCCACTACGGTTCGATCACCGGCTCTCCGCTCGCGACAGGTGGAAGTGCATCGGGGAAGGTACGGGGCTGCTGACAGCCACCGATCTTGTACACATGCACGGCCAACTGATAGGCGAAATCCCCCATCACTTGAGCCAGCTCGGTACCCTTCGCCCGGGTCCTGCCGAGCGTGTCTGCCACCACCACCAGTCCTTGGATGGGCTTGTGTTCACCTCGCTGCGATTCGGCTTCCCTGGACAACGTGCAAGGGACGTACGCCGCCGCGTACCCGGATGACGTGCGGATAAGGACATCGCCCGAGGAAACCTCGACCGCGTTCTCCTCAAGTTTTCCGCCGGAGAAGTAATCGCGCCATTCATCGAGCGATCCCATCGTGGGCTGCACGTCGCCCAAGATCATGTGGCCGTCGCTGGTGGTAACGCTACACGTGAACATGATCCAATCGAACTGGTCGGGGGACAACACTTCCTTTTCCACTGCCTTACGCGCACTGGGCAGCGCGCGTGCGACGGTATCGCGCTCGACAGCTCCGGCGCATGGACGATCGGGAAGCCGGTCGATCCCTTTCGTGAAGACCTCCACGTATCCCCATACGCCTGCGGTCAACGCCAAGGCCAAGGCCCCTGCGACCACGCAGGTCTGGCATCGGACCCGGTGTCGGCGTGGCCAGGTGGACCAGTGCCTCACCAGATTTCGTTCCTGCAGGCCGCGGAATTGGTCATGGCTTCGGTGTACGCGGTGATCAGGGACTTGATTTCCTCTTCGTTCGACTGGCCGCCCAGGACATACATCTTGGTGAAGAGGTCCCCTTTGACGTCCCTGTCGATGTAGCTGGGGTCGGCACACTTGACCAGGCCAACCGCAGCTGAGTCAGAGATCAGAAAACGCTTGTCGGGAGTGAGCTTATGGGGGCGTTCGAATCCGGCGTCTCCGACCGGCGGCATCATCAGTCCGGCAAGGAAATCCAAAGGCCTTCCCTCGTCGTACCACTCGACTCCGGCAGAAAGCGCGGTGTTTCCGTCGATTTCCAGACGGCAACGCTGAGACCCATGTCCGGACTTCGATTGCGCAGAGATGGACTTCCCTGGAGGAAGCACTGCCTCCAGTAGCTGTTTGGGCACCTTGGTCCCGCATAGAGTCTCTGGAGTCTGGTAGTCGCGTGTTGGTGGGGACGAGCAGGCAGTCACTATCAGGGACATCGCGAGCAGGCCTGCCGAGAGGGCGATGCCTCGCCAACGTGAGAAGTCTTCTCTAAGGGGCATGATCGTCCTTGTGGTGTGGTCTGCAGCGTGGCCTTGCGTAAGCTCTGCGGCTCGCGGCCGGACCCGTACCTTCGAGGTGTCCATCTGGTGGTTAAGTTGCACTCGGAGCGGTCAGGAGGTCACCAGCCATCTGCTTAGCGCCTGTGTGTGCGTCGTTGAATCCGTCAGCTGTGCCCTTTCGCGCCCATTCCTCGGCCTGATCGGCGTACGGCGACTTGTGTGCCGCAGCGGCTTGCCTGGCGGCTTCCCCGCTCAGTGCGACATTCTTTTCCTCGCTGTCTTCCCACAGCCGCGCCGCGTTGTAACCCCGACTCTTGAGCTCCTCACCCGCCGCGTTCTGGAAGACGAGTTCGATGATCACGCCACCCACCGTACTTACCGCCCCGCCCACGGCTGCTCCGACCGGTGGGCTGGCGATGAAGCCTGTTCCGATACCGACTCCCATGCCGAGGACTCCAGAGACGGTTGCTTTCCTCTCATTCACGGCATTTGCGTAGTCCCCGTCGTTCTGCTTGGCTTCGCCGAGCACGCCCTCCTGTCGTCCCATGGCGAGTGTGCCGCCGACTTCGGCCGATTGCCTGGCGATCTCGGTGACAGTTTCCTCCATGCTGTGCGGATACCGCTGATCCTGCGGAAGGTCAGGATTCATGTGGTAGTCGAGCAGATTGGCCATATAGGCCTTCTGGCCGACTTCGACGGCCGCGTAGCCCTCAGGGTTCTGGCTTACCATCAAGAGGAGCCGCGTCACGTCTGTGTGGTTGAAGTCGGCATGCGCCCCCGCGATCGGGAAGAGCTTTGGCACGCTCGTATTGAGCGGGCCGGCGTTCGTCATGGCCCGGTGGATGTCCGGCAGGTACTCCGAGGTGATCTGCCCGATGCTGTCGGACATGTACCCGTGTTCCTTCAAGATCTCCGGCTTACGGCCGATGGACTCGACAAGCTGTTCCATGACCGCGGTCTGCCCCTCGTTGTGCGGGGGAGTCTCACGCGTCGGCGATTCGCCCGCCGGATGTCCCGTAGTCGCCGCCTCCAGGGCTGCGGCCATGTAGTTGCGGCCGGCGATGCTCTTCTCGCCCTTGTCGTCCTCGACAGGCGGCCATTCGCGCTCTTCGAAGAGGTACCGGAAGTTGGAGACTTCCGCCTTCTCTTCCTCTCCGTTGGGAAGCTTCGTCTTGAACTCGTGGTCCTCGTCCTTGGTGACGAACGTCCCGTTGAAGAAGTCCGTCGCGGCGCCCGGATTGTTGGACAGGGCCTTCATGAAGCCCACGACGGGGTCCGCGCCGGAATCGGTTCCGGTGCGGTTCAGCAAGGGGTCCATCGGCTGCTGCATCCAGGCGTGGGCCATGCCCCGGCCGTTGTCCGTGACGCGCTTCTCGGTGTCGATCAGGGCCTTGCCGTAGTCCTTGAGGAACTGGTCCTCGAAGTTCCCCCAGCGCATCAGGTTGCTCATCACCTGGAAGCCCAGGTTGCCGCTGTTCTTATGGACGGGCTGGCTGCCGATGTCGATCATCTCGCCCCTCCACTTCGTCATCTCCAGAGTGTCGGCCTGCGTCGCAGTGGCGAGCGTCAGGCTCAGATGCTTCTGGAGGTCCTCGAACCGGTCGCGGCGCGCGCCCTCGAGGTCGCCGTTTGTGTGGGGGTCGTTGAGTCCCTCCCAGAACCGGAGCGTCCCCTGCGCACCCAGCTTCTCGGCGAAGTGCTCGGCGAACAGCTCGTCGCCGGAGTACTTCTTCAGTCCCGCGTTGAGCTCGTCGAATTCCTTGACCGTCAGCCCCTTGGGGTCCTTCCCCGCGAGTGCCGCCAGGCGATCCGCCCGCTCCAGAGCGGCTGTGGCGGTGTCGCGGTCCCGGTATTTCGCTCCGGAGAAGCCGTAGTCCGTGAGGTCGACCAGCGCCTTGAGCGCCGTGGTGGCCGAGGCGTCGATCTCGCCTGCCTTGTCGACGATCCGCTGAAGTTCGTCGCGCAGCGCGTCGACGTCCTTCTGCGCGGCGGGGGACTTCGCGTCCGGGCCGGCCAGCACCGTGAAGAAGCAGCCGTCGGACTTCACCGTGAGCTGCTTCCCCCGCCCGCGCTCAACCGCTTCCTTCAGCAGGCGCTGCTGTGTCTTCAGCTCGTCCCGCGTGTCGCGCATGATGTTGCGGATGGACGTCGCCTGAGCATGCGCGTCGGCGAACTCTCCCGCCGTCCTGCCGACGAACGCACGGGACACCGTGGCGTTGTAGCCCATCCAGTTGGCCTTCAGGGCCTTTCCGCGGAGGCCGTCCCGCGCCTCCTTCTCCAATTGTCCGAGCCTTTGGACCATGCTCGTCCAGTCGCTGACGGTGTCGTCGAGCAGCTTGAAGTTGGCCGAGTGAAGAGATTCGAAGTCCACGATGCCCCTCTAGCCCTTCTCGTCCTTCTTCTCCTTGGTGCCGTACACGTCGTTCTTCTTGCCCGGCGGCGCGAACGACTCGTCGAAGCCCGCGTCCAGCGCGTGGATGCTGCTCACGCGACGCTTGATGTGGTACTCGTCGCCCTGGTGCGCGTTCTTCGTGAAGTCCATGTGGTTGGAGATCAGGGCGCAGGCGTCCATCAGGGTGTTCAGCTGCCGGTCCCAGCGCTGTGACACATGGGTGAGGGCACTGCCCAGCATGATTCCCTGACTGGTCAAGTCGGTGCCCGCCGTCTCGGTGCTGGTGACGCGGGCCTCCTTCCACAGCCGGGTGTAGAGCTTGAACGCCTCGTCACCGATCGCGGCCAGGTCGGCCTGGTGGACCTTGAGGACACCGTTCGGGCCTCCCGCGTTGGGGGCGGGCTCCGGCGGTACCCCGTTCAGCCGCATCCCCGTATCGCCACGGGCTTGGGCCTCGGCCTTCAGTTGCTCCCACTCGTCCCACGCCATGCGCGTGCCTGCCCCTTCCACGTAGAAAGCACTGTGCTGGCGCCACGCTAGGAACCCAGCCGTGATAACTGCAAGTCATCTCATCCGACCGGAGTGTCACCCGGCCCGAAAAAGCCTTGTCGGGGCGCCCGCACCCCGCGAGCGCCCCGACAAGTGCGTCCGCCTACCGCAGATCCGAAGCCATGAGGCCCGTCTGCACCAGCGGGTTTCCGCGTTGGCGGGAGACGAAGATGCCTCGGCCCGGGGGCATCGGGCGGGGGCGGACGCCGCTCAGGACGTCGCCCTCGCTCGGGTCGCCGGACAGGATCACGCCCTGGGCGCCCAGTTCCATCATGCGCTGCATGAACGGCTCGTACGCGGCGCGGCTCGCGCCCGCCGTGTTGCGGGCGATGATGAAGCGGACGCCCACGTCGCGGGCGAACGGCAGCAGTTCGGTGAGCGGGGCCAGCGGGTTGCCGCTGGACGTCGACACCAGGTCGTAGTCGTCGACGACGACGAAGATGTTCGGGCCCTGCCACCAGCTGCGGTCCCGCAGCTGCTGCGCCGTGACGTCCTCCGACGGCGTGCGCCGCCGCATCAGGCCCACCAGGGCGTCCACGTGGTGGTCCATGTTGTTGGACATCGGGACGTACTCCGCGAGGTGCGTGGCGGGCGTCACGTCCAGCAGGGCGCGCCGGTTGTCGACCACGAACAGCTTGCAGGAGTCCCCGTCGTACCGCTCGGTCAGCTGCTTGACCAGCAGCCGCAGCAGGTTGGACTTGCCGGACTCGCTCTCGCCGAAGACCAGGAAGAACGGGTCGCGCTCGAAGTCGGCGAAGACCGGCGCCAGGTTGTTCTCGTCGATCGCGAAGGAGACACCGCGCTCCGGGTGCGCGTAGCCCGCCGGAAGGTTCTCCGCCGGCAGCTCGCGCGGCAGCAGCCGTACGGCCGGGGCGCCCGGCGCCGTCCAGTGCCGGCCGACCTCGCGGGCCATCGCGGCCGTCGCCTCCGAGAGGTCGCTGTCGGAGTTGATGCCGTCGATCCGCGGGACCGCCGCCATGAAGTGCAGCTTCTCCGGGGTGAGACCACGGCCCGGCACCCCGGCCGGGACGTTCGCCGCCACCCGCCGGTCCAGCTCGGAGTCCATGGGGTCACCCAGCCGCAGCTCCAGCCGGTTCATCAGGTGGTCCTTGAGGTTGGCCCGCACCTCCATGGACCGGGACGCGGTGAGCACGACGTGGATGCCGTAGCCCAGACCGCGCGCGGCCATGTCCATCACGAGCTGCTCCAGGCCCTCGTAGTCGGAGCGGAAGTTGCCCCAGCCGTCGATGACCAGGAACACGTCGCCCCACGGCTGGTCCGTCACGGAGATCTCGCCCCGGGCGCGCAGCCGGCGGAACGTGGCGATGGAGTCGATCCCGGCGCTGCGGAAGAACTCCTCGCGGCGCGACAGGATGCCGTACACCTCGGCGACCGTACGCCGCACGCGCTCGGGGTCGAGGCGCGACGCGATGCCGCCGACATGCGGCAGGCCGGCGACCGCCGACAGACCGCCACCACCGAAGTCGAGGCCGTAGAACTGCACCTCGTGCGGGGTGTGCGTGAGGGCGAAGGCGGAGATCAGGGTGCGCAGCAGCGTCGACTTGCCCGACTGCGGGCCACCGATGATCTGCATGTGGCCGGCCGCGCCCGAGAAGTCCCGGTACAGCGTGTCGCGGCGCTGCTCGAACGGCTTGTCCACGACACCGAGCGGTACGACGAGCCGTCCCGCGCCCTCGAAGCCCGGCTGGGTCAGACCGCGGCCCTGCACCTCCGAGAGCCCCGGCAGCACCTCGTCCAGCGGCGGCGGGTTGTCCAGCGGCGGCAGCCACACCTGGTGGGCCTCCACACCGCGCCCCTCCAGCCGCCGCACGATGACGTCCAGCACGGAGTCGGCCAGCGCGTCGTCCTCCTGCGTCCCCGCGTCCGGCACCTGCGGCCGCGCCGACGGCTGGACGTACCGGATCGGCACGGGCGCCGCCGTGAACGGCACCGGCCGCCGGTCGACCGGCAGCGGGCCGCCGGCGACGGCGAGCCGCTGCGCGCTGGAGCGGTACACGCCGGAGACGTACGCCGCCTTGAAGCGGACCATCTCGTCGGTACCGAACTTCAGGTAGCCGGAGCCCGGCACGTTCGGCAGGTGGTACGCGTCGGGGACACCGATCGCCGCGCGCGACTCGGCCGTCGAGAAGGTCCGCAGACCGATCCGGTACGACAGGTACGTCTCCAGGCCGCGCAGCCGGCCCTCCTCCAGGCGCTGCGACGCCAGCAGCAGGTGCACGCCGAGCGACCGGCCGATGCGGCCGATCTGCACGAACATGTCGATGAAGTCGGGCTTGGCGGTGAGGAGTTCGCTGAACTCGTCGATGACCAGGACGAGCGAGGGGATCGGCTGCAGCGCGGCGCCGGCCGCGCGCGCCTTCTCGTAGTCGTGGATGTTGGCGTAGTTGCCGGCGTCGCGCAGCATCTCCTGCCGCCGGTTCAGCTCGCCCCGGATCGAGTCGCCCATGCGGTCGACGAGCGTCAGGTCGTCCGCGAGGTTGGTGATGACGGCCGCCACGTGCGGCATCTGCGACATGCCGGCGAAGGTCGCGCCACCCTTGAAGTCCGCGAGGACGAAGTTGAGGGTCTCCGACGAGTGCGTGACCGCGAGGCCCAGCACCAGCGTCCGCAGCAGCTCCGACTTGCCGGAGCCGGTCGCGCCCACGCACAGGCCGTGCGGGCCCATGCCCTCCTGCGCGGCCTCCTTCAGGTCCAGCATCACGGGCGATCCGTCCTCGCCGACACCGATCGGCACGCGCAGCCGCTCCGACTGCGAGCGCGGCCGCCAGGTGCGGCTGACGTCGACCGAGGCCGCGTCGCCGAGGTTCAGCAGGTCGGTGAACTCGAGGTTCGCCAGCAGCGGTTCGTCGTCGTCGCCGCCCGACGCCATGCGCAGCGGCGCCAGCTGGCGGGCCAGCGCCTCGGCGGCCTCCAGGCTGAGCCCGTCGGGGGTGCCGTCGTACACGAGGCCGTGCCCGGACTCCAGGCGCAGCTCGTCGGCGTGCACGACCACCGACAGCTGTCCGCGCGCGCCCCCGGCGTCACCGGGGACGACCTCCAGGATCGTCACGCCCTGCAGGCCCTCGGCGGCCGCCAGCGCCGACATGGGCGGCACGGTCCGGCCGTCGAGGACGATGACGAGGTGCGGCTGGTCGAGCAGCGGATTGTCGCCGCCCTGGAAGCGCGGCCGGCCCTCCAGGTGCCCGGCGAGCATCTCCTGCAGCTCCATCACGTCCGTGGTGATCAGCCGCAGGCTGCCGGCGCCGTCGACCGCGCCGCGCGCCTGGACGTGCGGGAGCCACTTCGCCCACTCCCACTGGGCGGCGTTCTCGGGGGCGGCCGCCACCGCGACGACCAGGTCCTCGGGGGAGTGCAGCGAGGCGAGCGACCCCACCATCGCGCGGGTCACCGAGCGGACGGACGCGGCCTCGCCGCTCACCGCCACGTGGTAGAAGGCGCGCAGCGACACCGCCATCGGCAGGCCGTCGAGCGTGCCGTGCGTCGCCAGGAACTGCCGCATGGCGCCGGCGGTCAGCGGCTCCAGGTCGTCGACGGGGGCGGTCTCGGGGGCGAGGAGCGCGGTGGCGAGCTGCTGGCTGCCGAGGCCGACGCGCACCTGGCCGAAGTCGTCGTCGCCGACGCGTCGCTCCCACACCCGGCTGCCTTCTGCGACCAGCGCCCACAGCTGCTCCGGCGACGGGTGCAGATAGAACTGCGCGTCACGCTGGAGCCGCGCCGTGCGCAGCACCGACTTCCGGGTCTGGGTGAGGTACCTCAGGTAGTCGCGCCGCAGGTCGGCGAGCTGACCCTGGGTGCCGCGCCGGTAGCGTACGAGCATCGCGATGCCCATGCCGACCGTGGACGCGATCATGATCATGCCCATGATCCGCATGATCGGATTCGGGGTCATGAAGAAGAAGACGACGGAGCCGCCCATGCCGAGCATGGGCAGGAGTTGCATCAGCACGCCCTCCTGCTGCCCCTTGGGCAGCTCCGGCGGCGGTTGCAGCTGCACCTGCTCGCTGGGCACTTCGGAGGGCAGGACCCGTGGTGGGCGCTTGACGACGATCTGACTCACAGCTCACCAATTCCCTTGCCGGACGGAAACGTTCCTTATCGGCGCCCCCGTGGCGACGGGCTCCATCCGCGGTGGGGATCCTACTTGCGGACGGGGTGACGGGTGAGCGGTAGGGTGACGCGAGATATTTGCGCACTCATGAACTACCGCAAAAAGAGGGTCACTCGGATCGCGATGCCGGTCTCCGGTGCGTGGGCGTCACGACATCCACCCGAGAAGTCCGCACTCCGTCCGAGAAGTCCAGAGAAGTCCCGCGAAGTTCCGTCCATCCACGGAATCCCGCACAGCATCACGAGGGGAAGCAGCAGGTGAGTATGACGGCCCCAGCGGCGGCCACCGCAGCCGGTCACCCGGGTCCCGCCACGCCGTCCGGCGGCGGAACCGGCTTCTGTCGCGTCACGGTCGTCGCGCCCGACGGCCGCGTCGACGTCGCTCTGCCCGAGGACATCCCCGTCGCCGACCTCTACCCGGAGATCCTGCGCCTCTCCGGCCAGAGCCCGGTGGAGGGCGGCCCGGTCGGCTACCACCTGGTGCGCCGCGACGGCAAGGTCCTCGACGGCGCCCGCTCGCTGGCGGCCCAGCGCATCCTCGACGGCGAGCTGCTCTCCCTGCGGCCGTTCGCCGAGTCGCTCCCCCCGGCCGTCTTCGACGACGTCTCCGACGCCGTGGCGTCCGCGGTCGCCCGTGACCGCACGTTCTGGACCGACGCCCTCATGCGCGGCTCCGGCCTCTTCGGCGGGTCCGTCCTGCTGGTCCTCCTGGCGTTCGTGCTCTGGACGTCCGGTCCCCGCCACGACATGCACGGCCTCCCGGCGATCCTGGCGGGCGTCGCCGGCGTGCTGCTGCTGACCCTCGCCTGCGTACGGGCCCGGGTGTACGACGACCGGGGCTCGGCCATCGCCCTCGGTGTCGGCGCCATGGCGAACGCCGCGGTCGCCGGCTCCGGCCTGCTGCCGCTCGCCCAGGGCCATGGCCCCGGCAGGCTCCAGTTCCTGCTGGCGTGCGCAGCCGTGCTCGTCGTGTCGGTGATCCTGACGATCGTCGCGCCCGGCGGGGACGGCCCCTTCGTGGCGTTCGCCTTCGCCTCGGCCGTCGGCATGATCGTCACGTTCGTCGCGACCCTGACCGGGATGGCGCCCGTCGAGAGCGCCGCCGTGTGCTCCCCGCTCGCCGTGGGCGCCCTCGCCTTCCTGCCGGGCCTGTCGACCCGCTTCGCCCGCCTGCCCATCGGCTTCGACCCGCCGCGCACGGCGGTCGGCGGCGGATACGACGGCAACGACCCCGCCCCGCAGGGCCCGGTCGACGCCGAGCGCATCGCGGCCCAGGCCCGCCGCGGCCACGAGCTGCTGGTCGGCCTCGTCGGCGGCTGCGCGCTGCTCGCCGTGGGAGCGGGCGCCGTCCTCGGCTTCTCCGACGACGTGTGGGCCCAGCTGCTCGCCCTCGCCACCGGCGTGGCCATGCTCATGCGCGCCCACCTGTTCCGCTACACCGCCCAGATCGGCTGCGCCCTCGCCGCGGGCCTGGGCGCCCTGGTGCTCCTCGGCCTCGGCCTGGCCCTCAACCCGCCGGCCGGCGTCATGCGCGACGCCCTGCGCGGCCAGGGCGGCGCTCTGGAGCTGCGGACGATCTGGCTGGCGGCCGCCATCGCGGGCGTCGCGGCGCTGATCGTCGCCATCGGCCTGATCGTGCCGAACAAGGGCGTAACCCCGTTCTGGGGCCGCTTCCTGGAGATCGCCGAGGCCGCCGTACTGCTCACGCTCGTCCCGCTCTGCCTCGCGGTCTTCGACGTCTACCACTCCATCCGTGCGCTGACGTCATAGAAGGACTGGTACGCTGTGTGACGGCCGTTTGTGTACGCGCCCCCGGATGATCTGGGGGCAGCGCTCATCGAGCCTTCGCCTCCGAGTCACGGAAGTTCCCCTGAGACCAAGACCAGGGGCACTCGCGGGCGCATCGAACACCAAGAGGAGTACCGAGTGTCTCTCGACGCCGCCACGAAGAAGCAGATCATGGCCGAGTTCGGCACCAAGGAGGGCGACACCGGCTCCCCCGAGGTCCAGGTCGCGCTGCTCTCCCGCCGCATCTCGGACCTGACCGAGCACCTCAAGACCCACAAGCACGACCACCACTCCCGTCGTGGTCTGCTGATCCTGGTCGGTCAGCGCCGCCGCCTGCTGCAGTACCTGGCCAAGAAGGACATCCAGCGCTTCCGTACGCTGGTCGACCGCCTCGGCATCCGCCGCGGTGCTGCGGGCGCCAAGTAAGACGTGGTGAAGGGAGCGGTTCCCGTCGACAGGGGACCGCTCCCTTTGCTGTACGCGCGCACCGGCCGGAATGCGCGGCTGGGCACAGGCTCAGTAATCTGGTCGCACAACGCCATAAAGAAATCGCCATGAAGCGGACATAACGCAAGAATGGCAAGAGGAGAGACCGCCTCGCCGCCGCCGGTCCTCGGTAGTGGCCCCCGGGACAGACCCGAAAGGGTGCCCCCGGGTGCTTCGATCGAAGACCGGCCCGCACACAAGGCGCGTAGCTCTCCGTCCCCCGTCCCGCGCCACACGGGCGTACGGACGCAAAGACGACAAGTAAACGGAGAAACCGCTGGTGGAGAACGAAACCCACTACGCCGAAGCCGTCATCGACAACGGCTCCTTCGGCACCCGCACCATCCGCTTCGAGACGGGCCGCCTGGCCAGGCAGGCCGCCGGCTCCGCCGTTGCGTACCTGGACGACGACACCATGGTGCTGTCGGCCACCACCGCGTCCAAGCAGCCCAAGGACCAGCTCGACTTCTTCCCGCTGACGGTCGACGTCGAGGAGCGGATGTACGCGGCCGGCAAGATCCCCGGCTCCTTCTTCCGCCGCGAGGGCCGGCCCTCCGAGGACGCGATCCTCACCTGCCGCCTGATCGACCGCCCGCTGCGCCCGTCCTTCAAGAAGGGCCTGCGCAACGAGATCCAGGTCGTCGCGACGATCATGGCGCTCAACCCGGACCACCTCTACGACGTGGTCGCCATCAACGCCGCCTCCGCCTCCACGCAGCTCGCCGGCCTGCCCTTCTCGGGCCCGATCGGCGGCGTCCGCGTCGCGCTGATCCGCGGCCAGTGGGTGGCCTTCCCGACGCACACCGAGCTCGAGGACGCCGTCTTCGACATGGTCGTCGCGGGCCGCGTCCTGGAGGACGGCGACGTCGCGATCATGATGGTCGAGGCCGAGGCCACCGAGCAGACGGTCAAGCTCGTCGAGGGCGGCGCCGACGCGCCGACCGAGGAGATCGTGGCCGCCGGTCTGGACGCCGCCAAGCCCTTCATCAAGGTGCTGTGCAAGGCCCAGTCGGACCTCGCCGCCAAGGCCGCCAAGCCGGTCGCCGAGTTCCCGATCTTCCTCGACTACCAGGACGACGTCCTGGAGGCGCTCACCGCCGCCGTGAAGACGGAGCTGGCCCAGGCGCTCACCATCGCGGGCAAGCAGGACCGCGAGACCGAGCTGGACCGCGTCAAGGCCGTCGCCGCCGAGAAGCTGCTCCCGCAGTTCGAGGGCCGCGAGAAGGAGATCTCCGCCGCGTACCGCTCGCTCACCAAGCAGCTGGTCCGCGAGCGCGTGATCAAGGACAAGGTCCGCATCGACGGCCGCGGCGTCACGGACATCCGTACGCTGGCCGCCGAGGTCGAGGCCATCCCGCGCGTCCACGGCTCCGCCCTGTTCGAGCGTGGCGAGACCCAGATCCTGGGCATCACCACCCTCAACATGCTCCGCATGGAGCAGCAGCTGGACACCCTCTCCCCGGTGACCCGCAAGCGCTACATGCACAACTACAACTTCCCGCCGTACTCCACCGGTGAGACGGGCCGCGTCGGCTCCCCGAAGCGCCGCGAGATCGGCCACGGCGCCCTCGCCGAGCGCGCCCTCGTGCCGGTCCTGCCGTCGCGCGAGGAGTTCCCGTACGCGATCCGCCAGGTCTCCGAGGCCCTGGGCTCCAACGGCTCCACGTCGATGGGCTCGGTCTGCGCCTCCACCATGTCGCTGCTGAACGCCGGTGTGCCGCTGAAGGCCCCCGTCGCCGGTATCGCCATGGGCCTGATCTCCCAGGAGATCGACGGCAAGACGCACTACGTCACCCTCACCGACATCCTCGGTGCGGAGGACGCCTTCGGCGACATGGACTTCAAGGTCGCCGGTACGAAGGAGTTCGTCACCGCCCTCCAGCTCGACACCAAGCTGGACGGCATCCCGGCCTCCGTCCTGGCCGCGGCCCTCAAGCAGGCCCGCGACGCCCGCCTCCACATCCTCGACGTGATGATGGAAGCGATCGACCGCCCGGACGAGATGTCCCCCAACGCCCCGCGGATCATCACCGTCAAGATCCCCGTGGACAAGATCGGCGAGGTCATCGGCCCCAAGGGCAAGATGATCAACCAGATCCAGGAGGACACCGGCGCCGAGATCACGATCGAGGACGACGGCACCATCTACATCGGTGCCGCCGACGGCCCGTCCGCCGAGGCCGCCCGCGCCACGATCAACGGCATCGCCAACCCGACCATGCCGGAGGTCGGCGAGCGCTACCTGGGTACGGTCGTCAAGACCACCACCTTCGGCGCGTTCGTCTCCCTGCTGCCCGGCAAGGACGGCCTGCTGCACATCTCGCAGATCCGCAAGCTCGCCGGTGGCAAGCGCGTGGAGAACGTCGAGGACGTGCTCGCGGTCGGCTCCAAGGTCCAGGTCGAGATCGCCGAGATCGACCAGCGCGGCAAGCTCTCCCTGATCCCCGTGATCGCGGAGGAGGCCGAGTCCACGAGCGGTTCCGCCGCGGGCGCCGAGGGCGAGAAGAAGGACGACACCGACCAGTGACGTCCCGTAGTTCCAGGACGACGGCCCGCACCTCCCCGGAGGCGCGGGCCGTCGCCCGTACCCAAACGCTTCTCCCCGGCAAGGACGGCATCGGCACGGTCCGCCGTACGACCCTGCCGGGCGGCCTGCGCATCGTCACCGAGACCCTGCCGTCCGTACGCTCCGCCACCTTCGGCATCTGGGCGCACGTCGGCTCCCGCGACGAGACGCCCGCCCTCAACGGCGCCACGCACTACCTGGAGCACCTCCTCTTCAAGGGCACGCACAAGCGCAGCGCCCTCGACATCTCCGCCGCCATCGACGCGGTCGGCGGCGAGATGAACGCCTTCACGGCGAAGGAGTACACCTGCTACTACGCGCGGGTCCTCGACACCGACCTGCCGCTGGCCATCGACGTCGTCTGCGACATGCTGACGGGCTCGCTGATCCTGGCGGAGGACGTCGACGCCGAGCGCGGCGTGATCCTCGAAGAGATCGCGATGACCGAGGACGACCCGGGCGACGTCGTCCACGACCTGTTCGCCAAGACGATGTTCGGCGACACCCCGCTGGGCCGCCCGGTCCTCGGCACCGTCGACACGATCAACGCCCTCACCCGCGACCAGGTCGCCCGCTTCTACAAGAAGCACTACGACCCCACCCACCTGGTGGTCGCGGCGGCCGGCAACATCGACCACGCCACCGTCGTACGGCAGGTCCGCCGCGCCTTCGAGAAGGCCGGCGCCCTCACCCGCACCGACGCCGTCCCCGTCACCCCCCGCGACGGCCACCGCGCCATCCGCACGGCCGGCCGCGTCGAGCTGCTGAACCGCAGGACCGAGCAGGCCCACGTGGTGCTCGGCATGCCCGGGTACGCCCGTACCGACGACCGCCGCTGGGCCCTCGGCGTGCTGAACACCGCCCTCGGCGGCGGCATGTCCTCGCGCCTCTTCCAGGAGGTCCGCGAGAAGCGCGGCCTGGCCTACAGCGTCTACTCCTACACCTCGGGCTTCGCCGACTGCGGCCTGTTCGGCGTGTACGCGGGGTGCCGCCCCAGCCAGATCCACGACGTGCTGCGCATCTGCCGCGACGAGCTCGACCGGGTCGCCCACGAGGGACTGGCCGACGACGAGATCGCCCGCGCCATCGGCCAGCTCTCCGGCTCCACCGTCCTCGGCCTGGAGGACACGGGAGCGCTGATGAACCGCATCGGCAAGAGCGAGCTGTGCTGGGGCGACCAGATGTCGGTGGACGACATGCTCGCCCACATCGCGTCCGTGACCCCCGACGACGTCCGCGCGGTGGCGGCCGACCTCCTCGGACAGCGCCCCTCGCTGTCCGTGATCGGCCCGCTGAAGGACAAGCAGGCGGACCGCCTCGACGAGGCCGTCGCCTGACCGGCAACCCCACCCCGTAAGGAAGCAAGCATGAGCAAGCTGCGCGTGGCCGTTCTCGGCGCCAAGGGCCGTATCGGCTCCGAGGCCGTACGAGCCGTGGAGGCCGCCGACGACATGGAGCTGGTCGCGGCCCTGGGCCGGGGCGACCGGCTGGAGTCCCTGGTCGAGGCCGGCGCCCAGGTCGCGGTCGAGCTGACCACGCCCGACTCGGTCATGGACAACCTCGACTTCTGCGTACGCCACGGCATCCACGCCGTCGTCGGCACGACCGGCTGGACCGAGGACCGCCTCAGCCGGCTGGGCGGCTGGCTGGACGCGTCCCCGGACACCGGGGTGCTCATCGCGCCGAACTTCTCCATCGGCGCCGTGCTGACCATGAAGTTCGCGCAGATCGCGGCGCCGTACTTCGAGTCCGTCGAGGTCGTCGAGCTGCACCACCCCAACAAGGTGGACGCCCCCTCCGGCACGGCCACGCGCACCGCCCAGCTCATCGCGGCCGCCCGCGCCGAGGCGGGCTGCGCCCCGCAGCCCGACGCGACCGCCACGGCCCTGGACGGCGCCCGCGGCGCCGACGTCGACGGCGTCCCGGTCCACGCGGTACGGCTCCGGGGCCTGCTCGCCCACCAGGAGGTGCTGCTCGGCGGCGAGGGCGAGACGCTCACCATCCGGCACGACTCGCTGCACCACAGCAGCTTCATGCCGGGAATCCTGCTCGGCGCCCGCCGAGTGGTCACGACCCCGGGCCTGACCTTCGGCCTGGAAAACTTCCTCGACCTCGGCTGATCCCCATGGGTGCGAAGATCACGTACTTCGTCACGGCCGCCTTCCTGGCCGTCTGGTTCGTCCTGGTCGGCGGCCGCGGCGTGGCACTGATCCAGCAGGGCACCGCGATCACCGTCACGCTCGGGATCGCGGCGCTCGTCCTGCCGGGCATCGGCGTGTGGTTCCTCTGGATGAACACCCGCTTCGTCACCCGGGCCAACCGCCTGGCGGCCGAGCTGGAGGCGGAGGGCGGCCTGCCCGTCGACGAGCTGCGGCGCACCCCGGACGGGCGGATCGACCGCGATTCGGCCGACGAGGTGTTCGCCAGGCGCCGCGCGGAGACGGAGGACGCCCCGGACGACTGGCGCTGCTGGTTCCGGCTCGCCGTCGCCTACCGCGACGCCCGGGACACCCCGCGGGCCCGCAAGGCCATGCAGCGCGCGATCGCCCTGCACGACAGCGGGCCGGCCGCGTCCTGAGACACGGCCGGCCCGGAGCGCCTCGCGACTAGGAGGCCTGCCCGTACTCCGCGTACCAGGCCTCCACCGTGTCGGCCGCCCGGTCGAACGCCTCGACCCGGGACAGGAAGTCCGCGTTGTGGTCGGTGAGCAGCGTCAGCGGCTCACCCCCGCCCCCGTGCCGTACGAGGAGCAGGGCCTGCCCCTGCACGGTCCGGGGCAGCCCCAGCCAGCGCACCGGCTGCTGCACCGTGCGCAGCGACGCCGTGCGGCCCCACGGCACGGTGACCGTCCGGAGGAACCGCACCCGGCGCACGCCGTGCCGGCTCACCCAGGTGCCCACCCGCAGCAGCCGCAGCGCGCACAGGACGACCAGCGACGCGGCTCCCAGGCACACGCCGGCCGCGGGCAGCGCCCCCGCCAGGGCGACGATCAAGGTGGCCAGCAGCATGAACGAGGCGATGAGCAGGGCGAGCGCCGCCGCGATCACCCGCCAGGGGCCTGGCCGGTAGGGACGGCGCCAGCTGTCGTGGTCCTCGAAGGGGAGCGCCATGTCGTCGCTCGTGGCTTCGAAAGCACGGTCGGCCGTCAGGAAGGGCAGGGGCACGACTGATCCTTAAGTCTTTTGCACGCTCGTTCGGGCTGTGCCCGGTGAGGCTACCCAGCGCCTGCACGAGCGGCCACAGCAGGGGCCTGAACGCGTCAACGGCCGTCGGATGCCTCGGACTGCTGCGTGTGCCCGGCCGACGGTCCGGACTGCAACGCCGGCATCCCGAAGAGCAGCGACCCCACAAGACCGGCCACCACAGTCAGCCCGATCAGCGTACGACCAGCCACCTGGGAGGGACTGGGACGCTGCCGTGCCGGAGGGGTGACGTTACTGCGGAAGCGGTCGGCCTCGGCGACGAACGAGAACGGGACTGCCTCACGCCGGCGCAACATGTGGTGACTCTCCTGGGAGCTCGTGGGTGGTTTCTTCGGTTGCTACCGGTACAGACGCGCCCACGAGCGATTTGGTGCCCGAAATCCGCTGTCAGTCCGTGGCCGTAGAGTGGGCGCCGCCCCAGCGACGCGATTTGGAAGGACCCCCGCCGGTGAGCGACACCCCCGCCGAAGACCTCAAGCCCAGCTTCCGCAGTGATGTGACCGTCGAGCTGGTCAAGCACAGCGCTGCCGACACGGACGTGCTCTGGGCCGCCCGTGTCTCCACGGCCGGGGAGCAGTCGCTCGACGAGCTGAAGAAGGACCCGGAGCGGTCCAAGGGCCTGATCAACTACCTGATGCGGGACCGGCACGGCAGCCCGTTCGAGCACAACTCGATGACGTTCTTCATCAGCGCCCCGATCTTCGTGTTCCGCGAGTTCATGCGCCACCGCGTGGGCTGGTCGTACAACGAGGAGTCGGGGCGCTACCGGGAGCTGGAGCCCGTCTTCTACGTGCCGGACACCTCCCGCAAGCTCGTCCAGGAGGGCCGCCCCGGCAAGTACGTCTTCGTCGAGGGCACCCAGGAGCAGCACGACCTGGTCACCGGCACCATGGAGGCGTCGTACGTCCAGGCGTACGAGGCGTACCAGGAGATGCTGGCCGCCGGCGTCGCCCGCGAGGTGGCCCGCTCGGTCCTCCCGGTCGGCCTGTACTCGTCGATGTACGCGACGTGCAACGCGCGCTCGCTGATGCACTTCCTCGGCCTGCGCACCCAGCACGAGCTGGCCAAGGTGCCCTCCTTCCCGCAGCGCGAGATCGAGATGGTGGGCGAGAAGATGGAGGCCGAGTGGGCGAAGCTGATGCCGCTGACGTACGCCGCCTTCAACAACAACGGGCGCGTCGCCCCGTAGTACCCCGGCGGCACAGATGTACGGATCAGCCGTCCGAAGTGTCCGTATTGCGACATTTCGAGAAGTTCATCTAGCCTGATCAAACGGACCCGGCACTGCTTGAACCCCCGAGCAGGCAGTGCCGGGCTCCACTTACATCACGTCCCCCGAGGGGACCCCATGCGCTGAGCAGCGAGTAGCGTGTTACCCATGGCTCCGATCTCCACTCCGCAGACCCCCTTCGGGCGGGTCCTCACCGCTATGGTCACGCCCTTCACGGCGGACGGTGCGCTCGACATCGACGGCGCTCAGCGGCTCGCAACCCATCTCGTGGACGCCGGCAACGACGGCCTGGTCGTCAACGGCACCACCGGCGAGTCCCCGACCACCAGCGACGCGGAGAAAGACCAGCTCGTACGGGCGGTCCTGGAGGCGGTCGGCGACCGCGCCCATGTCGTCGCCGGCATCGGCACCAACGACACCCACCACACCCTCGAGCTCGCCCGCGCCGCCGAGCGCGCCGGCGCGCACGGCCTGCTCGCGGTGACCCCGTACTACAACAAGCCCCCGCAAGAGGGCCTGTACCGCCACTTCACGGCGATCGCCGACGCCACGGAACTCCCCGTGATGCTGTACGACATCCCCGGCCGGAGCGGCGTCCCCATCGAGACCGAGACGATCGTCCGGCTCGCCGAGCACCCGCGCATCGTCGCCAACAAGGACGCCAAGGGCGACCTCGGCCGCGCCAGCTGGGCCATCGCCCGCTCCGGCCTCGCCTGGTACTCCGGCGACGACATGCTGAACCTCCCGCTGCTCTCCGTCGGCGCCGTCGGCTTCGTCTCCGTCGTCGGCCATGTCGTCACGCCCGAGCTGCGCGCCCTCCTCGACGCCCACCTCACCGGCGACGTCCAGAAGGCCACGGAGATCCACCAGCAGCTGCTCCCGGTCTTCACCGGCATGTTCCGCACGCAGGGCGTGATCACCACCAAGGCCGCCCTCGCGCTGCAGGGCCTGCCCGCGGGCCCGCTGCGCATGCCGCTCGTGGAGCTGTCCCCGGAGGAAACCGCACAGCTCAAGATCGATCTCGCCGCCGGCGGGGTACAGCTGTAGCAACAGACTTCATAACTGAATACAAAACAACGAAACACCCCGAACTACACACAGAGAACAGTCACGCGCGCCACGTGTCTCAAGGGCACGTGGCGCGCGTGGTGAGGAGAGTCTTTTGAGTCATCCGCATCCTGAACTCGGTGCGCCGCCGAAGCTGCCCGCGGGCGGACTGCGCGTCACCCCGCTCGGCGGTCTCGGCGAGATCGGCCGCAACATGACCGTCTTCGAGTACGGCGGCCGACTGCTGATCGTCGACTGCGGCGTCCTCTTCCCCGAGGAGGAGCAGCCCGGCGTCGACCTGATCCTGCCGGACTTCACCACCATCAGGGACCGCCTCGACGACATCGACGGCATCGTGCTCACGCACGGCCACGAGGACCACATCGGCGGCGTCCCCTACCTGCTGCGCCTGAAGCCGGACATCCCCCTCATCGGCTCCAAGCTGACCCTCGCCCTGATCGAGGCGAAGCTCCAGGAGCACCGCATCCGCCCCTACACCCTCGAGGTGGCCGAGGGGCAGCGCGAGCAGCTCGGACACTTCGACTGCGAGTTCATCGCGGTCAACCACTCCATCCCGGACGCCCTGGCCGTGGCCATCCGCACCCCCGCGGGCATGGTCGTGCACACCGGCGACTTCAAGATGGACCAGCTGCCGCTGGACAACCGCCTCACGGACCTGCACGCCTTCGCGCGCCTCAGCGAGGAGGGCATCGACCTCCTCCTGAGCGACTCCACGAACGCCGAGGTCCCCGGCTTCACGCCGCACGAGCGCGACATCTCCAACGTCATGCGCTCGGTCTTCGCCAACGCCCAGCGCCGGATCATCGTGGCCAGCTTCGCCAGCCACGTCCACCGCATCCAGCAGATCCTCGACGCCGCCCACGAGTACGGCCGCCGGGTCGCCTTCGTCGGCCGCTCGATGGTCCGCAACATGGGCATCGCCCGCGACCTCGGCTACCTGCGGGTCCCGGCCGGCCTGGTGGTCGACGTCAGGACGCTCGACGACCTCCCGGACGACGAGGTCGTGCTGGTCTGTACGGGTTCCCAGGGCGAGCCGATGGCGGCCCTGTCCCGCATGGCCAACCGGGACCACCAGATCCGGATCGTCCAGGGCGACACGGTCATCCTGGCCTCGTCCCTCATCCCGGGCAACGAGAACGCGGTCTACCGCGTGATCAACGGCCTGACCCGCTGGGGCGCCAACGTCGTGCACAAGGGCAACGCCAAGGTGCACGTCTCGGGCCACGCCTCGGCCGGCGAGCTGCTGTACTTCTACAACATCTGCAAGCCCAGGAACCTCATGCCGGTCCACGGCGAGTGGCGCCACCTGCGCGCCAACGCGGAGCTGGGCGCGCTCACGGGTGTCCCGAAGGACCGCATCGTCATCGCCGAGGACGGCGTCGTCGTCGACCTGGTCGACGGCAAGGCCAAGATCGTCGGCAAGGTCCAGGCCGGATACGTGTACGTCGACGGCCTGTCGGTCGGCGACGTCACGGAGGTGGCCCTGAAGGACCGCCGCATCCTGGGCGAGGAGGGCATCGTCTCGGTCTTCGTGGTGGTCGACTCCACCACCGGCAAGATCGTCGGCGGCCCGCACATCCAGGCACGCGGCTCCGGCATCGACGACGGCGCCTTCGACGCGGTCATCCCGAAGGTCGAGGACGCCCTGAACAGGTCGGCCCAGGACGGCGTGGTCGAGCCGCACCAGCTGCAGCAGCTGATCCGGCGCACCATCGGCAAGTGGGTCTCCGACACCTACCGCCGGCGCCCGATGATCCTGCCTGTGGTGGTGGAGGTCTGACGACCCGCCAGCTCGGACCCGGAGCGGGGCGCCTCGATTTGCATCGGGGCGCCCCGCTCCAGTACGTTTACGGCTCCGCCTGACCGGGAACCCGGCACGTTCGCGTGTCCGAGGGGGACCCGGACGGGGCCGGAAAACCGACTCAGAATCTCTGATAAAGTCGGATCAGCCGAAAGGCAAAAGGCCCTCCAACGGCCACCGGAAACGAAATCCGAACCGGAAACGGAACGGAAAAGGATCTGGTAAGGTTGGAAACACCGAAGGGAAGCGCCCGGAGGAAAGCCCCAGAGAATGTCTCTGCGGGTGAGTACGAAGGAAGCGTCCGTTCCTTGAGAACTCAACAGCGTGCCAAAAGTCAACGCCAGATATGTTGATAACCCCGTCTCTCTGAGACGAGGTTCCTTTGAAAAACACAGCGAGGACGCTGTGAACAGGAAGCGGGACTATTCCTCCCGCCCTGTTCCGCTCAACGCGAGTGTTGACCCGGATCACCGGGAAGCATTCACGGAGAGTTTGATCCTGGCTCAGGACGAACGCTGGCGGCGTGCTTAACACATGCAAGTCGAACGATGAACCTCCTTCGGGAGGGGATTAGTGGCGAACGGGTGAGTAACACGTGGGCAATCTGCCCTGCACTCTGGGACAAGCCCTGGAAACGGGGTCTAATACCGGATATGACCACTTCAGGCATCTGATGGTGGTGGAAAGCTCCGGCGGTGCAGGATGAGCCCGCGGCCTATCAGCTTGTTGGTGAGGTAACGGCTCACCAAGGCGACGACGGGTAGCCGGCCTGAGAGGGCGACCGGCCACACTGGGACTGAGACACGGCCCAGACTCCTACGGGAGGCAGCAGTGGGGAATATTGCACAATGGGCGAAAGCCTGATGCAGCGACGCCGCGTGAGGGATGACGGCCTTCGGGTTGTAAACCTCTTTCAGCAGGGAAGAAGCGAAAGTGACGGTACCTGCAGAAGAAGCGCCGGCTAACTACGTGCCAGCAGCCGCGGTAATACGTAGGGCGCAAGCGTTGTCCGGAATTATTGGGCGTAAAGAGCTCGTAGGCGGCCTGTCGCGTCGGATGTGAAAGCCCGGGGCTTAACCCCGGGTCTGCATTCGATACGGGCAGGCTAGAGTTCGGTAGGGGAGATCGGAATTCCTGGTGTAGCGGTGAAATGCGCAGATATCAGGAGGAACACCGGTGGCGAAGGCGGATCTCTGGGCCGATACTGACGCTGAGGAGCGAAAGCGTGGGGAGCGAACAGGATTAGATACCCTGGTAGTCCACGCCGTAAACGTTGGGAACTAGGTGTGGGCGACATTCCACGTCGTCCGTGCCGCAGCTAACGCATTAAGTTCCCCGCCTGGGGAGTACGGCCGCAAGGCTAAAACTCAAAGGAATTGACGGGGGCCCGCACAAGCGGCGGAGCATGTGGCTTAATTCGACGCAACGCGAAGAACCTTACCAAGGCTTGACATACACCGGAAACACTCAGAGATGGGTGCCCCCTTGTGGTCGGTGTACAGGTGGTGCATGGCTGTCGTCAGCTCGTGTCGTGAGATGTTGGGTTAAGTCCCGCAACGAGCGCAACCCTTGTCCCGTGTTGCCAGCAGGCCCTTGTGGTGCTGGGGACTCACGGGAGACCGCCGGGGTCAACTCGGAGGAAGGTGGGGACGACGTCAAGTCATCATGCCCCTTATGTCTTGGGCTGCACACGTGCTACAATGGCCGGTACAAAGAGCTGCGATACCGCGAGGTGGAGCGAATCTCAAAAAGCCGGTCTCAGTTCGGATTGGGGTCTGCAACTCGACCCCATGAAGTCGGAGTCGCTAGTAATCGCAGATCAGCATTGCTGCGGTGAATACGTTCCCGGCCTTGTACACACCGCCCGTCACGTCACGAAAGTCGGTAACACCCGAAGCCGGTGGCCCAACCCCTTGTGGGAGGGAGCTGTCGAAGGTGGGACTGGCGATTGGGACGAAGTCGTAACAAGGTAGCCGTACCGGAAGGTGCGGCTGGATCACCTCCTTTCTAAGGAGCACATAGCCGACTGCGAGCGAATGTCTCGCACGGTTGCTCATGGGTGGAACGTTGACTACTCGGCACGATCAGGAGATGGACCGCTAGTACTGCTTCGGCGTGGAACGCGGATCGGATCGAGGGATCGTGTCGGGCACGCTGTTGGGTGTCTGAGGGTGCGAGCGTTGCTCGCCCTTCATGCGCCGGCCCCAGTGAACTTGCTGTCTTGCAGCAGGGTGATGGGTGGCTGGTCGTTGCTTGAGAACTGCACAGTGGACGCGAGCATCTGTGGCCAAGTTTTTAAGGGCGCACGGTGGATGCCTTGGCACCAGGAACCGATGAAGGACGTGGGAGGCCGCGATAGGCCCCGGGGAGCTGTCAACCGAGCTTTGATCCGGGGGTGTCCGAATGGGGAAACCCGGCAGTCGTCATGGGCTGTCACCCGCTGCTGAACACATAGGCAGTGTGGAGGGAACGAGGGGAAGTGAAACATCTCAGTACCCTCAGGAAGAGAAAACAACCGTGATTCCGGGAGTAGTGGCGAGCGAAACTGGATGAGGCCAAACCGTATGCGTGTGATACCCGGCAGGGGTTGCGCATGCGGGGTTGTGGGATCTCTCTTTCACGGTCTGCCGGCCGTGAGACGAGTCAGAAACCGTTGATGTAGGCGAAGGACATGCGAAAGGTCCGGCGTAGAGGGTAAGACCCCCGTAGCTGAAACGTCAGCGGCTCGTTTGAGAGACCCCCAAGTAGCACGGGGCCCGAGAAATCCCGTGTGAATCTGGCGGGACCACCCGCTAAGCCTAAATATTCCCTGGTGACCGATAGCGGATAGTACCGTGAGGGAATGGTGAAAAGTACCGCGGGAGCGGAGTGAAATAGTACCTGAAACCGTGTGCCTACAAGCCGTGGGAGCGTCGGACATCAGCTTGCTGGTGTCTCGTGACTGCGTGCCTTTTGAAGAATGAGCCTGCGAGTTTGCGGTGTGTTGCGAGGTTAACCCGTGTGGGGAAGCCGTAGCGAAAGCGAGTCCGAATAGGGCGATTCAGTAGCGCGCTCAAGACCCGAAGCGGAGTGATCTAGCCATGGGCAGGTTGAAGCGGAGGTAAGACTTCGTGGAGGACCGAACCCACCAGGGTTGAAAACCTGGGGGATGACCTGTGGTTAGGGGTGAAAGGCCAATCAAACTCCGTGATAGCTGGTTCTCCCCGAAATGCATTTAGGTGCAGCGTCGTGTGTTTCTTGCCGGAGGTAGAGCACTGGATAGGCGATGGGCCCTACCGGGTTACTGACCTTAGCCAAACTCCGAATGCCGGTAAGTGAGAGCGCGGCAGTGAGACTGTGGGGGATAAGCTCCATGGTCGAGAGGGAAACAGCCCAGAGCATCGACTAAGGCCCCTAAGCGTACGCTAAGTGGGAAAGGATGTGGAGTCGCAGAGACAACCAGGAGGTTGGCTTAGAAGCAGCCACCCTTGAAAGAGTGCGTAATAGCTCACTGGTCAAGTGATTCCGCGCCGACAATGTAGCGGGGCTCAAGCGTACCGCCGAAGTCGTGTCATTGCAGCGTAAGCCCCAACGGGTGTTGTGATGGGTAGGGGAGCGTCGTGTGCCGGGTGAAGCAGCCGTGGAAGCGAGTTGTGGACGGTTCACGAGTGAGAATGCAGGCATGAGTAGCGATACACACGTGAGAAACGTGTGCGCCGATTGACTAAGGGTTCCTGGGTCAAGCTGATCTGCCCAGGGTAAGTCGGGACCTAAGGCGAGGCCGACAGGCGTAGTCGATGGACAACCGGTTGATATTCCGGTACCCGCTTTGAAGCGCCAGCGCTGAACCCAGCGATGCTAAGCCCGTGAAACCGCCGTGTGCGTCTTCGGACAATCACGGAGTGGTGGAGCCGGTGACCCAGACTGGTAGTAGGTGAGCGATGGGGTGACGCAGGAAGGTAGTCCAGCCCGGGCGGTGGTTGTCCCGGGGTAAGGGTGTAGCCCGAGAGATAGGCAAATCCGTCTCTCATGCAGGGTGAGACCTGATGCCGAGCCGATTGTGGCGAAGTGGATGATCCTATGCTGTCGAGAAAAGCCTCTAGCGAGTTTCATGGCGGCCCGTACCCTAAACCGACTCAGGTGGTCAGGTAGAGAATACCGAGGCGTTCGGGTGAACTATGGTTAAGGAACTCGGCAAAATGCCCCCGTAACTTCGGGAGAAGGGGGGCCACGTCTGGTGATGGAGTTTTCCTCCGGAGCTGGGTGTGGCCGCAGAGACCAGCGAGAAGCGACTGTTTACTAAAAACACAGGTCCGTGCGAAGCCGTAAGGCGATGTATACGGACTGACGCCTGCCGGTGCTGGAACGTTAAGGGGACCGGTTAGCTGACTTTCGGGTCGGCGAAGCTGAGAACTTAAGCGCCAGTAAACGGCGGTGGTAACTATAACCATCCTAAGGTAGCGAAATTCCTTGTCGGGTAAGTTCCGACCTGCACGAATGGCGTAACGACTTCTCGACTGTCTCAACCATAGGCCCGGTGAAATTGCACTACGAGTAAAGATGCTCGTTTCGCGCAGCAGGACGGAAAGACCCGGGACCTTTACTACAGTTTGATATTGGTGTTCGGTTCGGCTTGTGTAGGATAGGTGGGAGACTGTGAAGCTTGGACGCCAGTTCAGGTGGAGTCGTCGTTGAAATACCACTCTGGTCGTGCTGGATGTCTAACCTGGGTCCGTGATCCGGATCAGGGACAGTGTCTGATGGGTAGTTTAACTGGGGCGGTTGCCTCCTAAAGGGTAACGGAGGCGCCCAAAGGTTCCCTCAGCCTGGTTGGCAATCAGGTGTTGAGTGTAAGTGCACAAGGGAGCTTGACTGTGAGACCGACGGGTCGAGCAGGGACGAAAGTCGGGACTAGTGATCCGGCGGTGGCTTGTGGAAGCGCCGTCGCTCAACGGATAAAAGGTACCCCGGGGATAACAGGCTGATCTTCCCCAAGAGTCCATATCGACGGGATGGTTTGGCACCTCGATGTCGGCTCGTCGCATCCTGGGGCTGGAGTCGGTCCCAAGGGTTGGGCTGTTCGCCCATTAAAGCGGTACGCGAGCTGGGTTTAGAACGTCGTGAGACAGTTCGGTCCCTATCCGCTGTGCGCGTAGGAATATTGAGAAGGGCTGTCCCTAGTACGAGAGGACCGGGACGGACGAACCTCTGGTGTGCCAGTTGTTCTGCCAAGGGCATGGCTGGTTGGCTACGTTCGGGAGGGATAACCGCTGAAAGCATCTAAGCGGGAAGCCTGCTTCGAGATGAGTATTCCCACCTCCTTGAGAGGGTAAGGCTCCCAGTAGACGACTGGGTTGATAGGCCGGATATGGAAGCCCAGTAATGGGTGGAGTTGACCGGTACTAATAGGCCGAGGGCTTGTCCTCAGTTGCTCGCGTCCACTGTGTTAGTTCTGAAGTAACGAACTCCCTTGCCGGTTGAGTTGTTATCTTCATAGTGTTTCGGTGGTCATAGCGTTAGGGAAACGCCCGGTTACATTTCGAACCCGGAAGCTAAGCCTTTCAGCGCCGATGGTACTGCAGGGGGGACCCTGTGGGAGAGTAGGACGCCGCCGAACAATTATTAGCCTCAACCCCTGGTCTTCATGGCCGGGGGTTGAGGCTTTTTTGCGTTCGTGGGCCGGAGCCGGCGGCGCGCGAACGCCCGATTGGGCATCCTCGCTCGTTCGGGGTATAGTTTTCCTGTCGCCGCGAGGGAAACCTCAAAAACGACAGGCCCCTATAGCTCAGTCGGCAGAGCGTCTCCATGGTAAGGAGAAGGTCAACGGTTCGATTCCGTTTGGGGGCTCCGAAAAGAAAGGCCCCCCGCCTCGCGGCGGGGGGCCTTTCTCGTACCGTCTCCTACTGCCGGTGGAGCTCCGGGACGCGCATCGCGAGGATGGCCATGTCGTCCGACGCCGGCTCCGCGGCGAAGCGCTCCACGGCCCTCAGGACGCGAGCGGCGACCGCTCCGGCCGTCAGGCCCGTACACGTCCGCAGCACCTCGGTGAGGCCGTCGTCGCCCAGCATGCGCGTGCCCTCACGGCGTTCCGTCACGCCGTCCGTGACGCACAGCAGCACATCGCCCGGGTCCAGGGTGACCGTCTGCTCGTACAGCTCCAGGTCGTCCATCACGCCAAGGAGCGGCTGCGGCTCCGCCGCCGGCTCCACCGTGCCGTCCTGCCGCAGGCGCAGCGGCAGCGGATGGCCCGCGCACACCACCTTCAGGAGCGCGCTGCCGTCCTCCTGCGGCCACAGCTCGCCGTACAGGAGCGTGAGGAAGCGGCTGCGGGCGCCCTCGTCGAGGATGGCGGCGTTCAGCCGCTCCAGGACGGCTGGGCCGCCGAAGCCCTCGCGGGCCAGGAGGCGCAGGGCGTGGCGTGCCAGGCCCGTGACGGCCGCGGCCTCCGGGCCCGTACCGCACACGTCGCCGATGGCGAAGCCGTACGCCTTGTCGCGGATGGGGAACAGGTCGTAGAAGTCGCCGCCGACCTCGTTGCCCTCGCCGGCCGCGCGGTAGATGACGTCGACCTCGACGCCGGCGATCTGCGGGAGGCCCGGGGGCAGGAGGCTGCGCTGGAGGGACTGGCTGATGGCCATGCGCTCGCTGTACAGGCGGGCGTTGTCGAGGGCCAGGGCGGCCCTGCGGGACAGGTCCTCGGCCAGTTCCAGGATCTCCTGGCGGAAGTGGTCCTCGGAGGGCTTGCCCAGGGTGAGCATGCCGATCACGCGGTTGCGGGCGACCAGGGGCAGGACGACCGTCTCGCCGCCGACCGCGGTGGCCGTCGCCAGCGTCGTGTCGATGCCGGAGGACAGGGGCGCCGAATCACGGCCCAGCTCCTGGACGGAGGCGCGCAGGGCGGCCTGGTGTGCTTCCTCGGCGGGGGCGTTCCAGACGCGGGCGCCCGGCGTCGGTACGGGGTCGGGAGGGGCGATGCGGGACAGCAGGTCCTTCAGGCCGTCGATGCGCTCCTCGTCCTCGTGGAGCACGTACGACAGGTACGGGTCCGACGACTGGTCGGCGATGGTGTAGACGGCGCACCAGGTGGCCAGGGTGGGCACGGTCATCTGGGCCATCAGGGCGAGTGTCTGGTCGCGGTCGAGGGTGCCGGCCAGCAGGTCGGACGCCTCCACCAGGAAGCTGAGGGAGCCGCGGCGGAGCCGCTCCAGCTCGCCGAGGCGGGCCGACTC
Source organism: Streptomyces coeruleoprunus (assembly GCF_039542925.1). GTDB lineage: Bacteria > Actinomycetota > Actinomycetes > Streptomycetales > Streptomycetaceae > Streptomyces > Streptomyces coeruleoprunus. The sequence continues at coordinate 1,808,531 of NZ_BAABIT010000001.1, read as the reverse complement.
GACGGCCAGCGCGATACGGTCCGCGGCGAACTGGAGACGCAGGGCCTCCTCGTTCGAGTAGCGGCCGGCGGCCTCCGCGGCGACGCCGAGGGAGCCCGTCAGCCGGCCCTCGACCTTGAGTGGCACGGTGACGACCGAGCGCATGCCCGTGCCGTTGAGCAGCGGGACGGCGCCGGGGACGGCCGTGAGGTCCTCGTGGACGGCGGGCATGCGGGCCGAGGCGTACCGGCTGGTGCCGGCCTCCACGGGGACGCGGGCGAAGCGCTGGCGGGCCGAGGGCAGGCCCGTCGTGGCCCGTACCTCCAGCTCCGTCTCGTCGTCCGTGGCCAGCAGCAGGAAGGCGGAGTCACCGTCGAGCATGTCGCGGGCCCGCTCCACCGTGCGCTGGAGGAGCCCGTCCAGGTCGTCGGGGGCGGGGGAGCCGATGAAGACCTCGAACGGGTCCACGGAGCGGCCCTCGCCGCCGGTGTCGCCGACGGGGGCGCGGGGCGGGGTCTGGAGGACGGCGCGCTCGTAGTCCCGTACGAGCAGGCAGACCGTGGACGGCTCGCCGTGGGTGTCGCGGACCCGCAGGTGGGAGGCGTACACGGGGACGACACGGCCGTCGGCGCCGCGCAGCCCGTAGCTGCCCTCCCAGCGGGACAGCTGGAGCGCCTCGGCGAGGCCGGTGCCGGTGCCGGGGGTGTGCGGCCAGGCCGCGAAGTCGCCCAGCTGTTTGCCGACGACCTGGTCGGCGGCGTACCCGAAGAGGTGAGCGGCGTCACCGTTCCACGACGTGATGGCGCCCGCCTGGTCGACCTGGACCACGGCGACGCGTACGCGCTCGTCGGCCACGGGCAGGAGGTCCGGGGGCAGGGCGGGGCCCGCGTGGCGGGTGCCGACCGGGCGCTCGGGCAGGTCGAGCTGGAACCACACCTGCTTCTTGGTGGGGGAGTACTCGACGCCCCAGCGGGAGGCGAGGGCGGCGCACAGGAGCAGGCCCCGGCCGTTCTCGCGGTCCGGGTGGACGAAGGCCTGCGAGGCGCCCTGGATGGGGACCTCGCGCTCGGGGTAGTGGTCGGCGACCTCCACGCGGACGCCGTGCTCGATGCGCAGGCACAGGACGTCGGCGGCGGTGCCGGCGTGGATCACCGCGTTGGTGACGAGTTCGCTGGTCAGGACGACGGCGTCGTCGACGACGTCGGAGTAGCCCCATCCCTGGAGCGTGTCCCGTACGAAGGCCCGGGCAGTCGCGACCGACCGCCCCACAGGTTCAAAGCTGGCAGCCGCCCGCGCGGTGATCACAGAACTCCTCGTACGCGTCTCGACGCCCGGCTCCGCCATGATCGGCCTGCCCCCTCCGGTACCCGGTGGTCGTGCTGAGCCCTCCCGCCCCTGCCGGGCGGACCGGGGGCGGTTGGACAGCCGCATGCCAGGTTACTTACCTTCGCAGTCCGGGCGGATGGTGGTCACCGCTGTTTCCGTCCCCCGAGGACGGGGACGTTATGCGAAGCTGCCGACTGTTATGGCCAGGTCGGCTCGCGGTGAAACACTGGGAAGGCTCCCTGCGGTGGCCGGAGTGGTCGGAGCCGCCGGCCGGAGCGCAGTGCCCGAGTACGAGCCCGAGCAGTACGGTCAACCCTTGCGGGAGGGACACGGTGGAGTCTGGCGTGGCGGCGCGAGGCGGTAACACGCGAGCGAAGGGCGGACGGTCCCGGAGCGGTGGGACCGTCGAGGTGGATGCCGCTGCCCTGGAGCGGCTGCTGGCGGCCCTGGTCGCGATGCGCGACGGCAATTTCCGCAAGCGGCTCACCGTGGCCGGCGAGGGGCCGATGGCGGAGATCGCCGCCGTCTTCAACGAGGTCGCCGACCGCAAGCTGCACCTGACGGGTGAGCTGGCGCGGGTGCGGCGGGTCGTGGGGCGCGAGGGCAAGCTGTCCGAGCGGCTGGAGATCGGGGCCAGCGAGGGAGCCTGGGCGTCGGCCATCGAGGCGGCGAACGCCCTGGTGGACGACCTGACCCGGCCCGTGTCGGAGGTCGGCCGGGTGCTGTCGGCGGTCGCCGAGGGCGATCTGCAGCAGCGGATGGACCTGCGGTCGGAGAGCGGCACGGACGGGGCCGGGCGGCCGCTGCGCGGGGAATTCCTGAAGGTGGCCCGTACCACGAACAACCTCGTCGACCAGCTGTCGTCGTTCTCGTCCGAGGTGACGCGGGTCGCCCGCGAGGTCGGTACGGAGGGCGAGCTGGGCGGTCAGGCCGAGGTGCCCGGCGTCGCCGGTGTGTGGAAGGACCTGACGGACTCCGTCAACACGATGGCGGGCAACCTCACCTCGCAGGTGCGGGGCATCGCCGAGGTGACCACGGCGGTCGCCAACGGCGATCTGTCGCAGAAGGTGCGCGTGAGCGCGCGCGGCGAGGTCGCGCAGCTCGCGGACACCATCAACCAGATGACGGAGACGCTGCGCACGTTCGCCGACGAGGTGACGCGTGTGGCGAACGAGGTCGGCGCGGAGGGTCAGCTCGGCGGGCAGGCGCAGGTGCCCGGTGCGGCCGGTACGTGGAAGGACCTCACCGACTCCGTCAACACCGTCTTCCGCAACCTCACCACCCAGGTGCGGGACATCGCGCAGGTGACGACGGCGGTGGCGAACGGCGACCTGTCCCGGAAGGTCACGGTCGATGTCGCGGGCGAGATGCTGGAGTTGAAGAACACCGTCAACACGATGGTGGACCAGCTGTCCGCGTTCGGTTCCGAAGTGACGCGTGTGGCGCGGGAGGTCGGTGTCGAGGGCCGGCTCGGGGGCCAGGCCGAGGTGCCGGGCGCGGCCGGTACGTGGAAGGACCTGACGGACTCCGTCAACACGGCGTTCCGGAACCTCACCGGTCAGGTGCGGGACATCGCGCAGGTGACGACGGCGGTGGCGAACGGCGACCTGTCGCAGAAGGTCACGGTCGATGTCGCGGGCGAGATGCTGGAGTTGAAGAACACCGTCAACACCATGGTGGACCAGCTGTCCGCGTTCGCCGAGCAGGTGACGCGGATGGCGCGGGACGTGGGTACGGAGGGCCGGCTCGGCGGGCAGGCGCGTGTGGACGGCGTGTCCGGTACGTGGAAGGAGCTCACCGACTCCGTCAACTTCATGGCCGGCAACCTCACGTCGCAGGTGCGTCAGATCGCGCAAGTGACGACAGCGGTGGCGCGTGGCGACCTGTCGCAGAAGATCGACGTGGACGCGCGCGGCGAGATCCTGGAGCTGAAGAACACCATCAACACGATGGTCGACCAGCTCTCGGCGTTCGCCGAGCAGGTGACGCGGGTGGCCCGCGAGGTGGGTACGGACGGACGGCTCGGCGGGCAGGCGCAGGTGCCGGGCGTGGCCGGTGTGTGGCGGGACCTGACGGACTCGGTGAACGGCATGGCCGGGAACCTGACGGCCCAGGTGCGCAACATCGCCCAGGTGGCGACAGCGGTGGCGCGTGGTGACCTGTCGCAGAAGATCGACGTGGACGCGCGCGGCGAGATCCTGGAGCTGAAGAACACCCTCAACACGATGGTGGACCAGCTGTCGAACTTCGCCGAGCAGGTGACCCGCGTCGCCCGCGAGGTGGGTACGGAGGGCATCCTCGGCGGGCAGGCCGAGGTGCAGGGCGTGTCCGGCACGTGGAAGGACCTCACGCAGTCCGTCAACTCGATGGCGAACAACCTGACGTCGCAGGTGCGCAACATCGCCGAGGTGACGACGGCGGTGGCGCGCGGCGACCTGTCGAAGAAGATCACGGTCGACGCCCGGGGCGAGATCCTGGACCTGGTGACCACCGTGAACACGATGGTGGACCAGCTGTCGAACTTCGCCGACGAGGTGACGAGGGTCGCCCGCGAGGTGGGTACGGAAGGCATCCTCGGCGGCCAGGCCCGGGTGCGGGGTGTCACCGGCATCTGGAAGGACCTCAGCGACAACGTCAACGTGATGGCCAACAACCTCACCTCGCAGGTGCGGAACATCTCGCGGGTGTCGTCGGCCGTCGCCAACGGCGACCTGACGAAGAAGGTCACGGTCGAGGCGCGCGGCGAGGTCGCCGAGCTGGCCGACACGGTCAACACGATGGTGACGACCCTGTCGTCGTTCGCCGACGAGGTGACGCGTGTGGCCCGCGAGGTGGGTACGGAGGGCGAGCTGGGCGGACAGGCCCGGGTGCCGGGTGTGTCCGGCACGTGGAAGGACCTGACCGAGTCGGTGAACTCGATGGCGTCGAACCTCACCGGTCAGGTGCGGCAGATCGCCGCCGTCACGACGGCCATCGCGAAGGGCGACCTCACCAAGAAGATCGACATCGATGCGCGCGGTGAGATCCAGGAGCTGAAGAACACCATCAACACGATGGTCGACCAGCTGTCGTCGTTCGCCGAGGAGGTCACGCGTGTGGCCCGCGAGGTGGGTACGGAGGGCATCCTGGGCGGCCAGGCCCGCGTGCGCGACGTCGACGGCACGTGGCGGGACCTCACCGAGTCCGTGAACGAGATGGCCGGCAACCTGACGCGGCAGGTGCGCGCCATCGCCGCCGTTGCCACGGCGGTGACCCGCGGCGACCTGAACCTGAAGATCGACGTGGACGCCGCGGGCGAGATCCAGGTCCTCCAGGACAACATCAACACGATGATCGCCAACCTGCGTGACACGACCCTCGCCAACGAGGAGCAGGACTGGCTGAAGGGCAACCTCGCCCGTATCTCCGGTCTGATGCAGGGCCGGCGCGACCTGGACGACGTGGCCTCGCTGATCATGAGCGAGCTGACGCCGGTCGTCTCGGCGCAGCACGGCGCGTTCTTCCTCGCCGTGCCGACCGGCGCCGCGTCCCCGAGTGCGCCCGCGGGCGCGGGTGCGGCCGGCGCGGCCGACGCGGGTGCCGGGGCGGAGGACGACGGCTCGTACGAGCTGCGCATGCGTGCCAGCTACGGCTACTCGGCCGGGTCCATGCCGACGTCGTTCCGGCCGGGTGAGACGCTGATCGGCACGGCCGCCGAGGAGAAGCGGACCATCCAGGTCAACGTCCCGCCGGGCTACCTGAAGATCTCGTCCGGTCTGGGCGAGGCGGCGCCCGCGCATGTGATCGTGCTGCCGGTGCTGTTCGAGGGGAAGGTCCTCGGCGTCATCGAGCTGGCGTCGTTCCAGCCGTTCACGCAGATCCAGCGGGACTTCCTCAACCAGATCGCTGAGATGATCGCCACCAGCGTCAACACCATCAGCGTCAACTCCAAGACCGAGGTGCTGCTGAAGCAGTCGCAGGAGCTGACCGAGCAGCTGCGGGAGCGGTCGGCGGAGCTGGAGAACCGGCAGAAGGCGCTGCAGGACTCCAACGCGGAGCTGGAGGAGAAGGCCGAGCTGCTGGCGCAGCAGAACCGCGACATCGAGGTGAAGAACACCGAGATCGAGGAGGCCCGGCAGGTGCTGGAGGAGCGGGCCGAGCAGCTGGCCGTCTCCATGCGCTACAAGTCGGAGTTCCTGGCGAACATGTCGCACGAGCTGCGCACGCCGCTGAACTCGCTGCTCATCCTGGCGAAGCTGCTCGCCGACAACGCGGAGGGCAACCTGTCGCCGAAGCAGGTCGAGTTCGCGGAGACGATCCACGGGGCGGGTTCGGACCTGCTCCAGCTGATCAACGACATCCTCGACCTGTCGAAGGTCGAGGCGGGCAAGATGGACGTCAGCCCGACCCGTATCGCGCTGGTGCAGCTGGTGGACTACGTGGAGGCGACGTTCCGGCCGCTCACGGCGGAGAAGGGCCTCGACTTCTCCGTACGGGTCTCGCCGGAGCTGCCCGCGACGCTGCACACCGACGAGCAGCGGCTGCTCCAGGTCCTGCGCAACCTGCTGTCGAACGCGGTGAAGTTCACCGACAGCGGTGCGGTGGAGCTGGTGATCCGCCCGGCCAAGGCGGATGTGCCGCAGTCGATCCGGGAGCAGCTGCTGGAGGCGGGTTCGCTGCGGGATCCGGAGGCCGACCTGATCGCGTTCTCGGTGACGGACACCGGGATCGGCATCGCGGCCAGCAAGATGCGGGTGATCTTCGAGGCGTTCAAGCAGGCGGACGGCACGACGAGCCGGAAGTACGGCGGTACGGGCCTGGGGCTGTCGATCAGCCGGGAGATCGCCCGGCTGCTGGGCGGCGAGATCCACGCGGCGAGCGAGCCCGGCCGCGGGTCGACGTTCACGCTGTACCTGCCGCTGCACATGAACGAGCTGCCGCCGCACGGGTACGGGCCCGGGGTGCCCGGCCCGGAGGACGCGCACCTCGCGGGGGTCGACGACGTGGCGCTGGACGCGCCGGCCGCGCCCGTGGTGCCGGCGCCGCCCACGGTCGCGCTGCCGCCGTCGGCTGCCCCCTCGGTGGTTGCGGGCGCGGGCGCCGCGGGCGGGCCGGGGGCCGGTCCCGCCGCCCCGTCCGAGGGCCGGTCCGGGGCCGGGGCGCTGTTCCGGCACCGGCGCAAGGCGCAGAGCGCGGCCGACGCGCGGGCCGCGCTGCCGGGGCAGGCCGGGCAGCCGGGGGCCGCGGCCGGGCAGGAGGTCCAGGAACCGCGGCGGATCTTCGAGTTCAACGGCGAGAAGGTGCTGATCGTCGACGACGACATCCGCAATGTCTTCGCGCTCACCAGCGTGCTGGAGCAGCACGGGCTGTCCGTGCTGTACGCGGAGAACGGCCGTGAGGGCATCGAAGTCCTGGAGCAGCACGACGATGTGACGGTCGTCCTGATGGACATCATGATGCCCGAGATGGACGGGTACGCCACGACGACGGCGATCCGCAGGATGCCGCAGTTCGCCGGGCTGCCGATCATCGCGCTGACGGCGAAGGCGATGAAGGGGGACCGGGAGAAGGCGATCGAGTCCGGGGCGTCCGATTACGTCACGAAGCCGGTGGATCCTGATCACCTGCTCTCGGTCATGGACCAGTGGATGCGCAGGGAGTGATCGAAAATTGAACGAATCGGTATCGGTTGCTGACTGACTGTGGCCGAAGGCGTGTGAGGGAGCGGGATACGGGGAACCTTCTGGTCTCTCGCCGCGTTTCTGCTACGTGCACAGTGACATCGCGGTGACAGGGTGTGGCGACAGGCGGGGTGCGGCTACCATGACCGGCACAAGGACGGACGGCGCAAGGGAGTCGTCCCCTGGGGCGGCGCCCGGCCAACTGCCGGGGCGAGGAGGACGGGCCATGGTGCAGAAGGCCAAGATCCTCCTGGTCGATGACCGGCCGGAGAATCTGCTGGCGCTGGAGGCCATCCTCTCTGCGCTCGATCAGACGCTGGTGCGGGCATCGTCAGGGGAGGAGGCGCTCAAGGCGCTGCTGACGGACGACTTCGCGGTCATTCTCCTGGACGTCCAGATGCCAGGAATGGACGGCTTCGAGACCGCCGCGCACATCAAGCGCCGGGAGCGCACGCGTGACATTCCGATCATCTTCCTGACCGCCATCAACCACGGCCCGCACCACACCTTCCGCGGGTACGCCGCGGGCGCGGTCGACTACATCTCCAAGCCGTTCGACCCGTGGGTCCTGCGCGCCAAGGTCTCCGTCTTCGTCGAGCTGTACATGAAGAACTGTCAGCTGCGCGAACAGGCCGCGCTGCTGCGCCTCCAGCTGGAGGGCGGCAACGGCGGCCAGGGCGGCGTGGCCGCCAAGGAGTCGGCGGGCCTCCTCGCCGAACTCTCCGCCCGGCTCGCCGCCGTCGAGGAACAGGCCGAGGCGCTCTCCAAACAGTTGGACGACGAGTCCGCGGACGCCGCGGCCGTCGCCACCGCCGCGCACCTGGAGCGCAAACTCACCGGGCTGAGGCGGGCGCTGGACGCGCTGGAGCCCGGCTCCTCGGGCGGCTCCCCGTCCCTGCCCGCGTAACGGCTCCGGCCGCGAACGGTGTTCGCCGTGCCTGAGCGGGCGTCAGTTTCCGTAAGCAGCAAAAGCGACACGAACGGGTGAAGCAGGCGGACGCGTGTCCCCCGCCGCTCACACCGGTAACCTCACCCCCATGGCCTCACGTACGTCCGGCAAGGGTTCCCAGGGCACGGCGGGCACCGCGAAGCCGCGCGCCGGCCGTACGACTGGCGCCGCGCAGCAGGCGGCCTCCGGCAAGCCCCCCGTGAAGAAGACCGCCGCCAAGCGTCCCGCACCCGCCAACAAGGCACCGGCCAAGAAAGCCCCCGCCAAGAAGGCACCAGCCAAGAAGGCGCCCGCGAACAAGGCCGCCGCCAAACCCGCACCGTCCCCCACCGGCGGCGTCTACCGGGTCGTCCGGGCCCTGTGGCTCGGCCTCGCCCACGCGGTCGGCGCGATGTTCCGCGGCATAGGGCGCGGCGCCAAGGGCCTCGACCCGGCGCACCGCAAGGACGGGCTCGCCCTGCTGCTGCTCGCCCTCGCCCTGATCGTCGCCGCCGGCACCTGGGCCAACCTCCACGGCCCGGTCGGCGACCTCGTCGAGATGCTGGTGACCGGCTCCTTCGGCCGGCTCGACCTGCTCGTGCCGCTCCTGGTCGGCGCGATGGGCGTCCGGCTGATCCTCCACCCCGAGAAGCCCGAGGCCAACGGCCGTATCGTCATCGGCCTGTCCGCCCTGGTCATCGGGGTCCTCGGCCAGGTCCACATCGCCTGCGGCTCACCCGGCCGCGACGCCGGCGCCACCGCCATGCAGGACGCCGGCGGCCTCATCGGCTGGGCCGCGTCCAAGCCGCTGGTCTTCATGATGGGCGAGGTCCTCGCCGTCCCGCTGCTGGTCCTGCTCACCGTCTTCGGCCTGCTCGTCGTCACCGCCACACCCGTCAACGCCATCCCGCGGCGGCTGCGCGCCCTGGGCGAGCGGCTCGGCATCGTCGAGCCCTACGAGGACGGCACGAGCGAGGACGGCCAGCGGTACGACGAGCAGTGGCGCGACTCCCTGCCCGCCCGCTCCCGGCGCCGCGCCCAGGCCGGGCCCGGCGACGAGCCGTACGACCACGACCGTGCCGAGGACGAGGCGCTCACCAGGCGCCGCCGGCCGCGCCCGCGCACCGCGCCGGCCGAGCCCGACTTCGACCGGCCCATGGACGCGGTCGACATCGCCGCAGCGGCCGCCGCCGCGCTCGACGGGGCCGTCCTCAACGGCATGCCGCCCTCGCCGCTGGTCGCCGACCTGACCCGGGACGTCACCCGCGACCTCGCCCCCGAGGCCACGCCAGGCACCGGGCGCACCGGCCCCCGGGACGCCGCCCGAGCGGGCGCCGCGCCCGCGCCCGTACCCCCGGCGCGCGACGCCGCGAAACCGGCCGCGCCCGGCTCCGTACCCGACCTGACCAAGCCCGCGCCCGTACGCGACGAGGCACATCCCTTGCCCGCGCGGGCCGAGCAGCTCCAGCTGTCCGGGGACATCACGTACGCCCTGCCGTCCCTGGACCTCCTGGAGCGCGGCGGCCCCGGAAAGACCCGCAGCGCCGCCAACGACGCCATCGTGGCGTCCCTGCGGAACGTCTTCTCCGAGTTCAAGGTGGACGCCGACGTCACCGGCTTCACGCGCGGCCCGACGGTCACCCGGTACGAGGTCGAGCTGGGCCCGGCCGTGAAGGTCGAGCGGATCACCGCGCTGACCAAGAACATCGCCTACGCCGTCGCCAGCCCCGACGTGCGGATCATCTCCCCGATCCCCGGAAAGTCCGCCGTCGGCATCGAGATCCCGAACACCGACCGCGAGATGGTCAACCTCGGAGACGTGCTCCGGCTCGCGGACGCCGCCGAGGACGACCACCCGATGCTGGTCGCGCTCGGCAAGGACGTCGAGGGCGGCTACGTCATGGCCAACCTCGCGAAGATGCCCCACGTGCTGGTGGCGGGAGCCACCGGATCCGGCAAGTCGTCCTGCATCAACTGCCTGATCACCTCGGTGATGATAAGAGCGACCCCCGAGGACGTCCGGATGGTGCTCGTCGACCCCAAGCGGGTCGAGCTGACCGCGTACGAGGGCATCCCGCACCTGATCACACCGATCATCACCAACCCCAAGCGGGCCGCCGAGGCCCTGCAGTGGGTCGTGCGCGAGATGGACCTGCGCTACGACGACCTCGCCGCCTTCGGCTACCGGCACATCGACGACTTCAACGCCGCCGTGCGCAGCGGCAAGCTCAAGACGCCCGAGGGCAGCGAGCGCGACCTGCAGCCGTACCCGTACCTGCTGGTCATCGTCGACGAGCTGGCCGACCTGATGATGGTCGCGCCCCGGGACGTCGAGGACGCCATCGTCCGGATCACCCAGCTGGCCCGCGCCGCCGGCATCCACCTGGTGCTCGCCACGCAGCGGCCGTCCGTCGACGTCGTCACCGGCCTGATCAAGGCGAACGTGCCCTCCCGGCTCGCCTTCGCCACCTCCTCGCTCGCCGACAGCCGGGTCATCCTGGACCAGCCGGGCGCCGAGAAGCTCATCGGCAAGGGCGACGGGCTGTTCCTCCCCATGGGCGCGAACAAGCCGATCCGGCTCCAGGGCGCCTTCGTGACGGAGGAGGAGGTCGCGGCCGTCGTCCGGCACTGCAAGGAGCAGATGGCGCCCGTCTTCCGCGACGACGTCACCACCGGCACGAAGCAGAAGAAGGAGATCGACGAGGACATCGGCGACGACCTGGACCTGCTGTGCCAGGCGGCCGAACTGGTCGTCTCCACGCAGTTCGGCTCCACGTCCATGCTCCAGCGCAAGCTGCGCGTGGGCTTCGCCAAGGCCGGGCGGCTGATGGACCTCATGGAGTCGCGGAACATCGTCGGTCCGAGCGAGGGATCCAAGGCGCGCGACGTGCTGGTCAAGCCGGATGAACTGGACGGCGTACTCGCCCTGATCCGTGGAGAGGCCGGAGAGGGTGGGGAAGGCTGACAGCCGCACCCGTAGCACCACCGTGTCCCACCCGTAGAACGACCGTGTCTCACCCGTAAGAGAACCGTGAGCAACCGTTGCCCCGAGCTGTACGTCAAGTTGGATGAAGGGGGCGCACAATGTGTGTCCCCGGCGTGTCCCGCGCCTCGGACGCGCGGCCATTCCTATGGCGTACAAACTGCGTCCGCCCGGTTGCTCCCCCCTTTCGTACCCCCCATAGACTGAACCTCCGGCAGGTGGTTACACGCTCGAAAGGCGCCCTCGTGTCCATCGGCAACTCCCCCGAAGACGACCGGCCTTCGACCCCCGAGGACGACCGGCCCTCGATCGGCCGTGCGCTCCGCCAGGCACGCATCGACGCAGGTCTGACCGTCGAGGAGGTCAGTTCCTCCACCCGGGTGCGCGTCCCCATCGTGCACGCCATCGAGGAGGACGACTTCTCGCGGTGCGGCGGCGATGTGTACGCCCGCGGGCACGTGCGCACGCTCGCACGGGCCGTCGGGCTCGACCCCGCCGTACTGGTCGGGCAGTACGACGCGGAACACGGAGGCCGTCCCACCCCCACACCCGCCGCCCCGCTCTTCGAGGCGGAACGGATCCGCCCCGAGCGGCGCCGGCCCAACTGGACGGCCGCCATGGTCGCGGCGATCGTCGCCGTGATCGGCTTCGTCGGCTTCACGCTCTTCAGCCGCGACGACGGCGGCTCCGGATCCAAGCACGTGGCCGAGGCGGCACCGTCCCCGAAGCCCAGCCTGTCGGCCAAGCCCAAGCCGACCGTGGCCCCGCCCGTCGCGTCCGAGAGCGCGATCGCGGCGGTCCCGCAGGACAAGGTGACGGTGAAGCTGACCGCCATCGACGACAAGAGCTGGATCTCCGCCAAGGCCCAGGACGGCAAGCTGCTCTTCGACGGGCTGCTGCTGAAGGGCGACTCCAAGACCTTCCAGGACGACGAGCGGCTGGACCTGATCCTCGGCAACGCCGGGGCGATCGAGCTGTTCGTGAACGGCAAGAAGGTGGAGGACGAGTTCGCGCCCGGACAGGTGGAGCGCCTGTCGTACAGCAAGGGCGACCCGCAGGACGGCTGACGGCCGGCCGTCCCTGCCGGGGGTCGGCCCCGCTGGTGACCCGCTCCCGAGCCCGGGGGCGGGTCTCCTTTTCGTACGGGATCTTGCCGGGTGGTTACCGGCGGGTTGCGCGGACGTTCGCCGGGCGTCGGCGGGGGCGGGGCCCGGGCGGCGACCCTGAGCGGCGGAGACGCGGCCGGAACGAAGTAGTCTTGAGTCCATGCCCGAACGCCGTACCGTCGCCCTTGTCACTCTTGGCTGCGCCCGTAACGAGGTGGACTCGGAGGAGCTCGCAGGCCGCCTGGCAGCGGACGGCTGGCAGCTCGTCGACGACGCCGCCGACGCGGACGTCGCCGTCGTCAACACCTGTGGCTTCGTCGAGGCCGCCAAGAAGGACTCCGTCGACGCCCTGCTCGAAGCCAACGATCTGAAGGACCACGGCCGCACCCAGGCCGTCGTCGCCGTCGGCTGCATGGCCGAGCGCTACGGCAAGGAGCTGGCCGACGCCCTGCCCGAAGCGGACGGCGTCCTCGGCTTCGACGACTACGCCGACATCTCCGACCGGCTCCAGACGATCCTCAGCGGAGGCATCCACGCCTCCCACACCCCCCGCGACCGGCGCAAGCTGCTGCCGCTGAGCCCCGTGGAGCGGCAGGAGGCGGCCTCCGCGGTCGCCCTGCCCGGCCACGGCGCCTCCGCGCCCGAGGAGCCCCAGGAGGCCCCCGCGGACCTGCCGGAGGGCATCGCGCCCGCCTCCGGGCCGCGCGCGCCGCTGCGCCGCCGCCTGGACAGCAGCCCCGTCGCCTCCGTGAAGCTGGCCTCGGGCTGCGACCGCCGCTGCTCGTTCTGCGCCATTCCGTCCTTCCGCGGCTCCTTCGTCTCCCGGCGCCCCTCGGACGTGCTGGGCGAGACCCGCTGGCTGGCCGAGCAGGGCGTGAAGGAGATCATGCTGGTCTCCGAGAACAACACCTCGTACGGCAAGGACCTCGGCGACATCCGGCTCCTGGAGACGCTGCTGCCGGAGCTGGCCGCCGTCGACGGGATCGAGCGCGTCCGGGTCAGCTACCTCCAGCCCGCCGAGATGCGGCCCGGCCTCATCGACGTCCTGACGTCCACCGAGAAGGTCGTGCCGTACTTCGACCTGTCCTTCCAGCACTCGGCGCCCGCCGTGCTGCGGTCCATGCGCCGCTTCGGCGACACCGACCGCTTCCTGGAGCTCCTGGACACCATCCGGGGCAAGGCGCCGCAGGCCGGCGTGCGCTCCAACTTCATCGTCGGCTTCCCCGGCGAGACCGACGAGGACTTCGCCGAGCTGGAACGCTTCCTCACGCACGCGCGTCTGGACGCCATCGGTGTGTTCGGTTACTCGGACGAGGACGGCACGGAGGCCGCCACGTACGAGAACAAGCTCGACCAGGAGGTCGTCGACGAGCGCCTCGCCCACCTGTCGCGGATGGCCGAGGAGCTGACCGCGCAGCGCGCCGAGGAGCGGCTCGGGGAGACCCTGGAGGTCCTCGTCGAGTCCGTGGTGGGCGACGGCCCCGACGACGAGCTGGACGAGGACGAGTACGCCGCCGTGGGCCGCGCCGCCCACCAGGCGCCCGAGACGGACGGCCAGGTCCTGTTCACCGCGAGCGCGGGCCTCGCCGTGGGCCGTATGGTCAGGGCCAAGGTCGTCGCCACGGAGGGCGTCGACCTGGTGGCCGAGGTACTGGAGGAGGCGGGCAGATGACCGGAGTCCCGGCGTCCGCCGCGGGCGGTACGGGGCGGAGGGCACCCGGCGGCAAGCTGGGAGCCGCGGCCGTCAACCAGGCCAGCCTGTGGAACATCGCCAACATCCTGACCATGGTGCGGCTGGTGCTCGTGCCGGCGTTCGTGGTGCTGCTGCTCCAGGACGGCGGGTACGACCCGGCCTGGCGTGCCTGGGCGTGGGCGGCGTTCGCCGTCGCCATGATCACCGACGTCTTCGACGGCCACCTGGCCCGTACGTACAACCTCGTCACCGACTTCGGGAAGATCGCCGATCCGATCGCCGACAAGGCGATCATGGCGGCCGGGCTGATCTGCCTGTCCGGTCTCGGCGACCTGCCGTGGTGGGTGACGGGGGTCATCCTCTTCCGCGAGCTGGGCATCACGCTCATGCGGTTCTGGGTGATCCGGCACGGGGTCATCCCGGCCAGCCGGGGCGGCAAGATGAAGACCCTGGCCCAGGGCACGGCGGTCGGCATGTACGTGCTGGCCCTGACCGGGCCGCTGGCCACCCTCCGCTGGTGGGTGATGGCCCTCGCGGTCGTCCTGACGGTCGTGACGGGCCTGGACTACGTCCGGCAGGCCATTGTGCTGCGGCGCCGTGGCCTGGCCGAGGAGAGGGCCGCACGGGCGGCTGAGGCGGCACGGTCCTCGCAGGCGTCGCAGACCGCTCCGGAGCCGCCCCGGTGAGTCAGGCGGTACGGAAGGGGGATCCGGTGGGGGACCACCTGATCGGGGAACCGGTCGGCGATCCGGTCGTCGAGTCGTCCGCGGCGCGCGTGTTGCGGATGCTCGCGGAGCGTGACCAGACCCTGGCGGTCGCCGAGTCGCTCACGGGCGGGCTCGTGGCGGCGGCGCTCACCTCCGTACCCGGGGCCTCGGCGGTCTTCCGCGGCTCCGTCACGGCGTACGCCACCCCGCTGAAGCGGGAGCTGCTGGGCGTCGACGGGGCACTGCTGGAGCGGCGCGGGGCCGTCGACGGTGAGGTCGCGCTGCAGATGGCGGCGGGCGTGCGCAGCCGGCTCGGCGCCGACTGGGGCATCGCGACGACGGGTGTCGCCGGGCCCGAGGCCCAGGACGGACAGCCCGTCGGGACGGTCTTCGTGGCCGTGCGCGGACCCGCCGCAGGAGCCGTCGGAGCGGGGAAAGTGGCCGCTCTGCGGTTGAACGGCGACCGCGCGGAAATCCGTAGAGAGAGTGTACGGAGCGTGCTGGAACTGCTCGCGAGCGAACTCTCGGAAAATGCGCGGGCAAAGGATACGGAACAGAACGGGGGGAATTGATGTTTGCAGCCCTGAGTGAACACGACATCGCTCCCCGCACGGCCGCAGCGCGAGGCGGTACGGTGGGGCGTGAAGGATGCGGCTACGCGGTCCGAGGAGGGAGCCACCGATGATTCTGCTCCGTCGCCTGCTGGGTGACGTGCTGCGTCGGCAGCGCCAGCGCCAGGGCCGTACTCTGCGCGAAGTCTCCTCGTCCGCCCGAGTTTCGCTCGGCTATCTCTCCGAGGTGGAGCGGGGGCAGAAGGAGGCTTCCTCCGAACTGCTCTCCGCTATCTGCGACGCGCTGGACGTACGGATGTCCGAGCTCATGCGGGAAGTGAGCGACGAGCTGTCGCTGGCGGAGCTGGCGGAATCGGCAGCGGCGAGTGAGCCGGTGCCGGCACCAGTGCGCCCGATGCTCAATTCCGTATCCGTGACGTCGGTGGCAGGTGTGCCGACGGAGCGGGTGACGATCAAGGCGCCCGCGGAAGCTGTGGACGTCGTCGCTGCTTGATCCGCTCTCCTGCGACCTGGTTCGGTGCGGGCCCGTCCCGTCCGGCCGGGGATCGCCGGATCGCCGGGATCGCTGCGGTCGCGGGATCGCTGGGGGTCAAGAGCTGATGCACTGCCCGATCTGCGGGGATGGTGATCCATCGAGGGGTCTCCATGCGATCCCCCGCCGGATCGACGTTTGGGGCTGAGCCCCGGTCGGTACCCGAGGTGCTGATCGGGGCTTTTGCTTTACCCCGAATGACCGTTTTGGTGCTGTGTGTCATGGTGGAACGGCGCACGGAATGGAGGATTCGGATGACTGTCGTCAAGAGTTCCTTGCCCGACGCCGACCTCAAGGTGGTCGGCGAAGCCTTGCAGGGCGCGCTCGTGGACCTGGTCGACCTGTCGCTCGTGGCGAAGCAGGTGCACTGGAACGTGGTCGGACCGCGGTTCCGCTCCATACACCTGCAGCTCGACGAGGTCGTCGCCACCGCCCGCCAGCACTCCGATGTCATGGCGGAACGCGCGTCGGCGCTCGGTGTCAACCCGGACGGCCGGGCCGCGACCGTCGCGTCGGGGAGCGCGATCGGAAAGGTTCCGGAGGGCTGGATCAAGGACAATGACGCCGTGCGGATCCTGGTGGACGCGCTCGGCGCGGTCATCGAGCGGATGCGGGAGCGGATCGCGGCCACGGAGCAGCCGGATCCCGTGACGCAGGATCTGGTCATGGAAGTGACAGCCGACCTCGAGAAGCACGCCTGGATGTTCCAGGCGGAGAGCGCGTAGGGGCGTGGGCGCCTGGAGCGGGGGGTGGGTCGCCGGATGCGCCGGGGGCTGCTTCGGTGCGCCCTGCCGTCGCGTGAGCGGGCCGGTCTAGCGTCGACCGGAGGAGGCGGCATGTTAAGGCGACGGGTCCCGCTGCCGGCGCTCACGTCGGCGCTCGTACCGTCCGTTCTGCTGGTGTTGCTCGTGTGCGGCGGGGTTCTGTGGTGGTGGGCCGTGCTGCGGCTGGTGATGGTGCCCGAGCGGGTGGGTGTGGTGGAGGGCGCAGTCGTGGCGAGCGGCTGGGGGCTGAGCCTGCTGCCCGTGCATGTGGCGGGCGCGCCGACCGCGCGGGTGTCGCGGCGGCCCCGGTGGCTCGCGGCGGTGCGGGACTCGTTCCCCGAGGCGCTGCGCGGTGTGGTGTGGGACGTCGTACGGGCCGTCAGGAGGCCGCCGTCCAAGGAGCGTCAGGAGAGCGTGCGCGACGGGCGCTGAAACGCACTCGACGGACGCGGCGTCAACCGGCCGTGCCGGGCCCCGGACCCGTCTGACAGCCGGGGCACCAATAGGACACGCGCTCGTCCCGGTCGTCCCAGCGGATCGTGGTGCCGCAGCGGTAACAGGGCTGGTTCCTGCGGCCGTAGACGTAGAGGCGGCGGTCGGGGCGGGCGGCGGTGACGGTACGGCGGTCGGAGCGGTCCTTGTTGGCTTCGAGCAGCCGATGGGCCGTGGCGATCAGCCGCTCGGGCACACCGGGTGGCAGCTCTCCGACGGGCAGCCAGGGGGTCACGCGCGCCATGAAGGCCAACTCGCACTTGTAGACGTTCCCGACGCCCGCGAGATTCCGCTGGTCCAGCAGCGCTTCCCCCAGCGGTCGCGCCGGGTCGGCGCACACCCGCCGGACGGCTTCCTCGAAGTCCCAGTCGGGGCCGAGGAGATCGGGGCCCAGATGCCCCACGACGCTCGGCTCGTCGACCGTGCGGAGGAGGTCCAGCACGGGCAGCCGGTAGCCGACGGCGGTGTACGCGGACGTACCCAGAACGGCCCGCACCTGGTGCCCGGGACCCCCACGCCACCGCTCCCCGGCCTCGTACACATGCCAGGCACCGTCCATCCGCAGGTGCGAGTGGAGCGTGAGACCACCCTCGATCCGGGTCAGCAGATGCTTGCCGCGCGGAGTGACGTCGAGAACGGTCCGGCCGGTCAGATCGGTCGTGGCCAGCCGCGGAACGCGCAGGTCACTGACGGTGAGCAGCCGCCCCGCGAGGGCACGGTGCATCCGCCGAGCGGTCCGCCAGACGGTGTCTCCTTCGGGCATGGGTCCATGATGCGCTCATGGGAGCCGCGGGGCGGTGATGCGGCGGGAGGTGCGATCCGCGTCTCCAGGCTCGGCCCGGCCCCACACGTCCTGCGTCCTCGCGCGGGCACCGGGCCGGCGGCCACCCCCGGCGGACGCGGAGATACCTGGCGCTCTTCGGCTCGGATGCCGAGTCCCGTCGGGTTGATCCCCGTCCCGGAGTCACATCGGTGCGTCGCCGAGCCGTTCCGCGCGGAGCAGGGAGTAGAGCACCGAATCGTGCCACTGGCCGCCGCGCCACACCGCGGAGCGCAGCACGCCCTCCCTGACGAAGCCCGCCTTCTCCAACGCGCGCTGCTCGGCGAGGTTGGCGCAGTCGGTCCATGCCTGGATCCGTTCGACCCTGGTGTGGTCGAAGAGGTACTCCGCCAGCAGCCGCTGGGCCCGGGTGCCTATGCCCCGGCCGCGGGCGGAGGGCACCAGGCCGATCGCCAGGCTCCAACCCGCCAGGGCGTCGGGTCCCCAGCTGCCGGGGAACCACTTGACCCGGCCCACCGTCACGTCGCCCTCGGCGGGCGACGTGACGGTTGCGTGCGCCCGGAAAGATCGTCCGGGCATGCCCTAGGCGCGTATCCGCAGGCCCCTTGGGGTGGCGTGGAAGCCGGAAGACTCCAAGGTGGGGGACAGGGGGGACGTCAGGGCCGGAGTGGCGTTGATGCGTTCCACCGTGACCGTGCCCAGAGCGCCTGCTCGGGCGGCTTCCGACAGGGCGTCCGTGGCGGCGTGAAGCCTCGGGTCGTCCGGGTCCGTGGCCCAGGACAGGAGCGTCTTGCCGCCGCGTTCCATGTAGAGGGTCAGCTCGCCGTCGACCAGGACGACCAGGGAGCCCGCCTTGCGGCCCGGCTTGTGGCCGGCGCCCGTGGGGGGCTCGGGCCAGGGGAGGGCCGCGCCGTAGGCGTTCGCAGGGTCGGCGGCGGCCAGGACGACGGCGCTCGGGGCGGTGGATCCGTCGCCGCGGTCACGGGCGTTGGCCGCCGCGCGCAGCCGGTCCACGGCACCGTCCATGGCGAACTGGGCGGCGCCCAGGCCCTCCACCACATAGCCGCGGCGGGCCTGCCCGCTGTCCTCGAACGCGGACAGGACGCGGTACGTGGCGGAGAAGCCGCCCTCGACACCCTCGGCGGCGACCGCGCCGCGCGTGACCACGCCGTGCCGGTCGAGCAGGGTACGGGCCAGGGCGTGGGCGCGGTGCGTGGGCTCCGGCTCCGCGGGCGGCAGCAGTGACCAGCGGCCGCTGACGGTGGGCGGGCCGGAGCGGGACGCGGCGCGGCCGGGGGAGCGGGAGGCCGCGCCCAGGGCTGTCGCCGTCAGCGTCCCGTACCGGCCGCGCGGGACGGCGCGCCGGGCGCGGTGCGCGGTGGACCCCGCCGTGCGGCCCGAGCCGAGCAGGGAACGCAGCGGCGCCAGCGTGTCGTTGGTGAGGCGGCCGGACCAGGTCAGGTCCCACAGCGCGTCGGCGAGCTGCGGGTCGGTGGCGTCGGGGTGCGTGGCGGCCCGTACCTGGTCGGCGATCTGGCGGAAGAACAACCCGTAGCCCCCGGAGAGCGCGGCCAGGACGGACTCGTGCAGCGCGGTCAGTTCCAGCGGGTGCGGCGGCGGCAGCAGCAGGGGCGCGGCGTCGGCGAGGTACAGCGAGACCCAGCCGTCCTTGCCGGGCAGGGCGCCCGCCCCGGCCCAGACGACCTCGCCGGTCGTGGTCAGCTCGTCGAGGAGGGTGGGGCTGTAGTCGCGGACGCGGGACGGGAGGATCAGCTTCTCCAGCGCCGAGGCCGGTACGGGCGCGCCCTGGAGCTGCTCGATGGCGCGGGCCAGTCCGTCGATGCCGCGCAGGCTGCTGCTGCCGAGGTGCTGCCACTGCGGCAGGAACGTGGCGAGAGCGGCCGGCGGGACCGGCTCCAGCTCATGGCGCAGGGCCGCGAGCGAGCGGCGCCGCAGCCGGCGCAGGACGGCGGCGTCGCACCACTCCTGGCCGATCCCCGAGGGGTGGAACTCGCCCTGGACGATGCGGCCGCTCGCGGCGAGCCGGTGCAGCGCGCCGTCCGTGACGGCCGTGCCCAGGCCGAAGCGGGCCGCGGCCTGGCCGGACGTGAACGGCCCGTGCGTCCGCGCGTACCGGGCGAGGAGGTCGCCCAGGGGGTCCTTCACCGGCTCCGTGAACGCCTCGGGGACCCCGACGGGCAGCGCCGTGCCCAGTGCGTCCCGCAGCCGGCCGGCGTCCTCCACGGCCGCCCAGTGGTCGGCGCCGGCGACCCGGACGCGGATGGCCCGGCGGGTGGCGGCCAGCTCCGGCGCCCAGGCCGGGTCGGCGCCCCGCTCGGCCAGCTCCGCGTCCGTGAGCGGACCCAGGACGCGCAGCAGGTCGGCCACGCCCTCCGCGTCCTTGACCCGCCGGTCGTCCGTGAGCCACTGCAGCTCGCGCTCCAGTTCGGCCAGGACCTCCGGGTCCAGCAGCTCCCGCAGCTCGGCCTGGCCCAGCAACTCCGCCAGGAGCCGCGAGTCCAGGGACAGCGCGGCCGCCCGCCGCTCGGCGAGCGGTGAGTCACCCTCGTACAGGAACTGGGCGACGTACCCGAAGAGCAGCGAGCGGGCGAACGGGGACGGCTCGGGTGTGGTCACCTCGACGAGCCGGACCCGGCGCGCCTCGATGTCACCCATCAGCTCCTGGAGCCCCGGCACGTCGAACACGTCCTGGAGGCATTCGCGGACGGCCTCCAGCACGATCGGG
Organism: Streptomyces coeruleoprunus; assembly: GCF_039542925.1. Classification (GTDB taxonomy): domain Bacteria; phylum Actinomycetota; class Actinomycetes; order Streptomycetales; family Streptomycetaceae; genus Streptomyces; species Streptomyces coeruleoprunus. Next base: position 1,788,262 of record NZ_BAABIT010000001.1, on the reverse strand, counting down.
AAGGAGCCGAACTCGCTCGCCACCTCCAGCAGCTGGGCCGCGCGCTGACGCTGCTGCCACAGCGGCGTCCGGCGCCCGGGGTTGCGCCGCGGCAGCAGCAGGGCGCGGGCGGCGCACTCACGGAACCGGGACGCGAACAGCGCCGAGCCGCCGACCTGTTCGGTGACGATCCGGTCCACCTCGCCCTTGTCGAAGGCGACATCGGCCGCGCCCACCGGCGCCTGCTCACTGTCGTACTCCAGCCCCGGCGCGGACGGGTCCTGGTCGAGCAGGTCCAGTCCCATCAGATCGGCGTCCGGCAGCCGCAGCACGATGCCGTCGTCCGCGTGCATGACCTGGGCGTCCATGCCGTACCGCTCCGAGAGCCGGGCGCCCAGCGCCAGCGCCCACGGGGCGTGCACCTGCGCGCCGAACGGCGAGTGCACCACGACCCGCCAGTCCCCCAGCTCGTCCCGGAACCGCTCCACCAGGATCGTCCGGTCGTCCGGCACGTGCCCGCAGGCCCGGCGCTGCTCGTCCAGATACGCCAGCACGTTGTCCGCGGCCCAGGCGTCCAGGCCCGCGGCCACCAGCCGCAGCCGGGCGTCGTCCGGAGCGAGCGCGCCGACCTCGCGCAGGAACGCGCCCACCGCGCGGCCCAGTTCGAGCGGACGGCCCAGCTGGTCGCCCTTCCAGAACGGCAGCCGGCCCGGCACACCCGGCGCGGGCGAGACCAGCACCCGGTCACGCGTGATGTCCTCGATCCGCCACGACGACGTGCCCAGCGTGAACACGTCGCCGACACGCGACTCGTACACCATCTCCTCGTCCAGCTCGCCGACCCGGCCCCCGCCCTTCTTGGGGTCGGCGCCCGCCAGGAACACCCCGAACAGTCCCCGGTCCGGGATCGTGCCGCCCGACGTGACGGCCAGCCGCTGAGCGCCGGGGCGGCCGGTGACCGCACCGGTCACGCGGTCCCACACCACCCGCGGCCGCAGCTCCGCGAACGCGTCCGACGGATAGCGCCCGGCCAGCATGTCCAGCACCGCCGTGAACGCCGACTCCGGCAGCGCGGCGAACGGCGCCGCACGCCGCACCACCGCCAGCACGTCGTCGAACTGCCAGGTGTCCATGGACACCATGGCCACCAGCTGCTGGGCGAGCACGTCCAGCGGGTTGGCGGGGATCCGCAGCGACTCGATGGCACCCGTGCGCATCCGCTCCGTCACCACCGCGGCCTGCACCAGATCGCCCCGGTACTTCGGGAACACCACGCCCGTCGACACGGCGCCCACCTGGTGCCCGGCGCGGCCCACCCGCTGCAGCCCGGAGGCCACCGACGGCGGCGACTCCACCTGCACCACCAGGTCGACCGCGCCCATGTCGATGCCCAGCTCCAGGCTGGACGTGGCGACCACGGCGGGCAGGCGGCCGGCCTTCAGGTCCTCCTCCACCAGGGCCCGCTGCTCCTTGGACACCGAGCCGTGGTGCGCCCGCGCAAGCAGCGCCGGAGCCCCCTTGGCCGCGCCGGACTGCGCCATCACCTCGGCCGGCGAGCCGCCGTCGGGCAGCGCCTCGCCCGTGGCCCGCTCGTACGCGATCTCGTTGAGGCGGTTGCACAGCCGCTCCGCCAGCCGCCGCGAGTTGGCGAACACGATCGTCGAGCGGTGCGCCTGCACCAGATCGGTGATCCGCTCCTCCACATGCGGCCAGATCGACGGCTTCTCGCCGCCGTCGGCGCCGGCGTCGCCGGCGGGCGACCCTCCCAGCTCGCCCAGGTCCTCGACCGGGACCACGACGGACAGGTCGAACTCCTTGCCGGACCGTGGCTGGACGATCTCCACCTTCCGCTGCGGCGACAGATACCGGGCGACCTCGTCCACCGGCCGGACCGTCGCGGACAGGCCGATTCGGCGCGCCGGGCGGGGCAGCAGCTCGTCCAGGCGCTCCAGCGACACCGCCAGATGGGCACCCCGCTTCGTGCCCGCGACCGCGTGCACCTCGTCGAGGATGACCGTCTCCACACCGGTCAGCGCGTCCCGCGTGGCGGAGGTCAGCATCAGGAACAGCGACTCGGGCGTCGTGATGAGGATGTCCGGCGGCCGCGTCGCCAGCGAGCGCCGCTCGGCGGCCGGCGTGTCGCCCGAGCGGATCCCCACCCGCACCTCCGGCTCCGGCAGCCCGAGCCGCACGGCCTCCTGCCGGATGCCGGTCAGCGGGCTGCGCAGATTCCGCTCCACGTCCACCGCGAGCGCCTTCAGCGGCGACACGTACAGCACCCGGCAGCGCTTCTTCACGTCCGCGGGCGGGGGCGTCGACGCCAGCCGGTCCAGGGCGGCCAGGAACGCGGCCAGCGTCTTGCCGGACCCGGTCGGGGCGACCACGAGCACGTCCGACCCCGCGCCGATCGCCCGCCAGGCCCCTTCCTGCGCCGCCGTGGGCGCGCTGAAGGCACCCGTGAACCAGCCGCGGGTCGCGGGAGAGAACGAGTCGAGCGCAGTCCTGGCCATGTCCCCCATCGTGCACCCGACCACTGACAACCGGTGTCCATCCACTGGACCCGCAGGTCAGCGCCGGTCCGATGGTCCGACAATGGACACATGGAACGCGTGGGCGGCACGGGGAAGCGCTCCGACGGGCAGGAGTGGGCGAGGCACTGGCAGTACGCGGAGCTGCCGGGCCTCGATCTCCTGCGCGCCCGCTACGTACGCCACACCTTTCCCCGCCACAGCCACGACGGATACGTGCTCGCCGCCGTCAGCGGCGGCATCGAGGAGGTCGGGCTGCCCGACGGCACGATCCGCGCCGGCCACGGCAGCGTCGTCATGATCAACCCCGAGGTCGCCCACACCGCACGCGCCGGCGTACCCGAGGGGTGGGCGTACACCACGCTCTACCCCTCCACCGGGCTGGTCGCCGACATCGCGGCCGAGACCTCCACCCTCCGCGGCACGGCCGCCTTCGCCGAGACACTGGCCATGGATCCGCGCGCCGCCCACCTCATCGGCCAGGTCCACCGCGCCGCCGAGGAGGGCAACGCCCTGGCCGCCGACAGCCTGCTGCGCATGGCCGTCGCCCAGCTCCTGCGCCGGTACGGCGGCCCGCTGCCCGCCCGTACCCCGCGTACGGCCGGGGCCAGGGCGGCGGCACGCGCGCGTGCCCTGCTGGAGGAGCGGATGACGGACCCCCCTACCCTCGAACAGCTCGCCGCCGACCTCGGCACCAGCCCGTTCGCGCTGCTGCGCGCCTTCAAGGAGCAGTACGGCATGCCGCCGCACACCTGGCTCACCGACGCGCGCGTGCGCCGGGCACGGACGCTGCTGGACGCCGGCACGGCACCCGCGGACGCGGCGGTCGCCGTCGGCTTCACCGACCAGCCCCACCTGAACCGGCACTTCGCACGCATCGTGGGAGTCCCGCCCGGCGCGTACCGCAAGGAGCGGGCCCGGCGCACGACCTGACGGGTCCGGGTGCAAGAACGTACAAGACCCGGCGGCGCGTCCGTCCGTAGCGTTCCCGACGTGCCAGAACAGACAGCAACCCCCTCCACGACCGGGGCGAACACGGCTCCCCCGGAACCGAAGACCGACCGGGCCGTCGTCCGCGACGCGCTCGGCGTCGGCATCGCCGTCGGCCTCTCCGGCTTCGCGTTCGGCGTGACGTCCGTCGGCGCCGGCCTCGGGCTGCTCCAGACCTGCGTGCTCAGCCTGCTCGTCTTCACGGGCGCCTCGCAGTTCGCGCTCGTCGGTGCGCTCGCGGGCGGCGGCAACCCGTTCACCGCCGCCGCGGGCGCCTTCTTCCTGGGAACGCGCAACGCCTTCTACGGGCTCCGCCTGTCCCAGCTCCTGGCCCTCCCGCGGGCCGTGCGCCCGCTGGCCGCGCACTGGGTCATCGACGAGACGGCGGCCGTCTCCCTCGCCCAGCCGACGCGACGGGCCGCCCGCATCGGCTTCACGGTCACGGGCCTGACCCTGTACGTCCTGTGGAACCTGACCACCCTCCTGGGCGCCGTGGGCGCAGAGGCCATCGGGGACACCGGCGCGTGGGGCCTCGACGCCGCCGGGCCCGCCGTATTCCTCGCCCTCCTCGCCCCCATGCTGCGCACGGCGACCGAGCGGGCCGTCGCCGCCCTCGCGGTCCTCCTGGGGCTCGGAGCCTTTCCCGTGCTCCCCGCCGGCGTACCGGTGCTGGTCGCGGCGCTCGCCGCACCCGTGGTGCTGTGGCTGCGCGGCCGCAGGGAAGGGACGGTCACGCGATGAACACCACCGACGCCTGGATCGCCGTCGGCCTGACCGTCGCCGGCTGTTACCTCCTGAAGCTCGGCGGCCTCCTGGTCCCCGCCGACGCCCTGGAGCGGCCCCTCGTGCAGCGCCTGTCGGCCCTGCTGCCCGTCGCGTTGCTGGCCGCCCTGACCGCGCAGCAGACCTTCGGCGCGAACGGCGCGCTCGTGCTGGACGCCCGCGCCGCGGGGGTCGGGGCGGCGGCGCTCGCCCTCGTCCTGCGCGCACCGTTCCTGGTGGTGGTCGCCGCCGCGGTGGTCGTCACGGCCGGGGTCCGGGCGTTGGGCGGCTGAAATCCGTCGGCGGGGGAGGGAGAGGGAGCCGGGGTCCTGGGGCGGCGCCCCGGTCGGCTCCGGGCTCCGCCACGGCGCCGCCCCGCTCCCGCCCTCAGCCGATCGCCCGCCCATGCGCCCGCAGCGTCCGCAGCGCCTCGATCGTCATGATGGGCCGGGCCTCCAGAGCCGTGCCCGGGGCCCACTGACGCCAGTTGACGGGCCAGCCGCCGTCCTCCTCCTGCTCGGCGGCCAGGTGGTCCAGGGAACGGGCCATCTCCTCGTCGGTGAACCAGCGCCGGGCGAGCGAGTCCGGCACGCGCGCGTAGTCGTGCGGAAAGTGGTACTCGCCCGGCGCGTACCCCGGGGCGACCGGATAGTCCTCGGTCCGCTCCGGCTCCAGGACGGCCAGCCGCTGCTCGCGCACCAGCCGGCCCAGCCGGTCGGCGGCGGCCTCCGCCCGGGTGCGGTCCGGGACGCCGTCCAGGAACGCCACGGCCGCCTCGATCTCGTACGGATGCGACTTCTGCGACCGCCCGATGGCCTCCACGGCCGCCCAGCAGAAGTCGGTGGCGCGGAACAGCCAGGCGTGCCACACCTGGTTGCGGTGCAGCAGCCCGACCACCGGACCGGTCGCCAGCAGCTCGCTCGGCGGGTCGTCCACGACGGGGACGAACGGTGCGACCGGGTAGCCGCGCACCGACGGGTGCAGCGCCGGGAGGGCGCCGTCGTGCGTGGACACCACGGTCAGGTACCGGCACACGCGCTCCACGCGCAGCCCGCCGCACCTGCCGATCGAGTCGAGCACCCGCAACGCGTGGGCGGTGGGCAGCGGCTGGCTGACGGGACCCCGTACGTCGGGCTCCAGGGCGTGCCCGTAGCCGCCGTCCTCGTTGGCGTACGCGGCCAGGGCGGTCTCGACGGCGTCGGCACCGCCGCCCAGGAAGTGGTACGCGAAGCGGCGCTGTTCGAGCACGCGGGCCGTCAGCCAGATGAAGTGCTCGGCGCGCGAGAGTGGAGTTCCAGCCATATTTGGACCCATGTTTCGACCGTAGGGCGGAAAGGGCTTTCGGCAAGCGGCCGGGACCGGGCTGCACTCTCAGGGGCGGGATACTGGACGCATGCGGTTGACGATTTTCTGGGAGCGGATGGCGGACCACTTCGGCGACACGTACGCCGAGTCCTTCGCCCGCGATCACGTGATGTCCGAACTGGGCGGCCGGACAGTGCACGAGGCGCTGGACGCGGGCTGGGAGGCCAAGGACGTGTGGCGGGCCGTGTGTGCCGCCGTGGACATCCCCGCCGAGAAGCGGTGAGCCGCACCGCCCCGCGATGACGACGAGAGCCCGTCCGCGGTGACGACCAGGGCCCGTCCGCGGTGACGACGAGAGCCCGTCCACGGTGACGACGAGAGCCCGCCTGCTGTGACGACGAGGGCGCACGACCGGTTGTCACAGCCGTGCGCGACACTTGCCCCGTGGCCCCGACTGACGAGACCCCGACGACCGACGAACCTCCGAACACCCCCGACACCACCACTGGCGGCGCGGCCGGCGACGCGCCCGCCGAGCCGGCCGGTGCGCCGGCGGCCGCGCCCGCCGGAGTCGGTGCGCCGGCGGCCCGTATGCCGCGCTGGCTGCCCAAGGCCATGGCCCTCGCGCTGGCCCTCTACGCCTGCTTCCAACTGGGCAGCTGGGCGTTCCACCAGCTCATCGGGCTGCTGATCAACATCCTCATCGCGTTCTTCCTGGCGCTGGCCGTGGAGCCGGCCGTCGGACGCATGGCCGCCCGTGGCATGCGCCGGGGAGTGGCCACGTTCCTGGTGTTCCTCGTCGTCCTGGTGGCGAGCGTCGGTTTCGTCGTACTGCTCGGGTCGATGCTCGCGGGCCAGATCGTCGACATGGTGGAGGACCTCCCCAAGTACCTCGACGCGCTGATCAATTGGATCAATCAGACCTTCGACACCAAGCTGTCCCGGGTCGCCGTCCAGGACAGCCTGCTGCGCTCCGACTGGCTGCGGTCATACGTGGAGAACAGCGCGAGCGGGGTGCTCGACGTGTCCGCGACCGTCCTGGGCGGGCTGTTCAAGCTGCTGACGATCTTCCTCTTCTCGTTCTACTTCGCGGCGGACGGGCCGCGGCTGCGGCGGGCCCTGTGCTCCGTGCTGCCGCCCGCGAAGCAGGCCGAGGTGCTGCGCGCCTGGGAGATCGCCGTCGACAAGACGGGCGGCTACCTGTACTCGCGCGGCCTCATGGCGCTCATCTCCGGCATCGCCCACTACGTCCTGCTGCAGTTCCTGGGCGTGCCGTACGCCCCGGCCCTCGCCGTGTGGGTGGGGCTCGTCTCGCAGTTCCTGCCCACCATCGGGACGTACCTGGCGGGCGCGCTGCCGATGCTCATCGCCTTCACGGTGTCGCCCTGGTACGCGCTGTGGGTGCTCGCGTTCGTCGTCGTGTACCAGCAGTTCGAGAACTACGTCCTCCAGCCGAAGCTCACGGCCAGGACCGTCGACATCCACCCCGCGGTGGCGTTCGGGTCCGTCGTCGCGGGCACCGCGCTCCTCGGCGCGGTCGGCGCGCTGATCGCCATCCCGGCGGTGGCGACGCTCCAGGCGTTCCTCGGCGCCTATGTGAAGCGGTACGACGTGGCCGAGGACCCGCGCGTCCACGGCCACCGGAGGCACGGCGAGATGATCCTCGCGCGCCTCCAGCGGTCGCTGCGCGCGGGGCGGGACCAGACGGGCCCGACCCCGGACCAGACAGGCCCGACCCCGAACCACACGGACTGATCCCCGGGTCCGCTGATCCCGTGGTCCGCCCGATCCCGTGGTCGCCCGATCCCGTCGTCCCTCTGATCCCAGGGGCCCTCAGATACGGGGGTCCGCCGATCCCGAAGCCGGTCCGGCTCAGTCGTGTTCGAGCCGGACCCTCGGCAGCGCCGCCGCCAGCCGGCGCGGCATCCACCAGGCGCGCCGGCCCAGCACCCGCATCACCGCCGGGACGATCAGGCAGCGGATGACGACCGCGTCCAGCAGGATGGCCACGGCCAGCCCGAGCCCGAACTGCTGGAGCATCCGGTCCGAGCTGAACATGAACGCGGCGAACACCACGATCATGATGGCCGCGGCGGCCGTGATGACCTTCCCGGTCGCGGCCAGCCCCTCCCGTACCGCTTCCTGAGGGTCCTTGGTGCGCTCCCACTCCTCGTGGATCCGGGACAGCAGGAACACCTCGTAGTCCATCGAGAGCCCGAAGACGATCGCGAAGATCATGACCGGGATGAACGCCTCGATCGGCCCGCCCTCCACGCCGAACCAGCCGTACTGGAACACCAGGGTGATCACCCCGAGCGCCGCCCCGATGCTCACGAGGTTCAGCAGGGCCGCCTTCAGCGGGATCAGCACCGAGCGGAACACCACGAGCAGCAGCAGTGCCGACAACCCCACGACGATCGCCACGAAGAGCGGCATCCGCCCGGCGACCGTGGCGGCGAAGTCCTCCGTGGCCGCGGTCGGACCGCCGACCAGCACATCCGCACCGGTCTTCCGCTCCACCGGCGGCAGCACCTCCGTCCGCAGCCGTTCGACCAGCTCCGACGTCTCCTCGGCCTGCGGCGCCGAGTCCGGGTACGCGATGACCGTCGACACGGCACCGCCCTCCCCGACCGGGATGGGCGGGCTCACCGCGGCGATGCCCGGGGCGGCGGCCAGCGCCTGCCGAACGGCCGCGCCCACGCCCGTACCGGCGTCACCGCCACCGCCCGTGCCACCCGTGCTCGGGCTGTCATCGGTACCGCCGGTGCCGCTGCCACCGTCGGCGACGACGATCAGCGGGCCGTTGAAGCCCGGACCGAACCCCTCGGCGAGCATGTCGTACGCCCGCCGGCTCGACTTCGCCGCCGGGTCGTTGCCCGCGTCCGCGAAGCCCAGGCGCATGTCGAGCGCCGGAGCGGCGAGCCCGCCCAGCGCCACGAAGGACACCACCAGCGCCGCCCACGGACGGCGCTGCACCCCCGCCGCCCAGCGCCGCCAGCCGGCGCCCTCGGCCCGTCCGCCGCGTCGCCCCGCGCGCCGGGCCACCTGGCGGGCGATACGCGCCCCGAAAACACCCAGCAGCGCGGGCAGCAGGGTCAGCGAGGCGGCCATGGTGACCAGCACGGTCAGCGCGACGGCCAGTGCGACGCCTTGGAGGGAGCCGAGGCCCAGCGCCACCAGACCCATCAGCGCGATGATCACGGTCCAGCCCGCGAAGAAGACCGTCCGGCCCGCGGCGTCCAGCGCGACGCGCGTGGCCCGCTCCGGCTCGGCGCCCTTCAGCAGCTCCCCGCGGTACCGGGAGAAGATCAGCAGGGCGTAGTCGATCCCGACGCCGAGGCCCACCAGCATCATGACGGGCGGGGTGAAGTCGGCGACGTTCGCGAGGTGCGAGGCGAGGGCGATGAGGGCGACCGAGCCGCCGACCGCGAACAGCGCCGTCACGACCGGCAGGCAGGCAGCCACGAGCGACCCGAACAGGAACACCAGGATCACCAGCGCGCCGAGGATCCCCGCGCCTTCGGCGGCGCCGCCACCGCCCTCCTCGGCGCCGCGCGCCGCGTCACCGCCGACGGCCGTCGCCAGCCCGTCCCCGGCCGCCGACCGGACGGTGTCGATGATCTTCCGTACGTCCTTCTCGGGGACGTCCTCCGCCGCCCCGTCGAGGGTCACGGTGGCGTAGGCGACGGTGCCGTCACGGGACACCGCGGCCCCGTCGTCGTACGGGCTGCGGACCCCGGTCACGCTGGGCAGCTCGGAGACCGTGCCGAGCAGCGACTCGACGCGCTCGCGCACGGCGGCGTCCCGGACACCGTCCTCGTGGCCCTCGTCGCGCACGACGACCTGTACGGAGGCGCCCGCCTGCGCCGAACCGTGCCGCTCCAGCACCGTACGGGCCTGCTGGGCGTCGGTGCCGGGCAGCGCGAAGTCGTTGTGGTACGCGCTGCCGACGGCCGACGAGGCCGCGGTGATGCCGGCGACCAGCACCACCCACAGCAGCAGCGCCAGCCGGCGACGGCGGAACGACAAGGCGGCCAGGCGCTCGAAGACGCTTCCGCGCCGGGCGCGCCCGGGGGCGCGTTCGGTGGGTTTCGCCATGGGTGTGGACATGATGGGCTTCCTTTCGGTGAGGGGATGCCGCGTATCGGTGAGGGAATGCCGCGAAGGACGCGGGTGGATGGGCGCAGGGCGTGCAGCTCAGAGGTACGAGGGCCCGGTCACGCGGTGGCGGAAGGTCCGCCACGTCCAGACCTGGGCGGCGACGAGCAGCGGTGTGAGCACCAGCAGCGGTGGCACGAGGAACGCGAGCGTCGCGCCGTCGGCGGCCGACGCGGCCAGCGGCAGGGACAGCCCGGCGAGAAGCGGCAGCGCCGCCATCAGGGCGGCGGTGAGCGCGAACGACTGCCGGGAGCCGCTGCGCCCGACCAGCCGGAGGGCCCGTTCGTACGGGAGGCCCGTGAGCCGCAGCGCCGCGAACCCGAGCCCGTGCGCGGCGAGCAGCACGGCCACGGCGGCCGCCACGAGGAGCGTCACCGCCCAAGCGGCGGGCGTGGCGGGGGCGCCCGTCACCACGCCGGCGAGCAGCCCGCCCCAGGACAGCGCGACCGTCCAGCTCCCGCACACCACGGCGCCGTCGCACACCGCGCGCCACGCACGGCCGCCCCGGCCCGTCACGCGTCCGCGCAGCCACAGGCCGGTGTCCCGTACGACCCATCCGGCGAGCAACGGGACCACGACCCGGGCGTGCCCGCTCAGCAACTCGCCCTCCAGGTCCGGGAAGCAGCCCACGAGCAGCCCGGCGGTGGCGACCAGCCACACCTCGTTGCCCAGGAAGAACGGCGCGAACGCGGCGATGACCAGGCGGCGTTCACGCTCGTCGCGGCCCAGGTGGGGCAGGAGCATCCCGGTGCCGATGTCCGCGCCGCCCAGCACGAAGTAGCCGACGGCGAAGAAGCCGAGCAGGGCGATGGCCAGGGTTTCCACGGGGCTCCTCCTCAGGAACGATCAGTCAGTAGCGCGGGGCCGGATGCGGGGCGTCGGCGGAGGTGGAGGCGTCGCCCTCCGGCGGCCCGGCCCGGCCGTCGCGGCCGAGCGCCACGGCGTCGGGGTCGAGTGCCACGGCGTCGCGGCCGAGCGCCACGGCGTCGGGGCCGCGGCGGGCGTGCCGTATCAACAGCCAGGCGTTGACGACGGCGAGCACGGCGAACAGGGACGTGAACACCACCAGGGAGGTCCGCATCGCGGCCGGGGAGAGGGAGGAGACCGCGTCCTCGGTCTTCAGCAGCCCGTGCACCACCCAGGGCTGACGGCCGGCTTCCCGGAAGACCCAGCCGCTGATCATCGCGACGTACGGCAGCGGCACCGCGGCGATCAGCGCGACATGCCAGAGCCGGAAGCGGTACACGGTCGTCCGGAAGCAGGCCAGCACGCATCCGGCGAACGCGAGGTACAGCATCAGCGCGAAGGCGATCAGCATCACCAGCGCGCCCCCGCGGGTCCACGTCTCGGATGGGACGTAGTCGCCCGGACCGAACAGCGCGGTCATCTCCGCCTGGAGACGGGCGATTTCCGCCGTCTCCTGCCGGAAGACCGCCGACTTCATCGGCTGGAGGGTGGCGATGCTCGACAGCTGGACGCCGCCGAGCACCGCCGTGAACAACAGCGCGGGGAAGGCCAGGAAGACGCCGATGCGCAGGCTCCGGCCGAAGAACCGCCACTCGGGCGACCGCCGGAACAGGTGGTACGCGCCGACGGCAGCCATGAAGAACCCTGCGGTCACCAGCGCACCGCCCACGACGTGCCCGAAGGCCGGCAGGGCGCTGGGGTTGGTGAGCAGCGCGACCGGATCGTCCAGGACCAGCCGTCCGCCCTCGACCCGGTGGCCCACGGGATGGTTGAGGAAGCCGTTGGAGACGAGGATCCAGTACGCCGAGAGGTACGCCGTGAGCGTGACGACCCAGATCGTCGCCAGGTGCGCCCAGCGGTTCAGCCGGTTCCAGCCGAAGATCCACAAGCCCAGGAACGTCGACTCGACGAAGAACGCGACGATCGTCTCGATCGCCAGGGAGGCCCCGAAGACATTGCCCGCGTAGTGCGTCAGTCCGCTCCACGAGAGCCCGAACTGGAACTCCATCACGAGGCCGGTCACGATCCCGACCGCGTAGTTGATCACGTACAGCTGTCCCCAGAAGCGCACCAGGCGTGCGTCGAGGGGCTTTCCGCTGATCGTGGCCTTCGTCTGGAGGCCGGCGACGACGGTCGCGAGGCCGAGCGTCAGGGCGACGAAGAGGAAGTGCCCGCCGGCGGTGAGCGCGAACTGCAGCCGCGCGAGATCGAGGACTTCTGAGGCGTCTGGACTCACGCCGTCAGCGTCGGCGTACGGCTGCCGACGGGACATCGGCCCGGGGCGGTCAGTGGCCCTACCGCCCGGGTTGCGCCCCTCCACGCGCGCGTACAGCCGGGGTTGCGGGCGACCGTGCCTGTCCCCTAGGGGGACGCGGTACGTCTCTCAGGGTCGCTCGGCTCCGTTCTCCTGGCCCGCTCGGTTCCGCTCTCACGACCCGCTCGGCTCGGTTCCGACGGCCGGCTCGGCTTCCGGCCCGGCGGTCCGTGCGACCGTCCGCCGCTCAGGGCTGCTACGCGAGCCAGCCGGGAGTGATCATTCCCGACTCGTACGCCAGGATCACCAGCTGCGCCCGGTCGCGGACGTCCAGCTTGGTCATGATGCGGCTGACGTGCGTCTTGGCGGTCGCGGGCGAGAGGACCAGCCGCCGGGCGATCTCGTCGTTCGACAGACCGGCGCCCACCAGGCCCATCACCTCGCGCTCCCGCTCGGTCAGGGCGTTCAGCCGGGGGCTCGGATCGGGGCGCCTGCCGCGGCCGGCGAACTCGGCGATCAGCCGGCGCGTCACCGCCGGGGCGATCAGGGCGTCCCCGCGCGCCACCACACGCACGGCGTGCAGCAACTCCATCGGCTCCGTGTCCTTGACCAGGAAGCCGGACGCCCCGGCCCGCAGCGCGCCGTACACGTAGTCGTCGACGTCGAAGGTGGTGAGGATGACGACCCGCACGCCCTCCAGCCGGGGGTCGGCGGTGAGGGCGCGGGTCGCCTCCAGGCCGTCGAGTCCGGGCATGCGGATGTCCATCAGCACGACGTCCGGGCGCAGTTCGCGGGCGAGTACGAGCGCCTGCTCGCCGTCGGCGGCCTCGCCCACGACCTCGATGTCGGGCTCGTCGCTCAGGATGGAGCGGAAGCCGGCCCGTACGAGCGTCTGGTCGTCGGCGAGCACGACGCGGATCATTGCGTTCCCCCGGGGACGGTGAGCGGCAGCCGGGCGGTGACCCGGAAGCCCTGAGCGGTGTTGTGGGCGGCCAGCTCGCCGCCGAAGGCCCTGGCGCGCTCGGCCATGCCCTGGAGGCCACTGCCCGGCGCGTGCTCGTCGGGTGCGCCCTCGCCGTCGTCCTCGATGCACAGCCGCAGGTCGCGGTCGGTCCAGGAGAGCGTGACGAGCGCCGCACGGGCACGGGCGTGGCGGGTCACGTTGGTGAGCGACTCCTGCACGATCCGATACGCGGCCAGGTCCAGCGGCGGCGGCAGCGGCCGGGGTATGCCCTCCGTGCGCGTGTCGACGTCCAGCCCGGTCGAGCGGGCCCGCTCGACCAGCTCGCCGAGCCGGTCGAGGCCGGAGACGGGCGCGGTGGGGGCGGCCTCGTCGGCCTGGCGCAGGACGCCCAGTGTCCCGCGCAGCTCGCGCAGGGCGTCCTTGCTGGTGGCCTTGACGGCCTCCAGGGTCTCCGTGGCGGTGGCGAGCGCCTGCGCGGGCTCGGGCTTCTTGCCCAGCCGGTGCAGGGCGGCGCTGGACTGGACGTTGATCAGGGAGACGCTGTGGCCGAGGACGTCGTGGAGTTCCCGGGCGATGCGCAGCCGCTCCTCGGTGGCGCTCTGCAGGGCCCTGGCCTCCTGCTCCCGCTCGGCCGCGAGGGCGCGCTGCTCCACCTCGTGGAGGTAGGCGAGGCGGGTGCGCTGGGCGCGGCCGACGGCGACCAGGCTGATCAGCCAGCCGGCCAGCATGACCAGGGACGTGTCGTCGATCTGGCGGTTGCCCGGGCTCTGGCGGATCTCGCCGAGGCCGACGGCGACCAGGGTGATGGCCGCCAGGGCGACGGCGGCCACGAAACGGCCCTCGGCGGCGACGGTGTAGAGGGCCAGCGCGAACGTGATCATCAGCGGGCCGTCGTAGGCGCTCGTCGGGTAGTAGACGCCCGAGGCCAGCAGGGTGACGACGGCCACGGCGACCGGCCGCTCGCGCCGTAGCAGGAGGGCCCCGCAGCCGACGGCGATCAGCGCCCAGCCGAGCAGGGTGCGGGGGAGGGACTCGGCATGCTCCGCCGACACCATCGACACCACTGTCCAGCCCACCACGAAGACCGTCACGCCGGCGGTGACGAGCAGATCGGCCGCCCGCACCGGCACGCGACCGCGGCGGACGAGGGAGGGGAGGACCATGCCAGGAAGAATAGGCGCCACCACGGACAACGGCCGGGGCTCGCACACCGGCCCGCGGTCGAGGCCCCGCACCGTCCGCGGTCGACGCTCGGGCACCGGCCCGCCGGTGCTACGGCGCCCGGCGCCGTGTGCGGTGCGGCGTCACGGAACTCGTGGTGTGCCTTATAAGCGGTCACGAGGAGCGCCAGATCATACGAGTTCATCGCAGTCGTGATGCCTGCCTCCGCGATGTCGCGGCGGTGCACCAGGTCCGCAAGCCGGGGAGAACCCTGGCTGAGCATTGCTGAGTCGCTCTCCCTGTGTGACGACGCCGGCCGACCTGGAATCACTCGGTCGCCCATAGCTTCAAGGTCTTCCAGTACGCGAGCACACGGAGGATTCAACAGCTCGATGCTGAGAACAAGGCCCCAGACGAAATATCCGCAGCACACAAATCCTCCGCCAGTGAGGTGTGCTATTACCGTGAGTGAAGCTCCTCAAAAATGGACGGTAAAGGGGATATGCTGATCCTCTCTGCGTTTCTGCTTCGGTGTCTGGATGGCCATGGGTATTGGCGTCATTCGGTTTGAGTTGCTGCGTGAGATGTGCCCGCACCCGCACCGGTGCGGTGGTATTCCCAGTCGGCGAGCGAAAGCAGGCCTTTACGTTCGCGGATCGGGGATCTATGGCAGTCGGCTCCCGAATCCACGAGCGGGGCGACCCCGAGCGGAGGAAGGTCTAGTACGCTAGAACAGGGAACAACGAAGCCGCGTGTCGCGGCGGAGGGCTGACGCAATGGCGTTCGGTACCTTGGAACCGATAGCTGTGCAGCCGATGCGGCGCCCCATCATTAAGGCCGGTGGGGCGCCGCTTCCGCTGTCCCGGCTCGCAGGTGATCAGAGCGCCGGACGTTGCGATGAAAGGCTCCTGTTTGTTCGGCTTGTTAGTAGGACCTTGTCCAGACGCCGCCAGACGTGGCAAAGGTAGTCGGCGGGCAGAAGGCGACGGAGGGTCCGCTGGAGACCCAAGTTCCCGCATCGCGATGGATGACCTGGCCGTCCCAATGTACGCACTTGACGGTCGCCTTGTACCTTCCTCCGTTGCTGTTACTGCAATGGGCCTGCCAGCCGTTACCCATCGGGATCTTGTAGTCTTGACACCCGGTCGGCCACCCTGTGGCGGCGGCGGTAGCCGAACCCTGGAATCCGATGACCGCCGTCACTGTGGCAGCGAACAGCATCGCGCATAACTTCTTCGTCACAGCTGATCCTTTCTCGACTGAGTGGGGGTCATTTTTATCGATTGTCGCGGACGGATGTCTCGATTCCTGCGGAGACTGCTTGGGACGAGCCTTGACAGAACGCGTAGGAAAAGCCGGACTGCCTCCACGTTCCATAGAACCAGAGGGTCTTCCCGCTCTCTGGGTCCTTGCATATCGCGAGAGCTCGGTACGAGCCGCCGTTGTCGTCCTTGCAGGAGGCGACTGCCCCCCAGGATCCAGGGACTTCATAGCGGCAACCGGTGGGTCGCGCCGTGGCGCCGACTTCGGAAGCTGACGCGGTACCCCCGGCGCCCAACGAGAAGGCACCGGCCAATAACACTCCAAGCGCCGGGTTGGTAAGAGATCGAATGCGAGTGCTCTTCGGCACTTTCTTCACCTACTTCCTCAGCGTAAATGATTGGGACGTCATTCGGCAGCGTAGAAGCGGCATAGGGTTGGTTGAATGCCGTCCTTTCCTCCCCTTGTGTCCGGGGGGCCTTTCCGTCCCTTGTGTGACTGTGACGATTCCATGCATCGCGGTGACGGGCAAGCGCGAGGGTAATCTTTTGAGGTTTATTTGAGCCTCACGTCATGGGGCTGAGGATGGGTAAACGGGCGACGTGGTGCCCAATAAATGAGAGAGTCAATTCCGGTATGACTCGCAGGGGGAAATTTCGGTCATGGCGATGGCGGGAATTCGTCGAATTTGTTTCGTGTGGGAATTCCGGCCGTGTGATGGCTGGAATTCATCGAGCAGTTTCTAGGGGTGACCTGAGCGGCTCTGTCCTGTGGGTTTGTCCGGTGGTGGGGCGAGGTGGCGTTGAGGGCGACACCAGGGGGATGGTGGTCAGGCGACGAGAGGGCCGCTGATTGTCTTTGTCGGATCGAGGCAGGGGCGATGGATGTGATGCCGCTCGCACTGTCATGCCAGGGCAGTCGGGGCTGCGGCGACGCGATCCGCCTCGGTGCCGGGATCGCAGCTGGTGGCGCCAGATGGTCGGCGCTCGAGCCGCGACCCGTGGTTGACGTTCTCGCCTGTCGGCGCCGTTACCGCCCGGTGAGGCTCTCGCTGTCGATCGGCCGGGGGGTCGGGCGGGCAGGGGTCACCTGATCGAACCGGACGTGCGCCCAGAACGCGGGCGGACGGCTGTAGTGCCTGGATGTCGCCCTCCAAGATCCAAGATCAAGTGTCTCCAAGGCAGGATCGGTGTGCATCGCGAGCTCTCTCGCCGCCGCACCTGAGGCGGATGCTCTGCGCTGCTCACGCGCCGATGGTGCGTGCCGGTGTGGCTCGCTTGACACCAAAATCGAACATCCATTCTCATGGGTGTGCGGCCGGGGTTCACCGGGGCTCACCCGTGGTTTTCCACAGGCCGGAGGCTCGTCAGGGCGCGTTGTCAGTGGCAGGGGTTAGCGTCTTTGACGTGAAGCGATCGACTCAAGCAAACCGGGTGGAACCCATGGCAGGAACCGACCGCGAGAAGGCGCTCGACGCCGCGCTCGCACAGATTGAACGACAGTTCGGCAAGGGCGCAGTGATGCGCATGGGCGAGCGGTCGAAGGAGCCCATCGAGGTCATCCCGACCGGCTCGACCGCGCTCGACGTGGCGCTCGGCGTCGGTGGCCTGCCGCGCGGCCGTGTGGTGGAGATCTACGGCCCGGAGTCCTCCGGTAAGACGACCCTGACCCTGCACGCCGTGGCCAACGCGCAGAAGGCCGGCGGACAGGTCGCCTTCGTCGACGCGGAGCACGCCCTCGACCCGGAGTACGCCAGGAAGCTCGGCGTCGACATCGACAACCTGATCCTGTCGCAGCCGGACAACGGCGAGCAGGCCCTGGAGATCGTCGACATGCTGGTCCGCTCCGGCGCGCTCGACCTGATCGTCATCGACTCGGTGGCCGCGCTCGTGCCGCGCGCCGAGATCGAGGGCGAGATGGGCGACTCGCACGTGGGTCTCCAGGCCCGGCTGATGAGCCAGGCTCTCCGGAAGATCACCAGCGCGCTGAACCAGTCCAAGACCACGGCGATCTTCATCAACCAGCTCCGCGAGAAGATCGGCGTGATGTTCGGCTCGCCGGAGACCACGACGGGTGGCCGCGCGCTGAAGTTCTACGCCTCGGTGCGCATCGACATCCGCCGTATCGAGACCCTCAAGGACGGCACGGAGGCGGTCGGCAACCGCACCCGCTGCAAGGTCGTCAAGAACAAGGTCGCGCCCCCCTTCAAGCAGGCCGAGTTCGACATCCTCTACGGCGAGGGCATCAGCCGCGAGGGCGGCCTGATCGACATGGGCGTGGAGCACGGCTTCATCCGCAAGGCGGGCGCCTGGTACACGTACGAGGGCGATCAGCTGGGCCAGGGCAAGGAGAACGCCCGGAACTTCCTCAAGGACAACCCCGACCTCGCCAACGAGATCGAGAAGAAGATCAAGGAGAAGCTGGGCGTCGGAGTCCGGCCGGACGCGCCGGCGGCCGAGCCGGGCGCGGACGCCGCGGCCACGGCGGCCACGGACGAGGCCGCCAAGTCGGTCCCGGCCCCGGCGACCAAGGCCACCAAGGCGACCAAGGCCACGGCAGCCAAGGGCTAGGCCATGGCCCGGCGCACCGAATGGCCGGACGACAGCCCCGACTCGTCGAGGGCCGAGAAGGAGCTGTCGTCCCAGGACCCGGCTGAGCAGGCGCGGGGGATCTGCCTGCGCCTGCTCACCGGGATGCCGCGCACCCGCAAGCAACTCGCGGACGCGCTGCGCAAACGCGGAATCCCCGACGAGGTCGCCGATGAGGTCCTGTCCCGCTTCGAGGACGTCGGCCTGATCGACGACGCGGCCTTCGCCGGGGCGTGGGTGGAGTCCCGGCACCACGGCCGGGGCCTGGCCCGCCGTGCCCTCGCCAGGGAACTGCGGACCAAGGGGGTCGACTCGGCCCTGATCGACGAGGCGGTCGCCCAGCTCGACCCCGAGCAGGAGGAGGCGACGGCCCGCGAACTCGTCCAGCGCAAGCTGCGCTCCACCGGGGCCTCGACCGCGACCGCCGCCTCCGCCGCCTGGCCGGCATGCTCGCCCGCAAGGGCTACCCGGAGGGCCTGGCCCTGCGGGTGGTGAGACGAGCACTGGAGGAGGAGGGCGAGGACACCGAGGACTTGGACGTCGAGGGTTTCTGAGCCGACGGGCCGGAAGACGGAGGAAGGCGGGGGACCGAGGCCGGCAGCTGGGGGCGAGAGATGGCAGCCCCGACCCCGTAGGCACGAGCTGCGCTGCCGCGCCGAATTCCACGCCGCCTGCCTGCAGAAGCGGTCCCCCGGCGCTGCGCCTGCCGAGGCCACGCCCCAGCCGCACCACCAGCGCGCCTGCGCCCGGCGTGCCTGCACCTGGTGCGCCTGCGCCCGGTGCACCCGCACACAGGTGCACCGGCACCCAATGCGCCGGCGCGAGCCGTCCGCGGTCGGCCACGGGCCGGTGGGTCCCAGGGCGGGCGGCCTCCGCAGAAGGCACCGCCAGTGCCGCTTCCGCAGCCGTCAGGTGACCTTGGCCGCCTCGTCCCGGTGCTCGGTGCGCAGTGCCTGTGCCTCGTCGTCGGATGCGTCGTCGCACGGGTCGCCCGGGTCGGTCGGCTCGCCCACGGCTCCGCCCCGGATCGCGTCCGCCGCTGCGTGCAGTTCCACCGGGCGTACGCCCGCGAAGGCTGCGGCCAGGTGGCCGTCGGGCCGTACCAGGAGGACCGTGTGGGCGGGGGCGCCCGGGTACGCCTCGGTCACCAGGAGCTCGCCGCGCAGCGGCAGGCCCTCGACCGCCTCAGCCAGCCGGGGCATCACGCCCGCGGTCCGCCAGTGCCGGCGGTCCCACACGCCCGTGCCCGGGGCCACCAGCACCACCAGCAGGCCCTGACCCAGCCGGTCCCGTAGCCGCCCCGCTGTCCCGTCCGGCGCCGTGACCTGTACATCGGCCACCGGCGCGCCGAAGGCGGTGCCCACGGCGACATGGCCCTCCGCCTCGACGGGCGCGAGCGGCGACAGCGGGTACGACGGCGGCGCCCCCAGCGGGCCGCGCCCCACGTGCCCGTCGGTCAGCAGCGCGTCATGCCCACGGGAACCGCCCCGCAGGTACGAGCGCAGCCCGCCACCGCCGCGCAGCACGGGCAGCGACTGGTCCGCGGCCCTCAAGCGTGCCGCGACGGCCGTCCGGCGCTCCGCCTGATAGCTGTCCAGCAGCGCGTCCGAAGGCCCCTGCCCCTGGTGCCAGGTGAGCGCCAGCTTCCACGCCAGGTTCTCGGCGTCCCGCAACCCCTCGTCCAGGCCCTGCGTGCCGAGGGCGCCCAGCAGGTGCGCGGCGTCCCCGGCCAGGAACGCCCGGTCCACCCGCCAGCGCCGCGCGAGCCGGTGGTGCAGCGTGTAGACGCCGGTGTCGATCAGCTCGTACACGGGCGTGTCGTCGCACCACCCCGTCAGCGTCTCGCGGATCCGCCACACCAGGGCGTCCGGCGTGACCAGCTCACCGCGCGGCGGCAGCAGCCAGTCGAGGCGCCAGCCGCCGTCCGGCAGGGGGCGGGCGGTCACCTCGTCGCCCCCGCCCCGCCACGGCGGCTGACGGTGCAACACCCCCTCGCCGGGCCAGGGGAGTTCCGTACGGAGCATCGCGACCGCGTGACGTTCCACGGCCGTACGCCCGGGGAAGCGGATGCCCAGCAGCTTTCGGACCGTCGAACGGGCGCCGTCGCAGCCGACCAGGTAGCTCCCGCGCCACCAGGTCGACCCGGGCCCCCGCGTGTGCGCCGTGACACCGCTCGCGTCCTGCTCCAGCGCGTCGAGCCGACTGTCCGTCACGACCTGCACCAGGTCCCGCGCCGGCAGCGACGCGATGGCGGCCCGCAGGGCGCGGGTGAGCGCGTGCTGCGGAAGGTGCAGGGGCGAGACCGGCCCGTCCTCGCCACCGGGACCACCGCCCGGCCCACCGCCCGCCATGTCGTCGAGGGGGGCCGCCTCCTCACCCCGTACGCCCCGCCACGCCTCCCCGCCCCGCACGTCGCCGGACGGGCGGACCTCACTGTCGCGCGCGTTCTCGACCCCCGCGAAGGCGATGTGCCGTACGAGCTGCTTGCGGCGCATCGAGCGCCAGCCGTCCCAGCGGGCACCCTCGTCCCGTACCGCGGCGGCACCGCCCAGGCGTTCCACGAACGCGGCCGTGTCGGGCCGCAGTACGGCGGTCCGCGCGGGGCGGTACTCGTCCTTGCCGGTCCCCTCGTCCAGGACGACCGACGGCACTGCCTGCGCGGCGAGCGCGAGGGAGAGCGCGAGACCGACGGGCCCCGCGCCGACGATGATCACCGGATCCACGGCGTGACTCCGGTGACGGGCGAAACGCCGAGGAGAACGCGACAACGTGCGACTGGAGTCCGGTGAGTGATCACAGAACGTATGCAACCCACTGCCGGTGCTTGCGTCAAGTGACGGGGCAGTGGCGCGCATACGCGCGAGGGAGCGGTGGCCGGCCGGCCACCGCTCCCTCATGTCGTCCGTACGAGCCCGACCGCTCCGCCGGGCGCCTGCGCGCGACCTCGGCGCGCTACTTCCCGGGCTCGGGCCCCGCGACCTCCGTCGCGACGCCGGCACCCATGCCGGTGTCGATGTCCGTCACGTCGACTGTGGCGCCAGTGCTCTTCTTCCGCCGCCGCAGCTTGCTCTCCAGCCAGCTCGCGAGCGAGGTCAGCGCGAAGTTCACCACGATGTAGATGAGCGCGACAACGGTGAATGCGGCGATCGTGTTGGCACCGTAGTTGGCGGTGATCGGGCGGATCTGGAACAGCAGCTCGTTCAGGCCGAGGATCGCACCGCCCAGCGCAGTGTCCTTGACGATGACGACGAGCTGGCTGACCAAGGCGGGCAGCATCGCCGTTACCGCCTGCGGCAGCAGCACGTACGCCATGATCTGGCCCTTGCGCATACCGATCGCCTTGGCGGCGTCGGTCTGGCCGTACGGCAAGGACAGGATGCCGGCGCGCACGATCTCGGCGATGACCGAGGCGTTGTAGAGGACCAGTCCCGTCACCACCGCGTACAGCGGGCGCACCTCGGAGTCGAGGGTGGTGAACTGCACGAAGGCGGCGTGGGCGAACACCATCATCAGGAGCACCGGAATCGCGCGGAAGAACTCCACGACAGCGCCTACCGGCACCCGGATCCACGTGTGGTCCGACAGCCGCCCGATGCCCAGCAGGGCGCCCAGCGGAAGCGCGATGACGAGGGCGAGCGCCGCGGCCTTGAGGGTCTCGCCCAGACCCGGCAGGAGGAAGGTCGTCCAGACGGCGCTGTCGGTGACGAACGGGCTCCACTTATCGGCCGTCAGCTGGTCCTTCTCCGCCATGACGGACAGGACCCACCACCCGACAGCCGCCAAGACGGCGAGGAAGACGACGGTGTAGAGGACGTTCCGCCGCTTGGCCTTGGGGCCAGGAGTGTCGTACAGAACGGAAGTCATCGCTTCACCGCCACACGCTTGGCCACCCAGCCGAGGATCAGGCCGGTGGGGAGGGTGAGAACGATGAACCCGAGGGCGAAGACGCCGAAGACGGCGAACAGCGCGTCGGCCTCGTTCTCGATCATGGTCTTCATCAGGCTCGCTGCTTCAGCCACACCGATGGCCGCCGCGACCGTGGTGTTCTTCGTCAGGGCGATCAGCACGTTGGCCAGCGGAGCGATCACCGAGCGGAACGCCTGCGGCAGCACGATCAGCCTCAGCACCTGAGAGAAGGTCAGGCCTAGTGCACGCGCGGCCTCGGCCTGCCCGACCGGCACCGTGTTGATACCGGAACGCAGTGCCTCGGCGACGAAGGTGCTGGTGTAGGCCACCAGACCGAGGACCGCCATCCGGAAGCCGATGTCCTCGAAGTTCTCTCCGCCCAGCGCGAACCCCAGCGTCTGGTTGAGCACCAAGGAGCAACCGACGATGACGATGGTCAGGGGGGTGTTGCGGACCACGTTGACGTACGCGGTGCCAAAGGCCCGCATCAGCGGGACAGGGCTCACGCGCATGCCGGCCAGCAGCGTTCCCCAGATCAGGGACCCGAGCGCAGAGTAGAGGGTGAGCTTGACCGTCACCCAGAAGGCGCCGAGCAGGTCGTACTGCGGATTGTCTAGAAAGTCGAACACGTGGACCCGCGCTCTCCCCTGGTCGGATCGTGGCGGACGCCGCCGGCCCCGGCCGGGGCCGGCGGCGTCTCACCGCTGCTGCTGGTGGTGCGCGTCCCGTCGCCGCTCGCGCGGCGCGGGCTCAGTCGGCCTTTCGGCTCACTTCTCGGTGATCGCCGGGGCCGGCTCGTTCTTGTAGTTCGCGGGCCCGAGGTTCGCCTTCACGAACTTGTCCCAGGAGCCGTCCGACTTCATCTTCTCGAGCGCCGCGTTGATCTTGTCGCGGAGCTCCTTGTCGCCCTTCTTCAGGCCCACACCGTAGGGCTCGTCGCTGAGCTTCAGACCGGCCAGCTTGAACTTGCCCTGGTGCTCCTTCTGCGCGGCGTAGCCCGCGAGGATGGAGTCGTCGGTGGTCAGGGCATCGACCGCCTTGTTCTCCAGGCCGGTCAGGCACTCGGAGTAGCCGCCGAACGTCTGGAGGTCCGCCTGCGGCGCCAGCTTCTCCTTGACGTTCTGCGCCGAGGTCGAGCCGGTGACCGAGCAGAGCTTCTTGTTGTTGAGGTCCGACGCCTTGGTGATCGAATTGTCGTCGGCCCGGACCAGCAGGTCCTGGTGGGCGAGGAAGTACGGGCCGGCGAAGTCGACGACCGCCTTGCGCTTGTCGTTGATCGTGTAGGTGGCGACGACGAACTTCACGTCACCGTTCTTGATCAGGTTCTCGCGCTCGGCGCTCGGCGCCTGCTTCCACTCGATCTGGTCGGGCTTGTAGCCCAGCTCCTTGGCGATGTACGTGGCGACGTCGACGTCGAAGCCGGTGTACTTGCCGTCCGCCGTCTTCAGACCCATGCCCGGCTGGTCGAACTTGATGCCGATGGTGATCTTGTCGCCGTTGGCGCCCTTGTCGCCACCGTTGCCACAGGCGGTCGCCGCCAGAGAGAGGGTCAGAACCGCGGCGAGGGCCGCACTGGTCTTGCGGAACTGCATGGTGAACATCCCTTGTGTCGTGGTTCGGCCGTGGCCCGGCGTCGGGGGTTCCGCCGTCGGGTGGATCAGGGCGTCGGGTGGATCACGGTGTCCGGTGGGTCGGACGCCCGGCGGGACCGGGAGTCCGGGGGATGAGACGCCCGGCGGACCAGGAGTCTGGTGGATCGGATGCCCGGCGGGCCAGGCGTCCGGCGGTCCGGCGTCAGGGTCGGTCAGTGGTGCAGGATCTTCGACAGGAAGTCCTTCGCCCGGTCGCTGCGCGGATTGCTGAAGAACTCCTCGGGCGAAGCCTGCTCGACGATCCTGCCGTCGGCCATGAAGACGACCCGGTTGGCCGCGGAGCGGGCGAAGCCCATCTCGTGGGTGACGACGACCATCGTCATCCCGTCCCGGGCCAGCTGCTGCATGACCTCCAGGACCTCGTTGATCATCTCCGGGTCGAGCGCCGACGTGGGCTCGTCGAAGAGCATGACCTTGGGGTCCATCGCCAGCGCACGCGCGATGGCGACACGCTGCTGCTGGCCGCCCGACAGCTGCGCCGGGTACTTGTCGGCCTGCGTGCCGACGCCCACCCGGTCCAGCAGCGACCGCGCCTTCTGCTCGGCGGCCTTCTTCTCCGCCTTGCGGACCTTGACCTGGCCCAGCATGACGTTCTCCAGCACCGTCTTGTGTGCGAAGAGGTTGAACGACTGGAAGACCATGCCGACGTCGGCGCGGAGCCTCGCAAGCTCCTTGCCCTCGCTCGGCAGCGGCTTTCCATCGATCGTGATCGTGCCGGAGTCGATCGACTCCAGGCGGTTGATGGTGCGGCACAGCGTGGACTTGCCGGACCCGGACGGCCCGATGACGACCACGACCTCGCCACGGGCGATGGTCAGATCGATGTCCTGGAGCACGTGCAGCGCGCCGAAGTGCTTGTTGACGTTGCTCAGCACGACCAGGTCGCTCGCCGTCGGTACGGCCTCGTCCGCGCCCTTGGTCACTGACACTCCGCTCATCGGCCTATCGCTCCGTCCTGCTCGGTTGCAGAGGACATTAAGCACGCCCCGCGAGCAGCGTCATCACATCTGAGCGGAAATTGAGCATAACGATCCGGCTGCAACCGGGCACTCCGCGTGAACGGGGCGGGCGTGTCGGAGTACGGGTGGATAACGGAAACGCGCCCGCAGGGGGGAGGGACTTGACTGGGGCGCCGGCATCGGCGTTCATGCCCTGGTAGCCGAATCGTCGCCCGGGGGACATCCATGTCCTGCGCACCCCGACCAGGTGCGCGGCGGGCGGGGGCCGGGACGGCTGGAACCGTCGGCCACGTGCCCCGTCACCACGCACCCGTCCGTGAGGACCCGGCACGAAGGCAGCACTGTTCAGCACCACGGACAACACCGCACCACGCACGACCACGTAACGCAACCGGAGCGCAGAGCGATCCACAACGGGAAGCGCACGTACGGCCCGCGGAGGCACCATATGTACGGCCCGCACGGGCGGTGCACGTACGGCGCACCCGGACGACGCACCGCGATCCACCTACGGAGGGGGGCCCTATGAGACTGCTGCTTGTCGAGGACGACGACCACGTCGCCGCGGCCCTCTCCGCCGTACTGACGCGGCACGGCTTCGCCGTCACGCACGCCCGGAACGGCGAGGAGGCCCTCAAGGCGGTCCTGCCCTCCGGCGAGGCCGGCAAGGCGCCCTTCGGTGTCGTCCTCCTCGACCTCGGGCTCCCTGACCAGGACGGCTACCAGGTCTGCGGGAAGCTGCGGAAGCTGACCTCCACGCCGGTGATCATGGTCACCGCTCGCGGTGACGTCCGCTCCCGCATCCACGGCCTGAACCTCGGCGCCGACGACTACGTCGTGAAGCCGTACGACACGGGGGAGCTGCTGGCCCGTATCCACGCCGTCAGCCGCCGCACGTCCACGACCGGCACCGGGGACACCGACGACACCGCGACCACGCCCGGCCCGCAGACCGAGCCGCTGCGGCTCGGCTCCGTCGTCATCGAGCTGCCCACGCGCCGCGTCACCGTGGACGGCGAGGTCGTCCAGCTCACCCGTAAGGAGTTCGACCTTCTGGCGCTGCTCGCCCAGCGGCCGGGGGTCGTCTTCCGCCGCGAGCAGATCATCAGCGAGGTCTGGCGCACCAGCTGGGAGGGGACCGGCCGCACCCTGGAGGTGCACGTCGCGTCCCTGCGCGCCAAGCTCCGGATGCCCGCCCTCATCGAGACCGTGCGCGGCGTCGGCTACCGCCTGGTCGCCCCGCCCTCGTAACCGACCGCCCGCTCCCGGAAGCGAACCGTGCGCACGCGCCTCCTCCCGCTGCTCATCGTCCTCATGGCCGGTGTGCTGCTCGCGCTGGGCTTCCCGCTCGCCGGGAGCCTGGCCGCCGCCCACCAGCAGACGGTGGTCGTCGACCGGATCGACGACACGGCGCGGTTCGCGGCGCTCGCCCAGTTCGTCACGGAGAGCGGCCCCGGCATCGACGAGCGGAAGGCCACTCTTCAGGGTGAACTCGTGCGGTACCACGACGTGTACGGCATCGAGGCGGGCGTCTTCTACCGCGACGGCACCGCCATGGCCGGCGCCCCGGTCGGGTGGCGGATTCCGGACGAGGGCGAGCCGCGCCGGGCGTTCCAGGAGGCCCTGCTGGGCCGCCGCAGCCACGACCCGCCCCAGGTGTGGCCCTGGCAGGGCGGTGCCCGCCTCGCCGTCGCCTCGCCCGTCGTACGGGACGGGGACGTCGTCGCCGTCGTGGTCACCGACTCGCCGACCGGCCAGCTGCGCTCGCGGATCCTGCGCGGCTGGCTGCTCATCGCCGCCGGCGAGTGCGCGGCGATGCTCCTCGCGGTCGGCGCCGCGTTCCGGCTCACCGGGTGGGTGCTCAGGCCGGTGCGGGTCCTCGACGCGGCCACGCACGACATCGCCACCGGGCGTCTGAACTCCCGTGTCGCCGCCGCCGGCGGCCCGCCGGAACTCCGGCGCCTGGCCCGGTCGTTCAACGAGATGGCCGACAACGTCGAGGCGGTGCTGGAGCAGCAGCGCGCCTTCGTCGCCGACGCCTCGCACCAGCTGCGCAACCCCCTCGCCGCGCTGCTGCTGCGGATCGAACTGCTCGCGCTCGAACTGCCGGAGGACAACGAGGAGATCGCTTCCGTACGGACGGAGGGCAAGCGCCTCGCCCGGGTCCTGGACGACCTGCTGGACCTGGCGCTCGCCGAGCACGCCTCCGCCGATCTGCGGCTCACCGACATCGGGGAGCTGGCCCGCGAGCGCGTCGGCGCCTGGCGTCCGCTGGCCGAGGAGAAGGGCGTGCGCCTCACCGGCACCGGCGCCGCGGCGGTCACCGCCTGGACCGACCCGGTGGCGCTGTCCAGCGCGCTGGACGCCGTGATCGACAACGCGCTGAAGTTCACCCCGGAGGGAGAGGAGGTCACGGTGGAGGTCGCCGCCCACGGCGACACCTCGACCATCGTCGTGGCCGACCACGGCCCCGGCCTGACCGACGACGAACTCGACCGGATCGGCGACCGCTTCTGGCGCAGCAACCGCCACCAGAACATCAAGGGCTCCGGCCTGGGCCTGTCGATCAGCCGCGCCCTGCTCACGGCGGCCGGAGGCTCGATCACGTACGCCCACAACGAACCCCACGGCCTCCGCGTGACCGTCACGGTCCCCCGCACGGAACCGGGCACGGCGGGGGAGGGTTACGAGCCGGGCGCCACGACCTGACAGCAGCCACGCCCGCCCGCCGTATCCGGCGGCCAGATCCCACCTGCCGGCCGCGCCCCGCTGGCGACCTGCAGGCCGCGCCCGCTTGCCGGTCTGCCTGTCGCGCCCGTCTGCCTGCCAGCCACATCCGGCGGCCCGATCCCGCCTGTCGGCCGCGCCCACCTGCGGCCGCGTCCCGCTGGCGACCTGCGGGCCGCGCCCGCTTGCCGGTCTGCCTGCCGCGCCCGTCTGCCTGCCGGCCACATCCGGCGGCCCGATCCCGCCTGCCGGCCGTGCCCGCCTGTCGGCCGCGCTAGCCTGCCCGGCTTCCACCAGTCGGCCTGCCGGTCTGCCTGCCGCGCCCACCTGCCCGGCTTCCACCCATCGGCCATGCCCGCCTGTCGGACGCGCTCGCTGCCCACGTGCGGCCGCGCCCGCCTGCCGGCGCCGCCCGCCTGCCCGGTTGTTCACCTGTCGGCCGCGCCCCCCTGCCGCTCGCCGGCCGCCGCCCCCCTGCCGCCTCCGGCTGCCCGTCCTCGTAAGAAGAGGGGCTACGGCTTTACCGACCGGTAGTACCGGCGGGCGCCCTCGTGCAGCGGGAGCGGGTCCGTGTAGAGCGCCGTCCGCAGGTCGACCAGCTGGGCCGGGTGCACCTCGCGGCCGATCCGGTCGCGGCTCCCGATCACCGTCCGCGTGACGCCCTCCGTCAGCGTCGCGTCCATCGACTCCGTGGTGACCAGCAGGTTCGCCACGGCGACCGTCTGGACCGGCTCCCCGTCCTGCGCCCGCGCATAGGCGTCGGCGGGGATCACCGCGGAGCGGTAGTAGCGGCTCGGACCGCCCTCCGAATGCAGCTTGTCGACGAGCGCCGGCTCCAGCGGCACCAGCCGGATCGGGAAGCGCTCGGAGAGCCGCAGCACGGCGTTGGTGGGCAGCCCGCCGGACCAGAAGAACGCGTCCAGCTGCCCGCGCTCCATCAGCCCCGGCATGGTGTCGATGCCCGCGGGCACCGGTCGGATGTCCTTGGCGGGATCCAGCCCGCCGGCCGCCAGCAGCCGGTCCGCGAGCAGCCGCACGCCGGACCCCGGCTGCCCGACGCCCACGCGCCGCCCTTCCAGATCCCGTACGGACCGCACGGCCGAGCCCTTCGGCACGACCAGCTGCACGTAGTCGTCGTACAGCCGGGTGCAGCCGCGCAGCCGGTCCGCGCCGGGCCTGCCCTCCTGGAGGTACGTGGCGACCGCGTCGGCTGTGGCGATGGTGAAGTCGGCATCGCCCGACGCGAGCCGGGACAGGTTCTGCTGGGACCCCTCGCTGTTGCGCAGGGTCGTCTCGACGTCCGGCAGATCGCGCCGCAGTGCCTCGTCGAGCAGCTCGCCGTACCGCTGGTAGACGCCCGTCGGCACCCCCGTACTGAACGTGATCCGTCCCTCGGGCTGCGGAGTGCCGCCCGGCAGCAGCCACCACAGCAGCAGCGCGAGCGCGCCGAGCAGCGCCGCCGCCCCCTGAAGGGCACGGCGACGACCGACGCGGAGCAGGAACGGACGCATGGCGCGATCCTGCCAGCCCACTCCGCGCGCTGGCCAGGGCGGCAGCCCCCGGCCGCGACGCCTGTGGCCCGGACCACAGGGGAGGGGCCTCCCGGGCCGGAGGTACTTCCGGCACCGCCTACCCTTGTTCCATGACCAGCAGCGACCGGAGCCAGACCACAGTGGACGTCACGCGTACCTATGCAGTTCGCACCTACGGGTGCCAGATGAACGTCCACGACTCCGAGCGTCTCTCCGGTCTGCTGGAGGACGCCGGATACGTACGCGCGCCCGAAGGCGCCGACGAGGCCGACGTCGTCGTCTTCAACACCTGCGCGGTGCGGGAGAACGCCGACAACAAGCTGTACGGCAACCTCGGCCGCCTGGCCCCGGCGAAGGCCCGCAGGCCCGGCATGCAGATCGCCGTCGGCGGCTGCCTGGCGCAGAAGGACCGCGACACCATCGTCAAGAAGGCGCCGTGGGTCGACGTCGTCTTCGGTACGCACAACATCGGCAAGCTGCCGGTCCTGCTGGAGCGCGCCCGCGTCCAGGAGGAGGCGCAGGTCGAGATCGCCGAGTCGCTGGAGGCGTTCCCCTCCACGCTGCCGACCCGCCGCGAGTCCGCCTACGCGGCCTGGGTCTCGATCTCCGTCGGCTGCAACAACACCTGCACCTTCTGCATCGTCCCGGCCCTGCGCGGCAAGGAGAAGGACCGCCGCCCGGGCGACATCCTCGCCGAGATCGAGGCCCTGGTCGGCGAGGGCGTCTCCGAGATCACGCTGCTCGGCCAGAACGTCAACGCGTACGGCTCCGACATCGGCGACCGCGAGGCGTTCTCCAAGCTGCTGCGCGCCTGCGGCACCATCGAGGGTCTGGAGCGCGTCCGCTTCACCTCCCCGCACCCGCGCGACTTCACCGACGACGTCATCGCGGCGATGGCCGAGACGCCGAACGTGATGCCGCAGCTGCACATGCCGCTCCAGTCCGGCTCGGACACCGTCCTGAAGGCGATGCGCCGTTCGTACCGCCAGGAGCGCTTCCTCGGCATCATCGAGAAGGTCCGCGCGGCGATCCCGCACGCCGCCATCTCCACCGACATCATCGTGGGCTTCCCCGGCGAGACCGAGGAGGACTTCGAGCAGACGCTGCACGTGGTCCGCGAGGCCCGGTTCGCGCAGGCCTTCACCTTCCAGTACTCCAAGCGCCCCGGCACCCCGGCCGCCGAGATGGAGGACCAGATCCCGAAGGAGGTCGTGCAGGCGCGCTACGAGCGCCTGGTCGCCCTCCAGGAGGAGATCTCCTGGGAGGAGAACAAGAAGCAGGTCGGCCGCACGCTCGACGTCATGGTCGCCGAGGGCGAGGGTCGCAAGGACGACGCCACGCACCGGCTCTCCGGCCGCGCTCCCGACAACCGCCTCGTCCACTTCACCAAGCCGGACGAGGAGGTCCGCCCCGGTGACGTCGTGACCGTCGAGATCACGTACGCCGCCCCGCACCACCTCCTCGCCGAGGGCGAGGTCTCCGCCATCCGCCGCACCCGCGCGGGCGACGCCTGGGAGAAGCGCACCACCGCCGCGCAGGCCCAGAAGCCGGCCGGCGTCATGCTGGGCCTCCCCCAGATCGGCGTCCCGGCCCCGCTGCCGCCGGCGACGGAAGGCTGCAGCATCGCCTGACGCGGCCGGCCGGCGTAGTGGCCGGACGTGCTCGCTCCGGAAGCGCCCCGCACCGAGTGGGGCGCGACTCCGCTGTGCGGCAGGACGGCGCGCCGGGCGGGGGATACGCTGCGGATCATGCTTGTCGCCGCAGCCGTCTGCCCCTGTCCGCCGCTCCTCGTCCCCGATGTCGCCCAGGGCGCCGCGCCCGAGCTGGACGACGCCCGCGTGGGCTGTACCGACGCCATCGCGGTGCTCGCCGCGTCGCGGCCCGACCTGCTGGTCGTCGTGGGTCCTGACCCGCAGGCCGCCGAGCCGGCGCGGTACCCGGCCGGGACACCGGGGGACTTCCGGGGCTTCGGCGTGGACCTGGACGTACGGCTGGGCGCCGCGGAGCCCGATACCGGTGCCGCCGTGCCCGAGGGCCGTACGCTGCCCGCCTCGCTGGCCGTCGGCGCGTGGCTGCTCGCGCGCGACGACTGGGGCGACGCGCCCGTGGAGGGCCTCGCCGTGCCGGAGCGGCTCGCACCCGAGCGGTGCGCCGGGGCGGGCCGGGAGCTGGCGGGACGAGCGCCGCGCGTTGCGCTTCTCGTGATGGGTGACGGCAGCGCCTGCCGCACCGTGAAGGCCCCCGGCTACCTGGACGAGCGGGCCGCGGGCTTCGACGAGGAGGCCTTCCGGGCCCTCGGAGCGGCCGACGCGTCGGCGCTGGCCGCGCTGGACGCCGACCTCGCGCACGAGCTGAAGGCGGCCGGCCGCGCCCCCTGGCAGGTGCTGGCGGGGGCCGCCGAGGGCGCCGGCCTCGAAGGGCGCCTGCTGTACGAGGACGCGCCCTACGGCGTCGGCTACGGGGTCGCCGTCTGGGCGTGAAGACGGCCACGGTGTGAACGCACGGCGGGCGGCTGCGAGCGTGGTGCTCGACAGCCGCCCGCCGTAGCGCTCCGCGACTGACTGAGGTCAGGCGGCCGGCGGCGCCGACGGCGGCGTACCGCCGTCATCCTTGTGGGCAAGCCGGTCCAAGGCGTGCTTGGCCTTGCCGGTGCCGGTTTCGATCTTGTCGCTGTACTTGCCCTTGGTCTTCTGATCGACCAGCCTCGCCGCCCTGTCGATGCCGTGATCGATCTTGTCGCCGTGCTGCTGGGCGAGGTTCGAGACCTTGTCCTTGGCTGGGGCGAGCTTGGCCTTCATTGAATCCAGGAAGCCCATGGCCCACCTTCCTCGAAGTGTCGTCCGTCGCGGTCGACCCGCGGTGACCCTTACTTGCGGGCGCTCTCGCCGGCTTCGTTGTCCGCCGCCTCCTCGGCCGACTGCTGCTTCGGAATCTCCACGCCCTCGCCGGACGCCGACGCCGTGGTGTCGCTGTCGGCCTCGGCGGCCGTGTCCGACGCCTCGGCCTTCGCGGACGCCTCGGACGTCTCGGAGGACGGCTTCGTCTCCTCGGCCGCCTTCTCCTCGTCGGACGTCAGCGTGGTGGCCGCCGCCTCTTCGGTGGTGGCTGCGGCAGACTCCTCGCCCTTCTCACCCTTCCGGCGAAACCATGCAAAAACGCCCATATCAACTCCATAGCGTACTCGTGTGGGCGAAATCCCGCGCTGTCCGGAGCGTCCCATTGCGTCGCCCGGCGGGGCCGGTCCGAGAACCGGCGGTCGGAACCTCGCAACTGGCAACGACGTCGCCCGTGTGGCGTCACGTAACTCATTCGGGGACATGTCGTGAGGTTTGCGAGACTGGGTCGGTGAACAGCGCAGCCCCTTCCCCCCGAGTCATCGCCGTCGTCGGCCCCACCGCGGCCGGCAAGTCCGATCTGGGCGTCCACCTGGCACAGCGACTCGGCGGCGAGGTCGTCAACGCCGACTCCATGCAGCTCTACCGGGGGATGGACATCGGCACCGCGAAATTGACCCAGGAGGAACGCGGGGGCGTTCCGCACCACCTCCTCGACATCTGGGACGTCACCGAGGCGGCCAGCGTCGCCGAGTACCAGCGGCTCGCCCGCGCCGAGATCGACCGGCTGCTGGCCGAGGGCCGCACGCCCGTCCTCGTCGGCGGTTCGGGGCTGTACGTACGCGGGGCGATCGACGCCCTGGAGTTCCCCGGCACCGACCCCGACGTCCGCGCCCGCCTGGAGGCCGAGCTGGAGGAGCGCGGCTCCGGCGTCCTGCACGCCCGGCTCGCCGCCGCCGACCCCGAGGCCGCCCGCGCCATCCTGCCCAGCAACGGCCGCCGGATCGTGCGCGCCCTGGAGGTCATCGAGATCACCGGCAAGCCCTTCACGGCCAACCTGCCCGGCCACGACTCGGTGTACGACACCGTCCAGATCGGCGTCGACGTCGAGCGCCCGGAACTGGACGCCCGCATCACCGCGCGCGTGGACCGGATGTGGGAGGCCGGACTCGTGGACGAGGTGCGGGCTCTGGAGGCGCAGGGGCTGCGCGAGGGGCGCACCGCCTCGCGCGCGCTGGGCTATCAGCAGGTGCTCGCCGCGCTGGCCGGGGAATGCACCGAGGAGGAGGCGCGTGCCGAAACCGTACGCGCCACCAAGCGCTTCGCGCGCCGTCAGGACTCCTGGTTCCGCCGGGATCCTCGTGTCCACTGGCTCAGCGGCGCGGCCGCCGACCGCGGGGAACTCCCCGGCCGGGCCCTGACGTTGGTCGAACGAGCGGTTACAGCCTGATCACGTGATGGCATCGGGACGCTCCGGCCGTCATTCAGGCGGTCGGGGCCGTGCCATCATCGAGCATCGATCGACCAGTGGATCCGAGTTGGGAGGGCGCGTGGCGATGGAGGCCGGCCCTCGCGACAGAGAACAGCGCGAAGCACCGGACAGCGGAAGCACGCAGGCACGCGAGGCGCAGGCGCACGAGGCGCAGGCCCAGCGGCCCCCGCGCACCGAGCTGCCCGACGAGACCCCGGAGTCCCAGGACGAGCCGGGCACGCGGGACGACGCCACCCTGGGCGCTCCTGGTGCCGACGACCCGCAGGACGGGCCCCGACTGAGCCCGGACGGCCCCGAGCTGACCGAGGACGGCACCCAGGAGGTCCCGTCGAACGAGGTCGAGGTCGAGCTGCGCCCGCAGCGCAAGCTGCGCATCTGGCAGCTCGCCCCCATCGTCGGGCTCGGCGCACTGGGCTCCCTGATGTTCGCCTTCCCGCTGGCCTTCGGCTCGGGCGACGGCGGTGCCGTCCTCGCCATGCTGGGCCTCCTCCTCAGCGGCTGCGCCGCGGGCTGGGGCATGATGGCCGCCCGCCGGGTCGGCTACACATGGCCGGGCCTGCCCAGCCGGGGCTCCGGCGAGCGCCCGGACTGGCGTGTGGTCGCGCTGTACGCAGCCGGGATCACGCTTCTGGTCGCCCTCGCGGTGTGGCGCGTCGCTCGCCTCCGCTGAGCCACGCACCCGAGGCGGTCGCCCCGCCCCCGCCGAGCCCGCACGCGCCGTCGCCCCGCCCCCGCCTCCGCCGAGCCCATCCGCCGAAGCCGTCGTCCCGCCTCCGCCGAGCCCGCCCCCGCCGTCGCCCGCCCCCGCCTCCGCCGAGCCACCCGCCGAAGCCGTCGTCCCGCCTCCGCCGAACCCGCTCGGCCGAAGCCCCCGTCGCCGCGCGTCCCGCCCCGTGGACGCGTCAGGGCGTTGTCGTACGGGACCCGTACGATTGATCGCGTGAGCACCAGCACCGCACCCCTCGCCTTCCTCAAGGGCCACGGCACCGAGAACGACTTCGTGATCGTGCCCGACCCGGACAACGCCATCGACCTGCCCGCCGCGCTGGTGGCCAGGCTCTGCGACCGGCGGGCCGGCATCGGGGGCGACGGACTGCTGCACGTCGTGCGCACCGCCGCCCACCCCGAGGCGCACGCGATGGCCGGCGAGGCCGAGTGGTTCATGGACTACCGCAACGCCGACGGCTCGGTCGCCGAGATGTGCGGCAACGGCGTCCGCGTCTTCGCCCGCTACCTGGAGCACGCCGGGCACATCGCCGCGGGCGACGTCGCCGTGGCGACCCGCTCCGGCGTCAAGCACGTCCACCTCGCCAAGAACGGCGACGTCACCGTCTCCATGGGCCGCGCCGCGCTCCCCGAGGACGGCGTCACCGTCACCGTCGACGGCCGCAGCTGGCCCGCGCGGAACGTGAACATGGGCAACCCGCACGCCGTCGCCTTCGTCGACGACCTGGCCCACGCGGGCAACCTGTTCACCGAGCCGCCCTACAGCCCCGCCGAGGTCTACCCCGACGGTGTCAACATCGAGTTCGTCGTGGACCGCGGCCCCCGCCACGTGGCGATGCGCGTCCACGAGCGCGGCGCCGCCGAGACCCGCTCCTGCGGCACGGGCGCGTGCGCCGTGGCGGTCGCCACGGCCCGCCGCGACGGCGCCGACCCCGCGGCGACCGGCACCCCCGTCACGTACACGGTGGACGTCCTCGGCGGCACCCTCGTGATCACCGAGCGGCCCGACGGCGAGATCGAGATGACGGGGCCCGCCGTCATCGTCGCCGAGGGGCACATCGACCCGGACTGGATCGGGGCCTGACGCACCCGCGGGCGAAACTCCGCCCGGCCGAACCTCGCTCGAATGGGTGATCCGGTTCACGCTGAGCGAGAGCGGGACTGCGCCACGTGGTGGGCTCGGTAGCATCAAGCACCGGCCCGGCGGGCACGCCTTGCCCGCCCACCGCCGGTCGACGCCGCCGGAGGTGCCCATGAGTGCAGAGGCCGCCAACCCCAGTGCGCCCGGCCGCAGGCGCGGCCGCCCCAGAATCGACCTGCGCAGGCTCGGCCGGGCCGCACTGCTCGGTCCCGCCGCCCGGGACCGGCTGCCCGACGCCATCGGCCATGTCGCCGACGCCCACCGCGCCCACCACCCGGACGCCGACCTGGCCGTGCTGCGCCGGGCGTACGAACTGGCCGAGTCGTCGCACCGTGGCCAGTTCCGCAAGAGCGGCGAGCCGTACATCACGCACCCGCTCGCCGTGACCCTCATCCTCGCCGAAATCGGCGCGGAGACCACCACGTTGACGGCATCCCTCCTCCACGACACCGTCGAGGACACCGATGTGACCCTCGACCAGGTCCGGGAGCAGTTCGGTGACGAGGTCGCCTACCTCGTCGACGGCGTCACCAAACTGGAGAAGGTCGACTACGGCGCCGCCGCCGAGCCCGAGACGTTCCGCAAGATGCTCGTCGCCACCGGGAACGACGTCCGCGTCATGTCGATCAAACTCGCGGACCGGCTGCACAACATGCGCACCCTCGGCGTCATGCGCCCCGAGAAACAGGCGCGCATCGCGAAGGTCACCCGCGACGTCCTCATCCCGCTCGCCGAACGCCTGGGCGTCCAGGCGCTCAAGACCGAGCTGGAGGACCTGGTCTTCGCGATCCTCCACCCCGCCGAGTACGAGCAGACCCGCGCCCTCATCGCGGAGAACGCCACGCGCGGCGACGCGCTCGCCGCCATCGCCGACGACGTCAGGACCGTCCTCCGGGAAGCCGGCATCACCGCCGAAGTCCTCATCCGGCCACGCCACTTCGTGTCCGTCCACCGCGTCAGCCTCAAACGCGGCGAACTGCGCGGCACCGACTTCGGACGGCTGCTCGTCCTCGTCGCCGAGGACGCCGACTGCTACGGGGTCCTCGGCGAACTCCACACGTGTTTCACGCCGGTCATCTCCGAGTTCAAGGACTTCATCGCGGCGCCGAAGTTCAACCTGTACCAGTCGCTGCACACCGCCGTCGCCGCCCCCGACGGCTCCGTCGCCGAAGTCCTGATCCGCACCCACCAGATGCACAAGGTCGCCGAAGCGGGCGTCGTCGCCCTCGGCAACCCCTACGCCCCCGCCGAGGGCGCCGAAGCGGCGGCCGACGACGGCGAGCGCGCCGACCCCACCCGGCCCGGCTGGCTCTCCCGGCTCCTCGAATGGCAGCAGTCCGCACCCGACCCCGACACGTTCTGGACGTCCCTGCGCGCCGACCTCGCCCAGGACGGCGAGATCACCGTCTTCCGGTCCGACGGCGGCACGCTCGCCCTCCCGGCCGGCGCCACCTGCGTGGACGCCGCGTACGAGCAGTACGGCGCGGCCGCCCACGCCTGCGTCGGAGCCCGTGTGAACGGGCGCCTGGCCACCCTCGGCACCGTCCTCTCCGACGGCGACACCGTGCAGCTGCTCCTCGCGGAGGACGCGGCCTCGGGGCCGTCCCCGGACTGGCTGGAGCACGCCCGTACGCCCGCGGCCCGCATCGCCATCACCGGCTGGCTCCAGGACCACCCCGACGCCACGGCGCCCACCGCCGACCCACGCCCGCCCGCCGCCGTCGTGGGCCACCGCCACCGTGCCGTCAACGCCGTCGTCGACCAGCCCCACACCTCCGTGCGCCTCGCGGGCTGCTGCACGCCCGTACCGCCCGACACGGTCACCGGCTTCGCCGTACGCGGCGGCGCCGTCACCGTCCACCGCACCGAGTGCCCGGCCGTCCGCAGGATGGAGAACCTGGGCCGCCAGCCCGTGCCCGTCCGCTGGGACGGCGCCTCCGAGTGCCGCGTCACGCTGGTCGCCGAATCGTTCGGCCGTCCCCGGCTGCTGGCCGACCTGACGGAGGCCATCGCCACGGCCGGCGCCGCCATCGTCGCGGCCACCGTCGAACCCCCCAGCGAGCAGCGCGTCCGCCACACGTACACCCTCCAGCTCCCCGACCCCGCCGGACTGCCCGCCCTGATGCGCGCCATGCGCGACGTACCGGGCGTCTACGACGTCAGCCGCGCCCAGCACCACGCCCCCGCCCACTGAGCCGCTCGGCGGCGCCAGACGGCCGCTCGGGCGCTCGTTCGGGTGTGCGCGGCGCGCGCCGTGCGGGCGTACGGCCGCCCCGCTGGTAGCGGTGGTCCATGCCCCTCACCACTCCACGCGTGCGCGCGGCCCTGGTGGCCGCGGCATCGGCCGGGCTGATCGCCGCGGCCCTCCCCGCGCCCGAGCCGCTCGGCATCGGTGACCCCCTCTTCCCGCACCTGGGAAACCCCGGCTACGACGTCCTCACGTACGACATCTCCCTCACCTACTCCGGTGACAACCGCGCTCCGCTGGACGCCCTGACCAAGATCCAGGCGCGGGCCACGCACCGGCTGGAACGCATCAACCTGGACTTCGCGCACGGCACCGTCCAAGCCGTGGAGGTCGACGGCCGGCCCGCCGAGTTCGCCCTCGCCGGCGAGGACCTGGTCGTCGCGCCCGCGCGACCGGTGGAGGCCGGCCGGGCCCTGACGATCGCCGTCACCCACACCAGCGACCCGTCCGCCGAGAAGGCCGTCGGCGGCTGGGTCCGCACCGCCGACGGCCTCGCCATGGCCAACCAGGCCGATGCCGCCCACCGGGTCTTCCCGTGCAACGACCACCCCGCCGACAAGGCGCTCTTCACCTTCCGCGTCACCGCCCCCAAGGACCTCACCGCGGTCGCCAACGGCCAGTGGATCGGCCGCGCCCATGCGGGAGCCTCCACCACCTGGGTCTACCGGGGGCTCCACCCCATGGCCACCGAGCTGGCCCAGGTCTCCATCGGCCGCTCCGCCGTGATCCGCCGCACCGGCCCGCGCGGCCTGCCGCTGCGGGACGTGGTGCCCGCCGCCGACCGGAAGCGCATGGAGCCCTGGCTGAGGAAGACGCCCGGCCACGTGCAGTGGATGGAGCAGAAGGTCGGCCGCTACCCGTTCGACACGTACGGCGTGCTGATCGCCGACGCGGCCACCGGCTTCGAGCTGGAGACCCAGACCCTCTCCCTCTTCGAGCGCCCCCTGTTCACGCATCCCAAGCTCCCCGAGTGGTACGTCGAGTCCGTCATGGTGCACGAGCTGGCGCACCACTGGTTCGGCAACAGCGTCACCCCCCGCACCTGGTCCGACCTGTGGCTCAACGAAGGGCACGCCACCTGGTACGAGGCCCTGTACGCGGAGGAGACCGCCCGCCGGCCCCTGGAGCACCGGATGCGCGACGCGTACACGGCCTCCGACCGGTGGCGCGCGGCGGGCGGACCCCCGGCCGCCCCGCGCCCCCCGGCAGCCGGCCAGAAGATCAGCCTCTTCCGGCCCGTCGTCTACGACGGGAGCGCCCTGGTCCTGTACGCGCTGCGCCAGGAGATCGGCAAGGGCCTCTTCGAGGCGCTCCAGCGGCGCTGGGTCACGGAGCACGCCCACGGCACCGCGGGCACGTCCGACTTCGTCCGCCTCGCCTCCGAGGTCGCCGGCCGGGACCTGACCGGCTTCCTCCATGCCTGGCTGTACGACCGGAAGACCCCGCCGATGCCCGGTCACCCCGACTGGCGCAGCAAGGCCCCGGGCCAGGAGCAAGCCCCGGCCGCGAAGCCCGCCAAGGGCACCGCGTAACGCCGAGCGCACCGGGGAAACCCGGGTGACGGGCCGGGCGGCGCCGTGCGACCATCGACATGTCGGCGGCGCCGCCGGGCCCACGGCCTCGTGCCCAGGGGCTGTCTCCGGAAACAGCGGGAATCATCCGGGGACGTCACGCGTTGTGGCTGACGAATGGAATTTCCCATCGACGTTAAGGATCCAATGACCTCCTCTTCATCCCCTTCCCAGGCCGAGCAGAGCTTCGCGGGCAAGAACCGCGCCGAGAGCCTTCGGGCCGATGCCCTGATGGAAGAGGACGTCGCCTGGAGCTACGAGATCGACGGAGAGCGGGACGGCGACCAGTTCGACCGCTCGGAGCGTGCCGCGCTCCGCCGCGTGGCGGGCCTCTCCACCGAGCTCGAAGACGTCACCGAGGTCGAGTACCGGCAGCTGCGCCTGGAGCGCGTCGTGCTGGTCGGCGTCTGGACCTCGGGGACCGTGCAGGACGCGGAGAACTCCCTCGCCGAGCTGGCCGCTCTCGCGGAGACGGCCGGCGCCCTGGTGCTGGACGGTGTGATCCAGCGCCGCGACAAGCCCGACCCGGCCACGTACATCGGCTCCGGCAAGGCCGCCGAGCTGCGCGACATCGTCCTCGAGACCGGTGCGGACACCGTCGTCTGTGACGGTGAGCTGAGCCCCGGCCAGCTGATCCAGCTCGAGGACGTCGTCAAGGTCAAGGTGGTCGACCGGACCGCCCTGATCCTCGACATCTTCGCCCAGCACGCCAAGTCCCGAGAGGGCAAGGCGCAGGTTTCGCTGGCGCAGATGCAGTACATGCTGCCGCGGCTGCGCGGCTGGGGTCAGTCGCTGTCCCGGCAGATGGGTGGCGGCGGCGGTGGCGGCATGGCCACCCGTGGTCCCGGTGAGACCAAGATCGAGACGGACCGTCGGCGGATCCGCGAGAAGATGGCGAAGATGCGCCGGGAGATCGCGGAGATGAAGACCGGCCGCGACGTCCAGCGGCAGGAGCGGCGGCGCAACAAGGTGCCGTCGGTCGCGATCGCCGGCTACACCAACGCCGGAAAGTCTTCCCTGCTGAACCGGCTGACCGGCGCGGGCGTGCTGGTGGAGAACGCGCTGTTCGCCACCCTCGACCCGACCGTGCGCCGGGCCGAGACGCCGAGCGGCCGGCTCTACACCCTGGCCGACACCGTCGGGTTCGTACGGCACCTGCCGCACCACCTCGTCGAGGCGTTCCGCTCCACCATGGAGGAGGTCGGCGACTCCGACCTCATCCTCCACGTGGTGGACGGCGCGCACCCGGCGCCGGAGGAGCAGCTGGCCGCCGTGCGCGAGGTGATCCGCGACGTGGGCGCGACGGACGTGCCCGAGATCGTGGTGATCAACAAGGCGGACGCGGCCGACCCGCTCGTGCTGCAGCGGCTGCTGCGCGTCGAGAAGCACTCGATCGCGGTGTCCGCGCGGACCGGCGAGGGCATCCGCGAGCTGCTGGCCCTGATCGACGCCGAACTGCCGCGGCCGAAGGTCGAGATCGAGGCGCTCTTGCCGTACACGCAGGGCGGACTGGTCTCGCGTGTCCACGCCGAGGGCGAGGTGATCTCCGAGGAGCACACCGCGGAGGGCACACTCCTCAAGGCGCGGGTGCACGACGAACTGGCCGCGACGCTGGCTCCGTTCGTCCCGGCGACGTTCTGACGGAGGGCGCGACACCGACCTGAGTCGGTGCGAGCCGCCTGAACAGCGGAAGGCCCGCTGCCCCTCGAATCGCTTCGAGGGGCAGCGGGCCTTCGTCGTGCCGCTGCGGCTTTCGGGCGCCGTCTTCGATCAGCGACCGGCGAACTTGTCGCTGACCGCGGTGAACACGCCCTTCGCCTCGGGGCCGAGCCGCGGACCGGCGAGCCAGCCACCCGTCACGGGACCGATCGAGGTGTTGGAGACCAGCGCAGGCTTCCCGTCCCGGCCGTTGGCGACCCAGCCGCCGCCCGACGAACCACCGGTCATGGTGCACCCGATTCGGTACATCGTCGGC
The DNA here is from genome assembly GCF_039542925.1 of Streptomyces coeruleoprunus. GTDB lineage: Bacteria > Actinomycetota > Actinomycetes > Streptomycetales > Streptomycetaceae > Streptomyces > Streptomyces coeruleoprunus. The sequence continues at coordinate 1,747,583 of NZ_BAABIT010000001.1, read as the reverse complement.
TGCTCGGCCTTCACGGACAGCCGGCCCGGCTTGTCCTGGCACTGGAACAGCTTCTGGCCGTCGTAGGGCGGCGCCGCCGGGTAACCCGTCGCCAGCATGCTCGCGATCTTCGGCGTGGCGGGGGCCTCGAACTCGACCGGCAGGGCCGAACCCACGGTCTCCTCCAGCGACTTGCCCGTGCCGCCCTTCTCCGGGGTCACGTGGATGACGGCGAAGTCGTACGGAGCGCCCTTGCCGCCGACCGGACCGCCCTCGTTGATCCACTGCTCGGACGTCTGGGCCCAGTCGCCCCACCACACGCCGTACGGCGCGACGTCCTCACGGCTGGCCTTCTCCAGCTCGGCCGTGGACAGACCCTTGTCGTTGTACGAGGGCACGAAGGCGATGTTGCGGTACCAGCCGCCGTTCTGGCCGGCGTGGACACAGTGGCCCGCGGTCCACACGAGGTTGGACTTGCCGGGGTTCGCCGGGTCCTTCACCACGGTCGCGGAGCACACCATCGAGCCCTTGGGGCCGTCGAAGAGCAGCTTGCCGGCCTCCGGAGCGGAGGAGTGGTACGGCGTCGGCACGCCCTTCGCCTCGACGCGCGCCGGGGTCGGGTCCGTCACCCCCTTGTCGCCGGAGATGTCGTCCTCCTCGACCCCCTGGTCGGGCTCCTCGGCGTCCCGCATGCGGTCCGGGTCCCACAGGTCCTCGATGATGGGGTTGACGAAGTCCTGCGCCTCACGCAGCCACTTGTCCTTGTCCCAGTTCTTCCACTCGCCGCCCCGCCACTTGTCCAGGTCGATCCCGTGCTGGCGGAGCTTCTCCTTCAGGTCGTCCGGGATCGTGATCTTCCCGTCCGTGGAAGGGGCTGCCGACGTGGTGGCCGGACCACCCGGGTTGTCGTCGCCCGGGCCGCAGCCCGTGGCCGTCAGCGCCAGCGCCGCGACCACCGCGGCGGAGGCGAGCAACGGACGAATCGATCGCATCTGTGATCCCCCTGGGACTTCGTAACGTTCGTGACCAGCGCTTGTGAACTGCGCACTTCGGACTGCGGAACGGTGCGGACGGCGAAGCGTCGGCGCTGTGACGGCAGGACACCGGAGTGCGGCCCCCACTATGCCGGTGCCGTTGTGGACGTTGTGCGGCAGGGCCGTGGTTCCGCTGCGCAAGGATCTTCGAAATGCCCGTGATCCCCCGCAGATGTCGTCGTTGGTACGTGCGAGGGACACAAGGTCGTTGCCCTGGACCGCCGTTCGGCGCGCGAGCGACGTACCGATCTGCAAAGCACAGGTGCAACGCAACCGTTACCACCGGAGGACCCGAAGCGTGGCCGTGACCGAACCAGCCCCGGTGACACCGTCGCCCGCCGGCCAGGAGGGCATTCTGCGCCGCCAGTCGCTGCGCGAGCCGGCCGCCCGTACGTACGCCCGCTCGCTGCCCGTCGTTCCCGTACGGGCCCGGGGGCTGACCATCGAGGGCGCGGACGGCCGCCGCTATCTGGACTGCCAGTCGGGCGGAGGCACGCTGGCACTGGGGCACAACCACCCCGTCGTCCTGGAGGCGATCAAACGGGTCATCGACTCCGAGGCCCCACTGCACGCGCCCGACCTCGCCACGCCGGTCAAGGACCTCTTCACCACCGAACTCTTCGCCACGCTGCCGGGCCCGTTCGCCGCGGACGCGCGGATCGAGTTCTGCGGGCCCGCCCCCGCGGACGCCGTCGAGGCGGCACGCGACCTCGTCACCGCCGCGACCGGGCGGAGCGGCCTGTTCCCCCTGACTGAGCGGTCCTGGAACGCACTGGAGGGCCGCCGCGCCGACCCGGCCGCCGTGATCGTCGAACCGGTCGCCCACGAGGAAGTGGTCCCCGCCTCCGACGCCTGGCTGCGCCGCATCCGGGAGACCACCTCGGCCCGGGCCGTCCCGTTGATCGCGGACGAGAGCCGGACGGGCGTCGGCCGCACCGGAGCGTTCTGGGGCGTCGAGCACAGCGGTGTCGTCCCGGACGTCATGGTGCTGTCCCGGGCCATCGGCGGCTCCCTGCCGCTGGCCGCGATCGTGTACCGCGCCGCGCTGGACCGCGGCAGGCCCCGGGCCCGGGCCGGTACGTTCCCCGGGAACCAGCTGGCGATGGCGGCCGGGGCGGCGACGCTCGCCCACGTTCGCGAGAACGGGCTCGCCGAGCGGGCCGCCGTCCTCGGGGCGCGCATGCTGGACCGGCTGCGGGACATGACCGCCGGCCACCCCTGCGTACGGGAGGTGCGCGGCCGTGGGCTGATGATCGGCGTCGAGTTCACCGGCCCGGCCATCGCCGCCGCCGTACGGCAGGAGTGCCTCCGGAGGGGCCTGATCGTCGAGCCGGGGGGCGGCCACTGCGCGGCGAGCGCTGGTGCTTCGGGCGCCGGGGCCGCGGGTCCCGGCGCTGCTGGTGCTGCGGTCGTGCGCCTCCTGCCGCCCCTCACGATCACCGACGAACAGGCCGCAGCGGTGCTCGACCGCTTCGCCGACGCCTTGGAGGCCCACGCTCTGGAGGCCGCCTCCGTGCGGGTTGTCCACAGCGTGATCCGATTGTCAGTGGGGAGCCGTAGGGTGGATGGGCTATGACGAAGCCATCCCTCCCCGAACTCCTCCATGCCGCCGTATCCGCCGTCGGCGGTGTGGAGAGGCCCGGCCAGGTCGCCATGGCCGAGGCCGTGAGCCAGGCCATCGACGACGGTTCGCACCTGCTCGTCCAGGCCGGCACCGGCACCGGCAAGTCCCTCGGCTATCTGGTGCCCGCCCTCGCGCACGGGGACCGGGTGGTGGTCGCCACGGCGACCCTGGCCCTCCAGCGGCAGCTGGTCGAGCGCGACCTGCCCCGGACCGTCGAGGCGCTCCACCCCCAGCTGCGCCGCCGCCCCGAGTTCGCCATGCTGAAGGGCCGGTCCAACTACCTGTGCCTGCACCGGCTCCACGAGGGCGTGCCGCAGGACGACGAGGAGGGCCTCTTCGATCCGTTCGAGGCGGCCGCGCCGACCAGCAAGCTCGGCCAGGACCTGCTGCGCATGCGCGACTGGGCGGACGAGACCGAGACCGGCGACCGCGACGACCTGACGCCCGGCGTCTCCGACCGTGCCTGGGCGCAGGTCTCCGTCTCGTCCCGCGAGTGCCTGGGCGCCGCCAAGTGCGCGTACGGCGCGGAGTGCTTCGCGGAGGCCGCCCGTGAGCGCGCCAAGCTCGCGGAGGTGGTCGTCACCAACCACGCCCTCCTCGCCATCGACGCCATCGAGGGCGCCCCGGTGCTCCCGCAGCACGAGGTGCTGATCGTCGACGAGGCGCACGAGCTGGTGTCCCGGGTGACCGGTGTCGCCACGGGCGAGCTGACGCCGGGGCAGGTCAACCGGGCGGTCCGCCGCGCTTCCAAGCTGGTCGACGAGAAGGTCGCCGATCAGCTCCAGACGGCCGCCGAGGGCTTCGAGCGGCTGATGGAGCTGGCCCTGCCGGGCCGGCTGGAGGAGGTCCCCGAAGACCTGGGCTATGCCCTCATGGCGCTGCGGGACGCCGCGCGCTCGGTGATCTCGGCGCTCGGCGCCACGCGCGACCGGTCGGTCCAGGACGAGGACGCCGTGCGCAAGCAGGCCCTGGCCTCCGTCGAGAACGTGCACGAGGTGGCGGAGCGCATCACGAACGGCTCCGAGTACGACGTGGTCTGGTACGAGCGGCACGACCGGTTCGGGGCGTCCCTGCGGGTCGCTCCGCTGTCGGTGTCCGGGCTGCTGCGGGAGAAGCTCTTCGCGGACCGCTCGGTGGTGCTCACGTCGGCCACGCTCAAGCTGGGCGGCGACTTCAACGGTGTCGGAGCGTCCCTGGGGCTCGCCCCGGAGGGCGTCGAGGGAGACGACCTGCCGGTCTGGAAGGGCATCGACGTCGGCTCGCCGTTCGACTATCCCAAGCAGGGCATCCTGTACGTCGCGCGGCACCTGGCCACACCGGGCCGGGAAGGCAGCCGGGGCGACATGATGGACGAGCTGGCCGAGCTGGTCGAGGCGGCCGGGGGCCGTACGCTCGGCCTCTTCTCGTCGATGCGGGCCGCCCAGGCCGCCGCCGAGGAGCTGCGGGGCAGGCTGGACAAGCCGATCCTGCTCCAGGGCGAGGACACGCTCGGTGAGCTGATCAAGGCGTTCGCCGGCGATCCCGAGACGTGTCTGTTCGGGACGCTCTCGCTGTGGCAGGGCGTCGATGTGCCGGGGCCGAACTGCCAGCTGGTCGTGATGGACCGCATCCCGTTCCCGAGGCCCGACGACCCGCTGATGAGCGCCCGCCAGAAGTCGGTGGAGGAGGCCGGCGGCAATGGCTTCATGGCCGTCGCGGCGACGCATGCGGCGCTGCTCATGGCGCAGGGCGCGGGGCGTCTCGTACGGGCCACGGGGGACCGGGGCGTGGTCGCGGTCCTGGACCCCCGGCTGGCGAACGCCCGCTACGGCAGCTTCCTGCGCGCGTCCCTGCCGGACTTCTGGTACACGACGGACCGCAATCAGGTACGGCGCTCGCTGGCGGCCATCGACGCGGCCGCGAAGGCGCAGCAGGCCTGAGCCGTACGGCGCGAGCGCGGGTCTGTGCAGAGTGCTCGGCGGGAGCGGCCGAGGGTCGAGAACAGCAGGGGCCCCGGGACCGGCGCAGAGGTCCCGGGGCCCGGTCGGGGCCGGCGGATGGTCACACCCGCCGCAGAACCGCCACCACCTTGCCGAGGATCGTCGCCTCGTCGCCAGGGATCGGCTGGTAGGCGGCATTGTGCGGGAGCAGCCAGACATGGCCGTCCTCCCGCTTGAAGCGCTTGACCGTGGCCTCGCCGTCCAGCATGGCGGCCACGATGTCACCGTTCTCCGCGACCGGCTGGCGACGCACGGTCACCCAGTCGCCGTCGCAGATGGCGGCCTCGATCATCGAGTCACCGACGACCTTGAGCACGAACAGCTCACCGTCGCCGACCAGCTGCCGGGGGAGGGGGAAGACGTCCTCGACGGACTCCTCCGCGAGGATCGGCCCACCGGCGGCGATGCGGCCGACCAGGGGCACGTAGGAGGCGGCCGGCTTGCCCGTGGTGTCCGTGGGCTGCGTGCTCGGCTGGTCGGAGCCACGCACCTCGTACGCCCGTGGGCGGTGCGGGTCCCGGCGGAGGAAGCCCTTCCGCTCCAGGGCCATCAGCTGGTGTGCCACCGACGACGTGCTGGAGAGCCCCACCGCCTGGCCGATCTCCCGCATCGACGGTGGGTAGCCCCGCCGCTGCACCGAGTCGCGGATCACTTCGATGACCCGCCGCTGCCTGTCCGTGAGTCCGGAGCTGTCCGCCCGGATGCCGGGAGGTCGCCCGGGCAGCGAGCGCGCGGGCTTGGGCGCCTCGGCGTTCGTGGTCGCCTCTTTCATGTTCATGGCATGCACCGGCTCGAATCGGCCCTGGGAGCGGTCCTGGGCAGTGATGGTGGCACTGTCTGCGGTGGTGGTCACGTCGGCCCCTCTCGAACTTGGTCTCCCTGGCTGGCACAACGGTAGTTGCTTTCGAAAGGTTGCGCCAAACACACGTTCGAGTGAAAAATCGCAGATTGGCTTACGTGTGCGTGTGCCGAGGTGTATGTGCGACGGTTCGTCGCTCCGGCATTTCCGCCCATTACGGTAGCCTTCGCCGCCGGGCTGCCCGGCCGCGGGGTCGATGGCGCGCGCTCCACCGGCCGGCGAATCGCGACTCGCCGGACGCGGAACCGCGATCCCGCTGGGCCTGGGGCAGCAGTCTTCCATCCCCCGCCCCGAAATCCCCGGAGCAGGCCCGTGGCGTAGGCTCATGGCCGGTCACCAGCCCGGGTGGGCGCGACACGCGCCAAGGGGTGAATGAGAGCCCGGACCCTACATGTAGTGGTTGCATGGTGACAGCCACCCAGAAGTTGTGGTCCCCCGTCCGTCAGGGCGGTGGCGATCGCCTATGCTTGTGGCTGCTTCGAGGGGGCCCGGTGGGCCTGTCGAGGCCATTCAGTCGTGCTGTGAAGGAGGGTTGAGACCATGCACTGCCCCTTCTGCAGGCACCCCGACAGCCGCGTCGTCGACAGTCGCACCACCGACGACGGGACGTCCATCAGACGCCGCCGCCAGTGCCCCGACTGCTCCCGCCGTTTCACCACGGTGGAGACCTGCTCGCTCATGGTCGTGAAGCGGAGCGGGGTGACCGAGCCCTTCAGCAGGACCAAGGTCATCAACGGCGTCCGCAAGGCATGCCAGGGCCGGCCCGTCACCGAGGACGCCCTCGCCCAGCTCGGCCAGCGGGTCGAGGAGGCGGTGCGCGCCACCGGCAGCGCGGAGCTGACCACGCACGACGTCGGACTGGCCATACTCGGCCCGCTGCAGGAACTCGACCTCGTCGCGTACCTGCGCTTCGCGTCCGTCTACCGGGCGTTCGACACACTCGAGGACTTCGAGGCCGCCATCGCGGAGCTGCGCGAGCAGCGGCCTCCCGCAGAGAAGCGCGGTACCGGTGCGACCCCAGAGGTCCCGGTGCCCGCAGGTGCCGCCGACTGACCCACCGGGTCCGGCGACCGGCCGCGCAGCGGCGAATCGACCTGCCACGGATGCCCCGCCGGGCGCCCGTGGCAACAGACAGAATCTGTGCCTTGGGAAGATCTGGGCACATCAGGGTGTTTTTGCCCGTATATGGGAGGCGGCATGACAGAGACGACGAGCGGCCCGGCACGAGGGTCCCGCGCGAAGGGATCCAAGGCCACCAAGGGCCTGCGTATCGAGCGCATCCACACGACGCCCGGAGTGCACCCGTACGACGAGGTGGTCTGGGAGCGTCGTGACGTCGTCATGACCAACTGGCGCGACGGCTCGGTGAACTTCGAGCAGCGTGGCGTCGAGTTCCCCGACTTCTGGTCGGTGAACGCGGTCAACATCGTCACCAGCAAGTACTTCCGGGGCGCCGTCGGCACGCCGCAGCGCGAGACGGGCCTCAAGCAGCTCATCGACCGGATCGTGAAGACGTACACGAAGGCCGGCGAGGAGTACGGCTACTTCGCGTCGCCCGCCGACGCCGAGATCTTCGAGCACGAGCTGGCCTACGCCCTCCTCCACCAGATCTTCAGCTTCAACTCGCCGGTGTGGTTCAACGTCGGCACGCCGCAGCCCCAGCAGGTCTCCGCCTGCTTCATCCTGTCCGTCGACGACTCCATGGAGTCGATCCTCGACTGGTACAAGGAAGAGGGCATGATCTTCAAGGGCGGCTCCGGCGCCGGCCTGAACCTCTCCCGTATCCGCTCCTCCAAGGAGCTGCTCTCCTCCGGCGGCAACGCCTCCGGCCCGGTCTCCTTCATGCGCGGCGCCGACGCGTCGGCAGGAACGATCAAGTCCGGTGGCGCCACCCGCCGCGCCGCCAAGATGGTCATCCTCGACGTCGACCACCCCGACATCGAGGACTTCATCGAGACCAAGGTGAAGGAAGAGGAGAAGATCCGCGCCCTGCGCGACGCGGGCTTCGACATGGACCTGGGCGGCGACGACATCACGTCCGTCCAGTACCAGAACGCCAACAACTCGGTCCGCGTGAACGACGAGTTCATGAAGGCCGTGGAGTCCGGCGGCAAGTTCGGCCTGCGCGCCCGTATGACCGGCGAGGTCATCGAGGAGGTCGACGCCAAGGCGCTGTTCCGCAAGATGGCCGAGGCCGCCTGGGCCTGCGCCGACCCGGGCATCCAGTACGACGACACCATCAACCACTGGCACACCTGCCCCGAGTCCGGCCGTATCAACGGCTCGAACCCGTGCAGCGAGTACATGCACCTGGACAACACCTCGTGCAACCTGGCCTCGCTGAACCTGATGAAGTTCCTGAAGGACGACGGCAAGGGCAACCAGTCCTTCGACGTCGAGCGCTTCTCGAAGGTCGTCGAGCTGGTCATCACCGCGATGGACATCTCGATCTGCTTCGCGGACTTCCCGACCCAGAAGATCGGCGAGAACACCCGCGCCTTCCGCCAGCTCGGCATCGGTTACGCGAACCTCGGCGCCCTCCTCATGGCGACCGGCCACGCGTACGACTCCAACGGCGGCCGCGCCCTGGCCGGTGCCATCACCTCGCTGATGACCGGCACCTCGTACCGCCGCTCCGCCGAGCTGGCCGCCGTCGTCGGCCCGTACGACGGCTACGCCCGCAACGCCGAGGCGCACAAGCGCGTCATGAAGCAGCACGCCGACGCCAACACCGAGGCCGTCCGCATGGACGACCTGGACACGCCGATCTGGGCCGCCGCCACGGAGGCCTGGCAGGACGTGATCCGCCTCGGCGAGAAGAACGGCTTCCGCAACTCCCAGGCGTCCGTCATCGCCCCGACCGGCACCATCGGTCTGGCCATGTCCTGCGACACCACCGGCCTGGAGCCGGACCTCGCCCTGGTCAAGTTCAAGAAGCTGGTCGGCGGCGGCTCGATGCAGATCGTCAACGGCACGGTCCCGCAGGCCCTGCGCCGCCTGGGCTACCAGGAGGAGCAGATCGAGGCGATCGTCGCCCACATCGCCGAGCACGGCAATGTGATCGACGCCCCGGGCCTCAAGCAGGAGCACTACGAGGTCTTCGACTGCGCCATGGGCGAGCGGGCCATCTCCCCGATGGGCCACGTCCGCATGATGGCCGCGATCCAGCCGTGGATCTCCGGCGCGCTCTCCAAGACGGTCAACATGCCGGAGTCGGCGACCGTCGAGGAGGTCGAGGAGATCTACTTCGAGGCCTGGAAGATGGGCGTCAAGGCGCTCGCCATCTACCGCGACAACTGCAAGGTCGGCCAGCCCCTCTCCGCCAAGAAGAAGGAGGAGAAGGCCGAGACCAGGACCGAGAAGGCCGTCGAGCCGACCAAGGTCGAGAAGGTCGTCGAGTACCGTCCGGTCCGCAAGCGCCTCCCGAAGGGCCGCCCCGGCATCACCACCTCCTTCACCGTCGGTGGCGCCGAGGGCTACATGACCGCCAACTCCTACCCGGACGACGGCCTCGGCGAGGTCTTCCTGAAGATGTCCAAGCAGGGCTCGACCCTCGCGGGCATGATGGACGCCTTCTCCATCGCCGTCTCGGTCGGCCTCCAGTACGGCGTGCCGCTGGAGACCTACGTCTCGAAGTTCACCAACATGCGTTTCGAGCCGGCCGGCATGACGGACGACCCGGACGTGCGGATGGCGCAGTCGATCGTCGACTACATCTTCCGCCGCCTGGCGCTGGACTTCCTGCCGTTCGAGACCCGCTCGGCGCTCGGCATCCACTCGGCCGAGGAGCGCCAGCGCCACCTGGAGACCGGTTCGTACGAGCCGGCCGAGGACGAGGTGGACGTCGAGGGCCTGGCCCAGTCCGCCCCGCGCCAGCAGGAGGCCCCGAAGGCCGCCCCTGTGGTGAAGGCGGAGGTTCCCGCGCCGAAGCAGGCGCACACCTCGGCGGAGCTGGTCGAGATGCAGCTCGGCATCAGCGCCGACGCGCCGCTCTGCTTCTCCTGCGGCACGAAGATGCAGCGGGCCGGCTCCTGCTACATCTGCGAGGGCTGCGGCTCGACGAGCGGTTGCAGCTGACGCTGAACTGACCGTGTGAGCCCCAGGAGGGGGGTGTCGGCCCGCGCCGACACCCCCCTCCTGCTGTGCGCGGCCGTTGCTGTGCGACAGGCCGTTCCCGGCCCCCTCAGGCGCGGGCCGCGCCCATCAGGTCGCTGAAGGACTGCGGGTCCGTGTCGAAGCCGCGGAGGTCCTTGCGGGCGGACCAGCCGCCTTCCTCCTCGCGGACGAACTCGACCACCGTCGCGGCCGTGGCGGTGGGCAGCCCGGAGAAGTCGTCGCTCTCCAGGTCCCGGTAGCCCTCGCGTACGACGACCTTCGTGTTGGCCACGTCGGCGAACGTGACCCGTCCGCTGCCCTGCTGTATCGCCACGCCCACGACCACGCGCGCGTACGCCGGGGAAAGGCGGTTCAGCTCCAGCGTCATGGCCTCGTCGACACCGAACCCCTGTCCCGTCCGGCTGTCCCTGCTGAGGGTGATGGTGCCGTCCGGCGACCGACTGTCGAAGTGCACCAGGTAGACGGGGGCACCGTAGGCGTCCTCCGTCGGATAGACCGCGGCGATGATGTCGAGGTCGTGGTCCGGGCCACCGGCCGGGCTCGGGTCCCACTTGAGCGTCACCTCGACCTTGCCGACCCCCTTGTTGAGACTGCTCACCGGTTTCCCCTCTCGTACGGTCCTTGTACGCGGGCCTTTCGCGGACGAGGCCAACTCCCCGTGCTGCCAGGCTCCTTGCCCATGGTGTCACGCACGCGTGCGTGATCTCGGCGCAGTTGGCCGACCCGAGTGGGGCCGGGGGAGGGGACCGGAGGCCTCGCCGGCTGTCGACCCGGACGCCGGCCGGACGTCAACCGGGCGGGGCGAATTCAGCCCTGCCCGAGGCGAAGCGGTCCTGGCGGACCAGGGCCTCTGCCGCGCCCCGCGCCGTACGATGGCGCGGTGCTGGTCAAGTGGATTCGCTGCACTGTGGTGGACCGTCGGGGGTTCGAGCGGGGACAGCGGAAGTGGGCGGGACTTCTCGGGGAACCGGGGTTCCGGGGGCAGGGCGGCGGGTGGAGCCGACTGCGCCCCGGTGTCGCCCATGTCTTCTCCTTCTGGGAGAGCCGCCCCTTCTACGACTCGTTCATGGCCAGGTCGCACGACCGGCTGGCCGCGGCGCAGTCCGGCACGTACAAGGATCCGCAGGTCAAGCTGTTCGACTACCGCTTCGACGTGAAGACGGGCTTCGAGCCGCGCTTCACCGACGCCGACGTCGTTCGGGTCGCGCACAGCAGGATCCACGAGGGCCGCGTCGAGCACTACGCCCTCATGCAGGAGAAGGTGTGGAACCCGGCGATGGCCGGTTCGCCCGGCATGCTGCGCGGGCTCTTCGGCGAGGCGCCGGGGAACGAGTTCCTGGTCCTGTCCATGTGGCAGTCGGCGGCGGAGCACGGCAAGTACCGCGAGGAACGGGTCGAGCGGCTCGCCCTGCGCGCCCAGATAGCCGCCGACGTGGCGGCTCTGACGGGCGACGTCGTCGACCTCGAGGCCGCCTGGACGGTGTGACCGGTCAGGCGCCCGGAGCGGACTCCTCCGCGGAGAACGCCCCTGCCCTGACGGCGGCGAGAACGGCCGTCGCCGACTGGTCCGCCAGGGCGGTGCCGATCGGCTCACGGGTCACGAACAGGCGCAGGAAGAGGGGCGCGGACACGGCGCGCACAACGGCGCCCGCATCCGTGTCCGCGGGTGCCTCGCCTCGGGCGACGGCGCGCGCCACCACCGCCTCGCACCGGGAGAACCGCTCCGCGTAGAACGCGCGCAGGGCGTCGGCGGCCCGGTCGGACTGGAACGCGGCGGCGATGAACGCGGTGGGCGCCGCGGCGTCGGCCGCGTCGGCGAACGCGTCGCAGACCTCGCGGGCCAGCGCCCTCAGATCGCCCTCCAGGCTGCCCGTGTCGGGCGGGCTCCACGTGTCCTCCCCCGCCAGGTCGAGTGCGTCGGCCACCAGCCCTTCGACCCCGCCCCACCTGCGGTACAGCGTCGTCTTGTGGACGCCCGAGTGCTCGGCCACGTACTCCACGGTCAGTCCCGGATAACCGTGCTCGGCCAGTCCCGTGAGGACGGCGTCCCGCACCGCGGCCCGCGTCCGGGCGGTGCGCCCGCCGGGGCGCCGCGTCCCGGGCGCCGGGGCGGCGGTCTGCTCGGTCCCGTGTTCTGGGGCGGCGGCCTGCTCCACTCCCTGCTCCCTTCGCTCGGTCAATCGCTACTCCTGTTGCGTTAGATGGATGAGTGTGCCACACTTCCGGTAACGCGACACAAGTTGCGTTTACGTGGGATCGTCGCTGCTCCGGCCGCTTCCTGCTCCGGCCCTTGCTTTCGATGCCTCGACCGCCCCTGCTTCCGCCGTCCTGTTTCGCCACTGGAGGCCCCTTGCCCACACAGATCTCCCTCCGTCACGTGACCAAGTCCCGCGGCGAGCGTCTCCTGCTCGACGACGTCTCCCTCACCGTGCGCCCCGGTGAGCGGATCGGCATCGTGGGGGAGAACGGCGCGGGCAAGTCGACGCTCCTGCACCTCCTCGCCGGCATGGAGAAACCCGACGAGGGGGAGGTGACCACCGTCGCCGGCGGCGGCGCCGGGCTCCTCGCCCAGACCCCGCAGTTGCCTCCCGACCGCACCGTCGGCGACGCCGTCGACGCGGCCCTTCACGAACTGCGCGCCATGGAGGCGGACCTCCGCGCCCTCGAAGCACAGCTCGCGGACGGCCACACGGACGAGGCCACCCTCACCGCGTACGGGGACCTGCTCACCGCCTTCGAGCTGCGCGGCGGGTACGAGGCGGATGCCCGCGTGGACAAGGCCCTCCACGCCCTCGGGCTGGCGGGAACCGGCCGCGAGCGGACCCTCGGCAGCCTCTCGGGCGGGGAGCGGGCCAGGCTCGGCATCGCCTGCCTGATCGCCGCCGCACCCGAGGTGCTGCTTCTCGACGAGCCCACCAATCACCTCGACGAGGGCGCGCTGGACTGGCTGGAGGACGCCCTCGTGGCCCACCGTGGAACGGTCGTCGCCGTGTCCCACGACCGGACCTTCCTGGAGCGCGTGGCCACGGCCGTCCTCGAAGTGGACGCGGACCGCCGGACCGCCGTGCGCTACGGCAACGGATTCGCGGGCTTCCGCGAGGAGCGGGCCGCCGCCCGCCGCCGGTGGGAACAGGCGTATGCCGAGTGGTGCGACGAGACGGCCCGCCTGGAGGCATACGCGGCGACCACCGCCCATGGCGTCGCGGCCGGCCGGGCCATCAAGGACAACAACAAGATGGCCTACGACCGGGCGGGCGGCCGCGTCCAGGCGTCCGTCTCCGGACGGATCAGAAGCGCCCAGGAGCGGCTGCGACGGCTCAGGGAGCAGCCCGTGCCCAAGCCGCCGCGCCCCCTGACCTTCACCGCACGGCCCGTCGCCGGCACGGCCGACGGCGAGCTCGTGACCCTGACGGACGTACGGGTGGGTGACCGGCTGGCGGTCGGGCGGCTCGCCGTGTGGGCCGGCGAGAAGGTCCTGGTCCACGGCGGGAACGGCGCCGGGAAGTCCACCCTGCTGCGCCTCATGGCCGGGCTGCTGGAACCGGACGCCGGCACGGTCACCCGACGCGGCCGCGTCGGCTTCCTGGCCCAGGAGATACCCGTCGACCGCCCGGCCCGGCGGCTGCTGGCGGCGTTCGGCCGCGACCTGCCGCTCACGGAGGACGAGCAGGCGGAACTCCTCCTGTCGTACGGACTGTTCCAGCCGCGCGACCTGCACACGCCGGTGGGCGCGCTGTCCGCGGGCCAGCGCCGGCGGCTCGCCCTCGCCCGGCTCCTCGCCCGCCCCGCCGACCTGCTGATCCTCGACGAGCCCGCCAACCACCTGGCGCTCGGCCTGGTGGAGGAGCTGGAGGAGGCACTCGAACGGTGGACCGGCGCGCTGGTCATCGTCTCCCACGACCGGCTGCTGCGCCGGCGCTTCACCGGGCGCATACACCGGATGGAGTCCGGACACCTGGCCGGCTGAGCCCCGCCGGGGCCTCCCCTCTAGGGTCGGTGCCATGGCACGCCCCCGTCGCATCGTCCTCGTCCGGCACGGAGAGTCCCAGGGCAACGTCGACGACACGGTGTACGAACGGGAACCGGACCATGCGCTGCGCCTGACCGACAGGGGACGGCGCCAGGCGGAGGAGACCGGCGAGATGCTGCGCGCGCTCTTCGGCCGGGAGCGGGTCAGCGTCTACGTCTCGCCCTACCGCCGCACGCACGAGACGTTCCGGGCGCTTGGGCTGGACCCCGCGCTGGTCCGCGTCCGGGAAGAGCCACGGCTGCGGGAGCAGGACTGGGGGAACTGGCAGGACAGGGACGACATCCGGCTCCAGAAGGCGTACCGCGACGCGTACGGGCACTTCTTCTACCGCTTCGCCCAGGGCGAGTCCGGCGCCGACGTGTACGACCGCGTCGGCGGGTTCCTGGAGAGCCTGCACCGCAGCTTCGAGGCCCCCGACCACCCGCCGAACGTGCTGCTGGTCACCCACGGACTGGCCATGCGGCTGTTCTGCATGCGCTGGTTCCACTGGACCGTCGACGAATTCGAGTGCCTGTCCAACCCCCGCAACGGCGAGACCCGCACCCTGCTGCTCCGCGAGGACGGGCGGTACGCCCTGGACCGCCCCTTCGAGCGCTGGCGAACACCGGAGCCGTACGGCACCACCGGATAGAGTGGCAGTGCGATGACCGCTGACTCCTCCTTCGACTCGCCCGGCCGGCGCTTCGAACGCGCCCTGGCCAGCCTCCGCGGACTGGCCGTGGGCGACGCCCTCGGCTCCCAGTTCTTCGTCCCGGCGAACTATCCCCTGCTGAAGAGGTCCGCGCTGCCGCCCGGCCCCTGGCAGTGGACCGACGACACCGAGATGGCCTGCTCCGTCCTCGCCGTGCTCGCCCGGCACGGCCGCATCGACCAGGACGCCCTCGCCCTCTCCTTCGCCGAGCACCACGACTTCGACCGCGGCTACGGGCCCGCCGTCAACCGCATGCTGCGGCTGATCAGGGAAGGCGGCGACTGGCGCGAGCTGGCCGCCGCGCTCTTCCAGGGGCAGGGCTCGTGGGGCAACGGCGCGGCGATGCGCATCGCCCCGCTCGGCGCCTGGTACGCCGACGACCCCGAGCAGGCCACGCACCAGGCCGAGATCTCCTCCTACACCACGCACCAGCACCGGGAGGCCGTCGTCGGCTGTATGGCCGTGGCCGCGGCGGCGGCCCTCGCGGCGGCCCCCTCCGGCCCGCCCAAGCCGACCGACTTCCTCGACGCCGTCGTCGCCCTGGTACCCCGCAGCGCTGTCGGAGCCGGGCTGAGGCGCGCCCGCGACATGCTCGACTACGGCGACACCCAGACCGTCGCGGCGGTGCTCGGCTGCGGGCGACGCACCAGCGCCCACGACACGGTGCCCTTCGCGCTCTGGTCCGCCGCCCGCTCCCTGGGCGACTACGAGCAGGCCTTCTGGACGACCGCCCAGGCGGGCGGCGACGTCGACACGACCTGCGCCATCGTCGGAGGTGTTGTGGCCGCCACGGCGGCCGGTGCGCCGCCCGCCGCATGGCTGGAGCAGACCGAGACCCTGCCCGACTGGCTGCCGGCCGCGCCGGGGCACTGACGCGCGGGGCTTACGCCTCTTCGCGCCCTCGCGCCCTTCAACACCGCCGGATCCCTTGAGGGTTCACCAATGCACTGCGTGCCAGCACCCCAGAGGCCGCGCGGGATCGGCACCGCATCACGACCAGGGCCAACCGGGTCGGAATCTCGCATTCCATCAGTGTTCGGGCTGCGTGCCGACGAACGGACAGCTGTGCCGTGAAGGCCGGTTCGGGGACGAGTACGGCACTGGATGCCAATCCGGGTGTCGCTGAAGGGGATGGGCGGCGTAACCTGTCAGGCGCCATGCCGTACGAACCACCCACCCACACCGTCGAGCGCTCGATCCGAGCGACAACCGGCGCCAAGATCATCGCCGGTGTCGACGAAGTCGGACGCGGGGCGTGGGCCGGGCCCGTCACGGTCTGCGCCGCGGTCACCGGGCTTCGCCGACCTCCTGCCGGGCTCACCGATTCCAAGCTCCTCACCCCGAAGCGTCGCACCGAGCTGGCGGCCGAACTCGAGAAGTGGGTCACGGCCCACGCCCTGGGCCACGCCACGGTCGAAGAGATCGACGAGCTGGGCATGACCGCGGCCCTGCGCCTGGCCGCCGTCCGGGCGCTGGAAGGCCTGCCGGTGCGTCCGGACGCGGTGATCCTCGACGGGAAGCACGACTACCTCGGTGATCCCTGGCGGGTCCGTACGGTGATCAAGGGCGACCAGTCGTGTGTCGTGGTGGCCGCAGCCTCGGTGATCGCCAAGGTGCGGCGGGACGCGCTGATGGCCGAACTGGAAGCGCAGTCCGAGACGTACGCGCCGTTCGGGTTCTCGGCCAACGCCGGTTATCCGTCGCCCGTGCACAAGGCCGCGCTCGCGGAGTGGGGGCCCACGCCCCACCACCGCCTGAGCTGGGCGTATCTGGACGCGCTGCCCCAGTGGCGCCACCTGAGGAAAGTCCGCCTCTCCGCGGAGGCGGCCGAACTGGAAAGCGGGGGCCAGCTCGGCTTCGACTTCTGACCCCGCCCCCAGAGCCCCGGCACGTGGCGGCACCCCCCGAGGGGGCCGCAGGGACGTGCCACCCGCCGGTGCCTCTCGTACCGGCGTTTGATAGACATCCATTTATGCCTCTCATCCCCGAGGAGCCTCAGATTCACGAGAGTGCCCAGGGTCCCCGCGCCACACCGGCCGTTGGCCGACCCGCGCCGACCCCACGCCCTGTACCCGGCCCGCGTTCCGCCGCCTCGCCCCGACCCGGCCGTCCCGGCCCCGGGCCGGCCAGGCCCACGCCCGCGGCACCGCGTCCGCACACCGCTGCCGGGCAGCCCACGCCCCGGCCGGAGAATCGTTCCGCGCAGCGGACCCCGCAGATCCAGCTGATCCCCGCCCCCGTGGACGGCGCCCTCGACGCCGCCGAGGAGGCCGTGGACCTGCTGCTCGAAACGGGCCGCGCCCCCGGTGACGTCCTGGTGCTCACCACCGGCGAGCCGCACCCGTGGGCGGCCCACGAGCTGTCCTTCGGTGAAGCCTCCTACTGGGCCCAGCACGACGCCGGCGACGACGTGTTCTTCGCGGACGCGGCCGTCGCGGAGCGCGCCTCCACCCGGCCCGTGGTGGTCGTCGCCGTCAACGGCGGCGACGACGAGACCACGGCACGTGCGCTGCCCGCCGCCATGAACCGTGCCGAGGCGCTGCTGATCGTGTGCGGTGACCCCGCACGGATCAACGCCGTGCTCGGCACGTCGGTCTGAGCGGACGCCTCCGGCCACTGACGCGAGCCGTCGACCCTCGGTCTTCCTGAGACCGAGGGCATCGGCGCGCGCGGTCTTCCTGAGACCGAGGGCATCGGCGCGTGCCGTCGGCCTTCGGCGAGCCGCTGTGCGAGCCCGTACAACGGGCTCCGCGAGGCCTGTGTCGTACGAGGCCCGCGTCGTACAACGGCCCGGGAGCGGGCCGTTGTACGCGGCGACGCGTCAGCGGGCCGCCGTACGCCTCAGGGGTTCGGCCGCGCCGCTCGCCCGGCGCGGTGCGGACGGCTCTTCGTCCACCGCCGTGTCCGCGATGTCGACCGGCTGTGAATGGGAGTGGGGGCTTCTGCCTCCGCGCCCTTCGCCCAACACCTGCCAACCACCGTGCGTCAGGGTGATGTAGGCACCGCAGCGCAGTCCGTGGAGCGTGCAGGCGTCCCGGAGCCCCCACATCCAGGCCCCGTCCTCCTCCGTCCAGCGCTCGTCTCCCTCACGGCAGTAGAGCAGGACGGCGGTACGCACGGGGGTGCGCCGACGCAGGTCGTGCGGGACGACCCGGCGCAGATGCGCGAGGAGGGCGTTGCGGAACTCCCACCCGTCCGCGGGCGCCGGCCGGCGGACGAAGGACGCACTGGCGATGAGCCGTTCCTCGTGGTCGAGCACCGCCACCACGGCCATGGCGGGCGTCGGGCTGTGCCGGGCGTGCAAACCCGTGACGACTTCACGGGGATTGCGCAGCAAGGGAATTCCGGCGGCCGCCCACTCGGCTGGTTCGAGCATTCGGGCGAGGCGGCTGGCGGAGACGGCCGGCGTGGACATCGAGCTGGCTGCGGACGGAGCGAATCCGAAGGTCACGGTCCTCCCTTCGCATACGCGCCCACAGAGCGGGCAAGGACGAGTGAGGGCGCGCCGCGGCACAGCCCTTCCGGACCGCGAACGGGCCGTGTGCGGGAGCGGAATCCAATTCTTGCTGGCGTCATGGGCGGGCGGCAACGAGCAATTGGGGCCCCTGACGGGAATGAACCGGTATGACACCCAATTACCGTGCGGGGGAATTCCGCTTCCGGGCCCGTCACCCCGCGACCGCGAGGACCAGCGGAAACACCCCCTTCGCCCCGGCCCGCCGCAGCAGCCGCGTCGCCATGGCCAGCGTCCAGCCGCTGTCCGAGAAGTCGTCGACCAGCAGCACGGGACCGTCCAGGGACACCAACTCCCGGGCCACAGCCGGAGGAACCGTCAGGGCGGCGTCCAGACCACGCACGCGCTGGGCGCTGTTCGTGCGGGAGATCCGCACGTCCAACGCCTCCGGTGCGTACGTGACGGAGCCGAGCATCGGCATGCGGCCGACCTCGGCGATACGCCGGCCCAGCGACTCCACGAGCTGCGGTCTGGCACGCGACGCGACCGTCACCACGGCCGCGGGCCGGGGCGCCGCCCCCGGCTCGCCCGACGCCCAACCGCCGGGTCCCTTGGCCCAGTCGGCAAGCACCCCCACGACCGCGTCGAGCACGTCGTCCGGAACCGGCCCGTCCGGCGCCTGCTCCGCCAGCATCGGGCGCAGGCGGTTGCCCCAGCCGATGTCCGACAGCCTGCCGAGGGCCCGCCCGGGGAACGCCTGTTCCTGCGCGGGAATACGCCCCTTCAACTCCACGCCCACGGCCGGGAGTCCGGTCGGCCACATGCGGCGCGGCTCCACCTCGACGCCGGCCCGGTGCAGCTCGCCACGCGCCGCGGCCAGAGAAGCGGGGGACATCTCGGCGGTGAACCGGGGGCCCGCACAGTTGTCGCAGCGTCCGCAGGGCGCCGCGGTCTCGTCGTCCAGCTGGAGCTGCAGGAACTTCATACGGCACCCGCTGGTGGTGGCGTAGTCGCGCATCGCCTGCTGCTCGGCGTCGCGCTGCTTGGCGACCCGTGCGTAACGCTCGGTGTCGTACACCCAGGGCTCGCCGGTCGCGACCCAGCCTCCCTTGACGCGCCGCACGGACCCGTCCACGTCGAGGACCTTCAGCATGGTCTCCAGGCGGGAGCGGCGCAGCTCGACCAGCGGCTCCAGCGCGGGCAGCGACAGCGGACGGTCGGACGCCGAGAGCACGTCGATCGTCCGGCGGACCAGCTCCTCCCGCGGGAAGGCGACGGACGCGAAGTAGTCCCAGATCGCCTGGTCCTCACGGCCCGGCAGCAGCAGCACCTCGGCCTGCGCGACGCCACGCCCGGCACGGCCCACCTGCTGGTAGTAGGCGATGGGGGAGGAGGGCGACCCGAGGTGGACGACGAAGCCCAGGTCCGGCTTGTCGAACCCCATGCCGAGCGCGGAGGTGGCCACCAGCGCCTTCACCCGGTTGGCGAGCAGGTCCTCCTCGGCCTGGCGGCGGTCGGCGTCCTCGGTCCTGCCCGTGTACGAGGCGACCGTGTGACCGCGCTGGCGCAGGAACGCCGTGACCTCCTCGGCGGCGGCCACGGTGAGCGTGTAGACGATGCCGGAGCCCGGCAGCCGGTCCAGGTGGTCGGCGAGCCACGCCAGCCGGTGCGCGGCGTCCGGCAGGTGCAGCACACCGAGGCTCAGGCTCTCCCGGTTCAGCGGCCCGCGCAGCACGAGGGCGTCCGAGCCGCTGCCCGTGCCGAGCTGTTCCGCGACGTCGGCCGTCACGCGCGCGTTGGCGGTGGCCGTCGTGGCCAGCACCGGGACGCCCGCGGGCAGTTCGGTGAGCATCGTGCGCAGCCTGCGGTAGTCCGGCCGGAAGTCGTGGCCCCAGTCGGAGATGCAGTGCGCCTCGTCGACGACGAGGAGCCCCGTGGCCGCCGACAGCGCGGGCAGGACCTGGTCGCGGAAGTCCGGGTTGTTCAGCCGCTCCGGGCTGACCAGCAGCACGTCCACGTTCCCCGCGGCCACCTCGGCCTGGACGGTCTCCCACTCCTCCGTGTTCGACGAGTTGATCGTCCGCGCGTGGATGCCGGCGCGGGCCGCCGCGTCCACCTGATTGCGCATGAGCGCGAGCAGCGGCGAGACGATCACGGTGGGACCGCTGCCCCGGGCGCGCAGCAGCGCGGTGGCGACGAAGTACACCGCGGACTTGCCCCAGCCCGTGCGCTGCACGACCAGGGCCCGGCGGCGGTGCGCCACCAGCGCCTCGATCGCCCGCCACTGGTCCTCGCGCAGCCGCGCGGTGCCGTCGGGTGCGCCGACCAGGCGGGCGAGGACGGCGTCGGCGGCCGCGCGGAGATCTCCGGGGTTCGTGTGCTCCATGCCCCCATGCAACAGCACGGGACTGACATCGGGCGAATGGTCGGGCACGATGCCGGACCGTGCCGGAGAGCCGTGCGGCACCTCGCCGGCAGAGGCGACCGTAGCCCTGTCCTCTCCGCTCGGCCGGGCGCATATCACGAGGTGAGCGGGGGTGCCAGCGGCCAGTGCCGGCCTGTGGAGAACGTTATCCACAGGGGTCGACGGGGTGTGCGGGGTGCGGGACCGTCGTGCCCATGAGCGAACACCACGACCCCACGCACCCCCAGCGGCCCACCCGCCCAACCACGCCGGACACCCCGGCACCGGCGAGCCGGTCCGCGGGATTCGCCGACGAACCGCAGATCACCCTGCGGGGCCCGGCCGAGCTGGCCGACGCCCTTCCCTACATGCTCGGCTTCCACCCCACCGACTCCGTCGTCCTGCTCGCGCTGCACGGGGAGCGCGGACGCTTCGGCGGCCGGCTCCGGCTGGGCATCCCCCGCTCGCCGCGCGAATGGGCGCCCGTCGCCGAACACCTCGCCGAATGCCTGGTCGAGGGGTGCGAACGCCGCGGCACGCGCCCCGACGGCATCGTCGTCTTCCTCTGCCAGGACCCGGCGCGGGGCGAGAGCGGCCGCCATGTGATGGAGCGGCTGCGGCCCTTCGCGCAGAAGCTGCGCACCGCCTGCGGCGCGCTCGACGTCCCGGTGTACGAAGCGCTCTGCATCTCCGACGGCAAGTACTGGTCGTACTGCTGCCCCGACAGCGACTGCTGCCCGCCCGACGGCACCGCGCTGGTCCCTCCCGGTACGTCGGTCATGGCGGCGGCCGCCGCCTACGCCGGACTGCACATCCGCGGCTCCCTCCGCGACATGGAGGCACGGCTGCGGCCCTGGACCTCCGGTGAGGTCGCCGAGCAGATCCGGGCCCTGGACCGGGCGAGCGCCGCGCTCGTTCCGCAGGTCCTCGACGCGGAGCGGCAGCAGCGGGTACGGGAGGAGACGATCCGGCTGGCGCGGGGGCTGGCCGAACGGCTCGCATCCGAGGCACCGCCCACCGACCCGGCCGCCGCCGACGCCAGGGACGACCGGCTCATCACCCACGACGAGGCCGCCGCCGTCATCGTCGGCCTCCAGGACCGCAGTACCCGGGACCGGGCCGCCGAGTGGATGGAGGGGCCCGAGGCGCACCGGGCGCTCCGGCTGTGGCGCGCGCTCGCCAGGCGCTGCGTCGGCGCCTACGGGGAGCACGCCGCCGCGCCCCTGAGCCTCGCCGGCTGGGTCTGCTGGTCGACCGGCGACGACCCGAGCGCCCGCGTCGCCCTGGGCCTCGCGCTGGAGGCCGACCCCGAGTACGTCTTCGCCCGGCTGCTGCACCAGGCCTGCAACGAGGACCTCGACCCGGAATGTCTGCGGCAGTGCCTGCGCAACGAACGCGCCGCCCGCGAGCGGTCCGCCACACGCGGGGCCGGCACCCGCAAGCGCACGAAGACCGGCGCCCGCGGCCCACGCCGCCGCATCAGGACCCGGCCGACCCGCACCCGCGCCACGTCCCCCGGCGCCGAATCCGCTGGAGGTCCCTCAGCGACCACACCGAAAAGCGCCCGCACCGGTTCCAGGGCCTCCTCCACCAAGCCGAAGGGGAACCAGCAGGCAGCTCGGCCGGGCGGGTCGCTGTGAACCACATCCGATCCTCCGCAGCGCCGGCGGACGGCCGCGCTGCGGCGCGCCCGGGCGAAGGGCCAAACGGTGCTCACGGTGCCCATGCGATCGTCCTGCGCCACCAGAGGAGCGCCCCCGTCTCCCGGCCTCCGAGGCGCTGTACGGTCGCCGTCCCGGCCGCACGACGGAAGCCCGCACCCAGCGTCCAAGGCGCCACGCACGAGCCCTTACACCGGTCCGTGACAGCAGACAAAGGTCCACGGGCCTCCTCCCGACCTGAGGCGCCCAAGGTGTCCGAGGCACCCGCCGTGCCCGAGGCGCCTACCGTGCCCGAGGCACCCGCTCTGTGCGCCGGTTCCGCCGTGTCCGCTGTGCCCGACGTACCCCAGGCACCCGGCCGGTGCCACGGACCCGCTGCCCCTCAGGAGCCGCGTGGGCCCGAGACGGCGGCCGTGACCCGTACCGGTGCACCGGCGTTCACGTCTGTGGCGGAGTCGCACGACCCGTGCCGCCGTACCTCCAGCGGCTGTCCGGAGCGCACAGAAGGCTCAGCAGACCACTCATGGACCTCACCGTCCCGTCCCACACCATGGGCCACGCCCCGGCCCGCACGACCGGTGCGCCTGCACCTGGTGCACCCGCACCCGGTGCGCCTGCGTGGCAGCCGTCCGCGGCCGGCCACGGGCAGCCCCCGGGCCCCGGGCGTGCCGGGGACCTGCCCTCGCTGCACCACGCCCTCGTCTGTGTCGCCCTGCCCTGTCTGGCGATCTCGGCCGAGCACGGCCAGCTCACCGGTCATGGCCTGGAGGGCGTCTACCAGTCGGGCCGCCGCCTGTTGTCCCGCTGCCGTCTCAGGGTGTTCGACCGCGAGCCCCTCACCGTCCAGGGCCGCCTCGTCGGAGCCGACCGGGCCCGCTTCGTCGCCGTCGTCCGTACACCGACCGACCCCGGGCCCGACCCCGGCGTCACCGTGGAGCGCTCACGGGACGCCGACGGCACCGAACGCATCACCCTGCGGAACGCGACGGGACGCCCGCTCCGGCTCCCCGTGGAAGTCGCCCTGGGCACGGACCTCGCTCCCCTCGGCGCCGTGGCCTCCGGGCGGCCGGGACCCGAGCTGCGGGCCACGGTGTACGGCTCCGGCCTGCGCTGGTCCGCGCCCGACGGGACCCAGACCGTCGTCACGGCCGACCCGGCACCGAAGGACGCCCTGGCCTCCGCCGGACTGCTGCGGTGGGAGCTGGAACTGGCGCCCGGCACGACCCGCACCATCGAACTGGGCGTCCACGCAGGGCGCGCAGTGCGACCCGCGGCACGGACCGGCGGGCAGAACGTCATGGACGCCCGTGCCGAGGGCGACGACCCACGGCTTGAGAAGCTGCTGGCCGGCGCCCTCGACGACCTGCGGGCCCTGCTCGTCCGCGACCCCGCGCATCCGGCCGGCCTCCACCCGGCAGCGGGGGTGCCCTGGCGCTGCGGCCCCGCCCCGGCCGAAGCCCTCTGGGCAGCCCGCATGGTCCTGCCGCTCGGCACACGGCTCGCCGTGGACACCCTGCGCAGCGTCGCCGGGGGCATGGGCTCAGGGCAGGGGCCCGCCGCCGGCCGGATCGCCGGACCCCTGCGCGACGCGGGCCCGTACCTCCCGCCCGCCTGCACCGGCGTCGAAGCCACCCTGGCCTTCCCCGTGGTCCTCGCAGAGGCGCGCCTGTGGGGCCTGCCCGAGGCGGATCTGGCGGAGCTGCTGCCCGCCGCCGAGCGCTGTCTGCACTGGCTGCGCGCCACGGCGGGCGAGGACGGCCTGCTGGACGAGCCGGGGCCGGTGGCCGTGCGGCGCGCCGAGACCCAGGCGCACGCGCACCGGGCCGCACTGCTGGGCGCGGAACTCCTGGAGGCGTGCAACCGCCCGGGCGCCGACGACTGGCGGGCGTGGGCGGCACGGCTGCGCCACCGGTTCCGTGAGGACTTCTGGCTCGACGACCTCACCGGCGGCCGTCCCGCCGCCGCCCGGACCGGCGACGCCCGGACCGGCGACGCCCGGACCGGCGAGGGCCGGGCCCTGCCCCACCTGGGCGGTGCCGCCGCCCACTTGCTCGACACGGGGCTGCTGGGCGGCGGACGGCTCGCCGAAGGCCTGCTCGACAAGGTGCAGACCGAACAGGTCGCCAGGCTGCTCGGCGGCCCCGCCCTGGACAGCGGCTGGGGGCTGCGCAGCCTCGGAGCCAAGGAGGCCGGGCACAACCCCTTCGGGCACCGGGCGGGCGCCGTCAGGGTGCACGAGACGGCCGTCGCGGTCGCGGGGCTCGCCGCCGCGGGCTACGAGAAGGAGGCTTCCGGACTGCTGCGCGGCCTCGTCGACGCGGCGGAGGCGTTCGCGTACCGGCTGCCCGAGATGTACGCCGGTGAGCAGCGCACGGCGGACAGTGCCCCGGTTCCGCACCCCGCCGCCTGCCGGCCCGCCGCCGTGGCCTCGGCGGCCGTGGTCCAGGTGCTGGCGACGCTCGCCGGGATCCGCCCGGACGCTCCGGCCCGCACGGTCGCCCTGCACCCGGTACGCTGCGCCCCCCTGGGGGCGATCAGGCTCGCCGGACTCCGCGTCGCCGGGGAACCGTTCGCCGTGCGCGTCAGCAGGCTGGGCCTCGGCATGGTCGAGGAGGCCGCCACCGGACTTCAGTTGGGGGTGTGACCACATGCGCGCCACGATCACGGAACGGACCGGGAGGCAGGGGGAGGAGGGCATGCGGGAAGTCGGCACGGAAGATCGCCGCGAACGTGTTTATCGTCAGGAAGACGACTATGATCGCGGCATGCCCCCCTACGACCCCTCGGCTTTTCCGCCCTTCGCCGTGACCGTCGATCTCGTCGTGCTCACGGTGCGCCGCGATGCCCTCTGCGCGCTGGTCGTACGGCGCGGCGAACCGCCGTTCCAGGGCCGCTGGGCGCTGCCCGGGGGATTCGTGCGGCCGGACGAGGACCTCGGCGCCGCCGCCGCGCGCGAGCTGGCCGAGGAGACGGGACTGTGCGCGCACGACCCGGGTGACCCGGAACCCGCGCCCGGCAACGGCGCCCACCTCGAACAGCTCGCCACCTACGGGGACCCGAAGCGCGACCCGCGCATGCGGGTCGTGAGCGTGGCGTACCTCGTGCTGGCCCCCGACCTCCCGGCACCCCGCGCGGGCGGCGACGCCAACAGCGTCCGCTGGGCCCCGGTCGAGGAACTGCTCAGCCCGGAGTCCGGCTACGGGCGGGAGGACGAGACGCCCGCCCCGCTCGCCTTCGACCACGCGCAGATCCTCGCCGACGGCGTCGAGCGCGCTCGCTCCAAGATCGAGTACTCGTCGCTGGCCACCGCCTTCTGCCCCACCGAGTTCACGGTCGGGGAGCTGCGACGGGTGTACGAGGCGGTGTGGGGCGTGGCCCTGGACCCGCGCAACTTCCACCGCAAGGTCACCGGTACGCCGGGCTTCCTCGTGCCGGCCGGCGGCACCACCACACGCCAGGGCGGGCGGCCCGCCCAGCTGTTCCGGGCCGGTGGAGCCACCCTCCTCAACCCGCCGATGCTGCGCCCCGAGGTCTGACCGCCGCGGGGGTCAGGCCGGGGCTCGGCTCGCGCCCCCTGCACAAAAAGTCCGAAATGTCGCGTTATCTTGCTGCGGTACCCGCCCAGCCGCCGAGCGGTCTCATCTACCGCGAGAGAAGCGATGCTCCAGGCAATCGGACTGACCAGCACCCCCCGCCGAGGCCGCCGGCCCGCCGTGGAGGACCTCACGTTCGAGGCCAGGGCCGGTGGTGTCACCGCCCTCCTCGGCGCCCCCGGCTCCGGCAAGACCACCGCCCTGCGGCTGATGCTCGGACTCGAGCGCGGCCGCGGCGTCACGTACTTCCGCGGCAGACCCCTCCACCGCATCGCCCACCCCCTGCGCGAGGTCGGCGCCCTGCTCGGCGACCTGCCGGGACACCCGGCCCGCACCGCACGCGGCCAGCTCAGGATGTTGTGCGCGGCCGCCGGCGTTCCCGTCGCCCGGGCCGACGACCTCCTCGACGCCGTCGGCCTGTCCGGCCTCCACGACCAGCGCCTCGGCACCCTGTCCCGTGGCATGGACCGCCGACTGGCCCTCGCCGCCGCGCTTTTGGCCGACCCGCACACGCTCGTCCTCGACGAACCCGCCGCCGACCTCTCGTCCAGCGAGGCCCGCTGGCTGTACGGACTGCTCCACACCCACGCCGCCGACGGCGGCACCGTCCTCTACACCACCGACGACGCCAAGCAGGCCGCACGCGTCGCCGACCGGGTCGTGACCGTCGACGCCGGCCGCCTGGTCGCCGACCAGGACGCCGACGACTTCGCCCGCACCCGACTCCGCCCCCGCGTCGCCGTACGCACCCCGCACGCCGCCCGGCTCGCCGCGGTCGTCAGCCGCGAGGCGCGCGCCACCCGGCGTTCCGTGGAGGTCGTCGCCGAACAGGGCAACCGGCTCTGCGTGTACGGAAGCGACTGCGCCGAGGTCGGAGAGGTCGCGTTCCGGCACGGCATCCTGCTTCACCGGCTCGCCGAAGAGACCGGCGACACCGGCCCGCAACCCCCTTCTCCCGCCTCCCCACAAGCCCCCGACGCGACCGCCGACTCCCTCCTCGCACCGCTCCGGGCGCCGCTCCCGGAACCCCTCCCCGCACCGCTCCCCGAGCCGGGCACCGGCACCGCGTCCGTAGCGCGGCCCGAAGGCGATGCCGGCCCCCGAAAGCCCAGCAGGCGGCGCCCCTCTCATCGCGCCACCCGACGCCACCCCACCCGTGCGACGCCCCTCCCCGCCGCACCGAAGCCACGACGCGGCCCCCTGCGCCCCCTGCGTTACGAGCTGCGCCGCCTGCTCGGCGTGCCGTCGACGGCGTTCGTCCTCGCGGGCGCCCTCGTCGCCTCCGTGACCATCGCCGTGGTCCTCGCGCGGGTCGGGCGGACGCCGCTGCCGGCCACGCTCGCCGCCTGGCCCGAGCTGCTGCCGCTCCCGCCCGTGGCGCTGGGCGCCGGACTCATCGGCGCGCTCTCGTTCGGCGACGAGTTC
Source organism: Streptomyces coeruleoprunus (assembly GCF_039542925.1). Lineage (GTDB taxonomy): Bacteria > Actinomycetota > Actinomycetes > Streptomycetales > Streptomycetaceae > Streptomyces > Streptomyces coeruleoprunus. Next base: position 1,720,734 of record NZ_BAABIT010000001.1, on the reverse strand, counting down.
CGCTACCCGGTGTTGTCCACCGCCCTCGGAGCGGCCCCTCGCCGCCTCGGCCTCCTCCTCGCCAAGCTCGCCGTGACGGCGGGCGTCGCCCTGCTGCTGGCGCTGACGGTGGCCGTGGCCGACCTGGAGGTGCTGCGCGTGGTGTACGGCGGGGCATTGATCCCCGTACCGGCGAACTGGCCGCAGCTCTGTGCCAGTTGGGCGGGCCTGTCGGTCGGCTGCGCGTGGGCGGGGCTCCTCGCGGCCGGGGTCTTCCGTGCGACGGCGGCGGGCGTGGCGGCCGTCCTGTCCGTACCGGTGTTGATCGCCCCGCTCGTCCAGAAGACCCTGGTGGTGCCCTCCGCGCGCTCGGTGGCCGGGCTCTCCGGGCGCCTGCGCGAACTGGCCTGGCCGCACTGGCCCGCCGAGGTGGACCGATGGCTGGACGGCGCCCTTCGCGTGGCGGCCCAACCAGTCGGGGCCGCACTGGTGTTGTCGCTCACTGCCCTGTTCTGCACATATCTGTTCGCAGGGGTGAGGCGTCGAGTCCGTTGGTGATCCCGTGGTGATCGACTTGCGATCGATCCGAGTCAAACGGTCGCAACACCTTGGAAATTGCCCGCTTCCTTCCGATAAGGCGTCAATTGGGAAGCGGGCGCCGATCACCCTTTCGTGTGCTTTTCACCAAAGACCTCAAGGGGTCCGGAACCCACGCCGACAAAGGATGCGTGAGTACCCTTGCGCACACCATGATGACCGCCGCCCGCCCCGCCGAGGCCACCCTCGCCGCCCCGGGCGGTCTCGACCGCTATCCGTACGCGGAGGCCCCGGCCGCCGACCGCGTCGGTTCCCCCTCCTGGGACACCGCGGACACGGAGTTGAGCCGTGTCGGCCGGCGAGCCGCGGGCAGCCGCGGCCGCGGACTCCACGGTCAACTCGTCCAGCAGCTCGGCCAGATGATCGTCTCCGGTGACCTCGGCGCCGACCGGCCGCTCGTCCCCGAGGAGATCGGCCAGCGCTTCGAGGTCTCCAGGACCGTCGTCCGCGAATCGCTGCGCGTCCTCGAGGCCAAGGGCCTCGTCAGCGCCCGGCCCAACGTCGGCACGCGCGTCCGGCCCGTCAGCGACTGGAACCTGCTCGACCCCGACATCATCGAGTGGCGGGCCTTCGGCCCGCAGCGCGACGACCAGCGCCGCGAGCTGACCGAGCTGCGCTGGACGATCGAGCCCCTCGCGGCCCGGCTCGCCGCCGGGCACGGCCGCGAGGACGTCCAGCAGCGGCTCTCGGACATGGTCGAGATCATGGGGCACGCCCTCACCCAGGGCGACTCGATCACGTTCTCCCGCGCCGACGCCGAGTTCCACTCCCTCCTGATCCAGCTCGCCGGCAACCGGATGCTGGAGCACCTCTCCGGGATCGTCTCGGCCGCCCTGCAGGTGTCCGGCGCCCCCGCGATCAGCTGCGACCGCCCCGGGGAGTCCTGCCTCTCGCACCACGCCCGCATCGTCGAGGCCCTCGCCGCCGGCGACGGGCAGGCCGCCGAGGCCGCCGTGCGACAGCTGCTCACGATCCACCCCGACGTGGAACGGGTCGTCCCCGCTCCGCGCGAGCACTGAACCGCCGGACCGTGGCCAGAAGCCGTACGCGAGGTGTGCCGCCGGACCCTTCGGGTACCCGGCCGGGTCGGACCGGAGGGCCGGTGGCACGATCGCGGGGCTGACGGACCGGCTGACGGATCCACTGACGGACCGGCGTGAGGTGCCCCAGGCGCCGGGGGCGGCGCATCCGGGCAGGACGCGCGACCCGGGGCGGGTGCTCGTAACGGGAGGCATGATCCGCTCGGGACGCCGCGCGGGCAGGACGGATCCAGGCAGGACAAGCGACAGAGACAGGCGACACGATTGCGGGGTGATCACCCCGTATGGCCGGGTTTCCTCCCATATGGGGTGTGACTCGGGCCACGCGGATTGGGCGTAACGCTCCTCGAAGCACGGCGATGACCTAAGAGGTGACAGCCGAGGAGGGAATACAGCAGCCGCACATGGCGCTGTGCACCTCCGAGGTTCCGCCCGCGTCGTCGGCCATTCCCCGCCGGCGGTCGTCGGCTCCGGCCCGATCATGGGCGGGGCCGGAAGCCGTTTCCATCGTTCCGAGAGGTTGTTCGTGTCGGCCAGCACATCCCGTACGCTCCCGCCGGAGATCGCCGAGTCCGCGTCTGTGATGGCGCTCATCGAGCAGGGAAAGGCTGATGGGCAGATCGCCGGCGACGACGTGCGTCGGGCCTTCGAGGCTGACCAGATTCCGCCAACCCAGTGGAAGAATGTTCTGCGCAGCCTCAATCAGATCCTCGAGGAAGAGGGTGTGACGCTGATGGTCAGTGCAGCGGAGTCGCCTAAGCGCGCCCGCAAGAGCGTCGCAGCGAAGAGCCCGGCAAAGCGCACCGCCACCCGGACCGTCACCGCCAGGACGACCACGGCCAAGTCGGTCGCGGCCCCCGCGGCGGCCCCGGCGGCCCCGGAGGCGGAGACCCCGGCCGACGAGGCCGGTACGCCCGCCAAGAAGACCGCCGCGAAGAAGACGGCGGCGAAGAAGACGGCCGTGAAGAAGACCGCGGCCAAGAAGACCACGGCCAAGAAGACGGCCGCCAAGAAGGACGCCGACGAGCTCCTCGAGGGCGAGGAGCTGCTCGAGGACGTCCAGCCCGGCAAGGGCGAAGAAGAGGACGCCGAAGGCGAGGCCAAGGGCTTCGTCCTCTCCGACGAGGACGAGGACGACGCGCCCGCGCAGCAGGTCGCCGTCGCCGGTGCCACGGCAGACCCGGTCAAGGACTACCTGAAGCAGATCGGCAAGGTCCCCCTGCTCAACGCGGAGCAGGAGGTCGAGCTCGCCAAGCGCATCGAGGCGGGTCTGTTCGCCGAGGACAAGCTGGCGAACTCCGACAAGCTGGCGCCCAAGCTCAAGCGCGAGCTGGAGATCATCGCCGAGGACGGCCGCCGCGCCAAGAACCACCTGCTGGAGGCCAACCTCCGTCTGGTCGTCTCGCTGGCCAAGCGGTACACGGGCCGCGGCATGCTCTTCCTGGACCTGATCCAGGAGGGCAACCTGGGTCTGATCCGCGCCGTCGAGAAGTTCGACTACACCAAGGGCTACAAGTTCTCCACGTACGCCACCTGGTGGATCCGTCAGGCGATCACCCGCGCCATGGCCGACCAGGCCCGCACCATCCGTATCCCGGTGCACATGGTCGAGGTCATCAACAAGCTGGCCCGTGTCCAGCGCCAGATGCTCCAGGACCTGGGCCGCGAGCCCACCCCGGAGGAGCTGGCCAAGGAGCTGGACATGACCCCGGAGAAGGTCATCGAGGTCCAGAAGTACGGCCGGGAGCCCATCTCGCTGCACACCCCGCTCGGCGAGGACGGCGACAGCGAGTTCGGCGACCTGATCGAGGACTCCGAGGCCGTCGTGCCGGCCGACGCGGTCAGCTTCACGCTCCTCCAGGAGCAGCTGCACTCCGTGCTCGACACGCTCTCCGAGCGTGAGGCCGGCGTCGTCTCCATGCGCTTCGGCCTGACCGACGGCCAGCCGAAGACGCTCGACGAGATCGGCAAGGTCTACGGCGTGACCCGTGAGCGGATCCGCCAGATCGAGTCCAAGACCATGTCCAAGCTGCGTCACCCGTCGCGTTCGCAGGTGCTGCGCGACTACCTCGACTGATCGGCGGCTGACCGTCGGCCTTCGGCCGCGGTGAGGCTGCGCGCTCTTACGGAGGGCCCGGTTCCGGCAAGGAACCGGGCCCTCCGGCGTTGCGCGGGGGTGCGCGGGGCAGGCTGCTGGCTGACCCTGGGTGAACCGAATGCATCCCAGAGTCATCACGGAATCAGGAGGTCGTATGCGCCGTACGCGTCGTTCCCCCTACAGGAAGCGGCTCGGAGCCGTTGCCGTGGCCGCCGTGGCGGTGGCGTCGCCGCTGGTCCCACCCCTTCCCGCGGTCGCCGACAGCGTGGTCGTCGGGGGGCAGCCGACCAGCGCGTCGGACGCGCCCTGGGTGGTGGCGCTGTCCAGCCGTGACCGGTTCGGCGGTACGCGCTCCGGCCAGTTCTGCGGGGGCGTGCTGGTCGCGCCGACGAAGGTGGCGACCGCGGCGCACTGTCTGAGGGAGGACGTGCTCGGCGAGCGGCCGGGGGACATCCGGGACTTCAAGGTCATCGTCGGGCGCACGGAGCTGCACGGCTCCAAGGGGCAGGAGATCCCCGTGACCGGCGTCTGGACCCATCCGTCGTACGACCCGAAGTCCAACGCCCGGGACCTGGCCGTGCTGACCCTCGCCCGGGCCCTGCCCGCGGGATACGTGCTGCCGGTCGCGGAGGCCGGGGACGCGGTCCACCGGCCGGGCACGGAGGCCGCGGTCTACGGCTGGGGCGACACCACGGGGATCGGCACCTACGCCCACACGCTGCGCTCGGCGCGGGTGAGCGTACTGCCGGACGGGGCGTGCGCGCAGGCCTATCCCCAGGCCGGGGGCAGGACGGCGTACCAGTCGGACTCGATGCTGTGCGCCGGGGTTCCGCAGGGTGGGCGGGATGCCTGTCAGGGGGACAGCGGCGGGCCGCTCGTCGCGGACGGGCGGCTGGTGGGGCTGGTGTCCTGGGGGAGCGGCTGTGGGCGTGCGGACAGCCCCGGCGTGTACACCAAGGTGTCCGCGGTCATGCCGCGGATGTGAGGCGGGAGGTCCGCCACCTGCGGCGATGTCCGCAGGTACGCGGGTGCGAGAAACGGGCGGCCATCCCCGCGGTAGCGGGGGTGACCGCCCGTCCGCCGGTCGGGACCGGCTCGTGGCTCGTCGTGGATGCGCGTGTCAGCGGTCCTCGTCGGCTGCTCCGGCCGGCACGGTGGTGAGCCGGTCCGTCTCATCCTGTATTTCCGCGGCGATCTTCTTGAGTTCCGGCTCGAACTTGCGCCCGTGGTGGGCGCAGAAGAGCAGTTCGCCACCGCTGGTCAGCACGACGCGCAGATATGCCTGGGCGCCGCAGCGGTCGCAGCGGTCGGCGGCCGTCAGCGGGCTCGCGGGGGTCAGAACAGTAGTCACGTCGCCTCTTCTCTAGCTCGACGAGCTGTCGTACCAGGGTCAACATCCAACCAGCCCGAAAACGTTCCCGCTCGTGGCTTTTCCTCGAAACTTTTTCAAGGAGGCTGTCTGCTGCCGGTTGGCGGCGAATGAGCCGTATTGCTGTGTCGCTGTGCGTTACGGGTTTCGCGTTGCTTGTCTCGTATGTCCTCCCGGCCGGGTTGCCGGTTGTTCATGAGGACGTGCCCGGAGCCTAAATGGTTCATGCCTGGAAGGGAACGTGATGTCCACGTCACCCCATCGAGGGATCGAACACCCATGCGACTCTGGACTAGCATGAGTTTTCACGAGGGTGGCGTTACAACGGCTCTACCAGGCCTCTGTACCCTCGGACCGGCGACCGACGCCGAGCCCTACCCCCATGGGACAGAACCGAAATTCAGCGAGGAGCGAACCGCGTGACCGCCGAGACGTCCGTTCCGTCCAGTGCGCTGCTGACCGCAGACCGTGACGGTTCCAACTACACCGCGCGGCACCTGCTCGTACTCGAGGGTCTCGAGGCGGTCCGCAAGCGCCCCGGCATGTACATCGGGTCCACCGACAGCCGCGGCCTGATGCACTGCCTCTGGGAAATCATCGACAACTCCGTCGACGAGGCCCTCGGCGGGTACTGCGACCACATCGAGGTGATCCTCCACGACGACGGGTCGGTGGAGGTCCGGGACAACGGACGGGGCATCCCCGTCGACGTCGAGCCCAAGACGGGGCTGTCCGGCGTCGAGGTGGTCATGACCAAGCTGCACGCGGGCGGCAAGTTCGGCGGCGGCTCCTACGCCGCGTCCGGCGGTCTGCACGGCGTGGGGGCCTCCGTGGTCAACGCCCTGTCGGCGCGCCTCGACGTCGAGGTCGACCGGAGCAGCGCCACGCACGCGATCAGCTTCCGGCGCGGCGTGCCGGGCATCTTCACCGAGTCCGGCCCCGACGCCCCCTTCGACCCGGCCAACGGCCTGATCAAGGGCAAGCGCGTCCCCAGGACCCGCACCGGCACCCGCGTGCGGTACTGGGCGGATCGCCAGATCTTCCTCAAGGACGCCAAGCTCTCCCTGGAGACGCTGCACCAGCGCGCCCGGCAGACCGCCTTCCTGGTTCCCGGCCTCACGATCGTCGTCCGCGACGACCGCGACCTGGAGGGCGTGGGCAAGAGCCAGGAGATCTTCCGTTTCGACGGCGGCATCAGCGAGTTCTGCGAGTTCCTCGCGCAGGACAAGGCCGTCTGCGACGTGCTCCGCCTGACCGGCCAGGGCACCTTCAAGGAGACGGTGCCCGTCCTCGACGAGCGGGGCCACATGACCCCCACCGAGGTCACCCGCGAGCTGGGCGTCGACGTGGCGCTGCGCTGGGGCACGGGGTACGACTCCACGGTCAAGTCGTTCGTGAACATCATCGCCACCCCCAAGGGCGGCACCCACGTCACGGGCTTCGAGCGGGCCGTCACCAAGACCGTCAACGAGGTGCTGCGCGCCACCAAGCTGCTGCGCGTCGCCGAGGACGACATCGTCAAGGACGACGCCCTGGAGGGCCTGACGGCCGTGGTGACCGTGCGGCTGGCCGAGCCGCAGTTCGAGGGCCAGACCAAGGAGGTCCTCGGCACGTCGGCCGCCAACCGCATCGTCGCCAACGTCGTCGCCAAGGAACTGAAGGCCTTCCTGACCTCCACCAAGCGCGACGCCAAGGCCCAGGCCCGCGCCGTCCTGGAGAAGGCCGTCGCCGCGGCCCGCACGCGGATCGCCGCCCGCCAGCACAAGGAGGCGCAGCGCCGCAAGACCGCCCTCGAGTCGTCATCGCTGCCCGCCAAGCTGGCCGACTGCCGCAGCGACGACGTCGACCGCAGCGAACTGTTCATCGTCGAGGGCGACTCCGCGCTCGGCACGGCCAAGCTCGCCCGGAACAGTGAGTTCCAGGCGCTGCTGCCGATCCGCGGCAAGATCCTCAACGTCCAGAAGTCGTCCGTCTCCGACATGCTCAAGAACGCCGAGTGCGGAGCGATCATCCAGGTCATAGGGGCCGGTTCCGGCCGGACCTTCGACATCGACGCCGCGCGGTACGGCAAGATCGTGCTCCTCGTCGACGCCGACGTCGACGGCGCGCACATCCGCTGCCTCCTGCTGACGCTGTTCCAGCGCTACATGCGCCCGATGGTCGAGGCGGGCCGAGTGTTCGCGGCCGTCCCGCCGCTCCACCGGATCGAGCTGGTCCAGCCCAAGAAGGGCCAGGACAAGTACGTGTACACGTACTCGGACAGCGAGCTGCGCCAGACGCTGCTGGAGTTCCAGCGCAAGGGCGTCCGGTACAAGGACTCCATCCAGCGCTACAAGGGCCTCGGTGAGATGGACGCCGACCAGCTGGCGGAGACCACCATGGACCCGCGCCACCGCACGCTGCGCCGGATCAACATCGGCGACCTGGAGGCGGCCGAGCAGGTCTTCGACCTGCTCATGGGCAACGAGGTGGCGCCGCGCAAGGAGTTCATCACCAGCTCCGCGGCCACGCTGGACCGCTCCCGCATCGACGCCTGAGGCGCCCACCGGCACGGCCGGCGCCGACCGGCACACCCGAGTCCGGGCGGGTCCTGGAAAGGACCCGCCCATGAATCGGACCAAAGTCACCTAATGGGGTGAAGTGTGCCGGGAGAAGAGTCCGAGATCTTCCCGATCTGCCCATCCTTGGGCACGCGGCCGAAACGGTTCGCTGACAAGGAGAGTTGACCGGTGGAGAACTGGGACGGACTCGACGCCGCCGCGACGCGGATCGAAGACCCTTGGTACGACGCGCTGGCCTCCGGGTGGGGCGAGCTGGACGAGACGTCGGCGGCGGCCGGCGCGGCACCCCCCGCACCGCCCGCCCCCGCCCGGCCGCACAGCGCGGCCGACATCTACCGGGAGGTGCAGCGCAGCTCCGCCTTCCAGCAGGTGCGCAGCCGCTACCGCCGGTTCGTCGTACCGGCCGGCCTCGCCTTCCTCGGCTGGTACCTCGCGTACGTCGTCGCGGCCACGGCCGCGCCCGAGTTGATGGCCCGCCGCGTCGTGGGCGCGGTGAACGTGGCCATGCTGGCGGGCCTGGGCCAGTTCCTCACCACCTTCGCGCTGACCTGGGCGTACACCCGCCACGCCCGCGTGCACCGCGACAGCGCCGCCCTCGAACTGCGGTGGGACACCCAGGAGATGACGCGGGGGGTGGACCGTTGAGCGGTGACCACCAGACCCTGGCGCTGCTGCTGTTCAGCGCCTTCGTCGCGGTGACTCTCGCGATCACGACCTGGGCCAGCCGCAAACGGCACGGCTCCGCCGAGGAGTTCTACGCCGGGGGCCGCCTCTTCTCACCCATGGAGAACGGTTTCGCCATCGCGGGCGACTACATGTCCGCCGCCTCCTTCCTCGGCATCTCCGGACTGATCGCCCTCCACGGGTACGACGGCATGCTGTACTCCGTCGGCTTCCTCGTGGCCTGGCTGGTGGTGCTGTTCTTCGTCGCCGAACTCGTCCGCAACTGCGGCCGTTTCACCCTCGCCGACGTGATCGCCGCCCGCATGGGCGAGCGCAGGATCCGTACCGCCGTGGGAACTTCCTCGGTCACCGTGTCCGTTCTCTATCTGGTGGCGCAGATGGTCGGTGCGGGGAGCCTCGTCGCGCTGCTGCTGGGCGGTACGAGCGACGCGGCACGCTCCTGGACCGTCGTCGGCGTGGGCGCGCTGATGGTGTTCTACGTATCGCTGGGCGGCATGCGGGCCACGACGTGGATCCAGATCGTCAAGGCCGTCCTGCTGATGACCGGGGCGCTGGCCCTCACCGCGCTCGTCCTGCTGCGCTTCCACGGTGACGTCAACCAGCTGCTCAACACGGCGGCCGGGCGCAGCGGGCACGGCCGGGACTTCCTGAGCCCCGGCCTCAAGTACGGCGGCGGCTGGACGGCCCGGCTGGACTTCATCAGCCTGGGGCTCGCCCTGGTGCTGGGCACCGCCGGGCTGCCGCACATCCTGTCCCGCTTCTACACCGTGCCGACCGCCCGCTCCGCCCGCCGCTCGGTCGTCTGGTCCATCGGTCTCATCGGCAGCTTCTACCTGATGACGATCGTCCTCGGCTTCGGTGCCGCGGCCGTCCTCGGCACCGGCGCGGTACGGGAGTCCAACGCGGCGGGCAACACCGCCGTCCCGCTCCTCGCCCTCGACCTCGGCGGGGGAGCGGGGTCCACCGGCGGTACGGTCCTGTTCGCCGTCGTCGCCGCCGTGGCCTTCGCGACGATCCTGGCCGTCGTCGCGGGCATCACCCTCGCGTCGTCCGCCTCCGTCGCGCACGACCTGTACGCGTCGTTCAGCCGCGGCCGGGCCCGGCAGTACAGCGAGGTCGCCGTCGCCCGTGTGTCCGCGGCCGCGATCGGGGCCGTCGCCATCGGGCTCGGGCTGTTGGCACAGGACCTGAATGTGGCGTTCCTCGTCGGCCTGGCCTTCGCCGTGGCCGCGTCCGCGAACCTGCCCGTCCTCGTGTACTCGCTGTTCTGGCGGAACTTCACCTCGCGCGGCGCCGTGTGGTCCGTGTACGGGGGGCTGGTGCCCGCCGTGCTGCTCGTGCTGTTCTCGCCGGTGGTGTCCGGCAGCCCCGAGGCGCTGTTCCCGGGCGTCGACTTCCATGTCTTCCCGCTCCAGAACCCCGGCGTGGTCTCCATCCCGCTGGGCTTCCTCGCCGGCTGGTTCGGCACGGTGACCTCACCGGAACCCCCGGACGACGCCCGCCACGCGGAAATGGAGGTCCGCGCTCTCACCGGCGCGGGCGCGGTCTGACGCGGCTGTCCGACGCGGCGGCCCGATGGGCCGCCCGGCGCGGCCGCCCGGCGGCGCCGCAGCCCGCCTGCGCCGCGCCCGCTGAGGCTTCGCCGCGGCCGTCAGCGTCGCGTCCACTGCGGCCTCGCCGCACTGGTCGCGGCTTCCTCGGGGCGCCCGCCGCCTCGCTGTAGCCGCCGGCGCCGCGCCGACCGCTACCGCCGCCTCGCTGTACCTGCCGGCGTCGCGCCCGCCGCGGCCTCGCCGGGCATCCCGCCGGGCGCTACGACTCCTCCGTCAGCGCCTCCGGCAGGACCACCGTGAATTCCGCGCCGCCGCCCACCGCGGCCGTGACGCGCGCCGTGCCACCGTGGCGTTCCGCGAGGCGGCGTACCAGGGCCAGGCCCAGGCCGCGTCCGCCTCCGTGGGCCGGGCGGACCTTGGTCGACCAGCCCTCGGTGAAGACCGCCTCGCGGCGCTCCTCCGGGATGCCCGGCCCGCTGTCCGCCACCCGCAGCACCGTCGTACGACCCCGCGCCGCCAGCTCCACCTCGATCCACGCGTCCGCCGAGCCGACGGCCGCGTCCAGGGCGTTGTCGACCAGGTTGCCGATCACCGTCACCAGCTCGCGCGGCTCGACCAGCCGGTCGGGCAGCAGCGACCCCGGCGCGATGCGCAGCGCGACGCCCCGCTCCGCCGCCACCGTCGCCTTGCCCACCAGCAGGGCCGCCACCAGGGGATCGTGCACCTTCTCGGTGACCTGCTCGGCGGTCGCCCGGTGCACGCCCGCCACCTCGGTGATGAACTCCACCGCCTCCTCGTGGAGCCCCAGTTCCAGCAGCCCGAGCAGCGTGTGCAGCCGGTTCGCGTGCTCGTGGTCCTGCGCCCGCAGCGCGTCGATCAGCCCGCGCGTGGCGTCCAGCTCGCGTCCCAGCCGCTCCAGCTCAGTCCGGTCCCGCAGCGTGGCGACGGCGCCCCCGTCGTCGGTCGGCATCCGGTTGGCCACCAGCACCCGCTGCCCGCGCACCGTCACCAGGTCCTGGCCCGCCGCCCGCCCGGCCAGCACGTCCGTCGTACGGCTCGCCCCCAGCACCTCGTCCAGGAGCCCGCCCGTGACCTCCGGCCCCAGGCCCAGCAGCCGCTGCGCCTCGTCGTTGATCAGCCGGATGCGGCCCGTCCGGTCGAGGGCGACGACACCCTCGCGGATCCCGTGGAGCATCGCCTCCCGCTCGGCGAGCAGCGCGGAGATGTCCGAGAACGCCAGGTCACGCGTCTGCCGCTGGATGCGCCGGGAGATCAGCCAGGCCGCCAGCGCCCCCACGGCCAACGCACCGCCCGCGTACGCGAGCAGTCCCGGGATCGCCCCGAGGAACCGGTCGCGCACACTCTCGTAGGCGATGCCGACCGACACCGCGCCGACGATCTCGCCCCCGCTGCCGCGCAGCGGCACCTTGCCGCGGGCCGTGCGGCCGAGTGTGCCGCTGTCGATCTCCATCACGGTCCGGCCGGACAGGGCCTCGCTGGGGTCCGTGGAGACCAGCCCGCCGATCTTTCCGGTGTCCGGATGCGACCAGCGGATCCCGCGCACGTCCATGACCACCACGTACTCGGCGCCGGTGGCGAGCCGGATCCGCTCTGCCTCTGCCTGCACGGCCCGCGCGGCGTCGGCGGCGTGCCCAGCACGTCCGTGGCCGTGCGCGGAGACGCCGCCGTCTGCGCGATCGCCAGCGCCCTGCGCATCGCCTGGTCGTCCAGTTGCGCGCTCAGCGGCGCCAGGAAGAGCCCGGTGGCCAGGATCGTCACCCCGGCGGCGATCGCCAGCTGCATCGCCAGCACCTGGGAGAACACCCTCCTCGGCCGTACCGACCACCGCCGCTGCCGCCCTGGGGCGCCCTGCGGCACCGGACGCGCGCGATCGGCGGTGGTCCCGGGGGACGAAGGGGCAGAAGACGCCGATGGGGCCGAAGAGGCCGAAGGCGTCGATACGGGGCTCATGGCCGGAAACGGTAGATGGCCCGGCCGCCGCTGGGAATGGCCGCCGTCACGTCGTGCGCACCTGCTTATCCTGAGTGACCGGCAGCGACCCGTCGTCCCGGCCGCCGAGCGAGAAAGGTGCCCCTTGAGCGCGCAGCAGATTCCCGTCGTCGTCCTCGCGGGATTCCTGGGGTCCGGCAAGACCACCCTGCTCAACCACCTCCTGCGCAGCGCGCGCGGCACCCGCATCGGCGTCATGGTCAACGACTTCGGGTCCATCGAGATCGACGCCATGACCGTCGCCGGACAGGTCGGCTCGACCGTCTCCCTCGGCAACGGCTGTCTGTGCTGCGCCGTCGACGCCGGCGAACTCGACACGTACCTGGAGACCCTGACCAGGCCCTCGACGCGCCTCGACGTCATCGTCATCGAGGCCAGCGGCCTCGCCGAGCCGCAGGAGCTGGTGAGGATGATCCTCGCCAGCGACAACGACCGCATCGTCTACGGGGGCCTCGTCCAGGTCGTCGACGCCGCCGAGTTCGACGCGACCCGCACCCGCCACCCCGAGACCGACCGGCACCTCGGGATCGCCGACCTCGTCGTCGTCAACAAGGCGGACCGCGTCGGCGACGAGGAGCTGCGCCGCGTCCGCTCCATCGTCGCCGGGCTCGCCGACCGCGCCGCGGTGATCAGCGCCTCGTACGGGCGGATCGACCCCGAGCTGCTCTTCGACCACGCCGTCCGCGACCTCGACGCCAGGGGAGCCCGCCAGCTCTCCTTCGAGGACCTGTACGCCGAGGCGTACGAGGCCGAGCACCACCACGACCACCCGCACACCGCGTACGACACGGTCTCCTTCACCGCCGGCCGGCCCCTGCACCCGCGCCGGCTCATGGACTTCCTCGACTCCCGGCCCGAGGGGCTGTACCGGATCAAGGGCTTCGTCGACTTCGGCGAGGCCGATCCCGCGAACCGGTACACGGTGCACGCCGTGGGCCGCTTCCTGCGCTTCTACCCGCAGCCCTGGCCGGTCGGCGAGCCGCGCCTGACCCAGCTCGTGCTCATCGGCTCGGGAACCGATGGCGAGGCCCTGCACAAGGCCCTGGACGCCTGCCAGGTGGCCGGCGCGCACGACGCGCCGGAGGAGCACGCCATGTGGGGCGTCCTGCGCTACGTACCCGACCCGGGGCAGGAGGCCACCGAACGCCGACGCGAAGAAACCTGGCAGGGACAGACCTGGGAGGAAGAACCCTGGCGGGAAGAGCCCTGGCAGGAAGAACCCTGGCAGGAAGAACCCGCCCCCGGGCAGGGGCCGGAGTCTTCATAAGATCATCTCCGTGACGACGGGGAGGATCACGGGACAGGGCTGGACCCCACCCACCGAAGCCGAACGGCTGCTCCACGAGGCGGGCCTGCGCGGCGACATCGAGGCGCAGCTCGGCGTGCTGGCTGCGGAGGGGCTGTACATCGGGCAGCCGCGGCACGAGGTCGATGCCCAGCCGGGCATCGTCCGCTGGCGCGCGATCAAGGACCCCGTGTCCCGGCGGATCTGCCGGCCCGTCCTGACGCGCGGCATGCTGCCGCCCTGGCATCCCGACTGGGTGTTCCACCGGGTGAGCCTCGAATGGGCGGCCCGCTTCGACTGGTCCGGCCGCAAGCAGTGGCTCGGCGTCAACCTCGGCACGCCCGTCGCTCTCTACCTGCCGACCTCGCCGCACGACCGGGGTCTGTGGAGCAGCTGCCACGCCCGGACCGCACACGACGCGACGGAGAACCGCCTCTCCGCCCTGCGCACCGGCCCGCTCTACGGCCCGCTCGCGTACGGGCTCGCCTGCGGCGCGCACCTCGCCGTCACCAACGGCGTGCCGTGGAACGAGGTGGGGACGGTCTGGCACGAGTACGAGGAGGACCGCGCGTCGCTGCGCCGGTCCTGGGGCATCACGGACCACGCCGGCTGGCGGGAACAGCTCGACGCCCTGCTCGACTTCGCCAACAGCCCGCCGCAGCCCGACTACGCGCTGTGGGTGCGCGAGCAGCTCCGCCGCGACAGGGGCGAACTGCCTCCCGGCGACCTGTGGCGGGAGACCGCCGCCGGGACCCTCCACGACCGGGGCGCGCCGCCGGACGCGGTGACGGAGATGGAGCAGCTGGTGCGGCGCATCATGCGGTACGAGGCCCGGTTCCGGGCGGACGGGCTGCTGCCGGAGGACGGCTGGGTCACCACCACCTCCGCCTACGACTACGGGCGGGCCGTGTGTCTGGCCCGCTGGGGGCTGGCGGCCCGCCACTGCGCCCCGTACGAGGCCGAGCAGGCCATCGTGCACGCGGGCGCACTCAGCAAGGCCGCCTACCGCTCCTGGGAGGCGTTCTCCGCGGGATACGTCCTCGGCAGGGTGCTGCGCTTCGACGACGAGGAGTACGGCCCCTTCTACGAAGGCGCGCTCACCGCCCACCGGCTGCTGACCGAGCACGAGGGCAGCCCCTGGCGGAACATCCCCTGGAGCTGACGCCCCAGGGGACCGTGCCGACGCACCGCGCCACGACGACGCGCCGTCCTGCGACAGCGCGCCGCCCTACGACGACGCGCCGCCCTACGACGACGCGCGCCCTACGACGCCGGGCTCGCCAGCACCGCGACCGGCTTCGGCAGCGGGGAGCCCGAGCCGTCACGCCGCGGGTCCACGTCCGGCAGCTCCACCGGAGCGCCGTTCTTCTGCGCCGCCCGCGCCGGCGACGCGCCCGCCCAGGCCAGCACCAGCACGTCCTCGCCCTTCAGGAACCGCTGGCAACGGACACCGCCCGTCGCCCGGCCCTTGCGCGGGTACTGGTCGAACGGCGTCAGCTTCGCCGACGTACCCGCCGACGCGTCCAGCGTGCCGGTCGCGCCCGCCACCGTGAACACCACCGCGTCCGCCGCCGGGTCCACCGCGGTGAACGAGATCACCTCGGCGCCCGCCGCCAGCTTGATCCCGGCCATACCGCCCGCCGGGCGGCCCTGCGGACGCACCTGCGACGCCTGGAAGCGCAGCAGCTGGGCGTCCGACGTGATGAAGACCAGGTCCTCCTCGCCCGTCCGCAGCTCCGTCGCGCCCACGATCCGGTCACCCTCCTTGAGGCTGATGACCTCCAGCTCCTCCTTGTTCGCCGGGTAGTCCGGCACCACGCGCTTCACGACGCCCTGGAGCGTGCCCAGCGCCAGACCCGGCGACGACTCGTCGAGCGTCGTCAGGCACACGACCCTCTCGTCCTTCTCCAGCGTCAGGAACTCCGACAGCGGGGCACCGCCCGACAGGTTCGGCGCGCCCGCCGTGTCCGGCATCTGCGGCAGGTCGATCACCGAGATGCGCAGCAGGCGCCCGGCGGAGGTCACCGCGCCCACGTCGCCGCGCTGCGTCGCCGGCACCGACGACACGATGACGTCGTGCTTCGTGCGCCTGCCGTCGCCCTCCGGCAGCGGCTCGCCCGACGCCGTACGCGCCAGCAGCCCCGTCGACGACAGCAGCACCCGGCACGGGTCGTCCGCGACCTCCAGCGGCACGGCCGCCGCGGGCGCCCCGGCCGACTCCAGCAGCACCGTGCGCCGCTCCGTGCCGAACTTCTTCGCCACCGCGGCCAGTTCGGAGGAGACGAGCTTGCGCAGCTCGGCGTCCGAGTCGAGGATGCGCGTCAGCTGCTCGATCTCCTCGTTCAGCCGGTCGCGCTCGCTCTCCAGCTCCAGGCGGTCGAACTTGGTGAGCCGGCGCAGCGGCGTGTCCAGGATGTACTGCGTCTGGATCTCGCTCAGACCGAACCGCTCGATCAGGCGCTCCTTCGCCTGCGCCGAGTTGTCGCTCGACCGGATCAGGCGGATGACCTCGTCGATGTCGAGGAGCGCGACGAGCAGGCCCTCCACGAGGTGGAGCCGGTCCTGCTTCTTGCCGCGGCGGAACTCGCTGCGCCGCCGCACCACCTCGAAGCGGTGGTCGAGGTAGACCTCCAGCAGTTCCTTCAGGCCCAGGGTGACCGGCTGGCCGTCCACGAGCGCCACATTGTTGATGCCGAAGGACTCCTCCATCGGCGTCAGCTTGTACAGCTGCTCCAGCACGGCCTCGGGGATGAAGCCGTTCTTGATCTCGATGACCAGGCGCAGCCCGTGCTCGCGGTCCGTGAGGTCCTTCACATCGGCGATGCCCTGGAGCTTCTTGGAGGAGACCAGGTCCTTGATCTTGGCGATGACCTTCTCCGGGCCGACCGTGAAGGGCAGCTCGGTGACGACGAGGCCCTTGCGGCGGGCCGTGACGTTCTCCACGGTCGCCGTCGCGCGGATCTTGAACGTGCCACGGCCCGACTCGTACGCGTCGCGGATGCCCGACAGGCCCACGATCCGGCCACCGGTCGGCAGATCCGGGCCCGGCACGAACCGCATCAGCGTGTCCAGGTCGGCGCCCGGGTGCCTGATCAGGTGCCGGGCGGCGGCGATCACCTCGCCCAGGTTGTGCGGCGGCATGTTGGTGGCCATGCCGACCGCGATGCCGGACGCGCCGTTGACCAGCAGGTTCGGGAAGGCGGCGGGCAGGGCGACCGGCTCGCGCTCCTGTCCGTCGTAGTTCGGCACGAAGTCGACCGTGTTCTCGTCGATCGACTCGGTCATCAGCGACGTCGCGTCCGCCATCCGGCACTCGGTGTACCGCATGGCCGCCGGCGGGTCGTCGTTGCCGAGCGAGCCGAAGTTGCCGTGGCCGTCGACGAGCGGCAGCCGCATCGAGAACGGCTGTGCCATGCGGACCAGGGCGTCGTAGATCGACGCGTCGCCGTGCGGGTGGAGCTTGCCCATCACCTCGCCGACGACGCGGGCGCACTTGACGAAGCCGCGCTCGGGACGCAGCCCCATCTCGTTCATCTGGTACACGATCCGGCGGTGTACCGGCTTCATGCCATCACGCGCGTCCGGCAGGGCCCGGGAGTAGATCACCGAGTACGCGTACTCGAGGAAGGAGCCCTGCATTTCGTCGACGACGTCGATGTCGAGGATCCGCTCCTCGAAATCGTCGGACGGCGTGGTCTTCGTGCTGCGGCGGGCCATCGCTGCTGCGGCTCCTTCACCAACAAGGTTGATCTGACGCGGACCATTGTGGACCGTCCCACTGACAGCACCGACCGCGACCCGGGGGCTTCCCGGAAGCGTGGCGGGGAAGGCACGACCCGGAAGGGGGACGCGGGCCGCCGCCGGGAACTTCCCGGGACGTCGGTGCGCTTGCATACAGTGGCAGGACTTTTCCATGACGCGATCGAAGGGACGTACATGCCCATGGGTCACACGGCCACAGCCCAGGCCGGCTCCGGCGGCCTGACAGCGACCGAGCACCGGCTGGCCAACGGCCTGCGCGTGGTGCTCTCCGAGGACCACCTGACCCCGGTCGCCGCGGTCTGCCTCTGGTACGACGTCGGCTCGCGCCACGAGGTCAAGGGCCGCACCGGCCTCGCCCACCTCTTCGAGCACCTGATGTTCCAGGGTTCGAAGCAGGTCCAGGGCAACGGCCACTTCGAGCTGGTCCAGGGCGCCGGCGGGTCGCTCAACGGCACGACCAGCTTCGAGCGCACCAACTACTTCGAGACGATGCCCGCCCACCAGCTGGAGCTGGCGCTCTGGCTCGAGGCCGACCGCATGGGCTCCCTGCTCGCCGCGCTCGACGACGAGTCCATGGAGAACCAGCGGGACGTCGTCAAGAACGAGCGCCGCCAGCGGTACGACAACGTGCCGTACGGCACCGCCTTCGAGCGGCTGACCGCCATGGCCTACCCGGACGGCCACCCCTACCACCACACGCCGATCGGCTCCATGGCCGACCTGGACGCCGCCACCCTCGAGGACGCGCGGAACTTCTTCCGTACGTACTACGCGCCGAACAACGCGGTCCTCTCGGTCGTCGGCGACATCGACCCCGAGCAGACCCTCGCCTGGATCGAGAAGTACTTCGGCTCCATCCCGACGCACGACGGCAAGGCCGCGCCGCGCGACGGCACGCTGCCCGACATCATCGGCGAGCAGCTCCGCGAGGTCGTCGAGGAGGAGGTCCCGGCCCGCGCCCTGATGGCCGCCTACCGGCTCCCGCACGACGGCACGCGCGCGTGCGACGCCGCCGACCTGGCGCTCACCATCCTCGGCGGCGGCGAGTCGTCCCGCCTCCACAACCGGCTCGTCCGCCACGACCGCACCGCCGTCGCCGCCGGCTTCGGCCTGCTGCGGCTCGCCGGCGCGCCCTCGCTCGGCTGGCTGGACGTGAAGACGTCGGCCGGTGTCGAGGTCCCGGACATCGAGACGGCCGTCGACGACGAGCTGGCCCGCTTCGCCGCCGAGGGCCCCACGGCGGAGGAGATGGAGCGCGCCCAGGCCCAGCTGGAGCGCGAGTGGCTGGACCGGCTCGGCACGGTCGCGGGCCGCGCCGACGAACTGTGCCGGTACGCCGTGCTCTTCGGCGACCCGCAGCTGGCGCTCACGGCCGTCCAGCGGGTCCTGGAAATCACCGCCGACGAGGTGCAGGCCGTCGCCGCGGCACGGCTGCGCCCCGACAACCGGGCCGTCCTCGTCTACGAGCCCCTCACCGCCGAGAACGACCACGAGACCGGCACCGACACCGACAGCGACCAGGAAGAGGGAGCGGACCAGTGACCGACGCTGCCGTGTCTCTGACCAGCATGGAGTTCCACCCGCAGCCCCAGCCCGGCACCCCGCGGCCCTGGGCCTTCCCGGCGCCCGAGCGGGGCACGCTCGACAACGGCCTGACCGTGCTGCGCTGCCACCGTCCGGGCCAGCAGGTCGTGGCCGTCGAGATCATCCTCGACGCCCCGCTCGACGCCGAGCCCGAGGGCCTGGACGGCGTCGCCACGATCATGGCGCGCGCCCTGTCCGAGGGCACCGACAAGCACTCCGCCGAGGAGTTCGCCGCCGAGCTGGAGCGCTGCGGCGCCACCCTCGACGCGCACGCCGACCACCCGGCCGTACGGGTCTCCCTGGAGGTGCCGGCCTCCCGGCTGGCCAAGGCCATGGGCCTGCTCGCCGAGGCGCTCAGCGCCCCCGCCTTCGCCGACAGCGAGGTCGACCGCCTGGTCCGCAACCGTCTCGACGAGATCCCGCACGAGACGGCGAACCCGGCCCGCCGCGCCGCCAAGCAGCTCTACGCCGATCTGTTCCCGGCCACCGCGCGCATGTCCCGGCCCCGCCAGGGCTCCGAGGAGACCGTCGCCCGGATCGACTCCGCGGCCGTACGGGCCTTCTACGAGGCCCACGTCCGCCCCGCCACGGCCACCGCCGTCGTGGTCGGCGACCTGACCGGAATCGATCTCGACACGGTGCTCGCGGACACCCTCGGCACCTGGACCGGCGACGCGGGCCGGGCCCGGACGGTTTCGCCCATCACCGCCGACGACACCGGCCGGGTCATCATCGTGGACCGCCCCGGTGCCGTGCAGACGCAGCTGCTCATCGGCCGTATCGGGGCCGACCGGCACGACCGCGTCTGGCCCGCGCAGGTGGTCGGCACGTACTGCCTGGGCGGGACGCTCACCTCGCGCCTCGACCGTGTGCTGCGCGAGGAGAAGGGCTACACGTACGGCGTGCGCGCCTTCGGCCAGGTCCTGCGCTCGACCGCGGACGGCACGGGCGCGTCGCTCCTCGCCATCAGCGGCTCGGTGGACACGCCCAACACGGGGCCGGCGCTGGACGATCTGTGGAAGGTGCTGCGCACCCTGGCCGCCGAGGGCCTGACGGACGCCGAGCGCGACGCGGCCGTGCACAACCTGGTGGGCGTGGCCCCGCTCAAGTACGAGACGGCCGCCTCCGTCGCCGGGACGCTCGCCGACCAGGTCGAGCAGCAGCTGCCGGACGACTTCCAGGCGCAGCTGTACGTCCGGCTGGCCGAGACCGGCACGGTGGAGGCAACGGCGGCGGCCGTCAACGCCTTCCCGGTCGACCGTCTGGTCACCGTGCTCGTGGGTGACGCGGCGCAGATCAAGGAGCCGGTCGAGGCGCTGGGCATCGGCGAAGTGACCGTCGTGACGGGCTGATCGGCCAAGACCCGGCCTCTCAGGCGGAAACCGGCCGTACAGAACCGGCCGTACGGAACCCCGGCATCCACACGGATGCCGGGGTTCCGTTTGTGCGGACGCATATGTCCGTTTTATTGGGGACGTTGGGTGTCTGCCCTGTGGCGTGCGCTACAAAAAACCGTGTCCGTTTGGTGATTGAAAGATCAGCCGCCTAACGTCTCAGGCGCTGCCCGCCCGTTGCACGCGCCGCATCCGCGGCATCGGGCAGCGATCGCCGAATCCCCGCAGGGCGCGAGCCCGGGGAGCCGGGGACCCACCGTCCCCTGGGGTGAATCGGACGCCTTCGCACCCGTGCGGAGGGGTCCGTAGGAGACCTTCCTGCTCCGAACCCGTCAGCTAACCCGGTAGGCGAGAGGGAAGGAAAGGACCAGCCCCTTCATGGCGTTCACCCGTGCCACCGGGAAGCACCGTGCCCCCAGCCGTCTGAGCCGTACGAGCGCGCACGCCGCCGGCGTCGCGGCCCTCGCCACCACCGGCGTGATCGGCACCCTCACTTCCCCGGCACTCGCGGCCGACGCGAACGTCCAGGCCCTCGAGGACACGGGCCTCAACCCGGCCGTCACGACGCAGGAACTGGCCGACCAGGTCGAGGTCCAGGCCGCCGCCCAGGAGCAGGCCGCCGAGGAGGCGGAGCTGCACGAGCGCATCCAGGCCCGCGCCGAGGCCGAGGCCAAGCGCCTGGCCGAGGCCCGCGCCAAGGAGGCCCGCGCCGAGAAGGAGCGCGCCGACCGCGAGGCCGAGCGCAAGCGCCTGCTCTCCTTCCAGCTCCCCGTCGCCGGCTCGTACGTGAGCACCTCCTACCAGGCCGGCGGCTCCCTGTGGTCCTCCGGCAGCCACTCCGGCGTCGACTTCCACGCCGCCTACGGCTCCACCGTCGTCTCCGTCGGCATGGGCACCGTCGTCGAGGCGGGCTGGGGCGGCGCCTACGGCAACAACGTCGTGATCCGGATGCACGACGGCACGTACACGCAGTACGGCCACCTCGCCTCGGTCACGGTCTCGGTCGGCCAGACGGTCAGCCCGGGCCAGCAGATCGGCGTCTCCGGCTCCACCGGCAACTCCACCGGGCCGCACCTCCACTTCGAGGCCCGCACGAGCGCCGAGTACGGCTCGGACATCGACCCCGTCTCCTACCTCCGGGCGCGCGGCGTCGCCCTCTGACGGCCGTCCCGACGGTTCCCTGAACCGTCGTCCCCGCCTTCCTGTCCGAAGACCCCGGCTCCCGAGCCGGGGTCTTCGCATATGGACCCGCCGGATCTCCGCCAAAACTGACCAAAAAAATCGCCCCGGATTCCCGGTCGGCATCGGAAATTGCGCTCCATTGCAATAGAGTCACCGAACAGCGTCGAACGGGGGACGTTTCGCGCGGATTGAGCGGCTCGATTCGGAGGTTCGGTATGCGCGTGCCAGCGCACTCGGTATGCACGGCGATCCGCGACGACATCGTCTCCGGGGTGCTCCCGCGCGGCAGCCGGCTCACCGAGGAGCAACTGGCGCGCCGGTACGGCGTCTCCCGCGTCCCGGTCCGCGAGGCGCTGCGCACGCTGGAGTCGGAGGGCTTCGTCACCTCCCGCAGGCACGCCGGCGCCTGTGTCGCCGAGCCGACCGAGCAGGAGGCCGCCGACCTGCTGGAGATGCGCACCCTGCTGGAGCCGCTGGGCGCCGCACGGGCCGCCCAGCGGCGCACGGACGCACACCTGAAGGTCCTGCGGGGCCTGGTCAGGCTGGGCCAGGAGCGGGCCAGGCGCGGCCAGGCGGAGGACCTGCGGTCGCTGGACGGCTGGTTCCACGAGACGCTCGCCCAGGCCTCCGGCAGCCCCGGCCTCACCGCGCTCCTCACCCAGCTCCGGCACAAGATCGCCTGGATGTACGCCGTGGACCACCCGGCCCAGCCGGTGGAGGCGTGGGCGGAACACGGCGCCATCGTCGACGCGGTGGCGCGCGGGGACTCCGAGCGGGCCAGGTCGCTCACCGCGCAGCACGCCGAGCGCTGGATCGGTGCCCACCGGCTGCGCCGCCCCGGCATCGTGAGGACTTCGCAACATCCCGTAAACACCGCGGGCTCACGCAATTAACAGCGGCGCCGTATACAAAAGAAGCAGCAAACGGGGAGTCTTATTCTGCTGCCCAAAAACAGGGGCTCCCGCAATTGTCGTGCCGGTCGAAATACCCGCTGGGTGCGGGGTGCGTCCGGAAAAGCGGTGGAAAACGACGGAGCCGCACCCCGGGATTCGGGGTGCGGCTCCGTGGTCGAGCGGGGGTGACCCGCCGGACTGTCTCAGACGGTCTCGGGCAGCTCTTCGAGGCCCTCGGCGACCAGCTTCGCCAGGCGGTCGAGGGCGACCTCCGCGCCCTCGGCGTCCGAAGCCAGCACGATCTCCTCGCCGCCCTGCGCGCCCAGGCCGAGCACCGCGAGCATCGACGCGGCGTTGACCGGGTTGCCGTCGGCCTTGGCGATCGTCACGGGGACGCCGGCGGCCGTGGCGGCACGGACGAAGATGGAGGCGGGGCGGGCGTGCAGGCCCTCGGCCCAACCGACGTTGACGCGGCGCTCAGCCATGGTGTTGCCCTTCAAGTCCTAGCGGTTGTCTAGACCAGTCTCTCATGCTCTGCGGAGTACGCGAAACACCCTCCCGGCCCGCCGTCCGGCCCTGTGGCCACGCCGGTGGGACCGCCCTTCGGCCCGCTCCCGCGGCCGACCGACCCTCCTTGCCTCACCGTTGTCCACAGGCACCTCCGCAACCGGAGCCGGCACCGTACTCTTGGGCCATGCGGAACCCGTCGGATCAGTCGGCACATGCGTACCCCGACCACTGGGAAGCCGACGTCGTGCTGCGAGACGGCGGCACCGCGCGGATCAGGCCGATCACGACGGACGACGCCGACCGTCTGGTCAGCTTCTACGAGCAGGTCTCGGACGAGTCGAAGTACTACCGGTTCTTCGCACCTTACCCCCGGCTCTCCGCCAAGGACGTGCACCGCTTCACGCACCACGACTTCGTCGACCGGGTGGGCCTGGCCGCCACCGTCGGCGGCGAGTTCATCGCGACCGTCCGCTACGACCGCATCGACGAGCGCGGGATGCCCGCCCCCGCCCCCGCCGACGAGGCCGAGGTCGCCTTCCTCGTCCAGGACGCCCACCAGGGCCGCGGCGTCGCCTCCGCGCTCCTGGAGCACATCGCCGCCGTCGCCCGGGAGCGCGGCATCCGCCGCTTCGCCGCCGAGGTGCTGCCCGCCAACACCAAGATGATCAAGGTGTTCACGGACGCCGGCTACACCCAGAAGCGCAGCTTCGAGGACGGCGCCGTCCGCCTCCACCTCGATCTGGAGCCCACCGACCGCGCCCTCGCCGTGCAGCGCGCCCGCGAGCAGCGCGCCGAGGCCCGCTCCGTGCAGCGGCTCCTGGCCCCCGGCTCCCTCGCCGTCATCGGCGCGGGCCGCACCCCGGGCGGCGTCGGCCGCACCATCCTGCGCAACGTGCTCGACGCCGGGTTCACCGGCCGTGTGTACGCGGTGAACAGCGCCCTGCCCGCCCCGGGGCCCGATGGGGAGCCGGCCCGCATGGACGGCGTCCCCGCCCACCGTTCGCTGGCCGACATCGGCGACCACGTCGACGTCGCGATCGTCGCCGTCCCCGCCGAGCGTGTCCCCGAAGTCGTCGCCGACTGCGGCGAACACGGCGTACGCGGGCTGGTCGTCCTCTCCGCCGGGTACGCCGAGCGGGGCCCGGCCGGCCGGGAGCGCCAGCGCGAGCTGGTCCGGCAGGCCCGCTCGTACGGCATGCGCGTCATCGGCCCCAACGCGTTCGGCCTGATCAACACCGCGGAGGGCGTACGGCTCAACGCCTCGCTCGCGCCGCAGCTGCCCGCCGCCGGGCGGATCGGCCTCTTCACCCAGTCCGGCGCCATCGGCATCGCGCTCCTGTCCGGCCTCCACCGGCGGGGCGCCGGCCTCTCGTCGTTCGTCTCGGCCGGCAATCGCGCGGACGTCTCCGGCAACGACCTGCTCCAGCACTGGTACGACGACCCCGACACCGACGTCGGCCTGCTGTACCTGGAGTCGCTCGGCAACCCCCGCAAGTTCACCCGGCTCGCCCGCCGCACTGCCGCCGTCAAGCCGGTCGTCGTCGTGAAGGGCGCCCGGCACAGCGGCAGTGCCCCTCCCGGCCACGCCGTCCCCGTCACCCGCATCCCGCACGCCACGGTCTCCGCGCTGCTCCGCCAGGCGGGCGTCATCCGCGTCGACACGGTGACCGAGCTGGTCGACGCCGGACTGCTGCTCGCCGGACAGCCGCTGCCCGCGGGGCCCCGCGTCGCCATCCTCGGCAACTCGGAGTCGCTCGGGCTGCTCACGTACGACGCCTGCCTCACCGAGGGGCTGCGCCCCCTGCGCCCCCGGGACCTCACCACCGCCGCCACCCCCGACGACTTCCGCACCGCGCTCGCGGATGCCCTGCACGACGACGGGTGCGACGCGGTGGTGGTCACCGCGATCCCCAGCGTCGGCGAGACCGGGCCGGCCGCCGAGGGCGAGATCCTGGCCGAGGCCCTGCGCGAGGCCTGCGCCACCTCCCCGGCCAAGCCCGTGGTCGTCGTCCACGTCGAACTGGGCGCCCTGGCCGACGCCCTGGCGGCGGCCACGAGCACGGCACCCACGCATGAGGCCCCGCCCGCCGGCGCGGTCCCGCCGAACCCGGCCTCGACGGCGGCCACCCCCACAACGGCTCCCGACGCAGCGAGCAGCCCGGAGACCCACCCGGAGAACACCCCCGCCGCGTCCCCGTCCCGCGACCCCGGCCACATCCCGGCCTACCCCGCCGCCGAGCGTGCCGGGCGGGCGCTCGCCGAGGCCGTCAAGTACGCGGAGTGGCGCCGCAAGGCCGCCGACCCCGGCCGCGTGCCCGAGTACGAGGGAATCGACGAGAGCGGCGCCGCCGCGCAGATCGAACGCCTCCTCGCCGGCCACGACGTGGGCGAGCGCGGCATCACGCTCAGCCCCACGCACGCGCACGAACTGCTCGGCCGGTACGGCATCGCCGTACACCCCGCCCTGGCCGCGCCCGACCCGGACGCCGCCGTCGGGGCAGCGGCCCGCCTGGGCTACCCCGTCGCCCTGAAGACCACCGCGCCCCACCTGCGGCACCGCCCCGACCTCGGCGGCGTGCGCCTCGACCTGGCCACCGAGGAGCAGCTGCGCACCGCGTACGCGGAGCTGACGGAGGCCCTGGGCAAGCCCGAGGAGCTCCAGCCCGTCGTCCAGGCCATGGTGCCGCGCGGAGTCGACACCGTCGTCCGCGCGTCCGTCGATCCGGCCGTCGGCGCCTTCCTCTCCTTCGGCCTCGCCGGAGCGCCCTCCGAACTGCTCGGCGACACCGCCCACCGGCTCGTCCCGGCGACGGACCGGGACGTCGCCGAACAGATCCGGTCCATCCGGACCGCGCCCCTCCTGTTCGGCTGGCGGGGCTCCGCACCCGTCGACACCGCGGCCCTGGAGGAGCTGCTGCTGCGTGTCTCCCGGCTCGTCGACGACCACCCGGAGATCGTCGCCGTCGCCCTGGAGCCTGTCGTCGTCGCGCCCCAGGGCCTCGCCGTCCTCGGCGCCACCGTCCGGCTCGCCCCGCCCCCGCCCGCTCCGACCTCGGGCCCCGCCACCTCCCCAGCTACTGACCCCGCCACCGTCCCGGACCGTCACCGGGCCGCCGTGGGCCCCGTAGGATGGAGCCCATGGCGAAGACCGGTACGACGACCCAGGGGCTGCGCGCGGCGATCGAGCGCAGCGGCTACTACCCGGCCCTCGTGGCCGAGGCGGTGGAGGCCGCCGTCGGTGGCGAGCCGATCGTGTCGTACCTGGTCCACCAGGAGACCACCTTCGACGCCAACGAGGTGCGCCGGCACGTCACCGTCCTCGTCCTCACCTCGACCCGCTTCATCGTCAGCCACACCGACGAGCAGAACGCGGACACCAGCTCCCCGACCCCGTACGCGACGACGTCGACCGAGTCGGTCAAGCTCGGCCGGATCTCCTCCGTCGTCCTCAGCCGCGTGGTCGCCAACCCGGAGGCGTACACGCCGGGCACGCTGCCCCGCGAGGTCGTCCTCACCATCGGCTGGGGCGCGGTCTCCCGCATCGACCTGGAGCCCGCCGCCTGCGGCGAGCCGAACTGCGAGGCCGACCACGGCTACACCGGCAACGCCACCGCCGACGACCTCAGCCTCCGCGTGAGCGAGGCGGGCGACGGCCCGGAGACGGTCCGCCAGGCCCTGCTGTTCGCGCAGGCCCTGTCCGAAGCCACCGCGGCCACCCGCTGATGGTCCAGCCCGCAGCGAGGGCCGCCGCCTGGCCCGACGACCCGGTTCCGCTCGCCCTCGACACCGCGCCCGTGCCCGAGTACGGCTCCGGCTCCCTCGCCGACCTGCTGCCGACCCTCGCGGCCGGGCCGGCGTACCCGGCTGTGAGCACCGCATCACCGAGCTGACCCCCGCCGACCGGAACTGCGTGTTCCTGATCGACGGCCTCGGCTGGGAGCAGATCAAGGCCCACCCCGCCGAGGCGCCCTTCCTGACCTCCCTGCTCGCCTCCTCGCGCGGCGGCACGGGCCGGCCCCTCACCTCCGGCTTCCCCGCCACCACGGCGACCTCGCTGGCCTCCGTCGGCACCGGCCTGCCGCCCGGTGTGCACGGCCTGGCCGGCTACACGGTCCGCGACCCGGACAGCGGCGAGCTGATGAACCAGCTGCGTTGGCGGCCGTGGACGTCGCCCGGCGTCTGGCAGCCGTACCCCACGGTGTTCCAGCTCGCGGACGCCGCCGGCGTGCACACCGCGCAGGTGTCGTCCCCGGCGTTCTCGGACACCCCGCTCACCAAGGTCGCGCTCAGCGGCGGAACGTTTCACGGCCGGCTCTCCGGCGAGGAGCGGATGGACCTGACCGCCGAGCAGCTGGCCGCGGGCGACCGCTCCCTCGTGTACACGTACTACAGCGAGGTCGACGGCGCCGGCCACCGCTTCGGCGTCGACTCCGACCCCTGGCGCGGCCAGCTGATGCACGCCGACCAGCTCGTCCAGCGCCTCGCCGAGCAGCTGCCGCCCCGTACGGCGCTGTACGTCACGGCCGACCACGGCATGGTCGACATCCCCTTCGACGAGGAGTCCCGCGTCGACTTCGACGAGGACTGGGAGCTGCGCGCCGGCGTCGCCCTCCTGGGCGGCGAGGGCCGCGCCCGCCACGTGTACGCCGTGCCCGGCGCCGAGACGGACGTCCTGGCCTGCTGGCGCGAGGTGCTGGGCGACCGGTTCTGGGTGGCCGGCCGCGACGAGGCGATCGCGGCCGGCTGGTTCGGGCCGCACATCGACGAGCGCGTCCACGGCCGCATCGGCGACGTCGTCGCGGCCGCGCACGACGACGTCGTGATCATCGCGTCCGAGAACGAGCCGCACGAGTCGGCGATGGCCGGCATGCACGGCTCGATGACCGCAGCCGAGCAGCTGGTGCCGCTGCTCGAAGTCCGCGCCTGACACCGGCCCCCGCCCTACCTCACTCGTCCCCCCGACCACCCGAAAGGTCGTTCACCTCCCCATGCCCGAGCTGGTGTTCTTCTCCGGAACGATGGACTGCGGAAAGAGCACCCTCGCTCTTCAGATCGAGCACAACCGGTCCGCGCGCGGCCTCCAGGGCATGATCTTCACGCGGGACGACCGGGCGGGCGAGGGCAAGCTGTCCTCCCGCCTCGGCCTCGTGACCGACGCCGTCGAGGCCGCCGAGGGCTTCGACTTCTACGCGTACCTCGTCGCCCACCTCTCCCGCGGCGGCCGCTGCGACTACGTCATCGCCGACGAGGCGCAGTTCCTCGCCCCCGAGCAGATCGACCAGCTCGCCCGCGTCGTCGACGACCTGGAACTGGACGTCTTCGCGTTCGGCATCACCACCGACTTCCGCTCCAAGCTCTTCCCCGGCTCCCAGCGCCTCGTCGAGCTGGCCGACCGCGTCGAGGTCCTCCAGGTCGAGGCCCTCTGCTGGTGCGGCGCCCGCGCCACGCACAACGCCCGCACTGTCGGCGGCGTGATGGTCGTCGAGGGCGCCCAGGTCGTCGTCGGCGACGTCAACGCCGGGGACGAGGTCGGGTACGAGGTGCTGTGCCGGCGCCACCACCGGCGCCGGATGACCGCCGCCACCGCCCGCGCCGCCGCCCTCTCGCCGGACGTCCTGCCCGTCGAGGACGCGGAGACGGTACGGGCCGGGCTCAGCGGTCGGTCGACCGCACGATCGTGAAGACGGCGCCCTCCGGGTCGGCCACGGTCGCCCGCCGCCCGCCCTCGTCGTCGTGCGGCGGCTTGAGGACCTGACCGCCCAGCTCCTTCACGCGGACCACCGCCGCGTCCGGGTCGGCCACCGCGAACCAGGTCATCCAGTGCGCCCCACGGTCCCGCGGCAGCGCGTTGCCCACGCCGTGCAGTGCGGCGACCGGCCGGCCGTCCACGGTCAGGGTCACGAAGTCCAGGTCGGCGGAGACGAGCGGGTCCAGCTCGTAGCCGAACACCGTCCGGTAGAACTTGGCGACCGACTCCGTCTCCTGCGTCTGCAGCTCGTTCCACACGGGCGTGCCCGGTGTGCCGGCGACGGCCGTCCCCAGGTGCGCGGCGGCCTGCCAGACACCGAAGACCGCGCCCGACGGGTCGGAACAGATCACCAGCCGGCCGGCGTCCGCGGCGTCCAGCGGGCCGACGGCGACCGTGCCCCCACTGCAGTGGATCGATTCGGCGGTCTCGTCGGCGTCGTCCGACGCCAGATACGTCGTCCAGGCGATCGGCAGATCACGGTCGGCGGGAAGCTGGCCGATACCCGCCACCTCCTTGCCGTCGAGCAGCGCGCGCACGTACGGGCCCAGCTGTTGCGGACCGGGCTGGAAGTCCCAGCCGAACAGCTCCCCGTAGAACTCCTTCGTCGCGTCAAGGCCGTGCACCATCAAGCTCACCCAACAGGGTGTGCCTGGCTTGCGCCGAGTCGCCTCGGTCATCGTCACACTCTCCTCGGACCATCGTCGTGGCCGTGCGGGGGGACCGGGCGCACGCCGCACTAGCCAGCGGCTTCACGCCGCGTCAGATGCTTGCTCCACGGGGTGAGCGGTGGGCCCGGGCCGCGCCGTGGTTTGGCGCGATCCCGCAGGAGGATGCCCGAAATTTCGTGGACCATCCGCCCGGCACCCGCCCCGGCACGGCGCGTGTCTGCGCGAGGATGGCCCCATGAACTCGAACACGAGCACCGCACCGACCCCTCTCGTCACCGCGGAGGCCCTCGCGACGGAACTCGCCGCGGCCGTGGACGCCGCAGCCGGGACCTCTCTCCCGTCCGGCCCAGCGCCGCTCGTCGTCCTCGACGTGCGCTGGGAGCTGGGCGGGCCGCCCGGACGGCCCGCGTACGAGGCGGGGCACATCCCCGGCGCCGTGTACGTGGACCTGGACGGCGAGCTGGCGGGCCCGCCCGGGGACCGTGGCCGCCATCCGCTGCCCGATCTCGCGGTGTTCGGCGCGGCGATGCGCGCGGCGGGCGTGTCGGCCGGCTCGCGGGTCGTCGTGTACGACGGGGGCCAGGGCTGGGCGGCGGCGCGCGCCTGGTGGCTGCTGCGCTGGGCCGGCCACACCGACGTACGGGTCCTCGACGGGGGCCTCGCCGCGTGGCGGGGCGAGCTGTCCACGGAGACGCCCACCCCGGCGCCCGGCGACTTCGAGCCCGAGCCGGGTGCCCTGCCGCTGCTGGACGCGGACGGCGCCGCGGCTCTGGCGCGGTCGGGGCTGCTGCTGGACGCGCGGGCGGGGGAGCGGTACCGGGGCGAGGTGGAGCCGATCGACCCGGTCGGCGGCCACATCCCCGGCGCGGTCTCCGCCCCGACCACCGAGAACGTCGCCGGGGACGGGCGCTTCCTGCCCGCCGAGGCGCTGGCGGCCCGCTTCAAGGAACTGGGCGCCGCCGACGCGTCGCAGGTCGGCGTCTACTGCGGCTCCGGCGTCTCGGGCGCCCACGAGGTCCTGGCCCTGCACGTCGCCGGCATCCCGGCGGCGCTGTACGCCGGCTCCTGGTCCGAGTGGTCCGGGACCCGTCCCGCCCGGTCGCCACGGGCCCGGACCGCGGCTGACACCCACCGAGGGCTGGCCGGCCTGGCGCCCGCGGCCAGGCCGGTGCCGGCGTTCCGCTGCGGGCAGTCGTTCCGCCTGTGGGCATTCGTCCGCCTGAGGACCAGTCAACAGGCAGGCCGGCAAGGCGGTCGCCGGCCGGCCGAGCACCGGCGCCGCCCCACCTGGGTCGCGCTACTCCTGCTTCTTGCGCCGCGTGCCGAAGACGATCTCGTCCCAGCTCGGGACCGCCGCCCGGCGGCCCGGACGGACGCCGTCCGCCTCGGCCTGGCGGTCCGTCGTCCCGATGAGCCGGTCGCGGTGACCGCTCACCGAGCGCGGCATCAGCACGTCGGCGTACGCGGAGCCGGCGCCGGCCGACGCGGCGGGCGCCGGAGGCTCCTCCGCCTGCGCGTCCGCCTCCGACTCGGCCTCCGAGGACTCCGTACCCGCCCGCTCGGGGACGACCATGTCGCCCCGGAAGCTGGGCACCGCCTCCAGGAGGCTGGTCAGCGAGTCCCGCTCGGACTCCTCCTCCGGTTCGGCGGAGGGCGGCGGGAGCGAAGGCCGGTCGAGCGAACGGTCGAGGGGCCGGTCGCGCGGCAGCCGCGCGATGCGCGGGACGAACGGGAAGCTCGGCTCCTGGACCGCCACGGAGTCGTCGGTCTCGCCGATCAGCGCCCGCGCCTCGGCGTCGACGGCCTGGACCAGCCGCCGGGGCGGGTCGTACGTCCAGCTCGCCGAGTGCACCTCACCGGCGACCCGGTAGACGAGCAGCACCTCCCAGGTGCCGTCGTCCCGGCGCCAGGAGTCCCACGCCACGGTGTCCTTCTCGGCGCCGCGCAGCAGCAGCCGCTCCTGCACCGCCTCGCCCAGCAGCGGACCGGTGTTCTCACCGGGCCTGCGCACGGGGGTCTTGCGGGCCCGCTCGGCCATGAAGGCACGCTCGGCGAGCACCGGACCCTCGAAGCGACGGACGCGCTCGACGGGGATGCCCGCGAGCTGCGCGACCTCCTCGGCGGAGGCACCGGCACGTATACGCGCCTGGATGTCCCGGGGCCGGAGGTGGCTCTCGACCTCGATCTCGATCTGGCCGAGGCGGGGGCGGTCGTTGCGGACGGCGGCGCGCAGCCGCTCGTCAATCGGAAGCGTGTACTCCGTGTTGTCCGCAGCCTTCAGCACCAGTCGTGTGCCGTCGTTGGAGACGGCCACGACACGCAGTTCGGGCATGGGGACCTCCCGGGTGGTGCCTGCCGACGTCACGTGCGTCGCTGCTTCCGCTAGTCGAGTGTGGCCTGCCCGGGTGCAGCCTGCCACAACCTTGCCGAGTTGCCCGGCGTGTCGGGCATGGGCCCTGGAACGCCGTTATGGCACGGTGACCTATTCTGCAACACAGCGTGACTGGTCGGTCACTCTGTGTGGCAGGCCCCCGTGCGGTGCCGCGGCGCCGCCGGATTGAGTGCCATTTTCGGCCCCTCCCGTTGATCCCGGACACCCGTAAGGGACCGATGCCCAGGGTTCGCCACAGTACTCCATTCGGGCCACCAGGGTGGACCGGCGCGCCGCCGAAGTTCTCGCCGTGCCCGTCAGTTGAGTCTCCGGCACCTCGCCGCGTACGTGGCGTCCTTCACAGAACCGGTGGAAACGGAACTAATAGCTCCACACATAAGTCCCTTTCCTTCGCACGGTGGGACAGATGGGTGAACAGAGGCTGAGGATGCATCAGAGGGCGGAGAAGCCGAAGACCGGTAAGGAAGGGACGGAAGAGAAGAACGAGAAGAATGAGAAGAAGCGGATCGACCTGAGCGTCGCCCAGGTCGCCGGCACCGCGATCGCCGCGGTCGTCGCGGCCACGCTCGCGTCCCGACTCGGCGTCTACGGCACCGTTCTCGGCGCCGGCGTGATCAGCGTCATCGCGACCTGCGGCGGATCCGTCTTCCAGTACCTCTTCGCGAGCACGGGCGAGCGGTTCCACGGAGCCGCCGCGCGTACCTCTCCCGCGCCCGCGCAGCCGCCGCACCCCGACGGCACGTTCGGCGAGGCCACCACGTACCGGAGCCGCGTACGTGGCTGGAAGCGGTCGGTCGCCGCCGCGGCGCTGGTGTTCGTCACCGCCATGGCCGGCATCACGGCGTACGAAGTGGTCTCCGGCCGGAACCTCAGCGGCGACCAGGGCTCGACCACCTTCGGCTCCGTCGTCGGCGCGGGCGGCGGACAGGAACGGCCGTCCACCCCGCCCCCTCGCGGGGCGGCGACCACGGCGACGGCCGGACCGGGAAGGGCGGTCAGGAAGCAACGCCCGGCTCCCGCCCCGGAATCGACGGCTCCACCGCCCCGGCCACGCCCAGTCCCACGCCATCGACGGCCCAGCCCACCACCGGCGCCCCGACTCCCACGCCCACACCGACGCCCCCACCGACGCCGACGCCGGACCCCGCCACGAGCCCGGCCGACCCGCCCACCGCGCCCGAGGCGACACCGCCCGCCGAATGAGGCGGGGCGTCAGTCCCCGAGGACCCGCCGCAGATAGTCGTTGCCGAACATCCGCTCCGGATCCAGCCGGTCGCGCAGCGCCGTGAACTCCCCGAACCTCGGGTACGCCCGGGACAGATACGCCGCGTCACGGGTGTGCACCTTCCCCCAGTGCGGCCGCCCCCCGTGCGCCGTCATGATCCGCTCCGCCGCGGTGAAGTACGCCCGGTACGGCGTGCCCCGGTACATGTGCACCGCGATGTAGGCGCTGTCCCGGCCCGACGCCGTCGACAGCGTGATGTCGTCCGCCGGCGCCGTGCGCACCTCGACCGGGAAGCTCACCCGCAGCGGCGAGCGGTCCACCATCGCCTTCAGTTCGCGCAGCGCCTCCACCGCCGCCTCGCGCGGAAGGGCGTACTCCATCTCCACGAAGCGCACGCGCCGCGGGCTGGTGAAGACCTTGTAGGGGATGTCGGTGTACGTACGGGCCGACAGCGCCCGGCTCGACACCTTCGCGATGGCCGGGACGACCGACGGCAGCGCCTTGCCGAAGGAGTTCGCCACCTGGAAGACCCCGTTGGACAGGAACTCGTCCTCGAACCAGCCGCTGATCCGGCCGGGAGGCGCGAGAGGCCCCTGACTGCGGTTGTTGCGCTTGGTGTTGCAGTTGCCGGTGTGCGGGAACCAGTAGAACTCGAAGTGCTCGTTCTCCGCGTGCAGCGCGTCGAACTCCGCGGTGACGCGGTCGAACGTCATCGGCTCCTCGCGCGCGGTGAGCAGGAACATCGGCTCCACCGCGAACGTGACCGCCGAGACGATCCCCAGGGCGCCCAGGCCGATCCGGGCGGCCGCGAAGACCTCCGGGTTCTCCTTCTCGGAGCAGGTCAGCACCCGGCCGTCCGCCGTCACCAGCTCCAGCTCGCGGATCTGCGCGGCGAGCGAACCCGAGTCACGGCCCGTGCCGTGCGTACCGGTGCTGATCGCGCCCGCCACCGTCTGCTCCATGATGTCGCCCATGTTCGTGAGCGACAGGCCCTCCCGGGCCAGGGCCGCGTTCAGCCGCTTCAGCGGAGTGCCCGACTCCACCGTCACGGTCATCGAAGATCGGTCGAGCCTCCGGATCCCGGTCAGCAGGTCCGGGCGGATCAGCAGGCCGTCGGTCGCGGCGATCGCCGTGAAGGAGTGCCCCGTGCCGACGGTCTTGACCCGCATCCCCTTCCGGCGGCCGACCGGACATGGCCGGCCAGCTCCTCCACGGACGCCGGGAACACCTCCCCGGCCGGCCGGGCCGCGACGTTGCCCGCCCAGTTACGCCACGTGCCGTTCGGGCCGCTCCGGCCGCGCCGGGTGTTCCAACCGCTCAGAGTGTTCCGGGTCCTGCTGCTCACGCTGCCCCTCCCGCGTCGGCACCGGCCTGTTCAGCCGGCGGTACCCCAGGAACGCCACGACCGCCGCGAGCACCCCCGCCATGCCGGGCACGGCGTACCCCGCCTCGGCCCCGTGCGCGTCGACCACCCAGCCGGAGGCCGAGGAGCCGAGCGCCACGCCGACCGCGAGCCCCGTGGTCGTCCAGGACATGCCCTCGGTCAGCTTGCTGCGCGGTACGTGCGCCTGGACGAGGGCCATGGTGGTCACCATCGTCGGCGCGATGGCGAGGCCCGCGACAAAGAGCGCCACGGCCAGCAACGGCAGGTTCCCGGCCAGTTGGAGGGGGATCATACTCACGGCCATCGCGCAGACACCCACAACCCATCTGCGGGACGCCCTGCCCTTCAGGTGCAGCAGCCCGAACACCGCCCCGGCCAGGCAGGAACCCAGCGCGTACACCGCCAGGACCAGGCTCGCCGCGGCCTTGTGACCGCGCTCCTCGGCGAAGGCCACCGTCACCACGTCGACGGCACCGAAGATGGCGCCCGTCGCCACGAAAGCGGCCACCAGGACCTGGAGCCGGGGGAGCGCAGGGCGCTGCCGCGGCGCGCGTGCTTCTCCACCGGGTGCGGCGCCGGCTCCGTGGCGCGCAGCGCCGTCAGCCAGTACACGCCGATCAGCAGGAAGACCCCGGCCAGCAGCGGTCCGGCCTCGGGGAACCAGACCGTCGACAGGCCGATGGAGGCGATCGGGCCGATGATGAAGCAGACCTCGTCGACGATCGACTCCAGCGAGTACGCCGTGTGCAGCCGCTGCGGCTCGCCCCGGTAGATCTCCGCCCAGCGCGCCCGGGTCATCGCCCCGACGCTGGGCACGCAGCCGGCCACGGCCGTGCACACGAACAGCGTCCAGTCCGGCAGCTCCCGCCGGGCGCACACGAGCAGCGCGGCGACCGCGGCGACCGACACCAGCGTGGCCGGCCGCAGCACCCGGCGCTGTCCGTACCGGTCGACCAGCCGCGATATCTGCGGCCCCAGCACGGCGGCGGAGGCCGCCAGCGTCGCCGTCAGCGCGCCCGCGAGTCCGTACCGGCCCGTGAGCTGCGAAATCATCGTCACGATGCCGATCCCCATCATGGACAGCGGCATCCGGCCGAGGAAGCCGGCGGAGGAGAACCCCAGGGTGCCGGGGGCGGCGAAGAGCGCGCGATAAGGACTGGGCAAGGGGAACTCCGGGGGTGCGGAAGCCTGCGGACGGCGACCGGGTAAGGCGTATGAACAGCCTTGACAGCTTACGGCCGAACGGGTGGGCGCGCACGGTGGTTTCCCGGCTGTCAGTACCGGGTGGCAGGATCGTTCCCATGTCCGATCAGCGTGATCCAGCCCCGTACGACGCCCTGCTGCTGCTCTCCTTCGGCGGCCCCGAGGGCCCCGACGACGTGGTCCCGTTCCTGGAGAACGTGACGCGAGGCCGGGGCATCCCCCAGGAGCGCCTGAAAGAGGTCGGCAAGCACTATTTCCAGTTCGGCGGGGTCAGCCCGATCAACGACCAGTGTCGCGCGCTGCTCGCCGCCCTGCGAGCCGACTTCGCCTCCGCCGGCCTCGACCTCCCGGTCCACTGGGGCAACCGCAACTGGACGCCGTACCTGACGGACACCCTGCGCGAGATGGTCCTCGACGGCCGCCGCCGCATCGCCGTCCTCACCACCAGCGCCTACGCCTCGTACTCGGGCTGCCGGCAGTACCGCGAGAACCTGGCGGACGCCCTCGCCACCCTGGAGGCGGAGGGCCTGCCCCTGCCCCGGATCGACAAGCTGCGCCACTACTTCAACCACCCGGGCTTCGTGGAGCCCATGGTCGACGGCGTCCTGAAGTCGCTGGACGAGCTGGACCCGGCCGTCCGCGCCGACGCCCACATCGCCTTCACCAC
This sequence comes from Streptomyces coeruleoprunus, assembly GCF_039542925.1. Taxonomy (GTDB): domain Bacteria; phylum Actinomycetota; class Actinomycetes; order Streptomycetales; family Streptomycetaceae; genus Streptomyces; species Streptomyces coeruleoprunus. The sequence goes on along the minus strand of NZ_BAABIT010000001.1, from coordinate 1,684,945 downwards.
GCACTCCATCCCCGACTCCGCCGCCGACACCTCCGGCCCCGTCGAGGACCACGGCGACGGCGGCGCCTACGTCGAGCAGCACCTGGACGTGGCCCGGCTCATCGCCGACGCCGTACGGGACCGGACCGGCGTCGAGCACCCGTGGCGGCTCGTCTACCAGTCCCGCAGCGGCGCCCCGCACATCCCGTGGCTGGAGCCGGACATCTGCGACCACCTGGAGGAGCTGCACAAGGCCGGCGTGCCCGCCGTCGTCATGGCGCCCATCGGCTTCGTCTCGGACCACATGGAGGTCCTGTACGACCTGGACACGGAGGCCACCGCCAAGGCCGCCGAGCTGGGACTCCCGGTCCGCAGGTCGGCCACGGTGGGCGACGACCCCCGGTTCGCCGCCGCCGTCCGCGACCTGCTCCTGGAGCGGGCCGCCGTCGAGCGCGGCACCGTCGCCGAGCGGTGCGCGCTGGGCGCCCTCGGCCCCTCGCACGACCTCTGCCCCATCGGCTGCTGCCCGGCGCGCAACGAGCGTCCGGCGGCAGCCGGCGCCGACAGCCCGTACGCCTGACGAGGAGACCCCGTGACCGATCTGCCGCAGGACGACGCACTCCTGGACGAACTGCTGGCCGTGGCCCTGGAGGCCGCGCACCGGGCCGGCGCCCTGCTGCGCGACGGCCGCCCCGACGACCTGGAGGTCGCCGCCACCAAGTCCAGCCCCATCGACGTGGTCACCGAGATGGACATCGCCGCCGAGAAGCTGATCACGGGCGTCCTCGCCGAGCGGCGGCCCGACGACGGCCTCCTCGGCGAGGAGGGCGGCGCCAGCGAGGGCACCAGCGGCATCCGGTGGGTCGTCGACCCCCTGGACGGCACGGTGAACTACCTCTACGGCCTGCCGACCTGGGCGGTCTCCATCGCAGCCGAGCGCGACGGCGAGGCGCTGGTCGGGGTGATCGCCGCCCCGATGCGCGGCGAGACCTACCACGCCGTACGCGGCAGGGGCGCCCACCTGGGGGAGCGGCGACTGCGCTGCCGGCCCGCGCCGCCCCTGGAGCAGGCCCTGGTGTCGACCGGCTTCAACTACGTCACCGAGGTCCGCACCCACCAGGCCGAGGTGGCGCACCGGCTGATCCCCCGGCTGCGGGACATCCGCCGCAGCGGCTCCGCCGCCATAGACCTGGCCGACGTCGCCGCCGGCCGCCTGGACGGGTACTACGAGCGGTGCCTGCGCCCCTGGGACCGCGCGGCGGGCGTCCTCCTCGCGCGGGAGGCGGGCGCCCTGACCGGCGGCCGCCCGGGCTCCCCGCCCTCGGACGACCTGACCGTCGCGGCCGCCCCGGGCGTCTTCGAACCGCTCCAGGCCCTCCTGGAGGACCTGGGCGCCTGGCACGACTGAGGCCCCGCCCCGACCGTACGACCGCCCGACCGGCTCCGGGCATGCGAAAGGCCCCGGCGACGTCCTGTGCCGGGGCCTGGCGCGGGTCGCGGTCAGGCGGTCGCGGTGGAGACCTCCACGCCGTGCTCGGCGGCCAGGCGGCGGAGGTCGTCCAGCTCGGCCTGTTCGACGTCGGCGAGGAAGTCGTCTCCCGTCTCGCGTGCCCGCGTGAGGTCACTCTCCGTGGCCCTTATGCGCTGCAGGAGTCCTGCGGTGAAAGCGTCCATGGTGCGCCCCCTCGTCATGGGTCGGTGGCACGGGGGTGTGCCGAGGGTTGGTCGATCACGCACAGCGCTTCTGGGGGACAGAGCGGTTCGTGGCGTGCCACATACGAAGCGTGATCTCGGGTGTGCAGTCGTCCTCCCCCGGCGAAACCTCAGGGAAACCTCAAAACCGTGCGGGTGTCGTGAATGGACCGGATCGCTCCGGGGTCCCAGGAGCCCTCCGCAGGCCGCCTTACAGCCGGTTTACGCGCGTAAGGGGCAGGATGGGCACCGCACCGTCCAACCCGTCAGTGTCGAAGATCTGCCCGGTTCCGGGCTCGGAGGAAGGAACAGCGCCGTGCGCGTACTCGTCGTCGAGGACGAGCAGCTGCTCGCCGATGCGGTGGCCACCGGACTGCGCCGGGAGGCCATGGCCGTCGACGTCGTGTACGACGGGGCGGCCGCCCTGGAGCGGATCGGCGTCAACGACTACGACGTGGTCGTCCTCGACCGCGACCTGCCGCTCGTCCACGGCGACGACGTCTGCCGCAAGATCGTCGAGCTGGGCATGCCGACGCGCGTGCTGATGCTCACCGCGTCCGGCGACGTCAGCGACCGCGTCGAGGGCCTGGAGCTGGGCGCCGACGACTACCTCCCCAAGCCGTTCGCGTTCAGCGAGCTGACCGCCCGCGTGCGCGCCCTCGGCCGCCGTACGACGGTGGCGCTGCCGCCCGTCCTGGAGCGGGCCGGCATCAAGCTCGACCCCAACCGCCGCGAGGTCTTCCGCGACGGCCGCGAGATCCAGCTCGCCCCCAAGGAGTTCGCCGTCCTCGAAGTGCTCATGCGCAGCGAGGGCGCCGTCGTCTCGGCGGAGCAGCTGCTGGAGAAGGCCTGGGACGAGAACACCGACCCGTTCACCAACGTCGTCCGCGTCACGGTGATGACCCTGCGCCGCAAGCTCGGCGAGCCCCCGGTGATCATCACGGTGCCGGGCTCCGGCTACCGGATCTGACCCCGTGGCGACCACCCCCACGCCGCGACCGGCGCCACCCAAACCCACCTGGGCCCCGAGGGTCCCGGCGACCCGCCCCCTCCTGCGCCCCACGATCCGGATAAGGCTCACGCTGCTGTACGGCGGCATGTTCCTGATCGCCGGCATCCTGCTCCTGTCGATCATCTACCTGCTCACGGCACAGGCGCTGTCCGTCAGCGGGGACCTGCCGTTCAAGCTGGTGAGCGGCGTGGTGCAGCCCACCGTGTCCTGGTGCGAGCTGCCCGCGGCGCCGACGAGCGACCAGTTCAACAAGGCCATGGCCGCCTGCGTCCAGTACCAGCGCGAGATGGCCCTCGACGACCTGCTGCGCCGCTCGCTCTTCGCCCTCCTCGGCCTGTCGATCATCGCCTTCGCCTTCGGCTACGCCATGGCCGGCCGCGTCCTGTCGCCGCTGGGCCGCATCACGCGGACGGCCCGCCAGGTGGCCGGCTCCGACCTGAGCCGCCGGATCGAGCTGGACGGCCCGGACGACGAGCTGAAGGAGCTGGCGGACACCTTCGACGAGATGCTGGACCGCCTGGAGCGGGCCTTCACCGCCCAGCAGCGGTTCGTCGCGAACGCCTCGCACGAGCTGCGCACCCCCCTCGCGATCAACCGCACCCTCCTGGAGGTCCACCTCTCCGACCCCGGAGCACCCGTGGAGCTCCGGGAGCTGGGCAAGACGCTGCTCGCCACCAACGAGCGCAGCGAGCAGCTCGTGGAGGGCCTCCTCCTGCTGGCCCGCAGCGAGAACCAGATCGTCGAGCGCAAGCCCGTCGACATCGCCGAAGTCGCCTCGCGCGCCGTCGACCAGGTGCGCGGCGAGGCCGAGGAACGGGGCGTGGAGATCCGCGCCGACTACAAGCCCGCCGTCGTCCAGGGCAGCGGCGTACTGCTGGAACGGGTCGCCCTGAACCTCGTCCAGAACGCCGTCCGGTACAACGTGCCGGAGGACGGCCGGGTGGAGGTCACCACGGACGTGCGGAACGGCGAGGCCGTACTGGTGGTGGCGAACACCGGGCCGGTCGTCCCGGCGTACGAGATCGACAATCTCTTCGAGCCGTTCCGGCGGCTGCGGCAGGAGCGCACGGGCAGCGACCGGGGCGTGGGCCTCGGCCTGTCGATCGTCCGCTCGGTCGCCCGCGCCCACGGCGGGCGGATCGTCGCCGAGCCCCGCGAGGGCGGCGGTCTCGTGATGCGTGTCACGTTTCCGCGGTGAACCACCGGCCCGGACGACCCCCTTGTTCGCTGTGCGCGGAATTATTGGGAACGCGCCCGAAGGGCTCCGCTGTGTGATCGATCACAACGACATACTTCCGGCCAATCACGCTGTGTGATCGAAAATTCCGCCGGAAAACCAGGAAAAGTCCGGGTTTCCGGGCCCCTGGATTACGGGAAGTACACGGGGTGGTGCCTGTGAAGCGCACGATCCCGACCGTGTACGGTCCCGTTCGCCACCCAAACCCGATCACTCGTGAGGGGTCCGGTTGGGTGTCGATTGAGTAACAGACCTTGATGTGAGGCAAAATCTCCGCCTCAGGTCGGGCACAAGTCCGGCCTCTCACGCGTTACGTGCGCTGGAGACACCGCAAACACCCAGAGGGGGAGAGTGACATGGCTACGGACTACGACACCCCACGCAAGACCGATGACGACGTCGACCAGGACAGTCTCGAAGAGCTGAAGGCCCGGCGGAACGACAAGTCGACCTCCACGGTCGACGTCGACGAGTTCGAGGCCGCAGAGGGCCTGGAGCTTCCGGGCGCCGACCTCTCCAACGAGGAGCTGGCCGTCCGCGTCCTGCCGAAGCAGGCGGACGAGTTCACCTGCATGAGCTGCTTCCTGGTGCACCACCGCAGCCAGCTGGCTCGGGAGAAGAACGGCCAGCCGATCTGCCGAGACTGCGACTGAGGTCCGGTCGGCCGTGGCAGGCGACACCCCGTCTCGGAAGCGGCGCTTCCGGCTCCCTGGGAGGCCGGAGGCGTACCAGGGCGGCACAGGCCCGGCACAGGGCGCTCACGAGGCGTCCGCCGAGCAGTCCGCCCCCCTGCCCTCCCCCGGCGCACGTGACGACGAGCGAGGCCTCCCGGCCTCGCTCGAAGCAACCGGACGGGCGGGACGGACCGAGCGGGCCCCACTGGCCCGGCGTATCCGCGTCCCCGCGCGCGGCGCACGCACCCGCGGCGTCGAAGCGGTCAGGCGCGGCGTGAAGAAGAGCGGCGAGGGCGCCAGGGCGGGCCTCGCTCATCTGGCCGACCGGATCATCGAGAACGCCCCGCGCGTTCCCGTACGGGACCTGGCCACCCTCCGCAAGCAGTTCCCGGGCCTCGGGCCCGAACAGCTCGCCGACAAACTGGTCGCGGGCGCGGCGAACGCGACCGCCACGGTGGGCGCCGGCGTCGGCGCGGCCGCCATGCTGCCCGTACCCCCCGCGATGCCGGCCGAGCTGGCCGCGGAGATCACGGGCGTCGCCGCCATCGAGCTGAAGCTCATCGCCGAGCTCCACGAGGTGTACGGCCTGCGTCCGCCCGGCACGCTCAAGGAGCGCGCGGCGGCCTACCTGACCTCCTGGACGGAGGAGCGGGGCATCGACGTCACCAAGCCCGCCAGCGTCAACGCCGCCCTGGGCGGCCGTATGAAGCGCGAGCTGCGCCAGCAGATCGTCAAGCGCACGGTGCGCAACCTGCCGAACCTGATCCCGTTCATGGTGGGCGCCACCGTCGGCGCGGTCATGAACCGCCGCGACACCCGGAAGCTCGCCGAACACATCCGCGCCGACCTGCGGCGCCGCCAGGTCCCCTGGGACGCGCTCCCCGAGCTGCCCCCGCTGGAGCAGCCGGAGAACCCCAAGGAACTGGGCTACTGACCCCGAGGACCCGGGCCGCCACGACCGGCCCCGGCAGCCCGAGCAGCCGGCCTACTGGGACGCCCTCTCGGACGCCCGCGCCCCGTCGACGGCCGCGCGCGCCTTCCGCAGCGCCTCCGCCAGCACCTCCGGCGTACGGCTCGACAGGTAGACGTACGGCGTCGGATCGGCCGCGTCCGTCACCTCCACCCGCACCGCCCCCGGCACATAGCTGCGCAGCAGCATGAACGCCCGCGGATCGGCCTTGTACGTGCGCCACGCGCGCGCCTCCTCGGCGTCCAGCACCTGCGGCTCGCCCAGCGCCGTCACCGGGATCCGGGCGTCCCCCGCGACGAGCGACCCCGCCACCACGCGGATGCGGGCGGAGCCGTACGAGCTGACGCACACCGCCGAGAGCACGCCGACCACGATCACCGAGGCCAGGACCACCACCGTCCCGAACGGCGCCACGACGAGGCCGGCCGACAGGCCCAGCAGGACGGCGATCGCCCACCACAGCCGCGGGGCCGTGAGACGTTCGTCGTACAGCGGTGCCGAGGGCCGGGCGGAAGGCTGGGTGGAAGGCTGCATACACCCAAGCTTGGCACGGCGCGACCCGTGCCCCGCCTCGCGGGTAAGGTCTGCGCCTGTGAGCACTGCACTGACGCCTCCCGCCGGGGCCAGACCGCCGGTACGGCACCCCGACGCGCCCGCCCCCGGCGAGCCGCTCGGGTCCCACTACGACCACTGCTTCGGCTGCGGCGGCGGCCAGCCGCACGGGCTCCACCTGGACGCCAGGGCCGGCGAGGGCGTGACCGTCACCGCCGAGTTCACGGTCACCCCCGACCACCAGGGTGCCCCCGGCCTCGCCCACGGCGGCGTCCTCGCCACCGCGCTCGACGAGACGCTCGGCGCGCTCAACTGGCTGCTCCGCGTCATCGCCGTCACCGGCCGCCTGGAGACCGACTTCGTGCGGCCCGTGCCCGTCGGCACCGTGCTCCACCTGGAGGCCGAGGTCACGGCGGTCGACGGCCGCAAGATCTACTCGACGGGGACCGGCCGGATCGGCGGCCCCCAGGGCCCCGTCGCCGTCCGCGCCGACGCCCTCTTCATCGAGGTGAAGGTCGAGCACTTCATCGACAACGGCCGCCCGGAGGAGATCCGGGCCGCCATGGCCGACCCCGACCAGGTCCGGCGCGCCCGCGCCTTCGAGGTGAACCCCTGATGCGTAACCCTGTCGACGTCCTGATCCGCCGCGTGGACCCGGAGGTGCCGCTCCCCGCGTACGGCCACCCCGGCGACGCCGGCGCCGATCTGTGCACCACCGAGGCGGCCGAGCTGGCCCCCGGTGAGCGCGCCGTCCTGCCCACCGGCGTGTCCATCGCCCTCCCCGACGGGTACGCGGCCTTCGTACACCCGCGCTCCGGACTGGCGGCCCGGTGCGGAGTGGCGCTCGTGAATGCCCCAGGGACCGTCGATGCCGGGTACCGTGGAGAGATCAAGGTGATCGTGGTCAACCTGGACCCGCGCGAGAGCGTGCGGTTCGAAAGGTTCGACCGGATCGCCCAACTGGTCGTTCAGCAAGTCGAGAGGGTCCGCTTCCACGAGGTGGCGGAGCTTCCCGGCTCGGCACGGGCCGAGGGGGGCTTCGGGTCCACTGGCGGTCATGCCGCCGTGGAGGGCTGGACGGGTGGGAATCGATACGCTTCGGTCGTATCCGACCGGGAAGGACAGTGACGTGTTCGGACGTCGCAAGAAGAGCCGTGCCGCCGAGACCGCGGCGAGCGAGGCCGAGCAGGTCGTCGACGCGGTCGACACCGACGAGGCGGAGGACGAGGAGGCCCGGCCGCGCCGGGTGAACCTTCCGCCGGCGCCCCGGCCCGACGGCCCCTGGGACATCTCCGAGGTCTCCAAGGCCGAGGAGGGACGCGTCGACCTGGGCGGCATGTTCGTGCCCGGCGTCGAGGGCATGGAGCTGCGCGTCGAGGTCGCCGGTGACGCGATCGTCGCCGCGACCGTGGTGCTGCGCGACAGCGCCATCCAGCTGCAGGCGTTCGCCGCGCCGAAGAAGGAGGGCATCTGGGGCGAGGTCCGCGAGGAGATCGCCTCCGGCATCACCCAGCAGGGCGGCATCATCGACGAGGTCGAGGGCCCCCTCGGCTGGGAGCTGCGCGCCCAGGTACCGGTCCAGCTGCCCGACGGCACCGGCGGCGTCCAGCTGGTGCGCTTCGTCGGCGTCGACGGCCCGCGCTGGTTCCTGCGCGGCGTCATCTCCGGCCAGGGCGCGGTGCAGCCGCAGGCCGCGGGGCTGCTGGAGCAGATCTTCCGCGACACCGTGGTCGTCCGCGGCGAGGGCCCGATGGCGCCCCGCGACCCGATCGTCCTGAAGCTGCCCAACGACGCGCAGATGGTTCCCGAGGGCGTGCAGCAGGACGCCCAGGGCGGCTCCCGCTTCTCCGGCGGCATGGGTCAGCTCCAGCGCGGCCCGGAGATCACCGAGGTCCGCTGACGCCGTTCGCTCGCCGCTCGGCGCCGCCGTACACGCCGTACGGGTGGTGCGGCTGTGCGCCTCCGCGCGGTGCCCTGCACTTTCGTACGCCGATGGGCCGCTCCCGTACGCCGGGGGCGGCCCCTCGTGTACGTACGGGGCGCGCCCTTCGCGCGCTGTCCCGGCCTTCGTGGCGGGCCCGGTGCCGCAGGGCGTCAGAATCATGTCAAGACGGCCCCGGAACCCGTACCCCCGTCCGATTCGGCGGTTTCTCCGGCCTTAAGGTCGGGGGTGCACGGCCCGGTGCCGCGCCGCCCCGGACGAGAGAAAGCAGGACCCCATGACGCGGGTGCTCGTGGTCGACGACGAGCCGCAGATCGTACGCGCCCTCGTGATCAACCTGAAGGCGCGCAAGTACGAGGTCGACGCCGCTCCCGACGGGGCCACCGCCCTCGAACTGGCCGCCGGCCGCCACCCCGACGTCGTCGTCCTGGACCTCGGCCTTCCCGACATGGACGGCGTCGACGTCATCAAGGGCCTGCGCGGCTGGACCCGCGTGCCGATACTCGTGCTCTCCGCCCGCCACAGCTCCGACGAGAAGGTCGAGGCTCTCGACGCGGGCGCCGACGACTACGTCACCAAGCCGTTCGGCATGGACGAGCTGCTGGCCCGGCTGCGCGCCGCCGTCCGCAGGGCCGAGCCCGCCGGCGGCGGCGAGGACAACCGGATCGTCGTCAGCACGGAGGGGTTCACCGTCGACCTCGCCGCGAAGAAGGTCAACCGCGACGGCAAGGACGTCCGGCTCACCCCGACCGAGTGGCACCTCCTGGAGGTGCTGGTCCGCAACAGCGGGCGGCTCGTCAGCCAGAAGCAGCTCCTCCAGGAGGTCTGGGGCCCGTCGTACGGCACCGAGACCAACTACCTGCGGGTCTACATGGCCCAGCTGCGCCGCAAGCTGGAGGCCGACCCCTCGCACCCCCGGCACTTCATCACCGAACCCGGTATGGGGTACCGCTTCGAGAACTGACCGGGTCCGCCCCCCCGGCCCCTGGTCCGCCTCCGATCCGCCCCGGTCCGTCCGCACCCGGAACGTCGCCGCGGGGGCGTTTTCCACAGGCAGAGTGGGGCGACAGGGGGTCCCGGTACGCTTTCTGTATGAGTGCTGCACCGCGTACAGGGAAGCCCACAGGGCGCTTCCGCCGGATGCTGGACCGGCTGTCCAGCTCGCAGGGGGAGCTGGAGTCCGAGGAGCTTCAGGAGGACGCCCAGGCGTCCGGGTGCACCCGCATCGCCGACTGCGGTGACCGGCAGATCGTCAAGGTGACTGGTACCTTGCGGACGGTCACCCTGCGTCCGCGGGCCGGAGTGCCGGCGCTTGAGGCCGAGCTCTTCGACGGCACCGCCCCTCTGGACGTGGTGTGGCTGGGCCGGCGCTCGATCGTGGGCATAGAACCGGGCCGCAGGCTCATCGCCTCCGGCCGGATCTCCATGAGCCAGGGCCGCAGGGTCCTCTTCAACCCGAAATACGAACTCCGACCGCTCGGACAGGAGTAGCCGGTGACGTCACTCGACAAGCCGACCACCGAACACGACGACGGCCGGCACGGCGACGACGCGCACGCGAAAGCCGTGACCGAGGCCGCGCTGTTCGACGCGTTCGGCGGAGTGCGGGGCATGGTGGAGACCGTCCTCCCCGGCCTCCTCTTCGTCACGATCTTCACGGTCAACAAGGACCTGCACTCCGCGGCCATCGCGGCCCTGGCGGTCTCGCTGCTGCTCGTCGTCGTGCGGCTGGTCCGCCGTGACACCGTGAAGCACGCCTTCAGCGGCGTCTTCGGGGTGGCCTTCGGCGTGGTCTTCGCGATGATGACCGGCAACGCCAAGGACTTCTACCTCCCGGGCATGCTCTACACGCTGGGGCTCGGCGTCGCGTACATCGTCACGACGCTGGCCGGCGTCCCGCTGATCGGGCTGATCCTCGGCCCGGTCTTCAAGGAGAACCTCTCCTGGCGCACCCGCAACCCCGGCCGCAAGAAGGCGTACGCCAAGGCCAGCTGGGCGTGGGGCCTGATCCTGATCGGCAAAAGCGCGATCCTGTTCCCGTTGTACTGGTGGGCGGACACCACCCAGCTCGGCTGGGTCCTGGTCGCCCTGAAGATCCCGCCGTTCCTGCTGGCGGTGTATCTGACCTGGGTCTTCCTGGCGAAGGCGCCGCCGCCGATCGACGTCTTCGCGGAGATGGAGGAGGCCGAGCGCGCCGAGAAGGAGCGCGAGGAGGCGGAGCAGGCGGCCGCACGCGCCGCGACCCCGTCCCGCGAGGGCGAGGCCTGAGGCGCAGTACGCGCAGTACGTGCTGACGTGGTCCACGCGGGCGCGTGGACCACGCACAAGGGGCTCGGGACCGGTGAACCGGTCCCGAGCCCCTTTTCCGTAGGAGGGCCAAGCGCCCGGCGGCGCTTCTAGCGGCGGACCGACAGCAGGTCCTCCAGCTGCTCCTCGCGCGCCTGGGCGGCCACGAACAGCAGCTCGTCACCCGCCTCCAGCGTCTCCTCCGCGTTCGGCGTCAGCACGCGCGAGCCGCGGATGATCGTCACCAGCGAGGTGTCCTCGGGCCACGCCACGTCGCCCACCCGCGTGCCGGCGATCGCCGACTCCGGCGGCAGCGTCAGCTCGACCAGGTTCGCGTCGCCGTGGCTGAAGCGCAGCAGCCGGACCAGGTCGCCGACGCTCACCGCCTCCTCCACCAGCGCCGACATCAGGCGCGGCGTCGACACGGCGACGTCCACGCCCCACGCCTCGTTGAACAGCCACTCGTTCTTCGGGTTGTTGACCCGCGCGACGACCCGGGGCACCCCGTACTCGGTCTTCGCCAGCAGGGACACGACGAGGTTCACCTTGTCGTCGCCCGTCGCCGCGATGACCACGTTGCAGCGCTGGAGCGCCGCCTCGTCCAGCGAGGTGATCTCACAGGCGTCGGCCAGCAGCCACTCGGCCTGCGGCACGCGCTCCACCGAGATGGCGGTCGGCGCCTTGTCCACGAGGAGCACCTCGTGCCCGTTCTCCAGCAGCTCGCCCGCGATGGAACGGCCCACCGCGCCGGCGCCCGCAATAGCGACCCGCATCAGTGACCACCCTCCTCAGGACCGTGGGCGAACGCCGCCTCGACCTTCTCGACCTCGTCCGTGCGCATCATCACGTGCACCAGATCGCCCTCCTGCAACACCGTCTGCGACGACGGCAGGATCGCCTCGCCCAGCCGCGTGAGGAACGCCACGCGCACACCCGTCTCGTCCTGGAGCCGGCTCACCTTGTGGCCGATCCACGCCGCGGACGTGTGCACCTCCGCGAGCTGCACCCCACCGCTCGGGTCCCGCCACAGTGGCTCGGAACCGGACGGCAGCAGGCGTCGCAGCATCTGGTCGGCGGTCCACCGGACCGTGGCCACGGTGGGGATGCCCAGCCGCTGGTAGACCTCGGCGCGCTTGGGGTCGTAGATACGGGCGGCGACGTTCTCGATGCCGAACATCTCGCGGGCCACCCGGGCCGCGATGATGTTGGAATTGTCACCACTGCTGACCGCGGCGAACGCCCCGGCCTCCTCGATACCGGCCTCACGCAGGGTGTCCTGGTCGAAGCCGACGCCGGTGACGCGCCGGCCGCCGAAACCGGAGCCGAGGCGCCGGAAGGCCGTGGGGTCCTGGTCGACGACGGCGACCGTGTGCCCCTGCTGTTCCAGGGTCTGCGCGAGTGCCGCCCCGACACGCCCGCATCCCATGATCACGATGTGCACGTCCGCCTACCCCGCACTCCTGGTCACCATGCTGACCTGCGAAAACACCCTGCTCACTCTTCTCTCTCAGCCTGCGTGCGGTGCTGTCTCGAGATGAGCTTATGCCTCGCACTCCCGGTTGCCCTCATTCGCGTACGCCCTCGGGCACCCCCGGGTAGAGGACCGGAAAGGAGCCGGGGAGGTTCCCTGGAGGAACCGGGGAAGCCGCGGGGACGTCGCGAGGAAATCGCGAGGAGGCCGGAGGAAAGCCTCGGGAAAGCCCGCCGAACGCCCGGGGGAAAGCCGGAGGTCAGCCCGCGCCGTCTCCGAGGCCGGTTCCGGGGCACGCCCGAGGCCAGCCCGCCGTAAACCCTAGGTAAGTGGGCATGGCGCATTTCGAACGCTTACGATCCTCTGCGTGTCCAAACTGACCGACGTGCCCAAACGGATCCTGATCGGCCGGGCTCTGCGCAGCGACAGGCTGGGAGAGACTCTCCTCCCGAAGCGCATCGCACTCCCCGTCTTCGCCTCCGACCCGCTCTCCTCGGTGGCGTACGCACCGGGCGAAGTCCTGCTGGTCCTCTCCATCGCCGGCGCGTCGGCCTACGCGTTCAGCCCCTGGATCGCGGTCGCGGTCGTCATCCTGATGTTCACGGTCGTCGCCTCGTACCGGCAGAACGTGCACGCCTACCCCAGCGGCGGCGGCGACTACGAGGTCGCCAACACCAACCTCGGCCCCAAGGCGGGCGTCGGCGTGGCGAGCGCGCTGCTCGTCGACTACGTCCTCACCGTCGCGGTGTCCATCTCCTCCGGCGTGGAGAACCTCGGCTCCGCCATCCCGTTCATCGTCGAGCACAAGGTGGCCTCCGCCATCGTCATCATCGTCCTCCTGACGTTGATGAACCTGCGCGGCGTGAAGGAATCGGGACGGTTCTTCGCCATCCCCACCTACGTCTTCGTGACCGGCGTCTTCGCCATGATCGCCTGGGGAGCCTTCCGCGGGCTCGTCATGGGCGACAACATGCGGGCCCCGACCGCCGACCTGGAGATCCAGGCCGAACAGCAGGGCCTCGCCGGAATCGCGCTCTTCTTCCTGCTCCTGAGGGCCTTCTCGTCCGGCTGTGCCGCGCTCACCGGCGTCGAGGCCATCAGCAACGGCGTCCCCGCCTTCCGCAAGCCCAAGAGCCGGAACGCCGCCACCACCCTCGCCCTCATGGGCGGCCTGGCCGTCACCATGTTCTGCGGCATCATCGGCCTGGCCCTCGCCACCGACGTCAAGATGGCCGAGCACCCGGCCCACGACCTGCTGCGCGACGGCAAGCCCGTCGGCGAGGGCTACACCCAGGAACCGGTCATCTCGCAGGTCGCGGCCGCCGTCTTCGGCGACGGCAGCTTCATGTTCGTCCTGCTGGCCGCCGCCACCGCGCTGGTGCTGTTCCTCGCCGCGAACACGGCGTACAACGGCTTCCCGCTCCTCGGCTCGATCCTCGCCCAGGACCGCTACCTGCCGCGCCAGCTGCACACCCGCGGCGACCGCCTCGCGTTCTCCAACGGCATCGTGCTGCTCGCCGGCGCCGCCGCGCTCCTCGTCTACGCCTACGGCGCCGACTCGACCCGGCTCATCCAGCTCTACATCGTCGGCGTGTTCGTCTCCTTCACCATCAGCCAGACCGGCATGGTCCGGCACTGGAACCGCCATCTGCGCACCGAGACCGACCCGGCCGCGCGCCGCCGCATGATCCGCTCCCGCGCGATCAACACCTTCGGCGCCTTCTTCACGGGTCTCGTCCTGGTCGTCGTGCTCATCACCAAGTTCGGGCACGGCGCCTGGGTGTCCCTCGTCGGCATGGCGTTCTTCTTCGTCCTCATGACGGCGATCCGCAAGCACTACGACCGGGTCTCCCAGGAGCTGGCCGCGCCCGAGGGCCCCAGCGACGACAGCCTCCGCCCGTCCCGGGTGCACTCCATCGTCCTGGTGTCGAAGATCCACCGCCCGACGCTGCGGGCCGTCGCGTACGCCAAGCTGATGCGCTCCGACAAGCTCGAAGCGCTCAGCATCAACGTCGACCCGGCCGAGACCAAGGCCCTCAAGGAGGAGTGGGAGCGGCGCGGCATCAACGTCCCGCTGAAGATCCTCGACTCCCCGTACCGCGAGATCACGCGCCCCGCCGTCGAGTACGTCAAGAGCCTGCGCCGCGAGAGCCCGCGCGACGTCGTCAGCGTGATCATCCCCGAGTACGTGGTCGGCCACTGGTACGAGCACCTGCTGCACAACCAGAGCGCCCTGCGCCTCAAGGGCCGGCTGCTGTTCACCCCGGGCGTCATGGTGACCTCGGTCCCGTACCAGCTCCGCTCCTCCGAACTGGCGAAGCAGCGCGCCAAGAAGCACCAGGAGTGGAACGCGCCCGGTGCGGTGCGCCGCGGCCCGGTCGACAAGACGCAGCAGGGCGCGGGTACCGCGAAGGAACCGTCCGGCGCGGAGTGACCCGCGGGGGACGTAGACTGGTGGGCTGTTGTCCGTCGTGCGCCGCGCCCGACGTGGGCCGTCCGACGTGGGACGCCCGGCCGGGCAACAGCGGCGCACGGCGCCGTACGGTCGCCGCCCACCTCCCCTTCGCCCCTGGAGTCACCCCGCCATGCCGAACGCATCCGAGTCCTCGCTGGTCGGCGAGGAGTACGAGGTCGAGGTCGGCCCCGTCGCGCACGGCGGTCACTGCATCGCCCGCACCGACGAGGGACGCGTCCTGTTCGTACGCCACGCCCTGCCCGGTGAGAAGGTCGTCGCCCGCGTCACGGAGGGCGAGGAGACCTCGCGCTTCCTCCGTGCCGACGCGGTACGGATCCTGGAGGCGTCCAAGGACCGCGTGGAGGCCCCGTGCCCGTACGCCGGTCCCGGCCGCTGCGGCGGCTGCGACTGGCAGCACGCCAAGCCGGGCGCGCAGCGCCGCCTCAAGGCCGAGGTGGTGGCCGAGCAGCTGCGCCGCCTGGCCGGGCTGACGCCCGAGGAGGCCGGCTGGGACGGCACGGTGGTGCCGGCCGAGGGCGACAAGCTCCCGGCCGGAGAAGTCCCCCAGTGGCGCACGCGCGTCCAGTACGCGGTCGACGCGTCCGGCAGGGCCGGCCTGCGCCGGCACCGCTCGCACGAGGTGGAGCCGATCGACCACTGCATGATCGCCGCCGAGGGCGTCTCCGAGCTGGGCATCGAGAAGCGCCCCTGGCCGGGCATGGCGTCGGTGGAGGCCATCGCGGCGACGGGCTCCCAGGACCGCCAGGTGATCCTGACCCCCCGCCCGGGCGCCCGCCTCCCGCTGGTCGAACTCGACAAGCCGGTCTCGGTGCTCCGCGTCCACGAGAAGGACGGCGGCATCCATCGCGTCCACGGCCGCCCCTTCGTGCGCGAACGCGCCGACGACCGCACGTACCGCGTCGGCAACGGCGGCTTCTGGCAGGTCCACCCGAAGGCCGCCGACACCCTGGTCCGCGCCGTCATGCAGGGCCTGCTGCCCCGCAAGGGCGACACCGCGCTCGACCTCTACTGCGGCGTCGGCCTCTTCGCGGGCGCCCTCGCCGACCGCGTGGGCGAGAAGGGCGCGGTGCTGGGCATCGAGTACGGCAAGCGCGCGGTGGAGGACGCCCGCCACAACCTGGCCGACTTCCCCCGCGTCCGCATCGAGCAGGGCAAGGTCGAACAGGTCCTGCCCCGCACGGGCATCACCGAGGCGGACATCATCGTCCTGGACCCGCCCCGCGCGGGCGCCGGCAAGCAGACGGTCCACCACCTCGCCACCCTGGGCGCCCGCCGCATCGCGTACGTGGCCTGCGACCCGGCGGCCCTGGCCCGCGACGTGGCGTACTTCCGCGAGGCGGGATACAGGCTGCGGATGCTGCGGGCGTTCGACCTGTTCCCGATGACGCACCATGTGGAGTGCGTGGCGATTCTGGAGCCGGTGAAGTAGGGCTTCTGACCTGCGGTTTTGCGGGTGTGCTTTATGCGCGGTGTGGGCGTTACGGGCGATATCTTGACGCTCAAATGACGTTGGCGGGCGCCCATCCTGATGGGTCGTCACCTGATTGATCGTTCAGGTCACGCCGGCTGGGAGGCGCGCTGCCGCCGTACTCGGCGGATCGCTTCCCTGGAGAAGGTGGGAATGGGGCTCATGGACGCGGACCACGCGGAGCTGGTTGTCGCGGCGCAGGCCGGTGACGATCGGGCGCGCGAGAAGCTGATCGCCGCATACCTGCCGTTGCTCTACAACATCGTCGGGCGAGCGCTGAGCGGACATGCCGACGTCGACGACGTCGTCCAGGAAACCCTGATGCGCGTCGTGCGCGACCTGCCCGCCCTGCGTGCTCCGGAAAGCTTCCGGTCCTGGCTGGTGTCGATCACGCTCCGCCAGATCAACACCCACTGGCACCGGCAACGCACCCTCGCCGACCGGACCACGGTCATCGACGAGGCACTCCGGGTACCGGACGTCGGCGCCGCGCTCGAGGACGTGACGATCCTGCGTCTGCACATGTCGGACGAACGCCGTCAGGTGGCCGAAGCCGGCCGGTGGCTCGACCCGGACCATCGGGTGCTGATGTCGCTGTGGTGGCAGGAATGCGCCGGCTTGCTGAGCCGTCACGACATCGCCGACGCGATGGGGCTCAGTGTCGCCCACGCCGGAGTACGCCTGCAGCGCATGCGCGAGCAACTGGAACTGAGCCGGACGGTCGTCGCCGCGCTGGAGGCGGACCCGCGCTGTCCGCAGCTGAACGAGACCGTCGTCGGCTGGGACGGTCTCCGTACATCCGTGTGGCGCAAGCGGATCGCGCGGCACACCCGCGACTGCCCCATCTGCACGGCGACGACGACAGAACGGGTTCCGGCCGAACTGCTGCTCCTCAACCTCGCGCCGCTGGCCGTCCCGGCCGCACTCATCGCCGCGCTGACCGCCAAGGGCCTGCTGTCGGGCACGGCCACGAGCGCCGCCGGGCTGGCCACGGCACACGTCACCGTCGGCACGGCGACGGGGGGAGGCAGTCTGCACGGCTCGCTGATCGGCAAACTGCACGCGGTGACCGCTCATCCGATGGCGAGCCTCGCCACCGGCGCGGTGCTCATCGCCGGGACCGCCACCTACGCGGCCTGGCCCGAACCGGCGCCTCGGGTGCCCGCCGTCATCACCGCTCCCACGGTCGGCACTCCCACGCCGGTCCCGTCGCGCACCACCACGTCGGCCAAACCGTCCCCGGTGGGTCCATCCGCCGTCGCAGGCACTGTTCCGCTGGGCGCACAGTCGCTGGAGTCCGCGGACCGACCCGGCCTGTTCGTCACGCATGCCGGCGACTTCGCGACGCTCGGCCGAGTCTCCGCGTCCAGCAGCGCGCAGGCACGGCAACAGGTCACCTTCACGGTCATCGAGGGGCTGGCCGACACACGGTGCGTCACCTTCCGCGCGGAAGACGGCCGGTATCTTCGCCATCATTACCTGCGGCTACGGCTGAGCACCGACGACGGCAGCGAACTGTTCCGTGAAGACGCCACCTTCTGTCCGCGCCCCGGGGCGGTCGCCGGGTCGGTGACCCTGCACGCGCACAACTATCCCGGATCGGTCCTCCGCCACCGCGACGGGGGCATCTGGCTCGATGGCTCCGACGGCACTCGGGCCTTCGCCGGTCAGGCTTCCTTCATCATGCGCAGGGCCTGGGCTTGAGAACCGCTCCTTGAGCATTCTGGACCGGGTCGCTCGTGACAGCCGGTGATCCCGCAGCACGATCCCGCAGCACGCCTTTCTCCACCCGGCAGTGAGCCCAGTGCTGCGCCGCATCCGGCTTCGATCCGCATGTCATCGACTGCTGCCTCGCCGTGACCGGCCTGAGGCTGATCCTGCAAGCCCTTCGGTGTTGAGCAGTGCGGCGCGCCCTCTCCACGTGACGACCAGACCGCGGGGCTTGGCATAACGCTTTCCGCCTGCGAGATGCATCACCGAGCAATCGTCCGGACCGCGCGACTTTTCTGTTACGAGACCGCGCGTTCGGAAGCCTCCACTTCAGGGGTGCCCTTCACGCCGCTCACCACGACGTGCCGGCGTGGCAGGTTCCCGGCTTCCCCCGTTGACGTATCCCCTGAAGAAAGCCCTCCCATGACGCGACACACCCACGAACCCCGGGTGACCGGTACGCAGGAACGGCCGCACGTCCTGCACCGCACCCACCCCGCCGCAGATCGGGCCGCACTGGCCGAGGCGCGCACGATCGCGGCACCCGGGGTGACCCGCGACCCCCGAGGAGAATCATGAAGGGCCTGCACCGGCTCCGCCGGCGTCGCCGAACACTGACGATCGGACTGTCGGCCGCGGCGGTGGTGGCCGGTGTCGTGACGCTCCTCCCCAGCTCCGCCGGAGCCGCAGCCCTGGGAACCCAGGCGGCCCCCTCGGGCAGGTACTTCGGCACGGCTGTAGCCGCCGGCAGGCTCGGCGACTCGACGTACGCCGCGATCTCGGACCGGGAGTTCAACATGATCACCCCGGAGAACGAGATGAAGTGGGACACCATCGAACCGTCCCGCGGCAATTTCAACTTCGGCCCCGCAGACCGGATCGTGAACCACGCCATGGCACGCGGCCAGCGCCTACGCGGCCACACCACGGTCTGGCACTCGCAGCTCCCCTCCTGGGTCAGCTCCATCCGCGACGCGAAAACGCTGCGCAGCGTGATGAACAACCACATCACCACCCAGATGACCCACTACAAGGGCAAGATCTACGCCTGGGACGTGGTCAACGAGGCGTTCGCCGACGGCGGCAGCGGCCGGCTCCGCAGCTCGGTCTTCCAGGAGGTGCTGGGCAGCGGCTTCATCGAGGAAGCGTTCCGCACCGCCCGTGCGGCCGACTCGTCGGCCAAGCTCTGCTACAACGACTACAACATCGAGAACTGGTCGGACGCCAAGACCCAGGGCGTCTACCGCATGGTCAAGGACTTCACGTCCCGCGGCGTGCCCATCGATTGCGTCGGGTTCCAGAGCCACTTCGGGGAGGGCGGCCCGCCGGCGAGCTTCAGGACCACCTTGGCCGCCTTCGCCGCGCTGGGCGTCGACGTCCAGATCACCGAGCTGGACATCGCCCAGGCATCACCCACCCACTACGCGAACACGGTCAGGACCTGCCTGTCCGTGGCTCGGTGCACCGGCATCACGGTGTGGGGCGTCCGTGACCGCGACTCCTGGCGCAGCGGCGAAAGCCCCCTGCTGTTCGACAACGACGGCAAGCCCAAGCCCGCGTACACCGCCGTCATGAACGCTCTCAAGTCCGGCTCCGGCAGCACCCCGGTCAAGCCGACCGGCGGTACCGGGGAGGTCAAGGGCGTGGCCTCCGGCCGCTGTATCGACATCCCCGACTCCGCCACCGCCAACGGCACCCGGGCGCAACTGTGGGACTGCAGCGGACGGGCCAACCAGCGCTGGACCTACACCGCCGCCAAGCAGCTGAAGGTCCACGACAACAAGTGCCTGGACGCCAAGAGCAAGGGCACCACCAACGGCACCTCGGTGGTCATCTGGGACTGCAACGGCGGCGCCAACCAGCAGTGGAACATCAACGCCAACGGCACGATCACCGGCGTCCAGTCCGGGCTGTGCCTCGACGCCGTCGGCGCGGCCACCGCGAACGGCACCAAGATCCAGCTGTACACCTGCGCGTCCGTCAACAACCAGAAGTGGACCGCCCCGTCCGGGACGGGCGGTGGCACGTGTGCTCTTCCGTCGACGTACAAGTGGAGTTCGACGGGCGCTCTCGCAAAGCCGTCGAACGGGTGGGCCGCGGTGAAGGACTTCACCAACGTGGTGCTGGGCGGCAAGCACCTGGTCTACGCGTCGAGCGCGTCGGGAACCTCGTACGGCTCGATGGCGTTCAGCCCCTTCACGAACTGGTCGGACATGGCGTCGGCCGGCCAGACCAGGATGAACCAGAACGCGGTGGCGCCCACACTGTTCTACTTCGCGCCCAAGAAGGTCTGGGTGCTGGCTTACCAGTGGGGTGCGTCGCCCTTCAGCTACCGCTTGTCGAGCGACCCCACCAACCCCAACGGCTGGTCCGCGCCGCAGCCGCTGTTCACCGGGAGCCTCCCCGACTCCCGCACCGGCCCGATCGACCAGACCCTGATCGCCGACGACCGGAACATGTACCTGTTCTTCGCCGGTGACAACGGCAAGATCTACCGGGCGAGCATGCCGATCGGGAACTTCCCGGGCAACTTCGGCTCCTCGTACACGACGGTCATGAGCGACACGGTGAAGAACCTGTTCGAGGCGCCGCAGGTCTACAAGGTCCAGGGCCAGAACCAGTACCTCATGATCGTCGAGGCTCGTGGCGCGAACGAGCGGCGCTACTTCCGCTCGTTCACGGCCTCCAGCCTGAACGGTCCGTGGACCCCGCAGGCCGCCACCGAGAGCAACCCCTTCGCGGGCAAGGCCAACAGCGGCGCCACCTGGACCAACGACATCAGCCACGGTGACCTGGTCCGCACCAACCCCGACCAGACCATGACCATCGACCCCTGCAACCTGCAGTTCCTCTACCAGGGCAAGTCCCCCGACGCGGACGGCCCCTACGACGGACTGCCGTACCGGCCGGGCGTCCTCACCCTGCAGCGCTGACCTGCCCGATTCCCGGTGATACGCAAGGAGCACACCTCTCTATGAACAACCCCACCCGCGGTCGTCACCGCCGCCGCTGGAGCGCCACCGCCCTCCTGCTCGGAGTGCCCGCCGCAGTCGTGCCGTACCTCCTGTTCACCCAGGAGGACTCCCAGGCCGCGACGATCGACGGCAGTGCCTACTACAGGCTTGTCTCCGTGCGCAGCGGCAAGGTGATGGACGTCAACGCCTTCTCCACCGCCGACCGCACCCGCATCCAGCAGTGGACCGACCAGAACACCGCCAACCAGCAGTGGCGGCTGAGGTCCACCGGGGACGGCTACTACGAGCTGGTGAACCGCAACAGCGGCAAGGTGCTGGGCATAGCGGGCGGTTCGACCGCCCGGTCGGCTGCCGCCGAGCAGCAGACCGACAGCTCCTCCGCCTCCCAGGAGTGGCGGATCGACGACGTGCGCGGTTCCGGCGCCGTCACCTTCACCTCCCGCAAGAGCGGCCAGGTCCTGGACGTCTCCGGAGGCTCCACGGCCCAGGGCGCGGCGATCATCCAGTACCCGGGCAGGGGCACCACCAACCAGCAGTGGAAGCTGGTGAAGGTGGCCGGTGGCCAGTCGGCCGCGGCCGGCCCGTACACGTGGCGCAACGCCCAGGTGGTCGGCGGCGGTTACGTCACCGGGCTGGTGTTCAACCCACGGGAGAAGGGACTGCTGTACGCGCGCACCGACATGGGCGGCGCCTACCGCTGGGACACCGCGGCCGAGCAGTGGATCCCGCTCACCGACTGGCTCGGCGAGAAGGACTGGAACCTGCTGGGCATCGACGCGCTGGCCACCGACCCCGTCGACCCCAACCGGCTCTACCTCGCGACGGGCACCTACACCAACAACTGGGCCGGCAACGGCGCGATCCTGCGCTCCACCGACCGGGGCCGCACCTTCCGGCGCACCGCTCTGCCGTTCAAGCTGGGCGGCAACGAGGACGGCCGCGGGGCGGGCGAACGGCTCGTGATCGACCCCTCGGACAACCGCACCTTGCTGCTGGGTACCCGTAAGAACGGTCTGTGGCGCAGCACCGACCACGGCGCGACATGGCGGCAGGTCTCCTCGTTCCCCGTCAAGGACGGGGCGAGCAGCGGCGCGGGCATCTCCTTCGTGACGTACGGCCCGGCCGGCAGCAAGACGATCTACGTCGGCGTCGCGGACAGGTCGACGTCCCTGTACCGCTCCACCGACGGCGGCAGCACCTGGCAGGCCGTCTCCGGGCGGCCCACCGGCCAGCTGCCGCAGCACGGCGTGCTCTCCGGTGACGGTTCGCTGTACCTGACGTACACCAACAACCTCGGACCCAACGGCGTGACGGCGGGCTCGGTGTGGAAGTACACCCCGGCAGGCGGAGCGTGGAAGGACATCTCCCCGTCCCGGGGCACCTACGGCTTCTCCGGCCTGGCCGTCGACCCGCGCAAGCCGTCCACGGTGATGGTCACCACCCTCGGCCGCTGGTGGCCCGAGGACGAGATCTACCGCAGCACCGACGGCGGCACGACATGGAAGGCGCTGGCCGGGAAATCGGTACGGAACGCCTCCGCCGCTCCGTACATCGGCACCCACACCGGGCACTGGATGACCGCCCTCGCCATCGACCCCTTCGACTCCGGGCACGTGCTGTACGGCACCGGCAACGGCATCTGGCGCAGCAAGGACGCCAACGCCACCGACAGCGGCGGCACCAGCCACTGGACCGTGGGCGCGCGCGGCCTGGAGGAGACCGCGCTGATGGACGCGATCGCCCCGCCCGGCGGTGCCACCGTCATCACCGCCATGGGCGACCAGGGCGGCTTCCGCCACGACGACCTGACCAAGGTGCCCGCCGGGCGGCTGAACAAGCCGATGATGACCAACAGCACCGACATCGACTTCGCCCAGTCCAACCCCTCGATGATGGTCCGCGTCGGCCGTGGCGGCGCGCAGGACGGCGCCTACTCCACCGACGGCGGCCGCAGCTGGCACGGCTTCACGGCAGAGCCGGTGGCCGGCGCCCAGGACGGCCATGTCGCGCTCGCCGCGGACGGCTCCGCCATCGTCTGGACCGAATCCGGGCAGGTCCCGTACCGCTCCACCGACAAGGGCGCGACCTGGTCGAAGGTCGGCTGCCTGGGCACCGACGCCGTGGTCGTCGCCGACCGCTCCTCGGCCAGGACGTTCTACTCGCTGGCCGGCGGCACGCTGTACGCCAGCACCGACGGCGGAGCGACCTTCACCGCCCGGGCCGCCGGCCTTCCCGCCGACGGCAGGCTCACGGCCGTCCCTGGCGTCGCGGGGGACCTGTGGATCGCCGGTGGTGGTCAGGGGCTGCTGCACTCCACCGACGGCGGCCGCACCTTCGCCAGGCTCACCACGGTGAAGTCCGCCTCCGCCCTCGGCTTCGGCAAGGCCGCACCGGGCGCCTCCTACCAGGCCCTGTACATGATCGGCACTGTCAAGGACGTCAGCGGGGTCTTCCGCTCCACCGACAAGGGCGCCACCTGGCTCCGCGTCAACGACGACGCCCATCAGTGGGGCAGCATCGGCGGCGTCGGCGTCATCACCGGCGACCCCGACACCTTCGGCCGCGTCTACATCGGCACCAACGGACGCGGCCTCCAGTACGGCGACCCGTCCTGACCCCGACGCCGGAGCGGACGCACGTCCCACGCATGAGCTGACGCACTATCAGTGACAGAAAGCCGCCCTCCTTGAACCGATGCGACATCTCGGTCGGAGGGCGGCTTTCTGCTGTTGGAGCGGCACACCGCTTGCGGTGGGCGGGCTGGTGGTCATGGCGCTCCTTCTCGGGCGGGCGGCACGGCCGCGGGGCTGGGGGGCATGGTCGCTGAGTGCGTACGGGAGAGGGCAGAACCGGCTTCGGCGGCGGCTCCAGCCACTTGGCGGGGGTGCACCCGACGATCGTCGGATGGCTGGAGGGACGTCCGGCCCTCAAGTCTGGTGGCATGACACACCGTGCGCACGTGCGGGCCGATGCCGTACGCCGCTGACGCGGTGCGCGGCAGACCACGTAGGAAAGGAATCCTGTGAACACCGCATCCGCCCCCGAGACGACGGGTGCCGAGTCCCTGCGCGTCCGCGAGACGCTCAAGGCGCTGTACGGGTATGTCCGCCCGCACCGGTGGGTCGTCGTACTCGGTCTGCTGTTGGCGCTGGTGGGGGCCGCTGGCGGGCTGCTCCAGCCACTGGCCACGAAGGCGCTGGTCGACCGGCTCTCGTCCGGTGGCACGATCGCCACCGTCCTGCTGGCCCTGACCGTACTGGTGCTGCTGAGCACGGTGGCCGAGGCGTTCGGCGCCTATGCGCTGGAGAGGACGGCGGAGTCGGTGGTCCTGGCCGCTCGCCGCACCCTCATCGGCCGGCTGCTGCGGCTGCGGCTCTCGGCGGTGGACCGGATGCAGCCGGGTGATCTGATGTCGAGGGTGACCTCCGACACCACGCTGCTGCGGGCCGTCAGCACCCAGGCGGTGGTCAACGCCGCGACCGGGACGGTCACGCTGATCGCGGCGGTCGTGGTGATGGCCTTCCTGGACGCCGTCCTGCTCGGCGTGACCCTCGTCGTGGTCGCGGTCGTCGGGGCGGGCGCCGCCCTGGTGATGCCGAAGATCGGGCAGGCCGCCGAGCGCTCCCAGGCCGCGGTCGGGGAGATGTCCACCGGCCTGGAGCGGGTCTTCGGCGCGTTCCGCACGGTGAAGGCGTCCGGCGCCGAGGAGAGGGAGACCGCTCGCGTCGAGGCGTCGGCCCGGCGGGCGTGGCGCCACGGCGTGCGCGGCGCGAAGTGGGAGGCCCTGCTGGCAACGGCGGACAACCTCGCCGTCGAGCTGGCGTTCCTCGCGGTGCTCGCGGTCGGCGGGGCGCGGGTGGCGTCCGGGGACATCCCCGTCTCCACGCTCATCGCCTTCCTGCTGTACCTGTTCTACCTGATGGAGCCGGTGTACAAGCTGGTCGAGGCCGCCTCCGCGTACCAGGAGGGCGCGGCCGCGATCTCCCGGATCAAGGAGGTGGACCGCCTGGCGGCGGAGCCGCCGGCCACGAAGGAGCCGGTGCGAGCCGAGGCGACGGCAGCCGTACGGCGGCCGGCGTCGGTCCGCTTCGAGGAGGTGTCCTTCCGCTACGGGCCCGGGCTGCCGTACATCCACCAGCAGGTGGACTTCGAGGTGCCGGGCGCCGGGATGACGGCCTTCGTCGGGCCTTCGGGTGCGGGCAAGTCGACGGTCTTCTCGCTCATCGAGCGGTTCTACGAGACGACCGGCGGCCGGATCCTGGTCGACGGCAAGGACATACGCGAGTGGCCGCTGCCCGAGTTGCGGTCCGTCATCGGGTGCGTCGAGCAGGACGCGCCGGTGCTGGCCGGCACGCTGCGGGAGAACCTGGTCTTCAGCGCGCCCGGCGCGACGGACGACGAGATCCGCGCCGTCCTCGCCCGGACCAGGCTCGACACCCTCGTCGACCGTCTCCCGCACGGCCTGGACACCTTGGTCGGGCATCGCGGCTCGAAGCTGTCCGGTGGTGAGCGCCAGCGCGTCGCGATCGCCCGCGCGTTGCTGCGCAGGCCCCGGCTGCTGCTGCTGGACGAGGCGACCTCACAGCTCGACGCCGTCAACGAGCTGGCGCTGCGGGACGTCATCGCCGAGACGGCACGCGAGACCACCGTTCTGGTGGTGGCGCACCGCCTGTCGACGGTGACGGACGCCGACCGCATCGTCGTCATGGACGCCGGCAGGGTCCGCGCGATCGGCACCCATGAGGAGCTGGTGGCCGAGGACGGGTTGTACGCACAGCTCGCCGCGAGCCAGCTCCTGCTCCCCGCGGGGCGCCCCGGCGGGTGAGACGGGTGCCCCCGCCGGCTGCCCCCGCCGGACGGCGGGGGCAGCCGAGCTGTGTGGCGGGGTGGTGCCGGACATCCGCGGGATACCCGCGCGGTTTGCGAAGTTGGGGCGGCTGTGAGGGCCGGCCGCCCCGGCCTCGCCTCATCGGACGTGGTTCGCCGGCTTGGTGGCGGCGTTGAGCAGGGACTCCAGCGGTCCGCGGCGGAAGAAGCGGGACCAGACCGCGGCGAACAGGATCGCCCCGAGGATGAACGTGAGCACAGGCACCCAGGACACCTGGCTGCTTTCACCGGCCGGTATGCCCACCATGGACTGCACGACGAAGTGGCCGACGTAGGCCGTCAGCGACATGGTGCCCACGGCGACGACCGGTTTCGCCAGGCTGCGCAGGCGCGGCAGGCGGTCCATCAGCACCGTCGCGCCCACGACCACGAGGATGGCGACCCCCACGCTGCCGATGATGTCGAACGTGGTGCCGCTGTGCGGCCCGGCGGACAACAGATCCGAGGCCGCCCGCCGGGTCTCGAAGGATCCGCTGCCGAAGGACGCCGCCTCGGACCCGGCGGACGACTTCCCGTCCTCCGCCATGCTCCGCAGCGCATCCTTGCCCGCCAGCAGCAGGGACAGCCCGTACGCGCCCACGGTCAGCGCGGCACCGAACGCGGCCAGGCGCCGCTGGACGGAGACGGCCGACAGGTCGAGGCGGGCCAGCGCCATCCCGGCGACCACGAACGACATCCACGTGATCGCCGGGTAGAAGCCGGTGAGCAGCAGATCGAGCACTCCCACCTCGCTGAGCTTCTTGAGCGGGTCGTGGGCGTCGATGCTCTGCTGGACGGACTCGCTCAGCAGCGAGTTCAGGACGAACGCCAGCTGCGGCGTGACGAGCGCGAGCCCCGCCGCGATGATCGCGAGAGTCCTCGCGCGCAGCCGCAGCAGGGGCAGGGCAAGAAGGAAGTAGACGCCGTAGAAGCCGAGGATGATCACACCCCCGTACTCCATCGCCAGCACGGTGCCCAGCGCCAGCAGGACCACGGCGCGGATCGCGATCCGGACCTTCGCCTGCCGGCCGGCCAAGCCGGTCTTCGGCTCACGGCGGCCGGCGATCAGCATCAGCGAGAACCCGGCGAGGGTGGCGAACAGGACCGACGAGTGACCGTCGGCCAGATACCGTACCCAGCTGCCGACGCCGTCCGTGGCCGACAGCGCCGGGCCGATGTGCACGATGTACATGCCGAACACCGCCAGCGCGCGGGCCAGATCCACCCCGACCAGGCGTCCCATCGAGGGACCGCCCGAGATCTTCCCGGCGGACTCGGACGAGGTGTGGGGCCGCGGAGGCGCGTTCTCCCGGGGAGCCGAAGTCTCTTGCGGCGGCTGTGTCTGTGTCATACCGACAACCTCGCCGTCCCGTCAGGAGGCGGACCATCCGGCGGGCTTCGGTGACACCCCCGCCGACCGGCCGGGACCACCCCGCCGACCGGCGGAACAGCGCCCCGGCCGGTCAGCGGGCCCGGACGCCCGGCGCCCTGCTGGATGACGGCGTCGGCCACCACGACCACAAGCCCGAGCAGCGCGTCCGCCATCCCCCGCGCGCCGCCCTGCCGATGGGCCGGAGCGCACCCCCCGAACGGCTGGAGCCGGCCCGCCAGGTGTCCACAGGCCATGGGTGATCGCGCCGGCGCGTACCCTGCCGGACGTACTGTCGACGGCAGGCGAACGCCGTACGAGAACGTGGACGCCCCGATGCGGGGGTGTACGGGGTCGCCGAGAAGCTGGACAGAGCAGACGAGTGTGAGGCGGAACGCCGGTGATCCGGGTAGTGGTGGTGGACGACGAGGCCCTGGTGCGGTCCGGCTTCCAGATGATCCTGAACGCGTCCGACGGCATCGAGGTCGTGGCGACCGCGGGAGGGGCGCAGGCGGCCGACGTGATCCGGCGCGAGCTGCCGGACGTCGTGCTCCTCGACATCCGCATGCCGGACGTGGACGGTCTGACCGTCCTGCGGCAGATCCAGGAACTGCCCGCACCACCGCACGTGGCCATGCTGACCACGTTCGACACCGACGAGTACATCCTCACCGCGCTGCGTTCGGGAGCCGCCGGCTTCCTGCTCAAGGACACCGAGCCCGAGCAGCTCGCCCAGCTGGTCCGCACCCTGGCCGCAGGCGGGGTGGTGATGTCCCCCAAGGCCTCACGCGCGCTGCTGCGCGGTCACCCGGGGGCGGGAGCACCCCAGGACGCGGACGTGGCACGCGTGAACCTGCTCAGCGACCGGGAGCGCGACGTCCTCGTCCTGGTCGCGGAAGGACTGTCCAACGCCGACATCGGCACCCGCATCCATCTGAGCGCGGGCACCGTCAAGGACCACGTCAGCTCGATCCTGACCAAGCTGCGGGTCACCAGCCGTGTGCAGGCCGCACTGCTCGCGGAGCGGGCCGGACTGCTCGGCGAGCGCGGTGACGACGCGGCACGGGACAAGGGACGATGAGCGCGGGCCGGGCACTGTGGCGGCGGGTGCCGGCCTGGGCGGTCGACGCGGGCCTCGTCGCGCTCGCCGTGCTCGACGCCTGGGTCAACCTCTACGACGAGGGAACCCCCCTCGTGTGGTCCTGCGTCGCCCTCGGCAGCGCGGCGCTGTTCCTGCGCAGGCGCTTTCCGCTGACCGTCGTCCTGCTGACACTGCCCATGACCCTGTTCATGGACGTGGCGGTCGCGCCGATCGCCGCCCTGTACACACTGGCCGCGTCCACCCGCAACCGCCCGCTGCTGGCCGGCTGCGCCCTGCTGAACGCGGCGGTGGGAACCCTCGCCTGGCCGCTGTCCGACGCGCTCACCGGCGACCGGACCTGGACGCTCGTCGAGTTCGTCTACACGCTGGCCACAGCCATCACCCCCGTGCTGTTCGGCCAACTCGTCCAGGCCAGGCACGACGTGGCCCTCCAGCTCGTCGAAGTCGAAGAAGCCCGGGAACACGAACGCGCCCTGCACGCCCAGAACGTCCTCGCCCGGGAACGCGCCCAGCTGGCCCGTGAGATGCACGACGTCGTCTCCCACCAGGTCAGCCTCATCGCCGTACAGGCCGGCGCCATGCAGGTGGCCGCCAAGGACCCCGACGCCCGCGAGGCCGCCCGCACCATCCGCTCCCTGAGCGTCGACACCCTCGACGAACTCCGCCACATGGTCACCCTGCTCCGCGCCTCCGGCGGCAAGGAGACCGAACTCGCCCCCCAGCCCACTCTCGCCGACCTCCGGCAACTGATCGCCAACAGCGGCATCGAGACGACACTGACCGGCGAACTTCCGGCCGACATCAGCACAACCGCCCAGCGCACCGTCTACCGCACGGTCCAAGAAGCCCTCACCAACGTGCGCAAGCACGCCCCCGGAGCCCGCGCCGAAGTACGCCTGTGGCACGACGCGCACCACTTCGGCGTCACCGTCACCAACACCGCCCCCACCCGCCCGTCCGTCGCCCTGCCCAGCGCCCGCCACGGCCTCATCGGCCTGAAGGAACGCGCCGAACTGCTCGACGGCACCCTCACCGCCGAACCCACCCCGCAGGGCGGTTACCAGGTCGAACTACGCGCCGCCGCACGGCCCGACTGAACACAACCCGCTCTACGCAGCCGGAGCCGCTTCTCGGAACGCGGCCTCAAGCCCGTACCTCTCGGCCGAGGTGCTGACGACACTGCGAGAGCCCGGGTGACGGGCTCGACCCGCAGCCGGGAGAGCAGAGGGCCGACGTCGCTTCAGCCCTCTTGACCGTCACGCCGGGCGGGTGGCGTACGCGGCCATGAACATGTCCAGCAGGCCGTCGACCGAGCCCTCGTCGATCGGCCTGGTCGTGAGCAGGTGGCGGTAGTACAGCGCCCCGCACAGCACCTCGGTGGCGAAGGTCAGGTCCGCGTCGGCGCGTAGTTCGCCCGTGTGCTGGGCGCGGGTGATCCGGTCCAGGGTGCTCCGCTCGACGGTGCGCAGGAACCGCTCGTCCAGGGCGGCGCGGAGCGCGGGGTCGGACTGGGCCTCGGCGATGACGGCACGGTAGACCGGTCCGATCGGCGCTTCGGCCAGGGCGGACGAGGAGCGGAGGAACTGTTCGCGCAGGTCGTGGCGGAGGTCGCCGGTATCGCGGTAGTCCAGGTCCGTGGTCCAGGCGCGGTTGAGCGCGTCCAGCAGCAGCGCCGCCTTGGACGGCCAGCGCCGGTAGATCGTGTGTTTTCCGACCTCGGCGCGTCGGGCGATGGCCTCGATGCTCAGGCCCGCGTATCCGACCTCGGTCGCCAGTTCGAGCGTCACCTGCAGCAGCGCGTCGGTGCGTGCGGCGCCCCGGCGTCGCGGGGCCGGGGGTTCGTTCGCCATGAGCCCGATCCTAACGGCACGCGCCATGCCGTTGACACGTCACGGGAGCGGCGGCAAGATGATCAAGTGAACGGCACGCATCGTGCCGTTTCTTGCTGGAGATGAGCCCGCGCCGATGAGGAATCGCAGCCCCATGCCCGTACCCGCCGACCCGACCGTCCTCCATCCGATGCCCGGCCAGCCGAGGGTGGTCCAGCTCGAGCCGCTGGTGAAGTCCCCGCTGATCGAGGTCGGCGCGTACTCCTACTACGACGATCCGGACGACCCGACCGCCTTCGAGACCCGCAACGTGCTCTACCACTACGGGCCCGAGAAGCTGGTCATCGGGAAGTTCTGCGCCATCGGGACGGGGGTGCGGTTCATCATGAACGGCGCCAATCACCGGATGGACGGCCCGTCGACCTTCCCCTTCCCGACCATGGGCGGCTCCTGGGCCGATCACTTCGACCTGCTCACCGGGCTGCCCAACCGCGGGGACACCGTCGTCGGCAACGACGTCTGGTTCGGCCACGGCGTGACCGTCATGCCCGGCGTCCGGATCGGCCACGGCGCGATCATCGCCACCGGCTCCGTCGTCACCTCCGACGTGCCCGACTACGGCATCGTCGGCGGCAACCCCGCCCGCCTCATCCGCACCCGCTACGAGGAGCAGGACATCGCCCGGCTCCTCGCCGTGGCCTGGTGGGACTGGCCCGCCGAGCACATCACCGCACACGTACGGACCATCATGTCGGGCACCATCGCCGACCTGGAGGCCGCCGCCGAGGACGCCCCCTCGCCCGGCGCCCACAGGGACTGACCGTCCCCTTCGCCTCCGCCCTCCCTCGCACCTCCCACCACTCCAGGAGCCGCCGTGAAGGTCACCACCTCAACCCTCTCCCTCACCGTCGCCGACGTGGACGCCTCGCGTGAGTTCTTCTGCGCCCACCTCGGATACGAAGTCGCCATGGCCGCCGACGGCTTCGCCTCGCTCACCCGCGGCGAGACCGACGCCGCCGCCGACATCGTGCTGCTCCGCGCCGGCACCGAGGTCCTCCCGCCCGAGCAGCGGGACCGGCAGGCCGGCGGCCTGATCCTGGCGCTCACCGTCACCGGCCTCGACGCCGAGGAGCGCCGGCTGCGCGAGGCCGGTGCGCCGATAACGATGCCGCTGCGCGAAGAGCCGTGGGGCGAGCGCCTGTTCCAGATGACGGACCCGAACGGGATCGTCGTCCAGCTCGTCGAATGGGTCACCCCGACGGACCCCGCCTCGTAGAGGCATGCCCCGGCTGCGCCAGAAAATCGGCGCGGCCCGTCACGCGACGGCGGTCCCCTCGAGTTCGACCATCTGGCCGGGGATCGCCAGTCGCGTCACCCCGAGCATCGTGGTGGTCGGCGCGACTCCGGCGGCACCCAACCGCGCCGCCAGCACGCCGTAGTGCTGGAAGAGCAGGTCGACGTCCGTCGTGTAGACGTTGAGCCGGACGAGGTGCGCGAGGGACATGCCGGCCTCGCCGAGCACGGCCTCCATGTTGTCGATGCTCAGCGCCAACTGCGCCGCCATGTCACCGTCGTGCTCGGGCCTGCCGTCGCCGCTCATCGCGGTCTGCCCCGAGATGTACAGGGTCCGTGTGTGCCCGGAGACGACCTCACCCTGGTTGAAGCCCATCCCCACCGACCACGTCACCGGGTTGACCGCTGTTCGTTCCATCGCCGCACCAGCTCCATTCGATTCACTGACAGTGCGCAGGAGCCTCCCAACAAAACATGACAACCTCAGTCATGTTTTCCGGTTAAAGTTCCCGCATGCGCGCCGACCGGTTGGTCTCACTGGTGCTATTGCTGCGCCGGCGCGGTCGGATGACCGCGGACACGCTGGCCCGCGAGCTGGAGGTGTCCACCCGGACCGTGCTGCGCGACATGGAGGCGCTGTCCGCAGCCGGCGTCCCGGTCTACGCGGAACGCGGCCGGCACGGCGGGTTCGCGTTGTTGCCCGATTTCCAGACAGCGCTCACCGGACTGAACCGCGACGAGGCGCTCGCCCTGCTGGTCGCCGGATCACGGCGCGGCGCGCAGCTGTTCGGCCTCGGTACGGCCCTCGCCTCGGCCATGCTCAAGGTGGTCGACGCACTGCCCGACGGGCTTCGGGACAACGCGGCCGACGCGGCGCAGCGATTGCTCATCGACCCGGAGACCGACCTCCTCTCGCGCCGGGTGGCCGCCGAGGAGGTGCCGGACGCCATAGTGGCCGAGGTCCGGCGCGCGGTGTTCGCCGGACACAAGCTGCGCATCCACTACGCGGCTGTGGACCAGACCCCGAAGTGGCGCACGGTGGACCCGATCGGCCTGGTCACCGTACGCGGCCAGGGCTACCTGCTGGCCACGAGGTCCGGCGCGGACCGCACCTACCGGCTGTCCCGGATCCTCGCCGCCGAGGAACTCGACGAACCCGCGCAGCGACCGGACAGGGTCGATCTGGACCGGGCCTGGCAGGAACGCAACACGCGGTTCCGGACCGGCGGCGACCAAGTGGCCGTGCTGGTACGGGTGGATCCGGCGCGGCGGGAGGAACTGGTGGGCACCGCGCTGGCCGTCTGCGATGAAGAAGCCGACGCGGACGGCTGGCTGCGGCTGAACGTGATCTTCCAGGATTCCAGACACGCCGAGTGGGCGCTGTGGCAGCTCGCCACGAACGCGGAAGCCCTGGCCCCGCAGTGGCTGCGCACTTCCCTGCGCAACCGCGCCGCCGCGATCGTCAACCGCTATGGGGTGCCGTCCTGAGAGGCGGCGTCCTCGGAGTTGACGCCCTGTGCGGGCCGGCGCCGACGCGATTCGAGGTGAACCGCCCGCGGTGGGCGCACCCCGTCGGACCGGGGCACCGGCCGCACCCGGGGCGCCAAGGGCCGGACTCCACGGGTGAACGTGACCGTCCCGGTTACCGCGTCAGCCTGCGGGTCCGCTTCACTTCCTGGTCGACGGCCCAGGCGTCGGCGACCGGTCCGAGGTGGCCGAGCTTGTCGGGGTTGATGACCGAGCGGATGGTCTGGATCCGTCCGTCGAGCACGTCGAGGGCCAGGGCGTGGAGGACCTTGCCGTCGCGGTCGCGGAAGATCGCGCCCGGTTGGCCGTTGATCTCGTGCGGTTCGAAGCCGATGTCGATCCGGGCCATCAGCGGGTGGACACCGGCGAGGAGCCGGGCCACGTTCTGGGCGCCGACCACGGCCTTGGCCAACTGCGGGGCTTTGCCGCCGCCGTCGCCGACGAGCCGCACGTCGGCGGACAGCAGATGCTGGAGTGTGGCGACGTCGCCCTGTGACAGTGCTTCGAAGAACCGCTCCGCCAGTTCCTGTCGCTCCTGACGGTCGGCCTCGAAGCGGGGACGACCTGCTTGCATGTGCCGCCGCGCCCGTACGAGCAGCTGCCGGCAGGCGGCTTCCGAGCGTCCCACCGCCGAGGCGATCTCGTCGAAGCCGAAGGCGAACACCTCGCGCAGCACGAAGACCGACCGCTCCAGCGGGCTGAGCCGCTCCAGGAGCAGGAGCGCCGCCATCGACACCGAGTCCGCGAGCTCCGCGGCCCGGGCCGGGTCCTCGTACGGGTCGTTCAGCAGGGGCTCGGGCAGCCAGGGTCCGACGTACTCCTCCCGCCGCACGCGCGCGGAGCGGAGGACGTCGATCGCGATGCGGGTCACGGTGGCCGACAGGAACGCCTTGACCGACACGGGCCGGGTCGCCGAGGCGTCGAAGCGAAGCCACGTCTCCTGCACCGCGTCCTCCGCCTCGGCGACGCTGCCCAGCATGCGGTACGCGATCGAGAACAGCAGCGGCCTGAGCTCCTCGAACTCCTCGACCTTCTTCACGTCTTGTCCCCCTTGTGCCTTCCCGTCCCGCATCGGATCGCCGACGCGGGGAGTCCGTCGCGGATCATCCGGTCGTCGCGCACCAGGGGCAAGACCCTGCTCCGGGGCCTTCAGCCGCGCGTTCATCGTGTGCTTCTCCGTGCTCGTCGGTGACTTCACTTCCGAGACGAGGCAGCCCGCCTCCCTGTGACACGGCGCGAAGTGACCCACGTCTCCACATCGGCGGCGCTCGGGGATGTCACAGGGCGTGCCACCGCCTCGTCTCGGGTGCGGAAGACCTCGACCAGGGAGTTGATGATGAACCTCGCGCTGTGGATCACCGCCGGGCTGCTGGCCGCCGTCTGCCTCATCGGCAGCGCCAAGATGTTCGTACCGCGCGAAAAGATCGGCGCCATGGGCGCCTCCGCCGAGTGGGCCCTCGACTTCAGCCCGGCCGCGCTGAAGGCCATCGGCGCCGTCGAGCTCCTGGCCGCCGCCGGCCTCGTCCTGCCCGCGGTGCTCGACATCGCACCGGTCCTGGTGCCGCTGGCCGCCACCGGACTCGTCCTGCTGTTCATCGGCGCGATCACCGTCCGGCTGCGGCGCGGCGAGCGGATCACGATCGCCGGCGACGTGATCTATCTCGTCCTGGCGGCCTTCGTCGCCTGGGGGCGCTTCGGCCCCGAGTCGTTCACCGGCTGATCATGGAGTGATACGCGTCACATGCTGTCACAGCCGTCGGGGGCCCGGTGTCTTGGGGGCGGACCTTTGGAGACGACGGAGGAGAGCACACCATGAGCGGCATGACGACGAACACCAGACGCACCGTCGCGTTCCTCAAGGCCGCGGCAGCCCTGCAGACCCTGTGCCTCTTCTTCCAGGCGGTCACCGCCGGCATGCTGCTGACCTCATCCCACGGCTATCTCCTGCACGACATCGGCTCGAAGGTGATGTACGCCGCCGCCATGCTGTACCTGCTCGCCGCGGTTCTGGCGTGGCGCCCGGGCGGCGGATCGGCCAGGCCCGTCCTGTACGCCACCGGCTTCCTCCTCCTCGCCTCGGCGCAGGTCGCGTTGGGCATCGCCCACGTGCCCTCGCTGCATGTCCCCCTGGGCGTGGTGATGTTCGCCCTCAGCACCCTGGCCCTGGTCCGGGAGCTGTTCCCGCGTCTGCTGCCGCGCTCCGCTGCCGGGTAGCCGCCCGGCGGGCCGCCGCGCCGATCTCCTTGAGGACCCCCGTTCACACCCGTATCAGAAAGGCAGGACACCTCATGTCCGTTCGCTCTGTGCTCGCCGTGTCCGCAGCCGTCCTCATCGGCGGTCTCGCGCTCGCCGAACCGGCCGCCGCGGACCCCTCGGTCCAGCCGGCCGCCGCGAGCGTCTACACCGTGAGCGTCGGCCGGGTCGGGGCCTCCCTGTCCGCGCTCGTCGGCCTCCTCGGCGCGCTCAGCGGCGCCCTGGCCCTGACCCGCTCCACCAGGCAGGGACGCGTCGGCACCTGGGCCCGGCGCAATGGATCCCTCACGGCTCTGGCGGCGGGCCTCGTCGCCGTGGCCGTCGGTGGCGTCGTCGCGGCCACCGCCGACGGCGGCCTCGGCACCGGCAACGGGCTCGGCGGCGCCTACTTCGCCGTGCTCCTGGGCCTGCTCGCCCTCACCCTCGGCTGGCTGGCCCGCTCCGGTCCCCGCCGCGCTCGTTGACCTTCGCCGCCACCTGGGGCCCACCCCTGGGGCCGCTCCTGGCGCCGCCCGCAGAGGCGGCGCCAACGAGGAGCACTACCAAAGAGACATCGGTCGCATCCATCGAAGGATGCGCGCGGAGCTTGTCGGGGTTGAGCACGTTGCAGATGGACCGCACGCGCCCGTCGGGGCTGAGGGCGAGTGCGATCACGCCCCACAGCCGCCCGTCGGCGAACAGGGGCCTGCGGTCCCGCACATGCTTACGGGCCCGGTGCGCCATCTGCCGTACGGCGTCGTTCGTCCGGTCGAGCAAGGAGACCTCACCGGCGGGGCCGCCGCGGCCCGGACCGGGACCCTGGTCCTCCTCGCGGGCGGTGACCCGAGCGGGCCGCCCGGGCTGCGGCCGGTGCTGGACGCGATCGCCCGGGACGTACGCCACTTCGGCCCGGCGGGCGCGGCACCCGCTTCGAGCTGATCCTCAACGCCCTGCAGGCCGTGCACCTCGCGGGGTTCGGGGAGGCGCTGCGGCCGGCCGGGGCGGCGGGCCTGGATCCGCGTCAGGTCGGCGAGGCCGTGCTGGACCGCCCCGGAGGCGTGGTCACGCGCCTCGCCCGGCCCGGCCCGAGCCGCTGAACTTCTCCGCCGCATGGGCCCACAAGGACCGCGCCTACGCCGTCCGCCCGGCCGAGCAGGACGGCCGGAACCACCACCCCTCCTCGACGCCGCCCCCGCCCTGTTCTCCGCCGCCCTCGCCGAGGGACGCGGCGAGGAGGACTGGAGCACGGTGAACCCGGTCGCGCCGCATCAGCCGTAGGAGCTGGGCGGTGGCGCCGACCGCCCCGCTCCACGGCGAGGGGTGGGCGCGGAGCGGCGCCCGCCTCGCCTGCGGTCAGAACTGGATGTCGACGTCCAGGTCGGCGTCGAGCAGGCCCTTGACTCCGAGGCTCGTGTCGATGTCGTCGTCGAGGCCGAGCGCCACGATCAGGTCCACGTCGACCTGCGAGCCGAGCGCGAGGTTCGCGTCGACGGCGAGCGCGGCGTCCGCGGTGACGCCCGCGGCGAGCTCGGACGTGACGGCGGTGCCGAACGCGGCGTCGACACCGGTGAGGAGCGCGGTGTCGAGGCGGATGCCCTGGGGGGCCAGCCGGAGGGTCGCCACGGTGGTACCCGCCGGCTTGACGAGCCTGGCCTTCCCCGGCTCGTCGACGGTGCCGATCCTGACGTTGGTCTTCGCGCCGACGTTCGCCATGAGGGCGCCGGTCTTCAGGTCGACGCCGACGTTCGCGATGCGGAGCTTCTTCTTGCCCTTCGCCAGCACGATCGCGCCGACGAGCCTGGCCTTGGCGCCGGTGACCTTGCCCCTGCCGTGCGAGAGGGCACTGCCCCTGCCCACCTTCAGCCGGATACCGCCGTCGGCCTCGACCGCTCCGTCCGCCGCGGCGGCCACGATGCCGCGCGACTCCAGGTCGAGGGCGGCGTTGAGGTCGAGCGCCAGTCCCGCGCCGGCCAGCCCGGTCTCGGCGGCGGGGGCGGCCGCGACGGCGGCGGCCGGGGCACCGGCGGGGGCAGCGGCGAGGGTGGCGGGGGCGCCGACGCCGGACATCAGCACAACGGCGAGGGCGACGGCGGGGACGCGGCGGCAGGACGACATGGGTGTCACGGACCTTTCCAGGGCGGGTATCCGAGGCGGCGGCCCCAGCCGGGAGCGCCGCGGTGATCACCAGTCAGAATGGCGGCCGGCAGGCCCCTCACCCCTGACTGACGCGGTGTGCGTCACTCGTGTCGGCGATACGGACGCCGAAGCGGCGTCCACCTGTGCCACCGGTCACGGGTGTCACGAAGGAGCGGGTGACCCCGCGGCCGCCGTCGGCTCCGCGGGCTGCCGGGGCGGGCGCGCGGCCGTGGGCCTGTCGCCCCTGAGAGGGAAAGCGATGTAGAAAGTGGCCATGAAGGGAAAGGGGCATTTCCGGTCGGGTCATTCGTCGTGGCGGTCCTCGGCGGTGAGTGCCTCCTCCCGGGGCGGGGCGTCCGGCGGTTCGCGGCGCAGGTGGGCGCTGTTGAGCCCGCACAGTGCCGCCCAGCAGGTGTTCGTGCTCCAGCTCCTCATCGTGTTGCTGCTGGTCGCGGGCGGTGTGAC
The DNA here is from genome assembly GCF_039542925.1 of Streptomyces coeruleoprunus. GTDB lineage: Bacteria > Actinomycetota > Actinomycetes > Streptomycetales > Streptomycetaceae > Streptomyces > Streptomyces coeruleoprunus. Next base: position 1,647,682 of record NZ_BAABIT010000001.1, on the reverse strand, counting down.
GGCGCTTGTGGTGCAGGCCAACCGGGGCAGTGAGCGGGAGGCCGAGCGGTTGTCGCTGGCCGCCGCCGAGATGTTCGCGAACGCGCCCGGTACCGCCGAGGCACTGACCGGCCCCCGTCCCACGGCGGTGCTGCAGCCGCGTGCCGAAGCGGCCTGGAGGCGGGCCGGTGTGGACTTCGTCCTGGTGATGGACACGCGGGGCATCCGCCTCACCTACCCCGACCCGCGGCAGATCGGGAAGAAGTTCGTCGGGACGATCCGGCCCGCGCTGGAAGGCGGCACCGTCGTCGAGCGGGCCGGCGGGCCGCCGCTGCCCACCGGCACCGGAACGGCCGTCCAGGCCGTCGTGCCGGTCAGGGCGCCGGACGGCTCCGTCGTCGGTCTCGTGTCCGCCGGGATCACCGTGGAGAACGTCGGTGACCTGGTCGACAGACAGCTGCCCATCATCCTCGGCACGGGCGCCGCCGCGCTCGTCCTGTCCACGACCGGGACCGCGCTGGTGTCCCGGCGGCTGCGCCGGCAGACGCACGGCCTGGGCCCCGCCGAGATGACGCGGATGTACGAGCACCACGACGCGGTCCTGCACGCCGTACGGGAAGGCGTGCTGATCGTCGACGCCGACGGACAGGTGCTGCTGGCCAACGACGAGGCGCGGCGGCTGCTCGACCTGCCGGAGGACGCCGAGCGGCGGCGCGTGCCGGACCTCGGGCTCGACGCGGACACCGCGCGGCTGCTGGCCTCCGGCGAGCCGGTCACCGACGCGGTACGGCTGGCCGGGGACCGGCTCCTGGCGGTGAACAAACGGCCCACGGCCCCGTACGGCGGGCAGGCCGGCAGCGTCGTGACGCTGCGGGACACCACGGAACTGGCGGCGGTCAGCGGGCGCGCCGAGGTGGCGCGGGAGCGGCTGAAGCTGCTGTACGACGCCGGGATGCGGGTCGGGACCACGCTGGACGTGACGCGCACCGCCGAGGAGTTGGCGGACGTGTCCGTCCCGCAGTTCGCCGACGTGGTGACGGTCGAGCTGCTGGACGCGGTCCTGCGCGGTGAGGAGCCGTCCGCCGAGGCCACCGGGATGCGGCGCGCCGCCGTCGTCGGCCGGGAGGGCGACCGGTCCCTCTTTCCTGTCGGCGAGGCGGTTCCGGCCGAGCCCGCCGACCGCCTCACCGCCCGGCTGGTCGAGGGGGCACAGGCCGCTCCGGACCACGACCTGCACTCCCTCGTCGTGGTCCCGATGCGGGCGCGCGGCGCGCTGCTCGGCGCGGCGAAGTTCTGGCGGGCGGGCGGCTCACCCGCGTTCGAGGAGGAGGACAAGTCCTTCGCCGAGGAGCTGGCCGCCCGCGCGGCCGTCGCCATCGACAACGCCCGCCGCTACACGCGCGAACACACCATGGCCGTCACCCTCCAGCGCAGCCTGCTGCCCCGCGGGGTGCCCGAGCAGAACGCCCTGGACGTCGCCCACCGCTACCTTCCCGCGGCGGGCGTGGGCGGCGACTGGTTCGACGTGATCCCGCTGTCCGGGACGCGCGTGGCCCTCGTGGTCGGCGACGTCGTCGGGCACGGCCTGCACGCCGCCGCGACCATGGGGCGGCTGCGGACCGCGGTGCACAACTTCTCGACGCTGGACCTCGCGCCCGAGGAACTGCTGGACCGCCTCGACGAGTTGGTGGCCCGCATCGACGCCGACGAGGCCGCGGCCGACGAGCGGGACGGGACCGGGATCACCGGGGCGACCTGCCTCTACGCCGTCTACGATCCCGTCTCCGGACGGGTGTCCGCCGCGACGGCCGGTCACCCGGGGCCCGCGGTCGTCGACCCCGACGGGACCGTGACGTTCCCCCGCCTGCCGGTCTCCCCGCCGCTCGGCCTCGGCGCCGGCCTGCCGTTCGAGAGCGCCGAACTGACCCTTGCCGAGGGCTCCCGGCTGGTCCTCTACACCGACGGGCTGATCGAGGACCGGGCCCGGGACCTGGACGCCGGCCTGGACGCCCTGCGCGTCGCCCTGACGGGTCCCGACCGCGGCCCCGAGGAGACCTGTGCCCGGGTCATCGACGCGATGCTGCCCGACCACCCGACCGACGACATCGTCCTGCTGGTGGCCCGTACGCGCCGCCTCGGCCCTGCGAACGTCGCCGAGTGGGACGTGCCCCGCGACCCGGCGGCCGTGGGGCGCGTCCGCAACGCCTGCGCACGCCGTCTGGCGGAGTGGGGCCTGGAGGAGATGGGCTTCGCCACCGAGCTGATCCTCAGCGAGCTGATCACCAACGCGATCCGCTACGGCGGCGAACCCATCAGCGTCCGGCTGCTCCACGACACGTCCCTGATCTGCGAGGTCGCCGACGGCAGCAGCACCTCTCCCCATCTGCGGCGGGCCAAGACGACGGACGAGGGCGGCCGCGGCCTGTTCCTCGTCGCCCGCTACGCCGAACGCTGGGGCACGCGCTACACCGCCGCGGGCAAGGTCATCTGGACCGAACAGCCCCTGCGGGACGGCGTCGTGGAGCCCGGCGGGTCGGCCGAGGACCTGCTCGACCAGTGGCCCGACGAACCCCTGTGAGGGCGCCGGCCGGTGAGGGCCGACGTCAGCACCAGCGCGTGTGACGGCACGGGCTCCAGCCGCCGCCCCCGCCCGAGCCGCCCGTGTCCGGAGCGTCCGGGAGACCATTGGGGAAGGCCTTCGTGCGGTTGCGGTCGCGGGGGAACGGGTCGCGGTAGTCGGGGTCGCCGTCCTTGTCGCGGTCCGGCAGGCGCGTGGAGGTGCCGGTTCCGCGGTCCGGGTCCGGGCAGCCGTTCTCGGGGGACGACAGCTCGAGCGTCACCCACGTGTCGGCGGGGACCTTCTCCCCCGCGGCGGGGTCGTGGGCGCAGACCCGCCAGTCGTCGTACGCACCCTCGTCGGGCAGGGTGTCGTTGACGTACGCCGCCTCGGCGCGCACCCGGTCGGCCGGGACGCCCAGGGCGACGACCTCCGCGCGGGCCTTCGGCCATGTCTTCCACACCAGCTCGGGCATCGTGGGCCAGGGGACCGGGCCGCCGTCCCGCTTCGGGCAGGGGTCGCCCGTGCGGACGGCGCCGAAGTCGAGCGTGGGGCGCTCGCCGGTGTCCGACCGCTGCTGGAAGCACACCGTCCACAGCGAGCGGGCCGTGATGTCCTTCCGCTCGTCGGACGCGTCGTGGTACACGACGGTGAACCCCGACTTGGTGGCCCTCCCGTACGCAACGTCCAGGCGTTCGCCCCGGTAGTCGCGGGCCGGCCGGGGGCTCGGCGAGGCAGGGGGCGCGGCGCTGGAGGCGGTGACCGGCGGACGGGTGCGGTGCGCGGCCGTCGCCGTGTCCCGGTCCTCCCGCGGGTCCGGAACCACCGCGCCCAGCAGGGCCATCGTGCCCATCGTCGCCGCCACCTTCCCGGCCTTCGGCCACGGGCTGCCGCGCCACAGCACGACGAGCGCCACGATCAGCGCGACGGCGCCCAGCCGGGTGTCCACCAGGCCCAGCAGCGGGACCGCGGCCACGCACACGAGCCGGCCGGAGGGTGTGCGCCACCAGGCGCGGTCTCTCCGGGGCGGGGACGGCTCGGGAGTGGTGCGCGGGGCTGCCATGGCGTTGGTCCTTCGGCTGTACACGGTCGTGCGGGGGTGCCTGCGCATCGTAGGTGCGGGCGCTTCCGGGCCGTTCCGGGGCCTCCCCGTCCACGCGGTCGCCCGTGGTGCGCGGCCGGACGGCATGATGATCGTCATGACCATTTCGGGAGAACTGCTGTACGGGAAAGTCGTGTTGGTCACCGGCGCGAGCAGCGGGATCGGGGCCGCCGCAGGGCGGGTGTTCGCGCGGGAGGGGGCGTCGGTCGTCCTGGTGGCCCGGCGCGAGAAGCACCTCGCCTCATTGGCCGAGGAGCTGACGGAGAGCGGCGCCCGGGTGTCGTACGTGGTGGGGGACGTGGCCGACGGCGAGGACATGCGGCGTGCCGTGGCACACGCCGTCGAGCGCCACGGGCGGCTCGACGGGGCCTTCAACAACGCGGGGATCGGCGGCGACCAGGAGCCGCTGCACCTCATGGGCGACGACGTCTACGACGCCGTCATGGACACCAACGTACGCGGCCTGTGGAACTGCCTGCGGCCGCAGATCGCCGCCATGCTGGAGACCGGCGGGGGCGCCGTCGTCAACAACGCCAGCGTCGGCGGCCTCGTGGCGATACCGGCCGCCGCGCCCTACGTGGCCTCCAAGCACGCGGTCGTCGGCTTCACCAGGGCGGCGGCCGAGGAGTACGCGCGCCAGGGGATCCGGGTCAACGCGGTGGCGCCGGGGTCGACGCGCAGTGAGATCACGGTCGACTGGTACGCCCGCAACCCCGGCCTGGAGGAGGCGATCCACGCGGTGACCCCGCAGGGACGCACCGCCGGCCCCGAGGAGATCGCCGAGGCCGCTGCCTGGCTGCTCAGCGACCGGGCCTCCTATGTCACGGGCGTCGTCATGCCCGTGGACGGGGGCTATGTGAACCGGTGACGAGGAAGGGCCGGGGCACCCCCGTGCGCCGGCCCGTCCTGTGCCGTCGTCAGGACAGCGTGATGCGGAACGCCTTCTCGCCCTGCTGGACGCCGACGACCTCGACGAGGGCGGGGCGTGCCTCGTCGGACGTCCTGATCACCGACGCGGCTATCCAGCAGGGCGCGTCGAACTCGACGTAGCGGTCGAAGGTGCTGGTGACCGCGTGCGGGACCGGTGCCGACGGGCCACCGGCGGCGCGGGCCGCCTGGTAGGCCGCCTCCAACAGGACCAGGCCCGGCACGTGGTCGACGGGGTGGTCGTACAGGGTGGTGTTGCCGACGTCGTACCGCAGCTCCCAGCGGCCGGGCAGGTGCGTCGCCGCCAGGACGACGTCCCGCTCCGTGTCCCGGCCCACCATGTGCGCGGGCAGCGGGGCCGGTACGGGGGCTTGGCCCCACGGGACGCGCGGCTGGTCGCCGCGCAGACGGGCGTAGACGGACGGGGCGATCCAGCTGAACTCGACGAGGGACTCGGCCGCCTTGCGGCCGTCGTGCAGGACGGACAGTCTCATTCGGGCCGAACGCCGGCCGGTTTCCTCCCAGTCCACGACGACCAGCAGTTCGGCGGGTACGTGGCGCGGGATGCGGTAGTCGTCGGCGACCGAGAAGTCCATGCGGTCCATCAGGGTCTGGTGCGAGAGCGGCACACCGCACTCGGCGTGGGCGACGAGCAGACAGCTCTGCCGGATGGTCTGGGTCAGCAGCAGCGGTTCGTAGTGGGCGCCGACCGTGGCCTCCGGCCAGCGGGCGGTGACCGCGAAGCGGTCGTCGCCGAGCGGGGACCAGCCGGTGACCAGGACCGCGTCGGCGTCGTGCAGGTGGACGTACTCCTTGCGAACATCGCGAAGTGCCCTGTCGCCAAGTAAAGACTTGTGCATGTTTCCCCCTCAGGGCTCCCCGTGGAGCCTTCTGTGACATGTTAGGAAGTAAAATACCGGCGTGCCGGTCTTTTCTTGAGGGGCCTTGGAAGAGAGGTAGATCACGTGGCAAGACAGGAACGCGCCGTGCAGACGCGTATCGCCATCCTGGAGGCGGCCGCCGCAGCCTTCGGCGAGCGCGGATACGACGCCACGCCCGTCACCGAGGTGTACGAGCGTGCCGGCGTGACGAAGGGCGCCCTGTACTTCCACTTCGGCTCCAAGGAGGACCTCGCCCGGGCGATTCTCGACCAGGCGGTGACCACCGAAGGCGTCGCCCCGCACGAGCTGAGGCTCCAGGAACTGGCCGACATACTGCTGCTCATGGCGTACCGGCTGCCGCGTGAGCCCGTGCTCAACGCGGCCCTCAGGCTCTCCGTCGACCTGCCGTCCCAGCAGCTGTTCGGCACGCGCTGGCCCGACTGGAGCGACCTGCTGACCCGGCTGCTGGCGGAGGCACGCGAGCGCGGCGAGGTCCATCCGTACGTCGACGAGGCCGAGACCGCCCGGATCCTGGTGGGCGCCTGGACCGGCGTACGGCTCGTCACCGCCGGGCTGCCGGGCGACTTCGACCTCGTACGGGAAGTCGTGGCGCTGCTCCGGCTGATCGTGCCCAGCCTCGCCGTGCCCACGGTGCTCGCCCGGCTCGACATCTCCGCCGAGCGCGCCGCCACCCTCTACGCCGAGATGACCGCCAAGGAGGGCGAGGACAGGGGCGAGTAGCGGCCCCCTCACCGCGGGGCCGCCCGGGACGCCGCCGTGTTCTCCGCCGCCCACCGGCCGAAGTCCCGCGCGTCGGTCCGGTCGGGCGGCGCACCGCGTCCCGGAGACGATCGGTTCTCGGCCGGGCATGCGCGGCCCTGGCGCGGGGGGTCGCCGGGGCCCACGCCGTACCGGATGTGCGGACCGCTCGGCTCGTTCGTCTCATTCGGCTCTTCCGGCCTGATGCCTCCGGCGTTCTACGGCTCGCCCAGGCGGAAGCCGACCCCGCGGACCGTGATGATCCAGTTGCTCGAACCGAGCTTGCTCCGCAGGCTGCTGACGTGCGTGTCGATGGTGCGCCCGGGGCGCGACCAGGAGTCGTCCCACACCTGGGTCATCAGCTGCCGGCGCGACACGACGGAGTCGGGGTGCGAGGCCAGCAGGTACAGCAGCCCGAACTCCTTGCGGGTCAGCTCGACGGGCTCACCGTTCAAGGTCACTTCGCGGGTCCCGGCGTCGATGTGGAGCGGACCTTTGGTGATCACCGTCTGCGGCGGCCGGCTCGGCCGTACGCGGCGCATCACCGCTTCGATACGGGCCATCAGCTCCCGGAAGCCGTACGGCTTGACCATGTAGTCGTCGGCCCCGGCCTGCAGGCCGAGCACCCGGTCCAGCTCGCTGTCCCGGGCCGTGACCGCGATCAGCGGGGTCGGGCCCGCCATGCGGATGCTGCGGCAGACCTCCAGGCCGTCGAGGTCCGGGAGGTCCAGATCGACCAGCAACAGGTCGGCGCTGCGGTACGCGCGCAGCGCCTCGGCGCCCGTACCGACGCTGCCGGCCAGGTAGCCGTGCCGGCGCAGCCCCTGCACCAGGGAGTCGGCGGACGACGTGTCGTTCTCGACGACCAGCACCTTCAGGGCGGCGTGGTGGGTGCGGGATATGTGGGGTTCGAGAAGGTCCGTGGCATGCCGCTTCATCTGCTGCTCCCCCTGCTGAGTCCGGCGACGGGCACTCATGAGTAGACCGATGGCCTTGAAACTACAAACCGGACTGCCGGTTTGTCAATGTTTCTCACATCACTGCAATGTCCTCTGAAGGGGAGCTGTGGCGTTCGGCTATGGGGTTAATTGCCCTGCTGTGTCCCTCCTCTTGAAGTCGATCGGACGTACCGACGTCCGGGCCGGCTGGCCCGTCCGTCCCCCTCCTTGGCGACTTGGCGTCGGCCTGCTGGAGGAAAAACCGGCATGTTGGTTTGATATTCGTATGCACTCCTCCACTCCACCGAACGACGGGAGCCCCTGGTGACCAGGCAGGAAAGGTCCGAGCGGACCCGGCGCGGCCTCATCCAGGCCGCGGCAGAGGCCTTCGACGCGAACGGCTTCGTCCGCACGCGGTTGAGCGAGATCAGCGCGGGAGCGGGGGTCAGCCCCGGAGCCCTCCACTTTCACTTCGAGAACAAGGCGGCGGTGGCCGACGCGGTGGAGCGGGTCGCACGCGCCCGCCTGCGCTGCGCCGCGAGGGCCGCCCTGAATCAGGAGAGGGGCGCGCTCCAGAGCCTGATGGACCTCTCGCACGCCGTCGCCGTCCTGCTCACGGACGACGTGGTGGTGCGCGCGGGCGTCCGGCTCAATGACGACTCGGACCGTCCGTCGGGACACGACCTGCACAAGGACTGGCAGGACCTGGTGGAGGCCCTGCTCCTGCGGGCCGCCGAGGAGGGCACTCTCGACACCGAGGTGCCGACCCGCTGCCTGACCCTCGTGTTGGTGGCCGCCTGCACCGGTCTCGAGGCGCTGGGGAGGTCCAACCCGGTCTGGCTGTCCCGCTCGTCGGTCACGACACTGTGGACGCTCCTGCTGCCGCGCATGGTCGGGCCGTCCGCCCTGCACGCGGTGGACCCCGCCGGGCGGGACGGCGTCATCCGCTCCGCCGTACCGTTCCCCGCCTGACGGGCGCGGCCGGCCGTCGGGGCGGGGCGGCGGCCGGCCCGGAAGAGTGGCGTGCACCTGACCGTCGAGTAACCCCCGGAAAGACACTGTCCGCAGGGCGGAATTCCCTGGCGAATAACGCTCTCATTCCGTGTTCCTATACATCGGCAAGGGATTCCGGGACCGGCTCGGGTGCGGTGCATACCGGCCAGCCCGGTACCCCCTGCACATCGGCCCGCATGCGGCGCGGGCCACCTCCGGCCGGCACACCGGACCGGCGCTCCGGGCCACCTCGCCGGAGGGCCGAATCCGTGCGGTATCGCTCAGTGATTCGCCCGGTTTGAGGGGGAGTTGAGGGAAGCGGCCGGAGCCGATGGTTGGCCGGTTCGATTCTGGACACCGGGACGCGCCCGAATCCTGATGCGACGTCAGTCTTCCGGTCTTCGGGTGGCTGGCCGATACGCCGGGCGCCGCGCCGCCGAGTGTGCGAGGGTGACATCGAGCCGGACACGGGGGCTCAAGATCTCCGAAAAGACCGGAGTCCGAGGGGGCAAGTCCATGGTCATGTGCGGCTCGACAGCACTGCGACGAAAGGTGACCATGGGAACGGAACCCCGCAGGTCCAGGAGGTGTGCTGAGCCGAGCCGCCTGGCCGAGAAATCCGTGAAGCACCGCGAGAAACAGATCTGAGCGCATTCCTTTCCAATAGGGGGTATTCGAATGGATCAGCCAGATACTGCCGCAACTGATTCTTCGCGTGGTGGAAAGACCGCCGATCTGATGCCGGTGTCCCTGCCATTGGCGGACACCCGTGGACAGGAGTTCGTATCCGTCGCCATATCCTCGCTCAAGCCGGGCGAATCCCCGCGATCCCAGGGGCAGAACAGAGAACACATTGCCAGACTGGCCGCTATCGAAGCACCCCTCCCGCCGATTCTGGTGAACCGGCGGAACATGCAGGTGATCGATGGCACCCACCGCCTGCTCGCCGCCATGCTGCGAGGCGATGAGACGATCCGCGTCATCTTTTTCGACGGAAGTCCGGAAGAGGCATTCCTGTGCGCCGTCAGGGCGAATGTGGCCCATGGGCTTCCCCTCTCCCTCGCCGACCGCCAGGCCGCCGCCACCCGGATCGTGGCCACGCATCCGCACATGTCCGACCGTGCGATCGCCCGCGTATCCGGACTGGGGGCCAAGGCCGTCGCCGCCATCCGGCGGCGTTCAACTGACGCCGGGCAGCAGTTGAACACGCGTATCGGAAGGGACGGGAAGGTCCGCCCGCTCAACAGCGCGGAGGGCAGACGCCGGGCCGCCGAAGTGATGGCCGCCCACCCGCACGCCTCTTTACGGGAAGTGGCCCGCCTGGCGGGCATCTCGCCGGCGACGGCGAGCGATGTGCGAAGACGGCTCCGGGCAGGGGAGCTCCCCGCGCCGGACCGGCACGCGCGGGAAGGGCAGGCACGGGACGGCGGAGGTCCGGACGGCGGCGCCCCGCACGGGCACGCGCTCGAAGGCCGGACACCCGACGGCGGCACACCGGAACGGCACCCGCTCGACGGGCGCGCACCACAGCGCCCCGCCCAGGACGGGCACACCGCCGACCGGCACGGCGCGGGGGCCGCCGCCGCGCACGGCCGCACCGATGAGGCCGAGGGCCGCGGTGGCACGGCCGTGGCCGACCGGGCCACCAGACGCAGGCACGAGCGGCTAGCCCGCCTCATCCAGCCCGACCCGGGATACGTCCTGGAGAAGCTGCTGCGAGACCCCTCGCTGCGGCACAAGGAGGAGGGCCGGCAACTGCTGCGGCTGCTCCAGCACAACGCCATCGGCCGCCAGGAGTGGTCCGAACTGACCGCCGCCGTGCCGCCGCACTGCGGCAACCTGATCGTGGACCTCGCCCGTCAGTACGCCGAGACGTGGCGCGAGTTCGCCCAGGAACTGGACGAGCGCGTACGCTCCATCACCGGCTCGGCCATCGGCGGATAACCGCCGGCGCACCGCGCCCCGACAACCCCCCACACTTCGTGCGGGGGGCGCCCGAGACCGTGCACCGGCCCCATGGCACGGCGCGCACGACCCGCTCGGGTGGCCCCCGTACCGCGAAACCCGGCCGCGACGCCCGACAGCGATCCGCTGTCGCCATCCGCGACCGCGGGCCTTCGACGCGTTCCCCGGCCGCGGCCCTCAGTGCTTGTCGAGGAATTCCACGATCGCCGTGTTGACCTCCTCCGGGCGCTCCAGGTGCCCCAGGTGCCCGCAGTCCGGTATCTCCACCAGGTCGCAGTCCGGGATGAGGTCCGCCACCTCGGCGGCCAGATGCGGCGGCGTGATCAGATCGTCGGTGAACGCGACCACCCGGCAGGGCACCTCGATCCGGCGCAGCCGGTCACGGCGGTCCTCGCACGTGTCGATCCACGCCTGGCCGCCGGTCGTCGCACCACCGCCCGACAGCTCGTAGATCTCCAGCCACATCCCGGCCGCCCCGTCGTCGTTCAGGGTCCTCGGCGACAGCATCTCCAGCACCGACCGGGTCGCCGCATAGCGCGGCGGCAGCCGCACACCGCTCTCCAGCAGCGCCTGCTCCGCCTCCACCTGTGCCCGCCGCACGGCGTCGCCCCGCGCCCGCGTGGCGATCAGCACCGCGCTCCGCACCAGGTGCGGCGCCGCGACCGCCACCTCCTCGGCGATCATCGCGCCCAGCGACGCCCCCACGACCCGGCACGGGCCGATGCCCAGCGCCTCGATCAGGCCGATCGTGTCGGCGACGACGTCCGCCAGCGCGTACCTGCCGGGAGGCGCGTCCGACGCCCCCGCCCCCCGGTTGTCGAAGGTGACCGTCTCGTACCCCGCCCGGTGCAGCGCCGGCGTCTGGTGCACCGTCCACACCGACCCGGTCGCGCCCGAGCCCATGATGAGCAGCACCGGATCGCCCTCGCCCGTCCGTTCATAGGACAGCCGAATCCCGTTGCTATTCACAAAAGGCATGATGAGCCCGCGTTCCTCGTCGATTCCACGGCAGCGTCCTCACCCTCGCGGTCATGAATGGGCGGTACCGGTCGGCCCGCTGAATTTCTCGGCCCAATTCCCGGCGGCGATTTACGGACGCCTTACTATGGCACCAGTCAAACTCCCCCATCAATACAATGCGGTGAACACCTGGCCGACATTTCCGGCGACCCGTCGCACCGTCACCGTCCGCCCCATCCGTCACACCCCACACACCGCGACGACGGCCCGGACCGGTGGAACCGGTGTGACGTGGGCACTTATGCGGATCGTGCGGCGTTCTGCCAAGGTGGAGCCGTGTGGTTATCCGGAACGGGATGGTTCGTGGCCGCCCTGGTGGTGGCGGGGGTCGCGATCTGCTGGCTGTCCTTCGCGCTCCTGCGCGCCCGCCGCATGCACCGCAAGGCCGTCGAGGACCGGGCCTGGCTGCTGGAACGGGAGCGGGAGAGCGCCGCACGCACCGCCGTAGACGCCGAACGCGACCGCATCGCCCAGGAGTTGCACGACATCGTCAGCCACAACGTGAGCCTGATGGTCGTCCAGGCCGGCGCCGCCCGCGAAGTGCTCGCCACCCTCCCCGACGAGGCCGCCGCCGCACTCCGCGCCGTCGAGGAGGCCGGCCGCGACGCCATGACCGAGCTGCGGCACCTGCTGGGCCTGTTGGCGCCCGCGCAGGACGGCGCCGACGACGACACGCCCCTGGCGCCCCAGCCCAGCCTCAGCAGGCTCAGCTCCCTCGTCGACCGCATCGCCTTCGCCGGCCTCCCCGTCGAGGTACGGATCTCGGGCGAGCCCCGCCCCCTGCCGGCCGGCATCGACACCACCGCCTACCGGATCGTCCAGGAGGCCCTGACCAACGCCCTCAAGTACGGCGACGGGCGCAAGGCCGAGGTCACCGTCCGGTACGCCGACAACTCCCTGCGCGTCGAGGTCCTCAACACCGGCCCCAGCGTCCTCACCGACTCCCCGCACACGACACCCCCGGGCAGCACCGCCGTCGACTGGAAGGACGGCGCCGGACGCGGCCTGGTGGGCCTGCGCGAACGCGTCGCCGTCTACGGCGGGGACCTCGACGCCCGGCGCCGCATCGGCGGCGGCTACCGCGTCCGTGCCCGCATCCCCCTGGACCGCCCATGACCACCACGCCCGAACCGCCCGCCCCGCGCGCCCCACGCGTCCTCATCGCCGACGACCAGGCCCTGGTCCGCTCCGGCTTCCGGCTCATCCTCACCACCCGCGGCATCGAGGTCGTCGGCGAGGCCGCCGACGGCGCCGAAGCGGTCGAGGCCGCCCGCAGACTGCGCCCCGACGTCGTCCTCATGGACATCCGCATGCCCACCATGGACGGCCTGGAGGCCGCCCGGCGCGTCATGGAGGAGAACCCGCGCTGCCGGGTCCTGATGCTCACCACCTTCGACCTGGACCGGTACGTGTACGCGGCGCTCTCCGTCGGGGCCAGCGGCTTCCTCCTGAAGGACGTCACACCCGAGTACCTGGCCAGTGCGGTACGCCTCGTCAACACCGGCGACGCCCTGCTCGCGCCCTCCATCACCCGGCGCCTCGTCGAACGCTTCGCCCACGAGGACCGCGGGGGCCCGGACCGCCCCGCCGCGGCGCCGCCCGTCCACCGCGACCTGGCCGCCCTCACCGGACGGGAGCTGGAGGTGCTGACCCTCATGGGCCGCGGCCTGTCCAACACCGAACTGGCCCGCGAACTGACGCTCAGCGAGGCCACCGTGAAGACGCACGTGGCCCGGATCTTCGCGAAGCTCGCCCTGCGCGACCGCGCCCAGGCCGTCGTCCTCGCCTACGAGACGGGACTGGTCACCCCCGGCGCCCCGGAGTGAGCGTTCAACTGACGCCCCGACACAGCTGAACGGCCGACCGGCTGGGCGGCCGGTCGGCCGTTCGGGGCGGGCACCGCGGCCCGGTCAGGCGGGCCCGGCGCCCCGTACCGGGGCCGCCGCGGCGGCGTCCGCCTCGCCGTGGTCGGTCGCCTGCAGCGCGAACTGCGTGCGGTACAGCTCCGCGTAGAGCCCGTCGGCCGCCAGCAGCTCCTCGTGGGTGCCGCGCTCCCGGATCCGTCCCGCCTCGACGACGAGGATCTGGTCCGCCTCGCGGATCGTGGACAGCCGGTGCGCGATGACGATCGACGTCCGGTTCGCCAGCGCCGTCTTCAGGGCACGCTGGATCGCCGCCTCCGACTCCGAGTCCAGATGCGCGGTCGCCTCGTCGAGGACGACGATCGGCGGCGACTTCAGCAGCAGCCGGGCCAGCGCGATGCGCTGCTTCTCGCCACCGGACAGCCGGTACCCGCGGTCGCCGACCACCGTGTCCAGACTCTCCGGCAGGGACGAGATCGTGTCCCAGATCCGGGCCGCCAGGCACGCCTCCACCAGGTCCTTCTCGGTGGCGTCCGGGCAGGCGTACAGCAGGTTCGCGCGGATCGTGTCGTGGAACAGGTGCGCGTCCTGGGTGACCACGCCCACCGTGTCCCGCAGCGACTGCAGGGTCACGTCGCGGATGTCGTGGCCCCCGATGCGTACCGTGCCGCGACCGGGGTCGTACATCCGCGGCACCAGCTGCGTGATGGTCGTCTTGCCCGCGCCGGACGGGCCGACGAGTGCCGTCAGCTTCCCGGCGGGCGCCACGAACGACAGGTCGTCCAGGATCCACGTCCCGTCGGCCCGCTCGGGAACCGGCAGCGCCAGCGACTCCAGGGACGCCAGGGACACCTCGTCGGCGCTCGGGTAGCGGAAGGAGACGCCCGAGAACGCGATCTCGGGCGCGGACTCCGCCCCCGAGAGGGGAGCCCCGGCCACCGAACCGGACACCGCCGAACCGGACTTCGAGCTGGACTTCGAGCCTGACTTCGAGTCGGACACCGAGCCGGCCGCAGCGCCCCCGTCCGGCCCCGCACCGGAGCCCGCACCCGGGCCGGAGGCCAGGGCGTGGGCGTCCGGCTTCTCCGAGATCAGCGGTTCCAGGTCGAGGATCTCGAAGACCCGGTCGAAGCTGACCAGCGCCGTCATCACCTCCACCTGCATGGACGCCAGCTGGTTCACCGGGCCGTACAGCCGCATCAGCAGCGTCACCATCGCGACGAGCGTGCCCAGCTGCAGCGTGCCGTCGATGGTGAGGCTGCCGCCCAGGCCGTACACGAGCGCGGTCGTCAGGGCCGTCAGGATGGTGATGCCGATGATGAACAGCCGGGCGTAGACGCCCTCCATGATGGTGATGTCACGGCGCCGGCCCGCGTGCCGCGCGAACTCCTTCGCCTCGTCCTCGGGCCGCCCGTACAGCTTGACCAGCATCGCCCCGGCGACATTGAACCGCTCGTTCGCCATCGAGCCCATCGCGGCGTCCAGCTGCATGCCCTCGCGGGTGATCCGCTGGAGCTTCCGCCCGATCAGCCGGCCCGGCAGCAGCAGCAGCGGCAGCAGCACCAACGACGCCAGCGTGATCTGCCACGACAGGTAGAACATGGCGCCCAGCACCAGCACCAGCGTGAGCGCCGCGGACACGGCCTGCGACAGCAGCGTCGTCACCGCCTGCCGGGCGCCGTTGATGTCGGTGCTCAGCCTGCTCACCAGCGACCCGGTCTGGGCCCGCGTGAAGAACGCGATCGGCTGCCGCTGCAGATGGCTGAACAACGCCGTCCGCAGGTCGAAGACCAGCCCCTCACCCACCCGTCCGGAGAACCACGCCTGGAGGTACAGCGACAGCGCCGTCACCAGCGACAGCGCCGCGATCGTCGCCGACAGCCACACCACCACCGCCATCTTCCCCGGCAGGATGCCATCGTCGATGATCATCTTGAGGATCAGCGGACTCGCTGCGGCGATCGCCGCGTCGACGCACGTCGTGACCGCCAGCAGCAGCAGCGACCAGCGGTAGCGCAGCGCGTACGGGACGACCCGCCGCACCGTGCCCGGTCTCACCTGCTGACGGGGCAGCGAATCGTCTCTGAGCCGCGGACGCATCAGGCCCGGACCAGGGCCGCCCATCATGGACACGGAAGCTTCCTCGCTCTCGGTTTTCTACGGGCACGATGCGCACCGCGGGGGCCGCTGCGGCGGCCGCCGGCGCGGCGCTGGCCGGAGGGCGCGTCACGGCCGGGCCGCCGCACCCTCCGTCAGCTTGACCGGCAGCCGCTCGGGGCCGTTGACGACGATCGACCTCAACCGCGTCGCCTCGCCGTCCGGTTCGACACGGATCGACCGGTGCAGCAGCTCGTGGTACAGGATCCGCAGCTCGGCCCTGGCCAGCACACTACCGAGGCAGAAGTGCTCACCGAACCCGAGCGCCAGATGCCGGTTCGGCTTCCGCCGGATGTCGAACGTGTCCGGCGCGTCGAACACCGACTCGTCACGGTTGGCGGACGGCAGCCAGAACGTCACCCGGTCCCCGGCCTCGATGCGCCGCCCCCCGATCTCCACGGGCCGCACGGCGGTACGCAGGATGTGCGTGGCGGTCGACGTCCAGCGGAGCACCTCCTCCACCGCCGACGGCAGCAGCCCCGGATCCTCCACGAGAGCCTGCCACTGCCCGGGATGCTCCAGGAAGGCCAGCATCCCCCCGGCCGCCGCGATCCGCGTGTTCTCCGTACCCCCGACCAGCAGGTTGTCGCAGTTGAGGATCACGTCCTCCGGGGACAGCGGACTGCCGTCGATCGTCGCCGTCGCCAGGATGCTCACCAGGTCGTCCGACGGATCGTCCGCCTTCTCCGCCTGCAGCTCCTCGAAATAGCCCATGATCTCCAGGTGGGCGAAGCGCTGCGTCGCCGGATCACCCGCGCCGAACGCCTGACTCGTCAGCGTGAACAGACGGTCCCAGTCGGAACTCGGCACGCCCATCATGTTGCAGATGACGTACAGCGGCACGCGCGCCGCGATGTCCGCCACGAAATCGCACGAGCCGCGCTCCAGCGCCTCGTCGACGACCCGCCGCGCCACCTCCGTCATCTCCGGCTCGAAACCCCGCACCGACCGCAGCGCGAACCACTCGTCGACCAGCCCCCTCAGCTGACGGTGCCGGGGCGGATCGGTCAGCGCCAGCGTACGGCCCCCACCCGGATCCTCACCGTGATCCGCCGGCCGCAGCAGAATTCCCCGCGCCGAACTGAACGTCTCCGCGTCACGGTACGCCGCACGCACATCGTCATACCTGGTGAGCGCCCAGAAACCCGGCAGTTCCGTCGGCGGATGCCAGTACACGGGCTCGTTCGCCCGGAGCCAGCGCCATTGCTCGAAGGGATCGCCGTGCGCGTACAACTCCGGATCGACCAGATTGATCCGGGGCGGCGAAGACGCGGCCGACTCGCTGTGCATACGGATACCTCACTGGTTTGCTTCGAAAACGAGACGAGCGCGGTCCGGTGGCAATGCCATGGCGATCCCCGAATATGCCCGGCACGGTGGCACGGTGCGTCGCACACCGTCAAGGACGGCCGGCAACGGCCCGCGCGGCCGCACCGGCCTGCGTGTTCAACTGCCGCGACGACGCGGTTGAACGGCCCGTCCGGCCTGCGCCGAACATGGCACACGCACTGTACGAAGCACCCCCCGCCGTTTGTTGATCGCCCGCTGAGCCCTGATGCATAGTGAGCCGCGGCAACCGGGCACTTGTGAGCGGGCACTCGACAGACAGGCACTCGGAGAACTGGCGCGAATGGTGCCGGCAGCACCCCTTAGCGTTGCGCACACATCATTCACTCGAGAGGGGACGGTTGTAGTGACCAATCCGTTCGACGATCCCGACGCCCAGTATCTGGTCCTGGTCAACGACGAAGGTCAGCATTCGCTCTGGCCGGTTTTCGTGGACGTACCCGACGGCTGGAAGTCGGTATTCGGTGAGGCGGGCCGCCAGGAATGCCTCGACTACATCGAGAAATCCTGGACCGATATGCGGCCGAAGAGCCTCATCGAGGCGATGGAGAAGAAGTAGCCCGGCCCAACCGCCGGGCCGGAAAGGTCCATGGGACCCGGCAAGGTCCACAGGGCGGCGCACACCCCGTGTGCGCCGCCACCCCGGGGCGTCGGCCTGGCCGGCGCCCTTCTCACGGGCACCGTCAGGTCGTCGCACGTCGAAATCATGGGGGAGGGCGGTCATGGCCGCATCCGAGAGCGCACCCGCACGCGAACTCCAGGAACTCACGGCCGCCCAGCTCGGCATCTGGAACGCCCAGCAGCTCGCTCCGGACAACCCCATCTACAACATCGCCGAATGCATCGAGATCCACGGCGACCTCGACGTCGACCTCTTCCTCGAAGCCCTCCACCGCACCCTGGACGAGACCGAGGCCTACCACCTCCGCTTCCGCGAAGACGCCGGCGTCCCCCGCCGGTACCTCGACGACACACGCGACCACCCGGTCCACATCGTCGACCTGACCGGCGAACCCGATCCGCGCGCGGCCGCCGACGCGTGGATGCTCGACGACGCGCGCCGCCCCGTCGACCCCGTCGAAGGCCCGCTCTACACCCAGGCCCTCCTCAAGCTCGCCGACGAGCACCACATCTGGCTCCAGCGCAGCCACCACCTCGTCGTGGACGGCTACAGCGGCGCCATCATCTCCAGCCGCCTCCAGCAGGTGTACACCGCACTCCTGGAAGGCACCGACCCCGCCGAAGGCGCCCTGGAACCCCTCAGCGTCCTCACGGACGCCGACCGCGCCTACCGCGCATCCGACGACCTCCAGCAGGACCGGCAGTACTGGCTCGACACCCTGTCCGACCTGCCCCGGATCACCGCCACCGACGGCCACGGCTTCCGCGACCTGCCCGACGCCCCCATCCGGCGCACCGAGGACGTCGACCCCGACGCCGCCGCACGCCTCAAAGCGTCGGCCCGACGCCTCAGGACCAGCCTCGCCGGCCTGATGATCACCGCCGCGGCCCTCTACCAGCACCGGGTCACCGGAACCCGCGACGTCCTCGTCGCCCTTCCCGTCCTCGGCCGCACGGGAAAGCGCGAACTCGCCATCCCGGGCCTCACCGCCAACCTCGTGCCGCTCCGCCTCACCATCGACCCCGGCACCAGCGTCGCCGACCTCATCCGCCAGGCCGCCAGACGCGTCCGCGAGGCACTTCGCCACCAGCGCTACCGCTACGAGGACATCCACCGCGACCTCGGCCTCGTCGACAGCGCCCCGCTCTGCCCCCTCTACATCAACGTCATGTCCTTCGCGTACCCGCTGCGCTTCGGGGACTGCACGACCAGCATCCACAATGTCGTGCCCGGCCCCATCGACGACCTGGGCATCGACGTCTACGACCGGTCCGCCGACGGAAGCATCCAGATCGCCGTCGGCGCCAACCGCGACCTCCACACCCCCGACGCCCTGGAAGCCGCCTCGGGGCGCTTCCTGCACGTCCTGAACCAGCTCGCCGAAGCCGCCCCCGACGACCTGGTCCGTGGCATCCACCTCGCCACCGAGGACGAGCGTCGCCGGGTGTTGGTCGAGTGGAACGGGACCGGGGTCGATCGTCCGGACGACGTGTCGTTGGTGGGGTTGTTCGAGGCGCAGGTGGTGCGGTCGCCGGATGCGGTGGCGGTGGTGTTCGAGGGTGTGGAGGTGTCGTACGGGGAGTTGGAGGCTCGGGCGAACCAGTTGGCGCGGTGGTTGGTGGCGCGTGGTGTGGGGGCGGAGTCGGTGGTCGGTGTCGCGTTGGAGCGCGGTGTCGAGATGGTGGTGGCGCTGCTGGGTGTGCTGAAGGCGGGCGGCGCGTACCTGCCGATAGATCCCGAACTCCCTGTAGAGCGACGTGAGTTCATGGCGGCCGACGCGGGTGCCGTGTGTGTGATGACGGCTGAGGACTTCGGGCGGATCGGTGAGTTCGACGGTTCTGCTTTGGGTGTTGAGGTCTCGGGTCAGCACCCGGCGTATGTGATTTACACGTCTGGCTCGACCGGTGTGCCGAAGGGTGTCGCGGTTCCGCATGCGGGGATCGTGAACCGGTTGTTGTGGATGCAGGAGCGGTATGGGTTGGTCGAGGGCGAGCGGGTGTTGCAGAAGACGCCGTTCGGGTTCGACGTGTCGGTGTGGGAGTTCTTCTGGCCGTTGATCACCGGTGGTGCGTTGGTGGTGGCGCGTCCTGGTGGGCATCGGGATCCGGCGTATGTGGCGGGGCTGATCCGTGAGGCCGGTGTGAGCACGGTGCACTTTGTGCCGTCGATGTTGGAGGTGTTTCTTCGCGAATCCCAGGCCGCGCACTGTGGGTCGCTGCGGCGGGTGGTGTGCAGTGGTGAGGCGCTGCCGGCGTCGGTGGTGGAGCGGTTCTTCGAGGTCTTCGACGGGGTCGAGCTGCACAACCTCTATGGGCCGACCGAGGCTTCCGTCGACGTCACGTCGTGGGAGTGCGTGCCGGGGCAGGCTTCCGTGCCGATCGGGCGGCCGGTGGCGAACACGCGGGTTTTCGTGCTCGACGGTTCACTGGCGCCGACTGCGCCTGGTGTTGTCGGCGAGCTGTATCTCGCCGGTGTGCAGCTGGCCCGTGGCTATGTGGCGCGGGCCGGGCTGTCGGCCGAGCGGTTCGTGGCGTGCCCGTATGCAGCGGAGCCCGGTGAGCGGATGTACCGGACCGGGGACCTGGTCCGCTGGACCCGTGACGGTCAGCTGGAGTACGTCGGGCGGGCCGACGACCAGGTGAAGATCCGGGGCTTCCGTATCGAACCCGGCGAGGTCCAAGCGGTTGTCGCGGCCCATCCCGGCGTGGTGCAGGCGGCCGTGGTCGTACGGCAGGACACCCCGGGCGACACGCGGCTTGTTGCCTATGTCGTGGCGGAGGGTGAGGGTGCGGATGTCGGCGGGTCGGTGCGGGAGTTCGTTGCCGGTCGTCTGCCCGAGTACATGGTGCCGTCCGCCGTCGTCGCACTCGACGAGCTGCCGCTGACGGTCAACGGCAAGCTCGACCGCAAGGCGCTGCCCGCGCCCGCGTACCAGGCCGGTACCGGCCGTGGGCCCGCCAACGCCCGCGAAGAGATCCTGTGCGCCGCCTTCGCCGACGTCCTGGGCCTCGACGCCGTGGGCGTGGACGACAACTTCTTCCGCCTGGGCGGGAACTCGCTGCTCGTGGTGTCCCTGGGCGAGCGCCTGCGGGCACATGGCGTCTCCGTCTCCGTACGGGCGCTGTTCCAGTCGCCGACGCCGGCGGGGTTGGCGGCGGTGGCGGGGGCGGAGTGGGTGGAGGTTCCGGAGAGTGTGATTCCCGAGGGTGTTTCGGTGATTACGCCGGAGATGTTGCCGCTGGTGCCCGGGATGTCGGTGGGGGAGATCGGGCGGGTTGTGGGGTCGGTGGAGGGTGGGGCGGCGAATGTGGCGGATGTGTATCCGCTGGCGCCGTTGCAGGAGGGGTTGCTGTTCCATCACTTGTTGGTGGAGGGCGGTGAGGACGCGTATGTGACGCCGACGGTGCTGGCGTTCGACGGGCGGGAGCGGTTGGACGTTTTCGTCGCGGCGTTGCAGCGGGTGGTGGATCGGCATGACGTGTTCCGTACGGGTGTGGTGTGGGAGGGGCTGCGGGAGCCGGTGCAGGTGGTGCGGCGGCGGGTCGTGCTGCCGGTGCGGGAGGTGGTCCTTGAGGGCTGCTCGGGTGATGGTGAGGCTGCTGAGCGGTTGCTGTCGGTGGTGGGGCTGTCCATGGATCTGGGGCGGGCGCCGCTGATCGATGTGCACATCGCCGCGGTGGCGGACCGGTGGCTGGCCCTCGTACGGATGCACCACATGATCCAGGACCACACCACCCTCGAAGTCGTCCTCGACGAGATCCGGGCCTACGTGGAAGGGCGGGAGGAGGAGCTGCCGGCGCCGCTGCCGTTCCGGAACTTCGTCGCGCAGGCGCGGGGCGGGGTCGAGCGGGGCGAGCACGAGCGCTTCTTCGGCGAGCTGCTGGGTGACGTCACCGAGCCGACCGCGCCCTATGGACTGATGGACGCCCGAGGGGACGGGACCGCCGTGGCCCGCGCCCGGCTGACGGTCCCGTCGGAGACCGTGGCGCGGGTCCGCGACGTGTGCCGCCGCCTGGCGGTGAGCCCGGCGACGGTGATGCACGTGGCGTGGGCGCGGGTCGTCGCCGCGGCGTCGGGACGTGACGACGTCGTGTTCGGCACGGTGCTGTTCGGGCGCATGAACGCGGGCGCCGGTGCCGACCGGGTGCCGGGGCCGTTCATGAACACCTTGCCAGTGCGGTTGAAGACCGGCGGTGGGGTGGGGGTCCTGTCCGCGGTCGCGGCGATGCGGTCCCAGCTGGCGGAGCTGCTCGCGTACGAACACGCGCCTCTGGCCTTGGCCCAGCAGGCCAGCGGCGTCCCTGCGGACCTGCCGCTGTTCACCTCGCTCTTCAACTACCGCCACAACAACGGCGGGCCGACCGAGCGGGCCACGGGCCTCGACGGCATCGAGATGGTGTTCTCGCGCGAACGTACCAACTTCCCCCTGTGGGCCGCCGTGGACGACGACGGCGACGGCATCCTCCTGGGCGTCGACTCCACACCGGACGTGGACCCCGAGGCCGTCTGCGCCCAGCTCCTCACGGCGACGGAACACCTGGTGTCCGCCCTGGAGGAAGCCTTGGACCAGCGGGCGGAAAGCCCGCTGACTTCCGTGGACGTGCTGGGCGAGGACGAGCGTCGCCGGGTGTTGGTCGAGTGGAACGGGACCGGGGTCGATCGTCCGGACGACGTGTCGTTGGTGGGGTTGTTCGAGGCGCAGGTG
Organism: Streptomyces coeruleoprunus; assembly: GCF_039542925.1. Taxonomy (GTDB): domain Bacteria; phylum Actinomycetota; class Actinomycetes; order Streptomycetales; family Streptomycetaceae; genus Streptomyces; species Streptomyces coeruleoprunus. The sequence goes on along the minus strand of NZ_BAABIT010000001.1, from coordinate 1,625,868 downwards.
GAGCGGTCGCCGGATGCGGTGGCGGTGGTGTTCGAGGGTGTGGAGGTGTCGTACGGGGAGCTGGAGGCTCGGGCGAACCGGTTGGCGCGGTGGTTGGTGGCGCGTGGTGTTGGGGCGGAGTCCGTGGTCGGTGTCGCGTTGGAGCGCGGTGTCGAGATGGTGGTGGCGCTGCTGGGTGTGCTGAAGGCCGGGGGCGCGTACCTGCCGATCGATCCTGAACTTCCGGGGGAGCGGCGTGAGTTCATGGCCACGAATGCCGGTGCCGTGTACGTCGTGACGCCTGATGACTTCGAGCGGCTGGCCGGTGTGGACGACTCGCCGCTGGGCGTTGAGGTCTCGGGTCAGCACCCGGCGTATGTGATTTACACGTCCGGCTCGACCGGCGTCCCGAAGGGTGTCGTGGTCCCGCATGCGGGGATCGTGAACCGGTTGTTGTGGATGCAGGAGCGGTATGGGTTGGTGGCCGGTGAGCGGGTGTTGCAGAAGACGCCGTTCGGGTTCGACGTGTCGGTGTGGGAGTTCTTCTGGCCGTTGATCACCGGTGGTGCGTTGGTGGTGGCTCGTCCTGGTGGGCATCGGGATCCGGCGTATGTGGCGGGGCTGATCCGTGAGGCCGGTGTGAGCACGGTGCATTTCGTGCCGTCGATGCTGGAGGTGTTCCTGCGGGAGCCTGCGGCTGGCGAGTGTGCTGGGCTGCGGCGGGTGGTGTGCAGTGGTGAGGCGCTGCCGACGTCGGTGGTGGAGCGGTTCTTCGAGGTCTTCGACGGGGTCGAGCTGCACAACCTCTATGGGCCGACCGAGGCTTCCGTCGACGTCACGTCGTGGGAGTGTGCGCCGGGCCGGGGTGGCTCGGTGCCGATCGGGCGGCCGGTCGCGAACACGCGGGTCTTCGTCCTGGACGGCGGTCTGTCCCCGGTTTCGCCTGGTGTTGTCGGCGAGTTGTATCTCGCCGGTGTGCAGCTGGCTCGTGGCTATGTGGGGCGGGCTGGGCTTTCGGCCGAGCGGTTTGTGGCGTGCCCGTATGCAGTGGAGCCCGGTGAGCGGATGTATCGGACCGGGGACCTGGTCCGCTGGACCCGTGAGGGTCAGTTGGAGTACGTCGGGCGTGCGGATGACCAGGTGAAGATCCGGGGCTTCCGGATCGAGCCCGGCGAGGTCCAAGCGGTCGTCGCCGCGCATCCCGACATCGCTCAGGCCGCCGTCGTGGCCCGCCAGGACACGCCCGGCGACACCCGGCTCGTCGCGTACGTGGTGGCGCAGGGTGAGGTTACGGATGTCGGCGGGTCGGTGCGGGAGTTCGTTGCCGGTCGTCTGCCCGAGTACATGGTGCCGTCCGCCGTCGTCGTACTCGACGAGCTGCCGCTGACGGTCAACGGCAAGCTCGACCGCAAGGCGCTGCCCGCGCCCGAGTACAAGGCCGGTGCCGGAAGGGCACCTGCCAACGCCCGCGAAGAGCTCATCTGCGTGGCCTTCGCCGAGGTCCTCGGGCTGGAGCACGTGGGCGTGGAGGACGACTTCTTCCGGCTCGGCGGGCACTCCCTCCTCGCGGTGAGCCTGGTGGAGCGGCTGCGGTCCCGTGGCGTGACCATCTCCGTACGGGCGCTGCTCCAGACGCCGACGCCGGCGGGGCTCGCGGCGGTGGCGGGAGCGGAACAGGTCGACGTTCCGGACAACCTGATCCCTGACGGCGCCACGGCCATCACGCCGAGCATGCTGCCGCTGGTCGAGCTGACCGAGGCGGAGATCGCCCGGGTCCTGGCGAGCGTCGGGGGTGGCGCGGCGAACGTCGCCGACATCTATCCGCTCGCCCCCATGCAGGAGGGCCTGCTCTTCCACCACCTGCTCGCCGACGGCGGCGAGGACGCCTACGTGACGCCGCACGGCCTTGAGTTCGACGGGCGGGACCACCTCGATGCCTTCCTCGACGCGTTGCAGCGGGTGGTCGACCGCCACGACGTGCTCCGTACCGGTGTGGTGTGGGAAGGGCTGCGCGAGCCGGTGCAGGTGGTGTGGCGGCGGGCCGTGCTGCCCGTCACCGAGGTGCTCCTCGATGCGGAGGGCGGCGACGCCGTCGACCAGCTGCTCGCCACCGCCGGTCTCGTCATGGACCTGGGCCGGGCGCCCCTGATCGACGTGCACGTCATGGCGGTGGCGGACCGCTGGCTCGCGGTGGTGCGGGTGCACCACATCGTGCAGGACCACACGGCCGTCGAGGTCATGCTGGCGGAGGTCGACGCGATCCTGGCCGGGCGGGAGGACGGGCTGCCGGCGCCGCTGCCGTTCCGGAACTTCGTCGCGCAGGCGCGCGGCGGAGTGGACCGCGCCGAGCACGAGCGGTACTTCGCCGAGCTGCTGGGCGATGTCACCGAGCCGACCGCCCCGTACGGGCAGATCGATGTACGGGGTGACGGGACCGGCGTCGTGTCGGCGGGTGTGGCGTTTCCGGCCGCGTCCGCCGCGCGGGTGCGCGAGGTGGCGCGGCGGCTCGGGGCGAGCCCGGCGACGCTGCTGCACGTGGCGTGGGCGCGCATGCTGGCCGCCGTGTCGGGCCGCGACGACGTCGTGTTCGGCACGGTGTTGTTCGGGCGGATGAACGCGGGCGCCGGTGCCGACCGGGTGCCGGGGCCGTTCATGAACATCCTCCCCCTACGCCTGGGCGTGGACGAGGGCGGCGTTCTCGAGGCGGTCGACGCCATGCGCGGCCGGCTCGCCGGCCTGCTGGAGCACGAGCACGCACCGCTGGCCCTCGCCCAGCAGGCCAGCGGCGTCCCGGCGGACGCACCTCTCTTCACGGCCCTGTTCAACTACCGGCACAACGCCCCCACCGCCCTCGGCGAAGCGTCCCGGACCAGCGGAACCGGTGAGCCCGCTGGCACCGGCGATCAGGGAGGCATCCGCGGTGTACGCACCCTGTTCTCGCGCGAGCGCACCAACTACCCCTTGGCTGTCGACGTCGACGACGACGCCGACGGCGGGCTGCGGATCGCCGTCGACGCGGTGGCGCCCATCGGCGCCGAGACCGTCGGCCGGCTGCTCCGCACCACGACCGAGAACCTGGTCGCCGCGCTCGACGCGGCCCTGGACGACGGCACCGACGTGCCCCTCCGTACCGTCCAGGTCCTCGACGAGGCCGAGCTGCACCGCGTCCTGGTCGACTGGAACGCCACGTCGACCCCCGTCCCCGCCACTACCCTCCCCGCCCTCTTCGAGGCGCAGGCCGCCCGCACCCCCGACGCCGTCGCCATCGCCGGCGACGGCACCGACGTGACGTACGCGGAGCTGAACGCCCGCGCCAACCGGCTCGCCCGGCTGCTCGCCGCCCGCGGTGTCGGGCCCGAGTCGGTCGTCGCCGTGATGCTGGAGCGGGGGGCCGGGATGATGGCCGCGGTCCTCGGCATCCTCAAGGCCGGCGGCGCGTACATGTCCGTCGACCCGGAGTACCCGGCGGAACGCGTCGCCTACATGCTCCAGGACGCGACCCCGGTCGTCGCGCTGGCCACCTCGGACACCGCCGGGCCCCTGCGCGGCTCCGGGCCCGAGCTGATCGTGCTCGACTCCCCGGAGGTGCTCGCCGAACTGGCGGCACTGCCCGACGGCGACCCCGCCGGCGCCGAGCGCCCCGGGCTGCTGCCCGAGCACCCGGCGTACGTCCTCTACACGTCCGGGTCGACCGGCCGCCCCAAGGGCGTGGTCGTGACCCACGGCGGCTTCGTGAACACGGCCGAGTCCCTGGCCCGCAGGTACCCCGGCGGGGTCGGACCCGGCACCCGGATGCTCCAGTTCGCGTCGATCAGCTTCGACATGTTCTGCTCCGAGTGGGCGCTCGCCCTGCCTGCCGGGGCGACGCTCGTCGTGGTGCCGGCCGACCGCCGCCTCGGCGCGGAACTGGCGGAGTTCATCGCCGAGCACGGCGTGACGCACGCCGCGTTCCCGCCCGCCGTCCTCGCCACCCTGGAGGACGGCTCCATCGGCCCGGACGTCGTCATCGACGTGGGCGGCGAGGCCTGCCCGGCGGAGCTGATCGCGCGCTGGGCGCCGGGCCGGGCGATGTTCAACTCGTACGGCCCCACCGAGACGACCATCGACGCGGCCGTCTGGGAATGCCGCCCCGACGTGACGGACGTGCCGATCGGCACCCCCATCGTCAACACCCGCGTGTACGCCCTCGACGGATCCCTGTGCCCTGTGCCGGTGGGCGCGGTGGGCGAGCTGTACGTGGCGGGCGCGGGCCTGGCCCGCGGCTATCTGCGACGGCCAGGACTGACCGCGGAACGGTTCGTCGCCGACCCGTTCGGCCCGGCGGGCTCACGGCTGTACCGCACGGGCGACCTCGTGCGCTGGAACGAGGACGGAGAGCTCGAATACGTCGCCCGCGTCGACGACCAGGTCAAGGTGCGGGGCTTCCGCATCGAGCTGGGCGAGATCGAGGCCGCGCTCACCGCCCATCCCGGCGTGGACCGGGCCGCGGTGATCGTCGGCGAGGACACGACGGGCGAGAAGCGGCTGGTGGCGTATGTCGTGCCGACCGGGCGTACTCACGAAGCGGAGCCGGCCGGCGAGCTGCGGGACTTCGTGGCCGGGCGGCTGCCGGACTACATGGTGCCGTCGGCCGTGATGGTGCTGGACGCGCTGCCGTTGACGGTGAACGGGAAGCTGGACCGGCGGGCGTTGCCGGCGCCGGAGTTCGGCGCCGGTTCGGGTGGGGCGGGCGGCGGCCCGGGGACCGGCCGTGGGGTGTCGGATCCGCGAGCGGAGATCCTGTGCGGGCTGTTCGGCGAGGTGCTGGGCCTGAGGCAGGGCACGGTCGGGGTCGACGACGACTTCTTCCGGCTGGGTGGGCATTCGCTGCTGGCGGTGCGGCTGGTGAGCCGTGTGCGGGCGGTGCTGGGAGTCGAGCTGCCGCTGCGCACACTGTTCGAGGCCCCGACCGTGGCCCGCCTGGTGGAGCGGCTGGCCGGTGCCGAGGGCGCCAGGGTGGCGTTGACGGCGGGCGAGCGGCCGGAGCGGCTGCCGCTCTCCTTCGCGCAGAGCCGGCTGTGGTTCGTGGGCCAGCTGGAGGGCCCGAGCGCCACCTACAACATCCCCGCCTCCCTGCGGCTGACGGGTGAGGTGGACCGTGAGGCGTTGGGCGTGGCCCTGCGGGACGTGATGGGTCGGCACGAGGTGCTGCGGACGGTGTTCGCGGTCGCCGAGGACGGGGAGCCGTATCAGCACGTCCTTGGCCTGGCGGATGTGGCGTGGGAGTTGCCGGTGGTGGAGGTGACGCCGGAGGAGCTGCCGGGGGCGGTCGCCGTCGCCCAGGAGTACGTCTTCGATCTCGCGCGTGAAGTGCCTTTCCGGGCGTGGCTGTTCACGACCGGTCCGGAGGAGCACGTCCTCGTCGTGACCATGCACCACATCGTCGGGGACGCCTGGTCCACCGACCCGCTCGCCCGGGACGTGTCGGCCGCCTATGCGGCCCGGTGCGCGGGGCGGGCCCCGGAGTGGGAGCCACTGCCGGTCCAGTACGCGGACTATGCCCTGTGGCAGCGGGAACTGCTGGGTGACGAGACGGACCCGGACAGTCTGCTGTCCCGCCAAGTTGCCTATTGGCGTGGGGTGTTGGCGGGTGCTCCGGAGGAGTTGGGGCTGCCGTTCGATCGTGTGCGTCCGGCGGTGGCGAGTCATCGTGGGTTCAGCGTGCCGGTGGAGATTCCGGCGGGGTTGCACGGGCGGTTGCTGGAGTTGGCGCGTGCTGAGGGCGTGACGTTGTTCATGGTGTTGCAGGCGGCGTTGGGGGTGTTGTTGTCGCGGTTGGGGGCGGGTGTGGATGTGCCGATCGGGACGACGGTCGCGGGGCGAACTGACGAGGCGTTGGACGATCTGGTCGGGTTCTTCGTGAACACGTTGGTGTTGCGGACGGATGTGTCGGGTGATCCGTCGTTCGTGGAGTTGTTGGGGCGTGTGCGTGAGGTGGGGTTGGAGGCGTATGCGCATCAGGAGGTGCCGTTCGAGCGGTTGGTGGAGGAACTGGCGCCCGAGCGGTCCCTGGCCCGGCACCCGCTGTTCCAGGTGATCCTCACGCTCCAGAACACCGCAGAGGCCGTCCTGCATCTGCCGAACGCCGAAGCCGAAGTCCTCCCCACCGACGAGACCACCGCCAAATTCGATCTGGATGTGGTGTTGGGGGAGTCGTTCGGGGAGGGGGGTGTTCCGGCGGGTGTGCGGGGTGTGGTGACGGTGGCGGCGGATCTGTTCCGTGAGGCGGCGGCGGGTCGGTTCGCGGAGCGGTGGGTGCGGGTGTTGGAGCAGGTGGTGGCTGTTCCGGGGACGCGGTTGAGCGGTGTGGACGTGCTGGGTGAGGTGGAGCGGGCACGGGTGGTGGGGGAGTGGAACGACACGGCGGTGGACGTGGGTGTGTCCACGGTGCCGGGCCTGTTCGAGGCGCAGGTGGCGCGGACTCCGGATGCGGTGGCTGTGGTGGCTGGTGGGGTGGAGGTGTCGTACGCGGAGCTGGATGCGCGGGCGAATCGGGTGGCGCGGTTGTTGGTGGGGCGTGGTGTGGGTCCGGAGTCGGTGGTGGGGGTGTGTCTGGAGCGGGGCGTCGATCTGTTGGTGGCCTTGCTGGGTGTGTTGAAGGCGGGTGGGGCTTATCTGCCGGTGGATCCCGCCTATCCCTCGGACCGGATCTCGTTCATGGTCGGCGATGCCGGTGTGGGCATTGTGCTGGCCGCGGAGAGTACGGCGGGCGTCGTGCCGGAGGGCGTTTCGGTGGTCGTGCTCGACTCAACGGATGTCGTTGGGGAGTTGGGCTCGTTCGATGGCCGGGTTGTGGGGGATGTCGGGTTGCGGGTGTCGCATCCGGCGTGGGTGATCTATACGTCCGGGTCGACGGGTCGGCCCAAGGGTGTGGTGGTGTCGCACGCGGGTGTCGCGAGTTTCCGGGAAGGGCATGTGCGGTTCCTGGGTGTGGGTGGCGGGGATCGGGTGGGTCAGTTCGCGTCGGCCGGGTTCGACACGTTCGGCTGGGACTGGTGCATGGCCCTGTTGACGGGTGCGGCGTTGGTGGTCGTGCCGGAGGAGCGGCGGCTTGGTGAGGCGTTGCCGCGGTTCCTGTCGCAGGAGCGGGTGACGCATGTGACGTTGCCGCCGGCGGTGCTGGCCACTCTCGACGAGTCGTCGATCGGCCTCGATGTGGTGTTGACGGTGGCGGGTGAGGCGTGTCCGCCGGAGGTGATGGCGCGGTGGGCGCGGGGCCGGGCCATGTTCAACTCCTACGGTCCGACCGAGACCACCGTGGACGCGACGCTGTGGCGGTGCGACCCGGACGCGGATGAGGTGGCGATCGGTCGGCCGGTGGTGAACACGCGGGTGTTCGTGCTGGACGAGACGTTGAGCCCGGTGCCGGTGGGTGTCGCGGGTGAGCTGTACGTCGCGGGCGCCGGGCTCGCACGCGGTTACCTCGGGCGCGCCGGGCTCACCGCCGAGCGGTTCGTCGCCGACCCGTACGGCACCGAGCCCGGTCAGCGGATGTACCGGACCGGTGACCGCGCCCGCTGGACCGCTGACGGGCAGCTGGTCTTCGTGGGACGGTCCGACGAGCAGGTCAAGATCCGCGGGTTCCGTATCGAGCCCGGCGAGGTCGAAGCCGCGCTCCTGGCTCATGAGCAGGTCGCCCAGGCGGCGGTTGTCGCCCGCGAGGACACACCGGGCGACAAGCGGCTGGTCGCCTATGTCGTGACGGCCGAGGGCTCGGGCAGGGAGCTGCCGGAGGAGCTTCGGGGTTTTGTCGGTGGGCGGTTGCCGGAGTACATGGTGCCGGCCGCGGTGGTGGTGCTGGACGAGCTGCCGCTCACGCGGAACGGGAAGCTGGATCGGCGTGCGTTGCCCGCGCCGGAGACGGTGACCGGGGCCCGGGCGGGCCGGGGGCCGGTGAGCGTGCAGGAGGAGCTGCTGTGCGGGGCCTTCGCCCAGGTCCTCGGACTGGAGAGCGTCGGCGTCGACGACGACTTCTTCGCGCTGGGCGGTCAGTCCCTGCTGGCGGTGCGGCTGGTGAGTCGTATCCGTGCGGTGCTGGGCGTGGAGGTGGAGATCCGCGCCTTGTTCGAGACGCCGACCGTCGCCGGACTCGCCGCACGCCTCGCCGACGGACGACCGTCCCGGCCCGCACTGGTCCCGGCGGAACGCCCGGAGCGGGTGCCGTTGTCGTTCGCGCAGCGGCGCCTGTGGTTCCTCGGGCAGCTGCAGGGTCCCAGCCCGACGTACAACATCCCGCTGGTCGTACGGCTGACGGGCGAGGTGCGGCGTGAGGCGCTGGCCGTGGCGTTCCGGGACGTCCTGACCCGGCACGAGGCCTTGCGGACGGTCTTCCCGGAGAGCAAGGGCCAGCCCTGGCAGCACACCCTGCGCGCGGACGAACTGGACTGGGAGTTCCAAGTCGTGGAGGTGGCGCCGGAGGAGCTGGCGGGTGCGGTAGCCGCCGCCCAGGAGTACGCCTTCGACCTGGCCCACGAGGTTCCCTTCCGCGCCTGGCTGTTCACGGCCGGGCCGGACGAGCACGTACTCGTCGTCCTCGTCCACCACATCGCGGGCGACGGCTGGTCGACCGGCCCGCTGGCACGGGACCTGTCCGTCGCCTATGCGGCCCGGTGCGCGGGACGGGCTCCCGAATGGGCGCCGCTGCCCGTTCAGTACGCCGACTACACGCTGTGGCAGCGCCGGCTGCTCGGCGACGACGAGGACGCGGCGAGTCTCCTGTCCCGGCAGGTGGCGTACTGGCGCGAGGCTCTCACCGGGGCTCCCGAGGAGCTGAGCCTGCCGTTCGACCGGCCCCGCCCGCCGGTGTCCGGATACCGGGGCCACGGCGTGCCGCTGGAGGTTCCCGCCGAGGTGCACGCGCGGCTGGTGGAGCTGGCGCGCGCCGAAGGCGTCACCGTGTTCATGGTCCTCCAGGCGGCACTCGCCGTGCTGCTGTCGCGGCTTGGTGCCGGGACGGACATCCCGGTCGGGTCAGCCATCGCCGGCCGTACGGACGAGGCGTTGGACGACCTGGTCGGCTTCTTCGTGAACACGCTGGTCATACGGACCGACCTGTCCGGCAACCCGACGTTCCGGCAGCTCCTGAAGCGCGTCAGGGAGACCGGCCTGTCCGCCTACGCCCACCAGGACGTGCCGTTCGAGCGGCTGGTCGAGGAACTGGCCCCCACCCGCTCCCGCGCCCGGCACCCGCTCTTCCAGGTCATGCTCACCCTCCAGAACAACGCCGAGGCGACGGTCGACCTCCCGGGCGTCCGCGCCGAGGGCATGCTCGGCGGATCGGAGACGGCCAAGTTCGACATCGAGCTGAACGTCGGTGAGACCTTCGACGCCGAGGGTGCCCCCGCGGGCCTGCGCGGTGTGCTGATCGCGGCGGCCGACCTCTTCGACGCCGACACGGCGAAGGGGCTGGCGCGGCGCTGGGCGTCCGTGCTGGAGACGCTGAGCACCGATCCGCGGAAGCGGTTGGACGCGGTCGACGTGCTGGGCGCGGACGAGCGTCGCCGGGTGTTGGTCGAGTGGAACGGGACCTGGGTCGATCGTCCGGACGACGTGTCGTTGGTGGGGTTGTTCGAGGCGCAGGTGGAGCGGTCGCCGGATGCGGTGGCGGTGGTGTTCGAGGGTGTGGAGGTGTCGTACGGGGAGCTGGACGGGCGGGCGAATCAGCTGGCTCGTTGTCTGCGGGGGCGTGGTGTTGGGGCGGAGTCGGTGGTCGGTGTCGCGTTGGAGCGCGGTGTCGAGATGGTGGTGGCGCTGCTGGGCGTGCTGAAGGCCGGGGGCGCGTACCTGCCGATCGATCCTGAACTTCCGCGGGAGCGCGCCGAGTTCCTGGCCGCCGATGCGGGTGCCGCGTGTGTCCTGACCGCTGCGGACCTCGAGGACCTGGGCCGGTTCGACGACGGACCCCTGGGTGTGGCTCTGTCCGGCAAGCACCCGGCGTATGTGATCTATACGTCCGGCTCGACCGGCGTCCCGAAGGGTGTCGCGGTTCCGCATGCGGGGATCGTGAACCGGTTGTTGTGGATGCAGGAGCGGTATGGGTTGGTGGCCGGTGAGCGGGTGTTGCAGAAGACGCCGTTCGGTTTCGACGTGTCGGTGTGGGAGTTCTTCTGGCCGTTGATCACCGGTGGTGTCCTGGTGGTGGCTCGTCCTGGTGGGCATCGGGATCCGGCGTATGTGGCGGGGCTCATTGGCGAGGCCGGTGTGAGCACGGTGCACTTTGTGCCGTCGATGCTGGAGGTGTTCCTCCGCGAACCCCAGGCCGCGCAGTGCAGGTCGCTGCGGCGGGTGGTGTGCAGTGGTGAGGCGCTGCCGGCGTCGGTGGTGGAGCGGTTCTTCGAGGTCTTCGACGGGGTCGAGCTGCACAACCTGTACGGGCCGACCGAGGCGTCCGTCGACGTCACGTCGTGGGAGTGCGCGCCGGGGCAGGCTTCCGTGCCGATCGGGCGGCCCGTGGCGAACACGCGGGTTTTCGTGCTCGACGGTTCACTGGCGCCGACTGCGCCTGGTGTTGTCGGCGAGTTGTACCTCGCCGGTGTGCAGCTGGCGCGTGGCTATGTGGGGCGGGCCGGGCTTTCGGCCGAGCGGTTCGTGGCCTGTCCGTATGCAGCCGAGCCCGGTGAGCGGATGTACCGGACCGGGGACCTGGTCCGCTGGACCCGTGACGGTCAGCTGGAGTACATGGGCCGTGCGGACGACCAGGTGAAGATCCGGGGATTCCGGATCGAGCCCGGCGAGGTCCAAGCGGTCATCGCCGCGCACCCCGACATCGCCCAGGCCGCCGTGGTGGCCCGCCAGGACACGCCCGGCGACATCCGGCTCGTCGCGTACGTGGTGGTCAGCGGCGACCGTCCCGGCGTGGCATCCGCCGTGCAGGAGTTCGTATCGTCCCGCCTGCCGGACTACATGGTGCCGTCCGCCGTCGTCGTCCTGGACGAGCTGCCCCTCACCCCCAACGGAAAGCTCGACCGCAAGGCGCTCCCCGCGCCCGAGTACAAGGCCGGTGCCGGAAGGGCACCTGCCAACGCCCGCGAGGAAGCGATCAGCGCGGCCTTCGCCGGCGTCCTCGGGCTGGAGCACGTGGGCGTGGACGACGACTTCTTCCGGCTCGGCGGGCACTCGCTGCTCGCCACGGAACTCGTCAGCTCGATCCGCGAGGCCCTGGGAATCGAAGTCCGCATCGCCGACGTGTTCGAAGCGCCGACGGTGGCCGGGCTCGCACATCTGCTTGGAGACCAGAAGTCAGCTAGGCCGGCACTGCGGCCGATGCGTGGCCAGGAGGAGTCCTGATGATCCCGTTGTCGTTCGCGCAGCGTCGGTTGTGGTTCATCCAGCAGCTGGAGGGATCGAGCCCGACGTACAACATCCCGGTCGCGCTCCGGCTGTCCGGCACCCTCGACCGGGCGGCGATGGCGGCCGCCCTGCGGGACGTCCTCGGCCGGCAGGAGGTGCTGCGCACGGTGTTCCCGACGGAGGGCGGCGAACCGTACCAGCGCGTCCTGGACCCGGCGGACCTCTCCTGGGACCTGGACGTCGTCGAGGTGACCCCCGAGGCGCTGGACGCCGCCGTCGCGGAGGCGGCGGAGCACGCCTTCGACCTGGCGGTGGACGTACCGGTCAAGGCATGGCTCTTCGCGACCGGGCCGCAGGACCACGTGCTCGTCGTCGTGGTGCACCACATCGCCGCCGACGGCTGGTCGATGCGACCGCTGGCGCGGGACGTCGCCGTCGCGTACGAGGCGCGGTGCGCCGGGCGGGACCCCGAGTGGGAGCCGCTGCCGGTGCAGTACGCGGACTACGCCCTGTGGCAGCGTGAACTGCTCGGCGACGCCGACGACCCCGAGAGTGTCCTCAGCCGGCAGGTCGCCCACTGGCGCGCCGCCCTCGACGGCGCCCCCGAGGAACTGCCCCTGCCCTTCGACCGGCCCCGGCCCGCCGTGTCGAGCCACCAGGGGCACAGCGTGCCGCTGGAGATCCCGGCCGACGTGCACGCACGGCTCGTGGAACTCGCGCGCGAAGAGCGCGTGACCGCCTTCATGGTGCTCCAGGCCGCGCTGGCGGTGACGCTCTCCCGCCTCGGCGCCGGCCCGGACGTGCCGATCGGCTCGGCGATCGCCGGGCGCACCGACGCCGCCCTGCGGGACCTCGTCGGCTTCTTCGTCAACACGCTGGTGCTGCGGACCGACCTGTCCGGCGACCCCACGTTCCGCGAGGTGCTGGCCCGCGTGCGGGCGACGAGCCTGTCGGCGTACGGGAACCAGGACGTGCCGTTCGAGCGGCTCGTGGAGGAGCTGGCCCCGCCGCGGTCGCTCTCCCGGCACCCGCTGTTCCAGGTCATGCTCACCGTCCAGAACACCGCCGAAGCGGTCATCGACCTGCCCGGCCTGCGGGCCGAGGAGTTCTCGGCCGAGCTGTCGTCCGTGAAGTTCGACGTCGCGGTCAGCGTCGGGGAGGTGTTCGACGCCGACGGCGCCCCGGCCGGTGTGCGCGGGTCCATGACCCTGGCCGCCGACCTCTTCGACGCCGAAACCGCCCGCCGCCTGGCGCAACGCTGGACCCGGGCCCTGGCCGACCTGACCGCCGCACCGCGGACGCGGCTGCACGCGGTGGACCTCCTCGACCCGGCGGAACGGCGCCGGGTCGTCGAGGAGTGGAACGACACGGCCGCCGAGCTGCCCACGGCCTCGGTACTGGAGCGGTTCGAGGCGCAGACGGCCCGGACCCCGGACGCGACGGCGGTCGTCTGCGACGCCGACGACGCGTCGCACGCGGACACGTCGCACGCGGACACGTCGCACGCGGACACGTCGCACGCGGCCACGCCACACGCCGACACGCCACACGCCGACACGGCGAACGCCGATACGTCGCACGCCGACACGTCGTATGCGGAGAAGTCGTCCACGGACACGTCGTACGCCGAGCTGGACGCCCGCGCTAACCGCCTGGCGCATCACCTCATCCGGCTGGGCGTCGGTGTCGAATCGGTGGTGGGCCTGTGCCTGCCGCGCGGCATCGAGACGATCACGGCCATTCTGGCCGTCTGGAAGGCGGGCGCCGCGTACCTGCCCGTGGACGCGGAACAGCCCGCCGAGCGCACCGCGTTCATGCTGACCGACGCCCGCGCGGAGGTCCTGGTCACCGCGCGGGACGCGATGGCGCCCGTCGACACGCCCACCGTCAGGGCCGTCGTGGCACTCGACGACCCGGCCGTCGCCGACGAGCTGGCGCAGCTGCCGTCGACGACGCCCGGCACCCTCGTGCCCGCCGCCGCCCTGGCGTACGTGATGTACACCTCCGGCTCGACAGGACAGCCGAAGGGCGTGGCGGTCACGCACGGCTCCCTCGCCAACTACGTCGCCTCGGTCCCGGACCGCCTCGGCCTCGGCGCACCGGGTCACCGGTACGCGCTGCTCCAGCCGCAGGTGACCGACCTCGGCAACACCGTCGTCTTCACCAGCCTCGCCACCGGCGGGCAGCTCCACATCCTCGGCGCCCGGGCCGTGACCGACCCCGCGGCCGTCGCCGACTACCTGGCCGCCCACGCCATCGACCACGTGAAGGCCGTCCCCTCGCACCTGGCCGCCCTGACCGCCGCGCGCGGCGTCGACGCGCTGCTGCCCGCCCGCTCCCTCGTCCTGGGCGGCGAGGCGGCACCGGCACCCTGGCTGCGCGACCTGGTCGCCGCGGCCGGCGACGACCGGGCCGTCTTCAACCACTACGGTCCCACCGAGACCACCATCGGCGTGGCCACCGGGCAGCTCACCGAGGCGGCCACCGGCGACCTGACGGCCGGCGCCTCCGCGCCCGTCGGCACCCCCATCGCCAACACCCGCCTGTACGTCCTCGACGCATCCCTCAATCCGGTGCCGCCCGGCGTGACCGGCGAGCTGTATGTCGCCGGCGCGCCCCTCGCCCGCGGGTACGTGGGACGGGCCGGCCTCACGGCGGAACGGTTCGTCGCCTGCCCGTACGGGGAAGGCGGCGGCGAGCGGATGTACCGGACCGGCGACCTGGCGCGCTGGACGGCGGACGGCCGCCTCGTGTACGCGGGCCGCGCCGACGAACAGGTCAAGATCAGGGGCTTCCGCGTGGAGCCGGGCGAGGTCCGGGCCGTCGTCGCCGCGCACCCCGGCGTGGCCCGGGCCGTCGTCGTCGCCCGCGAGGACACACCGGGCGAGACACGGCTCGTCGCCTACGTCGTCCCGGCCGACCTCGACGCGGCGCAGAGGCGTGACGACTCCGAACTCGGCTGGTCCGTACGCGAGTTCGCCGGTCGACGGCTCTCCCCGCACATGGTGCCCTCCGCCGTCGTCGTCCTGCCCGAACTCCCCCTGACCGGCAACGGCAAGCTCGATCGGCGTGCCCTGCCCGCGCCCGCGTACGCGACGGGTGCCGGGCGGGCGCCGGCCAACGCGCGGGAGGAGGTGCTGTGCGCGGCCTTCGCCGAGGTCCTGGGACTGGATTCGGTCGGCGTGGACGACGACTTCTTCCACCTGGGCGGACACTCGCTGCTCGCCGTACGGCTCGTGGAGCGCCTGCGGGCACGTGGCGTCTCGGTGCCCGTGCGCGCCCTGTTCCAGTCGCCGACGCCGGCGGGGTTGGCGGCGGTGGCGGGGGCGGAGTGGGTGGAGGTTCCGGAGAGTGTGATTCCCGAGGGTGTTTCGGTGATTACGCCGGAGATGTTGCCGCTGGTGCCCGGGATGTCGGTGGGGGAGATCGGGCGGGTTGTGGGGTCGGTGGAGGGTGGGGCGGCGAATGTGGCGGATGTGTATCCGCTGGCGCCGTTGCAGGAGGGGTTGCTGTTCCATCACTTGTTGGTGGAGGGCGGTGAGGATGCGTATGTGACGCCGACGGTGCTGGTGTTCGACGGGCGGGAGCGGTTGGACGTTTTCGTCGCGGCGTTGCAGCGGGTGGTGGATCGGCATGACGTGTTCCGTACGGGTGTGGTGTGGGAGGGGTTGCGGGAGCCGGTGCAGGTGGTGCGGCGGCGGGTCGTGCTGCCGGTGCGGGAGGTGGTCCTTGAGGGCTGCTCGGGTGATGGTGAGGCTGCTGAGCGGTTGCTGTCGGTGGTGGGGCTGTCCATGGATCTGGGGCGGGCGCCGCTGATCGATGTGCATATCGCCGCGGTGGCGGACCGGTGGCTGGCCCTCGTACGGATGCACCACATGGTCAGGGACCACACCGCGCTCGCCGTGGTCCTGGACGAGGTCCGCGCGCTGATCGAGGGCCGGGAGGACGAGCTGCCGGCGCCGCTGCCGTTCCGGAACTTCGTGGCGCAGGCGCGCGGCGGGGTGGACCGGGCCGAGCACGAGCGGTACTTCGGCGAGCTGCTGGGTGACGTCACCGAGCCGACCGCGCCCTACGGAGTCCTGGACGCGCGCGGCGACGGCACCGGAATCGCCCGCGCCGAACTGTCGCTCTCACCGCACACCGTCGACCGCCTTCGGTCCGTCGCCCGGCACCTGCGGGTGAGCCCGGCGACGGTGATGCACGTGGCGTGGGCGCGGGTGGTCGCCGCGGTGTCGGGACGTGACGACGTCGTGTTCGGCACGGTGCTGTTCGGGCGCATGAACGCGGGCGCGGGCGCCGACCGGGTGCCGGGCCCGTTCATGAACACCCTGCCCGTACGCGTACGGGTACGGGCCGACGACGACGGCGGTGTCCTGGGCGCTGTCGACGCCATGCGGGCGCAGCTGGCCGGGCTTCTGGCGCACGAGCACGCGCCCCTGGCGGTGGCCCAGCGGGCCAGCGGCGTCCAGGGCGACGTTCCGCTCTTCACCGCCCTGCTCAACTACCGCCACAACACCGGTGCTGGCACCGACGACCGGACGGCCATGGAGGGCGTCACGACCCTGCTCGTGCGCGAGCGCACCAACTACCCGCTCACCGTGTCCGTCGACGACGACGGGGACGGCGCGGGGATCGGCCTGGCCGTGGACGCGGTGGCACCGATCGACCCCGCCGCGGTGGGCGCTCTCGTACGCACCAGCGTCGACAACCTGGTGACCGCGCTGGAACGGGCGCTGGAACCGAAGGCCGCGGTCGCAGACCTGCCCCTCAACGGCGTGGACGTGCTCGATGAGGCGGAGCGTCGTCGGGTGTTGGTGGAGTGGAACGACACGGCGGTCGGGGTGTTGGGGGTGTCGGTTCCGGGGTTGTTCGAGGCGCAGGTGGCGCGGACTCCGGGTGCGGTGGCGGTGGCCGCGGGTGGGGGCGAGGTGTCGTACGCGGAGTTGGACGAGCGGGCGAATCGTTTGGCGCGGTTGTTGGTGGGTCGGGGTGTGGGTGCGGAGTCGGTGGTGGGTGTGGCGATGGGGCGTGGGGTGGAGGTGGTGGTGGCGCTGCTGGGGGTGATGAAGGCGGGTGGCGCGTATCTGCCGGTCGATCCGTCGTATCCGGCGGAGCGGATCGCCTACATGCTCCGCGACTCGGGAGCGGTGTGCGTCCTGACCGACGGAGAGGTGGATGTCGCGAGTGACGTCGACATTCCGGAGATAAATCTGCATGGCCCTGGTGTGGTGGCTGAGTTGGCCGGGTTGGACGGTTCGCTTTCAGGGGTTGAGGTTTCGGCGTTCGATCCGGCGTATGTCATCTACACCTCGGGGTCGACGGGTCGGCCGAAGGGTGTGGTGGTGGAGCACCGTTCGGTGGTGAGTCTGTTGTCGTGGGCGGTGGGTGAGTTCGGCGACGGTGATTTCGCGCGGGTGCTGGGTTCTACGTCGTTGAGTTTCGATGTGTCGGTGTTCGAGGTGTTCGGGCCGCTGGTGTCGGGTGGCTGTGTGGAGGTGGTGCGGGATGTGCTGGCGCTGGCGGATGCCGGGGCCGGCCGGGGTGTGAGTCTGGTCAGTGCGGTTCCGTCGGCGTTGTCCCGGGTGTTGGGCGGGCTGACCTCGTCGGGTGTGGGCGCGGTGGTGCTGGCGGGTGAGGCACTGCCGGGCGGGCTGGTGCGCGATATTCGCGCCGCACTGCCGGGTGTGAGGGTGGCGAATATTTATGGTCCGACTGAGGCGACGGTGTATTCGACGGCGTGGTTCGCGCCGGACGATGTTGAGGGACTGGTTTCTCCGCCTATTGGCCGGCCGGTGGGTAATGCCCGGGTGTTTGTGCTGGATGCCGGTCTTTCGCCGGTTCCGGTTGGTGTGGTAGGTGAGTTGTATGTGGCTGGTGCGGGTTTGGCACGGGGGTATTTGGGGCGTGCCGGGCTGACGGCCGAGCGGTTCGTCGCGAATCCGTTTGGGGCTGTGCCGGGTGAGCGGCTTTACCGGACTGGGGATCTGGTGCGGTGGAACGCCGATGGTGATCTGGAGTACCTGGGGCGTGCGGATGAGCAGGTGAAGGTGCGGGGTTTCCGTATCGAGCCCGGCGAGATCGAGGCCGTCTTGGTCGAGCACGCGCACGTCGCGCAGGCTGTTGCGGTCGTGCGGGAGGACACGCCCGGTGACAAGCGTCTGGTCGCTTATGTCGTCCCGCGTGGCGACGAGGCGGGGGCTGATCTGCCGGCGTCGCTGACCGCGCTAGTGGCGCAGCGGCTTCCGGCGCACATGGTTCCGTCGGCGGTCGTCGTGCTGGACGTCCTGCCGTTGAACAGCAACGGCAAGCTCGACCGCAAGGCCCTGCCGGCGCCGGAGTACGCGGCGGGTGCCGGAAGGGCGCCGGCCGACGCCCGGGAAGAGATCCTGTGCGCCCTGTTCGCCGAGGTGCTGGGGCTGGAAAGCGTCGGCGTGGACGACGACTTCTTCGCGCTGGGAGGCCACTCCCTCCTGGCCGTGCGGTTGGTGAGCCGTGTGCGGTCGGTGCTTGGCGTCGAGCTGTCGCTCCGCACCCTGTTCGCGGCGCCGACCGTCGCCGGCCTCGCGGCACGGCTCAGCGGCGAGGGCCGGGCCCGAGCGGCCTTGGTACCGGCGGTGCGCCCGGAGCGGGTGCCGTTGTCGTTCGCGCAGCGGCGGCTGTGGTTCCTGGGCCGGCTGGAGGGCCCGAGCGCCACGTACAACCTGCCGGTGACAGAGCGACTTACGGGTGACGTGGACCGGGTGGCGCTGGATGCCGCGCTGCGGGATGTGCTGGGCCGGCACGAGGTGCTGCGGACGGTGTTCGCGGTCGCCGAGGGCGGGGAGCCGTACCAGCGGATCCTCGGCCCGGAGGAGCTGGAGTGGGGTCTCCAGGTCGTGGAGGTGGGATCGGAGGAGCTGGCGGGGGCTGTCGCTGCCGCGCAGCAGTACGCCTTCGACCTGTCCGCCGAGGTGCCGTTCCGGGCGTGGCTGTTCTCGGTGGGTCCGGATGAGCACGTGCTTGTGGTGGTGGTGCATCACATCGCGGGTGATGGCTGGTCGATGGGGCCGCTGGCGCGGGATGTGTCGGTGGCGTACGAGGCGCGGTGTGCGGGGTGGGCTCCTGAGTGGCAGCCGCTGCCGGTGCAGTACGCGGACTATGCGTTGTGGCAGCGGGAGTTGCTGGGCGATGAGGCTGACGCGGGGAGTGTGATCTCGCGGCAGGTGGCGTACTGGCGTGAGGCCCTGGCCGGGGCGCCGGAGGAGCTGGAGCTGCCCTTCGACCGGCCCCGCCCGGCGGAGGCGAGCCATCGCGGGCACCGGGTCCCGCTGGAGGTCCCGGCCGACGTGCACCGGCGCCTCAAGGATGTGGCGCGGGCCGAGGGCGTGACGGTGTTCATGGTGCTCCAGGCGGCGCTGGCGGTTCTGCTGTCGCGGCTGGGTGCCGGGACGGACATCCCGGTGGGCTCGGCGGTCGCCGGCCGTACGGACGAGGCGCTGGACGACCTGGTCGGTTTCTTCGTGAACACGCTGGTGCTGCGGACGGACCTGTCGGGTGACCCGACGTTCGGGGAGGTGCTGGGCCGGGTGCGGGAGGCCGGTCTGTCGGCGCTGGCGCACCAGGACGTGCCGTTCGAGCGGCTGGTGGAGGAGCTGGCGCCCGAGCGGTCCCTGGCCCGGCACCCGCTGTTCCAGGTCATGCTCACGCTCCAGAACAACGCCGAGGCCGTCCTGGACCTGCCGGGCGGACTCGTCACCGAAGGCCTGCCGAACGCGGCCGCCGCGGCGAAGTTCGATCTCGACGTCATCGTCGAGGAGGTCCACGACGAGGACGGCGCACCGGCCGGGGTGCGCGGCTCGGTGACCGTCGCCGCCGACCTGTTCGACGCGGAGACCGCGGAACGCGTCGCCCTCTACTGGACACGTGCGCTCGCGCTCCTGAGCAACGACCCGCAGACACGGCTGAGCGCCGTGGACGTCCTCGACGAGGAGGAGCGGCGCCGCCTGCTGGTGGAGTGGAACGACACCGCCATGGGAGCGGCGCCGGCCGCTACGGCGGTGGAACTGTTCGAGGCGCAGACGGCGCGGACCCCGGACGCCGTGGCGGTCGTCTCGGCGGGCGCCGAGGTGTCGTACGCCGAGCTCGACGCGCGCGCCGCCCGGCTCGCACGGCTGCTCGTGGCGCGGGGCGTACGGCCGGAGACGGTCGTGGGACTGTGCCTGTCGCGCGGGATCGATGCCGTGGTCGCCATGCTCGCGGTGTGGAAGGCGGGCGGCGCCTACCTGCCTATCGACCCCGACTACCCCGCCGACCGCATCGGCTTCCTGCTGGACGACGCCCGGCCTCGACTGGTCCTGGTCGAGGAAAGCACGAGGGGCGCGATTCCCGACTCCGCCCGTGTTCCTCTGGTCGCCGTGGATTCCGCCGATGTGGCGGGCGAGTTGGCGGGGTTGGATGCTTCGGCCCTGGGAGTGGGAGTTTCGGCGTTCGATCCGGCGTATGTGATTTATACGTCGGGGTCGACGGGTCGGCCGAAGGGTGTGGTGGTGGAGCACCGTTCGGTGGTGAGTCTGTTGTCGTGGGCGGTGGGTGAGTTCGGCGACGGTGATTTCGCGCGGGTGCTGGGTTCTACGTCGTTGAGTTTCGATGTGTCGGTGTTCGAGGTGTTCGGGCCGCTGGTGTCGGGTGGCTGTGTGGAGGTGGTGCGGGATGTGCTGGCGCTGGCGGATGCCGGGCCGGCCGGGGTGTGAGTCTGGTCAGTGCGGTTCCTTCGGCGTTGTCCCGGGTGTTGGGTGGGCTGACCTCGTCGGGTGTGGGCGCGGTGGTGCTGGCGGGTGAGGCACTGCCGGGCGGGCTGGTGCGCGATATTCGCGCCGCACTGCCGGGTGCCAGGGTGGCGAATATTTATGGTCCGACTGAGGCGACGGTGTATTCGACGGCGTGGTTCGCGCCGGACGATGTTGAGGGACTGGTTTCTCCGCCTATTGGCCGGCCGGTGGGTAATGCCCGGGTGTTTGTGTTGGATGCCGGTCTTTCGCCGGTTCCGGTTGGTGTGGTGGGTGAGTTGTATGTGGCTGGTGCGGGTTTGGCGCGGGGGTATTTGGGGCGTGCCGGGCTGACGGCCGAGCGGTTCGTCGCGAATCCGTATGCGATTGTGCCGGGTGAGCGGCTTTACCGGACCGGGGATCTGGTGCGGTGGAACGCCGATGGTGATCTGGAGTACCTGGGGCGTGCGGATGAGCAGGTGAAGGTGCGGGGTTTCCGTATCGAGCCCGGCGAGATCGAGGCCGTCTTGGTCGAGCACGCGCACGTCGCGCAGGCTGTTGCGGTCGTGCGGGAGGACACGCCCGGTGACAAGCGTCTGGTCGCATACGTCGTCCCGCGCGGCGACGAGGCGGGGGCTGATCTGCCGGCGGAGCTGACCGCGCTCGTGGCGCAGCGGCTTCCGGCGCACATGGTTCCGTCGGCGGTCGTCGTGCTGGACGTCCTGCCGTTGAACAGCAACGGCAAGCTCGACCGCAAGGCCCTGCCCGCACCCACGTACGCGGGCGGAACGGGACGGGCCCCCGCGAATGCGCGGGAGGAGGTGCTGTGCGCCGCCTTCGCCGAGGTGCTGGGGCGGGAGAGCGTCGGCGTGGACGACGACTTCTTCAAGCTGGGCGGGCATTCGCTGCTGGTCGTGTCCCTGGTCGAGACGCTTCGGTCGCGGGGCATCTCCGTCTCCGTGCGGGCCCTGTTCCAGACGCCCACGCCGGCGGGTCTCGCGGCGGCGGCCGGTGCCGAGCACGTCGACATACCGGCGAACCTCATCCCCCGGGACGCGACGGCCCTCACCCCCGACATGCTGCCGCTGGTCCCCGGGCTGACCGCCGAGGAGATCGAGCGGATCGTCGCGTCCGTCGATGGTGGCGCGGGCAACGTCGCCGACGTCTACCCGCTCGCCCCGCTCCAGGAAGGGCTCCTCTTCCACCACCTGCTCGCCGACGGCGGCGACGACGCGTACGTGACCCCGACGGTGCTGGAGTTCGCGGCGCGCGAGCAGCTCGACGCCTTCGTGGCGGCGTTGCAGTGTGTGGTCGACCGCCATGACATCTTCCGGACCGGTGTGGTGTGGGAGGGGCTGCGCGAGCCCGTCCAGGTCGTGCGGCGGCGTGCCGTACTGCCCGTGACCGAGGTGACGCTCGACGAGCGGGGCGGCGGCGACCCGGCCGAAGAGCTGCTGGATCGGGCCGGCCTCACCATGGATCTGTGGCGGGCGCCCCTCATCGACGTGCACATCGCTGCCGTCCAGGACCGGTGGCTGCTCCTGGTGCGGATGCACCACATGGTGCAGGACCACACCGCGCTCGAAGTCGTCCTGCACGAGATACGGGCGTTCGTCGAGGGCCGGGAGGACCGGCTGCCGGCTCCTCTGCCGTTCCGGAACTTCGTGGCGCAGGCGCGCGGCGGGACGGCCCGGGAGGAGCACGAGCGGTACTTCGCCGAGCTGCTGGGTGACGTCACCGAGCCGACCGCGCCCTACGGAGTCCTGGACGCGCGCGGCGACGGCGCCGGTGTCGTACGTGTCCGGCTGCCCTTCTCGCCGGAGACCGTGGCGCGGATCCGCGAGGTCTGCAGGCAGCTGGGCGTGAGCCCGGCGACCGTGCTGCACGTGGCGTGGGCGCGCGTGCTGGCAGCGGTCAGCGGGCGCGACGACGTCGTCTTCGGCACGGTGCTGTTCGGGCGGATGAATGCCGGTGCGGGCGCCGACCGGGTGCCGGGCCCGTTCATGAACACGCTGCCCGTACGCGTACGGGTCGACGACGCCGACGTACGGGAAGCGGTCGGCGCCATGCGGGACCAGCTCGCCGGGCTCCTGGCGCACGAGCACGCACCCCTCGCCGTGGCCCAGCAGGCCAGCGGCGTCCAGGGCGACGCTCCGCTGTTCACCGCCCTGCTCAACTACCGCCACAACCAGACCACCCCGCCCTCGTCCGAGGAGGGCCCGTCCGGCGAGGGTTCCGACGGACTCGAGGGTGTGACGACCGTTCTCGTGCGCGAGCGCACGAACTACCCGCTGACGGTCTCCGTCGACGACGACGGCGAAGGCGCGGGCATCGGCCTGGCCGTGGACGCGGTGGCGCCGATCGACCCCGAGGCGGTGGCCGCGCTGGTACGCACCGCGGTCGAGCACCTGGTGGCGGCGCTGGACGATGCCGCCGACCTCCCGTTCAGCCGCGTGGACGTGCTCGACGAGGTCGAGCGGCGTCGCGTACTGCGGGACTGGAACGACTCCGCCGTCGAGGTGTCGGCTTCGCCCGTCCCGAAGCTGTTCGAGGCGCAGGTGGCGCGGACTCCGGATGCGGTGGCTGTGGTGGCTGGTGGGGTGGAGGTGTCGTACGCGGAGCTGGAGGCGCGGGCGAATCGGGTGGCGCGGTTGTTGGTGGGGCGTGGTGTGGGTCCGGAGTCGGTGGTGGGGGTGTGTCTGGAGCGGGGCGTCGATCTGTTGGTGGCCTTGCTGGGTGTGTTGAAGGCGGGTGGGGCTTATCTGCCGGTGGATCCCGCCTATCCCTCGGACCGGATCTCGTTCATGGTCGGCGATGCCGGTGTGGGCATTGTGCTGGCCGCGGAGAGTACGGCGGGCGTCGTGCCGGAGGGCGTTTCGGTGGTCGTGCTCGACTCAACGGATGTCGTTGGGGAGTTGGGCTCGTTCGATGGCCGGGTTGTGGGGGATGTCGGGTTGCGGGTGTCGCATCCGGCGTGGGTGATCTATACGTCCGGGTCGACGGGTCGGCCCAAGGGTGTGGTGGTGTCGCACGCGGGTGTCGCGAGTTTCCGGGAAGGGCATGTGCGGTTCCTGGGTGTGGGTGGCGGGGATCGGGTGGGTCAGTTCGCGTCGGCCGGGTTCGACACGTTCGGCTGGGACTGGTGCATGGCCCTGTTGACGGGTGCGGCGTTGGTGGTCGTGCCGGAGGAGCGGCGGCTTGGTGAGGCGTTGCCGCGGTTCCTGTCGCAGGAGCGGGTGACGCATGTGACGTTGCCGCCGGCGGTGCTGGCCACTCTCGACGAGTCGTCGATCGGCCTCGATGTGGTGTTGACGGTGGCGGGTGAGGCGTGTCCGCCGGAGGTGATGGCGCGGTGGGCGCGGGGCCGGGCCATGTTCAACTCCTACGGTCCGACGGAGACCACCGTGGACGCGACGCTGTGGCGGTGCGATCCGGACGCGGACGAGGTGGCGATCGGCCGGCCCGTCGTCAACACACGCGTCTACGTCCTCGACGCGACCCTCCACCCCGTCCCGGTGGGCGTGGCCGGTGAGCTGTACGTCGCGGGCGCCGGGCTCGCACGCGGTTACCTCGGGCGCGCCGGGCTCACCGCCGAGCGGTTCGTCGCCGACCCGTACGGCACCGAGCCCGGTCAGCGGATGTACCGGACCGGTGACCGCGCCCGCTGGACCGCCGACGGGCAGCTGGTCTTCGCGGGGCGGTCCGACGAGCAGGTCAAGATCCGCGGGTTCCGTATCGAGCCCGGCGAGGTCGAAGCCGCGCTCCTGGCCCATGAGCAGGTCGCCCAGGCGGCGGTCGTCGCCCGTGAGGACACGCCGGGCGACAAGCGGCTGGTCGCCTATGTCGTGACGGCCGAGGGCTCGGGCAGGGAGCTGCCGGAGCAGCTTCGCGACTTCGCGGCCGGACGGCTGCCGGAGTACATGGTGCCGGCCGCGGTCGTCGTCCTGGACGAGCTGCCACTGACGCGGAACGGCAAGCTCGACCGCCGCGCCCTGCCGGTGCCGGAGTACGCGGCCACGGCCGGCCGGGGGCCCGCCGGCCCGCAGGAGGAGATCCTGTGCGCCGCCTTCGCGGAGGTGCTGTCCCTGCCCGCCGTCGGCGTCGACGACGACTTCTTCGCGCTCGGCGGCCATTCGCTGCTCGCCGTACGGCTCCTCAGCAGGATCAGGTCCGTCCTGGGCGTCGAACTGTCGCTGCGCACCCTGTTCGAGGCCCGTACGGTCGCCGGGGTCGCGGCCAGGCTGGAGGGGGCCGACGCGGCCCGGCCCGCCCTGAGCGCGGCCGGGCGGCGGCCCGAGCGGGTGCCGCTGTCGTTCGCGCAGCAGCGCCTGTGGTTCCTGAACCAGCTGGAGGGCCCCAGCGCCACCTACAACATGCCGGTCGCCGTGCGGCTCCTGGGCCGCCTCGACCGCGCGGCCCTGTCCGCGGCGCTGTGTGACGTACTGGACCGGCACGAGGCGCTGCGCACGGTGTTCGCCGTCGCCGACGGCGAGCCGTACCAGCACGTGCTGGCCGTGGACGACCTCGCCTGGGAGCTGCCGGTCGTGGAGGTCGACCCGGCGGAGCCGGCCGACGCCGTGGCGGGCGCGGTGCGCCATGCGTTCGACCTCGCCGTAGAGATGCCGTTCCGGGCGACGCTCTTCGCGGCCGGGCCGGAGGAGCACGTCCTGGTCGTGGTCGTGCACCACATCGCCGGGGACGGCTGGTCCCGGGGGCCGCTGGCGCGGGATGTGTCCGTGGCGTACGAGGCGCGGTGTGCGGGGCGGGCTCCGGAGTGGGAGGCGCTGCCCGTCCAGTACGCCGACTACGCGCTCTGGCAGCGCGAACTCCTCGGCGACGAGCAGAACCCCGACAGCCTGATCAACCGTCAGGTCGACTACTGGCGACACGCCCTCGCCGGCAGCCCCGAAGAGCTGGCCCTGCCCTTCGACCGGCCCCGGCCCGCCGTGGCGAGCCACCGCGGCCACCAAGTGCCCCTGGAAGTCCAGGCGGAGGTCCACGCGCGGCTCGTCGAGCTGGCGCGGACCGAGGGCGTGACCGTCTTCATGGTGCTGCAGGCGGCGCTGGCCGTGCTGCTGTCGCGGCTCGGTGCCGGGACGGACATCCCCGTCGGCTCGGCGATCGCCGGCCGCGCGGACGAGGCGCTGGACGGACTGGTCGGCTGCTTCGTGAACACGCTGGTGCTGCGCACCGACCTGTCGGGCGACCCCACCTTCCGCGAGGTGCTCTCGCGCGTCCGGGAGACCGGCCTGGCGGCGTACGCGCACCAGGACGTCCCGTTCGAACGGCTCGTGGAGGAGCTGGCGCCCGCCCGGTCGCTGGCCAGGCACCCCCTCTTCCAGGTCGTGTTCACCAAGCAGGACACCATCGCCGCCGTCCTCGACCTTCCCGGTGTCACCCTCGAACCGGTCACGGCCGGCTCCGGCACCTCGATGGCCAAGTTCGACCTGGACGTGCTGGTCGGCGAGGCCTACGACGCCGACGGCACGCCCGCCGGCCTGCGCGGCACGCTCACCGTGGCCGCGGACCTCTTCGACGCCGGGACCGCGGCGCACATCGCCACCCGCTGGGCACGGGTCCTGGAAGCCGTCACGGACGACCCGGCCGTACGGCTCGGCGCGCTCGACGTGCTGGGCCGGGAGGAACGGCACCTCGTCCTCCACGAGTGGAACGACACCGCGCGGGACGGTCTTTCGGTGCCCGTCCCGGAGCTGTTCGCGGGGCAGGTGGTGCGGTCGCCGGAGGCGGTGGCGGTGGTGTGTGACGGTGAGCGGGTCTCGTACGCGGAGCTGGAGGCGCGGGCGAACCGTATCGCGGGTTATCTGGCCGGTCAGGGTGTGGGTGCCGAGTCGGTGGTGGGGCTGTGTCTGCCGCGTGGTGTGGAGATGATCGCGGCGATTTTGGGTGTGTGGAAGGCGGGTGCGGGCTATCTGCCGCTGGACCCGGAGCAGCCCGCCGACCGGATCGCGTTCATGCTGGCCGACAGCCGGGCCGCGCTGACGCTGACCACCGAGGAGATCCTGGACGAGCTGCCCGCGGGGCGCGGCCGTCTCGTCCCACTGGACGACCCGCTGACGGCGACGCAGCTGGCGGCCGTTGCGCCGACCGG
Source organism: Streptomyces coeruleoprunus (assembly GCF_039542925.1). Taxonomy (GTDB): domain Bacteria; phylum Actinomycetota; class Actinomycetes; order Streptomycetales; family Streptomycetaceae; genus Streptomyces; species Streptomyces coeruleoprunus. The sequence goes on along the minus strand of NZ_BAABIT010000001.1, from coordinate 1,599,708 downwards.
GCCCGACGTCCCGCCCGTCCCCGACGCGGCGCTGGCGTACATCATCTACACCTCTGGTTCTACGGGCCGGCCCAAGGGTGTGGCGGTGACCCATGGCGCGCTGGCCAACTATGTGGCCGCCGTGCCCGGGCGGGTCGGGCTGGGCGCGCCCGGGGCGCGGTATGCGCTGTTGCAGGCGCAGGCCACGGACCTGGGCAACACTCTTGTCTTCGCCAGTCTTGCCACGGGTGGTGAGCTGCATGTGCTGCCGTCGGGCGCGGTCACCGACCCGACGGCTGTGGCCGGGTACATGGCCCAGCACCGCATCGACCACCTCAAGGCCGTGCCCTCCCACCTGGCGGCCCTTGGTGCCGATGGCGGTCTGGAGGCTGTCCTTCCCGGCACGTCGCTGGTCCTGGGCGGCGAGGCGGCGAGTCCGGCGTGGGTGCGGGAGTTGCTGGAGGTCGCCGGACCCGAGCGGCGGGTGTTCAACCACTACGGGCCCACCGAGGCCACGATCGGTGTCGCCACCACCCCGCTCACGCCCGAGCTCATCGCTGCGGGCACCGTCCCCGTCGGCACACCCGTCGCCAACACCCGCTGCTACGTCCTGGACCGCTCCCTCAACCCGGCCCCCGCCGGTGTGGCGGGGGAGCTGTACATCTCCGGTGACCAGCTGGCCCGTGGCTATGTGCGGCGCGCCGGGCTGACCGCCGAGCGGTTCGTGGCCTGCCCCTACGGGGCGTCGCCCGGCGAGCGGATGTACCGGACGGGCGACCGCGTGCGGTGGGACGCCGACGGTCGGTTGGTGTTCCTCGGTCGTGCCGACGAGCAGGTGAAGGTCCGCGGTTTCCGGATCGAGCCCGGCGAGGTGCAGGCCACCCTGACCGCACACCCCGAGGTCACCCAGGCCGCCGTCGTCACCCTCGAGGACACCCCCGGCGACGTACGACTCATCGCCTACGTCGTCCCCGCCGACGACCCCGAGGAGGTCGAGGCGACGCTGCCGGACGCCGTACGGAGCTTCGCGGCCGGGCGGCTGCCCGAGTACATGGTGCCGTCCGCCGTGGTCGTCCTGGAGGCGCTTCCGCTCACCGGCAACGGCAAACTGGACCGCAAGGCCCTGCCCGCACCCGACTACGCCACGACCGCCGCCACCGGCCGGGGCCCCGCCACGGTACGGGAGGAGCTGCTGTGCGGGGCGTTCGCCGAAGTGCTCGGGCTGCCCGGTGTCGGCGTCGACGACGACTTCTTCGAACTGGGCGGACACTCGCTGCTCGCCGTGCGGCTGATCAGCCGTATCCGGGCCGTACTCGGCGTCGAGGTCGAGATCCGCGCCCTCTTCGACACACCGACGGTGGCCGGTCTCGCCGCACAGCTGGGCGCGGAGGCCGACGGCGACCCGGCCGGAGAGGGGCGGGGCGCGGTCCGGGCCCGTCCCGCACTGGCGCGGGCCGAGCGCCCGGAGCGCGTACCGCTCTCCTTCGCGCAGCGCCGGCTGTGGTTCCTGGGTCGCCTGGACGGTTCCGGCCCCGCCTACAACGTGCCCGTCGCGCTGCGCCTGGCGGGCGAGGTGGACCGGGAGGCGCTGGACGCGGCGCTGCGGGACGTCCTGGCCCGGCACGAGGTCCTGAGGACCGTGTTCCCGGTCGGCGAGGACGGGGAGCCGTACCAGCGGATCCGGGACCTGGCCGAGCTGGAGTGGGGCCTTCAGGTGGTGGAGGTCGCTCCGGAGGAGCTGGCGGGCGCTGTGGCCGCCGCCCAGGAGTACGCCTTCGACCTGGCCGACGAAGTGCCCTTCTGCGCCTGGCTGTTCACGGCGGGCCCCGGCGAGCAGGTGCTCGTCGTGGTGCTGCACCACATAGCCGGCGACGGCTGGTCCAAGGGACCCCTGGCGCGGGATGTGTCGGCCGCCTATGAGGCCCGGTGCGCGGGCCGGGCCCCGGACTGGGAGCCGCTGCCCGTGCAGTACGCCGATTACGCGCTGTGGCAGCGCGAGCTGCTGGGCGAGGAGGACGACCCGGACAGCGTGCTGTCCCGCCAGGTCGCGTACTGGCGCCGGGCCCTGGCAGGGGCGCCGGAGGAGCTGGAGCTCCCCTTCGACCGGCCCCGCCCGGCCGTGGCCGGCCACCGCGGTCTGAGCGTGCCGCTGGAGGTTCCCGCGGAGGTGCACGCACGGCTCGTGGAGCTGGCCCGCGCCGAGGGCGTCACGGTCTACATGGTGCTCCAGGCCGCGCTCGCCGTGCTGCTGTCGCGGCTCGGCGCCGGCACGGACATCCCCGTCGGGTCGGCGGTCGCCGGGCGTACGGACGTGGCGGTGGAGGACCTGGTCGGGTTCTTCGTGAACACGCTGGTCCTGCGGACCGACGTGTCGGGCGACCCGACGTTCCGCGAGGTGCTGGGCCGGGTCCGGGACGCGGGCCTGTCGGCGCTCGCGCACCAGGACGTGCCGTTCGAGCGGCTGGTCGAGGAGCTGGCGCCGGCCCGTTCCCTGTCCCGGCACCCGCTCTTCCAGGTGATGCTCACCGTCCAGAACACCGCCGAAGCCGTCCTGGAGCTGCCCGGCGTGGCGGCCGAAGGACTGCCGGCGGGGCCCCTGACGGCCAAGTTCGACCTGGACGTCAGCGTCGCCGAGACCTACGCCGACGACGGTGCGCCCGCGGGAATCCACGGCGCGCTCATCGTGGCGGCGGAGCTGTTCGACGCGAGCAGCGCTGGGCGGCTGGCGGAGCGGTTCGTACGGGTGCTGCGGTCCGTGGTCGCCGATCCGCGGGTGCGGGTCGCCGGCGTGGACGTGCTCGGCGAGGCGGAACGGGACCGGGTGTTGGAGGCCTGGAACGGCGAGGCGGCGGCGGTGGAGGTGCCGTCGGGTTCGGTGTTGGGGCTGTTCGAGGGATGGGTGGAGCGGTCGCCGGATGCGGTGGCGGTCGTCTTCGAGGGCGCGGACGTGTCGTACGCGGAGCTGGACGCGCGGGCGAACCGGCTGGCGAGGGTGCTGGCCGACAGGGGCGTGGGCGCCGAGTCGGTCGTCGGCCTGTGTCTGCCGCGTGGGGTGGAGATGGTGGCGGCGATCTTGGCGGTGTGGAAGGCGGGCGGTGTGTATGTGCCGCTCGACCCGGAGTATCCGGCGGAGCGTATCGGGTTCATGACTGAGGACTCCGGGGCGGTGTGCGTGGTGACGGTCCGGGGTCTGGCCGGGTTGGTGGCCGAGGTGGGTGTTCCGCTGGTGGTCGCCGACGAGGTCGGTGCGGTGGGCGAGCCCGTTGGCCTGCCGTCGGTCGATGTGGGGCCCGAGCAGGCGGCGTATGTGATTTATACGTCGGGGTCGACGGGGCGGCCGAAGGGTGTGGTGGTTTCGCACGGCTCGCTGCTGAATCTGGTGGCGGTCTTCGGTGAGTTGATGGGTGTGGGCTCCGGGTGGGGGTGTTGCAGTTCGCGTCGTTCAGTTTCGACGCGTCCGTGCTGGACCTCGCGGTGACGCTGGGCCGGGTGGGTCGCTGGTCGTGGCCGGGGTGGGGGAGCGGGCGGAGCCCGAGCGGCTGCGTGCGCTGGTGGAGTCCGCCGGCGTACGGGCGGCGAGTGTCGTGCCTTCCCTGCTCGGTGTGCTGGAGCCGGATGACTTGGACGGTGTCGAGACGCTGCTGGTGGGCGCGGAGCCGATCGGGCGTGAGCTGGCCGGGGCGTGGTCCGAGGGAAGGCGGCTGGTCAATACCTACGGCCCGACTGAGGCCACGGTCATGGTGGCCGCCGGTGAGGTCGACGGGTCCGGCGAGGGTGTCGTGCCGTTCGGCGCGCCGGTCGCCAACACCCGTCTGTACGTCCTGGACCGGGCGCTGGAGCCCGTGCCCGTGGGCGTGGCCGGTGAGCTGTACATCGCGGGCGCCCAGCTGGCCCGCGGCTACGTCCGCCGCGGCGGCCTGACCGCCGAGCGGTTCGTGGCCTGCCCGTACGGCACGTCGGCGGGCGAGCGCATGTACCGCACCGGCGATCGCGTGCGGTGGACGCCCGAGGGCCAACTCGTCTTCGTGGGCCGCGCCGACGAACAGGTCAAGATCCGCGGCTTCCGCATCGAGCCCGGCGAGGTCCGGGCTGTCGTCGCCGCACACCCGGACGTGGCCCAGGCAGCCGTCGTCGTACGCGAGGACGTGCCCGGCGACACCCGCCTCGTCGCCTACGTCGTGGCCGACACCGACCGCCCGGGCATCGAGTCCGCCGTACGGGACTTCGTCTCGTCCCGGCTGCCCGAGCACATGGTGCCGTCCGCCGTCGTCGCCCTGGACGAGCTGCCCCTGACCGTCAACGGCAAGCTCGACCGCAAGGCCCTCCCGGCCCCCGCGTACGCCTCCGGCGGCGGCCGGGCGCCCGCCGACGCCCGCGAGGAGCTGCTGTGCGCGGCCTTCGCCGAGGTTCTGGGACGGGAACCCGGGAGCGTCGGCGTCGACGACGACTTCTTCAGGCTCGGCGGCCACTCGCTCCTCGCGGTGCGGCTCGTGGAACTGCTGCGGTCGCGGGGGATCGCCGTCTCGGTACGGGCGCTGTTCGAGACGCCGACCGTGGCCGGTCTCGCACGGGTGGCGGGGCCCGAACAGATCGTGGTGCCGGCGAACCGCATCCCGGACGACGCCGTCGCGATCACACCGGAGATGCTGCCGCTGGTGGACCTGACCAGCGACGAGATCGAGCGGATCACGGCCACCGTCGAGGGCGGCGCGCCCAACGTGGCCGACGTCTATCCGCTCGCGCCCCTGCAGGAAGGCATGCTCTTCCACCACCTGATGGCGGGCAGCGGCGACGACGCGTATGTCACCCCCACGGTGATCGAGTTCGACACCCGGTCCCGGCTGGACGGCTTCCTGGACGCGTTGCGGAACGTGGTGGACCGCCATGACATCTACCGCACCGCTGTGGTGTGGGAAGGCCTGCGCGAGCCCGTGCAGGTCGTGTGGCGGCAGGCCGCACTCCCCGTGGAGGAGGTGACGCTCGACGCCCACAGCACCGACCCGGTCGCCGAACTGGTGGCGTCGGCGGGCTCCTCGATGGACCTCGGCAGGGCACCGCTGCTCGACGTACGGGTGGCGGAATCCCCCACGAACGGCATGTGGCTCGCCCTCGTCCGCGCCCACCACATGGTGCAGGACCACATGGGCCTGGAAGTCGTCATGGAGGAGGTCGAGGCCTTCGTCGAAGGACGGGCCGCCGACCTGTCCGAACCGCTCCCCTTCCGGGACTTCGTGGCCCAGGCACGCGCCGGCGCCGCACGCTCGCGGCACGAGGAGTTCTTCGCCGCACTGCTCGGCGACATCACCGAGCCGACCGCCCCGTACGGCCTGGTCGACGTGGACCGCGACGGCACCGACACCGCCCGCGCCGACGTGCAGGTCGCCGACACGGTCACCGGCCGGCTCCGCGAGATCTCCCGTCGGCTCGGCGCGAGCCCCGCGACCGTGCTGCACGTGGCGTGGGCGCGGGTCCTGGCGGCGGTCAGCGGGCGCGACGACGTCGTCTTCGGAACGGTCCTCTTCGGCCGCATGGGCGCCGGAGCCGGCGCCGACCGGGTCGGCCCGTTCATCAATACGCTCCCGGCCCGCGTACGGGTGGGCGACGTCGGCGTACGGTCGGCCGTCGCCGAGATGCGCACCCAGCTCGCCGGGCTCCTCGAACACGAGCACATCCCCCTGGCGGTGGCCCGGCAGGCCAGCGGCGTACCCGGGGACATGCCCCTGTTCACCTCGTTCTTCAACTACCGGCACAACGCCGCTGCTCCTGTTACTTCTGCCGGGCGGCTCTCCGAGGACACTACGGACGCCGACGGCATCAGGACCGTCTACACACGGTCGCGCACCAACTACCCGCTCGCCGCGGCCGTCGACGACGACGGAAGCGAGCTGGTGCTCAGCGTCGACGCGGTGGCCCCGGTCGACCCCGAGGCCGTCTGCTCCCTCCTCCACACCGCGCTGCGGAACCTCGTCGCGGCCCTGGAGACGGCACTGGACGGCGAGTCGGATCTGCCGCTGCGCGGCGTGGACGTGCTGGGTGAGGCGGAGCGGGGCCGGGTGTTGGGGGCCTGGAACGGGGAGGCGGCGGCGGTGGAGGTGCCGTCGGGTTCGGTGTTGGGGTTGTTCGAGGGGTGGGTGGAGCGGTCGCCGGATGCGGTGGCGGTGGTGTTCGAGGGTGTGGAGGTGTCGTACGCGGAGCTGGACGCGCGGGCGAACCGGCTGGCGAGGGTGCTGGCCGACAGGGGGGTGGGTGCCGAGTCGGTCGTCGGGCTGTGTCTGCCGCGTGGTGTGGAGATGGTGGCGGCGATCTTGGCGGTGTGGAAGGCGGGCGGTGTGTATGTGCCGCTCGACCCGGAGTATCCGGCGGAGCGTATCGGGTTCATGACGCAGGACTCCGGGGCGGTGTGCGTGGTGACGGTCCGGGGTCTGGCCGGGTTGGTGGCCGAGGTGGGTGTTCCGCTGGTGGTCGCCGACGAGGTCGGTGCGGTGGGCGAGCCCGTTGGCCTGCCGTCGGTCGATGTGGGGCCCGAGCAGGCGGCGTATGTGATTTATACGTCGGGGTCGACGGGGCGGCCGAAGGGTGTGGTGGTTTCGCACGGCTCGCTGCTGAATCTGGTGGGGGTCTTTGGTGAGTTGATGGGTGTGGGCTCCGGGGTGGGGGTGTTGCAGTTCGCGTCGTTCAGTTTCGACGCGTCCGTGCTGGACCTCGCGGTGACGCTGGGTCGGGGTGGGTCGCTGGTCGTGGCCGGGGTGGGGAGCGGGCGGAGCCCGAGCGGCTGCGTGCGCTGGTGGAGTCGGCCGGCGTACGGGCGGCGAGTGTGGTGCCTTCCCTGCTGGGCGTGTTGGAGCCCGGTGACTTGGACGGTGTCGAGACGCTGCTGGTTGGTGCCGAGCCCATCGGGCGTGAGCTGGCCGGGGCGTGGTCCGAGGGCCGGCGGCTGGTCAACACCTACGGCCCGACTGAGGCCACGGTCATGGTGGCCGCCGGTGAGGTCGACGGGTCCGGCGAGGGTGTCGTGCCGTTCGGCGCGCCGGTCGCCAACACCCGTCTGTACGTCCTGGACGCCGCCCTTGAGCCCGTGCCCGTGGGCGTGGCCGGTGAGCTGTACATCGCCGGGGCCCAGGTGGCGCGGGGGTATGTGGGACGCCGCGGTCTGACCGCTGAGCGGTTCGTGGCCTGCCCGTACGGGACCGGGTCCGGTGAGCGGATGTACCGGACCGGGGACCGGGTGCGGTGGACGCCCGAGGGCCAACTCGTCTTCGTGGGCCGCGCCGACGAACAGGTCAAGATCCGCGGCTTCCGCATCGAGCCCGGCGAGGTGCAGGCCGCCGTCCTCACGCACCCGGGTGTCGCCCGGGCCGCGGTCGTAGCCAGGGAGGACACGCCCGGCGACATCCGGCTCGTGGCGTACGTCGTACCGGCCGAAGTCGCGGCCGAACAGGATCTGCCCGGCGAGGTGCCGGCCTCCCTGAGCGGCCGGTTGCCGGCGCACATGGTGCCGTCCGCCGTCGTCGTCCTGGACGAGCTGCCCCTGACCGTCAACGGCAAGATCGACCGCACGGCACTGCCCGTGCCGGAAGTCCCCGTGAGCACGGGGCGCGGGCCGGCCAACGCCCGTGAGGAACTGCTGTGCGCGCCTTCGCCGAGGTGCTGGGGCGGGAGAGCGTCGGCGTGGACGACGACTTCTTCACACTCGGCGGCCACTCGCTCCTCGCGGTGCGGCTGATCAGCCGGATCCGCACGCTGCTCGGCGTGGACGTGGAGATCCGCGCCCTGTTCGAGGCGCGCACCGTCGCACAGCTCGCAAGCAAGGTCGGAGATCAGAAGACAGCTAGGCCGGCACTGCGGCCGATGCGCAAGCAGGAGGAGTCCTGATGCTTCCGTTGTCGTTCGCACAGCGCCGGCTGTGGTTCATCGAGCAGCTCGAGGGCCCCAGTGCGACCTACAACATTCCGGTCGCGCTGCGCCTGTCCGGGACGTCGACCGCACGGCCCTCGCCGACGCCCTACGGGACGTGATCGGGCGGCACGAGGTGCTGCGGACGGTCTTCCCCGTGGTGGACGGCGAGCCGCACCAGAGCATCCTCGCCCTCGACGACCTGGCCTGGGACCTGGACGTGGTGGAGCTGCCCGCCACGGCCACCTGGGAGGAGGTGACCGACGCCGTCGCCGGTACGGCGCGGTACGTCTTCGACCTCGCGACGGAGGCGCCGATCCGGGCGTGGCTGTTCGCCGCCGGGCCCGACGAGCACGTGCTGTCCGTGGTCGTCCACCACATCGCCGGCGACGGCTGGTCGATGCGGCCCCTGGCGCGGGACATCTCCCTCGCCTACGCGGCGCGGTGCGCGGGGCGGGCCCCCGAGTGGGAGCCGCTGCCCGTGCAGTACGCGGACTACACGCTGTGGCAGCGGGAGCTGCTCGGCGACGCGGAGAACCCGGACAGCGTGTTCTCCCGGCAGGTCGGCTACTGGCGCCAGGCCCTGACCGGGATCCCGGAGGAGCTGGAGCTGCCGTACGACCGGGCTCGCCCGGCCGCCATGGGGCACCGCGGCCACAGCGTGCCCTTCGACGTGCCGGCCGAGGTGCACGCCCGGCTCGCGGCGGTCGCCGAGGCGGAGGGCGCGACCGCGTTCATGGTGGTCCAGGCGGCGCTGGCGATGCTGCTGTCCCGGCTCGGTGCCGGGACCGACATCCCGATCGGCGCCGCGGTGGCCGGCCGTACCGACGAAGCGCTGGACGACCTGGTCGGCTTCTTCGTGAACACCGTCGTGATGCGGACGGACCTGTCCGGCGACCCGACCTTCCGGCAGCTGCTGGCACAGGTCCGGGAGACCGGTCTGTCCGCGCTCGCCCACCAGGACGTGCCCTTCGAGCGGCTCGTGGAGGAACTGTCCCCGGCCCGTTCCCTGGCCCGGCACCCCCTCTTCCAGGTGATGCTGACCGTTCAGAACAACGCCGAGGCGGCCGTCGACCTGCCCGGCGCACGGGCGGCCGGAGGCGTGCCGACGGGAGAGCGGGCGGCGAAGTTCGACCTGGACATGAGCGTGGGGGAGGCGTTCGACGGCGACGGTCGCCCCGCAGGTCTGCGGGGCGCGCTGATCGCGGCCGCGGACCTCTTCGAGGCCGGGACGGCCGAGCGGATCGCGGAGCGCTTCGTCCGCGTCCTGACGCAGCTCGCGGACGACCCTGACCTGCCGTTGCGTGCGGTGGATGTGTTGGGTGGGGTGGAGCGGCGTCGGGTGGTGGAGGAGTGGAACGACACGGCGGTGGGGTTGCCGTCGGGTTCGGTGTTGGGGTTGTTCGAGGCGCGGGTGGTGCGGTCGCCGGATGCGGTGGCGGTGGTTTGTGGTGATGTGGGGGTGTCGTATGGGGAGTTGGATGCTCGGGCGAATCGGCTGGCGCGGTATTTGGTGGGGCAGGGGGTGGGTGCGGAGTCGCTGGTGGGTCTGTGTCTGCCGCGTGGTGTGGAGATGCTCACGGCGGTCTTGGCGGTGTGGAAGGCGGGGGCGGGTTATCTGCCGGTGGATCCGGAGTATCCGGGGGAGCGGATCGCTTTCATGCTGGCCGACAGTGGTGCGGTGTTGCTGCTGACCAGTGAGGAGATCCTCGACGAACTGCCCGCGGGCCGGGTGCGGATGGTGGCCCTGGACGATGCGCTGACGGTGGCGCAGCTGGGGCGGTGGAGGCGTCGGCGCCGGGCGCCGTGCTTCATGGCGAGGGTGTGGCGTATGTGATTTATACGTCGGGGTCGACGGGGCGGCCGAAGGGTGTGGCGGTCACTCACAGTGGGCTGGCGAATTATGTGGTGTGGGCGGCGGAGGCGTATGACGCCGGGCGTGGTGGTGCGCCGCTGCACTCCTCTCTTGCTTTCGATCTGACGGTGACGAGTGTGTTGGTGCCGTTGGTGTCGGGTTGCGCGGTGACGGTCAGCGCCGAGGGTGGTGCGGAGGGGCTGGCGGGGTTGTTGGGGCCGGTGGTGGGTTCGATGTGGTGAAGGTGGTGCCGGCGCATCTGCCGTTGTTGGGTGAGTTGGTGGCGGGGGATGGGCTGGCGGGTGCCGCGGGCCGGTTGGTTGTGGGTGGTGAGGCTTTGGCGGGTGCTGATGTGCGGGGTGGCTGGAGCGGGCTCCTGGGTCGGTGGTCGTCAATGAGTACGGGCCGACGGAGACGGTTGTGGGTTGTTGTGTGTTCGAGGTGCGGGCCGGGACGAGGTCGGGGATGTGGTGCCGATCGGCCGGCCTGTGGCCAACACCCGCCTCTACGTCCTGGACGAGACTTTGGAACCCGTGCCGGTGGGGGTGGCGGGTGAGTTGTACATCGCTGGTGCTCAGGTGGCGCGGGGGTATGTGGGGCGTGCGGGGCTGACGGCTGAGCGGTTCGTGGCGTGTCCGTTCGGGGGTGGTGGTGGGCGGATGTATCGGACCGGGGACCGGGTGCGGTGGTCGGGTGAGGGTGAGTTGGTGTTCGTGGGGCGTGTGGATGATCAGGTGAAGATTCGGGGTTTCCGTATCGAGCCTGGTGAGGTGCAGGCGGTGGTGGTGTCGCATCCGTTGGTGGGGCAGGCCGCGGTGGTTGTACGGGAGGACGTGCCGGGAGATCGGCGGCTCGTCGCCTACCTCGTCCCCGCCCGACGACGAAGGGGCAGCCGGCGGCGTCAGCGGCGAAGCAGCCCGCACGGCCTCGGACGCCCTGTCCGAAGCGGTCCGTGCCTACGCGGCCCAGCGCCTCCCGGAACACATGGTGCCGTCCGCCCTCGTGGTCCTCGACGCGCTGCCCCTCACCCCCAACGGCAAGGTCGACCGCAAGGCGCTGCCCGCGCCCGAGCAGGCGGCGTCGGCGGGGAGCGGCCGGGCCCCGGCCACCGCGCAGGAGGAGCTGCTGTGCGGGATCTTCGCGCAGGTCCTCGGACGGGAGAGCGTCGGCGTCGACGACGACTTCTTCGAACTGGGCGGACATTCGCTGCTCGCGGTCAGGCTCATCAGCCTCGTTCGTGCGCAGCTGGGCGTGGAACTGCCGCTGCGGGTGCTCCTGGGAGCGCCGACCGTGGCCGAACTCGCCCAGAAGATCGGAACACAAAAGTCAGCTAGGCCGGCGCTGCGGCCGATGCGCAAGCAGGAGGAGTCCTGATGATTCCGTTGTCATTCGCACAGCGCCGGCTGTGGTTCCTCTGGCAGCTGGAGGGGCCGAGCGCGACGTACAACATCTCGATGCCGGTGCGGCTGACCGGCCCGGTGGACCGGCAGGCCCTGGGAGCCGCCCTGCGCGACGTGCTCGGACGGCACGAGGTGCTGCGCACGGTCTTCCCGGTGGACGACGACGGCCAGCCGTACCAGCGGATCCTTTCCCTGGACGGCCTGGACTGGCGGCTCTCCACCACCGACGTGGCCCCCGCCGACCTCGCGAACCGGATCGCCGAGGCGTCCTCGTACGCGTTCGACCTGGAGAACGAGATACCGATCCGGGCCTGGCTCTTCGCGACCGGGCCGCAGGACCACGTGCTCCACGTCGTGGTGCACCACATCGCCGGCGACGGCTGGTCGAAGGCCCCGCTCGCCCGGGACGTCTCGGTCGCCTACGAGGCGCGGTGCGCGGGCCGGGCCCCGGAGTGGGAGCCGCTGCCCGTCCAGTACGCGGACTACGCGCTGTGGCAGCGGGAGCTGCTGGGCGACGACCAGGACCCGGACAGCGTCGTGTCGCGTCAGGTCGCCTATTGGCGCGGCGTCCTGGAAGGCGCGCCCGACGAACTGCCGCTGCCGTTCGACCGGCCCCGGCCCGCCGTGGCCGGGTACGAGGGGCACAGTGTGCCGCTGGAGATCCCCGCGGACGTCCACGCCAAGGTGGCCGAACTGGCACGGGCCCATGACGCCACCGTGTTCATGGTGCTCCAGAGCGCGCTCGCCGTGCTGCTGTCGCGTCTCGGCGCGGGCACCGACATCCCGATCGGCGCCGCTGTGGCGGGCCGTACGGATGTCGCGCTGGACGACCTCGTCGGCTTCTTCGTCAACACGCTCGTCCTGCGCACCGACCTGTCGGGCGACCCGACCTTCACGGAGACGCTGGCGCGCGTACGGGAAGCCGGCTGGGAGGCGTTCGCCCACCAGGACGTGCCGTTCGAGCGGCTCGTCGAGGAGCTGGCCCCGCCCCGCTCCCTCTCCCGCCATCCGCTGTTCCAGGTCATGCTCTCCGTCGAGAACACCGGTCAGGCCGCGATCGACCTCGCCGGCGTACGGGCGGAGGACGCGCCCGCGCAGGCGCAGGGCCCTGCGTCGGATCCTGCGACCGGTCCGGCAGCCGCGAAGTTCGACCTCGAACTGAACCTGGGCGAGATCTTCGACGCGGAAGGAGCCCCGGCCGGGCTGCGAGGCGTGCTGATCGTGGCCGCCGAGCTGTTCGACGCGGAGACCGCCCGGCAGCTGGCCCGACGCTGGACCCGGGTGCTGGCGACGATGGCGGAGGCCCCGGAGACGAGGCTCAGCGCCGTCGATGTGCTCGATGAGGCGGAGCGTCGTCGGGTGTTGGTGGAGTGGAACGACACGGCGGTCGGGTGTTGGGGGTGTCGGTTCCGGGTTGTTCGAGGCGCAGGTGGCGCGGACTCCGGGTGCGGTGGCGGTGGCCGCGGGTGGGGTCGAGGTGTCGTACGCGGAGCTGGATGAGCGGGCGAATCGTTTGGCGCGGTTGTTGGTGGGTCGGGGTGTGGGTGCGGAGTCGGTGGTGGGTGTGGCGATGGGCGTGGGGTGGAGGTGGTGGTGGCGCTGCTGGGGGTGATGAAGGCGGGTGGCGCTTATCTGCCGGTCGATCCGTCGTATCCGGCGGAGCGGATCGCCTACATGCTCCGCGACTCGGGAGCGGTGTGCGTCCTGACCGACGAGGAGACGGCTGGGGTCGTCGCGGATGCACCGGCCGAGGTGATCGTCGTCGACTCGGCCGATGTGGTGGGTGAGTTGGCGGGGTTGGATGCTTCGGCCCTGGGAGTGGGAGTTTCGGCGTTCGATCCGGCGTATGTGATTTATACGTCGGGGTCGACGGGTCGGCCGAAGGGTGTGGTGGTGGAGCACCGTTCGGTGGTGAGTCTGTTGTCGTGGGCGGTGGGTGAGTTCGGCGACGGTGATTTCACGCGCGTACTGGGTTCTACGTCGTTGAGTTTCGATGTGTCGGTGTTCGAGGTGTTCGGGCCGCTGGTGTCGGGTGGCTGTGTGGAGGTGGTGCGGGATGTGCTGGCGCTGGCGGATGCCGGGGCCGGTCGGGGTGTGAGTCTGGTCAGTGCGGTTCCTTCGGCGTTGTCCCGGGTGTTGGGTGGGCTGACCTCGTCGGGTGTGGGCGCGGTGGTGCTGGCGGGTGAGGCGCTGCCGGGCGGTTTGGTGCGCGATATTCGCGCCGCACTGCCGGGTGCCAGGGTGGCGAATATTTATGGTCCGACTGAGGCGACGGTGTATTCGACGGCGTGGTTCGCGCCGGACGATGTTGAGGGACTGGTCTCTCCGCCTATTGGCCGGCCGGTGGGTAATGCCCGGTGTTTTGCTGGATGCCGGTCTTTCGCCGGTTCCGGTTGGTGTGGTGGGTGAGTTGTATGTGGCTGGTGCGGGTTTGGCGCGGGGTATTTGGGGCGTGCCGGGCTGACGGCTGAGCGGTTCGTCGCGAATCCGTTTGGGGCTGTGCCGGGTGAGCGGCTTTATCGGACCGGGGATCTGGTGCGGTGGAACGCCGATGGTGATCTGGAGTACCTGGGGCGTGCGGATGAGCAGGTGAAGGTGCGGGGTTTCCGTATCGAGCCCGGCGAGATCGAGGCCGTCTTGGTCGAGCACGCGCACGTCGCGCAGGCTGTTGCGGTCGTGCGGGAGGACACGCCCGGCGACAAGCGTCTGGTCGCATACGTTGTCCCGCGCGGCGACGAGGCGGGGGCTGATCTGCCGGCGGAGCTGACCGCGCTCGTGGCGCAGCGGCTTCCGGCGCACATGGTTCCGTCGGCGGTCGTCGTGCTGGACGTCCTGCCGTTGAACAGCAACGGCAAGCTCGACCGCAAGGCCCTGCCCGCACCCACGTACGCCTCGGGTGCCGGAAGGGCGCCGGCCGACGCCCGCGAGGAGGTCATCTGCGCGGTGTTCGCCGATGTCCTCGGGGTCGAAGGCGTCGGCGTGGACGACGACTTCTTCAAGCTGGGAGGCCACTCCCTGCTCGCCGTGTCCCTCGTGGAACGGCTCCGGGCGCGCGCGCGTCTCCGTGTCCATCAGGGCCCTGTTCCAGACCCCGACGCCGGCCGGGCTCGCCGTCACGGCGGGAGCGGCCCAGGTGGAGGTCCCGGCGAACCTCATCCCCGAGGGCGCCACGGCCCTCACCCCCGACATGCTGCCGCTGGTCCCCGGGCTCACCGCCGAGGAGATCGAGCGGATCGTCGCGTCCGTCGATGGTGGCGCGGGCAACGTCGCCGACGTCTACCCGCTCGCCCCGCTCCAGGAAGGGCTCCTCTTCCACCACCTGCTCGCCGACGGCGGCGACGACGCGTACATCACGCCGACCCTGCTGGAGTTCGACAGCCGTGAGCGCCTCGACGCCCTCCTCGGCGCGCTCCAGCGCATTGTGGAGCGCCATGACATCTTCCGTACCGGTGTGGTGTGGGAGGGGCTGCGTGAGCCCGTGCAGGTGGTGTGGCGACAGGCCGTGCTGCCCGTCACCGAAGTGGCGCTCGACGCCGACGGTGGTGACCCCGCCGACCGGCTCCTCGCCGTCGCCGGTCTGGCCATGGACCTGGGCCGGGCGCCGCTGATCGACGTGCACATCGCGGCTGCGGCCGCTCCCGGCCGGTGGCTGGCACTCGTACGCGTGCACCATGTGGTGCAGGACCACACCGCGCTGGAAGTCATGCTGGCGGAGGTCGACGCGATCCTGGACGGGCGGGAGGACGGGCTGCCGGCGCCGCTGCCGTTCCGGAACTTCGTCGCGCAGGCGCGCGGCGGGACGGCCCGGGAGGAGCACGAGCGGTACTTCGCCGAGCTGCTGGGTGACGTCACCGAGCCGACCGCGCCGTTCGGACAGACCGACGTCCGGGGTGACGGGACCGATGCCGTACGGGCGGGTGTGGCGTTCCCGGCCGAGTCCGCCGCGCGGGTGCGCGAGGTGGCGCGGCGGCTCGGGGCGAGCCCGGCGACGCTGCTGCACGTGGCGTGGGCGCGCATGCTGGCCACGGTGTCCGGCCGCGACGACGTCGTGTTCGGGACCGTGCTGTTCGGGCGGATGAACGCGGGCGCCGGTGCCGACCGGGTGCCGGGCCCGTTCATGAACACGCTGCCCGTACGCGTACGGGTCGACGACGGCGGCGTCCTGGAGGCGGTCGACGCCATGCGGGACCAGCTCGCCGGCCTGCTGGAGCACGAGCACGCACCGCTGGCCCTCGCCCAGCAGGCCAGCGGCGTTCCGGCGGACACACCCCTCTTCACGGCCCTGTTCAACTACCGGCACAACGCGCCGAGCACCGCGCCGAGCACCGCGCCGAGCAGCGTGCCGGGCAACACGCCCGGCGCCCGTGCGGCCGACTCGGGCGGCGTCGACGGCGTGCGGACCCTCTACTCCCGCGAGCGCACCAACTACCCCCTGACCGTCTCCGTGGACGACAACGCGGACGGCGGGCTGCGGGTCTCCGTCGACGCGGTGGCGCCCGTCGGCGCCGAAGCCGTCGGCCGGCTGCTGCGCACCACGACCGAGAACCTGGTCGCCGCGCTCGACGCGGCCCTGGACGACGGCACCGACCTGCCCCTGCGCACCGTCCAGGTGCTCGACGAGGCCGAGCTGCAGCGCGTGCTCATCGACTGGAACGCCACGGCCGCTCCCCTCCCCGCCACCACCCTCACCGCCCTCTTCGAGGCGCAGGCAGCCCGCACCCCCGACGCCGTCGCCCTCGCCGCCGGCGGCACCGAGGTGACGTACGCGGAGCTGGACGAGCGTGCCGACCGACTGGCGCGGCACCTGGCCGACCGGGGCGTGGGGCCCGAGAGCGTCGTCGCGGTGGCCATGGAACGCGGCGTCGACCTGGTCGTCGCCCTGCTCGGCGTACTGAAGGCGGGCGGGGCGTACCTGCCCGTCGATCCGGCGTACCCGTCCGGGCGGATCGCGTACATGCTCCGCGACGCCGCCGCGACCTGCCTGCTGACGGAGACCGGCGTACGCCTCGACCAGCGGCCCGGCCTTCCGGTCGTCGTGCTGGACGAGCCGGCGACGGCCGCCGAGATCGCCGGGGCCGGCCGCGGCGGGCCGATCGGCAGGCGGGACCGGCTGCTGCCCGGGCACCCGGCGTACGTCATCTACACCTCCGGCTCGACCGGGCGGCCCAAGGGCGTCGTGGTGGAGCACCGGTCGGTGGTCGGCCTGCTGTCGTGGGCGGCCACGGTGTTCGGCGGCGCGGACTTCTCGCGGGTCCTCGCTTCGACGTCGCTGAACTTCGACGTGTCGGTCTTCGAGCTGTTCGGGCCGCTCGTCTCCGGCGGCAGCGTCACCCTCGTCCGGGACGTCCTGGCGCTGGCGGACGCCGGCGCCGCGGACGGCGTGAGCCTGATCAGCGCCGTGCCGTCGGCCTTCGCGCAGGTGCTGGACGGGGTGCCGCGCGAGACGCGCACCGTGGTGCTCGCCGGCGAGGCGCTGCCCGCGTCCCTCGTGCGCGACATCCGCGAAGCCCTGCCCGCGGCGCGCGTCGCCAACATCTACGGGCCGACCGAGGCCACGGTGTACTCCACGGCCTGGTTCACCGCGGGCGACGACACGCCCGGCGCCTCCGCACAGAACCGGCCGCCGGCGCCGATGACACGTCCCGCCGGCGCTCCGCGGGCAACCCGCCCATCGGGCGGCCCGTCGCCAACGCCCGGACGTACGTGCTCGATGCCGCCCTGGCCCCCGTGCCTGCGGGCGTGGCCGGTGAGCTGTACGTCGCGGGCGCCGGCCTGGCCCGGGGTTACCTCAACCGGGCCGCGCTGACCGCCGAGCGCTTCGTCGCCGACCCGTTCGGCGGGCCGGGGGCGCGCCTGTACCGGACCGGTGACCTGGTCCGCTGGACCGACGACGGCGACCTCGAATACCTCGGGCGGGCCGACGAGCAGGTCAAGGTCCGCGGGTTCCGGATCGAGCCGGGCGAGGTGGAGGCGGCGCTGACCGCGCATGCCCGGGTCGCGCGCGCCGTCGTGGTCGTCCGCGAGGACAGCCCCGGCGACAGGCGCCTCGTCGGCTACGTCGTCCCCGTCGCGGACAACTCCGCGGACAACTCCGCGGACAACTCCGCGGACAACTCCGCGGACAGTCCCGCGGACGGCGGTACGCCGGAGAACCTCTCCGAAGCGGTCCTCGCGTCCCTCGCCGACCGCCTGCCCGCGCACATGGTGCCGTCCGCCGTCGTCGTCATCGACGCCCTCCCGCTGACGCCCAACGGCAAGCTCGACCGCAAGGCCCTGCCGGCGCCCGACCGCACGGCCGGCTCCGGTGCGGGCCGCGCCCCGGCCGGGCCGCGGGAGGAGATCCTGTGCGCGGTGTTCGCGCAGGTCCTCGGCCTGAGCAGCGTCGGCGTCGACGACGACTTCTTCGCACTCGGCGGCCACTCCCTGCTCGCCGTACGGCTGCTGAGCCGCGTGCGCACCCTCCTGGGCGCCGAGCTTCCGCTGCGGGCCCTGTTCGAGGCGCCCACCGTCGCCGGGCTGGCCGCGCGCTGGCTGGACGGCACCGCGCCGTGACCCGGCCGGCGCTGCGGGCCGGGGCGCGGCCCGAGCGGGTGCCGCTGTCGTTCGCGCAGCGCCGCCTGTGGTTCCTGGGCCAGCTCGAAGGGCCCAGCCCCACCTACAACGTCCCGGTGTCGCTGCGGCTGTCCGGGGACGTGGACGTGCCGGCGCTGGGCGCCGCGCTGCGGGACGTACTGGAGCGCCACGAGGTGCTGCGGACCGTCTTCCCGGTCGCCGACGACGGCGAGCCGTACCAGCGCGTCCTGGACGCCGAGGCGCTCGACTGGGAGCTGACCGTCGTCGACGTGGCGCGCGACGGCCTGGCGGACGCGGTCGCCGAGGCCCAGGCGTACGCCTTCGACCTGGCCGTCGAAGTGCCCTTCAGGGCCTGGCTGTTCCGTGCGGGCGAGGGGACCGACCCCGAGCGGGACGAGCGCGTACTGGTCGTCGTCGTGCACCACATCGCGACCGACGGCTGGTCGCGCGAACCGCTGGCGCGGGATGTGTCCGTGGCGTACGAGGCGCGGTGTGCGGGCCGGGCGCCGGAGTGGGAGGCGCTGCCCGTCCAGTACGCCGACTACGCGCTCTGGCAGCGTGCACTCCTCGGCGACGAGGAGGACCCGGAGAGCCTGATCAGCCGTCAGACGCACTACTGGCGCGAGGCCCTGGCCGGCAGCCCCGAGGAGCTGGCCCTGCCCTTCGACCGGCCCCGGCCGGCCGTGGCGACGCACCGGGGCCACCGGATGCCGCTGGAGGTCCCGGCGGAGGTCCACGCGCGGCTCGTGGAGCTGGCACGGGCCGAGGGCGTGACCGTCTTCATGGTGCTCCAGGCCGCCCTGTCGACGCTGCTGTCGCGGCTCGGCGCCGGCGACGACATCCCCATCGGATCGGCGATCGCCGGGCGCACCGACGAGGCCATGGACGACCTCGTCGGCTGCTTCGTGAACACGCTGGTGATCCGCACCGACCTGTCCGGCGACCCGACGTTCCGCGAGGTGCTGGCCCGGGTCCGGGAGACCGGCCTGTCGGCGTTCGCCCACCAGGACGTCCCGTTCGAGCGGCTCGTGGAGGAGCTGGCGCCGGTGCGGTCGATGGCCCGGCACCCCCTGTTCCAGGTCGTGCTGACCCTGCAGAACACCGCCGAGGCCGTGCTCGACCTCGACGGGGTCCGGACCGGGGCCGTGGCGGCGCCCTCGTCGGCGGCCGTGTCCGCGAAGTTCGACCTCGACGTGATCCTCGGCGAGTCCTACGACCCGCAGGGCGCGCCCGCCGGGCTGCACGGTGTGGTGATCGCGGCGGCCGACCTGTTCGACCCGGACACCGCCGAGCGGGTCACCCGCGGTTGGGCGCGCGTGCTCGACCTGGTGAGCACCGATCCCGACACGCGGGTCGGCTCGGTCGATGTCCTGGACGACGACGAGCGGCGGCGGCTGCTCGTCGAGTGGAACGACACCGCGCGGGACGGTCTTTCGGTGCTCGTCCCGGAGCTGTTCGCGGGGCAGGTGGTGCGGTCGCCGGAGGCGGTGGCGGTGGTGTGTGACGGTGAGCGGGTCTCGTACGCGGAGCTGGAGGCGCGGGCGAACCGTATCGCGGGTTATCTGGCCGGTCAGGGTGTGGGTGCCGAGTCGGTGGTGGGGCTGTGTCTGCCGCGTGGTGTGGAGATGATCGCGGCGATTTTGGGTGTGTGGAAGGCGGGTGCGGGTTATCTGCCGCTGGACCCGGAGCAGCCCGCCGACCGGATCGCGTTCATGCTGGCCGACAGCCGGGCCGCGCTGACGCTGACCACCGAGGAGATCCTGGACGAGCTGCCCGCGGGGCGTGGCCGTCTCGTCCCGCTGGACGACCCGCGACGCGACGCAGCTGGCGGCCGTTGCGCCGACCGGGCCCGACGTCCCGCCCGTCCCCGACGCGGCGCTGGCGTACATCATCTACACCTCGGGGTCGACGGGCCGGCCCAAGGGTGTGGCGGTGACCCATGGCGCGCTGGCCAACTATGTGGCCGCCGTGCCCGGCGGGTCGGGCTGGGCGCGCCCGGGGCGCGGTATGCGCTGTTGCAGGCGCAGGCCACCGACCTGGGCAACACCCTCGTCTTCGCCAGCCTCGCGACCGGTGGTGACTGCACGTCCTGCCGTCGGAGGCGGTCACCGACCCGACGGCTGTGGCCGCGTACATGGCCCAGCACCGCATCGACCACCTCAAGGCCGTGCCCTCCCACCTGGCCGCCCTTGGTGCCGATGGCGGTTTGGAGGCTGTCCTTCCCGGCACGTCGCTGGTCCTGGGCGGCGAGGCGGCTTCCCCCAGCTGGGTGCGGGAGTTGCTGGAGGTCGCCGGACCGCAGCGGCGGGTGTTCAACCACTACGGGCCCATACGGGCCCACCGAGGCCACGATCGGTGTCGCCACCACCCCGCTCACGCCCGAGCTCATCGCTGCGGGCACCGTCCCCGTCGGCACACCCGTCGCCAACACCCGCTGCTACGTCCTGGACCGCTCCCTCAACCCGGCCCCCGCCGGTGTGGCGGGGAGCTGTACATCTCCGGTGACCAGCTGGCCCGTGGCTATGTGCGGCGCGCCGGGCTGACCGCCGAGCGGTTCGTCGCCTGTCCCTACGGCGAGCCGGGGGAGCGGATGTACCGCACGGGCGACCGGGCTCGCTGGACGCGGGACGGGCGGCTCGTGTTCGCGGGTCGTGCCGACGAGCAGGTGAAGGTCCGCGGTTTCCGGATCGAGCCCGGCGAGGTGCAGGCCACCCTGACCGCGCACCCCGAGGTCACCCAGGCCGCCGTCGTCACCCGCGAGGACACCCCCGGCGATGTACGACTCATCGGGTACGTCGTGCCCGCCGACCCGGACGGCGCCGACGCGCTGCCGGACGCCGTACGGCGGTTCACGGCGCAGCGCCTCCCGGAGCACATGGTGCCGTCCGCCGTGGTCGTGCTCGACGCGCTGCCCCTCACACCCAACGGGAAGCTCGACCGCAAGGCGCTGCCCGCCCCGGCGTACACGTCCACGGCGGGCGTCGCGCGGCGGCCGTCCGACGCGGGAGGAGACCTGTGCGCGGCGTTCGCCGATGTGCTGGGCCTGCCGGCCGTCGGCGTCGACGACGACTTCTTCGCGCTGGGCGGGCACTCGCTGCTCGCCGTGCGGCTGGTCAGCCGGATCCGTACGGTCCTCGGCGTGGAGGTCGAGATCCGGGTCCTGTTCGAGTCGCCGACGCCCGCCGGCTCGCCTCCCGGCTGGACGGCGCCGACACGGCCCGCGCCCCGCTGGTGCCCGCCGAACGGCCCGAGCGCGTACCGCTGTCGTACGGGCAGCGCAGGCTCTGGCTGATCGGCCAGCTGGAGGGTCCGAGCCCCGCCTACAACATCCCCCTGCCGGCCCGGCTCTCCGGCGAGGTGGACGCCGACGCGCTCGGCGCCGCCCTGCGGGACGTGCTGGAGCGGCACGAGGTGCTGCGCACGGTGTACGAGTCCGCCGACGGCGAGCCGTACCAGCGGGTGCTCGGCATGCCGGACCTGGACTGGCACCTGCGGGTCGTCCACGTCGCCCCCGACGAGCTGGACGGCGCGGTCACCGAGGCGAGAGCCGCCACACCTTCGACCTCGCGACGGAGATCCCCATCCGCGCCACCCTGTTCACGGCCGGGCCCGAGGAGCACGTCCTGATGGTGGTCGTGCACCACATCGCCGGCGACGGCTGGTCGTGGGCGCCGCTGGCCCGCGACCTGTCCCTCGCCTACGAGGCACGGCGGGCCGCCGGGCCCCGCAGTGGGAGCCGCTGCCCGTGCAGTACGCCGACTACGCGCTGTGGCAGCGTGAACTGCTGGGCGACGGCGACGACCCGGAGAGCCTGATGGCCCGCCAGATCGCCTACTGGCGGCGCACCCTGGAGGGCGCCCCCGAGGAGCTGGCGCTGCCCGCCGACCGGGTCCGGCCCGCCGCGGCCGGCTACCAGGGCCACGCCGTGCCGTTCCGCGTCCCGGCCGAGGTCCACGCGCGGCTGCTGGAGGTGGCCCGCGCCGAGGGCGTGACACTGTTCATGGTGCTGCACGCCTCGCTGGCGATGCTGCTGTCCCGGCTCGGCGCCGGCGACGACATCCCCGTCGGGTCGGCGATGGCCGGACGCACCGACGAGTCCCTCGACGACCTCGTGGGCTACTTCGTCAACACGTTCGTGCTGCGCACCGACCTGTCCGGCGACCCGACGTTCCGCGAGGCGCTGGTGCGCGTCCGCGAGGCCGGACTCGGCGCGTTCGCCCACCCGGATGTGCCGTTCCAGCGGCTCGTGGAGGAGCTGGCGCCGGTCCGCTCGATGGCCCGCCACCCGCTGTTCCAGGTCATGCTGCTGCTGGAGAACACCGCCGACGCGGTCCTCGAGCTGCCCGGCGCCACCGCCGCCGGCGCCTCGTCCGGCCTGGCGGTGGCCAAGTTCGACCTCGACGTCAGCGCCGCCGAGGTGTTCGACGCCCAGGGCGCCCCGGCCGGGCTGCGCGGCGGCGTCGTCGGTTCGGCCGACCTGTTCGAGGCCGCGACCGTCGCGCGGATCACCGAACGCTGGACGCGGCTCCTGGCCACCCTCGCCGACGACCCGGGCCTGCGGCTGAGCCGGCTGGACGTCCTCGACGAGGACGAGCGCCGGCGCATGCTCACCGAGTGGAACGCCACCGGGACAGCCGTACCGGACACCACGGTCGTCGGGCTCTTCGACGCCCAGGTCGCCCGCACCCCCGACGCCACCGCCCTCGAATACGACGGCGAGCGGCTCACCTACGCGGAGCTCGACGCCCGCGCCAACCGGCTGGCCCGCCACCTGGCCGCCCGGGGCGTCGGACCCGAGCAGGTCGTGGCCACGGTCTTCGAACGCACCCCCGACCTGGTGGTGGCGTTGCTCGGCGTGATCAAGGCGGTGCCGCCTACCTGCCCATCGACCCGGCCTACCCGTCCGAGCGCACCGCGTACGTGCTCGCCGACTCCGGGGCCGTGTGCCTGCTCAGCAGCCGCGGACTGCGCGACCGGCTCGGCGAGTTCGGCGTCGACCCCGACGACCCGGACGGCATCCCCGTCCTCCTCGTGGACGATCCCGCCACGGCCGGCGAACTGGCCCGCCTCGACGGCTCGCCCGTGACGGCGGACGACCGGGGCGGCGCCGCGCTGCGGCCCGAGCACCCCATGTGGGTCATCTACACCTCCGGCTCGACCGGCCGCCCCAAGGGCGTGCTCGTCGAACACCGGGCGATCGTCAACTTCCTGGCGTCCATGCAGGACCTGTTCTCGCTGACGCCCGCGGACCGGCTGCTCGCGGTCAGCACGGTCGGCTGCGACATGGCAGGCCTGGAGTTCTACCTGCCGTTCGTCACCGGCGCCCACATGGTCCTCGCCTCGCAGGACCAGGTCCTCGACCCGTGGGCGCTGCGCGGCCTGATCCGTTCCACGGGCGCGACGGTCGTGCACGCCACGCCCAGCCTGTGGCGCGGCCTGGTCGCCGACGCCGGCGACGCCCTGGACTGGACCGGCGTACGCGTCCTCATCGGCGCCGAAGCCCTCCCCGACGAACTCGCCCGCACCCTGCTCGACCGGGCCGGCTCCCTGACCAACCTGTACGGGCCGACCGAGACCACCGTCTGGTCGACGGCCCGCCACCTCGTCCCGGCGGACGCCGCTTCGGGCCGCACCCTGTCGTCGATCGGCGGGCCCATCGGCAACACCCAGGTACGTCCTCGACGAGCGCCTGGCGCCCGTGCCGCCCGGCGTGGCCGGCGAGCTGTACATCGCCGGCGACGGCCTGGCGCGCGGCTACCTCGGCCGGCCCGCGCTGACGGCGGGCCGGTTCGTGGCCTGCCCGTTCGGCGGGCCCGGCCGGCGCATGTACCGCACCGGCGACGTGGTGCGCTGGAGCACGGCCGGTGACCTGGAGTTCGTCGGCCGCGCCGACGACCAGGTGAAGATCCGCGGCTTCCGCGTCGAACTGGGCGAGGTCGAGTCCGTCCTCGCCGCAC
The DNA here is from genome assembly GCF_039542925.1 of Streptomyces coeruleoprunus. Lineage (GTDB taxonomy): Bacteria > Actinomycetota > Actinomycetes > Streptomycetales > Streptomycetaceae > Streptomyces > Streptomyces coeruleoprunus. Next base: position 1,576,051 of record NZ_BAABIT010000001.1, on the reverse strand, counting down.
AGCCCTCGGTCGCGCAGGCCGTCGTGGTCGTCCGCGAGGAGACCCCCGGCGACCGGCAGCTCGTCGCCTACGTGGTGCCCGTACCCGGACCCGACGGGCGGGACGAGGACCGCGACGCCCTCGGCCGCGCCTTGCGCGCCGCCGTACAGGAACGGCTGCCCGGGTACATGGTGCCGTCGGCGGTCGTCGTGCTGGACGCGTTCCCGCTGATGCCCAACGGCAAGCTGAACCGCAAGGCGCTGCCGGCACCCGACCGTTCGGCCGGAGGGGAGCGGCCCCACCGTCCGTGACCGCGCTGGAGGCGAGCCTGTGCGAGGCGTTCGCCCGAGGTCCTGGACGTGGCGGCGGTCGGCGTCGACGACGACTTCTTCGCCCTGGGCGGGCACTCCCTGAAGCCGTGCGGCTGGTGGCGCGGCTGCGGGAACGCGGTGTGAACGTGGCGGTGCGCGACCTGTTCGCCGCGCCGACCGTGGCCGGGCTGACGAAGCGGATGAGCCTGTCGTCCGTGCAGGACGCGCTGGACGTGCTGCTGCCCATCCGCGCCGAGGGCACGCGCCCGCCGTTCTTCTGCGTCCACCCCGCGGGCGGCCTCGGCTGGTGCTACATGCCGCTCGCGCACAGCGTCCCGGACGACATCCCGCTGTACGGGCTGCAGGCCCGCGGCCTGGACGGGGCCGGCGGACTCGCGGGCTCGGTGCGGGAGATGGCCGCCGACTACGTCGCGCAGCTCCGCACCGTGCAGGAGACCGGCCCGTACCACCTGCTCGGCTGGTCGTTCGGGGCGACGGTCGCCCACGAGATGGCCGTCCAGCTGCGGGAGGCCGGCGAGGAGGTGGCGGCGCTGGTCGTCCTGGACGCCTTCCCGCCCGTCGCGAAGCCCGAGGACGGGGACGCGGACGCGGACGGGGCGGCCCGTGAGCCGGAGCCGGACGCGGAAGCCGAGCCGGAGCGTGACCGGAAGCCGACCTCGACCGCCTCGTCGAGGTCGTCCGCCGGGAGGCCGGCCACGTCTTCGGGGCCACATCGGAAGAGGAGTACCGGACCCTGGCCCGCGTGTTCCACAACAACGGCCTGATCGGCCGCGCCCACGCCTTCCGCGTCTTCGACGGCGACGCGCTGCTCGTCGTCGCCGAGGACAGCAAGCCCGAGGGCGCGCCCACCGTCGAGGCGTGGCAGCCGCATGTGACGGGCCGGATCGCCGAGGTCGGCCTGCCGTGCGACCACTACGACCTGTCACTGCCGGAGATGCTGGCCCGCGTCTGGGCGGCCACGTCCACCTGGCTGGGTCCGGAGGAGGGCGGCGCCGAGGGCTGAGCCCGCACGGGAAGGAGCCCCGGCCGCCGACGGCCGGGGCTCCTTCACATCCGGACGGTCGGGCGGCCGGGGCTCCTTCACACCCCGAAGGTCAGGCGGCCGGGGCTCCGTCGCATCCGGACGGTCGGACGGCCGTCTCCGGACGGTCGGCGAGGACCGCCGCGACGAGGTCCGGTTCGACGTTGCCGCCGCTCAGCAGGACGCCCACGTCGGTGACCCGGTGCGTGGACGCGTACGCCACCGCGGCGGCGACGGCCGTGGCCGCGGCCGGCTCGACGACCAGCCGGGCCTGCAGCAGCGTGTGCCGCAGCGCCTCGGCGATGGCGTCCTCCCCGACCGTCAGGACCGTCGACACCGCCGCGTGGGCCAGCGCGAACGGCAGGGCGCCGATCCGGTCGGGCCGCAGCCCGTCGGCGATGGTGTGCCGGGCCGGTACCGTCACCGGGCCGCCCGCGCGGAGCGCCGCCGTGAAGGCCGGGACGTTCTCCGGCTCGGCCCCCACCACCGCCACGTCCTCACCGGCGGCCGCCAGGCAGGCGCCCGCGACGGCGCTGCCGCCGCCGATCGGCACGACCACCGCGTCCAGCCGCCCGCCCTGCGCGGTCACCTGGTGCAGCAGCTCGGCCGTCGCGGAGCCCTGCCCCGCCACGACGTGCGGATTCTGGTACGGGTCGACGACGTCGTACCCGTACCGCTCGCGCAGTTCCTCCACCACGGCCACGCGCTCGGCCACGGTCGTCCCGGCGAGCACCGCCTCGGCGCCCGCCTGCCGGATGCGCCGCACCTTGGCCGGAGCCGCGTCCGACGGCAGCACCACGACGGTGGGCAGCCGGTGCCCGGCCGCCGCCAGGGCCACGGCGATCGCGTGGTTGCCGGTGCTCTGCGCCAGGACGCCCCGGCTGCCCGCCGCGGCCAGCCGCTCCACGGCCAGCAGCGCGCCGCGGACCTTGAAGGAGCCGCCGCGCTGGAGGTTCTCGGCCTTCAGCCAGAGCCGGGCGCCCGCGAGCGCGTCGAGCGCCTCGCAGCGCACGACCGGGTGCGCCGGAGCCGGCCGGCCAGCACCCGGACGGCCCGGTCCACGTCGTCCCGCGTGAGCGAGGGGGACCCGGGCGTCAGAGTCTTCTCCACAGGGACTCCTTCCTCCGGCCGGCAGGGCCGGTGACAGAGAGGGGGTTGCGCAAGAGGGCGCCGGAACAGGGGAGTTGGGGGATCGCGTCATCCTCGCACGCGCACTCGCCCGAGCGGAACGTTCAGCCGCGCGGCGCGGAGCCGTGGTCGCCGACGCCGGGCAGGTCGTCGGCCACCACGGCCCCTTTCCGGATCCCGCGGCTGCCACCGCGGGATGGTCACTCGTTGCGCAGCGCCTCCGAGATCGTCAGCCGCGCCGCCGACCGGGACGGCACGAACGCGCCCAGGAGGGCCAGCACGGCGCCCGTGAAGGCCAGCGCCGCCAGCTCCGGGGCCTGCCAGACGTCCATCAGGAACGCCGGGATGTCCATGTTCGCCGCCTCCACGGCGAGCGGCACGATCAGCCGGTGGGCGACGACCCCCAGCGGGATGCCGACCAGCCCCCCGGCCAGGCCCAGCACGGCCATGGACGTCAGCATCATCACCATCACCTGACGGGGCGTCATGCCGATGGACTTCAGCATGCCGAGGTCGCGGCGCCTGTCGCGGGTTGAGGACGACGGTGTTGAAGACGCCGAGCGCCGCGACCGTGCCCAGCATCAGCGTCAGCGCCGTCGCCAGACCGGTGACGGTCAGCGCGAACCCGTTGACCGTGCTCGTCAGGTCCTTCGGGACGAGCCCGGAATCGGCCGCCCTGACCGCCTCCAGGTAGCCGTCGACGTCCGTGCCGGCCGCCAGCTTCACCAGGTACGCCACCTGGATCGGCTGGTAGCGCGGTTCGAGCGGCGCGGCCGTCCCCCAGTCGGCGAACAGCGCCGACGGGTCACCGGACATGGTCGCGCCGACGACGGTCACCCGGGTGTGCCTGCCGTCCTTCTCCAGGGTGACCCGGTCGCCCACCTCCAGGCCCCGCTCCTTGAGGAACACCGACGGCACGACGACCTCGCCCGGCCCGTCCAGCCAGCGCCCCTGCACGATCTCCCGCTGGAAGCCCAGGCCGGAGGAGTCGCCCCGGAAGAAGTGACCGTCGACGCTCCGCGTGGAACCCACCAGCGACAGCGTCATCGACAGCCTCGCCGTCACCTCGGTCGTCCCCGGCAGCGCCTTCAGCATCCGCGCGGTCTGCGCGTCGCCCTCCTCCGACGCGACCCCCGCCATCGGGTCGCCCCGCTCCACCGCCACCTGCACCGCGCCCTTGTGCGCCGAGACGTCCGCGTACTGGCCCACCGTCGCGACAAGACCCGTCGCGAACGTCACCGTGGTCACCCCGACCACGATCGCCGCCAGCGTCAGCGCCGTACGCCCCGGGCGGGTGAACGGCAGGCCCAGACCCAGGCTCACCGGCCGCGGCAGCCGGGTGCCGCCGAGCCGGCGCTGCACCCGCAGCCCGTGCCCGGAGCGCGGCGCGCTGCCCGCGCTGATCGCCTCGGCCGCCGACAGCCGGCGCGCGCGCCGCGCCGGGACGTACGCGGCGAGCAGCACGATCGCCGGCATGCCCAGCAGGGCCGCCGCGTTCACCAGCGGACCCACCGAGGTGTCGCCCAGGCCCATGCCCCGGAACGCGTCGATCAGCAGCGGCCGCGCCGCCAGGTTCCCGACCAGGGTGCCCAGCAGGCACGCGGCCACCGCCGGGACGGACACCATCAGCAGGTACACCCCGACCACCTCGCGCGGCGTGAACCCCAGCGCCTTCAGCATCCCGATGTGCCGGAAGCCGGACACCACCGCGCCGCTCACCACGTTGGCGACGATCAGGACCGCCGCCGTGAGCCCCAGGACCCCGAAGACCATCAGGAACGGCACGTACACGCCGAGCGCCGACGCCACCTCCCGCTTGGTGACGAGGTACGAGTGGGAGCCGAGGAACGCGCCCTCCGGCAGGCCCTCGCCGGCCCTCGCCACGCCCGCGTCGACCTCCGCGTCCGTCGCGGCGTCGGCGAACCGGTACAGCATCTGCGCCGACACCGGCTTCAGCGCTTCGATCTGCTCGGGGGACACCCAGGCGTCGGCCGTCTTGTTGAGGCTGTACGCGTAGCCCACCACGGTCAGCGCCGGCTTGCCCGGCACCTGGAGGACCTCCCCGAGCGGCAGCGGATCCTCCTTGTGGCCGAAGGGCAGCGGGCTCTCCGCCGGAGGCAGCCGGTGCAGCACGATCTCGCCGGGCGCGGTCGCCCAGCGCCCCGACCACAGGTCGACCCGGTCCACCGGGCCCGCCGGATCCGCGCGGCCCACCACGTTCTGCGGGCCGCGCACCATACGGCTGACACCCTCCGGCACATCGAGCACGGCCTGCGGGAAGGGCCCCGCCGCCGCCTCGACGCCCGGCCGCCGCGCCGTCGCCGCCAGCGCCTCCTTCGAGACCTCCGCCGTGTCGAAGGCCGCCACCGCGTGGGCCCCGCGCTGCTGTGCGAAGCCCCGGTCGAACGGCGCCGACGCGGCCTGCAACAACCCGAGCGCCACCACGATCGACGCCGTCGACAGCATCACGACCACGCCGATCACGAGCGTCTGGACCCGGCGGCGCCGTACGGCCGCCCGCGCGGCCCGCCACACGGCCCTCACGCCGTGCGCTCCAGCGTCCGCTGCCGCGCGAGGCGGCCGTCGGCGACCTCGATCACCCGGCTCGCACAGCGCTCCGCCAGCCGTTCGTCGTGCGTCACCATCAGCAGCGTCTGCCCGATCTGGTTCAGGTCGAGCAGCAGGTCCATCACCTGCTCGCCGGAGCGGCTGTCCAGCGCGCCGGTCGGCTCGTCGGCCAGCAGCAGCGCCGGCCGGTTCATCAGGGCCCGCGCGACGGCCACCCGCTGGCGCTCGCCGCCGCTGAGGGCGGCCGGATAGATGTCCTTGCGGTCCGCGATGCCCAGCTCGTCCAGCAGTTCGAGCGCCCGCTTGCGGGCCTGTCGCGCCGGGGAGCCCGTCAGCTGCCCGGCCAGCGCCACGTTGTCCAGGGCGGGCAGGTCGTCCAGCAGGTTGAAGAACTGGAAGACCATGCCGATCCGGTGCCGCCGGAAGAGCGCCAGACCCTTCTCGTCGAGGCCGCCCAGGTCCTCGCCGTGGACGACGACCCGACCGGACGTCGGGCGGTCGAGACCGGCGACCATGTTGAGCAGCGTGGACTTCCCGCTGCCCGACGGGCCCATCACGGCGACCGCCTCACCGGTGCGGATCTCCAGCGACACTCCGTCGAGGGCGATCGAGTCGCCGAATTCCCTACGGACGTTCTCCAGCCGTACGACGACCTGGTCCGTACTCTGCGCAATGGTCATGCGATCGACGCTAGGGGCCGGGGAAGGGGCCCCGCATCGATCGGCGGAGGTAATCCTCCCGCCCCGTCATCCCGGGGATGTACGGCGGTGAATCCGGGGGATGACCTCTTCCCCTAAGGGGCGCCCGGCCGGATTCGAACTCGCGTGCCCGGGGGAATGCCCAACGTACTGCGGCCGGCCGGAAAGGGGAACGCTCGGCACGGCGGCCGCGCGCAGCTACGATCCGCCGTGGTCGTCCGGCGAGGGGCCCGGACTCGTTGGGGGTTCGGTATGGCTGCTGGACGTGTGGTGCGTTTCGACGGGACGCGGGGTTACGGATTCATCGCTCCCGAAGGCGGAGGGGAGGACGTCTTTCTGCACGTGAACGACCTGCTGATACCGGAGTCGTATCTCCGGGCCGGCCTGGAGGTCGAGTTCGAGGTCGAGGACGGCGGCCGTGGCCTGAAGGCGTCGTCCGTCCGCCTCGCCCACGGCGCCGAGACCCCGCCCGAGCCGCCCGCCCCCGACGTGAGGTGCGACGTCCCGCGCCGGGAGGAGTACGCCCGGGAGGTCACCGAACTCCTGCTGAAGGCCGGGCCCGGACTCACCGGGGAACAGATCCTGGAGCTCCGCCACGAGCTGGTGAAGGCCGCCGAGGCCCACGGCTGGATCCGCGACTGACCGCCCGGTCAATTCGCGTGACAGGCGCTGTTCAACTGCCGCACCAGCGCAGTTGAACAGCGCCTTCGCCGTTGTACGGAGACGGTGAACCTTGTTCTGTACAGCGGCGCCACGTCATAGTGCTCCGGGCGACAGCACTGCGTTTGCCGCGACCTGTGCGCTGGCAGTGGCGCCCTGGTCCTCACGTCTTGTTGGCAATCCGGAAGGTTGGCGGGCGCAGATGACTGATGTCCCGATGTTTCTTCGGTCGAAGGCGATAATCGAGCCGCTGGTGGACCGGTTCTACGCCTGGTTCCACACCGTCGCGCCGGTACAGGCGTCGATGAATCTGGCGTTTCTCCAGGTACCGATGCTCGAGTCGTATCTGCAATCCCCGCAGGTGCATATCGCGGCCAGTCACAACCCCGAACTCCGCGGCGGATTCTTCGTCAATATCGGCGAGGAACAGAGCGACCAGGTCCGCGACCTGCTCGACCACATCAAGCGCGAGCGGGCCAACATGCTGCGGTTCGCCGAGGCGATCGCCGAGGGCCAGGAGCTGCTCCGCGCCAACGCCACCGGCTTCGACCTCACCCCGCTCTACCCGAAGCTGCCCGCCGAACTCGGCGGCCTCGTCGAGCTGGCGTACGACACCGACAACCAGGCCGCGGTCCGCTTCATCGAGCCGCTGGTCTACCAGAGCCCCCTCTACGCCGAGGACCGGCAGTCGGTGCAGCTGTCGCTGGAGCCGGGCTACGAGCGGCCGTTCATCCTCAGCACCCCGCGCCTCCCCTCGCCGGACGTGCTGGAACTGCCCATCCCGTTCCGCCACCCCGGCCTGGAGGCCCTCTTCAAGGCCCGGGTGAAGCCCAGCACCCTCGGCCGGCTGCGCGAGGAGCTGGAACTCGACGACGCCCAGGCCGGCCTGCTCGCCGGGCTGCTCAGCGAGACGCCCAGCCTCTCCGAGGACCGGCACATCGACGCCGGCGGCCGCATCCGCTACTTCGGCCACGCCTGCCTGGTCCTCCAGACCCCCGAGGGCGCGGTCGTCACCGACCCGTTCATCAGCGCCGACAGCTCGGCCGGCGACCGCTACACCCTGGACGACCTGCCCGACTTCATCGACCTGGTGCTGATCACCCACGGCCACCAGGACCACATCGTCCTGGAGACCCTGCTCCAGCTGCGCGGCCGGATCGGCACGATCGTCGTGCCGCGCTCCTCGCGGGGCAACCTGGAGGACCCGTCGATCGGGCTCTACCTCAAGCACCTCGGTTTCCCGGTCGTCGAGGCGACGACGACTACGACGAGTTCCCCTTCCCCGGCGGCAAGGTCGTCGCCACCCCGTTCCTCGGCGAGCACTGCGACCTCGACATCCGCAGCAAGTCGACGTTCTGGGTGGATCTGGCCGGCAAGTCGGCGTTCATCGGCGCCGACTCCTCCGGCATCGAGCCCACGCTGTACCGCTACATCCGTCAGCACCTGGGCACCGCCGACATCGCCTTCCTCGGCATGGAGTGCGACGGCGCCCCGCTGACCTGGCTCTATCAGGCGCTGCTGACCAAGCCCGTCACCAAGAAGATGAGCAACTCCCGCAAGCTGTCCGGCTCCAACGCCGAGCAGGCGGCCGCCATCATGACCGAACTGGGCGCCACCGAGGCGTACGTGTACGCCATGGGCGAAGAGCCCTGGCTCGGCCACGTCATGGCCACCACGTACAACGAGGACACGTACCAGATCAAGCAGATCGACGAGTTCATGACCTGGTGCAAGGACCGCGGGATCAAGGCCGGCCACCTCTACGGCCAGCAGGAATGGCGCTGGTGAACCCACCGCAGTGACAGACGGCCAACCGCTGGGCAGAACCCAGTGGTTGGCCGACCGCCGGCAGGAGGCACTCCATGGCTGTGCGCGACATCGCGTATGTCGAGGTGTACACGAGCAGAAAGCAGTCCGTCGCCGACTACTTCGTCTCCACGATGGGGTTCTCGCGCACGGCGGACTCCGTGGCCGTCGACCGAAGTTCCGTGCTGCTGCGGCAGGGCGACGCCCATCTGGTCGTCACCACGGGCCCGGCCACCTGGAAGTTCCTGGCCGCCCAGGGCGACGGAATCGCCGATGTCGCCCTCACCTGCGACGACGTCGACGAGACACGTGCCGCGGCCGCGGCGGCCGGCGCGGCGGTGACCGGCACCCCGTACGGCGGCCCGGTCGTCGCCGGCGCGGGCAGCGTCGTGCACAGCCTCTTACCCCACACGCCGGGGACCGACCTCCCTCCGGGCCGGACGTGGGTCCCCGCGCAGGAGGCCGAGGACGCCTCGGGCCCGGGTGGCGCGCCCGCGGCGAGCCACCCGTCCGACGCAGGCGCGGGTGACGGCCGGGGCGTTCCGGCGGCGGCCGACGGCCCACCCCGCCGCGTCCAGGGCCTCGACCACGTCGCCCTGTGCGTCCCCGACGGCATGCTCGGCACGTACACCGCCCTCTACCGGGACGCCTTCGGCCTCACGGGCGGCACGCACACCGGCTCCGCCCGTACGGCCCTGCTGCGCAGCCCCGCCGGGCGCGCGGCCCTCGCGCTCGACCCGGACGGGCCGCCCGGCGCCCAGCACCTCGCGCTGCGCGTAGCCGGCGGCGCCCCCGTGGTGTGCGGGCTGCGCCGGCACAGCCTGCGCCTGTACGGCCGCTCCCACTACGGCCGCACCACGCTGTTCCCCCACCACCGGCTGGCGGCCGAATGATGCGCAGCGGCACCGCCACCGCCCCGGCCGGCACGCTCACCCTGGCCGACTACGCCGCACTGGCCCGCCGGCGCATGCCCGCCGACGCCTGGGCCCTCCTGGAGGGCGGCCCGGACGAGGAGCGTTCCCTGCGGGCCAACCGCGCCGCCTTCGACCGCGTACGGCTCCGCCCGCGCGTCCTCGCGGGCCTCGACCGCCACCTGCTGCCCGAGACCGAGACCCGGATCCTCGGCCGCACCTGGGCGGCGCCCGTCGCCGTCGCGGCCCTGGGACGCCACACCCTGGCCCACCCCGACGGCGAGGTCGCCACCGCCGCGGCCGCGGCGGCCGCCGGCGTCCCGTTCGTCGTGAGCAGCCTCTCCGGCCGCACCCTCGAAGACATCGCCGCGGCCGCCACCGGCGGCCTGTGGCTCCAGCTCCACTCCTTCCACGACCGCCTGACGATCCGCCGCCTCGTGCGCCGCGCGGAGTCGGCCGGGTTCGAGGCGCTGGTCCTCACCTCCGAGGCCCCGCGCCCCGGCGGACGCGGCCCCGGCACGGCCGGACCCGTGGTCGACCCGGCGCTGCTCACGTGGCTGCGGTCGGTCACCCCGCTGCCGCTGCTCGTCCACGGCGTCCTCACCGCCGACGAGGCCCGCCTGGCCGTCGACGCGGGCGCGAACGGCATCGTCGTCTCCAACCACGCCGGCCGCCCGGCGGGCTCCGACCGCACAAGGCGCCGCGCCACCACCGGTGGACGAGCCACCGACGACGAAGGGCGCCGCACCGGCGACGGCGGGCACCCGCCGGGCACCGCCGCCCTCGACGCCCTGCCCGAGATCGCCGCGGCCGTCGGCGGCGCCTGCCCGGTGCTCCTCGACGGGGGCGTGCGGCGCGGCGGCGACGTCCTGGCCGCGCTCGCCCTGGGCGCCGACGCCGTCCTCCTCGGCCGTCCGGTGCTGCACGGCCTGGCCGTCGGCCGCGGCGAAGGCGTCACGGACGTGCTCGACATCCTCATCGACGAACTGACCGACGCCATGACCCTGACCGGCATCGGCTCCGTCGCGGACGCCGACCCCGGACTCGTCAGCGGCAGCGCGGGCGAAGGCGCGGCCCGGCCCGCGCACACCACGCGGCTGCTCAAGGAGGAGCTGCACGCCAGCGTCTCCGACCCGGTGCTCGACACCATGAACTTCCTCAACGAGATCACCCACCGCTACCCCGAGGCGATCTCCTTCGCCCCCGGCAGGCCGTACGACGGCTTCTTCGACACGGGCGAACTCCTCGACCACATCCGCCGCTACCTCGACCACCTCGCCGACTCCGGCCACTCGCCGGCCCGGATCCGGGACCCATGTTCCAGTACGGGCCGACCGCCGGCCGGATCCGTGAGCTGATCGCGGACTCGCTGCGCAAGGACGAGAACGTCGACGTGCCGCCCGAGTCGGTCGTCGTCACCGTCGGCGCCCAGGAGGCGATGCTGCTCACGTTGCGCGCCCTGGTCTCCGGACCCGACGACGTGCTGCTGGTCTCCAGCCCCTGCTACGTCGGCATCACCGGCGCCGCCCGCCTCCTCGACATCGAGGTGGTGCCCGTCGAGGAGGGCGAGCACGGCTTCGACCACACCGTCCTCGACGCGGTGATCCGGGCCGAGAAGGCACGCGGGCGCCGCCCCCGCGCCTTCTACGTGATCCCGGACCACTCCAACCCCTCGGGCATCACCATGCGCCTGGAGGAGCGGCACGCCCTGCTGGACCTGGCGGCCCGCCACGACCTGATCGTGCTGGAGGACAGCCCCTACCGGATGGTCAGCCCGGGCCGGCAGCTGCCGGTCCTCAAGTCGCTGGACCGGGCCCACACCGTGGTCCACCTCGGCTCGTTCTCCAAGACGCTGTTCCCCGGGGCGCGCGTCGGCTTCGCCGTCGCCGACCAGCTCGTCGTCGACCGCACCGGCCGCACCGGACTGCTCGCCGACGAACTCACCAAGATCAAGAGCATGGTCACGGTGAACACCTCACCGCTCAGCCAGGCCGCCGTGGGCGGCATGCTCCTCGCCGCCGACGGGCGCACCGCCGACCTCAACACCGCCACCTCCGCCTACTACGGCAAGGCCATGCGCGACACCCTCGACAGGCTCGACGCCTGCTTCCCGGAGCCCGCGCGCTCCGCGCTGGGGGTCCGCTGGAACCGGCCGGGCGGCGGCTTCTTCCTCGCCGTGCACGTACCGTTCCGCGCCGACAACGCGGCGCTGGTGCGCTCGGCGGAGGAGTACGGCGTCATCTGGACGCCCATGTCGTACTTCTACCCCCGGGCGGCGGCGACCACGCCCTGCGGCTGTCCGTCAGCTACCTCACGGAAGCCGAGATCACCGAGGGGATCGGCCGGCTGGCCCGCTTCATCAGGGCCGAGTCCGCGACCCCCTGACCCGTCCCGCAGCCCCTCCCGGCACCTCACACACACTCACCGAAAGGCCGGTCGACGTGTTGACAGCAGTACGCCGTATCCGCAGCAAGACCCGCATGTGGGGGTGGACCTACCGATGACCGTCACCCTCCCCGGCGACACCCTCCTGGACCTGCCGGAACCGCACGCCAAGGACGCCCCGAACCCCGCCAGGATCACCGGCGTCGGCACGGCCGTCACCGCGCACTCCTACACCCAGCGGGAAGTCCTCGACATCTTCCGCATCACCGACCCCAAGATCCGCTCCGTCTTCCTGAACAGCGCCATCGAACGCCGCTTCCTCACCCTGCCGCCGCTCGGCGCCGACGGTGAACGCCGGCCCGAGTCCCAGGGCGAACTGCTCGCCAAGCACAAGAGGACCGCCCTCGACATGGGCGCGCGCGCCGTACGCGCCTGCCTCGACGACGCCGGGCTCGACCTCGCCGACATCGACCACCTGTGCTGCGTGACCACGACCGGGTTCCTCACCCCCGGACTGAGCGCCCACCTCATCCGCGACCTGGGCATCGACCCCGGCTGCAGCCGTGTCGACGTCGTCGGCATGGGCTGCAACGCGGGCCTCAACGCCCTGAACGCCACCGCCGCCTGGGCCGTGGCGCACCCCGGCCAGGTCGCCGTCCTGCTGTGCGCCGAGGCCTGCTCCGCCGCCTACGTCATCGACTCGACGCTGCGCACCGCCGTCGTCAACAGCCTCTTCGGGGACGGCGCGGCCGCCATCGCCGTCGTCGCCGACCCGCGGGACGCCGCCGGCCCCCCGTACGTCCCCGCCACACCGCCGAGCCCCGCCCGCGGACCCCGGCTGCTGGCCTTCGCCAGCCACCTCATCACCGACGCGATCGAGGCGATGCGCTACGACTGGGACGACGACCAGGGCAAGTTCAGCTTCTACCTGGACCCGCACGTGCCCTACGTCGTCGGCGCGCACGCCGAACAGGTCGTGGACCGGCTGCTGTCCGGCGCCGGCCTGCGCCGCAGCGACATCGCCCACTGGCTGGTGCACTCGGGCGGCAAGAAGGTGATCGACGCCGTGCGGGTCAACCTCGGCCTGACCCGCCACGACGTCCGGCACACCAGCGAGGTGCTGCGGGACTACGGCAATCTGTCGAGCGGATCGTTCCTCTTCTCGTACGAACGGCTGCTGAAGGAGAACGTCGTCGAATCCGGCGACCACGGCGTACTGATGACCATGGGCCCCGGCTCGACGATCGAGACGGCGCTCGTCCAATGGTGACGGGGGAGCGAATGACACAGGATCTGGTACTCGACATCGACGGGACGCGGCCGCTGACGGCCGAGGCGGTCGCGGACGTCGTCGCCCTCTGCGACAGCGCGGAGAGCCGCGGTGGACAGGGCGCCGTCGTCGTCCGGGTGAGCGGCGCGCCGGGCGAACTGCGCCCGGAGGACCCCACCGTGGGGCTCGTCAGCAAGTGGGAGCGCGCCCTGCACCGGCTCGAACGCCTTCCGGCGCTCACCGTCGGCGTCGCAGACGGCGACTGCGGCGGGCTCGCCCTGGACGCCCTGCTGGCCACCGACTACCGCATCGCCACCGGCTCGGTACGCCTCGTGCCGACCCTCGCGGGCGGCGGCACCTGGCCCGGCATGGCCCTGTACCGGCTGGCCCGCCAGGGCGCGTGGGCGGCACCCGTGCGGCGTGCGGCGCTGCTGGGGGCGCCCATCGGCCTCTCGGACGCGCTCGCCCTGCACCTGGTCGACGAGGTGAGCGACGACCCGGAGGCCGCCGTGGCCGCCACGGCCGAGCTGACCGGCGACATCTCCGGCGCCGAACTGGCCATCCGCCGCCAGCTCATGGCCGATGCCACGACGGTCGGCTTCCAGGAGGCCCTGGGCGCCCACCTGGCCGCCTGCGACCGCACCCTGCGCCGCGTCGCGGCCGGACGGCATCATGACGCCCGGTCCCCCCGAGACCGCCCTGCGGGACGTACGGGGCGAGTTGCCCCTGGCCCGCGCGGCGCTCGCGCGGGCCGCCCGGCGGGCCGAGGAGACACTGGCCGCGCTGCCCGGGCCGGGACGGCGCACGGAGCGGGAACAGGCCGCGGCGGCCGAGGCCCTCGACGCCGCGCGCACCCTGCGCTGCGCCTTCCTCGACCACCACGTCGACGCCGTCTACGACGAACTCACCGCCCACCGCACCCGCCACGCCCGGCTCGACGAGCTGGCCGCGGCGGCCGCCGCCGCGTTCCCCGGCCTCGTGCCCACCGAGGAGCGGCTCGCCGCCGAACGGGCCCTGCCGCAGGCCCACAAAGAAGGCCACGAGATCGACCAGGGCATCTTCTTCGGCCGGGTCCTGACCTCGCCGCTCGCCGGCCCGCACCTCATGGACGCGATGCTGCGGCCCACGCCCCGGGCGCTGGAGCTGCTGCCCCGGTTCGCCGAGACCGGCATCGCCGACCTCGGCTCCGTACGGCTGGAGCGCACCGACGGAGTGGCGCGGCTCACGATGTGCCGCGACGACTGCCTCAACGCCGAGGACGACCGCCAGGTCGACGACATGGAGACCGCCGTCGACCTGGCGCTCCTGGACCCGGCCGTGGAGGTCGCCCTCGTCCGCGGCGGCGAGATGACCCACCCCCGCTACCGGGGCCGCCGCGTCTTCAGCGCGGGCATCAACCTCAAGGCCCTCCACAACGGCGGCATCTCCCTGGTCGACTTCCTGCTGCGCCGCGAACTGGGCTACCTGCACAAGATCCTGCGCGGGCTGCTCCTGGACGACGGCCCGGCATGGCTGCCCCGCACCCGGGGCAAGCCGTGGGTGGCCGCCGTCGACACGTTCGCCATCGGCGGGGGCGCCCAGCTGCTCCTGGTGTTCGACCAGGTGCTGGCCGCGTCGGACGCGTACATCAGCCTGCCCGCCGCGCAGGAGGGCATCATCCCGGGCGTCTCCAACTTCCGGCTCGGCCGGTTCACCGGGCCGCGCCTGGCCCGGCAGATCATCCTGAACGGCCGCCGCGTCGAGGCCCGCGAGCCGGAGGCGCTGCTCCTCGTCGACGAGGTCCACGACCCCGAGGACCTGGACCTGGCCGTCGAGCGCAGCCTCGACCGGCTGCGCGGCGCGGCCGTGAACGCCAACCGGCGGATCCTGAACCTGGCGGAGGAGTCGCCCGAGGAATTCCGCCGCTACATGGCCGACTTCGCGCTCCAGCAGGCACTGCGGCTGTACAGCAGTGACGTCATCGGCAAGGTCGGCCGCTTCTCGCAGGGCAGGCCTCCCGCCGGCTGAGACCGGTGAGCACGTCCGCCACCCCTCGGCGGACGTGCTCACCCGCCTTGATGCCCCGGAGGGGCCTGGCATAGGTTGATGACCGCGATCATCGTGATCATGGCGATCGTCGCGAGGGCGCCACGGCTCCGGGGGAAGGGCTGTTCGTGATCGGGAAACTGCTGCCACCGCCGGTGTCGGTCGCGGAGGCCTTCCAGGACCCGCCCGGCCTGCCGCTGTTCGGCGCCGAGCCCGACGAGATCAGCCGCGCCGTACCCAAGCGCAGACGGGAGTTCACCACCGTCCGCTGGTGCGCCCGGCAGGCCCTCGCCGGCCTCGGCCACGGCCCCGTCCCGATCCTGCGCGGCGAACGCGGCGCCCCCGTGTGGCCGGACGGCATCGTCGGCAGCATGACCCACTGCGACGGCTACCGCGCGGCGGCCGTGGCCCACGCGTCCGAGGTGCGGGGCATCGGTCTGGACGCCGAGACCCACCAGCCGCTGCCCGACGGCGTCCTCGACCTCATCGCCCTGCCCGCCGAACAGCGGCACATCGCCGAACTGTCCGGCACCGACCCGGAGGTCCACTGGGACCGGCTCCTGTTCAGCATCAAGGAGTCCGTCTACAAGGCGTGGTTCCCGCTGACCCGCCGCTGGCTCGGCCACGAACAGGCCGAGATCACCATGGCGTTCGACGGGACGTTCGCCGCGCGGATCCTGGAGGCCGACCCGCGCGTGCCCGCCGAGGGCTTCACCGGACGGTGGGCGACCGACCGCGAACGGGGTCTGGTCGTCAGCGTCATCACGGTCCCGCTGGGCTGATTTCCGCAGGTCGGAGGCGCGTTATCGGAGATGACAACGGTCACCGGTGCAGCCTTTGCCGGATCGTACGACCATGCGCTTCACTGCCCTCGGTCACGTCCACCGCTGGGGGAAGGGTGCACGCATGTACGGACACCGGCACGACCACGAGACGCACCGGCACGCCGGGGCCGGCCACGACCACTCCGGCCACGACCACACCGGCCACGACCACTCCGGGCACTCCCACGACATCTCGCCGGACGCGGACCGCCGCTGGCTCGGCCTCGCGCTCCTCCTCATCACCGGCTTCATGGCGGTCGAGGTCGTCGTCGGCCTCCTCGCCCGCTCCCTGGCGCTGCTCTCGGACGCGGCGCACATGCTCACCGACGCCGCTGCCATCGTTCTCGCCCTGATCGCCATGCGGCTCGCCGCCCGCCCGGCGAGCGGCCACTACACGTACGGGCTCAAGCGCGCCGAGATACTGTCCGCGCAGGCCAACGGCCTCTCGCTGCTTCTGCTGGGCGGCTGGCTCGGATACGAGGCGGTCGAGCGCCTGATCGACCCGCCCGAGGTCCACGGCGGCCTGGTCCTCGCCACCGCGCTCGCCGGAGTCGTCGTCAACGTCCTCGCCGCCTGGTGCCTGTCGAAGGCCAACCGCTCGTCGCTCAACGTCGAAGGCGCCTTCCAACACGTCCTGAACGACCTCTACGCCTTCATCGGCACCGCCGTCGCCGGCCTCGTCGTCGTCCTCACCGGCTTCACCCGCGCCGACGCCCTCGCCACGCTCGCCGTCGTCGCCCTGATGTTCCGTGCCGGCTACCGCCTGGTGCGCGACTCCGGCCGGGTGCTCCTCGAAGCGGCGCCGCCCGGTATCGACCCGCGGGGGATCGGCGCCCGGCTGGCCTCGCCCGAGGCCGTCGTCGAGGTCCACGACCTGCACATCTGGCAGATCACCTCCGGCCAGACCGCCCTGTCCGCGCACGTCCTGGTCGCACCCGGCGGCGACTGCCACGCGGCCCGCCGCGACCTGGAGGCCCTGCTCGCGCGGGAGTACGGCATCAGCCACACGACGCTCCAGGTGGAGCACGCCCCGGACCCGGTGATGCAGCTGAGCCGCCCGCGCACCGCCCAGCCCGCATCGAGCTGAGCAGCACGTGAGTGCGCGGCGCCTACCGGGGCGAGCCCGGGCCGCCCACCGGAGGCCCGGGGGAGGGGCCGCCCACCGGGGCGCGGCCCACGCCCCCGGTCCGCAGGCGGCTCTCCAGGATCTCGACCACCTCGTCGTCGGCGACCTGCGTGAAGTCGTCGTACCAGAGGCCCACCGCACGGAAGTCCGCCGGCTGCGAGAGGCAGACCAACTGGTCGACGTCCTCCTGCAGTTCCGCGAGCGCCCGGGAGTCGCCCACCGGGACCGCGACCACCACGCGGGCGGGCGCGTCACGCCGTATCAGGCGCAGTGCGGCGCGGACCGTCACGCCGGTGGCCAGGCCGTCGTCGACCAGGACGACGGTACGGCTCCGCAGATCGGGCGCGAGCCGGCCGTGCCGGTACAGGGCCTCGCGCCGGTTCAGCTCCGTACGCTCATGGGCGACCTCGGCGCCCAGCTGGTCCGCGGTGATGTCGAGGAACCGCAGGATCCGCTCGTCCCACACCGGCGGGTCGTTCGCGACGATCGCGCCGATCCCGACCTCCGGCGTCCCGGGGGCGCCGATCTTGCGGGCCACCAGCACGTCGAGGGGCGCGCCCAGCGCCCGCGCCACGTGGGCCGCCACCGGCACCCCGCCCCTCGGCAGGGCGAGGACGAACGGACGGGGCCACTCCTGGCGCTCCGCCTGCTCGCGCACCCGCTCCGCGAGCCGCAGTCCCGCGTCGTCCCGGTCCCGGAACCGGTCGGCGCGCATCTCCTCGTACGTCACCGCTCCTCCTCGAAGGCATGGTCGCCCGGCCGCCGGAACCAGTCGCGCGCGGCACGGGCCACGTGCTCCAGCGCGCCCGGCTCCTCGAAGAGGTGCGTGGCGCCGGGAACGACCTCGACGCGGTAGGGAACCCTCAGCCGGGCGGCGGCCTCCCGGTTCAGCGCCAGCACCTCGGTGTCGGCGCCGCCGACGATCAGCAGGACGGGCGCCGCGACGCGGGGCAGCGCGTCCCCGGCCAGGTCCGGCCGGCCGCCGCGCGACACCACCGACTGCACCCGCACCGGCCGCTCGGCCGCAGCCCGCAGCGCCGCGGCGGCGCCGGTGCTGGCACCGAACAGGCCGACCGCGAACCGTTCCGTGCCCGGCTCGGCGGCCAGCCAGTCGATCGCGGACACGACGCGCGAGGTCAGCAGGTCGATGTCGAACCGGTGCTCGGCCGTCATCATGTCCCTGCGCTCCTCGCGCTCGGTGAGCAGATCCAGCAGCAGCGTGCCGAGGCCCGCCTGCTGGAGCGCACCGGCGACGGCGCGGTTGCGCGGACTGTGCCGCGAGCTGCCGCTGCCGTGCGCGAACACCACCATCACCGGCATCGACGTGGGCAGCGCGAGGTCACCGTGCAGCGCGGACCCGTCGACGGCCGGCAGGACGACCTCCTCCAGAATCACGGGTTTCCCTCCTCACGAGCGGTACGCCCCGAGCCGGACGGGCCGGGGCCCGACGGCCACCGGGGCCGGATGCCCGGAACCGCGGACGCCGGACGACGAAGGGCCGCCGACGGGCCGGGGGACACGCCGCCGGCCCGCCGGGGCCGTCCCACCCGCGCCCGGGCGGCTCACGAACCGCTCCCTCGCAGTACGGAGTACGGGTGCTCCACGCCCGCCGGCGCAAACGTGACGGTGCCCCGCAGACGGGTACCGGAAGGCGAGGACACCCGGAGGACACCCACCCGTCACAGGAGACCGTCATGGATCACGACACCTTCATCGGGCAGGTCCAGCACCGCGCCCACCTGGACAGCCGGGGCGCGGCCGAGACCGCGACCCGGGCCACACTGGAAACACTCGCCGAACGCGTCCCCGCTGGCCTGGCGGACAAGCTCGCCGCCCAGTTGCCCCGGGAGATCGGAGAGAGCCTGCGCCGTGTGGCGACGGCGCCGGACCAGCCGGCCACCGGCGTCCACATGAGCAACCGCGAGTTCTTCGACCGCGTGGCCCGCCGCGCCGGGGCGAACACCGCCAAGGCCGCCCACGAGGCCCGCTGCGTCATGGAGGTCGTCAGCGACGCGACCCAGGGCACCCTGACGGAGAAGGTCCGCCAGTCCCTGGACGCCGAGCTGGCCACCAGCCTCTTCGCCGGCAGCACCGGCCACAACGCCCACACGGGTGAGGGACGCCACCGCGCCACCGGAGCGTAGGCCGGGGCGCGAAGCCTCAGGCCGGGGTCAGGGCGTGCCCCAGACCGGGCGCGCCGGGGAGGTCGACGTGCCCGCTGCGCGCCGTCGCGGCGAACGCCGCGGGCGCCAGCGGCTCCGCGTCGACCAGCAGCGGGCCGACCAGGTCCGGCGGGACGGTCGCGTGGGGCAGGGCCGCCGACAGGTGCGCGGCGGCGAGCGTGGCGACGCCCAGCTCCGGCATCGTGCCGATCTTCACCGTCAGCCCCGCCGCCTCCGCGAGCGCCGCGACCTGCCGGGCCCGGTGCAGCCCGCCCACCTTGAGGATCTTGATGTTGAGGACGTCGGCCGCCCCCCGCCGGACGATCTCCAGCGCGTCGTGGAGCGACTGCAGCGACTCGTCGGCCATGACCCGCACCCCGCCGCGGCCGCGCAGGGCGGCGAGGCCGTCCAGGTCCCAGCGGGGGAGCGGCTGCTCCACCAGATCGAGGCCCGCGTCCGCGAGGCGTCCCACCGTGCGGGCGGCCTCGCCCGGCGCGTACCCCTCGTTGGCGTCCAGGGACAACTCCACGGACTCCGGTACGGCCTTGCGGACCGCCGTCACCAGCGCCACGTCCCGGGCCGGGTCCTCGCCGCCCTTCAGCTTGATGTGCGGGAAGCCCAGCTCCGCGTAGCGGGCCGCCTCCTCCGCGGTCTCCTCCAGCGTGCCGAGCCCCACCACCCACGTCGTCGGCACGCGCCCGGTGACCCGCCCGCCGAGCAGCAGGTGGAGCGGCCATCCGGCGGCCCGGCCCGCCAGGTCGTGCAGCGCCAGGTCCAGCGCGGCCTTGGCCAGGTGCTGGCCACGGATGGCCGCGTCCATCGCGGTGTGCGCGCCCGCCAGGTCGCGCGGGTCGCGGCCGATGAGCGCGGGCCCGACGTGCTCGGTGACGGCCGCGCTCAGCCCGGCCAGGGTCTCCCCGGTGTAGGCGGTCATCGGGGACGCCTCGCCGAAGCCGGACAGCCCGTCGTCGGTGCGGACCTCCACGACGAGGCTGACGAGTTCGGGGCTCGTGCCGCTGCTGATGGCGAACGGACGGCGATACCGGGCACGGACGACGCGGGTGTGGAACGAGGCGATCTTCACGCGCGAGCTCCTTCGTTTCCGCCGTGGGGGGGGGCGGCTGGGTGGTTTCGGCCCGGACCGTAACTGCCGTCGGACGGCTGCCCCGGCTACAGATGGAAGCGGTAGACGATGGGCGGCCGGCCGGTCCGCCCCTCCTGGCGGCTGCCGGTCGCCACGGCGACCCCGGCCCGTTCGAGGCGCTTGAGGATGCGCCGCGCGGTGCGCTGCTGCACGGACAGGTGCTCGGCCACCCGGTGCGCGGTGACACCGTCCCCGGCGTCCGCGGCGGCCAGCTCCCGCAGCCGGTCCAGGGTGTCCGGGCGCAGTCCGACGCGCCGGGCGAGCAGGGCGGAGGCCTCGGGCGGGGGCACCACGGCCCCCGGGGCGTCCACGGCGCGACCGGCGGCCAGCACGATGTCCACGTCGTCCGGCATCGACACCACGCCCGCCGCGCCGCCCACCGCGCGGGCCCGGTTCACGGCCCGGCGGGCCAGCGCCTCCGCCTCGGCGGCCGTACGCCCCAGGCCGAAGCCGAGGTGCGCGGTGCCGTGCCGGGCCGCCAGGGCGTCGAGGAACGGCAGCCGGGTGAACCCGTCGGTGGCTTTCTCCAGCGCGCCCCGCGTGGTGACGACCAGCCGCTGACCCTCCGTCAGGTCCGGAAGGTCGGCGAGGCTGCCGCCGAGCACCCCGATGTCCGCGGCCAGCCGCTCGTCCTGCGCCGGCAGGTCCACGATGCCGAGCGCCACCTGGGCGTCACCGCCGTGCAGCCCCGCCGTGGCGAGCAGCAGTGCCCGGAGCGTGGCGTGTATGGAGTGCCGCGACGGGGCGAGCCGCACCGCGTGCGTCTCGTGCTCCAGCACCTGGAAGGCCGAGCCCAGACAGGTGATCGCCACCCGGCACCGGTGGCCGTCCCGGGCGTCCAGGTGGAAGTCGACGAGGTCCTGCGAGGTGAGCCCGGGACGGTACGGCAGCACCCGGACGTGCTCGGTGGGCAGCTTCGCCTCGGTCAGCGTCTCCAGCACCTCGTCGTGGCGCAGCGTGTCGATGGAGACCCGCGACACGTCGTGCCCGAGGCGCAGCAGTTCGACCAGGGCCCGCAGCAGCGTGGCTCCGTTGTACGGCACGTACATCGCGGGCCGGTCGAGCAGCCCGCCCGCCTCGGCCAGCGCGTGCGGCACGACCCCGGTGAACAGCAGCGCGTCGGCCCGGGAGCGGCGCGCCAGGGCGACCACCGCGCCGGTCTCGTCCTCGTGCCGGTAGGGCAGCGGCAGCAACTGTGCCGACGCGGCCCGGCCGCCCACCGCGACCACCTTGTGGACCAGGTCCTCGGGCCCTATCACGCCGACCATGAGCGGCATGGGCCGTCTCCGTTCTGTGTTCTCGCGCCCGCTTCGCCTCCGGGGCGCTGAAAGCGGCTGCCGAACGGTCGACCGTGCCCGGCGCTCCGCGCCTGCGCGCGCTCTCCCTTACGGCAGCCGCGCGCCCCTTCGGCTCCGCGAGCCGCTACGCCGCACCGTGTCACGCCTGATTGACGGCCGGTCACCAGGGTTCTACTTTCGGCCCAGGCCATAATCGCGTGCTGCCGAGAGGATAATCCCCCGATGCCGCAACGGGAAATGCCGCTGCCCACAGTTCTCGATCCACGCGGAAGGACGTTCGGCCGGGAGGAGCGCGAAGCGGTCCTCCGGGTCCTCGACTCGGGCGTCCTGTGCGGCGCCTTCGGCCAGGAGACGCGCTCCCTGGAGACGGAGATGGCGGCCCTGTACGGGCGTGCCGAGGCCGTCTCGTGCAGCTCCGGCACCGCCGCGCTCCACCTCGCCGTCGCCGCCACCGGAGCCGGTCCCGGCGACGAGGTCGTCACCACGCCCATCTCCGACTTCGGCACAGTCGCCCCGGTCCTCGCCCAGGGCGCCCGCGTCGTCTTCGCCGACGTGCGCGCCGACGACGGCAACCTCGACCCGGACGCGGTGGAGGCCGCCGTCACCCCACGCACCAAGGCCGTCATCGCCGTTCACCTCTTCGGGGGAGCCGCCGACACCGTACGGCTCCGCGAGATCTGCGACCGGCACGGCCTGACCCTCATCGAGGACTGCGCCCAGGCGTGGTTCGGCGAGGACCCGGCCGGGCGCCTCCTCGGCACCCTCGGCGACATCGCCTGCTTCAGCCTCCAGCAGTACAAGCACATCACCGCCGGCGACGGCGGCCTCACCCTCACCGACGACCCGGAGCTGGCCCGCCGTATGCGGCTGTTCATGGACAAGGGCTGGGACCGCACCGAAGGCCGCATCCACCGCACCATGGGCCTCAACTACCGCATGACGGAGCTGGTCGCCGCCGTCGCCCGCGCCCAGCTCACCCGGCTGCCCGGCGTCGTCGCCCGCCGCCGCGCCACCGCCGGGCAACTCGCCGAGGCCCTCACCGGCATCGACGGCGTCCGCCTGGCCGCGCGGGAACCGCTCACCGGCCACGCCTGGTGGGTGGTGCCGCTCCTGGTCGACGACAACGTCCGCTGGGCCAAGGGCCTGGAGGCCCTCGGCGTCCCCGCCCTGCCCGGCTACCTGGAACGCCCGCTCTACGCCAATCCGGCACTGTCCGGGTACGCGCCGGGCCTGTGTCCTCGCGCCGAGCGGCTGATCGACCGTACGTTGCTGGTTCTTCCGTGGAACGAGGGGTACAGCGAGGGCGACGTGGACCGCGTCGCCCGGGCGCTGGGGAAGGTCGCGACAGCGTGAGCGCGCCGCACGAGACATACGCATGGCTGCACCCGACACCGCAGGAGCACATCGGCTGGGACGTCGACGTGCTCTACGGGCCCTGGCCCCGCCACCACCGCGACACGACCCTCGCCGAGGTCCGCGAGCGCCTGCGCGCCTCGCCCGTCGCGGGGGCGCTCGCCCTGTCCACCCGCGGCCCCCTGTTCGACGACGCCGCCGGCAACGCCGAGACGCTGCGCGACCTCGCCGACTGCCCCGAACTCCTGCCCGTGGGCACCGTCGACGTGCGCGACGCCCTGACCGCCGAGGAGCGGCTCGACGAACTGACCGCCGCGGGAGTGCGGTTCCTGCGCCTGTTCACCATCGAACAGGCCGCCGATCCCGGCTTCCCCGGCTACCGCAGGGTCGTGCGGCTCGCCGTCGAGCGCGGCATGGTGCTCCTCCACGACGGCGACCCGCGCCGCTTCGGACCACCCCTGACCGGGTACGGAGCACATGTCGTCTTTCTCGACCTGCACGCGTACCTGCTCGCCGACTTCCTCCTCCTCGCCCGCGAGGAACCCGGCTTCAAGGCCACCACCCGCATGCTGTCCGGTCCCGACTCCATCGAACGGGTCGTCGACTCCGTCGGCCCCCGCCACCTCGTCTTCGGCTCACGCACCCCCTTCATGGACCTCTCCCCCCAGACCCTGAAGCTGCGGTACGCCGACATCTCGGACGACGACCGCGCCGCCATCGCCACCAAGAACGTCGAGGAGCTGCTCGCCTGATGCCGATCATCGATGTGCACGCCCATGTCGGGCGCTGGCAGTTCCATCTGACGACCGGTGACGCCGACACCAACCTCCAGCAGATGGACCGGTACGGCATCGACCTGCAGATCGTCTCCGCGTCCGAGGCGGTGGTGTACGACGCGGTCGCCGGCAACGCCGCCCTGCACAAGACCCTCGCCACCCGGCCGCGGCTGCTCGGCTACGCCGTCGTCAACCCCAACCGCGTCGACGAGAGCGCCGTCGACCTGCGCCGCTGCCTGGACACCGGCCGGTTCGTCGGCGCGAAGATCCACACCCACTACCCCGGCCGGCTCCCCGGCTCCCGCGAGATGGCCGCCGCCTTCGACGTCGTCGCCGAGGCCGGCGTACCGCTGCTCCTGCACACCTGGGGCCGCGAGGTCACCCTCCTGCCCGAGCTGGTCGAGGCCCGCCCCGGCCTGCGCGTCATCATGGGCCACGCCGGGGGCGACGCCTGGCGCGAGGCGGCGCACGCCGCGGCCGCCTGCGACCGGCTCTACCTGGAGCACTGCCGCACCGCGACCGACGCGGGCCGGATCGACTACGCCCGCGAGGCCGGAGTGCCGGTCGAGCGCCTGCTGTTCGGCACGGACGCCACCCTCATCGACCCGTGCGTGTCGCTCGGCGTGATCCGCGACGCGCACTTCACCCCCGACGAGCTGGAACGCGTCCTGTGGCGCAACGCGGCGGAGCTGTTCCACCTGGAAGTGCCGCACCGCACCCCCCACGCTCCGAACTCCCGGAAGGAGAGGGACGCATGGAACGCAGGCGACTACTGAACGCGGGAGCAGGTCTCACCCTGGCCGCCCTGGCGGGCCAGGCCGCGGCCGCCGCCCCGGCCACCGCGGCCGCACCCACCGCCGGCCCCGGCACCACCGGTACCACCGGCGCCACCGCCCCCAGCGGCACCGCCGACACCGCGGCCCGCTGCTCGGGCCCGCAGATCACCACGTACGGCATCGCCTCCTACACCGCGGCGATCGTCGGCACCGCCGTCCTCGGGAACTCCGCCTACGTGGTCGCCCGCGGCCAGAACCCGCCCCTCGTCGGCGAGATCGACCTGACGACGAGAAAGCTCACCAGATCCTTCCGCCTCACCCGGGGCGAGGGCGGCTGGGCCGCCACGGTCTCCGGCGGGCACCTCTACATCGGCACCTACCCCTACCCCGACCTCTACCGCTTCGACCCGGCGACCGGCGCCGTCACCCGCATCGGCACCATAGGGCCCACCGGCGGCTTCGTCTGGTGCCTCACCACCGCACCCGACGGCACCGTCTACGCGGGCACCTACCCGCGCGGCGAGGTGTGGGAGTACCGCCCCACCACCGGCGTCCTGCGCAACCTCGGCCAGGCCATGGCCGGCGAGCAGTACGTACGCGGCATCGCCGCCGACGACCGGTACGTGTACGCGGGCACCCTGCCGCGCGGCCACATCGTCACGTACGACCGGGCGACCGGCGCCCGGCAGGGCACGATCACCCCCACCCCGTACGGCGGGGCGTCCGCGCTGCTCGCCCACGGCGGCCGCGTCATCGCCTCCCTCGGCAAGTCCCTCGTCGACCTGGCGCCCGACGGCAGCGACGCCCGCGTGATCCCCATCCCGGCCGCCGAACGCCTCGGCGACGCCATGACGGTGACCTCCGACGGCACCCTGTACCTGGTCGGCCGCCCCACCGGCACCGTCTACCGCCGCGACGGCGACCGGCTCCTGCCCGTCGCCACGCCCGCGTCCGGCGACGAGCACCGGGCGCTCGCCCCGCTCCCCGGGCGCAAACTGCTCGGCGCGGTCGGCAGCGGCCGCCTGTGGTGGCTGGACCTCGCCACGGGCGGCTCCGACATCATCGAACTCATCGACGTGGGCCTGTCGGGACCCGACCCCGTCCAGTCCGTCGCCCACGACGGGTTGGTGGCCGAGGGCACCGTCCATGTGGGCGGCCACTTCTCCCTCACCACGCACCACCCGGCGCGCGGCACCAGCCGGCGCATGCGCATCCCCGGCGAGCCCAAGCAGATGAGGGTCGTCGACGGACGCGTGTACGCGGCGATGTACCCCAGCACCGAGTTCCTGGAGATCGACCCGGCCCGTGGCCGCATCCGGTCGTTCGGCTTCGTCGACCACGACCAGCAGCGCCCCAAGGACCTGGCCTACGTCCCCGAACACGACCTGCTGCTCCTCGCCACCGCGCCGCCCGCCGGCTACCTCAAGGGCGCGCTCACCCTCGTGGACCGCCGCCGCCGCACCCTCAGGGTGTACCAGGACGTCATCCCCGACCAGAGCGTGATGTCCGTGGCCGTCGACGACCGGCGCGGCCGCCGCATCGCGTACCTCGCCGGCGACACCTGGGGCGGCGGCAGCGTGCCGCCGGTCCGGCCGAGCGCCACCGTGGCGGCGTTCGACCTGCGCACCCGTCGGGTGCTGTGGGAGCACACGCCCGTCGAGGGCAACGCGAGCCTCGAACACATCGAGGTGCTGGGCGGTGTGCTCTACGGCGTGTACAAGCGGGCCGCGGGCCACTGGTTCGCCATGGACCTCGACACGCGGGAGATCCTGGTGACCGGTCAGCTGCCCAGCTACGGCGAGCTGTCCGTGCACTTCGGCCAGGTCTTCGCCTCGGTGTTCGGCGGCTCCGTCTACCGCCTCGGACCCGGCCTGCCCGAGGCCCAGCTGGTCGTCAGCGGCCTCGGCGACGGCTGGTACAACCCGCCGCAGCTCGCCTGGGAGAAGAGCACCTGGCACGCGTGGGGCGTGGCGACCCGCGACCTGGCCCGGCTGCGTCTCGACCCGCTGTGCGACATGGGCGACGCGGCACTGGTCCGCAGGCCCATCGAGGCCATCCTCAAGTCGCTCCTCGCCAACTGACGTCCATCAGTCAGGAGCTGGCTGGGCCGTCGTCGTCCTTGGAGAGCCCCTCCAGGCAGGCGACGACGGCCCGCCGCTCCGCCTCCGGCAGCACGGGCCCGTACGGGTCGTGCGCGGCCTCCTCCGGGAGCAGCCCCTCCCACACCGCCGCCCACATCATCCGCTGCACGTACCCCTCGATCGGCGCGTAGAAGGTCGCCTTCGCGAACCGGTCCAGCCGCCCCGACGCCCGGACGAACCCCGCGTGGTCCCCGGCGCGCCACGCCGACAGCACCGCCGCCGTCAGCTCCACCCGGGCGGCCGCGATCCCCACGAGCGCCGAGTCCGCGCCCCACATCAGCGACGGCCCGAACATCCGGTCCTCGCCCGTCACCACCAGCTTCCCGTCCCGCGCGCCGGCCGCGTCGATCGCGTCCTGGCAGGCCATCGCCCGGTCCAGCGTCGCCAGCTTGACGCCCGCCACCGACGGCAGCGCCAGCAGCCGCGCCACCAGCTCCGGCGGGTACGGATAGCCCCCCGCCCCGCCGTGCAGGAAGAACCCCAGCACCGGCAGCCCCGACGCCTCGGCGACCCGCTCGTGCAGCGCCACCGCCGCCCCGTCGTCCCCGTCGAGCTGCGCCAGCGGATACACCATCACCGCGTCCGCGCCGCCCTCCGCGGCCCGCACCGCCATCGCCACCGTGGCGTCCACCGCGTCCCGCAGCCCCACCGGGCCCACCGCGCGCGGCACCCCCGCACCGGCCACCACCGGCCCGTCCACGGCCGCCCGCCACGCCGCCAGCACCCGGTCCCGGTCCGCGTCCGACAGGTACAG
This sequence comes from Streptomyces coeruleoprunus, assembly GCF_039542925.1. Taxonomy (GTDB): domain Bacteria; phylum Actinomycetota; class Actinomycetes; order Streptomycetales; family Streptomycetaceae; genus Streptomyces; species Streptomyces coeruleoprunus. The sequence continues at coordinate 1,548,914 of NZ_BAABIT010000001.1, read as the reverse complement.
GCCGCGTCCCGTGTGCGCCCACACCGCGACCCCGCCCACCGGGCCGGCCGCGATGCGCTCCGTGTAACCGCGCAGCGCGCCGTGGTCCACCACGCCCCGCGCGTCCATGGGGGTGACGACCGCGGGCAGCACCGTCCCGCGCAGCCGGGCGGCCAGAGTCTCCGTCAGGTTCTGCGTCACGGACATACGGCACGCTCCCGTGTCTGTCGCGGTGTCCTGTGATGACCGTCGCCGACACGCTAGCCTTTACGGTCCGGACCGTAAAGGAAGGGATGGCGCTCCCATGCGACTCGGTCTGTACGTCAACCTCTACGCCGACAAGGACGACCGGCCCCGCCTCGCCGACGCCGTCGAACAGGTGCGTCTCGCCGAACAGGCCGGGTTCGCCTGGGCCGTGCTCGGCGAGCGCCATCTGCACCGGCCCGGCTACCACGAGGCCCTCACCTCACTGGCGTACCTCGCCGCCCACACCGACCGCATCGGCCTGGCGACCGCCGGACTCATCGCCCCCGTCCACCACCCGGTCCACCTCGCCGAGACGCTCGCGCACATCGACGTCCTCTCCGGCGGCCGGCTGACCGCCGGGTTCGTCCTCGGCTACCGGCCCGAGGAGTTCACGCTCTACGGCACCCAGCCGCACGAGCGCGTGTCGCGCTTCGAGGAGTGCGTCGACCTGGTCACCCGCCTGTGGACCGAGGACAAGGTCACCCACGAGGGCCGCTGGCACCGTGTCGAGGACGCCTTCCTCTCGCCCCGCCCGGTGCAGAGCCCCCGCCCCCGTATCTGGAACGGCGGCCGCGTCCCGGCCGCGCTGGAGCGCACGGCCTACCTCTGCGACGGCTGGACCACGTCGTTCAACGAGACCGACGAGGAGCTGCCGCAGAAGATCGCCCTCTACCGGGCCGCCCCGCGCGGGCCGCGCTCCCTCGGCGCCGAGGTGATCGTCTGCCGCGAGGGGTACGCCGCCCCCACCACCCAGCAGGCACGCGCCGCGCTGGAGCGCCCGCTGCGGCGGCTGTACGACGCCTACGGCGACTGGAAGCGCACCTCCGCCGACGCCGCGCGCTACGCCCAGCCGTGGGAGGACATCGCCGCCCGATCCGTGATCGGCTCGACCGCCGAGTGCCAGGACCGGATCGCGCGCTACGCGGAGATGGGCGCCGACGCGCTGGTGCTGCGCATCCAGCCGCCCGGCATGCCGCAGGCGGACGCCCTGAAGGCCATCGAGGGGTTCGGCTCGCTGCTGGGCGGCGGCCTCACGACTTGAGGCCGCTGGTGGCGATGGAGTCCGTCAGATAGCGCTGGAGCAGCCCGAAGACCAGCAGGCACGGCACGACGGTGATGGTGGCCCCGGCCATCATCTGGTTGATGGTGACGTTCTCGCCCTCCAGGGTCGCGAGGCCCACCGTCAGTGTCCGCATGGCCTCCGACTGCCCGATGACCAGCGGCCACAGGAAGTCGTTCCAGTGCCACAGGAACACGAACACGCCGAGCGTGGCGAGGATCGGCCGGATCAGCGGCAGCACGACCGTCGTGTAGACCCGCCACTCCGACGCCCCGTCGATCTTCGCCGCCTCGAACAGCTCGTCCGGCAGCTGCACGATGAACTGCCGCATCAGGAACACGGCCTGCGAGTTCGCCAGGGTCGGCACGATCAGCCCCCAGTACGTGTCCACCCCGCCCAGCTCCGAGACGAGGATGTAGTAGGGGACGAGCGTCGCCTGGAACGGCACCATCAGCGTCGCCAGGAACGCCCAGAACAGCACCTCCCGACCGGGGAACCGCTTCTTGGCGAACGCGTACCCGGCCATCGACGCGAACAGCAGGATGAGCAGCACCGACACCAGCGAGTAGACCAGCGAGTTCACCGCCCAGCGGGCGATGTCGGCCGTCTCGAGGATCTCCGAGAAGTTGCGGAACGTGGCGCGCGTGACGTCGAGGGCGCCCGGGAGCGTCCGGCCCCCGTACGGCGCGAAGGCCACCAGCACCATCACCACGAACGGTGTGACGGTCACGACCGCGACCAGCACCAGCAGGACCGGCAGCCTCAGCCGCGCCATCAGTCCGTCTCCCTTCCGATGAGCCGCCGCTGGATCAGCGAGAACACCAGCACGACCAGGAAGAGCACCAGGCCGATCGCGCTCGCGTAGCCGAAGTCGAAGAACTTGAAGCCCGAGTCGTACAGGAAGTACACCAGCGAATAGCTGGCCCGCACGGGCCCGCCGGCGGTCATCACATACATCGCGTCGAAGACCTGGAACGCCTGGATCGCCTCGATGACCAGCACGAAGAACAGCACGGGCCGCAGCAGCGGCAGCGTCACCCAGCGGAACCGCTGCCAGGCGCTCGCGCCGTCGATGACGGCCGCCTCCGTCACCTCGCGGGGCACCGACTGGAGGCCCGCGAGGAGGATCAGCATCGAGTAGCCGAACCCCTTCCACGCGGCGGTGGCCGCGATGGACGGCAGCACCAGGCGCTCGTCGCCGAGGAAGTCGACCGGGCCGAGCCCGAGCGCGCCCAGCGAGGCGTTCAGCAGGCCGTCCTCCACCTCGTAGATCCACTTCCAGATCACCGCGGCGAGCACGATGCTCGTGACGTACGGCAGGAAGAACAGCCCCCGGAAGAAGCCGCGCAGCCATACCGTGCGGTGCAGCAGCACCGCCGTGCCGAGCGCCAGCAGCACCGTCATCGGCACGTAGACCGCGGTGTAGACGGCGGTGACGCCCAGGGACTCCCAGAAGAGGTCGTCGCCGAGGAGCCGGGTGTAGTTGGCGACGCCGATGAAGGTCCACTCGCCGTTGAGCCGGTAGTCCGTCAGCGACAGCAGCGCCGCGCCGATCGTCGGGCCGAACCGGAACACGGCGAACAGCGCGAGCATCGGCGCGACGAACGCGAGCCCGATCCAGGCCTCGCGCCGCCGCGCGGGGCTCAGCCGCGCCCGGCGCCCGGGGCGCCCGGGCCCGGCCGGAAGCGGCACCGGTTCGACCACCGGCCGCGGGGTCCGCTCCGGCTCGCCCGGTGCCGCCGCGCGCGGCTCGACCTTGCTCAACGCTGCCGCGCCAGCAGGTCGTCGCCCGCCTTCTGCGCCGCGGCCAGCGCCTGCTCCGGGGTCTTCTTGCCGGTGAGGGCGGCCTGGATCTCCGGCGCCAGCAGCGCCATCAGCTGCCGGGCGGCGGGGTGCGGCTCACCGGGGAAGGTGTGCGTGAGGGCTTCCTGGTACTGCTTGGCGTACGGGCTGTCGTTGGGCACCGTGACGTCCGAGCGCGGCGAGAAGAAGCCGCCCGCCTTGCCCATGGCCGCGATCTGCTCCGGCTGCGTCATGTACGCGAGGAACTTTTCCGCGCCGGACAGGTTCTTCGTGCGGGAATTGATGGCGAGGCCGCCGGGCAGGCCGAAGCAGACCTGCTTGCCGGGGCCGGAGAGGGCCGGTCCCACGATCACATTGCCCTTGCCCCACGCCTTCTCCGCCAGGACGGCGTCGGCGGGCGTGTTGGTGTAGCCCATCGCCACCTCCTGGTTGCCGAGCGCCTGGTCGGTGAAGAGGTTGGCGTTGGTCATCGCGGACCTCGGCACCGCGCCCCGTTTGTAGAGGTCGACGAGGAAGGTGAGCGCCTTCACGCCCTCCGGGCCGTTGAACGCGGTCTTCTCCCCGCTCTCGTCGAACACGCGTCCGCCCGCCTGCCACAGCAGCGGGTAGAAGCTCATGTTGAGCGAGGCCTCGTTGCTCGCCGAGTAGTCGAGCGTGGCCGCGCCGGCCTGCTTCAGCTTCGGGGCGGCGCTCCGGATGGCGTCCCAGGTCGCCGGGGGCTCCTTTATCCCCGCCTTGTCCAGCAGCTTCTTGTTGTAGAGGGTGCTCGTGACGGTCTGGTAGATGGGCGCGGCGTAGACCTTGCCGTCCCGGGTCATGGCCTCCAGCGTCGCCGGGCGGTACGCGGCTCTCGCCTTCTCGATGGCCCGGTCCACGGGGTGCAGCGCCCCGTTCGCCTGGAACTGCGGGATCTGGTCCGGGATGAGCAGCACCACGTCGGGGCCCTTGCCGCTGCCGAACGCGGTGGCGAGCTTCTGGTCCCGGTTCTCCCAGGGCTGCTGCTCGATGGTGAGGTCGACGCCCTTCTCCGTCGCCTCGAAGCCCTTCTCGATGCCGTCCCAGAAGGCGTCGTTGGCCTTCGGATCCATGATCACCGGATACATCCAGACGGTGACCTTGTCGGACCCCGAGCCGCCGGAGCCGGTGCAGCCGGCCGCCGTGAGAGCGGTGAGCGTCAGAAGGGCGAGAGGAACGGTGGCGCGCTGGAACCCTGTCTTCATGGGGGCCTCCGGATAGCCCTGGGACCTGGACAGTTTCGGCCTGGGCCGAAAGTAACGGCGCTGTTTGGGGGTGTCAATGCTGCCCGCCCGGGCGGGCGGGTAAGCCCCGCCGTATGGACGCTGCCTGATGGTCCGTCGGGGGAGGGGAGTCCAGGATTCGCCCAACGTCCGGCCAATGAATGATCAAGTACGGCGGCGCGCGGCGGGGGCGGACGTACGTTTCCGGGCGTGACATCGATATCTGCTTCCGACGACGACATAGCCCTGACCGCCCGCTCCGGCCGGCGGTCCCTCCTGCGCGCCGCCCTCGGCGGGGGTGCCCTGCTGGGCGGCGGCGCCGTGCTCGGTACGGGGCTGGTGGCCGCCACCGCCGCACCGGCCGGGGCCGCCACCATCGGCCGCGAGCGGCCCACCACCCCCGTGTCCGCGCTGCACGAACTGGTCCGGGGCAACCGGCGCTGGCAGCAGCTGCGCGAGGTGCACCCCCACGAGGGTGCCGCCGACCGCCTGGCCGCCGTGTCCGGCCAGCACCCGTTCGCCCTGATCCTGGGCTGCATCGACTCGCGGGTCCCGCCCGAGCTGGTCTTCGACCAGGGCCTCGGCGATCTCATGACCGTGCGTTCCGCGGGCGAGGTGCTGGACGAGGCCGTGCTCGGCAGCATCGCCTACGGGGTGCTGGAGCTCGACATCCCGCTCGTCATGGTGCTGGGCCACCAGTCCTGCGGCGCGGTGAGCGCGGCCGTCCACGCCGAGGAGACGGGGGAGGAGCTGCCCGCGCACATCGCCTACATCGCCGAGCAGATAAGGCCGGCCATCGACCACGACCAGACCGGCGCCGCCCGGGTCGACGCCACGGTGACGGCGAACGTGCGCCTGGTCCGCGCCCGCCTCGCCGCCGAGCCGGACCTGGCCGCCCGGGTGCGGTCGGGGCGGCTGGCGATCGTGGGCGCGCGGTACGAACTCGCCGGCCAGGCAGTGGGGCTGCTCCGCTGAGGAAATGGCGGGTGGGGCTCTTCCGGTACCGCCCGTAGTCGCCGTATATCGACGGAGTGAGAGATTCCGCTGACAGCTTTTCAAATAGCGTCCGCCGATATCTCGATCGGATTACGACATCCTTAAAAAGGACTGGACCACGTCGAGTCCACGCGCGTAACTCCCCTTGTTCTGTGATGAGTTGACTGATCATCAAAAAGAACCGGCCCGATCACGGAAACGTCTCGGGAACTCGGTCCGCTTTTGCCGGAATTCTGTTCTGGCAGGCTTCCGCAGCACCGTCCCCTGACCAAGGAAGAGGTGCAGCGTGTCCGGACGCCGAAGAAGGCAGAAGACACCAGCGGGAAAGCCGCGCAGGATTGCCATCGCCACGGCCGCCGTCGCCATCGTGGCGGCGACCGTGGCCTACGGGGGTTTCGGCGGCGCGAGTGAGCCGGCGGCCGGCGGGAACGGCCCGCTGCTGGCCCAGCAGGCATCCCAGCCCACCGCGGCGCCCCAGCCGGCGGCCGGGCCCGCCCGCGACAAGAAGCCCGAGCCGATCAAGGAGAAGCCCAAGAGCGAGCCCAAGCGCGGCCTCGTCTACGAGGGGCTCACCGTCGCGCCCGACGAAGACAAGTGCGCCGGCGTGTACCGCACCACCGCGGGCCACTGCACGCACGGCCCCGACGCGCCGCCGCCGGGCGTCGACATCAAGAAGGACACCCCTCCGGCGGTGAAGACCACCGCCCCCGCCGAGGACCCCGCCGACGTCCCGCCGGCCGGCACCGGAACGGGCGGCGGGCAGCCCGCCCGTACCGCGCCGTCCGCGCCCGCGCTCGACGCGGCCGCCGCCGCCAAGGCGGGCGACCAGCCGCCCGCGGCCCCGGCGCCCGGCACCCGCGCCGCCGCGGCCGGCCCCGCCGGGCAGACCGTCCAGTGCGACGGCGACGGCAGCACCGGCAACCGCGTCCAGGTCGTGTACGTCCACGCCCCCGGCAACGACCGGTACGCCCAGTACTTCGCGTCGTTCCGCAAGTGGGCCGCCGACGCCGACCTCATCTACTCCGAGAGCGCCAAGGACACCGGAGGCGTACGGCACATCCGGTACGTGACGGCCGCCGACTGCACGCCGACCGTCCTCAACATCGAGCTGCCCGCCTCCGCGCTGGCCGAGTTCAGCGCCACCAACCGCGCGCTGGCCGCCAAGGGCCTCGACCGCCGCGACCGCAAGTACATGATCTTCGCGGACACCCAGGTGTACTGCGGCATAGGCACCTTCGCCGGCGACGAGCGCCCCGGCCAGAACAACCTCAGCAACTTCGGTCCCTCCTACGGCCGCACCGACACCGGCTGCTGGGGCGGCCACACCGCCGCCCACGAGCTGGGCCACAACCTGGGAGCCGTCAACAACAGCGCCCCCAACACCAGCCGCGGCGCCCACTGCACCGACGAGTGGGACGTCATGTGCTACTCGGACACGCCGTACTACCCGAAGATGCGCATCGTCTGCGGCGACCGCGCGTACGAGAACAAGCTCGACTGCAACCACGACGACTACTTCCACACCAGCCCCAGGCCGGGCAGCTATCTCGCCACGCACTGGAACATCGCGAACAACCAGTTCCTGATGGGCCACAAGGGCGGCAACCCGAACCCGAACCCGAACCCCAGCCCCACGCCGACCCCCACGCCCACCGGCGGGACCACCACCGCGCCCGACGTGACCGTGGGCCAGATCGCCCAGGACTCCGCCGTCGCCAGCTGGCGGCCCGTCGCCGGTGCCTCCTGGTACCAGGTGTTCCTCAACGGCAAGCCCATCGGCTGGGTCCAGACCCCCAACTCCCGCATCTACAACCTGACGCCGGGCACCGAGTACCGCGTCGCCGTCTCCGTGCGCGACGCCTCCGGCCGTGACACCGGCCCCGGCCGTGCGACCACCTTCCGCACCTCCGGCGGTGGCGGCACGACCCCCACGCCCGGCACGCGCTACCTGCTCACCAACGGCGCCACCGGCAACGCCGCCGAGATCTGGGGCGGCCGCACCGGCGACGGCACCGTCCTGGTCGGCTCCCAGCCCAACGGCTACGCCCAGCAGCAGTGGTACTTCGACGACGCCGGCAACGGCTACAGCCGGATCCGCTCCGCCGTCTCCGGCAAGTGCCTCCAGGTCGGCGGCCCGACCGGGGCCGGCATGTGGGTGGCCCAGTACCCGTGCCGCTCGGTCGCCTCCCAGCAGTGGCGCGTCACCCGCAGCGGCAACGGCGTCACGGTGACCGCCGGGGACAGCCGGTACGTCCTCGGCGTCAGCAACCGCCCGTACTACGGCTCCTGGCTGATCGAGCTGCAGCACCCCTCGGGCGCGGCACCGCAGATCTGGACGGTCCGCACGCCGTGACCCGTCCGAGCCGCACCCTGCTCACGGCCGCCGCACTCGTGGCGTCGGCCCTCTGGGCGGCCGCCACGCCGGCCGCCCACGCCCACGGCGACGGCCTGAAGGTCGACATCACCGGACACGCGTCCGGCCGGGTCGAGGCCGACGTCACCTGGGCGAACGACGGCGACCCCGTCGACGAGCGGATCGCCGCGACGGTCAACGCCGTCAGCGGGGACGGCCGCACCGCCCTCGGCCCGTGGAGACTGGTCCGCGCCGAGGGCGGGGCGCCCGCCCGCCACACCACCACGGAGGCCCTTCCGCCGGGCCGCTGGAAGGTCACCGTGGAGATCGGACACCCGGAACTCGGCCGCGCGGAGAAGGTCCTGACGGTCGCACCCGGCGCTGTCGCCGCTCCCGGCGCCACGCCGGGACCGGCGGGTACGGGGCCGGTAGCCGGGCCCGGGGCCGGTCCCGAGGGTTCCCGGCCGACTCCGGCCGCCGCCCCGCCGACACGGGCACGGGCCCTGGAGGCGTCCTCCCCGCCCGCGTCCGCCGCAGGGGACGAAGGCACGGCGACGACCACCGTCGTCGTCGTCGCCTCCGCCCTGGCGGCCGCCGTCGGCGCGGCCGGGCTCCTCGTGGCCCGGCGCAACCGGCGGCCCGTCAGGCCAGGCGCAGGTTCCAGCGGCCCGCGCGGCCGCTGAGCCCCGTGGCGGACAGCGGCTCCACGTCGATCCGCCAGAACGCCCCGGGCGGCGCGCCCACCGCGTGCAGCACGGCCGCCCGCACCACCGCCGGGCCGGTGACCGCCAGGACGCGGCCGGCGTCGCCGGGCAGGCCGTCGAGCCAGTCCGCGACCCGGGCGCACAACGCGGTCACCGGCTCGCCGCCGGGCGGCGCCGCCGCCGGGTCCGTGGTCCAGGCGGCCAGCGCGGCGGGGTCGTCGGCGGCCACCTCGTCGAGCGTACGGCCCCGCCATAGGCCCGGGTCGAGGTCGCGCAACGCCTCCTCGACCCGGGCCCCTTCGCGTCCCAGCGCCGCGGCGGTCGCGCGGCAGCGCACCGAGGGAGCCGTGTACACGAGGCCGGCCGCCGGCACGACGACCTCACGCGTCCTTCGCAGGGCGCGCTCGTCCAGCGGGCCGTCGTCCCCGAAGCGCACCGCCCGCCCGGCCGGGCCGGGCGCCGCGGCCAGCAGCGTCAGCCGAACCGTCATGGGCGGCGATCCTACGGGCCCCGATGATGCGACTCACGCCACCTTGGCGGATTCCTTTCGGAGCGCTACGGTCATGGGCGATAGGACGACGGTGCGATGGAAGCCCGGTGCAATTCCGGCACGGTCGCGCCACTGTGTTCCGGCAGCAGGACTGCCGGTGAGTCAGACCCGGGCGCCGTCGTCGCGTGCTCCAACAAGTGGGACGCGTGTTCCCAAGGAGGTTCGCCATGGCTGACTCCGCCGTCGCCCCTGCCCCGCTCACCCCGTCGGCCCCCGCCGTCACCGCCCTCCCCCTCAAGGCGATCGCGCCCTGGGCGGCGTTCTTCGGCACCCTGATGCTCGTTCTCCTCTACTTCGTCGGCGCCGAGCAGAGCGCGCTGTCCGTGTTCTCCGGCGAGGCCGTGCACGAGTGGGTGCACGACGGCCGACACTTGCTCGGCTTCCCGTGCCACTGACCCCTGACCGCCTCCAGGACAGGGGAACCCACGTGAACTCCGCAACCGTCCGCGCCCTTCTGGTGCGCGGCATGCTCGCCGGGATCGGCGCGGGCCTGCTCGCCGCCGTCGTGGCGTACCTCATCGGCATCCCGTCCGTGGACGCCGCCATCGACTACGAGTCCGCGCAGGCCGCCGCGGCCGACGCCCCCTCCCACTCGCACGAGGAAGGGGAACTGTTCAGCAGGGCCCAGCAGTCCACCGTCGGCCTCGCCACCGGCGTGGGCGTCTTCGGTACGGCGCTGGGCGGCATCGCCGCGCTGGCGTTCTGCTTCGCGCTGGGCCGTCTCGGGCGCTTCCGGGCCCGGGCGACCGCCGCGCTCGTCGCGGGGGCCGGTTTCGTCACCGTCTCCCTCGTACCGTTCCTCAAGTACCCGGCGAACCCGCCGGCGACGAGCGACCCCGGCACGGTCGGGCAGCGCACGACGCTGTTCTTCCTGATGATCGTCCTCAGCGTGCTGCTGGGCATCGGGGCGGTCGTCGTGGGCCGGCGGCTCGCCGCGCGGCTCGGCAACTGGAACGCGTCGGTCGTCGCCGGCGCGGGGTTCGTGGCCGTCGTCGCCGCGGCGATGGTGTTCCTGCCGTCCGTCGACGAGACGCCGAAGGACTTCCCGGCCGCCGTGCTGTGGGAGTTCCGCCTCGCCGCCATCGGCATCCAGGCCGCGCTGTGGACGACCTTCGCCCTGCTCTTCGGCCACCTCGCGGAACGTGTCCTGTCCCCGAGGCCCCGGTCAGCGGCCCCGGCCCCCGAAGTCAGCCCCTCCGGCGTGTGAGGCACACCCGCACCACGGCCGTCAGCCGGTCCGGCGGAGCACCCGCCGGACCGGCTCGCGGACCAGTGGGCTGCTCAAGTACGCCGCCGCCCCGTGGTGGTTCTCGCTGCCGTTGCCGACCAGCAGGTCGGTGATCCGGCCGGGCGGCGCGTACTCGGGCCGCAGCGTATGGTCCAGCGCCACCAGGTCCCGCGCGTCGGACGCGTTGAGCCACAGCGCCGTCCCCGACGGCACGGCCCGGGGCCCGGCCAGACACTCCTGCACGGCCGGGACGGCCAGCGGCGACCCGAGCGTGACGAACAGGTCGACCCGCCGGTCCGGCGCCGCGGCCAGCACCTCGTACGCGACGACGCTGCCCAGACCGTGACCGACGACCACGACGGGCCCGTCCCCGGTCGCGGCCGCCTCGTCCAGCGCCTCCTCGGCCACCTGCCGCATCGCAGGCCCCGCACCGCCGAAGAAATAGGCACCGACGTCCTCGAACGTCTGCCGGACCAGCAGCCGGAACAGCGCGGTCCGCGCGGGCCGCGGACGCGGCACGGACCGCGGCAGCGGCTCCTCGCCGGGCCCCGGCCGGGGCTCCTCCGCCAGGGCCAGCGCCTCCGCCAGGTACGTCATGTCGCGCAGCCAGCCGCCCAGGGGCGCCGCTCCGTCGGCGTCGGCGAGGGTCCGGGACACGAAGTGCGCCGGGTCCTCCAGCAGCGGGTGCCCCTCCTCGGCCACCGCCCCGGGCAGCCCCTCCAGCGGGTCAGGGTGCGGGTCGGGCAGCGGTGACCCGTACCGGACCGGCGCCCAGTACGCCATCTGCGACGCCTCGCCCATGTCGTGGCCGAACAGCGCCTTGTCCCACTGGGACGTGAGCAGCTCCCGGCGCGCCTTGGGGCCGCCGCCGTGGACGTACACGATCCGGGGTCGCATCGGGCCTCCCACGCCTCAGATGTCCATCAAGGTCTCGTCGGGTGCCTCCAGCCGCCGCCAGCGCAGCTCCGGCGCGGGCGGCGGGGGCATCAGGTCGGCGGCCGGCAGCGGGCCCAGGGCGAGCCCGGTCAGCTCGGCGACGTCCGCGACCGGCACCTGGTACGTACGGAACGCCCCGAGCAGCGGCGGCGCGCCCGGTACGGCCCCGGCGAGCGCCCGGTCGGCGTCCCTGGCGAGGTCGGGGCTCTGGTCGAGGACGTACGCCGTCGCGGCGAGCCGCCCGTCGCGGACGAACACCGCCACCTTCCAGAACCGCAGCGGCACCTGCACGCCCCGGTACGGCGGGTCCGCGTCGTGCAGCACGGGCCCGGCGAGCACCACCAGCCGCCGGTCCGGCACCGCGGCGTGGCCGAGGAGGTGGTCCTCCAGGGCCTCCCACACCCGCCGCGCCCGATTGTGGACGTCGGCGCGCGGGGCGGCGTTCGGGTAGTGGGACAGGTCGTCGGCGGCACTCCGCGCCTCCGCCGCCGGGCCCCACACCGGGCCGGGCAGGTCCACCAGGCGGCCGTGCTCCAGCGAGTTGTTCCGGTACAGCTCCGCGCCCGCCTGCCGGTCCGCCGGCACGCGCGGGTCCGGCCGCCAGTCGTCGGCCGGGGCCACGCCCTCGGCGAGGTGCGTACCGTCGACGGCCGTCGCGGTGGCCGCGGCCAGCCGCCGGTCGGGCCGCAGCACCACGCTGAAGTGCGTGTACGGCAGCACGACCGACTCCACGCCGCGCGTGGTGACCTCGGGCAGCGGCACGACCGGGCCGAGGAAGCCCTCGTCGAAACCGGTACGCCCGGCGAGCGGACCACGGTCGTCCGTCGCCCGCCCCTCCGCCACGCGGCCCTCCGGGAACGCCGATGAGGTCATGACCGGACTCGTACCGCGCGCCGCCGGTGACACAACGGCCGGAAACGGCAGGCCACCCCATCAGGCGCACGGCTCCGTCGGCTCAGCCGAACAGGCTGCGGACCCGGATCGTGCGGACGGGCCGCTCCCCGGGATCCCGGCGGGGACGGCGCTCGACGGTGTGCGCGGGCAGTTTCCCGCCGGGCACACCGGGAGCAGCCGGCTTGGGTTCCTCCGCCACGGTGTTCTTCGTGCGGGGCTTGGTCACGGCGGTCACCACCCTTCATCGACGGGTCCCCTCCGGGTCGTACGCGGGCCTCTCCCTTCGTACGCGGGTTCTCCGGGGGCGTGCGCGGGCCCTCCGGTCGTATGCGGGTCCCTCCGGTCGTACGCGGGTTCCTCCGGTCGCACGTCCGGGTCAGGGGACCGGTGTCACGCGGACGCCGGCCCTGCGGGGTGCCAGCCCCGGCGTCACGGGGTACGGGTACGGAACGTCCTCGTCCCCGCCGGGCCCTTCGCCCGCCGGGTGCCCCGCCAGCGCGGACACGATGTCCGACGCCGTCAGGAGACCGGCGAACCGCCCGCCCTCCCCGACCACGGGCAGCGCCTCGCAGCCGTTGGCGTTCATGACGTTCACCGCCCGGCGCACCGGGTCGTCCCGGTGCACGACCACGCAGCGGCGGCCGCGCAGCAGGTCGACCACGGCCCGGCGCGACAGCGCCACCGCGGGCCCGGCACAGGCGACCGCCACCTCGGACCGCTCCAGCACCCCGGCGCAGCGGCCGTCCGCCAGGACGACGGGCAGATAGCGGGCCCGGGCCCGTTCGAGCAGCTCCCAGGCGATGAGCACGGTCTCGGCGGAGGCGACGGTGACCACCGACGAGCGCATCACCTCGCCCGTCCTCCGCGTCAGCACCGGCACCTCGCCCGTGACCCCGGTCGTCGGCACCTCGCCCCGGGCCGGGACGGCGGTCTCCGCCGGCGGGTCGTCGGGGATCCGGATGGGCACGTCGTCCGGGACCTTCTCGGGCACGTCGTCGGGGACGCGGGTGGGTGGCACGTCGTCGGGGACCTGGGCGGGGGGCACGTCGTCGGGCGCCTCGGTGGGCGGGATGTCGTCGGGGATCCTCTCCGGCACCTCGGGCGGTGCGTCGTCGGGGACCTTCTCGCGGACCTCTTCCGGGATCCTGTCCTCCAGCGTGTGCTGCCTCATCACGGTCTCCCCTGCGGTCGGCACCGGAATGACTGACTCCGCTGTTTCCATCCTGGGCCCACCCCGCCCGCACGCGTAAAGGGCCCAGGCGTCCCGATTTGCAACGGATCGCCCCTCATCCGGCGACCGCCGCCCCCGGCAGGTGGGCCGTGAACCACGAACCCGCCAGCTCCTCGACCTGCCTCATGGCACCCGGCTCCTCGAACAGGTGCGTCGCGCCGGGCACCACCTCGACCTGGTGCTCGCAGCGCAACTGCTCCGCGGCCCGCCGGTTCAGCGGCAGCACCGGCGCGTCGGCGCCGCCCACGATCAGCAGCGTCGGCGCCCGTACGTCCGCGAGCCGGTCGCCCGCCAGGTCGGGACGGCCCCCGCGGCTCACCACGGCCGCGACGTCCGCGTCCGGCTCCGCCGCGGCGTGCAGGGCGGCCGCCGCCCCCGTACTGGCGCCGAAGTAGCAGACGGGCCGGGCGTGGACGCGGCGCAGCCACTCCGTGGCGCCGCTCAGACGCCGGGCCAGGAGCGGGATGTCGAAGACCCGCTCGCGGTTCCCGCCCTCCTCGTCGGTGAGCAGGTCGAACAGCAGGGTGCCGAGGCCGAGCCGGTTCAGTGAGGCCGCCACGGCCCGGTTGCGGGGGCTGCGGCGGCTGCTGCCGCTGCCGTGCGCGAAGACCACGACGCCCGGCGCACCCTCCGGGAGGACCAGGTCGCCGTCCAGCTGGACGTCGTCCACCTCGATACGGACGGCCTGCTCGGCGGGCTGCCCGGCGGAAGCCCCAGGAGCGGGCGCCGCTCCGGGCCCGGCTCCCGGCTCGGCCCGGGGGCCGGACTCCGGCCCGGTGCCGCGGCTCTCCGCGAGCAGCCGGGTGACCTCGTCGTCGCTCGTCTGCGAGAAGTCGTCGTACCACTGCCCCACGGCCGAGAACCAGTCCGGCGTGTACAGGCACACCACCTCGTCGGCCTCGGTCCGGAGCAGTCGCACCGCGTCCGGCGGGGCGACCGGCACGGCCATCACGACCCGCGCGGCCCCGTGGGCGCGGACCACCCGGCAGGCGACCAGCGCGGTGGACCCGGTCGCGATGCCGTCGTCGACGATCACCGCGGTCCGTCCCGCGACGGGTGCCGCGGGCCGCTCGCCGCGGTACCGGCGCAGCCGCTCCTCCAGCACCGCCCGCTCGGTCTCCTCGACGCGCGCCTGTGCATCGGGGCCGACACGCGCCCCCGCGACCACGGAGTCGTTGAGGATCCGCACGCCGCCCTCACCGATCGCTCCGAAGCCCAGTTCGGGATGGGACGGCACGCCCAGCTTGCGGACGACGACGACATCGAGGGGCGCGCCGAGGGCCTTGGCCACCTCGTGCGCGACCGGGACCCCGCCGCGCGGCAGCCCGAGCACGACGGGGTCGTCGAGGCTCAGCCGTGCCACGGCCTCGGCCAGCTGCTGCCCGGCGCTCACACGATCGGTGAACCGCATGTCGGCCTCCTGCGTCGCGGACGGACCGGTGCGCACTGCGGATGCCCGGCGCGCCGGGGGCGCGCACCATGGAGCTGACGGAGAAGAAGGTGGCAGCTGTGCGGGCGAGTTTCACCATCGGACGCATCGCCGGCGTCCGCATCGGCGTCCATTGGAGCGTCCTTTTCATCTTTGCTCTCATCGTATGGGGCCTGGCGCAGGGCCGCTTCCCGGACGCCTATCCGGGCCATCCACCCCTGCTGTACTGGGCCGCTGGGCTCGTCACGGCCCTGGTGTTCTTCGGGTCGCTGCTCGCCCACGAGCTGGCGCACGCCGTCGTCGCCCGCCGCAACGGCGTGGAGGTCGACGACATCGTGCTGTGGCTGCTGGGCGGCGCGGCGCGGCTGCACTCGGAGGCCGACAGCCCGTCCGCCGAGGTACGGATCGCCGGTGTCGGCCCGCTGGTCAGCCTGGTGCTGGGCGGGTTCTTCGCGCTCGGCGCGTGGCTGCTCGCCGTGGTGTCGGCGCACGAGGTGCTGGTCGAGGCGGTGGTCTGGCTGGCCGCCATCAACGTGCTGCTCGGGGTCTTCAACGCCGTGCCCGCCGCGCCGCTCGACGGCGGGCGGCTGCTGCGGGCGCTGCTGTGGTGGCGGACCGGCGACCGGCTGAAGGCGACCGCCGGGGCCACGGGCGCCGGCCGGGTCTTCGGCTGGCTGCTGGTGGCGGCGGGCCTGCTGCTGTTCCTGCGCGCCGGGTCGTACGGCGGGCTGTGGCTGGCGCTGGTCGGCTGGTTCCTCGTGGCCGCCGCGACCGTGGAGGGGAGGCAGGCGCAGCTGAGGGGCGTCCTGGCGGGCGTTCCGGTGCGGCACGCGATGACCGCCCGGCCGGTCACGGTGCCGGCGGCCATGTCGGTGGCGCGGTTCCTGGCCGACCCGCGCTACCGGTACCGCCACTCCGCGTTCCCGGCCGTCGAGGAGGACACCTCCGGGGGCGAGGACGGGGGCGAGGACGGGGCCGGGCGCCCGGTCGGCCTGATGCCCCTGGACCGGGCGCTGGCCGTACCGGAGGCGCGGCGACCGTCGGTGCTGGTCGGCGAGGTGATGGTCCCGCTGGCGGAGGTCACGGTCGTGGGCCCGGACGACCCGCTGGCCGATCTGCTGCCCCGCATGGAGTCCGGTGCCGAGCACCGGGTGCTGGTGGTGGAGCACGGACGGCTCGTCGGCGTGGTCTCGTCGTCGGACATCAGCAGGACCGTCACCTGGCTGATGTCGTCCGCTCCACGCCGTGACCAGGGCAAGGACCCGGGTGAGGAACGCCGCTGGCGCCCGCGCTGACGGGAGCCCGCCCGGCGTTCGAGGACGAGGGCCGTTCAGGCCCGATACGGGGGTCCGGGGGCGGAGCCACCGCTTTCGGGAAGGGGTGGGGCAGGGGAAGACCCCGCCGGACACCACCTAGTCGCCGTGGTACAGCCGGTCCGCCCCGACGAGGACCACCTCGCCCGCCGCCTCCGCCGCGCGCAGCGCCGGACCGAATCCCGCGTCGCTGTAGCAGGCCGGCACGGCGCCGCCCACGTCCTCGCCGCGCTCCGCGAGCAGGGACAACAGCCGCCGCAGCCGCTCCAGGTGGTGCAGGTCCATGGCCTCGCCCCAGCGCGCGCACCCGACCGAGAGCAGGCGCCCCG
This sequence comes from Streptomyces coeruleoprunus, assembly GCF_039542925.1. GTDB lineage: Bacteria > Actinomycetota > Actinomycetes > Streptomycetales > Streptomycetaceae > Streptomyces > Streptomyces coeruleoprunus. The sequence continues at coordinate 1,532,625 of NZ_BAABIT010000001.1, read as the reverse complement.
GCCGGGCCCCGGGGCCGTCGCCCGGGCCCCGTACGACGACCTCGGCGTCGATGCCGTGGCCCGCGCCCCCGGCGTCCGGCAGCGATCCGTGTGCCGCGCCCGCCGGCGCGGCCCCGAACGTGCCGGGCGCGGCGTGGTCCCGTACCCACGTACGGCACACCTCGGCGAACCCGGCGGCCGCGACCGTCGACTCGAACACGTCCCGGGCCCGCGCCCACACGGCCTCGGCGGGCTCCCGTGCGTCCCCGCCGCCCGGGTCGCCGAGCCGGTCGCGGTGCGGCCGGACGACCGCGTGCTCGAACGCCAGGAGGGGCTCGGCGACCCGAAGCCGCGTCAGGTGCGGGCGCAGCGCGTCCGGCTCACCGGCCAGCAGCCCGGAGTCCCGCAGCAGTGCCAGCGCGTGCGACACGTCGCCCAGCGAGGCCCCCACCCGGCCGGCGACGTCGCCCGGCGTGACGGAGCCGAGGGCGACGGCGGCCAGCACGGAGTGGCACAGCGCCCGGTCCCAGCGGTCCGTCTCCTCGTGCACCAGCCGCTCCGCCTCGTGGAAGAGCGGCATCCGCGGGTCGAGGGCGGTCCGGCACACCCACGCGTCGAAGTCCTCGGGCCCCTCCGGGACACCGCCGTCCGGGTACGCCTGCCGGTAGGCGGGCGTGCCGCCCACCACCGCGTGCACGCGCAGCGCGAGCCGCGGGTCGCCGACGCCCCAGAACCGAGCGGCGTCCCGGAACCCCAGGGGCCGTACCTCCAGGTCCAGGCCCACCAAGGCCTTCAACGGCGACGGGCCGCAGAACAACCGCTTCATCATCACGTGCGAACTGCCGCTCAGCAGGAGCCGTACGCGGTTGCCGCGCCCGCCGTCCGCCATCCGCCGGTACGCGGCGTGGAGCACCGCGGGCAGCGCGGGACTCTGCTGGACGAGATGCGGGAACTCGTCGAGGACGACGGGCACGGGCCGCTGCTCGCCCAGCGCCAGCAGCGCGTCCACCGCGTCCTCCCAGCCCCGCCACCGCCCGGCCGGCTCCGTGCCCGTGTGCTCGGCCAGCCGCTCGGCGAGCCGCCGGAGCGACTCGGCCTCGACCGCCTCGTCCGCGGCGAACCGGAAGCCGCCCAGGGACCGGGCGAGGGCGTCCAGCAGATACGTCTTGCCCTGCCGCAGGCGCCCCGAGACCACCCCGAGCCGCGGCTCGGGCCGGGGATCGGAGGCGAAGGCGACCAGGGCGTCCCATTCGCCGTCGCGGTCGAACACCGCCGCGGGCCTGGTGACCGTCATGTCGGGTCCTCCTCGCCGAGACGGACACCTCCAGCCTCGCAGAACTCCGCCGGGCCCGCCGAACCGGCGGAGGTACCTCGAGGGAAGGTGGTCCGCCCTTCAACCGTTCGGCCCCCGGTCGCGGGTTCCTCCCCGGTTCGCCGAGCCGGCCACGACCTCGGACTGACCTTCACCGCACCGCTGTTCACCATCCGCCGGCCCCGGAAGGTGAGGGAACGCGTCCGCTCCACAGCCGTGTCGGAGTTGGGCCGAACGGGTGAGGGGCGCCAGGATGGGCGTATGAGTAGGTACGAGAGGTACGACGTCACCGACGAACAGTGGGAGGGCCTGGCGCAGGTCGTCCCGCTGAGGGGGCGCGACGAGTGGCCGTCCAGGGTCGATCACCGCACGATGCCGCAGGACCACGAGGCCGCGGCGCAGCGCCGCATGGTCGTCCTGCGCGTCCAGGTCTTCGCGGACGCGCGTGAGGTCGCTGAGTACCTGGTCGCCCGGATCCCCGTGCTGCTGGACCTGACCAGCGCGGACACCGAAGTCGCCAAGCGCATCCTGGACTTCAGCAGCGGTGTCGTCTTCGGCCTCGGCAGCGCGATGCACCGCGTCGACCGGAACGTGTTCCTGCTCGCGCCCGCCGGTACGGAGGTCGAGGGAGCGGCCGCGGCGGCGGTTCCGCACGCGTAAACCCGCGGCCCGCGGTCCTGCCGGCCTGCTGTCCAGGAGCGGCCGCGGCGGACCGCGGCACCGGGGCGGCCGGTGCAGTCCCCCGTTCGCAGGAAGCCTGTTCGGGCGGAACGGTTCAGCTCGCGGGGCCCTCGTACGGTGGCCGACCATGGACTCCACCGCCCGTGGCGCCCGTGCCGCCCGCGCCACGCGCCCCGCCCGCCCTCCCGTCCGCCCCGTCCGCCCGGTGATCCGCCTCACCGGCACGCCCCGGCCCGACCGGCCGGTCGTCACCGAGCTGCGGCTGTCGGCCTTCAAGTCGCATCGCGGGGCGGTGATCCCGCTCGGACCGCTCACCCTGCTCACCGGGGCGAGCGGCAGCGGCAAGACCAGCGCCCTCCTGGCGTACGAGGCGCTGGCCCGGCTCGGCGCGGGCGCCGCGCTCGGCAGGGCGTTCCCCGATCCGGCCGGCTGCGTCCCCGAGCGGGCCGCCGCCGACGCGCAGGGCAGGCGCGGCTTCCGCATCGGCTGCACGGCGGACGGCCCGGCCGGACCCGTACGGCTCGACCTCGCCGTCCAGGCCGAACCCCAGCTGCGCGTGGTGGGCGAGCGGCTGACCGGCGGCGACGGGCGGACCCTCCTCACCACGGCGCTGCGCGACCCCGGGCGGCGGGTGGTGCACGCCGAGTGGCACACGGCGGGGGCGGCGCCGGTGACCCGCGCGCCCCTCCCCGACGACCGGCTCGCCACCGCCCTGCTGCCGCTGCGCGTGGCCGGCAAGACGGAGGGGCAGCTGCGGGTGCTGGCGGCGGCCGAACAGATGGTCGTCGCGCTGCGCTCGGTGTTCCCCTGCGACCCGCAACCCCACCGGATGCGCGAACCCGTGGCCAAGGGGGAGGGGCGGCTGCGGCGGGGCTGCGACAACCTCGCCGAGGTGCTGCACCGTACGCGTGACGACTGCCCCCGCCGCCACGCCCGCCTGGCCGCCCTGGCGCGGGCCGGGTGCGCCGGGCCGGTGCGGGACGTGCGCGTCGAGGAACTGGCGGACGGCACGGTGCGGGCCGTCCTCGGGCGGGACGCGGTCCGGGATGCGGCGGGCGCGGCAGGCGGAGCGGCGGGGGGCGTGCGGCCGGCCGGGACGCCTCTGGGGCGGCTCGGGGACGGCGAGTTACGGTACCTGGCGCTCGCGCTGGTCCTGCTGACCGGGCCCGGGGTGCTGGCAGTCGACCAGGCGGCCGAAGTGCCGGGCGCGATGCAGGCCCTCACCGTGCTCGCGGACGGCCTCGACCGGGGCCTGGACGGGCGGCAGGCGCGGGAGCTGACGGGACTGGCCGCCGCGATCTGCGCGGAGGGCCACATCCGTCTGATCGGCACGGTGGGCGAGACCGGTGCGCAGGCCGCGCGGGAGTGCGACGGGGTGACGGTGGTACACCTGAGGCCGTGACGGAACTGGACGTACAGGGACTGCAGCGCCGGCTGGCCGAGTTCGCCGCCGCCCGCGCGTGGCAGCCCTACCACACCCCGAAGAACCTGGCCTCGGCGCTCAGCGTGGAGGCGGCCGAACTGCTGGAGATCTTCCAGTGGTTGACGCCGGAGGAGGCGGACCGGGTCATGGACGACCCGGACACCGCCCACCGGGTCGCCGACGAGGTCGCCGACGTGCTCGCCTATCTGCTCCAGTTCTGCGGGGTCATGGGCATCGACCCGCTGGCGGCGCTCTCCGCGAAGATCGACCGGAACGAGCTGCGCTTCCCCGCCGGACGGCCGCCCGGGCGGGACACGGACCGTGATCGTCACTCTTCGGAGTGATCGAGATATTCACACTGAGCTTCGTGTCCACAGATTTCCGAATTCCCCTGGCTTTTATGCTCGGACAGCTTCACTCTGGGTAGTGAGTCAGTGAGCGGAAAGTCGTACGAACGGGGGCGGCGTACATGGATGCGGAGCGGCTCGTCACGCTGAGTCGGCGTGACCTGGCGGAAAGCACGGCGGCACTGGACATCCTGGTGGCGGCCTGGCAGGCCCAGTGCCTCGCACAGGCGATCGGCAACCACCTGGCGTTGTGCGGGCCGCAGGAGTTGAGAGGCGAGGCGCGTGCGCTGAGCGAGATCGGCGGACGCGGCGGCCCGGGCATCGACCACCCGGCGCGGCGCACGGGGGCGCGGGCGGCGCACCTGACCGAAGTGGCCGACATGCGCGAGACGTTGCTCGCGCTGGGCGCGCTGCTCGGGGAGGTGGGGATCGCCCTCGTCGGCGTGGCCTGCGCCACCGACGAGGAGGGGCTGTACTGGCAGTCGATCGAGGCGATCGACGCCGCCGACGAGTCGAGCGACCGGGTCCGGGTCATGCTGCGCCGGCTCACGGTCCGGGGCCGGGCGAGACCTCCCGGGACGGCGCGCGACCACCCGGAGGACGGGCGCCCGGTCCGTGAACGGGCGGACCGGGAGCGGCTCGACATGGTGGACCCGGCGGACTCGGCGGCGGGGTCGTGACGGCGCTGGAGGCGCCGCGGTCGTCAGAGAAGACGGTCGGTGGCGCCGTCGGTGCGGGTCTCACCGCGGGCCTCGGTCCGGCCGGCACCACCGGTCCCGGCCGGGCCGTGGGCGGAGGACGAGCCTGCGGACGAGGACTGAAGGTCGGCGTCCAGCTGCGACAGGTCGGCGGTGAGCGCCGCCATCAACTCCTCCATCTGCTGGAGCAGACCCTTCGGGGCGCCGGCGCCCGGCTCGGGCAGGCCCTGCGCGGGCACGGTCTGCGCGGACACAGCCTGTTCGGGCACGGCTTCCTGGGACATCGCGGCCTCCTCGGCCCAGGCCCTCCCGATGGGGGAGGGCGACAAGAGAGCGACGCGCCGACAGCTGCCGCCGGCGCGCGGGCCGGGCGGTCCGGCACCGCCGAGCCAACGACCGGCCCCGGGCGGCGGTCACGGTCGGTCACGATCAGGTTGACGATGTTCGAAGTCGACGGGCCCCGCGTGGCGTTGGGCGCCGGGGGAAAACGGCGGGCGGCGGCGAAAAGCGCCATGTCAGACTCACGCCATGCCTATTCGATACCCCCAGCCTCTGCGTGCCGGCGACCGCATAGCCGTCACCTCCCCTTCGAGCGGCGTCGACAAGGGTCTGCGCGAGCGACTGGACGTGGCGGTCCGTGTCGTGGAGTCGCGTGGGTACGAGGTGGTCCTCGGCAGCTGCATGGACGGCTCCGGACATGTCAGCGCCCCCGCCGCGGAGCGCGCGGCCGAGCTGACGCGGATGCTGGCCGACCCCTCCATCGCGGCTGTGGTGCCGCCGTGGGGCGGCGAGACCGCCATCGACCTGCTGCCGCTGCTCGACTGGGACCTGCTGCGCGATGCCGAACCGACCTGGTTCGTGGGCTTCTCCGACATCTCCACGCTCCTCACCCCGCTCACCCTGCTGACGGGCCACGCGACCCTCCACGGCAACAACCTGATGGACACCCCGTACCGGGTGCCCCAGGGGCTGCTCTCGTGGCTGGACGTCGTGACCACGCCGGCGGGCGGCAGCTTCACCCAGACCCCGCCCGGCCGCCACCGCGCCTCCGGCTGGGACGACTGGCGGGCCGACCCGGAGATCGGTGAGTACACCCTGGACAGCGTCGGCACCTGGACGAGGCTGGACGGTGACGGTGACGTGGAGGTGGAGGGCCGCCTGATCGGCGGTTGCGTCGAGACGCTCTGCCATGTGGCGGGCACGCCGTACGGTGACGTGTCGGCCTTCGCCCGGGCCCACGCCCCCGAGGGACTGCTCGTCTATGTGGAGGCGTCCGAGGACAACGCGTTCTCCATCTGCCGCGCGCTGCACGGGATGAGGCTCGCCGGGTTCTTCGACGCCGCGAACGCCGTCATCGTGGGCCGCACTTCGGCGCCCGGCAGGGACTCGCTCACCCAGCACGAGGCCGTGCTCGACGCTCTCGGACCGCTCGGCGTGCCCATCGTCGCCGACGTCGAGTGCGGGCACGTCCCGCCCTACCTGCCGCTGGTCAACGGAGCGCGGGCCAGGCTCGTCCACACGGCGACCCGCCGGGAACTGGTCCAGACACTGGCCTGAGACGGCGCCCGGCCGGGCCGACCGGGCGCGGCACCGGGGTGCGGGGGTGCGGGGCCGTCGTGGTGCGGCGTCCGGTTGCGGGCCTGCCGGGCCGCGGTGGTGCAGGTTCGGTTGACCTGCTGTGGTGCGGGCGCGCCGGGCCGTCGGGCGTGCGGGGCCCGGCGGGTCGGTCCGTGGTGTGGCGTCCGGTTGCGGTGCCTGTCGGGCCGCGGTGGTGCGGGTCCCGGTTGACCTGTTGTGGTGCGGGCGCGCCGGGCCGTCGGGTGTGCGGGGCCCGGCGGGTCGGTCCGTGGTGTGGCGTCCGGTTGCGGTGCCCGCCGCGCCGTTCGTGGTGCCGGTTCGGTGGGGGCCGCCTGTGGTGCGGGTGTCGCCGGGCCGTTCGTGGTGCAGATCCCGCCGGGCTGTTCAGGGTGCGGCGCTCGCCGGGCACGTCCGTGGTGCGGCGTCCGGTTGTGGGGTCGCCCGTGGTGCGGGTTCGGCCGGGGGCGCGGCGCGTGCGGGGCGTGGGGGTGCGGCGTCTGGAGGGGCGGCACGGGTGCGCCGGGCCGTTCGTGGTGCGGCGCCCGGTGGGGTGCCGCACCACTGGGGGCTACAGGCGGGGGTCGACCGGCTCGGATTCCAGGGACAGGACGGCGAACACCGCCTCGTGGACGCGCCACAGGGGTTCGCCGGCGGCGAGCCGGTCGAGGGCCTCCAGGCCGAGCGCGTACTCGCGCAGGGCGAGCGAGCGCTTGTGGCCGAGCGAGCGGGAGCGCAGCCGCCGGAGGTTGTCGGGCCGGGTGTACTCGGGGCCGTAGATGATCCGCAGGTACTCGCGGCCGCGGCACTTCACGCCCGGCTGCACCAGCCGGCCCCGCCCGTCGAGGGTGACCGCCTGGAGGGGCTTGACCACCATGCCCTCGCCGCCCTCACCGGTGAGCTCGAGCCACCAGTCGACGCCGGCCCGCACCGACGCCTCGTCGCCGGTGTCGACGACCAGGCGGCGCGTGGACCGGAGCAGTCCCGTCGTGTCGGCCGCCACCAGCCGGTCGATCAGGGCCAGCTGCTCGTCGTGCGGCAGGGCGGCCAGGCTGCGGCCCCGCGCGGCGAGCAGCTGGAAGGGGGCGAGGCGCACGCCGTCCAGGCCGTCGGTGGTCCAGCAGTACCGGCGGTAGGCGTCGGTGAACGCGGCCGCGTCCGCCGCCCGTTCCCGCTGGCGCGCCAGCAGTTCGCCGACGTCGGCACCGCGCGCGGCGGCCGCCTCCAGCGCGGCGAGCGCACCGGGGAACGCGGCCGCCGACGCGGCGCCCACCGCGGCGTACTGCGAGCGCAGCAGACCGCCGGCCTTCAGGGACCACGGCATCAGCTCGGCATCCAGGAGCAGCCAGTCCGTGTCCAGCTCCTCCCAGAGCCCGGCGGCCGACACCGCGGCCCGCAGGCGCGCGAGGACCTCCTCGGTCAGGGCCTCGTCGGTGAAGAAGGCCCGTCCGGTGCGGGTGTAGAGGGAGCCGGTCGGCCCGTCCACGCCGAACCGCTCACGGGCGGCGGCCGCGTCCCGGCAGACCAGGGCCACGGCCCGCGAGCCCATGTGCTTCTCCTCGCACACCACGCGCGCGACGCCGTCCGCGGCGTACCCGGCGAACGCCTCCGCCGGGTGCTCCAGGTACCCGTCGAGGTGCGAGGTGGCCGTGGGCGCCATGGTCGGCGGCAGGTAGGGCACGAGGCGCGGGTCGACGGCGAAGCGGCTCATGACCTCCAGGGCCGCCGCCGCGTTCTCCTCGCGCACCGCGACCCTGCCCGCGTGCCGGGTCTCCACGACGCGCCGCCCGTGCACGTCGGCCAGGTCCAGCGGACGGCCCTGGTGCCCGCCGGGGGTGTCCGCGGCGAGCGGCTTGACCGGCTCGTACCAGACGCGCTCGGCCGGGGTGTCGACCAGTTCGCGCTCCGGCCAGCGCAGGGCGGTCAGCCGCCCGCCGAAGACGGCACCGGTGTCCAGGCAGATCGTGTTGTTCAGCCACGACGTGTCCGGTACGGGCGTGTGGCCGTAGACGACGGTCGCGCGGCCCCGGTACTCCTCGGCCCACGGGTAGCGCACCGGCAGCCCGAACTCGTCGGTCTCGCCGGTCGTGTCCCCGTACAGGGCGTGCGAGCGGACCCGGCCGGAGGTGCGGCCGTGGTACTTCTCCGGCAGGCCCGCGTGGCAGACGACGAGCCGTCCCTCGTCGAGGACGTAGTGGCTGACGAGGCCGGCGATGAACTCCCGCACCCGGGCGCGGAAGGCGTCGTCCTCGCGCTCCAGCTGCTCGACGGTCTCGGCGAGGCCGTGCGTGAGCCGGACCTTGCGGCCGCTGAGCCAGCGGCCGAGCTTGTTCTCGTGGTTGCCGGGGACGCACAGTGCGTCGCCGGACGCCACCATGTCCATCACGCGGCGCAGCACACCGGGGCTGTCCGGGCCGCGGTCGACGAGGTCGCCGACGAACACGGCGGTGCGGCCCTCCGGGTGGCGGCCGTTCTCGTAGCCGAGCTTGCCGAGCAGGGTCTCCAGTTCGGAGCTGCACCCGTGGATGTCGCCGATGATGTCGAACGGGCCGGTCAGATGGCGCAGGTCGTTGAACCGCCGCTCCAGCACCACCCGTGCGGCCGCTATCTCCTCGACGCCGTTCAGGATGTGCACCTTGCGGAAGCCCTCGCGCTCCAGGCCGCGCAGCGAGCGGCGCAGTTCGCGGCGGTGGCGCCCGATGACGTGCCGGGGCATGCCGGCCCGGTCGGGCCGGGCGGCGTTGCGGGCGGCGCACACCTCCTCCGGTACGTCGAGGACGATCGCGATGGGCAGGACGTCGTGCTCGCGGGCCAGCCGGACCAGCTCGCGGCGGGCCTCGGGCTGCACGTTCGTCGCGTCGACCACGGTGAGCCGCCCGGCGGCGAGGCGCTTGCCGACGATGTAGTGCAGGACGTCGAACGCGTCGCGGGTGGCGCTCTGGTCGTTCTCGTCGTCCGAGACGAGGCCGCGGCAGAAGTCCGAGGACACGACCTCGGTGGGCTTGAAGTGCGTGCGGGCGAACGTGGACTTGCCCGCGCCGGTGGCGCCGACGAGGACCACGAGGGACAGGTCGGTGACGGGCAGGGTGCGCGGCTCCCGGACGGCGGGCTCCGTGACGGCGTCGGTGGTCATGCGGCCTTCTCCTCCTTCGTGGACTCGGTCTTCGCGGACTGGGTGGTGTTCGGGGTGGGTCGGGTGGGCTGCGACGCGTGCGCCGCGGTGTGCGCCGTCGGGTCCGCCGTCGGGTCCGTCGCCGTGTGCGTGGACGTGTTCCGTGGGGCGGTCGGCGGCGGGTCCGCCAGGGTGAACACCGCCATCTGCGTGGGCGGGCCCACCTCGGGGTCGTCGGGGCCGACGGGCGCGAACGCCACGGCGTACCCGTGCCGTTCGGCGACGGCGTCCGCCCAGGAGCGGAACTCCGCGCGGGTCCACTCGAAGCGGTGGTCGCCGTGGCGGACATGGCCCGCCGGCAGGGACTCCCAGCGCACGTTGTACTCGACGTTCGGCGTCGTCACGAGGACCGTGCCGGGGCGGGCGGCGCCGAACACGGCGTACTCCAGGGCGGGCAGCCGGGGAAGGTCGACGTGCTCGATCACCTCGCTGAGCACGGCGGCGTCGTACCCCTTCAGCCGCTGGTCCGTGTACGCCAGCGAGCCCTGGAGCAGCTTCACCCGGGCGGCCTGGCGCTCGCCCATGCGGTCCAGGCGCAGGCGCCGGGCGGCGATGCCGAGCGCCCGCATCGACACGTCGACACCGACGACCTCGGTGAACCGCGGGTCCTTCAGGAGTTCCGCCACCAGCTGGCCCTGGCCGCAGCCGAGGTCGAGGACCCGGCTCGCGCCCGCGGCGCGCAGCGCGGCCAGGATCGCCTCGCGGCGCCGCACGGCCAGCGGCACCGGCCGCTCCTCGGTGTCCGTCGTCTCGTCGACGGCGTTGTCGATCTCCTCGACCTCGCTGTCGTCGGCGGCCGCGAGCCGCGCCAGCTCCATGCGCTCCATCGCCTCGCGCGTCAGCGACCAGCGGCGGGACAGGTAGCGGCTGGTGATCAGCTTCTGCTCGGGGTGGCCGGGCAGCCAGCCCTCGCCGACACGCAGCAGCTTGTCGACCTCGTCGGGCGCGACCCAGTAGTGCTTGGCGTCGTCCAGCACCGGCAGCAGCACGTACAGATGGCGCAGCGCGTCGGCGACCCGCTGCTCGCCCTCCAGCACGAGCCGTACGTACCGCGAGTCGCCCCACTCGGGGAACCGCTCGTCCAGCGGCACCGGATCGGCCGTCACCGCCCACCCGAGGGGCGCGAAGAGCCGGTGCACCAGCTCGGCGCCGCCCCGCGCGGGCAGCGCGGCCACCTCGACGCGCAGCGGTATCGCCCGCCCGGGCAGCTCGGGGCGGGCCGCGCACTGTCCCTTGAGCGCCGTGGAGAAGACGCCGCCGAGGGCGACGGCGAGCAGCGAGGAGGCGGCGTAGGGGCGGTCGTTGACGTACTGCTGCAGCGCCGTGTCGGGCGTGCGGTTCCTCCCGCCCTGGCCCTTGCCGTCCTTGGTGCGGCGGACGAGCGCGACCGGATCCACCTCCAGGAGCAGCGCGGCCGTGCAGCGCTCGGCGGACGCCTCGGGGTAGAGGACGTGGGCCGTGCCGTGGGAGGTGGAGAACGCCTGCGCCTTGTCGGGATGCTTGTGCAGCAGGAAGCCGAGGTCGGTCGCGGGGCGGTCGGGGGTACCGGTCGTACTGATCGTCAGGAACACCCGTACGAGTATTCCGGCGCCGGGATGACCGCTCCAGCGGATTTCACCGGGCGCCTCGCACGAGGGATGGGGCGGTCGGGGCGCATGCCCCGGGCATGGGGCGCACGGGCGGAGCACGCGGGGCGCATGGCCGGCCGGTCTTGCGCCCTGTGCGCTTCCCTCGTTGTTGACGGGCCTTCGGTGACCCCCCTAGCGTTCTTCACCCCAAAGAAGTTACGCAACGTCAATACCGTTGCTGTCCTGGGCAATTGAGCAGACAAGAGACACGAACAAGCGCGCGAGTAGGCATGTGTTCGACGGCATGCGCGGGTATGCGGCGCGTGGCCCGGACGGGCCACCGGACATGGTCACGGGGAGGGGTGCAGGATGAGTCTGTTCGGCCAGGACCGCTCCTTCCTCGATGCCCTCACCCGCCAGGACCGCCTGGCCCTCCTCGCCGAGGGCTCCCCCCGTACCTACGCCCCCGGCGACGTGATGATCCGCGAGCGCGACACCTCGGCGTACGTCCTGGCCCTGCTCTCCGGGTGGGCCGTCGTCTCCGTCGAGACCGAGCGCGGCGCCCGCCTGATCCTGGCCCTGCGCGGCGCCGGGGAGGTCGTCGGCGACCTCGCCGCCGTCGACCAGGGCCCGCGCAGCGCCACGGTCACGGCACTCGGCCGGGTCGAGGCCGTGTCCGTATCGGGCGACCGGTTCCGGCGGTTCCTGGCCTCCCGGCCGCACGCCACCTCGCTCATCATGCGCCAGCTCAGCACGCGGCTGCGCAGCGCCGACGTCGAACGCCGCGCCCTCGCGTCGGCGACCGTCCTCCAGCGGCTCGCCGCGCGCCTGGCCGAGCTGGCCGGGCGCACCGGCCGCCCCGGCGACGGCGGCACCGTCCTCGACATACCGCTGCCCCAGCACGACCTGGCCGCGGCCATAGGCGCCACCCGGGAGGCCGTCGCCAAGGCCCTGCGCCAGTTGCGCGAACAGAACGTCGTCCGCACCGCGCAGCGCCGGGTCGTCGTCACCGACATGCCGGTCCTGCTGCTCCTCGCGCAGGGCCGCGGCCAGCGGACACCGGGACCCGCGGAGAAATCTCCGCCGGGTGTGTAAACGGCTACATCGCCGGCCGCCCCACACGGCCAGGCTGGTCCTGTCACCACAGCACCACGGCACACAGGGAGACCGAGTGAGCAGTGCGGGAGCCATTCACAGACTGGTCGTCTTCGGGGACGCCTGTGAGTCCGGGACCCTCGGCATGGAGGCCAAGAGGCGTATGCGCGCCGCCATGTACGAGGCGTTCGGCGAGGCGTACGCCTCCGTCGGCGTCGAGCCCGGCACCGTCCACCAGGAGGACCGCGGTGACGGCATCCTCGGCGCGCTGCGCCCCGACGTGCCGCCCACGCTGATGGTCGGACGGTGGGTCGACACCCTCTACGAGAGCCTGCGCGAGCACAACCAGGGCCGCGAGCGGCCGCTGCGGCTGCGCGTCGGCATGAACGCCGGCCTCGTCCTCGACGACGGCAGGGGACTCGTGGGGCGCGCCGTCGACCTGGCCTGCCGGCTGTGCGACAGCCCCGTCGCCAAGCGGATCATGGCGACGGCCCAGGACGCCGACCTCCTCGTCGTGGTGTCGGGGTGGCTGTACGACAACGTGGTCTCCGAAGGCGGGCGGTACGTCGAGCCCGGCCACTACCGGCCGGCCCGCGTCCGCACCAAGGAGACCGACGAGACCGCCTGGTTCCACGTGCCCAGGCGGCCGGCACCGCCCCTCCTCGCGGACGACGCCGCGGACGGGGACGCGAGCGGGAACGCGAGCGGGAAGAAGGGCGGTGCCCTGCCGGGCGGCGGTGGACCGAGGAGGGGGGACGGCCCACCGCCGCCCACGGCGGCGCCCGTACGCACCTACCACGCCGGCGGGGACCTCCAGGTCTTCGAGGGCAACACCATCCACGGCGGCCTCACGGGCATCCGCAAGGACAGCCGCGGCCGGGACGGAGACGGCGCATGAGCGACCACGACGACGACGCCCCGGCGCAGGACCAGCGCGGCGACGACCCCAAGCCGCCCGAACCGCCCCAGCAGAAGGCCGACAAGGACACCCCCGAAGGCGACCGCCCCGCCGAGCCCAACCCCTTCGAGCAGGCCGGGCGCAACCCGCTCGGCGCCTCCGGCGGAACCGGCGGCGCCGGCACCGCCCGCGCCGCCCGAGACACCTTCCGGCGCGGCGGCGGCGACCGCGGCTACGAGATCCACGGCGACGGCCAGGTCTTCGAGGACAACACCTTCATCACCCAGTTCTGGGTCGACGGCGCACCGCCCACGGCGGTCCGGGGCACCGTCCCCCAGGAGACCCTGGAACGCCTCGCCGACGTCTACTGCGAGACCACCGGCTACCAGCGCATGAAGGTCCTCCTGCGCACCAACGGCCTGCTCGTCCTGTGCGGCGAACCTGGCAGCGGCCGCACCGCCACCGCCCTCGCCCTCCTCTCCGAGCTGACCGGCGACAAGGTCACCCGCCTCGACCCCAGCACCGCCGTCCACGCGATCGACCCGCAGGCCCTCAAGAGCGGCTACGGACACCTCCTGGAGCTGCCGCCCGACGACGGCAAGCGGCTCCCCGCCGAGCCGCGCCGCGGCGAGACCCGCGACACCCCCCGGCGCGCCCCCGGCCGCCTCACCGAACTCCACCTCGACCGGTTCAGCGAACTCCTGCGCGAGCAGGGCGCGTACGGCGTCGTCCTCGTCGAGAGCGGCGACCTCGCCGACCGGCTCCTCCAGGGCCGCTACGGCATGTACTGCCCGCCCCCGCCGCCCGCCGAGGTGCTCCACCGCCACCTGCGCGTCCTGCTGCGCGGCGAGCCCGACGGCGCCCTGGACGCGGCCCGCGCCCTCGCCTCCCGCGACGACGTCACCCGCGCCCTCGGCCTCGACGAACTGCGGCCCCGCGAGGCCGCCCGGCTCGCCGGCCACCTCGCCCGCCGCCAGAAGGGCGAGCTGTCCGACGAGCGGCTCCTGGAGGACTGCGCCGCGTTCGTCCGCGCCCAGGCCCGCGCCTGGTTCGCGGGCGCCGACCGGCCCGGCACGCTCCCCGAGGCCCTGCCCGCCCTGAGCGCCGCCGCGTTCCGTATCGCCGTGGCCGTCTTCAACGGCTCCGCGTACAGCATCACCGCCGAGGCCGCCGAACTCCTCGCCTGGGAACTGGCCGTCACCCTCGACCCCGAACAGCCCGTGGGCCGCCGCCTGTTCGGCACCCACGCCGAGAACCGGCCCGTCGTCGCCCGGTCCGTGCTGGAGGACGGCGAACTCGACCTGGGCGCCGCCCGCGTGCCCGTGCGGACCATCCGCTTCCAGGGCGACGCCCTCGCCACCGCGGTCCTCCAAGAGGTCTGGCACGGCCACCACAACGTCCGCGGGCCCCTGTCCCGCTGGCTGCGCGGACTGTGCGACGACCCCCGCCCCGAGGTGTGGGTCCGCGCCTCCATCGCCGCCGGCGTCCTGTGCTCCTGGGACTGGATCTACGGCTTCGGCGAACTCGTCCGCCCCATGGCCGTCGTGGACAACCCCGTGGCGCGCATGGCCGCCGCCACCGCGCTCGCCGAGGCCGCCCGCGACCCCCGGATCCGGCCCGCCGTCGCCGCCGTCCTCAAGGACTGGGCCAAGAGCGACGACGACGCCCTCCTCGACACCGCCGTGCTCGCCCACGGCTACGCCCTGCCCGCCGGTTCCGTCCGCGCCTCCGTCGACGCGCTGGGTTCGGTCGTCCGGGCCGACGACGGCGAAGACCCGAACGTCCTCGCCACCGCCTCCTTCAGCGTCCTGCGGCTGCTCGCCTCGCCCGAACCCGAGGCCGTCACCGCACGCCTGCGGCAGTGGCTCAAGGACGGCCGCCGGCCCGTCGTCGACCTGGTCCTGCTGACCGCGATCGGCACCCTCACCATGCGGACCACGCACCTGTGGGGCCTCACCGAGGTCCCGGCCCTCGAACCGCACGGCTCCCGGCCCCTCCTCGTCGCACTCCTCGCCACCCGCCCCGACCTGGCACCCGACCTGGCCGAACTGGTCCACCGCGCCCTGGCCACCCCCCGCTCCGGCGAGACGGCCCGCGACGGACTCGCCGGCCTGCTGCGCCGCGCCGCCAAGGACGCCGAGACCCTGCGCCTCGTCTGCGGCCTCCTGCCGCTCCTCGTCACCGGGCCCCGCGACCGCGACCGGCTGCGCGGCCTGGTCGCCAAGCTCGTGCGCGACCGGGACAAACCCCTGGACAAGACCGCGGCGCGCCGCATGTGGGACGCCGTGTCGGAAGGAACCGAGCGATGAACTCCGGACCCGTCCACCAGCCCCAGCCCGGCGACCAGCCCCCGTCCGGCAACCGCGCCCGCGCCGGCGCCGAGCCCCGCCCCTGGAAGGAGCCGCAGCGCGGTCAGTCCAAGGGACAGCCGGGCGACGGCGCCCAGGACGGCGGCCGCCCCGTCCAGGAGGGCCGCCCCGCACAGCAGGGCGGCCGCCCCGCACAGCAGGGCCGGCCCGCCCAGCAGGCCCGCCCGCCGGCCGCCCGGGCCCGCGCCGACCGGCTGGGCCGCGCCGCGCGCCCCAAGGGCCCACTGCTCAGGGAGTGCCAGCCCCCGTACAAACGCCGCAGCGGCCTGGTCGCCGCCGTCCTCCTCTACCGCAACGGCGGCCACCGCGTGATGTGGCCCGACCGCAAGGAGGACCACAACACCCCCCTCTTCGGCGGCGCCTACACCGTCTTCGAGGTGCTGCTCGGCCTGAACGTCACCGAATTCGACCTCGCGCTGCCCGCCTCCGGCGACGGCGTGTTCTTCCAGGCGTCCGCCCGGGTCCGCTGGGAGGTCGAGGACCCGCACCTGGTCGTCACCCGGCAGGTGTGGGACGTCGCCGAACTCCTGCGCGACGACCTCCTCGACGGGCTGCGCGCGGTGTCCCGCCGGTTCGGCCTCACCGAGGCCCAGCGCGCCGACGAGGCCGTACGGGACGAACTGCGCGCCGGACGCCTCGACCTGGGCCGCGACCTCGGGCTGCGCACCCGCGTCCACGTGTTCATCGACCTCGACGGCACCGTCCAGGAGCAGGTCGCCGAGGCCGGCCGCGCCATGGTCGGCATGAGCGTCGACCGCAACGTGGCCGAGCGCCGGCGCCGGATGGACGCCTACGAGCGCCAGCTGGTCGCCGACCGGGCCAGGGAGCTGCGGATCCTGCTCCAGCAGGGCGACATCGCCCAGATCGCCCACTACATGGCCACCGACCCCGAACAGCAGTGGGAGATCCGCCGCCAGCTCCTGGAGGAGAAGCGGGCCGGCCGGGTCAACGACCTGAACCTGCTCACCCGGCTCATCGACAGCGGCGTCGTCGAGCCCCACGACCTGGACGACGTCACGCGCCGGGCCCTGGACCAGCTGCGCGACAGCACGGGCGAGGTACTGGGCGGCGTCGCCGACCGGGTCCTCGACCTGCCGACGCAGAGCGAACCGCTCGCCCTCACCGACGGCCGGCGCCCGCGCGACACGGACGCCCCGCCCTGGGACGAGGAGCCGGAGCGGCGGGACCAGGACCGGCGGGACCAGGACCGAGGCCGGGACATCGACAGCGGCCGCGTCCACGAACCGACCAACATCGAGCCCGGCTGGGAGCGCGACCGGCGCGACCGGCGCGACCGCCGGCGGGACGACGACTGGGACGACGGTCGCGGCGCCGACCGGGGCCGCCGTGCGGGTCGCGACCCCGACGGTGACTTCGACCGCGACCTCGACCGGGACTTCGACCGCGCCTTCGACGGCGGCCTCGACGAACGGGACCGGGACCGGGGGCGCGACCGGGGGCCGTACGCCACGCCCTCCCGGCCCAGCGCCGACTTCGACGACTGGGACGAGGAATGAACGCCACCCCGCCGCCGGCCACTCCACCCCCGGCCGGCCCCGCCCCCGGCCCCGACCGGGCCGACGACGTCCGGTACATGGCCGAACGGCTCCTCGCGAACGTCCGTGAGGACATAGGGCGGGCCGACACCAAGGCGGCGATCCTCCTCTCCGGAGCGATCGCCTTCCTCGCCGTCGTGTTCGCCCGCGACGCCACACCCCTGCCCCACCGCGGCTTCGGTGTCGTCCTCGTCGCGCTCGGCGGCGTCCTGTGGGGCGCCGGCGTGCTGATGCTCGTCGCCGTCGTCCTGCCCCGCACCCGCATCGGGGCCGACCGCACCCTCCTGCGCGCCCTCGCGTCCGGCCCCCGGTCACCGCCCTGCGGGAACGGCTGACCGAAGCGGCCGGCGACGCCACCGCCTGGCTCCTGGACCAGGCGAGCGTCCACGGGGCGGTGCTCGCCGCCAAGTACCGGTGGCTGCGCGCGGGCGTCTCCTGCCTGGCGCTCGGCGCGCTGCTGGCCCTCTTCAGTGAACTGTGGTGAGAGAACGATGCGACTGACCCCGCCGAGATGGACCCGCGGCGCCCTCGCCCTGGCCACCGGACTGACCGTCCTGGCCATGGTGTCCCCGCCGCAGGCCCCCCGCCTCGCCCCCACCGCGGTGACCAGCACCGCCGAGGGCGCCGACCCCCTCGACTTCGCCGTCGTCGTCGACCAGTCCAAGAGCCTCCCGGACCGCGACCTGGCCCGGGAGGTCGAGGCGGCCGCCCTCCTCGCCCAGGGCGAGATATCCGAGCGCTCCCGGGCCACCGTCATCGGCTTCGGCAGCTCCGAGAAGCCCGGCCAGTCGCCCGTCCGCGAGGTCTGTCCGCTCACCGTCGCCGACGCGGCGGGCCGCCAGCACCTCAGCGACTGCGTCAAGCAGCTGTCGCGCCGCGACCCGGCCCGCATGGGCCCCGGCACGGACTTCCCGGCCGCGCTGCGCCAGGCCGTCGACCGCCTCACGGAGAAGGCCGAGGGCGGCAGGCCCAAGCTCGTCTTCCTGCTCACCGACGGCAGGCTCGACGTGCGCGACAGCCCCGAGTACGGCACGGACCCGGCCGCCCGGCAGGCCAACGGCGCCAAGCGGCTGACCGAGGAACTCGCCCGCGCCCGCCGCGAGAAAGTCCAGATCTGGCCCCTCGGTTTCGGCGGAGAGATCGACCGGGCCGCCCTCACCGCCATGGCCGAGGGCGGCTACCGGGACGGCTGCGCCGACAGGCCGTCCGCCCGGCCGCGCATGCGCGTCGTGTCCGGGGCAGCGGAGATCGACAAGGCGCTGCAGGAGGTCTTCGCCGCCGCCCGCTGCGCCCAGGTGGGCCCCCCGGCCGTCGGCAGGATCCCCGCCGACCTGGGCGTCGAGATCCCGCCCATCGCCACCGACGGATCCATCACCGTCAGCAAGCACGACCCCGCGGTCACGGTCACGTACTACGACCCACGCGGCCGCAAGGTGCCCACGCAGGGCACGTTCGACGGCTCCACCTTCGAACTGAGCGGCCAGGACGGCCCGGTGGAGGCGCTGCGCGTGAAGAACCCGCTGCCCGGCCGCTGGCGCGCCCACGTCGAGGCGCCCAAGGGCCACCAGGGCCGTGAGGTCGCCGCCCGGGTCATCTGGCAGGGCCGGCTCAGCTCCACGGTCACCCTCGACCCGGCCTCGCCCCGGCCCGGCGAACAGGTCGTCGTCGAGGCACGGATGCAGACCCGGCGCGGTGTCGTCATCACCGACCCCCGCCAGCTGGCGGGGCTGAAGGTCTCGGCCCGGATGACCGGCGACGGCTTCGCGGCACCCCTGGACCTGGCCCTCGCCGACGACGGCCGCGCCCCGGACCGTACCGCGTCCGACGTGCGGTTCACCGGCACGGTCACCGTCCCGGCGTCGGCCACCGGCGCCCTGGAACTCACCACGCTGATGGCCGCGCCCGGCGTCACCTCCGACAAGCGGCCCCTGCACGCCTGGGTCAGCGAGGTCAACCCGCCCGTCAAGGCGGGCCTCACGCTCGATCCGGCCACCGTCCACCCCGGAGACACGGTCCACGGCACCCTGACCGTCACGAACAACGACGAGGCCCCGCACACCCTGCGGCTCGCCCTCGAGGACCTGGCGCCCGGCACACGGCTGAAGATCAGCCCGGCCACCGTCACTGTGGAGCCGGGCAAGCAGGACAGCGTGCCGTTCGCCCTGGACTTCGGCGCGGACGTGCCGCTCGGCGAGGTGGCCGGCAAGGTCGTCGCCGTCGACACCACCGACCGGGGACGCCCCCTGAAGGGCCTGCACCTGAACGTGGTGGTCGAGGCGCCGCCCACCTGGTGGGACCGCTGGAAGGCGTACGTCGTCGGCTTGGCGGCCGTGGTGCTGGCCGTGGGCGCGGTCGTGGCCGTACGGCTGCGGGCCCGCGGCCGGCGGCGCGACCTGACGGGCGTCGAACTGGAACTGCTGCGGGACGGCCGGCCGGTGGACCGGCACACCATCCGGGCCGGGGCCACCGGCGGCGAGTACCGCTTCACCGTGCAGGACGCGCGGGGCCACGCCCCGGCGGTCCAGCGGGCCCGGGGCGGTGCCTCCGGTGCCCACCTGCTGCGCCGCACGGGAAGCGGCGAGCTGCGCCTGCGCCCGTACGGGTCGCGGGAACAGTCCGTGCGGGCGGGCGAGGAGGCGGGGCTCGACGACGGGCTGTCGCTCGTCGTCCACGACCGGAGGGCCACGACGTCCCGGGCCGGCTCCGCGGGGTCCGGCACGTCCCGGTTCCGCCCGTCCGGGTTCGGCGCGTCCGGCCCCGACGCGTCCGGCTTCGGCGCGGACCGGTTCGGCGCGGACCAGTACGGCGCGGACCGGTACGGCGCCTCCGGTTCCGGCGCGTCCCGGTACGGCTCACCCTCGCCCGACATGACGGAACCCGGCACGGTCCGGTACGGCGAGCCCGAGCCGGGCGCGCCGCGGGACCCGGACCGGAGCGATGACGGCAACCGCCCCGACAGCGGCGGCAGTTGGTGGCAGCGCCTGGGCCTCGGGCGCCGCGGCCGGGACGGGGACCGTACCCGTGGCCGCGGCGGTGACCCCGCCGACGGCATGGGGCCCGAGCAGCGGCCCTGGTCCCGGCCCGGAGCCGGGGGCGACGACCCCCAGGGACACGGCGGATCCGGTGGATCCGGTGAACGGACCGCCGGAGGAGGCCACTGGGACCCGCGCTTCTGAGGACGGCCGAGCCCGAGTCACGGCACGAAGGGGCCGCACGCCCCGAGGGAGACGGAATACGCAATGAAGATCTACCAGCCCATGCTCTTCGTCGGCCTGGGCGGCACCGGCGGACGGATCGGCACCGAACTCGAGCGCGGCCTGCGCCGCGAACTCTGCGGCCCCGACGGGACCAAGCTCGTCGACGGCGGCCGGCGCGTCCCCTTCCAGCTGCCCGACTGCCTGCAGTTCGTGTACGCGGACTTCAGCGAGGGCGACCTGCTGGGGCAGCCGCAGTTCAGCGCCAAGGGCGCCGAGGCAGCCGCCTACGCCCGCACGTCGCGGATGATCCGCGACCTGCTGCCCGGCGACTACGACAGCTCGCCCGAGGTGACGCGGATGCTGCGCATCGCCGTCCCCGGCGAGACCCGCGACTGGCTGCCGCCCCAGGTCCGCCAGCCCGGGTCGCCCCCTCTCCAACGGCGCCGGACAGCTGCCCACCGTGGGCCGCGCCGCCCTGTTCGCCACCCTGCGGGCCGGCCTGGAGCCCGTGCTGCGCCAGCTGCGCGCCGCGATCGGCACGATCGGCGCGGCCGCGGGCGACCTCCAGCGCCTCGGCGGCGGCCGGATCCGGGGCTGCGACGTGTTCGTGGCGTTCTCGGTAGCGGGCGGCACCGGCGCCGGCATCTACTACGACTTCCTGCACCTGATCGGACACGAGTTCCGCAGCGCCAAGGTGCCCGGCGTGAAGATCTACCCGCTCGTCGTCATGCCCTCGGCGTTCCCGCCCGAGGCGGGCGGCGGCCGCGAGGCCGAACTCAACGCGGCCCGCGCCCTGGTGGACCTCTCCCGGCTGGTCGACGACCAGAACGTGCCGGACGCCCAGTCCGACGTCGGCGACGTCCAGCAGCGCGGCCGGCTCGGCGTCCGCTACCCGGGCGAGGGCGTCGTCGCGCTGCGCCCGTCCACCGTGCAGACCGCGTTCCTGTTCAGCAAGCCGTCCGTCATCCGCCCCGAGGACCTGCGCCGCTCCATCACCGCGATGGTCATGTCGCTCATCGGCACGGAACT
The DNA here is from genome assembly GCF_039542925.1 of Streptomyces coeruleoprunus. Lineage (GTDB taxonomy): Bacteria > Actinomycetota > Actinomycetes > Streptomycetales > Streptomycetaceae > Streptomyces > Streptomyces coeruleoprunus. The sequence continues at coordinate 1,511,726 of NZ_BAABIT010000001.1, read as the reverse complement.
CAAGAACGACACCAACGGCAACGGGCGCAGCGACGACTACCAGTCGTTCGCCGCCAGCTTCATCAACAAGAGCGTCGAGCGCTCCACGCCCGCCCGCTCCGGCATCGGCTACCGCGGCATGTCCACCAGCCTGGCCGCGTCCCTCACCGTCCCGGTCGACGACCTCGCCGAGATCGTGGCCGCCCGGCTCCTCGCCCACGCCGTGCGCGGCCTCGACGACCGAGCCCGCCGGCCGGCCAAGGACGGCACCGACCGGGTGGTGGAGTTCTTCGAGCGGTCGGGCATCGGCCCCCTGTGGACCAGGCCCGCGCCCGCCGTGCCCGACCCCGAACAGCTGCCCAGGGGCAGCAGGGCCATCATGCAGGCGCTGCACAACCGCCGCGCCGACATGGAGGACGCCCTGCAGCGCCTCGAACGCGACCTGGCGCGGGACGTGCCCCGGCTCGTCGAGGACTTCCGGCCCCTCACCGCCGCGCGCGAACTCATCGGCATCATCGGCCCGTTCCAGCTGGAGCGCGTCCTGGCCGGGCTGCCCGGGCACCCGGAGCCGGTCGCCGAGAAGGGCTTCGCCGGCATGCTCGACAACCGCAAGGGCGAGCCGGCCCGCCCGCCGCACGTCCAGCAGGGCCCGCCCCAGGTGCCCCGCATCAAGGGCGGCGCGGGCGGCCTCGTACCGGCCCGCTGGGGCGACCCCGACGTGCAGAGCGCCCTCGCCGACCAGGACGACTGGTACCGGTGGCGCGTCAACTGCCTGTGGCACCGCGCCTGGCAGTCCGGCGAGTCGCAGTGGCGTCCGCCCCTGAACCGGGCCCTGAAGGCGGTGGGCGAACTCGTACGCGCCCTGCGCGCCCACGAGGAGGGCGAGGCGAAGGCCTTCTCCGACCGCCGCCGCGAGCTGTACCGCGACGACCGCACCGGCGTCTGCTACCTGCTGCCCCCGCAGAACTCCCTGCGGGCCTTCTACGACGACGTCCTCGACCGGCTCGTGCGCAGCGAGGCCCTGGCGCAGAACACCGACCCGGCCGGGCTGCTGTCCGTCCTCGTCCGCCCGGACGACTGGCGGGACGGCCTGGAGGCCCTGCGCCGCTCCCACGGCGCCGCCGTCAAGGAGATCAAGCAGGTCGTCGAGCGGCGCGTCAAACGGCTCTTCGGCGAGGCCGACGACACCCTGTACGAGCGGCCGCTGCTGCCGCCGATGGCGCTCCTGCTCCGCGCCGCGGCCGGCGACGAGAACGCCGCGGCCAAGGTCGACCCGCGCTGGCTGGAGCAGTTCCGCTCGCAGCTGGCGGGGCTCCTCCCGGTCGGCTTCACACCCGACGGCAGCGGCCCGCTGAAGGTCCTCATCGCGCACCCGGAGAGCGAGTCCGACGGCCGGGCCGCCGAGTTCCTGGGCCAGGAGCTCAACCTGCCGGCCCGCGGGGAGCGCGAGTTCCGCGCTGTCGACACCGAGTCCATCACCGTCGTGCTGTTCCGCAGCGGCATGAGCCTCACCGACATCTCCGAGGTGCGCCAGGTCCTCCAGCTCTGGTCGGACGCCCGCGACGCGGGCGGCGCCGACGACTTCCTCCACTGGCGCCAGCGGCTCGGCCACCGCGACGACTGGCTGGTCAGCACCGAGGACGACCGGCAGCGGATCCTGCACCGCATCCTGTGCGCCATGTGGAACGGCCACGTCGAGCACGAGGGCCCCGCCGCCTCGCCCGAGCTGGTCCGCATCCGCCTCCAGGACGGCGACTCCGCCACCATGGCCCTGCGCCTGGAGCCCTTCGACGGCTCCCTGTCCAGCTGGGCCGGGCTCCTGCGGGCCTACGAGCGCTGGGCGCTCCTCGACGAGGGCCAGATCATCGGCGCGTTCTGCGAACGCCTCATGAGCGCCGCCCCGGTGGGCCTGTCCACCACGCCCGTCGCCCCGTCGCCGCTGTTCCTCACCTTCGTCGAGCAGGTCGCGCCCCGCCAGCTCGACCGGATCGACGAGCTGTCCCGGCGGTACGGGGAGGAGGACGAGGAGTGGCTGGCCCCGCTGCGCCACTTCTGGCAGCACACCCTGCCCGGCGCGCTCACCATGCGGTTCCCCGGAGCCTCCCGCCCCACGCGGCACAACCTGGCGGCCCTGCACCAGCGGTACCGGCGCGACGAGAGCCGCGACCGGACCGCGCCCGAGGCGGAGCCCCGCCACGAGGCCGTGCCCGAGCCGCGCCGCGAGGCCGTGGCGGACCCCGGACCGGGCCCCGACCGGGACCCGAAGCCCGACCGGGACGACCGCTCCGGCATCGGCGCGACCACGGCGAACGGCACCGGTACCGGCCACTCGGCCTACCCCTGGGACTGGGACCTGGACGGTGACGAGGAGTGAACCCGAGCGAGTCCACGGGCGCCACCCCGTACTACCGCCCGCCCACCCACGCCGTCTGCGTCGACCTGCGCCCGTTCCGCCACCACGCGCCCGCCGACCCGGACGCCGGCTTCCCGCAGCCCGGCCGACCCGCCGGGCCCGGCCCGGACGACGGCCCCTCCGGCGACCTCCACGGGGGCGCCGGCCTGCCGGGCGACGGCCCCTCCGGTGGCCTTCGCGACGACCTGCGGGGCGACGACCCCCGAGGCGGCGTCCTTCCCGGCTACGGTCGCTCCGGCGACGGCCAGTTCCGCGACGGCCCGCCCGACGGCAGCCTCTCCGGCAGCGGTCTCCCCGGCCGCGGCCCGTCCCTCGCCGCCGTCGAGGCCGTCCGCGCCGCCCTGGACGCCCCGCAGCGCGGCGACGAGCGGCGGTTCCTCGTCGTCGACGACGCCACCCGGCTCGTCGCCCACCAACTCCTGTACGAACAGCTCCACGCGTACGGCCCAGCCCAAGTCGTCTGCCTGGCCGTGGGCAGCCCCGAGGACCGCGTCCTGCGGCGCCCGCTCACCCTGCGGCCGCCCGCCGCCGGCGTGCTGTGGCTGCCGGACCCGCGCATCGACGCCGACGCCGACGCGTACGGCGACGCGCTGCGCCCGCTCGTCGAACTCCTCACCGCGCCCGAGGTGTTCGACGCGGTGCTCGGCGCGCTCGGCAACGTCGTGCACGGCGTCGCCGTCCCCGCCGTACGGGTCGTGGAGCACGACCTGACCGACGAGGGCCGCACCCGCGCCTGGAAGCAGGCCGTCGACAGCCTCACCGGCCAGGACGTGCCCGGCACCGGCCCCGGCGACGGCGTACCCGCCGAACTGGCCGTGCTCCTCGACGACTCCGTGCCGAGCGGTCTGGAGAGCCACCCCTGGCTCGTCCCGAACGGCCCGGCCGACCTCCGCCACCGCGCCTGCGACGACGCCCTGGCCGAGGTGTGCGACGCGCACCGCCGGATCCGGGGCGCCGCCGGGCTGTTCGGCACGGCCGGCACCCGCCGCCTCGACCTGCCGAGCCGCCTGTGGGACCTGGGCCAGGCCCTGGGCCGCTACCGCGACACCGTCGCCGCCGCGTTCGACGACGGGGGCGGCGGGGGCGGCGGGCGGCTCACGCCGGACCGGCGCGCCCGGCTCCTGGAGCGGGGCATCCAGCTGCCCGAGCCTCGGAGGCGTCCCGCACCCGGGTCGTTCCCGGCCCTGCGCGACTTCACCCAGGGGCTGCTCGCCCGCCGGCTGCCTCTGCGGTCGGCGGCGTCCCGGCCTCGCCGCCCTGTCGGGCCGCTCCGCCCCGCGCGGCAGCGCGGTCCGCCTGGCACGGCTCGACGAACTCTGCCCCCCGGCGTATCTGCGCCACCTGGAGCGGCCGCCGGCCTTCGTCGCGGGCGGACGCCCGCCGTGGGCGCCGTACTCGCCGCCGCCCCGGCCTTCGTGGCCGGGCTCTGGCCGGGGAGCGGCTGGGCCCTGGGCCCGGCCACCGGGCTCCTCGCCGGCGGTCTCGCGCTGCTGATGCGCCGCCACCGACCGAACCGCTCGCCCGACGGGCGGCTCGACGGCGACGCCGTCACCGGCGCGGGCCCCCGGTTCGCCGGCGGGCTCGTGGGCGGTCTCCTCGGCGCGTCGGCCGGGCTCGCCCTGGGCCTGCCCGGCTGGGCGGGCTGTGCCTCGCGCTGCTCGCGGTCGCGGCCGTCGTCCTCGTCGCCGTACGGGACTGGACGCTCGCCGTCGACGACTGGTGGCGGCGCACGGACGCCGAGTACGCCGGCCGTGTCGTCACCGGCACGGACCGGCTCCTGGCCGAGACCGCCGTCCACGACTGGCTGTTCGCCGACGCCCGCCACCACTGCTCGGACGCCGCGGGGGCGGTCGCCGTCCTGCTGCGCGGCATGGCCGCCACCGCCGAGGCGTACGAGGCGTACGCACCCGGGCCGGACGGCGCGTCCCGCCCGCAGGAGCCGGCCGCGCCGCCGCTGCCGCCGCCCGGCGAGGACGGCGGCGCCGCGGAGCCGTGGGGCTGGGACACCTGGAGCGACAGCTCCGCCGGGGACGGCTGGTACGACGCCGTACCGGCCGGCGCGACCCCGTACGCGGAGCCCGTCGCCGCGCCGCTGGAGTCCCTGGCCGTCGAGGAGTGGCGGCCGGTCGTCTCCGACGACCCGCCCTGGCTGGAGCGGGAACGCGGCGACGGCGGCCCCGACCTCGTCGACACGCTCGTCGCCGACCTGCTCGCCGGGACCGGCCGCATCCTCACGCCCTGCTGGGCGCGCGTCGAGCGGGACCCGGTCCGCGCGGGCCGCATCCCGCTCGACGGGCCCATGCACGACGTGCTCGACGAGGTGCACGGCCGCCTCCTGCGCGACGCGGCCACCTCCCCGTCCCCGTACGACCGCCACCCCGAACAGCGCCCCGACGCCGCCCGGCTGACCGGCGTGGCGCCCGACCGGATCGCCGAGGTGCTGGCCCCCGAGAACGGCGCCGACCGGACGGTGCCGCTGTGCGGGCCGCAGCACCGGCGGCTGCTGTCGCACGACCCGGTCGCGGTACGCAGGGTCCGCTTCGTCCCGGAGGCGTTCCGCCGCGGCACCGGGGCCGACGACCCGCGCGGCGACCACCACGGTGCCCACCGGACCCTCGCCGAATACGCGGACGAGGTGGTGTGGACGCCCGCCGGGCGCCACGCGGGCGTGCTCGACCTCGTCCCGCTGCGCACCGACGCCGTCCGTACCGTCCGCGAGGAGGGCGGAGCCGCATGATGAACCCGTACGCCGAGGAGGAGCTGTCCTTCCTCACCCACAAGGGGGAAAGGCTGCGCTTCGGGGCGCGGTTCGGCCCGGACCGCGAGGTGCCCGGGCGGCCCGCGCGGCTGGCCCGCCGCGTGACGCTGGGCGTCGACTGGACCGTCCTCCAGTACCGCATCCCCGCCTCCGCGACCGGCGACCCCGACACGCACGGCGCCCTCGAACGGGAGGCGGCCGCGGCCGTCGCCCTGGAGCGCCGCTACGGTCCCGAACGGTACGGCGAGGTGTTCACCCGCGTCGTCGGCTACGACTTGGAGGCGCCCGAGCCGTTCGTCCTCTACCGCGTCGCCGACGGCGAACCCGTCGGCGCGCACGCCGGGACCCTGGGCGTCGAGGAGCAGCACCAGGTCGTCGCCCAACTCGTCCTCGCCGTGCGGCTGCTGGAGGCGGCCGGGCTCGTGCACCGCGCCATCGGCCCGGACACCGTCCGCTGGGACGGCCGGCACGTACGGCTGTCCGAGCCGTACGCGGCGACCAGGGCGGGGGAGCGGCGCGTGCCGTTCGGTGCCGCGCCGTGGGCCTCGCCCGAGCAGCGCGACGGCATCGGCGCGGCCGACCCCCGCGACGACCTGTGGTCGGTGGCCCAGCTCGGCTACTTCCTGCTCGCGGGCCGGCCGGACCGGGGCGCGGGGCCGCCCGCCGACCTCGCCGACTTCCGCCTGCTGGCCGCGCTCGACCACGGGGGCGCCTTCGCGCCCCTCGCCTCCGGGCGCCGGGCCCCCACGGAACTGATGCGGCTGCTGAACGTCCCCGACCCGCTCGCCCTGACCGTCGGTGGTGGCGACGACGACGGCCCGGCCCGGGGTCACACCGACTACGACGGCCAAATGGCCCGCAAGCGGGCCGACATCCTCCCGCAGCGGCCGCTCCGGGAGGCGCCACCGCAGCCGCCGCCGGCCCGCAGGGTCGGCTGGCTGCGCGGCCGGGGGAGCGGCACACCGGCCCTCCCGGAGGTGCCCGACACCGGCACGCAGGGGCCCGGCGGGCTCGGCACCGCGTTCGCCCCCGCCCTCCCGCCGTACCTCGTCCCCTCCGACGCCGACCCGGACCCCGAACGCCTCTGCCCGCACTGCCTGCTCCCGGTCGTCTACGACATGACCCGGCTCGTCACCATCGACCACAAGGGCGACCGCATCCCCCTCGACCTGAGCACCGTGCACAACCCGGCCCACCTCGCCGACCTGGAGCGCAAGGCGTTCCAACTGTGCCCGCACGCCGACGGGACCAGCTGCACGAGCTGCCCGTGCCCTACCTCACGCACGGCAGGCCCCTGTCGATCGCCCTCGTCGGCAGCTCGGGCGTCGGCAAGACGCACCTGCTCGCCGCGATGCTGGGCGAGGTCGAGCAGGGCGCCCTGAAGCAGTACGGACTCACCTGCCTGCCGCTGAACCCGGACACCCACCGCACGTTCCTGCGGGAGCGGGTGCAGAGCCTCCAGCAGGGCAGGCAGCTGGCCCAGACCGGCCAGCAGACGTTCGCCCGGTTCGCCGACGGGCTCCTCGTCACCGGCCGTGGGGACACCCGGCCCGTCGTCTTCTTCGACCTGGCGGGCGAGGACCTGGCGCAGGACGGCGAGGTGACCCGGTTCCTGATGGGCGTGGACGCGTTCATCTTCGTCCTCGACCCGCTGCGGGCGCTGCGGCTGCCCGCCCTCGACCCGGTGCGCGAGATGAACGGGCTGCGCCGGCGCGACCTGGGCGACGAGGCGTTCACCACGGTCCTCAACCGGATCCCCCGGCGCGGCCCGTACGTCGCCGCCCCGGCGGCGATCGCCGTCAACAAGAGCGACCTCGTGCGCGTCGAGCCCGCCGTAGACCGCTGGCTCGGCGGCGCCATGCCGCCCGAGTACCGGCCCGCGGCGGTCCACGAGGAGAGCCGTGACGTGCACACCTTCGTCGCCCAGCACGCCAGCGCGGCCTGGCTGAAGCCGTTCGACGACTGCGCCCGGTGCACGCTGCACTTCGTCGCGGCGACGGGCGGCCAGGCGAGGGGCGACCACTTTCCGCACGGGGTGCGGCCCCGCCGTGTGCTGGCGCCCCTGCTGTCGATCTTCGCCATGTGCGGGCTCCTGCCGGGAGTGGAGCCGGGAGAGGTAGGCATCTGATGACCCGTCAACACCGGGTGGTGGACCAGATCGTCTTCCGCTGGGACAGCGACAACGTCTCGGGCACCACCGGTTTCGGCCCGGTCGCCTGGTCGTGCCCCGCCGAGACGGCCGACTCCGTGTTCCGCGGCACCGGCCCGCTCCTGCGGGCCACCGGCGAGGCCACCAGGCCCGCACTGCTGCGCCTGGAGCGCGGCGACCTCGTCCTGCTGGTGCACCGGGCGCCGTGGCGCGGCGCGGGCGGCCGGGCCAGCACCGTGTGCCACGCCCTGCTGGGCCCGGCCGGCGTCCTCGACCCCGCCACCTGCCTGGGCCTGCACACCTGGCGCTGGGAGGGCGCCGACGCCGCCCTGGCCCGCGGGCGCGGCGAACTGGACCCCGTACCCGAGTCCGTCCTGCACCCCGCGGCCGACGAGGGCGCCGCCCTCCTCACGCACGGCCTGGAGGAGACCCGGTCCGAACTGACCGGTGCCGTCGCCGAGTTCCTGCGCCACCCCACCGCCGGCTACACCCTCCTGGACCCGACCGGCCGCGCGGCCTGCCGCGTCCTGTGGGGCCTGCACGGCATCTTCGGCGACTACATCGACAAGCGGTGGACGTTCGCCACGCACGACACGGCCGAGACCGACCAGGTGCGGTTCGTCTTCGTCAGCCGCTGGACGGGCGAGGCGTCCGGCAACAGCGCCCGCCGCCGCGCGGACCCCGCGGAACGCCACGGCGACCACGCCGAGGAGATCGCCCACCACCTGGTCCAGCGCCACCTGCACGAGGAGTACGAGGTCGGCGCGATGCTCCGCACGGTCGCGGCCCGCCATGGCGCGGTCCCCGGCAGGACCCCACTCCTGCCCCTGGCGGAACGGGCCCTCCTGGCCCTGGACAAGAGAGCACGCCGGACGCGGCCTTCGCCGGGGACAGGCCCCGCTCCGGCGGGGGAGCGGGAAGCGGGCAGGGAGCCGGGTACGGCGCGGGGCCCACGGACCGTCACGTGGCGGGGTACGGCCCCGGCGCCGCACCGGGCGGGGCGGGCGGCGCGGGCCCCGAGCGGGCTCTCGCCATGGGCGGGACGCCGGTCAGGGTGCTGGTTCCGTGCCGGGGAAGACGGGGGCGTCGGGACCCGAGGTGACCCCTGGTACATGCGGGACGCCGGTTCGGGGGCCGGCCCTGTGGCGGGGGAGGCGAGTGCCCCCGGTGCCGAGGCGGGACTGCGGGAGGACCGGGACCCTGGCCCGGGCGCTCGTCCCGGGTCGGGCGAGGCGGGTGCTTCGCGTGGCGAGGACGACCCTTGGTACATGCGGGACGCGGGCTCGGGGGCCGACCCCGTGGCAGGAGGGGAAGGGGCTTCGCGCGCCGAGGCGGGGCCCCGGTACGGCCGGGACCCGGGCGCCGGCCCCGTGCCGGGCGAGGCGGATGCTTCCGGTGCCGGGGCGGGTTCTCGGTATGGGCGGGACGCCGGTCCGGGTGTCGGCCCCGTGCCGCGCGACCCGGACGCCTCCGGCGCCGACGGACGCGACCCGCGGCCGGGGCGCGGCGCCACGGAGGGCGCGTGGCCCGGAACGGGTTCCGACGGCTACGAGGGCGGCTCGCCCTCCGGCTACGGGACGCGGTCCGGTCCGGGTTCCGAGGGGTACGGGGAGGGCTCGCGCTCCGGCTACGGGACGCGGTCCGGTCCGGGTTCCGAGGGGTACGGGGAGGGCTCGGGCTACGGGACGCGGCCCGCTCCGGGTTCCGAGGGGTACGGGGAGGGCTCCGGCTACGGGGTGTCGCCGGGTTCAGGGGCCGACGGGCATGAGGGCAGCGCCCGCGCCGTGCCGGCTGCGGGACGCGGGGGCCGCGCGGCCCCCGGCGAGCCCGACTTCGGCGCCGACGACCCGTCGGCGTACGGCAGTCGTCCGGGCCCCGGCGACCGGCCCGAGCCGGGGGCGCGCGACGACCGGTGGCCGGGCTACGGCGAGGACGGAACCGCCGACGCGTACCCACGCCGCTCGGGCCCGGGGGACGGCCGGGGTGTCGAACCCCGTTCCGGCGCGGTGCCGGACCAGGGTGCCCGGCCGGGGACGGACGCCGCGTACGGCGGCCGGTCCGGCTTCGGCCGGGGCGAGGGCCCCGGCGCCGGGCGGGACATGACCGCGCGCGCCGAAGGCGCTTCCTCCTCCCCTTACGGAGGGTCGCCCGGACTCGGCCACGACGAACGCGCCGGGCGTCGCACCGGCGACCACCCGGCCGGATACACCGGAGACGGCGCCACGTCCTCGTACGAGGGGTCGTCGGGACCTGGCCACGGCGAGGGGTACGGGCCTCGTCCCGGCCAGGACCCGGCCCCGTCCGCGTACGGGAGGCCGTCCGGAACCCGCCAGGGCGACGGCGCCGGGCCCCGCGAGGGCCGGGACGGCGAGGACGCGCGCCGTGCGCCCCTGGTGGGCCGCGGCGACCCCGGACCCCTCGCAGTGGTGCGGCCCGAGTGGGACGGACCCCCACCCGGCGGACCGCTCCAGAGGTGGACGCGCCTGCCGCGTCTGCGGTGGGCCCGTGGCCGGGACCTCGCGGCCGACGCCGGCAGCCTCCCCGAACCGGCGGCCGTCGCCGCCGCGCCGGACGACCAACTGCTGCGCGCCCTGGCCGTCGAGGGCCTCCCCTACGAGACGCTGACCCTGCTGATGGCGGAGGCGGCCGCGCGCTGGCCCTCCTGGGGCCGCACGCGCCGCACCGAGCTGGCGATGACCCTTCTCGCCGGGGGGCTGTTCCTCGCCGACGCGGGCCCCGGCGACCCCGGCGGCGACGTGCGGGCCGCCAACGCCGCCGCGGTCTACCGGTGGGCCGTCCGCCCGCAGCTCGACGACATGCGAGTGATCGTGCGGCTGACCCAGCTGCTTCCGGAGCTGTACGCGAGCCGGGACCGGGCCGCGCGGGCGGCCGTGGCACAGATCACCGACAGCCCGGAGCCCGGTCTCCCCGAAGTGACGTGGCAGGCCCTGCTGAGGGCGGCACGTGACGGCGGTGCCCCCGCGGCCGCGCCGTCGCCCGCCCACCGAGGGCCGGGCCGTTCGGCTCCCCAGCCACCGCCGGCCCGCCCCAAGGCCCCGCCCGCACACCGCCTCCCGGAGGACCGGGCACCCGCAGGCCGGACCCCGGAGCCGCCACCGGAACGCCACCGCACCGCGGACCACCGGTCCCAGGACCACCGGGCCCGGGACCGTTCCCCGGACCGCGTACAGGACGGGGGTCCGGGCCGCAGCCCGTACATCTTCGTCGCGACCGTCTTCGGCTTCATCCTGCTCGCCATCGCGGCGGTCATCGTGCTGTCGTTCCGCTACTTGTCCTGAAGGGGCGCGCCCGTCGCGCCGCTCGGCCAGGATGGGGGAATGGGATTCCATGTCGATTCCGAGACCGGGCGGCTGCGCCGCGTCATCCTGCACCGCCCGGATCTGGAGCTGAAGCGGCTCACCCCCAGCAACAAGGACGCCCTGCTCTTCGACGACGTGCTGTGGGTGCGGCGGGCGCGCCAGGAGCACGACGGCTTCGCCGACGTCCTCAAGGACCGCGGTGTCGAGGTCCACCTCTTCGGCGACCTCCTGCGCGAGGCGCTGGAGCTGTCAGCCGCCCGCGAACTCGTCCTGGACCGGGTCTTCGACGAGAAGGAGTACGGCCCCCTCGCCACCGGCCACCTCCGCGCCGTGTTCGACGGCATGGACACCGGCAAACTGGTCGAGGCGCTGGTCGGCGGCATGACGAAGCGTGAGTTCCTGGAGGGCCACGCCGAGCCCACCTCGGTCCGCTTCCATGTGATGGACCTGGACGAGTTCCTCCTGCCGCCGCTCCCCAACCACCTCTTCACGCGCGACACCTCCGCCTGGATCTACGACGGTGTGTCGATCAACGCCATGCGCTGGCCCGCCCGCCGGCGGGAGACCGTCCACTTCGAGGCCATCTACAAACACCACCCGCTGTTCACGGCCCCGAGGCCGGCTCGTTCCACCACTGGTCCGAGGGGCAGGACGACTTCCCCTCCACCATCGAGGGCGGCGACGTCCTGGTCATCGGCAACGGCGCCGTACTGATCGGGATGAGCGAGCGCACCACGCCCCAGGCCGTGGAGATGCTGGCCCGCGGGCTGTTCGCGGCCGGCTCGGCCCGCACGATCGTGGCCCTGGACATGCCGAAGCGGCGGGCGCTGATGCACCTGGACACGGTGATGACGATGGTGGCGCCGGACACCTTCACCCAGTACGCGGGGCTCGGCATGCTCCGCTCGTACACGATCGAACCGGGCGACGCCGGACAGGTGCTGAAGGTCACCGACCATCCGCCGGAGCACATGCACCGCGCCATAGCGGCGGCGCTGGACCTGTCGGCGATCCGGGTGCTGACGCCGGTCCAGGACGTCCACGCGGCGGAGCGCGAGCAGTGGGACGACGGCTGCAACGTGCTGGCGGTCGAGCCGGGGGTGGTCATCGCGTACGAGCGGAACGTCACCACCAACACGCACCTGCGTCGCGAGGGCATCGAGGTGATCGAGATCCGGGCAGCGAACTCGGCCGCGGCCGGGGCGGCCCGCGCTGCATGAGCTGCCCGATCGAACGGGACGCCGCCTGAGCCGGAGCGGCGGGGGAGTGCGGGCCCGGGGCCGGGGCCGTCACCCCTGGTCTGTATAAGAATGCCGAGTGTCGTATAGAGTTCCATCGTCCCCGTACGCACGACCCAGGAGCGCCCATGGCCCCCGACCTCACCGGCCGCCACTTCCTCAAGGAGCTGGACTTCACCGCCGAGGAGTTCCGCGGCCTCGTCGAGCTGGCCGCCGAGCTGAAGGCGGCCAAGAAGGCGGGCACCGAGGTGCGGCGGCTGCGCGGCCGGAACATCGCCCTCGTCTTCGAGAAGACCTCCACGCGCACCCGCTGCGCCTTCGAGGTCGCGGCCGCGGACCAGGGCGCGTCGACCACGTACCTCGACCCGTCCGGGTCCCAGATGGGGCACAAGGAGTCCGTCAAGGACACCGCCCGCGTCCTCGGCCGGATGTTCGACGCCATCCAGTACCGCGGCGACAGCCAGGCCCACGTCGAGGAGCTGGCCGCCCACGCCGGTGTGCCGGTCTACAACGGCCTGACCGACGACTGGCACCCCACCCAGATGCTCGCCGACGTGCTCACGATGACGGAGTACGCCGACAAGCCGCTGGAGCGGGTCGCCTTCGCGTACCTGGGCGACGCCCACTACAACATGGGCAACTCCTACCTCGTGACCGGCGCCCTGCTCGGCATGGACGTCCGGATCGTGGCGCCCCGCGCGTACTGGCCCGCCGAGGACGTCGTCGCGCGGGCCCGCAAGGCGGCCGAGGTCAGCGGCGCCCGCGTCACGCTCACCGAGGACATCGCCGAGGGCGTCAGGGGCGCCGACTTCGTCGCCACCGACGTGTGGGTCTCCATGGGCGAGCCCAAGGAGGTGTGGGACGAGCGGATCGCCGACCTCGCCCCGTACGCCGTGACGATGGACGTGCTGCGCGCCACCGGGAACGAGCGGGTCAAGTTCCTGCACTGCCTGCCCGCCTTCCACGACCTGGGCACGGCCGTCGCCCGGGAGATCCACCAGCGTCACGGCCTGACCGAGCTGGAGGTCACCGACGAGGTCTTCGAGTCCCCGCACTCCGTGGTCTTCGACCAGGCCGAGAACCGGCTCCACACGATCAAGGCCGTCCTGGTCGCCACGCTCGCGGGTCCGGGCCCGGTGACCACCACCACAGCGGCATAAACATGCAGCAAATTGGGGGCTTATGCGAGGTGCGGGGTAGCATCGACGCACTTGGTGGGGTCCGGGCTCACAGGCCCGGACCCCTTCGCGTGTGCGCGACCCGCACTCGCGTACCGCCTCCCGCTCGTCCCACCCGGAGAAGAACCACCCCATGCGTCCCACCGGACCGCGCATCAAGAGCCCCGCCCTGCTGATCGCCGAATCCGGCGCCGACCGGGAGGGGCACGGGCTCAAGCGCACGATGGGCCTCTTCCAGCTCATCTGCTTCGGCGTCGGGGCCATCGTCGGCACCGGCATCTTCGTCGGCCTCTCCGACAGCGTCGCCGAAGCCGGCCCCGCGGTCGTCGTCTCCTTCCTCCTCGCCGCCGTCACCTGTGTCTTCACGGCCTTCTCGTTCGCCGAGCTGGGCAGCGCCCTGCCGGTGTCCGGCAGCTCCTACTCGTTCGCGTACGCCACGCTGGGCGAGCGCGTCGCGTTCCTCGTCGGCTGGTGCCTGCTGCTGGAGTACGGCGTGTCCGTCTCCGCCGTCGCCGTCGGCTGGGGCCAGTACCTCAACGAACTCCTCGACGGCCTCGTCGGCTGGCAGCTGCCCGCCGCGCTCTCCGCGCCGCCCGGCGAGGGCGGGATCGTCAACGTCCCCGCCGTCGTCGTGATCCTCCTCGCCGCCGTCCTGCTCGTCCGCGGCATCCGCGAGAGCGCCCGCGCCACCGCCGCCATGGCCGTGCTGAAGCTGGCCGTCCTCGCCCTGTTCTGCGCCATCGCGTTCACGGCCTTCACCTCGGACAACCTCTCGCCGTTCGCGGCGCACGGGCTGGCGGGGGTCACCTCGGGCGCCTCGCTCGCGTTCTTCTCGTACATCGGCTTCGACGCCATCACCACGGCCGGAGAGGAGGTCAAGAACCCGCGCCGGAACATCCCGCTCGCGATCCTCGTCTGCATCGGCGTCGTCACCCTCCTCTACTGCCTCGTCGCGGTCGCCGCCATCGGCGCCCTGTCCGCCGGGGAGGTCGCCGGCCGCCCCGCCGCCCTGTCGCTGATCGTCGACAGCGTCACCGGATCCACCGTCGGGGGCGTCGTCATCGCCTTCGGCGCGGTCGTCGCCATCGCGTCCGTCGTCCTCGCGGTGCTGTACGGGCAGACCCGCATCCTCATGGCCATGTCCCGCGACGGACTCGTCCCGCGCGTCTTCCAGCGGATCTCCCCGAGGACCGCCACGCCCGTCGCCAACACCTGGATCGTGGCCGCCGTCTTCGCCGTCCCCGCCGCCGTCGTCCCGCTCGACGTCGTGATGAACCTGACCACCATCGGCACCCTCGCCGTCATGGCCGCCGTCAACATCGCCGTCATCGGCCTGCGCCGCCGCCACCCCGGCACCGAGGCCCGCTTCCGCGTGCCGCTCTACCCGGTGAGCCCGCTGCTGGGCGTGCTCTTCTGCCTCTACCTGATGTGGGGCACCGGCTGGACCACCTGGGTGCAGTTCGCGGCCTTCGTCGCCGCCGGCGCCGTGGTGTACGCGGCGTACGGCCGCCGCCACTCGCGCCTCGCCGCGCAGGAGGCGGTCACGTCCGAGGACGCCCCGAAGGAGGAGGCTCGTATCGCGTCCTCATGACGACAGTCACGCATGAGTGATAGCGTCGAGGGAACAGGGATACAGGGAACCGCAGCAAGGCACCGCATCGACGACGTCGAGGGAGGCCGCACCGCATGAGCCCGTTCACCGGATCCGTGCCCCGCACCGAGGCGTGGCGGCATCTGAGGTGACCGTCGCCGACGGCGTCGCCACGGTCACCCTCGACCGCCCCGCCAAGCTGAACGCCCTCACCTTCGGCGCCTACGCCGACCTGCGCGACCTGCTGGCGGAACTGTCCCGCGAGCGCTCCGTGCGCGCCCTCGTCCTCGGCGGCGAGGGGCGGGGCTTCTGCTCCGGCGGCGACGTCGACGACATCATCGGCGCCACCCTCGCCATGGACACCGCGCAGCTCCTGGACTTCAACCGGATGACGGGCCAGGTCGTCCGGGCGGTGCGCGAGTGCCCCTTCCCGGTGATCGCCGCCGTGCACGGGGTCGCGGCCGGGGCGGGCGCCGTCCTGGCGCTCGCCGCCGACTTCCGGATCGCCGACCCGACGGCCCGGTTCGCGTTCCTCTTCACCAAGGTCGGCCTGTCCGGCGGCGACATGGGCGCCGCCTACCTGCTGCCCCGCGTCGTCGGCCTCGGCCACGCGACCCGCCTGCTCATGCTCGGCGAACCGGTCCGCGCCGCCGAGGCCGAGCGCATCGGCCTCCTCAGCGAACTCACCGAGGAGGGCGCGGCCGACACGCGGGCCGCCGAGCTGGCCCGCCGCCTCGCCGACGGCCCCGCCCTCGCCCACGCCCAGACCAAGGCGCTGCTCACCGCCGAACTCGACATGCCGCTCGCCGCCTCCGTCGAACTGGACGCGGCCACCCAGGCGCTCCTGATGAACGGCGAGGACTACGCCGAGTTCCACGCCGCGTTCACCGAGAAGCGGCCGCCCAAGTGGCGGGGGCGCTGACCGTGGCCGCCCCGCTGCGCGTCGCCGTCGTCGGCGGCGGCCCCGGCGGCCTGTACGCCGCGGCCCTCCTCAAGCGCCTCGGGCCCGACCGGGACGTCACCGTCTGGGAGCGGGGCGCCCCCGACGACACCTTCGGCTTCGGCGTCGTCCTCTCCGACGAGACCCTGGGCGGCATCGAGCACGCCGACCCGGCCGTGTACCGGGCCCTCCAGGAGGAGTTCGTCCGCTGGGACGACATCGACATCGTCCACCGCGGCCGCCTCCTCACCTCCGGCGGCCACGGCTTCGCGGCGCTCGGCCGGCGCCGGCTCCTGGAGATCCTGCACGGCCGCTGCGCAGACCTCGGCGTACGGCTCCACGTACGCACCGAGGCGCCGCCCGCCGCCGAACTCGCCGCCACCCACGACCTGGTCATCGCCGCCGACGGCATCCACAGCCGCACCCGCGACGCCCACGCCGACGTGTTCCGGCCCCGGATCACCACCCACCGCTGCCGCTACATCTGGCTCGCCGCCGACTTCGCCTTCGACGCCTTCCGCTTCGAGATCGCCGAGACCGAACACGGCGTGATGCAGCTCCACGGCTATCCCTACGCCCGCCCGTCAGCCGGCCACCACTCCGCAACGAGGCCCTCAGGGCGGCAGCATCATTCCGGATCCTCCACCGTCATCATCGAGATGCGCGAAGAGGTCTGGCGGGCCGCCGGGCTCGACGAACTCGACACCGACGAGTCCGTCGCCCGCTGCGCCAAGATCTTCTCCGAGCCCCTGCGCGGCCGGCCCCTGCGCTCCAACAACTCCGCCTGGACCGCCTTCCGCACCGTCGTCAACGACCGCTGGTCCCACGGCAACACGGTCCTCCTCGGCGACGCCGCCCACACCGCGCACTTCTCCATCGGCTCCGGCACCAAACTCGCCGTCGAGGACGCCCTCGCCCTCGCCGCCTGCGTCGAGGAGCAGCCCGACCTGCCGAGCGCCCTCGCCGCGTACGAGACCGAGCGCCGCCCCGTCGTCGAGTCCACCCAGCGGGCCGCCGCGGCGAGCCTGCGCTGGTTCGAGGACATCGCCGGCTACGTCGACCAGCCCGCCCGCCAGTTCGCGTTCAACCTCCTCACCCGCAGCCGCCGCGTCACCCACGACAACCTGCGGCTGCGCGACCGGGCCTTCACCGACGCCGTGGAGCGGGACTTCGGCTGCGAGCCCGGCACACCGCCCATGTTCACCCCCTTCCGGCTCGGTGGCCTGACGCTGCGCAACCGGGTCGTCGTCTCGCCCATGGACATGTACGTCGCCGTCGACGGCGTTCCCGGTGACTTCCACCTCGTGCACCTCGGCGCCCGCGCGCTCGGCGGCGCCGGACTGGTCATGACCGAGATGGTCTGCGTCAGCCCCGAGGGCCGCATCACCCCCGGCTGCACCGGCCTGTACACCGACGAGCAGGCCGTGGCCTGGCGCCGGATCACCGACTTCGTCCACAGCCGCGCCCCCGGCACGGCCCTCGGCGTCCAGCTCGGCCACTCCGGCCGCAAGGGCTCCACCAAGCTCATGTGGGAGGGCATCGACCAGCCGCTCGACACCGGCAACTGGCCGCTGGTCGCCGCCTCCCCGCTCCCGTACCGCCCGGGCGTCAACCAGACCCCGCACGCCCTCGACCGGTCCGGCATGACCGTGATCCGCGAGCAGTTCGCGGCGGCCGCCCGCCGCGCCGCCGACGCGGGCTTCGACCTCCTCGAACTGCACTGTGCCCACGGCTACCTGCTGTCCGGGTTCCTCTCCCCGCTCACCAACCACCGCACCGACGCGTACGGCGGGCCCCTGGAGAACCGTTTGCGCTACCCGCTGGAGGTCTTCGACGCCGTCCGCGACGCCTGGCCGGCCGACCGCCCCTGACGGTCCGCGTCTCCGCCACGGACTGGGCGCCCGGCGGCACCACGGCCGACGACGCCGTCGAGATCGCCCGCGCCTTCACCGCGCACGGCGCGGCCGCCATCGACGTCTCCACCGGCCAGGTCGTCCCGGACGAGCGCCCCGAGTACGGCCGCTCGTACCAGACGCCGTACGCCGACCGCATCCGCAACGCGCTCGGCGTGCCCGTCATCGCGGTCGGCGCGATCTCCTCCTGGGACGACGTCAACTCCCTGATCCTCGCGGGCCGGACCGACCTGTGCGCCCTCGCCCGCCCCCACCTCTACGACCCGCACTGGACCCTGCACGCCGCGGCCGAGCAGAACTACACGGGCCCGGGCGCCCCCTGGCCCGCCCCGTACGGGCCGGCAGCCGCAAACCCCGACGGGCCGCACGGACGCCCCGAAACCACGCCTCACCCTCACTCGCCCGTAAGACAGGCATGGCACGAACACGGCTCCGGGTGCGCCCCCCCGTGGTAGCCCCGCCGCTCGTTCCGCGCGACCCGGTCCAGCAGCTCCGCCATGCCCGGGCCGCCTCCTCGGTGGCCCACACGGGCGCCCCGGCACGCCGCAGCACCGCCGGGGCGTACACGAGCTTCGCGCGGAACGTGTGCAGATGCCGGGTCGCGGTGTCGATGGTGATCCACCGCGCCGAGTGCCGCCCCCGCCCCACCGTCGTCAGCTGCTCGTGCCCCATGCCCCCGTAGGTCCCGACGACGTACACCTTCGCCCCACCCCGGTACGCCTTCGTCCCGGGCCGCAGCTCCTGCCCCATGTCCCCGTACCGCCGCCACCGCACCACGTTCGCGGCGATGAGCCACAGGGGCTCCGGCGCGCCGGGGGTCATGCCGGGAGCCAGGCGGGCCACCACGGCGGGATGTTGCTCGCCGGGCACAGCCCCGAGTCGCCCGGGTAGCCGTCCAGCGTCCCGCGCACCGCGAAGAACCACCACGCCAGGCCGCCCGCGACGGCCAGGACGGCGAGGAGCTGGGCCACGGCCCGTACGGCACGCGGGGCACGTACGGTCAGCCGGCGGGCCGTCACCGCGGCGACCAGCGCCACGACCGCCAGGCCGAACGTCATCGGCACCAGCAGGAAGTTCAGCTCGAACTTGCCGCCCGCCTCCCAGCCGGCGTCACAGAAGGCCCGCGCGTTCGCCGTGAGCACGATGGCGCCGTAACCGGCGGCCGCGCCGGCCAGGGTGGCGGCCGCCCAGGACAGGCGCTGCGCCCGGGAGACAGGACGGGTGGTCATGCCCTGGAGGGACGTCCGCCGGCGGTGAACGGTTGCACGAACTCCGCGCCCTTGTCCCGCAGTCGGGCGTGCAGGGCCGCGAAGACCGAGGCCGCCCGGCCGCCCGGCCAGCCCGCCGGGAGCAGGGCCTCCGCAGGCCCGGGTCGGCGTACGGGAGGCGGCGCCAGGAGTCCAGGGCGAACAGGTAGTCCCGGTACGCCTCCTCGGAGGAGCCCGGAGCCGTCTCCCAGCGGTGCAGCACCGGCTCGTGGCGGTCCAGGAACTCCTCGTGCTGCTTGGCGATCGCCGCCAGGTCCCACCACCGGGCCGCCGCCTCCGCCGTCGCCGAGAAGCCCAGGTGCTCGCCGCGGAACAGGTCCACGTACGGGTCGAGGCGCAGCCGCTGGAGCGTGTGCCGGGTCTCCTCGTACAGCGCGGCGGGCGCGATCCACACGCCGGGCGCGGCCGTGCCGAAGCCGAGACGGGCCAGCCGGGACCGCAGCAGGTGCCGCTTGTGCCGCTCGGCCTCCGGCACGGAGAACACGGCGAGGACCCAGCCGTCCTCCGGCCGGGGCTCCTCGCGCGCGTAGATGCGCCGGTCGCCGTCGTCCAGCAGCTGACGGGCGTCCTCCGACAGGGCGTACCCGGCCGCCCCGTCCGCCGTGCGCTGCGGCACCAGCAGGCCGCGCCGCTTGAGCCGGGACACGGAGGAACGCACCGACGGGGCGTCCACGCCGAGGACGGCGAGGAGCCGGATCAGCTCGGCCACCGGCATCGGGGCGTTGTCGGGCGTCCGCCCGTACGCGCCGTACAGGGAGACGATCAGGGAACGCGGGGTGTGCTGCTCGGCCACGCGATCACTTTAGGCGCGCAGCCGGAACCGCTGCAGCTTGCCCGTGGCCGTGCGGGGCAGGGCGTCCAGGAAGACGATCTCGCGCGGGCACTTGTACGGCACGAGCCGGGTCCGTACGAAGTCGCGCAGCGCCTCCACCGTGGTCCCGTCGCGCGGCAGCCCGTCGCGCAGCACCACGTAGGCGACGACGACCTGCCCGCGCAGCTCGTCCGGACGGCCCACGACGGCCGCCTCCCGCACGTCCGGGTGGGCCAGTAGCGCCTCCTCGACCTGCGGGCCCGCGATGTTGTACCCGGCCGAGATGATCATGTCGTCGGCGCGGGCGACGTACCGCAGGTAGCCGTCCGGCTCGCGGACGTACGTGTCGCCGGTGATGTTCCAGCCGCCCCGCACGTACTCCGCCTGGCGCGGATCGGCCAGATAGCGGCAGCCGACCGGGCCCCGCACGGCCAGCAGCCCCTCCTCGCCGTCCGGGACGGGCTCCCCGGAGGCGTCCACGACGTGTGCCTCCCAGCCGGGCACGGGCACGCCCGTGGTGCCGGGCCTGATGGCGTCCCCGGCGGCGGAGATGAAGATGTGGAGCAGCTCGGTGGCGCCGATGCCGTTGACGAGCCGAAGCCCCGTCCGCTCGTGCCAGGCGTGCCAGGTCGCCTCGGGCAGGTTCTCGCCCGCCGACACACACAGCCGCAGCGAGCCGGTGTCGTACGCGTCGAGGTCGTCGAGCATGACCCGATAGGCGGTGGGCGCGGTGAACAGCACGGAGACCCGGTGCCCGGCGATCGCGGGCAGCAGCTGCTTGGGCCCCGCCTGCTCCAGCAGCAGCGCGGAGGCGCCCGCCCGCAGCGGGAAGATCACCAGCCCGCCGAGCCCGAAGGTGAAGCCGAGCGGCGGTGAGCCGGCGAAGAGGTCGTCCGGCCGGGGGCGCAGCACCCGGGCGGAGAACGTGTCGGCGACGGCCAGCACGTCCCGGTGGAAGTGCAGGCAGCCCTTGGGGCGGCCGGTCGTGCCCGAGGTGAAGGCGATGAGCGCGACGTCGTCGGCGGCCGTCGCGACCGCCTCGTACGGGTCGGGCGGCGCGGCCTCGGCCAGCCGCGTCAGGTCGTCGGGCGCGTCCCCGCCGTACGCCGTGACGCGCAGCCCCGGCACCTCGGCCTTCACCAGGTCGTCGACCGAGCGGATGTCGCACAGGGCGTGCGAGACGGCGGCCATCTCGCACATGACGGCCAGCTCCTGCGGCCGCTGCTGGGCCAGGACGGTGACCGCCACCGCGCCCGCCTTCATCACCGCGAGCCAGCAGGCGGCCAGCCACGGAGTGGTGGGGCCGCGCAGCAGCACCCGGTTGCCGGGCACGACGCCCAGGTCCGCGGTGAGCACATGGGCGATCCGGTCGACCCGCGCGCGCAGCTCGCCGTACGACCAGACGGACCCCGTGCCGTCCAGGAAGGCGGGCCGGCCGGGACCGAACCGCTCGGCCGTGCGGTCCAGCAGCTCCGCACCGCAGTTGAGCCGGTCGGGGTAGCGCAGCTCCGGCAGGTCGAGGAGCAGGTCGGGCCACTGGTCACGCGGCGGCAGCCGGTCGCGGGAGAACGTGTCGAGGTGGGCCGAAGGCGTCAGCTCCGGACGTGTCATGTTCGCCCCCTTGTCGTGGTGGGCTCGCTCCACGAGCGTATCGTGAAGGTGACGACAGTCAACGGTCCGCGATAGATGGGTGGCCCGATGCCCGAATTCTCACTCGAACCGTCACAGACCGCCTGGTGTGCGGAGCTTCGCACGCTGGCCGCCGAACGCCTGCGCCCCCTCGCCGAGAAGGCCGAGCCGGGCCGCGTCAACCGCCCGTTGGTCGCCGCGCTGGGCGAGCTGGGCCTGATCCGGCGCCTGTTCGAGGCGGGCGCCCTCGACCTGTGCCTGATGCGCGAATCCCTCGCCTACGCCTGCACCGAGGCGGAGACCGCCCTCGCGCTCCAGGGCCTGGGCGCCCACCCGGTCGCCGCGTTCGGCACGGCGGAGCAGCGGGAGCGGGTGCTGCCGGGCGTGACGGCGGGCCGGGCGGTCGCCGCGTTCGCGCTGAGCGAGCCGGACGCGGGCTCGGACGCCGCCGCCCTCGCCCTGCGCGCCGAACCGGACGGCGGCGGCGGATGGCGCCTGACGGGTGAGAAGCGCTGGATCTCCAACGCCCCGGAGGCCGACCACTACACGGTCTTCGCCCGTACGGGCCCGGGCGCCGGCGCCCGCGGGGTCACCGCGTTCCTCGTGCCGGCCGACCGCCCCGGCCTGACGGGCGAGGCCCTGGAAATGCTGTCCCCGCACCCCATCGGCGCCCTCGCCTTCGACGGTGTACGGGTCACCGCGGACGACGTCCTGGGCGAGCCCGGCGCCGGCTTCCGGGTCGCGATGCACACCCTCAACCGCTTCCGCCCCAGCGTGGGCGCCTTCGCGGTCGGCATGGCCCAGGCCGCCCTGGACGCCACGCTCGCCCACACGGCGGTACGACCCGCCTTCGGCGGGTTCCTGAAGGACCTTCAGACGGTCACCCACCAGGTGGCGGAGATGGCCACCCGCACGGAGGCCGCCCGCCTCCTGGTGTACGCGGCGGCAGCGGCGTACGACGCGGACGCCCCCGACGTGCGCACCCGCGCCGCGATGGCGAAGCTCCTCGCCACGGAGACCGCGCAGTACGTCGTCGACGCGGCCGTCCAGCTCCACGGCGCCCGCGCCCTCCAGCGCGGCCACCTCCTGGAACACCTCTACCGGGAGGTCAGGGCACCCCGCATCTACGAGGGCGCCACCGAGGTGCAGCGCACCATCATCGCGAAGGAGCTGTACGCATGACCCTGCACCGGATCAACCCCGCCGAACTGTCCCCGCCCACCGGCTTCACCCACGCCGTCACGGCCACGGGCTCCCGCCTGGTCTTCCTGGCGGGCCAGACGGCCCTCGACGGGGACGGCAAGGTGGTGGGGGCGACCGTCGAGGCCCAGTTCGAGCGGGCCCTGACGAACCTCCTCACCGCCCTGCGCGAGGCCGGCGGCACCCCCGCCGACCTGGCCCGCGTCACCGTGTACACCACGGACGTGCCCGCCTACCGCGCCGCCGCCCCCGAACTGGGCCGCATCTGGCGCGCCCTGGCCGGCCGCGACTACCCGGCGATGGCCCTCATCGGCGCGGCCCGCCTCTGGGACGAGGAGGCCCTGGTGGAGGTGGACGGGGTGGCGGTGTTGCCCTAGGCCGTGTCCGCAAAGTCCCGCCTGCCTGGAGGCGTCTGGCACGCACTCCCCCAAGGCCTTGAGGGCCAGGGGGCACCCCCAGCCGCGTTGTCGTCACTCGCCGATGCTCCGCATCGACTCCCTCCTCCGCCTTGCGATCGCACGCACCAGACGCCTCCAGGCCCGCCCTTCGGGCGGACGACGCTACTTTGCGGACACTCCCTAGGCCGTAATGCCCCCGCACCCCCGCCGACCCGAGCCCGTCCGGCGATCGAGGGCGAGCGCCGGACGGGCCCTCAGCCGAGCTGCTCCGCGAGCATGAGCATGATTCCCTCGGGGCCGCGGACGTAGCAGAGCCGATAGCTGTCCTCGTAGCGCTCCACCCCACCGATGAGCTCCGTGCCGCGGGCCTTCAGCCCGGCGACGGTGGCGTCGATGTCATCGACGGCGAAGGCGATACGGCGGATGCCCAGGGTGTTCGCCGGCGCGTGCGGGTCGCCTTCCCGGGCCGTCGGCGCGTGGAACCTCATCAGTTCGATCCGTCCGTGGCCGTCCGGAGTCGCGAGCATCGCGATGTCGCACCGGACGCCCTCGAGTCCCACGACGCGGTCCACCCACTCGCCCTCGACCGTCTGCTCACCCAGCACCTCGAGTCCGAGTTCGACGAAGAAGGCCTTCGCCGCCGCGAGATCCTCGACCACGATGCCGACGTTGTCCATGCGCAGGATCGTCATGCGCTCGACGCTAGCGGCATGTGTCCGTCACAACGACCTCTGCCGCACCTGGGACGCGTCCCGTGTCGCGTCCTCCACGTTGCGGATCATTCGGCGCAGGACCTTCAGGGCGGCGACGTACTCCTCGTCGGGCACGCCCTCGTGGACCTGGGTCCGCAGGTCCGTGACCAGGTTCTTGACGCGGGCCTTGGCGGTGCGGCCCGTGTCGGTGAGCCGCAGCCGCCCGTCGTCACCGGCGGAGAGCCACCCGCGGTGGAGCAGCTGGTCGACGACCCGGAACACCTCGTGGTCGCCGCCCGCCAGTTCCCCGATCGCGGCGGCGACGTCCTCCCGTGTCGGTCCGGGCCCGTCCACGTCCACGCGGTTGAGGGTCCACCACTGCGGCTGCGTCACGTCGATGCGCGCCATGGCGTCGCGTATGTACCCGATGACCGCCCGGTGAGCGGCCCCGCTCCAGTACCCGATGGGCTGACCGGCGAGTTCGTCGTCGGTCGCCCCGGGGTCGGCGGGGGAGAGGGTGGGCGTCGTCCGGCTCATGGTCGTTCCCTTCGGGACGTCGGTGCTGACACGGACGACGCTAAGACCTCAACCGCACTTGAGATCAAGGAGACCGCGCCTCACGATCCCAGCAGGTTTCCCATCCACTCCTCGATCGCGTCCGGGGTCCGGGGCAGGGCCGAGGACATCAGGCGGGCCCCGTCCGCCGTGACCACCAGGTCGTCCTCGATGCGCACGCCGATGCCGCGCAGTTCGGGCGGGAGGGTGAGGTCGTCGGGCTGGAGGTACAGGCCCGGTTCCACCGTGAGGACCTGGCCCTCCTCCAGGACGCCGTCCAGGTAGGTCTCGGCGCGGGCCTGGGCGCAGTCGTGGACGTCGATGCCCAGCATGTGGCCGCTGCTGCAGAGCGTGTAGCGGCGGTGCAGGTCGCCCGTGGCGTCCTTGAGGACGCCCCACTCCGCCAGGCCCTCGGCGATGACCCGCATCGCCGCCTGGTGGAAGTCGCGGAACCGGGCGCCGGGGCGGACCGCGGCGATGCCGGCCTCCTGGGCGGCCAGCACGAGGTCGTACACCTGGCGCTGGACGGGGGAGAAGCGGCCGGAGAGGGGGAGGGTGCGGGTGATGTCCGCGGTGTAGAGGGTGTCGGTCTCCACACCCGCGTCGAGGAGGAGCAGGTCGGCGGGGTCGAGGGCGCCGTCGTTGCGTATCCAGTGCAGGACGCAGGCGTGGGCGCCGGACGCGGCGATCGTCTCGTAGCCGGTGCCGTTGCCCTCGGCGCGGGCGCGCAGCCCGAAGACGCCCTCGATCCAGCGTTCACCGCGCGGGTGGGCGAGGGCGCGGGGCAGGGCGCGGACGACGTCCTCGAAGCCGGCCGTGGTGTGGTCGACGGCGAGCTGGAGCTGCTCGACCTCCCAGGCGTCCTTGACCAGGCGCAGTTCGGACAGGACCGCGGCCAGCTCGGGGTCCGTGGCGGGCTCGCGGCCGGGCGGGAGCACTCCGCCCAGCTCGTCCAGGTCGGCGCAGCGGATGCCGGTCAGGCGCTCGGTCTCCGCCAGGTCGGGACGGCGCCCGACCCAGAACTCGCCGTAGCGGCGGTCCCGGTAGAAGGCGTCGCCGCAGCGCTCGGTGTCGCCCGTGCGCGGTGAGCGGGGGCGTACGTAGAGCACCGCCTCGTGGGCGTGCGGACCGGACGGCTCCATGACCAGGACGTGGCCGGGCTGTTCCTCGCCGGTCAGTCCGGTCAGCCAGGCGTACGCGCTGTACGGGCGGAAGCGGTGGTCGCAGTCGTTGGAGCGGACCCGCAACTCGCCCGCGGGGATGACCAGTCGCTCGCCGGGGAACCGGGCCGACAGCCGGGCCCGGCGGGCGGGGGTGACGGCGCGGGCGGGGACCCGGGCGTCGATGGGCAGGGGGCTGGGCTCCCACTGCTCGCCCATGAAACGGGCCAATTCGGTGGATACGGACAGGTCGTGGCTGCCGATGCGGGGGCGGGTGGAGCTGTCGGTCATGGGGGCTCCCGAGGGGTCGTCGGAAACAGATGCGAGCAGAGGGGTTGTCAGTGCAATTTCACATTACTATGTTACAGCTCACATTGCAGTGGCATGCACGCCTCAAACGGGACGTCCGCAGGCATGTGAGCAGGCGTGTGAGCAGGCAGGTCGGCAGCACATGAGGACGCATGTGGGCCCGCATGTGAGCGCATGCGACCACGCCCTGCCGAGGCGCGAAGCAGCCGCTGCGGTGTGCCCGTTCACGCCCGCTCCACGGGTGCGGACGGGTCCCCACCTCCCACACCCACACCAGGAGCCGCAGGTGTTCCAACTGCGTCAACGCAGACCGCTTCGCGCGTCCCTCCTCGCCGCCGCCGTGACCACGGCGCTGCTCGGCACGGCGGGGACGACCCTCTCCACCGCCCACGCCGGCGAGGCCCCCAAGGCGCCGGCCGCCGGCCGGACCGCCGACCGGGCCGCCGCCCCCGGCCCCGACGCGGGCGACCGCCACCCGCACGACGAGGTGCTGCACCTCGGCAAGGCGCCCCGGCAGGTCCTCCGCCCGGCGCCCGCGCCCGGCGAACGGCCCGCGAGCGGCCGCACGCCCGGCCGTCAGACCTCCGCGGCGACGTCGCCCGCGGCGCAGCGTTCCGCCGGGGGAACCGGAACGACCGCCGTGCCCTGCACCCTCGACGACGTCTCCCGGCTCGGCCCCCAGCAGTTCGCCGACTTCCTCGCCGACCGCGCCGTCACGGCGGACGGCTGCCTCCGCGACATCCTCTGGACCTGGGACGCGCGCCTCGGCCGCGTCATGTCCGACGCCCACGTGCAGGCGGTCTCCCAGCGGATAACCGCCCTGGCCGGACAGCACGACGGGCGCAACTCCAGCCACCTGCTGGAGATGTTCACGTACCTCCACGCGGTCGTGTACCACGACTTCTCGCGTGACGAGATCGACGTGACGGACGCCCCGACCGCCGAGGCCATGCGCCGTGCCATTCACTACTTCGGCACCGCCCCCCGCACCTTCGACGTGACCCGCACCAACGCCGAGACGCTCCGCGAGGCCCTCTACACCGGCAGTGCCCCCGGCCTGCGCCACTCGCAGCTGGACCTGATCCGCAAGGTCCTGGCCACCATGGACAAGTACCACCCCGAGACGAACGCCGACCCCTCCTGGGGCGGCGCCGCACTCGCCGCGCTGTCCGTCAACTACCTGGGCCTCTACTCCGGCAACAACGACACGGCCTTCCGGACCGTCGTCGCCCGCAACGAGGCCTACCGCGAGGCGTTCCGCAAGTTCGCCCAGTACACGCACCTCAAGGGCACGCCCAACGAGTGGGTCGTCCGTGACGCGCTGTCCGAGTACGGCCGCTTCGGCGAGATCGGCTCCCTGCGCTCCAGGATCGTCGCGGACCTCGGCGCGCTCCTGCAGCCCGTGACGGCCAACTTCGGGCGCGGCAGCGCCCCCTGGGCCAAGGTCGCCTCCTGGCTCAACTTCTACGAGGCGTGCAAGCCGTACGGCGTCTGCAAGGAAGACATCGAGCGGATGCTCTTCCCGCACACGTACACCTACGACAACGGCACCATCAAGGTCCGCACCGGACTCGACCGCGCCACCGTCGACCAGCTGTACTACGCGAGCAAGCAGGTCAAGGCGCAGTTCCACCGCGTCCTCGGCACCGAGGCGCCGCTGACGGGCGACCCCAACACCGCCCTCAACATCGTGCTGTACGGCTCGCGCGCCGACTACGAGAACTACCACCCGCTGCTGACCGGCATGGACACCAACAACGGCGGCATCTACATCGAGCGCGGCGCCACCTTCTACACGTACCAGCGGCGCGTCCCGCAGGACTCGCGGCTGACGCTGGAGGAGCTGTTCCGCCACGAGTACGTGCACTACCTCAACGGCCGCTGGGCCGTGCCCGGCTTCTTCGGCGAGGGCCCCTGGTACCAGAACGACCGGACCACCGCCATGGACGAGGGCACCGCGGAGTTCTTCGACGGCGCCACCCGCGCCGACGGCGTCGCCGTCCGCAAGTCCCTGGTGCAGAGCATCATCAGCGACACGGCGAACGGCGGCCCCCGCATGACCGTCGACCAGCTGCTGCACGCCACCTACGACGGGGACGGCTTCCGCTTCTACAGCTACGCCGGCACCTTCTTCGAGTACCTGTGGAGCGAGCGCCCCGGCCTGCTCCGCGAGATGTACCGCCACCTGCGCGCCAACGACCCGGCGGCGTTCGACGCCTGGCGCAAGCGGCTCGGCGGCGACGCGGCGCTCCAGCGCGGCTACGACGCCTTCCTGGACCGGCAGATCGCCCGCGTGAACGACCTGTTCGTGCCCAACACCACGTACCACCCGAACGACCGGCTCCGCGACACCACGGCCGAGGCGGTGCGGGCCTCCTTCGCCGCGGCGACCTCGTCCGACCCCGCCTGCACGGCCACCGGCGACCCCGGCATGCCGCGCTTCGTCTGCACCGGCCGCATCACGGCGCGCCTGGCCGACGCGGGTGACGCGGACCGGGTCTTCAAGGACATGTCGGAGACGGTCGACTACTTCCTGCTCGACCGGGCGGCGCCCGCCTCCACCAACCTCGCCGACATGAACTGCTCGTTCGGCGAGGTGGAGATCTGGTCCGACCGTACGGCCGGTACCTCCACGTACACCTGTGACGGGCCACTGCGACGCTGAGATCCGGAAGCTCTTGTGGCACCTCAGTGCTATGTGAAATATTACTGAGGTGCCCATGAGACACCGGACCACCGCGTCACACGCCCCCGACGCCGTCATCGTCGGCGCCGGAGTCGTCGGAGCGGCCTGTGCGTACTACGCGAGCCGCGCCGGCCTCGCCGTCACCGTCGTCGACCGCGGCCCCGTCGCCGGCGGCACGACCGGCGCCGGCGAGGGAAATCTGCTCGTC
This sequence comes from Streptomyces coeruleoprunus, assembly GCF_039542925.1. Classification (GTDB taxonomy): domain Bacteria; phylum Actinomycetota; class Actinomycetes; order Streptomycetales; family Streptomycetaceae; genus Streptomyces; species Streptomyces coeruleoprunus. Next base: position 1,483,331 of record NZ_BAABIT010000001.1, on the reverse strand, counting down.
TCCGACAAGGAGGCGGGCCCCGAGCTCGACCTCGCGCTGCTGTCCACCCGGCTGTGGCGCGAACTCGCCGAGGCCCTCCCACCGGAGGACGCGATCGAGTACGAGCTCAAGGGCGGTCTCGTCGTCACGTCCGACGAGACCGCCCTCACCGCACTGCGCACCTTCGCCAAGGGCCAGCGCGACGCCGGCGTCGAGGCGTACGAGATCCCCGCGGGCGAGGTGCACGCCCTGGAACCGCACCTCGCCCCCGGCCTCGCCGGCGCCTTCCACTACCCCCAGGACGCCCAGGTCCAGCCCGCCCGCGCCGCCGCCGCCCTGCTGCGCGCCGCCGGCACATGGGCGCCGAGCTACGGCTCGGCGAGGAGGTCACCGCCGTCCTCACCGACACCGACGGCGCCGTACGGGGCGTCCGCACCCCGCGCGGCGACCTGCACACCCCGTTCGTCGTCAACGCCGCCGGAACCTGGGGCGGACGAGTCGCCGCGCTCGCCGGCACCCACCTGCCCGTGATGCCCCGCCGCGGCTTCGTCCTCGTCACCGAACCCCTCCCGCCCCGCCTCATCCGCCACAAGGTCTACTCCGCCGACTACATCGCCGACGTCGCCAGCGGCTCCGCCGACCTCCAGTCCTCCCCCGTCGTCGAGGGCACGCCCGCCGGACCCGTCCTCATCGGCGCGACCCGCGAACGCGTCGGCTTCGACCGCGGCCTGTCGACCGAGGCGCTGCGCCGCCTCGCCGCCCAGGCCACCGCCCTGTTCCCGGTCCTGGCCGACGTCCGCGCCCTGCGCGCGTACCACGGCTTCCGCCCGTACCTGCCCGACCACCTCCCGGCGATCGGGGCGGACCCGCGCGTCCCCGGGCTGTACCACGCGTGCGGCCACGAGGGCGCCGGCATCGGCCTGGCACCCGCGACCGGACTGCTCCTCGCCGCCGCACTGAGCGGCGAGCGCCCCGCCCTCGACCTGGCCCCGTTCCGCCCGGACCGCTTCCCCGCCCCGGATTCGGGACCCGGCGCCCCGGAGCCGGGCCCCGACGCCCCAGGAGCCCCGCAGTGAACCCGCCAGGAGCACCGGCAACGAACGTCCCAGGAGCCCCGCAGTGAAGCACCGTCAGCCCGCCGGCCCGCTCGGTCTCGTGCGCGCCGAGCCCGCCGCCCCGATCACCTTCACCTTCGACGGGCGCACGCTCACCGCGCTGCCCGGGCAGACCCTGGCCGCCGCCCTGTGGGCCGCGGGCATCCTGTCCTGGCGCACCACCCGCCACGGCGGCGCTCCGCGCGGGCGTTCTGCGGGATCGGCACGTGCCACGACTGCCTCGCCACCGTCAACGGCCGCCCCAACCAGCGCGCCTGCCTCGTCCCCGTACGCCCCGGGGACACCGTCACCACCCAGGAGGGCACCGGCCATGACACCACCCGCTGACCTCGCCGTCGTCGGCGCGGGCCCGGCCGGGCTCGCCGCGGCCGTCACCGCCGCCGACCTCGGCCTGCGGGTCACCCTGCTCGACGCGGGGGAGCGGCCGGGCGGCCAGTTCTACCGCCACCCGGCGCCCGGGCTCGGCGCCACTCGCCCGGAGGCGCTCCACCACGGCTGGCGCCACTTCGCCGCCCGCGAGCGGCGGCTGGAGGCCCACCGGCGGGCCGGCCGCGTCACGTACCTGCCCGCCCACCACGTCTGGACGGTCGTCAGGGACGCCCAGGACGCCCAGGACGCCCACGACCCGCGCGGCGACTGGCGGCTGCACGCCGTGGCCGGCCCGGACGAGGCACCCGCCACCGTCCGCGCCCGGGCCGTGCTCCTCGCGACCGGCGCCTACGAACGCCAACTGCCCTTCCCCGGCTGGACCCTGCCCGGCGTCGTCGGCGCGGGCGGCGCCCAGGCCATGCTCAAGTCCGGGCTCGTCCTCCCCGGCCGGCGCGTCGTCGTCGCGGGCAGCGGCCCCCTGCTGCTCGCCGTCGCCGGATCGCTCGCCGCGGCCGGGGCCCGCGTACCCGCCGTCGTGGAGGCCGCCGACTACACCGCGTACGCCCGCCACCTGCCCACCCTGCTGCGCAACCCCGGCAAACTCGCCGAGGGCGCCGTCCACGGCGGCGGCCTCCTCCGCCACACCACCCGGCTGCTCACCCGGCACGCCGTCACCGCGGCCCACGGCACCACGCGCGTCGAGGCCGTCACCGTCCAGCGCCTCGACCGCGACTGGCGCCCCGTCCCCGGCACCGCCCGCCGCGTCCCGTGCGACGCCCTCGCGGTCGGCCACGGCCTCGTCCCGCAGCTCGAACTCGCCACCGGCCTCGGCTGCGCGACCCGCCGCGCCCCCGACGGCACGCCCGCCCTCGACCTCGACGCCGACCAGGCCACCTCCGTCCCCGGCGTGTGGGCCGCGGGCGAGACCGGCGGTGTCGGCGGCGCCGACCTGGCCCTCACCGAAGGCGAGATCGCCGCCGCGGCGGTCGCCGAGACCCTGCACGGCACCCCGCGCGACCCGCGCCGCACCGCCGCCCTCGCCCGCCGCCGCACCCGGCTGCGCGCCTTCGCCGACGCGATGGCCGCCGCCCACCGGCCCGGACCCGGCTGGACCGGCTGGCTGGACGACACCACCGAGGTGTGCCGCTGCGAGGAGGTCACCGCCGACCGCGTCCGCGAGGCCGTCACCGAACTGGGCGCCCGCGACGCCCGCACCGTGAAGCTGCTCACCCGCGCCGGAATGGGCTGGTGCCAGGGCCGTATGTGCGGCCAGGCCGTCGCCCTCCTCGCCGGCGAGGACCCCGCCCCGGACCGCCGCCCGCTGTCCTGCCCCGTACCGCTCGACCACCTGGCCCAGCTGCCCGGCCCTCCCGGGACCGGGACCGACCGCACCCAAGGAGCCCCCGCATGAGCACCGACACCCGTACGCGCCCGTGGCGCGGGATCATGGTCGCGACGGCGTTGCCGTTGCGTGAGGATCTGTCCGTCGATTTCGACGCGTATGCCGAGCATGTGGCGTGGCTGGTCGCGCAGGGGTGTGACGGTGTGGTGCCCAACGGTTCGCTGGGCGAGTACCAGACGCTCACGGACGCCGAGCGGGCCCGGGTGGTGCGGGTGGCGGTGGAGGCGGCCGGTGACGGTGCCCGTGTGATGCCCGGTGTGGCCGCCTACGGGAGCGCGGAGGCGCGGCGGTGGGCGGAGCAGGCGGGGGAGGCGGGGTGTGGTTCGGTGCTGTTGCTGCCGCCGAACGCCTACCGTGCCGACGAGGGCGGGGTGCGGGCGCACTACGCGGAGGTCGCGGCGGCGGGTGTGCCCGTGGTGGCGTACAACAACCCTTACGACACGCGGGTGGACCTGACGCCTCAGCTGCTGGCGCGGCTGCACGGCGAGGGGCACATCGTGGCGGTGAAGGAGTTCAGCGGGGACGTGCGCCGGGCGTACGAGATCGCCGAACTCGCGCCGGAGCTGGACCTGCTGATCGGCGCGGACGACGTGCTGCTGGAGCTGGCGCTGGCCGGGGCGGTGGGGTGGATCGCCGGTTACCCCAACGCCCTGCCCGGCGCGTGCGCGGCCCTGTACCGGGCGGCCGTGGGCCAGGACCTCGACCTCGCCCTGCCGCTGTACAAGGCGCTGCACCCGCTGCTGCGGTGGGACTCCAAGCCCGAGTTCGTCCAGGCCATCAAGCTGTCCATGGACATCGCCGGCCGTCCCGGCGGCCCCACCCGTCCGCCGCGCGCCCCGCTCGGCGACACCCAGGCCGCCATCGTCCGCGCGGCCACCGAGAAGGCCCTCGCCGAAGGCCTCGACTGACACCGGAGGAGGACAGCCAGATGCGTACCCGACACGTTTTCCACGCCGTCGACTCGCACACCGAGGGCATGCCGACCCGGGTCATCACCGGCGGCGTCGGGGTGATCCCCGGTGCCACGATGGCGGAGCGCCGCCGGCACCTCATCGCCGAACGCGACGACCTGCGCACCCTGCTGATGTACGAGCCGCGCGGCCACGCCGCGATGAGTGGTGCCATCCTCCAGCCGCCGACCCGGCCGGACGCCGACGTCGGCGTCCTGTACATCGAGGTCTCCGGGGCGCTGCCGATGTGCGGCCACGGCACCATCGGCGTCGCGACCGTGCTCGTCGAGACCGGCATGGTGCCGGTCGCGGAGCCGGTCACCACGGTCCGCCTGGACACCCCGGCCGGCCTGGTGTCGGTCGACGTCCGCGTCGAGGACGGCGCCGCGAAGGCCGTCACCCTCACCAACGTCCCCGCGTTCTGCGTGGGTCTCGACCGCAAGGTCGACGTGCCGGGCCACGGCACGGTCACCTACGACCTCGCGTACGGCGGCAACTTCTACGCCTTCGTACAGCTCGACGCGCTCGGCCTGCCCTTCGACCGGGCCCGCAAGGACGAGCTGCTCGCCGCCGGACTGGCGATCATGGAGGCGATCAATGCGACGGACCGCCCGGTCCACCCCGAGAACGACGCGATCAGCGGGCTCAAGCACGTGTACCTGGCCGCGCCCGGCTCGGACGCCACGCACTCCCGGCACGCCATGGCCATCCACCCCGGCTGGTTCGACCGGTCGCCGTGCGGCACCGGCACCTCGGCGCGCATGGCGCAGCTGCACGCGCGCGGAGAGCTGCCGCTCGGCCGGGACTTCGTCAACGAGTCGTTCATCGGTACGCGGTTCACGGGCCGGCTCGTCGAGGAGACCACGGTGGGCGGCCTGCCCGCCGTCGTCCCGACCGTGACGGGCCGCGCCTGGATCACCGGTACGGCGCAGTACTTCCTGGACCCGGACGACCCGTTCCCGGCGGGTTTCCTACTCTGAGGAGCCGCGACGTTCACACATCACACATGACGCACCACGCACCACGCGTCCCGCAGCCGGAGGTAGGCCATGGGTGGCCACTTGAAACAGCAGAACCTGATCACCGCCCAGGAGCGGCTGCGCGACCAGGTCGCCCACGCGCTGCGGGCCGCCCTCATCTCCGGTGAACTCCAGCCGGGGAAGGTCTACTCGGCCCCTGCCCTGGCGGCGGACTTCGGGATCTCGGCCACCCCCGTACGGGAGGCGATGCTCGACCTGGCCCGCGAGGGTCTGGTCGAGCCCGTACGGAACAAGGGCTTCCGGATCACCGAGGTCAGCGAACGCGACCTCGACCAGTACTCGGAGCTGCGGGCGCTGATCGAGGTGCCGACCGTCGGCGCCATCACCGGCTCGGCGACCCGCGAACAGCTGGAGGCGCTGCGCCCGATCGCCGACGAGATCGTGGCCAGCGCCCGCGACCACGACCTCATCGGCTACCTGGACGCCGACCGCCGCTTCCACCTCTCCCTGCTCGCCCTGCACGGCAACGACCGGCTGGTCGAGACGGTCGGCGACCTGCGCAAGCGCTCCCGGCTGTACGGCCTGACGGCCCTCGACGAGAGCGGCCTGCTGGTCGCCTCGGCACAGGAGCACCACGAACTCCTGGACCTGATGCTCGCGGGCGACGCGAAGGCGGCGGAGGCCTGCATGACGCGTCACCTGGGACACGTCCGCTCGCTGTGGGCGGCGGAGGAACACTGATCCGTACGGCGGCGGACGCCGCGCCCGGGCCCCCGTGGTGTGAGGGCCGGGCGCGGTGCGCCGTACCGCCGGTTCGCCGATCGCCACCGGTTCGCCGCGCTACCGTTCTCCGCGCTACCGGTTCTCCGGCCAGGGAATGCCCAGCCTTTCGGCCTCCGCTCGGGTGCCGCCCGTGAGCTGCGCGTAGGTCTTCGGGTCCGACGTCGCGAGCCGGTGCAGCGCCGCGGCCGCCCGTTCCTCGGGCGGGGTGCCGTCCTCGGGGATCCGCCAGACGAACTGGAGCCACGGCCCGTCCCGGTCCTCGCGGCCGGCGGCGAGGCCCGGCCGGAACGTGAAGTACACCTCCGTCGTGTCGGGGGAGCGGTAGTCCGTGACGGCCCGGCCCGACTCGGCGTCCCACCGGGTGAGCAGCCCCGGCCGCTCCCGCAGGCCCGCGCCGATCAGCCGGGCCGTGGCCCACGCGGGCCACACCCAGGACCGGTCCCGCTCGGCGCGGGCGACCTCGGCGTCGTACTCCGCCGCGTCGAAGCGGATCTCCGGCAGTTCGCGCGGCGGCCGCGGCCCGTACGAAGGGGCGGGGCGGCGCCACCCGCCCCACACCACCTCGTCGCCCTCGCGGGAGACGGTCACGTGGAGGGCGCCGCAGCAGCCCTCCGTGCAGTACGCCTCGGCGAGCCGCACGTCACGTGGTTCCTCGGTCGCCCGGAGCAGGCCGCGGTCCAGGAGGGCCGCCGGGGAGTCGCCCGGACCCTCCCTGAAGGCCTCCGGCACGAGGGGCCGGCCGTCGATCAGGAAACGCGTCTCGACCATCGCGGACTGGGCCGGGTCGGGCACGGCGACCTCGATCCGCAGCCGCGGCGGTGTTCCGGGCCGCCGGGCGAAGGGGATCCGCGCCGTGCGCCGTATCCACCGCGCACGGTGCAGCAGGGCCGGATCGGCGGGCTCCTCGGCCGCCACGGCCGCCCAGGCCGGCGCACTGAGCACGGCTTCCAGGGTGTCCAGCAGCGCCTCGCGCCGCCCGGGCCGCCAGTCCAGGTGGAAGCTGGGCCCACTGTGGAGGTCGACGGCCAGGGAGAGCAGCAGCGCGTAGTGGTCGAGGGTCGCGGGCAGCCGGTCCGCCCGGGCCACTAGGGCCTCGTACGCGGCGACGGCCCGTCGGTAGTCGAGGATCTCCGCCCGGTACTCCCGAGGGCTCGTCATCCGCTCCAGCAGAGCCGCGCCCTGCGCCAGGAGCAGGGGGTCGGCCGGGTGGTCCCGCAGGAGCGCGTCGAGCCGGACGGCCTCGGCGACCCGGCGGGCGACCGACGGGGCCAGGGCGCCGCGCGGCCGGATGGCGGCCGTCCGCAGCCAGGTGCGCACGGCCGCGTGGTCCACCGCGGCGAGGGCGTCGACCAGCCGCCGCACCTCCTCCGGTCTGCCGTGCCGGGCGAGCCACAACAGGGCGGCGGCCGGGAGGTCGAGCGGGGCCAGCGCGTGGACCGCCAGGTCGGTGAGGTCGCGCAGGAGGCCGATGGCCATGAGGCACCGCACGTCCTGCCGCTCGCCGACGCGGGCGAGCAGCGCGAGCCCCGCGGTCACGGCGGCCGTGCTGCTCCCCACGCGCACCAGTCGCCGGGCGACGGCGCGGGCCGTGGCCTCGTCCTCCAGGGGCAGTTCGGCGACGGCCCTCTGGACGTGCGAGTCGTACGCCCCGAGTTCGTCGAGGCGCCGGTGCAGCTCATCGGCGGCGCGTACGGGGTCGGGCGCGGTCAGCAGGGGCGGGACGAGGTCCCCCAGGGCGGTCCGGGCGGCCTGCCAGCCGAGGCGGCCACGCCGGCGAGGGGGTGGGTCGGGAAGGGGATAACCGCCCTTGGGCAGCAATCCGTCGGGCTCGGCGCGACGGAGGCGCAGGGCGTAGGTGTACAGGGAGGGCCTGGGGTGGAGCGCGACGCGCTCGTCCGGGGCGCTCACCGGGCGGTGCTGGACTCGATTCCGTAGATCATGCGCGGCATCCTGCCATGCCGCCCGGTGGAACGCGAACGCGTTACCGGTTTCCGCCGACCGGTTCGAGCCGTGCGGCCAGCCCCTCGAAGTACCCGCGGTACAGCGCGACCAGGTCCACCTGCTCGGGGTCCAGCAGCCACAGCAGGTTCGCCCCCTCCAGGAACGCGGCCACCTCGGCGGCCAGGGCCGGCGGGTCGAGGTCGGCGCGTGCCGTGCCGGTCGCCGCGGCATGCGTGAACAGGGTGACGAGATGGCCGCGCAGGGCGCGCCCGCGGTCGCGGAACCAGGTGTGGAGCGCCGTACCGGCCGCCAGGTTCTCCGCGGTCAGCGTCGTGTGCAGGGCGGCCAGTTCGCGGTCGGTGGCGGCGGTGTGCTCCGCGTCGCGGACGAACCAGTCGAAGGCCTCGCGCAGCGTCGGCCGGGCGTCACGCGGAATGGACAGCCGCTCCAGCGCCCGCCGGTCGACCTCCTCCAGGACGGCCCGGACGAGGCCGTCCTTGCTGCCGAAGTGGTGGATGAGCGCGGAGGGCGTGACCCCCGCACGCTCCGCGACCGCGGCGACGCCGGTGCCGCGCACCCCTTGTGCGGCGAACAGCGTGATCGCGGCATCCACCATGGCGCGCCGCCGCTCGACGCCCCGCTTCTGCACCTGTCCCTTGACTCCGGCCATACGGATCAGGGTGCCCCGGGCCCGTCCGCGGCGTCCAACGCGCACGTGGCCGGAAATCGCTGGCCGCGCCGCTCCCTCCGCCATTAACCTGAACGACCATGCAGGAAAATAATCTGACCGACGACCGTCCCGCCGGCATCGAGCGCATGGTGCGCGCGGGTGAACTCGACCTGTGGACCGAGGAGTTCGGCGACCCGGAGCACCCGGTGGCGCTGCTGCTGATGGGCGCCGGGGCGCAGGGCGTCCAGTGGAACGACGGCTTCGTCCGCCGCCTGGTCGCCGGGGGCCTCCGGGTCGTCCGCTACGACCACCGCGACGCCGGCCTCTCCTCCACCGTCGACTACGCCGCCCACCCGTACACCGTCGCCGACATGGCCGACGACGCGCTGGCCGTCCTTGACGCGTACGGCGTGGACCGGGCGCACCTCGTGGGCGCGTCCCTCGGCGGCGTCATCGCCCAGCGGATCGCCGCCACCCGTCCGCACCGCGTGCTCACCCTGACCGCCCTCGCCTCCACACCCCTGGGCGTGGACATGGCCGGCACGATCCAGCGCGCCATGGCGGGGGAGCCGCCCGTCCCCGGCGACCTCCCGGCGCCCACGCCCGAAGTGCTGGCCACGCTGGCCACGACCCTCCCGGACCCGGACGCGACCGTGGAGGAGTACCTGACGGCGCGCCTGCCCCTGTGGCGCGTCCTGCACGGCCCGGTGCTGCCCTTCGACGAGGGCGAGTACCGGGCGATGGAGCGGCGGGTGCACGAGCGTGCCCGCGACCTGCGGTCCTCGCTCAACCACTCGCTCGCCGGAGCCGCCGGCGGCGACTCCGTCAAGGCGCTGGCCGACATCACCGCACCCACCCTGGTCCTGCACGGCACGGAGGACCCCGTCTTCCCGCCCCCGCACGGCGAAGCCCTCGCCACCGCGATCCCGGGCGCCCGCCTGGTCCCCGTACACGGCATGGGCCACACCCTGCCGGCCGGCCTGGACGACGTGCTGTCGGAGGAGATCCTGCGACACACGGCGACGCCCACCGACTGACCCAGGCGACCCCGCCGCTCACCACCGTGGGGGCGGCGGGCGCGCGACCGCTGACACGCCCGGCCACTGCCGCATCCGCGCCGAGAGCGGGCGCGGACTCCACTCTCGTAGGCACGGCCCCTGTGCTGACGTCTCGTGGGCACGGGCGATGTGCCGATGCGGAGCGGAGGTGAGCCGTGGGGAAGCCGGTACGCCGGAGGCGGTCGCCCGCGCACAACGGGCCGCGGCTGTGGCCGCGGCAGGCATGCGGCCCGGTGCTGGTGCTGATGCTGATGCTGGTGGCCGGTTGCGTGGGGTCCTCCCGTACCGACACGGACTACCGGGAGAAGGCGGCGAACACGGCCGAGGCGGTGCGCTCCTCCATCGAGACCGCCCGCCTGGTCGTCGGCGCCGCCGGACGGGGCAAGTCGCCGGGCGCCTACACGTCCAGGACGCTGTCGCAGCTGGAGAGCGCGGTCGGCAGCGTCGCCACGCAGTTCGGATCCGTACAGCCCCCCACCCGGGACGCCGCCCGGCTGCGCGAGGAGATCACGGCGCTGCTGGACCGGTGCCGCGGCGTGCTCGGCGAGCTGCGGATCAGCGCGCGCCAGGGCCGCCTCGCGGACCTCCCCCGGCTGGCCGAGCCCCTGCCGCGTCTCTCCGCGCGCCTCCGGCGCTTCCAGGAGCTGGTGGTGACGTGAGACGGGCGCTGTCGCTGATGCTCGGCGTGTTCACCGCCATGGGCGGGTTCATGGACATCGGCGACCTGGTCACCGACGCGCTGGTCGGGGCCCGGTTCGGGCTGTCCCTGGCGTGGGTGACCCTCGTCGCCGTGGTCGGTGTGGCCCTGTACTCGGAGATGGCGGGGCGGATCGCCGTCGTCACCGGCCGGACGGTCTTCGACCTCATCCGCGAGCGCACCGGCCCCCGCGTCGGCCTGGCCACCGTGGCCGCCTCGTATCTCGTCAACGTCCTCGCCCTGATCGCTGAGTTGTGCGGTGTCGCCCTCGCGATCGAACTGCTCGCCGACCTCCACTACCTGCTGTGGGTCCCGCCCGTCGCCCTCCTCGCCTGGCTGGTGGTGTGGCGGCTGCCCTTCGCGTACATGGAGCGGCTGTACGGCCTGCTGGGCCTGGCGCTGTTCGTCTTCGTCGCGGCCGTCTGGTGGTTCGGCCCCGACTGGGGCGCCCTGTGGCACGACGCCGCCCATCCGACGGTCCCGCGGGGCGAAGGCCACGCCACGTACTTCTTCTACGCGCTCGTCCTGCTCGGCGCGCAGATGAACCCGTACGAGGTGTTCTTCTTCGCCTCCGGCGCGGTCGAACACCGCTGGCGTGCCCGCAACCTCCTGGACGTGCGGGTGAACGCCTGGCTGGGATACCCCATCGGCGGCGTCCTCGCCATCGGCATCCAGGCGACCGCCCACCTGGTGCTGCGGCCCGCCGGCATCCAGGTCGAGCAGCTGAGCCAGACCGTGCTGCCCGTGGTGATCGCTTTCGGGCAGGCCGGCTTCGCCTTCGCCATCCTCGGCATCGTCGCCAGCGTCTTCGGCGCGACGCTCGAAACGCTCCTGTCGTCGAGCTACACCGTGGCCCACCACTTCGGGTGGACGTGGGGCAAGGAGACCCGGCCCGCCAGGGCCGCGCGCTTCCACACACTGCTGCTGGTGACGCTGCTCGGCGCCGCGGTCGTCGCGCTGACCACCGTCGACCCCATCGCGGTGACGATCTACGCGGTCTACCTCGCGGCAGCCGTCCTGCCGCTGACCTTCCTGCCGATCCTGGTCATCGCCAACGACCGCCGCTACCTGGGCCGGCGCGTCAACGGCCGGACGACCAACGTGCTCGGCACGGTGTATCTCGTCGCCGTCACGGCCGGAGCCGTGGCGGCCCTCCCGCTGCTGATCGCGACCAAGGCAGGCGCATGACCGTGGACAGCCTCGACGTCGGACTCGACCTCCTCGACCGCCAGCTCCTCGACAGGGCAGGCACGCTGCTCGGCAAGGTCGACGACCTCCGCTTCGACGACCCCGGCGACGGCCGTCCCCCCGAACTGGCCGCCCTGCTGGTCGGGCAGCGCGCCTTCGGACAGCGCCTGGGCGGCCCGCTGGGCCGCTGGTGGACGGCGGTGGCGGAACGCCTGGCCGGCGGCGCGACACCGGCGGAGGTCCCCCTCGCCCTGGTACGCGAGTACGGCCCCGCCGTCCGCCTGGCGGTACGGGCCGAGGACCTGCCGGCCCTGGGCCGGGCGGAGCGCTACCTCAGTCACCGTTTCATCGGAAGGATCCCTGGGGCCCATCGTGAGAGCAAGTGACCTGCTGCGCGCCGAAGTCGTCGACGAGACCGGCCACCGCCTGGGCACGGTCCACGACCTGAGGGTCGTCCGCTCCTCGACCTCCGCGCCCTGGCAGCTCCAGGCCGTCGTGGTGGGCGCCACGGGCGTGGCCCACCGCCTCGGCTACGCCACCGGCGAGGTCCGCGGCCCGGCCCCGCTGTCCAGGACAGCACACCGACTCGCCCGCCGCAGCCAGGTCGTCGCGTGGTCGCGGGTCATCGCGTACGGCGAGGGCAGGATCACGGTCCGCGCCACGGACCACCTCGGGCCACAGTGATGACCGATGGCCTGCCCGTCCTCGTCGCCTGGCTGGAACTCGTCGCCCTGGTGGGCCTGCTGCTCTGGCTGGTCAACCGCCGCCCGCCCGGCAGCTGAGGTTCAGTCGGTGAACCGGGCGTCACGCGGGGTCCTCGACCATCCTCTTTTCACAGTCGACGACAGTGCCCGTGTCCGGGCCCACCAGGACGCAGATGTTCGTCTCCGTGGGGCGCGGGGCACCTCCGTCGACGTCCCCCGCGTTGGCGGCGGCCGGATTGCCGTCGGGGTTCCTGCGTCCCCGGACGAGTTCGAGGGTGTCGTTCCCGCCGCGGGCGAGGACGTCGGCACCGTTCGCGTTGCCGTCGCCGGGCCGGCCGGGCGACGCGTTGGGGGCCACGGTGCCGGAGTCGCCGCCCTTGGCCGTGATGGCGTCGGTGCCCGGACCACCGCCGAGCAGGCCGGTGTTGCCGTGGCCACCGGCGCCGGCGGTGCCGGTGCGGCCGGACGCGGCGCCGCCCTGGCCGCCGGTCGCGGTGATCGCGGCGCCGGCCAGGATCGCGTCGAGGCGCACCTGTCCGGCGTTGCCGGTGCCGCCCGCTCCGCCGGTGCCGCCGCCGGAGGCCGTGCCGCCGAGGCCGCCCGTGGTGGCGACGCCGGTCGTGGCGGCCCGGCCGTAGACGGTTCCGGAGTTTCCGGGGCCGCCGTCGCGGCCGCCCTCGCCGCCGGTGGCGCCGACGGTGGTGCCGGCGTGGACGACGCCGTCGGGGCCGATGCCCGCGCCGCCCGTACCCGCGTGGCGTTGCCGCCGGTGGCCGTGGTGGCCCCGACGGCGAGGACGGTGCCCTGGATGCCGTGGCCACCAGTGGCTCCCGCGCCGCCGGAGACGTTCACCGAGCCGGCTCCGCCGAGGAGCGAGCCGTCGACGCGCCCGCCGGCGGCGATGCCGTCCCCGCCCCGGCCGCTCGTGGACTCGCCGCCGCTGACCGTGACGACCGTGGCCCCGCGCTGGTCCGTGACGACCCCCGTCGGCCCGACCCCATGGGCGGCGTCCCCGGTCAGGCCCGCGCCGCCGATCACCGTGACGGTCCCGCCGGTCGCCCGGACGGTTCCGTCGACCCCGTTGCCGCCCCGCACGTTGGTGATGGTGATGGTGTCGACCCCGCCGGAACCATCGAGGACGGTGCCCTGCGGGACGCCGAGGACACAGACGATGTTCTGACCGGTCGGACTGGGCGTACGCGTGCACCCGGGAGGCCGCAGCGGTTCCTGGGCGTACACGGGACCGACGCCGGCCGCACAGAGCCCCGCCGCGGCGAGCACGGCGACGAGGGGGCGCGGCAACGCCTGCGAACGGGTGGGGCGTCGAAGGCGGATGAGCGGCACGGCGGACTCCTCGGGGTGATCGTCGCATCGGGGCCGATTCGCACGCTGGAAAGCCCACCGGCACCCCCCCCACACGGACTGCTCCACGCGTGGAGGAGGCCCATGCGGCAGGGTGGGTCTGCGAGTGGCCATCGGCCCGGACGGGGACGACGCCGGGGGCGCCCGCAGCTCGGCGCCGGTGGTTCAGCAGGCGGCGCAGTGGCGGTGTCCGCAGCTCATCTTCTGCCGCGTCGCCTTGATCTTGCCGAAGTCGGCGTCGTCGACGGGCTTGTCGCCCCGGACCAGCTTCGCGAAGACGGCCTTGTAGATGCACAAGATGTCCTCGGCCTGCCACGCGGTCAGCTCCTGGAAGGGCTTTGGCAGCTCGGCGAGGGTGAGGATCTTTCTGCCTGCGGTGCTGATGCCGAGCTTGCGTACGCCCAAGTCGGTGCCCGAGTGCAGCCATACCTCCTCCGGCTCGACCCCGAGGTGCCACGCCAGCAGCAGCGCCGCGTCGTACCGCAGCAGGTCGGTCGGTTTGAAGAGGGGACGGCCGTCCGGACGGTGCTTCCTGACGGCTTCCGCGGCCTCTTCGGCGACGGCGTGGATGTCGGGGAAGGCCATGCCCTTACGCAGCTTCCCCACCCGCTGCACGAGTTCGTCCGCGAAGGCGGCGAGCGACGCTTCACGGCGCGTCCTGCGCTCGTTCTTGTTCTCCTCGTGCTCGGGCCCCGCCACCCAGTTCTCCGCATGGCCGTGCCGCTGCCCGTCGTGCCGCAGCGGAAGCCCGGCCGAGCGGGCGGCCTCCTCGGTCGTGAGGCCGCGGTAGTACGCGCGGTCCTTCTTCTCGCAGGGGAGGAAGACATCGGTGTAGTGGTCGACGACACGCTTCAGGACGGCCTTGCCGGCCTCGGTGTCGAATATCGCCTCGTACTCGGGCTTCTGGTCGCCCACACGGGCCCCCTCGTTGCTCGTGCCGCGCCAGGGAAAGCCTAGGCGGCCGGACAGACGGCACGAGGCGCGCATGAAGAAGCCACTGAAATCTCCCGACTCCGTGTGGCAGGCCGTTGAAGTCGCGTTCGAGAACGGCAGGCACATCCGCAACTGACCGCGGACGACCCCGCAGAGAGCCGACGACGAGTAGCTGACGCGCACACTCGGCTCCCGGTGCCGCCCGCTGGACAACTCCACGTCTCGCGGCCCCGGCGTCGTTCTCCGATGCCGGGGCCGGCCGAGGGCAGGCGGAGACGTCGCGCAGCAGCCCGTTCGCCCCCTGCACGGGATGCCGCGCGACTCCGGGACGGAACCGTGCGCCTTGTTCTACCGCCTAGATGTCCCGGAAGATCTCGATCTGCGCGCCCACCGAGTTGAGGCGTTCCGCCAGGTCCTCGTAGCCGCGGTTGATGACGTAGACGTTGCGGAGCACCGACGTGCCCTCGGCGGCCATCATGGCCAGGAGGACCACCACGGCCGGGCGGAGGGCCGGCGGGCACATCATCTCGGCGGCGCGCCAGCGGGTCGGGCCCTCGACCAGGACGCGGTGCGGGTCGAGGAGCTGGAGGCGGCCCCCGAGCCGGTTCAGGTCCGTGAGGTAGATGGCGCGGTTGTCGTAGACCCAGTCGTGGATGAGGGTCTGGCCCTGCGCGGACGCCGCGATGGCCGCGAAGAACGGCACGTTGTCGATGTTCAGGCCGGGGAAGGGCATCGGGTGGATCTTGTCGATGGGCGCCTCCAGCTTGGAGGGCCGCACGGTGAGGTCCACCAGACGGGTCCGGCCGTTGTCCGCCGTGTACTCGGTGGACCGGTCGTGGTCGAGGCCCATCTCCTCCAGGACCGCCAGCTCGATCTCCAGGAACTCGATCGGCACCCGGCGGATCGTCAGCTCCGACTCGGTGACGACGGCGGCGGCCAGCAGGCTCATCGCCTCGACCGGGTCCTCGGACGGCGAGTAGTCGACGTCCACGTCGATGTGCGGAACGCCGTGCACGGTCAGCGTCGTCGTGCCGACGCCGTCCACGCGTACGCCCAGGGCCTCCAGGAAGAAGCAGAGGTCCTGGACCATGTAGTTGGACGAGGCGTTGCGGATGACGGTGACGCCGTCGTGGCGGGCCGCGGCCAGCAGCGCGTTCTCGGTCACGGTGTCGCCGCGCTCGGTCAGCACGATGGGCCGGTCGGGCGTGACGCCCGCGTCCACCCGGGCGTGGTACAGGCCCTCGGTCGCGGTGATGTCCAGGCCGAACCGGCGCAGCGCGATCATGTGCGGCTCGACCGTGCGCGTACCGAGGTCGCAGCCGCCGGCGTACGGGAGCTTGAACTGGTCCATGCGGTGCAGCAGCGGACCGAGGAACATGATGATCGAGCGCGTGCGGCGGGCCGCGTCCGCGTCGATGGCCTCCATGTCGAGCTGCGCGGGCGGGACGATCTCCAGGTCCATCCCGTCGTTGATCCAGCGGGTCCGGACGCCGATGGAGTTGAGGACCTCCAGCAGCCGGTAGACCTCTTCGATACGGGCGACCCGGCGCAGCACCGTACGGCCCTTGTTCAGCAGCGAGCCGCAGAGCAGCGCCACACAGGCGTTCTTGCTGGTCTTGACGTCGATCGCGCCGGAGAGCCGGCGTCCGCCGACCACCCGCAGGTGCATGGGGCCGGCGTAGCCGAGCGACACGATTTCGCTGTCGAGCGCCTCACCGATGCGGGCGATCATCTCAAGGCTGATGTTCTGGTTCCCGCGCTCGATGCGATTGACGGCGCTCTGGCTGGTGGCCAGCGCCTCGGCGAGCTGGGTCTGTGTCCAGCCGCGGTGCTGGCGGGCGTCACGGATGAGCCTGCCGATGCGTACGAGGTAGTCGTCTGCCATGGCGGCAGGTTATCTCAGATATGAGATGGGGCGCGCGAGGGGGGTGGGCCGTTCGAGTGAACCCCTGTCCCGCGTACGCCAGTTCACGGCCGCGTGTGTCGTCGAACACGATCGTCGAATTGACGTACTGACAGAAATCATATCAATTGCGCCGTCGGTGGGGGTGGTTTCACAGTAAATCGGGCGAACGTGTTGATACGTCTCGATTGGGTGGCCACGCCCCCTCGTCGTCCCGCCGTCTCACACCCGAAGCTCCGGCGGAAAGCCCGTCCAGCGGAGCTCCTCCGGCAGGTGCCCCGTGTCGTTGTAGAGGAGTACGGAGGCCGGGCGCCCGGGTGCGTAGCGGATGACCGTCAGGGCCGCGTTGCCGTGGACCAGGCCCATCCAGCGCCACGGAGGGGCGTTCAGCGCGTCGCGGACCAGCCAGCCGATGAGGAAGTTGTGCGTGACGAGCAGCTCGTGGCGCGGCTCGTCACCTTCGACCGGGCCCGTGAACCGCGCCAGGGCCGCCCGCGCGAGCCGCGGGCCGGGTTCGCGCTCCTCCGGCGGGAACAGGGCCAGCCGCTCCAGCATGGCGTCGGCCGCCTCCGCCGGCAGTTCGTCGCGCCCCGGCAGGTACGGCACGTAGTCGCCGGCCTCCTCGGACTGCTCCAGTGGGACGTCCGGCGAGAGCCGGTCCTGGACGATCCGGGCCGTCTCGGCCGCGCGGGTCAGCGGGCCGTGGTGGACGGCGGCGAGGGGCGCGCCCCGCAGGCGCTCGGCCAGCAGGGCGGCCTGGCGGCGGCCCCTCTCCGACAGCTCGCTCTCGTCCGGCGACGCCTCGCCGTGGCGCGCCAGGTACAGGTACCGCGCAGCGGCGGTGGTGCCGGTCGTGCGCGTGGCGGTCGTGCGGGCGGTGGTGCCGGTCGCGCCGGTCATGCGAGAGCCCCCTTCGGCGGCGTACGGCCGCGGGGCCGGCCGCGTGTGTGATCGTCCGTCCATCAGGACGGGGCTCGCGGCCGGGCGGTTGCGGGCCGCCGGTGTCGCCGACGGGTGTGCCTGGGCATGACCGCGCAGCGGTCATGTACTAGAGTTATCTCGACATCGAGATATCTGCTGACGACGCACCGCGGTCGCCCGTATGGGTAAGGGTCACCTAACTAAGCCTTACCTTAGCGGATCGGCGAGGAGCCGTGGCGGCAGGATGCGGTTGAACGCGCACATTGATGAAGGAGACTGTCGTGTCGGCGAACAGCTTCGACGCCCGCAGCACGCTGCGCGTGGGCGACGAGTCGTACGAGATCTTCCGGCTGGACAAGGTCGAGGGCTCCGCGCGCCTCCCCTACAGCCTGAAGGTCCTCCTGGAGAACCTGCTCCGCACCGAGGACGGCGCGAACATCACCGCCGACCACATCCGGGCCCTCGGCAACTGGGACTCCCAGGCCCAGCCGAGCCAGGAGATCCAGTTCACCCCGGCCCGCGTGATCATGCAGGACTTCACCGGTGTGCCGTGTGTCGTGGACCTCGCCACCATGCGTGAGGCCGTGAAGGAGCTGGGCGGCGACCCGTCGAAGATCAACCCGCTCGCGCCGGCCGAGCTGGTCATCGACCACTCCGTCATCGCCGACAAGTTCGGCTCCCGCGACGCCTTCGCGCAGAACGTCGAGCTGGAGTACGGCCGCAACAAGGAGCGCTACCAGTTCCTGCGCTGGGGCCAGACCGCGTTCGACGAGTTCAAGGTCGTCCCGCCGGGCACCGGCATCGTCCACCAGGTGAACATCGAGCACCTGGCCCGTACGGTCATGGTCCGGGGCGGCCAGGCGTACCCGGACACCCTCGTCGGCACCGACTCGCACACCACCATGGTCAACGGCCTCGGTGTGCTGGGCTGGGGCGTCGGCGGCATCGAGGCCGAGGCCGCCATGCTCGGCCAGCCGGTCTCCATGCTCATCCCGCGCGTCGTCGGCTTCAAGCTGACCGGCGAGCTGCCCACCGGCACCACCGCCACCGACCTGGTGCTGACCATCACCGAGATGCTCCGCAAGCACGGTGTCGTCGGCAAGTTCGTCGAGTTCTACGGCGAGGGCGTGGCCGCCACCTCCCTCGCCAACCGCGCCACCATCGGCAACATGTCGCCGGAGTTCGGCTCCACCGCCGCGATCTTCCCGATCGACGACGAGACCCTGAACTACCTCAAGCTCACCGGCCGCTCCGAGCAGCAGGTCGCGCTCGTCGAGGCGTACGCCAAGGAGCAGGGCCTCTGGCTGGACCCGTCCGCCGAGCCGGACTTCTCCGAGAAGCTCGAGCTGGACCTGTCCACCGTCGTCCCGTCGATCGCCGGCCCGAAGCGCCCGCAGGACCGCATCGTCCTCGCCAACGCCGCCGAGCAGTTCGCGCACGACGTGCTCAACTACGTCGACGACGTCGACGAGGCGGGCAAGGAGTCCTTCCCGGCCTCCGACGCCCCGGCCGTCGCCAGCAGCGTCCCGTCCCGCCCGACCACCGTCACCGCGCCCGACGGCTCGACCTACGAGATCGACCACGGCGCCGTCACGGTCGCGGCCATCACCTCCTGCACCAACACCTCGAACCCGTACGTCATGGTCGCCGCCGCGCTGGTGGCCAAGAAGGCGGTCGAGAAGGGCCTGACCCGCAAGCCGTGGGTCAAGACCACCCTCGCCCCGGGTTCGAAGGTCGTCACGGACTACTTCGACAAGGCCGGGCTCACCCCGTACCTCGACAAGGTCGGCTTCAACCTCGTCGGCTACGGCTGCACCACCTGCATCGGCAACTCCGGCCCGCTGCCGGAGGAGGTCTCCAAGGCCGTCAACGAGCACGACCTCGCCGTGACCTCGGTCCTCTCCGGCAACCGCAACTTCGAGGGCCGGATCAACCCGGACGTCAAGATGAACTACCTGGCGTCCCCGCCGCTGGTCGTCGCGTACGCCATCGCGGGCTCCATGAAGGTGGACATCACCAAGGACGCCCTGGGCACCGACCAGGACGGCAACCCGGTCCACCTCAAGGACATCTGGCCGACCGAGGCCGAGGTGAACGACGTCGTCGCCAACGCGATCGGCGAGGACATGTTCTCCAAGTCCTACCAGGACGTCTTCGCGGGCGACGCCCAGTGGCAGGCCCTGCCGATCCCGACCGGCAACACCTTCGAGTGGGACCCGGAGTCCACCTACGTCCGCAAGCCCCCTTACTTCGAGGGCATGACCATGGACCCGGCCCCGGTCGAGGACATCGCCGGCGCCCGCGTCCTGGCCAAGCTGGGCGACTCGGTCACCACCGACCACATCTCCCCGGCCGGTGCCATCAAGGCCGACACCCCGGCCGGCAAGTACCTCACGGAGCACGGCGTCGAGCGCCGCGACTTCAACAGCTACGGCTCGCGCCGCGGCAACCACGAGGTCATGATCCGCGGTACGTTCGCCAACATCCGCCTGCGCAACCAGATCGCGCCGGGCACCGAGGGCGGCTACACCCGCGACTTCACGCAGGAGGGCGGCCCGGTCTCCTTCATCTACGACGCCTCCCAGAACTACCAGGCCGCCGGCATCCCGCTGGTCGTCCTGGCCGGCAAGGAGTACGGCTCCGGCTCGTCCCGCGACTGGGCGGCCAAGGGCACCGCGCTCCTCGGCGTCAAGGCCGTCATCGCCGAGTCGTACGAGCGCATCCACCGCTCGAACCTCATCGGCATGGGCGTGCTCCCGCTCCAGTTCCCGGAGGGCGCCTCGGCCGCGTCGCTGGGCCTGACCGGTGAGGAGACCTTCTCCATCGCGGGCGTCACCGAGCTGAACGAGGGCACCACGCCGCGCACGGTCAAGGTCACCACCGACACGGGCGTCGAGTTCGACGCGGTCGTCCGCATCGACACCCCCGGTGAGGCCGACTACTACCGCAACGGCGGCATCATGCAGTACGTGCTGCGCAACCTGATCCGCGGCTGACGCCACGTCAGGACCAAGGGCCGCACCCCGTCCCGTACGGGGTGCGGCCCTCCGCCTTTTCCGCTGCCGCGGGGATTTACGACCTGTCATGTACGCGCTAGCTTCCGCAGTGCTGCAGCTGCAATGGGAGCGCTCCCAGCCACTCGCCCCGCACGGGGCATCCGGTGAAGGGACGACACCATGACGCATCGATCACGAGCCCTGCTCGTGCTTCTCGCCCTGCTCCCCGCGTTCGGCCTGCTCATGGCCACCGCGGACGACGGGGCGGCCCACGGCACACCGATGAAGCCCGGCAGCCGTACGTTCCTGTGCTGGCAGGACGGCCTGACGGACACCGGCGAGATCAAGCCCGTCAACCCGGCCTGCCGGGCGGCCGCCCAGGTCAGCGGCACCACCCCGTTCTACAACTGGTTCTCGGTCCTCCGCTCCGACGGTGCCGGCCGCACCCGCGGCTTCGTGCCCGACGGCGAGCTGTGCAGCGGCGGCAACACCAACTTCACGGGCTTCGACGCCGCTCGTGACGACTGGCCGCTCACCCATCTCACCGCGGGCGCCCGGATCGACTTCTCGTACAACGCGTGGGCCGCGCACCCGGGCTGGTTCCGGGTCTACATCACCAAGGACGGCTTCACCCCGACCCGCACCCTCACCTGGGACGACATGGAGGACCAGCCGTTCCTGACAGTGGATCACCCGCCGCTCACCGGCAGCCCGGGCACCGTCGAGGGGCACTACGCCTGGACCGGCGACCTCCCGGTGAACAAGTCGGGCCGCCACATCATCTACATGGTGTGGGAGCGCTCGGACAGCCAGGAGACCTTCTACTCCTGCTCGGACGTCGTCTTCGACGGCGGCAACGGCGAGGTCACCGGCGTCAAGGACCCGGGCAGGCCGCCGACGGAGCCCCCGCCCGGCGCGTGCTCCGCGGCGCGCGCGGTGACGTCCTCCTGGACGGGCGGCCACCAGGCGCAGGTCACCGTCACCAACACCGGTACGGTGCCGATGCTCGGCTGGATGGTGGAGTGGACGCTCCCGGACGGGCAGCGGATCGACTCCCTCTGGAACGGCACGGTGATGGCCCACGGCCAGGAGGTCATGGTCCACAACGCCGGCTGGAACGGCTCCCTCGCCCCGGGCGCGACCACCACCTTCGGCTACGTCGTCCAGGGCGGCGGCCCCGACCCGGCACCGGCCCTGAGCTGCCGGGTCGGCTGACGGCCCGCTCCCGCAGGGGTGCGCGACGGCGCCAACCCGCCGCCGCGCACGACCGCGCCGTCCCGTCGCGCGGCTCAGTCCGGGCCGCTCCAGTCGAACGGGAAGTGCTTGCTGGACTTGCCGCTGCGGTCCCACCGGAAGCCGAAGGCGTCGGCGCGGTCGGTGGTCGCGCGGCCCCAGGTGGCGACCTGTCCCGGTCCCACCTCGGCGCCCGGCGCGTTGTGGACCTGGACGCGGTTGCCCTCGCCGGTGGTCGGACCGGTGAGCGCCTCGGCGCGGGCGCTGACCCGGCCGGGGATTTCGGCGCTCCACGAGCCGAGGTCGTCGTCGATCACGACGTCGATGGGCGCGACGTCCATCCCGCGCATCTCGGCGCCGAATATCTCGCCGAACTGCTGCGGCCAGCCGCCCGCGGCTCCGCCGAAGATCGCGCCGAGCGCGTCCCGCTGCTCCTGGTCGGCCCGCTCGTCGAGGAACACCGCCGCGTACGGGTCGCTGTGCTTGCGCTCCCAGACACTGCCGGTGAAGGAGCCGAGCATCAGGACGTTCAGCCCGTCGAGCCGGACGTCGCCGTACGAGCCATCCCTGATGTGCCAGACCAGGACACCGTCGCAGTCACCCTCGGACGGGGGCTGGGCGAACGTGCAGGGGCAGGGGATCGAGCACTTGCAGACATCGAACCAGTCGCCGGCCAGGTGCCAGCGCGTGGCGGTGGTCTCGGTGGTCGTATCGGTCATCGGCCGTTCCTCCTCGTTCGGGCACACCCGTGGGTGCAGGGAAGAGGAGAGGACCACCGCTGTCCTCTTCAGCCTAGGCGCGCCCGGTCGACCTGGGAAGCGCCGGCCCGTCGGCTCCCGGTCAGCACCCGTCCACCGGTGTCAGCCCCGCGATCCGCTCCACCGGGATGTCGAGGTGCTGCCCGTCGGCCACCAGCCGCACCACGCCATCGCCCTCGGCCGCGGCCAGCGTCCCGCACGCCGTGCCCGCCGACGTGCTGACCTGGACGAAGGCGGCGGCCCCGGCCTCGCCCTCGGCGGCCGGCCACCACGCGGAGGCCGCGGCCAGCGCCACCAGCACCACCGCCAGGAACGTCAGCACCAGGCCCCACCGCAGCCGCCGCCCCGCCGCGACCAGGTTCACGGCACGGCCCGGCAGCGGCCACGCCGTGCGCCCCACCAGGTACGTCGCGAGGCACGCCAGGGCCAGCCCCACCAGCACCAGGACGCCCGCCACGGCCTCCAGGCCCCGCGGCGCCGACGACACCGCGTCGCTCTTCAGCACCCCGCACAGACCCACGAACCCGAGAACCGCCAGCTGGATCGTGTGCCAGCCCCGCGCCGACGACTGAAGCCGCTCTCCTTCGTCCATCCCGTCACGGGAGCACCGGGGGCGCGCCCCGGTCAACGGGACGCGCCCCCGGGGCACCCGCACAGACCAACACCCCGAAAGCGGCGCACGGCCGGCTCAGGACCGGTTGGACCACCCACGCGTGCACAGCACCAGCCGGTAGCCGTCCGGGTCCTCCACCGTGACGCCCCAGGTGTTCCAGTACGGGTTGGGCGAGGCGACGCGCTGGCCGCCGTGCGCCTCCAGCCGGGCGACCAGCTCGTCCGGGACGGGTCCGTCGAGGTAGAGGACCAGCAGGTCCTCCACGGTGGGGGTCGGCTCCAGGGGGCGGCCCTCCTCGTGGACGAGTTCCAGGTGCCAGGACGCGTCCGGGTACCCCACCATCAGCAGGTCGTGCTCCCCGGGCACGCCCCCGGCCTCCGCGCGGTACAGCACGCTCAGGCCGAGGCCCTCCGCCCAGAACCGCTCGGCGACCGCCAGGTCACGGGTGGGGCGGGCGATGCGGACATGGCTGTCCCCGGTGAACGGCACGGTGCTCTCCTCCCTCGGGGCCGCTCGGCCGCGGCCCCGATCACCAGCGTCGTGATCACGAGCGTAGGGAGGCGGGGCCCGCGCGCGCATCGGCCGCCGGCCCTGGTCCCCACGACCGAGGACCGGGGCGCGGCGGCCGCGCTCGCGCCCAGGTCGTGTCCGCAAAGTCCCACCTGCCTGGCGGCGTCTGACGCCACTTTGCGGACACTCCCTACGCCAGCAGCTCCACCTCCGCCAGCGTCCCGCCGCCCGCCGGTACGAGCCGGTACCGGTCGTACGCGCCGGGCCGGGCCGCCGTGTAGGCCCGCGTCTGGCGGTCCCAGGCGAACGTCTCGCCCGACCTGCGGTCCACCTCGTGCCACGTCACGCCGTCCGCGGAGCCCTCCAGCACCCAGCCCGACGGGGCCGCGTCCCGCGCCGACGACGTGAGCGTGTACTGCACCGCCCGCACCTGCCCCGTGACGGGCAGGTCCAGCGGTTCCGGGCCGACCGGGGCGGCCGTCCCCGACGTGTCGTCGAACAGTGGCCCCGTACCCGACAGGGCGTCACGGCGCGGCGAGGGCACGGCGTCGTCCGTCGTGATCGACACGGGCGCCGCCTCCGGAGCCGTGCCCCACGCCGACGGGCGCGGGCCCATCGCGAACTCCAGCGTTCCGCCCCGCGCCAGCACCGCGTGCGGCAGCGCCGTCGACGTCCACGTCCGCCCGTTGACCCGCACGCCCTGCACGTACACGTTCCGCGCGCTGTTCTCCGGGGCCTTCACCACCAGCGTGCGGCCGTTGTCCATCCGTACCGTCGCCTTGGTGAAGAGCGGCGAGCCGATCGCGTACTCCCCGCTGCCCATCACCAGGGGATAGAAGCCGAGCGCCGAGAACAGGTACCAGGCGGACTGCTCGCCGTTGTCCTCGTCGCCGTGGTAGCCCTGCCCGATCTCGCTGCCCACGTAGAGCCGGGACAGCACCTCGCGCACCTTCTCCTGGGTCTTCCACGGCTGCGACGCCGCGTTGTACATGTACGCCACGTGGTGGGCGACCTGGTTGGAGTGCCCGTACATGCCCATCCGCACGTCCCTGGCCTCCGTCATCTCGTGGATGACGGACCCGTACGAGCCGACGAAGTCGGGTGACGCGGTCTCGGGCGTCGAGAAGTACGTGTCGAGCTTCTTCCCCAGCGCCGTCCGCCCGCCGTACAGGTTCGCCAGGCCCCGGCTGTCCTGCGGGGCGGTGAAGGCGTAGCCCCAGCCGTTGGTCTCCGTGTAGTCGTACCCCCAGATCCTCGGGTCGTACGACGCCGACGGCACCCGCCAGGCGCCCTTCGCGTCCCGGCCCTGGAAGAAGCCCGCATCCGTGTCGAACAGCGCCACATAGCCCCGCGCCCTGTTGAGGAAGTACGCCGCCTCCTCCCGGTAGCGGGCCTCGCCGGTCCGCTCGTGGAGCGCCTGCGCCATCCGGGCCAGGCCGTAGTCGTTGAGGTAGCCCTCCATGGACCACGACAGGCCCTCGTGGGTCTCCGTCGAGGCGTAGCCCGCGAACGGCGAGGTCGCCATGCCCTTGCGGCCCACGCCCCGGCTCGGCGGGACCACCGTCGCGTTCTTCAGCGCCGCCTCGTACGCCGCCTCCGCGTCGAAGCGCACGCCCTTCACGTACGCGTCGGCGAACGCCACGTCCGACGACGTGCCCGTCATCAGGTCGGCGTACCCGGGCGACGACCAGCGGGAGATCCAGCCGCCGTCCCGGTACTGCTGGACGAAGCCGTCGACCAGCTCACCGGCCCGGCGCGGCGTGAGGAAGGAGTAGGCGGGCCAGGTCGTGCGGTAGGTGTCCCAGAAGCCGTTGTTGACGTACACGCGGCCGTCGACGATCTTCGCGCCGGTGTGCGTCGGGGTGTCCGGTCCGGTCTGCGGCGAGAAGGGGCTCGCGTAGCGGTCCCTGCCGTCGACCTTCTCGAAGCCGGAGTTCGGATACAGATAGAGGCGGTACAGGCCGGAGTACAGCGTCGTCAGCTGGTCCCGCGTCGCGCCCTCGACCCGGACCCGGCCCAGGATCGCGTCCCACTCCGCCTGGGCCCTGGCCCGGACGAACGAGAAGGGCGCGTACGGCGGGATCTCGGCGGCCAGGTTCCGCCGTGCCTGGTCCACGCTGATCAGCGACGTGGCCATGCGCAGGGCCACGGTGCGGTCCGGGCCCGGGTCGAAGCGCAGGAAGCCCTTCACGCCTTCGGCCGCCGACGCGACGACCGGCGCGTCGAAGACGCCGTACACGAACATCCGCGTGGCGCCCGTGGACAGGCCGCTCTTCACGTCCGAGTAGCCGGTGAAGGACCGCGTGTCCGGGTCCAGCGTCAGGCCGCCCTCCTGCGTCACGTTGTCGAACACCACCGACGCGTCGCGGCCGGGGAAGGTGAACCGCATCATCGCCGCGTGGTCGGCGGGGGCGATCTCCGCCGTGAGGCCGTTCTCGAAGCGGACCCGGTAGTGGTGCGGCCGCGCCGTCTCGTTCTCGTGGCGGAACGGCAGCGCCCTGGCCGCCCGGTCGGTCGGCGGATCGGTGCCGGCCGGGGCGGCCGAGGGCATCAGCTGGAACGTCTGCCGGTCGCCCATCCAGGGGCTCGGCTCGTGGCTGGCGCTGAACGCCTGGACGGTGGGCAGGTTGTCGGCGTTGTTGCCGCGCGCGTACTCGTACAGCCAGCTCTTGGAGGCCGCGTTGGTCACCGGCGTCCAGAAGTTGAAGCCGTGCGGCACGGCGGTGGCCGGGAAGGTGTTGCCGCGCGAGAAGGAGCCGCTGGAGTTCGTGCCGCGTACGGTCGAGACGTGGTCGGAGGGGTGCGCGGGCGGCGGCTCGGAGGCCGCGCGCCGCAGCGCGATGTCGTCGATCCAGCCCTGGAACTTCCCGGGCCCGGTGGGGGAGTCGTACGCCACGAGGATCCGGTCCACGGTCCGGCCGGCCGCCACGGCGCCGATGCCCGCCGTGACCTGGTTCCACTGGTTGACGTACAGCCGCTTGGCGGCCGCCTGGCCCTGCGGGGTGAGCGCCCCGCCGTGGCTGTCGACGGCGCCGAGGTCGCTCAGGTACGTGCCGTCGGTGAAGGCCAGGTCGACGGCGACGTGGGTGGCGGGGTAGGCGAGGTCCGTCTCGGGGAGGGACGGGAAGACGCGGTACGACAGCTCGGTGTCCCGCCCGACCACCGTGTGGACGTCGAAGACCTTGTTGTACGCGTACCCCCGGCCCGCCGCCCGGTGCGCGCCCGCGTACCGCAGGGCCCGCTTGCCGGTGAACCCGGCGTTGGCCTTGGCCGTGGGGGAGCCGCCGGGGCCGCGGTCGACGTGCGTCCGCATGGAACGCGGGGGCGGCGCGGAGGTGTCACCGTTCGAGAACTGGACGTCGGCGAGCTGGGTGATCGTCGCGGCCCCGTTGTTCTCGGTGATCTCCAGGCGGTAATGCGCGTACTCCGTTGAATTGTTGAAGTCGAATGTGCGCGTCTGAAAGCGCTTTTCGAATGTCTGTGCCTCCCGGGTGTCCAGCGTCTTCCACTCGACACCGTCGGCGGATCCCTTCAGGACCCAGTTCTTGGGGTCCCGTCCGGGGTGGTCATTGGCCGACGTGAGGGCGTAGGTGACGACCTTGACCGGTTCCGTCAGATCGAATTCGAGCCAGGCGGTCGGGGTGAAGGTGAGCCACTTGGTGGACGGCTGGAGGTCGACCAGGTTCTCCTTGGTCTCCCCGGCGCCGGCGTTCTCGCCGCTGGCCCGCACGCGGGTCACCCGGTCGGTCACGTTGCCCGGTATCCCGGCCGTGAAGCCGCCGTCGACGCCGGAGGTCCGGGCGGTCCCGTCCGGGCCCGCCTCGACCGTGTCGCGCCAGTCGGGCGGCCGCTCGTCCTCCTCGAAGGACGTGGCGAACTCCCGTGCCGGCGGGGCCGGTTCGCCGGGCGAGGCGTGCGCCGCCCAGGGCAGGGCGGTGGTGAGCAGGGAAGCGGCCGCCACGAGGGCGGCCGTACGGAGTGTGTGGGGCAGGGCTCTACGGAGGGGTCTGGAGCGAAGAGGTCCGGTCTGCATCCCGCGTCTGCCTCCTGTACGCGCTGGACAACGTTGTCAGCTCGGTGCGCGGGGTCCAGTAGGGAGGTAAGTGCTCCGGGGTGTCAAGGGTGTTGGCGGGGGAGACAGGCGTGATTCAGCCTTTTCGGTGACGGTGTACGACTTTGAATGGCGCCGCGCCCCCGGGTATTTCCCCCAGGTCTCAACTCGGGAAAGACTGCTGGCGAAACCTGTTATCGATCTTGCCCAGCTGACCTGAAGTGGACTATACCTGTCGGCGTCCGCGTGGCCGTTCCCCCGGTCCGGCCCGCGACTGCGACTCCCTGCACGACCCAGCTGCAAAAGACCGCGGTGGCGGGGCCCTTCGCCTCAGGCGAGCAGTACGGGCGACCGGCGCACCGCCTGAGTCCTGGAGAAGGCGAGGACTTGAGCATGGGATCCACCTCCGACCGCACCGAGCACGAGGGCCCCGGCCGTCGCGATCTGATCAAGCGGTCCGCCGCACTCGGTCTGATCACCGTCCCGGCGATGGGCTTCCTGTCCGCCTGCGCCACCGGTGGCGGCGGCAGCAGCCAGGCCGCGCCGTCGGGCGGGGCCGTCGGCCAGAAGACCGACAAGAACCCGCTCGGCGTGAAGGAGGGCGCCCCCCTGGAGGCGTTCATCTTCAAGGGCGGGCTCGGCGACCAGTACGCCAAGGACGCCGAGGCCGACTACACGTCCACCTACAAGGCCCAGGTCAAGCACACCGGCACCCAGCAGGTCGGCCCCAAGCTCACGCCCCGGTTCGCCGGCGGCAACCCGCCGGACGTCATCGACAACTCCGGCGCCGACCACCTCGACATGAACAAGCTGTCCACGCAGGGCCAGCTCCAGGACCTGGCCGCCCTGCTCGACGCGGCCTCACTCGACGACCCGGCCAAGAAGGTCCGCGACACCATCCACCCCAGCACCATCGAGAAGGGCAAGCACGGCGACAAGTTCGACGTGCTGTACTACGCCTTCACCATCTACGGCACCTGGTACTCGCAGAAGCTGCTGGACTCCAAGGGCTGGGCGTACCCCAAGACCCTCGACGAGATGGTCAAGCTCTGCGGCGAGATCAAGAAGGCCGGCATCGCCCCCTGGACGTACGCCGGCAAGTTCCCGTACTACGTCCACTTCAACCTCTTCGCCCAGATCGCCAAGATCGGCGGCATGGAGAAGTGGATCGCGATCGACAACCTGGAGCCGGGCGCCTGGACGTCGAACGACGCGGTCAGGGAGGTCGTCGAGCACTACGAGGAGCTGGCCGCCAAGGGCTACTTCCTGGAGGGCAGCCAGGGCCTGACGCACATTCAGTCACAGACCGCCTGGAACAAGGGCAAGGCCGTCTTCATCCCCAACGGCTCCTGGGTCGAGAACGAGTCCGCGCCCACCACCCCGCAGGACTTCGGCATGGCCGTCGGCGCCCTGTTCGACGGCACCGGCGACAAGATGCCGCACGGCACGCTGCGCGCCGAGCCCAGCGAGCCGTACATCGTCTCGGCGCGCGGCAAGAACCCGGTGGGCGGCATGGAGCTGCTGCGCATCATGCTCTCCAAGAAGCACGCGCAGAACTTCGCCACGAAGGTGAAGTCGCTGACCTGTGTCATGGACGCCACCGAGGGCATGACCCTCTCGCCCGGCCTCGCCTCCGCCAGCAAGGTGTTCAAGGAGGCGGGCGACAACCTGATCAGCCTTCAGCTCCAGGAGTGGTACCCGGCGCTGACCGACGAGAAGATCGGCGGCCTCACCGGCCAGCTCCTCGTGGGCGAGCTGAAGGCGGCCGACTGGATCAAGAAGACGCAGGCGGAGGCCGACAAGGTGGCCAGGGACTCGTCCGTCACCAAGTTCAAGCGCACCGCCTGATCCACGTCCCGACAGCGGAACAGAAGAGGGGAAGGCCGGGGAGCTCCATGCAACACGGCAAATACCGATTCATCGTGGGCTTCCTGGCCCTGCCTCTGCTCATCTACGGCGTCTTCGTCGTCTCGCCGTTCGTCCAGGCCTTCCAGATCTCCCTGACCGACTGGTCCGGCCTGATCGGCACCGCGAGGTTCGTCGGCTTCGACAACTTCGCCCGGCTGTGGGACAGCGACGAGTTCTGGAACGCGCTGCGCCACAACGTCTACATGCTGGCGCTCGTCCCGGTCGTCACCCTGGCGCTCGGCCTGTTCTTCGCGTTCATGCTGAACGTGGGGGGCCGCCGCCGGCGCGGCGAGGTGGTCGCCGGGGTCGCGGGATCGCAGTTCTACAAGTTCGTCTTCTTCTTCCCGCAGGTCATCTCGATCACGATCATCGCCGTCATCTGGTTCAACATCTACAACCCCGACCCCGACGACGGGATGCTCAACTCCCTGCTCGGGACGGTGGGCCTGGACGGGCTGCAGAACGCCTGGCTGGGGGAGAAGAGCCTGGCCCTGTGGTGCATCAGCGCGGTGATGGTGTGGGGTCACGTCGGCTTCTACGTGGTGCTCTTCTCCGCCGCCATGGCGTCCGTGCCGCGCGACATCTACGAGGCTGCGCTGCTGGACGGCGCCAACCGCTTCCACACCTTCTTCCGGATCACCCTGCCCCTGCTCTGGGACACCGTCCAGACCGGCTGGGTGTACATGGGGATCATCGCCCTGGACGCGTTCGCCCTGGTCCAGATCATGTCGGTGAACATGGGCGGCCCGGACGGCGCCACGGACGTGATGCCGCTGCGGCTCTACCTGACGGCGTTCCGCGACAGCCAGTACGGCTACGCCGCCGCGATGGGCGTCGCGATGCTCATCGTCACGATGACCTTCGCAGTCCTCACGCTGCGCTTCGCGCGCCGTGAGCGGATCGAGTACTAGGGGGCGGCCGATGACCACCGAAGAGATCGAGAAGGTCGACGGGCCGGCGGACGGGGTGCCGCGCCCGGCCGGCACCACCACCGTCACCGGCACCCTCGGCCCGACGCGGGGGCGGAGCTCCGAGGGCGGCGCCCTCAACGTCTTCTCGCACGGGATCCTCGTGCTGTGGGCGCTGATGGTGGGCGTGCCGCTGCTGTGGGTGCTGTGGAGTTCCTTCAAGGACAGCAACGGCATCCTCACCGACCCGTGGGGCCTGCCGACCGTCCTGCACTGGGAGAACTGGTCGAACGCGTGGAACGACGCGAACATGGGCCAGTACTTCGTGAACACGGCGATCGTCGTCGGCGGGTCGGTCGTCGGCACGATGGTGCTGGGCTCGATGGCCGCGTACGTGCTGGCCCGCTTCACCTTCCCGGGCAACCGGCTCATCTACTACCTGTTCGTGGCCGGCATGTCCTTCCCCGTCTTCATGCTGGTGATCCCGCTCTTCTTCGTGCTGCGGGACTTCCCGGGCAGCTCGCTGCTGGCGACGTACCACGGGCTGATCCTCGTCTACATCGCGTACTCGCTGCCCTTCACCGTCTTCTTCATGACGGCGTTCTTCCGGACGCTGCCGACCTCCGTCGCCGAGGCGGCGATGATCGACGGGGCCTCGCACACCCGGACGTTCTTCCAGGTGATGCTGCCGATGGCCAAGCCCGGCCTGATCAGCATCGGCATCTTCAACTTCCTGGGGCAGTGGAACCAGTACCTGCTGCCGATGGTGCTCAACCAGCAGGAGGACAAGTACGTCCTCACGCAGGGCCTCGCCATGATCGCGTTGCAGCAGGGCTACGAGAACGACTGGGGCGCCCTCATGGCGGGCATGATGATCGCCATGCTGCCGGTGCTGGTCGTCTACTCCGTCTTCCAGCGGCAGGTCCAGGCCGGCCTGACGGCGGGGGCGCTCAAGTAGCCCCCACTACGTACGGATCGTGAAGCGCCTGCCGGTGTGATGTCGCACACCGGCAGGCGGCTTTTTTTGGGCGTAATCCCAGCTGAAACGGCTATTTCCGTACATTTATCTGCTCATCGGAGCTTCGTGATGCTCAAGGTCTTGACGGAGGGCAACCCCAAAGGCTCAGCTTAGAGTTCACATGTTGGAGAAAACGGCAGGAGTGAGTGAGTCGATGGAGACTCCGGGGTCGCAGACATCTCTGCATCGGGCCAACCTCGAACGCGTCGTGCGCGCCGTACGCATGGCCGGGTCCCTCACCCAGGCGGAGATCGCCCGGGCCACGGGCCTGTCCGCCGCCACGGTCTCCAACATCGTGCGCGAACTCAAGGACGGCGGAACGGTCGAGGTCACGCCCACCTCGGCCGGCGGCCGGCGGGCCCGCAGCGTCTCCCTCAGCGGCGACGCCGGCATCGTCATCGGCGTCGACTTCGGCCACACCCACCTGCGCGTCGCCGTCGGCAACCTCGCCCACCAGGTGCTCGCCGAGGAGTCCGAGCCGCTGGACGTCGACGCTTCGTCGGCGGAGGGCTTCGACCGGGCGGAACAGCTGGTCAAGCGGCTGATCGAGACCACCGGCATCGGCCCCGGGAAGGTCATCGGCGTCGGCCTCGGCGTGCCCGGACCCATCGACGTCTCCTCCGGCACGCTGGGCTCCACCTCCATCCTGCCGGGCTGGAGCGGCATCAATCCCAGCGAGGAGCTGTCCGGCCGCCTCGGCGTCCCCGTCCACGTGGACAACGACGCCAACCTCGGCGCACTCGGCGAGCTGGTCTGGGGCGCCGGACGCGGCGTGAAGGACCTCGCGTACATCAAGGTCGCGAGTGGTGTGGGCGCCGGCCTCGTGATCGACGGCCGCGTCTACCGCGGCCCCGGCGGCACGGCCGGCGAGATCGGCCACATCACGCTGGACGAGTCCGGGCCGGTCTGCCGCTGCGGCAACCGCGGCTGCCTGGAGACCTTCACCGCCGCCCGGTACGTGCTCCCGCTGCTCCAGCCCGGGCACGGCCCCGACCTCACCATGGAGAAGGTCGTCCAGCTGGCCCGCGAGGGCGACCCCGGCTGCCGCCGCGTCATCGCGGACGTCGGCCGCCACATCGGCAGCGGCGTCGCCAACCTCTGCAACCTGCTCAACCCCAGCCGGGTCGTCCTCGGCGGCGACCTCGCCGAGGCCGGTGAGCTGGTCCTCGCGCCCATCAGGGAGTCCGTGTCGCGGTACGCCATCCCCAGCGCCGCCCGGCAGCTGTCCGTGGCGCCCGGCGCCCTCGGGGGACGCGCCGAGGTGCTGGGCGCGCTCGCGCTCGTACTGAGCGAAATGGGCGATTCGACCCTGCTGGAGAGCGCGCGCCCCGCACCCTCGCGGGCCGCTACGCCTGCCTTCACTTAGATAACGGATGGCACCGTTGTCATCTCGTTAAGAATTTACTCCTTGACGATGGCCTGGCGGCCGAGTTGACTCGCAGCCACCTCGGCCGCAACGTCGCGGCCTCGTCAGGGAGGCAACCCATATGAACGCAATGACGCGACGCGTCGTCATAGGCACGGCCGCGGTGTCCATGGCCGTGTCCCTCGCCGCCTGTGGCAAGGCGGGCGACGGCGACGCCGCAGGCGGCGGCGACAGCAAGACCATCGGTCTGCTGCTCCCCGAGAACAAGACCACGCGCTACGAGACCTTCGACCGCCCGATCATCGAGGCGAAGATCAAGGAACTCTGCGAGGAGTGCGAGGTCAAGTACAACAACGCCGCGCAGGACACCGAGACGCAGAAGAAGCAGTTCGACGCGCTCGTCACGCAGGGCGTCAAGGTGATCATCCTCGACTCGGTCGACTACAAGGCCACCAAGTCCTGGGTGCAGCAGGCGGAGAAGAAGGGCGTCAAGGTCGTCGCGTACGACCGGCTGGCCGAGGGCCCGATCGCCGCCTACGTCTCGTACGACAACGAGAAGATCGGCCGCCTCCAGGGCGAGGGTCTGGTCAAGGCCCTGGGCGACAAGGCCAAGGAGAGCAACGTTGTCATGATCAACGGCTCCCCGACCGACCCGAACGCCCCGCTGTTCAAGAAGGGCGCCCACAGCGTCCTCGACAAGCAGGTCAAGAAGATCGTCTACGAGCAGGACATCCCGGACTGGTCGCCGGACGAGGCCAACAAGAAGATGGGCGCCGCCATCGACTCGCTCGGCAAGGACGGCTTCCAGGCGGTCTACTCCGCCAACGACGGCATGGCCGGCGGCATCATCACCGCGCTGAACAAGCAGGGCGTCAAGGTCCCCGTCGGCGGCCAGGACGCCGAGCTGGCCGGTCTCCAGCGCATCCTGAAGGGCGACCAGGCCTTCACGATCTACAAGCAGATCAAGCCGGAGGCCGAGACCACCGCCGAGATCGCCGTCCGCCTGCTGAAGGGCGAGGACTTCTCCCACCTGACCCCGTCGAAGGTCACCAGCCTCACCGGCGAGTTCAAGGGCATCCCGGCCAAGCTGTACGACGCGCAGATCGTGACCAAGGACAACATCGCCGACACGATCGTCCTCGACAAGGTCTACAAGGCCGCGGACATCTGCACGGCCGAGTACAAGGCCGCCTGCGAGGCCGCCGGTATCAAGTAACCGGCCGCACTCCACCCCCCACGGGTGAGGCCCGCCCTCCCGGGCCCCCCGCACCGGTCCGGTGCCCGCCCCCTTCACGCCCCGCAGCGACGGGCGGGCGCCGGACTCACCTCGCACCCCTCTGTGCTCACACGCACCACCATCCCCGCCGGACAGGCGGCGAAGGAGATGATTCACGTGTCCGCTACGCCCGTGCTGGCGTTGCGCGGAGTCTCCAAGCGGTTCGGCGCCGTACAGGCGCTCACCGACGTAGACCTGGAGATCCACGCCGGTGAGGTGGTCGCCCTGCTCGGCGACAACGGCGCCGGCAAGTCGACCCTCGTCAAGACCATCTCGGGGGTCCACCCGATCGACGAAGGCGTCATCGAGTGGGAGGGCCGGGCGGTCCGGGTCAACCGGCCCAACGACGCCCAGGACCTCGGGATCGCCACCGTCTACCAGGACCTCGCGCTCTGCGACAACCTCGACGTCGTCGCCAACCTCTTCCTCGGCACCGAGCTGCGCCGCGTCTCCGTCCTCGACGAGATCGCCATGGAGAAGCGCGCCAAGCAGCTGCTGGACACCCTCTCCATCCGCATCCCGAGCGTGCGCATCCCCGTCGCCTCGCTCTCCGGCGGCCAGCGCCAGGTCGTGGCCATCGCCCGCGCCCTCATCGGCGACCCCAAGGTCGTCATCCTCGACGAGCCGACCGCCGCCCTCGGCGTCGAGCAGACCGCCCAGGTCCTCGACCTGGTCGAGCGCCTGCGCGAGAACGGCCACGGCGTCATCCTCATCACGCACAACATGGCCGACGTCCGGGCCGTCGCCGACCGCGCGGCCGTCCTGCGCCTCGGCCGCAACAACGGTGTCTTCAGCGTCAAGGACACCTCGCACGAAGAGATCATCGCCGCGATCACCGGCGCCACGGACAACGCCGTCACCCGCCGCCAGGCACGTACGGCCTCGAAGGAGGACGCGAAGTGAGCGACCTCACCAAGACCCCCAAGCACCGCGGCGCCCACGCGGCCAACGGCACCGACCGGCCGGCCACCCCGGTCCCGGCCGTCGACCCGCGCCTCCTCGTCCGCGAGGAGGGCCTCAAGGGCTACCTGACCGAGTTCACCCGCAAGGTGCGCGGCGGCGAGCTGGGCTCCCTGCCGGTCTTCATCGGCCTGATCGTCATCGCGATCATCTTCCAGTCGCAGAACAGCAACTTCCTGTCGGCGAGCTCGGTCGCCAACATCGCGGTCTACAGCTCCGGCCTCGGCATCATGGCCGTCGGCATCGTCTTCGTCCTCATCCTCGGCGAGATCGACCTGTCGGTCGGCTCCGTCGCGGGCGTCGGCGCCGCCGTCTGGGCCGTGCTCAACGTCAGCAACGGCATGAACGACTGGCTCGCCGTCGCCGTCGCCGTCCTGTGCGGCCTCGCCCTCGGCCTGCTGCACGGCTTCTTCTTCGCCAAGATCGGCGTACCGGCGTTCGTCGTCACCCTCGCCGGCTTCCTCGGCTGGAGCGGCCTGCAGATCTGGCTGATGGGCAAGGAAGGCTCGATCAACACGCCGACCGGCTCCGTCGTCGAGCACCTGACCGGCTACTACTTCGAGGACAAGGCCGCCGCGTACGGCCTCGCGCTCTTCGCCGTCCTCGCCTACGCCGCGTCCATGCTGCTGGACCGCAAGCGCCGCCGGGCCGCCGCCCTGCCCGCCCGCCCGGTCAGCGAGGTCGTGCTGCGCACCGGCATCGTCGCCGTGCTCTGCTTCGCCGTCGCCTACGTGCTGAACGAGCCCGCCGGCGCCCGCGGTCTGCCGCTCGCCCTGGTGCTCTTCCTCGCCGTCCTCGTGGCCGCGGACTTCGTCGCCCGCCGCACGACCTTCGGCCGCAAGGTCTTCGCGGTCGGCGGCAGCGCCGAGGCGGCCCGCCGCGCCGGTATCAACGTGGACCGGGTCCGCATCGTCGTCTTCGGCCTGTCCGGCCTCCTCGCCGCCTTCGGCGGGCTCTTCGTCGCCAGCCTCTCCGGCGGCGCCACCAAGAGCCTCGGCGGCGGCAACACGCTGATGCTCGTCATCGCGGCGGCCGTCATCGGCGGCACCAGCCTCTTCGGCGGCCGCGGCAAGGTCTGGTCGGCCCTCCTGGGCATGATCGTGATCCAGTCGATCCAGCAGGGCCTGAACATGCTCGGCATGGCCAGCGAGATCCAGTTCATGATCACCGGCGCGGTGCTCCTCGCCGCCGTCGTGATCGACTCGGTCTCGCGGCGCACGCAGAAGGACGCGGGGCGCGCGTAACGCTCCCCACACCTGCCCGGCGCCGTCAACCGGCGCCGGGCACTTCTGCGTCCTGGCAAACAGCGGTACACCTCGTCATATCGGTGTACAGCCATATCGGCCATCGGGGTGATCCACAGGGCACGGCCCGATGCCCACTGTCCGGGACGGAACATTAGACTCGGCGAAATCGGCAAGCTCGACCAGCTCAACACGCAAGGAGGCACGGGTGGCTCTGCTGACCCGTATCAGGGGACCGCGCGATCTCGACCGGCTCTCCCCGGAGCAGCTGGACCAGCTGGCCTCGGAGATCCGCACCTTCCTCGTGGACGCGGTCTCCAAGACCGGCGGCCACCTCGGCCCCAACCTGGGCGTGGTCGAGCTGACCATCGCCCTCCACCGGGTCTTCGAGTCCCCGAAGGACAAGATCCTCTGGGACACCGGCCACCAGTCGTACGTGCACAAGCTCCTCACCGGGCGCCAGGACTTCTCGAAACTGAAGATGAAGGGCGGCCTGTCGGGCTACCCGGCGCGCGCCGAGTCCGAGCACGACTTCATCGAGAACTCGCACGCCTCCACCGTCCTCGGCTGGGCCGACGGCCTCGCCAAGGCCAACGAGGTGCTGGGCCTGGACGACCACGTCGTCGCCGTCATCGGTGACGGCGCCCTCACCGGCGGCATGGCCTGGGAGGCGCTCAACAACATCGCCGACGCCAAGGACCGCCCGCTCGTCATCGTCGTCAACGACAACGAGCGCTCCTACGCGCCCACCATCGGCGGCCTCGCGAACCACCTCGCCACCCTGCGCACCACCGACGGCTACGAGCGCTTCCTCGCCCGTACCAAGGACATCCTCGACCGCACCCCCGTCGTCGGGAAGCCGCTGTACGAGACGCTGCACGGCGCGAAGAAGGGCCTGAAGGACTTCATCGCCCCGCAGGGCCTCTTCGAGGACCTGGGCCTGAAGTACGTCGGTCCCATCGACGGCCACGACCTGGCCGCCGTCGAGTCCGCCCTCCAGCGCGCCAAGCGGTTCAACGGGCCGGTCATCGTCCACTGCCTCACCGAGAAGGGCCGCGGCTACCAGCCCGCCCTCCAGGACGAGGCCGACCGCTTCCACGCCGTCGGCAAGATCCACCCCGACACGGGCCTGCCCATCGCCACCTCCGGCGCCGACTGGACCTCCGTCTTCGCCGACGAGATGGTCGAGCTGGGCAAGGAGCGCAAGGACATCGTCGCGATCACCGCGGCCATGCTGCAGCCGGTCGGCCTCGACAAGTTCGCCAAGGTCTTCCCCGACCGCGTGTACGACGTCGGCATCGCCGAGCAGCACGCCGCCGTCTCCGCGGCCGGCCTCGCCACCGGCGGCCTCCACCCGGTCGTCGCCGTCTACGCCACGTTCCTCAACCGCGCCTTCGACCAGGTCCTCATGGACGTCGCCCTGCACAACTGCGGCGTGACGTTCGTCCTGGACCGGGCCGGCGTCACCGGCACCGACGGCGCCTCCCACAACGGCATGTGGGACATGTCGATCCTCCAGGTCGTGCCCAACCTGCGCATCGCCGCGCCGCGCGACGCCGACCAGGTCCGCGCCCAGCTGCGCGAGGCCGTCGCCGTCGACGACGCGCCGACCGTGGTGCGCTACTCGAAGGGCGCCGTCGGCCCCGCCGTCGAGGCCGTCGGCCGGATCGGCGGCATGGACGTCCTGCGCGAGGCCGGCACGGACCGCCCGGACGTGCTGCTGGTCTCCGTCGGCGCACTCGCCCCGATGTGCCTGGAGATCGCCGACCTCCTCGACAAGCAGGGCATCTCCACGACGGTCGTCGACCCGCGCTGGGTCAAGCCCGTCGACGAGGCCATGGCCCCGCTCGCCGAGCGCCACCGCGTCGTCGTCACCGTCGAGGACAACGGCCGCGTCGGCGGCGTCGGCTCCGCCGTCGCGCAGGCCCTGCGCGACGCGGGTGTCGACCTGCCGCTGCGCGACTTCGGCATCCCGCCGCGGTTCCTGGACCACGCCTCCCGCAGCGAGGTGCTCGCCGAGATCGGCCTCACCGCCCCGGACATCGCCCGCCAGGTGACGGGCCTCGTCTCCAAGCTGGACGGCCGCTACGACGAGGCCGAGGTCGAACCGGCCCGCGACTGACGCGCCACGGGCGACCGGCCGCGCGCGCGGCCGGTCACTCACACGGCATGGGCCGGTGGGAGCACCCTGTACGGGTGGTCCCACCGGCCATTCGCGTGAAAACCGGCCGTACCGGCAGCCACCGGACATCCGGGTCCGGATCATGACGGGGTGAGCACACAGACGGACCCGGCGGGCCGCGCCCGCGGCATCTTCCGCACCAAGACGGTCGAGCAGTCCATCCAGGACACCGAGGAGCCCGAGCACGCCCTACGGCGCTCCCTCTCCGCCCTCGACCTCACGGTCTTCGGCGTGGGCGTCATCATCGGCACCGGCATCTTCGTCCTCACCGGCAAGGTCGCCAAGGAGACGGCGGGCCCCGCCACCGCGCTGGCCTTCGTCGCCGCCGGCGTGGTCTGCGCGCTGGCCGCCCTCTGCTACGCGGAATTCGCCTCGACCGTGCCGGTGGCCGGATCGGCGTACACCTTCGCGTACGCCTCCCTCGGCGAACTGCCCGCCTGGATCATCGGCTGGGACCTCGTGCTGGAATTCGCCCTCGGCACGGCCGTCGTCGCCGTCGGCTGGTCGGGGTACGTCCGGTCGCTGATGGACAACATCGGCTGGCACCTCCCGCAGTCCCTGTCCGGGACCGACGAGGTGCACGGCTTCGCCTTCGACCTGCTCGCCTTCCTGCTGGTGCTCGCCCTCACCGCGATCCTCGTCGTCGGCATGAAGCTGTCGGCGCGCATCACCGCGCTGGTCGTCGTCATCAAGGTGGCCGTCGTCCTGACCGTCATCGTCGCCGGCGCGTTCTTCATCAAGGGCGCCAACTACCAGCCGTTCATCCCCAAGGCCCAGCCCCAGCCCGGCGGCTCCGGCCTCGACGCGCCGCTCGTGCAGACCCTCTTCGGGTACGAGCCCACCAACTTCGGCGTCATGGGCATCTTCACCGCCGCGTCCGTCGTCTTCTTCGCGTTCATCGGCTTCGACGTGGTCGCCACCGCCGCCGAGGAGACCCGCGTCCCGCAGCGGGACATGCCCCGCGGCATCCTCGGCTCGCTGTTCATCTGCACCGCCCTGTACGTCGCCGTGTCCATCGTCGTCACGGGTATGCAGCACTACAGCGAGCTGTCCGTCGACGCACCGCTCGCCGACGCCTTCAAGGCCACCGGGCACCCCTGGTACGCCGGGTTCATCAGCTTCGGCGCCGCCGTCGGCCTCATCACCGTGTGCATGATCCTGCTCCTCGGGCAGACCCGGGTGTTCTTCGCCATGAGCCGCGACGGGCTGCTGCCGCGCTTCTTCTCCCGTACGCACCCCACGTTCTCCACGCCGTACCGGGCGACCGTCCTGCTCGGCGTGATCATCGCCGTCATCGCGGGCTTCACCAGCATCGACGAGCTGGCCACGCTCGTGAACATCGGCACGCTCTTCGCTTTCGTGGTGGTCGCGATCGGCGTCGTCATCCTGCGCCGCACCCGCCCCGAGCTGCCCCGCTCCTTCCGCACCCCGCTCGTCCCGTGGCTGCCGGCCCTCTCCGTGGCCACCTCGCTGTGGCTGATGCTGAACCTGCCGGGCGAGACCTGGCTGCGGTTCGCCATCTGGATGGCGGCCGGCGTCGTCGTGTATTTCGTGTACGGCCGCGTCCACAGCCGCCTGGCCGCCCCCTCGAAGCCCCACATCGACCAGCCCCGCATCCCGTGAGCCGGCCGGAGGGGCTGAACCCAGCCCCTCCGGCGCTCGAGGAGCGGGGCTTGGGGGGGGCGGCGCCCCCGATTCGGGACACCGGCTACAGCGGGCGCACCGCGCGGGGTCCCGCACACTCCGCGCCGTACTCCGTGACCCTGCGGCGCAGCTCCCGGTCGGCCGTCACGACCACGCAGCGCCGCACCGGCGCCTCCCGCGCCGCCAGCTCGGCGATCAGGTCGTCGCCGCTGCCGGGCGCCGCCTCCACGCGGACACCCGGCACCGGCTCCACACCCCGGGCCGCGCCCTCCACGACGAGGACGATGTCCAGCGGGCCCGGCAGCAGTCCCGGCACCCCCTCCGCCGCGTAGCCGGCCAGGCGGTCGCGGAGCCGTTCGGCGGCCGCCCGCCGGTCGCGCCACCAGCCGTCCGGGACGGAGCCCACCACATTGGCGGCGTCGACGATCAGGACGGGGGAGGTGCTCATGGGGCCCATTGTCCACAGGTGCGTTGTCCACAGGGCACGGCCGGGGGTGCCGGGCCGCTCGTAGAATCGGCGAATGACTTCCCCTGAACACGCCCCCGCGCCCGAGACGGCGGACGAGGCCCTGCGGGTCCTCGGCCGGGTCTTCGGCTACGACTCGTTCCGCGGACAGCAGCGGGAGATCATCGAGCACGTCATAGGCGGCGGTGACGCGCTCGTCCTCATGCCCACGGGCGGCGGCAAATCGCTCTGCTACCAGATCCCCGCCCTGGTCAGGCCGGGTGTCGGGGTGGTCGTCTCGCCGCTCATCGCGCTCATGCAGGACCAGGTCGACGCCCTGCGGGCGCTCGGTGTGCGCGCCGGGTTCCTGAACTCCACGCAGGACCTCGACGAGCGGCGCCTCGTCGAGGCCGAGTTCGCGGCGGGCGAGCTGGACCTGCTGTACCTCGCGCCGGAGCGGCTGCGCGTCGAGTCGACGCTGCGGCTCCTGGAGCGCGGCAAGATCTCACTGTTCGCCATCGATGAGGCACACTGCGTCGCCCAGTGGGGTC
The DNA here is from genome assembly GCF_039542925.1 of Streptomyces coeruleoprunus. Lineage (GTDB taxonomy): Bacteria > Actinomycetota > Actinomycetes > Streptomycetales > Streptomycetaceae > Streptomyces > Streptomyces coeruleoprunus. The sequence goes on along the minus strand of NZ_BAABIT010000001.1, from coordinate 1,442,713 downwards.
ACGACTTCCGGCCGGACTACCTCCAGCTGTCCCAGCTCCACGAGCGCTGGCCCGACGTGCCGCGCATCGCCCTCACGGCGACCGCCACGCGGGCCACGCACGCGGAGATCGCCACCCGGCTGAACCTCCAGGACGCGCGGCACTTCGTGGCCAGCTTCGACCGGCCCAACATCCAGTACCGGATCGTCCCGAAGAGCGAGCCGAAGCGGCAGCTCCTCGCCTTCCTGAAGGGGGAGCACGAGGGCGACGCCGGCATCGTGTACTGCCTGTCCCGGGCGTCCGTCGAGAAGACAGCCGCGTTCCTGGTGGAGAACGGCATCGACGCCGTGCCGTACCACGCCGGGCTCGACGCCCGCACGCGCGCCGAGAACCAGGCGCGGTTCCTGCGGGAGGACGGCCTCGTCGTGGTCGCCACGATCGCGTTCGGCATGGGCATCGACAAGCCGGACGTCCGGTTCGTCGCCCACCTCGACCTGCCGAAGTCCGTCGAGGGCTACTACCAGGAGACCGGCCGGGCCGGCCGTGACGGGCTGCCGTCGACGGCCTGGCTGGCGTACGGGCTGGGCGACGTCGTCCAGCAGCGCCGGATGATCGACACCAGTGAGGGCGACGCCGACCACCGCCGCCGGCTGGCGGCGCACCTGGACGCCATGCTCGCGCTGTGCGAGACCGTCGAGTGCCGCCGTGTGCAGCTGCTGGCGTACTTCGGCCAGGAGAGCGGCCCGTGCGGCAACTGCGACACGTGTCTGACCCCGGCCAAGTCCTGGGACGGCACCATCGCCGCGCAGAAGGTCCTCTCGACCGTCGTACGGCTCAAGCGGGAGCGGGGCCAGTCGTTCGGCGTCGGGCAGATCGTCGACATCCTGCTCGGCCGCAAGACCGACAAGGTGATCCGGTTCGACCACGACGCGCTGAGCGTCTTCGGGATCGGCACGGAGCTGACGGAGGCCCAGTGGCGGGGGGTCGCGCGCCAGTTGCTGGCCCAGCGGCTCCTCGCCGTGCAGGGCGAGTACAACACGCTCGTCCTCACCGACGAGTCCGCCGACGTGCTCGGCGGGCGCCGGCAGGTCCTGCTGCGCAGCGAGCCGGAGAAGCCGGCCCGCGGCTCCGCCAAGTCCCCTTCGGGCAAGAAGAAGTCCGCGCCCGCCGACCTGCCCGAGGAGGCCCTGCCCCTCTTCGAGCGGCTGCGCGCCTGGCGGGCCGCCACCGCCAAGGAGCAGGGCGTCCCGGCGTACGTCATCTTCCACGACGCGACCCTGCGGGAGATCGCCGCGACCCCGCCGACGACCCTCGCGGAGCTGGGCGGCGTCAGCGGTGTCGGCGAGAACAAACTCGCCAAGTACGGCCAGCAGATCCTGGACACCCTGACGGCGACGGACTGACGCCGCGCCGCCGCATACGGCGACGGGCCGTACGGGATCCACTCCCGTACGGCCCGTCGCCGTTGCAGCCGTTGCAGCCGTGCAGCCGTGCAGCCGTGCAGCCGTTACGCCGGGACGCTCGCGAGGCCCTGCGCCAGGAACCGCTTGCCGTTCACGCGCTCCGACACGCCCTCACGGTCCAGGTACGGCGTGATGCCGCCCAGGTGGAAGGGCCAGCCCGCGCCGGTGATCAGGCACAGGTCGATGTCCTGCGCCTCGGCGACGACGCCCTCCTCCAGCATCAGGCCGATCTCCTGCGCGACGGCGTCCAGGACGCGGTCGCGGACCTGCTGCTCGGTCAGGACGACATCGCCCTGCTGCAGCAGCGCGGCGACCTCCGGGTCCAGCTCCGGCTTGCCCGAGTCGTAGACGTAGAAGCCGCGCTTGCCCGCCTCGACGACCGCCTTCAGGTTCGGGGACACCGTGAAGCGCTCCGGGAAGGCGCGGTTCAGGGTCTCCGAGACGTGCAGACCGATCGCGGGGCCGACCAGCTCCAGCAGGACCAGCGGCGACATCGGCAGACCGAGCGGCTCGACGGCCTTCTCGGCGGTGGCGACCGGGGTGCCCTCGTCGATGACGTTCTGGATCTCGCCCATGAAGCGGGTCAGGATGCGGTTGACGACGAACGCCGGGGCGTCCTTCACCAGCACCGCGGTCTTCTTCAGCTTCTTGGCGACGGCGAAGGCCGTGGCCAGCGACGCGTCGTCGGTCTTCTCGCCGCGGACGATCTCCAGCAGCGGGAGGATCGCGACCGGGTTGAAGAAGTGGAAGCCGACGACCCGCTCCGGGTGCTGGAGCTTGGACGCCATCTCCGACACCGACAGCGAGGAGGTGTTGGTCGCGAGGATCGCGTGCGCCGGGGCGACCGCCTCGACCTCGGCGAACACCTTCTGCTTGACGGACATCTCCTCGAACACGGCCTCGATGATGAAGTCCGCGTCCGCGAAGCCCTCGGCCTTGTCCAGGACACCGCTGACCAGCGCCTTGAGGCGGTTGGCCTTGTCCTGGTTGATCCGGCCCTTGCCGAGCAGCTTGTCGATCTCGGAGTGGACGTAGCCCACGCCCTTGTCGACGCGCTCCTGGTCGATGTCCGTGAGGACGACCGGGACCTCCAGGCGGCGCAGGAACAGCAGCGCCAGCTGCGAGGCCATCAGACCGGCGCCGACGACACCGACCTTGCTGACCGGGCGGGCCAGGTTCTTGTCCGGGGCGCCCGCCGGGCGCTTGCCGCGCTTCTGCACCAGGTTGAAGGCGTAGATGCCGGAGCGCAGCTCGCCGCCCATGATCAGGTCGGCCAGCGCGGTGTCCTCGGCGTCGAAGCCCTTCTGCAGGTCGCCGTCCTTGGCCGCCTCGATGATGTCGAGGGCCCGGTAGGCGGCCGGGGCCGCGCCGTGCACCTTGCCGTCGGCGATGAACCGGCCGCGGGCGACGGCCTGGTCCCAGGCCTCGCCGCGGTCCACCTCGGGGCGCTCGACGGTGATGTCGCCCTTGAGGACCTGCGCCGTCCACACGAGGGACCGCTCCAGGAAGTCCGCGCCCTCGAAGAGCGCGTCGGCGATGCCGAGCTCGAAGACCTGCGCGCCCTTGAGCTGCTTGTTCTGGTTGAGCGAGTTCTCGATGATCACCGAGACCGCGCGGTCCGCGCCGATCAGGTTCGGCAGGATCGTGCAGCCGCCCCAGCCCGGGACGAGGCCCAGGAAGACCTCGGGCAGGGAGAAGGCCGGCAGCGCCTTCGAGACGGTGCGGTACGTGCAGTGCAGACCGACCTCGACACCGCCGCCCATCGCCGCGCCGTTGTAGTACGCGAACGTGGGGACGGCCAGCGCGGCGAGACGCTTGAAGACGTCGTGGCCGCCCTTGCCGATGGCCAGGGCCTCCTCGTGCTTCTTCAGCAGCTCGACGCCCTTGAGGTCGGCGCCGACCGCGAAGATGAACGGCTTGCCGGTCAGGCCGACACCGACGATCCCGCCCTCGGCGGCCTCCTTCTCGACCTGGTCGATCGCCGCGTTCAGGTTGGCGAGCGACTGCGGGCCGAAGGTGGTCGGCTTGGTGTGGTCGAAGCCGTTGTCCAGCGTGATCAGGGCGAACCGGCCCGCACCGAACGGAAGGTCGAGGTGGCGTACGTGCGCCTGGGTGACGACCTCGTCCGGGAACAGCTCGGCCGCACCCTTCAGCAGCTCAGCGGTGGTGCTCACTTGCCCTCCCAGTGGGGGTTCTCCCAGATGACCGTCGCGCCCATGCCGAAGCCGACGCACATGGTGGTGAGGCCGTAGCGGACCTCCGGCTGCTCCTCGAACTGGCGGGCCAGCTGCGTCATCAGACGGACACCGGAGGAGGCCAGCGGGTGGCCGAAGGCGATGGCGCCGCCGTACTGGTTGACGCGCGCGTCGTCGTCGGCGATGCCGTAGTGCTCGAGGAACGCCAGGACCTGCACGGCGAACGCCTCGTTGATCTCGAACAGGCCGATGTCGCCGATCGTCAGGCCCGCCTTGGCGAGGGCCTTCTCGGTCGCCGGGATCGGGCCGTAGCCCATGACCTCCGGCTCGACGCCGGCGAAGGCGTACGAGACGAGGCGCATCTTGACCGGGAGGCCGTTCTCGCGGGCGAACTCCTCGGAAGCGATGATCGACGCGGTGGCGCCGTCGTTGAGGCCCGCGGCGTTGCCGGCGGTGACGCGGCCGTGGACGCGGAACGGCGTCTTCAGGCCGGCCAGGTTCTCCAGGGTGGTGCCCGGGCGCATCGGCTCGTCGGCGGTGACCAGGCCCCAGCCGGTCTCGCCGGCCTCCGGGTTGGTGCGGCGGACGGAGATCGGCACCAGGTCCTGCTGGATCTTGCCGTTGGCGTACGCCTTGGCGGCCTTCTCCTGCGAGCGCACGGCGTACTCGTCGGCGCGCTGCTTGGTGATCGTCGGGTACCGGTCGTGCAGGTTCTCCGCCGTCATGCCCATGAACAGGGCGGACTCGTCGACCAGCTTCTCGGAGACGAACCGCGGGTTCGGGTCGACGCCCTCGCCCATCGGGTGGCGGCCCATGTGCTCGACGCCGCCCGCGATCACCGCGTCGTACGCGCCGAAGGCGATCGAGCCGGCGACGGACGTCACGGCCGTGAGCGCACCCGCGCACATGCGGTCGATGGAGTAGCCCGGCACGGACTGCGGCAGGCCGGCGAGGATGCCGGCGGTGCGGCCGAGGGTCAGGCCCTGGTCGCCGATCTGCGTGGTCGCGGCGATGGCGACCTCGTCGATCTTCTTGGGGTCGAGGCCGGGGTTGCGGCGCAGCAGCTCCCGGATGGCCTTCACGACGAGATCGTCGGCGCGGGTCTCGTGGTAGATGCCCTTCGGGCCCGCCTTGCCGAACGGGGTGCGGACGCCGTCGACGAAGACGACGTCCCTGACGGTACGAGGCACGATGGCTCTCCTCCAGGGTGCGGGATGGCACTGCTGCGGCACGCGGCTAAGCGCGCGCTTGCTGGCCCCATGCTACTTACGGGTAACCATGCTGCACAGTCCCCCCGCCCGGAGCGTTGAAGGTCACACCCGCGCACCCCCGCCGGACACACTGGTGCCCCGCCCCCGGTCGCGCGCTCCGGGGGCGGGGCACCGTCGTATACGTACGCAGAGCCCGCCCTGCTCATCGGGCGGCCGACCGCTCAGGCCTTGACCCGCAGGGCCTTCACCAGCGCCGGGGTGACCTGCTCGATCTGCCAGGTGCGCGCGCCGTACCCGACGAGCGTCTCGGCGACCGACTCCGGCGTCGGGTCCTTGGGCGGCTCCCAGCAAACCCGGCGCACGGTGTCCGGCGTGATCAGGTTCTCCTGCGGCAGGTTCAGCGTCTCCGCGAGCGCGGAGACCGCCGCGCGGGCCGCCGACAGCCGGGCCGCCGCGGCCGGATCCTTGTCCGCCCAGGCGCGCGGCGGGGGAGGGCCGGCGACCGGCTGGCCGGGCTGGGGCAGCTCCGCGTCCGGCAGCGCCTTGGCCCGGTCGACGGCCGCCTGCCACTGTTCGAGCTGCCGGCGCCCCATGCGGTGCCCGAAACCGGGCAGCGCCGTCAGCGCGTGCACATTGGGCGGCAGCGCGAGGGCGGCCTCGACGATGGCGGCGTCGCTGAGGACCTTGCCCGGCGACACGTCGCGCCGCTGGGCGATCCGGTCACGGGCCGTCCACAGCTCCCGTACGACGGCCATCTGGCGCCGGCGCCGGACCTTGTGCATACCGGACGTGCGGCGCCAGGGGTCCTTGCGCGGCGGCGGGGGCGGCGCGGAGGAGATCGCCTCGAACTCCTGGCGGGCCCACTCCAGCTTGCCCTGCCGGTCCAGCTCCTTCTCCAGTGCGTCACGCAGGTCGACGAGCAGCTCGACGTCCAGCGCGGCGTACCGGAGCCAGGGCTCGGGCAGCGGGCGCGTCGACCAGTCCACGGCGGAGTGGCCCTTCTCCAGCACGTACCCCAGCACCGATTCGACCATCGCGCCGAGGCCCACGCGCGGGAAGCCCGCGAGCCGGCCGGCCAGCTCGGTGTCGAACAGCCGGGAGGGGACCATGCCTATCTCGCGCAGGCAGGGCAGGTCCTGGGTCGCGGCGTGCAGGATCCACTCGATGCCGTCGAGGGCGGTGCCGAGGCCGGAGAGATCGGGGCAGCCGACCGGGTCGATCAGCGCCGTGCCCGCACCCTCACGGCGCAGCTGCACCAGGTAGGCGCGCTGTCCGTAGCGGTAGCCGGACGCCCGCTCGGCGTCGACGGCGACCGGCCCGGTGCCCGCCTCGAAGGCGGCGATCACCCGGGCGAGGGAGTCGGCGTCGGCCACCACCGGCGGGATGCCCTCGCGGGGCTCCAGCAACGGGATCGGCTCCGGGGTCGTCGCCCCGTCGGCTGCGACGCCGTCGTCCGGAGGGCCGCCCCCGGTGGTTCGCAGTGATGTCTTAGCTGCGGTGTCTTGGGCGTCGGTCACCTGTCAAGGGTATCCGTGAACGGAAGGCGCCCGTCGACGGAACGTTCCGTCGACGGGCGCGTGCGGTGTGTCGACCGTCAGTGGATGATTCCGGTGCGCAGGGCGACGGCGACCATGCCCGCACGGTCGCCCGTGCCGAGCTTGCGGGCGATCCGCGCGAGGTGGCTCTTGACGGTCAGTGCGGACAGGCCCATGGAGACGCCGATGGCCTTGTTCGACTGGCCCTCCGCCACCAGCCGGAGGACCTCGACCTCGCGGCCGGACAGCTCCCGGTAGCCGCCCGGGTGGCTCGGGGCGCCCGGGGGGCGGCGGTGCAGCCGGGCCGCGGCCGCGCCGATGGGGGCGGCGCCGGGGCGCGTGGGGTGGCCGATGTTCGTACGCGTACCGGTCACGACATAGCCCTTGACGCCGCCGGCGAGCGCGTTGCGCACGGCACCGATGTCGTCGGCGGCGGAGAGGGCCAGGCCGTTGGGCCAGCCGGCGGCGCGGGTCTCCGACAGCAGGGTGAGGCCGGAGCCGTCGGGCAGGTGGACGTCCGCGACGCAGATGTCGCGCGGGTTGCCGATTCGGGGACGAGCCTCCGCGATGGACGACGCCTCGATGACGTCACGCACTCCGAGGGCCCACAGGTGGCGGGTCACGGTGGAGCGGACGCGCGGGTCGGCCACGACGACCATGGCCGTCGGCTTGTTCGGGCGGTAGGCGACCAGGCTTGCGGGCTGCTCGAGGAGAACGGACACCAGGCCTCCTGGGAAGGTGCGGGACACTGCCGGCTCGGGGAAAGCCGGGGCGAACCGTGCTTGAAGGGTCACAGACCTCTTCGGCAGCAATCCCGCCCGCCTTTAGAGGAAGATCACGATTTGGTGAGTAACAATTGGGGCAATTCGGACGGGTGATCGATCATCCTACGAGCGAACCGCCTCACGTACTCCCTTCGGGGAACGCCCGCTACCGGTGCTGAGGGCCCCGCCGCTGCGGCAGGGACACCACACCGCCGCCCCCCGACTCCAGCGGGCCCGGGCCCGACGGCGGCAGACCCGCCACCTGGCACAGGAGATCGCCCCAGGCGGCCAGGTGACCCCCCGTGTCCGGCACCCCGCCCCGGCCCTCCCGGGGCGTCCACGACGCCCGGATCTCGATCTGCGTCGCCGGCCGGCGCTCCGCGAGCCCGCCGAAGTAGTACGACCCCGCCCGCGTGACCGTCCCGCTCGCCTCCCCGTACGACAGGCCCCGCGCCTCCAGCGCACCCGTCAGCCACGACCAGCACACCTCCGGGAACAGCGGGTCCGCCGCCATCTCCGGCTCCAGCTCCGCCCGCATCAGGGTCACCAGACGGAACGTGCCCTGCCACGCCTCGTGGCCGTCCGGGTCGTGCAGCAGGACCAGCCGGCCGTCCGCCAGCTCCTCTCCTTCCTCCGTGGCCACCGCCTCCACCGCGTACGCGTGGGGCGCGAGCCGCTGCGGAGGCCGGGTCGGCTCCAGGGCGATCTCCGGACGCAGCCGCACCGCCCGCAGCGCCTCCACCGCGCGCCGGAAGGCGGACGGGACACCGCTCTCCTCCTCGCCGCCCGGTTCGGGGCGATCGGAACGGGCGGAACCATCCGACTGATCGGGATGATCGGAAAACTGTCCATGAGCCGCAGCCATGCGGGGAAGAGTAGGCGGAAGGAGAGCCGCGCGCAGGGAGGGACACCCTCACCGCGCGAGCCGCCCGGGCGCACATGCGAAGATTCAGGGCGTGAGTGCCAACGACCGGCCCCTGGCCCAGCAGACACCGACGTACGACTCCGCGTTCCTGAAGGCGTGCCGGCGCGAGCCCGTGCCGCACACGCCGGTCTGGTTCATGCGCCAGGCGGGGCGCTCGCTGCCCGAGTACCTGAAGGTCCGCGAGGGCATCCCGATGCTCGACTCGTGCATGCGGCCCGAGCTGGTCACCGAGATCACGCTGCAGCCCGTGCGCCGCCACAAGGTGGACGCCGCGATCTACTTCAGCGACATCGTCGTCCCCCTCAAGGCCATCGGCGTCGACCTCGATATCAAGCCGGGCGTCGGCCCCGTCGTCGCCGAGCCGATCCGGCGCCGCGAGGACCTGGAGCGGCTGCGCGACCTGACCCCGGACGACATCCCGTACGTCACCGAGGCCATCGGCATGCTCACCGGCGAGCTGGGCTCCACCCCGCTCATCGGTTTCGCGGGCGCGCCTTTCACCCTCGCGAGCTACCTCGTCGAGGGCGGCCCGTCCCGCAACCACGAGAACACCAAGGCCCTCATGTACGGCGACCCCGGGCTGTGGGCCGACCTGCTGGACCGCCTCGCCGAGATCACCGCGGCCTTCCTGAAGGTCCAGATCGAGGCCGGCGCCTCCGCCGTGCAGCTCTTCGACTCCTGGGTCGGCGCCCTCGCCCCGGCCGACTACCGCCGCTCCGTCATGCCCGCGTCGTCGAAGGTCTTCGACGCCGTCGCCTCGTACGGCGTCCCGCGCATCCACTTCGGCGTCGGCACGGGCGAGCTGCTGGGCCTCATGGGCGAGGCGGGCGCGGACGTCGTCGGCGTCGACTGGCGCGTCCCGCTCGACGAGGCCGCCCGCCGCGTCGGCCCCGGCAAGGCGCTCCAGGGCAACCTCGACCCGGCCGTCCTCTTCGCCCCCCGCGAGGCGGTCGAGGCCCAGACCCGCCGCGTACTGGACGCGGCGGCCGGCCTGGAGGGCCACGTCTTCAACCTCGGCCACGGCGTCCTGCCCACCACGGACCCGGACGCCCTGACCCGCCTCGTGGAGTACGTGCACACGCGGACCGCGCGTTAGCGGCGTGGGCTGACCGGCCGACGTCAGCCCCTCCGCGTTCGAGGAGCGGGGGATCGGGGGCAGAGCTCCCCGATCCGCCGGTCAGTCCGCGTCCCGGACCGCCTTCACCGCCCTGCGGGCCGCGATCTGCACCGGGTCCCACACCGGGGAGAACGGCGGGGCGTATCCGAGGTCCAGCGCGGTGATCTGCTCCACCGTCATCCCGGCCGTGAGCGCCACCGCCGCCACGTCCACCCGCTTCGCCGCGCCCTCACGGCCCACGATCTGCACCCCCAGCAGTCGGCCCGTACCCCGCTCGGCGAGCATCTTCACCGTCATCGGCGCCGCCCCCGGGTAGTAGCCGGACCGGCTCGTCGACTCGATCCGTACGGCGACGAACCGCAGCCCCACGCCCTGCGCGTCCCGCTCGCGCAGCCCCGTGCGGGCGATCTCCAGCGAACACACCTTGCTGACCGCCGTGCCGACGACACCCGGGAACGTCCCGTAGCCGCCCGCCACGTTGGCGCCGATCACCTGGCCCTGCTTGTTGGCGTGCGTGCCCAGCGGGATGTGCCGCTCCCGGCCCGACACCAGGTCCAGCACCTCGACGCAGTCCCCGCCCGCCCACACGTCCTCGCGGCCGCGCACCCGCATCGACAGATCGGTGAGCAGGCCGCCGTGCGCCCCCGTCGGCAGCCCCGCCGCCCGGGCCAGGGACGTCTCCGGGGCCACGCCGAGACCCAGGACGACCACGTCCGCCGGGTACTCCGTGCCGCCGGCCACCACGGCCCGGGCGCGGCCGTCGCCACCCGTCAGGATCTCGGTGACCCGCGCCCCGCCCACCGTGGTGATGCCCATGCCGTTCATCGCCTCGCGCACCAGCCGGCCCATGTCCGGGTCCAGCGTCGACATCGGCTCCTCGGCGAGGTCCAGCACCGTCACCTCGTACCCGCGCTTCAGTAGCGCCTCGGCCATCTCGACGCCGATGTACCCGGCGCCCACGACGACCGCGCGCCGTCCCGGGTGCTCCTCCAGGGCGTCCAGCAGCGCCTGGCCGTCGTCCAGGGTCTGCACGCCGTGCACGCCCGGCGCGTCGATGCCCGACAGGGGCGGGCGCACCGGGCGCGCACCCGTCGCCAGGACCAGCCGGTCGTAGCCCGTCCAGTACTCCTCGCCGGATTCCAGGTCCCTCGCCCGCACCCGCTGTCCGTCCAGGTCGAGTTCGGTCACCTCGGTCCGCAGCCGCAGGTCGATCGCCCGCGCGCGGTGCTCCTCGGCCGTCCGGGCGATGAGAGCGTCCCGCCCGTCGACGTCCCCGCCGACCCAGTACGGGATCCCGCACGCCGAGTACGAGGTGAAGTGGCCGCGCTCGAACGCGACGATCTCCAGCTCGTCCGGGCCGCTCAGCCGCCGGGCCTGCGACGCGGCGGACATCCCCGCCGCGTCGCCGCCGACCACCACCAGTCGTTTCCGTCCCTCGTGTCCCAAGCGGCCACGCTACGGGCAAGAGGCAGGTCGAGCCGGTCAGTTGGGCTGCTCGGGCCCGTCGTCGCCCGCTTCCGGCTTCGGCTGCTCGCCGGCCCCGGGCTGCCGCTGCTCGCCCGCCGGGGCGGGGGCCTGCCGCGGCGGGACCACGGGCCACGCGGACCGGCCGGCCGGTCCGCCCGCCGGCGCCGGGTGGGGCGGGACGGCGGGCGCCGGGGCCGGGCGCCGCGCCGCACGCCGCGCGAAGAACGGGCGGACCAGCAGGCGCCACAGCACGTACGCCACCAGCAGCACCGCCAGCCACGGGGCCAGCGCCGCGAGCACGATCGCGACCCACTTCGCGGTCGTGACGAGAGCGTCCCAGCCGCCCTTCAGCGCGTCGGGGACACCCGGCTCCTCGTCCTTCCGCACATCGGCCACCGGCTCCGGCTCGCTCAGCCGCAGCGTGATCGTCGCCAGCGTCGTCCGGTCCTTCAGCGCCGCCTGCTGAGCGAGCAGCGACTCCAGCTCCGCCTGACGGGAACTCAGCTGGGACTCCAGCGTCACCACGTCCTCCAGCTTGGTGGCCCGGTCCATCAGCTCGCGCACCCGCGCGACGCTGGCCCGCTGCGTGGCGATCCGGCTCTCCACGTCCACCACCTGGTCGGTGACGTCCTTGGCGTCGGCCTTCCGCGACAGCAGCTTGCCCGCGCCCGACAGCTCCTTGAGCACGTCCTCGTACGCGGTCTGCGGCACCCGCAGCACGATGGTGGACGTCATGCCGCCCTCGCCGACGCGCTCCGTCGACTCGTTGGCGATGTGCCCGCCGGCCGCCGCGGCGGCCGCCCGCGCCCGGGCCAGCGCCTTGGAGGCGTCCTTAACCTCCACGAACACCTCGGCCGTCCGGATGATGTGCTGCTGCACGGCGGCCGGCTTGCCCGGCTGCTTGGCCGCGTCGTCCCGCCCGTACCCGGCGTCGGGGCCCGCCGCGGCCTCGCCCGGCCGCGGGGCACCGGCGGCGCTGTCCTTCGCCGCGGAGGACGCCGCACCGCCGTCGGCGCCGCTGCATCCGGCGAGGCCCAGTGTCGCGGTGAGCAGAACGGCCGCCAGCGCGTGCCGTGGACGGATTCCGGATGGCATGTGAGTCCCCCCTGGGAGTGTGATCCGTGTTGCCGGTTCGACGTCCGGGGCGGGCGCTCCGGTTGCCCCTTCCCGGTTCCGAAAGGGTCACGTTCAGGACTCGTCACGGTGTTTGAGACAGTGGACGCATGAACGTGGACACCACCGAGGACAGCGGGGGCACCGAGGACTCCGGGGGCACCCCTCCCGGCCGTGTCGTCGTCATCGGCGGCGGCATCGCCGGACTCGCGGCCGCCCACCGCGTGCTGCTCGCCGGCCGCCCCGTGACCCTCCTGGAGGCCTCCGGCCGGCTCGGCGGCAAGCTCCACGCCGGCGAGATCGCGGGCGCCCCCGTCGACTTCGGCGCCGAGTCGATGCTCGCCCGCCGCCCGGAGGCGATCGACCTCGCCCGTGCGGTCGGCCTCGGCGACCGGCTCCAGGCCCCCGCCACGGCCACCGCCTCGGTGTGGACCCGCGGCGCGCTGCGCCCGATGCCCAAGGGGCACGTGATGGGCGTCCCCGCCGACGCCCGCGACCTCGGCGACCTCCTCTCCGACGAGGGGCTGCGCCGCATCGGCCACGACCGCGACCTGCCGCCCGCCGACCTCGGCGAGGACGTCGCCATCGGCGAGTACGTCGCCCGGCGCATGGGCCGCGAGGTCGTGGACCGGCTCGTCGAGCCGCTGCTCGGCGGGGTCTACGCGGGCGACTCCTACCGGATCTCGATGCGGTCCGCCGTACCGCAGCTCTTCGCGGCGGTCCGCGAGCACGGCACCCTCACCGACGCCGTACAGGCCCTGCGGCGCAGCGCCCCGCCGCAGAACGGCCCCGTCTTCATGGGCATCGAGGGCGGTGTGGGCCGCCTGCCCCTCGCCGTCGCGGACGCGGTCACCGCCGGCGGCGGCGAGATCGTCACCGACGCGCGCGTCCAGGCGCTCACCCGCCGCGCCGGGCACTGGGAGGTCCGCAGCGACCGGCGCGTGCTGCGCGCCGACGCGGTGATCCTCGCGACCCCCGCCTGGGCGGCGTCGGCGCTGCTGGCCGCCGAGTCGCCGGCCGCGTCCGCCGAGCTGGCCGCCGTCGAGTACGCCTCGATGGCGCTGGTCACCCTCGCCTTCCGGCGCGCCGACCTGCCCCCGGGGATGCCGGCGGGCTCCGGCTTCCTCGTCCCGCCGGTCGACGGGCGCACCATCAAGGCGTCCACGTTCTCGTCGCAGAAGTGGCAGTGGGTCGCCGACGGGGCCGGGGACCTCTTCGTGCTGCGCACCTCCGTCGGCCGGTACGGCGAGGAGGCGCAGCTCGACCGCGACGACGAGGACCTCGTGTCCGTGTCCCTGCGGGACCTCGGCGAGGCCGTCGGGCTCGCCGCGAAGCCCGTCGCCACCGAGGTCACCCGCTGGATCGGCGGCCTGCCGCAGTACCCCGTGGGCCATCTGGCGCGCGTCGCCCGCATCCGCGAGGCCGTCGCGAAGCTGCCCGCGCTGCGGGTGTGCGGCGCGGCGTACGACGGGGTGGGCATCCCCGCGGTCGTCGCCGACGCCCGCCGCGCGGCGGACGAGATCATCGCCACGCCGACCCTGGCGCAGGGCACCCACAGTGACGAGTGAGAATAGCCGTATGAGTGCGCCCGAAAAGATCCCGAACGCCGGTAAGAAGGCGAAGGACCTCAACGAGGTCATCCGCTACACCCTGTGGTCCGTCTTCAAGCTGCGCGACGTCCTGCCCGAGGACCGGAGCGGCTACGCCGACGAGGTCCAGGAGCTGTTCGACCAGCTCGCCGCCAAGGACGTCACCGTGCGCGGCACGTACGACCTGTCCGGGCTGCGCGCCGACGCCGACCTGATGATCTGGTGGCACGCCGAGACGTCGGACCAGCTCCAGGAGGCGTACAACCTGTTCCGGCGCACCCGGCTCGGCCGCGCGCTGGAGCCGGTGTGGTCGAACATGGCGCTGCACCGCCCCGCCGAGTTCAACAAGTCGCACATCCCGGCGTTCCTCGCGGACGAGACGCCGCGCGACTACGTGAGCGTCTACCCGTTCGTCCGCTCGTACGACTGGTACCTGCTGCCCGACGAGGACCGCCGCCGCATGCTCGCCGACCACGGCAAGATGGCCCGCGGCTTCCCGGACGTGCGGGCCAACACGGTCGCCTCCTTCTCGCTGGGCGACTACGAGTGGCTCCTCGCCTTCGAGGCGGACGAGCTGTACCGGATCGTCGACCTGATGCGCCACCTGCGCGGCAGCGAGGCCCGGATGCACGTCCGCGAGGAGGTCCCGTTCTACACGGGCCGCCGCAAGTCCGTGGCGGACCTGGTGGCGGGCCTGGCCTGAGGTCCGGCCCCGCTCGCTCGGTGAGGGACCGGCACGACCGGTCCCTCACCCCCCGACCCGGAAGATCAGACAGCGGACGCGAACCGTCCGCTGCTCCAGCGACACCGGGTCCGGCTCCGGGTGCGGCGCGCGTCCTCGCGCGCCGCACCGGCGTCACCGCCGGCCCGCGAGCGCCACACGCGCGGCCCGCGCGAGCCGGGTGATCCGCATCGGCGGGCGCGACGCGGCGCGGTCGGCCCACCAGTGGCGCAGGCGCAGCCGCGCCACGGCGTCGCCGGGCCGCCCGGCGTCCAGCAGGAACCGCGCGAAGTCCAGCGCGTCACCCCGGTAGCCCCCGCGCAGCGGATGGGTCCTGGCGTACGCCACGAACGCCTCCCGGTAGCCCTCGCCGAGGATCTGCGGCAGCTCGGGCGCCAGCCGCGCCACGATCCCGGCCCGCTTGCGCGCCAGCGACAGGCTCTGCACCCGCAGCCGCCCGTGGTCGAACCCCTCGGGCGCCGGCGTGCCCGCGACCAGCGCCGACAGCACGGCGGTCTGCGCGAGCCCCAGCCGCTCCCGCGCGCCCTCCGGCACCGGCGCGGCGGCCACCGGAACGGCCATCGACACCGGCGCGCCCGCACGCCGCTCCGCCGACGCGTCGAGCGTCGTACGGATCGCCGTCAGCTCCGCGGCCAGCTCGCCGGCCGGCGGGAAGTCGTCGTCCCGCTCCAGCAGCACCCCCGGCGGCGCCACGCGCGACGCCAGCTCGCCCAGCAGGTCCAGCACCTGCGGCGGCACGGGGTGCGCGTGCGTGTCGTGCCAGACGCCGTCGCGCTCGACGCCGCCGGCCACATGGACGTACGCGATCGACTCCAGCGGCAGCTCCTCGAGCGCCTTCACGGGGTCGTCGCCGCGGTTCACGCGGTTCGTGTGCAGATTGGCCACGTCGATGAGCAGCCGCACCCCCGTACGGGCGACCAGCTCCGCCAGGAACTGGCCCTCCGTCAACTCGTCGTCCGGCCAGGAGAACAGCGCCGCGATGTTCTCCAGCGCCAGCGGCACCGGCAGCGCGTCCTGCGCGATCCGCACGTTCTCGCACAGCACGTCCAGCGCCTCCCAGGTGCGGGGGACGGGCAGCAGGTGCCCCGCCTCCAGCGCCGGCGACGCCGTGTGCGGCCCCCCGGCCCGTACGAAGGCGATGTGCTCCGTCACCAGCGGCGCGCCCAGCGCCGTCGCGCGGGCCGCCAGCCGGGCGAGCCGCTCCGCGTCGGGCCGCTCGGCGCCGCCCAGGCCGAGCGAGACGCCGTGCGGGACGACGGTGACGCCCCGCTCGCGGAGCCGTACCAGGGAGTCGGGCAGGTGGTCGTCGCAGAGGTTCTCCGCGACGACCTCCACCCAGTCGACACCGGGCAGGCTCTCCACGGCGTCCGCGATCTCGGGCCGCCAGCCGATGCCGACCCCCAGTTCCTTCATGTCCCCTCCTCACGCCGCCTCACGCAGGCTCACGCGGCTGTCGCGCTGGAGGTGTCATGGCCCCGCCGGGCGACGGCGAATCCGCCGGGGCCGGGTTCAGAGCTTGATTTGAGCTTCGGGCGCGGTCAGGGCCGGTTCGTGTTGATCGCGGTCGGTGGGCCCGGCCGCGTGGACGGCTCCGAGGTGAACTGCTGGTCCGAGCCCGTGGGGCCGACCGGGCTCGGCGCCGGCGGCAGGTTCCCGTTCGGGGCGGGCGGGCCGGAGGGGCTGGCCGTGGCGCGGCCCGCGGCCTCGTTGGCGATGGCGTCGAAGTCGACGAGGCCCGTCGCCTCCAGCATCGTGATGTGGTCCAGCACCGTCTGGTT
Source organism: Streptomyces coeruleoprunus (assembly GCF_039542925.1). Classification (GTDB taxonomy): domain Bacteria; phylum Actinomycetota; class Actinomycetes; order Streptomycetales; family Streptomycetaceae; genus Streptomyces; species Streptomyces coeruleoprunus. Next base: position 1,426,835 of record NZ_BAABIT010000001.1, on the reverse strand, counting down.
GGCGTCGCTCGCCAGCTGGCGTATCAGCGTGTTGCGGGTGGTGTGCCGGACCTGGGCGATCAGCCCGAACACCTTGCCGTGCGCGTTGCGCAGCAGGTTCGCGAACTTCCGCTCGTACTCCTCGCCGCCGGCCGCCGACAGCTCCCGCAGCCAGCCCTGCTGCTCCTCCGTCGGCTGGTTCGGCAGCTCCACGCCCAGCTTCGCCGCCACGTCGCGCGCCCGCTGGTCCAGGTCGGTGTGGCCGACGACGAGGTGGTCGCCCGCGTCCCTGATGGCCTGCGTGGGCGCCCGTTCGATGGCCTGCTGCCCGGCCGGCAGCTCCCACAGGCCCGCGAGCCGCACCTTCACGAGGAACTCGCGGTCGGTCGCGGACAGCGGGCCCCACTGGGTCGCCACGGTGGACGCGTTGAGGTTGGCCTGCCCGGTGCCGGAGCGGTCGGCGTACGACCAGACGGGGAACGCGAGCGCCCCGATCGTGGCGACGAGCGCCGCGATGATGAGTGCCGTGCCGTTGATGCGCCGCAGCAAAAGTGCCTCCCGAGCCGATGTGTGCACGGCCGCGTCACCCCGTGACGGAACGGCCGTTCAACCTACTTGCGGTGTTGGGAGGTACGTATACCGGCGGCATGACGTTCAGGTGGCCCGAACGCCGCTGTTCGAGACGGGGCTCGGCCGAATCCGCTCGGCCCGGGCACGTACGGTGCTCATGAGATCACCGGACCCGGCACGTCCGTGGCCGACGAGCCGGCCGCGGCCGACCGGAGCCGCGCCGCGCGGACCGGCCGCCGCGCCTCAGGCAGTGCGGGTCGGGAACGCCGACACCACCGTGCACGAGCCCGGAGCGATCTCCGTGAAACCCGCGTCGCGGACCATCGGCAGGCCGCTCGCCGTCAGGGAACGCCACCGGTCCGGGTCGGCCGTGCGGACCGCCAGGGGGAAGCCCGCCTCCTGCCAGTCCTTGCGCTCCTCGTCGCTCATGGCCCACCACAGCAGCTGGGCGCCGTGGCCCACCTGCGCCATCTCCTTGCCGGTGGACATGTCGAGGCCCGGGTTGAGCCAGAGCGGGGCCTCGCCGGGCGCGGGCGGTGCGGGCGCCTCCGGGTCGGTCAGCTCGGTGCCCGAGACCTGGAGCTTGGCCAGGTCCTTGGGCCAGCCGTCCAGGGGGACCGGCGGGAAGACCCGTACCTCCGCCGTGCCCCCGGTGACCGTGATGCCGGGCAGCCGCTCGGCGCGGCGCCACTCCGCGCCCCGGGCCCGGCGCACGACCTTGCGGATCCGGGCGTCCTGCCAGTCGCGCACGGCCTGCGCCCACTCGCCGTCGCCGAGCGACCGGTCGTCGGAGAGCATCACGAGCACGGCGCGGGCCGCGGTCTCGAGCGCGTCGGTGCGCGCCGGCGGTCCGGTCTTCTCGACCCGCACCACCAGGGGCAGGACGAACTGGGGCGCGGTGTCACGGAGGTCGGTGTCGTTGCTGGTCACCGGGCCAGTCTGCCAGCCCGCCCGGAGGCCACCTTGGCGGAGTGGAGGGTTCCGGGCGACCATGCCCGGCATGAAGAGCGATCTTTTCGCGGTCGAACACCTGGCGCAGCAGGCGGCCACGCCCGGCATGACGCTGCAGAACTCCAAGTGCGTTAAGTACGTGGTGAACGGCGAGATGCACGCCCGGCAGGGCTCGATGGTCGCCTACCGGGGCGACCTCCGGTTCGAGCGCAAGGGCCAGGGCCTCGGCGGCATGCTCAAGCGGGCGGTCACGGGGGAGGGCCTGCCGCTGATGGCGGTGCGCGGCCAGGGCGAGGCCTGGTTCGCGCACGAGGCGCAGAACTGCTTCGTCGTGGAGATCGAACCGGGCGACGCCCTGACGGTCAACGGCCGCAACGTCCTGTGCTTCGACGCGACCCTCTCGTACGAGATCAAGACGGTGAAGGGCGCCGGGATGGCCGGCGGCGGGCTCTTCAACAGCGTCTTCACCGGCCACGGCATGCTGGCGCTGGTCTGCGACGGCGAGCCGGTCGTCATCCCGGTCACTGCGCAGCAGCCGGTCTACGTGGACACGGACGCCGTCGTCGGCTGGACCGCCCAGCTGTCCACCTCGCTGCACCGCTCGCAGTCGTTCGGGTCGATGCTGCGCGGCGGCTCGGGCGAGGCGGTCCAGCTGATGCTGCAGGGCGAGGGCTTCGTCGTCGTACGCCCGAGTGAACTGACGCCACAGCCGTCGCAGAGCTGAGGGCGGGGGCGGTCAGCAGGAGCCCTTGGTCACCTGGACCGACAGCGTGACCACCGGGTCCGGTGCGAGCGGGTCGTCGGAGTCCTCGGGCTGGGGCGGCGTGAGGGTCATGCAGTACCGGGTCTTCGTGTCGGTGGTCCGGATGTCGAAGCGGTCGCCGGTCGGGTCCTCGCCGTTGCCCCACTCCGGCGAGACCTTGACGTGCGTGGAGGGGCCTTCCTTCGTGGCGTCGATCGCGTCGTGGATCAGGTCCGCGTAGTCGTCGCCGAAGGTGAGCCGCTGCGGCGTCGTCTCCAGAGTGCGGGCGGCGGCGTGCACGGCGTCGTCCAGCTCCCACTCGCTCCAGGAGAGGTCCTCCTGGAGGTTGTACATCATGCCTCCGGCGAACAGCAGGGTGCCGATGATCAGCGCAAGGCCGATCGGGTTCCCGGGGTTGTAGACATAGCGCCTGGTGCCCCAACGCGAGCGGATGAAGACCGGCTCGTTCTTATGATCTTCGTTCATGGCGCGCGAGACTAGCGCAGACGACGGAGCTACAGTCGTACACATGGACGAGAAGCGTGGCGACGCCGCGTACGGGGGGACCACGGCGGACGCCGTCGAGGCCGGGCCGCCGTTCGCCGGCTGCGTGCTGTGCGGGGAGCCGACGGAGTACCCCGAGTCCACCAAGGGCATCACGCTCTGCCCGGTGTGCGAGTGGCGGGAGGCCGAGCGGACCGCCTGCTCCGGCTAGCCGGTCATCAGCTCCGAGACCTTGACGAACCGGTAGCCGCGGCGCCGCAGCTCGGGGACGATCTTCAGGATCGCCTGCTCGGTGACCGGCGCGGCGCTGAGCGTGCAGTGCATCACCACCACGGAGCCGGGCCGCACTCCGGCCAGGACCTGGGTGGCCACCGAGTCCGGGTCGGTGGCGAAGGCGTCGCCGCTGACCACGTCCCACTGCACCGCCGTCACCTTCGCGGGCGCCAGCGCGCGCAGCGCCGCCTCGTCGTGGCAGCCGCCGGGGAAGCGGAAGTACGGCACGACGTTGCGCGCCCCGGCCTCCCGGAAGGCCGTGAAGGCCCGGCTCACGTCCGCCGCCATCTGGTGCGGCCGCAGCGTGGGCAGTCCGTAGCAGGGCGCCTTGAAGGCGTGGTGGCTGTAGGAGTGGTTGGCGATCTCGAAGCGCGGGTCCGTGCCGATCGACCGGGCCTGGTCCGGGTACTCCTCCGCCCACCGGCCGGTCATGAACACCGTCGCGTCCACGCGGAGGCGGCGCAGCGCGGCGATGAGCCCCGGGTTGTCGAACCGCTCGCCGCGCGCCGCCCGGGGCCCCTGATCGGCCGTCATGTCGGCGTCGAAGGTGAGCGCCACGGTCTTCCCGGCCGCGCTGCCGCCCCCGTCGGGGGCACGCTCGAAGACCGGCGTGAGGCCGCCGGGGCCGGGGGCCATCGTGGGGGCGGAAGCTTTGGCGGACGGTGCCGCCGAGGGTGCCGCGGACGGTCCGGAGGGGGAGCCGCCCGCCGCCCCCGGGCGCACGGCGGGACCATCGACGCTCGGCGCACCGCACCCGGACAGGACGGCACCAAGAAGAGTCAGTGTTACAAGCTGTCTTGCAGAAAATGTCACTTTCGGAAAGTAGCTGATCAGTCGTCCGGTGCCGCTGAGGCGCTCGTGGATGTCCCACCGGTGGAGGGGTGGGCGCGCGACGCGCCCACCCCCGGGGCCGTCGGCCGCCCGTCAGTGCCAGGGGCCCGTCACCGCGAACGTCGTCCCCGGCTCGTAGCAGTTGACGTACATCGTCCGGCCGTCCGGCGAGAACGTGACGCCCGCGAACTCGCCGTACTCCGGCTCGGCGTCGGTGCCGATGTTGTGCGCGTTGCGCGCCATCGCGTACACCTCGCCGCGCCGCGTCAGCCCGTACACGTGCTGGGCGCCGTCGCCGTCCTCGCACACCATCAGTCCGCCGCTGGGCGCGAGGCAGATGTTGTCGGGCGACTCGCCCGGCAGCCGGATGTCGCTGGCCGGCCCGAAGGCGACGACCAGCGTCAGCCGCCGCTTGTGCGGCTCGTACCGCCACACCTGCCCGTAGTGGTCGGCGGCCGAGCCGTCCTCCGCGCTGGCGAAGCTGGAGACGAAGTACACGGACGAGCCGCCCCAGTAGCAGCCCTCCAGCTTCTGCGCGTGCGTGATGCCCTTGGGCCCGAAGTCCTGGAGCCGGATCGGGGTGCGACGGGCCAGGGGGTCCGGCACCGGCACCCACTCGACGCGCTCGAAGCACGTGCCCGGCTCCTGCACGACGGACAGGTCCGGTACGCCCGGCACCCGCATGGCCTCCAGCGTGCCGCCCGCGCGCAGCGAGCCCGTGCCGCCCAGCGGCTTCTCCGGCAGGAAGCGGTAGAAGAGCCCGAACGGCTTGGTGAACGCGTCCTCCGTCTCGTACACGATCCCGCTGCGCGGGTCGACGGCTATCGCCTCGTGCGGGAACCGGCCCATGGCGGTGAGCGGGACGGCCCCGGTGCGGTGCGGGTCGGCGGGGTCGACCTCGAAGATGAAGCCGTGGTCCTTGGTGTAGCCGTTGGTGCCGGCCTTGTCGTCGGTCTCCTCGCAGGTGAGCCAGGTGTTCCAGGGGGTCGGGCCGCCCGCGCAGTTGACCGCGGTGCCCGCGAGGGCGACGCGCTCGGCCAGGACGTTGTTGCGGCCGTCCAGTTCGAGGGCCGTGCAGCCGCCTCTGGCGACGGGGTCGTAGGTCAGGCCCTCGACGGTGGGCACGCCGTTCGACGCGGTGGCCCGGTTCTCGTGGTTGCGGACCAGGTGGACGCGGCCGCGCCGGCCGACGAGCGCGGTCATGCCGTCGTGGTTGCCGGGGACGGTGCCCTCGCCGGAGCGCAGGGGATCGCCCTCACGGGACAGCACCTTGTAGCGGAAGCCGCGTGGGAGGTCGAGCAGGCCGTCGGGGTCGGGTATGAGGGGGCCGTAGCCGGCGCGGCCCGTGTGGCCGGCGGGGCCCCCGGGGGGCGTGGCGGCGGCCGTTCCCGCGAAGAGTTCGGAGAAGGCTCCGGTGAAGGCGATACCGGCGAGGGACGCACCGGTGCTCGCGAGGATGTGACGTCGTGTTGCGGACATGGCAACTCCCTGTTGGCGGACAGGAGAAATCACGCAGTTGATCTCCGCACACGTGTATCACGCGGGTTGACGGCTGTGAACCGTGCGAAACAGGTTACGCCCGTTGCCAGTTGGCCGGCGGGTGACCGAAAACGATCCGGCCGCCGCCCCTCTCCGAGGGGTGGCGGCCGGATCGCGCGACGCGGGTGCCGTCAGCTCACGAGCGACGCCGTGAGCGTGATCTCCGTACCGGCCAGGGCCTTGCTCACCGGGCAGTTCGCCTTGGCGTCCTCGGCGATCTTGGCGAATGTGACCTCGTCCATGCCCGGGACCTCGCCCTCCACCGTGAGGTGGACATTGGTGATGCCGGTGCCCGGCACGAACGTGACCTCGGCCTTGGTGTTCAGCCGGGTCGGCGTGCCGCCGTTCTTGCCCAGGGCGGCCGAGAAGGCCATCGAGAAGCAGCTGGAGTGCGCGGCCGCGATCAGCTCCTCCGGGCTGGTCTTGCCCCGGGCCTCCTCGGCACGGGCCGGCCAGGAGACCTCGTAGGAGCCGAGGCCCGAGTAGTCAAGGGTGACGGTGCCCCGGCCCTCGGTCAGGTTGCCTTCCCAGACGGTGTGCGCGTGACGCTTGGTAGCCATGCCGGATCCCTTCGGTGGAGTACGACCTCACAGGGTTACGGCATCACAACCTACTGCAACCTAGGCACCGGCCAGTCTCTTCGAGTCCCGGGCCAGCGCCGTGAGCCGGGAGATCGCCCGGAAGTACTTCTTGCGGTACCCGCCGTTCAGCATCTCGTCGCTGAACAGCCGGTCGAAGGGCAGTCCGGAGGCGACGACGGGTATCTCGCGGTCGTAGAGCCGGTCCGCCAGGACCACCAGCCGCAGCGCGGTCGACTGGTCGGGCACGGCCGTCACCCCGGTGAGGCAGACCGCGGCGACGTCCTCGGTGAGCGCCCCGTACCGGCTCGGGTGGACCCGGGCCAGGTGCTCCAGCAGGTGCGGGAAGTCGTCGAGCGAGGCGCCCGGCGTCGCGTACGCCGCCTTCGTCACCTGTTCGTCGGAGTACGGCGCGGGCGCCTCGGGCAGTCCGCGGTGCCGGTAGTCCTCGCCGTCGATCCGCAGCGGCCGGAAGTGCGCGGACAGCCCCTGGATCTCCCGCAGGAAGTCGGCGGCCGCGAACCGGCCCTCGCCGAGCTTCCCGGGCAGGGTGTTGGAGGTGGCGGCCAGGGCCACGCCCGCGTCGACCAGCTTGCCGAGCAGCGTGGAGACCAGCACCGTGTCGCCCGGGTCGTCGAGCTCGAACTCGTCGATGCACAGGAGCCGGTGCCCGCTGAGCGTGGCCACCGTCTGCTGGAAGCCGAGCGCGCCGACCAGGTTGGTCAGCTCCACGAACGTGCCGAACGCCTTGAGCGCGGGCTCCGCCGGGGTGGCGTGCCACAGCGAGGCCAGCAGGTGGGTCTTGCCGACGCCGTACCCGCCGTCCAGGTACACCCCGCGCGGCCCCGTCGGGGCGGCCGGCCTGCGGGCGAACCAGCGGCGCTTCCCCGCGCCGCTCGCGTGCGCCCCGCCCAGCCCGTCGGCGAAGGAGGAGAGCACCTTGACGGCCTCGGACTGGCTGGGCTGGTTCGGGTCCGGGATGTACGTGTCGAAGCGCACCGAGTCGAAGCGCGGCGGAGGCACCATCTCGGCGACCAGACGGTCGGCGGGGACGTGCGGCTCACGGGCGCACAGGGACAGCGGGACCGCTTCGGTCAGGGCACTGGTCGACACGCTCCCCACTGTAAGCGCCGTGCCAGACTGCACGACATGCGACGCCTGTTCCCTGTGACCGACCAGACACCGCCCGTTCCCGCCGAGTCCCACGGGGCCGCCGTGGCCGACGACCACGACTGGTCACTCGACGAGCTGGCCGAGGCCTACGCGTACCCCGGGGACGGCCCCTGGCTGCGCGCCAACATGGTGTCCTCCCTCGACGGCGCCGCCCAGCACGAGGGCCGCTCGGAGCCCATTTCCTCGGCGGCCGACATGAAGATCTTCGGGACGCTGCGCGCCATGGCCGACGTGATCGTGGTGGGTGCCGAGACCGTCCGTCTGGAGCAGTACCGCCCGGCCCGCGCGCGGGACGCCTTCGCGGCCCGCCGCAAGTCCGCCGGGCAGCGGCCCGCGCCCGCCATCGCGGTGGTCAGCGCCTCGCTGAACCTGGACTTCTCGCTGCCCCTCTACACCTCGCCGCTGGTGCCCACGCTGGTGCTGACGGGTGCGGCCGCGCCCCCCGCGCGGGTGCGGGCCGCGGAGCGGGCCGGCGTCGAGGTGGTCATCGCGGGCGACGGGCCCGGGGTGGAGCCCGCGCGGGCCGTGCGGGAGCTGGCCGGGCGCGGGCTGACCCGGCAGCTGACCGAGGGCGGGCCGCGGCTGCTCGGCCAGATGATCGCCGGCGGGGTGCTGGACGAGCTGTGCCTGACCGTGTCGCCGATGCTGACGGCGGGCGGTGCGCAGCGCATCGCGGGCGGGCCGTCCCTGGAGGTGCCGGACCGGTTCGCGCTGGCGTCCGTGCTGGAGGAGGACGGATTTCTTTTCACCCGGTACCGACGTATCTGACCCGATACCGGCGTATCCGAAGGAACCAACCCATCTGATAATCAGACCGACGCATCTGACAATCAGGCGGAATTAGTCGTTCCGCTTACCGTGAGCTGGGCACACTTAACTTCGCAGACCCCGTGCGGGCACGGGGAAGGATGGTTTCCGCAGAAGGGCTTCCGAGGTGTTCACAAGCGTTCTGATGATCGAGAAACCCCTGTCGTCCGTGGACGTGGAGTTCGTCACGAGCCTGCACGGAGACGAGGGCGTCTCGTTCATCGTGCTGATGCAGCCCCGCGGCGACCAGGCCGACGTGCTGCTGCGCGCCATCGACGACGTCGCCATCGGCGCCCTGAAGGACGCCGCCAAGGAGGGCGAGGAGCCCTCCGGCCGGGCCGCGCGGCGGCCCGCCGAGGCCGCCCTGGAGGCGTCGCTCCAGGCCCTGCGCGACGCCGGCTGCGAAGCCGTCGGGCAGGTCGTCGAGGACCATCCCCTGGACAAGATGAAGGCGGTCGTGGAGGAGGCCGACGCCGACGAGGTCATCGTCCTGACCGCCCCGCACTACGTGGAGGAGTTCTTCCACCGCGACTGGGCCTCCCGGGCGCGCCACAAGGTCGGCGTACCGGTGCTCAAGCTCTTCGCGCACAGCGCATAGGCTTGGGCCCTCACGTACGACACACCCGGGGAGAGATCCGCATGGCACCCGCCATCCCTGCCGCAATGGAACGGCCGCACTTCATCGGCATCGGCGGCGCCGGAATGTCGGGCATCGCCAAGATCCTCGCCCAGCGGGGGGCCCGGGTCGCCGGCAGCGACGCGCGCGAGTCCGAGACCGCCGCGTCGCTGCGCGCGCTCGGCGCGACCGTCCACATCGGGCACGCCGCGCACCACCTCGCCGGGGACACCAGCTGCGTCGTCGTCTCCAGCGCGATCCGCGCCGACAACCCCGAGCTGGCCCGCGCCCAGCAACTCGGCATCCCCGTGGTCCACCGCTCCGACGCGCTGGCCGCCCTCATGCAGGGCCTGCGCTCCATCGCCGTGGCCGGCACGCACGGCAAGACCACCACCACGTCCATGCTGGCCGTCGCCCTCACCGAGCTGGGCCTCGACCCGTCGTACGCCATCGGCGGCGACCTCGCCGGGCCCGGCACCAACGCCCGCCACGGCGAGGGTGAGCTGTTCGTCGCCGAGGCCGACGAGAGCGACCGCAGCTTCCAGAAGTACGACCCCGAGGTCGCCCTCGTCCTCAACGTCGAGCTGGACCACCACGCCAACTACGCCTCCATGGACGAGATCTACGAGTCCTTCGAGGCCTTCGTCGCCAAGATCCGCCCGGGCGGCACGCTGGTCGTCGGCGAGCACGCGGGCGCCCGTGAACTGGCCGCCCGCGTCTCCGGCCGCGCCGGCCTGAACGTCCTGACGGTCGGCGAGGCGGAGGGCTCGGACGCCCGGATCCTCTCGATCACGCCCCGTGGCATGACCAGCGAGGTCACGGTCGCCCTGGACGGCGCCGAGCACACCTTCACGGTGTCGGTGCCCGGCCGCCACTACGCCCACAACGCGGCCGCCGCCCTCGCGGCCGGCGCGCGCACGGGCGTCGACCCGTCCTCCCTGGCGAAGGCCCTCACCGCGTACACGGGCGTCGGCCGCCGCCTCCAGCTCAAGGGCGAGGCCGCGGGCGTCCAGGTCATCGACTCGTACGCGCACCACCCCACCGAGATGACGGCCGATCTGGAGGCCATGCGCGCGGCCGCGGGCGCCGACCGCCGCCTCCTCGTCGTCTTCCAGCCCCACCTGTTCTCCCGCACCCAGGAGCTGGGCAAGGAGATGGGCCAGGCGCTCGCGCTCGCGGACCGGTCCGTCGTCCTCGACATCTACCCGGCCCGCGAGGACCCGATCCCCGGCGTGACCAGCGCACTGATCACCGAGGCCGCCGTCGCGGCGGGCGCCGACGTCATGCCCGTCCACGACAAGACCACGGTCCCCGACGTGATCGCGGGAATGGCACGCCCCGGTGACCTCGTTCTCACGATGGGCGCGGGCGACGTCACGGACCTCGGCCCGAGGATCCTGGACCGCCTGTCGAACTGATCCGAACCGAGGGAGCTGAGCAGACCATGCCGTACGAGGTCGAGAAGCCGGACGAGCAGTGGCGCGCCGAGCTGACCCCGGAGGAGTACCACGTCCTGCGCGAGGCCGGCACGGAGCGCGCCTTCACCGGTGAGTACACCGACACGAAGACGAAGGGCGTCTACTCCTGCCGGGCCTGCGGCGCGGAGCTGTTCACCTCCACCACCAAGTTCGAGTCCCACTGCGGCTGGCCGTCCTTCTACGACCCGAAGGACAGCGCCGCGGTGGAACTGATCGAGGACCGCTCGTACGGCATGGTCCGCACCGAGGTGCGCTGCGCCCGCTGCGGCTCGCACCTCGGCCACGTCTTCGAGGGCGAGGGCTACCCGACCCCGACGGACCAGCGCTACTGCATCAACTCGGTCTCGCTGCGGCTGGAGCCGGACGAGGGCTGAGCCCCTGGGAGCCCCGGCAGGCCCCGGGTCAGGCGCGGGCGGCGCAGTCGGGGCACAGGCCCCGGTAGGTCATCTCGACCTCGGAGACGGTGAAGCCGAACCGCTCCAAGGCGGGCAGGGCGGCCAGCGGATCGCCGGCGGGGTGGACGTCCCGGACGGCTCCGCAGCCCGAGCACACCAGGTGCTGGTGGGGGCGGTGGGCGTTCGGGTCGTAGCGCTTGGCGCGGCCGTCGGTGGTCACCTCGGTCACCTCACCCAGCGAGACGAGTTCGCCCAGGGTGTTGTAGACGGTCGCGCGAGAGATCTCCGGGAGCCGGGCGATGGCGCGCGCGTGCACCTCGTCCGCGGTCAGGTGAACGTGGTCGCCGTCGAGCACCTCGGCGACCACCCGGCGCTGGGCGGTGATCCGCCAGCCACGTCCGCGAAGCCGTTCCAGCAGATCGCTCATGTTCACCAGCCTAACTTTGCGGCGTCCGACAAATGAGTCCACCGGCGAGAATCAGTCGGTGTCCGGCTGTCGTATTGACTTGGATTATGTCCATCATAGGATCGGTTCCGACACAGCCAGAGGACCTACTTTCCGAGCCGTCATGTTGTTCCAGCGCTCTCACCTCATGAGTCCCCTGGTCCGCCCGGTCCGGAAGGATGTCCCATGTCCGAGAATCACGATGCGATCGTCGTCGACGCGAAGGCCGAGGGCGCGGGCGGCTGCCCGGTCGCACACGGGCGCGCCGCCCACCCGACCCAGGGCGGCGGAAACCAGCAGTGGTGGCCGGACCGGCTCAATCTGAAGGTCCTCGCCAAGAACCCCGCCGTGGCCAACCCCCTCGGTGAGGACTTCGACTACGCCGAGGCGTTCGCGTCCCTCGATCTCGCGGCCGTGAAGCGGGACATCGCGGAGGTACTGACCACCTCGCAGGACTGGTGGCCCGCCGACTTCGGCCACTACGGCCCGCTCATGATCCGTATGGCCTGGCACAGCGCCGGCACCTACCGCATCAGCGACGGCCGCGGCGGCGCCGGCGCCGGACAGCAGCGCTTCGCCCCGCTCAACAGCTGGCCGGACAACGGCAACCTGGACAAGGCGCGCCGTCTGCTGTGGCCCGTCAAGAAGAAGTACGGCCAGAACATCTCCTGGGCCGACCTCATGATCCTCACCGGCAACGTCGCCCTGGAGGTGATGGGCTTCAAGACGTTCGGCTTCGCCGGCGGCCGCGAGGACGTGTGGGAGTCGGAGGAGGACGTCTACTGGGGCCCCGAGACCACCTGGCTCGGCGACGAGCGCTACTCGGGCGACCGCGAGCTGGAGAACCCGCTGGGTGCGGTCCAGATGGGCCTCATCTACGTCAACCCGGAGGGCCCCAACGGCAACCCGGACCCGATCGCCGCGGCCCGCGACATCCGCGAGACGTTCCGCCGCATGGCGATGAACGACGAGGAGACCGTCGCCCTGATCGCCGGTGGTCACACCTTCGGCAAGACGCACGGCGCCGGCCCGGCCGAGCACGTCGGCCCCGACCCCGAGGCGGCCCCGCTGGAGGAGCAGGGCCTCGGCTGGCGGAGCACGTACAAGAGCGGCAAGGGCGCCGACGCGATCACCAGTGGCCTGGAGGTCACCTGGACCAGCACGCCCACCCGGTGGGGCAACGAGTTCTTCAAGAACCTGTTCGCGTACGAGTACGAGCTGACCACGAGCCCGGCCGGCGCCCACCAGTGGGTGGCGAAGAACGCCGAGGCGGTCATCCCCGACGCGCACGACCCGTCGAAGAAGCACCTCCCGTCGATGCTCACCACCGACCTCTCGCTGCGCTTCGACCCGGTCTACGAGCAGATCTCGCGGCGCTTCCACGAGAACCCCGAGGAGTTCGCGGACGCCTTCGCCCGCGCCTGGTTCAAGCTGACGCACCGTGACATGGGTCCGGTCGTCCGCTACCTCGGCCCGGAGGTCCCCTCCGAGGTGCTGCTGTGGCAGGACCCGCTGCCGGAGCGCACGGGCGAGCCGATCGACGCGGCGGACATCGCCTCCCTGAAGGAGCAGGTCCTCGGATCGGGCCTGACCGTCTCCCAGCTGGTGTCCACCGCGTGGGCGTCCGCCTCGACCTTCCGCGGCAGCGACAAGCGCGGCGGCGCCAACGGCGCCCGCATCCGCCTGGAGCCGCAGCGCGGCTGGGAGGTCAACGACCCGGACGAGCTGGCGCAGGTGCTGCGTACGCTGGAGGGCATCCAGCGGTCCTTCAACTCCGCCGGCGGCAAGCAGGTCTCGCTCGCCGACCTGATCGTCCTCGCGGGCGGCGCGGCCGTGGAGAAGGCGGCCAGGGACGGCGGCGTCGACGTCGAGGTGCCGTTCACGCCCGGCCGTGTGGACGCCGCGCAGGACCAGACGGACGTCGAGTCGTTCGCCGCGCTGGAGCCGGCCGCCGACGGCTTCCGCAACTACGTCGGCAAGGGCAACCGGCTGCCCGCCGAGTACCTGCTGCTCGACAGGGCGAACCTGCTGACCCTGAGCGCCCCCGAGATGACGGTGCTCGTCGGCGGCCTGCGCGTCCTGGGCGCGAACCACGCCGGGTCGCAGCACGGCGTCCTCACCGACAGGCCGGGCGCGCTGACCAACGACTTCTTCGTCAACCTGCTCGACCTGGGCACGGTCTGGAAGTCGACGTCGCAGGCGCAGGACGAGTTCGAGGCCCGCGACGCCGCCACGGGCGACGTCAAGTGGACCGGCACCCGCGCCGACCTCGTCTTCGGCTCGAACTCCGAGCTGCGCGCGCTCGCGGAGGTCTACGCGAGTGACGACGCGAAGGAGAAGTTCGTGACGGACTTCGTCGCGGCGTGGGACAAGGTGATGAACCTGGACCGGTTCGACCTCGTCTGATCGCTCCTGGGAAGACGTCCAGGCCGGCCCACCGGGACCGGCCTGGACGTCTTTTCGGTGGAACCGCCGGTCAGGACAGCTTGCCGTCGTAGTCCGGAAGCTTGAAGGTGCGCTCGGCGTGACCGCCCGTCAGGTCGCTGGGGCGGTTGCCTATGTTGGCGATGATCGTGTAGCCCTTCGCCTCGATCTCGGCGCGCTTCTCCGTCTTGTACGCGGCCACCTCCTCGAAGAGGTCGGGGAGGTCGCGGACGTACAGGCCGTTCACGGGGTAGCCGACGGCCTTGAGGTTGTACTCGGTCGGGGCGTGCAGGATGCCGGGGCGGGCGGTGACGAAGAAGACCGCCACGCCGCGCGCGTGGGCGTACCGCACGAGGTCGCGGACCGGGCTGACGGCCGGGGTCGGGTACTCCCAGAAGAAGTGGAAGTCCGTCTCCAGCGAGGTGTTGTCGATGTCCAGGACCACCGCGAGCTTCTGGCCCGAGGCACCGGCCGTGCGCTGCTCGATGTACGGCCGGGCCGCGGCGACGACGGCGTCCACGTCGCGCTTCCAGGTCGTGTAGTCGACGCCCCGGAGCTGGGCGAGGCCGCCGTGAGCGGCGACGACGGCCGCCGGCCGGGCGGGTGCGGCGGCCGGTGCCGCGGCGGCCGCCTGCGACGGCCAGGCCAGGGTGAGCGCCGCGGTGGCGGCGGCGAGAGCGAGGGGCCGGCGTGGTGCGCTGAATCGCCTGTTCATGGGTGGGGTCACTCCTTCGTGGGGGTGCGTGCCGTACGCGTGTTCGGCATGCTCGCGTCACATAGTGGACGGAAGGAGGCGCTCCGACTACTGGTCGGTAGCAATTAATTGAGAAGCCGACAATGGGACCATGGACGTTCAGCAACTCGACCGGCTCGTCGAACGGGCACGGGGCCTCGTGGTGCGCGGGGAGCGGCGCGTCCTCGGGATCGCCGGGGCTCCCGGGGCCGGGAAGTCGACGGTGGCCGCGGGCATCGTGGAGCGGCTTCGGGACGTGGCCGTGCTCGTGCCCATGGACGGGTTCCACCTGGCGCAGGCGGAGTTGGTGCGGCTCGGGCGGGAGGGGCGGAAGGGCGCGCCCGACACCTTCGACGTCGCCGGGTACGCCGCGCTGCTCGCCCGGCTGCGGGCACCCGAACCCGGCGTCACCGTCTACGCGCCCGCCTTCGACCGGGCCCGGGAGGAGCCCGTCGCCGGGAGCATTCCCGTACCGGCCGAGACTCCCCTGGTCGTCACCGAGGGGAACTATCTGCTCCACGAGGCGGACGGGTGGGCGGCCGTTCGGGGGCTCCTCGACGCGTGCTGGTTCCTGGAGCTGGACGACCGGCAGCGTGTGCCGCGGCTCATCGAGCGGCACGTCCGGTTCGGCAAGGAACGGGACCACGCCGAGCGCTGGGTCCTCGGCTCCGACGAGGCCAACGCCCGGCTCGTCGCCGCCGGGCGGGACCGTGCCGATCTCGTCGTACGGCTGAGCTGACCGGTCGTCAGGCGCCCGTCCGCCGTGCCGCGGCCGTCGCGAACGCCCGGATCATCGGATGCGCCCGCGACCCGTTCCCCGAGAGCTCCGGCTGGAACAGCGTCGCCAGGAAGAACGGATGGCCCGGCAGCTCCACGATCCGGACCCCGCCCGCCTCGTCCTCCCCGCTGAACCGCAGCCCGTGCGCCCGCAGCGTCTCCACATGCCGCCCCACCGGACCGTACGCGCACTGGTACCGCTCCACCGACCGCTCCACGCCCATCACCGCCTCCGCCAGCGAACCCGGCGCGAGCCGCACCACCCCCTCGTGCCCCGCCAGCGCACACGCCAGCGGGCCGATCAGCACGTCGTCCGGGTCCGCGCCGGGCTCGCTCTCCGCGTGGGCGGCCCGCGCCAGGCCGCACACATGCCGCGCGTACTCCAGCAGCGCGTGCTGGAACCCCGCGCACGTCGCCAGGAAGGGGATCCCCTCCTCCCGCGCGGTCCGCACCGCCGCCAGCGCGCCCGGCTTGCTGCCGTACGGGCTCCCCGGCAGCAGCCACACCCCGTCGAACTCCGCCACTGCCCCCGGCTCCACCGCATCCCGCGTCGGCACCCAGTACGCGTCGAGCACCAACCCGTCCCTCTCCGCGAGCGCGTCCAGCAGCAGCGGGACGCGGGCGTGGGACGTCACGGCGGGGGAGCGGTCACCGACCAGGGCGATACGAGGCGCTCGCGAGCTGAGCTGTGTCATGCGCACATGCTCGGGCCACGCCCGCGTTCACGTCCAACGATGATTCCTGCTTCCCCCATCACGCACGCTGATGCCGCCGCGCCCTTCACACTGGCACCATGGACCCCCACCTCCTGCGCACCTTCGTGGCGGTGACCCGGCTCGCCTCCTTCTCGGCGGCCGCCCGCGAACTCGGCTACACCCAGTCCGCCGTGTCCCAGCACATCGCCGCCCTGGAGAGCGACCTCGGCCTCCCGCTCCTCACCCGCCGCCCCGTCGCCCCCACCCGCGCCGGCGCCCGGCTCCTGGAGCACGCCGTTCCGCTCCTGCTCCGGCTGGACGCGGCCCGCGCCGAACTGGGCCGCATGGCCGCCGCCCCGGCCGGCGAGGTCACCGTCGCCGCCTCCCCCCTGGCCGTCGGCCCCCGGCTGCTCGCCGCGCTCCCGGCCACCGCCCGAGTCACCCTCCGGGTCCAGCCCCGCGACGCGATACCCGCCGCCCTCGCCACCGGCGCCGCCGACCTCGGGCTCGTCGACGGCCTCGCCGCGCCCAGCGACCCCCTGCACCTGCCCGACACCGCCCCGCTCACCGCCACGCCCGTCGCCGAGGTCCCGCTCGCCGTGCACCTCCCCGCCGGACACCCCCTGGCCCACCGCCCCGGCCTGCGCCTCGGCGACCTCACCGCCGCCCGCTGGCTCGACGCCCCGGCCGCCGGCCTCCCCCTCGACCGGCTCCGCGCCGCCCACGGCACGTACGGCTTCCGCCCCGCCCTCCGCTACGACGGCACCGACCTGCGCACCCTGACCGCCCTCGCCGCCGCGGGCCGCGGCCTGACCCTGCTGCCCGTCACCGTCCCGCCGGACGCCGACGCCCTCGCCGTGCCCCTCGTCGAGCCCCGACTCGTCCACCGCGTCGAACTCCTCCACGGCGGCGAAGCGGCCGGACCGGCCGCCGAGTTGGCCGCCCTCCTGACCGCGCCGGACCATTAGGCTCGGCCCCGCCCCGTGCACGTGCCGCCGAGGAACCCACCGAGGAGGACCAGGTCATGAGCCCCTTCACCCCCTTCACCACCGACGACTACCGCGCCCGCATGGACCGCGCCCTGCACGCCGCCGCCGACGCCGGGCTGGCCGGGCTCGTCGTCGCGCCCGGGCCCGACATGGCGCACCTCACCGGCTACCGGCCGCCCGCCGAGACCGAACGGCTCACCCTCCTCGTCCTCGCCCCCGGCCAGGACCCGACCCTCGTCGTACCGGCCCTGGAGGCGCCCGACGCGGCCAAGGCCCCCGGCGCGCAGGCGCTGACGCTGCGCGACTGGACCGACGGCACCGACCCGTACGCCCTCGCCGCGCCCCTCCTCGGCCGCACCGGCCGCTTCGGCGTCAGCGACAACACCTGGGCCCTGCACCTCCTCGCCCTCCAGGAGCAGGTGCCCGGCACCTCGTACGTGGCGCTCAGCACCGGCCTGCCCATGCTGCGCGCCGTCAAGGACGCCCAGGAACTCGCCCGGCTGGAGGTGGCGGGCGCCGCGGCCGACGCCGCGTACGAGGAGATCCTGAAAGTGCCCTTCGCGGGCCGCAGGGAGAGCGACGTCGCCGCCGACCTGGCCGCGCTGCTGCGGCGCTTCGGCCACGAGCAGGTCGACTTCACCATCGTCGCGTCCGGCCCCAACGGCGCCGACCCGCACCACGAGGCGGGCGAGCGCACCATCCGCCACGGCGACACCGTCGTCCTCGACTTCGGCGGCCTGATGCACGGCTACGGCTCCGACACCAGCCGCACCGTCCACGTCGGCGAGCCCCCGGCCGAGGTGCGGCGCGTCCACGACGTCGTACGCGCCGCCCAGCAGGCCGGGTTCGAGGCCGTACGGCCCGGCGCCGCCTGCCAGGACGTGGACCGGGCGGCCCGCGCGGTGATCCGGGAGGCCGGGTACGGGGAGTACTTCATCCACCGGACCGGGCACGGCATCGGCGTCACCACGCACGAGCCGCCCTACATGATCGAGGGCGAGGAGCAGCCCCTGGTCCCCGGCATGTGCTTCTCCGTCGAGCCCGGCGTCTACCTGCCCGGCCGCTTCGGGGTCCGTATCGAGGACATCGTCACCGTCACCGGCGACGGCGGGCGGCGGTTCAACAACACCTCCCGCGCGCTCGCCGTCGTCGAGTGATCACTGGTCCGCGAGGACCACGCACGACTCCGCGGGCACCACCAGCTCGCCCCCGTCCTCCGGCACCGCCACCGGCTCCCACGCCGCGAGCACCCGCAGGTGGTCGCGCCCCAGCGGCACGCGGACCGGCCGGTCCGCGAGGTTCACCGCCACGCGGACGTCCCCGCGCCGGTACGCGATCCAGCGGGCCTCCTCGTCGTACGCGACCCGGATCGCCGCCAGGTCCGGGTCGGTGAGGTCCGGCTGCCCGGCCCGCAGCGCGATCAGCCGGCGGTACCAGGCCAGCAGCCGCGCGTGCGGCTCCCGCCCGGGCTCGGACCAGTCCAGGCACGAGCGGTCCCGGGTCGCCGGGTCCTGCGGGTCCGGGACGTCCTCCTCGGCCCAGCCGTGCGCCGCGAACTCCCGCCGCCGGCCGCGCCGTACGGCCTCGGCCAGCTCCGCGTCCGTGTGGTCCGTGAAGAACTGCCAGGGCGTGCCCGCGCCCCACTCCTCGCCCATGAACAGCATCGGCGTGGAGGGGCCCGTCAGGACGAGCGTCGCCGCGCACGCCAGCAGCCCGGGGGAGAGCGACGCCGCCAGCCGGTCGCCCTGGGCTCGGTTGCCGATCTGGTCGTGCGTCTGCGCGTAGCCCAGGAAGCGGTGCGCCGGCGTGGTGTCCAGGTCCACCGGGCGGCCGTGCGTACGGCCCCGGAACGTCGAGTACGTGCCGCTGTGGAAGAACACCTGCTGGAGCGTCCTGGCCAGCGCGGCCAGCGGCTCGCGCGCGAAGTCCGCGTAGTAGCCCTGCGACTCGCCGGTGAGCGCGGTGTGCAGCGCGTGGTGGAAGTCGTCGTTCCACTGCGCGTGCAGTCCGAGGCCGCCCGCCTCGCGCGGGGTCGTGGTGCGCGGGTCGCACAGGTCCGACTCGGCGATCAGGAAGTGCCCCCTGTCCTGCTCCGCCGACAGCTCGTCCACCGCAGCCGACAGCTCCTCCAGGAACGTCAGCGCCCGGTTGTCGGCGAGCGCGTGCACCGCGTCCAGCCGCAGCCCGTCGATCCGGTAGTCGCGCAGCCAGGCCAGCGCCGAACCCAGCAGGAAGGCCCGCACCTCGTCCGAGCCGGGCGCGTCCAGGTTGACGGCCGCGCCCCACGGCGTGTGGTGCGTGTCCGTGAAGTACGGACCGAAAGCCGGCAGGTAATTGCCCGACGGGCCCAAGTGGTTGTGGACCACGTCGAGGACCACGCCCAGGCCGAGACCGTGCGCCGTGTCGACGAACCGCCTCAGCGCCTCCGGGCCGCCGTACGGCTCGTGCACCGCCCACAGCGACACGCCCTCGTACCCCCAGCCGTGCCGGCCCGGGAACGGGCACAGCGGCATCAGCTCGACGTGCGTGACGCCCAGCTCCACGAGGTGGCCCAGCCGGCCGGCCGCCGCGTCGAGCGTGCCCTCGGGCGTGTACGTGCCGACGTGCAGCTCGTACAGCACGGCCTCCCGCAGCCCGCGCCGCGGCGGCCGGTGGCGCCAGACGTGGGCCGCGTGGTCCACCACCGCGCTCAGCCCGTCGGGGCCGTCCGGCTGCCGCCGCGACCGGGGGTCGGGCAGCACCGGCCCGCCGTCCAGCGCGAACCCGTAGCGCGCACCGTCCGGAACGCCGTTGTCCCCGCCGACGGTGGTCGTCCACCACCCCTCGCGCAGCGGGTCCCGCTCCAACGGGTGCCGCGCACCCTCCAGTTCCAGCTCGACCCGCTCGCGCGCGTACGGCGCCCACACCTCGAACAGCACTGGCGATCCCCTCGTCGTCGGCCGGTCACCCGGTACCGCGTTCCCCATCCTGGCAAGATCGAGAACCGGAAGCACGCCACTTCGCCGATCGAGCCCCCCTGTCGGGGCCCCGCTTTCCCGTCGCCGTGGCCGCCCGGCCGGTGCGGGCGCCGTCGCGTCACGGGTGCGTCACCGCCGCACGACCGCCCGGTCACCGTCCGCGGCCGAGCGCCGCTCGTCTGGACACTTCGGGGGACTCCGGCCGACAATCACGTCTGTGACGTCGCCTTTCGAACCCCAGACGCATCCCGCCCCGGTCCCCGCCCGCCCGTCGGACGCCGAGCGGGACCGTGCGCTGGAGTTGCTGCGGGAGGGCGCTGTCCAGGGCAAGCTGTCGCACGACACGTTCCTGCGGCGGATGGAACTGGCCCTCGTCGCCCGCCGGTCCGACGAGCTGGCCGCGCTGACCGAGGACCTGCGCGCGGACGGCGGCTGGTCGAAGCGGCTGTTCGGCGCCGTGGAGCGGATGTCCGCGTTCACCGTACGGCTGGGCCGGGCCTGGCAGGCAGAGCGGCTGCCGAAGCTGCTGCTGCCCGAACCCGGCCCGTACCCGCTGCGCATCGGCCGCGACCCGGTCAACGGGCTGCGGCTCAGCCACGAGACCGTGTCCCGGCTGCACGCCGAACTGAGCCTCCAGGGCGGCCTGTGGATGCTGCGCGACCTGAACTCCACCAACGGCACCACCGTCAACGGCCGGCGCGTGACCGGCACGGTCGTCGTCCAGCCCGGGGACATGGTGTCCTTCGGGCGCATGGCCTTCCGCCTCGACGCCCGCTGACCGCCCTCAGTCCGCCCGCGTCAGCAGGGCCACCGGCGCCGCCGCGAACAGCTCCGCGACCGGTACGGGCCCGCTGCCCGTGAACTCCCGGGCCGGGTCCAGGACATCCGCCCACCGCCCCTCGGGCAGGGTCAGCGACGTCCCGGCCCAGCCGCCCGCCTCCGCCAGCCGCAGCGACAGCCGGGTCACCGCCGTGACCACCCGCCCCGCCCGGGAGAACGCCAGGCAGTGTCCGGCCGCCGGGCCCTCGGCCGCCAGCGGCGCGTACGTCCCCGACTCGCCGAACGCCTCCGGCATCCGGCGCCGCAGCCGCAGCACGGCCCGGGTCAGCGCCGTCTTCTCATCGGGCGCGGCCTCGCGGAACGGCTGCCGGTTGTCCGGGTCCACCAGCGCCTCGTACACCCGCTCGGTGCCCTGGTACAGGTCCGGGACGCCCGGCATGGTCAGGTGGACGAGCGCGGCGCCCAGCACGTTCGCCCGCACGTACGGGTCCAGTTCACGGGCCATCAGCGCCACCGTGTACAGCCCCGGACCGGCCGGCCCGTCGGCCACGAACTCCGCGACCGCCCGCTCGTACGCCGGGTCCTGCTCCGTCCAGCTGGTGTGCAGCCCCGCCTCCCGCACGGCCTTCAGCAGCGCCCCGCCCAGCCGCTCCTGCGACGGCTGCCCGAGCCCCAGCGCCGTCTGCCACCCGGCCCACGCCAGCTGGCCGTCCGGGCCCGGCACCCGCGCCACGTCGTCCAGCAGCTTCGCCCACCGCTGCGGGCACTCCGACAGCACGGCGATCCGGGCCCGTACGTCCGCGCTGCGCTTGGTGTCGTGCGTGGACAGCACCGTCCCCGTCGTCGGCCAGTCCCGGGCGATCCGGACGCAGTACGCGTGGAACTCCTCCGGCGACACGGCCGGCCGGGCCGGGTCGCCGCCGACCTCGTTCGCCGACAGCAGCGGCACGTAGCGGTAGAACGCCGTGTCCTCCACCGACTTGGCGCGCAGCGCCGACGCCGTCTGCGCGAACCGCGTCCGGAACGCCGTGTGGTCCGGCCCGTCGCCCAGCCGCCCCAGCGCCAGGTCCCGTACGACGTCGACGGCGTCCGCCTCCTCCGGCACCGCGAACGTCGCCTTCGCGCGCAGCGCCGCGTCCGCCGTCAGCACCTCCTCGGCGCCGATCCGGTACGGCCGGTAGACCGGCACCCGGATCAGCAACTCGCGGACCGCGGCCCGCAGCGCCCACGGCGCGTGGTCGCGCAGGCCGGGGCCGGTGGCACAGATCCGCCCGGCCGTCCGCGTCAGGAACGCCACCTCCGCGGCCAGCTCGTGCGTCACCACCTTGTACGCCGCCCGGCGGGCCGTCGCCTCCCAGTGACCGCCCCGGTCGCCGGCCGGGGACGCGAACCTGCGGTAGCGCTCGGCGAGTTCGTCGGCCCCGGCCTGGTCGACGAACAGCCCGTCGACGTGGCGCAGGGCGTCGTACCCGGTGGTGCCCGCCACGGGCCAGCCGGCGGGCAGCCGCTCGTCGCCGGTGAGGATCTTCTCCACGACCGTCCAGCACGCCCCGCCCGTCGCCCGTTCCAGCGCGTGCAGATACGCCTCCGGGTCGGCGAGGCCGTCGGGGTGGTCGATCCGCAGGCCCTCGATCACCCCGTCCCGCACCAGCTCCACGATCTTGGCGTGGGTGGCGTCGAACACCTCCGGGTCCTCGGCCCGCACCCCGATGAGGTCCGAAATGGTGAAGAAGCGGCGGTAGTTCAGCTCCGTGCGGGCCAGCCGCCACCACACCGGTCGGTACCACTGGGCGTCGAGCAGTTCCGGCAGCGCCAGCCCCGCCGTACCCTCCCGCAGGGGGAACACCTGCTCGCCGAGCCGCAGCATCCCGGCCTCCGCGTCCACCCGGAAGTCGCCGAGCAGCTCGCCGATCCTGGCCGGGAGCACCGGCAGCAGCACCTTGCCGCCGCCCGCCGCCCAGTCGATGTCGAACCAGCGCGCGTACGGCGACTCCGGCCCGGCCCGCAGCACCTCCCACAGCTGACGGTTGTGGGGGAGGGCGGCCGCCATGTGGTTGGGGACCAGGTCGACGACCAGCCCGAGGCCGTGGGCCCGGGCGGTGCGGGCCAGCTCCCGCAGCCCCCGCTCGCCGCCCAGCTCCTCCCGTACCCGGCCGTGGTCCGTGACGTCGTACCCGTGCGCCGAGCCGGGCACCGCCTCCAGGACCGGCGAGAGGTGCAGGTGCGAGACCCCGAGCGAGGCAAGGTACGGCACGGCCTCGGCGGCGGCCCGGAACGGGAACTCCGGCTGGATCTGCAGCCGGTAGGTGCTGTGGGGCGTCATGCGAACGTACGTACCCGCCCGCGGGCCTTCTGTGTCATCACCTCATGCGATTTACGTCCGACGCCACACGGGCCGGCGTTACGTTCGGCCGATGCTGCGGACGTATCGCGAGGTCCTGCGTCTTCTCGGGCCACTGCTTCCGGCGCTCTCCTTCCTCGGCCGGCTCCCCACCGCCATGTGCCAGCTCGGCAGCGTGCTGCTCGTCGCCGAGACGAGCGGCTCGCTCGCCACCGCCGGGCTCGCGGGCGGTGCGCTCGCCGCCGGCCAGACCCTCGGCGGGCCCCTGCTGGGGCGGGCCGCCGACCGGTACGGGCAGCGGCCCGTCGTCCTGACCGCGGCGCCGGCCAACGCGGCGGCCGTCGCCGGGCTCGTCGCGGCGGCCCTGGCGGACGCGGCGACCGGGTGGCTGGTGCTGCTCGGCGCGCTCGCCGGGGCGAGCGTCCCGCAGATCGGCCCGCTGGCCAGGACCCGCTCGGTCGCGCTGGCGCGCGGAGCCGGGGCCGACGACCGGACGGTGGGCGCCGTGCTGTCCTTCGAGGGCACGGTCGACGAGGTGTCGTTCGTGCTCGGCCCCGCCCTGGTGGGCCTCGCCGCGGCCGTCGCCCATCCGGCGGCGGCGCTGCTCGTCGCGTCGGGGCTGCTGGCGGTGTGCGGCACCGCCTTCGCCCTGCACCCGAGCGCCGCACGGGTGGCCCCGGTGCGCACGAAGGCCCGGGACCGTACGGCGCTGCCGGGCGCGGCGTACGCCCTGCGGGTGACGATGGTGCTTCAGGGCGCCATGTTCGGTGCCTGCCAGGCCGGCATCACGGCGCTCACGGCCGCGCTGGGCCGTCCGGAGCAGGCCGGGCTCGTGTACGCGGCGATGGGCGTGATGAGCGCGGCGGCCGGCCTGGCGACGGCGGCCGTACCGGCCCGCGTGGCCCCGCGGGCGCGCTGGCGGGCGGCCACGGCCGCGCTCGTGCTGCTCTCGGCGCCGCTGCTGTGGGTGGACGCCCTGGGGCCGCTGTACGCGGCGGTGGTGGTCCTGGGCGTGGCGTACGCCCCGCACCTGATCACCGTGTTCGGGCTGACCGAACAGATCGTCCCGCCCGGCCGGCTCGCCGAGTGCATGACGTTCCTGACCAGCGGGATCGTCGGCGGGCAGGCCGCGGCCCTGGCCCTGTCGGGGCGGCTCGCGGAGGGCCACGGACCGGCGGCCGCGTTCGCCGTCGCGGTGGCCGGGGCGGTGGCGTGCGCCGCGCTGGCGTGGACCGTGCCGGTCCGCCCGCGCCGCACGCCCCGTATCCCCGGCCCGGCCGCTACGCCGGACGGCGCAGCACCGTCAGGCTCCGCCCGGGGAGCGTGAGCCGGTCGCCGGCCGCGACCTTGTCGCCCTGACCGGGCGGTACGCCCTCGGGGACGCCGGTGTCCACGACGACCTGCCACTGGCGGCCGTGGTTCACCGGCACCAGGAACTCCAGGGCGTCGGCGCTGGCGTTGAACATCAGCAGGAACGAGTCGTCCGAGATCCGCTCGCCGCGGGGGCCCGGCTCCGAGATGGCGTGCCCGTTCAGGAACACCGACAGGGCCTTGGCGTGCGCGGCCTGCCAGTCCCGCGCGGTCATCTCCTTGCCCTCGGGGGTGAACCAGGCGATGTCGGACAGCTCGTCGTGGGTGCCCTCCACGGGCCGGCCGTGGAAGAACCGCCGGCGCCGGAAGACGGGGTGGTCGCGGCGCAGCCACACCATCGCCCGGGTGAACTCCAGCAGCGACCGCGCCTCCTCGGCGTCCTGGTCGGGCCACTCCACCCAGGCCAGTTCGTTGTCCTGGCAGTACGCGTTGTTGTTGCCGCCCTGCGTACGGCCGAACTCGTCGCCGTGGCTGAGCATCGGCACGCCCTGCGACAGCATCAGCGTGGCGATGAAGTTGCGCATCTGGCGCAGCCGCAGTTCGCGCACGTCGGGGTCGTCGGTCTCGCCCTCGACGCCGCAGTTCCAGGACCGGTTGTAGCTCTCGCCGTCCCGGTTGCCCTCGCCGTTGGCCTCGTTGTGCTTCTCGTTGTACGAGACCAGGTCGCGCAGGGTGAAGCCGTCGTGGCAGGTCACGAAGTTCACCGAGGCCAGCGGGCGCCGCCCGTCGTCCTGGTACAGGTCGGAGGAGCCGGTCAGCCGCGAGGCGAACTCGGCGAGCGTCCTCGGCTCGCCCCGCCACAGGTCCCGCACGGTGTCCCGGTACTTGCCGTTCCACTCGGTCCACAGCGGCGGGAAGTTGCCCACCTGGTAGCCGCCCTCGCCGACGTCCCACGGCTCGGCGATCAGCTTGACCTGGCTGACCACCGGGTCCTGCTGCACCAGGTCGAAGAACGACGACAGCCGGTCCACCTCGTGGAACTGCCGGGCGAGGGTCGCCGCCAGGTCGAAGCGGAACCCGTCGACGTGCATCTCCGTCACCCAGTACCGCAGCGAGTCCATGATCAGCTGGAGCACGTGCGGGGACCGCATGAGCAGCGAGTTCCCGGTGCCGGTGGTGTCCATGTAGTACCGGGGGTTGTTCTCGACGAGCCGGTAGTACGAGGGGTTGTCCAGGCCGCGGAAGGAGAGCGTGGGGCCCAGGTGGTTGCCCTCCGCGGTGTGGTTGTAGACCACGTCCAGGATGACCTCGATGCCCGCGTGGTGCAGCGCCCGCACCGCCGATTTGAACTCCAGCACCTGCTGGCCGCGGTCTCCCCAGGACGCGTAGGCGTTGTGCGGGGCGAAGAAGCCGATGGTGTTGTAGCCCCAGTAGTTCGCCATCCCCGCGTCCACCAGCCGGTGGTCGTTGACGAACTGGTGCACCGGCATCAGCTCCAGCGCGGTGACCCCCAGCTCCGTCAGGTGCTCGATGACGGCGGGGTGGGCCAGCCCCGCGTACGTGCCGCGCAGCTCGTCCGGCAGCGCCGGGTGCCGCATGGTCAGGCCCTTGACGTGCGCCTCGTAGATCACCGTCCGGTGGTAGTCCGTGCGCGGCGGGCGGTCGTCGCCCCAGTCGAAGTAGGGGTTGACCACGACCGACGCCATGGTGTGCGGCGCCGAGTCGAGGTCGTTGCGCGAGTCCGGTCTGCCGAAGTGGTAGCCGTACACCGCCTCCCCCCAGCCGACGGAGCCGGCGATCGCCCGCGCGTAGGGGTCGAGGAGCAGCTTCGCGGAGTTGCAGCGCAGCCCCCGCTCCGGCGCGTACGGCCCGTGGACGCGGAACCCGTAGCGCTGCCCCGGCATCACCCCGGGCAGATACGCGTGGCGGACGAACGCGTCGGTCTCGCGCAGCTCGACGGCGGTCTCGGAGCCGTCGTCGTGCAGCAGACACAGCTCGATGCGGTCCGCGGTCTCCGAGAAGACCGCGAAGTTGGTTCCGGCGCCGTCGTACGTGGCGCCGAGCGGATACGCCTGTCCCGGCCAGACCTGCATAGATAAGACTCTTCCACTTCCGATCCGGCTTCAGGGGTTCACTTGGCCGATCCTCCACGAAAGTCGGACGACCTCCTAGGACGCCGGACGGGTCCTACCGGGTGACCGGGGCTTCGTACGCCGAAGCGGGTGACGGGACGACAGGCCCGCCGCAGGCCGGGCGGTATGGCCGGAAATCGCCGATCCTGGGGTGGTGGAACGGGCCACTCCGCTCGCCCTCGGGGTGGCCCCGGATCCGTATGACCATCATCCCGGCGGTGCGTCCGGTTGCCCGGGTCAACCTCGCGTTCCCGGGCGTCCCCCGCGGCGAGGGACGCCTCCCGCGCGGCGCGTCGCCGGGGCCGCGCCCGCGTGGGGAGCGCGCCGGGACGTCCGCCCCCAGCTCACCACTATGAAACCGCTCACTCGCCGTGTTCCCGGAGGCGGGAACCCCCGCGGGAATCAGGGACGTTGGGAAAGGAGCCTGCGCATCCGGCTGCACTGTCTCCCCCTCCCGGAGTACCCTTCCTTGATCGTTGAAGACGGGCGTACGGAAGCAGAAGGCGGTGCGTGGGTGAGCTCGGGAGGGCTGGAGCTGCCCCCAGGTGACTCAGGTCATGAGGGGGACTCCACAGACCCCGCTGATGTCCCGCCCGGCGCGGTCTCCCTCGCCCGGCCGATGGAGATCGGTGCGGAACTGGACTGGGACGCCGAGGACTGGAGCGAGGTGCGCACCCGGGCGCAGCGCGCGGGGCGGGCCTATATCTGGCTGAATCTGGTCGAACAGCGCCTTCGGGCCGTCGTGGCCGCCGTCCTGCGGCCCATCTACGAGCCGATGCACGGCGACGACTGGGTGGTGGCCGCCGCGGGCCCCGCAGGGCAGGAGTGGGTGCAGCGGGCCGTCGCCGTCCGCGAGGTGTCCCGGCGCAAGGGCTACCTCCTGGACCCCGCCGACGACAATGTGCTCAGCTTCCTGACGCTCCCGCAGCTGCGCGAGCTGATGGTGCAGCACTGGCCCTGCTTCGAGCCGTACTTCGACGACCGCCGCGAGGTCGAGCTGGCCCTCGACGAGCTGGAGGTCACCCGGAACGTGGTCTCGCGCAACCGGGCCCTGTCGCGGACGGTGCTCGACCAGTCCGAGCGGGCCTCGGCGCGGCTGCTGGAGATCCTGGGCAGCGGCGCGGGCGTGCCGTCCGCGCACCGGCTGCCGGTGGACGCGGTCGAGGACCTGGTCGGCGACCGGTACGCGGACGTGGTGTCCGTCCACCCCGACCGGGTCCGGCTCCAGCGGCAGCTGCCCGCCGAGGACCTGTTCGGCGGGGCCCGGCGCGTCGACGCCATCGGCATAGGCCTGAACCTGCTCGTGCAGAACTTCTCGGGGCGGCGGCTGGTCCGGCTCGCCGAGTCCGGCTGCCGGATACGGCTGCTGTTCCTCAACCCCGCCAGCAGCGCCGTCAAAAGGCGCGAAAGGGAATTGGGTATCAAAAAGGGCGAACTCAGCCGGTCGGTGGAGATGAACATCCTCCACATGCGGCGCGTGCGCTCCAAGCTCCGCGACCCGGGCGCCTTCGAGATCCAGGTCTTCGACGAGACGCCCCGCTTCACCGCCTACCTCGTGGACGGGGACGGCCCCGACGGCGTCGGCATCGTCCAGTCGTACCTGCGCCGGGCCCGCGGCATGGAGGCGCCCGTCCTCGTGCTGCGCGGCGGACGGCGGCCGGTCGTCACCTCCGCCTCGGGCACCGAACACGGACTCTTCGAGACCTACCGCGAGGAGTTCGAGTCGTTCTGGGCGGATTCGCGGCCCGTGTCCTGACGGTCGGTTCGGGGGCGCGTCCTGACGGTGGCCCCGGCGGCGATGCGTTGTCAGTGGCCCGTGCGAGGGTGAAGGCCCACTGGGGGAGGGCGCCGCACCCTGGGCGCCACGAAGGAGGATCGGCATGCGCTGGCACGGGGAGACGCTGGTCGGGTTCGACCTGGAGACGACGGGCACGGAACCGCTGGAGGCGAGAATCGTCACCGCCGCGGTCGTGGAGGTGCGCGGCGGGCGGACGCTCGCCTGCCGCGAATGGCTCGCCGACCCCGGGGTCCGCATCCCCGCGCAGGCCTCCGCCATCCACGGCATCAGCAGCGAGCGGGCCGCCGCCGAGGGACGGCCGGCCCGCGAGGTCGCCGACGAGGTCGCGGACGCCCTCGTCGGACACTGGCAGCGAGGCGTCCCGGTCGTCGCGTACAACGCGGCCTTCGACCTGACGCTGCTGTCCGCCGAGTTGCGGCGGCACGGGCTGCCCTCGCTCGGCGAGCGGCTCGGCGGCGTCCCCGTCGGGCCGGTCATCGACCCGTACACCATCGACCGGGCCGTCGACCGCTACCGCCGCGGCAAGCGCAACCTGGAGGCCGTCTGCGCCGAGTACGGCGTGGTGCTGGACGGCGCCCACGAGGCGACCGCCGACGCGCGGGCCGCCGTCCTGGTGGCCTGCGCGATAGCCGAGCGGCACGCCTCGGTCGCGGAGCTGTCACCGGGCGAGCTGCACGTGCGCCAAGTGGCGTGGTACGCCGAGTGGGCGGCCGACTTCCAGCGGTTCCTGCGCCGGAAGGGCACCCCGGACGCGGTCATCGACCCGGCCTGGCCGCTGCGGGCACCCGCACCGGTGGCCGGCTGAAGGCCATCGGCCCATTGGCCCCTCGGCCATTGGCCCCTCGGCCTCGGCCCCTCGGCCTCGGCCCCTCGGCCTCGGCCCCTCGGCCTCGGCCCCTCGGCCTCGGGCCGTCGGCTGGACGGCCATCGACCACTGGCCGTCGGCTGAACGGCCATCGACCACCGGCCGTCGGCTGAACGGCCCCCGGCCCCCGGCCCCCGGGACGGCGTGCGACACGGGGAAGGCTTGTGAGGCCCTTCACGTGGTGTGCGTCACGGCGTGTGCTCGGCGAGGAAGTCGAGCAGGATGGCGTTCACCCGCTCCGGCGCCTCCAGCTGGAGCCAGTGGCCCGCGCCGTCGATGCTCTCGTACCGCCAGGATCCCTCCACGTACTTGCCGGTGCCGCTCATCGACACCTCGGTGAGGAACCGGTCGCCGCTGCTCCACAGGCCGAGGACCGGACCGCGCAGCGGCGGGAGCGGCTGCCGGGGGCCGAACATCGCCTCGGGCGGCAGTCCTGCCCGGTAGATGGAGAGGGCGGGGGTCAGCGCACCCGGGGCGGTCAGCCGGGCGACGACCTCCTCGCGGTCGGGGTGCTCGGCCAGGAACTCGTGGGCGTTGGCGCAGCCGTCCCGCGTCAGCCAGTCCTCCGCCAGCCCCTCGAGCTGGAACAGCTGCATGTACCAGGACCAGCGGCGCTGCTCCCAGCCCGCGTCCCCATACGCGCCCAGATTGCCCACGGACAGCAGGGACAGGCTCGCCACGCGGTCCGGCGCGGTGAGCGCGAGCCGCTGCACGATGCCGGACCCCCAGTCGTGGCCCACGAGATGGACCCGGTCGACCCCTTGGCGGTCGAGCAGCTCCAGCAGGTCGGCGACCGAATGGGACGGGTCGTACGCCGCGGTCGTGAGCGGCCGGTCGGAGCCGCCGAAGCCCCGGAGGTCCGGGGCGATCGTGCGGTACCCGGCGGCGTTCAGTGCCGGCACCTGGTGGCGCCAGCAGTCATGGGTGTCCGGGAAGCCGTGCACCAGCAGGACGGCGGGCCCGGTCCCGCGGTCCTCGACCTCCAGCGTCACATCGTTCAGTTCCACACGCATCGGCAATGCCCCCGTGGTGATGAGGAGTTGGGTCGGCCGTCAGCCTATCCGCGATGCCGGTACCGGGAACGGGGCGTCAGAACGGGTACCAGCGGACCTCCGGGTCGCCGTCCCGCAGGGACGCCACCCGCCGCCGGAATTCGGCCAGCGCCTTGGGGTTGGCCGGGGCGTGCTGGGCGACCCAGGCGCAGCTGGCCGTCTCGCGGGCGCCGCGCAGCACGGCGCAGCCCTCCCAGTCGCGCACGTCCCAGCCGTACGCCTCCGTGAACGCGTCGTACGCCGCGGGGTCGAGCCCGTAGCGGTCGCGGGAGAGGGCGAGCACCACGAGGTCGTGCTCGCGCAGGTCGGAGGAGAAGGTCTCCAGGTCGACCAGGACCGGGCCGTCGGGGCCGATGTGCACATTGCGCGGCAGGGCGTCGCCGTGGATGGGGCCCGGTGCCAGCCGCGGGGTGAGCGCGGCCGCTGCGGCGGCGAAGCCGTCCCTGCGCTCGCGCAGGTACGCGGCGTCCGCCGGGTCGACGGCGTCGCCGGCCAGGCGCAGCCACCGCTCCACCCCGCCCAGCAGCTCGCGGCGGGGCAGCGTGAACGGCGGGGCGGGCAGCTCGTGCACCGCCCGCAGCAGCGGCGCCAGGTCCCGCGGCTGCGCGGGCCGTACGGCGGGAGGCAGCCGGTGCCAGACGGTCACCGGGTGGCCGTTCACCAGCCGGGCCCCGGGCTCCGCCGCCCGTACCGCCGGAACGCCCGCCTCCGCGAGCCAGGCGGCGACGGCCAGCTCCCGCTCGGCCCGCTCCAGCAGCTCGGCGCTCCGGCCGACCTTCACCACGCGGTCGCCGACGGCGAACACCGCGTTCTCGCCCAGCGCCAGCAACTCGGCGCCGTCGACGCCCGTGCCCGCGCCCGCGACGGATCCCGCGGCTTCCAGGGCCTTCCGGGCCCGCGCCTCGTCCATGTCTTTTCCCGCTCCTCACCTGCGACGGGTGCGACGGTGGCACCCGTACGGATTCCGGCCAGTCTCGCACTTGGAGGCTCGTTACCGAACATTGGGCTGGACGATACGTCTCGTCTCGTTTAGAGTGGGCGCATGACGACAACGCGCCGTGCCCATATCGCCATGTTCTCCATCGCCGCCCACGGGCACGTGAACCCGAGCCTCGAGGTCATCCGGGAACTCGGCGCCCGAGGGCACCGCGTCAGCTACGCGATCCCCGCCGCCTTCGCGGACAAGGTCGCCGCCACCGGCGCCGAGCCGGTGATCTACCACTCCACGCTCCCCACCGACGAGGACCCGGACGCGTGGGGCACCGAACTCGTCGACAACCTGGAGCCGTTCCTCGACGACGCCGTCCAGGCCCTGCCCCGGCTCGCCGACGCCTTCGCCGGCGACGAGCCCGACCTGGTCCTGCACGACATCACCTCGTACCCGGCCCGGGTCCTCGCCCACCGCTGGGGCGTGCCCGCCGTCTCCCTCTCCCCGAACCTGGTCGCCTGGGACGGCTACGAGGAGGAGGTCGGCGTCCCCATGACCGCCCAACTGCTGGCCACCGAGCGCGGCCGCGCCTACCACGCCCGGTTCACCGCCTGGCTCGCCGAGAACGGCATCGACTCCGGCCCGGAGGCGTTCACCGCGCGCCCGCGCCGCAGCCTCGTCCTCATCCCCAAGGCCCTCCAGCCGTACGCCGACCGCGTCGACGAGTCCGTCCACACCTTCGTCGGCGCCTGCCAGGGCGACCGTGCCGAGCAGGGCGACTGGCAGCGGCCCGACGGCGCCGAGCGCGTGCTGCTCGTCTCGCTCGGGTCCGCCAACACCAAGCAGCCCGCCTTCTACCGCGACTGCGTCAAGGCCTTCGGCGACCTGCCCGGCTGGCACGTCGTCCTCCAGATCGGCCGGTACGTCGACCCCGCCGAGCTGGGCGACGTGCCCGGCAACATCGAGGTCCACCCGTGGGTGCCGCAACTGGCGGTCCTGCGGCAGGCCGACGCGTTCATCACGCACGCCGGCGCCGGCGGCAGCCAGGAGGGCCTGGCCACCGGCACGCCCATGGTCGCCGTGCCGCTGATGACCGATCAGTTCGGCAACGCCGACATGCTGGTCGGCCTCGGCGTCGCCCGCAGGCTCTCGATGGCCGACGCCACCGCCGACGACCTGCGGACCGCCGTCCTGGAACTGGCCGACGACCCCGAGGTGGCGCGCCGGCTGGACACCATCCGGGCGCAGATGGCGGAGGAGGGCGGCACGCGGCGCGCGGCCGACCTCATCGAGGCGGAGCTGCCGTCGGCCTGATGCCGAGGTGGCATCGCCGCCCGGAGCCGTCGCGCCGTGACGTCCCGTCCCCGTGCGGCCCTCCGCCGGAGGGGCCGCCTGGGGAGTGTCCGGCGGATCATGCCGACATCGCTGGGCGGTGCCTTTGACTGCTGGTGAGCGGGGTCTGGTGCGTGCGGCTGCAAGGCGGAGGAGGGAGGGATGGCGGAGCCATCGCGACCGACGACAACGCCGCTGGGGGTCCCCCCTGCCCGTCAGGGCTTGGGGGAGGGCGTGCCAGGCCCCGCGGCCCAGGCATGATCCGCCGGACACGACCTAGGGTGGGGCCATGACGATCCGATACGCCGCCCTCCTGCGCGGAATCAATGTGGGCGGGTCCAGGAAAGTGCCCATGGCCGAGCTGCGCACCGTCCTGACCGAACTGGGCCACGGCGATGTACGGACCTACCTCCAATCCGGCAACGCCGTCTTCACCGGCACCTCCGGCGTCGGCGAGGACACGCTCGCCGCCGACCTGGAGAAGGCCATGGAGCGGCACTTCGGCTTCCCCGTCGCATGCCTCGTCAGGAGCGCGGAGTACCTGCGGGCCGTCGTCGACGACTGCCCCTTCCCGGCCGCCGAGCTGGAGCCGAAGCAGCTGCACGTCACGTACCTGTCCGAGCAGGTCGACCCGGACCGGTTCGCGTCACTCGACCCGTCCGCCCACCTCCCCGAGGAGTTCCGGATCGGCGACCGGGCGCTGTACCTGTACCTGCCGGACGGGATGGGCCGTTCCAAGCTCGCCGAGGCCCTCGCCCGCCCCGCCGTCTTCAAGGGGCTCGTCGCCACCACCCGCAACTGGAACACGGTGGTCAAGCTGGCGGAACTCACCGCCGAGGAGTGACCGGCAGCCGGGAGTGACCGGAGTGGCCCACCGCCCCGTACCGTAAATGGCCCAGGGGCGGTGGCCACCGGCGCACTAGCCTCCTCACCATGACGACCACCGAACAGCCCCGCACCGCCGTCGACTTCTGGTTCGACCCCGCCTGCCCCTTCGCCTGGATCACCTCCCGCTGGATCCTCGAAGTGGAAGCCCACCGCGACCTCGACGTCCGCTTCCACGTCATGAGCCTGTACCTGCACAACATCGGCAACGACCTGCCCGACTGGTACCGGGACCTCGTCGACCGGTCCCTCGGGCCGGTACGGGTCGCCGCCGCGGCGGCCGAGCGGTACGGCCGGCCCGTACTGCGGGACCTGTACACGGCGCTGGGCACCCGCATCCACCGCGACAAGAACGGGGACTTCGACGAGGTTACCGCCCAGGCGCTGGCCGAACTCGGCCTCCCCGCCGACCTCGCGGCCGCCGCCCACGACCCGGCCCTCGACGAGGCCGTCCGCCGCAGCCACGACGCGGGCAAGGACCCCGCCGCCGACGCCTACGTGGGCACGCCGACCCTCCACGTCGACGGCGCCGTGTGGTTCGGCCCCGTCCTCAACTCCATTCCGCGCGGCGAGAAGGCAGCCCGCCTCTTCGACGCCTTCCGCACCCTCGCCGGCCACGACGACTTCTTCGAGATGAAGCGCACCCGCGTCGGCAGCCTCGACTTCTCCTGACCTCCGCCGAGGGACCTGCCACAGGACGGGTGTCAGGTCTGGCGCAGCGGCTCGTACGCCTCGGCGGCCAGACCGAACGTCCAGGCCACGCCCTCCTTCGCCGTCCTGGTCGCGGGCGGCACCCGCAGCCAGTACGTACGGCTCGTCCCGTCCGGCTCCGGCGTGGAGTTCACCACCTCCACCATCACCACGTCCTCGTCGTCCGGCAGCGGTATCCGCCACAGCACACCCGTCTCGTCCCGGTGCACCGGCTGCGCGCCCGACTCCTGGAGATAGCGGTCGTAGCCGTAGTGCTCCAGCATCACCCGGCGCAGCTCCGCGTTCTCCTCGTCCCGGATCCGCTCCGGCGTGAGCGCGGCCAGCTCGTCGAGGAACGCCGCGGGCACCGGCATGCCCCGCCAGGCGTGCAGCGCGAAGCCGTCCGGGTACGCGAGGGCCGGGCCGTCGCCGCGGTCGAGGCGGCCCGCCTCGTCCCGGTGCAGCTCGACCGGGCGCTCGCAGACGACGGCCAGCCGCTCGTACGGCCACCACCAGCCGGCCGACCGGGCGACCGCGGCCAGCCCGTCCAGCGGCGAACCGGCGCCCGTGTCGAACGCGCACAGCCAGGCCGCGTCGTGCTGGCCGAGCACCGCGTCCAGGAGCAGCAGCCGGATCGCGGCCTCCTCCGCCCGGTCCCCGGCGACCCCCTCCACCAGGCCCGCGCCGATACGGTCCGTCAACTGCCGCGTCGTCTCCCACAGCCGGGCGCCCGTCACGCCCCACCGCCGCGTCCAGCCCTGCGGGCCGAGCCGGTCGTGCAGCCGGCTCCGCTCGGCCGCCCACGGCGTGCTGCGCACCGCGTCCCGCACGCTGCGGCCCCGCGCCTCCGGCCCGCAGTCACCGTCGTGCGCGTCCCGCAGCAGCCGCAGCGCCTCACGGGGCGAGCCGGCCCAGACGATCCGCTCCGGTTCCGCCAGCCCCGCCCGGCGGTACGCGAGGCGCACGCCGGCCTCCGCCGCCGCCCGGTCCGCCGCTCCCGTGGCCGTGGCGGCCGCCCTCCACCGCTCGACGCCGTCGGCCACCTGCTCCGCGTCCGTCACACCCGCTGCCCTCATCGCACCCGTACCGTCCGTTGTTGCCGTCCTGGTCGTCATGTCCCGCGCCCCCTCAGTCCGCCACGACGCGTACCGAACCCGGCACGTACTCGCGCTGGCGCACCACCCGGTACCAGCCCTTCGGCAGCGGAATCGCCGCGTGCTCCTCGTGCACCACCCGTCCGCCGTCCGGCAGGTGGAGCAGCATCGGCCCGAACGGGCCCGCCTCGCGCACGAGTCGGCCCGGGCCCAGCACCGCGTGGGCGTGCCCCGTCACCTCGCCCAGCGCCAGCACCAGCCTGCCCCGCGCGTCCCTCGGCTCCTCCGGCGCGCCGGCCGCCGTGGCGTGCGCCGGCACCGCCGACTCCTCGATCGGCACGATGAGCACATCCCCCTGCCGGTACATACGTGTTCCCTTCCCCCGCGCCGCCCGGTGCGCCGCGTCGATTCCGACGGTAGGGCGAGGGTCTGACAACGGCCGTACGACCGCCCCTGCCCCCGGCGCTGTCAGTGGCGCTTGCTACAACTTGCAGCGCATCGACAACGATCGGCGAGGAGTGGCAGGGCATGACCTGGGCGCAACATCTGCGGGAGTCGTACGGACTGCCCGTCTTCGACTTCCCCGCGGCCGACGACGACACCGAGCCGCCGGGCGACGCGGCGGAACTGCCCGCGGCCGACGCCGTCGCGTGGCGGATCGCGGCCGACACGTACGACAGCGAGGAGAGCTGGCCGGAGGCCTTCGCCCGGTTCTGCGCCGCCGTCGACACCACCCGCGTGCGGTCCATCGTCGTCGGCGCCTGGCCCGACGCCTACGACTCCGGCCCCGAGCCGGTGATCGAGGCGCTGCTCGACGCGCGGGCGAAGCTGCCCGCCCTGCGCGCCCTGTTCCTGGGCGACATGGAGTCCGAGGAGTGCGAGATCTCCTGGATCAACCAGGGCGACGTCAAGCCGCTCCTCGACGGCTTCCCCGAGCTGGAGGAGTTCGGGGTGCGCGGCGGCAGCGGCCTCGTCATCCCCGCGCTCACGCACCGGAACCTGCGCTCCCTCACCGTCGAGACCGGCGGCATGCCGGCCGCGGCCGTGCGGGGCGTCGCCGGCAGCGACCTGCCCGCCCTCGAACACCTCGACCTGTGGCTCGGCACGTCCGAGTACGGCGGGGACAGCGAGGCGGCGGACGTGGCGCCGATCCTCACGGGGACGCGGCTGCCGCGCCTGCGCCACCTGGCGCTGCGCAACAGCGAGATCCAGGACGAGATCGCCGCCGCCGTGGCCTCCGCGCCCGTCGTCGCCCGGCTGGACGTCCTCGACCTGTCCATGGGCGTCCTCACCGACGAGGGCGCTGCCGCGCTGCTCGCCGGACAGCCGCTCACGCACCTCAAGAAGCTCGACCTGCACCACAACTACCTCAGCGACGCGCTCAGGGACCGCTTCCGCGCCTCCCTGGAGACCGCGGGCGTCACCCTCGACCTCGACACGGACGGCGCCGACGAGGACGAGTGGGACGGCCGCGTCTGGCGCTTCGTCGCGGTCGGCGAGTGACGGACCGGCCATGACGGATCGAACGCCGCGCCGGGCACCGCGGTTCGCGGTCGTCGGCAACCCGGAGAACCGCCGCGTCGCCCTGTTCTCGCGCGCCGTGCGGGACGCCGGGCTGCCCGCGCCCCGGGTCGTGCCGTGGACGGCCGTGCTGCGCGACGGCGGCGCGGCGTTCGCACCCGACGAGGTCGTCCGCCTCGACTCGCCCGGCGAGAACGACGCGGTGGACCGGGCCCTGCGGGACGTCGACGACCCCACACGGGTCGAGGGCGGCGCCCGCTGGTACGCCCGGTTCACCGCCGCCGTCGGCACCCTGACCGGCGGTGTCCGCCTGGACGACCCCGGTGAGCTGGCCGTCCTGTTCGACAAGCGGCGCTGCCATGAAGCCCTGAGCCGCGCCGGGGTGCCGGTGCCCGAGTCGCCCACGTCGGGGGACCGGACGCCCGTACGCGGCTGGGACGACGTACGGGCCCTGCTGGACCGGCACGCCATGCCCCGTGCCTTCGTCAAACCCGCCCACGGCTCGTCCGCCTCCGGTGTCCTCGCCGTCGAGACGGCCGGACGCGGCAGGATCCGGGCGACCACCTCCGTCGAGGCGGTGGACGGCCGGCTGTACAACTCGCTGCGCGTGCGCCGCATCACGAGCGAGCACGAGGTGGCCGCCCTGGTCGACGCGCTCGCGCCCGACGGGCTGCACGTGGAGCGGTGGTGGCCCAAGGCGTCCCAGGGCGGCCGTGTCACGGACCTGCGGGTCGTGGTCGTCGCCGGCCGCGCCACGCACGCCGTGGTGCGCACCAGCCGCTCACCCATGACCAACCTCCACCTCGGCGGGCGGCGCGGCGACCTGGCCGCCGTCGTCGGGGCCGCGGGGCCGCACTGGGCGGAGGCCCTGCAGATCTGCGAGCGCGCCGCGGACCGCTTCCCCGGCACGCTGTGCGTCGGCGTCGACCTGCTGCCGGCTATCGGCTGGCGCCGGTTCGCCGTCGGCGAGGTCAACGCCTTCGGCGACCTCCTGCCGGGCCTGACCGGCCTGCCCGGCGGGGGAGCGGAGGGCCGTGACACGTACGCCGCCCAAGTCGCCGCCGTACTGCAGAACCGGCTGCCGGTGCGCCGACCGGCGACGAATCAGCCGGCGCCGGACCGACCGGCGCCGGACCGACCGGCGGGGACGGCCACGAACCACCCGGCAAGGAACCACCGTGCGAGGAACCACCGTGCAAGCACCTGACACCACCCCCGGCCCGCCGCCCGACATGAACGAGGTCGTCGGCCGCGACGACCTGCTCCTCGTCACACTCGACACCCTCCGCCACGACGTCGCCGCCGAACTGGCCGCCGACGGACGCCTCCCCAACCTCGCCCGCCACCTGCCCGGCGGCGCCTGGGAGAAGCGGCACGCACCCGGCAGCTTCACCTACGCCTCCCACCAGGCGATGTTCGCCGGGTTCCTGCCCACGCCCGCCGCGCCCGGGCCGCACCCGCGGCTGTTCGCCGCGCGCTTCGCGGGCAGTGAGACCACCGCCGGGCGCACCTACGTCTTCGACACGCCCGACCTGGTGTCCGGCCTCGCGGCGGCCGGATACCGCACGGTGTGCGTCGGCGGCGTCGGCTTCTTCAACAAGCAGGGCGCGCTGGGCGACGTCCTGCCCGGCATGTTCCAGGAGAGCCACTGGGAGCCCGCGTTCGGCGTGGCCTCCCCGACCTCCTTCGAGGCGCAGGTGGAGCGGGCCGAGCAGGTCGTCGCCGCGCTCCCCGCCGAGCAGCGGCTCTTCCTCTTCCTCAACGTCTCCGCGCTGCACCAGCCCAACTGGTTCCACCTGCCCGGCGCCACCCGCGAGGCCGGCGACAGCCGTGCCACGCACGCCGCCGCCCTCCAGTACGTCGACCGGCACATCGGCCGCCTCTTCCGGGCGATGAGCTCCCGCCGCCGCTGCTTCGCCATCGTGTGCTCCGACCACGGGACCACGTACGGCGACGACGGCTACACCGGCCACCGCCTCGGCCACGAGGCCGTGTGGACCGTGCCGTACGCCCACTTCTTCCTGGAGCCGTCCGCATGACCGGCCACGTCCGCCCGTACCGGAGCTACGTCTACGCCTACCCGCACAAGACCGCCTACCGGCCCCTCCCGGAACCCGGGCCCGCCCTGCGGGACCTGTGGCGCGACGAGCGCAAGGACGCCCTCTCGCTCTACCTCCACATCCCGTTCTGCGAGGTCCGCTGCGGCTTCTGCAACCTCTTCACCCGCATCGGCGCACCCGACGAGCTGACCGGCCGATACCTCGACGCCCTCGACCGGCAGGCCACCGCCGTCCGCGACGCGCTCGGGGACACCGCGCCCGTACGCTTCGCCAACGCCGCGTTCGGCGGCGGCACCCCCACCTTCCTGGAGGCCGCCGAGCTGGAGCGGCTCTGCGACATCGCGGAGAAGCGCATGGGCGCCGACCTGCGCGCGATCCCGCTGTCCGTCGAGGCCTCGCCCGCCACCGCCACCGCCGACCGGCTCGCCGTCCTCGCCGAGCGCGGCACCACCCGGCTCAGCCTCGGCGTGCAGAGCTTCGTCGACGAGGAGGCCCGCGCCGCGGTCCGGCCCCAGCGGCGGGCCGACGTCGACGCGGCCCTCGCCCGGATCCGGGACGCCCGCATCCCCGTCCTCAACATCGACCTCATCTACGGCATCGACGGCCAGACCCCCGCCAGCTGGCGCACCTCGCTGGACGCGGCGCTCGCCTGGCAGCCCGAGGAGCTGTACCTCTACCCGCTGTACGTGCGCCCCCTCACCGGCCTCGCCCGCCGCACCGCCGTCACCGACCGGGACTGGGACGAACAGCGCCTGAGCCTCTACCGGCAGGGCCGCGACCACCTCCTCGCCCACGGCTACGAGCAGGTGTCCATGCGGATGTTCCGCCGGCCCGGCGCACCGGCGCAGGGACCCGACGACCACGCCTGCCAGACCGACGGCATGATCGGCCTCGGCTGCGGGGCCCGCTCCTACACCTCCACGCTCCACTACTCCTTCGACTACGCGGTCGACATGGGCCATATACGGGCGATCATCGACGCCTACACGGGCACCGAGGACTTCACCCGGGCCGTGCACGGCCGGTACGTCGACGGGGACGAGGCGCGCCGGCGTCACCTCCTCCAGTCGCTGCTCCAGGCCAGGGGCATGCCCCTCGCCGACTACCGGGACCGGTTCGGGGCGGAGCCGTACGACGACTTCCCCGCGGAGCTGGCCGCGTTCGCCGCGCGCGGCTGGCTGGACGACGACGCGCCCGACGGGCTGCTGCGCCTCTCCCCGGAGGGCCTCGCC
This sequence comes from Streptomyces coeruleoprunus, assembly GCF_039542925.1. GTDB lineage: Bacteria > Actinomycetota > Actinomycetes > Streptomycetales > Streptomycetaceae > Streptomyces > Streptomyces coeruleoprunus. Next base: position 1,387,358 of record NZ_BAABIT010000001.1, on the reverse strand, counting down.
CACTCCGACGCGCTGGGACCCGAGCTGTTCTCCGCCGAGGTACGGGCCGCGATGGCCGCGTACGCCGTCAAGTAGCCGCCATGGACCTGACGATCCTCTACCGGGGCCCGCTCGCCTCCTGCGACTTCGACTGCCCCTACTGCCCCTTCGCGAAGCGGCGCGACACCCCCGAACAGCTGCGCGCCGACCGGGCCGCGCTCGAACGGTTCACGGGCTGGGCGAAGGACCAGTCGGGCGACCGGCTCTCCGTCCTGTTCACCCCGTGGGGCGAGGGCCTGGTCCGCTCCTGGTACCGGCGCGCCCTGGTCGAGCTGTCCCACCGGCCGCACGTCGAACGGGTCGCCATCCAGACCAACCTCAGCTGCCGCACCGACTGGCTCGCCGACGCCGACCCGGACACCGTCGCCCTCTGGTGCACCTACCACCCGGGCCAGACCCCGTACGACCGGTTCGTGGCCAAGACGCGGGACCTCGCGGACCGGGGCATCCGCTTCAGCGTCGGCGTCGTCGGCCTGCCCGAGCACCTGGAGCACGCCCGCCGCCTGCGCGCCGCGCTGCCCCCGCACGTCTACCTGTGGATCAACGCGGCCGAGGGCCACACCTACACCGACGCCGAGGCGGCCACCTGGACCGCGCTGGACCCGCTCTTCCCGTACAGCCGCCACCCGCACCGCTCGGCCGGACTGCCCTGCCGTACGGGCGCGTCCGTCGTCTCGGTGGACGGGGAGGGCACGGTCCGCCGCTGCCACTTCGTGCGGGCCGAACTGGGCAACCTCTACGACGGCTCGTACCGCGCCGCGCTCGCGCCCCGGCCGTGCCCGCTGGCCGTGTGCGACTGCCACATCGGCTACGTCCACCTGGAGACGCTGCCGCTGTACGACGTGTTCGCCGGCGGCGTCCTGGAACGCGTACCGGCCCCCGGCAGCCTCGGCTAGACCGCCGCCGCCAGCACCCGGCCGGCCGCGCGGGCCCCGTCGTAGCGCTCCAGCAGCAGCCGGGCCAGCTCGGGCGCCGGGCCGAGCACACCGGCCAGCACATCGGCCTCGGCGGCGCCCGCCGCGATCCGGTCCGGGAGCCGCCCGGGCGCGATCACGTACGGGGCGACCGCGACCCTGCGCACGCCCTCGGCTCGCAGGGCCCGCACCGCGTCCTCGGTGCGGGGAAGGGAAGCGGAGGCGAACGCGGGCCGCACGGCGCACCAACCGGCGCGCCGCAGCTCCCGCGCCGTTTCTGCGATCGCCGCGTTCGCCTCCGGGTCGGTGGACCCGGCGGATGCCAGGACGACGCCGGTGGAGCGCTTCATGCGCGCGACGGCGTGTCGCCACTGCGGGGTTCCGGGCACGGGTCCGGCCGGGCTTCCGGCCGGGGGTCCGGGGGGTGTCCCCCGGGTGAGCACAGCCGCCGCCGGGTCGGTGGACCCGGCGGATGCCAGGACGACGCCGGTGGAGGGCTTCATGCCGGGGGCCGGACCCGCCTCGTACAGCCGCCGTTCCAACGCCGACAGCAGCAGCGGGGACGGGCCCAAGACCTCGGCCTGACGGATGTTCAGCGTCGGCGGGGCCTGGCGCAGTACCGCCGGGATGTCCGCCTTCGCGTGGAACGCCCGGGTCAGCAGGAGCGGGAGGGCCACCACGTCCCGGACGCCCTCGGTCGCCAGCCGGTCCAGGACGGCCGGCACCGAGGGGACGTTGAAGTCCAGGAACGCCGTCTCCACGCGCAGCCCCGGGCGCATCACCGCCGCCCGCCGCACCAGGGCGTGGACGGTCGCGGCGTGCCGCGGGTCGCGGCTGCCGTGGGCGACGACGAGCAGGACGGGGCGCGCCGTCGGGGCGGCGGCGTGGGCCGTCGGGGCGGCCGGACGGGCCGTCGGGGCGGGGCGGCGGGTCGTCATGGAACGTTCAGCTCCTGCTCAGCAGACCGCGGCGGCGCAGCACCGACCGCTCCAGCGGGCTGAAGACCAGCAGGTCGATGGCGATGCCGACGATCAGGATCAGCAGGATCGCCAGGAAGATCCCCGGCATGTCGGAGTTGTTGCGGCCGTTCTCCAGCAACTGGCCGAGGCCGAGACCGAGATCCGGCGACGACGCGATGATCTCCGCGGCCATCAGCGACCGCCACGAGAACGCCCAGCCCTGCTTCAGGCCCGCCAGATAGCCCGGCAGCGCCGCCGGCATCACGATGTGCCACGCACCCCGCAGCCCGGTCGCGCCCAGCGTGCGGCCCGCCCGCAGGAACAGCGGCGGCACCTGGTCCACCCCGGCCACCAGGCCGTTGGCGATCGACGGCACCGCGCCCAGCAGGATCACCGCGAACATCATCGAGTCGTTCAGGCCCAGCCACAGCACCGCGGGCGGCACCCACGCCACCGACGGCAGCGACTGCAGACCCGACAGCACCGGCCCGATCGCGGCCCGCACGAACCGCACCCGCGCGACCAGCAGGCCCAGCGGCGTACCGATCGCGAGCGCCAGGGCGAAGCCCAGCAGCGCCCGGGACACGCTCGTCCACATCACGCCGAACAGGGTCCCCTGCAGCCACATGTGGGCCAGGCTGTCCCACACCGCAGACGGCGCGGGCAGCTTGTAGGCGTCGGTGACCTCGGCCCACACCAGGACCTGCCACACCACCAGCACCAGGAGCACCGCCACCACCGGCGGCAGGACCTTCTTGACCAGGACCTCGCGCACCGGCGTACGGCGCACCTCGACCGCGTCCAGCGCGTCCAGGCCCGCCTCCAGGCCGGCGAGGTCGTCGCCCTTGGCGGCGCCGTCCTTCGTGACGGCGGTTTCAGTGCTGGCCATGACGGCGGATCTCCCCACGCAGTTGTTCGGTGATCTCGAGGGACAGCTCCGCCACCTCGGCGTCCTCGATACGGCGCGGCTGCGGGATGTCCACGGTCCACTCGCGGGCGATCCGCCCGGGCCGGGACGACAGCAGCACCACGCGCTCGGCCAGCCGCACGGCCTCCCGCACGTTGTGCGTCACGAACAGCACCGACAGCCGCGTCTCGGCCCAGATCCGGGTCAGCTCGTCGTGCAGCACGTCCCGGGTGATGGCGTCCAGCGCCGCGAACGGCTCGTCCATCAGCAGCAGCCGGCTGTCCTGCGCCAGCGCCCGCGCCATGGCGACCCGCTGGCGCATACCGCCGGACAGCTCGTGCACCCGCTTGCGGTAGGCGCCGCCCAGCCGCACCAGCTCCAGCAGCCGCTCGGCCTCGTCGCGCCGCTCGTTCTTCGGCACGCCGCGCAGCCGCAGCGCCAGCTCGATGTTCTTGCCGGCCGTCAGCCACGGGAACAGCGCGTGCTCCTGGAACATCAGCGCCGGCCGCCCGTCGGTGGTGATCGAACCGCTGCTCGGCCGGTCCAGGCCCGCGACCAGGTTGAGCAGGGTGGACTTGCCGCAGCCGGAGGCACCCAGGAGGGTGACGAACTCGCCGGGAGCGACATCGAGGCTGATGTCGTCCAGGACGAGCTGCTGCCCGGTGGGCCCGGCGAAGGACTTCGAGACGTGCTCGATACGGGCGGCGTACTCGACCGCCGTACGGTCCTCGGCCGTCGGTGTCGTGAGCGTCGTGGCCATGGTCGTCACCTCCTGGGGTTCGGTCTCGTACGGGGTTATGCGGCGCCGAGGCCGGCGTCGTCGGCGGCGGGCCTGCCCGCTGCCTTCAGGACCTTGTTGAGCGGCCGCAGGTCGTAGATGCCGGTCAGGTCGGGCTTCTCCAGCAGACCGGCCTTCACGGCGTGGTCGGCCTGGGCGCGCAGCGTGGCGGCCAGCGGGTCGTCGGTGAACGCGATCGACGGCCAGGCCGGGTCGATCACCTTGGCGGGCAGGGCCTTGCCGGTGAGCTGCCGGAGCCTCTCGTTCGCCGAGGCCTTCGCCTTGCCGGGGTTGGCGTTGATCCACGCGTTGGTCTTCAGCGAGCCGCGCAGTACCGCCTCGACGACGTCGGGGTGATCCTTCAGGAACGTCTGCGACACGATGACGTTGGTGATGACGAACTTCTTGTCCGGCCACAGCGACGCCTCGTCGAGCAGCACCTTCGCCCCCTCGCTGACCAGCTTGGAGGCCGTCGGCTCGGGCACCCAGGCGCCGTCGACGGAGCCGGACTTGTAGGCGTCGGGGGCGATCTTGTTCTCGGTGCGGACCACCGAGACGTCGCCCTTGCCGCTCTCCGCGTCGACCTTCCAGCCCTGCCGCGCGATCCAGTTGAGGAACGCGACGTCCTGCGTGTTGCCGTGCTGCGGGGTCGCGATCCGCTTGCCCTTGACGTCCGCCAGGGTCTTGATCTTCTCGGGGTTCACGACGAGCTTCACACCGCCGGAGGCCGAACCGGCGATGATCCGCAGGTTCTTGCCGCCCGACTTGATGTAGCCGTTGATCGCCGGCGACGGGCCGATGAAGCCGATGTCGACCGAGCCCGCGTTGAGCGCCTCGATCTCCGAGGGGCCCGCGTTGAAGGTGGACACCTTCAGCTGCGTGCCGCCCAGCTCCTTCTGGAAGAAGCCCTCCTGGTCCCCGACGAGCGCCGTGGCGTGCGTCAGGTTGGGGAAGTAGCCCAGCCGGACCGAGTCCGCCGACAGCTTCTCGCCCTTGGCGACGGCCCGGCCGTCCCCCTTCGGTGCCTGGGAGCCGTAGCCGCACGAGGCCAGTGCCCCGATCAGCAGGGGCAGGGCGACGGCGGCGGCGAGCGCGCGGCGCAGCGGGTTGGTACGGGACGTGGCAGGCACGGAGGCGGTTCCTCTCATGGGCGCCCGGTGCCTGCGTCCCGTGGGTCAACGACGGGACGAGGCCGGGCGATCGGCGGGGGACGGTGGTCGTACGGGGTGGAGCGGGGCCGGGACGCGGCTCATCGGGCACATCGCGCGACCCCTCCGGTGCCCGCGCCGAGGACACCGCTGCCGACGCGGCCGCCCTCCTTCGCGAACGTGCCGAACACGTCGGCCATCAGAAGTCCCACCCGTCGTCGTCGGCCGTAGCGCCGGCACCGGCGGGCGCCTTGGCGGCCGTGGCGAACGAGTCGCCGGCCATCCCGGCCGCGAGCGTCGTCCCGTCCGCCGGGTCGATCAGCAGGAACGAACCGGTGCGGCGCGAGTCGGCGTACGAGTCGAGCGCGAGCGGCTCCGCCGTGCGGACCTTCACGATGCCGATGTCGTTGGCGACGAGCCGGCCCGGCTCCGGGTGCTGCGACAGGTCGTCCAGCGTCAGCCGCGACGGGATCTCCTTGACGATCGCCTTCACCGTGCGGGTCGTGTGCTTCAGCAGCACGCGCTGGCCGACGGTCAGCGGTGTGTCCGCGACGTGGCAGACCGTCGCCTCGACGTCCTGTGTGGTCGGGGGCGCGTCCTTGCTCGGTACGATCAGGTCGCCGCGCGAGATGTCGATGTCGTCCTCCAGCAGGACGGTCACCGACTGCGGCGTCCACGCGATGTCGACGGGCTCGCCCAGCAGGTCGATGCCCGAGATCCGGGACGTACGGCCCGACGGCAGGACCGTGACCTCCTCGCCCACCCGGAACGTACCGGCGGCGATCTGCCCGGCGTAGCCCCGGTAGTCGGGGTGCTCGGCGGTCTGCGGCCGGATCACGTACTGCACCGGCAGCCGCGCGTGGCAGGCCGTCAGGTCGTGGCTCGCCGGGACGGTCTCCAGGTGCTCCAGCACCGTCGGGCCGCCGTACCAGTCCATGTTCGCGGACGGCTCCACCACGTTGTCACCGGCCAGCGCCGAGATCGGGATCGCGGTGACCTCCGGCACGCCCAGCTCGGTCGCGTACGCCGTGAACTCCTCGGCGATCTTCGCGAAGACGCCCTCCTCGTAACCGACGAGGTCCATCTTGTTGACGGCGAGCACGACGTGCGGGACGCGCAGCAGCGCGGCGATCGCGGCGTGCCGGCGCGTCTGCTCGACGACGCCGTTGCGCGCGTCGACCAGGATTACGGTCAGCTCCGCCGTGGACGCGCCGGTGACCATGTTGCGGGTGTACTGCACATGGCCGGGCGTGTCGGCGAGGATGAACCGGCGCCGGGGCGTGGCGAAGTAGCGGTACGCCACGTCGATCGTGATGCCCTGCTCGCGCTCCGCCCGCAGACCGTCGGTGAGCAGCGCCAGGTCCGGCGCCTCCTGGCCGCGCGAGCGGGAGGCGTGCTCGACGGCCTCCAGCTGGTCGGCCAGCACGGACTTGGAGTCGTGCAGCAGCCGCCCCACGAGGGTGGACTTGCCGTCGTCGACGGACCCGGCGGTCGCGAAGCGCAGCAGGGTGGTGGCCGAGAGCTGCTCGGTCGTCGTGGACATCTCTAGAAGTACCCTTCGCGCTTGCGGTCTTCCATCGCCGCCTCGGACAGCTTGTCGTCGGCGCGGGTGGCGCCCCGCTCGGTGAGCCGGGACGCGGCGATCTCGGCGATCACGGCATCCAGCGTGGTGGCGTCGGAGTCGACCGCGCCCGTGCAGGACATGTCACCGACCGTGCGGTAGCGGATGAGCCGTCTGACGACCGGCTCGTGCTCCTTCGGGCCGCCCCACTCGCCGGCCGTCAGCCACATGCCGTTGCGGGAGAACACCTCCCGCTCGTGCGCGAAGTAGATCTCCGGCAGCTCGATGCCCTCACGGGCGATGTACTGCCACACGTCCAGCTCGGTCCAGTTGGACAGCGGGAAGACCCGGACGTGCTCGCCGGGCGCGTGCCGGCCGTTGTAGAGCTGCCACAGCTCGGGCCGCTGGCGGCGCGGGTCCCACTGCGAGAACTCGTCGCGCAGCGAGAACACCCGCTCCTTGGCGCGGGCCTTCTCCTCGTCGCGCCGACCGCCGCCGAACACGGCGTCGAAGCGGTGCTGCTGGATGGCCTCGGTGAGCGGCACGGTCTGCAGCGGGTTGCGGGTGCCGTCCGGGCGCTCCTTGAGCACACCCCGGTCGATGTAGTCCTGCACCGACGCGACGTGCAGCCGCAGCCCGTGCTGCGCCACGGTCCGGTCGCGGTACTCGATGACCTCCGGGAAGTTGTGCCCGGTGTCCACGTGCAGCAGCGAGAACGGGATCGCGGCGGGCGCGAACGCCTTCAGCGCCAGGTGCAGCATGACGATGGAGTCCTTGCCGCCGGAGAACAGGATCACCGGCCGCTCGAACTCGCCCGCCACCTCACGGAAGATGTGGACGGCCTCGGACTCCAGGGCGTCCAGGTGCGACAGCGCGAACGGGCTGTCCGTGTCTTCGTGGGTGGTGTCGACGGTGGTCGTCATGCCAGACCCCTCTCGGTGAGCAGCGCGTGCAGCGCCGCCGCGGACTCCTGCACGGTCTGGTTCTGCGACTCGATGCGCAGATCGGGCGTCTCCGGCTCCTCGTACGGGTCGTCGACGCCGGTCAGCCCGCTGATCTCGCCGGCCGCCTGCTTGGCGTACAGCCCCTTCACATCGCGTACGGAGCACACCTCGACCGGTGTGGCGACGTGCACCTCGACGTACGCGGTGCCCTCCTGCTGGTGGCGCTTGCGCACCGCCTCGCGGCTGTCCGCGTACGGGGCGATGACCGGCACGAGGACCTTCACGCCGTTGGACGCCAGCAGCTCGGCGACGAAGCCGATCCGCTGCACGTTGGTGTGCCGGTCCTCGCGGCTGAAGCCGAGGCCCGCGGAGAGGAACTCGCGGATCTCGTCGCCGTCGAGGACCTCGACCCGGTGGCCCTCCGCGCGCAGCCGGCCGGCCAGCTCGTAGGCGATGGTGGTCTTGCCGGCGCTCGGCAGACCGGTGAGCCAGATGGTGGCCCCGGTGGACCCGGCCGCAGTCACGTGCTTCTCCTGCTCGTCCTGAGAGGTCTGTTCGCTCTGATCGTTCTGATCGCTCTGAGGGATCGTTTCGTTCGTCATCCGTGCAGCCCGCACTCCGTCTTGGCGCGGCCGGCCCAGCGGCCGGCGCGCGCGTCCTCGCCCTCCAGCACGCGGCGCGTGCAGGGGGCGCAGCCGACGGAGGCGTAGCCGTCCATCAGCAGCGGGTTGGTGAGGACGCCGTGCTCGGTGACGTACGCGTCGACGTCGTCCTGCGTCCAGCGGGCGATCGGCGACACCTTGACCTTGCGGCGCCGGGCGTCCCAGCCGACGACGGGGGTGTTCGCCCGGGTCGGCGACTCGTCGCGGCGCAGCCCGGTCGCCCACGCGTCGTACGCGGTCAGGCCCTCCTCCAGGGGCTTCACCTTGCGCAGCGCGCAGCACAGGTCGGGGTCCCGGTCGTGCAGCTTCGGCCCGTACTCGGCGTCCTGCTCGGCCACCGTCTGCCGCGGCGTCAGCGTGATGACGTTGACGTCCATCACGGCCGCCACCGCGTCGCGGGTCCCGATGGTCTCGGGGAAGTGGTAGCCGGTGTCCAGGAACACCACGTCCACGCCGGGGAAGGCGCGCGAGGCGAGGTGCGCGACGACCGCGTCCTCCATGGAGGAGGTGACGCAGAACCGGCCGCCGAAGGTGTCGGTGGCCCACTTCAGGATGTCGAGCGCCGAGGCGTCCTCCAGCTCACGGCCGGCGCGCTCGGCGAGCGCCTTCAGATCCTCTTCCGTCTCCGTCACGGTCACGTCCGGTCCCCTCCGCTGTCGTGGCGCTGGAGCCCGCGGGCCAGCAGGCCCAGGAACTTCAGCTGGAAGGCTCGATTGCACGCCGCGCACTCCCACGCTCCGTGGCCCTGCTCGCTGGGACGCAGGTCCTCGTCGCCGCAGTACGGGCAGTAGAACGGCGCCGCTCGCTCGCTCATGACAGCGCCTCCTCGGACGCGCGGGCCGCCCAGGTGGCGAACCGCTCGCCCTCCTCGCGCTCCTCCTGGAAGCGCTTGAGGACCCGCTCGATGTAGTCGGGCAGCTCGGCCGAGGTGACCTTCAGGCCGCGGACCTTGCGGCCGAAGCCCGCCTCCAGGCCGAGCGCGCCGCCCAGGTGCACCTGGAAGCCCTCGACCTGCTCGCCGTTGTCGTCCAGGACCAGCTGGCCCTTGAGACCGATGTCCGCCACCTGGATACGGGCGCAGGCGTTGGGGCAGCCGTTGATGTTGATGGTGAGCGGCTGGTCGAAGTCCGGCAGGCGGCGCTCCAGCTCGTCGATGAGGGAGGAGCCGCGCGCCTTGGTCTCGACGATGGCCAGCTTGCAGAACTCGATGCCGGTGCAGGCCATGGTGCCGCGGCGGAACGGGGACGGCTTGACCCGCAGGTCCAGCGCCTCCAGGGCGGCGGTCAGCGACTCGACCTGGCCCTCCTCCACGTCCAGCACGATCATCTTCTGCTCGACGGTGGTGCGGACGCGGCCGGAGCCGTGCGCCTCCGCCACCTCGGCGATCTTGGTGAGCGTGGCGCCGTCGACGCGGCCGACGCGCGGGGCGAAGCCGACGTAGAACCGGCCGTCCTTCTGCCGGTGGACACCGACGTGGTCGCGCCACTGCTGCACGGGCTGGGCCGGGGCCGGGCCGTCGGTCAGCTTCCGCTTCAGGTACTCGTCCTCCAGCACCTGGCGGAACTTCTCGGCGCCCCAGTCGGCGACCAGGAACTTCAGCCGGGCGCGGGTGCGCAGGCGGCGGTAGCCGTAGTCGCGGAAGATCGAGATGACGCCCGTGTAGACGTCCGGCACCTCGTCCAGCGGCACCCAGGCGCCGAGGCGCACGCCGATCTTCGGGTTGGTGGACAGACCGCCGCCGACCCACAGGTCGAAGCCCGGCCCGTGCTCGGGGTGCTCGACGCCGACGAACGCGATGTCGTTGATCTCGTGCGCCACGTCGAGCAGCGGCGAGCCGGAGACCGCGGACTTGAACTTGCGGGGCAGGTTGGAGAAGTCCTTGTTGCCGATGATCCGGCGGTGGATCTCCTCCACGGCGGGGGTGCCGTCGATGATCTCGTCCTCGGCGATGCCGGCGACGGGCGAGCCGATGATCACGCGGGGCGTGTCACCGCAGGCCTCGGTGGTCGACAGGCCGACCTCCTCCAGCCGCCGCCAGATCTCCGGGACGTCCTCGATCCGGATCCAGTGGTACTGGACGTTCTGCCGGTCGGTGATGTCGGCGGTCCCGCGCGCGAACTCCTGCGAGATCTCACCGATGACCCTCAGCTGCCGGGTCGTGAGCTGCCCGCCGTCGATGCGGACGCGCAGCATGAAGTACTCGTCGTCCAGCTCCTCCGGCTCCAGCACGGCGGTCTTGCCGCCGTCGATCCCGGGCTTGCGCTGGGTGTACAGACCCCACCAGCGCATCCGGCCGCGCAGGTCGTTGGGGTCGATGGAGTCGAAACCCGCCTTGGAGTAGATCGTCTCAATGCGTGTCCGCACATTGAGACCGTCGTCGTCCTTCTTGAACTGCTCATTGCCGTTGAGGGGCGTGAAGTGGCCCCTGGCCCACTGGCCCTCGCCACGGTGGCGCCCCGGCTTGCGGCGGGGCGTGGCGGGTGCGGGCTTTTCGGGGGTGGCGGCCATGGCTATACGTCCTTCGGGACTGCAGGAGGGCGGCTCTGACCTGCGCAATGTCGCGCAGGGCGGGGTGCCTGCGCGACATTGCGCGGTGGGTTCAGAAGATCGGGGATCGCGGTGGTGCTGGTTCGCTCAGCTCACCGGACAGATGGCGCTGGACATGCGGCCGAGGTCGACGTGCCGCCGACTCACCAAGGCAATTCCAGCTCGAGACATGACGGAAGCGTGTCACGGGAGTTTGGACCCAGTCCACCTTTGTCCGGGATGTGGACAGAGGTGTCTCGAAGTCCGGACGAGTGTGGCCCGGGCCACATGACCCGAGCACGTCATACACCGCGACTTCGGCCGCCGGCTGCCACCGCGAGTGGGCCGCGGCTGCGGGGCGAGTGGGCCGCGGCCGCCGCGGCTGCCGCCGCTGCCGCGGCTCAGGCGAAGGCGCCGTCCCAAGGGCCCGGCGTGGGCCCGTCGGCCTCCTCGGTCACCTTGGTGTCGAAGAGCTTGAAGCCCCGCCGCAGATAGTTGTCCATCGCGTGCGGCCCGTCCAGGGAGCAGGTGTGCAGCCACACGCGCTTCGTCGGCGGCCGCTGCGGCCACCGCTCGGCCAGGTCCCACGCCCGCGCCGTCCCGTACGACAGCAGGTGCCCGCCGATCCGCCGGCCGCGGAACGCCGGGATCAGCCCGAAGTAGATGATCTCGACGACCCCGTCGTCCTGCGGGTCCAGCTCCACGTACCCGGCCGGCGTCCCCTTCTCGTACGCCACCCAGGTCTCCACCCCGGGCCGCTCCAGGATCTGCCGCCACTCCTCATAACCGAGGCCCAGCCGGTCCCGCCAGTGGATGTCCCCTCCGACGGCGGAGTACAGGAACCGGCTGAACTCGGGCGAGGGCACCTCGGCGCGCCGGATCTCCACGTCGCCGCCGGGCGCCGCGGCGGGCCGCAGATCCTGCGGGGAGAGCTGTTCGAGGGACCAGGTGGTGACGGTGATGCTCATGGGGGCCAGGGAAACACGAGGCGCCGGGCTCTGGCCAGTGGCGTCAGGCGCCCCCGGGGCGCGGGATGCGGGGGAGGGCGGCGCGGATGGCTTCGGCCGGGTCGGCGACGGGGATGCCGAGCTGGACGAGCCAGTGGCGGACGACCGCGATGGGCTCGCCCATCCTGCGGGCCAGTGTGATCAGGTGCGAGAAGTCCACGCCCTCCTCCGCCGACAGGAGGATGTCCTCCTCGCCCGTCTCCAGCAGCCACAGCGCACGTTCATACGTCAGCCCCTCGGGCACGTCGGGGCACGACGACGCGATGCCGTAGGCGGCCAGTCGGCCGACGATCTCCCGCGGCTGGATCAGCAGGCGACGGGCGGCGGCCAGGATATGGGCGAAGGGCATGGGCTCGTCCGTGTGGACGCCCGTCCAGTTGAGTGCGCCGTCCTCCACGAACAGCTCCTCGTCCAGATCGGCCGGCTCCGCGCAGTCGAGCGCGGGCACGCGGATGCCGTACGCGCGCAGCCGGGCAGCGACCGCGTGCAGCGGCCTCTCACATTCTGAGACGGCAATCAGTACGTGCAGGTACGGAACGGGCTCCCCGGCCCGCAGGGGCGCGTACTCCAGGCCCATGTCGTCGGAGTACTGCGCGAGGATTGCCAGGTCGTCCGGCTCCACCTCCGTCGGAAACGGGGACGGCGGGATGAAGCCGAGGACCTCGTACCAGTGCATGGCCTCCGCGATCGTCAGGCCGAGCAATTCGGAGGCACGGAGAACGTGCATCGCTGGGACAGGGACCGTAGGGGCCAGCCACCACGAGAACGGTGCCTCGGATTCCTCCTTCAAGAGGGACAGCACGTCGGGCGTCGGCACGGTGGGAAGCCCGGTCGCGTCGGCCGTCAGCCCGCAGGCCGTCAGACGCCCGCACAGGTCGGGCACCTCCAGGTCCAGCTCCAGGGCTGTCTGCACCAGCTGTCCGGGAGGGACGCCGGCCCCGGGAGCGAACCACGGGACGTCCGCCGAGGCGCGAAGATACGCCCTCAGCTCCTCGTCCCTCACCACCGCACGGGCCGTGTCCACCAGTGCTTCCGGCACGTCGACGCCACTGTCCGCGAGCACGGCGGCGGCCTCGTCCACCGTCTTCAGCGCCACCGGATCGGCCATGGTCACCAGCAGCGGAACGGATGGCCCACGGTGGTACCGCCGCTGCCGGCGGACGATGTCGGCGACGGTCCCCGCCGTGGGACCCCCTCGGTGCACAGGAGTGTCGGGAAAGAGCGCCGGCTCGAATTCGTGCAGCCCCAGCGTGGCGGCCCGCTCGGCCACCTCGCGCGGCGTCCGGCCGAGCGCTTCGGCCGCGTCGAACAGCTTGGTCACCCGGTCCGCGGGGCCGTACCAGTCCGCTCCCAGCCTCAGGGCGAGCAGGTTCTGGTCCGACGGCAGCGCGGGCAGCACCGGCCCGACGGCGTCCAGCTCCGGGGAGAACTCGGCGAGCTGGCGCAGCATCGGGTGGGGCCGGTGCGCCAGCAGCCGCCACAGCAGGACGTGGTCGGGGACGGGTACGGAGAACTCCCGCAGCAGGGGGTTCTCGCGCTCGAAGGTGTGCAGCAGCTGCGGGTGGACGAGGGAGATGTCCGCGGGCAGACAGCCCGTGTTCTCACTGCGGAAGGACCGCGCGGGCCTCCCGCTCCGGTAGGCGTACTCCTTGCCGGTGTCCCGCGTCAGCCCGTGCTTCCCCGCGACGCAGCGCTCCGTGACCATGTCGGCGAGCGGCGGGCTCCCATCCGCCACGGCGCACAGCCACGGGAAGTCCAGCAGCGGATGGGCCATCAGCGCGTCCAGCGCACCGGCGAGCAGGTCGCGCACCGTCCCGCGCAGGTCGTTCAGGACCTGTGAGCGGTCCGCCGACAGCCGCTCCGGCGAGAACGGCCCGGACAGGTTCACCACCGCGCCGACCAGGCCGGACGCCTTCGACGACAGCACCCCGCCGCGCACGGCCGGCTGCACCACCAGCCCGTCGACGAGCAGCCCGCCGCCGTGCTCGCACCAGATCACCTGCGCCCCGGCCGGGGCGCCGCGCCGGGCGGCGAGCGCGCCGTGGGCGTCGAGGCCGAACTGCTCGCCCTTGCCCTTCTCGCGGCCGCGCAGCACCCCCGGCTCCCACCGCGCGACCTCCTCCCCGTGCCGGGCCACCGTCGTGAACTCGGCGATGCCCAGCAGCCGGGCCAGCACCTCCGGGCAGGACCAGCCGTCCCGCGCGTCCCGCAGGTACAGCCGGACCGTCGTCCCCGCGTCCCGCCCCTCCCGCGCGCGTTCCACGATGCGGAACAGGTGTCCGGGGCCGAAGACCGACGCCTCCAGCAGCGGGCCGGGGCGCCCGTCGCGGCCCAGCCGGCACGTGGTCACCCGGATCTCGTCGGCCAGCATGAAGTAGCTGAGCACACCGATGCCGAAGCGGCTGTTCGGGTGGAACGGCACCGGCGGGTCCAGGCGGGCCCACTCCGCCTGCTCCTCGTGGAACTCCGGCTGCTCGGCGAAGCGGGCGCCCGCCCGCGAGAACACGCCCCGCAGCTCCGCCTCGCCCATACCGATGCCGTTGTCGCGGCACTCGACGTACGCCCGCCCCTCGTCGTCGACGCCCTGCTCGAAGACGATGGACCCGTCGTACGCGTAGGTCGCGGCCGGATGCGTACGGTCCAGGTACTCCGTCCTGGCCCGGCGGAAGCGGCAGGCGTCCAGCGCGTTCTGGTACAGCTCCCGGACCGCCAGGTCCGGGTCCTTGTACAGCTGGACGCCCATCAGCAGCTCGCGCACGCGGCGCTCGTCCAGCCGGAAGCTCGCCCAGCCCGTGAAGGCGCCCTCCGCGGGCGCGACCCCGTCGGCCGACAGCCGCACCGGCAGGCGCGGCATCGGCTGCGTGACCCGCTCCCGTACCGTACGGGTCACCGCGTGCAGCACCTCGTCCATACGGGCCGCGGCCGCCCGCAGCCCCTCCACGACCGCCTCGTGCGCGCACTCGGCGCGCAGCACCGGCAGGTCCGCCGGGCCGCCCCACGACGAGCCCTCCAGCGTCGCGCGCAGCGCGGCCGGGTCCACGGCGTGCGGGATGCCCAGGTGCTCCGCCACGATGTCCGGCAGCGTCGTCATGTCGGCCGTCAGGGCGTACGCCAGCGAGCACAGCAGCGCCAGCCGCCGGTCCCGCACCCGCTGGACGCCCACCAGCTCGTCCGCGGACAGCGCGTCCAGGAACTCCGGGTTGCACACGTCGGGGCCGCGCCGCAGGGCGTGCAGCAGCCGGCTCACCCGACGCGGGGTCAGCACCCGGCGCACCTCGGCGTGCGGCCCGCCCACCGCGTCCAGCAGCTCGCGCACGGTGTCCTCGTGCGCGTGGCGCTCGTGCCGCACCAGCCACCGGTGGAAGAGCCACCAGCCGATCGGCGCCTCCGCCTCGGGCCGCAGCGCCGCCCGCTGCACCAGCAGCCGGTGCCCGTCGGCGTACGCCTCGAACGACGCCCGCTCGGGCGCGTCCACCGACGCGGTCGGCCGCCACGGCTCGACGTCCACCAGGGCCGCCGCCACCCGTACGTCGTGCACCCGGGACAGGTACGGCACCAGCACGAACAGCGCCGCCTCCGCCGGGTACAGGTCGAGCCCCGGGCCGTCGCCCGGTTCGCCCAGCAGCCACTCCAGCCGCTCGGCGAAGCGCTCCGCGCTCCCCGGGTCCTGCCACGGGTCCGCGGCCAGCCGCCGCTCCGCCTCGTCGCGCAGCCGGGCCAGCGCACCCGCCGTCGCGGCGGCCGCCTCGCGGTGACGTTCGACGTCCCGGCAGGCCGCCACATGACGCCACACGGACGACGTACGGACCGCCGCCGCCCACGGGTCCTCGGCGGCCCGCGCGACGGGACCCGACCCGGGCTGATGGATCGTCACACTGCCGATGTGCTGCGCCTGTACGACGGCCCCCGCGACCGCCCCCTCGCCCACCACGTTGTGGGCGCCCCCATCCCGCATGCCGTCGTACCTCCCGCCCCTCAGCTTAGAAGCCGAACCACCCGCCCCCGCCCTATGGCCAAAAACCCACCGGTACGGCAAGATCACGCACCGCTCCGCCACGCCACCCCCCGCACCCCATCAGCAGGAGGATGTCCATGGCCCGCCGCATATCCCGCGGCCCGCTCGTGGTGGCCACCGCCACCGCGGCCCTCACCGCGTTCACCACGCTCACCGGCCCCGCCGCGGCCGACTCCGCGCCGCAGGCCCGGCTCTTCATGGTCAACCCCGTCCAGTCCACCGGCGACCAGGGCCTCACCGACGCCAAGGACGGCAAGGACGCGACCGACCCCGTGCCCGCCTCCGCCTACGCCACCGCCCCGCTGCGGAACCTCGACGGCAGCGGCGGCCTCTCCGGGCGCTGGGTCACCGTACGGTCCGACACCGGCGCCTCGGCCGCGGTCGCCGACGCCTCTGCGTACGGCCGCCACGACGACCAGTTCGAGCAGGTCATGGCGTACTTCTGGGTCAACGAGGCGCAGGAGTACCTCCAGGGGCTCGGCTTCGGCAGCGAGCTGCCGGGCGCCAACGACCGGGTCCAGCCCGTGCGGATCAACCAGTGGGGCGCCGACAACTCGTACTTCACCGACAAGAAGGCCGAGATCCGGTTCGGCAAGGGCGGCGTGGACGACGCCGAGGACGCCGAGGTGATCCTCCACGAGTACGGCCACGCCGTGCACCACGCCCAGGTGCCCGGCTTCGGCACCTCCGTCGAGGCGGGCGCCATCGGTGAGGCCTTCGGCGACTACCTCGCCGTCACCGTCGGCGAGCACGCCCTCGCGAAGTACGGCTGGCAGCGCCGCGCCGACCTCGCCTGCGTCGCCGACTGGGACGCCGTCTCGTACACGAGCGCCGCCCCGCACTGCCTGCGCCGCATCGACACCGACAAGACCTACGCCGACAAGGTCGGTCAGGTCCACGCGGACGGACAGATCTGGTCCCGCGCCCTGCACGACATCCGCGCCGCCCTCGGCGCGCGCACCGCCGACCGGATCGTCATCAACGCCCAGTTCGGCTTCGCGCCCGACACGAGCTTCACCGACGCCGCCCGCACGACCATCGCGACGGCCGAGAAGATGTACGGAAAGGCCGCGGCCGACACCGTACGGAAGGCCTTCCGGGACCGCCTGGTCCCCGGCGTCTGAGCCCCCGGCCGACCGCGGCCGTACGTCAGCCCGGGGCGCCCCCGCCCCGGGCCGACACCACCGCCGGAGCCGTCGAGTGCGGCAGCAGGTCGCGTGGGTCGGCCGGGCCCGTGACCTCGACCTCCACCTCGTCCCGGAACCGGTACGGCCGGTGCGCCAGCACGCCGCCCAGGGTCCGGCGCATCCGGGACATCTCCGCCCGGACCGTCACCGTCCGCGTACGGTCCCCGAACACGTCGCCCGCCAGCTGCGCCGCCGTCCGCCCGTCCCGCCGCACCGCCAGCACGTACAGCAGCTCCGCGTGGCGCGGGCTCAGCTCCCGCGTCCAGTCGCCCACCGGCCCCGACACCCGCACCGTCCAGTCGCGGGGCCGGCTCACGTCCAGCACCACCCGCGTCACCACACCCGCCTGCGGCTCGTCGTCCACCAGCCGCAGCAGCCAGCCGCCCGGCAGCGGCTCCACCACGCACAGGCCCAGCGTCGGCAGCCACACCCGGCCCGCCCCGAACGACCGGGGCAGCGCCAGCCGGTCCACCGGCGCGACGCCCGTCACGGCCGCCGTCCACCCGTGCGCGTCCACCGCCACCGCCCGGCCGCCCACCCGGCACAGCAGCGGCGCCGCCACCGCCCGCAGCCGGGCCAGCTCCGTCAGGTGCCGGGTGCGCAGCTCCGCCTCGGCGAGCCGCGCCACCGAACTCACCAGCAGCAGCGTCGCCGGATGCATCGTCGTCACCGGCCCGCTCACATCGACGACGCCGATCAGCCGGCCGTCCCGCGGATCCGTGATGGGCGCGCCCGCGCACGTCCACGGGTGGTGCGTCGCCACGAAGTGCTCCGCCGAGTGCACCTGCACCGGCCGCCGCGTCACCAGCGCCGTACCCACGCCGTTCGTCCCGACCGTCGACTCGCGCCAGTCCGCGCCCGGTTCGAAGCCGTGCCCGTCCGCCATCCGCAGCACCGACGGATGCCCCTCGCGCCACAGCACCCGGCCTTCGGCGTCCGCGACGACCATGATGTGCCGTACGGGGTCCGCGGCGGCGCCCGGCGACGGCATCAGCCCCTCGCGCAGCACCGGCATCAGCTCCGCGAGCGGCGACGCCCCGCGCCGCCGCTCCAGCTCGCCGGGGGACAGCAGCCCCGACCGGCGGTCCCTGTCCGGATCCACCCCCTCGCGCAGCATCCGCTGCCACGACTCACGGATGTCGGCCCGCGGCGCCAGCGGTGCTTTCCCGCCGCGCAGGGTGGCGTCCCGGACGTCCTTGAGCAACAGCGCCGCCTCGCGCGAGTCCATCGCGGCGAGCCGCGTCATGTCGACTGTGGCGTTCCGCACTGGGCCCTCCCCGCTCCCGCCCGCGTACGGTGACTGGTCTCTCGCCTCCCATCATCCCCCGAGTCCGCACCCGCCCGGTCAATTGCCGGACAGATATCGCCACCTCGCTGCAACCCCTTGCAACTCTCGCGAAGAGCTGCGCGCCTGTACGAAAGTGGCCTCGTACCGGTCTCCCGGTACCGCGACGGGATGGTGCCGTGTCGGCGCAGCACCACCCCGGCCGCACCGGGCGCGGGCCGTCACACGACGGCGCGCGCCCGTTCGACGATCGCCCCCAGGTCCAGGGTGTGCGGCAGCGTCCCGAGCGCCGTCCCCCAGTCCCGGCCCAGCCGCGACCCGCAGAACGCGTCCGCGACGCCCGGCGGCGCCCACCGCACCAGCAGCGAACCCTGGAGCACCAGCGCCATCCGCTCGACGAGCCGCCGCGCCCGCGCCTCGATGCCGTCCAGGTCGGACAGTTCGGCCAGCACGTCCTTGATCGCCGCGTCCAGCCGGTGGTCCGCGCCGCGCGCCTCGCCGACCTCCTTCAGGAACGCGTTCAGCGCCTGCGGCTCCCTCTGCAGCGCGCGCAGCACGTCCAGCGCCTGGACGTTGCCGGAGCCCTCCCAGATCGAGTTGAGCGGCGACTCGCGCAGCAGCCGCGGCATGCCCGACTCCTCCACGTACCCGTTGCCGCCCAGGCACTCCAGCGCCTCCGCCACCACCGGCGTACACCGCTTCGTCACCCAGTACTTGGCCGTCGGCACCGCGAGGCGCAGGAAGGCCCGCTCCTCCTCCGAGCCGTGCGACTCCACCGCGTCGTACGCCGCCGCCAGCCGCATCGCCAGCGTCGTCGCCGCCTCCGACTCCAGCGCCAGATCGGCCAGGACGTTGCGCATCAGCGGCTTGTCGATCAGCAGCCCGCCGAACGCGCTGCGGTACGCGGTGTGGTGCACGGCCTGTGCCACCGCCTGCCGCATCAGCGCCGCCGAGCCCAGCGCGCAGTCCAGCCGGGTGGCCGCCACCATCTCGATGATGGTGCGCACCCCGCGCCCCTCCTCGCCGACCCGGCGCGCCCACGTCCCGTCGAACTCGACCTCGCTGGAGGCGTTGGACCGGTTGCCGAGCTTGTCCTTCAGGCGCTGGATCCGGAACACGTTGCGTGTGCCGTCCTCCAGCACGCGCGGCACCAGGAAGCAGGTGAGCCCGCCCGGCGCCTGCGCCAGCACCAGGAAGCCGTCCGACATCGGCGCCGAGCAGAACCACTTGTGCCCGGTCAGCACGTACTCCCCGGCCGCGTCCAGCGGCTTGGCGGCCGTCGTGTTCGCCCGGACGTCGCTGCCGCCCTGCTTCTCGGTCATGCCCATCCCGAAGAGCACACCGGTCTTCTCGGCGGCCGGCCGCAGGTCCTCGCCGTCGTACACCCGCGCCGTCAGCTTCGGCTCCCACTCGGCGGCCAGCTCCGGGTCCACGCGCAGCGCCGGCACCGCCGCGTGCGTCATCGACACCGGGCAGCCGTGCCCCGCCTCGGCCTGCGTCCACACCAGGAACCCGGCCGCGCGCCGTACGTGCCCGCCCGGCGTGCTCCAGGCGGCGGTCAGCCCCGAGGTGACCGCGTGGCCGAGCAGCCGGTGCCAGGCCGGGTGGAAGTCGACCTCGTCGATCCGGTTGCCGTAGCGGTCGTGGGTGCGCAGTTTCGGCGGGTTCTCGTTGGCGAGGGCGCCCCAGCTCTGCGCCTGCGCCGAGCCCGCGCTGGTGCCGAGCGCGGACAGCTCCTGGCGCGCCTCGTCGAGGAGTTCGGGCGGAAGATGACGTTCCACGGCCTCGGTCAGTACCCGGTCGGAGGTGAAGACGTCGTACCCGACCAGGGGCGGAGGCTGGTTGGTCACTGTGTGGGTGGTGGCTGCCATGCGGATACGGTAAGGAGGTGCAGGCAGCAAAGGAAACACCCGAGTCGGCCACGGGGACCGGCGCGTCCGCGGGGGCCTCCGCGGGCCGACTCCACCGGGCGCGGGCCCTCTACCGCAACGTGTCGAAGCGGAAGATGGTCTGGCTCCTCCTCAAGGACACCGTCAACTCGTGCATCGAGTACCGGATCCTCGGCCTCGCCGCCGAGGCGGCCTTCTTCACCCTGCTGTCGCTGCCGCCGCTGATGCTGGGCCTGCTCGGGCTCCTCGGGTACATCGACGACTGGACGAACACCACCACGGTCGCGTCCATCGAGAAGAACATCCTCGGCGCCGTCGGCACGGTCCTGTCGGACCGGGGCGTCAACGAGATCGCCAGACCGCTGCTGGAGGACGTCACCAAGGGCGGCCGGCCCGACGTGATCTCCATCGGCTTCGCCATCGCGCTCTGGTCGGGGTCGCGGGCGGTGAACGTCTTCATCGACACCATCACCGTGATGTACGGCCTCGACGGCCACCGCGGCATCGTCGCCACCCGGCTGCTGGCCTTCCTCCTCTACATCATCGCGCTGATCATCGGCGCGGTCGTCCTGCCGCTCGCGGTGGTCGGCCCCGACCGGGTGGTCGAGCTGGTCCCCTGGGGCACGGAGGTCGTGGCGATCCTGTACTGGCCGGTCGTCATCGTGCTGTCCATCGCCTTCCTCACGACGCTGTACCACGTGTCCGTGCCGGTGCGCTCGCCGTGGATCGAGGACGTGCCGGGCGCCCTGGTCGCCCTCGGCATGTGGGTGCTCGGCAGCTTCCTGCTGCGGATCTACCTCACCAGCACGGTCGAGGGGCCGACGATCTACGGCTCGCTGGCGGCGCCCATCGCGGTGCTGCTGTGGATCGGCATCTCCGCCTTCGCCGTCCTGGTCGGCGCGGCCGTCAACGCGGCGATCGACCGCGTCTGGCCCTCGGTCGCCACGGCCGCCGCCCGCGCCGAGAACGAACGGGCCCGCGCCGCGGAGGCCGCGGCCCTGGTGGCCCGCGCCAAGGCGGCGGTGGAGGAACTGGACGACGACGACCCCGACATGCCGTCGGAGTTCCCCGAGCGCTGGTCGCGCTTCCTGCCGCCGGACGACGTGAAGAGCCGGCTGCAGTGGGAGAAGCCCGAGAAGGACAAGCCCGCGAAACCCGCCAAGGAGAAGCCGGCCAAGGACAGGCCGGCGAAGCGGCCCGACGACGGGGGCGGCACCGCGCCCGGGCGTTCGACGTAAGACTTTCGTCATCGGATCGCGGGCCTCATCAGGCCGATTTCGCCGTTGAATGGGGACGGAAAACGACTGTGCGAGGAGGCGGTGACGATGGCCGGCGTACGACGCCTGGTGACGCGACCTGTGGTGATCGGTGCTCTGGTGCTGCTGGTGGCGGTGGGGGGCTTCGGGCTGTACTGGTTCCAGCCGTGGAAGCTCTGGGCGGACGAGACGGTCCAGGAGGCCGCCCCGGAGGTGACGGCGCCCGCCCCCGTCGCGCCCGCCTCACCCGGGGCGCCTTCCGCGGAACCCTCCGCCGCGCCCGGCCCGCGGACGCTCGCCACCGGCACGCTGATCAGCCATGAGCACGCCACCACCGGCACCGTGCGGGTGCTGCGGCTCGCCGACGGCTCGCACGTCCTGCGCCTGGAGGACCTCGACACCAGCAACGGCCCCGACCTGCGGGTCTGGCTCACCGACGCCCCGGTGCTGCCCGGCAAGGACGGCTGGCACGTCTTCGACGACGGCGCCCACGTCAGCCTCGGCAAGCTCAAGGGCAACAAGGGCGACCAGAACTACCGCCTGCCCGCCGGTACGGACCTGAAGGCGTACACCAGCGTCACGATCTGGTGCGACCGCTTCGACGTGTCGTTCGGCGCGGCCACCCTCCAGCGGGCCTGACAAATCACCCCAAATGGCGCACAAGGCGTATAAGAGGACATGTATTGATAAGGTAAAGGCCTCTTCGCCTGTCGTGCGCCACCCGGAGGTGCGGTCATGGCTACGCGTCGCACACCCCTGCCCGGCGTCGGTACACAGTACGACTTCACCACCGAGGAGGGCCGGCACCTCTCCGTCGTCGTCCACAACGACGGCCGTCGCTTCCTCGGCTTCTACCGCGACGACGACCCCGACACCTGCGAAGCCTCCGTGCCCCTCACCCCCGAAGACGCCACGGCCTTCGCCCAGTTGATCGACCCCGCCCCGGTCGACGGCATCCGCACGGACGGCCTCGACCTGGTCACCGAGCACATCCCCGTCACCAGCCGCTCCCCGTACGGGGGGCGGCTGCTCGGCGACACCCGGGCCCGTACGCGCACCGGCGCCTCCGTCGTCGCCGTCCTGCGCCGCACCAGCGCCCACCCCTCACCCGGCCCCGACTTCCGCCTCGCCATCGGGGACACCCTGGTCGTCGTCGGCACCCGCGAGGGCGTGGACGCGCTCGCCGCGATCATCGGCGGGGAGTGACCGGACCCATGCACGACACCACCGCGCTCCTCATCGAGTTCGGAGCGGTCATCCTCAGCCTCGGACTCATCGGCCGGTTCGCCGAACGCCTGGGACTCTCCCCGATCCCCCTCTACCTCCTCGCCGGGCTGGCCTTCGGCGAGGGCGGCATCCTGCCCCTCGACGCGAGCGGGGAGTTCGTCGCGGTCGGCGCCGAGATCGGCGTCATCCTGCTGCTGCTCCTGCTCGGCCTCGAGTACAGCGCGTCCGAACTCGTCACCAGCCTCAGGACGCAGTACCCCTCGGGCCTCGTCGACTTCGTCCTCAACGCCCTTCCCGGCGCCGCCGCCGCGCTCCTCCTCGGCTGGGGCCCGATCGCCGCCTTCGCCCTCGCCGGAGTCACCTGGATCTCCTCCTCCGGCGTGATTGCCAAGGTCCTCACCGACCTCGGCCGCCTCGGCAACCGCGAGACCCCCGCGGTCCTCGGCATCCTCGTCATCGAGGACCTGTCCATGGCGGTCTACCTGCCGCTCCTCACCGTTCTGCTCGCCGGCGTGAGCTTCGCCGGCGGCAGCCTCACGCTGCTCATCGCGCTCGGCACGGTCGGCATCGTCGTGTACGTCGCCCTGCGCCACGGCCGCCACATCAGCCGCGCCGTCTCCTCCGACAACCCCGAGATGCTCCTCCTCGTCGTCCTCGGCCTGACCGTCCTCGTCGCCGGCCTCGCCCAGCGGCTCCAGGTGTCCGCCGCCGTGGGCGCCTTCCTCGTCGGCATCGCCCTGTCCGGCGAGGTCGCCGAGGGCGCCCGCAGGATCCTCACCCCGCTGCGCGACCTCTTCGCCGCCGTCTTCTTCCTCTTCTTCGGCCTGTCGATGGCGCCCGGCGAGATCCCCCCGGTCCTGCTGCCCGCCCTGCTGCTCGCCCTGACCACCGCGTGCACCAAGATCTTCACCGGCTGGTACGCCGCCCGCCGCGCCGGCGTCGGCCCCCGCGGCCGCCTCCGCGCGGGCGGCGCGCTCGTCGCCCGCGGCGAGTTCTCCGTCGTCATCGCCGGCCTCGCCGTCGGCACCGAGCCGAGGATCGGCCCACTGGCCGCGGCGTACGTCCTGATCCTGGTGCTCATCGGCCCGTTCACCGCCCGCTGGACCCAGCCCGTCCTCCACGGCCTGCGCGACCTGGCCGCCACTTCCGCACGCCGCCGCCAGGGCCCACCGGATCAGCCCTCCGGCCGCAGCTCCAGGACCACCACGGTGGTGTCCAGGGCGACGGAGGCCGTGGGCGCGTGGGTGGGGCGTCGGCCCTTCACCTCCCGCGCCTGAGCCGGCGCGGTCGCCGTGCGTTAGGCTCATCGGGTGACTCTTCTCGTGATGCGCCGCCACGTGGACTACGTGCGTGTCACGACCATGAGCTGTCTGCGCCAGGACTGACTTCTCGCTTCCCCCCTTCTTCACCCCTCACGGTCCTGCGAGCGGACGCGCGCCTTCCGGCACACCCCGGCCGACGGCTTTTCCGTGCGTCAGATCCCGCCACCTTCCGGGAGCAGGGCCTTGTCGTACGAGAAACGGAACACCACCATGCCGTCCATGCCTGCTGCCACCGTCGGCTCGCTGCCCGTCATCGACCTGTCCGCGGCGGACGATCCCGAGACCCGGGAGGCGTTTCACCGCGATCTGCACGCCGCCGCGCGCGACGTCGGCTTCTTCCACCTCACCGGTCACGGTGTCACCCCCGGGCAGACCGCCCGCGTCCTGGAGCTGACCAGGACGTTCTTCGCCCTGCCGGAAGCCGACCGACTGAGCCTCAGCAACCTGAGGTCGCCGCACTTCCGGGGCTACACCCGCGTGGGCCACGAGCTGACCGGCGGCCGCTCCGACTGGCGCGACCAGCTGGACGTCGGCGCCGAGCGGCCGGCCCTCGTCCTGGGGCCGGACGACCCGGCGTACCTGTGGCTCGAAGGCCCCAACCAGTGGCCCGACGCCCTGCCCGAGCTGCGCCCGGCCGTACTCGCCTGGCAGGAGGACCTCGCGCTGGTCGCCCACCGGCTGCTGCGTGAGCTGCTCACCGCGCTCGGGGCGCCCGCCGACTTCTTCGACGCGGCCTTCGCCGAGCGCCCGCACCTCCACACCAAGCTGATCCGCTACCCCGGCTCGGCGCCCACCGGCTCCGGCCAGGGGGTGGGCGCCCACAAGGACTACGGATTCCTCACGCTGCTCCTCCAGGACGAGGTCGGGGGCCTCCAGGTCAAGCTCGGCGACGGCTACCTCGACGTGCCTCCGCTCCCCGGGGCCTTCGTCGTGAACCTGGGCGAGCTCCTGGAGATAGCCACCGAGGGCTACCTGTCGGCCACGGACCACCGGGTGGTGAGTCCTCCGGGCGCGGTCGAGCGCTACTCGGTGCCGTTCTTCTACAACCCGCGGCTCGACGCGGTGATCGACACCGTGCCCGGCACGTACCTGGAGCACGCCCCCGGCATCGCCCAGGACCGAGCCAACCCCCTCCATGCCGAGTACGGCCGCAACGAGCTGAAGGGCTGGGTGCGCGCCCACCCCGAGGTCGCTCGCCGCCACCACCCCCACCTGATCGCGGCCGGCACCTGACCTCGTGTCACGCCCCGTTCACCGCCACGAGGACGCAGCTCGGCCCGTACTGCCACACGGGCCCCGCCGCGTCGAAGCCCGCCTTGTGCAGCAGCTCCACGTGGCGCTGGAGGGTCAGGCCGTTGTCGCCGCCCGCGCCCGGGCCGCGGCGGGCGCGCTCGGCGAGCGGCGCCGACAGCTCGGGCGCCGAGGCCACGGCCGCCCACCAGCCGCTCCAGTCCTCGTGGGCGTGCGTCCCGTGGCGCTCGGCGTGGCGGCGGCCGACGACCGCGGCGAGGTCGGCGACCGCCGGGTCCTCCTGGAACAGGTGGTCGCCGTTGACCAGGACGCCGCCCGGCCGCAGCGACTCCCGTACCTGCTCGTACACCGACAGGAGCGCCGGCTCCGGCAGGTAGTGCAGGGCCGTCGCGGAGACCACCGCGTCCAGCGGCCGCCCCAGGTCCAGGGACGCCAGCCAGCCCGGCGCGCCGATCGTCGCGTCGGCGAACCGCACCAGCGCCCCGTGGTGGGCCCGGCCCAGCGCGAGGAGCAGCGGATCGGTGTCCACGCCGATCACCTCGGCGTGCGGCAGCCGCTCGGCGAGCCGGGCGGCCAGCGAGCCGGGACCGCACCCCAGGTCGGCGACCAGCGGGTGGGCACCGGACGCCGTCGCCGTCTCCACGACGTCGGCGATCACCGTGAACCGGGCCTCGCGGTCGCACGCGTACCGCTGCTGTTGCAGCTCCCACCGGCGGATCCACTCGCCGGCCCGCTCGGCCGTCAGCCGCCGTGACGTCAGCCGTCGTGACATCGTCTCCTCGAGCTCCCTTGCTCCGTGTGACCGCGGGGCCGACCACGCCCCGCGGCTCACCGTGTGTCCGCGGGCGCGGCGCTACCGCGGTCCGCCGGGGCGGTCGTCGTCCAGCCCCTCCAGGACCCCGAGGAGGCGGTCGATCTCCTCGGGCGTGTTGTAGACGTGCACGCTCACCCGTACCGAGCTGTCGGTCTCACCAGCGCGGGCCTGGCACAGCCCGTCGGCGCGCACCAGCAGGCCGTGCGCGGCCAGGATGAAACCGAGGTCGTTGGCGCTCACGGCCCGGTGCCGGAACGTCACCAGGCCCTGCCGGCGCTGCACCGTCGACGCGGCCGTCAGGCTGAGCGGGCAGCCCAGCACCTCGTACGCCTCGAGCCGGCTCAGCCCGTCCGTGAGCCGTACGCCCAGGCCGACCGTCCACTCCTCTATGCGGGCCAGGCCCGCCGCGTCCAGCCAGTCGAGCGCCGTGCGCAGGCTGAGGATGCCGGTCGTGTTGGGCGTGCCCTGCCAGCCGCCCGGCCGGAACTCCCCGCCGCGCAGCCCCCGCGCCCACACCACGCCCGTCCCGGGCAGCGCCATCGCCTTGTGCCCGGAGAACACCACGAAGTCCACGTCCAGGGCGCCGACGTCCACCGGCAGGTGCCCGACGCTCTGCGCCGCGTCCAGGCAGATCGGCACCTCGGGCCCGACGACCCGCCGGACCCGGTCGACGTTCATGTCGGCGCCGTACACGTGGTGGACGTGCGTGACGGCGACGAACCGGGTCCGCTCGCCGACCAGCCCGGCCAGCGCCTCCAGGTCGTAGTCGCGGGACTCCTGCTGGTACGGCATGGGGTGGACGGTGATCCGCACCCCGCGCGCGGCCAGCAGCTCCCGCGCCTCCAGCCAGGGCAGGTGGTTGGCCTCGTGGTCGGCGAACGGCACCACGATCTCGTCGCCGTCGCGCAGTTCGGCCGTGAGCCAGTCCCGGGCGACGGTCCGCAGCCCCTCGGTGGTGCCGCTGGTGAACCACACCGTCGACCGGTCGGGCTCCGGGTCGCCGAGGAACGCCTTCACGCGCTCCCGGGTCTCCTCGATGAGGGCGCTGGTGCGGTTGGCCCAGGTGTACGTGCCGCGCCCGGCGTTGGCGTTGCAGCCGGTCAGATACGTCTGGACGGCGTCCAGGACCACCTTGGGCTTCTGCGCGGTGGCCGCGCTGTCGAGGTACGCCAGGCCGGGGTGCCCGGTGACGATGGGGAACTGTTCGCGCAGCGGCCGCTGCCACTCGCGCAGCCCGGCGGACGGGCCGGGCGGCGGGGGAGCGGCGGGCGTGACACGGCTGCCGGTGCCGGTGGTCCGCATGTCAGTCCCTCACCATCGGGGCCCCGGCGTCCCGCCAGGCGATGATCCCGCCCGCCAGGCTGCGTACGTTCCGGTGGCCCATCCGGGTCAGCAGCGCCGCGTACGTCACGGACTGCTCGCCGACCGGGCACACCAGCAGTACGGGCTGGGAGCGGCCGAACGGCATGCCGCCGTGCAGGAGTTCCGCGAACAGCTCGTCGACGATGTTGACGGAGCCCTCGATGTGCAGGGCCGCGAACGCGAACGCCCCGCGCAGGTCCACGACCACCGGCCGCTCGGTCGCGATCCAGGCACGGGCCTCCTCGACCCCGATGACGTGCACGGCCCGCACCTCCTCGGGGGTGAGCGTGGCCGCCGAGTTGGGGCGGGGCGGCCGGCGCAGCAGCTCGGGGCGGCGCTGCCGTACGTAGCTCATGTAGCTCTCGACGCGGTCGCAGACGATGAACACCGCCGTGCGCTTCTCGCCCGCCCCGCGGTCCTTCAACAGCGCCTCCTGCTCGCGCAGATGGCGTACGGCGCCGAAGTAGGCGGCGCCGCCGGTCGGCCCGGCGAGGATGCCGCAGCGGCGCACCAGCGTGAGCATGCCGTCGATGGCCTCGTCGGCGGTGACGGACTCCAGCGTGTCGTAGGTGGCGGGGTCGAACAGGCCCACTTCGTGGACCTCGTCGATGTTCCGGATGCCGGGGATGAAGTCCGCCTTGTGCGCGACGAGCCCGACGACCCGCGTGCCGGGGTCGTGGGCGCGCAGGGCGCGGGCCGTCCCGGTGGAGGAGCCGGCGGTGCCGACGGCGGCGACGAACCAGTCCGGGGACGAACCGCCCAGGTCCTTGATGATCTCCGGCCCGGTCCCTGAGGCGTGCGCCTCGGCGTTGGCCGGGTTGTAGTACTGGTCGGTGTGGAGGTACTGGCCGTCGTCCGCGGAGAGCATGCGGTGGATGCGGGTCAGCGGGTCCTCGGTCGCGGTCGGGTCCAGGCACTCGGCCTGTCCGGGCAGCTCCTCGATCTCGGCGCCCAGCAACAGCAGCAGGTCCTTGATCTCGGGGACCTTCATCCGGTTGGTGACGCTCTTGAAGGGCAGCCCGTGCATCCCGGCGATGACGGCCAGGGCCTTGGCGGTGTTGCCGCTGGACAGCTCGACGACGGTACGGCCGTGCCGGCGTGCCTCCTCCAGGTGCGGGCGGGCCATGCGCCAGGCGGCCCGGTCCTTGACGGACCCGAAGGGGTTGAGCATCTCCAGCTTGGCGTACAGGTCGATGTGTTCCAGCCCGTGCACGCGCGGGTCGATGCGGACGAGGGGGGTGTCGCCGATGGCGTCGGTGATGTGCTCGTACCTCATAGGGCATCCCCCGCGGTGAGGTGGGGCCAGTACTGGTCGTCGAGGCACCAGCTCCAGCCGCCGTCGCCGTCCCCGTGGACGGCGACCTTCCGGGCGACGGGCTGGTGCAGGGCGTGGTCGGCGGTGAAGTCCATGAAGTAACCGGCGGTGTTGGCGAAGGCGAGCAGGTCGCCGGGGCGCGGCTCGCGCGGCAGGAACACGGTGCGACGGCTGATCAGATCGGCCTCCAGACAGAGGTTGCCCAGCAGATAGACCCCGACGGGGGTGCCGCCGCTGCCGGGCGGCTCCGGGCGGGCCGGTACGAGGACGGGGTCGATCAGCAGCCCGTGGTCCTCCAGGCCCACGTCACGGGCGTTCGCCGCCAGCCGCACCAGCCGGTCGCCGTCCGCGGTGTGCCGGACCTCGCGCACCTGGACCAGGGTGATGCCGCACTGGTCGAGGAGCGCGCGGCCGGGCTCGACGTGCAGGTCGTACAGGTTCTCCAGGAGCAGCGTGGCCAGCGGCCGGCCCAGCGAGGGCGCGGTCTGCGCGAGCAGTTCGTCGAGGTAGCGGGCGCCGGCGACCGGGCGGTGCCCGGGGTAGACGGCGAGCGCGCCGCGCACGGTGCCGCTGTCGGCGCGCAGCCCGTAGCCGTGGCCCTGCCAGGTGAGGGGCGGCCGCTTGCCGAGCAGGGCCCGGGTCAGCTCGGTGGTGTAGCGCTCCCACTGGGCGCCGTCCGCGAGGTAGTCCACGCCGAAGCCGCCGCCGATGTCGACGGCCAGGGGCCGCAGGCCGCGCCGCCGGCACTCGTCGAGGACCGTGAGGCAGCCCTCCAGGGCGACGGCCTTCTCGGCGATGCCCATGGTGTCGAGGTGGTACGACAGGCCGGTCAGCTCGATGCCGTCGGCGTGCTTCTCGACCAGGTCGAGGAGGGCGGCGGCCTCGGAGACGGGCGTGCCGAAGCGGCTGCGGCGGGTGAGGATCCGCGTGCCGGGCGCCGTGAACTGCGACAGGCGCGGCATGACGCGGACGCGGGGCAGCCGGAACCGCTCGACGAGCGCGGCGAGCGCGGTCAGTTCGGCGGGCGAGTCGACGCAGACGGTGACGCCCGTGCGCGCGGCGAGCCACAGGAAGTCCGGGTCCTTGGGCCCGGTCGCCACGATCCGGTCCGGGGTGAAGCCGCCGCTCAGGGCGTGCTGGAGTTCGCCGAGCGAGGCGACGTCGATGCCGGTGGGGCCGTCGTCGGCGGCGAGCCGGCGCACCAGGGCGCTCGAACGGTTCGCCTTGTGCGCGTAGTGGATCCGTCCGGCGAGCCGGTGGCGCGCGTAGACGTCCTGGAAGCGGCGGACGTTGTCGGCCAGCTGGTCCGGGAGCAGCACGTTCAGGGGGGAGCCCAGGGCGGTCACGAGTGGGTGGAGGAACCCGGGTGAGTCCAGCAGCGCCGCAGGCCGGGACTCCAGGCGTGGGGCGAGATACAGCGGTTCGCTCATGCGGGTGTGGTCCTGGTCCTCTCGAAGGGACTGACTGGGCCGAGTGTGCGGAGGCGGCGGACGGAGGACGAGCATGCCACCAAATGACAATGGTTGTCATAAGCAATGTGAGGGGATGTCACTGGGTCCCCGCAACCGGAAGGTGTGAGTCCGCAGGTGCGATGAGGTGCGCCGTTGACGCGCCCCGGCGCGGCCGCCCGGCTCACGCGCCCGGGCCGGGCCACCGACTGATGCGTTGGGCGTATGAAGTAATGGACGGCGCGCCGTCGAACGCTGCATCAAGTTACGGCGATGTGGGGGTCGTTCGGATACGTCAGTTGCCGTACGCGTGCCGGTCCCGGAAATTCGGTGGCGCGGGTTTCACGCGCCCCGCTACGGTGGGCCGCGACCGAGAAGGACCGCCGAAGGTCCGGCCGATGGACCTCTTGAGGACCACGAACAGGGAGGTGAGGACATGGTGACTGTCCCCGCGACGGGCGCTGCCCGGATCCAGAAGACCATCATGCTCACTCCCGTGGTCACCGGCTGACCGCCGTTACCTTCCGCGCGCCGGGACCACCCTTTTGAAGGGTCCTCCCTTGTCCCATCCCACTCCGTACGCCTCCTCTTCCTCCGCCCCGCACGCCCTCGCCCCCTACGGCTGGGACAGCGGGTGGGAGGACGAGTTCGCCCCGTACGCCGCGCAGGGGCTCGTCCCCGGCCGTGTCGTACGGGTCGACCGCGGGCAGTGCGACGTCGTCACCCCCGAGGGGGTGGTCCGCGCCGACACCGCGTTCGTCACCCCGCACGACCCGCTGCGGGTCGTCTGCACCGGCGACTGGGCCGCCGTCGACCCCGAAGGCGGCAACCCCCGTTACGTACGGGCCTATCTGCCGCGCCGCACCGCCTTCGTACGGTCCACCTCGTCCAAGCGGTCCGACGGGCAGATCCTCGCCGCCAACGTCGACCACGCGATCATCGCGGTCTCCCTCGCCGCCGAACTGGACCTCGGCCGGATCGAGCGGTTCCTCGCGCTCGCCTGGGAGTCCGGCGCCCAGCCGCTGGTCGTCCTCACCAAGGCCGACCTCGTGCCCGACCCGGCCGGCGTCGCGTACCTCGTCCACGACGTCGAGACCACCGCGCCCGGCGTGCAGGTGCTGCCCGTCAGCTCCGCCACCGGCGAGGGCGTCGACGTGCTCGCCGCCCTCGTCGCCGACGGCACCAGCGTGCTCCTCGGCGTCTCCGGCACCGGCAAGTCCACCCTCGCCAACGCGCTGCTCGGCGCCGACGCCCAGACCGTCCAGGCCGTCCGGGACGTCGACGGCAAGGGCCGGCACACCACCACGACCCGCAACCTGCTCGTCCTGCCCGGCGGCGGCGTCCTCATCGACACGCCCGGCCTGCGGGGCGTCGGGCTGTGGGACGCCGGGACCGGTGTCGGCCAGGTCTTCGCGGAGATCGAGGAGCTGGCCGCCGAGTGCCGCTTCCACGACTGCGCCCACCAGGCCGAGCCGGGCTGCGCCGTGCTCGTCGCCGTCGAGGAGGGCACGCTGCCCGAGCGGCGCCTCGACAGCTACCGCAAGCTGCTGCGCGAGAACCAGTACATCGTGGCCAAGACCGACGCTCGGGTGCGGGCGGAGCTCCGCCGCGACTGGAAGCGCAAGGGCGCGGAGGGCAGGGCGGCCCTGGCCGCCAAACGAGGCGGCCTGCCCCAGCACTGACCCCCGGACCCGCCCGGGCCCCGGCCCTTGCGGCCGTTCCGTCGTTGTGGGCAGTCGTTCCGCATGGGGGTCCCCCCTGGACGTAGTCCTTGGGGGAGGAACGGGTGGGCACAACGACGGAACGGCCCCCCGGCCTGAGGGTCCGCCCCTTGCGCGTCACGACGGTGGGTGGGTCCGGTGGCGGCCCGGGGGTCACGTGCTCAGATTGGCTCGCCCGGGGCCAAGAGAGCGAAGCGTCCCAGCACCGCCAATCCTGCGCGCGCGACCCCCGGTCCACCCCCGTCCCGTGCGTGGGCGACTCACCGCCGGTGGGGGGTGGGGTGGGTGGGAACGCCCGTGCGTGGGCGGCTCACCCCCGGCGGGGGCGTCCGTGCGCGGCTCACGCCCGGTGGGGGTGGGGGTTACGAACCCACCACCACGCCCAGCCACGCGCCTGCCACCAGGAGGCAGGCGAAGAGTTCGACCAGCACGCTCGTGCCGATCGCGCGCATCACCGACCGCGTCGAGGCCACCGCGCGCCGGTGGCCCCCCAGGCGGCGCCGCTCGGAGACGTAGATCCCGCCCACATAGCCCGGCACCGCCCCCACCACCGGCAGCAGGATGAAGCCCAGGACCGCGCCCACGCCCGCGTACACCACCATCTGCCGCGTCACCCCCACCCCCCGCAGTCGCCGCGCCGGCAGCTGCCACACCACGACCTGCGTCAGCAGCATCAATGCCGTCGCGCCCACCAGCAGCCACCACGCCGCCGCGGACTGCACGTGCAGCGACCACCACAGCACCGCCGCCCACACCAGCCACGGCCCCGGGATACCCGGCACCAGCACGCCGAACAGGCCGAGCAGCAGCACCATGGCGACCAGGAGCAGCTGCCACACACCCACACGACCAGCCTGCCGGACGCGCGGCGGACCCGCAGGTCAGCGGGAGACCCACCCGCGTTCGTACGCGTGCCAGCCCAGCTGGAGGCGGGTCGTCACGCCCGCCAGCTCCATCAGGCCCTTCACCCGCCGCTGCACCGTCCGCAGGCCCAGGTCCAGCTGCTTCGCCACGCTCGCGTCCGTCAGGCCCGCCAGCAGCAGCGACAGGATCTCCAGGTCCGTCTCGTCCGGGCCCGCTGCCGTCACCTCCTCGGGGCCGGCCCCCAGCCGCAGCGGCACCGCCTCCCGCCACACCGCCTCGAACAATCCCGCCAGCGACTCCAGCAGCCCGCTCGCGTGCACCACCAGCGCGGCCGGCTCCGTGCCCCGCCCCGTCAGCGGCACCATCGCCAGCGACCGGTCCGCGATCACCAGCTTCGTCGGCACCCGGTCCACCACCCGCACCCGCTCGCCCCGCCCCAGCGCCGCCGACAGCTCGGCCACGCCCGTGGGCAGCTCCAGCACCTCCCGCTCCACCACCACCCGGTACGCCACGCCCCGGCCCGCGGCGCGCTCCTCCGCGTCGTTGTCGGAGCCCGCCACCACCACCGGCCGCCCCGTCACCAGCGCGCACACCTCCTCCGCCGCCCCCAGCTGGAGCTGGAGGAACCGGTGCGCCACCGCGCTGGCCCCGGTCACCACCTCCACCAGGTCGTGCACCGCGGGCTCCACCGCCTCCGCCCGGTACTGCTGCGCCAGCCGCGCCGCGGCCAGCTCCGCCTGCTCCAGCTCGTGGCGCTGCTGGGTCAGCAGTGCGCCCAGCGCCACCGCGGGCGGCGCCGCCACCCACCGCCCCGGCCGGGACGACGACTGCGCCGCCAGCCCCTGGGCCTCCAGCCGCCGCAGCGCCCGCTCGGTGTCCGGCTCCGGCAGCGCCAGCCGGTGCGCGAGATCCGTCACCTCGGCCGCCCCCAGGGCCACCAGCGCCCGGTACGCGGACTCCTGGCGCTCGTCGAGTCCTATCGCCGTCAGCACCTGACCCACCCCTCCGCTCAGCCGTGGCGGAAAACGGCCACGGCGCAAACCCGCCGCGCCCATCATCCCCACACCACCCGCCCCTCTGCCAAGGTGACGCCACCGCAGCACCAACAGCCTCCGCACATGCGCCTTTTCCGGTGCCCTGTGCCGGAATCGCCCGGGGAGAGCGATACCGGCGGCTCCGTCACCAAGACCGTGGTCTGCGCGTACGACGTCGTGTCGCGCGACTCCGCACACGACGTGCGCCGACCACGTCGGCCCGCCGGCCGTCCCTTCCGTGGGGGAGGAGGGCGCCCGGCGGGCCTTTCATGATGACCACTTTTTCCGGATGCCCCGTTTTCGCGCGCCTCGCGCTGTGGACAATTACTGACATGAGTTCCGGCGAGGACGACTGGTGGGACAAGCTGTACGACGAAGGCGCCCCGGACACGGCCCCGGCCGCGTCGGGCGACACGCTGGACGACCGGTTCGACTCGGCGTCGGGCACCCTGGCGGACGACCGCCCCACGTGGTGGGAGCAGCCCCCCGCACCGCCCCCCACCACCCAACTCCCCTCCCCGCGCCCGCCCCGGGCCCCGTGGGAGCCACAGCCCCCCACGACTCCCCGCACGTTTCCCCACACCCCGCCCCCACCGCCGGGCTGGTCCCCGCGCCCGCCCGCGGACGCCCCGTCAGCCGGCCCGGCCCCCCGTCCACCCGCAGACGCGCCACCGCCAGGCCCTGCCGTACGGCCGCCGCGGCCGCCTGAGGCCCCCCGGCGCCCGCCGAGCCCCCCGCACGCCGACCGCGGGGCGGCCCCCACAGCCCCGGCTTCCGCAGCCCCGGCCCCCGCAGGCTCAGCCCCCGCAGGCTCAGCCCCGACAGTTCCGCCGTCCGCGACCCCGGCCCCGACAGTTCCGGTGCCGACGGTCCCGGCCTCCGCAGGTCAGCCGCCGACGGTCCCGGCCCCCGCAGGCTCGTCCTCCGCAGGTCAGCCGCCGACCGTCCCGGCGCCCGCCGGCCCAGCGCCCGCCGACCCGGTCCCCGCAGCCGCGACGCCCGCAGCCGCGGCGCCCGCAGGTCCTGCCGCCTCCTCTCCTGCCGTCGATGCCGCGGCGCCCGCCCGTCCCGATCCGCGCGTCGACGACTCCCGTCCCCTGGCGACTCTCCCGGGCGAGCGGCCCGTGCCCGTCCCGTATGTGGGCGACGGGCCGCCCACGTACGAGGCCGAGCCCACCGCGCTGCCCCTCGCGCGGGCCCACGAGTTGGATGAGCTGGTCCATGACACCGTCCTCGACGGGGCCCGCTACGGCACGTTCACGTTGCGCGCGGCGTCCGTGCGGGGCGACTCCGCCCGGTACCGCGGCGAGCCGCGCCGCGACGCGCTGCTCACCGCGCGGTTCGGCGCCGGCGACGAGGCCCTGGTGCTGGTCGCCGTCGCGTCCGGCGCCCGCGCCGCCGAGGCCGCCCACCTGGCAGCCGCCGACGCCTGCCGATGGATCGGCGAAGCCGTGGGCCGCAGCCACGCCCGCCTGGCGCAGGACATCGCGGCGGGCCGCCGCGAGGACCTGAAGTCGGGTCTGCACCGCCTCACCGACCGCTCGTACGGCAGGCTCCGCGCCCGCGCCGCCGAACTGGGCGTCGAACCGGACGAGTACACCGCCGACCTGCGCTGCCTGCTGCTGACCGCCGACCCCGGATGCCGTACCCGGGTGTTCTTCGGTGTCGGCGCCGGAGGGCTGTTCCGGCTCCGGGACGGCGCCTGGCAGGACCTGGAGCCGCCCGCGCCCGGCCCCGCCGACGTCACCGGCGAAGCCGTCGTCGGCTTCGGCTCCCCGCCCCAGGCGCCCGCCCCCGCGGACGGCACGGGCGACGGCGGCGGTGACCCCGTGGCCGACCGGCTGACGATGCGGCTCGGAGTGACGGCCCACCCCTCCGCCCCGTACATCGAGGACCCCCTGCCGCCGCCCGCCGTGCCGTTCCGCTTCCGCGCCTCCGTGGCGCGCCCGGGGGACACGCTGCTCCTGGCGAGCGGCGGGCTCGCGGAGCCGCTGCGCGGTGAGCCGGCGCTCGCCAAGGAGCTGGCCGTGCGCTGGGGTGCCGAGGAGCCGCCCGGCCTCGCCGCGTTCCTCGCGGACACCCTGCTGAGGGTGAAGGGGTACGCCGATGACCGTACGGCGGCGGCCGTCTGGGAGGCGTAACCGCGCGGGCCGTGCGTGGATGGACCCATGGCCAGACAGAGCGTGGCAGAACAGTTCGTCGACCTCCTCGTCCGCGCGGGCGTCCAGCGGCTGTACGGGGTGGTCGGCGACAGCCTGAACCCGGTCGTGGACGCGATCCGCCGCACCCGCGGCCTGGACTGGGTCCAGGTGCGGCACGAGGAGTCCGCCGCGTTCGCGGCCGGGGCGGAGGCGCAGGTGACCGGCCGGCTCGCCGCCTGTGCCGGCTCGTGCGGCCCCGGCAACCTGCACCTGATCAACGGCCTGTACGACGCCCACCGTTCGATGGCCCCGGTCCTCGCCCTGGCCTCGCACATCCCGTCCGGCGAGATCGGCCTCGGCTACTTCCAGGAGACCCACCCGGACCAGCTGTTCCGCGAGTGCAGCGACTACTGCGAGCTGATCTCCAGCCCGCGCCAGATGCCCCGGCTTCTGCAGACCGCGATCCAGCACGCCATCGGCCGCAGCGGCGTCAGCGTCGTGGCGATGCCCGGCGACATCGCGGCCCAGCCCGCCGCGGAGAAGGCCACCGAGCACGCCCTGGTCCCGGCCCGCCCCACGGTCCGCCCCGGCGACGAGGTGATCGACGCGCTGGCCCGCATGGTCGACGACGCGCACCGGG
The DNA here is from genome assembly GCF_039542925.1 of Streptomyces coeruleoprunus. Taxonomy (GTDB): domain Bacteria; phylum Actinomycetota; class Actinomycetes; order Streptomycetales; family Streptomycetaceae; genus Streptomyces; species Streptomyces coeruleoprunus. The sequence continues at coordinate 1,351,142 of NZ_BAABIT010000001.1, read as the reverse complement.
TCACCCTCTTCTGCGGCAGCGGCACGGCCGGGGCGCACGCCGAGGTCATGCAGTTCGCGGAGCGCGTCAAGGCGCCGGTCGGCCACGCCCTGCGCGGCAAGGAGTGGATCCAGTACGACAATCCGTTCGACGTCGGGATGAGCGGGCTGCTCGGCTACGGCGCCGCCTACGAGGCCACCCACGAGTGCGACCTGCTGATCCTGCTCGGCACGGACTTCCCGTACAACGCGTTCCTGCCCGACGACGTCCGGATCGTCCAGGTCGACGTGCGCCCCGAGCGGCTGGGCCGCCGCTCCCGCCTCGACCTGGCCGTGTGGGGCGACGTCCGCGAGACGCTGCGCTGCCTCGTCCCGCGCGTGCGGGCCAAGACGGACCGCCGGTTCCTGGACCGGATGCTCAAGAAGCACGCCGACGCGCTGGAGGGCGTCGTCAAGGCGTACACGCGCAAGGTGGAGAAGCACACCCCCATCCACCCGGAGTACGTGGCGTCGGTGCTCGACGAACTCGCCGACGACGACGCGGTGTTCACCGTGGACACGGGCATGTGCAACGTCTGGGCGGCCCGCTACCTCACGCCCAACGGGCGGCGCCGCATCATCGGCTCGTTCAGCCACGGGTCCATGGCCAACGCCCTGCCGCAGGCCATCGGCGCCCAGTTCACCGACCGCCGCCGCCAGGTCGTCTCGATGTCGGGCGACGGCGGCTTCGCCATGCTGATGGGCGACTTCCTCACGCTCCTCCAGTACGACCTGCCGGTGAAGGTCGTCCTGTTCAACAACTCCTCGCTCGGCATGGTGGAGCTGGAGATGCTGGTCGCGGGCCTCCCCTCGTACGGCACCACCAACCACAACCCCGACTTCGCGGCCATCGCCCGCGCGGCCGGCGCCTACGGCGTACGGGTGGAGAAGCCGAAGCAGCTCGCGGGCGCCCTCAAGGACGCCTTCAAGCACAAGGGACCCGCCCTGGTGGACGTGGTGACCGACCCCAACGCCCTGTCCATGCCGCCGAAGATCAGCGCCGACATGGTGACCGGCTTCGCCCTCTCCGCCAGCAAGATCGTCCTGGACGGCGGGGTGGGCCGGATGCTCCAGATGGCCCGCTCCAACGTCCGCAACATTCCGCGCCCTTGACGTCCGGATGGCGCCGGGGCGACCGTGGGCCGACGCGCCGGTGAGGGTTCCGTGACGGTTCCGTGACCGCGACCGGTATCGCGACCTTGACACCCCGCCGTGCCCCACTGCTCCCCTCCGTGCGCCCGCCCGTCGGTGTTTCCCAGGCGTGACCGCGCGAAGGCAGGGGCATGGATCCCGTGAGCCTGTTCGAGGGGTAGGGCCGAAGACGTGGGGGCGCCCCCTGTCGAGCGAAGCCCAGACTGGGGGGATGGTGGGCATGAGTGGTCGTCAGGCAGGGGTTGGGCCCATGATGGACCGGCACGACCGGATATCCGGAACGGCGCACGGGCGGGTGAACGGGTCGATACCCGGGCCGGGGGACGACCATCCCCCGGCGCAGCTGCGCCATCACGTGGGCAGCGGTGATCTGACGGCGGTGGCGGAGGTGCGCCGCGCGCTGCGCGGGTTATTGCGCCATCGCGTCGCGCCGGAACCGGCGGACGCCGCGGAGCTGCTGACGAGCGAGCTGGTGACGAACGCGCTGATCCACACCGACCACGGGGCGGTGGTGACGGCGACGCTCGGCCCGACGGCGCTGCGGGTGGAGGTACGGGACTTCGTCCCGGACCTGCCCGATCCGTACGTACCGGCGTCGGACGAGGGGACGCACGGCAGAGGCCTGCTGCTGGTGCAGGCACTCGCGGACGCCTGGGGGGTCAGGGCGCAGGGCGTCGGCAAGGTGGTCTGGTTCGAACTCTCCGACGTGAAGCCGACGGAATAGCGGTTCCCCGGCCGGCCACGGGACGACGCCCGGGAACGCCGGTGGGCCCGCCCGGTGAACGGACGGACCCACATGGCTCTCCGGCCTCGGCCAGTGGCGCACGGCCTCGGTGATCAGCCGAACTGCTGCTCCAGACTCTTCAGCTTCTGCTCCAGCGAGTCGAGTCGTGGGATCGCCTGGGTGTCGTCCTCGGCGGTGAGGTCGACGGTCCGGGGTTCAGGTCCTCTCACGGCCTGCAGGGAGGGCCGGGCGCGAAGCGGCAGCTGTCCCGGCTCGGCTATGGCGGGCTCCGCGACGGACGCCCCCACGGCGGCCGGCGCGGAGCCCGACGACGAGTTCAGGTTCTGCACCTCGACCTGGCGGCCGCCCCGCCCGATCCCCCAGGCGCGGTGTTGCCGGTTGAACGCCCGCAGGCGTGCCCGGTCCAGTTTCTGCTGCTCGCGCCGCTGATGGCGGGCGCGCTGCTTCTCGCGCCGGTCCTCGCGGACCTCCTCGACCGCGTCGTCCAGGGTGCGGACGCCCTCCAGCAGCATGAGCGACCAGGCGGCGAACGTCTCCCGGGGCGCCCGCAGCCACCGGACGATCCGGATCTGCGGCAGCGGACGCGGGACCAGGCCCTGTTCGCGCAGCGCCGCCCGCCGGGTCTGCTTGAGCGCCCGGTCGAACAGCACGGCGGCCGAGAGGGACATGCCCGCGAAGAACTGCGGGGCGCCGTCGTGGCCGATGCCGCGCGGGGCGTGCACCCAGTTGAACCAGGCGGCCGCTCCGGCGAACAGCCAGACCAGCAGCCGGGAGCCGAGAGCCGCGTCGCCGTGGCTGGCCTCGCGGACCGCGAGGACCGAGCAGAACATGGCGGCGCCGTCGAGGCCGAACGGCACCAGGTACTCCCAGCCTCCGGAGAGGTTGAGGTTCTGCCGGCCGAAGCCGACCAAGCCGTGGAAGGAGAGTGCGGCGGCGACGGCCGCACAGCAGAAGAGAAGCAGGTAGGAGGCGATGCCGTAGATGGCCTCCTTGCGCCGGCGGCGTTCCTCGCTGCGTTCCCAGGAGTCGTCGGCCGCGGCTTGGTCACCGGCGCGCTTGGAGCGCGCGAGCACCGCCACCGCCGCCACGGCTCCGGCGAGCATCACACCGCCCGGGAGCAGCCAGTCCAGCGATATGTCGGTCAGTCTCATGCGGTGTCCCTCGCATCGCAGTGGGGCGTGTCAGGTCCGCCATATTGGCCGACCGGCGGCGTGCGTCACGGGGTTTCCGGGCAAGAGAACGCCATCGGGGTGGCGAGGCATACAAATAGGTGCGATCTGGTCGAACTCCCGCCCGAGGTAAGCGAGTTGCGTTCGAATAAACCCACTCGGGCGGGTGGCTTGGATGTCTGTACGGCCCTCAGACGGCCGTACCCGCGGCCGCGGCGGCGCTCAGCTTGCGCACCCGGTCCGCGTCGCACGTGCGAGGGCAGGTGACACAGGTGTCCTCGGGGCTGAGGGTGTAGAAGAAGCAGCAGCTCGCGCGGTCGCGGGTCGGCAGCGCGCGCCCGTCCGGCGCGGTCAGTTCACGGAAGCCGGCCGAACCGACGTACGGCTTGACCGGGACGGGGCCGGAGTCCGAGTCGGAGTCCTGCCCGGACACCGAAGAGCCCGTTGTCCTGCCCGAGCCGGGGAGCAGCAGCTCCAGCTCGTGCATCGCGCGCGCCTCCTCGTCCATCAGCTGCGCGACGTACCACAGGCCCTCGACGATCTCGTCGGTCGCCATGCCCCACAGCGCCCTCCTGCCGCGCCGCATCCGGGGCCCGAACCCCTCAAGCACCGGCTCGATGTGCTCGGCGACGGCCGCCCGCACCTCGGCGCGCAGCGCCTCCTCGTCCGGTACGACGCGGGCGCCCGGCAGTACGGCCGCGGGGTCGCCCGGCAGGCACGCGAACTCCCGTACCCGTACGGCCATCCGCCCCAGCGCCCGCTGGAAGGAGACGTCCCCCACCGGCACGCGCGGCACCCGGCGGTCCAGGAACCACGGCACGGTCACCAGGAGGCAGGCGGGCCAGGCGTACCGGTGCAGTCCGAAGCTCGCGATCACGTCGGGGCGGGCGCGCTTGCCGTGGTCGCGCAGCACCTGCGCGCTGTCCCAGGCCAGGAACGCGTCGAGGGCGGGGCCGCCCGCCGCCAGCTCGTCGGCGCCGACCCAGCCGCCGCCGCGCGGTGTCGGCTCTCCCTCGCCCAGCTCGCGGATCCGCAGCCCTGGGAACACCTCGGCCAGCCGTGCGTAGGACTCCGCGACGGGGGAGGCGGGCGGGGACGGCAGCAGAGCGGGGACGGACATGCTGGACCACCGAATCACGATCGTTGGCAGGTTAGCCTTACCTTACCCGATCTCATCGATGTGTACCGCGCGGCCCGGTGCGCCTATCGTGCACAGGGGCCCCTTTCACCGCGAGCCGGGCCTTCCCACGCAAGCGGCAGGAGGACCCGAGTGGAGCAGGGCAGGGCCCGGGAGACGGCGGCGCCGCCACCGCCCGAGTGGGCGGGGCCGGTGTCGCGGCCGCAGCCGCAGGTCCCGCCGTCGCAGCCGGCGGCTCAGGCGCGCCCGTACCACGCCGCTGCCCGCGTACCGGACCAGGCCCGTGGCGAGGCGGCCCGCGGGGAGCGGGTCCCCGGCGGGCAGGTGCACGGGGAGCGCGCAGGGGGCGAGCAGGCGCACCGCGAGCACGCCAGGGGCGAGCACGTCCACAGTGAGCCCCCCGCTCCCGCCGCCGGCCCGCGGACCGTCCAGCGCCACTCCGTGCGCGGGCAGATCCTCACCGCCCTGCGCACCGCCCTCGTCAGTGGCGAGCTCGCGCCCGGAGAGGTGTACTCGGCGCCCGCCCTCGGGCTGCGCTTCGGCGTCTCGGCCACGCCCGTGCGCGAGGCCATGCAGCAGCTGGCCATCGAGGGAGCCGTCGAGGTCGTGCCGAACCGCGGCTTCCGCGTCGTCGAGCGCACCCCGCGCGAGCTGGCCGAGCTCGCCGAAGTACGGGCGCTGATCGAGGTGCCGGTCATGCTGCGCCTGGCCCGTACCGTCCCGGCCGCCCGCTGGGCGGAGCTGCGCCCCCTCGCCGAGGCCACCGCCACCGCGGCGGCCCGCGGGAACCTCCCCCACTACGCGGAGGCGGACCGCGCCTTCCACCGCGCCCTGCTCGGCATGGCCGGCAACGAACAACTGGTCGCCATCGCGGACGACCTGCACCGCCGCTCGCAGTGGCCCCTCATCAGCCCGCCCACCACCCGTCGCGCGGACCTCGTCGCCGACGCCGCCGAGCACGGCGCCCTCCTCGACGCCCTGGTCGCCCAGGACCTCTGCGTGGTCGAGTCCCTGGTGCGGGAACACTTCACGGGCGGCCGGGACTGAGAGCGGCGGCGTTGCGTACGACGGTGTGGGAGGCGGCCAACCAGCTGGGCGTGGTGGCGGGCACGCCTGGTGAACTCCTGACGGCCCTCCTGTCCGCCCCGCGCCGGCCCCGGCACGTCACCCTGCCGGCCGACGCCCCCGACGCCGCGGCGCTGGCCGGCGACCTGCGGGCCCTCGGCGACGTGCACGTGACCTTCGCCCGCCCGCCGGACGCGCCGCCCGTGGCGCCGGCGACCGCCCTGGACCTCTCCGATCCGGCCCTCGTCTGCGCGGCGGACCCGGTGCGGGTGACCGGGGCGTACGAGGAGGGCGGGGAGCACGGCGGGCTGCGGGCGGCCTGGTTCCGGGCGGGGCAGGTCCTCGTCCGGGCGGGCCAGACCCCTGAGGCGCGGGCCCTGGCCCTGCTCGCCGCGCTGCCCGAGGACGCCGAACCCCGCCTCCGCCCCGGGCTCGCGGAGCTGGCGGCGGGCACGCCGTGGGAGGTCATCGCGACGCGGGCGGGCCACGCGTCGGCGCTCGCCGTGTGCGACGGCCGCTTCATGGTGGAGGAGGACCCGAAGGTCAGGGCCCTGGCCTGCCCGGGGGACGGTACGCGGCTGCACCTGGACGAGCGCGGCCACCTTCACGTCCGGGACGGCTCCCCGTCCCGGCTCGCCCGGGCGGTGGCGGCCACCCTGGCCACGCACCCCGCCACGGCCCTCGCGGCGCTCGGGGACATGGTCGTCACCGGCGACCGCATGGGCTCCGTCCATGCCTTCAGCCTGGCGGGCGTCCACCAGGCCGCGCCGCACTCCGGCCGGGTCACCGCGCTCGCGGCGGCCCCCGGCCCGCGCTGCTACAGCGGTGGCGTGGACGGCACGGTGCGTACGTGGCGCCCGGGCGGAACGCCGTCCGGTACGCCCCTGACGCGGCGCCCCTACCCGGTGGTCGCGCTCCACGCCGGGGCCGGGGTGCTCGCGGTGGCCTGGGCGGACGGGCTGGCCGAACTGCACCAGCTCGGCACGGGGGAGTCCCGGGCCTTCCGCCCGGGACCCGCTGTGCGGGCGGTCGCGGTGGGGCCGGACGGCACCCTCGCCGTCGCCACGCCGGAGTCGCTGGTCCACCTGCGCCCCCGCTGACCGGCGCGGCCCGCGGCGGTTCAGCGCTCCCGTGCCTGCCGCGTCTTGGTCCGGCTCTCCTTGCGCAACGCCTCGGCCAGTTCGGTCTTGGACATCTGGGAGCGCCCCTCGATGCCCATGCGCTTGGCCAGGTCGTACAGGTGCTGCTTCGACGCGCTCTCGTCGATGCCCTCACCACTGCGGGCGGGCCTCTCCCGAGGCGTCGCCGCCCTGGGGTCGGAGGGCCCCTTGCGCCCCCCTTCCTTCCGCTCCCAGTGGTCGCCCACCTTCTCGTACTTGTGCTTGAGCGCGCTGAACGCGACCCGGTGGGCCCGTTCACCCTCGCCGTACTGGTCGACGGCCGAGTCGTGCGCCTTGATCCAGGTGCGCTGCGCGTCCTTGGAGGAGCGTTCCAGCGTCGACGGAAGTTCCTCACGTCCCGGCATGGCGGATCACCTCCGGTGGTTCACCTCGGTCCGGATGCCGGACGTGTGCCCCCCGAACCCCATTCGAAACGGGCCACGGGCCACCGCGCGGCGGGGTCAGACGCGCGCGACGAAGTCCGCCCAGGCGGTGAGGGAGAGGGTGACCTCGGGGCGGTCGGTGTCCTTGGAGTCGCGTATGTGGACGGCGGTGGGGGAGGCGGCGACTTCGACGCAGTTGTCGTTGCCGGTGCTGCTGTAGCTGCTCTTGAACCAGGCGAGTTCGGCTGTCGGAGTGGTCACAGTGCTTCTCGCATTCGCTTCAGCAGGCTCAGGGAGTCCGCAGGAGTCAGAGCGTGTGAGCGCAGTCTCGCATAGCACTCCTGAAGCCTGCTCACGTGCTTCCGCTCGTAAAATACTTGGCCCGTGGTATGCGATTCGGTGTAGCCGTACCACTCGTGGTCTGCCGTCTCCATGAGATAGAGAGGGCCATCCTGGCTGGGGTGATCCGGGCAGTGCAGTGGCATGACCTGGAGCTTCACGTTCGGCAATGACGCCTGCGCGATCAGATGATCGAGGAGTTCCCTGGTGACGTCGTCGCCCCCCGAGCGACGCTCGAGGACAGCCTGTTCGATGATGAAGCTGAACTGGATGGGCGCGGCCCGACCGAAGAGCATCTGCTGGCGTGCGAGGCGATTGGACGCACGCTCCTCGATCGACTCGCCATGGATGGGCGATGGCGATTGCGCCATCATCACGCTCATGTACCGCTCCGTCTGGAGCAGTCCAGGGATCAGCCGACACTCGTACGTGCAGAGAATCCGAGCCGTTTCCTCCAGCTTCGACCACTGGCGGAAGTAGGACGCCACCCGCCGCGCCCGAGTCAGATACTTCGCCGGTCCCTTCAACGCCCCGAACGCGTCCAGCGCCGCTTCCGCCCGTTCGACCAGGTCCCACGGCGGCATCCGCCGCCCCTGCTCCACCGACGACACGAAGCTCGTGGAATAGCCCACGATCGGCGCCAGCTGCTCCTGTGTCAGGCCCGCGCGTCTGCGGAAGGCCTTCAGGACCTCGCCCCACGCCCTGAGGCTGTCGGATGATTCGGGTTCGTTGTTGTTCACCGTCATGGCCGGTCACCTCCACGTCGCTCAACTCGCCGATCGTGACCCACGGTTACTCGTACTGTCCATGCGCGACACTCGTACGCTGACCCGGCGTACGAGTGGAAATGCTGGTCACCGGCGGTGCGGCCGCGCCACCTTGAGCGCATGGTTGCTCAACTTCCTGATCAGGACACGATTACCGTACGTGTGTTCAGGCGCCGTTTCCGGTCCACGCCGCTCGGGGCCAGGCTGGCGCGGAAGCTGGCCGCGGACCGGCTGGACGCGTGGGGGATCCCGTACGGGAGCGAGCGCGGGGACGTCGCCGCGCTCGTCGTGGGGGAGCTGGCGGCGAACGCCGCGACGCACGGGCGGGTTCCGGGGCGCAGCTTCGAGGTGCGGATGACCTTGCGGCTGGGCTATCTGCGGGTCGAGGTCAGCGACACGCGCACCGAGCGGCGGCCCGCGCTGGTCGCGCCGCAGGCGATCGCGGAACGGGGCCGGGGGCTGTTCCTGGTGTCCGCGCTCGCCGACGCGTGGGGTGTGCTCGACCGGATCCCGGTCGGCAAGACGGTGTGGGCGGAGGTGTCCGTGGACGAGCAGCCGCCGAACGGGCCGGCCTGATGCCTGGCCGTCGGGTTCCTCCGCACCCGGACCGTGGCTACGGTGGAGGAAGGTGTACCGACGGCATGTACGGGGGTGTTCATGTCCGGGGCCGGAACGGACGAGGTACGCAACCATGTGATCACGGTCGAGCGCAAGACGGTCGGGGTGGGGGTGCGGAACCTCTGCGGAGTGCGGTTCGTCCCGTCCCCGGACGGGGTCCCGGCGGAGGACTTCGTCGTCCACCGTGTACGGCACGGGCAGGCCTACGGGCGGTCGATCCGCGTCACGGAGGCCCAGTACGAGCGGTGGTCCGGCGCCGAACGCGCCTACCTGGACGCGCTGTCGAGGGCGTACGAGCGGCTGGCGCGGGCGCACGGCACCGAGTCGAGCGTCGACCTGCACGGCGGGGGCTGGTCCTACCGGCTCGCGTCCCGTCCCTTCCCGTGGCCGGGGTGGCGGCGCAGGATGGCGGAGAGGTCCGAGGCGGCGCAGCGGGAGTTCGTGGCGCGCGCTTCGGCGGCCACCGAGGCGTACCGGCCGGTCATCGCGGAGATCGAGGCGGCGCTGCAGCGGGACGAGGCCGAGCGGCGCGCCCGCGAGGAGGCCAAGCGCCGTGAGGAGCAGCGCCGGAGCGCCGTGGCCGCGGAGGTCGCCGCGCTCGCGGTCTGGGGCTGCGCGGCCGATGACGACGACCCGCAGGTCCTGTACGTGTACCGGCACGACGTGCCGCCCGCGCGGCCGGTGGAGGCGGACGGGGAGCCGATGGACGTGCGCGGGCTGGAGCGGAAGCTCAAGTCGCTGCGCGACGGCCGCGCGCTGCGCCGCATCGACTGGGACCCGGCGGCCTGCGCCCGCGTCGAACAGGACTGCCGCGACCGGGGCGCGCCCTTCCCCTTCATCTCCTGGTGGGCGACGGTCACACGGAGCTGGTGGAACACCAGGCCGGCGACCCGCGGGTCGGGCGCGTCCGGGGCGGTGACCCATGTGTCCTCCCACCACAGCAGCCATGGCGTGGACGGCTCCTCGGGCGGCCACAGCTGCGGCAGCCACGGGCACGGGTGCGGGGGGTTCTGAGCGCCCATGCGCCGGCCCGAGGAGGGCGGCGGCGAAGTCGTCCTGCGGCCCCGACCGGCCGCTCGTACGGTGGAGGGAGGGGCCGGCGGAGACGGAGACGTGGGCGACGCCTGCGGCCGACCAGGAGTGCGGAGCCTGCCATGGCGGAGCGTTCGGCGGCACAGCGGGCCGCGGCAGCGGCCGGCACCGCCGCGGCCACGGGGCCCCTGGACGAGGGCCGGGACGCGTTCGGGCGCCGTGCCTGGGCGGAGGCGTACGACCGCCTGGAGGCCGCCGACGCGCGGGAGCCGCTCCCCGCACCCGACCTGGACCTGCTCGCCCGCGCCGCCTACCTGACCGGCCGCGAGGACCGGGCCGTGGAGCTCTGGGAGCGGGCCCACCTCGCGCTGGGCCGGGCAGGCGCGGCCGGCCCCGCCGCACGCTGCGCCTTCTGGCTCGGCCTCACCCTCGCCCGGCTCGGGCACCACGAGCGCGCCGGAGGCTGGTTCGGCCGGGCCGCCCGCACCCTGGACGACGCGGGCGGGGACCACGTGGAGCGCGGCTACCTGCTCGTGCCCGCCGGCCTGCGCGCGATGGGGGCCGGCGACCACGAGGCGGCGCGTGCCGCGTTCGCCGAGGCCGCCCGGATCGCCGACCGGTTCGGCGACCCCGACCTCGTCGCGCTCGGCCGCCTCGGTCAGGGGCAGGCGCTCGTCGCCGGCGGCGACGTCGTCCGCGGCCGGGAGCTGCTCGACGAGGCGATGGTCGCCGTCACCGCGGGCGAGGTCTCCCCGATCACGGCCGGCATCGTCTATTGCGCCGTGATCATCGCGTGCCGGGACACGTTCGACGTCCACCGCGCCGCCGAGTGGACCGCCGCCCTCAGCCGCTGGTGCGCCTCCCAGCCCGACCTCAGGCCGTACCGCGGACAGTGCCTCGTGCACCGCTCCGAGATCATGCAGCTGCACGGCGAGTGGGGCGACGCCCTGGCCGAGGCGCAGCAGGCCTGCGCCCGCATGGAGACGCCGGCCGGCGACCCCGCCGCGGGCATGGCCCACTACCAGCGCGCCGAACTCCTGCGCCTGCGCGGCGCCTTGGGCCGCGCCGAGGAGGCGTACCGCCAGGCCGACCGGTGGGGACACCCGCCGCAGCCCGGGCTCGCCCTGCTGCGGCTGGCCCAGGGCCGTACCGACGAAGCCCTGGCCGCCGTGCGCAGGGTCGCCGCCGAGGCCGAGCACGACCCCGTGCGGCGCTCCCGCGTCCTCGCCGCCCACGCCGAGATCGCCCTGGCGGCGGGCGACACCGACGCCGCCCGCGCCGCCGCCGGCGCACTCGCCAGGGCGGCGGACGACCTGGCCGCGCCCTACCTGCGCGCGGTCGCGGCCGGCGCCCGGGGAGCCGTCCTGCTCGCCGGGGGAGACCCGGAGGGGGCCGGGGCGGCGCTGCGCGGCGCGTGGGCGGCCTGGCAGGAGCTGGAGGTCCCGTACGAGACGGCCCGGGTGCGGGTGCTCATGGCCGAGGCCTACCGCGCGCTCGGCGACCACGACTCGGCCGACATGGAACTCGACGCCGCCCGCGCTGTGTTCGAGCGGCTCGGGGCCGTCCCGCAGCTGGCCCGCGTGGACCGGCTGTCCCGGCGCGCCGCGGCCCGGCTGCCGGGCGGGCTCACCCCGCGCGAGGCGGAGGTGCTGAAGCTCGTCGCGGCGGGCGCCACCAACCGCGAGATCGCGGCCGCGCTCGTCATCAGCGAGAAGACCGTGGCCCGCCATCTGAACAACATGTTCCACAAGCTGGACGTCGGCTCGCGCGCGGCGGCCACGGCGTACGCGTACGAACACGACCTGGCCTGACGCCGGCGTGGGTGGTTCCACCCACACCGGGCGCGGCGGATGAAATGCGTATTCCCCCCGATGTGCGGGTGATCCGGGCGACGCCACACTCTCCATAGATCCGCAGAAGCACACCGCGGACCCGAGGAGAGGAGGCGGCGATGAACCGCACCACCACCGTGGGCGCCGAGGCCCGGCAGCGGCTCCTCGCGGAGATCCCGCTCACCGAGCACCACCGTGACCTGGCCGGCGTCCCCACCGCCGTACTGGAGGGCGGCAGCGGACCCCCGATGGTCCTCCTCCACGGCATCGGGCAGTCCGCACTCGGGTGGATCCGGGTGATCCCGGACCTGGCGTCGTCCTGGACGCTGATCGTCCCCGACCTGCCGGGCCAGGGTGCCTCGGAGGTACCCGGCGGCGTCGCCCTCACCGCGAGCCGGGTCGTGGAGTGGCTGGCCGCGCTCGTCGCGGCCACCTGCGCCGCCCCGCCCGTCCTGGTCGGCCACAACCTGGGCGCCGCCGTCGCCGCCCGCTTCGCCGCCGCGCACGGCGACCGGGTCGCCGCGCTGGTCCTGGTCGACGCGTTCGGCCTGGGCCCGTTCCGCCCGGCCCCGGGCTTCGCGGTCAGCATGGCCGCGTTCCAGATGCGCACCACCGAACGGACCCGGGACCGCATGCTCGGACGCTGCATGGTCGACTTCGACGGCGTACGGGACGACCTCGGCGAGCGCTGGGACGGCATCGCCGACTACGCGCTCGACCGCGCCCGCACACCCGGGTGTGAAGGCCGCAGGGCGCACGCTCATGAAGGACTTCGTGCTCCCCGTGATCCCGCCGGCCGGCCTCGCCGCCCTCCCCGCCCCCACGACCCTCGTCTGGGGCCGCCAGGACCCCGAGGCGCGGCTCCGGTACGGCGAGGAGGCCGCCGCCCGGCACGGCTGGCCGCTGCACGTCATCGACGACTGCGGCGCCGACCCCCACCTCGAACGCCCCGACGCCCTCGTGGCGGCCGTGCGTGCCGCCCTGCGCGTCCCGCACGGAAGGAGCCGGCCATGACCGCCCCCACCAAACCCCCCACCACGGATCAGATCCGCACCGCCTGGGACACCCTGGCTCCCGGGTTCGACCGCCACACCACGCCGCACACCACGCGGTGGGGCGAACAGGCGCTGGCCGGCACCGCCATCGGCCCCGGCACCCGCTTCCTGGACGTGGCCGCGGGCAGCGGCGCCCTGGCCCTGCCCGCCGCGCGCCGGGGCGCCCGGGTCGTCGCCGTCGACCTCGCACCGGCGATGGTGGAGCGGCTCGCCGCCCGCGCCCGCGCCGAGGGTCTGGAACACGTCCGCGCGCTCGTCATGGACGGCGAGCACCTGGACCTGGACGACGACACCTTCGACGTGTCCGCGTCGCTCAACGGTGTGTCGCTCTTCCCCGACCTGGGGCGCGGCCTCGCCGAGATGGCGCGGGTCACCCGCCCGGGCGGCACGGTGCTGGTCGCGGCGTTCGGCCCGCCCCGGGAAGCCGAGTTCATCGCGTGGACGGTGGGCGCCCTGCGGGCCGCCGTGCCCGGCTTCGCCGGGATGCCGACGGACCCGCCGCCGCTGCCCTTCCGGCTCACGGACCCGGATCGCTTCGCGGCCGTGCTGCGCGAGGCCGGTTTCAGTGGGGTGACGGTCCGTCAGGTCGTTGTGGGCACGTTCTTCGGCTCCGCCGCGGAACTGATGGACACGATCCGCAGCAGCCATCCCCTAGGTGCCCAGTGGATCGCCGGCCTCACCGAGGACCGGTCCACGGAGGTCCGCCAGATCCTGGACGGCATGCTCCGCGAACGCTCGGGCGGCGCGCCGGGCGCGGTCCTGCACACCACGATCAACGTCGCCACGGGAACGCCCTGAGGGGTTCGCGTGGTGCGGGTGAGGGGCGGTCAGGCCGGGTGCCCCCGGGAGGGCAGTCGGCCGAGAATCCCGCGCGCCTCGGCCGCGACCGCCTCGTCGGCGTCCGATGTCAGTTCCGTGGCCAGGTGCCGCAGGCGGGCGATGTCCTCCCAGGACCGGCCGTGGATCCGGTCGAGCGACGTGAGCAGTTCCTGGCCCGTGTCCTCGTCCGCCTCCGTGAGCGCCCCCAGGACCAGGCGGAGGCCACGGGTGTCCCGGCGCTCCAGCAGCGCCTCCGCCGTCTCCATGGTCACCGCCGTGTCGTGGGCGTCCAGCAGCAGCCGGTGCAGCGCCTCGGCCACCTCGGGCAGTTCGGCCGCGGTCGCCAGGTGGCGTCCGGCGGCGGCCCGGACCGACCAGGAGGCCGCACCGGCGTCCTGGAGGGACAGCGGTAGCTCGGCGTCCGGTTCGGAAGGGTTCATGACAGGCACCCTTTCATGTTCCGGTCCGGCGGATCTTTCCCCACCCCGCCCCTTCCCGAATCGGGGGATCCGCCCCCCCAACCCCCGCTCCTCGAGCGCCGGAGGGGCAGATCAAGCCCGCACCGGAGGCAGGCCCGCCAGCAGGTACCCCACGAACGTCTCGTTGTGCAGCGCCCAAGGCGACCTGCGGCGTCGGATCAGCGTGATCGCCTCGGAGGCGTCGAGGCCGCCCAGGCCGCACAGGGCCAGGGCGGTGACCAGGCCGGAGCGGTTGTAGCCCGCGAAACAGCGCACCAGTGTCGGGCGGCCCTCCCTCACCGCGCGCACGGTCAGTGCGGCGACCCGGACGACCTCGTCCAGCTGCGGCGCGGCCAGGGGCCCGTCGGGGATCACCGAGACCCGGTGCTCGACCTCCGGCGCCGGGCCGTGTCCCGGGTACGTGTAGAGGCTCACGACCAGCCCGAACTCACGGTCCGGGACCACCGGCCGCAGCCCGCCCGACCCGTCGGCCCACACATGGCCGCCCATCCACAGGCCCGGCACGATCTCGTCCCAGCGGCTCCGGGGAGCCGGGACCTCACGGTCGTGCGAACGGACCTGCCGCATGGTGGCCTCCCACGCCATCGTCCCCCCGGAGCCGCGCGGAGGCGACCGGGGCCGGGGGCTGCCCGCAGGATCGGCCCGGGCTTCCCCTCAAGCGCCGGCCGGGGCTGAATTCAGCCTCTCCGGCGTTTGGGGAGTGGGGGTCCGGGAGGCGGAGACCCCCGATCCCGGAAGGGACGGGGTGGGGGAAGAAGGCGTCGCCGGGACCGCCGCGATCACCCTGCCCGCCCCGGAAGAGGAGGCGGTCCAGGCCGCCGCGGTACGGCCAGTCGTTCGACCGGTGGATCGGTCGTCCGGAGTAGCAGGCGTTCCTCAGACCGCCGGTCGTGGCGCCAATTGCGCCGCCAGCCACGTCGGTACGCCGCCCAGCAGGCGGAACAGGCGCTGGGCCTCCGCGCGCAGGCGGGTGGCCTCCGGCTCGGGCTCCGCGTCCGCCAGGGCGGCCAGGGCCGGAGCCGTACCCACCAGGTAGCCCAGCTCCTCGCGCAGCCGGAGCGACTCGGCGAAGCCGTGCCGGGCCTCCGCCAGCTCGCCGTCCCGCAGCGCCAGCCCGGCCAGGTGCCGCCAGGTGAAGGACAGCAGCAGCGTGTCGTTGTGGGCGGTCGCGCCCGCGTGGGCGCGGCGGTACGCGGCGCGCGCGGCCTGCGGGGAGTCCGCCAGGTACTGGGCGAGCAGCCCGCGCCGGAAGTCCAGCAGCGGCCGGCCGGGCGCGGCGGGCCCCAGGAGGGCCGCGGCCCTGCCGAGTGCCGCCCGTGCCTCGTCCGCCCGGTCCCGTACGCCGTGCAGGGTCGCCGCGTAGGCGAGGTAGCCCCGCTCGCAGGCCGCGGCGCCGCGGTCGTCGTCGCTCCGGGCGACCGCCTCGGCGGAGCGCAGGGCGTCCTCCGCGTCCGCCCAACCCTCCTCGGTGTACAGGCAGCGCTCGATCAGCAGCGAGGCCCGCTGGACGGCGACGTCCGGCCGTTCGGCGCGGGGCGCGAGCAGCGCGGCCGCGTCGCTCCAGCAGCCGCGCGAGCGCAGGCGCCATACCGCGGTCTGGAGTGGATCGTCGCTTTCGGTCGTTCCCGTACCAGACATGGCGGTATGCGCCACATCGCCCTCCCCAAGCGCGCCATCGAGCTGTTGAGTTCGGACGCATCACAGCACGGATACGAGCGACCGGCCAAGAGGGCAACGTGAATTGATTCACAATCAGCGGCCGACCGGATCGCCCTCCGCGCCGTCGTCCGGGGCGATCACGGCAAGGTGTCCGCCGTCGTCGAGGGGTGTCGGAACCTCCAGGGTGGTGGCCGGTTCCGTTCCGTCGAAAAGGTGAACCTCCCCGTGGCCGCCGCGGCTGACGGCGATCAGCGGCGAGCCGGGCGACGCGGCCACGGCCCGGCGCTGCACCCCGTCCCACGGCGTGCCGCCCGGCTTCGGCGCCCCGTCCATGGGCGGCAGCGGATGCCGCGCCACGACGCGCGCGCGGACTCCCGGTCCAGCAGCACCAGTTCGTCGCCGTCGGGGTGGACGCGGCTGTACGCGACGTGGTGCGCGGCCACCGCGAGGCGGAAGACCAGGCCGGGGCCGAGCGGCACCCGGCCGGTGCGCCCCTCGTCGAGCGCGTGGAACCAGGCGTCGTTGGTCCACTCCGGCCACCGGCCGGGGTCGGCGGGCCCGCCGCGCACACAGGACCACAGCACCCGGCGCGCCGGGTCGAGCCGCAGGTAGTAGCCGCGCCCCGGGCCCGCCCAGGGCAGCGGCTCCTCCCGCACGAGCCGGTCGCCGTCGCGCCGGGCGCGGTGCACCCCGGAGCCCGCCGCGGCGAACAGCCGCCCCGTGACCGGGTCGTGGGCGTCGCCGTGCCCGTCGTCGTCGGGCAGCGGCGCCTCGTACGCGGGGGAGGCCGGAGGGCAGGCGGGCGCGGCGCCCATGAGGTCGGCGTGCCGGTACGCGGTGAGGGAGCCCGGCTCACGGTGGCGCAGCACGACGAGCGGCGGCCCGCCGCCGAGGACGGTGACGCCCGGCTCGCCGCGGCGTGTGCGTACCCGTACCGCCTTGGGGCCGCCGGGCGCGCCCAGGTCCACGGCGGTCAGGAGGTCGCTCCACGCCTCCCAACTGCGGCCGAGTCCGGTGGTCACGACGAGGTGGCGGCCGGCCGGATCGGCGGCGATGTGCTCGGCGGGCGTGGCCACCGGAACGGTCGCGGCGACCATCGGGCGGCCCGCGTCGGGGCCGTACGGGTCGAGGACGACCAGCTCGCCCGCCAGGTCGTCGACGAACGCCGTGCGGCCGCCGGGCAGGGCGAGGAAACCCGCGTGCTCGGCGAGGTGCCGGCCCTCCACGACGCCGACGACGCGGCCGTGCGGGAGGTCCAGGACCCGTAGGGATCCGGCCACTTGATCGGCGACCAGCAGGCGGGGGGAGAGGGGCATGGCGAACTCCGCGGTCGGTTTGTTATTGATAATGATTATCATGTGGCTCGCGTTTGTTCGACCCACCCACGGAATTTTCGACACCACGAAAGAGGGCCCGATGCCACGCAGGATGCTGATGACCGTGCGGCGCTGGGCGGCCGTCGCCGTCATGGGGACGCTGCTCGCCGGCTGCGGTACCACCGCCGAGCCCGCACCGGCGGACGACGGGCCCGCCCGGCCCGGCGCCAGGACCGACGTGACGGTCCGGCCGATCGCCGCGGCCCGTCGGATCACCGACCCCCAGGGCCACAAGGTCGCCACCACCGCCCCGCCCCGACGCGTCGTCTGCCTGGTCGCCCTGTGCGACGACATGCTCGCCGAACTCGGCATGACGCCCGTCGCCACCAACTCGCAGCTGCTCGCCCACCCCCGGTTCCTCGGCAAGGAGAAGGCCGCGGCCGTGCCCGTCGTCCCCGGCGGGTTCATCGCCCCGGAGACCGAGGCGATCCTCTCCCACAAGCCGGACCTGGTCATCGGCTTGGAGGACACCCACGGCAAGCTCGCCCCCGCCCTGAAGGGCGCCACCGTCTTCTGGCCCGTCCAGCCGCGCGACTGGGAGGACAGCGTCGGCTATCTGCGCGGCCTCGCCGCGCTCACCGGCCGTACGGCGCAGGGCGAGACCGCCGAGCGGGCGTTCCGCGGCGAGCTCGCCGCGGCCGAGCGGACCAGGAGCGACAAGACGGCGCTCATCATCTTCGGCAGCGACGAGAACTTCGGCGTCGCCACCCCCGGCACGGACGTCACCGCCGGGCTGTTCCCCCGGATCTCCGACTACCCGTGGCAGAGCCGCGGCGTCGACGGCACCTACAGCATGGAGGAGATCCTCGCCCGGGACGTCGACGTGCTGTTCGTCGAGACGCTGTCCTTCGGCGGACCCTCCGACGGCAAGCTCTCCGACAAACTCGCCAAGAACCCGCTGTGGTCCCGCATCCCCGCCGTGAAGAACGGCGACGTCCACGAGGTGAACGCGGACGTGTGGGCCAAGGGGCGGGGCACCCGCTCCCTCGGCATCGTCCTCGACGAGGCGACGGCCGCGCTCAAGTGACCCCGCCGACCGTGCTCTTCGCCCGGCCGGCGCGGCACCTCGCCGCGGCGGCGGTGGTGCTGGCCGTCGCCGTCTGGTGCGCGCTGTGCCTCGGGACGCCGTACGTGCCGCTCCCGCGGCTGCCCGGCGCCCTCGGCGGCGACGACCTCGCCGGGATCGTCGTCACCGAACTGCGCCTGCCGCGGCTCGTCCTCGCCCTCGTCGCGGGCGCCTGCCTCGGCGCGGCGGGGCTCGTCCTCCAGGAGGCGCTGCGCAACCCACTGGCCGTTCCGGAGATGCTCGGCGTCTCCGGCGGGGCCGCGCTCGGCGTCGCCGCGCCGCTCGTGCTCGCGTTGTCCGTGCCCCTCGCCGCCCAGCCGTTCCTCGCGCTGGGCGGGGCGGCGCTCGGGGGCGTACTGACGTTGCTGGCGGCCGGGTTCGGGCGCAGCCCCTCCGCCGTGCTCCTCACGGGTGCGGCCGTCTCCGCCGCGCTCCAGGCCGCGCTGCTCGTCCTGATGGTCCTCGCCGACCAGCTGGACCTCCAGATCGTCTACCGCTACCTGCTGGGCAGTCTGTCCGCCCGCACCTGGGACGACGTGACGGACTGTGGCCGTGGCTCGCGGCCGCCGTCCCCGCGCTGGTCCTGTGCGCGCCCGTCCTCGGCGTCCTGCGGCTCGGCGACGACGACGCGCGGGCGCTCGGCGTACGGGTACGGCGCGCCCGGCTGGCCGCGCTCGCCATCGCCGTGCTGCTCATCGCGCCCGTGGTCGCCGTGTGCGGCCCGGTCGCCTGGGTCGGTTTCCTGGCCCCGCACCTCGCCCGCCGGCTGCGGCCCGACCTGGACGCGGTCGGCTGGCTGCCCTGGTCGGCGGCCTGGGGCGCCCTCGTCGTGGCCTGCGCCGACCAGCCGGCCCGCCTCGCCCTGGCCCCGACGGAAACCCCGGCCGGCGCCTGGACCGCGCTGCTCGGCGTACCGGTCGGGGTGGCGCTGCTGCGGGCGGGCGCCCGGCGGAAGGGCGCCGCGCGGGCGGGCGCCGCGCTGTCCGGGGTCGTCGGAGGCACCGGCGGTGCCTCGCCGCGTGGTGAAGGAGGCCCGGCATGACCGTCGTTGCCGTCCGGCGAAGCCGGCACGGGCTCCTGTGGAGGGGCGTACTGCTCGCGCTGCTCGTCGTCGCGGTCGCCGGCGCCGGGCTGGTGGCCGGGCGTGCCGTGTCCGGGGGTGGGGTGTGGGAGGTGCTGCGCGGCGGCGGTGACGGCACGGCGCGGCACGTCGTGCTGAACCTGCGCGTGCCGCGCGTGCTCGTCGCGCTGGCCGCCGGGGCCTCGCTCGGGCTGGCCGGGGCGGTGCTCCAGTCGGCGCTGCGCAACCCGCTCGCCGGGCCCGAGGTCACCGGGGTCACCCCCGGCGCGGTGCTCGGCGCGGTGACCGCGACGGGTCTGGGGCTGGCCGGCTGGCAGTCGCCCGCCGCCGTGGTGACGGCCGCGTGCCTGGGCGGGTTCGCCGGGGCGGGGCTGCTGTGGCTGCTCGCCGGGCGGGACCGTGGCGACCCCGCGCAGACCGCGGTGCACGGCGTCCTCGTGTCGGCGGTGCTGTCCGGGCTCACCGCCATGGTGCTGCTCGTGGCGCCCGGCGAACTCGGCAGTGTCGTCCAGTGGCTGGTCGGCTCCACCGAGGGCCGGGTCTGGACGCACTGGCAGCTGCTGTGGCCCTGGGCCGCCGCCTGGGGCCTGGCCGCCTGCGCGCTCGCCGCGCCGCTCACCCTGCTGCGCTGCGGTGACGAACAGGCGGCCGCCGCGGGGCTGCGCACCGGGCGGGCCCGGCTCGCCGCGCTGGCCTGCGCGGTGGCGCTGACGGCCGGGGCGGTCTCGGCGGTGGGCGCTCTGGGGTTCGTCGGACTGCTCGTCCCGCCCTGGCGTTCGCGCTGTTCGGCGCGGACCTGCGGGCTGCGCTGCCGGGTGCGGCCCTGGTGGGCGCGGCCGTCGTGGGCGGGGCGGACGCCGCGGCCCAGTGGCTCTCCCGGGTCCTGGCCGCGGGCCTGGACACGGACCGGCTCAGCGTGCCCGCCGGGGCGCTGACGACCTGCGTCGGAGCCGCGCTGCTGCTGCTCGTGGCCCGGCGGCGGAAGGAGGAAGGGTGACGTTCACCGACGTACGCGCGGAAGTGGGGGACAGGTCCCGGAGCACCGGCACCGTACGCGTGGAGGCGCTGCGGTTCGGCTATCCGGGGCGCGCGGTGCTGGACGGGGTGGACCTGTCCGTGTCCGCCGGGGAGTCGGTCGCCCTGGTCGGGCTGAACGGCTGCGGCAAGAGCACGCTGCTGCGACTGTGCGCGGGCCTACTGAAACCGGCCGCGGGGCGGGTGCTCCTCGACGGCGACGACGTGGCCCGGCTCTCCCGCAGGGCAGCCGCCCGCAGGGTCGCGCTGCTGCACCAGTCCGCGCCGCCCGTCCCCGGCATGACAGTACGTCAGCTGGTGCGGCAGGGGCGGTACGCGGCGCGCGGCCCGCTCGGCATGCTGCGCGACGGTGACGACGAGGTGTGCGCCCGCGCCATGGCCGACGTGGGGGTCGCGGCGTGGGCGGACCGGCCGGTGGACGCCCTGTCGGGCGGTGAGCGGCAGCGCGTACGGCTGGCGATGGCGCTCGCCCAGGACACCCGCGTCCTGCTGCTGGACGAGCCCACCACGTATCTCGACCTGCGGCACCAGCTGGAGGTCCTGCAGACCGTGGAGCGGCTGCGGGCCGAGCGCGGGCTGACCGTCCTGATGGTCCTTCACGACCTGGGGCACGCCGCGCGGTTCGCCGAGCGGATCGTCGCGCTGCGGGCGGGGCGGGTGGCGGCCGACGGGCCGCCGCGGGGAGGTCGTCACGCCGTCGCTGCTGGCCGATGTGCTGGGCGTGGCGGGACGGGTCGGGCGGCGTGACCCGGAGGGCGGATGGCCCGTGTGTTACCCGGATCACCCCCTGCCACCCCCGAATCCCCTTGCGGAATGAAAATCATATTCATTAAGGTCGGTCGTGCGACGCCGGGCCACCGGCGCGCACCACACCACCCGTCAGGAACGGAGGCTCAACTCATGGAGCAGCACAAGGTGTTCACCCCGATCGCCGAGCAGGGCCAGCTCGCCCACCTCTCCGCGACCCACTCCAACGCCCTCGTCGAGAACCCCTTCGACGACGCCGTCGAGGCCGAGGCGGGCGCGGAGAAGTAAGCCGCGGCCCTCTTCCCCCTACTGGGCCCGCCCGGATCGCCTTCCCGGCGGGCCCGCCCGTCTCCCGTACCGCCCGTCTCCCGTCCCCCCCCGTCACAGGAGGAACCCCGTGCAGCTCGCCCCCGGAGCCGTCCTCGTCACCGTCCCCGGCGGGCGACTCGCCCTGCGCACCCCGGACGGACGGTTCCTCGGCGTGGACACCGCCGGCACCGACCCGGCCGCCCTCGTGGCCCGGCTCACCACCGACGGCAAGGGCGCGGGCGACCCCGAACTCGACCGCCTCGCCGCCGCGTTCGCCGACGCCGGCCACGCGCTGCCGGAGGCTCCGCCCCGGCCCCTGGCCGGCCGTACCGTCGCCGTCCTCGGCGACGCGGACCTCACCGAACCCCTCGCCCGCTGCGTACGGGACGCCGGCGGCGACGTCCGCCACACGACCGTCGCCGAGGCCGCCACCCTCGACCCCGCCCGTACCGCCGTCGTCTGGTGCCTGGACGGCCCCGTGCCGCCCGGCGGTTGGGACGAGGCCGACCGGCTGCTCCCCGCCCGCGGCACCGCCTGGCTGCGCACCCACCGCGAGGGCCGCCACGCCTGGCTCGAACCCCTCGCCACCGCCCCCGGCGACGTCACCTCCGCGCACATACGGCTCCGCCGCCTCGCCGCGACCCCCGCCCACCGCGAACTCGCCGCCTACTGGGCCGGACACCGCACCCCCGACGAGACGCCCCGCCACACCGAGGCGTCCGCCGCGCTCACCGCAGCCCTGCTCACCGGCGACCTCCTCGCCTGGGCGAGCGGCGCCCCCCTGCCCGTACGCCGCCGCCTGCGCCGCCTCGACCTCGCCGACCTCACCGTCAGCGAACACCCCGTGCTCCCCGTCCCCGACGTCGCCCCCATCGAACGGGGCCGGTCCGCGTGAGCACCATGACCGCCGAACACACCCCGCAGACCCTGCGCGTCGCCGGCCTCGCCACCGACCTGTGCCGGCCCGCGACACCCGGCCCGCACCCCGCCGTCGTCCTGCGCACCCCCTACGACCGGCGCACCCACCGGGCCGAGCTGCGCGCCTGGGCCGCCCGCGGATTCGCCGCACTCGCCCAGGACGTCCGCGGCCGCTACGGCTCCGAGGGCACCTGGCGGCCCTACGGCGACCAGGAGGCCGCCGACGGAACGGCCACCCTGCGCTGGATCCGGGCCCAGCCGTGGAGCGACGGCCGCGTCGTCGCCGCGGGCGCCTCGTACGCCGCGTACTGCGCCCTCGCCGTCGCCGACCACGCCGACGCCGTCATCGCCGCCGTCCCCGCGCTCGGCCTCGCCGAGACCGCCCGCGAAGCCACCGGACCCGAACGGCTGGCCGCCCGCGCCGGCTGGTGGACCGCCCACGGCGACCGCCGCGAGTCCACCACCACACCCCTCGACCCGGCCGCCCTCGACCGGCTGCCCGTCCGCACCCTGCTGGACCTGCCGTCCTGGCCCGCCCTCTGGGACGCCCCGCGCCGGGCCCCGTTCACCTCCGGCACGCCCCTGCTGGCCGTGGGCGGCACGCGCGACCCGTTCGCCGCGGACACCGTACGGCTCTGGCGCGGCTGGTACGGGCCCGCCCGGCTGCTGCTCGGCCCCTGGGGCCACGGCCTCACCGCCGAACCCGCGCCGGAGGCCCGCCCCGCCCACCGGATCGCCCTCGGCGACCTCTACGCGCGCTGGGCCCGCGCCGCCCTCGACGGCACCCTCACCGGGCACACCTCCGCCGTCGCCCTCGGCGACAGCGACCACTGGTGCCGCCTGCCCGCGCGGCCCCCCGCCCTGACCTGCCGTTTCGGTGACCCCGCGGGCCTGCGCCCGCTGAACGGCACCGCCTTCACGGCCGATCCGCACCACCCCGTACGGTCCGACCGCCTCGACGTGCCCGAGCAGGGCGAGCCCGACCGGTGCCTCCTCGTCACGCCGCCCCTGCCCCGCCCCCTCGACCTCCTCGGCCCCGCCGTGGCCCGGCTCGACGCCACCGCCGACACGCCGTCCGCCGACTGGGCCGTACGCCTCGTCGCGCTCACCCCCGACGGGCACGCCCGGCCGCTCGCCACCGGCGTCGTGCGCCGCACCGGCGACGGGCCCCTCACGGTCCCGCTCGGCCACCTCGCACGCCGCCTCGACGCCGGCACCCGCCTGCGCGTCGAGGTCGCCGGCCACCACTTCCCCGCGCACGCCCGCAACCCGCACACCGGCGAGGACCCCGTGACCGCCACCCGGCTCCTGGCGTCCCGCCGCACCGTGCGCCCCGAGGGCAGCGCCCTGTCCCTCCCCGTCGTCCGGGGCCTCCAGCCCATCGACCCCGCACAGGAGATACCGACGTGAACCTCGAAGCCCTCGTGGACCCGGTCTGCGGGCTGATCCGTGACGTCGCGCCCGTCCCGCACCCGGAGGGTGCCCCTCCCCGCTACACCGCCATGACCGCCGACGTGTCCGACGCCCGCCGCTTCGGCGCCTGGCCCGCCGACCGGGTCTCCCTCGGCACCACCTTCGGCGACCCCGAAGGCGCCCGCGTCGCCGCCGTCGCCGAGGCCGTGGAACGCTACTGCGGCAACCGCCTGCCGCCGCCCCACCACCCCCACGCACCCGTCCGCGCCACCGCCGCCGAACTCACCGCCGAGGGGCGGCGGGTCCTCACCGACCTGCCCGCCCACGCCCCCTGGCAGTACGCACGCCCCGGCTTCCCCTATCGCCCCCTCACCCCCGACACGCCCGCCCTGTGGGCCCGGGCACCGAGGACGGCGAGGACTGCTGGGTCCCCGTCGCCCTCAGCCACCTCAACTGGCGCCAGGGCGAACACCGTTCGCTGCCCCGCACCCACCACCTCAACTACGCGGGCATCGCCACCGGCCAGGGCCTCGACGACGCCGTGGAACGCGGCCTCCTCGAAGTCGTCGAGCGCGACGCCCTGGAACTGTGGTGGCACCTCGACGGGCCCACCCGCGGCATCGACCCCGACAGCGTCCCCGGCCTCACCCGCGACCTCGACGGCAGCGCCCTCGACGTGTGGATCGTCGAGATGCCCTCCGAGTTCGCGCCCTGTATGGCCGCCCTCGTCCACGACCCGGCCCGCGACCTCTACGCCGCCGGCTTCGCCTGCCGCTACGACCCCGCCGAGGCCGCCCGCAAGGCCGTCCTCGAAGCCGTCCACACCTGGGTCTTCACCCAGGGCACCACCGACCCGGACGGCTGGGTGTTCCGGGCGATCGACGCCGGGCTGCTGGCCCGCGGCCTCTACCTCGACCACCGCGCCGACCGCCGCTACCTGGACGACTGCGGCGAGCACTTCGCCGCCGTCCGCGACCTCGGCGCCCACGTCCAGGTCTGGCTGGACCCCGGACGCACGGCCACGCCCGCCGCTTCACCGCGCCCGCGCTCGGCACCGTCCCCGTCCAGGACGTCGCCCCCACCACCCGCGCCGCCCTCGACGCCCGCCTCGCGGACGGCGGCCACCGGGTCGTCACCCTCGACCTCACCACCGAGGACATCGCGGAGACACCCCTGCGCGTCGCCCGCGTCCTCGTCACCGGCCTGGTCCCCAACGCCCCCGCCGCCTTCGCCTACCTGGGCTGCCCCCGCTTCACCGAAGCCGCCCTGAGCCGCGGCTGGCGCACCGCGCCGCCGACCGCCCCGGACGACTTCACCCTCGTCCCGCCCCCGCACATGTGACGGACCCCCAGGTGATGGACGTCTCCACAGCCCTGACGCGCGCCCGGTCGCCCGAGGCGCCCGCCCCCGACTTCCCGGCGGGCCGGCGCACGACCCCGTGGCCCGGCGCCCCGCTCCCCGTACCGCCCGCCCTCGACCGGCTGCTGCGCCACTCCCTGGCGGGCGACCGGCTGCGCCCGGCCCCGTCCGCCGGCGCCCTGCACCCGGTCAACGCCCACCTCCTGCTGGGCGACGGCCTCGGCCCGCCCGCGGGACGGTACGCCTACGACCCGGGGCGCCACCGGCTGCTCCCGCGCGGCACGGTGCGGGGCGCGCCCGCCGGCGCGCTCGCCGTCCTGACGGTCACCGCCCGCCGCACCGTCTTCCACTACGGCCACCGCGCCTGGCCGCTGCTCCTGCTGGACACCGGCCACGCGGCCGCCGCCCTCGCCCTGGCGGGCGCGACGGCCTGGTGCCCCGACGCGGACGGCACGCTCCTCGCCGCGGCGGCGGGACTGCCGGCCGACTGGCGGGGCGCCGAGCCCGAACATCCCGTGGCGGCCGTGCGCCTGACGCGGGGCGAGCCCGGGGACCTGACGCGCTGGGCCGCGTATCCCGGCACGGGCAGCCCCGGACCCACGCCCCACAGCCCGCCCCCGGTGCTCCGGGACACCTGGCACCTCCTCGGCGCGGTCACCGCGTCGACGACCACGACCTGGCTCCCCACCGAGGCCGCCGCGCACCCGCCGGCCGTCCTGGCGGCCCGCCGCAGCGCGCCACCGCCCTTCCGGGGCGTACCCGCCGCCGAACACCTCGACGTCCTCCGCACGACCGCCCGGACGGCGGCCGGCCCCGACGGCCCCCGCTGGAGCCTGCGCCCCGGCTCCGCCGGACTCGCCGCCCGGGCGGCGCGCCAGGCGTGGCTCGCCGGCACCGGAGCCGTACTCCTCGCGCACGGCTGCCCCGACGACGCACCGCCCGCCCGCGTCCGCCGCGACCACCTCGCCGCCGGGTACGGCATCGGCGTCGCCCAGGCCACCGCCACCGCGCTGGGCCTCGCCTCCCGCCCGGTCGGCTCCTGGCAGCACGGCCCGGACGGCCCGCCCGACATCGTCCACGCCCTGGCGCTCGGCCTGCGCGCGGAAGGCCCGCGCAGGGAAGGCCCCGCGCACAGAAGGGAACGAAGCCCGATGATGCTCCACCCGGAGCTGCTGCGCGCCACACGCCCCGCACGCCGCACCCTGCTCGCCGCCACCGCGCTGCTGGCCGCCGTCACCGCGACCCACCTCGCCCAGGCGGTCCTCCTCGCGTTCGCCCTGTCCGCCCTCGCCCGCGGCGCCACCGCGGACCTGCCGGCCCTCCTGGCCGCCGTCCTCGCCGCCGTGGCCGCCCGCGCCCTCCTCACCCGCCGGCAGCGCACCCT
This sequence comes from Streptomyces coeruleoprunus, assembly GCF_039542925.1. GTDB lineage: Bacteria > Actinomycetota > Actinomycetes > Streptomycetales > Streptomycetaceae > Streptomyces > Streptomyces coeruleoprunus. The sequence goes on along the minus strand of NZ_BAABIT010000001.1, from coordinate 1,325,025 downwards.
CGCCGCCCGGGCCGGCGCCACCGTCCGCACCGCCCTGCGCGACGCCCTCCTGCGACGGCTCGGCGACCTCGGCCCGCTCCGGGGCACCGGCGACCGCGCAGGAGCCGTACGCGCCACACTCGTCGACGGCGTCGAGGGCGTCGACGCGTACGTCTCCCGCTACCTCCCCCAAGCCCTCGTCACCTGCGCCGCCCCGCCCCTCCTCCTCGCCGCCGTGGCCGCCGTGGAACCCCGGGCGCTCCTGGCGCTCGCCCCCGCGCTCCTCCTCGCCCTCTTCGCGCCCCGCTGGTGGGACCGGCTCCTCGCCCGGCGCGGCCAGGAGCACTGGGGGACGTACGAGGCGCTGTCCGCCGACTACCTGGAGGCCCTCCAGGGCATGCCCGCCCTGCGGGCCGCGGGCGCCGTGGCCCGCACCCGGGCCCGCCTCGAGGACCGGTCGGCGCGGCTGCACCGGGCGACCGTGGCCAAACTGCGCGTCTCGCTCGTCGACACCGGCATCACCGACCTCGCCGTCCAGGGCGGCACCGTGGCGGCGGCCCTCGTCGCCTGCGCGTCGGCCGCGTCCGGCCGGACCACCGCGACCGGCACGTACCTCGTGCTGCTCCTCGCCTCCGAGTGCTTCCGTCCCGTCCGCGACCTGTCCCGCGAGTGGCACGCCGGCTACCTCGGCGTCTCGGCGGCGGACGGACTGGCCGAGCTGCGCACCGCGCGCCCCGCCGTCCCCGACACCGGGACCGTCGCCGCCGACCGGCCCGGCGCGCCCCGGATCCGCTTCGAGGACGTCCGCTTCACCTACCCCGACACCGCCCGGCCCGCCGTGGACGGCGTGACGTTCACCGCCGACGCGGGCCGGACGACCGCGATCGTCGGCCCGTCCGGGGCGGGCAAGTCCACCCTGCTCGCCCTGCTCCTGCGCCAGTGGGACCCCGACGGCGGCCGCGTCACCCTCGACGGCGTCGACCACACCGCCCACACCCTGGAGTCGCTGCGGCGCGGCGTCGCGGTCGTCTCGCAGGACACGTACCTCTTCCACGCCACGATCGCGGACAACCTCCGCCTCGCCCGCCCCGGAGCGACGGACGACGAGCTGCGCCGGGCCGCCCGCGCCGCCGGCATCCACGACGAGATCGCCGCCCTGCCCGACGGCTACGCCACCCGCGTCGGCGAACGCGGTACGACGCTCTCCGGCGGGCAGCGCCAACGCCTCGCCCTCGCCCGGGCCTTGCTCGCCGACGCGCCCGTCCTCGTCCTGGACGAGGCGACCAGCGCGGTCGACGAGCGGCGCGAGGCGCAGATCGTGCGCGCCCTGCTGCGCGCGGCGCGCGGCCGCACCTGCCTGGTCGTCGCGCACCGGCTCGCGTCGGTGCGGGACGCCGACCGCATCGTCGTGCTCGACGGGGGCCGCGTCGACGCGATCGGCACCCACGCCACGCTCACCGCGCAGAGCGGCGTGTACGCGCGGCTCGTCGCGGCCGGGCACACCCAGGAGGAGGCGGCATGACCCTGACGGACACCCCCGCGCGGCAGCGCGGCGCCCTGCGCGCCCTGCTCCCCGTCCTCGCCGCGCACAAGGCCATGACCGCCCGCACCTTCTGCGCCGCGCTCGTCGACCAGGCGGCGCTCGTCGCCCTCGTGACGCTCGCCGCGCACACCGTGGGCGCGGCGGTCGTCGCACACCGCCTGCCCGGTCCCGGCACGGTCGCCGCCCTCGTGGCGCTCGTCCTCGTACGGTCGCTGGCGACCTGGCGCGAGATGGACCTCTCGCACGACCTGGCCTACCGCGTCCTGGCCGAGCTGCGCGTACGGGTCTTCGACGGGCTCGCCCGGTCGGCGCCCGCCCGGATCGCCGGGCGGCGCAGCGGCGACCTCGCGGCGGCGGCGCTCGGCGACGTCGAGGCGCTGGAGTTCTTCTACGCGCACGCCATCGCCCAACTCGCCGCGTCCGGCGTCGTCTTCGGGGGCGGGACCGTCGTCCTGGCCGTGGTCGACCCCTGGCTCCCGGCCGTCGTCCTGCCGGTGGCCGGGCTGCTGGCCCTGGTGCCGCTGCTGGACGGGCGGGGCCGCGCGGCCCGCGGGACCCGCACCCGGCGGGCGGCCGCCGAGCTGTCCGCCGAGGTCGTGGAGACGGTCGACGGGCTGCGCGAACTGCTGGCGTTCGGCGCCCTCGACCGGCGCCGCGAACGGCTGCGCGAGCACGGCGCGCGCCTCGGGGAGGCCCAGCGCGCCGAACACGCCTGGGAGGCCGGCGCGGCCGCCGTACGCGACGTGCTGGTCGTGGCGGCCGTGGTGGGCGTCGTCGTGGTGGCCGCCCGGGCGCCGGGCGGGCCGTGGGCGTCCGGCGGGGCGTGGGCACCGGCCGCGATGGCCCTGGCCCTCGGGGTGCTCGCCCCGGTCGCCGACTCGTCCGCCGCCCTCGGGCAGGCCGGCGGGCTGCGGGCCGCGGCGGCGCGGGTCGGCGCGGCCGTCCGCGCCCCGGCCGGCGCCCCGCCCGCCCGGGACCCCCGCCCCGTGCCGGCCGGGCCCCTCGGCGTGCGGCTGCGGGGTGTCCGTTTCGACTACGGCGCCGGGCGGACCGTCCTCGACGGCGTGGACCTCACCGTCCGCGCGGGCGAGACCCTGGCCCTCGTCGGCGCGTCCGGCGCGGGCAAGTCGACCTGCGCCCACCTCCTGGCCCGCTTCTGGGACCCCACCGGCGGAACGGTCGAACTCGTCGGCGCCGACGGCACGGCCGTCGACCTCAGGGACGTGGCCGAACCGGAGCTGCGCGCCGCCGTCTCCGTCGTCGGCCAGGACGCCCCGCTGTTCCACGGCACCCTCGCCGACAACCTCCGCCTGGCCGCGCCCGACGCGACGGACGAGGAGCTGCGGGCCGCGGCCCGGCTGTGCGGCGTCGACCGGATCGCCGACGCCCTGCCGGACGGCTTCGCGACGGCGGTCGGCGAGCGGGGCGCCACGCTGTCCGGCGGCCAGCGCTCCCGCGTCGCCCTGGCCCGCGCCCTGCTGGCCCGGCCGCGGGTGCTGGTCCTGGACGAGTCGACGGCCCACCTGGACACGGCCGGTGACGCGGAGCTGAGCCGCGCGCTGGCGGCGGCCTCGCGGGGCCGTACGACGGTGGTGATCGCCCACCGCCCCGCGACGGTCCGGCGCGCCGACCGCATCGCCGTGCTGGAGGCGGGGCGGATCGCGGAGGCGGGCACGTGGGACGAACTGGCGGCGGGAAAGGGGGCGTTCAGCCGGGTGCTGACACGGTGACGCCACCCGTCACGGTTCGCCCCGTTCCTCGTCGCCCCGTCGCCCCGGGCCGTCGAAGCGGACCGGGGACGTCGCCGTGGCGTCGTGGCGTGACGCCCAGTTCTCCAGGGCGTGGCGGCACGCGTGGTCCAGGTGGCGCAGGCCCGACAGGTCCAGTTCGACGGGCCGGTCGTGGGGCAGCGCCTCCAGCGCCTCCAGCAGGCGCGGCAGCCGCAGGAACGTGGCGTTGCCCGCGACCCGGACCACCAGTCCGCCGGAGGGGGCTGCCGAGCCCTGCCGGACCTCGATGTGGAGGTGCGAGGTGTCCCAGGCGGTCTTCACCACCGCCAGGAGCAGCCCCAGCAGCACGCCCTCGAACAGGTTGGTCACGACGACGGCGACCGCCGTCACGCCGAGCACCACCGCCTCTCCGCGGTGGTCGCGCCACAGCGGCAGCACCTCCCCGAACGGCACCAGCTTCGTCCCCGCGTGCACCAGGACGCCCGCCAGCGCCGCCAGCGGCACGGCGCCCACGGCGGCCGGGAGCAGCGTGGCGAACAGCAGCAGCCACAGCCCGTGCAGCACCCGCGACAGCGAAGTCCGGGCCCCCGCCTGCACGTTGGCCGCGCTGCGGACGACGACCGCCGTCATCGGCAGGGCACCGAGCGCGCCGCACACCGTGTTGCCGGTGCCCTGGGCGATCAGTTCCTTGTCGTAGTCGGTGCGCGGGCCGCTGTGCATCCGGTCCACGGCCGCCGCGCCGAACAGCGTCTCCGCCGACGCGATGAGCGCGAACGCGAGGACCGTGCCGATCGCCCCGGGCGTCAGGAGCCCCGCCAGCGCCTCGGCGTCCGGCGGCCGTACGGCGTGGACGAGGCCCCGGACCTCCACCCGGGCGACCGGCAGGTCGGCGAGACAGGTCACGGCCGTGGCGAGGGCGACCGCGGCCAGGGGGCCCGGGACCTTCCGTACGGCGGGCGGGAGTCTGTGCCACAGCACCAGGACGGCGACCGTCGCGGCGCCCACGGCGAACGCGGCCGGGGAGACGCCCCCGGTGACGAGGTCGCCCGCCAGGCCCGGCAGGCCCGCGATCCTCTCCGGACCGGTGGCCGGGGCCTCGGCGTCGGCCATCGCGTACAGCTGGCCGAGCACGATGACCAGGCCGATGCCGGCGAGCATGCCCTGCACCACGGCCACCGAGATGGCCCGGAACCAGCGGCCGAGGCGCAGCAGCCCCAGCGCCACCTGGACCAGGCCCGCGGCGAGCACGAGCGGGCCGAGCATGCCGGGGCCGTACGTCCGCACCGCCTCGTACACGAGGACGGTCAATCCGGCGGCGGGGCCGCTGACCTGGAGGGTGCTGCCGGGTAACGCGCCGACCAGCAGGCCGCCGACGATGCCGGTGATCAGGCCCAGTTCGGCCGGTACGCCGGAGGCGACGGCCACGCCGACGCATAGCGGTACGGCCACCAGGAAGACCACGAACGACGCGAGCACGTCCTGCCGCAGCACGGCAGGGTCCTTCAGAGCTGTGAGCACAGGGGGGTTCCCTCGCGGAGTGGTGCTGGTGGGGGGTTCGCGTGCGGGGGGGGGGGGGAGAGAGAGGACGAGCGGTGGGGTGAGGGAGCAGGGGGTTCACCCCAACCCACCGCACTTTACCTGTGCATTACCTTCGTCCGGCAGGGCGCGATCGATCAACAGGAGCTCGCCGACGCCGGGTTCACGCCCCCGTGCCGTCCTGCGCGCCGGACCAGTGGGCCGGCCGGGTCAGCGCCGCCGACAGCTTCGTACGGGCGTCCCCCAGAGCCGCGTCGACCTGCGGCTGCGTGAGGAAGAACGCGCCGGTCAGGTCCGCGCCCGCCAGCCGCGCGCCCCGCAGGTCCGCGCCGAGCAGATCGGCCTGGCGCAGATCGGCGCCCGTCAGGTCGGCCCCGATCAGGTACGCCCCGCGCAGATGGGCACCGCGCAGGTCGGCGTCCTTGAGCCGGGCGCCCATGAGGTCGGCGCCGCGCCGGTTCTTCCGCTTCCCGGTACCGCCCGGCACACCCGCCCGGACCCGCTCGCTGACGCGCAGCAACAGGTCGCCGACGGCCTGCCGGTGGCGGGCGACGTCGAGGCCGGACAGTTCGGCGGGGGAGAGGAGCGTCATCCGCTCCGTCTCGTCCCGCAGTGCGCGCAGCTCGCCGTGCAGGGCGCGGGCGGGCTTCAGCGCCAGCGCCTCGGTCAGGTACCACAGCAGCTCGTGCAGCTGCCGTACGACCGGGAACACCGCGAACATCTCCCGCGCCGTGCCGGGGGCGGAGCGCCAGTCCCGGCCGCCGAAGGTGACCTGCGAGACCTTCTGCCCGGCGCCGAAGCAGTCGTAGACCGTGCAGCCCTGGAAGCCCCGGTCGCGCAGCCGGGTGTGGATGCCGCAGCGGAACTCCGCGTCGAGGTTGGCGCACGGCTCACCGGCCGGCTTGTCGACGGCGAAGTCCGCCGACGCGGTGAACGGCAGCGCCACGCAGCACAGGCCGAAGCAACTGCCGCAGTCGCCGCGCAGCTCGTCGCCGCGCAGCTCGTCGCCGCGCAGCTCGTCGCCGCGCAGCTCGTCGCCGCGCAGCTCGTCGCCGCGCGGCTCGTCGCGGCCGGTGTCGGGACCGGAGGCGGGGCGGGAGCCGGCGCCGGTGCCGGCGCGGGGGGTGTCGCGGGTGTCCCGGGGTGCGGGCATGGCGGGGCGTTCCCTGCTCTCTCTCGTACGTGATGTCTTCAGCGATCCTGACGGGCCGGGCCCACGGCTCACGACATCCGCAGCGCCAGGAAGAAGTCCAGCTTGTCCTCCAGGCGCGACAGGTCACGGCCCGTCAGCTGCTCGATGCGGCCCACCCGGTAGCGCAGCGTGTTCACGTGCAGGTGGAGCCGGGTGGCACAGCGCGTCCAGGAGCCGTCGCAGTCCAGGAACGCCTCCAGCGTCGGGATCAGCTCCGCCCGGTGCCGCCGGTCGTAGTCGCGCAGCGGGTCCAGCAGCCGGGCCGTGAACGCGCGCCGCACGTCGTCCGGCACGAACGGCAGCAGCAGTACGTGCGAGGCCAGCTCGTGGTGGCCGGCCGCGCAGACCCGGCCGGGGCGCGCCGCGGCGACCCGGCGGGCGTGCCGGGCCTCCTCCAGGGCGCCCCGCAGGCCCTCAGCGGAGTGCACGGCGGCGCTGACGCCCAGCGTGAGCCGCCCGTCGTCCGCGAGGCCCGCGGACAGCGGCGCCCGCACGGCGGCCAGCAGCGCGTCGGCGTGCAGACCGGGGCCCGTGGGGGCCGGGGGCAAGGGCTCGCCGGGCTCGCCGTCCGGGCCACCGGCCGGGACGGGGGCCGGTACGGCGGGCAGCGGCACCAGGGCGATGGCCTCGTCGCCGGTGTGGGCGACGGCGATCCGGTCGGCCGAGTCGGGGCCCGTCGTGGCGGGGTCGACCAGCACCTCCTCCAGCAGCGCCTGGGCGACGGGGCCGCCCTCGACGGCCGAGCCGTCGCCCCACTCGACGCGGGCCACCACGACCTGCCAGTGCGGTGCGGCGCCGAGGCCGGGCAGCAGGACGGGGGCGGCCACCCGCAGCCGGGCGGCGATCTCCGCCGGGGCCGCGCCCGTCTGCACCAGCTCCAGGACCTCCTGGGCCAGCCGGCGCCGTACCGTGCGGGCCGCGTCCCGGCGGTCGCGCTCCACCGCGATCAGCTGCGTGACGCCCTGGAGCAGGTCCAGGCGCGCGGCGGGCCAGTCGCCCGCGTCCGCCTCGACCGCCAGCAGCCAGTCGGACAGCACGGTCTCGCGGACGTCGCGCGCGGCCGGTGCGGCGCCGCGCCCGGTGTTACGGATCGGGAAGAGCGAGTACGTCGTTCCGGCCACGACCGCCCGGTGCGGGCCGCGCCGCCCGGTGCGCGTCGCGGCCAGGTGCTCCCCGGCGAGCGCGGCGCCGACCTCGGTCGGCAGGGGAGTGCGGGCGCCCGCGATCTGGCGCCCGGTGGGGGAGAGGACCCAGGCACGCAGGTCCAGGTCGGAGCCCAGGAGATCCAGTACGACCTCCGGTCCGCCGCCGGCCGGGCCGGAGGTCATCAGCCTCCTGTGGCGATCGACGACAGCCGCGAGGTCCCCGGCGCGTTCGCCCGACACCTGTCGAACGACATGCTCAGTGATCGTTGCGAATGCAACGGACTCGTTCACTGCGAACAGGGGCAGTCGGTGGCGCAAACATGCCTGGACGAGATCGTCCGGGATCGCGCCCAGCTCCGCCTCGCCTGCCGCGAGGCCGGCGACCCCGGCGCTCGCGAGGATCCGGACGAACGGCTCCGAGTCCTCGGCGGAGTGGCGCCAGGCCAGGCCGGTGAGCACCAGCTCGCCGCCGGACAGGTACCTGCTGGGGTCCCTCAGGTCCGTCGTCATCACGCCGCGGACCGTGCGGTCGAGCTCGTCCTCGCCGCCCAGCAGCCGCAACCCCAGCGCGTCGGTCTCCAGCAGTGCGCGCAGCCGCATGTCGTCGCCGCCGATCTGTCTCGTGGTGTCTCGTTGTCGCCGGTGACCTGTGGCCACCGTTTCCGGGGGAAACGGAGAGGTTACTGGTCCTCGCCTTTCGTTCGAATCTACAAGACGACGGGGGAGACCAGCCAACTCCTTCATGGTTTCGGTGACTGCACCGGGTGGAGCACCGCTGGGTGTACTGGGGCCATAACGCGTTAACACCAGATGAACACCACGTCCAGGGCCGGCCGTCCCCGTCCCGGCGAACAGCCCCTTTTCACGAAGAAGAGAGCCACTCATGGACTTCCTTCGCCCCGCAAGCTGGGAGGAGGCGCTCGCCGCCAAGGCGGAGCACCCCACGGCTGTGCCGATCGCGGGTGGCACCGATGTCATGGTCGAGATCAACTTCGACCACCGGCGGCCCGAGTACCTTCTGGACCTCAACCGCATCGAGCTGCTCCGCGAGTGGGAGGTCGGCGAGGAGAACGTCCGGCTGGGCGCCTCCGTCCCGTACACCCAGATCATGGAGCACCTGCGGGCCGAGCTGCCCGGCCTGGCGCTCGCCTCCCACACCGTCGCATCCCCCCAGATCCGCAACCGCGGCGGGGTTGGCGGCAACCTGGGCACCGCGTCCCCCGCCGGCGACGCCCACCCGGCCCTGCTCGCCGCGGGCGCCGAGGTCGAGGTCGAGTCGGTGCGCGGCAGCCGGTTCATCCCCATCGACGAGTTCTACACCGGCGTCAAGCGCAACGCGCTCGCCCCCGACGAGCTGATCAAGACCGTCCACATCAAGAAGGCGGACGGCCCGCAGCAGTACTCCAAGGTGGGTACCCGCAACGCCATGGTCATCGCGGTCTGCGCCTTCGGTCTCGCCCTCCACCCCGAGACCCGCACCGTCCGGACGGGCATCGGCTCCGCCGCGCCCACCCCGGTCCGCGCCAAGGAGGCCGAGGACTTCCTGAACGCCGCGCTCGAAGAGGGCGGTTTCTGGGACAACGGCAAGATCATCACCCCGTCGATCGCCAAGCAGTTCGCGGACCTCGCGTCCGCCGCCTGCAACCCGATCGACGACGTACGAGGCACCGCCAAGTACCGCCGGCACGCCGTCGGCATCATGGCCCGCCGCACCCTCGGCTGGACCTGGGAGCAGTACCGCGGCAGCGCCCGCACGCTTGAAGGAGCTGCATAACCATGCGCGTCAATTTCACGGTCAACGGACGTCCGCAGCAGGCCGACGACGTCTGGGAGGGCGAGTCCCTCCTCTACGTCCTGCGTGAGCGCCTGGGCCTGCCCGGCTCCAAGAACGCGTGCGAGCAGGGCGAGTGCGGCTCCTGTACGGTCCGCCTGGACGGTGTGCCCGTCTGTTCCTGTCTGGTCGCCGCCGGGCAGGTCGAGGGCCGCGAGGTCGTCACCGTCGAGGGCCTGGCCGACTACGCCAAGCAGCGCTCCGAGGGCGGCTGCGCCACGGGCGCCTGCGGCACCTCGCTGGACGAGGCCAAGGGCTGGTCCGCCAAGGGCACCGACTCCCAGACCGGCGAAGGCACCGAGCTGTCGCCGATCCAGCAGGCCTTCATCGACGCGGGCGCCGTCCAGTGCGGCTTCTGCACCCCGGGCCTGCTCGTCGCGGCCGACGAGATGCTGGAGCGCAACCCGTCCCCCACGGACGAGGACATCCGCGAGGCGCTGTCCGGCAACCTCTGCCGCTGCACCGGTTACGAGAAGATTCTGGACGCGGTCCGCCTGGCCGCGGCCCGCCAGGGGGAGGCAGTCTGATGGCTCAGCACACCCGGGTCGCGTCCGCCCCGGCGGGCACCCCCACCAAGGTCACCCAGGGCTCCCGGACCAAGGGCGGCATCGGCGAGTCCACGCTCCGCCCCGACGGCACCCTCAAGGTCACCGGCGAGTTCGCCTACTCCTCGGACATGTGGCACGAGGACATGCTGTGGGGCCAGATCCTCCGCTCCACCGTCGCCCACGCCGAGATCGTCTCCATCGACACCTCCGAGGCCCTGGCCCAGGCCGGTGTCTACGCGGTCCTCACCTACGACGACCTGCCCACCGAGGTCAAGAACTACGGCCTGGAGATCCAGGACACCCCGGTCCTCGCCAACGGCGTCGTACGCCACCACGGCGAGCCGGTCGCCCTGGTCGCCGCCGACCACCCGGAGACGGCCCGCCGCGCCGCCGCCAAGATCAAGGTCGAGTACCGTGAGCTGCCGGTCGTCACCGACGAGGCGTCCGCCACCGCGCCCGACGCCCCGCTGCTGCACCCCGGCCGCGACGACCACCACGCCGGGCACGTCCCGCACCCGAACATCGTGCACCGCCAGCCGATCATCCGCGGCGACGTGGAGGAGGCCCGCAAGCGCGCCGACGTGATCGTCGAGGGCGAGTACACCTTCGGCATGCAGGACCAGGCCTTCCTCGGCCCCGAGTCCGGCCTCGCCGTGCCCGCCGAGGACGGCGGCGTCGACCTGTACGTCGCCACCCAGTGGCTCCACTCGGACCTGCGCCAGATCGCCCCGGTCCTCGGCCTGCCCGAGGAGAAGGTCCGGATGACGCTCTCCGGCGTCGGCGGCGCGTTCGGCGGCCGCGAGGACCTGTCGATGCAGATCCACGCCTGCCTGCTGGCGCTGCGCACCGGCAAGCCGGTCAAGATCGTCTACAACCGGTTCGAGTCGTTCTTCGGGCACGTCCACCGCCACCCGGCGAAGCTCTACTACGAGCACGGCGCCACCAAGGACGGCAAGCTCACGCACATGAAGTGCCGGATCGTGCTGGACGGCGGCGCCTACGCCTCCGCGTCCCCGGCCGTCGTCGGCAACGCCTCCTCCCTGTCGGTCGGCCCGTACGTCATCGACGACGTCGACATCGAGGCCATCGCCCTCTACACCAACAACCCGCCCTGCGGCGCCATGCGCGGCTTCGGCGCGGTCCAGGCGTGCTTCGCGTACGAGGCGCAGATGGACAAGCTGGCCAAGAAGCTCGGCATGGACCCCGTCGAGTTCCGGCAGCTCAACGCCATGGAGCAGGGCACGATCATGCCTACCGGGCAGCCGGTCGACTCCCCGGCCCCCGTCGCCGAGCTGCTGCGCCGCATCAAGGCGCGTCCGCTGCCGCCGGAGCGCCAGTGGGAGACCACCGAGGGTGCCGACGTCCGCGCGCTGCCCGGCGGTCTGTCCAACACCACGCACGGTGAAGGCGTCGTCCGCGGTGTCGGCTACGCGGTCGGCATCAAGAACGTCGGCTTCTCCGAGGGCTTCGACGACTACTCCACCGCCAAGGTGCGCATGGAGGTCATCAACGGCGAGCCCGTCGCCATCGTGCACACCGCGATGGCCGAGGTCGGCCAGGGCGGCGTCACCGTCCACGCCCAGATCGCCCGCACGGAGCTGGGCGTGAGCCAGGTGACCATCCACCCGGCCGACACCCAGGTCGGCTCGGCCGGCTCCACCTCGGCCTCCCGCCAGACCTACGTCACCGGCGGCGCCGTGAAGAACTCCTGCGAGCTGGTCCGCGAGAAGGTCCTGGAGCTGGGCCGCCGCAAGTTCGGCAGCTACCACCCGGCCTGGGCCACCGCCGAGCTGCTCCTGGAGGGCGGCAAGGTCGTCACCGACGGCGGCGAGGTCCTCGCCGACCTGGTCGACGTCCTGGAGGACGAGGCCGTCGAGATCGAGGCCGAGTGGCGGCACCGCCCCACCGAGGCGTTCGACCTGCGCACCGGCCAGGGCAACGGCCACGTCCAGTACTCCTTCGCCGCACACCGCGCGGTCGTCGAGGTGGACACCGAGCTCGGCCTGGTCAAGGTCATCGAGCTGGCCTGCGCCCAGGACGTCGGCAAGGCCCTCAACCCGCTGTCCGTCGTCGGCCAGATCCAGGGTGGCACCACCCAGGGCCTCGGCGTGGCGGTCATGGAGGAGATCATCGTCGACCCGAAGACCGCGAAGGTCCGCAACCCCTCCTTCACGGACTACCTCATCCCCACGATCCTCGACACGCCGACCATCCCGGTCGACGTGCTCGAACTCGCCGACGACCACGCGCCGTACGGGCTGCGCGGCATCGGCGAGGCCCCGACCCTGTCGTCCACCCCGGCCGTCCTCGCGGCGATCCGGAACGCGACGGGCCTGGAGCTGAACCGGACGCCGGTCCGCCCGGAGCACCTCACCGGAACCGCGTAACACCCCCAGCCCTCCGGGCGGTGCGTGCCTCCCAGGAACGTCACAAGTCCGCAGCCCGCACCGCCCGGAGCAACCCCCCGCAAGCCGGACCGCACCGCTCGTGGTCCCCGACCCCCCATGTCAGACCCCCCACCTCCCAACCCCCCACGCAGTACCCAGTTCGTCTCGGGCCGTCCCCGGGTCGTGCAGCCAAGCACCATCCCAAATCCCGCAGATCGCCCCGTACGGAGTTCCGCGGGTGCCCCTATGAACCTTGGGAGTAGGCACCATGACCCAGTCGTCAGTGGAGCCGAAGACCGTCTCGGAAGACGCGGGCGAAGGCACGCGCATCCCCGCCGGACGGTCTTGGCTCGATCGGTACTTTCACATCACCCACAGAGGATCCACGGTCGCGCGCGAGGTGCGCGGCGGCGTCACGACCTTCATGGCCATGGCGTACATCCTCCTGCTCAACCCGCTGCTGCTCGGCGGTGAGGACGTGCTCGGCACCAAGCTGAGCCAGCCCGCCCTGATCACCGCCACCGCCCTCGCAGCGGCGGTCACCACTCTGGCGATGGGTCTCATCGGCAAGGTCCCGCTCGCTCTCGCGGCGGGCCTGAGTGTCGCGGGCGTCGTGTCCACGCAGGTCGCCCCCAACATGACCTGGCCGCAGGCCATGGGCATGTGTGTCGTCTACGGCGCCGTGATCTGCCTGCTGGTGGTCACCGGTGTCCGTGAAGTGATCATGAACGCCATACCCCTGGCGCTCAAGCACGGCATCACGATGGGCATCGGACTGTTCATCGCGATGATCGGCTTCGTCAACGCCGGCTTCGTCGGCAAGGGCGAGGGCGGCGGCCCCGTCACCCTCGGCGTCGGCGGCTCGCTGACCGGCTGGCCGGTCCTCCTGTTCACCGTCACCCTGCTGCTGATCTTCATGCTCCAGGCGCGGAAGGTGCCCGGCGCGATCCTGCTCGGCATCATCGCCGGTACGGTCATCTCCGTCGCCGGCACCGCGTTCGGCTGGATCCCCGAGGCGGCGTGGGGCGGCAAGGCCCCGGTCCTGCACGGCAGCTTCGTCTCGATGCCGGACTTCTCGCTCTTCGGCGAGGTCGAGTTCGGCGGCTGGGAGCAGCTGGGCTACACCACCGTCGGCATGATCGTCTTCACGCTGGTGCTGGCCGGCTTCTTCGACGCGATGGCCACCATCATCGCCGTCGGCCAGGAGGCCCGGCTCGCCGACGCCACCGGCCGGATGCCCGGCCTGAACAAGGCGCTGTTCATCGACGGCGCCGGCGGCGCGATCGGCGGCGTCACCAGCGCCTCCGGACAGACCGTCTTCATCGAGTCGGCCACCGGCGTCGGCGAGGGCGCCCGCACGGGCCTGTCCGCGTCCGTCACCGGCCTGTTCTTCGCCGCGTGCCTGTTCTTCACGCCGCTCACCCAGCTGGTGCCCGGCCAGGTGGCGTCCGCCGCCCTGGTCGTCATCGGCGCGATGATGCTGCAGAACGCCCGCCACGTCGACTGGAGCGACTGGTCGGTCGCCGTCCCCGTCTTCCTGACGGTCGTGCTGATGCCGTTCACCTACACCATCACCACGGGTGTCGGCGCCGGCGTCATCGCCTTCTGCGCCATCAAGGCGGCCCAGGGCAAGTGGCGCGAGCCGAGCATCCTCATGTGGATCCTCTCGGCGGTGTTCGTCTTCTACTTCGCCACGGGCACCGGGCACTGACGCCCGCCCCTGGCCCCCTCCCCACATCCATCCCCAGCCCAAGGAGGCCGACATGCTGGACATCGCCGAAGAGCTCGGCCAGTGGGTCGAGCAGGGACGCGACTTCGCCGTCGCCACCGTCGTGGCCGTCAGCGGCAGCGCGCCCCGCCAGCCGGGCGCCGCGCTCGCCGTCGACGGCGACGGCACGGCGATCGGCTCGGTGTCGGGCGGATGTGTGGAGGGGGCCGTCTACGAACTGTGCCGGCAGGCCATCGAGGACGGCGAGACCGTGCTCGAACGCTTCGGCTACAGCGACGAGGACGCCTTCGCCGTGGGGCTCACCTGCGGCGGCGTCATCGACGTCCTCGTCACCCCGGTCCGCGGCGGGGTCTACCCCGCCGCCCTGGCGGCCGCCGCCGGAGGGGAGGCGGCGGCCCTGGCCAGGATCACCGACGGCCCGTCCGAGCTGATGGGCACCGCCCTCCTCGTCCACCCCGACGGCTCGTACGAGGGCCGGCTCGGCGGTCACCCCGAGCTGGACCGCACGGCCGCGGCCGAGGCCCGCGCCCTGCTGGACGCCGGCCGCACCGGCACGGTCACCATCGGCGCCGACGGCTCGCGCTGCGGGCAGCCGCTCACCCTGCTCGTCGAGTCGAGCGTGCCCGCCCCGCGCATGATCGTGTTCGGTGCCATCGACTTCGCGTCCGCGCTCGTCCGGGTCGGCAAGTTCCTCGGCTACCGCGTGACCGTGTGCGACGCCCGGCCGGTCTTCGCCACCGCCGCCCGCTTCCCCGAGGCGGACGAGATCGTCGTCGGCTGGCCCCACGAGTACCTGGAGTCCACCGAGGTCGACGCCCGCACCGTGCTGTGCGTCCTCACCCACGACGCCAAGTTCGACGTGCCGCTGCTCGTACGGGCCCTGAAGCTGCCCGTCGCCTACGTCGGCGCCATGGGGTCCCGCCGCACCCACGAGGACCGCAACCGGCGGCTCCGCGAGGCCGGCGTCACCGAGCTGGAACTCGCCCGGCTGCGCTCCCCGATCGGCCTCGACCTCGGCGCGCGCACCCCCGAGGAGACCGCCCTGTCGATCGGCGCCGAGATCGTCGCCAACCGCCGCGGCGGCAGCGGGGTGTCCCTGACGGGCGCCCACACGCCCATCCACCACGACGGCCCCACGACCCCGTCCGGCCGGATCGAGTCGGTCGCCTGACGGCCCCGCGGCCCCTTCCGCGCCCCCACCGCCCCCACCGCCCGCGCGGCACCCCCGGTCCCGGCCGCCAGGACCGCCGGTGCGGTGCGGGCCTGTGGGCGGAGGGGTCGCGCCGTACCGCGGAGGCGGCGGGGAAGGGGGTCACGGCCGTTCCCGGCCGGTTGCGGCGGGAACTCGCCAGATACCGCTCGGGGCCTCCCGGGACGGTGCGCACCGCCGCCCGAGCCGGGATGATGGTGCGTCCAGCAATCCCGTACGCCCGGCGATCCAGCACGTACGGCGGCCCGTACCACCGGCGTTGCGTACGTCCGGTCGTCCAGCACGTTCGGCAAGTCCGGCAATTCCGTCAGTAGTCCCTTCAGGATGCGATCGGAAAGGCGGGTTCCTTTGCGCAGTGTCGGAGTGGAGGAGGAACTCCTCCTGGTGGACCCGCGGACGGGGGAGCCGCAGGCGCTCTCCACAGCGGTGCTGGCCATAGCGGCCCGGCGGAACGAGGGCCGGGCGCACGCCTTCACGAAGGAGTTGCAGGGGCAGCAGCTGGAGTTCGGGACCAGTCCCCGGACCGCCATGAGCGATCTGGCCGCCGAGATAGAGCGCTGCCGCGGGGAGGCGGCCCGCCACGCCGCCGAGGCGGGGGCGGCCGTGGTCGCGCTGGCCACCTCGCCCCTGCCGGTCGCGCCCGCGCTCAACGACGGCAGGCGCTACCGGTGGATCCGGGAGCACTTCGGCCTCACCGCCCTCGAACAGCTCACCTGCGGCTGCCACGTCCACGTGTCGGTCGGCTCGGACGAGGAGGGGGTGGCCGTCCTCGACCGGATACGGCCCTGGCTCTCGGTCCTGCTCGCCCTCAGCGCCAACTCGCCCTTCTGGCAGGGCCACGACAGCGGCTACAGCAGCTACCGCAGCCGGGTGTGGGGCCGCTGGCCGTCGGCCGGGCCCGTCGAGCTGTTCGGCTCGGCGGACCGCTACCACCAGCAGGTCAGCGACCTGGTGTCCACCGGGGTCCTGCAGGACGAGGGCATGGTCTACTTCGACGCCCGGCTGTCCCACACGTACCCCACCGTCGAGATCCGGGCCGCCGACGTCTGCCTCGACGCCTCCACCACGGTCCTCGTCGCCATCCTGGCCCGCGCCCTGGTGGACACCGCGGCCCGCGAGTGGCGCGAGGGCGAGCCGCCCGCCCGGCACCCCATAGGGCTGCTGCGCGCCGCGGCCTGGCGGGCCGGCCGCTCCGGGCTCGACGACGAGCTGCTCCACCCGCTCACCATGCGCCCCGCCCCGGCGGAGCGCGTCGTCCAGGCCCTCCTCGGTCACGTGGAGGCCGCGCTCGACGACAACGGCGACCTCGCCCACGCCCACAAGGCCCTCGCCGACCTGATGGGCGGCGGCACCGGGGCGCACGTCCAGCGGGACCTTCTGCGGCGGTACGGCACGCTTCGCGCCGTCGTCGCCGAGTGCGTACGCCGTACACAGGAGGGGGTCGGCTGACGGTGCCGTCCCGGGGATGAAACGGTAGGACGGATTCCGCATGATCCGTGCGCTCCGGGGCAGACGCCGGAGCGCCCGGATCACCGCCCACGCCGTACCGAGGAGCGCCCGCCGTGACCTACCGTCCCCACACGCCCGGCTCGCCCATCTACGACCAGCTCGTCAGAGAGCACGGCGATGTGCTGGCCGAGGCGAGAAGGCTCGCCGAGATCACCCACCAGCAGGCCGACCGCCTGCTCAGCTGGGACGCCCCAGGACTGATACGGGAGTACGCGGACCAGCTCTGAGGCGGCCCGCACCGGAAGGAACGCCCACCCCTCCCGGCGCGGGCCCCCGCACGACGAACGGCCCGGACGACGGCCCGGCGGCCCCCGCCGCCGGGCCGTCGCCTGCTCCGGCCGGGCGCGGTTCGCCCTCACCCGAATGCGAGGCCACGGTCGCGCCCGAAGAGGCCGGTGCATAGGGTCCAGATGTCTCATCAGGCACTTCCTTCGCGCCGCCAGGGCGAGACGCAGGGTGATCCGACCGATCCTTCGCAGCGCCGACCTGGACGACGGTGTCCGGCAACCGGAGGTTATGCATGAAGGTGCGTTCCGTCCCCCAGCGGGTCGGTGGATCCCGCCGCGCAACGGCCCGGCGGACTCTGACGACCGGCCTCGTCACAGCAACGCTGGTCACCTTCGGGGTCCCCGCGATCGCCGCAGGAAGCCTGGCCCAGCCCAGCTGCTTCGGCCGTCCGGCGACCATCACCGGCGCGGGCACCATCAACGGCACCGAAGGCGACGACGTCATCATCGGCTCCCCCGGCGATGACGACATCGACGGCAGGGGCGGGAACGACCTGATCTGCGGCCGGAGCGGGAACGACGCCGTCCAGGGCGGCCTCGGCGACGACCAGGTCGACGGCGGAACGGGTGACGACCGCATCCGCGGCGACCTCTACAGCGCGACCGCGGACGTCGAGGGCGGCGGCAACGACCGCCTCTACGGCGGCCCGGGGGACGAGTTCATCACGGGAGACTCACGTTCGGACGGCGGCAACGCCACCGGCGGCGGTGACGATCTCATCGACGGCGGACCCGGCATCGACCGCATCCACGGCGACAGCGGCACGTTCGCCGCCGGCACGACCGCCACCGGAGGGGGCAACGACCGCATCTTCGGCGGCGGGGGCGACGACAGCCTGGTCGGGGATTCCCGCGCGGCACGCCCCTTGATCCTCGGCGGGGGCGGCCACGCCATCGGCGCCGGGGACGATGTGCTCGACGGAGGCCCCGGAGCCAACGGCATGGTCGGGGACAGCGAGGCGGTCCTCAGCGTCCGAGGGGCGGGCGGCAACGACGTCCTCAGGAACGTCGGAGAATTCGCCGCCGGCGACCACAACATCCTCGAACCCACCGGAGGCGGTGCCACCGGAGCCGGCAACGACACGATCACCGGCACGAGCGCGCGCGAGATCCTCGTCGGTGACAGCTCGGTGGTGGACGTCACCGAAACCGACGCCGGCCACGACGTGGTCAGGGGCCTCGGCGGCAACGACACACTCTTCGGCGACAACGTGGACTTCGAGGCCACCGCCACCGTCGGCACCTCGGGCGGACGGGACCGCCTCTTCGGCGACAGGGGCAACGACACTCTGCGGGCCGGGCCGGCCGACGATCTGCTCCATGGCGGGCCGCAGACCGACATCTGCGACGGTGAAGCCGGCGGCGGCGACGTCGCCCTGCAGTGCGAGACGGTGGTCGGCGTCCCGTAGAACGCCCGGCCGGCGCTTCGAGGATCCCGTGCTCCCGCCCCGGGCGACGCTTTCCCCGCCGGCACGCAGACGCCGAGCCGCACCCCGGCGGAGGCTCACCGCGGCCGCTCCCGCCGCAGCACCCGCACCGGCCGTACGTCCCGCCTCCCGTCCGGCCGCTCCACCAGCACATTGCGCGGGGCCAGAGCCGTGGTCCGTACCTCCGGCAGGAGGTCCCTGGTCACCGGGTCGCCGGCCACGGGGCCGTACCGGAGTCGGACGGTCACCGGCCGCCAGTCCCGGTGCCCGACGCACTCCCAGTACGTCCGCGCCGAAGACCCGGCCCCGGCTCGGAGTTCCGGCTGTGCCCTCACCGGCCGGTCACCTCCTTCCCGGCAGGTGGACCTGGTCGATGCGCCGGGTCGGCATCCGGCGACGCGCGCCGCGCACCGGGCGACCGCGGTACCACCGCTTCGTCTCCAGGATGAGCCAGCGCCGTGCCGGTCCGCGCGCCGAGGCCCGGTGCCCCGGGGCGAGGCCCATTCCGTCGCCCGCTTGCACGCCGTCCCGCCCGCCCGGAGTGCCGGGAGGTGTGACCTGTCCCAGGCTGGATACGCGAGGCGTAGTCCCGGCAGACCGACAGCACACGGGAGCCAGCCATGGGAACCGAACAGCACATGGGCGACGAGGTCTACCAGCCGGACCCGACCGACGACCGCGAGGTCAGGGAGGACCACGGCATCCTCGACAGGGAGGACACCCTGGTGGACCGCGCCGCCGACCCGTACGACGAAGGCTGGTCACCGCCCGAGCGCCCGCTCGCCGTCGAGCAGACCGGCACCACCGCGCGCGAGCAGCGCGAACGCGAGACGCTCGACGAGCGCATCGCCCGGGAGGTCCCCGACCCGGCCGCCCAGGCCCGCGAAGGCCCCGACATGAACGGCGACGGCATCGGCGACCTGCCCGGCGGCATGGGCGAACCCGTCGACGACGAGGTGGGCCGCGACCGCTCCGGCCGCCTCGTGGCCCCCGACGAGGGCGCGCACGGCGACGACGAGAAGGACCTGATCGCCCGCGACGTCGGCGTCGACGGCGCCGCCGCGTCCGCTGAGGAGGCCGCCGTCCACGTCGTCCCGGAGGAGGGCGAGGGCCCCGACTGACCCGGCCCCCGGCCCCGCGCCCCGTCCCAGACACCCCGGAAGGCACCCGTGTCCGAGCAGTCGACCAGCTCCCCGTACCAGTCGTCCGTCACCCTCCGGGTGAACGGGACGCCCCGCACCCTCACCGTCGACCACCGCGCCACCCTCCTCGACGTGCTGCGCGAGGACCTCGGGCTGACCGGGGCCAAGAAGGGCTGCGATCACGGGCAGTGCGGGGCCTGCACCGTCCTCGTCGACGGACGGCGCGCCAACGGCTGCCTGCTCCTCGCCGTCGCCCAGGACGGCTCGACCGTCACCACCGTCGAAGGCCTCGCCCCCGAGGGCGCCCCCCTCCACCCGCTCCAGCAGGCGTTCCTCGACCGCGACGCCCTGCAGTGCGGCTACTGCACCCCCGGCCAGCTCTGCTCCGCCGCCGGGCTGCTCGCGGAGGCCGCCGCCGGGCACCCCTCGTACGTCACGGACCCCGCCGCCGCGCCCGCTCAGGGCCCCGTGGTCCTCACCCCCGAGGAGATCCGCGAGCGGATGAGCGGCAACCTCTGCCGCTGCGGCGCCTACCCCCACATCGTGCAGGCCGTCGAGGACGTGATCCGGTGAAGCCCTTCGCCTACGTACGCGCCCACAGCGTCGAGGAGGCCACCGCCGCCCACGCGGGCCGGCCCGGCGCCCGCTACCTGGCCGGCGGCACCAACCTCGTCGACCTGATGAAGCTCGGCGTCGAGACCCCCGACCTCCTCGTCGACATCAGCCGCCTCCCCCTCGACGACATCCAGGAGCAGGCCGACGGCTCCCTCCGCGTCGGCGCCACCGTCCGCGGCACCGACCTCGCCGCCCACCCGCTCGTGCGCGCCCGGTACGCCGCCGTGTCCCGGGCCCTGCTGTCCGGGGCCTCCGGGCAGCTCCGCAACACCGCCACCACGGGCGGCAACCTCCTCCAGCGCACCCGCTGCCCGTACTTCCAGGACGTCTCCAAGCCTTGCAACAAACGCGAACCCGGCAGCGGCTGCGGAGCCCGCGACGGCGTCCACCGCGACCACGCCGTCCTCGGCCACTCCCTGCACTGCATCGCCACCCACCCCTCCGACCTCGCCGTCGCCCTCGCCGCCCTCGACGCCGACGTCGCCCTCCACGGCCCCGACGGCGAACGGACCGTCCCCGTGGCCGAGTTCCACCGCCTCCCCGGCGACCACCCCGAGCAGGACACCGTCGTCCGGCCCGGCGAACTGATCACCGCCGTGACCCTCCCGGCCGCCACCGGCGGGCTGCCCTCCGCCTACCGCAAGGCCCGCGACCGCGCCTCGTACGCCTTCGCCCTCGCCTCCGTCGCCGCCGTCCTCGACCTGGACACCGCCGGAGCCGTACGGCACGTGGGCCTCTCGTTCGGCGGGCTCGCCCACCGGCCCTGGCGGGCCCGCCGCGCCGAGGCGGCCCTGCTCGGCGCCGCCCCCACCACCGCGGCCCTCGTCCACGCCCTCGACGAGGAGCTGTCCGCCGCCGAACCCCTCCGCGACAACGCGTACAAGATCGAGCTCGCCCACAACCTCGCCCGGACCGTCCTCACCGACCTCGCCCGCACGACCCGCACCGCCCGCCACACCTGACCGCGGAGGTACCGATGCACCCCCACGTGCCCGTCCTCGGCACCCCCGCCGAGCGCCTCGAAGGCCGCGACAAGGTGACCGGCGCCGCCCACTACGCCGCCGAGCACACCCCGCCCGGCTGCGCCTACGCCTGGCCCGTCCCGGCCGCCGTCACCTGCGGGCGCATCACCGCCGTCGACACCGCCGAGGCCGAGGCCATGCCCGGCGTCCTCGCCGTCCTCACCCCCACCAACGCGCCCCGCTTCGCGGCACCCCCCGACGACCCCAACCTCGGCGTCCTCCAGGACGACACCGTCCCGCACCGCGGCTGGTACGTCGCCCTCGCCGTCGCCGACACCCTGGAGAACGCCCGCGCCGCCGCCGAGGCCGTCCGCGTCTCCTGCGCCGACCACGGCGACGAGCCCGAGCCGCACGACGTCGTCCTCGCCGAGGACCACCCCGAGGCCTACCTGCCCGAGGAGGCCAACGGCGGCTACCCCGCCCTCCGCGAGCGCGGCGACGCCCCCGCCGCGTTCGCCGCCGCGCCCGTCCGCGTCGACGCCGCCTACCGCGTGCCGCCGCTCCACAACCACCCCATGGAGCCGCACGCCGCGACCGCCCACTTCGCCGGCGGCCGGCTCATCGTCCACGACTCCAGCCAGGGCAGCGAGTACGTGCGGCGGGTCCTCGCCTCCCTGTTCGGGCTCGCCCCGGAACGGGTCACCGTCGTCTCCGACCACGTCGGCGGCGGCTTCGGCTGCAAGGGCACGCCCCGCCCGCACGTCGTGCTCGCCGTCATGGCCGCGATGCGCACCGGCCGGCCCGTGAAGATCGCCCTCCCGCGCCGCCACATGCCCGCCGTCGTCGGCCACCGCGCCCCGACGCTGCACCGCGTCCGCCTCGGCGCCGGACGGGACGGCCACCTCACCGCCGTCATCCACGAGGTCACCACCCACACCTCCCGCATCACCGAGTTCGTCGAACAGGCCGCCGTGCCCGCCCGCGTCATGTACGGCTCGGCCCACAGCCTCACCAGCCACTGGGTCGTCCCCCTCGACGTGCCCAGCCCCTCCTGGATGCGCGCTCCCGGCGAGACCCCCGGCATGTACGCGCTGGAGTCCGCCATGGACGAGCTCGCCGAGGCCCTGGGCATGGACCCGGTCGAACTGCGCGTGCGCAACGAGCCGGCCACGGAACCCGACAGCGGCCGCCCCTTCAGCAGCCGCCACCTCGTCGAGTGCCTGCGCGAGGGCGCCCGCCGCTTCGGCTGGGAGCGCCGCGACCCGAACCCCGCCGCCCGCCGGGAGGGCGCCCTCCTGCTGGGCACCGGGGTCGCCGCCGCCACCTACCCCGCGTACGTCGCCCCCTCCACGGCCACCGCCCAGGCGCACCCCGACGGCACGTACACCGTCCGCATCAACGCCACCGACATCGGCACCGGCGCCCGCACCGTCCTCGCCCAGATCGCCGCCGACGCCCTCGAAGCGCCCCTGGAGGCCGTACGCGTCGAGATCGGCAGCAGCCGTCTCCCGCGCGCCTCCCTCGCCGGCGGCTCCTCCGGCACCGCCTCCTGGGGCTGGGCCGTCCACAACGCCTGCACCGAGCTGGCCGCGCTCGTCGCCAAGCACGAGGGCCCCCTGCCGGACGAGGGCATCGGCGCCGACGCCGACACCACCGACGAGGCGCGCCGCACCCCGCCGTACGCCCGCCACGCCTTCGGCGCCCAGTTCGCCGAGGTCCAGGTCGACACCGTGACCGGCGAGGTGCGGGTGCGGCGGATGCTCGGCGTGTTCGCCGCCGGGCGGATCCTCAACCCCCGTACGGCCCGCTCCCAGCTCACCGGCGGCATGATCATGGGCCTGGGCATGGCCCTGACCGAGCACAGCACCATGGACGCCGCCCACGGCGACTTCACCGAGAGCGACCTCGCGTCCTACCACGTGCCGGTCCACGCCGACGTGCCCGCCGTGGAGGCGCACTGGATCGACGAGGAGGACAGCCTCCTCAACCCGATGGGCAGCAAGGGCATCGGCGAGCTGGGCATCGTCGGCGCCGCCGCGGCCATCGGCAACGCCGTCCACCACGCCACGGGTGTACGGTTCCGCGAGCTGCCCCTCACCCCGGACCGGGTCCTGCCCGCGCTGCGCTCGGGGAGGAGGCGCTCGCCTGAGCGCCGGCGTGCACAATAGGGCCCGAGATCGAACGATCCACTCGAACAGCACCGCCCATCACGCCGGAGTGAGCACGCCCGTGGCACCGTCCTTCCAGCCCGTCATCGAACAGATCGCGGCCGACATCGCCGCCACTCCGGGCAGGGGCCGGCCGGCCGACTACATCCCGGCCCTCGCCTCCGCCGACCCCCACCGCTTCGGCATGGCCGTCGCCGAACTCGACGGCACCGTGTACGGGGTGGGGGACTGGCGCCGGCCCTTCTCGTCGCAGTCCATCACCAAGGTGTTCACCCTGGCCCTCGTCCTCTCCCTGGAGGGCGAGGCGCTGTGGGAGCGCGTCGGCCGGGAGCCCTCCGGCAACCCGTTCAACTCGCTGGTCCAGCTGGAGTACGAGAACGGCATCCCCCGCAACCCGTTCATCAACGCGGGCGCCCTCGTCGTCACCGACCGGCTGCACACCCTCACCGGCGACGCCGCCGGCGCCCTGCGCACCTTCCTGCGCGCCGAGAGCGGCAACCCCGGCCTGGACTTCGACGAGAAGATCGCCGCCTCCGAGGCCGCGCACGGCGACCGCAACGCGGCCCTCGCACACTTCATGGCGTCGTACCGCAACATCGACAACCCCGTCCCGGACCTCCTCGACCAGTACTTCCGGCAGTGCTCCCTGGAGGCCTCCTGCGCGGACCTCGCCCTCGCCACCGGGTTCCTCGCCCGGCACGGCATCCGCGCCGACGGCTCCTCGCTGCTCACCCGCAGCCAGGCCAAGCAGGTCAACGCGGTGATGCTGACCTGCGGCACGTACGACGCCGCCGGCGACTTCGCCTACCGCGTCGGCCTGCCCGGCAAGAGCGGCGTCGGCGGCGGCATCATCGCGGTCGTCCCCGGCCACTGCACCCTGTGCGTCTGGAGCCCCGGCCTCGACGAACGCGGCAACTCGGTGGCGGGGGTCGCGGCCCTGGACCGCTTCACGACCCTGACGGGCCTGTCGGTGTTCTGACCACCCCCCGCGGAACCCTGACATCTGTCAGGTCCGGAGCGGGGCACTCCCTCCCTAGCATCCGGCAGCGACGGGCCTGAGGTCCCGTACTCGGTGACACCTCGACAGGGGGAGAAATGAAGACCATCCGCAGAGTCCTGCACGCCGGCGCGGCGGCGGTCCTGCTCGCGGCCGGACTGACCCTGGCCGGGCCGGCGCCCACGGCGTCGGCCGCCGCGGCCGGCAGCGACCCCGGCGCCTGCGTGGCCAACGGCCGCACCAGCGCCTACGGACCCCAGTACGTGTGCGGCCTGTGGCGGGGCAACGTCCCCGTCTACAGCTGGCCCTACGCCAACGAGCCCGTCGTCGGCTACCTGTACGAGGGAGGACGGGCCAACTGGTTCACCGGCCAGTGCCGCTCGTACAACAACAACCTCACCCCCGCCTACTTCCACCTGGGCGGCTACTACAACAGCTGGTGGGCCTACACCATGGCCGACAACGGCAAGTGGGGCTGGGTCAACCTGGTGTACTTCGCGGGCGGCGACAACGACCAGGCCTCCGCGGTCCTGCCGTCCGCCTGCTGAACCCGGACGGCCGAACGCTCCAGGCAGGCGGTGGGGGCCCGGAAAGGAGAGAGTGGGAGACCCCCCGACCCCCACCGCACGGAGGCCCGATGACGGAACCGGACACGGCGGCCGGCGGGCTCTGCCTGGTGACCGGGGCGAGCGGCTACATCGGCGGGCGGCTGGTGCCCGAACTGCTCGACGCCGGATACCGGGTCCGCTGCCCGGCCCGGTCGCCGGAGAAGCTGCGCGACCATCCCTGGGCCGACCGGGTCGAGGTCGGGCCGCCGCCCGCAACGCAGCGAAAGACAGCTGATGAGCATCGCGATCGTCCTCTTCACCGCCGACCTGAGGCTGTACGACCATCCGCCCCTGCGCGCCGCGCTGCGGTCCGCCGACTCGGTGGTGCCGCTCTTCGTACGGGACGACGCCATCGCGGCCGCCGGGTTCAGCGCGCCCAACCGGGACGCGTTCCTCGCCGACTGCCTGGCCGACCTCGACGCCGGGCTGCGCACCCGCGGCGGCCGGCTCGTCGTCCGTTCCGGGGACGTGGTCCGCACGGTCTGCGCCGTCGCCGCCGAGACCGGCGCCGCCCACGTGCACCTGGCCGCCGACCACAGCGGCTACGCCCGGCACAGGGAGGACCGGCTGCGCGCGGCCCTCACGGCCCAGGGACGGCGCCTGCACGTCCACGACGGGGTCGGCACCGCGGTGCCGCCCGGCGCCGTCACCCCCCAGGGCTCCGACCACTTCGCCGTCTTCACCCCGTACTTCCGGCGCTGGCGACGGGAGCGGCTGCGGCAGCCCCTCGCCGCTCCCCGGCGCGTGCCCGTACCCGACGGCGTCCACTCCGAGGACCCGCCCCGGCGCACCGCCGTGACCGGCACCTCGCCCGGGCTCACCACGGGCGGCGAGACCGCCGGCCGCCGCCGGCTCGCCGCGTGGCTGCGCGCCGGCGTCGACGCGTACGAGGAGCGCCACGACGACCTGGCCGGTGACGCGACGTCCCGGCTCTCCCCGTACCTGCACTTCGGCGCCGTCTCCGCCGCCGAGGTCGTCCACCGGGCCCGCGCCCGGGGCGGCCCGGGCGCGGAGGCCTTCGCGCGGCAGCTGTGCTGGCGGGACTTCCACCGCCAGGTGCTCGCCGCCCGCCCGGAGGCCGCGCACGACGACTACCGCACCCGCCACGACCACTGGCGCACCGGACCGGACGCCGACGCCGACCTGGAGGCGTGGAAGCGGGGCCGCACCGGCTACCCGGTCGTCGACGCGGCCATGCGGCAACTCGCCCACGAGGGCTGCCTGCACAACCGGGGCAGGCTCCTCGCCGCGAGCTTCCTGACCAAGACGCTCCTCATCGACTGGCGCGCCGGCGCCCGGCACTTCCTGGACCTCCTCGTCGACGGGGACCTCGCCAACAACCAGCTCAACTGGCAGTGGGTCGCCGGAACCGGCACCGACACGCGCCCCCACCGGGTCCTGAACCCCGTCGCCCAGGGCAGACGCCACGACCCCGAAGGGCACTACGTGCGCCGCTGGGTTCCCGAGCTCGCCGACGTGCCGGGCGCGGCCGTCCACGAGCCCTGGAAACCGCACACCGCCCCGTACGTGCACGCCGGCTACCCGGAGCGGATCGTGGACCTGTCCGACGGCCTCGCCCGGTTCCGGCGGGCACGCGGCCTGGGCGACTGAACCACACCGCACGCCGGCACACCGGGCACCGGAGGGGGCGGCGCGCCGGGCGCCGCCCCCGCGGTCAAGGGGACTTGTGGCCGCGGTGGAGTTGCCACACGAAGTACGGCGTGCCGATCAGGGCCGCCAGGAGGCCCGACGGGATCTCCGCCGGGGCGATGGCCGTGCGGCCCACCGTGTCCGCCGCGACCATCAGCGCCGCGCCCAGCAGCGCCGCCGTCGGCAGCAGCCGGTGCGCGCGCGAACCCACCAGCATGCGCGCCGCGTGCGGGGCGACCAGACCGACGAACGCGACGGTCCCCACCACGGCCACCGCGGCCGCCGCCAGCGCCACCGCCAGCACCAGCACCGCGAGCCGGGTCCGCTCCAGCGGCAGCCCCAGCGACCGCGGCGTGTCCTCGCCCAGCGCCAGCAGGTCGAGCCTGCGGAACGCCACCACCAGCAGCGGCACGCCCACGACGGCCGCCGCGGCCAGCACCGACAGGTCCGTGGCGTCCCGCGCGTACGTCGAGCCCGACAGCCACGTCAGCGCCTGCGTCACCTGGAAACGGGCGCCCGTCACGAGGTAGTTGGTCGCCGCCGTCGTCAGCGCGAACGTGCCGATGCCGACCAGCACGAGCCGCTCCGGCGCCACCGAGCCCTCGCGCACCGACAGCCCGTACGTCAGCGCGAACGCCGCCGTGCCGCCCAGCAGCGCCGCGAACGGCAGCACCGCGTACGGCACGGCCGGCAGCGCCACCAGCACGAGCGCCGCACCGAACCCGGCGCCGCCGCTCACGCCCATCACCGTGAGGTCCGCGAGCGGGTTGCGCGACACGGTCTGCACGATGCCGCCGCCCACCGCCAGCAGCGCCCCCGCCAGGGCCGCCACCAGCAGGCGCGGCAGCCGGTACTCCAGCACCACGCCCCGCAGCAGCTCGTCCCCGCCGCCCGTCAGGAGCCGGGGCAGCTCCGGGAGCGGCACCGCGATGTCGCCCAGCACCAGGCCCCCGGCCAGGAGGGCGCACAGCAGCGCGACCCCGCCCGCGAGCAGCGGCGGGTACGGCAGCCGCCGCCCGCGCCGCCCCGGCATCACCGTGCCCGGAGCGGCCGGCTCCGCCGGCAGGCGCCGCGCCAGCCACAGGAACAGCGGCGCACCGAACAGCGCCGTCACCACACCGGCCGGTACCTCGTTGCCGGTCGGCGACGTCACCCGGGCCAGCAGGTCCGCCGCCAGCAACAGCGTCGCGCCCCACACGGCCGCCGACGGCAGCAGCGCCGCGTGCCGGCGCACCCCGGCGAGCCGTACGAGGTGCGGGGCGGCCAGGCCGACGAAGCCGATCGGGCCGGTCACCGTCACCGCGCAGGCCGTGAGCACCACCGACAGCACGACCGCCGTCAGCCGCACCCGCCCCACCCGCACGCCGAGCCCCCGCGCCGTCTCGTCGCCCGTGCCGAGGATGTCCAGGGACCTGGACAGCAGCACCCCGCCCAGCAGCCCGGCCCCCAGCACCGGAAGCACCGTCAGGGACCGCCCGCTGTCGGCGACGGCGAGCGAACCGTGCCCCCAGAAGAACACCGCGCCGGTCTCCTCCTGGAACAGCACCACCAGCACCGCCGTCACACTCGTCAGCGCCAGCATCACCGACATGCCGGCCAGCACCAGATGCGCGGGACGGCCGCGCGCACCGCCCGCCACGGCGTGCACCAGCGCCGCCGCCAGCAGCCCGCCGGCGAACGCCACCGCGCCGCGCGGCGCGTCACCCAGCGAGAACCCGGTGACGGCGGTGACCGTCACCGCCAGGTAGCCGCCCGCCGTCACACCGAGCGTGTCCGGCGAGGCCAGCGCGTTGCGGACCGAGGACTGCAGCAGACAACCCGCCACCGCCAGCGCCGCCCCCGCCACCAGACCGGCGAGCGTGCGCGGCAGCCGCCCGCCCACCAGCACCGACCGGGTCCCGGCGTCGCCGCCGCCCACGAGCAGCCGCAACAGGTCGCCGAGGCCGACGTCGCTGCGCCCGTACCCCAGGTGCGCCAGGGTCACCAGGAGCAGGGCGAGCACCCCGCCCACGACGACCGCGGCCGGGCCGGCCGGGAGGCGCCGCGCGCTCCCGGTCCGGCCCGGCCCGGTGGACGTCCCCGTGGAGGGACGTGTCACGAGCCCGGTCATGAAGTGAGGGCGCTCGCGATCTCGTCGGCGACCTGGGCGGTGGAGAACGGCCCGCCGTAGAACCAGGTGCCCGGGTCGAGGGCGTGGACCCGCTTGCCCTTCACGAAGTCCAGGCTCCGCCACAGGGCGTTCTTCGGCAGGGACGTGGCGAACACGTCGTCGTCCTTCGCGGCCACGTACACGAGCGTGGACTTCTCGGCCGGCTTCAGGCCCTCCACGTCCACCTTGCTCATGCCGTACGCGTCGGCCTTCCCCTTCCACGCGTTCTGCAGGCCCAGCTGCGGCAGCAGCCCGCCCGGGATGGTGGAGTCGGTGAGGACCTCCACGACGGCCGCGCCGTCCGTGGTGTAGCCGCGCGCGACGGTCACCCCGGCGCCGCCCCGGCCACCGTCCGCGATCTTCTTCTTCGCGGCGGCGACCTTCGCGTCGAGGTCCTTCAACGCCTGGTCGGCGGCCTGCGCCTGGCCGACGGCCGTGCCGATGGACCTGAGCGTGGTCCGCATCTCCTCGTACTCGCCGGCCGACGAGTACGGGTCGAACATCAGCGTCGGCGCGATCTTGTTGAGCTCCTCGTAGTTCGCCTCGGAGCGCACCTTCGAGGTGATGATCAGGTCCGGCTTCAGCACCTTGATGGTCTCCAGGCTGGGCGCCTGGCGCGTCCCGACGTCCTTGACGGACGCGCCGAAGCGCGGCCCGCCGGTGACCCACTGGTCGTACCCCTTGATGTCGGCGACGCCGGCCGGGGACACGCCCAGCGCGAGCAGGTCCTCGGCGTACGTCCACTCCAGGGCGACGACCTTCGTGGCGGGCTGCTTCAGCGTCGTCGTGCCCCTGAGGTGGGTGATGGTGACGGCACCGCCGTCCTTGCCGGTCCCGCCCTCCTTCTTCGGCGTGCCGCCGCCCGCCTCGTCGGCGGCGGACCCGCAGCCGGCGGCGGTGACGGCGAGCGCCGCGGCGGCGAGAAGGGCGGTGAGGACACGGCCCCTTGGTCGAGTGCGCATGGCGTGGTTCCTTTGCTCGTCGTGCGTCGTACAGGGCGTGGTGGTGCTCGGGTGGTGCTCCGGACGGTGCTCAGGTGGTGACCGCCGCCGACGGCTCGCGCCAGGTCGGCAAGCAGGTCGGCACACCTGTGTGGGGGTCGAGGGTGACGGTCGTGTCGATGCCGAACGCCGTACGGACGGTCTCCTCCGTCAGCGCCTCGGCCGGCGTCCCGGACGCCACGATCCGGGCCTGCGCCAGCACGACCATCGCGTCCGAGAACGCGGCGGCCTGGTTCAGGTCGTGCAGCACCACCGCCACGGTGATGCCGTGCTCGTCCGCCAGCCGCCGCACCAGACGCAGGACGTCGATCTGGTACCGGATGTCGAGGTACGTGGTCGGCTCGTCGAGCAGCAGCAGCCCGGTCCGCTGCGCCAGCGCCATCGCGATCCACGCCCGCTGCCGCTCGCCCCCGGACAGCCGGTCCAGGGTGCGCTCGGCCAGCCCCTGAAGGTTCGTCGCGTCGAGCGCCCAGGCGACCGCCTCCCGGTCCTCGCGGCCCGTGCCGCGCGCCAGCAGCCCCTGGTGCGGATGGCGCCCGTAGGCGACCAGCTCCTCCACGGTCACCCCGGCCGGCACGATCGGCGCCTGCGCCAGGAAGCTCAGCTTCCTGGCCAGTTCGCGCGGCCGGTACGAGCCCAGGTCCCGGCCGTCCAGCACGACCTGCCCGGCGTCCGGCCGGTGCAGCCGCGCCAGCGTCCGCAGCAGGGTCGACTTGCCGGAGCCGTTCGGGCCGACGAGCGCCGTGACCTCGCCCGGGGCGAGGGCGACGCTGATGCCCCGGGCGACCGGCTCGCCGCCGTGCCCGAGGGTGAGGTCCGACGTACTGATCTCGGCGCTCATGACAGCGGGTTGGGGACGGTGCCGTTCGGGCGCAGGGCGTGGCGCAGGGCCCGGTCGACATAGCGGGTGACGACGAGCCGGTCGGTGTTGAACGGGTAGCGCGGGAACTCGTCCGCGAGCATGTCGTACGCCGCGAACCGCTCCGCCTTCTCCGGGAACCGCTTCTGGTACGACACGACCGCCTGCCGCACCAGCCGCCAGAACCGCTCCTCCGGCACGCCCAGCTGCTCGGCGGCGAGCGGCGCCAGATACCGGAAGTGGCCCAGCAGCAGCTGGTCCACCACGTGCTGGCGGATCACCACCGGGTGCTTGCGCGGCAGCACGTGGTCGTGGCCGTCCGGCTCGGGCCCGCGCTCGGGCACCGGCGTGTGCGACACCGACACGTCGTCCACGAAGTCCTTCAGGAACAGCCGGCGCGGCACGTCGTTCGCGTCGTACCCGATCAGCGTGTTCTGGCCGTGCGGGTTGAACGTGATGCCGTACGTGTACATCACGTGCAGCACCGGGTGCGTCACCGTCTCGAACAGCCGCGACAGCCACTCCTCGGCCGGCAGCCCCGACGCGCGGGCCAGCTCCGCCGCGAACGACGTGCCGTCCTCGTCGACGTACAGCAGCGACGCGAACGTCCGCACCCGCTCGCCCTCGTCGCGCCGCGACGACACCGACTCGCGCCAGATGCAGCCCAGTGTCTCCAGGTGCTGGTACGGCATGTCCGGCACCCGGTCCAGGTACGGGTGGCGCACGGTGACCGAGGCCACCTCGCCCAGGAACACCGTCCGCAGCTCGTCCCGCAGCAGCGCGTCCCTCGACAGCAGCCCCGTCAGCCACTGGGTCGTCAGCGGCGCGCCCTGCGTGCAGTGCGGCGGGATGCCGCGCCAGATCAGCGTGTTGACGATCTTCAGGGGCAGCTTCACGTCGAACCGCGACCGCTCCGACATGTTCGTCATCGTCCGCACGGACTGCTGCGGCAGGTAGACGTCCGCGCTGTCGCCGAGGGGCACGATCCGCCGCTGCGCGATCTCGCCCGCGAACATCACCTGCACGGCGTGGTCCCACTGCCACGGGTGCACGGGCATCCACACGTACGCGTCCGGGTCACCGCCCACGGCCTCGATCCGCGACCGGAACGCCACGACCGTCTCCGCGCCCAACTCGCGCTCGACCACCGCCCGTTCGCTCAGGTCCGGCGTGGCCCGGAACTCGGCGAGCCCCCGGTGCACGGCGATCCACCGCAGCGTCACGGGCTGCCGGGCCTCCGGCGCGTACTCCCGGACGTCGGAGGCCGAGAACCCCATCCGCCCCTTGTTCGCCACCAGCGTCGGATGGCCCGTCATCGCGCACTCCAGCTCCGCGTGGCCCAGCTCGCGCAGCTGTGCCGCGCTCTGCCCGCCGTGCTCGATGCGCGCCGCGTCCACGGCGAGCGTCGCCGACAGCTCCGTCAGGTACATCCCGAGCGTCGGCGCGTCCGTGCCGATGGTGTCCGCGCAGTCGACCAGGAACTGCTGCACGTCCCACGCCGGGGTCTCCAGCTCGTTGCCGAGCAGCCCGGCCGCGCCCCGCGTCACCGACGCACCGTCCACCCGCCACGAGCCCAGCGCACCCCGCGTGGCGGAGAAGGCGTACGAGACACCGCTGTCCAGGTCGATCCGGTAGCGGCCGTCCGCCGTGGCCGGCTCCAGCGGCTTGACCAGCTCCTCGAAGGCGAACTCCGACAGCGCCTTGGCCAGCAGCCGGCGGTTCGCCTCCCGCCACGACTCGGGGGAGACGTCGGCGACTTCGGGGACGGGGTGACCGTCAGTCATACGGAGGGGCCCTTTCTCGTGGGATCGCGCGGTGGGTCTCTCGGTGGCTCTCTCGGTGGCCTTCTCGGTGGGTCTCTCGGTGGACCGTTCGGGGTCCGTCCGCTTGCGGGACCGGTCGTCGGGGCGCCGGTCGTCGCCCTTACGCTGCTCCTCCTCGCGGCGCTTCATGCGGCGCTTCACGCGGCGGCCTCCTCGTCGGCCGCTCCGGCCTCCACGGCCTCGCCCGCCCGGACGACGGCCGCCAGCAGCTCGTCCACGTCCGTCGTCCGGGCCTGCGGGTTCAGCAGCGTGAGCTTCAGGTGCACGGAGCCGGGCCCGTCGCCACCGCTCACGTCGGTGCGCCCGATCAGGGCGGAGCCGGAACGCAGCAGGCGGCGGCGCAGCGCGCCGTTGACGCGGTCGGAGGCGGACGCGTCCCGCGTGACGAACCGGAAGACGACCGTCGACAGCGTCGCCCCCGCGGTGAGCGCGAGCCGCGGATGCGCCCCTATGGCGGCCTCGGCGTGCCGGGCCAGGTCGTGGCAGGCGTCCAGCATCGCCCCGACCCCGTCCGTACCGAGCGCCAGGAACGTCGCCGCGACCTTCAGGGCGTCGGCCCGGCGGGTCGTCTGCAGGGACAACCCCAGCAGGCCGTCGTAGCCGGCCTCGCCGTCGTCGTCGGGATTCAGGTACGCCACGCGCAGCCCCGTCGTCGGCGTGAAGTCGGCGGCGTCACGGGCCAGGAGCACGCTCGCGGACGCCGGCTGCCAGGCCGTCTTGTGCAGGTCCAGGGTGACCGTGTCGGCCTCCTCGATGCCCGCGAGGAGCGGCCGCAGCCGCGCCGAGAACAGCGCGCCGCAGCCGTACGCCGCGTCCACGTGCAGCCGCACGCCGTGCCGCCGCGCCACGGCGGCGACCTCCGGGAGCGGGTCGACGGAGCCGTAGTCGGTCGTCCCGGCCGTGGCGACGACCGCCACCGGCAGGTGGGTCTCCGGGTCGGTGCCGCGCAGCAGCGCGTCCAGCGCCTCCGGGCGCATCCGGTGCCGTGCGTCGACCGGCACCGGCCGCACCGCGTCCTCGCCGAGGCCCAGCACGGCGCACGCCCGCGCGACGGAGAAGTGGGCCAGCTCCGAGCAGAACACCAGCGGCTCGCAGGCCAGCCCCGCCAGACCGCCGCCGCGCACGTCGCGCAGCTTCGCGGCCGCCGCGTCCCGGGCGATCAGCAGCGCCTGGAGGTTGGAGGCGCTGCCGCCGGGCGTGAGGACGCCCCCGGACTCCGGCCCGTAGCCGGTCAGCCCGGCCAGGCCGCGCACGAGGCGGCGCTCGATCTCCACCGCGTACGGGCCGCTGTCCCAGGTGTCGACGGACGCGTTGAAGATCCCCGCCAGGACGTCGGCGGCCGCGGCGACCGCCAGCGACGGCGGCTGGAGGTGGGCGGCGGCCCGCGGGTCCGCCAGGTCGACCGTGGTCGCGGCGCAGGCACGGGCGAGGGCGAGCACCGCGGCCCGCCCCGCGCCGGTGCGGGGCAGGACCCCGTCCGGCAACTGCTCGTCCACCAGCCGGGTCAGCTCCTCGGGGCTCAGCGCGGGCAGCGGGCCGTGGCGCAGGCGCAGACCGCCGGCCGCCTCCCGGGTGATCTCCGTGACCAGGCGCGCGAGGTCGGCGAGCCCGGCCGGCGCGGCGGCCAGCAGGTCGGGTTCGAGCAGCGGTGAGGGCACGCGGGGCGGTGGCGCGGGCTCGGGCTCGGACGTCCGTCGGGGTACCGGCGCGGGCGGCACCTGGCCGGACAGGGCACTACCGGGCATCGTCATGGCGGGTCATTCCTGTTGTCCCGGGTACGGGGCGGGCGGGGGCAGGGGGTCAGGGTCGGACGACGGACACGGACGTCGAGGGGCCGGCCGGAGGCGCGTACGGCCCGCGGGCGGCGACGGGACGCGGACACGCCCGGGCGCGAGCGGCGGGCGGGCGGCCGGAGCGCCCGACGGCACGGCGGTCACGCCCGGCGGTCGTCCCCGGCGGGCCACCGGCCCCGCGCGGACCGTGGAGCCGGACGTCCCGCCGCCCGCAGGGCGCGGCCGTTCCGCCGTTCCCGGCGGCGTCCTTGCCGGGCGCCTCGACAGCCCCGCTCGGCGCGGGCGGCCGGACAGGATCCCGAACGGGCACGGCGGGCGGACCGGTTGGCGCCGCACGGATCGCGTGGACACCCGACGCGTCGACCGGGCCGCAGCGTCCCGACAGCCGGAACGCTTCCCCAACCTCCGTGCTCACCTGTCCGCCGGGCGTGCCGACGGCCTCCGGCCGCACCCACAGGCCGGCAGCGGTGACCGGCACCCCGTACGGCAGGAGCCGTGAGCCCGGCAGGGCCCGCGGCCGGGGCGCCGAGGGCGGCGGCGCCGGCACGGCCGGGTGCGGCGGCGCCGGCGGCACCTGGCGCCCGTGACCCGTCATGCGTCCCGCTCGCGGACCATGAACGCCGCCCGCTTGTCCGGCAGGTCGATGTGGCGCACCAGCCGGAACCCGGCCCGCTCGAAGGTCCGCACCGACCGCACGTTGCGCACGTCCGGCTCGGCGACCACGCGGCGCGCGTACGGATCGGTGCGCAGCCGCCAGTCGCAGACGGCCCGCAGCAGCGTCGCCCCGAGGCCGCGGCCCCGGTACGCGGAGGGGCCCAGCAGCAGGTGCACGCCCGCGTCCCGGGGCCGGGCCTCGTAGTGCCGGTGCAGCGGGTCCAGGTCCGCGCGGTACAGCTCCCAGTAGCTCATGGGCGTACCGTCGAGGCAGCCGAGGTACGGCGTGGAGTGGCCGCTGCCGACCTGCTCGCGCAGGTACGCCGCGATCCGGTCGCGCGGCTCGGCCATCTCCCAGTACTCCGCCACCTCCGGGTCGTTCATCCAGCCGTGGACCAGCCCGGCGTCGGCCACGGGGTCGACCGCGCGCAGGGCGAACTTCCCCTGCTCCAGCTCCGCCACGGGGACCACGGGCTCCTCGCGCGTCACTTGCGCACCTCCGCGATCGGGTTCGCGATGTCCACGTACACGGACTGCGCCTCCAGCGGCCCGGTCAGCTCGTCCATGCCGTGGACGCGGGTGAGCAGATTGGCCTTGCAGCGCAGCACCGGCTCGTCCCGCAGCAGCGCCGCGAGCCGCAGCCGGTCGCCGTGCTCGGCGCACTGCCCGGCCAGGAACCGGTCCGCCAGGCGCAGCAGCCGCTCCTCGTCCGCCAGACCCTGCGAGCCCAGCGCCCCGGCGAGACCCAGCAGGTTGTTGATGCCGACGTAGTACGCGAGCCGCTCGTCGATCACCTCGTCGGCGACGTACGTGCCGAGGTCCCGCCCGATGCCCGGCACCCAGCCGTACAGGGCGTCGCTGCGGCCGGGCGAGAAGTAGTAGCCCTGGTTGTCGCGGTAGCGGCCGCCCGCCGGACGGCCCTCCTCGTCCAGGACGACCAGCGTGTTCTGCTGGTGGGCCTCCAGGCCGAGGCCGTAGCGGGCGTAGAGCCACAGCACGGGGGCGACGACCCGCTCCGCGTACCGCGCGAACCACTCCTCGGCGACCTCACCGACCGGACGCCCGGTGCGCTCGGCGAGCCCGTGCACCAGCGTCGCCAGCCACGACCGTCCGCCGGGCAGCTCCGGCCGCGGGGCGACCAGCCCGGCCACGCACACGCCCTGCACGGCGGCGTCCGCGCCGAACGGGTTGGCCCGCACGACGACGTCCAGCCCGGTGGCGTGCTCCTCCGGGGTGTCGGGCGCGTCGACGGCGAGCCACGCCGGGTCGCGTACGACGTCGAACGTGGGGTGCGCGGCGTGCAGCGCCCCCGCGAGGCCCGCCGACAGCAGCCGGTCGACGGCCAGGCCCCGGTGCAGCTCGGAACGCATGTTCTCGCGGCGCGAGTTGGTGATGCGCAGGCCCAGCGAGAACTTCAGCATCACCGGCGCGTCGGCCCGGTAGACCGTGCGGACCGACGAGGTGGGCGACCAGGCGGGCCCGGCCGGGCCCAGGTCGTGCAGGAGCCCCGCGTCGAGGAGGGCCCGCACGGCCGGGCGGCCGGTCACGTCCCTCGCCTGCCACGGGTGGGCGGGCACGAGGACGGTGCCGGGCGGCGGGGCGATGCCGTCGCCGGCGAGGGACGCCAGCACCTCCTGCGCGGTACGGCCGAGCGACGAGTCGGCGCTCACGACGGACGGGTCGGCGGCGAACCAGTGCAGCGGGAAACCGCCGCGCGTCTCCGGGGAGTAGCGGGCGGTCTCCGCCTCGGTCAGCCCCTCGCGGCTCTTCGGCGTGGGGTGCAGCGGGTGGCCGGTGATGAGGGCCTGTTCGCCGGCGAGGAACGCGGTGGTGCCGGCCGGGTCCTCCGGGGCGGCCGCCCGGACCCGTACGAACTCCTCGACGCGGCGCACCGAGTCGGCGACCCGCGCGGTGAGGTCGGTGACGGACGCCGGGTCACCGGCCGCGGCCTCCACGCCGAGGAGGGCGGCCAGCGCCGTGGCGGACGCGGGTGTCCCGGTCCGCAGCCGGGCGGGCCCGAACCGGTGCCAGCCGACCGGCGACCAGTACAGGACGGGCGCCTCGACCCCGGTGCCGGACGCGGGCAGGTCCAGTCGCAGCACGCCGTCGGAGGGGCGTTCCACCCCGGTCTCGCGCACCCAGCAGCGCAGCAGGTTGTCGACGGCGGCGCGGTCGGCTGCCACGGCGGGGTGGTTCCCCGGCGGGGTGTCCAGGAGGTTGCTCATGCGCACTCTTTCCGGTCGTCGGTGGTACGGGACGGGGCGGTGCGGGCCTCGGCCGGGCGGGCCTCGGCCGTACGGCGTTCGGCCGTACGGGGTTCCGTGGTGCGGGCTCCGGCGGCCCGCGGAGCCGTGCTGCCGCCCGGGCGCGGGGTGAGGCCGAACGTGGTGAACGCCGTACGGCCCGGCAGCGGGTAGACGTCGCGCGGCGCGAGGGTGTTGAGGATGACCGCCGAGCGCCAGGCGGCCAGCCCGAGGTCGGGCGTGCCCACGCCGTGCGTGTGCCGCTCGGCGTTCTGCACGAACAGCGAGCCGCCGACCTTCTCGTCGAGGACCATCCGCTGGTCCCGGTCCACGAGGGGCCGCCCCGCTCCGTCCCGCGCGATGTGCTGGTGCAGCGGCTCCAGCAGCCCGTCCACGGGCCGCTCGGCGTACCCGGTGGCCAGCACGACCGCGTCGGTGCGCAGCCGGGCCTCCGACCCCTCCTCGCGGTGGGCGAGCCGCAGCTCCAGCCGGCCGTCGCGGTGCTCGCCGCCGGTGACCGTCACGCCCGGCGTGATCGTGACGTCGGGCCAGCCGCCGGCCAGGGCACGCCGGTACAGCTCCTGGTGGATCTCGTCGAGCGTCTCGGAGCTGATCCCCTTGTAGAGCTGCCACTGCCCGGGCAGCAGCCGGTCGCGGACCGGTTCGGGCAGGCCGTGGAAGTAGCGGGTGTAGTCGGGCGTGAAGTGCTCCAGGCCGATCTTGCTGTACTCCATGGGGGCGAACGCCGGGGTGCGGGCCAGCCAGGCCAGGCCCTCCCGGCCCTCGGGCCGGGTGCGCAGCAGGTCGAGCAGGACCTCGGCGCCCGACTGGCCGGCGCCGACGACGGTGACGTGGCCGGCCCGGGCGAGCGGCCCGCGGTGGGCGAGGTAGTCCGCGGAGTGCACGACCCGCGTGTCCGGGTCGTCGGTGAGGGCCCGCAGCGCGGCGGGCACGTGCGGGGCGGTGCCGATGCCCAGCGCGAGGTGACGGGCGAGGACCCGGCCGGTGCCCGCGGGGGCGCCGCCGGGGCCGAGGCGGGTGAACTCCACCTCGAACGCCTCGTGTCCGGGGTCCCAGCGGACCGTGTCGGCGCGGTGGCCGAAGCGGCAGGACGGCAGGTGTTCGCTGACCCAGCGGCAGTAGGCGTCGTACTCGGCGCGCGGGATGTGGAACCGCTCGGCGAAGTAGAACGGGAACAGCCGCTCCTGGTGGCGGACGTAGTTGAGGAACGACCAGGGGCTCGTCGGGTCGACCAGGCTCACCAGGTCGGCGAGGAACGGTACTTGGAGGGTGGCGCCGTCGATCAGCAGGCCCGGGTGCCAATGGAAGGCGTCGCGCTGGTCGAGGAAGACGGCGTCGAGGCCGGGCACTCCGTCGGCGAGCGCGGCGAGTGACAGGTTGAACGGGCCGATGCCCACCCCGAGCAGGTCGACGGGCGTCGTGTCCAGGGTCATCGAGGTCCTTCCGGTTCGTTCCCGGTGCGTATTCGGCCGGCGGCGGCCGCGGTGGCGGCACCGGGGGTGGTGGCGACGGCGGGGGTGACGGCGGCCGCGGTGGCGGCGACCAGGTCGAGGAGCCCTTCGAGGTCCTCGCCCGCCGTGCGCGGGTGGAGCAGCGTGGCCTTGAGCCACAGCCGGCGTCTGCCGTCGGCGTCCTCGGCGACGGCCCTGCCCACCACCGCCCGTCCCTCGGCCAGCAGGACGCGCCGCACCTCGGCGACGAGGGCGTCGCCCGCTTCTCCGGTCAGGGCGTCGGCGGCGGCCGGCCGGAACAGCACGGTGCTGATGCCGGTGTCGCCCGGGCGGCGGCGCAGTCGCGGGTGGGCGTCGACCCGGGCCGCCAACTCCTCCGCCGCGCGCACGCAGTGCTCGACGAGCGCGCCGAGTCCCGTACGGCCCAGCGCTCTCAGGGTGGTGGCGATCTTCAGTACGTCGGGGCGGCGGGTGGTGCGCAGGGAGCGGCCCAGCAGATCGGGCAGCCCGGCCTCGGTGTCGTCGTCGGCGTTCAGGTAGTCGGCCGTCAGGGCGAGCGGGGCGAGCAGCGCGGAGTCGGGGACCGTGAGGAGGCCGGCCGCGACCGGCTGCCAGCCGAGTTTGTGCAGGTCGAAGGTGACGGAGGTGGCGGCGGAGAGCCCGGCCAGGCGGGGGGCGAGGCGGTCGCTGAACAGCAGCGGGCCCCCGTAGGCGGCGTCCACGTGGAGCTCCGCGCCGTGGCGCCGGGCCACGTCGGCGAGTTGGGGCAGCGGGTCGATGCGCCCTTCGTCGGTGGTGCCGGCGGTGGCCACCACCAGGGCGGGCGCCGCGAGCCCGGTCAGGGCCCGGTCGACGGCCGCCGGATCCAGCCGCCCGTCCCGGCAGGGCAGGACGACCGGCTCGGGCAGCCCCAGGAGCCAGGCGGCGCGCCGCA
The DNA here is from genome assembly GCF_039542925.1 of Streptomyces coeruleoprunus. Taxonomy (GTDB): domain Bacteria; phylum Actinomycetota; class Actinomycetes; order Streptomycetales; family Streptomycetaceae; genus Streptomyces; species Streptomyces coeruleoprunus. The sequence goes on along the minus strand of NZ_BAABIT010000001.1, from coordinate 1,285,902 downwards.
CGCTGTGGTGCGCGGTGTCGCCGCACACCACCCGGACCGTGGCGGCACCGGCCCGCTCGCGGGCGAGGAGCAGGGCGACCAGGTTGGCCTCGGTGCCGCCGCTGGTGACGAGGGCGTCGGGCGCCGGGCCGCCGGGGTGGACCAGCGCGCCGAGCGCTGCGGTCACCTCCTGCTCCAGCACGGCGGCGGCGGGCGCCTGGTCCCAGGAGTCCATGGACGGGTTGAGCGCGGAGGCGGCCAGGTCGGCGGCCGCGGCCACCGCGAGCGGCGGGCAGTGCAGATGGGCCACGCACCAGGGGTCGGCCGGGTCGGCGGCCCCCTCGGCCACGGCCCGTGTGACGGTCCGTAACGCCTCCTCGGCACCCGTGCCGTACTCCGGCAGCACGGGTCCGACGGCCGCCCGTAAGCGCCGGGCGACGGCCTGCGGGCCACCGGCGGGCAGCGGCCCCCCACGGGTGACGGCACCCTCGGCGAGGGCATCGAGGACGACGGACGTCAACTTCCCCAGAGCCGCGGCCCCCTCGGCGCCACCGGAGACGGCGCCCTCCAGATCACCCGCCCTCACCGAGCCCCCTCCACGAGGCCCGCACCCGCCGCGGTCGGCGCCACCGTGGCCCGCTCCGACGCCCCCGGCTCGGGCGCCCGTCCGGCCTCCGTACGCGACGCCGGGCCCGCCGTCGCGTCGAGCGCGGCCTCCAGCGCCGCCGCGACGCGTTCCACCACCGAGTCGGCCTGTTCGTCGGTGAGGATCAGGGGCGGGAGCAGGCGCATCACGGTGTCGTTCCGGCCGCCCAGCTCCAGCAGGAGGCCGCGGTCCACGCACGCGGCGCGGAGGGCCTGGGCCAGGGCGGGGTGGCCCGGTGGTACGCCGTCGCGGTCGGGTGTGGCGTCGGGGTCGACCAGCTCGACGCCGATCATCAGTCCGCGGCCGCGCACCTCGCCGAGGACCAAGCGGTGGGCGGCGATGTCGCGCAGCCCGCGGCGGATCCGCTCGCCCAGTTTCAGGGCACGCTCGGCCAGTTGCTCCTCGGCGACGGTCCGCAGGGCGATCTCGCCGGCGACCATGGCGAGGGTGTTGCCGCGGAAGGTCCCGGTGTGGTGGCCGGGCCGCCAGGTGTCCAGGTCGGGGCGGTACGCGATGAGGGCGAGCGGCAGTCCGCCGCCGACCGCCTTGGAGGTGACGAGGACGTCGGGGGTGACCCCGGCCCGTTCGCAGGCCCAGTAGTGGCCGGTGCGGCCGACACCGGTCTGCACCTCGTCCACGACCAGCACGATGCCGTGCTCGGCGGTGACGCGGCGGATCTCGCGCAGCCAGCCGTCCGGGCCCTCCACCACGCCGCCCTCGCCCTGCACGACCTCCAGGATGACCGCCGCCGGGAGGCCCACGCCGCTGCTGGGGTCGGTGACGAGGCTCTCCAGGAGCCGGGCGGACAGCTCCCCGGACCGCTCGGCGTCGCCCGTGCCGAACGGGCAGCGCATCCCGTACGGATAGGGCAGCCGGGTCACGGGAACCCCCTCCGCGCCCACCATGCCGCTCATGCGCGGCGGCCCCGACACGGCGGACGCGCCGAGCGTCATGCCGTGGTAGGCGCCGGTGAAGGCGACGATCCCGCGCCGCCCCGTGGCGTGCTGGGCGAGCTTCAGGGCCGCCTCGACGGCGTCCGTGCCGGCCGGGCTGCAGAAGTGCAGCCGGGCCGCGTCCCGCAGTCCGCCGGGCAGCCTGCGCAGCAACTCGCCGCTGAACGCGTCCTTCTGAGGGGTGATCATGTCGAGCGTGTGCAGCGGTGCGCCCGAGGCGAGGACCTCCTGGAGCGCGGCGACGGTCGCGGGGTGGTTGTGCCCGAGCGCGAGGGTGCCCGCGCCGGAGAGGCAGTCCAGGTACGTGCGCCCGTCGGCGCCGGTGATGACCGCGCCGGCGGCGTGGACCGGGGCGACTGGCAGGGTGCTGGCGTAGGTACGGGCGGAGGACTCGCGTCGCTCCTGGCGCTCGAGAAGCTCGGCGCGCAGCGCACCGTTCGGCATGGCGGATGCCCTTCGGTCAGTGTTGCGGAGGTGGCGCACAAGGCGCACGCGCGGAAGCCGCGGTGGGGGTGCCCACCGCCGCCTACGGAAAGTTAGGCTAGCCTAACCTCGCACGGGATCAAGAGTCTGCCGTGGCCGATGCCCGCCGAGCCGTCGCCAACATCGCCGCGCGCGCCCCCTGTTGAGTTGAATGCGCCGGTGCGGGGAACGAGAGGTGCCGGTTGACGAACGGGACGGCGCCGCGGGGCCCACGACCTGCCGGATCGGCTGATACCCCGGCCGCGAGCCGTACACACGTGCGTGCGACGAACGCTCAGTCGGGCAGCAGTAGTCGCGCCGCACGGCCCGGCTCGATCGACACGGCACGGTCCGGCAGCCGGATGTCGATCGGTGCGACACCCGAGTCCGGCACGGCCACGTGCAGGCTGCCCGGCGTCATCCGCAGCCGGACGCCCCAGTGCCCGTGGTAGCGCAGGGTGAAGTCGTACTCGGACAGCTCCGGCAGCGGCACCGGGTCCAGCCGCAGCACCCCGCCCCGTGTGTCGAGCCCCGTCAGCCCGCGCTGCACCAGGTCCAGCGTCCCGGCCATTGCGCCCAGGTGGATGCCCTCGCCCGTCGTCCCGCCGTGCAGGTCCGCGATGTCCGCCTCCAGGGCCTCCTGGCAGAACGTCCACGCCTCCGCCCGGCGCACCCGGGCCAGCACCCAGCCGTGCGCCAGCACGCTCAGCGTCGAGCCGTGGCTCGTGCGCCGCAGGTAGTAGTCGACGGTCCGCCACCACGTCTCGTCGTCCAGCACGTGCCCCAGCCGCTGGAACAGCCCCCGCAGCTCGGCGGGCGAGAACAGATAGCCCAGCATCAGCACGTCCGCCTGCTTGGACGCCTGGTAGCGGTTGACCGTGTCGCCCTCGGCCTCCAGGATCCGGTCCAGCCGCCGGATGTCGCCGTACCGCCGCCGCATCCCCTCCCAGTCCAGCTCGGCCAGCTCCCCGAAGCCGTGGAACTGGCTGATCACCCCCGAGTGGAACGGCACGTGCAGCCGCCGCGACACGTCCTCCCACAGCGCGAGCTCGCTGTGGCGCAGCCCGATCCGCTCCTCCAGCTCCCGGCGGCGCGGCTCGGGCAGATCGGCCAGCAGCTCCAGGGCCCGCGCCAGCACCCACGCCGCCGTCACGTTGGTGTACGCGTTGTCGTCGATCCCGGGCGCCTTCGCGCCCGGATACCCGTCGTGGTACTCGTCGGGGCCCACCACTCCGCGGATCCGGTAGCGGTCGACCGACTCGTCGTACGAGGCGCGGTCCGCCCAGAACCGGGCGATCTCCAGCATCATCTCGGCGCCCTTGGTGTGCAGGAACTCGTCGTCCCCGCTCGCCTCCCAGTACCGCCACACGTTGTACGCGATCGCCGAACCCACGTGCTGCTGGAGCCGGGAGTGGTCCGGCAGCCAGCGCCCCGACCGCGGGTTCAGGTGCAGCTGCTGGGTCTCCTCCCGCCCGTCACTGCCGCTCTGCCACGGGTACAGCGCGCCCGCCAGACCCATGTCCCGCGCCGCGAACCTCGCCCGCTCCAGCCGCCGGTGGCGGTAGGTCAGCAGCGCCCGCGACACCTCCGGGAAGTGCAGGTTCAGATACGGCAGCACGAACAGCTCGTCCCAGAACACGTGCCCCCGGTACGCCTCCCCGTGCAGCCCCCGCGCCGGCACCCCCACGTCCAGGTCCGCGGTGTGCGGCGACAGCGTCTGCAGCACGTGGAACAGGTGCAGCCGCAGGATCCGGCCCGCCTTGTCCGGCACCTCCAGCTCCGCCCGCCGCCACAGCAGCTGCCACGCGGTCCGGTGCGCGGCCAGCAGCTCCGGGAACGCCGGGGCGCGCCCCACCCGGTCCACGGCCGCGTGCAGCGGGTCCGAGATCGCCGGGTCCCGCGAGGTGTGCAGCGCGACCGTCTTGTCCACGACGACCGTCGCACCAGGCTGCAGCGACAGCCGCAGCCGCTGCGTCACCCGCCGGTCGCCGTGCACCACCTCCACGGCCGGCTCCGGCGCCTCCGTCCGCGCGGCCATCCCCACCCGGATGTCCGACGTGGCCGTGCGGCACCGCAGCCACACCCGCTCGCCCGCCGCCTCACCGGTCTCCACGTGCTCCAGGTGCCGCGACGCCAGCTGCCGGTAGCGGGCCACGCCCGTGTTCTCCACGGACCCGTCCAGCTCGGCCTCCACCTCCAGCGTCCCCGCCCAGTTCTCCGCCGTGAACTCGGTGCGCAGCGCCGCCACGTGCGGATCGGCCATGTGGACCAGCCGCAGCTGCCGTACGGCCAGGCGCCGCCCGTCGTCGTCCTCGTACCGCGTGCGGCGCTCCAGCGTGCCGCCCCGCACGTCCAGCGTGAGCCCGTGGTCGGTCAGGAACTCGTGCGCCGGCGTCAGCCACGGGCCCGGCTCCGGGCCGTCCGCCACCACCCGGTAGCGCAGCGGCAGCCAGTTGGGCAGGTTGACGATGTCCTCGTTCTCGACGCGCCGCCCCGCCACCTCCGACGCCAGCCGGTCGTAGCAGCCCGCCACGTACGTCCCCGGGTAGTGCGTGCCGTCCGCCGCGCACTCCGGCAGCGCGCCCCGCGTCGCGAAGTAGCCGTTGCCGAGGGCGCACAGGGACTCCCGCAGGCTCTCCTTCTCGCCCGCGTACCCCTCGAACTCCCACGTCCAGTCGTTCACCACGGCTCGCCCTCCCGCTCGGCCAGCAGCTCCGCCAGATCCCGCACGACGAGGCCGGCGCCGTGCCCGCGCAGCGCGGCCACCGTGTCCGGCCCGCCCGTGCGGTCCACCCCGACGACCAGCCCGAAGCCGCCGCGCCGCCCGGCCTCCACCCCCGGCAGGGCGTCCTCCACCACCGCGCACCGCTCCGGGGGCTCACCGAGCCGGCGCGCCGCCTCCAGGAACAGCGCGGGATCGGGCTTGCCCGGCAGGCCCAGGTGCGCGGCCTCGACGCCGTCCACCACGGCGTCGAACAGGTCCAGCACCTCCGCCCGCGCCAGGAGTTCCCGCGCGTGCCGCGACGCCGACACGGCCGCCATCGGCACGCCCGTCGCGTCCAGCGACCACAGCAGCCGCACCGTCCCCGGGTACGCGTCGACGCCCCCCGTCCGCAGCAGCGCGACGAACCGCCGCTCCTTCTCGGCCGCCACCGACTCCACCACGGCCGGCGTCGGGTCCAGGCCCCGCGAGACCAGGAACGACGCCGCCCCGTCCAGACGCGACCTGCCGTCCACGTACCGCAGGTAGTCGCCGACCGGGTCGAACGGCCCGCGCCGAGCGGGATCCGCCGGCGGCCGGTCGCGGAGGAACGCGTCGAACGTCTCCTTCCACGCCGCCGCGTGCACCCGCGCCGAGTCGGTGATCACCCCGTCGGTGTCGAACACGACGGCACGCACGGCGCGCAGCGCGGGAACCACCGGGCTGCGGGCCGTGCGTCGGTTCATGGCGGAGCTCTCCTCCCGTCGAACCGCCGGGTGCCCCGGAATCGGGGGCTCACACGACGGGGTGCCGAACGGTTCCACCGACCATCATCACCCGCCCGCGGCCGCATACCGGGGCGAAGAGGGCCATGAGGGTCACGCCGTCACGTACGGTCGGCCCCCGCACGACAGAGGCCCCCTCACCCGTCCGGGTGAAGGGGCCTCGCGCGGGAGGGGAGTGCCGGTCAGCGCGGCGCACCCGCCGGCGGCCGGACGAACGTATGGACGCGCACGTCGCCGCCGTACCGGCACAGCACCCGCGGGTCCGTCCCGTCCGGGGCGCACGACACGATCGCACCCGCGGCCGCCATCAGCAGCCGGCCCGAGACGAACGCGGCCGCGCCGAGCCCGGCCCGCGCCGCGTCCACCCCGAGCAGGCCCGCCAGCCGCGGGCGCAGGGCGAGGCGCTGCCACGCCCCGCCCCCGCGCGACGTCCACAGCTCGGCGCCCGACGTGACGGCGTACGCCGTGCCGTGCGCGTCGACCCACTGGTCGGCCACGGCGTCGTCGCGCCGCAGCCGTGCCGTGGACCACGTGCCCCGCCTCCGGTCGACGGCGTGGAGGACCTCGTACTCGAACGCCTCACCGTACGAGGCGTTCGCGACCAGCACGTCCCCGCGGAACGCCCCGTGCTCCAGGCGGCCCACCGAAGGATCGATGCTCTCCAGCCGGAGCCGGTCCCGGAGCGGACGCTCCGGCCCGCGGGCCGGCAGCGGCAGTTCGGCGACCCCGCCCCCCGCCACGTCCACCGCGAACAGGGCGGGACGCATCTCCAGCACCGACGACGCGCCGGGCGCCCCGGTGGCCCCCACGACGTACACCGTCCCGCCGTCGGAGCCCGCCACCCACAGCAGGCTGAAGGTGTCCGGCACCCGCAGGCGCCGCCACTCGGCGGCACCCCACGGCAGGGCGTACAGGGGCCCCTGCAGCCGGCCCGGGTCCGGGTGCTCGACCGTGGCCAGGGCGGTGCCGTCGGCGGCCACCCCGTTCACGACCACCGGGGCGGGCCCGCCCGGTGTGACCGGGACGGGCCGCAGGTCCGACGCGTCGGGCGAGGAGCCGGCCAGGAGCGGGACATCGCTCTCCCGGACCTCGGCGAGCACGCTCAGCCCCCGCTCGTGGCGCACCGCCCGCCGGGAGGTGCCCACGGTGCGGGTGGCGTCCCCCGGCACCGGGCGGAGCCGGTGCAGCTCACCGGCACGGATCTCTGCGTAGGAGACACCCGCGGTGTCCGCCACGAGGACGGACACCGCGGGCTCCTGTGACTGTGCGGTCACCGGCTAGAACAACCCTCCGAGGAAATCGCCGACCTTGCGTCCGACGGTACTGCCGGCGATGGCTCCGCCGACACCGCCCACGATGCCGCCGATCGCCGCGCCCGCGACGGTACCGACACCGGGCACGACGCTGCCGATGGCACCGCCGACCCAGGCACCGGCCACCGCACCGGCCTTCGCGCCGGCCAGACCACCGGCGATGCCGCCGGCCTCACGGGCCGCGGTGCGCACCTTCTCGCCCTCGGGCGCCGTGACGGTGTTGTACACACCGATCCCGATGTCCAGGCCGAGGAGGCCGCGACCGCCCCACTTGGTCATCTGGTTGATCCGGTTGACCTTGGGGTTGGTCTTCGCCGCGCTCTCGACGATCTGCTTGTCCGTCTTCCCCCGCTCGTTGCTGAGAAAGTCGTACGTCGGGAAGTCGCGGGCACCGCGCGCCCTGGGCAGCAGCCAGTCGTCCATCGGGGACCGGAACCACGACCTCAGCGCGTTCCGCTCGTCCACCGCCCACTGGGCCGCGGCCTTCCAGCCGTACACGCTCGCCATGCGCAGCGCGTTCTGGCGGGCCATGGCGTCGGCCCTCTGGTAGGCCGCCCGGCGGGAGGCCGCGTCCTCGGTGTACGTGAAGACGAACGCGCTCGTGCCCTGCCAGGCGCCCCACGCGAGGCTGTTGCCCCAGGTGGCGCTGGTGCCGGCGGTGCCGCCGCCCCCTCCGCCGCCACCGCTGCCCTTGGCGGAGCCGCCGGACTTCTTCTTGCCGCCGCCGCCCTTGTTCTTGCTGCCGCTGGTGACCGGGACGCCGCCCTTGCACTCGATCAGGCCCTCGCGGCACTCGGGCACGATCAGACCCGTGGAGTCCACCATGGTGGCCGGGTTGTTGTTGGCGTAGGCGTAGCCGTTCAGCGACTGCTGCTGGTCGGGGCTGAGCTGCGGGTCGGCGCTGATGAACTGGCCGATCGCCGGGTCGTACTCGCGCGCCTCGACATGGGTCAGTCCGGTGGCGTCGTCGGCGGTCTTGCCGAGGAACCGCTTGTCCGTCGGCCACGTGCCGACGCCGGTGCCGCGGCGGTCGCCGAACGGAGTGGTCTGGCGCTTGGTGAACGCCTGGGTGGCGTCCGAGGCGATCGCCAGGCTCTGCGTGCCGTGGTGGTCGCCCGCCAGGTAGAACAGCTTGTTCGTGCCCGACTCGTTCGTCCGCACCGCGACGGCCTGGTCGCCCGCCTTGTACGTGCGCTGCGCCCACGTCGTGCCGTTCGCCCGCAGGTGCACCTCGGTGGCGCCGACGTACAGGATCCGCTCGCCGTTCGCGGCCTTGCGGATGAGGAGCTTGCCGTCGGCGTCGTACAGGTAGTCCGTGACCTCGGTGCCCTCGGTCAGCTTGGTGAGCTTGCCCTCCTCGTTCCAGACGAGGTCCTGCTGCCCCTTGTCACCGGGACGGCCTCGGGTGTTGCCCGACGTGTCGTACGTGTACGTCCGCTGCGGCGCGGCGCAGTCGCCGGCCGCGGTGATGCCGACCAGGGTGTGCGGCTGGGCCGTCCGGTTGTAGCAGTAGGTGTCGGTGACGGAGGTGGTGGCGTCGCGCCGGGTCTCCGTCGCCCGCTGGCCCGCGCCGGTATAGGTCCAGCTGTTCCAGTACGGGGCCGGTCCGGAGAGGCTGCCCGCGCTGCGCGCGTCGGCGCAGTTCTGGGACGCCGGGGTCCAGGCCTCCGTCATCCTGCGGTGGCCGTCGTAGGCGAAGCACTGGGTCTCCGCGCTGCTCTGGCCGCCGATGACGGTCGGGTCGCTGATCGAGGTGACGTTCCCGGCCTGGTCGAAGCCGTAGTTGAGGTCCTGCAGCATGTACGGGTGCGTCTGGTCCGTGACATGGCTGCGGGTCAGCCGCCCGGTGCCCTCCTCGTAGGTGTTGGTGACGTAGATCTTCTTGGTGGCCTCGGTGTTGGCCGTGCCGAGCGCGAGCTGCTGGGGCTGGCCCGTCGGCGAGTAGTCGGCCGCCAGCAGGTATCCGGTGGCGCCGGTGACCTTCCTGACCTGGCCGGTCTCGGTGTAGTCGTAGTCGATGATCTCCGCGGGCAGTCCGCCGAGCGCGGGCTCCTCGATGGACTCGACCTCGCCGTCGAGCCGGTGGGAGATGCCGTACTCGATCACGGACGGCACGCCGGCCTGCACCAGCGGGTCGCCCGCGGGCAGCTCCACCCGCGTGGTCATCGGGTCGGACAGGCTGTCGTACGCGGTGATCCTGGTCGTGTACGCCTGGCCGGCCCTGCCGCCCACGAAGCGGGTGAACGTCGACGGCTTGCCCTTGAGGACCGTGTCGTGGGTCCGCTCGGTGAGCTGGGTGGCGTCCGTCTTGGACCCGGCCCAGGTGCCGGTGACCCGGCCCAGCGCGTCGTACGCGGTGAGGACCGACTTGCCGCGCGAGTCGGTGGTCCTGACGACCCGGTCGAGGGCGTCGTAGTCGTTGGACGACGTGCCCTTGTCGGGGTCCTTGACGGTCTTCTCGCGGCCGAACAGGTCGTAGGTGTACGTCCACCCGGTCCCGTCGGGACCGGTGATCGTGGTCTTCTTCCCGTCCGGCGCGTACGCCGTCTTCACCGAGGTGTACGCGGTGCCGAGCGTGCCGCCGTACTGCGTGTCCGACGGGTCGGGGCCCGCGTACTCGCGGACCTCGACGGCGCGGCCCCGGGCGTCGGTGATCGTCCGCTTGCCGACGCCGCCGGCGACGTCGGTGACGGCGGTGGAGTCACCCGTGTACGAGGTGGTCTTCGTCCACTTCTTGACGCCGAAGGTGTAGAGGGTGCTGCTGATCTCGCGGCCGGCGCCGTCGAAGACCGTCTCCGACTGCTTGGTCGACTGGCCGTACTCGGCACGTGTGTACGTGCCGTTGGGCGTGGTCGTGTTGTCGAAGATGTCCGCGTGGTTCTCGTACGCCTTGCCGCGGCTGTCGTAGCGGGTCTCGCTCAGCAGCCGGCCGCCCTGGGCGGTGGGCTGCTGGGTCTGCACGGTCCGCAGCAGCGCGTCGTAGAGGGTGTACTCGCTGCTGTAGGTCGTGCCGTCCGCCTTCAGCGTGTGGGTGCCCACGGCGGACGGCTTGGTGTTGCTGATGTCGTACGTGAACTTCTTGCTGGGGGAGTAGCCGCCGCCACGGCTGCGGTTGGGCAGCCAGACCGCCGTCATCCGCCCCAGCGCGTCGTACTCGATCTCCGTCTTCTTGAGGTTCTTGTCGTACGTGGCGGTCTGCTGGCCGCGCAGCGGGTCCAGGTAGGTGACCCCGCGGTGGCCGGCCGTGTCGGTCGTGATCGTCTTCGTCAGCGGACCGGCCGTCGCCGGCGTGTACGCGGTGCTGGAGGTCTGGCCGAGCGCGTCCTTCGTGCTCAGCGGGCGGCCGAGGGTGTCGTAGGTCGTGACCTCGGTGGTCTGCCAGCCGGTCGGGTTGCGGTCGCCGCTCACGTCGGCGGTCGCGGCGTAGCCGGTGGCGCGTCCCTCCCAGGTGGCGTTGCCGGTGGTCGGCGTCTGGTTCGCGGTCCAGCCGGTGGCGCCCGCGTTGTCGTAGACGGTGGCGGTGTCGGAGATGACGTCGCCGCGGCTGTCCTTGTTCGCCGGCAGGGTCAGACCGGCGTCGGTGACGGAGCAGGCCTTGCCGACCGTACGGGTGCGGGACACCAGGTTGGTGATGCCGGCCGCGTCGTTGCGGGCGTACCAGGTGCGGGTGCACGTCTCGTCGCCGCTCTTCGCGGTGTCCCCGTACTCCGTCTTGGTGCTCTCCATGCCGTACGCGTCGAACGTCGTCGCGGTGGCGGTGGAGCGCCAGGTCTTCGGCACGGTGAGGTACGTGTACTCCGTGGTCCTCTGCACCCCGGAGAACCGGGCCACCAGGTCGGCGGCGTCCGGGACGTCCTGGCGGGCGGTCTCCCTGGACCACGGCTCGTTGACGGTGGACGTGATGGGGGTGGTGCCGTTGTACGAGACGGTCTGCCGCAGCTGGCCCGCGTACTGCTCGCTGTCGGTGACCGCGGCGACGCCGAGCGCCGGTTCCGCCAGCGGCGCGACGGAGACCGACTTGGTGGTGCCGTCCTTCTTCCTGTCGCCGTGCATGCCCTGCATGAACAGCGAGACGGCCTTGCCGCGGGTGGTGCCGAGGGCGCCGCTGTAGACGGTGACCTCGCGGTAGCCGCGCCAGTCGGACCAGGTCCGCTCGGCCTTCGGGGTCATCGGCTCGTCGTTGTAGCGCCAGGCGGCACCGCTGTACGCGTACGCGTGCTCGACGACGTCGTTCCGGCCGGCCGGGTCGGAGATCGTCACGGCCACGACGCGGTACTTGTGGAACCAGTCGATCGACGCCTCCTCGGCGCCGTTGATGTTCCAGAACTGCGGGTAGCAGTTGCGGGTGTTGGTGTCCTCGGCCGCGCCCAGCACCTCGCTGCGCACGCACTCGGCGCCCGACAGGGTGACGGTGGTGATGCCGCCGGTCTCCGAGGTGATCGTGGACAGCCGGGGGCGGGTCAGGGGCAGGATGTTGTCGGTCGCGTCGACCCGGTTGGGCCGCATCTGGTACGTGAACGACAGCGGGTTCAGCGTGATGTCCGTACCGGTCTTGCCGGTGCGCTGGAGCGACTTCAGGGTGAGGACCTGGTCGCTGGAGTCACCGATGTCGCCGCCGTCGAGGTACTGCTGGGTGAGAGTCCAGGAGTCGACCGGCTTGTGGGCCGACGACGCGGCGTCCCAGACGTGCGTGTGGACCGCCGTGAGCCGCTTGCGGCTGAAGAAGGACGGCGCCGAGGCGTTGCACTCGGTGTCGTCCTGCGAGCAGATCGCGTTGAACGGGACGTCCGGCCAGTTGTGGGCGGTCTCCTTCGTCAGCGAGGAGCAGTCCGCCGCGGTGCAGCGCTCGGCGTGGCCGAAGGTGACCTTGGCGTCGGCGTCGTCCGTGAACAGGGCGCCCTTGCGGAGACCGTACGCGATCTCCTTCAGGTAGCCGCCGCGCGTGTAGGCGGCGCTCGCCTTGGTCGCCTTGTTCTTCTTGTAGTAGTTGGTCTCCTTGGCGTACCAGTACGTGGACGCGTTGCCGTCGGTGTCCTCGACGTAGTCGAGGTTCCAGCGCCATGCCTGGGTCAGGGACCGCTCGCCGAAGGTGGAGCCGGCGGAGTAGCCGGGCTCGCCGGAGTCGTCGCCGAAGACCGGGACGGTCCAGGTGGAGTTGGTCCGCTGGGTGGTGGCGCCGTCCAGCTTGTCGAGGCCGAAGACGTACTTGGTGCCGTCACCGGTGACGACCGTCCAGTGCTCGCCGTTGTCGTCGCCGTTGTCGGCGCCGGTCGAGCGGGTCACCGTGGAGGCGTCGTCGCCCTGGAGCCGCCACTTGCCGGTGGTGCCGTCCTTGACCAGCCGGGACGACTTGCCGTTCAGCATCAGGGTGGCGTTGTCGTACTTCCAGCAGCTGTCGTAGATGTCCGTGTGGCCGTCGTCGTCGCAGCGGCCGTAGGAACGCTCGATGTACGACTCGGTGAGGGAGAAGCCCTCACCGACCGACGTGGACTGGTTGTTGGTGGTGGCGGTACGGCCGTCCACGCTGCCCGAGTCGTACGACAGGGTCAGGTCCGGGCTCGGCCCGGCGGCCGGCTCCGCGGTCGTGAACTCGTACGACCACGTGAACGCGCCGGAGCTGGCGCCCGCCTCCCAGGAGGAGGACTCCTTCAGCTCGGTCGCCGAGTAGTCGCCGGTACCGGCCGGGGACTCGCTGCCGCTCGCCGCGGTCACGGCGAACACCGTGGCTCCCGTGGCGGTGGACGCGGCGGGGAGCAGCTGCGGCGCCGGGCCGCTGTCGGCGGGGTCCGTCGCGCCCAGCGCGACCTCGGCGGACACGGTGTGCCGGCGGATGTCGTTGCGCGAGGCCACCGGGGTCGGCTTGCGGCACTCGGCCTTCTCCGGCGTGGTCAGCACACAGCCGGGCAGCCGCACCAGGCGCAGCCGCTGCGCCCAGCCGCCGCCGATCGCTCCGGCGAAGCCGCCGTAGTCGACGCTCAGCCGGGCGCGGCCGGCGGTGTCGGCGGTGGCCGTGAGCAGGACACCGGTGATGCCGGCGCGCTCGGCGGCCCTCTGGTCCAGGACCGTCACCCGGGCCTCGCCGGCCGCGGCGGCCACCTGCCGCCGAGCGGCCGGCGAGCCCGCGGCCCGCTCTGGCGGGGCGAGGGTGACCGGGATGTCACCGGCGCGAGCGGTGCTCGCGGCGGCGCCCGCCTTCAGGGTCGCGCCGCCGGCGCCGGGCCAGCCGGCCCGCCGCTCGGCCCGGGCCTTCGCCGCCTGCGAGGCATTGGCGGCGCCGTCCTTGGCGCGCAGCTGCCGGGCCTTCTCGGCGCCCTGCCCGGTCACGGCCTCGACCTTGCTGACGCGGGTCTTGGGCACATCGGGCCGGCCGAGGCCGTCCGCCTCCCGGGCCACGGCGTACGGCGCCATGCCCAGGGGGACGACGAGGCCGAGGGAGACCGTGCCGATCAGGAGCCGTCTGAGTCGTTGTCTTCCGAATGACATGTAATTCCGCCCTCATGAACCGGAATGGAAGGTATGAGTGGGGCACACGTGCGTACGACGACGGTGCGGGCGGGGCCTCGGGCCCCGCCCGCACGTTGGGGTGGCGAACTAGTCGCCGATGCGGTGGTCGATCTGCTCGGAGCTGGCCATCGCACCGACCCAGACACGCGCCTCGTGGACGCGGGCCGGCAGGTAGTGACCCCAGGCACTACCGGTGAATCCCTTGCCGACGGCGAACTCGCCCTCGCCCAGCGCGACGGTGAAGGCCTTCGGCGTCGCGTTGAGGTTGTGTCCGAGGTAGAGGCTGATCGTGCCGTTGAGCGAGTTGTACACACCGGTCAGCCGGACCGGGCTGTCCACGGCGGCCACCTCGTCGGAGACGACGGAGGTGAAGGTCCCGTCCGCGTTGCGCCGGCCGAAGTGCCAGATGCCGACCGGTACGGTCCGCTCCTCCAGCGTCTCTTCGTTCAGGACGGTCTCCTTGCCGGTCAGCTCGTACCAGAAGCCCCAGGACGAGCCGTCGGCGGTGCGCTGGCCCAGGACCTGGCCGGTGTAGCCGACGCTCTTGGCCGCCAGCTTGGCCTCGTCCAGCTCCACCAGCGTGGACACGGTGAACGAGGCGTGCTCGTACACCAGCGGCCCGGGCGCGGTGGCCGAGTCGTCGACGCCGTCCAGCACGACGGCCCCGCCGCTGAGCGTGGCGCCCGTCAGCGTGAGCGTCTTGCCGTACCCGGAGGTGGTGTCGGCGATGGTGGTGCCGCTGCCCCGGTCGGCGGACCAGTCGGCCACCAGCTCGGCCGCCGCGAAGCCGTCGGAGAGGATCAGCTCCGCCTCCTCGGCGACCTCCTGGTGCGTCAGGACGCGCTGCCAGACGGCGACCTCGTCGATCGAGCCCGGGAAGTAGTACGTGTAGCTGCTGGTGCCGTTCTGGAGCCGGCCGATCTGCAGCGGGTACGTCGACTCGTACGAGCCCTCGACGGTGACGGCGCCACCCTGGAGCCGGCCGTCGACGTAGAACTTCAGCTCCTTGGCCGCCGGGTCGTACGTACCGGCCAGGTGGGTCCACACGCCCGTCTTCGCCGGGTACACGGCGGGCTTGCCGTAGTAGCCGGTGCCGTCGGCCTTGCGGATGCCGAAGAACCAGGTCTTGGAGTTGCCGGAGTACCAGAAGGCGAACGGGTTGCCGTCCGGGCCGCGCTGGCCCAGCACCGACGCGTAGGTGTCGGCGTTGTCCAGGCGGACGAAGGCGGACAGGGTGTAGGCCGAGCGGGTCTCCAGGGCCGGGGCGGCCGTGGCCGCGTACCCGGTGGTGCCGTTGAGGGCGAGGCCCTTGTCGGTGATCGGCGAGGCCAGCTCGACGCCGTTGGCGTCGTGGGTGATCAGACCGCGGCGGCCGCGGTCGTCGCGGACGGCGCCGCCCCCGAGGGTGGCGTCGTGGCGGGTGGTGCCGGCGGCCGTGGCGGAGTCCACCGCGGCACCGGACGCCTCGTCGAAGTGCCAGCGCCCGACCGGGCCCTGTCCCTGCGCGACGAGGAAGTCGACGACGCTCTGGGCGCCCCAGCGGCCCACGGTGTCCTTGGCCTGTACGTACAGCCGGTGCGTACCGGAACGGGCCGGGGTGATGCTCGTGGTGACCGTCGCGCCGCTGCCGGCGGGCTTCCACGCGTCGGTGAGGCTCAGCCGGTACTGGTAGGCGACGTTGTTGGTGTCACCGGTGGCCGGGGCGAAGGTGAAGGTGCCCGCCTTGCCAGGGCCGCCGGCCGCGATGCAGGAGTTGGGCGTGCACGCGGAGTACGGCGTGCCGAAGGTGATCTGCGGCGCCTTGGGCGCGGTCGGGTCGACCTTGAAGTAACAGGCGGCGCTGTAGCCGGAGTTCTGCCGGTTGCTGCCGTCCTCGTAGTACGACAGGGTCAGCGCCTTCAGCCGGTAGGGCACGCCCTCCTGGAGGGTTGGCAGGCTCCTGGACTGCTTGACCAGGTTGCCGACGTACCCGGAGGTCGGGCTGTCGAGGTCCGTGTGCGCGAGCACCCAGGCCGAGCCGTCCCACTTCTCCGTCCGCCAGCGGATCCGCAGGTTCGCCCCGGACTCGCCGCCGGACGCGGTGCGCGGCTTGCCCTGCACCAGCGGCGTCGGGTCCGACACGACGTCCGGGTCGGCGGAGTTGGTGGAGCACACGTAGCTGGATCCGGCGACCACGCCGACCTCGGTCGGCGTCGCGGGCACGCCCACGTACTTCACCGCGAGCACGGCGTCGTTGCGGAAGCGCTTCCACGCGGAGGTGTCCGTCTCGTCGTGGGCGCGCAGCTCCAGGGTGAGCCGGGAGAACTTGCCCGCCGCGAAGCTCTGGACGGTGGGCAGCAGGTTCTCGTTGGTCTCCTCCGGGTTGTCGTTGAACTCGATCGCGGCGGCGGGCTGCGAGGGGCTGCACGCGGTGCCGCGGCCGGCGGACACGTACCGGTCGACCATCCAGTCCAGCTCGCTCGGGCGCGACGACCAGGTGGTGGAGGAGGAGATGTTGTTCGTACGGACGAGGTCCACCCAGCGCGCGTCACAGGTGAAGGACCAGGTCTCGGTCGCCCGGAAGGTGGCGTCGAGGATCTTCTTGCCCTTCAGGCTGGCCGGGGAGAACTCGAAGTACAGGCGCTGCACATAGCCGGGGCCGCAGTAGTAGCCCCCGTAGGTGCCGCACTTGCCCATGCCCTGGCCCTCGTTGTCGCTGCCGTTGGACCAGCCGTACGACTCGTAGCCGTCGCTGCGCAGCAGGGTGCGCTCCGACTCGCCCCAGGTGACGGTGGGGTCGATGTAGAGCGGGAAGCGGTCGGCGGAGGTGCCGGTGAGCATCCTGGCGTTCGGGACGACGGCGAGCGAGCCGCGGCCGACCTTGACGTCCATGGTGGTGACGGTGTCACCGGCGGCGGGCTCGACACCCGGCTCGGCCGGGGCGGCCGCCTCGGCCGGGTCGCCGGGCAGCGGCGCGGCAGAGGCGGCGCCCGCAGCCCGCTGGGCCTGCTTGCCCTTCTGGGCACGGGCGGCGGCGCCCGAGTCCCACATCTGGGCCGGCGGGGCGCGGAAGACCCACTGGCCGTCCGCGTCGACGGCGCTGAGCGCCCCGGAGGCGCCCTTGACGATCCGCAGGCCCTGCGCCTTCAGCGAGTAGTCGATCTGCTTCAGCTCCGGCCGGGCCGCGGCCTGCGGGGTCTTGACGACCAGCACGTGCCGGAAGCCCTCGGCGGAGGCGGTGACCTTCAGGTCGACGCCCTCCAGCACCTCCTTGTACAGGGCGCTGTCCCCGTCGAGTTCCGGCGCGGGCAGCTTCCCGGGCCAGCCGAGCGCGATCGACCGGCCGCGCTCCTCGATCCGTACGAGCGGGTCGTCCGACCCGCCGCCGGAGAACGCCATCGCGACGGCGGCCGCCTTCGGCGCGACCGTTCCGTCGGGCCTGCGCTCCAGTGTCGCGTCCGGAGCCTGCCAGCCACCGCCGGGCCTCGCGACCCGGACGGGGACGGCGGACTCCTCCAGCGTGAAGGTGAACCCGTCCGGGTTCGCGTACACGGTCGTGCGCTCGGACCGTTCCCCGAGGACCTCGACCCGCCGGCCCGACTCCTTGGCCGCCCGCAGCGCGCGCCGCGCCTCCGTCTGCTCCGCGGTCGTCTCCTCCGCGGCCGCGACAGCGGCCGGATCGGAACCGACGGCCGGCAGCACGGAGAGCACCACCGCCGATACGACACCGGAAATCAGCCAACGGGCCCGTCTACCATGCGCGCCGTTGTCACGGCGCCCCCACCTCATGATCACATCCCCCTCAAAAAGTTGACCGGAACACATCATGTGTGGGGCAACGTACGGCCTCGTGGGCGCACTGGTGAAGATCTCGTGACGTGATCGTGATGACTTGATCGCAGCGCGTCGCAAGTCATGGACAGGCCATATTCCACCGGACCCGGACAATCCCCAACCCTCCAGCGGCATGGCTGATTTGATGTCATGTCACCCGGTGGGGGAGGGGGTCGGCGGGAGTGGCCCGCACTCCTTCCACGGCGAAGGAGGGGTGCCGCGCGGGTGGCGACGCGGCGGCGGCACGCGGCTCCCGGCGCGCCGTACCGCCGACTACGCGTTAACGTGCCATCAGGCCAGTTCGGCGGAAGGTACGACCACCCGAGGACACGGCATGGCGAAACAGCCCCGCGAGCAGTGGGCCACACGGACCGGATTCCTGCTGGCCGCGATCGGATCGGCGGTAGGGCTGGGCAATATCTGGCGCTTCCCGGCCATCGCCTACGAGAACGGCGGAGGGGCCTTCCTCCTGCCGTACCTGATCGCCCTGCTCACCGCCGGCATCCCCCTGCTGATCATGGAGTACACGATCGGCCGCAGGTACCGGATGTCCCCGCCGGCGGCGCTGCGCCGCATGGCCCGTCCGGCCGAGGCTCTGGGCTGGTGGCAAGTGATGGTCAGCTTCGTCATCGCCACGTACTACGCCGTCATCCTCTCCTGGGCCGTCCGTTATGTCGGCTTCTCGGTCGGGCAGCAATGGGGGGACGACCCCGAGGGCTTCCTCTTCGGTACGTTCCTCAAGGTGGCCGAGAGGCCGGGGGGCATCTCCTCGTACGTGCCGGGGGTGCTCTGGCCGCTGATCGCCGTGTGGGTCGTCGTCCTGGTCGTCCTGGCGTTCGGCATCCGGCGCGGCATCGAGCGGGCCAACAGGATCTTCATCCCGATGCTCGTTCTGTTCTTCGGCGCCCTGGTGGTCCGCTCGCTCACCCTGGACGGCGCCGCGCGGGGCCTCGACGCGCTGTTCTCGCCCGACTGGTCGGAGCTGGCCAACGGCAGCGTGTGGGTCGCCGCGTACGGGCAGATCTTCTTCTCGCTCTCCATCGGCTTCGGCATCATGGTCACCTATGCCTCCTACCTGGGACGGCGCGCCGACCTCAGCGGCTCGGCGATGGTCGCCGGGTTCGCCAACAGCTCGTTCGAGATCCTGGCCGGCATCGGCGTCTTCGCCACGCTCGGATTCATGGCGGCCGGCGCCGGGGTGCCGGTCGGCGAGGTCGCCACGTCCGGGCTCGGGCTGGCCTTCGTGGCGTTCCCGACGGTGATCTCCGAGATGCCGCTCGGCGGACTGTTCGGCGTGCTCTTCTTCCTCTCGCTCGTCATCGCCGGATTCACCTCGCTGATCTCCATCGTCCAGGTCGTCGTCTCCGCCGTGCAGGACCGCACCGGCATGCGGCGCCGCACCGCCGTGTTCGGCGTCGGCGGTCTGGTCGCGCTGGTGTCGATCCTGCTCTTCCCGACGGACGACGGCCTCTATCTGCTCGATGTGTCCGACCACTTCATCAACCAGTACGGAATCGCCCTCGCCGCCCTCGTCGCCCTGGTGGTCATCGCCTGGGTGCTCCGGGCGCTGCCCGCGTTGCAGCAGCACGCCGACGCGACCTCGGCCGTCCGCCTCGGCCACTGGTGGCGCATCTGCCTCGGCGTCATCACCCCGCTCGTGCTCGGCTGGATGATGGTGGACAGCGTCCGCAAGGAGTTCGACGAGAACTACGAGGGCTACTCCACCGGCTTCCTGCTCGCCACCGGCTGGAGTGTCGCCCTCGCCGCCCTGGTCATCGGCGTCGTCCTCAGCCTCGTGCCGTGGAAGGCCGGCGGCGAGGACATCGACCTCGACATGGAGGCCCCGGCCGATCGGAAGGAACCCTGATGTCCGCAGGCGCCATCGTCATGATGATCATCGCCATCGTCATCGTCTGGGGCGGCCTCGCCGCCGCCATCATCCGCCTGCGCGCGCACCCGCCCGAGCCGGAGCCCCTGGAACCGGGCGTCCGCCCGGCGGAATGACCTGCCTGCCGTCGTGCGTCAGGCGGTGGTCTCGCTGGGCCGGTCCGTGTCCGGGTCCAGGAGGGTGGCGAGGTGGCGGGCGGAGGCTTCCCAGGACCATTCCTTCTCGACCCACCGGCGGCCTGCCGCGCCCATCTCGCCGCGGTCCGGGGACAGCAGGATCCGGACGACCGCCCGCGCGACCGCGCCCACGTCGCGGCCGTCGACCACGACGCCCGTCTCCCCGTCGACCACCGTGTCCGGCGCGCCGCCCGAGTCGCCCACGACGACGGGCAGCCCGCTCGCCGCGGCCTCCAGGAACACGATGCCGAGCCCCTCCGCCTCCAGACCCCCCTTGCGCGTACGGCACGGCATGGCGAACACGTCGGCCGCCGCGTAGTACTTGGCCGTCTCCGCGTGGTCCATGCCGCCCGCGAACACCACCGCGCCGTCGGCGTGCTTGTGCGCCAGGGCGCGCAGCCGCTGCTCCTCGGGCCCCGGCCGACCACGACGAGGGCCGCGTCGGGAACGGCCTGCCGTACGAGGGGCAGTGCGCGGATCAGGGTGTCCTGACCCTTGCGCGTCACCAGCCGCGACACGCACAGCACGACCCGCTTGCCCTCCAGGCCGTGCCGGTCGCGGACCTCTCGCGCCAGGTCCGCCATGCCCTCCGGGCGGAACGCCCCCGCGTCCACGCCCGGTACCAGCCGGCTCGTCCGCGCCCGCGGCCCGAGCGCCGACGCTATGCGGGAGCGCGTGTACTCCCCGAGGTACGTGACGACGTCGACGTTCTCGCCGACCCGCCGCAGCACCTGCCGGGCCCCGGGCGTGCGCGCCCACCAGATCTCGTGGCCGTGCGTGGTGGCCACCATCCGCCGTATCCCGCCGCGCCGCAGCGCGGGCGCCATCGCGGCGAGCGGCGCCGCCGCGCCGAACCACACCCGGTCGCAGCCGTGCTCCCGGGCTATGCGCAGCGCACGGGCGGTGACCCGTCCGGTCGGCAGCAGCGTGCGTGCCCGGTCCCGTATCACCGGGAACGGCAGCGTCGCGTCGTACGCCTCCGCCCCCGGCTCCGACGACGTGTAGACGACGACGTCGCCCGGCATCCGGGTCGCCAGGGCGTGGACGAACGTCTCGATACCGCCCTGCCGGGGCGGGAAGTCGTTGGTGATGATCAGCGTGGTCGCCATACCGGATGCCGCTGCTTTCGTCGGGAACTTCGGGCGAGGCCGAAAGGTCCGGGCGACACACCACTCATCGGATCGACACCCCCCTGTCGCGCCTGGCGTTCATCCTCTCAGAGCATCATCGGGTTTCTCCATGTCTCAGATCATGAAACGCGCCACTTCGGCGGAATGCGGGCGAATCGCTCCGAGCCGGGTGCGTCAGGCGGATTCCCGGCGCACCAGCTCCGTGGGGAGGATGACCGCGGCCGGGTCCTCGCCCGCTATCCGGGCGAGCAGCACCCGCACCATCTCGGCGCTGATCCGGTCCCAGGGCTGGCGGATCGTGGTGAGCGGGGGCCGTGACGCCGGCGCGGCGGGCGAGTCGTCGAACCCGCCCACGGCCACGTCCTCCGGCACCCGCCGGCCCGCCCGCGCCAGCACGTCCAGCACGCCCTGCGCCATCAGGTCGGACGCCACGAAGACCGCGTCCAGGTCGGGCGCCCGCTCCAGCAGCAGTTCGGCGGCCGCCTCGCCGCTCGCCCGGCTGTAGTCGCCCACCGCGACGAGCGCCTCGTCGACGGGCAGTCCGCACTCGGTGAGCGTCTCGCGGTAGCCGGCCAGCCGCTCGACGCCGCCCGGCGTGTCCGCGGGACCGGCCACGGTCGCGATCCGGCGCCGCCCCGACGCGTACAGGTAGCGCACCATCTCCCGCGCCCCGTCCCGGTCGTCGGCCGCGACGTAGCTGACCTTCGCCCGCGCGGCGGTCCCGAGCGGCTTGCCGCAGGCGACCACCGGCACGCCCGCCTCGCGCAGCAGGTCCGCCATCGGGTCGCCGGAGTGGCTCGACACCAGCAGCACGCCGTCCACGTGACCGGCCTGGATGTACCGCAGGTTGCGGCGCCGTTCCCCCTCCGTGCCCGCGATCATCAGGATCAGCGGGATGTCCCGGTCGGCCAGCGCCTGGGTGCAGGAACGCAGCAGGACATTGAAGTTGGGGTCCTCGAAGAACCGTTCCTGCGGCTCGGTCAGCAGGAACGCCACCGAGTCCGACCGGCCGGTGATGAGCGACCGGGCGTGCCGGTTGACGACGTAACCGGTCCTGCGGATCGCGGCGTCGACCGCGGCCTGCGCGGCCGGGCTGACGTAGTGACCGCCGTTGAGGACGCGGGAGACGGTGCCGCGCGAGACGCCCGCCTCGCGCGCCACGTCGTGGATCGTCACCGAGCGGCGCCTGCCCTCTGGGCCGTGGGCCATGTTCTGGTTCACCTCTCGTTCCCCTGTGCTCAGGACTTTACGGCCCCGGACAACAGGTCGAGGCTCCAGAACCGCTGGATGACGAGGAACAGGGCGATGAGCGGGACGATCGCGAGCAGCGCCCCGGTGACCACCAGCGTGTACAGGGCGGGGGTGCCGGCACCCTGCTTGAGCAGCGTGAACAGGCCCACCGTCATGGGGAACTTGCCGTCGTCGCCGAGCATGATGAACGGCAGGAGGAAGTTGTTCCAGATGGCGACGAACTGGAAGAGGAAGATCGTCACCAGGCCCGGGGACATCATCGGGACGGCGATCCGCAGGAAGATCCGCCACTCGCCGGCCCCGTCCATCCGGCCCGCCTCGACCAGCTCCGCCGGAATGGCGGCCGCCGCGTAGATCCGGCCGAGGTAGACGCCGTACGGGGAGAGGACCAGCGGCAGCAGCACGGAGAGGTAGGTGTCCGTGAGACCGACCTTCGCCAGCAGCAGGTACTGCGGGATGGCGAGGATGACCGGCGGCATCAGCACACCCGCCAGCATCACCTTGAAGATCGCCTCGCGGCCGGGGAAGCGGTAGATCGCCAGCGCGTAGCCGGAGACCGCGGACACCACCGTCGACAACAGCGCGCCGAGGCCCGCGTACAGGCCGGAGTTGGCCATCCACTGCCAGTAGATGCCGTCGCGGTACGCGTTGAGGTCGGTCAGGTTCTCACCGAAGCCGCTGCCCGGCAGGAACGTGAACGTGGAGAACAGCTCCGTGCTGGACTTGGTGGCGGCCACCAGCACCCAGGCCACCGGCAGCAGGCAGTACAGCGCGCCGAGCACCAGCACGGCCGTGGGCAGCAGGGCGATCCGCCGGGGCGGCCCCTGGGAGGTGCCGGGCGTGGTGCCGGCGGCCGGGGCCGCCTTGCGGGCGGGCGTGGTGAGGGTGCTCATCGGGATCCTCCCTGCTGGGAGCCGGAGTCGGAGGCCCTGAGCAGGGCGAAGGAGAGGACGAAGGTGGCGAGGGCCAGGACCACGGCGGTGGCGGACGCGGCGTACACGTTCCCGCCGAGGAAGGCGTCGTTGTAGACCTTCATCAGCGGGCTCCACGTGGTGGACACGCCGTTGGTGAGCGGCTTGAGCGTGGTGGGTTCGCTGAACACCTGGAGGGTGGCGATGACGGAGAAGAAGAAGGTCAGCACCAGCGACGGCGCCACCATCGGGATCTTGATGCGCAGCGCGATCTGCAGCGGCGTCGCGCCGTCGAGCTTCGCCGCCTCGTACACCTCGGCCGGGATGGACCGCAGCGAGGTGTAGATCACGATCATGTTGAAGCCCGTGCCGCCCCACACGGCGATGTTGGCCAGGGCCACGAACAGGCCGCCGCCGTCGAGGAGATCGGGGCCGGGCAGGCCCATCGCGTCGAGGGCGTAATGGAAGGGGCTCACGTCCGGCAGGTACAGGAAGCCCCACAGCAGTGCCGCGACGACGCCGGGGATGGCGTACGGCAGGAAGATCGTGAGCCGCGAGAACGACCGCGCCCGGACCCGCTCGGTGTCCAGGAGCAGCGCGAACAGCAGCGCGAGGCCCAGCATGACGGGCACCACGATGGCGCCGTAGCCGAGCACGCGCAGGGCGCCGTGGCCCAGCTCGGCGTCGGTCAGCGCGGCCGCGTAGTTGCTGAAGCCGGCCCAGACCTCCTCGCGGGCGCCCTTGCCCAGGCCGAGGCCCTTGACCTCGACGCGGTGGAGGCTGAGCCACAGCGCGTAGCCGATGGGGAGGGCGAAGAAGAGCGCGAAGAGGACGACGGCGGGGAGGAGGAAGCCGTACGGGGCGGCCTTCACCCCGTACGACCTCTGGTGGATCCTGCTCACCGAGCGACCTCGAAGCCCTGCTTCTCCAGGTCGGCGACGGTGGTGTCCTGCATGGTCCTCAGGGCGGCACCGAAGTCCGACTTGTCCTTGGCGGCCTTGCCGAACGCGTCCTTGAAGGAGGAGTACGCGACGTTCACGTTCGGGCCCCAGGACGCGGGGGCGGTGGTCTTCGCGATCTCGGCGGCCAGGGTGTAGAACTCCGGCTGGTTGGCGAAGTAGTCGGGCGCCTCGGACAGCGCGCCGCTGGTCTGGGCGGCGGTGGCGGCCGGGTAGATGCCGCCCTCCTTCACCAGCGCGGCCAGCGCCTCGGGGTCGGTGTTCAGCCAGGTGGCGAACTTGGCGGCGGCGGCCTTGTGCTGGGAGTCGTTGGTCACGGCCGTGGTGGAACCGCCCCAGCTGCCGGTCGCGTTGTCGCCCTTGGTCCACTGCGGGAGCGGCGCCATCGCCCACTTGCCCTTGGTGTCGGGGGCGACGCTGCTCAGGGTGCCGGGCGCCCACACGGCGCTGACCCAGGCGATCTGCCGGCCCGAGTTGAGGGCCTTGTTCCAGGCGGGCGTGTACATCGGCTGGTTGTCGATGGCGCCCTCCTTGACGAGCCCGCCCCAGAAGGAGGCGACCTTCCGCGTGGCGGCGTCGTCGATGGAGACCTTCCACTTCTGGCCGTCGACGGTCCACCACGTGGCGCCGGCCTGCTGGGAGAGGCCGGCGAACAGGCCCGAGTCGTTGGCGGAGAAGGTGGTCAGGGCCTTGTCGGGCGCCTTCGTCTTCAGCGCGCGGGCCGTCGCGGCGAACTCGTCCCAGGTGGTGGGGGCCTTGAGGCCGTACTGCCGGAACAGGTCGGCCCGGTAGTAGAACGCCAGCGGGGCGGAGTCCTGCGGGATCGCGTAGACCGCGTCCGTGCCGAGCGTGGTCTGCTGCCAGACGCCCGGCGCGAACTTGCCCTCGACGCCCTTGACCTCGGCGGATATGTCGGCCAGGGCCTCGTTGCTGACGAGCGTCGGCAGGGCCTGGTACTCGGCCTGGACGAGGTCGGGGGCCTGGTGCGCCTTGGCCGCCGTGATGATCTTCGTGACCAGGTCGTCGCCCGACGCCTGCTTCTGCACGGTGACCTTGATATCCGGATTCTTCTTGTTCCAGATCGCCGCCACCTTGTCCATGCCCGGCGCCCACGCCCAGTACGTGAGCGAGACGGGGCCGGACGCGGCCGGCTCGTCGCCGCCGTCCGAGGAGCCGCAGGCGGTGAGCGCGGTGGCGCCGAGGAGGACGGCGGTGGCGGAGGCCGCGAGGCGGCGGTGCAACGCGTGGGGCATGGGGTGCTTCTCCCTGACCGAAGGGGCCTCCCCGCTCCGACGGGGGAGGCCTGCCATGCTTCTGTGAGCGTTCACAGTAGAGAAACGTTCCGGACACTTGTCAATGGTTGTTCCTGTGCGGTTATGTTGCATCGCTGTATCGATTGGCGTGTGTGCACGTTCCCATACGATCGAACCCGCACAGGACACAGGAGAGATTCATGCCGGAGACCACTCCCAAGGGCCTCGCCCGGCTCGCGTACGGCGGTGACTACAACCCCGAACAGTGGCCGGAAAGCGTCTGGCAGGAGGACGTCCGGCTGATGCGCGAGGCCGGCGTCACCATGGTGAGCGTCGGGGTGTTCTCGTGGGCCCTGCTGGAGCCCGAGCGGGACCGCTACGACTTCGGCTGGCTCGACCGCCTCCTGGACCTGCTCCACGAGAACGGCATCCGCGCCGACCTGGCCACGCCCACGGCGGCGCCGCCCGCCTGGTTCTACCGGGCCCACCCCGAGGCGCTGCCCGTCACCCGGGAGGGCGTGCGCCACGCCTTCGGCTCACGCGCCGCGATCTGCCACAGCAACCCCGACTACCGCGCCGCCGCCGCCCGGATCACCCGCGAGCTGGCGTACCGCTACGGCGACCACCCGGCGCTCGCCCTGTGGCACGTCCACAACGAGTACGGCGTCCCCGTCTCCGCCTGCTACTGCGACACCTGCGCCGGCCACTTCCGCCGCTGGCTGGCCGACCGGTACGGGGCGGGCGACCCGGCCGCCGCCGTGGCCGCCGTCAACGACGCCTGGGGCACCGCCTTCTGGGGCCAGCGCTACGGCTCCCTCGACGAGATCACCCCGCCGCGCCTCACCCCGACCGCCTGCAACCCCGCCCAGCAGCTCGACTACCGCCGCTTCGCCGACGCCACCATGCGCGAGAACTTCACGGCCGAGCGGGACATCCTCCACGAGCTGGCCCCGGGCATCCCCGTCACCACCAACTTCATGACCGCCCTCAGCCAGTGCGACTCCGTCGACTACTGGGCCTGGGGCCGCGAGGTCGACCTGGTCACCAACGACCACTACCTGATCACCGACGGCCGCCGTACGCACGTCAACCTCGCCATGGCCGCCGACCTCACCCGCTCCGTCGCGGGCGGTGCCCCCTGGCTGCTGCTGGAGCACTCCACGTCCGGCGTCAACTGGCAGCCCCGCAACCCCGCCAAACGCCCCGGCGAGATGGCCCGCAACTCCCTCGCCCACGTGGCGCGCGGCTCCGAGGGCGCCATGTTCTTCCAGTGGCGCCAGTCCCGCCGCGGCGCCGAGAAGTTCCACTCCGCGATGGTGCCGCACGCCGGTACCGAATCCCGCGTGTGGCGCGAGGTCGTCCGCCTCGGCGCCGACCTCGAATCGCTCGCCCCGGTGCGCGGCACCCGGACCGTCCCGGACGTCGCCATGGTCTGGGACTGGCAGTCCTGGTGGGCGCAGAACCTGGAGTGGCGCCCCAGCGAGGACCACGACGCGCGCGAGCGCGCCGACAGTTTCTACGAGACCCTCTACGACCGGCACCTCACCGTCGACTTTGCCCACCCCGAGGCCGACCTGTCGGCCTACCCGCTGGTGGTCGTCCCCGCGCTCTACCTCGCCACCGAAGCCGCCGGCCGCAACCTGCGCTCCTACGTCGAGAACGGCGGCACCCTCGTCGTCTCGTACTTCTCCGGCATCGTCGACGAGCACGACGCCGTCCACGAGGGCCCCCACCCCGGCGCCCTGCGCGACGTCCTCGGCCTCACCGTCGAGGAGTTCTCGCCGCTCCTCGCCGACCAGCGCGTGACCCTCACCGGGCCGGACGGCGCCACGCTCACCGGCGACGTGTGGAGCGAGTTCGTCGTACCGCGCGGCGCCGAGACCGTGTGGACGTACGCCGACGGGCTCGCCGCCGGCCACCCCGCCGTGACCCGCCACCGCCTCGGCGAGGGCACCGCCTGGTACGTCTCCACCCGCCCGGACTCCGCGGCGCTGGATGTGATCATCGGCGCGGCCTGCGAGGACGCCGGCATCGCGCCGCGCACCGGGCTGCCCCGCGACGTCGAGACCGTGCGCCGCTCCGGCGAGCACGGCGACTACCTCTTCGTCCTCAACCACACCGCGCACGACGTCAAGGTCCCGCTGGACACCCCCGGCACGGAACTCCTCGGCGGCGAGCACACCGCGGGACACCTCGCCGTCCCCGCGGGCGCGGTCCGGGTCGTACGGCTCGACGCCTGACCCCACGCGACTCCCCGGGTGCGGCCGTGCCGCACGGGCGCACCCGGGTGAACGGCACCACCTGGAACCTCCCTCCAACGTCGAAGGGACATCGACGATGCATGCCGTCACCACCCCCCGCCGGGGCCTGCGGGCCCTGATCGGAGCCGCCACGGCGACCGGGACCCTCCTCGTCGCCGGGCTCGCCGCGCCGCAGGCGCAGGCCGCTTCCACCCTCACCAACACCGGGTTCGAATCCGGTACGACGGGCTGGTCCACCTACTCCGCCACCGGCCAGAACTCCGCCTCGTTCACCGAGGCGGGCGGCCGCAGCGGCAGCTACCGCCTCTCCCACTGGTCGTCATCGGCGTACAAGGTCGAGACGTACCAGTACCTGTCCGGGCTCACCAACGGCACCTACACGCTCAGCGCCTGGGTGCGCTCCAGCGGCGGGCAGAACGCCGCCTACCTGGCCCTGCGCAACTGCGGCTCGGCCGAGCAGCGCACCGACCTCACGCCGACCCCGAACGGCGCCTGGATACGCCTGGTCACCTCGATCGACGTGACCAACAGCCAGTGCACCATCAGCATCAACTCCGACGCCAGCGCCGGTAACTGGCTCAACGTCGACGACGTCACCTTCACCTCCGGATCGACCCGCCTGCCCGTCAAGGGCGTCGACGTGTCCTCACTGAAGAAGAGCGAGGACAGGGGCGGCGTCTACCGCACCTCCGGCGGCACGGCGGGCGACGGGCTCGCCATCCTCAAGTCGGCCGGCGCCAACTACGCCCGCCTGAAGGTCTGGGTCAACCCCGCCGACGGCTACAACAACAAGGCCCGCGTCCTGCAGATGGCCCAGCGCGTCAAGGCGCAGGGCATGAAGCTGCTGGTCGACTTCCACTACTCCGACACCTGGGCCGACCCCGGCGCCCAGTCCAAGCCCGCCGCGTGGTCCTCCCACGCGTACAGCCAGCTGCGCACGGACGTCTACAACCACACGTACGACGTGCTGAACGCGCTGAAGGCGCAGGGCACCACCGCCGACATGGTGCAGATCGGCAACGAGATCAACGGCGGCATGCTGTGGCCCGACGGCTCCACCGCCAACTGGAGCCAGCTCTCCGGGCTGCTCAACTCCGGGATCTCCGCGGCCAAGGCGGTCTCCTCGTCCACGCAGATCGCCCTGCACCTGGCGAAGGGCGGTGACACGGCCGGCACCCGGACCTGGTTCGACAACGCGGTCGCCAACGGGGTGAGCTTCGACGTCATCGCGCTCTCCTACTACGGCTACTGGCACGGCACCCTGTCCGACCTCCAGACCAACCTGGACGCCACCGCCGCCCGCTACGGCAAGCCGGTCCTGGTCGTCGAGACCGCCTACCCCTTCCGCCTCGACAGCAAGGACAGCCACGAGAACATCATCGACACCACCGGCGAGCTGGTCTCCGGCTACCCGGCCTCCCCGGCCGGCCAGGCGGCCTGGCTGCGCGACGTGATGAACGTGGTGGAGGCCGTCCCCGGCGGCCGCGGCCTCGGCATCGTCTACTGGGAGCCCACCTGGACCGCCGTCGGCGGCAACGGCTGGGACCCGACCGATCCGGCCTCCGGGAACGGCTGGGAGAACCAGGCCCTGTTCGACTACGACAACAAGCTGCTGCCGGCGGCGAACTGGTTCGCCAACCACCGCTGATCCGCACGCCGTGCGCGGGGCGGGCTCCCTCGGGGGGCCCGCCCTTCGTGCGTTCCCGGCCACCGCCCCGTTCCGGCATGGGCGTTGATTTTCAGCCATCACGCCAACAGGACATGAATGCGGCCTGTCGCGATGACGTGGGGGAAGGCAGGGATTCCCCATATTGACGTGGCGTCAACTCGCGCCCATAGGTCTATTCCTATGGAGGCGTTCCTTGACTGGTCAGATCCCCCTGGCATAGGCTCCCCGGCATTCGATCATGGTTGCGAACGCCCCTCGGGGGTGAAGTCGACCGTGAGTCAGGGGGATCCGGACACGGGGGGTCGTGTGATTGCCGCAAGCGCCGCGGAATGACGCAGCGCACTCGCCGGTGCCTGCCTTTTCGCGGTTTCCTCGCCACGCGCGGACACCTCGCTTTCCGCTTCACCGACCATTTGTTCATTCACCGTTCGACTTCCGGTACCCGGCGTCGATCACTGTGGTGGCGATGCCGGAGCGGGCTTCGGCGTGGAAGTCACCCAGCCTCCGCGATGGCGTGGCGCACTGCCCCTGAGCGCCTCCATCGGCCGGAGGGGCACCCCTCGCACACGAAACCGACCACAGTGTGTCCCGCGAAACGGAGGACGGATGCGCTCCCACATCCTCGGCAGGATCGAGCTCGACCAGGACCGGCTGAAGCAGGACCTGGACTACCTCGCCACGGTTCCCACCGTGGAGGAGGAGTACAACGAGTTCAGCAACGGATTCTGGAAGAACATACCGCTGTACAACGCGACCGGGGGCAGCGAGGACCGGCTCTACCGGGACCTCGACGGCGCCGCCGCACAGCCGACCGGACATGCCGCGCACGTCCCTTATCTCAACGAGATCATCACCACGGTCTACAATGTCGACCGGCTCCAGATGGCCCGCACCCGGAACCTGAAGAACGCCATCGTCATTCCGCACCGCGATTTCGTGGAACTCGACCGCGAGGTCGACCTGTACTTCCGGACGTTCATGGTCCTGGAGGACAGCCCGCTCGCCTTCCACTCGGACGACGACACCGTCATCCACATGCGGCCCGGTGAGATCTGGTTCCTCGACGCGGCCGCCGTGCACTCCGCCGTCAACTTCTCCGACTTCAGCCGCCAGTCGCTCTGCGTCGACCTGGCCTTCGACGGGGATTTCGACGAGAAGGAGGCGTTCGCCGACGCCACCGTGTACGCCCCGGGCGGCACGCCCGACATCCCGCACCGCAAGCCGTTCACCGCGGAACACCGGGAGCGGATCCTCTCCCTGGCGAATGTGATCGAGCGGGAGAACTTCCGGGACGTCCTCTTCCTGCTGGCCAAGCTGCATTTCACGTACGACGTCCACCCCGCCGACACCTATGACTGGCTGATCGGGATCTCGAAGCGGGCCGGCGACGACAAGATGGTCGAGAAGGCCGAACAGATCAAGGGCTTCGCCATTGGGGCGCGCGAACTCGGCGAGCGCTTCTCCCTGACCACCTGGTAAGAGGCGCGGAAGCAGTTCGGAGACTACTCCGGCGGTGTCTCCTCCGTCCCAGGAGAATTGACGATCCAGCAGTTTCGGGAAAAGCTGGCCGACGTGGAACGGCTCGCGTTAGAGTCGGGCCGGGGATGGCGCCCCCATGGGATTCATGCGGGCGCCGGGGAAGAGAAAGTGCTCTGGGGGAGAGCGTGATCGAGGACATACTTCCCGTCGAAGTCGCCTCGGCCGAGGCCTTCGACGACGACCGGGGCGCCGATCTCTTCGCCGAGGAACGCGCGGCCATCGCCGGTGCCGTACAGACCCGGCGGCGCGAGTTCACGACGGTGCGGCAGTGCGCCAGAGCGGCGCTGCGTGAGCTGGGCATCCCGCCCGTTCCGCTGCCGCCCGGCCCAGGCCGGGCGCCGTCCTGGCCCGCCGGAGTCGTCGGCAGCATGACCCACTGCACCGGCTACCGGGCCGCCGCCGTGGCCCGCGCCAGCAGGGTGCACGCCGTGGGTATCGACGCCGAGCCGAGCGCGCCACTGCCGGACGGGGTGCTGGAAATGATCGGTCTGCCGAAGGAGCGAGCGCTTCTCGAGCGGCTCCGCGCGCGTGATGCGCGGGTGCCGTGGGACCGGTTGTTGTTCAGCTGCAAGGAAGCCGTCTACAAAGTGTGGTTCCCGCTCGCCCGGCGATCGCTGGAGTTCTCCGGGGCCGAGATCGCCATCGACCCCGGCGGCACATTCTCCGTACGGCTTCTGGAGCCCCCTCCGGCGGTTGCCGGCCGGCCTCTGACTCAGGTTTCGGGGCGCTGGCTGCACCGGGACGGACTGCTGTTGACCGCCATCGCCTTTCGTTGATCAACTCTTGACTGCTTTTCATTGCCTGGCGGCGATCACGCCGCTAGGCTCCGGGCAGCGGGAACGCGTCAGCGGCCGCCCCTCCGGTGGAATCGATACACGTCGGGAAGAACGTTGGGAGTGCTGTATTCCGGTTCCATCCGCAAGAAATCCTGGTGTGTGAATCCCGGATCAATTCCGGATTCATTCTCGTGTACTCCGGATGTATTCTCCGGCGCTGCCCCCACCGGGGCGACCGCCGGCTCGACGCTGTTCTGGGACGGAAACCGATGACCGAATCGCCCACGTTCACCGAGACCTTCACCGTCACCGCCGACAACCCGCTGCTGCACGGCCATGTCGTGTACGGGCGCAGCCTCATGCCCGGCGTCGGCTACGTGGACCTCGTGCTCCAGGTCCTCGCCCGGCACGGCCACCCCATGCCGGACGTCGAGCTGCGCAACCTCACCATCCTCGCCCCGCTGGTCGCCGGTCCGGGCGAACAGGTCCTCACCACCGTCGAAGGCCGCCCGGCGCCCCTGGGCGGCTGGCGCATAGAGGTCCGCAGCCGCCGTCCCCAGGACACCGCCGACGTCGTGCACGCCGTCGTCAGCGCCCACCGCCGCGCACCCTCCGCCTTCACGGAGCGGCTGCCGCTGCCGGTGGAAGGAGCCACCCGGCGCACGACCCTCGACGAGATCTACACCTGGTGCCGCGAGATCGACCTGTTCCACTCGGGCCTGATGAAGATCGGCGGTGTGGTCCACCACCGTCCCGGGGACTGGATCGCCGAACTCGAACTCGCCCCGGAACACCAGGGCTCCACCGCCGCGTTCCTCTTCCACCCCGCTCTGTTCGAGGCCGGGCTGCTCGGCGGCGGCGTGGCCCTCGGCATGCTCCACGGCGACAACGACGGCCCCGGCCTCTACCTGCCGCTGATGTTCGAGCGGTTCCGCGCCGCGGCACCCCTCGGCAAGCGCTGCTACGTCCGGGTCCCCGCCGACTCCGTGCGCCGGGACGACGAACTCATCCGCCTCGTCGTCGAGTTCTACGACGCCACCGGGCAGAAGGTCGCCGAGGTGGGCCGGTTCGTCGCCAAGCGCATCCGGGCCGCCGGCGCACTCGACGTCCGCGACGAGCCCACCCCCGTGGTGACGGCCGCGGCGCCGGTCGCCGCCCCCTCCGCGGGCGCGTCGGACCTGGTGGATGTGGTGCGGGGTCTGGTGGCGGCGCGTCTTGAGGTGCCGGCGGACCGGGTGGATGTGGGGCTGGGTTATTACGAGTTGGGGTTGGCGTCGGCGGATCTGCTGTCGTTGGTGGCGGAGCTGGAGGAGCGGCTGTCGGTGGAGTTGTCGCCGACGGTGATGTTCGAGCACAAGACGATCGCGGACCTGGCGGCGTGGCTGGAGACGTCCCTGCCGGAGCGGCCTGTGCCCGCGCCCGTGGTGGAGGCGGCGCCCGTCGCGGATCTGGTGGGTGTGGTGCGGGGTCTGGTGGCGGCGCGTCTTGAGGTGCCGGCGGACCGGGTGGATGTGGGGCTGGGTTATTACGAGTTGGGGTTGGCGTCGGCGGATCTGCTGTCGTTGGTGGCGGAGCTGGAGGAGCGGCTGTCGGTGGAGTTGTCGCCGACGGTGATGTTCGAGCACAAGACGATCGCGGACCTGGCGGCGTGGCTGGAGACGTCGCTGCCGGAGCGGCCCACGCCCGCGCCCGTGGTGGAGGCCGCGCCCGCCCCGGTCGTCGTCGCACCCCGGCCCGGCGCCGACGACGAGCTGCTCGCGGCCGTCCGTACCGCCCTGACGGACGAGGTGGCCGCCCTCCTGCGGGTCCCGGCCGCCGAGGTCCACGCGGACGGCGAGTTCGTCGAGTTCGGCTTCGACGTCAACGCCCTCGCCCACCTCGCCGACCGGATCGACGACCGCTACGGGCTGACCCTCCCGCCCGCCGTCCTCGCCGACCACCGCACCGTCCAGACCCTCGCCGCCCACCTCGTGGGCGCCCACCGCGACCACGTCGCCCAGGAGGCCACCGGCGCCTCCGCCACTTCGACGCTCGCAGTCGCAGGGGTGGCCCCGGCGGCCTCCGTCGCCCCGGCTGCCCCGGCGGTCCCGCCTCCGGCCCCCGCGCCGGCAGCCCCGGCGGTCCCCGGCTCCGCGAGCCCGGACCGGCTCCACCCGATGCTGCACCGGGTCGTGCCGTCCGCCGACGGCGACACCGCCACGTACGAGACGCACTTCACCGGCGACGAACCCTTCCTGCGCGACCACCAGGTGCGCGGCGGACGCGTCCTGCCCGGCGTCGCCCACCTGGAGATGGCCCGCGCCGCGGCCGCCCGCACCCTGGGCGCCGGCGAAGGCGGCGCCCTGCGGCTGGCCGACGTGGTGTGGCTCCGCCCCGCGCTCTGCGGCCCCGACGGGCTCGACCTGCGCGTGAGCGTACGGACCGCGCCCACCGGCGGCTGCACGTACGAGATCCACAGCGTCGACGCCCACGGCACCGCCACCCTCTGCAGCCAGGGCCGGGCGAGCCTGCCGGACGGCACCCCGCACCAGACGTACCTCCTCGACGAGCTGCGCGCGGCCTGCGGCGGCGCCGTGCACTCCGCCGCACACGTCTACGGGCTCTACACCGGCATGGGCATGGAGTACGGCCCCTCTCAGCGCGCCCTCACCGAACTGCGCACCGGAACCGACCCCGAGGGACGCCCGCAGGTCCTCGCCCGGCTGCGGCTGCCCGCCGAGGCCGACGCGCCGGGCGGCGGCCTGATGCACCCGAGCATCCTGGACGGCGCCCTCCAGGCCACGATCGGCCTGTGGCTCACCGGCGACGGCTCCGGCGACCGGTCGGCCGGCCTCGCCCTGCCGTTCGCACTGGAACGCGCCGAGGCCGCCGCGGCGACGCCCACCACCGCGTACGCCTGGATCCGCCACCGGCCCGGCACCGGCACCGACACCGCGTCCGCGCGGCTGGACGTCACCGTCCTCGACGAGCGCGGCCGCGTCCGCGTGGACCTCACCGGGCTGTCCACGCGCCTCCTGCCCACCACGGACACCGGGCAGGACACCCCGCCCGAGCCGGCCCCCGCCGCCGCGCCCCTCGTGGCCGAGCCCGCGCGCTCCGGCGACATCGCGATCATCGGCGTCAGCGGGCGCTACCCCGAGGCGGCGGATCTCGACGAGTTCTGGCGGAACCTCCGCTCCGGCCGCGACTGCATCCGCGAAGTGCCCGCCGACCGCTGGGACCACCGCAGGTACACGAACGACGGCGGCCCCGGCGCGTGGGGCGGTTTCCTCGACGACATCGACCGGTTCGACCCGCTGTTCTTCCAGATATCCCTGCTGGAGGCGGACCACCTCGACCCCCAGGAGCGCCTGTTCCTGCAGTGCGCCCACCACACCCTGGAGGACGCCGGGTACACCTCCGACCGGCTGTCCCGGGGCGGGAAGGTCGGCGTCTTCGTCGGCGTGATGTACCAGGAGTACCAGCTCCACGGCGCGCAGGCGCAGGAGCGCGGACTGCCGGTCGCCCTGTGGGGCAGCGCCTCCACGGTCGCCAACCGCGTCTCGTACTTCTACGACTTCCACGGCCCGAGCATGGCCGTCGACACCATGTGCTCCTCCTCGCTGACGGCCATCCACCTGGCCTGCGAGGCCATCAGGAGCGGCCAGTGCGGGACCGCGCTCGCCGGAGGCGTCAACCTCACCCCGCACCCGAACAAGTACCTGGTGCTCGGCCAGCGCAAGTTCCTCTCCAGCGACGGCCGCTGCCGCAGCTTCGGCGAGGGCGGCGACGGCTACGTGCCCGGCGAGGGCGTCGGCGCCGTCCTCCTCAAGCCCCTGGAGCAGGCGGTCGCCGACGGCGACCACATCCACGGCGTCATCAAGGGCACCGCCGTCAACCACGGCGGACGCACCACCGGCTACTCGGTGCCGACCCCGGTCGCGCAGGGCGAGGTCATCGCCGACGCGCTCACCGCCGCCGGCGTCGACCCGCGCTCCCTCAGCTACCTGGAGGCGCACGGCACCGGTACGTCCCTGGGCGACCCGATCGAGATCGCCGGCCTGGAGAAGGCGTTCCGCAGGGCCGGCGGCGCTCCGGAGCGCTGCGCCATCGGCTCCGTCAAGTCGAACATCGGGCACGGCGAGAGCGCCGCCGGCATCGCCGCCGTCACCAAGGTGCTGCTCCAGATGCGGCACGGGGAGCTGGTGCCGAGCCTCCACTCCGGCACGCTCAACCCGCACATCGACTTCGACCGCACGCCGCTGCGCGTCCAGCGCCGCCTGGAGCCGTGGCACCGCCCCACGTCGGACGCCGACGGGGAGCGCCGGACCCTGCCGAGGATCGCCGGCGTGTCCAGCTTCGGCGGCGGCGGCTCCAACGCGCATGTCGTCATCGCCGAGTACCAGGCCCCCGCGCCTCCCGCGCGGCGCCCGGCCAACGGCCGCCCCGCGCTGCTCGTGCTCTCCGCCAGGAGCGAGGAGCAACTCGTGGAGCAGGCCCGCCGGCTGAGCGCCCGGCTCGCCGAGCTGACCGACGACGACCTGCCCGCCGTCGCCTGGACCCTGCAGACCGGGCGCATGGCGCTGGAGGAGCGGCTGGCCCTCGCCGTCACCTCGGTCGCCGACGCCCGCGCCCTGCTGGACGCGTTCGCCGCCGCACCCGGCCGGGCCGGCCGCTGGACCCGGGGTACCGTCCGCCCCGACCGGCCCGCCGACGCCCCCGCCGCCCTGCGCACCGCCCTTTCCGACTGGACCGAACGCGGCGCGCACGACCGGCTGCTGGGCCTGTGGGCCGACGGCGCCGTGGTGGACTGGGAGGCGGCCCGCCCCGCCGGCACGCCCGTCCGGCGCATCGGTCTGCCCGGTTACCCCTTCGCCCGCGAGCGCTGCTGGCTGGACCTGGACGCCGGCGAGGCGCCGCCCGCCCCTGTCGCCACCGCGGCCGGCGCCGACGGTGCCGAGATGATGCTGCTGCGCCCGGTCTGGACCCCCGAGGACGCGGCCGGTGCCGTACGCGCCGCCTCCGGCACACCGTTCGCCGAGCGGCACGTCGTGGTGGTCGGGCGGCTCGCCGACGCGGACCGCGACGCCCTGCGGGCCGCGCTGCCCGCCGGGTCCGAGTGCACCTTCCTGGAGCCCGCCGACGGACCACTGGACCACGGCTACACCGAGGCGGTACGGCAGCTGTTCACCCTGACCCGCGGCCTCCTCGAACGCGGCGTACGCCGCCCCGCGCTGCTCCAGGTGGCCCTGGTCGGCTCCGCGGGCGACGACGCCGAACGCGACCGCCTGGCCTGCTTCGGCGGCCTCGCCGGGCTCCTGAGGACCGCCCGCCTGGAGAACCCGAACCTGCACACGCAGTACGTCGAATGCCTCGACGGCGCGTCGCCCGCCACCGTCGCCGCCCGCCTGGCCGCCGAAGCGGCGCCCGAGCCCGAGCCCGAGGTGCGCCACCGGGGCGGCCGCCGCCTGGTGGGCCGCCTGCAGGAGCTGACCTCCGCCCGGCCCGCCGCCACGCCCTGGCGGGAGGACGGCGTCTACCTCGTCACCGGCGGCACGGGCGGTCTCGGCCTGATCGTCGCGCGGGACATCGCCGCGTCGGTCGCCCACGCCACCGTGGTCCTCACCGGACGCTCGCCGCTCGACGAGGAGAAGCGCGGCGCGCTGGGCGCCCTGCGCGCCGCCGGCCTCACCGTCGACTACCAGCGCGCCGACGTCGCCGACCGGGACGCCGTCGCCCGCCTCCTCGACCACGTGCTCGACAACCACGGTCCGCTGACGGGCGTCCTGCACGCCGCAGGGGTCATCGACGACAACTTCGTCGTCCGCAAGAGCCCCGAGGAACTGGAACGCGTCCTCGCGCCCAAGGTCGCCGGGCTCGCCCACCTCGACGAGCTGACCCGGCAGCAGCCGCTGGACGTGTTCGTGTGCTTCTCGTCGATCGGCGGCGCCTTCGGCAACCCCGGCCAGTGCGACTACGCCGCCGCCAACGCGTTCATGGACGCCTACGCCGTCCACCGCAACCGCCTCGTCGACGCGGGGCTGCGCCGCGGCAGGACCGTCTCCGTGAACTGGCCGCTGTGGGACGAGGGAGGCATGGGCGCCGACGGCCCCGCCCGGGACCAGCTGAGCGCCCTGGGCCTGGCCCCGCTCGACACGCCCCGGGGCCTGACCGCCCTGCGCTGCGCGCTCGCCGCCGACGCGAACGGCCTCACGGACGGCAGGCTGCTGGTCGTCGCGGGCCGGCGTGACACGCTGCTGCCCCGGCTCACCGGCCGCGGCGAACCGGCCGCCGGGCAGGCGGCCCCGGCGACCGCCGGAGCGACGCCCGCACCGGCCGCCGAAGCGGCCCCCGCCGCCGCACCGGCCACGGGCGCGAGCGCCACACGCGCCCTGGAGGACCGGGCCGTGGGCCACCTCCGCCGCGTGCTGGCCCCGGTGCTCAAGCTCGGCGCCGAACGCCTGGACCCCGACACCCCGCTGGAGCGGTACGGCATGGACTCCGTCCTCGCCGTCGGCATGGTCCAGCCGCTGGAGGAGTCGTTCGGCCCGCTGTCGCGGACGCTGCTCTTCGAGGTGCAGACCGTGCGGGGCCTCGCCCGGTACCTCGCCGCGGACCACACGGACGCCCTGCGCGCGCTCGTCGGCGAACCGACGCCCGCACCCGCGCCCGCGCCGAGCCCTGTGAGCACCCCGGCCCCAGCGGTCCCGACCCCGCGGGGTCACGAGCGCGGCGACGACCGGAACGCCCAGGACGTCGCGATCATCGGCATCAGCGGCCGCTACCCGCAGGCCGCCGACCTCGACGCGTTCTGGGACGGCCTGCGGGACGGCCGGGACTGCGTCACCCCGGTCCCCGCCGAGCGCTGGGACACCTCCGCCGCCGGCCACCCCCAGTGGGGCGCCTTCCTCGACGGCATCGACCGGTTCGACCCGCTGCACTTCGGCATCTCGCCGCGCGAGGCGGCCGCGATGGACCCGCAGCAGCGACTGTTCCTGGAGACCGTCTGGCACCTGCTGGAGCAGAGCG
The DNA here is from genome assembly GCF_039542925.1 of Streptomyces coeruleoprunus. Classification (GTDB taxonomy): domain Bacteria; phylum Actinomycetota; class Actinomycetes; order Streptomycetales; family Streptomycetaceae; genus Streptomyces; species Streptomyces coeruleoprunus. The sequence goes on along the minus strand of NZ_BAABIT010000001.1, from coordinate 1,247,925 downwards.
GCATCACCCAGGAGGTGGTCGAGCAGCGCTACGGGCGACGCGTCGGCGTGTACGTCGGCGCCGCCTACCAGATGTACCGGGCGGACCAGTCGGACCCCACGCTCGCGGCGCTCACCTCCGCGGCCTCGTACAACCTCATCGCCAACCGCGTCTCGCACTTCTTCGGTCTCGAAGGGCCCAGCCTCGCCGTCGACAGCATGTGCACCTCGTCGGCCATGGCCGTCCACCTCGCCTGCGCCGACCTCCTGCGAGGCGAGAGCGAACTGGCGGTCGCCGGCGGCGTCAACCTGACCGTCCACCCCGACAAGTACGTCGCCCTGTCCGAGATGCAGCTGCTCGGCACCCACCCGGGCAGCCGCAGCTTCCGCGACGGCGACGGCTACCTGCCGGCCGAGGCCGTCGGCGCGGTCCTGCTCAAGCCGCTCGACGCGGCGCTGCGCGACGGGGACACCGTCCACGCCGTCATCAAGGCCACGTCGTCGCTGCACGGCGGCCGGTCCAACGGCTTCATGACCCCCAGCCACCGCACCCAGGTCGCCGCCATGCGCCGCGCGCTGGACCGGGCCGGTGCCGAACCCGGCTCCATCGGGTACGTGGAGGCCGCGGCGAACGGCACCACGTTCACCGACGAGGTCGAACTGCGCGCCCTGCGCGAGGTGTTCGGCGGGGTGACCGCCCCCGTTCCCGTCGGCACGGTGAAGTCCAACCTCGGCCACCCCGAGGCGGCCTCCGGCATCGCGCAGCTCACCAAGGTCGTCCTCCAGCTGCGGCACGGGCGGATCGCCCCGCTCGTCGAGGCCGGCGACCCCAACCCGAACCTGGCGGCGGACGGTTCCCCCGTGGTCCTGTGCGACGAGCTGACCGCCTGGGAGCCGCGTGCCACCGCCGACGGGAGCCCCGCGCCCCGCCGCGCCCTCATCAACTCCGTCGCGGCCGGCGGCAGCCACGTCAGCCTCGTCGTCGAGGCGCCGCCGCGCACCGCGGAGCCCCGCCCGCAGGACACCGGCGCCACCGCGCCCCAGCTGGTGGCGGTGTCGGCCAGGACCCCCGAGCGGCTGATCACGGCGGTCCGGCGCCTGCACGACCACCTGGAGGGCCTGGAGGGCGACGACACGGTGGGCCTCGCCGACATCGCGTACACCTCCCAGCTCGGCCGGGAGGCGCTGCCCGAGCGGCTGGCCGTGGTCGCGTCGTCCCGCGACGAGCTGAAGCGGGCCCTCGCCCACCACCTGGCCGACGGCGACCGGCCCGCCGGTCCCGCCGGGTCCGTCCACCGCGGCAACGCCGACGAGGACGCCGGACCGCTGGCCACCGTCCTGTCGGGCGCCCGGGGCGAGGCCTTCCTCGCCGGCCTCGTCGAGGACGGCGACCTGGACCAGCTGGCCGAGCTGTGGGTGCGCGGGGTGCGCGTGCCGTGGAGCGGCCTCCACGACGGGCGGCGCCGCCTGGTGCCGCTGCCCGCCACGGCCTTCGCCCCGGGCAGCTACTGGGTCGGCCGCACCCCCGAGACCCGCACCCCCGAGGCCCGGGCACCGGAGGCCCGCGTCCCCGCGGCCCGGACGCCCGAACCCCGTACGCCCGAATCCCGCGCCTCGCTGACGGACGACGACCCCACGCTCACCGACGCCGAGCGGACCGTGCGCGACGCCTGGTCGGACGTCCTCCAGATCGACACCGGGCAGCTCGGCGCCAAGAGCGACTTCTTCTCGCTCGGCGGCAACTCCCTGCTCGCCACACGCCTGATCAACCTGCTCAAGGAACAGACCGGTGCCGAGCTGCCCGTCGAAACGGTCTTCAACGCGCCACGCCTCGCCGACATGGCCACCGAACTGGAACAGCGCCTGCCGCTCGGCGTCGCCCGTGACGCGACCACACGCGAACTGGAACTGATCCTCGACAGCATCGGCCTCGTCGAGCGCATGAGCGACGCAGAGCTCGACGCTCTGGACACCGAGAACTAGGCGGAGGGGACCACGATGGGCACCACCAGTCAGGACACCGGGCCGGCCCTCATCCGGAGGATCCGCTCCCTGCCCGCCAAGCGGCAGCGCGCCCTGATCGCGCTGCTGAAGAAGCAGGGCGTCGACCTGTCGGCGCTCGAAGCCGTACCGACACTGTCCAGGACCGACGGCGAGCCGCTGCCGCTGTCCTTCACCCAGCAGCGCCTGTGGTTCCTGGACCGTCTCGACGGCACCAGCGCCGCCTACAACATCCCCATGGCGATGCGGTTGACCGGCTCCCTCGACCGGCCCGCCCTCCTGCGCGCCCTGCACGCGGTGGTGCAGCGCCACGAGGTGCTGCGCACCCGGTTCGCCGAACGCGACGGCGTGCCCCACCAGGTCGTCGGCGACGGCCGCGACTTCACGGTCGGCGAGGAGGAGCTGACCGACCCGGACGCGCTCCCCGCCCTCTGCCGGGCCGAGGCGGCCGCGCCCTTCGACCTGGAGCGCGGCCCCCTGATCCGGGTCCGGCTGCTGCGGCGGGCCGAGCAGGAGCACGTCCTGCTGGTGACCACGCACCACAGCGTGTCCGACGGCTGGTCGGTGGGCGTCTTCTTCCGCGACCTCGTCGCCCTGTACGAGGCGTTCTGCGCCGGGCGGCCCTCACCGCTGGAGCCGCTGCCCGTCCAGTACGCCGACTACGCCCACTGGCAGCGCCGGTGGCTCGCCGACGACGTCCAGGCCCGGCAGCTCGCGTACTGGAAGCGGCAGCTCGCCGGGGTCGACCCGCGGCTGACCCTGCCGACCGACCGCGAGCGGCCCCGCGTCAAGACGTACGCGGGCGCCCGCGAGACCTTCCACTGCCCCGCCGACCTGCTCGGCGCCCTGCGCGAGGCCGCCAAGTTCCACGACGCCACGCTCTACATGACCCTGCTGGCGGCCTACACGCTCGTCCTGCACCGCTACACGCACCAGACGGACATCGCCGTCGGCACGGTCGTCGCCAACCGCAACAGGCGCGAACTGGAAGGGCTCGTCGGCTTCTTCGCCAACACCCTCGTCCTGCGCGCCGACCTGTCCGGCGACCCCGCGTTCCCCGACCTGCTGGCCCGCGTCAAGCAGACCGCCCTGGAGGCCTACGACCACCAGGACGTGCCGTTCGAGGCCGTCGTCGACGCCCTGGACCTGGAGCGCAGCCAGAGCCACTCGCCGGTCTTCCAGACGCTGTTCGTCCTCCAGGAGGCCCAGACCCGGCGCGACGTCACCCTCGGCGCCCTCGGCGTGTCCCCGGTCGACGTCGACCTCAGCTTCACCAAGTTCGACCTCACGCTCGACGTGCGGGAGACCCCGGACGGGCTCGTCGGCACCGTCGAGTACAACACCGACCTGTACGACCGGGACACCGTCCGCCGGTTCATCGGCCACTACACCCAGCTGCTCGCCGCGATCGCCGCCGACCCGGCCCTGCCCGTCTCCCGGCTGGGCATGGTCGGCGCGGAGGAGCGGCGGCAGGTCCTGGAGGTGTGGAACGACACCCGCCGTCCCTTCTCCGACGACCGGTGCCTGCACCAGCTGTTCGAGGCGGCCGTGGAGCGCCACCCGGACCGCACCGCCCTCGTCGACGGCGACCGCTCCTGGACCTACGCCGAGCTGAACGCCTGGGCCAACCGCGTCGGCCACGGCCTGCGCCGCCACGGCGTGGGACCGGACACCCTGGTCGGCCTGCACGCGGAACGCTCCGCCGAGATGGTCGCCGGCATCCTCGGCGCCCTCAAGGCCGGCGGCGCCTACATGCCGGTCGAGCCGTCCCACCCGGCCGCCCGCGTCGCCGACCTCGTCGAACGCTCCGGCGCCCGCGTGATCCTCACCCAGCCCCACCTGGACGACACGCCCCTGGCGGCCGCCGGCCACGTCCTGGCCCTTTACCGCGACGGCACCCTCCGCGACCGCGACGGGCAGGACCACGCCGGACCGGACGACAACCCGCCCGCCGACGGCGTCGGCCCCGAGCACCTCGCGTACGTCATCCACACCTCCGGCTCCACCGGCCGCCCCAAGGGCGTCATGATCGAGCACCGGGCGGCCGTCAACCGCATCGAGTGGATGCAGAACGCGTACCGGCTCACCGAGGACGACGTCGTCCTGCAGAAGACGCCGTTCAGCTTCGACGTGTCCGTGTGGGAGTTCTTCTGGCCGCTGCTCTTCGGCGCCCGCCTCGCCGTCGCCGAACCCGGCGGCCACAAGGACCCCGCCTACCTGGTCTCCGCCATCCGCGAACTGGGCGTGACCACCCTGCACTTCGTGCCGTCGATGCTGCGCGCCGTCGTCGAGGAGCCCGACTGGTCGCGGTGCACCACCGTCCGGCAGGTCTTCTGCAGCGGCGAGGCCCTGCCCCCGGACCTGTGCGCCCGCCACTACGAACGCCATCCGGCGCCCCTCCACAACCTCTACGGCCCCACCGAGGCCGCCGTGGACGTCAGCCACTGGACCTGCCCCGCGGGCCCCGCCCCGCGTACGGTCCCCATCGGCAGGCCCATCCAGAACATCCAGCTCCACGTCCTGAACGAGGCCCTGGAACCGCAGGGCATCGGATGCGTCGGCGAGCTGTACATCGCGGGCACCGGCCTGGCCCGCGGCTACCTGCACCAGCCGGAGCTGACCCGCGAGCGGTTCGTGCCCAACCCGTTCGCCGACGGCCCGGACGCCCGCATGTACCGCACCGGGGACCTCGTACGCCGGCTCCCCGACGGGAACCTGGAGTTCCTGGGCCGCGCCGACGACCAGGTCAAGCTGCGCGGCTTCCGCATCGAACTGGGCGAGATCGAGCACCGCCTCGCCGAGCACCCCGCCGTGCGCGCCTGCGCCGTCGTCATCCGCGAGGACCGGCCCGGCAACCCCCGGCTCGTCGCCTACACGGTCCTGGAGCCCGGCGCCGCCCTCGGCGACCACCGCACCGAGCTGGCCCGCCACCTCGCGGGCACCCTGCCCGAGTACATGGTGCCCGGCGCGTTCGTCGTGCTGGACGTCCTGCCCGTCACCGCCCACGGCAAGCTGGACCGCAAGGCCCTGCCCGCCCCCGACCTGGAGGACTTCGACCGGCGCGCCTACGTGGCCCCCGCCACCGCCACCGAGCGGCGCCTCGCCTCGGTGTGGGCCGGCCTGCTCGGCTTCGACGAGGAGCGCGTCAGCGCCGAGGACAACTTCTTCGCCCTCGGCGGCCACTCCCTGATGATCACCGTGCTCGTGGCCCGGCTGAAGGACCACGGCCTGCACGCCACCGTCCGGGACGTCTTCAGCGCCCCCACCCTCGCCGACCTCGCCGCCCGCATCGACGCGGCCGAGGCCGGGCCCGGCCACAGCGTGCCGCCGAACCTCGTCCCCGAGGGCTGCGAGCGCATCACCCCGGAGATGCTGCCCCTGATCGACCTGACGCAGGAGCAGATCGACACCGTCGTGGCCGCCGTACCCGGCGGCGCCGCCGGCGTCCAGGACGTCTACCCGCTGCTGTCCACGCAGGAGGGCATCCTCTTCCACCACCTGATGGACCCGGACCACGACCCGTACCTCGTCTCCACGCTCTACGCGGCCGACGACGAGGAGGCGTGCGCCCGGTTCACCGACGCCCTCCAGGCGATCGTCGACCGCCACGACGTCATGCGCACCGCCGTCCTCACCTCCGGGCTGCCCGAGCCCGTGCAGGTCGTGCACCGCGCGGCCCGGCTGCCCGTCGAGCGGATCGTCCTCTCCCCGGACACGGACACGCACGGGGACGCCGAGGAGCAGGCCCGCGCCCTGCTCGCCCGGCCCGCGCGCATGAACCTCGACACCGCCCCGCTGCTGCGGCTCGTCATCGCCGAGGACCCGCACTCCGCGCGCCGCTACCTCGTCCTGAACGCCCACCACCTCATCGAGGACGCCACCTCCCTGCGGCTGACCCTGCACGAGCTGGCCGTCCACATGGCCGGCCGCACGGACCTGCTCGCGCCGCCCGCCCCGTACCGCGACTTCGTCGCCCACACCCTGCACCAGCAGCGGACCGCCGACGTGGAGGAGTACTTCACCGCCACGCTCGGCGACGTCACCGAGCCCACCACCCCGTTCGGGCTCGCCGACGTGCACGGCGACGCCCGCCGGGTCACCCAGCTCCGCCGCCCCCTGCCCGCCGGCCTCACCCGCGACCTGCGCGCCCAGGCCGCCCGGCTGCGCCTCAGCCCGGCCTGCCTCTTCCACGCCGCCTGGGCCCGCGTGGTCGCCGCGTGCAGCGGCCGCGACGACATCGTGTTCGGCAGCGTGATGTCCGGGCGCCTCCAGGGCGTGCCCGGCGTCGAGCGGATGCTCGGCAACTTCATCAACACCCTGCCCCTGCGCGTCCGGCTGGCCGGCCGTACCGTCCGCGAGCTGATCGCCGAGGTCGACACGGGCCTCAAGGAGCTGATCGCCCGCGAGCACAGCCCGCTCAGCGCCGCGCAGCGGTGCAGCGGCATGGACGGCGACGCCCCGCTGTTCAGCGCCGTCGGCAACTTCCGCCACTTCGAGCCGGGCCACGGCGAGGCCGCCGCCCTGCGCATCGACGACCGGGGCGTGCGGTTCGTCGCGGCGGCCGACGGCATCAACTACCCGGTGTCCGTGTCCCTCGACGACTTCGGCAGCGAACTCTCCCTCGACCTCCAGGTCGACGAGACCGTCTCCGGCGACGCCGTCGCCGACTACCTGGAGACCGCCCTCACCGGGATCGTCCGCGCCCTCGCCACCGACGACGGCGCCGGCACGCAGGCGCTCGACGTGGACGTCCTGCCCGAGGCCGAGCGGCACCGCCTGCTCACCGAGTGGAACGACACGACCACCCCCGTGCCGGCCCCCACCCTGCCCGCCGCCTTCGAGGCGCAGGCGGCCCGCACCCCCGGCCTGACCGCCCTCGTGTACGAGGACGACACCCTCACCTACGCGGAGCTGAACGCCCGCGCCAACCGGCTCGCCCACTGGCTCGCCGAGCGCGGCGCCGGCCCCGAGCAGCTGGTCGCCGTGCGCATGCAGCGCTCCTTCGACCTGCTCGTCGCGATCCACGGCATCCTCAAGTCGGGCGCCGCCTACCTGCCCCTCGACCCCGACCTGCCGGCCGAGCGCCGGGAGCAGATGACCTCCGACGGCAGGCCGCTGCTCGTGCTGGAGGAGCTGCCGGACACCTCCGGCCACCCGGACACCGACCCGGACGTGCGGGTGCTGCCCGACCACCCGGCGTACGTGCTCTACACCTCCGGCACGACCGGCCGCCCCAAGGGCGTGGTCATCACCCACCGGGCCAGCATGAACTGGCTCGCCTGGGACCAGGGCGCGTACGGCATGCGCGAGGGCGACCGGATCCTGCTCAAGACGTCCATCGGCTTCGACGTGTCCGTCAAGGAGCTGTTCTGGCCGCTCCAGGTCGGCGGGACCGTCGTCATCGCCCGGCCCGGCGGCCAGAAGGACCCCGAGTACCTGGCGTCCGTGATCCGGGAACACGGCATCACCGACATCGACTTCGTGCCGTCCATGCTCGCCGAGTTCCTGTCGGAGCCGGCCGCCGCCGAATGCACCGGCCTGGTCCGGCTGGAGGCCACCGGCGAACCGCTGCCCGTGGAGCTGGCCGAGCGCGTGACCCGCGCCCTGCCCGACACCCTCCTGTACAACCTGTGCGGACCCACCGAGGTGGGCGGCGCCCTCGGCCTGATGAACCCGTACGTCCCCGAGCCGGGCGCCGCGCGCGTGCCCGTCGGCGCGCCCGTGTACAACACCCAGGCGTACATCCTCGACTCGGCGCTGCGGCTGCTGCCGGCCGGCGTCCCCGGCGAGCTGTACATCGCCGGCGACCAGCTGGCCCGGGGCTTCCTCGGCCGGCCGGGACTGACCGCCGAGCGGTTCGTGGCCAACCCGTTCACGCCGGGGACCCGCATGTACCGCACCGGCGACCTCTGCAGGTGGCGGCCCGACGGGCTGATCGAACACCTCGGCCGCGCCGACGACCAGGTCAAGGTGCGCGGCTTCCGCGTCGAGCCCGGCGAGATCGAGAACGCCCTGCACGCCCACCCGGCCGTGCACCGCGCCGTCGTCCTCCCGCACGGCACGGGTGCCTCCCGCAGCCTGGTCGCCTACGTGAGCCTCACGCAGGCGGAGGAGGGCGCGGGCGCGTCGATCGCGAGGCCCCTCAAGGAGCACCTGGCGGCGCGGCTGCCGGACTACATGGTCCCCACCGCGTTCGTCGTCCTCGACGAGCTGCCCGTCACCCGCAACGGCAAGGTGGACAAGCGGGCCCTGCCCGCTCCCAGCGAGGCCGACCTCGCCCGCGAGGAGTACGTCGCCCCGCGCACCGCGACCGAGCGGACGCTGTGCCGCATCGTCGAAGAGGTCCTCGACGTCACCCGCGTCGGCCTCCAGGACACCTTCTTCGACCTGGGCGGCCACTCCCTCCTCGCGACCCGGCTCTCCCTGCGCGTCAAGAAGGAGACGGGCGCCGACCTCCCCCTCCAGGTGATCTTCACCGCGGGCAGCATGGAGGAGATGGCCGCGGCCCTGGAGACGAACGCGGCCCACGACGCGGCCGCGGAGGGTCTGCCCGTCGCCGGCGCGTCCCCCCGGGACGACACGCCGATCTCACTCCAGCAGCGGGACCTGTGGTTCCTCGACCGGCCCGCGCATCTGGCCGCCGCCCACGACAACGTGCAGCTCGCCTTCCGGATCGAGGGGCCGCTGGACCGGGACGCCTATGTGCGCAGCGTCCGCGCCCTCGTCGAGCGGCACGCGATCCTGCGCACCGGCTTCCACCGCCACGACGACGGCACCGTCACCCAGCGCGTCCACGACAGCGCCGGCTTCGGCGTCACCCTCGTGGAGACCCGCGACGACGACACCGTCATCGCCGAATGGCTGCGCGCCGAGCGGGCACGCCCGTTCGCGCCGGAAGGCCCCTACCCGTTCCGCGCCCACCTGCTGGCCCTCGCGGACGCCGCGCACATCGCCGTCATCACCCGCCCCTGGGGCATCTTCGACGGCTGGTCCGTCACGCTCGTCCTGACGGAGCAGTTCGCCCTGTACCGGGCGCTCGCCGAGGGCCGCGACCCGGAGCTGCCGCCCCTGCCGCTCCAGTACGCCGACTTCGCCCGCCGCCAGGCCGGGGACGTCGACGCGGCGGAACTCGACCGCCAGCTCGACCACTGGCGCCGGCGCCTGGCCGGCCTGCCGGCCCGGCTGTCGCTGCGCACCGACTACGAGCGGTGCCCCGTGAAGTCGTACCAGGGCGCGTCGGTGGACCTCCGCGTACCGCGCGAGGTGCACACCCGGCTTCGCGAGCTCGGCCAGGAACGCGGCGCCACGCCGTACATGACGCTGCTGTCGGCGTTCGCGGTCCTGCTGGGCGGCCACGCCGACGACCACGACCTGGCCATCGGCTCCCCGTTCGCCAACCGGCCCCTGGCCGAGCTGGAACAGCTCGTCGGCTACTTCGTCACCATGCGCCCGGTGCGCCTGGACGTCACCCCGGACCGGGCCTTCACCGAGCTGCTGACGCAGGCCAGGGATGTCACGGCCGAGGCGCACGCGCACAAGGACGTGCCGTTCACGGACCTCGTCCGGGCGCTGGTGCCGCAGCCCGACCCGGCGTACCCGCCGCTGTTCCAGGTCACGTTCAACCTGCTGCCGTCCCACGACACGGCGGGCGACGGCGACGCCGGCGGCCTCGGGGTCACGCAGGTGCCCTCCGGCGCGGGCACCGCGACGTACGACCTGAGCCTGGTCGTGCAGGAGACCGACGACGGCGTCCACGGCTACCTGGAGTACAGCACCGACCTGTTCGCCAGGACCACGGCCGAGGGCATGGCCCGCGCGTACGAGCGGCTGCTCGCCGAGATCGCCCGGGACCCCGGGGCCGCGCTCGCCGAGCTGCGCGAACGGGCGGCCGAGGAGCCTCCGTCAGCGGACGGGGCCGACGCGGCGGACCCGCGCTCCGCGAGCCGCACGGAGAACCCGGCGACCGCCCACCGCACCAGGAGCCGGGCCAAGCGCCGGACGAAGGGCCGACCGCACGGCCGGACCACCGACCAGCAGCACGACTGACGGGCCCCGCCCGCACAGCCAGAAGAGCCACCCGCCCGTCCGCGACCCGGACGGGCAAACGGAAAGGGAGAGTTGGGCCAGTGAGCAGCCCCGAGGCCCAGGCGGCCGAGACGGATGTCGCGATCATCGGCATGGCCGGACGCTTCCCCGGCGCCGACGACCTGGAGTCCTTCTGGCGTCTGCTGAGCGAGGGCCGGGAGGGCATCACCCGCTTCAGCCGCGAGGAGCTGGCCGCCGCGGGCGTACCCGCGCGGCTGCTCGACGACCCGGGGTACGTCCCGGCGCACGGCGTGATCCCGGACGTGGACCTCTTCGACACCGGATACTTCGAATTCACCCCGGCCGAGGCCGCGTTCACCGACCCGCAGCAGCGGATCCTGCTCACGGCCGGGCACGCCGCCCTGGAGCACGCCGGCTACGACCCGGCCCGCTACGACGGGCTGATCAGCGTCTACGCCGGCGCCGCGATCAACACGTACCTCCAGCAGCAGGTCCTGCCGAACGTCGACCAGACCACCACCTCGAACCACTTCGCGGTGATGGTCGGCAACGACAAGGACTTCCTCGCCACCCGGCTCTCCTACAAGCTCGACCTCAAGGGGCCGAGCTACACCGTGCAGACGGCCTGCTCCACCTCCCTCGTCGCCATCCACCTCGCCTGCCAGGGCCTCATCAACGGCGAGTGCGACATGGCACTCGCGGGCGGCGTCACCGTCAAACTCCCGCAGGCCAAGGGCTATCTGTACGAAGAGGGCGCGATCCTCTCCCGGGACGGCCACGTCCGCACCTTCGACGCCGACGCCAGCGGCACCGTCCTCGGCAACGGCGTGGGCGTCCTCGTCCTCAAGCCCCTGCGCGACGCGCTCGCCGACCGGGACACGATCCACGCCGTGATCAAGGGCACGGCGACCAACAACGACGGCTCCGGCAAGGTCAGTTTCGCCGCGCCCGGCGCCGCCGGACAGACCGCCGTCATCCGCGAGGCGCACACCGTGTCCGGCGTCGACCCCCGCTCGATCGGCTACGTCGAGGCCCACGGCACCGCCACCCGCCTCGGCGACCCGGTCGAGGTCTCCGCCCTCACCAAGGCGTTCCGCGCGGCCACCCCGGACCGGGGCTTCTGCGCCATCGGCTCGGTCAAGTCCAACATCGGCCACCTCGACGCCGCGGCGGGCGTCGCCGGTGTGATCAAGACGGTGCTGATGATGAAGCACCGCACCCTGGTGCCCACGGTGAACCACCGGACGCCCAACCCGGCCATCGACTTCGCCGCCGGCCCCTTCAAGGTCGCCACCGACACCACGCCGTGGACCGCGGAGGGCCCCCTGCGCGCCGGCGTCAGCTCCTTCGGCATCGGCGGCACCAACGCGCACGCCGTACTGGAGGAGGCCCCGCCCGTCCCGGCCACGGGCGACTCGCGCACCGGCCAGGTGCTGGTGCTGTCCGCCCGCACGGCGAGCGCGCTGCGCACCGCGGCCGACGACCTGGCCGCCCACCTGGAGGGCGACGAGCGGGCCGCGCTCGGGGACGTCGCCTACACGCTCGCGGTGGGGCGCCGGGCCCACGAGTACCGCCTCGCCGTCACCGGCGACGACCGCGCCGCGCTCGCTCGGGCCCTGCGCGCGGCGGAGATCCCGGCGCGCCCGGCGGCGGGCGAGGTGTCGTTCGTCTTCACGGAGGACGTCGCCGACGCCGCGGCCCTCGCCGAGCGGTGGCGTGCCGCCGAACCCGCCTTCGCCGAACACCACGACGCGGCTCTCGCCGCCGGCGCGGACGGCCGGGGCGAGCGCGGCCGGGCGTTCGCCGTGCAGTACGCGCTGGGCCGGCTCTGGCTCGGCTGGGGCCTGCGCCCGGCCGCCGTCCACGGCGACGGGCCCGCCGCGCTCGTCGCGGCCTGTGTGACCGGTGCGCTGGACCTGGCCGACGGCGTGGCCCGGCTGGACGACCCGGGCCGGGACGCGTCCCGCCCCGCCACGGGCCGCGGCGCCCGGATCCCCCTGCGCGGCGCGGGCGACGAGGTGCGGGGCACCGCACTCGGCGTGGCCGACGGGCCGTGGGGCGCCGTGGCCCGGGCCTGGGAGGCCGGGGCGGAGGTCGACTGGGACGCCTGGTTCGCCGGTGAGGAGCGCGGGCGCGTCCCGCTGCCGACGTACCCGTTCGAGGGGCGCCGCTGCTGGATGACCGGCCCGGACGCCACCGACGACCCGAGCGCCCCGGTCGCCGGGCACGGCCCGCACCCCATGCTGGACGAGAACGTCTCGACCCTGGACACCCTCGCCTACCGCAGCTCCCGCACGGGCGACGAGTTCTACCTGGCCGACCACCGGGTCGCGGGAGAGCCCGTCATGCCCGCCGTCGGCTACCTGGAACTGGCCCGCGCCGCCGGCGAACTGGCCGTCGGCGGCCCGGTCCGGCTGCGCGGCGTGTCCTTCGAGCAGCTCCTGTCGTACGCCGGCGGACCGCGCACCGCGCTGGTCTCCCTGTGGCACGAGCGCGACACCGTCGGCTTCGGGGTCACCGAACCCGGTGAGGACGAGGAGCGGGTCCACGCGGCCGGCGAGATCCACCCCGGGGCCGTCGAACCGCCGTCCCCGCTGGACCTGGAGGCCGTGGCCGGCCGCTGCACCGAAACGATCCCGCACGCCGACTGCTACACCCTGCTGCGCGCCCACGGGCTCGACTACGGGCCCCGGATGCGCGCCCTGGCCGAGGTGCGGGCGGGTGAGGGGGAGGCCCTGGCCACCCTGGAGCTGCCCGACGGAGCCGCCCTGGACGGCGCCGTGCTCAACCCCGCCCTCCTGGACGGCGCCCTGCACGCCCTGGTGGTGCTGCTCGCCCGCTCCTACGGCGACGCCGCCGAGGGCTTCCTGCCCCTGGCCCTCGGCGAGCTGACCGTGCACGCCCCGGTGACCGGGCCCTGCCGCGTCCATGTGACGGTCGGTCAGTCGGGGGAGCGGTCGGCGCGCGCCGACCTGACCGTCGTCGACGCCCGGGGCCATGTGCTGGCCCGGCTCGGCGACCTCGCCGTCCGCGTGCTCGGCGGCCCCCGCGAGGCGGCCCTGCTGGTCCGCCGCTGGGTGGACGCCCCGGCGGAGCGGATCGACGGGGAGGTTCGGGAGCAGGTTCGGGAGCAGGTTCGGCAGCACACCGGTGGCCCCGCCGTGGTCGTCGCCGCGAGCGAGGACCGCCGCACCCGGCTCGCCGGGATCCTCACCTCCCTGGGCGCCGAGGACGTCACGTCCCTCGCCGCCGAAGGGGCCCCCACCGCCGCCCCGGCCACCGTCCTGGTGGACGAGCCCGCACCCGAACAGGCCCTGCGCCTGGTGCAGCAGCTGCTGCGGGCCCGCCCCACGGCGCCCGTGCGCGTCCTGCTGATCCACCGCCACGACGAGGCCGGTGCCCGCCCGGAGCGGGCGGCGCTGGCCGGCTTCGCCCGCGCCGTACGGGCGGAGAACCCCCTCCTCGCCCTCCAGGCCATCGGCCTCGCCGAGGGCGTGGACGAAGCGGCCGCCCTCTCCGCCGAACTGGCCGCCGACGGCCGTGACCCGGAGGTCGCGTACACCCCGTCCGGCCGCCGCGTCCCGCACGCCGCGCCCGCACCCGCCGCCGAGCCGGTCGCCGTCCGCGACGGCGGCGTCTACGTCATCAGCGGTGGTACGGGCGGACTCGGCCGCGCCGTCGCCGACCGGCTGCTGAGCCGGGCCGACGCCCGCGTGGTCCTGCTCGGCCGCGGCGAACCGCCCGCGGCCGAGCCCGACGAGCGGATCACGCACCGCCGTGTCGACGTGTCCGACGCGGACGCCGTCGCCGCGTGCCTGGCCGCCGTACGCGCCGAGTTCGGGCCCCTCAACGGCGTCGTGCACGCGGCGGGCGTGCTGCGCGACGGCTTCGCCCTGACGAAGTCGCCCGACGACCTCGCCGCCGTCCTGGCGCCCAAGGCCGACGGCCTGCGCGCCCTGGACGCCGCCACCGCCGACGACCCGCTGGACTTCTTCGTCGCGTTCTCCTCGATCGCCGCCCACATCGGCAGCGCCGGACAGACCGACTACGCCTACGCCAACGCCTACCTGGAGGCGTACGCCGAACGCGGCGGCCGGGTCACCGCGATCGCCTGGCCCATGTGGGCCGACGGCGGCATGCGCCAGACCCCCGAGGCCGCCGCGGAGATCGCCGCCCGCACCGGCTTCGGCGTCCTGCCCACCACGACCGGCCTGGACCTGCTGGAGCGGGCGCTCGGCACGCCCGGCGCGCTCGTCGCCGCGTACGGGGACGTCGAGCGGATCACCGCCACGCTCACCGCCCCCGCCCCCGCCCCCGCCTCCGCGAAGCCGCTGCCGGCCGCGGGAGACGGGACCGGTGACGGAATCGGCGACGGGACCGGCGACGGCCCGCGCGGCGACGCCCTGCGCCTGCTGCGCGGGCTGATCGCCGCCGAGACCGGCCTCGACCCGGCGGAACTGGCCGAGGACGCCCCGTTCGACCGCCTCGGCATCGACTCGCTGATGATCACCAAGCTCAACCGCGAGCTCGACCGCCACTTCGACGCCCTGTCCAAGACGCTGTTCTTCGAGTACGGCACCCTCGGCGAGCTGGCCGGCTACTTCGCCGAGCACCACGCCGCCGAGCTCGGCGCCGACCGCCGCCCCGCCCCCGCCGCGCCCGTCGCGGCCGCCACGGCGCGCCCCGGCAGGACCGTGCGGGCCGCCCGCACCCGGCGCCCCGCCCCGCCCCGGCCGCAACCCGTACCCGAGGACGACGCCGTCGCCGTCATCGGCCTGGCCGGCCGCTACCCGCTCGCGGACGACGTCGACGAGTTCTGGGCCAACCTCGTGGCCGGCCGCGACTGCGTCGGCGAGATCCCCGCGGACCGCTGGGACCACACCCGCTGGTACGACCCCGACCCGGCGGCGCCCGGCCGTGCCCACACCCGGTGGGGCGGCTTCCTGCGCCACGTGGACCGCTTCGACCCCCTGTTCTTCGGCATCTCCCCGCGCCAGGCCGAACTGATGGACCCGCAGGAGCGGCTGTTCCTGCAGAACGCCTGGCACGTCCTGGAGGACGCCGGCTACCGCCGCGCCGACCTCGCCGGCCGCCCCGTCGGCGTGTACGTCGGCGTCATGTACGGCGAGTACCAGTTCCACGGCGCCCTGGACGCCCTGCGCGGCGGCCGCCCCCTCACCGGCTCCTCCTTCGCGACGATCGCCAACCGCGTCAGCCACGCCCTGGACCTGTCCGGCCCCAGCATGGCCCTCGACACCATGTGCTCGTCCTCGCTCACCGCCATCCACCTGGCCTGCGAGAGCCTGCGCAGGGGCGAGAGCGAACTCGCGGTCGCCGGCGGCGTCAACGTCTCCGTCCACCCCTACAAGTACGCGTTCCTCAGCCAGGGGCGCTTCCTGTCCTCCGACGGCCGGTGCCGTGCCTTCGGCGCCGGCGGCGACGGCTACGTACCCGGCGAAGGCGTCGGCGCCGTCCTGCTCAAGCCGTACCGCAAGGCCCTGGAGGACGGGGACCGCATCCACGGCGTCATCCTCGGCAGCGCCGTCAACCACGGCGCCCGCACCAACGGCTACACGGTCCCCAATCCGCGCGCCCAGCAGCGTGCCATCAGCGCCGCCATGGAGCAGGCCGGTGTCTCCCCGGCCGACATCGGGTACGTCGAGGCCCACGGCACCGGCACCGCCCTCGGCGACCCCATCGAGCTGACCGGCCTCACCCACGCCTACCGTTCGCCGGCCACCGACGCCCCGGCCGCCGACGCACCCGCCCCCGGCACCTGGCCCATCGGCTCCGTCAAGTCCAACGTCGGCCACCTGGAGTCGGCCGCCGGCATGGCCGGACTCACCAAGGTGCTGCTCCAGTTCGCCCACCGCACGCTGGTGCCGTCGCTGCACTCCGCAGAACTGAACCCGAACATCGACTTCGACCGCTCGCCGTTCCGCGTGCAGCGCGAACTCGCCCCCTGGCCCGACGGGGACCGGCCGCGCCGCGCCGCGCTCAGCTCCTTCGGCGCCGGCGGCAGCAACGCGCACCTCGTACTGGAGGAGTCGCCGCGCCCCGAACCGCTCGCCACCGCCCCGGCGGGCGAGCAGCGCGCCGACGAGCCCGTCCTGTTCCTGCTGTCCGCCCGCGACGAGGAGCGCCTGCGCGCCTACGCCGCACAGGCCGCGCGGTTCCTGGAGACCGAACGGGTCCCGCTCGCCGACCTGTGCTTCACCACCCAGGTCGGGCGCGAGCCCATGGAGGCCCGCCTCGCCGTCCTGGCCGCCGACGGCGCCGGCATCCTCGCCGCGCTGCGCCGCTACGCCGAGGGCGGCCCGGCCCCCGAGACCCCCGGCGACGGCCCGCTGGCCGAGCACGCGCGGCGCTGGCTGACCGGCGCCGACGTCGACTGGGCCGCCTGGCACGCCTCCCGGCCGGGCCCCGCCCCGCGCCGGGTGCGCGCCCCGCGCTACCCCTTCGCCGACGAGCGCCACTGGATCCCGCTCGACCCCGACCTCGGCGCGGCCGCACCGCACCCGCTCGTGGACGCCAACGAGTCCACGGTCGCCGAGCTGCGGTTCCGCAAGACCCTGCGCGCCGGCGACCCGCTGCTGCGCGACCACGTCATCGAGGGCCGGGCGATGCTCGCCGGCGCCGCCACCCTGGAGTTCGTCCGCGCCGCCGCCGGTCTCGCCGAGCCGGGCGTCCGCCACTCCCTGCGCGAGGTCGTCTGGGGCAGGCCCGTCGAAGTCCCGCACGGCGAACTGGCGTTGTACGTGTCGTACCGGCGCGACGGCGACGCCCTGGCCTTCGAGGTGTACAGCGAGACCGGCGGGGAGCGCGTCACCCACGCCCGCGGCGCCGCCGCCCCCGCACCCGACGACGCGGGCACCGCCCACGACCTCGCCGCCCTGCGCGGCCGGCTCACCCCCGTACGCGACCGGGCGGCCGCCTACGCCGACTACGCCGCCGCGGGCTTCGGCTACGGCCCCTCGTTCCGGGTCGTCGACGAGATCCTGAGCGGTCCCGGTGAGGCGCTGGTCCGGCTCTCCGCCGACGTCCCGGCGAACGGCCCCGAGGTGCCGCCCGCGCTGCTCGACGGCGCCCTGCGGGCATGCCACTGGGCGGGCAGGACGACCGCGCCGCGCCCGGGCGAACTCGCCGTTCCGTTCAGCCTGGGCACCCTCGATGTGTTCGCGCCGCTGACCCCCGTCTGCCACGCCCACGCCCGGCTGGCCGGCGAGACGGCCGGCGTCCGCCGCTTCGACCTGACCGTGTACGACGAGCACGGCCGCGTGCTGGCGACGCTACGGGACTTCGCGGGCCGGACCCCCACGACGGGCCCGTCCCCCGCGGCCGCCTCCGGGGCCTCCGCCTCGCCGGCCCTCTCGGCCTCCGCCGCCCCGGCCGGGGCCTCCGCCGGCGCGGACCACGCCGGAGCCGCCCCGTCCTCGGCCTCTCCCGGCCTCGCCGCCACGGGGCGGGCGCCCGCCGGCCCCGGAAGCGGGGCGACCGGTGAGGCGCGGTTCTACGAGCCGTACTGGCGCGTGGCCGCGGAACCCGAGCAGGGGAGTGCCGCCGGGACGCTCGTCCTGGTCGGACGGCACCCGGAACTCGCGTCCGCGCTGGCCGCCACCGGTGCGTGGCGCCACGTCACCTCCGTTCCCGAGGACGCCGACGGACTGGCCGGCGCCCTCGCCGAGGCCGCCGGTGCCGAGGGCCTGGACATCGCCCTCGTCCGCGGGCCGGACGAGCGCGGGTCGTCCGGGGGCACGTCGCCCGCGGCCGCGCTCGACCGCCTCTGCGCCACGGTGCTCGACGTGCTGCGCGCGGTGGAGTCCGGTGCGCTGCCCGGGCGGGTGCGCTGTCTGCTCGTCCACGCCCAGGACGGCGGCGACGACCGGCCGGAGTGGGCCGCGCTCGCCGGGTTCGCGCGCTCCACGGCCCCCGTGGCACCGCGCTTCGAGCTGCTGACCCTCGGCATCGACCCCGACGCGCCCGCCGCCGAACTGGCCTCCGCCGTGGCCGTCGAGCTGCGGGCCGCGCCCCGAGCGGGCGGTGTCGAGGTCCGCAGGACGGCGACGGGCGACCGCGAGGTGCGCGCCCTGCGCCCGCTCGCCGCCACCGGTGACGCCGCGCCGCCCCTGCGGGACGAGGGCGTCTACGTCCTCACCGGAGGCGCCGGAGCCATCGGCCGGATCCTCGCCGAGCACCTGGCGCGCGCCCACCGCGCGAAGCTGGTGCTCATCGGCCGCTCCGAGCCGGACGCGGACGCACGCGCCTGGCACCGCACGCTGACCGGCCTCGGCGCCGAAGTCCTCGCCCTGCGCGCCGACGTGACCGACGCGGACGGCCTCGACGCGGCCCTGACGGCCGCCCGGGACCGGTTCGGCGCCCTCCACGGGGTGTTCCACCTCGCCGGCGTCGCCACCGACGGCCGCGCCACCGACGGCGACCACAGCCGGTTCGCGCGGGTGCTGGCGGCGAAGACGCACGGCCTGGTCCACCTGGACCGGCTCACCCGGGACGACGCCCTCGACCTGTTCGTCGTCTTCTCCTCCGTGTCCTCGCTGATCGGCGACTTCGGCGCCGCGAGCTACGCCACCGCCAACCGCTTCGCGGACCTCTTCACCATGGAGCGCGACACCCGCGCGCGCCGCGGCGAACGGCACGGCCGCAGCCTCTCCCTCGGCTGGCCGCTCTGGTCGGCCGGCGGCGTCGACGGTCTCGTACGGGAGCAGGAACGCGCCGCGTACACCCGGCGCAGCGGCATGCGGGCGCTCGACGCCGGGCAGGCGCTGACCGCGTTCACGCGCTCCTTCGCGCCCGGCCTGGCCTGGCTGGTCCCCGCCTGGGGCGACCCGGCGGCCATGGACGCCGCGCTCACCGATGCCCCCGCGGGCGCACCGGCCGCCGTCCCCCCGTCCGCCCGGCCGGCCGGGGACGGGCCGCGCGCGCGGCTCGTCGAACACCTGCGGGACGTCCTCGCGGGCGTGCTCAAGCTGCCCGTGGGCCGGCTCGACAGCCGGGTCCCGCTCGACGACTACGGCCTGGACTCGGTGCTGGTCATGGAGTCCAACTCGCTGCTCGGCAAGGACTTCCCGGGGCTGCGCGGCACGGTGTTCTTCGAGTACCGGACCGTCGACGAGCTGGCCGACCACGTGCTCGCCGAGCACCCGGAGGCCGTCGCCCGCCTCTTCCCGGAGCCGCGGACCGCGCCCACGGCCGCCCCGGTCCACGAGGCAGGGACCGCGTCCGCCCTCGCCCCCGTCCAGGAGGTGCGCCCCACGGCCGAGGCCCCCCGCCCGGCGCGTCCCGAGCCGTCCCGCCCGGCAGCCCGGGACGACGACCCCATCGCCGTCATCGGCCTCAGCGGCCGCTACCCGCAGGCCCGTGACCTCGACGAGTTCTGGCGCAACCTCGCCGCAGGCCGCGACTGCGTGACCGAGGTGCCCGCCGACCGCTGGGACGCCGACGCCCTGTACGACCCCGACCCGGCGGCCCCGGGGCGCAGCTACAGCCGTTGGGGCGGCTTCCTGTCCGACGTGGACTCCTTCGACTCGCTGTTCTTCCAGATCTCGCCCAAGCAGGCCCGCTCGATGGACCCGCAGGAGCGGCTGTTCCTGGAGACGGCCTGGTCGGCGCTGGAGAACGCGGGCTACCCGCCGTCGCGCATCCCCGCCCCCCGGTTCGGCGGGCAGGGCCACGACGTCGGCGTGTTCGTCGGCGTCATGTGGGACGACTACGCCGTCCTCGCGGCCACCGAGTCCGCGCGCGGCAACCACCAGGTGGTCCTGGCCAACCGGTCCTCGATCGCCAACCAGGTGTCGTACTTCGGCGACTTCCGCGGCCCCAGCGTCGTGGTCGACACCGCCTGCTCGGCGTCCCTCGTGGCCGTCCACCAGGCGTGCGAGAGCATCCGCCGCGGCGAGTGCTCCTACGCGATCGCGGGCGGCGTCAACGTGGCCGTCCACCCGGACAAGTACGTCCACCTCAGCCGTAAGACGATGCTGTCCGCCGACGGCCGGTGCCGTGCCTTCGGCGCGGGCGGCAGCGGCTACGTGCCGGGCGAGGGCGTCGGCGCGGTGGTCCTGAAGCGGCTGTCGGACGCCGTCCGCGACGGCGACACCGTGCACGCCGTGATCCGGGCGACCGCCGTCAACCACGGCGGCCGCACCAGCGGCTTCACCGTGCCCAACCCGCACGCCCAGCAGGCCCTGGTGGAACAGGCGCTGGCGGACGCGGGCATCGACGCGCGCACCATCGGCTGCGTCGAGGCGCACGGCACCGGCACCGCGCTCGGCGACCCGATCGAGCACACCGCGCTGGCCCAGGCGTTCGCCCGGCACACCGCCGACACCGGGTTCTGCGCGCTCGGCTCCGTCAAGTCGGCCATCGGCCACCTGGAGGGCGCGGCCGGCATCGCCGGGCTCACCAAGGCGGTCCTCCAGCTGCGGAACGGCACGCTGCTGCCCACGCTGCACGCCGACGAGCCCAACCCGGTCATCGACTTCGCGCGCTCGCCGTTCACGATCCAGCGCGAGACCGCCCCCTGGCCGCGCCCGTACGACGCGGACGGCCGGTCGCTGCCGCGCCGCGCCGCCGTCAGCTCCTTCGGCGCGGGCGGCACCAACGCGCACGTCGTGCTCGAGGAGTACGTGGCGCCCGAGCCCGCCCCGGCGGACCCCGGGACGCCCGAGCTGATCGTGCTGTCCGCCCGCGACGCGGACCGGCTGCGCGCGTACGCCGCCGAACTGGGCCGCGCGCTGGCCGAACCGGCCGCGCCGCTGCGCCTCGCCGACGTCTCGTACACGCTGCGGGCCGGCCGGGAGCCGCTGGCCGAGCGGCTGGCGTTCGTCGCCGCCGACGTCGCCGACGCCGCGGCGAAGCTCACGGCCGCCGGCCGGGGCGAGGGCGGCCAGTGGCTGCACCGCGGCCGGGTCGAGCAGCACCCGCCGCTCGCCGGCCTGTTCACCGACGGCATCGGCGGCGAGGACTTCCTGTCCGCCCAGATCCGGGTCGGCGACGACGACATGCTGGCACGGCTGTGGGTGTCGGGCATCACCGTCGACTGGGACCTGGTGCACCGGCTCCGGCCGGGCGTACGCCGCCGGGTTCCGCTGCCGACCTACCCGTTCGAGCGGGTACGGCACTGGCTGACCACCGGCCCGTCTCCGGCGACCCCGGCCGACGCGCCCGCCCCGGCCACCGCGAGGCACCCGGCCGCCCCGGCGGCAGGGGGCGCGGCACGCGAGGCCCGCACCTGGGAGACCACACTGCGCGCCGGTGCGCCCGTGCTGCGGGACCACGTCGTCGACGGCCGCCCGATCCTGCCCGGCGTGGGGCACCTCGACCTCGTCGCCGAGGCGAGCGGCGGGCTGACCGGGCGGGCCTTCGCGGACGTCCGCTGGGTGGCCCCGCTGGCCGTGACCGGCCAGGAGGCCCGCGTGACCGTGGCGTTCGACGCGGACCGCTACGAGGTACGGGGACCCGACGGCGCCGTCCGCTCGTACGGCCGCCTGGAGGACGCCCCGGCGGCGCCCCCCGCGCTCGACGTGGCCGCGCTGCGGGACCGGCTGGACACCGGCCCCGACCAGGCCGCGTTCTACCGGCTCCTCGAAGGACAGGGACTGCCGTACGGACCGTTCTTCCGCCGGGTCCGCCAGGTGTGGACCGGCCGGGACGACGTGCTCGGCCGCATCGGAGAGGCGCCCGCCGGCGACCCGGCGCACGCCCTGCACCCGGGCGTCCTGGACGCCGCCCTGCACACCGTCGCGGCGCTCCTGGTCCGGCGCAGGGGTGCGCACGCCCGGCCGATGCTGCCGTTCGCGGCCGACCGCGTCGACGTCTTCGGCCCGGTCCCGGCGACCGGCTGGTCCTCCGTGGAGGAGACCGGCACCGACCGCTGCGACGTCCTGCTGCTCGACGAGTCGGGCGCCGTGCGGGTGCGGTTCACCGGCCTGACCTACCGCGAGGCGAAGGCGAACACGGTGGTCGTCCACCGGCCGGTGTGGACCGCGCGTCCCGCCGACGGCGCGGCCGCACCCGCCCGTACGGTGCTGCTCGTCGGCGAGCGGCCGGACGCCGAGCCCGCCCTCGCCCTCGCCCGCGCCCACGGGGACGCGGACGTGCGGCACCTGCCGATCGGCGCCGCCGGCCTCACGGACGCGGAGCTGGACCGCGCCCTCGCCGGGCAGGACGCGCCCGACCTGGTGTACTTCCTCGGCACCGGGCCCGATCAGGAGCCCGCCGACCGCGCCGCGCTGCGCGCGGTGACGGACCGGAGCGTCGTCGCGCTCTACCGCCTCGTCCGCGCCCTGGACCGGCACGGCCTGCTGGAGCGGCCGCTGCGGCTGAAGGTCGTCACCACGGACGTCCACCCGATCGAGCCGGGCGACGACTCGGCCCCCTGGGCCGCCGGCCTCGCCGGCCTGGCCATGGTGGTCGGCAAGGAGTTCCCGAACCTGACGGTCGCGCTGGTCGACGTGCGCTCCGCCGAGGCCGCCGCCTCGGCCGCCGGAGTCGTGGCCGAGCCGTTCCCGGCCCGGCCCGTGCCGGTGTCCCTTCGGTCCGGCGTCCGCCGCGTCCGCACCCTGGAACGCGTCGAACTGCCCGCGGGCCCGCCCCGGTTCCGGCACGGCGGGGTCTACCTCGTCATCGGCGGCCTCGGCGCGGTCGGCCGGGACACCTGCCGCCACCTGGCCCGGACGTACGGGGCCAAGCTGGTCGTCGTCGGGCGCTCCCCGCTCGACGAGCGGCGGCGCCGCACGCTCACCGAACTGGAGCAGGCCGGGGCCGAGGTGCGCCACCTCGCCCTCGACGCCACCGACCCGGAGGCGCTGGCCGGGGCCGTACGCCTCGCCAAGCGCGAGTTCGGCGCCCTGCACGGCGTCGTCAACGCCACGATGGTGCTGGTCAACCGCGTCGTACGGGAACTGCCCGAGGACGGGCTGCGCACCGCCCTGGAGTCCCGGGCCGACTCGACCTGGAGCGTGCTGCGCGCGGTCCGCGACGAGCCCCTGGACTTCGTGCTCCTCTACTCCTCCGGCGTCGCATTCGAGGGCAACCACGGGCAGGCCGGCTACGCGGCGGGCTGCACGTTCGCCGACGCCTACGCCCTGCACGCCGCCCGCACCCTGCCCTTCCCGGTACGGGTGCTGAACCTGGGCTACTGGCACGCGGGCGGCGACGAGGAGCGGGAGCGGGTCCTGCGCCGCTTCGAGGCGGCCGGCATCCGGCCCCTGACGGCCGAACAGGGCATGACCGTCGTCGAACGGACGCTCGCGGCCGCTCTGCCGCAGGTGTTCACGCTCGACGCCGACCGGCACATCCTCGACAACCTGGGGATCGACCCGGACCGCACCCTGACGGTGCTGCCGGGCTCCGCCCCGGCCCGGCTGCCCGAGGTGCGCGCCCACACCGCCGACGACCGTGACCTGAGGGACCAGCAGCTCGCCGTGGCCGAGCTGGAGCGGCTGGCGCACCGCCTGCTGGCGGCCGCGCTGGACCGGGCCGGCCTGTTCGCGCGGGCGGAGCGGGGCGCCGGCCGGGAGGAGCTGGCCGCACGGCTGGGCGTGGTGCCCGAGCACGCCGCGCTGTTCCGGGCCCAGCTCGACATGCTCGTCGCCTCCGGCCACCTGCGGGCCGACGAGGCCGGCCGCGTGCACGCCGCCGGCCGCCCCGCCGAGCGCGAGGCCGACGTCGTGCGGGAACTCGACGTTCTGATGGGCCGTCACCCCGGTGTCGTCCCGGTCGCCTCGCTGCTGCGGGACTGCCTCGCGGCCCTGCCCGAGGTGCTGACCGGACGGCTCGGTGCCATGGAGGTCCTCTTCCCCGACGGCTCGCCGGAGCGGGTGGCCGCCGTGTACCGGGGCGACCCGGTCACCGACCGCTGCAACGCCGAGGTGGCGCGGCTCGTCGCCGAGCAGGTCGGGGCCCGGCTGGCCGCCGCTCCAGGCGGCACGGTACGCGTCCTGGAGGTGGGCGCCGGAACGGGCGGGACGACGACGGCGGTGCTCGCCGCCCTCGCCCCGTACGCCGACTCCGTGGAGTACGTCTTCACGGACGTGTCCCCGGCCTTCGTCCGCAAGGCCCGCGGCCGGTTCGGCACGGACCACCCCTTCGCCCGCTTCGAGGTGCTGGACATCGAGGCCGACCCGGCCGGCCAGGGCATGACCCTCGGCGGCCACGACGTGGTGTTCGGCACGAACGTCCTCCACGCCACCCGCCGGCTCTCCCACACCCTGACCCAGGCCAAGCGGCTGCTGCGCGGCGGAGGGGTGCTGCTCCTCACGGAAGGCACCCGGCCCCAGCACCAACTGGCGCTGATCTTCGGCCTGACCGCCGGGTGGTGGCTGTTCGCCGACCCGGAGCAGCGGATGCCCGCCTCGCCCCTGGCGAGCGAGCGGCAATGGCGCGACGCCCTCGCGGCCTGCGGCTTCCGGCACATCAGCGCCGGGTCGCCGACGACGGAGGCCGGACCGGCCTTCCAGAGCGTCATCGCGGCCGTCAGCGACGGCGTGGTGGAGCCCGCCGGCCCCACGGCCGAGCAGCCGGACGCGGGGGAGCCAGTGCCGCCCGGAGCCGAGGACAGGGCTTCGGCCGCCGCCGCTCCCGACGACGCCCTGGAGCGGGTGACGGAGGTCTTCGCCCGGGTGCTGGAAATGGCGCCCGAGCAGCTGGACCCCGACCTCACCTTCGAGAACTACGGCGTGGACTCGCTGGTCGTGCTGGAGCTGACCCGCGGCCTCGAAGCGGTGTACGGGCCGCAGCCCGCGACCCTGCTGTTCGAACGGATCACCGTCCGGCAGCTCGCCGAGCACTTCGGTACCGCGGGGCGCCCGGCCCCCTCCGTACCCCCGGCACCGGCCTCCGCCACCGCGGAGACCGCACCCGGGCCGGCGCCCGAGGCCGAACACCGGCCAGGGACCGCGCCCGGGCCCGAGCCCGAGTCCGCCCAGCTCGGCGACGCCGAGCGCCTGGTCGCGGGCCTGTCCGACGCAGCCGTCGAAGAGCTGCTGGCCGAACTGCTCTCCGCGCGCGGGGAGTCCGAAGGAGGCGGACGATGACTGCCGAGCCGTTCAGCTGTGTCGTGATCGGCGAGGAGACCCTCCTCGTCGAGTGCACGAGGCTGCTCCTCGCACGCGGACACACGGTGGCCGCCGTGGTGTCCCCCTCCCCGGAGCTGGTCGCCTGGGCGGAGGGCGAGGGGCTGCCGGCCGTGCCGTTCGGGCGTGACCTCGCCGAACGGCTGGCGCCGCTGCGCTTCGACTACCTGTTCAGCATCGCCAACCTCCGGATGCTCCCGGACGAGGTGCTGGCGCTGCCCGCGCGGCTGCCGGTCAACTTCCACGACGGGCCGCTGCCCCGGCACGCGGGTCTGTTCGCGACCAGCTGGGCCATCCTGGACGGCGACAAGCAGCACGGCGTCACCTGGCACGTGATGACCGGCGAGGCCGACACCGGCGACGTCCTCAAGCAGCGCACGGTGCCGGTCGACCCGGCGGCGACGGTCCACGACCTCGACGTCGCCTGCTTCGACGCGGGCATCGAGTCCTTCGCCGAACTCGTCGACGAGCTGGCCGCCGGCACGGCCACCCGCACCCCGCAGGACCTCGGCCTGCGCACGTACCACGGCCGGTACGACGGGCTGCCGCGCGGCGGCCTGTTCGACTGGCGGCAGCCCGCCGCCGAACTCGACGCGCTGGTGCGGGCCACCGCCTTCGGGCGCCGCCGCAACGACTTCGGCACCGCTCTGCTGGCCCTCGGCGACCGTCTCGTCGCCGTCCGGGGCGTGGAGGTCTCCGACCGGCTCTCCACGGCCGAGCCCGGCACCGTGGTGGGCTCCGGACCCGACGCGCTCACGGTCGCGACCGGCGACCGCGACGTCCGCCTCACCGACCTGGCCGACCCGGCCGGCGAACGGCTCGACCCGGCCGCCCTCGCCGACACCCTGGCCCGCGAGCACGACGGCCGTTTCCCGCACCTCACCGACGAGGACGTGGCGGCGCTGGCCGAGGCCGGCCGTGCCGCCCACCGGCAGGAACGCCGCTGGCTGCGCGTGCTGGAGACGCTGGAGCCCGTCCTTCCGCCGAGGTTCGGCCGCCTCGCTCCGGCCGACCGCCCCGAGGGCCCCGTCCCGCTGCCCGACGCGCTGCGCACCGTGCCCGGCGCGCCCGAGCACGTGGCGCTCGCCGCGGTGCTGGCCTTCCTCGCCCGGCTGACCCGCGGCGGCGAACGCGACGTCGCCCTGTCCGCCCCGCCGCCGCCCTCCGCGGCGGCCGCCGCCCTGCTCGCCCCCGAAGTGCCGCTGCGCGCCCCGCAGGGACTGCTCGACCGGACCCTGCCGGACCTGACCACCCTGGTCGGCGCCGAGGCGTCGGCGGCCCGCGCCCGCTCCCCGTACCGGCGCGACGTCCCGCTGCGCCACCCGTCCCTCACCGGCGCCGCCCGCACCGGGCTGCCCGTGACGATCCTGCTGCCCGGCGACGACTGCGGCGCGGAGCCCCGGGGCCGGGCGCTGACCGTCCGCATCGACGCCGACGGCGCGGTCCGCTTCCACGGCGGTACGGAACTGACGCACCACCACGAGGCCTGGCTGGCCGCCCACTTCGCGTTGTTCCTCGGCGCGGCGGCCGAGGAGCCGCACCGTCCGCTGGGCACCTTGCCCCTGCTCGCCGGCGAGGAGCGCGAGCTGGTCCTGGGCCGGTGGAACGACACCGCCGAGGACTATCCGCGCGACCGCACCGTCAGCCGGCTGATCGCCGACCTCGCCTGCGCCGCGCCGGACGTCACCGCCGTCCGCTTCGAGGACCGGGAACTGACCTACGGCGAGCTGGACCAGGCCGCCGACCGGCTGGCCCACCGCCTCACCGGCCTGGGCGCCGGACCCGGCACCCTCGTCGGCGTGTACCTGCGGCGCTCCCGGACCTGCTCGTCGCCCTGCTCGCCGTCCTCAAGGGCGGCGCCGCGTACGTGCCGATCGACCCGATCTACCCGCCCGCCCGCATCGGCCACATGCTGGAGGACTCCGGCGCCCGCCTCGTCGTCACCGACGAGGCCCTCGCCGGCACGCTCGCGGACCTTCCGGTGACACCCGTACGGGTCGCGCAGCCGGAGACGCACGGCGCCTCCGTCCCCGCCCCGCCCCTCGACCGCTCGGACCCCGACGCGGCCGCGTACGTCATCTACACCTCCGGCTCCACCGGCCTGCCCAAGGGCGTCCAGGTGGGCCACCGCGCCCTGGTCAACTTCCTGTGGACCATGGCCCGCCGCCCCGGCTTCGGCTCCCGGGACTCGCTGCTCGCACTCACCACCGTGTGCTTCGACATCGCCGGCCTGGAGCTGTACCTGCCGCTGATCCGCGGCGGCACCGTCGAGGTGCTGTCCGAGGCCGTGGCCGCCGACGGCTTCGCCCTGCGCGAGCGCGTCGAGCGGTCCGCCCCCACGGTGCTCCAGGCCACGCCCACCACCTGGCAGATGCTCCTCGCCGCCGGCTGGCCCGGCGACCCCGCGCTGCGCGCCCTGTGCGGCGGCGAGCCGCTGCCCGCCGAGCTGGCCGACCGGCTCGCCCCCCGCGTGGGCGCCCTGTACAACATGTACGGCCCCACCGAGACGACCATCTGGTCCACCGTCGACCGGGTCCGCCCCGGCGAGCCGGTCACCATCGGCCGCCCCATCGGCAACACCCGCTGCCACGTCCTCGACGAACGCGGCGTCCCCGTCCCGCCCGGCATCCCGGGCGAGCTGTACCTGTCCGGCGACGGCGTCGCCGACGGCTACCTCGGCCGCCCCGACCTGACCGCCGAGCGCTTCGTCACCGCCCCCGAGGACGGCAGCGGCCGCGCCTACCGCACCGGCGACCTCGTCCGGCACCTGCCGGACGGCCGCCTGGAGTACCTGGAGCGGATCGACGGCCAGATCAAGCTGAACGGCTACCGCATCGAACTGGGCGAGGTCGAGTCCGCGCTGCGCCAGGTCCCCGGCGTCACGGCCGCGGTGGCCCTCGTCCGCGAGGACCGGCCGGGGGAGCGCCGCCTCGTCGCGTACGCCACCGGCGAGCCCGCGGCCCCCGAGGCGCCCGGGCCCGACGCGCTGCGCGCCGCCCTGCGCGAGCGCCTGCCCGCGTACATGGTCCCGGCCGCCGTACTGGTCCTGCCGAAGCTGCCCCTCACCCCGAACGGCAAGATCGACCGCAAGGCGCTGCCCCAGCCCGGCACTTCCCGCGTCGCCGGCGGCGCCGCCGCCGTCCGCACCGACCTGGAGCGCCGCATCGCCGACGTCTGGTGCGAGGTCCTGGGCCTGGAGTGGGTGGGCGCCGAGGACAACTTCTTCGACGTGGGCGGCGACTCGCTGCGCCTCACCTCCGTCGCGGCCGTCCTGCGCGAGCGGCTCGGCCGGCCGGTCACCCGCCTCGACATGTTCGGCCACCCGACCGTACGGGCCATGGCGGCGCACCTGACCGACGCCGACCCGCCCGCCGCGACCGGCCGGCGCCGCACCCGGGACGTCGCCGCGCTGGCCCAGCGACGCGGACGGAGGCAGCGCCGCCCATGACCGATCCCACCGCCACCGCCATCACCACCGCACATCGATCCCAGACGGGTACCACAGGGGGTTCCGTGTCCAGTTGCCAGGTCTGCTCGCTCAAGGCCGATCACCCGGGGGTGGTGCTCGACGACCAGGGGGTCTGCAACCTCTGCAACCTGGACTTCGCCGAGGACCTCCTCGTCAACTACCGCTACACCAGCGAGGTGTTCACCGAGTTCCAGCAGGCCCCGCGGTCCGCCGGCGCGTACGACTGCCTGTTCATGTACAGCGGCGGCAAGGACAGCACGTACATGCTGGACAAGTTCGTCAACGACTACGGCAAGCGGGTCCTCGCCTTCACCTTCGACGTGCCGTTCGAGAGCGTGCACGCGGCGCAGAACATCGCGCTCGCCCGCGAGAAGATCCCGGCGACGTTCGTGCTGGACGCCGACGACGACAACATCAAGCTGATGATGCGCGAGGTGTTCAACCGCCCCGCCCCCAAGAAGCCCGGCAAGTACCTCGACGAGAAGCTGCCCTGCGTCTCCTGCCGCACGTTCTTCGTGCTGCGCGCGATCCTCATGGCGTACCGGCAGAAGATCCCGTACATCGCGCTGTGCGCCGACCCGCAGCAGATCCTCACCATGCAGTCCAACGTCCGCGAGATCGTCCGCGACTTCTACAAGACCTTCGGCGAGCGGCTCACCGACACGCTTTTCGGCGGACAGCTGGAGGAACTCCTCTTCGACGAGGACGAGAACCTCCCGAAGATCGTCTTCCCGTTCATCGCCATGCGCCACGACTACGACCCCGACCGCATCGTCGAGGAACTGCGCGCGAAGGGCCTCTACCAGTCGTCGCCCCTGGAGACGCACTGCACCCTCTTCCCGCTCCTGAACTACTACTCGTTCACGAACTGGGACTGCATGTTCTACAAGCTCAACGCGGCCAGCCACGTCCGGTCCGTGAAGCGCAACGCCGACTACGACCGGAACACGTTCAGCATCAAGTTCCCCCGCTCCCTCGACCTCGCCGACGTGGAGGAGCGGCTGGGACAGGTCGTGCGGGCGATCGCCGCCGGCGAGGGCGACCGCGACGAGCACGAGCGCACCCTCGTCGACCTGTTCCAGCGCATGGACGCCTCCGAGGACGCCGCCCGCTTCGTCGCCCGCAGCTTCCTCGACATGCGTTCCGTCGCCGCCGACCTCGGCATACGCCTGAGCTGAGACCTGGACCAGGGAGAACCACCATGACCTATTCCGACTCCGACGTCGCGATCGTCGGCATGGCCTGCCGCTTCCCGGGCGCGGACTCCGTCGACCGCTTCTGGGACGTGCTGCGCGAGGGCCGCGAGACCCTGACCCGCTACACCGACGAGGAGCTGCTCGCGGCCGGCGTGCCCGCCGAGCGGCTCGCCGACCCGCGCTACGTCAAGGCCGGGCAGACCATCCCCGGTGTCGACCTGTTCGACTCCGAGCTGTTCCAGTTCACCCAGGACGAGGCCGAGATCCTCGACCCGCAGCACCGCGTCTTCCTGGAGTGCGCCCTCGAAGCGCTGGAGCGGGCCGGCTACGACCCCGACCGCACCGACGGCCACATCGGCGTCTACGTCGGCGCGGGCATGAACACCTACCTGCTGCACAACCTGGGCGAGCGCTACCGGGCCGCGTCCTCCGTGGACCACTACCGGCTGATGCTCGCCAACGACAAGGACTTCCTCGCCACCCGCGTCTCGTACAAGCTCGACCTGCGCGGCCCCAGCGTCAACATCAACACCGCCTGCTCCACGTCCCTCGTCGCCGTGCACACCGCGTGCCTGGCGCTGCTGGGCGGCGAGTGCGACCTCGCCCTCGTCGGCGCCGTGCACCTGGGCCCGCCGCAGCAGGGCTACCAGTACCAGGAAGGCATGATCTTCTCGCCGGACGGCCACTGCCGCGCCTTCGACGCCGACGCCCGAGGCACCGTCATCGGCAGCGGCGCCGGCGCCGTCGTCCTCAAGCGCCTCAAGGAGGCCCTGGCCGACGGCGACTGGATCCACGCCGTCATCAAGGGCTCCGCCATCAACAACGACGGCTCCGGCAAGACCGGCTACACCGCGCCCAGCATCGCCGGCCAGGCCGCCGTCATCGCCGACGCCCAGGAGGTCGCCGACGTCGAGCCCGACACCATCGGCTACGTCGAGGCGCACGGCACGGGCACCCCCCTCGGCGACCCCATCGAGGTCGCCGCGCTCACCGAGGCGTTCCGCCAGGGCACCGACCGCACCGGCTACTGCGCGCTCGGCTCCGTGAAGACCAACATCGGCCACCTCGACACCGCCGCCGGCATGGCCGGCCTCATCAAGACCGCGCTGATGCTGGAGCACCGCACCCTGGTGCCCAGCCTCCACTTCACCTCTCCCAACCCGGACATCGACTTCGCGTCGAGCCCCTTCTTCGTCAGCACCGCCACCACCGAGTGGGACGACGCCGAAGGCCCCCGCCGCGCCGGCGTCAGCTCCTTCGGCATCGGCGGCACCAACGCCCACGTCATCCTCCAGGAGCCCCCGGCCAGGACCGCCGCCCCGCGCGGCCGCGACCGCGAGCTGCTGGTCCTGTCCGCCCGCTCCGAGGCCGCCCTGAAGCAGGCCGCCACCGCGCTGGCCCGCCACCTCAAGCTCCACCCGGACCTCGACCTGGGCGCCGTCGCGCAGACCCTCGGCCTCGGCCGCCGCGCCCACTCCCACCGGCTCGCCCTGGTCGCCCGCGGCACCCGGGACGCCGCCATGGCCCTCGCCCTCGGCGACGAGGAGCGGCTGCGGCAGGGCGTGGCCGGGCGCGAACCGGGCGGACCCGTGTTCGTCCTGACGGCCACCGGAGCCGACCCGGCCGACAGCGCCGAGCTGTACGGCTCGGTGTCCGCGTACCGGTCCGCCGCCGACGCGTGCGCCACCGCCCTCGGCCGGCCCGGCGAGGCCGCGACCGTCCTCGGCGAGGCCGGCCCGCGCGCCGCGTTCGTCCACGAGTACGCGCTCGCCGCCACCCTCGTCGCCTGGGGCGTCACCCCCGCCGGGCTCGCCGCGGAGGGCACCGGCCTGGCCGTCGCCGCCGCCCTCGCCGAGGCCCTGCCCCTCGCCGACGCGCTGGCCCTCGCCGACGGGACCCGGCCGGCCCGCTTCGCACCGCCGCGGCTGCCCGTCGTGTCCCCGCGCACCGGCCGCTGGATGACCGAGGACGAGAGCCGCCTGGCCGACGCCTGGACCGGACCCGCCGCCCCGCCGGCCCTCGACGCGCTGCTCGACGGCACCGGACGCCACGCGGCCCGGCTCGCCCCGGCCGATGGCGAACCGGCCGGCACGGCCCACCTGCTGACGCTCGCGGCGGACCAGTGGGTGCTCGGCGCCGACCTCGACTTCGCGGCCGTCCACGCCGACAGCGAGGTCCGCCGCGTGCCGCTGCCGACCCACCGCTTCGAACGGCGCCGGCACTGGGTCGAGCCCGGCGCCCACACCACCGCCCCCGCCCCGCGGGACACCGACCGGCTCGTCGACCGCCTCGACCCGGAGGACCCGCGGCACAACGCCGGGCTCATCACGGACTACCTGGTCGAGGAGATCGGCAAGGTCCTCGGCGGCCGCCACCTCGCCGCCCTGGACACCAACCTCTTCGATCTGGGCCTGGACTCGCTGGTGCTCATCGAGGTCGTCGCCAAGCTCGGCGAGGAACTGGACTTCGAGGTCCCGGCGACGTCGTTCGTCGAGTTCCCCACGATCCGCACGTTCGTGGACAACCTCACCGAACTCATGGGCTTCACGCCCGGCCCCGAGAGCCCCGGCACGCCCGCCGCCCGCACATCGAGGCGGGCCCAGCGAGCAGCGGCCCGTCACCACACCACCGCCTGACGGCCCCTCGGCAGGGCCCCCGTCCTCAGCACCCGGTCCCGGCGCCCGCCCGCGCCGGGACCCCAGCGGCGCTACGCCCCGGCCCGCAGCGGCCGACCGATGACCTGTGAGAGAGAGCAACCGTGGACGACAAGCGCAAGCTGCTGCTGAGCCTGCTGGCACGAGCTTCCGCCCCCGCCCAGACACCCGCGGCCGACGGCATCGCCATCGTCGGCGTCGCCGGCCGCTACCCGCTGGCCGGAACGGTCGGCGAGCTGTGGGACAACCTCGTCGCGGGCCGGCACTGCATCCGGGAGGTGCCCGCCGACCGCTGGGACGCCGACGCCCACCACGACCCCGAGGGCACCCGCGGCAGCTACAGCAAGTGGGCCGGGTTCATCGACGACGTCGACAAGTTCGACCCGCTCTTCTTCCAGATATCGCCCGCCGACGCCGAGGCGATGGACCCCCAGGAACGGCTGTTCCTCCAGACCGCCGCGGCCGTGCTCGACGACGCGGGCCACCCGGCGGCCCGGCTCGCCGCGAAGGGCCCCGTCGGGGTGTTCGCCGGCGTGATGAACAACAACTACGAGTGGATGGGCGGCGAGGCCACCGCCCTCGGCGTCCGCACCGACGCGCACTCCAACCACTGGTCGATCGCCAACCGGGTGTCCTACACCTTCGACTTCACCGGCCCCAGCCTCGCCGTGGACACCGCCTGCTCCGCCTCCCTCACCGCGATCCACCTGGCCTGCGAGAGCATCAGGTCCGGCGAGTGCCACGCCGCGATCGCCGGCGGCGTCAACCTGATCCTGCACCCCATGCACCTGCGCATGCTCGCGGACCGCGGGATGATCTCGCACGACGACCGGCTCAAGAGCTTCGGCGCGGACGCGGACGGCTTCGTCGACGGCGAGGGCGTCGGCGCCGTCCTCCTGCGGCCCCTGGAGGCGGCGCTCGCCGACGGCGACCGCGTCCTCGGCGTCATCCGCGGCTCCGCCATCAACGCGGGCGGCAAGACCGGCGGGTACACCGTGCCCAGCGCGGCCGCCCAGGCCGAGGTCATCCGCGCCGCGCTCCAGCGCGCCGGCGCCGAGCCCGGCACCATCGGCTACGTGGAGGCCCACGGCACCGGCACCCCGCTGGGCGACCCCATCGAGATCGCCGGCCTGACCGAGGCGTTCGGCGGGCGCATCGACCCGGCCGAGCGCGACCGCAGACCCACCGTCGCGGTCGGCTCGGTCAAGTCCAACATCGGCCACCTGGAGTCCGCGGCCGGTGTCGCCGGCCTCACCAAGGTGCTGCTCCAGCTGCGCCACGGCACCCTCGTGCCGTCCTTGAACTCGGCCCGCCGCAACCCGGACATCGACTTCACCACCACCCCCTTCGAGGTGCAGCAGACCCTCCAGCCCTGGAAGGCCGCCGACGGCCCGCGGCGCGCCGTCGTCAGCTCCTTCGGCGGAGGCGGCGCCAACGCCTGCGTCGTCGTCGAGGAGCACCGGCCCGCCGTCCCCGTCGAGCCGGTGGACCCCGGCACGCCGCAGCTCCTGGTCCTCTCCGCGAAGAGCGAGGACCGGCTGCGCGCCTACGCCGGCGACCTGGCGGCCTTCCTGCGACGGGGCTCCGTGCCGCAGCGGCGGGCACAGGCGCGGGACCGGGACCTGCTGGCCGAGGCCCAGCGCCTCTGCCTGCGGCTCGCCGCCGAAACGGCCGGTGTGGAACCGGAGTTCCTCGACCTCGGCACCGACCTCGCGGACTGCGGCTTCGGCGTGGCCGAGCGCGCCCGCTACCACGCCCTGCTGGCCGCCGAACTGGGGGGCGAACTGCCGCAGGCCGCCACCGCGGCCCACACCGTAGGAGCGCTCGCCCGGGCGGTCGCGCCCCTGCTCCGGCCCGCGGACGACGCGGCCGCCGCCACCTCGCCCGTCGCCGGCGCCCCAGCCCCCGCCGACGCGGAAGCCGTGCGGCTCGCCGACGTCGCCCACACCCTCCAGTCAGGCCGCACCGCCCACGAGTTCCGCCTCGCCCTGCCCGCCGGCTCCCCGGCCGAGGCGGCGGACCTGCTGGAGGCGTACGCCGCCGGCACCGCCGACGGGCGGATCAGCACCGGCCGCACCGCCCGCGCCCGGGTGGTCCTCACCGGGGACGAGGCCGACGCGCTGGAACGGGCGCTGGCGCGACGCGACCTGGCCGGCGTGGCCGAGCGCTGGGTCGCCGGGGCCGACGTCGACTGGTCCCGCATCACCCCCGCCGCGGCCCGCCGGGTCGAACTGCCCGGCTATCCCTTCGCCCGCAAGCGCTACTGGATCCCCGAACCGCCCCGGCAGGCCGCGCCCGAGCCCGTCACGACGGCCGGCCCGGCCGAGCCCGAGACCGCGCACGTACCGGACCTCTACCGCCCGCTGTGGGTACGGGACCACGCACCCGCCGTCGCCCCCGCGCCCCCCGCCGACCGCGTCGTCGTCCTGGTGACCGAGGCGTCCCACCGGCTCGGCGAGGCGATCGCGGCCCGCCGCCCCGCCGCCCGCGTGGAGCTGGTCCGCGTCGACGAACAGCCCGCCACCGCCTGGCTGGACCGGACGCACGACGCCGACCTGGTCCTCCACCTCGGCGGCGCGGGCACGCGCATCGCCGACGGCGTCGGCCTCGACCAGGTCCGCGACCAGCTCCGGCACGGCTCGCTGTCCCTGTTCCACCTGGTCCGCGCCACGCGCGCCCCCCGGGTCGTCGTGGTCACCAGCGACGTGCACGCCGTGGCCGGCAGCACCGTCGAGAACCCGTTCGCCGCCGGCATGCACGGTCTGCTCCAGGTCGTCTCGAAGGAGCGCCCCGAACTCCGCGTGTGCGCGCTCGACTTCGCCTCCGCCGAGGTGACCGGCGAGGCGGCCGCGCACGCCCTCGTGGACGCGATCCTCACCGAGCCGGCCGACGGCCGCGGCCGGACCGTCGCCCTGCGCGCCGGAGTCCGCTACGTCCGCCGCCTCGGCAAGGTGGAGCTGCCCGAGGCCGGGCGGAGCGGCCCCGGCTTCCGCGACGGCGGCGTCTACCTGCTGGTCGGCGGCACCGGAGGCATCGCCCGCGAACTGAGCCTCGACCTCGCCCGCCGCCACCGCGCCCGCCTCGTGTGGTTCAGCCGCAGCGCGCCCGACGACGCAGGGCGCGCCGCCATGGACGCCGTGCGCGCGTCGGGCGGCGACGTCGCCCACGTACGCGGCGACGCCTGCTCCGCGGAGGACCTGGCCGCCGCCGTGGCCGAGGCGCACGAGCGGTTCGGCGCCCTGCACGGAGTCGTGCACGCCGCGATGGTCTTCGACAACCACGCGCTCGCCGACCTGGACGAGGACTCCTTCACCGCGGCGACCCGCGTGAAGACCGAGGGCGCCGCCGCGCTGGCCGCGGCCGTCGCGGACCAGCCGCTGGACTTCCTCGCCTTCTTCTCCTCCGCCGGCTCCTTCGGCAGCTTCGCCGGGAACGGCGCCTACATCTGCGCCTCGGCGACCGAGGACGCGTACGCGCTGTTCCTGCGGGAGCGGCTGCCGTACCCCGTCACCGTGATCAACCAGGGCTACTGGGGCAAGGTCGGCTCCGGCGCGCAGCCCGGCCTCGCGGAGATCTTCGCCGGTCTCGGCATCACCGGCTTCAGCGCCGCCGAGGGCATCGCCGCCGTCCGGCGCGTCCTTGCCGGCGGCCTGCCCCAGGCCATGCCCATCCGCGCCGGCCACCGCGCCCTGGAGGCCATGGGACACGACCCGGCGCTCGACGGTGAGGCCCTGGCCGGCGGCCTCCCGGCCGCCCTGGCCGCCGCCGCCCCGCGCCTGGCCTCCACCGCGGGCACCGACCCCGCCGCCGCCCGCGTCCTCGCCGGCTACGAGGAGCTGGAGGCCGTCTCCGCACCCATGCTGCTGGGTGTCTACCAGCGCATGGGCGTCCTGCGGCGCTCGGGCGAACGGCACCACGCCGAGGAGCTGCGCCGGCGCCTCGGCATCCTCGACAGGTTCGAGCGGCTGCACGAGGCACTGCTCAACATCCTCGCCGGAGCGGGCTTCCTCACCCGTGACGGGGCCGTCGTCACCACCACCGCTGCGGTCGACGACGTCGACGAGGCGGAGGCCGCGGACGCCTGGGAGGCCGAGTTCGACCGGATCGCCGCCGCGTACCCGGACATCGAGCCGACGGTCACCCTCAACCGGCTGTTCCTCCAGGCCTATCCGCGCATCCTGCGCGGCGAGGTGGGCGCCACCGAGATCATGTTCCCCGGCTCCTCGATGAAGCTGGTGCAGAACTTCTACAAGGGCAACCCGCTCACCGACTCCTTCAACGTGCTCGTCCGCGACACCGTCCGCGGCTACCTCGACGTCCGGCTGCCGCAGCTGCCCGGCGACGCGACGGTGCGGGTCGTGGAGCTGGGCGCGGGCACCGGCGCCACCAGCGAGCGGGTGCTGCCCGCACTGGCCGAGCACCCCGGCCGCGTCGGCTACACCTTCACCGACATCTCCCCGCGCTTCATCGAGTACGGCCGCGAACGCTTCGCCGAGCGCTACCCGTTCGCCCGCTTCCAGGTGCTCAACCTCGAACGCGGCCTGGCCGAGCAGGGCTTCGCGCCCGCCTCCGCCGACCTCGTCGTGGCCACCAACGTGGTCCACGCCACCAGCAACCTGCGGGCCACCCTGCGCAAGGCCAAGGCCCTGCTCAAGCCGGGCGGCTGGCTCGTACTGAACGAACTGACCTCCGTACGGCCGCTCCTCACCATCGGCGGCGGCGTCCTTGAAGGCTGGTGGCTCTTCGACGACGGCGAACTGCGCATGCCCGACTCGCCGCTCGCCTCGCCCGACGGCTGGACGCGGCTCCTCCACGAGGAGGGGTACGCACCGGTCAGGGCGCTCGGCGGGGACGACGCCGCGCTCGGCCAGACCGTCCTGGTCGCGGAGAGCGACGGCGTGGTGCTGAACGCCGCCCCGGTCCCGTCCCCCGCGCCGTCGGCCGTCGCGACGGCCACGGCCTCCGGCAGCAGCAGCGCCGACACGGTCGGCGAGCGCCTGCGGGCCCTGGTCGAACGGGTACTCAAACTGGACGAGCGCATCGACCCGGACCGCCCCCTGGCCGACTACGGCTTCGACTCGCTCAGCGGCATGAAGATCGTCTCCGCGGTGGACGAGACGTTCGGCGTCACCGTGCCCCTCGGCGACTTCTTCGAACGCCCGACCCTGCGCGAACTGGCCACCCACCTCACGGCCACCTGGCTGGCCGAGGCGACCGCCGCCGAGCCGGCCGCCCAGGCCGCACCTCCCGTCGACGTCATATCCGCGGCACAGGCCGCGCCCGCCGCCGCCCCGCAGGCGTCCGCCGCCACCGCCGCCGCGGAACTGGTCCTGCGGCCCCGCACCGACGCCGAGCAGACCACCCACCCGCTGTCCGAGGGGCAGCGCGCCCTGTGGGTGATCGAGCAGATCGCGCCCGGCACCTACGCCTACAACCTGCCGCTCGCCCTCTGGCTCGACCGCGACCTCGACGTGCTCGCCCTGCGGACCGTCCTCCAGGACCTGGTCGACCGGCACGACGAGCTGCGCGCCACCGTCCGCACCGGCGACGACGGGCCGTTCGTCCGCATCGCGGCCGAACCGGAACTGCCGTTCCAGCAGGTCTTCCTCACCACCGTCGCCGAGGACGACCTGCGCGAGCGGATGCGCGCCGACCTGCGCCGCCCCTTCGACCTGGCCGAGGGCCCGCTCGTGCGCGCCACGCTGTACACCCTCGGCGACGGCCGCCACGCCCTGCTCCTCACCTTCCACCACCTGGTGTTCGACGGCGTCTCCATCGCGCTGCTCATCGCCGAGCTGGAGCGCGGCTACCGCACGGCCCGCGCGGGCCGTCCCCTGCCGTACGAGCGGCCCGCCCGCGGCTACGCCGACTTCACCGCCTGGCAGCGCGACCTCCTCGCGGGCGACGAGGGCCGGCGCCTGCGCACCTACTGGACCGAGCGGCTGCGCGGCCGCAGGACCACCGTGCCGCTGCCCCTCGACCGGCCCCGCCCGCCCGTTCCCGGCTACCGCGGCGCCGCCGTCGACGGCCACATCCCGGCCGCCGTGGCCGACCGCGCCCGCGCCCTCGCCACCGCCGAGCAGACCTCCCTGTTCGGCGTCGTCCTCGCCGCCTGGTTCACGCTGCTGCACCGCTACGGCGACCAGGCCGACATCGCCGTCGGCACGCCGACCGCCGGCCGCCCGCCGACCGGCTACGACGACGTGCTCGGCTACTTCATGAACATGGTCGTCCTGGCCGAACGGATCGACGGCGCCGAGGAGTTCCGCTCCCTCGTCCGCCGCGTCCACCGCACCGTGCTCGGCGCGCTGGAGCACAGCGCCTACCCGCTGATCAGCCTCGCCGACGACCTGCGCCGCGAGGACCCCGGGGCCGCGGCGACCCCGTTCAACGTCGCGTTCTACTTCCAGAACTGGACGCGCGGCACCCGCGCCGACGGCTCCGGCGACGGCCTCGTGCACGGCCCCGTCGAAGGCGTCCACCAGGAGGGCGAGTTCGACCTGACCCTGGAGGTCGTCGAGCAGGCCGAGGGCTGCCGCTACACGCTCAAGTACGACCCCGACCTCTTCGACGAGGCCACGGTCGAGCGCCTGGGCGCCCACTTCACCACCCTCCTCGCCGCCGCCGTCGACGCCCCGACGGCCGCCGTGGGCGCCCTGGACCCGCTCACCGAGGACGAGCGGGCCCTGCTCGCCCCGCCCGCCCCCGCGGACTATCCGCACGACACCCTCGTCTGGGAGCTGGTGCGCCGCCACGCCGAGGCCCGGCCCGACGCCGTCGCCGTACGCCACCGCGGCACCGAACTGACGTACCGCACGCTCGTGGACCGGGTGGACGCCCTCGCTGCCCGCCTCACCGCCGCGGGCGTCGGCCGGGGCCGCACGGTCGGCGTGCTGCTCCCACGCGACGCGGACCTGCCGGTGGCGCTCCTCGCCGTCCAGGCGGCCGGCGGCGCCTACGTGCCGCTCGACCCGGCGTACCCGGCCGACCGCCTCGCGTACATGGCCGAGGACGCCGGGCTGCACCTGATGCTCACCCACTCCGCCGTCGGGGCCGGCGGCCGCGGCACCGTGCCGCGGCTGGTCGTCGACACCGGTGAGCAGCCGCCCGCCGTGCCCTCGCCCGGCCCGGCCGGCCCGTCGGACACCGCGTACGTCATCTACACCTCCGGCTCGACCGGCCGCCCCAAGGGCGTCCGCGTCCCGCACCGCGCCCTCACCAACTTCCTCTGGTCGATGGCGCGGGAGCCCGGGGTCGGGCCCGGCGACACGCTGCTCGCCCTCACCACCGTCTGCTTCGACATCTCGGGCCTGGAGCTGTACCTGCCGCTCATCACCGGCGGCACGGTGGAGGTCCTGCCCGCCGAGGACGCCCGGGACGGGGTGCGGCTGCGGGAGGCCGTCGAGGGCTCCGGCGCCACGGTGATCCAGGCCACCCCCGCCACCTGGAGCATGCTGCTCGCCGCCGGCTGGCAGGGCGACCCCGAACTCACCGTGCTGTGCGGCGGCGAGGCGCTGCCCGCCGCCACGGCCGAGGCGCTCCTCGCCGGCAACCGGGCGGTGTGGAACCTGTACGGACCGACCGAGACCACCATCTGGTCGGCCGCGTGCCGGCTGCGCGCCGGTGAACGCGTCACGATCGGCCGCCCGATCGCCAACACGCTGCTGCACGTGCTCGACAGCGCCCGCAGGCCCGTCCCCACCGGCGTCGCCGGCGAGCTGTACATCGGCGGCGACGGCGTGGCCGACGGCTACCTGGGCCGCCCCGACCTGACCGCCGAGCGGTTCCTGCCCGACCCGTTCGCGGCGGGCCCCGACGCCCGCATGTACCGCACGGGCGACCTCGTACGGAGGCTCCCCGACGGCCGCGTCGAGTATCTGGGCCGGATCGACTCCCAGGTCAAGGTGCGCGGCTTCCGCGTCGAACTGGAGGAGATCGAGGCGACCCTGCGCCGCCTCGACGGCGTCCGCGAGGCCGTCGTGGTGGCCCGCGGACAGGAGGCGGGCACCCACACCCTGCTCGCCTGCTACGTCCTCGCCGACGGGGCCGCCGAGCCGACCCGGCGGCAGCTGGCGGCCTGGCTGCCCGACCACATGGTCCCCGACGCCCTCGTCCGCGTGACCGGCTTCCCGCGCACCCTCAACGAGAAGGTGGACCGCGGCACGCTCGCCGCGCTGCCGCTGCCCGACCTGCGCGCCCGCCACGGCGTGGGCGGCGAGGGCGTCGGCGAGGGCGGGGGCACGCGGCCCGCACCGGCCGCCGCCGCGCCCGAGGGCCGCCTCCGGGAGCTGATCGCCGACCTCGCCGCCCTGGCCGCCCCGCTGGCGGTGCTGCGCCCCGAGGACATCGGCGCGCACACCCCGCTGGGCGAGGCCGGCATGAACTCGGTGAGCTTCACCGCGCTCAGCACCGCACTGCGCAAGGCGTACGGCATCTCCGTCTACCCCACGCTGTTCTACCGCCGCGGCACCCTCCACGCGCTGGCCGAGCACCTGTGGGAGCACCACCCGGCCGAGCTGACCGCCCGGTACGGCACCGTGGCCGCCGCCGTCGAGGAGCGGCCCGCCGCCGACGAGCGGCCCGACGTCGGCGAGCCCTCCGGGCAGCGGCGCGGCGGCGACATCGCCGTGATCGGCATGGCCGGCCGCCTCCCGGGCTCCACCGACCTCAAGGCGTTCTGGGACCACCTCGCCGCCGGGGACGACCTCGTGGGCGAGATCCCCGCCGACCGCTGGGACTGGCGCGACCAGCCCCGCTCCCGCTCCCGCTGGGGCGGCTTCGCCCCCGGCATCGACCGCTTCGACGCCGCGTTCTTCGGCATCTCGCCCCGCGAGGCCGAACTGATGGACCCGCAGCAGCGGCTGATGCTGGAGGTCGTCTGGTCGGCCGTCGAGGACGCCGGCTACCGCCCCTCCGAACTGGCCGGGAAGCGCGTCGGCGTGTTCGTCGCCGTCACCAACTCCGACTACCTGGAGGTGCAGCGGGCCGCCGGGCGCGGCACCGAGGGCCACACCCTCACCGGCGCCGCCCTGTCGATCATCCCCAACCGGGTGTCGTACCTGCTCGACCTGCGCGGCCCCAGCATCGCCGTCGACACCGCCTGCTCCGGCTCGCTCACCGCCGTCCACCAGGCGTGCGCCGCCCTCCGCGACGGCACCTGCGACCTGGCCATCGCCGGCGGCGTCAGCCTCATCCTCTCGCCGAGCGTGTACGAGGCGCTCAGCCAGGGCGAGATGCTGAGCCCCGACGGCCGCTGCAAGGCCTTCGACAGCCGGGCCGACGGCTACGTCCGCGGCGAGGGCGCCGGCGTCGTCCTGCTCAAGCCCGACGAGCGGGCGCGGCGCGACGGCGACGCCGTCCACGCGGTGATCAAGGCCGCCGCCGTCAACCACGGCGGCCGGACCACGTCCCTCACCGCCCCCAACCCCGACGCCCAGGCCGACCTCCTGGTCGATGCCTACCGCGCCGCCGGCGTCCCCCTGGACACCGTCGGCTACATCGAGGCGCACGGCACCGGCACCGCCCTGGGCGACCCGATCGAGACGACCGGGCTGAGCACCGCGTTCCGCCGGCTGCGGGACGCGCGCGGGGCGGACGCGGCGCCCGCCGCCTGCGCCATCGGCTCGGTCAAGACGAACATCGGGCACCTGGAGGCGGCCGCCGGCATCGCCGGACTGTTCAAGGTCGCCCTCGCGCTGCGGCACGGCACCGTCCCGGCCAGCCTGCACTTCCGCGAGCAGAACCCCTATCTGGAGCTGGACGGCGGCCCGTTCGAGGTCGCCGCCACCGCCCGCCCCTGGCCGCGCCCGCGCGACGCCGCAGGAAACGCCCTCCCGCGCCGCGGCGGGGTGAGCTCCTTCGGCTTCGGCGGGGCCAACGCGCACATCGTGCTGGAGGAACCACACATGCCGGACACCCGCGACGAGCGTGCGGCGGAGCAGCTGTTCGTGCTCTCCGCCCGTGACGCCGAGGCGCTGCGGCGCTCCGCACAGCGGCTCGCCGACCACCTGGAACAGCACGACGTGCCGCCCGGCGACCTCGCGTACACCCTCCAGGTGGGCCGCGAGCCGATGGCCCACCGCCTCGCCGTCGTCGCCGACGGCACCGCCGCGCTGCGCGCCGAACTGACCGCCCACCTGGCGGGCCGCCCGTCGGCGGTCCGCACCGGGCGCGCCGAGTCGCGGCCGGACGCGGAACCCGCCCCCGGCGAGGACCTCGCCGCCGTCGCCGCCGCCTGGCTGGACGGCGCCGACATCGACTGGCGGATCCTGCACCGGGGTGCCGCGCGCCGCCGTGTCCACCTGCCCGCGTACCCCTTCGCCGGCCCCCGCCACTGGGTCACCCCCGCGCCGGCCCCGGCGACCCCGCGTACCTCCACCGCGCGCCTGCACCCGACCCTGCTCGACGCCAACGTCTCCACCTTCGGCGAGCAGGCCTTCGCCAAGACGCTGACGGGCGAGGAGTTCTTCCTCCGCGACCACGTCGTCGGCGGCGAGCGCGTCCTGCCCGGCGTCGCCCACCTGGAGATGGGCCGCCTGGCCGGCGAACTCGCCTCCGGCGGCACCCCCGTACGGGGCGTCGACGGCCTGGTGTGGGCCGCCCCCGTCCGGCTGCCCTCCGGGACCGCGGAGCACCCGCTCGTCGTCCGGGTCACCGGCGACCGGGCCCGCGCCTCCTTCGAGGTGCGCGGCGCCGCCGACGGCGCCCCCGTCCACGCCGGCGGCACCCTCGTGTTCGGCGAGCCGGGCGACCGGCCCGCCCGCACCGACGTCACGGCGGTGCGCGAGCGCTGCGGCCGCGTCCACACCGGCGCCGACTGCTACGAGGGCTTCACGCGGCTCGGCTTCGCCTACGGCCCGGCCTTCCGGGTCATCGAGGAGATCGCCGAGGGCCCGCAGGAGGTGCTGGCCACCCTGCGGCTCCCCGAGGCGCTGCGCGCCGGCTCCGCCGCGT
This sequence comes from Streptomyces coeruleoprunus, assembly GCF_039542925.1. Classification (GTDB taxonomy): domain Bacteria; phylum Actinomycetota; class Actinomycetes; order Streptomycetales; family Streptomycetaceae; genus Streptomyces; species Streptomyces coeruleoprunus. Next base: position 1,204,539 of record NZ_BAABIT010000001.1, on the reverse strand, counting down.
ACGTCTTCCACCCGTCGCTGCTCGACGCCGCCCTGCAGACCGCGGGCCGGCTCGCGCCCGGCGCGGGCGACGACGCCGCCCCGGTGCCGTACCTGCCGTTCTCGCTCGGCTCCGTCCGGCTGTACGCCCCGCTGCCCGAGCAGGTGTACGCGCACGCCACGCCGTCGCGCCGCCCGGCGCCCGCCGGCACGCTCGCCTTCGACGTCACCCTGCTGGACCCGGCGGGCGACGTGGTGGCCACGCTCGGCGCCTTCACGCTCAGGGCGGTGCCCGCGGCCGACGCCGTGCCCGCGGCCGCTGTCGGGCGCACCGACGCCGTGACGGCTGACGCCGTGACGGCCGACGCCGATGCCGTGGCCGCGTTCGTCCCGGCCTGGCAGCCCGCCCCCGCCCGCACGTCCGGCGCCCCGGCCGAACCCGTCGGCACCGTCCTGCTGCTGGACGCCGGCGACCACGGCACCGACGCGGTCGCCTCCCTGGCGGCGACCGGCGCGGACGTCCGGCGCATCGCCCTCAAGCCCGGCTTCGACGCGGAGGCCGCCGTGCGCACCGCCCCGCCGGGGCCGGTCCGCGTGGTGCACCTGGCCGGTGACCGCACCGAGCCCGGCGACGCGGTGGAGTACGGCTTCCACGCGGCCCTCGCGTTCCTGCGCGCCTGGCAGCGGGACCGCCGTGACGCGCTGCACTACCTGTACGCCCACCCCGAGCCGGCCGCGTCGCCCGCCCACCCGGCGATGGCCGCGTTCGCCCGGTCCGTACGCCTGGAAAACCCGTCCGTCGCCTTCGGCGTCCTTGCCGTCGCGGCCGGCACCTCCCTCGCCGACGCCGTGGCCGCCGAACTCCGCACCGGCGAAGCGCCCGAGGCCGAGATCCGCGTCGGCGAGGACGGCAGGAGCCGCCGCGGCTGGCGGCAGGTGACCCTGCCGACCGCCACCGCGTCCGCGTTCACCGGCCGGGGCGCGCACCTCGTCACCGGCGGCACCGGCGCCCTCGGCCTGCTCGTCGCCGAGCACATCGCCGCCGCACACCGCGCCGCGGGCGTGACGGGCGGCGGGATCGTCCTCGCCGCCCGCACCGGCCCGGGACCCGAGGCCCGCGCCCGTATCGAGGCGATCGGCGCCCGCGTCGTGCGCGCCGACGTCGCCGACGCGGCCGACGTGCGCGCGCTCGTCGCCGAAGCCCGCCGCACGCACGGCTCCGTGAGCGGCGTCGTGCACGCCGCCGGGCTCCTCAGGGACGGGCTGCTGCGCGGCAAGGAGCGCGCGGACGCCGACGCGGTCCTCGCCGCCAAGGTCCACGGCACCGTGCTGCTCGACGAGGAGACCCGCGACGAGCCGCTGGACTACTTCGTCGCCTTCTCCTCGGCCGCCGCCGCGTTCGGCAACATCGGCCAGACCGACTACGCCTACGCCAACGCGTTCCTCGACCACTTCGCCGAGCGGCGCGAGGCGCGGCGCCTGCGGGGCGAGCGGCGCGGCCGCACCCTCGCCGCCGCGTGGCCCGTCTGGACCGACGGCGGGATGCGGATCGACGCCTCCGCCGAGGCGTACATGGAGCGCGCGCTCGGCATGCGCCCGCTGCGCACCCGGCCCGCGCTGGACGGCCTGGAGCGCGCCCTCGCCGGCACCGCGCCCAGGCTGCTGCTCGCCCCGGGCGACCCGGCCCGCATCCTGGCCGCACTCGACGGCGGCGCATCCGCCGGCGCCGACCGCGACCGCACGGCCACGGCCGCCCCTGCCGCCGACGCCCGGGGACGGGCCGAGGAACTGGTGCTCCGGCTGCTGGCGGAGGAACTGAGGACGCCCGAGGCGGACATCGCCGTCACGGATCCGTTCGACCGCCACGGCGTGGACTCGCTGATCACCATGAGCCTGATCCGCCGCCTGGAGGAGCACACGGGTCCGCTGTCGAAGACGCTGCTCTTCGAGCACGTGACGGTCCGTGAGCTGGCCGAGCACCTGGCCACCGCGCACCCGGAGGCGTTCAGGGCGGACGACACGGCGGAGGCCGCACCGGCCGCACCGGCCGCACCGGCCGCACCGGCCACGGAGGCCGCCGCACCCGCCTCGGAGACGGCCGCCCCCGCCCCCCTCGCCGCCGCCCACGGCGACGACATCGCGATCATCGGTGTCGCCGGCCGCTACCCGCAGGCCGACGACGTGGACGAGTTCTGGCGCAACCTCCGGGCCGGCCGGGACAGCGTCGAGGAGATCCCGGGCGACCGGTGGGACCACGGCACGTTCTACGACCCGGACAAGTCGGCCTTCGGCAAGACGTACGGCAAGTGGGGCGGCTTCCTGCGCGGCGCCGACCGCTTCGACCCGCTGTTCTTCCGCATGTCGCAGATCGAGGCCGAGCACACCGACCCGCAGGAGCGGGTGTTCCTGGAGACCGTCTGGCACCTCCTGGAGGACGCCGGCTGCACGCGCGAGCAGCTGCGCGGCTGCCGCACCGGCGTGTTCGTCGGCATGATGTACGGCCACTACCAGCTGTACGGGGTGCAGGAGGCGCTGCGCGGCACGGGCTTCGCCACGTCCTCGTCGTACGCCTCGGTCGCCAACCGCGTGTCGTACTTCTTCGACTTCAACGGGCCCAGCGTCGCCCTGGACACCATGTGCTCCTCGTCGCTGGTCACCATCCACCAGGCCTGCCTGGCCATCCGCAACGGCGACTGCGACGTCGCCGTCGCCGGCGGCGTCAACATCTCCAGCCACCCGGTGAAGTTCCTCCAGCTCGCCCAGCGCGGCTTCCTCGCCGAGGACGGCCGCTGCCGCAGCTTCGGCGAGGGCGGCACCGGTTACGTGCCGGCCGAGGGCGCCGGCGCGGTCCTGCTCAAGCGGCTCGACGCGGCCCTCGCCGACGGCGACCGCGTGCTGGCCGTCGTCAAGGCGTCCGCCGTCAACCACGGCGGCGCGGGCGCCGGTTACAGCGTCCCCAACCCGAAGGCGCAGGGCGACCTCGTGCGGGCCGCGCTCGACCGCGCCGGCCTGCGCCCCGCCGACCTCGACTACCTGGAGGCGCACGGCACGGGCACCGCGCTCGGCGACCCCGTGGAGGTCACCGGCATGCTGCGGGCCTTCCAGGGCGACACGCCGGAGCGGCTGCCGATCGGCTCCGTCAAGTCCAACATCGGCCACGCCGAGTCGGCCGCCGGCATCGCCGCGATCACCAAGGTGCTGCTCCAGATGCGCCACGGCGAGCTGGCGCCGTCGCTGCACGCGGACCGGCTGAACCCGAACATCGACTTCGCGAAGACCCCGTTCCGGGTCCAGCGCGAACGGGCCCCGTGGCCGCGCCGCGTCCTCGCCGACGGCACCGTACGGCCCAGGACGGCGGGCGTCAGCTCCTTCGGCGCGGGCGGCACCAACGCCCACATCATCCTCCAGGAGTACGTCGGCGAGGCCGCGCCGCCGACCGGCGGCACGACCGGCCCGCAGCTGGCCGTGCTGTCCGCCCGGGACGCCGGACGCCTCGCCGCTCAGGCCCGGCGCCTCGCCGCCCACCTGCGCGGCGAGGGCGCCGGACCGGCGCCCCAGGACGTCGCCTGGACCCTCCAGACCGGCCGCGAGGCCATGGCCCACCGCCTGGCCGTGCTCTTCCACGACCTGCCCGGACTGCTCTCCCGGCTGGACGAATTCGCCTCCGGCGGCAAGCCGGCCGACAGCTGGACCGGCGTCGTCGACCCGCGCCGCCCGGCCGCCGGGGAAGCACCGGCGGCGGAGCCCGCCGCGTACGCCGCCGCCTGGACCTCCGGCCGGCCGGTCGACTGGCCGGCCCTGCACCGCGGATCCCGGCCCGCCCGCGTGGCGCTGCCCGGCTACCCCTTCGACGGCGACCGCGTCTGGCTGGCGGCGGCCGACGCCGAACTGGCCGCCCTGACCACTGGCAGCGCCACCGAGGGAACCCTGCTGACCCGGCAGTGGGCCCCGGCCGAACCCGCGGCCCGTACGGCCCTGCCCGGCCGGACCGCCGTCCTGGCCGCCCCGGGCACCGAGGCGCTGGCCGCCCGGCTCGCCGCCGTCCTGCCCGCCGCCGAAGTGCTCGACCACGAACGGCTCGCCGCCGAACTCGCCGCCCCCGACACCCGCTGGGACCGCTTCGACGCCGTCGTCGACCTGGCCGGCTGCACCGGCGACGCCCTCCCGCCGACGCACGCCGCGCTGCCCACCTGGCTGCGCTGGCTCCAGCACCTGGTCGACCGGGGCCGCCGCGACCTGATCGCCCTGCTGGTCTCGCGCTCCACGGGGAGCGGCCCCGACGGCGCCGTGCCCGCCCTCGGCGGCGCGGCCCGCGTGGGCCTCTACCGCATGCTCCAGAGCGAGTACCGCCAGCTGCGCTCCCGCCACGTCGACGTCGAACGGCACGCGGCCGACGAGCAGCTGTGCCGGTGGGTGGCCGACGAGCTGTCCACCGAAGGTGACCCCGCGGAAGTCGCCTACCGCGACGGCGTACGGCACGTCGCACGGCTCGGCGAGCTGCCCCGCGGCCCGAAGAGCGAACTCCGCTTCCCGGCGGGCCATGTGCTCTGGGTGACCGGCGGCACCCGCGGCATCGGCCTGCTGACCGCCCGTCACTTCGTCGCCCGCCACGGCGTCCGCAAGCTCGTCCTCACCGGCCGCGAGGAGCTGCCGCCCCGGTCGGAGTGGGCCGCGCACATCGCGGAGGACGGCGCGCTCGGACGCAAGCTGCGCCCCCTGGCCGAACTCGTCGAGCAGGGAGTGGAGCTGGAGGTCGTCGCCGTACCGCTGGAGGAGAAGGAGGCACTGGCCAAGACCCTCGCCGACGTCAGGCTCCGGCTGGGCCCGATCGGCGGGGTCGTCCACAGCGCCGGCTTCACCGACTTCGAGAACCCCGCGTTCGTACGCAAGCCGCAGACCGGCATCGCCAAGGTCATCGGCCCCAAGGTCTTCGGCGTCGACGCCCTGGTGGAGTGCTTCCGCGACGAGCCGCTGAGCGTTTTCGTGCTGTACTCGTCGGTCGCCGCCGCCGTCCCCGCGCTCGCCGTCGGCCAGAGCGACTACGCCATGGCCAACGCCTACCTGGACGCCGTCGCCGAGGCACGCCCGTACGGGCTGCCGCTGGTCAGCGTGCAGTGGCCGAGCTGGAAGGACACCGGCATGGGCGAGGCGCGCAGCGCCGCCTACCGGGCGTCCGGCCTGGCCGCCCTCTCCGACGAGCAGGGCCTCGCCCTCCTGGAGCGGGCCCTGGAGAGCGACGCCCGCGTGGTCATGCCCGTGGTCGCCCGCCCGGACGCCGACTGGTCCCCGGAGCGGCTGTCGTCGCGCCGCCTGGACACGGAACCGGCGGCGGCCGCCGCAGCCCCGGCGGCCCCGGCGACCGCACCCACCACGGCCCCGGCGGCCTCCGCCGCACCCGCCGGCGTACGGGAAGCGATCGAGACCGTCACCTCCTGGCTGCTCGACCGGCTCGCGGAGGAGCTGCGCTTCGACCGGGCCAAGCTGTCCGGCGACGTACCGGTCCACGACTACGGCATGGACTCGATCATGGTCTCCCAGCTCGTCCAGACCGTCGCCAAGCGGCTGGACGTGTCCGTCGACCCCTCGGCGCTGCTGGAGCACCCGACGATCGACGGCTTCGCGGCGTACCTCGCCGAGGAGCACCGCGACGAACTCCTCGCCGTCTTCGGCGGCACGGCCCCAGCCGCCCCGGCGCCCGCGCCCGTCGCCCCCGTCGCCCCGGAGCCGGCGGCACCCGTGACGGCGCCCGAGCAGCCGGCCCCGCCCGCCGCCTCCGACCGGACCCGGGACGCCGCGCCCGCGACCGCCCCCGCCGCCTCCCCGACCACGGCGGACATCGCGGTGGTCGGCCTGTCCTGCCGGTTCCCCGACGCGGCGTCGGCGAGCGCGTACTGGGAGCTGCTGCGGCAGGGACGCTCCGCCCTGCGGCCCGTCCCCGACACGCGCTTCGGCCGCCCGCTCGGCTACCACGCCGGTCTCCTGCCCGACGTCCTGCGCTTCGACCCGGAGGCGTTCCTGCTCTCCGAGGCGGACGTCGCGGCCATGGACCCGCAGGCGCTGCTCCTGCTGGAGGAGGTGAACAGCGCCGTGCACCACGCCGGTTACCGCCCGGCCGACCTCAAGGGCCGCAGGATCGGCGTGTACGTCGGCGGGCGGGCCACCCACACCCCGGACCCGGCCCGTCTGGAGCAGGCGAAGAACCCGGTCGTGGTGACCGGGCAGAACTACCTGTCGGCGAACGTCTCGCAGTTCTTCGACTTCCAGGGCCCGAGCCTGGTGGTCGACACCGCCTGCTCCTCCGCCCTGGTGGCGATGGACATGGCCGTGCAGGCCCTGCGCGCGGGCACCGTCGAGTCGGCCGTGGTCGCCGGGGTGAGCCTGCTCGCCGACGACCGGGCCCACCAGGTGTTCGGCCGGCGCGGACTGCTCAACCCCGGCGCGGAGTTCCACGTGTTCGACCGCAGGGCCGCCGGCCTGGTGCTCGGCGAGGGCGTCGGCGTCGTCGTCCTCAAGCCGCTGGCGCGGGCGCAGGCCGACGGCGACCGGGTCCTCGCGGTCCTCAAGGGCATCGCCGTCAACAACGACGGCCGCACGGCCGGCCCGGCCACCCCGAACCTCCAGGCGCAGAAGGACGTCATGACCGAGGCGCTGACCCGCAGCGGCCACGCCCCGCAGGACATCGGCTGGGTGGAGACCAACGGCTCCGGATCCGCCATCACCGACCTCCTCGAACTCAAGGCGGTGGAGGGCGTCTACCGCTCCGGCCGGACGCGGCCGGCCGCCCTGGCGCTCGGCTCGGTCAAGCCGAACATCGGTCACCCGCTGGCCGCCGAGGGCATCGCCGCCTTCATCAAGGTGGTCCTGATGCTGCACCACCGGGAGCAGGTGCCGTTCCGGTCCGGTCAGGAGCCGCTGCCGCACTTCGACCTGGACGCCTCCCCGCTGTACTTCCCGAGGGAGGCCCGGCCCTGGCCGGCCACGGCCGAGGTCGCCGCGCTCAACTGCTTCGCCGACGGCGGCACCAACGCGCATCTGCTGCTCGCCCCCGCCCCGGCGGACCGGCGCGCCGCCCGCGCCCCGCTGCCGCAGCCCCCGCTCGACCGGAGGGTCGTCATCCGGGGGACCGCGACGCCCGCCGGAGCCCAGGCACCGGCCGCGCCCGACGCATCCGCCGAGCCCGCAGCACCGGGCCTGTTCTGGGACACGTACCGATGACCGAACCGCCCCTGGGGCCCCTGCCCGTCGTCTTCATGTTCTCCGGGCAGGGCTCCCAGTACTACCGGATGGGCCAGGAACTGTACGACGCCGACGAGGTGTTCCGTACGGCCCTGGAGCGCCATGACGCCGTCGTCGCCGAGGAGCTGGGCGAGTCCGTCCTCGCGCGGGTCCTCGACCCGGCGAAGCGCAAGAACGACCCGTTCACGGACACCCGGTTCACGCACCCGGCGATCGTCATGATCGAGCTGGCCCTGGCGGAGACCCTGCGGGCGGCGGGCATCGAGCCCGACCACCTGCTCGGCTCCAGCCTCGGCGAGTACGCGGCCGCCGCCGTGTCGGGCAGCATCACCCCGCAGGAGTGCCTGCGGCTGCTCGTCCGCCAGGCCGAGGGCCTGCGCGCGGGACCGCGCGGCGGCATGCTCGCCGTCCTGGCCCGCCCGGACGTCCTGGACCGCGTGCCCGAGCTGCGCGCGTGCGAGGTCGCGGCCCGCAACTACCCGGGCCACTTCGTCGTCGCCGGCACGGACGAGGACCTGGACCGGGCCGAGGCCGCGCTGCGCGCCGCCGACGTCCTGCACCAGCGCGTGCCGGTCGAGTACGCCTACCACTCGAGCCTGATGGACCGGGTGCTCGACGAGTGCCGGGCCGGGTTCGACGGCGTGACGTTCGCGCCGCCCCGCGTGCCGTGGGTGTCCTGCGTGGACGGACGGCTCGTCGAGCGGCCGACGGCGGAGCACTTCTGGCAGGTGGCCCGCCGGCCCATCGAGTTCGAGCGGACCATGGCCGCGATGCGCGCCCGCGGCGACTTCCTCTACCTCGACCTCGGCCCCTCGGGCACCCTCCACAACTTCGTCCGCGGCAACCTCCCGGCGGGGACGCGATCCCGGTCCCTTCCGCTGCTCAGCCCGTTCGGGAACGACCCGGATCTGCTGGCCCGGGCCCGCGCCCTCGCCGCCCCGGCGGCACGCACCACACCGAAGACACCAAGGAAGGCACACCGCATGAAGGTCTACGGCTTCCCCGGCCAGGGGTCCCAGCAGCGGGGCATGGGCAAGGACCTGTTCGCCAGGTTCCCCGACGAGACCGCGATCGCGGACCGGGTGCTCGGCTACTCGATCGAGGAGCTGTGCGTGCGCGACCCCGAGCGCCGGCTCGGCCGCACCGAGTTCACCCAGCCCGCGCTGTACGTGGTGAGCGCCCTGTCCTACCTCGACCGGCTCGCCGAGGACCCCGAGCCGGCGGACTACCTGATCGGCCACAGCCTCGGCGAGTACGTCGCGCTCTTCGCGGCCGGCGTCTTCGACTTCGAGACCGGGCTGCGCCTGGTGCAGCGGCGCGGCGCGCTGATGGCCGCGGCGAGCGGCGGCGGCATGGCGGCGGTCGTCGGCACCGACGAGGCGACCGTCACCCGGGTCCTCACCGACGCGGGCCTCGGCGGCCTGGACCTGGCCAACCACAACGCGCCCGACCAGTTCGTCCTGTCCGGCCCGCGCGACGAGATCGACGCGGCGTGCACCGCCTTCGAGGCGGCCGGCGCCCGCGCCGTCCGGCTCAACGTGAGCGCGCCCTTCCACTCCCGCTACATGCGGGGCACCGCCGAGGAGTTCGCCGGCTTCCTCGACGGCTTCACCCTCCGCCCGCCGGCCGTCCCCGTGCTGGCCAACGTCGACGGCCTGCCGTACGCCCCGGACGCGCTCAAGGAGACCCTGACGGCGCAGATCGCCTCCCCGGTCCGCTGGACCGACACGGTGCGCCGCCTGATGGGCCACGGCGATTTCGACTTCGTGGAGCTGGGCCCCGGCCGGGTCCTCACCAAGCTCGTCACCAAGATCACCTCCACCGCGACGGCCCTCCCGGCGCCGTCCCGGGACCTCGCCGCGGGCCCGGCGCCGGCCGCGACGCCGACGACCCCGGTCGCCGGGACGGCCCCGGCCGGGGACCCGGCGGCCGTCCCGGGGGCCGTACCCGTCCCCGTCGCGGCTTCCGGCACCCCGGGGCCGGTCACCGCGGACACCCTCGGCGCCGACGGCTTCCGGGAGCGGTACGGGCTGCGCCGCGCCTATCTGCTGGGCGGGCTGTACGGCGGCATCTCCGGGCGGGACATGCTCGGTGCCGCCGCGAAGGCGGGGCTCCTCGGGTTCCTGGGCACCGGTGGGCTCACCCCCGCGGAGGTGGAGGAGCAGCTGCGCGGTCTGGTCGCCGACCTGGGCCCGGGCGGCGCCTTCGGCGTGAACCTGCTGTACCGGCACGGGGCACCCGAGGAGGAGTCCGCGCTGGTGGACACGCTGCTGCGGCACGGCGTGGACCTCGTCGAGGCCTCGGGCTTCCCGCTGATCACCCCGGCGCTGGTGCGGTTCCGCCTCAAGGGCGGCCGGATCATCGCCAAGGTGTCCAGGACGGACGTCGCCGCCGAGTTCCTGGCCCCGCCGCCGGAGCGGCTGGTGGCCCGGCTGGTCGCGGCGGGCGAGGTGACCGAGGCGGAGGCGCGCGCGGCCGCCGGCCGCCCCATGGCGGACGACCTGTGCGTGGAGGCGGACGGCGGCTGGCTGAGCAGCACCGCCGACCTGCTGACCCTCCTGCCGGCGGTGCTGCGGCTGCGGGACGGCGCCGCCCTGCCCGGCCACCGCGTGCACGTGGGGTGCGCCGGCGGGATCGGCACCCCGGAGGCCGCTGCCGCGGCGTTCCTCCTGGGCGCGGAGTTCGTGCTGACCGGATCGGTCAACCAGTGCTCGCCGGAGGCCGCCACCAGCCCCGAGGTGAAGGACATCCTCCAGGAGGCGCGCGAGTACGACGTGGACACCGCGCCCTGGGGCGAGCTGTTCGAACTCGGGGTGCGGGCCCGCTACCTGAAGCGCGGCGTGTTCTTCCCCGCCCGCGCGTCCCGGCTGCACGAGCTGTGGCGGCGGCACGGCTCGGTCGCCGAACTCGACGAGGACACCAGGGCCCAGGTCCTCGACCGGTACCTGGGCGGCGAGCGGCCCGCGGCCACGGGACCGGGCGCGGACCCGAAGGCGGAGCTGGCGGAGCTGTTCCGGGGCTACTTCACGCGCGGCCTCCGCCTCGCGGTCACCGGCGACCAGCGGTCCCGGGTGGACTACCTGGTCCACTGCGGGCCCTCCATGGGCGCCTTCAACCAGGTGGTCGCCGGCACCGACCTCCACCCGTGGCGGGCCCGTACGGTCGAGGCCATCGCCGACACCCTGATGGAGGGGGCCGCCGCCCACCTCACGACCCGCCTCCGCGCGTTCCGCTGAGCGGTACCGCCGTTCCGCCGCGGGCGCGGCGGAACGGCGGTACGGCCGGGGGCCGCCCCGCCCGCACCGGTTGATGCCCTGCACCAAAGGGTCCATTCTTGGCGATATGGAGCGCATCGCCGCTGTGGCGATCGTCGATGCCCAGGGCATGGTCACGGGGTGGAGCGAGGGTGCCCGGCGGCTGACCGGGTACACGGCCGAGGAGGCCGTGGGGCGGCCGGCGGCGGACCTGTTCGCCGGGGACCCGCCGGGGGAGCCGGGCACCGCGCCACCCTCCGGCGTCGTCCTCCTGCGCCACCGTGACGGGCAGCGCGTCGACCCGGCCCTGCTGGCGTGCCCGGTGGTCGACGGCGACGGCAGCCCCCACGGGTTCGTCCTCACCGCCGTACCGCAGCCCGGCGAACAGGAGCCGGAGGCGGTACGGCCGGCCTTCGACCAGGCCTCCTTCTCGATGTCGACGTTCGACACGCACCAGCGGTTCCTGCACCTCAACGAGGTCGCCTGCGCCGTGATGGGCGCCGACGAGGAGACGCTGGTGGGGCGCTACTACCCCGACACGGTGCCTTACGACGACACCGCCCGCGCCTTCCTGCGGTATCTGTGCCAGGTGACCGAGACCGGTGAGGCCACGCGCTACCAGAGCTACACCAGGGCCCCCTCCGGCGGCCGCGAACACGCCTGGAACATCGAGCTGTGGCCCGTGCGCGCGGCGTCCGGCGACCTCACCGCCGTCGCGGTGGCGGCGTTCGACAGCAGCGAGCAGCACTGGGCCCGGCAGCGGCTGGCCCTCCTGAACGAGGCCGCCGCGGCCCTCGGCACCACCCTGGACGTGGGCCGCACCGCGGAGGAGCTGATGGAGCTGGTCGTCCCGCGCTTCGCCGCCTTCGCCAGCGTCGACCTGCTCGACTGGGTGCTCAGCGCGGACAAGCCCGAGGCGGCGGAGGGGTCCGGCCTCGTCCTGCGCCGCATCGCGCACCGCTCGATCACGCACGGAACGCCGGAGGCCGTCGTCGAGCTGGGCGAGGCGGACACGTATCCGGCGCACTCCCCGCCCGCCCGGGCGCTGCGGGCGGGGCGGGCGGTGCTCAGCGGCACGGGCGACCCGGACTTCGACCGGTGGCTCGCCGGTCACGCGGCGCGCGAAGCGAAGCTGCGCGAGGCCGGAGCGCCCGAGCTGTCGCTGCTGGCGGTGCCGCTGCGGGCCCGCGGCACCACGCTGGGCGTCGCCGTCTTCGTCCGCACCGCGTACCCGGAGCCGTACACCGCCGACGACGCCGCACTCGTCGAGGAGCTGGCGAGCCGCGCCGCCGTCTGCGTCGACAACGCGCGCCGGTTCGCCCGCGAGCGTTCCACCGCCCTCGCCCTCCAGCACAGCCTGCTGCCGCAGCGGCTGCCGGGGCAGGCCGCGGTCGAGGCGGCGCACCGCTATCTGCCGAGCGGGTCCGTGGCCGGGATCGGCGGCGACTGGTTCGACGTGATCCCGCTGTCCGGCAGCCGGGTCGCGCTCGTCGTCGGCGACGTCGTCGGGCACGGCATCCAGTCGTCCGCGACCATGGGCCGCCTCCGTACGGCCGTACGCACCCTGGCCGACGTGGACCTGCCGCCGGACGAACTGCTCACCCACCTCGACGACCTGGTGATCCACCTGGCCGCCGACGAGACCGCCGAGGACGTCGCCGAGGTGGGCGCGACCTGCCTCTACGCCGTCTACGACCCGGTCGAGCGCACGCTCGCCCTGGCGAGCGCCGGCCATCCGCCACCGGTCCTGCGCCTGCCCGACGGGACCGTACGGGTGGTGGAGATGACCGCCGGGCCGCTCCTCGGCGTCGGCGGCCTGCCCTTCGAGGCGGCCCGCCTCCAGCTGCCCGAGGGCTCGCTGATCGCCCTCTACACCGACGGCCTGGTCGAGACCCGCGACCGCGACCTGGACGACGGCGTCGCCGAGCTGTGCCGCGCCCTGGCCGATCCGGACGACGCACTGGACGCCGTGTGCGACGCGGTGGTCAAGTCCGTCCTGCCGGTGCAGCCCGCCGACGACGTGGCTCTGCTGCTGGCCCGCACCCGCGCCCTCGGCTCCGGCCAGGTGGCCACCTGGGACCTGCCCCCGGATCCGGCCCAGGTGGCCTCCGCCCGCCAGTTCGCCACCGATCAGCTGACGGCATGGGGCCTGGACGAGGCCGCCTTCGTCACCGAACTGGTCGTCAGCGAACTGGTCACCAACGCCATCCGGTACGGCGGCGCGCCCATCCAGCTCCGTCTGATCCGCGACCGCACCCTGATCTGCGAGGTCTCCGACGGCAGCTCCACCTCGCCCCACCTGCGCCGCGCGCAGTCGGACGACGAGGGCGGCCGCGGGCTGCTCCTGGTCGCGCAGCTCACCCAGCGGTGGGGCAGCCGCCAGGCCACCGTCGGCAAGACGATCTGGGCCGAGCAGCCCCTCCCGGCCACCTGACCGTGCGGGCCGGGACCCGTCCACGTACACGTGACCCTCGTCGTCACCCTGTGGGGGCCGACGGACGTATGCCGGACCCCGGGCGTCGACCCGGCTCGGGAGATGGCCGAGCCGGCAAGGGAATTCGCCCCTGACGCACCCCCCCGGCGCACAGGCGGCGCTCAGGTGGTGCGCGCCCGCGGACGGGCCCGCCCGCCCTGCGACCCCGCGCGGGCGTTCAGGCCGCCCCGCTCCGCGCCCTCCGCGTGGACCACCGCGGGTCCGGATCTCCCGCGGTGGCCAGGTCGCCTGCCGCCTGGCGCAGCGCGCGCACGCCCGGTGTGTCCCGGCGGGCGGCCGCCCAGGCCAGGACGGCCGTGCACACCGGAGCGTCGGCCACGTCGACGTACGCGATGCCCGGGCGTGGGAACAGCTCGCGGCAGGCCGCCGAGACGAGCCGGATACCGTGGCCCCGGCTGACCGCCGAGATGCTCGCCTCGAACGTCGCCGCGGCATGGCCGGTGTACGTGACGGGCGTGCCGTCCGGCCGGGGATCGGCGGCCCAGAAGTCGCGCCACTCCCGGTGCACCGCGGGCGCGAGCCCCACCACCGGCAGGCCGGCGAGGTCCCGCAGGGACACGGACGGGCGCCCCGCCAGCGGATGGTCGTCCGGCAGGCACACGGCCTGCGGCTCACGCCCCATGACCAGCGTCTGCACACCGGGCGGCACGGGCGCGTAGCAGAGCACGGCGTCGGCACGGCCGTCCAGCAGCGCACCGGCCTGCTCGACGAAGTCCACCTCCCGCAACTCGACGTCCAGCCCCGGATGGCGCCGGCCGACCAGGGAGACCAGCTCCGTGATGACCGGCAGCGCGGTGACGTAGCACCCGAGGACCACGCGCCCGGTGACCGCGCGCCCCTGCTCGCGCACCGCTTCGTGCAGCGCGTCGGCCGCCTCGACCACCGCGCGTACCTTCGGCAGCAGCGCCTGGCCGGCGGCGGTGAGCTGCACGCGCCGGGTCGAACGCTCCACGAGCCCGACCCCCAGGTGCTCCTCCAGCCTTCCGATCTGCCGGCTGAACGCGGGCTGGCTGATGTAGAGGCGCCGCGCCGCCCGGCCGAAGTGCAACTCGTCGGCGAGCACGAGGAACAGCCTCAACTGATGCACGCTCGGTTCGGACGCCCCCGTCGGATCCATATCTGAAAGGCTATCAATCAGGCGCTGCGGCACATCAGTCACGCCTTCCCGTCGCCATCCGCCGTGACCAGGATGAACACGAGGAGAGGTTCGAGGAACGGGAGCCGACATGCGAGCACGCCGTACGTTTCAGGGAACGCTGATTCTGCTGGGTCTGGTGGTGCTGGGCACCGGGATGGTGGACATCGTCCAGGGGACGGCCGCCCTGCCCGGAGACCCGTACGCGGGCCCCACCCTGGACAGCAACTACCGCTTCTTCGCGGGAGTCTGGTGCACCCTGGGGATCGTCCTGCTCGCGGCGGTGCCACGGCCGGATCGCCACGCGCTGGCCGTGCGGGGGGCCTTCGCGGCCGTGTTCGTGGGAGGCGTGGCGCGTGCCGTCTCGTACCTGGCGGTCGGCTCCCCGCACCCCCTGCACGTCGCGTTCATCGTCGTCGAACTGCTGCTCCCGCCGCCGCTGCTGCTCTGGTACGGCCGTACGACCCGCACGGCCGCCGGCTGACAGCCGGGTGCGCGTGCGCGGCTGCCCGGGCGGTGGTCGACTGGGAGGAGACGACCGAGAGGAGCCGCGATGTACGTCCTCCGCATCGAACACGTGGTCCCGGACTACGCGGCCTGGAAGCAGGCCTTCGACGAGGACCCGCTCGGCCGCGCCACGTCCGGGGTGCGCCGCTACCGCGTCATGCGACCGGTCTCCGACCCCGGCCGCGTCATGATCGACCTCGATTTCGACGACGCGGAGCAGGCGCAGACCATGCTGACGCGCCTGAACGAGCTGTGGACCCGCGTCACGGTCGTGGCCGACCCGAGGGCCGAGGTCACGGAGGTCGCCGACACCGGCGAGTACTGAGCCCGCACGACGGCGGGCCGGCAGCTCAGCCCGGGGCGGACGGCGGCACCGGCCGGACGGCGAGGACGGCGATGTCGTCGTCGCTGTCGGCCCCGAGCCCGATGAGGAGCTCGTCGCAGAACACGTCGAGGGGTTCGCGGGCCAGGGCGGAGGTGTACCGGCGGAGCCGTTCCATCGCGTCGTCCAGGGACTCGCCACGCCGTTCGATGAGCCCGTCGGTGTACAGCAGCACGGTCGAGTGGGCCGGGATCGCGTCCGTCGCCCTGGGGCGCGGCATGTCGGGGTCCATGCCCAGCAGCAGCCCCGACCCTTCCTCCAGGTAGCGGGTCCGGCCGTCCGCGGCGGTCAGCAGCGGCGGCAGGTGCCCGGCGGAGGAGTGCACCAGTTCCCAAGGGCCGTCCGCACCGCCCTTGACCAAGCCGTAGATGCACGTGGCGGTGGCCTCCCGGTAGAGGGTGTGGTTCGCCATGTCGAGGCGGCGCAGGACCGTGTCCGGGGGCTCCTGGCGGTCCACGGCGATACCGCGCAGCATGCTGCGCAACTGGCTCATGGCGACGGCCGCGTCGAGGTTGTGCCCGGTGACGTCGCCGATGACGAGTGCCGTGTCCCCGCTGGGGACGACGAAGCTGTCGTACCAGTCCCCGCCGACCTGGGCGGTGGTGGAGGACGCGGCGTAGCGGGCGGCCAGCTGGAGGGGTTCGACCCGCGGCAGCACGGGCAGCAGCGAGCGCTGGAGGCGCTCGGCGATGTTCCGGGTCTCCTGGTACAGGCGTGCGTTGTCCACGCCCAGGGCGAGGCCGCGGCACAGGTCGTCGAGCAGGGGCAGGTCTTCTTCCGTGAACGGCTGTTCCGCGCCGCCGCGGGCCACGGTCAGGGCGCCGATGATCTGCCGGCGCGCCCGCAGCGGGGCGACGATCGCGCTGTGCGCGCCCAAGTGCCCGAACAGGTCGAGGTAGTGCGCGTCCAGGGGGCTCGACGACTGGCTCGGCGGCGGGGGCTCGGTGAGCAGCAGGGGCCCGGCGCCGCGCAGCGCACGGGCCAGCGGGCCCCGGGCGGCCTCCGTCACGGGCGGGAGCCTGCCCTCGTAGTCCTCGGGACACAGCCCCTGGGCGGTGCGGTGGACGACGCAGACCCGCTCCACGCGGGCGTCCTCCGCGAACAGGTCCACGGCACACCAGTCGGCCAGCCGTTCGGTGAGGATCCGGCCCGCACGGCGCAGGCCCTCGTCCAGGTCGGGGGTGTTGCTCAGCGCGGTGCCCGCGTCGGCCAGCAGGGAGAGCCGCTCCAGCGCCGACAGTCCCGCGTGGCCGCGGCCGGTTCTCGGGGCGCCTTCCAAGGCACCTTCCGTCGCACCGTCCAAGGCCCCCTCCAGGACGCCGTCGCCTTCGCCCTCCCGGACGGCGGGGGAGGCGCCGCCGCCCGGCTCCTGCGGCGCCGCCGACCGGCTGCGGCCGGGAGGGTGTGCCGACGAGAGGGGCGCGGCGGCTCTGGGCGCGAGCTGCGCGACGAACACGGTGCGGCCGTCGGCCGTCTCCTGGGTCTGGACGAACAGACGGATGGGGACCAGCCGGCCGTCGTGGTGCAGCGCCGGGAGCGGCACCGAGCGGCCCAGGATGCGCGGCTGCCCGGTGAGCAGCAGGGAGGTGAAGGTCACGAGATGGCGTTTGCGCAGGTGCTCCGGGATGAGCGTGGTGAGCGGCCGCCCGACGAGATCGTCCGCGCGCCAGCCCAGCAGGTCCGCCGCCGGTCCGTTCACCGCGACGATGCGGTTCCTCTCGTCGGCGGCGATGGTCGGCACCCTGCTGGACTGCACCTGCGCCGCGTCCCACGGCACCAGCTCGGAGGGGCTGGCGCCCGGTTCCCGCGGCACCACGGTCCACGCGGTGGCGTGTCCGCCGGCCAGCTGGCCGACGATCTGGTCGAACAGCCACTGGTGGAAGACCCGGCTCCGGGGAAGTGCCGGCAGGGTGAGGAGGCGCTCGTCCCGGGCCGCGTCCTCGGCCAGGTCGAGGACGCGGCGCAGGGTCTCCACCGCCGGCCCGGCGTCCGCCGGCAGCCACAGGGGCAGGGACGGGATCTCCTGCCCGGCGGGCTGCCGGCGCAGCGCGGCCGTCACGCACGCGCTGATCACATTGCTCATGTCATGGGCGGTCGCGAGGTCTTCTGGCGGTACGCCGAGGTCGTCCCCGGCGGCCACGGCCAGGATCGTCTCGCGCAGCAGTGTGTGGCGGTGCTGCTGGGACGCCGAGTACAGCGCGCCCGGCACGTCGATCAGCGTCACGCGCTCGCCTGACTCGGAAGGCGGCTCGGCGGGCCCCCAGCCGTCCGCCCGCGGCGGCGAGCCGCCGGGCCACAGCTCGAACCAGACCGTCTTGCCGTCCTCGCCCGTGTCGACGCCGTGCCGGGACGCCAGTCGCCCGACGAGGGCCAGTCCCTGCCCCGTACCGGCGTACGAAGGGCACTCCCGCGGCACGAGCCCCCGGTCGGGCCGCTGATCCGTCACGCGCACACGGACCGTGCCGTCATCGACGCGGGCCGCCGCCACCTCGACCTCCGTGCGGGCATGCAGGACGGCGTTGGTCACCAGTTCGCTGACCAGGAGCTGAGCGGTGTCCACCAGGTCCGGCGCGACATCGTCGAGAGCGGCCCGCACGAACCGCCGAGCCTCCGCCACACTCTCCGGCCGCCGGGGGAACCGTCGCGACGACGCCTCCGGGGCATTGAGGTCGCCCATGCCCTCAGTGTGCCGCAGGAGCCCCGACCTCGCGGCCACGCGCCGTCCCACGTGCGGCGGACGGGTGAGCGGGCAGGCATCGGCCGCCCGGGCCGGCGGTACTGGTGGAATACCACCATGCCCACCACCCCGTCCGGCCCCGGATCGCCGGGCACCCTCGAAGCCGCCCCCGTCGATACCGACCTGATCGTCATCGGCGGAGGCCCGGCCGGCTGCGCCGCCGCGCGCATGGCCGCGAGCGTGGGCATGCGCTCGTTCCTGATCGAGCCGGACGGCCTGTGCCGCGGCCTCGCCCGCATCCCGGCCCTGAACAACGTCCTGGGCGGCCACACCGGCGGCCCGGCCCTGGCCGACTCCATCACCACGGAGCTGAAGGACACGGACCTGTGCCACCTGGAACTCGGCCGCCGCGCCACGGAACTGCGCGCCCATGAGGACCGCGTCACCGTCACCCTGGACACCGGCGCCCGCCTCACCGCCCCGTACGCGATCGTCGCCACCGGTGTCGCCCCGCTCCGGCCCGGGGACGTCCCCTGGATCACCTCCCCGCCGGACCTCACGGTGCCCCCGCTCTGGGAGGCCGACCCGACGGCCGCGCGGGGCCGCACCCTCCTCGTCCTCGGCGGGGACCGCCCGATCGGCACCTTCCTGCGCGCCCACCCGACCGCTGGCACCCGCCTCCTCGTCGCGTACCCGGAGAGCGACGCCTACAAGACCGAGGAGATCCGCGACGACCCCCGCGTCAGGCTCCTCCCCGTCGCGCACCTGACCCTGCGGGGGACAACGGCCGAGATCGTGGACCGGTCCGGCGCGCGGCGCACCGTCATGGCGGACGCGGTGTTCCTCAGCCTCGGCAGCGCGCCCGCCGCGCCACCCGGAGACCTTGTCCACGACGCGACGGGCTACTGCCGCCCCTCCGCCCAGCACCCCCGCGTGCTCATCGCGGGCGACCTGCGCTCCGCCCGCTACCAGCGCGTCATGACGGCCATGGGCTCCGGCGCCGAGGCGGCCCTGCACGCGTACTACGCGACCCGGGACGTGCCGCGCGACGAGCGCCCGTAGCCACCCCGAGCGCAGAGCCACCCGCCGTACGACCACCCTGCCCCTTGCCTGATCTATCGAATATCGATAGATTCCGATCGTGAGTCGATCGAAGGAGGAGCGGTGGGAAAGCTGACGGTGCACACGCTGCGCGCCGTGCTCGTGGCGCTGCTGGCCGGCTCGGTGTTCGTGCAGGCGGTGATGGTGCCGCTGCTGGCCGTCGACCTGAAGGGACTCGACGCGGACGTCGCGCACCTGCGCGTCCCGCTGCTCGTGATCATCGTCATGGGCATCGTGACGGTCCAGGTCGTCCTGGTCTGCGTCTGGCGGCTGGTGACGATGGTGCGGCGCGGAACGGTGTTCTCCCACGCGGCCTTCCGGTACGTGGACATCGTGATCGGCGCGCTCGTGGCGGCCGCTCTCCTGGTGTTCGCGCTCGCGGTCGTCCTGGCGCCGGGCGAGGCGGTCGCACCGGGTATCGTCCTGCTGATCTGCGGCCTCGTCGTGGCGGTCCTCGGGGTCGCGCTCATCGTGCTCGTCCTGAGGACGCTGCTCGCCCAGGCCGTCGCGCGCGACGTCGAAGCGGCGCGGATGCAGGACGAGTTGGACGGGGTGATCTGATGCCGATCGTCGTCGACATCGACGTGATGCTGGCCAGGCGGAAGATGTCGGTGGGCGAACTCGCGGAACGCGTCGGCATCACCCCCGCCAACCTGGCGGTCCTCAAGAACGGCCGCGCGAAGGCGGTCCGCTTCGCGACCCTGGCCGCCCTCTGCGAGGCACTCGACTGCCAACCGGGAGACCTGCTCCGCTGGGAGCCGGGCGGTGACGCGGCGGAGGCGTGACGCACCCGTAGGGCGGCACGGTGTCCGTCACGGACGTGCCGGCTTTCCGGGCGCGCAGCGCCAGGACGTCGAGGGCCTCGCGGGCGCCGACCTTGTGGACCGCTTCCAGCGCCTCAGGGACGCGTGAGGACGACGAGCCGCTGGGTCGCCCGGGTCATCGCGACGTAGCGGTCGACCGCGCCCTCGATGCCCGTGCCGAAGTCCTCCGGGTCGACGAGGACGACCAGGTCGAATTCGAGTCCCTTCGACAGCTCCGGGGTCAGCGACCGGACGCGGGGCGTCGCCCGGAACGTGGGATCGCCGATGACGCAGGCGATCCCGTCGGCGTGCGCGGAAAGCCAGTCGTCGAGGATCGCGTCGAGATCCGTGACGGATCCGCGCACGACGGGGATGCCGCTGCTGCGCACGGAGGTCGGCACATTGGCGTCCGGGAGCGCGGCCCGGATGGCCGGCTCGGCCTCCGCCATGACCTCTTCCGGCGTCCGGTAGTTGATGCTCAGCGAGGCCACGTCGATCCGGTCGAACCCGATCCGCTCGAGCCGTTCCTCCCAGGACTCCGTGAACCCGTGCCGGGCCTGGGCGCGGTCACCGACGATGGTGAAGCTCCGGGACGGGCAGCGCAGCAGCAGCATCTGCCACTCCGCGTCCGTCAGTTCCTGGGCCTCGTCCACGACGATGTGCGCGAACGGGCCCGCCAGAGGTTCCGGGCCGGCGCCCGGCAGCGCGGCCTCGTCGATCAGGCTGTCCTGCAGGTCACGGCCGCGCAGCATCGTCACCGCGCCCTCGCCGTCGTCATCGGCCGCGAGGACGTTGTCGATGACGCCGGCCATGCGCTCGCGTTCGGCGGCCACAGAGGCCCTGTGCCGACGCCTGCGCAGCGACGCCTCCGGGTCGCCGAGCCGCTGCCGAGCCGCGTCCAGCAGCGGCAGATCGGACACCGTCCAGGCCTGCGCGTCCGCGCGCCACAGCTTCCGGACGTCGTCGGGCCCGAGCCAGGGAGCGCACTTGCGCAGATAGGCGGGTACGGACCACAGGTCGCCGACGAGGTCGGCCGCTTCGAGCAGCGGCCACGCGCGGTGGAGGGTCCCGACCAGCTCCTCGTCCTGCGACAGCGACCTGCGGAACGGATCGGGCGGGACATCGCCGTCGAGCTTGCCCAGCAGGATCGTGACCAGCTCCTCCCAGATCCGGTCGCGCGCCTCGTTGTGCGGGGTTCCCGGCTCCGGCGCATCGAAGGCCTCGGCCCAGTCGTCGGCGCTCAGCCGGATGTCGGCCCAGTCCGTCGTGACCGTCATCCCCTTGGCGGGCGGCTCTTCGTAGAACCTGACGGCCGTCTCGATCGCCTTCACCATGTCCGCTGACGACTTCAGACGGGCCACCTCCGGGTCGGCCTCGACCGCCGCTCCGGCTCCCTCGGCGACGAGGTCCCGCAGGGTGCAGGTCTGCACGCCCTCCTCCCCGAGGCTGGGGAGGACGTCGGAGACATACGCCAGGTACGGCTGGTGCGGACCGACGAACAGCACACCGCCCCGACGGTGACCGAGGCGAGGGTCCGCGTAGAGGAGGTGGGCGGAGCGGTGCAGGGCGACGACGGTCTTCCCCGTACCCGGACCGCCGTCGACGACGAGGGCGCCGCGCGATCCCGCCCGGATGATGGCGTCCTGGTCGGCCTGGATGGTGGCGAGTACGTCCCGCATCCGGTCCGAACGGGTGCCGCCCAGGCCGGCGATGAAGGCGGACTGGTCGTCGAGCGCGGCGTGGCCTTCGAGCCCGTCCGCGGTGAACACCTCGTCCCAGTAGTCGCTGATCCGGCCGCGGGTCCAGCGGTACCTGCGGCGGCTGACCAGCCTCATGGGGTGGGCGTGGGTCGCCGCGAAGAACGGCTCGGCCGCCGGCGAGCGCCAGTCGAGCAGCAGCCTGCGCCCCGCGCTGTCGGTGAGCCCGAGCCGCCCGATGTACACGGGCTCCGCGTCCTCGCCGACGATGCGCCCGAGGCACAGGTCCCAGCCGAAGCGGCGCAAGGCGCGCAGCCGGCCGGTCAGCCGGTGGATCTCCACGTCCCGGTCCATCGCCCCCCGGCCGATCCCGCCCGGCGCCCTGCGCGCGGCGTCGAGACGGTCGGACAGCTCGGCGATCGCCTGCTCCAGGCACTCCCCGGTGGCCGCGAAGTGCTGCTCGTCCCGGGCGATCAGCATCGGATCCGCCTTGGGCGAGAGGTGATCGGGCAGGTCGAACGCGCCGGTGGTCGGGGATGTCACGGCACCAGCTCCGTCAAGCGACAAAAACGAACGCACTTCGTGAATCTCCCGTTTCCGCAGGTTCTGGCATCGGACGGCGATTCTGCGGTACGACGGGGGCCTTGCCGCAAGCCCCCCAGTGCGCTATACGTTGAGAGTGGCAAGGGGCCGAGGGGCCCCTTTTTTTGTGCCTGTCGCCCGCCGTGGACGGGAAGTCGGACGGGCGGGCCGGCACCTCTTTCGCGAAGCGCCGATGCGCGGGGAGCCCCCTGCGGGACGGCCGGTTGGGCAGTGCGGAGGGAACCGGCTGAGGCTGCCGGTGCGTCATATGTCAAAGTGACCATCACACTTTTGACTTTGCGTGTGAGAACGGGGGCTGTTGCGTCGTGGGTTACACGATCCCAGAGGGCGTCGACACGATGCTCGACATCGTCGGTGTGGGCTGGCCGAACGTGGACGAGGACGCGTACCGCGACATGGCGGACTCGCTGAGGGAGTTCGCCGACGACGCGGACGACGATGCGGGGACGGCGTACGGGCACATACAGACCCTGCTCTCCACGGGCCAGAGCGAGTCGCTGACCGCCCTGGACACGCACTGGTCGAAGGTGCAGGGCAAGCACAAGGACCTCGCCAAGGCGGCCCGCGTGGTGGCCGGCGCGCTCGACCGGGTCGCCGACATCATCGTCGCCCGAAAGATCGCCGCGGTGGGCGAACTGGCCGACCTCTGCGCCACGGTGGGCATCACGCTGGCGTTCGCACCGGTGACGGCCGGCCTCTCGACGCTGCTGGCCGGCGCCAAGATCGCCGCGACCCGGATCGCGTTCAAGCGGATCCTGAAGGAGATGGCGGAGGCGGCCGTCGCCGAGATCGTCGCCACGCTCACCGAGCCCGCGGTGGCGGCGATCGAGAACATCGTCGCCGACCTGGCGATCCAGACCGCGCTGAACGCCGCCGGTGTCCAGGACGGCTACAACACCGACCAGACCAAGCAGGCGGGCAAGGACGGTCTCCAGACCAACTCCGCGGGCGGTCCCGGCGGTCCGGGTCCCGGCGGTGGCCCGAAGATCGACCACGACGCCCACGCCAAGGCCGGAACGCACCTGGCCTCCGTGCACATCACCATGAAGTCCCGGGCGGGCAGCAAGCTGGGCAAGGCCAAGGGCCACCACGGCCGGGCCAAGGGCAAGGACTCCCTCACCGCCGTCCTCGACAAGACCATCGAAGGCATCACCGAGAAACTCACCAAGGCGCTCGACGACTTGGGGGACCACGTCGGCAAGAAGGTCCCCGCCGCCCTCACCAGGAGCTCCAAGACGCACAAGAACACCGACGGCGACGTCCGCGACCGCATCAAGGCCATCGCCTCGAAGGACGGCAAGGACGAAGGCGGCCTCGACGGTCGCCGCCGCGGCGGCTCGGAGCCGGGACACCGGCGCCCCAAGTCGATGCGCGAGATGCTGGACCGCGCCCGCGAGATCGCGATGTCCCTGCTCAGCAGGCGGTGCAAGACCGACCCGGTGGACGTGGCCACCGGAGAGATGGTGATGTCCCAGACGGACCTGGTGCTGCCGGGCATCCTGTCCCTGGTGCTGCGGCGCACGCACATATCCAGCTACCGCTTCGGCCACTGCTACGGCAGCAGTTGGGCATCCACGCTCGACGAGCGCCTGGAGCTGACCGGCGCGGGCGCCGCCTGGGCGCGGGAGGACGGCTCCGTCCTGTTCTATCCGGCGCTGCCGGCCGAAGACGGCCAGGAGGTGCTGCCGCTGGAGGGCGACCGGCTGCCGCTCGTCTTCGTCGAGCGGGGAACCCTCGGCGATGTCACCTACGCGGTCACCGAACCGCGTTCGGGACTCGTCCGGCGCTTCACCGGCAACCCGTACCGCTCGGGCCTGTACTGGCTGAGCGAGGTCGAGGACCGCAACGGCAACGCCTACCGGATCAGCCGCACCGAGGACGGCCTGCCCGTCATCGTGAGCCACGACGCCGGCTACCGCGTGCGCGTCGGCACCGACTCCGAACGCGGAGTGGTCACCTCCCTGGACGTGCAGACCCCTGAAGGACCCGTGCGCGTCGCCTCCTTCGGCTACGACTCCGAGCGGAACCTCGAGTCCGTCGCGGGCTCGTCCGGTGTCCCCCTGCGCTTCACCTACGACGAGCACCACCGGGTCACCTCGTGGACGGACCGCAACGGACACACGTACACCTACGTGTACGACACCGCGGGCCGCGTGGTGGAGACGATCGGCCCCGACGGGGCCCTCTCCTCGCGCTTCTCCTACGACACCGAGGCCCGCGTCACCCGGTTCACCGACTCCACGGGCGCGGTGACCGTCACCCGGTTCAACAGCCTCGGCCAGACCGTCGCCGAGACCGACGCCCGCGGCCACACCGTGCTGTTCACCTGGGACCGCTA
Source organism: Streptomyces coeruleoprunus (assembly GCF_039542925.1). Taxonomy (GTDB): domain Bacteria; phylum Actinomycetota; class Actinomycetes; order Streptomycetales; family Streptomycetaceae; genus Streptomyces; species Streptomyces coeruleoprunus. The sequence goes on along the minus strand of NZ_BAABIT010000001.1, from coordinate 1,180,334 downwards.
CGACAATCTGCTGTCCCGGACCGACGAACTCGGCAACACCGCCGAGTTCGGCTACGACGAGCGCGGCGACCTGATCACGATGCTCCTGCCCGACGGGCGCCGCGCGTCGGCCGCGTACGACGAGCGGCATCTGCCCGTGTCGGTCACCGGCCCGGACGGGTCCGTCTGGCGCCAGACCTTCGACGACCGGGGGAACCGGCTGTCGGTGACCGCCCCGGACGGCACGTCGACCACGTACGCCTACGACGCGACGGGCGCCCCCACCACCGTGACTTTCCCCAACGGCGTGACGGAGCGGCGGGTCAACAACCCCGCCGGGCTCACCCTGTCCGCCACGGACTCCCAGGGCGCCACGTACACCCTCACCCGGGACGCGTTCGGGCGGCCCCGCGAGTCGGCCGACCCGGCCGGGTCCGTCACCCGGCTGGAGTGGACGGCGGACGGCCTGCTGTCCCGGCGCACGGCCCCGGACGGCACGACCGAGGCGTGGACCTGGGACGAGGAGGGCAACTGCCTCTCGCACACCAATGCCCTGGGCGACACGGTCCGTTTCGAGTACACCTGGTTCGATCTGCTGGCCGCCCGTACCGGTGTGGACGGGGCGCGTTACGAGTTCACGTACGACACCGAACTGCGGGTCACCGGAGTCCGCAACCCCCAGGGCAGGACGTGGGCCTATGCCTACGGCCCGACCGGACTGACGACGTCGGAGACGGACTTCGACGGCCGCACCACGCGGTACGAGCACGACGCGGCCGGGCGGCTCACCGCCCGCGTCAGCCCGTCCGGCCACCGCGTCACCATGGCCTACGACGCCCTCGGCCGGCTGCGCGAGAGGGACGCCGCCGGGACCGTCACCCGATTCACCTACGACGACGCCGACCGGCTGACCCGGGCCGAGACACCGACGTCCACCCTGACCCTGGAGCGCGACGCGATGGGCCGCCTGCTGGCGGAGACCGTCGACGGACGGACCATGCGGTTCGGCTACGACGCCCACGGTGAGCTGATCTCGCGCACCACACCGACCGGCGCCGTCACGTCGTACGCGTACGACGCGGGCGGCAACCGGACCCGCGTCGCGGTGGGCGGCCACGCCATCGACTTCACGCGCGACGTACTGGGCCGCGAGCTGACCCGCACCTTCGGGTCCGCCACCGCCCCGGTGGCGTTCGCCTCCACCTGGGACGACATCGGCCGTCTCACCTCCCAGACGGTGTCCACGGACCGGCGCACGGTCCGCTCCCGCACCTTCGGCTACCGCGCCGACGGGCTGCTCACTTCGGCGACCGACGAGCTGGTCGGGCTGACCACCCGCTTCGACCTCGACCCGCTGGGGCGGCCGCTCGGGGTGACCGTGGACGACTGGTCCGAGCGGTACAGCTACGACGCCACCGGAAACCAGACCGGCGCCGAATGGCCCGACCGGGCCCGCCACAGCGACAGCCGCGGGGAGCGGGTGTACGACGGTACGCGCCTGGTCTCCGCGGGCGGTCTGCGCTACGAGTACGACGACGCCGGCCGGGTCGTCCTGCGTCAGAAGAAGCGCCTGTCCCGCAAGCCCGACACCTGGCGCTACACCTGGGACGCCGAGGACCGGCTCGTGTCCTGCACCACCCCGGACGGCACGGTCTGGCGCTACACCTACGACCCCTTCGGCCGTCGTACCGCGAAGCACCGCATGGCCGCCGACGGGACCACGGTCGAGGCCACGGTCCTCTTCTGCTGGGAGGACACCCGGCTGGCCGAACAGACCGACACCGCGTCCGGCGTCACCCTGACCTGGGACCACGAGGGCTACCGCCCCCTGTCCCAGTGGGAGCGCCGCACGGTCGGCGACGCCGGACAGGACGAGATCGACAGCCGCTTCTTCGCCATCGTCACCGACCTGGTCGGCACGCCCACCGAACTCGTCGACGAACAGGGCGAGGTCGCCTGGTACAACCGCTCCACCGTCTGGGGACTCACTGCCTGGAACCGCGACGCCACCGCCTACACCCCGCTGCGCTTCCCGGGCCAGTACGACGACCCGGAGACCGGTCTCCACTACAACGTCCACCGGCACTACGACCCCGAGACGGCCCGCTACGTGTCGTCCGACCCCCTGGGGCTCGCCCCCGCCGCCAATCCGGCCGCCTACGTCACCAACCCGTACACCTGGATGGATCCCGAGGGGCTGATCGCCAAGGGGTGCACCGAGAACGGCGGCTGGTACGGCGGCCTGCTCCCGGCCAACGAGAAGGCGGACGGGACGCGGTTCCCCACCGCGATGGAGGTCAACCACATCCCGCCCAAGGCGGCCTGGAAGAACGTCATCGAGCCGGGCTTCTACATCGCGAACAAGCCGCACAAGAGGCAGAAGGTCAACAACGGCCCGGCCATTCGCATGGAGCGCGCCGACCACAAGAAGCTGAACAGCACCGACAACGACCTGGTGGCCCAGGCATGGCACCAGTGGCAGCGCGAACTGATCAGCCAGGGCCGGCTCACCGAGGCGATGCGGATGGACATCGACGACATCAAGCACAAGTTCCCCGGAAAGTACGACGACCACATCCGGGAGATGGTGGAGAGCCTGAAGGACAACAAGAACTTCCAGGAGATGCTCAAGAACCGGGGCTGGACGATCGACGAGGCCGAGCTGCTGCGATGAGGGCATCCCACATGCGGCACAGTGGACCGCGGCACGTATCGGACGGTTGGAAGGGACGGCGATGATTCTGGAGCTGCTGCCGGAGGTGGGCGTGGCCACGCTCAGGCTGGGCATGTCGGCCGACGAGGCGGTCGGGGCCGCGCGCGAACTCGGCTTCACCCCGTCGGACCCGGACTACGGCGACACACCCGGCCAGGTGTTCTGCGAGCACGCGGCGTCCGAGACGGAGTTCACGCTCGGCTTCACCAAGGGGGCGCTGACCGACATCCACGTGTACCGGTTCCGCGTCGAGGACGCCGATGTCTCGGTCGTCCTCGACGGCCTCGACGTCTTCCGCACGCCCAGCGAGGAGCTGCTGGAGCGCCTCGAGGAACAGGGCCACACGGTCGAGCAGAACGACGACGGAGTGGACACCCTTCCCGACCTGAAGGTGATCCTGTCGAACGAGAGCAGCTTCGAGTACCCGATGGACGAGGAGGGGGACCCGATCTACTTCGACTACGCCCTCGTCACCTCGGTCGACTTCCGGGGCCCGCGCGGCGACTGACTCCGGCGGTCACCGCCCGCCCACCCGAGCGCGAGGGGGGCGGGCGGGGGACGGCGGTGCGGACGGACGCACACAGCGCGCGACCGTTGATCGTTCGCGTGTCAGGGCAGGTGCGACAGCAGTAGCCCGGTGAGACGTTCGGGCGTACGGAGCGGCAGCAGACCACGTCGGGCGCGCCGGCCGCACCCATCTCGCACGGCCAGGCTCGGTCGCCCCTAGAGCCAGTCCCGACGCTTGAAAATCACGTACAGACTGACGCAGACCATCCCCATCAAGCCGATCGCGAAGGGGTATCCGAAGCTCCAACTCAACTCGGGCATGGACTCGAAGTTCATGCCGTAGATCGTCCCCACCAGCGTGGGTGCGAAGAGGATGGCCGCCCACGACGAGATCTTCTTGATCTCCTCGTTCTGTTCGAAGCCCGCCTCCGCCAGTGCGCGCATCTCCGCGTTCTGTTGCTGGGTCACCAAGGTGGCGTTGACCGTCAGGATCTCGGTCAGGGCCTGGCGGAAGCCGTCCACGCGTTCGCTGGTGTGCGTGACGTGGTCGGCCACGTCGCGCAGGTAGCGCTGGAGTTCCTCGTCCGTGCCGTACTTGGCGAAGCCCGCCATCAGGCCGTGGAGCATGCCGACCAGGGGGCGGGTGGCGCGCTGGAACTCGACCATTTCGCGGGAGAGTTCGTAGATGCGGCGCGACACCGCCGGGTCGCCGCGGAAGACCTCCGTCTCGATCTCGTCGATGTCGTTCTGGACGCCCGCCACCACCGGGGCGTAGCCGTCGACGACCGCGTCGAGGATCGCGTACAGCACCGCCTCCGGGCCCAGGGCCAGCAGTTCCGGGGTCTCCTCCATGCGGCGGCGCACCGCCGACAGGTCGGGCGCCGCGCCGTGGCGGACCGTGATCACGAAGTCCGGGCCCACGAAGACGTGCAGCTCGCCGAAGTCGACCTCCTCCTGGGCGTCCAGGTAGCGGGCCGCGCGCAGCACCACGAACAGCGTGTCGCCGTACCGCTCCAGCTTCGGGCGCTGGTGGGCCTCCATCGCGTCCTCGACCGCCAGTTCGTGCAGGTCGAACTCCGCGGCCAGCGAGAGGAGCTCCTCCTCCGACGGGCGGTGCAGGCCGATCCACGCCATGCCGTCGGACTGGTCGCGCAGCTGCCGGAACGTCTCGGAGAGGGTCGCCGGGGCCGACACCTGGAAACCGCCCCGGTAGAGCGACGCCTGGACGACACTGCCCCGGTCCTGGGGGGAGGGAACGGTCTCAGGGTGGTCGGCGGCCGGTTCCTGGCGCCGGCGCCGGTTGTGCTTCCTCGAGGGCAGAGTCATCGCGTACTCACCTCCTGTCACCTCGAAGCAGGATATCTGTCCCGGTTTGCACGGGCATGGCGGGTGGAGGACATCATTGCGGACAGAAGGTGTCCGCAACGGTGGGTAGCGTGCCGGCATGGCCTCGACGAACCAGCCCGTGCTCTCCACCCGCGCCCTCAACCGCGCCACCCTGGCCCGCCAGCTCCTCCTGCGCCGGACCGCCCTGTCCGCCCTCGACGCCGTCCACCACCTCGTCGGCCTCCAGGCGCAGAACACCAAGCCGCCCTACTACGCACTCGCCGCCCGCGTCGAGGGCTTCCGGCCCGAGGAGCTGTCCGGGCTGATGGAGACCCGGGAAGTGGCCCGGATCGTGACCATGCGGTCCACCCTCCACACCCACACCGCCGCCGACGCGCTCGCCCTGCGCCCCCTCGTCCAGCCCGCCCGCGACCGCGAGATCGCCGGCTTCCGCAAAGGCCTCACCGGCGTCGACCCGGACCGGCTCGCCGCGCTCGCCCGCGAGCTGGTCGAGGAGCGGCCCCGCACCCCCAAGGAGATCCGTACGGCCCTGCTCGCGCACTGGCCGGACGCCGACCCCCTCGCCCTCGGCGTCGCCGCCCGCTGCCTCCTCCCCCTCGTCCAGGTCACTCCGCGCGGCCTCTGGGACCGCAGCGGCCAGGTCGCCCTCACCACCGCCGACGTCTGGTTCGGGCCCCGCGCCGCGCACGCCCGGCCCGCCACCGCCGAGGACACCGTGCTCCGCTACCTCGCCGCCTTCGGGCCCGCGTCCGTCAAGGACATGCAGACCTGGTCCGGCCTCACCCGGCTGCGGGAGCCCTTCGAGCGGTTGCGGTCCCGGCTCCTGACCTTCCGCGACCCGTACGGCACCGAACTCTTCGACCTGCCCGACGCGACGCGCCCCGACCCCGACACGCCGGCCCCGCCCCGCTTCCTCCCCGAGTTCGACAACCTCCTCCTGTCGCACGCCGACCGCTCCCGCGTCGTGCCGCCCGAGTACCGGGACCGCACCTGGACCGGCAACCAGTCCCACCGCACCTTCCTCGTCGACGGCTTCCTCGCCGGCGTCTGGACCCTGGAGGAGGACCGGGACTCGACCACCATGACCGTCCGGCCCTTCGCCCCGCTCAGCCGGGAACAGCGCACCGCCGTGGAGGAGGAAGCGGCGCGGACCCTCGGCACGCTGGCGCCCGCCGCCTCGTACGACGTACGCGTCGAGTCGGCACGGTGACACCCGCCCGGTGCCGGTCGCGCCTCACGGCAGTACGCCCGCCCTGCGTGCCGCCACCACCGCTTCCAGCCGGGTGTGTGCCCCCAGCTTGCGCATCGCCGACCGCAGGTAGCCCTTCACCGTCTCCGGCCGCAGCCCCAGGCGCTCCGCCGCACCCGCGTTCGTCACCCCCGCCGCGACCGCCGCCAGCACGTCCACCTCCCGCGGCGCCAACGCCACCCCCGGCGACCCGGCGCCCGCGGGAGCCCCCGACGCCGCGGCCAGCCGCCCGCACGCGGCCAGCAGCTCCGCCCGCAGCTCCGGGTCCGCGATCCTCGGCGCCAGCGCCCGCAGCTCGCCGTGCGCCTCGCGGACCGTCTCCCACACCGCCGCCTCCGGCGGCCCCGCCTCGCCGGCCGCGCCAAGCAGCCGCTGCGCCTCGTCCCGTACCGCCAGCGCCTGCTCCACGTCCCGCGCCGCCGCGACCGCCGCGTCGAAGACCCGGTCGCCGAGCGGCTCCGCCCGGCGCAGCGCCCCGTACAGCACGGCGCGCACCCGGCGGTGCACCACGACCGGCACCGCCAGCACCGCCCGCAGGCCCTCCGCCGCCACCGGCTCGTCGTACTCGTGGCTGATGTGCCGCGCCGTGCTGTAGTCGGTCACCGCGCACGGCCGCGACAGCGCCATCGACTTGCCGCCCAGGCCGCTGCCCGAACTGATCGCCAGCCCCCGCAGCGCGTCCGACAGCGTGCCCGACAGCTCCGCGATCCGCATCCGGCGCGGGTCCACGGGCAGCCCGCCGAAGGCGACCGGCAGCCCCGTCGCCCGGCGCAGCCGCAGCAGCGCCGTCCGTACCTCCGCCGCTTCACTCCGCCGCTCCGTCACCCGCACCGCTCCTGCCGCGCCAACACCCCCGTTCGGGGGTAGTGAGACCTGGGTCACTGATTACACGATGTCGCGCACAGGTCCCGCAACGAGGAGGGCACATGCCGGAGAGCGAAGCCACACGGGAGTTCCGGGCGGCCCGGGACTTCCTCCTGCGGCACCGCGAGGACTACGGGAAGGCCTACGAGGGTTTCGTCTGGCCGCGTCCTGAGCGTTTCAACTGGGCGCTGGACTGGTTCGACGTGATCGCGGCGGGCAACGACCGGACGGCGTTGCACATCGTGGAGGAGGACGGGGCGGAGACCCGTCTGTCCTTCGCGGAGATGTCCGCCCGCTCCTCCCGGGTCGCCAACTGGCTGCGTGCCCGGGGTGTACGGGCGGGGGACCGGGTGCTGGTCATGCTGGGCAACCAGGCGGAGTTGTGGGAGACGGCGCTGGCGGCGATGAAGCTGCGGGCGGTGGTCATCCCGGCGACGCCGCTGCTGGGCCCGGCGGACCTGCGCGACCGCGTCGAACGCGGCCGGGCCGGGCACGTGATCGTCCGGGGCGCGGATGCCGCCAAGTTCGACGAGGTGCCGGGGGAGTACACGCGTATCACGGTGGGCGGGAGCCGGGCGGGCTGGCTTTCCTACGAGGAGACGGAAGCCGCCCCGGCCGCCTTTACCCCGGACGGGCCGACCCCGGCCGCCGCCCCGTTGATGCTGTACTTCACCTCCGGCACGACGTCGCTGCCGAAGCTGGTGGAGCACACCCACGCCTCGTACCCCGTCGGGCATCTGGCGACGATGTACTGGATCGGGCTGCGTCCGGGTGATGTGCACCTGAACATCTCCTCGCCGGGATGGGCCAAGCATGCCTGGTCCAACCTCTTCGCCCCGTGGAACGCCGAGGCCACCGTCTTCATCCACAACTACACCCGCTTCGACCCCGCCCGCCTGATGGCGGAGATGGACCGCCACGGTGTGACGAGCTTTTGTGCACCGCCCACGGTGTGGCGCATGCTCATCCAGGCCGACCTCACCCAGTTGTCCAGCCCGCCGCGCGAGGTGGTGGCGGCCGGTGAACCCCTCAACCCCGAGGTCATCGAGACCGTCCGCAGGGCCTGGGGTGTGACCATCCGTGACGGTTTCGGGCAGACCGAGACGGCCGTGCAGGTCTCCAACAGCCCGGGCCAGCTCCTCAAGCCCGGCTCGATGGGCCGCCCGAGCCCCGGTTTCCGTATCGCGCTCCTCGATCCCGCGACCGGTGAGCCGGGCGCGGCGGAGGGGGAGATCGCCCTGGACCTGTCGGCCCGCCCGGTCGGGCTGATGACCGGTTACCACGGCGATGCGGCCCGCACGGCGGAGGTGATGGCGGGCGGTTTCTACCGTACCGGCGACATCGTCGCCCGGGACGCCGAGGGATATTTGACCTACATCGGCCGGGCGGACGATGTGTTCAAGGCGTCCGATTACAAGATCTCCCCGTTCGAGCTGGAAAGCGTCCTGCTGGAGCACGAGGCGGTCGCCGAGGCGGGTGTGGTGCCCGCCCCGGATCCCGTACGGCTGGCGGTGCCGAAGGCGTACGTGGTGCTGGCGGCCGGCTGGAAGCCCGACGCGGCGACGGCCAAGGCGCTGTTCGCGCACTCCCGCGAGGTCCTGGCCCCCTACAAGCGGGTGCGGCGGATCGAGTTCGCCGAGGAACTGCCCAAGACGATCTCCGGCAAGATCCGCCGCATCGAACTGCGCGAACGCACCGCGGCCGGATCCACCACCGAACACCACGAGGGGGACCTGTGACCACCACGACGACGCTCTCCTACGCCCACGGCACCGGAGGGACGCCGCTGCTCGGCGACACCATCGGTGCCAACCTGGCGCGGGCGGTGGCCCGTTTCCCCGACCGCGAGGCGCTGGTGGACGTGCCGTCAGGGCGGCGCTGGACGTACGCGGAGTTCGGCGCGGCCGTCGACGAGCTGGCGCGGGCGCTGCTGGCGTCGGGCGTGGAGCGGGGCGACCGGGTCGGGATCTGGGCCGTGAACTGCCCGGAGTGGGTGCTCGTGCAGTACGCCACCGCCCGGATCGGGGCGATCATGGTGAACATCAACCCCGCCTACCGGGCCCACGAGCTGGCGTACGTCCTCAACCAGGCCGGCGTCTCGCTCCTCGTCGCCTCGCCGGCGCACAAGACGAGCGACTACCGGGCGCTGGTGGAGCAGGTGCGGGGCGAGTGCCCGCGGCTGCGCGAGACCTTCTACATCGGCGACGCGAGCTGGGAGGAGCTCGTCGCCCGCGCCGCGCCGGCGGACCGGACCGCCGAACTGACAGCCCGGGAGCAGTCGTTGTCCTGCGACGACCCGGTCAACATCCAGTACACCTCCGGCACGACCGGCTTCCCCAAGGGCGCCACCCTCTCCCACCACAACATCCTCAACAACGGCTATTTCGTGGGGGAGATGATCGCCTACACCGAGCAGGACCGGATCTGTCTGCCGGTGCCCTTCTACCACTGCTTCGGCATGGTCATGGGGAACCTCGCCGCCACCTCGCACGGCGCGTGCATCGTCATCCCGGCGCCCTCCTTCGACCCGGCGGCCACGCTCCAGGCCGTCCAGCAGGAGCGCTGCACGTCCCTCTACGGGGTGCCCACGATGTTCATCGCCGAGCTGAACCTGCCCGGCTTCGCCACGTACGACCTGTCCTCCCTCCGTACCGGGATCATGGCCGGATCCCCTTGCCCCGTGGAGGTCATGAAGCGCGTCGTGGCCGAGATGAACATGGCGGAGGTGTCCATCTGCTACGGCATGACCGAGACGTCGCCGGTCTCCACGCAGACGCGCCGCGACGACGACCTGGAGCGCCGTACGGGCACGGTCGGCCGGGTCATGCCGCACGTCGAGATCAAGGTGGTCGACCCGGTCAGCGGCGTCACGCTGCCGCGCGGCGAGGCGGGCGAGCTGTGCACCCGCGGCTACAGCGTGATGCTCGGCTACTGGAACGAGCCGGAGAAGACCGCCGAGGCCGTCGACGCGGGCCGCTGGATGCACACCGGTGACCTGGCGGTGATGCGCGAGGACGGGTACGCGCAGATCGTCGGCCGGATCAAGGACATGATCATCAGGGGCGGCGAGAACGTCTACCCGAGGGAGATCGAGGAGTTCCTGTACGGCCATCCGAAGATCGCCGATGTGCAGGTGGTCGGCGTGCCGGACGAGAAGTACGGCGAGGAGATCCTGGCGTGCGTGATCCCGCGCGACGCGGCGGACCCGCCGACGTACGAGGAGATCACCGCCCACTGCCGGGACCGGCTCGCCCACTACAAGATCCCGCGCAGGCTGGAGATCCTGGACGCCTTCCCGATGACGGTGAGCGGCAAGGTGCGGAAGGTCGAGCTGCGGGAGCGGTACGGAACGGCTCGAGGCTGAGCCCGGAGCTCCGGGCCGTCACCCGGCCCGGAGGTCCAGCTCTCGCCGCATGCACAGGCGCGGCCAGCGGTCCAGGCCGTGGGACGCCTCCGCGTGCCGGATGGCGCGCAGCCCCTCGGTGAGTTCCGCCTCCCTCAGGGGGCGGAAGCCGAGGCGTGCGTAGTACGGGGCGTTCCACGGCACGTCCCGGAACGTCGTCAGGGTCAGGGCCGGTACGCCGCGGGCCGCGGCCCGGTCCGCCAGGTGCCCGATCAGGGCGCGGCCGAGGCCGCGGCGGGCGGCGTCCGGGTGGACGGAGACCTGCTCGACATGGGCCGCGCCGTCGACGTCGTCCCAGATCAGGTACGCCATGGGCGGCCCGCCCCGGGTCCTTGCGCCGTCCCCGTCGGTGACCCAGGCGCGGCCGGCGCGCAGATAGCCCTCCAGGACCTCGCGGTCCGGCGGGTCGTCGTCGGCGACGGCGTCCATGCCGAGCGCCCGGAAGGGCTCACCGGCGGCGCGCTCGATGTCCTGGAGGCGCGGCACGTCCTCCGGACGGGCGGGGCGGATGCGCACGTGCCTCACGCCCCGCCCGCCAGCAGCTCGTCCGCCGCGCCGTTGACCGGCTGCGGCGTGCCCGTGAGGTCCATGACGAACAGCGGCAGGCCGACGCCGTCGGCCCGGTCCCGCGCCTTCTGCTCGTACCCGGCGAGGGAGAAGTAGACGCCGGCCGCCGACGCGGCGAGTCCCTCCAGCCACAGGCACTCCACCGCCCGCAGGGTCACCGGCCGCGTGGTGGGGTCGACCTCGGCGTACAGCCCGGGGCCGCGCAGCTCGATGCCGGGGCGGGTCTGCGCGTGCTCCTCGGGCTGGACGACATCGGGGAACCCGAGCCAGCGCAGGTAGAGCGCGGCCGCCGTCACCACGTCGCGCACCGTGCGGATGGGGACCGGGTGGAACGCGGGCCGCGGCACCGCGGCGGCTGCCGGCGCCGGCGGGATCTGGGCGGGTGCGTACACCGTCGACAGGCCGGTCGTCGACGCCGTCGTACCACCGCCGGGCGGCGGCACGGGCGAGCCGGCCCGGGACGGACCGGGTGCCGGATCCGCCGGGACGGGCCGTACGGGGAGCCGTAGCACCGTCCCGCAGGGGCAGCCCAGCTCGGGCTGCGGCCACTGCCCGAGGCGCCCGCAGGCCCCGCACAGCACGGTGACCCACTCGTCGTTCCAGGTCCGGCGGGTGACCGGCTCCGGGGGAGCGCCCCCGACGAGCGGCGGAGCGACCGGCGCCCCGCAGGCGCACGGAAGCACGGGCGGCGCGTACGCATGCGCCCGCCGGCACCCGGGACAGCGCACCGGCACGTTCTCTCCCACGATCAGCAGCCCCCTTCGTTCCGTGACCCATGGTCCACCAAGCGCAGCGGGTTGGGGAGGGAGTTCGGCCATCCCTTGACGGCTTCACGGACCCACCCCTACATTGCTTCCGTATAACAGAAAGAAGCTTCCGCAATGCGGAAACAAGTACGGATCGATGCTCTCAGGTGGCGCGACAGAGCCCGGATCCGCCAGGCCGAAGCAGGAGCACCCATGCCTCGAATGACCGCCGCCCGAGCGGCAGTTGAGATCCTCAAGCGCGAAGGCGTCACCAACGCGTTCGGTGTGCCGGGCGCGGCGATCAACCCCTTCTACAAGGCCCTCAAAGAGGGCGGCGGCATCGACCACACCCTCGCCCGCCATGTCGAGGGCGCCTCGCACATGGCCGAGGGTTACACCCGCACGAACCCCGGCAACATCGGTGTCTGCATCGGTACGTCGGGCCCGGCCGGCACCGACATGATCACCGGCCTGTACTCGGCCATCGGTGACTCGATTCCGATCCTCTGCATCACCGGCCAGGCGCCGACCCACGTGATCCACAAGGAGGACTTCCAGGCCGTCGACATCGCGTCGATCGCCGCGCCGGTCACCAAGGCCGCCACGACGGTCCTGGAGGCCGCGCAGGTCCCCGGCGTCTTCCAGCAGGCCTTCCACCTGATGCGCTCGGGACGCCCCGGCCCGGTCCTCATCGACCTGCCGATCGACGTCCAGCTGACCGAGATCGACTTCGACCCGGAGACGTACGAGCCGCTGCCCGTCTACAAGCCGGCCGCGACCCGTGCCCAGATCGAGAAGGCGATCTCCTTCCTCCTCGACTCCGAGCGCCCGCTGATCGTCGCCGGCGGCGGTGTCATCGGCGCCGACGCCTCCGACCTGCTGGTCGAGTTCGCCGAGATCACCGGCACCCCGGTCATCCCCACCCTGATGGGCTGGGGCACCATCCCGGACGACCACGAGCTGAACGCCGGCATGGTCGGCGTCCAGACCTCGCACCGCTACGGCAACGCGACGTTCCTGGAGTCCGACTTCGTCCTCGGCATCGGCAACCGGTGGGCCAACCGCCACACCGGCTACAAGCTGGACGTCTACACCAAGGGCCGGAAGTTCGTCCACGTCGACATCGAGCCCACGCAGATCGGCAAGATCTTCGCCCCCGACTACGGCATCACCTCGGACGCCAAGGCGGCCCTGGAGCTGTTCGTCGAGGTGGCGCGCGAGCTGAAGGCCGAGGGCCGGCTGCCCGACCGCTCCGCGTGGATCGCCTCCGCGCAGGAGCGCAAGGCGACCCTCCAGCGCCGTACGCACTTCGACAACGTGCCGATGAAGCCGCAGCGCGTGTACGAGGAGATGAACAAGGCGTTCGGCCCGGAGACGCGCTACGTCACCACCATCGGCCTCTCCCAGATCGCCGGCGCGCAGATGCTGCACGTCTACAAGCCGCGCCACTGGATCAACTGCGGCCAGGCCGGCCCGCTCGGCTGGACCATCCCGGCCGCGCTGGGCGTCGCCAAGGCCGACCCGGAGGCCCAGGTCGTCGCGCTGTCCGGCGACTACGACTTCCAGTTCATGATCGAGGAGCTGGCGGTCGGCGCGCAGCACCGCATCCCGTACGTCCACGTCCTCGTGAACAACTCCTACCTGGGCCTGATCCGCCAGGCGCAGGCCGGCCTGGACATCAACTTCCAGGTCAACCTGGAGTTCGAGAACATCAACTCGCCCGAGATCGGCGTCTACGGCGTCGACCACGTCAAGGTCGCCGAGGGCCTGGGCTGCAAGGCCATCCGGGTCACCGAGCCCGACCAGCTGCTGCCCGCCTTCGAGGAGGCCAAGAAGCTGGCCGCCGAGCACCGGGTGCCGGTCCTCGTCGAGGCGATCCTGGAGCGGATCACCAATATCTCGATGAGCCGGACCATGGACATCAGCGACATCACGGAGTGGGAGGAGCTCGCCACCGAGCCCGGCCACGCCCCGACGGCCATCCGCCCGCTCGCCTGACCCACGCCGCAGGGGAGCAGGAACGGCCCCCGTCCCGGACACTCCGGGACGGGGGCCGTTTCCGTGTGCAGGTCTCCCCGATGCCGGGGTAGGCGTACAGCATGAGCCAGGGTGTGGACGCGGACGAACTGCTGCGCCGGCTGAGGGCCGCCCGCGACTGGGCCAGCGCGGAGGAGGAACGCGCCGCCGACGAGACGGCGGCGACGGCGTTCCGCGTGGTCCGCATGGTCCTGGACCGCCTGATAGACCCGGCCCACCACCCGGTGGCCCACTGAGGGCGGCGCGGCCCAGGTCGTGTCCGGCGGGTCTTGCCCCTACCCCGCCCCTTCCCGAATCGGGGGCTCCGCCCCCGAACCCCCGCTCCTCGAACGCCGGAGGGGCTGAAATCAGCCCCTCCGGCGTTCGAGGACGAGCGCCGTCCAGGCGCGATAGGGCGTCTGGGGGGCGCAGCCCCCGTCCGACGGGCACGCAGAAGAGCGCGGAGTCGGGACCGTAAACCGACTCCGCGCTCTGGCTCTGTGCGGGTGTGTGCGGGGTGGAGCTGGAAACCGTCCGACGGTGCGAGGCTGGCGCGACAGGACGTTCGCGCCGCCGGACGGGGCGTGTGGGGAGGTTCGGGACCGCGGCGGCGGGCGGCGGAGCGTCCGGTCCGCCTTCCTTCAGGTCAAGAAGGGGGCCGGGGCGTCCTCACCACCGCACTGGTGCGCACGCCGCCGCGGTCCTCAGCTGTCCGTACCACCGGCCACCCCTCATCCGGGCCTGCGGTGCGGACCGCGTACGGCGGCCGACCTCCCGTCAGTCGCCGTACGCCGTCATCACATCGAGCGGACCGCTCAGTCCTCGCGCAGGGCGCGGACCGCCTCCTCCACGCGCTTGCCGTAGTCGGCGTCGGCGGCGTGGAAGTGGGCGAGGTTCTTCTCGATGACGTCCTCGCGGGAGACCTGGGACAGGCTGCCCGCGATGTTCGCGACGAGCCGGCCCTTCTCCTCCTCCGACATCAGCCGGTACAGCTCGCCGGCCTGGAAGAAGTCGTCGTCCTTGACGTGCGTCGGGGCGGCGTGGGTGCCGGTCCAGCCCGAGACCGCGAGGGCGGCGGACAGGGCCTGGTCCGTCTGCGACGGGCCGGCGTACGAGTTGGGCTCGTAGTTCTTGTCGTGGCGCGAGCCGTTGCGGGTGGCCATGAAGCCGTCGCGGCCGTAGTTGTCCGCCACGGTCGCCTTGGGCGCGTTCACCGGCAGCTGCGTGTGGTTGACGCCGAGGCGGTAGCGGTGGGCGTCCGCGTAGGCGAAGAGGCGGCCCTGGAGCATCTTGTCCGGGGACGGGCCGATGCCGGGCACGAAGTTGTTCGGGGAGAACGCGGCCTGCTCGACCTCGGCGAAGACGTTGTCCGGGTTGCGGTCGAGGACCATCCGGCCGACCCGCTGCAGCGGGTAGTCGGCGTGCGGCCACACCTTGGTGAGGTCGAACGGGTTGAAGCGGTAGTCCGCCGCCTCGGCCGCCGGCATGATCTGCACGTACAGCGTCCAGGACGGGTTCACGCCCCGCTCGATCGCCTGGAGCAGGTCCGTCTGGTGCGAGGTGGCGTCGGAGCCGACGACCTCGGCGGCCTGCTCGGAGGACAGGCAGCGGATGCCCTGGTTCGTCTTGAAGTGGTACTTGACGAAGAAGGCCTCGCCCTTGGCGTTCGTCCACTGGTACGTGTGCGAGCCGTAGCCGTTCATGTGGCGGTACGACGCCGGGATGCCGCGGTCGCCGAACAGCCAGGTGATCTGGTGCGTGGCCTCCGGGGCGTGCGCCCAGAAGTCCCAGACGTTGTCCGGCTCCTGCTTGCCCGTGAACGGGTCGCGCTTCTGCGAGTGGATGAAGTCGGGGAACTTGATCGGGTCCTTGATGAAGAACACCGGGGTGTTGTTGCCGACGAGGTCGTAGTTGCCCTCCTCGGTGTAGAACTTCACCGCGAAGCCGCGCGGGTCACGGACCGCGTCCGCGCCGCCGAGCGAGTCGGCCACCGTGGAGAAGCGGATGAACAGCTCGGTCCGCTTGCCGACCTCGGCGAGGAAGTCGGCCTTGGTGTAGGCCGTGACGTCGTCCGTCACCTCGAAGTAGCCGTACGCGCCGGAACCGCGCGCGTGGACCACGCGCTCCGGGATGCGCTCGCGGTTGAACCGGGCCAGCTTCTCGATCAGGTGCTGGTCCTGGATCAGGAGCGGGCCACCGACGCCGGCGGTGGCGGAGTTCTGGTTGTCGGCGACCGGGGCGCCGGACTCGGTCGTAAGCACGCGCTGTGCCATGTTGTCGGGTCGACCTTCCGTGCGGGAGCTGCTGGCGGTGCTCAGGAGCGTAAGTACGCCCCGAAGGAGACGTCAACAGTTTGTTGAAAGAGGAGAGGGTGTTCCGGACGGCGCCGGCGCCTGGGCGCGACAGGACAGGTGTCAGCGCCGACGCCGCCGGAAGTCTGGCCCGGCCCGGGACCGTGTCAGGAGCGGAGCACCGGGCCGGGAGTCAGGGGGCTGCTGCCGGCCGGTGTCAGAGCTGGGCGCCCGACAGGCGCTCCACCGCACGCAGCAGGGCCGAGTGGTCCAGGCCGCCGTCGCCCTGGGCGCGCAGCGAGGCGACCAGCTGGGCGACCACGGCGCCGACCGGCAGGGCGGCGCCGACGTTGCGGGCGGCGTCGGTCACGATGCCCATGTCCTTGTGGTGCAGGTCGATCCGGAAGCCCGGGGCGAAGTCGCGGTTGAGGAAGTTGTCCTTCTTGCGCGTCAGGACCGTGGAGCCGGCCAGTCCGCCGTTGAGGACGTCCAGGGCCGCCTTGAGGTCCACGCCGGACTTCTCCAGGAAGACCACGGCCTCGGCGCACGCCTGGATGTTGACCGCCACGATCAGCTGGTTGGCGGCCTTCACCGTCTGGCCGGAGCCGTGCGGGCCGCACAGGACGATGGTCTTGCCCAGCGCCTGGAGGATCGGCAGCGCGGCGTCGAAGTCGGCCTGCTCGCCGCCCACCATGATGGACAGCACGGCCTCGATGGCACCGGCCTCACCACCGGACACCGGGGCGTCGAGCACCCGGATGCCCTTCTCCCGGGCGTTCTTCGCCAGGTCGATCGAGGTCTGCGGCGTGATCGACGACATGTCGATCAGCAGCGCGCCCTCCTTGACGTTCTCCAGGATGCCGTCGGGGCCGTAGGCGATGGCCTCGACCTGCGGCGACGCGGGCACCATCGTGATGACGACGTCCGCGTCGCGGACCGCCTCGGCGATCGACCCGGCGGCGGTGCCGCCGGCCTTGGCGAGCCGGTCCAGCTTCTCCTGCTCCAGCGTGAAGCCGGTGACCGAGTAGCCGGCCTTGAGCAGGTTCTCGGACATGGGGGAGCCCATGATGCCGAGACCGATCCAGGCAATCGTCGGGAGGGTCGGCTGGGAGGAAGCGGCGGGGGCGGTGCTCATGAGGGTTACCTCTTTCAAAAAGCTCTTGCGTGAGGTCAGTTGGCGGCGCGCAGTTCCCGCGGCAGCCAGTCGAAGCTGTCGGCGCTCGGGCGGTCGCCGGCCTTGTACTCCAGGCCGACCCAGCCCTCGTAACCGCGGTCGCGCAGGCGGGTGAGCAGACCGGAGAGGTCGAGGTCGCCGGTGCCCGGCGCGCCACGGCCCGGGTTGTCGGCGATCTGGACGTGGCCGGTCTTCGCGGCGTACGCGTCGATCACGGCCTCCAGGTCCTCGCCGTTCATCGACAGGTGGTAGAGGTCGAGGAGGAACTTGGCGTTGCCGAGTCCCGTGGCCTCGTTCACCTTGTCGACGACCTCGACCGCGGCCGGGGCGCTCACCAGTGGGTAGAGCGGCGACTCGGGCTTGTTGAGGGCCTCGACCAGCAGGATCGCACCGATCCGGTCGGCGGCGCGGGCCGCCAGGACCAGGTTCTCCAGGGCGAGTTCGTCCTGCGCGGCCGGGTCCACGCCGTCGACGCGGTTGCCGTAGAGCGCGTTGAGCGCCTTGCAGCCGACCGAGGCGGCGAAGTCGGCGGCCACGTCGATGTTGGCGCGGAAGCGGTCCGACTCCTCACCCGGTACGGAGAGGGCGCCACGATCCGGGCCGGGGAGCTGCCCGGCGTAGAAGTTCAGCCCCACCAGCTGGGTGCCGGCGTCGTCCAGCGCCTTCTTCAGGGCGTCGAGCTCGCTCTGCTCGGGCGTGGGCGTCTCGATCCAGGGCCACCACAGCTCGACCGCGGTGAAGCCCGCCGCGGCGGCGGCCGCGGGGCGCTCCAGCAGCGGGAGCTCGGTGAAGAGGATCGACAGGTTCACATCGAAGCGCTGGGCCTTGCCTGCGTCTTCTGAAAAGCGGGCCATGAGGGGCGGCGCTCCTTCCGTATCGCGGAAGTTCATTTCTGCGTAACGGAAGACTGCGACGTGGGTGCCGGACTTGTCAAGGCCCACCCGCCAAGTGGACCCCCGGACGGCGGCGCTACCGTGAGGGCATGGAGCGATTGAGGGTCGAGTTCACGACCGAACCGTTCGACCTCGACGAGGCCCCGACCCATGCCGTCGTGGCCCGCGAGGTGATCCAGGGCGCCGAGCTGGACGCCGTCGACGTCGGCCCCTTCGGCAACACCGCCGAGGGCCGTGCCGACGCCGTCCTCGCCGCGGTCGAGGCCCTGCTGCGCCGCAGCCTGGAGGCCGGGGCCACCCGCGTGTCGCTCCAGGTCAATGTGATCGGGGAGGACGAGGCATGACCACAGCAGGCGAGCACCCGCTGATCACCGCGGTGAAACCGCTGGTCGACGCGATGGGCGGGCGGATGCTCGTACCCGAGCAGGCCGAACCCGACGACGTGGTGCTCGCCTGGGAGGGCGAGGACGTCCTCGCGGTCCGCCTGCCGCAGCTCGCCGACTCCCTGGACCACATCCTGGCGGCCCTGGAACGGCGGCACGGCATGCCGCTCGCCGAGCTGGACCGCAAGTCCAAGCAGGAGATCGTCCGCGCCCTGGAGGCCCGCGGCGCCTTCTCCGTACGGCATGGGGTCGAGACTGTGGCCGGCGCCCTCGGTGTCAGCCGCTTCACCGTGTACAACTACCTGAACAGGGAAAACGCCGCGAAGGGGAAGTGACGACAGGCCGTCGCCCGGATGTCCGGGCGGCGGCTTTTGTGTCACCGACTTTTCAACAAAGTGTTGACGTCACGTCTTCGCAGGGCGTTAGCTATCCGCAGCCCGTCCGACGCACAGCGAAAAACAGCCACGGAGGCTCCCCGTGACTTCGACCTCGACACCGGGCCTCGCCCGGTTCAACACCTCCGCGGACAGCGACGCGCTCGCCGCCCTGCACGAGGTCTGCGCCAGTTCGGCGTGGGGGAGCAAACTGCTCGCCCAGCGCCCCTACGCCTCCGCCGAGGAACTCTTCCGCGCCAGCGACGCCGCCATGGCCGAGCTGACCGCCGAGGACCTGGCCGAGGCGATGGCGGGGCACCCGCCGATCGGCCGCCCGAAGCCCGGGGACCCCACGTCCGCCCGCGAACAGAGCGGGATGGCCGGCGCCTCCGAGGCGCTCAAGGCCGAGATGCTCGAACTGAACCTGGCGTACCAGGAGAAGTTCGGCCATGTCTTCCTGATCTGCGCCACCGGCCGTACCGGCGAGCAGATGCGCGACGCGGTCCGGGAACGGATCGGCCACACGCCCGAGGAGGAGCGGGAGATCGTCCGCGCCGAACTGGGCAAGATCAACCGCATCCGGCTGACCCGTCTCGTGGAGGAAGACCGCGCATGAGCACGCACACCACCGCCTCGGTGTCCACGCACATCCTGGACACCAGCATCGGACGCCCCGCCGAGGGCGTCGCCATCTCCCTCGCGGCCCGCAGCGGCCGGGACGCGGAGTGGGTGGCCCTCGGCGGCTCCGCGACCGACGCGGACGGGCGGTGCAAGGACCTCCCGGCCCTGCCGGAAGGGACGACCCACGTACGCCTCGACTTCGAGACCGAGGCGTACTTCGTCAAGAAGCAAGCCGAGGCACAGCAGGACGCCCCCGCGACACGGGACAGCGGCGTGTTCTTCCCCGAGGTGGCGATCACCTTCGCCGTCGTACCGGGCGAGCACTACCACGTACCGCTGCTGCTCAACCCGTTCGGCTACTCCGTTTACCGAGGGAGCTAGCAGACACCATGCCCACGATTCTCGGCCAGAACCAGTACGGCAAAGCAGAGAACCGCGTCGTAAAGATCACGCGGGACGGCGCAACGCACCACATCAAGGACCTCAACGTCTCCGTCGCCCTCTCCGGCGACATGGACGAGGTCCACTACTCCGGCTCGAACGCCAACGTCCTGCCGACCGACACCACCAAGAACACGGTGTACGCGTTCGCCAAGGAGTACGGCATCGAGTCCGCCGAGCAGTTCGGCATCCACCTCGCCCGGCACTTCGTGACCAGCCAGGAGCCCATCCACCAGGCCCGCATCCGGATCGAGGAGTACGCCTGGGAGCGCATCGCCACGTCCGACGCCAACTCGAAGTTCATCGGCGCCGACGAGGTCAAGCACTCCTTCGTCCGCAAGGGCCAGGAGACCCGCGTCACCGAGATCACCTACGACGGTGACAAGTGGCAGGTCATCTCCGGCCTCAAGGACCTCGTCGTCATGAACTCCACCAACTCGGAGTTCTGGGGGTACGTGAAGGACAAGTACACGACCCTCCAGGAGGCCTACGACCGCATCCTGGCCACCCAGGTGTCCGGTCGCTGGCGGTTCAACTGGACCGACGACGAGCAGCGCATGCCGAACTGGGAGAAGTCCTACGAGCAGGTCAGGAAGCACATGCTCCAGGCCTTCGCCGAGACCTACTCCCTGTCGCTCCAGCAGACGCTGTACCAGATGGGCGCGCGGATCATCAACAACCGCTCCGAGATCGACGAAGTCCGTTTCTCGCTCCCGAACAAGCACCACTTCCTGGTGGACCTGGAGCCGTTCGGGCTCAAGAACGACAACGAGGTCTACTTCGCGGCCGACCGCCCCTACGGCCTCATCGAGGCCACCATCCTGCGGGACGGCGCGGAGGCCCACATCCCGGTCGACATGACCAACCTCTGACCCGGCCGGCGGTCCGTCCCGCCTCGGCGGGTCGGGGCGGACCGCCGTACGGTCCTTCGTCTTCACCCTCTCGGCACCCGCAGCCGCCAGGCCGCGGCACTCAAATCCTCCTAGGGTCCTGCCGTGCCCTCTCGCCACTTGACAGAAGAAGGACGCACCATGGCACCTTCGGCAGCCCAGCGCATCGTGATCGAGAACTGCGCGATCGCGACCGTCGACGCCCAGGACACCGAGTACGCCTCGGGCCACGTCGTCATCGCGGACAACAGGATCGAGTCGATCGGCGCGGGACGGGCCCCCGAGGGGCTGACGGACGTGGTCCGGCGCATCGACGCCACCGGCCATCTCGTCACCCCGGGCCTCATCAACACGCACCACCACTTCTACCAGTGGATCACCCGCGGCCTGGCCACCGACCACAACCTCTTCAACTGGCTCGTCGCGCTCTACCCGACCTGGGCGCGCATCGACGAGCAGATGGCCTACTCGGCCGCCCAGGGCTCGCTGGCGATGATGGCGCGCGGCGGCGTGACCACCGCCATGGACCACCACTACGTCTTCCCACACGGCTCGGGCGACCTCTCCGGCGCCATCATCCGCGCCGCCTCCGAGATGGGCGTCCGCTTCACCCTGGCCCGCGGCTCCATGGACCGCAGCGTCAAGGACGGCGGCCTCCCGCCGGACTTCGCCGTCGAGACCCTCGACGGCGCCCTCGCCGCCACCGAGGAGACCGTCAAGAAGCACCACGACGCCTCCTTCGACGCGATGACCCAGGTCGCCGTCGCCCCCTGCTCGCCCTTCTCCGTCTCCACCGAACTGCTCAGGCAGGGCGCGGAACTCGCCCGCCGCCTCGGTGTGCGCATGCACACCCACGGCTCGGAGACCGTGGAGGAGGAGCAGTTCTGCCACGAGCTGTTCGGCATGGGCCCCACCGACTACTTCGAGTCCACCGGCTGGCTCGGCGAGGACGTGTGGATGGCCCACTGCGTCCACATGAACGACTCCGACATCGAGGCGTTCGCCCGTACCAGGACCGGCGTCGCCCACTGCCCGTCGTCCAACGCGCGCCTCGCCGCCGGCATCGCCCGCGTCCCCGACATGCTCAAGGCCGGCGTACCCGTGGGCCTCGGCGTCGACGGCACCGCCTCCAACGAGTCCGGCGAACTCCACACCGAGCTGCGCAACGCCCTGCTCATCAACCGGCTCGGCGCCCACCGCGAGGCCGCCCTCAACGCCCGCCAGGCCCTGCGCCTCGGCACGTACGGCGGCGCCCAGGTCCTCGGCCGCGCCGACCAGATCGGCTCCCTGGAGCCCGGCAAGCTCGCCGACCTCGTGCTGTGGAAGCTGGACACCCTCGCCCACGCCTCCATCGCCGACCCGGTCACCGCCCTCGTCTTCGGCGCGGCGGCCCCGGTCACCGCGTCGTTCGTCAACGGCCGCCAGATCGTCGAGAACAACCGGCTGCTGACCGCCGACGAGGACGCCATCGCGCGCTCCACCCGGGACGAGGCCCAGCGCCTCGCCCGCATCGCCGCCCAGGGCTGAGCCCCGGCGTCGATCCACGAAGTCCGGCCGAGGGGGACGGCCCTCGGCCGGTCGCCGTGAACCCGAGCGGGGTGCACGGCAGCCGGACCGGGGGGTGCCGTACCAAGAGTGGTACGGCACCCCCCGGAACGGTCATGAGCCCGCCCGCACGCGCCCCTCACCTTCCGCCACGCCCCCCACAGACCTCCCGCATCACCAGCAGCACCTCCCTGACACCCGCGTCTCCGCCGACGCGTTAACCGACCGGAGGAACCGCCGTGGCCGCCACGCCAAGGTCCGACACCGATGCAGGCAACCCCACCCCCAGCGAACCCGCGGACCGGAAGCATCCGGTCGACGAGACGCTCCCGCCCCTGAAGATGCTCACCAGCGGCCTCCAGCACGTGGCCGCCATGTACGCGGGTGTGGTCGCCCCGCCGCTGATCGTCGGAGCCGCCGTCGGCCTCTCCGCCACCGAACTGACCTTCCTCACCGGCGCCAGCCTCTTCACCGCAGGCCTCGCCACCTTCCTCCAGACCCTCGGCGTCTGGAAGATCGGCGCCCGGCTGCCCTTCGTCAACGGTGTCACCTTCGCCGGCGTCGCCCCCATGCTCGCGATCGTCGACACGACCGACGACAAGGCCGACGCCCTGCCGGTCATCTTCGGCGCCATCATCGTCGCGGGTGTCCTCGGCTTCATCGCCGCCCCCTGGTTCAGCAAACTCGTCCGCTTCTTCCCGCCCGTCGTCACCGGCACGGTCATCACCCTCATCGGCGTGTCCCTGCTGCCCGTGGCCTTCGGCTGGGCGCAGGGCCCGAACCCCGCCGCGGACGACTACGGCTCGACCACCTACCTCACCCTCGCCGCCATCACCCTCGTCGTGGTTCTTCTGCTCCGCCGCTTCACCCGCGGCTTCCTCAAGCAGATCGCCGTCCTCGTCGGCCTGGTCGTCGGCACCCTGATCGCCATACCGTTCGGCGTCACCGACTTCAGCCCGGTCACGGACGCGGACGTCGTCGGCTTCCCCACCCCGTTCCACTTCGGCGCCCCGCAGTTCGCCGTCGCCGCGATCATCTCCATGTGCGTCGTGATGATCGTGTCGATGACCGAGTCCACCGCCGACATGCTGGCCCTCGGCGAGATCGTCGAGAGGCCCGCAGACGAGAAGACCATCGCGGCCGGACTGCGCGCCGACACCCTCGGCTCGGCGCTCAGCCCCCTCTTCAACGGCTTCATGTGCAGCGCCTTCGCCCAGAACATCGGGCTCGTCGCCATGACCCGCATCCGCAGCCGCTTCGTCGTCGCGGCCGGCGGCGGCTTCCTCGTCCTCATGGGCCTGTGCCCCATGGCCGCGTCCCTGATCGCGGTCGTACCCCGCCCCGTCCTGGGCGGCGCGGGCGTCGTCCTCTTCGGCTCGGTCGCCGCCAGCGGCATCCAGACCCTCGTCAAGGCGGGCCTGGACAAGGACAACAACGTCCTGATCGTCGCCGTCTCCCTGGCCGTCGGCATCATCCCGATCACGGCGCCCGAGTTCTACCACGCCTTCCCGGAGACCGCGAAGATCATCCTGGACTCCGGCATCTCCACCGGCTGCGTCGCGGCCGTCCTGCTCAACCTGGTCTTCAACCACGTGGGCGCCCGGAGGGACGCGGACGAGGTCACGGCCCCCATGGAATCCGGCGAGGACATCTCCGACGCCAGGGCGGCCAAGCCCGCCGCCGCCCACTGAGGGCACCAGGCCCTGGCCCGGGGCGCGCCGTCACACCCCGGGCCAGGCCATCAGATTGCTGAACAGCTCCGCCTGCTCGATCGCGTCGTCCAGCGCGTGGTGCGTGTGCCGCCGCGCGGACAGCAGCTCGCGGGGCATCGTCCGCTTCGCCACCGCCCTCAGCGGCAGCCGCGCCTTCGTCGCGTACAGCGTCTTCATGTCCAGGCACCCCGAGTGCCCGAACGGGCTCCCGCCGGTGAAGCGCACCAGATACCAGTAGAGGAACGTCCAGTCGTACGAGGCCGGGTAGCCGCACATCACCGGCTGGGCGCCCCCACTCACCCCGCGCACCCAGGCGGCGAACTCGCCCAGCGCGGCCGCCGGATCGGCGCCCTCCACGAGCAGACGGTCACGGTCCAGGCCGCTCACCACCAGCGCCTCGGGCACGAACTCCCCGCTGATGGGCCGCAGTTCCCGGTAGAACGTGTCCGCCTCCGGGTCCGCCGCGACATACCCGTCCACGTCCTGCCGCCCGGCCACGGCCGCGCCGAGACTGAGCATCGAGTACGGGCCGGGGATCGGGCCGTCGGCCTCGATGTCGACGGAGATGTAGAGACTGGGGCGGAGGCCGGGGCGGCCTGGTCGATGAGCCATGGCCCGGGAGCATGCCACGCCGGGGCCCCGTATCCCATCGGTTTACGGGGCCCCGGCGCGTGGCGTGCGGACGCGTCCTGCGGTGTGCGTGGTGCGCGCGGCACGCGGCGGGGCTCAGGTGGTGGTCGCGGTCGCGGTCGCGGTCGTGGTCGCGGTCGCGGTCGCGGCGGCGCCCGGTATGCGGGCGGGGTCCACGCCGAGGGGGCTGCCGGCTTCGCCGGCGGTGTGGGCTCCGGTGGTGATGCCGGCCGTCCGGGCGGTCGGGGCTCCACCGGCGGTGCGTCCTCCGTCGGCCGCGCCCGGGATGCGGGTCGTGCCGGCCGCATCCGGAGCGCCTGCTGCGCCGGCCGTGTCCGGACCACCTGTTGTGTCGGCTGTTTCCTGAGCGCCTGCTGTGCCGGCCGCGTTCGTACGACCCGGCTCGGCCGCCTTCCGGGTGCCGGTACCGGAGGTCGGCCCGTCGGCCCGTCCGCTCGTCCGGGTGCCCGGCTTGCGCAGGGTCGTCACCGCCAGGGCCAGCGCCACCGCGACCACCGCGGCCGCCACACCGAAGGCCAGCTGGAAACCGCCGGCCAGCGCCTCCCGGGCCGCCACCCCGGTGCCCGTCAGCTCCCGCGTCCGGTCGGCGGCCAGCGTCGTCAGGACAGCGAGGCCCAGCGCGCCGCCCACCACCTGCGTAGTGTTGAACAGCCCCGACGCGAGGCCCGCGTCCTCCGGCCGGGCGTCCGCCATGGCCAGACCCGTCAACGGGGGCATCCCCAGCCCGAAACCGGCGCCCAGGAGCAGCATCGCCGGCAGCACGTCCACCAGATAGGCCCCGTTCTCCGGCGCGCGGGCCAGCCACGCGAGGCCCGCGACGATCAGCACCAGACCGGCGACCAGCAGGCGCCGCGCCCCGAACCGGGCCGTGAGCCGAGCCGACAGGCCCAGCATCAGCGCGCCGATGACGACCGGGGCCGGCAGGAACGCGACGCCCGTCAGCAGCTCGTCGTACCCGAGGACCTGCTGGAGGTACAGCGCTCCCAGGTACTGGAAGCCGAACATGCCCGCGATCATCAGGACCTGGATGCCGTTCGCACCCGACAGGGTGCGGGAGCGGAAGAGCCGCAGCCGCAGCAGCGGGTTCGCCGCGCGCGCCTGCCGTATCGCGAAGCCCGCGAGCAGCGCGGCCGACAGGGCGCCGAACCCGAGGGTGTGCGCCGAGGACCAGCCGTACTCGGCGGCCTCGACGATCGTGTAGACACCCAGCATCAGGGCCGCGGTGACCAGCGCCGCCCCCCAGTAGTCGGCGCCCCGGCCCAGACCCGCGCCCCGCTCCGGGGCCAGCACCCGCACGGCGGCGACCAGGGCGACCAGGCCGATCGGCAGATTGATCAGGAAGATCCAGTGCCAGTTCAGCGCGGACGTCAGCGCCCCGCCGAGAAACGTGCCGAGAGCGCCACCGGCCGCGCCCACCGCGCTGAACACCGCGATCGCCCCGGCCTGTTCGCGCGGCTCCGGGAACAGGGCGACCAGCATCCCCAGCACCACCGCCGAGGTCATGGCACCGCCGACGCCCTGGAGGAACCGGGCGGCGATCAGCATCTCCTGGCTGAAGGACACCCCGCACAGGAGCGACGCCACCGTGAACACGGCCAGCCCGGCCGTGAACATCCGCTTGCGGCCCAGCAGATCGCCCAGCCGGCCGGCCAGGAGCAGCAGCCCGCCGAAGGCGATGAGGTAGGCGTTGACCACCCAGGCGAGCCCCGCCGGGCTGAACCCGAGGTCCCGCTGGATCGCCGGCATCGCGACGGTCACGATGTTCCCGTCGAGCACGGTCATCAGCATGCCCGAGCACAGCACGAGCAGTGCCGCCCGACGCCTGTCCTTCCCGCGCGTCTCCCGTACCGTCACGGGTGCGGCCGACCTGGCCATGGTGATCCCCCTCCAAAGGTGCATGACTTGTAACGGAGTTCATCGTGGGTGACCATGAGGGCCACGAGAAGGAGGCACTTCCATGTCCCAAGGGAACACGCGTGTTACGCCGCAGGTGGTGAACGCGGAGGCCTGCCCCATCCGGGAAGTTCTTGACAGGGTGGTCGGCAAATGGAGCGTCCCGATCCTGATCGCCGCCGGTCACGGCCCCATCCGGTTCACCGAACTGGAGCGCGGCATCGAGGGCATCAGCCGCCGCATGCTCACGCTGACCCTGCGCAACCTGGAGCGCGACGGCCTGGTCACCCGCACGGTGTACCCGACGGTGCCGCCGAAGGTCGAGTACGCACTGACCCCCGTGGCCCGTGAGTTGCACGCCACCCTCACGAACCTCACGCAGTGGGCGGAGCGGCACCGCGTCTCGATCGCGGAGTCCCGCGCCCGGTACGACGAGATCCACGACCCCGAGCAGATCCCGGCGTAACACCCGCCGGTCGGGACGCGGAACGGAGAGCCCCACCCCGGCCCGCGTCACCACCGCGCCCGTCACCGCGACACACGTCACCGCAGCACCCGTCATCGCCGCCCACCGCCCCTCATCCGCCGCCGGCACTCGTCGGCCAGCCACGGGTACGCCTGCGCGATCGCCCCGTACACCCGGTCCCGCAGCAGCCGCTCCGCCTCCGCGCGACCCGTCGCCGCGAACAGGCCGTCCAGCAGCACGTCGTACGAGCGCAGGGCGTGGCGGAGGTAGCCGACCTGCCACCGCACCGGATCCCCGTCGTCCGCGCCTCCCCCCACCGCCCGCCGGTGCCGGGCCGCCCGCCGCTCCAGCTCCGCCCGCGGCAGGATGGGCACCCGGATCGGCTCAGCCCGCAGCGTCGCCAGCACCGCCTGCCGCCGCCGCTCCGCCGCCACCCGCGGCGCCACGGCTCCCGGCGCGCCGCCCGCCCGCGCGCAGGCCACGAACTCCGGCGTCCGCTCGACCGCCTCGACCCGCGCCAGCAGGTACAGCCGCACCGGCGCGAGCGACCAGAGCCGTGGATTGCGCCCCTGCACATCCGGCGCACCCAGCAGGTCCCGCACCATGCCGTCGGTCCAGCCCCGCCGCCGGAGCGCGGCCAAGGTCACATACGTCGTACGGTCCGTCATACTTCCCCCTCGATCGATTACGGAGAGTGACGAATCCAGTGAAGCGCACACCACTGACAACGGCCGTCCGCACCGCCGTCCGACACGGCCCGCACGCCCTCGTCATACGGGGGACCGCCGCGCCCCGTCCCACGGAAGTACGCACACCAGCGGTACAGCACCGGAACACCAGCCGCACCAGCTCACGGAAGGACCTCCATGTCCCGCACACGGAAGACCCTCACGGCCGCGCTCGGCGCCCTCACCCTGGCGGCCGCCACCCTCGCCACCAGCGGCAGCGCCGCCGCGGACGCCCAGGCGAGCCCCTGCTGGCGCAAGCCGGGCAGCCTGTACTTCTACTGCTACAACGTCAAGGGCGCTCCCGTGTACTCCGCAAGCGACTTCAAGACGGTCGTGGGCCGCATGTACTCCAACCCGTCGTGGTTCCAGTGCCGTTACGAATACGGCCCGAACCACGGCGGACCCCACCCCACGCGCTGGCTGTGGACCCAGGCCGACAACGGCGCCTGGGGCCACATGAGCGACAATGACATCTACAGTGACACCAACAGCGTCCCGGTCTGCCCCTGAACGAGTCGGCTCACGCCCACCGATGCCGACCCCTTGAAGACCCCGAGCCGCTGTGTCATACAGGTCTGGACCAATCCCCCCCCACGCCGGAGGTCCGACCGTGCACCGACCACGCCTGCTCGCGGTGTCGGCCGCCCCGCTCGCCGCAGTCCTCCTCGTGGCGTGCGGGGCGGAGGAGCGCGACACCCGGCCGCCGTCCGTCCCCACCGGCGTGACCGCCCAGGCGGGCAGCGCCACCTCCGCGCACGTCATGTGGGCGGCGGCCACCGACGACAGGGCCGTGACCGGCTACGACGTCTTCCAGCACGGCCGCAGGGTCAAGACCCTGCCGGGCGACCGGACCATGGTGGACGTCGACCGGCTCGCGCCCTCCACCACGTACCGCTTCACCGTCCGGGCCCGCGACGCCGCCGAGAACTCCTCGCCCGACAGCACCCCCGTCGACCTCACCACCGCCCCCGGCCCCGGCGACGGCGCCTCCACCGCCCCCACCGGCCTCACCGCACGGGCCCGCCCGGCGAGATCGTCCTGACCTGGACCCCGCCCCGCACGGGAGGCCCGGTCAAGGAGCACCAGCTCTACCTGGACGGCAAGTTCGCCACCACCATCGTCTGGGGCACGGCCCCACCCGCCGGCACGGCCACGTACTCCATCACCGTCACCGACCCCGCGGGCACCCGCCACAGCGTCAAACTCCGCGCCAGACTCCCGGACGGCACCTGGGGCGACTTCTCGGCCCAGCGAACGGTGGTGGTGCGCTAGCGGCATCCCGGCTCCGATCACGAAGCCGACCAACAGCGCAACACCGTCGAACGCCGCGTCACCCGCCTGAAGCAGCGGCGAGGCCTGGCCGCCCGCTACGAGAGGACCGCCACGAAGGAAGCCTAGAAGCGCTTCGCCAGCCTCGCGGCCGCCGTGCCCCGGCCGTTTGCTGCCCATGCGGTGAAGGGGGTGTACGCGGTCGCGGGATTCAGCCCCAAGTCCTGGGCGGCACGATCAGGCAGCTCGGCCAGGTTCCACACCGCGATCTCGTGGCTGATGCGTCCGTCGGGAGTGAAGGTGGACTGGCTCGCTCCGAAGACGTCGAACCGCGGTCCGGAATGAAGGGTTCCGGTGAAGCGCCACAAGAACGCGGCCCGGTCCGCTTCATGGACGCTGTCCAGCAGAATCAGCCCCAACTCAGAGGTGGCGGCGAAGAAGACGCCGAACTGGTCTCGAACCTCATCGCGGCTGTGCAGGTCCCACCGGAGCGTCTTCTCCTCATAGTGGACTCCCTCGGTGTACACGGACACCATGGCGTCGAGGTCATGGTGGGCGCACGCGTCGCGCTGTCGTTGGAATGCAGCGATCTGCGCGGCGCGGGAGGCCGGTTCGGCCCGAGCTGCCCAGGTGTTGTTCACAGCGGATCCTTTCGAAGCCCGGTCAACGCCACGCCCGAGCCAACGATCGGATGATCGGTAAGAAACGCCCTGGTTCCGCGCCGAGTCGGTGCTCCCGCAGTGCGTGACGAGGAGCTGTGGGGCGGTAGCCGCGGCGAGCGGTGCCGCCCGCGCATGACACCGCCCCCCGGTGCTGTGCGACACCAGGGGGCGGTGGGCCCCGGGAGAGGCCGGTCGGCCGCTGTGCGGGTCAGCCGATCAGCTGCTCGTACGCGGGGAGCGTGAGGAAGTCCGCGTAGTCCTCGTCGAGGGAGACCTTCAGCAGCAGGTCGTGCGCCTGCTGCCACCTGCCGACGGTGAAGGCGTCCTCGCCGATCTCCTCGCGGATCGCCGCCAGTTCCTCGGCGGCGACCTGGCGCGCCAGTTCGGGGGTGGCCGTCTCGCCGTTCTCGAAGACGACGCCCGCGTTGATCCACTGCCAGATCTGGGAGCGGGAGATCTCGGCGGTCGCCGCATCCTCCATCAGGTTGAAGATGGCCACCGCGCCGAGGCCGCGCAGCCACGCCTCGATGTAGCGGATGCCGACCTGGACGGCGTTGCGCAGGCCCTCGTAGGTGGGCCTGGCGTCCAGCGAGTCGATGGCGATCAGGTCGCCGGGGGCCACCGAGACGTCCTCGCGGAGGCGGTCCTTCTGGTGGGGCCGCTCGCCGAGGACCGCGTCGAACGACGCCATCGCGATGGGCACGAGGTCCGGGTGGGCGACCCACGAGCCGTCGAAGCCGTCCGTCGCCTCGCGGTCCTTGTCGGCCTTGACCTTCTCGAAGGCGACCCTGTTGACCTCGGGGTCCTTGCGGGACGGGATGAACGCCGCCATGCCGCCGATCGCGTGGGCGCCGCGCTTGTGGCAGGTGCGGACGAGGAGTTCGGTGTACGCGCGCATGAACGGGGCCGTCATCGTGACCGCGTTGCGGTCGGGGAGGACGAACTTGGCGCCGCCGTCACGGAAGTTCTTGACGATGGAGAAGAGGTAGTCCCAGCGGCCGGCGTTGAGTCCGGAGGCGTGGGCGCGCAGCTCGTAGAGGATCTCCTCCATCTCGTACGCGGCCGTGATCGTCTCGATGAGGACGGTCGCGCGGACCGTGCCCTGCGGGATGCCGACGTAGTCCTGCGCGAAGACGAAGATGTCGTTCCAGAGGCGGGCCTCCAGGTGCGACTCGGTCTTCGGGAGGTAGAAGTACGGGCCCTTGCCGAGGTCGAGCAGCCGCTGCGCGTTGTGGAAGAAGTAGAGGCCGAAGTCGACCAGGGCGCCGGGGACCGGGCGGCCGTCGAAGCGCAGGTGCCGCTCCTCCAGGTGCCAGCCGCGGGGGCGCATCACGACGGTGGCGAGCTGGTCGGCGGGCTTGAGGGCGTACGTCTTGCCGGTGCGCTCGTCGGTGAAGTCGATCCTGCGCTCGTAGGCGTCGATCAGGTTGAGCTGGCCGAGGATCACGTTCTGCCAGGTGGGGGCGGAGGCGTCCTCGAAGTCGGCGAGCCAGACCTTCGCGCCCGAGTTGAGGGCGTTGATGGTCATCTTGCGGTCGGTCGGGCCGGTGATCTCGACGCGGCGGTCGTTCAGCGCGGCGGGGGCCGGCGCGACCTTCCAGCTCTCGTCCTCCCGGATCTGTGCGGTCTCCGGGAGGAAGTCGAGGGTGCTGGTGCGGGCGATCTCGGCGCGGCGCTCGGCACGGCGGGCCAGGAGCTCGTCACGCCGGGGCGTGAACCGCCGGTGCAGCTCCGCCACGAAGGCCAGAGCGGCGTCGGTGAGGACCTCGTCCTGCCGTGGCAGGGGCTCGGCTTCGACGATGGCCAGCGGAGACGGCGCTGGTGCGGACATGAGCTGTCACTTCCTTCAGCGGGCTTCATGGGGCGGCGAGCGGTGCGGCCGCCGGCCCACACGCGGGTGGCACTGAGTGCCGCGTGAGCCGGGATGCGGTCGCGGGCGCCTTCTGATGGTCTAACGCTTCTGAGCAGTGGATAGTAGTTTCCTTATGGTGGAAGTTCAATGGTTTGTTGATGTCGAGATTCTTCGGGTCGACACAACGTGGCTCTCAGTGCCGCGACGTACACGGCCCGTTCACTCAAGGTGCGCGAGATCCGCCTCCGTGTCGATGTCGTACGGCGCCGCCACGTCCGAACAGGGGACCAGGACGATCTCCGCCTCGTGCGCCGCCAGATAGGCCCGCGCCCCCCGGTCGCCCTCCGCGCTCGCCGCCACCGCGGCCCACCGGTCCGCCCCCAGCAGCACCGGATGGCCGCGCTTCCCGTCGTACGAGGCCGCTGCCAGCGCGTCCCGGCCCCGGTACGCCGCGGCCACCCGCGCCACCGCCTCCGCGCCGATGCCGGGCTGGTCGACGAGCGCCACGACCACGGCGTCCACGTCCGCGCGCGCGGTCATGTCCGCCTCAGCGGGCGCGCCCGCTGCCCCGGCCAGCGACGCCAGGCCCACCCGTAGCGAGGAGCCCATGCCCTCCTCCCAGTCCGGGTTGTCGACCAGCACGCAGCCCGCCAGGTCCGCCCGCTCCCGTACGGCATCGGCGGCGGCGCCCAGCACCACGTGGACGACCCGGCAGCCGCCCGCCCGCAGCACGGCCACGCCGTGCTCCACCAGCGGCCGGCCCCGGTGCTCCAGCAGGGCCTTGGGGCGCCCGCCGAGCCTGCGCCCGCCGCCCGCCGCCAGCAGCAGGCCCGCGACCAGGGGCCTTCCGCGCTCCGCGCCGCCGTTCTTCTCCATCGGTGAGGTTCGCTCCATGAGGACTGCATACCGCACCTGGTGAAAAAGTCCCCGCGCCCGCGTGCGCCCGCGCGTGGAGCCGGAGTACCCCCCTTGGATAAGGTGCGGGTCCGGCACACAAAGTGCCGCGAAGCACAGCGTGCGATGCGCGAAGTCCTTTTCAGGAGACACGGATTGATGAGTGGTAGTCCACGCCATGGGGGAACGGTCTTCCAGCCGTTGGAGGAGGACGATCCGCGCGCAGTCGCCGGATACCGGCTCGCCGCACGGCTCGGCGCCGGCGGGATGGGCAAGGTGTACCTGTCGTACACGCCCGGCGGCCGGCCCGTCGCCATCAAGGTGATCCGCCCCGACTTCGCCCAGGACGCCGAGTTCCGGCGCCGGTTCGCCCGCGAGGTGCAGGCCGCCCAGCGCGTCCAGGGCCTCTACACGGCGCCCGTCATCGACGCCGACACCGACGCGCGCGAGCCCTGGCTCGCCACCGCCTACGTGCCGGGCCCGTCCCTCGCCGACGCCGTCCAGTCCCACGGGGCGCTGCCCGTCGACACCGTGCTGCTGCTGGTGGCCGGGATCGCCGAGGCCCTCCAGGTCATCCACGGCGCCGGCATCGTGCACCGCGACCTCAAGCCGGGCAACGTCCTGCTCGCCGCCGACGGGCCGCGCGTCATCGACTTCGGTATCGCGCGCGCCGCCGACGCCACCTCGCTCACCAGCAGCGGCGTCACCATCGGCACCCCGTCGTTCATGGCCCCCGAGCAGGCCGCCGGAAGCACCGTCACGCCCGCCACCGACATCTTCGCGCTCGGCCAGGTCGCCGCGTTCGCCGCCATGGGCAGCCCCGCCTTCGGCGAGGGCACCTCGCACGGCGTGCTCTACCGGATCGTGCACGAGGAGCCCGAACTCGACGGGCTGCCCGAGCAGCTGCGCGAGCTGGTGACGCGCTGCCTGGCCAAGAACCCGGACGACCGGCCCTCGGTCGCCGAGGTCCTCACCCTCTGCCAGGGCGCCAGCGACCAGACCGCGCTGCGGCGCCCCGAGGAGTGGCTGCCCGGCGCCGTCGCCGCGGACATCACCACCCGCGCCGCCGCCGGCCCCGGCCGCCGCGACCACGCCGCCGCCCCCGTCCACGCCCCCCGCGACGGCCCCGGCCACCGCGCCCGCCGCGGCCCCCGCCGCCCCGGCGCAGCAGGCCGCCCAGACGCCGCCGCCCGGCCAGCCGCCGACGCCGCCGCCCGGACAGCCCGTGGGCCAGTCCCCGGCGGACGCCGCGCCCACGCACCCGGCCACCGCCCACGCCGCGCCCTCGCCCGCGCCGATCGGGTTCGGCCCCGCTCAGCCGACGGCCGACCACGCCGCGACGCCGCCCCCGGGCCAGCCCCAGGCGCCCGCGCCCCACCCGTACACCCACCCGGTCGTCGGCGCCTCGCCGTACGGCCCCCACCACACGCCCGTCCCGGCCAGGCGCCCGCGCCCGTGCCGCCGCCGAAGAAGAAGTCGCGCGCGGGCCTCATCGCCCTCGCCGCCGTCGTGGCGTTCGCCGTCGCGGGCGGCGGCACCGCGTACTTCCTGCTCAAGGAGAACGGCAAGACCACCAACCAGTCCCAGGGCGACAAGAACAGCGCCACGCCCCGTACGCCGACCCCGTCGCCCGACGGCGGAGCGACCGGCGGCAGCCAGGACCCCGGCACCGGTACGGGCGCCGACGCCGGCACGAGCGGAGGCACGCCCACCGACGGCGGCGGCGCACCGGCCACCCCGCCGACGCCGGTCGAGTACAAGGGCATCGACCTGACCGAGACCTATGAACTCTCCCTGGCCGACGACCCGGTGAAGCCGAAGGAGGAGGGCGGCGACCTGCACTACGGCATCTCCGGCCTCTCCACGTCCAGCAGCGGCGGCCGTCTCGTCCTCCTCCGCAACGGCCAGCCCGGCACGCTCGACACCTGCCTGAGCGAGACCCGCTACACCACGTCGATCGAGCACTCCCAGATGTCCAAGGGCTCCCGCATCTGCCTCCAGAACGGGGCCGGGGACGTCGCGCTCATCTCCGTGCTGGGCTTCTCGCCCGAGTCCGACCCGAGCGACTACATCAGCCTCGACCTGACGGTGTGGCGCGGCGCGACGGACGTGGAACAGTCGAGCTGAGCCCAGGTGACCGACGACGCGGATCCGAGAGTCGAGCGGCTGAGCGCCGCCGTCTCCCGGCTGCGCCGTGAACTGGCCGCCCTGCGCGGCGAGCTGACGGACCGCGGCATCGCCGAGGACGAGCTCGCCGCGCTGGCCGCCATGACCCTGGGCGGCCCGCCGCCGGAGCCGCACCGCTTACGGCGCTCGTTGCTCCTGGTCGCGGGCGCCATCGGCTCGGTCAGCGCCCTGGCGGCGGCGCTGGCCGAAGTCCGGACGGCCATCGAGCGGTTCGGGCCGGTACGTCCCGGGGAGCCGCCGGTCCGGGGTGTCGTGCCACCGCCCCGGGGCGCGCCCCGCGTCCCGACGGCGGAGGAGAAGCCCGTCGTACCCCCGCGCGAATGCGGCGACTAGGACCCCGCTTCCAGGCCGGGCCGCCGGACCCGCGTACGGGGCGGTACGCGTGCGGGTGTCAGCGCCGGACCCGCGTACGGGGCGGTACGCGTGCGGGGATCAGCGCCGGATCAGCCGGCGGGCCGTCGCCTCGGCCACCGCCGCCGTGCGGGATTCGACGCCCAGCTTCGCGAAGACGTGCACCAGGTGCGACTTCACCGTCGCCTGGCTGAGGAACAGCCGCTTGCTGATCTGCTGGTTGGACAGCCCCTCGCCGACCAGTTGCAGCACTTCCAGCTCCCGCTTGGTCAGCGTCTCCGCGGGCGTGCGCATCCGGTTCATCAGCCGGTGCGCGACCGCCGGGGCGAGCGCCGACTGGCCCGCCGCGGCCGTGCGGACGGCCGCCGCCAGCTCCTCCGGCGGGGCGTCCTTCAACAGATAGCCGCTCGCCCCCGCCTCCACGGCCGCCAGGATGTCCGCGTCCGTGTCGTACGTCGTCAGCACCAGCACCCGCGGGGCCGCCCCGCCCCGTGCGGTGATCGCGGCCGTCGCCTCCGCGCCGTGCATGCCGCCCCCACCGAACTGCAGGTCCATCAGCACCACGTCCACACCGCCGGCCGCGGCCCGCTCCACCGCCTCCTCCGCCGTGGCGGCCTCCGCCACCACCGCGAAGTCCGGCTCGGTGTCCAGCACGGCGCGCAGACCCGCCCGTACGACCGGGTGGTCGTCGGCGAGCAGCAGACGGATCGTCATACGTCAGTCCCCCGAGGGCAGCGGCAGGGTGACGGCCACGGCGGTGCCCTGGCCCGGCGCCGACTCGACGGCGAACGTCCCGCCCAGCGACTCGGCGCGCGCCCGCATCGCGGGCAGCCCGAACCCCCCGTCCGAGGAGGACGGGACGCACGCCGCCGGGTCGAAGCCCCGGCCGTCGTCCACCACGTCCAGCGTGACGGAGGAGTCCATGAACGTCAGCGTGATCTCCGCGCGCCCCGCGCCCGCGTGCCGCACCGTGTTGGCCAGCGCGGACTGGGCGATCCGCAGCAGCGCCACCTCGTACGGCGTGGGCAGCGCGACCGGCGTGCCCGACAGCGAGAACCGCACCCGCGGCCCGTCCGCCGAACCCGGCTCGCACAGCCGCTCCAGCGCCCCCGCCAGCGACCCGTGCTCCAGGTCGGGCGGCGTCAGGGCCCGTACGAAACGGCGCGCCTCCGCCAGGTTGTCCTGCGCGGCCCGGCGCGCCCGTTCGATGTGCCCGGCGGCCGGCGAGTGGGCCGGCAGCGCCCGCTCGGCGGCCCGCAGCAGCAGCTGGATCGACGACAGGCCCTGCGCGAGCGTGTCGTGGATCTCCCGCGCCAGCCGCTCCCGCTCCGCCAGCGTGCCCGCGTGCCGCTCGGCCGCCGCCAGCTCCGCCCGCGTCGAGATCAGCTCCTCGATCAGCCGGCGCCGCCGCTCGCTCTCCCGGTACAGCGCCTGGTAGCCCAGCACGGTCGCGACGGCCACCGCCGCGCCCAGCAGCGGCCCGACGAACACGCCCGGATTGAGCGGCGCCCCATGACCCACGTACGCGGCGATCGCGGCGCCCGCCGTCACCGCCACCGCCGGCAGCGCCCGGCGCGCCGGCAGGAGGTGCAGCTGCAGGAAGTACAGCGGGAACGCCACCCACAGCCCGTCCGGCGTCACCACCAGCAGCACCAGCCACGCCGCGCACAGCGCGCCCAGCCAGACGGCGGCCCCGGTCTGCGAGGCGCGTACGGTACGCAGCGCCGACCCCGCCGCGTACACCGCGCCCGTCACGGCGGCGGCCACGACGACCGCCGCGGCGTTCGGCGCGTCACCGGCGACCGCCCGCACCGCGGCGAGTGCCAGCAGCCCCGCCATCAGCAGATGCAGACAGAGGCGCAGCACGCGCAGGGCGGGGGTGAGCGAGCGTGGATCCATGACCCGACCAGCGTAGGCGGCCGCCGGGGCGGCGCCCTCAACCGAAAGTTTGATGCCGCGGCCATCCGTGGCGCGATGCGGGCGCGGAGGGACCGCCGCCAGGCTGGTCACCATGTTCGTGGCATGGAGAGATCTGGGATTCGCCAAGGGGCGGTTCGCCCTGATGGGCACGGTGATCGTGCTGATCACCCTGCTCGTCGGGCTGCTGTCCGGGCTGACGGCCGGGCTGGCGCGGGAGAACATCTCGGCGATCACGGGGCTGCCCGCCGACCGGCTCGCCTTCGCGGCGCCGCCGGGCGGCCGCGAGGTGTCGTTCACCGCGTCGACCGTGACCGAGCGCTCCTGGCGGGAGTGGGCACGGCAGCCGGGCGTGACGGCCGCCGAGCCGGTCGGCATCCGCACCCTCAACGCGGTGTCCGGGGACCGCACCGCCGCGGTGACCGCGTTCGGCACCGAACCCGCCGCCCGGATCGCCCCCGACAGCACCCGCCTCGGCCCCGGCCGGGCCGTCCTGTCCCGCTCGGCAGCCGGTGAACTGGGCGCGGAGCCCGGCGACCGGTGCGCCTCGGCACGCGCGAGGTCACCGTCGCCGCGGTCGCCGGTGACGCCTCGTACGCCCACACGCCCGTCGTGTGGACGTCCCTCGACGACTGGCAGGGCCTGGGCCCCACGGGAACGATCCCGGAGGAGCAGGCCACCGTCATCGCCCTCAGGGGCGGCACCGACCACGCGGCGGGGGACAGGGCGGCGGGCACCGAGAGCCGGACGATCGACGAATCCCTCACCGCCATAGGGTCCTACCAGGCGGAGAACGGCTCGCTCCAGCTCATGCGGGGCTTCCTCTTCGTGATCTCGGCCCTCGTGACCGGCGCGTTCTTCACGGTGTGGACGATCCAGCGCAGTGGCGACGTGGCCGTGCTGAAGGCGCTGGGCGCCTCCACCCCCTACCTCCTCAAGGACGCGCTCGGCCAGGCCGTGGTGATGCTCACGGCCGGGACGCTGCTCGGCACGGGCCTCGCCGCCGGGATCGGCGCGCTCGTCAGCGGCGGAGACGTGCCGTTCGTCCTGGAGCCGCTCACCGTGCTCGGGCCCGCCGCCGTGATGATCGCGCTCGGTGTGCTCGGCGCGGCCCTGTCCATCCGGCGGATCACCGCCGTCGACCCCCTGACCGCGCTCGGGAGCGCCCGATGACCCTGCTGCTGGACGATGTGACGCTCACCTACCCCGACGGCGACGGCCGGCTGACCGCGCTGGACTCGGTGTCCCTTGAGGTCTCCGGGGGGACCGCCGTCGCGGTCGTCGGCCCCTCGGGATCCGGCAAGTCCAGCCTCCTCGCGGTCGCGGCGACGCTGGTCACCCCCGACCGGGGGCGGGTCGTCGTGGACGGCGTGGAGACCCGGGCGCTCGACCGGGCGGCGAAGGCGGCGCTGCGGCGCCAACGGGTCGGGATCGTCTTCCAGCAGCCGAACCTGCTGCCGTCCCTGACGGCGCTGGAGCAGCTCCAGGTCATGGCCCACCTGTCGGGCCGGCGGCCCGGGGCCGTACGGCGGCGGGCGCTGGACCTGCTCGACGCGGTCGGCCTCGCGGAGCTGGCCCGGCGGCGGCCGCACCAGTTGTCGGGCGGGCAGCGGCAGCGCGTCAACATCGCGCGGGCGCTGATGAACGAGCCGGCGGTGCTGCTGGTCGACGAGCCGACCAGCGCGCTGGACCACGAGCGGGGCGCTGCCGTGCTCGACCTGCTGGTGACGCTGACGCGCGAGCGGGGGACGGCGACGGTGCTGGTCACGCACGACCGCGCGCACCTGGGCCGCATGGACCGGACGATCACGGTCATGGATGGCCGGGTCACGCCGTAGGGCGCGAGCCCGCCGGGGTACGGGTACGCGGCGGCCCGGGTGAGGATCGAGCCGCTGCCGCCGCACCGGACACCTGAGCGGGGTGTCCGGTGCGGCTGTCCCTCAGCCGTCCGAACCCGGCTCGGCGGTGCGGCCCGAGGCCGGTTCGGGCTTCGTGGAGAGGATGTCGCGGGCCTCCTCCGCTGCGCGGACGATGCTCTCGGAGACGACGGCGACGAAGCGGGCGATGTTCTCGAGGCGGGTGGCGGCCGGGGTGCCGGGGCCGAGGACGCCGACGCCCTGCCGCGCGGTCTCGGCGAGCTGGGCGGTGCCGCGGGCGCTGGCCATCATCGACTGGTACCAGACGTCGTCGTCGCAGACGTAGCGCTCGCGGCGGCGTTCATCGCGTTCCCGGCGGACGAGGCCCTGGCCCTCCAGGTACGCGATCGCCTTGGAGACGGACGCCGGGCTGACCTGGAGGCGCCGGACGAGTTCGGACGCGGTGAGGCTGCCCGCGTCGCTGATGCAGAGGCAGGTCAGGACCCGGGCCATCATCTTGGGCGTGCCCGACTGCATGAGGATGGTGGTGAACGTCTCCTCGTACTCGCGTACGGCCTCGGGGTCACGTCCATGGGCCTGCGGGGCTGCCTCCGGCCCTCGGGGCGCGGCCGGCCTGCGACGGTGGGCGCGGAGTTCGGTGGCACGGTGGGCGAGGTCGGCGCGGTAGGTCGTGGGGCCGCCGTTGCGCATGACCTCGCGCGTGATGGTCGAGGTCGGGCGGTCGAGGCGTCTGGCGATCTCCGCGTAGGCGAGGCCGTCGGCCAGTCCCAGCGCGATCTGCTGGCGCTCCTGCTGGGTGAGTCTGCCTCCCGGCATCGCGGGTCTCCTTCGAGATCTCGGTCGGCGCCGCCCGCGGGGTGTCGGCCTCCCTGGACGCCGGCACCTCCTGCGGCCGCATCCGCAACGCGCTCGAGAACACCGAAGGCGCCGCCGCCCGGCTCGGCATCCGGGCGACCACCGCCTACGGCGACATCGTCGCCCGCAGCCTCTGAGCCCTCGGGCTCGTACGCCTTGCGGCGAGGGAGGGTCGGCCGCCCGCGGGGCGCGAGGGTGTCAGGGCTGCTGCGGGGAGGTGTTGGCCAGGGCCGTGGAGAGGTCCTGGGCCACTTCCTGGAGTATCGGGACGATCTTCTCCGTCGCCGCCTCCGTGACCCGACCCGCGGGCCCCGAGATCGAGATGGCCGCCGCCGTGGGGGAGTTGGGCACCGACACCGCGAGGCAGCGGACCCCTATCTCCTGCTCGTTGTCGTCGACGGCGTACCCCGCCTCGCGGACCTGCTCCAGCGCCGCCAGGAAGCCCTCCGGCGTGGTGATGGTCTTCTCGGTGGCCGCGGGCATCCCGGTCCGGGCCAGCAGCGCCCGGACCTCCTCCGGCGGGGTGTGCGCGAGGAGCGCCTTGCCCACGCCGGTGGAGTGGGGGAGGACCCGCCGCCCGACCTCGGTGAACATCCGCATCGAGTGCTTGGACGGCACCTGCGCGACGTAGACGATCTCGTCGCCGTCGAGCAGCGCCATGTTCGCGGTCTCGCCGGTCTCCTCCACCAGCCGCGCCAGGTACGGTCGCGCCCAGGTGCCGAGCAGGCGGGACGCGGACTCGCCGAGGCGGATCAGGCGCGGGCCGAGGGCGTAGCGCCGGTTCGGCTGCTGGCGTACGTACCCGCAGGCGACCAGCGTGCGCATCAGCCGGTGGATGGTGGGCAGCGGCAGCCCGCTGCTGGAGGACAGCTCGCTGAGGCCGACCTCGCCCCCCGCGTCGGCCATCCGCTCCAGGAGGTCGAAGGCACGCTCAAGGGACTGGACGCCACCCGTGGCTGCGGGCTTGGCGGCGTCGGTGGCGCTGGCGCTGGACGTCGGCACGTCAACGGTCCTTTCGAGGCGGATGGACAAGGCAGCAGCCTACCGGGCCCGATCGCCCGGCACATCGCCCGCCGTCGGGCGTACCCGCCGGTCAGGGCCTGTTTGTCCGGGTGTCCGCGATGTTCCCCGGGGGTCTTCCGTCGCCCTGCTGTGCGGAGCTACGTTCTTCTCTACGGAATTGTACTTCCACTTTGTGGAAACATCCGAGTGGCGGCAGTGGCGTCGGGGTGCTCTTGACGGCTTCCGCCGCCGGGATGAACACTCCTTCAACAGTTCGTTGAAGCTCGCCGAAATGGACGGGAATGACCGGGTTGACGGGAATATCGGGAATGGGGACAGCGTGGACGTGAACCTTGTGCTGCGCTCGACGCGCGTCGTGACCCCGGACGGAACGCGCGCCGCAGCCGTCGCCGTGGCCGGCGGCACCATCGCCGCGGTCCTGCCGTACGACGCGGAGGTGCCCGCCGGTGCCCGGCTGGAGGACGTCGGCGACGACGTCGTACTCCCCGGCCTGGTCGACACGCACGTCCATGTGAACGACCCGGGCCGCACCGAGTGGGAGGGCTTCTGGACCGCCACCCGCGCCGCCGCGGCCGGCGGGATCACCACCCTCCTCGACATGCCCCTCAACTCGCTGCCCCCGACGACCACCGTGGAGCACCTGCGGATCAAGCAGGACGTCGCCCGCAGCAAGGCCCACGTG
This sequence comes from Streptomyces coeruleoprunus, assembly GCF_039542925.1. Taxonomy (GTDB): domain Bacteria; phylum Actinomycetota; class Actinomycetes; order Streptomycetales; family Streptomycetaceae; genus Streptomyces; species Streptomyces coeruleoprunus. The sequence goes on along the minus strand of NZ_BAABIT010000001.1, from coordinate 1,139,312 downwards.
GACGTCGGCTTCTGGGGCGGAGCCGTACCCGACAACGTCAAGGACCTGCGCCCGCTGCACGACGCCGGCGTCTTCGGCTTCAAGTGCTTCCTGTCGCCGTCCGGCGTCGACGAGTTCCCCCAGCTCGACCAGGAGCAGCTGGCCGCCTCGCTCGCGGAGATCGCCGGCTTCGGCGGGCTGATGATCGTGCACGCGGAGGACCCGCACCACCTCGACGCCGCCCCGCAGAAGAGCTCGGCGAAGTACGCGGACTTCCTCGCCTCGCGGCCCCGCGACGCGGAGAACACCGCCATCGAGAACCTGATCGCCCAGGCCCGCCGCCTCGGCGCCCGCGTGCACGTCCTGCACCTCTCCTCCAGCGACGCCCTCCCGGTCATCGCCGCCGCCCGGCGCGAGGGCGTGCGGATCACCGTCGAGACGTGCCCCCACTTCCTGACGCTGACCGCCGAGGAGATCCCCGACGGCGCCACCGAGTTCAAGTGCTGCCCGCCCATCCGCGAGGCCGTGAACCAGGACGCCCTGTGGGACGGCCTCGCCGACGGCACGATCGACTGCATCGTCTCCGACCACTCGCCGTCCACCGCCGACCTCAAGACCCCCGACTTCTCCACCGCCTGGGGCGGCATCTCCTCCCTCCAGCTCGGCCTGCCCGCCATCTGGACCGAGGCCCGCCGCCGCGGACGCACCCTCGACGACGTCGCCCGCTGGATGTCCACCGCTCCCGCCGCCCTCGCGGGCCTGGAGCGCAAGGGCGCCATCGAGGCCGGCCGCGACGCCGACTTCGCGGTGCTCGCGCCCGACGAGACGTTCACCGTGGACCCCGCGGACCTGCACCACCGCAACCGGGTCACGGCCTACGCCGGCAAGACCCTGTACGGCGTCGTCACCTCCACCTGGCTGCGCGGCGTACGCATCGCCGAGCGCGGCACCCCCGCCGAGCCCAGCGGCCGGCTGCTCGAAAGGAACAAGTGACCCCGTGACCGACACCGGCATACCCCGCTTCACCGGCGACGCCAGCCCCTACGGCGGCGGTGACCCGTACGCGGACTACCGCACCGCCGACTTCCCCTTCACCGGCCTGGCCGACCTGGCCGACCGCCGGCTCGGCGCCGGTGTCGTCGCCGCCAACGACGAGTTCTTCGCCGAGCGCGAGAACCTGCTCAAGCCGGAGCCCGCCGAGTTCGACCCGGAGCACTTCGGCCACAAGGGCAAGATCATGGACGGCTGGGAGACCCGCCGCCGCCGTGGCGTCTCCGCCGAGCAGCCGCACCCCGTCGACGAGGACCACGACTGGGCGCTCGTCCGCCTCGGCGCCCCCGGCGTCGTCCGCGGCATCGTCGTCGACACCGCCCACTTCCGCGGCAACTACCCGCAGGCCGTCTCCGTCGAGGGCGCGTCCGTGCCCGGCTCGCCCTCGCCCGACGAGCTGCTGGGCCCGGACGTCGAGTGGACCACCCTCGTCCCGCGCACCGCGATCGGCGGCCACGCGGCGAACGGCTTCGCCGTCGACGTCGAGCGGCGCTTCACGCACCTGCGCGTCAACCAGCACCCCGACGGCGGCATCGCCCGCCTCCGCGTGTACGGCGAGGTCGCCCCCGACCCCGAGTGGCTCGGCGTGCTCGGCACCTTCGACGTCGCCGCCCTGGAGAACGGCGGCCGCGTCGAGGACGCCTCCGACCGCTTCTACTCGCCGGCCACCAACACCATCCAGCCGGGCCGCTCCCGCAAGATGGACGACGGCTGGGAGACCCGCCGCCGCCGCGACAAGGGCAACGACTGGATCCGCTACGGCCTCGTCGAGCAGGCCGAGATCCGCGCCGTCGAGATCGACACCGCGTACCTGAAGGGCAACAGCGCCGGCTGGGCCGCCCTCTCCGTACGCGACGGCGAGGACGGGCCCTGGACCGAGTTCCTGCCGCGCACCCGGCTCCAGCCCGACACCAACCACCGGTTCGTCCTGCCGGCCCCGGCCGTCGGCACCCACGTCCGGATCGACATCTACCCCGACGGCGGCATCTCCCGCCTGCGCCTCTTCGGCTCCCTGACCGACGAGGGCGCCAAGCGGCTGGCCGCCCGCCACCAGGAACTGGGCGGCTGACCCACCCCGTACCCGGGCAGCACGACACCTGCCCGTACGGCGGGCGGGGCGCACCGGACCGACAGCACCGGTGCGCCCGGCCCGCCACTGCTCCACCAGCGGGAAACCCCGGCCCTCCCACGGCCCGCCGATGAGTTTTCGCCACCCCGGCGGTCTCAGCTTGTGACATCCCGGCTCACCCGGAACACAAGCGAAAGGCATCAGCCATGGCCCGGCTCACCCTCACCACCTTCCTCTCGCTCGACGGCGTCATGCAGGCCCCCGGCGGCCCCGACGAGGACCGCAGCGGCGGCTTCGCGTACGGCGGCTGGCTCGTCCCCTTCTTCGACGACGACATGGGCCGCTTCGTCAACGAGGTGTTCGGACGGGTCGACGCGTTCCTCCTCGGCCGCCGCACCTACGAGATCTTCGCCTCGTACTGGCCGAAGGTCACCGACCCGGCGGACCCGATCGCCGGCCCCCTCAACAGCCTCCCCAAGTACGTCGTCTCCCGCACCCTCGACAAGGTCGACTGGCAGGGCTCCCGGCTCGTCCAGGGGGACGTCGTCGAGGCCGTCACCCGGCTCAAGGAACAGCCCGGCCGCGAGATCCAGATCCACGGCAGCGGCACGCTCGCCCAGACCCTCATCGCGCACGGCCTCATCGACGAGTACAACCTGCTCGTCTTCCCCGTCTTCCTCGGCGCGGGCCGCCGGCTGTTCCCCCAGGGCGGCACCCCCACCGCCTTCGAACTGACCGCACACCGCACCACCAAGGCCGGCGTCACCATCCAGACCTACCGCCCCACCGGCGAGGCCCGGTTCGGCGAATTCGGCCTCGACCAGTGATCCGCGCGCGGGTACGGTGACGTCGTTCCCGCGCGAGCCGCCGAAGCCTCCGCACCCGTCATCCCCGGAGGCCAGGCCCCGTCATGTCGTCGCTCGCCGCGTCCGCCGCCGCACCGGCCCACGCCCCCCGCCGCGCCTGGCTCACCGACCTGCCCGTTCTGCTCGTCGCGGTCGTCTGGGGCGCCAGCTACCTCGCCGCCAAGGGCATCACCACCGCGCACACCGTCGTCGCCGTCCTCGTCCTGCGCTTCGCGCTGGTCCTGCCCGCGCTCGCCGTCGCCGCGCGCCGCCGGCTGCGCGCCCTGACCGGGGCCCAGTGGCGTGGCGCCGCCCTCCTCGGCCTCGTCCTCAGCGGCGTCTTCCTGCTGGAGACGTACGGCGTCGTGCACACGTCGGCCACCAACGCCGGGCTCATCATCAGCCTCACCATGATCCTCACCCCGCTCGGGGAGGCCGCCCTCACCAGGACCCGGCCGCCCCGCGCCTTCCTGGCCGCGGCAGCCCTGTCCGTCCTGGGCGTCGTCCTGCTCACCCAGGGCGGAGGCTTCACCACCCCCTCCACGGGCGACCTGCTCATGCTGCTCGCCGCGCTCGTCCGGACCGCGCACGTCCTCGCCATGGCCCGCATCCGGTCCGTGCGCGACGCCGACGCGCTCTCCCTGACCACCGTCCAACTGGGCGCCGCCGTCGCCGTCTTCGCCGTACTCGCCGCCGTGCCCGGCACCGGCGGGGCGGCCCCCTGGACCGTGGCCATCGGATTCGGCCCGCGCGAATGGGCGGGCCTGCTCTTCCTCTCCGTTCTCTGCACGCTCTTCGCCTTCTTCGTCCAGATGTGGGCCGTACGCCGCACCTCCCCCTCGCGCGTCAGCCTCCTGCTCGGCACCGAACCCCTCTGGGCGGCCGGCGCCGGCATCCTCGTCGCGGGCGAACACCTCGGCCCCGCCGGGCTCGCGGGCGCGGCGCTCGTCCTGGCGGTACGGCCTGGGGGCGGCGCACGGCCGCCGGGGCCGCTCGCTAGATTGATCCGCCATGCGATCCACCACTCACGACGTTCACTTCCGGGAGCGCTCACGGCGGCTGCGCACCTGGGGGCTCGTGCTCCTCGGCGCGGCCGGCCTGCTCTGGCTCTGGGCCGGCTTCCGGCTCCTCGCCCCCTACATGGTCGAGGGTTCGAGGGGGCGCGAGATCGAGTGCCTGGCGCCCCTCGACCGGGACGGCGCCGTCGACCACGACAGCCGGTGCGCCGACGAGCGCGACTGGCCGGTGACACTCGCCGCCCTCGCCGGCGCCCTGCCCCTCGCCGTCGTCGGCACGATGGTCGTGACGACGGGCATCGTCAGCGTGCGGATGAGCGAGCACGGCGTCGACCTCGCCCGCCTGAGGGAACTGGACGAGCAGGACGCCCGATAACCCTCCGGCTCCCTGGGCCTTCCGGCTCCCGAGGCCTTCCGGCTCCCTAGACCCTCTCTAGACCCTCCCGCCCCCTACGCTTCCGGCTCCCAGACCCCCGGCACTAGGCCTTCCGGTACTTGTCGGCGATCATCAGGACCGCGAAGCCGACCACCACGACCGCCACGTTGGCCCATATCTCCCGACCCTGCAGGAAGGCCACGTTCTCGGTCAGGAACCTGGTGAACCCCATGAAGCGGAACCAGCCGTCGGTGAGTTCGCGGATCACCCCGCACACACCGGCGATCAACAGCAGCATTCCGACGATCTCCAGCAGCTTCTTCATGCCTCGATCGTCGGCCCCCGCAGGCCCGTCCCGCTTCGGCCTTCGGGCTACGGTCCCGGTCCGGAAGTATGCGGCCGTGCGACTTTGGTAGGCGTTCGCCTGGCCGGGCGGTCCCACCGCCGTCCGCCTGCGTAGTTTGGGCGGTATGACGCGTGCGGAGTACTCCTGGCTGCTGCCTTCGGACCTCGCCGACCCCGACGACCCGGCCGCCGGGCCCGGCCGGCCCCGGCGCCGTACCGTACGGGACTGGATCGTCGACACCGTCGCGTTCGTGCTGGCCACGCTGGTCGGGCTGCTGGCCGCCGAGACCAGCCGCCGCCTCAACGACTCCGCCGCCGTCGTCCTCGCCGACCAGCTGCTCGGACTGGGCGCCTGCCTCGCCCTCTGGCTGCGGCGCCGCTGGCCCGTCGGCGTCGCCCTGGCCGTCTCCGTCGCCAGCACGATCGCCCCCGCGACCGGCGGGGCCGTGATGGTCGCGCTGTTCGGGCTCGCCGTGCGGGTGCCGTTCCGCACGCTTGCCCAGGTGGCCGCCGTCGCGCTGGTCGCGGGGAGCGCGCAGGTGTTCCTGCGGCCCGACCCGTCGCTCTCGGCGCCGGCCTCGCTCCTCGTCGGCCTCGTCCTGATCCTCCTGGTCACCGGCTGGGGCATGCTCGTCCGCTCCCGCCGCCAGCTCGTCGTCGCCCTGCGCGAACGCGCGCACCGCGCCGAGTCCGAGGCGGAGCTGCGCGCCCAGCAGCCCCGCGCGCCGCCCGCGAGGCCATCGCCCGGGAGATGCACGACGTGCTCGCCCACCGGCTCACCCTCCTCAGCGTCCACGCCGGCGCCCTGGAGTTCCACCCGGACGCGCCTTCGGCCCAGGTCGCCCGCGCCGCCGGGGTCATCCGCGACAGCGCCCACGAGGCCCTGCAGGACCTGCGCGAGATCATCGGCGTCCTGCGCGCCCCCGGCGACCGGGACGACGGGCACGGCGAGCGGCCCCAGCCCACCCTCGCCACCCTCGACGCGCTGATCGCCGAGTCCCGGCGGGCCGGCATGAAGGTCACCCTCGACAACGACGCCGTCGACCCCGCCACCGTCCCCACCGCCACCGGCCGCACCGTCTACCGCATCGTCCAGGAAGGCCTCACCAACGCCCGCAAGCACGCCCCCGGCACCGAAGTGACCGTCACCGTCCGCGGCCGCCCCGGCGAAGGCCTCACCGTCGAGGTGCACAACCCCGCCCCCGAGGGGCCCGTCGCCCCCGTCCCCGGCTCCGGGCAGGGCCTCATCGGCCTCACCGAACGCGCCACCCTCGCCGGCGGCCGCCTCACCCACGGGCCGGGTCCCGGCGGCGGATTCACCCTGCGGGCCTGGCTACCGTTGCCCTCATGACCATCCGGCTGCTCATCGTCGACGACGACCCCCTGGTCCGCGCGGGCCTCACCCTGATGCTCGGCGGAGCCGACGACATCGAGATCGTCGGCGAGGCCGCCGACGGCGCCGACGTGCCCGCGCTCGTCGGCGGGCTCGCCCCGGACGTCGTCCTCATGGACATCCGCATGCCGGGCGTCGACGGCCTCACCGCCACCGAGCAGCTGCGCTCCCGGCCCGGCGCCCCCGAGGTCGTCGTCCTCACCACGTTCCACGCCGACGAGCAGGTCCTGCGCGCCCTGCGGGCCGGCGCCGCCGGGTTCGTCCTCAAGGACACCCGGCCGGCCGACATCGTCGCCGCCGTACGGAAGGTGGCCGCGGGCGACCCGGTGCTCTCCCCGGCGGTCACCCGCCAGCTGATGACCCACGTCTCCCACGGCACGGGCCCGGCGAGCCGGGAGGACACCCGCAGGACGGCCGCCACCACCCGGCTCGCCGCACTGGGGGAGCGGGAGAAGGAGGTCGCCCTCGCCGTCGGCCGCGGCGGCTCCAACGCGGAGATCGCCGCCGCGCTCTACATGAGCGTCCCCACCGTCAAGGCCCACGTCTCCCGGATCCTCGCCAAGCTCGGCCTCAACAACCGGGTCCAGATCGCCCTGTTGGTGCACGACGCGGAGCTGCTGGAATGAGATCCCGCTCACGTACCGTCATCTTGTCCGGACAATCGGACTTCACGACTTCCCGTCATCATTTCCCTACGGTTACGCTCTGGCCGTGCCCAAGCAGAACCGAGAAGTGACCGGCGCCGGCGTCGAGCTGTCGCTCAGCGTGGACCGCACCAGCCCCGTCCCGCTCTACTTCCAGCTCTCCCAGCAGCTGGAGGCCGCCATCGAGAACGGCGCCCTCACGCCCGGCAGCCTGCTCGGCAACGAGATCGACCTGGCGAACCGCCTCGGCCTGTCCCGGCCGACCGTCCGCCAGGCCATCCAGGCCCTCGTCGACAAGGGCCTGCTCGTGCGCCGCCGCGGCGTGGGCACCCAGGTCGTCCACAGCCAGGTCAAGCGCCCCCTGGAGCTCAGCAGCCTCTACGACGACCTGGAGGCCGCGGGCCAGCGCCCCGCCACCGCCGTCCTGGCCCACCGCCTCGAACCGGCGAGCGCCCAGGTGGCCGCCGCACTCGGCGTGCCCGAAGGCAGCGACGTCCAGTACGTGGAGCGGCTGCGCAGCGCCCACGACGAGCCCGTGGCGCTGCTGCGCAACCACCTCCCCACCGGCCTCCTCGACCTGGACGCCGCCCGCCTGGAGGCCACCGGCCTCTACCGGCTCATGCGCGGGGCCGGCATCACCCTGCACAGCGCCCGGCAGTCCATCGGCGCCCGCGCCGCCACCGGCCCCGAGGCGGAGGTCCTCGGCGAGCCCGAGGGCGCCCCGCTGCTCACCATGGAGCGCACCACGTACGACGACACCGGGCGGCCCGTCGAGTTCGGCTCCCACAGCTACCGCGCCTCCCGGTACGCCTTCGAGTTCCAGCTCCTCGTCCGCCCCTAGGTCGTGTCCGCAAAGTCCCGCCTGCCTGGAGGCGTCTGGCACGCCCGCTCGCCGCGTTGTCGTCACTCGCCGATGCTCCGCATCGACTCCCTCCTCCGCCTTGCGATCGCACGCACCAGACGCCTCCAGGCCCGCCCTTCGGGCGGACGACGCTACTTTGCGGACACTCCCTAGTCCTCGAGCCCGTCCGGCGTCCGAGGCCCAAGCCCTGGCCCGGACCCCGCACGGCGGACCCCGTCCAGGGGCGGCCCCGGCCTCCTCCGTACCCGATGAACACGCCCCGACCGACCATGGCCGATACTTGGCCCGTCGGGATGTGGCGATATGCCCCCGGCCGCACCAGGAGCACAGCAAGAAGGGCACGGCGTCGTGGCAAGGGTTCGGACAGGAATACGGGTGCTCGGCGTCGTACTCGCAGGGGTCCTCGGAGTGTCCCTGACGGCGTGCAGCGCCACCGGCGGCAAACGCGCCGAGGACGCCCGCAAGGCCGCCGCCGCGGCCGCCGAGGGCCGCGCCGCCGTCAACACCCCCCGGTGGACCATCGCCATGGTCACCCACTCGGGGGACGGCGACACCTTCTGGGACATCGTCCAGCAGGGCGCCCGCCAGGCCGCCGCCAAGGACAACATCAACTTCCTCTACGCCCACAGCGACGAGGGCCAGCAGCAGGCCCAGCTCGTCGACTCGTACGTCGACAAGAGGGTCGACGGACTGATCGTCACCCTCGCCAAGCCCGACGCCCTCAAGGCGTCCGTCGCCCGCGCCGTCGCCGCCGGCATCCCCGTGATCACCGTGAACTCCGGCTCCGAACAGTCCAAGGCCTTCGGCGCCCTCACCCACATCGGCCAGGACGAGACCGTCGCCGGCGAGGCCGTCGGCGACGAACTCGACCGGCGCGGCCACAAGAAGGCCCTGTGCGTCCTGCACGAACAGGGCAACGTCGGCCACGAACAGCGCTGCGCCGGAGTCGCCGAGACCTTCGACGGCACCCTGCAGAACCTCTACGTCGACGGCACCAACATGCCCGACGTCCAGGCCTCCATCGAAGCCAAGCTCCAGGCCGACAAGGCCATCGACGCCGTCGTCACCCTCGGCGCGCCCTTCGCCGACGCCGCCGTCCAGGCCAAGCGCACGGCCGGCTCCGCCGCCGAGATCGACACCTTCGACCTCAACGCCAAGGTCGTCACCGCCCTGCGCGACGGCACCCTCGGCTTCGCCGTCGACCAGCAGCCCTACCTCCAGGGCTACGAGGCCGTCGACCTGCTGTGGCTCCACCGCTACAACGCCGACGTGCTCGGCGGCGGCCGCCCCGTCCTGACCGGCCCACAGATCCTCACTCGGAAGGACGCCGCGACCCTCGCCCCGTACACCGAGCGGGGGACCCGATGACCACCGCCGCGCCCCCCGCCGAGGACAGCCCCGCCCGCGACGAGCGGCTGCTGCCCGCTTCCCCGGTGAAACGGCTCCTCGGCCGCCCGGAACTCGGCTCGGTCGTCGGCGCCCTCGCCGTCTTCGTCTTCTTCGCCGCCGTCGCCGTCGGCTTCCTGCGGGCCGCCAGCCTCGGCACGGTCCTCTACGCGGCCTCGACGATCGGGATCATGGCCGTGCCCGTCGCGCTCCTGATGATCGGCGGCGAGTTCGACCTGTCCGCCGGCGTCCTCGTGACCACGTCGGCGCTCGTCTCGTCGATGTTCAGCTACCGGATGACCGCGAACGTCTGGGTCGGCATCGGGGTGTCCCTGCTGGTCACGCTGGCCATCGGCGCGTTCAACGGCCTCATGCTCACCCGTACGGGCCTGCCCAGCTTCATCATCACGCTCGGCACGTTCCTGATGCTCACGGGCCTCAACCTCGGCCTCACCAAGCTCATCAGCGGCACCGTCTCGACCAAGACCATCGCGGACATGGAGGGCTTCGACTCCGCCCGCGCCCTGTTCGCCTCCGAAGTGACCGTCGGCGGCGCCACCCTCAAGGTCACCATCCTGTGGTGGTTCGCCCTGGTCGCCGTCGCCACCTGGGTCCTCCTGCGCACCCGCTTCGGCAACTGGATCTTCGCCGCGGGCGGCAACGCCGACGCCGCACGCGCCGTCGGCGTCCCCGTCCGCCGCACCAAGACGGGCCTCTACATGGCGGTGGGCCTCTGCGCCTGGATCTCCGGCCAGCACCTGCTCTTCTCCTTCGACGTCGTCCAGTCCGGCGAAGGCGTCGGCAACGAGCTGATCTACATCATCGCGGCCGTCATCGGCGGCTGCCTGATCACCGGCGGCTACGGCTCCGCCATCGGCGCGGCGGTCGGCGCGTTCATCTTCGGCATGACCAGCAAGGGCATCGTCTACGCCGAGTGGAACCCCGACTGGTTCAAGTTCTTCCTCGGAGCGATGCTCCTTCTCGCGACCCTGCTCAACGCCTGGGTCCGCAAGCGCGCGGAGGCCACCCCATGACGACCCCCCTCGTCGAGCTCGACGGCGTCAGCAAGTACTACGGCACCGTCCGCGCCCTCGAAGGCGTCTCCCTGGAGGTCCACGCGGGCGAGATCACCTGCGTCCTCGGCGACAACGGCGCCGGCAAGTCCACCCTCATCAAGATCATCGCCGGGCTGCACGCCCACGACGCGGGCACGTTCCGCGTCGAGGGCCGCGACACCACCCTCTCCTCGCCCCGCGAGGCCCTGGACCTCGGCATCGCCACCGTCTACCAGGACCTCGCCGTGGTCCCCCTCATGCCCGTCTGGCGCAACTTCTTCCTCGGCTCCGAGCCCACCCGCGGCCGCGGCCCCTTCAAGCGCCTCGACGTCCGCCACATGCGCGCCACCACCCGCGCGGAACTCCTCCGCATGGGCATCGACCTGCGCGACGTCGACCAGCCCATCGGCACGCTCTCCGGCGGCGAGCGCCAGTGCGTCGCCATCGCCCGCGCCGTCCACTTCGGCGCCAAGGTCCTCGTACTCGACGAGCCCACCGCCGCCCTCGGCGTCAAGCAGTCCGGCGTCGTCCTGAAATACGTGGCGGCGGCCCGCGACGCCGGTCTCGGCGTGGTCCTCATCACCCACAACCCCCACCACGCCCACCTCGTCGGCGACCGCTTCGTCCTCCTCAAGCGCGGCGTCATGGCCGGCAGCCACACGAAACAGTCCCTGACGCTCGACGAACTCACCCGCCAGATGGCGGGCGGAAGCGAGCTGGACGACCTGCGCCACGAGCTGGAACGCGCCCCCGCGCCCACCCGGATCGGCGGCCACGACGTGCCGCCCGCCGCGGCCGGCTGACCACGGCGCACCGCCGCCCCCGCGCCCACACCTGGCAGAATCGGGGGCGGCGGACCCCCTCCGCCGCCGGGTCGCCGACCCCGGCCCGCCGCACCCCAGGGACGACCAGGACCCGTGAGCACGTACCGCGACCCCGCCCCCCGCGGCTCCGTCCTGCGCACCGTCGGCACCCGCGAGCGCCGCTCCCACCTCAGCGCCCCCCGCGTCCCGACCGTCGGCATCGACATCGGCGGTACGAAGGTGATGGCGGGCGTCGTCGACGCCGACGGCACCATCCTGGAGAAGATCCGCACCGAGACCCCCGACAAGTCCAAGAGCCCCCAGGTCGTCGAGGACACCATCGTCGACCTCGTCCTGGACCTGTCCGACCGGCACGACGTCCACGCCGTCGGCATCGGCGCCGCCGGATGGGTCGACGCCGACCGCAGCCGCGTCCTGTTCGCCCCACACCTCGCCTGGCGCAACGAGCCCCTGCGCGACTCCCTCCAGGCCCGGCTGGCCGTCCCCGTCATGGTCGACAACGACGCCAACACGGCCGCCTGGGCCGAGTGGCGGTTCGGCGCCGGACGCGGTGAGGACCACCTCGTCATGATCACGCTCGGCACCGGCATCGGCGGCGCCATCCTGGAGGACGGCCGCGTCAAGCGCGGCAAGTACGGCGTCGCCGGCGAATTCGGCCACATGCAGGTCGTCCCCGGCGGCCACCGCTGCCCCTGCGGCAACCGCGGCTGCTGGGAGCAGTACAGCTCCGGCAACGCCCTGGTCCGCGAGGCCCGCGAGCTGGCCGCCGCCGACTCCCCGGTCGCGTACAACATCATCGAACGCGTCAAGGGCCACGTCCCCGACATCACCGGACCCCTCATCACCGAGCTGGCCCGCGAGGGCGACGCCATGTGCGTCGAACTGCTCCAGGACATCGGCCAGTGGCTCGGCGTCGGCATCGCCAACCTCGCGGCCGCGCTCGACCCCTCCTGCTTCGTCATCGGCGGCGGCGTCAGCGCCGCCGACGACCTCCTCATCGGACCCGCCCGGGACGCCTTCCGCCGCCACCTCACCGGCCGCGGCTACCGCCCCGAGGCCAGGATCGCCAAGGCCCAGCTCGGCCCCGAGGCCGGCATGGTCGGCGCCGCCGACCTCGCCCGCCTCGTCGCCCGCCGCTTCCGGCGCGCCAACCGCCGCCGGGTCGAACGGTACGAACGGTTCGAGCGCTACGCGCAGGTCATCCGCGACGGCGGCGGCAGCCGCACCACCCGTACCAGGAGCACCACCCAGGAACCCCCCGCATGAGCCCCACCACACCGCACGCCCCGGAACCCGAGAGCCGCCGGCAGCTCATCCGCCGCCGCTGGTACACGGCGCTGATCATCATGCTGCTGGTCACCGCCTCGACCGGCTACTTCACCATCGCCGCCGAGCAGAGCCGGTCCAGCGGCCGTGACAAGGAGGCCGAGTCCTCGGTCAGCGGCCTCCAGGACAGCTGGCCGTCCAAGATGAAGCGCCGCGTCTTCGAGGTCCCGATCCCGCCCAAGTCGCGGGACGTCGCCTACTTCGAGACCAGCAACTGGAAGTCCAGCCGACTGTACGTCCAGTTCACGACCACGGGCGCCGGCCTCGACGTCTTCCTGGAGGACGTCGGCACCAGCAGGTCCGCGCTCAGGCCCGGCGAGATCACCGTCAGCGAGCGCGACGCCCGGATCGTCGGCTGGGACTTCGCCGAGACCCACGACTGGACCGGCCTCACCCGCCACCAGGCCCGCCCCCGGCCCACCCGGGACATCACCGTCGACCTCACCGACCCCGCCGCGCCCCGCGTGTACGTCGTGTCCACCACCACGCCCTGACGGAGCCGCTGCGGCGCCGGGCAGACACGGCGACGCTCCTTCGTCATGGGCTCGTCAGGCCGGGACCAGCCGGCCCGGCTCGGGCATCCGGTCCCCGCGCATGGACGGGCTCGCGGGAGGAACCTGGTGGTAGGGAGGCCGGACCCACCAGGCGCCGCATTCGGCCTCCGCTCGACGAGGGAGGCCCCGTGAGCGCACAACCACTCTCCGAAGAGCAGGTGACGGCTCTGGCCTACGACGCCGCCGCCGCTCCGTCGCTGCACAACGCCCAGCCCTGGCGCTTCCGCTACTTCCACGGCAGCCGCACCTTCCACGTACGTGCCGACCCCGGACGCGTCCTGCCGCACACCGACCCCGACCTGCGCGCCCTCCACATCGGGTGCGGCGCGGCTCTGCTGAATCTGCGGGTCGCGGCACTTCACGGCGGCTGGGAGCCGGATACCCGGCTGCTGCCCGACCCGGGCGACAGAGACCTGCTCGCCTCGGTACGGATGACCGGTCGCCGGGACGGGGAGAGCGACCTCGGCGCGCTGTACGAGGCCATTCGCGCCCGGCACACGAGCCGGTATCCGTTCGAGGAGAGGGAGATACCCGAAGCCGTGCGGACCGCCCTGGTCGACGCGGCCCGCGCCGAAGGCGCGTCGCTGGCCTTCCCCACCGGGTGGCACTTGCAGGAGGTGCTGGAGCTGGCCCAGGAGGCCGAGGTCCGCAACCTCGGCGACCGCGGCCACGACGAGGAGCTGGAGCGATGGACCCACGGCGGTGTCCCGTTCTCGGACACGGCCGCCGAAGGGGTGCCCGAGTACGCCTTCGGGCCGCGCAAGGCCGGCGGCCGGGCACCGATGCGCGACTTCGCCGCCGGCAGGACGGTGGCCGGCCGCGAGGCCGCCGAGTTCGAGCATCATCCTCATCTGGCCCTGCTGGGCACGGAACGCGACCGCCCGGAGGACTGGCTGCGCGCCGGCCAGGCGATGGAGCGCGTCCTGCTGCTGGCCACGCTGGAGGGCCTGTCCAGCTCGTTCGCCGGCCAGGCCGTGGAGTGGGCCGAGCTGCGCTGGCCGCTGCGGGACCCGGTAACGGGAACGGGCCACGTGCAGATGGTGCTGCGCCTGGGATACGGGCCGAAGGGTCCGGCGACGCCGCGTCGCCCGGTGCGCGAGGTGCTCGACATCGAGCCGGGCACGCCCGGCGCGTGAGCCTCACGTCCACCCCCCGGCGGTGGGATTCCCCAGGGATGTGGGAGCGTGAGCGGGTGAGTGAGACGAACGCCGAAACTCTGCAGTACCGCCTCGACGGGCCGGAAGACGCCCCGGTCCTGGTCCTGGGGCCGTCCCTCGGTACCACCTGGCACATGTGGGACCGCCAGATACCCGAGCTGACCGCCCGGTGGCGGGTCGTCCGGTTCGACCTGCCCGGCCACGGCGGCGCCCCCGCCGAACCATTCTCGTCCGTCACGGAACTCACCGACCGGCTCCTCGCCACCCTCGATGAACTGGGCGTCCAGCGCTTCGGCTACGCCGGCTGCGGCATCGGCGGGGCCGTCGGCGCCGACCTCGCCCTGCGCGCCCCGCACCGGCTCGCCTCCCTCGCCCTGGTCGCCTCATCGGCCCGGTTCGGCAGCGCCGACGAGTTCCGCCAGCGCGGGGTCGTCGTCCGCGCGCACGGCCTCGACCCCATGGCGCGCACCGCGCCCGAGCGGTGGTTCACGCCCGCCTTCGCCGCGGCGCAGCCCGCGATCGTCGAGTGGGCGGTCCAGATGGTCCGTACTACCGACGCGGGCTGCTACATCGCCGCCTGCGAGGCGCTGGCCGCCTTCGACGTGCGCGCCGGCCTCGGCCGCATCGGCGTCCCCACGCTCGTCCTGGTCGGCTCCGACGACCAGGTCACCGCGGCGGCGGAGGCCCGCACCCTGGTCGCCGGCATCCCCGACGCCCGCCTCGCCGTCGTCCCCGGCGCCTGCCACCTCGCGCCCGTCGAGCAGCCCGCCGCCGTCACCGACCTGCTCGTACGGCACTTCTCCAGCGCCTGGCAGGACACCCTCGCGGCCATCCCCGTACCGGGCCCGGCCGTGTCCGCCGCCCAGCCCGAGGCGGCCCCGCCCGCCCCACCCGTCCCGCCGGCCCCGCCCGAGCCGCCGACGGCCGGCAGGCCCGACCCGTACGAGACGGGCATGAGGATCCGCCGCGAGGTCCTGGGCGACGCGCACGTGGACCGGGCGACGGCCGCCGCCGACGACTTCACGCGGGACTTCCAGGAGCTGATCACCCGCTACGCGTGGGGCGAGGTGTGGAGCCGCGACGGCCTCGACCGCCGCACGCGCAGCTGCGTCACCCTCACCGCCCTCGTCGCGGGCGGCCACCTCGACGAACTGGCCTTCCACACCCGCGCGGCGCTGCGCAACGGCCTGACGCCCACGGAAATCCGCGAGGTCCTCCTCCAGGCGGCGGTGTACTGCGGGGTCCCGGCGGCCAACTCCGCGTTCCGCGTGGCCCAGCGCGTGATCCAGGAGGAGACCACCCTCTGAGCACGTGACCCCGGCCCGCCACCGGACCCACCCGCGACGGGAAACGGCGGCGGCCCCGGGGGCCGCGCGGCAGGATGGGGGGATGAAGGTGACCAAGAAATCCCACGCCTGCGTGCGGCTGGAGAAAGACGGCCGCACCCTCGTCATCGACCCCGGCGGCTTCAGCGAGGAGGACGCCGCCCTCGGTGCCGACGCGATCCTCGTGACGCACGAGCACCCCGACCACTTCGACGAGGGCCGGCTCCGGGCGGGCCTGGAGGCGAACCCCGCCGCCGAGATCTGGACGCTGCGCAGCGTCGCCGAGCAGCTGTCCGCCGCCTTCCCGGGCCGCGTGCACACGGTCGGCCACGGCGACACGTTCACCGCCGCCGGCTTCGACATCGAGGTGCACGGCGAACTGCACGCCGTCATCCACCCGGACGTCCCGCGCATCACCAACGTCGGCTACCTCGTCGACGGCGCCGTCTTCCACCCCGGCGACGCGCTCACCGTGCCCGGGCGGCCGGTCGAGACGCTGTTCGTGCCGGTCATGGCGCCCTGGAACAAGATCTCCGAGGTCATCGACTACGTCCGCGAGGTCAAGCCGCAGCGGGCGATCGACATCCACGACGCCCTGCTCGCCCCGCTCGCCCGGCCGATCTACGACCGGCACATCGGCGGACTCGGCGGCACCGACCACCGCAGGATGACCCCGGGGGCCTACACCGAGCTGTGACGGCCGCTGTCGTACCCCGCCGTTAGGCTGTCCGTCATGCGTATCGCCACCTGGAACGTCAATTCGATCACCGCTCGGCTGCCGCGGCTGCTGGCCTGGCTGGAGAGCAGCGGCACCGATGTGCTGTGCGTCCAGGAGACCAAGTGCACGGCCGAGCAGTTCCCCGCCGACGAGCTGCGCGAGCTGGGCTACGAGTCGGTGGTGAACGCCACGGGACGGTGGAACGGCGTGGCGCTGCTGTCCCGGGTCGGCCTCGACGACGTGGTCGTGGGGCTGCCCGGCGGACCCGAGTACGAGGGGGCGCAGGAGCCGCGGGCGATCTCCGCGACCTGCGGCCCCGTCCGGGTCTGGTCGGTGTACGTGCCGAACGGCCGCGAGGTCGCCCACGAGCACTACGCGTACAAGCTGCGCTGGCTGGAGGCCCTCCAGGGCGCCGTCGCCGACGACGCGGCGGGACCGCGCCCGTTCGCCGTGCTCGGCGACTTCAACATCGCGCCGACCGACGACGACGTGTGGGACCGCGCCTTCTTCGAGGGCTCCACGCACGTCACGGCACCGGAGCGGGCCGCGCTCGACGGGCTGAAGGGCGTCGGCCTGGACGACGTCGTGCCGCGCCCCCTCAAGTACGACCACCCGTTCACGTACTGGGACTACCGTCAGCTCTGCTTCCCGAAGAACCGCGGCATGCGGATCGACCTCGTGTACGGCAACAAGCCGTTCGCCGACGCGGTCAAGGACGGCTACGTGGACCGCGAGGAGCGCAAGGGCAAGGGCGCCTCGGACCACGCCCCGGTGGTCGTCGACCTGGAGGTCTAGGTCGACGAAGGGCACCGCCCGGCGATGTCGGCATGATCCGCCGGACACCCCTTAGCGCGTGCCCTGTAGTGCGCGGCCCCTCCGGGGTGACACGCTTGGCGTATGAACATCCCTTTCCTGGACTCCTGGCGCAAGCGGCGTGGTGACGAACGGAAACCGGCACTGGCCTCCGCCTTCGAGAGGGACCCGGAGGGGGTGGCCGACGTGCTGTCCGAGTGCGCGCTGCTGCGGGCGAAGGGCCGGCAGGCCGGCGTCGTCCTCGACGACTCCCCACGCTCCCTGGAGGCCCTCGACCAGCTGCCGCCGCGCTGGCGCGAGGACCCGGAGGAGCTGCCCTGGGTGGGCAACGACGCCGGCCTGTACCTCGGCACGGTGATCGTACGGACGGTGCCGGGCGCCGCCTGGCACGTGCTGCCCGGCGGCCAGCCGGTGGTCCGGCTGGCCTCGGGCCGCGAGATCAATGTGGTGGAGGCCGGGCTCGACTGGGCGATCACCGGTTCCCCCGAACTGTCGCAGGTGTACGGCGAGGCGTCCGAGGGCTGAGGCCACTGTCCCGCTTCGTCGGTAAATACGGCTAATGCCCGATTGTGCGTGTCGGTGCGTGAAGTCCCTTTCCCGGATGGAAAGTTTGCGCTGACCGACCCCGACACCTGGACCGAGGCAGGGCAGCGTATGGCGGCAGCGGCCGGAGATCACTCCTCCCGCAGCGGAACCGACACGTACGACGGGTCGGCCTGCGGCGAGGAGAAGGTCAGCCGCGCGCCGGACGGGTTGTGCTCCGCGTACAGCGGGTCCACGGTGTCGACGACCAGGGCGAGCCGGTGCCCTGCCGGGACGTCGTACGCCGTCGAGAACAGCTCCAGGTCGACGGCGAACGGCTCACCGGGCGTCCGGCCGTGGAAGGTGTACGGGGCGTTGCTCACCAGCTTGCCGATGCCCAGCGGGCCCACGTCGTACAGGTACGCCACGAAGGTGCCGCTCGTCCTCGTGCTGGTGACCGTGGTGTGCAGCTTCGCCGTTCCCCGGATGTGACGGGTCGTCGCGTAGCGCTCGGACTGCCACACGGCGGCGAACGAGCGGGGCACCAGCGGCACGGACACGGCCGGCGGCAGCCGGAGGAACTGGTCCAGCGCGTTGGACAGGAGCACGGTGCCGCCATTGGCGCCCGAGTCGACGTTGGCGTAGATCCGGTGCTCGTCGCCGAGGGTGATCCTGCGCTCGTGGGCGCCGACGGACTTCCAGTCCGCGTAGCCCTCGTAGCCGCCCGTGGAGCGGGACTTCAGCTGGACCGGCCGCTCGCGGTCGATGCCGTTGTCGGCGCCCTTGAGGTGGTGGTCGAACCAGCGGTGCGCGTTGGTCCACACGTCGTTGGGCAGGCCGAGCAGGCCGGTGGCCTCGGCGGTGGCGTGGTCGCCGGGGCGCAGTTCGAGGCGCTTGGGGCCGGTGAGCTTCTCGTAGAACGAGGCGTACTGGTTCGGCGGGAAGATCGTGTCGCCCCACGCATTGCCCAGCATGACGGCCGCGCCGCCGGCGTTGAGCTGGTCGAGGTAGGTGGCGGGGGAGCGCTTGCGGCCCCAGTCGATCATCTCCTGCTCCCGCTCCAGGTTGGAGGAGAGGAAGTCCTTGAGGATGCGCTGCAGCTCGGGGCTGGGCCGTCCGGTGAGATGGCCGCTGCCGCCGAGCAGCGCGGCGGCCTGCAGGTGCTGCGTACGGCCGCTGTAGATGGACTCGATGAGGTCGGCCCAGCCGCTCAGGGCCACCACGGCCCTGACCCGCCGGTCGTGGGCCGCGGTCAGCAGGCTGATCCCGGCCCCGTAGGAGACGCCCGCCATGCCGACGCGGGCGGGATCGGCCGGGGTGTGCGCGAGCGCCCAGTCGATCACCTTGCGGGCATCGGCGACATCGGCCGGGCCGGCCACCTCGATGTATCCGCCGGACTGCCAGAAGCCGCGGGAGTTGTACGTCACGACCACATAGCCGGCGTCGGCCAGCTTCCGCGCCTGGGCCAGGTACTCGACCTGCGGCGTGGCCCAGCTGGTCGGCAGGACCAGGACGGGGTAGCGGCGGGCCGGGTCGGCGGCGGCGTCGGCCGGGGTGACCACATTGGCCTTGAGGACGGTGCCGCCGTCGCCGGTGATGTCGACGAACCGTATACCGCTCGCCTCCGCCGCCGTCGTGGCGGCTGTGGCGGTAGGGGCCGGTGTGACGGTCGAGGTGGACTCGGCGGCGGTGCCGGCCGCCGCCGAGGGGGCGAGCCCGAAGGCCGTTCCGGCCGCCAGGGCCGCCGAGACGGTGCCGATGGCGGCCGTACGCAGGGCGGTACGCGGAAGTCCCACGGGTCACTCCTCACTTCGACGCGAGCGTTGGTTGAAAAGTGACCCGACGGTAACCGCCTGGACTTACCGGAGGTAACTCCCCGGTAAGTTACGCGATGGTAACAATTGGCGCGGGGAGCGACGGACCGCGACCGAGGGACCGCGACCGACGGACGGACGCGGCGGCCGTCAGCGCAGTGCGCTCTTCGCCCGCCAGTCCTCCCACGACAGGTTCCACTCGCCGTAGCCGTTGTTGAGCGCCTGCGTGCCCTTGGCGTCCTCGCCCGTGACCTCGAACGGGTCGCCGACCTGAACCTCGCCGTACACCCACTTCGCGTCCGCGTCGTTCATGCCGATGCACCCGGAGCTGCGGTTCGCGTTGCCCATGTACTGGGCGTTCCACGGCGCGGCGTGCGCGTACATGCCCGACCAGGTCAGCCGCATGGAGAAGTCGACCATCTTGTCGTACGCGTCACCCAGGCCGACCGTCTCGGAGCGCATGTTGATCGTGCCCTCCTTCGACATCAGCACCGTCCTGCCGCGCCACGACGCCTTCTCGCCGCCGGGCGTACCGCCGGACATCGGCAGGTCCTTGACCAGCTGACCGTCCCTCATCAGCTTCAGCCGGTGGTTGTCCAGGTCCACCTTGACGACCTGGTTGCGGCCGATCGTGAAGCCCGTCTGGTAGTCGCGGACGAACCAGCCGCCGTCCGCACCCGAGTCGACGCCGTTCAACTGGGCGTTCAGGGTCACCTTGGTGCCCGGCTTCCAGTACTCCTTGGGGCGCCAGTCGACGCGGTCCTTGCCCGACCAGTCCTCCATCCAGCCCCAGGAGCCCTCCGTGTTGTTCGAGGTGGTGACCTTCAGGGCCTTCTCCACCTCGGCCTTGTTCTTCACCGGGTGGTCGAAGACGATCGACAGCGGCTGGGCGATGCCGACCGTGGTGTTCTTGCCGGGCGCGAGCGTCAGTTTGTTGACCTTCTCGGGGGCGGCGGTCGCGAAGTCGGCCTTCGCGGTGCCCCCGTTCTCGTCCCGCGCCTCGATCGTGTAGCCCGTACCCGGGGCGGCCTTGCGCGCCGACGTCCACGACTTGCCGTCGGCGGCGACCTTGCCGTCGAGCCGGGCGCCCTTGGAGTCGGTCACGGTGACCTGCGTCAGGCGGCCCTCGGCCAGCGTCACCCGGACCGGCTCGCCGGCCTTGGCCTGCTTGCCGGTCAGGTTCACCGAGATGCGGGTCTCGGGCTTGGCCTTGCCGTCCTGGCCGGCGGTCGTGGATGCGCCGCTGCCACCGCCCGAGCACGCGGTGAGGGCCGCGGTCAGAACCGCGGTACCGGCGAGGGCGGTGGTGCGGAACGTGCTGCGCGGGCGTATGCGGCTCAACTCGAAAACCTCCGATGCGTTCTTCCGTCCCTGGAAGAGAGGGTGAACGGAGGGGGCAGGTTGCCGCGAACCGGAGAATTTCGCAGGTACGGGGTGTGACGAGCCCGACACACGACGGCCCGGCCCGGCGGAGAGGCAAAAGCGACAAGGAGTTGGCGCCGGAAGCGATCATGGGATTGAGTGGTCACCGACAATCCGTGACGCGTGAAGACGCGGCAGACGCGCACGACGCGCAAGACGCGTACGACGCGGCAGAACAGCGGAAGCAGACGCAAGAGAAGGGGAGTCGGGTGGCCGGCGAACTTCGGGGGATCGCGGCGGCGGTGGCACTGATGGCGGTGCTGACCGGCTGCGGAGACGGTGACGGCGGCGTGTGGGGAGGCGACGACAAGCCGGTCCACCTGGACTCCAGCCAGATGCTGATGGCCCTGCCCAGCAAGCTGTCGGCGCCGCAGGGCTGGGAGGGGCGCGACCCCGAGGTCAAGACGGGCAGCGAGGCCCTGGAAGCGTGCCAGGAGGGCACCGAGACCAACTGCGCCGGCCTCGTGGCCCTCGGCAACACGCGCTTCGTGGAGAAGAGCGACAGCTCCGACAAGCGGATCAAGTTCGGCCTTGTCTCCTTCGACTCGCCGGAGAACGCCGGCGTCGCCATGAAGGGTGCGGTCGCCCAGGCGCGCCAGGACGTCGAGGGCGCCCCGCCCAAGGCGCTGAACCTCGACATCGAGGCCGACGCGGTGGAGGCGTTCGCCGACACCGACGACGCCTCGGTCGCCATACGGATCGACAGCGTCCTCATCTTCATGGAGGGGGACGACGTCAAGGACGAGGCGAAGCTCAAGGAGTTCGCCCAGCTCCAGATCGACCGGGTCAAGAAGGCGTCGGCGGGCCAGAACCCGGACGCCTGATCCTCCGTACGGAGCCGTCGGTCAGGGCGCTTCGGTGTCCTGACCGACGACCGGTGCCGGGGCCTCCGGTGCCTGCGCGGACGTCGACGCGGTCTCCGGTCCCGGCCGCAGCGCCGCGCGCGTCACGTCGGCCTCCAACTCGACGACGTCCGGCCCGTACGCCTCCGAGTGGACCACCTTGAGCAGCAGGACGAAGGGCCCGCGCCCGTACGTGCGCGCGAGCTTCTCGTGGTGCCGGACCAGATAGCGGGTGGCGGCCTGGTTCGTGATGGCGCGCTGCCCGCAGACCAGGAAGACGGGCCGACGTCCCTCACCGGCGCGGAGCCGTGCGAGGACGACGTACTCGCACTCGCCGCGTTCCGCCCGGTACACCTCCGAGCCGATCCGGTAGACGTCCGGCAGTGTGCCGGGCTGCTCCTCCACCCGCACTCCGGGGAGAAGGGCACGGAGATGGGCCGCCGTACGGAGATTGGTGCAGGGACCCCCCAGGCTGAACTCCGTACGTTCCCCCAGCCCCTGCTGAACCCGGTCGTGCCGCACGATGCGGGCGTGCGCGTCGCAGTCGCGGATCAGCGCGGACAGTTCGAGCAGCGCGAACACGTCGTTGCGGTGCACCCCGTCGCCCCCCGCCTCGCGGTTGACGACCAGCAGGCACTCCGAGTCGCCCGGCAGTCCGAAGAAGGCCTGCTTGCGGCGGAGCTTGCGGCGCCAGAGCAGGGTGCGGGCGAGCCAGCCGAACGAGGCGCTGATCCCGGTGGCGAGCACCCCGAGCACGAGGTTGCGCAGGTCTTCGTCCATGGGGGCGCATGCTAGCGGGGACACGCATCGGTGTTCGACGGGGTCCTGGTACGGGGCGCGCGGTGAAGTTACAGTGCGCGGACGGTCGTTGACTGGAGGTATCCGGATGCGTCGGTCCACCGCACGGAACGTCTCGCTCGCCGCTGTCGCCGCGACGGTGCTCGCGGTCGGGGCGGCCGCGCCGCCGACGCCCGCACCGGCATCCCCGCCGACGCCCGCGCCCGCTTCCGCGCCGGTGAAGGAACCCGTCGCCGTCGGCTTCGGCGGAGCCGTCTCCAGCGTGGACGCCGACGCGTCGGCCGCCGGGATCGCGGTGCTGCGCGCGGGCGGCAACGCCGTGGACGCGGCCGTGGCGACGGCGGCGGCCCTCGGGGTCACCGAGCCGTACTCGGCCGGCATCGGCGGGGGCGGCTACTTCGTCCACTACGACGCCCGCAGCCGTACGGTCCGCACCATCGACGGCCGCGAGACCGCGCCCCGCTCGGCGGACGCCTCCCTCTTCCTGGAGAACGGCAGCCCCATCCCGTTCGCGGAGGGCATGACCAGCGGCCTCGGCGTCGGCACGCCCGGCACCCCGGCGACCTGGGAGGCGGCCCTCGACGCCTGGGGCACCAAGTCCCTGAAGGAGCTGCTGAAGCCCGCCGAGCGACTGGCCCGCGACGGGTTCGTCGTCGACGCCACGTTCCGGGCGCAGACCCGGGCCAACGAGGAGCGCTTCCGGGACTTCCCGGCCAGCGCCGAGCTGTTCCTGCCCGGCGGCGAGCTGCCCGTGGTCGGCTCCGTCCTGAAGAACCCCGATCTCGCCCGGACCTACGAGAAGTTGGGCCGGCAGGGCACGCGTGCGCTCTACCGCGGGGACATCGCCCACGACATCGTCCGCACCGTCCGCAACCCGCCGGTGCGCGAGGGCGCCACACGCCGCGTGCGCCCCGGCGACCTGACGATCCGTGACCTCGCCACGTACGAGACGGTGTGGCGCCGCCCGACGAAGATGTCCTACCGGGGCCTCGACGTCTACGGCATGGCCCCGTCCTCGTCGGGCGGCACGACCGTGGGGGAGGCCCTGAACATCCTGGAGGGCACGGACGTCGCCACCCTCTCCCAGGAGGCGTACCTGCACCGCTTCATCGAGGCCAGCCGGGTCGCCTTCGCGGACCGGGGGCGCTGGGTGGGCGACCCGGCGTTCGAGGACGTCCCGGTCGCGGGGCTGCTGTCGCAGCGCTTCGCGGACGGCCGGGCCTGCCTGATCAAGGACGACGCCGCCCTCACCAGTCCGCTGGCCCCCGGCGACCCGCGCCACCCCGTGCCGTGCGCGACGACCGGGGCGGCGGCCCCGACGACGTACGAGGGCGAGAACACCACGCACCTGACGGCCGCCGACAAGTGGGGCAACGTCGTCGCCTACACGCTGACCATCGAGTCGACCGGCGGCAGCGGCATCACGGTGCCCGGCCGGGGGTTCCTCCTCAACAACGAGCTGACCGACTTCTCCTTCGCCCCGGCCCATCCGGCCGTCCACGACCCGAACCTCCCGGGCCCCGGCAAGCGCCCGCGCTCCTCCATGTCCCCGACGATCGTCCTGGACCGGCACGACCGCCCCGTCCTCGCCCTCGGCTCACCCGGCGGCGCCACCATCATCACCACGGTCCTCCAGACCCTCACGGGCCACCTCGACCGAGGCCTGCCCCTGGTCGACGCGATCGCCGCGCCCCGCGCCAGCCAGCGCAACCAGCCCGTCACCGACCTCGAACCGGCCCTCTACGACAGCCCCCTCCGCCTGCGCCTCGAAGCCCTGGGGCACGCCTTCCGCCAGAACCCGGAGATCGGCGCGGCCACCGGCGTCCAGCGCCTCCCGGACGGCCGCTGGCTCGCCGCCGCGGAGCGGACCCGGCGCGGCGGCGGGTCGGCGATGGTCGTCCGGCCGGCGGGACGCCCGTAGGCGCGGACCGTCACGGCCGGGACCGTACGGTCGCTGCTCTCACGAGGCGTAGCGCCGTGATCGCGTGCGGTTCCGGCGCGAAAAGAGTTCGTAGCCCGGCCGTAACACGCCGGGTGTCGAATGCCTCACGCACCGCAGGCGGGATCCACTGGGCAGGGGCGGACATGACGGAACATCAACCGGCCGGGACCATCGAGGCGTTCGCGCACTGGCTGAGGGAGCTGGCCGCGCTCCTCGACCAGGACGGGGGCTGGTACGCGGTGTTCCGGCACCGGGACCCCGACGGGATGCTCGCATGTCTGCGGGGCGCCGAGATCCCGCCCTGGGACGTGGTGGAGGCCCTGCTCCAGGACTTCGCGGCCGTGCGGGGCGAGGACGAGGCCCGCGCGCGGACCGTACGGGCCCGGCAGCTGCATACGGCGGCGGCCGCCGCCCACGACCTGCGGCCGGGCGGCGACGCCGCGCTGCGGGCCCGCCTGGAGGTGATGCTCCGGGAGCAGGGCGGCGCGGCGGAGCGCAGCCGCGAGCTGGTGGCCCTCCTGGGGGCCACGCACGAGGGCTCCGCGGACGCGGAGCGGCTCGCCCATGAGCTGGCCTGGCTACGCGACGACCATGTCCGCGCCACGGCCCGCGTCGCGGAACTCCGGGCGCGGTTGGCCGCTTTGGGTACGGCCACGGCGGCACCCGGGCGCGGCTCCGCGCCTGGGCCTGTGCCGGACCACGGGACGGGTCCGACGCCCGCATCGGCAGCCGCGCCGGTGCCCGAGCCCCAGCCCTGGCGGCGGTCCGCTCCTGAGCCCTGGCCGCAGTCAGGGCCCGCGCCTGCGGCCCCGGCGTCCGGGCCGGACGCTGCCTCCGTGCCGGGGCCCGGGCTCGCGCCCGGGCGGGCGTCCGGGGCTGGGGCCGCGCCGGTGCGGGAGCCCTGGCACGCGGCTGCGCCCGAGCCCGCGCCCGCGCCCTGGCCGGAACGCGATCCTGGGCCCCGGCTCGACCGCGATCCTGAGCCCCAGCCCTGGCGGCGGTCCGCTCCTGAGCCTTGGCCGCAGTCAGGGCCCGCGCCTGCGGCCCCGGCGTCCGGGCCGGACGCTGCCTCCGTGCCGGGGCCCGGCCCCGCACCTGGGCCCGTGTCCGAGGCGTCCGGCGTACGCGGCCAACGCGGGCGCGCCGCGGTCCCCGGCAGGCGGCGGCCCCGCGGGGCCCGGTACGCCTGGCTGGACGCGGCCGCCGACGACGACACCGAGTCGGCCGGGGCAGGGTACGACGGCGGGGCGGCGGGGGTCCCGGGCGGGCTGCCGGGCCTCGACGCGCCCGTCGTCGCCCCGCGCGGGGCGCGGTTCGGCGGGGACGGCGGCCCCGAAGAACCCGAGCCCGCACCCGCACCGGCGCCGGACGCCCCTGCGGAGGCGCCCCCGCAGCAACCCGACCGCGCCGCGGCCGACGCCGTGCACCGTACCGTCGCAGCCCTGTTCTCGCTGCGCGCCGAGGGGCGTGGCGGCGAGGCGCACGCCCTGCTCTGCGAGGCCGTCCAGTGGCCCGCGCCCCGCCTGCCGCTGCTCGCCGCCGAACTGCACCGCGCCGGCCTCGACGCCGACTGGGCCACCCTCCTGTGGGAGGCCGCCTACCTTCCGTCCGGGCGGCTCGCGGCGCTCGCCGGGGCGCTCGCGGAGGCGGGCCGGGAAGCGGACGCCCGGCAGCTGCTGCGCCAGGGCGTGGCACGCCCGACCGAGGAGACCGTGGCGGCCGTGCTGGCCCTCGACGGCGACGGGCGCGGGGCGGAGGCGAGGGCGCTCGTGGCGGCGTTCGTCGAGGCGCGCTCGCCGGAGGACGCGGCCCGGTTCGCCGCGTACGCCCCGGACCGGCTGGTCCCCGAGGTGCTGGCGGCCGCGCGGGCCGCGGACCCGGCTCGGGAGCCCGCGCTGGTCCACGCGCTGCGCGTGGCGGGCTTGGTCACGACCTGAGGTGAGGGCCACGCTGCTGCGCGACCACCGGGGATGGCGGGACAGCGACACAAGATGACCGGTGTGGACCACTTGGGTACGAAACATGATCGACTCCGGCGGTTAATGGCGGCGGTCTTGCTCCGCGATGTGACGAGGCTTACGTTCCTCTTCTACGTATCGCTCTACGTGCGTAGAGGCTCTGTGACGCCGTGTCGAAGGAGCAGCTCATGTCCCGTACCGTGCGCGCCGCACTCGTCCAGGCGACCTGGACAGGCGACACCGAATCGATGATCGCCAAGCATGAGGAGCACGCCCGTGAGGCGGCCCGGCAAGGCGCCCGGGTGATCGGCTTCCAGGAGGTGTTCAACGCCCCCTACTTCTGCCAGGTGCAGGAGCCGGAGCACTACCGCTGGGCCGAGCCCGTGCCGGACGGGCCGACCGTCCGCCGCATGCAGGACCTCGCCCGCGAAACGGGGATGGTGATCGTCGTCCCGGTCTTCGAGATCGAGGGTGCGGGCTTCTACTACAACACCGCCGCCGTCATCGACGCCGACGGCACCTACCTCGGCAAGTACCGCAAGCACCACATCCCGCAGGTCAAGGGCTTCTGGGAGAAGTACTACTTCAAACCCGGCAACCTCGGCTGGCCCGTCTTCGACACCGCCGTCGGCAAGGTCGGCGTCTACATCTGCTACGACCGCCACTTCCCCGAGGGCTGGCGCCAACTCGGCCTGAACGGCGCCGAACTGGTCTACAACCCGTCCGCGACACACCGCGGCCTGTCGTCCTACCTCTGGCAGCTGGAGCAGCCCGCCGCGGCCGTCGCCAACGAGTACTACGTCGCCGCCATCAACCGCGTCGGCCAGGAGGAGTACGGCGACAACGACTTCTACGGCACCAGCTACTTCGTCGACCCCCGCGGCCGCTTCGTCGGCGAGGTCGCCTCCGACAAGGAGGAGGAACTCGTCGTCCGCGACCTCGACTTCGACCTCATCGACGAGGTCCGGCAGCAGTGGGCCTTCTACCGCGACCGGCGGCCCGACGCGTACGAGGGGCTGGTGCAGCCGTGAACCGCTCCGCCCGCAACCACCTCCACGAGCGCCACAAGGCCGTCCTGCCCGACTGGCTCGCCCTCTACTACGACCGGCCCGTCGAGATCACCCACGGCGAGGGCCGGTACGTCTGGGACGCCGACGGCAACCGCTACCTCGACTTCTTCGGCGGCATCCTCACCACCATGACCGCCCACGCCCTCCCGGAGGTCACCAAGGCCGTCAGCGAACAGGCCGGGCGGATCATCCACTCGTCCACGCTCTACCTCAACCGCCCGATGATCGAGCTGGCCGAGCGCATCGCCGCGCTCTCCGGCATCCCCGACGCGCGCGTCTTCTTCACCACCTCCGGCACCGAGGCCAACGACACCGCGCTCCTCCTCGCCACCGCGTACCGCCGCTCCAACCAGATCCTGGCGATGCGCAACAGCTACCACGGCCGCTCCTTCTCCGCCGTCTCCGTCACCGGCAACCGCGTCTGGTCCACCACCGGTCTCTCCCCGCTGCGCACCCTCTACGTGCACGGCGCCGTCCGCAGCCGGGGCCCCTTCGCCCACCTCTCCGACACCGACTTCACCGCCGCGTGCGTCGCCGACCTGGAGGACCTGCTCGGCCACACCGGCGACGTCGCCGCCCTCATCGCCGAACCCATCCAGGGCGTCGGCGGCTTCACCTCCCCGCCCGACGGGCTGTACGCGGCGTTCCGCGAGGTCCTGAACCGGCACGGCGTGCTGTGGATCAGCGACGAGGTACAGACCGGCTGGGGCCGTACCGGCGAACACTTCTGGGGCTGGCAGGCCCACGCCGCGAGCGGTCCGCCCGACATGCTGACCTTCGCCAAGGGCATCGGCAACGGCATGTCGATCGGCGGCGTCGTGGCCCGCGCCGAGGTCATGAACTGCCTGACCGCCAACTCCATCTCCACCTTCGGCGGCTCCCCGGTCACCATGGCCGCCGGCCTCGCCAACCTCTCCTACCTCCTGGAACACGACCTCCAGGGCAACGCCCGCCGCGTCGGCGGCCTCCTCATCGAACGGCTCCGCGCCATCGGCGCCGGCATCGACCTCGTACGCGAGGTACGCGGCCGGGGCCTGATGATCGGCATCGAACTCGCCCACCCCGACACCGGCGCGGCCCAGCCGCAGGCCGCCGCGGCCGTCCTGGAGGCCGCCCGCGAGAACGGCCTCCTCATCGGCAAGGGCGGCGGCCACGACACCAGCGTCCTGCGCATCGCCCCGCCGCTCTCCCTCACCGTCGCCGAGGCCGAGGAAGGCGCCGCCCTCCTCGAACAGGCCCTGCGCACCCTCCCGTAACCCACAAGGGGGCCGAGACCCATGAGCACCCGCACCCTCGTCCGGGGCGGCCTCGTCATCACCGCCGCCGAGGAGACCCACGCCGACGTCCTCGTCGAGGAGGGCCGCGTCGTCGCGCTCGCCGCCCACGGCAGCAGCGCCGCCGAGGCCTGGACCGCCGACCGCGTCCTCGACGCCACCGGCAAGTACGTCATCCCGGGCGGCGTCGACGCCCACACCCACATGGAGCTGCCCTTCGGCGGCACCTTCGCCTCCGACGACTTCGAGACCGGCACCCGCGCCGCCGCCTGGGGCGGCACCACCACCATCGTCGACTTCGCCGTCCAAACCGTCGGCCACACCCTGCGCGAAGGACTCGACGCCTGGCACGCCAAGGCCGACGGGAAATGCGCCATCGACTACGGCTTCCACATGATCCTCTCCGACGTCGACGACTCGTCGCTCAAGGAGATGGACCTGCTGATCGAGGAAGGCGTGACCTCGTTCAAGCTCTTCATGGCGTATCCCGGAGTCTTCTACAGCGACGACGGGCAGATCCTGCGGGCGATGCAGCGCTCCTCCCTCAACGGCGGGCTGATCATGATGCACGCCGAGAACGGCATCGCGATCGACGTCCTCGTCGAACAGGCCCTCGCCCGCGGCGAGACCGACCCCCGCTACCACGGCGAGGTCCGCAAGGTCCTCCTGGAGGCCGAGGCCACCCACCGCGCCATCCAGCTCGCCCGCGTCGCCGGCGCGCCCCTGTACGTCGTGCACGTCTCGGCCGAGGAGGCCGTCGCCGAACTCGCCGCCGCCCGCGACAAGGGCCTGCCCGTCTTCGGCGAGACCTGCCCGCAGTACCTGTTCCTGTCCACCGACAACCTCGCCGAGCCGGGCTTCGAAGGCGCCAAGTACGTGTGCAGCACACCGCTCAGGCCACGCGAGCACCAGGCGGCCCTGTGGCGCGGCCTGCGCACCAACGACCTCCAGGTCGTCTCCACGGACCACTGCCCGTTCTGCTTCCGCGGCCAGAAGGAGCTGGGCCGCGGCGACTTCTCGAAGATCCCCAACGGTCTCCCCGGCGTCGAGAACCGGATGGACCTCCTCCACCAGGCCGTCGTCGACGGCCACATCAGCCGCCGCCGCTGGATCGAGATCGCCTGCGCCACCCCGGCCCGTATGTTCGGCCTCTATCCGAAGAAGGGCACCATCGCCCCCGGCACCGACGCCGACCTCGTCATCTACGACCCGAAGGCCACGCAGACGCTGTCCGCCGAGACGCACCACATGAACGTCGACTACTCGGCGTACGAGGGGAAGACCGTCACGGGCCGGGTCGAGACCGTCCTCTCGCGCGGCGAGGTCGTCATCGACCGCCGCACCTTCACCGGCCGCGCCGGACACGGCGTCTACACGCCGCGCTCCACCTGCCAGTACCTGAACTGAGGAGCCCCGCATGGACTTCGGACTCGTCCTGCAGACCGACCCACCGGCCTCCGAGGTCGTCGGACTGATGCGCCGTGCCGAGCGCAACGGCTTCCGCTACGGCTGGACCTTCGACTCCGCCGTGCTCTGGCAGGAGCCCTTCGTCATCTACAGCCGCATCCTGGAACACACGACGAAACTGACGGTCGGCCCCATGGTCACCAACCCGGGCACCCGCACCTGGGAGGTGACCGCCTCCACCTTCGCCACCCTCAACGACATGTACGGCAACCGCACCGTGTGCGGCATCGGCCGCGGCGACTCCGCGATGCGCGTCGCGGGCCGCAAGCCCAACACGCTCGCCCGGCTCGGCGAGGCGATGGACGTCATCCGCGACCTGGCGGAGGGCCGCGAGGCGGTCGTCGACGGCAAGCCCGTCCGCATCCCGTGGATCCGCGACGGGAGACTCCCGGTGTGGATGGCGGCGTACGGCCCGAAGGCCCTCGCCCTCGCGGGCCGCAAGGCCGACGGGTTCATCCTCCAGCTCGCCGACCCGTTCCTGACGGAGTGGATGGTCAAGGCGGTGCGGCAGTCCGCCGAGGAGGCCGGCCGCGACCCCGCCTCCCTCACGATCTGCGTCGCCGCCCCCGCGTACGTCAGTGACGACCTCGCCCACGCCCGCGCCCAGTGCCGCTGGTTCGGCGGCATGGTAGGCAACCACGTCGCCGACCTGGTGAGCCGGTACGGGGAACACTCGGGCCTGGTGCCCGAGGCCCTCACCGCGTACATCAAGGAACGGCAGGGCTACGACTACAGCCACCACGGCCGCGCCGGAAACCCCTCCACCGACTTCGTCCCCGACGAGATCGTCGACCGCTTCTGCCTCCTGGGCCCGCCCTCCGCCCACATCGAGAAGCTGAAGACGCTCCGGGACCTGGGCGTGGACCAGTTCGCCGTGTACGACATGCACGACGCGAAGGAGGCGACGATCGACGCGTACGGCTCCGAGATCATCCCCGCGCTGAACGCCTGACCTTCACCCAGGCCTGGCTCTCGCGCGCCAGGCCTTACCCCCTGCCAGGCCTTTCCGCGCCGGCCCTTCCCCTGTCAGCCTTCCCCGCGCCAGGCCCTTTCGCGCCGGCCCTTCCCGCGCTCGCCCTCGCCACACGCCGGACCCCCCACGCCCCGCACGGCCTCGTTCCGTCCCCGAACGAAGGGTTCCGCCGCCATGACCGCCACCGTCCCACCGAACTCCCCGACGCCCCGCATACCGGACAACGGCCGGGGCCCCGCCGAGCTGGCACCCGGCGACATCCCCGCCGACAGCCGGTTCGTGAACGAGGACCTGCTGCCCGTACCGCTGGCGCGGCGACGCTGGACCACGTACAACTTCGCCGCTCTCTGGGTGGGAATGGCCCACAACATCCCGTCCTGGATGCTGGCCTCCGGTCTCGTCGCCCTCGGCATGGACTGGAAGCAGGCCGTCCTCACCATCGCCCTGGCGAACGTGATCGTGCTCGTGCCGATGCTGCTCACCGGGCACGCCGGGCCCAAATACGGCATCCCCTTCCCGGTCCTGGCCCGCGCGTCGTTCGGGCTGCGCGGGGCCAACCTGCCCGCGATGATCCGGGCCGCGGTGGCGTGCGCCTGGTTCGGGATCCAGACGTGGATCGGCGGCCAGGGCATCTTCGTGCTCCTCGGCAAGATCTTCGGCGGCTGGGCCGACGCCGCCCGGATCGGCGGCCAGCCCTGGACGCTCTGGGTGTGCTTCCTGCTCTTCTGGGCGCTCGAACTGGCCATCATCCATCGGGGCATGGAGGCCCTGCGCCGGTTCGAGAACTGGGCGGCGCCGTTCGTCATCGTCGGCGCGCTGGTGCTGCTGGTGTGGGTGGCCGTGAAGGCGGGCGGGTTCGGGCCGCTCCTCGACCAGCCGTCCGCGCTCGGCTGGGGCGCCGACTTCTGGCCGGTCTTCTTCCCCTCCCTCATGGGCATGATCGCCTTCTGGGCCACCCTGAGCCTCAACATCCCGGACTTCACCCGGTTCGGCGCCGGCCAGCGCGCCCAGGTGTGGGGCCAGACGCTCGGGTTGCCCACGACCATGACGCTGTTCGCGCTGCTGTCCGTCTTCGTCACCTCCGGCTCGCAGGTCGTCTACGGGGCCGCGCTGTGGGACCCGGTCCAGCTCGCCGCACGGACCGACAACGTCTTCGGGCTGCTCTTCGCCCTCGTGACCGTGCTGGTCGCCACGATCTCGGTGAACATCGCCGCCAACGTCGTCTCACCCGCGTACGACCTGGCCAACCTCGCCCCGAAGCTCGTCGACTTCCGCACCGGCGCGCTCGTCACCGGGGTCGTCGGTGTCCTGATCATGCCGTGGAAGCTGACCGAGACGCCGGAGCTGTACATCTTCACCTGGCTGGGGCTCGTGGGCGGCATGCTCGGCACGGTCGCCGGCATCCTGATCGCCGACTACTGGCTGGTGCGGCGGACCGTGCTGCACCTGCCCGACCTGTACCGGCGCGGCGGGCGCTACTGGTACCGCGGCGGCTGGAATCCGGCCGCGGTCGTGGCGTTCCTCGTCGGCGGGGTGCTGGCCGTGGGCGGCTCGCATTCGGCGCCCGGCAAGGGGCCGTTCCCCGAGGACGGGCTGATCCCGGTCCTGAAGCCGCTCGCCGACTACGGCTGGGCGGTGGGACTCGCCGCGTCTGGTGCTCTACGTGGTGCTGATGGGCCGCCGGGCCACCGGCACCGAGGTCACGCACCAGGCTGACACCGAGGTTACGCGCCAGTAGGCTTCGCCGGCATGACCACTCACGCAGCGGAGGCCGACCTCGGACTCGCCGGACAGGCCGAGGAGTTGAGGTCGGGCCGCGTCACCTCGGTGGCCCTGGTGCAGGCCTCGCTCGGCCGGATCGAGGCGACCCGGGCCTCCCTCAACGCCTTCCGCTGCGTGCGGGCCGATGCCGCCCTCGCCGAGGCCGAGGAGGCCGACCGGCGCCTCGCGGCGGGGGAGAGGCTGCCGCTCCTGGGCGTGCCCGTCGCCGTCAAGGACGACACCGACGTCGCGGGGCTCCCCACCCGCTTCGGCTGCGCCGGCGACATCCCGCCCGCCACCGCCCACGGCGAGGCCGTCCGCCGGCTGCGCGCCGCCGGGGCGATCGTCGTCGGCAAGACCAACTCCTGCGAGCTGGGCCAGTGGCCCTTCACCGAGGGCCACGCCTTCGGCGCCACCCGCAACCCCTGGAACCCCGACCACACCCCGGGCGGCTCCTCCGGGGGCTCCGCCGCGGCCGTCGCCGCCGGGCTCGTCCCCGCCGCGCTCGGCTCCGACGGGGCCGGCTCCATCCGGATCCCGGCCGCCTGGACCCACCTGGTCGGCATCAAGCCGCAGCGCGGCCGCGTCGCCGTGCACCCGTACGACGACTGCTTCGAGGGCCTGACCGTGAACGGCCCCCTGGCCCGTACGGTCGCCGACGCCGCCCTGCTGCTCGACGCGGTCTCCGGCGCGCATGCCCGGGAAGGCTTCCGGCTGCCGTCCCTGGACGCCTCGGCCGCCGCCCGCCGCGACCCGGGCCGGCTGCGCGTCGCGCTGGCCTGGCGGCCCCCGTTCACCGCCACACCCACCCCGCTGCACCCCGGCATACGCCGGGCCGTCACCGCCCTCGCCGACACGCTGGCCCGGCTCGGCCACACCGTCGAGGAGGCACGGCCCCGCTACGGCCTCATCGGGCTGAGCTTCCTGCCCCGCGCCACCGCCGGCATCGCCGCCTACGCCGACCGCCACCCCGACCCGGCGCTCCTCGACCCGCGCACCCGCAGCGCGACCCGCACCGGCCACCGCCTCGGCGGCCGCGCCCTGCGCGCCGCCCGCGCCCGCGAGGCGCACCAGCACCGGCGGATCGGCGCGCTGTTCGCCGCGTACGACGTGATCCTCACGCCCACCACGGCCGCGCCGCCGCCGCGCGTCGGCACCTTCGACGGGCTGCCCGCCTGGCGCACCGATCTGATGATGGCCGCCGCCTGCCCCTACGCCTGGCCCTGGAACGTCCTCGGCTGGCCCGCCGTCAATGTCCCCGCCGGCTTCACCGGCGACGGCCTCCCCGTGGGCGC
This sequence comes from Streptomyces coeruleoprunus, assembly GCF_039542925.1. Taxonomy (GTDB): domain Bacteria; phylum Actinomycetota; class Actinomycetes; order Streptomycetales; family Streptomycetaceae; genus Streptomyces; species Streptomyces coeruleoprunus. Next base: position 1,105,437 of record NZ_BAABIT010000001.1, on the reverse strand, counting down.
CCAGCTGCTGGGGCCCGGCGGCGGCGAGGAACGCCTCGTCTCCCTCGCCGCCCAGCTGGAGGACGACCGCCGCTGGTACGAGCGGCGGCCCCCGCACGAAGAAGGATGAGGACCGTGGAGACGACGCATCGGCCCGCCGCGCGGGTCATCTGCCTGGACGCCGCCCACCGCGTGCTCCTGCTGCACTGGCGGGATCCCTTCGACGGGACCTGGCTGTGGGAACCGCCCGGCGGCGGCATCGACCCCGGCGAGACACCGCTGGAGGCGGCGCGGCGCGAACTCGCCGAGGAGACCGGCCTGGACCCGGGCGCGGTCCTCGACCGGTCCGTGCGCGTCGACCGGGACGTGTGGTGGAACGGCCGACGGCACGTGGGGCCCGAGGACTTCTTCCTGGCACGCTTCCCCGAGGAGCGACCGCCACTGGTGCGCACGGGGCTGCTGCCCGACGAGCAGGTCAACCTGCACACGCACGCCTGGGTGGCGTGGTCGGACCTCGAAGCCCTGCCGGACCCGGTCGAGCCACCCCGACTGGCCGCCGTGCTCCGCGCCCTGTCCCCGGACGGCCCCTGGGGGGACCTGGGCCGTCCCTGAGACGACGCGGCACCGGGCGCGGCACCCTCAGGTACGGGACTCCTCCCAGGCCTGCGCGAACAGTTCGTGCAGCGGCAGGGGAGGCAGCAGCGCCAGGAGCGGACCCCACACGCTCGTCCCGTTCGCCGCCGCCGACCGGTACAGGGCCGCCTTGGCGCTCTCCAGCGGCAGATGGGGCGCCTTGGGCGCCGTCCACGCGCCGGGTAGGAACACCGTCCGCCCGGCCCGTGCCCGCTTGTCCGTCACCACCGCCCCCGTGGCGGCCAGCTCCTCCTGAACGGCCTTGTGCCGGGCCGCCGTCCAGCCGTTCCAGCGCCGCACCGCACGGTCGGTGGGCCGGGCCAGCGTCAGCAACTGGAGGTACAGCGCCGCCGCTTCCTCACCGACACCCAGACCCGCCGCGACATCCGCGACCAGCTCCTCCACGCTCAGCAGCGGGTTCGCCTCGTAACCGCCGCGCGGCACGGGCGTCGCCGCGGCCCTGGCGGCCATCCGGTCCAGCCCTCCCGCGTACACGTCACGGAACCGCAGCAGGTCCTTCCACACGCCGGACGCCCCCAGCTCGCCGCACAGGCGCTCCGCCCGCTCCAGCCGCTCCGGCTCGGCCAGCCGCGACGGCCGCAGGAACACCCCGCCATGGGGCGCGGCGACGACGAACAGCCCGTCGTCGTAGGCCGTGGACGGCTCCGTGTCCTCCCGCCACATCGGCCGGGGGCAGGGCAGCACGCCGCCCTCGTACGGCGCGAACGCCGCGTGCCCGGGTGCCGCCGCGCCCAGCTCCCTGGACCAGCCGAGCGGCACGAGCGTCTCCGGGGCGTCCAGCAGCGCCCGCAGCCGCCCGTGCAGGCCCACGGCCCCCGCCACGGCCGGGTCGCCGACCGGCCGCTCGCTGAACGCCCAGGCCACCAGCGACCCCAGCTCCGTGTGCGGCTCCCGCCTCACCTCCCGTACCGGTGTGCCGTCCGCGCCCGTGTAGTGCAGGGCGAAGCCGCCGTTCGGCGCCCCGACCAGCACCTGCCGGGCCACCCCGCCGGGCGCCCCGCCGTCGTACGCCTCACCGGTGGGCGTCCCGCCCGTCGCCAGGGCCTCCGCCCAGCCGGGCGTGAAGCCCAGATCGGCCTCCAGCCCCTCGGCCACGTCCTCGGCCACGTACGGCTTCGCGCCCAGCAGCCGCGCCCACACCTCCGCCATGCGCTCCGCGGCGGCGGTCGTGCCGCCGTCCGCCCACAGCTCCGCCGGATCCTCCGGGACGCCCGCCGCCAGCACCGCCCGCCGCCCGGCCGGCCCGAGCCGGTGCCACAAGGACACGTACTCGTCGGCCACCGCCTTGGTCGCCTTGTACGGCTTGGCCCGCAGCATCTTCTTGTCCTCGTCGTACCGCTCCCGGCGGGGCAGCCCGGCGATCACCAGCGTCGCGACCGGGATCCGCACCCCCGTACGCCGCGCGAAGGCGTCCACCGCCTCCGCCACCAGCGGCAGCGGCCCGTGCCGCTCCACGAGCTCCAGCAGCCGGGGCAGCCGTACGGTGTCGTCGCGGTCCACGGCGAACGTCTCCGCCTCCTCCGCACCGGCCGGTTCCGGGTCCTCGGCCCGCTGGAGGAACCGCGCCGTCCCGCCGCGCTCCGCCCCGTCGGCCAGCGCCCGGCCCGCCGCCCGGCACGCGGCCAGCTCCGCCCCGGGCGCCCGGCCGGTACGCCACCGCCCGCCCCGCTCCGCGAACGGCTGCCCACTCCAGATCTCCAGCAGCGCGGCGAGGGCCGCCCGTTCCTCCGCGGGCGTCGTCCCGACCGCCGCCCGCCACGCCACCGCGTCGATCCCGCCGACCAACGCGGCCCACTCGACGGGCGGCGCCGGCACGGCCAGCCGCCGCGTCTCGTCGTCGATCTCGCCGCGCAGATGACGTCCGTCCGCCGCCACCGCCGTGAGCGTGGCGGGCTGCGGGCGCGCCACATGCGCCTCGTACGGGCGCAGCTCGGGCAGCAGCCCGTACAGCGCGGGCGCCAGCACCGTGTCGGGCACCGGCGACGGCAGCGTCACGACCGGGCCCGACCGCATGATGCCCACGCGACGGGACAGCTCCCGGCGCCGCCGCAGCACATCGGCGGCGAGCAGCGCCACCCGCACCACCCCGTCGACGACCCGCGGCTCCGTCACCTCGGGCAGCACTCGGGCCGCCGCCGCCCGTACGCCGTCACCCGAACCGGCCGCGCCCTCCGCGACGGCCGCGTCGAGGAGCGCCCGCACGGCGGCGTCACCGATCCCGCGCAGTGCCTTGGAGGACGCCTCGTCCCGAGGGGTGAGGAAGTGCCAGTACGCGGGCGGGGGCACCGGTCCGACGCTGTGCCCCGACGGCTTGCGCCACTGGTGGCGCCGCGTGGCCGGGAAGCCGTGCGCCTCCCACAGCAGCGACCCGTCCTCCACGGCGTGCACCCGCACGTTCACCGGCTCCACCAGCACGGCGTCCTCGCCGCCCGCCGGCATCCGCACGACGCCCCACGGATGCCGGCCGGGCTCGGCGGACCGGAACCGGCCCTGCCGCCCGTCGACGCCCTCCAGCAGGAAGTCCGTCGGCGAAGGCCCCGCGTACGGCGTCCGGTACAGCACCCGGCAGCCCACCAGCCGCCCGTCCTGCCCGAGCGGCGACGCGGGGGCGCCCTCGGGAAGCGCCGCGAAGGTCAGCGAGTCCTGGAACAGGGCCCTGCCGGGCGGCACCTCACCGGTGCGGTGGAACTCGGGCAGCTCTGGCAGCTCACGGCCGCCGGCCCGCTCGCCCGTCACCGGGTCGACGCGCCGCCAGTCGTCGCCGTACACGTCGTTGCTCCAGAACCGGACCCCGTCGCTCATCTGCAGCTCATGGTTGTCGATGCCGTCCCGGTCGCCCGGCCGCAGCACCCGCCCGCCGTCGTGCCGGCCACCACCGTCCGCGCTCTCGAACTGGAACCCGAAGCCGCCGTCGATCAGCCCGTCGAACGGGCGCAGACCGATCTGCCGCTCCGGCCGGAACACCTCCTCGGGCCGGTCCGTCCAGAACGCGTGATGGCCGCTCGTGTTTTGTTCCTCGGCCGTCCAGCTCACCAGGAACCGGCCCCCCGCGAAGTGCACGACGTGCATCGTCGCGTCCTCCGGCACCCGGAAGGCACACGAGGCCCGCACGCCCGCGTGGTCCACGGCCACGGCCCGGTCCCGTCCGTACACCGTCAGCACCGGCCAGGTGCACGTCACCCCCCGCACCCCGTCCGGCTCGAACCCCGCCAGCACCTCCTCCAGGGCGGCCCAGCCCAGCTCCTCCGGCAGACCGGCGCGCAGGGCCCGCGCCAGAGGCCCCGTCAGATCGAGGCCGGCGAGTGCCTCCTCGATCCCGTCGAGGGCCGTCGTCGTCGGCCGGTCCAGCAGCGAGGCCAGCTCGTCCACCGCCTCGTCGGCCGCCGCGACGCCCCCGCCCCGCAGTGTGCCCAGCAGACCCTCGATCCGGGAGTGCACCTCGGCCGCGATGCCCGCGTTCTCCGGCAGCCGCGTGATCGCCGTACCGCCGCCGCGCAGCCCGGCGTGGACCGTGCCCTCCAGGCGCGGCCCGAACACCGGGTCCGCCGCGAGGGACTTCAGGTCGCGCCGCGACCGCGCGCCCCAGAACTCCAGCCGGACCGCCTCGCCCGGGTCCTCCACCGCGATGCCCTCCGCGAGACACACGTCCAGCAGGTCCGCGTCCAGCCCCGGATACCGGTAGCGGTCCTCGTGCAGCCGCACCGGCACCTCCGCCGCACGCAGCCGGGGCGCGAACCGCGCCACCAGGTCGAACAACTCCCGCGGCATCGGCTGCCGTGCCACGCCGCCGCCCCGCCGGCCGTGCGAGTACATCCGCGTGTACCGCCCCAGCCACGCGGCGAGCCCGCCCTCCGGCGTCACCCGCCCCGCCGCCACGGCGTCCGCCGCACCGGACGTCAGCAGCAGCCGCAGCCACGACGCCGCGTCCCCCCGCGAATCCGGGAACACCTCCACCAACGCCGCGTTCACCGCGTCGTCCTGAGGATGTTCGGCCAGCAGCCCCGCGACCGCGTCCAGCAGCGCGTCCGGCACGGCCTTGCCGCGCGCCTCGCCCACGAGCCGCGCCAGCACGCGGGCGTCCTCCTCCGTGCCGAGCCCCGCGGAGCGCGCCGACGCCCGCACCCGCCGCGCCAGATCGGCGGGCAGCTCCCCGGGCGAGGCCGCCCACGCCGTCAGGACCCGCACGTACTCCTCGTGCGCCTCCGCCGGCTCCAGGGACTCACCCAGCCTGCGCTGATGGTCGCTCAACTCCTGCGCGGGCAGCGCACCCCGCCGGGCGAGCAGCAGAACATTGGCCCGGTACCAGTCCGCGTCCACGGGCAGCCGGTGCTCCCGCTCCGCCTTCCGCGCCAGCGCGAACGCCCGTCCCGCGTACCGCACGTTGGTGGCGCACAACCGGTGCGCCACCATGTCCCAGAACCAGGGCAGATGCGCGGGCGGCAGCTGCCGCGCCCGCCGCCGCATCCCCTCCACGAAACGCCCCGGCTTCTCGTACGCGAACGGGATCGTCTCGTGTATCGCGTCGACCACCGCGAGCGCGGCCGGTTCGGCGCCCGGGTCGTGGGCGCGCACCCAGTCGACGTACACGAGCGACGTGTGAAGCTCCGTCGGAAGCGGGACGTTGAGGTTCATGCACGCGATCCTGTCACGCAGCGCCGACAATCCCCTCGGACGCCGGGTGGCCTGTGGACAACTCCCGGTCGGGCATGGCCGGACCGGCCGGGACTGCGGGGCTCCGGCCCGGCCGTGGCCGCCGCGCCCGGGCCCGGCTGTCGCTGGTGTGCCCGGGCCCGGCCGTGACTGCGGCGCTCGGCTCGACCGCGACTGCGGCGCCACGCCCGTCCGCGACCAGGCCGCCCCGCCGGCGTCCACGGCGGCCGAGCGGTCCATCTCGCCGAGGTCCGTGGCGGCCGGCCAGGCCACCTCGCCCGGGTCCGCGGCGGCCGAGCGGGCCGCCTCGCCGGACCCACGGCGGTAACGTGCCTCGGTATGTTCACGACACGGCCGACCCTGCGCGGAACCTTCGGAATGGTGTCCTCCACCCACTGGCTCGCCTCCCAGTCCGCGATGGCCGTCCTGGAGGACGGCGGGAACGCGTTCGACGCGGCCGTGGCGGCCGGCTTCGTCCTCCACGTCGTCGAGCCGCACCTCAACGGCCCGGCGGGCGAGGTGCCCATCCTGCTCGCCCCCGCTGGCGGCGACGTCCGTGTGCTGTGCGGGCAGGGCCCCGCCCCGGCCGGCGCGACCATCGGCCACTACCGCTCCCTCGGACTGGACCTGGTGCCCGGCACGGGCCCGCTCGCCGCCGCCGTACCGGGCGCCTTCGACGCCTGGATGCTGCTCCTGCGCGACCACGGCACGAAGTCCCTCGCCGAGGCGCTGCGTCACGCCGTCGAGTACGCCGAACAAGGGCACCCGCCCGTCGAGCGGATCGCGGCCACCGTCGAGACCGTCCGCGCGCTCTTCGAGGACGAATGGACGTCGTCCGCCGACGTCTACCTGCCCGGCGGCCGCCCGCCCGCCCCCGGCGAACTCCTGCGCAACCCCGCACTCGCCCGCACCTGGCGCCGCCTCCTCGACGAGGCCACGGCCACCGCGGCGCCCGGCGACCGCGTCGGCCAGATCGAGGCGGCCCGGCGCATCTGGCGCACCGGATTCATCGCGGAGGCGCTCGTCCGCCAGGCCGCACGCCCCACCCTCGACACCAGCGGCGCCCGCCACACCGGCACCCTCACCGCCGCCGACCTCGCCGCCTGGACCGCCACCTACGAGGCGCCGGCCACGTACGACTGGAACGGCTGGACCCTGTGCAAGGCCGGAGGCTGGAGCCAGGGCCCCGTGTTCCTCCAGCAACTGGCGCTGCTCCCCGCCGAACCGCCCGCCCACGGCTCCGCCGACTACGTTCACCTCCTCATCGAGGGCAGCAAGCTCGCCATGGCCGACCGCGAGGCCTGGTACGGCGACGCCGCCGACGTCCCGCTCGGCGACCTGCTGTCCGAGCCGTACAACGCGCGGCGCCGCGCGCTGATCGGCGAGCGGGCCTCGTACGCGCTGCGTCCCGGCGGTCCCGGGGGCCGTACGCCGGTGCTGCCGTCCCACGCCACCGCGGGCGCTCCCCGGGTGCCCGCCCCGGCAGGTGCGGGCGAGCCCACCGTCGCGCACGACGGAGCCACCCGCGGCGACACCTGCCACGTCGACGTCGTGGACCGCTGGGGCAACATGGTCGCGGCCACCCCCAGCGGCGGCTGGCTCCAGTCCAACCCGGTCGTGCCCGAACTGGGCTTCCCGCTCGGCACGCGCCTCCAGATGGCCTGGCTGGAGCCCGGCCTGCCGAACTCCCTCACGCCCGGCCGCCGTCCCCGCACCACCCTCACCCCGTCCCTCGCCCTCCGCGACGGCGTGCCCGTCATGGCGTTCGGCACGCCCGGCGGCGACCAGCAGGACCAGTGGCAGCTGCACTTCTTCCTCGCCGTCGCCCACGGCGGACTGGACCTCCAGGCCGCGATCGACGCGCCGAACTGGCACCACGAGAGCGTCCCCAGCTCCTTCTACCCCCGGGCCATGCGCCCCGGCGCCGTCACCGTCGAGTCCCGCACGGACCCCGCCGTCGTCGACGGGCTGCGGCGCCGCGGCCATGACGTGACCGTCGGCGGCCCCTGGTCGGAGGGGCGGCTGTGCGCCGTCGCCCGCGACCCCCGCACCGGCGTGCTGTCCGCCGCGGCGAACCCGAGGGGAATGCAGGGTTACGCCGTGGGGCGTTGACGCAGCGGCCCGTAACCAGGCGTGAACCGCGCGTGTCACCGGGGCGTGGTGTGATGGAAGCATGATCGATGACCTGCTCGACGACTCAGGGTTCCTGTCCGCGGCCGGGGACGCGGTACGCGCGGCGGCCGCGGACGAGATCATGCCGCGCTGGCGGCGTCTCGCCGCGGACGACGTGGATGAGAAGGGCGGCCCGCACGACCTGGTGACGATCGCCGACCGCAGCGCCGAACTGCACCTCGCCAAGTCGCTCACCGACCTGCTGCCCGGCTCCGTCGTGGTGGGGGAGGAGGGCGTCCACGCCGACCCCGCCCTGTACGAGGCGGTGCGCGGCGACGCGCCCGTGTGGATCGTCGACCCCGTCGACGGCACACGGCAGTTCGTCCAGGGCGACGCCGGTTTCTGCACGCTCGTGGCGCTCGCCCGGCACGGCAGACTGCTGGCGTCGTGGACGTTCGCCCCCGCGCGGGACGAGATGGCCGTCGCGGTACGGGGGAGGGGCGCCCGGCTGAACGGCACGGAGCTGCACGCCGGTTCGCCCGAGCCGGGCGCGGTCCTGCGGGTCGCCACGTCGCACCCCGACTACACCACGCCCGACGAGAAGCGCGCGCTGCTGGGCCTCGACACGGACGGCGTGGAGCCCCGGCCGTGCGGCTCGGCGGGTCTGGCCTACCTGTCCGTCGCGTGCGGCGGCACCGACGCCCTGGCCTTCTCCTGGGAGTACGCCTGGGACCACGCGGCGGGCCTCCTCCTCGTCACCGAGGCGGGCGGCACGCACGTGACCCTCGCGGGCGTGCCGTTCCGCATAACGGGCGGCAACGCGCTGCCGTTCGTCGCGGCGCGCGACGCGGCGACGGCGGCACGGATCCGCTCGCTGCTCTCGCCACGGTGAGGGCGCGGGGGTGGTGACGGGCGGCGGTGGTCCCCGTGCGTGCGACTGCCGCCGGAGCCGGTGATTCCGCCGGAGGCGCGCATTCGGTGTGGCCGACAACGCCCGCCCGCGGCGGGCCCGTCGGGCGCGGCGCAATATCCTGGCGTCCTGGCCATCGGCTGATCGGCCAGCGGCTGACGAAGGAGTCCGAACGTGCCGTCGATGCTCGATGCCGTCGTCGTGGGGGCGGGCCCCAACGGACTGACCGCCGCCGCCGAACTGGCCCGCCGCGGCTTCTCCGTGGCCGTGTTCGAGGCGGGTGACACCGTCGGCGGCGGGGCCCGCACCGAGGAGCTGACCCTCCCGGGCTTCCGCCACGACCCGTGCTCCGCCGTGCATCCGCTCGGCATCGGCTCGCCCGCCTTCCGGGGCATGCCCCTGGACCGCTACGGGCTGGAGTGGCTGCACCCGGAGCTGCCCATGGCGCACCCCTTCGACGACGGTACGGCGGCGGTGCTGTCCCGCTCGGTCGCCGAGACCGCCGCGTCGTTCGGGCCCCGGGACGCCGGCGCGTACCGCCGCCTGGTCTCCCCGTACAGCGGCAAGTGGGACACGCTCGCGCGGGACTTCATGTCGCTGCCGCTGACCGCGCTGCCCCGTGACCCGGTGATGCTCGCGCGGTTCGGGCTGGCCGGACTGCCGCCGTCGACCTGGCTGATGCGACGCTTCCGCGACGACCGGGCCCGCGCGCTGTTCGCGGGGCTCGTCGCGCATGTCATCGCGCCGCTGGGCGGCCTGGCGACGGGTGCGATCGGCCTGGTCTTCGCGCTCGCGGCGCACGCCAACGGCTGGCCCCTGCCGCGCGGCGGCTCCCAGTCCATCGCGGACGCCCTCACGGCGTACGTGCGGGACCTCGGCGGCGCCGTCCACACCGGCTTCGAAGTGAAGCGCCTCGACGACCTGCCGCCCGCCCGCGCCTACGTCTTCGACACCTCCCCGACCGCCCTGGCCCGGATCGCCGGGCTCGGCCGGTTCTACGACGGCTACCGGTACGGCGCCTCCGTCTTCAAGATCGACTACGCGCTCGACGGCCCCGTCCCCTGGACCGCCGAGGAGCCGCGCCGCGCCGGCACCGTGCAGATCGGCCCCAGCAGCCACGAGATCGGCATCGCCCTGCACGAGGCGTCGAGCGGGACGGCTCCCGGGACCCCGTTCCTGATCACCGCCCAGCCGAGCCTGGTGGACCCGTCGCGCGCCCCCGAGGGCAAGCACGTCTTCTGGGCGTACGGGCATGTGCCCAACGGCTGGCAGGGCGACCTCACGGAGGCGATGGAGCGCCAGATCGAGCGGTTCGCGCCCGGCTTCCGCGACCTGGTCCTGGCCCGGGCCACCGCGGGACCGCCCGAACTCGCCGCGCGCAACGCCAACTACGTGGGCGGCGACATCGCCTGCGGCGCCGCCCGCGGGCTGCAGCTCCTGCTGCGGCCCCGGCTGTCCCTCCACCCGTACCGTACGCCGCACCCGGCGGTCTTCCTCTGCTCCTCCGCGACCCCGCCGGGGCCCGGCGTACACGGCATGTCCGGCCACAACGCGGCCAAGGCGGTCTGGCGCCACCTGCGCGGAAAGTGACGGGCGGGGCCGTGCCGGCCACGGCAGGATGGGACGTATGAGCACCGGGCCCACCCTGACCCTCGTCCGCGGCGACATCACGCACGAGCACGTCGACGCGATCGTCAACGCCGCGAACTCGTCCCTGCTGGGCGGCGGAGGCGTCGACGGCGCGATCCACCGGGCCGGCGGCCCGGAGATCCTCGCCGAGTGCCGACGCCTGCGCGCGTCCCACTACGGCCGCGGCCTTCCCACCGGCCGGGCCGTCGCCACGACCGCGGGCCGCCTCGCGGCCCGCTGGGTGATCCACACGGTCGGCCCCGTCTGGTCCCGTACGGAGGACCGCTCGGACCTGCTGGCCTCCTGCTACCGCGAGTCCCTCCGCGTGGCCGACGAACTGGGCGCCCGTACGGTCGCGTTCCCCGCCATTTCGACCGGCGTCTACGGATGGCCGATGGACGACGGCGCCCGCATCGCGGTGGAGACGGTGCGGGCCACGCGGACGTCGGTGGAGGAGGTCCGCTTCGTCCTCTTCGACGAGCGGGCCCACGAGGCCTTCACCGAACAGACCCGCGAGCTCCCGTAGGACGCCGGCGGCGCCCCTCCGAACTCCCCTGCGTGGAGGGCAGCCGGCCGCCCTTCAGGGGCGTACCGCGGGCCTCCGGGGCGGCAGTCTCCGGTCGCGTGCTTCCATTCGCGCCGCCAGGACGATGAGCAGCCCGGCCACGATCCCGCCGTAGAACGGTGACGGTACGAGGACGCCCCCCAGCGCGCACCACACCGCGACGGCCCAGCCGATCCCGGCGGGTACGGGCACGCCGCGTCCGGCGAGGTGCCATATCAGGCAGCCCAGGAGAACGAGCGGCACGGAGAAGGATCCCGGGCCGGCCCAGAAGGTGACCTTGTTCTGCAGGGACTGCATGGTCTGACCGGCGTCCGCGAGTTCGATCGCGACGACCGCCCACAACCCCCGGTCCACCCAGCCGGTGATGTCCCCCCAGCAGACGAGCGCCAGCACGGTCAGGTGCACCGTACCCAGCACGATCATGATGCCGCCCGCCCAGCGGAGCAGTCGTTTCCCGGTGTTCATCAGGGCCTTCCTTCTGGGCGCTCCGCCGGCGACGTGCGGTCGCGGTCGCGCCAGGCCCGCTCCCACTGCCGGGTCATCGCCGGGTAGACGACGAGGTGCCGGAACGGCGCGATCGCGGCCATGTACAGCCGCCCGAACCACCCGTTGGGTTTGACCAGGACGGCCATCCGCAACTCGTGGTCGCCGTTCGCACCCTGCACCCACCCGAGGTGCATCACGCCGTGCACCGTCTTGTTCGCCAGCTCCCGGGCGGACTCCCTGTCCAGCTCGTAGACCGGCTTGAGGAGCATGCTGTCGTCGTCCGGGCCGCGGGGAGCGTCACGGAGATCGCCGGGCAGGCGGTCGCGGAGGGACCCGACCCGGCTGCCGATGCCCGCGGACGGCCGGTCCCAGCCGAGGAGCGCGCCGAGCTTCCAGCGCACGGCGAACAGGAACCTCACCAGCCGCGGCTGCTTCGCCGGCCCGCCGGCGGCCCGCATCGCCGCGAGCATCACCGGGAAGTCGTCGGGCCCGGCGCCGGGGGTGCGGAACGACCACACGTCCTCGACGGAGAAGTCGGCCGTGAGCGCGTGGATGCGCCAGGGGTGTTCGGTGTGGGCCGTCCTTGCGAGTCGTGACACGGTTCGACCTCTCATCTATACGGCACCGTACAGTTGATGTGTACGGTAACGTACAAACCTCAAGTGATCAATGGAGGTGGCCGGATGCCTGCCGTGGCCCGCACGCCGCGAGCGCGCTGGATCGAGGCGGGTCTCGAAGCCCTCGCCGAGGGCGGGCCCGAGGCGGTCCGGGTCGAGACGCTCGCCGCCCGGCTCGGCGTGACGAAGGGCGGGTTCTACGGCTACTTCGACGGCCGTCCCGCGCTGCTCGCGGAGATGCTCGACGAGTGGGAACGCCGCTGCACCAGGGCGATCATCGCCCAGGTCGGCGCCGAGGGCGGCGACGCCGCCGACATGATCCGGAGGGTCGGCCGGCTGACCTTCTCCGAGGACTTCCACCGGATCGATCTCGCGGTCCGGGTCTGGGCCCGCCACGACGAGGCCGTCGCGGCGCGCTTGCGGCGCATCGACAACGAACGCATGGACTTCCTGCGGACGATGTTCGGCACCTTCCTCACCGACCCCGCCGAGATCGAGGCCCGCAGCACCCTGATGTTCGCGCTCGCCATCGGTCGCCACTTCATCGCCGCCGACCACCCCGGCCGCACCGCACCGGAAGCCATCCACCTCTCCGCCGAGTACCTCCTGCGGCCGGAGCCGCACGGCGCCACGGAGCAGCCCTGACCCGTGCGGCGGGGTCCACGGCTGGGGATTCCCGGCCCTGTGGCTCGGCCTGCCGTGGTGGGTCGTGCCCGCCGTCGCCGTACCGGTCGTGGCGTACGCGGCCCTCCACCTCCACCGGCACCCACGCCGGCGGCCGGCCGTCGCCCGTGCTGCGTGACGGCACGGCGACCGGGGCGGCCCGCCCTCCGCTACGCCGACCGGGGGAACTTGCGCATCCGCATGTCACCCGGATCGTTGCCCCGTCGGGAATGACCTCCCCGACACGCGATCCGGAGACCTCATGCGCAGGAAGCTCTCAACGACCGCCGCCACCCTGGCCCTTCTGACGGCAGCCACCCTCACGGGATCCCTCGTCGGCGCCGAGACCGCCATGGCGGCCGGCACGGCGCACGGCGCCTCCCCGACCGTGACGCGGCTCGCGGAGCCGACGCTCCGCGAGCAGGCCGACCACATCATGAACCTGACCTACCGCGAGTTCGCCGTCACCCCGCACATCCCGCCGTTCAACTGGACGAACGACGGCTGCTCCGTGCCGACCGGCCTCGCGCCGTACAGCGAGGTCTTCCGCCCCGCGTGCGTCCAGCACGACTTCGGATACCGCAACTACGGCGGGAAGTGGGAGCTGAAGCTGAGCCCGACGCGCGAGACGAAGAACTGGATCGACGGGCGCTTCCGCACCGAGATGCGCCGCATCTGCGACGACACCTACCGTTTCCCGGTGGCCCACCTCAACTGCGTCAACGCGGCCGAGATGTACCACACGGCCGTCCAGTTCGGCGGCGACAGCTCGTTCTTCTGATCCTTACGCCCTCCCCGCACCGGCCCGCCCGCGTTCCGTCCGACGGAGCGCGGGCGGCTCCGTGTCCGCGCGGCCTTCAGTTGGTGTCGAGGCCGTCGACGAGGCGGTTGAGGAAGCGGGTGAACGTGGCCTCGGGGTCGAGCGGGCGTCCCGGGGCGGACAGCACCTCGGCCAGTTCCGGGTGGTGGCCATCCGCCGCCACGGCCGCGAGGTAGCGGACCTCGGCCGCGGCACGCTCGGGGGAACGCGCGGCCGCGGCCTGGGCGAGCTCGTGGCCGACGTGCCCGGCGACGAACCCGGTGAGCTGTGCGAACACCTCCAGCTTCGCCGCGCCGTCCAGCCCCGTCGGCCGCAGCGCCGCCAGCACGCGCTCCAGGACGGCCAGGGTGTTGGGGCCGGGCGTGCGCCGCGTGGACAGGGCGGCGGGCAGCCAGGGGTGCCGGAGCATCTGGGCGCGCTGGAGGCGGGCGACGGCCTTGAGGTCGGCGCGCCAGTCGCCGGTCGGGGAGATGTCCTCCGCCGCCAGTTCGCCGCTGACGTGGTCGACCATCAGCTCCAGCAGGGTCTCCTTGTCGGGGGCGTAGCTGTAGAGCGACATGACGCCGGCTCCGACGCGTTCGGCGACCCGCCGCATGGTGACCCCGTCGAGGCCTTCCGCGTCCGCCAGGGCGACCGCCGCCGCGGTGATCGCCTCGCGGCTGAACGCGGGCCTGCGGCCCCGGCGCGGCCGGGCGGGCGCCAGCCACAGTTCCTCCGGGTCGACGCCCGTGGCCCCTGCGGCACCCGTGGCGCTCGAACCGCCCTCTCGGCTCACGATCCTCGTCCTCCTTCCGGGCTCCTGTGAGTGTCATCCAAGCATCCTCTATTCTCGTACAGTGTACGGAATTGGTTGAGGGTGCCCACGTGGCGCCTCACGGACGCGCCCACGGAGGCGCCCATGAAGGGGGAACGATGAGGTCACGCAAGCCGCCGCTGTCCTCGCGGCTGATGAGGGCGACCTGGCGCCGGCTGCCGGCCGCCCGGTACGAAGCCGGATGGGAGCCGGGACTCGCGGTCCCCGCCGCCGACGGCACTCCGCTGGTCACCGACCACTACTTCCCGCGCGCGCAGGGGAACTTCCCGACGCTCCTCGTCCGTTCGCCCTACGGCCGGCGCCTGCCCTGGTCACCGATGTACGGCATGCTCTTCGCCGAGCAGGGCTTCCACGTCGTCCTGCAGAGCTGCCGGGGCACCGGCGGCTCGGGCGGCCGCTTCGACCTGTGGCACAACGAGGCGGCCGACGGCCGGGCGACGGTCGCCTGGCTGCGCGAACAGCCCTGGTTCGACGGCACCCTGGGCACGGTCGGGCCCAGCTACCTGGGCTATGTGCAGTGGGCGCTCGCCCTCGACCCGCCGCCCGAGCTGAAGGCCATGGTCGTCCAGGTCGGGCTGCACGACCCGCACGCCCTGTTCCACACGGACGGCGCGCTGCGCCTGGAGAACGCCCTCGCGGTCGGCGTCGGCATGGAGTACCAGCACCGGGGCACGGCGGCGTTCGCGGGGGCGACGCTCAGGCTCCAGCGCCGGCTGCGCGACATCACCACCGCCCGGCCGCTGCGCGGGGCGTACGTGGCCGCTCTGGGGCGCGAACTCCCCTGGCTGGACGGGGCGATGGCGCACCCCGACCCCGAGGACCCGCACTGGCGCGGCGCGTCCCCGGGCGAGGCGGCGGAGCGGCTGGCCGTCCCCACCTGCCTCATCACCGGGTGGCACGACGGACTGGTCGACCAGACCTTCGAGCAGTACGGGCGGCTGCGCCGCGCCGGATGCCCCAGCGCCCTGCTCGTCGGCCCCTGGACGCACACCTCCGCGCTCCAGCGGGGCTGGCCCGAGGTGTTCGCGGAGAGCCTCGCCTGGCTGCGCGCCCACCTGTGCGACGACCCCTCCGGCCTGCGGCCCACCGCGGTACGCGTCCACGTCGGCGGCGAGGACGCGTGGCGCGACATGGAGGACTGGCCGCCCGCCGCCTCCGGTACGCCGTGGTTCGCCGCAGCCGGCGGGCACCTCACCGCCCGTACGCCCGCCGACTCCGCACCGCTGACCTCGTTCCGCTACGACCCGGCCGACCCCACGCCGTCCGTCGGCGGGCCGCTGATCTCCCCCAAGGCCGGGCCGCGCGACAACACCGCCCTGGAGGCCCGCGCGGACGTCCTCACCTTCACCGGCCCCCCGCTGACCGAGCCCCTCGACGTCATCGGCCCGGTCTCGGCGCGGCTGACCCTCTCCACCGACACCGGGTACGCCGACGTGTTCGCCCGCCTCTGCGACGTGGACCCGCACGGCCGTTCCGTCAACGTCTGCGACGGCCTGGCCGG
This sequence comes from Streptomyces coeruleoprunus, assembly GCF_039542925.1. Classification (GTDB taxonomy): domain Bacteria; phylum Actinomycetota; class Actinomycetes; order Streptomycetales; family Streptomycetaceae; genus Streptomyces; species Streptomyces coeruleoprunus. The sequence goes on along the minus strand of NZ_BAABIT010000001.1, from coordinate 1,090,037 downwards.
ATTGCGTACGGGGCGGCAGGCGCCCTCGGAGGTCACCGTACCGATGAGCGCCACCGCCCACCGCTTCGCCGCCGGGCACCGGATCCGCTGGCAGGTCAGCGGAGGCGCCCACCCGCGCTACGCCCGCAGCCCCGGCAACGGGCAGTCGCCCCTCGACGCGACCGAGTTCACCCCGGTCCGCGTCACGCTCCACTCCGGCTCGGCCCTGATACTGCCCCGCGGTGCGGGGGCCTCGCGCGGTGGAGAGGGGCGCGTCTGACGGTGCCGCGGGCGGGGGCCGTCACGGCCGGACGTGGCGCGAGCAGGGGGTGGGGGTGGGCCCGAGGCCGGCCGACGGGTCCGTCGATGGGCCGGTGGGCCGGCCGGCCCGGCCGGTCCGCTCGGCCCGGCCTGACCGGTCGGACCGGGCCTCCGCCCCGACCGCGGCCCCGGGACCGGCTCCGGGCGTGGAGACGGCACCGGCCACGCCGTCGCTCGCGGTCAGGGCCGCGCTGACGAGGGTGGCCAGCAGATCGATGTCGGAACCGGTCTCCAGCCGTACGGTGACCCATCCCGAGGCCGGCGAGAACCGGAGGGCCGTGGACCTCCGGAGCGCCGGGCCCAGTCTGTCGATCATGCCGCGCGTCAGATGCACATCGGCTTTGTCGTCGCCGTGGAAGTGGACGATCTCCGCGCCGCCGGAGTACAGGCAGTACGACGTTCCGCAGCAGGCGCGACCGCGGGAGAGCGCCGGCCAGCAGGCCAGGCGGTCCCGCGCGTCCCGGGCCAGGTTCATGTGCCCACCCTGCACCAAACCGGCCTGTCCGCACAGGGGCGGTGCACGAGGATGCGCCACCGGACGGGCGCACGGCACACACCGCGCGCCTCCGCGCGCGGCCCCGCCGACGCGGCGCCGCGTGCCCCGGGGGGCCCGGCCCGGCGCGCCGGGGTGTCAGAGGGCCGCCTCGGCGAACAACCGCCGGTAGAAGGGCCCGAGACCTTCGGGGACCGTGAGAGAGGCCAGGGCCTCCGCCGGGGCCAGGAGGCGGCGGTGGCTCATCTCGAAGCGGGGCCGCCACGGACCCGGGCGCACCTCCGCCCGCCACATGGACCGGACCAGCACCAGGCCCTCCTGGGGGCCGCGTACGCACACGCCGTGGCTGAAGCCGAGGAGCCGGCGGTCCGTCACCTCGGCGCAGGCCTCCTCACGGACCTCGCGGCGCAGGGTGTCGGCCCACCCCTCGCCGGGCTCCGGGCGACCGGCCGGAAGGCCCCACCGCCTGCCGTCGCGGCTGACGACGACCACCCGGCCGTCCGCCACGCACACCGCCTCCGCGCCGTGCGGGGCGCCCGGGGGCGGGGCGGGCGGCGGGCACCAGGCGACCCGCCACGCCTGGCCGTTGATGGAGGCCGGAAGGCCGATCCCGTCCGCGGCGATCCGGTCGGCGGAGTTCCCGTCCGCGGCGATCCCGTCCACCGCGGCTTCAGGCCCCGGTCGTGGTCGTCGTCGGGGTGGGGCCGGCGACGAGGTCGGCGGGGAGCGGATATACGCGTTCCTGCGGGAGCAGCCCCTGGGCCGCCGTCAGGTCGCCCGTCCTGACCAGGGAGTGGATCTCGTGGGCCAGGGGCGTCACGTCCCGGATGTCCGTGATCCAGTCGTCGACGTACCGGTCGACGGCCGTCCCCGACAGGCCGATCTGGATCGCGCGGTGGGGGAGCGGGTTCAGTCGCAGGTCCCGTTCGGGGTCCCACTGGACGCGGACCGGGCTCGACTTCAGTGCGCGGCGCCACTCGGCCTCGCTCCCGAAGCGGCTCCGGTCGTAGTGGCTGGGGCAGGCGTGCTCCAGCGCCCAGGTGAAGCCCTCGCGGGTGATGTCGATCGCGAGCACGCGTTCCTGATCGGCCTTCGTGGCCCAGCCGCAGCGGTACATCATCCACAGGAAGGAGGGCTTGATCCAGGTCATGCGCTCCCGCCTGAACGGGTCGACGAACGTCCCCGCCCGCAAAGCCGGCTCGGCGATCCGTGACGCGTACGCCTGGTACACGGTGATGGTCCCGTCGGTGAAGACGGCCCGCACCTGCCGCCCGGTGCCCTCGGCTTCGCTCAGCATGCCGCCGAGCCTACGGCGTCCCCGGACGCAGCGAAGCCCCGGGACCCGTCACTGTCCCGGGACTTGCCGAGCGACCTACGAAGCGGGCTCCCTGCGCCGGTATTGTCCGGATCAGGTAGTGGGGGTCGCCTTCCGGTCTTCCGACCTTCAGGCCTCTCAGCCCGACCGTCGACGTCGGCCCCGGCGGAAGCCGAAGCTTCCTGCCAAAGTCGGCTACTCCGGTCGAACTCCCTCGCTCGCCCCGTAGGCCTATAAATAGGATAACCCCGGGCATAGGGGATGAATCCTCGGGTTTCATGATTTTCTAGGGATTCTCGTCGGTCGCGCCAGCCGGGTCCGCCTCCACCAGCACCACCTCCAGCGTGCGCGGTCCGTGCACCCCCTCCACCCGGTCCAGCTCGATGTCGCTCGTCGCGGACGGCCCCGAGATCCAGGTCAGCGGGCGCGTCGGGTCCAGCCGTTCCAGCGCCAGGGGTACCGAGTCCACGACCTGCTCCGGGACCCGGACCACGCAGATGTGGTGGTCCGGAACGAGGGTGATCCGGCGCCTGCCCTGGCCGGGGCCGCCGTCCAGGACGAGCGTGCCCGTCTCCGCGATCGCCACGGCACAGCCCGTGACCACGCTGTCCACCGCGTCCAGCTCGTGCGGCGTGCTCGCGGCCAAGTCGTCCACCCGGGTCGCGTGGCAGGCGGCCGTCCACGGGGCGGGCAGCCCGGGCGGTACCAGGACCGAGCGGGAGCCGTGGCGTTCCAGGAGCCGGGCGATCAGGTCCGGCAGCCCGCTCGCGCGGGTCCGGTGCACGACCGCCCGGTAGTCGGCGAGGTTCTCCGCCAGGAGGGCGGTCGTCTCCTCGACGGTGCGCTCGCCGTGCGCCCGCAGATAGCCGCGCTCGACCCGGTGGTCCCGGGGCCGCTCCTCGCGGGGCACGTCCGCCAGGGCCCGGCGCACCCGCGCCAGGACCCGTTCCCTGCTGCTGTTCACCGGTGTCACCGGTCACCTCCGCGTGTGCGCTGCCACCAGTCCCGGAACGACTCCTCGGGCACCTCGGGAAGGGTGCGCGTGTCCGTCCACGCCCGCCCCGGGCCCGGCAGCCGTTTCGGGTGCAGGCGGCGGGTGCGGGACGCCAGGCGCTGGCCGGCCCGCAGGGCGCCCGGATGGTCCAGGGCCCAGCGGGCCGCGCGCATGGCGGCGCGCTCCGCCGCGTGGCCCTTCGCGGGCCGGAGCGTGACCTTCACGCCGTTCCGGGTCACCTCGCCGCCCTGCACGACCCGCTCCCGCAGGTGCACCAGCACCTCGGGGATGTCGATGGCCACCGGGCACACCTCGTAGCACGCCCCGCACAGGGACGAGGCGTACGGGAGGGAGGCGTCGATCTCGCTCGCCGTGCCGCGCAGCTGCGGGCTGAGGATCGCGCCGATCGGGCCGGGGTAGACGGAGCCGTACGCGTGGCCGCCGGCCCGCTCGTACACCGGACACACGTTCAGGCACGCCGAGCAGCGGATGCAGCGCAGGGCCTGGCGCCCCACCTCGTCGGCGAGGGTGTCGGTGCGGCCGTTGTCCAGCAGGACCAGGTGGAAGTTCTGCGGCCCGTCGGAGTCCGTCGTGCCCGTCCACGTCGAGGTGTACGGGTTCATCCGCTCGGCCGTGGAGGAGCGGGGGAGGAGCTGGAGGAAGACCTCCAGGTCCTGCCAGGTCGGTACGACCTTCTCGATGCCGACCACCGAGATCAGCGTCTCCGGCAGGGTCAGGCACATCCGGCCGTTCCCCTCGGACTCGACCACGACGAGCGTGCCGGTCTCCGCCACCATGAAGTTGGCGCCCGAGATGCCGACCTTGGCGCGCAGGAACTTCTCCCGCAGGTGCAGCCGTGCCGCCTCCGCCAGCTCCGCCGGGCTGTCCGACAGGCCCTCCGGGGCCGGCCGGCCCCAACGGCCCATCTCCTGGTCGAAGATGTCGCGGATCTCCGCCCGGTTGCGGTGGATCGCCGGGACCAGGATGTGCGAGGGCCGGTCTTCGCCGAGCTGCACGATCAGCTCGGCCAGGTCCGTCTCGTACGCGCGGATGCCCTCGGCCTCCAGCGCCTCGTTCAGCCCGATCTCCTGCGTGGCCATCGACTTGACCTTGACGACCTCGCTCTCACCGGTCGCCTTGACCAGGTAGGTGACGATGGCGTTGGCCTCGGCCGCGTCGGCGGCCCAGTGGACGGTGCCGCCCGCCGCAGTGACCGCCTCCTCCAAGCGCACGAGGTAGTGGTCGAGGTGACGCAGCGTCCGGTCCTTGATCGCCTTGCCGGCCGCGCGCAGCTCCTGCCAGTCGGCCAGCTCCGCGACCGCCCTCGCCCGTTTGTCGCGGATGGTGTGCGTGGCGTGCCGCAGATTGCCGCGCAACGTGGTGTCGCGCACGGCGTCGCGCGCCGCCCGGGGGAAGGCAGGCATACCGAGGTACGTACCGCTCATGCGTAGGGCTCCTCCTCGGTCGCCGCCAGGATCTCCGCCAGGTGCACGGGGCGTACCGCCGCGCCGCGCCGGGCGAGCGTTCCGCCGATGTGCATCAGACAGGAGTTGTCCACCGTGCACACCGCCTCCGCGCCCGTGCTCTCGATGCCGCGCGCCTTGTCCGCCCCCATCGCGGCGGACACGGCCGCGTTCTTCACGGCGAACGTGCCGCCGAAGCCGCAGCACTCCTCGGCGCCCGGGAGCTCGCGCAGCTCCAGGCCCTTGACGTGCTCCAGCAGCCGGCGGGGCCGGTCCCGCAGCCCGAGCACGCGCAGCCCGTGGCAGGTGGGGTGGTAGGTCACGGTGTACGGGAAGTAGGCGCCGACGTCCGTCACGCCGAGCACGTCGACCAGGAACTCGGTCAGCTCGTACGTTTTCGGCACCGCCCGCGCCGCCGCCTCCGCCAGCTCCGGACCCCGGCCCTCGGCGGCCGCCTTGGCGCCGATCCGCGGGTAGTTGTCGCGGACCATCGCCGCGCACGAGCCGGACGGCGTGACGACGTAGTCGTACTCCGCGAAGGCACGGTCGAAGCGGCGCACCAGCGGCTCCGTCTCGTGCCGGTAGCCGGTGTTGAACTGCGGCTGGCCGCAACAGCTCTGCGCCGCGGGGAAGTCGACCCTCACCCCCAGCCGCTCCAGCAGCCGCACCGTGGCCCGCCCCGTGCGGGGATAGAGCGTGTCGTTGACGCAGGTGACGAAGAGCGCTACGCGCACGTGCCGTCCCTCCTCTCCTCCCGGGCCGTCCGGGCCCGGCCGGTGATCCGGTCCGCGGCCTCGTCCCAGGCCGCTCGGTCACCCGCCGGATCGTAGTACCGCAGTGGCTGGGTGGCGCGCAGCAGCGCCCGCAGCCGGGGCAGCCCCCCGTCGACGACCCCGGCGGCCCGCGCCTGGACCAGGGCGTTGCCGAGCGCCGCCGCCTCCGCGGGACCCGCCACGACGGGCAGCCCCGTCGCGTCGGCGGTCAGTTGGCACAGCAGCGCGTTGTGGGCGCCGCCGCCGACGATGTGGACGGTGCCCGCCGTGCGGCCCGACAGGGCCTGGGCGTCCTCGACCGCCCGGCGGTGCGCGAGGGCCAGGGAGTCCAGGACGCAGCGGGTGAACTCGACGGGCGTGCGCGGCTCGGGCAGGCCCGCGCGGGCGCAGGCCTCCGCGATCCGGCGCGGCATGCCTCCGGGCACCAGGAACGCGGGGTCGCCCGCGTCCACGACCGACCGCAGCGGTGCCGCGTCGGCCGCCCCGGCCAGGAGTGCGGCGAGGTCCTGGGGCTCGCCCCCGGCCTCCCAGGCGCGCAGGCACTCCTGGAGCAGCCACAGTCCCATGATGTTGCGCAGGTAGCGGACGGTGCCGTCCACGCCCAGCTCATTGGTGAAGTTCGCCGCGCGGGACTCCTCGGTGAGGACCGGCCGGTCCAGCTCCAGGCCCGCGAGGGACCAGGTGCCCGTGGCGATGTACGCGAAGTCGTCGCCAGTGGCGGGGACGCCCACCACGGCGGAGGCCGTGTCGTGGGAGCCGACCACCGTCATCGGGACCGGTCCTGCGAGCCCCGTCTCGGCCAACACCTCGGGCAGCAGCGTCCCGGCGGGGTCGCCCGGGCTGCGCAGCGGCGGGAACAGGCCCAGGTCGATGCCGAGCCGGGCGGCGACGACCGGCGACCAGGTGCGGGTGCGGGGGTCGACGAGCTGGGTGGTCGAGGCGTTGGTGATCTCGGTGCCGGCCTCGCCCGTGAGCCAGTACGCGATGAGGTCCGGGATCATCAGGAGGCGCCGGGCAGCCGCCAGTTGGGGCGTCCCCCGCGCCGCGACCAGCTGGTAGACCGTGTTGAACGGCAGGTGCTGGAGGCCGGTCGCCGCGTACAGCTCCCGCGGGGGGAGCAGGGCCGCGACCTTTTCGGCCGCGCCGTCGGTGCGGGTGTCGCGGTAGTGCACCGGGTTGCCCAGGAGGGCGCCGCTCTCGTCCAGCAGCCCGTAGTCCACGGCCCAGCTGTCGATGCCGACGCCGGCGAGCCGGCCGCCCGCGGCCGCGCCCGCCGCCCGCAGGCCGTCCAGAACGCCCCGGTACAGCGCCAGGACGTCCCAGTGCAGGGTGCGGCCGACCCGTACGGGGCGGTTGGGGAAGCGGTGGACCTCTCGCAGGTCCAGCGTCTCCGGGCCGACCCGGGCGAGCATGACGCGGCCGCTGGATGCGCCGAGGTCGACGGCGGCGAAGGGCTGGGGGGTAGTCGGTTGCATCGGGTCCTCGGGGTCGAGTGGTGCGGGCGCCGGAAGGGCCCTCGGGCCGGGGGCCGTCCCTGGTTGTGCCCGCCCTCCCCCGAGCTCTCGGCTTCGCTCGAGCAGGGGGGCCTCCATCGCCCCGGCGGAACGACTGCCCACAGCCGGGGACGGCGGCACCAGGGACGGCGGGCGGGTCAGCGCAGGAAGGCCGCTGCCACCCCGGCGTCCACCGGGATGTGCAGGCCCGTCGTGTGGGTGAGGTCGCCGCCCGTGAGGGCGAACACCGCGTTCGCCACGTGCTCCGGCAGCACCTCCCGCTTCAGCAGGGTCCGCTGCGCGTAGAACTCGCCCAGCTTCTCCTCCTCGACGCCGTACACCGCGGCCCGCTGGGCGCCCCAGCCGCCGGCGAAGATGCCGGAGCCGCGCACCACCCCGTCCGGGTTGACGCCGTTGACGCGGATGCCGTGCTCGCCCAGTTCGGCGGCGAGCAGCCGCACCTGGTGGGCCTGGTCGGCCTTGGTGGCGCCGTAGGCGACGTTGTTGGGGCCGGCGAAGACGCCGTTCTTGGAGGCGATGTAGACGATGTCGCCGCCCAGCTCCTGGGCGATCATCAGCCGGGCGGCCTCCCGCGACACCAGGAACGAGCCGCGCGCCATGATGTCGTGCTGGAGGTCCCAGTCCCGCGCGGAGGTCTCCAGGAGCGGCTTGGAGATGGAGATGCCGGCGTTGTTGACGACCAGGTCGACGCCGCCGAAGGCGAGCAGCGCCTCGCGGAAGGCCGCCGCGATCTGCTCCTCGCCGGTGACGTCCACGGTCACGGCCACGGCCCTGTCGGGTCCGCCCAGCTCCTCGGCGACGGCCGCCGCGTTCCGCGCGTTCAGGTCGGCGACGACCACGCAGGCGCCCTCGGCGGCGAGCCGGTGCGCGATGGCGCGGCCGATGCCGGAACCGGCGCCGGTGACGAGCGCGATCCGGGTCGCCAGCGGCTTCGGCGCCGGCATGCGCCGCAGCTTGGCCTCCTCCAGCTCCCAGTACTCGATGCGGAACTTCTCGCGCTCCTCGATGGGCGCGTACGTGGACACGGCCTCGGCGCCGCGCATCACGTTGATCGCGTTGAGGTAGAACTCGCCGGCGACCCGGGCGGTCTGCTTGTCCTTGCCGAAGGAGAACATGCCGACGCCGGGGACCAGCACGATCGCCGGGTCGGCGCCGCGCATGGCGGGCGAGCCGGGCTCCGCGTGCCGCTCGTAGTACGCCCGGTACTCCTCGCGGTAGGCCGCGGCCAGCTCCTCGAGGCGGGCCACCGCCTCCTCCAGGGGCGCGGACGGCGGCAGGTCCAGGACGAGCGGCCGGACCTTGGTGCGCAGGAAGTGGTCGGGGCAGGAGGTGCCGAGGGCGGCGAGGCGGGGGTGCTCGGCGCGGGAGACGAAGTCGAGGACGGCGTCGGAGTCGTCGAAGTGCCCGACCTGCGCCCGGTCGCGGGAGGCGAGGGCCCGGACGTACGGGGCGAGGGCCGCGGCCCGCTCCCGGCGCGCGGCCGGGTCCAGCGGCTCGTACCCCTCCAGCACCGGGCCGAACGGCTCGGGGCGGCCCCGCTGGGCGAGGAAGGTCTCGGCGGTCCGGATGATGTAGAGGGAGTTCGCCTCGCACTCCTCGCCGGTGTCGCCCCAGGCGGTGATGCCGTGGCCGCCCAGGACGCAGCCGACCGCCTGCGGGTTGGCCTCCTTGACGGCGGCGATGTCCAGGCCGAGCTGGAAGCCGGGCCGCCGCCAGGGCACCCACACCACCTTGTCGCCGAAGCACTCGTGGGTCAGCTTCTCGCCGTCGGCGGCGCAGGCCAGGGCGATGCCGGAGTCGGGGTGCAGGTGGTCGACGTGGAGCGCGTCGACGAGGCCGTGCATCGCCGTGTCGATCGACGGGGCGGCGCCGCCCCGCCCGTGCAGGCAGTAGTCGAACGCGGCGACCATCTCGTCCTCGCGCTCCACGCCCGGGTACACCCCGGCGAGCGCCCGCAGCCGGTCCAGCCGGAGCACGGCCAGCCCCGACTCCGTCAGGGTCCCGAGGTCGCCGCCGGAGCCCTTGACCCACATCAGCTCGACGTCGCCGCCGGTCACGGGGTCGGTCGTGGTGCCCTTGGCGGAGGCGTTGCCGCCGGCGTAGTTCGTGTTGCGGGGGTCCGAGCCGAGCCGGTGCGAGCGCTCCAGCAGGTCGTCGACCGCGGTGTGCCGTTCCATGGAGTTCACGCTCCCCATCCCGCCTGGGTCCCGCCCACGCGCTCCTCGACGATCTTCTGTGCATGGCCCGAGCGGTGGTACGCCGCGATCGGGTCGGGGTCGATGCCCAGCTCCTCGCGCACCTCGGCGAGCAGCGGACGGACGTCGGTGTCGTACGCGTCCATCAGGACGGCGTTGGCGGCGAGGACGTCGCCCTCGGCCTGGGCGGCGGACAGCGCCTCGCGGTCCACCAGCAGCGCCTTGGCGGTGGCCTCCTGGACGTTCATCACCGACCGGATGATCGCCGGGATCTTCGCCTCGATGTTGTGGCACTGGTCGAGCATGAAGGCCACGTCGCCGGTGAGCCCGCCGCCCCGGACCACCTCGTACATGATCCGGAAGAGCTGGAACGGGTCGGCCGCGCCGACCATCAGGTCGTCGTCGGCGTAGAAGCGCGAGTTGAAGTCGAAGCCGCCGAGCCGGTTCTCGCGCAGCAGCAGCGCCACGATGAACTCGATGTTGGTGCCGGGCGCGTGGTGCCCGGTGTCCACGACGACCTGCGCCTTCTCGCCGAGCTTCAGGCAGTGCGCGTAGGCGGTGCCCCAGTCCGGCACGTCGGTCGTGTAGAAGGCCGGCTCGAAGAACTTGTACTCCAGCAGCATCCGCTGGTGCTCGCCCAGCCGCTCGTGGACGGCGGCCAGCGCCTCGGCGAGGCGGTCCTGGCGGGCGCGGATGTCGTCCTGGCCCGGGTAGTTCGTGCCGTCCGAGAACCACAGCTTCAGGTCGCGCGAGCCGGTGGCGTCCATGATGTCGACGCACTCCAGCAGATGGGCCAGCGCCTTGCGGCGGACCCGCGGGTCCGGGTGGCAGACGCTGCCCAGCTTGTAGTCGTCGTCCTGGAAGACATTGGAGTTGATCGCCCCGAGCCGCAGGCCGCGCTCCCGTGCGTACGAGGCGAGGGCGGCGTAGTCGTCGACCCTGTCCCACGGGATGTGCAGGGCGACGGTCGGGGCGACCCCGGTGTGCTCGTGCACCCGTGCGGCGTCGTCGAGCTTCTCCTGCGGGGTGCGGGGGACTCCCGCCTGCGCGAACACCTTGAAACGGGTGCCGGAGTTCCCGTAGGCCCAGGACGGGGTCTCGACGGCCTGGGATTTCAGGGCTGCCTTCACGGCTGGGACATCGGCTCGGCTCGTCATCGTCAGCGCTCCTGAGTGCCGTGCGGGTGGTTTATGAATCGTTTCATCGCGGCGAAGCTATGGGTGCCCGCAGGTCATGTCAAGAGGGTCCCGGCCCGTTGACCCCGGTTCACATCACGAAACGACCAAGCATCGAAAGTTTCAGCGGGCAACCCATTGACGTCGCCGCCGGAGCGCGTCTAGCTTCCGGGAAACCTCGTTGAAACCTTTCACGGCGTGGGAGGCACCGCCACCGCCGCTGAGGAGCCCCTCATGAAACAGCCCGATGCGGGCCCGCCCCCCGTCCTGGCCCTGAAGGACGTCTCCAAGTCCTTCGGCGCCGTACGGGCCTTGCAGGACGTGTCCCTGCAGCTGTACCCCGGCGAGGCGCACGCGCTCGCCGGTGAGAACGGCGCCGGCAAGTCCACGCTCATCAAGACCCTCGCCGGAGTGCACCGGCCCGACACCGGCCAGGTCCTCCTCGACGGCGCCACCGTGGAGTTCCACGGCCCCGCCGACGCGCGCGACGCGGGCATCGCGGTGATCTACCAGGAACCGACGCTCTTCCCGGACCTGTCCATCGCCGAGAACATCTTCATGGGCCGCCAGCCCCGCCGATCGCTCGGCCGCATCGACCGCAGGGCCGTGCACGCCGCGACGGCCGCGCTCATGGCCCGCCTCGGCGTCGACCTCGACCCCGGCCGGCCCGCCCGCGGCCTGTCCATCGCCGACCAGCAGATCGTCGAGATCGCCAAGGCGCTCTCCTTCGACGCCCGCGTCCTGATCATGGACGAGCCGACCGCCGCCCTCACCGGCGGCGAGACCGCCCGCCTCTTCTCCGTCGTCGAGGCCCTGCGCGCCGAGGGCGCCGCCGTCCTCTTCATCTCCCACCGGCTCGAAGAGATCTTCCGGCTCTGCCAGCGCGTCACCACCCTGCGCGACGGCCGCTGGATCTCCTCCGAACCCCTCGACGGCCTCAGCGAGGACGACCTCGTCCGCCGGATGGTCGGCCGCGACCTCGACGAGCTGTACCCCAAGCAGCAGGCCCGCATCGGCGACACCGCCCTGTCCGTCCGCCGCCTCACCCGCGAGGGCGTCTTCCGGGACGTCTCCTTCGACGTACGGCGCGGCGAGATCGTCGCCCTCGCCGGCCTCGTCGGCGCCGGCCGCAGCGAGGTCGTCCAGGCCGTGTTCGGCGTCGACCGCTTCGACGCCGGCGAGGTCCACGTCGACGGCCGCGCACTGCCCGCCGGTTCGCCCACGGCCGCCATGGACGCCGGGATCGCCCTCGTCCCCGAGGACCGGCGGCAGCGCGGCCTCGTGATGGATATGTCCATCGAGCGCAACATCGGCCTCACCGGCCTCGGCCGGCTCGGCCGCGGCGGCCTCGTCCGCCGCTCCCTGGAACGGGGCAGGGCCGCCGACTGGGCCGTCCGGCTCCAGCTCAAGTACAACCGGCTCTCCGACAGCGTCGGCGTGCTGTCCGGCGGCAACCAGCAGAAGGTCGTCCTCGCCAAGTGGCTGGCCACCGAGCCGTCCGTGCTCATCGTCGACGAGCCCACCCGCGGCATCGACGTCGGCACCAAGGCCGAGGTGCACCGGCTGCTGTCGGGACTCGCCGCCGAAGGTCTCGCCGTGCTCATGGTCTCCTCCGACCTCCCCGAGGTCCTGGGCATGGCCGACCGGGTCCTCGTCATGCACGAGGGACGGCTCGTCGCCGAGATCCCGCGCGCCGAGGCCACCGAGGAGACGGTGATGGCCGCCGCGACCGGCCGTACAGCAGAGGAGAAGGCGGCATGACGACGGCCCTCGACAAGCCCCCCGCCCACGCCGCCCCGGCGCGCACGGGCGACGCCCGCACCCTGGTCGACGCCGTCTTCCGGGCCCGCGAGGCCGCCATCGGCGGAGCACTCGTCCTGCTCGTCCTCGGCACCTGGATCGCCAACCCGGCGTTCCTCGACAGCCAGGGCGTCAAGGACCTGCTCCTCAACGCGTCCATCCTGGTGCTCCTCGCCGTCGGCCAGTCCGTCGTCGTGGTCACCCGCAACATCGACCTGTCGGTCGGCTCGGTCGTCGGCCTCACCGCCTTCACCTGCGGCGACTTCGTCTCCGGCAGCAGCCACGGCCCGGTCGTCACCATGCTCCTCGGCATCGCCGTCGGCGCCCTGTGCGGCCTCGTCAGCGGAGCCCTGGTCAGCCTCGGCAAGGTCCCGGCGCTCGTCGTCACGCTCGGCATGCTGTACGTCCTCCAGGGCGTCGACTACGCGCTCGCCGAAGGCGGCCAGATCAACGCGGTCAACCTGCCCGAAGCGGTCCTGTCGCTCGGCAGCGGCAGCGTCCTCGGCATCCCCTACCTGCCGCTGATCGCCGCCCTCGTCCTCGCCGCCACCGCCTACTACCTGCGCACCTACCGCAGCGGACGCGAGCTGTACGCCATCGGCTCCAGCCCCGAGGCCGCCCGGCTCGCCGGCATCCCGATCCGCCGCCGCGTCCTCGCCGCGTACGTCTTCTCCGGCGCCGTGGCCGGCCTCGCGGGCGCCCTGTGGCTCGCCCGCTTCGGCACCGTCGTCGCCGGCGCGGCGACCGGCTGGGAGCTGACCGTCGTCAGCGCCGTCGTCGTGGGCGGCGTGGCCATCACCGGCGGCACCGGCTCCGTCTGGGGCGCGGCGCTCGGCGCCCTGCTCCTGACGACGATCTCCGGCGCCCTGGTCGTCCTCAAGGTCGACCCGTTCTGGGAGCAGGCCATCACCGGAGCCCTGCTGATCCTCGCGATCACCGCCGACCGCGTCGTGCAGGTCCGCACCACCAACGCCCTGAGGAAGAGGAGCAGGCGATGAGCCCCCTTGCCAAGCTGCTGCGCTGGGACAGCGTCGTCGGCGCCCTCCTGGTCGCCGTGTTCCTCGTCGGAACCGGAACCACCGACGGCTTCGCCGACACCGCGAACCTCTCCGCCGCCCTCAACGACATCGCCGAGGTCGCGCTGATCGCCCTCCCGATGACGCTGCTGGTCGTCGCCGGCCAGGTCGACCTGTCCGTCGCCTCGATGCTGGGCCTGTCCAGCGCCCTGGCCGGCTCCCTGTGGGACGCGGGCTGGGCGTTCGAACTGATCGTCCCCGTCTGCCTGCTGGTCGGCGCGCTCGGCGGACTCCTCAACGGCTGGCTGGTCACCCGCGTCGGGCTGCCCTCGCTGGCCGTCACCATCGGCACCCTGGCCCTCTTCCGCGGCCTGGCCTCCGTGGTCCTCGGCACCAAGGCGGTCGCCGACTTCCCCGAGTCGTACGCCCAGTGGGCCACGTACACGCAGACCGTGCCGGGCACGTTCATCCCGTATCCGGTCGCCCTGTTCGCCGTCCTCGCGGTGGTCGCCGCCGTCGTCCTGCACGGCGCGGGCTTCGGCCGGTCCCTGTTCGCCATCGGCGCGCAGGAGGACGCCGCCTACTTCGCCGGCATCCGCGTCAAGCGCATCAAGCTGGCCCTGTTCGTGGTCTCCGGAACCGTGGCGTCCTTCGCCGGCATCGTCTACACCCTCCGCTACGGCAGCGCCCGCGCCGACAACGGCTTCGGCCTCGAACTCGTCGTCATCGCCTCCGTCCTCCTCGGCGGCATCGACTTCGACGGCGGCAAGGGCACCCTCGGCGGCGCCGTCGCCGGAGTGCTCCTCGTCGGCCTGCTGCGCAATCTGCTCACCCTCAACGACGTCTCCAGCGAGATCCAGGTCGTCGTCACCGGGGTCCTCCTCATCGCCTCCGTCCTCACCCCACGGCTGGTCGCGGTCCTCACCGAACGCCGCCACCGCCGCGCCGCCACCGAACCCGTTCCCTGACCGGCGCCCCCGCGCCCCCACCCCCAACCCCTCCTCCTCGCCGGCCCGCCCCCGGCCCGGCGCACCCGAAAGGCTCTCCGCCGATGCACCTGCGCTCCCGCACCCGACGCTCCACCCTCGCCGCCGTATCCGCCGTCAGCGCCCTCGCCGTCACCCTCGCCGGCTGCTCCGGCACCACCAAGGACTCCGCCGCCAAGGACTCCACCGGCTCCGTCGCCAAGGCCTCCGCCAACCCGGACGCGGCCCTGAAGAAGGACCTGAAGCTCGCCTTCCTGCCCAAGCAGATCAACAACCCGTACGAGAAGATCGTCGACGAGGCCGGCATCGAGGCCGCCAAGGAGTTCGGCGGCACCGGCAAGGAGGTCGGCCCCTCCGACGCCAGCGCCTCCTCCCAGGTGTCCTACATCAACACGCTGATCCAGCAGCGCCAGGACGCCATCCTCATCGCCGCCAACGACCCCAACGCCGTCTGCACCCCGCTGAAGACCGCGATGAAGCAGGACATCAAGGTCGTCGCCTACGACTCCGACACGGCCAAGGACTGCCGCCAGCTCTTCATCAACCAGGCAAGCTCCGAGGAGATCGGCCGCAGCCAGGTCCGCAACATCGCCGAGCAGCTCGGCCACAAGGGCGAGATAGCCATCCTCTCCGCCACCCAGAACGCGACCAACCAGAACACCTGGATCGAGTTCATGAAGGACGAGCTGAAGAAGCCCGAGTACAAGGACATGAAGCTGGTCAAGGTCGCGTACGGGGACGACGACGACCAGAAGTCCTTCCAGGAGACCCAGGGCCTCCTCAAGGCGTACCCGAACCTGAAGGGCATCATCTCGCCCACCACCGTCGGCATCGCCGCGGCCGCCCGCTACATCAGCTCCTCCTCGTACAAGGGCAAGGTCGTCGTCAAGGGCCTCGGCACGCCCAACCAGATGCGCAAGTACGTCAAGGACGGCACCGTCGAGCAGTTCGCGCTGTGGAACCCCAAGGACCTCGGCTACCTCGGCGCCTACGCCGCCGCGGCCCTGGCCTCCGGGCAGATCACCGGCACCGAGGGCGAGAAGTTCAAGGCCGGCCGGCTCGGCGAGTACACGATCGGCAAGGACGGCGAGATCATCCTCGGCCCGCCGACCGTCTTCGACAAGAGCAACATCGACCAGTTCGACTTCTGAGAGGGGGCGGACACGTGCAGCGCGTCTGCTTCCTGCTGAAAGTCCGCCGGGACCGCCTCGACGAGTACCGCGAGCGGCACGCGGCCGTCTGGCCCGAGATGCTCGCGGCGCTCTCCGCCACCGGCTGGCACAACTACTCCCTCTTCCTCCGCGAGGACGGCCTGCTGGTCGGCTACCTGGAGACCGAGGACTTCGCCAGGGCCCGGGCCGCCATGGCGGCGACGGACGTCAACGCCCGCTGGCAGGCCGAGATGGCCGACTTCTTCGAAGCGCTCGACGGGACCCGCCCCGACGAGGCGATGAAACCCCTCACCGAAGTGTTCCACCTCGCCTAGGAGCCCGCCCATGAGACGACCCCTGGCCGCCGCGGCCACGGCCACCGCCCTCCTCGCCACCCTGGCCCTCACCGGCACCGCGAACGCCGCCGACCCGGCCCCCGCCGTCAGCCGGATCGGCGACACCCGGCTCGACTCCCAGGCCCTCTACTTCGTGTCGTACAACGGCCTGGTCAACAACAACTCCTTCCAGAAGAACGGCCTCCTCACCTACAAGGGCTACCAGTACGCCGCCTGGTACACCGCCGACCGCAGCGCCGTCGTCGCCCGCCGCCCCCTCGGCGCCACCACCTGGCAGACCGTCAAGCTCGCCCACACGCTGCGCTACGACGACTCCCACAACGTCATCTCCATGGGCGTCTCCCGCATCGACGGCCGCCTCCACCTGAACATGGACTCCCACAGCGACGCCTTCTTCTACGTGAAGTCGAACGCGGGACTCCTCGACAACCCCGGCGGCCGCGCCTGGACCGCGAGCGAGTTCGGCGCCGTCCAGACCACTCTCGACGGCCTCGCCCTCACCTCCCAGTTCACCTACCCCCAGTTCGTCGCCACCCCCGAGGGACGCCTCCAGCTCAGCTACCGCGTCGCCGTCTCCGGCAACGGCCGCAACGCCCTCGCCGAGTACGACGGCACCCGCTGGACCGCGCTCGGCGAGTGGACCGCCTCCACCGGCACGTACACCAGCGAGCACGGCTCCAGCACCGCCCGCAACATGTACCTGCACGGCATCGACTACAGCGCCGACGGCACCCTGCACGCCTTCTTCACCTGGCGCGAGCAGAACGGCGCCGTCATGTGCAACGGCGGCGGCATCACCAACCACGACACCGGCTACGTCCGTTCCACCGACCGCGGCCGCACCTGGCGCAACGCCGCCGGGACCGTCGTCGGCACGACCGGCGGCGCCGACCGGGTCTCCGTCAACGACACCGGCCTCGTCGTCGACCCCCTGAACCCCGACCACTCCCTGATGAACCAGGAGAGCCAGGCGACGGACTCCGCGAGCCGCCCGCACGCCCTGATCAGCTACGTACCGGGCCGCTTCGGGCAGTGCACCACGAACTACGTCGGCGACCGCACCGCCAACGGCCGCGTCTTCCACGTCCGCAAGGACCTCACCACCGGCGCCTGGCGCAAGACCGAGATCCCCGTCCCGCTCAACTCCAGCCAGCGCACCAAGCTGGTTCTCGACAAGTACGACAACGCCTACGCGATCATGCCGTACGGCCGGATCGCCGGCGCCTCCAAGGCGTCGAACTACACGGACTGGAAGGTGCTGTTCGACGGCAGCGGCCTCAACGCCTTCGGCGAGGTCGTCGTCGACGAGACCCGAGTCGCCCAGGACAACGTGCTGTCGATCATGTACCAGCAGAAGTCCAGCGGCACCACCCCCTCACCGATCCACGTCGTCGACTTCGCCCTGCCCCAGTGACGGCGGAGGGAGCCCCGCACACCCCCGACGGGGCTCCCTCCGGGGACCGTCCCCCGACGTGCTCGCCGACCCCCGGGCGTTCTCCCCGCAGCGATAGGAGACTTCCAGGAGGACGACCGACCCGATCATGACCAGGGGCGTGACCGGGCCGGACGGCACGGCGACCATCAACCGGAGGAAACCCCCGAGGCAGAGCCCGAGGCCGACGCCCCCGAGCAGCCATCCGGCCACCCGCCGGCCCCGGGCCCGCCCGTCCTTCCCCCGTGCGGCCACGCGATCAGTCGATGCGCCAGAAGCGGCTGTTGTTCTTGCCGTCGCAGGTCCACTGGATGAGCTTCGCGCCGTCGGACTTGCTCGCGCCCCGGACGTTCAGGCACAGGCCGCTCTTGACGTTCTTGGCCTGCCAGCCGCCGTTCCCGCCGCGCTTCGTGACCTTCCACAGCGTGTTGGCCTGCTTGTTGCAGTGCCACTGGATGACGGACGCGCCCTTGGCCTTGCTGCCGCGCTGGACGTTCATGCACTTGCCGGTCTTCGTGCTCATGATCCACGAGTTGCCGTTGCCGGCGCTCTTGATCCGCCACCACTGGTTGGGCGAGCCGTTGGTGTTGGCGCCGCCGCACTTCCACTGCACCAGCTGGAGCCCCAGCTTGCCCGAACCGCGCGGCACGTCGGCGCACTTGTCGGCGTGGATGAACTTCAGCGCCTCGATCCCGTCGCCCGCCTTCGCGGTGGACGCCACCGGCTGCGTCCTCGGCGCCGCGTCCGCCCCCGAGGGCAGCGCGGGCGCCAGGGCCAGGGCCGCGGCGGTCGTCATCCCCGCGAGGGTGACGGCCGTCTTCGTCATGAGGGACATGAGTCTCCTTCTGATGTCGCACAGGTGTGGACAGGTGTGTCGTCCGGCCCGGGGGTCGCCCCGCCGTGCCGTCGCCATCGAGTCCACCGGCCGCGACGTTGTTCATCAGCTCCCCCTCCGGAGCCAGAAAACAACGCGTCCGCAGGTCACTCCCCGTGGGATGCCGTGGGACGCCGCCCCTTACCGGCTCAGCACTGCTCCCGGTACGGCAGTTCGGGGACGTACGCCCGCCACTCGGCGGGACTCAGCCCGCCCCCGCCCCGCCGGCACACCACCGCCGCGAGCCGCTCCGGACCGACCGGATAAGTCCGCAGCGGGGCCCGTTCCCCGGCGACGAGCAGGCGGGCGCCGCCCTCGTCGAAGGCGAGCGCGCGCACGGTGTCGCCGGCGGTCGGCAGCGGACCGCCCAGCGGCAGCCCCGACGCCGTGTCCCACAGCCGCACGGCCCCGGACCGGTCCCCGGTGGCCAGCACGGAACCGTCGGGCGAGAAGGCGAGGGCGGTCACCGCCGTCAGCTCCTCGTCTGCCCCGCCGGACCCCGCGGCGGGCAGCACGGCCAGGCGCCGGGTCGCGCTCCCGTCCCACACGCCGACGAGTCCGCTCGTCTCTCCCACGGCGAGGCGCTTCCCGTCCGGGCCGTAGGCGACGACCGTGGGCTGCTCCTGCCCGAGGGCACGCCGCAGCGGCGCCGACCGGAGCGACGGTTCGCGGACCGACCGGATGGCGAAGTGGACGCCGTACGCCGTGGCGGCGAACCCGCCGTCGGGCCGTACGACGAGGGTGCCGGCCGGCGCACCGTCCATCGACTCGGAGCCGGCCACCTCGGGTTCGGCGTTCGGCAGCCGGCCCACGCGGCGGCCCGTGGCCGCGTCCCACACCTCCAGCGTCCCGGATCCGTACGTCAGGAGGGACCCGTCCGGTGTGAAGGCGAGCGCGGCGGCCCCGCCGGGGTTTCCGTGCACCCCGTCGCCCGCCTGGAAGGACACCACCTGGACATGGCGCCGGGTGTCCCACACGGCCAGCGGTGTCGCGGCGGGAAGGTCGCCCTCGGTGTCCCAGGTGCTGATCCCGTACGCGAAGCGGGCACCGTCGGGGCTGAAGGCCATCAGCCCGTGGCACGCCTCGTCCCAGTCCGCGTCCGTGTTCGGGTCCCCGAGGCAGCGCAGCGGCGGGAAGTCGACGACGCGGCCCCCGGGGCGCGTGGAGCGCAGGCGGAAACGGATGGTGGACCCGCTGCGGGCCATGGTGGCGAGCAGCGCGCCGTCCGGACTGAACGCGGCCGCCCGTGTTCTCTCCCGGCCCCACGGACCGCCCGCCGCGTCCCCCAGCCGCAGCGTGTGCACGGCGCCGCCCCGGATCCCCGCCAGGTAGCGGACCGTTCCGCGCCGGACGTCCAGCCGCAGCTGCGAGACACCGGGCGCGTTCGACGGGTGCCGGAAGACGGGACGACCGGGATCCGACAGCCGCCACAGCAGGATGTCGGTCTCGTCCGCCGCCGCGAGAAGCGCCCCGTCGACGCTGACGGCCGCGGCCCGGAGGCCCGCATGACGGATGCGCGGCAGTTCGCGTCCCGACGCCAGGTCCCACGAGCGCGCACCCTCCTCGTCCACCACGACCAGACGCCTGCCGGAGCCGTCGATCAGCACGCTGGAGAGCAGGGCCCCGCTGCCGCCGCGGCACGCCGTTCGCTGGGCCGCGGCCGGCAGGGACCGGACGGTGCGGCGGCCGTACACGTCCCAGATCTCCAACGTGCCGGGCCGGACGCACACGGCGAGCAGCCGGTCGCTGCCGGCGCCCTCGGTGACCGGATGCTCCATCGTGGTCGGGCGCCGGAAGACCCTGCGTCCGTCCCTGGCGTCCCACAGCTCCACCGCATCGCCGTGGTAGAGGCCCACGAGCCGCCCGCCGGGCCGGAAACCGCCCGCCGTGCCGTCCACCCGGCCGAAGGGCGGCCCCAGCGGCTTCCGCGTGGCCACGTCGTACACCCGGAACCGGCTGTCCGGCGTTCCCATGAGGAGCCTGCGCCCGTCGGGCGAGAGGTCCAGCAGTGTGAGGGCGTCGGTCAGGGGGAGCGTCGCGGACCGCCCCGCCGCGTGCGCCTCGGCGACGGTCACCGACCGTTCCCCCGCGGCGGCCAGCGTCGAGCCGTCGGCGCTCAGCACCATGGGGTCCGACTGCCCTTCCCGCCCCCACACGAACATGTCCTCCTCCCGCTGCGCCGCCGCCCCCGCCAGCGCCGCCCGGGCCTCCGTCGTCGGACTGACCCGCCACGCCGCGAGGCCGAGGCGCCGGGCCGTGCGGGGGTCGCTCGACGCCAGGTTCCGCGCCAGTGACGCGAGCCGCCGGGACGTGGCCTCCTCCTGGCGCCGGTCGCCCGCCTCCCTCTCCCGCCACGCGGTCACGCCGGCCACCAGGGACAGCACCACCAGGGCGGCCAGCGCCGACAGCAGCCCCCGCCGGCGACGCCGCTCACGGGCGGCCGCCCGGCGCGAGGCGCCGAGGAACTCCGCCTCCAGCGCGGTCAGTTCACCGTCGGGGTCCGCGCCGAACACCGCCTCCGCCTCGGCCAGCCGACCGCCCCGGTACAGGGACGCGGGGTCCCGGTGCAGCTCGTCCCACGCCTGCGCCGCCTGGCTCAGGCGGCGGTGCAGCAGCAGGCGCTGCCGGCTCTCGTCGAGCCAGCCGCGCAGCCGGGGCCACGCGGTGATCAGCGCCTCGTGGGTGAGGTCGACCATGTCGTCGTCGAGGACGACCAGCCGCGCCCGTGCCAGCCGCTCCAGCACCGGCCCGGTCTCCTCCCGGTCCGCGCCGGTGCCCTCCAGGGCGGACCGGGCGACGGGACAGCGCGTGTCCGGCGCGCCCTGGCCGGGGGTGATCAGCCGCAGCAGGATCCGGCGCGCCACCCGCGCCTGCGCCGGCGGCAGCCCGACGTACAGGTCCTCGGCGCTCTGCGCGATGGCGCCGCGCAGCCCGCCCGCGGCCTCGTACGCCGCGGCCGTCAGCATCCGGCCGCGGCGCCGCCGCCACGTCTCCAGCAGCGCGTGCGACATCAACGGCAGCCCGCCCGGCTCCCCGGCCACCTCCTCCACCAGCCGCGCCGTGAGCGCCCGCTCCACGATCAGCCCCTGCGCGGCCGCGGGCCTCACGACCGCGTCCCGCAGCTCCGCCGGCGTCATCGGCCCGACCGGCACGCTCGCCCGGCGGGCCACCGCCACCAGCTCCGGGTGCTCCAGGCACCGGCCGTAGAAGTCGGCCCGCACGGCGATCAGCACCCGCAGCCGGCTCGCCGGGTCGTCCGCGGCCAGCAGCAGCCGGACGAACTCCGCACGTTCCTCGGGGTCCCGGCACAGCGTGTGGACCTCCTCGAACTGGTCGACCAGCAGCCACGTGTCACCGTCGCCCGGGGCCGGGGCGAACACCTCGCGGCGGCCCCGCAGCGGATGTTCGCCCGGCGTGAGCAGCCGCACGGCCGCCGGGCGCAGGGAGAGGTCCTCGGCCCGCCGCAGCCGGGGCACCAGACCGGCCCGCAGCAGCGACGACTTGCCGCTGCCCGACGGGCCGACGAGGACGGCGCAGCGGTGCTCGCGCACGACGTCCCACACCTCGTCGGTGAGCCGCTCCCGGCCGAAGAACCGCTCGTGGTCGGACGGTTCGAACCGCGCCAGACCCTGGTACGGCGCCGGCGCGCCGTCGTCGTCCGGCGGCGCGGCCAGGGCCTCCTGCGCCCGCGCCGCCTCCCGCCAGCGCTCCTCCCACTCCTCCGGGTCGCCGCCGCACGCCCCGACGTACGCCAGCGTCACGGACAGCGACGGCAGCCGCTCACCGGCCGCCGCCTGCGCCAGCGTCGGCAGCGCGTACCCGGCGCGGGCGGCCATGGCCCGGTACGTCGGCCGGCCCGCCTCCTCGCGCAGCTTGCGCAGCTCGTACGCGAAGCGCTGCACCGGGCCCGCGCCCGGATCCACCGGCTTCTCGGGCCGTCCCACCGTGTCTCCCCCTCGTATGCGTGCAGGTCACGGCCGCCACCGGGGCGCGCCGACGTCACGCTACGGTCCGTGCCGAGCGCCTCCTAGCCCGTAATCGGCCTCCGAGAGAAAGAGAACCGGCCGCAGGCAGCGCCACCCTCATGTCGTTTTTCCGCCAGCCGACACCCGTGCGCGTCCCCCATCCTGGAGGCATGCACACCGACACCGAGCGCTGCGTACGGGCCGTCCAGTCCAAGGACGCCCGCTTCGACGGCTGGTTCTTCACCGCCGTCCTCACCACCCGCATCTACTGCCGCCCCAGCTGCCCGGTCGTGCCGCCCAAGCCGGAGAACATGACCTTCTACCCCAGCGCCGCCGCCTGCCAGCAGGCCGGCTTCCGGGCCTGCAAGCGCTGCCGTCCCGACACCACGCCCGGCTCCCCGGAGTGGAACGCCCGCGCCGACACCGTCGCCCGCGCCATGCGCCTCATCCGCGACGGCGTCGTCGACCGCGAGGGCGTCCCCGGGCTCGCCGCCCGGCTCGGCTACTCCACCCGCCAGATCGAACGCCAGCTGCTCGCCGAACTGGGCGCGGGACCGCTCGCCCTGGCCCGGGCCCAGCGCGCCCAGACCGCCCGCGTCCTGATCGAGACGACCGCGCTGCCCATGGCGGACGTCGCCTTCGCGGCCGGGTTCTCCTCCGTCCGCACTTTCAACGACACCGTCCGCGAGGTCTTCGCCCTCGCCCCCGGCGAGCTGCGCCTGCGCGCCACCCGCCGCGGCACCACCGACCGGACCCCCACCCCCGGCGTGATCACCCTGCGCCTGCCGTACCGCGAGCCCCTCAACCCGTCCAACCTCTTCGGCCACCTCGCCGCCACCGCCGTCCCCGGCGTCGAGGAGTGGCGGGACGGCGCCTACCGCCGCACCCTCACCCTCCCGTACGGGCACGGCATCGTCGCCCTCGCCCCGAGGCCCGACCACATCTCCTGCCGCCTCACCCTCACCGACCACCGGGACCTCACCCACGCCATCAGCCGCTGCCGCTGGCTCCTCGACCTCGACGCCGACCCCGTCGCCGTCGACGGGGAACTGCGCGGCGACCCCCTGCTCGCCCCGCTCGTGGAGCGGGCGCCCGGCCGCCGGGTGCCCCGCACCGTGGACGCCGCCGAGTTCGCCGTACGCGCCGTGCTCGGCCAGCAGGTCTCCACCGCCGCCGCCCGCACCCACGCCGGCCGCCTCGTCACCGCGCACGGCACGCCCGTCGACGACCCCGAGGGCGGCCTAACCCACCTGTTCCCGACCCCCGAGGCGCTGGCCGCCCTCGACCCCGAGGCACTGGCCCTCCCGCGCACCCGCCGCGCCACGCTCACCACCCTGGTGGCCGGGCTCGCCGACGGCCGCGTCGAACTCGGCCTCGACAGCGACTGGGAGGAGGCCCGCGCCCAGCTGCTCGCCCTGCCCGGCATCGGCCCCTGGACCGTCGAGGTCGTCGCCATGCGCGCCCTGGGCGACCCGGACGCGTTCCTCCCCACGGACCTCGGCGTCCGCCGCGCCGCCGCCGGACTGGGACTGCCCTCCACCCCGGCCGCGCTCACCGCGCGCGCCGCCCGGTGGCGCCCCTGGCGCGCCTACGCCGTCCAGTACCTCTGGGCGACCGACAGCCACCCGATCAACCACCTCCCCGCCTGAGGAACCAGCCATGACCCACCGACAGCACACCGTCGTCGACAGCCCCTACGGCCCCCTCACCCTCGTCGCCACCGACGGCGTCCTCAGCGGCCTCTACATGACGGAGCAGCGCCACCGCCCGCCCGAGGAGACCTTCGGCGACCCCGACCCCCGCCCCTTCGGCGAGACGGTCCGCCAGCTCGACGCCTACTTCGCCCGCGAACTGACCGACTTCGACCTGCCGCTGAACCTGGCGGGCACCCCGTTCCAGCAGCGCGTCTGGGAGCGGCTGCGGAAGATCCCGTACGGCGAGACACGCACGTACGGCGACCTGGCCGACGCCCTCGGCAGCCCCGGCGCCTCCCGCGCGGTCGGCCTCGCCAACGGCCGCAACCCGGTGGGGATCATCGTCCCCTGCCACCGCGTCATCGGCGCGAGCGGCAGCCTCACCGGCTACGGCGGCGGCCTGGACCGCAAGCGCCGCCTGCTCGCCTTCGAGAGCGGCGCCACCGGCCCCGAGGAGCCCGAGGCCCTGTTCTAGGCGTCCCGCAGCCGCTTCAGCAGCGCGGGCAGCGCCGTCCCGATCGGCTCCCGCACCACCTCGTCGGCCAGTGCGTCGTACGGGGTCGGCTCGGCGTTCACGACGACGAGCCGCGCCCCGTGCTCGGCGGCGATCCCCGCCAGCGAGGCGGCCGGCTGCACCTGGAGCGACGAGCCCACCGCGATGAACACCTCGGCCGCCTTGGCGATGCCCATCGCCTCGCCGAGCACCACCGGATCCAGCCGCTCCCCGAACATCACCGTCGCCGACTTCAGGATCCCCCCGCACGCCAGGCACGCCGGGTCGTCCTCGCCCGCCACGACCCGCTCCAGCGCCTCCTCCATCGGCGACCGCGCATGACACCGCGTGCACACCACGGCTCGCGCGGTGCCGTGCAGTTCGAGCACCTTGCGCCCGGGCATCCCGGCCAGCTGGTGCAGCCCGTCCACGTTCTGCGTCAGCACCCGCACCGCGAAGCCGGGCGTCCGCTCCAGCTCGGCCACGGCCCGGTGCGCTGCGTTCGGCCGGGCCCGCAGCACCGGCCCGTCCAGCCGCATCCGCCACGACCGGCGCCGGATGTCCGGGTCCGCCATGTAGTACGCGTACGTGACGAGCTTCTCGGCCTCCGGGTCCCGCCGCCACAGCCCGTTGGGGCCCCGGTAGTCATGGATCCCGGAGTCGGTGGAGATTCCGGCACCACTGAGAATCGCGACGAGGGTCATGCCGCGAGCGTACGCGGCGACCCCACCCCTGTGCCCTCGGACAACGGGCCCCACCTGCGAAGGAGCGATCCGCGCTACCCCGGCGCGCGCTCCGGGCGCCGCCGCAGCCACGGCGCCGTCACCGCCACGAACAGTCCGAAGAGCGCGAGCCGTTGCAGCCCGGGGAAGTCCCCGGCGGCCTCGCCCTTCAGAACGAGGACGGCGTACGCGTTGGCGGCCAGGTCGGTCGCCATGACCGCGCACAGCAGGTCGACGCCCGCCCGCCGCCCCCGCACCAGCAGCACGAGCGCCAGCGGGTCGAGGACGGCCAGCGACGTCCAGTAGAGATCCACCCACCAGGGCGCGAACGCCGCGTGCGGCAACGGCCCGTGCAGGACCACGTCCGACACATGGGTGACCGTCCCGACGGCGAGGCCGGCGCAGTACACGGCGACGACGACCGCGCGGGCGGCCCGCCCGTGGGCCACCTCAGCGCCCGGCCGGCACGCCGTTCTCCAGCTCCACCGGCCCCCCGCCGGCCTCCAGCACGTCGAGTGCGGCCAGCACCCGCGGACCCAGCGAGCCGAGCAGGTACCGCGGAATGTCCTCCCGCTCCACCAGCTTCCAGGAGATCAGCTCCTCCTCCTGGAGCCGGATCGCCCGGAACCGCTCCCCGTCCAGCACGCCGCCGTCGTACACGTACGCCACGATCGGCGGCCGCTCCCGCCCCAGCACCCAGTCGACGGCCAGCAGCGCGCCGGGCTCGACGTCCAGCCCGATCTCCTCCAGCGTCTCCCTGCGCGCGGCCCGGCGCGGCGTCTCGCCGCAGTCGGACTCGATGGTCCCGCCCGGCAGCGCCCAGCCCTCGCGGTAGTTGGGCTCGACCAGCAGGACGCGCCCCTCGGCGTCGCGGAACAGACAGGCGGCACCGGCGAGCACCTTGGGCAGGCCGGCGATGTACGTGGCGTAGTCAGAGGTGGTCACCCCGCCAGCCTAGGGCCTGCCTCAGCCCTCCTCGTCGGACTCCGTACGGGCCCGGGCGGCCCGGCGCAGCCGGTGGTGGCGCGTCGGCGCCCGTTCCGTCACCACGTCGCCGACCATCGTCCGCACCACGTCCCCAGCCGGTGCAGCGCGTGGTGCCGGGCCGGGCCCGCCCCCGGGTCCTCCCGCAGCTCCGTCACCAGCGCCCAGCACAGCACCAGCATCACGACGACGAACGGCAGCGCCACCAGGATCGTCGCGGTCTGCAGCGAGTTCAGCCCGCCCACGACCAGCAGCACGGCCGCGACCGCCGCCATCAGCACGCCCCACAGCACCACCAGCCAGGTCGGCGGGTGCAGCGCGCCGCGGCTGGTCAGCGAGCCCATCACCAGGGACGCCGAGTCGGCGCTCGTGACGAAGTACGTCATGACCAGCACCATCGCCACGAACGACGTGACCGCCCCGATCGGCAGCGCGTCCAGCATCGCGAACAGCGACGCCTCCGCGCCCTCCTCGACCGCGCCCGCCAGGTCCGCCGCGCCCGTCGACTCCAGCCGCAGCGCCGAACCGCCCATCACGCAGAACCAGATGACGGTCGCTCCGCTCGGCACGAGCAGCACCCCGATGAGGAACTCACGGATCGTCCGCCCGCGTGAGATGCGCGCGATGAACGTGCCCACGAACGGCGCCCACGACAGCCACCACGCCCAGTAGAAGATCGTCCACGACCCCAGCCAGGCGTGGTCGGAGAACGCGCCGGTGCGGGTCGCCATGGGAAGCACGTTCTGCAGATAGCCCCCGACGGACGCCGGGATCGTGTCCAGGACGTAGACCGTCGGGCCGATCAGGAAGACGAACACCATCAGACCGGCCGCGAGCCCGATGTTCAGCGTCGACAGCCACTTGACGCCCCGGTGCAGCCCCGAGAACGCCGAGGCGACGAACGCCGCCGACAGCGCCACGATGATGACCAGCTCCGTGGCCCTGCCGCCACGGATCCCGGCGGTCAGGAACAGCCCCTCCGCCACCTGCAGCGCGCCCAGACCCAGACTCGTCGCCGTACCGAAGACCGTCGCGAACACGGCCAGCAGGTCGATCACCCGGCCCGGCCACCCCGCCGCCCGCCGCTCCCCGATGAGCGGCACGAACACTGCGCTCAGCCGGTTGCCCCGGCCCTTGCGGAACCCCGCGTACGCCAGCGCCAGGCCGGCGATGCCGTAGATCGCCCACGGGGTGAGCGTCCAGTGGAAGAACGAGTGCTCCATCGCCGCACGGGCCGCGTCGCCCGACCCGGGCTGCGCCCCGCTCCCCGGCGGGGGCGTCAGGAAATGCGTGAGAGGCTCGCCGACTCCGTAGAACATCAGGCCGATGCCCATGCCCGCGCTGAACATCATCGCGATCCAGGCGAGGTTGCCGAACTCCGGCTCCGCGTCGTCCCGGCCCAGCCGGATCAGCCCGAACCTGCTGAAGGCGATCACCAGGCACAGCACGAGGAAGGTGTCCGCTGCGACGACGAAGAGCCAGCCGAAGTTGTCCAGGACTCAGGACAGGCCGGTGGAGGACGCGCTGTCGAAGGAATCCTTGCCGAGCCAGGCCCACAGGACCACCGCGGCGACGGCGGCGACGCCGATCCCGACGACCGCGTGATCGGGCCGGCCGGGGGACCCGCCGGGCTCTCCGGAGCCTCGGGCCCGGCGCCGCCCGCGGGCTGATCGATCGCTTCCGTGCTCATGTCGCCCCACTATGGTGCGCAATCTCGGCATATCAGGGGGTGGCACGCCGTCTCACGCTCCGGATAGGGTCGGCTCTGGCGCGACTGCCTGTTCGATAGCAAGGGATGCAAGGGTGACGGACGGAGCAGTTACTGAGGCCGCACACGTGCTCGTGGCGGCCGACAAGTTCAAAGGGTCGCTCACGGCCGTCCAGGTCGCGGAGCGGGTGACGGCCGGGCTCCGGCGGGTCGTCCCCGACCTGCGGGTGGAGACCCTGCCGGTCGCGGACGGCGGCGACGGTACGGTCGCGGCCGCGGTGGCCGCCGGGTTCGAGCGGCGCGAGGTCTCCGTGACGGGCCCGCTCGGCGAGCCGGTCACGGCCGCGTACGCCCTGCGGGACGGCACCGCCGTCGTCGAGATGGCGGAGGCGTCCGGCCTCCAGCGGCTGCCCGAGGGCGTCCTCGCACCCCTCACGGCGACCACGTACGGCTCCGGCGAGCTGCTGCGCGCCGCGCTCGACGCGGGCGCCCGCACCATCGTCTTCGGCGTCGGCGGCAGCGCCACGACCGACGGCGGCGCCGGGATGCTCGCCGCGCTCGGCGCCCGCTTCCTGGACGCGGAGGGCCGGCCGGTCGGGGCCGGCGGCGGGGGGCTGCGCGAGCTGGCCACCGCCGACCTGTCGGACCTCGACCCGCGCTTCGCCGACGTGGACCTGGTCCTCGCCAGCGACGTCGACAACCCGCTCACCGGCCCCAAGGGCGCCCCGGCGGTCTTCGGCCCGCAGAAGGGCGCGAGCCCCGAGGACGTGGCGGTCCTGGACGCGGCGCTGGCCCACTACGTGACCGTGCTGGAGAAGGCCGTCGGCCCGCGCGCCGCGGAGGCCGCCGTGTCGCCCGGCGCGGGCGGCGCGGGCGGCATCGGCTACGGGGCGCTGGTCGGCCTCGGGGCGCGCTTCCGGCCCGGCATCGAGCTGATGCTGGACATCCTCGGCTTCACCGAGGCGCTGGGCCGCGCCACGCTCGTAGTCACCGGCGAGGGCTCCCTCGACGAGCAGACCCTCCACGGCAAGGCCCCGGCCGGCGTCGCGTCGGCCGCCCGCGCGGCGGGCATCGAGGTCGTCGCCGTGTGCGGCCGCCTCGCGCTGCCCGAGGAGGCCCTGACGGCCGCCGGTATCCGCCGCGCCTACCCGCTGACCGACCTGGAACCGGACACGGCCCGCTGCATCGCCGAGGCGGGCCCCCTCCTGGAACAGTCGGCGGCGCGGATCGCCCGCGACTTCCTGCTGTAGTCCGCCGCCCGGCGCTCACGGAGTGCCGGGCGCCCGGACGAAGGGCCCGTCACCGAGGCGCAACACGGTGGTGCGAGGATCCGATCATGGACGATCACACCCTCCGTATCGAGCCCCTCACCGCCGCGCGCATCCGTGCCGAGGCGGGGGAGGGGCTCGCCGTGCTGCTCCAGGACGCCGTCCACTCGGGGGCGTCCGTCGGGTTCCTGGCGCCGCTGGAGGCCACCGACGCGGCTTCCTGGTGGCTCTCCGCGGCCGAGGAGGCCGAGAGCGGCGCCCGTAGCGTCTGGGCCGCCCGTGGGCCCGGGGAGGCCGTCCTGGGCGTCGTCACGCTCGTCCGGGCGTCCTACCCGAACCAGCGGCACCGCGGCGAGATCTCCAAGCTGCTCGTCCACCGCGCCGCCCGCGGCCGGGGCCTCGGCCGCACCCTGCTGGAGACCGCCGAGCGCGCCGCCGCCGAGGCGGGGCTCACGCTCCTCGTCCTGGACACCGAGAGCGGCAGCCCCGCCGAGGGCCTGTACCGCACGGCGGGCTGGACCCGCGCCGGCACCATCCCCGGCTACGCGGGCGACCCGGCCGGGGTGCCGCGCCCCACGACGTACTACTACAAGGCGCTGGAGCGGCCGTAGGAGCACGCGGAAGGGCCCGGGTGCGGTCTCCCGCACCCGGGCCCTTCTCGTCGGTCAGCGGACCGTTACGGCAGCTGCGCGGCCCGCGCCTCGCGGCTCTCGCGCCGGTTGTCGCGGAACGTGTTCACCCGCCGCGCCGTGGCGAACAGCGGGATCACCGCGCCCAGCACCACCTGGAGCGCACAGCCGGTCTGCAGCAGCAGCTGACCGCCCGGCGCGTCGAACGCCCACGCGGCCAGCAGGCCCATCGCGCCGACGATCCAGCTGAGCATCGCCACCGCGAGGGCACCCCGCGGCTTCGGGTACTCGACCCGGCTCACCATCAGCCACGCCGTGCCGACGATCGCCAGCAGCGTCGGGATGAACGGCAGCTCCAGCAGCACGATCGACACGACCGTCAGCGCGCCGAAGGGGCTCGGCATGCCCTGGAACATGCCGTCCTTCATCGTCACGACCGAGAATCTCGCCAGCCGCATCACGACCGCGAGCAGCACCACGATGGCCGCGACCGCGGAGACCCGCTGGTGCGCGTCGTGCGTGACCATCCCGTAGACGAGGACGAAGTACGCCGGGGCCAGACCGAAGCTGATCAGGTCCGACAGGTTGTCCAGCTCCGCGCCCATCGGCGAGCTGCGCAGCTTGCGCGCCACGAGCCCGTCGAAGAGGTCGAAGACCGCCGCGCACAGCATCAGGATCACGGCGGTCGCGGCGGAGTGCCGCGCCATGCCCGTCTCGTCGCTGCCCGTGAGGTGCGGGATGAGGATGCCCGTGGTGGTGAAGTACACCGCCATGAAACCGCACGTGGCGTTACCGAGCGTGAGCGTGTCCGCTATCGACAGGCGGAGCGACAGCGGCATCTCCTCCTGCTCGTCCGCGGTCTCCGCCTCGGCCTCGGCGACCCATTCGGCCTGGGTCTCGGGGTCAATCACGGTCAATGCGAGTCACCCCCGCGGTCATGGTCTGACCGACCTCGACGGCGACGTCCACACCTTCCGGGAGGTAGATGTCGACGCGCGAGCCGAAGCGGATCAGACCGATGCGTTCGCCCTGCTCCACCTTGGTGCCCTGGGCCAGGTACGGCACGATGCGCCGCGCGACCGCGCCGGCGATCTGCACCATCTCGATGTCGCCGAGCTCGGTGTCGAAGTGCCAGACAACGCGCTCGTTGTTCTCGCTCTCCTTGTTGAACGCCGGCACGAAGCCGCCGGGATGTGCTCCACGGACGTCACCGTGCCCGCCAGCGGGGCGCGGTTGACGTGGACGTTCAGCGGGCTCATGAAGATGGCGACCCGGGTGCGTCCGTCCTTCCACGGCATGATGCTCTGCACCACGCCGTCGGCGGGCGAGATGACCCGGCCCTGCGCGATCTCGCGCTCGGGGTCGCGGAAGAACCACAGCATGCCGGCCGCGAGAGCGGTGGCCGGCACGGCGATCGCCCTGGCCCGCCGGGAGCGGCGCGCACGGACGAGGCTGAGGGCCGCGGTGGCGACGGTCGGCAGAAGCCACGGCGATGCTCCGCGCGCGAGGCGTACGCCCTTGAGGCTGTCGCGGTGTGCAGAGGTTTGGCTGTGGGGCATGGAAGACCTTCGTAGCGGATGATGCCGCGCTGGGAACGGGGACGGCGGCTTTTCGGCGATGCTATCGGTTGCGGGCCGCAACTGGGCAAGCCAGAAGCCGAGTCGAAGGCCGGAAGAAGATGACTCGGTGTGATCTTCTTCGCGGCCATATCGACCCAAAACCGACAATCAGCCCTGCAAGCGGTACTCCTCGAGCAGCCGGCGACCAATGATCATTTTCTGGATCTCGGCGGTACCTTCACCGATGAGCAGCATCGGCGCCTCGCGGTAGAGACGCTCGATCTCGTACTCCTTCGAGAACCCGTATCCGCCGTGAATGCGGAAGGCGTCCTCGACCACTTCCTTGCAGTACTCGGAGGCGAGGTACTTCGCCATGCCTGCTTCGAGGTCGTTTCGTTCCCCGGAGTCCTTTTTGCGTGCTGCGTTCACCATCATGGCATGAGCGGCCTCGACCTTGGTAGCCATCTCGGCCAGCTTGAACTGGATCGCCTGGTGCTGGGCGATCGGCTTGCCGAAAGTATGCCGCTGCTGGGCGTACGAGACGCCCAGCTCGAAGGCACGCTGCGCGACACCGCAGCCACGGGCCGCCACGTTCACCCGGCCGACCTCGACGCCGTCCATCATTTGGTAAAACCCTCGGCCGGTGACCCCGCCGAGGACGCGATTGGCCGGAATGCGCAGCCCGTCCATGATGAGTTCCGTGGTGTCGACACCCTTGTAACCCATCTTGTCGATCTTCCCGGGAATCGTCAGTCCCGGCCGCACCTCGCCGAAGCCGGGCTCCTTCTCCACCAGGAAGGTCGTCATCGACTTGTGCGGGGCGGTCCCCTCGGGGTGTCCTTCGTCACTTCGGACGAGAACGGCGACCAGCGTTGACGTGCCGCCGTTCGTCAGCCACATCTTCTGACCGTTCAGGACGTACTCGTCACCGTCCTTGACCGCCTTCGATGTGATGGCCGACACATCCGAGCCGAGGCCCGGCTCCGACATCGAGAACGCGCCGCGTACCTCGCCCGCCGCCATGCGCGGCAGGAAGGTGTCCTTCTGCTCCTGCGTGCCGTGCTGCTTGAGCATGTACGCCACGATGAAGTGCGTGTTGATGATGCCCGAGACGGACATCCAGCCGCGGGCGATCTCCTCCACGCACAGCGCGTACGTCAGGAGGGACTCGCCCAGACCCCCGTACTCCTCGGGGATCATCAGGCCGAACAGGCCGAGCTCCTTCAGGCCGTCGACGATCTCCTGGGGGTACTCGTCACGGTGCTCCAGCTCCGTGGCGACCGGGATGATCTCCTTGTCGACGAACTCCCGGACGGTGGACACGATCTCCTGCTGGACATCGGTGAGACCGTGGGTCTGCGCGAGTCGGGACATGGCTACTTCTCCTGGGCCTTCAGTTCCGGGCGGCCGGGCTGCTCGCCGCCGCGCTCCTTGATGTACGTCTCGGTGGGGACCATCACCTTGCGGCGGAACACGCACACGAGCGTGCCGTCCTGCTTGTAGCCCTTCGTCTCGACGTAGACGATGCCCCGGTCGTCCTTGGACTTGGACGGCCACTTGTCGAGCACGGTCGTCTCGCCGTAGATCGTGTCGCCGTGGAAGGTCGGCGCCACGTGCTTCAGCGACTCGATCTCCAGGTTGGCGATCGCCTTGCCCGAGATGTCCGGCACGGACATGCCCAGCAGCAGGGAGTAGATGTAGTTCCCGACGACGACGTTCTTGCCGAAGTCCGTCGTCTTCTCCGCATAGTTCGTGTCCATGTGGAGCGGGTGGTGGTTCATCGTCAGCAGGCAGAAGAGGTGGTCGTCGTACTCGGTGACCGTCTTCCCGGGCCAGTGCTTGTAGACCGCGCCGACCTCGAACTCTTCGTAGGTGCGTCCGAACTGCATGATGTCTTACGCCTCCGGGCCTGGAACGTGCTGGTGCGCTGCATGCCGGCGGCCCGGCCCTTGCCCGCGACGACGAGCGCCATCTTGCGGCTGGCCTCGTCGATCATCTCGTCGCCGAGCATCGCGGAGCCCTTCTTGCCGCCCGCCTCGGACGTGTAGTACGCGTACGCGTCCAGGATCAGCTCGGCGTGGTCGTAGTCCTCCTGCGACGGCGAGAACACCTCGTTGGCCGCCTCGACCTGGCCCGGGTGCAGCACCCACTTGCCGTCGAAGCCCAGCGCCGCGGCGCGGCCGGCGACGTCGCGGAAACCGTCCACGTTGCGGATCTGCAGGTAGGGGCCGTCGATGGCCTGGAGGTTGTTCGCGCGGGCCGCCATCAGGATCTTCATCAGGATGTAGTGGTAGGCGTCCGCCGGGTAGCCGGGCGGCTGCTCACCGACGACCAGCGACTTCATGTTGATCGACGCCATGAAGTCGGCCGGGCCGAAGATGATCGTCTCGACGCGGGGCGACGCCTGCGCGATCTCGTTGACGTTGTTCAGGCCCTGGGCGTTCTCGATCTGCGCCTCGATGCCGATCCGGCCGACCTCGAAGCCCATGGTCTTCTCGATCTGGGTCAGCAGCATGTCCAGGGCGACGACCTGCGCCGCGTTCTGGACCTTCGGCAGCATGATGCAGTCCAGGTTCTGGCCCGCGCCCTCGACGACCGTGACGACGTCCCGGTACGTCCACTCGGTGGTCCAGTCGTTGACCCGCACGACGCGGGTCTTGCCCGCCCAGTCGCCCTCGTTGAGGAACTTCACGATCGTGTGGCGCGCCTCCGGCTTGGCGAGCGGCGCACAGGCGTCCTCCAGGTCCAGGAACACCTGGTCGGCGTCGAGGCCCTGGGCCTTCTCCAGGAAGCGCGGGTTCGAGCCGGGCACGGCCAGGCAGGAGCGGCGCGGACGCAGCCGGTTCACGGGGGTGGTCTCGGTCATGCGGGGACCTCCGAGCTTTCTAGGGGTTGAGCTTGTTCGCTTTCCGGATCTCGTCGACGATACGGCCGATGATCTCGGTGATTCCGAAGTCCTTCGGGGTGAAGACGGCGGCCACACCCGCACGCCTCAGTTCCGCGGCGTCGGCACTCGGGATGATTCCGCCGACGATGACCGGAATGTCGGAGGCGCCGGCCTCGCGCAGCCGGTTCAGCACGTCCGGCACCAGCTCGGCGTGCGACCCGGACAGGATCGACAGCCCCACGCAGTGCACGTCCTCCGCGAGCGCGGCGTCCACGATCTGCTCCGGCGTGAGCCGGATGCCCTGGTAGACCACCTCGAACCGGCGTCACGGGCCCGTACGGCGATCTGCTCGGCCCCGTTGGAGTGGCCGTCCAGGCCCGGCTTGCCCACCAGCAGCCGCAGCCGTCCCGCGCCCAGCTCGCCGGCCGTCCGGGCGACCTTCTCCCGGACGGCCGCGAGCGGGGTGCCCTCCTCGGCCGCGACCGCGACCGGGGCGGACGAGACGCCCGTCGGCGCACGGAACTCGCCGAAGACGTCCCGCAGCGCCCACGCCCACTCGCCGGTCGTGACCCCCGCACGGGCACACTCCAGCGTCGCGGCGAAGAGGTTCCCGTCCCCCGCGGCGGTGGCCTTGAGGGCGGCCAGGGCCTCCTGGGCACGGCTCTCGTCGCGGTTGTCGCGCCACTCGTGGAGTGCCGCGACGACCCGCGCCTCGTTCGCCGGGTCCACGGTCTGGATCGCGGTGTCCAGGTCCGCGGTCAGCGGATTGGGCTCGGTGGACTCGAAGCAGTTGACGCCGACGATCTTCTCCTCGCCGGCCTCGATCCTCGCCCGCCGCTCGGCGTGCGAGGCCACCAGCTGCGACTTGAGGTAGCCGGACTCGACGGCGGCCATCGCGCCGCCCATCTGCTGGATCCGGTCGATCTCGGCCAGGCACTCGGTGACGAGCGCGTCCACCTTGGCCTCGATGACATGGGACCCGGCGAAGATGTCGTCGTACTCCAGCAGGTCGCTCTCGTGCGCCAGGACCTGCTGGATCCGCAGGGACCACTGCTGGTCCCACGGCCGGGGCAG
This sequence comes from Streptomyces coeruleoprunus, assembly GCF_039542925.1. Lineage (GTDB taxonomy): Bacteria > Actinomycetota > Actinomycetes > Streptomycetales > Streptomycetaceae > Streptomyces > Streptomyces coeruleoprunus. The sequence continues at coordinate 1,055,217 of NZ_BAABIT010000001.1, read as the reverse complement.
GCCCAGCGCCTCGTTCCAGGCCGGCAGCTGGACGGCACGCGCGCGTGCGTCCTTCGACAGCGTCACGGCCAGCATCTCCAGCACGATGCGCTGGACGTTGTTCTCCGGCTGGGCCTCGGTGAGGCCCAGCGAGTTGACCTGCACCCCGTAGCGGAACCGGCGCTGCTTGGGGTTCTCGATCCCGTACCGCTCACGGGTGATCTTGTCCCAGATGCGGCCGAAGGCGCGCATCTTGCACATCTCCTCGACGAAGCGGACGCCCGCGTTCACGAAGAACGAGATCCGGGCCACCACCTCGCCCTTGCGGTCCTCGGGGACCTGACCCGAGGCGAACACCGCGTCCAGCACGGCGATCGCCGTCGACATCGCGTACGAGATCTCCTGGACCGGCGTGGCGCCCGCCTCCTGCAGGTGGTAGCTGCAGATGTTGATCGGGTTCCACTTCGGGATGTGGTTCACCGTGTAGGTGATCATGTCGGTGGTGAGCCGCAGGGACGGACCCGGCGGGAAGACGTGCGTCCCGCGCGACAGGTACTCCTTGACGATGTCGTTCTGGGTCGTCCCCTGGAGCTTGGCGATGTCCGCGCCCTGCTCCTCCGCCACCACCTGATAGAGCGCCAGCAGCCACATGGCGGTGGCGTTGATGGTCATGGACGTGTTCATCTGCTCCAGGGGGATGTCCTGGAACAGCCGCCGCATGTCACCGAGGTGGGAGACCGGCACGCCGACCCGGCCGACCTCGCCGCGGGCGAGGATGTGGTCGGGGTCGTAGCCGGTCTGCGTGGGCAGGTCGAACGCGACCGACAGGCCGGTCTGGCCCTTGGCGAGATTGCGCCGGTACAGCTCGTTGGACGCCTCGGCCGTGGAGTGACCGGCGTACGTCCGCATGAGCCACGGCCGGTCCCTTTCCTTCTGCGCCTTCGCCTGCGGGTGCTGTGAGCCCTCCGGCGCAGACGCGGTCTGACGCTCTGTCACGTAACGACCTCAGATGTTCCGGAAGCGGTTGATGGCGTCGATGTGCTGGGCGCGCATCTCCGGGTCGCGCACGCCCTGGCCCTCCTCGGGGGCCAGGCACAGGACGCCGACCTTGCCCTGGTGGAGGTTGCGGTGCACGTCGTAGGCGGCCTGGCCGGTGTCCTCCAGGGAGTACACCTTCGAGAGCGTCGGGTGGATCTTGCCCTTGGCGATCAGGCGGTTGGCCTCCCACGCCTCGCGGTAGTTCGCGAAGTGCGAGCCGATGATCCGCTTCAGCGACATCCACAGGTAGCGGTTGTCGTACTCGTGCATGTAGCCCGAGGTCGAGGCGCAGGTGGTGATGGTGCCGCCCTTGCGCGTGACGTAGACGGAGGCGCCGAAGGTCTCGCGGCCGGGGTGCTCGAAGACGATGTCGATGTCCTCGCCGCCGGTGAGCTCGCGGATGCGCTTGCCGAAGCGCTTCCACTCCTTCGGGTCCTGCGTGTGCTCGTCCTTCCAGAACTTGTAGCCCTCGGCGTTGCGGTCGATGATCGCCTCGGCGCCCATGGACCGGCAGATGTCCGCCTTCTGCTCGCTGGAGACCACACAGATCGGGTTGGCGCCGCCGGCGAGGGCGAACTGCGTGGCGTACGAGCCGAGGCCGCCGCTCGCGCCCCAGATCAGGACGTTGTCGCCCTGCTTCATGCCGGCGCCGTTGCGGGAGACCAGCTGGCGGTACGCGGTGGAGTTGACCAGGCCCGGGGCCGCGGCCTCCTCCCAGCTGAGGTGGCCCGGCTTGGGCATCAGCTGGTTGGACTTGACCAGGGCGATCTCGGCGAGGCCGCCGAAGTTGGTCTCGAAGCCCCAGATGCGCTGCTCGGGGTCGAGCATCGTGTCGTTGTGGCCCTCGGAGGACTCCAGCTCGACCGACAGGCAGTGCGCGACGACCTCGTCGCCCGGCCGCCAGGCGTTGACGCCCGGGCCGGTGCGCAGGACGACGCCCGCCAGGTCGGAGCCGATGATGTGGTAGGGCAGGTCGTGGCGCTTGGCCAGCTCGGAGGTCCTGCCGTAGCGCTCCAGGAAGCCGAACGTCGACAGGGGCTCGAAGATCGAGGTCCAGACCGAGTTGTAGTTGACCGAGCTGGCCATCACGGCGACGAGGGCCTCGCCGGGGCCGAGCTCCGGCAGGGGCACCTGGTCGAGGTGGAGCGACTTGCGGGGGTCCTTGTCGCGGGTGGCGAGACCGGCGAACATCTCGGTCTCGTCCTTGTGCACGGTGACCGCGCGGTAGGACTCGGGGAGCGGCAGTGCGGCGAAGTCGGCGGACGTGGTGTCCGGCGACTGGATCGCGTCCAGGATTTCCTTCACGGTGTTGCCTCCGGCGATGGCGTCCTGAGGGAGGACGCTGACGGGAACGTCGGGATGCTGCTGGGTGTGGAGGTGTGCCGTCGGTTCGGCTGGTGGTGCTGGCAGCGCGGGGTGGTGCGCGGAAGTTGCCTGTGACGCAGGCGTCCGGGCGCGCGACCGAGAAGGGTCGCGGGGACAGCCGGCGTACGAAGGTCTCTGCACGCCGGCCGCCCGGACAACATCAACGTATGGCACCCCGTGCCAGGTCGCAAGACACTGCGTGCCAACAATTTCCCTCAGATGCGAATCGGGCCTCTCGGATGAGCGATGATCGATCGAACGCCCGGGCGCACCGCCCTGAACTGGGCAAACACGACGGCGGCCGCCCCCCTCGGGGTGCGGCCGCCGTCTGTCGTGTGGTGCCTGTCTCAGTCGCGCTGTTCCTTCAGCGCCTGCTGGATGGTGCGCATCACCTCGTCCAGCGGCGCGTCCGTACGGGCCACGGCGACCACCACGTCCCCGTGCGCGGACACCGCGGCCGGCGCGGTCGTGGCGGCCTTGGCGCCGGCCACGCGGCCCGCGCCGATGCCGGTGCCGAAGGTCTTGCGGACGATCGCGAACGCGTGGTCCAGCTGCGCCTCCACGTCGCCCTGGCCGCCCGCCCGCAGCCAGCGGCGCAGCACGTGGTTGTGCGCGGTGACCACGGCGGACGCGGCCACCTCCGCCAGCAGCGGGTCGTCGTTGCCGTCGTGGTGGTCGCGCTCGTCGAAGTGACCCAGCAGGTAGCGGGTGAACAGCCGCTCGTAGCGGGCGACCGACGCGATCTCCCGCTCGCGGAGCGTGGGCACCTCACGCGTGAGCCGGTAGCGCTCGACGGAGACCGCGGGCGACGCCGCGTACATCTTCATGACTTCCTTGATGCCCCGGCAGACCGTGTCCAGCGGGTGCTCGTGGGGCGGGGCCGCGTTCAGCACCGCCTCCGCCCGCACCAGCGTGTCGTCGTGGTCGGGGAAGATCGCCTCCTCCTTCGACCGGAAATGGCGGAAGAAGGTCCGGCGGGCGACCCCCGCCGCGGCGGCGATCTCGTCGACGGTCGTCGCCTCGTACCCCTTCGTCGCGAACAGCTCCATGGCCGCGGCGGCCAGTTCACGTCGCATTTTCAGCCGCTGGGCGGCGGCTCGGCCGCCGGCGGCGCTTTCCGGAGCATCGGGCGTGGCGGTGGCACGGGGTGACTTGGCGGGCTGGGACATGACCCGAACGTACTGCATTTGCGCAGGAGAGCGCGCCTGAGGGGGAGGGCCGCCCGAGGGTTCGAGCAGCCCGCCCCACTCCCGGTGGGACTCGGCGCCGTACTCCTGGTAGGGATCAGCGCCGTGCATACTCGCGGAAACCGCGGCCCGTCTTGCGGCCCAGGCAGCCCGCGGCCACCAGGTGCTCCAGCAGCGGCGCCGGCGCCAGGCCCGGGTCGCGGAACTCGCGGTACAGCACCTTCTCGATCGCCAGCGAGACATCGAGCCCGACCACGTCCAGCAGCTCGAACGGGCCCATCGGGTAGCCGCCGCCCAGCTTCATCGCCGCGTCGATGTCGTCCAGCGAGGCGTAGTGGTCCTGGACCATCTTGATCGCGTTGTTCAGGTACGGGAAGAGCAGCGCGTTCACGATGAAACCGGCCCGGTCGCCGCAGTCCACGGCGTGCTTGCGGATCTTCGCCGTCACCTCGCGGACGGTGGCGTGGACGTCGTCGGCGGTGAGCACCGTACGGACGACCTCGACCAGCTTCATCGCCGGCGCCGGGTTGAAGAAGTGCATGCCGATCACGTCCTGCGGGCGCGAGGTCGCGCGGGCGCAGGCGACGACGGGCAGCGACGACGTGGTCGTGGCCAGGACGGCGCCGGGCTTGCAGACCTTGTCCAGCGTGGCGAACAGCTGCTGCTTGACCTCCAGGTCCTCGGCGACCGCCTCCAGCGCGAGGTCCACGTCGGCGAACGCGTCGAGCGAACCGGCCGCCGAGATCCGGGCCAGCGTCTCGTCCCGCGCCTCGGCGGTCAACCGCCCCTTGTCCACCGACCGGGCCAGCGACTTCGCGATCCGCGCCTTGGCCGCCTCGGCCTTCTCCGGCGAGCGGGCGGCCAGCACCACGTCGTACCCGGCCTTCGCGAACACCTCCGCGATACCGCTCGCCATCGTGCCGGAACCCGCCACGCCCACCGAGCGGACCTCCCGCGCGGCGGCGCCGCCACCGGCCTCCTCCCGCGGGGTCAGCCCGTCCGGCACCACCGTGCCGCTGCCCGGGCCCTCGTACGTGTAGAAGCCGCGCCCCGCCTTGCGGCCCGTCAGGCCCGCCTCGCTCAGCTGCTTCAGGATCGGCGCCGGGGCGTGCAGCCGGTCCTGCGACGCCGCGTACATGGCGTCCAGCACGGTGCGGGCCGTGTCGATGCCGATCAGGTCCAGCAGCGCCAGCGGGCCCATCGGCAGGCCGCAGCCCAGCCGCATCGCCGCGTCGATGTCCTCCCGCGACGCGTACTTGGCCTCGTACATCGCGGCGGCCTGGTTGAGGTAGCCGAACAGCAGACCGTCCGCGACGAAGCCGGGCCGGTCGCCGACCGCGACGGGCTCCTTGCCGAGCGCGTGCGCGAGGTCGGTGACGGCGGCGACGGCCTGCGGCGCGGTGAGCACCGAGGACACCACCTCGACCAGCTTCATCGCCGGCGCCGGGTTGAAGAAGTGCAGGCCCAGGACCCGCTCGGGGTGCGCCGAGTCGGCGGCCAGCCGGGTCACGGACAGGGCGTTCGTCCCGGTGGCGATGATCGCCTCCGGCCGGACGATGCCGTCGAGCGCCGTCAGCACCTGCAGCTTGGCCTCGTACGACTCGGGCACGACCTCGATGACGAGGTCGGCGTCGGCCGCGGCCTGGAGGTCGCCGAACGTACGGAACCGGGCGAGGATGTCGCGCCGCTCCTCCTCGGTGATCCGCTCGCGCGCCACCGACCGGGCGGTGGCGGCCTCCAGCGCGGACACCGCCCGCCGGGCGGCGGTCTCGCTGATGTCGATACCGATGACCTCGCGGCCGGCGCGGGCCAGGACCTCGGCGATGCCGGCGCCCATCGTGCCGAGACCGACGACGGCAATGGTGGAGAGAGGGGTGTCCATCACGGGACTCCAGGGATGAGTGACGACTGATGAGGGAGGGTGCGCGGAACGCGGACGCACACGAGAGGTGCGTCGGAAGGGGGCGAACCGTGCGCGTACGGCGCAGTGCACACGCGTCGCGCGGTGAAGAGGCCGACGGACTCTGTCCCGGAGTCACATCGTGAAAGGTGCTGAACCGACGAGCTCCCCCACTGCCCTGAGGGTGTGGGAGGTGCCCTCACACAGCGGCTGCGTCACCAGGCCGCGGTGAGGGTGCGGGAGGGTGTCCCGCTCACCTGAGATTAACTCGCGGGTAATGAGCGCGCCAGCCCTGGGAAGCCCCCGAGCGATGTGATCTGGATCGCCGCCCCGGCCCGTCGCTACGCTGACCGCCATGGACCCGGAGTTCGGCTCGCTCACCGACCGGCTGAAGGACGAGGCCGGGGACGACACCGCGTACGAACGGCTCGTCGCCACCGCCGACCACGAGGAGCTCGCCGCGGTCCTCACCGCTCCCGGCCGGCCCCTGTGGGCCCGCGAGATCGCCGCGTACCGCCTCGGCGTCGCCGGGGACCGGCGTGCCTTCGAGGCGCTGGTGCTGCTCCTCAACCACCGGGACCCCGAACGCTGCGTCTCGGCCGCCCACGCCCTGCGCCGGCTCGGCGACCCGCGCACCCCACGCGCCGCCGCCGCGCTCGCCACCAACGAACTGCGCGTCGCCTACGCCCTCGTACCGGTGCGCCTCCTCGCCGCGCTGCGCGCCCCCGAGTCGGTGCCCGCCCTCGTCACCGTCCTGGAGCGCCGCCTCGACCCCGGCGACCCGCACTGGCGGGTGGGCGTCGCCTGCGCCGAGGGCCTGGGCGCCCTCGGCGACCCGCGCGCCCGGCCCGTCCTGGAGGAGGCCCGCCGGCACCCGCGCCTGGCGGCCGCCGCCACGGCGGCGCTCAGCGGCCTGCCGGCGGGGTGAGCGGCCGGGTGAGCGGCCGGGTGCAGCGGATCTCCACGAGCGTGACCCCGGCGACGTGCCACGGCTCCTCCACGCCGTCCGGGGCGAACCCGGCCTTCTCGTAGAAGCGGCGCCCCAGCGCGTTGTCCTTCAGGACCCACAGCGCCATTTCCCGGTACCCTCGGGCCTCCGCCCGCGCGGTCACCTCCGCCATCAGGGCCCGGCCGACCCCCGTGCCCACCACCTCGGGCCGCACGTACAGCGCGTACAGCTCCGCGCCGTCCGGGGCGGCGCCCTCGAAGCGGTCCGGGCCGAAGCAGGCCCATCCGACGACCGAACCGGCGCGCTCCGCCACCAGGTCGACCGTCCGCCCGTCGGAGCGGGCCAGGTGCTCGCGGCGGGCCGCCGCGTCCGCCGCGACGTCCATGGCCGACAGGTACCAGTGGGGGAGCAGGCCGCGGTAGGCGAACCGCCAGCCGCTCACCCGGACCTCCGACACCGCCTCGCAGTCGGCCTCCGTCATCTCCCTGATCCGCACGGGGTCGTGGCAGCCCGCCGTCACGTCGCCGTCCGCCCGTCCGGCACCACCGCGAACGCCTCTACCTCCAGGAGCAGTTCGGGCCGGACCAGTGCCGTCACCTGGACCGCCGTGCTCGCCGGCGGGCGGGAGGTGTCGACCACCTCGTCGCGGGCCGCCCGGACCGCGGGCAGGTGCGCGACGTCGGTGACGAAGAACGTCAGCTTCACCACGTCGTCGAACGTGGCCCCGGCCGCCGCGAGACACCGCCGCAGATTCGTGAACACCTGCCGCGCCTGGGCCGCGGGGTCGCCCTCGCCGACCACCTCGCCGTCCTCGTCGAAGGCGCACTGGCCGGACACGGCGACCAACCGGCCCTCGCCCCACACGACATGGCTGTAGCCGGAGCCGGGGGCGACGCCGTCGGGGGCGTGCACATGGGTGAGATGTGTGCTCATGGCGCACATCCTCGCGCACGCCCCCGACGGCCTGCCCCTCGATTTCCGCCCGCCCTGCGGGCCGTCAGATGCCGTGCGGGCGCGCCCACATGCGCAGTCCCGAGGCGTGCGGCGCGGTGGCCGCGCCCCGGGCGGACGCCGTCGGCTCCGGGGCCGGCCGCGCCGGACACACCGCGTCCGCCTCGCCCCGCCCGTCGCCCCGCGGCACCGCGCCCGTCTCCAGGTACCGGACCAGGTGCCGGTCCGCGCAGGTGTTGCCGCGCAGGCTCACGCCGTGGTTGCCGCCGCCCTGTTCGACGACCAGGCTCGCCCCGCGCAGCAGGCCGCGCGCCGCGACCGCGCCCTCGTACGGCGTCGCCGCGTCCTCCGTCGCCTGGAGCAGCAGCACCGGCGGCAGCGCGTCGTTCGCCACGTCGAGCGGGGTCAGCGACGGCACCGGCCAGAACGCGCACGGCGCGTTGTACCAGGCGTTGTTCCAGGTGGAGAAGGGCGCCTTCGCGTGCGCCTCCCAGTGGTCCCGGTGCCAGGTGCCCCACGCCTTGGGCCAGTGCGCGTCCCGGCACTGGACCGCCGCGTACACCGAGTAGCCGTTGTGGCCGGACGCGTCGATCGCGCCGACCGTCCGGTACGCGTCGGTGAGCGGCTTGCCGTCCTTGTCCTTCGCGTACGCGGCGAACGCCTTGGCCAGCAGCGGCCAGTAGCCGTCGTGGTAGGCGCCCGGCAGGAAGGTGTCCTCCAGCTCCGCCGGGCCGACCTTCCCGCCCGCGGGCCGCTCGCGCAGCTCCGCCCGCATCGCGTACCAGCGGGCCTCCACCTTCGCCGGGTCGGTGCCCAGCCGGTACGTGGCGTCGTGCCGGGCGACCCAGGCGAGGAACGCCTTGTGGCGGGCGTCGAAGGCGTGGTCCTGCGCCATGTTGGCGTCGTACCAGACGGCCCTCGGGTTGACCACGGAGTCCAGGGCCAGGCGCCGCACCCGCTGCGGGAAGAGGCGGGCGTAGACGGCGCCGAGGTACGTGCCGTACGAGTAGCCGAAGTAGCTGATGCGCTCCGCGCCGAGCGCCGCCCGGATCGCGTCCAGGTCGCGCGCCGCGGCGACCGTGTGGATGTGCGGCAGCAGCGCGCCGTGCCGCTCGCCGCACGCCCGGGCGAAGCGCGCGGCCCGCGCGAGGCTCAGCTGCTCCTCGTCCTGGTCGCGCGGCACCGAGTCGGGGCGCACGGGGGCGAAGTGGCCGGGCTCGCAGTCCAGGGCCGGCCGGCTGGCGCCCACGCCGCGCGGGTCGAAGCCGACGACGTCGTACTGCGCCGCGACCCTCGCCGGCAGGGAGGCCGCCACGAACCCGGCCAGGTCGCGGCCGCTCGCCCCGGGGCCGCCGGGGTTGACGAGGAGGGGGCCCTGCGAGGTCCGCGCGGTGTGCGGGACGCGGGAGAGGGCCAGCGTGATCTGCCGGCCCCCGGGGTCGTCGTGGTCGAGCGGCACGCGGAGCGTGGCGCACTGCAGCTTGGGGAACTCCTCGGTGGCGCACGCCTTCCAGCTGAGCTTCTGGGGCGCACGGGGCTCGGGCGCGGACGGTTCGGCGGCCGACGGGACGGCGGTGACCGCGCTCGCGATCAGCGCCCCCGCGGCGATCAGGACTCCTGCGCGTTTCTGCATCCCGCCAGTCTCCGGGCCCGGCCGCCCGGATCGGGCCCGGACGATCCCGTTCCACCGAGACTTGACCCGATCGGGGGGCGACCGGGGTCGCATCCGGGGGCGCCCGGGCGGACCGGCTCCCGGACCGCGACCGGCGCGCCCCGGGGTGTCGGGGGCGGCGACCCCGCTGCCCCGCACCGCCGGCCGCGGGCGTCCGGGCCGCCGGCCGCGAGACGTCCGCAGCGGTGTGGCGCCGGGGCGTCCGAGCGGCGTGCACTCGTGCCCGCGGGCATTTCGTGCATGGGGCTCGGGCTGTCCCGTGCGGCGTGTCTCGCGGTGTTGCGAGTGGTGTGCCGGGAGTACTCGACCGCACGGCGTCCGCGGGCATTTCGTGCATGGGGCTCGGGCTGTCCGCGGCGGCGTGCATCGGCGCCTGCGGGCACTCGGGCAAACCCCCCGGGCTGCCCCGAGCAGTGAGTGCCGGCCGCGTCGCGAGCTGCATGCCGGGAGCGGTCGGCGCAGCGCGCCGGGGCGTTCCGCGCTGTCGCGCCGAGGGGGCGTGCCGAGCAGGTCGCGCCGGGGCCGCCCGGCGCGGCGTGCCCCGGGCGCTCAGAGCAGGGTCAGCTGTGTGGCCTCCGGTGCCGTGGCCGGGGCGGTCCCGGCCCCGCTCTCCGGTACGGCGATACGCCGCGAGGCGCCCCTGCGGGCGGGGCCTATGCCGAACTCGTCGGCCAGCTCGTGCACCTGGCGTGTGATGCGGCGCTGGTACCACGTCGGCGCGTACGCCCCGGCGGCGTACAGCTGCTCGTACCGGCGTACCAGGCCGGGGTGGTGGCGGTGCAGCCACGTCATGAACCACTCGCGCGCGCCCGGCCGCAGGTGCAGCACGAGCGGGGTGACGGACGTGGCCCCGGCCTGCGCGATGGCGCGGACCGTGGCGCGCAGCTGCTCGGGGCGGTCGCCGAGGAACGGGATGACGGGCGCCATGAGCACGCCGCAGCCGATGCCCGCGTCGGCCAGGGTCCGTACGACCTCGAGGCGCCGCTCCGGCGCGGGCGTGCCGGGCTCGACGGTGCGCCACAGCTCGTGGTCGGTGAACCCGACCGAGACGGAGATCCCGACCTCCGTCACCTCCGCCGACTGCCGCAGCAGGTCCAGGTCGCGCAGGATCAGCGTGCCCTTCGTGAGGATCGAGAAGGGGTTCGCCCGGTCGCGCAGCGCCTCGATGATGCCGGGCATCAGCCGGTAGCGGCCCTCCGCGCGCTGGTAGCAGTCGACGTTGGTGCCCATGGCGACGTGCGCGCCCTGCCAGCGCGGTGAGGCCAGCTGGCGGCGCAGCACCTCGGGCGCGTTGACCTTCACCACGATCTGGGTGTCGAAGCCGAGGCCCGTGTCGAGGTCCAGATAGCTGTGGGTCTTGCGGGCGAAGCAGTACACGCAGGCGTGGGTGCAGCCCCGGTACGGGTTGACCGTCCACTCGAACGGCATCCGGGAGGCCCCGGGCACCCGGTTGAGGACCGTGCGGGCCCGGATCTCGTGGAACGTGATCCCCCGGAACTCGGGGGTGTCGAACGTCCGGGTGGTGACCGCGTCCGTCCCGAACAGCGCGGCCTCGCCGCCCGGGGCGGCCGGCGTACCGGCGGGGCGGTCCCCCAGGTTGTCCCAGCGCATGGAGGCCTCCTCGGGTTCGGGCGCGGTGCGCGGCGTGCCGGAGCCCCAGAATAGAACACCTGTTCCCATGATCGCCGCAACCCGGATTTGGGCCCGCCCGCCCCAGGTGGTTGGCTGGTGCCCCCTTACGGAACAAGTGCTGGAGGACAAGGCAATGGCGCAGGTCGAGGCCACGACGGAACGGGTCATCGCGGCGGACGCGGAGACGGTGTTCGACGCGCTGGCCGACTACAAGGAAACCCGCGCGAAGCTCCTGCCCGAGCACTTCAGCGAGTACGAGGTGCGCGAGGGCGGCGACGGCGAGGGCACCCTCGTCCACTGGAAGCTCCAGGCCACCAGCAAGCGCATCCGCGACTGCCTGCTGGAGGTCACCGAGCCGAGCGACGGCCGGCTCGTCGAGAAGGACCGCAACTCCTCCATGGTCACCACCTGGACCGTCACCCCCGCCGGCGAGGGCCGCTCCCGGGCCGTCGTCACCACCGTCTGGGACGGCGCGAGCGGCATCGGCGGCTTCTTCGAGCGCACCTTCGCCCCCAAGGGCCTGGGCCGCATCTACGACGCGGTGCTCGCCAACCTCGCCGCCGAAGTCGAGAAGTAACCCTCACGGGGCGCCCGCCCCGTCACCGGTTCGAGTGGATTTCCCGCAGGCCCCCGACGTGCGCGGCACGCCGGGGGCGCCGCCGCCACCCCTCCCTCGGGCCCGGAAATACGCCCCCGGCACGCCCCCGCCGCGCCCCGTGGGCGCCTCTCGGTGCGCCTCGGCCGCCCCTGAAACCCGCAATGCCCCACTTGATCCCGCTCCGCGCCTGATGCGAACAATGGCGCCGCGCACGCGCGCGCAGCGAGACAGAGGGGAGCAGGTTTCGTGGGTGGGATCACGCTGGCGAAGGACGAACGGGCCGGACGGGCCGCCGCCGAGCCCGACGACGACACCGCACCACCGTCCCCCGGCGGCCCCCCGGCCACCCCCGCCGAAACCGCCCCCGCCCCTGGCCCCGGACCCCGCCACGTCGGACTCGTCCTGTGCGGGCTCGTCCTCGCCCTCGTCCCGGCCGCCCTCCAGCAGCTCGCCGTCGGCCCCGCCCTCCCGGCCGTCGCCGCCGACCTGCCGGGGCCGTCCGGTCACCTGTCCTGGACGGTCATCGCCTACCTCCTCACCGCCACCGTCGCCGTTCCCCTCCACGGCAAACTCGGCGACCTGTACGGCCGCAAGGGCGTCTTCCAGTTCGCCCTCGTCCTCCTCCTCGCCGGCTCCGCGCTCGCCGGCTGGGCCCGCACCCTCGACGAACTCGTCGCCTTCCGCGCCCTCCAGGGCCTCGGCGCCGGAGGCGTCCTCACCGGCGTCCAGGCCATCACCGCCGACCTCGTCCCCGCCCGCCGCCGCGGCCGCCACCTCGGCCTCCTCGGCGCCGCCTTCGCCGTCGCCTCCGTCGGCGGCCCCCTGCTCGGCGGACACCTCACCGAACTCGCCTCGTGGCGCTGGGTCTTCTACGTCACCCTCCCGCCCGGCCTGCTCGCCCTCGCCGTCGTCGCCGCCGCGCTCAAGCTCCCCCCGCCCACCCGCCGCGCCCGCCCCGACGTCCTCGGCGCGCTCCTCCTGGCCGCCGCGTCCACCTGCCTGATCCTGCTCATCGCCTGGGCCGGCGAAGGGCACCCCTGGAACTCCCGCGTCACCATCGGCCTCGTCTGCGGCGCCATTGGCACCACCCTCCTCTACCTCGCCGTCGCCGCCTGCGTCCCCGAACCCGTCATCCCGCTCCGGCTGCTGCGCGACCCCGTCTTCCTCGTCTCCGCGCTCGTCGGCACCGTCCTCGGCACCGCACTCCTCGGCGTCGCCACCTGCCTGCCCGTCTTCCTCCAGGCCGCCGGCGGCGCCACCGTCCCGCACACCGCGCTCCTCCTGCTGCCCCTGCTCGGCTCCCTGACCGTCGCCTCCCTCGTCTCCGGACACCTCATCAGCCGCACCGGCCACTACACCGTGTACGCCGTCATCGGCGCCGCCGTCGCCGTCGTCGGCATGTGGCTGCTCTCCCAGCTCGAAACGGGCACCCCGACCCTCGACCACAGCGTCTGGCAGGCCGTCCTCGGCACCGGCATCGGCCTGCTGCTGCCCGTCCTGGTCCTCGCCGTCCAGAACGCGGCACCCCCCGCCGACCTCGGCGCCGCCACGGCCGCGCACACCTTCTTCCGCCAGATCGGCGCCTGCGGCGGCGTCACCGTGCTCGGCACCCTCTTCGCCGACCGCCTCACCGGGGCCCTCGCCGACCGGCTGCCCGCCGGCACCCCGGCCCCGGCCCCCGGCTCGGTCACCCCGCAGATGCTCGGGACCCTGCCGCCCGCGGTGCGCGACGGCTACGTCCAGGCGTACGCCGACGCCGCACCGCGGATCCTGCTGCACCTGGTGCCGGTACTCGCCCTCGGCCTGTTCGTCGCCTTCTTCCTCAAGGAGAAACCGCTGGTGTCCGACCACACGCCCGCCGCGGGCTCCGTACCACCCGCCCGCACGCCCGCCCCCGTCCCGCCCCCCGGCCTGCCCGTCCCTCCGCCCGAGGCGGACCGCGCCCCGGGGCCCGAGGCCGCGTCCTTCCGGATTCCCCCGGAACCCGAGCCCGCGCCGTTCCCGCTGGCAGCCGGCCCGCACCTCCTGCCGCTGCCCGGCGTCCCCGTCTGCGGCACCGTCCGCCACCACGACGGCTCGGGCGTCCCCGGCGCGGCCCTCACCCTCATCGACGTGCACGGCCGGCAGACCGGGCGCGGAGCCAGCGGCACCGACGGGCGGTACGCCCTGAGCACCCCCGCCACCGGCACCTACGTGATGATCGCCGCCGCCGCCGGCCACCAGCCCCAGGCCGTCACCGTCACCGTCGGCGACCGCCCCGTCGAACTGGACGTCTTCCTCGGCGGAGCCGGCCGTCTCACCGGCACCGTCGTCACCGCCGACCGCACCCCCGTCCACGACGCCGCCGTCACCCTCACCGACGCACGCGGCGAGGTCGTCGCCACCACCCGCACCGGACCCGACGGCGGCTACGCCCTCACCGAACTCGTCGCCGGCGAGTACACCCTCGCCGTCGGCGCGCCCGGCCTGCGCCCCGCCGCCCTCCCGGTCGGCGTCCACGCCGCCCGCGAGACCCGCCAGGACGTCGAACTCGCCGGCGGCGCCGTCCTGCGCGGCACCGTACGGGCCCCCGGCGGCCGCCCCGTCGAGGACGCCCGCGTGACGCTGCTCGACGCCGCCGGCAACGTCGTCGACACCCTCACCACCGGCCCGGACGGCATCTTCCGCTTCGTGGACCTCACCGCCGGCGCGTACACCGTCATCGCCTCCGGCTACCCGCCGGTCGCCACGGTGCTGCAGGTCGCGGGCGGTGGCCGCGCCGAACGCGACGTACAGCTGGGCCACGGGGACTGAGGCACCGTCAATTCCACGCGGCCCTCCGGTGATTCGGCGGATGCCCGGCGCACGACCGGCGCACGGCCGTACCGTGGTGACGTCGGCCGCAGCTCGTCGCGGCGGGGAAGGAGCGACCCAGCGATGGACACCACCGAGGCGCTTCCCGAGGCCGGGCGCATCCCGCTCGCCGTGGTGGTCGTGGACCGCGAGGGACTGGTGTCGCACTGGTCGACCGGGGCGCGCAGGCTCTTCGGCCCGGCCCGCGAGGACGCCGTCGGCAGGCCCGCCGCCGACCTGCTCCCCGTCTCCGGCGCCCTGCACCCCGACGACGCGGACGAGCCCGGCACCTGGTCCGACCCGCCCACCGCCCGCTACCCGGCTTCCGGCTGCGCCCGCGTAGCCCGCCGGGGCGGCCGGAACGGCGAGCGCACCGACGTGCTGTGGTGGGCCTACCCCCTGGCCGGGCCGGGCCGTGAGCGGCTGCTCGTGCTCGCCGCGGACGCCGCCCGCCTCCGCGAGGGCCCGCAGGACGGCCCGCACGGCACCGGACAGCTCGCGCCCGGCTTCGCCCGCCACACCGAGTTCCCCGGAGCCGGTGAACTGGCCCGGCGGCTCCCCGAGATCCTGCCGAGCGTGAGCGTCCAAGAAGCCACCCGCATCGTCTCCCAGGTGCTCGAACTGGGCTACCCGGTGCTTGAGTTCAGCCGCCACGACCGCATCCCCGTCACCCCCGACTGGGGCGTTCCCCGCCGCGAGCGCCGCCGGGCCGCCGCCCCGGTGGGACACCCCGCCGACGCGGCCGACGCCGCCCGGGACCTGGAGTACGCCGCCGTGCGCGAGCGGCTGGAGTTCCTCAACGAGGTCAGCGGACGCATCGGCTCCTCGCTCGACCTCGCCCGCACGATCCAGGAGGTCAGCGCGGCCGTCGTCCCCCGGTTCACCGACGTCGCCGGCACGTACCTGCGCGAACAGGTCATGGCGGGCGAGGGGTTCCCCGACGGGCCGCCCGACGCCACCACCCTGTGGCACCGCGTCGCCGTCGAGCACGTCGACGAGCCGGGCCGCTGGGACGACGTCGTCCCGGTCGGCGAGGCCATGCCGTTCCCCGTCCACACCCCGTTCTTCCAGTGCATGACGAGCGGGGAACCGGTCCTCGTCCCGCGCATCAGCGAGGAGGCGGGCACCGCCATCGCCGCGCAGTTCGAGAAGCGGGACATCCGGCCGCTGATCAACGGCCGGTCGATGCTCGTCGTGCCGCTCAAGGCCCGGGACGTGGTCCTCGGGTTCATGATCCTGCTGCGGCACCCCGGCCGGGCCCCGTTCGACGACATGGACCGCGTCACCGGCGCCGAACTCGCCGCCCGCGCCGGACTCGTCCTCGACAACGCCCGGATGTACACGTACCAGGAGAACGTCGCCTAGACCCTCCAGGACTCGATGCTCCCGCAGGTCGCGCCCCGCCTGCCCGGCTGCGACACGGCGACCCGCTACCTGCCCGGCACCCTCCTCGGCCGGGTCGGCGGGGACTGGTTCGACACCGTCAAGCTGCCCGGGTCCCGCACCGCGCTCGTCGTCGGCGACGTCATGGGGCACGGCATCAACTCGGCCGCGATGATGGGCCAGCTGAGGACCGCCGTCCAGACCATGGCCGCCCTCGACCTGCCGCCCGGCCAGCTCCTGCGCAGCCTCGACGACCTGGCCCAGCGGCTCGGCGAGCACTACCTCGCCACCTGCCTGTACGCCGTGTACGACCCGATCGGCGGTGAACTGGCCCTCGCCAACGCCGGGCACGTGCCGCCCGTGCTCGTCCACGCCGAGGACGGCCGCAGCGAACTGATCGACCTCCCGTCCGGCGCCCCCATCGGCGTCGGCGGCGTGCCCTTCGAGACCGTGCGCGTGCCCGTCGCCCCGGGCGACCGCCTCGTCATGTGCACGGACGGACTGGTCGAGATGCGCGGCGAGGACATCGGCGTCGGCCTCGCCACGCTCTGCGAGTCCGCCGCCCACCCGGCCGCCTCCATGGACGACGCCTGCGACACCGTCATCCGCGCCCTCGCCGGCCGCGGCGGCCGCAAGGACGACGTCGCCCTCCTCATGGCCCGGCTCAACGGCATCGGACCCGGCGACGTCGCCCGCTGGAGCCTCGACGCCGAGCCCCGCGCGGCCGGCCGGGCCCGCCGCCTGACCCGTGCCCGGCTCGCCGACTGGGGCCTCGACGACCTCGCCGACACGGTGGAGCTGCTGGTCAGCGAACTCGTCACCAACGCCGTACGGCACGCCGCGAGCGGCCGCCCCGTGGAGGTGCGGCTGGTACGGACCGACGTCCTCCAGTGCGAGGTCGCCGACGGCGGGTACGGCCTGCCGGCGCTGCTCGCTGCCGGACCCGGTGACGAGCACGGCCGCGGGCTGCGCGTCGTGGACGCCCTGGCGCGGGAGTGGGGCGCCGGCCGCGGCGCGGACGGCACGTCGGTGTGGTGCGAAGTGCCCCTGCCGCGAACCGCGTCGAGAGGAGCCGGCCGATGGCCGTGACGAGCCGGTACAGGAACGCCTGGGAGGGCTTCTGGCGGGAGGCGCCCCCGGAGCCCGGCGCCGTCTTCTGGGACGCCGGGCCCGAGCTGACGGCGGCCGTGCACCTGCCGCTGTTCGAGCCGCACCTGACGGACCCGGGCCTGCCCCTCGTGGACCTCGGGTGCGGCAACGGCACGCAGACCCGGTTCCTCGCCGACCGGTTCGCCGGACCCGTCCTCGGCGTGGACCTGTCGGCGGCCGCGGTGGCCCACGCCCGCGCTCAGGGCGGCCCGGGCCCCGCCGCCTTCCGCGAACTCGACGCCGTCGACACGGCCGCCGTCGCCGCACTCCACGCCGAACTGGGCGACGCCAACGTCTACATGCGGGGTGTCCTGCACCAGACCGACCCGGACGACCGGGCGCCGCTCGCCGCGACGATCGCCACGCTCGTCGGCCGGCGCGGCCGCGCCTTCGTCGTCGAGCCCGGCGAGGCGGCCGGCCGGGAACTGGGCGCCCTCGCCCAGGGCCCCGACGGGCCGCCGCCCCCGCTGCTGCCGGTACTGCGCCACGGCATCGCGCCCGCCGCGGTGGCCGACGCGGCGGTCCCGGAGTACTTCGGGGCCGCCGGCCTCGACGTGCTCGCGTCGGGCGACGCCCCGCTCGCCACGACGGCGTACACGACGAACGGCAGCCGCATCGAGCTGCCGTCCCTGTGGCTGGTGACCGGCCGCCGCGCCTGACCGCCGGGCGCGGCCGCCGCACCTCCGGCCGCCGCACCTCCTGTCAGGTGCCCTTGCCGCGGCCCGTCAGCGCGTCGCGCAGGCGGTCCACCAGGCCCGTGCCCGGAGCGAGGAGCTTGTTGGCCGGGGGTGTGTCCGGCGCCGACGGGTGGGGGCGGGTCGGGGCCGTCTTCTTCGCCTGCCGCACCTTGTCGCCGAGCCGGTCCAGCTCCCCCTGGGGGCAGGCTTCGCGCAGCCGGGGGAGCAGGTTGCCCTCCTCGTCGGCCACGTGTTCACGGATCTCGTTCATCAGCTGGGTGATCAGCGCGTCGAACCGGGCGTCGTCGGCCTCGCAGTCCTCCAGGTCCTTCATCGTGCGCTCGGCGGCGCCGTGGTCCTCGAGTTCCTTGTCGGCGAGCGCGTCACCGTTCGCGAGGTGCTCGCGCACCGCCGGGTACAGGTACTCCTCCTCGGCGACGGAGTGGCGCACCAGCTCCATCGTGACCCGGTCCGCGAGTTCCTTGCGCCGTGCGTCCCCGGACGGCAGCTCCTCGATCCGGGTGAACAGCTCCTCAACCTCCTGATGGTCGTTCATCAGTTCCGTGATGACGTCTCCGCCGTGTGCCATGGCGTCGCTCCCTGTCTCGTTCGCGGAGGTGTGCACGTGGAGGTGTGCACGTGGCGGATACCACCGAAACCAAGTGATATGCACCATTCCGTCCGCCTGGCCCGCCGGGGTAGCGTGCAGGCCCGCGCCCGCCCCGGCCCCGACGAACCGACGGAACAGAGCAGTGCACGCAGATCTCTCCCCCCTCATCGCGGCGACCGCCCAGTGGCTCACGCGCGCCTATCCGGCGGGTGGCGGCGCCGTCGACCGCGCCCTCGCCGAGGCACAGGCGCGCCAGGCCGTGACGCTCGCCGCCCGGCTGCGCTACCCGACGGCCCTGGACGCCGCGCTGGTCGCCGTCACCGGGGCCGGGGGCGCGGGCCGGCTCGACTGGGTCACCGGCGCGGACACCGCACAGGACGAGCAAGCGGACGCCTGGCGCAGCTGGGTCGACGAGATCGTGGCCAGCTGGGCCGCCGGTCTGCTGGCCGCCCCCGAGCTGGCCGCCGCCGCGGCCGCGGCCGTCGCGGACGACGGCACCCCGGGCGCGTACCGCCGGCTCCTCGCGCCGGGCGAGCGCGACCGCCGGGCGGCCGCGCTCCTGCGCCACCCGGACCTGCTCGCGCCCGTGGCCGCGCTGCACCACGACGAACTCCTCCGGCGGCTCAGCGCCGCGGCATGAGGGTGGTCACCAGGACGTCCCGGCGGGCGGTTTCCCCCGGTGCCAGGGGGCGGATCGGGCTGACCTCGTGGAGGGTGCGCCGGTCGTCGCCCAGGAGGAGGGCCCCGGGCTCGCTGAGCGTCGTCGCCAGCACCTCCGCCCCCTCGGGCGTGTAGACCGCGCTGCGGCCGCCCGTCGCGTTCCGCCGCCCCACCAGCAGCGACGAGACGAGGGTGACCCCGTCGCGGTGCCGCCCCTCCGGGGTGGGACTGCCCTGCGCGCCGGCCGGGGCGACCACCCGGAACGGATGCACCAGCACCGTCCACTCGTCCGCCTCGTCCAGGCAGCCGGCCAGCTCGCCCAGCAGCCGCACCAGCGCCCGGAACACCGGATCGCGCGTGAACGCGCCGGTCAGCGGCTCGAAGTGGCGGTCCACATCGACGTACAGCGGATTGGTGTCCTCGGGCTGGACGAAGGCGCCGTGCGGGAGCGGCGCGAGCCGCCCGTCCGCCGGGCTCAGCGTGAAAGAGCCGTAGCGGCGCAGCCTGCGGGTGCCGTTCCGCGCCGCGTACGGGTCGGGCGCCAGCTTCTCCCAGTGGGCCGCGAACCGTGCGAGGCCGTCCCCGTCGGGGCAGGCGTACGCGGTGACCCGGTCCGGCGGCATCAGGTACGCGCCGGTCGACGTGAGCGCCTGCCGCGCGGTGCTGATGGTGTCGTGCGTGCGGTACGTGTCGTGCATGCGGCCCGGGTACCCCCGGGCCCGCCGGATCAGACGGCGACCGGCGACGGCTTCGCGACGCGGTCGCGGACCAAGCGGTGCTGGGCGAGGCAGGTGAGGGCGACGGCGGCGCCGAAGGCGGCCCAGCCGGCCGGGCCGCCCGCGACGGCGGCCGTGACGACGAGCGGTCCCGCGCTGCGCTGGGCCGAGGACGCCAGGCCGTGCACGCCCACGTACGCGCCCTGGGCCCGGTCCGGGGCGAGGGCGACGGACAGCTCCCAGGCCACGACGGCGTGCAGCATCTCGGCCAGTGTGAGCACGGCGGTGGCGAGCAGCAGCGCCGCGGAGGCGAGCCAGGGTCCGTCGACGACGGAGGCCGCCAGCGCCAGCCCCGCGGTCGCGAACGTCGCGGCCAGCGGGAGGAGGAGCCGCCGGCACGCCTCGGTGTCGGCCCCCAACCGGGACAGGGGCACCTGGAGGCCGACGACCATCGCGCTGTTGAGCACCGTCAGCAGCGGGACCAGCTCCGGCGGCGCGTCCGTGGCGTGCACGATCCACAGGGGCAGGCCCACGTGGAAGACGGAGTCGTGCAGGCACAGCACGGTGTCGCTCAGGACGTACAGCAGGTACGGGCGGTCCCGCCACGGTGACGGGGGCCTGGTCGCCGTCGCCGGGCCGGTGGCGGAGGAGGCCACCGTGCGGCTCGGCGAGGGCGGTTCGGCGCAGCGCAGGGTGAGGGCGGCCGCGCCGAGGAACGACAGGACGTTGCCGAGGAGGAGCGCCTGGTACGCGGTGGTCGTGCCGACGGCGAGCGCACCGGCGGCGACCAGGCCGCCGACCGCCCAGCCGGCGTTGGCCGCCGTACGGACGATCGCCTGGTAGCGCACGCGCTGCGAGCCGCCCAGGCGGGCGGCGTAGAGCTTGGTCAGGACGTTCGCGGCGCGGTCGCCGAACGCGGCGAGCGCCGCGTACACGAGCAGCGGTCCGAAGGCGTCCGTGGTGAGGAGCGCGGCGGTCGCGGCGGCGCGCAGCAGCTGCATCGCGACCAGCAGGCGGACGAGCGGCATCCGGTCGGCCAGGCGCCCGGCGAGCGGCGCGCCCGCCACGCCGACGGCGCCCGACACGGCCATGAGCGTGCCGACCGCGACCAGCGACAACCCGGCGACCTGGGCGAAGTACAGGGCGCTGACGGTCACCCACAGGCCGCTGCCGGTCTTGTCCACACAGGTGACCCAGAGCATCAGGCGGCCGTCGCGGCCCCCCGAACCCTCCCTCCGAGCCGGCCCCTGCCCGCGTCCCGTTTTCCCGTGATCCCGCGTCGGTGCGAATCCACCGGCCCCCCTTGCCGCAAGACTATGTACTGGTACATAATTGTGTCTGTGGCAACACAATATGCGATCGAAGGTGCGACCGCCAAGGGAATCGCCGCGTCCGTCGAACGCGGCATCGCCGAGGGGGAGCTGACGCCGGGCGACGCCCTGCCGCCCGTGCGGAGGCTGGCCGACGAACTGGGCGTCAGCCCCGGCACCGTGGCGACGGCCTACAAGGAACTGCGGCAGCGCGGGGTCGTCGTCACCCGCGGCCGGGGCGGCACCGTCGTCGCCGCCGCGCCCGCCGTGGCCTCGCGCCGCCCGCCCCGCGTGCCGGAGGGCCTGCGTGACCTCGCGGCGGGCCACCCCGATCCGGCCTTCCTGCCCGACCTGCTGCCGCCCGTCCGGCTGTCGCCCGGCGCGCGCTCGCACCGCACCATGCCCCGGCTGCCGCACCTGGAGGACACGGTGCGCGGCTGGCTGGCCGAGGACGGCGTGCCGGCCGGCCACATCACCTTCGCGCACGGCGCCCTGGACCTGGTGGCGCGGGTGCTGACGACGGAGCTGCGCCCCGGCGACGCCGTCGCCATGGAGGACCCCGGCTACCACCATCTGCTCGACCTGATCCAGGCGCTCGGCCTGCGGACCGTGCCCGTGGCCGTCGACGACGAGGGGATCCGGCCGGACGCCCTGCGGGAGGCGCTGCGCGCGGGAGCCCGCGCGGTCGTGTGCAGCCCGCGGGCGCAGAACCCGTGCGGCGGCCACTTCTCGCGCCGGCGCCGCGACGACCTCCTCGCGGTGCTGCGCGAGGCCCCCGACGTCCTCGTCGTCGAGAACGACAACGCGGCCGAGATCGCCGACGCGCCGCTGCACTCGCTGACCGGGGGAGACGGCCCCCCGCCCCGGTGGGCCCACGTCCGCACGGTCACCAAGTACCTGGGCACCGACCTGCGGTGGGCGGCCGCCGCGTGCGATCCGATGACGCTCGCCCGGCACGACGGCCTGTTGCTGCTGACCTCCGGCTGGGTCAGCCATCTGCTCCAGGAGACCGTGCACGGCCTCCTCGCCGACCCCGCCACACGCGAGCGCGTACGGCAGGCACGTGACGCGTACGCCGAGCGGCGCACGGCCCTGCGGACCGAACTGGCGGCCCGGGGCATCCCCTCGCACGGGCGGAGCGGGATGAACGTGTGGGTCCCGGTCCGCGACGAGTCGGCCGTGGTCAACGGGTTGCGCACACGCGGCTGGTGGGTCGCCGCCGGGGCCCGGTTCCGCATCGCCTCCGGGCCGGGCGTCCGCATCACCGTCGCCGGGCTCCGCCCGGCCGAGGCGTCCCGCCTTGCGGCGGACTTCGCCGCGGTCCTGGACGAGGCGCAGGCGACGTACGGGGGATAGGTGTGTTTCTTACCCCACCCCGCCCCTTCCCGGAACCGGGGGCTACGCCCCCAGACCCGCGATCGCTCCCCCAAGCTCTTCGAGCTTGGGGGAGCTCGTCCTCACACGCCGGACGGGCTGAAGTTCGCCCCGTCAGACCGCGACCGGCTCCAGTACCGCCGCGATGCCGTGGGCCAGGCAGTCGACGCGGTCCGCCGGCAGGCCCGCGATGTTGACGCGGCCCGACGCCGTGCCGTAGATCGCGTGGTCGCGGCGCAGCACCCGCATCTGCTCCGGCGTCAGCGGCAGCCCCGCGAACATGCCCTTCTGCCGGGCCAGCGGCGCCGCCGCGTCCCCGCAGCCCAGCGCGGCCAGCCGGTCCACCAGGGCCGCCCGGTTGGCCGCGATCCGGGACCGCATGGCGTCCAGCTCCGCCCGCCACGCCGCCCGCAGCCCGTCGTCCTCAAGGATCGTCGCCACGATCGCCGCACCGTGCTCGGGCGGCATCGAGTACAGCGTCCGGGCCGCGTTCTGCAGGGCCGTCTCGACGTGCCGCAGCGCCGCCCCCGAGCCGCCCAGCACGATCGCGCAGCCCGTACGGTCCGCGTACAGGCCGAAGTTCTTGGAACAGCTCACCGCGACCAGCATCTCCGGCACCCGCTCCGCCAGCATCCGCGTCGCCCACAGATCGGCCTCCAGGCCGTCGCCCAGCCCGTGGTACGCGAGGTCCACGAACGGCACCCAGCCGCCCCGCACGGCCAGTTCGGCCAGCGCCTCCCACGCCTCGCGCGACGGGTCGACGCCCGTCGGGTTGTGGCAGCAGCCCTGCACCAGCACCACGTCGTCGCGGCGGGCACCGCGCAGGTCGGCGAGCATCCCGTCGGGGTCGGTCCAGCGGTACGTGCGCACGGTCAGACCCGCGGCCTCCAGGATCGGCCGGTGGTTCACGTACGCCGGATCGCTGATCCACACGGTCGTGCCGGGCCGCGTCTGCCGCACCAGATCGGCCAGCAGCCGCAGCGCGCCCGTGCCCGCGACGGTCTGGACCGCCGTGGCCCGCGCCGCCGACGCCCCGTCGCCCAGGACGGTGGACAGCATGGCCCGGTTGAAGGCCGTGTTGCCGGACAGGCCCCGGTACTCCTTGGAGGCGGACCGCTCCGCCAGGCGTATCTCGGCGTCCCGGACGGCCGTCATCACCGGGGTGACCCCCGTGTGGTCGCGGTACACGCCGAGGACCAGGTTCAGCCGCTCGGGCCGCGGGTCGGCGCCGAACTCGGCGGTCAGGTCCCACAGCGGATCGACGGGCGGGGGCGGCAGCAGCTCAAGCATCGGGGGAGACCTCCGGACGACGGGCGGAAGCGGAAGACGAGGGGCAAGCGGAAGAGGAAGACGGCACGGCGGAAGCCGCAGGCGCAGGCGAAGGCGATGCGGAAGCCGCGGGCGGCACAGCGGAAGCCGCAGGCCGCGCGGGCTGCGGCGGCGTCCCGCGGCGGCGGTTGGCCAGGACGACCCCCGCGGTGATCAGCGGTACGCCGACCAGCACGGCGAGCGTCGGCCGCTCACCCAGCAGGGGTATCGCCAGCAGCACCACGGCCACCGGGCTCAGGCTGCCGACCACGGAGCTGCGCTCGGCGCCCAGCCTGCGGATGGCGAACGCGTACAGCAGCCCCGCGCACAGCCCGACGCCGAGCCCCTGCACGACCAGGAACAGCAGGACGTCGCCGCCCTCGGCGTGCGCGAGACCGGTCGGCAGCACGCCCACGGCCACCAGCAGCGCGATCACGGCGAACGACGGCAGGCACAGCAGGCCGATCGAGCCGACCGGGTCGAGGTTCACCTCGCGCAGCCCCACCGTGTACAGCGCCCACAGCCCGCTGGCGACCAGCAGCGTGCCCGAGCCGAGCATCACGTCCGCGTCGAACGGCACGGCGTACCGCCACACCAGGGCCACCACACCGGCCGCGATCAGCACCAGACCGGCGCCCTGCGTACCCCGCGGCAGGCGGGCACCGCGCGCCACCATCAGCGCCGACACGAACAGCGGCACCATGCCCGGCACGATGGACCCGACGAACGCGGCCGACGTCAGCGCGCCGCCGTACATCGCGGCCAGGAAGAACGGCACCCCCGCCCCGCACACGATCTTCGCCGCGGCCCCCGGCCGCACCGCGGCCAGCGCCCGCCGGCGCCGCCACAGCGCGGGCGCCAGCACCACCAGCGGCACCCCGAACCGCAGCAGCGCGGCGTCGGCCGGCAGCAGCGTCGACGTGCTCAGCGCCCGGGCGCTCAGCGCGAACGCCGCCCAGATCGACACGGTCAGCAGCAGCGCCGCCATGCCCACGGCGTGCGGCGACAGCGCCGGGCGCGGCCTGCGGCCCGCCACGGCGGTCGTCCCCACGATGTTCGTCGCGACCAAAGAAAGTCCCTCCACGGAAAAGCCCCGCCCGGTGTCCCCGTCCCCAGGGGCAACGGTAGGTCTTCCGCCGGGGCAGCCGATTGCCAGTTCTGCCGCTCGGGCATACGTTTGAGGCAGAATCTGCCAAGAAACCGCGAAGAAGCCAGGGAGCGGCCGTGGACGACACCGATCTGCAGATCATCCGGGAGTTGCAGACGGACGGGCGGCTGTCCAACCAGGACCTCGCCGACCGCGTCCGGCTGTCCCCCTCGCCCTGTCTGCGCCGGGTCCGCCGGCTGGAGGAGACCGGCCTCATCCGCGGCTACACGGCGATGGTCGACCAGGTCGCCTTCGGCCTGCCCATCACCGTGTTCGTCCGGGTCCGCCTGGAGCGCCACACCGCCGAGGCCGTCAACGTCTTCGAGGAGCACGTCGGCCTCATCGAGCACATCCAGGACTGCTATCTGATGGCGGGCAGCAGCGACTACCTCCTGCGGATCGTCATCGAGAGCCTGGAGGCGTACGAGCACCTCGTCCGGGGCCGTATCCACGCCATTCCGGGCATCGCGTCCATCGAGTCCAGCTTCGCGTTCGGCAGCGTGAAGCAGTCCCGCACCTTCCCCCGTCCCTCCGGGCCCCGCTGACCCCGGGTCAGCCCGCCGCCGTACGGGCCGGAGACACCCGTGGCGCACGGCCGCACCTGGTACGGTCCCGCGGCGCCGCGTAACGTGTGGGCATGAAGATCCTCATCAGCGCCGACATGGAGGGCGCCACGGGGGTGACGTGGCCGGCCGACGTGCTGCCCGGCACCCCGCAGTGGGAGCGGTGCCGGGCCCTGTTCACGTCCGACGTGAACGCCGCGGTGCTCGGCTTCCTCGACGGCGGCGCCGACGAGGTCCTCGTCAACGAGGCCCACTGGACGATGCGCAACCTGCTCCTGGAGCGGCTCGACGACCGCGCGCAGATGCTGACCGGGCGCCACAAGGCGCTCTCCATGGTCGAAGGGGTCCAGTACGGCGACGTCGACGGCGTCGCCTTCGTCGGCTACCACACGGGCGCCGGCAGCGAGGGCGTCCTCGCCCACACGTATCTCGCCAACTCCGTCACCGGTGTGTGGCTGAACGGCGTGCGGGCCAGTGAGGGCCTGCTCAACGCGCACGTCGTCGCCGAGTACGGCGTGCCCGTCGTCCTCGTCACCGGTGACGACCGCACCTGCGAGGACGCTCTCACCTACGCGCCCGAAGCGCGTAAGGTCGCCGTCAAGGACTGTGTGTCGCGGTACGCGGCGGTCTGCCGTACCCCTGCCCGTACGGCCGCCGACATCCGCGAAGCGGCCAAGGACGCGACGCGTCTGGCCGTACGGTACGAACCGGTGCGCGGCGGGCCGTTCACCGTTGAGCTGGAGTTCGACGCCGACCACCTGGCGGCCGCCGCGACCGTGGTGCCCGGCACCGCGGTCAGCGGCGAACGGCGGATCGCCTTCACCAGCGAGACGATGTACGAGGCCATCCGCACCTTCAAGGCGGTCACCACGATCGTCTCGGCCGCGACGGAGGAGCAGTATGGCTGACCCGAACCCCCAGGAAGCGCCCGACGGGCCGATGTTCGACGAGGTGGTCGCCTTCACCTCGGACCTCATCCGGATCGACACCACCAACCGCGGCGGCGGCGACTGCAGGGAGCGCCCCGCCGCCGAGTACGTCGCCGAACGCCTCGCCGACGCCGGACTCGAACCGCTCCTGCTGGAACGCACCCGCGGCCGTACCAACGTCGTCGCCCGTATCGAGGGCACCGACCCGTCCGCCGACGCCCTCCTCGTCCACGGTCACCTCGACGTGGTGCCCGCCGAACCCGCCGACTGGACCGTGCACCCGTTCTCCGGCGAGGTCCGCGACGGCGAGGTCTGGGGCCGCGGCGCCGTCGACATGAAGAACATGGACGCGATGGTCCTCGCCGTCGTCCGCGACTGGGCCCGCCGCGGCATCCGGCCCCGCCGCGACATCGTCCTCGCCTACACCGCCGACGAGGAGGCGAGCGCCGAGGACGGCTCCGGCTTCCTCGCCGACCGGCACGCCCACCTGTTCGAGGGCTGCACCGAGGGCATCAGCGAATCCGGCGCCTACACCTTCCACGCCGGACCCCGCATGCCGATCTACCCCATCGGCGCCGGCGAGCGCGGCACCGCCTGGCTGCGCCTCACCGCCCGCGGCAGAGCCGGCCACGGCTCGAAGATCAACCGGAACAACGCGGTGAGCAACCTCGCCGCCGCCGTCGCCCGCATCGGCGAACACCGCTGGCCCCTGCGGCTCACCCCCACCGTGCGTGCCGCGATCGCCGAACTCGCCGTGCTGCACGGCATCGACGCGCCCCGCCTCGACGACCCGGACACCGACGTCGAGGCCGACATCGAGGTGTTCCTCGGCAAGCTCGGCGCCGCCGCCCCGCTCGTCGAGGCGACCCTCCGCAACAGCACCAACCCGACCATGCTCGACGCCGGTTACAAGGTCAACGTCATCCCCGGCGTCGCCACCGCCCACATCGACGGACGGATGGTCCCCGGCGGCGAGGACGAGTTCATCGCCACCCTCGACCACCTCACCGGCCCCGACGTGGACTGGGAGTTCCACCACAAGGAGCCCGCCCTCCTCGCGCCCGTCGACTCCCCCACGTACGCCAAGCTGCGGGCGGCGCTGGAGCGCTTCGACCCGGACGCGCACGTCGTGCCGTTCTGCATCACCGGCGGCACCGACGCCAAGCAGTTCGCCCGGCTCGGCATCGTCGGCTACGGCTTCACGCCGCTGAAGCTGCCCGTCGGCTTCGACTACCAGGCGCTGTTCCACGGGGTCGACGAGCGCGTCCCGGTCGACGCCCTGCACTTCGGCGTCCGCGTCCTCGACCACTACCTGCAGTCCGCATAGCGCACAGGGGGGAGAGCCGCCCATGGTACCCACGGGGGCCTACGGAAGCTGGCCGTCACCGATCGACGCCCGGCTCGCCGCCGCCCACGACGGACATCCCGAGTACGCCGGGATGGTCGGCGACGAGGTGTGGTGGACCGAGCCGCGCCCCACCGAGGGCGGCCGGCGCACCCTGGTGCGCCGCCGCGCGGACGGCACCGAGCAGCCGGTGCTGCCACCCCCGTGGAACGTGCGCAGCCGGGTCATCGAGTACGGCGGACAGCCCTGGGCCGGTACCGCCGAGGGACCCGGCGGTGACGGGCCCCTCGTGGTCTTCTGCCACTTCCCCGACCAGCGCCTGTACGCCTTCGAACCCGAGGGCGGGGCACCGCCCCGGCCGCTCACCCCGCTCTCCGGCGTGGGCGGCGGCCTGCGCTGGGCCGACCCCGTGATCCGCCCCGAGCGCGGCGAGGTCTGGTGCGTGCTGGAGGAGTTCACCGGCGGGGGACCCGGCGACGTCAGGCGCGTGATCGCGGCCGTACCGCTCGACGGGTCCGCCGCCGACGACCGCGGCGCGGTCCGTGAACTGACCGACGACCGGCACCGGTTCGTCACCGGCCCCCGTGTCTCGCCCGACGGCCGCCGCGTGGCCTGGCTCGCCTGGGACCACCCGCTGATGCCCTGGGACGGCACGCTCGTCATGACCGGCGAGGTCACCGCGGACGGCCCGTTCACCGCCGTCGGGCCCGTCGCCGGGGACGTCGACGAGTCCGTCTGCCAGGTCGACTGGGCCGCCGACGGCTCGCTCCTCTACGCCTCCGACCGCGGCGGCTGGTGGGAGCTGCACCGCCTCGCACCCGACGCCACCACCGCGACGCCGCTGTGCGGCGGGCGCGAGGAGGAGTTCGGCGGACCCCTGTGGAAGGTCGGACTCCGCTGGTTCCAGCCGCTGGACAGCGGGCTCGTCGCCGTCATCCACGGCCGGGGCGCCACCGCACTCGGCATACTCGACCCCGAGACCGGCGAGCTCGTCGACGCCGCGGGCCCCTGGACCGCGTGGGCGCCCACCCTCGCCGCGCACGGCAGCCGCGTCGTCGGCGTCGCCGCCAGCCCGCGCAGCGCCCACGAGGTCGTCGAGCTGGACACCGGCACCGGGCGGGCCCGCGTCATCGGCTGCGCCCACCGCGACCCCGTGGACCCCGCGTACTACCCGGAGCCGCAGATCCGCACCTTCACCGGCCCCGACAACCGCGAGATCCACGCCCACATCTACCCGCCCCACAACCCCGACCGCATCGCCCCCGACGACGAACTGCCGCCGTACGTGGTGTGGGCGCACGGCGGGCCCACGGGACACGCCGCCCTCGTCCTCGACCTGGAGATCGCCTACTTCACCTCCCGCGGCATCGGCGTCGCCGAGGTCAACTACGGCGGCTCCACCGGATACGGCCGCGCCTACCGCGACCAGCTGCGCGAGCAGTGGGGCGTCGTCGACGTCGAGGACTGCGCCGCCGTCGCCGAGGCCCTGGCCGCCGAGGGCACCGCCGACCCGGCACGGCTCGCGATCCGCGGCGGCAGCGCCGGCGGCTGGACCGCCGCGGCCTCCCTCGCCACCACCCGCGTCTACGCCTGCGGCACCGTCATCTACCCGGTCCTCGACCTCACCGGCTGGGCCGACGGCGGCACCCACGACTTCGAGTCGCACTACCTGCACTCGCTGATCGGTCCGTCCGAGCAGGCCCCCGGACGCTACCGGGAACGCTCCCCGCTCACCCACGCCGACCGGATCACCGCGCCCTTTCTGCTGCTCCAGGGCCTCGACGACGTGATCTGCCCGCCCGAGCAGAGCGAGCGCCTCCTCACCCGGATGGCCGGGCGGGGCGTCCCCCACGCGTTCATCGCCTTCGAGGGGGAGGGGCACGGCTTCCGCAGGGCCGACACCATGGTCCGCGCCCTGGAGGCCGAACTCTCCCTGTACGCCCAGGCGTTCGGGATCGCCAGGGACGACGTGCCGCTGCTGGAGCTGAAGAAATGACGCCGTCGCCGGAGGAGAACAAGTGACGCTGCACGCCCTGGTCCGGCCGCCGCGGCTGCGGCCCGGCTCGCGCGTCGCGGTCGTCTCGCCCAGCGGGCCCGTCCCGGAGGAGCGGCTCCAGGCGGGGCTCGACATCCTGCGCGGCTGGGACCTCGACCCCGTGGCCCTGCCGCACGCCCTGGACCGCCACCCCGGCGCCCGCTACCTGGCCGGCACGGACGCGGCACGCGCCCGGGACCTCCAGGAGGCATGGTGCGACCCGGCGTTCGACGCGGTGGTCTGCGCGCGCGGCGGGTACGGCGCACAGCGGATGGTGGACCTGCTGGACTGGGCGGCCATGCGGGCGGCGGGGCCGAAGGTGTTCGTCGGGTTCAGCGACGCGACCGCGCTGCACGAGGCGTTCGCGCTGCGCCTGGGCCTCGCCACGCTGTACGGGCCGATGGCCGGGGCGGTCGCCTTCCTCAAGGACGCCCGCACCCAGGAGGAGCTGCGGGCCACGCTGTTCGCGCCCGAGTCGGTCCGCGCCCTTGGTCTGCCGTCCGCGCGGGCGCTCGTGCCGGGGCGGGCCCGCGGGATCACCGTGGGCGGCTGCCTGAGCCTGCTGGCGGCCGGGATCGGCACACCGGACGGGCGGACCTCGCTGCGGGGCGGGCTGCTGGTGCTGGAGGACGTGGGGGAGGAGCCCTACCGGCTCGACCGGATGGTCACCCAACTCCTGCGCGCCGGGCTCCTGGACGGGGTGGCGGGCGTCGCGCTCGGCTCGTGGGAGGACTGCGGGCCGTACGACGAGGTGCGCGGCACGCTGCTCGACCGGCTCGGCGGGCTGGGCGTTCCGGTCGTGGAGGAGCTGGGCTTCGGGCACGGGCCGACGACGCTGACCGTGCCGCTCGGCGTGCCCGCCGTACTGGACGCGGACGCGGGGACGCTGACGCCGGACGTGCCGGCGCTGAGTTGAAGCGGGGGGCCTTGCTTCGGGCGTGGCAGGCCGTCAGTCGTCGGGTGCTCGAGTCCATGAGCGCGTGAGCCCTTGAACCTTTCAGCCTTCAGTGCTTCAACGCTTCAGAAAGCGCGCGCACGAGCGTTGACGTGTCTCTGACACGTCCCTCACCATGAGCGCGGCCCGGTACTTACCGGTCGGTATGCCGCTCTCGGTGTGGAGG
The DNA here is from genome assembly GCF_039542925.1 of Streptomyces coeruleoprunus. GTDB lineage: Bacteria > Actinomycetota > Actinomycetes > Streptomycetales > Streptomycetaceae > Streptomyces > Streptomyces coeruleoprunus. Next base: position 1,024,787 of record NZ_BAABIT010000001.1, on the reverse strand, counting down.
CCCCGTGACCCGTGTCCGTATGTCCCTCACGACGTCCCTCGCGCTCGCCGCCGTAACCGCCCTGACCGCCCCGCTCCTCGCCACCGGCCCCGCGAGCGCGGCCGAACCGGGCCGGCACACCGTCACCCCGCTCACCTTCACCGTCCAGGCCGGCGGCCGGACCTGCACCGTCGACGCCGACCTCTACCGGCCCGACGGCGTCGACGCCGCCCACCCCGCCCCCGCCGTCCTCGCCACCAACGGTTTCGGCGGCAGCAAGTCCGAGGGCTCCACCGCCGCCATCGGCCGTGCCTTCGCCGACCGCGGCTATGTGAGCCTCGTCTACTCCGGCCTCGGCTTCGGCGCCTCCGGCTGCCTCATCTCCCTCGACGACCCGGCGATCGACGGCCGCGCCGCCTCCCGCCTCGTCGACTTCCTCGCCGGCACGCGCCCCGCCGACGACGGCACCACCGTCGACTTCGTCACCACCGACGCGTCCGGCGACCCGCGCGTCGGCATGATCGGCGGCTCGTACGGCGGCGCCATCCAGCTCGCCACCGCCGCCGAGGACCCACGCGTCGACGCGCTCGTGCCCCTCATCACCTGGCACGACCTGGCGTACTCGCTCGACCCCAACAACGCCGACCCCGGCGGCACCGTCCCCGGCGCCTTCAAATGGCAGTGGGCCAGCGGCTTCTACCTCATCGGCGAGGGCCAGCCGCTGCTCGTCCCCTCCCTGGACCCCTCCCGCATCAACGGCCTGAGCTGCCTGCACTTCGTCACCCGCGCCTGCGACACCGTCCGGCTCCTCAACTCCGGCCGCTACCCGGCCGGGCCGACCCGCGACATGCTGGCCTTCGCCCGCGGCGTGTCACCCGTCTCGTACCTCGACCGCGTGAAGGCGCCCACCCTGCTCGTCCAGGGCCAGGCCGACAGCCTCTTCACCCTCAACGAGGCCCACGCCACCTACGAACGGCTCCGGCAGCAGGGCACCGAGACCCGCATGATCTGGCAGTCCTGGGGCCACAGCGGCGGCGTCACCGACCCGGCGAGCGGTGAACTGAACCTGGACCAGGGCAACCTGGAGACCAGCTACGTCGGGCGGCGCATCCTCGCCTGGTTCGACCGCCACCTGCACGGCAGGCGCGACGTGGACCCCGGGCCGGCCTTCGCGTACTACCGCTCCTGGCAGAGCGGCTACGGGACCGCGGACCGGGTCCCGCCCCTCACCCAGCAGCTGTACCTGTCCGGGGACGGCACGCTCGCCGCCGACCGCGCCGACATCACGGCGGGATCCCGCACCTACACCAACTGGCTCGTGCCGACCAGCCACTCGGAGTCGTCCCTGGCCGGGATCCTCGGCATCGAGGACCCCCGGCCGTACGACCTGCCCGGCACCCACCTCGCCTGGACCAGCGAGCCGCTCACCGGCCCGGTCGACGTGGTCGGCGCCCCCCGGGCGACCCTGAAGGTCACCTCCCGGGCCGCCGAGGCCGTACAGGACTCCGGCGACGCCGCCGACCGGCTCGTCCTCTTCGCCAAGGTCTACGACGTGGCGCCGGACGGCACGCAGACCCTGGTCAACCGGCTCGTCGCGCCCGTGCGCGTCCCGGACGTCACCCGGCCGTTCACCGTGGAGCTGCCCGGCATCGTGCACCGCTACGAGGCCGGGCACCGGCTCCGGTTCGTGATCGCGGCCGGCGACACCGCCTACTTCGGCAACCGCGGGATCAAGCCGGTGACCGTCAGCAGCGCCCCCCACGACACCGGCGTGCTCCGGCTGCCCGTCGTCAGCGGGCGGATCGGATAGCGGCGTACCCGGGGCGGACCACCTCGTCGATGATCCGGCGGCGCTCCGGCAGCGGCAGGAACGCGGCCTCCACGGCGGCGACCGTGAACTCCTCGAAGACCTCGGGGCCGTAGCCGAAGGCGTCCACCATGTGCTGGAACTCCTGGCTCATGGTCGTGCCGGACACCAGCCGGTTGTCGGTGTTCAGCGTGATCCGGAAGCCCAGGCGGCGCAGCTGGTCGATCGGGTGCGAGGCGTAGTCCTTCGCGGCGCCCGTCTGGAGGTTGGACGTCGGGCAGACCTCCAGGGCGATGCGGTTGTCACGGACGTACGCGGCGAGGTGGCCCAGCGTGCCGTCCTCGGCGATGTCGTCCGTGATGCGCACGCCGTGGCCGATCCGCTCCGCGCCGCACACCTGCACGGCCTCGTGGATCGACTCGGCGCCCACGGCCTCGCCCGCGTGGATGGTGAAGTGGCAGTTGTGCCGCTTCAGGTGCTGGAACGCCGGCAGGTGGCGGGCCGGCGGGTTGCCGATCTCGCCGCCCGCGATGTCGAAGCCACACACGCCGCGCTCGCGGTGGGCGACGGTCAGCTCGGCTATCTCCAGCGAGCGGTCGGTGTGGCGCATGCCGGTCAGCAGCGTGCCGACCGTGATCCGGCCGCCGGCCCGGCGCTCGCCCTCCCGGAAGCCCTCGTTCACGGCCTCGACGACCTCGTCCAGCGTCAGGCCGCCCGCCAGGTGCTGCTCCGGCGCATAGCGCACCTCGGCGTAGACCACCCCGTCCGCCGCCAGGTCCTCGGCGCACTCGGCCGCGACGCGGAACAGCGCGTCGCGCGTCTGCATGACCGCGCACGTGTGCGCGAAGGTCTCCAGGTACCGCTCCAGCGAACCGGAGTCCGCCGCGTCCCGGAACCACACCGCCAGCTCGGCCGGGTCCTCGGTCGGCAGGCCCGTGTAGCCGCAGGCGTGGGCCAGCTCGATGATCGTGGCGGGGCGCAGGCCACCGTCGAGGTGGTCGTGCAGGACGGCCTTGGGGGCGTGGGGGATCCAGTCGGCGGCGACGGGCGGGACGAGGTTGTCAGACAAGTACATGCCGGGAGTGTAGGGCACGCTCCCGGCATCCCGCCGTGACCTGCCCTACAGGCCCGCACGGGCCTGGCGCGCGGGCCGACGCCGCCGTTCCGTGTGGGCTCGCGCCGCTCCTCGCTGTGGGCTGGCGCCGCTGTGCCGCCGTTCCGTCGTTGTGGACTCGCGCCGGTGTTGCCGTTCCGTCGTTGTGGGCTGGCGTGTCCGGTGCCGCCGTTCCTCGTTGTGGGCAGTCGTTCCGCATGGGGGTCCCCCCTGGACGTAGTCCTTGGGGGAGGAACGGGTGGGCACAACGAGGAACGGCCCCCCGGCCTGAGGGCCCGCCCCCTGCGCGTCACGACGGTGGGTGGGTCCGGTGGCGGCCCGGGGGTCACGTGCTCAGATTGGCTCGCTCGGGCCCATGACAGCGAAGCGTCCCAGCGCCGCCAATCCTGCGCGCGCGACCCCCGGTCCACCCCCGTCCCGTCGTCGGGCGACTGACCCCGGTGGGGGGTGGGGTAGGTGGGACCGCCCGCCCGGTGGGTCGCTCACTCCGGTGGGGTGGGTGGGTCCGTCGGGCCGGTGGGTGGCTCACCCCGGTGGGGTGGGTGGGTCCGTCCGGCCGGTGGGTCGCTCGCCCCCGTGGGGTGGGGTGGGACCGCCCGCCCGGTGGGTCGCTCACCCCCGTGGGGTGGGTGGGTCCGTCCGCCCGTGGGCCGCTCACTCCCGGCGGCGTCAGTTTGATTGGAGTACCGGCAAAGCCGGGGCTCCCGTCGGGAGCATGTGCTTCGCCGCCAGGATCGGGGTGTCCGCGGCACGGACCACCTGGGTGACCAGGACCGCCGGGGTGTCGGCCGGGCGGCCGAGCTGTTCGCCCCGCCGCTGCCCCACCAGCGTGGCCGTCACCCCGCTGTGAGCCGTGAGCGCCACCCCGCGCGACGCCCCGGCCAGCACGGCCAGCATCGACGTACGGGACGGGTCCGGTACGTCGCGCAGCGCCGCGGCGAACGCCGGGTGCGCACCCTCCAGGACGTCGTCCGGCGCGGCCCACTCCTGGCTGAGCGCCGCCGCCGTCCCGTCGGCGGCCAGCAGCGACTCCCAGAACCGCAGCTCCGCCCGCGCGGGCGCCAGCAGGTGCTGGGTGGTGAAGTCCGTCGGCTCCTCCACGGTGCGCAGCAGGGCCCGTACGCGCACGGGCGCCCCCGTGCCCAGCAGGTCCTCCAGCGGCTGGACGTGCTCGAAGCCCCGGCGCGGCGGGCTGTCGCTGACCGTGCGGCCCACCCCGCGCCGTACCGTCACGAGCCCGTCCTCCTGGAGCAGGAGCAGCGCCTCGCGCAGGGCCGGCCGGCTCACGCCCAGCTCGGCGGCGAGCCGGGGCTCGGACGGCAGGGTGGAGCCGGGCGGGTAGACGCCCGCGTGGATGGCGTCCGCAATCCGCTCGTACAGCACCACGACGGGCCGTCGCCGCTCTCCGCTGACCACCGCTGCTCCTCCTGGGCTCACTTGACTGACTTCCCCGGGCGCAAGTTATGCGGTCCGGTATGCCGTCGCAATCCACCTCTTGCGTTTTACGCGCGTAGATCGCAAGGTGTGTAACCGGCACTTGTCTGACAAGGTGGGTGCCGACCGCACATGCTCGCAAGACATCCATGGCAAAGGGGCCGACATGTCGACCACGCCCGCCCGGACGCGTTCCGGCGCCGCATCCGATCTCACGGGGCGTGGCCCCATGCTGCTGGCCCTGGTGCTGGCGGTCCTCGGCTACCAGATCAACGCGACCATGCTCAGCCCGGCGCTGCCCGACGTCATCGAGCGCCTCGGCACTACGACGGCCGCCGCCGGCCTCTCCCAGACGCTGTTCTTCCTCATGGCCGCGATCGGCCAGGTCACCCTGGCCCGCCTCAGTGACCAGCGCGGCCGCAAGCCCATGATGCTGCTCTGCGCCGTCGTCCTGATCGTCGGCAACCTGCTGTGCGTCTTCGCGCCGAACATCGAGGTCTTCATCGCCGGCCGCGTCCTCCAGGGCGTCTCCGCCGCGATGTTCACCCTCGCCTTCCTCACCCTGAACCAGCTGCTCACCCCGGCCGGCTTCGGCAAGGCCGCCGGCATCATCACCGCCGTCAACGGCGGCCTCGCCGGCGTCGACGCCATCGCGGGCGGCCAGATCGCCGACACCATCGGCTTCCGCGGCATCTTCGTCTGCTCCACCCTGATCGCCGTCGCCGGTCTGCTCGGCGTCCGCCGCTACGTCCCGGACGTGCCGCCCACCACGGCCCCCGACGCCCGCTTCGACACGCGCGGCATCACCGCCCTGGCGCTCGGCCTCACCGGTGTCCTCGTCGGCCTCGCCCAGGGCGCGGCCTGGGGCTGGACCTCCGTCCTGACGCTCGCCTTCCTGCTGGGCGGCGTGGCCTCCCTGGTCTTCTTCGTCGTCTCGCAGAAGAGCGCCGCCAACCCGGTGATCGACATCGAGGTGCTCGCCTCGCGCCGCGCCTGGCCGCTGCTGATCACCACCATCTGCACCCTCGGCGGGGCCTTCGGCGCGATCGCCCTGACCATCCCGCTGTTCTCGCAGGACGCCCGCGTCGGCCTCGGCCTGTCCGCCGTCACCTCGGCGGTCCTCTTCCTCACCCCGATCCAGCTGATCGGTGTGGTCTCCGCCCCGCTCACCGGGCGCCTCGGCCCGCGGATCGGGTGGCGCAGGATCGTCGTCACCGGCGCCGTCGCCAACTTCGTGATCTTCCTGTTCGCCACGCTCTTCCTGCACAGCGAGTGGATCCTCGTCGCCTCGCTCGCCGCGCTCGGCGTCACGTACGGCGGCTTCATGCTCACCGGCCTCAACGGCCTCGCCGTCACCACCGCCCCCAAGGACAAGCCGGGTTCCCTGTCCGGCCTCAACGGCGCCTGCTTCGGCATCGGCGCGTCCCTCGGCATCGCCCTGGCGTCCGCCATGATCACCGCGGGCAGCGACGCCCAGGGCGTCACCGAGGCCGGCTACCAGCACGCGATGTACATCGCGCTCGCGCTCCTCGGTGTCGGTGTCCTGACCGCCCTGCTCATCCAGCGCCCGCAGGCGGAGGAGACCGCCGCCGCCGACGACCGGCCGCTGATCGTCACGCACCACTGACCCGGCGGACCCCTCGGTACGCTGGACCGATGTCCGATCATTCGACCGAGCCCCCCGCGTACCTCGCCGAAGGTCCGCGGGTGGGCCTTCGGCCTCTGCGGTACGAGGACGCCGAGGAGTTCACCGCGCGCGTGCGGGAGAGCGAGGACCTGCACCGGCCCTGGCTCTTCCCGCCCGACACGGTCGAGGCGTTCCTCCCGTACGCGCGGGCCCTGATCGAGGACCCGGCCCGGGTGTCGTTCCTCGTCTGCGCGCGCGACACCGGCGCCGCCGCCGGGTTCATCAACATCAACAACATCGTGCGCGGCGCCTTCCGGAGCGGCGCCCTCGGCTACGGCGTCTTCGCGCACGCGGCGGGCCACGGCCTGATGGCCGAGGCGCTCGGCCTCGTCGTGCGCCACGCCTTCGGCCCGCTCGGACTGCACCGCCTGGAGGCCAACATCCAGCCGGGCAACACCGCTTCGCTCGCCCTCGTGCGCCGCGCCGGCTTCCGCCACGAGGGTTTCTCCCCGAACATGCTCCACATCGACGGGGCCTGGCGCGACCACGAACGCTGGGCGATCACCGCCGAGATGCTGCCCCCGCGGCCCGCCGGCCCCGATCGTTGATCTTCATGGTGTCCATGTCCGTCGTGGACGAGGTCAGATCGCGGTGGCCGTACCCGAGCGCCCTCAGCGCCGCCTCCGCGCGCTCTTCGGCGATCATGGCCGCCATCTCCTCGCCCTCCTCGGCGTCGCAGACCACGACGAAGCGGTAGCTGAAGCGCCGCAGCGCGGCGTCGTAGGCGAGAGACCCCTCCTCCGTGAACCGGAGGGCGTCCAGGCCGTGCGCGTCCACCTCGGCGAGCAGCCGCTGCCGGGCCTCGTCCGTCAGCCCGTCCCACACCCCGCGCACGATCACCCGGTACGTGTGCCGCGTCCCCATCCCGCCTGCTCCTCTCGTCCGCCCTGCCCGGTTCCGGGCACGGGCCGACCCCACGGTAGGGCGGACGGGCGGCGCAGCCCACCGAATATCGGACGGCCGCCGGTGCGCGGTCAGCGGCCGGCGGGTTCCGTACGCCTGCGGTCGACGTACTCGAAGACCGAGCCGTCCGGATGGACCGCGATCAGATTGCGGCCCACCGGCGTGGGCACCGGGCCCGCCAGCACCTTGGCCCCCACCTCGGTGAGCGTCGTGTGCGCGGCGTCCACGTCCTCCACCGCGATCGTCGCGGTCACCTTGCGCAGCACCTCCAGCTCCGACTCCGGACCGCTCATCAGCAGGAAGCAGCCCACCGCCGCCACGTTGACGCCGCCGCGCTCGAACCGCAGCGCCGGGCTGCCGGTCAGCCGCTCGTAGAACGCGACCGCGGTGTCCAGATCGTCGACGCAGATACGCAGCGTGGTGCCCAGGATCTCCATACCGGACAGGGTAGTTGGAGCGGATCACGCCCGGCAGAGGACCTCGCCGTGCGGCACCAGGAACCATCCGTCGCCGTCCGCGCCCCACTCCCGCCAGCCCTCGGCGATCGCCGCCAGCCGCTCCGGCGTCGTGTGGCCGCCCTCCACCGCCAGCCGCGCGTAGGACGAGGCGGTCGTGCGGTCCGCCCACAACCCGCTCCACCAGGCACGCTCCTCCGGTGTGGCGTAGCACCACACCCCCGCGCTCGGCGTGATGTCGGTGAACCCGGCCCGCCGCGCCCACGACAGCAGCCGCCGCCCGGCGTCGGGCTCGCCGCCGTTGGCGCGCGCCACCCGCTGGTACAGCGCCTGCCACTCGTCCAGCGCCGGTACGTGCGGGAACCAGCTGAACGCCGCGTAGTCGCTGTCCCGTACGGCGACGACCCCGCCGGGCCGGCACACCCGCCGCATCTCCCGCAGGGCCCGCACCGGGTCGCCCACGTGCTGGAGCACCTGGTGGGCGTGGACCACGTCGAACGAGCCGTCCGGGAAGTCCAGGGCGTGGACGTCGGCCACCGCGAACTCCACGTTCTCCAGGCCCCGTTCCACGGCGACGGCGCGCGCGTCCGTCAGGATGCCCGCCGCCGCGTCCACGGCCGTCACGCGGCCCGGCGCGACCAGCGCGGCCAGGTCCGCCGTGATCGTGCCGGGCCCGCAGCCCACGTCCAGGACGTCGAGGCCGGGGCGCAGCTCGCCCAGCAGGTACGCGGCCGAGTTGGCCGCCGTGCGCCAGCGGTGCGAGCGCAGGACCGACTCGTGGTGCCCATGGGTGTACACGGCATCCGTCATGGCCGTACTCCGTCTCTCGTGAGGTCGTCCGGTGCCGCAACAGTACGCCGATGTGTTGGATGGTGAGACGGCAATCTCTTTATGTGGACAGCGGGTTCGCGGGTTTCGCGTGTTACCGGGCCGGGCGGCCGGGTACCCGGCGCCGCATGGAGACCAAGACACCGCGGTACCGGAAGCCGCTCCGGGCCATGGCCGCGGGACTCGGCGGTGCCCTGCTGGCCGCGGGGCTGGCCGTGCTCCGCCGCCGTGCCGCCGCCCGCGCGGACCGCCCGGCGCGGGGCACCGCCGGGACCGGTGAGGCCCCGGCCGGCGCGACCGGTGTGCCGCCGGCCCCGGTCACCCCGTTCACCCCGACCGCCCCGCGCGCCCGGCCGGCGCCGCCGTCCGGCACCGCACCGGCCGCCGAGCCGGAGCCGCCCACCCCGCCCGAGCCGCCGGTCCCGCCGATCGACCCCGAGGCGCCGCACCACCGGGCTTGAGGCCCCGGGGCGCGGCGCATCCGTGTGCCGCCGCGCCCGTACGGCAGGCCCGGCCCGCCCGTACCCCTCGACACCGACCCGCACGAGCACCGACCCAGTTGGAGGTCCTGTGACCACCCCGTCGCGGCGACGGCCGCGCGTCCTCGTCGTCGGAGCCGGATTCGCCGGCTACCAGGCCGCCCGCACGCTCTCCCGCACCCTGCGCGGCCGCGCCGAGACCGTGCTGCTGAACCCCACCGACTACTTCCTGTACCTGCCGCTCCTCCCACAGGTCGCCGCCGGCGTCCTCGAACCGCGCCGGGTGACCGTCTCCCTGCCCGGCACGCTCCGCCACGTACGGCTGGTCCTCGGCCAGGCCGACCGCGTCGACCTCGACGGGCGCGCCGTCCACTACCTCGACCCCGAGGGTGGCGAAGGCACCCTCACCTACGACCGGCTCGTCCTCGCCGTCGGCAGCGTCAGCAAGCTGCTGCCCATCCCCGGCGTCGCCGAGCACGCCACCGGCTTCCGCGGCCTGCCCGAAGCCCTGTACCTGCGCGACCACATCACCCGCCAGATCGAGCTGGCCGCCGCCGGGGGAGACCCCGCCGCCTGCCTCGCCCGCTGCACTTTCGTGGTGGTCGGCGCCGGCTACACGGGGACCGAGGTCGCCGCCCACGGCAAGATGTTCACCGACGCCCTGGTCCGCGAGCAGCACGCCTGGCCCGCCGACCTCACGCCCCGCTGGCTGCTCCTCGACGTGGCGCCGCGCGTTCTGCCGGGCCTCGACGAACGGCTCTCCGCCACCGCCGACCGCGTCCTGCGGGACCGCGGCGTGGAGGTCCGCACGGGCACCTCCGTCAAGGAGTCCACCGCCGACGGCGTCCAGCTCGACGACGGCGAGTTCGTGCGTACCCGCTCACTGATCTGGTGCGTCGGCGTGCGCCCCGACCCGCTCGTCGCCGCACTCGGCCTGCCCGTCGAGCGCGGCCGCCTCGTCGTCACGCCCGAACTCGCCGTCCCCGGCCACCCCGACGTCTTCGCCTGCGGCGACGCCGCCGCCGTGCCGGACCTCGCCCGCCCCGGCGAGGTCACCCCCATGACGGCCCAGCACGCCCACCGGCAGGGCCGCGTCGCCGCCCGCAACGTCGCCGCGTCCCTCGGGCACGGCCAGGCCGTCCCGTACCGCCACGGCGACCTGGGCTTCGCCGTGGACCTCGGCGGCGTGAAGGCCGCCGCCAACCCGCTCGGCGTCCCCCTCTCGGGGCCGGTCGCCGGGGCCGTCACCCGCGGCTACCACCTCGCGGCCATGCCCGGCAACCGGATCCGCGTCGCCGCCGACTGGCTGCTCGACGCGGCCCTGCCCCGGCAGGCCGTCCAGCTCGGCCTCGTCCGCTCCTGGCAGGTGCCCCTCGACACCGACACCCCCGAACTGGTCCACGCACCGGGCGGACGCCCCAAGGAGTGAAGACGCATGCAGTACGAGGAACTCGCCGACCTCGCCCAGCAGTTGCGGGCGGACGCGGTGCGCGCCGCCGACGCGGCGGGCTCCGGCCACCCCACCTCCTCCCTGTCCGCGGCCGACCTCGCCGCCGTCCTCCTCGCCCACCACCTGCGCTACGACTTCGACCACCCCGACCACCCCGGCAACGACCGGTTCGTCCTGTCCAAGGGCCACGCCACGCCCCTGCTGTACGCCCTGTACCGGGCGGCCGGCGCGATCGACGACGAGGAACTGCTGCGCTACCGCACCCTCGACAGCCGCCTGGAAGGGCACCCCACCCCCCGGCTGCCCTGGGTGGACGTCGCCACCGGCTCCCTCGGCCAGGGGCTGCCCGTCGCCGTCGGCATGGCCCTCGCCGGACAGTGCCTCGACCGCGTCCCGTACCGCGTCTACGTGCTGTCCGGCGACAGCGAGATGGCGGAGGGCTCCGTGTGGGAGGCCGTCGAGCACGCCTCGTACAACCACCTCGACAACCTCACCCTCGTCGTCGACGTGAACCGGCTCGGCCAGCGCGGCCCCACCCGGCACGGTCACGACCTGGACGCGTACGCACGGCGCCTGTACGCCTTCGACTGGCACGTCGTCGAAGTCGACGGGCACGACGTACAGGCCGTCGACTCCGCGTTCGCCGAGGCCCGTTCGACGATCCGCCGGCCGACCGCGATCCTCGCCCGCACCTACAAGGGCCGTGGTGTCGAAGCCGTCGAGGACCGCGAGGGGAAGCACGGCAAGCCCGTGCCGGACGCCGAGGCGGCCCTCGCCGAGCTCGGCGGCGTACGGAACCGCCGCGTGACCGTCCAGCCGCCCCCCGAGGGCAAGGTCCTCCTCGCCGTGGAGGACACCGAGCCCGAACTGCCCCGCTACGACACCGGCGACACCGTCGCCACCCGCACCGCCTACGGGCAGGCCCTGGAAGCCCTGGGCTCCGCACGCGGCCGGGTCGTCGCGCTCGACGCGGAGGTCGGCGACTCCACCCGCGCCGAGTACTTCGCCAAGGCCCACCCCGACCGCTACTTCGAGTGCTACATCGCCGAACAGCAGCTCGTCGCCGCCGCGGTCGGCCTCCAGGCGCGCGGTTACGTGCCGTTCGCCTCGTCGTTCGCCGCGTTCCTCACCCGCGCCCACGACTTCGTCCGCATGGCCGCCGTCGGCCGCGCCGGCATCAACCTCGTCGGCTCCCACGCGGGCGTCTCCATCGGCCAGGACGGGCCCTCCCAGATGGGCCTGGAGGACCTGGCGATGTTCCGCGCGGTGCACGGCAGCACCGTCCTGTACCCCTGCGACGCCAACCAGACCGCACGCCTGGTGGCCGCCATGGCCGACCTGGACGGCGTGCGCTATCTGCGCACCACCCGCGGCGACACTCCGGTGATCTACGGACCGGACGAGGAGTTCCCCGTCGGCGGCAGCAGGGTCCTGCGCCACGGCCACCACGACAAGGCCACCGTCGTCGCCGCCGGGATCACCGTCCACGAGGCCCTGAAGGCCGCCGACCTGCTCGCCGAGTACGGCATCCCCGTGCGCGTCATCGACCTGTACTCGGTCAAGCCGGTGGACGCCGAGACCCTGAACGACGCGGCGGGCCAGACCGGCTGCCTCCTGACCGTCGAGGACCACCACCCCGAGGGCGGGCTGGGCGACGCCGTCGCGGAGGTCTTCGCCGACGGCCGCCCGGCGCCGCGCACCGCACGCCTCGCCGTACGGAACATGCCGGCGTCGGCGACCCCGGAGGAGCAGCTGCACGCCGCGGGCATCGACGCCGACGCGATCGCGGCGGCGGTCCGGCTCCTCGTGGAACGGGTCGTGGCGCACTGACCAGGACCCGCCGTGGCGCGCCGACGGGACCGCGAGGTCACTCCAGCCGGGCGGCGCGGGGTCACTCCGGCCGCGGCGCCGGTTGCCCGGGCCCGTCATCGTCGGGTGACTTTGGTCCGGCGGTGGGGTCGCTCTGGGCCGGGGCGCTGCGAGGTCGCTCCGGCCGGGCAGCGCCGGTTGCTCCGGCCGGGCGGCGCGGGTTGGCCGGGCCCGTCATCGTCGCCGGTCGCTTTGGCCCGTCACCGTCGGGTGACTCCGGTCCGGCGGTGGGGTCGCTCTGGGCCGGGGCGCTGCGAGGTCGCTCCGGCCGGGCAGCGCCGGTCGCTTCGGCCGGGCGGCGCCGGTTGGTCGGGCCGGTCATCGTCGCCGGTTGCTCCGGCCCGTCACCGTCGGGTGACTCTGGTCCGGCAGTGGTGTCGCTCGGGCTCCGGGCGCTGCGAGGTCGCTCCGGCCGGGCAGCGCCGGTTGCTCCGGCCGGGGAGCGCCGGTTGCTCCGGCCCGTCACCGTCGGGTGACTCTGGTCCGGCAGTGGTGTCGCTCTGGGCCGGGGCGCTGCGAGGTCGCTCCGGTCCGGCAGCGCCGGTCACTTCGGCCGGGCAGCGCCGGTCGCTCCGGCCGGGCAGCGCCGGTTGCCCCGGCCCGTCACCGTCGGGTCACTCTGGTCCGGAAGTGGGGTCGCTCTGGCTCGGGCGCCGCGAGGTCGCTCCGGCCGGGCAGCGCCGGTCGCTTCGGCCGGGGAGCGCCGGTTGGCCGGGCCCGTCATCGTCGAGTGATTCTGGTCCGGAAGTGGGGTCGCTCTGGCTCGGGCGCCGCGAGGTCGCTCCGGCCGGGCAGCGCCGGTCGCTTCGGCCGGGGAGCGCCGGTTGGCCGGGCCCGTCATCGTCGGGTGACTCTGGTCCGGCAGGGGGTCGCTCCGGCCGGGCACGGCCGGGTGACTCCGGCCCGGCACGGCGGGGTGGCTCCGGCCCGGCAGCGCCAGTCGCTCCGGTCCGGCGCGCCCGGGTGGCTCCCGCCCGGTGCCGCGGGGTCACTCCGGCCCGGCCGTCTTCGCCCACTCGGGCCGGGTGAGGGCGTACTCGACATCCCCGTGCTCCGAGCCCTCGATGACCTCCGGCCACTCCTCGAAGAACGTCCGGACGAACCGCAGTCCGGCCTTCTCCATCACCCGGCGGGACCCCGCGTTCACCGTCATCGTGTTCGCGGTCACCCGCCGGACGCCCAGTTCACGGAAGCCCTTGTCGACCAGCGCCCGCGCCCCCTCCGTGGCGTACCCGCGTCCCCACGCGGCCCGGTGCAGCCGGTAGCCCAGCTCCACCTCGTCCCATCCCTCGGCGCCGGCCGGCGGCTCCAGCGAGAACCAGCCCAGCCACGCGCCCGTGCCCCGCGCCTGTGCGACCCAGAAGCCGCGCCCGAGCAGCCGGGGCATGGTCCGCTCCCGGACTTCCTCGCGCATCACGGGCCGGCCGCCGTTGAGGAAGCGCATGACCTCCGGGTCGTTGTCGAGCGCCACCACCTCGTCCAGGTCGTCGGACGTGAAGGCGCGCAGGGTCAACCGTGGGGTCTTCAGGAACAGCGTCACGGACGGGATCGTCCGCACCGGCCCGCCCCACCGCAACGGCTTTTCGGTACGGCACGGCGCCCCACGCGGGGCGTGGGGCGCCGTCGGTGTCCGGCTCGGCCGGCTACCACCGGTACCAGCGGCTGCGGCCTCCGGCCGCCGTCGGGCCCGTGAAGAAGAACCCGAGCAGCCAGATGACCAGCACCGCCAGGGCGATCCACCACAACACTTCCACCGCGAAGCCGAAGCCGAAGAGGAGGACCGCCAGCAGCAGAACCAGCAGGATGGGAACCATAATCTGCACCTCCACCCTTCGGGTGCCCAGCATTTGTCCTGGTACACGGCCTGCGTCCGCACCAGGGCACCCGTCCGATGACCGACGCCTCCCACCCGCACACCGAACGGTGGTGACGTGACGCCCTCGCAGAAGACCCGACAGCGGCCCTCCGACCGCAGGACCCGGCTGACCGTGTGGGTCGCGCTCTCCGCGAACCTGGTCATCGCCGCGGCGAAGGCCGTCGGAGGGCTCGTCACCGGGTCGCCCGCGCTGCTCTCCGAGGGCGCCCACTCCGTCGCCGACACCCTCAACGAGGTGTTCCTGCTCGCCTCCCTGCGCCGCAGCCGCCGACCGGCCGACCGCCGTCACCCCTTCGGGTACGGCAAGGAGCGCTGGTTCTGGTCCCTGCTCGCCGCCGTCGGCATCTTCGTCATGGGCGGCTGCTTCTCCTTCTTCCAGGGCTACCAGGCGCTGGCCGGCCACCACGGCGCGCCCTCGTCGCGCTACGCCATCGGCCTCATCGTGCTGGTCGTCGCCCTCATGGCCGAAGGCGCCTCCCTCCTGCGGGCCCTGTACCAGTTCCGTGCGCAGGGCGGCGCCGGCGGCGACCCCGCCCTGCGCACGGTCATCGCCGAGGACAGCACCGCCGTACTGGGCGTGGTGCTCGCCATGTCCGGCATGAGCCTGCACCTGGCCACCGGCGAGGCCGCCTGGGAGGCCGCGGCGTCCTTCTCGATCGGGCTGCTGCTGGTGTACGTGGCGTACCGGCTCGGCCGCGAGGCCAGGGAGCAGCTGATCGGCGAGGCCGTCGACCCGGCCCTCGCGGCCCGTATCCGGGCGCTCCTCGCCGCGCAGCCCGAGATCCACAACGTGGCGGCGCTGTTCACCATGCGCCTCGGCCCGGACTCGGCGCTCGTGGCGGCGCGCGTCGACCTCGTCCCGGGCCTGGACAGCGAGGAGGTCGAACTGGTCTCCGAACGCATCAAGCGTTCCGTCGCCGCCATCTGGCCGCAGGCGGACCAGGTGTTCCTGGACATCACGGAGGCACCCGTGGGCGACGAGGGCTGACGGGCGCCCTCCGCCTCACCGGCGCCTCCGCAGGTCCGGAGGGCCGTGCCTCAGCCGCCGGTCGCCGCCTCCATCTCGCGCTCCTGGTACGGCCAGCGCAGCAGGGCGCCCAGGCCACCCACCGGGACCTCGTCGTCGATCTCGGGCCACACGCGCAGGACCTCCGCCCCGGTGGCCACCGCCGACCGCAGCAGCGCGTCGTCCGCGCGGGCCGCCACCGGCTCCGTGTCGCCCAGGTACTGGGTCTCGCTGCGCCGCACGGCCAGCTGGTCCGGCTCGGCGCCCACCCACACCTCGCGGTGCGCGTCGGGCCCCTCCGGCCTGATCAGCAGCTCGGCGATCCGGTGCTCCCGGGCCGCCTCCACCAGCGCCGGAACGCCCTCGGCCGCGCCCGCGCCGGCCTCCGTGCCGGCCCCTTCCGGGGCGCGCGCCGCGCGGAACCGCTCCAGCTCGGCCTCCTCGGTGCGCCGCAGATGCTCACGCCGGGCCGCCGCGACGTCCTCGTCCAGCCGCACCCGGGACGCGCCCGCCGCGCGGCCGCCGTGCTCGCTCTCCACGGTCGCCGCCTGCAGCGGGCCCGGCAGCCGCTCGTGCACCGTCCGCCGCTCCCTCGGATCACCGGCCAGTACGACCAGCTCCGCACCGGTCTCCTGCGTGGCCCGCACGATCGCCGCCGCGATCTCGGCGGCGTTCTCCTCCCAGGTGTTCTCCACGCTCAGCTGGAAGTGCCGCTCGTCCCACCCGGCGGTGGACGTCCGGTGCACGGGCCACGTCCGCCCCTCCACCCGGCCCGCGGGCATCGCCCCGATCGGGCCGCGC
This sequence comes from Streptomyces coeruleoprunus, assembly GCF_039542925.1. Classification (GTDB taxonomy): domain Bacteria; phylum Actinomycetota; class Actinomycetes; order Streptomycetales; family Streptomycetaceae; genus Streptomyces; species Streptomyces coeruleoprunus. The sequence continues at coordinate 1,009,099 of NZ_BAABIT010000001.1, read as the reverse complement.
AGTTCCAGATCGGCACCGGTGCGGTCGATGTACGCCACGAGGCACACCGGCTCGCGCCCCGCCAGGTCCAGCAGCGGACCCAGCCGCGGCAGCGCCGACCAGAACACCTGCTGCGGCGCGAGCGGCCGGGTCGCCAGCGGCGGATCGAGGACGACCTCGCCCCGTGCCGCGAACACCGCGCGCCCGGCCTCGCCCGCCGGGCGGGGCCAGTCGGACAGCGCCTCGTGCACGGCCCGTACGGTCGCCTCGTCGGCGCCCAGGGCGGCCAGCTCGTCACAGGCGTCCCTCGCCTGCAGGCCGCGCCGCTCCCGCGCGGACTCGTCCATCCGGGACGTGTCCAGATAGACACTGGCCCAGGGGCCCGGACGGTCGTAAAGACTGCTCAGAAAGGCGAGTTGCATGGCTCCTCCCGGAGGCCCGGTACGTCGTCCGGGACGGGTACCCGGGCGCCGCGTCCACACACGGACCCGCTGCTGTCGCGTGAAGCGGCCACCGACCGCAGAGTGGAACCCCGACCCCACCCGGAGGTGCAGCGTGTCCGGCAGCCCGCTCCTCGAACGGCACACCGAGGCCATCGACGTGTTCTCGTCCCGCGTCCACGCGATCCGCGACGACCAGTGGGACGCGCCCACGCCGTGCTCCGAATGGACCGTCCGCGACCTGGTCAACCACCTCACCGGGGAACAGCTGTGGGTGGTGCCGCTGGTGGAGGGCCGCACCCTGGAGGAGGTCGGCGACGCCTACGACGGCGACGTGCTGGGCGACGACCCCGTCGCCACCTGGGACAGGGCCATGACCGCGGCCCGCCGGGCCCTCCACGAGGACGGCGCGCTCGACCGCACCGTCCACACCTCGATGGGGCCCATGGGGGCCTCGGAGTACTGCTCCCAGCTCACCGCCGACACCGTGATCCACTCCTGGGACCTCTCCCGCGCGATCGGTGCCGACGAGCGGCTGCCCCTGAGCCTCGTCGACTTCGCCCTCCAGGAACTCACCCCGATGGCGGACGCCCTGAGGAGCGGCAACCTGTGGGCCGCGCCCGTGCCGGTCGGCGACGACGCGGACGCCCAGACGAAGCTGCTGGCGATGTCGGGCCGCAGGGCCTGACCGGCAGGTACCGGCCTGCGCCGGTCAGGCCCTGGCGGACTCGTGCGCCTTCTTGAACTCCGCGGTGACCGCCGGGCAGAACGCCTTCAGGTCGGCCGGCTTGCGGCTGGTGATCAGCGTGCCGGGCGCCGCCTCGCAGATCCTGACCTGTTCGTCCACCCAGGTTCCGCCCGCGTTGCGGATGTCGGTCCGCAGGCTCGGCCACGACGTCAGGGTGCGCCCGCGCACGACGTCGGCCTCCACGAGGATCCACGGGGCGTGGCAGATCGCCGCCACCGGCTTGCCCGCCTCGAAGAAGCCGCGCACGAAGGCCACCGCCCGCTCGTCCATCCGCAGCGCGTCCGGGTTGGCCACCCCGCCGGGCAGGACCAGCCCGTCGTAGTCGCCGGCCGACACGCCCTCGACCGTCCGGTCCACGGGGAACGTGTCCGCCTTCTCCAGGTGGTGGAACGCCTGGATCCGGCCCGGCTTCGTCGAGACCAGCTCCGGCGAGTCGCCGGCGTCGGTCACGGCCTGCCACGGCTGGGTCAGCTCCACCTGCTCGACGCCCTCGGGCGCCACCAGAAACGCGATCCGCACGGTGTGGCTCCTTTCCTCACGCGGGTCCTCGGGCGCTCACGCCGGTTCGGTGTTCGGCTCGGCCCGGCTGATGTCGGCCAGCGCCGAACCGGGGTCCTCGGCGATGGCGACGTCCCCGAGGCTCACCACGCCGAGCGGCCGCCCGTCCTCGACCACCGGAAGCCGCCGTACGGCGTGCCGCCGCATCAGCTCGACCGCCGTCGACACCCGGTCGTCGGGCGACACGCACACCGGGTCCGGCGTGCACACGGTCTGGGCGCTCACGGTGAGCGGGTCGGCCCCCTCGGCCACCGCCCGCAGGGTGATGTCACGGTCCGTCACCACCCCGACGAGCAGGTCGCCGTCGGCCACCAGCACGTCGCCGACGTCCTGGTCCCGCATCAGCATGGCTGCCTCCACCAGCGAGGCGTCCGGCCGTACGGCGGCGACACCGGCCGTCATCACTTCCCTCACGAGCTGTGCCATGGCTCTCGCTCTCCCTCCGCCCCCGGCTCGGTCACCTGCCGCGGTCAAGGGCCTTCGCGACCTCCTGGACGCTCCGGTACGTATGGTCGCCGGGCAGCTCCGCCACGCGCTCCGCCAGGGGATCGGGGGCGTGCCGCTCGTGCAGGACCCGCAGCAGGTCACCGCGGTGCGCCGGGAAGGGGGTGCGCGCCAGATAGCGCGCCAGCTCCAGGCGCAGAGCCTCGAACGCGTTGCTCGGCACCCTGCCGTGCGCCAGTTCCGGGTCGTCGTCGGCGACCGGCTCCGGGTCGTGCCACTCCTCGGTCCTGGTCGGATGACCGGACTGCAGCAGCCCCTTGAGCTGGTGCTTCATCTCGTCGTCCTGGCGGCGGCTGAGCCGATCGCTGCCTCGCTGCATGGCTCCCTCCACGGTGCCGGGTCTGTCAGTCGCCCGGCGGGTACCCGGCCATACCGGCGCAAACCTGGCGTACGCGGTGGTTTGGGGCGGATGGTCCAGGGGACTCGCCGCTGCGGCCGAGCGGCCACGGAGCGAATGAGCACGAGTGGCTCCGGGCGCGGACGATGGTCCCGCCCGGAGCCGCCTCGGGTCTCCTGCCGGACGACGGAAGGACGGGCCGATGGACTTCATTTCCGTACTGGTCGCCCTCCTGTTGCCGCCCGCGATGCTCGGTGTGGTCATGGGGATGGCCCGCTACGAGGACTTCGTCCTCCCGCTGCCGCCCGTCCCCGACCCGGCGGACCCGCCCCAGGACCAGGGGGGCGCGGCCCCGAACCCCGCCGGGGATGTCCTGACCCCCGCCGAAGCGGTCCCGGGCCCCGCCGACGTGGTTCCGGCCCCTGCCGACCCGGTGCTGACGCGCGCCGACGCGGTCCTCGATCCCGCCGATTCCGTCCCCGCCCCGGCCGAGCCGGGCGACACGGTCCTCGACTCGCCCGAAGCCCCCGAAGCGGCGTGACCGACGGCCCCCTCGGACCCGTGCGGTCCCCGTGGACCGGTGACGACGGGTCGATCCGCCCGTACGAAGAGGGCCGTCCCCGAGTCCGGCCATCCCCTTGCCGACTCACCCGGACAGCCCAACGCGCACGCGTCCGCCCGGGGCCATGCCCGCCCCGCGAGCGGACCGGCGTCGTCCCTGGTCAGCGGCGGTTCCACCGGTCCCGCCCGATCGCTACCACCGGGTATCGCGAGGCCTTCCGCATGCCACGTCCGCGCCTCGGGGCGCCGATCCGGCGAAACGCGCGGACAGTGGAATCAGGCGTTTGCCAGAGCGGGCGCCGGGCATGCGCTCCTCGTGCTTCGGACCCGGAGGCACGTCCGTGGGAGCGGCCCACCCGCTCCGGGCGTGTCCGATGCCCGGTCCTGGTGGCGCTTCCCGGGGTGACAGCCAACCGTCAGCGCCGCTCGAGGAGCTGAAAACGACATGCCTACCCTCGCTCACACGAAGCATCCGCACGACGACGCCCCCGACACCACCGAGGCGTTCCAGCGCCTGGCGACCCTGCCGCCCGGCCCGGAACGGGACGCCGTACGCCAGGAGATCGTGCGTGCCTGGCTGCCCATGGCGGACCGGCTCGCCGGCCGGTTCCGCAACCGCGGCGAGGCACTGGAGGACCTGAAGCAGGTCGCCGCCCTCGGCCTGGTCAAGGCCGTCGACCGGTACGACCCCGAGCGCGGCGCGGCCTTCGAGTCGTTCGCCGTCCCCACCATCACGGGGGAGATCAAGCGCCACTTCCGCGACCACATGTGGACCCTGCACGTGCCGCGCCGCGTCCAGGACCTGCGCGGCCGCGTCCGCACCGCGTACCAGGAGCTGTCGCACTCCGTCGGCGGCCGGACCCCCACCGTCTCCGAGATAGCCAAGAAGGCCGGCATGACGGAGGAGGAGGCCATCGCCGGCCTGGAGGCCCTGGACAGCTTCACCGCGCTGTCCCTGGACGCCGAACTGCCGGGCACCGAGGACGGCTACACACTCGTCGACGCGCTCGGCGGACCCGACCCGGCCCTCGACGTGGTCGTCGACCGCGAGGCGGTCAAGCCGCGCCTGCGCAAGCTGCCCGAGCGGGAACAGCGGATCCTCTACATGCGGTTCTTCCGCGACATGACGCAGAGCCGGATAGCCGAGGACCTGGGCATCTCCCAGATGCACGTCAGCCGCCTGATCAGCCGCTGCTGCACCCGCCTGCGCGAGGACATCATGCGGGACGCCGCGTAGCCGCATCGGGGGGCTCCGCCCCCGGACCCCCCGGTTTCGGGGACCCGGCCCAGCCCGGCGGGTCCGCGGTCGGGCGCCGCATCGCCAGGGCCACATGGCGCGACACGATGTCCGCGGCCTGCCCCTCGGCCATCGAGAACGCCCGCCGCGCACCGGTGCGCAGCAGCGTCAGTACGCCCAGCACGCCGTGCCCCTCGTCGGCCGCGCCGCCGACGAGGGGCACGCACAGCAGCGAGCTCACCCCGGAGCGTACGAGGACGGCCGCCCCGTCGGCGTCCGTGCCCAGCGCCAGGGTGTCCTCGGGCCGTACCTGGAGCGACGCGGACCCGTCCCGTGCCACCTGCGCCACCAGCGGACACGCCTCGGGCTCCTGCTCGGCCACGGCCTTCAGCAGCGGGCCGCCCTCCGCGTCGGGCGGGCCCAGCACGACCACGCGGCGGGCCGGCCCCTCGCCCGTCACATCGGCGATCACCCAGTCCGCGAACCGGCCGTGCAGCGCCCGCGCCGCCGCCTCCAGCGCCGCCTCCGCGTCCCCGGCGGGGCGCCGCAGCAGCTCCGAGGCGACCGTGTCGACCAGGTCCAGCGTCCCGGCCCGCCGCGTGGCCTCCGCCAGGTCCGGCACCGCAGGGCGCCGCGCCGCCACCCGGACCGCGTCCCCGGACGCCGACCGGTCCGCGGCCGCCGGGCGCGGGGTGTCGGCGGTGACCCCCGGCTGGAGCACCACGACCACGGCCGGCTGCGGCTCGTCCGGCAGCGGCAGCGCCGCCAGCGTGGCCCGCACCGGCTCAAGCGGCCGCTGCTGGAGCCGTACGGTCATGCTCCGGCCGCCCTCGCCGCGCGCCGTCGCCGCGACCTGCGTACGGAACGGGGCCCGGTCGCCCGGAGTGAGCAGCGCGGCCAGCGGGCGGCCCGTGGCGTATCCGGCGCGGACACCGGTCAGGCCCATCGCCGCGAAGTTCATCCGGCGCACCACCGTGTCCCGGTCGACCAGCGCCACCGCCAGCGGCAGCCGCTGGAACAGCGTCTTCAGCAGCTGCCGCTCCTGGCGCTCCGCGGGCGCCCCCTCGGGCCCGCGTGCCGCGAGCCGCTCGTACCGCGGCCACAGCGTCTCCGCCGCGTGCTGGAGCTCGAACAGGGCGGCGTCCAGCACCCCCTGCTGCTCCTCGGGCGGCAGGGCCCGCGCATTGCGCAGCTCCGCCACCCGGCGCACGAAGTCCGCGAGGTCCTCGCCGAAGGGGCCCGTCCCGCTCACGCCGTCGTCGCCTTCGTCGTCATACGAGCACGGTAACCGCAGCGACCGACCGACGGGTATGCGAACGCGCCACCGGGACGCCCCGGCCGTCCCACCCGTTTCACGCCGCCCGCACCCGGGCAGCCGCACCTCGAAGGGAGATGGCTCCACGATGCTGACCGAGCAGGAGTACGAAAGCCCCGAGCCCGCGTCCACCGTGCGCAGGCTCCAGCAACTCGCCGAACAGTGCGTCCGCTCCGTGCCCGCCTGCTGCGGCGCCGTCGCCACTCTCGGCGACGAACACGGTGAGCAGGAGGAACGCCGCACCAGCGCCACCCACCCCGACCTGGCCGCCCTCGTGTCCGTCCAGCTCGACTCCGGGGACGGCCCCATCCGCGACGCCCTGGACAGCGGCGCCCCCGTGGACGCGGAGGATCTCCTCCACGACGACCGGTGGCCCGCCTACCGCGCCCTGGCCCTCGGCTCCGGCGTACGGGCCAGCGTCACCCTGCCCTTCCACCGGGCGGGCCTCGACATCACCCTCAACCTCTACGGCTTCCGCCCCGGCTCCCTCGGCGACGCCGCCCACGGCCCCGCCGCCGTCCTGGGCGAGGAGGTCACCGCCGGGCTCGCCCGCGACCGCCGCTACCGCGCCGCCCTCACCGAGGTCGGCCAGCTGGAGACCGCGCTGCGCTCACGGCCCGTCATCGACCAGGCGGGCGGCATCGTCATGCACGTCCTGGGCTGCGGCGTCGAGGAGGCCTACGCCGTCCTCCGGCGCGTCTCGCAGCTCGGCAACCGCAAGCTCGCCGACGTCGCCGCCGCCATCGTCCGCACCCGCGGCCGCGGCCTCGAGAAGGAACTCGCCCGGCTCGCCCCCGCCCCCGTACGCCGACCGAGCCCCCTGCCGAACGGCGAACCCACCCAAACCTCCGTATAAAGGGTGAGGAAGGCGAGCCCGTCAGAAGGCGAGGTGGTGGCGATGCGGAGCACCGCTCCCGCCGGGCCGCCCGGGGCCCCCGGCCACGGCCAGGTCCGGTACGCGCCGCCCGCCCCCGACACCGGCCTGCCCGTGGTCGCCGAACTCGCCGCCGTCCTCGCGGCCGCCGCCGCCCGCCCCGACACCGAACCCCCCGGCGGCGGCCCCGTCCTGCGCGAGGCCGCCGACGGCTACTGGTGGCGGCGCGGCCTGCGCTGCCACCCCGAGGAGGTGGTCGCCGCCCCCGGACCGGGACCGCTGCTCGCCGCGCTCCTCGCCGCCCACGGCGGCGACGTCCTGCTGCCCCGGCCCTGCCCCGTCGCCTGGACACCGCAGGCCCGGCTCCTCGGCCGCCCCGCCTACCACGTGCCCACGCCCGCCGAATGCGGCGGCGTCCCCGACCCGTACGCCCTGCTGGAGACCGTCCGCCGGGTCCGCGCGGAGGGCGGCCACCCGGCCGTCCTGCTGCTCTCCGTCGCCGACGACCCCACCGGCACCGTCGCCCCGCCCGAACTCGTCCGCGAGGCCTGCGAGGCCGCCGTCGACGAGGGCCTCCACATCCTCAGCGACGAGACCTGGCGCGACACCCTGCACCAGCCCCACGACACCGTGCTGGTCAGCCCCGCCGAGATGTGCCCCGACGACGTCACCGTCCTGTGCGACCTCGCCGGCTCCCTCACGCCCGCCGCTTGGCCCGCGGCCATCGCCCGGTTCCCCACCCGACGGCCCGCCGCCGCGGCGCTGCGCGCCCGCACCCTCGACGTGCTCACCGCCCTCGGCGCGGACCTCCCCGGCCCCCTCGCCGTGGCCGTCGCCCACGCCCTCGACGAGCCCGAACCGGTCACCGCACGCAACACCGCCGCCACCACCCTCCACGCCCGCGCCGCCGAGGCCGCCCACCACACCGTCCTCGCCGCCGGCGCGCTCGCCCTCCCGCCCGGCGCCGGCCGCCACCTCTACGCCGACCTCGCACCACTGCGCGAACCCCTCGCCGAACGGGGCGTCACCGACTCCATCGAACTGGAGGACTACCTCACCGAACGGCTCGGCACCCCCGTCCCCGGCGCCCACCGCTTCGGCGACGAACTCGGCGCCCTGCGCGTCCGCCTGGCCACCGCCCCGCTCCTCGGCGCGACCCCGCGGGAGCGCCTCGAAGCGCTCACCTCCGAACGCCCCCTCGAACTGCCGCACCCGGCCAAGGCGTTGCACACGCTCGACGCCGTACTCCGGGAACTGGGAAACAGCGGGGAAGGAGCCACCCCATGACGGACACGGAACCCACGGCGCCCGCGCCCGCCCAGCAGCCGTCGACACCCCCACCCGCCCCGGCACCCCGCCCCCTCGGCGAGGTCCGCCACTGGCCCCGCTCCTTCGCCGACCGGCTCACCGCACCCCTGCCCGGCGTGCGCGCCCTGGCCCGGCTGGCACGCGAAGGCGCCGCCGCCGTACGCCCCGGCAGCGACGGGCTGCGCGACATCCCCCTCCTGCCGTTCGCCCCCGGCCCCCTGCCCGACGCCGGCCCCGACACGCTCGCCGTCACCTGGGCCGGCCACGCCAGCTGGCTCCTGCGCATCGGCGGGCTCAGCGTCCTCACCGACCCCGTCTGGTCCCGGCGCATCCTCGGCACCCCGCCCCGGATCACCCCCGTCGGCGTCCGCTGGGAGGACCTGCCCCCCATCGACGCCGTCGTCATCAGCCACAACCACTACGACCACCTCGACGCCCCCACCCTGCGAAGACTCCCGCGCACCACCCCCGTCCTCGTCCCCGCGGGCCTCGGCCGCTGGTTCCGCCACCGCCGCTTCACCAGCGTCACCGAACTCGACTGGTGGGAGGCCACCGAACTCGGCGGCGTCCGCTTCGACTTCGTCCCCGCCCACCACTGGTCCAAGCGCACCCTCACCGACACCTGCCGCTCCCTGTGGGGCGGCTGGGTGCTCACCGACCCCCGCGGCGGGCGCGTCCACTTCGCCGGCGACACCGGCTACGGCCACTGGTTCCGCGAGATCGCCGACCGCCACCCCGGCATCGACCTCACCCTCCTGCCCATCGGCGCCTACGCGCCCCGCTGGTGGCTCGGCGACGTCCACACCGACCCGGAGGAGGCGGTCCGCGCCTACCAGGACCTGGGCGCCCACCGCATGGCCCCCATGCACTGGGCCACCTTCGTCCTGTCCTCCGAACCCGTCCTCGAACCCCTCACCCGCCTGCACGCCGCCTGGGACCGCGCCGGCCTGCCCCGAGACCGCCTCTGGGACCTCGCCGTGGGGGAGTCCCGCGTCCTGGAGCCCGTCCCCCGCGCAGACGGCGCCACACCGCCGGCGCCGAGCTGACCAGCAGCGCCAGCGCCACCGCCGCCAGCACCCCCTGCCACGGCCGAGGGAACAGCGCACCGCCCGCCACCCCGATCAACTGGTACGTCGCCGCCCACGCCAGACACGCCGGCACGTCACCCGCCACGAACCGGCGCAGCGGCATCCGCGCCAGCAGACAGGCCACCATCACCGGGATCCGCCCCGCCGGCACCAGCCGCGACAGGACCAGCACGGACACACGGTGCTCCCGCAGCCTCGCCTGCGCACGCTCCAGGCGCTCCGGCGCCGCCCTCGCCCGCAGCGCCGCCAGCCACCGCGAGCCGTTCCGGGACCCCGCCCCGCGCCCGCCCAGCCAGTACAGCGCCACATCACCCAGCAGCGCCGCCGCCGCGGCCACCACGAACACCACCGCCAGCGAGAACGGCGCCGCCTGGTGCAGCGCCACCACCGCCGCCGAGCTGACGATCGCCCCCGTCGGCACGACCGGCACCAGCGCCCCCAGCGCCACCAGCAGGAACAGCGACGGATAGCCGACCGCCCGCTGCGTCTCCTCCGGCGGCAACTGGCCGATGACCTCCGCGATCACCCGGCCACCCCCGGCCGGACGCTCTCGCCGTGCCCCAGCAGGTGCACCGCCACCCCCGGGGCCAGCCGCGCCGCGAGCCGCGCGAACTCGTCGCCCGGCGCGTGGAACTCGTGCGGCCGCACCGCGTCCATCCCGATCGGCCAGTACGTGCCGTAGTGCACCGGCACCGCCGCGCGCGGCGCCAGCGCGGCGAGCGCCTGCGCCGCGCGCCCCGCGTCGAGATGCCCGTGTCCCAGGTACGGGCCCCAGCCGCCGACCGGCAGCAACGCCACCTCCACCGGCCCCACCACGGAGGCCATCGCGTCGAACAGCCCCGTGTCCCCGGCGAAGTACGTGCGGGCCGCGCCCTGCACGACGTACCCGAGCGCGGGGGAGCGGTGCGGCCCCACCGGCAGCCGCCGCCCGTCGTGCGCGGCCGGCACCGCCCGTACCACCAGCGGGCCCGCCGTCACCTCGTCACCGGCCCCCACCTCGACGAGCCGAAGGTGCGTCAGCCGCCGCAGCCCCGGCACGGAACGGGGCGCTCCGCGCGGCACCACGACCAGCGCGCCCGGCGCCAGCCGGGCCAGGGACGGCAGGTGCAGGTGGTCGGAGTGCAGATGGGAGATCAGCACCACGTCCGCCCGCGCCGCCTCGGGCGGCGGCAGCGCGCCGCGCCGCCGGCGCAGATGGGCGAGCCGGCGCACGAACAGCGGATCCGTCAGCACGCGCACACCGGAGTCCTCCACCGTGCAGGTGGCGTGACCCCACCACGTGACCTCCATGCATCGAGCGTAGGGCCGGGCCTCCTCCGGCGGCGCGAATCGGGAGTAGGGTCGGTCCATGGACGACGTACGCGTGGCGGCGATCGCCAGCCTGACGCCGCTGGAGGAACTGGACAGCGACCCCTTCCTGGTGGACACGCGCAGCCAGCACGCGATGTGCGCGCGCTGGGCGGCCGACAAGGGCTATGTCGTCAGCCGCGAACTGCTCTTCTACGGGCTGCCGCCCGACCACCGGATGCTGTGGGCCGACGTCGAGTCGGGCGCCGTCGACCTGTTCGTCGCGCCCAACGAACGCGTACTGGACCGGGCCGTCACCTCGGCACGGGACTTCGTCGCGGAGTGCGAGCGGCGCGGAGTGCGCCTGGAGACGGCCGGCCTGGACGAACCGGCGTACGACGCGGCCATGAAGGCCCACGTGCACCGCCGCCTCTCCATGCCCACGGCGGGCTACGACGGCTGCTGAGCCCGGCCCTGCCGTTCCTCGTCGTGGGCGCCCGCCCGCCCGGGCACGCACCGCGGGGCGGCACCGTGTGCCACGCTGGAGCTGCCGGGCCAACCGGGCGGTCGAACGCGGGTGAAAGGCGGGCGGCGTGGTCGAAGGGCGGTGGCGGGCGGCCGGTGGTGCCGCGCTGCGGGTCGTCGTGGTGTGGGCCGTGTCCACACTCACCATGCTGGCGCTCGCCGGGCTCCTGCCCGACTTCCGGCTCCAGTCCGACGACGGCGACACCATCACCCGCACCGCCGTCACCGCCGCCTGGAGCGCGGGAGCGTTCGGCCTGCTCAGCGCCCTGGTGTGGCCGCTCGTCGTGCGGGCCCTGCTGCTCGTGCCGGCGCTCGTCCTCGGGCTGCTGGTCTTCTTCCTCAACGGGTCGCTCCTGCTCGTCGCGCTGTGGCTGATCCCCGACGGGCGCGGCGAGGCCGACCCGCAGAACGCGGTCGTCGTGGCCGCCGTCATGTCGGCCGTGGCCTCGGCGACGTCCACCGCCCTCGCCGTCCGGGACGACAACGCCTACCGGCGGCGCCTCTCCCGGCTCGTCGCCCGGCGCCGCACCGGCGCCGCACTCGGCCCGGACACCCCGCCCGGCACACTGTTCCTCCAGCTCGACGGCGTCGGCCACCAGGTGCTGCGCGACGCCCTCGACGCGGGCGTCATGCCGACCGTGGCCGCCTGGGAGGCCACCACGCACCGGCTCACCCCCTGGCACACCGACTGGTCCAGCCAGACCGCCGCCAGCCAGCTCGCCATCCTGCACGGCTCCAACCACGACGTGCCCGCCTTCCGCTGGTACGAGAAGGACACCGGCCGCCTCATGGTCGGCAACCGGCCCGCCAGCGCCGTCGAGCTGCAGCGCCGCGCCGCCGCCCGCACCGGCGAACCGGGCCTCCTCGCCCACGACGGGGCGAGCCGCGGCAACCTGTTCGGCGGCGGCGCGGGACAGCTCGCCCTGGTCCTGTCGGTGTCCGGGCGGCGCGGCCCCGGCACCCGCTCGCGCGCCGGCTACTTCGCGTACTTCCGGGACCCCGCCAACGCCACCCGTACCGCCGTCTCCTTCGTCGCCGAGGTGTGCCGGGAGACCGGGCAGGCCGTGGCCGCCCGCCTCCGGGGCGACCGCCCGCGGGTCGGCCGCGGCGGCCTCTACCCGTTCGTCCGGGCCTTCGCGACCGTCGTCGAGCGGGACGTGGTCGTCGCCGCCGTGATGGGCGACGTGCTCACCGGCCGCACGGTCGTCTACGCCGACCTCGTCGCGTACGACGAAGTGGCCCACCACTCCGGGCCGCACAGCCGTGACGCGGCGAAGGTCCTCGCACGCCTCGACCGGTCCGTCGCGCTCATCGCGAAGGCCGCCGAACACGCCCCGCGCCCCTACCGCGTCGTGCTGCTGTCCGACCACGGCCAGAGCCCCGGCGAGACCTTCGCGTCCGCGTACGGGCTCACCCTCAGGGACCTCGTACGGGCCGGCTGCGGGCTGCCCGTACCGCGCCGCGTCCGGCACGGCCCCAGCGGCGCCGAGGCCCGGGGCGCCCTGCGCAGCGCCCTGCACCGGCCCGTCGAGGAGGGCCGCGAGGAGCGCCCCGCCCGCGGCGCGGGCCCCCTCGTCCTGGGCTCCGGGAACCTGGGCCTGATCTCGTTCCCCGACGTGCCGTACCGGATGTCCCGCGAGGAGATCGACCGCCGCCACCCCGCCCTCCTGCGCACCCTCGCCCACCACCCGGGCATCGGCTTCCTGCTGGTCCGCAGCGAGGAGCACGGCTCGGTGCTGCTCGGCCCGGACGGCTTCGAGGCCCCCGTCGACGACCTCACCGACGCGTCCGGGCCCCTCGCCGCGTACGGCCCGGGAACCGCCGACGCGGTACGGCGCACCGACTCCTTCCCGCACGTCGCCGACATCATGGTCAACTCCCGGTACGACCCGGCGACGGGCCGCGTGCACGCCTTCGAGGAGCAGATCGGCTCGCACGGCGGCCTGGGCGGCGGCCAGTCGCAGCCGTTCCTGCTGTGGCCGGCGGAGCTGAGCCCGCCCGTCGCGGCCGGGGAGCACCTGGCGGGCGCCGAGGCCGTGCACCGGGTCCTGAAACGCTGGCTGGAGGAATCCCGGTCACCTGTGCGAGCGGAAGAAGCATTTCCGGTCACAGGCGGTGTCGCACCGGACAAAACCGGGTGATTTGGAGCGCCGTTCCGTGTACCCCACCATGGTCGGGTTTGCACGGAGAAAGGCGAACCACCCCTCATGACCACGGTCACCACCCCCGATCCGACCAGGCAGGACGCCCCCGGCACGGCCGGCCACGACAGCGGCGGCCCGCACGCCCGGCGCTTCGGCCTCCCCGTCGCCACGGCCCTGGTCATGGGCAACATCATCGGCGGCGGCATCTTCCTCCTCCCGGCGTCCGTCGCGCCCTACGGCACCATCAGCCTGGTCGCGTTCGCCGTCCTCACCGCCGGCGCCCTCGCGCTCGCCCTGGTCTTCGGCCGGCTCGCCCGCCGCCACCCCCGCACCGGCGGCCCCTACGTCTACGCCCGCGAGGCCTTCGGCGACTTCGCCGGCTTCCTCTCCGCCTGGTCGTACTGGATCACCACCTGGGTGTCCAACGCCGCCCTCGCCGTCGCCGCCGTCGGCTACCTCGACGTCCTGCTGCCCCTGCACGGCTCGGTCGCCGCGACCATCGCCGCCGCCCTGCTGCTCCAGTGGCTGCCCGCGCTCGCCAACCTCGCCGGCACGCGCTACGTCGGCGCCGTCCAGCTCGTCTCGACCGTCCTGAAGTTCGTGCCGCTCCTGCTCGTGGCCGTCGGCGGGCTGTTCTTCTTCGACGCCGACAACCTCGGCCCGTTCCAGGCCGGCGGCTCCGGCGCGCTCGGCGCCGTCTCGGCGTCCGCCGCGATCCTGCTCTTCAGCTATCTCGGCGTCGAGTCCGCCGCCGTCTCCGCCGGCGAGGTCCGCGACCCGCGCCGCAACGTCGGCCGCGCCACCGTCCTCGGCACCCTGGGCGCCGCCGCCCTCTACCTGCTCGGCACCGTGGCCGTGTTCGGCACCGTCGCACACGACCGGCTCGTCGAGTCGACCGCGCCGTTCTCCGACGCCGTCAACACCATGTTCGGCGGCTCCTGGGGCGGCACCGCCGTCGCCTGCATGGCCCTCGTGTCGATGGTCGGCGCGCTCAACGGCTGGACGCTGCTGAGCGCCCAGACGCCGTACGCCGCGGCCCAGGACGGGCTCTTCCCGAAGGTCTTCGCCCGCAAGCGGCGCGGTGTGCCCACGGCGGGCGTGCTCGTCACGGTCGTCCTCGCGTCCCTGCTGACGGTCTACAACTACACGGCCGGCCCGGAGGGCGTCTTCGAGAGCCTGGTGCTCATCACCACCTTCACGGCCACGGTCCCGTACCTGCTCTCGACGGCCGCCCAGCTCTACTTCCTGCTGTCCGGCCGCGCGGACCGCGTCAGCCGCCCGCGGCTCGTGCGCGACGCCGTGCTCGCCCTGGCCGCGTTCGGCTTCTCGCTGTGGCTGGTCGCGGGCTCCGGCTACGCGGCGGTCTACCAGGGCGTGCTGTTCCTCTTCGCGGGCGTGCTCGTGTACGCGTGCATGGCGGGCCGCAAGGGCTGAGCCGTGTCCGGCGGGTCTCCCCCCACCCCGCCCCTTCCCGAAACCGGGGGCTCCCCCCCGGCCCTCCCGTAGAGCGCCTACGGCGCTCGACCTCGGACGCCGGACGGGCTGCATGCAGCCCGTCCGGCGTCCGAGCAACCCACGAGCGGCCGGTGCCGGGACGGCGTAACACGCGTACGCCGGGAGAGCGGATTCCCGGCCGGAGCAGGCCGGATCCGCGGCCGGGCGGGCACAGGACGCAATGTCCAGGAGGTCCCGTGCCCGAGCTTCAGCCCCGCCCCGCAGCCCCCGGCCGCCGCGCCCCGCGCGTGGCCGTGCTCGCGGCGGTGCTGCTGGCCCTCGCCGCCCTCCTGGGCGCGACCGCCGGGGGCGCGGCCGCGTACGGCGGCGCCGAGCCGCGGCCCGCCGCGTCCACCGTGCCGGACCCCGCGGGCGAAGGGCAGCACGAGCAGACCGACGCCGAGTCCGCGGCCCCCGCCGCCAACCGGGCCGGCCGCCGCCACCCCCGCGCCGTACGCCCCGTGGCCGCCCCGCCCGGCCCCCGCCCCGACCGCCTCACCCCTGCCCGGAGGGCCACCTGCGGCCCTCCGCCGACGATCCGCTCCGTGCGGTGCGTGGTGCTCCGCTGCTGACCGGCGCCCGGCCCAGCAGTGACGCCCACCCCCACACCATGAGGAGCACAGCCATGCCCATCGACCCCTTCGCCGCCCTGAACGCCCTCGTCCGCGCCGAGGCCACCCGCGGCACGGCGCCGGTCCCACCGACGGGAAGCGAGCAGGGCGAGGAGCCCGCCGGGCAGCACAGCGACCGGGAGACCCGCCGCCCCGGATCCGCCCCCGCCGCCGAGCGGCCGACCGCACGAGGCTGACCCCGCGCCGGCCAGGCAGTGTCCGGCGCACCAGGCCCACACGGCTGGGCGGTGCCTTCGACGGTGCGGCTGCGCGGCGGAGGGGAGGGACGGCGGAGCCGTCGCGGCCGACGACCACACCGCGGACGCCCGTGCCGGCCCCGCGGCCCAGGCCCGCCCCTCGGACACGACCCGTACGGCGGGCCGCCGCGCCGAGGCGCCCAGCCGCCATCCGCCGCCGTCGACCGGCCGCTCGGAAGGCGTTCAGCCGCCCGCGCTCGCCGAGAGTCCCGCCGCCGACTCCGCCAGGGCGTCCAGCACCGGCCGGATCAGCGGGTGGCCCTCGGCGCCCCGCCGCACCGCGGCGAACACGCGGCGGAACGCGGCCGGGCCCGCCACCGGGCGGACCACCACGTCCTTCAGCTCGATGCCGCGCAGCGCGGAGCGCGGCACGAGCGCCACCCCGGCGCCCGCGCCCGCGAGCGCGGCCACCGCCCGGAAGTCGTCCGACACGTGGACCATGCGCGGTGCGAACCCGGCCAGCTCGCAGGCGAGCAGCACCATGTCGTGGCACGGATTGCCGGGGGACTGGCCGATCCAGTCGCTGTCCGCCAGCTCCGCCAGCGCCACCTCGGGCTCCTGCGCCAGCGGATGCCCCGCGTGCAGCACCGCGTCGAACGGCTCCGCGTACAGCGGGACCCGCACCAGCCGCCGGTCGCCCTCGTGCGGCGCGCCCCGGTACTCCACCGCCAGCGCCAGGTCCGCCTCGCCGTCCAGGACGAGCGGCAGCGACTCGTCGCCCTCGGCGTCCCGCACCCGCAGCCGGATGCCCGGCTGCCGCTCGGCCAGCCGGCCGATCGCCGGGGCCAGCACCTCGGCGATGCCCGTCGCGAACGCGGCGACCGTCACCTCCCCGGCCGTACCGCCCGCGTACGCGGCCAGCTCGGCCTCCGCACGCTCCAGCTGCGCCAGCACCTCGTTGGCGTGCTCCAGCAGGATCTCCCCGGCCGGGGTGAGCCGTACGCCCTTGCCGCTGCGGGTCAGCAGGGTGTGCCCGGTCTCCTGCTCCAGCGCCGCGAGCTGCTGGGAGACGGCGGACGGCGTGAGGTACAGCGCTGCCGCGGCGGCCGTCACCGTACGGTGGTCCGCCGCGGCCCGCAGGATGCGCAGCCGGCGAGGGTCGATCACCCTGCCATTGTCACTCAGGCCATCAGGCGCCCATCGCGGCCCGCGCGTCGACGAACGCGGCGACCGCCCGCTCGACGTCCGCCGTCGAGTGCGCCGCCGACAGCTGCACACGGATCCGGGCCTGCCCCATCGGCACGACCGGGTACGAGAAGCCGATCACGTACACGCCGCGCTCCAGCAGCAGCTCGGCCATCCGCGCCGCCTTCGCCGCGTCGCCGATCATCACCGGTGCGATGGCGTGCTCGCCGGGCAGGATCTCGAAGCCCTCCTCCGCCATCCGCGTACGGAACAGCTTGGTGTTGGCGTCGAGCTTCTCGCGCAGGTCGCCGGCCGACTCCAGCAGGTCCAGGACCTTCAGGGACGCGGCGGCGATCACCGGGGCGAGGGAGTTGGAGAACAGGTAGGGGCGCGACCGCTGGCGCAGCAGCTCGACGATCTCGGCGCGCGCCGCGACGTAGCCGCCGGATGCGCCGCCGAGCGCCTTGCCGAGCGTGCCGGTGATGATGTCCACGCGGTCCATCACCCCGTGCAGCTCCGGCGTGCCGCGGCCGCCCGCGCCGACGAAGCCGACGGCGTGCGAGTCGTCGACCATGACCATCGCGCCGTAGCGGTCGGCGAGGTCGCAGATCTCCTTCAGCGGCGCCACGTAACCGTCCATGGAGAACACGCCGTCCGTGACGATCAGCTTCCGCCGCGCGCCCGACGCCTCCTGGAGGCGGGCCTCCAGCTCGCCCAGATCACGGTTGGCGTACCGGTGGCGGGCGGCCTTCGACAGGCGGATGCCGTCGATGATCGAGGCGTGGTTGAGCGCGTCGGAGATCACCGCGTCCTCGGGGCCGAGGAGCGTCTCGAAGACACCGCCGTTGGCGTCGAAGCAGGAGGAGTACAGGATCGTGTCCTCCTGCCCGAGGAACGCCGACAGCCGCTGCTCCAGCTCCTTGTGGATCTCCTGGGTGCCGCAGATGAACCGCACGGAGGCCATGCCGTAGCCCCACCGGTCCAGCGCGTCCTTGGCCGCCGCGACGACCTCGGGGTGGTCGGCGAGGCCCAGGTAGTTGTTGGCGCAGAAGTTCAGTACGTCACCGGGGGCGCCGCCCGCGGTGACGGCGACGGCCGCGGACTGCGGGGTGCCGATGACCCGCTCGGGCTTGTACAGCCCGGCGTCCCGGATCTCGTCGAGGGTGGCGCGGAGTTCGTCACGGACGGACGCGAACATGGAGAGTGCTCCTAGCGGGGAAGGTCGGTCGGTCAGACGGTCCAGTCGAGGATGATCTTGCCGCTGCGTGCGGTGGCCGCCTCGTCGAACGCGGCGTCGAAGTCCTTGTACGCGTACCGGCCGGTGATCACCGGGCTCAGGTCGAGGCCGCCCTCCAGCAGGACGGTCATCGCGTACCAGGTCTCGAACATCTCCCGGCCGTAGATGCCCTTGATCGTGATCATCGAGGTGACGATCTTCGCCCAGTCGACCGGGAACTCCTCGGCCGGCAGGCCGAGCATCGCGATCCGGCCGCCGTGCGTCATGTTGGCGACCATGTCGCGCATGGCCTCGGGGCGGCCGGACATCTCCAGGCCGATGTCGAAGCCCTCGCGCAGACCGAGCTGCCGCTGCGCCTCGGCGATGCTGCTCTCGGCGACGTTGACGGCGAGCGTCGCGCCCGCCTTGCGGGCCAGCTCCAGGCGCGGCTCGCTGACGTCGGTGATCACCACGTTGCGGGCGCCCGCGTGCCGGGCCACCGCCGCGGCCATGATGCCGATCGGGCCGGCGCCGGTGATCAGCACGTCCTCGCCGACCAGCGGGAACGACAGCGCCGTGTGCACGGCGTTGCCGAACGGGTCGAAGATCGCGGCGACGTCGAGGTCCACCTTCGTGCGGTGCACCCACACGTTGGACGCGGGCAGCGCCACGTACTCGGCGAAGGCCCCGTCGCGCCCCACGCCGAGGCCGACGGTCGCCCGGCACAGGTGACGGCGCCCGGCCAGGCAGTTGCGGCACTTGCCGCACACGAGGTGGCCCTCGCCGCTCACCAGGTCGCCGACCGCGATGTCCTCCACGTCGGCCCCGACGGCGGCGACCTCGCCGACGAACTCGTGCCCGAGGATCAGCGGCGTGGACACCGCCTGCTGGGCCCAGCCGTCCCAGGAACGGATGTGCAGGTCCGTCCCGCAGATCCCGGTGCGCAGCACCCGGATGAGCACGTCCCCGGGTCCCGTCTCGGGCTCCGGAACGTCCATGAGCCAGAGGCCGGGCTCGGCCTTCTGCTTGACAAGGGCCTTCATGGGTGCGGCTCCAGGCAGGAAAAGTGCAGATGGTGGACGTGCACCACCCTGCCGATCAGCGGCGGCCCGCGTCCATCGAGCTTTTCTTAAGCACCCCAACAGCCCAGCTTCACGCACCCCGTCCGAGTGATCCCGGCCCCCACCCGGACCACCCGCACAGCCCCCACCCCCACGACGAAACCCGCCGCCCCCGCCCCCACGACGAGACCCGCCGCCCCCGCGCCCACGGCGAGACCCGCCGCCCCCGCGCCCACGGCGAGACCCGCCGCCCCCGCGCCCACGGCGAGACCCGCCGCCCCCGCGCCCACGGCGAGACCCGCCGCCCCCGCGCCCACGGCGAGACCCGCCGCCCCCGCGCCCACGGCGAGACCCGCCGCCCCCGCGCCCACGGCGAGACCCGCCGCCCCCGCGCCCACGGCGAGACCCGCCGCCCCCGCGCCCACGGCGAGACCCGCCGCCCCCGCGCCCCGCCGGCCCTCACGCTCCCGCGCCTACGAGGCCTCATGCCCGCGCTCGCTGCGATGCCCCGCGACCGCGCGCCTGCGGCGAGGCCCGCCGTCCCCGCGCCCGGCGAGGTCTCGCGCTCCTACGTCCGCTGCGAGGCCTGCCGCCCTCGTGCCCCGCCACGGCGGCGCGCCTTTGCGAGGTCTCACGCTCCTATGCCTGCTGCGAGGCTGATCGCCCTCGCGCCCGGCCGGCCCTCACGTCCGCGCGTGCCTGTGAGGTCTGATGGCCCCGCGCCCGCTTCGAGGCGTTACGCTCCGGCGCCCGCTGGGGGAGGCTTCACGGCCGTGCGCCTGCTGTGAGGCCTGCCGCCCTCGTGCCCCGCCACGGCGGCGGGCCTCTGCGAGGTCTCACGCTCCCATGCCTGCTGCGAGGCTGGACGCCCTCGCGCCCGGCCGGCCCTCACGTCCGCGCGTGCCTGTGAGGTCTGATGGCCCCGCGCCCGCTTCGAGGCGTTACGCTCCGGCGCCCGCTGGGGGAGGCTTCACGGCCGTGCGCCTGCTGCGAGGCCTGCCGCCCTCGTGCCCCGCCACGGCGGCGGGCCTCTGCGAGGTCTCACGCTCCCATGCCTGCTGCGAGGCTGGACGCCCTCGCGCCCGCCGGACCTTTCGGCCGCGTGCCCGCTGCGGAGTCCCAGGATCCCGCGCCCGTGCGAGACCCCACGGCCCGTGCCATGCCCCCCGCATTACCCCGCAGGTAATCGACCCGCCCCCGCGCCACCGGCATCGTGGAGGGCACCGGGGCCCGGGCGGCGCACTCCGCCCGGGAACCGGGTCCCGACCGGCCCGTACGACTCGACGGAGGCTGATCCGCCATGTCCCACGCCCTGCTCACCGGCCTTGCCCGCACCACCGAGCCGCTGACCGCGCTGCGCCGCTTCCTCGCCCTCGACGCGGTCGTCACCGGGGCCAACGGACTGGCCTACGCCGTCGCCTCCGAGCCGCTCGGGCGGCTGCTCGGCGTGGACGCCACGCTCCTGCTGGAGCTGGGCCTCTTCCTCATCGTGTACGCGGCGGGCGTGGGCTACCTCGCCTCGCGGCGCCGGCCGCCCGCGACGCCCGTCAAGGCGGTGGTCGACGCCAACCTGCTGTGGGCGGCCCTGAGCATCGTCGCGCTCGTCGCCTGGCTCGCGCCGACCACCGCCGGCACCCTGTGGATCCCCGCGCAGGCGGCCACCGTCGCCGGCTTCGCCGCTCTGCAGTGGACCGCCCTGCGCGCCAGTGGCCGCTAGGCCCGAATCGCCGGAGGGGCTGAATTCAGCCCCTCCGGCGTTCGAGGACGAGCGCCGGACGGGCGCGATGCGGCGGAGCCCCCAGGAGGGGACAGACCCGCCGACACCAGCTAACCCGCCAGGGACTGGAGGTACGCGGCGGTCTCCGGATCGGCCGGCAGCAGCGTCTCGATGGCCAGTTCGGCGACCGTCACGTCCATCGGCGTGTTGAACGTCGAGATCGACGACACGAACGACAGCACCCGCCCGTCGTGCTCGATGCGCAGCGGCAGCGCGAAGTACGGGTACGGCGCCCCACCCCCCGCGTGGCCGGCGCCGTCCGCCGCCTCGTCACCGGCCCCCGCCACCGGATACGCGGCGACCTCCTCGTACAGCCGCCGCAGCGGCTCGGAGCGGACCAGCGCGATCTGCCGCTCCATCTGCGCCAGCAGATGCCCCCGCCACTCCCGCAGATTGCGGATCCTCGGCGCCAGGCCCTCCGGGTGCAGGGTGATCCGCATCGCGTTCAGCGGCGGCGCCAGCAGGTGCGCGGGCAGCCCGTCCAGCAGCATCGCGATGCCCCGGTTCGCGGCCAGCACCGTGTACGCCCCGTCCACGACGATCGCCGGGTACGGCTCGTACCCGGCGAGCAGCCGCTCGATGCCCTCGCGCAGCGGCCCCAGCTGCGGGGCGTCCAGCGCCGACTCCGCGTACCGGGGCGCGTAACCCGCCGCCAGCAGCAGCGCGTTGCGCTCCCGCACGGGCACCTCCAGGTGCTCGGCGAGCCGCAGGATCATCTCCTCGCTGGGCCGGGAGCGGCCCGTCTCGATGAACGAGATGTGCCGGGCCGACGAGTCGGCCCGCAGCGCCAGCTCCAGCTGGCTCAGCCTGCGCCGCTCACGCCAGCCCCGCAGCAGCGGCCCTACTCCCGTGTCGATCGCGACAGTTGTCATACCGCAGACGGTAGCCGAGCCCGCCGTGTTGACCGCGCCCGCCCGGCCCCGGAACCGTAAGGTCGACACCGTCGTCACCGGCACCGACCCGGAAGGGAGCACGGGACATGCCCACCGAACCGCTGTCGCAGAAGGAGATCGAGGACCGGCTGCGGGAGCTGCCCGGCTGGTCGCTCGCGGGCGACCGCATCACCCGCACGTACCGGCTGTCCGGGCACTTCGCGGCGACCGCCCTGGTCGTCCACGTGGCCCGCATCCAGGAAGAGCTGAACCACCACTCGGACCTCACCCTCGGCTACAACACGGTGGCCCTGTCCGTGAACACGCACGACGCGGGCGGCGCCGTCACCGACCGGGACTTCGAACTGGCCTCCCGCGTCGAGGCCGTCGCCCCGGTGCACGGCGCCTCGTAGACCGCGTCCGCGTAAACCGTTTCCGCGGCCGGGCGCGATCACCGCCGCCCTTCGCCCCCGGCCACGGGCGGCGCCTACCGGAACGCCTCCCGCACGACGTCCCGAAGTCCCGCGGCTCCCGCCCCAGCACCCGCTTCACGCCGTCCGTCACCGACGCGTTGTGCCCGTCCAGCAGCATCGCGAACAGCCCCGCCAGCCACCGCGCCTCCGGGGCCGGCACGCCGAACCCCTGGAGGAGCGCGGCGTACTCGTCCGCCGTGACCGGTTCGTACGCCACCTCCCGGCCGGCGGCCCCGCCGATCTCCGCGGCCACCTCGGCGAACGTCAGCAGCCGAGGCCCCGTCAGCTCGTGCACCACCCCCTCGTGCCCGTCCCGCGTCAGCGCGGCGACGATCACGTCGGCCAGGTCGTCGGCGTCCACGAACGGCTCGGCGGTCGAGCCCGCCGGGAAGACCACGGCGCCCTCCGCCACCCCGCCCGCGAGCAGGCCCTCGGTGAAGTTCTGCGCGAAGAACGCGGCCCGCACCACGGTCAGTCCCGGGAACCCGGCACGCAAGGCGTCCTCCGCCCGCACCGCCTCCGGCTCCCCGCGCCCGGACAGCAGCACCACCCGCCGCAGGCCCGCATCCGACGCGAGCCGGCCGAAGCGGGCCATCGCGTCGACCGCGCCGGGCGCCGCCAGGTCCGGGTAGTACGCCACGTACGCCGCGTCGGCGCCGCGCAGCGCCCCCGCCCACGTGCCCGGGTCCTCCCAGTCGAAGGGCGTCCCGCCCGGCCGGGCACCCCCGTCGCGCGAACCGGCCCGCACGGCCGCACCGCGCGCCGCCAGCCGCTCCGCCACCCGGCGGCCCGTCTTCCCCCTCGCCGTCGTCACCAGCACCGTGTTCTGGGCGGTGTCCTGGCCGCCGTCGGGGCGCAGGTCCGTCATGTCGTCGAAGCTCGTCTCGTTCATGCGTCCAGGTTCCCGTCCGGCGCCCGCGCTTCCCATGCTCCCGACGCTCAGCCCCATACGCGTGCGTCTACGCTCCCGCCATGGACGCACTGGCCGGACTCCTCGACGGACCCCGGGCCCGCGGGGCCCTCCTGCTGCGGATGGTGATGGAACCCCCGTGGGCGGTACGCATCGAGGACCGTGCCCCGCTGTGCCTGATGTGCGTCACGCACGGCGAGGCGTGGATCGGCCACGACGGCGGCCGCCCCGTACGGCTGCGGCCGGGCGACATCGCCGTCGCCCGCGGCCCCGAGCCGTACACCGTCTCCGGCGCGCCCGGCACCCCGCCCCAGGCGCTCATCGGCCACGGCGGCACCTGCCACACCCTGCACGGGGAGCCGCTGGAGGAGACGATGCGGCTCGGCGTACGCACCTGGGGCAACGCGGCCGACGGCCGGCACACCCTCCTCGTCGGCACCTACGCCATGGAGGGCGAGGTCGGCCGCCGCCTCCTGGACGCGCTGCCGCCGCTGGTGCACCTGGCCGCCGACGCCTTCACCTGCCCCGTCGTCCCCCTGCTGGAGGACGAGATCGGCCGGGACGAGCCCGGCCAGAGCGTCTTCCTCGACCGGGTGCTGGACCTGCTGCTGATCGCCGTCCTGCGCGCCTGGTTCTCCCGCCCCGAGGCCGCCGCGCCCGCCTGGTACCGGGCGATGGGCGACCCGGTGGTGGGCCCCGCGCTGCGGCTCCTCCAGAACGACCCGGCCCGGCCCTGGACGGTGGCGTCCCTCGCCTCCCGCGTCGGGGTGTCGCGGGCCGGCCTCGCCCGGCGCTTCACGGAGCTCGTGGGGGAGCCCCCGATGACGTATCTGACGGGCTGGCGGCTCGCACTCGCCGCGGACCTGCTGCGCGGGACGGACGCGACGGTCGAGTCGATCGCCCGGCAGGTCGGCTACAGCGGCTCGTTCGCGCTCAGCGCCGCCTTCAAACGGGTCCGGGGCGTCGGCCCACAGGAGTACCGGACGGGCGGCGTCGGCCCGCAAGGGCACCGGGCGGGCGGCGGCCCGCAGGGGCACCGGACGGGCGGCGTCGGCTCATAGGGGCACCGGGCCGGCGGTCCGCAGTAGCACCCGACGGGCGTCGGCTCGCAAGGGCACTGGGTGGGCGGCGTCGGCCCACAGGAGTACCGGACGGGCGGCGGCGGCCCGCAGGGGCACCGGGCGGGCGGCGGCGGCTCACAGGGGCACCGGACGGGTGGCGTCGGCCCGCAGGAGTACCAGGCGGGCGGCGTCGGCCCGCAAGGGCAACGGATGGGCGTCGGCCCACTGGGGCTCCGGGCCGACGGTCCGCAGTAGCGCCCGACGGGCGTCGGCTCGCAAGGGCACCGGGCCGGCGGCGTCGGCCCGCAGGAGCGCCCGGCGGGCGGCGGCGTGCCGAAACAGCACGAAAGTTCGCGGTGACGGGCCCCCGCCCGCACCCTGACCCCATGACCGCTCACCCCACGCACGACCACGCCGCCCACGGCCACGCCCCGCACGACCACACCACGGACATCGACTGGACCGCGATGCTGCCCCTCCTGGAGCGGGGCGCCGAGTTGCGGACCCCGCTGTTCCGAGAGGCCGCGGCCTGGCTCGGTGACCTGCTGCCCGTCGGCGCCGTACGCCGCGTCCTCGACGTCGGCAGCGGGCCCGGCGTCCTGACCTGCCTGCTCGCCGAGGCGTTCCCGTACGCGGAGGTCGTGGCCGTCGACGCGACCGCGCCGCTGCTGGAGCGGGCCCGCGAACGGGCCGCCGCACGGGGCCTCACCGGCCGTGTGACGACCCTGCGCGCCGAACTGCCCGGCGACACCGACCGCCTCGGCGAGGCCGACCTGATCTGGGCCGGCGAGGCCGTCCACCACCTGGGCGACCAGGGCGCCGCCCTCGCGTCGCTCGCCGGGCGGCTGCGGCCCGGCGGCCTGATCGCCCTCGCCGAGGGCGGCCTGCCGGCCCGTCACCTGCCGCGCGACATCGGGATCGGCCGGCCCGGCCTGGAGGCCCGGCTGGAGGCGGCCGCCGCCGACTGGTTCACGCGGATGCGCGCCGACCTGCCGGACGCCCGCGAGGAGACCGAGGACTGGCGTGCCCTGCTCACCGCGGCCGGCCTCACCCCGAGCGGCACCCGCACCTTCCTCCAGGACCTGCCGGCACCGCTCCCCGCCACCGCCCGCGACCAGGTCGTCGCCCACTTCACCCGGCAGCGCACCGTCCTGGCCGACCACCTGGACGCCACCGACCGCGCCACGCTCGACCGGCTCCTCGACCCGTCCGACCCGGCGGGCCTCCACCACCGCCCGGACATCCACCTGCTGACCGCCCGCACGGTCCACACGGCACGCCGCTGACCGCGCACCCGGCCGGTGCGCGGCGGCGGCCCCGCCGCGCACCTCCGTAGCGCCCGTGGAGGCGTACCGGCGGCGAGTTGGGGAGAGATCACGCCGGTCAATATGATCCGGCGATGATCACACGAAAGCGACTGGGGGCCGCCGTCTGCGGCCTGCTGGTCACCCTCACGGGCGGGCTGTCACCCGTGGCCGCCCGGGCCGACACCGGGGAGCCGGCCGCCAAGGAAGCCCCCAAGGTGGAACTCGTCCTCGACGTCAGCGGCTCGATGCGCGCCCGGGACGTCGACGGGCAGACCCGCATGTCCGCCGCCAAGCAGGCCTTCAACGAGATCCTGGACGCCGTCCCGGACGAGGTCCGGCTCGGCATCCGCACCCTCGGCGCCAACTACCCCGGCAAGGACCGCAAGGAGGGCTGCAAGGACACCCGCCAGCTCTATCCCGTCGGCCCGCTCGACCGCACCGAGGCCAAGACGGCCGTCGCCACCCTGACCCCCACCGGATGGACCCCGATCGGGCCCGCCCTCCTCGGCGCCGCCGAGGACCTGGAGGGCGGCGACGCCACCCGCCGGATCGTCCTCATCACCGACGGCGAGGACACCTGCGCGCCCCTCGACCCGTGCGAGGTGGCCCGCGAGATCGCCGCCAAGGGCATCCACCTCACCATCGACACGCTCGGCCTGATGCCCGACGCCAAGACCCAGGCCCAACTCGTCTGCATCGCGGAGGCCACCGGCGGCACCTACACCTCCGTCCGCCACACCGACGAACTGTCCGCACGCGTAAGCCAGTTGGTCGACCGGGCGGCCAAGCCGACCATCACGGCCGTCCCCACCCAGGGCGCCGACCGCTGCGACAAGGCCCCCCTCCTCGCCCCCGGCCTCTACACCGACCGCGAGGTCTTCGGCGAGCACCGCTGGTACCGCGTCGAGGTCCTGCCCGGCAAGGAACTGCGCGCCTCCGTCAGCGTCGCCGCCGACCGCGACGTGAACCGTGACTACGGCGTCCTGCTGCGCGCCTCCACACAGGCCGGACGGGAGATCGTCCGCGGCGAGGCCGCCGGCGACGGCCGCACCGACGTCATCTCCACGGGCCTGCGCTACCCCAAGCCCGACATCGACGGCGCCGACACGGACACCGGCAAGCCGGCCGCCGAGACCGTCTGCCTGCGCGTCAGCAACTCCTTCTCCGCGCCCGCCTCGGTCAAGACCACCCCGGCCTGCCCGTCGAACTGAGCATCGACGTCGTGGACGGCCCCGACGAGGCCGCCGACACGGCCTTCCTCGGCCTCGGCCGCGGCTGGTGGTTCCTCGCGGCGCTCCTCGTCGCCGGGTTCGCCGCCGGACTCCTGTGGGGCTGGCTGTCCCGCTGGCGCGTCACCGTCTGGAGGACCAACTGATGCGACACGTACGCACCCTGACGGCGGCCGCCCTGCTCGCCGCGACCGCGCTCCTCGGCGTTCTCCCCGGCACCGCCGCCGCGGACACCCCCACGCCCACCGCGTCGGCCGACGGTGAACCGCCGGCGCCGACCGAGGCCGGCACGTCCTTCCGGGCGGCCACCGCCGTGCGGCCCGGACAGCGCGCCACCGCCCAGGCGTCGACCGGCGACTACCTGTACTGGCAGTTCCCCGCCGACGCGGGCGAGCGCGCGACCGTCCGCGCGACCGTCACCCTGCCCGAGTCGTCCGCCCGCCGGTCCGGCGTCACCTGGCAGATCGACGTGTACGACGGTCTGCGCCGCCGCCAGGCGTGCCGCCACGGCAGCCAGACCAAGGCCCTTCCCGCGGACGCCCGCACGGTGGCGCTCACCTGCCACCTGCGCACGGTCCGCGCCTGGGCCGAGCCCTGGTCGGACGACCCGCTGCCCGGCGCGTACTACGTGCGCCTGACGGCCGTACGCCTCGACGCCGCCGACATCGGCCAGCCCTTCGACGCGGCGCTGGACGTCGACGTCGACGACGCGGGTGCCGCCGCCGCGGTGGACGGCACGCTCGCGGCCCCGCTGGTCCAGGGCTCCTCCGCGACGGTCGAGCCCGAGGACGGCTGGGCGTCGGGCTGGTGGTCCACCCGCTGGCTGTGGACCGCGGGCGGCGCCGCTCTCGCGGCCCTCGCCGGCGTCTGGGGCTACAGCCTGACCCGCGGCACGGGCCGGCCCCCGGGCGTGCCCGGCACGCACTGACACCGAAGGGGCGCCCGGGCCGCTGCGGCCGGGCGCCCCTCCTGTGGTCTGACGTACCGTCAGCCGCTCGGCGCGGCTGCGGTCAGGCGCCGAACTCCGCCGGGTCCGGGCCCAGTCGCCGGCCCTCGTCCAGCGCCGCGAAGGCGGCCATGTCCTCGGCGTCCAGCTCGAAGCCGAAGACGTCGATGTTCTCCCGGATCCGCGACGGCGTCACCGACTTCGGGATCACCACGTTCCCGAGCTGCAGGTGCCAGCGCAGCACCACCTGCGCCGGCGTCCGGCCGTGCTTCCGGGCCACCGCCACCACGGCCGGGACCTCCAGCAGGCCCCTGCCCTGGCCGAGCGGCGACCACGCCTCGGTCGCGATCTCGTGCCGCGCGTGGAAGGCGCGCAGCTCACCCTGCGCCAGCTGCGGGTGCAGCTCGATCTGGTTGACCACCGGCACGACCGAGGTCGCGTCCATCAGCCGCTCCAGGTGCTCCGGCAGGAAGTTCGACACCCCGATCGCCCGCGCCCGGCCGTCGGCCAGGATCTTCTCGAACGCCTTGTACGTGTCGACGTACGCGTCCCGCGCCGGAACCGGCCAGTGGACCAGGTAGAGGTCGACGTAGTCCAGGCCCAGCCGCTCCAGCGAGGCGTCGAAGGCGCGCAGCGTCGAGTCGTACCCCTGCTCGCTGTTCCACAGCTTCGTCGTCACGAACAGCTCGTCACGCGGGATCCCGGAGGCCACGACGGCCTGGCCGGTGCCGCGCTCGTTCTCGTAGACGGCGGCGGTGTCGATGCTCCGGTAACCGGCTTCCAGCGCGGTGCCCACCGCGGCGGCCGCCTCGTCGTCCGGCACCTGCCAGACTCCGAAGCCGAGCTGCGGCATGGTGACGCCGTTGTTGAGGGTGAGGGCGGGGACCTTGCTCACGGGCGGTCGATCCTTACGTCGTCGGTCGGTACTCGCGAAGTCAACGATCACGACGTCGTACGCATTCCCGGCAGGTCCCATTGACCGCGTCCCATCAAGGCGAGAACCTGAACACGGTGCATCCATCTGAACATGACCGCTCCGGTCGCACACGACCGCTCCGGCGCTCCTGACCCCCACCTCTCAGGAAAGCAGGCCCCGTCATGCACCCCGCCCCGGACGACACCTGGAAGCCCGCCCTCTCCCGCTCGGTGCGCTTCCGCCACGGCCGCGCCCGCGGCGCCGACGTGCTCCTGCGGCCCGAACGCGTCGAGATCCTGCACGGCCACGCCGGAGCGGTCCTCAAGCTCTGCGACGGGCACCGGGACGTCGCCGCGATCGTCGCCGCGCTCCGGGCCCTGCACCCGGACGCCCCCGTCACCGAGGAGGTCGCCGCGTTCCTGGCCCGGCTCCGCGCCGAGGGCTGGCTCAGCTGACCCGGGCCGTTGTCGCCTCTGTTCGTGTCACTTCTGTCGTACGGAAGGAAGACGACCCACATGCCCGCCACCCGCACGACCGCGTTACGCGCCGCCGCCAGCGGCGCCCTGGCCACCGCGCTCCTCGCCGGCCTGGCCCAGGTCACCGCCGCCGCACCCCCGCACCGGCCCCCCGCCGAAGCTCCCGCCCGCACACCCGCGGTGGAGCGGCCCGTGCACCACGCGGCCGGCCGCTGACCCGAGCCCCGCCCCGACGACCTCACCGGTACAGGGCGTCGACCTCCGCCGCGTACGCCGCCTCGATCGCGCGCCGCTTCAGCTTCAGCGACGGGGTGAGCAGCCCGTGCTCCTCGCTGAAGGGGTGGGCCAGTATCCGGAACGTACGGATCGACTCCGCCTGCGAGACCAGCGTGTTGGCCGCGATCACCGCCCGGCGGATCTCCTTCTCCAGCGCCGGGTCCCGCACCAGCTCGGCCGGCGCGAGCGGCGCCCTGCTCTGCATGGCCAGCCAGTGCTCCACCGCCTCCTGGTCCAGCGTCACCAGGGCCGCGATGTACGGCCGGTTGTTGCCGACGACGACGCACTGCGCGACCAGTGGATGCGACCGGACCCGGTCCTCCAGGACGATCGGCGAGACCGACTTGCCGCTAGTCGTGACCAGGATCTCCTTCTTCCGCCCGGTGATCGTCAGATAGCCGTCCTCGTCGAGCCGCCCCAAATCCCCGGTCGCGAGCCAGCCGTCCTCGAGCACCAGGGCGGTCGCCTCCGCGTCGTTGAGGTAGCCCGAGAACACGTTGTCGCCGCGCAGCCACACCTCGCCGTCCTCCGCGATGCGCACCGACGTCCCCGGCACCGGCCGCCCCACCGTGCCGTACTTCGTGCGCTCCGGCGGGTTCGCCGTGGCCGCCGACGTCGACTCCGTCAGCCCGTACCCCTCGAAGACCGTCACCCCCGCGCCCTCGAAGAACAGCCCCATCCGCCGGTCCATCGCCGAACCGCCCGACATCGCGTGCCGCACCCGCCCGCCCAGCGCCTCCCGCACCTTCCCGTACACGACCTTCTCGAAGAACTGGTGCTGCATCCGCAGCGTCGCCGACGGCCCGGGACCCTCCCCGAACGCCCGGTGCTCCAGCGCCTCCGCGTACCGCACCGCCACGTCGACCGCCTTGTCGAAGTGACCCGCCTTCCCCTCCGCCTCCGCCTTCCGCCGCGCCGCGTGGAACACCTTCTCGAAGATGTACGGCACGGCCAGGACGAACGTCGGCCGGAACGCCGCGAGGTCCGGCAGCAGCGCGCTCGCCGTCAGCGTCGGCTGGTGCCCCAGCTTCACCCGGCCGCGCACCGCCGCGATCTCCACCATCCGCCCGAAGACGTGCGCCAGCGGCAGGAACAGCAGCGTCGACGCCTCGTCCCCGGGCTTGGCGTGGAACACGGGCTCCCAGCGCTCGATGAGCGTGTCGGTCTCGAACATGAAGTTCGCGTGCGTCAGCACGCAGCCCTTGGGCCGCCCCGTGGTGCCCGACGTGTAGATGACCGTCGCCACCGACTCGGGCGTCACCGCCCGCCGGTGGCGCTGCACCACCTCGTCGCCGAGGTGCGCACCCGCCGCCACCAGCTCCTCGACCGCCCCCGTGTCCAGCTGCCACAGCCGCTTCAGCAGTGGCAGCCGGTCCACCACCGAGCCGATCGTCATCGCGTGGTCCTCGTGCTCCACGACGCACGCCGTGACCGACGCGTCGTGCAGCATCCAGTGCACCTGGTCCGCGGAGGACGTGGGATAGACCGGCACGGGCTGCGCCCCCACGGTCCACAGCGCGAAGTCGAACAGCGTCCACTCGTAGCGCGTACGGGACATCACGGCCACCCGGTCCCCGAACCGCACCCCCTGCGCCAGCAGCCCCTTCGCCAGCGCCAGCACCTCGTCCCGGAACTCCCGCGACGTGACCTCGCCCCACTGGCCGGACGCGTCCTTGCGCCCGAACGCCACCCGGCCCGGATCACTCGCGGCGTGGTCGAACACGGCGTCGGCCAGCCCGCCGACCAGGGGAGCCGTCGCCAGGGGTGGGACAGTCAACTCGCGCAAAGGCCTGCTCCTTGTGGCGCTAGCACAGCGGAGGGTGACGGTACCCCACGGACAGTTCCCGCGGGAGGGGCTTCGTCAGGACTGGACCAATGGCATCGCCACAGGTCAGGCCGCAGGTGCCGGAGCAAGCATGTGGTCACGGCACGGGTCACCGGACCGCTACTGACCGGCTGGTAAGTAACCGGTGGCCGGATCTCCACGGAATCTGTACGACATACGCACAGCGTGTGGCCCCGGAAGGACCCGGCGCCGGTACCGGCTCGTGGTGGGAGAGGCGTACGGGAGAGGATGGGGGCGGCGCGACCCGCAACGAGAGCTGTGACCCCCATGACCCGCCCCCACTCGCCGGCCCGGCTACCGGTCGACCCCTTCATACTCGCCCTCCTCGCGACGGTCGGCCTCGCGGCCCTGCTGCCCGCATCCGGGCGGGCCGCCGACGTGGCCGGCCACGCCTCCACCGCCGCCATCGCGCTCCTCTTCTTCCTCTACGGCGCCCGGCTCTCCACCCGCGAGGCCCTCGACGGACTGCGCCACTGGCGGCTCCACGCCACCGTCCTCGCCTGTACCTTCGCCGTCTTCCCGCTCCTCGGGCTCGCGGCCGCGAAGGGCCTCGGGCCGCTGCTGCTGACACCGCAGCTCGCGGCCGGGCTGCTCTTCCTCTGTCTGGTGCCGTCGACCGTCCAGTCGTCGATCGCCTTCACCTCCATCGCCCGCGGCAATGTCCCCGCGGCGATCTGCGCGGGCTCCTTCTCCAGCCTCGCCGGGATCGTCCTCACCCCCCTCCTGGCGGCGCTGCTGCTGGGTGGGGTCGCGGGCGGGTTCTCCGCGGACTCGCTGCTGCGGATCGTGGCCCAGCTGCTCGCCCCGTTCCTCGCGGGACAGTTCGCCCGCCGCTGGATCGCCGGGTTCACCGGCCGGCACCGCAAGGCCCTCTCGTACGTCGACCGCGGCTCGATCCTGCTCGTCGTCTACACGGCGTTCAGCGAGGGCATGGTCCACGGCGTCTGGCAGCGGATCACCCCCGCCCGCCTCGCCGCGCTCCTGGGCGTCGAGGCGGTGCTCCTCGCCCTGATGCTGGCCCTCACCTGGTACGGCGCCGCCCGCCTCGGCTTCGGCCGCGAGGACCGGATCGCCATCCAGTTCGCCGGATCGAAGAAGAGCCTCGCCGCGGGCCTGCCGATGGCGAGCGTGCTGTTCGGGGCGCAGGCGTCCCTCGCCGTGCTGCCGCTGATGCTGTTCCACCAGATGCAGCTGATGGTCTGCGCGGTCATCGCCCGCCGCCGCGCCCGCGACCCGCGTCCCGCCGCACCGCGGGAGCGCCCGGCGGGCGTGGCGTGAACCCGCCCGAGCGTGGCGGCGGGGACGGGCGGCCGGTCGCCGTGGCGTGAACCCTCCCGAACGTGGCGGCGGGGACGGGCGGCCGGTCGCCGTGGCGTGAACCCCCCGCCCCAGGGGCGTGGCGTGAACCCTCCCGAACGTGGCGGCGGGGACGGGCGGCCGGTCGCCGTGGCGTGAACCCGCCCCCGCCCTCCCGTAACCATGATCACGGCGGATAACGTGACGGTATGCCCGCACCGGACCGCCCTCGCCGCCCCCTGCCCTGCCCGGCCCTCGTGGGCGGTGCCGCATGACGCGCAGCTGGATACGCCCCGGCGCCCAGCGCCCCTGCTCCCTCGTCGTGTGCCGCGGCTGCTGCTGCGGCGACGCCCGCAAGCATCCCGGCACCGACCACGCCGGACAGCTCGCACGGCTGCGGGCGGCGGCCGCCGCCTCGGACGGCCGGCTCGCCGTCCGCACCAGCGACTGCCTCGGCCCCTGCGCCCAGGCCAACATCGTCGTCGTCCAGCCCTCCACGGAGGGCCGCCGCAGGGGCGCACGCGCAGCCTGGATCGGCTTCGCCCTCGACAACGACTGCCTCGACGACCTCCTCGCCTGGGTCGACGCGGGCGGCCCCGGCCTCGCCGAACCCCCGGCGACCCTCAAGCTCCAGATGATCGACCCACCGCGGCCGGGCCGCTAGGGGATACAGCCCCTCCGGCGTTCGAGGAGCGGGGGTTCGGGGGCGGAGCCCCCGATTCGGGAAGGGGCGGGGTGGGGAAAGACCTTTCCGGCGCCGACGGCGCCGACGGCGCCGGAGGGGCCGCCCTCGTAGGGCCCCGCCGGACCGGCCCCGAGCCGGGTCAGCCCTGGTGCGCGGGCTCCTCCAGCGCGATCCGGTGCTCACCCGCGTATACGTTCATGTTCCGGCCGCGCAGGAACCCCACCAGGGTCAGCCCCGTCTCCCCGGCCAGGTCCACCGCCAGGGACGACGGCGCCGACACCGCGGCCAGCACCGGAACGCCCGCCATCACCGCCTTCTGCGCCAGCTCGAACGACGCCCGCCCCGACACCAGCAGCACCGCCCGCTCCAGGGGCAGCCGGCCCTCGCGCAGCGCCCGGCCCACCAGCTTGTCCACCGCGTTGTGCCGGCCCACGTCCTCCCGTACGTCGAGCAGTTCACCCGACTCCGAGAACAGGGCCGCCGCGTGCAGCCCGCCCGTCCGGTCGAACACCCGCTGCGCCGCCCGCAGCCGGTCCGGCAGGTCCGCCAGCAGCTCGGGCGTCAGCCGCAGCGGGGGAGTGTCGGCGATGGCGAAGCGGGCCGTGGTCCGCACCGCATCCAGGCTCGCCTTGCCGCACAGCCCGCACGACGAGGTCGTGTAGACGTTCCGCTCCAGCGTGATGTCCGGAACGGTCACCCCGGGCGCCAGCTGCACGTCCACCACGTTGTACGTGTTGCCGCCGTCGTCCGTCGCCCCCGCGCAGTACACGATGTTCCGCACGTCCGCCGCCGAACCCAGCACGCCCTCACTGACCAGGAAGCCCGCGGCGAGCGCGAAGTCGTCGCCCGGCGTGCGCATGGTGACGGCCAGCGGCCGCCCGTTCAGCCGGATCTCCAGCGGCTCCTCCGCGACCAGCGTGTCCGGCCGGGCGGACACCGCACCGTCCCGGATGCGGAGGACGCGGCGGCGCTCCGTGACCCGTCCCATGTCTCATCAGTCCCGGTTCTCGCGCGATCTCGTTGACCCGCCCATTCTCCTGCACCCGCCGGGCGCACCCGCCACCACCTGCCGGCCCGGTACCACGGGGTGATGTTGCGGAGTCTCCAAGTGGCGGGCGGGAATCCTGTGGGATCACATGCCCGGTTACCGGCCAGTCGCTGACGAGACTGGACAGCTCCTGACCATCGCCACATCGACACGACCGAGGGGGTCCCGGGCATGACGGGCACTCGTATCGCCGCGCTCGGGCATTACCAGCCCGCCAAGGTGCTGACCAACGACGACCTGGCCGCACTGGTCGACACCAGCGACGAGTGGATCCGCAGCCGCGTAGGAATCCGCACCCGCCACGTCGCGGCAGACGACGAGACCGTCGACGAGATGGCCGCTCACGCGGGCGCCAAGGCCCTCGCCTCCGCCGGAATCACCCCGGCCGACATCGACCTCGTCCTGGTCGCCACCTCCACGGCGATCGACCGCTCCCCGAACACCGCCGCCCGCGTCGCCGCCCGCCTCGGTATGACAGCCCCCGCCACGATGGACCTCAACGTCGTGTGCGCCGGGTTCACCCACGCCCTGGCCACCGCCGACCACGCCGTACGGGCCGGCTCGGCCACCCGCGCCCTCGTCATCGGCGCCGACAAGATGACCGAGGTCACCGACTGGACCGACCGCACGACCTGCGTCCTGGTCGGCGACGGTGCCGGCGCGGCGGTCGTCGAGGCCGCACCCGGTACGTCCGGTGGCCCGGAAGGCCCGGCCGTCACCGTCCCCGGAATCGGCCCGGTCCTGTGGGGCTCCGTCCCCGAGATGGGCCACGCCGTCCGCATCGAAGGCACCCCGCCGCGCTTCGCCCAGGAGGGCCAGAGCGTCTACCGCTGGGCCACCACCCAACTCCCGCCCATCGCACGCCGCGTCTGCGAACGCGCCGGCATCACCCCCGAGGACCTCGCCGCCGTCGTCCTCCACCAGGCCAACCTGCGCATCATCGAACCCGTCGCCCAGAAGATCGGCGCCGTCAACGCCGTCATCGCCCGCGACGTCACCGAGTCCGGCAACACCTCCGCCGCCTCCATCCCCATGGCCCTCTCGAAACTCGTCGAGCGCGGCGAGATCCCCTCCGGCGCCCCGGTGCTCCTCTTCGGCTTCGGCGGCAACCTCTCCTACGCCGGCCAGGTCATCCGCTGCCCCTGACGCGCCCGTCCCCTCGCCGCTGCTGCACGAGGCGTAAGCATCGCGAAACGCTCCGTACTGGAAGCGCCGCAGTCCGCCGCCGGGCCCCTGACCACGGGATATGTGGGTGAGGGGCACCTCGAACCCCTGGTAGAGTTATCCATGTCGCCGCGGGGAACACCCCGAAGCGGCAAGACACCTGGTCCGGGTGGCGGAATGGCAGACGCGCTAGCTTGAGGTGCTAGTGCCCTTTATCGGGCGTGGGGGTTCAAGTCCCCCCTCGGACACCAGCAGAGACCCCAGTTGATCTGGGGTTTTTCTGTTTCTCCGGCTGTGGCGTGACCAACCACGTGACCAACAGCCGAGCGAACTTCCTGGTCAGGCCAGGTATGACAGGCCAGTCGGCTGGCTCTGGTAGCCGCCCGGATCAGGCGCTGCGAACGCCGGCTGTCAGTGGCGGCTCCTACTGTGCGTCCATGGACGACAACTCACAGAAGCCGATGGCGGCTCCGTCCTTAGCCTGCCCCGGGGCCACAGGGAACGTAGCCCCTCCTGACGGGCCGGGAGCCGATGCGAAGCCGAAGGGCATCGCGCTGTATCACGACATGCGGGTCGAAGAGGACTTCACCAAGTGCGCCACCCGCATCTTCTCCATCCTGAAGAAAGCCGCGGCGACGAGTCCCGGCGCCCCGCGCTACCTCTACCTCGACATCCAGGGGCACCGTAATTCCGCCGGCGGCTACGACGCCGATGCCTTCGAGATCATCCAGGACTTCCTGCTGGGATTCCTCGGCCCGTATCTCACGGAGATCAGCACACCGCTCTACCAGGCGAGGAACCCCGAGCCGCAACGTGAGGACATCCCTGATGTCCTGAACATACGAGACCCCGGCCGTGAACACGCCTACGACCACCGCGAGCTGCGCGTACGCAACCGGGACAGCCACCCTGACCAGCGCCGGTCCAGACCCCCGGTCCGAGCCATTGCCGACTACCTCGGTCTCGATGAGCCGATCTGCCTGATCTGCTGGCAGGCACCGGTGGAGAGAGCGCATGTAGTCCCGGAGTCCCTCGGCGGTTCCAACGATGTGCGGAACTTCGCCCTCCTCTGTCCGCGCCACCACCGCGAGGCGCCCGATGTCGCGGACGCCGAGGCGTTCTGGTCCTGGGTCGACTACGCCTGTGAACGCGACGGCCATATGAAGTGGGAAGGTGTGCTGCCGGAGATGCTGGCAAAGGCGGAACTCGTAGGCCTCCACATTGAGACGTCCGGACCCGTGCGGAAGAGCCTGCGCCATTTCGACCGAGTCCGGGACGAACTTGTGCGTCACTACGGCTGGTGCCCGGAAGATTTCGCTGGCGGCTACCACTGGGGAGCGCTGATGGATGAGTTCCACACCGTGATGGACGCGGCGACCAGCACTCACTTCAACGTCGCCAAGAAGGCATCCACCGAAGCATGGGCTTTCGAAGTGGCTCGCAGACGTCTGAGAGACGGGGCTGCGGAGCACTGGACCTCCTGCTGAGGCGTTCGGCGCGGGCACCCTCGCTCACGACCCGGCCGCCGGCGGCCTGCTCCCGCACATCCACCGCTCCGCCGTCTGAAGGCCCAGTCGGCCGACGGCCGCACGAGCCACTCCTGAGGGCCAAGGTCCAATTCCTCAGCCAACTGCTGAGCGTGGAAGTCACGTCGCCCACGATGACCCAGCCCCGGAACGCCGACGTTCCGCTGCTCACCTTCGGCTGACCGGCAGAAGCCGGCCGAGCCAGGGGTGGCCGGGCACGATCACCCGGATCGCGTCCGCCAGCCAGGCGC
Source organism: Streptomyces coeruleoprunus (assembly GCF_039542925.1). Classification (GTDB taxonomy): domain Bacteria; phylum Actinomycetota; class Actinomycetes; order Streptomycetales; family Streptomycetaceae; genus Streptomyces; species Streptomyces coeruleoprunus. Next base: position 972,371 of record NZ_BAABIT010000001.1, on the reverse strand, counting down.
GCGCCGGAGCGTCCAGCAACGGCAGCACCGCTTCGAAATCGGTCGCGTCCTTCTCCCGGGTCGCCTTCGCCTTGTAGAAGAGCTGCACCTCTGGCGCGAGATACGGGATGCCCGTCTCGCTTGTTCGCCCGAGCTGGTCGATTGGGCGCCGGATCGCCGGGGCGCGCCGCGAGACCCACTGGGTTCCCTCGGCCTCGTCCAGCATGAGCTGTACCGACCAGGGTGCCTTCGGCGTGCGTCGACACCAGACGTCGTGGAGCGACGGCTGAAGGACCTCTCCTGGGTGCCATGGTCGCAGCTTCCCCTGGCCGGGCGGATCCGCCACGTACAAATCCCAGTCGGCCAGGAAGCCGCGTACGAGCGTCTGGTCGCGGCGGAGGACCAGGACGTCGAGATCGCTGTGCGGGCGCAGTTCGTGGCCGACCGCGAGCTCGATCGCGTACCCGCCGGCGATCCACCACGGGAAGTCCGCCTGGGCGAAAACCTCAGCCACATCCTCGGGACGCTCAGGCACCCAAGGCCCCAGGGTGTCTTCACTCACCTGCCCATACTCTCAGCAATCGGGTAGGCGGAGGCGAAAGCCGGCATTAGGCCGACGGAGCCGGGGTGACCGGTCCGACGCTCATAAACGCCCCATACGCATCAGGAGCACCGGCAGCCATCGTTGTGTACGCACCTGAAGTCAGGTCGCTCCTGTGGCAGTACGCCCCTCGGCGGCGCGCTGCCGCGATTGCGTGGCATCCCGGGGAGAGCCACCGACGCCAACGCGTACGAGCACGCGCGTGGCCCCTACGAGGTGTGCCCGCGCTGGGCCGCCGGGAAGTACATCTGCGAGATCCACGACGGGGATCCCTTCCTCCCCGTGAACCTCTACGTCGTCGCCGCGCCCTCATGGCACGCCGCTACGGCTGAAGGAAGGAGTGGTTTGCTCACCGAGCGCGGACGGGGCCTGCGCATTGTGAACGACTTGGCCTGTGGGCAGTGGGGGTTTCATGTGACGGACTGTGGGACGAAAGCCGCCTGGTTCGCGCTGGGGCCGACGGTAGCCCGGAGGCGAGGCGATGCCAGCTGAGCGACGCGGATCCACAGCTGCCAGAAGACCTCAAAAGAGCTGGTGAGAGAGGTGTTCCGCTCCCGCACCTGCTCAGGGCGGGCACCGCATGGCAACTGGTCCAAGTTCAGGCGATGCACCGGCTCAACCTCCGCTCGCGCGGAGCACCTCCCGCAGATCGGCGATCTCCGTACGCAGCGCGGGTCACCTCCGCTCGAGCGGAGGTGACCCGCGTTCTTGGTCACCGCGGCCGTGCAGTTCGGTGTGCTCTCCGCACAGGCGGAGGTCAGCCGCAGCCGAGGTCTGACTCGGCCGGGGTTTTCGGCAGTCCTTTCCCGCGAGATCACGCGGGGCTTCCGGGTGCGTTCGCCCGCAGTCGCAGGGGCGCGGCATGCTCCGGGCTCGGTGATCCACTGGGCGACAGTCGCAGAGCCCGTCGGGGTGGTGCCGGACCGGCACCACCCCGTGGCAGAGGATCAGATCATGCCCACGACTCCCACAAGGCCCACCACCGCCATTGCCGCCTCCAGCGGAGCCGTGATGCTGCCACCGCCGCCTCCACCGCGGCCGCCTCCGCCCGAGCCGGGGTGCGTGTAGACGACTTCCGGGTAGTGCATGTCGACGGTTTCCGTCCAGCGGATCTCCTGCTTTTTGAGCGACATCACGCCCTCCGTCCCGAATCTCCTGTCGAGGTCCTTCGCGATGTTCTCCTCCCACCAATCGCCGTAGCCGCCGATCGCCGGGGAGGTGTGCACGGCAGAGTTGATCGTGCTCTCGTTCGACACGCGGAAGTCGATCGTCACCGTCCCCTTCTTCCTGTCCACGCCGGTGATCGTGTAGTGCAGGATGTACGAGCCGAGGAACGCCGCGGGCTGGTTCGGGCCCGGGGCGGCCAAGCCGCGCCCGACGCCCACGAAGTCGCGGTAGAGCCCGAAGAGGCCCCAGGAGCCGAGACTGTAGTCCTTGCGGCCGCTGCTTCCCATCTTGAGCTTTCCGCTCTCGGCCTTCCAGGCGATGTCCTGCCGCGCACTCTGGACGTGGTGGTGCCGCTGCAGCGTCTGGGTGAACCGGCTGTCGCCGTCCAGTGATCGCTTCTTCGGGCCGGTGCCGGTGGCCCACTCCCAGCCGAGGCGGACGGCCGTGGGGTCGCTGTCGGTGCCGATCACCCTCTCGGGCATCACCTTGCGGAAGTAGGGATCGGCGGGCTTGAGAACATAATTGCCCAACGCGTGCATCCTGCTGTCCACGGCCTGGGTGAATACGGCGGCGAATACCTTGCCGGCTCCCTCGACCGCCTCGGCCATGAGCGGGTCCGGGATACCCAGGAGTCCGCTCGGGTCGGAGCTGTTCGCCGGGTTGTTGCCCGCGTAGGCGTAGGCGTTCCACTGCTGCGGCTGAGCCGGGTCCTGGATCGGGTCGGGGGACAGGAACCGGCCGAGGACGGGGTCGTAGGCGCGAGCTCCCAGGATGTCGAACCCTGTCGAGGGGTCCTCGGGCTTGCCCAGGAAGCCGCGGGTGGTCCCGGCAGGGAGGCTCGTGCTGCCGCGCTGACCGCCGAAGGGCAGGTAGCGGCGGCGTGTGACGGCGCCGGTGACGGCGTCGATCCCGAGCTGTGTGGAGGCCTGGTGATCCGCCATCAGCCAAGTGAGCTTCCCGCTCGCACCGTCGGCGACCCGCATGGCGACGGTGCTGTCACCGCTCTTGTAGTAGCGGGTCGCGACCGGGGTACCAGTGGTGCTCTTGTGGATCTCCTGGTCGCCCAAATACAGGACGTTGCCGTTTGGGCTGGTACGCATCAGCAGCTGGCCGTCGGCGTCGTAGACGTACCGGGTGACCTTGTCGCCGCTCGCCGGCTTCGCGGTGAACCGGACCAGGTGGTGCTGGGCGTTCCAGACGAGGTCGGCCGGGACCACGGCGCCGGTGGCCTCGTCGAGGACGGACCGGGTCTGCAGTTGCCCGGCAAGGTCGTAGCTGTAGAGGTCGCTCCCGCCGGTGCGGTCCACCGAGGTGACCGCGTGCGGGCGTGGGGAGCCGGCCGCCGGGTAGTGGTACGTCCTGGTGGTGGCGTTGGTCGGTCCCGTCGCCGTGGTCCGCGAGGTCACGTTGCCGATGCTGTCGTAGGTGAAGGACTGCTGGTACGGGTCCGGCCCCACGGAGAAGTCCGGGTTGGGGCTACCGGCACAGGCGGTGGCTGAGCCCGTGGTCCAGGCGGCGGTCAGCCGATGCAGGTCGTCGTAGTCGAAGCACTGCCGCTGGGCGGCCGTATTGTCGACGAGAGCGGTGACGCTGCCGTTGGCGTTTCGGGTGTAGGTGTCGCTCTGGACGGTGCCTCCGGCGGTGGTGCCGGTGGTGATGTTGTTCAGCCAGCGGGTGCCGTTGTTGTCGTCGTAGGTGTAGCTGCGGGTGGCGGCGGTGCCGCCCGCACCATAGGCACGGCCGGTCAGGCGGCCGTAGTTGTCGTACGACGTGCTGTCCACGTACACGGTGGTGCCGAGGGTGCCGGTGAGCCGTGACGCACGGCCCTGGTCGGTGTAGGTGGCGGTCACCTTCTCCGAGGGGAGCCCGGCGACGGCCGGGTAGGTCACCGCGGTCATGTTGCCGGCGGCGTCGTACTCGTACTGGAAGGTGTACTGGCCGTCGAGCCCGGAGCCGTCGGCGGGGATGGTGAGGGTCTTGCTCAGCGCCCTGCCGTGATGGTCGTAGGAGCCGATGGACGTGGTGTAGGCGTGGGTGCCGTCGTAGGAGGTGGCGGAGGCCAGCAGCCCGATGCCGCCGGGCGCCGTGTCGTAGCTGCGGCTGTTCAGCACCGTGGTGCCCTGCCGGACCCTGAGGGGCCGGTGGAGGTTGTCGTAGTCGTAGCTCAGTACGGTGCCGTTGGCGTCGGTGGTGGTTTCGATTTCACCGAAGGCGTTATAGGTGGTGCGGGTGGTTCCCGCGTCGGGGTCCTCGGTGGAGACCAGGTCACCCGCCCAGTTGTAGGTGCGCCGGGTGAGGTTGCCCTGGGCGTCCCGGATCTCGGTGAGCTGGCCGCCGTGCGGATAGGAGTAGGTGCTGGTGAACGCCTGGGTGGCGGTGTGCTCGACGACCTTGGTGGGGTGCCCGTAGACGTCGGTGTAGGTCTCGGTGGGCTGCCCCAGCGCCGGGAAGGTCGCGATGTGGTCGGCTCCCGTGAAGACCGTCCTGGTGTGCCCGGCGGTCTGTGCCTGGCCGTTCACCAGGATCCGGGACTCGATCTTCCGGCCGGCCCAGTCCACGATCACGTCGTTGTAGGAGGGCAGGTCCGCGACCCTGGGCTTGACCATGCCGTCGGCAGGCAGCGTCTGCAGGTTGGAGTGGTAGAAGGGTGACGAGACGCCGGTGACGTTGCCCGAGGAGTCGTAGCGGGTGGACACCACGGTGAGCCCGGACTTGTCGGGCGAGGGGGTCTGGGTCTCCCGGGTGCGGCCGAGCCCGTCGATGAACTCCGTGCTGGAGGAGTAGGTGCTGCCGGACTGGAGGGCATGGCTGATCACCTTGGGGCCTGGTCCACCACGCGCGGGACGCCGTCGCTCTTGGTGGCGGTGTGGAGGGTGTAGCTGAACTTCATGGACGGGTTCGCCCCGCCGTACTCGGACGGCAGCCACACCGCCACGGTCCGGCCCGCCGCGTCCAGGTCGATCTTCGTCGTCCTGTTGTTGGCGTCCACCGTCTTCCAGAGTTCTCCCCAGAAACGTGAGTAGAAGTTGGTGGTCGTCTGGGGGGTGCCCGGGCCCGTGCCGTCCGGGTCGGCGGTGGTCGTCACGACGCCGTCGGTCGGCCAGGTGTTGTCGGGCCGATAGGTCGTGGTGGTGGTGTTGCCGAGGGCGTCCGTGTCCGAGACGACCCGGCCCGCTTGGTCGTACGTGTGCCTGACGAAACGGTACTGCCCCTCGGCGGCATAGGAACGCACCTCGGTCGGCTTGCCGTCGGTGGGGACGTTCGTGGTGAGCGAGGTGGCGCCGTCGTAGAGGACCATGGTTTCGGCGTCCTTGTAGGACTCCAGGTTGGCCGCCGAGCAGCCCGCCGCGTAGTGGCGGGTGTGGTCCTCCAGGGCCATGAACCGCTCGATGGGGGTGGTGCCGATCTTGCTGCGGTTGTAGGCGCGGCCGTAGATGGTGCACTGGTTGTCGGACACGCCGGTCTCGCCCCAGTCGTGTGTGCGCATGGGCAGGCCGAAGGTAGTGCTGGCCGGTTCTGTGTTGTCGAACTCCTGCGTCACGATGTGCTCGCGCCACGTGGACTCGAGCGAGTCAATGGTGGTGGAGACCTTGGTGTGCGTGGTGGTCTTGGACTTCCGGACGAACCGGGCGTCCGGCAGGCCCTCGTACCGGGCCGTGGTGTACACCCAGTAGTCGTACACGGTCCGCTCCTGCGGCTCGCGGTTGTGGTCCCGGGTGCTCGTCTCCAGCGTGTGGCCGGCCAGCCAGGCCGAGTCCGTGTGGGTCCCGCCGAACGTGTCCTTGACGGTCACGGAACGCTTCAGTGCGGGGTCCGTCTTGGAGGTGCGGTCACTGTCGAGGCCCCGGTACAGCCAGTGGTGGACGGACGAGGCGTTCTTGTTGGCGCCCTTGGAGACGGTGACTTCCGCATAGCCGCGCCAGTCGGACCACGTCTCGTCCACGTCCGGGACCAATGGGTCGTTGGTGAACCGCCAGCCGGCGCCGCCGTGGTAGTCGTACGTGGTGGTCATCACCGGATCGCCGTCGTGGCCGGAGCCCACGCCCACGCCCGGGTCGCTCTGGACCTTGGTGACCAGGTACTTGTGGAACCAGCCGGTGCGTTCGTCGGTCGCCCCCTCGGGGATCCACTTCTGCCAGTAGCAGTTCTTGGTGTTGGACGACTGGCTGGACGGTGCGGTGTCGCACGGGTCGGGCCTGCCGTAGGTCACATCGGTGACCGCGCCGAGGTCGCCGTACACGCGGTCGATGCGGCGGAACTGCAGGGTGCCGGAGCCGACGAGATTGTCCTTGTCGACGCCGTGGAAGTCGATGGTGGGCAGGGTGATGTTCGGGTCGTTGCCATACGCCTTCCGCTGGACGTAGTCCAGCCACAGCATGGTGTTGTTGGCACCCGTGCCGTTCGTGAACGCGTACTTCATCTGGTACTGCATGACCGGGAGCCACGTGGCGGTCGCGTCGTCCCAGATCTGGGTGTTGATGTCCCAGAGCATGTCCCGGTGGAAGAACGTGGGGTAATAGGTCTTGCCCGCACAGGCGTTCGCGGGATCCGCCGATCCGTCACAGATCAGGTCCGTGGGTACGTCCGGGTACGAGGACGGTGAGGTGGCGATCGACGGGCAGTCAGTGGTGACCGGATTGCCCAGCGGGTCGGGTTCGGAGGTGCGCTCCGTGCACCGGTTCACGTGCTGGAACACCACACGTGCCGGCAGCTTCGCGTCCGCGATCTGGGAGGCCCAGCCGTACTCGACGCGCTTGAGGTAGGACGCCGCGTCGTACTCGCGTGCCTGGTCCGTGCCGACGGTGGACCGGTACCAGTTCTTCTCCTTGTCGTAGAAGTACGAGGTCTCGACCTCGCTCGGGTCGACAGTGCGGTCCAGTCCCCAGCGCCAGCCCATGGTGCACACCGAGGTCACGATGCTGCCGGTCCAGCACGGCTCGCCGCTGTCGTTGCTCACCACGGGGACCGTCAGGACGGAATTGGTGGCGCTCTGGGTGCGCTCGGAGCGGCCCCAGCCGAAGTAGTAGCGGGTGCCGTCCTGGTGGGAGACGACCCAGTACGAGTCCACGGAGCCGTGGCCGCCGGAGGTGATGTGCTGCACGCGCCAGCCCGGGTCGTCCTGGACGTGGTACGAGCCGTCACCGGTGCGGTCCTGGATGAGCTGCGAGGTGACACCGTTCAGGTTGATGATGTAGACGGCGCCGTCCGGCTCCACGGCGGAGTTCGGGGAGTCCCAGCACAGGTCGTAGATGCTCTGCCCGGCGAGACCGTCGTCGGAGCAGTTGCGGTACTTGCGCTCGATGAAGCCGACGCCCAGGTTCCAGCCCATGCCCACCCAGGACCCCTGGTTGTTCGTCGCCGAGGTACGCCCGTCGACGTTCTGGGAGTTGTACTGCAGGGACAGCGACGGCGCCGTGCCCATCGGAGGGTTGGGCAGCTGGATGGGCAGGGAGTAGGTGAACGCGCCCGAGCCGACGGAGACATCCCACGAGCCCGACGGGTTGAGCTGGGTCGCCCGGTAGTCGCCGCCGTCGGACGAGGAGCCCGACGCCAGGGTGTAGACGGACCCGGTGGTGGTGGAGGCGGTCCTCAACGCCCGGTCCAGGGAGTGCGTCGTGACGCCACCGCCGTCCGCCTCCGCGCCGTTGTGGGACGAGTCCGGGTCCGGGTCCGCCTGCACCGTCGCGGTCAGCGTCCCCTCCTTGACGTCGTTCGTCGCCGGTATGTACGTGCGCTCGGCGCAGCCCTTGGCGTGCGGGGTGGTGAGCGCGCAAGCCGGCAGCCTCACCAGCCGCAGGCGCGAGGCGAAGTCGCCGCCGTACAGGTGGCGGAACTTGTCGTAGTCGATGGACAGGCGCAGCGCACCGGGCGACGAGGCGCCGTCGCTGCGCAGCAGCCGCGCTCCGACAGCGATACCGCCGGCCGCCTTGACCTGCTCGTGGCCGAGCACCCGTACGTCGACCTCGGACACCGATGGCCGCCCCGGGGCGGCGGCCGGGGCCACCGACACCACCGCGTTCCGCGCACGCGCGCCGGCCCTCGCCGTGTCGACGATGCCGGTCGGGGCCACGGCGAGCGCCTTCCCGTCCGTGGACCGGCTGAGGTCGACGCGCGCCGAAGCGGTCTCGGGCATGGCCGGCCGTGCGTGCCGGACCGAGTGCTCGGCCTCCGGCAGGCGTGGCCGCGTCCCCTCACGCGCGGCCACACTCGGAAGATCGTGCCGGGTATCCGGCAGGACAGCGGATCCTGCCAGCAAGCCGGCCATCAGACAGCCGGAAAGGAACAGCGCCCCACTGCTGTTGCGCAGGGCACGCCAACGAGACGTCACCAAGAACTCCCCACCAAGGGCCGATACGGAACCAACACGTCCGATTCGACGTGGGGGCGGGACCGACAGCGCTTTTCGGGTCGTCAGCGCACCGCCCGTGTTGGGTGCGTTGGACAACGCTCTCCTGTTGGAACAACCCAGCGAGGGTGCACAGTAGGGGCTGTTTGAGCGCCGCTCAAGGGGAGTAATCGCGTGAGATCCGGCGAACGGCACCAAGTCTCCCGGCACCGATGCGCAACTGTGTCCTCCGTCTCACGGACGGTTCCTCAGCGCTTGACGGACGTGGCATGATCGCGCCCTCCGCCACGAGCGGCCCCATGTTCCCCGCAGAAGTCCGCCGGCACGGGCGCACCTCCAGGACCCGGCATGTCTGCGAGCACTTCCGGAGAGAGACCCATGCGAACACCCCAGATGATCGGCACACCCCTGCGGCGCGCGGCCGCGCTCCTGCTGCCCCTGCTGCTGACACTGTCCGTGCTGTCGTTGAACTTCGCGTCCGCGACGCCGACGGCGGCGATTGCGAGCGGCGCCATCTTCAACGTCCCCACCTCGGCGAGCAGCGCGGAGCGGAACGCCGTCCGGGACCGGATCATCAGCCTCGTCAACGCGGCGAACCCCGGCTCCACCATCAAGATCGCAATGTTCCACCTGTGGTCGCAGACCGTCGCCAACGCACTCGCGAACGCGCACACCGACCCGAACCGCCAGGTCAACGTCCAGGTCATCGAAGACGAGACCGCCATCAGCGACGCGAAGGCCGACCTGACGTCGTACAACATCCTCAAGACCGCGCTGGGGACGGACACGACCCGCAGCTCCTTCATCACGCTGTGCCCCCCGACCCGCTCGTGCCTGGGCGATCAGACGGTGTCCGGCATCATGCACAACAAGTTCGCGCTCTTCTCCAGTGTGAACGGGGCGACCAATGTGGTGGTGCAGACCTCGTCGAACCTGACGCCGTCGAGTTACGACAAGATGTGGAACAGCGCCTCCGTCGTGGCGGACAACATCGGCGTCTACAACGCGTATGACTGGTACTTCAAGCGGCTGATCGCCAAGGACCCGGCGGCCTGGACCTACGCGTACTCGAGTTCCGGCGCCTACAAGACGTACTTCTTCCCCCGCCCTGGAGGAGGCGCCGCCGACGACACGATCGTCGGCATCCTCGACAACGTCACGTGTTCCTGGTCGGACGGCTCCACCGCCCGCCAGACCGTGATCCGCGTCGCCATGTACCAGCTCCTCCGCCAGGCAGTCGCCGACAAGCTCGCCGGCCTCCAGCGCGCGGGCTGCGCCGTCGACGTCGTCTACACCCGGACCGACACCGGCACCTGGGACGCCCTCCACTTCGCCGGAGGCCCGCAGATGCGCTGCTACAACCTCAACGACGACAACGACCCCAACACCCAGTCGTTGATCGTCCACTCCAAGTACATGCTGATCGACGGCTGGTACAACGGCCGCCACGTCCAGAGCGTCTGGACAGGCAGCCACAACTACACCGGTCCAGCGCTCACCACGAACGACGAGGCCTTGCTGAAGATAGAGGACTCGACGTCCTTCAGTGCCTATCTCGGCAACTTCAACACCGTCCGCGCGGCGGCCAGGCCGGGCACCGCGGACAACGTCACCGAGTGCAAGACCCTCAACAACGTGGGTGTCCCCGCGACATGACGCGGTGCCGGGGCAGAGCACGATGGACGGTCCTGCCCCGGTGGTCGGCACGCAGTGGTTCACGGCCGCACCGGGGCGGAGGCTCTTCGAGAAGGGCATGTGGGAGTACGCGCAAGTGAAACGGGCTGTTGAAGGAGGACGTACGGTGATCGCGTGCTCCGTGCGACGGTCCGGCACGCCGACCGGCACGTCCCACGCACCGCCGGGGCGGTCGCCCGGCCGCTCTACAGCGCGCAGGAGCTCGTCGATGTGCCGCTCTCGGCGATCAGGCACTCCCTCGGCGTGGCCAACCGGCCGGACGGGGCGTCGCCGTGGAGTCCTTGCCCGAGATGCTCGCCCGCACCGACCACGCCGCGGCCGACGCGGATCTGCCCCACGGGGAGATGGAGGCCGTCCCCCCTCCCGGACGCCTCGGTGGACGTGATCATCTCCAACGGCGTCATCAACCTCTCCCCGCGCAAGGCCCGGGTCATGGTCGAATGCGCGCGCGTCCTGCTCCCCGGCGGTCGGTTCTGCGTGTCCGACCTGACCGTCCGCCGGGACGACCTCCCGCCGGAGACCCTCGACGACTGCGTGCTCTACCCCCGGTTCGACGCGGACACCATCGCCCTCATGCGGCGCCTCCTCCTCCCCGAGTGGCAGGACGACGTCGCGGTGGCGGTGGTCGTCCGCCCGCAAGGCCCTCTGAGTCGCCCTGCGCGGGCGGCGGTGTCGGTCGTCAGCCAGGTGTACGTCGACCGCCGCGCGTTCGGCCATGGAGCCACGGTCGTGGCGGACGCCGGCGTCGGCCTCGCGGTCGACGGTCTCCGGCCGTGATCGTTCGCGTTGGCCCTCCTCGGGCTCGGTGAATCGGTGATCCGCCTGGTCATCACCGTCAGCGAGGCATGGTCAGCCGCCGCCGGTCGCGTCGCCGCGCGGGGATTCCCGCTGCTCGCGGCTCTGTGGCGGGGGTACTTCGACTTCGGCGCCACGGTCGCTGAGGAACAGATGACCGCCTCGTCCGGTGTGCGCTTGTCCACGCCCGCTGGGCGGTCGCTCGCCGCAGAGCCCGGAGCGCGGCACCGAAGGTGGAGTGGTGCCCTCAGTGGTACGCGTGCACGACGGCGTGGCCCCTGCCGCGGGTGATCATCCACTTGTTCACCGGCGTGGTGACGAAGAAGGCGACGGCGAAGCCGCCCAGGAGCGCCGACCAGAACAGGCCGTCCGACAGGTGCGCGTCCATCGCGCCGGGGGTCAGGGCGATGATGACGTTGTCCACCAGCTCCATGATCGCGATGGATACGGTGTCGGCGGCCAGGGCGACGCGGACGGCCGCCTTCAGGCCCAGGCCCGCTCTGATCACGGCGAAGAGGGTGAACGAGTAGCCGAAGAGGAACGCCAGGGCGATGGCCAGGGCCATGGTGGGGACGTTGCTCCACAGCAGGGCCGTGCCGATGACCATGCCCAGGATCTCACCGAGCGCGCAGCCCGTCAGGCAGTGCGCCGTCGCCTTCGCGGCGGTGCCCCAGGTGGCACCTTCCGCGCCGTGGTCATGACGGTGGTCCTCACCGGAGCGATGCGGATGTACGTCGTGGTCCATGTGGCCCATGTCGGCTGCCTCCCCACCCCTCCAGTGTGTGCCCGGAGCGGCGGGGAGGCAGCGCGTGCGTACGGCATCGCTGTCAGAAGTACTGGCAGTGGTCCGCGGTGACCGCCTTCTCCTCCAGGAACCAGGTGGCGTCGACGATGCCCGCCGCCTCCGGGATGAGGTTCGACTCGTCGACACCGAAGGTCTCGGCGGCGAGCCGGCAGGCGTAGAGGTTCACCTGGCCGGTGCCCTTGAGGAAGGTGAGGTAGTCAAGGATCTCGGTCGGCTCTCCGTTCTCGATCATCTTCTGCCGCAGCGCCTCCGCGTCCGTGCCGCTGTGCCGGCCCTCGACCTCGAGGGACCCGGCGCCCTCCTTGGTCAGGGCCCGCACGGCCCACAGCACGAACAGCATGTCGACCCGCACGCCCTTCGCCGCGTAGAGCCAGGCGAAGGTGAGCGGGGTGAGCATCTTGTCGTAGGCGTCGTCCCGTACGACGATGGCCAGCCGTTCCATGGCCGCCTCCCGGTTCAGGTGCTTGTCCTTCGACCTGGCCACCACGCTAGGGAGCGGGGCGGCGGACAGCACGCGTCGTTCTGCCGTGATTCCGGGCGGCTAGTGCCGTACTTCCGGCGGCGGGGCGGTCAGGCCGAGGTCCCCCGCGTACCGGGCGGCGGCCACGCGCGACGAGCAGCCGAGCTTGGCCAGCAGGTTCCGTACGTGCATGTCGACCGTGCGCGGGCTGACGAACAGCGCCTGGGCGATCTCGCGGTTGGTGCGGCCGCCCGCCAGAAGGCGCAGCACCTCCTTCTCCCGGCGGGTGAGGCCCAGCGGCTCCAGTGAACGGGCGGCGAGGCGTCCCAGGCGCCGGTCGACCTGTTCGCCCCGCTCGGCCAGCTCGGCCGCGCACCGGCGGGCCAGCGGCCTGGCGCCCAGCCGGCGTGCGGTCCGGTACGCGCCGGTCACCGTGGAGACCGCGCCCTCCCGGTCGCCGCTGCCCGCCAGCGCGACGCCCCGGCGCAGCTGGCTGAGCGCCCGCTCGAACGGCGCGCTGACGTCGTGCAGGAGGTCCAGCGCCCGGCCGAAGTGGCCGGCCGCCCGCGTCGCGTCACCGTCGGCGAGGGCCAGCTCGCCGCCCGCGTGGGCGAGGGCCGCCAGGACCTTGGGCGAGCTGTTGCGCGTCGCGGCGGTCGCGAGCACCGGTGGCACTGGGCCAGCCCCTCGCCGTCACGGCGCTCGGCCAGATACGTGGCGGCCCACCGCAGGCCCGGCAGCGAGTAGTGCCACTCCTCCTTCAGGAGGCAGCGCTCCAGCATGGCGGACACGGTCCGGCGGGCCGTGGCCTCGTCGTCGTCGAGGTCGGCGACCATGGCCAGGCCCCACGTCGCGCCGACCTCCATGCCGAAGATCTCGTGGGAGCGCCCGAAGGCGGCGGAGCGGCGCAGCGGCGCCCGTGCCCGCCGGCGGTCCCCGCGGAGCACGGTGATCAGCCCCGACTCCTCCTCCGCGACCATCCGCAGGACCTGCGGCGTGGCGTCGTCGCCGAGGACCTCGCCGCAGATGGCCAGGGAGCGGTCCCAGTCGCCCATCAGCCGCACCACCGGGGACACGCAGGTGAAGCAGACCTGCGCCAGTTCCGTGACGCCGTGTGCGCGGCACAGCTCCAGCGCCGAGTCGATGGCGTCGGCGGCCGCCCCGTAGTCCGCCGCGTACGCGAGGGCTTCCCCCAGCTCGTAGTACGCCTCGCCCGTCGCCTCGGGCGGCTCCCCGGCGAGGGCCAGTGCGAGCCCGGAGCGGGCGACCTCGACGCCGCGCGGCCCGTCCCCCAGGGCGGAGAGGAGTGAACCCTGCAGGGCGAGGGCGCGTGCCCGGAGGTCGGTGCGAGCGGCCGCCTCGGCGTCCTCGGCGGCGGCCACGGCCTGGTCCAGCGCCTTCGAGTGCCACGCCGCGGACTTCAGCTGATCGGCCAGCGCGAGGCGCTCCACCGCCGCCTCCCCCCGCACGCCCGCCGCCGCGTACGCGTCGGCGGCGCTCTCGCGCGCGTCGGCCGAGCGGGGCCAGTCGCCCAGCAGGCCGGCGGAGTTGGCCAGCCGCCGGTACGCCGTTCCCGCGGCCGCGAGGTCGCCCGTGGACTGGCGCAGCCGTGCGACGTCCGCCCAGACCGCCACGGCCGATTCCCGTTCGCCGCACAGCTCGGCGCAGTCCGCCAGGTGCTCCAGCGCGGCCAGCCGGCCTGCCGGATCGGCGTCCTCCGGCCATACGCCCAGGGCGCGCCGCACCAGCGCGGCTGCGTCCCGGTAGGCGTGCACCGCGCAGTGCCGCTCGGCGGCCGCGAGCAGCAACGGCCTCGCACGGCCCGGTTCGTGCGCGGCGATCCAGTGCTCGGCGACCGCCTCGGGCGGCGCGCCGCGCGCGGCGAGGCACTCGGCGAGCACCTGGTGGTGCCGACGCCTCCGGCCCCAGGGAACGGACCGGTACAACGCGTCCCGTACAAGGGCGTGGCGGAACTCCGCCGTGCCGGGATCCCGGTGCGACTCCGTGAGCAGTCCGCTGTCGAGGAGCCGGTCGACGTCCGGGGGCGCCACCAGCTCCGCGAGCGTCGGCAGGTCCACCCGTACGCCCAGGACGGCGGCCAGTTCCACGGCCTCGCCGTGCCGCTCCCGCAGCCCCGCCGTGCGGACCAGCACCGCGTCCAGCACACTCTCCGGCACGGGCAACTCCGAGTCGCCGGCGAGGTCGAGGCGTTCGCCGGTGTCCCGCAGCCCGCCGGTCTCCCGGAGGGCGGCGGTGAGTTCCTCGACGTAGAAGGGCAGGCCCTCCGCCCTGCGGTGCACGGCCGAGACGAGCGTGGGGGAGGGCGGCTTTCCGAGCAGGCCGGTGAGCAGCTCCCCGGTCTCCTCGGCGGTCAGCGGGGGGAGCGCGAACTCGACGAGGCGACCGGTGCGGCGCAGAGCCGTGCGCAGGTGCCGCACGGGATGGCCACGGGACAGCTCCTCACCGCGGTACGTGCCGAGCAGCAGCAGCGGTTCGTCCGCCAGCGCCGCCGCGAGCGCCGGCAGCAGCTCCACGGCCGCCGCGCCCGCCCAGTGCAGGTCCTCCAGGACGACCACGGCCGGCCGCCGCCGCGCGAGGTCCCGCAGGGTGCGCGCGACCGTGTCGAGCGGGGCCGACGGATCGGCCGCGGGTCCCCCCGGTACGTCCGCGGCCGCGCCGGACAGGTCACCGGCGGCGCCCCGTGCGTCACCGGGCGCGCCCCGCAGCGCGTCCCCCAGGGGCGCGTACGCGCCCGCTCCGGGTGCGGCCGCGCCGTACAGCACCGCCCCGTTCCAGTCGGCCAGGGCCTCCGCGACGAGCCGGCTCTTGCCGGATCCGGCGTCACCGCTCACCAGCACCAGGCCGCCCTCACCCGCGCGGCAGCGCGCGAGCGCGTCGAGCAGCCCCGCCCGCTCGGCTGCCCGGCCGACCAGCGGCGACCGCTTCACCACACGAAAAGTCTAGACCGCGGCGATGGGCGCCGTTCGCGGTCCGGAGGGCCGCTCCTCCCACGTCTGGTGGGGCCCGGCGGCAGGTGCGAAGCTGGCAGCAAGGAGTGTCAGCCCGGGAGGCCCTGTGGCGGAACTGCGCCGACTCGTCGTCGTACGGCACGCGAAGTCCGCGCGGCCGGCGGGGGTGGGCGACCACGACCGGCCGCTCAACAAGCGGGGGCTGCGGGACGCGCCCGCCGTCGGGGCCTGGCTGCGCGACGCCGGGTGCGTTCCCGACCTCGTTCTGTGCTCGACCGCCGTACGGGCCAGCCGGACGTGGGAGCTGGCCGCCGCGCAGCTGCCCGCCCCGCCGGCCGTCCGGCACGAGCGGCGGCTGTACGGCACGCCCGCCACCGATCTCCTCGACGTCGTGCGCCGCACCCCGGACGCGGTGCGCACGCTGCTGCTGGTCGGGCACAACCCGGCCGTGCAGGAACTCGTCCTGCTGCTGGCCTCGGAAGCGCTCGGCGACGCCCTGGAACGGGCGCGGGACAAGTTCCCGACCTCCGCGATCGCCGTACTCGCGGGTCAGGGGTCCTGGCCGGCGACCGGCCCCGGCGGTGCGCTGCTCACCGACCTGGCCGTGCCGCGCGGAGCGGAGGACTGACGGCCGCGGGGGCGGCCGGAGCCGCCCCCGCAGGTGACCGAGGGCTCAGGCGGGCTTCACGTTCTCCGCCTGCGGCCCCTTGGGGCCCTGGGTGATGTCGAACTCGACCCTCTGGCCTTCGTGGAGCTCGCGGTAGCCGGACATCCCGGTGATGGCCGAGAAGTGGACGAACACGTCCGGACCGCCGCCTTCCTGCTCGATGAAGCCGAAACCCTTCTCCGGGTTGAACCACTTGACCGTACCGGTGGCCATGTTGATCTCCTGCATGTTTCCTCGCGGGGTTGCTCTGAGATCGTCACGGCCCCTGGGCGCCGAAGGGCGCAGACACGCCGGAACGGCCCTGTCATCCGGGACAATGGAGGGGTGCGGAAGTCCCCCTCCGCCCCTTTCCCCGGGAGCTTCCATGACGGCTGATCCCCACCCGCCCCCCTCGGCGTCACGGCCGGTCGTCGACGGCACCGTCGTCGACGGGCACGCCGTGCTGGTCCTGTCGGGGGAGTTCCACCCGCACGACGCCCGTTCGCTGGAGGAGCGGCTCACCGACCCGCGCCTGCACGCCGCCGGCCGGTGGGTGCTGGAACTGGAGGACGTCACCCGTCTGGACCTGGTGTGCGCCTTCGCCCTGATGCGGACGGTCTCCGCGCTGCCGCGCACCACGGACGTGCACATCCGCGGCGCCAGGCGCAACGTCCGGCGCACGCTCCACGAAGCGGGGCTCGACGCCGTCGCGGTGTTCGACGCGTAGCCGCGCGCTGCCCGTCGCCGGTGGTCAGCCTCTGCGGGCCGGGGCAGGGACCTGGGCCGAAGGACGGTCGCGTGGCGGGAGTTCGCCCGAGCCTCGGGCGATCAGGGTCGTGGGGACCGTGACCGTACGGGCGCGGGTGCGGTCGCCGTCGAGGCGGGCGAGGGCCGTCGTGGCGGCGGCGTGGCCCAGTTCGGCCGGGTTCTGCGCCACGACGGTCAGCGCCGGTTCGAGTATCTCGGCCAGCGGCAGGTCGTCGAAGGTGACCAGGGCGACGTCCTTGCGGCCCGTACGGGCCAGTTCGGCCACGACGCCGAGGGCCATGATGTTGTTCGCCGCGTACAGCGCGGTCGGCGGGTCCGGCAGGGCGAGCAGCCGGGTGGTGACCTCGGCGGCCGTCCGCTGGTCGTGCGCACCCGTCACCAGGGAGCGGTCGTACGCGATGCCCGCGTCCTCCAGCGCGGCGCGGTACCCGGCGAGGCGTTCGCGGCGCGTGTAGAGCCGGGTCGGCAGGTCACCTACGAAGCCGATGCGCCGGTGGCCGCGCGCGACGAGGTGGGTGACGCCCTCCTGGGAGCCCGCCCGGTTGGAGCTGACCACGCAGTCGGCGGACAGGCCGGCGCCGGGCCGGTCCAGGAAGACGAGGGGGAGCCCGGCGGCTCGCTGTGTCTTGAGGTACGCGTGGTCGGAGCCCACGGCCGGCACGACCATCAGCATGCTGACCCGGCGCGCCAGGAATGTCTGGATCAGCGCCCGTTCACGCTCCGGGTCGTCGGACGACGAGCCCACCAGCAGGGTCAGCCCACGGTCCCGCACGGTGTCCTCGACGCCGCCGGCGACCGTCCCGAAGAACGGGTTGCCCATGTCCGGCACGATCAGGCCAATGGTGGTGTCGGGGCCGCCCACGCGGATGTTGCGGGCCATCAGGTTCGGCTGGAAGCCGAGCTTCGCGACGGCGGCGAGGACGCGCTGCCGGGTCTCGGGGGAGCTGGGGCCGTCCTCGTTGAGCACCCGCGAGACCGTTTTGGCACTGACGCCCACCTCGCGGGCGACATCGGCCAGGGTCGGGCGGCGAGTGGCGGCCATGGGTCACCGTTCCTGTGTCGTGCGCGGCGCTCCCGGCCGGACCTCGGCCGGGAGCCGCCCGCGGCTGCTGCGTCAGTGGGCGGGGAGACCGGCGGCCTGGGCGGCGCCGGTGTCCGCCACGACAGTACCGCCGTCCTTCCGCACGTCGAGCGCGCCCGTCATGATGGCCACGACCTCGGCCATCGAGTAGTCGGACGGCTTGATCAGCGCCTCGCGCCGGCCCAGCCGGTGGACGTGGACACGGTCGGCGATCTCGAAGACGTGCGGCATGTTGTGGCTGATCAGGACCACCGGCATGCCCTGGTCGCGGACCCGGCGGATCAGGTCGAGGACCTGGCCGGACTCCTTCACGCCCAGCGCGGCGGTGGGCTCGTCCATCACCACGACGCTCGTCGCCCAGGCGACGGACCGCGCGACCGCCACGGCCTGCCGCTGACCTCCCGACAGGGTCTCCACCGGCTGGGTCAGCGACCGCAGCCCGATCCTGAGGTCCGCCATGTGGGCCGCCGCCTCCTCGCGCATCCGCTTCTTGTCGAGGAGGCGGAACACCCGGCCGAGCACGCCGGGGCGGCGCAGCTCGCGGCCGAGGAACATGTTGGACGCGATGTCCATGGAGGCGGCGACGGCCAGGTCCTGGTAGACGGTCTCGATGCCGTGCTGCCGGGCGCTCTGCGGGCCGGTGAACCGGATCGGTTCGCCGTGGAGCCGTATCTCGCCCTCGTCCGGGGTGAGCGCGCCGGTCAGTGCCTTGATCAGGCTGGTCTTGCCGGCTCCGTTGTCCCCGATGACGGCGAGCACCTCGCCGGGCAGCAGGTCGAAGTCGGCGCCGTCTATGGCGGTGACGTGCCCGTACCGCTTGACCAGGCCGCGTGCCTGGAGGACGGGCGTCACGGGGGAGTTGCCGGTCATCGGGCCTTCTTCCGGGAGATCTGGTCGACGGTGACCGCGAGGATCACCAGCGCGCCGGTGATGAGGGTCTGGTAGATGGAGGCGACGCCCATCAGCTGGAGCCCGTTGCGGAAGACGCCGACGATGAGGACGCCGATGAAGGTGCCGAGGACGGCGCCCCGCCCGCCGAAGAGGCTGGTGCCGCCCAGGACGACGGCCGTGATGCTGTCCAGGTTGTCGGTCTGGCCCGCCTGCGGGTCGCCGACCCCGGTGCGGGAGATCAGCAGCAGCGCGGCGATCCCGTACACCAGGCCGGCCAGGGCGTAGATGCCGACGGTGAGCCGGGAGGTGCGGATGCCGTTGAGGCGCGCGGCCTCCGGGCTGTTGCCGAGCGCGTACACGTGCCGGCCCCAGGCGGTGCTGCTCAGCGCGTAGGCGAAGGCCAGGAACAGGGCGATGGTGACGAGCGAGCCGTACGTGATGTCGGTGTTGCCCAGCGGGAACGTCTCGCCGAGTGCGGTCAGCGGGGCGGGCAGGCCGGTGACGGTCTGCTCGGCGGAGTAGATGTGGGTCAGGGCGAACGCCACGTTCAGCATGCCGAGCGTGACGATGAACGGCGGCAGCGGGACCATCTGCACCAACAGGCCGTTGACCAGGCCGAATCCGGCGCACACGAGCAGGCCGAGCCCGATCGCGGCGAGCGGCGACAGCGTCCCCTGGGCGGCCATCTTCGCGATGACGATGCTGCCGAACGCCATCACGGCACCGCACGACAGGTCGATGCCGGCGGTCAGGATGATCAGTGTCTGGCCGATGGCGAGCGTGCCCACCACCATGACCTGCTGCACGATCAGGGAGAAGTTCCCGCCGGTGAGGAACTGTTCGGTCGTCAGGGAGAAGAAGGCGCAGGCCAGCACGAGCGCCGCGAGGGGACCCGTGGTGGGCGCGGTGAGGATTCTGCGGACCGTGGTCGGCCCTGTGAGCTGGGCGTAGGGCGAGGGCGTGGTCGCCGTGGCAGTCATCGTGATCCTTGGCGGTGGGTGGGTACGAGGGCTGGGGCGGTGGGGGAGGGCGCGGCCGGGGCCCCGCTCAGCCCCAGCAGTTCCGCAGGCCGAACGTCGTGTCCTTCGCCTCGACGCCGGTGCCCGGACGGTCGGTGACGAGGGTGACGCCGGTGTCGGTGTAACCGGACGCCTTCTTGCCGGTCCTGGCGAAGTCGGCGACGGCCTGGACGCCCTGGGCGGCCATCTTCAGCGGGTACTGCTGCGACGTGGCGGCGATCCTGCCCTCCTTCACGGCGTTCGTGCCGGTGCAGCCGCCGTCGACGGACACGACGAGGACCTTCTTCTCCAGACCCTTGGCCTTGAGCGCGGTGTACGCGCCGAGCGCGGCGGGCTCGTTGATGGTGTAGACGACGTTGATGCCGGGCGCCTTCTGCAGGCAGTTCTCCATCGCCGTCTGGCCCTTGGCCTGGTCGCCGCCCGTGTCCTGCGCGCACACCACGGCCGGGTCGCCCTCGGCGATGCCGAATCCCTTGAGGAAGCCGTCGTGACGCTGCACCCCTACGGCGACGCCGGGGGCCAGGTCCAGCATGGCGATCTTCGCGGGCCGGCCGGCCATGACGGCCTTGGCGTACCGGCCGATCAGCTCACCGGCCTTGACGTTGTCGGTGGCGAACAGGGCGTCGGTGGCGTTCTGCGGGTCGGTGGGGCTGTCCAGGGCGATCACGAGGACGCCCTTGGCGCGGGCCTTCTCCAGTGCGGGGACGATCGCCTTGGAGTCGTTCGGTGTGATGAGGATGCCCTTCACCCCGGAGGCCACCATGTTCTCGACCGCCGTGACCTGGCCGGCGTTGTCGCCGTCGAACTTCCCGGCGGCACTGACGAGTTCGACGCCGCTCTTCTCGGCCGCGTCCTCCGCGCCCTCCTTCATCTTCACGAAGAACGGATTGGTGTCGGTCTTGGTGATGAGACCGACCTTCACCTTGCCGCCGCCGGCCCCTTGGGCGCCGGCGCCGCACGCCGTCAGGGACAGGGCGGACAGCGCCACGACGGTGGTGCAGGCGGTCACTCGGGCACGGGCGGAAAGGGTGCGAATGCTGCGGGACATGGGGCGACTCCCTGCGGGATCTGGCGAGCGAGGCCGGGCGCCGGGCCCGGGGGCGGCGGTGCCATCGTTGACTTATGTCATCGTTGACACTGCTTGCCGAGGATGATGGACTCCGCTTCCCGGCAACGTCAATGCCTTGGCCCCGTCACAAATCGGCAACGTGGCAGGCCGCTTGAGACCGGTCCTCCCCCTGAAGAGAGAAGCAGCCATGCGCCCGCAGCAGGTCAGCGTCCTGGGTGAATGCGTCGCCGACGCCTTCACCCCGTATCGGCACACCCCCGGAGAGCTCGCCCTGCGCGTGCTGCCCGGCGGCGGACCCGCGAACACGGCGGTCGCCCTGGCACGCCTCGGCACCCGCACGCGCTTCCACGCGCGGCTGTCCCACGACGTCTTCGGCCGCCTGTTCCGCTCCCACCTGGAGGCCTCCGGAGTGGACCTGACCGGTACGGTGGCGGCGGCCGAGCCGAGCACGCTGGCCGTGGCCGAGCTGGACGAACAGGGGCGGGCGGCGTACTCGTTCCACGCCGAGGGCACGGCCGACTGGCAGTGGACGCGCGCCGAGCTGGCCGCCGCCGACCTCGCCGGCAGCGCCTGCCTGCACACCGGTTCGCTCGCGCTGGTGCGGGAACCGGGAGCGTCCGCCGTCGAGGAGTTCCTGGCCGGGGCCGCCGCGCACGCGACCGTGTCCCTCGACCCCAACGTCCGGCCGCTGCTGGTCGGTCCCGAGGTGTACCGGGAGCGGCTGCCCCGGTGGTGCGTCCTGGCCGACATCCTCCGGCTCAGCGAGGAGGACCTGGAGTCGCTCCTGCCGGGCACGAGCGCCGAGCGCGCCTGCGACCGGTGGCACGCGGCGGGCGTACGCCTGGTCGTCGTCACGCTGGGGGCCCGCGGGGCGCTGGCGTCGCTGGACGGCGAGCGGATCGCGGTGCCCGCGCCGCCCGCGCGGGTCGTCGACACCGTGGGCGCGGGGGACTCGTTCACGGCGGGTCTGCTCCACCACCTGGCGTCGCGCGGCCTGCTCGGCGGACGGCTGACGCGGCTCGGGCCGGACGACGTCGCCGAGGCGTGCGCGTTCGGCGTCGACGTGGCCGCCCTCACCTGCTCGGTGGCGGGCCCCAACCCACCGTGGGCACACCAGTTGGCGGCCGCGGCGGGCGCCGCCCGCGAGTGACGGGCGCGCTCCGGCAATTCGGTCCGGGCCGTTGACGAGCCGGGCCGGGGCCGCCCATCATCTCTGCCCAACCGGGGTGTCATCGCTGACACAAGTCATCGATGACACCCTGCCGTCGGCTCGTCCCCCATCCCTGCCAGGAGACACCATGAGCTCTGGACTCCCTGTCCGGCGTGGCCCCGTCGGGCGTCGTCCCCTGCGGCTGCTCGCCGCCGTGGCCACCGTCTGCGCCCTGGCCGCGGCGGCCCCGTCGCCGCCGTCCGTCGCCGCTCCGGCACCGCCGCCGTCCGTCGCCGCCGACAGCCCTCCGTTCGGCGAACCCCACCGGCCCCGGTTCCACTTCACCCCGGAGAAGAACTGGATGAACGACCCCAACGGGCTCGTCCACCACCAGGGGAGTATCACCTCTTCTACCAGTACAACCCGAGCGGCGACACCTGGGGGAACATGTCCTGGGGCCACGCCGTCAGCAAGGACCTGGTGCGCTGGCAGGAGCTCCCGCTCGCCATCCCGCACGACGACGAGGAGATGGTGTTCTCCGGCAGCGCCGTCGTCGACCACGACAACACCTCGGGCTTCGGCACCCCCGAGGAGCCCGCCATGGTCGCCGTCTACACGAGCGCCTACAAGGCGGACGGCCGGCAGGCCCAGTCCCTGGCGTACAGCACGGACCGCGGCCGCACCTGGACCAAGTACGCGGGGAACCCCGTCCTCGACATCGGGTCCAAGGAGTTCCGCGACCCCAAGGTGCAGTGGTACGCGCCCACGCGGAGCTGGCTGATGACGGTGTCCCTGTCCACCGAGCGCAAGGTGCGCTTCTACTCCTCCAAGGACCTCAAGACCTGGACGCACCTCAGCGACTTCGGCCCCAGGGCGCGGTCGGGGGAGTGTGGGAGTGCCCCGACCTGTTCCCGCTGCCGGTCGACGGGGACGCGAAGCGCACCAAATGGGTGCTGGTCGTCAACATCAACCCCGGGGGCATCGCAGGGGGTTCGGCCGCGCAGTACTTCGTCGGCGACTTCGACGGCGAGCGGTTCACCCCCGACGACGACGGCTCCTACACGCCGCCCGCCGGACTCCTCGTGCAGGGCTTCGAGGACCCGGCGTACGGCACGTGGACGGCGACCGGCACGGCGTTCGGCGACGGCCCGGCGACCGGGCCGCTGGACGGGCAGTCGCCCGTCACCGGCGTCGAGGGCACGGGCCACGCCAGCAGCTTCCACGGCGGCGACGCCGCCACCGGAACCCTCACCTCGCCGGAGTTCACCGTGGACCGGCCGCACCTCAACTTCAAGGTGGGCGGCGGCCGTCACCCCCACGACCCGGCCGCCGTCCCGGAGCAGGGACCGCCGCCCGCCGGCACCGTACTCGCCGACTTCGAGGGCGGGGGGTACGGAGACTGGACGGCGACGGGCGAGGCGTTCGGCACGGGCCCGGCCCGCGGGACCCTGCCCGGCCAGCAGCCCGTGTCGGGCTGGCTCGGCGACGGCCTGGTGAACACCTTCCTCCACGGCGACGCGACCACCGGGACCCTCACGTCACCGGACTTCACCCTCGACAAGGACCACATCAACCTCCTCGTCGGCGGCGGCAACCACCCCTCCGCCTCCACCGCACCCACAGCCGTCCGGCTGATCGTCGACGGCGAGGTCGTCCGGAGCGCCACCGGCAAGGACACCGAAGCCCTGAACTGGACCGCCTGGGACGTCCGCGACCTGGCCGGCCGCACCGCGCGGATCGAGATCGTCGACGCGAACACCGGCGGCTGGGGCCACATCAACGTCGACCACATCATGCTGTCCGACACCCCCGCCCGGCCCCGCTCGACCGAGACCTCCGTGAACCTGCTCGTGGACGGCGAGGTCGTCCAGAGCGTCACCGGCTCCGACAGCGAGACCCTCGACTGGGCGTCCTTCGACCTGCGCCCCCACCAGGGGAGGAAGGCCCGTGTCCAGGTGGTCGACAGGAACACCGCCGGCTGGGGCCACATCCTGGCCGACCACTTCACCCTGGCCGACGCGCCCGCGCTGTCGGCCGTGCAGCGCGCGGACTGGGTCGACCACGGCAAGGACTACTACGCCGCGGTGTCCTGGGAGAACGCGCCGGACGGCCGGCGGCACATGATCGGCTGGATGAACAACTGGCAGTACGGAAACCACGTCCCCACCTCCCCCTGGCGCGGCGCCCAGAGCATCCCGCGCGAGATGGGGCTGCGCACGGTCGACGGGCGCGTCCGGCTGACGCAGCAGCCGGTACGGTCGCTGGCCACGCTGGCCGAGGGCCCGGAGATCACCGCCCGCCGGGTCGCGGTGCGGAACGGCTCGGTGCCGCTCGCCGACGGACGGGCCGACGGCACGGCGCTGGACGTCGACGCCACGTTCTCCCTGCGCGACGCCGAGCGCTTCGGCCTCAAGGTCCGTACCGGGCCCGGCGAGGAGACCGTCATCGGCTACGACGCCGGGCGGCGGGAACTGTACGTCGACCGCACCAGGTCCGGGGCCGTCGACTTCAGCGGCGACTTCCCGGGCGTGCAGCGCGCACCGCTGGCGCCCGTGGACGGGAAGGTGCGCCTGCGGATCCTCGTCGACCGGTCCTCGGTGGAGGTGTTCGGAGGCCGGGGCGAGGCCGTGATCACGGACCAGGTCTTCCCCGGCCCCGACAGCGACGGCGTACGCCTCTTCGCCGAGGGCGGCTCGGCGCTGCTCGACGTGGCCCGGGTCCGCCACCTCGGGGCCCACCGCGACTGAGGTGTGCGGGGAGCCCGGGGGACGGGGCGGCCGCTCCCGGGCGCCTAGACTCGCCGGGATGAGCGGACGGGGCGTACAGCTGGATCGCGGGCACGTCGGACCGGGTGGGCACGGGGCCGACGGGCAGGTGCCGCCGGACCGGCACGCGCGGGGCAAGAGGTACCGGCGGGAGGAGCTGGCGGAGGCGGCCGGGGTGAAGGTGCGCAATCTCCGCTACTACCAGGAGCGCGGGCTCCTGCCGCCGCCCGAGCGGGAGGGCCGTATCGCCTGGTACTCCGAGGACCACCTGACGCGCCTCAGGCTCATCGACGACCTGCTCGGCCGGGGCTACTCGGTGAACGGCATCGGTGAGCTGCTCGAAGCGTGGGAGCAGGGGAGCGGCATCGCCGGACTGCTCGGCCTGGAGCGGGTGATGACGCGCGACTGGGTCCACGAGGAGCCGGTCCGGGTGCCGCTGGCCGAACTCTCCCGTCTCTTCGGGGGGTCGGCCACGGCCGAGGACACCCGGCGGGCCGTGGAACTCGGCTATCTGCGGATCGAGGGCGACACCGTCACGCACGTCGGCAGGCGGCTGCTCGACGCGACGTCGGCCCTGGTGGGGCAGGGGATCCCGATGGCGGAGATCCTGGACGCCGGGGCCTTCGTGCGCAGTCAGGCCGCCGCCGTGGCGGACCGCTTCGTCGACCTCTTCCGCCGGCACGTGATAGCGGGACGGGAGCTGGAGGAACTGTCGGCCGTGGAGGTGCAGCGGATCATCGACGCGGTGACGGCCCTGCGGCCGGTCGCCGGGGAGGTGGTCGCCGCCGAGTTCGCGCGGGCGATGGCCGGGCGCGTGGACGCCGAACTCGCCCTGTGGCTGCACCGGGCGGCGGCGGAGGAGCCGGCCGAGTAGGCCGAAAACCGCTGTCCGCCAACCTTGCCAATGGCGACTGGCACTCTTACATTCAACTCAACCCGTCGGTAACACCCGCGAGTACGGTCGGTGGTACGCCTCACCGGCCGGCGGTTCGCTCTCCGCTCACCTTCCCGCGCGCCCACCACCTCGTCTCCCGGTGGCCTTTCCCCGCGCGCGAGTATCCGTGGCCCGACCGCCACCCTGTGCGCCCCTGGACGGCGCGCCATGCCCACGAGAGGGGATATGTCATGAGAAAGAGGCACCCGACCGACGCCGACGACGTCGTCGGCCGCATCCAGTGGAAACGCTTCGCCCTCCTGTCCGTACCGGCCGTCGGCGTCACCGCCGCCCTGGGGGTCGCGCTGGCGAGCGGGGCCGTCGCGGCCTCCTTCGCCGTGTCCGGCCAGCAGTTCAAGGTGTCGGCGGACAGCCTGACCGGCGAGGGCTTCGCCCAGTACGGGAGCATCGACACCAACGCCCGCGAAGAGCTGCTGCCCGTGGCCGTCACCGCGATTCGGCGGGCCGAAATGAACAACCTGTGCCAGTCGGTGGTCACGTCGCTGCCGATCGTCGGTGACATCTCCCTCAACCTGACGGCAGGGAAGAAGTCCCCGGTCGTCGCCACGGGCCTGTTCGTGGACGCCACCCAGCTGTCGGGCGACGCGGACTTCGACAACATCGAGATCGGCCGTGACGCGTCCACCCTCGACAAGGGGCCGGACGGCGCGCAGGGCATGCAGGACCTGTTCGGCCAGCAGGCCGACACCGTACGCATCACCGACCTCAAGCAGGTCGCGTGGGCCACCAACGCCGGCACGTTCAAGCTGTCCGGCCTGAGCATGAAGCTCAGCAAGGGCAAGAAGGAATGCTTCTGACATGGTGTCACCGCGCTTCGCGTGGCGGCGCTGGCGCAGGAGCCGGCCCTTCTGGGGCGGTCTCGTCACCGTCCTCGCCGGGGCGGAGATCTGCGCCATCCCCCTCGCACCGTTGCAGGTGATGCTCCATCAGGGCATCGCGGGAGTCCCTTCCGTCCTGCTCGGGATTGTCATGTTCATGCTAGGCGTATCGGCGTGGGTCGCCCCTCAGTACCGCTCCATGGCCGGCCTCGTCACCACCCTGATCGCCGCCGCCGCGCTCGTCGTCTCCAACCTGGGCGGCTTCCTCATCGGCACCCTGCTCGGCATCGTGGGCGGCGCCATGATGTTCGCCTGGCAGCCGGTGCCGAAGGAGGCGGCCGCCGCCGCCGCGCAGAGCGCGACCGAGGACGGGACCAGGACGGAGGCAGCCCCGGGACACCCCGCGTCCACCGTCACCGACGCCTGACCGGGCCGCGCGCGGGCCACCCCACCTCGCGCGTGCCGTCCGCCAGGCGCACGCACCCCTGCTCCACCTCCGGCACTCCAGCACCGTTCGGGCCCCCCACACCCCACCGTGGCACGCGCCACACCATTCCCCGAAGGAGAACGCCCCATGGCAACCCGCCACTTACGCAGCCGCAGAGTCGTCGCCGTGGCGACGGGCCTCGCCGCCGCCGCCGCGCTCGGGTTCACCGGCGCCGCACCCGCCACCGCGCAGGCCGCCCCCGCGGCCGCCGGCTCCACGACCGTCCAGCCGGCAGGACACGGCTTCACCGCCACGCTGACCGGCAAGGCGACCCTCAAGTCCGGCTCCGTGACGGTCACCTGTTCCGTCTCCACCTCCAGCGGAACGGTCCCCGCGGCCCCCGCCAACCACAACGCCGACGGACCGGTGGTCAGCTCCCTCACGCCGCCGACCTTCACCTCCTGCACCACGAGCATGCCGGGCGTGAGCGCCACGGTCAGGACCAGCGGCTCGTGGACCGTCTCGATGCAGTACGGCGCACCCGTCGTCGCCTCCTTCACCGTCCCGACCGGCGGCCTCGTGGTCACCACCTCCGGCCTGGCCAGCTGCACCGTCACCGCGGCACCGACCGGGCCCGCCTCGACCAGCGGTACGTGGACCAACGGCGCGCCGTCGTCGCTGGCCTTCTCCGGCGCCGCGGTCCCGATCAAGGTCGTGGGCGGCTTCGGCTGCCCGACCAGCGCGACGACCTCGTCCTTCTCGGCCACGTACACCGTGACCGACACGACCGACCCCGCCCAGCAGATCACCGTCTCCGGCTGACCGCCGGACCCGCGTGACGGGCAGCCCGCGGGCCCGCCACACGGAGAAGGCGAGCGGTCTCGCGGGAATGTCCCACCCCTGTCGAGCAGTTGAGCAGTGATGTATGTGACGGCTGTGAGATGCGTATAGGGGTGGGACCTTTGAGGACAGGACACACGGGACGGCGCTCGGGCGTCGCGGTGCTGACGGCGGCCACCCTGGTGGTGCTCGCCGCGACCGGTGCGGCGGGCACCGCGACGGCCGCCGCGCCGGACGGGCGACCCGCCACCGCGGCGGCGACGGCGCACGGGAACGGCGGGGGGCAGTGGCGGGGCGCCTGGGCGGCGTCGCCGCACGGCGCCGGCGAGACGTTCGTCCCGAACTGGTCGCGTGAGGGCTTCGCGAACCACACGCTCCGGCAGGTCGTGCGGGTCACCACGGGCGGCACCCGGGCCCGCGTCGAACTGTCCAACCGGTACGGCACCACCCCGTTGAGGATCGCGGGCGCCACCGTCGCCCGGAGTGACCAGGGCGCGGCGGTACGGGCCGGCTCCGTGCGGCAGCTGTCCTTCGGGCACGGCCGGTCGGTGACGATCCCGGCGGGCGGCACGGTGCACAGCGACGCGCTGACCTTCAGGACGCGGCCGCTGGAGAAGCTGACGGTCACGCTGTACCTGGCGGAGCCGACCGGCCCGGCCACCTACCACTGGGACGCCGGGAGCACCTCGTACCGCGCGTCGGGCGACCACCGCTCCGACGCGGGCGGCGAGGCGTTCATCGAGCAGAGCGGCGCCTGGTACTTCCTGTCCGGCGTCGAGGTGTCCGGCGGGCCCGGTCCGCGCCGGAAGTCCGTGGTCGCCTTCGGCGACTCCATCACCGACGGCTTCGGCTCGACGCCCGGCGCCGACAACCGCTACCCCGACGAGCTGGCGGAGCGGCTCGTGGCCGCCGGCCGCACCCGCGGTGTCCTCAACCACGGCATCGGCGGCAACCAGCTGACCAACGACCTGTCGTTCGCCGGTGAGAAGGGCGTCAACCGCTTCAAGAAGGACGTGCTCACCGAGCCGGACGTGGGCACGGTCATCGTCCTGGAGGGCATCAACGACATCGGCATGAGCGAGTGGGCGGACCTGCCGGGCGGGCCGACGCCCGACGTTCCGGTCGAGCGTCTGATCGCCGGGCACCGCGAGCTGATCCGCCAGGCCCGCGCCCGTGGCATCAAGGTGATCGGCGCGACGCTGCCGCCGTACAAGGGCGCGATGTACTACACGGAACGCGGCGAGGCCAAGCGGGACGCCCTCAACAAGTGGATCCGCACCTCCGGCGAGTACGACGCGGTGGTCGATCTGGACCGGGCCCTGGCCGACCCGGCCGACCCCGACCGGCTCGCGCCCGCCTACGACGTCGGTGACCACCTGCACCCGAACGACGCCGGATACCGGGCCATGGCGGAGGCCGTCGACCTCGACGAACTCTGACCGGTACGTGGCGGCCCCGGCGCTCCCGTCGGGGAGGGCCGGGGCCGCCGCGGTCACTTCCTCGTGCAGATCTTCGGGGCCTCGGCCTTCAGGCCGAGGAGGCGGAAGTAGTTCTCGCCGAGGGCGATGCCGCGGAAGGCCTCGTCGCCGAGGGCCTTGTTGATCCGGCTCGTCACCTCCAGCTCCTCCTTGTAGACCGCGTAGTCCTTGTCGCGGGAGGCGACGAAGTCCGTGCCGGGGATGGCGCGCGTGGGATGGTCGTCCAGCAGGGCGGCGTACCGCTCGCGCACGCCGGGCCTGCTGAAGTACTGGTCCTCCAGGACGCGCCAGCTCAGGTCGAGCGTCAGGCGGGGATGGCGGCGGAGGAGGGAGCGGACGATGGCGATGTGCCGGGCGGGGTCCATGGCCGACAGCTCCTTGGACAGCCCCATGTGCGCCCAGACGATCTTGTTGCGGGGGTAGCGGGTCAGCACCTCCCGGAAGAGGTGCAGGTACTTGGTCGGCGCCGCGTCCGTGCCGAGGTCGGCGTGGACGGTCAGGGGGATGCCGCGCCGCTCCAGCTCCCGCATGAACGGCGCCCAGTTCGCGATGTCCCCGACGGTCGCGGGCTCGTGGTGGTTGGGGAGGAGGGCGCCCTTGATGAGGTTGACCTCGCCGGCCCAGCGGAACAGGCCGGGGAACTCCTTGTCGTACAGGGCGATCTGCTGGGGGACCGTCTCCGGGTTCGCCACGTCCAGGGACGTCATCGACAGGGTGAGGTGCGGGTCGGTCGGCCGCGACTCGACGTAGCTCTCGCCGTTGACGATGTCGTTCTTGACGCTCGGCAGGACCGGTGTCCCGGGGCAGTCCAGGTAGTAGGTGCAGTCCGAGTCGGCGGGCAGCTTCTGACCGATGCCGAACACATTGGCGTAGCGGACGCCGCTCTCGCGGAGATACGCGGTGACCTCGTCGAACGGGATGGCCCTGCCGCCGAACGGGCGGAAGTGGAGGTGGCCGTCCACGACGGAGGTGGAGGGGCGCGTGGCACGGTCGAAGCAGGCGCCGTCCGCGAGTGCCCTCCCGGCACCGGCGGGGGACGCGGTGACGGCCGCGGCGGCGAGGACGGCGCCCGAGGCGAGGACGCGTTTGCGCAGGACGCGCCGGCGGAGGACGCGTCGGTGGAGGAGGAAGGACACGCTGGGACTCCCACGTGGCTCGTCCGCGGGGACGGAACACTCCGCGGACATGCGAACACATCTCCGGGGAGTGTGCGCGGCCCGTTCCGCACCGACGGCGGGGACGCGCCGGGCCCGCCGCCCGATCACTCGATGGGCCCCGCGGGGCGACGGCGATCGGCTCCGTACATGCCCGGCCAATTCCCGGAACCCGGCCGGGTGGCGGGCGCCGAGGCACAACAATGTGTGCATGGATGACGACTGGAAGCGACACGTCGACCGGCTCCACCGGGACCTGGTGAACCGTGACGACCCGGCGGTCTGGGTGACCGAGGCCGACGCCGTGGACGCGTCCTACCGGTACCCGCACCTGGCGGTGCGCGGGCCCGTCTTCGGGATCGCCGCCCAGGACCCCCGCGTCGACGACCTCTGGCGCGTGGTCAAGCCCGTCGTCGACGGAACGCCCCAGGAGTCCCGGGACAGTCTGAACTCGCTGCTCTGGTTCCGGGCCAAGGACGAGACGGACGATCCGCGCGAGCGCCGCGAGCTGCTGGCCGCGGTCGCGGTCCTCGAACGCGAGCCGGTCGACGAGGTCGAAGTCCTCGGTGTGCGCTACCGGGTGGTGCGCGGCGACGAGTTCGCCCGCTGCGGCGACAAGGGTCTCGAGCCGCCGCGCCCCACGGACCCGGAGCCGCCCCGGCCCTCGTGGTCCGACCGGCGCGACACGCCGTCGCCGGACCCGGGGTTCGTCCTCGACCCCGCCCGCGAGGACGGCTTCATGGCCGGCGCGATGAAGCTCGCGCTGCGCGGATTCGTCTACACCGGCTCCCGGTTCCCCTCCGACGTGCTGCGGGACTCCGAGCGCGCGGCCGCCGACCACCCGGACGTCGTGCTCCTGCCCGTCGGGTTCTCCGTGGCGGAGCGGCGCGGCCGGGGATGGCGGCCGCAGGGGGCGCTGATGCCGACCCCGCACGACGCGCGCCGGATGCTCCACCACGCCATGACCGAGTTCTGGCCGCTGCTCCACGACTTCACCGAGCGCGAGCGCATCCGCTACCAGCAGGCGGCGGACTCCTTCAAGGCCGCGGGCCGCGCCAACGAAGTGCTCGTCGGCGACAAGCTGTTCCGGGTCTGCCGCGTCGAGCGGATGGTCCGCTGCGGACCCGACGGACCCGAACCGCCGCGCCCCTCCGACGTGGACGACCAGGAGCCCACGAAGATCCACCCCACGATGCTGGAGGACGGCACGGTCCTGCGCGACTGATGTGCCGTACGGGGAACGCGCCTGAGGTGAAGGGAGCCTGACGGAGCGTCAGGCGCGGGACGCCAGGCCGTCGAGGAGCAGACCCAGCCCCCGCTCGAAGCCCCGGTCGTCGAGCGACGCCAGGCCGCCCGGCCGCTCCGCCGCCCCCTGCAGCGAGCCGGCCAGCGCCGGGTACGCCGGCCGGTAGCCGTCCGGGGTGCGGGCGAAGCCCGCGGTGAACGTCTCCAGGGCCGAGCCGAGCACCAGATAGTCGATCGTGGCGGCCACCTCGGCCGCCTCGGCGGGGTCGCAGCCCGCGCGGCCCAGCGCCGCCAGCAGCGCGTCGTAGCCGCGCAGCGCCTTGTCCGCCTCGACCCGGCGCCGCGCGACCAGCGGGATCACGTTCCAGTGGCGCAAATACACCTGTCGGTAGCCGCGCGCGTAGGCCGCGATGCCCTCCCGCCACTCCGGATTCTCCAGCGGCGAGAGATCGATCTCCTCGTTGATCAGCTCCGAGGCCGCGTCCAGCACATCGTCCTTCGATGCGACGTGGTGGTAGAGCGACGCGCCGCGCACCCCCAGGCGGTCCGCCAGAGCGCGCATTTTGAGGGCCTGCGGGCCCTCCTCGTCCAGGAGCTCCAGTGCCGCCCGCGCGATGATCTCGCGGCTCAGCAGCGCCTGACTCGGTCGGCCCACGGTGACACCCTCCCTCTCGCCCCGGGTCAGGTTACCGGCCCGGAAGGGGTTCACATTCGGCCAGTCCCGGGCTAAGGTCCCGGCCATCGCAATACCTAACGACGTTAGATTTACGGTCCCGGAGCGGGCCCGGTCCCGTCGGCCGCCGTTCCATTCCCCCGAAGGGATCCCATGACTGCACCATCCCCCCACGACCGCGATGCCGCCCGGCTCAAGGACCTGGGCTACCAGCAGGAGCTGCGGCGCACCCTCGGTGTCCTCGGCAACATCTCCATGGGCTTCGCCGTGGTGTCCCCCGTCGTCGCGCTCTACGCGGTGGCCATGGTCGGCACGATCGTCGCGGGCCCCGCCTGGATCTGGGCGCTGCCCCTGGTGCTGATCGGCCAGTGCCTGGTGGTGAACGTCTACGCGGAGCTGGCCTCGCAGTGGCCGCTCGCGGGCGGCCCGTACCAGTGGGGGCGCCGGCTGCTCGGCCCGTCCTTCGGCTGGCTGGGCGGCTGGGTGTGGCAGTTCGCCGTGATGTTCGGCAACACCACCGTGGCGTACCTCGCGGCGCCCTGGGTGTTCGCCCTGATCGGCGTCACGCCCACGCCCGGGCAGCTGGTGGCGGTGTCCATCGCCGTCCTGCTCGGCTGCATGCTGATCAACGCGTACGGCATCAGGATCCTCAGCCTCGTCGTCTCGCTCGGCATCGCGGCCGAGGCCATCGCCTCGGTCCTCGTCGGCTTCGCGCTGCTGCTGTTCTTCCGCGAGCACGGCTTCGTGCTCTTCACCGGCACCATGGGGGCCGAGGCGCTGTCCGGCGGCTCCGTCACCCTGGCGTTCCTCGCCGCCGTCGCCGTGGCGGGCTGGGCCTTCATCGGCTTCGACGCCTGCGTCTCCGCCTCCGAGGAGACCAAGGACGCCGGGCGTCAGGTGCCGCGCGGCATGTGGTGGGCGCTCCTCAGCGTCGGCGCCGTCGTGATCCTCAACGCCATGGCCGTCGCCCTCTCGCACCCCGCCCCGGAGAAGGTCGTCCTCGGCGAGGACCTCGACCCGGTCACCACCGCGGTGGTCCACTCCTTCGGCTCGTGGTCCGACAAGCCGTTCGTGGTCGTCGTGCTGGTCGGCTTCCTCGCCTGCGCCATGGCCTCCCAGGGCGGTGCGGCCCGCGGCCTGTACTCGCTGGCCCGCGACGACGTCTTCCCGTTCTCGAAGCACGTCAGGAAGATCAACAAGCGCAAGGCCCCCATCGGCGGTCTCGTCGCCTCCACGCTGGTCAGCAGCTGCGGCCTGCTGCTCGGCCTGAACGCCACCGCCATCGGCAGCCTGATCGCCTTCGGCACGGCGGCCACCTTCCTGCCGTTCTTCCTGGTGTCGCTGGCCGCGCTGATCGCCCGGCTGCGGGGCACCTGGGTGCCGTCCGGCCACATCCGGCAGGG
Source organism: Streptomyces coeruleoprunus (assembly GCF_039542925.1). Lineage (GTDB taxonomy): Bacteria > Actinomycetota > Actinomycetes > Streptomycetales > Streptomycetaceae > Streptomyces > Streptomyces coeruleoprunus. Next base: position 939,172 of record NZ_BAABIT010000001.1, on the reverse strand, counting down.
CCGCAAGGGCACGTTCCTGAACGTGCTGGCGGTGCTCTGGACCGCCTTCGAGGTCGTCAACGTGTGCTGGCCGAGGGAGATCCTCGCCGTGCCGGGCGCGCCCTGGTACCAGGTGTGGGCCGGTCTCCTCGGCACGGTGGCCATCCTGGCGGTCGGCCTGGGCTACCTGTTGATCCGGCGCCCGCACGACAAGCTGCGCGGCAGGGGGCCGGCGACCGCCCCCGCGACGGGCTCGTCGCCCGACGGCTCCGGGGCGGCGGCTTCGCCGGACGGCTCCGGCCCGGTGCCGGACGCCGAGGCGGGCGCGGGTCCGGGCCACCAGCTCGCCGCCGAATCGTCCTGACCCCTCCTCCCCACCCCTGATTCCCCGACGACCGCCCTGCCGGGTTCCCCTGACCGGCCCGGCCGGGGCGGTCGCCGGGTCCCACTCGCACCCTCACCAGGAGATGTCATGATCGTGACAGGATCGGGTTCGCGTCCGCGGCTGTCCCGCCGCGCCTTCGGCGCCGCCGCCGTGTCGGCCGCGGCGGCCGCCCTCCTCGGCGGCCGGGCCGCCCACGCCGCCGCACCGGGCGGCGCGCGCCGCACCCTCGCCGGCGCCGAGGACGTGTTCCGGGCGCCGGCGGAGTGGGAACCGCACGCCGCGTGCGTCATGGCCTGGCCCTGGGACCGTACGGTCGGCTGGGGCGGCCTGCTGGCGGACGTACAGGCGGAGATCGCCGCGGCGGCCCGTACGATCGCCCGCCACGAGCCGGTCGTGATGGTCGCCGAGCCCGGCCACGCGGCCGCCGCCGCCCAGCAGTGCGGCAGCGCGGTGACCGTCATCGAGTATCCGATCAACGACTGCTGGACCCGGGACACCGGTCCCGTCTTCACCGTCGACGGCACCGGCACGCGGCGCACCGGCCTCGACTTCTCCTTCAACGGCTGGGGCGAGAAGTACCCGTACGACAAGGACGACCTGCTGCCCGTCGGGGTCTGCCAGCACTTCGGCGCGGCGCGCAAGCCCGTCGGCATGGTCCTCGAAGGGGGCGCCGTCATCACGGACGGCGAAGGCACCCTCATCACCACCGAGGAGTGCCTGCTCCACCCCAACCGCAACCCCGGCATGACCAAGGCGCAGATCGAGACCACGCTCAAGGAGTCCTACGGCGCGACCAAGGTCATCTGGCTGCCCCACGGCCTCGCGTACGACGACATCACCAACGGCCACGTCGACCTGTGCGCCGCGTATCTCGGACCCGCCAGGCTCCTCGTCCACACCCAGCCCGACCCCGCCAACCCCAACCACGCCCGCATGGCCGCCAACAAGGCGGTCCTCGAGGCCGCCACCGACGCCCGGGGCCGGCGCCTCACGCTCGTCGAGATCCACCAGCAGCCGCACTTCACGCTCCAGGGCCTGAACGTACGGACCTTCAGCTACACGAACTACTACGAGACGGCCGGCAGCGTCGTGGTCCCCCTGGCCGGCCACCCCGACGACACGGTGGCCCTCGCCCTCCTGCGCACCCAGTTCCCCGGCCGCGAGGTCGTCGGCACCCCGGCGCGCACCCTGGCCTGGGGAGGCGGCGGCATCCACTGCGTCACCCAGCACGTTCCGGCGACGCGCTAGCCCGAAGCGGCGGTGGGGCGGCCGGCCTCGGGCGGCCGCCCCACCGCACGTCCGCCTACACGGCGTAGGTCGGCAGGCAGACTCCCTCAGTCGTGTGCACGGTGGATCGCAGGTCCGCCGGTGCGGTGGTGCCGAAGGAGTCCGCGGCGCTGCGGACCTCGGCGTGCGCGGCCGGTGCCGGACCGCCGAGCAGTGCGGCGAGCGCCACGACTCCGACGAGCCGGGGCCGGTGGAGCGCCGCGAAGCGTGTGCGTGTCAACTCTCATCCTTCGAGATCAACGATCAATGGCCGGAAGAGAGTTATCACACGCGTTCGCTCGTTCACCAATCCTGAGGATCATGAAAAATGATGCGGTCGAATTGCTGCGAACAAGAAGAATCTTCGGTCGAATTACTGCGGCAAGTGGTCGACTTCGATCAAGCGGTTCTGGATGCGCTCCGCCGCTCCCGCGTCGAGCGGCTGCAACAAGCCATGCGCGTGCCGCCACAGCGCCCGCGCCCCCGCGACGTCCCCCGCGCTCATCCGTACCTCCGCCAAGGACTCCTCCGCCTTGGCCTCCTCGTCCGGGGCCTCGATGTGCCGGGCCGACGCGATGGCGGCCGTGATGTGCTCCACGGCGGCCACGACATTGCCCCGGGCGAACTCGGCGGCGCCCAGCAGCCGCCGCGCCCGGGTCTCCTCCAGGACCGCCCCGATGCTGCTCGACAGGGCCAGCGCCTGCTGGAAGTGCGTGGCGGCCTGGTCGGTCCTGCCCATGGCCCGATGGGCCGTACCGATGCCGGTGAGGGCGATGGCCTCGGTCTTCCGGTCGCCCAGCTCCTGGAGCACCGGCAGGGCTCTTCGGTACACGTCGATGGCCTTGCGGGGATTCCCCGACGTGGCGAGCGTCTCGGCGAGGTTGATCTGGAGGGCCACCAGGTCCAGCCGGCTGCCCGCCAGCTCCGCGATCCGCAGGCCGCTCTCCAGCGTGCGCCGGGCCTGGGCCGGCCGGCCCATGTGCATATAGAGGTTGCCCAGGTTGTTCAGCGTCTTGCCCAGCATCCGCTGGTCGCCCGCCGTGCGGAAGCCGTTGATCGCGGAGCGGAACGCGCGCAGGGCCTCGTCGTGCCGGCCCAGGTAGAGCAGCGAGATCGCGATGTTGTTCTCGCAGCGCGCCCGGCGCCAGGGGTCCTCCGTACGCGCGCACAGCGCCAGGGAGCGCTCGTGGAAGACGAGCGCCTGCTGGTTGCGGCCCATGTGCCAGTGCAGGACGCCCAGTTCGCGCAGGGCCTCCGCCTCGACGTCCGCGCAGCCGGTCCGTTCCGCCAGTCGCAGGGAGCGCCGGGCGGAGTCCTCGGCCCGCGCGTAGTTGCCCGTCGCGGCGCAGGCCCGGCTCAGGTCGAGCAGCGCCCGGCACAGCGCGTCCGTGTCCCCCGCTCCCGTCCAGTGGTCGACGGCCGCGTCGTGCAGCCGTAGCGCGTCCACCCAGTGGCACTCGCTGTTCAGGAACTCCGCCAGCACATGGCTCAGCCGCGCGGCACCCTCGTGCCGGCCCCGGAGGCGTTCGTGGCGCGCCGCGTCGACCAGGTTGGAGCGCTCGGTACGGAACCAGGCCAGCGCCTCCTCGTCCCTGAGAACCGGTAGGTCCGGCCGATCCGGCCGATCCGGCAGGTCCCGCACCGGCGCGGTACCGGTCCCCGCCGGGACGGCGAGGCGGAGACGCCGGGGATACAGCGTCCGGTCGCAGCGGTCCGCCTCGTGGAGGTAGTGGTCGATGAGCCGGTCCAGCGCCGCGTCGCGCTGCTCCGGCGTCTCCGTGGCCGCGCACAGCAGGCGCGCGTACTCGCCCAGCAGGTCGTGGAAGCGGAACCGGTTGGGCGACGGCTCCTGGAGCAGGTGGCAGTGGAACAGCGACTCCAGGGCCCGTTCCGTCTCCGCGACGGGCCGGCCTCGCAGCGCCGCGGCGGCCCGCGGGCCGAACTCCGGCCCCACGTGCAGGCTCAGCAGGCGGAACGTCGTCCGCTCGTCCGGGGAGAGCGTCTGGTACGACATCTCGAAGGCGCGGGCGACCTCCGAGTAGCCGTCACGGATCTCGCCGAGGCGCCCGGTGGTGCGAGTGAGGCGCTCCCGCAGCACCGCGGGCGTCCACGACGGGTGGGCGCTCAGCCGGTTGGCGGCGATCTCGATCGCCAGCGGCAGGTGCCCGCAGAGCCGTACGATCCGCTCGATCTCCGCGCGCTCCTCCCCGTCGCCCCGCGGGCCGAGACCCGCGACCTCCCGGAACAGGCGGACGGCGTCCTCGGCCGGCAGCACGTCCAGGGCCAGCGACCGGCTCTGCGGCAGCCCCACCAGCCGGCGCCGGCTGGTGACGATGGCGAAGCTCTCCGTCCCGCCCGGCAGCAGCGGCCGCACCTGGGCGGGCTCGGCCGCGTCGTCCAGGACGACCAGGACCCGACGCCGTGCCAGCGCCCTGCGCCACAGGGCGGCCCGCTCCTCCACGTCCGTCGGGATGGACTGCGGCGGTACGTCGAGCAGCCGCAGCAGCGTCGCGAGCGCGGCGCCCGCGGTCAGCGGCTCCTGCCCCTGGGCGTGCGCCCGGAGGTCGAGGTAGAGCTGCCCGTCGGGGAAGCGGTCCGCGCACTCGTGCGCCGCCCGTACGGCCAGCGCCGTCTTGCCCACACCGGCCATGCCCGAGATGGACTCCAGCATGATGGCCGAGCCGTGTTCCGCCGCCGTGTCCACGGCCTCCCGGATGCGCCGCAGCTCCTCGTGCCGCCCGATCAGCGGCGCCCGGCCAGGGAGATGGCCCCGCAGCGGGCGCGGGCCCGCCGGGGACGGGCCGGCCGGCGGCGCGCCGCCCGGAGCCTGCGCCCGTACTCCGCCCGTCAGCTCCTCGACGGGGCCCGGCGCAGGATGTGCGCGTGGATCCGGCTCAGCTCATCGCCCGGATCCGTGCCGAACCCGGCCCGCAGCGCCCTGCGCAGGGCCTGGTGGACGAGCAGGGCGTCGGCGTGCCGGCCACTGCCGTAGTGCGCCACCATCAGCTGACCCACCAGCGTCTCGTCCCTCGGGTACTGGTCGACCAGCGGCGCCAGCTCCGCCGCCGCCTCCGCGAACCGCCCGAGGCGCAGTTCGATGGCGATCCGGGCCGCGGCGACGCCCCTTCGGCGCTCGGCGAGGCTCATCCGGACGCGCTCCGGCCACACGCCCGGCAGCCCGGCCAGCGCCTCGCCCTCCCAGAGCCGTTCCGCCTGCCGCATCAGCGCGGCCGCCCGCACGTCGTCGCCCTCGGCGGACACCGCGCGGGCGTGGTCGGCCAGCCGCAGGTAGCGGTGCCAGTCCACCGCCTCGGGCTCGGCCCGCAGCGTGTAGGTGTGCGCCCGGTGCGTCACGGCCGGGCCGTCCGCCCCCGGCGCGGCCAGGGAGCGCAGCGCCCGCCGGATCCGCGAGACATAGGTGTGCACGCTCTCGCGTGCCTTCGCCGGCGGCGGGCCGGAATCCCACAGCCGGTCGACGAGTGTGTCCAGCGCGACGGGCCGGCCGACGTCGAGTGCCAGCGCCGCGAGAAGCAGCCGTTCCTTGTCCGAACCGAGACCGAGCCGGCCCTCGCGGGAACCGAGGCCGACGGGGCCGAGGATATGGATCTCCACCAGCGTGTTCCTCTCGCCGGCACCCGTTCTGGACTGCACAGGATGACAGGTCGTCGCAGCTCGGGCCAGAGCATCTCGACGCGCTGAGCGGCTGAATCCTTTCTTTTGTGCAAGGAAGTCGTCGGGTAGGGATTGAGGAATGATTTTCTCGCGCCGGGAATTGATCGGGTTCGGCGGGGGCGTCGCGCGGGGAAATCCGTGGGGAATCGGAGGGGAATAGGTCAGCGGCATAATCACCACGACATCCCGGAACGGACCGACAGGGGGCGCAGGGTGACGGGGCATCCCGGACGGGTCCACAACAACGCCATCAGCGGGCACGCCGTGTTCCACGGCGTCACGGTCCAGGCAGGCGAGGTGCACGGCGGCATCCACACGCACGTGGAGCCGCCCCCGGTGCCCGTGCCACGGCAACTGCTCCCCGTACCGCGCCACTTCACCGACCGCGAGGACGACCTGCGGACCCTCGACGGACTCGCCCGAGGGGCGGCGGGGCAGGGTTCGCCCCGGATCGTCGTCGTCACCGGGCCCGCCGGGGTCGGCAAGACCGCGCTGGTCACCCGGTGGCTCAGCACGAGCGGCGGCGACTTCCCGGACGGCCAGCTCTACGCCGACCTGCGCGGGCACACCGTGGCGGACGCGGCGCGGCCCGGCGACGTGCTGGGCGGGTTCCTGCGCGCCCTCTATCCCGGGCCCGTACCGGCCGACACCGCCGAGAAGACGGCCCTGTGGCGCTCGCTCACCGCCGGCCTGCGGCTCGCCGTCATGCTCGACAACGTGTACACCGCCGCCCAGGCCCGCCCCCTGCTGCCCGGCTCCGGCCACAGCCTCGTCGCGGTCACCAGCCGCCGCCGGCTCACCGGACTGCACATCGACGGCGCGCTGTTCCACCCGCTCGACGTCATGCCGGACGAGGCCGCGGAGCGGTTACTGGTCCGGGGGATCGGCCGGGAACTGACGGCGTGCGACCTCACCGCCGCACGCCGGGTGGTGTCCCTGTGCGCCGGTCTTCCCCTCGCGGTGTGCGTCGCCTCCGCGCGGCTCGCCGCACGCCCCCGGCAGCCGCTCAGCGAACTGGCCGACGCCCTCGCCCGGGACCGGGACCGGCTCACCGTCCTGGCCGTGGAAGGAGAACCCGCTGTGCGCAGCGCACTGGACGCCTCGTACGAAGGGCTGCCGGACGCGGCGGCCGCGCTCTACCGCAGGCTCGGGCAGCTGCCGTTGCCGTCCTTCGGCACCAGGGTCGCCGCCGCGGCCGCCGGCATCCCGCCCGGTGAGGGCGCCGCGCTGCTCGACGTGCTCGTCGAGGCGAACCTGGTCGAGGACACCGGCCCCGACCGCTACCGCTTCCACGACCTGATCCGGCTCCATGCCCACGGGCGCGGCCTGGCGGAGGAGACGGACGAGGCGCGTGTCGCGGCCCTCCGACGGGTCCGCGACTGGTACCTCGCGACGGCCACCGAGGCCCAGCGGCTCATCACGCCCGCCCAGTCCACGATGGACCGCACGTACGACGAAGTCCCGGAGCCGGACCCGCCGTTCACGGACGCGGCGCACGCCCTGGAATGGCTCGACGGCGAGCGCGACAACCTCATGGCGATGGTGCGCTCGGCCGTCGACCTCGGCTGGGACACCCAGGCCTGGCAGCTCGTCGACGCCATGTGGCCGCTGTTCCTCCGCAAACGCCGGTACGACCTGTGGATCGAGGCCCATCGCGTCGGGCTGGCCGCCGCCCGGCGCGCCGGACACGCCGGAGCCGAGCGGCAGATGCTCAACTCCGGCGCGATCGGCTTCAGCGCGGCCCGCCGCCTCGACGAGGCGATCGACTGGTACGGCCGGTCACGGCAGGCGGCCCGCCGCGCCGGCGACCGCCGGGACGAGGGGCAGGCCCTCCTCGGCCTCGGCGCCGCGCACTTCGAGGCCGGCCGGCTCCAGGAGGCCCGGCCCCACCTGGACGAGGCCATCGCCCTGTGGGAGGAGACCGGGTACGCGCGCGGTGTGGGCCTGGTCCGCATCCTGCTCGGGGAGATCGCGCTCGCCGAGGAGCGGTTGGGCCACGCGGTGGCCGAGTTCGAGGCAGCCCACGAGGTGCTGGTCGCCGTGGACGACCCCCACGACGCGGCACGCGCCCTCGCCTTCCTGGGACGCGCGCGGGCCCGCGCGGGCGACCACGGGACGGGCGTGGACCACCTGGCCGCCGCCCTGCGGACGTTCGAGGCGTCAGGGGCCGTCCACTGGCAGGCCCGCACCCTCGAAATGCTGGGGCAGACCGCGCAGGAAGGCGACCACCCGGACGTCGCGCGCGACGCCTATGAACGCGCCCGCGCACTCTTCGCGCCCCTCAGCCCCGCCGACGCCCGCCGGCTCACCGACCGCCTCGCCGCGCTCTGACGCCCCGGGCAGGAGGAGCACGAGCACACACCCCGGATGCCGCCGCAGCAGCGCCACGCCCACCGCCACGGCGTCCGCCCGGTCACCCGCGGCCCGGCGCGTGTGCAGCACATCCGCGAGGTCCCGCAGCCGGGCCTGCGCCGGATCATCGGCATCGACCACGAGCCAGTCCTCCGCGCCCCCGTTCACGCGGCCGCCCCCGCGCCCGGCCCCGGCACGACGACCGCCCCCGCATCCCGCCCCTGGCCCGGCCAGACACGCCGGCGTTCCGGGGGCGGGAGCGGGCGGGTCACCGGCTCGTGGGCCGGTTGCCCCAGGCCCAGGAGGGTGTACAGCAACGCGCGCATGTTCCGGTCGAACCGGTTCGGTTCGGAGGTGATGCGGGCCGACACCGCCTCGTACGCGGAGGGGCGGTACTCCGCGGCGGCATAGGCGAGTTGCTCCTCCAGCGGGTGCACCGGCGACAGCGCCGGGGCCAGTACCGCCAGGTCGGCGGCCGGCGAGTCCGGGTTGATCTCCTGTTCCGGCGCCGCCGCCAGCAGGATCGGCGCCCCCGTCAGCGTCCCGTACAGCGTGACCGACCCGTGGTCGCCGATGATCAGGTCCGCGGCGCACAGCACGGGCCGCCAGTCCATGTCGGGCGGCACGATCCCCAGCCCCTGCTCCGCCCAGCAGGACAGCCACGCACGGACCTGGCGTGAGCCGTGCCCCGACCACACGTTGGGGTGGATGAGCACGGCCAGCCGGTGGCCGGTGCCCCGCACCTGGTCCATCAGCCGCGGCAGCAGCAGGTCGAAGCGGGCGAACGCCGACCGCGGCCCCCACGTGGAGGTCAGCGTGATCAGCTTCTCGCCCTCGGCGAGACCGAGCGCCGCACGGTAGGCGTCCCGGTGCGGCAGGCTCGCGACGATCCGGTCCCGCGCGGGGTCACCCACGACGGAGGCGACCGGCAGGGCCTCCGGGCAGCTGCGGGCGAGCGCGTCGAGGTCGTCCCGGTGCGCGAGCACCACGGCCGCCGGTGATCGCCCGCCCGGCAGGACGTCCCGCCGGCGCAACCCCATCACCTGCGAAGTCCTGGCACCCGCGAGCCGCTTGAGGAAGTTCGCCCCGTGCGGCAGCAGCACCACCCGCGAGCGGAGCCGCTCCATGGCGCGCGGCCCGGCGGCGAGCGCCAGGTCGAACTCGGTCCGTACGGCCTCCTCCCACGGCACCACCGCGCTGCCCGTCCCGGCGAGGAACCCCGCGGTCCCGTCGCCGAGTTCGTGCGGCGGCGTCGTGAACACCACCTGGATCCGGAAGTCCGACTCCAGGAGCGACACCACGTCGAGCAACCTCTTCCCGTACGTGACGGTGTGCGCCACCACCAGAACGGTCTTGCGGCCCGTCAGGGTGAGCCACTGACGGGCCGAGGCCCTCACCGGTCCGGTGAACCTGCTGATCGCCTCCACTGACATCCCCCCGATGTCGCTGCTCGGCTGACGCGGGAGGGGATGCCCGGGCCGCTGGACGGCGTCCTTGCCGGGTCCTTGCAGAAACCTTGCGAGCCTCACGGAGGTGCTTCGCCACCGCGCCGGAGGTTTCCCGTACGCACGCGAACGCCGGGGGCACCGTGCTCGTGCCCCCGGCGGTCCGGTGCTGCGCGGGTGTCAGCAGGTGGCACCGATCTTGGAGCCTTCCAGGGTGCCGGTGCTGAGGATCTCGGCGCCGCCGGCCGACTGCAGGTAGTGCAGCTCCGCGCCACTGTATTCGCCCGCGAAGAACTTGCAGGGCTTGGTCTCGTCGTCACCGGCGGCGGCCGGGGCGGTACCGACGGCCATGGCGACCACGACGAGAGCCGCGCAGGCAAGGGCCTTCTTCATCATCTTTTCCTCCGAAGTCGCGTCACGACGCGCCGCCCGGGCGTTCCGGACGGTTCAGGAGTCAGGGGTTCCCGTCCGTCACGCCGACACTCTCGACAACGGGCAAACCCCACCCTTTCAGGTCATTTGGCGCCGCACCAATTCGTGCAGATGGCCGTTCGGGTCGGCCAGGAGAGTGGCCGGCGGGCCTTCCTCGACGATCCGGCCGGCCGACATCACGATCACCCGGTCGGCGTCCAGCACCGTCGAGAGCCGGTGCGCGATCACCAGCCGCGTGGCGCTGAGCCGGCGCGTGGACTCCATCACCGTCCGCTGCGTCTCGTTGTCCAGGGCACTCGTCGCCTCGTCGAAGAAGAGGATCCGCGGCCGCCGGATCAGCGCCTGGGCGATCATCAGCCGCTGCCGCTGGCCCCCCGAGACGGCCCCGCCGCCCGCGATCATCGTGTGCAGCCCCATCGGCATCCGCCGGATGTCCTCGGCCAGGCCCGCCATCTCCGCCGCCGCCCACACCTCGTCCTGCGGGAACGACTCGGCGCCGCAGATGCAGTCCAGGACCGAACCGGTCAGCGGCTGCGCGTGCTGGAGCACCACCCCGCACTGGCGGCGCACCGCCGCCTGGTCCAGGGCCGCCAGGTCCTGACCGTCGTACAGCACACTGCCCGACACCGGCCGCTCGAAGCCGATCAGCAGCCGCAGCAGCGTCGACTTGCCGCAGCCGCTCGGCCCCACCACCGCCACGAACTCGCCGGGGCCCACCCGGAACGACACGTCGTCCAGCGTCGGCGGGCCCTCGTCGCCGTACCGGAACGACAGCCCCCGCACCTCGATCTCCCCGGACAGCACCCCCGGCCGGGCACTGCCGCCCCGCACCTCCGGCACCTCCTGGAGGACCGGCTTCACCTGCTCGTAGAGCGGCAGCGCGGCCACCGCCGAGACCAGGGCCCCGGTCAGCTGCGTCACCGACGTCAGCAGCATCGTCACCGACGTACTGAACGTCAGGAACGCGCCCGCCGACATCGTGCCCCGCGCCGGACCCGCCAGCAGCATGAACATGATCAGCGAGCAGAGGGGGAGATGGACCGCGTCCACCACCGTCGTGAGGTTCTTGATGTGGCCGGCCCGCCGGTGCATCTCCCGCGACCGAGCGAACTTCCGCGCCCACGCCGCGTACGCGAAGCTCTCCGCCGCCGCGACCCGCAGCTTCGGCAGCCCGCGCAGCGTCTGGTACGCCTGGTTGTTCAGCTCGTTGGTCAGCTTCACCAGACGCCGCTGCCACCGCACCTGCCACAGGCCGAGCCCCAGGAACAGCCCGCCCGCCACCAGCAGCATCGCGATCGCCGCCAGCGCCAACGGCACGCTGTAGCACAGCAGCAGCACCAGGTTCACCGCCCCGACCGTGCTCGCCTGCACCACCACCGGACCGGTGCCGGACAGGACACGGCGGATCGCGCTGATCCCCATCGCGGCACTCGCCAGCTCGCCCGTGGACCGCCCCGCGAAGAACCCGGCCGGCAGCCGCAGCAGCCGGTCCCACACCGCGGGCTGGAGCACGCTCTCGATACGCCCCTCGATCCGCAGCACCGTCAGGTTCTGCAACAGCCCGAACGCCGCGGCCACCACGCCCGCCACCATCACCGCCAGCGCCGTCTGCACGATCAGACTGCGCTCGGCGGCCGGCACGTACACACCCAGCACCTGCCCCGTCGCCACCGGGACCAGCGCGCCCAGCACCACCGTCACCAGGCCCGCCAGCGCCAGGTTCCGCAGGTCCGCGCCACTGCCCCGCAGCGCGAACCGGGCCAGCCGCCACGCCGGCATCGGCCGCTCCGGCAGCGGCCGGTAGAACATCACCCCCCGCGGCTCCAACTCCCCGGCCGTGCGCGCGTCGACGCGCCGCCGCACACCCGACACCGGGTTCACCGCCTCGTACCGGCCCCGCCGCCACAGCAGCGCGACCGGCGCGCCCGACGCAGCCCAGTGCCCGACGAGCGGCCCGGAGTCCGACCGCCACCAGGACCCCTCCAGGCGCACCGCCCGCGTCCGCACGCGCGACGCGACCGCGATGCGCTCGACGCCGCCCGTCCGGTCGTCGGCCTCGCCACCGCGTGCCGGCTCCGTGAGCGTGATCCCGGCCGCCGCCGCGACCCGCCGGCACACGGCGAACGTCTGGTCGTCCGACGCGCCGCCGCCCGCCCCGGCCCGCGCCCCGCGCTCCGGGCCGCCGATCGACGCCAGCAGCGCCCGGTCGGCCCCCGCGCGCACGGCCTCGCCCGCCCGGATGCCGGCCGCCGTACGGTCCTCGTGCGCGCGCTCCAGCCGCTCGATCCACCGGTCGACGGCCGTCAGCAGCCGCTCCTGCTGACCGACCATCCGCTGCCACAACTGCCCGTCGACCAGCAGGTCGGCCGCCGCGTCGGCGCTGAACTCCGCGCCGTAGCGCACGCTGCCGGGCGGCACGTCCATCCACAGCACGTCCTCGTCCATGACCGGCGCGCCCTCGTCCGCCCCGGCCCGGTCGCCCAGCGGCGCCTCGAACAGCACGCCCAGACTGCGCGCCGTGCCGAGCGCGAAGGCGTACTCCAGCGGGGTCGGCGCCACCGGGTACGGGCCGGCCTGCGGCGCGGCGTACGGATCGGAGTACGGATCGGTGTACGGATCCCCGTACGGATCGACGGACCCGCCCGTCCAGGAGGCCGCGTACGGCCGCTGCCCGAGCGGGTTCCCGTACGCGTCGGTGTACTGCGGCGGCGGGGCCTCCCACAGCTCCCGCAGGGCGATCCGGCGCAGCACGCAGTCCTGCGACGGGCGCCCGAGCAGCGTGTGCTGCGGCCCGGCGACCGGCCCCAGCAGCAGACTGCCCGCCTCCAGCCGGCCCAGGAAGTGCCAGTGCCCCTCCTGCGCCGCGTCCACCGCGAACAGGTCGAGTCCGCCGTGCGCGACGAGCCACAGCACGTGCGGCCCCTCCAGCGGTACGGTCCGCAGGCCGGCGCCCACGACGGGGGTGCCCAGGGCGCCCAGGGCGTGCACCACCGCGTCCGCCGGCGCCGCAGCCACCTCCGCGCCCACCTCGGCGCCGCTCATCAACGCTCCCTGACCAGCTCGGCGTACGCGCCGCCGGCGGCGAGCAGGTCCTCGTGACGGCCCCGCTCCACGACCGTCCCGTGGTCGAGGACGACGATCTCGTCGCTGTCGCGGACCGTGGACAGCCGGTGCGCGATGACCACGCACGCACAGCCGCGCCGCCGCAGGTTCTCCATGACGACCTGCTCGGTACGGGCGTCCAGGGCGCTCGTCACCTCGTCCAGCACCAGCACGCTCGGCCGGCGCACCAGCGCCCGCGCGATCTCCAGGCGCTGGCGCTGGCCGCCCGAGAAGTTCCGCCCGTCCTGCTCGACGCGGCCGTGGATGCCCTCCGGGCGCCGCGCGATCACCTCGTCGTAGAGCGCCGCGTCCCGCAGCGCGGCGACGACCGCCTCGTCGGGCACGGACGGGTCCCACAGCGCCACGTTGTCCCGGACCGTTCCCTCGAAGAGGAAGACGTCCTGGTCGACGAAGGACACGGAGGCGGCCAGCGCGCCGCGCGGAATGTCCTCCAGGCGCTGCCCGTCGACGCGGATCGTCCCCTCCCACGGGGCGTACAGCCCGGAGATGAGCCGCGACACGGTCGACTTGCCGCTGCCGGACCCGCCGACGAGCGCCACCTGCCGCCCCGGCCCGACGGCCAGCGAGAACCCCTTCAGCAGCGGCTCGTCCAAGGGGCTGTAGCCGAACGTGACGTCCTCCAGCTCGACATGCCCGGTCAGCCTCCGCGTGCTCGTGTCGGAGCCGCCCGGCCGCGCGTACAACCGGTCGGCGGGGAAGGACTCCACGTCCTTCAGCCGTGCCACGTCCGCCGCGAAGTCCTGGATGCGGCCCGCCACCCCGTTCAGCCGGGTGATCGGCGCGGTGAACCGGGTCACCAGCGCCTGGAACGCGACGAGCAGCCCGATGGACAGATGGCCCTCCACCGCGCGCAGCCCGCCGATCCACAGGATCAGCGCGCTGTTGAGCGTCGCCAGCGCGGGCGCCACCACGGCCAGGGCCGCGCTCGGCACGCCGAGGCGCTGCTGCTCCTCCAGGGTGGTGGCGTGCTGGCCCGCCCAGCGGCGGAACCAGCCGTTCTCGCCGCCGGTCGCCTTCATGGTCTCGATCAGCTGGAGACCGGTGTACGAGGTGTTCGTCAGCCGGGCGTTGTCGGCGCGCAGCTTCTGCGTACGGGTCGCGCGCAGCCGGAGCACGATCCGCATGGCGACCACGTTCAGCAGCGCGACGCCGACGCCCACCACGGTGAGCTGCGGGTCGTACGTCCACAGCAGCAGCGCGTACAGGACGACGACGACACCGTCCACGCCCGCGGCGGCCAGGTCGCGGGCCAGGGTCTCGGCGACGGCGTCGTTCGACTGGAGCCGCTGCACCAGGTCGGCGGGGCTGCGCTGGGCGAAGAACGTGACCGGGAGCCGCATCAGATGGCGCAGGAAGCGGGCGCTGCCGAGGGTGGACGCGATGATCCGGCCCCGCAGCAGGTTCGCCTGCTGGAGCCAGGTCAGCACGGCGGTGAGCGCGGCCATCACGCCCATGGACGCGAACAGCGCGCCCAGCACCGAGGTCTGGCCGCCGATCAGGAACAGGTCGATGTACGTACGGCTCAGCGCGGGCAGGGCCGCCCCGACCGCGACGAGCAGCAGGCTGGCCAGCAGCGCCGCCAGCAGCGTCCCGGTGGTGCCGCGCAGCCGGGCGGGCACGGCGCGCAGGACGCCCGGGCGGCGGCCGCCGCGGCGGAAGGCGGGGGTCGGCTCCATCACCAGCACGACGCCGGTGAAGCTCGTGTCGAACTCCTCCGCCGCCACGAACCGGCGGCCCTTGTCGGGGTCGTTGATGTGTACGCCCCGGCGGCCGAAGCGGCGGCCCGTGCCGTCGTAGACGACGTAGTGGTTGAACTCCCAGAAGAGGATAGCCGGTCCGCGCACCCCGGCGAGAGCGGCGGGTTCCATCTGCATGCCCTTGGCCTGGAGGCCGTAGCCGCGGGCCGCCTTGAGGAGGTTGCTGGCGCGCGAGCCGTCGCGGGAGACGCCGCACGCGATGCGCAGCTCCTCCAGGGGCACGTGCCGGCCGTGGTGGGCCAGGACCATCGCGAGGCAGGCGGCGCCGCACTCGACGGCCTCCATCTGCAGGACGGTGGGGGTGCGGACGGGCCTCGGCGTCTTCACGGGGGCGGCCGGCCGGCGGGCGCGCCCGCGCGGGGCGCTGCGGCGCGTCACGGCAGCAGCCAGTCGATCGGGCGCTGTGCGGCGAGGTGGACGGTGGCGGTGGTCAGGGTCATGGACGCGAGAGGGAACGGTGGCCCGTCGGACGTGGACCAGACGTAGCCGGTCCGGGTGGACGGCGAGCGGTCGAGCGCGACGAGGACGGCGACGGGCGGGCCCTGCCGCGAGAACTGCTCGCCGAGCTGGTCGCTGCCGAGGAACGCGGCGATGCGGCGGCTGGTCTGCGCGGTGCGGCCGACGGCCTCGACGCGGCCGCGCAGTACTCCGTACCGCTGGGAGGGCACCGACTGGACGGTGAGGTCGACGGAGGCGCCGACGGGGACGGAGGCACCGCTGTCGGCGGGCACGTACACGACGGCCTTCAGGGGAGCGTCGCCGTCGCCCCCGCCGTCGATCCGCTCCACGGCGGCGATGTCGGCGCCGGTCGTCACCACGGCGCCGATGGTCGCGGCGAGCGCGGTCACCCGGCCCGCGTCGATGGTGCGGACGACGGTGTCGCCCTGCGCGGTGCGGACCGTCACCAGGGGCGCACCGGCCCGAACGCGCTCGCCTTCCTCGGCGAGGACGGCGGTGACCTGGCCGGCGACGGGGCTCTGCAGGACGTAGCTGCCACGGGCGTGGGTGAGGATGCCGGGGGCGCGCAGCGTGGACGAGACGGAGCCGGCGACGGCCCACACGGAGGCGGCGATCACGGCGAGCACGGTGACGCCGAGGACCAGCAGTCCCTGCGGGCGCGCGAAACGCACCGGCAGGTCGATTTCCTCCGGCGACTGCAGTTTGGAAAGGGCCTGTTGGCGGAACTGCACGACACACTTTCCTCGTACTGCACGGAATTTCGTGGAAAAGGGAGGGAGCGGGGCGGATGCGGTGGACGGCCGCGCGTCCCGGACGGCGGAATCCGGGACGCACGACGGGCCGGCCCGTCGGCACCGAAGGTGTGGGGGGACGCCGACGGGCCGTCACCGTACGGCCGCTACAGGCTCAGAGACCGGCGGCGTAGGCCGTGGCGCCGGTGGTGTTGAGGCCGGTCAGCGCGTCGGTGGTGGAGGTCAGGTCGGCGATGGTGCCACCGACCGGGACGACCGAGTCGACGGCGCCGACGACGTTGCCGACCAGGCCGCCGCAGAGGCCGCCGGCCACGTTGTCGAGGTCGGCGTCGGAGATTTCCTGGGTCTGGATCTGGGGGGCGTTCATGATGTGGGGTTCCCTTCACACGAATTACTCGAGAGCACCGCGAACGGCCTTCGAACGGCTGTCGCGGTGCGAAGGATCAAAGCACGCGGGCCCATTGAACGGCCAATCGGACAACCCCCCTTCCAGGGGACGGGACGGTCGTGAATTGCCGTGATGTGCGGGCGTGTTCATGGCTTGGTGGCAGATCCTTCACAGCACCGCTCGCCTTTTCTCCGTTTACCCGCCGGTCGGTTGCCCGGCCAACCGGACATTGCGGTACCAGGAGGCTTCTTCGCTGGTCAGCGGGGTGTGCGGGGCCGGGAGACGGTGTGACGGCTGAAGAATCGGTGTGCAGATCCGCTGAAGGGACGTGTCTTCGGTGCGGCATCGCGCCATTACGGATTTGGGTCGCGTGCACGGTAATGGGCGATTTACCGTGGCATTGATCCGTTGTGCGGACAACGGGTAGTGCCTGTCACGGGCATTGACAATCTGATGGACCGTCAGGACTTTGGGGTGTATGACTTCCGGGACCCCGGCTCGGGCGCGTGGTCGCCATCGCCGCCGCTGTGTCGTCGCCTTCACCGCCGTCCTCCTGGCCGCCCTGTGCGTCCCCGGGGCCGCGCCAGGGACCGCCGCGCCGGCCGCGTCCCTGTGGTTCGACGCCCCGGCCACGCGCGCCCTCACCGTGCGGGACGGCCGCTTCACCGACGCACTCGGCCGCGAAGTCGTTCTGCGCGGCTACAACGTCTCCGGCGAGACGAAGCTGGAGGAGAACGGCGGCCTGCCCTTCGCCTCGGCCGCCGACGCCGAGCGCTCCGCGCACGCGCTGCGTGCCCGCGGCGGCGGCAACACCGTGCGGTTCCTGCTGTCCTGGGCGCACGCCGAGCCGGAGCGCGGCCGGGTGGACCGGGCGTACCTGGCCGCCGCGACCGAGCAGATGCGCGCCTTCCTGCGGGCCGGGATCCGCGTCTACCCCGACTTCCACCAGGACCTGCACTCCCGCCACCTGTTCCACGCGGACAGCTGGTACACCGGCGACGGCGCGCCCGAGTGGGCCGTCGGGAACGCCGGTTACCCGCGCGAGTCCTGTGGCCTCTGCCTGTTCTGGGGGCAGAACATCACCCAGAACGAGGCCGTGAAGCGCGCGTCGTACGACTTCTGGCACAACCGCGACGGCGTCCAGGACGCCTTCCTGGCCACCGCGCAGGCCACCATGGCGTACCTCGCCGACCACCTCACCGCCGACGAGTTCGCCCACGTCGTCGGCTTCGACCCGTACAACGAGCCCCACGCCGGCCGGTACGACCCCGGCCAGGACAGCCGCACCTGGGAGCGGGACGTCCTGTGGCCCTTCCACGAGCGCTTCCGCGCCCGCATGGACGCCGCGGGCTGGCAGGACAAGCCCGCGTTCGTCGAGCCGAACCTCTTCTGGAACGCCAACATCGACTTCCAGCGGGAGGAGGGCGGCCTGCTCGACGCGGGTGGCGCGCTCGGGCCCCGGTACGTGTTCAACACCCACTTCTACGACCAGAAGGCCATCTCCGGGATCTTCATGTGGGGCAAGGCGAAGGACGGCCAGTACGCGGGCGACTTCGCCGCCGTCCGCGACCGGGCCGCCGGGGCCGGAACGGCCGCCGTGGTCAGCGAGTTCGGCCACCCGCTCACCGGCACGGTCGCGGACAAGGCGCCGACCGTGCTCAAGGCCGTGTACCAGGCGCTCGACTCCCGCCTGCCCGGCACCACCTGGTGGTCCCGCCCCCTCGCCTCGGGCCCGGTCCTGTCCGGTACGCAGTGGCAGTGGGACATCTACAGCGGCCGCCACCACGAGGCCATGAACGGCAACCCCGGCAAGGTCCTCACCGAGGGCGACGCCTGGAACGGCGAGGACCTGTCCGCCGTACGCCTCGACGACACCGGCCGGCCCGTCCTGCGCCAGGACGCGCGCCTCCTGGACCGGCTCTATCCCAGCGCGGTCGCCGGGCGCACCCTCGCCTTCACCTACGAGGACCGCTCCCGCGACGGCTCCACCACCCTCACCTGGAACCCCGTACCGGCCTCGCTCCCGCACGTCGCGCAGCTGGTCGGCACGGGACAGTACGGCCTGCTGCTCTGGCGGGCGGGAAACGGCGGCGGCACCCCCGCGCCCACCGAACTCCACCTGCCGGCGACCTTCGACCCGGCCCGCACCACGGTCGTCACCGACCTCGGCAGCGTCCACGCACCGCCCTCGTACACCCCCGGCACACCCGTCGCCGTGGCCCCCGAACCGGGCGGGACGGGCAGCCGCCGGCTGCTGCTCACCGCCCCGGACGGGGAGCCGGGCGGGCGCCACTTCGCGCTGGTCGCGCAGGGTGCGAGCGCGCCTCCCGACGCGCTGCTGCGGGAGGCCGAGCGGGAGCTGAGGGCGTGGGCGCAGTCCGCCCACGACTGAGCCCTTCACCTGAACGGGTGAACGCACGCCCCCTTCACTGCGGTTGACATGCCCACGTACCGTGGCCGCGTCCACCACCGAGCATCGAGGGGGGAGAACGATGCCGTCCACACCCGCACGGGGCGCCCGATCGTTACTCATCGGCGCCGTACTCCTGGCATTACCGGCGGTCGCGACCGTCCCCGCCGCGGCCACGCCGGCCGCCGAAGGCGGCAGACCCGCCCAGCGGCAGAGCACCGACGCCGGACACCGACAGGCGGACGACCGCCCGTACCCCGACGTCGACGTCCGGGGAGACACGCGCACCGCGCCGCCACCGGCCCGGCTCCGCGCCGCCCAGCGGCTCGACGAGGCCGCCGTCCGCTGGGGCCGCTTCGGCACACCCCGCCTCCTGACGCCCCGCGGCGGGCAGACCCTGACGGACGCCACCCGCGGCGACGCCCGCACGGTGGCCCTGGCCCACGTACGCGACCACGCCGACCTGTACGGCCTGACGGCGCAGGAGACCGCGGCCCTCACGGTGGCCCGCTCCTACCGCACCGCCCACAACGGCGTCCACCACGTCTTCATCGACCAGACCGACGCCCGGACGGGCCACCCCGTCCACGGCGCCCGCCTGTCCGTCGCCGTCGACGAGGCCGGCCGCGTCCTCCACGTCGCCGGCGACCTCGTCCCCGGCGCCCAGGCGCCCGGCACCGCCCGGCTCGACCGCGCCGCCGCCCTCGACCGGGCCGCCGCGTCCGTCGGCACCGACCGGCCCACCGGGGCCACGACCGCCGTACGGGTCACGTTCCCGCTCACCGACGGCACCGCCAGGCCCGCCTGGCACACCACCCTCACCGCCGACAACGGCCACCTCTACGACACCGTCGTCGACGCGGAGACCGGCGCCGTCCTCCAACGCACCGACCTCACCAGCCACGAGGGCCCCGAAGGCCGGGTCTTCACCGGCCAGAACCCCACCGCCGGACCCGCCTCCGTCGTCCCGTTCAGCGGCCTCGGCCGCTCCTGGGTGAGCGGCCGCGTCACCACCGGCAACAACACCGAGACGTCCCACGACCCCGACGGCACGGGACGCCTCGGCCACCAGCCGCAGACCCCCGCAGCCGGGGAACCCGGCCATCAGCACTTCGACTACACCTTCACCGACGCGTTCCGTACCAGCGGCGGCACCGACCTCACCACCGACCGGGACGCCGTCGTCACGCAGGCCTTCTACTACACCAACCGGATGCACGACGTCCTCTACGACCTCGGCTTCGACGAGGCGTCCGGCAACTTCCAGGAGGACAACCTCGGCAACGGCGGCGCCGCCGGCGACCGCGTCCAGGTCTACGTCGACTTCGACGCCAACGGCGACAGCGCCTGCAACGCCAACTTCAGCACCCCCACCGACGGCAACAAGCCCACCATGCGGCTCTTCGTCGGCCGCACCACCTGCGGCCAGCACGACACCCACCGCGGCATGAACGGTGACACCGTCGCCCACGAGTACAGCCACGGCCTGTCCCACCGGCTCGTCGGAGGCGGCCGCCTCGGCTCCGGCGCGCAGACCGGCGGACTCGGCGAGGGCTGGTCCGACGCCGTCGCCACCAGCCTCTGGAACGACCCCGTCTACGGCGAGTACGCCAACGGCCGCGCCACCGGCATCCGCCGCTTCGCCTACGACAACAGCCCCCTCACCTACGCCGACCTGTGCTCCGGAGGCACCTGCCAGGTCCACCGCGACGGCGAGATCTGGGCCGCCACGATGTGGGACATGCGCACCGCGCTCATCGGTGCGCACGGCCAGGCCGCGGGCAAGCGGCAGCACGAACAGCTCATGGTCGACGGGATGAAGCTCACCCCGTCGTCACCGGACTTCCTCGACGCCCGCGACGGCATCCTCGCCGCCGACCGCGCGAACAACGGCGGCGCCAACCAGTGCCTGCTGTGGGGCGCCTTCGCCCGCCGCGGCATGGGCGCGAGCGCCGCCTCGCCCAGCCAGACCCAGGCGCAGCCCGCCACCGACCTGCCCGCGACCTGCCGCCCGACCGCGGACGCGGGCGGCCCGTACACCACCCGCGAGGGCACCGACGTCACGCTCGACGCGACCGGCTCCACCGTCCCCGGCGGCACCGGCACCACCGCCTACGCCTGGGACTTCGACGGCGACGGCGCCTACGACGACGCCGGCGGGCCGCGCCCGCGGTTCGACAGGGTCGGCCGGGACGGCACGTACACCGTAGGCCTGCGCGTCACCAACGCCGCCGGAGCCGACACCGACACCGCGACCGTCACCGTCACCAACGTGGCACCCACCGTGTCCCTCACCGTCGAGGGCCCGCGCGAGGAGGGCGGGAAGCTCACCGTCAGCGGCACGGTCACCGACCCCGGCTGGCTCGACCCGCTCACGGCGACCGTCGACCCGGGCGACGGCACACCCGTACCGCTGCCGGGACGGCTGGAGAACGACCGGCCCGACGCCACCCTCGCCTTCACCCGCGACATCGTCTTCGGCGACGACGGCACCTTCACCGTGCGCGTGTGCGGGAGCGACGACGACACGACGACCTGCGGCTCCGCGGAGATCACCGTCGCCAACGTCGCCCCGAAGGCCGCGCTCGACACGACGGGCGCGGTGACCCTCGCCGGCGGGAGGACCCTCGTGGTGCGCGCGGGCGACGAGCACACGTACGCCGCCCGCGTCACCGACCCCGGCAGCGACGACGAGACCCTGACCTGGACCTGGGGCGACGGCACCCCCGCCACCACGACCACGTCCCTCGTCAACCCGCCGGACCCCGACCCGGACCACAGCCCCACCGTCCAGCCCCGCGACCTGACCGACCGGCAGGCCCACACGTACAGCAGGCCCTGCCTGTACGACCTGTCCGTCACGGCTCGCGACGACGACGGCGGCACCGGCACCGACGGCGTCCCCGTCATCGTCCAGGGCAACGCACCGCTGCCGCTGCTCGCCGACGTCTGGTACGTCAAGTACCTGACCGGCGACCTCACCGGCCTCGGCAGGCAGACCCTGGACTGCCACCTCAGGACCGTCCAGCACGCGAGCGCCGTGTTCCCGGAGGTACGGGACGTGTCGACGCAGGAGAAGGCGGCGAACACGCTGTTCGTCTCGCTCCTCGACCCGAAGCGCACCTTCGACCGCCAGTTGCTGGCCGCCTGGCTGAACTTCGCGAACGGCGCCTTCGACGGGGACGAACTCGTCGACACCGACAGCGACCTGAAGCCGGACACGCCGTTCCTGGAAGCCGTGCAGAAGGCCGAGCGGGTACGCCTCGACCCGAACGCGACCAGCAGGCAGCTGGCCGAACAGACGGCGATCCTCACGTGCCTCAACATCCCGCTGGTGTGAGGACCCGCGCGGCCGCCGTCACCCTGCTCCTCGGGGTGGCGGCGGCCACGGCGTGCACACCGGCCCCGGAACCGGCCCCGTCGCCCACCGGGGCGACGGCCGCCCCGGCACCCACTCCGCCGCCCCGGTCCACGGAGACGCCCGGCGAGCCCGCACCGCGCGTCCTCACCGAGGCGGACACGGGCAGCACCGTCACGCTCGCCCCGGGCGACAGGACGCAGCTGCGCCTGACGGCCCGGCACCGCTGGGAAGGCCCGGCCGTCACCGGCGACGCGGTGGAACTCGTCCCCGTCCTCTTCGAGACCGACCCGGGATACGCGGCCTGGGACCTGCACGCCGTCCGCACGGGCCGCGCCGTCGTCACGGCCACCGCCCGCCCGGAGGGCCACCGGGTCACCCTCACCGTCGTCGTACGCGTTCGATAACCTCCGTCCGTGCAGCAGGGACAGAGGGAAGCCGTCGCGGAGCGGGTGGCACGCGACTGGGGGCTGGAACTTCCGGAGCCGTTCTTCGTCTTCGCGGAGTTCCTCGACGCGCTCGACCCGGAGGCGCGCCGGGCACTGGGCGACATCGGCCTGTCCCCGTGCGGGATCACGGACCTGTTCCGCGACCCGGCCGCGCCGCCGCGCGACGGCCTGGACGCGCGGGTGCACGGACGCTACTACCGCGACCCGCCGGAGTTCCTGACCTTCCTGCACGGCGGGTCCGACGGCCTGCACTTCGGCCTCTGGTACGACGACGGCCGCACGTGCGCCGGGGTCGCCTCGTACCGCACGCTCGACGGCGGCGGCATCGACCGGACGGCCCGGACACCCCTGGAGGCCGTACGGGCCGTGCTCGAACGCTGTTGGCGCGACCTGGACGACGACCCCTCCGACGACGAGGAGACGGCGGCGCACCGCACCCGCCTCGGGCTGCTGCGCCGTGCGCTGACCGGCTTCGGGACGGCGGACCGTACGGAGACAGGGCTCGCCCACGCGCAGGCGTACGACCTCGCCGCCCCGCCGGCCGACCACGACCGCGTCACCACGCTCGACGGCGGCGGCGCCCTGGTGGCGGGGGACACCGTCGACGACCGCCCGCCCCACAACGCCGCCGACGAGTACCGCTTCGCCACGCACATGTACGCCGTCCTCGACAACGCCGAGGCCCTGCGGGCCCGCCACACCGAGGCCCTGCGCCGCTGCGCGTCCGGCGATCCGGCCGAGGCGCTGGTCCTCGGCCGCGACCTGCACTGGGCGTCGGGCGGCGACGCGCACCGCGAGGCCCTGGCGGCGGAGCTACTGGTGGCGGCGTACCGGGCCCTGGACCGCCCCGCGCTCGGCGGCGTCGCCGCGGCCCACCACCGGCACCGGGCGCTGCCCCGGGTCGAGGTGCTGGTCCCCGGACCGGCCTGATCAGACCATGGCCCGGAACTCGTCCAGGGCTTCGGCGGCGGTACGGCGGCCCACGGCGGCGAGCACCGGGTTGGTGGGGTGGAGGACGCGGTAATAGTGGTCGGCCGTGAGGCCCCAGCGCAGCGCCCAGCCCCGTCCCCGCGCCCACGTGGCGTCGTCCACCCCGGCCGCCTCACGGAACGGGCCGCGCGTGTCGGCGGTCAGCAGGGTCCAGGCGGGGAGCATGTCGCAGGCGGGGTCGCCGACACCCAGGCAGCCGAAGTCGATGACGGCGCTGAGCCGCCCGTCCACGGCGAGCAGGTTCCCCGGCAGCAGGTCGCTGTGCACCCACACGGGCGCGCCCTCCCACTGCGGGAGCTTCAGCACGTCCTCCCACGCGGCGGTGGCCAGGTCCCCGTCCACCGTCCCGTCGCCCGCCAGGTCGCGGATCGCGTCCCGGACCTCCGCGTCACCGTCCGCCACCGGCCCCCCGCGGAAGGACGGCGGCCCACCGGTGGCGTCCGCGCGCCGCAGCGCGGCGACGAACAGGCCGAGCCGCACCGCCGCGTCCCGCAGATCCACGGGAGCGTCCACCACGTCGGCCCCGTCCAGCCACCGCTGCACCGACCACGGCAGCGGAAAGCCCTCGCCGGGCACCCCGGCGGCGAGCGGCACCGGAACGTCCAGCGGCAACTCCGGGGCGAGCCTCGGCAGCCAGCGCCCCTCCTTGCCGACCTGCCCGGCGGCACCCGGCACCCGGGGGAGCCGCACGACCATGTCGTCCCCGAGCCGGTACATGGCGTTGTCGGTGCCGGAGGACGGAACCTTCACGACGGGCAGCCCGGCCCATCGGGGGAACTGCGCCGCGATCAGCCGCTCGACGAGGACCTCGTCGATGTCCAGCTCGTCGGCGTGCATCTTTCCGTCGCCCGACACGTATCTCCCCGGTGTGCGCACTTCAGGACGTGCGCGAGGCTAACGGCCCCCGCACACATCGGGGAAACGCTTTTCGGCCCGGACCTCTCGGACCGGCCCGGACCGCTCGGACCGGCTCGGACCAGACCGGGACGGCCCGGACGGCCCCGACCGGGACGGACGAGGCGGTCCGCGGCGGCCCAGTCGGGATCCTGCCCGGCTCCCGCTGCGGCTACTGCTGCGCCTGCCGGGCCGCCTCCTCCGCCGCCTGCTGGGCGGCCACCGCGGCCGCGGCCTCCCGCGCCCTCTGCTGACGCTCCTGCTCCAGCTGGAATTCGAGGTCCCGCCGGCGCCGGTCCTCCTCGCGGCGCTTTCGGTCGTCACTCACCTGTTCCGCCTCCTCCTGATGCCGGTGCGTCCAACTCCCTTGCCACGTCAGCAAATTGTTGAGGACACGGTGGCACGTCACAAGACTGTGGCGGCCTTCCGGTAGACCAGCAGGTAGCGCCAGAACAGCAGGCGGCGCACCCGGCAGCCGGGCAGGAGGTCCGCGGCTTCCCGGCGGACGGCCGACAGGGGCATGCGGGGAGCCAGGACCGGAGCCCGCACCGGCTGCCGAGGGGCGCCGCGCAGGTACTCCTTCGCCGCCACGGCCGAGCGGGCGGCCGCGTTGGCGGGGACGGCCGCCACGCTCCAGGCCCAGTCGGCGGGGGAGGACTCCGGGTAGCAGCCCAGGATCGCGAGGACGCCCCCCGGCGCGAGCGTGGCGCGCAGCGCCGTCAGCGTCGGCGCGAACGGCATGTGGTGGAGGCTCGCCAGACACGACACGAAGTCGTAGTGGCCGGGCGCGAGTTGTGCCGTGGTGATGTCGGCCTGCCGGAAACGGGGCCCGCCCGCGCCGTCCGGGCCGCGCCCGCCGTCCCCCTCCGTCCGCGCCGACAGCGCCCGCGCCGCCTCCACCACCTCCGCCGAGACGTCGACCGCGTCGACCTCCAGGCCCCGCCGGGCGAGTCTCCGGGCGAACCGGCCGGTCCCGCAGCCGACGTCCAGCGCCGTGCGGGCGTGGAGCGGGATCTGACGCGTCAGCAGGGCGTGGTAGTGGTCGTTGTGGTCGAAGGGCATGGCGTCAGCGTGTCACGCCGCGCCGCCCGTCGCCGCGGCGATGTGGGCCTCGGCCGCGGCCTTGTCGAGCCCGACGCCGCCGAACAGCCCCTGGCCGTCCTCGTACTCCAGCTGTGCGAGCAGCAGATGCTCGGGCCCGATGTACTGGTGGCCCAGGCGCAGCGCCTCGCGGAAGGTGAGTTCCAGGACCTTCTTCGCGGCCTGGTCGTACGGCACGAGCGAGGGCGGCTCCTCGGCCGGCTCGGGCAGGGCGGCGGTCGCGGCCTCCCGTACGGCGTCCAGGGTCACGCCCTGGGCGGTGATCGCCCGCGCTGCGGGCGTACCCGGCTCGGTGACCAGGCCCAACGCCAGGTGGGCGAGGCCCACTTCGGCGCTGCGCGCCGACTGCGCCGCCGCGTGTCCGGCGACGACGATCTTCCTGGCGTCGTCGTTGAAGCGGCTGAAGCCCTGGCTGGGGTCGAGGTCCGAGGGCTCTCCGGGGTCCTTCGGCACGAAGCGCTTCTGCGCCGCCTGGCGGGTGACGCCCATGCTGCGGCCGATGTCGGTCCACGAGGCGCCGGAGCGCCGCGCCTGGTCGACGAAGTGGCCGATGAGGTGGTCGGCGACCTCGCCGAGGTGGTCGGCGGCGATGACCGCGCTGGAGAGCTGTTCCAGCGCGTCGGTGTGGGTGGTCTTGATGGCCCGGATCAGGTCGTCCAGGCGGACGGAGGACGTGACGTCTTCGGGTTTCGTCATGTGTCAACGCTAGGTTGACAGCGCTTGAGTGTCAACCTTCGGTTGACATGCGCAGCGATGCTTGTTCGGCATATCGACCGTCATCCGGTAATTCGGCCGAAACTCTGGTGTGTCACCCCTCCCGCGATCACCATGGGGCTGCCCCGCCGCCGGCCGACACGGGCCGCGCGGCCCAACAGCCCGCCAGGGAAAGGGAATCGCCCATGACACGGCCCGCCCCCGTCGCCCGCTTCACCCTCGACCCCGCCTTCACCGTCGGCGACGTGGACCCGCGCCTCTTCGGCTCGTTCGTCGAGCACCTCGGCCGCTGCGTCTACACCGGCATCCACGAGCCCGGCCACCCGGCCGCCGACGAGACCGGGCTGCGCACCGACGTCCTCGACCTCGTCCGCGAACTCGGCGTGACCGTCATCCGCTACCCCGGCGGCAACTTCGTCTCCGGCTACCGCTGGGAGGACGGTGTCGGCCCCGTCGAGCGGCGCCCGCGCCGGCTCGACCTCGCCTGGCGGTCGACCGAGACGAACCGCTTCGGGCTCGCCGAGTACATCGCGTTCCTGAGGCGCGTCGGCCCGCAGGCGGAACCGATGATGGCCCTCAACCTCGGCACGCGCGGCGTCGCCGAGGCGCTGGAACTCCAGGAGTACGCCAACCACCCCGGCGGCACCGAGCTGTCCGGCCGCCGCATCGCCCACGGCGACAAGGAGCCGTACGGCATCCGCCTGTGGTGCCTCGGCAACGAGATGGACGGCCCCTGGCAGACCGGCCACAAGACGGCCGCGGAGTACGGCCGGCTCGCCGCCGAGACCGCCCGCGCCATGCGGCAGATCGACCGCGACGTACAACTCGTGGCGTGCGGCAGCTCGTCGCGCTCCATGCCCACGTTCGCCGCGTGGGAGGCCGCCGTCCTCGCCGAGACGTACGACCTCGTCGACTACGTCTCCCTGCACGCCTACTACGAGGAACAGGACGGCGACCGGGACTCGTTCCTCGCCTCCGCCGTCGACATGGAGGCCTTCATCGAGGACGTCGTCGCCACCTGCGACCACGTCGGCGCCCGGCTCAAGTCCCCGAAGCGGATCGACCTCTCCTTCGACGAGTGGAACGTCTGGTACCTCACCCGCTACCTGCGGCAGGCCGAGGAGGAGCCGCTGGACTGGCCAGAGGCGCCCCGCCTGCTGGAGGACGTCTACTCGGTGACGGACGCCGTCGTCCTCGGCTCGCTGCTGATCGCGCTGCTGCGCCACGCCGACCGGGTGCGCATCGCGTGCCTCGCCCAGCTCGTGAACGTCATCGCCCCGATCATGACCGAGCCGGGCGGCCCGGCCTGGCGTCAGACGACGTTCTTCCCCTTCGCCCAGGCCTCCCGTCACGGCCGTGGCCGCGTCCTCGACGTACGGATCGACTCACCCACCCACGAGACCCGCAAGTACGGCACCGTGCCCCTGCTGCACGCCACGGCCGTACGCGCCGACGACGGCAGCGTCACGGTGTTCGCCGTCAACCGCGGCCAGGACGCCCCGCTGCCCCTGGAAGCGGCCCTCCAGGGCCTGCCCCTGACGGAGGTCGTCGCCCACACGGCGCTCGCCGACGCCGACCCCGAGGCGCGCAACACCCTCGACGACCCCGAGCGCGTCACCCCGCACGACGTACCGGGGACCACACTGCGGGACGGGGTGCTCCATGCCGTACTCGAACCGCTGTCGTGGAACGTGATCCGGCTGGCCTGAGGACCGCACCGCGGCCGCCGCGTCCCCACGGGGAGCGGCGGCCTCTGCGTTCACCGCCCGTGGCCCGCACCACCTATTGTGAATCGATTCACAGTAGCAATACCCGGGTGCTCCAAGCTGGGCGCCCATGCCGAGGCGCCTAGGTCCGTTGACTCGGACCAGTCCTGGCCCTAGGTTCCTGCTCGGCGCTTGAAAGCTTTCATCCCGCGTACGATGGAGCGTCCGGTCCGGCGAGTGCGCCGCCCCGGGCGGTGCGGCGGCGGAGAGGACCGAAAGGGGAGGGCGGCGTGGCGCGCATGGTGGGAATCAAGGACGTGGCGCAGCGCGCCGGCGTGTCCGTCGGTACCGTCTCGAACGTCATCAACCGCCCGGCGACCGTCGCCGAGGCGACCCGCGAGCGGGTCCAGGCGGCCATAGAGGAGCTGGGGTACGTCCGCAGCGAGTCGGCGCGGCAGCTGAGGGCCGGCCGCAGCCGGATCATCTCGCTGCTCGTCCTCGACATGGCGAACCCGTTCTTCGTGGACCTCGCCACCGGCGCCGAGCGCGCGGCCCGTGAGGCCGGGCTCGGGGTCATGCTCTGCAACAGCGCCCAGGACCCCGCCGAGGAGGCCGAGTACCTGGGGCTCTTCGCCGAGCAGCGCGTCCGGGGCGTCCTCGTCACCCCCGCCGACCCGGCGGGCGGCACACTGCGGGCGTTCGCCCGGCACGGCATCCCGTACGTACTGGTCGACCGGGTCGCGGCGGGCCTCGACGTCTGCTCCGTGTCCGTCGACGACGTCGAGGGCGGGGCGCTCGCCGCCCGGCACCTCCTGGACGGCGGGCACCGCGGCCTCGTCTACGTCGGCGGGCCGGCGCACCTCCCGCAGATCCAGGACCGCTGCGTCGGCGCCCTCGCCGCGCTCGCCGAGGCGGGCCTGCCGCCGGAGGCGCTGGTGCGGATCGAGACCGAGCGGCTCGACGTCGCCTCCGGACGCGACGCCGGTGCCCGGCTGCTCGGCATGTCGCCGCGCCCGACGGCCGTCTTCTGCGCCAACGACCTGCTCGCCCTCGGTGTCCTGCAGACCCTGTACACGGCCGGTGTCTCCGTACCGGGCGACATCGCCCTCGTCGGGTACGACGACATCGAGTTCGCGGCCGCCGCCGCGGTGCCCCTCACCTCCGTGCGCCAGCCCGCCCAGCGCATGGGCCGGATGGCCGCCGAACTGCTCATCGAGGAGACCGGCGACGCGGCGGACACCCATGTGCATCAGCACATCGTGCTGATGCCGGAGCTGGTCGTCCGCGCGTCCAGCATGGGGCCGCGCAGGTCGTAGCGCGGCCGGGGAGCCGGCTCTCCGGCGCGACCTTTTCGGGCGCTCCGGTACGCCCCGGGTGCCCCCCGGCCACCCGCCCCCGGTGACGGATCTTGTCCGAACCGTTGACGTTCCCGCCGAGGGTCCTTACGTTGTCCCGGCAAGCGCTTTCCTAAAACGATTCAAATGCGCGCTGGAGGACGACTGTGCGTACCAACGGGACCGGCGGGACCGGAACGCGGGGGACGGGGACTGTTGACCGGCGCGGCCTGCTGAAGCTGGCGGGCGGCTCTCTCGCCGCCCTGGGGCTGACGGCGGCGGGCTGCGGCACCGGAAGCGGCTCGGACGGCGGGATCGTCACGATCCGGTACGCGTGGTGGGGGTCGGACGACCGCGCCAAGCGCATCACACGGACGATCGCGCTGTTCGAGAAGAAGTTCCCCAAGATCAAGGTCAAGACCGACTTCCAGCCGTACCTCGACTTCTGGAAGAAGTTCAACACCCAGGCCTCCGGCGGCAACCCGCCGGACGTCTTCCAGAACGCCGTCGGCTTCCTCCGCAAGTACGACGCGAAGAACGTCCTCCTCGACCTGCGCGGCCAGGTCGACGCGGGAAACCTGAAGCTCGACGGCTTCCGCGCCGGCCTGGAGAAGTTCGGCGAGGTCGACGGCAAGCTCCTCGGCGTCCCCGTCGGCTCCAACTCCATGGCCCTCGTCGTCGACCAGGCCGTCTTCCGCAAGGCCGGCATCACACCCAAGCCGGGCTGGACGTGGGACGAGTACTACGCGGCCCTCGCGAAGATCCGCGACACCCAGGGCCGCGCCGGCGACAGCGGCATGTTCAGCGTGATGTACCTGTACGACATGTACCTCCGCCAGCACGGCAAGGCGTTCTACACAGCCGAGGGTCTCGGCTTCACCGAGGCCGACCTCACCGCCTGGTGGAACAAGGCCTACGAGGGCGTCAAGTCCGGCATCTACGCCGACCCGAAGAAGGTCTCCCAGGCCCGCCCCAAGTCCGCGGTCGCCGCCGAGCTGGCCGCCTCCGAGTTCACCTGGGACAACTTCACCATCCGCTACACCTCCGAGGGCAAGAGCCAGTACGGCCTCGCCCCCATCCCCACCACCGACGGCAAGCGCACCGGCCAGTACCTCGGCTCGCTCATGCTCAGCGCCTCCCGGCGCACCAAGCACCCCGAGGAAGTCGCCCAGTTCATCAACTTCATGGTCCACGACCCCGAAGTCGCCAGGATCATGGGCTACGACCGCGGCGTGCCCGCCACCACCGCCCAGTACGAGGCGTTCAAGCCCACCGACCCGGTGAACCGGCAGATCGCCGCGTACGAGAAGCAGCTCGTCGACACCGGCGTCCTCGAACCCATCACCCCCCACCCCGCCGGCGCGGACGTCGCCGAGGCGGCCTTCCTGCGCATCGCCGAGGAGATGGCCCTCGGCAGGCGGTCCGTCCCCGACGCCGTCCAGCAGTTCTTCTCCGAGGCGAAGACCGCCTTCGGCTCCTGACGGAGGACGACCGTGACACACCTCCAGACCGCCGCCGCCCCGGAGACCGCCACCGCGGGCTCCGGGCCGCGGCCCGGCCCGCCGGGCCCCGCCCCCAAGGCCCGGCCACCCGCCGCCCGGCGGCGGGCCCGCCGCGAGAACCTGGCCGGCTACCTCTTCATGTCGCCCTGGATCACGGGCTTCCTGCTGCTCACCGCCGGCCCCATGGCCGCATCCCTGTACTTCGCCTTCACCGACTACAACCTCTTCGACGCGCCCCGCTGGATCGGCCTGCGGAACTTCACCGACATGTTCGCCGACCCCCGCTGGCGCCAGTCCGTCGACGTCACCCTCTGGTACGTCGTCGTCGGCACCCCCCTCAAGCTCGCCGCCGCCCTCGGCGTCGCCCTCCTCCTCAACCAGAAGCGGCGCGGCCAGGGCTTCTACCGGGCCGCGTTCTACGCCCCGTCCCTGATCGGCGCGAGCGTCTCCATCGCCATCGTCTGGCGCGCCATCTTCTCCGACGACGCCATCGTCGACCGCGCCCAGCGCGCGCTGTTCGGCTCCGACGTCGGCGGCTGGATCGGCGACCCCGACTGGATCGTCTACAGCCTGGTCGCGCTCACCGTGTGGCAGTTCGGCGCGCCCATGGTGATCTTCCTGGCGGGACTGAAGCAGGTGCCGCGCGAGCTGTACGAGGCGGCCGAGGTCGACGGCGCGGGACCCTGGCGCCGCTTCTGGAACATCACCCTGCCGATGATCTCGCCGGTCCTCTTCTTCAACGTCCTGCTGGAGACCATCCACTCCTTCCAGATCTTCGGCTCGGCGTACATCCTCGGCGGTTCCAACGGCACGTGCGGTCCCGCCGACGCCACGCTCGTCTACACCTGCTACCTGTACGTCCAGGGCTTCGAGAACAGCCGCATGGGCCTCGCCTCCGCCATGGCGTGGATGCTGCTGCTCGCGGTGGGCCTCGTGACGGCGGTGCTGTTCTGGTCCCAGCGGCGCTGGGTGCACTACGAGGAGGACGGCCGATGAGCGCACCGACCCAGCCGATGGCCGGCAGGCGGGGCCTCGGCTCCCTCACCTGGCACCTGGGAGCCCTCGTCGTCCTCGCCGTGGTCCTCTACCCGGTGGTGTGGGTGATCGGCGGCTCCTTCAAGCCCAACGACGAGATCGTCGGCAGCCTCGAACTGTTCCCCACCGACCCCGTCACCGACAACTACCGCCGCCTCGCCGACGGTATCGCCGACATCCCCATCAGCACCTTCTTCGGCAACTCGCTCCTCCTGGCGCTCGGTTCGGTGGCCGGGGTGCTGATCTCCAGCTCCCTCGCGGCGTACGCCTTCGCCCGCATCGGATTCGCCGGCCGCGGCGTGCTGTTCACCCTGATGATCGGCACGTTGCTGCTGCCGTACCACGTGCTGCTCATCCCGCAGTACGTGATGTTCCAGAAGCTGGAGCTGGTCAACACCTATACGCCGCTGCTGCTCGGCAAGTACCTCGCCACGGACGCCTTCTTCGTCTTCCTCATGGTCCAGTTCATGCGGAACCTGCCCCGGGAACTCGACGAGGCGGCCCGCCTGGACGGCTGCGGCCACCTGCGGATCTACTGGTCGATCGTCCTGCCCCTGTCCCGCCCCGCCCTCATCACCAGCGCCATCTTCACGTTCATCAACGCCTGGAACGACTTCATGGGCCCGCTGATCTACCTCAACGAGCCCGACAAGTACACCGTGTCCCTGGCTCTGAAGATGTTCGTCGACCAGGACGGTGTCGCCAACTACGGCAGCATGATCGCGATGTCGCTGGTGGCGCTTCTGCCGGTGCTGGCGTTCTTCCTGGCGTTCCAGCGCTATCTGATCGACGGCATGGCGACGTCGGGCCTGAAGGGATGAGCCGCGGATGTCCACAGTGAACACCCGTCCCGCCCGCGCCGGTTTCCCGCAGGCCTTCGCGGTCTTCGCCGAGTGCCTGCTCACCGGCGTGTGGATCGCCGTCGCGGCGCTGCCGCTGGTGACGCTGCCCGCGGCCTTCGCCGCCGGGGCGGCGCACCTGCGCCGTCACCTCGGGCACGAGGCCGGCGGGGTACGGCGGTTCGCGGCGGACCTCCGGGCGGCGGCCCGGCGCGGCTGGCTCACCGGGCTCGTCCTGTGGGCGGCGGCCGCGCTCGTGTGGGCCGACCTCGCGGTCGTACGCGCCGGGGAACTGCCCGGCGGGGCCTTCGCCGGGGCGGTCGGCGTCCTCGCCCTGCTCGCCCTGGCGGTCGCCGTCCTCCGGGCCGCGGTGGCCTGGCGGCCGGGGGCGTCCTGGCGGGCGCTGACGGCCGCGGGCCTGCGGCGCACCTTCGTGGACCCTGCGGGGTCCCTGGTCCTGGTGTGCGGTTTCGGCGTCGTCGCCGCGTCGTGGTGGCTGTCGCCACCGCTGGCGGCACCGGCGCTGGGCGTCCTGACGGCCGCGTCCCTGGCCACGACGCACCGCCTGTCCGACTAGGGCGGCACCCTACGACCCCCCACCGGGGATGAGCCGTCCCGGGCGGGCGGGGCCCACCCACCCCCCACCGGCGGTGAGCTGCCCAGAGGCGGGCGGGCCCACTCACCCCACCCCCACCGGGGCTAACCCGCCCACGGGCGGGCGGCCCTACCCACCTCACCCCCACCGGCGGTGAGCCGCCCACGGGCGGGCGGGGTCCACCCACCCCACCCCCGCCGGGGGTGAGACGCCCGTCAACGGGACGGGGGTGGACCGGGGGTCGCGCGCGCAGGATTGGCGGCGCTGGACGCTTCGCTTTCCTGGGCCCGTGCGAGCCAATCTGAGCACGTGACCCCCGGGCCGCCCCCGTACTCACCCACCGTCGTGGCGCGCAAGAGAAGGGCCCTCAGGCCGGGGGGCCGTTCCTCGTTGTGCCCAC
The DNA here is from genome assembly GCF_039542925.1 of Streptomyces coeruleoprunus. Classification (GTDB taxonomy): domain Bacteria; phylum Actinomycetota; class Actinomycetes; order Streptomycetales; family Streptomycetaceae; genus Streptomyces; species Streptomyces coeruleoprunus. The sequence continues at coordinate 905,835 of NZ_BAABIT010000001.1, read as the reverse complement.
CCGTTCCTCCCCCAAGGACTACGTCCAGGGGGGACCCCCATGCGGAACGACTGCCCACAACGAGGAACGGCGGCACCGGCGGCGCCAGCCCACAACGACGGAACAGCGGCACCGCGGCGCGAGCCCGCAACGACGGAAAGGCGGCGCCGGCCGCAACGACGGAACGGCGCGACAGCGCCACAGCGGGAACCGGCCCGAGCCGCGGCGATGCCCCGGCCTGCGGAGCAGGTAGTCCATGTGTCTCACGTCAGAGAGGAACGTTCATGTCTCCTATACCGCGCAGGGCCATTCTCAAGGCCGCTGCCGTCGCCGGGGCCGCCGCGCAGTTCAGTTGGGCGGTCGGGCAGGGGAGCGCGCAGGCGGCGGCACCCGCCGGGGACGCGCCCGTGACCGTGGAGTGGCTGGAGGGCGGGGGCCTGGGCGCGGCCCCGGGCTCGACGTTCGGCGTGCCCTGGCCCCAGGGCGCCGTCCCCGCGGGGAAGGGCTTCACGCTGGCCGGCGCCGACGGCAAGGCCGTCCCCGTACAGACGTGGCCCACCGCGTACTGGCCGGACGGCTCGCTCAAGTGGACGGCCCACGCCGTGGGCCCCGAGGCGGCGGGCATCGGCAGGTTCACGCTGACGCCGGCAGCCGCGGCCGGACCGGCCCCCGCCAGGGCGCTGACAGTCAGTCAGGCCGACCGGCGGATCGTCGTCGACACCGGTGTCATCAGGGCCGTGATCTCCAAGGACGGCGAGAAGCTCGTCGAGTCGGTCACCAGGAACGACGGCGGCACGAAGATCGCGACCGACGGCCGGCTCGTGCTCCTGAGGCAGAGCGACCTCGACGACGGCGACCAGGGCAACGCCAAGTGGGAGCGGTTCGACGGGGAGATCGGCCGGGCCGTGGTCGAGCAGAGCGGCCCGGTACGGGCGGTCGTGCGGATCGACGGCAAGCACCGCAAGGCGAGCCGCAGCTGGCTGCCGTTCTGCGTGCGGCTGTACTTCTACGCGGGGGCGGAGTCGTTCCGGATGGTGCACACCATCACGTACGACGGCGACCAGAACAAGGATTTCATCCGCGGCCTCGGCGTCCGCTTCACCGTGCCGATGCGGGACGCGGCGTACGACCGGCACATCCGGATCGCGGGGGAGGGCAAGGGCTTCCTGACGGAGGCCGTGAAGGGCGTCACGGGCCTGCGGCGCGACCCCGGTGCCGCCGTGCGGGCCGCGCAGGTCGAGGGCCGGAAGCTGCCCGACCCGTCGACCTGGGACCAGCGGGTCACCAGCCGGCTGCAGTACATCCCCACCTGGGGCGACTACACGCTCGCGCAGCTGTCCGCGGACGGGTTCGCCCTGCGCAAGCGGACCAAGCCGGGGCACGGGTGGATCCCGGCGGGCGGCGGCGGCCGCGCGAACGGCTTCGCGTACGTGGGCGGGGTGAGCGGCGGATTCTCCTTCGGCCTGCGGGACTTCTGGGAGAAGCACCCGGCGCAGCTCGACATCCGGGGCGCCGCCGGTGACGCCGCCGAGGTCACGCTGTGGCTGTGGTCGCCCGAGGCCCAGCCGATGGACCTGCGCTTCTACCACGACGGGATGGGCCAGGACACGTACCCGGAGCAGCTGGAAGGCCTCAACATCACGTACGAGGACCACGAGCCCGGCTTCGGCACCCCGTACGGCATCGCCCGCACCAGCGAGCTGATGTTCTGGGCCAACGCGGCGACCCCCGGCGCCGACGCCCTGGTCGCGCAGGCCGCGGCGGTGCGCACGCCGCCGCAGTTGGCGGCGGCGCCGGAGCACCTGGCCCGCGCCAAGGTCTTCGGCGGGCTGTTCGCGCCCGTCGACCGGTCGACGGCCGCGAAGGCGAGGATCGAGGACCAGCTCGACTTCCTGTTCCGGTACTACAAGGACCAGGTGGAGCAGCGCCGCTGGTACGGCTTCTGGGACTACGGCGACATCATGCACACCTACGACGAGGACCGGCACCAGTGGCGGTACGACGTCGGCGGCTACGCCTGGGACAACTCGGAGCTCTCGCCGGACCTGTGGCTCTGGTACGCGTACCTGCGCTCCGGCCGGGCGGACGTCTTCCGGTTCGCGGAGGCGATGACGCGGCACACGGGCGAGGTGGACGTCTACCACCTCGGCCGGTGGGCGGGGCTCGGCACCCGGCACGGCGTCCAGCACTTCGCGGACAGCGCGAAGCAGCAGCGCATCTCGACGGCCGTCTACCGCCGCCCGTACTACTTCCTCACCGCCGACGAGCGGGTGGGCGACCTCATGCACGACCTGGTCGACTCCGACGAGACGTTCCTCGTCCTCGACCCGATCCGGAAGATCCGCACCGAGCCGTACGAGCCCGACCGCCACGCCCTGTCGATCGGCTTCGGCACGGACTGGAGCGGGCTCGCGGCCGCGTGGCTCACCGAGTGGGAGCGCAGGGGCCCCAAGGCGGCCAAGGCGGAGGCGCGGCTGCGGTCCACGATGGAGACCATCGCCGCCCAGCCGAACGGCTTCGTGCAGGGCACCGGGCTGTACGACCTCGACACGGGGCGGTTCGCGGTGGCGGACAAGCCGGTGGTGGGCGTCTCGCACCTGTCGGCGATGTTCGGGCTGGTCGAGATGTGCGCCGAGCTGATCGACCTGATCGACATGCCGAAGTTCAAGGACGCCTGGCTCGACTACTGCCGGTACTTCAACGCGACGAAGGCCGAGCAGGCGGCGCGGTACGGATCCCACTTCGGCACGCTGCTGCTCTTCCAGGGGCATTCGCGGCAGGACGCGTACGCGGCCGCGCAGTTGGACGACGACAAGCTGGCCGCCCGTGCGTGGCAGAAGTTCTACGGCAGCGACGGGTACACCACGGCGATGAAGTGGGAGAAGACCCCGCTGGAGGGGCCGGTGGTGCTGGAGCCCGGCTACGAGCACCTGTGGATCTCCACCAACACCACGGCGCTGTTCGGGCTCGCGGCGATCCAGAACCTGGCGCTGATCGGGGACCGGATGCCGGGCTGACGGCCCGCCCGGCGCGGGTGCCCGGGCCCGGTCGGGCCCCGGGCACCCCGGCCGGGCCGGGGCGGGGTACGGCGCTCAGTCCACCGTCAGCACCTGCACGCCGCGATCGAGGTGTCCCCGCCGGCGTACCGGCGTACGTTCCGCGCGGCGGGCTGACCCCGGGGCGGGCGGCGCGGGCCGTCCCGGCCGCCCGGCGCCGCCTGCCGGACGCCCGCCGAACAGGGACGCCCGCCGAGCAGGGTGTCGGTCCCGGCCGCTAGAGTGCCCGCTGCGCATGTCTGTTCGACATGCTCCGGTGCACCGAAGGGGAGGGCATGCACACGGAACTCAGGGAAACGGCCACGGAGTTGGCCACGCTGCTGTGGCGGCAGCACACCGTGTACCGCGAGCGGGGCGGCGGCGTGGTCATCCGCGGCGAGCACGTGGAGCGCTGGATCAGCCTCGCCCCGAGCGGCGGCCGCGACGAGGTCCTCATCCGCGCCGGCCGCATCCTGGACGGCGGGACCACCGCGCCCGCGCGCTCCGAGGCCGTCGTCAGCATCACCGCCGGCACGACCGAACTGGCCGCCATCTGCCGCCGCCTGCTCGCCGAGACCGCGTCCGCCGGGCTGTCCGACGGCGGGCCCGGCGCGCACTCCGGTACGGCCTCCGCCCCGCGGCGTCCGGGCCGTACGCGGCAGCCGCGCAAGCCGAAGGCCGGCCGCACCCGCCGCGTACGCCAGGGCCGCGACCGCCACACGAGCCTCACGTCGTGGGTGGTTCTGGCCTGCGTCGCCGCCGCGATCGGCGTGTACGTCTACAACGTGGCGCTCGCCCACGGCTGAGCGCCGCCGTCGGCGCCCGGCGGCGGCGCCGTGCTGGCGCGGACCACCAGGTGTGTCGACAGCTCCGTGCGGGTGCCCTCCGGCCGCTCGCCGGACATCATCCGCACCAGGAGCCGCAGCGCGGTCGCGGCGATCTCCGACAGGGGGCGGCGCACCGTCGTCAGTCCCGGCGTGGCCCAGCGGGCCTCCGGGAGGTCGTCGAAGCCGACCACGCTGATGTCGTGCGGGACGCGCAACCCCCGCTCCGCCACGGCCCGGTACGCCCCCAGGGCCATCCCGTCCGAGCAGGCGAACACCGCCGTCGGCGGCTCCGGCAGGTCCAGCAGCTCCCGCACGCGCCGCGCGGCGCCCTCCTCCGTGGACTCGCCGAAGCGCACGTACTCCTCGCGGCGCGGCACCCCCGCCGCCAGCAGGGCCGAGCGGTAGCCCGCCACCCGGGCACCCGCGCAGCGTCCGCGCCGGGGGCCCGCGAGCAGCGCGATGCGCTCATGACCCAGGGACAGCAGGTGCTCGGTGGCCGTCACCCCGCCCTGCCAGTTCGTCGCGCCGACCGACACGACGCCGGGTGGCGGCTCCTGCGCCGGGTCGATCAGCACGTACGGGATGCGGTGGCGCTCCAGCCAGGCGTACTGCGACGGATCGGGCTCCGGCAGGCACAGCAGCACACCGGACGACCCGCGGGCCGCCAGCCGGTGCAGCCGGCCCTGCTCCCGGCGGCCGTCGGTGGAGACGACCACCTCCAGGCCCGCCTCCTGCGCGGCCCGCTCGACGCCGTGCAGCACGGCGCCCGACGAGGAGCTGTCCAGGGAGTGCAGCACCAGGTCGACCAGGCCGGGCGGCTTGGCCGCGTCGAGGCGTGGACGCCGCACGTAGCCGAGCCGGTCCAGCACCTCCGTCACCCGGCGCCGGGTCTCGGGGGCCACGTCGTCGCGGCCGTTGACGACCTTCGACGCGGTGGGCACCGAGACCCCGGCCTCCCGGGCGACCACCGCCAGGGTGGGCCCGGCGGCGCTCACGGTACGAGTCATGGCGTTCCCTCCGAACGGCCCCGTAGTAAGCGCTTCCTACATTAGGCGCGGCTCAACTCGGAGTGAAGACCTGCGCGTTCAAGGGCTCGCAACGGTCGGAAACTTTCGACATACCGAACGAGGCCGGTCCGCACGCGCACCACGTCACGACGGCCGTGTCACGCGGACCGGGCCCACGACGACCACGTCACGCGGACCGTTCCGGCGAGCACATCACGCGGACCACGTCACGCCCACCGGCTCGAACGCGACGCGCGTCACCGTCCCGTCCTCGCGCCACCGCACCACGACCGCGTCCTCGTCCGCCGACTCCACCGCCGCGACACCGTCCAGCGGCCCCGCGTCCGCCGTGCCCGTCAGCGAGGCGAGCGCCACCAGCACCACCGTGCCGCCCCCGCTCACCGGCCCGGTCGCCAGCCGGGGCAGCACCGCCCAGCGGGTGAACGCCGTGCCCTGCGGCGCCCGGCACTCCTCCCGCTCCGCCCACCCGTACAGGCCGTGCAGCTGCGACGCCAGCGGCTCGTCCGGCCCGGTCGCCCACCCCGAGAGCCGCACCCGCGCCCCGTCGGGCAGCCCGAGCACCCGGTGCGCCCGCAGCTCGAACCGGCCGCGCGCCACCGTCACGCTCTCCACGCGCAGCCCCGGCACCATCGGCGGGCCCGCCGTGAACACCGGCCGGTGCCAGGAGGCGGCCCACGCCCAGCCGTCGCCCCGCCCCGCGCCGAGCGGCCGCACCCGGCAGCGCACCGAGGCCCCGCGCCCGGTCTCGACCGACAGGTGGTTGTCCGCCGCGTTGCCGCCGGACGTAGGGCCCGTCCGGGTCGAGTAGGCCAGCCGCCCGTACAGCGGGTCGGCCACCTCCGGCGTCTCGCCCTCGTACGGGCGGACCGCGTCGCTGCCGTGGTTGTGCAACCGGGCGATCCCGTCCGCGCCCGTCGTCTGCACCAGCAGCCCCGGCACCGGCAGCGCCACCGCCCGGTCCGCGCCCTCCACGGGCGCCGCCTCCTCCCGCGCCGTCCACAGCGGATCGTCCGCCGGGGCCAGCAGCGCCACGAACGCCTTGGACGCCCAGTACGGGGATGCCGGGGCCGAGTACGACTGGAGCGTCGCCTCGTGCGGGCCGTGCCAGCCCAGGCTCAGCAGCCCGTCCCGCGCGTCCACCGCGCCCCGGTCGGTGAAGTACCGCAGACAGCCGCTCAGCAGCCGCCGCGAAGCCCCCGGGCCGAGCGGCGTACGGCCGGTCACCGCGCCGAGGCCGACCGCCGCGCCCGCCGCGAACCGGTACGTCATCGACCGGCCGAAGTACACCGGTGCGCCGTCGGCGCCGAACAGCGGCGACAGGCCCTCCAGATGGGCGCTCAGACGCGGCCCGTACAGGTCCAGCATCCCCTTGTCGCCGCCGAGGTGCGCGTACAGGACCGGATACAGGTGCAGCGCCCAGCCGTTGTAGTGGTCGAACGCCCGGCCGTCGCCGTCCGCGTACCAGCCGCCGCCCCGGTACCAGGACTCCAGCAGCCGAAGGCCCCGCTCGACCGCCCGGTCCGTCTCCGCGTCGCCCCGCCCCACGGACCGCAGGAAGCCGGCCACCATCAGCGGGAACAGGTACCAGTTGTTCGGCGCCGGCGTGTGCCGCAGCGCGCCCCGCAGCCACTCCTCCGCCCGGTCCCGTACGCCGTCGTCGAGGGCGTCCCACAGCCACGGCCGGGTCAGCCACAGGCCGAGCGCCACGGACGCCGACTCGACCATGGGCTGGCCCTGCACGTCGTGGTCCAGGATCAGCGGCCACGACTCGGCGTCCTCGCGGCCCGCCGTGCGCGTGCCCGACGCGAGGCCGTCCGCGTACCGGCCGAGCAGCCCGTACGGGTCCTCGCCGCGGGCGCCCGCGACGCGGAACGCCGCCGCCAGGAACGTCCGCGCGTAACCCTCCAGGCCGTCGGAGCGCACCCCGGAACGGGACGGCCGCCCCGGCAGGTCCAGCAGGGCGCCGCCGGGGGTCGCCCAGCGCCACGCGGCGCGCACCAGTCCGTCGGCCACGGCCTCCCAATGGGCCCGGGTCCAGCCGGTGTACGGGCTGAGCGCGCGGTCCTCGGGGGGCAGGGGCAGATGCTCGTCCATGCCGGAACTCCAGCCTCTCGCGGGGTGGGCGGTCGTGGGCCCTCGGTGGGGGAGGGGCGCCGGTACGGGCCGCGTGCGCCCGGGTTGCTGAGGGCGCGGGCACGCAGCGCACGGCGGCGGTCCCGGGCACCGCGACGTGCGGTCGCCCGGAGGGGCCGCTGCGCGGCCGGACGTGTCACCGGCGTCCGGCTCCGCGCGGACCGCAGGGCCGGCGTCAACCTAGCGCACGATCAGGCTCCTTGGGGACAGCGCGGCACCGCTCCCGCCTCCGGGGTGCCTACGGCCGCAGGCCCGCCGCCACGTGGGCGATGGCGTCCGGGCCCACCCGGCAGCAGCCGCCGATCAGGGTGGCGCCCGCGCCGCGCCAGTCGGCGGCGCGCTCCGGCGTGAAGACCGACCGGCCCCGCCAGTCCCGGGCCTCGGCGTCCCACACCTCGCCGCTGTTCGGGTACACCACGACCGGCTTGCCCGTGACGCGCGCCGCGACCTCGACGGCGGCGGTCACGTCGTGCGGGTCGCAGCAGTTGACGCCGACCGCCACGATCTCGTCCACGTCCGCCAGGAGCGCGAACGCCTCCTCCAGGGGCTGCCCGGCCCGGGTGCGGTCGCCGGTGATCGTGTACGAGAGCCAGGCGGGCACGGGCAGTCCGCGCACCGCCCGCAGCAGCGCCCGGGCCTCGTCGGCGTCGGGCACGGTCTCCAGGGCCAGCACGTCGGGCCCGGCCGCCGCCAGCACCTCCAGGCGCGGCCGGTGGAACGCCTCCAGCGCGGCCACGTCCAGCCCGTACCGGCCGCGGTACTCCGACCCGTCGGCCAGCATTGCCCCGTACGGGCCGGCCGACGCGGCCACCCACAGCGGGCGGGTGATGCCCCCGGCCCGGGCGCGGCGGGCCGCCTCGCGGGCCAGTTCCACGCTCCGCGCGAGGAGTTCGGCCGCCCGGTCCCGGCCGATGCCGTGCCGCGCGAAGCCCTCGAACGTCGCCTGGTAGCTCGCCGTGATGGCGACGTCGGCACCGGCCTCGTAGTAGGCGAGGTGGGCCGCGACGATCGCCTCCGGTTCCTCGGCCAGTAGCCGCGCCGACCACAGGTCGTCGCTCAAGTCGTGCCCCATGGACTCCAGTTGGTTGGACATCCCGCCGTCCAGGACCAGCGGGGCCGAGGACGTCGTGAGGGCGTGGGTGAAGGACGGCTGCGCAGTGCTCATACCCGGGACGCTAGCGAAGTCCGTCACTCCAGCCCCGTTGACCTCCTCCTGACACACCTTTACGGTTTCGCCGTTCGGGATTGCAGATGCTGTTCGAAATGACGAACGAAAGGTGGTACGCATGAGCCGCGACCCCCTGCCCACCCGTCGACTGCTGCTCCAGGGCGCCCTCGCCGCCGGCGCCCTGACCGCCCTCCCCGCCGGCGCCGCCCACGCCGCCCCGCAGGGCTCGGCCGCCGGCGGACCCCCGTACCTCAACCCCCTCGTCCGCAACCGCGCGGACCCGCACATCCACCGCCACAAGGACGGCCGCTACTACTTCACCGCCACCGCCCCGGAGTACGACCGCATCATCCTGCGCCGCTCCCGTACGCTCCGCGGCCTCGCCACCGCCGAGGAGGCGGTCATCTGGCGCAAGCACACCAGCGGCGACATGGGTGCCCACATCTGGGCCCCCGAGATCCACCACATCGACGGCCGCTGGTACGTCTACTTCGCCGCCGCGCCCGCGAACGACATCTGGCGCATCCGCATGTGGGTCCTGGAGAACCCCTCCCCGGACCCCTTCCAGGGCACCTGGACCGAGAAGGGCCGCATCACCACCGCCTGGGACACCTTCTCCCTCGACGCCACCACCTTCACCCACCGCGGCAGCCGCTACCTCGCCTGGGCCCAGCACGAGCCCGGCATGGCCAACAACACCGCCGTCTTCCTGTCCCGCATGGCGAACCCGTGGACCCTGACCGGCCCGCAGGTACGCCTCACCACACCCGAGTACGACTGGGAGTGCATCGGGTTCAAGGTCAACGAGGGCGCCTCGTTCCTCCAGCGCAACGGCCGCGTCTTCATGACGTACTCCGCCAGCGCCACCGACCACAACTACTGCCTCGGCCTGCTCACCGCCGACGCCGACAGCGACCTGATGGACCCCGCCTCCTGGACCAAGTCGCCCACGCCCGTCTTCACCAGCAACGACACGACCAAGCAGTACGGCCCCGGCCACAACTCCTTCACCGTCGCCGAGGACGGCCGCACCGACGTCCTCGTGTACCACGCCCGCCAGTACAAGGAGATCGTCGGCGACCCGCTCAACGACCCCAACCGCCACACCCGTATCCAGACCCTGCGCTGGAAGCCCGACGGCACCCCCGACTTCGGCGTCCCCGTCCCCGACCGCACGCACTGAGGAGCCCCCATGGCCCGGATCGGACGCCCGGCCCTGCTAGCGGCCGCGGCCCTCACCGCACTGACCACGGCGCTCCCCGCCGTTCCCGCACACGCCTCCGCACCGCCCGGCGGCCCCGGCACCTACGGCCGCGGCCTCGACCACTGCACCGGAACGGCGCCCGTCGTCTGCCACTTCGACGTGGCACCCGGCACGTACGACGTCACGGTCACCCTCGGCGGGGACACCGCGGGCGCAACCTCCGTCACCGCCGAGACCCGGCGCACGATGCTCGCCGAGACGCCCACCGCCGCCGGCGAGCGGATCACCCGCGCGTTCACCGTCGACGTGCGCACCCCGGAGGGCGAACCCACCGGCCCCGCGGGCTCACCCGGCCTCGACCTCACCTTCGCCGGACCCGCGCCCGCCCTCCACGCGATACGCGTCACGCCCGCCCCGCGCGCCCGGAAACTCGTCCTGATCGGCGACTCCACCGTGTGCGACCAGCCCGGTGCGCCCTACAGCGGCTGGGGACAGCAGCTGCCGCAGTTCCTGCGCCGCGGCCTCGCCGTCGCCAACCACGCGGACTCCGGAGAGTCCACCGTCAGCTACCTGTCCGACCCGGCGCTGTTCGCCACCACCCGGGACCGGATCCGCCCCGGCGACCTGGTCCTCGTCCAGCTCGCCCACAACGACAAGCAGACCGACGCGGCCACCTACCGGGCCAACCTCACCGCCCTCGTGGAGGGCGTCCGTGCCCGCGGCGGCGAACCCGTCCTCGTCACCCCCGTCGTCCGCCGCTGGTTCAACGCCGACGGCACCCTGAACAACGGCACCGCCCTCCTCGTCAACGGCCTCGGCGTCGACCACCCCGCCGAGATCCGCGCCCTCGCCGCACGGCTCGGCACCCCGCTCGTGGACCTCACCGCCCTCACCAAGGCACGGGTCGAGGAACTGGGCCCGGAGGCGTCGAAGGCGCTGTACCTGACGGCCGAGAAGCGCGACAACACCCACACGTCCGTGCGGGGCGCCACGGAGTACGCCGGCCTCGTCCTGGCCGAACTCCGGGCACAGGGCCTGCTCGGGCGGTCGGTGCGGGAAACGGAGGACGGCGCGTAGACGAGGTGGGGGCCGTACGGCGTGAGGCCGCACGGCCCTCCTGCCCGTTCGTCCGCGTCGCGGCCGTCACACCGTGCAGGCCGCCCCGTTCAGGGTGAAGGCCGTGGGTGCCGTGTTGGCGCCCGACCACGAGCCGTTGAAGCCGAACGTGGCGGTGGCGCCCGGCGCGATGGTCGCGTTGTACGAGGCGTTGGACGCGCTGACGGCGGTGCCCGACTGGGTGACCGTGGCGTTCCACGCCTGGGTGACGCGCTGCCCGGACGGCCACGTCCAGTCCAGCCGCCAGCCGTTCACCGGCGCCGTGCCGGTGTTCCTCACCGTGACCTGCGCGGTGAAGCCCGTACTCCACTGGTTCTGCACGCCGTACGCCACCGTGCAGCCGCCCACGGGTCCGGGCCCCGGGCCGGTGCCGCCGTCGGTCCAGCCGAGCGCCTCGGCGATGCCGTAGTAGGCGGGCTTGGGCCGGTAGTTCTCGTCGTACGGCGTCGCCGCGCCCTGCCCCTCGAAGAAGTCGGGGATCCACGAGTCGGAGTCCGTGAACCCCCACACGGTGACGCCCGCGCAGCGCGCCACGGCGAGACACGCCTGCGTGACGGCCTTGTAGTCGGCCTTCTGCTGGGCGAGCTTCGCGTCGGTCGCCGGGAGCGTCATCCGGATGTCCAGCTCGGTGACGGCGACGTCCACGCCCAGGTCGGCGAAGCGCTGGATGTTCGCGCGGAGCGTCGACGGCACCTGGCCGACGATGAGATGGGCCTGGAGGCCGACGCCGTCGATCGGGACGCCCTGCGCCTTCAGCGACCTGACCAGGTTGTACATGGCGTCGCTCTTCGCGTTGATCCCCTCGACGTTGTAGTCGTTGAGGTACAGCTTCGCGGCCGGGTCGGCGGCCCGGGCCGCGCGGAACGCCTCCGCGACGTAGCCGTCGCCCAGCACGCGCTGGAAGACGGACTGGCGGCGCGTACCGTCCTCGTTGAACGGCTCGTTGACCACGTCCCAGTGGTCGATCCGGCCCTTGTACCGGCCGGCCTCCGTGGCGATGTGGTCGGCCACGACCGCCCGCAGACCGTCGGCCGTCCAGCTGCCGTTCTCCACCCACGAGGGCAGCTGGCTGTGCCAGACCAGGGTGTGGCCCCGGACCTTCTGGCCGTGCGCCTCGGCGAAGTCGACCACCGCGTCCGCCCCGGACCAGCGGAAGTCGCCCCGTACCGGCTCGACCGAACCCCACTTCATCTCGTTGCCGGGGGTGAGGGAGTCGAACTGCTGGGCGGCCACGGTGGCGTACGTGCCGTTCAGCTTGGACGCGGTGACGGCGGTCCCGTAGTAGATGCCGTGCGCGGCCGCGAGGTCCCGCAGGACCGGTTCGGCGGCGGCCCCGGCGGGGGCGGCGCCCGCGGGGGCGACCGCGCCGGCCACCAACAGGGCCGTGGCCGAGATACCGAACGCGGCTCTGCGTAAGCTCTGGAGCTTCATGGACGTCCCTCTCATGATGGCTTCACGTCTCCTCCGGTCTTCCGGAAGACTGCTGCAAAGTTTCGAGAGTGCGTCCGGAACGGTAGAGGCGTGCGGGGCAACCGTCAACGGAGGTGGGGGAATTGGCAGCGGACAGCACGACGACCGGCAGCGGGACCGGTGACGGGTCGGAGGGCCGGACGGCCAAGGCGAAGGTGACGATCACGGACATCGCCCGGGAGGCGGGGGTGTCCGTACCCACCGTCTCCCGGGTCGTCAACGGCAGGTCCGACGTGTCCCCGGCCACCCGCGCCCGCGTGGAGGACCTGCTGCGCGCCCACGGCTACCGGCGGCGCCCCAGCGCGCCCGGCGACCGCGCCGCCCTCCTCGACCTGGTCTTCAACGACCTCGACAGCCCCTGGGCCGTCGAGATCATCCGGGGCGTCGAGGAGGTCGCGCACGCCGCCGGCATGGGCACCGTCGTCTCCGCCATCCACGGACGCAGCGGCGACGCCCGCCAGTGGATGCGCAACCTGCGCGCCCGGGCCTCGGGCGGCGTCATCCTCGTGACCTCCGTCCTGGAGCCGGTCTTTCACGAGGAGCTGCGCCGCCTCGGCGTCCCCCTCGTGGTCGTCGACCCGGCCGGCTCGCCCGCTCTGGACGCGCCGACCGTCGGCGCCACCAACTGGGCGGGCGGCCTCGCCGCCACGGAACACCTGCTGCGCCTCGGGCACCGCAGGATCGGCTTCGTGGCCGGGCCGCCCCGGCTGCTGTGCTCGCGCGCGCGGCTCGACGGGTACCGGGCGGCGCTGGAGGGCGCCGGGATCGCCGTGGACGAGTCTCTGATCGTGCCCGGCGACTTCTACCACGCGTCCGGGTTCACCGGCTGCAACACGCTCCTCGACCTGGCGGAGCCGCCGACGGCGCTGTTCGCCGCCTCCGACCAGATGGCCCTGGGCGCCATCGAGGCGCTGCGGCGGCGGGGGCTGCGCGTACCGGAGGACATGAGCGTGGTCGGTTTCGACGACCTTCCGGAAGTACGGTGGTCGGCGCCGCCGCTGACGACGGTGCGGCAGCCGCTCGCCGAGATGGGCAAGGCGGCGGTGCGGGCGATCCTGCGCCTCACGCGGGAGGAGGAGCTCGACGCGCCACGCGTCGAGCTCTCCACGGAACTGGTCATCCGCGCCAGCACCTCCCCCCGCCCCGCCACCGCTTGACCCCTGCGGCGCGCGGCCCCGGCCGCACGGGCGGGGTCAGGCCGCCGCCTCCGCCCGTGCGCCGATCCGGGTCGCCTGCCGTACGACACGCCGGCGCCGGGACGGCAGGCCCGCCGTCGGGTTGGCGACGCCCCAGGCCGCGCCCTTGCAGATCAGTTCCTTGTAGACGGCGGCCACGCGGCCCGTCAGGGCCCGGTCGACCGCTCGGTCGTCGGCGGTGACGAACTGGATCAGGCCCTCCTTGCGGCCCAGCGAGACGCACTGCTGGAAGTAGCGGATGGGGATGCGGCGGACCTTGGTGCCGGCGAGGCGGGCCGCGAGGGCGTCGGCGGCCTGCCAGGCCATGGGGACGCCCGAGGCGCAGGACATGCGCAGGGGCTTGCCGCCCGGGCCGGTCGCCATCGCCGCGTCACCCACGGCGTACACGTCCGGGTGGGAGACCGAGCGCATCGTGGCGTCGACGACGATCTGGCCGCTGTCGGTCAGTTCCAGGGTGGTGGCCCCGGCGATCGGGTGGACGGCGAAGCCGGTGGTCCAGACCGTGACCTCGGCGCGGACCGTCCGGCCGTCGGCCGTCGTCACGGCGTCCGCCGCCACGGCGGTGACCGCGGCGTGTTCGTGGACCGTGATGCCGAGCTCGTCCACCACCTTGCGCAGGTGGGCGCGGCTCTTGTCCGAGAGCCAGTCGCCGAGGCCCCCGCGGACGGCCAGGGCGACGTCGAGGTCCGGGCGGGTCTCCGCGATCTCGGTCGCGGCCTCCAGGCCGGTCAGGCCGCCGCCGACCACGACCACGGGCCGGCCGGCCTCCAGGCGGGCCAGGCGCTCGCGCAGCCGGAGCGCTCCGGGGCGGCCGGCGATGTCGTGGGCGTGCTCGGTGACGCCGGGGACGCCCCCGTCGTTCCAGCCGCTGCCGAGGGCGTAGACCAGCGTGTCGTACTCCAGGTCCTCGCGCTCGGGGCCGCTCGTGGCGGTGACCGTCACCGTCTTGCGGTCCACGTCCACGGCGGTGACCTTCGCGAGCTTCAGAGCCACGCCCGTGCCCGCGAACATCTCCCTGAAGGGCCGGGGCGTGAGGTCCTGGCCGACCGCGAGCTGGTGCAGCCGGACGCGCTCGACGAAGTCGGGCTCGGGGTTGACGAGGGTGATGGCGACGTCCTCGCGGTGCAGCCGCTTGGCGAGGCGGCCGGCGACGACGGCTCCGGTGTAGCCGGCTCCGAGGACGACGATGCGGTGCTGCATGGACCTGCTCCTGTCTGCGAGGGTTCCACCGCTGTCTTGCGCGGTTTCGCCCCTTGAACCGGGCAGCCCTGCGATTCCTGACAGGCTCGGGATGTGAAGCACGTCACATCGGGTCGGAGGGTGTGGAGCGGGGCTTTCCGTGGTCCGCGCCGAGGACGGCACCGGTCGACACCTGCCGTGTGCGGCGGAGCCGGCCTCCGCTCGCGCGCAGGCCGGCTGCAGGGCGATACCCCCTCTTCCGCGGTCAGCCCGTCTTCACCGGCCCCGCCGACGCGGCGCCCCCCCGGGGGCGACGTCCGCCCGGCTCGGCGACGGGCCACGGCCCGTGGGGCCCTCGTCGACGCCCACGGCACCGCCCGGCACCGGTCCCACCGCGGTGGGGGCCTCCTCGTGCGCCCAGAAGGTCCTGTCCGTACGCCAGGTCACCTGGCTGGACGGGTTGGTCGGACTGCGCCGCGTGCGGCGCGGCGGTGGCGCTGCTCGCGGGGCGGCGGGCCCGACGCCCCGCCATACGAGATCCCGCAAGCCAGGCCCCCCTGCCCGGAGGGAACCGGGCGGCCCACCCCCGGTGGCGCCGCGGGTCACCCCTTCGTCGCGCCCGCCGTGATGCCCCCCACCAGTTGGCGTTCCGCCAGGGAGTAGAAGGCGAGGGCCGGCACCATCGCCAGCACCAGGTACGCGCAGACGCGTGCCGTGTCCGCCGCGTACTGGCCCTGGAACTGCTGCACGCCCACCGGCAGCGTCCACCACGACGGGTCGTTGAACACCAGCAGCGGCAGGAAGAAGTTGTTCCAGCTGCCCACCACCGCCAGCACCGACACCGTCCCCAGCGCCGGACGCGCCATCGGCAGCAGGATCCGCCAGAAGAAGCCGAACGGCCCGCAGCCGTCCAGCGTCGCCGCCTCCTCCAGTTCGCCCGGGATCTCCCGGAAGAAGCCCCGCAGGATCACGATCGTCACGGGCAGCCCGAACGCCGCCTGCGGCAGGATCACCCCCAGCGGGTTGTCCAGCAGCCCCATCGACCGCAGCAGCAGGAACAGCGGCAGGACCGCTACCGCGAACGGGAACATCAGGCCCATCGTGAACAGTGTGAACAGCAGCTCCCGCCCCCGGAACGCGAACCGGGCGAACGCGAACGCCGCCAGCGCCGACACCGCCACCACCACGACCGTCGAACCCACCGCGACGAGCGTGCTGTTGCCGACCAGCCGCCAGAAGCCGGCCGAGCCGAGCACGCCCGTGTAGTTCTCCGTCACCCATGGCGCGGGCAGCCCCACCGGGTTGCGGGACAGCTGGTCCGTGGACTTGAACCCGGACAGCACCGCGTACAGCAGCGGCACCGCCATCACCGCGCCGACCGTCACCAGCACGGCGTGCGGCGACAGCGCCCGTACGATCCGTCTCATCGTCCCCCGCCCCTCATCGTCGTCGTGGCGCCCGCCAGGTCGCGGCGGAGCACGAAGCGCTGGTACGCGACGGCGAACACCAGGCTGATGGCGAACATCACCACGCTGATCGCGCTCGCGTAGCCCACCTGGTAGCGCTTGAACCCGTACTGGAACATCGTCACGGCCATCGTCTCGGAGGAGTGGACCGGACCGCCGGCCGTGGTCACCCACACCAGGTCGAACAGCTGGATCGCGCCGATGACCGAGAGGAAGACGCTGATGCGGAGTGTGGGGCCCAGCAGTGGCAGGGTGATGCCGCGGAAGCGCTGCCACGGGCCCGCGCCGTCCACGATCGCCGCCTCGGTCAGTTCCCGCGGCACGGACTGGAGGGCCGCCAGGTACAGCATCATGTGGAAGCCGAAGTACTTCCAGGTCATGACGAGGAACAGGGTGCCCAGCACCGTGGACCGGTCGGAGAACCAGCCGCCGCCCAGGCCCGTCAGGCCGACCGCGTCGAGCACGTGGTCCGCCAGGCCCTCGCCCGGCGCGAAGATCATGGTGAACAGCACGCCGGTGACCACTTCGGAGAGCACGTACGGGGCGAAGAACAGCATCCGGTAGACGGCCCGGCCGCGCAGCCGCTGGTTCAGCAGCACCGCCATGGCCAGTGCGAACGGCAGCTGGAAGGCGAGGGAGAGGACGACCAGGACGAGGCAGCGCCAGAGGTCGCCGAGGAACACCGGGTCCTGGAAGAGGCGGAGGAAGTTGTCGGCGCCCGTGTAGTCCGTCGGGGCGCCGAAGCCGCCCCAGCGGAAGGCGGACGTGTACAGGGCGTAGAGGATCGGCAGCAGGACCAGCAGGCCGAACAGCAGCAGTGCCGGCAGCTGGAAGGAGAAGGCGGTCAGCCACAGGCGGGGGCGGGCGGCCGGTCTCGGCCCGGCGGTGGAGGGCGTCATCGCGGCCTACTGCTCCCTCGCCGTCCGCGTGATCGCCCCGGTGACCTCCTCGGGCATCGCCTCGCCCGCGATCAGCTCCGCGACGCTGTCGTTGACCTGCTGGCCGACGGCGGGCGCGTACGCCTGGTCGAGGTAGAGCTGGAAGCCGGTGGCGCCGGACAGTTCGCGTGCCACCGCCTTGAGGTTCGGGTCGGTGACGGCGTCGTCGACGCCCTTCACCACGGGCAGGACGGCCGTCTCCGCCACCAGCTTGCGCTGCGAGGCCGTCGACGTGAAGAACTCCAGGAAATCGACGGCGGCCTGCGATGCTCCCGTCCGTACGGCGTGCCCGCCGCCCCCGCCGAACACCTCGGTGCGTGCGCCGCGTCCGCCGTCGACGGCGGGGAAGGGGAAGAACCCGAGGTCGGCGCCGAGGCCCCGCCCGGCGTCCTTCTGCACGTCGGGCGCCCACTGGCCCATCAGCTCCATGGCGGCCCGGCCGTTGGCGACGGTCGCGGCCTGTCCCGCCGGTGTGGAGTAGCCCGCGCCGAGGAAGCCCCGCTGGAACGGCTGGAGGGCCACCAGTTCGGCGAGGTGGCGGCCCGCCGCCACGAACGCCGCGCCGCCGAAGTCCTTCCGGTCCCCGGCCTCCTGGAGGGCGCCGGCGCCGCCGGTCCGCATCGCGAGGTACGCCCAGTAGTACATGCCGGGCCACTTCTCCTTGCCGGCCAGGGCGAGCGGGACCACCCCGGCGGCCTTGAGGCGGCGGACCGCGTCCAGGAAGCCGGACCAGGTGGCGGGCGGGGCCGTCAGCCCGGCCTTCCGGAAGAGCGCCTTGTTGTACCAGAAGCCGACCATGCCGATGTCGAACGGGACGGCGTACGCCTTCCCGCCAACCATGTACGGCTCCGTCGCCACCGGCAGCAGCGTGTCCGACCAGCCGGCGGTCCGCCCGGACAGGTCCTCCACGAGGCCCGCCTCGACCTGCTGCCGCAGCACGCCGCCGCCCCAGGTGTGGAAGACGTCCGGCAGTTTCCCGGACGCGGTGAGGGCGGTGAGCTTCGCCTTGTACGCCTCGTTCTCCAGCGTCACGATCTTGATGCTGACCTGCGGGTTCCGTGCTTCGAACGCGCGGGCGAGGCCGGCCCAGACGGACTTCCTGGGCTCGGTCGTCGCGATGTTCCACCACTCCACGACCGTCCGCCCCGAGGAGTCGGTGGCCGTGCCCGAGCCGCCGCACGCGCCGAGCGCGGTCATGCCCAGTCCCGTGGCGGCGGAGGCGGCCAGGAAACGGCGCCGGGACAGCGGGCGGTGGGGCACAGCCGGGTGAGCAGGGTCGCCCATGAGGAGCTCCTCGTACTGGAAGTTTTCTGAAACTCTCCGGAAGCGCGCTGCTGCCGCACCCTAGGGACGCCGCACCGCACGTGGCAACCCCCTGTGCCTCACCAACTCACTGTCGTTTCACTGCCGTTGACAGAGGTGTGCCGAGGTCGTAGCTTCGCCAGTCAGCCGTCCGAGAATTTTCTGCATCCTTCCGGAACAACATGGGGATCAAGGAGTTCCATGGCCCACCCCTGGCAGGACACCACGCTGCCCGCTCCCGTCCGCGCCGCCGATCTGCTGGCCCGGATGACCCTGGAGGAGAAGCTCGCCCAGCTGGCCGGCGTCTGGCCCGGCTCCACCGGCGACGGCGGCGAGGACGTCGCCCCGCTCCAGCACGAGGTGGCCGAGGACATCGACCTCGACGCCCTCCTGCCGTACGGACTCGGGCAGGTGACCCGCCCGTTCGGCACCGCACCGGTCGAACCCGCCGAGGGCGCCGCCCGGCTCGCCGCGCTCCAGAAGCGCGTCGCGGGCGCCAACCGCTTCGGGATCCCGGCCCTCGCCCACGAGGAGTGCCTGACCGGCTTCACCGCTTGGCGGGCCACCGTGTTCCCCACGCCCCTGGCCTGGGGCGCCACCTTCGACCCGGAGCTGATCGCCGAGATGGCCGCCGGCATCGGCGCCACGCTCGCCGCCGCCGGTGTCCACCAGGGCCTCGCGCCCGTCCTCGACGTGACCCGTGACCCGCGCTGGGGCCGCACCGAGGAGACCATCGGCGAGGACCCGTACCTGGTCGCCACCCTCGGCACCGCCTATGTGCGCGGACTCCAGTCGGCCGGTGTCGTCGCCACCCTCAAGCACTTCGCCGGGTACGCCGGTTCACGCGGCGCACGCAACCACGCCCCCGTCTCCATCGGCCCCCGCGAACTGGCCGACGTCGTGCTGCCGCCGTTCGAGATGGCCGTACGGGACGGCGGGGCCCGCTCGGTGATGGCCGCGTACAACGACCTCGACGGACTGCCCGCACACGCCCACCGGCCGCTCCTCACCCGGCTTCTGCGGGAGGAGTGGGACTTCGGCGGCACGGTCGTCGCCGACTACTTCGGCGTCTCCTTCCTGGAACTGGCCCACCGCGTCGCCGCCTCGCCCGCCGGGGCCGCCGCCCTCGCCCTCGACGCGGGCGTCGACGTCGAACTGCCCGCCGTCCGCTGCTACGGCACGCCCCTGCGTGACGCCGTCCGCACCGGAGCCGTCCCGGAGGACCTGGTGGACCGCGCCGCCCTCCGCGTCCTGACCCAGAAGTGCGAACTGGGCCTGCTGGACCCCGACTGGTCGCCCCCGGCCCCGCCGGCCTCCCTCGACCTGGACCCGCCGCACCTGCGCGCGCTGGCCCGCCGCGTCGCCGAGGAGTCCGTCGTCGTCCTCGCCGACACGGCCGGGGTGCTCCCGCTGCGACCCGGCGGCCGCATCGCCGTCGTGGGCCCCCTCGCCGACGACCCGGCGGGCATGCTCGGCTGCTACAGCTTCCCGCGCCACGTCGGCGTCGAGCACCCGGAGCTGCCCCTGGGCGTGGACGTCCCCACGCTCCTCGACGCACTGCGCGCCGAACTGCCCGGCACGGACCTCGTCACCGACCCCGCCGACGTGGCCGGCGCCGACCTGTGCGTCGCCGTCCTCGGCGACCGCTCGGGCCTCTTCGGACGGGGAACCTCCGGCGAGGGCTGCGACGCGCCCGACCTCGAACTGCCCGACGGCCAGGGCGCCCTGCTCGACCGGCTCCTCGCCACCGGCACGCCCGTCGTGCTCGTCCTCCTGACCGGCCGCCCGTACGCGCTCGGCCGCTGGGCGGACCGGCTCGCGGCGGCCGTCCAGGCGTTCTTCCCGGGCGAGGAGGGCGGCCCCGCCGTCGCCCGCGTCCTCACCGGCCGCGTCGAACCCTCCGGCCGCCTCCCCGTGAGCGTGCCGCGCGACCCCGGCGGCCAGCCCTGGACGTACCTCGCCCCGCCGCTCGGTCACCTGAGCGAGGCCAGTTCCCTCGACCCGACGCCGCTCCACCCGTTCGGCCACGGCCTGTCGTACACGACGTTCGCGTGGACCGCCGCGGAGGCGACCGCCACCGCCCTCCCCACGGACGGCGAGACCGGCATCGCCCTGACCGTCCGCAACACCGGCACCCGCCCCGGCACCGAGGTCGTCCAGCTCTACCTCGACGCTCCCGCCGGCCGCTACGCCCGCCCGGTCGCCCGCCTCATCGGGTACGCCCGCGTCCCGCTCGCCCCCGGCGCCGCGGCCCGTGTCCGCTTCGCGTTCCCGGCCGACATCGCCGCGTACGCGGGGCCCGACGGAACCCGGCACCTCGATCCGGGGCCGCTGGACGTGCACGTGGCGGCGTCGAGCACCGATGTCCGCCACACGCTCCGGCTCTCGCTCACGGGTCCGTCGCGGACGGTCGGCCACGACCGCAGAATGCGCTGCGAGGCGACCGTCGAACCCCTGGGTCCGAAGCGAGGTTGACGGTCGGTCAGGGGCGGGGCTCCAGGTCCGGGACCGACCAGGCGGGCGCCACACCGGTCAGTTGACAGACCATCAAGTAGAGCGGGATGGGCGGCGTGTACGGGGAGGTGCTGCCCGGGCGGTGGATCAGCCGGGGCCGCCGGTCCGGTACGTACGCGTCCGGCGCGTAGCAGGCGGGCAGCGGCCAGCGCAGCTCCGCGTCGGAGCCCGCCGGGACGAGCCACCACCACCAGTCGCTGTCGGCGAAGACGCAGCCGTTGCCGGGCAGCCGCGTGAGCAGCCGGAACCCGTACCGCGCCGGTACGCCGACCGCGTCGCAGCCCAGCGCCGCGGGAAGGTGCGGCGGCGGCGCCAGCCGCACCTCGCCGCAGGCGGCGGCCGCCCCGCCGAAGGGCGCCCCGGGCTGCCGGGTGCCGTTCGGCGACAGCAGCGAGACCATCGACCTCAGCACGGGTCCGCCACGCCGTGGACCAGCTCCGCCCAGACGACCCGCCCGGCGCCGTGCCGGGCGTCATGGGCGCCCCAGGCGCTGCTCACGGCGTCGACGAGGAGCAGTCCGCGGCCGCACTCCTCGGCCTCGGCGGTCCGCAGACCGGGTCCCGTGACGGGACGGCCCTCGTCATGGACGGCGATGCGCAACCGCTCGCCCCTGTCGCGCAGTTCGCACACGACGCGGCCGCTGCCCGTGTGGACCACGGCGTTGGTGAACAGCTCCGAGACGACCAGCTCCGCCGTGTCGCGCACGTCCTCGTCGATGCCCCACAGCAGCAGCCGCTCGGAGACCAGGCGGCGGGCGCGGGAGACGGACTCGGCGCGCGCGGGCAGCTCGAAGGCGAAGCGGCGGAGGTCGGGCGTCGGCTCGGCCGCCCGGGGGGCCGGGTGCGGGGTGCCGTGCGCCGCGCGCGTGTGCGTCGCGAGCCGGTCGTGGGGTGCGGCGTGGGCGTGTGGTGTGGCGTTGCGCGGTCGCGGGGCCATGAGCTGGGGGGTGAGCGCATTACCAGGTGCCACGACCGATTCCTAACGGGGAAGCGGCGCCGTGCGCGGCATCTCTCCGGGGCAGAGCGCGCGGCAGCCGCGTGAACTGGTTCACCAACTGGTTCACCGGAATACTTTCCTCCCGTCGTACACACTTGGCAAGTGGCACTCTGAAAAATGCAGAGTGCTGTGTTCTCTCTGTCTTCCGCATGGCACACTCGACGAAACGAGCGCGTGGGGAGGTCTGAAGTGAGCGAGCCGCGGTCCGCCCCCACCGTGGGACAGGTCGTTCTCGGCAAGCGTCTGCAGGATCTGCGGGAAAGAGCGGGTCTCAAGCGGGAGGAAGCCGCGAAGGTGCTGCGCGTGGCCCCGGCCACGATCCGCAGGATGGAGACCGCGGAAGTCGCCCTGAAGATCCCGTACGTCCAGCTGCTCCTCAAGGAGTACGGGGTGGACGCCGACGAGGCCGACGCGTTCGTCCGGCTGGCCGAGGACGCCAACAGGCCCGGCTGGTGGCAGCGCTTCCACGACGTGCTGCCCGGCTGGTTCAGCATGTACGTCAGCCTGGAGGGCGCGGCGAGCCTCATCCGCGCCTACGAACCGCACTTCGTGCCCGGCCTCCTCCAGACCGAGGAGTACGCGGCGGCCGTGCTGCGCGCCGGCGCGGTCGGCCAGGTCGGCCCGGACGAGATCCAACGCCATGTGGCGCTGCGCATGGAACGGCAGCACCTGCTCACCCGCGCCGACCCGCCCAAGTTCTGGGTGATCATGGACGAGACGGTGCTGCGGCGCCGCCCGCCCGGAACCGGCCCCGACGTCATGCGGGCCCAGCTCGACCGGCTCCTGGAGGCCACCGAGCTGCCCCACGTCACCCTCCAGGTCGCGGAGTTCGCGACGGGGCACCACCCCGGCACGTACGGCCCCTTCGTGCTCTTCCGGTTCGCCGTGCCCGAACTCCCGGACATGGTCTACAGCGAGTACCTGACCGGCGCCGTCTACCTCGACGCGCGCCCGGAGGTGGCCTCCCACCTCGAGGTCATGGACCGCATGGCGGCCCAGGCCGCCACCGCACAACGTACGAAGGAAATCCTCCGGGCTTTCCGCAAGGAGCTCTGAATGGTTCGCATATACAACGGCATGCCCGCCGCCGACCTCGGTGCCGAGGGCTGGCACAAGCCGTGGAGCGGCGGCAACGGCGGCAACTGCGTCGAGGCCATGAAGCTGGCCGACGGCAGGGTCGCCGTGCGCCAGTCCGCCGATCCTGACGGCCCCGCCCTGATCTACACCCACGGGGAGATGGCAGCCTTCATCCAGGGCGCCAAGTCGGGGCAGGCCGACTTCCTGCTCACCTGACGAGGAGCACCGCCGTGCACCACCCCCGCCCTTGTTCTTTACCGCACCCTCCACCGACCGAAGACCACTGGAGTGGCAGATGACCGGGAACGACACCGACGCCGCCGCGGCACGGCCCGCCGTGCAGATCGACACCAGCAAGCCGCACCCGGCCCGTATGTACGACTGGTTCCTCGGCGGCAAGGACAACTACCCGGTCGACGAGGAGATGGCCCGGCAGCTCCTCACCATCGACGCCCGCGGCAGGGACATGGCCCGCGTCAACCGGGCGTTCATGCACCGGGCGATCCGCTGGCTCGGCGCCGAGGGGGTCCGCCAGTACCTGGACATCGGCACCGGCATCCCCACGGAGCCCAACCTCCACCAGATCGCCCAGCAGGTCGCCCCCGAGTCGCGGATCGTGTACTGCGACAACGACCCGATCGTCCTCGCCCACGCCGAGGCCCTGCTGCGTTCCGCCCCCGAGGGCGCCACCGAGTACATCCAGGCCGACGCCCGTGACCCCGAGGCGATCCTGGAACACGCCGGCAAGGTCCTCGACTTCACCCGGCCGGTCGCGCTCTCGCTCCTCGCCCTGCTCCACTTCGTGGACGACGAGGACGGCGCCTACGAGCTGGTGGGCCGGCTCGTCGACCGGCTCCCGCCCGGCAGTTACCTCGTCCTGTCGCATGTCACCTGCGACTTCGACCCGGAGGGCGCCGCCAAGGCCCGCGCCGTCTACCGGGGCCGCGGCCTCACGCTCAGGCCGCGTACCCGGGAGGAGTTCGCGCGGTTCTTCGACGGCCTCGCGCTCGTCGAGCCGGGCGTGTCGCTGACCGCCGAGTGGCACCCGGAGCTGGGTGAGCCCGTCCCCGTCGCGGGCGACGACCCGATCCCCGGCTACGCCGCGGTCGCCCGCAAGGTGTGACCGCCCGGCCGTACGGGCCCCGGGCGGACTCCCCGGGGCCGCACGGTCGTTGTCGCGCCGGGAGAGGCACCGCATACTGGGGCCGCGTGTCCGGGCCGCGTCGTCGGCGGGACGACGGGGAACGCGGCGAGCACGGGGACTCGGGGGGCTCCTGATGAGTGACGGCACCACCATGGTGCGGGTGACGGACCTGCACCGCTCCTACGGCTCGGGAGCCACCGCCGTGCACGCCCTGCGCGGGGTGTCCTTCGAGGTGGCCCGCGGCGAACTCGTCGCCCTCAAAGGGCGGTCGGGCTCCGGCAAGACCACCCTCCTCAACCTCGTCGGCGGCCTGGACACCCCGGACCGGGGGAGGATCGTCGTCGACGGCACCGACCTGGCCACGCTCGACGAGGACGGGCTCCTCGCCCTGCGCCGCGACCGGATCGGCTTCGTCTTCCAGTCGTTCGGGCTGATCCCCGTCCTCACGGCCGCCGAGAACGTCGGCGTACCGCTGCGGCTGCGGAAGACCGACCCCCGCGCCCGCGAGGAGCGCGTCGCGCTGCTCCTGTCCCTCGTCGGCCTCGCCGACCACGCCGAGCAGCGGCCCGGCGAACTCTCCGGCGGCCAGCAGCAGCGCGTCGCCGTCGCCCGCGCCCTCGCCAACCGGCCGGCCCTGCTGATCGCCGACGAACCGACCGGCCAGCTCGACGCCGAGACCGGCCTGCGCGTCATGGAACTGCTGCGGGCCGTCGTGCGCAGCGAGGGCCTCACCGCGCTGGTCGCCACCCACGACAGCCAGCTCCTCGACCTCGCCGACCGGGTCCTCGAACTCCACGACGGGGTGGTCGCCGAGCCCGTAGAACCCGCGCCGCGCTGAGATCACGATCCCATCAAGTCTCGCCTTCGGTCGTGCCGTTGACGGGAAGGCCCGTGCGAGCATTTCGTTCCGAATGACCTTTCGAACGGGGTGCGCCGGGCAGGCGAGGGGGAGCCGGTGACGGGGCTGTTGTTCCTGCGCGTACGCGGACACCACGGGCCGCTCGCCGCCGCGCTGCTGGCCATCCTCACGACCACCACGATCCTCGCCACCCTGGCCGCGTTCGCCGGCTCCGCCGGGGACGCCGGGCTGCGGCACGCGCTGCGCACCAGGGACGCGGCCGCCGCCGCGCTCCTCGTCACCACCGAGACCACCCGCACCCCACCGGCCGCCGCCGACCGGGCCGTCCTGCGCGGCGCCCGCGAGGCCTTCGGCCAACTGCCCGTGACCCTGAGCCGGTTCGACCTCTCCGGCCCCTACGCCCTGCCGCGGCCCGCCGCCGCCCGCGGCGGCGAACCCGACCTCGCCGAGTTCGGCGCCGTCGACCGCTCCCGGGTCCGCCTCACGGCCGGCAGCTGGCCCGCGGCCGCCGGGCCCGGACCCGGCGGCGTCACCGAGGTCGCGGTGCCCGAGGCCGCCGCCCGGCGCCTCGGGCTCACCCCCGGCCCACGGACGGTGCGGCTCACCGGACGCATGGATGCCCCCGACGTCCTCGTCCGCGTCAGCGGCGTCTACCGCCCGGCCGACCCCGCCGACCCGTACTGGCAGCTCGACCGGCTCGGCGGCCGCGGCGTCCGCACGGACACGTTCACCACGTACGGTCCCCTCCTCACCCACCCGGCCGCCCTCGGCACCGGACGCATCCCCCGGCGGCAGATGTCCTGGCTCGCCACCGCCGACTTCGGCACCCTGCGCGCCGACCACGTCGACGCCCTGCGCACGGCCGCACGCGAAGCGAAGGAGTTCCGCGCCGCGCGGCCCGAACTGGCCGGGGACGCCGTCGTCCGCACCGCCCTGCCCGACACCCTCGACCGGCTGGAACGGGCCCTCCTCGTCTCCCGCGCCACCCTCCTCGTCGTCTCCGCCCAGCTCGCGCTCCTCGCCGGCTACGCGCTGCTCCTCGTCGCCCGGCTGCTGACCGCCGGGCGCACCGCCGAGACCCGGCTGCTGCTGGCCCGCGGGGCGTCCCGCCGCCGCGTCGCCTCGCTCGCCGCCCTGGAGGCGCTGCTCCTCGCCCTGCCCGCCGCCGTCTGCGGGCCGCTCCTCGCCGGCCCGCTCACCCGGCTGCTCGCCGAGCGGGGCCTGCCGGGCGGCGCCGGACCCCTCCTCGACACCGGGCCCACCCCGCAGGTCTGGCTCACCGGCGCCGCCGTCGCCCTGGCCTGCGCGGCCGCCGTCGCCACACCCGCGCTCGGCGCGGCCCGCACGGCGGGCGGGCGGCCCCGCACCCTGCCCGCACCGCTGCGGGCGGGCGCCGACCTCGCCCTCCTGGCCGTCGCCGCCGTCGCCTACTGGCAGCTCGGCCGGCGCACCTCCGGCTCCGGAACGCTCACCGCCGACCGCGAGGGACGCCTCGGCATCGACCCGCTCCTGGTCGCCGCCCCCGCGCTGGCCCTCCTCGCCGGCGCCGTGCTCACCCTGCGGCTGCTGCCCCCCGCCGCCCGGCTCGCCGAACGCCGCGCCGCCCGGGGGCGGGGTCTGACCGCGCCGCTCGCCGGCTGGCAGCTCAGCCGCCGGCCGCTGCGCGCCACCGGTCCCGTGCTGCTGCTCGTCCTCGCCGTCGCGCTCGGGATGCTGACGATCGGGCACGGCGCGTCCTGGGACCGTTCGCAGGACGACCAGGCCGACTTCAGGGCGGGCGCGCCCGTGCGCGTGCTCGGCGGCGGCACCGAGCCCTTCGGCCGGGGCGGCGCGTACGGCGCGATCCCCGGCGTGCGCGCCGCCGTGCCCGCCGCCCGCCTCGACTTCGGCCTGTCCGGCGGACGGCGGGCCACCGTCCTCGCCCTCGACACCGCCATGGCCCGGGACGAACTGACCCTGCGGCACGACCTGGCGGACGCCCCGCCCGACCGCCTGCTCGCACCGCTGGACCCCGCCTACGCGGCACCGGACGCGAAGAGCCCGCCCGCGCCGCCGAGGAACACACCTCGGCCACCGCAGGGCACCACATCGCCCGGGCACGACGCCGCAGCATCCGCGGGCGCCTCCGCATCGGCCGCACGGGGCTCCGCGTCGCGCGTGCAGGGCTTCGCATCGTCTGGGCAGGACGCCGCAGCCTCTGCGGGCGCCTCCGCATCGGCCGCACGGGGCTCCGCGTCGCGCGTGCAGGGCTTCGCATCGTCTGGGCAGGACGCCGCAGCCTCTGCGGGCGCCTCCGCATCGGCCGCGCCGGGCTCAGCGCCGCCGGCGCAGGGCAGTGCATCGGCTGCGGGCTTCTCCGCATCGGCCGCACGGGACTCCGCATCGCCCGGGCGGGGCGCTGCATTGGCTGCGGGCGCCTCCGTATCTGCCGCGCCCGGCTCCGCGTCGCCCGTGCAGGGCACCGCATCGGCTGCGGGCTTCTCCGCATCGGCCGCGCGGGGTTCCGCTACGGCCACGCAGAGCGCCGCGGCGTCCGCGAGCGACTTCGCATCGCCTGCGCAAGGCGCCGCAGCGTCCGCTGCTGACTCCGCAACGGCCGCGCAGGGCGCCGCGGCGTCCGCGCGAGGCGCCTCTCCGTCGCCGTCGAGCGCCGCCCCGGCCGCCATCACCGTGCCCGGGGACACCGCGCGCCTCGCTCTCGGTCTCACGCTGGACGGGGGCTCCGGGCCCGGCCGTGCCCGCGCTGCGGATCTCACCCTCACCGTCGAGGACCGTCACGGCGTGCCGTACCGGGTGCCCCTCGGCGCCCTGCCCGCCGACGGCCGGCCCCGTACGCTCACCGCGGACCTCGCCCGCGCCGCCGGGGCCCCCGACGGACGGCCCGCCGGGCCGCTGAGCCTCACGGCTCTCGACATCGACCAGAGGGGACAACCCCTGCGGACCGTGCCCGCGCGGCTCACCCTCACCGCGCTGCGGGCCGTCACGGCCGACGGAGCCCCGCGCCCCGTCACCGTGCCCCCGGGCCTGGACTGGCGGGCGAGGGCCACCGTCGCGCCCGGCCACGACCCCCAGGACGAGCGGCAGGCGCCGCCCGCCGTCACCGGGGTGCGCTCCACCTCCGCCACGCCGCTCGACCTGGCGTACCACCCGGGCAGGACCGCCCCCGACGCGTGGCCGCCCGGCGAACGGATCGTCACCGTCCGCGTCACCCTGGGCGCACCCGCCACCTCGCCGCCCGCCGCGCTCGCCACCGACCGGTTCCTGGAGTCCACCGGAGCCCGCACCGGCTCCGTCGTCCGGGTCCCGATGCCCGGCGGCGACCTCACGGTGAGGATCGCCGGGACCCTCCGCGCCCTGCCGACGACCGGACCCGGCGCCGGCGCGGCCACCGGCGGTGAGGACGGCGGCGCCCTGCTGCTCGACCTGCGGGCCGTCAACCGGGTCCTGTCCGCCCGCCCCGGTTCCCCGCCGCCGAGCCTGCCGCCCACCGAATGGTGGCTGTTCACCGCGCCCGGCGCCGCCGACCGGGCCGCCACCGCCCTGCGGAACAGGGCCGACACCGACCCCGCCCAGGTCGTGGTGCGCGACGAGATCGCCGCCCGCCTGCACGGCGACCCGCTCGGCGCCGGCCCCCGCGCCGCCCTGCTCGCCGCGACCGTGGCCGCCGCGCTGCTGGCCGCCGTGGGCTTCGCGGTGAGCACGGCCGGCGCCCTGCGGGAACGCTCCGCCGAGTTCGCCGTCCTGCGCGCGCTGGGCGCCCCGCGCCGCCAGACCGCACGGCTCGTCGCCCTCGAACAGTCCCTGCTCATCGCGGTCGCCCTGGTGATCGGGCCCCTACTGGGCGCCCTCCTCACCCGGGCCCTGGTCCCCTTGGTGGTCCTCACCGGCGAGGCGACCCGGCCCGTCCCCGGCGTCCTGGTCGCCCTGCCACCCGGGCGGATCGCCCTGCTGCTCCTGGCCGTCGCCGCGGCCCCGCTGGCCACCGTGGCGGTCACCGCCCTGCGCGGCGCCGACCCGGCCACCGCCCTGCGCGCCCGAGGAGGCGAGTGACATGCGCGCCCACGCCTCCTGGGTCCGCGTCCGGCTGCGTGCCGCGCCCGGCCCGGCCCTCGCTCTCGCGCTGCTCGCGCTGGTCACCTCCTTCCTCGCCGCCGCCTTCCCGCGCGCCGTCG
This sequence comes from Streptomyces coeruleoprunus, assembly GCF_039542925.1. Taxonomy (GTDB): domain Bacteria; phylum Actinomycetota; class Actinomycetes; order Streptomycetales; family Streptomycetaceae; genus Streptomyces; species Streptomyces coeruleoprunus. The sequence continues at coordinate 877,032 of NZ_BAABIT010000001.1, read as the reverse complement.
ACGCCTACGAGGGCGAGGGCCTGCGCCACGAGATGCGCTCCGCGCCACCGCACCGCGGCGGCATCGAACTGAGCGCCCCCGCAGCCCCGCCCGACGGGGACGGCGTCCTCGCCGAACCGCTCGACGCCGCCCGGCTGGCGGCCCACCACCGGCGGATCCTGGCCGTCCTGCCCGCACCCCTGCGCGCCGACACCGCGCAGTCCGCCCACGGCGTCCGCACCACGGAGCCGGTCGCCGCCACCGACGACTGGCTGCCCCGGCTGGAGGGCGGCCCCACGGTGTTCACGCTTGCCGCCCACGCGGACCTCGCCCGGCACGCCCGGATCCGCTCCGGGCGGCTGCCCACGGCCGCCGACGGCGCGGTCACGCCCACGACGCCCGCCGTGGAGGCCGCCGTCACCACGGCCACCGCCCGGGCCCTCGGCATCCGTGCCGGCGCCACCGTCCACGTCCCGAAGGGCCTCGGCGGCACCCTCACCGTCACGGTCACCGGCATCGTCGACCCCGTACGGCCGGACCTGTCCTACTGGTCGTACGAACCGGTGCTGCGCACGCCTGCGCGGCTGTTCACGCCGCCGCCCGTCGTCGAGCCCTACTGGCACGGCGCCCTCCTCCTGCCCGTCGGCGCCGCGCCCGTACTGCCGTCCGTGGCACCCCGCGCCGAGGCGTACTGGCGGGTCGCGACGGACCCGGACGACCTGCGCGCCGGCGACCGGGACGGGCTCCGGAAGGCCGTGGCGTCCTTGGAGAGCGGCCCGCTGCTCGCCGGTCTCGGCACGCCGGACGTACCCGAGTCGTACGCCACGTCCGGCCTCGACGACCTCCTCGCGGACCACGACCGGTTCACCGCGGCCGTGGGGCCGGTGGTGGCCGTCGCCGCCCTCGGCGTCGGCACCGTCGCCGGGGTCGTCCTCGTGATGGCCGGGGGACTGGCCGCCGCGCACCGCCGCGCCGAACTCTCCCTGCTGCGGGCCCGGGGCGCCTCGGTGCGCGGCCTCGCGGGACTGCTGTTCGCCGAGACGGCCGTGCCCGTCCTGCCCGCCGCCGCACTCGGCTGCGCCGCCGCGTTCCTCCTCGTCCCCGAGGGGCGGCCGCTCCCCGCGCTCGCCGCGGCCGCGGCCGTCGCCCTGGTGGCCTGCGCGGCGCTGCCGCTGCACGCGGCGCGGCTGCACCGGCGGCCGCAGCCGGCCGGCGGGCGCGAGGACCCGGCCCCGGCCCGGTCCTCGCGCCGCCGGACGGTCGCCGAACTGACGCTCCTCGTCCTGGCCGCGGCGGCGGTCGCCGCGCTGCGCCGGCGGGGCACCGGCACGGGCGGCACGGACGCCCTGGTCGCCGCCGCTCCCGTACTGGTCGGGCTGATCGCCGCCCTCCTCCTCGTACGGCTGCATCCGCTGCCCCTGCGGCTCGCCGCGCGACCCGCCGCCCGGGGGCGCGGGGCGGTCGGCTTCCTCGCGCTGGCACGGGCCGGGCGGGCCCCCGCCCTCACCGCGCTGCCGCTGCTGGCGCTGGTCGTGGCGCTCGCCACGGCGGCCTTCGGCGGGTCCGTCCTGGCCGGGGTCGACGGCGCCCGCGACGCGGCCGCGCTGGCCGCCGTCGGCGCCGACGCCCGTGTCGACGCCGAGGCACTGCCGGCCGCGGTGACGGACGCCGTACGACGGGCACCGGGCGTCGAGGACGTCGCCGCCGTCCACCGCGCGCACGACCTGGACGTCGGCGAGGGAGGCGCCGAGGGCGTCACGCTCCTGGCCGTCGACCCCGACTCGTACGCCCGGCTCGCCCGCCGCACCGGTCTCGGCGCGTTCGCCGCCGACCGGCTGCGCGCCGGCTCCGGGCCGCTGCCGGCGCTCGTGTCGCCCGGCGTCGCCGCCCGGCTCGGCACGGGACAGGTCGACGTCGGCCCGCCGGACGGCCGGTTCACCGTCCGCGTGGCCCTGGTCAGGGACAGCACGCCCGGCCACGCCGTCCGCGGCGACTTCCTCGTCGTCGACGCCTCACGGCTGCCCGGCGACCGCCACCGCACCCCGACCACGCTGCTGGTCACCGGGGCCTCCACGTCGGCCACCGCCCTGCGCTCCGCGGCCCGCACGGCGGACGGCGGCGCCACCGTGACCCTGCGCTCGGCCGAGCGGGCCCGGCTCACCGACTCGCCGGTCCAGCGCGGCGCCGAGCAGGTCCACATCCTGGCCGCCGCGGCCGCCGCCGGGTACGCCGTGCTCGCGGTGCTGCTGTCGCTGCTGAGGGCCGCCCCCGAACGGACCGCGCTGCTCGCCCGGCTGCGCACCATGGGCCTGACGCGCCGTCAGGGCCGGGGGATGCTCGTGCGGGAGTCGCTGCCGCCGGCCCTCCTCGCCGCGGCGGGCGGCGCGCTGGCCGGCTGGGCCGCCATCCGGCTGCTGGCGGCCGGCCTGGACCTGGGCCCGCTGGCCCTGGGAGCCGCGCAGGGCCGCCACGGCCCGCCCGAGTCCGTACCGCTGCGCGCCGACGCGTGGAGCCTGCTGCTGCCCGCGGCGGCCGTGCTGGTGCTCACGGCGGGCGCGGCCGCCGTACAGGCCTGGGCGGCGACCCGGCGCTCCACGACGACCGACCTCAGGGCAGGAGACGCACGATGACCGAGTCCTCCACGACGCTCGACGAGCTGGAGCGCCGGGCGGCGGCCCGCCGCGACCGCCCCGCCTACGGGCACGACGCCCTGATCACCTGCGACCGCCTCGTCCGGGTCTTCTCCGCCGACGGCGTCGAGGTCCAGGCCCTGCAGGGCCTGGACCTGCTCGTCCGCGAAGGCGAACTGATGGCCCTCGTCGGGGCGTCCGGCAGCGGCAAGTCCACCCTGATGAACATCCTCGCCGGCCTCGACACGCCCACCGCCGGAGCCGCCCGGGTCGCCGGGCGGGACCTGCTCACCATGAAGGCCCGTGAACGCCTCCGCTACCGCCGCGAGGTCGTCGGCTTCGTCTGGCAGCAGACCGCCCGCAACCTGCTGCCCTACCTGACCGCCGCGCAGAACGTGGCGCTGCCCCCGCGGCTGCGCGGCCGTGCGGGCCGCCGGAACGCCGGGCGCGTCGAGGAACTGCTCGGCGTGCTGGGCGTCGCGGACTGCCGCGACCGCCGCCCGCACGAGATGTCCGGCGGGCAGCAGCAGCGCGTGGCGATCGCGGTGGCGCTCGCCAACCGCCCCGCGGTGCTGCTCGCCGACGAGCCGACCGGCGAACTGGACTCCCGGACCGCCGAGGAGATCTTCGCCGCGTTCCGCACGGTGAACGAGGAGTTCGGCACGACCGTCGTCATCGTCACCCACGACCGGGCCGTGGCCGGCGAGGTGCGCCGCACGGTCGCCATCCGCGACGGCCGCACCTCCACCGAGATCCTGCGCCACACCCGGGTCGACGAGGCGACCGGCGAGGAGTCCACCGTGGCGCGCGAGTACGCCATGCTGGACCGCGCCGGCCGCCTCCAGCTCCCCGCCGACCACGTGGACCGCCTCGGCATGCGCGACCGGGTGGTGCTGCGGCTGGAGCCGGACCACATCGGCGTATGGCCCGACGACGACCCGGCCGCGCGGGAAGCCGGGGGACCGGGAGAACCCGGGGAGGCAGGCGACCCCGGTCGCCTATGACGCGGGCCGCTCCAGCGTCACGAGGAACGTCCGCGCCGGGCCGATGTTGCCCGCGGGGTCGATCGTCCGGTACTCGACGGTGTGCGTGCCGTACTCGGGCGTCGCGTCGTCCCAGGGCACCACGCGCGGGGTGCCCAGCTTCCCGTACACGAGACCGTCGATCTCCGTGCCGCCCGGCGTGAACCGGAACGGGGCGTCCGCGTCGGTCGGCCAGCCGTAGTACGTGTACCAGCCGTCGCCGTCGACGCGGAACTGGGCGACCACATGGCCGCCGCCCTCGTCCCGCGCGGTCAGCCGCATCGTGAACGCCCCGTCGTACACGTACTCCACGGGCCGCCCCGGCACGTACACCGTGCGCAGCGGCCTGGACAGCTCGTGGGCCGCCGTCGCCGGCGTCGCGTCGACCGTCCAGCGCAGCTCCTGGTCCGTGCCCGCGATCCGCGCCGTCAGCGTGTGCGTGCCCCGGCGCAGGCCGAGCGCCGACAGGTCCAGGTCGCGGTCGTTGCCCGGGTTGGCCACCGGCTCGCCGTCCAGCCACCACCGCACGGCGTACGTCCGGTCGGCGGGGTGCGTCGTGTCCGCGTACACCACGGACCGTGCGCCGACGGGCGCGTCGGTCGCCGTGTGCCCGGTGAACCGCGCCACGACAGGCTCCGGCCGGGTCGTCAGCCGGGTGTTGACCGTCCAGGAGACGGTACGGGTCAGGGCCGCCGAGCCGCGCACCGCCGGGTCCCGCACGAACGGCGTCGGATCCGTGACCGTCGCCGTCAGGGTGTGCACGCCCGGCGCGAGGGAGAGCCGCCGCAGGTCCACCGTGCGCGAGCCGCCCGTCGCGAGCGTGCGCCCGTCCAGCCGCCACACCACGTCCAGCTCGCCGCCCAGCGGGTGCAGGGTCTCCACCCACACGGTGCGGTCCGCGCCGATCGGCGCCGCGGCCGGGGTGTGCCCCTGCACCAGGTTCACCTTCGCGGCGATCGCCCGGACCATCACCTCGCGGCCCACCTGGTCGAAGGCGTAGCCGAGCGTCTTCATGAGCGAGTGCCTGCTGGGGCGCCCCACGCCCTTCGTGCTGTACAGGCCGCCCTCGTGGCGGCCGATCACCCCGCCGGCCTCGCTCTCCTCGCCCAGCCACCGCCACCACTTGGCGCGCTGGTCCCGCATCTGCTGCTCGGTGAGGACGGTGTGGTGCGCGGAGGACGGCTCACCGCCGGTGTACGTACCGCCGGCCACGCCCCGGTTGTAGTAGTCGTACTCGTCCTGGAGCCCGCCGAGCGAGTGGCCGATCTCGTGCGGGGTGATCAGCGAGGAGAGCGCGTTGGTGCCGGACGCGGTGGCGTAGGTGCCGCCCGCCCCGCCGTACGTGGCGCTGTTGGCGAGCGCCACGATCTGCCGGTTGGCGCTCGTGGTGCCCGGCACGAGATCCGCCTGGGCGCTCGCCGCCGCGCCGTCCACGCTCAGCAGCCGCTGCACGCTGCCCGGGTTGCAGCCGCCCCAGAACCCCATGTCCAGCGGGGTGTCGCGGCGCGGCGCGTCCAGCCCCGGGTCGCAGTCGACGCCCGACTCGGGGGACGCCGTCTGCACGGCCCACACGTTGATGTACGAGCGGTACGACGCGAACGGCTCGATGCTCCACAGCACCTTGACGTGCTTGTCGACGTCCGCCCGGAACTTCGGCAGTTCCTCGGCGGTGTAGCCGTCGCCGAGGAACACCAGGTTGAACCGCCGCTCGGCCGGGCCCGTCGTCTGGACGGGCACGACGGCGGACGCCCCGGCGGGCGCCGCGCTCCCGGGGTGCTCCCGGGCGGCGGACGGGCCGGCGCCCAGCAGACCGCCCCACAGCAGGGAGGCCGCGCCGAGCAGCGCGGCCGTTCTTCGCAGACGTGCACCATGGGAAACCATGGGGCCGGAGCGTACGAGGGGCCGAACGCCCCGTAAAGACGGGAGAGTTGGCCATCCGGCCGATCCGCGGTGGGCGCTCAGCCCAGGTACGCCAGTCCCGGGTGCTCGGCCGTGTACGCGTCCAGCAGCCGCCGTGCCACGGCCACCGAGTCGACCAGCGGGTGCAGCGCGAACGCCTTCACGGCCGCCTCGCGCGACCCGCTCTCCGCCGCTGCCAGCACCTCCCGCTCGGCCGCCTTCACCGACGCCACCAGACCGGCCGCGTGGTACGGCAGCGGGTCCACCGCCACCGGGTGCGCGCCGTTCGCGTCGACGAGGCAGGGCACCTCCACCACCGCGTCCGCGTCGAGCGGCGAAAGCGTCGTGCGGTTGCGGACGTTGAGGATCAGCGCGGCCCGCTCGTCGCGTGCGACGGCCCGCATGAACGCCAGCGCCACCTGCTCGTAGCCGCCCGGCTCCAGATCCTCGGCGGCGCGCCCGCCGCTGTCGCCGGCCGCCTCCCGGTTGGCCGCCATGTACGTGGCCTCACGGTCGGCGACCGTGCGCTCCCAGGCGGCCAGGGCGCGGGAGTCCGGGCGGGCCGCCTCGGCGTAGAACCCGGCCTGCTGGTCGCGCAGGTACGCGCCCCGCGTCCGCTCCGCCTCCCGGTAGGCCCGTACCGTCTCGCGGTTGAAGTAGTAGTAGTGCAGGTACTCGTTGGGCACCGCGCCCAGCGACCGCAGCCACTCGGGCCCGAACAGCCTGCCCTCCTCGAACGACCCCAGCGCGACCGGGTCCGCGAGCAGCCCGGGCAGCAGGTCCCGCCCGTCGACGCGCAGCCCGCGCAGCCAGCCCAGGTGGTTGAGCCCCGCGTAGTCGATCCACACCCCGGCCGGGTCGGCGCCCAGCACCCGCGCCACGCGGCGGCCGAGCCCGACGGGGGAGTCGCAGATGCCGACGACCCGGTCGCCCAGCACGCCCGCCATGGCCTCGGTGACCAGACCCGCCGGATTGGTGAAGTTGATGACCCAGGCGTCAGGGGCGAGCACGGCGACCCGCCGGGCGATGTGCACGGCGACCGGGACGGTGCGCAGGCCGTACGCGATGCCGCCCGCGCCGACCGTCTCCTGGCCCAGCACGCCCTCGGCCAGCGCCACCCGCTCGTCGGCGGCCCGGCCCGCGAGGCCGCCGACGCGGATGGCCGAGAACACGAAGTCGGCCCCCCGCAGCGCCTCGTCGAGGTCCGTGGTCGTGGTGACCGCCGGCGCGTCCGTCACCCCGGCGGCCTGGTCGGCCAGGACCCGGCCGATCGCCGTGAGCCGCCCGGCGTCCACGTCGTGCAGCACCACGCGCGTGACCCGCCCCTTGGCACGGTCGGCCAGCAGCGCCCGGTACACCAGCGGTACGCGGAACCCGCCACCGCCCAGAATGGTCAGCCTCATACCCGTACGCTACTGCGCGTCCCGCCGGCGACCGGCGGCGTCACCCCAGGTCGAGCGCGTTGGGCAGGCCCATCCGGTAGCGGAACCGGTCGTGCTGCCGCAGCGCCTCGATCTCGGGTGCGCGGAACAGCGGCCGCACGGTGCAGCGTGGCGCGTCCGAACCGATTCGGTCCAGCAGCGCGTTGACGGCCTGCCGGGCCGCGGCGTTGGCGCCCTCCATGGTGGCCAGGTCGATGTCGACGGACACGTAGTCGCCGGCCAGGAAGAAGTTGGGGACGCGCGTGGCCGCCTGCGGCCGGAGGTGGAAGGTGCCCACGGGGTGGATCAGCAGCTCGTCCTCGTTGGTGGGGTGCGGGGTCCCGAGCCCGTCGACGCCCGGGTCCAGGAACCAGGAGTGCAGGGCGCTGTCCTTGAGAGCGGGGTGGCCGGTGTCGTTGAGGGCGGCCTTCAGCTGCGCCCACACCTCGCGGGCCACCTGTTCGCGGGTGCACTGCTTGGCGGTCCGCCCGTACAGGATGCCGGGCCGGTCCCACTCGGAGACGTCGACGGACAGGCAGTCCACGACCACGCCGTCGCCGTAGTCGGCGGCGAAGTCCCGGCCCGCCCAGTGGTGGGCCTGCGCGATCGCCGTCAACGACCAGGGCGAGTCGATGCAGTTGACGTGGCCGCGCACGAGCGGGGGCCGCTCGGTCAGATAGAACTGGATGCCCGTCATCCAGTCCGTCCGCAGCCGGTCGCACCGGACGAGCTGCGGGTCGGCCGCCCGCAGGGCCGGCCCCCACGTCCGCCGCGCGTGCTCGACGGGCAGCGCGGACACGTAGTGGTCGGCGGTCACCTCGTGGCGTACGCCGCCGGGGTCGTCGACCAGCGCGGCGGTGATCCGCCCTTCCCCGTACGCCATCTCGCGCAACGTCCAGCCGATCCTGAACTCGACGCCCAGGGACCGCAGATGCGCCACCCACGGGTCGATCCACGCCTCGTTCGTCGGCGCGTTGAGGATCCGGTCGGGCGGGCCGTCCGCGCCCCGGCCCAGCGCGTTGAACACGAACGCCTCGCCGAGCGTGCCGACCGTGCGGGTGCTGGCCTCCTCTGCCTTGGTGGCCACGATGTTGCGGGTGATGCCCACGGCGAGGATCCGCTGGTAGTCCTCCGACATCCGGGCCGCCCGGGTGAACTCCCACCAGGGCGTGCGCTCCCACACCTCGTCGCGGCGCTCGTCGCAGCTGGTGAGGAAGACGAGGGCGCGGTTGACGAAGTACGCCGTCTCGTGGAGGGGCAGGTGGACGGCCGTGTCCAGCAGGGCGGTGAGGGCGCGCCGGATCTCGTCGAGCGTGAGCGGCTCGGGCCGGTGCCCCGGCCAGGGGATCGGGAAGCGCAGGTCCTCGCGGCCCGTGCGGGCGAACATCATCTCGCGGGGCGCGACGAGGTTGTCGAAGACGCCGTTCGGGTTCCCGGGGAAGGGGATGCGGCGCATCGTGTCCGGCAGGTTGTGGTAGATGCCGGGATGAAGCGGAAGCCGTGCTCGGCGGGCAGCGGTCGGCGGCCGCCGCGCGCACTGCCGGGCACGTCCATGCTGCGGGCCTTGCCGCCGAGCGCCCGGCGCTCGTAGACGGTGACGCGGAAGCCACGCTCGGCCAGCTCGTGCGCGGCGGTGAGGCCGGCGACGCCACCGCCGAGGACGGCGACGGACGCCGCCCGGTCCTGCCCGGCGGGTGCGGCGCCCGGGGCCGCCCCGGTGGCCGCTTCCGGTGGGGCGGCGCCCAGGGCCCCGGCACCGGTGACGGCGGCGGCGCCCGCCATGAACGTGCGTCGCGTCGTGCCCCTGCGGTCCATGCCCACCCCTTTTTCCGGAGGTAACAGTCACGTCCGGCGCAGGAGGATAGGTGCGGTCGCGCAGCACCTGGAAGCAACGCGCGGCACCATCCGCACATTGGCTGAAACACGCCACCCGCCGGCCCCGGGCAGAATGATCCCCATGTCCCGACGCACGTCCCGCTCACCGAAGCCCGCCGCACCATCCGCCCCCGCCGTCCGGCCCGACGGCCCCTGCCCCTGCGGGCTGCCCGCCGCGTACGGCGCCTGCTGCGGCCGCTTCCACTCCGGCGCCGCGGCCGCGCCCACCGCCGAGCTGCTGATGCGCTCCCGCTACGCCGCCTTCGTCGTCCGCGACGAGCCGTACCTGCTGCGCACCTGGGCGGCCGCCACCCGCCCGCGCACCGTCGACTTCGACCCGGCCATGCGCTGGACCGGCCTGGAGATCCACGACACCACGGACGGCACCCTCTTCCACACCACGGGCACCGTCACCTTCACCGCCCGCTACACGCACGGGGGCGAGCCGGGCGCCCTCCACGAGCGCAGCCGCTTCACGCGGGAGGACGGCGCCTGGGTCTACGTGGACGGCGACATCACCGACTAGCCGGCGCCGCGCGTCAGTGGTGCAGGACCAGACCCGGGTTGTACGCCGCGAGGATCTTGTTCGCCCTGGCCAGCGTCGCCAGCGCGTGCTCCCGGTCCGCCTGGTCCTCCGCGCACATGGGGCCACGGAACCGGCGCACCTCACGCGCGGCGCACTCGGCGTCGATCTCCGCCTGCAGGACGCCCATCGGCATGCAGGACCCGATCAGGGCGGCGACGCGGTCGGGGATCGGGACGGGGATGAGACGCGACACGGTCACGTGAGGTCCTTTACTGCTGTCCTGCTTGTGGCAGGCGTCCGGGTGCTGGGTGTACCTCACCATGGTGACGGCTCCCGCATGGCGGTTTTCCCCCGGGTCCGTATCCGTCCTGCAACCGTTTCGCGTGTACGCCACGCGACGGGGTACCCGGTCGGCCCGGAGGTGATCGCCATGCCCGAACCCGGCAGCAAGAAGTACGACATCCACCGCGCCCGCATGCGCAAGAACGCCGAGGACCGCGGCCTCTCCGACCAGCAGGCCAACGAGGAGGCCAACGCCGAACTCCAGAACGAGCGGCAGTGGCGCTCGCGGGGACCCCGCACCGAACGCGGCCGAGGTCCCAAGGGGGAGCGGCGCGGCGAGTGACCGACACCACAGCGCGCGGCGAATGACACCGGCACCGTGACGCCCCACGCGGGGCGTCACGGTCTCACGGTCCCGACAGCACCTGTTCCAGGTCGTACGAGACCGGCTCCTCCAGCTGGGCGTAGCCGCAGCTCTCCGGCGTCCGGTCCGGGCGCCACCTGCGGAACTGCGCCGTGTGGCGGAACCGGTCGCCCTCCATGTGGTCGTACGCCACCTCGCACACCCGCTCCGGGCGCAGCGCCACCCACGACAGGTCCTTCTTCCCCGACCAGCGGCTCGGCGCCCCCGGCAGCCGGGCGCTCTCGTGCGCGGCCGCGTCCGCCCACGCCGCCCACGGGTGGCCGTCCGGCGGGTCCATGCGCAGCGGCTCCAACTCCTCCACCAGCTCGGCGCGGCGCCGCTCCGAGAACGCGGCGCACACGCCGACGTGGTGCAGGGTGCCCTTCTCGTCGTACAGGCCCAGCAGCAGCGAACCGACCACGGGGCCGCTCTTGTGGAAGCGGTACCCGGCCACGACCACGTCCGCCGTCCGCTCGTGCTTGACCTTGTACATCAGCCGCGCGTCCGGCACGTACTTCAGGTCCAGCGGCTTGGCGATCACGCCGTCGAGCCCGGCGCCCTCGTACTGCTCGAACCACCCCCGCGCCACCTCGATGTCGGTCGTCGCGGGCGCCACGTGGACCGGCGGCTCCACGCCCGTCAGCGCCCGCTCCAGGGCCTCCCGCCGCTCCACCAGCGGCGTGTTCATCAGCGAGGTGTCACCGAGGGCCAGCAGGTCGAACGCGATGAACCGGGACGGCGTCCGCTCCGCCAGCATCCGCACCCGCGACTCCGCCGGGTGGATGCGTTCCGTCAGCCGGTCGAAGTCCAGCCGCCCCTCGTGGACGATCACGATCTCCCCGTCCACCACGCAGCGCTCCGGCAGGCGCTCCCGCAGGGCGTCGGCCAGCTCGGGGAAGTACCGGGTCAGCGGCTTGCCCGTGCGGCTGCCGATCACCACGTCGGCGCCGTCCCGGTGCACGATCGCACGGAAGCCGTCCCACTTCGCCTCGTACTGCATCCCGGGCGGGATGGTCTTGACGCTCTTGGCGAGCATCGGCTTCACGGGCGGCATCACCGGGAGATCCATGGCACGATTCTGCGCACGATCCCGGCGATCCGCCCGATATGCGCAGTCTGCGGTGTCCGCCTACCGTGGCGGCTATGGGAAACGCGGTGGAGCTGGAGGCCGGCGGACGGACCGTGCGCCTGAGCAATCCCGACAAGGTGTACTTCCCCGAGCGCGGCTTCACGAAGCTGGACGTCGCCCGCTACTTCCTCGCCGTCGGCGACGGCATCACCCGGGCACTGCGTGACCGGCCCACCACCCTGGAACGTTTCCCCGACGGCGTCGACGGCGAGTCGTTCTTCCAGAAGCGCGCCCCGAAGAACCTCCCCGACTGGATCTCCACCGCGCACATCGCCTTCCCCAGCGGCCGCTCCGCCGACGAGATCCGCCCCACGGAGGTCGCCGCCGTCCTGTGGGCCGCCAACCTCGGCACCCTCACCTTCCACCCCTGGCCCGTACGCGGCGACGCCACCGACCACCCCGACGAACTGCGCATCGACCTCGACCCCCAGCCCGGCACCGACTTCGAGGACGCCGTCCGCGCCGCCCACGAACTGCGCGCCCTCCTCGACGAGCACGGGCTGCGCGGCTGGCCCAAGACCTCCGGCGGCCGCGGCCTGCACGTCTACGTGCCCATCGAGCCGCGCTGGACCTTCACCGGGGTGCGCCGCGCCGCCATCGCCCTGGGCCGCGCGCTCGAACGCCGCATGCCCGGCCGGGTGACCACGGCCTGGTGGAAGGAGCAGCGCGGCGAGCGCATCTTCTTCGACTACAACCAGACCGCCCGCGACCGCACCATCGCCTCCGCCTACTCCCTGCGCCCCAGGCCCCACGCCCCCGTCTCCGCCCCGCTGCACTGGGACGAGCTGGACCACGTCGAGCCCCGCGACTTCGACCTGGCCACCATGCCCGTGCGGTTCGCCGACCACGGCGACGTGCACGCCGACATGGACGACCACGCCTTCGGCCTGGAGAGCCTGCTGGAGCTGGCCGACCGCGACGAGCGCGACCACGGGCTGGGCGACCTGCCGTACCCGCCGGACTACCCCAAGATGCCGGGCGAGCCCAAGCGGGTCCAGCCAAGCCGCGCCAAGAAGGCCGACTAGACCAGGGCGACCTGCCCGACCGCTTCCCTGCGGCTCGCGCCGCCGCCCGCTGTTCCGTCGTTGTGGGCTGGCGCCGCCGGTACCGCCGTTCCTCGTTGTGGGCAGTCGTTCCGCAGGGCGGAACGGGTGGGCACAACGAGGAACGGCCCCCCGGCCTGAGGGCCCACCCCCTGCGCGCCACGGCGGTGGGTGGGTCCGGGGGTGGACCGGGGGTCACGTGCTCAGATTGGCTCGTGCGGGGCCTTGAGAGCGAAGCGTCCCAGCACCGCCAATCCTGCGCGCGCGACCCCCGGTCCACCCCCGTCCCGTCGTCGGGCGACGCACGGCCGGTGGGGGGTGGGGTAGGTGGGACCACCCGCCCGTGGGCGGCTCACCGCCGGTGGGGGAGGGCTGGACCGGGATGGGGGTTCTGCGGGTGCGGTGCCCGCAGGAGTGCAGGAGACTCGGGTGGGCACCGTACGCGCTGAAGGAGCACTCCATGCTCACCACCCGCTTCGTCACCGGCTCCCCCAACTGGGTCGACCTCGGCACCTCCGACCTCGAAGGGGCCCGGGCCTTCTACGGGGGCCTCTTCGGCTGGACCTTCGCGTCGGCCGGGCCCGAGGCCGGGGGGTACGGGATGTTCCAGCTGGACGGCCGTACCGTCGCGGGCGCGATGACGGTGACGCCGGACCAGGGACCCTCCGCCTGGACCGTCTACTTCCAGTGCCCGGACGCCGACGAGACCGTCACGGCCGTCCGCTCCGGCGGCGGGGACGTCGTGTTCGAGCCCATGGACGTGTTCGACCTCGGCCGTATGGCGATCTTCACGGACCCGACCGGCGCCCGCTTCGCCGTATGGCAGCCCGCCGCCAACAAGGGCCTGGACACGGTGGGCGAGCCGAACACCCTGGTCTGGGTGGAGCTGTACACGCCCGACCCGGTCACGGACCTCGGGTTCTACGACATGGTCTTCGGTATGGAGGCGCACACCATGCCCATGCCGGAGGGCAGCGGCGGCGCGTACACCATGCTCCAGCCGGCGGGTTCGGGCACGGCGGCCACGGAGGCGGCGTTCGGCGGGGTCGTGCCCCTCGCGGACGATCCCGTCGAGTCGGCGTCCGGGCCCTCGTGGGTGCCGTACTTCGAGGTGGCCGACGCGGACGCGACCGTCGCGGAGGCGGAACGCCTCGGCGGCACGGTCCGGCTGGCGCCCACGGAGATCCCCGGCGTGGGCCGCTTCGCCAAGCTCACCGACCCGTACGGCGCCCGGTTCGCCGTGATCAAGAGCGTTCCGCCGCAGACCTGACGCGGTCACGGGACACGCCGGGGAACCCTTTGCCCGGGCGGGGCGACGGGGACCATCCTGGGTGAGGCTCCGGAGGGCGGGCGTTGATCATTCGTTGAGCGCGTGTTTATCGCCGCCGGGCAGCCTGTGCGGCATGGCGAACCACACCGTGCTCATCGACCCCGAACTCTCCTGGCAGGAGACCGCCCTGTGCGCCCAGACGGGCCCCGAGCTGTTCTTCCCCGAGCCGGGATCCTCCACCCGTGAGGCCAAGCTCCTCTGCGGGCTCTGCGAGATCCGGGAGGCGTGCCTGGAGTACGCGCTCGCGCACGACGAGCGGTTCGGGGTGTGGGGCGGGCTGTCCGAGAAGGAGCGGCACGCCCTCAAGCAGGCCCGTCGCTGAACCGATAACCGGATGACCTGCTCAACGGCCTCCCTTAAGATCATGTGCGCATGGGGGACCACACGAACGACCCGGCGGTCACGGACGAGGAGCTGGCGGCGTTCCACCGCACGGTGGGACGGTTGCGCGCCCTTCCGCTGGACGACCCGCGCCGCAAGCGCGGCGAGGAGATCGCCGCGACCTTCGCGCGGGAGAGCCGCAACAAGCGGCGCAAGGCCCAGCGGCAGGCCCGGTCCGATGCGGACGCGGCGCTGACCGCGGCCACCGCGACGGGTGCGACCGACCGGCGCGAGGACGCGCCGCTGGCGCTGCGGCACGGCAGCCCCGGCGAGTTCGCCAAGCCCCGCCACTGCTACGTGTGCAAGGCGGTCTACCGCCGGGCGGACGCCTTCTACCACCGGCTCTGCCCGTCCTGCGCGGCCGACAACGCCGCCCGCCGCTCATCGTCCACCGACCTCTCCGGGCGCCGTGTCCTGCTCACCGGCGGCCGGGTGAAGATCGGCTTCCAACTGGCCCTGATGATGCTGCGCGACGGCGCCGAGCTGCTGGTCACGAGCCGTTTCCCGCAGGACACCCTGCGCCGCTTCCACGCGGCCGAGGGGAGCGAGCGGTGGCGCGACCGGCTCACCGTCGTCGCCGTCGACCTGCGCGACCCGCGCCAGGTCCTCGGCCTGTGCGAGCGGCTGCACGCCGAGGGGCGGCCGCTGGACATCCTCGTCAACAACGCCGCCCAGACGATACGCAGGCCCCCGGAGTCGTACGCGCTGCTCGCCGCCGCCGAGCACGGCGAGCTTCCGGCGGACTCCCGGGTGCTGACCGCACCCGGGTTCCGGCCGTTCGCCGCGCTGCCCGCCGCGGCCGGTGCCCTCGCGCTGGTGCTGGACCAGGAGGCCGACGAGGCCGGGCTGCTCCCGGACCTGCGGGCCCACAACTCCTGGTCCGCGCGGCTCGGCGAGCTGGACCCGGCCGAGCTGCTGGAGACGCAGCTGGTCAACGCGCTCGCCCCCGCGCTGCTCTGCGACCGGCTGCTGCCGCTGCTGCTCGCCTCGCCGCACCCGCGCCGCTATGTCGTCAACGTGACCGCGGTGGAGGGCCGGTTCGCCGTACGCAACAAGACGTCCGGCCATCCGCACACCAACATGGCGAAGGCCGCGCTCAACATGCTCACCCGCACGAGCGCCGACGACCTGGCCGCCCGGGGCGTCCACATGTGCAGCGTGGACACCGGCTGGATCACCGACGAGAACCCGGCGCCCCGCAAGGCGCGGATCGCCGCGGCCGGGACGCGTACGCCCCTCGACGTGGTGGACGGCGCGGCCCGGGTGTACGACCCGATCGTGCGGGGCGAGGCGGGGGACCCCGTGGCGGGGGTGTTCCTCAAGGACTACCGCGAGGCGGCCTGGTGATCCGCGGCGGCGGTCAGCCGGCGGCGCGGGCCGCCATGCGGGCCTTGCGCGCGGCGAGCCGCTCGTCGAACTTCGTCGCCTCCGCGTCGAGCCCGTTCATGTAGAGGCCCAGCTCCTCCTGCGCCTTGAGGCCCTCGGGGCCGAGGCCGTCGATGTCCAGGACCTTCAGGAAGCGCAGGACCGGCTGGAGCACGTCGTCGTGGTGGATGCGCAGGTTGTAGATCTCGCCGATCGCCATCTGCGCGGCCGCCCGCTCGAAGCCCGGGATGCCGTGGCCGGGCATGCGGAAGTCGACGACGACGTCGCGGACGGCCTGCATGGTCAGGTCGGGCGCGATCTGGAAGGCCGCGCCCAGCAGGTTGCGGTAGAAGACCATGTGCAGGTTCTCGTCGGTGGCGATGCGCGCCAGCATGCGGTCGCAGACCGGGTCGCCCGACTGGTGGCCGGTGTTGCGGTGCGAGATCCGGGTCGCCAGCTCCTGGAACGCCACGTACGCCACGGAGTGCAGCATCGAGTGCCGGTTGTCCGACTCGAAGCCCTCGCTCATGTGGGACATCCGGAACTGCTCCAGCTTGTCCGGGTCCACCGCGCGCGAGGCCAGCAGATAGTCGCGCATGACGATGCCGTGCCGGCCCTCCTCGGCGGTCCAGCGGTGCACCCAGGTGCCCCAGGCGCCGTCCCGGCCGAAGAGGGTCGCGATCTCGTGGTGGTAGCTCGGCAGGTTGTCCTCGGTCAGCAGGTTGACGACCAGGGCGATCTTGCCGATGTCGGTCACCTTGGACTGCTCCGGCGACCACTCCTCGCCGTCCTCGAAGAACCCCGGGAAGTTCCGGCCGTCCGACCAGGGCACGTACTCGTGCGGCATCCAGTCCTTGACGACCTTGAGATGGCGGTTGAGCTCCTTCTCGACGACCTCTTCCAGCGCGTACAGCAGCCGGGCATCGGTCCACTCCGCCGGACTGCCGAGGTGAGGAGAGGTGAGGGTCACGGGGGCTCCTGGGAAAAGCGATCATTACCTACGGGTTCGTAGGTTACGAGACCGTAGGTTAAGCAGCTCGTAAGGTCCCAGCCAAGCCCGTTCGGAGCAATGCCCGGTTACGTTCGGTTATGTGTAGAGGTCGCGCAGACGCACCGAGAGGCATGTCACGCAGCCCTCGAGCTTCTCGAACTCGCTGATGTCGACCACTACCGGTGAGTAGCCCAAATCCGTGAAGAGCCGTGCCGACTTGGGGGCGCTCGCCGCCATCAGCAGCTTCCCGTCGCCGAGCAGGACGACGTGGCCGCCCGCCTCCTCCGGCACCGGCAGGAAGCGCGGGAACACCGACGGCGACTCGACGACCGGCTCGTACCCGATGACCGTGCCGTCCGGCAGGGCCGTCACCGCCGACTTCAGGTGCAGCACCCGGCTCACCGGCACCGCGACGACCCGGGCGCCCAGCGGCTCGAACGCGGCCCGCAGCTGCCGGACGCCCGAGGCGTTGGTCCGGCCGCCCTGTCCCACGTACACGGTGTCGCCGATCTTCAGCACGTCGCCGCCGTCGAGCGTGCCCGGGTCCCACACGCGGTTCACCGAGCACCCCATCCGCGCCAGGGCCTCCTCGACCGCCGCCGTCTCCGCCCGCCGGGACTCGGCGCCGGAGCGGGCGATCAGCGCGACGTTGCGGAACACCACCACCGTGTCCTCGACGAACACGGCGTCCGGGCAGTCGTCGGCCGGCGGCGCCTCGACGGTCTCCCAGCCGTGCTCGCGCAGCGCGGTGACGTACGCCTCCCACTGCTCCAGCGCGAGTCCCGGGTCGACCGGGACCCGCTCGACATGGGTGACGAGGCCCTCGGCGAGACGCGGGCCGGGGCGGCGGACGAGGGCTCTTCTGCTGGACACGGGCACCTCACGGGGTAGGTCGGCAACACCGATCGGACGACGACTACCCCGATTCCTCCGCCGCCGTGCACGATCACGCCGGCGGCAGGCCGCTCAGCCCGGCGGCGGGGTCCCCCGGATCCCGCCGCCGGCCGTCGTCCGTCACGCCGGCGGCAGGCCCTCGTGGACCTCGTCCGCCGTGACCGTGCGCAGCCCGTCGCCGTCCAGCAGCACCCAGCGCGTGATGCCGACGGACTCCAGGAACGGCACGTCGTGGCCCGCCACGATCAGGGCGCCCTCGTACGACTCCAGCGCGCCCACCAGGCTGCGGACGCTCGCCGCGTCCAGGTTGTTCGTCGGCTCGTCCAGCATCAGCAGCTGCGGAGCCGGCTCGGCGAGGAGCAGCGCGGCCAGCGTCGCCCGGAAGCGCTCGCCGCCCGACAGGGTCCCGGCCGGCCGGTCCGCCTTCGCGCCCCGGAACAGGAAGCGCGCCAGACGCGCCCGGATCCGGTTCGGCGTGGCCTCGGGTGCGAAGCGGGCGACGTTCTCGACGACGGTCAGCCCGTCGTCGAGGACGTCCAGCCGCTGCGGCAGGAATCGCAGCGGAACCCGCGCCACCGCCTCGCCCGCCACGGGCGCCAGCTCCCCGGCGACCGTGCGCAGCAGCGTGGACTTGCCCGCCCCGTTGCGCCCGATGAGCGCGATCCGCTCGGGGCCGCGCACCTCGAACTCTCCCTTCATGGCGGTCCCGTGGCGGAGCGTCAGGTCACGCAGCAGCAGTACGCCCCGGCCGGGCGGCACGGCGGTGTGCGGCAGGTCGACCCGGATGTCGTCGTCGTCCCGTACCGCCTCCACCGCCTCGTCCAGCCGCTCGCGCGCCTCCGTGAGCCGCTGCGTGTGGAGGTGGCGCTGCTTGCCGGCCGACACCTGCGCCGCGCGTTTGCGGGCGCCGGCGACGATGGGCGGCATGGCCTTGTTCTCGGCGGCCTTGCGCCCGTACCGGGCCCGCCGTGCCGATTTCACCTGGGAGTCGACCAGTTCGCGCCGCTGCCGCTGGACGTCGGCCTCGGCGGCCCGCAGCGTGCGCTCGGCCGCCTCCTGTTCGGCGGCGACCGCCCGCTCGTACGCCGAGTACGGGCCGCCGTACCACGTCACCTCGCCGTCGCGCAGCTCGGCGATCCGGTCGACCCGCTCCAGCAGCTCCCGGTCGTGGCTGACCACGACGAGGACGCCGGACCAGGCGTCGACCGCCGCGTACAGCCGGCGCCGCGCGTAGAGGTCGAGGTTGTTCGTCGGCTCGTCCAGCAGCAGCACGGCGGGCCGGGCCAGCAGCAGCGCGGCGAGCCGCAGCAGCACGCACTCGCCGCCGGAGACCTCCCCGATCGTCCGGTCGAGGCCGATGTGGGCGAGGCCGAGCTGGTCGAGCGTGGCGAGCGCCCGCTCCTCGACGTCCCAGTCGTCGCCGATGGCGGTGAAGTACTCCTCGCGGACGTCGCCCGCCTCGACGGCAAGCAGCGCGGCGCGCGTGGCGGCGATGCCGAGCGCCTCGTCGACCCGCAGCGCGGTGTCGAGCGTGGCGTCCTGCGGCAGGTAGCCCACGTCACCCGCCGCGCGTACGGTGCCGGACGCCGGGGTCAGCTCCCCGGCGAGCAGCTTCACCAGGGTCGACTTGCCGGATCCGTTGCGGCCCACGAGCCCGGTCCTGCCGGGGCCGACGGCCAGCTGGAGACCGGAGAGCACCTGGGTGCCGTCGGGCCAGGAGAAGGACAGGGCGGAACACGTCAGGGCAGGGGAAGAGGTGGACATACGGGTCTCCCGGTTGCGTGAGAAGGAAAAACGGCAACGGTGAGACACCGACGGTGCGGCGAGGAGGGCGGGACGGCCGGACAGCTCGTACGCCGAGGTCGCACACGGCACGCACAGCGGGCGAAAAGGCTGTACGGCGCGGTGTCTCAAGACCTCAGACGAGCAATGTCCTACTCCGATCGACGGGGATGTGCCGGAGAAGACGCTAGGGCGAACCGGTGGCCGCCGCAACGGAATTACGGAGGCGTGCCTCAGCGGGCGTCGCGCAGTAGCGCGGCCAGGTCGCCGTCCAGGTCCAGGAAGAGGTGCTCGCATCCGGCGGGCACCAGGTTCTGCACCCGCTTGAGGAAGCGGCGCACCTCGGCTGTCCGGATGTGGACCATCGCGATGCCCTCCGGGGCGTGGAACTCCACGACCGTGCGGTCCATGCCGAAGGGCCGTACGCGGACGTCGCCCAGGCCGGCCGGCGCCTCCAGACCGGCGGCCAACAGCTCGCGCGAGAACTCCCACGACACCTCGACGCCCTCCAGGGTGGCCGGGGCGGGGAAGGCCATCCGTACGGCGAACGGGTCGTCGCAGTCGTAGCGCAGTGTGGCCGGAACGGTATCCATGCAGGGCGCGGACGCGACGAGGCGGGCCTCCACAGCCTGCTCGATGACGGTGGACAAGTCCTGCTCCCTCGTTGGTCTGCCTTTCACGGGGGAGGACGACGAATCGGGGTGGGGCGTGCACTACCCCTTCGTGTGACCTGCATCACATTCGGAGGCGCCCTGGACGGCGTGTGAGGGGTCGGCTACGTTCGCGCGCCATGACAGCCAAGGGGAAGACGAGACGGACGGTCGCGCAGGTTCTCTGCGGGGCGGTGGTGGCCACGGTGGCGTTCGCCACGAGCCCGGCGCGGGCGGCGGAGGGGGACCGCGAGGCGGCCCGCGGCCTCGGGTGGCGGCTCACCGATACCGGCACGCAGGTGCGGTTCCGGGGGCTGGCCGCGGTGAGCCGCGACGCGGCCTGGGTGGCCGGCTCCCGGGGCACCGTGCTGCGCACCTCCGACGGGGGCCGCAGCTGGCGGAACGTATCGCCGCCGGACGCGGCCGGGCTGGAGTTCCGGGACGTCGAGGCGTTCGACGAGCGGCGCGCCGTGGTGCTGGCCATCGGCGAGGGCGAGGCGTCCCGGATCTACCGCACCCAGGACGGCGGCGCGACCTGGACCGAGTCGTTCCGCAACCCCGACCCGCGGGCCTTCTACGACTGCGTGACCTTCTTCGACAGCCGCCACGGCCTCGCCATGAGCGACCCCGTGGACGGCCGCTTCCGCATCCTGTCCACCGCCGACGGCGGCCGTACCTGGCGCGTGCTGCCCGACACCGGCATGCCGGAGGCGCTGCCCGGCGAGGCGGGCTTCGCCGCGAGCGGCCAGTGCCTGGTGACCTCCGGACCCAAGGACGTCTGGCTCGCCACGGGAGGGGGCGCGGCCGGCCGCGTCCTGCACTCCGGCGACCGGGGCCTGACGTGGACGGCCGCCGAATCGGGCCTCCCCGCCGGGGAGCCCGCCCGGGGCGTCTTCGGGCTCGCCTTCCGCGACCGCGCCCACGGCATCGCGGTCGGCGGCGACTACCGGGCCGGACAGCCGTCGCCCGTCGCCGCGGGGGTGACCCGCGACGGCGGCCACGCCTGGCGCCCGGCCGGTACGCCACCACCCGCGTACCGCTCGGGCGTGGCCTGGCTGCCGCACTCCCGCTCGGCGGCGCTCGCCGTCGGCCCGACGGGCACGGACCTCACCACGGACGGCGGCCACACCTGGCGCACGATCGACCCGGGCTCGTACGACACCGTGGACTGCACCCGCGACTTCGGCTGCTGGGCATCGGGCGAGAAGGGAAGGGTGTCCCGGCTGGAGCCGCGACGGGAGTGAGCCGGGCGGCTCGGCGCCGAGATCAGCCCTCCGGCGCTGCGGGGGCCGGGAGTTCGGGGCGCGGGCCTCACCGCGCTCGTGGTCGGCCACCAGGCCGGCCGTAAGGTGGCGGCACTATGACGATCAATCGCACGCCCGCCGACTGGCCCGCCGACGAGAAGGAGGCCCTGGCCGTTCAGGACGCGCTGCGCGGCCGTGTCGTCCTGGACGAGGCCGGGCCGCCGCCCGGCACCGGCCTCGTGACCGGTGTCGACGTGGCCTACGACGACGACCGCGACCTCGTCGCCGCGGCCGCCGTGGTCCTGGACGCCCGGACCCTCGACGTCGTCGAGGAGGCCACCGCCGTCGGGCGCGTCTCCTTCCCGTACGTCCCCGGCCTGCTGGCGTTCCGGGAGCTGCCGACCGTCCTCGCCGCGCTCGACTCCCTGACCAGCGGCCCGGGCCTGGTCGTCTGCGACGGCTACGGCCGGGCGCACCCGCGCCGCTTCGGACTCGCCAGCCATCTCGGGGTCCTCACGGGACTGCCGGTGATCGGCGTCGCCAAGAATCCGTTCACGTTCACGTACGAGCAGCCGGGCGAGCGGCGAGGAGCCTCCGCTCCGCTGCTCGCCGGCGAGGAGGAGGTCGGCCGCGCGCTGCGCACCCGCGACGGTGTCAAGCCGGTCTTCGTCTCCGTGGGCCACCGCGTCACCCTCGACAACGCCTGTGCGCATACGCTGGCCCTGACACCCCGTTACCGACTGCCCGAGACGACCCGGCACGCGGACTCCCTGTGCCGGCAGGCCCTCCAGGAGGCAAGCGCGTGATCGGCCGCCTTCAGTGCGTCGTGCTGGACTGCCCCGAACCCCTGTCGCTGGCCGGGTTCTACCGCGAACTCGTCGGGGGCGAGGTGAACCGTGCCGACCCCCGCTGGTCCCTCCACGACGACTGGGCGACGCTCCACCTGGACGACGGGCGGGTGCTCGCCTTCCAACGCGTCGAGAGCCACCGGCCGCCCCGCTGGCCCGATCCCGAGGCGCCCCAGCAGTTCCACCTGGACGTCGGCGTGGCCGACCTGGCCCGGGCGTGCGACGCGGCGGTCGCGCTGGGGGCGACGGTCCTCGACGAGGGCGGCCCGTCCCGCGGCTGGACGGTCTGCGCGGACCCGGCGGGCCACCCGTTCTGCCTCGTACGGGAGTAGCGGGGGCGCGGCCCGGGCGCCCCGCGTCCGGCCGTACTGCGCCCCGGCCCTACCGTGGTCCGCGCCCCGCGCCCCGCGCCGTACCGCGCCCCGGCTCAGTGCTCGGCGGCCACGCGGAAGCGGATCCCCGCCGCGGTCAGCCGGTCCAGCAGCGCGTCGCCCATCGCGACGGCCGTCGTGACCTGGCCGGACGTGCGGGGCAGGCCCTCGTCGAAGGCGAGGCACAGCGCCGACTCGGCGAGCATCTTCGCCGTCTCGTCGTAGCCCGGGTCGCCGCCCGACACCTCCGTGTACACCCGGCGCCCGCCGCCCTCGCCGACGAAGCGCACCGTGAACCAGCTGCGGCTCCTGCGCCCGGCGTCGGGGCCCTGCCCCGGTTCGTAACGCTCCATCAGCCATCGCCGGACCGGCGGGAACTGCGCCGCCACGGCGCCCGCCCCAACCGCGGCCACCCCGCCCAGCGCCACCGGCAGGGACCGCACGGCCGCGTAGTGGCGGTAGCGGAAGTCCGGGCCGTACAGCGGCAGGGCCGCCGCCGAACGCGCCACGACCCGCGGGTCCAGCGTCGGCAGTGGCAGCGCCCAGGCGCCGGTCTCCGCACTGAACCGCGGCCCGCCCAGCGGCGCCCGTGCCCGCCGGCCGACCTGCCGAGGCTCGTGCAGCCGCCGTTGGTGGGCCGCCGCCCTCATGTGCCGGCCGCGGCCCAGCGCGGTGAGCGCCGAGGCGAAGGTGCCGCCCGAGAAGAACGCGTTGGAGCGGACGAACCCGTCGACCCGCAGCGGCACGTCCCTGGGCAGCTGGCGCACCGTGAAGTACACGCCCAGGTCGTGGGGGACGGAGTCGAAGCCGCACGCGTGGACCAGCCGCGCCCCCGTCTCCCGGGCGCGCGCGTCATGGCGTACGTACATCAGGTCCACGAACTCCGGCTCCCCGGTCAGGTCCAGATAGTCCGTGCCCTCCTCCGCGCACGCGGCGACCAGCGGCTCGCCGTACCAGATGTACGGGCCGACGGTGCTCGCCACCACCCGCGCCGAACGCGCCAGCTCCCGCAGCGCCCCGGCGTCGGCGGCGTCCGCCTCCAGCAGCGGCAGCTTCACGCAGTGCGGGTGCTCCGCGGCCAGCCGGTCCCGCAGCGCCTCCAGCTTCTCCCGGCTGCGCCCGGCGAGCGCCCAGCGGCAGTGCGCGGGCGCGTGCGCGGCGAGATACCGGGCGGTCAGCTCCCCGACGAATCCGGTCGCCCCGAAAAGTACGAGGTCGTGCGCCCGCTCCGGGCCGTCCCGCCTGTCCATCCGCCCTCCGCCGCTCCGCCGTGCGCTGTTGTCGGAGGCAGAGGCTAGCGCGCGCCGCCGGCGACGCTCGCCGGGGTGCCCCCGCGGGGGCTTGTGCACCGTGGAACACGTTCTTAACATCGTCACTGTTACAGCAATGGTGTCACAGTCGGAGGAGTCCAGGGCTCGGAGAGTCGAGGACCCACCGTCGCGACGAAGGAGCCGGATGACAGGCACCGGGACAGGCCCGCTCGCCGGGGTACGGGTCGTCGAACTGGCGGGCATCGGGCCCGGCCCGTTCGCCGCCATGCTGCTCGCCGACCTCGGCGCCGACGTCGTGCGCGTCGACCGGCCCGGCGGCGCCGGCCTCGGCATCGACCCGGCGTACGACCTCACCAACCGCAACAAGCGCTCGGTCCTCGTCGACCTCAAGTCCGCCGAGGGGCCCGGCCAGGTCCTCGACCTCGTCGCCCGCGCCGACGTCCTCATCGAGGGCTACCGCCCCGGCGTCGCCGAACGCCTCGGCGTCGGACCCCGCGACTGCCTCGCGCGCAACCCGAAGCTCGTCTACGGGCGGATGACCGGCTGGGGCCAGGAGGGCCCGCTCGCCCGCCGCGCCGGCCACGACATCGCGTACATCGCGCTGACCGGCACCCTCTCCATGATCGGCACGCCGGACGCGCCGCCCGCCGTCCCCGCGAACCTCCTCGGCGACTACGCCGGCGGCTCCCTCTACCTGGTCGTCGGCGTCCTCGCCGCGCTCCACCACGCCCGCGCCGAGGGAGGCACCGGCCAGGTCGTCGACGCCGCGATCACCGACGGCGCCGCCCACCTCTCCACGATGATCCACGGCATGCTCGCCGCCGGCGGCTGGCAGGACCGGCGCGGGGTCAACCTGCTCGACGGCGGCTGCCCCTTCTACGGCACCTACGAGACCTCCGACGGGCGCCACATGGCGGTCGGCGCGCTGGAGCGGCAGTTCTACGACGAGTTCATGCGGCTCCTCGGCCTCGCCGACCTGGCGCCCGCCCGCGACGACCTCGCCCGCTGGGGCGAGCTGCGCGACGCCGTCGCCGCCCGCTTCAAGGAGCGCACCCGCGACGAGTGGACGGCCGTGTTCGAGGGCTCCGACGCCTGCGTGGCCCCCGTCCTGTCGCTGCGCGAGGCGCCCGCGCACCCGCACCTCGCCGCCCGCGGCACGTTCACCGACCATGGCGGCCTCACCCAGCCCGCGCCCGCGCCGCGGTTCTCCGCGACGCCGGGCTCCGTGCGCCGCCCGCCCGCGCGGCCCGGCGCCGACGCCGCCGAGGTCGCCCGCGACTGGGGCGTGCCCAGTGTCCAGCAGCAGCACCCCGACGGCAGGAGGCCCAGTTGAAGCGCCGCATCTTCAGCCCCGAGCACGAGGCGTTCCGCGACACCGTCCGCACCTTCCTGGCCAAGGAGGTCCTGCCGCACTACGAGCGGTGGGAGAAGGACGGCATCGTGTCGCGCGAGGTCTGGCGCGCCGCCGGCCGCCAGGGGCTGCTCGGCCTCGCCGTACCCGAGGAGTACGGGGGCGGCGGCAACGCCGACTTCCGCTACAGCACCGTCCTCGCCGAGGAGTTCGCCCGCGCCGGCACCCCCGGCCTCGCCATCGGCCTCCACAACGACATCATCGGCCCCTACCTCACCCACCTCGGCACCGAGGAGCAGAAGCGCCGCTGGCTGCCCGGCTTCTGCACCGGCGAGACGATCACCGCGATCGCCATGACCGAACCCGGCGCCGGATCCGACCTCCAGGGCATCCGCACCGCCGCCGAGGACAAGGGCGACCACTGGCTGCTCAACGGCTCCAAGACCTTCATCTCCAACGGCATCCTCGCCGACCTGGTGATCGTCGTCGCGAAGACCACCCCCGAGGGCGGCGCCCACGGGCTGTCCCTCCTCGTCGTCGAACGCGGCACGCCCGGCTTCGAACGCGGCCGCAACCTCGACAAGATCGGCCAGAAGTCCCAGGACACCGCCGAGCTGTTCTTCCACGACGTCCGCGTCCCCAAGGAGAACCTGCTCGGCGCACGCGACGGCGCCTTCGTGCACCTGATGACCCACCTCGCCCAGGAGCGCATGGCCATCGCGGTCGCCGCCATCGCCGGCGCCGAGCACCTGCTGGAGATCACCACCGCGTACGTCAAGGAACGCGAGGCGTTCGGCCGGCCCCTCGGCAGGCTGCAGCACATCCGCTTCGAGATCGCCGAGATGGCCACCGAATGCGCCGTCACCCGAGCCTTCCTGGACCGCTGCATCGAGGACCACGCCGCCGGAGAACTCGACGCCGCCCACGCCTCCATGGCCAAGTGGTGGGCCACCGAACTGCAGAAGCGCGTCGCCGACCGCTGTCTCCAGCTGCACGGCGGCTACGGCTACATGGCCGAATACCCCGTCGCCCGCGCGTTCACCGACGGCCGGATCCAGACCATCTACGGCGGCACCACCGAGATCATGAAGGAGATCATCGGCCGTTCGCTGCTCGGCTGAGCCGGCCGCGCGCCCCCGCCCGCACCGCTTGCCCAACCCTCCTGAAAGGCCTCACCTGTGAGCACCGAAGCGTACGTGTACGACGCGATCCGCACCCCGCGCGGCCGCGGCAAGGCGAACGGAGCCCTGCACGGCACGAAGCCCATCGACCTCGTCGTCGGCCTCATCCACGCGCTGCGCGACCGCAACCCCGGCCTCGACCCCGCCGCGATCGACGACATCGTCCTCGGCGTCGTCGGCCCGGTCGGCGACCAGGGCTCCGACATCGCCCGTATCGCGGCCATCGCCGCCGGGCTGCCCGACACCGTCGCGGGCGTCCAGGAGAACCGCTTCTGCGCCTCCGGCCTGGAGGCCGTCAACCTGGCCGCGGCGAAGGTCCGCTCCGGCTGGGAGGACCTGGTCCTGGCGGGCGGCGTCGAGTCGATGTCGCGGGTCCCGATGGCCTCCGACGGCGGCGCCTGGTTCGCCGACCCCATGACCAACCTGGCCACCAACTTCGTGCCGCAGGGCATCGGCGCCGACCTGATCGCCACCATCGAGGGCTTCTCGCGGCGCGACGTCGACGAGTACGCCGCCCTGTCCCAGGAGCGCGCCGCGGCCGCCTGGAAGGACGGCCGCTTCGACCGCTCCGTCGTGCCCGTGAAGGGCCCCGGCGGGCTGCTCGTCCTCGACCACGACGAGCACATGCGTCCCGGCACCACCGCCGACTCGCTCGCGAAGCTGAAGCCGTCGTTCGCGGACATCGGCGAACTGGGCGGCTTCGACGCGGTCGCCCTCCAGACGTACCACTGGATCGAGAAGATCGACCACGTCCACCACGCGGGCAACTCCTCCGGCATCGTCGACGGCGCCGCCCTCGTCGCCATCGGCTCCAAGGAGGTGGGGGAGCGGTACGGGCTGAGGCCCCGCGCCCGGATCCTCTCCGCCGCCGTCTCCGGCTCGGAGCCCACCATCATGCTGACCGGCCCCGCGCCCGCCACCCGCAAGGCGCTCGCCAAGGCCGGGCTCACCATCGACGACATCGACCTCGTGGAGATCAACGAGGCGTTCGCCGCCGTCGTCCTGCGCTTCGCCAAGGACATGGGCCTGTCCCTCGACAAGGTCAACGTCAACGGCGGCGCCATCGCCCTGGGCCACCCGCTGGGCGCCACCGGCGCGATGATCCTCGGCACCCTCGTCGACGAACTGGAACGCCAGGACAAGCGATACGGCCTCGCCACGCTCTGCGTCGGCGGCGGCATGGGCATCGCCACCGTCGTCGAACGCGTCTGAACCCGTCCCGTCCCTCCCCGACGGCCTCGCGGCCAAGGCCCCTACGGAGCAACCAGAACCATGAGCGAGCCCACCACCATCCGCTGGGAACAGGACGAGACCGGCGTCGTCACCCTCGTCCTGGACGACCCGAACCAGTCCGCCAACACCATGAATCAGGCCTTCCGCACCTCGATCGCGGCGATCGCCGACCGCATCGAGGCCGAGAAGGACACCATCCGCGGCATCGTCTACACCTCCGCCAAGAAGACCTTCTTCGCGGGCGGCGACCTCAAGGACATGATGAAGGCCGGCCCGGCCGACGCCCAGGAGGTCTTCGACGCCGCCTCCGAGATCAAGCGCTCCCTGCGCCGTATCGAGACCATCGGCAAGCCCGTCGTCGCCGCCATCAACGGCGCCGCGCTCGGCGGCGGTTACGAGATCGCCCTCGCCAGCCACCACCGCGTCGCCCTCGACGCGCCCGGCTCCAAGATCGGCCTGCCCGAGGTCACCCTCGGTCTGCTCCCCGGAGGCGGCGGCGTCACCCGCACCGTCCGCCTCATGGGCATCGCCGACGCCCTCCTCAAGGTCCTGCTCCAGGGCACCCAGTACAGCCCGCGGCGGGCCCTCGACAACGGCCTCGTCCACGAACTCGCCGCGACGCCCGAGGAGATGCTCGCCAAGGCGCGGGCCTTCATCGACGCCCACCCCGAGTCGCACCAGCCGTGGGACGTGCCCGGCTACCGCATCCCGGGCGGCACGCCGTCGAACCCCAAGTTCGCCGCCAACCTCCCCGCCTTCCCGGCGAACCTGCGCAAGCAGCTGAACGGCGCCCCCTACCCGGCGCCCCGCAACATCCTCGCGGCCGCCGTCGAGGGCTCCCAGGTCGACTTCGAGACCGCCATGCTCATCGAGGCCCGCTACTTCACCGAGCTGGTCACCGGCCAGACGGCCAAGAACATGATCCAGGCGTTCTTCTTCGACCTCCAGGCGGTCAACGCGGGCCGCAGCCGCCCCCAGGGCGTCGAACCCCGCACCGTCCGCAAGGTCGCGGTCCTCGGCGCCGGCATGATGGGCGCCGGCATCGCGTACTCCTGCGCCAAGGCCGGCATCGACGTCGTCCTCAAGGACGTCTCCGCCGAGGCGGCCGCCAAGGGCAGGGCGTACTCGGAGAAGCTGTGCGCCAAGGCCGTCCAGCGGGGCCGTACGACCCAGGAGAAGGCGGACGCGCTGCTGGCCCGCATCCGGCCCACCGCCGATGTCGCCGACCTCGCGGGCTGCGACGCGGTCATCGAGGCGGTCTTCGAGGACACCGCCCTCAAGCACAAGGTCTTCCAGGAGGTCCAGGACGTCGTCGCCCCCGACGCCCTGCTCTGCTCCAACACCTCCACGCTGCCCATCACCGTGCTGGCCGAGGGCGTCGAGCGCCCGGCCGACTTCATCGGCCTGCACTTCTTCTCACCGGTCGACAAGATGCCGCTGGTCGAGATCATCAAGGGTGAGCGGACCGGCGACGAGGCGCTGGCCCGCGCCTTCGACCTCGTCCGGCAGATCGGCAAGACGCCGATCGTGGTCAACGACTCGCGCGGCTTCTTCACCTCGCGCGTCATCGGCCAGTTCATCAACGAGGGCGTCGCCATGGTCGGCGAGGGCGTCGAGCCCGCGTCGATCGAGCAGGCGGCCGGCCAGGCCGGCTACCCGGCCAAGGTGCTCTCCCTGATGGACGAGCTGACGCTGACGCTGCCCCGCAAGATCCGCACCGAGACGCGGCGCGCGGTCGAGGAGGCCGGCGGCACGTGGCAGCAGCACCCGGCGGAGGCCGTGATCGACCGCATGGTCGACGAGTTCGGCCGTCAGGGCCGCAGCGGCGGCGCGGGCTTCTACGACTACGACGAGAACGGCCGGCGGGCCGGCCTGTGGCCGGGGCTGCGCGAGCACTTCACGAAGCCGGACGCGGACGTCCCGTTCGAGGACATGAAGGAGCGGATGCTCTTCTCCGAGGCGCTGGACTCCGTCCGCTGCCTCGAGGAGGGCGTGCTGACGTCGGTCGCCGACGCCAACATCGGCTCCGTCATGGGCATCGGCTTCCCGGCCTGGACCGGGGGCGTCCTCCAGTACATCAACGGCTACGAGGGAGGCCTCCCCGGCTTCGTGGCCCGCGCCCGAGAACTGGCGGCCCGCTACGGCGAGCGCTTCGAGCCGCCGGCCCTGCTGGTGGAGAAGGCGGCACGGGGGGAGACCTTCACGGACGCGTAAGAGCCGGTCGGGAGCGCCGTTCCGCTCCGGGCCGCCGCCGTTCCTGCTGTGGGCGGCACCGCCGTTCCGCTGTGGCCATACGTTCCGCCCGGTGTCCCCCTGGACGTAGTCCTCGGGGGAGGAACGGGTGGGCACAGCGGAACGGCCCCCGGACCGACGGGATCGCGCCCGGGCCCGGCCCGCCTACTCCGGCCCCCGGAAAGCCGAGCGCAGCTCGTCCTTCAGCGACCGCTGGAACGCGGTCACCAGCGCCTGCACCACCAACGGCTGCATGTGCGCCGACAGCGACTTCATCGCCCGCACATGCTGCGGATCCCCCGGATCCTCCTCCCGCTCCCGGTACGGGTTCCACACCTCGTCCCGGAACAGCCGCGCCAACTCCTGCGCCGCCTCCCGGGCGTGCTCCACCAGCACGTCGCGGGAGGCCACGAGCGTCCCGTGCGGGATGGGCACGTCCAGCAGCTGGAGCCCCAGCCGCAGCAGTCCGGGGTCGACCCGGAACACCCCGTCCCGGTCGGTACGGGCCAGCACGTCCATGGCGGCGAGCAGCGCGAGCGCGTCGTCGTCCAGCGCCCGCCCGGCCCGCCGCTCCAGCTCCTCGCGGGTCAGCTCCTCCGCCGTGTCGGGCGCCCACGTGGCCACCAGGGCGCGGTGGATGGCCAGGTCGTGGGCGTTCACGTCCGGCGGCAGCTGCTCCAGGTACCGTTCGATGGCCGCGAGGGTCATGCCCTGGTGCTGGAGCTCCTCGATGAGGGCGAGCCGGGCCAGGTGCTCGGGGCCGTAGCGGCCGACCCGGCGGGGTCCGATGACCGGCGGCGGCAGCAGGCCGCGCGTGCTGTAGAACCGGATGGTCCGCACGGTGACCCCGGCCCGGGCGGCGAGTTCGTCGACCGTGAACGTCGACTGCGGCTCGGTCTCGGTCGCCATGCTGGGGGCCTCGCTTCCGGCTGTGGTGTCGCACTGGTGCAACAGTATTGCTGTCTCACCACTGCTGTGAAAATCCATGAGCCGAATGTCAGTGCCGGACCGTACGGTGGTTCGCATGACGGGGATCACGTACGTACAGGGGGACGCCACCACGCCGCTGGGCAAGGGCGTCAAGATCATCGCGCATGTCTGCAACGACCTGGGCGGCTGGGGCAAGGGCTTCGTCCTGGCGATCTCCCGCCGCTGGCCGGAGCCCGAGGCGGCGTACCGCAGCTGGCACCGCGCCCGCGCCGGCAACGACTTCGCCCTCGGAGCCGTGCAGTACGTGCAGGTGGGCCCGCACCTGTGGGTGGCGAACATGGTGGGGCAGCGCGGGATACGGACGGGCAGCAAGGGCGTCCCGGTGCGGTACGAGGCGATCGACCGCGCCCTGGCGTCGGTCGCCGGCAAAGCGGCGGAGCTGGGCGCGTCGGTCCACATGCCCCGCATCGGCTGCGGGCTGTCGGGCGGCAAGTGGTCGAAGGTCGAGCCGCTGATAGCCGAGCGCCTCGTGGCGCGCGGCGTACCGGTGACCGTCTACGACCACGGCGCCTGACGGGGCCTGGCGGGCCTGAAGGGGCTCGGCGGCGCCGGATACGGGGCCGGCCGGGTCAGGCCACCTGCTGCCCGTGCACGAAGAGGTACCAGTAGGCCGCCCAGGCGCACAGCCCCGCCAGGAGTACGGCGCCGGTACCCAGTAGCACCCGCGCGGCACTCGGCCGCTCGTACGCCTCCGCGCCGGGCACCAGGAGCAGCAGGACGCCCGAGGGCAGGAAGAGGAACATGCCGAAACCCATCAGCATCAGGGAGAAGCCGATCAGGCTGGCGCCGATGACGACGCAGGTCCACCTGAAGACGTCGGGGCGGCCCGCCAGGAACAGCGGAAGGGCGATCGCCGCGGCGCACGGCACGAAGATCTGCCCCAAGGTGATGCCCACGCCGAAGAGGACCGCGGGGACGGCGGCCAGCAGCGCCCCCACCACGAATGCCCGCTGCTGCCAGTAGACCCGGATGCCCGCCTCGGTGCCCGTCATGCCGTGCACAGCCCGCCCCCGCTCATCGACTTGAACGCGTTCAATGTGAACGCGTTCAACTTAGCGCGACGAGGAAGCGCACGCAAAGCCGAGGCGCACGCAAGGCCGAAGCGCACGGAAAGCGGAGGCGCGGGCAAAGCGGAGGCGCGGGCCGGGCGGAATCACGCAGAGCGGAGGCGCCTGCGAAGCGCGGCCGCCGCGAAAAGGGTTTGCCGCCGCCCCGCCGCCGGTGGTGGGGTGACCGCATGGATCATGAGCGAGTGCTGGCGCTGTACGACCTGCGGATGCGCCGCGAGGTCCGCCCCGACGGACCGGACTGCCGGGTCGAGCACGTGGGCCGCGTCGTACGGATGACGGGACCCGCGCACGCGTGGAACGGGGTGGTGTGGTCGGACCTCGACGCCCACAGCGCCGACGAGGCCATCGCGGAGCAGATCCGCCACTTCTCCGGCCGCGCGCCGGAGTTCGAATGGAAGCTGTACGCCCACGACCGGCTGCACGACCTGGGCGAGCGGCTGCTGCGGGCGGGTTTCCGAGCCGAGCCCGAGGAGGCCCTGATGGTCGCCGAGGCCGCCGGGATCGCCGCCGAACCGCGGCTGCCCGACGGCGTGGAGATCGTTCCGGTGACCGACGCCGCCGGCGTGGACCTCATGGCCGACGTGCACGACCGGGCGTTCGGCACGGACAGCACCCGCCTGCGGCAGTGGCTGCTCGACCGGCTGGCCGCGGACCCCGGCACGGTCACGGCCGTGGTCGCCGTCGCGGACGGCCGGCCGGTCAGCTCGGCCCGGCTGGAGCTGGTGCCCTGCACGGGCTTCGCCGGGCTGTGGGGTGGTGGCACCGTGCCCGAGTGGCGCGGCCGGGGCCTCTACCGCGCCCTCGTCGCCCACCGCGCCCGCATCGCCGCGGACCTCGGCTACGAGTGGCTCCAGGTCGACGCGTCCGACGACAGCCGCCCCATCCTGGGCCGCCTCGGCTTCGCCGTGCTGTCCACCACCACCCCGTACGTCTACGCCCGCTGAGGCCGGCCTACTGACCGGACGCGACCACGGGGTAGTGGTCCGACAGGTTCGTGTAGGTGTAGGAGGTGCCCCAGCTGGACACCGTCCACGGTGCGCTCTGCTCCTTGATCACCTGGTTTGTCCAGCCCGCCGGACGGGCGTGCCCCGCCCGGTGGAGCACGTGATCGAGGTCCTCGCGCGGGTCGTCGGGGTAGCGCTCGGCGGCGATCGAGTTCTCGTCGGTGTCGAAGGAGTACGGGTGCCCCGTCCGGGCGTCCGCGCCGGCCAGGCCCCCGTCGGCGAGCATCGTCGTGTACTCCGGGGTGCGCGAGTCCACGTTGAGGTCACCCGCCACGATGACCTGCTCCGACGCCGGGATGTTCTTCGCGTCGAGGAACGCGTCCATCGCCCGGAACTGCCGGCTGCGCATCTGCGCGGCCTCACCCGCGGAGCACCCCGGGTCGGTCGACTGCGCGTGGGTGCCCACGACGTGCACCTTCGTGCCGTTGACGTCGAGCACCGCGTACACGAAGCCCTTGTTGGAGTACCAGTCCGCGCCGCAGGCGTCCTTGTAGACGTACTGCTCCTTGCGCAGGATCGGCCACTTGCTGAGCACGGTGACCCCGCCGTCCTCCGGCGTGACCGACGAGTACGCGCCGCCCGTCGCGTCCCAGCCGGTCCTGCTCCGGCCCATCACGGGGGTCTGGTAGGGGTACTGGCCGGCGGCGTTCCGCATCAGCGCGTCCGACGACGTGTTGTCGAACGCCTCCTGGAGGACCACCACGTCGTTGTCCCGGAAGAACGGCGCCGCCGGGATCTCCTTCGCCCGGTGGTCCTGACCCCAGTTGGGATAGAGGTTCTTGCTGAAGAGGAACACGTTGTACGTGAGCACCTTGAGCCGCGGCGTCTCGGCGGCGGACGCCGCGGGGGCGGTCGCGGCCAGACCGGACGCGGCGAGGACGAACGACAGGGCGGCGGCACCGGAGGCGCGGCGGAACGCGGAACGCGACACGGAAACTCCCTTGCGGGGCTGGGGGGTTGGGGTGGCGCCGCACATCACATCATCTGCGGTTACTCTCCGGTAGATGCCGGGTGGAGAAAATCTTGCGGCGACCGGGCGGCTCGGCGAAGATCCACCGCCCACCCCCGGCACCGTCCGGGACATCCCCGCTCGCATACTGGAAGTCCAGCCACCGAAACCGGAGCAGCACCCATGAGCAAGGCCCCCGACCACCCGGCACCGCCCCCGCCCGGCGGGGTCCTGTGGAGCCTCACCGGTGACGTCCGCGGCCTGCTCATGCTGCCCGCCGCCCTCGCCCTCCAGGTCGCGCACCCCGCCGTCGGCGCCGGCGTCGACGAGCACTCCGTCTTCCGCACCGACCCCTGGGGCCGCGGCGAGCGCTCCCTGCGCTCCCTCCAGCTGTGGGTGTACGGCGGCGAGGCGGCCGCCGAGGAGGGCCGCAGGCTCCGCCGCCTCCACCGCACCATCCAGGGCACCGACACCCGAGGCCGCCGCTACCACTCGCTCGACCCGGCCAACTACGCCTGGGTCCACGCCACCGGCTTCCCCGTCCACCGCTACGCCGCCCGCTACCTCATCCGCCCCATGACCGAGGCGCAGGAGCGGCGTTTCTACGCCGAGTGGCTCCAGGTCGGCCGCGTCCTCGGCATCCGCGACCGGGACATGCCGCAGACGATCGAGGAATTCTGGCCGTACTACCACAAGGTCCTCGCCGACGAGATCGAGATGACCGCGGTCGTCCGGGACCTCGTGGCGACCGATGTCCCCTGCCCCCGCCCGACCGCGGCCCCCTCCCGCTCACGCTCCTCCTGCGGGCCCTGTGGCCGCTGCTCTGGCCCCGCGTCGCCCGTTTCCGCGCCTTCGTCACGGTCGGCTTCATGCCGCCCGAGGCCCGCGAGGCGATCGGCCTGGAGTGGACGGAGGCCCAGGAGCGGAAGCTGCGCCGCTTCGCCCGGGTCGTACGGGCCGTGGTGCCCGTGCTCCCCGAGCGGCTGCGCTACCTGCCGCTGGCCCGGCGGGCCCGCCGGGAGTACCGGCTCAGCCGGCGAGCCCGCCCCGCGCGATGACCTCGGCGTACCAGCGGGCGCTGTCCTTCGGTGTACGGCGCTGCGACGCGAAGTCCACGTGGACGATCCCGAACCGCTTGCTGTAGCCGTACGCCCACTCGAAGTTGTCCAGCAGCGACCACAGGAAGTAGCCCCGCACGTCCACGCCGTCCCCGAGGGCCCGGTGCACGGCGGTCAGGTGCCGGTCCAGATACGCCACGCGCTCGGGGTCGTGCACCTCACCCTCCGGATCGGCGTAGTCCTCGTACGCCGCGCCGTTCTCCGTGATCACCAGCGGTACGTCGGGCAGCTCGTCGCGCAGCCGGGTCAGCAGCTCGTACAGCCCCTCCTCGTCGACCGGCCAGTCCATCGCGGTGCGTGGCCCCGGCGCGGGCTCGAACCGCACACGGGACTCGGCCCCCGGCCACGGGGAGGGCCCCTCGTGCGTCCCGGCGGCCACCACGGTGGGGGAGTAGTAGTTGATCCCCAGCGAGTCGACCGGCGCGGAGGTCACCTCCAGGTCGCCGTCCCGCACGAACGACCAGTCCGTCAGGTCCGCCGTGTCGGCGACCAGGTCCCCGGGCAGCCGTCCGTGGAACACCGGGTCCAGGAACACCCGGTTGCCGAGGGCGTCGATGCGCCGCGCCGCGTCCCGGTCCGCCTCCGTGTCCGTCAGCGCCCGTACCGCATGGAGGTTGAGCGTCAGCGACACCTCGGACTCCGCCGGCAGGACCGCCCGCAGCGCCTGTACGGCACGCCCGTGCGCCAGGTTCAGGTGGTGGGCCGCCCGCAGCGCCGCCACCGGGTCGGTGCGCCCCGGCGCGTGCACCCCCGACCCGTACCCGAGGAACGCCGCGCACCACGGCTCGTTCAGCGTGGTCCAGGTGGCGACCCCGTCACCCAGCGCGCCGGCCACGATCCCGGCGTACTCGGCGAACCGCTCGGCCGTCTCGCGCTGCGGCCAGCCGCCCGCGTCTTCCAGCTCCTGGGGCAGGTCCCAGTGGTACAGCGTGGCAACGGGCCGAATGCCGGCAGCCCGCAGCTCGTCCACCATCCGCCGGTAGAAGTCCAGGCCCTTCCGCACCGCGGGACCGCGCCCGGTGGGCTGGACGCGCGGCCAGGCGACGGAGAACCGGTAGTCGGTGACGCCCAGGTCCTTCATCAGACCGATGTCCTCGGACATCCGGTGGTAGTGGTCCGCGGCGATGTCACCGGTGTCGCCGTTGCGGACCTTGCCCGGGGTCCGGCTGAACGTGTCCCAGATGGACGGCGTACGGCCGTCCTCGGCGGCGGCACCCTCGATCTGGTAGGCGGCGGTGGCGGTGCCCCAGCGGAAACCGGACGGAAAAGAACGCATCAATGTCTCCAAAGAACTCATCCCTTGACGGCGCCCTGCATGATGCCGCCGACGATCTGACGCCCCAGCAGCCCGAAGACCAGCAGCACCGGAAGCGTGCCGAGCAGGGTGCCGGCCATGATCACGGACTGGTCGTGGACGTAGCCGCCGCCGAGCTGGCGCAGGGCGACCTGCACGGTCGGGTTCTGCGACGACAGCGCCACGACGGGCCAGAAGAAGTCGTTCCAGGCGGCCATGAACGTCAGCAGACCGAGCACGGCCATCCCGGGCCGGGCGACGGGCACGACGATGGACCAGAAGATCCGCGCGGTGGAGGCCCCGTCCACCCGGGCCGCCTCGATCAGCTCGTCCGG
Organism: Streptomyces coeruleoprunus; assembly: GCF_039542925.1. Lineage (GTDB taxonomy): Bacteria > Actinomycetota > Actinomycetes > Streptomycetales > Streptomycetaceae > Streptomyces > Streptomyces coeruleoprunus. Next base: position 840,939 of record NZ_BAABIT010000001.1, on the reverse strand, counting down.
CAGCGCCTGCACCAGGAACTGCCGCATGAAGAACACCCCGAACGCCGACACCAGGCCGGGCAGGATCACCGACTGGAGCTGGTTGACCCACCCCAACTCCGCGACCAGCATGAACAGCGGGATCACCCCGAGTTGCGGCGGGATCATCATCGTCCCCACCGTGATCGCCAGGAGCGCGTTCCGCCCCCGGAACCGCAGCTTGGCGAAGGCGAACCCGGCGAGCGTGCAGCACAGCACCGTGCCGACCGTGATGGACCCGGAGACGATCAGCGAGTTCAGCAGCGCCGTCCCGATGTCCGCCTCCTCCACCACGGCCTCGAAGTTCCGCAGCAGGTGCGGCCCCGGCAGCAGCGACGGCGGCACCTTCGCCAGATCGGCGTTCGAACGACTGGCGGCGACGATCGTCCAGTAGAACGGGAACGCCGAGACGATCACCGCCACGATCAGCACGGCGTAAGCGATCCTGCCGCCGTGCAGCGTGCGCCCCGCGCGCCTGCTCATCGTCCGGCCTCCTTACGTGAACGGCGGCGCACGACCAGGGCGTTGACGCCCACGAGCACCACGATGAGCAGGAACATCACCCAGGCGACGGCCGCGGCCCGGCCCAGGTGGAAGAAGCCCCAGCCCTGCTCGTACATGTAGAGCCCGAGCGTCTGGTACTGGTGCGAGATGCCGCCGGACACCGAGCCCTCGAAGAGCAGCGGTTCACCGAACAGCTGGGTGGCCCCGATCGTCGACACGACCACCGTGAACACGATCGTCGGCCGCAGCCCCGGCAGGGTCACATGGAAGAACTGCCGCCACCGCGAGGCCCCGTCCATCTCGGCGGCCTCGTACAGCTCGCTCGGGATGGACTGCATCCCCGCCAGATAGATGAGCGCGTTGTACCCGGTCCACCGCCAGATCACGATCGTCGAAACGGCGATCTGCGACGCGAGAGTCCCGGTCTGCCAGTCGACGGGCCCGACGCCCACAACCCCCAGCACGTAATTGACCAGCCCGAAGTCCCGCCCGAAGAGCTGGGCGAACACGAGCGTCGCGGCGGCGACCGACGTCGCGTAGGGCAGCAGCATGGCGGTCCGGAAGAACGTCCGCCCGCGCAGCTTGTAGTTGAGCAGATGGGCCAGCCCCAGCGCCATTACCAGCTGCGGCACGGTCGACAGCACGCCGATGGTGAAGGTGTTGCGCAGCGAGACCCAGAAGTACTCGTCGCCGAACAGCGCGACATAGTTCCCGAGCCCACGCCACTCCATGTCGCCGGGCGTCTGGAGCTCGACGCGGTAGAGCGAGACGAAGGCGGTGTAGAGCAGCGGGAAGAGCCCGAAGGCGGCGAACAGGGTGAAGAACGGCGCGATATAGGCGTACGGCGAGACGCCCCGCCAGAACCGCCGCGAAGCGGTGAGGGACACGGTAGGGGCCCTTCGAAGTCGAATCAGAAACAAGAACCGGCGGGCGGGGGCCACCCACCCCCCCGGTGAGCCGCCCATGGACGGGCGGGTCCACCCACCCAACCCCACCGGCGGTGAGCCGCCCACGGACGGGCGGTCCCATCCACCCCACCCCCCACCGGGGGTGAGTCGCCCACGGCCGGGTGGCGCCACCCACCCCACCCCCCACCGGGGGTGAGCCGCCCGACAACGGGACGGGGGTGGTCCGGGGGTCGCGCGCGCAGGATTGGCGGTGCTGGGACGTTTTACGCTCCGGGGCCCGAGCGAGCCAATCTGAGCACGTGACCCCCGGGCCGCACCCGGACTCACCCACCGTCGTGGCGCGCAAGGGGCGGGACCCTCAGGCCGGGGGGCCGTTCCGTCGTTGTGCCCACCCGTTCCTCCCCCAAGGACTACGTCCAGGGGGGACCCCCATGCGGAACGACTGCCCACAACGACGGAACGGCGGCACCGGCGGCGCTGGCCCCACAACGGCGGAACGGCGGTACAGGCAACGCCAGCCCACGACGACGGAACGGCGGCCCGGTGCGGGCCCGCACCGAGCGGCCCCGGGCCCGCCGGGCGGGCAGCGCCCGGCGGGGGTTCAGGGGGGCGGAGCCCCGAGGGGGGCCGGGGGCGGAGCCCCCGGAGAGGGGGGCAACGTCAGCCGATGACGTTGGCCACGCCCTTCCTCGCGTGGTCCCAGGCATCCCCAGGCGCCGTCCCCTTCCGCTCCACCTCACTCAGCGCATTGGTGATCTGATCCGCCACGTTCTTGTCGTGCACCCCCAGCACCTGCACCGGCGCCGCCTTGGCCGCCTCGCCGAAGATCCGCCCGATGGGCGCACCGGAGAAGTACGGGTCCGTGGCGTCCGCGACCTGCGCGATGGCCCCGGTGGAGGACGGGAAGTTGCCCTGCTTGCGGAAGAGCTTGGCCTGCTGCTCGGGCGCCGTGAGCCACTTGATCAGCTCGTACGCCTCCTTCTTGTGCTTCGCCGCCCGCGGCACGGCCAGGTACGACCCGCCCCAGTTGCCGGCCCCGCCGGGCAGCTCGGCGATGTCCCACTTGCCCTTGCCGGCGTCACCGGCCTGGCCCTTGATGTAGCCGAGCATCCACGCGGGGCACGGGAGCGTGGCGAACGACCCGGCGGCGAACGCCTGGTTCCACTGCGGCGACCACTGGTCGAGCTTGGCGCTCAGCCCGGCGTCGGCGGCCCGGGTCGCGGCGTCCCACGCGGCCTTGACGGCCGGGTTGTCCTCGTAGATCAGCTTGCCGGAGGCGTCGTAGTACCGCTCCTTCTCCTGCCCGATCATGATCGTGAAGAGGCTGCCCACGCTGTCCAGCCACGCGCTCCCGGCGGGCGCCTTCGCCTTGTACTGCTTGCCCAGCGCCAGGTACCCGTCCCAGGTGGCCCACTTCTCGGCGAGTTCCTCGCGGTCGGTGGGCAGGCCGGCCTGCTTCAGCAGGTCGGTGCGGTAGCACATCGCCTCGGGCCCGACGTCGGTGCCGAGCCCCAGCACCCGCCCGTCCTTCGTGGTCGCCGCCGCCCACTTCGCCTCGGCGAACTGGCCCTTCAGCCCGTCCGCCCCGTACCGGTTGAGGTCCTCGAACTTGTCCGCCTGCTGCTGCGTGACGGACGCGATCCGGCCCACCTCGACGGCCTGCACGTCGGCGAGCCCGCCGCCGCCCGCGAGCCGCGTCTGCAGCGACTTCCAGTAGTCCTGCTCGTCCTCGGTGTCGGTCTGCTTGATCGTGACGCCCGGGTGGAGCTTCTCGTACTCGGCGTACAGCCCGGCCTCCTTGTAGCCGAACGAGCCGAAGAGGTCGACGGTCAGCGTGACCTTCCCGTCGGCGCCGTCGGACGCCCCGTCCGACGAGCCGGACCCGCACGCGGCGAGCAGTGCCCCCGTGAGCGCGACCGCACCGAGTCGGACGGCGGCCCTTCTGGCGGCTCGGGCGATAGGCATGAGAAGCCTCCCTTGGCTTCGAAAGAGCGTGAACCCCTTCCCAGAGAGCCTGAGAGCGCTCTCAGAAAGTGCTGTGAGCCTGCCCGCAGCGCCCTCCTCCCGTCAAGACTCGAACGCATAACACCTCGGTCCACAGCTCAACTCCGGCCTCTGTCACATGTATTGACATACAAGTTTCAGGAGTTTTACGTTCCAGGACATCTGAGAGCGCTCTCGGCAGCATGGCGCTGCATGGCGCCGAGCGCTCTCCCGCCGCCCTCACTCCGAGGTGACCCCCATGAGAACCCCCCCATCCCACCGGACACCCCGCACGGGCCCACCCTCCCTGCGGACGACCGGCGTCGTCGCCCTCGCCGCCACGCTGGCCGCCCTCGGCCTGACCGTCCCCGTCGCCGCCCCGGCCGCCGCCGCGACCGTCCCGGTCGGCGCGGGCGGTTACTCCGACACCCGCCCGCCCGGCACCTCGGGCCCCACCACCAACACCGGCACCCCCGTCACGCCCAAGGTCACCGCGGCCGCCCAGGGCAGGCCGGTGCCCACCAACGACTGGTGGTCGTCCCTCGCCTTCCAGCGCTACGGCGACAACCCCTACTCCACCCCCATGTACGGCCACCCCCTGACCTACCAGGCCACCGCCGCGGGCCTCGACATCGGCTACCCCACGGCCCCCGCGATCGTCGGCGAGGGCCGCCAGTACGAGTTCGCCCACAAGCGCGACCTCACGCTCGGCCTCACGGGGCTCAACTCACCCGACACCAAGGCCGACGCCTGGTCCGACTGGACCGTCACCCCCTACTGGTCCGACGGCACCCGCACCCTGCGCACCACCATCGGCCACGGCCTGCCCTTCGTCTACGCCAAGGGCAGCGGCGGCAGCGCCCGCGTCACCACCGCCACCACCCCCACCGTCTTCGCCGACCAGGGCAATGTCCTCGGCATCACCGTCGACGGCCACCACTACGCGCTGTTCGCCCCGACCGGCACCGACTGGACCGTGTCCGGCTCGACGATCACCGCCGGCCTCGGCGGCAAGGACTACTTCTCGCTCGCCGTCCTGCCCTCCACCGGGGCCCTGGCCGCCTTCAAGAAGTACGCCTACAGCTTCGTCACCGGCTCGCAGGCCGCCTGGAGCACGAGCGGCGGCACGGTCCGTGCCACGTACACGCTCACCACCCAGGCCCAGGAGGGCACCGAGACCGGCACCCTCCAGGCCCTCTACCGCCACCAGTGGCTGCACACCTCCGACCCGCTGACCGCGTACACGTACGTCTCGCCGCGCGGCACCATGAAGGTCCGCGAGTCCCGGACCTTCACCACCAGCCAGCGCGCCGCCGGTGTCCTGCCAGCCCTCCCCAAGGCGTCCGGCACCGACACGGCCCGGCTGCGCGGATACCTCAACGAGGTGGTGAACGCCGCCGACCCGTTCTCCGGCGCCACCGACACGTACTGGACCGGCAAGGCCCTCGGCCGCCTCGCCCAGCTGGTCCCGGTCGCCGAGCAGATCGGCGAGACCGGCACCCGCGACCGGCTCCTCGGACTCCTCAAGGGCCGCCTCCAGGAGTGGTTCACGGTGGGCGGCGCCTCCGAGTTCTCCTACGACCGCACCTGGCGCACACTGATCGGCTACCCGGCCTCCTACGGCAGCGACACCGAGCTGAACGACCACCACTTCCACTACTCCTACTACGTCTACGCGGCCGCGATCGTCGCCCAGTACGACCCGGCCTGGGCCGCCGACTCCGCCTGGGGCGGCATGGTCAAGACGCTCGTCCGGGACGCCGCCAACCCCAGCCGCACCGACGCGGCCTTCCCGTTCCTGCGCGGCTTCGACGTGTACGCCGGGCACAGCTGGGCGTCGGGCCACCAGGGCTTCGCCGCCGGCAACAACCAGGAGTCCTCATCGGAGTCCACGAACCTCAGCGCCGGCCTCGTCCTGTGGGGCTCGGCCACCGGCGACACCGCGCTGCGCGACCTCGGCACCTACCTGCTGACCACCGAGTCCGAGGCCATCGCCCAGTACTGGTTCGACGCCGACCAGCAGGTCTTCCCGGCCTCCTTCGGCCACGACACGGCCGGCATGGTGTGGGGGAGCGGCGTCGCCTACGCCACCTGGTGGACCGCCAACCCGGAGGAGATCCACGGCATCAACGTCCTGCCCGTGACCGGCGGCTCCCTGCACCTCGCCGCCCGCAAGGACGCCGTCCGCCGCAACATCGCCGAGATGGAGCGCGAGAACGGCGGACCCGCCGTCGAGTGGCGCGACATCCTCTGGGAGTTCCAGTCGCTCGCCGACCCGGCCGCCGCCAGGGCCAAGTGGGACGCCCAGAACGGCGCCTACACACCGGAGCAGGGCGAGTCCAAGGCGCACACCTACCACTGGCTCACCACCCTGGACGCGCTCGGCGCGCCCGACCCGTCCGTGACGGGCGACCTGCCGACCTCGGCGGTCTTCACCAAGGGGACGGTACGGACGTACGCCGCGCACAACCACGGCGCGAGCGCCCGGACCGTCACCTTCTCCGACGGCACCACGCTGTCCGTCCCGGCCCGCTCCACCGCCACGCGCACCGGAACGGGCGGCGGCGACCCGGGCGACCCCGGCCCGTCCACCGGCGACACCTTCCAGCTGCGCACCGGCGGCACCCTCACCACCGCCACCGGCGCCACGGCGGGCAGCGACACCATCCCCTCCGCGGGCGGCGCCAACTACGACGGCACCCCGCACCTGCCCCTCGTGTACGAGGCCAGGGGCGTCAACGGCACGCTCGAGCCCGGCGGCACCACGGCGTTCCGGCTCCAGGTGGACGCCGGCACGAACGTCGCGCTCGGCCAGCAGGCCAGGGTCAGCTACGACCTCACCGGGGACGGCACGTTCGACCGCACGGAGACGTACCAGTACTTCGCGACCGACCCGGTGGCCGGCTGGGAGGAGTACACGCAGGCGCGCGGGCTCAAGGCGGCGACCGGCACGCTGGGCGACCTCAGGAACGGCACCGTGCGCCTGGAGGTGTGGCACGCCATCGGCAACGGCACGGCCGGTCTCCGGACGGGCACGGACCGCTCGGTCCTGGTCATCCCGTACGCGTAGTCGTCACGCGGAGTCCGCACGCGCACGGCCCGTGCGGAGTCCGCGCGCGCCAGGACCCACGCGGAGGCCTCACGCGGAGGCCCGGCGGACCAGTTCCGTCGGCGTGATCACCGAGCCCGGGGCGCCCGCCCCGGGCTCGTCCTGGTTCAGGGTCCGCATCAGCAGCCGGACCATCAGCCGGCCCATGCCCTCGATGTCCTGACGGACGGTCGTCAGCGGCGGGTCCGTCGTCCCGGCCACCGACGCCATGTCGTCGAAGCCCACCAGCGCCACGTCCCGCGGCACCCGCAGCCCGCGCTCGCGCAGCACCCGCAGCGCGCCCGACGCCATCAGGTCGTTGCCCGCGAACACCGCGTCCACGTCCGGCCGGCGCTCCAGCAGCCCGGCCATCGCCCGGGCGCCGCTCTCCTCGGTGAAGTCGCCGTGGGCGACCAGCTCCGGGTCCGCGTCCAGCAGCACGTCACGGTAGCCGTCCAGCCGGTCCGTCGCCGACGTCTGGTCGCGCGGCCCGGCGATGTGCGCGATCCGGCGGCGCCCCAGCGAGACCAGGTACCGCACGGCCTCCCGGGCGCCGCCCCGGTTGTCGGCGTCGACGTACGGCACGGCCAGCTCCCCGTGCGCGCCCGGCCATCCCGGGCGGCCGCCGAACACCGTCGGGACCTGCGTCCGGTGGATCACCGACGGCAGCTCGTCGTCGTTGTGCACCGAGAAGGCCAGCGCCCCGTCGACATGGCCGCCGGCCAGGTAGCGCGCGACGCGCTCGTAGTCGCCGGGGCCCTCCACCCACAGCAGCACCAGCTGCGAGTCGTGCGCGGTCAGCTCGCGGCTGATCCCGCGCACCTGCTGCTCGAAGAACGGGTCGGAGAAGACCCGGAACTCCGGCTCCGCGATGATCACGGCCACGGCGCCGTTGCGCCGGGTCACCAGCGTGCGGGCGGCGTGGTTGGGGACGTAGCCCAGCTCCTCGACGGCCCGGCGGACCTTGTCCACGAGCGGCTGACGGACCCCCGCCCCGCCGTTCACCACACGGGAGACCGTCGCCCGGGAGACCCCGGCACGGGCCGCGACGGCTTCCAGAGTGGGACGGGCCCCAGGGGTCGAGTCGGGCAAGGGATGCTCCTCGGGGCGGCGCGGAAGGACGTACACCAGTCAGAATATCCGCTCGGACGCATTCTGAGAGCGCTCTCACCCGTCACGCGCGCGCAGGGCTCGGGCGGGCCCCCAGGCACGCACGACAAAGCCGCCGCCCCGGCGGGGGAGCGGCGGCCCGTCAGTCGCTCAGTGGTGGTGTCCGGTCTCGTGGATCGTGTTCGTCTCGGCGATCTTCTTCCACGACTTCGGCTGCGCGATCCGGCCGGCCGGGGCCTCGGACGCTGTCCGGGCGCCGGCAGCCGCCGGCGCGGCGGGCTTCGACGGCTGGTACAGCCAGGTGTCGAACAGCGCGTCGAGCTGCCGGCCCGACACGCTCTCCGCGTACGCCACGAAGTCCCCGACGTTCGCGTTGCCGTGCGCCCGCTTCGCCGGCCAGCCCTTGAGGATCGCGAAGAAGTTCTCGTCGCCGATCTCGCCCCGCAGCGCCTGGAGCGCCAGCGCGCCCCGGTCGTAGACGGCGCCGTGGAACAGGTTGTCCGCACCCGGGTCGCCCGGCTTCACCGTCCAGAACGGGTCGTCCGCCGCCCGCGTGGCGTACACGTAGTCCGCCAGCTCCTGCGCGGTGCCCTCGCCCTCCTTCTCGGACCACAGCCACTGGCTGTAGCGGGCGAAGCCCTCGTTGATCCAGATGTCCTTCCAGCCCTCGACGGAGACGCTGTCGCCGTACCACTGGTGGGCTATCTCGTGCACCACCACCGAGACGTTCGAGCCGTTCGCGAACTGGCGCGGGCTGTAGAACGGCCGGGTCTGCGTCTCCAGCGCGTAGCCGCTGGTCACATTGGGCACGTAGCCGCCGAGCGCGTTGAACGGGTAGGGGCCGAAGAGGCCTTCCAGCCACTCGGCGACCTCGGTCGTGCGCTCGATGCTGGCGCGTGCCGCGCCCGCGTTGGCGCCGAGGTCCTTGCTGTACGCGTTGAGGACCGGCAGGCCGTTCGCCGTCGTGCCCGTCGTGATGTCGAACTTCCCGACGGCGAGCGTCGCCAGGTACGTGGCCTGCGGCTTGTCGGAGCGCCAGTTGAAGCGCGTCCAGCCGATGCGGGACGACTGGGACTGCAGGACGCCGTTGCTGATGGCCTGGGTGCCGTCCGGGACGGCCACCGAGACGTCGAAGGTGGCCTTGTCGAGCGGGTGGTCGTTGGACGGGAACCACCAGGCGGCGGACTCCGGCTCCTGCGCGGCGACACCGCCGTCCGGGGTGCGGTGCCAGGCGGTCCAGCCGTCGATCCTCACGCTCGACGGCTTGCCCGCGTACCGCACGACCACGGTGACCGGCCGCCCCTTGGGCAGCGGGACGGCCGGGGTGACCTCCAGCTCATGGGCGCCGGACGTGGCGACCGCCGCCTTCAGCCCGTTCACCCGCACCTCGGTCGCGGTGAGCCCCAGGTCCAGGTTGAAGCGGGACAGGTTCTGCGTCGGCGTGGCCAGGATCGTCGCCGTACCCTCCAGCACATCGGTGGCCGGCTGGTACTTCAGGCGCAGGTCGTAGTGGGCGACGTCGTAGCCGCCGTTGCCGCTGGCCGGGTAGTACGGGTCGCCGATGCCTGCGGCGCCCGGCTCGAAGCCGGCCGCCGATGCCGGGATCGCCAGCAGCAGCGAGGCCGCGATCGCGCCCGGGGCGATCAGTCTGCGGTGCACGGGGAACTCCAAGTCGTCGGTGAGTGCGGTGTTCTGAACCCTATTCAGCTCCCCCGTCACAGTCATGTCCATGGCCTCCCGTGTCACGTGACTGTCATCCGGCCGACAGGAACCGCGCGCGTCGGCGTTCACCGCCATGCTCAATCGCCCTCTTTTGCCCGCGAGTTGACGGCTGTACCGTCCGCCGCATGCCGATACGAACGCGGAGACCCTTCCCCCAAGTTCTCGGCTTCGCTCGAACAGGGGGCACCCCCATGTCGAGCAGAGCCCTGGCCGTGGCGGCCGCGTCCGCCCTGATGGCCGTCCTCGTCCCGGCGGGCGGCGCCCACAGCGCCCAGCCGCCGGCCCCCCGCGAGTCCACCCCCGTCTACTCGTACGACAACGCCGTCCGCGAATCCGTCTGGGTCGACACCGGCCTCGACGGCGACGGCGACGGCAGGACCGACCGGGTGGCCGCCGACATCATCCGGCCGCGCGAGGCAGCCCAGCGGGGCCGCCGGGTGCCCGTCATCATGGACGCCAGCCCCTACTACTCCTGCTGCGGCCGCGGCAACGAGAGCCAGAAGAAGACGTACGACGCGAACGGCAACCCGGTCCAGTTCCCGCTCTACTACGACAACTACTTCGTGCCGCGCGGCTACGCCTTCGTCGCCGTCGACCTGGCCGGAACCAATCACTCGGACGGCTGCGTCGACGTCGGCGGCCGCTCCGACATCCTGTCCGCCAAGGCCGTCGTCGACTGGCTGAACGGCCGCGCCCGCGGCTACACCACCCGCACCGGCACCACCCGCGCCCGCGCGACCGGCTGGAGCACCGGCGCCACCGGAATGATCGGCAAGAGCTGGGACGGCACCATCGCCAACGGCGTCGCCGCGACCGGCGTCGACGGCCTGAAGACCGTCGTACCGATCGCCGCCATCTCCTCCTGGTACGACTACTACTTCGCCCAGGGCGCCCCCCTCTACGGCTCCGGCCCCGACTGGCTGTCGAACTACGTCAACAGCCCCGACGCCCGCACCCGCTGCCAGGCCGTGCAGCGCCGCCTCGTCGACGGCGCCCCGCGCACCGGCGACTGGACCGGCCTGTGGACCGAGCGCGACTACGTACGGGCCGCCTCCAACGTCAAGGCCAGCGTCTTCGCCGTGCACGGCATGCAGGACCTCAACGTCCGCGCCAAGCACTTCGGCCAGTGGTGGGACGCGCTGGCCGCCCGGGGCGTCGAGCGCAAGGTCTGGCTCTCCCAGACGGGTCACGTCGACCCCTTCGACTTCCGGCGCGCCACCTGGGTCCGCACCCTGCACCGCTGGTTCGACCACTATCTGCTCGGATACGACAACGGCATCGAGCGGGAGCCCATGGCCGACATCGAACGCGCACCGGACCGGTGGACCACCGACCGGACCTGGCCGCCCACCGGCACGGCCACCGCGGCGCTCCGCCCCGGCAAGGGCTCCGCGCCCGGCGTCGGCACGCTCGGGCTCGCCCCGGCGCCGGCCGGAGCGACCGAGACGTTCACCGACGACCCGTCGCTGAGCGAACTCGACTGGGCCGCCCGCGTCGACGCACCGACCCCGGAGAAGGCCGGGTTCGTCACCCGCCCCCTCACCACGGACCTGCGCGTCTCCGGCTCCGCCACCGTCACCGTCACGGCCACGCCCAGCACCACCAGCGCCCACCTCAGCGCCGTCCTCGTCGACCTCGGCCCCGACACCATCCGGGACTACGCGGCACCCGGCGAAGGCATCACCACCCTCACCGAGCGCACCTGCTGGGGCGCGAGCACCACCGGCGACAGCTCCTGCTTCAAGGAGACCCGCGCCAGGACCACGGACGTCGACTTCACCGTCGTCAGCCGCGGCTGGGCCGACCTCGGCACCTGGGCCGACCCGCACCAGGGCCGCCCCCTCACCCCCGGCACGCCCTACACCCTCACCCTCGACCTGCACGCCACCGACCACGTGGTCCCGGCCGGGCACCGGCTCGCCCTGATCATCGGCGGCACCGACGAGGACCTCATCGACCCTCCGTCCTCGACGCCCACGCTCACCCTCGACCTGGCCCGCACCACCGCACACGTCCCGGTGGTCGGCGGCGCACCGGCCTACGCCCGCGCCACGCTCCCCGGCGCCACGGCCCGCAGCGCCACACCGCCCGCCGCGCGCGACGGCGTCACCGCGCCGCGCCCGGCCCGCACGACCCCGCCCCTCCCCGGAGCCGCCCGATGAACCACCCCACCCGCGCACTCGCCCTCACGGCCTGCGCCGCGGCACTGACCCTCCCCCTCCTCACGGCCCCCGCCCAGGCGTCACCGTCGTCCGCGCAGGTCTCCGCGTCCGCGCCCCGCACCGGCTTCGAGGCCACCCGCGGCGCCCGCTGGACGAGCCTGGACGAGGAACAGCGCTTCCTCGCGGCCGTCGACCGCGGCAGCCACCGCGTGTCGACGAGCACCATCGGCACCACCCGCCAGGGCCGCCCCCTCCAGCTCGTACGCGTCGCCGCGTCCACCGCCCCCGCGACCACCGTGCTGCTGGTGTGCAGCCAGCACGGTGACGAGCCGTCGGGCCGCGAGGCGTGCCTCACCACGATCCGCGACCTCGCGTACGCCGAGGACCCGGAGACGCGCCGCTTCCTGTCCCGTACGACGGTGCTCGTCGTCCCCACCGCCAACCCGGACGGCCGGGCGGCGGACACGCGCGGCAACGCCGACGGCGTCGACGTCAACCGCGACCACCTCGCCCTGCGCACCGCCGAGGCCCGCGCCCTCGCCGCCGTCCTGCGCGACCACCGCCCGCAGGTCGTCCTCGACCTGCACGAGTACAGCGCCACCCCGCCGTACTACGCCAAGGACCTGCTGGCCCTGTGGCCGCGGAACCTCAACACCGACCGCCGCGTCCACGACGAGGCGCACACGCTGTCCGAGGCGTACGTACGGCCCACCGCCGAGCGGGCCGGCTTCGACAGCGGGATCTACGGCATCTGGACCGACCCCGTCACCGGCGAGCCGGTCCGCCAGGTCGCGGGCGACGGCCAGGAGCGCATCCTGCGCAACACCACCGGCGTCAAGCACGCGGTCGGCCTGCTCGTCGAGACCCGCGTCGAGGCGCTGACGGACGCCGAGAAGAAGGACCCGGCCGTCAACAACCGGCGCCGCTTCGACAGCCAGCTCGCCGCCCTGGACGGGGCGTTCACGTTCGTCACCGAGCGGCGGGGCGCGATCACCGCCGCCACCGCCGCGGCCCGCGCCGCCGGGTACGCGGACCGTGGGCCCGTCGTGCTGGGCGGCGCCGACAACGAACCGCCCGCGCCCGGCCAGGTGATCGAGGACCCGCCCTGCGGCTACCGGCTCACCACCGCCCAGTACGCCGCGACCGGCGACGAACTGGCCCTCCACGGCGTCCGCGTGGAACCCCGCTCCGACGGGGCGTTCGTCCCGCTGCGGCAGTCGCAGCGCGCCCTGGTGCCGCTGCTGCTGGACACGCGGGCCGCGTACCGCCTGACCGAGGGGGAGCCGGTGGACCGCTGCTGAGTGACGGAACCGGCCGTTCCAGGAGTGGCCAGTCGTTCCGCGTGGGGGTCGTGTCCGCGGATCTTCCCCTACCCCGCCCCGTCCCGAAACTGGGGGCCCCGGACCCTGTATCGCTCTCCCGAGCTCTTCGAGCAGGGGGACCCCCAGAACGGTGCTCGTCCTCAATCGCCGGAGGGCTGAAATCAGCCCTCCGGCGATTGAGGAGCGGGGGTTCGGCGGCGGAACCCCGATTCGGGAAGGGGCGGGGCGGGAGGGAGTCCCCGCTCTCGCCTAGGATCGACCCCCTGATGACTGCCACTCTCGTCGCCAAGGACCTCGCCGCCGGCCACGGCGAGCGCTCGCTCTTCTCCGGACTGGACCTCGTCGTCGCACCCGGCGACGTCATCGGCCTCGTCGGCGTCAACGGCGCCGGCAAGTCGACCCTGCTGCGGCTCCTCGCCGGCCTCGACGCCCCCGAACACGGCGAGCTGCGCCTGTCGCCGCCCTCCGCGACCGTCGGCCACCTGCCGCAGGAGCCCGAGCGGCGCCCGGGCGAGACCGTACGGGCCTTCCTCGCCCGGCGCACCGGCGTCGCCGCCGCGCAGGCCGCCATGGACGCCGCCACGCAGGGCCTCGTCGACGGCGCGCCCGGCGCCGACGACGCGTACGCCGCCGCCCTGGAGCGCTGGCTGGACCTCGGCGGCGCCGACCTCGACGAGCGCGCCGAGGAGGTCGCGTCGTCGCTGGGGCTGACCGTCGGCCTCGACCAGCCGATGACCGCCCTGTCCGGCGGCCAGGCCGCCCGCGCCGGCCTCGCCTCGCTCCTGCTGTCCCGCTACGACGTCTTCCTGCTCGACGAGCCGACCAACGACCTCGACCTCGACGGCCTGGAACGCCTGGAGGCCTTCGTCCGCGGCCTGCGCGCCGGCACCGTGGTCATCAGCCACGACCGCGAGTTCCTGGCCCGCACGGTCACCAAGGTCCTGGAGCTCGACCTCGCCCAGCAGCAGATCACCCTCTACGGCGGCGGGTACGAGGCGTACCTGGAGGAGCGCGATACCGCGCGGCGTCACGCGCGCGAGGAGTACGAGGAGTACGCCGACAAGAAGGCCGCGCTGGAGGGCCGCGCCCGGATGCAGCGGTCCTGGATGGACAAGGGCGTCAAGAACGCCCGCCGCAAGGCCGGCGACAACGACAAGATCGGCCGCAAGTTCCGCAGCGAGGCCAGCGAGAAGCAGGCCGCCAAGGCCCGCCAGACCCAGCGCATGATCGAGCGGCTGGACGTCGTCGACGAGCCCCGCAAGGAGTGGGAGCTGCGGATGGAGATCGCCGCCGCCCCGCGCTCCGGATCGGTCGTGGCCACCCTGCGGGACGCAGAGGTCCGCCGCGGCGACTTCACGTTCGGCCCCGTGTCCCTCCAGGTCGACTGGGCCGACCGGGTCGCGATCACCGGCGCCAACGGCGCGGGCAAGTCCACCCTGCTCGCGGCGCTCCTCGGCCGTCTCCCGCTGGACGCGGGGCAGGCGGCGCTCGGCTCCGGCGTCGTGGTCGGCGAGGTCGACCAGGCGCGGCGGCTGTTCCACGGCGAGGAGACGCTCCTCGACGCGTTCTGCGCGGCCGTCCCCGACACGGAACCGGCCGACGTGCGCACCCTCCTCGCCAAGTTCGGCCTCAAGGCGGCGCACGTGCTGCGCCCGGCGACGACGCTCTCACCGGGCGAGCGCACCCGCGCGGCCCTCGCCCTCCTCCAGGGCCGGGGCGTGAACCTGCTGGTCCTCGACGAGCCGACCAACCACCTGGACCTGCCGGCCATCGAACAGCTGGAGTCGGCGCTCGACACCTACACCGGCACGCTGCTCCTGGTCACCCACGACCGCCGCATGCTGGACACGGTCCGCACGACCCGCCGGATCGAGGTCGCGGACGGCAAGGTCACCGAGGTGTGACAGCCCCCGGGGTCACGGGCGGTCCTCCGGCTCCTCGTACATGTCGAAGGTGCTGTACGCCTCGTCGTCGGGCACGGCGCCCGCGGAGCGGTCCCGCTCCCGGTCCTCCGTCGCCCGGTCGGCGGGCTCGCGCTTGTCCTTGCGGGCCCGCCGCTTCTCCTCCTCGTGGTGCTTGCGGACCTCTTCGGGCTTGTCCCCGATCTGGTTCATGACCGTCTCCGTCCGTCGTCGCCGGATGGTCTGGTGACGCGGCCAGACTCACACGGCCCGCCCGGCCCCGCACCTCGGCCGGAACACGACCGGGGCGGGCGGGAAGCCCCCGCCCGCCCCGGTGGTGGTGGGGCGGGGAAGACCCGCCCGCCCCGATCCCGTCACCGCCGCTCAGCGGCGGCCCTTGCCCCCGCCGTCCAGCAGCCCCGCCTTGCGCAGGGCGTCCGCCATGGCGCTGTTCGCGGGCGGCGGCGTCTGCCGGTCGCCGCCACGGCGCTCGCCCCGGCCGCCACCGGCCCGGCCGCCCCCGCCCTGCCCGCCACCGCCCTGGCGCTGCTGCGGCGGGCGGCCGCCGCGCTCACGCCGCGGCGCGCCGCCGCCGGACGCCGCGGCCTCGTCGTCGAGGCGCAGCGTCAGCGAGATCCGCTTGCGCGGCACGTCGACGTCGAGCACCTTCACCTTCACCACGTCGCCCGGCTTCACCACGTCCCGCGGGTCCTTGACGAACGTCCGCGACATCGCCGACACGTGCACCAGACCGTCCTGGTGCACACCGACGTCCACGAACGCGCCGAACGCGGCGACGTTCGTCACGACGCCCTCCAGCACCATCCCGGACGCCAGGTCGCCGATCTTCTCGACGCCCTCCTTGAAGGTGGCCGTCCGGAACGCCGGACGGGGGTCCCGGCCCGGCTTGTCCAGCTCGCGCAGGATGTCCGTGACCGTCGGCAGGCCGAACGTCTCGTCGACGAAGTCGTCCGCCCGCAGCGACCGCAGCACGCCCGTGTTGCCGATCAGCGACGCGACCTCGCCGCCCGTCGACTTCACCATCCTGCGCACCACCGGGTACGCCTCGGGGTGCACGGCGGAGGCGTCCAGCGGGTCGTCGCCGCCGCGGATGCGCAGGAAGCCGGCGCACTGCTCGTACGCCTTGGGGCCGAGCCGCGACACGTCCTTCAGCGCCTTGCGGGAGCGGAAGGGGCCGTGGGCGTCGCGGTGGGCGACGATGTTCTCGGCGAGGCCCGCGCCGATCCCGGAGACCCGGGCCAGCAGCGGCACGGACGCGGTGTTCACGTCGACGCCGACGCCGTTCACACAGTCCTCGACGACCGCGTCGAGCGAGCGGGACAGCTTCACCTCGGACAGGTCGTGCTGGTACTGGCCGACGCCGATCGACTTGGGGTCGATCTTCACCAGCTCGGCCAGCGGGTCCTGCAGCCGCCGTGCGATCGACACGGCGCCGCGCAGCGACACGTCGAGGCCGGGCAGCTCCTGCGAGGCGAACGCGGACGCCGAGTACACCGAGGCGCCCGCCTCGGACACCATCACCTTGGTGAGCTTCAGCTCGGGGTGCCGGGCGATGAGATCGGCCGCCAGCTTGTCGGTCTCGCGCGACGCCGTGCCGTTGCCGATGGCGACCAGCTCGACCGCGTGCTCCTTCGCCAGCCGCGCCAGCTTCGCCAGCGACTCGTCCCACTTGTTCTGCGGCACGTGCGGGTAGATCGTGTCGGTCGCCACGACCTTGCCGGTCGCGTCGACGACGGCGACCTTCACGCCCGTACGGAAACCGGGGTCGAGGCCCAGCGTCGCCCGCGTCCCGGCGGGCGCCGCCAGCAGCAGGTCCCGCAGGTTCGCGGCGAACACCCGCACCGCCTCGTCCTCGGCCGCCGTGCGCAGCCGCAGCCGCAGGTCGATGCCCAGGTGCACGAGGATCCGGGTGCGCCACGCCCAGCGGACGGTGTCGCCGAGCCACTTGTCGGCGGGGCGGCCCCGGTCGGCGATCCCGAACCGCCGGGCGACCATCCCCTCGTACGTGGACGGGCCGTCGACCGGCTCCTCCGGCTCCAGGACCAGGTCGAGCACGTCCTCCTTCTCACCGCGCAGCATCGCCAGCACGCGGTGCGAGGGCAGCTCGGTGAACGGCTCCGCGAAGTCGAAGTAGTCGGCGAACTTGGCGCCCGCCTCCTCCTTGCCCTCCCGGACCTTCGCCACCAGCCGCCCGCGCGTCCACATCCGCTCGCGCAGCTCGCCGATCAGATCGGCGTCCTCCGAGAACCGCTCGGTGAGGATCGCCCGCGCGCCCTCCAGCGCGGCCGCCGGGTCCGCCACACCCTTGTCGGGGTCCACGAACGCGGCCGCGGCGGCCGGCGGCTCCACCGCCGGGTCGCCGAGCAGCCCGTCGGCCAGCGGTTCCAGACCGGCCTCGCGGGCGATCTGCGCCTTGGTGCGGCGCTTCGGCTTGAACGGCAGGTAGATGTCCTCCAGGCGGGCCTTGGTGTCGGCCTCCCGGATCTGCGCCTCCAGCGCCTCGGTGAGCTTGCCCTGCTCCCGTACGGAGTCGAGGATCGCGGCCCGCCGGTCCTCCAGCTCCCGCAGGTAGCGCAGCCGCTCCTCCAGCGTGCGCAGCTGCGCGTCGTCGAGCATCTCGGTCGCTTCCTTGCGGTAGCGCGCGATGAACGGCACGGTCGAACCGCCGTCCAGCAGCTCGACGGCCGCCTTCACCTGCCGCTCCCGTACGCCGAGCTCCTCGGCGATCCTGCCTTCGATGGACGTCGTCACGGTGTCCCGACTCGCCTTCTCGTGCCTCCAGGGTTGCCGTCGCATTCTGCCTGCTCGGCCCCCGAATCACCGCATCCCGCTCCGGGTTCACCCCCGCCCGGTCACCCGGGCGGGAAAGGCGCCCGCCTCCGCCACCGCCTTCAGGAAGCCCCGCGCCAGGAGGGTCAGCCGCTCCACCCCCTCCGCACCCAGGTGCGCGTACGGCGCCAGGTCCATCCGGTCGGTACGGTCCTCCACCTCCTCGCGCAGGGCCGCCCCGGCCTCCGTCAGCTCGCCCTGCGCGTCCAGTACGCCGCGCTCCCGCAGCCGGTCCGCCGCCGCGTCCCAGTCCGCCTGCTCCCAGCCCCGCGTGGCCAGCACCCAGCGCCGCGAGACGCCGGCGCCGCTCGCGCTGTGGCTCACCAGCGCCTCCAGCGGGTCGAGCCCGGCGTCGAGCAGCGCGGCCAGGTGCGCGTCGCCCCGGTGCTCGCGCAGCAGGGTCGCGGCGTGCCAGTAGGCGAGGTGCGGCTCCTCGGGCACCGGCAGGTCGGCGTGGGCAGCGTAGAGCGGTCGGGCGTGCCGCGTGCAGGCCTCGGTGGCACGCAGGGCCAGCCGGGCCGCCTCGGCCAGCTCGGCGGAGGCGACCACGGCGTCCCCGAGGAGCCGCCGCAGCGTGGTGTCGGCGGCCCGCAGCCGCGCGGCGAGGACGTCCGCCGGGGAGGCGATGTCCCACACGGCCGGCAGGTGCCTGGCGATGAGGGCGTGGTTGAAGTTGTAGAACGCGCCGGCGACCACACCGGGGCCGACGGCGCCCATGGCTGCGGAGCGCACGGCGAAGTACGCGGCGTGCTCGTCGTCGACGCCGAGCGCGGCCATCCCGGCCCTGAGGTCGGGGGAGAAGAAGACCGTCGAGTGGAAGAGGTTGAGCGGCTGGGCGCAGCGCCGCGCGGCGCTCGGGGCGGGAGTCGTCGTCATGCCGCCACATTACCGACTGGTCGGTACGGAGCGAAGGGCTCCGCGGGTCAGCTCACGCGGTACGTGAAACGCGGCGCCCGGCGCTCCAGGAAGGCGGCCACGCCCTCCGCGGTGTCACCGCTCCCGCGCGCCTGCTCCGCCCAGTGGCCGTCCCGGTCGGTGCGCCCGGCGGCGAACTCCTTCGCGGCCGCCTGCGTCAGCAGCGAGCGGGACACCAGGACGCGCGCGAACTCCTCGACCCGCCCGTCCAGTTCCCCGGCGGGCAGCACCTCGTCCACCAGGCCGGTGCGCAGCGCCCGCTCCGCGTCGATCAACTCGGCGGAGAACAGCAGGTACTTCGCCGCCGACGGACCCACCAGCGACACCAGCCGCCGCGTCGACGAGGCCGGGTACACGATGCCGAGCTTCGCCGGGGTCACCCCGAACCGCGCGCCCTCCTCGGCGAACCGCAGGTCGCACGCGGCGGCCAGCTGGCTGCCCCCGCCGACGCAGTAGCCGCGCACGGCGGCGAGCGTCGGCTTCGGGAACGCCGCGAGGGCCTCCTCGGCCCGTACCGCGAGCGCCTGCTGTTCGTCGCCCGGCTCGCGCAGCCCCGCGATGTCCGCCCCGGCGCAGAAGGTGGCGCCCGCGCCGGTGAGCACCAGCGCCCGCACGCCGGGGTCGGCGGCCAGGCCGTCCAGCAGCCCCGGCAGCGCCCGCCACATGGCCGCCGTCATGGCGTTGCGCTTGGTGGGGTTGCTGATGACGACGGTGGCGACACCGCCGTCGACCGTGTGCTCCAGGCGGGGGTCCCGCGGCTCCTGTGGCTCCATGCGCCGGATGCTAACCGGCGGACCCGTACGTACGATCAAGAAGGGGGTGCCACGAGACGGAAGCGAGGCGCGCTGATGGCTGGTCCCACCCCCGACGCGGTCCGTGAGGGGCGCCGGCTCCGCCGCAGCTTCGGCTGGCTGGCGCTGCTGGGCGTGATCCTGGTGGTCGGCGGCCTCGTCGGCCTGGTGTACACCGGGGTGGCCACGCTCACGTCCATGCTGCTCTTCGGGTGGCTGCTGCTCATCGGCGGCGCGGTCGGCCTGCTGCACGCCATCGAGTCGCGCGGCACGAGCTTCTTCTGGCTGGCCGCCGTGGTCGCCGCGCTGAACATCGCCGCCGGGTTCGTCGTCATCCGCCATCCGGGCGAGTCGGCCGCGGCGCTCACCATGTTCGCCGCGCTGCTCTTCCTCACCGGGGGGCTCTTCCGCCTCGTGGGCAGCGTCGTCGTGCGCGGCCCGCAGTTCGGCTGGACGCTGCTGCAGGGCGCGTTCGGCATCCTGCTGGGCCTGTTGGTGCTCTTCGACTGGCCGCGCAGCAGCCTGTACGTGCTCGGCACGTTCTTCTCGCTGGCGCTGCTGTTCGACGGGCTCGGGCTGGTCGCGATCGGGGTGGGGGGCCGCCGTATCGTCGGGATTGTCTCGGACCGGCTGACCCCCCGGGAGGACGAGGCGGACGAGGGATCCGCCCGCCTGACGAAGCCGTCAGAAGACGATCCCAACCGGCCGAATGATTGAACCTTTCGCTCATTCGCGGTCAGAAGTCGTCGAAAAGATATTGACTTCTGGTCAGTAGCCCGGCCCCGCCGCCCATGGCCCAACACTCGGTCACGTGGCGACAATCGAGCACGAGGGTGGGAGCCGGACCATGGAGAGCCGCGGAAGCGTCCCGGCCCGGCCGCCGTCGTACGAAGGGGTCTGGCGCTTCACCGCCGCCGCGGTGGACGCCTCCGTACCGCAGGCCCGGCACGCGGTGCGTGACCTGCTGCACCGCCAGGGCGTACCGGTCCGCGACGACGTCGTCCAGGGCCTGCTCCTGATCGTCTCCGAGCTGGTGACCAACGCCGTGCGGCACGCGGCGCTGCTCTCCCCCCAGGTCGCGGTCGAGGTCGCGATCGGCGCGGAGTGGATCAGGGTCGCAGTGGAGGACAACCATCCGTACCGGCCCAAGGCGCTGGAGACCGACTACGGCCAGACCGGCGGCCGCGGGCTGCTCCTCGTCCGCGAGATCACCCGTGAGGCGGGCGGCACGTGCGACGTCGAGCACACCGCGACCGGCGGCAAGATCATCTGGGCGGCACTCCCCCTCTGAGCGCCACCCGAGCGGCCTCCGCGGCCCGGCTGAACCGCGCCCCGGCTGAACCGCGCCCCGACTGCTCCGCAGCCCGACGGCGAACGCGGCTCCGACGGCGAACGCCGCTCCGACGGTGAACGCGGCCCGAGGGTGAACGCGGCCCCCGTCCCGGTCCTTCACCGGAACGGGGGCCGCCGGGGCCCGCCGGGTCACCAGCCCCCGGTCGCGCCCGTCAGTTCCTTCACGGCCGGCCGGGCCGCGTCCAGCACCGTCATGAACCACGCGGAGAAGGGCGCCGACGCATGCCGCTCGGCCAGCTCCGACGCCGTCACGAACGCCGTCTCCTCCACCTCCTGCGGATCGGGCCGCAGCGGAGCCTGCACCATCCCGACGAACAGGTGGTTGTACTCCTGCTCCACCAGACCCGACGCCGGGTCGGGGTGGTTGTAACGGACCGTGCCGGCCTCCGCCATCAGCGACGGCGACACGCCCAGCTCCTCGTACACCCGGCGGGCCGCCGCGGCGAACGGCGCCTCACCGGGGTAGGGGTGGCCGCAGCAGGTGTTCGACCACACGCCGGGGGAGTGGTACTTGCCCAGCGCCCGGCGCTGGAGCAGCAGCCGCCCCTCCTCGTCGAAGAGGAACACCGAGAAGGCCCGGTGCAGCTGTCCCGGTGCCTGATGGGCGGCCAGCTTCTCGGCTGTGCCGATGGTGTTGCCGTCCTCGTCGACCAGTTCGAGCATGATCGAAGGCTCGGTCCCCGTCGACGATCCGGTGGACGAGCTGTTCGCCGCGGTGGCAGGTGTGGTCGGCATAACCATCCTTCGCATCGGTTCTCGGCCCTGTGGGGCAATCCTCAGTCTGCCGTACAAAAGCCGCTTGTCGGCACACCACACCCCCACCCGTACGGGGCCGGACGGGCCGGACGATCACACGCCGAACGCGGGCGGGTAGGTGATCGTGCCCATGGGCAACGCGCCACAACCGTCCACCGGGAGCGCCATCATGGCCTCGTCCGGCACCTCGAAGGAGGGCCGGATCCCGTACCGCGAAGCCGGCACGAAACCGAACTTCGGGTAGTACTCCGGATGACCGAGCACCAGGACCAGCCGCTCGCCGCCGCGCCGTGCCGCGTCGAGCACGGCCCGCACGACCGCCTGCCCGGCCCCCTGCCGCTGATGGTCCGGGGACACCCCCACCGGGGCGAGCGCCGCCGCGGGGGCGTCGCCCACCCGGCAGCGGGTGATCAGGGCGTGTGCGGCGACCGTGCCGTCCGGCGCCAGGGCCACGTACGACAGGCCGGGCAGCCACGCGGTGTCGTCGGCGCGCAGCGCGTCGACCAGGTCGGCCTCGTCCGGCCGCCCGAAGGCCGCCGTGTGCAGCGCGTGCACCGCCGCCCGGTCCGCACCGGTCTCGGGACGGGTGCGCCAGCGGGCGTCGGAGGGGAAGGAGGAGGAAGCACCGGGAACGTCGGAAACGTCGGATGCGTCGAAGGACGAGTCGTCGAAGGACAACGGGAGAACCCTTTGGTGTGGGCGGGTCCCGGCGGATGCTCAGCCGGACACCCGGAAGCCGAAACGGACACTGCACCGGTCGCCGCGCGGAGCGGCGTGCACCGTGACGGTCATGCGGCCTCAGCTCCTCTCCGGCGGCCAGCCTACCCCGGCGCTCAGTGGCAGAGCCCGGCCTCGTGGGCCGCGTGCCCGGTCGGTTCCAGCTGGAACGTGCAGTGCTCGACGTCGAAGTGCCCCACCAGGCACTCCTGCAGTTCGTGGAGCATCTTCTCGTGGCCCACGGCGTCCAGCGTGCCCGGATCCACCACGACGTGCGCGGACAGCACCGGCATCCCCGAGGTGATCGTCCAGGCGTGCAGGTCGTGCACGTCCCGCACGCCGGGCAGCGCCAGCAGATGTGCCCGCACCTCCGTCATGTCCACGCCCTTGGGTGCCGCCTCCAGCAGCACGTCGAGCGTCTCGCGCAGCAGCTTCACCGTGCGCGGCACGATCATGAGGCCGATCACCAGCGAGGCGATCGGATCGGCCGCCTGCCAGCCGGTGGCCAGGATGACGCCCGCCGCGACGATCACCGTCACCGAGCCCAGCGCGTCCGCCAGCACCTCCAGATAGGCGCCCCGCACGTTGAGGCTCTCCTTCTGGCCCCGCATGAGCAGGGACAGCGACACGATGTTGGCGACCAGGCCGACCGCGGCGAACGCGATCGCGAGCCCGCCACGTGTCTCTGCCGGCGTGATGAACCGCTGCACCGCCTCGAAGAGGACGTAGCCGCCCGCGCCGAGCAGCAGCAGACAGTTCGCGAGGGCCGCCAGGATCTCGGCCCGGGCGTACCCGTACGTACGGCGCGCGGTGGCCGGCAGGTTCGCCACGTGGATGGCGAGCAGCGCCATGCCGAGCCCGACGGCGTCGGTCGCCATGTGCGTCGCGTCGGCGATCAGCGCCAGGGAGTCGGACAGGATGCCGCCCACGATCTCGACCACCATCACGGAGAGTGTGATCCCCAGTGCGATGCGCAGCCGCCAGCGGTGCGCGGCGCCCGCCGTACCCGTCGGCGGCCTGCCGCCGTGTGTGTGCCCGTGGTCGTGCCCAGCGCCCATGAAGTCGCCTCCCCGTCGTAGCGGTCCCTGCTCGCGTGCCGGTCAGTCAACTACGGGTGGGGGGTATGTGCAAGCTGATGCTGAACACCGTTGTCATATGCTCTGACCTGCGGATATACGGCCGGGCATGGTGCGGCCGCGACCGCGGTTTGTGGGCGGGGGCGCCGATCGACGATGATGATCGCGGCGCCGGACACCCCGGCCGCGGGCGGGAAACCTCGGTGAACTGCCGCTTCCGTTCATCCGATAGCCTCTGCCGACGTGCCGCCGCCCGCGCTCGCGCCCGGGCCGAGCGGGCCCGAGCCCAGCCCTGTCAGCTCCAAGGAGTGAGTTCGTCTGTCGACCGCCATCCTCACCGGTCCTCCGGTACCCGGATCGCCGCTCGAGGGCGATCTGCGGTCGCTGGGCTTCGACGTCCGTACCGCCGAGGACGTGCCGGCGGCCGCCGCGCTGCTCGACGCCGCCCCGGCCGCCGAGCGGGTCGCGCTCGTCGACCCGCGCTTCGTCGGCCACCTCCACGCCCTGCGCCTGGCGCTGACCGACCCGCGCTTCCCGGCCGCGGCCGCCCCCGGCACGCTCACCGTCCAGCGGGAGGCCCGCCCGGCCCTCGCCCGCGCCCTCGCGGCCGTCCCCGTCGGCGCCGGCACGACCGCCGCCCCGGCCGCCGTGACGGACGCCACGCCGCTGCCCGACACCCTGGCCGCCGCGCTCGACGCCGACGGCACCGCCGTGCACCGCCCCGACCTCGGCTCCCTCGTCGCCGCCGTGCCGGGCGACCCGCAGACCCGCAAGGAGACCCGCGACGCCGTCGCGGCCGTCGACGACGAGGCCGTACGCCTCCGCTCCGCCGTGAAGTCCCGCGACGGGTTCTTCACCACCTTCTGCATCAGCCCGTACTCCCGCTACCTCGCGCGCTGGTGCGCCCGCCGGGGCCTCACCCCCAACCAGGTCACCACCGCCTCCCTCCTCACGGCGCTGATCGCGGCCGGCTGCGCCGCCACCGGCACCCGCGGCGGTTTCGTCGCGGCGGGCCTGCTCCTCCTCTTCTCCTTCGTCCTGGACTGCACCGACGGGCAGCTCGCCCGCTACTCCCTGCAGTACTCGACGCTCGGCGCGTGGCTCGACGCCACCTTCGACCGGGTCAAGGAGTACGCCTACTACGCGGGCCTCGCCCTCGGCGCCGCCCGCGGCGGCGACGACGTCTGGGCCCTGGCCCTCGGCGCGATGGTCCTCCAGACCTGCCGGCACGTCGTGGACTTCTCCTTCAACGAGGCCAACCACGACGCCACCGCCAACACCAGTCCCACGGCCGCACTCTCCGACAAGCTCGACAGCGTCGGCTGGACCGTCTGGGTCCGCCGCATGATCGTGCTGCCCATCGGCGAGCGCTGGGCGATGATCGCGGTCCTCACCGCGCTCACCACCCCCCGTACCGTCTTCTACGCGCTGCTCATCGGCTGTGCCTTCGCCGCCTGCTACACCACCGCCGGCCGCGTCCTGCGCTCCCTGACCCGCAAGGCGCGCCGCACCGACCGGGCCGCGCGCGCCCTGGCGGACCTCGCCGACTCCGGCGCGCTCGCCGACCTCACGGCCAAGGGCCTGGGCGACCGCAGGCCGTACCCGCCCTTCGCGCCCCGCTCGCTGGTCGCCCTCGCCGGCGCCGCCTGGCTCGTCGCCGTCGCCTGGGCGGCGCCCATCGGCGCGGCCCTCCCGGTCGCCGCGGTGTTCTACGTGCTGACCTCGGGCGCCGCCGTCGCGCTGCCCCTCAAGGGCGCGCTCGACTGGCTCGTCCCGCCCGTCCTGCGCGCCGCCGAGTACGGCACGGTGCTGATCCTGGCCGCCCGCTCGGACGCGCCCGGGGCGCTCCCCGCGGCGTTCGGGCTGGTCGCGGCCGTCGCCTACCATCACTACGACACGGTGTACCGCATCCGCGGCGGCACCGGCGCGCCGCCCGCCTGGCTCGTACGGACGCTCGGCGGCCACGAGGGACGCACGCTGCTGGTGGCGGTGCTCGCCACCCTCTTCGCGACGGGCGGCGGAAACGGCTTCACCCTCGCACTCACCGCTCTCGCCGGCGCCGTGGCGCTGGTGGGGCTCGCGGAGTCCATCCGCTTCTGGGTGTCCTCCGGAGCACCCGCCGTACACGACGAAGGAGAACCCGCATGATCGGCCTCGTACTGGCAGCCGGTGCCGGACGGCGTCTGCGCCCCTACACCGACACGCTTCCGAAGGCCCTCGTGCCCGTGGACGGGGACACCACCGTCCTGGACCTCACCCTCGGCAACTTCGCCGAGGTCGGCCTCACCGAGGCCGCCGTCGTCGTCGGCTACCGCAAGGAGGCCGTGTACGAGCGCAAGGCCGCCCTGGAGGCGAAGTACGGGCTGAAGCTCACCCTCATCGACAACGACAAGGCCGAGGAGTGGAACAACGCCTACTCCCTGTGGTGCGCGCGCGACGTGCTCCGGGAAGGCGTCATCCTCGCCAACGGCGACACCGTCCACCCCGTCTCCGTCGAGCGGACGCTGCTCGCCGCACGCGGCGGCGACCGGCGGATCATCCTCGCCCTCGACACGGTGAAGTCCCTCGCCGACGAGGAGATGAAGGTCATCACCGAGGACGGCCTCGGCGTGCGCCGCATCACCAAGCTCATGGACCCGGCCACCGCCACCGGCGAGTACATCGGTGTCACCCTCATCGAGCCGTCGGCCGCCGCCGACCTCGCCGACGCGCTGAAGGCCACCTTCGAGCGCGACCCCGACCTCTACTACGAGGACGGCTACCAGGAGCTGGTCGACCGCGGCTTCCGGATCGACGTGGCACCCATCGGCGACGTCCGCTGGGTGGAGATCGACAACCACGACGACCTCGCGAAGGGCCGTGAGATCGCGTGCCTGTACTGACCCGGCTCATCCCCTCGCCGGTCGTCGTCGACATCAGCAACGGCGCCACGGACAAACTGGCCGGCCTCCTGGCCGACCAGCGGATCTCGGCCTCCGGCAAGCTCGCCATGGCCATCAGCAACGGCTCCGGCCTCGCCCTGCGGGACAAGCTGGCGCCGCTGCTGCCGGACGCCCACTGGTACACGGTCGACGACGGCACGATCGACTCCGCCGTACGCCTCGCCGACGCCATCCGCGGCAAGCGCTACGACGCCGTGGTCGGCCTCGGCGGCGGCAAGATCATCGACGTGACGAAGTACGCCGCGGCGCGGGTCGGCCTG
This sequence comes from Streptomyces coeruleoprunus, assembly GCF_039542925.1. Taxonomy (GTDB): domain Bacteria; phylum Actinomycetota; class Actinomycetes; order Streptomycetales; family Streptomycetaceae; genus Streptomyces; species Streptomyces coeruleoprunus. The sequence continues at coordinate 814,561 of NZ_BAABIT010000001.1, read as the reverse complement.
CCCATGGTCGCCGTCGCGACGAACCTCTCGCACGACGGCATCTGCTCCCCGGTCTCCACGCTCGACAACGACAACGGCCGCGGCTCCTACGGCGTCCCCTCGCCGATCGCCATGGTCATCGACCTCGACGTGATCCGCGACGCCCCCCAGCGGTTCGTCCGCTCCGGCATCGGCGAGGCCGTCTCCAACCTGTCGGCGATCGCCGACTGGGAGCTGTCCCACCGCGTCAACGGCGAGCCCGTCGACGGCCTGGCCGCCGCGATGGCCCGCACCGCGGGCGAGTCCGTGCTGCGCCACCCCGGCGCCGTGGGCGACGACGAGTTCCTCATCGTGCTCGCGGAGGCCCTGGTCCTGGGCGGCATCGCCATGTCGATCAGCGGCGACACCCGCCCCTCGTCGGGCGCCTGCCACGAGATCAGCCACGCCTTCGACCTGCTGTACCCCCGGCGCGCCGCGCTCCACGGCGAGCAGGTGGGGCTCGGCGCCGTCTTCGCGATGCACCTGCGCGGCGCCCGTGACCAGGCGCGGCTCTTCGCCGAGGTCCTGCGCCGGCACGGCCTGCCCGTGCTGCCCGAGGACATCGGCTTCACCGTCGACGAGTTCGTCGCGGCGGTGGAGTACGCGCCGCAGACCCGCCCCGGGCGCTTCACGATCCTGGAGCACCTCGACCTGTCCACCGACCAGATCAGGGACGCGTACGCCGACTATGCCAAGACCATCCATCGCTGAACTCCGCCCCGTCGTCCACCCGGCGGGTGTGAAGGACCGGCGCAGTGGCGAGCACTGGGGCGGCCGCCTCTACATGCGCGAGATCTCGCTGCGCGTGACCAGGCTCCTGGTCGGCACCCGGGTCACCCCGAACCAGCTCACCTACGTGATGACGCTCGCCGGTGTCCTCGCCGCCCCGGCCCTGCTGATCCCGGGCATCCCCGGGGCGCTGCTCGGCGTGCTCATGGTGCAGCTGTACCTGCTGCTCGACTGCGTCGACGGCGAGGTCGCGCGCTGGAAGAAGCAGTTCTCGCTGGGCGGCGTGTACCTGGACCGCGTCGGCGCCTACCTGTGCGACGCGGCGGTGCTCGTCGGCTTCGGCCTGCGCGCCGCCGACCTGTGGGGCGGCGGCCGCATCGACTGGCTGTGGGCCTTCCTGGGCACCCTCGCCGCGCTCGGCGCCATCCTGATCAAGGCCGAGACGGACCTCGTGGGCGTCGCCCGCCACCAGGGCGGCCTGCCGCCGGTCAAGGAGGCGGCGTCCGAGCCGCGCTCGTCCGGCCTGGCGCTGGCCCGCAAGGCGGCCGCGGCCCTCAAGTTCCACCGCCTCGTCCTCGGCATCGAGGCCTCGCTGCTCATCCTGCTCCTGGCGGTCCTGGACACGGTCCGCGGCGACCTCTACTTCTCCCGCCTGGGCGTCGCCGTCCTCGCCGGCATCGCCCTCCTGCAGACGGTGCTGCACCTGGTGTCGATCCTCGCGTCCAGCAGGCTGAGGTGAACAGCATGAAGCTCGGTGCCGTCATCATCACCATGGGCAACCGCCCCGACGACCTGAACGCCCTCATCGAGTCCGTCGCCCGCCAGGACGGCGAACCCGTCGAGGTCGTCGTCGTCGGCAACGGAGCCCCCGTCCGCGGCGTCCCCGGCTGGGTGCGCTCCGTCGACCTGCCCGAGAACCTGGGCATCCCCGGCGGGCGCAACGCCGGCATCGAGGCGTTCGGGCCCAACGGCTCCGACGTGGACGCCCTGCTGTTCCTCGACGACGACGGCCTGCTCCCCAACAAGGACACCGCCGAACTCGTCCGCAAGGCGTTCGCCGAGGACCCGGAGCTGGGCATCATCAGCTTCCGCATCGCCGACCCGGACACCGGCGTCACCCAGCGCCGGCACGTCCCGCGGCTGCGCGCGTCCGACCCGATGCGCTCCTCGCGCGTGACGACCTTCCTCGGCGGCGCCAACGCCGTGCGGACGAAGGTCTTCGCCGAGGCCGGGCAGCTGCCCGGCGAGTTCTTCTACGCGCACGAGGAGACCGACCTCGCGTGGCGGGCGCTCGACGCCGGCTGGATGATCGACTACCGGTCCGACATGGTGCTCCACCACCCGACGACCCCGCCCTCCCGGCACGCCGTCTACCACCGCATGATCGCCCGCAACCGGGTCTGGCTCGCGCGCCGCAACCTGCCCGCGCCCCTCGTCCCGGCCTACCTGGGGGTGTGGCTGCTGCTCACCCTCCTGCGGCGCCCGTCGGCGGACGGCCTCAAGGCGTGGTTCGGGGGCTTCAAGGAGGGCTGGACCACCCCGTGCGGCCCCCGGCGCCCGATGAAGTGGCGTACCGTGTGGCGCCTCACGAAACTGGGCCGCCCTCCCGTCATCTGACAACCTCGGATCTGGCAGCATGGCCCCGCCCCCACCGCCCCCACACCGTGCACAGGAAAGTTTCGACTGTGAGTGAGACAACCCACGACCGAGTGGTCGCCGTGAGTGTCCCGCCCTCCCCGGACGACGGACTGACCCCGGCCGAGCTGGCCGCCAAGTACGGTCTGTCGGTGAGCGGCGCCCGGCCGGGGCTGGCGGAGTACGTCCGGCAGCTGTGGGGGCGGCGCCACTTCATCCTGACGTTCTCGCGGGCGAAGCTCACGGCCCAGTACAGCCAGGCCAGGCTCGGCCAGCTGTGGCAGGTGGCGACCCCGCTGCTGAACGCCGCCGTCTACTTCCTGATCTTCGGCCTGATCCTCAACGCGGGCCGCGGCATGGACAAGACGGTCTACATCCCGTTCCTCGTCACGGGCGTGTTCGTGTTCACGTTCACGCAGACGTCCGTGATGTCGGGCGTGCGGTCCATCTCCGGGAACCTGGGGCTCGTGCGGGCGCTGCACTTCCCGCGCGCCTCGCTGCCCATCTCCCTGGCGCTGCAGCAGCTCCAGCAGCTGCTGTACTCGATGATCGTCCTGTTCGTCATCGTGGCGGCGTTCGGCAGCTACCCGTCGCCGGCGTGGCTGCTCATCCTGCCGGCGCTGACGCTGCAGTTCGTGTTCAACACGGGCCTCGCGCTGATGATGGCCCGGCTCGGCAGCAAGACGCCCGACCTGGCCCAGCTGATGCCGTTCATCATGCGGACCTGGATGTACGCCTCGGGCGTGATGTTCTCCATCCCGGTGATGCTGAAGGACAAGCCGGCCTGGATCGCCGACATCCTGATGTACAACCCGGCGGCGATCTACATGGACCTCATCCGCTTCGCCCTGATCGACGGCTACGACTCCGCGAACCTCCCGGACCACGTGTGGCTCGCCGGCCTGCTGTGGGCGGTCGTCATCGGCGTCAGCGGGTTCGTGTTCTTCTGGAAGGCTGAGGAGCGGTACGGCCGTGGCTGACGACATCAACGACACGCGCCCCGACGGCCCGCGGGTGCCCACCGTCATCGCCGACGACGTGCACATCGTGTACCGCGTCAACGGCGGCGGCTCGGCCGGCAAGGGCAGCGCCACCGCGGCGCTCAGCCGGATCGTCCGCCGCGAGAAGGGCGAGAGCCGCGGCGTCCGCAAGGTCCACGCCGTGCGCGGCGTCTCCTTCACCGCGTACCGCGGCGAGGCCATCGGCCTCATCGGCACCAACGGCTCCGGCAAGTCGACCCTGCTGCGGGCCATCGCCGGACTGCTGCCCACCGAGAAGGGCCGCGTCTACACCGACGGCCAGCCCTCCCTCCTCGGCGTCAACGCCGCCCTGATGGGCGACCTGACCGGCGAGCGCAACGTCATCCTCGGCGGCCTCGCCATGGGCATGTCCCGCGAGGAGATCAAGGAGCGCTACCAGGACATCGTCGACTTCTCGGGCATCAACGAGAAGGGCGACTTCATCACCCTGCCCATGCGGACCTACTCCTCCGGCATGGGCGCGCGCCTCCGGTTCGCCATCGCCGCCGCCAAGAACCACGACGTCCTGATGATCGACGAGGCGCTGGCCACCGGCGACCGCAAGTTCCAGATCCGCTCCGAGCAGCGCATCCGCGAACTGCGCAAGGAGGCCGGCACGGTCTTCCTCGTCAGCCACAGCAACAAGTCGATCCGCGACACCTGCGACCGTGTCCTGTGGCTGGAGAAGGGCGAGCTGCTCATGGACGGCCCGACCGACGAGGTGCTCCGGCAGTACGAGAGGGAGACCGGCAGGTAGCCGGCCGCACGCCGCCGCGAGGCGGCCCGAGCACCGCAGCGGGGCCCGCCGGACCACGGCAGGGCCCCGCCCCCGTGCGGCGCGGCGCGGAGCACCCGGCGGGGAGCCGTGCCGTTGTAGAACGTAAGCTGGACCGGTTCTGATTCGCGGCATGTGCGGCGATAGCTCCGGAGGACCGGCGGCGTGTCCGAAATAGGATGTATTCGGTCGGCAGTGTAGAACGGGAGACGTGACGGCCATGACGGAAGATCTCCAGCTACCCGAGCGTCCCGCCGTCCCGGCGCCGGGCAGTCCGCAGTGACGGCTGTCCGGCAGGTGCGCCCCGACGCCTCCACGCGCACCACGCTCGGCAAGGCCGCGGACGAGAACTTCCCCGTGGCCCCCTTCTTCCTGCCCGGCGCCTGGCGCGACGACCTCATGGCGGTGTACGGCTACGCCCGTCTCGTCGACGACATCGGCGACGGCGACCTCGCGCCCGGCGGCGCCGACGCCCGCCACCTCGGGGCCGACGGCGAGACCGACCCGATGGCCCTGCTCGACGCCTTCGAGGCCGATCTGCGCCTCGTCTTCGACCGCACGGCCACCCCCTCCCACCCGCTGCTGCGCGCCCTGCTGCCCACCGTGCGCCGCCACGCGCTCACGCCGGAGCCGTTCCTCGGCCTCATCGAGGCCAACCGCCAGGACCAGCGCGTCCGGCGGTACGAGACGTACGACGACCTCGTCGCGTACTGCGAGCTGTCCGCCAACCCCGTCGGCCGGCTCGTCCTCGCGATCACCGGCACCGAGAGCCCGGAGCGGATCCTCCGGTCCGACGCGATCTGCACCGCCCTCCAGATCGTCGAGCACCTCCAGGACGTCGCCGAGGACCTGGGCCGCGACCGGATCTACCTGCCCGCCGAGGACCTGCGCCGCTTCCACGTCACCGAGGACGACCTCGCCCGCCCCACCGCGGGCGCGCCGGTCCGCGCGCTCATCGCCCACGAGGTGCGCCGCGCCCGCCTGCTGCTGGACGAGGGCACCCCGCTGGTGGGGAGCGTGCGCGGCAGGCTCCGGCTGCTCCTCGCCGGGTTCGTGGCCGGGGGGCACGCCGCCCTCGACGCGATCGCGGCCGCCGGGCACGACGTACTCCCCGGACCGCCCAGGCCGACGAAGCCCCGGCTGGTGCGCCGGGCGGCGGCGGTGTGGCGAACAGCGCGTAGAGAGGGGTGAGCGGAGCCGTGCAGACGACGACGGAGATGCCCGCCCAGGTCCAGGCCGCCTACAGCTACTGCGAGGCGGTCACCGTGACGCAGGCGCGGAACTTCGCCTACGGGATCCGGCTGCTGCCCGCCGAGAAGCGGCAGGCCATGTCGGCGCTGTACGCGTTCTCGCGGCGCGTCGACGACATCGGCGACGGCGGCCTCGGCCCCGACGAGAAGCAGCGCCGCCTGCGGACCACCCGCGACGTCCTCGACCGGATCCGCAGCGGCACTGTCGCCGACGACGACACCGACCCCGTGGCCGTCGCGCTCTCCGACGCGGCCCGCCGCTTCCCGCTGCCTCTCGAAGGGTTCGACGAACTCATCGACGGCGTCCTGATGGACGTGCGCGGCGAGACGTACGAGACGTGGGACGACCTCCGCGTCTACTGCCGGTGCGTCGCCGGCGCCATCGGCCGGCTCTCGCTCGGCGTGTTCGGTACGACGCCCGGCGCGCCCGACGCCGCACGCGCCCCCGAGTACGCGGACACGCTCGGCCTCGCCCTCCAGCTCACCAACATCCTCAGGGACCTTCGCGAGGACGCCGTCAACGGCCGCAGCTACCTGCCCGCCGAGGACCTCGCCAAGTTCGGCTGCTCCGCGGGCTTCGCCACCGCCACCCCGCCCGCCGACGCCGACTTCACCGGCCTCGTCCACCACGAAGTACGCCGCGCCCGCGCCCTGTTCGCCGACGGCTACCGGCTGCTGCCCCTGCTCGACCGGCGCAGCGGCGCCTGTGTCGCCGCCATGGCCGGCATCTACCGGCGCCTCCTCGACCGCATCGAGCGCGACCCCGAGGCCGTCCTGCGCGGCCGGGTCTCCCTCCCCGGCCGGGAGAAGGCGTACGTCGCCGTGCGCGGCCTGTCCGGCCTCGACGCCCGCACCATCTCCCGCCACACCGCCAGGAGGCGCCCGTGACCGCCCGCCACGCGTCCCCGGGCCACGACGCCGTCGTCGTCGGTGGCGGCCTCGCCGGCATCACCGCCGCACTGCGGCTCGCCGACGCCGGAGTGCGGGTCACGCTGCTGGAAGGCCGCCCCCGCCTCGGCGGCCTGGCGTTCTCCTTCCGCCGCGGCGACCTCACCGTCGACAACGGCCAGCACGTCTACCTGCGCTGCTGCACCGCCTACCGCTGGTTCCTCGACCGGATCGGCGGCGCCCGCCTCGCGCCCCTCCAGGACCGCCTCGACGTGCCCGTCCTGGACGTCGCCCACCCGCGCGGCCCCCGCCTCGGCCGGCTGCGCCGCTCGAACCTGCCCGTGCCCCTGCACCTCGCGGCGAGCCTCGCCACGTACCCGCACCTGTCGCCCGCCGAGCGGCTGGGCGTCGGCCGGGCCGCCCTCGCCCTCAAGGGCCTCGACCCCGCCGACCCCGCACTGGACGGCATCGACTTCGCCACCTGGCTCGCCCGCCACGGCCAGTCGCCCCGCGCCGTCGAGGCCCTGTGGGACCTGGTCGGCGTCGCCACGCTCAACGCCACCGCGCCGCACGCCTCCCTCGGCCTCGCCGCGATGGTCTTCAAGACCGGCCTGCTGTCCGACCCGGGCGCCGCCGACATCGGCTGGGCCCACGTCCCCCTCGGCCACCTGCACGACACCTTGGCCCGCAAGGCCCTCGACGCCCGCGGCGTCCGCGTCGCGCTGCGCACCAAGGCCGGGGCCCTGACCCCCACCGGGACCGGACGCTGGCTCGTCGACGTACCGGGCGAGACGCTGGAGACGGACACCGTCGTCCTCGCCGTACCCCAGCGCGAGACCCACGACCTGCTGCCGCCCGGCGCGCTCGACGACCCCGGCGGCCTCCTGAGGATCGGCACCGCGCCGATCCTCAACATCCACGTCCTGTACGACCGACGGGTGCTGCGCCGGCCCTTCTTCACCGCGCTCGGCTCCCCGGTCCAGTGGGTCTTCGACCGCACGGACGCGTCCGGCTACCAGGACGGCCAGTACCTGGCGCTGTCCCAGTCGGCCGCCCAGGACGAGATCGACGCACCCGTCGCCGCACTGCGCGAGCGGTACCTGCCGGAGCTGGAGCGGCTCCTGCCGGCCGCGCGCGGCGCCCGCGTACGGGACTTCTTCGTGACCCGGGAGCGGACAGCGACGTTCGCCCCCACGCCCGGTGTCGGACGGCTGCGCCCCGGCGCCCGCACCCACGCCCCCGGCCTGTACCTGGCCGGCGCGTGGACCGCCACCGGCTGGCCCGCGACCATGGAGGGCGCGGTGCGCAGCGGATCCACCGCCGCCTCCGCCGCTCTGTCGGCCCTCGGCCGCCCCCACGTACATCCGCTCGAGGAGGCGGCATGAGTGCGAACACTGGAACAAGAGGAGAGACCGTGCCGACTGTGCCCCCGGCGAATCCGGCCGTCGACACCGCGGACGTCGCCGCGCTGCTGGAGCGTGGGCGGACCCTGTCCACCCCGGTCCTGCGCGCGGCGGTGGACCGGCTCGCGCAGCCCATGGACACCGTCGCCGCCTACCACTTCGGCTGGATCGACGCCCACGGGCGGCCCGCCGACGGGGACGGCGGAAAGGCCGTACGCCCCGCCCTCGCCCTGCTGTCGGCCGAGGCCGCCGGCGCGCCGCCCGAGACGGGCGTGCCCGGCGCGGTCGCCGTGGAGCTGGTGCACAACTTCTCGCTGCTGCACGACGACCTGATGGACGGCGACGAGCAGCGCCGCCACCGCGACACGGTGTGGAAGGTGCACGGCCCCGCCCAGGCCATCCTCGTCGGCGACGCGCTCTTCGCCCTCGCCAACGAGCTGCTGCTGGAACTCGGCACCGTCGAGGCCGGCCGCGCCACCCGCCGCCTGACCACCGCGACCCGCAAGCTGATCGACGGCCAGGCCCAGGACATCTCCTACGAGCACCGCGAGCGGGTCACCGTCGAGGAGTGCCTGGAGATGGAGGGCAACAAGACCGGCGCCCTGCTGGCCTGCGCCGCCTCCATCGGCGCCGTCCTCGGCGGCGCCGACGACCGCACGGCCGACGCGCTGGAGGCGTACGGCTACCACCTCGGCCTCGCGTTCCAGGCCGTCGACGACCTCCTCGGCATCTGGGGCGACCCCGTGGCCACCGGCAAGCAGACCTGGAGCGACCTGCGCCAGCGCAAGAAGTCCCTCCCGGTCGTCGCCGCGCTCGCCGCCGGCGGCCCGGCCTCCGAGCGGCTGGGCGAGCTGCTCGCCGCCGACGCCAAGAGCCCGGACCTGGACGGGTTCTCGGAGGAGGAGTTCGCGACCCGCGCCGCCCTCATCGAGGAGGCCGGCGGCCGCGAGTGGACCTCCCGGGAGGCCCGCCGCCAGCACGCCATCGCCGTCGAGGCCCTCGACCGGGTCGACATGCCCGCCCGCGTGCGGGCGCAGCTCGCCGCGCTCGCCGACTTCGTCGTCGTACGGAAGAGATGATCACTATCAGGTTCGCCACCGCCCGCATATGACTTCGCAGTCGCCGGCCGGTGCCCTCCCAGGCACCGGCCGACGGCCAACCCGCAGCAGCACGTCCACTGCACGAAGGGGAAGCCATGACAGCGACGACCGGCGCAGGCGCCGGGGCCGTGGGGCCCCGGGCCGCCTCGGCCAGCGGAATCACCGACACCACCGCACCACCCGACGCCCCCGCGGTAGGCGAAGCGGCCCGTCGCGCCGCGGAGCGCTCCGTCCAGCACCTCCTCGCCCGGCAGGACGCCGAGGGCTGGTGGAAGGGCGACCTGGAGACCAACGTCACCATGGACGCCGAGGACCTCCTCCTGCGCGAGTTCCTCGGCATCAGGGACGAGGCCACGACGGAGGCCGCCGCCCGGTACATCCGGGGCGAGCAGCGCGACGACGGCACCTGGGCCACCTTCCACGGCGGCCCCGGCGAACTGTCCGCCACCGTCGAGGCGTACGTGGCGCTCCGGCTGGCCGGGGACCCGCCCGACGCCCCGCACATGGCCCGCGCCGCCGCCTGGATCCGGCAGCGCGGCGGCATGGCGGAGGCCAGGGTCTTCACCCGGATCTGGCTCGCCCTGTTCGGCTGGTGGAAGTGGCAGGACCTGCCGGAACTCCCACCCGAACTGATCTACCTGCCGCACTGGTTCCCGCTCAACATCTACGACTTCGGCCAGTGGGCCCGCCAGACGATCGTCCCCCTCACCATCGTCTCCGCCAAGCGCCCCGTGCGCCCCGCGCCCTTCGCGCTGGACGAACTGCACGCCGACCCCCGCCGCCCCGCCCCGCCCCGTGCCCTCGCCCCCGCCACCACCTGGGAAGGCCTGTTCCAGCGGCTCGACCGGGCCCTGCACGCCTACCGCAGGGTCGCCCCCCGCAGCCTGCGCCGGGCCGCCATGAACGCCGCCGCCCGCTGGATCGTCGAACGCCAGGAGAACGACGGCTGCTGGGGCGGCATCCAGCCCCCTGCCGTCTACTCGCTGATCGCGCTGCGCCTCCTCGGCTACGACCTCGGCCACCCCGTCATGCGGGCCGGCCTGGAGTCCCTCGACCGGTTCGCCGTCTGGCGCGAGGACGGCTCCCGCATGATCGAGGCGTGCCAGTCGCCCGTCTGGGACACCTGCCTGGCCACCATCGCGCTCGCTGACGCCGGGCTGCCCCCCGACCACCCCGCCCTCGTCAAGGCCGCCGACTGGATGCTCGCCGAGCAGGTCGTCCGGCCCGGCGACTGGGCGGTGCGCCGGCCCCATCTGCCGCCCGGCGGCTGGGCGTTCGAGTTCCACAACGACACCTACCCCGACATCGACGACACCGCCGAGGTGATCCTCGCGCTGCGCCGGGTCCGCCACCCCGACCCCGACCGGGTCGACGCGGCGATCGAGCGCGGCGCCCGCTGGACCCTCGGCATGCAGTGCCGCGACGGCGCCTGGGGCGCCTTCGACGCCGACAACACCAGCCCCTTCCCCAACCGGCTGCCGTTCTGCGACTTCGGCGAGGTCGTCGACCCGCCCTCCGCCGATGTCACCGCCCACGTGGTGGAGATGCTCGCCCACGAGGGCCGCTCCCACGACCCCCGCACCCGCCGCGGCATCGCCTGGCTGCTCGACGAACAGGAGCCGAGCGGCTCCTGGTTCGGCCGCTGGGGCGTCAACCACGTGTACGGCACCGGCTCCGTGGTGCCCGCGCTCACCGCGGCCGGGCTGCCGCTCACGCACCCGGCGATCCGGCGGGCCGTGGCCTGGCTGCAGTCCGTGCAGAACGACGACGGCGGCTGGGGCGAGGACCTGCGCTCGTACCGCGACGAGGCCTGGGTCGGCCGTGGCGCCTCCACCGCCTCTCAGACCGCGTGGGCGCTGCTGGCGCTGCTCGCGGCGGGGGAGGGGGACACCCCGTGCGTGGAACGCGGCGTGCGGTGGCTCGTCGACACCCAGCGCGAGGACGGCTCCTGGGACGAGCCCCACTTCACCGGCACCGGCTTCCCGTGGGACTTCTCCATCAACTACCACCTGTACCGGCAGGTGTTCCCGCTCACCGCGCTGGGCCGGTACGTCCACGGGGAACCCTCCTTCGGCAAGGAGGGCTGATGGCGGCGCAACCGGACGGCCCCGGCGCCGGTACGGGCCCCTCGGCCGGCGTGGGCCCCTCGGCGCGGTCGCGCGCCTCGGCCGGGACGGGCGGCCGGGCGGCCGCGCCGCTGCTCGTCGCCTGCGCGCTCGGCATCGAGCGGATCGCCCTGCGCAGCGGCGCCCGCGGGGCCGAGCGGAGCCGTGCGCCCGGCGCGGCCGGCCGGGTGACCGTGCTGCGCACCGGCATGGGCCCCGTCAGCGCCCGGCGCGCCGTCATCGACGCCCTGGCCCGCGAGGACCTGCGCGGCGCGGCGGTCGTCGCGTCCGGGTTCTGCGCGGGGCTCACTCCCGGCATGCACCCGGGCGACCTCGTCGTCGCCGACGAGACCCGCGGCCCGGACGGCACGACGCCCTGCACCGCCACGGCGTCGCTGGTGGAGGCCGTGCTGCGGGCCGTGCCGGGCCGGACGGTGCACACCGGCCCGCTGATCGGCTCCGACCACGTCGTCCGCGGCCAGGAGCGCACCGCGCTGGGCGCGTCGGGGGCGATCGCCGTCGACATGGAGTCGGCGGCGACCCTGCACGCCGCCCTGGACACCGGGCGCCGCCCGGTTGCCGCCGTCCGGGTGGTCGTGGACGCCCCGGAGCACGAACTGGTCCGTATCGGCACGGTCCGCGGTGGAATATCGGCTTTCCGTGTTCTCCGTGCCGTCCTTCCCGCTTTCTCTGAATGGCACCGTTCGTTGCTGCTCCCCAGGAGGTGAGCCAGATGGCCATGCCGCTCCGCCAGACCGTCCGGGTCGGGACCTATCTGCTCGAACAGAAGCTCCGCAAGCGCGAGAAGTTCCCCCTCATCGTCGAACTCGAGCCGCTCTACGCCTGCAACCTGAAGTGCGAGGGCTGCGGAAAGATCCAGCACCCGGCGGGAGTCCTGAAGCAGCGCATGCCGGTCGCCCAGGCGGTCGGCGCGGTCCTGGAGTCCGGCGCGCCGATGGTCTCCATCGCGGGCGGCGAGCCGCTGATGCACCCGCAGATCGACGAGATCGTCCGCCAGCTGGTGGCCCGGCGCAAGTACGTGTTCCTCTGCACGAACGCGCTGCTCCTCCGTAAGAAGCTCGGGGACTTCACGCCGTCGCGCTACTTCGCGTTCGCCGTGCACATCGACGGACTGCGCGAGCGGCATGACGCGTCCGTCGCCAAGGAAGGCGTCTTCGACGAGGCCGTCGAGGCCATCAAGGAGGCCCGCCGGCGCGGATTCCGGGTCACGACCAATTCCACGTTCTTCAACACCGACACCCCGCAGACCGTCATCGAGGTACTGAATTTCCTCAACGACGACCTGAAGGTCGACGAAATGATGATCTCGCCGGCCTATGCCTATGAAAAGGCCCCGGACCAGGAGCACTTCCTCGGTGTGGAACAGACCCGCGAGCTGTTCCGCAAGGCGTTCGCCGGCGGAAACCGGCGGCGCTGGCGGCTCAACCACTCCCCGCTGTTCCTCGACTTCCTCGAGGGCAAGGCGGACTTCCCCTGCACGGCGTGGGCCATCCCGAACTACTCCCTCTTCGGCTGGCAGCGCCCCTGCTACCTCATGAGCGACGGCTACGTACCGACGTACCGGCAGCTCGTCGAGGAGACGGACTGGGAGAAGTACGGCCGGGGCAAGGACCCGCGCTGCGCCAACTGCATGGCGCACTGCGGCTACGAACCGACCGCCGTCCTCGCCACCATGGGGTCGCTGCGCGAATCGCTGCGCGCCGCCCGCGAGACCGTCTCCGGCAGCCGCGCATGAACGGCAAGTTCGACCTCGCCAAGCTGCTCTCGGAACGCGCCTCCGAGCGGTACGACCTGCACGCCCGGCACCTGAACCACCAGCTGCCGCGCATGCTGCACACCATCGGCTTCGACAAGAGGTACGAGCGGGCGGAGGGCGCCCACTTCTGGGACGACGAGGGCAACGACTACCTCGACATGCTGGCCGGTTTCGGCGTGATGGGCCTCGGCCGCCACCACCCCGTCGTGCGCAAGGCGCTCCACGACGTGCTGGACGCCGACCTGGCCGACCTCACCCGCTTCGACTGCCCACCCCTGCCCGGGCTCCTCGCGGAGCGGCTGCTCACGCACTCGCCGCACCTGGACCGGGTGTTCTTCGGGAACAGCGGCACGGAGGCGGTGGAGACGGCCCTGAAGTTCGCCCGCTGCGCCACCGGCCGGTCGCGCGTCGTCTACTGCGCGCACGCCTTCCACGGACTGACCACCGGGTCGCTGTCCGTCAACGGGGAGAACTGCTTCCGCGACGGTTTCGCGCCCCTCCTGCCGGACACGGCCGTCGAACTCGGCGACCTCGACGCACTGGAGCGCGAGCTCAAGCGCGGGGACGTGGCCGCGTTCATCGTCGAACCCATCCAGGGCAAGGGCGTGCACACCCCGCCGCCCGGCTTCCTGCGCGCCGCGCAGGAACTGCTGCACCGGCACAAGGCGCTGCTCATCGCCGACGAGGTGCAGACCGGTCTCGGCCGGACCGGCGACTTCTACGCCTACCAGTACGAGGACGGCGTGGAGCCGGACCTCGTGTGCGTCGCCAAGGCGCTGTCCGGCGGCTACGTGCCCGTCGGTGCCACGATCGGCCGGGACTGGATCTTCAAGAAGGTCTTCTCGTCCATCGACCGGGTCCTCGTCCACTCGTCCAGCTTCGGCTCCAACGCCCAGGCCATGGCGGCCGGGCTCGCCGTCCTCGCGGTGCTGGAGGACGAGGGCGTGGTGGCCAACGCCCGGAGGACCGGCGAGCTGCTGAAGTCACGGCTCGCCGCGCTCGTCGACCGCTACGAGATGCTCCAGGACGTGCGCGGCCGCGGCCTGATGATCGGCATCGAGTTCGGCCGGCCCGCGTCCCTCGGGCTGCGCAGCCGCTGGACGATGCTGCAGACCGCCCGCAAGGGGCTGTTCGCGCAGATGGTGGTCGTGCCGCTGCTGCAACGGCACCGCATCCTCACCCAGGTCTCCGGCGACCGGCTGGAGGTCATCAAGCTCATCCCGCCGCTGATCATCGGCGAGGCGGAGGTCGACCGGTTCATGACCGCGTTCACCTCCGTCATGGACGAGGCCCACAGCGGCGGCGGCCTGATCTGGGACTTCGGGCGCACCCTGGTCAAGCAGGCCGTCGCGAACCGCTGAGCGGAGCCGGATCTTTTGCCTGTGGGGCAAGAAAATTGCCCCACGGGAAACTTCCTGGCGCAATGGTCGTATGACCACTCCCGCAGGAGACACGGCCGGCGATCTGCCGGACGTCGCGCCGCAATTGCGCTCCCTGCGCCGGCGCCGCGGCCTCACCCTGGAGGCCGCCGCCCGGCGCGCCGGGCTCTCCCCGGCCCATCTGTCCCGGCTGGAGACCGGCCGGCGCCAGCCGTCGCTGCCCATGCTGCTCGGGCTGGCCCGTGTCTACGGTACGACCGTGTCGGAGCTGCTGGGCGAGACGGCCCCGGAGCGCGACCCGATCGTGCGCGCGGGACGGCCGGAACCGGTCGGGGCCGACGGCTGGACCTACCACCAGGCGGGCGGCGCGGGCCGGGCGATGCAGGCCCTGCGCCTCCAGGTGCCGTACTCGGCCCGCCCGGACCAGGTGCGGGTGCACCCGGGAGAGGAGTGGCTGTACGTCCTGTCGGGGCGCGTCCGGCTCGCCCTGGGCGACGCCGTCCATGTCCTCGACCCCGGGGACAGCGCCCATTTCGACTCGCTGACCCCGCACCGTATCGCCGCGGCCACCGGCACCGGGGCCGAGCTGCTCTTCGTCCACACCCTGCTGCGCAGCGCCGCCGCCGATCTGTGCATCGGCGGCGAGCGCGGCGCGCTCCACTGACCGGGAGGCAGCCATGTCCGACAGCCAGGTCCCGCACCCCGGCAGGGACAACCACGGCTTTCCGCGCGGACTCGCCCTGCGGCTCTTCGCCTACCTCGTGGCGGGCCACCTCTTCGCGGCCTTCCTGTACCTGCTGTTCGCCCTGGGCGCGGCGAACCAGTAGGGAGCCCGGGAGGGGTCAGTCCTGGAGCAGCCGCTCGCGCAGGCGCTCGCGGGTGGCGCCGCTCAGCCGCAGTCCCTCGGTGAGGTACCGCTCGGTGCCGCCCCAGACCTCCTCGATCGTCGCGTAAGCCGTCGCGAGGTAGTCGGCGCGCGCCTCGAACAGCGGGCTCAGCAGCTCCATCACCTCGGGGCCCATCCCGGCCGGCGAGTTGTCGCTGCGGTGGACCTTGTAGCGCCGGTGCGGGTCGTTGGACTTGAGGTAGTCCTCCTCGATCGCGTCCCGCTCCACGCCCACCGCGAGCAGCACCACGGCGATGGAGAGACCCGCGCGGTCCTTGCCCGCGGCGCAGTGCATCAGGGCCGGGACGCTGTCCTCGGCGATCGCGTGCAGCACGCGGCTGTGCTCGGCCGTACGGGTCCTGATGATCTCGCGGTACGCGACCGTCATCCGCCCCGCCGCCTTGCCGTCGCCGAGGAGGTCCCGCAGCTGGCGGATGTCGCCGTCGCGGACCATGGTCCAGAACTCGGCGCCGTCGGCCGGGTCCGTGAGCGGGATGTTCACGTTCCGCACGCCGGGCAGCTCGACGTCCGGCCCCTCCAGCCTCTGGTCGGCCGCGTTGCGGAAGTCGAACACGGTGTGCAGCCCGAGGGAGGACAGGAACGCCGCGTCCTGCTCGGTGGCGTGCGCGAGGTGCCCGCTGCGGAACAGCCTGCCGTGGCGCACCCGGCGCCCGTCCGTGGTCGGCAGGCCGCCCACGTCGCGGAAGTTGCGCACGCCGGTCAGCTCCGGCTCGGTGGTCGGCGGGACGTGCGGCAGCTGCTGCGTCACGGGCGCTCCTTGCGCGTCTGCCGTCGGCGACGGCCGCCGACGATGTCGCGATCCGACGATACGACATCGGTGCCGAGGGCAAATATCTCCGTACGGCTCGCACATCCGTTGCCCCGTCCGGGCTTGACCCCTTGCCCCACCACGCCGAAGCCTCAAGGATGTGCGGAAGTGTTCGTTGTTGAGCGACTCTGGGAGCCGGGATGATCGAGACGGTGGACGAGGGGCGGATCTGGCTGCTCTCCGGCGCGACCAGCGGATACGCCCTGCGCCTGGGCGACGGCGACACGCTGCTCCACCTCCACTGGGGGCCCCGCATCACCGCCGCCGACGCCCGGTCCCTCGCGGGGGCCCCGCTCCCGGACCCCTGGCCCTTCGAGTCGCCGCTCGACGGGCACGAGGAGTACCCCGTCGAAGGCGGACCCCGCTTCGCGCGCCCCGCCCTCTCCGTACGCGCCGGAGGCGTGCGCGGCACCGAGTGGCACTTCGGCGGCGCCACCACCGACGGCGACGAGCTGCGCCTGCGCTTCCTCGACGGCCCCCTCGACCTGACCCTCCACTACCGGATGCGCGACGACGCCGACGTCGTGGAGCGCTGGATCACCGCCGCCCACCGCGGCCCCGACGACGCCCCCGCCGTCGAGCTGCTGCGCGCCGACGCCGCCACCTGGACCCTGCCCCGCCGCGACGCCTGGCGGCTGTCCCAGCTGCACGGCCGGTGGGCCGCCGAGAGCCGGCTCGTCCGCGCCCCGCTCACGTACGGCGAGAAGGTCATCGGCAGCCGCCGCGGCCACACCGGACACCAGCACCTGCCCTGGGTGGCCCTCGACGCGGAGGGCGCCACCGAGGAGTACGGAGAGGTGTACGGCTGCGCGCTGGGCTGGTCCGGGTCCTGGCGCATCGCCGTCCAGCAGCTGCCCGACGGGCTGGTCCAGATCACCGGCGGGGCCGGCCACGACGACGCCGGCCTCGTACGGCTCGCGCCGGGCGAGTCGTACACCTCGCCGGTCTTCGCCGGGCTCTGGAGCGCCGACGGCTTCGGCGGGGCCAGCCGCGCCTGGCACGCCTGGCAGCTCGCCCAGGTGATCCCGGACGCGCACACGCCGCGGCCGGTGCTCTACAACTCGTGGGAGGCCACGCAGTTCGCCATCTCGGAGGAGCAGCAGCTCGCCCTCGCCCGGCGGGCCGCGGACCTCGGCGTCGAGCTGTTCGTCGTCGACGACGGCTGGTTCGGCCGCCGCACCAGCGACCGGGCCGGCCTGGGTGACTGGACGCCCAACCGCGACCGCTTCCCGCACGGGCTGAAACCCCTCGCCGACGCGGTCCACGGCCTCGGGATGCGGTTCGGGATCTGGGTCGAGCCCGAGATGGTCAACCCGGACAGCGACCTCTACCGCGCCCACCCCGACTGGGTCCAGCACCACCCCGGCCGCACCCGCACCGAGTTCCGCCACCAGCTCGTCCTGAACCTCGCCCGGACCGACGTACAGGAGTACCTGTGGGAGCGGCTCGACGGGCTGCTGTCGAGCGTGCCCCTCGACTATGTGAAGTGGGACTTCAACCGCTGCTTCACGGACGCCGGCTGGCCGGGCGACCCGTATCCGCAGCGGCTGTGGACCGAGCACGTCCACGCCCTCTACGCCCTCCTCGACCGGCTGCGCGCCGCGCACCCCGGCGTCGCCTTCGAGTCCTGCTCGGGCGGCGGCGGCCGGGTCGACCTCGGCATCCTCTCCCGCACCGACCAGGTGTGGACCTCCGACAACACCGACCCCCTGGACCGGCTGGCCATCCAGCACGGCTTCAGTCAGCTCCACCCCTCCCGGGTCATGGCCGCCTGGGTCACGGACAGCCCGAACGCCCAGCTCAACGGACGCGTCAGCAGTCTGCGGTTCCGTTTCGTCAGTGCCATGGCCGGAGTGCTCGGCATCGGCGGGGACCTCACGGCGTGGAGCGCCGACGACCTCGCCGAGGCCCGCCGCTGGGTGGACCTCTACAAAGAGATCCGGCCCGTCGTCCAGCTGGGCGAGCTGTACCGGCTGCGCCCACCGGACGGCGGACTGAGCGCCGTGCAGTACGTGCGGGGCGCCGACACCGTCGTCCTCGCCCTGCTCCAGGCGCAGCACCACGGCGAGCCACCCCCGCCGCTGCGGCTGCGCGGCCTCGACCCGGCGGCGGACTACGCCTGCCTCGACACCGGCACCCTCCATCGGGGATCTGTCCTGATTCACCACGGTTTGGTCACCGGGCTGCGGGGCGACTTCGATGCCACGGTCATCCGGTTGCGCCGCCAGTGAGGCGATCATTGCGTAATGACTGTTCTGCCCGAATTGGGGGCTAAGGGATAACGTGCCCTGGTAGCAAGGGAGATGGGCGCCGGCACGTGAGCAGCGTCATAAACGTGACGGACCGTGGCGGGCGGCCGAAGCGAAATCCCCTGCGCACCAACGGAATTCATGATCCGTAATCCACGGAGGGTGACCACAATTCCCCCGTGAATTCCGCGGAATGAATGAGGTGCTGAAACCTGTCGCTTGTTCCCGTCGTCCTCACTCGTTTACGGTCACGATCCATCCGGACGGACCGCCGAATCCTGCCGCCGCCCGGAATTCGCACGCACCCACCCACGTGTGGCAGGAGCGGGGGACCCAGGTAGAACGCCCGACGGGAATTCCCGGACGGCTTGGGGTGAAGCCGCGCGCACCGCGCGGCCGGGCCTCTCCAGCCCGAACCCGACAGCTCACCTCGCAGGCGACGGAGAGGAATTCGCCATGCCCGCGAAGGGTAAGCACCGCCGTCCCAAGTCCCGCTCGCTCACCCGTGGTTTCGTCGCCGCCGGTACCGGTGGCGCCGCCATCGCCCTGCCGCTGTTCGGTGCGACCGGCGCCCACGCCGCCGCCCCCGAGGCCCCGGCCGCCGCGAAGTCCGTCACCGCCCAGGTCGCGCAGACCGCCAAGCCCGCGCCGCGCACGTACACGGTCGTCGCCGGCGACTACCTCGCCAAGATCGCCCACAACAAGAACGTCAAGGGCGGCTGGAAGAAGCTGTACGCGGACAACCGCGAGGTCATCGGCGACGACCCGTCGCTCATCCACCCGGGCCTCAAGCTCACCCTCGGCGCGAAGAACTCCGGCAAGGCCGCCAAGGCCAAGGAGAACCGGACCGAGAAGCGTGCCTCCCGCTCCGCCGCCAAGACCGAGGCACCCGCCCCGGCCCCCGCCGCCGCGCCGACCACGAGCGGCTCCGGCTTCACCGCCCCGGTCCCCTCCTCCATCACCACGCCGTACCGCGCCTCCGGCTCCATGTGGTCCTCCGGTTACCACACCGGCGTCGACTTCGCCGCCTCCTCCGGCACCAGCGTCAAGGCCGTCGGCCCCGGCACCGTCGTCTCCGCCGGCTGGAGCGGCGCCTACGGCAACGAGGTCGTCATCCAGCACGCGGATGGCAACTACTCGCAGTACGCCCACCTCTCCTCCCTCTCCGTCTCCGCCGGCCAGACCGTCGGCGGCGGCCAGCAGGTCGGCCTGTCCGGCTCCACCGGCAACTCCACCGGCCCGCACCTGCACTTCGAGATCCGCACCAGCCCGAGCTACGGCTCGGACATCGACCCGCTGGCCTACCTCCGCAGCCACGGCGTCTCCATCTGACGACGGGTCCGACAGCACCCCTCACCGCCGCCCGGCGCCCGCGAGGCGCCGGGCGGCGGCGTATTCCCGCAAAGACATCCGCGTGGCGGTGGCAAAGATCACCCCGCGTCAACCCCTCCTTACGGTCGCGTAGGTCACATCGCGCGGTGAAAGATGTGCTCCCGTGGCAGACGATTCGAACTTGGGGGAGAACGACGTGATCGGGTCGTACACGGCGGTCGGCGACAGCTTCACGGAGGGCGTCGGCGACCCGGGGCCCGACGGGACCTTCGTCGGCTGGGCGGACCGCCTCGCGGTCCTGCTCGCCGACCGGATCCCGGAGGAACAGGAGTTCCGTTACGCGAACCTCGCCGTACGCGGCAGGCTCCTCGACCAGATCGTGGAGGAACAGCTCCCGCGCGCCAAGGAACTCGCCCCCGACCTGGTGACGTTCTGCGCGGGCGGCAACGACATCATCCGGCCCGGCAGCGACCCCGACGACGTCGCCGAGCGGTTCGAGCGGGCGGTCGCCGACCTCACCTCGGTGATCGGCACCGTCCTCGTCACCACCGGCTTCGACACCCGCGGCGTCCCGGTGCTGCGCCACCTGCGCGGCAAGATCGCCACCTACAACGGCCACGTGCGCGCCATCGCCGACCGCTACGGCTGCCCGGTCCTCGACCTGTGGTCGCTCAAGACCGTCCAGGACCGCCGCGCCTGGGACGACGACCGGCTGCACCTGTCACCCGAGGGGCACACGCGCGTCGCCCTGCGCGCCGGCCAGGTCCTCGGCATCGACGTGCCCGCCGACCCGGACCAGCCGTGGCCACCGCTCCCGCCCCGCGGCACGCTCGAGGAGCGGCGCGACGACATCCACTGGGCCCGCGAGTACCTGGTGCCGTGGATCGGCCGGCGACTGCGGGGGGAGTCGTCGGGCGACCACGTGTCGGCGAAGCGACCGGACCTCATACCGCTGTAGGGCAGGGGGCGGCTGCCGGGCGGCCGCCGGGTAGCGGCTGTCGGGCCGCTTCGTGGTGGCGGCTCGTTCCGGCCGCCGGGCCCGGCACGGGTGGAGGGGGCGCTTCGGTCCCAGGGCCCGGCACGGGTGTCGAGGGGCCACCTTCGGTCCGGGGCCCTTCGGTCCGGGACCCTTCGGTCAGGGGCTTGGCACGGCCGTTGAGTCCGCCCACGTCCTCGCCGTCCCGGATCACACGGCCGCGGCGCCGAGTTCGCGGGTCAGGGCCTCGTCGGCCCAGCGCAGCATGGTCGTACGGGGAAGCGTTCCGCCGTACACCGTCGCCTGCACCGCCAGGCCGTCCAGCAGGGCGGTCAGGCGGCAGGCCGCCGCCTCAGGGTCGGCGCACCGGAACTCGCCGGCGGCCGCGCCCTCCGCGAAGACCTCCGCGAGCGCGGCCTTCCACTGGCGGTCGAGGCCCGCGGCCACCTCGCGCAGCGCGGGCTCGCGCAGCGCCGCGGACCAGCCCTCGATCCACAGCCGCCACCCCTTGGCCTGCCCCGTCGGCGCGTACCAGCGGACGGCCGCGCGCAGCCGGCGGGCCGCCGAGGTGCGGCGCCCCAGGATCCTGCGCAGCTCCGCAAGATCGCCCTCCGCGGCGTACGCGAACGCGGCCGCGACCAGCTTCTCCTTCGTCGAGAAGTGGTAGAGGACCAGTGCGCCGCTCACCCCGAGCGCCTCCGCGACATCGGCCACCCTGACCGCTCCGACACCCCGCGCCGCTATCTGCTCGACCGTGGCCCTCAGCAGCTCCTCCCGCCGCTCGGCCACCGCCAGCCGCACCCTCGCCACGCCGTTCCGCCCGTTCTCGTGTTCCCGCGCCCCATCGCGCGCGGGGACAGTATCCCGGACCGCCACCGGGCCCGCGCACACGGCGGCGACCGCCACGGCCGGCGCCCGGACGGGGACAGGACCCGGACCCGGCCGTGGCCCGGTCCGGCCGCGCTCGCCCGGACCGCGTGACCGGAGGCTCCCGCCGCATTGTCGTACCACCCGCCCATAATGGAGGCACCCGAGTCCCCTGGAGGTGCTGTGACCGGCGTCGACGCTGACAGCCCGCTGCGCGCCCGGCTCCGCTCCCTGCGGCCGGCCGCCTTCGGAGCCGATGCCACCGGACAGCGGCTGGAGCGCATCCGCCGCTCGCCGAACTTCGCGGACGGAGCCTTCCAGAACCCGGTCGGGGCGCGGCACAGACCGTCCGGATCCACGGTGGAGTTCGCCAAGACGTACTTCCGGAAGGAGGCGCGAAAGCGGCGCGGGCCGGCCGCGCCGATCCCGCTCCACGCCACCACCGCGGCCGACCTGGCCCGCCCGCCGGAGAGCGGGCTGCGCCTGACGTGGCTGGGGCACTCCAGCGTCCTCGCCGAGATCGACGGCCACCGCGTGCTGTTCGACCCCGTGTGGGGAGAGCGCTGCTCGCCCTTCGCCTTCGCCGGCCCCAAGCGGCTGCACCCCGTCCCGCTGCCACTGGCCTCGCTCGGCCCGGTCGACGTCGTGGTGATCTCCCACGACCACTACGACCACCTCGACCTGCCCACCGTTCGCGCACTGGCCGGCACGGACACGCTCTTCGCGGTGCCGCTCGGCGTCGGCGCGCATCTCGAACACTGGGGCGTGGCCCCGTCCCGGCTGCGCGAGCTGGACTGGAACGAGTCGACCCAGGTCGGCGACCTCCGCCTCACGGCCACCCCCGCCCGCCACTTCTGCGGCCGCGGCCTGCGCAACCAGCAGCACACCCTGTGGGCTTCCTGGGTCGTGGCCGGCCCCGAGCACCGCGTCTACCACAGCGGCGACACGGGCTACTTCCCCGGCTTCCGGGACATCGGCGCCGAATACGGCCCGTTCGACGCCACGATGATCCAGCTCGGCGCGTACTCGGAGTACTGGCCGGACATCCACATGACCCCCGCCGAGGGCGTACGGACGCACCTCGACCTCCAGGGCGGCACACCGCACGGGGTGCTGCTGCCGATCCACTGGGGCAGCTTCAACCTGGCGCTCCACGCGTGGGCGGAGCCGGGGGAGTGGACGAAGGACGCGGCCGAGGAGGTGGGCCAGGCGGTGGCATTCCCACGGCCCGGTGAGCCGTTCGAGCCCGTGGGGAAGCTGCCCGCCGATACCTGGTGGCGCGGCGTGTCCCACCCCATCGCGCACCCGTGGCGCCGGCCCCAGCCGCCGAAGGCTCCGGCCGAGGCCCCCAAGCACGATCTCGACCTTGCGGGTGATCGGTGACGGCGAGCGAGAAAGACCTGATCAGGGCCTCCTCACGCTGGCTCGTCCTTCGAGTGCGACCTCGTTCACTCTCTATGCGGTCTGCCGCCTGATCCGCTCTCCCGGCACAGGGCATCGGGGAGCGAGAGGGAAGGCCACGACGGCTCCCGCATAGAGGAGGACACCACTCGGTTCGAGTGACCACCACCGGCGGGGGGCCGTCCACGCCGCGACACGATGGTGGCTGTCGTACGGGACACGGACGGGGAGCTCACGGGTCTAGTGAGCCTGGACGGCCTGCTGGTGCGGATCACGGTCCTGGTGGGAATCCGCGCAGAAGGAGATGGGTCGATGGGCGGACCGGTGGTACTCGGGATCGAGTCCTCGTGCGACGAGACCGGTGCCGGGATCGTGAGGGACGGGAAGCTGCTCGCCCATGTCGTGGCGTCGAGCATGGACGAGCACGCCCGCTTCGGCGGCGTCGTGCCCGAGTTCGCCCTCCGGGCGCACCTGCAGTCGCTCAACCCGGTCGTGCGTGAGGTCCCCGGATCGGGCGGGGCTGCGGCTGGGACAGATCGACGCCGTCGCCTTCACGACCGGACCCGGGCTCTCCGGAGCCCTCCAAGTCGGCCTTGCCGGAGCCAAGTCCCTCGCCTAAGCGGCCGGGGCGCCGCGGTATGGGGTCCACCACCTCCCCTACTCGAAGTGTTACGCGTCGGGATGGCTCCTGGGCCCATCCGCGGGAGCGCTGGTTTAGCCACAAACCGGAGGTCGGAGGCGGAACGCCGCGCCCACTACTGGAATCGCGGTGAGGTAACAGCGAGTCTTGCCTCGCCGTCGGCGCTCAGGCGCCGGGCCTCTGCCCCCGGCGGGGCACCTGGGAGGCCCTTGCGGCTTCGGCCTCGGCCTTCGCGTCGCTCACCACGGCAGCGGCCTGCTTCGCGACCTCATCGGCGGCCGTGGCAGCGTCGAGCGAGAGCGGCGAGCCTGCCTCCAGCTCCGAGGCGACTTCCTCGTCAGGCGTGCCGTCGGCATCGGTGGCGGTCGCCTCCTCCGGCTGCGCTGGCGCGGGAAGCCCCGTCGTCGACCGGTCGCCGAAGGCGTGGGTGACGGCGCGAACCGCCTCGGTCAGCTCACCGGGGATCACCCAGAACGTGTTGTTGTCGCTCTTCGCCAGATGGGGGAGCGTCTCGAGGTACTTGTAGGCCAGGATCTTCGGGTCGGCGTTGTTGCGATGAACCGCCTGGAAGACGCGCTCCACCGCCTTCGCCTCGCCGTCCGCCCGCAGGATCATGGCCTGCTGCATGCCTTGGGCTTCCAGGATGTCCTTCTGCTTGGTGCCCTCCGCGGTGAGGATCTTGGCCTGCCGTTCCCCTTCGGCGTGCAGGATCGCCGCGCGCTTGTCGCGCTCGGCCCGCATCTGCTTCTCCATCGCCTCCTTGATGGTGTGCGGCGGATCGATGGCCTTGATCTCGACGCGGTTGACCCGGATGCCCCACTTGCCGGTGGCGTCGTCGAGGACGGCGCGGAGCCGGGCGTTGATCTCCTCGCGTGAGGTGAGCGTCTGCTCCAGGTCCATGGAACCGATGACGTTGCGCAGTGTGGTCACGGTGAGCTGGTCGATCGCCTGCAGGTAGTCGGCCACCTCGTAGGCCGCCGCCCGGGGGTCGGTGATCTGGTAGTAGAGCACGGTGTCGATGTTCACCACGAGGTTGTCCTCGGTGATCACCGGCTTGGGAGCGGACGAATACACCTGCTCGCGCACGTCGAGTTTCGTGTTGATACGGTCCGCCACCGGCACGACGAAGTTCAGGCCGGGCTGCAGCGTCCGCCGGTACCGGCCGAACCGCTCGATGTTGTAGCGGCGCGCCTGCGGGACGATCCGCACCGTGGCGGCCACGAGGAAGACGACGACGATCGCCGCCACAAGAATCGGGATGACAACCGGATCCACCATTCCTCCGTCGGGTCGTGTTCAGCCGTTCACGGAAGGAGCTCGCGGGGGTAGACGACGGCGGTGGCGCCCTCGATCTCCATGACGTCCACCAGCGCTCCTACGGGGATCACCTGGCTTTCGTCGAAAGCGCGCGCGGACCATTCCTCGCCGGCGACCTTGATCAGGCCGCGGTTCGCGGTGACCTCCTGCATGACCTCGGCGCGCTTGCCGATCAGTGCATCGCTCCCCTCACGGGTGAGCGGCTCCTGTGCCATGTGCCGCATCGCGATCGGGCGCACGACGAGGAGTCCCGCCGCCGCTGCCACCCCGAGCGCCACCAGCTGACCCAGCAGGCCGACGCCCACACCGGCGACCACAGCGGCAACCAGCGCGGCGCCCGCCAGCAGGCCGAAGACGAGCGTCAGCGTGAAGAACTCCGCGACACCGAGAGCCGCGGCGGCGAGCAGCCATACGAACCACGGCATCGAATCAGCCTCCCTCAGGGCGACCTATTCATCCCATACCCCCATGAACGCGCCCAGAACATGCACCGAGAGGTTGCCCGGCGTCGCCCGATGCCCGACTCGGCGTGAGGCGGTCAGGCCGCGGGGCAACCGCGACGAGCTGCGAAGTGGTGGCGTGGTGGCGAAGCCTGTCAGCAGTCGGTACGCGTCCAAGATGCGGGTGCGCCGGAACCGTCGCGAAAGCCGCCGAGGACATCATCCGACTGGAGGCGGCCCTGCGCGAGCAGCACACCGGCCCCGCGTGACGCACGCGCGGCCGCGTCGCCGGCTGCCGGGCGCGCTCGCCGTGCCCCGCCTGGCGGCCGGCCCTACGGTGGCCTCATGAGCGACCCGGAGAAGAACAAGGCCACGGCCAAGGCGTTCTACGACCTGATGTTCAACCAGTGCCGCCCCGCCGAGGCCGTCGACCGGTACGTCGGCGACACGTACATCCAGCACAACCCGCACGTCGGCGACGGCAAGCAGTCGTTCATCGACTACTTCGAGCGCATGGCCGCGGAGTACCCGGGCAAGCGCGTCGAGTTCAAGCGTGCCTTCGCCGACGGCGACCACGTCGTACTGCACTGTCACCAGATCTGGCCCGACGAGGAGTACGCCGGTATCGACGTCTTCCGCTTCGACGCCGACGGCAGGATCGTCGAACACTGGGACGTCCTCCAGGTCGTCCCACCCACCTCCAAGAACGACAACACCATGTTCTGAACGGGTGACGCCGGGCGTTCCCTGAGAGGCGTCAGCAGCCGTGGGCCCAGGTGTGGGAGTCGCCGCGGTCGCCGGCGGCGCCGTTGTAGCTGATCTCCTGGCCCGGGGCGAGGCAGATGGTCATGTCCCCGCCCTGTGAGGCGTCCTCGAACACCTTGACGTGGCTCGGGACGCCGGGGCCCACGATGTAGCTCTCCCACCAGTCGTCGTCACCGGTCCAGTTGGCGCGCTGGCCCTGGTAGTCGGCCTGCTCCCAGGCGCAGAACTGGCCGCTGGGGCAGTCGGCGGCGGTCGCCGTGGCGGCGGTGGCGAAGGGGCTGCCGACGGCCAGGAGCAGTGCGGCGGCCAGGAGAGCGGGCTTCTTCATCGGGTGGTGCCTCTCTCGTGTGCGGAGTGTGCGGGGCGTGGGGAGTGTTCGGACTGTGCGGACTGGAGGATGGTCCGGGCGGTGCGGGCGGCGAGCGGCTTTTCGAGTTCGACAAGCCGGTCTGGGAGCACGACCTCGACAACGGACTACGGCTGCTTCGCCTCGGCGTGGAGACCCACGCGATCACCAGCCACTTCCTTCTGCCTCTGCTGGTACGGCAGCCGGGCGGGCTCGTGGTCGAGATGACCGACGGGACATCCGTCGTACAACGGAGCGAACTACCGTAATTCGCACTTCTACGATCTGGCCACGAACAGCGTGCTGCGCATGGCGTTCGTGCTCGCACACGAGCTGAAGCCGCACGGCGGGACGGTGGTGGCGCTCACCCCCCGGGCCGGCTGCGCCCGGAGATGACGCTCGACGGGTTCGGCCTCACCGAGGACACCTGGCGCGACGCGCTGGCCACGGGCCGCACATCTGGATCTCGGAGAGCCCGTCGTACGTCGGACGCGCGGTCGCGGCGCCGGCCGGTGACGCCGATGTCGTGCGCTGGAAAGGCCAGTCGCTGTCCAGCGGGCAGCGGGCAGCGGGCCCGGGAGTACGGCTTCACCGACCTGGACGGATCGCGTCCGGACTGCTGGACAGGCGTGTGTCCTTGCCCGCTGATGTGCCTCCCCGCGCAACTGGCGTGGCTGCTGCGGGACTTCATGCCCGGCCCGGGCGGCTACTCCCCGGGGAGTAGCCGAACCGCCTGCCGGTGTGGGACGACCATGGCGCCCCCGCAACGGCATTCTGGCTGTCGCCCACCGGGGCTCCGCGATCCCCACCGGGGACCCAAGCCGAAGCCCTCACCGAAAATCCAGGAGAGGTCATGCCCACATCGGTACAGGAGTCCAGCGCGGCCTCGCCCCGCGCGGCGGCCCCGCGCCTGCCCGGCGCTGTCGCGCTGCTCACGGGCGCGCTGTCCTACGCCGTACTCACCGTTGCGTACGTCGTCACCAACCGCGCCACCCCGCAACCCGGCACACCCGGCCGCGACATCCTGCGGTACGTACGCGACAACGGCACGGCTATCGACCTGGGCGCCTTCCTGCTGCTCGTCGCCGCCGTGCTCCTGGTGCCCGTCGCCGCCACCCTGGCCCGGCTGGTGCGGCATAGGCAGTCCGCCGACATGTCCGCCGCCGCGGCGACGGCGGCTCTCGCCGGTGGAGTGCTGGCCAGTGGCGCCCTGGCCTCCAGCGCCGTACTCGCCTGGACGCTCGGGCGGCTACCTGAGCAGGCGCCCGCCGCCCTGGCCCGTGCCCTGGCAGACCTGTCCTTCCTCACCGGCGGCATCGGATACGCCGTGTCCTTCGCGCTCCTGGCGGCAGGCACCTGCCTGGCAGCCCGCGGCAGCGGAATCCTGCCGCGCGCCTGTGCCACCACCGGGCTGGTCATCGCCGCCGCCGGACTGGCCGCCACCCTCACGCTCGTCGTCTTCGGCTTCAGCTACCTGCTGCCCGTCGTCCGCTTCGGTGGCACGGCATGGCTGGTGTGGGCCGCGCTCGCACTGGCCCGCCCGCGCTCGGCCGCACCCGGGGCGAACGCATGACCGCCGCCTGGCCCGTACGACTGCGCTCGGCCCGGCAGATCCCCCTCGGCGCGGGCCTCCTGCTGCTCGCGTCCGCCGCCTTCCACACGGTCGTCCTCGTGCTGGTCGGCGGTCCGTGGGACGGGCCGGTCTCCTGGCGGAAGCCGATCACCTTCGGGCTGTCCTTCGGGATCAGCGTGCTGACCGTCACCTGGATCTGCGGGCTCCTCCCGCTCGCCGCGCGCATCCGCACGCTCCTCCTGGGCGCGTTCACCGCAGCGTCCCTGCTGGAGACCGGCCTGATCACCCTGCAGGCATGGCGCGGTGTCCCCTCGCACTTCAACACCGAGACCACCTTCGACACCGTCGTCACCCGCGCCCTCGCGGCCGGCGGCGTCACCCTCGTCGCGGTCGTCATCGCACTCACCGTCGCCGCCCTGCGCCCCAACCCGACGACCGCCCCCAGCATGCGGCTCGCGCTCCGCGCCGGACTACTGGCGCTCACCGGCTCCATGGCCGCCGGAGCCGTGATGATCGCCTACGGGCTGACGCTGGAGGGCGCGGGCCGTGCGGCCGAGGCCTACCAGTCGGCGGGCTTCCTCCGCCCCGCC
The DNA here is from genome assembly GCF_039542925.1 of Streptomyces coeruleoprunus. Taxonomy (GTDB): domain Bacteria; phylum Actinomycetota; class Actinomycetes; order Streptomycetales; family Streptomycetaceae; genus Streptomyces; species Streptomyces coeruleoprunus. The sequence continues at coordinate 786,272 of NZ_BAABIT010000001.1, read as the reverse complement.
CATGCCGTCACCATGCATGCCGTCCTGCTGCTGCCGGCTCTGGCCTGGCTGCTGAGCCGTATCCGACGGCCGGAGGCGGAACGGCTACGCCTGATCCGCATCACCGTCGCCGCGTACGGTGCCGTCGTCGCACTTGTCACCGCCGCAGCCGCGGTCGGCCTCACCCTCGCCGGCCCGGCCACCACAGCCGCGGTGAGCGCAGGCGTCACGATGGCCCCCGCATTGGCGTTCTTGGCCTTCGGCGCATCGCCGGTCGTACGTGCAAACCGCCGTACCACCACGCCCGGCAACCAGAAACCCACCCATGGCTCGCACCGCCCCACCCTCGCCGGCGGCCTGGACGACGGCGGGAGGCATGGCGCATGACGCATACGGCAAGCAAGAAACACCCTGAGCCCGTCGCGAGCGCGGGCAGCGCAGTGCGACAGGGAACCGCCCCCGGTCCGGCAGCCCACCCGGCAACCCATCCCCGAACACCGCCCGCCGCTGGAAGGGTTCGGCGCCTGCCCCGGCGATGGCGCAAGGCGATCCTCACCTTCCACGTGACGGTGGCGGTCGGCTGGGTGGGAATCGAGATCGTCCAGCTCCTTCTCGGGCTGATCGGCCTGTCCACCGACGACGCCGGACTGGTACGCGCAACCCACGTCGTCATGGAGATCCTCGGGATCGAACTGATCGCCGTCATCGCATGGACGACCCTGCTGACCGGCCTGCTCCTCGCGACGGCGACGCAGTGTGGCCTGCTCAAGCAATACTGGATCGTGACCAAGCTCGTCGTCAACATCGCCCTGATGCTGAACGGCCACTTCTTCCTCCAGCACTGGCTGCGCCAACAGGCAGAGGCGGGCAAGGCCACTGAATCCCTCAGCCTGCAGCTGGTGATCAGCATAGGCACCGCCCTGGTGATGCTGGTGTCGGCGACGGCCCTGTCCGTCTACAAGCCGTGGGGCAAGACCCGCCGTGGCCGCCGCCCTGCCCCCAAGAGCTCCTGCGGCCCGGCCCATCCGCCTCACGGGTCGTCGGTCTGATGCGCCGGGCGGAGCACAACCGCTTCCGCTGCGGCTGGACCTTCCACTTCGCCGTGCTGTGGCAGGAACCGTTCGTCATCTACAGCCGGATCCTCGAACACGCCACCTGTGATCGCCCCGGAGGGGCAGACGCCGGCGGCCATCTGTGCGGCCGCGCGGTGGGTGGCGGGCGGTTCGGCGTGCAGCAGGAGCACGAGGCCGTCGTCGGGGTCCTGGTCGAACACCTCGGGGGCGGTCATGGCGCACATGCCGGCTCCGATGCAGCGCTCACGGTCGACGCTCAGACGCGGCGCGCTCATTTCCTGTCCCAGGCGACCGGGAGGCTCTTCACACCGAAGATGTCCGCGGTCTCCGGGCGCAGGCGGACCTCCGCGGCGGGTACGGCCAACCGCAGCGTGGGGAAGCGGTCGAGCAACGCGCGGAAGGCGACCCGCATTTCGACGCGGGCCAGCTGCTGCCCCAGGCACTGGTGGATGCCGTGGCTGAAGGCCAGGTGCCCGGCGGCCTGCCTGCGGAGGTCGAGGGTGTGGGGGTCGGTGAAGCGGTCGGGGTCGTGGTTGGCGGTGTGGTACGAGAGGACGACCGTCGTTCCGGCCTTGATGGTGTGGCCGCCCAACTCGACGTCTTCCAGCGCCGTCCTGTGGAACGTCTTGGCGACGCTCAGATACCGCAGCAGTTCCTCCACGGCCCCGTCAGTGAGGGTGGGATCGGCGCGGAGTGCCGCGAGTTGCTCCGGGTTCTGCAGCAGCGCGAAGGTGCCGAGGGACAGCATGTTCGCGGTGGTGTCGAATCCGGCCGCGAGGAGGATGAGGCTGATGCCCTTCAGCTCCTCGTCGGTCAGGTCGCTGTCGGTGAGTTCGCTGAGGATGTCGTCGGTGGGGTCGGCGCGCTTGGCGGCCACCAGCTGTGCGAGGTATTCCTGGGTCGCGGTGTAGGCCGCGATCAGCTCCTCGTCGCTGACCTCCCCGCCCATGAACGTGTCGATCTGCTCCTGGAAGGACGCCCGGTCCTCGTACGGCACGCCCAGGATCTCGCAGATCACGATGGTGGGAATGGGCTTGGCGAACGCGGTCACCAGGTCCACCGGCGGCCCGGCCTTCTCCATGGCGTCCAGGCAGTCGGCCGTTATCTGCTCGATCCGCTCGGTGAGCAGCCGCATCCGCCGCACGGTGAACTTGCCCACCAGGGGCTTCCGGTAGCGGCTGTGCTCCGGATCGTCCATGAGGAGGAACTCGCCGGGTGGCGCGGGCGGAAGCTCGAAGTCGACGACGTTCATGAGGTCCTTGCGGGAGCTGAACCGCGGGTCGGCCAGGACGGATCGCACCATGTCGTATCCGGTGATCAGCCAGCCTGGTTTCCCGCCGGGATGGGTGCAGCGGCTGATGGGGCCGTGTCGGCGGGCGTCGATCAGCTCGGCCGGCGGGTCGAAGGGGCAGCCGCTTCGACGCTCCGTCGGCAGCGTCGTGACGGTGTGGACGGACTCACTCATGGCCATTCCTCATCTCGCGATATGACGTGTTTGCCGGTGCTCGAACGCTACGTTGCATTCATGATCTCGTCAATCAAGCAAACGCATAAACACAGGTGAGGCGCGGTTAATTGATGCAATGGTGTGCCGCCGAATGCAACGGTGCGTTGCAATGGCTGGCAGCGAAGGCAATGCTGGCGGCATGCCAGGAGGACGGTTGACCCGGGCGCTGGTATTTCAGCTGCTTCGGGGTGGGGCGGGCTCGTCCAGGTCGGGGGTGATGTCGCCGAGCCAGGTGGTGAGGGCGGTTCGCAGGGCGACGGTGTCCGGGGTGGTGCCCGCGGGTGCGGCCCAGGCGATGTGGCCGTCGGGGCGGATGAGGAGCGCGGCGGGGGCCGGCGTCTCGTCGTCCGGCCAGACGGGCCAATGGGTGTCCGCGGACCGGCCCTCGACGAGGTCGAGCCGGTCGGCCCAGCCCGCGGCGGCAGCCGCCAGTTCGGTGTTCCCGCACAGGTCGAGCAGCGCGGGGCGCGCGGTGCGCAGCAGCTCGAAGACGCGCGTGCGGCCGCCTCCGGTCGTCAGGTCCACGTCCGGGACGCGGCGGCCCGCCAACGGGTGGCTGTCGCCGACGGGGTACTGGATGTCCAGAGCAGTGATCATGCCGCCCAGGTGACGATTGACGTCTTCATACCGAGTGAGCGAACCCAGCACCTCGCGCAGCGCGTCGGTCTGCGGACCCGGACGGGACAGCGCCGCTTGCGCCCTCGTGTTGTGCAGGACCCGTTCCGCGACGGGGTGCCGCTCGGCGTGGTAGCTGTCCAGCAGGTCCTCTGGTGCCCGGCCCTGCACCACCGCGGCCAGCTTCCAGCCGAGGTTGACCGCGTCCTGCACCCCGAGGTTCAGCCCCTGGCCCCCGGCCGGGAAGTGGATGTGCGCGGCGTCCCCGGCCAGCAGCACCCGGCCCGCCCGGTACCGCTCGGCCTGCCGCGCCGCGTCGCCGAACCGGGACACCCAGCGGGGGCTGTGCATGCCGAAGTCGGTGCCGGCGACCCTGAGCATGGACTCCCTCAGCCCCTCGAACGTCACGGGTTCCCCCGGGCCGGCAGCCCGGCCGTAGTCCGTGGTGATCACCCGGTACCAGCCCGGCTCGAAGGCGATCACCGAGAAGTCACCGCCTGCGCGCCGCTGCATGAAGAGCGACTCGGCGGGGGGATCGCCGAGTTCGACGTCGCCGAGCAGGGCGGTCATCGTCGCCGGGGTGCCGGGAAAGGCGATGCCGGCGAGCTTGCGCACCGCGCTGCGCCCGCCGTCGCAGCCCACGAGGTAGCGGGCGCGCACGGTTGAACGGGCGGCTTCCGGCCCACCCAGTTCGGCTTCGATGCCGGTGTCGTCCTGGCGGATCCCGGTCACTTCGGACGACCAGTGCACCCGTAAGCCGAGCTCGGCCGCCCACTCCTCCAGCAGCCGTTCGACGGCGGACTGCAGGAGCACCAGCGTCCGCGGGTGGCGGCTCTGGAACCCGTCGAAGTCGAGCCTCAGCCCGGAGAAATGCCCGACCGGTTGCGTCACGCCGGCCTTCAGGAAGCGGTCCAGGACCCCCCGTTGGTCGAGGACCTCCATGGTGCGGGCGTGCATCCCGCCGGCGCGCGACTCGCCGGTCCGCTCCGCGAGCCGGTCGACCACCATCACGTCGACACCCGCCAGCCGCAGTTCGCAGGCGAGCATCAGGCCTGTCGGCCCGGCGCCCGCGATCACCACGTCGGTGCTCCCCGTCGTGTCGGTCATGCGTGCTTCCCCCTTCTCGGCCCTCGCTGTCTCTAACACCGTTAGAGGCTGCCTCTAACGGTGTTAGAGTGTCAACTGCCCGAGGAGGGCGAGGGAGTGAGGGGGCGGATGAAGATCAACTCCGAGGTGATTGCCCGGACGTCGCTGCGCCTGCTCGACGACGTCGGCCTCGACGGGCTCAGCATGCGCCTGGTGGCCCAGGAGCTCGGCGTGCGGGCCCCCACCCTCTACTGGCACGTCAAGAACAAGCAGCAGCTGCTCGATGCCATGGCCACCCTGATCTACGTGGAGGCCGCCGAGAGGCTGACGCCGCCCCAGGGTGCGCCCTGGGAGGACTGGCTCGCCGACTGGGCCCGTCACCTCAGGCAGGCGATGCTCGGTCACCGCGACGGCGCGCGCGTCCTCGCCGGCACCTACGTGAACCACCCGGCGGTGTACCACGGGGTGGAGCTGACCCTGCGCACGCTCAAGGACGCGGGATTCACGCTCGGCGAGGCGGCCCGCGGATTCCCGGCCCTCCTGCACTTCACCATTGGGTACACCATCGAGGAACAGGCCCACACCAGCGCGGCGTACGGCGGCGACAACCCGTACACGCCCGAGCGGATCGCCGCAGGCATCGATCCCGAGCGCTTCCCGCTCACCGCCGAGGCGTCTGGTGACCTGCTCTCCCTGGACGAGGACACGGGCTTCGAACACGGGCTGCGCGTGGTCGTACTCGGATTGCGGGCCGTCCGGGAGGAGCGGGAGCGCCGCGCCGCGCGCGGGTGACGGGCAGGTGCGCGACGCGGAACGCCTCCCATGTGCCGCCCTCCGGTCCGGTCAGCCGTACATCGCCAGGCGGTGGAACGTCGCCAGCGCGTCGTCGATGGGGTGGGGCTGCGGCTTGCCGGAGGAGTCGAGCCTGTTCCACCTCTGCAGGTTCACCGCGACGGACATCTGCCGCTTGCCGTCGGCCCGGATCATGGCCAGCGCTCCACCGCCCCAGACCGTGCCGCCATGGCCCCAGAAGGTGGCCTGGCCGGGATCCTCCATCGGTGCAGGCCGAGGCCGTAGTCGATCGTCCTTCCCTCCTGGGAGATGACCGGGACGGTGCGTCGCATCTGCGCCAGCGACGACGGGCTGACGATCCGTCCGGCCAGCAGCATGCCGTAGAAGCGGTTGAGGTCCGTGACGGTCGATATCAGCGAGGCCGACGGCCCCACCCATGACATGTCGTAGACGCTGTAGTCGCGTGGCGGGTCGATCATGCCGAACCACGACTCGTAGAGCTGGGAGTGCGGCCCGTCGACGTACGGTCCGGCGGGCAGTTCGGTGTCCCGGAGTCCGGCGCGCTCGATGACGTTCCGGGTGATGTACTGCTCGGCCGTGGTGCCGGTCACCTGTTCCAGCAGTTCGACGAGGAGCAGGTAGTTGGTGTTGGAGTACACCCCCGGAGTGCCGCCCGGGGCGCCGACGGCGGGTGCGGTGACCCCCATCTCGATCAGGTCAGTGGGGTCGAACCGCGTGAACCGGTGGTCGTCCAGGCTCTGCGGACCGGTGTCCGCGAGGGCGGGGAACGCCTTGAGGGAGGGATAGGCGTACGGGAGGTACTCGGCGAGGCCGCTGGTGTGGTTGATCAGCATCCGGACCGTGATCGTGTCCCCGCGTTCTCCGGGAACCAGCTTCGGAAGGTATCGGCCGATCGGTGTGTCGAGACCGATCCGACCGCTCTCGACCTGCTGGAGAACCGCTGCGGCGGTGAAGGTCTTGGTGATGCTGCCAACGCGGTGCCGCATGCCGGCGGTGACGGGGCGGCCGGTGGCGACGTCGGCGACCCCGGCGGCGCCGCGCCAGACCCGGTCGCCGTCTCGCACCTCGGCGAACAGGCCCGGCATCCCGGCGCGGTGGACGTTTTCGATGGCGGCGTCCAGCGCCGCGCAATCCAGTCGGTTGTTCACGTCATGCGTCCTTTCGTATTCCCGGGCCCGGGGCGAGCTCCGCATCGGTCGCCTGACCCGGACCACAGGGCAAACAGGGCACGAGTGGCATGCCGGTCTTCTCGGCACGCTCATGTCCTCATTATGCACGCGGTGCGTGCAACACCAAGTGCACAGGTAGGCTGAGACCTGGCGAGAGGAGCGACATGGCAGGTCGAAGGCGCTGGTCGACCGAAGAGATCCTGGATGCGGCGGCGGAGCTGCTGCGCACGAGTGACGCGGAGTCGTTCAGCGTGCGCAAACTGGCCGCGGCCCTCGGGACCGATTCCTCCAGCCTGTACCGGCACTTCCGCAGCAAGACCGAACTGCTGCGTGCGGTCGCCGACCGGATCCTCCTGGCCGCGATGGACGGTTACCGCCCCGAGGGCGACTGGAAGCAGCGCATCACCGCCCTGGCCCTGCGGGTGAGAGAAGCCTTCGGGCGGCAGCCCCAGCTGGCCGCGGTCTGGGGACGCCACGCCTCATCGGGCACCGGTTCCCGGCTGGTCATGGAGGAGGTGCTGCAGGCCCTGCGCGCGTCGGGACTGCCGGACGAGGAGATCCCGGTGCGCTACCACCGGATCGCGGTCCTCATCGCCGCGTTGATCGCCTCCGAGGCCGGGGTCAGCACGGTCACCCCGGAAGAGCGCGAACAGGGCATGGAGTTGTTCCGCGTGGCGGTATTGGGCGCCGACCCCGAACGCTTCCCGGCCCTGGCCCACTTCGCCCGTGACGTGCGCCCGCTCGGGGCGGACCGCGGCGCCGCGTTCGAGGAGATCCTCGCCGCCCAGCTCACCCACATCGAAGCCGCGATCTGCCCAAGCTAGTCAACCGGCCGGGAGTGCCGGCGAACGACGGCGGGCTCAAGCGGTCAGCGCATCACCGATGGCGACGCCGGCCGCGGTGGTGACGGCCTGGTGCACCCCGGCCGACGGTCACGAGCGGGTGCCGAGGGCGAGACCGAGCGGGGAGCAACTGTAGAAGACCTCGCGGCCGTTGCGGTGGCGCGCCAGCAGACCCGCGGTGTGCAGCACCTTCAGGTGCTGGCTGACGGCTCCCGGCGCCATGCCGAGTCGACGAGCGAGCATGACCGTGGTCACCGGTTCGGTGAGTGAGACGAGGACCCTGGCGCGGGTGCGGCCGATGAGCGCGTTCAGGGCGTCGGGGGTCGGCACCGGCCCCTGCTGCCACACGGTGGCGACACCGGGTGCCGGGTAGATGAGCATCGGCTGGTACGGCTCCGCCATCACGAGGGTGTCGGGCCACTGGAAGACGCTCGGCACCAGGATGATGCCGTCGCCGAACAGCGGGCCGCTCCGCTGCCAGGCGAGAGTGCGCACCCGCAGCACGCCGGCCTCCCACCGTACGTTCTCGTGCAGGTCGTTGAACATGACAGCCGCGCCCTCGCGGGCGAGCTGGCGCGAACGGCGCAGCACCTCGGATTCGAACAACCCCCGGATCTGCGGCCAGTACGGAGCGAGGGCCGTGTCCCAGTAGAGCCGCAGCTGGGCGGCGACCCGGGCCGTTCCGGCGGCGGGGTCGGCGAGGAACTCCCGTACCGGTGCGGTGTCCGCCGCCGGGACGCGGGCGACCTCGGCGGCGGCGACGTCGGGGTCCGCCGACGCCACGAGGCCGAGTTCGGCGGTGATGTCCGGCAGGGGGCTCGTCGGCGGCGGGGTGAGGAAGTCCGGAAGGTAGGGGCCGAGCGGGGCGAGGGCGAAGAGCAGGCGCAGGTCCATCGCACCCAAGCGGGGCCGTACCGCGCGGATCCACGGAAGATGCAGAGCGTGGCGGCCGGGGTCCTGGAGCAGGCGCAGGCTCGCGACGGCTTCGGACACCGGGGAGAAGGCGAACCGCAGCCGCGCCAGATCGGCGGGCGTGAAGGTGAACTCGGCGCAGCAGTCGAAGGGTTCGGTCGAGGATTCAGGCACGGATGAAACATTCACAGGTGTGGCGGCGTGAGGTCAATCATCGTTTCCACGCCCCGCCGACCCGGCCGGAGCGCGAATCCCTCCCCGGCCAGTGCAAAGGAACCTGCCATGACGAACCCCTTCCCCACTCCCCTCACCAGCGACAACACCGCCCTCCTGCTGGTCGACCACCAGATCGGGCTGTTCACGGGCGTCCGGGACATCGGCGTCGCCGAGCTCAAGCACAACGTCACCGCGCTCGCCCGCGCGGCCCAGCGGTTGGGCGTCCCCGTGGTGGCGACGACGACGTCGGCGGACGACATGTGGGGCCCGCTCGTGCCGGAGCTCCAGGCCGCTCTGCCGAAGGACCTCGAGGTCATCGACCGCTCGACCGTCAACGCCTGGCACGACGACCGCGTGCGCGCCACCGTCGAGGCGCTCGGCCGCGACCGGCTCATCGTGGCAGGCACGTCGCTGGAGGTCTGCGCGGCGCTCCCGGCGATCTCCGCCACCGCCGCCGGCTACACGGCCTACGTCGCCGTCGACGCCTGTGGCACCTTCTCGGCGACCAAGCGCGAGACGGGCCTGCTGCGCCTGCAGCAGGCCGGTGTCGTCGTCAGCGACTACGCGAGCCTCGTGGTCGAGATGCTCGCGGACAACGCCCACCCGGTCGCCCCCCTGCTGTACGGCGACCTGGACATGCCCTTCGGGACCCTGCTGGGGCAGTTCGTGGCCGCACGAGGCCACTGAACGGCCGGGCACGCCTTGCTGCGTATGTCCCGGCCGCCTGGCTCCACGACAGCCACGTCACCACCGTGGGACGGGAGCGGCGGCCGGGCTTGTGAGCCACCTACGGCCGTGCCCCGGCCGGGCGCCGCCGCCTTCTCCTTGAGATCGTGGTCGCCGGATGTGACCCGCGCGCCGGCCGACGCCGGGACCTGCTGGAGATCTCCGGCGGCACCTCCACCGAACCCGCGATGGAAGGCGTCCACCACACCGATCGCCCCGCCGGGGGCGCAAGGCCACCGGATACCGGCTCATCGACGGGTAACGAGCAACGGCTCACCCCAGGCAACCTCGACCCCTCGGTCACGGCCGCGATCGCGGAACTGAGTGAGCGGCAGCTCGCCCTTGTACCCCCGGCGTCCACGTTCCGCATCGGTGCTCTGCTCAACGTTCTCGTCTACAACTACCAACTCGGCAGCGTTGGTCAGGGGCCCGAATTCCTGCACCGCGCGCTGGAAGCCGGACGTGAGGGCATCGAGCTGCTGTCGCGTGGGCTAGGCCGTCTCTTTCGGATCTTGACGGGCTCCGGAGGCGGCGCCCCGGAGATTTGCTGCCGAGGCGGTCCTCGTAAGTTGGGCTCTCGGATACGACACGCCGCGCAGTGCGGGCGGCGGGACGAAGGGCGAGACATGCGCGGGACGGACGCGGTGGCGGCACTTGCCGAGCTCATGCCGGTGGCTCATGGGGTGGACGAGCGGGTTGACTGGGGCGGCGTCGAGGCGGCCTGGGGGACTCGGTTCCCCTCGGACTACGTCCGTTTCATGGAGGTGTACGGGGCGGGGGCGATCAGTGAAAGGATCAGCATCCTGCTGCCGGCACTGCAGGCCGACGGGTACCCGTACACGTCCGGTCTGCAGGAAGAGACGGAGAACGCCCGCTACACCTGGGAGATGTGCCGCGACGAGGCCGACTTCGACGTGGACCCTGGATCGATCGTGGCGTGGGGTGTGACGTCGGGGGCGGACATCTACTGCTGGGTGACCACGGACGACGACCCGGATCGATGGCCGGTCCTGATCTGCGGGAGGCACACCAGCCCGGAGATGCAGTTGCACCCCCTTGGGATGGCCGAGTTCCTCTTCAAGCTCTTGGGCGACGAGGCGTTTCGACAGGGGAAGATCAGCGTGGTCCTGCCGGACGAGGTGTCCTTCGTCAACTGGCGGAACGACTAGGCAGTTGCGTTCAGATCATCTCATCGTTGGTCTGGTGTGTCGTTGACCGACGCCCAGTGGGCGCGAATTGAGCCGTTGCTGCCGGATCGGACGCCGAAGCGGGGCGGGCGGTGGCGTGATCACCGGCAGGTGATCGAGGCGATCGCCTGGAAGTACCGGACCGGTTCGCCCTGGACGGATCTGCCTGTCGAGTTCGGGTCCTGGAAAGGGGCCTACAACCGGCTGTGGATGTAGGCCGCCGACGGGACCTGGGAAAAGGTCTTCACCGCTCTGCTCGCCCAGGCCGACGCCGAGAGCGATCTGGACTGGGGCGTGGCGGTGGACTCCACGATTGTCCGTGCTCACCAGCACGCTGGCGGGGCCCGTCAAGAGGGGCTCTGGCTGGCGAGCCGCCCGATCATGCTCTTGGAAGGTCCCGCGGTGGACTGACCACGAAGATCCATCTCGTTGCGGACGGCCGCTGCCGCCCGCCCGCCTTCGTCCTCACCCCCGGCCAGGCCGGGGACGCACCTGCGTTCACCCAGGTCATGGACCGTCTGCGGGTGCCCAGGCGGATCGGCCGCCCCATGCCGGGAGGGATGAGGCCTTTGTGGTGTCCATGCCGGTCGATGCCCGGACTCTCCCGGGCATCGAGGAAGAGTTCGCGACCGAGGTCACGCCGCACGGCGTGGAGTTCGGCGCCGAGACGTGGCATGAACCGTCCCTCGACCTGTGGGACCGTGCGGCTCCCCGGCTGGCCGGAGCGGAACGGCTTCTCGTAGCGCCACACGGGCCGCTCCACCGCATACCGTGGATGGTGGTCACCGCCCGCGCGGGCCTGCTGGCGCCGGACGGCGGTCCCCTGCCCGTGCTCACGCTGCCATCCCTGCAGGTGGCCTCGCTCCAGGCTGACATGCCACCGGCACCCCCCGGTCGCCGTGTCGTGGTGGGGGACCCCCGGGGTGACCTGCCATATGCGCGCCTGCAAGCACGTGAGGTGGCCCGGACACTCGACGTCCCCGCTCCTCTGATGGGTGAGCGGGCCACGGTCCGGGCCGTGCTCGACGCCCTGACCGGAACGGAGATCGCGCATGTGGCAGCGCATGCGATCTTCGACGAACGCTCACCGTTGCGCTCGGGCCTGTTGCTGGCCGATGACGTACTGACCGTCCGGCAACTGATGGAACGCAGGATCCATTGTGGCCAGTCTGTGGCCCGTTCTCGACACCTCGACGGCAGACCTCATGACCGGGTTCCATGGCGCCTGCCGGTCCGGAACGCCGCCGGCGAAGGCCCTGGCCCGAGCCGCCGAGGGCGTACGGTCGCGTCACTCTCACAGTTACCACTGGGGGGCCTTCATCGTCGTAGGCGTCGGCTGGGAAGACACCTCGCGCGGCTGGAGACCCGTGCCCGTCCCACGCTGGGAAGCCGCAGGCCGGTTGGCCCTGTGCCCAGCCGGCTGGCGCACGGCCTCCCGGGAGTCCGACGTGTGGCCCGCCGTTCGGCGGCCGTGACGATGGGCCTGGCCGCCGGCGATCTCCGTCACGCCGGCCCGGACGATCCGCGCTGCCTCCGCCACGGAGCGGTTCAGGCGCTACTTCTCGGCCACAGCCAGGGGTGATGCCGCGTACGTCCCAGGAGGTCACCGCTGTGTACAGCTGCCACCAGGCCGACCACCGGTGTGCACAGGACGATGAGCAGGGTTGGCAGGTAGCCGAGATCCGTGGCGACAGCCACGACAAGCGTCTCCGGCAGGAAGAACACGCTCGCGACGGCTCCGGCGAGCAGTCCCCGCAACGGGGCTCGGGCGGCGAGCCACTCGGGGGCCAGGAGCAGTACGCCCCCGGTCGCGGCACCGAGCAGGGCGCCGACCGCCATGGTCCCGCCGACCAACCCGACACCGCGCAGCGTGCCGACGAGGGCGTCCTCGTACCTCTCCGTGGACAGCCACATGGCAGCGCCGATGAGTGAGACGAGCCCGAAGAAGCCCGCAGGCCCCGCGGCGATGAACATACCGAGCCGAATACTCCGACGGACCACGTGCACGACGGACTCACGCCCCCCACCTGTCATCACGCGCCCCGGCAGGCACGTCCGGCTCCAAGGTAGGGCATCAGCGGCAGGTCAGCCGCGGGTGGCTGCCGTACTCCAATTCAGGCACCCGCCGATGCTCAGGACTCCGCACGCGGCAGTTGGCCCAGGCGCCCGGATGAAGCGGTTCCCGGCGACCTCGAGGGCCGCCCCGAGAGTCCTGTCCGGCGCCGGAGACCACCGCGACCGCTCCTCACGCCCGGGGGTGAAGCGGAAGAAGCCTGCGACCCAGGGACTGTCAGGGACGGGTGCCCAGCAGCTGGCGGCGGCCCGGTCGAGCAGCGATTCGGCGGAGGCGGTCGGGATGCCTACCGAGGCGGTGTGACGGCGGTGCGGGCCGCCCTGACCAGGGTGCGCGTCGAGCACTCGGTGGCGTGGTCATTGATCAGCCCCATGGCCTGCATGAAGGCGAACGCGGTGGTCGGTCCGACGAACTTCCAGCCGCGCTTCTTCAAGTCCTTCGACAGCGTGACCGATGCCGGTGATGTCGATACGGACTGGGGTGGATCAACCTCGCTCGGGTCTGGTTCGAAGCGCCAGAAGTACGCCGCCAGGGAGCCGGCCTCTCGCTCGAGCTCCACGGCCCGGCGGGCATTGTTGATGACGGCTTCGATCTTGCCCCGGTGCCGGACGATGCCGGCGTTGCTCACCAGGCGCCGTACGTCATCGTCAGCGAAGTCGGCGATCGCGTGGAAGTCGAACCCGGCGAAAGCGGTCCGGAAGTTCTCGCGCTTGGCCAGGATGGTGCGCCAGCTGAGTCCGGACTGGAAGCCTTCCAGGCTGATCTTCTCGAGCAGCCGACGGTCGTCGACGACCGGAAAGCCCCACTCCGTGTCGTGATAGCCGAGGAATTCAGGCGCCGACCCCGCCCAGCGGCAGCGCGGCTCGCCATCGGGGGCGATGAACGTCTCCACGCGTATTCAGTCCTTCAGGAATGCGAGGCGCGGGTCCGTCAGGTTCGGGGCGATCTCGATGACCTCGGCCGCCACGACGTCGTGGATCACGAACGGGTCCTCGGCCACTCTCGCCTGGAACTCCTCCAACGTGACGCCGGTGGCGAGCACTGCGCCGCCCTGCCCCGGCTGGATGCTCCCGACGAGAAGGAAGACGCCGTCTTCCACGCCCTGGCGAATCCAGTTCTGGTGCTCCGCCATGTACTCGGCGGCCGCGGACTTGTTGGCGGAGAATCGAAGCAGGGCGACGTACACGAAAGTCTCCTCACGGGCAGGGACGCAAACGAAGAAGGGAACAAGAAGGAACGGCTGTGGCTCAGCGGGCGCGGTCGGCGGATGCGTGAGAGGCCAGTCGATCAGTCAGCCATGTGATGATCCGGTCGACCTCGCGGTATACGAAGTCGATGTCGTGGAAGGCGTTCGACAGCGTGGCAACCCCTTGGCTGAATGCCAGAACGTGCATCGCGACGTCATCGGCCTCCGCACCGAACCCGAGTTCCTCGAACTGCTCGCACAGCCAGGTGCGGAACAGCCCGAAGACACCCACGGCGTGCGCACGGGAGGGATGGTCCAGTTTGGCAAGCTCGTTCGTCAGCGTCCCGACCGGACAGCCGTAGCTCTCGATGTCGCCGCGGTTGGTGATGACGAGCTCAACGAAGCGCTGCACGCGATCAAGCGGGTCCGCCGAGCCGTCCGCCCACTCGGCGAGCATCTTTCGCGTACTCGCCAACCGGGCCTCGATCACCGCTTGGAGGATCTCGTCCTTGGTCCTGAAGTGGTAGTAGAAATTGCCCCGGGAGATTCCCACCGCTTCCGCGATCGTCGCGAACGACGTCGGCTCGAAGCCCTGCTGATAGAACAGGCGGTTCGCCGCATCGACGATCTGCTCGCGCGTACCCACGACAACTCCTGACACCCGACGACCGATCCTAGGACATTCGTCCTAGGCGACAGTCCGGACTGTAGGACATCCGTCCTAGCGGGGGCAAGCGGGCCATGTCACCAACAGCCCGTCCTGCAACACCACACCGCCGGACCTGGTTGCCGGTGCTCGCCGCCGCAGGAGTGGTCATGTCCCGGTGCGACGCCGCTGGTTGACCCCCCCGGCCCCTCCCAAGGCCGCCCGGGGCGACGACAGGCGAGTCGCGCACTGCCGCACCTCCTGCGGGCTACGGAGCCCCGTCCGGTCCGGCGGGGGTGCTGCCGCGTGCACCGAGCGGGCTCAGTTCGAAGGCGAGCCGTCCCAGCGCGACCAGGGTCCCCTGCCCGAGCACCAGAACCAGCAAGGCTCCGTCGCGCCAGTACCAGCCCTCCGTCCAAGGGCGCGCGATCGCGAAAGTGGCAAGGAGATGCACGATGGCGAGGAGAACTCCTGCCTGGCGTCGCCGGGGGAAGGCCAGGGGCAGCATCGTCCAGAACGCCGAGGCCAGGGCCAGCCAGGGCGCGACGAAGGGCAGGGCGGACACGACGGACCTCGGTATCGCTGGGGGACTGCCGGCACTCTCGCGCAGTCTGGTCCGCCGGCACCAGCGCGGGCAGGTCTCGTACCGGTGACAATGCGAGCGTGGCAGCGCTGTCGCAGCCCCGCCAGAGCCATTTGTTGCGACGCGGGGCCCGGGCAACGGCTGGATTCGGCATACCGGCCATGACGGCGAACGCACCTGCATGCAGGGGCAGTTGGCTGAGCACGCGATGGACTGCATCGGTGCATGGAACCGTGGCGAGAACCCTCCGAGGCCCGGGGGTGCTTCTTGTGCCTTATGCAGAGGAGCCGGGTGCGGAGGCCCGCCGTGTACGGTCCCGCCCGGCGATGGCTTCGGCGACCTCTTGGATGGCGCCGCGAAGAAGGTCACCGTACGGATCCCGAGGAAGGTTCGGGGCGTGCGCTTGGGCCGCGTCGATGTGCTCGGCGGCAGCGTCGAAGGAGCCGAGTCGTCGGTAGTTGTCGGCGAGGTTGAGGTGCAGCGAGGGGTAGAAGCCGGCGATGCGCAGGCCGGCGTGATGCTCCTGGACGCGCTGCTCGGTCACGGCGTCGGCGGCGTCCAGGGCCCGGACGTCCCAGGCCAGGGCCTGCGCGGGATCTTCGTAGAGATCTGCGAGGTAGTGGGCGAGGGAGCAGCGGTGCAGGGGGTCGCCGGTGACTCCGACCGTGGACCACAGGCTCAGGAGCTTTCGGCGGGCGGAAGCGATGTCACCGGCTCGGCCTTCGGCGACGGCTCGGCCGATGGCTTCCATGGTCGGGTCGGGGGCGGCGGATGCGGTGGTCATGAAGTGTTCCTCGTCGTCTCTCTCAGGCGGAGCGGTCGGACTTGATGGGCATGGCCAGGGTGGTGAGATCGCCGCGATCGGCTGAGCGGATCGTGACGGGCTGGTCGGTTCCCCTCAGGTCGAGCATCACGTCGGGGCCGATCGCGGTGCTCACGGCGGGATAGAGCGTGGTCAGCTCGAAGCGGATCCGGAGGGCCTGTCCCGTCGCGGTGGCCGGGAGCGGGATGCCGGGGTGTTCGTCGTCCACTGGCACGACATGCAGTTCGTGGTCGGCCACGTGCAGCGCGATGCGCTCGCCCGGCTGTTCTTCCAAGGCTCGTAGCAGCAGATCCTTCGAGACCGTCACACGTGTGGTGACCTGGCCCAGTGACGCGAGCATCAGCCGATGGTCGGGGAACTCCTCGGGCAGCAACCGGCAATGCCGGTCCTCCCGCTCGGCCACGCGGAGCCAGATCCCGTACGGCACCGCTTCGAGCCGCACCTGCGGACTGCGGCGGATCCCGGCGACCGCGGCCCGCAGCTCGTCGCCGTCGACCGTGCCGGCCCACGTCTGCGCCGGTGGTTCGGCCGGCACCAGGGTTCGGGTGGAGAGCCGGTAACGGTCGGTCGCGGTCAGGGTGACCGCCTCATGACTCGCCTCGATGCGCAGGCCGGCGAGTACCGGCATCCCGGGCTCGTGCGCGGTCGCGGTCAGGACCTGCTCCACCACATCTGCCAGCACAGGACCCTTCAGCACCGCAATCGGAAGCCCCGGCACGTCACCGAGCGCGGCCTTGATGACCGCAGCCTTCCGCTGTGCCGCTGCCGCATCCCCGACGACCTTCGACACATGCTCATCGAGGAGCCGGGATGCCTCGTCAGCCCCGGAAGCGAGCACCGCCTCGACACGAGCCAGGGGCATGGCGATCTCACGGAGCTGACGCAGCAGGATCGCCCGCGCCACCTGGTCGGCGCTGTAATAGCGGTAGCCCGAGACCGGGTCGACTTCGGCGGGGGCCAGCAGCCCGGAGTCGGCGTAGAACCGCAACGCGCTGGAGGTCAGGCCACTGCGTCGGGCGAAGACCCCGATCGGCATCAGCTCGGAATTCGGCACGCCGCCATCATTGAGCTTCAACCAACTCGAAGGTCAAACAGTGACGTGCGGCGCCACCGGTCTCGTGGCCGGCAACAGCCGGCGCGGACACGCGGGAGCGATCCCTTGAGGCCACCCTGGGATCGTGTGTCCCACCGCACCGCCGCCCGGACGACGCAACCCGCTTCCCGGGCCAGTTCAACTGGATGCTCGGTGGCGCCGTCGATGCCGGCGAGTCGTACGCAGAGGCCGCGGCCCGGGAACTGGCCGAAGAACTGGGCGTCCACGTCGAACCCCGCTTCGTGCTCACGTTCTTGTGCGCGGGTGTGATCAGCCCTTACTGGCTGGGCCTTCACGAGGCCGTCATCACCACCGCGGTGAAGCCCGATCCCGGGAAGTCGCCTGGTTCGACTGGCTGACCGAGCCGGGAACTCGAAGACCTCGTCCGCGACCAAGGGTTCGTACCGGACGGCCGCGAGGCGTTCGACCGATATCGCGCCCTGGGCGCCCCCGAGCCGCGCCTCGGGCCAGCCGTGCCGGGCCGGCGCGGTCGTCCGGCGCACCCGCCCCTAGCCGTTGATGTCGAGGGCCGTCCCGTACAGCCGGTCCACCTTCAGCCGGATGACCACCCGGCGTTCGGCGACCAACTGCTCCAGGAACGCCTCTTCGTCCTCCGGCGTCGCAGACTTCGGGATCATCCCGAGCAGTTCCCGCCCCACCGCGTCGCCGGGGACCGCGGTGATCGGGGAGACCTCGGCCTCGCCCTCGGCGACGGCGAACGACCAGACGTCGCCGCCTTGCACGTGGAGTGCCGCACGCGGGTCGCGCCGCAGTTGCTTGACCTTGATGCGGTCGGCCGTCGTCGAGAACCGCACGATGCGGGCCTCGGGGTCCCAGTGGTAGAGCATGGTGGTCAGGTGGGGGTGGCCGCTGCGTTTGACGGTGGCGAGCGTGCCGAACTGCTGCTTGCCGAGCAGGTCGGAGAGGGCTTCGTCGGACAGTGGGCGAGGTGCTGGTCCTTGAGTCATGAAGTGATCAACGTCCCTGACCGACCGCCAATTCCATGGGCGCCACGGGCCTTGCGCAGGAAGGCGCCGACGTACTCGGCCAAGGCGTCCGCGTCGACGCCCTCCGTCTCCCGCTGTCCGCCCAGCCACCGCAGGAGGCCCAGGGCGACATGGGGGTCGGCGGGGCCCGCGGCCCGTGCGGCGGCAAGGGGGCGGAGGTCCCGCAGGAGCGACCGCACCAGGACCCCCTCGCCGTAGTCCGCCTCCATGGGTTCCGGCAGCCGCCCCAGCCAGGCCAGCAGGAGCATCGCGCGGCGCTGCGGGTCCGGCTCCCCTCGCGACAGAAGGCGGCGGAGCTCCTCGACCTGGTCGTCGGGGAGACGGCCGCAGTCGTGCCCCGACATCCCCGCGAGGCGCGGGCGCAGCGGCTCGGGAACCCTTCGTACCTCCAGCAGCCGAGCCCCGTGGCGGCCGTTGCCGGCCTCGCGGAACTGGGGACGCCCTTCGCGGAGGCCGAGGGCGTACGCGAGGCGGCCGGAGAGGTGCGCGAGCCACCTCACCGCCCCGTGCCGTGCCAGGAACAGCACCAGACCGACGGGGTCGGCGACATCGAGGTTGCCGCAGAACCGGCCGCCCTCCCACAGAAGGGCGTCCATGCCGTGCAGACTCGCCCGCCCGAGGAGGTCACCCTCGGCGTCGTGCAGGGCGATGGTGAGGCTGCCGTGACATCGGCAGGTGTCGTCGCCGATGGCCCCCCGCGTCGAGAGGGCTCTCAATTCGGCCAAGGCATCGTCCGACTCGACCGAGCCGAGGAGCGGGCGCGTTCCGAGCGGTCCGGCGTCCTCACCGCCGGCCAGGACCCGGACGAGGCGGGTACGGGCCCATACCCCGTCGAACCACTCCTCCACCGGATGGCGCCCCCGCGCACCGCCGCCGGAGCGCGGGGGCGGTGCGGTGGCGTCGGGGCCGGCTGTCACGGGCATGCGGGGTGCCTCCGGAATGCGTACGGGCGCGTGCCCGCCACCCTAGGCCGTGCTGGGAAAGTCGGCTCTGTTCTTCGTCGTCCCGCATCGCGATGATCTCGGGCTGGGGGAGGGAGATCTTTCTGACGGGCAGTGGGCTGTGTTGGAGCCGCTGTTGCCGGTCGCGGTGTTGGGGCGGCCGTCGTGGGGCCGGCGGAAGTCGATCGACGGGATCCGGTGGCCGGTGCGCGCAAGTGCTCCGTGGAGGGAACTGCCCCTGGAGTACGGGCCGTGGCAGACGGTTTACGGGCTCTCCGCCGCCGGCGGCGTGACGGCACCCGGCCCGCCGTGACCGGTCAGCCGGGCATGACGGTGGCACACGAAGACCTCCGTGTGCGGTGCAGCTCGGACACCTCCACCACACCGGAGGTCTCAACAACGCGCGTGATCAATACACCTAGGACGCGCCGGCCTCGAGCAGTTCCTTGAGGTGCGCCCCGTCCCGCGGAATCTCCTTACGGACCATTGGCTTGACGACCAGCGGGACGAGGACCTTGCCAATGCCGTGCGGCTCGAGGTCGAGGGACAACGTCAGCCGGGACCGCTCGCCGTCGTCGAGCGGCTCGATCCTGCCCCGGAGGTCACTGCGGACCGGGCCGTCGACGCCGTGGAAGTGCCAGCTGCGCGGCGGGTCGAACTCCGTGACCTCCATGGTCATGGGGCGCTCCAGGCGCCCGATCCGCCGCTGCACCTGGAAGCGGGAGCCGACGCCGAGCGGCCCCTCACTCAGGGTGCGTACCGCTACGGCGCTCTCCTCCCACTCCGCGATGTGATCCGGATCCGTCAGGTACGAGAAGACGTCGTCGGGGCGACGGGAGATGTCGATGCTTTCTTCGATGCGGGACATTACGCCCCCTTCGGGTAGCCCCTGGGACAAATGATCCCACGGGGGCTGGAGGGCGACCATTGGCCGCCGAAGCCCGCACCCGACGGTCGCCGCGAGGTCACGTTGGGTGCCCACGCGGACCCCGCCCGGAAGGCCCGGCCACCCGTCTGCGACCGCCGTGCTCGTCCCCGCCTCCGCGAAAAGCCGACGCGCCGATCATGCACCGCACGGCTGACAACGACACCCCCAGTGGACGCCAGACCCCACGCGACCAGGACTTTCACAACAGGTCCCGGGCCCGGGCCAGGCCCGAACCGCAGACGAACCAGGCCTGAGCCAGGACCGAACGGACCCCCGTACCCCCCGGCCGGCTCGTACGCGGCGGCAGCCGACCAGGGCGTGTCCGGATCGTGCGTTTCAGGCGCTCGGGATTTTCGGTTCTCCGTGCGACCCCTCATACCAGAGCGGGACGCTCTACGGGCAAGTTTGACAACAGCCCATCGTGCGTGAACGGTTGGCGACTACCGTGTGTGGCCGGTGATCAACGGTGGGCTCATCAGACGCATGATGCGCCCGTCCGCTCCCGAAGCCGAACACCCGTATGACGCCGAAATACGCCGATTCCCTGGGACCACGTACCAAGGACGCTGATGTCTCAACTACGCGCACCCGCCGCGCGGCCCGACCGTCGTGAGGGCGGGCGGCACGGCCGGACAGGCGCTCGTCCCCTGCCGAACAGTGGCAGGCCGCGCCCCGCGACGCCCACCCCGGAAGCCCGCATACGTCCGCAACTCCTGCGCGCCTCCGTGCTGCCCGCCGTCGTGGCCGCCCTCGGCGGCGCCGCCGCGGTCCTCTTCACCATCCGTTCCACCGGCGACCGGCCCACGACGGCCCTGTGGGTCGCACTGGCCTGCTCGGCGGCGATCGTCGTGGCCGCCATCCTCTCCGCGGCACTCGGCGCCGACCGCGCCGCCAAGTCCGTACTCGACCGCTGCCACACGCTGCGGCGCTCCACCGCCCGCAGCCAGAACGACCTGCGCGCCGTCGTCGAACAGCTGCGCCGCGGCGAACGCCCGGACGTGCACCAGACCCCGCCGCCGTCACCCGGGGGCGACGAGTTCGACCTGCTCACGCAGGAGATCAGCCGTACGCACGACGCCGCCGTCGCGGCCGTCGTCCAGGCCTCGCGGCTCTCCAGCAGCGTCGGCAACGAACAGAAGGTCGAGGTCTTCGTCAACCTCGCCCGACGGCTCCAGTCCCTCGTCCACCGCGAGATCCAGCTCCTCGACGAGCTGGAGAACGAGGTCGAGGACCCCGAGCTGCTCAAGGGCCTCTTCCACGTCGACCACCTCGCGACCCGCATCCGCCGCCACGCCGAGAACCTCGCCGTGCTCGGCGGCGCCATCTCCCGCCGTCAGTGGTCCAACCCGGTCACCATGACGGAGGTCCTGCGCTCCTCCATCGCCGAGGTCGAGCAGTACCCCCGGGTCAAGCTCGTCCCGCCGATCGACGGCACCCTGCGCGGGCACGCCGTCGCCGACGTCATCCACCTGCTCGCCGAACTCGTCGAGAACGCCACGCTGTTCTCCGCGCCGCACACCACCGTGCTGCTGCGCGCCCAGTACGTCACGGCCGGCCTCGCCGTCGAGGTCGAGGACCGCGGCCTCGGCATGCCGGTCGGCGAGCAGGACAAGATGAACGCGCTGCTCTCCGACCCCGATCAGGTGAATGTGGCGCACCTCCTCCAGGACGGCCGGATCGGCCTCTACGTCGTCTCCGCCCTGGCCCGCAGGCACGGCATCGCCGTCCGCCTCCAGTCCAACATCTACGGCGGTGTCCAGGCCGTCCTGGTCATCCCGCAGGGACTGCTCGGCGCCGACCCGAACGCGCTCCAGCAGACCGACCCGCAGCAGGCAGCCGCGGCCGGCACCACCCCCGCCGCCACGGCCCAGGCCCCCGACACGCTGACCGCGCCGATGCCCGACACGGCCCTCACCGCCGGGATCTCCGGGCAGCTGCCCCGACAGGCCCAGCACGCGGTCGGCGCACCGCACCGCGGCGGCACCCCGACCGGCCCGGTACGCCACGCGGCGGACGCCCCGCGCGGCACCCAGGCCACCACCGCCGCCGTCGGCGGCACCGCGCCCCGTCACGGCGCCGCTCCCGCGCCGCTCCCGGTCCGCGGCGAGCGCACGGACCGTCCCGGCCCGGCGGGGACCTTCCCCGGACCTCGCCCCGCGGGCGACGGAGCCGGCCACGGCCACGCCGCCCACCACGTCACCGGCCCCGGCCCGGGCAACGGCACGGGCCCCGGCCACAGCCACGGCACGGGCCCCGGCACCGACCCCAGCGGCCCCCACCACGGCCTCGATCCCGACCCCGGCCAAACCCTCGAAGGCCGACCCCAGTTGCCCAAGCGCCGTGCCCAGGAGCACCTCGTCCCGCAGCTGCGCGACGAGCCCGTACGGCGCCACCAGGACGACCACGTCCTGCACGACCCCGGCCTGATGGCGGCCTTCCAGCGCGGCATCGGCCTCGCCGAGGCCATGCCCCCGCCGTCCGCCGACACCCTCGAACCGCAGCGACACGACGAAGCCCACAAGGAGTAGATGCAATGGCGAGCGATGTGCCTACCGGCCATTCCTCGGATCTCGACTGGCTGCTGAGCGGCCTGGTCCAGCGGGTCCCGTACACCCGCAGCGCGGTTCTGCTCTCCTCGGACGGCCTGGTGAAATCGGTGCACGGCCTGGACCCGGACAGCGCCGACCACATGGCGGCCCTGGCCTCCGGGCTCTACTCGCTCGGCCGCAGCGCCGGAGCCCGGTTCGGCGACGGGGAGAGGTCCGCCAGGTCGTCGTCGAGCTCGACTCGACCCTGCTGTTCGTCTCCACCGCCGGCTCCGGCACCTGCCTGGCCGTCGTCGCCGGGCGGGAGACCGACGCGGCGGTCCTCGGCTACGAGATGACCATGCTGGTCAAGAGCGTGCGCCCGTACCTCGTCACGCCGGCCAGACAAGCCGCGGCCGCACCGGGCGTCCCGGGGCGCTGACCGTGCCGTCCCGACAGGACGGCCCTGGCTCGACGACGCGGCCGGCCGCCTCATCCGTCCCTACACGGTGAGCGGCGGCCGCACCCGGCCCACGGCCTCGCTGGACCTGCTCTCCCTGGTGATGGCCACCGGGACGGTGCCCCCCGCACCCCTCGGCCCCGAGCACACGGTCGCCCTCGGGCTGTGCGACGGGCCGACCTCGGTGGCCGAGATCGCGGCGCACTTACGGCTGCCCGCGGTCGTCACCAAGGTGCTCCTCTCGGACCTCGTGGACTGCGGGGCGCTGACCGCACGGGCGCCCCGCTACCACGACACCACCACCGACCGTTCGCTGCTGGAGGCAGTGCTCGATGGCCTACGACGACGGCTCTGACAGCCGGGACGAGACCGGCGACGTCTTCCCCACCGCCCTGAAGGTCCTCATCGCGGGCGGCTTCGGCGTGGGGAAGACCACCTTCGTCGGTGCGGTGAGCGAGATCGAACCGCTGAGTACGGAGGAGCTGCTCACCCAGGTGAGCGCGGCCACCGACTCCCTGGAGGGCGTCGAGTCCAAGACCACCACCACGGTCGCCATGGACTTCGGCCGGATCAGCCTGGACGACCGGCACGTGCTGTACCTGTTCGGCACACCGGGCCAGGAGCGCTTCTGGTTCATGTGGGACGAACTCTCCGAGGGCGCGCTCGGCGCGGTCGTACTGGCCGACACCCGGCGCCTGCAGGAGTCCTTCTCGGCCGTGGACTTCTTCGAGCGGCGCGGCATCCAGTTCGTCGTCGCCGTCAACGAGTTCGACGGCTCGTACCGCTACGAACCCGAAGAGGTACGGGCCGCGATCGATCTCAAGCCGGAGGTGCCGGTCGTGCTGTGCGACGCCCGGATCGCCAGCTCCGGGATCCAGACCCTGGTCACCCTGGTCCAGCACCTGCTGGCCACCAACGCGGCCCCGGCACCGGCGCCGAGCTATGGAGCACCGTCATGACCTATGACCCGACCGGATACCTGCTGCTGACCCCCATCGACCAGGAAGCCCCGGCCCGGGTGCGGCGACTGCGCCAGCTGGGGCTGGGCGACCGCCCGGACCCGGCCTTCGACGCGTTCGCCGACCGGCTCGCCGAGGTGACGCGGGCGCCGTACTCGATGGTCAACTTCATCGACGAGAACCGGCAGTTCTTCGCGGGTCTGCACACCCCGACCGGCACGCACAGCGGCACCGACCTCGGCGCCGCGGCCTCCTCCGGCGCCGTGAGCCGCTACATGGCCCGCGACCACGGCTACTGCCCGCACGTGGTGGTCCGCCGCAAGGCGCTGGTCCTGGAGGACGTCTGCGACTACCCGCGGTTCGCGGGGAACCCCGTCGTCGACGAGATCGGGATCCGCTCGTACCTGGGGGCGCCGCTCATCGACCGTACGGGCACGGCCCTCGGCACGATCTGCGTCGTCGACACCGAGCCCCGGCCGTGGGGGCGTGCCGGGCTGGAGACCATCAAGTCCCTCGCGGCGGAGCTGGTGGAGCAGATCCACCGCCGCGAGGACCACGCCATCTGAGCCCCGGACGGCCCGCGGGCCGGCCCCAGGGGGCGGCGTGCGGTCGCCGTCCCGCACCGGCCCCGGACAGCGGCCCGGACGCCGGTCCCGGCCGTCCCCGAGAGGGCGCCTCCCCCGTGCCCCCTCGGGGATCCCGTACGGCGGCCTATGGGACCGGCTCCATCCGTACGACGTCCGCGAGCCGCTCCGACCACTCGCCCTTGGCCGTGCCCAGCGCCACCTCGGCCAGCCGCAGCAGCTGCACGTCCGACGTGCCCGCCGGGGCGAAGATGTGGTGGGCGTCCCGCAGGTAGCGCTCGATGGGCCGGTCCGTGAACAGTCCGGCGGCGGCGTGGATCTCCATCGAGGTGCGGGCCGAGTCGAGCGCCGACTCGACGTTGACCAGCTTGGCGTTCATCAGCTCGGCGTCACAGGGCAGCCCCTGGTCGAGCAGGTGCACCGCGTGGTACGCGGCGAGCCGGGCCGTCATCAGCCGCGACTGCAGCTGCCCCAGCTTGAGCTTCACCGGCGGCAGCTCGTGCAGGGGCTTGCCGTACCGGTGCCGCTCGGCGCAGAAGCGGGTCGTCTCCTCCAGGATCGCCTGGTGGATGCCGAGGGACACGGCGGTGAGATTGGCCCTGCCGTACAGCACGCTCGACGAGTACGCGACGGCCAGGCCGTCCCCCTCCTCGCCGAGCCGGTTCGCCGCCGGGACCCGGCAGTTCTCGAAGAACAGCTCGCCGAAGCTGAAGCCGTGCAGGCCCATCGTCGGTTTCTCGTCACCGACCCGGAAACCCGGCCGGCCGGCCTCCACGAGGAAGGCCGTCAGCCCCTTGGAACCCGGGCCCGTACGGACGACGACCCCGTGCAGGTCCCCCACGTGGCTGTTGCCGACGAACACCTTTCGGCCGTTCAGGACGTAGTCGTCGCCGTCCCGTACGGCGGTGGCCGTCATGCCCAGGACGTGGCCGCCGGACTCCGGCTCGGTGACCGCGATGGTCGGCAGGCACTCGCCGGACGCGATGGCCGGCAGCCAGGTCTTCTTCTGCTCGTCGCTCCCGAAGTGGACGATCTTGGCGGCGCCGAGCTGTGAGGCCTGGACCATGGCGCCCATGGCGCCGCTGACCCGGGACAGCTCCTCGATGATGATCGTCTTGCCGAGATGGCCGATGCCCATCCCGCCGTGCTCCGCGCCGATCGTCGCGCCCAGCCAGCCCTGCCGGGCGATGAGCCGGGACAGTCCGTAGTCGACCGAGCGGGTCGCCTCCATGGCCGGAATCCGTGGCCTCACCTCGGCCTCTGCGAAGTGCCGTACCTGCTGCCGGAGTTGGTGATGCAGTCGACCGGCGAAATAGCCGTCCATGCGAGCCCTCCTCTGCGAAACGCCTGCTCGCGCGGTTGTTCGAGCAGGTGGTGCATCGGCAGTGGTCCCGTTCCGAGCAGGCCGACATCCCATGGTGTTGATCTCTTCGGAACGGTTTCAACACGGTCTTCAAGCTTGTCCAAAACACAGACCCTTGACGTTTGATTAGAACTGTGTTGTGCGTGGTAGGGGTTTGACCAGTCCTATCCGAAGGGCATTCCCCTCGCGCTTCCGTCTGCCACATGCCAAGGGCAAAGCTTTCGTGGCCATATGGCGCGTGCGGCCCGTCGTACGCCCCAATCGTGCGCAGGCGCCCCGCCTTTCCCGTGCTGGCGGACCGATTCAGCAAGAATGCGGATCGAATCCGGCGCGAACTGTCCCTTGCTTGAACGACTTTGGCGGCCCCAGGTGGCAGGGCGGGCGCCCACGGCGTGGACGAGCCGAGGGAGCCGTTGGTCGCGCGCTCTCCGTACGCCGCCCAGTCCGCCGAAACGCGCTGGTGATGGACGCGGCGACGAAAACCGGAACAGCTACCTCCGGGTCGGCGCGCGGTGCGCGACGGGCGTGGCCTTCGTGCCGGCCGGATGGCCCGCGCCCGACGTCCGGACGACGGCCACGGGCACGCGGCGGCCGGACCGGGCCGCGGGCCGGGACGGCCGACCCGGGCCGTCCCGGCGCATGGGGGCGCGATGCGGTGTGCGGCGGGCTCCTCCACTTCCGGCGCACACCGCGGCGCGCGAGGGACGGCTACGCGCTAGATGCCGGGGTCGAGGACCGCGAGGCTGAGATCGGTGACGTACCGCTCCTCGATCGTGCCGTCCGGGAACAGCGCGGACAGCAGCCGCCGCTCCTCGGCGAGGAAGGCGCTCGTGCCCGGCTCTCCCAGCACCAGGAACTCCGAGTGACTCGTCAGGTTCGCCAGGTGCGACTCCAGCGACACCCGGCGGCTCCACCGGACCCGGCGGTGCACCAGGCCCAGCTCCACCGGCAGCCCCCTGATCGCGGCCACGTCCGCCTCGGTTTCCTCCGGGGCGCCGAGGTGGCTGCGGGCGCGGCGGACCTGCTCCGCGATCCACGGCACCGACCGGTCGGCGTCGTTCCACCAGAGCGCCAGGGTGCCCCCGGGACGCAGCACCCGGCGCGCCTCGGGGACGGAGCGGGCCGGGTCCGTCCAGTGCCAGGCCTGGGCGTACGTCACGAAGTCCGCGGACCCCGTGGCGAGGGGCAGGTGGTTGCCGTCGCCCCGGACGAGCGGTACGTCCGGCAGGGCGCGGCGGAACTCGGCGGCCATGCCGTCGCCGGGTTCCACGGCCACGACCCGGGCCCCGCGGCCGATCAGCGGGGCGGTGCCGATGCCGGTCCCGGCGCCGACGTCGACGACGCGGGCGCCGGCCAGACGACGCCCGGACAACTCCTCCAGGGCGTCGTAGAGGGCAGGGGGGTACGACGGGCGGTGGGCGGCGTACTGGGCCGCGGCGCGATCGAACGAACGTGCACGTAAAGCGTGATTCATTCGCCCAGCCTCGCGGCACCACCCCCTCTTGTCACTGCCGCGCCGTACGGTCGGGGCATGGCCACTGCCGACGACGTACGCAGAATCGCGCTCTCCCTGCCCGGGGCCGTCGAGAAGCCGGCCTGGGGCAGGCCCGCCTTCCGGGCGGGCCCGCGTGGCGGGATCTTCGCCTCCCTGGACGACGACGACCAGGTCATGGGCGTGAAGTGCCCCAAGGAGGAGCGGGCGGAACTGATCGTCTCCGAGCCCGGCAAGTTCTTCCTCCGCGAGGGCCACGACGACGCCTACGCCTGGCTGCGCGTCCGGCTCGGCGCCCTGGACGACGAGGACGAGCTGTACGCGATCCTCGCCGACTCCTGGCGCCAGGCCGCCCCGCCCGGCCTGCTCCGTGCCCACCCGGAGATCGGCCGACCCCCGGAGCGCTGACCGGTTCCGGAGCCCCGCCCGGAAAGCGGTTAGTGATCACCGCCCGGAGTACGGTATTGTTCTCATGCACGCCGGGCCGGGGAAACCCCAGGTCAGACGGGCAACGGGACGTGGCGCAGCTTGGTAGCGCACTTGACTGGGGGTCAAGGGGTCGCAGGTTCAAATCCTGTCGTCCCGACTCGAAAGAGTCGCAGGTCAAGGGGCCGTTTCGGAGGAATCCGGAACGGCCCCTTGATCATTCCCTCGCCGTGTGCGGCGCCAGCCGTACCGTGGCGCCCCGCAACCAGCCCGCCGGTGCCCCGCTAGCGTCCCCCCGCCGTGTCCGCGGTCCCCTGGACGCGTCCGAGCAGGGCCTGCGCCCGGTGCACGCTCTCCTTGTAGCCGTGGGCCATGCCGAGGCTCCGTTCTCTTTCGAGTGCGGGTACGGCCTCGGCGGTTCTGCCCAGGTCGAGCAGCGCGGCGCCCGCCGTGGCCGCCAGCATGCTGTGCCGGACGCCCACGAGACCGTTGACCGTGTCGCCGTCCAGGGCGAGACCGTCGCGTGCGCAGGCGAGGGCGCCCGCTGGGTCGCCCACCGCGAGCAGCTGGCGGGCGCGGTGCTCCAGGGCGAGCAGTTCGGTCATCACGTCGCCGCCGCCGTGCACGAGGGCGGCGGCGCGGGCGGTGTGGGCCAGGGACTCGTCCGTCACGCCGAAGCGGTCGAGGGCGAGCGCGAGGTTGACCAGGGCCGTCGCCTCGCTGGACCGCTCGCCCGCCCGGGCCGCGAGCGCCGGGGCGAGCCGCAGGTGCACCAGGGCCTCGGGCAGCCGGTTCTCCTGGGTGAGCACCCAGCCGAGGAGCGCCCTGGCCCGTGACTCGGCGTCGGGGTCGGCCTCGCGGGCCGCCGAGTCGACACCGTCCTCCAGGAGCGGCGCCCAGCCGTCGTGGCTGTTCCACAGGATGTACGGCCACTGGAGGACGGCGAGCCGCCAGGCCCGGTCGTGGAGGCCGGCGGCGCGGGCGGCGGCGACGGCCGCGGCGAGGTTGTCGCGTTCGGCGGCGTACCAGAGCAGCGCGGCGTCCCGGCCCGCGAAGTGCGGAGCGGTCCGGGGCGGCCGGGCGTCGGACGGCAGGGTGCAGCAGGGCTGGTCGTCGGGCTCGGCGGCCCGGGCCGCCGCCAGGGCCGTGAGCGTGTAGTGGTCGAGGAGGCGCGGCAGCGCGTCCTCGTCGGGGTCGAGGCTCCGCGCGTAGAGCCGTACCAGGTCGTGCAGGGTGTGGCGGCCCGGCGCGTACTCGGTGAGGAGGTGGGCGTCGCACAGCCGGTCCAGGGCCTCCGCGGCCACCGCGGGCGTGCGGTCGAGGAGCGCGGCGGCCGCGTGGCGGTCCAGGTCGGGGCCCGGCACCACCCCGACCTGCCGGAAGAGGCGGGCGGCCTCATCCGGCAGCCGCTGCACGGTGAGGCGGAGCGCGGCGGCCACCCCCTGCCCGTCCGTGCCCTCGGAGTCGTCCACCGAGAGCAGGGCCAGGCGTCGCTGCTCGTCGGCGAGTTCCGCGGCCAGGTCGGCGAGGCGCCAGTGCGGGCGGGCGGCGAGCTGGGCCGCGGTGACCCGCAGGGCGAGCGGCAGCCCGTCGCAGAGTCCGGCGAGCCGCCGGGCGGCGGCCGGTTCGGCGCCGACGCGGTCACCGCCGACCGCCGCGGCCAGCAGCGCGGCGGACTCTTCGAGGCCGAGGACGCCGAGCGGCACCGGCCGGGCCAGGTCGGTCACGACGAGGCCGCCGAGGCGCAGCCGCGAGGTGACCACGGTGGCGCTGCGGGCGCCCGCGGGCAGCAGCGGTCTGGCGTGGTCGGCGCCGCGCACGTTGTCGAGGACGACGAGCAGCGCCCGGTCCTCGGTGAGCGACCGGTAGAGGGCGGCGGCCGCCGTCGGTGACTCCGGCACCCGCCGCGGCGGCACGCCGAGGGCGGGCAGGAACTCGCCGCGCAGCACGTCTGCGCTCCTGATCCCGTCGTCCGGGCTGAAGCCGCGCAGGTCGGCGTAGAGCACCCCGTCCGGGTGGCGGTCGGCCCGCAGGTGCGCCCAGTGCAGGGCGAGAGCGGTCTTGCCGACTCCGGCGGGGCCGGTGATCAGCGCGACCCGGGCGCTGTCGACGGCCGCGTCGAGCGCGGCCAGCTCGCGGCGGCGGCCGAGGAAGCCGCGGGGCGTGCGCGGGAGCAGGTCGGGTACGGGGAGGTCCGCGGGAGCCGTCGGCGCGGGCTCGGCCCCGGGGCCGTCGGCATCCGCGTCGCCGGTGGACGCGCCGTCGCCCCCCGCATCGGGCACAGTCGGCCACGGCACGCTCGGCCCGGCCGACGGCATCCCGCGCAGGACCGCCTCGTACGCCGCCCGCAGCGCGGGCCCCGGGTCCACGCCCAGCTCCTCGGCCAGCCGGCTCCGCGTGCGGTGGTAGCAGTCCAGCGCGTCCGACTGGTGCCCCGCCCGGTAGAGCGCCAGCAGCAGCGCCGCCACCAGGGACTCGCGCAGCGGATGCGCCGCGGCCTCCGCACGCAGCAGGGCCGCCGCCTTCACGTGCTCGCCCAACCGTCCGTACGCCGCCGCCAGCTGCTCGACCGTGACGAGCCGCGTCTCCTCCAGGGCCCGCGCCGCGGCCAGCAGCGGCTCGCTGTGCGCCGTCCCGGTCAGCGCGGGTCCCCGCCAGAGGGCGAGGGCCTCACGGAGCATGAGCACGGCGTCCGCCGGGTGCTTCTGGTGTCCGGCCAGTCGGCCCAGCTCCTCGAAGCGGGAGGCGTCGAGGAGCTGCTCGGGCATCCGCAGCTCGTACGCCTGGCCGTGGGTCGCCAGCTCGACCCCGTGGTCGTCCGCCCCGCCCTGCTCGAACAGCGCGCGCAGCCGCGACACATGGCCCTGGACGACGGTGCGGGCGCGCGCGGGCGGTTCCTCGTCCCACACGGCGTCGATCAGCCGGTCCACCGGAACGACGGAGTTGGCCCGGAGCAGCAGGGCCGCGAGGACGCTGCGCCGCTTGGCGGGACCCAGCGGCAGTTCACCTGCCTCGACCGCGATGGACACCGTCCCGAGCAGGCGGAACTCCACCCGGCCCTCCCTCTCGCTCTGTCCTACGGGTCTCCCCAGTATCGGCGCCGCGCCGGGCGGGGCCTTTGCCGGAACCCTCCAGATGGCCCGAAAACGGCCAGGACCTGCGGACTTCGGCTGGAACGGGCCGATCAGCGCCGGCGCCGCGTCACCAGCCAGAGGCAGACGCACGGGGGCACGGCACCGGCCAGTCCCGCGACGAGCGCCGCGCCCGCGACCGGCTCGCTGAGGGTGGTCACCAGGCCGGTGACCCGCCCTGCCGTGGTCGGGACCGTGATCTCGCAGCCGCGCTCGGTGAGGGACATGCCGCCGCCCTCGACGCCGAGGCCGTGGCCGTTGTCGAGGCACTGCCTGGCGCCCAGGACACCGGCCGCCGACCAGAGCAGCCCGGCCAGGACGGCGAACAGCAGCGCACCCGCCAGGCCCGCCCTGCGGAGGGAGCGGCTGCGGTCGGGTATCCGGTGGTTCCGTGCGTTCATGACCGCATCATCCACACGACGACCCCGCGCGCGTCCAGCGGCCCCGGCACCTCAGGCGCGGGTGCGTCGTTCCACCAGGACGCGTCGTGGTGCCCGGAAGGACAGCAGGCCCAGCATGTCGGGGTCCGCGTCGTCGACGAGGCGTACGCCCGGGAGGAGCCGGGCGGCCGTGCCGAGGGCGATCGCCGCTTCGGTGCGGGCCAGGAGGGCTCCGGGGCAGCGGTGGCGTCCGGCGCCGAAGGACAGGTGGCGGCGGGTGTTCTCGCGGTGCGGGCACAGCCGCTCCGGCTCGGGGAAGACGGACGGGTCGGAGCCGGTCCCCATCAGCATCAGCAGCAGATCGGCCCCCGCCGGCACGGTGACGCCGGACAGCGTCGTGTCCCGTGCCGCCACACGGCGCCACGTGGTGACGGGCGGTTCGCGGCGCAGGACCTCGTCCACCCAGTCGCGCGCGAAGTCGGCGTCGTGTGCCGCCCGTTCCCACGCCGAGGGGTCGTCGCAGGTGGTGCGCAGGACGTTGGAGATGAGCTGGCCCGTGGTCGACTGCCCGGCGATGAGGACGAAGAAGCAGACCGCCACGGCCGTCGGCACGTCGAGCGCCGAGCCGTCCGGCAGCCGGTGTTCGCGCAGGGCGCCGATGAGGCCGCCGGCGCCGTCCGCGACCTGCCGGGTGAGCCGCTGGTGGAATTCCCCGACCAGCGCGGCCAGCTCCGCCTGACGCTCGGGCGAGGGCCTTCCGTAGAACAGCTCCAGTGACGCGTCGCTCCACCGCACCAGGGTGTCCGCCGGGATCTCCTCGACGCCCAGCAGCCGCATCATCACCCGGCAGGGCAGCAGCCGGGCGAAGTCGCGGGCGAGGTCGTACGTGCCGGTCGCGGTCAGCTCGTCGTCGGCGCCGGTGAGCAGCTCACGCGCCGTCCGCTCGATGAGCGGGACGGCACCGGTCACCCGGTCCGCGCTGAAGAACCGTGTGACGAGACGGCGCAGACCGGTGTGGGTCGGCCCGCCGTTGTTGGCGAGGGCCGGCGGCAGGGTGAAGCCGGCCCGGGCGAGGATCCGCAGTGCCGGGACGGGCAGGCGGGTGACGGCGTGCTGGGCGTTGTCCGGCAGGAAGCCGGCCGGGTCGAGCAGGATCCGTTCGACGTCCTCGTACCTGCTGACCAGCCACAGGCCGGTCGCCCGGTCCTGGTGCACCGGCGCGGAACGCTGCAGGGCGGCGAAGGCCGGGTACGGATCGGCGACGAACCCGTCGCCGAAGAGGTCGAGGGAGGCCAGAGCGTCCTCGTCCGTCGCCGGGATCGTCCCGCCTGCCATGAAGTCCTCCCCGCGGCGACGCCCGCCGTCCTGCCCACGTCCCCGCACACCGTGCCCGACCGGGCCAGTATGCACGCGGCCGCCCCCGGCGCCATGAGGCCGGTCACGCACGGTCGCCGGAGACACGTGCGCCACGCAGACAGAACCGACCAGTCCGTACGGGAACAATGGTGTCTGTCATAATTTGGTGCCATTCAGACCGTTTGTCAGTTATGAGGATGAATGCCGGACTTTCCCGAGGTGTTCAGAAACCTGTCGACGGCCCAGAAGCCCGCGAAGGGCGTCTCCGTGTACACGCGGTTCGTGAACCGCCCGGCGGGCCGCGCGCTCGCGGCGGTCGCGTACCGGAACGGCGTGACGCCGAACCAGGTGACGCTGCTGGGCGCGCTCTGCACCTTTCCGGCGCTGGCCGCCGTGGCGGTGGTGCCGCCCGGGCCCGTGATGGCGCTCCTCGTCTTCGCCGCCCTGGCGCTCGGCTTCGCCCTCGACTCGGCGGACGGACAGCTGGCGCGGGGGCGCGGGGAGGCGAGCGCCTCCGGCGAGTGGCTCGACCACGTGATGGACGTCGTCAAGGTCGTCGGCCTCCACACGGCGGTGCTGGTGTCGTTCTACCGCTTCTTCGACCTGCCCGGCGAGGCGTTCCTCCTCGTTCCGCTGGTCTTCCAGCTCGCCGCGGTCGTCATTCTCTTCGCCGGTCTCCTGACCGAGAAACTGAAGTGGCAGACGGGAAGGGCGGCGCCGTCGGCGCCGCCCTCGTCGCTCCGGTCCGTGCTCCTCCTGCCCGTCGACTACGGCACGGTCTGCCTCAGCTTCCTATTCCTGGGGAGTGAGGACCTCTTCCTCGTCGTGTACTGCGCGCTTCTCGCGGCGCACATCGTCTTCATGGCCGTCTTCCTGGTGAAGTGGTTCCGCGAGCTCTCCTGAACGCGGTTCCGACAGCCGGCGCGGCGCCAGCAGGTCCAGGGCGGTGCGCAGCAGCGTGCTCGACGTGTGCACGGTGTACGGGAAGTAGACGACCTCCACGCCGAGCTTCGCGAACTCGGCCTCCAGGGTCCGCCACACCTCGGTGTTGAGCCAGTCGTCGCCCTTGAAGATGACGTCGAAGCGGATGTCCTTCCAGATCTCGATCTTGTCGTCGACCGTGGCGACGTACGTGTCGTCGACGTACCGCACGCTGCGCACGATCTCCAGCCGCTCGGAGAGCGGTACGACGGGAGGTCTGCCCTTCAGGTGCGCCACGAGATCGTCGGAGCAGACGCCGGCGATCAGGCGGTCGCAGTGCTCGCGAGCCCTTCTCAGGATGTTGAGGTGGCCCACGTGGAAGAGGTCGAAGGCCCCGGGCGCGTACCCCAGGCGTAGGTTCGTCATCATTCTCCTGACGGTCCCGCGGCGGCGACCGCGCTCACGCTGAGCGGCGCCGACCGCGGGGAGACGTTCTCGCCGTCGGACACGGCGATCGTGTACACGTGCCGGGAACCGGGGGCGACGGTGTCCAGGTAGGACATGTCCGGCCGGTCCCACCACGTGGAGCGCTGCGTCGGCGAGGCCACGAGGACGCCGTCGCGGTAGATCAGGTACGTCAGCGTCGCGTCGTCCCGGTCCCACGCCGCCTGCCAGGTGAGCGTGACCCGGCCGGTGCCCGGCTCGGCGGCGACCCGCGGGGGCGCCTCCGGGGCTCCGGTGTCGGGCCCGGCGGCGAAGCGGGTGAGGCTCTGCTGCGGCTGGTCGTTGACGGTGGTGAACTCGCCGCCGGCCCACAGGATGTCGCCGGCCATCACCATCGTCCGGGGGCCGAGGCTCTCGTCGAGCCCGCCGTTCGTGTCGGGGAACCAGTGCAGGAGGGTCTCGTCGGCGATCGAGTTGGCGAGGAAGTGCTGTTGCCGCTTGTGCTCCCCGAAGCCGCCGGGCGTCCGGCCGCAGTTGTGGGCGTGCGACCCGCTGTACAGGACGCCCTTGTACGGGACGACCGCCTGGGTGGCGCCCAGGCAGTCGTCCTTCCACACCAGTTCGTCGTCGGCCAGGCGGCCGGCGATGCGCCCGTCGAAGACACCCGTGCCCCGGCCCTCCGCTCCCAGGTAGAAGTTCGTCTTGTCGCGCGCCAGCGACTTCACCGACGAGTACGTCGGCAGCCAGCGGTGGTACGTGGAGACCGTGGCGCCGGTCGAGGGGTGGAGGGCGACCAGGGCGTGCACCTCCTCGCCGTTGACCTCGTCGAAGTCGCCGCCGACGATGACCTTGCCGTGGTCGGTCGCCGCCGTGATGGCACGGACCGGCCTGTCGAGGTCCGCCGTGAACGGCAGGACCTTGCCGTCGGGGGAGAGCGCCGCGATGCGCTTGCGGATCTGTCCTTCGACGGTGGAGAAGTCGCCGCCCAGGTACACCGTGTTGCCCGCGGTCTCGATGGCCCGGACGTAGGACGACACCGTCGGCCGGAAGTCCTTGCGCAGGGTGCAGCCGGCCGTGTCGAGCGCGACCGCGCTGGCGGCCCCCTGGCCGTCCACCTCGCTGAAGTGGCCGCCGATGTACAGCACCTTGCCGTCGGGGGACGCCTCGAGCGCCCGTACGGTGTCGCCGGCGCCCGAGAAGGTATGGGTGCACGGCAGCAACTTCCCGGTCACGGCGTCGAACGCGGCGAAGTTCTTGCGTGCGACCTCCTTCTCACCCTCCTTGGCGCCCGGCGGGCGGACCTTGTCGAACGAGCCGCCTGCGTAGATCACACCGTGTGCGTACGCGAGCGACCACACGACGCCGTCCGTCTGCCAGGTCGCCAGCGGATCGGCGGTCAGGGTGTCCTCGCCCTCCGCCGCCGAGACGGAGGCGGAGGCGAGGGCGGCGGCGCTGAGGAGAGCCAGGGCGGAAGCGGTGGTGACGAACCTCGTCCTACGGTTTCTGTGGCGCATGGGGCATCCCGGGCGGAAGTTGTACGCGGAAAAGGGAGAGGGGAGAGGGGAGAGGGGAGCGGGGAGGTCAGGCGGCCTCGCGTCACGAGGCCTCAGGCGGAGGTGCGTCTCCGCAGCACGCCGACGAGCTCGTGCACGCCCAGCGTCGTATGAAATCGGCACAAACTTATACCGAGAGCCAACAGTCCCACGGCGATTCCGAGGGCGAGTCCGGTCACCGTGTCGCCGGCCAGCAGCCGTGCGGGAACGACCAGACACGCCGTCAGACCGAGGCCGGCGGCCGTCGCGGCGAGGTATCCGCGGCTGACGGTCGTGAAGCCCGGATGGCGCCGTACGAGGAGGGCCGCCGCGAGGTTCTCGACCACGATCGCCGCTCCCCAGGACAGGGCGGCCCCCATGACGCCCCAGCGCGGCACGGCGAGCACGCCGACGGTCAGCTGCACCGCGAAGGCGATGCCCGTCAGGGCGAGGTGCCAGGAGCTCTTGCCGGCCATGAGCAGCACCGTCTGGGCGTTGCCCACACCGATGTTGACGGCCGAGGCGACGCACAGCAGCACCAGCGCGTCCGCCCCTCGCGCGAACTCCGGCCCGAACAGGGAGAGGACGGTGCCGGGGAAACTCGCGAGGAACACCAGCAGGGGCCAGGAGAACACCACGATCCAGCACGTCGAGACGCGATGCAGGTGTGCGGCCTCCTCCCGCTCCCCGACGGCGAGAAGGCGGCTGATCTCCGGCGCGAAGGCCAGCCGTACGGCGAGCTGGAGCAGGGTCGCCGCGATGATGACCCGGCTGACCGCCGTGTAGATGCCCGCCTCCTCGCTCGTCCCGAGGGACGACAGCAGGATGACGCCCACCCAGACCGCGCTGATGTCGAAGACCGAGGAGATGGCACGCGGTGCGGAGAACGCCCAGAATCCGCGGGCCGCCGCGGCGGCCGCTCCCGGCGCGGTCACGGCCTCCGGTCCTGGACGGCACCGGCGCCACGCGAGCCAGGCGACGACGGCACCCGCCAGGGCGGGCACCAGCCAGGCGGCGGCCAGACCCGGCACCCCCGGCGCGATCAACACGAGCGGCACGGCGATGAGCACCCGCAGGACCGGCTTGCCGATCTGCTCCACGCCGACGAACGGGACGACCGTGCCGCACCCCTGGGTCGCCCCCAGCAGCACCAGGGTGACCGTGGCCAGGGGGAGGAAGACCGCGAAGAGCCGGATCAGCAGGACGGCGTCGTCCGGGGCCAGCGTCGGCAGGAGCGTGGTGGCCGCCGCGGGGGACAGGAACAGCAGGGCCGCGGCGGCGGTGCTCGCCGCGGCCCCCGGAACGACGGCGGTGCGCAGGAGGGGACCCACCTCGCGCCCGCCGCTGAGGGCGAGGTCGCGGGACACGAAGCGCACCAGGCCCGTATCGGCGCCGAGCTTGCAGGTGTTGCTCAGGATGGTGAAGACGGCGACACCCGTGAACACCGCTCCCGAGCCGTGGGCCCCCAGGGCGCGGGTGACCAGGGTGACGAACAGGTAGCCGAAGAGGACGTTGGTCACCGAACCGAGGAGACCCCACCAGCCGCCACGGGCGGTGGCGGTGATCCCGCTCCGGGCGGCCGTCCCGTCGGCCGCGGGAACGGCCGTTCCGGAGGCGCTCATCCCTGGGAGGAGGCGGTCAGCGTCTCGTCCGGCGCGGACGAGCCCTGCTGCGGGGCCACTCCGTCCGGCGCCGCTTCCTCCTCCTTGGCGGTGTCGGCCTTCGGGGCCTTGGCGTCCTTCGGGTCCGGCGCGCCGGACGGCTCCTGCGCGCCGGAAGAGTCCTGTGCGTCCTTCGGGCCCTTCGCGGCGTCCTTAGGGTCCTTCCGGCCCCTCGGGCCGCTCGCGCCCCTGACGTTCTTCTTCTCGGACTTGTCGCTCTTTTCGGCGTTCTCGGCGTTCCCGGTGCCCTCGTCGGTCTCGCCGGTCCCGTCCGTCTCGCTCTTCTCGCCTTTCTCGTTCTCCGCCGTGGTGTCCTGCGGCTGCTCCCGCAGGCCCTCGTCGGCCTCGGCCTCGACGCCCGCGTCCCGTACGGCGTCGTCGGCGGGCGTCCCGTCCGTCGCCTCCGCCTCGGGCTGCCGTACGTCCTCCGGCACCGTTTCCTCCTGGGCCGCCGCACCCCGGCCCATCGGGCGGCGCAGGCTCTCCAGGGCGTCGCGCAGGCGGCTTCGCCGGGTGCCCGTGTCGAGCACGGCGCCCACGAGGCGTCCGCCGGAGAGGCCGACCAGTTCGCGGATCCGCTTGAGGTCGTCGCGCCGGGTGCGGTCCGTGTCGCCCACGACCAGGACCCCGTCCACGCGCTGGGCCACGGCCAGGCCGTCGGAGTGTTCGAGGAGCGGCCGGGTGACGACGAAGACGGTCGTCCCGCCGTCGGCGCACAGGAGCACGCGGGTGACCGACGGGGACGTCGGGACCTCGTCCGTCGTGGCGTCGCGCCGGTCCGGGTAGAGCGCGAAGCGGCCGGCCGTGCCCGCGTCGACGACGACGCGGCCCTCGGGCCGTTCGACCGCCGGGGCGGAGTCGCCCCTGGCGGCGGGATCGGCCGCAGCGGTGGAGTCGCCCGCGGCGACGGGGGTCGCGGCGCGGAGGTCGTCCACGTACTCGGCGGGGCCCGGCACGTCCACGGAGTCGGCGGGATCCGCCGGCTCCAGCGGGAGGCGTCCCGCGAGGCCGGGCGCGCCGGCCGCGTCCACCAGCAGCACGTCGTCACCGGACTCGGCGAACGCGGCGGCCAGGTTCACCGCGGCCGCCTCGGCGTTGCGGTCCTGCTTCGGCGCCACGACCAGCAGCGTGCTGCCGGCCGTCAGGCCCTCGCCGCGCCGGAGCCGGAAGGCGAGCGTGCGGTACGCCTCCGCGCGGCTGCCGCCCACCCGTCCGACCTCCAGCAGGTCGCCGCCCCCCGTACCCGTGGCGGGGTCCGTACGCGTGCCCCCGGTCGTGGGGGCGGGCACCCGCGGCGGGATGATGCCCAGCACCGGCGCGTGCAGTGCGGCCTGGACCTCGGCGACCGAGCGGGCCCGCGGTTCGAGGGCGGACCGCAGCCAGGCGAGCATGACGCCGACGGCGGCACCGCTCAGCAGCCCCAGGCCGAGGAGCGCCACCGGGCCCTCGCCGGCGGGCCGCGCCGGCGGTTCGGCCCTGCGGACGATGTCGCCCCCGCTGGTGTCGTGGGCCCTGATGTCCGAGATCCGCTTGTGCAGGACGTTGATCTGGTCCCTCAGGCTCTGTCTCGTCGCGGTGTCGATCTTCGGCTTGTCCCTCTTGGTGAGTGCGGCGACCTGCCTCTCCAGGCCGCCCGCCATCCGCCGTACGACGCTGTCGGTCCGCTCCTGGCGGTCGGCGAGGTACGCGTCGACGAAGGCGTTGGTCACCCTCGCCGCACGCTTCGCGGTGCCGGCCGTGTACTGGAACCTGAGGACCTGCGTGTCCGGCGGGTTGCCGACGCGCAGGTCCTTGAGCAGCGCGTCGGCGCGCGACGGTTCGCGCAGCGCCTTCGCCGCCCGGATCGCGACCGCGGAGCTGAGCGCGATCTGCCGTTCCGTGCCCATGCTGACCTGGTTGTCGACGGACACGCCGAACGGGCTGAACGGATCCACCGTCGAGCGGACGAGGACCTCGCCGGTGGAGGTGTACGTCCCCGAGCGCAGGAACGTCAGGAGCAGTCCGCCGAGCAACCCCAGGGCGATGCCCAGCGCGATGGTCGTCCGGTACCTCAGCAGCCGGCGCAGCTGGTCGCGGAGCTGGTCCGGTTCGTCGTACCGGTCATCGAAGGTGGTGGGGCTGTTCACGGAGTCCTCCTGTTCCGGGGACGGGTGTGGGGCCGCCGGTCGCGTCCGGCAGCGCCGGTGACGGGGACCGGGACGGCCGGGCGGCGCGGGTGGTGATGAAGAGGGGAACGGTCAGGAGCAGCAGGAGCGGGCCCGCGATGGCCATGAGGCTGCCGCGCAGGAAGACCATCTGATAGAAGGCGAACGCCGGGACGAGGAGGACGGCCAGGGAGGCCCGCTCGTTCCGCAGCCGCTCCCGGATGTCGTCCATCCGGCGCCCCGCCGCGCCGAACAGGCAGAAGACGGCGACGACACAGGGCGTGCCGCCCCACAGGTAGCTCTCGATCCACAGGGGCGCCGACAGGTTCTGGAAGTCGTAGCCCGCGTACTGGGCGAGCCGGACGCCGGTGTCCTCCGGCTTCCCCGGCCACAGGGAGCGCGGCACCATGAAGAGCGCGGGTCCGGCGGCGGTGGAGGGCGCGAAGCCGTGCTCCCGCGCGTAGTCGACGCCGGTCTGCATCTGCTGGTAGGCGTCGTAGTCCATGTTGGTGCTGAGCTGTTCGGCCAGGGACACCACCTGGACGGCCTCCCGTTTGTTGTAGCGGAAGTAGTCGCTGTACGGGAAGACGAGCAGGACCGCGGCCGTCAGGGCGGCGGCGGTGACGCGGTAGGCGCGCGGACGGGTGAACCGGCTCATCGAGAAGAGCAGGGTGAGCAGGACGGTCCCCGCCCAGAAACGCGGCTTGCTGATGGGGTTGTTCACGATCACGTTGACCGTGAGGAGCAGGGGCAGCAGCATCCAGCGGACGCCTCGCAGCAGCCGGTCGCCCCCGTCCCGGCGGGGGAGGTGCAGGAGGGCCAGCAGGGCCCAGAAGGAGGGCACGGCCAGGACCCAGGCGCGCAGCACACGCCCCGTGTCGGTGGTGGAGCCGGACTGCCGGACGGCCTGTCTGCTGGTGAAGAACGCGTCCAGTCCGCCCAGTCGGGGGATCAGCGCCACCGCCAGCACCAGCGACAGGCCGCACAGCAGCAGGACGGGCACGGGCGCGATCCGCCGGGAGAGCAGCGGTTCGAGGACGGCGGATCCGCGCGTGGCACGCCGCGCGGCGAACGCCGCGCCCGCGCTGTAGGCGAGGAGTCCGAGTTCGCTGAGGACGCTGGCGGTGAAGGCGGTGGCCTCGCCGGTCCGGTAGTCGAGCGGGTAGGTGTCGGTGGCGACCATGGCCAGCGGTGCCAGCCCGAGCCACACGTAGGCGAAGAGCCAGAAGGCGAGCCCCACGAGCCGTACGGAGGGCGAGGTGAGTATCCGGGTGAGGCCCACGCCGGAATGCGCCACGACGACGCACTGCACGGCGAGTGCCGGCCCGAAGCGTACGCCGGGTCCCTGCAGGATCAAGGCGGGCAGTACGGCGATGAGCACGACGGCCGCACCGCATACCGCAGCCAGGCAACGGACTTGACCGCCCCGCACCTGCACCCCTCCTCAAAACGGGCATACATAAACGAATCGGGAATAACCTGTCAGGTGAGTTATAGCGCACTCGCCTGGCGGGCCGCGTCGGCGTCAGGGCGTTTCTCGTAATGAAGTGCCGCATTCATACCGTATTGTTGAGAAATGCCTGATTTCTTTGCGGGGCGTCGCGTCCTCCTGGTGACGACCAACTACGCGCCCGAGCACGCCGGAATCGCGCCCTACTCGACCCAGACCGCCGAACACCTCGCCGCCCGCGGCGCCGAGGTCGACGTCCTCGCGGGGATGCCGCACTACCCCGGCTGGCGGGTCCACGACGACTACCGGGGCCGCTGGCGCATGGTGGAGGACCGGTCCGGCGTCCGGGTCCACCGTCGGCGCGGCTTCGTCCCCGCACGCCAGACCGCCCTCCTCAGGGCGGCCTACGAGATCAGCTTCCTCGCCCATGGATCGGTCCGGCCGCCGTCCGGGCGCCCCCACCTGGTGCTGAGCCAGATGCCGACCCTCGCGGGAGGTGTGCTCGGCGCCCGCGCCGCCCGCCGCCACGGTGTGCCGCACGTCGTCGTCGTCCAGGACCTCATGGGAGCGGCGGCCGCCCAGAGCGGGATCAGCGGCGGAGGCCGGGTCGCCTCGCTCGTGGCCGGAGCGGAGGCCGGGGTTCTGCGCAGGGCGGCCCTGATCGGTGTCGTGCACGAGTCGTTCGTGGACCGGGTCGCCGCGATGGGCGTTCCCGAGGCCCGCGTCAGGGTGGTGCCGAACTGGACCCATGTGCCGCCCCCGGCCGGCGACCGCCGGGCGGTACGGGCCCGGCTCGGCTGGCGCGACGACGAGTTCGTCGTGCTGCACTCCGGGAACATGGGCTTCAAGCAGGGCCTCGACGTGCTCGTCGACACCGCCCGCATCGCCGCCCGGGAGACCCCGGGCCTGCGGGTCGTCCTCATGGGGGACGGCAGCCGGCGGGAGCACGTGGAACGCCTGGCCGCCGGCCTGGCGAACGTGGACCTCCTGCCACCGGCGCCCGACACGGACTTCCCCGACGTACTGGCCGCTGCCGACGTCCTCGCGGTCACCCAGCGGGCGTCGGTCCTCGACATGAGCCTGCCGTCCAAGCTGACGTCCTACTTCGCGAGCGGACGGCCCGTCGTGGCGTCGGTCGCCCCGGAGGGCGGCACGGCCCAGGAGGTACTGCGGTCCGGGGCCGGCGTGGTGGTGCGCGCGGAGGACCCCGAGGCGCTCCACGGCGCGCTCGGGGAGCTGCTCCGCGATCCCGGCGGGGCGGCCGCGCTGGGGCGGCGCGGCCCCGCCTACGTACGGGAGAGACTGAGCCCGGAGGCCGGGCTCGGGCGGATCACCGCGATGCTCTCCGAAGCGCTGGAGCGCGCCTAGGCCTCGTCCGGCGGGTCTTCCCCACTCCGCCCCTTCCCGGTTCGGGGGCCGCGCCCCCGAACCGCCCGCTCCTCACACGCCGGAGGGGCCGAACGCAGTCACAGGCGGCCCTCGGCGATGGCCTGGCGCACCCAGGGGATGATCTTGTCGAGGATCTCGTCCAGCGTGGTCGTCGCCGTGAAGCCCAGCACGTCCCTCGCCTTGGAGACATCGGGGGTCCGGCGCTGCACGTCGTGCTCGAACGGCTCGTCGGCCGTGTAACGGAACGGCTCGTCGGGCCCCTTGATCTTGCGCCAGATCAGCTCCGCCAGCTCCAGCACGGTGGTGGACCGGGCGTTCGCCAGGTTGAAGTCCTCGTTGAACGCGTCCGGATGGAAGATCGCCGAGCAGATGCCCCGCGCCAGGTCCCCGCCGTACGTGAAGTGCCGCACCTGCGCCCCGCTGCCGAGGATGTGCAGCGGATCCTGCCCCTTCAGGACCTTCTGCACCAGGTCCGGCACCACGTGCGACATGCTGATCTTGATGTCGCCCGAGCGCTCCTCCCCCTGGCCGACCGTCCTCTCCT
Organism: Streptomyces coeruleoprunus; assembly: GCF_039542925.1. Lineage (GTDB taxonomy): Bacteria > Actinomycetota > Actinomycetes > Streptomycetales > Streptomycetaceae > Streptomyces > Streptomyces coeruleoprunus. Next base: position 744,105 of record NZ_BAABIT010000001.1, on the reverse strand, counting down.
CGCCAACGTCCACGCAGTTGAAGGGCCGGACGATCGTGAAGGGCAGCTTGTACTGGTCCCAGGCCGCCCGCGCGAAGTACTCGACGGCCAGCTTCTGGAAGCCGTACGAGGACGACGGCGGCGGGATGCGGCGCTCGTCCCCCTCGCGCGACGGCCACGAGTCGGTGTTCTCGTAGACCATCGAGGAGCTGAGGTACGTGACCTTCTGCAGCGGCCCGTCGCCGTGGACCCGGATCGCCGCGTCGCACGCGGCCGCCGTGATCCGCTCGTTGGTGGCGAGCAGGTCGTAGGCGTACGTGTGGAAGTAGGAGATGCCGCCGATCATGGCGGCGCCCGCCACGAAGTGGTCGCAGTCGGCCAGCAGCTCCGCGAGCAGGTCCGCGTCCCGGGCGTCGCCCTCGACCAGCCGGTAGCGCGGGTCCTCCACGGTGCCGCGGCGGGCGGCGCCGTACTTGGAGAAGTTGTCCAGCCCGACCACGGTGTGGCCCTGGCTGAGCAGTTCCCTGACGAGGTAACTGCCGATCAGACCGGACGCGCCGGTGACGAGAACCTTCACGGGAGACCTTTCTGGTGCGGTGCTGGTGGATGGGGAGCGGTGCGGTGCGGTGCCGTCAGGCCCGGACGCCCCTGCCCGTGATGCCCCACAGGTCGACGACGGGCTTCTCCGTGGCCAGGCTCCGGTACTCGGGATGCGGAGTCGCGACGACCAGGACGTCGGCACGGTCCAGGACCTCGCCCAGCTCCACGAAGCGCGGGTCGCTGACGTACGGGTCGGTGCACAGGGTTTCCCGGGCCTTGGCCATGAGAATTCTGCGCAGCTTGAACGAAAGGCTTTCCCGCACGTCGTCGCTGCCCGCCTTGAAGCCCATTCCGAGCACGCCCACCCGCGTTTCCGGGAGGCGGAACCGCTGCTCCAGACGCGATACGAGATAGAGCGGCAGCCCCTCGTTGACGAGCATGGCCGCATGGCCCAGGACGAAGTTGTTCCCGGTGAACGCCGCCAATTGCAGGGTGTCCTTGAGGAGGCACGGTCCGGCGGCGAATCCCGCGCCCGGCATGTCGGCCGCCCGCGGGTATTCGTAGGTGATGGCGCGGCGAATGCGCTCGAAGTCCAGACCGAAGTCGTTCGCCATCATCCAGAACTGGTTGACCGTGGCGAACTTGATGTACCGCCAGGTGTTCGCGAAGAGCTTCGCGAGTTCCGCCTCCTCCGGCTCCACGCGGACGATCTTGTCCGTGAGGGTGCGGAAGAACTTCTCCGCCCGGTCGCCGGCCGCCTCCGAGCGGGCGGCCACCAGCTGGGGCAGCTCGAACAGCTCCTTCATCGCGGCGCCCTCCGCGATGCGCTCGGGGCAGAAGGCCACGTCGACGTTCTTGCCGAGCCGTTCGAGCAGCCGCTCGGTCAGCGCGGTCACCCCGGGGTGGACCGTGCTCCTGAGCATGATGAGCTGGCCGTCGCGCAGATGCTCGGCGCAGCGCTCCAGCGCCCGGGGGACCGCTCCCAGGTCCGGGTTGAGGTGCTCGTCCACCGGCGTCCCCACGACCACGATCAGGTGGTCGGTGGTGGCGACGCTCGAACCGTCGGTCGTGGCGCGCAGCAGACCGTCGCGCACGGCGGCGCGCAGCGGCTCCGCGGCCCCCCGCTCGAAGAACGGGAGTTCGCCCCTGTTGACGGTTTCGACCGCCGCGGCGTCGATGTCGTAGAGCGTCACCGAAAGCATTCCGCGGGAGGCGAGCGCGATTCCCAGCGGAAGGCCCACCCGCCCGCAGCCGCCGATGACGACCACATCGGTGGCCGGTCGTGAATCCTCGCTGGCAACAGTGGATTTCTCGTTCATGGTGCGGAACTCTCCGTTGCTCGGTCACCGTTGATTCCTCGGTGACGTGGACGAACCCTACAAGGAGCCTTCCGGCGAAGATCAGCGGGAAATGTCACGCACCGGAACAGTTACCCCGGACAGCCCAGGAGAAGAAAGGTCCCGGTAGATCTCCTCCAGCCGGTCCGTCACCGCGCGGATGGAAAAGCGTTCCTCGACGGCGCGGTGACCCGCCGCCACGAGGGCGTGGCGCCTCTCCTCGTCGGTGAGCAGCTCGCACACCGCGTCCGCGAGGGCGGCAGGGCTGCCGTCGGTGACGGCCGCCGCACCCCGGTGCGCCAGCTCCTCCGCGATGCCGCAGCTGTCGGTGCACACCACGGGCGTGCCCACCGACAGGGCCTGCAGCACGGTCATCGGGAACGGCTCGTCGACGCTCGGCAGCACGTACACCGCGGCCTCCGCCTGGGCGCGTACCGCCTCGGCCGGTGCCAGCGCCCCGCCGTAGGAGACGACGTCCTCCAGCCCGTGCGCGGCGATGAGCCGCAGCACCTCGGGCAGCGACCCCTCGTCCGCCCCGTACAGGGCGAACCGCGCGCCGGGCACCCTCCGGTGGACCAGCGCGGCCATTTCGACGAACGCCTCCGGACGCTTGCGCGGGTGCAGGCGGGCGAGGAACAGCACCTCGCGGTCCCGCCGGGGCCCGGCCGCGCTCCCGCCACGGGAGCGCACCCCGTTGGGCAGCGGGCGCAGCGGCGGACCCTGCGGGCCCACGACCTCCGCCAGGGCGAGCCGTTCGCGCTCGGTGAGCACCAGGAAGCCGCGCGCCCGGCGCAGGAGCGGCACGTACACCCGGTCGAAGAGGCGGACGACCCGCGAACGGCGGGGCTCCACCATGCCGTGCGTCTGCGCCACGAACCGTTTGCGGCGCAACGCGGCCACCACGAGCGCGGTGAGCGAGACCAGGTCGCGGCCCGCGTGGATGTGCACCGCGTCGGCCGCGCCCATCGCCCGCCACAGGTCCCGGGCGAGCAGCGGGTGCATGATCCCGGTGAACCGCCCGGGAAGCAGCGCCCGCGCGGGGCGGCTGCGCAGCGGCACCGCCCCCACCCGGCCCGGCGCCGGCGACCGGCCCCGCCACAGCGACACGAGCGTCACCTCGTGGCCGCGCGCGGCGCACTCCTCCAGCTGGCCGACGGCCACGCTCGTCGGGCCGCCGTACGCACCGTCGTCGCTGACGAGCGTCACCACATGGACGATCCTCATGCCGGGGCTCCCGTCGTGACGACCGTGCCGGGCAGGACGTCGCGGTGGGCGACCGCCGAGGCGCCCACGACCGCGCGGCGCCCCACGGTGACGCCGCGCAGCACGACGGCCCGCGCGGCGACCCAGGAACCCGGCTCCAGCCGGATGGGCCCGTTGTCGAACTCGAAGGTCGGGCTGTGGCGCTGGTGGCTGCCGGTGCACAGCAGCGCCTCCTGGGAGACGCACACGTCGCTGCCGATCGTGATCGGCTCCAGGTTGAGCAGCCAGGCGCCCTCGCCGATCCACACGTCGTCGCCGATCTCCAGCCGCCACGGCCAGTGGACGCGGACGCGCTGGCGGATCAGCACCCGCCGCCCGACCCGCGCGCCGAACGCCCGCAGCACGGCCGGGCGCCAGCGGGCCGGGAACCACCATTTGACGAAGACGAGGTTGAGGACGGCCCACCAGGCCGCCTGGACGAGCAGGGGGCGCCCCTTGTCGTAACCGGCTCCCGAGAACCCGCGCAGGGAGCGCTCCGCGGCAGTGGCCCTCACCGAGGGCGACGATCTCTCCACGTACGTGAGTTTCCGGGAACTTCGGGTGTGGTGCATTACATATCGGTGTGTTGCGGGCAAACTCGGCCACATGGAAGATCTCCTCCCCCCACCCGCCCGGGTGTACGTCGCCGGCCACCGAGGACTCGTCGGATCCGCGGTGGTGCGCCGCCTGACGGCCGACGGATACGACGTACTCGCCCGGACCCGTTCCGAACTGGACCTGCGCGACCCGGCCGCAACGGCCGCCTTCCTGCGGGAAGCCCGGCCGGACGCCGTCGTCCTGGCCGCGGCGAAGGTGGGCGGCATCATGGCCAACAGCACCCGCCCGGTGGAGTTCCTCGAGGACAACCTGCGGATCCAGCTCAACGTGATCTCCGCCGCGCACGAGGCCCGGGTGGGGCGCCTGCTGTTCCTCGGCTCGTCGTGCATCTACCCCCGGCTCGCGCCCCAGCCGATCCGGGAGGACGCCCTGCTCACCGGCCCGCTGGAGCCGACCAACGAGCCGTACGCGCTCGCCAAGATCGCGGGCATCACGCAGGTGCGGTCCTACCGGCGGCAGTACGGCGCCTCGTACGTCTCCGCGATGCCGACCAACCTCTACGGGCCCGGGGACAACTTCGACCCCGCGTCCTCGCACGTCCTGCCGGCGCTCATCCGCCGCTTCCACGAGGCGGCGCGCGACGGGCTCGACGAGGTCGTGCTCTGGGGGAGCGGCACGCCCCGCCGCGAATTCCTCCACGTCGACGACCTCGCCGAGGCGTGTCTGACCCTGCTGCGCCGCTACGACGACGAGGTACCGGTCAACGTCGGCTGCGGCGAGGACCTGACGATCCGTGAACTCGCCGAGATGGTCGCGGACGTCGTGGGCTACTCCGGGCGGATCGCCTTCGACCCGTCGAAGCCGGACGGCACCCCGCGCAAGCTGCTGGACGTCTCGCGCATGACCGCGCTCGGCTGGCGGCCCCGGATCGCCCTGCGGGACGGGATCGCCTCCACGTACGCCGCGTGGCTCCGTACGGAGCAGCCCGCGGTCGCGGCCCGGGCGGCCGTCGTCGCCTGACCGCCCTTCAGTACGCTCCGCGCCCGTCCAGGACGGCGCGGAGCGTGCGGCCCACGATCGTCATGTCCCAGCCCCACGACCAGTTGTCCACGTACCGCAGGTCGAGCGAGACCGTCTCGTGCCACGACAGGTCCGACCGTCCGCTCACCTGCCACAGCCCGGTGAGCCCGGGACGGACGCCGAGCCTGCGCATCTCCACCGCGTCGTAGTGCGCGACCTCCTCGGGGAGCGGCGGCCGCGGCCCGACCAGCGACATGTGGCCGAGCAGCACATTCACCAACTGGGGCAGCTCGTCCAGCGAGGAGCGGCGCAGGAACCGGCCGACCGGGGTGACGCGCGGATCCTGGCGCAGCTTGAACATGTGCCCGTCGTGCTCGTTCACCGTCGCCAGTTCGTCCTTCAGCCGGTCCGCGTCCACGACCATCGTCCGGAACTTCCACATGGCGAAGGGCCTGCCGTGCCGGCCCACCCGTGTCTGGCGGTAGAACACGGGCCCCGGCGAGCCCGCCCGTACCGCGACGGCCAGCAGCACGAACAGCGGTGCCAGCGCCGCCAGCAGGAGCAGCGCGCCGACGCGGTCCGTCGCCGCCTTCAGCAGCGGCGGCAGGCCGCGGGCGTGGTGCGGCGGCGGTGCGACGTCCAGCAGTGTCAGCCCGGCCGCCGAGGCGAGCCGGACCCTGCGCCGGGCCACCTCGACGACACCCGGGAGGACCATCAGCGGACAGCCGCGGTCGTGGAGCGTCCATGAGAGCCGCCGCAGCCGGTCCCCGGACAGGCGGCTGCCCGCGGCCACGAACACCAGGTCGACGCCGAGGGCCTCCACGGCCTCCGTCACGAGCCGGTCGTCGCTGCCGAGGGCGCCGGTCGGCTGCTCCGCCCCGAGCCCGCCACCGGTGGCCACGTGCGGCTGCTCCGGCACGAGCCCGGCACCGGTCGCCTCGCCCGGCTGGTCCGCCACGAGCCGGACGGCGACCGGTACGCCGGAGAGCACGTCCCCGTCGCCGACGACGGCCACCCCGACGGCCACGTACCCGTGGTCGGTGCGCTCGGCGAGCTGCCCCACCACGGTGTCCACCGCCGCCGCCTCCCCGACGACGAGCACCCGCCGCAGCGCCTGCGCGCGCCGGCGTACGGACCGCAGCCTGCGGTGCAGCGCCTTGCGGCACACGGCGGTGACCAAAAGGGGAGGGGTCAGGGCGAGGAGGACCGCGGCGGACGGAGTGCCTCCCGGCCCCCACACGGCCCGCAGTGCGGCCAGCACGCCGAGCAGCACCAGCCAGTCCCGGACCACCGGTCCCAGCGGGGCGCCCTCGTCCCAGGTCCACGGCACGTACCGGTGTGCCACCGCGCCCACGAGCAGCCAGACGGCGGTGACCACCAGCGCCTGGTGCGGGACGTGGCTCTCCCCGGCCGCGAGGAGCGCCGCCCCCGTGGGCAGCGCCACCCCGACGGAGTCGGCCAGGAGCGCGGCCGGCACGTACCAGCCGGGCGTCGGGCCCCTGCGTACGGATGCTCGCCGTGGCGTGACGGAGACGGCCTGTCCTGCGGCCTCGGAGCTGCTCAGACGCCTCATATGACTGGTTATATCAACTGACCTTCACTTATGTCGTACTTCTGCCTTTGCGTCGCGATGGTCCTTACTTCACCTGCCCGGAGTTGTTTCGCCCTCGGATGGCGTAGGGAGCGGAGCGGTGAGGGGCGGAGCCGGTCAGCTTGTGCGACGGTCGGGATGCCCGGCAGCGGACAGGCGTTCAAAGTCGCACCGCAGATCGACTGCGGGCGTGGCGGTCCGCGAAGGCCGAGGCCCAGAACATCGAAGACCTGAAGGAGAACCCGTCCATGCGTGTAACCACTCGAGCCAAGGCGTCGTCGAGGCGCGCGAGGCTGGGAGCGCAGCTCCTCGGCCTCGGTCTGACCTCCGCGCTGGCAGTCGGCTTCGCCGCCCCGGCCTCCGCCCAGCCGCTGGATCCCGGGAGCCCCAGCGCGTCCGGCGAGCAGCCGATCGAGGTGGAGAACAACCCGAACTTCGGCAACATCCACACCATTGACCCGGAAATCGACGAGTTCGACTGTGACGTCACGGTCAAGATCGAGGCGCCTCCGAACGAGGACCTGCCGGAGGGGACTGACCCCTCGGGGCTGATCACCATCTCCAACGTCAGCGAGGACAACCAGACCTTCGACTTCACCGTCAACGGTGAGTTCGCGGCCATCGGTGTCATCGTCAAGGGCGGGCCGAACGCCAACCTGTTCGACTACCGGCCCGAGGGCATCGGATCGGACCAGGACCTCCACGCCCCGCTCAACGAAGAGACCAACGACCCCGACGACTACTACGGGCTCAGCCACGCCGAGTTCTGCCTCGTCGAGGACGACTACAACGGCAACGGCAACGGCGGCAACGGCAACGGCATGGGCGCCGGCGCCTGACCGCTGACGTCCTGCAGTGGAGGCCCGGGGCATCCCGGGCCTCCTCTCACGTGTACCGGCGTCGGCCGTTAGGGTGAAGCGGTGCCGTTGAAGACCGGGTTGTTCGAAGGGGTCGCGCCACGCGTCCGCGGTCACCTCCGGCGCGGGGAATGGCTGCCCGCCGAGGGCGACAGGCTTGCCGCGGAGGCCGTGCTCGGTCGGCTCACGGCGGCCCTTCCCGGTGCCGCCCGGGCTAGGGAGACCGAGGCGCGGCAGGTGGCGCGGCGACTGCAGCGGGGGCTTCGCACGTTGATCCATCACGTGGAGGACCGGCCGGTCACGCCGCTGATGGCCGAGGTCCTGACGGGCATCGCGCAGTGCCTGGTCCCGTGGTACGTCAGCCCGAACCCCCCTCCGGCCGCGGCGGCGCCCTCCTACGGGAGGTCCGCCTGGGTGACGGGCGACATGGAGGAAGAGCGGCGCATGGCGGCCTTGGGCGAGGCGCTCCGGCCGCATCTCGTGAGCCTGCTCCAGGACATCGCGCGGCCGATTCCCCCAGAGGCGCGGCCCCGTACGCCGAGCGCCGCCCCGTGGAGCCTGCGCCACGAGGGCCGGCTCGTGCGCCACCGGCGGGAACCGGGGGTCTGGACGGCGACCCCCGTCTCCTGCCCGGCGTGCGGGCTCCAGGGACCCTGGTCGTTGACGTCCGACTGGCGGTCGCTCGAACTGGTCTGCGACTGTGGGGCGTCGTGGACGGAGCACGGTCTGTCGCTCGTCGGGGTGTGCCTGACGGGCGGGGTGATCGAGGCGTTCCAGACGCCGTGACCCGCGGCTACCGGCCGCTCGTGGCCCCGGTCAGGTCGCCGAACACCTCGGCCACGCGGGACCGGTCGGCGCCGTCGGCGAGGAGGGCGTGCAGCAGCAGGCGCGCCTTGCGGGCGTCGAGGACGCCGGCCGGTACGAGGCCGCGGCCCAGCAGGTCGTACTCGGAGCCGGGGCCCCGGTAGGTGTGGCCGAGCAGCGGGCCCGCACCGGTGCGGGACGCGAGGACGACGGGGATGCGGGCGGCCAGCGCGGTGAGCCGCTCGACCAGCCACGTCGGGGCGTGCCCGGCGCCGAACGCCGCGACGACCAGGCCGTCGAAGCGGTCCTCCACGCCGTCGAGGAGCTCGCCGCGGTCGCCGAGCGTCAGCTCGGCCAGGGCCACCCGTACGGGCGTACGCAGCCGCAGCGGCCGCGCGACGACCCGGCGGGCCGGGCGCAGCAGCAGCCGGGGGCGGCCCTCCACGACGACGCCCAGCGGCCCGGCACCCGGGGACGCGAACGTCGCGACGGACGTCGTGTGGGTCTTGCGGACGAGCCGCGCCGAGTGGATCTCGTCCGCGAACACCACGAGGACGCCGAGGTCCCGGCAGCCGGGGTCGGCCGCCACCGCGAGGGCGGCGGCGAGGTTCGCCGGGCCGTCCTCTCCGGGCGTGCCGGGGCGGCGCATGGCGCCGGTCAGCACGATCGGGGTACGGGCCGCACACAGCAGGTCCAGCAGGAAGGCCGTCTCCTCCAGCGTGTCGGTGCCCTGGACGACGACGACCCCGGAGGCGTCGGCCGACGCCTCGTCGATCCGCCCGGCCAGCTCGGCCAGGTCGTCGAACGACAGCGACGAGCTGGGCAGCCGCCGCACGTCGCTCAACTCGACGGTGACGCCCGGCACCCCCGTACCCGCCAGGATCTCGGCACCCGTGAGACGTTCCGCGTCCGCGACTCCCCGCGAGGAGATCGTGCCGCCCAGAGTGAACACCCGAACCACGCGCGATGCAGTCATGTGCCCCAGCCTGTCAGGGCGTTCGACCGCGTCGGCCCTCGGGGTCGCGTGGCCCGGCCGGTCAGCCGAACCAGCGGGGGCCGAAGCATCGGGCCATGGAGCGCGGATGCCTCGGAGCGTGACCGCTCGGTGCCCACACCGTGCGCCTCGGCCGGCCCCGGCACGCTTCGCCGTCGGGACTGCCTCGCCCACCGTGTCGGGCCGGCTCACGCCTGTGGTTCGGGGGCCGGGTGGTGCGTCGGGGTGTGTCCACGGTCGTTCTGGAGCTGCCAGAGTTCGCGGAACAGGCCCGGGGCGGTGGCGAGTTCGTCGAAGGTGCCCTGCTGGACGATGCGGCCGTGGCGCATGACGACGATGCGGTCGGCGACGGCGACGTTGGTGAGCCGGTGCGTGACGAGGATGACGGCGCGGTCCTGGCCGATCTTGCGCAGCCCGGTGAAGATGCGGTGCTCCGCGCGGGGGTCGAGCGCGGACGTCGGCTCGTCGAGCACGAGCAGTCCGGCGGGGCGGTGGAAGGCGCGGGCGAGGGCGATGCGCTGCCACTGGCCGCCGGAGAGCTCCACGCCGCCCCACCACTGGCTGGCCAGCAGGGTGTCGAGACCGCTGCGCAGGTCGTCGACGACCTCGTGGGCGCCGGACCGGGTGGCGGCCTCCAGGACGGCGCGGTCGCCGTCGCGCGCGGGCTGCCCCAGGGTGATGTTCTCGCGTGCCGTGAGCGGCCAGTGGGCGTAGTCCTGGGGGACGACGGCCGTCTGCGTCCACAGCGCCTGCGGGTCGAGGTCGCCCGTCGGCGTGCCGTCCCAGGTGACGGTGCCGCTCGTCGGGAGGTACAGCCCGGTGAGGAGTTTGCTGAGGGTGGTCTTGCCGGAGCCGTTCTCCCCGACCAGCGCCACGACCTCGCCCCGGCGCACCTCGAAGGTGACGCCGTCGAGGGCCGGGCGGTCGGCGCTCGGATAGCGGTACGTCAGCGCCTCCGTGCGGATGGTCCGGGGCGGCGCGGGGGTCAGCGTGCCGCGCCGCATGCGGTGGCCGCCGGCCTCCTCGATGAAGTCCGCCCAGTCGTCCAGGTACAGGCCCGTGCGGAACAGGCGGGTGCCGTAGCCGACCATGCCCTGGAGGGAGGTGCCGACGGTGCGCAGGGCGAACACGGCGGTGCCGCCGGCGGCGACGGTCATGTGGCCGGTCGCCAGCAGTGCGAGGAGCGCGGCCCACACGAGCCCGCCCGCGAGACCGCCGACCAGCGAGCCGAGCAGGGCGTAGCGGGCGCTGCGGTGGACGGCCCGGTCGGTCGCCCGGTCGACGCGCTCGCCGATGGTGCGGTAGCGGTCGAGGAGGAAGCCGGCCATGGTGCCCGAGCGGAGCTGGTCGGCGATGTCCTTGTCGATCATGTACCAGCGGAGCAGCGACAGGGTCCGGCGCTCGGCGGACACGGCGCGGCTGTTCTCGTACTGGACGCGGGCGCCCTTCATCCCGGCGACGCCCTGCGGCAGGGCCGCGAGGAAGAGCAGCGGCAGCAGCACCGGGTGCAGGACGGTGACGACGCTCGCGGCGGCGATGAGGGACGCGACGCAGGCCATCAGCTGCTGCGACTCGGTGACGAGGTCCCGGGCGACGTCGGCGCCCCGGTCGGCGGCGTCCCACCGGTCGTTGAAGCCGGGGTTGTCGTACGCGGCGAGTTCGGCGTGGATCGCCGCGTCCAGCATCTCCATCTCCGCCTCCCGCGAGATGCGCGGGGCGAGCCGGGCGGAGATGTTGGTGACGGCGATGCCGAGGAGGGCGCGCAGCCCCGCCGCGCCGGCCAGGACGGCGAGCGACGGCGCGGCCTGCCACAGACGGTCGGCGATGTCACCCGAGGAGATCAGGGCGCTGATGGTCGAGGTGGTGGCCAGCAGCCCGAACGCTTCGAGGAAGGCCGAGGCCGCCTGGCAGACGAGCAGCGCCACCACGGCCCGGCGGTCCACCTTCCACGCGAGCGTGAACGCGCGGCGGACCAGCTGCGGGAGACGGCGCGCCATCGAGAGGGTCGTGATCGGCTGCCGCTGGAGCGCGGCGAGGGTGGGGGAGCGGAACCGTAACTCCTCGGTGGGGCGTTTCGCCGGTTCCTCGGACGGTTCCTCGTTCTTCGCCGGTTCGTCGTTCTTCGTGGGCTCGGTGCTGTGCGCGGTCACGGGCAGGACGCTCCCCTCGGTCGTGTGGTGCCGTACGGCTCCTCAACACTGGCGCGGGGGGCGGGTGTTCGCGCGGGATTTTCTGCCGGTTCGCCCGGGTGAGGGAGCGCGCGTCCCGCTCGCGACCGGTCCGGCCGGACGCGGCATGCCGCGGTGAGACCCCTGTGCGGGGAGCCTCACCGCCGCATACGAGCCGGGCCGGGGCCGCGGCCGGTCAGCGCGGTTCGCGGTAGCCGAGGATGCCGGTGAGGACGACCCGCAGGATCGCGCGCAGTTCGACGTGCAGCGGCGGCTTGCCCTCGTCCTGCGGCGACCAGCGGTAGAGCGCGCCGAGGTAGCAGTCCCGGAGCATGTGGCCGACCTGCTCGGAGTCGATGTCCGGGGCGACCCGGCCCTGGCGCTTGCCCAGTTCGATGATCGTGGTGAAGATCGAGGCCGTGTACGGCTCCTCGTGGAGCGGGCGCCCGGCCTTCACCCACGCCTCCAGCATGACGGGGGTGATGTCCCGCTCCGCCTCGTTGAGCTGGGCCAGGGCGGCCATGCACCGCTCCAGGTGGACGGTGACGTCGTCGGTCGCGTGCAGCGACTCCTCCATGATGGAGTTCAGCCTCTCACTGCGTCCCTCGGCCCAGGCGGTGACCAGGTCCTCTTTTCGCTGGAAGTAGTTGAAGAACGTGCCGCGCGCCACGTCCGCGCGATCCGCGATCTGGTCGATCGTCGTTCCGTCGTACCCCTGCTCGGCGAAGAGTGTGAGCGCGGAGGTGTAGATCGCGTGCTTGACGCGCTGCTTGCTCCGCTCCCGGCGTCCCAGTGGACGCCCCGCTTCCGTCTGAGGTGTATGGATGGCCACGGCACGGCCTCGCTCTCACTGCACTTGTTTTCCCTGCCAGAACCCATATTTATACTAGGGTACATCTATGGGTTGCCGTCTGGGTTCGTTGCCGTGAACGGCCGGATCGGCACCCTCGAGCGCCGTGACCAGGTCGCCGATGCTCTCCTTGCCCAACAGCCGCTGGACGGCCACCTCCGTGCCGTGGCTCGCCCGCAGCCTGCCCCGCAACTGCAGGGCCATCAGCGAGTCGAGGCCCAGTTCGCGCAGGCTCATCCTGGGGTCTATCCGGTTCGCCGGCGTGCCCAGGACGTAGGCGGCGTGGTCCAGGACCGTGGCGGGGGCGGGCCGCGCCGCACTGGCGCATTCGCCTCGCCGCTCGCCGGCCACCGCACGCTCCGGCTCCCCGGCCGGCTCCGCCGTCGGGTCCTCGGCCGACTCCCAGCTCGGCTCCCCCTCCGGCCGCCCGCCCGGCGCCGCGTCCGGGAGCCGGCGCATGCCCACGCCCCGGAACTCGGCGGCGACCCGCCCGTCCGCGGCGACCAGCAGGATGTCCGCCCGGCCACCGTCCCGGGCGTCCTGCGCGGCGGGTGACGGCGCGAACCGCGCCACCGACCAGTACGTGCCGTCCAACGGGCCCGAGAGCCGCACGCTCTCGAAGGACTCGGTGAGGAAGACGCACGTGGCCGCACCCGGGCCGCCGGAGTGCGGCCACGCGGCCACGACCGGCAGCAGTCCGGCCTCCAGCGCGGCGGCCCCGCCGGCCGAGGGGACACCCACTCGCGCCACGGCCCCGCCGGCCGGCGGGACGGCCACCCGGGCCACGGCCTCGCCGTCGCGCCGCCAGACCTGACCCACCGTCCGCAGCGCCTCGCCGATGCGGTACCCCCGCGCCTCGGCCCGCCGGTAGAACTCGCCGCCCGGCACGTACTCCGTGCACCGGGTCAGCGCCAGGTCCAGCTCCCGCAGTCCGTCCGACCCGTCCTCCCGGCCTCCCGGCGACGCGCGGAGGAACCCCGTCAGCCATGGACCCGCGCCCGGTCGTGCGGCCGGCGCGACGGTGAAGCGATACAGGCCGGGCGTGTCCTCGGGCACGAGCGTGATGCGGGCGACGGCGTCCAGGGCGTCCGGCAGTTGCGGCGGCTCCGCGCCGAAACGTATCTCCTCAAGGGTGAACTCGCCGTCGGGCAGGACGTCCCGGGCCAGTTCCGTGATCGCGCCGAAGTACACGGGCGGCGGTACGGGACGCAGCCCGCGGACCTCCAGGCCCTCGGCCACCCCCGCCAGGCCGAGGCGGCGCAGGGCGACGTCCCTGCCGTACGCCCCCGGACGGGCCGGGGCGGGCGCCGCGTCGTACGCCCGGCGCGGCGCGGGCTCGGGCACGTACCGCTCCTCGTCCCACGCGTACAGGGGCAGCGGCACGCGGGGTGCGGCGCCGGATTCCGGCACGCCGTGGAAACGGTCCCAGTCGACGGGGACGCCCAGGGTGAAGGCCCGCCCCAGGGCCCGTACGGCCGCCGACGTGCCGTCCTGCTCCTTCAGCAGCGTGGGCACGCCCGTGCCCGGCAGCCCTGCGGCCGCCTCCACGTCCCGCACGGCCTGGACCAGTACGGGGTGCGGGCCGACCTCCACGAACACCCGGTCGCCGGCCTTGGCCGCGTACTCCACCGCTTCCCTGAACCGGACGCGCTGCCGCAGGTTCTCCTGCCAGTACGCCGCGTCGAGGGCCGCGTCCCGCACCGGTTCGCAACGGGTCGTGGAGTACATGGGGGTGTGCGGGGCCGTGGGCCGCAGGTCCCGCAGCGCGGCCCGCAGGTCGTCCCCTATCTCGTCCATGACGGGCGAGTGCGAGGCGACGTTCACGCGGACGACGCGGCAGAACGTGCCCTGCTCGTCCAGCCGCGCGGCGATGCGCTCCAGCGTGGCGGTGTCGCCCGCGAGGACCGTCGCCTCGGGCCCGTTCTCGGCCGCGACGCACACCCCGTCGCCGTACGCGGAGGCCAGTTCGCGGGCCTCGGCCGCGGGCAGCTCCACGGAGAGCATGGCTCCGCGCCCCGCCAGCCGCTGCATCAGGGCGCTGCGGCGGCAGATCACGGCGGCGGCGTCCCGCAGGGACAGCGCCCCCGACACGTACGCCGCGGCCGCCTCGCCCATGCTGTGCCCGATGCAGAGCGCCGGGTCCACGCCCATCTCCCGCCACAGTGCCGCGAGCGCGACCTGGACGGCCCAGAGCGTGGGCTGCACGGTGTCGACCGTGTCGGGGAACCCGCCGTCCTCGGCGTTCAGCACGTCGAGCACGGACCAGCCCGTCTCCTCCCGGACAGCGGCGTCGCACTCCGCCATGGCCGCGCGGAACGCCGGTGACGAGCGCAGGAGGTCCCGTCCCATCCCCGCCCACTGCGAGCCCTGGCCGGCGAAGACGAAGACCGGCTCGCGGTCCGTGGTGAACCCGGCCTCGCCCGTGCCGCCGTAGGGCGACTCGCCGCCGTCGGCCAGCGTGCGCAGGACCGAGGCGACTTCCGCGTGTGTCGTGCCGACGGCCCACAGGCGGTACGGGTGCGCGTCGCGGCGGGTGGCCGCGGTGCGGCAGATGTCCCGCAGCGCGGTGCCGTGTCCGGGGCCGCCCGGCTCCAGGTGGGCGGCGTAGCGGGTGGCGAGTGCGCGCAGGGACCGCTCCGAGCGGGCCGACAGGACGAGCAGGTGCGGGGCGCGCCGGGCCTCGTCGCGCTCCTTCGCGGTCGCGGGGGCGGACGGGCGCGGGCTCGGCCCGGCCGCGTCGGCGACGTACTCGCCGATCACCACATGGGCGTTCGTGCCCGAGATGCCGAAGGAGCTGACCCCGACGACCGCAGGCCCGCGGTCCGGGTCCAGCGGGGTGTTCTCCGTGACGACCCGGACGGGCAGGTCCCCGTCGCGGAGGAGGTCGTGGGGCGTGGCGCAGTGCAAGGACGCGGGCACCAGTCGGTGACGGACCGTCAGGACGGCTTTGATGAGGCCCGCGATGCCGGCCGCCGCCTCCGTGTGCCCGATGTTGCTCTTCACGGAGCCGACGAGAAGGGGGCGTGCGACCGGGCCGCCGGAGCCGTAGAACTCGGCGAGCGCGCGCAGTTCCACGCCGTCGCCGACCACCGTGCCCGTGCCGTGTGCCTCGACGTAGTCCAGGCGCGCCGGGGCGACGCCCGCGCTGCGGCAGGCCTCACGCAGCATGTCCACCTGTCCGGGCACGGCGGGCTGGAGCAGCAGGCCGCTGCCCTGGCCGTCGTTGGTCACCGCGCTGCCCTTGAGGACCGCCAGCACCGGGTCGCCGTCGCGGACGGCGTCGGGCAGGCGCTTGAGGAGGACGGCGGCGACGCCCTCGCTGCGGACGAAGCCGTCGGCGTCCGCGCTGCCGAACTTGCAGCGGCCGTCCGGCGACAGCATGTGGCCCTGCGAGTAGGCGATGGAGTCGGTGGGGGAGAGCAGCACGTTGACGCCGGCGGCGACGGCGATGTCGCTCTCGCCGGTGAGCAGGCTCTGCCGCGCCGTGTGCACCGCGACGAGGGAGGAGGAGCAGGCGGTGTCGAGGACCACGCTCGGCCCGCGCAGGTCCAGGGCGTAGCTGAGGCGTCCCGCCGTGACCGCCCGGAGCCTGCCGCCCGCCATGGCGCGTACGTCCGCGACGGCCGCCTCGCCCGTCGTCTCGGCGTACTCCGACGTGGCCTGGCCCACGAAGACGCCGCCGCGGCGGCCCGCCAGCGACGAGGGCCGGATCCCCGCCTGCTCCAGCGCCTCCCACACCACCTGGAGCAGCAGCCGCTGCTGCGGGTCCATCGTGCGGGCCTCGCGCGGCGACAGGCGGAAGAACGCCGCGTCGAACGCGTACACGTCGTCGAGGAATCCGCCGTGCCGTGACACGGTCCTGCCCGGGGTGCCGGGTTCCCCGCTGTAGTGCGGGCCCACGTCGAACCGGTCCCCGGGGATCGGTGTGATCGCGTCGACGTTGCCGCGCAGAAGGTCCCAGTACGCGTCCACTCCCCGAGCGCCCGGAAACCTGCACCCCATGCCGACGACGGCGACGGCGGGCACCCCGCTGGTCTCGCTCTGGCTCGCCACCACGTACCCCTTTCGGTAATCGGGTTCAAACATGCATGCCGAGCCAAACTTATTCTTCAGTTTTGCACAAGGGGGGTCAGGGCGGGTTTGCCCGGTTTGTCAGGCCGATTTTCGGTCGTTACGTCCGAGTGGCTGGCCGAACTGCTGCGGAATCGTGCGCTCCGGTCAAAAGTGCACTTGCGTACACGGATGAGTCTTGGTCTATGGTTGCATCGCAGCTCATGAACGCCGGGCGTGATCCGCTCCGGCGCACCCCCGGCGGGGACACGCCCCCCACCCTCGGGGTGTCCCCGCCCTCATTAGGAGATGCCGTCATGCCCAGACCTGTGGTGCTGGTGAGCGATCCGCTGCCGGACGACGCGCTGGACCTCCTGCGCGCCGCGTGCGAGGTCCGGAGAACCGACGGAGGCGACCGGACGCGGCTCCTTGCCGCCGTCGCCGATGCCTCCGTGCTGGTCGTGCGCAGCGGCACGCGGGTGGACCGCGAGGTCTTCGCCCACGCGCCCCTGCTGAAAGGCGTCGTACGCGCCGGGGTGGGTCTCGACAACGTGGACACCGCGGCCGCGGACGGCGCGGGCGTGTCCGTCGCCAACACGCCCGCGGCGAACGCCGTCAGCGTCGCCGAGCTGACCGTCGGCCTGGCCGTCGCCCTGGCACGGCACATCCCCGAAGCCGCGCAGCACGTCCGCCGGGGGGAGTGGAACCGCTCCGCCTTCAAGGGCGGCGAACTCGCCGGCCGCACCCTCGGCGTGCTGGGCCTCGGCCGCATCGGCCGCCAAGTCGTCCGCCGGCTGGCCGCCTTCGACATGACCGTCCTCGCGCACGACCCGTACGTCGCCGACGACGACTGCCGGCGCGCCGGCGCGGAACCGGTCACCCTCGGCGAACTGCTCGCCCGAAGTGATCTCCTGACGGTCCATCTGCCGAGGACCGCCGAGACGGAGGGCCTGATCGGCGAGCGCGAACTGGCCCTGGCGAAGCCCGGGCTCCATCTCGTGAACACCGCACGCGGAGGCATCGTGGACGAGGACGCCCTGGCCCGGGCCCTCAAGGACGGGCGCGTCGCCGCCGCGGCGCTCGACGTCTTCGCCGTCGAACCGCCCCGCGACTCCCCGCTCCTCGGCCTCCCCAACGTGCTCCCCACCCCGCACCTCGGCGCCGGCACCGCCGAGGCCCAGCACCGCGCCGGGCACGAGGCGGCACGCATCGCCCTGAGGATGCTGGAGTCGCGGGGCCTGCTGGAGGCCGGAGGGCCCGGAGGAACGGGCCGTCCCGCGGCGCCCGGCCGCACCGGGCCGGAACGGGTCCCGTTGGCCGGGACCGGCGCGCGGGGGGTGTGAGCCGTGGTGCGCACGACCTCCACCCCGGGCCTCGACGCCGGCCCCCGCCTCGACCCCGCCCGGTGTGCCGACGCCGTCCAGGCGCTGATGCCGCGGCTCCGGCGCGAGCTCGCCGAGTTGGTGGCCCTGCGGTCCGTCGCCGGTGACGGGCCCGAGCCCTCGCCGGACTGCGAGGCCGCCGCGCGATGGGTCGCCGACGCCTTCGCCGCCGAGGGGTTCGCCGTACGGCAGCTGCGCACCGACGACGGCAACGCGACCGTCATCGGCCGGCTGCCCGGCCCGCCCGGCGCCCGCGAGGTCGTGCTGTACGCGCACTACGACGTCGTGTCCGAGGGCGACGCCGACCGCTGGACCTCACCGCCCTTCACGCTCACCGAGCGGGACGGCCGCTGGTACGGCAGGGGCGCGGCGGACTGCAAGGGCAACCTCCTCATGCACCTCGCGGCGCTCCGGGCCCTGCGGGCCGCGCGCCCCGAGGGCGGCCCGCCGCCGGTGTCGCTGACCGTGCTCGTGGAGGGCAGCGAGGAGCGGGGCAGGGGCAGCCTGGAACGGCTCCTCGCCGAGCGGCCGGAGCTCATGGCGCCCGACGCCGTCCTCGTCGCCGACTCCGGCAACTTCGAGGCCGGCGTGCCGACGCTGACGACGTCCCTGCGCGGGATGGCCGTAGCCGAGGTGACGGTGTCCACGCTGCGGGGCGACCTGCACTCGGGACAGTTCGGCGGGCCGGTGCCCGACGCCATGACCGCGCTCGTCCGGGTCCTCGCGTCCCTGCACGACGAGCACGGCGACACCGCCGTCGCCGGCCTGGAGCCGCCCGTACCGCCCGCGGACCCGGCCGACTACCCGGAGGACCGGCTCCGGCAGGACGCCGGACTGCTCGACGGCGTCCGCCTGATGGGCACCGGCTCCCCCGCGCAACGGCTGTGGACGCGGCCCTCCGCGACGGTCCTGGCCATCGACGGGCCCGCCCCGCACGAGGCCGTCCCCGCCCTGCGGGCCTCCGCCAAGGCGCTGGTCAGCCTGCGCCTCCCGCCCGGCACCGACCCGGCGCACGCGCACGACGTGCTCGCCGCCCACCTGCGGCGGGCCGTGCCCTTCGGCGCCCGACTGGACATCACGCGCATCACCACGGGTGCGTCCTTCCGCGGCCGCACCGACGGGCCGGCGCACCGCGCCATGAGCGACGCCATGGCCGAGGCGTACGGGCGCGAGCCCCTGGTCATCGGCGCGGGCGGGTCCATCGCCCTGTGCAGCACCCTGCAACGGCTCCACCCGGACGCGGAGATCCTGCTGTTCGGCGTGGAGGACCCCGAGGCGCGCATCCACGCGCCCGACGAGAGCGTGAATCCCGGCGACATCGCCGCCACAGCCCTTGCGGAAGCGCTTTTCCTGGACCGCTTCGCGCACATCTGACGAGGCGCTGACCCAGCGCCGCCCTTCGGTGGAACGGGGAATCCGTGATCTTCCAGCACGCGCACGAAATCATCACCGACGACATATTCGTCAGGCTCGACGGACTCGTCCCCGGCAGCGAGTCCTTCCTCAAGATCGAGGGATGGAACCCGGCCGGCTCCATCAAACTGAAATCGGCCGTGGGCATGGTCGAGGACGCCGAACGGCGCGGCCTGCTCTGGACCGGCGGCCGCATCATCGAGTCCTCGTCCGGAAGCCTCGGCATCGCCCTGGCCATCGTCGCCGCCGCCAAGGGCTACGCCTTCACCTGCGTGACCGACCCCAACATCTCCCCGCAGAGCCTCGCGCTGATCCGCGCCCTGGGCGCCGAGGTCATCCAGGTCGACGAGCGCGACGCGAACGGCGGCTTCCTCGGCACCCGTATCGCCCGCATCCGGCGGGAACTCGCCGCCGACCCCAAGCTGATCTGGCTCAACCAGTACGCCAACCCCTCCAACCCCGACGCGCACGCCCGCTCCACGGCGACGTCGATCCTGCGCCACATCGGCCGGGTCGACCGGCTCTTCATCGGCGCCGGCACCACCGGCACCCTGATGGGCTGCATCCGCCACTTCCGGGCCTTCTCGCCCAGCACGAAGATCATCGCCGTGGACACGGCCGGGTCCGTGACCTTCGGCCACCCGCCCGGCCCCCGCCACATCCCGGGGCTCGGCACCAGCCGCCGCCCCGAACTGTGCCGACCCGAGGCCGTCGACGACGTCGTCCTCGTCCCCGAGACGGACGCCATCCGCATGTGCCGCCGCCTCGCGGCCGAACGGGGCCTGCCCGTCGGCGGCTCCACCGGGTCCGTGGTCGCCGCGGTGGAACGTCACGCCCCGCTCATCCCGCCCGGCGCCCGCGTCGTGGCCCTCTCGCCCGACACGGCGGACCGCTACATCCACACCGTCTACGACGACGCGTGGGTCGCCCGGACCTACGGCCCCGAGACGCTCGCCCACATCCGGGACGAGGGCCACCCCGTGCCCGCCTGACCCGGCCCCGTACCCGGCCGGCCCGCCGAGCCGTACCCGGCCCCAGCCCCGGGCCGTGCCCGCCCGAGCCTCCGGCCCCGTGCCGGGCTCGCCCCGCCCGAGCCTCCGACCTCCGGCCACCCCCGACACCCGCCCCCGCCCCCGACCCCGCCCCGGCCTCGGGCCACCGGCCTCCGGCCCACGACCCCCCGCCGGCCTCCGACCTGACCGCCACCCCGGACCCATCCCCGACCGCCCCAGCCTCCGGCCTCCGGCCCGACCGAGCCCCCGGCCTTCCCGACGCCCGACCCCGACCCCTCCGACCCACGATCCCCGGCCCCAAGGGCCGGCCCCGCGTCGGCTTGTCCCGGCCCGTACCGCCCGACCCCGCCCGGACCCCTGAACCGGGCTGCTGCCCGGCCCGAGTCGCGGCTCGTGTCCGGTGCGACCGCCGATCCGTGTGTGGTCCGGGTCCCCCGGCCCGTGCCCCGGCGGTCGCGCCGCGTGCCCGGCTGAAACCCCGTGCCCCCCGACCCGCCCCAGCCCGACGGAGAACCACATGACTTCGCAGCAGCGCCCCTTCGACTTCCAGGTCGTCGGCGGGGCCGCCATCCGGTCCCTGATCGCCGACTCCCGTACCGACATCGTCGACACCGTCCGCACCGCCTACCTCACCCACCACGACGGTGACTCCGTCAACCCCAACAGCTACTTCCTGCGCTTCCCCGACAAGCCCGACGCGCGGATCATCGCCCTGCCCGCCTACGTGGGCGGCGACCACGATGTCGCCGGCATCAAGTGGATCGCCAGCTTCCCCCAGAACATCCACCGCAACATCCCCCGCGCCTCCGCCGCGCTGCTCCTCAACGACTACGAGACGGGCTACCCCTTCGCCTGCCTGGAGGCCTCCCAGATCAGCGCGGCCCGCACCGCCGCCTCCGCGGTGCTCGGCGCCGAGGAGCTGCACGGCGGGCGCAGCGCCCGGCAGATCACCGTCGTCGGCGCCGGCGTCATCGCCCGCAACATCGTGGAGTTCTTCGACGCGCAGGGCTGGACCGCCGAGCGGTACGTCGTCCACGACCGCGTCCCGGCGTACGCGGACGCCCTGCAGCGCCACGTCACCGCGCTGGGCCACCGGGCCGAGCGCGAGGACGACTTCGAACGGGCCGTCGACGGCGCCGACGTCGTCGTCTTCGCCACCACGGCCGGGGAGCCGTGGGTCACCCGGGCCGGGACGTTCACCGCCGGGCAGACCGTCCTGAACGTGTCCCTGCGCGACCTGGCCCCCGAGATCATCGCCGAGTCGCAGAACATTCTCGACGACATCGACCACTGCATGACGGCCAACACCTCCCCGCACCTGGCGGAACAGGCCTACGGCCACCGCGACTTCCTCGACGGCACCCTCGCGCAGGTACTGCGCGGTGACGTCAAGCCCGACCGGGACCGGCCGCGCGTGTTCTCCCCGTTCGGCCTCGGCATCCTCGACCTCGCCGTCGGCCTGCGGGTCTACCGTGCCGCCGCCGCACGCGGACTGACCGTCACCGTCCCGGACTTCTTCGGCGAGACGGAGCGCTGGGCCTAGCCACGCCGCTTCACCCCGCCCCAGGACCCGCAGCACAGCCGGGCCACCGGCCCCGATGAGGAGAACCTCCGTGACCACAGCCTCCGCAGTCTCCGCGCCCTCCGGCGCCCCCCTGTCCGGGCACCCCGCGTGGGGTGCCGAGCACGCGGCCGACATCGCCGCCCTCGCCGCCCGGTACGCCGAGCGCTTCACCTGGTACGGGCGGCTGCTCGACGCCCGCGGCGTACGCGGCTCGGGCCGCCTCCGCGACCTGCCCGTCGTCGACCCGGGCCTGCTCACCGAGCACTACTACACCGCCGAACACCCCCACCTCCCCGACGCCTCCGCGTACCACACCTCCGGCACCTCCACCGGCCGGCGCAAGCGCATCCTCTACAGCCCCGCCGACGACGACGCCTACGTCGCCCAGCGCAAGGCGCTGTTCCAGGACTTCGCGGGCGACCTCGCCGCCGGCTCGACCGCCGTCGCCGACCTCGGCACCGGCCACGCGGCCGCGTCCGCCCGCCGGATCTTCGAGGAGATGGGCTTCCTCGCCCGCGACATCGACTTCCAGCTGCCCGTCGAGCAGCACGTCGAACGGCTCAACGCCTGGCAGCCCGACGTGCTGTTCACGATGCCGATGATCCTCGACCGGCTGATGCGCTCACCCGGCCTGCGGATAGCGCCCCGCCGCATCATGGTCGTCGGGGACCTCGCCCCCGAGAATTGGCGCCGCCGCGTGGCCGGCCACTTCGGGATCGGCTACGGCGACGTCCTCGACCTCTTCGGCAGCATCGAGATCGGCGCCATCGCCCACCACAACGCACGCACCGGCCTGTACCACTTCCACGACCACATCCTCCCCGAGGTCGTCCCCCCGCAGGAGCTGTACGCGGACGAGCCCGGCGGCACGGCGGGCGGCGGCAGCGGCGCCCTGCTGCTGACCTCCTTCACCCGCGCCTACTTCCCCGCCCTGCGCTACGTGACCGGCGACATGATCAGCGGACTGCGCACCCTCACCGTCGACGGCCGCACGGTCTACGCCTTCGAGCGCATCGAGGGCCGCCTCGGCGGCGACTTCAAGCACGGCGAACGGATCAGCAACCACGACGTCTGCTCCGCCATGGCCGAGGTGTTCCCCGGCGCGCCCTTCGAGGTCGCCAACGACGACGGACTGCGCATCCGCGTCGTCCGCGAGCACGTCACGGACGAGGAGCTGACCGCCGTACGCCGGCTGCTGCGCGCGGCGTCCCCCGACGTCGCCCAGATGATCGACTCCGGCCTCGTCGGCGACATCGACGTCGTCGCCGTCCCCGCCGACGCCATCCGCTCCGACCACGCGAAGCGCCGCTTCGACGTGAAGGAGGGCTGAGCCGTGTGCGGCATCGCCGGAACCGTCACCTTCGGCACCACCGGACCCCTCACCGGCTTCCCGGCCACCGCCTGCGCCGCCATGGCGCACCGCGGCCCCGACGAGGAGGGCTACCACCACGACGCGCGCGCCGCGCTCGGCATGTGCCGGCTCAAGGTCATCGGGCTGGCCGACGGCTCCCAGCCCGCCTACAGCGAGGACCGCGGCATCGTCGTCGTCTTCAACGGCGAGATCTACAACCACCGCTCCCTGCGCCGCTACCTCGCGGACCGCGGGCGGCCCGTGCGCGGCGGCAGCGACGCCCACATCCTGCCCGTCCTCTACGACGAGCTGGGCGAGGACTTCGTCGACCGGCTCCACGGCATGTACTCGATCGCCGTCCACGACACCCGCACCGGCCGGCTGCTGCTCGTCACGGACCGCGTGGGCAAGAAGCCCCTCTTCTACAGCCGGCTCGCCGACGGCACCGTGGCCTTCGCGTCCGAGCTGAACGCGCTGATGCGCCACCCCGGCATCGACCGCGCCGTCGACCCGCTCGCCGTCGACCAGTACCTCTCCTACCGCGTCGTGCCCGCCCCGCACACCATCTACCGGGACGTGCGCAAGGCCGAGCCCGGCACCGTCCTCACCTTCGAGGCCGGGCAGCCCGAGAAGCGACGCCGCTACTGGCAGTTCGACTTCACCGCCGACCCGGCGGAGGCCGCGGACCCGCGCCGCGCCGTCGACACCGTCGACGCGCTCCTCCAGCGGGCCGTCGCCGACCGGCTGGAGGCCGAGGTGCCGCTGGGCGCCATGCTCAGCGGCGGACTCGACTCCAGCCTCGTGGTCGCCGTCGCGGCGCGGCAACTGGGCCGCCCGATCCACACGTTCTCGGTCGGGTTCGAGCACGACGCGTTCGACGAGTCGGCGTACGCGCGGGCCGTCGCCGAGCACTGCGGCACCGTGCACCACACGTACCGCATCGGCGTCGCGGACGCGCGGCGGTCCGTCGACCGCATCCTCACGCACATGGGCGAGCCGTACGCCTTCCCCTCGGCGATCGCCGCGGACTGCATGTACCGGCTGGCCCGCGACCACGTCACCGTCGTCCTCACCGGCGACGGCTCCGACGAGATCTTCGCCGGCTACCGGCGCTACCGGCTCTTCCAGGACCTGCCGCACATCGACCCGGCGTACGCGGCGAAGGTCGACGCCCAGGCCCTGGCGGCCGGCGACGGCGGCATCGCCGACCGCTACCAGGCCATCCTCGTCGACGGCGTGCGCGGCGGCGTCAAGGACCGGCTCTACAGCCCCGCCTTCAAGGCGCTGCTGCCCGACCACCCGGTCAACCATCTGCGCGACCGCTTCGCCCGCACCGGCGCCCACCGGCCCGAACTGGACCGCGTGATGCAGGTCGACTGCGGGTTCTGGCTGCCCGACGCCCAGCTCGTCAAGATCGACCGGATGGCGATGGCGCACTCCGTCGAGCCGCGCAGCCCGCTCCTGGACCACCGGCTCATCGACTACGTCACCCGCATCCCGGCCGCCGCGAAGCTCGTGGACGGCAACGAGAAGGTCCTGCTGAAGCAGGTCGCCGCCCGGTACGTGCCGGACTCCGTCATCCACCGGCCCAAGCAGGAGCTGGCCGTCCCGCTGGAGAGCTGGCTCGGCTCGGCCCTGCGCCCCGCCATCCAGGAGACGCTCCTGTCCGAAGCGTCCCTGGAGCGCGGCTACTTCGCACCGGACGCCCTGCGCGCCTTCGTCACGGCGTTCCGCCCCGAGCACACGTACGCCCTGTGGACGCTCTACATGCTCGAACGCTGGCACCGCCTCCACACCGACGCCGAGGCGTTCCCGGAGCCCGCGGCCTCCCTCCAGCCGGCCGCCACCCGCTGACGCCTCCCGCACCCGGACCGAAAGGACCCACCATGACCACCGCCCCCGTCCACACGGCGGCCACCGTCGCCATGCCCGCCGAGGCCGCGCGGCTGAACGCGACGTACGACCCCGAGCGGCTGCTCGCCGAACTCGACGCGGTCCGGAACCGCACCTGGGAGAAGCAGCGCGTGTACTCCGAGACCGGCGTCGGCGCCGCCACCGACGTCGACTGGCGCTGCCTGGCGCTGCGCAGCCCCGGCGGCGACGGCACCCGCACCGACCCCGGCGGTCCCGGCCCCCGCGACTTCGCGCCCACCGAGTGGCTCGACCGCATGCCGTACGTGCGCGAGGTCCTCGACTCCATCCCCGCACCGCTCCACGCCGTCCGCTTCATGGCGCTGGGCACCGACACCGTCGGCATCGACCACACCGACCCCAAGTACGGCCCGCGCTGGGGCGTCGCCCGGCTCCACGTGCCCGTCACCACCAACCCCCGGGCGCTGCTCGTCCTGGACGGCGTCACCCACCGCTGGCAGCCCGGCGAGTTCTGGTTCGGCGACTTCAGCCGCGTCCACCACGTCGAGAACACCGGCCCCGAGCCCCGCGTCCACCTCGTCGTCGACGCCCTGGTCACGCCCGGCCTCGTCCGGGTCTTCCCCGAGGCGTGGCAGGAGTACTTCGCCTCGGGTGAAGTCCTGTACAACCGGCCCTCCTGCGGCCAGCGCGCCGAGGAGCGGGCCCGCCTGGAGTGCTCCTTCGACGTCCCCGCGACGTTCCCGCTGTGGGAGGAGGACGGCACCCTCGACGTGGACCAGCCCTGGACGCGGGTCTCCGTCCGCGACGACGGCACCCAGCTCGTCCTCGACCAGGGCACCGGGCAGCCGTACGCCCTCGTCCACATCGACGCGAACGAGTACCGCCTCGCCGGCTGGAGCGAGGAGCGCACGCTCCAGCTGTTCCTGGAAGGCCGGCAGCCGCACGCCGTACTGCGGATCCGCGACGGCCGGTCCGTCACCGAGCGGTCGGTCCCGGCGGTGCCGGGCCGCACGGACGGGCGGTGACCATGACCGCGCAGCCCCCCGGCAGGACCCCCGCCCTGCTCCTGATCACCGACCTCGTGGTGATCTGCCGTCACCTCCAGCTCCTCACGGACGCCGAGCGCCGCGGCCTGGCCGTCCTGACCGTCGTCGGCCCCGAGACCCCGGCCGACCAGCTCGCCCGGCACCGCGCCGACCCCGCCCACCCCCTGTCGCGCGCCGCCGAGGTCGTCCACGTGCCCGACTGCGCGCTCGACACCCTGGTCGGCGCCGTCCACGGCCTGCTGCGCACCTACGACGTACGGGCCCTGCTCAACTGCGGCGAGGTGTTCGCCGAACCCGCCGGCACCCTCGCCGAGGCGCTGGGGCTGCCGGCCCCGGCGCGCACGCCGCCCGGGTCTCCCGCAACAAGGTGCTCCAGCGGCTCGCCGCGCCCGCCCTGGCACCCCGCTGGACGCAGGTGGGCCCCGAGGCACGTGGCGCCGCCCTCGACGGTGACGACGACACGCTCGCACGCCTCGTCGGCGACGTCCCGCTGCCCGCCGTCCTCAAGCCGGCGGGGCGGATGTCCAGCTCGGGCGTGCGGGCCGTCGAATCCCTCGCCGAACTCCGCACCGAACTCGCCCAGTACCCGCAGGACGAGACGCTCCTGCTGGAGGAGCGGGCCCGGGGCGCCGAATACTCCGTCGAGGCCCTGGTGTGCTCCGGCGAGACCGTCTGGGCGGGCATCACCGCCAAGGACACCAACGAGTGCGCGACCCGCTACTTCACCGAGACCGGCCACACCTCGCCCGCCCCCGCCCTCGGCGCGGCGGACGAGGCACGCCTGCTCGACGCCAACGCGCGCCTGCTCGACGCCATCGGCTTCGGCACCGGCATGAGCCACGCCGAATTCCGCCTCGGCCCCGACGGCGCCGTCCTGATGGAGGTCGCCGTCCGCCCGCCCGGCGACGCCATCACCAAGCTGTGGCACCTCGCCACCGGCCGGCCCCTGGAGCCCGCGCTGCTGGACCTGGCCCTGGGGGAGCGGCCCCTGGTCGCGCCCCAGCGCCGCCGGGCCCGACAGGTCTACCTCGACCATCCGCACGGCGAACTCGCCGACGTGGTCTGCGACGACGCACCCGTTTCCTGGATCACCCGCGACGGCGCCTGGCCCGAGTTCGTCCCCACCACGTCCGACGCACCGCCCCGGCTCTGCGCCGTGATCGTCACCCGCGACACCGGCGACACGCTCGGCGACCTCACCGACTCCGGCGGGCGCGCCGTCTCGATCGTCGTCGACGCGCCCGGGGACGAGGACATCCACGCCGTCGCCGAACGGTTCGCCAAGACCGTCCGCGTCCGCACCCACCCGAACAGGAGCACCCCATGACGACCGCCACGGACACGGTGGCCCCCACGGGCGGCCGCGAGGAACGGCGCCGCCACGCCAACGAGGAGGCGGTGCGCCGGATCGTCACCTCCGAGCCCGTCCTGGTCGACGTCCGCCCCGCCGGCGAGGTCCTCCCGGGCATGACCCCGCGCACGATCCTCACCTCCGGCGCCCCCATGGACTGGGCCGCCTACACCGGCGGCCAGCGCAACGCCGTCATCGGCGCCGTCCTGTTCGAGGGCCTGGCCGCCACCGCCGAAGAGGCGGACGCCCGCCTCGCCTCCGGCGACATCCGGCTCGCGCCCTGCCACGACCACGGCGCCGTGGGCTCCGTCAGCGGCGTCTGCTCGGCGTCCATGCCCGTCCTCGTCGTCCGCGACCAGGCCAACGGCACCACCGGGCACTGCCGCATGAACGAGGGCATCGCCCGCGAGTCCCTGACCTTCGGCGTCTGCAACGACGCCGTCCTGCGGCAGATGGCCCACGTACGGGACGTCATCGCGCCCACGCTCGCCGAGGCTGTCCGCTCCGTCGGCGGCATCCCCCTCAAGCCCATCATCCGGCGGGCCCTCAACATGGGCGACGACCTGCACAGCCGCAACATCGCCGCGTCGCTGATCTTCCGGGCCCGCATCCAGGAGGCGCTGCTCGCCGCGCGGGGCGTCATCGACGACCGGCGGGCGCTGGGCCTCTCCGTGTTCCTCACCGAGTCCGACTACTTCTTCCTGCACCTGTCGATGGCCGCGGGCAAGGCCGCCGCCGACGCCGCCTCTGGCATCCCGGGCAGCAGCGTCGTCACGGCGATGACCGTCAGCGAGAAGGAGTTCGCGCTGCGGCTGTCCGGCACCGGCCCCCGCTGGTTCCGGCACCCGCTGCCGCCCATCACCAGCCTCCCCATCAAGCTGTTCGACGGCTTCACCCCCGACGACCTCGCCTTCATGGGCGGCGAGAGCACCATCACCGAGACCATCGGCCTCGGCGGGATGGCCGCCGCGGCCGCCATGCCCCTGCAGGACTACGCGGCCGGCTCGCCCGAGGGGATGGTCGAGCAGACCGACCGGATGTACCGGATCACCCTCGCCGAACACCCCGTCTACCGCATCCCGTTCCTCCGCTTCCGCGGTACGCCCACCGGCATCGACGCCCGCCTCGTCGCCGACACCGGCATCCCGCCGGTGGTCCACATGGGCGCCTCCCACCGCGACGGCGGACACATCGGCGCCGGGCTGTTCCTTCCCCCGCTGGACCCGTTCAGGGCCGCGCTCGACGCCCTGCACACCCTCGACGACACCGCCGACACCGCCGACACCGCCGACACCGCCGACATCCCCGAGAACCCTGAGGACCGCGCATGACCCACTCGACCGACCACCGGTCCGGGACCGTCACCGAGGCCACCGCCGCCCCGGCCGCGGCCGAGCGCACCCCCGTGCGCTACTGGCTGGCCACCGTCTCCATCTCGCTCGCGGTGTTCGCGTTCACGACGACCGAGATGGTCCCCATCGGCCTGCTCACGGCCATCGGCCCCGACCTGGACGTCTCCACCGGCACCACCGGCCTCGCGGTGACCCTCTTCGGCGGCATCGCCGGCCTCGCCGCCCCCTTCATGACCAGCTTCACCCGCACCGTCGACCGGCGGGCCCTGATGCTCGTGCTGGCCCTCGTCCTCATCGCGGGCAACGAACTCACCGCGCTCGCACCGAACTTCGCCGTCCTGATGGCCGCCCGAGTCGTCCTGGGCTTCGCCCACGGCCTCATGTGGTCCATCGCCGCGAGCATCGCCCTGCGCCTCGTCGCGCCGAAGGACGCGGTCCGGGCCACCTCCGTCGTCTTCGGCGGCATCTCCGTGGCCTCCGTCGTCGGTGTCCCGCTCGGCACGTTCATCGGCGAACTCACCGACTGGCGCACCGTCTTCCACGCCATCGCCGGACTCGGCGCCGTCTTCCTGGTCGCCGCCGCCGTCCTGCTGCCGAAGCTGCCCTCGCGCAACGCCGCACGCGTGGCGGACCTGCCCCGCCTGCTGCGGGACCGCAACATCCTCACCGCCGTCGTCATCACCGTGCTGGTCGTCGCCGGCCACTTCGCCGCGTACACCTACCTCGCCCCCTACCTGGAGGACCGGGCCGGCATCGACCCGAAGCTGATCAGCACGATGCTCCTCGTGTACGGCGTCGCCGGTGTGGCCGGCAACTTCGTCGGCGGCGCCGCTGCCGCCCGCAACCTGCGGGGCACGCTGCTCGTCGCGATCGCCGTGCTCGCGGTGACGCTGGTCGCGCTGCTCGCCGTCGGCACGTTCCGGCCGGGCGTCTACCTGCTCCTGGTGCTGTGGGGCCTGTCGTTCACCGCCATCCCCGTGTGCGTCCAGACCGTGGTGTTCACGTACGCGGGCGACTCGCCCGAGGCGGCGACCTCGCTGTTCGTCCTCGGCTTCAACGTCTCCGTCGGCCTCGGCTCGCTCATCGGCGGGCTCATCGTCGACCACGCGAGCCTCACGGCGGTCTTCGTCACCGGCGCCGCGCTCGCCGTCCTCGCCCTGCTCAACGTCCTGCGGCTGAAGAAGGAGGCGACGACGCCATGACCTCGGCCACAGCGCCCGTGACAGCGCCGGACGCCGCGGTGGCGGCGCCGGGCACGGGGGTGGCGGCGCCCGCCGCCGCCCCGGAGGCGCCCGAGTACGCGCTGCTGCCGTCCGCCCGGCCCGTGTCGTTCATCGACGCCGACGGCCGGGCGGCCGCGCCCGGCCCCCGCCCCTACCCCGTGCCGGACGACACCGAGCTGGTCGCCGCGCACCGCGCGCTCGTCGTGGGCCGGCGCCTCGACCAGCAGGCCACCAACCTGGCCAAGCAGGGCGAACTCGCGGTCTACCCGTCCTCGCTCGGCCAGGAGGCCTGCCAGATCGGCGCCGCCCTGGCCCTCGGCCCCCAGGACTGGCTGTTCCCCACGTACCGCGACTGCGTGGCGATCATGACCCGGGGCGTCGACCCGGTCGAGACCCTCACCCTCATGCGCGGCGACTGGCACTGCGGCTACGACCCGGTCGCCCACCGCATCGCCCCCCAGTGCACGCCCCTCGCCACCCAGGCGCCGCACGCCGTCGGCCTCGCCCACGCCGCCCGCCTGCGCGGCGAGGACACCGTCGCCCTCGTGCTCATCGGCGACGGCGCCACCAGCGAGGGCGACTTCCACGAGGCGCTCAACTTCGCCGCGGTCTTCAAGGCACCCGTCGTGTTCCTCGTCCAGAACAACGCGTACGCGATCTCCGTGCCGCTGGACCGGCAGACGGCCGCCCCGTCCCTCGCCCACAAGGGCATCGGCTACGGCATGCCCGGCGAACGCGTCGACGGCAACGACGTCGCCGCCGTCCTCGGCGTCCTGCGCCACGCCGTCGAACGCGCCCGCCGCGGCGAGGGCCCCACGCTCGTCGAGGCCCACACCTACCGCATGGAGCCGCACTCCAACGCCGACGACGCCGGCCGGTACCGCGACGCCGACGAGGTGGCCCGGTGGCGCCACCGCGACCCGATCGCCCGGCTGGAGACCTACCTCACCGAGCGCGGACTGCTCACCGATGCGGACGTCCGGGCCGCCGCCGACGAGGCCGAGGAGCGGGCGGCCGCGCTGCGCACCGGCATCGTCCGCTCCGGGCCCCCGTCGCCCGACGCGCTCCTGCGCGAGGTGACGGCGGACGACTCGGCCCAACTCGCCCGCGACCGCGAGCTGCTGCTGCGGGAACTCGAACGGGAGGAAGACACCCCATGACCCTCGTGACCGAGAGCGGCCCGCGCCCCGCGATACCGGCCGCGCCGCCGCCCGCCGCCGCACCTTCGGAGGACCGGCACCCGGCCGTCACCGCCGTGCCCGCCGTCCGCCCCACCTCGATGGCCGAGGCCCTGAACCGCGCCCTCGTGCACGCCATGGCCTCGGACGACTCGGTGGTGGTCTTCGGCGAGGACGTCGGCCGCCTGGGCGGCGTGTTCCGCATCACCGACGGCCTCCAGTCCGCCTTCGGCGCCGAACGCTGCTTCGACACCCCGCTCGCCGAGTCCGCGATCGTCGGCATGGCCGTCGGCATGGCGATGAACGGCTTCCGGCCGGTCGTGGAGATGCAGTTCGACGCCTTCGCCCTCCCCGCGTTCGAACAGGTCGTCGGCCACGTCGCCAAGATGCGCAACCGCACCCACGGCCGGCTCCCCCTCCCCATGGTCATCCGCGTGCCGTACGGGGGCGGGATCGGCGGCGTCGAGCACCACAGCGACTCCTCCGAGAGCTACTACGCGCACACCGCCGGGCTCACCGTCGTCGCGCCCGCCACGGTCGCCGACGCCTACAGCCTGCTGCGCGACGCGATCGACCACCCCGACCCCGTCGTCTTCCTGGAGCCCAAGCGCCTCTACTGGTCCCGCGAGGACGCCGCCCTCCCGGCCCGTACGGAACCGATCGGCACGGCCGTCGTACGCCGCGCGGGCCAGGACGCCACGCTCATCGCGTACGGGCCCTCCGTGCCGGTCGCCCTCGCAGCGGCGGAGGCCGCCGCCGAGGAGGGCCGCGACCTGGAGGTCGTCGACCTGCGGAGCGTCGCGCCCTTCGACGAGGAGACCGTGGTCGAGTGCGTACGGCGCACCGGTCGCGCCGTCGTGGTCGCCGAGGCGTCCGGGTTCGCCTCGGTCTCCTCCGAGATCGCCGCGCGCGTCACCGAGCGCTGCTTCCACCACCTCCACGCCCCGGTCGGGCGGGTCACGGGCCTTCACATCCCGTATCCGCCACCGAAGCTGGAGAGCCACCACCTGCCGGACGTCGACCGGATCCTCGACGCCGTCGACGCGCTGCAGTGGGAGGACGGGGCATGAGCCCGCGCGAGTTCCGGCTCCCGGACCTGGGGGAGGGGCTGGTGGACGCGGAGATCGTCCGCTGGCTCGTCGCCGTCGGGGACACGGTCGCCGTCGACCAGCCCGTCGTGGAGGTGGAGACCGCCAAGTCCGCCGTCGAGATCCCCTCGCCGCACGCCGGGATCGTCGTCGCCCTGCACGCCTCCGAGGGCGGCACCGTCTCCGTCGACGCCCCGCTCCTCACGGTCGGCGACCCCGCGGGCGACGAGCCGGCGAAGGGCTCCGGCAACGTCCTCGTCGGCTACGGGACGGCGCCGGAGGGCGACGCCAAGGGCCGCCGGCGCCGCCGCCGCACGACGGCACCGCACGGGCCGCAGCCCGCCCGGCACGACGGCCGGCCCGACGCACGCCGCGGCCCGCGGGGCGGCACCCCGGTCCGTACCGCCGCCCGGGACGCCGTCGCCGTCCGGGACACCGCCGCCGCCCGGGACGCCTCCGGCGTACGCGACAGCCCCGCTGCCCGCGAGGGTGCCGGCTCCGCCTACGCGCCCGCGGTCCTCTCGCCCGTCGTCCGCCGGCTGGCCGCCGAGCGCGGGCTCGACCTGCGGGCCGTCGACGGCACCGGCCCCGGAGGGCTCATCACCCGCCGGGACGTCGAGGCCGCCGCACAGTCGGGCGCCGCCGCCACCCCCGAACCCGCCGCCAGCCCCGAACCCGCCCACACCGCCGTGACCGCCCGCGTGCCCCTCACCGGCGTCCGCCGGACCATCGCCGAGCGGCTCACCCGCTCCGCCGCCGTCCCCACCGCCACCGTGTGGGTCGACGCGGACGTGACCGACCTCGTACGGCTCCGCGACACCCTGCGCGCCCGCTCCGGCGACGCGCCCGGACTGCTCGCGCTGCTCGCCCGGATCACCGCCGCCGGACTCCGGCGCTTCCCCGAACTCAACGCTTCCGTCGAGGGCGACGAGATCGTGCGCCACGCCGACGTGCACCTCGGCATCGCCGTCCAGACCCCGCGCGGGCTCCTCGTCCCCGTCGTCCGCCACGCCGGACGGCTCACCGCCCGGGAGACGCACCGCGAGATCACCCGGCTGGTGGGCGCGGCCAGGGCCGGCGAGCTGCCCCCGGCCGAGCTGACCGGTTCCACCTTCACGCTCAACAACTACGGCGGGTTCGGCGTCGACGGCAGCTCCCCGCTCCTCAACCCGCCCGAGGCCGGGATCCTCGGCGTCGGCCGGGTCCTCGACCGCCCGTGGGTCGTCGACGGCGCCCTGACCGTCCGCAAGGTCGCCCAGTTCTCGCTCGTCTTCGACCACCGCGTCTGCGACGGCGAGACCGCCGGGGGCTTCCTCCGTCACGTCGCCGACCACGCCGAGAACCCCGCCCTGGCCCTCGCCGACCTCTGAACCACCCGCCCGCCCCTCCCCGATGTGCCGCCACGTGCGGAGAACGGAGACCCCAGTGACCACGACCCCGGCCTCTCCCGCAGCCGGCGCGGGCCTCGTCCCCGACCTGGCGGCCGGCGAACTGGCCGACCTCCAACTGCGCCGACTCCGCCGGACCCTGCGCCACGCCTACGACAACGTGCCCTTCTACCGGAAGTCGTTCGACGCGGCCGGCGTCACCCCCGACGACTGCCGCTCCCTCGCCGACCTCGCGCACTTCCCCTTCACCACCAAGGCCGACCTGCGCGACCACTACCCCCTCGGCCTGTGCGCCGTGCCCGACGACCGCGTTCGCCGCATCCACGCCTCCAGCGGTACGACGGGCCGGCCCACGCTCGTCCCGTACACCGACGGGGACCTGGAACGGTGGGCCGACCTGGTGGCCCGGTGCCTGCGCGCGGCGGGCGCCCGGCCCGGCGACCGGGTCCACATCGCGTACGGCTACGGCCTGTTCACCGGCGGCCTCGGCGCGCACTACGGCGCCGAACGGCTCGGCTGCACCGTCATCCCGGCCTCCGTCGCCATGACCGGCCGGCAGGTCAGGCTGATCCAGGACCTGCGCCCCACGATCATCATGGCCACCCCCTCCTACCTCCTCACCCTGCTCGACGAGTGCGAGCGGCAGGGCGTCGACCCGCGCTCCACGTCGCTGCGCGTCGGGCTCCTCGGCGCCGAGCCGTGGACCGAGGAGATGCGCGCCGAGATCGAGCAGCGCTCGGGGATCGACGCGCTCGACATCTACGGCCTGTCCGAGGCGATCGGGCCCGGTGTCGCCGGCGAGAGCGTGCGCACCAAGGACGGCGTGCACCTCTGGGAGGACCACTTCCTCCCGGAGATCGTCGACCCGGCGACCCTCGCCGTGCAGGAGGACGGCCGCCCCGGCGAACTCGTCCTCACCTCCCTCACCAAGGAGGCCATGCCCGTCATCCGCTACCGCACCCGGGACCTCACCCGCCTGCTGCCCGGCACCGACTTCGGCTTCCGGCGCATGGAGCGCATCAGGGGCCGCAGCGACGACATGCTCGTCGTCCGCGGCGTGAACCTGTTCCCCACGCAGGTGGAGGAGGCGGTGCTCCGCACCGACGGCCTCGCCCCGCACTTCCGTATCGTCCTCACCCGGGAGGGGCGGCTCGACCGCGTCACCGTACGGGCCGAGGCGCACCCCGCCGCGACCGGCGAGGAGCGGCGCGCGGCCGCCGGACACGCGCTGGCCCGAGCCCTGCGCGAGACGACCGGGCTCGGCATGGCCGTGGAAGTCTGCGCACCCGGCTCGCTGGAGCGCTCGTCGGGCAAGCTCAGCCGCGTCCTGGACCACCGCGGCACGGACTCCCCGCACAC
The DNA here is from genome assembly GCF_039542925.1 of Streptomyces coeruleoprunus. Taxonomy (GTDB): domain Bacteria; phylum Actinomycetota; class Actinomycetes; order Streptomycetales; family Streptomycetaceae; genus Streptomyces; species Streptomyces coeruleoprunus. Next base: position 709,535 of record NZ_BAABIT010000001.1, on the reverse strand, counting down.
CTCCCGTCCGGACACCGCCGCCGCCCCGGGGCCGATACGGTGACCGCCGCCGCGTCCGCCCCCGCCCGCCCCGGACCACTGCGCCGCCCGGCCGGCTCCGGCCGCTCGGGCCGCCCGGTCCACAGTCAGGCGACCCTGCTGGACTCCGCTGTGGAGGCGTTCATCGAACGCGGCTACGAGGGCACCAGCATGGAGCACCTCGCCGCCCGCCTCGGCATCACCAAGTCGTCCATCTACCACCACGTCATGGGCAAGGCCGAGCTGTACCTGATGGCGCTGGACGAGGCCGCCGCACGGTTCGCGCCCCTGATCGACGCGGTGTCCGCCCCGGACGCCGGCTGCCGGGGAGCCGAGCGGCCCGTACGGCTCGTGCGCTCCGTACTGGAGCTGCCGGCCGATCGTCAGCGTCCGCTGGAACTGCTGCTCAGCATCCGCGACGGCCGGGAGGAGGCCCCCGGGGCGCTCCTGCGCCGCCGGCACCTCGAAGCGCGGGTGGCCGATGTCGTCGGGCTCGCCCTACGGGAGTGCGGCGCCGACGAAGGCGCACCGGTGGCCGTGGCCGTACGGACCCGGCTCCTGCTCGACCTGCTGTGCTCCCTCCTCGTCCAGCGCCGCCTGGGCCGGCTGCCGGCCACGGACGCGGACGGCCCGGCCGCCCTCGCCCACCTGGTGACCGGCTGCGTCCGCTGACCCCGCCTTCCCCTCCGAGTTCCCCCGTTCCCGCCAAGGAGACGACCCCGCATGACCCACGACGTGTACGAGATCGAGGACTTCGTCCTGGAGAGCGGCGCCACCCTGCGCCCCGCACGGCTGGCCTACCGCACGTACGGCACCCTGAACGCCGACCGGTCCAACGCCGTGCTGTTCCCCACCTGGTTCGCGGGCACCCACGAGGCCAACGAATGGCTCATCGGCCCCGGCGAGGCCCTGGACACGGACCGGTACTTCGTCATCGTGCCGAACCTCTTCGGCAACGGCCTGTCCTCCTCGCCGTCCAACACGCCCCCGCCGTACGACCGCGCCCGCTTCCCCGCCGTCAGCGTCCGCGACAACGTCGCCGCCCAGCACCGCCTGGTCACCGAGGTGTTCGGCATCGAGCGGCTGGCCCTCGTGACCGGCTGCTCCATGGGCGCCCTCCAGACGTACCAGTGGGCCGTCAGCCACCCCGGCATGGTCGAGCGCGCCGCGCCCTACTGCGGGGCCGCCCGCACCTCGCCGCACAACTCCGTCTTCATCGAGGGCGTCCGGGCGGCGCTCACCACCGACCAGGACTGGCGGGGCGGCTGGTACGACCGTCCGCCGCGCGCCGGACTGCGGGCCTTCGCCCGCGTCTACGCCGGATGGGGGTTCTCCCAGGCGTTCTACCGCACCCACACCTACCGCGAGCTGGGCCACGCCTCCCTGGAGGACTTCCTCGCCCACTTCTGGGAGATGAACTTCCACCACGCCGACGCCAACGACCTGCTCGCCATGCTCGACACCTGGCAGCGCGCCGACGTGGGCACCACCCCCGGATGCGACGGCGACACCGCGCGCGCCCTCGGTACGATCCGCGCCCGGCTGCTGGCGCTCCCCTCGGAGACCGACCTGTACTTCCCGCCCGCCGACGAGGAGTGGGCCTCGGCCTTCGTCCGGGACGGAGAGGTACGGGAGATCCCCGGCGTCTGGGGCCACCTGGCCGGCGGGGGCGGCGACCCGAAGGCCGCCGCGTTCATCGCCGACGCGCTGCGCGAGCTGCTGGCGTCGCCTCCCGGCGGGGCGACGACCGGGGTCGGGGAAGCCGACGGTGCCCCGGGCGAGGGGGCACGGCCGTGACCGGCTCCGGCGTCCTGGACTTCCGCTCCGACACCGTCACGAAGCCCGACGACCGCATGCGGGCCGCCATGGCCGCCGCGGAGGTCGGCGACGACGTGCTGGACGGCGACCCGACCATGCGCGCCCTGGAGGAGAAGGCCGCGGAACTCCTCGGCGTCGAGGCCGCGTTGTGGGTGCCCAGCGGCTCGATGGGCAATCTCGTCGCGCTCTTCCTGCACCTGAGGCCCGGCGACCGGTTCCTCGCGCCCGCCCAGGCGCACGTACTGGAGAGCGAGGTCGGCACCGCCAGCTGGCTGGCCGGCGGCATGGCCCACCCGCTGCCCTGGCGGCCGGACCTGCCGGGCGCCGTCTCGGCGGAGGACGTGCGCGCCGTGGCCACCGCGGCCGGCCCGTACTTCGCCCTCCGCACCACCCTGCTGTGCGTGGAGAACACCCACAACGCCGCCGGCGGCACGGTCGTCCCGCCCGACGCGTACGCGCGGCTGACGGACACCGCGCACGAACTCGGCCTGACCGTCCACCTCGACGGGGCCCGCGTCTGGCACGCCGCCGTCGCCCTGGGCGTGAAACCCGCCGAGCTGACCCGCGGCGCCCACACCGTGCAGGCCTGTCTGAGCAAGGGGCTCGGCGCACCCGTCGGCTCGGTCGTCGGCGGCAGCGCCGCCTTCGTCGACGAGGCTCGCCGGGTGCGCAAGATGCTCGGCGGCGGCGTACGCCAGGGCGGTGTCCTCGCCGCCGCCGGCCTCGTCGCCCTCGACACGGTCGACCGGCTGGCCGACGACCACGAGAACGCCCGGCTCCTCGCCGAGGGCCTGTCCGCGCTCGGCTGGGACGTGACGGAGCCGCAGACCAACATCGTCATGGCCCGTGTGCCGGACGTCACCGGGACGGTCGACCGGCTGGCCGCCGCCGGAGTCCTCACCGTTCCCGTCGGCGGACGCGTCCGGCTGATGACCCATCGCGACGTCAGCCGCGGCGACGTCCGCACCGCGCTGGAGCGCATCGCGCCGCTCGCCCTCTGACAAGGCCCCGCCCTTCGCCCCGGCGCGCCCGGCCCGCCCCTCGCGGACGCGCCGCCGACCGCGCGGCGCCCCCCACGAGCACCCGGATGGAGACCGCCCCATGCCCACCACACCCGCCCCACCCGCCACCATCGGCGCCTCCCCACCCCTCCACCACGCGGGAGCGCCCCGCTCCGCCCGCCCGCGCCCCCTGCCGCTCCTCGGCGCCCTCGGCACCGGCGCGGCGCTGACCCTGGAGTCCGTCATCAACGGCCAACTGGGCGCCGGCATCAGACCCGTCCCCGCGGCCGCGTTCTCGGACCTGCTGAGCCTGCTCATCATGGTGTGCGTCGCGCCGTTCCTGCCCGGCCTGCGGCCCGCGTTCCGCCGCATCGGGCCCGCGCTGCGCGACCGGCGGCTCCGCCCCTGGCACCTCATGGGCGGCGTGGCCGGCGGCTGCATGGTGCTGACCCAGGCCGCCGTCGCCGCCGACCTCGGGCCGGCGCTGTACGCCCTGGCCCTCGTGTCCGGCCAGACCCTCGCCGGGCTGCTCGTCGACCACTTCGGACTGGGGCCTGGCGGCGCCCTGAACGTCTCCGTACGCCGGGGTCTCGGCGCCGCGCTCACCGTGGTGGCCGTCGTCGCCCCCGTCGTCCTGGAGCCGGGCGACCACGGCGCCGTCTGGCTGGCGGCCGTCCCGTTCCTCGCCGGCGTGGGCCTGTCGCTGCAGATGGCCGCGAACGGCCGTACCGACGAGGTGGCCGGCAACGCGTACCCGTCGGTGATCCTCAGCTTCCTGACCGGCGCGGTGATCCTGCTGCTCGCCCTCGCGGCCGACCTCGCCGCCCACGGCGCGCCGGAGACCTGGCCCACGAACCCCCTCGACTACACGGGCGGCGCGCTGGGCGTGGTCGTCGTCCTGGGCTCGGTGCTCGTCGTCCGGCGCATCGGTGTCCTGGCGACCGGCCTCGGCATGATCGCCGGCCAGGTGGCCAGTTCCGTGCTGCTCGGCGCCGTTCTCCACACCGGGGCGGCCCAGGGCTGGGTCACCGCCGCGTCCGCGGCGCTCCTCCTCGCGGCGGTCGCCCTGGCTTCGACGGCCGAGCGCCGGCCCGCGGGGCCCGTGCCACAGCCGCGGATCCCCTCTTCGCGCTGACCTCGCGCCCTGACCACTCTCGACTTGGAGCCTCTGATGCAGGTTGCCTATCTGGGCCCGGCCGGATCGTTCACGGAACTCGCCGCGCGCAAGCTCGTGGCGCCGGACGAGGACCTCACCCCGCGGGCCTCCGTACCGCTGGCGCTGCGGCACGTCCGCTCGGGCGCGGTCGGCGCCGCCGTCGTACCGCTGGAGAACTCCGTGGAGGGCGTCGTGCCCACCACCGTCGACGGCCTCGTCCGCGGCGGCCCCCTGCGGATCACCGGCGAGGCGCTGCTCCGCGTGACCTTCGCCCTCGCGTCCGCACCCGGCGTCGCGAGGCCCTCGATCCGCCGGGTCCTCACCCATCCGCACGCGCACAGCCAGTGCCGCGACTGGCTCGCCCGCGAGCTGCCCGAAGCCGAGTTCGTCCCCGCGGGCTCCACCTCCGAGGCGGCCGCGACCGTGGCCCGGGAGGCCGATCCGGAGACGGCGGCCGTGTGCGCCCCCGCGACCGCCGCGCGCTACGGTCTCGACGTCCTGGCCACGGACATCGGCGCGCGCAGGAACGCGGTCACCCGCTTCGTCCGCGTCGCCGGGCCCGACGCCGTCACGCCGGCGCCCAGCGACCGCGACCGGACGTCCATCGTGCTGCCGCTCCTGGACCAAGTGGGCGCGCTGCACCGCGTCCTGGGGGCGTTCGCCCGCCACGGGGCGAACCTCACGGCGATCAACTCCCGCCCCACGGGCGACGCCCTCGGCCGCTACTGCTTCTTCCTGGAGTGCGACGGGCACATCGCCGATACGGCGGTGGCGAGGGCGTTCGAGGAGCTGCGCCGCCACGCGCCCCAGGCGCTGCTCCTCGGCAGCTACCCCCAGGCCCCGAGCCCCGTCCCGTCCTCCACTCCCGTCCCCGCCCTCGCCCACGGCTGAGGCCCCGGGAACGCGACCGCCCCGCCCGGCGCATGCCGAGCGGGGCGGAAGGACGTGAGCGTCAGCCCGCCGAAGCGGGTTCTTGCCAGGGCCGGCGACGCCGCCGAAGCGGGCGCCCGGGGCGAGCCGGGGCCGGCGACCCCGCCGAAGCGGGCGCCCGTCCGGGCCGGTGCCGGCGGCCGCCCCGCCGAGGCGGGTTCCGCCGCCGGCGCGGGCGTCCGGTCAGGCCAGGGCGGCGATCGCCTGGTTGAGGGTCTGCGACGGGCGCATGACCGCCGCGGCCTTCTCCGGGTCGGGCTGGTAGTAGCCGCCGATGTCGGCCGGCTCGCCCTGCACCGCGATCAGCTCGTCGACGATCGTCCGCTCCTGCTCCGTCAGCGTCTTCGCCAGGTCGGCGAACGCCTCCGCGAGCTGCGCGTCGTCCGTCTGCTTCGCCAGCTCCTGCGCCCAGTACAGCGCCAGGTAGAAGTGGCTGCCGCGGTTGTCGATGCCGCCCAGACGACGGGTCGGGGACTTGTCCTCGTTGAGGAACGTCGCCGTGGCGCGGTCCAGCGTGTCCGCCAGGACCTGCGCGCGGGCGTTGCCCGTGCTCTGCGCCAGGTGCTCGAAGCTGGCCGCCAGCGCGAAGAACTCACCGAGGCTGTCCCAGCGCAGGTAGTTCTCCTTGACCAGCTGCTGGACGTGCTTCGGCGCCGAGCCGCCGGCGCCCGTCTCGAACAGGCCGCCGCCCGCCATGAGCGGGACGACCGACAGCATCTTGGCGCTGGTGCCCAGCTCCAGGATCGGGAACAGGTCGGTCAGGTAGTCACGCAGCACGTTGCCGGTCACCGAGATGGTGTTCTCGCCGCGGCGGATGCGCTCCACCGACAGCTTGGTGGCCTCGACCGGCGCCAGGATCCGGATGTCCAGGCCCTCGGTGTCGTGCTCCGGCAGGTACGCCTGGACCTTCTCGATCAGCTTCGCGTCGTGGGCGCGGGTCCCGTCCAGCCAGAACACGGCCGGGTCGCCGGTGGCGCGGGCGCGGGTGACGGCCAGCTTGACCCAGTCCCGGATCGGCGCGTCCTTGGTCTGGCAGGCGCGGAAGATGTCGCCGGGGGCGACGGCCTGCTCCAGGACGACGTTGCCGGCCTGGTCGACCAGGCGCACGGTGCCCGCGGCCGGGATCTCGAAGGTCTTGTCGTGGGAGCCGTACTCCTCGGCCTTCTGCGCCATCAGGCCGACGTTCGGGACGGAGCCCATGGTCGACGGGTCGAAGGCGCCGTTCGCGCGGCAGTCGTCGATGACGGCCTGGTAGACACCCGAGTAGCTGCTGTCCGGGAGGACGGCGAGGGTGTCGGCCTCCTGGCCGTCGGGGCCCCACATGTGACCGGAGGTGCGGATCATCGCCGGCATCGAGGCGTCGACGATCACGTCGCTCGGCACGTGCAGGTTGGTGATGCCGCGGTCGGAGTCGACCATGGCGAGGGCCGGGCCCTCGGTCAGCTCGGCGTCGAAGGAAGCCTTGATCTCGTCGCCCTGCGGCAGCGCCTCCAGGCCCTTGAGGAGGGCGCCCAGGCCGTCGTTCGGGCTGAGGCCGGCACCCGCGAGCACGTCGCCGTACGCGGCGAAGGTCTTCGGGAAGAAGGCGCGGACGACGTGGCCGAAGACGATCGGGTCGGAGACCTTCATCATCGTGGCCTTGAGGTGCACGGAGAACAGCACGCCCTCGGCCTTGGCGCGGGCGACCTGGGCGGCCAGGAACTCGCGCAGCGCGGCGGCGCGCATGACCGACGCGTCGACGACCTCACCCGCGAGGACCGGCACCGACTCGCGCAGCACGCTGGTGGTGCCGTCCTCGGCGACCAGCTCGATGCGCAGCGCGCCGTCCTCGGCGATCACCGTGGACTTCTCCGTCGACCGGAAGTCGTCGGCGCCCATGGTCGCCACGTTGGTCTTGGAGTCGGCCGTCCAGGCGCCCATGCGGTGCGGATGCGTCTTGGCGTAGTTCTTGACCGACGCGGGGGCGCGGCGGTCGGAGTTGCCCTCGCGCAGGACCGGGTTGACGGCGCTGCCCTTGATCTTGTCGTAGCGGGCGCGGATCTCGCGCTCCTCGTCCGACTTCGGGTCGTCCGGGTAGTCCGGCAGCGCGTAGCCCTGCTCCTGGAGCTCGGCGATGGCGGCCTTGAGCTGCGGGATCGACGCCGAGATGTTCGGCAGCTTGATGATGTTGGCGCCCGGCGTCTTGGCCAGCTCGCCCAGCTCGGCGAGGGCGTCGGCGATCCGCTGGCCCTCCTGCAGGCGCTCCGGGAAGGCGGCGATGATCCGGCCCGCCAGCGAGATGTCGCGGGTCTCGACGCTGACGCCGGCCTTCGAGGCGTACGCCTGGACCACGGGCAGGAACGAGTACGTCGCCAGGGCCGGGGCCTCGTCAGTGTGTGTGTAGATGATGGTCGAGTCAGTCACCGGGTGCTCCGCTCCACGTCTGTAACATTGCTCGACATCAAGATATCTCGTGATCGACCCCCACTCGACAGACCCCCTGCAACGACTTCCCGACGCCGCCCGACACGACCGCGGACGCCGTGGTACGAGCCGGAATGCCCCCGGCGCGCCCCTGGACGCCCGCGGCGCCACTCCGGAGCCCGCCGTAGGACGCCGCCCTGCGACTCCGGGCGCGGGGGATCCGGCCCCCGGCTCGGCGCCCCCGCCGTGCCGGCCCACACCCGCGAGGCCCGCGACCGCGCCGCCGAGCGCGGCCGCAGTTACGCCGCATGGCGGTCCGCCGCGTCTTCCATAACGTCGAACAGAAGGAAAAACGACATCTTCTGACCGGCTTTCGGCAAGGCCTACGGTTTCGGAACCCCACCGAGACCGAGGAGAACACCAGATGCTCCACAGACACGCCAAGGTCGCGTGTGCCGCCGCGACCGCCGTCGGCGCGCTTGTGCTGACCTCCCTGCCCGGCGTGGCCGGCGCCGTCGAGCCCGCACCGCCGACGATCCCCTCGGCGGCCGTGAGCATGGGCGCCGACAAACCGTCCCCGGACGTGCTCGCCGCCATGGGACGCGACCTCGGCCTCACCCGCGCCCAGGCCCAGCAGCGCCTCGTCAACGAGGCGGAGGCGGGCGCCACCGCCGGCCGCCTGCGCGCCGCGCTCGGCCGGGACTTCGCGGGCGCCTGGGTCAGCGGCACCGTCTCCGGCACCCTCACCGTCGCCACCGCCGACCCGGCCGACGCCGCCGCCATCCGGGCCGCCGGAGCCCGGCCCAAGGTCGTCCGCCACCGGCTCGGCGCGCTCGACGCGGCCAAGGCCCGGCTGGACCGCGCCGCGACCCGCGCGCGCACCACCGACGTGCCCGTCCGGTACGTCGACATGGCCACCAACGCCGTCACCGTCCAGGCCGTGCGGAAGGCCGCCGCCGACGCGCTGCTCACCGCGGCGGGCGTCGACCGGTCCCTCGTCCGTGTCGTCGCGTCGGCCGAGCGGCCCCGCCCGCTGTACGACATCCGCGGCGGCGACGCGTACTACCTCGGCAACGGCGGCCGCTGCTCCGTCGGCTTCGCCGTCACGAAGGGCACCCAGCAGGGCTTCGCCACCGCGGGCCACTGCGGCCGCGCGGGCACCCCGACCCGCGGCTTCAACCAGCTCGCCCAGGGCACCTTCCAGGCGTCCACCTTCCCCGGCCGCGACACGGCCTGGGTCCTCACCAACGCCAACTGGACCGCCACCCCCTACGTCAAGGGCCAGGCCGGACAGAACGTGCGGGTCACCGGCTCCGCCCAGGCCGTCGTGGGCGCCTCGATCTGCCGCTCGGGCTCCACCACCGGCTGGCACTGCGGCACCATCCAGCAGCACGACACCAGCGTCACCTACCCCGAGGGCACGGTCAGCGGCGTCACCCGCACCTCGGTGTGCGCCGAGCCGGGCGACTCGGGCGGCTCCTACATCTCCGGCAGCCAGGCCCAGGGCCTCACCTCGGGCGGCTCCGGCGACTGCACCAGCGGCGGCATCACGTACTACCAGCCGATCAACCCGTTGCTCGAGGCGTACGCGCTCACCCTGAAGACCGCCGTGAACACCGGCGAGCCGGGCGAGCCGGGTGAACCGGGCGAGCCGGGCGGCACCTGGGCCGCAGGCACCGTCTACACGGCCGGCGACCGGGTCACCTACGGCGGCGCCACCTACCGCTGCCTCCAGACGCACCAGGCGCAGCCCGGCTGGGAACCGCCGAACGTCCCCGCCCTCTGGCAGCGCCTCTGAGCCCCCCGGCGCGGCAGCCGGCCTCCTCGCGGCAGCTGCGGAAACGTCACAGCAGACGGTGCGGCGGCGAGTGAGCCGACCTCACGGCGCGGGGCCCGGGTCCCCACCACCGGCCCGGCCCCGCGCCTCTCCGCCCGGCAGTCGTGCCGGATCGAACAGCCCGATCGGGTGCCGGGTGCCGCCGGTCAGCGCGAGGTCGGCCAGAATCTCGCCCACTACGGGCGTGAACTTGAACCCGTGCCCGGAGAACCCGCACGCCACCGTCACCACGTCCGGGTGCAGCGGATGCCGGGCGACCACGAAGTGCTCGTCCGGGGTGTTCGTGTACATGCAGGTCGCGGCCCTGACGAAGCGGCCCGGCAGGCCCGCCGCACGGGCCGCCAGGCGGTCGGCGATCCTCGCCACCTCCCCGTCGTGCACCGTGCGGTCGATCGCCTCCGGGTCGCACACCCGGCCGCCCTCGCGGAAGAACGCCGCCTTCACGCCCCGCCCCGGCCCGTCCAACGCCGGGAACCCGTAGAACTGCACCCCGTCGTCCGCGTCCTCCCAGATCCAGACCGGATGCCGGTCCGGCAGGAAGGGCCCGACGCCCCCGTCCGGCTCGAACCAGTACGTGACCTGCCGCTCCACCGTGAACGGCACACCGAGATCCGACAGCAGCCCGGGCGCCCACGCCCCCGGGCACACCACCAGCTGTCCCGCCGTGTACGTGCCCCGCCCCGTGCGCACCCGCACCCCGCCGCCGTACGGCTCCCAGCCCAGCACCGGCTCCTCGAAGCGCAGCCGGGCCCCCGCCCGCGCCGCGATCCGCAGGTGCCCCGCGACCGTGTGCTCCGGCCGCAGCACCCCGGCCCGCGCCTCGTACAGGGCGACCTCGGCGTCCCGCGGCGCGAACACCGGGAACCGGGCCCTGATCGCCCGCGCGTCCAGCAGCTCGTACGGCAGGTCCCAGCGGCGCGCCGAGCGCAGCGCCCCGGCGACGGTACGCGACTCGGGGCGACCCAGCATGAGCCCGCCGCACAGCCTGACGACGTCCAGGCCGGTGTCCCGCTCCAGCCGCTCGTACAGCTCGTACGCGCGCAGCAGCAGCGGCACGTACGCCGGGTCCTCGAAGTACGACTGCCGGGTCATGCGCGAGCCGCCGTGGCTGGAGCCCCGGTCGTGGACCGGCCCGAACCGGTCCAGGCCCAGCACGCGGGCGCCCCGCTCCGCCAGATGGGCGGCGGCCGCACTGCCCATGCCGCCCAGCCCCACCACGATCACGTCACCAGCCGACGACACGTTCCTGCCTCTCCCTGCGACGGGGCCCGGACACGCACGGCACGACGCGACCATCGTGGGAACGGCGGTGACGCCCCGTCAAGACGACCCCGATTGCCGCACCCGGCCCACGGGCCCAGGCTGGAGGCATGACGCGTACCCCGCCCCGCTCGCGCCCGCGCCTGCGCCGTGTCTACGACCCGGCCGCCCCCGACGACGGCACGCGCGTCCTCGTCGACCGGCTCTGGCCCCGGGGCCTGACCAAGGAGGACGCGCACATCGACGAGTGGCCCAAGTCCGTCACCCCGTCCACCGAACTGCGCCGCTGGTTCCACGACCTGGACGACGCGGACGAGGAGGACGCGTTCGAGGAGTTCCGCCGCCGCTACGAGGCCGAACTGGCAGCCCCGGAGGCCACCCGGGCCCTCACCCAGCTCCGCGAACTGGCCGCCCGGGGCCCGCTGACCCTCCTGACGGCCTCCAAGACCCCGGAACGAAGCCACGCCTCCGTCCTGCGCGACCTCCTGACCGGATGACGGCCGCGGGCCGTGCGTACCATCGGGTCCTCACGGCTCGTTCCAGGAGCCGCAGGACCGGGGGACGACACGCATGACCGACATCAGCACGGCCGAGTGGTGGGAGCTGCTGCCGGCCGGCATCCGCGACCAGGTCGACGGGTACGTCCTGCAGGACTCGCGCTTCCGCGCCATCCGGATCGTCTTCGAAGCCGGCCGCGCCGCGGGGATCGGCCTCACCGACGCGCAGCTCGTCGTCCACGACCGCTACGTCCACCATGGCGACCGGATCGCCCGCACACCCGACAGCCCGCTCGACCTGGAGTCCCTGGCCGCGTTGGCCTCCGGCGCGCCCGGCCGCGTCGCCGCGATCGAGGCGGTCTGGGACGGCGACACGGTGCACGACTGGTTCGTGCAGCTGCTGGCCGTCACCGACGACCCCGCGGGTGAACTGCCGCTGGCCACCGTCTACTGGGGCACGGCCGTGCGGTACCTCGGTGACGAGGACCGCGGCGGACTCCACCCGTCGGCGGCCGCCGCCGCCAGGGCGGGCAGTGCCCTGGCCGCCCACCTCTCGGTGCCGTTCCACTTCGCGAGCCCGGACACGCCCGACGACGAGGCACCCCGCTGGCGGCCCTGAGCGCCGGACCGCCCCGCCTACCGCGACCCGGTCAGCCGCGGCGCCTCGCCCGCCGGGTCCACCGGGCCGACCGCGTCGTCGCCGCCGACGCGGGCCGCCAGCTCACGGGCCCACGACACCAGACCGGCGACGTCGATGCCATACGGACCGAACGACACAGCCCCGGAGCGCACCGCGCCGGGGTCCGCCGGACCCGAGCCGGCCACGCCGGGGTCCGCCGGGCCCGAGCCGGCCGCGCCGTGGTCTGCCGAGTCCGAGGCGGCCGCGCCGGGTCCGGCCGGATCGGGGCCCGCCCCGCCGGGGTCCGCCGAGCTCGAGGCGGCCGCGCCGTCTGCCGAGTCCGAGCCGGCCGCGCCGGGTCCGGCCGAATCGGGGCCCGCCGCGCCGGGGTCCGCCGAGCTCGAGGCGGCCGCGCCGTCTGCCGAGTCCGAGCCGGCCGCGCCGGGTCCGGCCGAATCGGGGCCCGCCGCGCCGGGGTCCGCCGAGCCCGGGCCAGCCGGGCCGGGATCCACCAGTGGCGAGCCCGCAGCGCCCGTTGCCGCCGACGCCGAGCCCGAGCCCGCCACACCGGCGCCCGCCGGACCCGAGCCCGCCACGCGAGGACCCGCCGGTCGCGAACCCGCGGCGCCCGTTGCCGCCGACGCCGGGCTCGGGCTCGGGCCCGGGCCCGAGCCCGAGCCCGAGGCCGAGCCTGAGCCCCGGCCCGAGGCCGAGCTCGCCATGCCGGGTTCAGCCGGGCCCGACACGACCGCGCCGCCGTGTGCGGCGACCCGGTCCGCGCCGCGCAGCAGCAGTCGCGCGCCGCCCACCCCGTTGCCGCGCGCGGCGTGCGTCAGGCCCACCGCGAGCTGCGCGAGGCCCCGCCACAACTCCCGCTCCGCGTCGGGGCCCGACTTCCAGGCGTCCTCCAGGACCTCGTGCGCGTGGAACGGTAGGCCCGCGTCCAGCAACCGCTGGGCCTCCCGCAGTGTCTCGTCCGGGGTCCGTACGACGCCCTCGGGCTGACGGTCCACGCCGGGCGCACCGTACGGCAACGGCCGTCCGAGCCCGTCACGGGGGCGGGCGCTGCGGGCCCGGCCCTCCGCGTCACGGTCCCTGCCTGTCCTGGTCACGCCCCCATTGTCACCCGTCCGGCGGGGACGGCTCGAAGTATGTCCCCCGTGCGAGGCACCCCGATACGCTCTCGCGCGTTCAGGAAGTACACGCAGGCCACCGCGTACGCGACGTGCGCGCGGCACAGACCTGAGGAGGGGAAGACCGATGCCGCCGTCCCGCGCGGAACACCAGCTCTCCGCACCGCTGTTGGAGCGGGAGCCGGAACTCGCCGCAGCCGGACGGGCCGTCGACGCGCTGTGCGCCGGACCGGACGGTTCGGGCGGCCTCCTCGTCTACCGGGGAGAGGCCGGCATAGGCAAGACCGCGCTGCTCGCCGAGATCGGCCGGCGCGCCCGCGACCGCTGCACCGTCCTGTCCGGCAGGGGCGGCGAAACGCTCACGTCCGTGCCCTTCCACGTCGTCCGGCAGCTGGTGCTGCCGGCGCTCGCCCAGCTCCACGAGGACGAGATCCGGGCACTGTTCGGAGCCGGGTACGACATCACCGCCCCGGCCCTGGGCCTCGCCGCGCCCAGCGGCCCGCTCGCCGACCCCCAGGGCGTACGGGACGGCCTCGACCGGGTCGTCACGCGCCTCGCCGAACAGCGGCGGGGCAAGCCCCTCCTGGTCCTCGTCGACGACGCCCACTGGGCGGACGCCGAGTCGCTGACCTGGCTGGCCGCCTTCGCCGCCCGGCTGCGCCGGCTGCCCCTGCTCATCGTCCTCGCCCAGCGCGCCGACGTCCGCGCCCGGCCCACCGCGACCCTCCTGGAAAGCCTCGGCGACGCCGCCCGGCTCACGGTCACGCTCCGCGCCCTCACGCCCGAGGCCACCGCCGACCTGGCCCGCACCACGCTCGGCGAGCGCACGGACGCCCCGTTCTGCCGCGAGGTGTGGGCCGTCACCGGCGGCAACCCGTACGAGACGGTGGAGCTGCTCGCCACCGTCCGCGACCGGATGCTCGACCCCGTCGCCCGCTCGGCCGGCCTGCTGCGCGGCCTCGGCGCCTCCGCGCGCGGCACCGGACTGGTCGCCCGCCTGGAGCGCCTGGGCACCGGCGCCACCCGCTTCGCCTGGGCGGCCGCCGTCCTCGGCACCGACATCGACCAGGCACTCGCCGCGAGCCTCGCCGGCATGACCTCCGCCGAGGGCGAGGAGTGCACCAGGCGGCTGCGCGACGCCCGCGTCGTCACCGGCACCGACCCCCTGGAGTTCGTCCACCCCCTCATCGCCACGGCCATATACCGCTCCATCCCGCCCGCCATGCGCACCGCCCTGCACGGCCGCGCCGCCTGGGCCGTCACCCGCGCGGGCCTGGGCGCGGCGGCCGCGTCCCGCCACCTCCTGGAGGTCCACCCCGACGACGACGCCGAGGTCGTCGACCAGCTCCGCGAGGCCGCCCGCGAACACCTCGCCGTCGGTGCCCCCGACGCGGCCCGCCGCTGCCTCGAACGGGCCCTCCAGGAACCGCCGCCGCCCGACGCCTACGCCGAGGTCCTCCTCGAACTGGGCTGCGCCGCCCTCCTCACCTCGCCGTCGGCGACCGTGCGCCATCTGCGCTCCGCCCTCGACCTGCCCGGACTCTCCGCCGGCCTGCGCGTCGACGCGACCTGCCGCCTCGCCCAGGCCCTCGCCCACAGCAACGAGCTGCGCGAGGCCTCGCGCACCGTCGCCGCGGAGGCGGCGAGGACCCCCGCGGGCACGGCCCGCACCCGGCTGGAAGCCGCCCACTTCATGTACGAGTCGTTCCGCGCCACCGAGGACGACCCGGCCGGCCGCTCCCGCCGCCTCGCCGCACTCGCCGATCAGCTGCGCGGCACCGACAACGCCGAACGGGCCCTGCTCTCGCTGCGCGCCTTCGACGCCATGCTCCGCGGCGAGAACGCCGCGCTCGTCGTCGACCTGTGCGACCGCGCCCTCGTCGACGGCCGCCCCGCCCGCGGTGTGAGCTGGACCGACACCGAGTGGGGCTTCGAGACGCCCGCGATGATCGGCATCGCGTACGCCTTCAGCGACCGGCCCGACCGTGCCCGCGACCTCTTCGAGGAGGCGGTCCGCGCCTTCGAGATCTCCGGCTGGAGTGGCGCCCACCTGGCCTTCGCCCACACGCTGCTCGGCCTCGCCCACCGCCGCCTCGGCGACCTCGTACGGGCCGAGACGTTCCTCCGCGAAGGACTCCGCCTCGCCGACCGCGTCGGCAAGGGCCTGGCCGTCCAGTGGGACGCGGTGTGCCTGCTCATCGACACCCTCCTGGCCCGCGGCCGGGTCGAGGAAGCCCGCGAGACCGCCGACCGGTACGCCTTCGGCCCGCCCTGGCCCAGCGCCATGGTCCTGCCCGACGGGCCCTCCATCCTGGGACGGCTCCTCCTCGCCGAAGGCCGCACCGGCGAGGCCGTCGCCACGCTGGAGGCCGCCGGCCGCGCCATGGAGGACCGCGGCCGCCACAACGGCATCTGGGCCCCCTGGGCCTGCGACCTCGCCCGCGCCCTGGCCCCCGACGACCCCGACCGCGCCGCCCGGGTCGCCGGCCTGGCCCGCACCCACGCGGAACGCTTCGGCACCGACACCGCCATCGGCGAAGCCCTCCGCTGCGCCGCCCTGTTCGCCCACCCCGACGAGGCCGTCCCGCTCCTGGCCCGTGCGTCCGCCACCTGGAGGCCTCCCCGTCCGCGTACGAACACGCCCTGGGCCGCTACGACTACGGCCGAGCCCTCCACTCCCCGACGGAACTGGCCCGCGCCGCCGACCTCGCCACCACCTGCGGCGCCGACACCCTCGCCACCCACGCCCGCCACGCCCTCACCCCCGCGTCGGACCTGCTCCAGGAGTGAGGTAATCTTTCTCCTGTCGCGCTCACCCCGGCCAAAACCCGGGGAGCGCGCCGGGACGTGGCGCAGCTTGGTAGCGCACTTGACTGGGGGTCAAGGGGTCGCAGGTTCAAATCCTGTCGTCCCGACACGCGGAAACGCAGGTCGGAGGCCGTTCTCTCATCCATGAGAGGGCGGCCTTTTGTGCGTCCCGAGCCATGGTGATCGCAGTGTGCCCGACGGGGAGCAGCCTGCATTCGTCTGCTCCGGGTAGCGGATGCGGCCATCCGCGTCGGCTGCCCGGGACCCACACCGGACCGTCCACCACGGGTGGGCGTCGACCTGTGCCACGGTGGGCCGGGGCAGGTTCTTCCAGCGGTTCGTGATCGACTCTGCCAGGGCGGCGGGCGGCGGGCGGGGGCCGGCCGGCTTTTCGGCCCGGTCCGGCGAACCGCAGCGGGAGGGCGTACGGCCTCCGCTGAGCAGGTCGGTGCCGGGCGAGAGCCGGGGGAGAACGGCCAGGCGGTGCCGGCTGTGACCGGCCTCGCGGACCCCGCCCTCACATGGGGCCCAGAGGAGGTACCGGGCCGGCCAGTGACACTGCTTGGAGTTGGGTGTCTGCCTGCCCGAGAACGACTGTCTTCCGTCTGTCACGTTTCTCTGTCGCGATCCGTCAGTGCAGTGACAGCAGCACGAAAGCCCGAAGGAGACAGTGATGGAAACACGTTCGATCACGGCTGAGGTACCGATGGTTCCGCGGATGTCCGAGGATCCCGCGGAGCTCGTTCCCGATCTGGCGGAGGTATCGGCGGCGCTGTTCAAGGTCACCGGCAACGGTTCGGTGCCGCGCTCCACGATCAGCTTGGTCCAGCTGCGCGCCGGACAGATCGTCGGCAGCACCTACCTGACCGTTCTGCACACGGGCTTCCTGCGCAAGGCCGGGCAGTCGGAGGAGCGGATCACGTCGGTGGCGTCCTGGCAGGACTCGCCGTACTTCACTGGTGCCGAGCGTGCCGCGCTGGCACTTGTGGAAGCGGTGCTTCAGCCGTCCGCAGGCGGCGAGAGGGTCTCCGACGAGCTGTATGCCCAGGCAGCCGAGCACTATGAGGCCAAGGCGCTCGCCACGCTGATGTTCGCGATCGGCCAGGTCAACTTCTTCATCCCCGTGGCGCTCATTGCCAAGCCCGTGCCCGGCCGGTCGTTCACCGACCCGTGGAAGTGAGGCCACCCGGGGAGGGGGGCGATGCTCGGGTCCCCGGGCGGACGCCAACGGGCCACCCCGCAGATGCGGCGGGCATGACCAGGAGTTGAGCTCACGGAGTGGCGGGGAAGCTGCGCACCCACAGCATGACTGAGCCGGGCCTTGCAGCGTCGGCGCACGACCGCCGGCGGACGGGGACCACGGCTGCGGTGTCAGTCTGCTGAGCTATCCTTCCCCGCCACCACACACCGACTGTAGGGACCACGAGTGACCGGCCTGTCTGCTTTCCCGCTGCCCTTTCACGCTTCGCGTTCCATATCGTTCGCGACACCCCGAACGCTGCGAGAACTTCAAATGATGCAGTGCAGCGCGCACATTCGGGCGAAGCCGGAGTGGTTCGACAAGATGAACGACGCCGGGATCGTCGCCAGGTGGACGCAGGAAGCGGTCGCCCAGGGCCTCACCGCAGCGCAGGTTCGTTACGTGCTTGCCGAACTCGTGCACTACGCCGCGCTGCGAGACGGACGAACCGGCATCGAGGTGTCCGCCGTCGACGGAGTGTGGCACTCGGACACACTGGTCGATGACAAGCTCCGATCCAGGCTGCGCGAGGCGGTTCGCGTTCTGGAACAGGTCCCCGAAGCAGAACAGGACTGGCATCCCGGATCCGACGGGCAGGTACTGGATCTGGTGCATCCCTCGCTGTTCTGCCTGGTGAGAGGGGTGAGCAACGCGCCCGAGCGGGCTTGGCGGAACCCGACGGACCGCTACTCGAAGTACGAGTTCTCGGAGAAGTTCCAGTGGCTGCCCACGGACGTCGACGTCAGTGACGACGGCGATGTCGCCTTCCGCTCGTACGTCAACAACGTCCACCCCGGGACTCATCACGAACTGGCCTCCGTCCTGCCGGACTTGTTCGCACGCATGCGCCCGCTGCTGGAGAACGTGCTCACCGATCTGCGCCATCCGCGGCCCCTGCGGATCGAGGCCGATCCTTACGGGTGGTACGACTCGGAACCGGAGTTTCCGGACAAGTCTTCCTACAGTGATGCTGAGGCCCACGCAGAAGCCGTCCGCGCATGGGAAGCGGCCCAGGACGACTGGTGGGACAACCGCTGCCCGGTCATCCCGGACGCCCCGGACTTCACCCCGCCCGAGTTGCCCGATGAATACGCCCGAGTCGACCTGCGCGGCCGCCGTCTTCAGGTCATCGTCAAGCTCGCCACCATTCATCTCACTCCCGACAAGCCCGAGTACCCCGGCGGTTCCTGGCATGTCGAGGGGATGTTGAACGAGCGGATCGTCTCGACCGCCATCTACTACTGGGACAGCGAGAACATCACCGAGAGTCGTCTGAGTTTCCGGGCGGCGCTCGACGACCCGGACTACGAACAGAACGACGACAACGGTCTGCGTGAGGTCTACGGCCTGGAGGACGAAGACGCGCTGAACCAGATGCTGGGATCGACATCGACGCCGGCGGGTCGCTGCCTGGCGTTCCCGAACATCCTGCAACACCGTGTCGACTCATTCCGCCTCATGGACCCCACCCGCCCGGGACACCGCAAAATTCTTGCGTTCTTCCTGGTCGACCCGTCGGAGAAGATTGTCTCGACATCCGATGTGCCACCGCAGCAACCGTGGTCCGACACCTCCACCATGACGCTTGAACAGGCCAGGGAATACCGCGAACAACTCATGCAGGAACGCAAGTTCTTCGTCGACGAACACAACGAGCAGCTCTACGAACGAGAATTCTCCCTCTGCGAGCACTGAACCTACCTGTCCGGCTCTCGGTCGCAGGTGTGACGACCTCCGCCCGCCACGCGCTCACCCCTGCAGACTCAGAGGTGAGCGCGTACCAGCTGTGCGGTGGTCCCGCTGTTCGCCTGGCCGGCGTCGGCATCGAGGTCACCGGAGACCCGCCGCGGGGCTGGTCAGCCGTTCGACCGAGAAGGAAGAAGTGCGCCGGCCCTCGCAGGGTCCTCCGACGTGTCGACGGCCGGGCCCTCGTCCGCGTGCGGCGTGGTGAGGCCGGTGAAGTAGTGGGCGTCCTTGGGGCGTGCGGCGTCGTGGCCGGTGGGGCGGGGAGCCGGTTCCAGGTGGGGTATGTACTTGGAGCAGTGGATGTAGGCCTCCTCCACGGTCAGGTGGACCCACATCTCGGGGCTGCGCCCGCCGGGCGCGGCGTCGGCGGGCAGGGTGGGGTGGAACGAGCGCAGGTCGGTGTCGCCGTAGAGCCGGGCCACGCCGTTGACGTGCAGGCCGACGTGGTGGTGGGTGAAGTCGACGAACAGCATGCCGAGGTGGGGGTTCTCCAGCATGTTGCCGGCGCTGGCGAGGACACCGTTCCCCCGGAATTCGGGGTAGGCGAGGGTGCGGTCGTCCAGTACGTGGACGAATCCCGGCGGCCCGGCGCGGAAGCTGGCGTCGCACTCGCCGCGGGAGTCGGCGGTCGCCAGGAAGACCATGGTCCGGCGCCCGATGAAGTCCCGCATCTCGGGTGTGAGGCAGGCGCGCACCTGCTGGTCGTAGAACCGGGCGGCGCGCTCGGCGGTGCCCAGCTGCTGCTGCAGCCGGTGCTCGCCCGCTGATCCGAAAGACTGCGGAGGCAAGGTCACGGGGCGTTCTCCTGGTGGACGACCGAGCGCGCGGCTCAGGGCATGGACAGGACGGGAGTGTCGAACGGGTCGTAGTGGATGCGTTCGGGGGAGGTGCCGTTGAGGGTGAGCGTCTCCCGGGCGGAGACGACCATCGCGGCCGGGCCGCTGAGGTAGACGTCGTGCTGGTACCACGGTCCGTACTCGCCCAGCACGTCCGGCAGGGAGCCCCGGATTCCGGGGGTGTACTCGTCGGAGACCGCCCCCCTGACGGTCAGCCAGTGGTGCCGCTGCGCCATGCGCAGCATGTCGTCGACCCCGTACAGCTCGGCGCCGGTGCGGGCGCCGAGGAACAGGTCCACCTGGTGGCGTCCGCCGCGACGCGCGACCTCCTCGACGAGCGCGCGGATCGGCGCGAGGCCGGTGCCGCCGGCCACACAGAGCAGGTCCTTGAAGACGGCGGCGTCCAGCACCATGTCCCCCATCGCGGGACCCAGCCGGAGCACGTCGCCCACCGCGCACCGGCGCACCAGCGCGTTGCTGACGGAGCCGCCGGGCACCGCGCGCACATGGAACGTGAGGGTGCCGTCCTCGCGAGGGGCGTTGGCCGGGGAGTAGGAGCGCCACTGCTTGGGGTACCAGGGCGTCTCGACGCTGACGTACTGTCCGGCGGCATACGGGTAGGGCATGTGGGGACGTACGGTGATCTCGGCGATGCCGTGTCCGCGCGGGACGCGGTGCACCACCGTGGCCGGCCACACGGCGGGCCGTACCGCCGCGTCCTGCTCGGCGGCACTGATCATGAGGTCGGCGACCGCGCCGTACGCCTTCGTCCACGCGGCGGCGATCTCCGCGGTCCACGCCGGGCCGGCGTAGCGGGCCAGGGAGGCGAGGAGGCACTCGCCCACGGCCGGGAAGTGCGCGGCGAGGGCGCCGAACTTGCGGTGATCGCGGCCGAGGTGTTCACAGAAGCGGACCAGGTTCTCGGGGTCGTCGACCAGGTCCACGATGCGCAGCAGCGCGCGCAGCAGGCGGCCGCGCTGGGGGTCCATGCCCGGCGGGAACATCGGGCGGACCTCGGGGTAACGGGCGAAGAGGATCGCGTAGAAGTAGACCGTCATGTCCGCGGCCAGCGGTGCGACCACCGAGGCGGAGGCGCGTATCAGGTCGATCTCGTGGGGCGACAGGGGCGCCTCGACGACCTCCGGCTCAACCGTGTGCCGCGGGGCCCGGGCGGGCGCCTGTTCCGCCGGGGAGGGGTGCGCGGATGAGCTGGTGTGCGAGCCGCTCGAGCGAGTGATCCGGAATCTCAACGGACCCGCGCTCCTCCCTCTGTTGTTCGCGCATCCGGCATGGGGCCGGGCCGCTGGGGGACGCTACGGAGAGCGGTGATCGGGGCGTCGAAGGTGGCGATCATGCGTCCTCATGGGGGGCGGAGGGCTGAAACGGATCAGGCGGCTCCGGACGCTACATGACCGTGCTGGTGACTCAGAAGTAACTACGGGGTTCGAGCGGCGCGGACCTGTTCGACTCGGGCGGGTATACCCGTTAAGCAGTGCTTCGCGACCGTGGCCGGTGCTCTCGGCGGGCCACCCGTCACGGGGAGACGCCCTGCGGGCGCTTGCTGTGCTCGGCCCGCTCGCACACCGGGCACGTGACCCGTCGCGCCGACGCCCGCTGCGCCGGCCCGGGGCCCACCGAGTCGGAGATCTCCTCCGCGTGCAGGCGCACGTGCTCGCGGCACACCGCCACGCCGCACTGCTGACAGATCGCCACGGCTGTCGTGGGCTCGTCGCACTCGTAGCAGTTCATCGTCGCCAGATCCCTTCGTGGCCCCTTTCCGCGGGCCGCTCGCCGGAGCCTTCCCGGGCTGATGCGGGTACCCGGCGGTGCGTGACACAGACTCGCACCTGCGACGACCAAGGGGGTGGGTAAGCCGCCGCACACGGGGTGGATGCGCACGGGGGCGGCTGCCGCACGCCTGCCGACCGGGCGGGCGACGAGCCGGCCCGGTCGGCGGGGGTGTCGGTCAGGCCGTGCAGCCGGTGCCGTCCAGGGCGAACGCGGTCGGGGCCGTGTTGGTGGCGCCCCTGTCGGCGAGGAAGCCGAGCGTGACGCCCGTGCCGCCGGCCGGGATGGTGGAGGTGTACGAGGCGGGGGCGACGCTCACCGCGCCGCCGCTCTGGGTGGCGGTCCCTCCCCACATGCTGGTGATCTTCTGACCGTCGGCGAAGGCGAACGCGAGCGTCCAGCCGCTGATGGCGGTGGTGCCGGTGTTGCGGAGGGTGATCTCGCCCTGGAAGCCGCCGGGCCATTCGTTGACGACGCGGTACGCGACGGAGCAGGACGCCCCGGGCGTGCCGCCCTGGTCCGTGGTGACGTCCACCGTGGCGGAGCGGGCCGAGCGGTTCCCCGCGGCGTCGCGGGCGTAGAGGGCGAAGGTGTACGGGGTGGAGGCGGCGAGGCCGGTCACGGTGGCCGTGGGGGTGGTGGAGGTGGCGACCCTGGTCTCGGTGCCGCCGCTGCCGACGCGCACGACGTCGTAGCCGGTCACGCCGACGTTGTCGGTGGCGGCGGTCCAGGTGAGGGTCACCGACGTGGCCGTGACGGCGGAGGCGGTCGGGGTGCCGGGGGCGGTGGGAGCCTGCGTGTCGGTGGGGCCGCCGCCGAAGACGGTGGCCTCGCGGGACGTCCGCCCGATGCCGTCGGCGCCGTGGAAGATGCGCTCGCCCCAGGAGCTGAGCCGGCCCGGATCGAAGCCGACCGCCAGGTCGAGGACCGGGTCGGTGTTGCCGCTCCAGGACCAGGCCAGGTACCCGAGCCGGAGCCGCTCGGCCTCGGCCATCATGGTGTCCTCGTCCGGGTCGCCCCACTGGTCGGCGGGGCCGCCGAACTCGCCGATGAGGAGCGGCAGTCCGGCGTCGACGAAGGCGTTCAGGTAGTCGGTGATCTCCTGGGCGGTGTCGAAGACGCTGTACATGTGGATCGAGAAGATCAGGTTGCCGGTGGAGTCGGCTTCGTGGACGGCCCGGGCGTTGGCCCGCATGACGCCCTGCCAGTCCTGGCCCCAGTTGGGTGCGTCCACCATGATCGTGTGCTGGAACCCGGCGGCGCGAAGCTTCTTGACGGCCGCGATCGTGGGCGCCGTCCAGCCGGCGGGATCGGTGTTGCCCCAGGGCTCGTTGCCGATGTTGACGATGACGTAGTCCTCTTCGCCCGCGAGGACGTCCCGCAGGCCGATCCAGTAGTCGGCCGCCTGGTCGAGGGTGGCGGCCGCGGCCTCCTCGCCGTAGCCGGTGGTGTCGTGCACCTCCAGGACGCAGATGAGCCGGTTGGCCTTGCAGTCGCGGACGACGCCGGCCACATCGGAGGGGCTGTTCGCGGCCCAGCGGTGGCCGTTGGAGAGGACGACGCGCACGGTGTTGGCGCCCAGCGCCTTGATGTGGGCCAGCGACTGGGTCTGCCCGGGATACCAGGTGTGGGCGTGGTTGACGCCGCGCATCACGAAGTCGTTGCCGTTGCCTTCCACCAGGCGGCCGTCGCTGATGTGCAGGCCGGTGGCGAGGGCGCGGGACGGCTGGGCATGGGCGGCGGCCGGGGGAAGGGTGCAGAGGACGGCGAGCCCGAGGAAGGCGGCCAGCCCGGCCAGGAGGTTACGCAGGGGGGCGGGTCGCCTCGTGCTCCTTGTGGTTCTCACTGCGGCTCCAGGGGTGAACGTGAGGGACGTGAAGGCATGGGGTGATCCGTGGGAGCGCTCCCACGCAGCCCATCAACCCATCCCGTCACGTACACGTCAAGACAGCCTGCGGGTGCTGTCCCCGCGGGGGCGTGCAGCCGCCGCTCGGCGAGCAGGTCAGCGGTCGCCCGGCTGGACGGCGAAGCCGTGCAGGCCGTCGAGGCCGTCGAGCAGCGCCGTCCCGGGCGCCGTCATGCCGTGGCAGCCCCGTCCTCGTCCACGCCCCGCGCGCGGTCCTACACGCCCCACCCGTCCTCGTCGTCGTCATCGGGGAACGGGACCGGGTCCGCCACCCAGCCCGCCGTCAGGACGAGCCGCGAGGCGCGGTGGACGGTCAGGAAGCCGAACGGCCGGTCGAAGACGGCCTCGACGTGACGCACCAGGTACCGCGGAGGCGGTGACATACCGGCGCCCACCGCACCGATCGCCGTCACGGAAGCCGACTCGAAGCCCAGCGCGTCGAACACCGCGAGGGCGGCCTGGCGGGCCGAGCCGACGGCCAGGGGCTCCGGACCGATGCCCGGGAAGTGGCCGCGGCTCGCGTCCATGGCCGCCGACAGACCGAACAGGGCGGGCCGTTCCAGCAGATCGTGGCCCGCCTCGACACGGAACGGAACGGTCAGGACGCCGAGTCGGGGCTCCGGAGTTCGGCTGCGCCGGCTCGACACCCTCAGCCCCGGGCCGGCCTCGCCGAGGGGCAGACGGTCTCCCGGGACGGGGATGGCGGTGCCACCGCCGGACAGCACGCCGAGCCCGTGACCCAGCACCTGCCCAGGCGTCATATCCGGTTCCCCCAAGAGGAGATGGACGTCCACGCCGGTGTCGCCGAGCACCTTGAGCACCGTCAGAGGGCCGTCCGGGGTCTCCGCCACGCCCACCCGGTCCAGCAGAGAGGTGGCGCGGCGCAGCCCGAGCAGGTACCGGCCCTGCCACGGGCCGCCGTCGGGGCTCAGCGCCGTCTCGTGGAAGGGCCGCAGCCAGCGGGTCCGTACCGTCTGCGCGGCCGCGAGGACGAGTGCGGTGTCCTCGTCGACGGCGACCGGCATGCTGCGGATGAGCCCACCGGTGCGCTCCTCGACCCACGCGTCGAGGATCTCGCGGTCGGCCGCCGGGTCGCCGCTGAAGGTGCCGGCCGCCCCGGCGGGCAGCCGCGCCGTCCAGTCGGCGTGCAGCGGCAGGCCGGCCTTGGTCCAGAGCCCGAGGGCGGCCCGGGTCCCGCGGATCGCCCCCATCGCTTCGAGGAAGCCACGGGCCTCCGCCGCGGCCTCGGCGGCGGGCAGCCCCACCGCGTCCTCCAGCTCCGCACGCGCCGACCCGCCGGCCGCGTCCGCGAGGAAGGCGAGCGTCGGCCACAGGCTCGTGGCGGAGAAGACCGTTCCGGCCGGCCCCGCGCAGTTGCTCGCCCACCGTGCGGTGAGCCGGTTCACGGCGCGTACGGAACGTGCTGTCGGCTGCATGACATCCCCCCGGGTCCCTGCGGCGCCGTGATCACCGGCCCCCTCCGCGACACGCGGCTCACGACCCTCGGGTCGACGCGGCCGCGTTCGACTGCACCCTACGCGCCACGATCTCCAGCGGTTTGACGACCGGGTCGCACAGTGCTCGAAGGTGCCCGGCCGCACCCCTTGAGCACCGGAGCTCGCAAGGGGTTCGTGCCGGATGGCTCCGGCACGAACCCCGGGTTGCGCGCTCCCGTCCGGGGCCGAACCCCGGCCGCTCGCGGGAGTGGGCCGCCTCAGCGGAAGCGTGCCCGTGCCGTGGTGCGGGCCGTTTCCGTGCCGCGTTCCACCAGGCGTACGACGATCGTCCGGTGCCCGGCGCCGTACGACGATGTGGTGAGCGCGAACGACCAGTCGGCGAGCCCCGCCGCGGGGCGCCAGGCGGCGGTGTCCACCGGGGCGTTGCGACTGACGACCTGCCACTCGACGCGGGCGTCCGGGGTGACCCGGAACGCCGTCCTCGTGACCGGGGACGGCGTGCCGTCCCGTACGGCACGGGCGTACAGCACGTGGTCGCCCACGGGCAGCCGTCCGGCCTTGGCGCGCCAGGTGCCGGTGGCCTCGTCGAGCTGGGCGGAGATCGGGACGGCGAAGCCCTCGTCGTCCACGGACAGCTGCACCCGGTGCGTCTCCGGGCGGCCGCCGACGCCCTCCGGGTCGGTGCCCGCGTCGGGGAAGGCGAACCGCCCGCCCGCCATGACGGTTTCGCCCTCGGTGACCTCCGTTCCGTCCGCGGGCGAGGCGATGGTGGCGCCGAACGCGAGGCCGGACGGCGGCAGCGGCGCCGGGTCCAGCGACAGCCGGGTGGCGTGGTCGCCCTCGTAGCCCACCACGAGCAGCGCCGTGGTGTCGGAGAGCAGCTGGACGGTCAGCTGTTCCCCGGTGAAGGCGTGCCGGGCGGTCGCGAACTCGATGGTGAGCTTCGTCCAGGCCCCCGTGACCGGCTGGGCGGTGGCCTTGCCGCGGCCGATCTCCCGGTCGGTGGCGAGGAGGACGACGCTCGGGGCCACCAGGGCGGCCGGGGCGCGGGTCTTCACGTACAGCTCGGCCCGCACCTTCGATCCGGAGGCCAGCGGCTCGCCCAGCGTGTCGGTGGCGGGGTGAGCGGCCGTCGGCAGGTACGGCGCGGCGGAGGACAGGGTGTCCCCGACGGCGCAGCCGTCGGCGTCCCCCGCCCGGTCGGTGCGGTCCATGGTCCGCTCGGCCGAGCAGTCCGGCGGCTGGTGGAGGTGGTACGTGAAGGACCGTGCGGAGTAGGGCCCTTGGGGCTGCCCGGCTTCGGCCCGGGCGGCGAGGGTCCTGCGCAGCACGTCGAGCGTGCCGGCCGGCGTGGTGACGTCGTCCGGGCCGGCCGAGATCCCCGTGGGCAGCGGCGCCGGGTCGTCCGTACCGTCGCCGTCCCGGTCGTAGCCGCCCCAGATGCCGTCCCGGACGGCGCGGTCGGCGGCGAAGAACTCGTCCTCGACGGGCCGTTCGGGGAGCAGGGCACGGCCGAGCAGGACGTCCACGGCCCGACGCGCGGTTTAGGGGGTGGCCGCGCCGTACCCCTCGAAGAGGACGTTGCCCGCCGTGTACGGGGAGCCGAGCGGCCAGCTCGCGGACGGCAGGTCGTCCTCGCCCAGCGGGAAGGCGTTCTTCAGGACGGCCTCGCGCAGTTCGGCCCGCGTGAGCCTGCCGTCGTGGAGGTAGGCGCTCTCCGGCACGGCCGCGCCCTCGGCGACGACCTGGCCGCCCTTCTGCCCGGCCCGCTCGTCGCCGACGGCATCACGTACGCGCTGGAGCGTCGTACCGAACACGCCCGCCGTGTACGGGGTGGCGGCGGACGTGCCGCTGAACTGGTCCTGGCAGTGGACACCGGTGTGGCAGGCCGAGGGCAGACTGCCGATGCCCCACGACGACAGGTGGACGGGCATGCCGTCGCCCACCACGGCCCGCTGGTCGTCGCGGCGCAGCGCGCCGACCGTGATGTTCCAGTCGGGTCCCGTCTGGTCGGAGTGCCAGGTGCTCACGGGCACGTCGAAGGCGTTGCCGACGCCGTTGCCGGCGGCGAACAGGACCGTCTGGCCGCGCTCGGCGGCCTCCTTGGTGACCTCTTCGCCGCTGACGACCGGGCCGACGGGCGCGCCGCCCACGTAGCCGAAGGAGTGCGAGGTGATGTCGACCCAGGGGAAGGACGTGGCGACGGTCTCGTCGAGGCCCTCGACCACCACGAGGAGGCAGGTGGGGCAGTAGCCGTAGCGGTTGCCGGCCGAGACGGAGGCGGAGCCGGTGCCGTGGCCGTGGTTGTCGAGGACCGGGTCCGCACCGTCGAGGCTCGCCGAGTACGCCCCGATGATCTTCGTGCCGGGGATCCAGTGCAGCGTGCCGCCGGGCACCCGCGCGCTCGTCCACACCTCCTTGTCCTCGGCGGGGAGGTAGCCCTTGCCGAGGGTGACGGGGATCGCCGGGGTGGAGGCCGGGTAGCCGGGGATGTACTCCGAGGGGTGCCGCGTGAAGTTCCTCGTCAGCGCCAGCACGTCCGGGTCGGGGTAGGCGCGGGCGGAGAACTCCAGGTGGTAGGGGTTGATGCCGGTGTCGGCGATGCCGATGACGGTGACCGGCGGGGCGGCGTCGAGCCGGTCGGCGGGCCCCACGAGCACGGACGTCGTCTCGCGGCGCTCCAGGCCGGCGGCGTCGGTCGCCTTGAGGGTGACCAGGTGGCGGCCCTCCGGCAGGGCGGCGCCGATGTCGGTGCCCGTACCGTCGTCGAAGTGGCCGTCGGCGTCGAGGTCCCAGGCGGTGGCCACGGGCGCGGTGCCCCCGGTGACCCGTCCGCCGAGCCGCTGTGCCGCACCGGTCTCGAAGGCGTACGGGCCGCCGGCCGCGACCGACGGCCGCGGGTCGGCGGTGCCGGTCCGGGCGACGACCCGCGCGGTCACCTCGTCGGCGACGGTGGCCCACTTGACGGCGACGACCTTCCAGGTGCCGGGGGCCGGGGCGGCGACCGAGGTCCGCTCCGGCTGCCCGGACGACTCCGAGCGCGCGACGACGGCACCGGACGGGTCGGTGACCCGCAGGTCGTAGTCCTGCTCCGGCGTCTTCCACGACAGGGTGACGTCCAGGGACCGCACGCCCGGGGGGACCTCGAAGGGGAACTCCACGCCCTGACCGGTGGGGAAGAGGCCGGGCGTCGCGTCCGTCCTCGTCTCGTCGAGGAGCGCGGCGCTGGTCTCCTCGCCCACGGCGACCTCGACCGTGTCGCCGGTACGCGCTCCCGCCGCGTCGGTGACGGTGAGCCGCACCTCGTACGTGCCGGGGGCCAGCCCCGTCGTGTCGAAGGCGGCGCTCGCCGCGTCGGCGTCGGTGAGCCTGCCGTGGGCGGACGTCCAGGTCCAGGTGTAGGGCGCGGTGCCGCCGTGAGCGGCGCCCAGCAGGACCGCCTTCTCGCCCGTCGTGACGAAGGAGCTGTCACCGGCGTCGGCGTGCAGCGGCGCCCGCCCGGCGGGCGCTCCGGGGGCGCCGGGGCGTGCCGTCCCCGTCACGTCGACCGTGCCGCCTACCGGCTGCTTCACCGTGCCGTCCGCGGAGACCCGCTGGTCACCGATGGTGCTGACGGCGACGGCCGGGGCGTCCGACGTGGTGGCCGTGCCGTCCCCTGAGAGGTCCGTGGCGTCCGCGGCGATGGCCGGCGAGGACAGCGCGACGGCCAGCGCGAGGGACGTGACGGCGAAGAGACGTCCGCATCGTCGTATGCGCGCCATCAGCCCTGGCTCCACTTCCGCGCGCAGGCCTTGAGGTCGGCCTTGACGTGCTGTCCCCTGTCGACGACGACGGGCACCTGCTCCAGGACCCTGCCGTCCTTCTCGCACGACAGCGTCCAGTTCTCGACGAGGCCGCCGATCTCGTGCTCGGTCGCGTCGTAGAGCGAGGCGGTGAGCGTCCAGGAGGGCGCTACGGACGCCCAGTTCTCCACGCGCAGGACGTACGTGCCCGGCTCCGGCCGGTCCAGGAGCACGCGCTCCTTCTCCCCGAGGGAGCCGGTCGAACCGCCCACGGGTGTCAGCGTGCCGTCGGCGCCCTTCCGGAACACGTGGAGGTCGAGGTCGTCCGGCGTCGCCCAGTCC
Source organism: Streptomyces coeruleoprunus (assembly GCF_039542925.1). Classification (GTDB taxonomy): domain Bacteria; phylum Actinomycetota; class Actinomycetes; order Streptomycetales; family Streptomycetaceae; genus Streptomyces; species Streptomyces coeruleoprunus. The sequence continues at coordinate 680,958 of NZ_BAABIT010000001.1, read as the reverse complement.
AGCCTCACTTCGAGGAGGTCGGCCGCCCGGTCGACGGTGAACTCCCGGTCCGTGGGCTGCGCGGGTGGCGTCGTGCCCGTGTACGTCTGCCGTGCCAGCGGCTCGCTGCCGACCACCCGGATCTGGCGGGCCTTGACGACGGGGCGCGTGGAGGGGTTGACGTGCCAGGTGTAGCCGCCGCCGGCGCCGACGGTCAGGGTCGTGTCCAGGACGTCGCTGATGCTGCCGGACCAGGTGGGCGTGTCGAAACGCTTCTTCAGCCGCAGGGTGGCGCCGGCGGGAGCCCTGCCGCTGACGACCGCGTGCGCCTGCGGATCGGCGGCGCTCTCCAGCGCCAGCAGGAACGCCTCGCGGTTGCCCTTCCCGGCGTACGCGCCCGCGCCCAGGTACTCGTCGACGACCTCCGGGAACGGAGGGTGGAACTCGTCGGGCCCGATCTCGAACGTGTAGCCGTAGCCGCCGGTCGCGTTGTACGACCAGTCCTCGGTCGTGCCGGTCGTGTCGTACAGCTCCCAGCTGTGCTGGCTCGTGTAGCCGTTCTGCGCGGCCATCCGGTCGCCCAGCTCCTTCATCGCCGCCTCGTCCGGCGCGTCGCCGACGGGCAGTCCGTCGGGGCCGGTCGTGTCCGGCGCGACACCGTTCGGGCGCAGGACCAGGTTCGAGAAGGTGTGGTTGGTGATCAGCCCGGTGACGTGCCGGCCGCTGATCAGCTCGCGGATGTTCCGCGTCTCCGGCTCGGAGAACGGCGCGGCACCGCGGTAGGTGGCCTGCACGGGCTCGGCCGCCGCGCCGGGGCCGCCCCAGAAGCCGCCGTAGTTGCGGTTGAGGTCGACGCCCGCGCCGAAGCCGCCGGGGCTGCTCGCCAGGGCGCATTCGCCCGCCAGCGGGGCGAGACCGTCGACGATCCGGCAGTTCTTGCGCTTGTACGCGTTGCCGGGCGTGGCCAGGATCGAGCCGGTGCCGCCCTCGTCGATCGTGCGCAGGTCGACCAGATGGCCGTCGTCGACCGACTTCTCGAAGCCGTCCACGTTGACGACCGGGACGACGATCACGCGTGCCTTCTTCAGCAGCCCGGTGATGCGCTCGTCGCCGCCGTGGTTCTTGACCAGGTCGAAGGCGAACTCGACGGCGTGCTCGCCGGAGGGCCACTCGCGGGCGTGGTGAAGGCCCAGCATGAGGAAGACCGGGCGGCCGTCGTCGACGGCGTCCACGTCGTGCGCGATCTCGACTCCGTACACCTGCTTGCCTTCGAGGCTGCGGTGCGGCAGGGCGAACTTCCTGACCAGGCCCGGATGCCCGGCCGCCAGACGTTCGAGGTCGGCGTTGTAGTCGGCGAGCCGGCGGTAGGTGTCGCGGCCCGACGGCAGCGGCGAGGCCGTGGTGGCGGCGGCGTAGGCGCGGTTCGCGGCGTTCACCTCCGACTCGCGCCGCACAAGGTCGGGGATGCGGACCTGCCAGTCGAGCCCCGCCGTGCGCAGTGCCAGTGCGTCGCCCGCCCCGTGGAGGACGACTTCGACGTAGTCGTGTCCGGCGTGCTCGGTCAGGTCGAGTCCGAGCGCCACCAGCCGGTCCTTGTCGGCGCGGGTGGGCGTTCGCACCGTCACCAGCTGCGGGCGGAACTCGTCCGCCGCGGCCGCGGCGGGCACCGCACCGCCGGGGATCAGCCCGCCACCGGTCGCGGCGACGGCGACCGCGGCGACGGCACAGGCGATCGCCCTGGATCTGCGAGATCGTCGGGATGAAGCGACCACATGAACTCCTGTCGAAAGGAGCTCCGCCTGGTGTGAGGGCATGCCTGTGGGCGGCCGGTTCACCGGGCGTTGCCCGATCCATGGGGGGAGGCGCACGGAACATACCTCAGGTCATGGCATGTACACGAGTGCTTGGGAGGAGATACGGAAGATGGTGTTCCGAGGGTCGGGGCTGCGTCTCCGAGGGCGCTTCCGAAGGGCGGAGCTCCCTCTTCCGGTGCCGGTGGGCGGCCGGCACGGGCACGGCGAGGAGTGCGCACCACGGCCCGCGCGGCACTCGACACCCCGGACCGGCGAGAGGCGTCCGGCAACCGGCGTAGTCGGATGTGGCGGACACCCGGTGGGGTGGGGGCCGTGGTTGGCTGGGTGGCATGCCGCTCGATGCGTACGGTGTGCTGTCCGGGACCCTGCACCGGCACTTCCGCGATCTGCCCGATACGCAGGGCCGCTGGTTCCACGTCAACCTGGAGGTCGACGCGCCCGCCGGGCGCTACCGCTGTGCCGTCGACGTCGACAGCACGATGTCGGCGATCGGGGTGGAGTGGAAGGTCTTCACGCTGGCCCCCCAAGCGCTCGGGCCGGTGGCCGGGCTGGCGGACGGGTATCACGAACTCGCCCGGGAGCCCGGCTCCGGCGCGCTGGACTTCATCAGGCAGCCCGCACTCGCCCACAACCCCGGCTGTACGGCGCTGACACGGCTGCCGAGGTGGCTGCTCAAGGCCCTGGGCGTGCTGACCCCGCCGCGCACCTGGACCGCCGGCTCCCAGCTGGACGCCGCCGAGGCGCTCGAACCGATCCTGGTCCCCGGGCGGCGCGTGCTGATCTTCGGGGAGCCCTTCGAGCCGCCCGGCCGCGGCATGGACAGCATCCACCAGAACCAGGGCGACCCGTTCGGCAGCCAGTGGTGGGACGAGAACGGGATCTGGCAGGACGGGGCGATTCTCACGCGGAGGGAGGACGGGCGGTTCGACGTGTTCCTGTCCAAGTTCTCCAGTCAGGCCGACCGTACGCACTCCGACGGACACCCGGCCTAGCGGGAGCGGCGTGAGCGGGGGCGGGGGGAGCCCCCGGTCTAGCGGGAGCGGGGGCGGGGGCGGGGGCGGCGGTGCCGGCGGGGCCGGCGGGGGTTCGGGAGGTCCTGCGGCCCCCGGTCTAGCGTGGGCGGCGGGGGCTCGGGAGGTCCTGGGGCAGCGGTTCCGCCGGGTCGTCCCGGCCCGCCACCACCCACGCGACGCCGCCGGCCACGATCGAGGGGCGGGTGTGGTGCGGGCGGCGGCGGGTGAGCGCGACGCTCACGTACTCGTCCGCCTCCGGGACGGGGAGGCCCAGCGCCGCGGCCAGCTCCCGGCCCCGGCGATTGCCCCCCAGCACCAGGATGCCCTCGTCCCGCAGGACGGCCGCGGCCTCGCGTACCCGGCGCGAACTGTCCTGACGCCGTGTCACCGCCCGGAGCGCCGCGTCCCGCACCGTCCTGCCCCGCACCTGGCGGAAGAACTCGGCCGTGCGGGCCACAGCCGTCGGCCCGGCAAGGATCCGCTCGCGCTGCGCGGCGGCCATGTGGAGCAGGACGTTCTCCGGCAGCGGAGCCTGGCGGTGCAGCCAGAGGACGGCCGCCTCACGCGCCTCGGGGCGCAGCGCGGCGAGGGAGTCGCGGTTCCGGGTGGGGGTCAGCAGCTCGGGGCGGACGCGCAGGAGGCCCGCCGACCAGAGGGAGTGCGACTCGTCGGCGTGGACGAGGAGGCAGAGACGGCCGTCGGCCCGTGAGTCGAACATCCAGGCGCCCGCCGCCCGGGAGAACTTCAGCTCGAAGGGGAGGGGGCCCGACCTCCCCGGACGGTCCCACACCAGGTCCGGCGGCGCACCCCGGCGGCTCCCCACCAGGTCCGACGACGTGCCCGGGCGGAACGGGAACTCCCGGCACAGGGCGCTCTCAAGGCCCCGACCCAGCAGTGCCCGCTCTCCGGCGTCCAGCTGGGCGAGGTCGAAGCGGCCCGTCGCCTCCGGGGCGAGAGCCGTGTCGATGCAGTCCCTCAGCGCTTTCGCCATCCTGCGGCCGTCCGGGTCCAGCTCGCCGAACACCCTGGCCAGGGCGAGGACATCGGCGTCGTATGCGGACAGGTCGATACGGGGCGTGAGGACGACACAGGTCACCGTCCCCGACGGCGACGTGACCTCGCGCGGCGCGAAGTGCCGCCCCAGCAGGCCTCCCTCGGACGTCACATCGGCGTACGCCTCGGGGGACAGGCACAGCGTCGGCTGGAGCGGGAAGTTGGCCGACGTCCCGCGGAACGCGGCGGACCGCAGCATCGTGAGCGCGAGCTCGACGTCGAGCTCCGACGTCACGTCGCCGGCACGCGGGTCGGCGGTGCCCGTGTGGACGGCCAGACGCACGGCCGGGTGCTGCCCCTCCGCCTCCAGCGCCGAGGGAAGGCGCTCCGTCAGCAGGGCCAGCAACGCGTCGAGCGCAACCGTCCGGTCGACGAAGAGCAGACAGTGGTCGGCGGCCGCGCGGGTGTGCCACGAGGCGACGGTGCTGCCGCTCGCCTCCAGCGTCCTGATGAGCGGCGCCTCGCAGGCGGCCGCGCTCCCGCCCCCCACCGTGTCGATCGCGACGATCGTCCAGGACGCCGGACCGGTGCCGCGCGCGACGGGGGCACCGGGCGCCGCGCCGACCGGCTCCAGCCATCCCGCGGCTTCGCGGGCCCGCGCGGTGTCGAGGAGGCGGAGGACTTCCTCACGTTCGGCGGACGCGTCGGACTCGTCCAGGTACGCGAGGGCCTCCCGAGCCGTCGCCACGGCCTCGTCCGGACGGGCCAGGGCCAGCAGCGTGCGGGCGGTGCGGACGAGGACGGCACCCTCGGCGCGCCGGTCGCCGTCCGACCGGAACAGGTCCCGCATCCGGCGCTGGACGCCGAGGAGTTCGCCGCGCCGGCCCGCGTCGAGCAGCGCCCTTTCCAGGCACAGCAGCGCCTCCCGGGTCTCATGCGCCCCGCCCGGGTCCGGGTACGCCGCGAGGACCTCCTCGGCGAAGTACACGGCCTCATCGGGCCGGAACGTCCTGACCAGTGTCCGGGCGAGAGAGAGGGCGGCGGTCGCCGCACCGTGCCGGTCGCCGTCGTGGCGGAAGTGGGCGAGCGCCGTACGGAAGTCCCTCTCCGCCTCGGTCCACGCCTGGCGCTCCTCGGCCAGCCGGCCGAACAGCAGGGTGGTGAGGCCACGGGTCGCGGTGTCCAGCGACAAGTCCTGGTACGAGATCGCGCGGAGCAGCGCCGCCACCTCGGCCTCCGGCCGCCCGGCCGCGTGCCGGGCGTGCGCGACGGCGACCACGACACGGAGGTGGTCGCCCGCCTCCGGCTCGGCACGGCGGGCACAGTCCCACAGCGCCTCCGCCGCGTGCGCATACCGGGACGCGTACGGAGTGCCGCGCGCCAGGTCGACGAGCAGCAGCAGGAGGGAGGCACAACCCGACAGCTCCGCCGTCCGCTCGGAGAAGGGCGCCACGACGAACGCCAGCGCGTTGGACAGCCAGAGGTCCGCCTCGTCCGGGGCGAACGCCTGCGGCGACGGCTCGACGCCCAACCGCGCGGCGAGCCGCGAGCCCGGCCTGCTCTCCTCGTACAGGGCGGCGGCCGCCGCCAGGTAGAGGCGCAGCAACCGCGCCGACGCCTCGTGCTGTGCCTGCGGGGACACCGCCCAGGTCCGTACGTGGTGCTGGACCGCCTTCGGGAACCGGAAGCAGGAACCGCCTCCGTCCTCCAGCAGGCCTTGAGCCACCAGGTCGTTCAGCGCGACGAGCGCTTCGGCACGTGACGCGCCGAGGAGAGCCGCCGCTTCCGTCGGCGTCACCTCTCCGCTCTCGGCCGGAGCCAGGGACGTGAGCGTCCTGCGGAGCCGGTCCGGAAGCGCCTGCGAGAGGAGCGTCAGGACCGCCCCCGTCCGGTCGGCCGGGAACGCCGCCCGGAGGGAACGGAGCTCCGCCGTGTACCAAAGCGCCGGACACGCCCCGAGCAGCCGGACGGCCAAGGGCCACCAGGAGCCGACCGCCATCAACTCCCGCAGGGAGTCGTGGGCCGCCTCGGCCAAGGAGGCCTGGACCGCTTCGGCCGCCGCGGTCAGCAGGGCGGACGCGTCGGACGGCGTGAGCGGCGCCAGCGTCGTGGTGAAGCCCGGCCGCACGTCCGTCATCGCCGCGTGCGGGGCGGTCACGACGGTGGCGCATCCCGGCTGCTCCACGAGCGCGGCGAGGAAGGGCAGGCGCCTGGGCACGTCGTCCAGCACGAACAACGCCCTCCGGCCGCGCAGCGCGGTGCGCAGGGCGGCGACCAGGGACTCCTGGTCGCGAGGCGGGCCGTCCCCGACGGGTGCGCCGAGGTCCCTCAGGAGCTGGTGGATGACCGCGTCGGCCGGGAGAGGCGCCCCGCGCGAACCGCGCACGTCCACATAGAACCGGCCGTCCGGATAGTGCTCGGCCACCCGGTGCGCCACGTGCAGCGCCAGCGCCGTCCTGCCCGCGCCGGGCGTGTCGTCCAGCGCGGTGATGCAGTGCACCTGGCCGCTCGGTGCCGACAGGCTCCGCACCAGCTCTTCCGTCTGCGTGACGCGGCCGACGAAGGGCGTGGGGGGCGGAGGGAGTGTGGACCTGCCGGGAGGGGTGGCGGGCCCGTCGCCGGTCTCCTCGCCGGAGTGCCCGACCGCGTCGTCGGCCTGCGGCTGCGGCTGCGGCTGCGGCTGTCGCGGTGGCTGTTGCTCCGCGAGGCCCAGCATCTCCAGGACCTGCCGCGACGCGTGGGCGAACGCCTCGCGCTCCGCCCGCAGGTCCTGCGGGCCGTCGCCACCGGAGGCGACCGCGGGCAGGGGAGTCCTGCCATCGCCCCGGGAGGCGACATGACGGTCCAGCGCCTGGTGGACGCGCCAGGCCTCGTGGGCCGGAAGCCGCTCGCGCAGAATCGCCCGTGCCTCGGCGGACAGCAGCAGCTCCACCGGCCCCTCACCGTCCTGTTCCAGCCGGAACAGTCCGCTCGTCACCACCTCCGCGACGTCCGCCGTCGTGGCGTCCGGCACGAGTTCACGGCGGACGATGTGCAGCAACGACAGGCTCATCCGGTCGAACGGGGCGCACAGCACCGCCAGTCGGGCCGCGCGGGGCGCCGCCGTACGCAGGAAGCCCTCAGCGAGCGTCGCCGGGGACACCGGCACGGACCGTGGCCGGCCACCGTCCCGCAGCCGCCCGCCGGGCGGTACGAGGACGGCGGTGCAGCCCTCCGGGTCGCCCCGCATCATGGTGCGCGACCAGCGGTCCAGCGAGTGCGGCGAGAGGGACAGGACGGGTATCGGCAGCCAGGCCCCGGACGCGTCGGCCTCCGGCACGCCGAGCAGGGGCGGCGGTTCGTGAGGGACGCGACTGCGGTGGGCGCCCGGAGCGGTCGGCGTGAACCGGACCGTCGGCAGGTTCAGCCCGCCGCGCCGCCACAGCTTCGTGGGGAGCGGGTTCAGCAGCGCCGTCGGAGTCGCACCCGCCCACTCCCGCAGCAGCCGCCACACCTCCGGCTCCCGCCAGGGGGCCGCCGCGCAGTCCGACACGACCACCACCAGGGTCCGTCCGTCGGCCGACCGCAACGGGCCCGGCGTCCGGGGCAGCCCGTCCCCGTCGAACACGAGGTCCCGCAGCTGAAGCGTCCGGAACGCCCCCAGCCGGTCCAGTACGGCCGTGAACTCGCCGATCGTCTCCTGCCACACCCGCATACCGGGGGAGCGGTCGACGACCAGCGTCAGGTCGAACCACCGCTCCGGGCCCGCCCCGAACACCGGGATCAGCTCACCGCTGCGCGCATAGCCGTCCACCGTCGCCTCGACGTCCAGCTCGCTGCGCCGCCCCTCCGGCCAGACCCGCTTCCACGGCCGCAGCGCCCGGGTGACCTCCAGCGCCCGGGGCAGGACCGTCGCGCGGGGCGCGGCGACCGCATGGCCGCGCACGCGCGTACCGCTGCCCGGCAGGCGCTCGTGCAGCGGGCGCTCCGTCCCCGCGTCCGCCGCACCGGCCGAGGACGGCTCGTCCGGGTCCGTGGCTTCCGGCGACCGCTCCGGGGCCGCGGGTGGTTCCGGGGGCGGGGCGCCCTCGGCCGTGCCGGACGCTCCGGCGGTGTGGGGGCGCGGTGCCGGGCGCGCGCCGGCCGGGGCACCCTGCGTCATCCGGGCGGCCAGCCACAGCGCCTCGGCGAGCTGCGTGCCGTCCAGGTCGCCGAACGTGTCCAGGTCAGGGACGGCCGCCCGTAGGGCCGCCAGCGCCCGGCGGAGCCCGTCCACGCTGGTCGGCCCCGGCGTCGGCTCCCCCTGACCGGTCCCCGGAACGTCACGCATGGGACAGCTCGCGCAGGAGCAGATCCACCACCGCCCGGCGCCGCGCCTCGTCCGGCGCGCTGCCCCCGGCCAGCAGGTGCACGGCGTTGAGCAACTGGTCCACGGCCAGGCTCTCGCCCGCCGTGAGCCGGTCGACGAAGGTGCCGATCAGCTCACCCGCCGTGTCGGACCGGGCCGTCTTCGCGCCCAAGTGGGCCTCCACCACCCGCAGCAGGCTCTCCGTCGTGGGCAGCGGCATCGTGAACCGGATGCAGCGGCGCAGGAAGGCGGCCGGGAAGTCCCGCTCGCCGTTGCTGGTCATCACGATGAACGGGAACTCCGTGCACTGCACGCGCCCCCGCCGCACCTCGTGTCGCGCGTCGCCGCCCCACTCGCGGACCGCGACCACGTCCGTTCCGTACCGCGCCAGCTCCGGGATCTCGAACTCGCCCCGCTCCAGCACGTCGAGCAGATCGCTCGGCAGGTCCAGGTCGCTCTTGTCGATCTCGTCGATCAGCAGGGCGCGCGGCCGCTCCGAAGGCAGCAGCGCCGTACCCAGCGGGCCCATGCGCAGGAACGGGGCGATGTCGTCGCCGCCCGCGCCCTGGAGCCGCTGCGCGTGGATCCGGCCGAGCGCGTCGTACCGGTAGAGCGCGTCCACGAGGCTGCTGCGCGAGGTGATGTGCCAGCGCAGCACCGCTCCCAGGCCCAGTTCGGCCGCCACCTGCTCGATAACGGTCGACTTGCCCGAACCGGCCGGGCCCGTCACGAGCAGCGGACGGCGCAGTACCAGCGCCGCGTTCACCGCCTCGACGAGCCCCGGCGGCGGTACGAACCGCTCGTGCAGGGACGGGCGCGGAAACTCGCGCCACGGCGGGGCCGGGGCGATCTCGACCTGCTTCTCCGGCGTGACGCCGCTGCCGGTGTAGAAGGGCTGCCAGGTCATGCGGGACTCTCCCCATCCGTCGTGAACTGTTCGAACCATCTGCAGAAGTCGAGCCATTCGGGGCCGTCCCACACCGTGCGCAACGGCGCCAGATGCTCCCTGCCGGGTGGCGGCGGGGTCTCGCACCAGCCCCAGCGGTCCCGGTACGCCCGGCAGAACTCGCCGGGCAGCAGATGCCAGTGCGCGTCGACGTAGCCGCGGGCCTCCGGCGGCACGCGGTGGGTGTCGTCCTCCGGCCACAGGACGATGGGGGAGGCGGCGAGCAGTGTCTCCATCAGGTCCTTGAGGTGCGCAGGCCGGTGGCCGAGGGCGACCGCCCGGCTGCGGGGGCCGCCCAGCAGCCGGTTGCCCAGCTCGCGGGGGCGGCCCGTGTCGCCCTCGTCCAGCCAGTCCAGCCGGCTCCCGTCCGGGCAGGCGTCCATCGCGCGCAGCGTCCGGCGGGCGCGGTCGTTGATCCACCACAGATGGTCGGGCGGGTGGATGCGGTCGCTCCACCGCACCACCACCTCGTGCTCGGCACCCAGACGCATCCCGAAGTCGGTCTCCTCCGGCCGCCAGTGGACCAGCAGCGGCGCGGGCGCGGCGATCTCCACGCGGCGCAGCTCCGCGTCGAGCGCCCCCGCCAGACGGGACGCCCACCGCAGCACTTCCCCGATGCGCCGCTCCACCCCCGTCCGGTCGGGCACGCAGTCGAACTCCTCGTGCCGGCGCACCACTCCGTCGTCCAGGAGCCATGCCGCCAGCGACTCCGGCCAGTCGTCGCCGACCGCCGCGTGCAGGCTGACGACCAGGCGCAGCCGCATGTCCCTGGAACGGTCCGCCAGCCGCTCGAACGCGTCGTTGAGGTCGACCTCCGCGCCCACGGCCGCCGCCCAGCCGCGCAGCAGCGGGTCCTGCGCGTCGACCCCCGTTCCGCCGGCGAGCACCGCCAGGAACTCCGCGAGCGGCGCCGTCCGCCGCCGGCCCGCGAGCGGGGCCCGGAGCAGCAGATACTCCACGGCGTCGCGCAGCAGGTCCGTCCCGGACGACTCCGGGAGCGGCGTGGCGGGGTTCGGGCACACCTCGGCGAGGGTGCGCCGCAGCAGCGCCGACGTGAGCCCGGCGCCCGGCCACGAGCCGAGCAGGCCGACCGTGCGGACGGCCGTGCGCAGGGCGTCGACCACGTCGAGCGCCCATCTGCGCTGCGGGGGCGGCAGCGACGCCAGCCGCTCCGGCAGCGCCTCCAGTTCCTGAACGTTCGTCACCAGGGCCGCGTCCGTGCCCGTCACCGGAGACGCGACCGTGTTCGGCGCCTCGCCCGACGTCGCCAAGGCCCTGGCCAGTTCCTCCGTGCCCAGCGGCCCGAGCAGGGCCGATCCGGCGCGGCCGGCGGAGTGACGGGGGTTGTGCGCCAGCCACAGGCGCCCCGTCGCGAACTGGACGCCGTCGTACTCCGTATGGAAGATCGCCTGCCCGGCCGTGCCCCCGTCGCGGCGCACCGCCTCGACGACCTCGGCGGGCAGCAGGGTCTCGCCGCCGCCCGCCAGGCCCTCCTGGAGCACCTTCACCAGGGTCCGGCTGAACCGCAGGCCGTAGGCCGGGGCGTCCGCGGAGGAACCCATCAGCAGGGACAGCCGCGTGTCACCCTGCCGGACGCCGTTCGCCACGGACCTGAGGTCCGGCAGGGCGTTGGCGGCGTGGCAGGTGTCCACGACGGCGATGATCCCGGCGACCCCTTGGGTGTTCAGCGCCCGTGTCAGCAGCGAGCCGACGTCGACGGCGGTGGCGGGCTCCTCCGCGCGCGAGCCGCCCGTCATGAAGTACAGGTCCGTCCCGGAGGCCATGCCGTGGCCCAGCAGCGCCACGACCAGGACCGCGCCCGCCCGGCCCGCACCGAGCGCCGCCGTCAGCACGGCGTCCTCGACCTCCGCCCGGGTGAGCGGTTCGCCGCACAGCAGGGTCGTACCGTGCAGCGGGTCCTTCTCGCACGCGCCCGACCACGGGGACGTCAGCGCGTCGTGCAGCGCCCGCGCCGCGCCGTCCAGCTCCTCCAGGTGACCGAGGTCGGGGCACTGCGCCCCGATCACCAGAGCGTGGCGTGGCTCCGTCATCGGTCCGCGAGGGTCGTCAGGGCCTCGACGAGCGGTCCCGCCACGGCCGGCTGCGCCAGGTACTTCGCCGCCGGGTGCACCCAGGCGCCGTCCGAGTCGATCCGGCTGGTCACCGGTCTGACCGACGAGGTGCTGGGCCGGACGAACTTCTCCAGCTCCGGCCGCGCCGCGACGATGTCGTCCCGGTCCCAGAAGTTGAGCCAGCGGCCCACCGAGTCCGGGGTGCTCAGGGGCTGCGGCCGGACCCGGGGCTGCACGGCCGTGCGCACCCCGAGCGGCGAGCCCAGCGTGATCAGCAGCGGAACCTCGCCCCGGTGCGCGTGCAGGGCCTCCAGGGCCACCACCGTGCCCAGCGAGTGCGCGACGACCACCGTCGGACCCTCGTGGTCCAGGCACGCGGCCACCCGGTCCCGGATCCGCCGGTCGAGGCCGACGCCCCGGTCGTCCGGCTCCCCCCGGTTCAGATAGCGGGCGACCTGGCCGAGCACGGTCGCCGTGGCCCGGGCGCTGAGCCAGCCGCCGAGGGAACGCAGCCCCGGCAGCGCCATCAGACTGGTGAGCGCGTTGACCGCGCGGCGGCCCGGAGCGCCCACGCCCTGCGCCGCGCCCGGCGGGGCGAGCCGGGCCCGCGCGTCGCGCAGCGCCCGCACCTCTGCCGGGGTGAGCGACGGGTCCGTGAGCCGCTCGTCGACGGCCTCCAGAAGCAGCTCGACGACCAGCTCCTCTTCCCGTACGCGCTTCTCCGCGGACTCCGCCCCGGGTCCGGCGGCCGGGCCGGGGGACACCGAACCCTGCGCGCCCGACGCGTGGAAGAGGTCGCCGTAGTAGGCGAACCGGGCGTCCGCCGCCCACCCGCCCGTCAGGCCCGATAAGTGTGCGGAGTGCCCGGCGGCCCTGGCTCCATGGGCCGCCGCACGCAGCCACTCGTCCAGCTCGGCGCCCGGGTCCCGGGGACCACCGATGCCGTGGACGAACACAAGACGCGGCTTCATCGCTTCCCCCCGATCGACATTCAGGATTTTCGACGATCTTTCCGCGTCCTGGCGAGCGCGGGCAACCCATGTGGATAACCCCCCGCATCCACCCGTATTCCCTGCACCCGCGCACGGGCGGTCGCTTGCGTCACAGCCGCCCCACGCCACTCCACGGCACGCCACGCCGCTCCAAGCCGCTGTTCACCTCCGCAGCCACTCCACGCCCCCGCGCCGCTCCGCCGATCGGGTGCCGGACCGCCCGTCCCGGTGTGCCGACGGCCGCGCGCCGGGTACAGCCGCGCCCATGACGGCAATCGAACTGAGCAGCCAGGCCTTCGGCGACCAGGACACCGTCCCGGTGCGCCACACCGGCGAGGGCGACGACGTGTCGCCGCCCCTGACCTGGTCGGGTGTGCCCGACGGGACGGCGGAGCTGGTCCTCCTCTGCGAGGACCCGGACGCCCCCGGTCAGACGTTCCTCCACTGGCTCGTCACCGGCGTCTCGCCCCGCACCACCGGTGTGGAGGAGGGACGGACACCGGAGGGCGGCAAGGAGTGGCCGAACGGCTTCGGGCGCACGGGCTGGTCGGGCCCCATGCCGCCACCCGGCCACGGCACGCACCGCTACTTCTTCCGCCTGTGGGCCCTGTCCGAGCCCCTCGCCCTGTCCGGACGACCGTCCGCCGACGACGTCCACCGAGCCGTGGAAGGCAAGGAGCTGGCCGCGGGAACCCTGATGGGCACCTACGAGCGATGACCCGTCGAGTATTCTCGTACGGCGTACGAAAATACTCGATGCGGAGCCCGCAGGAGGAACAGCCCATGTCCCGTACCTATCTCGTGACCGGAGCGGCGTCAGGCATAGGCCTGGCCACGACCCGGCGGCTCCGCTCCCACGGCCACACCGTCATCGGCGCCGACCTCCGGGACGCGGACATCTCCGCGGACCTCGCCACCGCTGAGGGACGTACCGAACTCGCCGAACGGGCGGCGGAGCTGAGCGGTGGACGACTCGACGCCGTCGTGGCGTGCGCCGGAGCCCTGGCCCTCGACCCCGTCACCGTCCGCGTCAACTGCTTCGGAGCCTTCGCGACCCTGGAGAACCTGCGCCCCCTGCTGGCGGCCGGTACGCGAGGGCGGGCCGTCGTCGTCTCGTCCGTGGCGGGCGTCCACGCCACCGACCCCGCCATCGTCGAGGCCGTCCTCCTGGGCGACGAAGCAGCCGCGGTGGCCGCCGCGCGGGCCGCCGTCGACCGGGGCGAGGGCCACCTCGTCTACAGCTCGTCGAAGCAGGCCGTGTCCCGCTGGGTGCGGCGCACCGCCGTGGGCGCCGAGTGGGCCGGTGCCGGCATCCCGCTCAACGCGATCGCCCCCGGAACCGTCCTGACCCCCATGATCCGACCCCTGCTCGACGATCCCGCCCTGCGCGCCGTCGTCGACACGAGCGTGCCGATGCCGCTGCACGGCCATGCCGCGGCGGACCAGGTCGCCCCACTCGTCGACTGGCTCACCGGCCCGGAGAACACCCATGTCACGGGCCAGATCGTGTACGTCGACGGGGGCGCCGACGCGGTCCTGCGGGGCGACGCCGTCTGGTGAGCCGACGCCGTCATGGCCTTCATGAGCGGCCTGCGAGCGGTCCGCACGGAACGGATCCGCCCGTCGCTCACGCCGGCCGCGTGAGCTCCGCGTACAGCTCCGGGCCCGTCCAGCGGCGGGCCCGGCCCGCGCCCGCCGCCTCAGCCTCCCGGACCAGGGCGATGAGGCGGGCGTTCACCGGGGCGGGCAGGCCGTGCCGGGCGGCCAGCGACACGATCTCGCCCTGCAGGGAGTCGATCTCCGTCGGGCGCCCGCGCTCCAGGTCCTCCCACATCGACGACCTGGCCTGGGCGTCCACCCGCAGCGACGCGGCCGCCGCCCGGCGGAACACCGCGTCCGGCAGCCGCAGCAGCAGCGGCGTCACGCGCGCGTGGACGGGCCCCAGGCGCGCCGGGGCGACCCCCTCCGCCCGGTACACGGCCAAGGCCTCTTCCTGGCACAGGGCCAGGCAACGGCGGTACGCGCGCGTGCCGAGCTGCTCGCGCAGCGGCAGCCCGGACAGGGCGTTCACCGCGTTGTTGAGGTTCATCAGCAGCTTGGCGTACCGCACGGCACGCATGTCGCCGCGCGGCTCGACCGGCAGCCCGGCCTCCCGCAGCGCGGCCACGAGCGGCCGCCCCGCCGCCGCGTCGTCGACCATCAGTGCACCCCCGGTGCCCTGATGGAACGTGCCCGGCTCCGTCTGGAGCACGTTGTACGGGACCATCCCGGCGAGCACGGCGGTGTCCGGCTGCAGGGCCGAGCGGAGCAGGTCCGGGTTGCGCAGGCCGTTCTGGAAGCTCACCACGACGGTGTGCGCGCCCAGATGGGGACCGATCGCCGCGGCGGCCTCCTCGGTGCCCCGCGACTTCACCGTCACCAGGACGTGGTCCGCGCCGGCCACGGCGGACGGCTCGCTCGACGTACGCAGCCGCTCCGGCGCCACCTCCAGCGCGGCGGGCCGTCCGCCACCCGTCAGCCGCAGCCCGTGCTCGCGTACGGCCCGCATGGCGGCAGGGCGGCCGACGAGCGTGACGTCACAGCCGGCGGCGGCCAGCGCACCGCCCAGATGGCAGCCGATGCTGCCCGCCCCGAACACGGCGATCTTCAGCGACATGCGGCCCAGTGTGACCCGCACTCACCGTCCCGTCGAGCGGCCGGTCCATAGAGGCGGCCGGTCCATTGAGCGGCCGGTCCATGTCAGCGGCTGGTCCGTTGAGCGGCCCGGCCCGTCAGTCGTCGGCCGCCGCGCTCGGATGCGTACCCCGAGGGGCCCTCACACCCCGTCCGGGTCCGGCTCGGCGGTCCGGCGGTGCAGCGGGGACGGCGGCCTGGTGTGGATGAACAGGTCCTGACGGCCGGGAGGCGTGGCCCGGTGCTTCGGGAGCGGCAGCTCGTACGCCACCGGGCGCCGGTGGTCGGCCAGTTGGCGCTCCACGTTGTACACGCGGCCGAACTTCCACAGCATGCGGGCGAAGTTCGTCTGGCCGCGCATGAGGTTCCGCCCGAGCACCCCCATCGCGCCGATGGCCGTGCGCAGCCCCAGGTGCTTGCGGTTGAGGACGGCCTGGGTGCGAACCAGTTCCCGGTAGAAGTCCTCGAGCGGGAGCTTCGTCGGCACGACCGCGTGCTGGATGTCGAACAGCCGGTAGTCCCTGGTCGTGAGCTGCCTGGACTCCGTGTGCCAGATCTCCGTACCCGGATAGGGCGTCATCACCGTCAGGTGCACGATCTCCGGCACGGCGAGCGCGAACTCCCGTACGAGACGGAAGCGCTCCTCGTCCCAGGCGGGGTCGACGATCAGGTTGATGGCGACCATGATGCCCATACGCCGGGCCACTTCGAGCGCCCGGAAGTTGTCGTCCGGGCTGACCCGCTTGCGGTAGAGGTCGAGCCCTTCGGCGTCGATGGCCTCCATGCCCAGGAACATGTACTGCAGGCCCAGCCGCGTCCACCGCTGGAACACCTCCTGGTTGCGCAGCAGGACGTCACTGCGCGTCTCCAGGTAATACCGCTTGCGGATACGCCGCTTCTCCAGCTCCGCGGCGATCCCGTCGCCGTGCTCGGGGCGGATGAAGGCCACGTCGTCGACGATGAAGACGTTCGGCTCGCGGATCGACGCCATCTCGTCCGCGGCCGCCTCGGGCGACGCCTTGCGGTAGCTGCGCCCGTAGAACGTCCACGCGGAACAGAACGAGCAGTCCCAAGGACAGCCGCGGGTGAACTCGATCGACGCGCACGGATCGAGTTCGCCGATGAAGTAGCGGTTCCGCTTGCGCATGAGGTCGCGCGCCGGGCGCGGGTGGTCGAGGCTGTCCAGGAGCCGGGGCGCAGGCCCCCGCCCCTCCGCGGAGACCACGCCGGGCACCGTGGTCAGGCCGCCGTCGCGGGCCGCCTCCAGCAGCGGGGGCACCGCCGGTTCGCCCTCACCCCGTACGACGGCGTCGACGGCGCCCTGCGCCTGCTCCAGCACGTGTTCGGCGATGAACGAGACGCTGTGGCCGCCGAAGAACACGAAGCACCCCGGCGACGCCTGCTTGGCGTACCGGGCGATCTCGATCGCCTCGGGGATGTTCGCCAGGTAGTTGAGCGAGATGCCCAGCGCCTCGGGTGCGAACGAGCGCAGTTCGGCGTCGAGCACCGAGCGGGGCAGCACCTGGAGGTCCACCACCCGCACCTCGTGGCCGGCGTCCCGGGCCGCTGCCGCCACCCGCTCCAGCCCCAGCGGCTCCAGCCGCAGGAAGATCTCCGAGTACATCAGGGCGCTCGGGTGGACGAGCATCACGCGCATCTGAATCTCCAGCCGCCGACGGCAGAACGCTCGGTTTGCGCAGTTCTGCGTGTTCTCCCCTTTCTGCCTGGTTCATCGCGTCCAGCGGGGGAGGCACGCCGCCGCGTCGCCGTGATCCGCCGCGCCACGGCCTCCTCCCGGTGGACGACGGCCGTACGGGCCCCAGCGTGACCCACGCGCGCGTGCACCGCACGCCCGGAAGGCCCACAGGGGGCACCGGCGTTTCCCGCCCCCGCCGGTACGGAAGTCTTTTCTTCGCGAGAATCACCAGAAAGTGTTGTCGACGTCGCTGCGCCTGATCTCCCTAGTGCCGGACCACCCGGCCCCCGTTGCAGGAAGAGAGAGCGGAGTCCCCGTGCAGCACCACCCCTTCGACGAACCCGGACAGGACCAGCAGCAGGACGGCCGTCCCCGGGGGCGGCACCGGACCGGCCGCCGCGCGGCGGCCGCACCGGCGGGAGCGCCGCGACGGCACGCCAAGCGGCGGTGGACCTACCAGGGCATAGGCACCGTCGTCGCGGGCGCTGTGGCCGTCGCCGCCGTGGCGACCGGCACCCTGGTCCTCGGCGGCACCGACTCGGGCATCCTGGCCACCGGGACGGACGCCCCCACCCATCCCGGCGGCCACGACCGCACCAGGAACGGAGGCGGAAGCGGGAACGGAAGCGGAACGCCCACACCTGAGGCAGGCCGGCCCACCCAGGGAACCCTCCTCAAAGAGCCCTCCCCGAACGCCTCGGCCTCCTCCTCCGGGGCCGCCCCCAGCGGTACGTCGACGGCCACACCGACCGCCGGCGCCACGGCCACCGGCAGCGCCCCGGCCACCGCCTCACCCACCGCGCGACGGGCCACCACCGGGGCGGCCGCCCCCACGAAGCGTCCCGTCCCGCCGAAGACCCGGCCCACGCCGCAGCCCGGCGCCGCCGGGGGAGCCGCAGGCGAGTACGTGCGGAGCGTCGTCGCCCTGGCCAACGCCGAACGCGCCAAGGCCGGCTGCTCCCCCCTCCGCGTCAACAGCAGCCTCCAGGCGGCCGCCCAGCGCCACGCGGACGACATGGCCGCCCGCAACTACTACGAGCACGACTCGCCGGAGGGCCGCAACGCCGGCGACCGCATGCAGGCGGCGGGCTACCGCTGGCGCACCTGGGGCGAGAACATCCACCGGGGTCCCAAGGCGCCCGCCGCGGCGATGCGGGACTGGATGAGCAGCCCCGGGCACCGCGAGAACATCCTGAACTGCAAGTTCAAGGACATCGGCGTGGGGGTCAACCTCCGTGCCAACGGCCCCTGGTGGGTGCAGAACTTCGGCACGGCGGGCTGAGGGGAGGCTTCTGGGCGCCCCGGCGTACGGGTCCCGGCCGGGCTTCGGTGCCCGGCCGGGCTCACATGGGTCCGGCCAGGGTCTGGACCCACACCGTCCCGTCCGGCCCCGGCACGGCGGCCACGCCCGTGTCCCGGTACTGGCAGCCCAGCATGTTCTCCTCGTGGACCGAGCCGTCCATCCAGTCGTCGACCACCGACCGCGGCTCCCGTGGACCGTGGTGCAGGTTCTCGGCCCACGCCCCCACCTCGTACCCCGCGTCGGCCATCCGCGCGTCGGCGTGCCGGCCCTCCGGGTCGGCATGGGCGAAGTACCGGCGCGTCACCATGTCCCGGGCGTGCGCGCGTGCCGCAGCGGTGAGCCGCGGGTCGACCCGCAGCGGGCCACAACCCGCCTCCGCGCGCCGGGCGTTCACCAGGTCGGTGACGCGCTGCTCCACACTGGGCTCCGCCGCGGGCGGCCGGTCCGGCGACGCGGACGGCGATTCCGGCGGGGACGCGGACGGCGTCGGCTTCGGCGATGCGGACACGGAGCCGGGCGAGGTCGACGAGGCAGTGGGGGCCACCTCAGGCGACGATGTCGTGGCGGGCGGGGCCGCCGACGGCGCGGCGCCGGGGGAGAGGGCGCGCGGGGCGGTCGGCGCCTGCTCCACCGGCCACAGGAACGCCAGCAGGACACCGAGCGCGGCGGTCCCCCCGAGGACCGCGCCCGCACGCCACCGCGGTGACGTACGGCTCACGGCCGCGTCGCTCTGCGCGCCACTTGGCGGTTCGCTGCCCTGCGCGCCACTTGGCGGTGTGGTCCCCTGCGCGCCACTCGGCGGTGCGCTGCCCTGCTGCTGCTGCTGCGCCGCACCGCTCGCCGTCGTCGGCGTCAGCTCCTGGCCCGGCCCCGTGGCCGCCGTCGGCTCCGACCCTTGCCCTTGCGCCGCCACCGGCGCCACGCCACCGGAGCCCGTGGCCGGAACGGCCGGGTAGCCGGACAGCGGGACCACCAGGGCGAGGCCGGCGAGCAGGGCCTCGGCCGGGACGAGGCCGGACCAGTGGCCGGAGCACGCCCGGCAGCCCCTCGCGTGCCGGGCGATCCGCTTGCGCCACACCGGCGCCGGACGCCCGTCCCAGTCGGCCGTCAGCCGCGTGAGCTCCCGGCAGCGCGGTTGCGCGGCGAGGGCACGCACCACCACGCGCCCGGTCTCCAACTGCTCCTTCATCCGCTGCACCCGCACCGCGGCGTGCCGGGCGGAGACCCCAAGAGCCTCCGCCAGCTCGGCCCTCGTCAGCTCCCCCGCGGCCTCCTGCCACCACAGCGCCAGCAGTCCCCGGTCGGCCTCGTCCAGCCACCGGGTCGCCTCCGCCACCTCACGGCGCTGGCCCGAAAGCCCCAGCCGCAGGATCGTCAGCTCGACGAAGTCACCTGCCGGATCCGGCCGTTCCGCCACACGCTCCAGCGACGTCACGGGCGCCTGCTGCCGGTCCGTCCAGCGCCGCCGTATCTGGTTCATGGCGATCGCGACCAGCCACGAGCGGAACCGCGACGGCTCCCTGAGCCCGCCCAGGCCGTCCAGGGCCCGGAACATGGTGTCCTGGACGACGTCGTCCACGTCCGCGTGCCCGTCGAGGGCCCTGCCCACCACGTTGTAGACGAGCGGCAGGTAGTCGGCGACGAGCCGCTCGCGCGCCGGCCCGTCCCCCGCGCGCGCCGCGCTCACCAGCTCCGGTATGTGCTCGCTGTCCCTGTGCATGCCCGCCCTGCCCCGTTTGTCTCGTACGGTCCTGTCGTTGGGAGACCCGGAAGCACCCCGTCGACAACAGAAAAGAACCGTAAGTCCCCGGCGGAGCGAAACTTTCGAAGACCGGGCACGTGCCGTCAGCCCTTGCCCGCAGCCTCGCGGGGCACCGAAACTGCGTTCACACTGAAACCGTCCGGCATCCCGGAGACCCCATGCAGCAGCCGCACTTCCCGGCCGGATCGCACATCCTCTTCCAGGGCGACTCCATCACCGACGGAGGCCGTCTCCGCTACCCCGGCCCCCACGCCGACACCAACGCCGCCCTCGGGCACAGCTACGTGTACCTGATCGCGGCCCGGGCGGCCGCCCAGGCGCCCGGTCACCGCTGGAGGTTCACGAACCGCGGTGTGAGCGGTGACAAGGTCACCGAGCTGGCCGCCCGCTGGCGGACCGACACGCTCGACCTGGCCCCCGACGTGCTCTCCGTCCTCATAGGCGTCAACGACGCCTGGCGGGTGGTCGACGGGGAGTCGGGCGACATGGACGCGGACGGCTTCCGCGCCGCGTACGACGCGCTGCTCACCCGCACCCGCGAGGCCCTGCCCGCCCTGCGGATCGTGCTGTGCGAGCCGTTCTGCCTGCCCACCGGCACCGACGACTCCTTCGACGAGGCCCTGGCCGCCCAGGTGCTGATCCGGCAGAAGATCGTCGCCGAGCTCGCCGCGGCGCACCGGACCGAATTCCTGCGGCTCCAGCCTGTGTTCGACGACGCCGCGCGCCGCGCCCCCGCCGCCCACTGGATCCACGACGGCGTCCACCCGACCCACGCCGGCAACCAGCTCCTCGCCGACAGCTGGCTCAGCGCCGTTGCATCCGCGCGGCCCGGGCGCTGATGTCGGGAAGCCTCGCGTAGAGCGCGGCGCCGGGGCAGCGCGTCGCATAGCCGTCCGTGTGCCCGCCGACCACCGGCAGCACGGCCGTCGTGCCCTCCGGGAAGCGCGACTCGTCGTTCGTCGAGACCAGCGCGACCGTCCCGCGCGGATCCGGCCCTCGCGGGTCGAGCTTCCAGGCGACGAGCCGGGCGATCGCGTCCAGCATCGGCTCCGGTACGCGCGTGCCCTCGGTGAACGTGCCGATCGCGGCGATGCCGACCGTCCCCTCGTTGAACCCCTTGGTGTGCGCGCCGATCACCGGTCGGTCGACGCCCCCCGCCCGGCCCTCGTAGATGGTGCCGCACGCGTCGACGAGGAAGTTGTAGCCGATGTCGTCCCAGTGGCGGCCGTAGGTGTGGCCCGCGTACAGATTGCGCAGGAGCCGGGGGATCGAGGCGCAGTCGTAGTCGTTCGGGGTGCTGGTGTGATGGATGACGGCGGCCTTCACCGTCGGCGCGTACCGGGCGCCGGGCGCCGTCGACACGGTCTCGGCCTTCCACGCGGTACGGGGCACGATGACGGGCCGCGGACCCCGGTGACGCCCGTTGCCCGCGGGTGCCTGGCGCGTGGACGGCGCCGCGGTGGTGCGGTGCTGCGGGGTCGACGGGCCGATGAGGAGGTACGTCCCGGAGAGGACGACGAGCGCCGCGACGGCGGCGGTGGTACGGGGGGCACCGGTACGGGCTCCACGGGGCCCAGTGGCTCCACGGGGCCTACGGCCGCCGGACGGGAAGAACGACAGTGACCGGTGCCAGGGGCGGTGCGGGTGCGGCGGCAGACGCATGTGCCACGCCTCCTCCACGCCTCCTGTGCCCCTCCGATCGCTGTCGGCACCATCGTGACCAGTCGGTCCGTCCCGCGCCTTCCGGAGTGCTCCGTACGGAGACGGGTGCGGCACGCGATTGTCAGTGGCGGGTCCTACGGTTGCAGCAGTGGGATCCGCGGGGTGAGGTGCGGGTCCGGTGACAGGGAGGGGTCTGTCATGGCCGGGGTGCCGGGAGGCGAAGCAGGGGCGTTCGAGGCGGCCACCGGGGACGGCGCGTGGCCGCCGCGGGGTACGGCGGGGGAGCGGCGGGCGGCCGAGGTGCGGGTGGCGTTCGAGGGGATGCTCCAGATCCGCCGGCTGACGGCCACGAAGGGCGGCGGCGACCCCGAGGCGGTGCCCGCCGTGTGGGAGCGCAACAGACCGGTGCGGGCGGTCGCCCTGGTCCTGGAGTCGGCCGGATTCCCACCGTCGGGCGTCGACGCGGAGGGGCGGCGTACGGCGACGGGTTACCGCGTGGGCCCGGGTGAACGTGCCGGCTCGGCACGGGTGGAGTGGCTGGGCCCGCCGGGCGGCGGCGCCGCCCAGGAGGAGGACACCGCCCTGACCGAGTGCGCCCGTGCCCTGGAACGCCTGGGCTGGGAGGCCCTGCTCTACCGGGGCCCGCGCAGACGCCGCTTCCTGGAGGTCGAGGCGATGGACGTCGCGCCCTGAGGGCGGGGCGATAGACGTGCGCCCTGAGGGCGGGGCGATACACGTTGCGCCCCGAGGCCGGGGGCGTTCACGGCGACGCCGGGGCTACCGGGCCGGGGCCGACGGGGGAGCAGGGGCGCGCGCCCGCCGGCACCCGCTGCCGTCAGGCGATGGACGCCGACACGATCGCCGACACCGCGATGTTGCAGGAGGCCGTCACCCAGACCGCCGGATGCGGCTCCGGCTCGACCAGCTGGGCGCCCAGACGGCCGGGCGTGACCAGGTCCACCACGAGGAACGCCACGGCCATCATCACCAGGCCCAGCACACCGAACGCCGCCGTGGACACCAGGCCCTTGCCGAAGTCCTCGTACGTCGTCCAGATGGAGGTGAACACGATGCCGCCGATGCCGAGCAGCGCCGAACTCAGCAGGATGGCCCCGTTGCGGTTGCGCTGCTCCCAGATCAGCCGGCGCAGATTGCCGGGTGTCAGCACGTCGACCAGGACTATGCCGAGAATGAGCAGGACCAGGCCCAGGCCGCCGTAGGCGGCGGCCCGGCCCATCCCGTTGACGATGTCGGTCATTGAGAGCCGGCTCCCCGTGTTGGTGTCAAAGGCGATCGTGAGTGATCACGGCCGAAAGGCGACGCAAATCTAGCGCACGGTCCGCCGCCCGTCGGCCGGCCGGTCGGCAGGACCGCCGTAACCCGAATGGGCCCCACCACGCGGCGGGCCCGGCCCGCCCACGCGCACAGTGGAACGGCACGCCGAACGCTCGACGCGGAACACAAGCCTCCGCAGTCATGACGCCGGGAGGTCTCCCGTGAGACGCACCGTCCGACGCGATGTGGGCCTGCTCGTGCTGCGGGTGGGTGCGGGAGCGGTCCTCGCCGCGCACGGGACCCAGAAGTTGTTCGGGTGGTTCGGGGGCGGTGGTGTCGAGGGCACGTCCAAGGCCATGGAGGCGATGGGTTTCCGCCCCGGCCGACACAGCGCCGTCGCGGCGGGGCTGGGGGAGGCCGGCGGCGGGACGCTGCTCGCCCTGGGCCTGGCCACACCGGCCGCCGGCGCCATGGCGGCCGGCGCGATGGCCGGGGCCGTCTCGGTGCACGTGCCCGCCGGGTTCTTCAACCAGTCGGGCGGCTTCGAGTATCCGGCGTTCCTGGGGTTCACCGCCGCGGCCCTCGGGCTGGCGGGGCCCGGGCGATATTCGCTGGACCATCTCACGGGCCACCGTTTCGACCAGCCGTGGACCCTGATCGCGGCCTTCGTCGGCTCGGCGGCCGCCGCGGCGGCCGTCATCGGCAAGCGCGCCATCGACCAGGCGACCGAGGAGGAGCCGGACTCCGGCCCCGGCGGGGCACCGTCACCCTGACGTGCCATCGGCGAGACCGCATCGCCCCGACCATTCGTCGGGGGACGCGGCGTCGCCCAGAGGAGTCGTCGGTGAGACCGCGACGCACTGACGTGCCGCCGGCCTGAGGGGCCGTCCGCAGGCCCGCCTTCCACCGGTCCGCAGGCCGTCGTGCGCCTCCGCAGGCCGCCGTGCACAGGCCGTCGGCCTGATTCGCCCTCTGCCGAGGGCCGGGAACAGCACTCGGACCGCGCCGGACCTGACGGCCCCGGCCGGGCACGGCCCTCGGGCAGGCGGCCCCCGCCAGGGCGGCGCCCTGCCAGGAGGCGCCCCGCCAGGCGATCCCACCCCGCCAGGCGGCCCCCGGCCAGACGGACCCCCGCCAGGCGGCCCCCGCCAGGGCGGCGCCGGGCCAGGCGGCGCCGGCCAGGCGGTCCACCGGCCAGGCGGTCCCACCGCACCAGGGGGTCCCACCGCACCAGGCGGCCCCCGTCAGGCGCGGCCCGTCGCCAGGTCCATCAGGCGGGACAGGACACGGCCGCCCGAGGAGGTGAGGCCGTCGTGCTCCCACTCGTTGGTGACCCACACCCGGGCGTTGCCGATGTCCCGGGCGGTGCGCAGCGAGAGACCGGCGTCCACGTACATGTCGTCGTGGTAGACGACCGCGGCGAGCGGAACCGTATTGGCGGCGAGGCGGGCCGGGTCGTACAGGGGCGGCCAGTCGCTCTTCGCGGCGAGCAGGTCGGCGGCGTCCGCGAACGGGCGCAGGCCCGTGATCGTGCGGAACATCCAGGGGTAGATCATTTCGCCGGTGAACAGCAACGGGTCGGCGTCGTCGGCGAACGCCGGGTGGCAGGTCAGAGCGCGGGCCGCCGCCCAGCCGGTGGGGCCGGCGCCCTGGCCGTAGATCGTCTCCTGCATGACCGCGAACAGGGGGTCGTCCGTGAACGCGGTCAGTCGCGCCACTTGGTGGAGGAATGTGTCCGTCAACTCTCCATGGGAGTCAAGGGATTCGTCGAGCAGCCAGTGGACCCGCTCGAAGCCGTCGCCCATGCCGAGGGCCAGCCCGAGGCTGCGCAGCCGGCCGACGGTGAGGCGGTCGCCTCCGGGGAGGCGGACGTCGCCGGCCTCCAGCAGGTCGGCGATCCGGCGGACCGTCACGGCATCCTGCGGGTAGCGCGCGTAGTGCTCCAGGACCCGGTCGCGGACACGCGGGTAGGTGCGGGCGTACACGTCGTCGGCGGTGGCGGTCAGCCCCGGCAGGCCACCCGCGACGTAGCAGGCGCGCAGGCCGTGCGGAGCGCGTGAGAGGTAGGTGAGGGTGAGGAAACCGCCGTAGCTCTGGCCGAGGGTCTCCCAGGGTTCGTCGCCGCACAGCTCACGGCGTATCAGCTCCGCGTCCGCGACGATCGAGTCGGCGCGGAAGTGGGTCAGATACGCCGCGAGCCGGGACGCGTCGCCGATGCGTGCCGCCGCGCGGGCCGTCACCGGCGTTGAGCGGCCGGTGCCTCGCTGGTCCATCAGCATGACCCGGTGGGTCCGGAGCGCCCGGTCCAGCCAGCCCGGCGAACCGGCCGACGGACGGGGCGACTTGCCGCCCGGGCCGCCCTGCAGATACAGCAGCCAGGGCAGTTTCTCGCCGATCCTGGCGGGGTCGGCGACCTCGCGGGCGAAGACCTCGATGGCCGGGCCGTCGGGGGACGAGTGGTCGAGCGGTACCGAGAAGACGTGATCGACCGTCGCGTACGCGGGGTTCATGGATCCCTTTCAGCCTGTGGGCACGGCGGCGTGGGACTGCGGGTTACGGGCGCGTGGGTGACGGAACCTCAGTCGAGGCCTTCGGCGAGGGCCTTCTCGGTGGCCGCGCGGACGATGGCGGCCTGGGTGTCGCCGAGCGGGGCGCGCGGCGGACGGGTGGGGCCGCCGGGACGGCCGGCGATGTCCATGGACAGCTTGATGGCCTGGACGAACTCGGGCTTGGAGTCCCACCGCAGCAGCGGGTGCAGCGCCTTGTACAGCGGCAGGGCGAGGTCGAGGTCCTGGCCCACGGCCGCCCGGTACAGGGCCGCGCACGCGCCGGGCAGGGCGTTGGGGTAACCGGCGATCCACCCCACCGCCCCGGCCAGCGCCAGCTCCAGCAGCACGTCGTCCGCGCCGATCAGCAGGTCCAGCTCCGGCGCGAGTTCGGCGATCTCGTACGCCCGGCGCACGTCCCCGCTGAACTCCTTCACCGCCACGATGTGCCCCTCGCCGTGCAGCCGCGCCAGCAGCTGAGGCGTCAGGTCCACCCGCGTGTCGTAAGGGTTGTTGTACGCCACCACGGGCACACCCGCCGCCGCGACCTCGGCATAGTGCGCCCGCACCCCGCCCTCGTCGGCACGGTAGGCGTTCGGCGGCAGCAACAGCACCGAACCACACCCCGCCTCCCCCGCCTGCTCCGCCCACCGCCGCGCCTCCGCGCTCCCGTAGGCGGCCACACCGGGCATCACACGGGCACCGTCACCGGCCGCCTCCACCGCCACCCGCACCACCCGGGCCCGCTCGGCGTCCGTCAGCGTCTGGTACTCGCCCAGCGAACCGTTGGGCACCACACCGTCACACCCCTGCGCGACCAGCCACGCCACATGCTCGGCATACGCGTCGAAATCGACGGACAGATCCTCACGCAACGGCAACGCCGTCGCGACCATGATCCCGCGCCACGGGCGGGAGGGACTCCAAGCGGTGGTGGTCATGGGAACCACACCTTTCTATGCAGTGTGACATTGCACTGACGGTGAATCGGCAGCAGCCTAGGCCAACCCGTGGCGCAGTGCTATTTCACATTGCTATGTTACAAGTCACATTCCAGCGCCCCGGGTCCAAGGAGGGGAGCCGGGGCGCCGGAATCGGACTCGGGACGTCCGCCTTACGCGGGCGTGAGACGGACGGGCAGCCGCTGGTGGCCGTTGGAGATGAGCGACGGGACCGGTTCCAGGGCGTCGGGCGCCACGGCGAGCCGTAGATCGGGGAAGCGGGTGAACAACGCGTCCAGCGCGGTGGTCGCCTCCAGCCGCGCCAGGGGCGCGCCGAGGCAGAAGTGGACGCCGTGACCGAAGGCGAGGTGTTCCGGCGACGGCCGGGTGACGTCGAAGACGTCGGCGCTCTCGCCGTGCCACTCGGGGTGGCGGTTCGCCGCCGCGTACGAGGCGAGGATGGCCTCGCCCCGGCGTATCACCGGGCCACCGGGCACCGCGATGTCCTTCACCGCGTACCGCAGCGGGAGGTGGGCCACCGCCGGTTCGTAGCGCAGCGTCTCCTCGACGACGTCCGACCACGTCGCCCGGCCCTCGCGGACGTGCGCGAGCTGGTCGGGGTGGGTCAGGAGCGCGGTGACGGCCTGGTCGAGCAGGTTGACGGTGGTCTCGTAACCGGCGCTGACCATCAGCAGGAGCGTGTCCCGGAGTTCCGTCTCGGCCAGCGGTGAGCCGTCGCCCTCCGCGTCGCGCGCGGTGATCAGCAGGGAGGTCATGTCGTCGCCCGGCTCGGCGCGCCGGACGGCGATGAGGTCGTCCAGGACCTCGTAGAGGCGTTCCGAGTTGGCGGCCGCCTGCTGGGGCGTGAGCGTCGTGTCGAAGACCGCGTCGACGAGGGCGCGGAAGTCCTGGCTCTGCTTCTCGGGCAGGCCCATCAGCCGGCTGATGACCTTGATCGGCAGCGGGTACGCGAACCGTTCGCGCAGATCGACCACCTCGCCGGGCCCGGCCGTGGCCAGGTCGTCCAGCAGCTCCTCAGTGATCTCCTCGACGCTCGGGCGCATCGCGGAGATGCGCCGGGCGCTGAACGCGGGCGCCACGAGGCGCCGGAGCCTGCGGTGGTCCGCGCCGTAGGCCGTGAACATGTTGTTCACGGCGACCCACAGGGCCAGCGGCCAGGTCTGCACGGCGGTGGGCAGTTCGGGCCAGTGGCGGTGCGCGTCCTTGGACACGTCCGGACTCGTCAACAGCTGCTTCAGTAACGCCGGGTCGGTGACGGACCACGCCCTCACGCCCAGGACGTCGACGCGGGTCACGGGCCCGCGCTCGCGCAGGGTGTGGTGTTCGGCGTGCCGTCGGGCGCCGGTGGGGTCGAGGGCGAGGGGCGGCGGAGCCTGAGACTCGGACTGAACCACGACAGGGCTCTCCTCTTCTTCCGGGAGTGCCCATTGTTCTCAACTCCGCTTGTCAGGGGCCCGAAATGCGCTGATCCCCCGGCGGACGAAGGGGAACTGGCCGAGAACGACGCACGGCCCACCGGTCCGCCCGGATCAGGAGCGCTGCCGCAGACGTTCCAGGAGAGCGGGCACGTCCGCGACGGAGTCCAGGACGTGGTCCGGAGTGCCGGACGCAGCGCGATGGGTCTCCGGCAGATACTTGCCGGTCCTGACCAGGACACCGCCGATGCCGTGCCGCTGCGCCGCCAGGACGTCCGACTCGATGTCGTCTCCCACCATCAGCGTCTCCTCGGGGCCCGCGCCCAGATGGGCCAGGGCGGTCGCGAAGAAGGAGGCCGCCGGCTTGCCGGTCACCTCGGCCTCCGTACGCGCGGCACGTTCCAGCCCGAGGAGGAAGGCCCCGGTGTCGAGCTGGAGCCCCGCGTCGGTGCGCCAGTACAGGTTGCGGTGCATCGCGACGAGCCGCGCCCCGCGCTGGAGGTGCCCGAAGGCGCGGTTCAGCGCCTCGTAGCCGAACTCGGGCCCGGCGCCCCCGACGACGACCACGTCCGGCACCGTGCCGTCGCCGGGCTCCACGAGCCGCACCCCCGCCAGGTCATCCCGTACGTCCCCGCTGTTCAGCAGCAGGCACCGGGCGCCCGGACAGTGCTCCTCCAGATACGCGGCGGTCACCGAGGGCGCGGTCAGGATGTCCTCGGCCCCGACGGGAAACCCCGCACGGGCCAGGACCTCCGCGATCGACGCCCGCGTACGGGACGTGGTGTTGGTCAGCAGCGCCAGCGGAACGCCTTCGTCCCGCAGCCGGCGCACCGCCTCCACCGCGCCCGGCAGCGGCTTCCACGACACGGTGAGCACCCCGTCGACATCGAGCAGCACAGCCCTGACCCGTCCCATGGCAAGACCGTACGCGCCCCGGCGCGCGAAACGGGGGCTCCCGCGGCCGAGACGGTGGGCTTCGCAAGATCCGTCGGAGTGATGGCGGTCATGACGGTCCGCGCCAGTGGTTGCGTACCCTGTCGGATGTCGCTGCGGCAGGGAAGCGGGAAGGCGGGACCAGCCTTCCGGCCCCGAGCCCGGCGATGCCGAGGAATCTGCACTTGACCTGCACAGACGCAGGCAGGGAGCCTAGATCCAGCTGGGGCGTCGGCGTCATAGCCACACCGCTGGGGCTCGGCTTCCTCGGCACCGAGGCGATCGAGGCCTGGACCGGCTACCCGATCCGCTCGAGGTCCGCGCTCCTGGCCGTCAGCCGGTTCTGTCCGTCCAGGGGCCGTCCGGACAGACCTTGTCCTCAGGGGCGGGTCACCGGCCCGAGCCCGGGCGAGGCTCCGCGTCCTGTCCCGGCAGCAGTCGCAGGGCGAAGACTCTCACGACCCGCGCCGGGGTGAGGATTTCGAATCCGTCACTGAGTCCGGCCGCACGGTGAACTCGCCCACCAGGGGCTTGCGGTAGTGGCTGTGCTCCGGATCGTCCATGAGGAGGAACTCCCAGGGCGGCGCCGGAGGCAGCTCGAAGTCGACCACGTTCATGAGGTCCTTGCGCGAGCTGAACCGAGGGTCGGCCAGGACCGATCGCACCAGTGTCGGCGATGCGCTGAGCGGCGTCACGGCCGGCCTCGGTGAGGTGGGGCAGAGCGGAGAGCACCCAGCGTGGATGGGCGTCGGCGAGCGCGAGGTAGTCGATGGCGGAGTTCGGCCGGTCGCACAGGTCGGCGAAGTCGAACCAGAAAAGGTCGCCCCGTACGGCGAGGGCCTCGACGGTCCCGTGGCTGACCGGCACCGGCTGCCGCTCCGCCGGCCGCGGCGGCGCCGGCGAAGGCGCCGGGCCCCGTCCGAGCGCGTCGAGGTCGCCGGTGTGCCGGACGTACCGGCCTGCGGCGAAGCCGGTGCGCTCGCGGGAGGCGGCCCCTGCGGTGCGACAGTCGGGGCCGTCGGTGAGGCCGACGACGTCCAGGGACCGTTCGAGGAGCGCGATGGTCGGCTCGAAGAGCGGGTGGAACACCGGGTTGGGCAGCAGCCCGGACGGCGGGTGGTTGGAGGTGGCCGGCAGCGTGGTGCCGCGCTCCATGAGCGTGCTGACGACCCGGCCCATCAGCATCGCGTCGCCCGCGCCGTGCACGTGGAACTCGTCGAAGTACAGGAACCGGCAGCCCCCGAGCAGTTCGGCCACGGCGAGCTCGCCGGCCCGTGACTCGTTCCGATGCCGTGCGTAGGCGGCGTGGAACTGGCGAAAGTGCAGTCGGCGTTTCTCATCCACCCGCACGGTCGCGAAGAGGGTGGCGGACAGCCAGCTCTTGCCGCGTCCGGCCGAGCCCCCCAGGTACACCCCGCGCACGGGCTCGGCGGCGGTCCGGCCGAACCAGCGCCGTCGTCCGCTCCGCTCCAGCGCCTCGCCCAGCTCGGCGAGCCGGGCGGCAACCGCTCGCTGTCCGGCGTCCAGCACCGGACCGTCCCGTTCCGCGGCCTCCTCGAACCGTTCCACCACGCCGCCCCCTGGCACGATCAACGTCACTGTCGGCAGATCATCATGTTCATGATCCTCCGGCACACTGCAGCGCCCGCCGATTGAGACAGGTCATCAGCCGGTCCGACGCCATCTGGAACCGACCGTCTCCGCCGTACCTCGTCGGCGGAGATTGAAGAGGGTCAGGCCCGGACGGCTCGCTCCACCTCGCGAAGGAAGGCGGGCACGCGGTCGTTGAAGATCTCCACCGGGATGCCGTGTCCCGCACCGGGTACGACCTCGGTCCGTACGTCCGGTATGAGACGCCGCGCGCGGGCCTCGGCACGGCGGGAGACCATGACGCGGTCGGCGCCGCCGAGCAGGACAAGGGTGGGGACCCTGATCGAGCGCAGTTCCTCGTCGCTCATGCGCTGGGGCTGCGGAAGCCTGATGCGGAAGCCGTTGATCGCGTCCAGCGACAGCCGCATCCCCGCCTCGGCCTCCTCCGCGGTCACGCCGGTCTCACCGATGAGGCGGGTGAACCAGCGGCGCTGGAAGCTGTCGGAGCCGCTGATGGCGCCGGCGATGGCACCCAGCAGGAAGCCCGGTTTGAGCGGGGCGAGGGCCCGGGGCGGGTCGTACACGGTCACGGAAGCGATCCGCTCCGGGACGAGCACGGCCTGCTGGAGCGCCACCCAGCCGCCGTACGAGTGCCCGACCAGGTGAGCGCGCTCCAGGCCCAGTCCGGCCAGAGTCGCCTCCAGCCAGGCGGCCGCGTCGTCGGCGCTGCCGATCGGAAGGCTCTGCGCGCTGTAACCGGGCTCGCCCACACGGTCGACCGCCAGTACGCGGCGGCCTCCCCGGGCCAACGCTTCGACGTGCGGGGCCCATTCGGCAGGCGTCGCGCTCTGCCCGTGCAGCAGTACGACCGGAGTCCGCTCGCCCGCACCGTAGGCATGGACCCGTGTCCGTCCGAAACGGGTCGGGACGTCCTGCTCCTCGCGCGGCTCGGGCCAGTACGCCATAGCCCGGTCGTAGGCGGCCAGTACGCGCGCCCGCGCCACGTCATCGACGAAGGAGCTGGTCCGTGAAGTCATGGTTGCCTCCCCTGCAACACCGGCCCGTGGGGCACCACTTGTGATTTTCGCAGGGGGCGGGACAGGACTTTCAGCGGGGGCACGCGGCCAGGCCGCCGCCTCCCCCCGCTGGTGTCACGGCGTCGCGGTCGCGGTCTCGGCGTCCTCGCGCGGCTCGCCGTCCTGCTCCTGCTGGGGTGGGGACGGTTCCGTCTGGGCGTCCGGCGACGGCGTGGTCTCCGTCGTGTGCGGGACGAGGTGTGCGGGGAAGCGGGGGCCGATGAAGTGGCCGAGGAGGGTGGCCGCGGTGATGGAGGCGAGGGTGATGCCCCAGGCGGCGGGGCCGAGGGGGGTGCAGCCGAAGAACTGGCTGAGGCCGGGGGTCTGGATGATGGCCATGAGGACGGCCGCGGAGCCCAGGCCGGCGATGAGGACGTGACGGTCCGTGCCGCCGGCGGTGAGGGTCTGGGCGAGCTGGGTGCCGACGACGGCGGCGAGGGACACGGTGGAGGCGCGGCGGCCGCGTCCCGTGAGGCGGGCGCCCGTCCAGGCCAGGCCGGCGCCGAGGGCGGTGATGACGCCGCGCAGGAGCATCTCCCGGGTGAGCGAGGTGCCCAGGGAGCGGTGCGGGCCCTCGGCGAGGAGGCGCTCGCCGGTCTGTTCCGAGGGTTCGCGTACCGCGATGGCCAGGGAGGGTGCGAGGTCGGTGAGGAGGTTGACGAGCATGATCTGACGTGCGTTGAGGGGGGTGCTGCCGGTGATCGTGGAGATGAGGACGCTGAAGGCGACTTCGCCGAGGTTGCCTCCGATGAGGATGGCGAGAGCCGCGCGGACGGAGGTCCACATGGCCCGGCCTTCCATGAGGGCCGCGACGATCGTCTCGAGCCTGTCGTCGGTGACGACGAGGTCCGCGGCGGCGGTCGCGGCCGGTGTGCCGCGGCGGCCGAGGGCGATACCGACATCGGCGAGCCTGATCGCAGGGGCGTCGTTGGCGCCGTCGCCGGTCATGGCGACGACGCGACCGAGGCGCTGGTAGGCCTGGACGATGCGTACCTTGTGCGTGGGGCTGCAGCGGGCGATGACATCGACGCCGGGCAGCAGTGCGTCCAGGGCGTCGTCGTCGAGTTCGTCGATCTCCGGGCCGGTGCACACCTTGGGCTTGTCGACGTCGAGGATCGTCGAGGCGATGGCGTCGGCGGTTGCGGGGTGGTCGCCGGTGAGCATGACGGTGTGCACTCCGGCCTCGCGCAGGCGGGCGGTCGCGGGCGCGGCGCTGTCGCGGACGGGGTCGGCGAGGGTGACGAAGCCGAGGAACACCAGGTCCCGCACGGTGTCGTCGCTGAGGTCCTCATCGGGTTCCATGCGCCGTTCGGCCACGGCCAGTACTCTTCGCCCGGCTGCGGCGAGTTCCTCCGCCGCTTGCGCGAGCGCGTGTCTGGCCGCGTCGTCGAGCTTTGACGCGCCGTGGGGCCGGCGTCGGCGGGCGCAGCGCTCGATGACGTTCTCCGGGGCCCCCTTGACGCTGAGCAGGATGCCGCCGCTGGTGTGGCCGGAGGTGGCGTGGTAGGCCCGGGCCGGCTCGAATGGCAGCGCGTCGGTACGGCGCCACCGCGCGGCGCCCTGGCGGGTGTTGACGTTCGCGCGGCGGGCGCCCTCGACGATCGCCCGGTCGGTCTGGTGCGCCATCGGTTCGGCCTGCCGGGCGGGCGGGGTGGCGCGCAGGGCGGCGGCGAGGATCTCCTTGTGGGAGCTGTCGAGCCGGGTGAGGGCGGCCGGGGTGTCGCCGTCGCTGACGCCGGTGAGCGTGAGGGTGCCTTCGGTGAGGGTGCCGGTCTTGTCGAAGCAGAGGACGTCGGCGCGGCCGAGTGCCTCGATGGTGCGGGGGTTGCGGACGAGGGCACCGGCGTCGGCGAGGCGGCGTGCGGCGGCCAGCTGTGCGGCGTTGACCAGGAAGGGCAGGCCCTCGGGCACGGAGGCGACGGCCAGGTTGACGGCGGAGGAGAGGTTCTCGGTCAGGGGGCGTCCGTGCAGGAGCCCCGAGACGGTGACGGCGGCGACGGACCCCAGGGCGATGGGCATACTGCCGCGGGTCAGCGACGAGAGCCTGGCCTCCACGCCGGTCTCGGGTGCGGCTTGGCGGGCGGTGGCCAGGCTGCGCCCGGCTTCCGTGGCCGACCCGGTCGCCACGACGACGGCGGTGCCGTGTCCGGAGGAGACGGTGGTCCCCTCGTACAGCATCGAGCGGCGTTCGGTGATGCGGGAGGTGACCACGGGGGCCGGATCCTTGCTGACGGCGAGGGACTCGCCGGTGAGCGAGGACTCGTCGACTTCGAGGCCTTCGGCTTCCACAAGCCGGCAGTCCGCCGGCACGACATCTTCGGGGCCCAGCAGGATCACGTCGCCGGGTACCAGTTCAC
Source organism: Streptomyces coeruleoprunus (assembly GCF_039542925.1). Lineage (GTDB taxonomy): Bacteria > Actinomycetota > Actinomycetes > Streptomycetales > Streptomycetaceae > Streptomyces > Streptomyces coeruleoprunus. Next base: position 647,572 of record NZ_BAABIT010000001.1, on the reverse strand, counting down.
CGGAGGTGACCAGACGCTCGTGTGCCTGCCGGCGTACGCGGGCGCCGATGGCCGATTGCGCGAAGAGCTGGGCCAGTGCCTTGTCGGTGCGTACGCGCTGGAAGCCGCCGACGAGGGCGGACACGGAGGTGATGGCCGCGACCAGGGCGGCGTCCGTCCGCGAGCCGACGGCCGCGGAGAGGGCGGCGCCGGCGGCGAGGATCGGTGTGAGCGGATTCGACAGCTCTTCGACGAAGGCGTAGGGCAGGGTCAGCTTCGCCGGCTCACCGGCGTGCGCGCCGGTCCTGCGGGCCGTCGCTTCCTGCGGGGTGAGGCCCTCCGGGCGGGTGCGCAGTCGCTCCATCACGCGGTCGGCGGGCATGAGGTGCCAGGGGACGGTGGTCACCGGCGGGGTGAGCGGACGGCTCAGGAGCTGCCGGGCGCGCCAGGCGCCCAGGCAGAACGCCATGGCGGCGGTGGTGTTGCTGATCGCCAGGACCCGCGCGGTCGCCCGCCAGGCCGGACCCTGCAGAGCGGCCACGGAGCCGATCCCGCTGCCGCCCGCGGCCAGATGGTGGCTGTCGCGGTCCACGACCGATGCCGTTCCGGCGGCGTCGACGATCAGACCGGCCGCCTCGAGATCCGCCCCCACCAGCACATGAGCGCCCCAGGGCGTGTACTCGTCCTCCCGGTGCACGCCGATCGCGCAGTCCGCCGCGCCCAGCGCCGCGCGATCGCCGGAGATGAGGAGGACGACCGCGCCGTCCGCCTGGAGGTTCCGGACCGAGGTGGCGAGCTGGTCACCTGCCGGAACCACGGCGTCGGCGAACGCGAGTCCGGGGTTCTCCCGGTCGGACGCCACCACGACCCGTGCGCCGGCCCGCCGCGCCGCCGCGGCCACGGCCTCCGCGCCGGGAGCCGACGGGGTGCCGAGCCCCGCCACCGCCACCAGGCGCCGTCTCCGGGCCAGTCCGAGGAACTTCTCGCTGCCGCGCCGCCGCAGGCGCTTCGCGGCCTTGCGGCCGGTCCGGCCTTCCAGGTCCAGTTCGTCCAGCGGGCCCAGGATCCAGTCGGTCGCGCGGTTGACGGCCAGCGGCCGGTCGGGGTCGAAGAGGGTGAACAGTCGCTGGGAGGCCTGCTCGGATTCGGCGTTTCCGAGGAGCTCCAGGTCGATCAGCTCGAACCGGTTGCTCCGCAGAGCCGCCTCCTCGAGGACGATGGTGTCGACCTGGCCCAGGCGCCGCAGGGCCGTGCGGTCCATGGTCACCACCCCGCGCAGCGCCAGGTGCCGGCCCAAGGTGGTGGCGTAGCCCTCTCTTCCCGCGCCGGGGGACTTGGGCACCGAGGCCAGTGCCACGGCGATCGCCTTGCGCAGGCCGGCGAACGGCAGGGCGACGATACCGGCGGCGATGCCCGCGGCCATGGACCGCTCCGCATACCGGTCCGCGGTGTCCTGCGGAGACGGGCCGGACCGGCCGGCGACGACGGCGTCGGCCGCGGCCTCTTCGGGGCCGCGCACCAGCCGCGCTTCGCCTTTACGCCACGCCGCCCCTTCCGCGCTCGCCTCCCGCCACACCGCCAGGCGCTGCAGCACGTCCAGGCTGAGCCCGCCGCCCCCGGTCGCCACGCCCTGCACCAGGGCGCCGATCACCGGCAGCAGGGAGTCGCTGTGGTCACCGTCTCCGGCATCCTCGACCAGATGCCGAAGGCGTGGATGCTGGCGTACGGCGTCGATACCGCCGGCGATCTCCGGGGGCAGTCCGAACCACGGAGCGAGCTTGCGCAGCGTCACCAGAGCAAGGCCCAGGGTGTCCGCCACGAGCGCGGGCACAGCCGGGTACGGGGGACCTTCCGCGGGGTGATGCGGCTCGGGCTGCCAGTCGTCGAACGCCTGCGCATCGGCGGCGTGGTCGCCCTCGGCCCCTTCGACCAGCGCGACGAGCTCGCTCTGCGGCGGAGGCGGCGAGGCGACCGCGACGATCACACGTTCCATGGGCGCGTTCACCCGCGCCCACAAGACTCCCGGATGCTGCTCCAGAGCCCGCTGCACCCGTTCGCAGACGGCTTTGCCGCCGGTCCCGTGCACGCCGGAGATCGCGATGTAGCACCGCTCCGACGTCCACGACACGTCACGGCCGGGTTCGATCAGGTCACGCGCCGCTCCCCAGGCAGCTCGGGTCCCGGTGGTCAGTCGGGAGACGGCGCCCGTGACGATCGAGCCCAGGAGCGGTGGCATCCAGGCGAGCGAGGCAGGCGCAGACGGCATGGCCCTCTTCCTTCTCCTCGCATCAGAGCGGTGTACGCGCCGGAGCGGTGCAGGCATCCGAGCGGTGCTGGCGTCAGAGCCGTGCGGGCATCCGAGCGCGGTACGCATCGGCCCTCACCGGCAGTCTGATCGACGCCTGAAGAGGCAGCCACAGGAGGTAGTCCCGTCGAGGAAGGGGCACGGCGTGCCACGGGAATCACGTGCGCTTCGGCAGCCATGACATCCCCGAAAACGGACACACGGACTGGAGAAGGTTCCGAAGGAAGCAAGCGAGGTGATCTTCGTGACCTCTCCGTCCCCCTCGCAGCACGCGACCGCCGTCGGCGAGCCAGCGGGGCAGTCGGCGAAAACCTCACCCGACCCCGGTTCCGGCACGTCCGCCTCCTCGCAGCACACGGTCAGCTTCACCGTGCCCTCGCTCGGCAAGGTGGGGAGCGAGGCGATGAACGCCGCCATGCTGCCCGTGGCGGTCGCCCGGCAGGTTTTGCCCGCGAAGAAGGGCCTACCCCTCTACCTGGGCCTGGGAGTCCTCGCCGCTGTGGATGTTCTGACCTGGCCGGTCGCGGCCGGCATCGGTCTCGGCTACGCCGTCCTGCGTAAAGACGGCGGCGTCGTCGCCGAGCCACCCACCGCTGCCCAGGGCACGCAGGCCACGTCCCAATCGACTGCAGGCACCGAGAGGGAGAAGCCCGGCAGGATCACCGCACGCCAGATCATGACGCCTGACGTCACCTGCATAGGCGCCAACGAAACCGTCGCGGAAGCGGCGAAGAAGATGACGGACCTCGGCGTCGGCTCCCTGCCCATCTGCGGCACCGACGAAAAACTCAAGGGCATGCTCACCGACCGTGACATCGTCGTGAAGGTCATCGGCGCCGGCAAGGACCCCGCCCAGGTCAAGGCCGGGGAACTCGCCCAGGGTGAGATCGTGACCGTCGCCGCCGACGACACGGCCGAAGACATCCTGCGCATCATGAGCGAGCACAAGGTCCGACGCCTGCCCGTCATCGACCGCCACGTGCTGGTCGGCATCGTCGCCCAGGCGGACGTCGCCCGAGCGCTGCCCGACTCCAAGGTCGGCGACCTGGTGGAGGACATCTCGACCTAGGAGTCGTCCGGCCCATGATGTGGCCCTCCGTCTCCACGGCTGCCTCAGTCATGGCCATGCCGCAGATGTAGGCCGCCACCGTGGTCTCCGGACTGCAGCTACTTGTAGTGGTCCGCGATGCGGTGGCCTTCGTCGGTGAGGCCGAGGAAGGAGTCACGACCGCCGGCCAGGGCCTGGGTGCACTTGAGTGCACCCAGTGCTCCGCCCCCCGGCCCGCCACCACGCCGCGACAGGGCAGCGGCCCGGGCGAGGCTGTGGAGCACGTCCCAGAGGGTCACTTCGAACTGCCGGCCAGCTCCGTCGGCAGGATCGGGACGAGGGCGGGCTTCCGGCGGAGCGGCTCGTCCTCATTCTCCTTGCGCTTGTCGTCGTCCGCCGCGATGGCGGCCTTCACCTTCCCGACGAGCGCGTCGTCGGAGTGGACGGAGACGTTCGAGGGCTGGGGCAGGTCCTGGAGCACTTCCTCGGTCGGCTTCAACAGCGCTCCTTCACGGTGTGCGAGAGCGGTTCGCCATCGGCTGGACCGTACGGAAGGGAGGAGCGGCGCACACAAAGGCGCAGGGGCGCGTGCGCGAGTTCCACGCTGCCGAGGGGCCTCGGGCGGGACCGTGTTCCAGGAACCAGAGCGATGTCGGTGCCCGACAGGTCGGTGCGCGGACGCACGTCGTCCGTGTGCAGAGGGGTCTCGCACATCTTTGATGCTCATCAGGCAAGTCAGGCTCCGGTCAGCATGAGTCGCCGGGCTTTCCCGGAGGATTGCCTGAACCGGCGCCGGTGCGGCGCGAAAGCCCAGGCGTGAAGCCGTCTCGCCCGAGCGGAGCGATGTTCCTCACAATCCTCGACCGGCGTGTCCCGGTGTACAGTCGAGACCGCCCTTGACCTGCAGAAAGCAGGCAGGGAGCCGTCTCTCAGGAGTTCAACATGCTGCGCACCATGTTCAAGTCCAAGATCCACCGTGCCACGGTGACCCAGGCCGACCTCCACTACGTCGGTTCCGTCACCGTCGACCGGGATCTCATGGACGCCGCCGACCTGCTGCCCGGTGAGTTGGTCCACATCGTCGACATCGACAACGGCGCCCGGCTGGAGACGTACGTCATCGAGGGCGAGCGCGGCTCCGGCGTGATCGGCATCAACGGCGCCGCCGCGCACCTCGTCCACCCCGGGGACCTCGTCATTCTCATCAGTTACGCGCAGGTCGACGACGCCGAGGCGCGCACCCTCGTCCCGCGCGTCGTCCACGTCGACGCCGGCAACCGGATCGTGGAGCTGGGATCCGACGCCTCCGCCCCCGTGCCGGGCACCGACACCGAGCGCAGCCCCCTCGCCGTCCCCGCAGCACGCGGCTGAGCGGTACGCCGGTGAAGCGGCCCGCCGTCCTCGCGCTCCTGCACACCTCGCCCGTCCACGTCCCCGTCTTCGACGCCCTGCGCGACGCCCATCACCCCGGCCTCGTACTGCGCCACCACGTCGACGAGGGGCTGCTGGCGCGCGCCCGCGACGAGGGCACGGACGCCGTGGCCGACGCCGTGGGCGCGGCCGTTCTGCGGGCCGTGGACGCCGGTGCGGGTGCCGTGCTGTGCACCTGCTCCACGATCGGCGGCCTCGCCGAGCGCACGCCCGCCGGAGTGCCGGTCCTGCGCGTGGACCGGCCCATGGCCGCCGAGGCCGCCGCCCACCGGCGCGTCACGGTCGTCGCCGCGCTCGCCGGGACCGTCGGGCCCACGCGGGACCTCGTCCTGGACGAGGCGGCCCGGCGCGGCAGCGCCCCGCAGCTGCGCACCCTGCTGGTCGACGGGGCGTGGGAGCGGTTCGAGGCCGGCGACCGGGACGGCTACCTCGACGCGGTCGCGGCCGCCGTCGACGGTGTGCGGGACGCCGATGTGATCGTGCTGGCCCAGGCGTCCATGGCCGACGCCGCCGCCCGTACGCGTACCACCGTCCCGGTGCTGTCCAGTCCCCGCCCGGGGCTGGCCGCCGCGGCCGCCTCCGTGCCGGGGACCGCTGGACCGGCGTAGCGGCGCATGACGCCGGCGTGCGGGGGAACGCGCAGCGGTAGACCCTCGACAGGGAGAACGCACACCCCGAGGGGGACGCCATGACCGAGCCCCGACCCGATCCCGCACCGGCCTCTCCTACGGAGCCGCCCACGCCGACGCCCACGCCCACGCCGCCGCCGGTCCCGCCCGGACCGACGCCCGGGCCCCCGCCTCCGCCTCCCGGCCCCGCGCCCACCCCGCCGCCGCACCCGGCGCCCGGGCCCGTCCCGACCCCGCCGCCGCACCCGGCGCCCGGCCCCGTCCCCACACCCGACCCGGTCCCGAAGCCCCCGGGCCCCGACCCGGTCCCGGAACCGGAACCCCCACCGGGCCCGGTCAGCCGGGCCTGAGCGACGGCCGGGATCCGGTCCTCTCCGGCCGGGCCCCCAACGGCGCGGCGCGAGCCCCAGCGAAACGGCGGCGCCGGCCCACACCGAGGAACGGCGGTGCCGGCCGCAGCGGGCATCACAGCCCCGCCGCGCCCCGGCGACCCCGTCTCGCGCCCGCGCCCGTGCGGTGGGTGTGCGGTGGAGTGCGGCGTGTGCGAGGCGCTCGGGGGCGCTTGGGCGGAATCCGCAAGTCCGCGTGCCGAATGGGCACTTGAGGGGCGCGGCGCGCCCCTTGCGCACTGTGCGCCCCCTTGTCCCGGCCTGGCCGCCCCTCTAGCTTGGGCGGCTGCTGACGTGTGCATAGGGGGGACCACCCATGGCCGTACGGGGACGACACCGCCGGTACCAGCCCAGCCGGCTCAACCGGGCATCACTCACGGTCACGGTCGGCGGCGCCGGCATGGCCCTGCCGCTCATCGGCGCGGGCACGGCGCACGCGGCGTCCGTGGACGTCTGGGAGAAGGTCGCCGCCTGCGAGTCCACCAACCAGTGGAAGACCAACACCGGCAACGGCTACTACGGCGGGCTGCAGTTCAGCCAGTCCACCTGGGAGGCGTACGGCGGAACGCGGTACGCGCCGCGCGCCGACCTCGCCACCAAGGACCAGCAGATCGCGATCGCCGAGAAGGTGCTGAAGGGACAGGGCCCGCGCGCCTGGCCCACCTGCTCGGTCCGGGCGGGCCTGACCCGTGACGGCGAGGCGCCCGCCATACGGCCGGGGGGCCGGCCCAGGACCCAGCCCACCACACCCACGACGATCCCCAACCAGCGGCGCGAGAGCTACACCGTCGCCCGCGGCGACACGCTCTCCCGCATCGCCGACGAACAGCGCCTGCCGGGCGGCTGGCAGCGGCTCTACGCCCAGAACCGCGCGGTCATCGGCGAGAACCCCGACCTCATCATCCCCGGACAGAAACTGACCCTCCGCGCGAAGCCCGCCGCCCCCGGCGTCAAGCCGAAGCCGGGGCCCAAGCCGCAGGCCAAGCCGAAGACGACGACCAAGCCCAAGCCGGCCACCACGCCTCGTCCGGCCGCCAAGCCGAAGACCTCCGGCGGAACCACCACCAAGACCGTCGCCGCCAAGTCCCGCACCTCGGTGCTGTCGTCGCCGGTGGACGCCGCGCCCGGCACGTCGTACGGCAAGGCGGGCTCGGCATGGGCCGCCGGCTACCACACCGGCGTCGACTTCCCGGTTCCCACCGGCACCTCCGTGCGGGCCGTCGCCCCGGGCCGCGTCGTCTCCGCGGGCTGGGCCGGGGCGTACGGCTACCAGATCGTCATCCGCCACGACGACGGCAAGTACAGCCAGTACGCGCACCTGTCCGCGCTCACCGTGCGCGAGGGGCAGACGGTCGGCGGCGGACAGCGCATCGCCCGCTCGGGCTCGACCGGCAACAGCTCAGGACCGCACCTGCACTTCGAGGTCCGCACCGGTCCGGGCTACGGCTCCGACATCGACCCCCTCGCCTACCTGCGGGCGGGCGGCGTCTCCCTCTGAAACCCCGGGTCCCGGCCCCGCCCCGGACCCGGCCGACACCGACGTGAGCCGTACCAGTCCGGCCGCCGCCACCGCCGCGCACCCCAGCGCGAGCACCGTACCCGGCGCCCGGAACCGGAACTGCTCGCCGAACAGACCGACACCGACGGCGGCGGCCACCGCGGGGTTCACCACGGTGACCGTCGCCAGCGGCGCGGCCAGCCCCGCCCCGCGGTACGAGGCCTGCGACAGCAGCAGCCCGGCCACGGCCAGCACACCGACCGCCAGCACGCCCGGCCACTCCGCCAGCGGCGCCCACGGAACCCACGCCACGGCGACCGCCTTCGTGAACACCGACGCCGCCCCGAAGGCCACCCCGGCCGCCGCCGCGAGCAGCACCCCCCGGCCCACCCGTCGCCGGGCGCCGCGCGCCATCAGGAACAGCAGCGCCACCGTGCCGGCGCTCACCCCGGCCAGCAGCGGCCCCGTCCCGTCGCCCAGCGACCGGCCCCCGGCCGGTCCGGTCAGCGCCAGCAGCCCGGCCAGCCCCGCCGTCGCCAGGAACGCTCCCCGCCAGGCCCCCGCGCCCGCCCGCCGCCCCACCAGGAGCGCCGCCATGGGCAGGGCGAACACGATCGTCAGCGCCCCCAGCGGCTGCACCACGCTCAGCGGCCCGTACGCCAGCGCCACGACGTGCAGCAACGCGCCCGCCCCGGTCAGGAACACCGCCAGCCACCAGGCCGGGTGGCGCAACGGCGCGTACGCCGGGGCCGTGCCGGAGGCGGCCACGCGCTCCTGCGTGATCGCCCCCGCCGCGTAGGCGACCGCCGATGCCAGCGACACCAGCACGGACAGCACGAGCGGACTCATACCTCCACCATGACCCCGTCGGCCCCACCGTGCCGTCCGTCTCCGGTACCCCCTGTTCCGTACCGCGGGAGGAGTACGGGAGTACGGCGCCCCGCCCCGGGCACCGCCCGGCCCCGCCCCTTCGTTACGGTGGCCCCGCCGGCACACCAGCACAGGGGAGGGGCGCGGCGTGGAGGCGGAGGCACGGGGGCTCACGCGGGAGCAGTGGGCGGCCCTCGACGACATCGGCGGGTTCTTCGCGCTGCGCACCGCGCCCCCCGCGACCGGCGCGTACACCCCCCTCGCCCGCGTGTACGCCGGTGACCACGCGCCCCTGGCCGCGCGGGTGAGCCGGGTCGCCGAGCGGCTGCGCGCCCCCGAGTACCGGGTCGCCGCCTCGGTCGCCCAGCTCGGGCTGGCCGCCCGGCTCTGGTCCACGACGCTCGGGCCCGCCGCCCTGTACGGCGCCTTCCCGGACCTGGGCCCGGGCTCGCTCCACTGGGACCCCGCCGGCACGACCCCGGACGACCTGTGGTGGGACGGCGGCGACCTGCGGCCCGCCACACCGCGGCAGCTGCGGGAGGTCGTGCAGGACGGCCACCTCGTGCCGCTCGCCGGTGCGCTGCGCGCAGGTGGGCCAGTCTCGCCGCGGCTGCTGTGGGGCAACGCGGGCTCGGCGCTCGCCGGCGCGGTCCGTGAGCTGAGCGGCTGGGCCCGCCGCCGGGGCCGCCCCGAGGTGGCCGAGCGGGCCGCCGCGCTCGCCGCCGGGCTGTTCGCCCACCCCGACCTCGCCGGCACCGTCCAGGGACCCGCCCTGCGGCGCCGTACCTGCTGCCTGTACTACCGCTGCCCCGGCGGCGGCCTGTGCGGCGACTGCGTCTTCGAACGGCCGCCACGGACCGCCGCCCGCTGACCTCGGGGGAAGCCGGGTTTGGCGGGCGGGCGGTCGGCTCCGTAAAGTTCCACTTTTGAAACGCGGCAAACGAGTGACAGAGGAACGGCGACGGCCATGACGGTGACAGAAGACAACGAGGCGTACGGGCCGGGTATCGACCCCGAGCGTCTGGCCGTCTGCCTGAGCGTGCTCGAGGAGCTCGACAAGCTGGAGATCGACCACCCCGACGCCATCACCGTGCGCCGGGCCACGGCCGGGATCTACCGGACGGTCAAGCAGCGCCGCCGCCAGGAGCGCCGGGCCGCCAAGACCGCCCACGACAAGGCGGTCACCGAGGCCACGGCCACCGGCTCCGCGCAGCGCATCGACGACGAGACCGAGGGCATCCTGCCCTCCTCGATCACCGAGGCCGGCCGCATCGCCGGCATACTCCAGCGCCCGCGCTCCTGCTACATCTGCAAGGCGCGGTACGTCGAGGTCGACTACTTCTACCACCAGCTCTGCCAGGAGTGCGCCGCCGAGAACCGCGCCAAGCGCGACGCCCGCGCCGACCTCACCGGCAAGCGCGCCCTGCTCACCGGCGGCCGCGCCAAGATCGGCATGTACATCGCGCTGCGGCTGCTGCGCGACGGCGCCCACACCACCATCACCACGCGCTTCCCGAAGGACGCCATCCGCCGCTTCAAGGCGATGGAGGACTCGGCGGACTGGATCCACCGCCTGGAGGTCGTCGGCATCGACCTGCGCGACCCGGCCCAGGCCGTGGCCCTGGCCGACCAGGTCGCCGAGGCCGGACCGCTGGACATCCTCATCAACAACGCGACGCAGACGGTGCGCCGCCTGCCCTCCGCCTACGCGGCCCTCGTCGAGGGCGAGGGCGCGCCCCTGCCGGCCGGTGAACTGCCCGCCCACCACGTCATCGGCGCCTTCAACTCCGGCGCGGTCGACGGCCTCGCCGCGCTGCCCGTGGGCGTCAGCGGGCTCGACGCCCAGAAGGTCGCCGACCTCGCCCTGGTCGCGGGCAACGCGAGCATCGAGCGGCACCTCGACGGCACCGCCATCGACGCGGGCGGTCTGGTGCCGGACGTCGTCGAGAGCAACACCTGGGTGCAGACCATCGACCAGATCTCCCCGGTGGAGCTGCTCGAGACCCAGCTGTGCAACTACACCTCGCCGTTCATCCTCATCAGCAAGCTGCGGCCGGCGATGGCCGAGGCCGCCAGGAAGGCGGCCTGCGGGCGTTCGTACATCGTCAACGTGTCGGCGATGGAGGGCGTCTTCAGCCGTGGCTACAAGGGCGCGGGCCACCCGAACACCAATGCCGCCAAGGCCGCGATGAACATGGTCACGCGGACCAGTGCCGAGGAGATGTTCGAGACGGACCGCATCCTCATGACCTCGGTCGACACCGGCTGGATCACCGACGAGCGCCCGCACTTCGACAAGCTGCGGCTCGCCGAGGCCGGCTTCCACGCCCCGCTCGACCTGATCGACGGCGCGGCCCGGGTGTACGACCCGATCGTGCGCGGCGAGGCCGGCGAGGACCTGTACGGCTGCTTCCTCAAGGACTACGCGCCGTCCAAGTGGTGAGCCTGGCCGGAATGCTCCGATGTGACGCGTTCCATCGAGCGCGACCGCGCTCATTTGGTTAGTCTGGTGCCCTCGGTCGGCCCGACGGGGATCCACGAAACCCCCTCGGGCCGACCAACGGGACTGGCCTGCCACCAAGGCCGCGGTCCCGCCAGTTACCGGCGCCACCGCGACCGAACGGCAGTCATGTCCTCATAGGTTCGCGACACGAAGGAGTGCGCGGTGACACCGGAATCGACCCAGCAGGAACAGCCGCCGGCGGATACCCGAGAGAGGTACCACCGGTCCGATGAACTCGGCAGTCTCGAGGTGTGGGCCCGTTCGGCCCCGATCAGGCTCGCCGGATACGAGGACGACCTCGCCGAGCCGCACATCCTGCCCGGCATCGACTGAGCCGTACGCTGTGCCTTCGTCCCGTGCCCTCCGCCTCGACGGCGGGGGGCACGGGGCTTTCCACCGGTGCCGACACGGGAGAGCACACCGGGGGCGTGTCCGGGAGTGGCTTCCCGAAAGGGGCGCTTCCCGGAAGGCAGGCGAGCGGGCCGAACGTCATCGGCATCCGCTCGGCCCGCCTCACTGCCGGTGAAACGTAGCGGAGCCCGGCCGGACCCCACCAGCTTTGCCCAGGGCTTCACCCGCGATGACGGTCGGGGTGCCCGTCGGCGGTGTACTCCAGACGAGTGGGCGGCAGGAACTCCCGGACCAGCGTCCGGTGCCACCACGCGCCCGTGGACCGCAGCTCGCGCCAGGTCGTGTAGCGGTAGCGGTACAGCCGGGCGCGGACCAGCGCCGGAGGGGCGTCCGGGAACGGGTTGCGGCGCAGCAGCCGCAGCGTGTCCCGGTCGTTCTCCAGCAGCCGCTCGATCAGCGGCCCGAACCACTCGGCCGCGTACACCGGCGAGATCGCCGCGAACCACATCAGCCAGTCGAGCCGCAGATGGTACGGCGCGAACTGGCGCGGCAGCCGCCGCACGTCGCCCGGCTTGCCCTTGAACTCGTACTCCCGCCACACCGTCCCGGCGTGCGGAACCGTCTCGTCCGTCCCCTCGATGACGATCTCGTGCCGTACGCGGCCGACCGTTCCGAACGCGCCGTAGGTGTTGACCAGGTGCAGCGGGTCGAACGAGCGGTTCATCGCCTGGTGGCGGGAGAGCAGGTTGCGCACCGGCCGCACGCTCAGGCCCAGGACCAGCACGGTCAGCGCGATGACGAGGATCCCGTACCAGAGGGGCGGCTCGGGCAGCGCGGGCGCCTCGGCGAACGGCGACCAGTCCACCGCGGGGAGGGCCAGCACGATGGTCACCCAGTTGAGCCAGGCGAAGTTCCCGGACACCACCAGCCACAGCTGGGTCAGCACGATCAGGCCCGCCGCCACGCTCGCCACCGGCTGCGGGGTGAACAGGAGGAACGGCACGACGAGCTGGGTCACATGGTTCGCGGCGACCTCCACCCGGTGCAGGGGCCGCGGCAGGTGGTGGAAGAACCAGCTCAGCGGGCCCGGCATCGGCTGGGTCTCGTGGTGGTAGTACAGACAGGTCAGATCGCGCCAGCATGCGTCGCCGCGGATCTTGATCAGTCCCGCCCCGAACTCCACCCGGAACACCAGCCAGCGCAGCAGCCACAGCACGAGCACCGGGGCCGCGATGCTGTCGTTGCCCAGGAAGATCGCCAGGAACCCGGTCTCCAGGAGCAGCGATTCCCAGCCGAAGCCGTACCAGGTCTGTCCGACGTTGACGATCGACAGGTACAGGAACCACAGCACCGCCCACATCAGCATCGACACGGCCAGCGGCACCGCGTCGCCCGCGCCCGCGATCAGCGCCAGCGACAGCGCCGCGCCCGTCCAGGCGCACAGGGCGAAGAACCGGTCGGAGTAGTGGAGCCGGAAGAGGCTGGGCGCCCGCCGCGCGGGCACGCGCCGCAGGTACGCCGGGACGGGGAGCATGCCGCGCTCGCCGATCAGCGCCCGGAACTGGAGCGCGGCGCAGAGGAACGCGACCAGATAGAGCCCGGCGAGCGCCCGCTGGAAGATCAGGCGGCTCAGCCAGTAGTCGGACGAGGCGAACCAGTCGAACCACTCCATCCACTCCAGTATCGGACGGAGGGCGGAGGACGAAACCCGGGCCGCTACGCGGTGGCCCGCGCCACCCGTCTCAGGACGCCGCCCAGGCGGCGCGCGTACAGCCGCTGCAGCACGGGGACCAGCGGGCCGGCCACCCGTGTGTACCAGCGGGCGGGCCTGCTGAACGCGGTCACCGTGAACCACACGGAGCCGTCCGGGCGCAGCTCCACGACGAAGGCCTCCTCCCCGCACTCCGGGTGGCCGGCGAGCGTCCCGTACGCGAAGCCGGTGCGGTCCTCCTCGTACGCCGTCCAGACCACCTCGCAGGGCACGGCGAACTCCAGCCGGCCGATGCCGACGGCGATCCGGACGCGTGCGCCGGGAGTGGCGCGCTCCACGTCGGCGTGGACGCGGGCGCCGGTCCCGCGGTGCATCCGCCAGGTGGTCACGGCCTCGCCCGCGGCCGCGAAGGCGGCGCGGCCGTGTCCGACGCGCTCCTCGTGGTGGAGGTGCTGGTAGCCGGGCGGGAGGCCGGGGGAGCGGGTGGCGCCGACCTCGGGGTAGCTGAATCCGGCGGGGGCCTTCCCGGCCTTCCGGTCGCGGCTCGTGCGGCTCATGCGGGGATCTCCTCGGGGTGCGGGCGTTCGGCCGGGGCGGTGGCGAGGCGGCGCCAGGCCAGTACGGAGCAGAGGCCGAAGCCCAGGGCGTTGGCGAGGCCGTGGGTGGCGGCCATCCAGGCGAGGTTCGGGTGGGGGAGGCCGGTGGCTTCGCCGAGCGCCCAGCTCAGCGCCAGGAGCATCGTGGCCACCAGGACGGCCGCCGAGACCGCGAGCAGTGCGCCCGTGACCCGGTCGTGCGTCCGCGCCCTGAGGTCCTGCCAGGTCAGCAGGGCGACGGTCCACATCCCGGCGGTCAGGACGACGGCGCCGGCCAGTTCCGCCCAGTCGTCGACGAAGTAGCCGAGGAGCACCAGGAGGGTGCCGAGCGGGACGCTCAGGGCGGCCAGGGTGCCCGCGGGCCGGGTGGTCGAGCGGCAGACCAGGCCGGCCACCAGCGCGGCGGCGAAGCCGGCGAAGTGGAAGTGCGGCACGGTCAGGTCCAGGATCTCCAGGTCGAAGCCGAAGAGGGGGTGGCCCCGGCGCTCCGCGACCAGGGCGGTCGCGGCGACCGAGGGGCTCACCAGGGCGGTCAGCACGGCGACCTCGGCGGGGGCCAGGGACCGGGTGCGGGCCAGGCGGCGGGCGGCGGCGACCGCCAGGAGCAGCGTGCCCAGCCCGTACCAGGCGGCCAAGGCGGTCGCGAGGGTGCCGCGCGGCAGCCACAGCGACACGGCGCCGGGTACGGCGAACAGCAACCACGCCCGGCCCGTCCCGGCGGCCGCGGCGTCGCCCGTCAGGCGCAGGCCCGCCGGGACGATCACCAGCATTCCGAGCATCACGATCAGATCGACCAGCACGGCCATCGCGACGCACCCCCCTCCGTGCTTGAACGCGTTCAGTTCCGGTGCGTCCGGAGCGTAGCGCTCCGACTTGAACATGTTCAAGTCGCTCGGTGTCCTCGCTCCGCCCGTCGCCCGGTCCGATGCTCCGTCCGTCACCCGTTCGGGCCCGGGCCGCTTGCCGGGCCCGTCGCGATCCGGCAGACAGGAAAAAAGCTGTCACGGCTTATCAGTGCATTTCATTGGCAAAGCGGTACATAAGGCGGTTGATCAGCGTGCGTTCCCCCACACGACGCCCTACCGGACACCGCCACCGGCATGGCCTGCTCGCCCTCGCGGCCGCCGGCGGTCTCCTCGCGGTCGCGGCCTGCGGCCAGGACGGCGACCGGAGCGCCCCCGCCGCCCCGGCCGGTCCGGCCGGCGAGATCCTCCTCCAGCCCGCCGCCGCACAGGGGCCGCACCCCTTCACCGCCTCCACCGTGCTCACGTCCGACATCGCCCCGGGCGACCGGCCGTCGGCCGGCCCCCGCGGCGTCCCCGGGCCCGGGGCCGGCCCGGCCGAACACCTCCTGCGTACGGTCGACGGGGCCACGCCCGGCCTCTACGGCGGCACCCAGTCCCTCGCCAGCTGCGACGTCCCCCAGCAGGTGGGCTTCCTCACCGCCGACCGCGCCAAGGAGAGGGCCTTCGCCCAGGCCGCCGGGATCAACCCGGCCGACCTCGCGGGCTGGATGGGGGACCTCACGCCCGTGATGCTGCGCGCCGACACGCGGGTGACCGGCCACGGGTACCGCGACGGCGCGGCCGTCCCGTTCCAGGCCGTCCTCCAGGCCGGCACCGCCGTCCTCGTCGACCGGTACGGCGCACCCCGCGTGCGGTGCGCGTGCGGCAACCCGCTGCGCTCGCCGGTGACCGGCGTGGGGGCCGCCGTCCACAAGGGCAAGCCGTGGCCGGGCTTCCGCGCCGACCGCGTCGTGGCGGTCAACGCGACGCAGCGGACCCTCGACAGCCTGATCATCGTCAACGTCCTCAACAACACCTGGCTGGAGCGCACGACCGGTACCGGCGGCGAGCGCGACCGCAGTCCCGAGGTGCCCCCGGCGTACGACCCCGGCGAACGGCACGTCGCCGACACGCCCGTACCGGACACCGGCCGCACGGACGGCGACCACGTGGACGCCGGCCGCCCCACCGGGGTGCCCGGCGTCCCCACCGGCCCGGACGGCCCCCGCCCGCCCCGCTCCGACGCCCACCGTCCGCCGGCGCCGCCCCAGGCCGTACCGCCACCCCCGCAGCCGTACGTCCCCGAACCGGACGTACCGCAGCCGCCCGCGCCCGAGCCGGTCGAGCCGGAGCAGGTCGCGCCCGAGCCCGTCGGCCCCGATCAGGCCGCCCCGGAACCGGACGTCCCGATGCCGGACGGCGGGGGTTTCGGTGAGCCGCCCCCCGAGCCCGACGGGTTCACCGGATGAGGCGCCCGGCGGGGGTGGCCTGCGCGCAGGGCCCCGCCCCGGTCCCGTACTCCGCAGGCCCTCCGGGCCTGCGCAGTTCGGACCGGGCAAAAGGTCGATAAACCCGACAAATGATGGCAGAGTGGCCCCATGGTTGATCCGGCAGCGGATGCCCTGTCGCTTCCCGAGGACTGGCCCGCCCACCCGGATCTGAGTCTGTCCCTGAACCGCATGGGCAGCTTCGACTGGGACCTCGAGACCGGGCTGATGTACATGGACGAGGTCGCGCTCGACGTGTTCCAGATGGACCCGGTCGAGTACGACGGCAGGCCCGAGAGCCTTGCGTCGCGCGTCCCGCCCAGCGAGTCCGTCCGCCTCGACGGCATGGTGGCGCAGGCACTCAAGAACGGCAGCACCCACTACGGGGCGTACTTCCGCATCCGCACCCGTGAAGGCGGCCTGCGCTGGACCCACACCCAGGGGTTCATCCGGCGGGACGAGACCGGGCGCCCGAAGCGGATCATCGGCATCGTCCGCGACGCCACCCAGGAGCTGTCCGAGTCGACCACCCGGATGGAGGTCGACGCCGAGCGCCGCCGCCAGACCAGCGTCGTGGAGTCCACCACCGCCGCCCTCGCCCACGCCCGCACCGTGCAGGACGTGATCGACGTGCTGAAGGACTCGCACGGCCTGGAGCACCTCGGCGCGGCCAGCGTCGTCATGGGTCTGCTGGAGGCGGGCCGCATCCACCTCGTCGCGGACGGGCCCGAGGGCTCCTTCGTACCGGGGACCCGCTACACCCGGGTCGACGAGCAGTACCCGATGAGCGAGGTCGTCCGGACGCTCGCGCCCCGCTTCATCGAGTCGCCCGAGGACTTCGCCACCTCGTATCCCATCCTGTGGCCGCACATCACCGACCTCGGCATCACCTCCGCCGCCTACCTGCCGCTGATCGCACAGGCCCGCCCCATCGGCGCCCTCGGGCTGCTCTACAACGACAAGTTCGGGTTCACCGCCGAGGACCGCAACGTCCTCGTCGCCCTGGGCAGCAGCATCGCCCAGAGCCTCCAGCGCGCCATGCTCTTCGAGCAGGAGCACGACCTCGCCGAAGGACTCCAGCAGGCGATGCTGCCCCGCCGGATCCCCGAGGTGCCCGGCGCGCAGATCGCCGTCCGCTACCGCTCCGCCCGGCTCGGCCGGGACATCGGCGGCGACTGGTACGACATCATCCCGCTGCCCGGCGGGCGGGTCGGCGCCGTCATCGGCGACGTCCAGGGCCACGACACGCACGCCGCCGCCGTCATGGGCCAGCTGCGCATCGTGCTCCGCGCGTACGCCGCCGAGGGCCACACCCCCGCCACCGTCATGGCCCGCGCCTCCGTCTTCCTCCGCGAACTGGACACCGACCGCTTCGCCACCTGCACCTACCTGGAGGCCGACCTCGCGACCGGCGTCCTGCAGGTGGTGCGCGCCGGACACGTGGACCCGCTGCTGCGGGACGCCGACGGCAGCTGCCGCAGACTGCCCGTGCAGGGCGCGCTGCCGCTCGGGCTGTCCGCGGAGTTCGGGGCGCTCGACTACCCGGTGAGCGTCGTGGAACTGGACCCCGGTCAGACGCTGCTGCTCTACACCGACGGGCTCGTCGAACAGCCCGGCGCCGACCTCGACGAGGGCATGCAGTGGCTGAGCGCCATCGTCCGCAACGGCCCCCAGGACCTCCAGATGCTCGCCGACCACCTGTGCGACGTCGTCGACGAACGCAGCGGCGAGGACGACGTGGCGATCCTGCTGCTGCGCCGCAGGGGCGGCTACCCCCCCAGGCCGGCGGGCGGCTCCAGCAGCACGTCGCCCAGAGCGACCCCGAGGCGCTGCGGTCGGCCCGCCACATGATCCGGGCCGCCGTGCGGGCGTGGGGCGCGCGGGAGCGGGCCGACGAGATCGAGCTGGCCGCCGACGAGCTGATCACCAACGCCCTGCTCCACACCGACGGCGGGGCGATCGTCACCCTGCGGATGCTCACCGGCGTCGAGCGGCGGCTGCGCGTCGAGGTCGAGGACCGCTCCAGCGTCCTGCCGCGCCGCCGGGACGCGGGTGACGACGGGGTGTCCGGGCGGGGACTGCTGCTGGTCGACCGGCTCGCCGAGCTGTGGGGGGTCGAGTCCCGGGGCAGCGGCAAGTGCGTGTGGTGCGAGTTCGCCGTCCCCGAACGGGCGGACACGGCGCGGCCGGCGCCGGGCGTGGCGGCGGGTGCCTAGCCTTCGCCCGGCGCCGGTACAGCCTGTGTCACCGATTCATCGGACAGATCTGGTAGGACTCCCGACTTCCTTGCCGCGCAAGGAGGTTGACTGGCCCTTGTCATCGGATGAATAGTCATGCCGACACAGGGCGACGGCGACGCGGCCGAGGGGCGGGGATCGGATGCGGCACGGCACGCTCGGACGCAGCGGCGTCCCCGTCAGCGCGCTCTCCTACGGAACCGGCGCCCTCGGCAACCTCTACCGACCCGTCACCGACGAGGCGGCGGCCGCCGCGGTCGACGCCGCCTGGGACGCGGGCATCCGCCACTTCGACACGGCCCCCCACTACGGCCTGGGCCTGGCCGAGCGGCGCATCGGCGAGGCCCTGCGCACCCGCCCCCGCGCCTCGTACACCGTCGCGACCAAGGTGGGCCGGCTCCTCGAACCCCGCGCGGCCGTCACCGGCGACGACCTGGAGCACGGGTTCGCCGTGCCCGCCACGCACCGGCGCGTCTGGGACTTCAGCGCCGACGGCGTCCTGCGCGGCATCGAGGACAGCCTGCGCCGGCTCGGCCTCGACCGGGTCGACGTCGTCCACCTGCACGACCCCGACGACCACGCCGACGCCGCCTTCCGCGAGGCCTATCCGGCGCTGGAGCGGCTGCGCGCCGAAGGCGTCGTCGGGGCGATCGGCGCCGGGATGAACCAGACCGCCATGCTCACCCGCTTCCTCCGCGACACCGACGTCGACGCCGTCCTGTGCGCGGGCCGCCTCACCCTCCTCGACCAGTCGGCCCTCGACACCCTGCTGCCCGAGGCGGCCGCGCGCGGCAAGAGCGTCCTCGTCGGCGGCGTCTTCAACTCCGGACTCCTGGCCGACCCCGGCCCCGGTGCGCACTACGACTACGCGGCCGCGCCGCCCGGCCTCCTCGACCGCGCCCTGAAGACCAAGGCCGTCACCGAACGGCACGGCGTCCCGCTCCGCGCGGCGGCCCTCCACTTCCCGTTCCGCCACCCCGCCGTCGCCTCCGTCCTCCTCGGCTGCCGCTCCGCCGGGGAGATCCACGACGCGGTCGGCCACCTGGCCCGTCCCGTACCCCACGCGCTGTGGGACGAGCTGCGCGCCGAAGGGCTCCTGCGGTGACCGGCCGGCCCGGCCCCGACCTCGTCGACGCCCACCACCACGTGTGGGACCTGGCCGTCCGCGACCAGGACTGGATCACCGGCCCCGGCCTCGCCCCGCTCCGCCGCACCTTCACGCTCGACGACCTCGCCCCGCACGCCCGCGCCGCCCGCGTCGCGGCCACCGTCCTCGTCCAGACCGTCACCGTCCCCGACGAGACCCCCGAACTCCTCGCCCTCGCCGACCGCGACCCCCTCGTGGCCGCCGTCGTCGGCTGGACCGACCTCACCGCACCCGGCGTCGCCGACGCCCTCGCCGCACTGCGCGCCCGGCCCGGCGGCCACCGCCTGGCCGGCATCCGCCACCAGGTCCAGGACGAGCCCGACCCCGCCTGGCTGCTGCGCCCCGACGTACGGCGCGGACTGGCCGCCGTCGCGGCCGAGGGCCTGGTGTACGACCTGGTGGTGCGGCCGCACCAACTGCCCGCCGCCGCGCGGGCGGCAGCCCTGCTGCCGCAGTTGACGTTCGTCCTCGACCACCTCGGCAAACCCCCTGTCGCCGACGGAGCCCTCGAGCCCTGGGCCGGCCACGTCCGCGCCCTGGCCGCCCTGCCCAACACCGTCTGCAAGCTCTCCGGCCTCGTCACGGAGGCCGACCGGCACACCTGGACGCCCGCCTCCCTCGCCCCGTACGCCGACACCGTCCTCGACGCCTTCGGCCCCGGCCGGCTGATGTTCGGCTCCGACTGGCCGGTGTGCCTCCTGGCCGCCTCGTACGCCGATGTCGTCGACACCGCGCGGCGGCTCACCGACGGACTGAGCCGCGACGAGCGCGACGCCGTGTTCGCCGGCACCGCCACCCGCGTCTACGGTCTGTGAGGCGCGCCGCCGCCGGGTGCGGCAGGCTGGAACCATGCCCGAGCTGCCCGAGGTCGAAGCGCTGCGAGAGTTCCTCGACGTCCATCTCGTCGGCAAGGAGGTCGCCCACGCGCTCCCCGTCGCCATCAGCGTCCTCAAGACGTACGACCCGCCGCTCGGCGCCCTCGACGGCACCAGCGTGGCCGCGGTCGGCCGGCACGGCAAGTTCCTCGACATCACCGCGGACGGCCTCCACCTGGTGATCCACCTCGCGCGGGCCGGCTGGCTCCAGTGGCGTGACGTCCTGCCGTCCGGGCCGCCCCGCCCCGGCAAGGGACCGCTCGCCCTGCGGGTCGCGCTGACCGGCGGCGACGGCTTCGACCTGACCGAGGCGGGCACCACCAAGCGCCTCGCGGTCCACCTCGTCCACGATCCGGCCGAGGTGCCCGGGGTCGCCCGGCTCGGACCCGACCCGCTCGCGGAGACCTTCGACCGGGACGCCTTCGCGGCCGTCCTGGCGGGGGAGCGGCGCCAGATCAAGGGCGCCCTGCGCGACCAGAGCCTCATCGCCGGCATCGGCAACGCCTACAGCGACGAGATCCTGCACGCCGCCCGCATGTCGCCGTACAAGCCCGTCCAGAACCTCACGGACGACGAGATCACCGGCCTGTACGAGGCGCTGCGCACCACGCTCGGCGGCGCCGTCGCCCGCTCGCACGGCATGGAGGCCGGCAAGCTCAAGGCGGAGAAGAAGAGCGGGCTGCGCGTCCACGGCCGCACCGGCGAGCCCTGCCCCGTGTGCGGCGACACCATCCGCGAGGTGTCGTTCAGCGACTCGTCCCTCCAGTACTGCCCGCACTGCCAGACGGGCGGCAAGCCGCTCGCCGACCGGCGGCTGTCCCGCCTGCTGAAGTGAGCGCGTGACCGTCCTGCTGAGGTGTGCGCGTGACCGTCCTGCCCAAGTGAGCGCGTGATCGTGCCGAGCCACGGGCTCTTCAAGGGCTGACCGGGTCACGGGCGCAGCGACAGCAGCCGCTCGCCGTCGTCCGTCCGCACCTCCAGGCGCGCGATCTCGGCCGGCCGCAGCGCCGTACCGCCCTCCACCAGCGGCTCCTCGCCGCCACGGCCGCCCGGCACCGCCCAGCCCAGCACCGGCCGCACCGACCCGTCCACGCCGACCACCACCAGCGCGCACCGGCGCGGCCCCCGCACCCCCGTCACGTGCGCGGCCAGCTCCGTGCCCCACGTGCGCTCGCGCAGCGCCACGACCGCGCCCACCCCGGTCCCGGCGTCCCGCGCGGCCACCTGGCGCCCGCCCGTACCCGCGCCGCCGCCCGGCAGCACGCCGAAGTCCCCGCCCAGGCCCCCGGCGAGGGCCCACACCAGGGCGGCGGCCACACCCAGCGCCGGCATCCACCACCGTGCCCCACCCCGGCCCGGCCGCGTGCCACCGCCACCCCGCCGCCCCGCGTCCGGCTCCCACCGGCCCAGGGCGGGGGCGCCCGGAAGCGGCGCCCGGCCCGCGAGCCGCCGCGCCGCCCGGCCCCGGCACGCGGCCGCCGCCCCGACCGCCCCGGCGGGCCGCTCGCCGCGCGGGCGCCCCCCGGCGCGGGGCCGCCGGTCCCGGGCCGCCGCACGGCGCCGCGTCCAGCACGCCCGCAGCCGTGGGCGCCGTTCGGAGCGGCGCGTCCGGGCCGACACGGGCCGGGGCCGCAGCGGGGCGCGGTCCGCCAGCTGCGCCAGCGCCGTGGCCGTGCCGCGGAACTCCGCCAGGCGCGCCGCGCAGGGGCCGCAGCGGGCGACGTGTTCCTCGCAGCGCAGCGCGTCCGCCGGTTCCAGCACGCCCAGTGCGTAGGCGGCGACCGCGTCGTGCCGCTCCCGCTGAACCATGGGTGTGCCTCGATTCCCGCCCGTGTGCCGTCCACTGCCGCCGACCAGTACGGATCCGGAACGCTTCTCGCTCAATCGGCCCCGCCTAGACTCCGCACCATGCTGCGCGTACTGGCCGTCGACGACGAAGAGCCCGCCCTGGAGGAACTGCTCTACCTGCTGCGCTCCGATCCCCGTGTGCGCAGCGCGGAGGGCGCCACCGACGCGACCGAGGCCCTGAGGCGCATCGGCCGCGCCCTCGATGCCGGACCCGACGGCGAGGACGCCATCGACGTCGTCTTCCTCGACATCCACATGGCGGGCCTCACCGGCCTGGACGTCGCCCGGCTCCTCGCCGGGTTCGCCAAGCCGCCGCTCGTCGTGTTCGTCACCGCCCACGAGGGGTTCGCCGTCCAGGCGTTCGACCTCAAGGCGGTCGACTACGTGCTCAAACCGGTCCGCAAGGAGCGCCTGGCCGAGGCCGTACGAAGGGTCAGCGACCTCGCGGAGCCGCCCGTCCCCGCCGGTACGGTGCCCGAGCAGATACCCGTCGAACTCGGCGGCGTCACCCGCTTCGTGGCGGTCGACGACATCGCGTACGTCGAGGCCCAGGGCGACTACGCGCGCCTCCACACCGACGAGGGCAGCCACCTCGTGCGCATCCCCCTGTCCACCCTGGAGGAGCGGTGGGCCGCCCGCGGCTTCGTACGGATCCACCGCAGCCATCTCGTCGCGCTCGGCCGCATCGACGAACTCCGGCTGGACGCCGGCGCGACCACCGTCCGTGTCGGCACCGCCGAGCTGGCCGTGAGCCGGCGCCACGCCCGCCAGCTGCGCGAGCTGCTCATGCGCCACGTCCGGGGCTGAACCCGGCCACGTACTCGCACCCCCGCGACCGTTCGACGCGCGGTACGTGCCGCTCGGCGACCGCCCGCCCGTACGGCACCACAGGCCGCGGCCGCCCGCCTAACCTGGTGATCAAGAAGAAGGAGCGGGGACGGCGGGAGGGGCACGGTGTCGGACGTCGAGGCGCTGCTGCGCGAGCTGCGCTCCCTGCCCGATCTGCGCCCCTCCGGCCCCGAGGACGTCGCCGCGCTCCTCGCGGCCGCCCGCAGCGCCGCCGGGCGCTGGGCCGACGTGCTCGACGAGATCCGCGCGTCGGCGCGGGGGCTCGTCGCCCCGCGCACCGAGGCCGCGCTGGAGCTGGCGTTCCGCCGCGCCGAGGAGTCCTACGTCGAGCTGGAGATCGCGCTCGGGGACGTCACCCGCCGCACCTCCACGTGAACACCCCGCGATACGGAAATCGGCCTACCCCGGGCTGTGCCACCTGCGTAGACTCCACCATCCGAGCCACCCGACCCCCGGACGCCGATGTCTGCAGAGCACCAGCAAACGCGCCGCCCCCGGCGCGAGACCGTCACCGGAGTGCCCCGCACCGCCCGCCGGCCACCCGGGTACGCGCCCGCCCGCTCCGAGATCAGCGAGCAGACCACCCTCGGCCACACCTACGTCCGCTCCCTGATGCGCAGCCAGCTGCGCGCCGCGCTCTCCGCGCTCGCCACCCTCGCCCTGCTGGTCGGCTCGCTGCCGTTGCTGTTCGCCCTGCCCGCGGCCCTCTCGCCGGGCGCCCCCGCGCCGTCCCCGGAGCCCTTCGTCTGGGCCGCGCTCGGCTTCGCCGTCCACCCCGTCCTCTGGCTCGTCGCCCGCTGGTACGTGCGCCGCGCCGAGCGCAACGAGCGCGACTTCACCGGCCTCGTCGAAGGCAGGTGACCCGCGCCGGTGAACCAGACCTACGCGGTCGCGGCGGTCACCGCCGTCGTCGCCGCCACCGTCCTCATCGGCGCCCTCGGCCTGCGCATCTCCCGCACCACCTCGGACTTCTACGTGGCGTCGCGCACGGTCGGCCCCCGCCTCAACGCCGCCGCCATCAGCGGCGAGTACCTCTCCGCCGCCTCCTTCCTGGGCGTCGCCGGCCTCGTCCTCCTCCAGGGCCCCGACATGCTCTGGTACCCGGTCGGCTACACCGCGGGGTACCTCGTGCTGCTCGTGCTCGTCGCCGCCCCGCTGCGCCGCTCCGGCGCGTACACCCTGTCCGACTTCGCCGAGGCCCGTCTCGAATCGCCCCGGGCCCGCCGCCTGGCCAGCCTCTTCGTCGTCGGCATCGGCTGGCTCTACCTGCTGCCGCAGCTCCAGGGCGCCGGACTGACCCTGGAGATCGTCACCGGCGCGCCCGACTGGCTCGGCGGCCTCGTCGTCGCCGTCGTCGTCACCGGCGCCGTGGCCGCCGGCGGCATGCGCAGCATCACCTTCGTGCAGGCCTTCCAGTACTGGCTCAAGCTCACCGCGCTGCTCGTGCCGGCCCTGTTCCTCGTCGCCGCCTGGTGGGGCGACGACGCGCCCCGCGCCCGGTTCGACGCGCCCGCCGTGTTCCGCGAGCACACCTCCGTACGCGTCGACGACACCGTGCGCATCGACCTCGACGCCCCCCTGACGCTCACCGTCTCCGGCCGCGTCGACTCCACCCCGTACGACGGCCGGCCGGTCACCCTGGCCCCCGGCCCGCACCGCGTCGAGGAGGGCACCACCCTCGGCTTCCCCCAGGGTGCCCGCGTCCCCGAACGCGCCGCCGACTCCACCGACCCGCTCGGCTGGTCGGGCCCCGTCGCCGGCAGCCGCGACGGCCACCAGCTGTACGCCACGTACGGGCTGATCCTCGCCACCTTCCTCGGCACCATGGGCCTGCCGCACGTCGCCGTCCGCTTCTACACCAGCCCCAACGGGCGCGCCGCCCGCCGCACCACCCTCGTCGTGCTCGGCCTGGTCGGCGGCTTCTACCTGCTGCCGCCCGTCTACGGCGCCCTCGGCCGGATATACGCCCCCGAACTCGCCCTCACCGGAGCCGCCGACGCGGCCGTCCTCGTCCTGCCGGAGCGGGTCGTCGGCGGCCTCGCCGGGGAGCTGCTGGGCGCGCTGCTCGCGGGCGGGGCGTTCGCCGCGTTCCTGTCGACCGCCTCGGGGCTCACCATGTCCGTCGCCGGCGTCCTCACGCAGGACGTCCTGCCGTCGCGCGGCGTACGGCACTTCCGGCTGGCCACGCCCATCGCGATGGCCGTGCCCCTCGCGCTGAGCGCCGTCGCCACCGAGGTGCCCGTCGCCGACGCGGTGGGCCTGGCCTTCGCCGTGTCCGCCTCGTCCTTCTGCCCGCTGCTCGTGCTCGGCATCTGGTGGCGCCGCCTCACCCCGCCGGGCGCGATGGCCGGGCTCCTCACCGGCGGCGGGGCTGCGCTCACCGCCGTGATGGCCACCCGCGCCGGGCTCGCCCCCGAGGGCTGGCCCCACACCCTCATGGCGTGGCCCGCCGTCTGGTCCGTACCGCTCGGCTTCCTCACCATGATCGCCGTGTCCCTGGCCACCCCCCGGCGCGTCCCCGCCGGAACCCCCGCCATCCTCGCCCGCCTCCACCTCCCGGAGGGCCTGATGAGCCGCCCGCAGCACGAAGGAGCCGAGCGATGAAGGGCACCGTGGCCCCCGCAGTGACCCGCGTCCTCGCAGGGACCGTCGTCCTCGTAGGGACTCGCGTCCTGGCAGTGTCCCGCGTCCTGGCAGTGTCCCGCGTCCTCGCAGGGACCGTCGTCCCCGCAGGGACCCTCCTCCCCGAGGGAGCCGCGCGATGACGGGCACCCTCCTCGCCGCCCTCGCCGCCGGAGTGCTGCTCCTCGCCGCCGGGTTCGCCCTCGGCCGGCTCGCCGCGCGCCGCGATGTGCAGGACGTCCTCGACCTCGGCACCCCCGTCGAACGCGCCACCTTCCAGACCCTCCACACCGCGTCCCTCGCCGCGCCGCCCCTGCGCGCCGGCCTCACCGAGGACACCGCCCGCAAGGCCGCCCGCAGGCTCCGCTCCCTCCTCGGCACGGAAGCCCTCTGCCTCACCGACCGCGCGGCCGTGCTCGCCTGGGACGGACCCGGCGCCGCGCACCACGACGAGCAGGTGCTCGAACGCGTCGCCGAAGTCCTCGACTCGGGCCGCAGCCAGAGCGTCCGCGCCGGATGCGGCGACCCCGGCTGCCCCCTGCGCTGGGCCGTCATCGCGCCCCTCACCGGCGAGGAGGGCGTGCTGGGTGCGCTCGTCGCCTACGGCTCCCGCGAGTCGGCCGTCCTCGTACGCGCCGCGACCGAAGTGGCCCGCTGGGTGTCCGTCCAGCTCGAACTGGCCGAGCTGGACCGGTCCCGCACCCGCCTCATCGAGGCCGAGATCCGCGCCCTGCGCGCCCAGATATCGCCCCACTTCATCTACAACTCGCTCGCCGCCATCGCCTCGTTCGTCCGCACCGACCCCGCCCGCGCCCGCGAACTGCTCCTGGAGTTCGCCGACTTCACCCGCTACTCGTTCCGCCGCCACGGCGACTTCGCCCAGCTCGCCGACGAACTGCGCTCCATCGAGCAGTACCTCGCCCTCGCCGGCGCCCGCTTCGGCGACCGCCTCCAGGTCACCCTCCAGGTCGCTCCCGAAGTCCTCCCCGTCACCCTGCCGTTCCTGTGCCTCCAGCCCCTCGTCGAGAACGCCGTCAAACACGGCCTGGAGGACTCCCGCAGGACCTGCCGCATCACCATCGCCGCGCAGGACGCCGGCGCCGAGGCGGTCGTCACCATCGAGGACGACGGCGTCGGCATGGACCCCGACGCCCTGCGCGCCATCCTCTCCGGCACGCGCCCCCAGTCCTCCGGCATCGGCCTGTCCAACGTCGACGAACGCCTGCGGCAGGTGTACGGCGACGACTACGGCCTCGTCGTCGAGACGGGCGTCGACGCCGGCATGAAGGTCACCGTCCGCATCCCCAAGTACCGCGCGGGCGTCCACCGCGACCCGCTGGCCTGAAGGCCGGACGGCCGGGGACACTGGGGCCATGGAGAGCACCGAGACGCTGTCGCCGGCCCGCCTCGCCGCGTACCTGGACCGGATCGGGGCGCCCCGCCCCGCCGCGCCCACCGCCGACGCCCTGCACGACCTGCACCTGCGACACCTGCGCACGGTGCCGTTCGAGAACCTGTCGATCCACCTGGGCGAGGCGGTCTCCTTGGACGAGGAGGCGATCCTCGCCAAACTCCTGGACGCCCGGCGCGGCGGCTTCTGCTACGAACTGAACGGCGCGTTCGCCCTGCTGCTGCGGACCCTCGGCTACGGCGTACGGCTCCTGGAGGCCCGCGTCCACACCGGCAACGGCACCGTCGGCATCCCGTACGACCACCTGGCGCTGCGCGTGGAAGCGGCCGACGGCAGCCTGTGGCTGGCCGACGTGGGCTTCGGCGACCACGCCCACCACCCGCTGGCCTTCGACGAGCGGGGCGACCAGAAGGACCCGGGCGGCGTGTTCCGCATCGCCGGGGCGGCGGACGGCGACCTGGACGTCCTGCGCGACGGCAAGCCCCGGTTCCGCCTGACGCCCCGCCCCCGCACCCTGCCCGACTTCGCGACGGGCGCCTGGTGGCACACCACGTCCCCGCAGTCCCACTTCACCCGGGGCCCGATCTGCTCCCGCCTCACCGAGACGGGCCGCATCACGCTCCGGGACCGTCTGCTGATCACGACGGAGTCGGGGGAGCGGACGGAGCAGACGCTCGCCGAGGACGAGGTGGTCCTTGCGGCGTACCGGAAACACTTCGGCATCACGCTGGACCGGCTGCCGGTGGCGCTGCACCCCAAGCCGCTGAGCGGCCGCTAGAGGCCGCCCCAGGGCGCGGTGGTGTTCGGGCGGTGGCGTTGGCGGTCGGCGCCCGTGCCGTGGGTGAGGACGTGGGCGGTCAGTTCGCGGATCTCCTCCGCGTCGCCGGACGCTTCGAGAGCGGGGCGTACCCAGCCCAGCAGGGCGCGGACCGCCTCGGCGGCCGGGACCAGCGTGCCGGTGAGGGGGTGGACCGCAGGGCCGCGCACCCCGTGGCGCGCCGCGGTCCACAGGGCGCCGCCCGCCACGTGGTCCGGCAGGCGCGGGGCGTGCCGGCCCGCGGCCACCGCGTCGAGCGCCGTGGCCACGAGCGCCCGGGTCAGCCCCGCCTGGAGGACGGCCTCGTCCACGCTGGGGGTGACGTCCGCGACCCGCACCTCCAGTGTCGGCAGATGGCTCGACGGCCGGGCGAACCAGTACGCGTTGGCGGCCCGCGAGGGCAGCACCCCGCTGCGCCGCAGGTCGGCCAGCGTCCGGTCGTAGTGCTCGACCGACTCGAAGTAGGGCGGGATCTGGTGGGTCGGCCAGCGGGACAGGACGAGCGTGCGCCAGCTGGCGTGCCCGGTGTCCGCCCCGTGGTGGTACGGGGAGTTGGCGGACAGCGCGAGCAGGACCGGTAACCAGGGCCGCAGATGGTTCAGTGCCGCCACGGCGCTCGCCCGGTCCGGCACGCCCACGTGCACGTGGCAGCCGCACGTCTCCGTCTCGTCGGTCAGATGTCCGTAGAGGCGCGCCATCTGCCGGTAGTGCGGGGTCGGGCTGACCGTCCGGGCCGGCGCGGCCATCGGGGCCGTACCGGAGGCGAGCGGGCGCACCCCGCCTTGCGCGCCGCGCGGGCGAGCCGGGCGCGTGACGCGGTGAGTTCGGCCCGCAGCTGCGCGAGGTCGGTGCACACGTCGCTGGCCGTCTCGACCATGCTCGACAGCAGCTCGCGCTGGAGGTCCCGCCTCCCGTCCCGGGCGTCCGCCGGGCCGCGCAGACTGCGGTCGGCGTCCAGGACGTCGGCGCAGCCGTCCACCGGGAGCCCGTCGTCGGCGCCGACGAGCAGGAACTCCTCCTCGACGCCCAGGGTCACCACGCGCCGTGCGGGCACCGCGACCATCTGGACCACCATCCCCGCCCCAGCCGTCAGGACACCCCAGGATGACCGGCGGGCCCCCCTCCGGCAACAGTGCGTTTCCGGCCCCGTCGCCCGGCCCCGGATCCGCCGACGGCCGTCCGGCTCGCCGGGAGTGCCCAGCCCCTCAGTACAGGTGCAGTGCCAAGTGCCCGAGGGGCAGCCCCAGTTGCCAGGACGGCAGCCAGACCTGGGCCGACTCGTCCACGACGATCCCCGCGGCGGGCGACGGCGGCAGTGCGCCCAGGTCCGTCGCGAGCAGCTGCGTCTCCTCCAGGTGGCGCCAGGTCTCCAGGGCCAGCGCCAGGTCCGGCGCGCCCCCGCCCTCGCCGTCCCCCGCGCGCTCCCGCTGCGCGGCCAGCCGCTCCCGTACCCAGTCCTGCCAGGGATGGTCGTACGAGGTGCGGTCCAGCCACTCGTCGAGCTGGTCCTCCGCTCCCGCGCCGTCGCTGAGGTAGATCGTCAGGGCGAGCGTCCGGCGGCCCGCCACGTACTCCAGCGAGCCGGGTTCGACGAGGCCGCCCGCACGCAGCAGCTCGTCGGCCAGATACTCGGCACACAGCCAGGCCATCGGGACGGCGAGCCCTCCTCCGCCGGTGCCGTTCGTGCTTTCGGGCCGCAACGTTCCCACCTTCTCCCGGACGTTCTTCCGCGCGTAACTCGGCCACGCACCCTTGACACGAGCCTCCACGAGAGGCAGGGCCACGGGCCGCTCTTTGCACAACTTGAGGGTGTGGTTTCGAATACGTTCCTGTCCGAGGCGTGACGGACGGGAAGAAACGCATTCCAAGGGTCATCAGGGGCGCACGGTTCCGGCGGGCAGCGAGCCCCGGAACGGCGTCCGGCTGTAGCCCGGCAGACACCGCCCCAGCGCCCGCAGGGCGTAGTACGAGCGCGACTTGACCGTCCCGGCGGGTATACCCAGCTCCGCCGCGGCCTCGTTCACCGTCAGCCCGTCGAAGTAGATCCGCTCCAGCACGTCCCGGTGCGCCGGGCTCAGCTCCCGTACCGCCGCGCGCACGTCGAGCGCCGCGACGGCCGACTCGGTGGCGTCCGCCGGGTCCGGGGTCGTCGCCAGCACCCCGTCGCCGATCTCCGTGGGCCGGGCCATGCGGGACCGCCGGGCGTCGATCGCCAGCCGCCGGCCCACCGTGAACAGCCACGGCCGCATCGACTCGTACGGCGCCTCGAAGGCCTCCGGGTGCTGCCACGCCCGCAGCAGCGTCTCCTGGAGCAGGTCCTCCGCACGCTGCTGGTCCCCGTAGGTCAGGCCGAGCAGGAAGCTCAGCAGCGCCGGACCGTGTTCCCGCTGGAGCTCCTCCAGAGCCCGCTCGTCCGTGGTCGTCGTCGCCGTCGTCATCGTCCACACACCCCTTTCCCGCCGGCTCCAGGACCCTTGACGCGTATCCGAGCGCATTCGGGGCCGCCGGGACAGGCGACGCACCGCTGTGTGCGGCGAGCGGTCGCACCGAGCGGCGAGTGGTGCGGTGAGCGGTCACGCGGAGCGGTTCAACCCGTATCAGTGAAATAATCCGATTTTCGTACCACCGGGATTGACTGGGTCATATGTCCCCTGTGGATTCGGGAGCCCACCCCCCGAACCGCGGGAGCCCACCCCATGACCCTCAAGATCCGCAGGACCCTCGGATTCCGGCGTACGGCGGCGTCCACGGCCGCCGCTGTCGTCCTCGCCGCCATCGCGGCCGCCTGCACCGAGGCCCGGCCGCCGAACTCCCTCGCCCCGCCCGCCCGGCCCTCCTCCGCGGGCGGCGCCACCCCGGCCACGCGCCCCTTCACACTCGTCGCGACCGGCGACGTCCTCCCGCACGACTCGGTCATCCGGCAGGCCCAGGCCGACGCGGGCGGCGACGGCTACGACTTCCGCCCGATGCTCGCCGGCGTCGAACCGGTCGTCTCCCGCGCCGACCTGGCGATCTGCCACATGGAGACCGTGTACGGGAAGGACGGCGGTCCCTTCACCGGCTACCCGTCCTTCAAGTCACCGCCCCAGGTCGCCGCCGCCCTCCGCCACACCGGCTACGACTCCTGCTCCACCGCCTCCAACCACACCCTCGACGACGGGCCCGACGGGGTCCGCCGCACCCTCGACCACCTCGACGCGGCCGGCGTGCGGCACGCCGGCTCCGCCCGCACCGCCCGGGAGGCCGCCACGCCCACCGTCCTGGAGGCCGGCGGCGCCAAGGTCGCCCACCTCGCCTACACCTACGGCACCAACGGCATCCCCGTCCCCGAGGACAGGCCCTGGACCGTCAACCTCATCGACGAGGAGAAGATCGTCGCCGACGCCCGAGCCGCCCGCGCGTCCGGCGCCGACGTCGTGGTCGTCAGCCTGCACTGGGGCAGCGAGTGGCAGACCGCGCCCGACCGCCGACAGCTCACGCTCGGCCGCGCGCTCACCGCCGCCGCGACCGACGGACGGCCCGACATCGACCTGATCCTCGGCACCCACGCCCATGTCCCGCAGGCCTACGAGAAGGTCAACGGCACCTGGATCATCTACGGCATGGGCGACCAGATCGCCGGCGCCATGATCAACCACTCCGGCGTCCACGACCCGCGCGGCAACGAGGGCACCATCGGCCGCTTCACCTTCGCCCCGCCGGCGGAGGGCACGCAGCGCTGGACGGTGACCCGCGCCGAGTTCCTGCCCCAGTGGTTCAACACCGGCACCAACCGGGTCGTCGATCTGAACGCCGCGATCGAGGGCGGCGACACCGGGCTCACCGCCGTCCGCGACCGGATCGTCGAGGTCACCCTCAGCCGCGGCGCGGCCGCCGACGGGCTGGTGATGGGCCGCTAGGCGGGGCGGCCCCGGCGGCGTTCCGGGATGCCGCGCCCGGTCGCCGTCCGCGCCGCGGACGGCGCCCCGGCCGCGTGCATGCGCGTGGTGGCGGCCCACCACCGTTCCGGGAGGGCCCGGGAAGCCGCCCCGGACACGGGTGGGCGGGCCCAGGACGTCGCAGCGGTCGTGCCACCGGACGTGCGGGCAGGTGGCACCGCCCACCCTCGCCGCCCGGCCTGGGACGAATCTTGGGGAAACCTGGAATCCCTGGTCGGGAGGGGTGGGCCGGGCCCCATGTCTGGCTGGTCCCGTACGGACCTTGGCCTGATCGTGAATTGGCCACCGCGCGCCGCTTCGGCACCGTGGGTGCCCAGTACTCGGGGGGTTGTGAGGGGGTTCCGATGCCGGTGGAGTTCTGCGTGCTGGGGGACGTCGTGGCGTCCGTGGAGGGCCGGGTCCTGGAGCTGGGGCACGCACGGCAACGGTCGGTGCTGGCGGTCCTGCTGGTCGAGGCGCCGCACGCGGTGTCGGTGGACCAGCTGGTCGACCGGGTGTGGGGGGACCATGCGCCCCATCGGGTGAGGGAGACCCTGTACGGCTACCTGTCCCGCCTACGGAAGGCCCTGGCGCCCGCCGGGCAGGACACGCGGATCGTGCGCCGCCCGGGCGGATACGCACTGGGCGCCGACGCGGGGACCGTCGACCTGCACCGCTTCCGTACCCTTGCGGCGCGCGCCCGCGCCGCCGGTGAACCGTCCGCCGCGGCCCCGCTGTTCGGGCAGGCCCTCGGGTTGTGGAGGGGCGAGCCGTTCGCACTGTGCGACACCCCGTGGTTCGCGTCGCTGCGCGAGGAGCTGCGGCACGAGCGCTTCACCGTCGTGCTCGACCACAACGACGTCCGGCTCCGCCTCGGCCGCCACGCGGAGCTGCCGGCCGAGCTCTCCACCGCCGTCGAGGAGCATCCGCTCGACGAGCGCCTGGCCGGGCAGCTGATGCTCGCGCTGTACCGCAGCGGACGCGCGGCCGACGCCCTGAACCGCTACCAGGAGCTGCGGGAGCGGCTCGCCGAGGAGCTGGGGACCGATCCCGGCCCCCGCCTGCGCACCCTCCACCGGCAGATCCTCACCAACGACCCGGCCCTCGCCCCGCCCGAGGCCCCCGAGGCTCCCGCGGCCCCCGAAGCCGGCTCGTCCGCCCCCGCCCAGGACCCCGGCACCGGAACCGCGCCGCCCGCTCCCCGCGCCGGGGCCGCGCACCGGCCCGTGCCCCGGCAACTGCCCGGCAAGCCCCCCAGGTTCACCGGCCGCGTCCGCGAACTGGCCCGGCTCGGCGAACTGCTGAGCCCCGCCGAGAGCACCGGCACCGTCGTGATCTCCGCGATCGGCGGCGCCGGCGGCGTCGGCAAGACCTGGCTCGCCCTGCACTGGGCACACCACCACCTGCACCGCTTCCCCGACGGCCAGCTCTACGCCGACCTGCGCGGCTTCGACCCCTCCGCCGATCCGGTGCCGCCGGCCGCGGCCGTCCGAGGCTTCCTCGACGCGCTCGGCGCCGACCCCGCGCGGATCCCCGCCGACCTGGACGGACAGGCGGGGCTGTACCGGAGCCTGACGGCCGGCCGGCGCAGGGATGCTCGGCCTGGACGTCCTCACCGAGGCCGAGGCACGGCAACTCCTCGTCCGGCACCTCGGCCGCCGCCGCACCGACGCCGAACCCGACGCCGTCGCCGCCCTGCTGCGGCACTGCGCCGGACTGCCCCTGGCCATCGGCATCCTGGCCGCCCGCGCGGCCGCCGACCCGGAGCTGCCCCTGTCCGTGCTGGCCGAGGAGGTACGGGAGGCCGCCGGCCGGCTCGACGCCCTGGACACCGGCGACGTCGCCGCCGATCTGCGCGCGGTGTTCGCCACCTCGTACGACGCCCTGGACCCGGCAGCCGCCGAGGTGTTCGCGCTGCTCGGCCTCGCACCCGGCCCCGACATCGCCGCGCCCGCCGTCGCCGCGCCCCGGGCCCGCGGCCTGCTCCGCCGGCTCCAGGCCGCCCACCTCGTCCAGGAACACGTACCGGGCCGCTACCGCATGCACGACCTGACCCGCCTGTACGCCGGCGAGCGGGCCTCCGCCCTGCCGGCGGCCGACCGGCACGCCGCGCGCCACCGCCTGCTGGACTTCTGGCTGCACACCGCCCACGCGGCCGCCGGCAGGCTCGACCCGCACCGCGACCACGTCCCGCCGGACGGCCCCCGGCCGGACGTGGTCCCGGGGAGGTCCCGGACCACGACGCGGCGCTCGCCTGGTTCACCGCCGAGCACGCCGTCCTGCTGGGCGCCGTCGACCTCGCCGTCGAACACGGCTTCGACACGCACGTCTGGCAGCTCGCCGGGTCCCTGGAGACCTTCTTCGACTACCGCGGCCACTGGCACGACTGGGCCGCCACCCAGCACACCGCCCTCCTCGCGGCACAGCGGCTCGGCAACCCCTCCTGGCAGGCCGGCGCCCACCGCGGCCTGGGCAGCGTCCACACCCAGACGGGGCGGCTGGACGACGGCTACGCCCACTTCCTGCACGCCCTGGACCTGTACCGGCGCGTCGACGACCCCGTCAGCGAGGCCCACACCCACCGCGGCCTCGGCTGGGTGCGCGACCGGCAGGGCCGCCCGCGCGACTCCCTCCACCACAACGAGCAGGCCCTCGCGCTCTACCGGAAGGCGGGGCACCTGCCCGGCCAGGCCCTGGCCCTCAACAACACCGGCTGGCTCCACGCCCTGCTCGGCGACCACCGGGCCGCGCTCGACCACTGCACCCGGGCCGTCGCGCTGAACCAGCGGATCGGCGACCTCCACGCCGAGGCGGGCGCCTGGGACAGCCTCGGCTACGCCCACCACCACCTCTCCCAGTACGCCGAGGCCGTCGGCTGCTACGAACGCGCCCTCGGCCTCGTGCGCGGCTTCGGCGACCGGTACGGCGAGACGGAGATCCTCAACCACCTGGGCGACACCCGGCTCGCCGCCCACGACCGCGACGCCGCCCGGACGGTGTGGCAGCAGGCCCTGCGCATCGCCGAGGACATCGGACACCCGGCCGTCGACGAACTGCACGGCAAACTGACCGGCCTGGCCGGCACCGAGCACGCCCCCGAGGGCGGAGGGGCGTGACGCCGGCCGGCCGCCCCCTCATCCGCCCCCAGCCGTCCCGGACGTCCCGACAGGCGCCCCGACCCGTTCGTTCTTAGAGTCGGGGCATGAGTGTCAGCGAGGAGCGGTCCCGGGCGCGGACCCGCCCCCCGTCCGTGTCCGCGCGCCGCCACCGTCTGCTCGGCCGGGTGCCGGACGTCTTCGCCGCCTTCTTCGGCGCGCTCGGCCTGTTCTCCGCCGTCCTCGCGCTCATCCCGCCGCTGCGCGGGCTGCTGCGGCCCCTCGCCTGGTTCCTGGACCGGGTCACCGTCCGGTCAGCGCCAACCTCGCGTACGCCGTGTTCCTGCTGCTCCTCGCCGCGGCCGTCGGCGCCCGCAAACGGGTCGCCTGGTGGCTCGTCGTCGCCTACGTGTCCCTGCTGCTCCTCGCCGACGTGCTGCTCGTGGTCTTCGCGGCCGACTGGTCGTGGACCGCCAACCTGGTGCTGTGCGTGGCCGCGCTGGCCGTCCTGGTCATGGCGCGCGACGAGTTCTCCGCGCAGACCCGTCACGGCGCCTGGTGGCGCGCCCTGCGCGTACTGCTGCTGGGGGCCGCGGCGGGCATCGGCGTGGGCTGGGCGCTCGTCGAGGCCTTCCCCGGCACCGTCCCGCGCGGCCAGCGGCTGGCGTGGGCGGCCAACCGGGTCCTCGGCGGTCTCGTCGCGGGCGAGAACTTCGACGGGGCGCCGCCCCGGCCGCTGTTCTTCCTCCTCGGCCTGTTCGGTGCGCTCGCCCTGCTCGGCGCGGCGGCCACCCTGTTCCGCTCCCAGCGCATGGAGGCCGCGCTCCACGGCGACGAGGAGCCCCGTATCCGCGCCCTTCTCGGCGCGTACGGGGCGCAGGACTCGCTCGGCTACTTCGCCACGCGCCGCGACAAGGCGGTGGTCTTCTCGCCCAGCGGCCGGGCCGCCGTCACCTACCGCGTCGAGGCCGGGGTGTGCCTCGCCAGCGGCGACCCCGTGGGCGACCCCGCCGCGTGGACGCCGGCCATCGAGGCGTGGCGCGACGTCGCCCGCCGCTACGCCTGGGCGCCGGCCGTCATGGGCGCGTCCGAGGAGGGGGCACGCGCCTACGCCCGCTCCGGGCTCGGTGCCATCCAGCTCGGCGACGAGGCCATCCTCCAGGTGGCCCGCTTCGACCTCGACGGCCGCGAGATGCGGGTGACCCGGCAGGCCGTGAACCGGCTGCGGCGCTCCGGCGCCACCACGAAGATCCGCCGTCACGCCGCCCTCGACGACGAGGAGATGCGGCGCATCATCGACCGCGCCGACGCCTGGCGGGACACCGAGACCGAGCGCGGCTTCTCCATGGCGCTCGACCGGCTGGGCGACCCGGCCGACGGGGACTGCCTGATGGTGGAGGCGTTCGACGCGCCGGGCGAGCTGATCGCCCTGCTGTCGTTCGTGCCGTGGGGCCGCGACGGCATCTCGCTGGACCTGATGCGCCGCGACCGGAACGCGCCCAACGGCGTCATGGAGTTCATGGTCGCCGAGCTGTGCGCGTACGCCCCGAAGCTCGGCATCCGCCGGATCTCCCTCAACTTCGCCGTGTTCCGCTCCGCCTTCGAGGAGGGCGCCCGCATCGGCGCGGGACCCGTCCTGCGCGCCTGGCGCAGGCTGCTGCTGTTCTTCTCCCGCTGGTGGCAGCTGGAGGCCCTGTACCGCTCCAACGTCAAGTACCAGCCCGAGTGGTACCCGCGCTTCCTGTGCTACGGCGACGCCGGGGCGCTCGCCCGCATCGGCCTCGCGTCCGGCATCGCGGAGGGGTTCGTCTCCGTGCCGAGCCTGCGCTCCCTGTGGGGCAAGGGCCGCCGGCCCGGACCCGTCACCAAGCCCGCCACCACCGAGGGCCTGCCGTCCATCGACGCGCTCGGCCTCGCCGGGCCCGACACGCTGCGGGCCGCCCCGGAGCGCCGCGCGCCGGAGCAGGTCCGCGTCCGCCACCGCAAGCTGGAACGGCTGCGCGCCGACGGCACCGACCCGTACCCGGTCGGCGTCCCGCACCCCACCGACACCCTCGCCGCGATCCGCGCCGCCCACCCCGCCCCGGCTCCCGGCACCCGCACCGGGCGGCGCGTCACGGTGGCGGGGCGCGTGATGGCCGTCCGCGACCTCGGCGGCGTCGTCTTCGCCGTCCTGCGGGACTGGTCCGGCGACCTCCAGCTGATGCTCACCCGCGACGGCACCGGGGCGGACCTCCTCGACCGGTTCACCGCGGACGTCGACCTCGGCGACCACCTCGGCGTCACCGGCGAGGTCGGCGCCAGCGCCACCGGGGAACTGTCCGTCCTCGTCACCGGCTGGCGCCTCACCGGCAAGTGCCTGCGCCCCCTGCCCGACAAGCGGCGCGGCCTCGCCGACCCCGAGGCCCGCGTCCGGCGCCGCTACCTCGACCTGGTGGCCAGCCCGGCGGCCCGCGACGTCGTACGGGCCCGCTCCGCGGCCGTCCAGGCACTGCGCCAGGGGCTGCTGGAGCGCGGCTACCTGGAAGTCGAGACGCCGATGCTCCAGCAGATCCACGGCGGCGCCAACGCCCGCCCGTTCACCACCCACATCAACGCCTACGACCTCGACCTCTACCTGCGCATCGCGCCCGAGCTGTATCTGAAGCGGCTGTGCGTCGGCGGCCTGGAGAAGGTCTTCGAGATGGGCCGCACCTTCCGGAACGGTCACGTTCCTTCGATCACCTCTTGAACTCACATTCACCACAGCCGCCTGACCTGCATAAACACCCAACAGAGCCACCGCTACCCGCGGTGACTCTTCGTTTTGGAGCCCCCATGGCCAGAGACAAGGGCCGTGAGGCCCTGCGGAGGGACGTCCTGCGCCTCCTTCAGGAAGTCCTTCAGGAGGAACCGCTACCCGACCAGGTGGAGGTTGTCCTGGCGGCCGTCCTCCCCCACTTCAAGCTGGCGTACCAGCGCGGCGTCATGGCCGAGCGCAGCCGCACCGGCTACCGCGCTCTGCGCGACAAGAACAAGGAGAAGAGCGAATGAAAATCCCTTGCTCGCGGTGCCAATGCGAGCACTGCGTGTGCCCGCAATTCCCGGAGGTGACGGGATGAGTGCCGAGCGCAAGAAGCCGGGCCGCCTTCGTGGCGGCCTTTCTCGTATCCGGGCACGGCTGCGCCTGTGGCACTTCCTGCGGAAGAACGGCAGCCGTATCGGCTGGGCCTTCGCCGAAGGAGCCATCGGTGCGGCCATCGGCCTCGTCATCGCCATCGCCTACCTTGCAGCGCGATGACCGCCGGGGCGTGCGGCAAGAGGCCGTACGTCGACCGGTATGCGGCCCGTACGGCCCTGCTCCACCTCTGGAAAAGGAAGGGCCGCCACGAGATGGCGACGTACCTGTGCCCGCGCTGTGGCGCGTGGCACCTCACATCGAGAGGGAGGCGTGATCCGTAATGCTGTACGACCCGAACCGGGAATGGCTCAGTCGCGCTTCCTGCCGGACGGTGCCGCCGGAGGTGTTCTTCCCGCCGAGCGGGAACCAGCTTCGCAATGAGCCGAGCCCGACAACAAAGAGGGCGTGGGAGCATGCCAAGAAGATCTGCTCCTTCTGCCCCGTGCTCACCGAGTGCCGCCGAGACACCCTTGGCGAGGACTGGGGGGTCTGGGGCGGGCTCGACGAGCACGAGCGCTACCTCATTCGCCGGAAGCTCGGCCAGGGCGCATGGCGTCGTTGGCCCCTGGAGCGTCGGATCGAATGGGGTGAGCACCTTGCCCGTCTTCGGGAACAGGGCCACTCCGTCCATCACATCCGACTAACAACCGGCTTCTCCACAGCCGTCTGCGATGGGCTCATCGAGCAATGGCGCGCCTGGAAGGCGGCCCAGCCGAAGCCGTCCAGGACGGCGGAGATCGTCGATCTCCCCATTCCGGACGAGCCTCGCCCGATGCAGGATTTTCCGGAGGCTCCGGGATCTCGGCATGCATGGGTCCGCAATGGCGGACTGATCGCAGACGCGTGGTACGCGGGCGAGACCGAGGACGGGGAATGGGTGCGCCTCCAGGTCTTCTCCGGGCGCGGCAATGTCATCAAGTGGTTCCGCAAGGACGACGTGCGGGTCTACAACCCGCAGACGCCCTTCTATCTGGAGTACGCCGGGAGGGGCCGCCGTGAGCGATCCGCCGCGTGAGATCAGGCATCTCTCGCACAGCAGCAGAGACACTTTCGAGAGGTGCGCGAAGAGCTGGTTCCTCAAGTACATAGCCCGAGCCCCCCAACAGCCGGCCGTCTGGTCCGTGGGGGGCTCTGCTGTGCACCGAGCCACAGAACTGTACGACCTTCGGTCGATGCTGACTTCGCCAGCAGGGCACTGGGATATCGCCGATATCTGGGAGCGCAGCTTTGAGGTTGAGCTGACGAAGGCCCGCGAGAAGGACCCGAACGAGAACGCCTGGCGCCGCGCCGGCGGCGACGACATCGACGCGTGGCGTCGCATGGGCCTGGGCTTCGTCCAGTGGTACATCGACTGGCGCGAGCGATCTCCGTGGGAGATCTGGACGACGCCGGACGGCGAGCCAGCGATCGAGCTGGACATCTCCGGGCGCCTGCCCGGCTGCGACGTCGAGATCAAGGCGTACCTGGACCGGGTCTTCTGGGACCCGACCTTCAAGAGGTACTGGATCGTCGACCTGAAGACGTCCAAGAGGCCGCCACGGGATGCCGCCCAGTTCGGTGTCTACCGGGCGCTGCTCAAGGTGAAGTACGACGTCGACATCGCCGACGGCGTGGCTTTCATGAACAGGCTCGGCACCCTGGCGAGGCCCTTCGACCTCACCGAGTACACGCCGGAGGCGGTTGGGCAGGTCTTCGCCAAGACCTGGGCTGAGATCCAGCGCGGGGAGTTCCCCGCGACTGGCATCGAGAACCGCGGCTGTTTCATCTGCGACGTGTCGGCCGCCTGCGCGGCCGTGAACGGGCCGCTGGCCCGCCTCTACGACCCGGCATCGCCGGGCTACACCCCCTTCTAGGAGGCCGTTGTGAACTGCGACTGCGGCGCCTGCTGCGAGGCGTGCGGGCATCACCCCGGCTGCATCAGCGGCCGGGGACGTAACGAGACCAAGAAAGAGGCGTCATGACCGACGAGAACGAGGACTGGAACGACGTGGAGACCGACGCTGCGACGGCCTACCCGGACTACCCGGACAACCCGCACAACCACATCTACACCATCTCCATGGACAGCCGTGGCCCCATGATCGTGGTCCGGGGTAACACCCCGACCGAGGTCAACGAGCGCTTCCAGGCGCTGCTGGACGGCGGCGTGACGACGATCGCCGCCTCGGTGTACAGCCACATCAAGGCGGAGATGCAGGTCGCCAACGGCGTGGGCCCGGTCAGTCCGGCCCCCGCGGGGCTGCCAGCTCCGCCCCAGGGTGCTCCGATGCCCCCGCCGTTCGGCCCGAACGTCTCCGTGCCGCAGGCGCCGGGCTACCAGGGGCCGCCGGCCCCGCCGCAGGGCGGTAACGGCCAGCGCAACGGACCGAAGCCGCGGCCGGACTGGCCGGTGGTCTACCGCATCGAGGTGCCGTTCCCGCAGAAGGAAGCATTCAAGGCGTACCGCACCCAGAACCAGGAGTACTTCAAGGGCAAGATCGCCTGGGCCGGAGGCGGCGGCTACTGGGTCCACGGTGACGTCGCCCAGACCCTGAGCGCGTACAACCCCGTCCCCGCATGACGATCGGTGCATGCGCCCCCTACGTCCCCATCCTCCACACTGTGGAGCGATGGGGAGGG
The DNA here is from genome assembly GCF_039542925.1 of Streptomyces coeruleoprunus. Classification (GTDB taxonomy): domain Bacteria; phylum Actinomycetota; class Actinomycetes; order Streptomycetales; family Streptomycetaceae; genus Streptomyces; species Streptomyces coeruleoprunus. The sequence continues at coordinate 607,393 of NZ_BAABIT010000001.1, read as the reverse complement.
GGTGAGTACATGGCGAAGTCCAGGGCGCACGCGAGGTACGTCGAGGAGTTGAGCCGGGCCCTGCGGCCCGTCAGGGCGTCAGAGGTCGTCCGACCGGAGATCTACTACCGGCGCCAGCGCGAGATGGAGAAGGCGAACCTGCCCTTCTTCTGGTTCGCGTTGCTGGTCGGCGTTCCGCTGGTCTTCTGGCTCCTGTCGGAGCTGTAGATGCAGACCCTGTCCCGCTCCGTGACGCGGGGGGCTATCGGCAAAGAGCCGCTGCCCCCCGCTTTTGCTACCTGGGACGCGCAGGGGATCAGGTTCCGGCGGGCATCGGTCTCGATGCTCGCCGGCATCCCCGGCTCCCACAAAACCCGCATCGCGCTGAACGCGCTGGTGAACATGGCCACGCCGACGCTGGCCTTCTCGACGGACTCCGATCAGGACACCATCGCAAGCCGCCTGCTGGCCATCGGAACCCGTACGCCGACCGCCGAGACGGAACAGTGGCTCCGCTCCGAGCCGGAGCGCTGCCGCCGGGCGCTCACCCAGTACGACTTCGTCCGCTGGGAGTTCATGCCGAACCCGTCGTTGGACGACGTCTGGCTGTCGACGTACGCGTACCACGAGACCGAGGGCCGCTGGCCCGAACAGATCATGGTGGACATCGCGTCCGACATCGGACACGACACCGGAGACGAGTGGGGGTCCCTCCGGGACCTGATGCGCCAGTCCAAGGTGCTGGCGCGGGAGACGGAGGCTCATGTCCTCCTCGTCCATCACTGCGCCGACTCCGAGCGCACCAAGCGGCCCTGTCCGCGCCGCTCGGACATCCACGGCAAGGTCGCCGCGATTCCGGAGGTCATCGTCACGTGCGGCGTGACGAACACAGGTGACCTCCATGTGGCGTGCGTGAAGAACAGGCACGCCAAGGCGGACGCCGACGCAAACAACCACTTCCCGATGACGCTCGACGCTGCGACGTCGTACGTCGGGGACTACGTACAACCAGCACCCCAGCACTCGTACGCGAACTGGGGCGGAGAGGATGGCTGGGGCTAATGGAGATCAAGATCCTCATCGACGAGATTACGCTGGACACCGTCGTAGGCGACGTCATCCGCTACGACGAGGACGGCGATGCGTACTGCGACGGCAAGGCGACCGTCGCTGACAAGGTGGCCGAGCTGATCAAGGACGCCGTCGCCAAGACCCCGGAGTACACCTCGCTCCGCGAGCGGGTGACCAGTATCCGCACCGAAGAGATCCGCGCCGCGGTCAAGCCTGTGATCCAGGAGGCGCTGAAGCGCCCAATCCAGCGCACCAACTACTACGGCGAGGCCACCGGCAAGGAGACCACGCTGTCCGAGATCATCATGGACGAGGCGAAGAAGACGTTCACCGAGGTCCGCGACAGCTACCGCAACAAGCGGCCCTTCATCAACGAGGTCGTGCAGGCCGAGGTCCAGAAGGCGTTCGGGACGTACATCCAGGACGAGGTCAAGAAGGCCCGTGAGGCCGTCGCCGCCGAGCTGGGTTCGAAGGTCTCGGCGACGGTCGCTCAGAGCGTCCTGGACGCCCTCACGAAGGGCGAGAAGCATGACTGACCTCGTCCTCAAGGAGCTGCGCTTGCGCCATGCACAGCTGGAGGAGCGCGCCGAGAGGCTGCGCGACAAGTGGCGCACCGCGCCGGCGACGGGCCCCAGGGCTGCCGCCCTGGGCAGGGAGGCCAAGCAGGTCCAGGCGCACGCGGACAGCTACGCCCTGCTCATCGAGAAGGCGGAGGAGCTGCGGTGATGTGGACCGACGACGAGCTTGACGTTATGCGTCACGCGCTGGACTTGCTGGGCGACCAGATCGCCTTGCGGGGTCACGAGTACGACGAAAGTTTCGACCGCGCCCACACGTCGCTGTCGCTCCGGATCGCCGATGAGCTGTCCCGGCGCGAGGCACTCCGGAGGCTTCGATGAAGCGCCGCAAGCCCCTGCTGGGGTGCCGTCTCCGGCACCGCTGGTCGCGCTGGGCGCTCGTCAAGGTCGACTACGCCGACGGCTATGAGCCGGAGGCTCGGGACGACCTGCTGTTCCGCATGTGCCGCAACTGCGGCCACCAGGAGATCCGGGAGCGCGAATGCGCGTGATCGTGACAGGGTCCAGGGCCTGGACCGATAAGACGGCCATCTGGGACGCACTGAACGACGTGCATCAGGAGCACGGGCCCTTCGTGCTCGTACACGGCGCCTGCTCCACCGGAGCGGACGCCATCGCTCACGAGTGGTTCCAGGCGGCGGCGCGTCTGGTGCGCGTCGAAGAGGAGCGCTTCCTTGCCGCCTGGGAGACCCGCGGCAAGGCCGCCGGCCCGGAGCGCAACAAGCGCATGGTGGAGGCCGGCGCTGATCTAGTGCTGGCCTTCCCGCTGCCACAAGGCAGCGGGACGCAGCACACCATGAAGCTCGCCCGTGAGGCGGGCATCGAGGTGAGGGAGTACCGCCATGGATGAACCCCACTCCGGCCTGTCGCACGACCTGCCGGAGTACACCCCGAACACCACTTATGAGCCGCCTCCGGAACCGCCGGGGCGGCTCAAGGTCTACAGGGCGTCGGGCTGCTGGTGGTGGGAGCAGGCGACGCCCGAGCCGGGCGTCAGCGTCTGCTTCGGCTACCCGATGCCTACCTGGGAGCTGGCGCTGGAAAGCGCCCTGGAGTACGCCGGGAGGCATGAATGAGGACGGGCGATCAGGAGCGGATCGCGGAACTCACGGCCGCGTCACACGCGGTCCTGGAGCGAGCCATCGAAGAGCAGGTCCTGGCGAGCGGGCACAAGGTTGCCGGGATCGTCATCCTCTTCTCCGGTGGCAACGACTCAACCACTCTCGCCCACCTGTTCAAGGATCGTGCGACGCATGCGGCCCACGCCAACACGGGCATCGGGATTGAGAAGACGAGGCAGTACGTGCGAGACACGTGTGAAGGCTGGGGGCTTCCTCTGATTGAGAAGCACCCCGAGCCCGGCTCGACCTATCGAGATCTGGTCCTTGGACAGTGCCGTGCGCGCACGGGTCCGAACGCGGGAACCGTGCTGTGGCCCGGCGGCTTCCCGGGTCCCGCGTCTCACTTCATGATGTACCAGCGCCTGAAAGAGCGGGCGCTGGAGAAGGTCCGCAACGACCTGGTGAAGAACCCGCGGCGCGAGCGCGTCATCTTCCTCGCCGGACGGCGAGCGGACGAATCGGCCCGTCGTAAGCCGTTGGCCGGCAAGGGACCGGTCGAGCGCCGCGGCTCCACGGTTTGGGTGTCGCCCTTGCTCGACTGGACGAAGCTCGACCTCAACGCGTACCGCCGAGTCCATCAGGATGTTCCCCGCAACGAAGTCTCGGATCTGCTGCACATGAGCGGCGAGTGCCTGTGCGGTGCCTTTGCACACTCGGGCGAGCTTGACGAGATCGCCGAGTGGTTCCCCGAAGTCGCGGCCGAGATACGGGCGCTCGAAGCAGAGGTTCTGTCGTCGGGCGTTGCGAAGCCGGAACGATGTCGATGGGGATGGGGAGCGAACAAGGAGGCCCCGTCCAAGACGGGGCCTCTCTGTTCCTCCTGTGACTCTCGCTTCGAGGCCACGAGTGAAGGGGGGACTGCGGCATGAGCACCAAGAGCAAGGCCAAGGGCACCGTTGGGGCCCGGCTTGATGCGGCTGGGCGGGATGCCATCCGAGAGCGCCTGTTCTCGGGCGGCGTGCCCGCCCAGGGTGGCTGCATCGTCTGGACGCGTTACACACGCCCCGCCGGGTACGGGCAGATGGGCGTGGGCAGCACAGTCCTGGACGTGCACCGGGTCTCGTACGCCCTGGAGCACGGCGACATCCCGGTCGGGATGTCTGTGTTGCATCACTGCGACGTTCGACGCTGTTTCCACCCCGGCCATCTGTACGCCGGAACGCACGCCGACAACATGCGAGACATGTGGGAGCGGGGACGCGGCAACCGAAACCGCGGCCTCTCGAACGGCAATACGCGCCTGCCGCCGGCGCAGGTGGCGGAGATACGGGCTCGGTTCGAGCCCCGCTTCCGCATACAGCGTGGTGGTACGCGCAGCAACGCCAAGGAACTGAGCGAGGAGTACGGCATCACGCCGCAGTACGTGAGCCAGCTTGCCCGCGGGCTCTGGAGGGTCCATGACTAACCGCTCGAAGAGTCGAGGTACCGCCGCCGAACGGGAGGTGGTGCGCTACCTCCAGAACTGGTGGCCCGCTGCTGAGCGGCGGGCCCTGTCCGGCAGCAGGGACAGGGGCGACGTCGCTGGTATCCCCGGCGTGGTCGTGGAGGTCAAGGCGGCTGCGACGCAGCTCATCGGAGCGTGGCAGCGCGAGACCATGGTGGAGATGCGGAATGCTGGCGCGGCAGCTTGCCTGTTGGTCGTGAAGCGGCCCTACAAGACGGCGGCCCGGTGGGATGCGTACTTCCCGATCGCGTTTCTTCCGTCGGACTGGAGCTACATCCCGGAAGGGGAGGAGTCCTCGTGGGTTCGTATGGATCTCCTCGCCGCAGCCCTCCTCCTGAGGGCTCAGGGGTACTAATCCCCATCGCCCCAGTCCTCGCCGAGTACGGCGTAGAGCTAGCCTCCGGCCGCTGGGGCGAGGAGCAGGTCTGCTGCCCCATACATGGAGACAGACGCCCTTCGATGCGCGTCAACGTCGAGAAGAACGTCTTCTTCTGCCACTCGTGCGGCGCTAAGGGCACCGCCGTTCACCTGATTATGGCCATGGAGGACTACGACCGTGCAGACGCTGAGCGCCGCGCAGCGGACATACTTCGAGCAAGCGGCGTCGATCTACCAGCAGGATCTCGCGGGCGATACCAGCGCCCTGGCCTATCTGGCGAAGCGGGGCTTCGGCCCGTCGGTCGTAAGTACGTTCCGCCTGGGCGTCGTTAGACGCCCCCTCGTGGGCCATGAGGGCTACCGCGGCCGGCTGGCCATCCCGTACATCACGCCCGCCGGCGTGGTGAACATGCGGTTTCGCTGCCTGCGCAGCCATGACTGCAGGGCCGCGAACTGCCCGAAGTACCTGAGCCAGGACGGCCTGACGGCCAACCTCTACAACGTCCTGGATCTGAAGAAGGACTCCGACCACATCGGTATCACCGAGGGCGAGCTGGACGCCATTGCGCTGTCCATCAGCGGCATCCCTGCCGTGGGTGTGCCCGGCGTGGAGAACTGGCAGCAGCACTTCAGTCGCTGCCTGTCGGACTTCGACACCGTGTACAGCTTCGCCGACGGCGACACCGCCGGACGGAAGTTCGGCAAATTCCTGGCCAAGGAAGCCAAGGCCCGCATCGTCCGCGTTCCGCAGGGCGAGGACATCAACAGTCTGTACGTGAAGGGAGGCCCGGATGCCGTCCGTGCCCTCATCGACGGATGACCGCTGCGAGTGTGGCCATCCCCGCCGGCAGCACCAGCACTCCACCGTTCAGGACGGGGCCTGTCATCGCTGGGACTGCGAGTGCTTGCATTACAAACCCGCCAAGGTGGAGGACGTGCCCCTGCCAGGCGATGACTGTCCGTCAGCCTGCCGCGAAGGGCACACGTACAGCGGAAGCTGCATGATGCGGGCCTACGGCCCAAAGAATCCGTGTGCCCATCCGGGCGGCTGCGCCTACCTGCTTACCAACGACTGCGAGCGCGTATGCCAGGCGGCAGCCGACAGGCTGGCCAGTGATACGGCCATCGATAAGCCGCAACAGCCCGAGCGGCGCCCGCCGTACGCCGTCGCGTACAGCGTCGGCGGCCACCTCTACGAGGTGCTGCTCCCCGGCGACGCCTCCGCGTCGACCGTGAACGGCGCCCTGGTCATCGAGCACTCGGAGCAGGTGCTCGGCATCGTCCGCATCAAGCCCGTACGAACGGAGAAGTGATGACCGAGATCCCCATGAATGAACAGTCGGAGCAGGAGGGGCTGCCCTTCTACAGCGACGATGAGCACCAGCTGACCCCGGAGGACCTGGACGGAGTCCTCCTGCCGGGCGAGGATGACTGAGCCGTGAGCGACACCGAGACCCCCAACGAGCGCAACGCGCACCAGCACATCCGCATAGGACTGGCCCTCCTGCTGGAGGACCGCGAGCACCCGCACAGCCGCGAGGACATCGCGGCGTTCCTGAACGCCGAGCTGGACCACGCCCTGGGGGATGCCGCATGACGTTGAGACTCAAGACGAAGTCGGTCCGCTTTGAGCTGACGGACGAGGACGCGGAGACGGTGGTGACACTGTCGTCGGACGACGACCAGGAAACCCTGGTCCGCAAGCTGAGGCGGGTCATCGCCCTCGTGGAGGGCGAGCCCAGCGGGCCACAGTCCACATTCCTGGTGGACGGGTCACTGAACCCCGCCGTCAAGACGTACGGCCCCGTGGTGGGCACGGGCGCCCTGCCCCAGCCCACGAACGGCTGGGCGGCCATGTACGGGCCTCCGGCGCTGCCGGAGCGCCTGGAGGGCGAGGTCGAGCTGGTGCAGCCCGGGGAGGACGCGTGAGCGCCAAGGACCCGGTCCTAGTGGCCGTCGATGCGCTGGCCGTAGAACTCGGCATCGGGGCAGACGGCCTGGCGTTCACCTGGGAGCAGCTGGAGGCAGTGAACGGCATCCTGGACGCCTACGCCCACGAGCTGGCGGAGAAGATCCGCGACCGGAACAACGGGGTGTACGGGATCAGCGGCCCGATGTTCGCGGCGGAAGCCGCCGACCTGATCGACCCGGAGGCGTCGAACAATGAGTGACCACAAGGAGTGGTACCACGTGCCCGGCGAGGGTAACTTCACCAACCAGGAATCCGCCTTCGCGGCGGCCGAGAAGGCTGCCGCCAGGACCGACACGGACGTGGTTGTCTGCCTGTGCTCGGAGCGGGTCATCCGTCGGTACCGGCGGCAGGTGTCCATCACGGTGGAAGACGTCCCCTCCCCGGCTGTCAGTGAGGCGTGAGAGGATGAGCGCATCCCTCTCCAGGGATGCGCCTCCGGCCGGACCTGATCAGTCCACCTCTCACCGGAGACGCAGAGACCCCCGGCCTTCGGGCCGGGGGTCTTTTTGCGTTTGCCCACCCTTCCGGGGTGTGCTGCCATCGAACACGTTAGCGAATTACTGCATGAGCTGCCAGACCCCGGTAGCGCCCGCGGTGCCCATGGCAGCTGCTGCCACGGAGAACTTCCAGAGCTTCGCTTCCAGTGTGCTCACCCGGCTTTTCAGTTCCTTGATCTCCCGGTCCTGGGTCTCGGACCTGGTCAATGCGACGTTCAGTCGGCCGTCCAACTTGGCGAAGCCTTCGTTGACGGCCCCTCGTAGATCGGCCAATGCCAGAGCGATTCCGACGGGTTCGTCACCCATCGGCGCGAGCCCTCTTGCGGGCGACGACCCAGCTCTTCGCCGCCGCCAGGACCAGCGCCAGCGGCGCCGCCCACCAGAGACTGACCTCGGCCAGCTCGGTGATGGCCACCGCCAGGGCGGCCTCCACGCCGGTCCAGCCGGCGCGCTCTGCGACATCCATGTAGTCCATCGCGCTACTCCCTCAGTGATGGTGGCCGCAGACGGTCCAGCGCCTCGGCGGTCGGCCTGTCCAGTACGCCCGTTACGGGCAACCTGAACAGGTTCTGTACGCCCCTCAGGGCGGTCTTGGTGGCGTCATCCATGGCGCCGGTCTCGGCGACCCTGAGCGCCCGCTGGGCGGTCCGTACGGCGTCTCTCTCGCCCTCGTTGGCGGGGGCGATGATCACTCGGCTAGGCGGCCAGGTCATGCTGTGATCACATCCGCAATGGTCCGGAGCTGGGCCCAGAGAATCCCGCCCCACCTACTACTGTTGTTCGCCGGGTGGGCGCCCTGCTCGAAGCGGTAGTCGTCGATGACGACGAGGTAGCTCATACCGCTTCGCAGGTCCTGGAAGGACACCGCGTCGCCGGCGGCGAACATCTGCTCAAAGTCTTCGAGCCGGGTCAGGGCCCGGCCCTCGTAGCCCACGGTCTGGCCGGCGCGGTCCTTCTCGCGATCGAAGCACAGCAGCGGCAGCGTGAAGATCCGCTGCCGTACGGCACCAGGCATGGCCTTGAGCTGCCAGCCGTGTACCTCGCCACCCTTGGTGGTGTCGGTCGTCGACCGGCCGAGCGTCAGCTTCAGCGTCACCCACTCCGCGGCCGTGCTCGGCGCAGCCAGCACGACATCGTTGATGGAGAGGGACGAGCCCTCAGAGACGGTGATGATGCTCGTCTCGGCTCCGCCGGGGTCGCCGACGGCGACGGCCACCGAGCCGAACAGGCTTGTCGGCGTCTTGACCGTCACGAACTTGTAGATCTTGGGCTCCATCGTGTTGTACCGGACTCGTCCGGTGCGCAGGTAGCCCGTGGACTCCAGCGTGGACGCTGACTCCAGGTACGAGCCCTGGCCGACGACCGCGAACACCATGCGGTCGCTGTTGCCGAAGTTGCTCACCGAGCAGACTTCGCCGGTCACGTGCGCCTGGAGGTCCGTGGCGTACGCGAAGCGCGTACCGGCGCTGACTCCGTTGTCCTGGATCGGCTGACCGAGGTCCACTCGGTACAGGCCCGAGTCGGAGTCGATGCCGTTCGTCGCCCCGACGAAGAAGAAGCGGTCGTAGGCCGCCACGGCCTTCACGCCGTTGCTGTTCTCGATGAGCAGCGGGCCGTATCGGAGGTCGCCTTGGTCGTCGATCTCGCCGACACGGAAGCCTCGGCTGGTGCCGATGCCGACGAACGCGCCCAGATAGGTCGTCATGGCGTAGACGACCTCGCCGCGGGGGAGCTGGGCGGCGAGCACGCCGCCGCTGGCCAGTGTCGGCACGTTGCCGGAGCTGTCCAGCACGAACTTGTAGATTCCGCCCTCGGAGCCGGCGTAGCCGCTCGCATAGATCGCGTTGGTGCCCTCGGCAATGTCCGTCCAGACGAAGCTGGGGTTGAGGTGCGTGAAGCGCAGCGTCTTCGCTCCGGCGTTGTCCACCTCGTACATGAGGTTGTCCTGGCCGAGCATCAGCCGGCCCTTGGCCCAGCGGCACACCACGTTCGTGGTGCCCGTGGCGCACAGGGCTGCGCCGACTCCCGATCCGGTACCGCGGTAGACGTTGACATTGTCGGCCGCGTAGTACCGCGTACCGTCGCTCGTCAGAGAACGAATGGTGTTAGCACCGCCCCAGGTGATGGCCGTGGTGGCGCTGCCGGTGTCGGACTGAAGCACGTTGCCGACGGCGGACCAGTAGCGGTCCGTGCCATCGTTCCAGCCGACAACGTGATGCTTGCTCGCCGTGCCGTCACTGATGCGCTGCGACGTCGAGCGCAGCAGCGTCAGCTTGCCGTTCACCCAGGGGTTCACGCCGACAGAATCGGCGTACCGGATGGCGTACTGGTTGTCCGCGGCCGGGTCCTGGTACAGGAGCCCGGCTCCACCGATGAAAGTGGCCTGCGACCGCAGCCACCAGGAGGCGAGCGACTGCTCGCCCGGGATCTGCTGCTGATCGATCTGGTCCTTGCGGACCGGGGCGCCGGCCCGGGTCATGACGTGCTGATCGTCGATTTTCAGCAGCCAGGGCATTCCACCGATAGCGACGTCGTACTGAACGCCCTCCAGGGCGTACGTACTGGAGGCGCTGGAAGTGCGTCCCGACAGCGGGAACGGAGACCTTGCGACGATCCCGGCCATGGGCTACTCCTCGACCGCGATCCAGTCGGCGGTGATACTGAGGGTTCTGGAGACACCGCCCGTGTCGTTGCAGCGCAGCGTCATACCGCTGCTCGTTACGGAGCTGGCGCGGATGATCAGGGCCGAAGAGCCCGAGGGGAGGCTGGTCAGCAGCGCTGTGACCTTCGGCGTGCCGCTGAAGCGGCTGGCGGGGAAGCTCACCGAGACGTCCACGGTGGACGTGGAGCTGAAATTAAAAGTGGTCGAGCCCGTGGCGAATTTCGGATGGTTCGCTGCGGTCAGGTTTCCGGTGACTGCCAGGTCGCCGCCCACCTGGAGGGTGTCGTCTGTCTTGAGCGTGTTGGCCGCAGACCTGTAGAGGTTCGTGTCCCAGGTCGCCGAGCCGGCGCCCCAGGCTACGTGGCCGTCCGCCCGGACGAACCACCTTGCATTGGCGTCGCCGGAGACTCGCGTCTCCCACTGGGAGTCGGTGGTTGCCGCCCGGCTGCCGCGATACAGGTTCGTGTGGCTGATCTCGTTGGAGAAGACGGGTATACCGCTGAACGTAGGCGCCCCACTGAAGGTGGGGCTGCCCGTGAAGGTCCCCGCCAGGGCGCCGCCGGCCGAGATGCTGGGGCCGCCGGACAGGACGGCGGCCCCAGACAGGGTCAGGGCCCCGCTAAAGGTGGGGCTGCCGGTGAACGTGCCGGCGAAGCTGCCGCCGTTGGCGTACGTCGCGTTGTTGATCGTCGGCGACGTCAACGTTTTGTTCGTCAGCGTCTGCGTCATCGTGGCGCCCACCAGGTCGCCCGTGACGCCGTGCACGCCGCTCGTCGCGGCCTCGTGCGTACGGAAATCGGTCGCGTCGCCGGCGTGGTAGACGTGGCGCACGGTGGCGCCCAGGCTGTGGCTCTGGGCGCTGGTGCCGGAGAAGCCTCGATCCACCGTGAGCGTGGTCCCCGCAGCCGCGGTGACCTTGACCAACTCCTCCGTGGAGGCGCCGTAGTCCACGGCCAGGACGTACGGATACGACCCAGGGAAGCCGGTCGTAGCCGCCACGGTGATGGAAGTGGCGCCAGCCGAGATCGACCCTGAGAGGGTCGTCTGGACGGCTGTGTTCGAGTAGAAGTAGCTGTTCGCCACGGTCAGCTCCCCTGAAAGGTCGCGTAGTTGGGGATCTCCTGGAATTGGCGGTCGCGCTCACGCTGGAGCCCTTCGGCGTACAGCGCCGCGTACGTCTGCACAGCGCCCTGGATATCCCGTGCGCTGACGAGCTGCGCTCGCTCGGTGGCCTCCACGGCGGTCTGCTGGAGGCGCGCGGAGAGCACGCCGGGCAGGAGGCGCTTACAGGCGTCCCAGACGACCAAATCGGCTACGCGGTCGGCGTAGCCGGTGACGGTGGCGAAGTCATCCGCATTCGCGGACAGCGTTGACGGGGCCTTGGTGTACACCACCCGGACGTTCTGTCCGGGCGTCACGGCGTCGAAGAGCTGGATGGACTTCCCCGTGGAGAAGTCCGTGGCGTACGCCTGCGGGTTGAACCGCCAGTTCGGCAGCGGAGCGCTGACCTTCTCGGGACCCACGCGGCGCGCCACGACGTACCAGACGTCCGTTGTCTCGGCGGGCAGGGAGTACTCCACCTGCGCCGCGTTGTACGTGAAGTTCGTCGAGCTGATCACGACCAGGCTGGGGTGCAGGGCCGTGATCGCGTCGTTGATCGCGTCTTTGATGGCCTTCCTGGGGAAGGCTGGGTTGCTGACCACCAGCGCGTTCGTGCTGTGGCTCGCGGCCGTGGTGTTGTCGTACCCGCGGCCGTTGGTCAGGCCCATCACGGTGACGACGCCGCTCGTGGCGTCGTACGTCTTGACCAGGATCAGTTCGTCATCAATCTCGACCAGGCCGCGGGACAGGTTGAGTACCGTGGACGTGTCGACCGTGAAAGACGTGTCGCTGGCGCCCATGGAGGCGGCCAGCTCGGACATGCTCTCCTGATCCAGCGTGAAGCCCCTCAGCTCCCGCTTGACCCTCTTGACGAGTTGATCGAAGGTCGGCATGGCTGCTACCGCCCCGACATCGCGATCTGGAAGGAGCAGGTCGTAGGTGTGCCGGTGATCGTCCAGGAGAAACGGTAGTTGCCGCCGGCGAAGAGCATGGCGCCGTTGGCCATGCCCTGGCCCACAGAGAACTGCGCCGTACCCGTCGCGTTCAGCGCGCTCGTGGATGCCAGCGTGTGCCACACGCTGTTGCCGTCCTGCTGCTGAAGCGACACCGTCACGGTCGGCGACGTGCCGCCCGAGAGGGCGGTCAGGTTGACCCCGACCCAGGCCGTCGTGGCGTTGGCCAGCCAGGTCTGGCTGGAGGTTTGGCTGGACGTCGTCCGGGCCGTCGTCGACTCCGTGTACATGGTCGTGGCCACCTGGCCAACCGTGGCGGCCGTGACGCGGCCGTCGGAGTCCACGTTGAGCTTGTGGCCGTCGGTGTCCTCGATACCGACGCGCATCTCGGCCATGTCACTCCACCACCGGCAGCGGCGACGCCGCGCTGAAGTCGCGGCCGAAGGCGGCGCCGACCTTCTCGCTCGCCTTGATCGCGGCCACGACCTTGTTCTTCGTGGTCCCGTCGGGCTGAATGCCCTGAGCCCGCGCCTGGCGGTACAGGGATAGCTCGTCATCCCACTTCTTCTGCGCGGTGGCGTCACCGCCACCGATGCCGCAGTACGCCACGCGCATGTTCGCCGCTCGGGCGCACTCGCCCCAGCTGGCGTGGTCCTGGGTCTTGCAGCCGGTCCGGCACATCAGTGCAGCTCCCCGTCCTGCGCACCCTCGGTGCGCACCGGGATCTGGACGCACTTGTCAAGAGCGTCCTGCTCGTTGCCGTTGGTGATGGTGGAGTTGCCGCCGCTGGTCAGCGGCTCACAGGTCTGGTCCATGTCGCGCCCTCACAAGGCGGTGAAGTTGGCTTCCGTGACGCCGACGCCGGCGGCGATGAGCGCCGCCTTCGTGGCGTCGTCGACCGTGTACTCATGACCGCCCAGGTAGGCGGTCGTCGCTGCGGCGATCTCGTCCTCAGTCGGGTAGCGGACTGCGGTGTACACGCCCGCCCGGTTGAGGATCGTGATCCCACGGGCGAGCTTGTAGAACCGCATGAGCCGGTTCCCGGAGACGGCCGGACCCTCGTCGACTGACGGGGTCCGGAACGTCCAGTTGGCCATCAGGAGTTGTTGATCGAGGACGACGTCTCGGCGCGGATCAGCGCCTCGTTGCGGTAGATCTTCCATCCGCCGACGCCGTACCAGCCGAGCGGCCGGAACCGGCCCAGCTTGTCCACGATCGGACCGGCCACGACGTGGAACTCCTCGGCGATGGCCTCGGCCAGGGCCTCCTGGCCCGCGTAGTACGTGCGGAAGCGACGCACCGTGTTGTCGCTGGTACCCGCGTCCACCGCGTTGTAGCAGCGCGGCGACTCGATGTAAAAGGCGCCCTCGTACGCGCCCAGCTCGCCGGCCCAGATGTTGCCGGCGGCCGAGTAGTTGTGCGGGTCGCGCCAGGCGGCGGAGCCAGTCTCCGCCCGGAGGTCATGGGAGACCTCGGGGTGAATCGCGGCCCAGTACTTGCCGTCCCGGATCGGGACCGCCTTGTTCGCACGCAGCTTGGCGACCGCGAGGCGGGCGATGGCGCTGTTGTACGTGTCCGTGGCGGCCATGGTCGTGGCCACCGGAGTGGACACGGTGCCGTTGGTGGCGTAGCTGACGGTGCCAGCCTTGCGCTGGATGACGTTGGTGCCGGAGCGCAGCTCCGTCTGGACCACCACGTCCATGGAGTCAGCGGCGTTGAACGCGATCATGTTCGCGATCGCCGGGTCCACGTCAGTCAGCGAGAACAGGTGCAGCTTCCTGGTCCTCAGCACCACGTTGCCGTACTCGTTCAGCGTGATGGTGACCGTGTTCGGGTTGCTCAGAGCCACCGAGTCGGGGTCGGTGGTCTCCGTGAGCGCCGTCGTGGCGGTCGCCAGGTCGGAGTACTTCTCCAGGACGATCGAGCCGCCGGGGGCGGTGGCGTTCGCCGGTCGCTTGGAAGCGACGGCGCGGAACATCGGCTGCGATCGCAACGCAAAGCCGAAGGTCTTGTCGTACGCGGTCTGGACCGCGTTGCTCATTGCCGAAGTGTCGGTGTACGCGTTGGCCATGGCCTCTCACCTCCCGCTGTGCGGGATGCCGAAGGGATGTCGGGGAGAGGTCAGGAGGTCTTAGCCCCAGTTGAACTGGGAGCCATGCGCACGCATGATCTGAGCGAACTCCTCGGGAGTCTGCGCCGCATCGAGTGCGGCGGCGATCTCCTTGTCAGAGCCCTGGGGAGCGGCCACGCCTTGCGCGCCCTGCTCCATCATGCGTTGCATCTGCTCCTGACCGTCAGCCGGAACGGTGGAGGCCGGCGGCCCCTGGGGGACCTGCTCCTGGTGCTGCTCCTGGCCTTCGCCAGGGAGCTTGGCCAGTGCACCGCCGTGGGCGGTCAGCCAGTCGTCCAGCTTGTCGGGCGTGCCCGTGTACAGCTCCGCTGCATTCGGGGCGTAGCCCTTGGCCTTGAGCGTGTTTGCCACCTGCTGCTGCTGCTTCTCGGCCTTCAGGCGGTCATTCTCCGCCTTGATCTCGGCCAGCTGCCCGGAGACCTTGTCCATGTACTCGCGGAACCACTTGGGGCTCTGCTGACCGGACTGAGGCTCCCCAGCTCCCGACATGTCGTCGGTGTCGAAGTCGCCGAAGGTGTATTCGCTCACTGCCGCTCCCGTCTCGCCTTCGCGGCCTGCTCGCCTCCCGGGGGAGAGGGTCGCGCTCCGCTGCCGGTCTTCGCATGGGACGGGGCCGGTCGGTCCGTCGCGCGCGGAATGTACATCCGCTAGCGGAATAGCGCTAGCGCCTTCGGGGAGCAATAAGAAACCCCCGGCTGTGGCCGGGGGTTCGGGCGTTACTGCGCCACGGCTACAGCGCCGAGGCCATGCCCAGAATGCGCACGGTGTGGGCTTCCACCATTACTACTCGCTCTTACTCAATGCGCATCCCTCAGGTCTGACGATACCCCGCGCTGAGGCCCTGCGAGGTCGCCCCGCGACCGCCAGAGAACAGGGCCCGCTCCTGCGAGCGGAGTCGCTTGGACTTCTCGAAGGCGTTCTCCGCGCCGAACGCCGGCGCGGCGCCGGGAGTGAACACCTCCTGCTCCGCCTCGCGCTGCGTCCAGGTCGTGCCGTACCGGCCGGCGATGCCCAGCATCGCCTCGAAGTTGTCCGAGATGCGGGCGTACGCCGCCTCGGCCTCCTGTGAGGTGATGCCCAGGTCCGCGTACCCCTCCAGATCCAGCCTGGAGGCGGCGAACCCGCGACGCAGAGCGGCAGCGCCGATGGCCGCAGCAGCGGCCTGCTTCTTCAGCACGGGCTCCGCCCGCTTGCGGTCCAGGAAGTACGCGGCCATCTCCGACTCGCCGATGCCGTACATCTGGAACAGGGCCCCGCGATAGTTGGGATCGACCTTACCCACGGCTTCCGTAGCCAGGTCCACCCGGGACTTGATCTCGGACGGGGAGACATCCCCGGCGATCCACTTCTGGAAATCCGCCGGGTTGTCGTAGAAGCCTTTCGGCATGCCGGCCGAGTCCAGGACCTGCCGATAGGCGGACTCCGCCGCCAGGTACTCAGCTGGCGACAGTACCGCTAGGCCCGCCTTGGCGCGGGCTTCGTTGGCTGCGAAGCGGACCTTGTACTCCTTCGTGTCCTGGAGGAGAAGAGCAATGGTGTCTGCCCCGTAGCCCTGCTTGACGAAGTCGTAGATCTTTCCCGCCAGGGAGCCGAGTCCGAACTGGGAGAACATCGCCTGAAGCGCCATGAAGGCGTCGCGGTTGTCGCCCTCCAAGAGCTTGTCGTACTCGCCACGGGCTTGGTACACGAGGTTCTGCGCCCGGCCGGCGTCGATGTTCGCCGTCTCCAGGCGCTTACGCGCACGGGACAGTCGAGCCTGGACCCGAGTCCGCATCGCGGCGGACATCTTGCCCGTCTTGAGCTGAAGCTCAAGGTTGCGGATCTCCATCTCCGTGTCACGGGCAATCTTCTGATGCCGGTAGACGTCCGCCTGGCGCTTGTTGACTTCGCCCTGATTGACCTGCCCAGGTACCGGCAGGTCCAGTTCATTCTGGAAGTCGGCGGGGATGTACTGCGCTGGAGTGCTCATCTCAGAAGGCCATTCCGAAGTCCTTGGCGACCTGGCGGGCCACCGACATCATCGACTCGCGAGCGTTGTTCGTCTTCCGCCAGAGCGGATCATTCCTCAGTTCGGTCTCGAACTGCCACAGGGGCATCTGCGCCCCGCTACCCTTGGGCTGGTCCAGCCCCGGCTTGGCCGTCATGGCCTTGGCCACGTGGGGGTTGAAGAGATCGACATCCGACTCGGCCAGCTCCAGAATCTGAGCCGTCGCCTTGATGTACGGCGACGCCAAGTCCATGACGTTCATGCCCGCCTTGATCTGGTCGGCGTACGCCGAGTACTGGCCTGCTGCCGTCTTGCGGATGTAGTCCTCCAGCGTCTGGAGGGTCGTCTTGCCCGAGACCACGGCCCTGACGTTGTTCTCGTACCACTGGTTCGAGACCTTCACACCGTTGAGGTACGCCAGCTCGTGGAGCTTGTCCCACGCCTGGCCGGCTTCGCCCCACATGTAGCCGTCGTGGACCTGTACTCGGGTGCCAAGCCAGTCTTTGATCCGCTGGTCGCTCCACCCGAGCGCCAGCGAGTAGTAGATGGCGCTGT
Source organism: Streptomyces coeruleoprunus (assembly GCF_039542925.1). Classification (GTDB taxonomy): domain Bacteria; phylum Actinomycetota; class Actinomycetes; order Streptomycetales; family Streptomycetaceae; genus Streptomyces; species Streptomyces coeruleoprunus. Next base: position 590,964 of record NZ_BAABIT010000001.1, on the reverse strand, counting down.
CCAGCATCTTGGTGGGCGTGCCGTTCGTCCTAAGCTGGTTGCCAAGACCCACCTGGACGGCCAGTGCGTTGAGCTTGGCCGCAGCCTCCTTGCGGTTCTGTGTCCAGGTCGCCGGGTCGGTGTACTTGAGCGTGATGTACTTGCGCAGCGTGTCTGACTGCGTCGCCCACCATTTGGTGTTCTTCAGCTGCGCCTGGAACTTGGCTGCACTCCACGAGCCGGCCACGGCCTGCTTGAACAGGCTCTTCAGCTCGGACGAGCTGTTGATCAGGCCAGCAGACAGGCCGTACTGCGCGGCCAGCTCGTCGTCATCGAGCCGCGGCGTCGCGGTCGCGGTGCTGCCGTACGTGGCGCCCTCGGAGGCGCCACCGCCACCCTTGTACGTGCCCGCACGGGCCATTACCGAGTCGACATAGTCCTTGATGGAGGGGCCGCCGGGCTGCGGCTTGGTCGAGTTGTGCAGGCTGGCGTTGCCGCTGTACCAGGCGCTTGCGGCGCCGCGGTATCCGTGCTTCTTCACCAGCATGCTGAGATGGCCGCGAGCTACCGCATCCTGCGCCGCGCGGTTGGCAACGAACTGCTGCGGCGTCAGTCGCTTGCCAAAATACTTGGCAGTCCACGGACCGACGTTTGCCCCCATGACCTGATATCGGCCGTAGGCTCGGTCTCGCCCGTAGGGCATGTTGAGCCAAATACCCAAGGCGCCGTAATTGCCGCCCGACTCCTGCTGAGTCAAGGACCAAAAGAAAGCCTCGAAATTCATCCGACCAGCCCCATCTGTGCGAGCACCTGTCGGCCGATGCCGATGGCCTTATCCGCGGCCCCGGCAGTGCGGCGCCACTGCGGGTCATCGCGGATCATGCTCGTGAACTCCGCGAGCGACATCGCTCGGGGCCTGCCGTCCTGGCCGACGTAGTTCAGGGCGGCCTTGATCTTCGGGGAGAAGAGATCCACGTCCGTGTCCGGCAGCTGGAGTTCCTGCGCCAGGATCTGCCGGTACGGCTCGGCCAGCTCCTGCATGTTCGCGCCCGCCTGGATCTGCTCGGCGAAGGCCGGGTAGAGCCCGGCCGCCTGTTCCCGCAGGGAAGCCTGGATCTTCTCCATGGTCGTGATGCCGCGGACCAGGTACTGAGCGTTGTTGAGGACTGACTGGTCACCGACCTGGACGCCGAGGCTGTACGCCTCGCGCTTGATCTCTCGGGCTGCCTGGCCGGCGATGCCGCCCAGTACGTTGTTCTCGCCGAACTTGATGTACTGCCCGACGTAGTTCATGACCTGCTGTTCGTTCCAGGCGTAGTACACCATGTTGCGGGCGAGATTGGAGATGTTCTTCTCACTCATGATGGCGCCGGCGCGCACGGCGATCTGCCGGGCCTGGACCCGGGCGGCCTCCATGGTGGCCTGGTAGGTCGCCGGGTCGGTCTTCTCCAGCATCTGCGCCTGGCGCACGGTGTCGGAGGTCTTCTTCCACCAGCTGGAGTTCTTGACCTCCGCCTGGAACTTCTCCGGGGTCCACTGGGCCTGGACGGCCCCGTTCAGCAGTTTCCACAGCTCCGGCTGACTCTTGAAGAACGCGTACGACGCGCCGTAGGTCTCCGCCAGCTCATGCGCGTCTAGGCGCGGCGCCACCTCGGGCGCCTCGCCGCCGCCGGAGGCGTGGTCAGCGGATACGCCAGGGACTCGCCGACCGCCCATCCAGCGGTCCATGTAGTACCCCTCGGCCAGGGAGGAGATCTTCACGCCCTCGCCGGGGCGCGGGGCGTGGATGAACTTGCCGCCGCCCATGTAGATGCCGACGTGGTCGGGGCCGGTCCTCTTCCTGTCCGTGTCGAAGAAGACGAGGTCGCCGGGGCGGAGCTTGTTGGGCTGGACGCTGAAGCCCACGTTGATCTGGTCGTACGTCACTCGCGGAAGCGAGATGCCGTACGCCTTGAAGACCTGCTGGACCAGGCCGGAGCAGTCAATACCCGAAGACAGGTCGTTGCCGCCCCAGACGTACTTCACGCCCAGGCTCTTGCGAGCCAGCTCGACTATGTCCTCGCCGCGGGCCATCAGCGGCCACCGAAGATCAGGTTCTCCAGGGCTCCCTGGTAGGTGGTGACTGCCTGGGTGACCCCGTACTCCTTCTTGCCCTTGATCTGCTGCTCCGCGATGTGGGCGCGGGCGTCGGCACTCAGGCCGCCCTCGGACTGAGTGTTCTGGGAGATTGCCTGGCCGGTCTCCATGTCGTACTGCGTGATCGTCGTCTGACGGACGGGGTTCGCCGACTCGGCGGCATGCAGGGCGGAGGCAAAGGCGCTCAGTTCGCCGGCGCCAGGGTCGCGGCCCATCATCTGCTGGAACATCCTGGTGGCCAAAGCGCGCGCTGTGTCGGGGTCGGTCAGGTCCGTGCGACTGTCGATCTGGAGCGCCCGGCCGTCACCGAGGTACGTGCCGGGGCCGGCGAAGCGCCGTTTACCCGTCACGGTGTTGATCTCGAAGGCCCCCTGCTGACGCCAGGCGTCCTTGCCGCCGCCTCCGGCGGCCTTGACGTAGCTCGCCAGGAGGTCGAGCGGCGTGACCTTCTGGCCGGCGGCGCCAAAGCGCCCGGCCGATTTTACGAGCGTCTGCCACGCCTTTTCGGCCTCCACTACACCCGCGCCAGCGGGCACCAGCCCGCCCACGACGAGCTGGGCGAGGAAGTCCCCACGCTTCTTGTCATTCCACTTGTAGAACTCATTCATGGCCGCGTCCTCGGAGACCCACTTCGAGCGCGGTCCGAGGACGCGTCCCTTCTCCTCGGCGCCGCGGGGGCGGAAGGGGGCCATCTCGCCCATGTAGACGCGCCCGGCGGAGGCTCCGCCGGGGCTGGCGGCCAGCAGCCCTTGAAGAGCCTTGGTCAGGTCCGGATTCGGGTCCGGCTTGGCGGCCACGATGGGCATTACTCCACCTCCTCATCGTCGTCGGTGAGCAGATCAACCACGTCTACGCCCATGTCCCTGTTCAGGTATCGATGGTGCAAGTCCCCGAATCGGGTATCGGCTTCAATGAGACTGTCCACGAAGCGGGCCCAGTTTGCGGCGAGGTCACTGTTCTTCTTGGCTCCCAGCGACCGGGACCCGCCTGATGTCGCCCGGTTCTCCAGCTCCTGCTTGATCACCTTGCGCGCTGTCAGGTACGTCTGTAGCGATCGCAGGTCACTGCGGTTGGGGTTCTTTGCCATGTCCGAGTAGGCCACCTCGGTCAGCCCGGGGATTAGGCGCTCATAGCGGCGGGGGTCGAGCGAGTAGTAGTCCTGGCTCCACTGTTCGTTGTAGTAAGGGTTCTCGGAACCGTCGGAGAGGGTCGGCTCGCCAAGCAGTGTCGCGATAGCGGACTTCATCTCCTTGAACTGCTCTGCGCCGGCATCCGCGAAAGAGCCGAAGCCGGCGGAGTGCAGTTGGGAGGTCACCCAGTTCTGAAGCTGTGAGAAGCGCGCCCACCCGAGGCGCCTCTGGTTCTCCTCCATGGCCTCTTCGGCTGACAGCTTTCGTCGCTGCATCTCGCTGCCGCCCGGCACCAGCGGGTGCGTCAGCTGGTACGCGTATGCCTCAGGACTGAAGGGCCCGTTGCCCTCCGGGCCGATGATGAGCGCCCCCAGGTCGGGGTGCTCGGCCAGTAGGCCCTCGTACTTCTTCGACAGCTCGACGGCCTTCTTCGTCGCCTGAGCGCCGACCACGTTCTCTGACTGCGCCTGGGCGAAGATGAAGTACGACTCCCCGAACCGCTCGATGAACTCCTGGTCGGCGGTCAGCGGATTCTTGCGCCGCAGGTTGTTGTACTGGTCGCGGAACATCTGGTACGCGTCGGGCTTCTGCGTGGCAAAGGGCTGGGTAAAGGCGGAGGCTGCCGACCAGAGCCAGTAGTTCCGGGTCATCTCGGAAATCTCCTTGGCGGAGGGCATCGGCTTCCCGCGGTTGGCGTGCTCCCACGCCGCCTTCTGCGTGATGTGGAGTTTGACGCGCTGATAGCGCTCGTCCGTCGTGTCGAACGACGTCATGAAGTTCTTGACCGTCTGCGGCATCGACAGGTCGGCGGCGCGCCCGAGGGGCGTGTTGCCGAACAGCGGCGAACCTGCCGTGGGGCCATGCGGAAGGATGCCGAGGTGCCGAGCCAGCTCACCCCGGCTCGGCTTGTCCTTCACGAATTCATTCACGGGAATGCTCACCACCGGGCCGACGCCCGGGTTGAACCACGGGTCCCCCTGCGTGATCATGTTCATTGAGTCCTGGCTGACAAGCCAGTTTCCCGATGAATCCATGCCGAGCGCTTTACCAAGCGGCCCGTCCGCCACGAACTTCGGCATCCGAGCCATGATGTACCGCTGGCTCTTCGGCACCATCCGCTTCTCGCCCGTCACCGGGTCGATGATGGTGCCGTCACGCATGACCTTGTTGCCGTCGGCGTCCTGCATCCATCCCATGGAAATGGGCGCGTTGAAGAGCATCGTGGCGTAGCCGACGACCTGCGGTCGGTCAGCAATGATGCGCGCCCAGCGCTGCCACGCCTCGGTCGTAGCGGCAAAGAAGGGCGACATGAATCGCAGGGCGTGAGCGGCGTCGCTCCGGTGAGCGATGTCGAAGACGAGTTTTCGCGTGTCCTTGAGGGCTAGGCGGCGGGCCGCCTCAGCCAGGGCGTCCGCATCCTTCTGCGTGATTTTGCCGCCCTGCTTCATCTCCTGGGCGACCATGGCCCGAGCGTGACCCTCGTAGAGCTGATTGAAAAGCGGGTGACGGGACATGCGGTCGGCCGGAACCGAGGCCGCCCACTTGTACCACCAGTCCATGACCTGATCAACGCCTCGCGACAGGTTATTGGAGCCGGCGAGGGCCTCTCCAAGCTGCGTCGTGTGCACCTGGAAGGGCGCATGGCCGAGCTTGGCTGCCTTGTCAAGCAGGGCATCGTCAATCTCGCCCTTCACGGCCGCCATGCGCAGCTCAGAAGTTGGGAGGTAGTCGTTGACCTCGTACCAGATACTGGCAGCCTTGCGCTCTGCGGGCACATGGTTGAGTCCCAGGCGCTTGTCATATGCGCGCCCTGCCGGGGTCCGGGTCAGCCAGCGCGACAGCTCGGTTATCGCCTCGCTGTGGGACTTCCCCCTCATCGAGAGCTGAAGCGCCAGGGTGGCGGCCGAGTCTTGCATGATCTGCTGGTTGATCGCCTGGTTCCAGCTGGAGACGAACCTTTTCGGGTCCTGCGGGTACGAGATGGCAACGCCCTGTTTGCCGTAAGCCCGCTGCAAGTTCGAGTGGATGATCTGCTTGTTTCGGGCCAGGAGGGTCCGAAGGCTGTCATCGGAAGAGATCATCTTCTGAAAGTACTCGCCTCGGGCGCCGGCGAAGCTGGGCGGCAGTACAGTCCCTGGAGCGACCTCCACCTCACGGTACAGCTGGGACCGCTGCCGAAAGCCGCGACTAGTGACCCCCTCGATGCGGGCGATCTCGTCTGCGTGGTCGCTCCGTATCAGCCGCATGTAATCCTGTTGGCGCTCAGTGCTCTTCAGGCGGGCCTGGAGCGAGCCCTGACGCAACGCGGCGAGCTGTTCCTCGCCTCGGGCGATCTCCGCGGCGTGTTTCTCGACCAGCAGCTGATGCGCCCGGATTTGCGTTGACGTGGCCTCCGGCCCCAGCGCGTTCAGTCGGTTAACCGCTCGGCGGTGCCGGTCGCGGAGGCGACGGAGTGAGTCCGCGTGAACCGCCTCGCGCGTCTGGAGCTTGGCGCGCATCACCTCAGCCTTCGGCGCGAGCCTGGCGAGCTTTCTCTCTGCATGCTCCAGCCCAAAGCGCTCTGCGGCTAGGCCAGCCTCGCGCATGCGCTTTGGGCGCCAAAGCGCCAAGTTCGTCGCCAAGTTCCGTACTCCCCAGCCGGCGCGCACCGCCATAGTGGCGGCGCCAAGCCGGGCGACCTGGCCGGCGAGGTCATCACCCAGCACGCGGGGGATATAGCCCAGGCGGAAGAGGGTGCCGAACTTCCACAGCTGCGTAAAGTAGTCAGCGCTGTTGACCATCCAGTCGCTGTTGCCCAAGGATCGCGTCCGCAGCGCCTTGAGGGCGCTCCCGTGCCGCTTCAGCACCTTGTCCAGCGCCTTGAGGTCGATCATGACGTGATCGTTGGCCAGGCGGGTCACCAGGTTCGGGTGGACCGTGAGCGTGCCGCCCTCGGTCATGAACTCATCCAGGTGGACCTTTTCTCCCGGATGTGCGCCCGCGCTGTAGCGGCGCAGGCGCTCCTGACCACCCGTAATCCGGGCCTGGTACTCCCGGTAGATCGCCATGGCTTCGTCGTCGGTGAAGCCGTGGCGCTTGGCCACCTGCTTGACGCCCGTGACCTGGATCTGCTCCAGAAGGGCAAGGCGTTCGCCTTCGGTCGTGGTCTTGAGGTACTGGGTCAGCAGTCCGTGACGAATCTCCGAACCGATGCCGGGAATGCGGGCCAGATGACCTCGCAGCTCCGCCACGGATTCCGGGTGAATGTCGTCGATGGCCATCAAGCCGTTCGGGTGCGCCTCGCCGAAAGAGCGCACCACCACCAAGTTCGGGCCGAAGAAGTCGTTCGCGTAGATGCGGCTCGTGGCCAGCGGACCCCGTTTCGTGCCGGCCGTACCCAGAGCCGGGCCGGTGCGGTAGTTGGCCTGGGCCGCGGTGCGGCGCTGGGCCCGGGAGAACGAATAGCGCGTCAAATTGACGGCATCCAGCTCGCGGTAGTGCTCCAGCATCGCCGTATAGCGGGTGAAAAGATCTTCGTTCGCGTTGACCTGTTGAGTCAGTTCGTCGACGCGAGCTTGCACCATGGCGGCGTACCGCTCCTGGCCCTTGCGGTTGAACCGCTCGACGGTCAGCTCCAGGGTCGACAGGCGTGAGGTGTCCGCCTGCAAGCGGTAGGCCGCCTCGGCGTTGCGCTCCATCAGGAGCGCCTTGGCCTCGACGTCGCCGAGCCCCACTCGGAGGAACAAATTCACCTCCTCCGGGCTCTTCAGGCTGGCGACGATGCCACCGGCCCGGGGGCCGATGGCCGACTTCTTGAACATCGACAAGTTGTTGATGAGGGCCGGGTTGTCCTTGTTGGCCCACAGGAAATCCTGAGCCTTGCCCATATTCGAGCTGGCCATGATGTGGTCGATGTCGCCCGTCGACCACCCGCCCTGCGGGCGGGGCTTGACGGTGTACACCTCACGCGCAACCCCGACGCCCTTGCCGGCGAGCACTACCGGGTCCAGGTACCACCTAAAGGTGAAATCGGTCGCGCCGGACACGAACGTGAACCATGCGTGTTCGTCTCGGAGGCGTTCAATGGCCTGGTTGCCGACGGCGGGCATGCCGATCTGGCGAAGGTACTCCTGCTGCTCCGCTCTACTGAGATCGTTGAACCCGGCCGGAAGTGCCGAGTCGGCCGGGCGGGCGTACATCAGTGGGGAGTCGGCAACCTGCCGGGCCTCGTCCTTTTCCGTGGCAATCATGGTGCCTAGGGCCTGGCCGGGCGAAATGTTCTCGGCGGCACGCCAGGTTCGCGACCACTCCGCGCCGTCGAAAAACGCACCGGCGTCGCCCAGGTTCTCGTTTTGCGCGCCCATCATGAAGAACGTGCTGATTGGCTGACTGATTCCGTTGTCGTACACCCAGTTCAGCCCATGCAGGACGTGTTCCAGACCGATGGCCTTGGTGGCGTCCTTGTGGGCGCCGCGCCACTCCGCGGCAATCTCGTCGCCGAAGACGGCGGCGTCAATCTTCTGGAGCGTGCCGCCGGGCTTAACGAGGTCGTGCAGCCAGTCACCGATGCCCATCAGGCCACCTCAGGGGAGGCGGTCTCCTGGGGGTACACGTCAATGGGAGTCGGGCTGACCTGGAGGGCGTACGCAAGCCCGTACCCCACCAGGTCGGGGTCAGCTCCATTGAGGGCAAAGTCCCAGGCAAGGCCTGGCGTGTCCGGGAAGAAATTGACCATGTTGCCCAGGTGGTTGAACCAGTCCATCAGGCCATGCCCTTCAACTGACGCACGAGGTTCCGGGCCGCCTTCGAGGCGCCCGGCTGGTTGGCCATGTGCTCCAGCACTGGCAGGTACGGCAACAACCGCTTCATGTCCTCGCCAGGCTGGTTCGGCAAGCCCAGGGCCTCCAGTCCGGGGCCCTCACCGAGGGCGGCGCCGGCCGTCACAGGCTCCTCGGGAAGCTGCGTCGGAGCGTCGAGCCCGATCAGCCCTTCGGTGAGGTCAACCGGCGCAGGCGCGCCGACATCCCCGCCCGGCGACGCCGAGAGTGGGGCTGCCTGCTGGATTCGCTCCAGCTCCTGGCGCTCACCGTACGCACCGCCCGACGGGGTACGTACGGGCTGGCCCGGACCTCCGTCGGTGCGCTTGCTCAGAGCCCCCGGCCCGGAGACCGGGGCGGGGGAACTGGGCTGGCGGTATCCACCGCTGGCCATGGCTCCTCCTTTGAGACCCCTTTGGGGGAGGTCTTACTGATCAGTGCGCCTTGTTCTTGTCGTTGCTGCCGGTCATGCCGGCGGACGGCGCCAGGGAGGTGTTGTGCCACCCGACGATGTCCGGCGAGCTGGTGTTGCCGCTCGTGTCGCCGGAGGTCTGGCCCTCCATGGGCTGCTGCGTGTGGACCATGTCCATGTCGCCCTGGAGGTGCAGCATCGGCTTCGAGCTGCCCTCGTGGAACGGGTCGCCTGTCAGTCCCTCGCTCATTTCTTGCTCCCTGTCTTGTGCTCGTCGCAGTACTTCGCGGGCCGAGGCCCCTTGCTGGCCGCCCGAGGTTCCTGGCAGCCGTCCTTGGCGCACTGGCTGGCAAAGGACAAGCCTCGGGCTGCCTGACGCAGCACCTCGCACCCCAGCCAATGGGTCTCGATGCCGGTCTCGGGCTCACGCCCGCAGCTCTTGCAGGCCGTCATGCCGGAACGCTCCTCTTGACACTGGTTGACAGGGTGGGTCGACCGCCGGCCGACAGGCCGGCGAGCATCGACATGAGGTCGGGCTGACCGCCGGACCCGAGCTGCGCCTGACCGGGCGCGACGCCCGCAGGGGCGCCCGTGTTCGGGTTCATTCCGAAGGGCACCCCGGGGCCGCCCTCTGACCCCGGGGTGCCGGGAGCCCCGCCAGCGGACGTGGGGGACGCTGGCTCGGGCTCCGGCTGGAACGCCTTCAGTACGGCTTCGTGCATCGGGATGCCCTTCTCGCGCATCTCCACGATGCTCGCCGCCTGGGCGAGAACGATGGTTGGGTCCATGCCCTGCTGGGCCATGATCCCGACACTGGCGAGCATGGCGAACACGCCCTGCTTCAGGGCGTCGGTCACCTGCTCCTTGTCGACCTCCGCCTGAAGGGCGGTGACGTCAACCTCGAAGGGCAGCTGACGCTGCACGAAGTCCCGACTGACCAGCTGGTCACCGCGAAGCTGAAGCAGGAAGACCAAAGCTTGGTTGGGGTTCATCCCGGAGGCGAACCCGTAGCTCACGCTGACGGTGTAGTTCCCCTTGATGTCCTTCGACGGGGTGTAGGTCTCCTCGTACGGCGTGCCATTCACCGTGCCCTGGATGGTCTTCTTGGCGTCTGGCCAGAACCGCTCGTCCATCTCAAAGGCCAGCTCCAGGGCACGCTCCAGCGCGTCTCCGATCATCAGCTGGCCCGTGGCGATCTGGATGTCATAGCCGCCGTTGAGGGCGTCGACACCGCGACCGGTGATGATGGAGGCGTCCACGTCACCCGTGGCCGCGGCCGGCGTGCGCGTACCGCGCATGACCTCCTGGGCCAGGATGCCCTCCTGCTGCCAGGCAGCCTGAGGGATGTCCGTGCCGACGCGGCGGATCTTCTCTGGCGAGTTGGTGCGGATGACGGCGTCATCGCCCATGGAGATCTTCTGCACGTCGGGCGGGATCGCCAGCGGCGCCCGGACGGTCTGCTGCGTGGCCTGGAGGCCGAGCATCGCCATCCGGTTCCTGGCCAGCATCGGCCAGATGACGTCATCGAACTGCCCACGCTGCGTGTCGTCCCAGCGAGGCTTTTCCGCGATGGCGATGGGGACCTTGCCAAAAGTGTTCGGCGTCTCCATCAGCACGAGGTTGGAGCGCTCCGGCATGTACAGGACGTAGCTGTCCTTGTCGCAGTACTTGACCAATTCCAGCTCGGTATCGCCGGAGGTCTGGCGGCCGAAGGGCTGGTTCTCGCCGAGGATCGCGGTGCGGAACTCCGGGAACTTCGCGGCCAACTGCCGCGCAGGCTCCCGCCACACCTTCGCGTACGAGCGGACGTTGCCCGTCAGGTCGTACTCGACGTAACTCTTCATGGGGTTGTCGAGCCGGATGCGCGGCTTGCCCGCCTGGAAGTCGGGCTCGACGACGAAGACGAGCGCGCCGTACGTCAGGTACCAGTCGCAGCCGGTCGGCATGTGCTTGCGAAGCCTGCTGTCCGAGACGTACGAATACGCGATCTTCGTCTTCTTCGCGACGAACCGCTTCGACCGTTCCGAGGTCATCACGCCAGAGGCGCAGTTGATCGCCGGGAGCGGCGCCAAATTCTCCGCGAGCTGGCGCGCCGCCGTGTCGATCACATTCGCGGTGATGGGCCGCGGCCACGCGTCCGGCATGGAGCCGGGCGCGATGGAGTCGATTTTCTGAGCACGCGCGTCGTACACCAGCTGGTGGCGCGCGTCCCGCTCCTGATGGTCGCGGCGCAGCGCCTCGACACGGCGCGCGATGTCCCGGATGTCGCGCCGCGCGGTCATCTCAACGGCCATGACCACCTCCCGGCGGCGAAATGTACATCCTGTACGTCTACTTCTGCGCTTCGAGCGCGGTGACCCGCTTCTCCAGCGCCGTCAGGCGCTGCTCCACCGTCAGCGGCTGCGGAGCAGGCGCCGGCGCGGCGGGCTTGAGCTGAAGGCCGACCACGCGACGGATCTCCGCCATGGAGAAGGTCGGGTCGATCTTTCCGGGCTGCCACTCCTTGTGGCCGATGACGGAGCGCTCCGACCAGCCGTGCGCACGACACAGGGCCGCCGATGCCCGGCGGATGGCCACGAGCTGGGTTTGGGGCCAGGGGTCCTTGCCGTCCCCCAGGTTCTCGCACTCGAAGCCGTAGAAGTGCCGGTTGCCGTCGGTGTTGGTCTCGTTGTCGGTCGGCAGGGCGGCTTCGCTCCTTACGGCTGTCAGTACGTCGTCGTCGCCGGAGCCGGCGTGGTTGGTCCGGCCGTAGCCGACCACGTACACGGTGCCGTCCTTGGCTATGACGCCATGGCACAACGGGCCCGGCAGGGATGCGTACCCCTTGCGGCAGATCTCCACCGTGTTGGCGGTGCCCTTGGTCACGGTGTGGTGGATCATCACGCCGTGAACCGGGCCCCAGGCGCCCACGTGGTTGCGGTTGTGGTACTGGGGGGAGCGCCCGCCGGTCTGGACCTCCACCACCTTGCACCCCTCGGCCTTGAGGGCGGCGATGAACTGTGCGTATGTCAGCGGGGTTGCCACGTCTCTACTCCTTCACCAGGCGCGTCATCTCGCGCTCGATCTCGCCGAAATGGCCGCCGAAGCGGCGCTCAACCTCGTCTTGATGCGCCTCGCAGTCCTCGTCGGTCCATCGCGGCCATGCCTGCGACTTCTCCCAGGGCAGTCGATCGAGGGTCCAGCACCTGACGCATACGGCTTGGCGATGGCGACGGAGCAGATCCGTGACCGGACCGGTCCGCCAGTCGTGCTCACACTCACCAGCCATTGAGGCTCCCGTCCCACGTCCCGGCGCCCTGCTGCTGCAAGGCGAAGTCGATGTCCACGACCATCTGGTTCACCTGGTCGCGCTCGGAAGTGAACTCGCTGTTGTTCACATGCCAGCCGCCGAAGTCGGAGACCATCAGCTCCCGGCAGCGGATCTCCGCGAACCACAGAGCCATGACCGTGTCGGTCAGACCCTTGGTCTCCGGGAACCAGGAGCACAACTGCTCGATCAGGGCGCGCACGCCCTCGCTCTGCGTCTGCGACGGCAAGCGGATGAGGTTGCGCCCCTCGCGCCACCCGTCGAAGAGCGTGGCCATCGACGCCACGCCGAAGTCGACGTCCCACTTGTTGGTGTTCGTGTGGTGCGGCGTGATCAGGCACCCTCGGGCATTCAGGTACGTCTTGATGTCCTGGTCCTGCGGGATCGACGCCTGATAGGCGTTCTTCTCGATTCGCCACTCCGAGATGCCGTACCGCTCCGTCAGGCGCTTGATCTCCGAGCGCATCTTGTGCGGCGGCATGCCGCGCTCGTTGATAACGTCCAGCACCCAGCGCTGGCCGGTGCGGCGGTCCAGCCCGACCACCACCATGGCCGTACACCCGGCCGCCGCCGGGTCCAGGCCGGCTACGACCAGGAGGCCGTCCATGCCGTAGCGGCGGTGGCCGGACTGGCCGTCCATGAGGCGGCCCGGATAGCGGGCTCGGTCAACGCAGCCCTGCACGTCCTCCTGCTTGAAGATGGCGTCGTCGGCCACCTGGTCCTGCATGTACACCATGGACCAGTTCCGCGGCGCCATGCGGCTGCGCTTGCGCGCAAGCGCGGGGCCGGGCCACGCCGGCCACATGCCGCCCCTCGGCCAGCCCTCGCCCATCGCCTGGTTCCTGGCGGCCTTCGAGACCGGCGGCCGGTTCGTCTCCGGCCATAGGGTGACCCAGTCCTTGGGGTCGTCGGCAAACTGAAGCACGGCCGGCTGGGTCAGGTAGGTCCACGGGCTCTGGCCGTCGGCGTAGTACTGAGGCTTCAGGATCTCCGAGTAGAGGTCGGTCGTCGCCATGCGCGTCCCGACCAGCAGCATGCGCCCGCCCATGTCGGCGACGCGAGAGCCGACGATGTTCTGAATCCAGTTGATCTGGGACTCGAACTGCTGGTGGTTGGTGTTGTCAACCGTGTCATCCATGATCACAAGATCCGTACGCGTGCCGTAGATCTGGCCACCGAGGCCCACGGCTTCGACCGTGTAGTCCTTCTCGCCGGAGTCCACGCCGGCCACGCGTATCGCCGTGGACGTCCAGGTGGACGCGCCTTCGGCCCAGCCGCCCGGCGGGCCGAAATCTCGCTGAAGGTCGGCGTATGTCGTGCTCTCCGCCAAGCGCTGCTTGATCGAGAAGAGGAACTTCGCGGCGAGCGACTGCGTCTTGGAGATGATCAGGACACGGATCGAGGGGTCCTGAACGATCCGCCACGTCACGTAGTTGACGGTGATCGTCGTCGACTTCGCGTGCTCCGGCGGAGTGTTGACCAGGATGGTGTCCCGATCGCCCTTGACGTACCGCTGCGCGGGGTGCAGGTCCCGCGGATCGCGGCCCTCCAGCAGGTCGTACCACTGAAGGTGGTGCCAGGAGAGCTTCGTCCCCAGGTACTTCTCGCAGAACTCCGGAAACTCGGGGACTTCCTTGCGCGCCGCCTCGGCGCCCTCGATCTTCGCCTGAAGGGCGCGGTCGATCGAGTCCCGATAGTCCGGGTCGGACCGGCGGTAGTACTCGTGCGTCTTGCGCGAGCAGCCGGCCTGCCGGCAGCCCTCCTCGATCGTCTGCCCCATGCGGACCGCGGCAATGATGGTCCGCTTCTTCTCGGACGACGAGAGGGTGCTGGACCGGCGGTCCCTGGGCCTGAGCGGCGGCAGCTTGTCCGGGTCGGCGACAATGCGGGCCATCAACGGCCCCAGTGCATGGCGCAGTAGCCCAGCTGCCAGGCGTCCCGCTCGCAGCGGACGCCGTTCTCGTCTACGACTCGGCAGCGCTTCTCGTCCAGCAGCTCGGCCGCCGCGCGGGCGGCCCGGTCGGTGGCGGAGCGAACCCGGTGGGCCTTGCGCCACTTCCTCGTCGCCGCCATGCCCGCCTCCCGCGTCCCTGGGGGCCCTTGGGGGGCCCAGCAGGGGCGGAAGGTACATCTACCGGGGTGAATGCACTAGCAGGGCCCTTATTGGACCCTGCGTCAACTATGCATAGAAAAGGTGCCATTCTGGAAAACCATGCACCCTTGGTGCATATGTTAGACTGACAAAACCATTACTAGGCTTCGCCTAACGGCGCTGCTGGTTCCCCACGCAGCGCCGCAAAGACATAGGCGCGCCGGCGGCGCGCACAGGGCGGCTCCCAGCCGCCGCCCAGCTCAGGGGCCCTTCCAGGGCCCCTTCGCCGTATGCGGCACCGTCTTCACGGTGCCGAGGCAGGGCGAGCCTGTCAGGCTCGCATATGGGGCGCATATACAGGCCCTGACAGGGCCTGGGGGGTTTAGCGCAGATCGATGGTTGGACACCATCGATCGTGCGCGGCCCCGCGTTTAACAACGCGGGGTCAAAACTGGACATATGTGGCCTTACAGGCCACACAAGCGGACACATGTGCCCCTTACAGGGGCATATGGGGCCGCGCACGATCATGGGAGGTGGACACACCGACCCGCACCGATGGTGCTGGTGTGCCCTCCTCACCGGCCGATGGCCGGTATATGCAAGCCCTGTCAGGGCTTGCCCATGCGCAGCCCTGCTTCACAGCAGGTGCTGCGTGGTCCGGCGATGACTCGCCGTCCCCGTGTGCACCGCCGGGTGCACACCCGTGCACGGCCTCCGGCCGTGCCCATGGCCCCACATGAAGCGTGGCTGTACGCCACGCACACGGCGTCGCCGTTCGGTCCGGACGACCTGTCCGGCCCTCACTGCTCCGCCGCTCCCACGGGCCGCCAGGGCCCGTGGTGGCACATGTCCGGCCTTCCAGGCCGGACCTATGCGCGCATGCGCTGCGAGAGCCCGCCGGCTCATCTGCCGGCGCTTCCGCTTCCGCGGCCAGGGGCGTCCCCGCGGTACGCCACTGTCACCCCCTGTGTCACAGCGTGCATGCCGCACGCATTTGCTGAGCCGTTGTCATATGCCGCACAGGTGTGCGGCCACCTGGGCGAATGTCCGTTCGCACCCCGTGTGCACCCGTTCGCGCCCGAGTGCGCTCCGTGGCCGCCGGCCATGCCTTCACACACCTTCACAGGCGCCGGAAGGGAGCTTCCGGACTCGGAATCCCGAGTGGATGAGGACTCAACGAAAAGACCTGTGAGGGTAAGGCAACCCTCATCAGTGCAGGTGAGAGGCTCGCCAAAAGAATCTTGGAAGAAGTTCCTCCGGACCACTTGACTCGGATAACCGAGTAGGGCCAATCTGATGTCACGCCACCGGGGCGGCCCCCAAAGGGGACGAACCGGGAGGAGTCGAGTGACTGGAACGCGCCCTTGTTCACGGGCCGTTCAAAGTCCTCACAAGCCAAGAGCATGGGCCCGTTGGACCAGCAGCCGCTGACAAGTCACGGGTAGGGCGCCAGGACATGGCGCGGGGTATCAAGCCCGGCACACAGCCGGAGACAAGCCCCGTGGGCACAGGTGGCGTTCCGTAGGGACTGTGAGCCCTACGGACGATGACGGGCCGTCTGTTGCCCGTCACTCGTCATGCGGGCAGGGGCGCAGCCCCGATGGGGAACTGGACGTCACGCGTCCCTGTCCGCTTGATGAGTCGCCGGCCGGCCTGATCCGCCGGCCTGATCCAAGGAGAGGGATCACCATGAACTCCAACATCACCGCGGAAGAGCTGTCCGAGGCCCGTGACTGGGCGAGCGACTGTCTGGGGCTCGTCGGCGTCAAGGTCACTGCCGAGCGCGCTGTCAGGTACGTCCGGCGCCACTACCCGGGCGGCTGGAACGCGTTCGCGGTCGAGTGCTGCAACGCCAAGTGGCGCGTCACCGTGCACGGCACGTACGGCACGCTCACGTACGAGACGGACATCCTTCCGAAGGACTGCGCCGAGCACTTCGGCGCCCAGTACGTCATCGAGTGCGTGAGCAAGGGCCTGTAAGAGCCATCGGGTCCACGGACATGAGCCGTGGGCCCTTTTGGTTCCGCAGGAACCACCACCCGCTGATCACGGGTGGCTCAGTCTTTGGAGAGGGACTGATCATGAGCGAGAACTACGGCACCATCTGGGTCTGCCAGGACTGCATGCTGCACCACGCCAACGGCGAGTGCGGCGGGTGTCACGAGGGTCACGACGCGGAGCCCTTGAGCGCCATTGAGGCGCCGAACGACGTGGCCATGGGAATGGCCTGGGATGAGCACGCGGAGGACTGCCAGAACCGCATCGAGGGTGAGTGGCGGGGCGAGTGCGACTGCGAGACCAACCCCTTCAGTAAGTCGCAGTGCGAGGGGTGCGGCTCGTGGCTCCACGGCGAGCGCCACGCCATGACGCTGTTCGGCCCGGAGGGCGAGTGACCATGAACGAGAACGCGGTAGAGCGCATCGTTCGCCAGCTCGCAGAGCTGAACGAAGAGGTGAGGACCGGGCTCCGCGAGCGAGAGATCATCACGGACCGGAGCGGCGTCAAGTGGTACGAGGGTTGGGACGGAATCTTCCGTAACGGGTACGGCAGCGCCGTACCGCGTGCCCTCTTGGTCGACTGATTATCCGCAGCAGCATCGGGCGCACCACATCGCGGGTGCGCCCCCTTGCTCTTACGGATGAGAGCACGGCTCGACTGATCATCGAGCCGAAGATCTCTTGGAGAGGGAGATCATTATGAGGATCGTCTACGCGGTCAACGACCAGAGCTATCGGCGTCACATCACACTGGACAGCGTGGAGACCCTGTGTGGTCGTGAGGCTGGACGACACGAGTCCTTGGCGCTGCCCGTCAACTGCGACGAATGCCGCAGTGAGAACGGCCGTCAGATCAAGGCCCGCCAGAGCGCGGAGGGCTGAGCCATGGACATCGCTCTGGCGCTCATCCTGTTCATCGCCGAGTCCGCGCCGCGGTGCGCGGAGGAGGACGGTTCCACGCAGAGCGTGTGCGTGTGGGACGACGGCACGGGTGACGCCGTGCTGAACCTGGACCACGGCACCTACTGGATCACGCTGGGAGGTGAGTGAGCATGGCGTTCCAGTACCAGCAGAGCACGCTGGACCAGTACACCGCGTACGTGGTGGAACAGCTCAAGGCCGGTCGCGGGGTCGAGATCAGTTTCGACCCCCATGACGGCACGTTCACCGGCATTGTCGGCATCGAGTCGGGCACGGAGTTCGCCCTCTGGGTTGCCGGCCGTGCGGAGCGCCGAGCGTCCACGCTCAACACCACAAGGAGGACCGACGCATGATGCGTCTTGCAACCAAGGCTGCGCGCGTGTACCACCAGCGCTCCCCGTTCAAGCGACACCAGTACGCGGGCGGCTCTTGGCACACCCGATGCGGGCGCTTGGCGCCCGAGATCAGCACGGAGGAGTGCGAGCGCCGCAAGATGCTGCCGTGCCGCGCGTGCATGGACGCCGAAGACCGCGACTGACCCTGTCGGCCCAAGCCGAGCACCCGCCCTCTTCCCCCATGGGGCGGGTGCTTCCTTGGTCTTGCAGGTCAAACTGGCCTGACAGAATCACATGACCGATAGGAGAGGATCGATCATGGGTGTGCAGTCGGAAAGAATCGCGGACAGCGTGGACGAACTCGCGGGCTGGCTCCAAGCGGCCCGAGAGTGGGCGTTGGACGCTGACGCACCGAAACAGGAGCGCGAGTTCCGGGCCGCCGCGTATGCCGAGTGCATCAACGTCGTCCGGGGCGCTTTCCGTCAGGTTCACAGCGCACTGCCGACGCGAGAGACGAACGATGCCTACGCGGCGGTCATCGACGCGCCGGAAACCCCGGAAACGGGTGCTCTGTGGGGTCGGGCCGCTGGTACCGACCTGGCCTCCAAGGTCTTGGACGGACTCATCATGGCGCTACCCGTAGACGGTGAAGACGTGCGGAGCCGTGCCAGCCTGGACGACCCGAACTTGAGCTTGGACTAAACGCCTGCTGAGCCATCGAGCCCACGTCTTGCACGTGGGCTCTTTTGGTTCCACAGGGCACCACCGCCGGCCTGATCAGCCGGCGGTCAGCCCATTGGAGAGGGGCATCACATGGACGCGACGTACCACCTGCCGGGGTACAGCGGCCTCCGCATCGAGATCGAGTCCGCCCGCGGGGCGATTGACGCTGCCCGGGAGGGCGGCTGGACCGCGCTGCACTACGAGACGCTGGACCGCCAGGGACGGGCCCTGACCGTGGTCGCCATGGTCGACAAGGGGCGCATGCACTCCGTGTTCGAGTTCGCGGCGGGTGAGTAGCCATGGCTAGCCGACTGGACATGCTGCGCGAGCTGATGGCGCTCAATGAGCAGTACGAACAGCTCACTGGAGATCCGGCGTACCTGTACGTGTACAACGCGGGCGACAGCCAGGGCGCTCGGTTCGTCTTCACGAACGAGCGCGTCATGCACGGGCCTGCTGCGGCCCTGGCGCACATGAGGGAGGTGCTGCGCCAGGCCGTTGAGGGCCTGGAGCACAGCGCCGAATAGCTGAACTCCCAGCCGTGGGGACGGCTGGGCCCGAGAGGCCCCCTGACACCCCCACAGGGGGCCTCTCGCACGTCCGTGCATCCACAAGCCTGCGCGCTCCGGGGTCACTCTCCTCCCCGTCGAGCGCGCGGGCCTGTGGCGGCATGGGCCGCCAGTTCCATGGACCGGATGAGAGGACGACCCATGGACAGCAACATTCAGGACATCGTTCTGGCGCAGGCGCAGGAAGACGCCTTCGAGCTGGCTGCGCAGGTTGTCGAGCGCGAGATCAATTCCGACCCCACGACCGGGGCTGAGAGGGCGCTCGGCTTCACGCTCGCTCAGATCGCTGCGGAGATCAGGGCCCTGAAGGGCTGATCACAACCACCCCCGCTGGCCCGCGGCACGATCCGGGCCGGCGGGGGACCAAGACCCCGGAGAGGGACATGACCCAGCACAGGGTCACTCGACCCGTCAAACCGCCTGCAAGGCGGCGCGCGGAGCGCGAGACTGAGCAGCACGACAGCACGGTTCGACCGGAGGTCCGCAAGGACGTCTGGGACCGCTGGTTCAAGGAGAGGTGAACCGATGACGCCGGAAGATGTCGCCGCCACGGCGGCGATGGTGATCGCTCGCGCTCGTGAGAGCTTTGGCCGGGACGAGGACGGCGGCCCGCCCGACGCGTTCGACTTCTACGTGGCTGCCCACGGGATCGAGCGGTACGGCAAGCTGTACAACGAGACGTACGTCTTGGCCAATGAGCCCTACGGGCCGGCCATGGCTGGATGCAGCGACGACGACTTGCAGCAGCGCAAAGCCCGCGCAGACGCGCTCTGGGGACAGCTGGAGGGCGAGATGGAGCAGTACGCCAACAACTGTCGCCAGGCTCGGTACGCGGGGTGGTCTCGCGAGGAGGGCGGCCCCATTCGCCGTCTGCGCTGACATGACGAAGCCCCCGGCTTCCCGGGGGCTTCGCTACCTCAGGTGGTCGGGGCAGTCGGGGTCATCCTGCGCCGCAGGAAGTTCGCGGGATCCTTCCGACCAGTGATTCACCCAACCGCACAGCGGGCAGGCGTACCGGCCAGCCAGGCCGGAGATGCCCACACGGCACTGCGGGCAATCAGTGGTGGTGATCTCGGGAAGCTCGGACACAGACAGACTGTACCGCCGCCGGCGGCGGCGCCACAGACGACCACCCGCAGCCCTGGCTGCATACCCAGCCCGCGCCCTGCTGCAAGGCAGGGGCGCCGCATCGTCCACAGGTCATGCTTTCCTCCTTAGTCGGTGCTCCAGCCGCAGTTCCGGTCGCAGAACCAGCGACCCATGTTGTCCTCGTGCGCCGTGGCGCCACACCTCGGACAGTTCATAGGGAATCCCCCTCTGTGGTTGCAGTGAAGCCCACCCCGGCCGGTGCTGCCATCCATTCGGGGATGCCCGACCGGGGTGGGGGTCTTCGGAAGGTGCGGCCTAGCTGCGCACCCTGTGCGCTTCCATCCACACTTCGATGTGGAACCGGAACCGCTTCGCGCACTTGTAGTTGCCCCGCCGGTAGTTCACCTCAGCGTGGCGCTTGGCCCATTGCTCCGCGCGCTCCCTTTGCGGGTTGCCGGTCGACGCCTGGTGACACCCCTGGCACACGTACGAGTACTGCGGCGGGTGGAGGTATTGCGGCTCCGCAAACTGAAGGTCCCACGGGGGCATCGTCCTGGTCAGAGGGATCACAGCCGCCCCGCCCGGTTCCTTGCGGCGCTCTTGGCTGCGACGATCTCGCTCTGTGTTGCTGGGCGAAGCATGAGCCCCACCCATCCGTCGGCACGACGCACGGAGAGAAGGTGGACCTCCCCTCCCTCGATGTGAGTCACGAGACCTACCTCGCCACGCTCCAGGTCCCACGCGTACCCACCGACGCGGACTTGATCTGACATGCGCTGCCCCTCTCCCAGGGTGTCGTCCTGGGGACGACTATTGGGTGACATGCGAGCGCTTTTGATGGACATGTGCCGGACATCGAGGCCGTTTGGGCGGTAGCGTCAAAACGCCTAGAAGTCCCTGGGGGAAGCCTTGACAAACGCGAATCAGGCGCTCCGACGCGCCATAGAAGTGAAGCCGACAACCCCGCGACGTCTCGCTACCCACCTGGGGATCACCACCAAGACCGTGGAACGATGGCTGGCGGATGTGGAGCTGGTGCCACATCCGCGCAACCGCGCGGACGTGAGTGAGTACCTGGGGGTACCGGAAGAGATGCTGTGGCCCAGGGTGGTGAAGACCGCCGTCAAGACCGGTCCGGACAGGGAGATCGTCAGCGTCTATCCGTACCGCTCGGCGTGCCCATCATCCGTCTGGGCGCACCTCGTGGAGGAAGCGACGAAGGAAGTCTTCTTCGCCGGGTACACCAACTACTTCATCTTCCTGGAGCAGCCGGCGTTCCACCTGACGCTGCGCAAGAAGATCGAAGAGGGCGTGCGCGTCCGGTTCCTGCTTGGCGACCCCGCAGGCGAGGTCACGCGTCAGCGAGAGGCTGTCGAAGGCGTGGCCCTGAGCGTGTCCACGCGCATCAGGATCACCTTGGAGAACCTGGCCAAGGTCGGCGGCTTGTCGAGCCCAGAGATGCGCTTCAGCGCCTCAGAGGACGCGATGAACCACGTCTCTCTCAGCGTCTTCCGCTTCGACGAGGATGTCCTCGTCACGCCGCATCTGGCCCGACTGGTCGGGCATGACTCGCCGATGATGCACCTTCACCGCAGGGAATCGAACGGAATGTTCGATCGCTTCGCGGATCACGCCGAAGAGTTGTGGGATCGGGCTGTACAGCCCTGACCCACGCAGGCCGAAGCCCCTGGTGAGCGACGCACCGGGGGCTTCGCTGCACCCCCGCCCTTGCGGGGCGGGATGAATGCCCGGTCGCTCCGGGCAGGGAGGCCCCGACGGGGGCGCGGTAAAGGGCCGGCTGCGCCGGTCCGAGCGGGTTCGAATCCCGCACTCCCGCGAGGGTTGAGAGTGCCCCTCTGTAAGCCTCTCTGGGATCACGAACTGAGTGCACGCGGGGAGTGATCAGGCTCGATACGGCACCGCTCGGGAGACAGACCCGGGGGACCAGGGACCGTATGGGCAGCCGGGTTCGAATCCCGGCCGGGCCACGGGAACCGTGAGAGACGCCACGCCAGCATTCGCGCCGCTTCCACAGGCCGCTACCTGGACGCGGGAGCAGGTCCCGGTGAGTTTCGCTCCAACCGCATCTCAGGAGGAGCTGTAAGGGTCTGGCCAGCCTGAACTTGATCAAGTCGGCCACTCCGCATCACCCAAGGAGAGGAACTTGTGAACCCCCGCCCCGGCCAGCTGGGGCTGCCGCCCGCGAAGGGCGCCGCCCGCCCCAGCTACGCCATGGTCGTCAAGACGGTAACCCCCCACATTGTGAAAGCCCGCATCCGTACGCCCCTCCGGCGCATCGTGCGCCGGTCGCGGGGCAAACACCGCAGGTCAGGGCCCCCTCCCGACAGATGGGGCTCGTGGCTGCGGTGACCCGAAGGGGTCCTTGTCTAGGCCATTGGTGCACACGTTCGGTTAGATTTTGGCCAAGTCCGGTATGCGGCGTGACGCAATCGCCTGCGACACCCGCACACTGGTCGTGCTGCCATCCATTGCCCATCGAGGGGACCCCCAAGTGCCGCCGAAGAGGAAGATCACTTTGTCGGATGAGGTCAGAGAGGCGCTGCTGGGGCGCCTGGAGCAATCCCGGGAGACGAGCGACAGGGCCCGCGAGGCCTTCTTCGTCGACGTCTACCTGATGAATCGGGCCGGGCTGACAGAGAAGGAAGAGGCCGAGCGGCTTGGCGTCTCCTCAGCCACGGTGAACGACTGGAAGCGCCGCGGAGAGGAGGCATGGAGACGTCGTGAGGAGGACGGAAGTCGACGCCTTGGCATCGATCCTGACGGACCCCCAGAACTCGGAGCGGTCAGCTGAGGAGGTCGCCACCCTCTGTATCGAGGCGCTGGACGACGCCAGAGCAAGAACGCACCGACTGGCCGTGGTCGGCCAGATTCAGTACGAGGCTCCAGGACCGGTTCACACGGTGGTCCTGGGGCCTTTCTCGTGCCGCGGACTCCTGGACACGGAAGAGAAGTTCCGTGGCCTCCTGACGGGCCCGGTGGGGGCCCGCGAGATCGGCCAGGACCTGGCCTACGACCCGGCGTCGAAGACCGGGAGGGGCCGCTTCCTGTTGGCGCCGGCCTTCTTCAAGGCCCGTGACGCCTGGGCGTTTTACAAGGGCGCCGGCCCGGCCGAGGTCGTGGCTGACGCCCTGCCGTTGCTGCCCCGGGACATCGTCCCGGTGTGCTCCTGCGGTCTGAAGGCGCGGCCTCAGTGCCGCTGGTGCGGCCAGGCCGCACACCATCCGTGCCCCCTGCACGAGCCGGAGGCACAGACCCACCGCTGCCGCCAGGCGGCGTAGAACCTCGCCCTTGTGGGGCGGGATGGAGGTTGCCATGCAGGAGAAGGCGCCGATAACTGCCGAGGAAGCGAGCCGGCAGCTCAAGGAGCACTCTGCGGGGGAGCGTGCTCCCGAGATCAACATCTCATGGCGGGACGAGGTGCCGGACCCGGCAGCGAGCCGACGGGTCTTGGAGATCCTGTTCCGACCGCGCGTCGATAGCGACGCATAGCAGTACACAGTCAACCGAGTGCCCCAGCGGTCACACCGCGCTGGGGCTTTTGCCTTCATGGAGGAGCGGACGTGGGAGCGCTGCGGGCAGTGGATTACCTGAGGGTTTCCACTGAGGAGCAGGCCGAGGAGGGCTACGGCATCTCCTACACGGGGAAGAACACGGCGCGCCACATCAAGAAGAAGGGGTGGGCGCACGTCGGCACCTACATCGACGAGGGTCTGAGCGGCAGCCTAGAGGCTCATGATCGCCCGGATCTCAAGCGGCTGATGGCGGACGCCTACACGACGCCACGTCCCTTCGACATGGTCGTTGTCCCTGAAGGCCGTGTTATTGGCCGAGTCGGCCGGGCGTTTTGGCGCTGGGTGTGGGAACTGGAGGACATCGGCGTATACGTCGCCGTCGTCAAGAAGGACTACGACAACTCCACACCGTCCGGCCGTTCCCAGATGCGCAAGGATGCCGACTATGCCGAGGAGGAGCGGGAGAACATCCGGGAGCGCACCCAGGGAGGCATCCAGGACAAGGCCGAGGACGGCCTGTACCCAGGAGGACGCGTTCCCTTCGGTTGGGAGATTGCCGACCTGGGGAAGCGGGGGAAGTCCCGCTACGTCGTGAGCGAGGTTGCCGCCAAGACGAAGCGGCGAGCGTACGAACTCTTCCTGGAGCACAGGAGTTGGACCGATGCTGCCCTCCTGCTCAACGGCGAAAAGCTGTTCAGCCAGGAGGGCCTGCCCTGGACGGCCCCCAACCTGCGAAAGCAGATGCTTAGCGACGCCACCCTCAACAACCGGGTCGTTTGGCGAGGCCGGCAAGCCGCCAAGAAGTCCGACGGTTCTCCTGTCTACGGTGAGCCTGTCACCATTAACCTTCCGCCGATCTTCAGCGAGGAGGAAACGCGGACTTTGCAGGCCGCTGCGGGACAGCCCTCGCGGGAAGGGGGTAACACTCGCCCGTACCCCCTCACTGGTCGTCTCGTAAGCCCCTGCGGCAATACGTACCGCTCACAGACCTACCCTGGGTCTCGCGTGTACAGGTGCAACGGAAAGTGGGAGTCGCACCCCGGAGCCAAGGATCAATGCTCGTGCCCTCCCCTTGACGCCGAACCCTTGGAGAAGCGCGTATGGGACGACGTGCGAGAACTGCTCACCGACACCGACCGCATGAAGGCTCTGGCCCGCGAGTGGATCGGAGCGGCGGAGGAAAGCCAGGTTGACCACGAGGCGCGCATTGCCACCCTCAGCAACCAGATTGCCAAGCAGCGCCAGACCATGAACATCACGATGGCGGTGGCTGCCAGGCAGGCCATTGAACGAGGGCTCTCTGAGGAAGAGGCGGAATCCGAAGTCGCGGATGCGCTAAGGCCCCTGAACGACGACCTCCAGGCGCTTGAGAAGCTGCACCGCGAAGCGGTGGCATGGCAGCAAGACGCGAAAGCGGCTGCCGAGCGAGTCCGGGAGCTGGACTATTTGGCCGAGGTGGCCCGCGAGAACATGCGCGTTGCAACCCGAGAGGCACAGGCGGAGCTGTTCGAGGCTCTGGGGCTTCGGGGGGAAGTTGAGGAATGGGAAGGGAAGCGTAATGGCGCAACCTGCGCCGTGACGACCTGGTTCCATGAGCATGAACGCCTCGTTCCCACGCTGACCGATGAGAACTGGCAGCGCGTCAAGGACATCCTGAAACCGCGCCGTGCTGGCGCAAGGCTGGACCGTCGCATGATTCTGGAGGCCCTTCTCGACAAGGCCCGAACCGGGGCCAAGTACGAGGAGCTTCAGCTGGAGTGCGACTACAAGACGGTGCGAACCACCGCACGTCGCTGGCTGATGAGGGGGTCCTGGGCTGCCGCCATGGAGCTACTGAAGGACGAGCCGGGGGAGCCGGCTTGGGAGCAGCCGCCCGTACGGGTTCGCGTGAGCCTGCGCCCCCTCGTCACTGAATTCAAGTTGGGTGACGAAGAACCTTCCGGAACGAGGGCGTCTCCTACAAGCACAACCCCGAGTTCACGATGCTGGAGGCCTACCAGGCGCACGCCGACTACGACGTGATGCTCCACCTCACCCGCGAGCTGATCCAGGGCGCCGCGACCGCCGCGTTCGGCGCGCCCGTCGCCCGCAAGGCCGCTCCCGACGGGCGCCTCACCGAGCACGACATCTCCGGCGACTGGCCCGTACGGACCGTGTACGGGGCGCTGTCGGAGGCGCTGGGCGAGGAGGTCGACGCGGACACCGGCGAGGAGGCGCTGCGGGCGCTGTGCGACCGCACAGGCGTGCCGCACGGCCCCGACGACACGCGCGGCGACGTCGTCCTGGAGATGTACGAGCGGCTGGTCGAGGAGCGCACCACGCTGCCCACGTTCTACAAGGACTTCCCGACCGACGTGTCCCCGCTCACCCGCCAGCACCGCGCCGACCCGCGCCTGGCCGAACGCTGGGACCTGGTCGCCTTCGGTACGGAGCTGGGCACCGCCTACTCCGAGCTGACCGACCCCGTGGAGCAGCGCCGCCGGCTCACCGAGCAGTCGCTCCTCGCCGCGGGCGGCGACCCCGAGGCCATGGAGCTGGACGAGGACTTCCTGGACGCCCTGGAGTACGCCATGCCGCCCACCGGCGGGCTGGGCATCGGCGTCGACCGGCTCGTCATGTTCCTCACCGGGCTGACCATCCGCGAGACCCTGCCCTTCCCGCTCGTCCGCCGCCACTGAGTCGGACATGCGCCGGGGGATGGTCCCATCGGGTGCAATCGGCCGCCCGGCCGGTGTGGATGAGAGCCGCGCCCCATCCGCCATGCGAGCCATTAATCATGAAAGACGACCAGACGCCCACGGGGCGGCGGCGCCTGCTGCGCATCGCCGCCGCGCTCGGGGCGACCACCACTGTCGGCCTGTTCACCGTGGACCGGACGGACGCCCCCGGCCCCCCGACCGCCACGGCGCCCGCGCCGCCGTCCCCGGCGCCGCCCCCCGCCCCCGCCGCGGGCGCCCCGGCGAGCCCGCGCCTGGCCCCCACCGCGTACCGCCTCCAGCCCATGACCTCCTACGCCCCGCCCCGCTTCCGGCGCGCCCTGCCGCCCGTCCGGCAGCGGCCGTTCCTGCGGATGGCCGGGGCGGGCAACACGATGGTCCTCACCTTCGACGACGGACCCGACCCCCGCTACACGCCGGCCATCCTGCGCACCCTGCGGGCCCACGGTGTGCGGGCCATGTTCTTCGTCTGCGGCGAGATGGCGGCCCAGCACCCGGACCTGGTGCGCCGGATGGCCGACGACGGCCATGTGGTGGGCAACCACTCGTGGTCGCACCCGCTCATCCCGAAGCTGCGCCCGTCCCGTATCCGCGAGGAGCTGAGCAGCACCAGCGCGGTCATCGAGCAGACCACCGGATCGGCCCCCCTGTGGTACCGGGCCCCCTTCGGTGCCTGGAACCGCCACTCGTTCGAGATCGGTGCCGAGCTGGGCATGGAGCCCCTGGCGTGGACCGTCGACACCCTGGACTGGAAGGAGCCGGGCACCGGGACCATCGTGCGCCGCGTCCTGGACGGGGCGGGGCCCGGTGTCGTGGTCCTCTCGCACGACGCGGGCGGCGACCGCTCCCAGAGCGTCGCCGCCCTGCGCACGTACCTGCCGCAACTCCTCGACGAGGGCTACCACATCACCGTGCCCCGCAGATGACCCCGCCGCGCACGCGCCGCGTCCGGAGGCCGCCGCCCGCAGCGGGCGGGGCCACCGGGCGCGGCGTCAGTGTGTGGCCACCAGCCGGGCGAACACCACCACGTTGCCGTCGTACCCGCCGTCCCGCGAGTAGCCACCGCCGCAGGTGATCACCCGCAGCTCCGGGTGGCCCGTGTCGCCGTAGACGCGCACGCCCGGGAAGTCCTCCTTCGAGAACACCTCGATGCCGTAGATCTGGAACACGGCGACCCGGCCGTCGTACCGCGTCACCTCCACGTGCCGGCCCGGCTTGAGCGAGCCCAGCCGGTAGAACACGGCGGGACCGGAGGCGTTGTCGACGTGGCCGACGATGACCGACGTACCGCGCTGCCCCGGTGAGATGCCGTTCTGGTACCACCCGGCGAGATTGGGGTCCTGCGGGGGAGGCGCGCTGATCCAGCCCTCCTGGTCCAGGCCCACGTCGATGATGGGCGCGTCGACGTCGAGGGCGTCGATCCGCACGCGCGAGGCCGGTGCGTACGCCAGCGGCTGGAGCCCCGCCGACGGCGTGGGCGCCGCGACGACCCGGCCCGACCCCGGGGAGACGGCGCCGGCGGGCTGCGGCGGGCCCGGGTCGGCGTCCACCCCGTTCCGCATCATCGCGAGGCCGGTGAGCATGACGAGAGCCAGCGCACCCCACGGTTGGCGTTTCCGCACCAGGTCCAAGCCTCTGCGGTCCAGGCGGCCCATGCTTCTCCCTTCGTGGCCTCTCCTGCGCACGGTAAGCCCGCCCGGCCCGGCCGGCGATCAGGAAACGACGAACGGGTGGCGGCCGGGCGGACCCCGCGCAGACGGGTGATGACCCATCCGGGTCATCGGCCGCGGCCGGGCGGCGCTCTGTGACCTGCGACTCCGTCAGGGCCATGGGGCCCGTCCCGGGCGTGTCGCCTCACCGGGGTGGACCAGTACCGAAATGCGATGGTCCGACTCTCTTGTGATGGTTCGTCATGGGAGGCGCATTCGTCGAGACATCCCGGAGCGCCGCTTCGGTGCGTCTTCCGATGGAGGTTCAACGATGCGTGCTTCACGCGCCCTCGCGGTGGCCGCCACCGCCTGCGCGGCCGCCGGGCTCACAGCCCCGCTCGCCGCCGCCACCAACGGTCCGACCAACGTCACGGTCTCCCCGACCCGGGTCCACCAGGGCGGCAGCCTGGCGGTCAGCGCCATGGGGTGCGGCCACGGCGGGACCGTGACCTCGAACGCCTTCCCCAAGACGGCCCTCACGGTCAACGCCTCGGGCCACTCAGCCGCCACGCCCCGGATCTACGACCACGCGACACCGGGCCAGTACAACCTCGCCGTCAAGTGCAGCGACCACCCCATGGTCGTCACCCGCTCCTTCACGGTCATCCGTGGCCGCGGCGCGACGGGCGGCATCGGCGGCACCATGGCGCCGAGCACCACCGAGATGGCCGTCGGCGCGGCGCTCGTGGGCACCGCGGCCATCGGCGGCGGGCTGTTCCTCAGCCGTCGCCGCCGCCTGAGCGGCGGAAAGGTCTGACCGGCCGAACCTCCCGGTCGGCTGAATACGCCCGTCGCCCCGAGTCCAGGCCAGGACTCGGGGCGACGGGCTTGCGGCGAGGGCTCACCGGAGGCGGCGGCTCAGTGGCGGCGGCTCTCGGCGCGGCGCCGCACCACGTAGACCGCACCGGTGGCGGCGGCGACCACCAGGGCCGTGCCGGCGACGAGTTCGCCCGCGTGCCACCCCCCGACGCTGCCGCCCAGACCGCCCCGTACGCCCTGCGAGGGCGGCACGAGCACGGTGGCCGTACGCGTCACGGTGGGCACCGCGGTGGAGCTGATCGTCGGCGCGTGCGCGATGGTCAGGTCCACATTGCCGGGCGCGCCCCCCGCACAGGTGAAGGACACCGTGTAGACCGCGCCCCGCCGGGCGTCCCGGTCGACGACGGCGGTCGCCGAGCCGCCGGCCGGGATGGTGGCCGTGTCGAAGACGCCCGAGGAGGCCATGGCCGTCCCCGCGCAGCCCGGTGCGCTGAGCACGACCCTGCCGCCGGGCTCGACGGTCGAGGGCGAGACGACAAAGGGATCCACCGCCAGGGCGGTCGGGGCGGCGGTGAGGGCGAGAGCGGCCGCTCCGAGCAGAGCGGCGGAAGCGGCACCTATCGCGCGCATGGTTCGAGTCCTCCGGGTCCGAGGGGCAGCTGCGGAACCGGTTTCCGCAAGGCAGGGGAAATGACCCTCTATGCCCGGAACGCTAGGAGTGCCCTACCACACCCGCGACCGTAGCCGGGCGAATGGGGCATCCGTATCGCCCGTACGGGCTAGGCCCCGAGGTGCGGGAACAGCCGTAGGAACGGCTCTGTCGTCGCCGATACGCCGCGCCCGAACGGCGCGTCGATCGCCCAGATCAGGAACAGCAGGAACGCGATCAGCGCGCTGTACAGGCCGGCCAGCAGCAGCTCGCGGAACGTGCGGCGGATCTGCAGCGTGAAGATCAGCCCGACGGCGATCAGCGCCCCCGTGATCAGCCCGAACCAGACGACGCCCGGCATCGTCTCGCCCGCGTTCTCGCTGCGCTGGCTGCGCGCGTCGTCGACGGCCGCCACCTGGTCCACCAGCGGCTGGTACGCCTCGGCCTCGTGCGGGTCGGCCGGGCGGTAGTCCGAGACCGTACGCCGGAGCTTGTGCAGGAGTTCGGCGCCCTCCTCCGTGACCTCGCCCCGCTCCTCCATGGTCCGCCACTCGGGCCCGATGACATGGGACACGTACGCTTCGACGTCCGCGCCGATCCGCCGGTGGACCTCGGCGGGCCACACCTCGGACCGCACCCGCACCTCGTGCAGGGCCTGGGCCTCCTGGCGCACGCTCTCCTGGGCCGCGCCGCGGCCCTCCCAGACGCCGGCGATCGCCAGGCCCAGGACGATCGCGTAGACCACGCCGATCATCATCGTCATGTACTCCATGACGTCAGGCGTCTCGGTCGGGTCGTCGTCCTCGCCCACGCGGCGGTGGTTGATGGCGACGATGGTGAGGACCACCGCGCACGCGGCGGCCATCGCAAGGGTCAGAACAAGCCATTCCGACAAGGGAAGTCTCCGGGGTTCGGTCAGCGGGATCGGGGGCGCAGGATGGCGGCGGCGAACACCGCGGGGGCCGTGAGCAGGAGCATCACGGACACCATGGAGGGCCCGCCCTCCGGCTTCGGGCGCTGGGCCCGGCGGTAATGGGGCAGCGGGGCGGCCGCGGGCGAGACCGGCACCGGCCGCGCCGTCGGTGTCGGCGAGGGGGACGGCGAGGGCGCCGGCGGCGGTGGGGGAGCGGGCGGCGGCGGAGGCGGCGGTACGGGCCGCGAGGGCCGGGGCGCCGGGGGTGCCGGAGCCGCGCTCACCGGCGGCGGGGCCGGCTCGGGCGGGGGCGGCGGAGGCGGCGGGGGAGGCGGCGGCGACGGGGACGGTGTGGGGGTGGGCGTGGGCGTCGGTGCGGGGGAGGGCACGGGGCTGGGCGGCGGCGAACAGGTCGTACCGCCCGCGACCGCCACCGCCACGGAGGAGTGCGTACCTCCCGGACCGACCGTGGCACGGGCACAGCTGTCGGCGGCGGCGGGTGACGGGGCGGAGACGGACACCGAGGCGGCCAGCGGCAGCGACAGCACCGCCGTCGACAACAGCCGTGCGGCAAGGGATCGATACACGCAAGGAGCATGATCGCAGAGTCGGCCGTGTACGCGCCGAAACGGCCGTGATTCCCCTGATGGTGGGGTGCGCTCGAACGTGCGTGTCTCCGGCCCGCCCGCCCGCGGAGGAAATTTTCCCCGGACGTTGAACGCACCCCGCCCCCTCGCCCGTACCTAGGGCCATGACGACGGCGCACCGCGGACGCCGGGAACGAAGCATCAGTGGACGGGAGTTGACATGAAGACCTGGCGGAACGCCGCTCTCGCGGCGACTGCGGCGGCGGTGGCGCTCGGCCTGACCGCATGCGGTCAGGAGCAGGGCGGCGACCGGCTCGGCGGCCAGTCCGTCGGCGCGGCCGCCCCGGCGGGCGCCGGCCAGAACGGCTCGGGCTACGGGGCCGGTTACGGCGACGGATACGGGTCGGCGGCCGGCGCGGCGGCGGAGAAGCCGCCCACGTCACAGCCCGGTCAGCTCTCCGTGTGGGACAGCCCCGAGCTCGGCAAGGTCCTCACCGACGGCGAGGGCCGCACGCTCTACCGCTTCGACAAGGACTCCACCAACCCGCCGAAGTCGGCCTGCGAGGGCGACTGCGCCAAGGCCTGGCCCGTCGTGGAGGCGGCGGGCGCCAGGCCCCCGGCCGGCGTCGACCCCTCGCTGCTCGGCGCCGTGACCCGGCCCGACGGCGTGAAGCAACTGACCGTCGACGGCTGGCCGATGTACCGCTACGCCAAGGACGCCAAGCCCGGCGACGCCAAGGGCCAGGGTGTGGGCGGCACTTGGTACGCGGCGGCCCCGGACGGCAAGAAGGCGGCTCAGGGCGCCGGTTCGGGCCAGGGCGCCGATGTGGGCGCCGGTTCGGGCGACGGGGAGAGCGAGGACAAGGGAGGCGGCGACGGCGAGGCGACCGCGGCGCTGCCCGGACTGTCGGTCCGCAAGGACCCCAAGCTCGGCGAGATCGTCGTCGACGGCCGCGGCATGACGGTCTACCGCTTCCAGAAGGACTCGGCCTGGCCGATGAAGACCGCCTGCACCGGCGCGTGCCTGGAGAAGTGGCCGGTCGTCGCGCCCGTCGACAAGAACGACACCGAAGGCATCAGCACGAAGGGATACGTGACGTTCAACCGCCCCGACGGCAAGAAGCAGCAGACCATCGACTGCTGGCCGCTGTACACCTTCGCCGGCGACAAGAAGCCCGGTGACACCAACGGTCAGGGCGTGGGCGGCACCTGGTACGCCGTGTCGCCCGACGGAAAGCTGGTCGGAGCGCCCAAGTAGAGTCCCCCACGCGCGACTCCGGCCGGACCGGCCCGCCGTCCCCCTCCCTCGCGGGAACGGCGGGCCGACCGCGTGCCCGGGAGCGCGGGCCGACGGACAGGACGGGCGCACGTGTCCGCCGGACAACGCGGCCGCACGTGCCACTGGTCTGTGACCAAGAACGGATCGCTATTTTCCGTTTCCCCTCGCCCTCCCGGCGGGCGATCAGTAGCCTCGGCTCGAACACTGGCCATGAACATGGCCGCCTCACCGTGGCGACTGTTGGAGACATCGATGGAGCGTCCCGCCTGGGCCCCGCCGGGCATCGACATTTCGGTGCCGAGCGTGTCCCGCATCTACGACTACTACCTGGGCGGTTCGCACAACTTCGAGGTCGACCGGGAAGCGGCCCGCCAGGCCATGCGGTTCATGCCGGGCCTCCCCAAGATCATGCAGGCCAACCGGGCGTTCATGCGCCGCGCCGTGCGGTACGCCGTCGCCGAGGGCGTCACGCAGTTCCTCGACATAGGCTCCGGCATACCGACCTTCGGCAACGTCCACGAGGTCGCCCGGCAGGCCAGCCCCGACGCCCGCGTCGTCTACGTCGACCACGACCCGGTCGCCGTCGCCCACAGCCGTGCCGTCCTGGAGGGCGACGAGCAGTCCGCCATCACAGCGGCGGACCTGCGCAAGCCCCAGGACATCCTCGGCAGCCCCGAGGTGACCGGACTCCTCGACCTGGAGCGGCCCGTGGCCCTGCTCCTCGTGGCCGTCCTGCACTTCCTGGAGGACGACGACCAGCCGCACCGGGCCGTCGCCGAACTGCGCGACGCGCTCGCCCCCGGCAGCCTGCTGATCCTCACCCACGCCTCGTACGACGGCGTCCCCGTCCCCGAGGAGCAGGCCGGCCGTGCCGTCGGCGTCTACCGCGACATCCGCAACCCGCTGGTGATGCGCCCCCGCGAGGACGTCGCCCGGTTCTTCGACGGCTTCACGATGGTCGAGCCCGGACTGGTCGCCATGCCGCACTGGCGCCCCGAGAATCCGCCCGAGCAGGAGGATCCCTATGCCTTCTCGGGCTTCGCCGGGGTGGGGCGCAAGGGGTGAGCACGCCGGCGCAGGCGTCGGGACCCACGGCGGACCCCGACGGCCCCGAGGACAGACTCCGGCGGTTCGCGACGATATGGAGCCGGGCCATCTTCCCGGTCACCGCCACGTCGTTGACCCGCACCGAGTTCGAACAGCATCTGCTGCCGCTCGCCCGGCAGCTCACCGCGGCCCTCCACGAACGGCCCTTCGACCCGGCGCCCGCCCAGGGCGTCGGCGCCGCCCTCGTGGCCGCCCACTGCACCGACCCCGACGCGCTCAGCCGCACCCTCGGGGTCGTCGACTCGTACCTCGTCCTGTACTGCGGCTGCCTCCAGGACGCCACCGCCGACGAGCTGCGCGCCCGCTGCGCCCGGCTCCAGCACGCGCTGGCCGCCGGGTTCGCCCGGGCACTGCGCGAGCGGACCCTGAGCGAGCAGGAGGCCATCGCCCGCTCCGCGCTATCCGCCCGCGCCTTCGCCGAACAGGCCCTGCACGCCACCGAGGCCCGCTTCCGCGCCGTCTTCGAGGACGCCGCCATCGGCATCGGCATCGCCGACCTGGAGGGCAACGTCCTCGACGTCAACGAGGCCCTCACCCGGATGTTCGGCGGCCTGGAGCACCTCGTGCGGGGCCGCAACGTCACCGAGTGGGTGCACCCCGAGGACGCGCCCCACGTCTGGAAGCTCTACGGCGAGCTGGTGCGCGGCGAGCGCGAGCACTTCCGCGTGGAGAAGCCGTTCTACCGCAGCGACGGCACCGTGCTGTGGACCAACCTGACCGTCTCGCTGCTGAGGGACGCCGAGGGCCGCCCGCAGTACCAGCTCGCCCTCATGGAGGACACCACCGAGCGGCGGCTGCTCAACCTGCGGCTGCGTTACGAGGCCACCCACGACGCGCTGACGGGGCTGCCCAACCGCACCCTGTTCTTCGAGCGCCTCGACAAGGCGCTGGCCGCCGGCGACGGCTCCCGCTTCGGCCTGTGCTACCTCGACCTCGACGGCTTCAAGGCCATCAACGACAGCCTCGGCCACGCCGCCGGCGACCGCCTCCTCGTCGAGGTCGCCGACCGTTTGGAGCGCTGCGCCACCGCGCCCGGCGAGATGGTCGCCCGGCTCGGCGGCGACGAGTTCGTGGCACTCACCACCGGCCCCTCCGTCACCGACGCGGAGGTCGAGGACCTGGCCGGGCGCATCCTCGGCGCCCTGTCCGCCCCGGTCGGCCTGGACGGCCGCGAGATCACCGTGCGCGGCAGCATCGGCATCGTCCAGGGCAGCGCCGGCGAACGCGGCTCGGCCGACGTGCTGCGCAGCGCCGACATCACCATGTACCGGGCCAAGTCGGCGGGCGGCAACCGCTTCGAGCGGGCCGACCCCGAGGCCGACGCCCGCGCCATCACCCGCCACGGCCTCACCACCGCCCTGCCCGCCGCTCTGGACCGCGGCGAGTTCTTCATCGAGTACCAGCCGCTCGTCCACCTCGGCGACGGCACCGTCCACGGGGCGGAGGCCCTGGTCCGCTGGTGCCATCCGCAGCACGGCGTCCTCGGCCCCGACCGGTTCATCCCGCTCGCCGAGCACACCGGGCTCATCGTGCCGCTCGGCCGGTGGGTGCTGGAGGAGGCGGTCCGCCAGGCCCGGTTCTGGAAGCGCCGCCACAGCGACGGCGGGCCCCTGCGCATCAACGTGAACGTGTCGCCCACGCAGCTGCACCACCCGGGCCTGGTCACCGACATCGTCGACGTCCTGGAGCGCTCGGGCCTCGCGCCCGGTGCCCTGTGCCTGGAGGTCACCGAGTCCGCCCTGATCGGCGCCGACGAGGACCTGCTGAAGCCGCTGCGGCAACTCGCCGAGATGGGCGTCGACATCGCCCTGGACGACTTCGGCACGGGCTACTCGAACCTGGCCAACCTGCGCCGCCTCCCGGTGAGCGTCCTCAAGCTGGACCGCTCCTTCACGCAGGGCATGCAGCAGCACCCGGCCGACCCCGTCGACCTGAAGATCGTGGAGGGCATCGTCTCGCTCGCGCACAGCCTGGAGCTGGCCGTCACCGTCGAGGGCGTGGAGACCGCCGCGCAGGCCCGCCGGTTGCGCGAACTGGGCTGCGACACGGCCCAGGGCTGGTACTACGCCCGCCCCGGCGCCCCGGACCGCATCCACTCGCTGGTGCTGGCGGACACGGTGTGAGGCGCCGCGCCCCGGCACCGCTCCTGCCCGGCGCCGCACCGTGCCGCGTCCCCGCGTCTCACCAGTCGTCCCCGATGTCGAAGTTCGAGGCGACGGGCATGCCCTCGTCCTCCAGGGCGATCAGCAGATACCTGCCCAGCGCGTCGAGGCCGTCGTACAGCCTCTCCGCGAGCTGCCAGGTCTCCACGTCCGCGGAACGGGACACGGGGACGACGTACGCCGGGGCCCTGTCCAGCGGGCCGTCCCCCTCGGGGTCGGCGACCACCAGGCGCACACTGAGGTCCTCGTTCTCGAACCAGTACGACCACGCGCCGGACGCGGGGCGGCCGCCGGAATCCTCGGCGAGGGCGACGCCCAGGATCCGGTCGACGTCGCCGCGGATCTCGTCGGCGAACGCCGCGCGGTCCCAGGCGGCCTGCGCGGGACCGGCGTGCACCGCGAAGTCCTTCTTGTAGCCGCCGTGCGGCTCGAACCGTCCCACCACGCCATGCTCCTGAATTCCGAACAGGGCGGGGTGCCCGGGAGAGAGAACCTCCCGGACACCCCGCCTTTCCGTGCGTTTCCTACTTCACCTTGAGGTCGAGCATATAGTCGTTTCCGTACACGATCACCCGCTGCATCGTCCGGCCTCCGCGGTTGAAGCTGTTGAAGCCCTTCATCACGGCTTCCTCGCTCATTCCGCTCTTGCGCACGTCGATGACGGTGAGATCCACCTGCTGGTCCTCGGCCTTCCGAAGATGGCCCTGCAGGGTGTTGGAACTGGTGCTCTTGCTCATCGCCTTGAAGTCGGCGCGCATGTCGTCGACCCAGGCGTCACCCCGGTGCGGATTCTGCTGGTCGTCATTTCTCGACATCACCTCGTGACCGTGGATGGCGAGCGTCAGCGCGATCTGGAACTCCTCGTCGTTCTCGAATCCGAATTCATTGTTCGACTTGGTGTTCTTGCGCTTCCAGGACTCGTCGATCCGCTCCATGATCTCCTCGGCCTCGTCCTCGTCGGGGCCGAACAGCTCCATGAGGTCCTTGGCCAGGTTGTACGCGCCGCAGCCGTCCCGTGCCCCGCGGTGGCAGGTCCTCTCCTCGACGTCCTCCACCGCTTCCTCGATGTAATTGGTGAGGTCCCACTTGCCGTCGAGGATCTGGTTGACCCGCTCCTTGCGGAGCTTCGCCGCGATCTCGGCGTTGGTGAAGAGGATCTGCTCCAGGTAGCGGTTGTAGCGCGGAGCCCCGGGCGGCGCCTTTCCGGACCGGCCGTCCTTGTACACGTAGGACGTGCCGGACGAGCTCTGACCCTTCCTCCGCCGCTCCTTCGCCTCGCGCTCCTCCTTCGTGTCGGGGATGCCTCCCGTGCAGGAGATCTCCCCGGTCAGGCACTCCGGAACGGCCATGCCCGACGGGTCGCTGAGGGTCGTGGGGTTGTTGTTCGCGTAGCTGTAGCCGTTGAGCGACTGGTGCTGGTCCGGCGTCAGCAGCGGGTCCACGCTGAGGAAACGGCCCGTCGACGGGTCGTACTGGCGCGCGCCCACCTGCGTGAGGCCCGTGCCGCTGTCCGCGGGCGCGCCCAGGAAGCCCCTGTCGTCGGGCCAGCTGCCGACGCCGGTGCCGCGGACGGCGCCGAACGGCGTCGTGTACCGCTTGCTCAGCGTCTGCGTGCTGTCACTGGAGACCGCGATGCTGCCGGTGCCGTGGTGGTCGGCGGAGAGGAACGAGAGCTTCTCCGTGCCGCTCGCGTTGCTGCGCAGCGCGATGGTGGTCCCGCCCACCGTGTAGTAGCGGTTGGCCCACTTCTTGCCGGCCTTCAGGTGCACCTCGGTGGCCCCGAGGTACAGGACGGTCTCACCGCCGGTCGCGTTGTCGCGGCGGATGAGGAGCGTGCCGTCGGCGTCGTACAGGTAGTCGGTGGCGGTGGTCCCCTCCGTCAGGCGGGAGAGCTTGCCCTCGGGGTTCCACAGCAGCGACTGGCGCACCGCGGAGCCCGCCGACTCGGCGCGGCTGTCGGTGCTGCCGTTGGCGTCGTAGGTGTACTGGGTGGCCGTGGTGTCGCAGGCGCCGGCCGCCGTGGACGTGGTGGTCGCCTTGAGGGCGTGCGTCCTGGCCGGGTCGTAGCAGTAGGTGGTGGTGACGGGGGTCGTCGCGTTGCGGGTCTCCGTGGCGCGCTGCCCCGACGTGGTGTAGGTCCAGCCCGTCCAGTACGGGGCCGGGCCGCCGAGGTTGGCCACCGTACGGCCCGAGGCGGCGCAGTCCGCCGTCTTCGGCGTCCACGCCTGCGTCAGGCGGCGCTGCCCGTCGTAGGTGAAGCACTGGTGGTCGGCGCCGGCGCCGGTGTCGGCGCGGTCGAAGATCGACGTGACGTTGCCGGCCTGGTCGTAGGTGTACTGCAGGTCCTGGACCGGGCCGCGGGTCTGGTCGTCGGTGGACGAGGTCAGCACACGGCCGGTGCCCGACTCGTACGTCCGGGACAGGAAGACCCGCTTGGCGGCCGCCGACGTGCCCAGCTGGAGCTGGTGCACCTGGCCCAGGGCGGAGTAGTCCACGCCGAGCAGGTAGCCGCTGATGCCGGACTGGGAGACCGGCAGGCCCACGCCGTTGTACAGCGTCTCGACGGTCTCGGCGGGCAGACCGCCCGCCGCCGGTTCCTTGGTGTTGTTGATCGTGCCGTCGAGGCGGTACGCCGTCCCGAAGGCCAGGGTCGACGTCACGGCGCCGGAGGTGACCAGCGGGTCGGTGTCCGGCAGCGTCAGCGTCGTGGCGGTCGGACGGCTCTGGCTGTCGTAGGCGGTGACCGTCTTGGTGTACGCCTTGCTGTTCGCCTGGTTGACGCCGTTCTCGTAGCGGATCGATTGGTCGGGCTTGCCCTTCAGCAGACCGTCGAAGGTCCACGCGGCCAGCTTGTTGGCGTCCGTGCGGCTGGTGTGCCACAGGCCCGTCTTGCGGCCGAGTTCGTCGTACCCGTAGTAGAGGAACTGCCCCTTGGCGTCCTTGGTGTGGTCGATCTGGTCGAGGACGGTGTACTTGGTGGTCGTCGTGCCCTTGTCGGGGTCCGTCGCCGTGGCCGGGCGGCCGTACAGGTCGTAGGTGTACGACCAGACCGCCCCGTCGGGGCCGGTGACCGTGCGCTGCTTGCCGTCCAGGGTGTACGTGAAGGCGGTCCGGGTGTACGAGGCGCCCAGCGTCGCGCCGTACGCGGTGTCGTCCGGCTGCGGGCCCGCGTAGGTGCGGGACTCCTTCGTCCGGCCGAGCGCGTCCATGATCACCCGGGACGCGGTGCCGCCCGCGACGGCGCTGGTGGCCACCGAGTCACCGGTGTACGTGGTGGTGGTGTCCCACTTCTTGACGCCCCACGAGGACAGGGTGGTCTTCACCGCCCGCCCGGCACCGTCGTAGACCGTCTCGTTCTGCACCGGCGCCTGCGCGTACTCCACACCGGTGTACGTGCTGTTGGGCGCGTTCGCGCTGTCGTAGGCGTCGGCCTGGGTGATGACGGCCAGACCACGGGCGTCGTACCGGGTGTCGGTGAGGACGCGCCCGCCGGTCGCGGCCGGGGTCTGCGTCTGGATCTGGCGCAGCAGCGAGTCGTACAGCGTGTACGACGTCAGGTAGGTCGTGCCGTCGGCCTTGAGCTTGGAGACCGACGTCCAGGACGGCGCGGTCTGGCTCAGCCCGTAGTCGAACGTCGCGGAGGGGCTGTCGCCGCCCGCCTTCGACCGGTTGGGCAGCCAGGTGGCGGTGATCCGGCCGAGCGCGTCGCGCGTGTGCTCGGTGCGCTTGAGGTTGGCGTCCAGGGTGTGGGAGATGGAGCCGCGCGCCGGGTCGACGTAGGTGTACGCCTTGTGGATCTGCGCGTTCGACGCCAGCTTGGGGTGGCTGACGATGACGCCGGTGACCGGGCCTCCGGCCGCCGGATAGTAGGCCGTGCTGGTCACCTGGCCCGCGGCGTCCTTCACCGTGAGGGGCCGGCCCAGCTTGGCCGTCGCCGTGTCGAACGTGGTGACCGACACCGTCTGCCACGACGTGGCCGAGGGGTTGCGGTCGGCCGTGCCGTTCGCCGCCGGGTAGCCCTTGGGCTGACCGGTCCACGTGGGCAGGCCGAGCGTCGGCGTCTGGCCCGGGGTCCAGCCCGTCGCCGCCGGGTCGTCGAAGACGGTCGCGGCGTCCGAGATGACGTCCCCGCGCGAGTCGGCGTTCGCCGGCAGCGCCAGCGTGTCGTCCGTGGCCGCGCAGGGCTTGCCGACCGTGCGGGTCCTGGAGACCAGCCCGGTCAGGCCCTTGGCGGCGTTGCGGGCGTACCAGGTGCGGGTGCAGGTCTCGTCGCCGGCCGCCGACCAGTCGCCGTGGTTCTCGGTCGTCGTGAGCATGCCGTACGTGTCGTCGTACGTGTGCGAGGACGCCGTGGTCCGCCACTGCTGCCCGGCCGTGAGCCACGTGCGCTCGTAGGTGCGGGCCGTGCGCACGAAGTAGGCCTTCGTGTGCGCGTACGACTTCTGCTGGCTGGCGGTCTGCTTCGACCAGAAGTTGTTGACCGAGAACGCGATCGGCGTGGCGCCGTCGTAGGTGATGTCCTGGCGCAGCTGGCCCGCGTACTGGTCGGAGTCGGTCGCCGCCGACAGGGTGACGCCCGTCATCGGGACCGGCTCGACGGTCGCGGTGCGCGTGGTGCCGTCCAGCTGCTTGTCGCCGTGCATGCCCTGCATGAACAGCTTCACCGACTTCGAGCGGGTGGTGCCCAGCTCACCGGTGTACGTGGTGACCTTCTGGTAACCGCGCCACACCGACCAGGTGCGCTCCTTCTCCTTGGTGAACGGGTCGTCGTTGTAGTGCCAGGCCGGAGTGGCGTACTCGTAGCTGTACTCCACGGCCGGGTTCTTGGCGGTGGGGTCGCTCGTGTTGACGGCGGTGACGCGGTACTTGTGGAACCAGTCCTGCGCCGGGTCGCCGCCGTTGATCGGCCAGTACACCGGGTAGCAGGAGTGCGTGTTCCGGTCCACGGCGGCCGGCATGTTGGTGCCGCGCACGCACTCGGGGTTGGACAGCACCACGGTCGTGATGGCTCCGGTCTCCGACGTGACGGTGGAGATACGGGGCCGGGTCAGCGGCAGGATGTTCGCGCCGCCGGGCTGGGTGCCGCCCTCGACGCGGTTGGGCCGCTGCTGGTAGGTGAAGCCGACCGGCGGCAGGCCGATCGCCGTGCCGTTCAGGCCGGTGCGCTTCAGCGACGTGAGGGTGAGGACCTGGTCGGAGCTGTTGCCGATGTCCTGGCCGTCGAAGAACTCCTGCCCCAGGGCGTAGGAGTCGACCGGCTTGAACGCGTCGGGCTCGGCCGCCGTGGACCACACGTGCGTGCCGATCTGCGTCAGCCGCTTGCGCGTGAAGAAGGCCGGGCCGGTCGAGGCACAGTCCGTCGCGGTCGAGGAGCAGATCGAGTCGAAGGGGACGTCCGGCCAGTTGACGGCGGTGTCCTTGGTCAGCGACTCGCACGACGCGGCGGTGCAGCGCTCCTTGTACGCGAAGGTCACCTTGCCCGAGGTGATCCCCGTGAACAGCGCGTCCACCCGCTGCCCGTAGCGGATCTCCGTCGGGTACCCGCCGCGGACGTACGACGCGAGCTGCGTCTTGTCGCCGTTCTTGGCGTAGTGGTTGGTCTCCTGGGTGTACCAGTAGGTGGCGGCGTTGCCGTGGACGTCCTGCACGAGGTCGAGGTTCCAGCGCCACGCCTGGGTCTTGGCGCGGCCCGAGAAGCCGGTGCCCGAGCTGTAGCCGGGCTCGCCGCTGTCGTCGCCGAAGACGGGGACGGTCCAGGTGGAGTTCGTCCGCTCGGTGCCGGCGCCGGGCAGCTTGTTCAGGCCGAAGGTGTACGTCGTGCCGTCGCCGGTGACGACCCTCCAGTACTCGCCCTTGCCGTCGCCCGTGCCGTTCGTGATGTCGTCGCCGTCGTCGGTGTTGTCGGCGCCCGTCTCGTGGAACACCTGGGACGCGTCGTCGTTCTTCAGCCGCCACCGGCCGCTGGTGTCGTCCTTGACCAGCTCGTTGGAGACGCCGTTCAGCACGAGGGAGGCGTTCTCGTACTTCCAGCACTGGTCGTTCTTGTCGGCCTGGCCGTCGTCCTCGCAGCTGCCGTACTTGCGCTCGACGTACGACTCGGTCAGCGAGAAGCCCTCACCGACCAGCGAGCCCTGGTTGTTCGTGTTGGCGGTACGGCCGTCGATGGAACCCGAGTCGTACGCCAGCGACAGCGGCGGCACGTGCCCGGCCGGCGCCGGGGGCAGGGTGACCGGGTACGACCAGGTGAACGAGCCCGAGGAGGCACCGGCCTCCCACGCCGAGGACACCGCGAGGGGCGTCGCCGCGAAGTCGCCGCCGCCGACCGTGGACGTGGTCGTCCCCTCCGCCGCCACGGCCATCACCATCGGCGCGGAGCGCGGCGCCAGGGCCGTGTCGGCCGTGACGGTCTGCGCCTCGACGTCATTGGTGGAGTCCACCGGCGTCGTCGTACGGCAGGCCGGCTTCGCCGGCGTCGTGAGCGCACAGGACGGCAGCCGGACCAGCCCCAGCCGGTGCGACCAGTTGCCTCCCACCGCGGACGCGAAGGACCCGTAGTCCACCGTGACCCGGCCCGCACCCGGCTGCGGGGCGGTCACCGTGAAGAGCACGCCGGTGACGCCGGCCTTCCGGGCGGCCGCCTGGTCGAGGACCCTGACGGCCGGCTTGCCGGAGGCCGCGGGCTTCGCGCGCCGCGCGGCGCCGGACGCCGGGACGGCGACGGCGTCCACCACGCCGGAGGCCCCGGCCTTGGGCCAGGACGCGGCGCGGCGCTCGGTCCGCGCCCGGTCGACGAGCCGCTGGTTGGCCTTCTTGTCCCGGGCGACCCGCTCGCGGGCCTCCTGGGCGCCCAGGCCCTTGACCGGCTGGACGCGGCTGACGCGCGTGTCGGCGGACTCGGGAGCACCCGGGGAGGCCGCAGCGGTGGCCGTCGCGGGCACCACCGTCGGGACGGTGAGCGCCAGGACGAGCGCACCGATCAGCGGCAGCCCGCCGGTGCGGTGTCTGCCGGCGCGGAGACTGTCTCTCCGCGATCGTGATCTGAACACGTTCTGCTTTCTTGTCGATGTGACGGAGAGGGCGCGGGCCGTGGCTGACGGCCCGCGCCCCTGCTCAGCGGCTGCGCGGGTCAGTCCCCGACGACCGCGGTCTTGTGGTGGGCGCTCTGCACGGCGCCCGCCCACATCCGGATGTGGTTGATCCGGCCGGGCGTGCGGTTGCCCCACGCGCTGTTCAGCCAGCCCATGCCGACGGCCGGGCCACCGCTGCTCGCCGCCGCCGTGTAGGCGGTGGGAACGCCCTGCCGGTCGACGAGGAAGAGGGAGATCTCCTGCGACTGGGCGTCGTAGGCGCCGACGAGCTGGACCTCGGTGCCCAGCACCGCCGTCTCGTCGCTCTGCACGGAGGCCCCCGTGCCGTCGGCTGTCAGCCGGCCGAAGTGCCAGCGGCCCAGTGCCCAGCGCTCGGAGAGCGGTTCACCGGTCGCCTCGTCGATGACGGGGTCGCCGTTCGCGTCGAGCACCTCGTGCCCGGTGGCGTCGACGCCGGTCTTCTCGAACCACAGTCCCCACGAGGAGCCCGTCGCCGTGCGCTGGCCGAGGATCTGCGTCCGGTGGCCGTTGGGCTTGTCGACGAGTGCGGCGCCGTCGACGAGGGCCTCCACGGCCACGGTGAAGGAGCCGGTCGCGTCGACGAGCGGGGAGCCGGAGAACTCGGCGCCCCCGGTGCCGTCCAGGACGATGGACTCGCCGTCCAGCCGGGACCCGGCGCCCATCGTGAGGGACGCCCCGTAGTTGCTCGTCGTGTCCCGGAGCGTGGTGCCCGAGGCGCCGGAGGCGTTCAGGTCCGCCACCAGCTCCAGGTGCGGCATGCCGGTGCCGTCCGGACCGTCGAGGAGGCTCGCCTCCGTGGCGATCTCGGTCGCGGACTTGGCGGCCTGCCAGACGGTCACCTCGTCCACCTCACCGCCGAAGTGGTCGACGTAGCCGCCCTTGTACTTCACCCGCCCGATCTGGAAGCCGCCGTTCGCGGACCAGTTGGAGGTGATCGTGTCGGTGCCCTGGAGCCGGCCGTTCACGTAGAAGGACAGGACGTTCTTGTCGTGGTCCACGACCGCCGCCAGATGCGTCCACACCTTGACCTGCGCGGGGTCCTTGGCGTTCACCCGCTGGTTGTCCAGGGACGTGGACGACGCGTCGGCGTCGGCGAGCCGGACGCACCAGGTCTTCACGCCCTCGCAGTAGCTGAGGAAGAACGGGCTGTAGTACGTGCCGTCCTGGCCCGCCACGGTGAAGAACCCGCCCGTCGCGTCCAGCCGGGCCCAGGCGGCCACGGTGTACGAGGCCGCCGTCTGCACGACCGGCTTCGCGGACGCGGCGTACGCCGGGTTCGCCAGCCGCAGCGCCTGGTCCTGGCCGCGCACCTCCGGCGTCGTCTCCGTCGCCGGCTGCTTCACGATCTCGCCGCGCCGCCCGTTGGGCGAGCGGACCGCGCCCGACAGCGTCAGGTCGTTGCGCAGGGCGGCGTCCGTGGTCGAGGTGTCCACGGCCGCGCCGCTCGTCTCGTCGAAGTTCCAGCGCGCGACCGGCTTGGGGCCCTCGCTCACCAGGAACCTGACGATCTGCTCGTCGCCGCCCAGCGGATAGGCCGCCGACCTGGCCTGGACGTGCAGCAGGTACGTACCGGAGGACGGGGGAGTGATCGTCGCCTTGTACGTGGAGCCGGTCGACCACGCCGACCAGGCGGTGTCCGAGGACAGCTTGAAGCGGTAGCCGGTGTTGGTGCTGGTCTCGCCGGGCGCCGGGCCGAAGACGACCGTGCCGGACTGGCTGGGGCCGCCGCCGGGCACGCAGCTGCCGCCCGACACGCACTCGCTGTAGACCGTCCAACTGGTGACGCTCGGCTTCTGCGGGGCCTTGCTGTCCACCAGGAAGTAGCAGAACGGGCTCTGCGAGCTCGACAGGTACGACGCGTCGTTGTTGTAGAGCGAGTGCGTGAACGACCGGTAGCGGTACAGCTTGCCGTCGGTCAGCGGGTTGTCCCAGTCCTTCGTCTGCGCCGGGAAGCTCTTCGTCGTCGTGCTGTACGAGACGTATCCGGTGGTGGGTTTCAGCGATCCGGTGCTCGGCTCGGGCGCGTCCGCCCACGACGTGCCGCTCTTCACGTCCAGGTCGAAGTAGACGCGCAGCCGCGCCCCGGTCTCGCCGCCCGTCGCCGTACGCGGGGTGGCCACCAGGTCGGGCCGGGGGTCCGTGATGACGCTCGGCGACGACTCGGAGGTGCTGCACACCTGGCCGGCGCCGGCCCTGACGCCGTACGCGGTGGGCGTGGCCGGCTTGCTGA
This sequence comes from Streptomyces coeruleoprunus, assembly GCF_039542925.1. Lineage (GTDB taxonomy): Bacteria > Actinomycetota > Actinomycetes > Streptomycetales > Streptomycetaceae > Streptomyces > Streptomyces coeruleoprunus. The sequence continues at coordinate 546,721 of NZ_BAABIT010000001.1, read as the reverse complement.
CGTAGCTGACCGTGAGGACCGCGTCGTCGTCGAAGCGCTTCCAGGCGACGGTGTCCGTCTCGTCCTTGGCCATCAGCATCAGCGTCAGCCGGGGGAACGACCCGTCGGCGAAGGCCTTGACGGTCGGGGTGAGGTTCTCGTCGGTCTCCTCCGGGTTGTCGGCGAACCGGATCGGCGCCGCCGGCTGGGACGGCGAGCAGTTGGTTCCCCGGCCGGCCGACACGTAGCGGTCGCCCATCTGGTCCAGCTTGGTCGGGCCCGGCCACTTGGAGGACGAGGAGATGTTGTTGGTCCGCTCCAGGTCGACCCAGCGGGCGTCGCACGAGAACGACCAGGTCTCCGTCACCGTGAAGGCCGCGCTCAGGACGTGCTTGCCCTTCAGCTTGTCCGGCGCGAACTCGAAGTACATGCGGTTGACGTAGCCGTTGCCGCAGTAGTACGAGACGCCGCCGATCACCGCCGTGCCGCACTTGCCGACGCTCATGCCGTTGGTGCCGCCCGAGAAGTTGTAGAACACGTCACCGTCGGAGGACAGCACCGTGCGCTCGGACTCGTTCAGCTCCACCGACGGGTCGATGTAGAGCGGCAGTTCCGCCTCGGTCGTCGCGGCGATCAGATCCGCGTCCGGCACCACCCGGACGGAGTCCTCGCCCAGGACGACGTCCATCACCGCCGACTCGTCGCCGGCGCGGGGCCCTTCGAGCGGGTCCTCCTGCTGCGGAGCCACCGATACGGGCTCCGGCTCCGCCGCGGCGGACGGGCCGCTCAGCGGGCGCAGGCCGGCGCTCTGCGCCGAGACGCCGTCGCCCTCCGCGGGGCCGCCGGCGGAGTTCCACATCTGGGCGCTCGGCGAGCGGAAGACGACCTGGCCGTTGCCGTCCACCGCCTCCATGCTGCCCGCCGCGCCCGCCCGGATCTTCAGCCCTTCGGCGTCCAGGTCGTACGCGATGCTCCGCAGGGCCGGGTCGGCGGCCGCTTCGAGCGTCTCCACCTCCAGGACCTGGCGGAACCCCTCGGGCGTCGCCGTCAGGATGAGGTTGACGTCGGGCCGGACGTCCTCGTACACGGCCCGGGCGCCCTCCAGGCGCGGGGCCGGCAGGGTGCCGGGCCAGCCGAGGGACACGGCCGAGCCCGCCTCGCCGATGGTCACCAGCTCCGCGCCGGGACCGCCGGGCGAGAAGGACAGGTCCACCGTCGCGGCCTTCGGCCCGACCGACCCGTCGGCCCGTTTCACCAGCGTCGGGTCCGGCCGTGTCCATCCGCCGTTCGGCGTGGCCACGCGCACCGGGACGATCGACTTCTCCAGCGTGAAGGTGTCGCCGTCGGGGTTGGCGAACACCGTGTCCCGCTCGGTGCGTTCCTCGAGCACCTCGACGCGCTTGCCCGTGGCCTCGGCCAGGGCCAGCGCCTTGTCGGACGGCGTCTGGGGCACGGCCGCGGCCGCGGTGGCCGTGCGCGCCGCCCAGGGGGTCCCGGGGGCGGCGGTCAGGGCCAGGGTCAGGGCGAGTGCCGTGCCGGTCAGCCGGGCGGCGCGCCCTCTGTCGGGTCTCATGCGGGTCTCCCCGGGGCGGTGGCCCGGTGGCCGGTGGGCAGGGACGTGGGCGTGGACATGGTGAGGACCGTTTCGGTTGGGGCCGCCCGGAGGAGGGGGCAGGCCGGAAAGAAATAGGACATTTGTTCGAGTCGAAGGGTGGGGGAGTGCCCCGTTCGCCGCTCTGATCTCAGAAGCGCGGATCACCCGTCGCGAAGACGTGCCGTCGCACGGCCGGGCGGCCGGTCAGCCGGTCGGCCCGGTGCGGTCGTGCGGGTGAGGGAGGTCCTCCTCGTCGAGGACCTGAAGAGGCGTCAGCCCCGGCCGGTGCCCGGCCGTAACCGCGGACCCGTGAACGGCCGGCGGCGAGAAGCGGGAACGACCCCGCTGCCAAGACGGAACACGCCGACCTCTACCCCCTGAACACCCCACCCCTGACGTGATGGGACGCACAGTACATGGCCGACCCGCGATCCGTCGCGCACGCTTCCGAACGGTCCTGATCTGCTCGGATGTGGCCGGACGGGGTGGAGTTGGGCCGACGTGCGCCGACAAGGCGCTATTGCTCCACGGGCCCCGGACCGCCCTCCGGGCCGGAGCCCTCCACGAGCCCGGAGCGCGACCGCAGCAGCACCTTCTGCAGCTCCCGTGCCGCCCTCGGCGGCGCGACGTCGCTCCGGTGCGCCAGGGCGATCGTGCGGCGCAGTCCGGGCGGCGCCAGCGCCGTGACCCGCAGGTCCCGCCCCGCCCTCGCCGCCACCATGCTGGGCACGACGGCCAGGCCGAGACCGGCCCGGACGAACCCCAGCACCGCGTCCATCTCACCGCCCTCCACCGTGAACGACGGCTCGAACCCCTCCGCCCGGCACGCCGCGACCGTCAGCTCCCGCAGGTCGTAGCCGTGCCGGAACATCACCATCGGCCGCCCCTCCAGGTCCGCGATCCGCACCGGCCGGCGCGGCGCAGGACCGGCCGCCGACGACACCACCACCAGATCCTCCTGGAGCAGCTCGACCGTGGTGAGCGCCGGGGACGGCGTCGGCAGCGGCAGCACCACCAGCGCCAGGTCCAGCGCCCCGCGCGCCAGCTGCCGTACGAGGTCGTGGGAACCGCCCTCCTCGACCAGCAGCCGGATCCCCGGGTACAGGTCGTGGAAGGCGCGCAGCACGTCCGGCAGCAGCCCCGTGCACAGGCTCGGCGTCGCACCGAGGCGCACCCGCCCCCGCCGCAGCTGCGCCAGCTCCTGCACCTCGTGCCGCGCGGTGTCGGCGTCCGCCAGGATGCGGCGGGCCAGCGGCAGCAGCGCCTCCCCCGCGTCGGTGAGCGCGATGTTGCCGCGGGCGCGGCTGAACAGCTCGGCGCCCAGCTCCTTCTCCAGGGCCCTGATCTGCTGCGACAGCGACGGCTGTGCGACATGGACCCGCTCGGCGGCCCGGGTGAAGTGACGGGTCTCGGCGACGGCCACGAAATACACCAGCTGCTGGAACTGCATAAAGGCAGCATAAGCACCATTGATAGCACTGGGCTATCGAGATCAGCAGGTCCATGTCTTGGACCTCTGGGGACATCCGGACCTAGCGTCCGGGGCATGGCTCTGGCAACGCGGACACACCCACGGCGCACGGACCGGAAACCGTCCCTGCCGCGCATGTTCTGGGGATCGACCGTCGGCAAGAAGACGGTCATGGCCCTCAGCGGTCTGATCCTCATCGGCTATCTCGTCGCCCACGTCCTGGGCAACCTCAAGGTCTTCTTCGGCCCGGAGGAGTTCAACGCGTACGGCCACTGGCTGCGCACCATGGGCGCCCCCGTCCTGCACCGCGAGTGGGGACTGTGGATCGCCCGCGTCGTGCTGCTGACGGCCGTCGTCGCGCACGGCGTGGCGGCGTACCAGCTCAGCCGGCGCGACCTGAAGGCCCGCCCGACGGCGTACGTCCACAAGCGGCGCCGCGCGAGCTACGCGACCCGCACCATGCGGTGGGGCGGCGTGATCATCGCGCTGTTCGTCGTGTGGCACCTGCTCGACCTGACGACGCTCACCGTCAACCCGAACGCCGAGCCCGGCCGTCCGTACGAGAACGTCGTGGCGACCTTCTCCACCTGGTACGGCAACGTCATCTACATCGTCGCGATGCTCGCCGTCGGCCTGCACATCCGGCACGGCTTCTGGAGCGCCGCCCAGACCCTCGGCGCCGGCAGCGCCCGCCGCGACCGGGCGCTGAAGACCGTCGCCAACACGCTCGCCCTGATCCTCACGGCCGGCTTCACCGCCGTGCCCGTCGCCGTCCTGACCGGAGTGGTGCGCTGACATGAGCGACTACGTCTCCTACACCACCGGCGCGCCGATCGCCGACACCAAGGCCCCCGGCGGCCCGATCGCGGAGCGCTGGGACCGGCGCCGCTTCGAGGCGAAGCTGGTCAACCCCGCCAACCGCCGCAAGCACACCGTCATCGTCGTCGGCACCGGCCTCGCCGGCGGCTCCGCGGGGGCCACCCTCGCCGAACAGGGCTACCACGTCGTCCAGTTCTGCTACCAGGACTCGCCGCGCCGCGCCCACTCCATCGCCGCCCAGGGCGGCATCAACGCCGCCAAGAACTACCGCAACGACGGCGACTCGGTCCACCGCCTCTTCTACGACACCGTCAAGGGCGGCGACTTCCGGGCGCGCGAGTCCAACGTCCACCGGCTCGCCCAGATCTCCGTCGAGATCATCGACCAGTGCGTGGCGCAGGGCGTGCCCTTCGCCCGCGAGTACGGCGGCCTCCTCGACACCCGCTCCTTCGGCGGCGTCCAGGTCTCCCGCACCTTCTACGCCCGCGGCCAGACGGGCCAGCAGCTGCTGCTCGGCGCCTACCAGGCGCTGTCCCGGCAGATCGCCGCCGGCAACGTCGAGATGCACCCGCGCACCGAGATGCTCGACCTGATCGTCATCGACGGGCGGGCGCGCGGCATCGTGGCCCGTGACCTGATCACGGGGAAGATCGACACGTACGTCGCGGATGCCGTCGTCCTGGCGAGCGGCGGCTACGGCAACGTCTTCCACCTGTCGACCAACGCCATGAACTCCAACGCCACCGCCGCGTGGCGGGCCCACCGGCGCGGCGCGTACTTCGCCAACCCGTGCTTCACCCAGATCCACCCCACCTGCATCCCGCGTACCGGCGACCACCAGTCCAAGCTGACGCTGATGAGCGAGTCGCTGCGCAACGACGGACGCATCTGGGTCCCGAAGGCCCAGGGCGACACCCGCCCGCCCCACGAGATCCCCGAGGACGAGCGCGACTACTACCTGGAGCGGATCTACCCCTCCTTCGGCAACCTGGTGCCGCGCGACATCGCCTCGCGTGCCGCGAAGAACGTCTGCGACGAGGGCAGGGGCGTCGGCCCCGGCGGCCAGGGCGTCTACCTGGACTTCGCCGACGCGATCCGCCGCATGGGCCGGGCGAAGGTGGAGGAGAAGTACGGCAACCTCTTCGAGATGTACGAGCGGATCACCGCGGAGAACCCGTACGAGGTGCCGATGCGGATCTACCCCGCCGTGCACTACACGATGGGCGGCCTGTGGGTCGACTACGACCTCCAGACCACCGTGCCGGGCCTGTTCGCGATCGGCGAGGCCAACTTCTCCGACCACGGCGCCAACCGGCTCGGCGCGTCCGCGCTGATGCAGGGCCTGGCCGACGGCTACTTCGTCCTGCCGTCCACCATCAACGACTACCTTGCGCGCGCCACGGCACTCGAACCGGTCACGGGCGACCACCCCGTGGTCGCCGAGGTCGTGGGGGAGACCGAGGAGCGGCTGCGGCGGCTCCTGGCCGTCGACGGCGACCGCACGCCCGACTCGTTCCACCGCGAGCTGGGCGAGCTGATGTGGGACCACTGCGGCATGGCCCGCACCGACGAGGGGCTGCGCAAGGCCCTCGACCGGATCCCGCAGATCCGCCAGGAGTTCTGGCGCCGCATCAAGGTGCCCGGCGACGGCGAGGAGTTCAACCAGTCGCTCGAGAAGGCCAACCGGATCGTCGACTACCTGGAGCTGGCCGAGCTGATGTGCCTCGACGCACTGCACCGCGCCGAGTCCTGCGGCGGCCACTTCCGGGAGGAGTCCCAGACCCCCGACGGCGAAGCCGCCCGCAGGGACGAGGAGTTCGCGTACGCGGCCGCCTGGGAGTTCTCGGGGACCGGCGTCGCACCCACGCTGCACAAGGAAGACCTGGTCTTCGAGTACGTCCACCCCACCCAGCGGAGCTACGCATGAGGCTCACCCTGCGCGTCTGGCGCCAGAAGAACGCCGAGGCCCCCGGGGCCATGGCCACGTACGAGGTCGACGGCATCTCCTCCGACATGTCGTTCCTGGAGATGCTCGACACCCTCAACGAGGAGCTGATCCTCCGGGGCGAGGACCCCGTCGCCTTCGACCACGACTGCCGTGAGGGCATCTGCGGGGCGTGCAGCCTCGTCATCAACGGCGACGCGCACGGCCCGGAGCGCACCACGACGTGCCAGCTCCACATGCGGGCGTTCCGCGACGGCGACACGATCGACATCGAGCCCTGGCGCGCCGCGGCCTTTCCGGTGGTCAAGGACCTCGTGGTCGACCGGAGCGCCTTCGACCGGATCATCCAGGCCGGCGGCTACATCTCGGCCCCGACCGGCTCGGCGCCCGAGGCGCACGCCACACCCGTGCCGAAGGCCGACGCGGACCGCGCGTTCGAGCACGCCGAGTGCATCGGCTGCGGCGCCTGTGTGGCGGCCTGCCCCAACGGCTCCGCGATGCTCTTCACCTCGGCGAAGGTGAACCACCTCAACGTGCTGCCGCAGGGCGCGCCCGAGCGGGAGACCCGGGTGCTGGACATGGTGGCGCGGATGGACGAGGAGGGCTTCGGCGGCTGCACCCTGACCGGCGAGTGCGCCACCGCCTGCCCGAAGGGCATCCCGCTGCCGTCGATCGCGGCCATGAACAAGGAGTGGCTGCGGGCGGCGCGGAGCCGGGCGGTTTAAGGCCATCTTCCGCGAGTGACGCCCGCCACAGCTGTGACCGCTGCGCGAAAGAATCTTCACGCGGCGGTCACATTTCTGCCGTGGGTGACGCCTCCGGTTAGGGGGCGGGGGTATCGCTCACAGCAAGATCAACTTTGTTCAATTCTGGATAGTTGAGGGCGAGTTGTCCGTTTCCTGGCTGAGGAGAGTCCGGAAATTTCACCCCGCCCGGCAGTCCCGGTAGGCATATGCCGCCGGGGCTGCCGACCACAGCCCCGGGTGCACCGACCGGTGCACCGTCATCACTTGGGGGCTTCTCTCTCATGTCCGGAATCACCCGCCGCCGCGCTCTCGGCGCCGTCGCCGGCGCGGCCGCAGGACTCACCGTCGCCGCTCCGGCGATCGCCACAGCCGCGGCGCGCGCCACAGCCGCACCGGCCGTACCCGCCGCCGCACCCGCCGGCGCCGCGCGGGCGGCCGCCAAGAGCGCCGCACCCGCGCCGTTCGACGAGGTCTACCGCGGCCGCCGCATACAGGGCCGGCCCGCCCAGGGCGGCGGCCACGGGGGCCACCACGGCGGCCACCACGGGGGAGGGCACGGCGGCGGCTACACCGTGCTCATCGACGGCGAGGAACTGCACGTCATGCAGAACGCCGACGGCACCTGGATCAGCGTCATCAGCCACTACGAGCCGGTCGCCTCGCCACGCGCCGCGGCCCGCGCCGCCGTCCTGGAACTCCAGGGCTCCCCGCTCGTCCCCCTCGTCACCGCCTGATCCGGAGCGCCACCACCATGACCGTACGCAAGAACCAGGCGACGCTCACCGCGGCCGAGAAGCGCCGCTTCGTCGACGCCCTGCTGGAGCTGAAGCGCACCGGCCGGTACGACACCTTCGTCACCACGCACAACGCCTTCATCATGAGCGACACCGACGACGGCGACCGCGTCGGCCACCGCTCGCCGTCCTTCCTGCCCTGGCACCGCAGGTTCCTCCTGGACTTCGAACGCGCCCTGCAGTCCGTCGACCCGTCCGTCGCCCTGCCCTACTGGGACTGGACCGCCGACCGCACCCCCACCGCGTCCTTGTGGGCCCCCGACTTCCTCGGCGGCACCGGCCGCAGCCGCGACGGCCAGGTGGTCGACGGCCCCTTCGCCCGCTCGGCCAACCGCTGGACCATCACCGTCCGCGCCGACGGCCGCGACTTCCTGCGCCGCGCCCTGGGAGCCGGCGGCCGCCAGCTGCCCACCCGCGCCGAGGTCGACGCCGTCCTTGCCATGGAGACGTACGACGCACCGCCGTGGAACAGCGCGTCCGACGGCTTCCGCAACCACCTGGAGGGCTGGCGCGGCGCCAACCTCCACAACCGCGTCCACGTGTGGGTCGGCGGCCAGATGGGCACCGGAGTCTCCCCGAACGACCCGGTGTTCTGGCTCCACCACGCCTTCATCGACAAGCTGTGGGCCGACTGGCAGGCCCGCCACCCCCGCTCGACGTACCTGCCCACGGGCAACACGCCCAACGTCGTGGACCTCAACGACACCATGCGGCCCTGGAACGACGTGACCCCGGCGGACATGCTCGACCACACCCGCTTCTACACCTACGACAGGGCGGCCTGAGTCCTGTCACGCGGGGCGGCGGCCGGGCCGTCGCCCCGCAGGCCCGCCAGCCGGGACAGCCGCGTGAAGGAGTCCAGCAGCGCCGCCCGGTCGTACGTGCTGGTCGTCACCAGCAGCTCGTCCGCGCCGGTCTGCTCGACCACCTCGTCCAGCGCCGCCCGTACCTGCTCCTCCGTACCGTGCACGTGCCCCCTCAGCGCGGACTCGTAGGACTCCCGCTGACGTGCCGTCATCTCCCGTTCCGCGACCGCCTCCGGCGGGGCGAGCGGCGGGAACGTGCCGTGCGTCCGCGAGTACGCCAGCGACCACGCCTCCGGCACCAGCAGCCGCGCCGCCTCCACCTCCGTCGCCGCGACGGCCACCGTGCCCGCGACCACCACGTACGGCCGCTCCGACCAGACGGACGGGCGGAAGCCCGAGCGGTACCGGTCGATCGCCGCCAGCACCTTCGTACGGCCCTTCAGGTCGCCGATCACCAGCGGCAGGCCCGCCGCCGCGGCGACATCCGCGCCCTCGCCCGTGGCCAGCACGAACGGAGGCACCCGCAGCCCCTCCGCCGGTCGCGCGTGCACCTGCGGATGGGCGCCCTGCGTGCCGGTGAACCAGCCGAGCAGCTCCTCCAACTGCCCCGCGAAGTCGTCGGCGTCCTCCTTGCCCCGCCCCAGCGCCCGCCGTATGCCGTCCGTGAACCCCACCGAGCGGCCAAGACCCATGTCGATCCGCCCCGGGAACAGCGACTCCAGAACCCCGAACTGCTCGGCCACCACCAGCGGCTGGTGGTTCGGCAGCATCACCCCGCCCGTGCCCACGCGGATCTCCGACGTCGCCGCCGCCACCGCGGCCGCCAGCACGGTCGGCGCGGAACCCGCCACACCCGGCACGCCATGGTGCTCGGACACCCAGAACCGGTGGAAGCCCAGCGCCTCCGCCTCCCCGGCGAGCCGGACGGTGTCGCGCAGCGCCCGCCCGGCGTCCACGCCCTCGCGGGTGCGGGAGCGGTCCAGCACGGACAGCGGGACGGACAGCGGGGTGGAGGCGGCGGCACCCGGGGCACCTGGGCTCACGCCCGGTTCAGCGGTCGGACCCACGCCTGGTTCAACAGTCGGACTCACGCCTGGTTCAAACACCGGTGCCGCGCGGGCATTCCCTACGCTGGCGCACGTGACGAACGCGACGCGCGACGGCAGGCCGCCCCTGGCCGTCTTCGACCTCGACAACACCCTCTCCGACGCCCGCCACCGGCAGCGCTTCCTGGAACGCACCCCGCGCGACTGGGACGCGTTCTTCGCCGCCGCCCCGCAGGACGCCCCGCTCCCCGAAGGGGTCGCCCTGTGCCTGGAGGCGGCACGCGAGTGCGAGATCCGCTACCTGACCGGGCGGCCCGAGCGGTGCCGCCAGGACAGCGTGGACTGGCTCGCCGCGCACGGGCTGCCCGAGGGCCGCATCCACATGCGCCGCAACGACGACCGCCGCCCCGCCCGGCTCACCAAGCTGGAGGTGCTGCGCAGGATCGGCCGGAGCCGGGAGATCCGCATGGTCGTGGACGACGACGAGCTGGTGTGCGACGCCGTCGAGAAGGCGGGGTTCCCCGTCGTACGGGCCCGCTGGGCGCTGAGTTCCGAGGCGCTGAAGGAGGCCCAGGAGAAGGAGGGCCGCACCTGACGACCGGGGAGCCGGGCGCCGGGCACCCGCCCGGCGGGTCACTCCTCGCCGACGTCCGGCCCGTCGAGCCGGAAGCCGACCTTCAGGCCGACCTGGTAGTGCGCGACCTTCCCCTCCTGGAGGTGGCCGCGGATCTGCGTCACCTCGAACCAGTCCAGGTTGTGCAGGGTCTGCGAGGCACGGGCGATGCCGTTGCGGATGGCCTCGTCCACGCCGTTGTGGGACGTGCCGACGATCTCCGTGACGCGATACGTGTGGTGGGACATGGCGGCCTCCTCGTCGCCGGTGGAGCGTCGCGCCCGGTGGCGCGTCCTTTCCACGGTGCCCCAGCCCGCCCGGGTCCGCGAGGCGGGTGGTCCGGGCGGCTCCGGGGCTTGACCCGCCCATTGGTCCATACCAAAATCCAGCCATCGCCCGTGCGAACACGTTCGCTCCCCCCACGTCGGGTCCGTCCTGCCTGCACACCACGCACAAAGGTGACCTACGTGAAGAAGCGCCTGCTCGCCTGCCCCACCGCGCTCCTGTCCGCCCTCGCCCTGACCGGCTGCGGCCTCCTGCCGGGCCAGGACGGCGACGGCCGCACGGTGGTCCGGGTGTGGCTGATGAAGAACAGCGTGTCCGACGACTTCCTGCGCCGGTTCACCACCGCGTACGAGCAGGAACACCCCTCGGTGCGGCTGGAGGTCACCTTCCAGGAGTGGACCGGCATCGGCAAGAAGGTCATGGCCGCGCTGGGCAGCGACGACGCCCCCGACGTCATCGAGGTCGGCAACACCCAGGTGGCCCAGTACGCCGAGACCGACAAGCTCTTCGACCTGAGCCTCGAATCCGTACGGGACCTCGGCCACGAGGACTGGCTGCCGGGCCTCGCCGAGCCGGGCAGCATCGACGGCAGCCAGTACGGCATCCCCTGGTACGCCGCCAACAGGGTCGTCATCTACCACAAGGACCTCTTCGCGCGGGCCGGCGTCGACGGCCCGCCCAAGACGCGCGACGAGTGGCTGGCGGACACCGCGAGGATCAACCGCACCGGCGCCCAGGGCATCTACCTCGCCGGCCAGGACTGGTACACCCTCGCCGGGTTCATCTGGGAGGAGGGCGGCGAGCTGGCCGTCGAGAAGGACGGCCAGTGGACCGGGGCGCTCGACAGCGCCGCCGCCCTCAAGGGCATGGACTTCTACAAGGAGCTCCAGTCCCTGGGATCCGGCCCCGAGGACGCCGACGAGGAGAACCCGCCCCAGACGGAGGTGTTCGCCCGCGGCGACGTCGCCCAGATCATCGCCACCCCGGGCGCCGCGGCCGCCATCGAGGAGCACAACCCGGCGCTCGCCGCCAAGCTCGGCTACTTCCCGATCCCCGGCAAGCGCGCCGACCGCCCCTGCGCCGTGTTCACCGGCGGCTCCGACCTCGTCGTCCCCGTGAACGCCGGGGAACGCGCCGAAGGCATCGAGGTCGTCAAGGCGCTGGCCGGCCGAAGATGGCAGACCGACCTCGCCCGCACCATGAACTACGTGCCCAACAAGACCTCCCTGGCCTCCGTCGTCCAGGGCCAGGAGGCCACCGCCGCCATGGCCGCGGGAGCCGCCCGCGGCCGGGCCACGCCCAACTCGCCGCAGTGGGCCGACGTGGAGGCCGACAACCCCATCAAGCCGTACATGACGGCGGTCCTCCAGGGCCGCGACCCGAGGACCGCGGCGAGGGCCGCGTCGGAGCGGATCACCGTCGCGCTCTCGGGCTGAGCAACCCGGCATTCAGCCGTCGCACATCCACGCTCCGCCGGGCGGTCACGCCGAATCCAGCCGGCCACGGAAGAAGTAGGGGGCGGGCCCGGCGCAGTCGCGGCCCCGCCGCCCACCGTACCGGCCGAGGAGACCGCCATGTCCGCCCTGCCCGCGCCCACCCCGTCCCGCGCCGCCGCCCCGGCACCCGGCCTGGCTCTCGCCCCGGCCCGTCTGTCGCCGGCCCCCGCGGCCACAGCGCCCGTCACGGCATCGTCCGCCGCACCCGCCGTGCCCGCCGTACCCGTCCCGGCCGGTCTGCCGGCCGCGGTCCCGGCGCCGGTCACCGCGCCCGCCGCCCCCCTCCGCGTACCCTCCGCCGTCCCGGCCGCGGTTCCGGCGCCGGTCACCGCGCCCGCCGCCCCGGCCCCCGTCCGGGTACCTTCCGCCGTCCCGGCCGCGGGTCCGTCGGCCGCTCCTGGGCTCGCGGGGAACGCCCCCGACTCCCGCGGCGCGGCGCGACGGTCCCGCGGGGACAGCGAGGAGCGCCCCCGCTACCGGGTCTCGCTCGCGCGGGACCAGGACGACGTGCGGGCCGCGCAGCGGCTGCGGCACCAGGTGTTCGCCGGGGAGCTGGGCGCCCGGCTCGACGGACCCGAACCCGGCCTCGACAGCGACGCGTTCGACGCGTACTGCGACCACCTCCTCGTCCGCGACGAGACGACGGGCGACGTCGTCGCCACCTACCGGCTGCTGCCGCCGGAGCGCGCCCGGATCGCCGGACGCCTCTACGCCGAGGGCGAGTTCGACCTGGCCCGCCTCGACCCGATCCGTCACGACCTCGTCGAGGTCGGCCGCTCCTGCGTCCACCCCGCCCACCGCAACGGCGCCGCCATCTCCCTCGTCTGGGCCGGCATCGCCCACTACATGGAGCGCACCGGACACGACTGGCTGGCCGGCTGCTGCTCCGTCCCGCTCACCGACGGCGGCACCCTCGCCGCCGCCACGTGGAACACCGTCAAGTCCCGCCACCTGGCGCCCGAGGAGTACTGGGTCACCCCGCACCGCCTCTGGTCCGCCGACACCGCCCCGCGCCCCGCCGCCCGCACCGAGATCCCGCCGCTGCTGCGCGGCTACCTCCGCCTCGGCGCCTGGGTGTGCGGCGCTCCCGCCCACGACCCCGACTTCGGCGTCGCCGACCTCTACGTCCTGCTGTCCCTGCGCCGCGCCAACCCCCGCTACCTGCGGCACTTCCTCTCCCTCGGCGACGCCGGATGAGCGTCTGGCTGCCCACCGCGCCCTGCACCCCGCGGCGGTGCGCGCCGCCCCCGCCGCCGGGCGCGGCCGCCGGCCGGACGCGAGCGGCCCTGCGCCTGGCCGCCGGGCTGCTCGCCGTCCTCGCCGGGGTGGCGCTCTCGCCGCTCGCCGTCCCGCTGCGCCCCGCCGGCCGCCACGTCCTCGTCCGGCTGTGGTGCCGCACCGTCCTGCGCGCCTTCGGCCTGCGCGTACGCGTCATCGGCACGCCCCCGCCCGGCCCCCACCTCGTCGTCGCCAACCACATCTCCTGGCTCGACGTGCCGCTCGTCGCGGCCGTCCTGCCCGGCCGCACGGTCGCCAAGCGCGAGGTCCGCCACTGGCCCGTTCTCGGGCCCCTCGCCGCCCTGGGCGGCACGCTCTTCCTCGACCGGGACCGCCTGCGCACCCTCCCCGCCCTCGTACGGGACATGGCACGGGCCCTGGCCGCCGGTTCCCGCGTCGTCGTCTTCCCCGAGGGGTCCACCTGGTGCGGCCGCGCCCAGGGCCGGTTCCGCCCCGCCGCCTTCCAGGCCGCACTCGACGCGGGAGCCCCCGTCCAGCCCGTACGGATCACCTACCGTCCGCTCGGCCCCGCCGCGTTCGTCGGCGACGACCCGCTCACCGCCTCGCTGTGGCGGATCGCCACGGCCCGCCGGCTCACCGCCGAGGTGCGGCTCCTCGCCCCCGTCTCCGCCGGCCGCCACCCCGACCGCCGCGCACTGGCCCGCGCCGCACAGGCGGCCGTGGCCGGCCGTACGCCCGTCGCACCTCACACGGCCGTCGACAGCGACAGCGCGAACCACCCCTTCCCGTCCGTCCACCAGTGCCGCAACTCCAGCCCCGCACCGGCCAGTTCCGCCGCGACACCCGCCTGACGGAACTTCGCCGACACCTCCGTCCGCAGCTCCTCACCGGCCGCGAACGACACGGCCAGATCCAGCTCCGGGATCTTCACCGTGAGCGCCTCGCGCGCCCGCAGCCGCATCTCGATCCACTCGTTCTCGCGGTCCCACAGCGCCACATGGTCGAAGCAGTCCGGATCGGCGTCCGCGCCCAGCTCCCGCGCCAGCACGGACAGCACGTTCTTGTTGAACGCCGCCGTCACCCCGGCCGCGTCGTCGTACGCGGCCACCAGCACCCCCTCGTCCTTCACCAGGTCCGTGCCCAGCAGCAGCGCGTCCCCGGGCGCCAGCAGGCCCCGCACGGACCGCAGGAACACCGCCCGCTCGTCCGGCAGCAGGTTCCCCAGCGTCCCGCCCAGGAACGCCACCAGCCGTGGCCCCGGCGTGTCCGGCAGGACCAGCCCCCGTGTGAAGTCAGCGACCAGGGCGTGCACCCGCAGCGCGGGCATCTGCGCACCCAGCGCCGCCCCGGCACCCTTCAGCGCCGACTCGCTCACGTCGACCGGGACATAGCTGTCCAGCCCCGGCCCCAGCGCGCGCAGCAGGTGGCGCGTCTTCTCCGACGAACCGGACCCGAGCTCCACGAGCGTCCGCGCCCCGGTCGCGGCGGCCACGTCCGTCGCCCGGACCGCCAGGATCGACCGCTCCGCACGCGTCGGGTAGTACTCCGGCAGCCGGGTGATCTCCTCGAACAGCTCGCTGCCCCGCGCGTCGTAGAACCACTTGGGCGGCAGCACCTTCGGCGTACGGGTCAGCCCGTGCAGCACGTCGGCGCGCAGATCGGCACCGGCCGTGCCCTCGGGCAGCAGGCGGGTCAGGCGGAACGGGCTCACGCGGGGGACTCCTCGAGCGGATCGGCCGACGCACGCCGTACGTGCGCCGGTTCGGAGAGGTCGGACAGCGACGTCACGCCCGCGGCGGTCGCCGTGAGCAGCGTGCGGTCGGGCACCTCGCACCAGCCGGGACGGTCGTCGTACGGCTCCGAGGCCACGACCACCCGCCCGGAGCCGGCCAGGTACCACAGCGAGTCCCCCCACGTGCTCGCCGCGATCGTCGAACCGTCCATGACCAGCAGGTTCAGCCGCGACACCGGCGCCGCCGCGGCCACCTCGCGCACCGTCGCGGCCAGGGCGCGCGCCAAGGCCTCACCGCGCCGCAGCCGGTGCAGCAGCAGCGCCCACACCAGTGCCGAGTCGTTGCGGGCCTCCATCGCCAGCAGCTCCTCCGGCGGCAGCCCGGCGGCCGGCGCCGCCAGCGAGCCCGGCCAGCCGCCCACGGCCCCGTTGTGGCTGAACAGCCACGGGCCCGACGCGAAGGGCGCCGCGGCGGCCTCCGCGTCCGCGCCCGGAGCGGTCGCGTCCCGTACGGCGGCCAGCACCGCCCGCGAGCGCACCACGCGCGCCAGGTCGGTGAACGACAGGTCCGCCCACAGCGGCCCCGCCCGCCGGTAGCGGGCCGGCACCGGATCGCCGGCCGCGTACCAGCCGACGCCGAAACCGTCGGCGTTCACCGTCCCGTAGCGCTGCCGGCGCGGCGCCCACGCCTGCCGGTACAGCCCGTGCTCCGGCGCCACCAGCAGCTCGCCCAGCGGCACCTCCCGCGCGGCCACCCAGGCTATGTGACGGCACATCAGGCGCCACCGCCGTGCGCCGGTTCGCCGTCCCTCGCCGTGCGGAAACCGGAGAAGATCTGCCGCCGCACGGGCAGGTCCCAGTTGCGGAACGTCCCCCGGCACGCCACCGGCGCCGCCGCGAACGAACCACCGCGCAGCACCTTGTGCGCGGGCCCGAAGAACACCTCCGAGTACTCCCGGTACGGGAACGCGACGAACCCCGGGTACGGCAGGAAGTCGCTCGACGTCCACTCCCACACGTCACCCATCAGCTGCCGCACCCCCAGGGGCGAGCGCCCCGCCGGACAACTGCCCACCGGCGCGGGCCGCAGATGCCGCTGCCCCAGGTTGGCGTGGTCGGGCGTCGGGTCGGCGTCGCCCCACGGATGGCGCAGCGACCGCCCGGTCACCGGGTCGTGCCGGGCCGCCTTCTCCCACTCGGCCTCCGTCGGCAGCCGGCGGCCCGCCCAGCGCGCGTAGGCGTCCGCCTCGTACCAGCTGACGTGCAGCACCGGCTCGTCGTCGGGCACCGGCTCGACGACCCCGAAGCGGCGCCGCAGCCACTGTCCGCCCTCGCGCCGCCAGAACAGCGGCGCCTCTGTGCCGTGCTCCCGTATGTACGCCCAGCCCCGCGGGTCCCACCAGCGCGGGTCACGGTAGCCGCCCGCGTCGACGAAGTTCCGGTAGGCGCCGTTGGTGACGGGAAACGTGTCGATGAAGAACTCGGGCACGAACCGCACATGGGCCGGGCGTTCGTTGTCCAGCGCCCACGGCTCGTCCTCGTGGGAGGTGCCCATGAGGAACGCGCCCCCGGGGATCCGCACCTCTGCGGGCAGCAGCGCGGGGTCCTCCACCGGGGGCGGCGGGTCCGGCGCCGCGAGCACGGCGGGCCCCCGGCGCAGCTGGTGCGTGATCAGCATGGTCTCGTCGTGCTGCTGCTCGTGCTGGGCGATCATGCCGAACGCGAACGCCGCGTCGACCAGCGGCCGGCCCTCCAGGCGTGCGGAGTCCAGCACGTCCAGCACCCGGCCGCGCACCTCGGCCGCGTACGCCCGCGCCTCGGCCGGCGGGAGCAGCGGAAGGCTCGGCCGGGTGGCTCTGGGGTGCGCGAACGCGTCGTACAGCGAGTCGATCTCCGGGCGCAGCGCCGGACGCCCGCCGACGGCCCGCAGCAGCCACTGCTCCTCCTGGTTGGAGATGTGCGCCAGGTCCCACACGAGCGGGGACATCAGCGGCGAGTGCTGCGCCGTGAGGTCGGCGTCGTCGACGCAGTCGGTGAGCAGGGCGGTACGGGCCCGGGCACCGGCCAGCGCGGCGTACGCGTGCCCCCGCAGCGCCTCGGCCGAGGTGGGGACGGTCATGGGAGCGGGTCCTTCCCGGCGACGGGCGAGGGGAGGGGCTCGTCGGCCGGGCACCGGCCCCGCAGCACGAACCGCTCGTGGAAACCGGCCACCGCGTCCCGCACGGCGACCGGCGCCCCGGAGCGGGCGAGCGCGTCCAGGGCGAGGCCGAAGCAGACGACGGCGGCCCGGTGCAGGGCGGGCGAACCCGGCCCGTCCCGTACGGCGGCCCGCCAGTGGGCGTCGCTCGGCGGCGGCAGCGGTCCGGCGGTCTCCGCGAGCGGTTCGAGGGCCCGGTACGCCCCCTCGGCCGCCACCGGGTCGTCGAACAGCGCGCTCGTCACGGCGAGCGGCACGATCCACCCGTCGTCGCCGGACTGCGCGTCCAGCATCCGCAGCTCCAGATGGGTGCCGCGCGGCCGGACGGGCGGCCACAGCGTGGTGAGGTGATAGTCGAGGTCGTCGCGCGTCGCCGCCCTGGGCGGGCCGTCGCCCTTGGCGGAACGGCGCAGCCACTCGCGGAACGTCAGCGACTCGGGCACCATCCACGGCCCGGCCTCCGCCCGGACGCACATCACCGGCGTGTCCAGCACGTGCGCCGCCCAGGCGGAGCGCGGCTCGCGCCAGGCGGGCGGGGCGAGCCCCCGCACCGGGTCGACGCCCGCCCACAGCGACTGCCGCGTGGAACGCAGCCCGGTGGGCCTGCCGTGCAGCGTGGGCGAGTTGGCGAAGGACGCGACCAGCACGGGCCCCAGCAGATGCGCCAGCCGCCAGCGCCGTACGAAACCCAGAGGACCGGGCTCCTCGTAGCCGGAGTCCACGCAGACCTGCACGGACGCCGAGTCGCGCATCATGAACCGGCCGGCCGGCCCCCAGCGGTCGAGGTAGGCCTCCATCGCGTCGTAGCGGGGCTCGCGCAGCAGTCGCTCGCGGGAGAAGAGCCGGGGATCGGTCCCGGCGCCGGTGAGGGTGAGGCCGAGCGGGCCGAGCGTGCCCCGTACGGCCGCCAGATCGGCGGACATGGTGGCCACGCACTCGGCGAGGGAGGTGGCGGGCGGCGAGCTGAGCTCCAGCTGCCCGCCGGGTTCGAAGGTGAGCGAGGAGTGCAGGGGAACGTCGTGCAGCACGGCGAATGCCGAACGCAGACGGTCGGGCGGCACGGGGACGTGCGGTCGGTGCAGGTCGTGGACGAACCACTCCAGTTCCACCCCCACCGAGCGCGGAGGGCCGGTCTTGAAGCAGATGCCTCGCAGCAGGTCCTCCGCCTCCTCCTCGGCCAGCGGGGGACCGGCCTGCGGGAAAGCGCTCGACGGCATGTGGCCTCCTCCTGTGGAAGGCGTCCCTCTGTCGAAGGCGTCCCCTCCACCTAAGCCACCCGCGTCGGCCCGCACAAGGGCGCGAGAGTGAATGGGCGAATCCGGAAAATGCTTTGCCGCGACCGAGCATGATCATCCACGCTTCCGGGTATGAGTGCACGACTGCGCGAGATCGCGCGGCAGACCGAGGAGATCGTCGAAGCCGGCCGCTACCGCGCCCCCGACGGCCGTGAGGTCACCCTGTCCGACGCCGTGGCCCGCGCCACCGCCGCCACCACGCTGCACGGCCCCGACCCCGTCCCCGCGACGCCCGGCACCGGCCGGACGACCCGCTTCGAGGTCACCGGCGAGTCCAGCCTCGACGCCGCCCGCCGCCTCACCGGCGCCGCCCCGGACGCCCCGGTCGCGGTCCTCAACTTCGCGTCCGCCCGGAACCCCGGCGGCGGCTACCTGCGCGGCGCCCAGGCCCAGGAGGAGGCGCTGTGCCGCGCCTCCGCGCTGTACACCACGCTGCTGGCGGCGCCCGCCTACTACGAGCACCACCGCACGCACCGCGACCCGTTCTACACCGACCGGGTCATCCACTCGCCCGGCGTCCCCGTGTTCCGCGACGACCGCGGCCGGCTGCTGGACGCGCCCTGCACGGTGGGCTTCCTGACCTCGCCCGCACCCAACGCGGGCGTGATCACCAGCCGTACCCCCGGCGAGGCCCACCGCATACCGGCCGCCCTCGCCTCCCGCGCCGAACGCGTCCTGGAGACCGCCGTCGCCCACGGCTACCGGCGGCTCGTACTGGGCGCCTGGGGCTGCGGCGTCTTCCGCAACGACCCCTCCGAGGTGGCCGGCGCGTTCCGGGCGCTCCTGACGGGCGACGGCCGCTTCTCGGGCCACTTCGACGAGGTCGTCCTCGCCGTTCTGGACCGCACCCGCGAGGGCGGCACCCTGGGGGCGTTCCGCGCGGTGTTCGCCGACGTGGCGACGGATCCGC
Source organism: Streptomyces coeruleoprunus (assembly GCF_039542925.1). Taxonomy (GTDB): domain Bacteria; phylum Actinomycetota; class Actinomycetes; order Streptomycetales; family Streptomycetaceae; genus Streptomyces; species Streptomyces coeruleoprunus. Next base: position 527,754 of record NZ_BAABIT010000001.1, on the reverse strand, counting down.
GGCCCGGCCCCGACCGGCGTGCACCCCGACGTGCGTACCGGGCGGAACGTCCTTAGCGTCACAGCATGAGGACACATCCGCAGCGCTTCGAGATCCTGGTCGTGCCCCAGCACGCCGAGGGGCGCGACGCCGCGCACCTCACGGAGGTGGCGATCCGCTCCGCCCTGGTCGAGGCCACCGGCGAGACCGGCGCGTCCGGCTACCCCCGGTACGCGGGGGAGGGGATGGTGGCCGACATCGATCCGGAGACCCGTACGGTGGAGGCGCTGCTGGTGGACGGCTTCGAGCTGGACTACGGCCTGTCCGCGCGGGTCGTGACGCCCGGCGCCGGGGAAGGCCGTTGACAGTGCCCCTCCCCGGAACGGAGACTCGCCCCGCCGAGTGGTGAACGGCCGTTCACCACACGAACGACCGAGGCCGTGGGAGAGACCCGATGAGCATCCGCGACGTGTACATCGTCGACGCCGTCCGCACACCGATCGGCAAGTTCGGCGGTGCTCTCTCCTCCGTACGCCCCGACGACCTCGCCGCCCACGTCGTACGGGCGCTGGTCGACCGGACGCCCGGCCTCGACCCGGCCAGGATCGACGACGTCTACTTCGGCGACGCGAACGGGGCGGGCGAGGACAACCGCGACGTGGCCCGCATGGCCGTCCTGCTCGCGGGCCTGCCCGTCACCGTGCCCGGCGTCACCGTCAACCGGCTGTGCGGCTCCGGCCTCGAAGCCGTCGTGCAGGCCGCCCGCGCCATCGCGCTCGGCGACGCCTCCGTCGTCCTCGCGGGTGGCGTGGAATCCATGTCCCGCGCCCCCTGGGTGCTCCAGAAGCCCGAACGCGCCTTCCCGGCGGGCCACCAGCAGCTGTACTCGACGACGCTCGGCTGGCGCATGACCAACCCGCGCATGCCCGCCGAGTGGACCGTGTCCCTCGGCGAGGGCGCCGAACTCGTCGCCGACAAGCACGCCATCACCCGCGACCAGCAGGACGCCTTCGCCCTCGCCAGCCACCGCAAGGCCGCCGAGGCCTGGGCCAAGGGCCTCTACGACGGCGAGGTCGTCCCGTACGGGGGAGTGGACCTGGTCCGCGACGAGTGCATCCGGGACTCGACGTCCATGGAGGCCCTGGCCAAGCTCAAGCCCTCGTTCCGTCCCGACGGCGGCACGGTCACCGCCGGCAACGCCTCACCGCTCAACGACGGCGCCGCCGCGCTGCTCCTCGTCGACGAGGAGGGCCTGCGCGCCTGCGGCCGCGAGCCGCTCGCCCGGATCCGCACCTCGGCGGTCACCGGCATCGAACCGCAGCTCTTCGGCCTGGGCCCGGTCGAGGCCGTCCAGCGGGCCCTGTCCCGGGCCGGGCGGACCTTCGCCGACCTGACGACCTTCGAACTGAACGAGGCGTTCGCCGCGCAGGCCCTCGGCTGCCTCGCCGAGTGGCCGGACCTCGACCCCGAGGTGGTCAACCCGCGCGGCGGCGCCATCGCCATCGGCCACCCGCTCGGCGCCTCGGGCGCCCGCCTCGCGGGCTCGGTCGCCCACCAGCTGGCGGCGGCGGGCTCGGGCACGGGCCTGGCGGCGCTGTGCATCGGCGTGGGCCAGGGGATCGCGGTGGTCCTGGAACGCTGAGGCACAGGCGCGCCCGGGGCCTCGGGCCCCGTCCTGCTCGGGCTTCGCGCTGCGGCCTTCGGGCCGGGCCTGCTCCGGCTTCGCGTCCCGGCCTTTCGGGTCAGGCCCCGGCCTCGTCGCCGGCCGCCTCCTCGATCGACTTCCGTACGGCGTCCATGTCCAGCCCGCGCGCCTGCCCGATCAGGTCCTCCAGGACCGGCTCGGGCAGCGCACCGGGCTGCGCGAAGACGGCCACCTTCTCCCGCACGATCATCAGCGTCGGAATGGACTGGACACCGAAGGCCGCGGCCAGCTCCGGCTGCGCCTCGGTGTCCACCTTGCCGAAGACCAGATCGGAGTGGCGCTCCGACGCCTTATCGAACACGGGCGCGAACCGCAGGCACGGCCCGCACCAGGACGCCCAGAAGTCGATCAGGACGAAGTCGTTGTCCGAGACGACCTGGTCGAAGTTTTCCTTGGTGAGCTCAACGGTGCTCATGCCGCCTGCCTTCTCGAGGATGCGTCGGTGCCCGGCACAACGGTGCGGGTCACGCCACTATTCCACCGCCGCGCCGGCCCGCGATCCCCTAGGTTGTGCGGCATGAGCAACCTTGACCGCCAGGCCGCGCCCGCCGTGTGCGGCGGCCGTGGCTTCGTCGTCGCGGAGCCCGTGAGGGAACTCCTCAGCCCGCGCCGCGTCCAGCTCGGTGAGTCCACCGAGGTACGCCGACTGCTCCCGAACCTCGGCCGCCGCATGGTCGGCGCCTGGGCGTTCGTCGACCACTACGGGCCCGACGACATCGCCGAGGAACCCGGCATGCAGGTCCCGCCCCACCCCCACATGGGCCTCCAGACCGTCAGCTGGCTCCACGAGGGCGAGGTGCTGCACCGCGACAGCACCGGCAGCCTCCAGACGATCCGCCCCCGCGAGCTGGGCCTGATGACCTCCGGCCGGGCGATCTCCCACTCCGAGGAGAGCCCCCGCCCCCACGCCCGCTACCTGCACGGCGCCCAGCTGTGGGTGGCCCTGCCCGGGGAACACCGCCATGTGGACCCGCACTTCGAGCACCACGCCGCCCTGCCGCAGGTCACGGCCCGGGCCTGACGGCCACTCTGATCCTGGGCAGCCTGGACGGCGCGACCTCCCCCGGCACCACGTACACCCCGATCGTCGGCGCCGACCTGGCGCTCGCCCGGGGCGCCACGGCCCGGCTGCCCCTGGACCCGGACTTCGAGTACGCGGTGCTGTGCATGTCGGGCGAGACCCACGTCGACGACGTGCCCGTCCTGCCCGGCTCGATGCTCTACCTCGGCTGCGGCCGCACCGAACTCCCCCTGCGCGCGGAGTCGGACGCGGGCCTGATGCTCCTGGGCGGCGAACCCTTCGCCGAGGAACTGGTCATGTGGTGGAACCTGATCGGCCGCACCCACGACGAGATCGCCGAGGCCCGCGAGGCCTGGATGAAGGGCACCCGCTTCGGCGAGGTCAAGGGCTACGACGGAGCCCCCCTGCCCGCCCCCGAACTCCCGCCGGGCCCGCTGAAACCACGGGGGAGGGTGCGCTGAACGGGGGAGGCCCCGCCGACAACCGGTGACTGCGAAGCCGCTTCTCGCCCCGCTATCCGGCGTCCAGCCACTGTTGCAGCTCGCGGTGCCGGAACTGGTAGGCGCCGCCCGAGGTGCGCAGCAGGCCGCCCTCGTGGGACCACCGCAGGAACCGCCCGAGCCGGCGGGGCAGTCGGCCGCGCACGCACAACAGGAACACCAGGTACCGGCGGCCGCCGCCGAACACCATCACCCACTGCAGAGCCGCGGCCACCAGACCGAAGGTCACCACGTCCGGGACCGGCACCGAGGAGAGCACCAGCTCGTCCGAGAAGGACATCACCCACCGGCCCATCACGATGGAGATTCCGGCGGCGACGAACATGGCACACCCCAGGAGGAGATCGCCCCGCAGTACGTAGCGCCACCTCACGGCCGCGTTGACATCAGGTGCGTACGTACCTGTGAAGGCGTGAGTGACGCCGGGCCCCGTCACGCCCCGTACGCCCATGAGGACCGACCAGAGCACCCCGAGAGCGGGCAGGAACGAGACGAGGGACGCGAGACCGAACGTGCCGGCCAGCCAGGCGGCGGGAAGGGCGAGCAGTCCGCCCAGCACGGACAGGACGAGCGCCACGGGCAGCGTGTCGATGACCAGGGTCAGGGTCGCGCCGGAGAACACACGCCCCCACGGCACGCACGGCGGCCGGTCACCCGCCTGCCTGGACACCTCCCATACCAACAGCACGACACCGATCCCGACGGTCCCGAACAGCCAGGGCGCCGGACTCTCCCTGAAGAGCAGCAACGGCAGTGTCAGCGCGAGGAAGACCACGGCGGCCGCCACGGAGTCGCAGAAGCGCACACGGGCAGGGCCGGCGATCGGCCACAGCTGGGGCCGGTGGATGTCCACGCGTTCTCCCGCACCGGGCCCGTTCCGCAGGTGCCGGGCGATCACGCCGAGCCAGTCCCTGACCCGGGCGGCGTCGTACGGCGCCGGGCGCAGGTCCAGGACGGCCGGGATGAACAGGGACAGCAGCCGATCCTTCAGCGCACGCTCCGTGGCGCAGCCGAAGAGCTCCGACGGGTCGCCGCGCCTGTGGTACACGGCCTTGAGCAGGAGCAGCCACCAGGGTGTCGTCAGGGCCCGGCGCAGCACGGGGTGCGCGGGCAGGTCCCGGACGAACGCGAGCCAGCGCGCCTCACCCCGGAACACCGTGGTGAGATGTTCCACGACGCGCCCGTGGTCCATGGGATCGATGTCGACGCGGACGGCGTGCTCCAGATGGCTGCCCGACGGCAGGGCGTCGTAGTGGCGCGTGCGGCACAGGAGAATCAGCGGAAACCGGGACACCATCGCGCCGTGGTTGCCGAGCACCTTCAACGCGGCCAGGGCGCGCGGCGCCTCCGGGTCCGGCAACTGCCGCCCGTCCGGGCCGCGGCGGGGGTTGCGGTCGGCATCGGTGAGGCCCGGGTCCATCTCGTCCAGGCCGTCCAGGACGGGCAGGACGAACCCGTTCCGCACCATCCACGTCGCGCGTTCCTCGGACGTCCCCGCCTTGATCAGGTGGCCGGTCAAAAGCTCGTCGAACGAGTCCTTCATGTCCCATTCGGCCAGCGACACCCGTACGGGCAGGGGGTCGTCCGGCTGGCGCCCCTCGATGAGCCCCCTCACCAGCGCCACCGACAGCACCGTCTTGCCGGCGCCGGGGCACCGGTGACGACGAGGCGCGGCTTCGTGCACGACCGGTAGTACGTGACGATGTCGGGAAGGTCCCCGCTCGCCGCCGGACCGCTGCTCGTCAGCTGCCCCCTGTCGGGGCCCGCGCCTGAACTCCCCCCATCGGGACGGCGGGTGAAGGTCACGCTCAGCAGCTCTTCGTCCCTCCCCACGAGGGCGCGCAGCTGTCTCTCCTCGGCGGCCAGCAGGCTCTTCGCCAGGGTTTCCGCGGCGCTCCGGGCGTGCTGGAGCGCGTCGACCGGCTGCGGGACGGTTCTCCTGGTCGACTCATAGCCGGCCAGCGCGAGGACGAGCCCCACGGACGTGAGCACCATGGACACGATCGACGAGACGCCGCTCGCGTCCTGACCGCCCCTGAGCAGCTGTACGAGAGCCCAGACCGCCGCGCATACGGTGGCCAGAACGACGAGCAGCCACCTGAGCCTCTTCGTCATGCGTCCCCCCTGGCTCCAGCATGCCGTACGCCCAGGACGCCGAAACCCCCACGACGGCCCCGCGCAAGACGACGGCCAGGCTCTCGTCGTGACTGCGGGTGCCGTGTCCGACCGTCTCATGGGCCCGTTCTCGCCCCGCGCCGCAAAACATGGGGGGTCAAGGTTTTGAGTCGGGGTGTGTGGCTACATTGCCCGGGTGAGCACACGCGGGTCCCGAGGGCCCTACGCCAAGACCGCCGCCAAGCGGCAGAAGATCCTCGACGCCGCCCTGGCCGCCTATGCCGAGGCGGGCAGTCGGGGGGTGTCGGTGCGGGACATCGCCCAGCGGGTGGGGATGACCGACGCGGGGGTGCTGCACCACTTCGGCAGCCGTGAAGCCCTGCTCACCGCGGTGATCGAAGCCCGTGACGTCGCCGCCTCCGAGGCGTACACGCCGGAGACCGTGCTCTGGCGCACGGAGCTGCTGGCGGAGAACGCCGCCACACCCGGGCTGGTCAAGCTGTTCCTGGACATCGCGGCGGCCGCCGCCAACCCGGACCACCCGGGGCACGCGTTCTTCACCGAGCGCTACCGGGTACTGCGGCAGCAGATCGCGGCCCTGCTTCTCGCCGGTCCGCCCCCGGGGCTCGAGTCCGCCGGGCCGGGGGCCGGCCGCGACGCCGACTGGGCCGCCCGGGTCCTGCTGGCCGCGACCGACGGCCTCCAGCTCCAGTGGCTGCTGGAGCCGTCGATCGACATGGCCGGGGACATCGGACGGTTGCGCGATGTGCTGCTGGACGCCCTGGAACGTGAGGGGCGCGCGGGGGCGGAGGGCGGCGGGCACGCGGCCGGCCCTCAGCCGGGGGAGTAGTCCGGGCCCGACGGTTCCCGCTCACCCTCGGCCCCGGGGGCCAGGGTCACGGCCACCCGCGTGCCGCGTGCCGTCCGTACGACGGCGCAGTCGAGGGCGTACGCGCGCACCAGCTCAAGCCCCCGGCCGCAGCACGCGTCGGCGCCGTCGCCGGGCAGGCGCGGGCGTCGGGGCCGCCACCGGCCGGTGTCCTGGACCCGCACGGCGACCGTTCGCCCCGTGGTCGTCAGGAGGACCGCGACATCGGGGCTGCCGCTGTGCCGCACGACGTTGGTGACCAGTTCGGTGACGATGACGGCGAGGGCCTCGTCGGTGTGCTCGCCCAGGCTCCAGCGGTGTGCCGTGTCCCGGGCGAAGCGCCGGAGCGAAGGGACCGCCTCGACGGTCGCCGGCATGACGCACAGGGCCCGCCGGGTGTCGTGCGCGGTCGGGCCGGGCCGGTCGGGAGCGACGTCGGGGGAACCGCTCAGCGGGGCGTTCCGCACGGTGGCGGGCGGGGTGGCGATGAACATGGGGGGCTCCTTTGCGCCGGGGGGCGGGGCGCGGTCGACGGCGTGAAGCCGTCCGGTTCTGCCACCGTAGGTACGAAAACTTTGGATGTCTAGGTTTTCATGTGCCCTGCGCCTCCGGCCCTGGAGCAGAGGGCCGGAGGCGCAGGTCAGGGGGGTGGCGATCAGCTGGTGGGCGTCCAGCGCTGGGCCGCGGTGGCCGAGCAGGTGGCGAGTTCCAGCTTGGTGCCGTTGGCGGTGCCGGACCGGACGGGGGCGAGGCAGCGGCCGCCGCTGGTCACGCTCGACTGGGGGCCGAGCTGCCACTTCTGGCCCGTCGAGCCGTTGCACGGCTGCACGGCGACGGTGGTGGCCGAGCCGTCGAGGCAGACGCCGTCCTTGCCGGTGAGCGTGCCGGCGGCCGTGAACGTCCAGCGCTGGTTGGTGCCGCCGTGGCAGGCGTACAGCGTCGGCTCGGTGCCCGCCGTCGTGGAGCCGTACGGCAGGTCGACGCAGGACGACGAAGCCCCGTTGACCAGCGTCGTGTTCGCCGGGAGCGGGGTGGCTCTGCCCGTTGCGGAGATCTCGGCCGCGCTGGTCCACGGGCCCCGGTCCCCCGCCTCCGTCAGGGCCTTGAGGCGCAGGTAACGCCCGGTCCTCGGCGCGAAGGTGACCTTCTTCTCGGTCGCGGTGTCGGTGAACGCGCCCGTGGCGACCGGGCTGCCCCAACTCGCCGTCGTGTCGGAGACGTACACCTCGTACGCCCCGATCCGGCCGTTGCTCGCGCCGTCCTGGCGCGGCAAGTAGGACAGGCTGTCGACGTCGTACCGCGCCCCGAGATCGATCTGGATCTCGTGCGGCAGCGCCGCGGCCGATCCGCCGGAGTAGGCGGTGTGCCACCGGGTGGCCGGGTCGCCGTCGATGGCGTTGGCGGCGGCGCCGTTCTCGGCCGAGGTCTCCTGGCTGTCGACGTACTGGACCTTCCAGCCGGCCTTCGAGATCGGGGCGCCGGTACCGGGCACCTGGCCGGCGGGCAGGAGCGTCACGCCGGACGCGGTGACGGTGAACGCGCCCGACTTGCCGCCCGCCTTGATCCACAGGGTGCCGGACCGGTCGGCGGGGTCGAAGTACCAGCCGGTGGTGGCGGAGTCGTAGGCGCTCTTGGAGGTCAGCGCCGGCAGGGTGGTGCCGTCGACGGTGACGCCGGCGGGGGCGGCGGCCGCGTGGACGGTGAACTCGTAGCCGCGCGACGCGGGCTTGCCGGCGTACGTGCCGGTGCTCGCGCCGACGGCGATGCGCACGTCGCCGGTGCCGGAGGCGGGCGCGGTGACGTCCACCTTCTGCTTGGCGTACGCGCCGGACTTGTAGGAGCGGGTGATGCCGTCGTCCTCGTACAGCGTGAACGTCGACGAGCCGCGCGGATAGATGTCGTAGGTGAGCCTGTCCACCGGCTTCTCGCCCGTGTAGTTCATCTGCGGCCACATCGGCACGATGCCGCCGCCCTTCACGAAGAGGGGAAGGGTGTCGAGCGGGGCGGAGTAGCCGTTGAGCCAGCCGGGGCCGGCATAGGTCCTGCCGGTCCAGTAGTCCGTCCACGTGCCGACGGGCAGGTAGATGCCGTCGCGGGTCGTGGTGTCGGTGACGACGGGCGCGACCAGGAGCGAGTCGCCGGACATGAACTGGCCGCTGGTCTGGTTCCCGCGCGCCACGGGGTCGTCCGGGTACTCCAGGACCATGGCGCGGACGGTGGGCGTGCCGGTCTCGGTGGCGACGCGGCTCGCCGAGTACAGGTACGGCATCATCCGCATCTTGAGCTTGAGGTACTTGCGGTTGATGGAGAGGTACGGGTCGGGGAACCGCCAGGGCTGCTTGTCCTGGTAGCCGGTCTCCGGGTTGGTGGCGCCCCAGCCGGACATCGTCATGAACGCCGGGGTGAACGCCTTCCACTGGAGGTCGCGGACGTAGGTCTTGGGGCTGCCCTGGAAGATGCCGTCGATGTCGCCGGAGGCGTAGTTGAGCGCGGACAGGCCGGCGCCCGTGATGGCCGGGACGTGCCAGCGCATGGCGTCCCAGGTGCCGGGCGTGTCGCCGGTCCAGACGACGGCGTTGCGCTGCGTGCCGGCCCAGCCGTCGACCGTCCAGACGTAGCGGCGGGCGTCGGAGTTGCGCTCGATGCCGTCCACGGCCTGCTGGACGCCGTCGAAGGCGTACTTGTAGCCGGGGCCGATCCACGCCACGTCGGTCTTCACACCGCGGCTGCCGGCGGTGCCCACCTCCTGATCGATGTTCGCCAGCCCGGTGGACGTCCACAGGCCGGTCTGGAAGCCCTTCGCCCTGAGCCCGTCGACGGTCGCCTTCAGGTCCGTGTATCCGCAGCCGTAGCCGTCGTTGGGCAGGAACCAGCCGGAGGGCATGTCGGCGGCGCGGGCGTCGGTGGCGTAGCCGAGGACGTCCTTGGTGGTCTGGTGGCGCAGGCGGTTGTGGTCCCCCTGGTAGTCGGGGTTGGAGGCGTTCCAGCAGTCGGCGTTACCCAGCTCGAAGCCCCACATCGGCGCCAGGAACGGCTTGCCGCTGACGTCCGTGTACGCGTCGAGCACACCCTTGAGGGAGTCGCCGACGAAGTACCAGGCGTCGAAGCGGCTCTCGTTGTGCGTGAACGTGCCGGGCGCCCCGAAGGTGTACGTACCGGGGGCCCAGGTGTTGCGCATGACGCCGTAGCCGTTGGTGGACATGTAGAACGGCGCCGGGCTGGCGTTGGTGTTCTCCTTCCACGTGTTGGCGACGGACACCGGGACGGTCTTGCCGCGCAGCGCCCACTCGCCGAGCCGCAGGCCGGTGCCGTAGAACTGCTCGTCGGGGCCTTGGGCGAGGTACTGGCTGGTCTGCGTGCCGGTCCAGGACAGGGGCTGGGACTCGGCCCAGACGAGGGTCCTGTCGTCGGCGCGGTAGACGGAGAACCGCAGCGGGGACTTGTTGACGCGGATGCTCAGCGCCGGGGTGCTGATCCGGTAGTGGGTGCCGGCGTCCGTGACGCTCGTGGTCACCGGCCCGAAGTCGGTGGCGACGGCGAGGGCGTTGCCCGCCGGGTCGTCGGCGAAGCCGCCGTTGGGCGACAGCCAGATCCGGAAGATGTCCTGCCGGGCTATCACCACGCGGGCTTTCGCGGCCGTCGTGGTGCTGATCGTGACGGTGTTCCCGGACTGGCTGACGCCGGTGACGTCCCCCGCGCTCGCCGCGGCCGCGGGCGACACGGGCCCGGCGACCGAGAAGACGGCGGCCACCAGGGCCGCCACCAGGCCGAGGATCGCCGGGCGTCTGCCGCGGGCCCGGCCACCTCCCCGGCGTGGGGTTCGTACGGAACTTCGTTGCATCACAGCCGCCTTTCCGGCCATGCGGGCGCCGCCGTCCGGCGGTGCTCGCGGACAACACGTGCCGAGTACTGCGCGTCATGACAACAGCCACCCCGGATGACGTCAAGTGCTCACTATGGACTTGTTCCGATCAATAACGCGCACGATTGCTCAGTGTGGCCTCAGTCGGTCGACAGGGTCACAACTGCATAACTCACCGGGGTCCATCGATGACAGGCACCAGGTGGCGTGCTCTAACTTGAGCGATATTCGACGACCTGCTCAACTTCGAGCGTGCTCGTTCTCCTCTTCGCGGGCCGGCCGGAGCGTCGGTCCTCCTGTACCAAAAGGCGGTAGTTGCCATGAAGCGACGTCTCTTCGCCCTGTCCGCCGCCGGGGTCGCCGGTGTGCTCGCGCTGTCGCTCTCGGGGTGCGGTGGCGCCGGATCCGGTCCCTCGGCCGACGGCGTCACCACGATCACGTTCGTCGCGGCCGACTACGGCTCCAACGGCGACAATCCGAGCCGGGCCTACTGGCAGGACGTGATCAAGGCGTTCGAGAAGAAGAACCCCACGATCAAGGTGGACCTCCAGGTGATCAACTGGAATGACATCGACGCCCAGGTCAGGACCATGGTCCAGAACGGCGACCAGCCGGACCTCCTCCAGACCGGCGGCTACGCGGACTTCGCGAAGAGCGGGCTGCTCTACTCCGTACCCGAAGTGCTGTCGGTGCCCACCGAGGCGGACCTCATCCCGGCCATGGCCGACGCCGGCAGCCAGGGCGACACCCGGTACGGCATCCCGTTCGTCTCCAGCGCGCGGATGTTCCTGATCAACAACGCGCTGTTCCGCAAGGCCGGCCTCGACCCGAAGAAGCCGCCGAAGACCTGGGCCGAGGTCACCGCCGCGGCGACGGCGCTCAAGAAGGCGGGCGTGGAGGTGCCCCTGGGCGTCCCGCTCGGGAAGGAAGAGGCTCAGGCCGAGGCCTTCATCTGGATGCTCGGCAACAACGGCGGCTACCAGGACTCCAGCGGCGCGTACGCCATCAACTCCGCCGCCAACGTGGAGACGTTCACCCAGCTCAAGGGCTGGGTCGACGCGGGCCTCACGCAGAAGAGCCCCGCCTCCGTCAACCGCACCGACCTCACGAAGAACTTCGCGTCGGGCAAGGTCGGCATGCTCAACGGGTTCCCGGGCCAGCTCTCCGAGATCAAGGGCATGGACGTCACCTGGACCGCCATGCCGGGCAAGGACGCGCAGAGCCGCAGCACGCTGGGCGTCGCCGACTGGGTGATGGCGTTCAAGAAGGGCGGGCACAAGAAGGAGATCAAGGCGTTCCTGGACTTCGCCTACCAGAAGGAGCACACGGTCCGGTTCGCCAAGACGTACCACCTGATGCCGGTGACCCGGTCCGCGCTCGCGGCGCTCCAGGACGATCCCGCGCAGAAGGACCTCAAGCCCTTCCTCCGGATCCTGCCGACGGCCACCTTCTACCCGCTCAGCGACCCGACGTGGCCGGGCGTCTCCGCCCAGATCAAGACCCGCATCGGCAGCGCCGTCAGCGAGCCGCGGCAGACCCTCGACGCGCTCCAGCAGGCCGCGCAGCAGGCAGGACAGTAACGAGAGCGGCCCATGGCCGTACGCCCGAATCGAGAACTCACTGTGTCCACCCGCACCATCCCCGAACCCCACCGCACCGCCGTCCGGCGCGGCGCCCCCGTCCGCCGGGCCGGTGCGAGGCCCCTCCGCCGACGCCGGCCCACGCGGTGGGCCGGTCCCGGTCCCGGTCCTCGCCCCCGCCTGCGGCGTCTCGGCGCCCTGCCGTGGATATCCCCGGCCGTCGTCCTCATCCTGGCCGTCGTCGTCTGGCCGGTCGTCGAGATGGTCCGCACCTCGCTGCGGAGGATCGACACGTCCGGTGTCGACCAGGGGCCCGCCGGGTTCGGGAAGTACCGCAAGCTGTTCGCCGACCCGCGCCTCCCCGACGTCCTGACCTGGACGGCCGTGTGGACGGTCGTCGTGGTCGCCCTCACCATGGTTATCTCGCTCGCCCTGGCCCAGCTGTTCGACCAGCGCTTCCCCGGCCGGACCATCACCCGCTGGGCCCTGATCGCCCCGTGGGCGGCCTCCGTCCTGATGACCGCGATCGGCTTCCGCTGGATGCTCGACCAGGTCGCCGGCGTCCTCAACCGGCTGCTCCTCGACCTCGGCGTCATCGACACGGCCGAGGCGTGGACCGGAGACGCGGCCCACGCCAAGCCCTGGCTGGTGTTCGTCGCCGTCTTCGTGTCGCTCCCCTTCACCACGTACACCCTCCTCGCCGGACTCCAGACGATTCCGGCGGAGGTGTACGAGGCGGCCCGCGTCGACGGCGCGTCACCTCTCCAGACCTACACGAGGATCACCCTGCCGCTCCTGCGGCCGGCGTTCCTCGTGGCGCTGGTGATCAACCTGATCAACGTCTTCAACTCGTTCCCGGTGATCTGGGGCATGACCCAGGGCGGACCCGACGCCGACACCGCCACGACCACGGTCTTCATGTACATGCTGCGCAGCTACGACGTCGCCGAGTCGGCCGCCCTGTCGGTGGTCAACTTCGCGGCCGTCATCGTCATGGTGCTGGTCTTCCTCAAGGTCAGCGGCTGGAAGGAGGCAGCCCGATGACAACACGGACGACCGCGCGCACCGCCACCGTACGGACGAGGCCGCGCACCAGGACCGTCCTGCTCACCGTCACGGCATGGGCCCTGGCCGCACTCTTCCTCCTGCCGTACGCCGAGATGGTCGTCACGGCCGCCCGGCCCGCCGACGAGCTGCGCGACAACGGCTACCTGCCGTCCCACTTCGACTGGTCCGCGTTCACCCGGGTGTGGACCGACACCACCCTCGGCCAGAACCTCACCAACACCCTGCTGATCGCGGGCGGTTCGACGCTGCTCGTGCTGCTGGTGGCGCTGCCGGCCGCGTACTGCACGGCCCGTGTGCGCTTCCGGGGGCGCACGGCCTTCCTCCTGCTCGTCCTGGTCACGCAGATGTTCCAGCCGACGGCCCTTCAGGTCGGCCTCTACCGGGAGTTCCACGCCCTGGGACTGCTCGACACCGTGACCGTGCTCATGGTCGCCAACGCGGCGTTCAACCTCGCGTTCGCGGTGTGGATCATCAGCGCGTACATCGGCTCGATCCCGGTGGAGCTGGAGGAGGCCGCGATGATGGACGGCAGCAGCCGGGCCGGGGCGCTGTTCCGCGTGACCCTGCCCCTGGCCATGCCCGGCATCGTCACCGCCGTGATCTTCACGTTCATCGCGGCGTGGAACGAGTTCATCATGGGCCTGACGCTGACCACGTCGCCCGAGCGGCAGCCGCTGACCGTCGGCATCAACAACATGATCGGCGCCTACAGCGTCCAGTGGAACCAGGTCTTCGCGGCCTCGGTGGTCGCGATCGTCCCGGTGGTGATCCTCTTCGCGGTCATCGAGCGCCATGTGGTCTCGGGGCTCACCGCCGGCTCCGTGAAGTGAGCGGCGGGTCCCCTTGCCGCCTCAGACGCAGTGGACGTCGACGCCCTGATGGGTGAGCTGTTCGACGAGGTCGTCGGGGGCGTCGTGGTCCGTGATGAGGACATCGATCTCGGCGATCGTGCAGACCCGGGCGAACGCCCGCCGGCCGAGCTTGGTGGAGTCGGCGACCACGACGATCTTGTCGGCGCGCTCGGCCATGGCCCGGTTGACGTTCGCCTCGCCCTCGTCGTGGGCGGACGCGCCGAAGCGCGGGTCGACGGCGTTGACGCCGAGGATCGCGTAGTCGAGCGACAGGCCCTGGAGCACGGCGGCCGCGAGCGGCCCCGTCAGCTCGTACGACTGGGGGCGGGCGACCCCGCCGGTCACCACGGTCTTCACGTGCGGGCGGACGGCCAGCTCGTTGGCGATGTTCACGGCGTTGGTGACGATCGTCAGCGCGGTCCCGGCGGTGTGCTCGGCCAGGTCGGGACGGGTGGCCAGCTCCCGGGCCACCTCCGAGGTCGTCGTCCCGCCGTTCAGCCCGACGACGGCGCCCGGCGGGACGAGCGCGGCGGCGGCGCGGGCGATCCGCTGCTTCTCGTCCGCCTTGCGCGCGGTCTTGTAACGCAGCGGCAGGTCGTACGTGACGCCGCTGAGCACCGCGCCGCCACGCGTACGGGTCAGCAGCTGCTGGCGGGCCAACTCCTCCAGGTCGCGGCGGACGGTGGCGGGGGAGACGCCGAGCAGCTCGGAGGCTTCGGCCACCTCGATGCTGCCCCTCTCGCCCAGCGCGTCGAGGAGCCGCGTCCAGCGCTCGTGCGTGCCCATCACCATCTCCTCGCTCTGCTCGCCCGCTTGCCCGCGGGGCGCCCTTCACCTGTGTGGCGACCTGCGGGTGCTGAGCGTAACCCGCCGGACCCCGCACATGCGTATTCGTGCGCATGCTTGCTCAAAGTTGAGCGTCCGACGTATAAACAAATCACCTTCAAGCATGCGAGCTGGGGTGCACCCAGCCGCGAAACCCCTCCGGGAGTCGCCGTGAGCCATGTCGACAGGGAAATCACCAGCCAGCCCGCGTGCTGGCGCCGTGCGCTGGAGGCGCGCCCGGCCGGACTGCCGCAGGACGGCGAACGCGTGGCCGTCGTCGGCTGCGGCACCTCCCTCTACATCGCCCAGGCGTACGCGGCGCTGCGCGAGTCCGCCGGCCTCGGCGAGACCGACGCCTTCGCCGCCTCCGAGTTCCCGGTGGCCCGCCGCTACGACCGCGTGCTCGCGATCAGCCGCTCCGGCACCACGACGGAGGTGCTCACGGCGCTGGGGCGGGTCGCCGGGGACACCCCCACCGTCGCCCTCACGGGCGACCCCGACACTCCCGTCCGGGACGCCGCGGACACGGTCGTGGACCTCTCGTTCGCCGACGAGCGGTCGGTCGTGCAGACCAGGTTCGCCACGACGGCCCTCGTGCTGCTGCGCGCAGGCCTCGGCTGCGTACCGCCCGACCTCCCCGAGCAGGCGGAGCGGGCCGTGCTCTCCCCGCTCCCCGAAGAGGCGGTGGCCGCCGGGCAGTTCACGTTCCTCGGGACCGGCTGGACCGTCGGCCTCGCCCATGAGGCGGCCCTGAAGCTGCGCGAGGCGGCCGGGGCGTGGACGGAGTCGTACCCCGCGATGGAGTACCGGCACGGCCCGATCAGCGTCACGGGGCCCGGGAGCGTCGTCTGGTTCTTCGGCGCGCCGCCCCCCGGCCTCCTCGACCAGGTGCGGACGACCGGCGCGTGCGCCTCCGTCTCGCCGGCCGACCCCCTCGCCGACCTGATCCGCGCTCAGCGCGTCGCCGTCGCCCTGGCCGGACGCCGCGGCCTCGACCCCGACCGGCCGCGGGGCCTGACCCGCTCCATCGTCCTGGCGGACGCCGGTGCCGATGCCGGGGCGCACAACCGGGCGTATGGCGAGGCGGCCGGGGGCGGGGCGCGTGGCGGGGCCGACTCGTGACGGTCATGGCCCTGGACGTCGGAGGCACGTACATCAAGGGCGGTCTGTTCTCCGAGGACGGCACCCTGCGGTACACCGAGCGCTGGTACACCAGGGCGGACCGCGGCCCGGACACCGTCCTCGAGACCGTGCTCGGCTGCGCCGCCGAACTGGCCGGGCGCTGCCCGGCGGCCGTGGCGGCCGGGATCGTCGTCCCCGGACTCGTCGACGAGGACGCGGGCGTGTGCGTACGCGCCGCCAACCTCGGCTGGCGCGACGTACCCGTCCGGGACTGGCTGGCCGAACACCTCGACCTGCCCGTGGCGTTCGGCCACGACGTCCGGGCCGGCGGCCTGGCCGAGGCCCGGGCCGGCGCGGGACAGGGCTGCGCCGACTTCCTCTTCGTGCCGGTCGGCACCGGGATCGCCGCCGCCGTGTTCACCGGTGGCCGGCCCCGGGCCCTGACCGGCGGCCACGGCCGTGCCGGCGAACTGGGCCACGTCGTGGTGCGGCCCCGGGGAGACCGCTGCCGCTGCGGCGCGCGGGGCTGCCTGGAGACCGTGGCGTCCGCGTCCGCCATCGCCCGCCGCTACGCCCGCGCCACCGGCCGGTACGGCACCACCGCCGCGGAGGTCCAGGGCCGCGCGGCAGCGGGGGACCCGACGGCCGCCGCGCTCTGGTCCGAGGCCGTCGAGGCGCTCGCCGATGCCCTGTCCACCGCGATCACCCTCTACGACCCCGCGCGCGTCGTCATCGGCGGAGGCATGTCCCGGGCCGGCGACTCCTTCCTCCGGCCGCTGCGGGCGGCGCTCGCCGCACACCTCACCTTCCAGGCCGCGCCCGAGGTCGTCGAGGCCCGGCTCGGCGACCTGGCGGGCTGCACGGGCGCCGCGTACCTGGCCCGGGACCTCGTGGCCCGCGCGGGAGCGGCGCCGTGATCCTCACCGTCAGCCTCAACGCCGCCCTCGACATCACGCACCACGTCGACCGGCTCCGCCCCCACACGGCACACCGCGTCCGCGAGGTGGCCGCCCGGGCGGGCGGAAAGGGCGTCAACGTCTCCCGCGTCCTGCACGCCCTCGGACATCCGACCCTCGTCACGGGCCTGGCCGGCGGCGGCACGGGAGCGGCCGTCCGCCGCGAACTCGCCGACGGGGGCCTCCCCGAGCGGCTGGTCCCCATCCGTGGCGAGACCCGCCGGACCGTCGCCGTCGTGGACGCGCACACCGGCGACACGACGACCCTGCTCGAACCGGGCCCCGTGGTACTCCCGGAGGAGTGGACCCGCTTCCGCGAGTCCTTCGAGGCCCTCCTCGACCGGGCCACCGCCGTCGTCCTCTCCGGCAGCCTGCCCCCCGGCCTGCCCGAGGACGCCTACGCGGTGCTCGTCCGGGCGGCCCGCGCGCGGGCCGTCCCCGCCCTCCTCGACACGAGCGGACCGGCGCTCCTCGCCGCTCTCCCGGCCGCCCCGGCCCTCGTCAAACCGAACGCCGACGAACTCGCCGAGGCCGCAGGCCGGTCCGGCCCCTCCCCGGCATCCGGCCGGTGCGAGCCCCGTCTCGCCGCACGCGCCGCGGCGGAGGCGTTGCGCGCCGCCGGAGCCGAGGCCGTCGTCGCCTCGCTCGGCCCCGACGGCCTGCTCGCCGTCACCCCGCACGGCACGTGGCGCGCGGTTCCCCCCGAACGGCTCCGGGGCAACCCGACCGGCGCCGGGGACGCCGCGGTCGCCGCACTGTCGCTCGGCCTGGCCGCCGCGGAGCCCTGGCCGCCACGGCTCGCCGAGGCGGTGGCGCTGTCGGCCGCCGCCGTGGCCGCCCCACTGGCGGGCTCCTTCGATCCCGCCGTCCACCGCCGCCTGCGCGGCCGCGTGGACGTCCAGCCCCTGCCCCGTACACCAGGAGAGACACGATGCCCCTCGTAGGGACGGCCGACATCGTCACCCCCGCCGCACGCACCCGCAGCGGTGTCGGCGCCTTCAACGTCGTCCAGCTCGAACACGCCGAGGCCATCGTGGCCGGAGCGGAGGCGGCCGGCGCCCCCGTGATCCTCCAGATCAGCGAGAACACCGCCCGCTACCACGGCGCGCTCGCCCCGATCGGAACGGCGACCCTGGCCGTCGCCCGCGCCGCGAGGGTGCCCGTGGCGGTCCACCTCGACCACGCGACGTCGCCGGACCTCGTCGACGAGGCGACAGCGCTGGGCTTCACGTCGGTCATGTACGACGCGTCGACCCTCCCGTACGAGGAGAACGTCCGCACCACGGCCGGCATACGGGCCCGCTGCCACGCGTCCGGCGTCTGGGTGGAGGCCGAACTGGGCGAGGTCGGCGGCAAGGACGGCGTGCACGCCCCGGGAGCGCGCACCGACCCGGACGAGGCGGCGGCCTTCGTCGCGGCCACCGGCGTGGACGCCCTCGCGGTCGCCGTCGGCACGTCGCACGCCATGCTCACCCGCGACGCCGCACTGGACTTCGCGCTCATCGCGGCCCTGCGCACCGCCGTCCCCGTGCCCCTGGTGCTGCACGGCTCGTCGGGCGTCGCGGACCAGGACCTCGCCACCGCCGTCGACCACGGCATGACCAAGGTCAACATCGCCACCCACCTGAACCGGGTCTTCACCCGCGCCGCCCGCGAAGCCCTCGACGTGGACCCCACGCTGGCCGACACACGCCGCTACCTGGGCGCCGGACGCACGGCGATGACCCACGAGGTCACCCGCCTGCTCGGCGTCCTCACCTCCCCGCTCCCCTCCACCACGACCGCCCGCCTCTGAGTGTCGAGAACACCGCAGGTTCAGGACCGGTCGACCGGTTCGGCGGTGAGTGCGGCGCCGGCGGTGTCGAGGATCCGACCGAAGACGTGGGCGATGAGAGGTTTGGCGAGTACGCGGGTCAGGGCGGCGCCGAAAGGGGCGCGGACCTGGAACGTCGTCGTCCAGACGACGAGCGTGCCCTCGGGGACTTCGGTGAAGGTCATGCGGCCGAGCTCGTGCCGAGCGGGCGGGAAGCAGCGTTCGACGGTGTAGTCGAACTCGTACGGGGGGTGGTAGGCGGTGACCCGTTCGCGGAACCAGCCGATCAGCCACGTGTGCAGGCGGATGGCGCCCACCCCGTACGGCGCACCCGCGCCCGGCCGGGCCAGCCGCGCCCTGAGCACGTAGGGGGAGCGGGTGTAGTGGGTGGTCGTGGCGCACCAGTCGAACACGTCGGCGATCGGCGCCGCGATGACGCGTCGCACCGTCAGGGTCTCCATGTCTCTGCCCTTCTCGCGGTTGGCAGGCCCTCCTGGGAGGCGGGCTCACCGCGTAGACACCGCACCACCCCGCGACCGTGACACCGCCTCTCGTGGCGTACGTCACACCGCGTGCGACGCCGGAGTCCGGGCGAGGGATTCGCTCGTGTGTTCGGTTGTTCGTCTAGGCTGGACCCATGACCGCACTCCGCCCGGACCTCTCCGCCTTCCAGGGGTCCCTGTTCGACCAGGGCGACGACATCCGGCTCGGCCCGCTGGGCGGTGTCCGGCGGACCGGGCTGGACGGCGGTGCCTGGATCGACCACCTGCCCGGCTGGCTCCAGGGCGCCGACGCGCTGTTCGAGGACCTGGTCGCGCGGGTGCCGTGGCACGCCGAGGAGCGCAGGATGTACGACAACGTGGTCGCCGTACCCCGCCTCCTCGCGTACTACCGCGAGGGCGAGCCCCTTCCGCACCCCGTCCTCGCCGAGGCCCGCGCGGCGCTCAGCGCCCATTACGCGCCCGAGCTGGGCGAGCCCTTCGTCACGGCCGGCCTCTGCCTCTACCGCGACGGACGCGACAGCGTCGCCTGGCACGGCGACCGGACCGGCCGGTCCTCCACGCGGGACACGATGGTCGCCATCCTCTCCCTCGGAGACCCCCGGGACCTCGCCCTCCGCCCGCGCGGCGGCGGCCCCGTGGCGCTCCGGCTCCCGCTGGGGCACGGCGATCTCGTGGTGATGGGCGGCTCGTGCCAGCGCACATGGGACCACGCGGTCCCCAAGACGAGCCGCGCGGTCGGCCCCCGCGTCAGCGTCCAGTTCCGACCGCACGGCGTGGGCTGAGGCGAGCCCCGCGCACGCCCCACGCGCGGATCAGCGGGGGGCGCCGAAACCGCGCTCGAAGGCGTGGAACGCGACCTCCTGGCGCCACTGCACCGCCGCCTTGGCGCTCGAGCGGAGCAGGTTGCGGCACAGCGGACCGGGCGTGGTCACGCCGGGGCGCTCACCGCGGCAGGCGGCGGCGAGGTGGTAGCCGGACCGGGTCGGGTTGCCGTGCCACAGGCTGTCGCCGGGGAGGAAGGCGTACTCCAGGGAGGCGCGGGCGAGGTCCTTCAGCTCGGGGTACGACAGGCCGTAGGTCCGGGCCGCGTACTGGTACTCGTGGGTGATGTCGATACGGGACACCCCCGGGTCGTCGGTGGCCAGGACGACCGGCACGCCGTAGCGGCGGTAGGTCGCGAAGGGGTGGTCGTCACCCTTGACGCCGAGGATCTGGGCGTTGCTCGTGAACGGCACCTCGACGGCGATCTCGCGGGCCGCCATGGTGCGGACGGTCCGCTGCCAGCCGTCCTCGTGGACGAGGTCGACGCCGTGGCCGATGCGTTCGGCGCCGGCGACGTCCACGGCCTCGCCGATGTGGAAGGCCAGGTGCTCCGGCTTGACCAGGCCCGGCCACAGCTCGCCGGCGTGGAGGGTGAGGTGGGCGCGCGGGTACACGCCGCGCAGGTGGGCCAGCATGCGCATGTGCAGGCGGTAGTCGGCCAGCGCGGTCTCGCCGTCCTCCGGCTGCACGAGGTTGACCGCGACGAACCTCGGGTCCCGTTCGGCCAGCCGCATGCCGAGGGCCATCTGCGTGAACACGCGCTCGGGCGAACCGCCGCGTGACACCTGCGCGATCCACCGTACGGGCAGGGCGCAGCCGGGCCGGGCCTCCGGCGTGCCGCAGCGGGCGGCGGCGCGGAACTCCCGCTCGGCGGCGTCGGCCTCGCCGCGGGCCTCCGCCACGACACGGTCCAGGCCGCCGCCCGCCGTGAGCCTGCCGTGCAGCCGGCCGAGGTCGGCGTCCCAGCCGACCTCGTCGGCGAGCCTCCTCGCGGAGCCGGACGCCGGGGTCGCCATGGTCTCCAGGTAGAACTGGTTCTGCCGGACCACGTCGTCGGCGACCTCGGCGAGCAGCTTGCCGGGGTGCCGCCAGGTCACCGCGCCGAACTTGCCGAAGGTGGCGAAGAAGTGGTCGTGTCCGTTGCCGCCGGCGGGGAAGTCCTGCATGGACCACGCCCGTACCAGCGCGTCGTGGAACGCCCTGTCCGTACGGGCGTCCGCGGCGCGACGCCTGCCCGGGCCGCACGGCGGCTCCACGGCGGTCATGGTCGAGGTCTCGACGCACAGCCCGTCCTCGGCGGCCAGCTCGATCAGGTACTCCGTCGACACCGCGCCCGACAGGTGGTTGTGCAGCTCACCGCCCTTGGGCAGCCGCTCGAAGAAGCGCCGCAGCAGCCGGGGGTCGTTCCGGACGGCGTGCAGATGGGCCGCCGCGCCCCGCTCGCCCACGGCCGGCGGACGCGGCGCGCCCGCCGCCCCCGCCGACGCGGACCGCGCCGAAATCGAGTGGTTCGATGCGGAGTGGGCCGATGCGGAGTGGGCCGAGGCCGAGTGGGCGGCCGACAAGGACGCGGCCAGCAAGGGGCACAGGCATGCGGCGGCCAGGAACCTGAAAGGGCGCGCCGGCCCGGAACGTCGAGAGGTCATGACGGCATGATCATCAGCCGCCCGCGCCCTCCCGGGTAACCCGGCGGCGTGTACGGGTCCCATCACCCGACCGGGCCGTCCTGCGGCGCCCCGCGCCCCCGGCCGGTTACTCCTCCTCGGGGATGCGGGCGACCAGCAGGGCGATGTCGTCGTCGGCCGAGCCCGGGACGAGGTGGGTGAGCAGGTCGTCGCACAGGCCCGTCAGGGAGGCGTGGGGCTGGGCGAGCAAGTGGGTGAGCTCGGCGAGGCGTTCGTCGATGTCGCTGCCGCGGGACTCGATGAGCCCGTCGGTGTACAGCACCAGGACGCCGCCCGGCTCCAGGGTGGTCTCGACGGTCGTGAAGCGGGTCCCGCCGACCCCCAGCGGGGCGCCCGGCGGCAGTTCGATGACATGGACGGCACCGTCGGAACCGATGGTGGCGGGCGGCGGGTGACCGGCGCGGGTCATACGGCAGCGCCCGGTCGCCGGGTCGATCACGGTGTACAGGAAGGTGGCGAGCATCGGCTCGGCCAGATCGTCGAGTGCCGCCTCCAGCTGGTACAGCAGGTCCACCGGCTCCAGGTCGAGCCGGGCCAGTGCCCGGACGCTGGCGGACAGCCGTCCCATGACCGCCGCGGCCCGCGTGCCGTGGCCCATGACGTCGCCGATGAGGAGAGCGGCCCGGTCACCCGGCAGGTGCAGGACGTCGTACCAGTCGCCGCCGACCTCGTTGACGTCGCTGGCGGGCAGGTAGCGGTGGGCGACCTCGATCCCGGGCGGCGGGGTGATGTGCTGCGGCAGCATGCTGCGCTGCAGGGTGAGCGCGGTCTCGTGCTCCCGGTGGTAGAGGCGGGCGTTGTCGATGCTGAGCGCGGCACGGGCGGTGAGTTCCCCGGCCAGGACCACGTCGTCGGAGGTGAAGGGCCCGACCGGCCGCGTGCGGTAGAAGGTGGCCACGCCCAGCACCAGGTCCCGGGCGACCAGCGGCGCCATCATGAACGAGTGCACCCCCAGGCGCAGCAGCTGCGCGGGCCTGTTGGTGTGGCGGGCGGCGGGCGCGATGGCCTTCTCGTCGAGGTGGGCCAGCAGGAAGGGCCGGCGCCCGGCGAGCGCCTGGGTGTACGGGGCGGACGCCGGGAAGTCGAGGGTGCGGCCGAGCGGGGCGAGGACGTCGGTGACCTCGGAACCCGTCAGCGGGGCCTTGCCCAGGCGGCGCAGGGCGACCCCGCCGACCAGCCCCATGCCGGGTTCGTCACCGCGCGCGAGGGAGTCCAGGACGTCGACGGTGACCGCGTCGGCGAGGCCAGGGGCGGCCAGGTCGGCGAGTTCCTGGGCGGTGCGCTCCAGGTCCAGGCTGGAGCCGACCCGTATGGACGCCTCGCTGAGCAGCGCGAGCCTGCGCCGGCCCGCCTCGGCCTCGGTGTGGGCGCGCTGCTGCTCGGTGATGTCGAGCAGGGAGGCGATGACGCCGATCGGCCGGCCGCCGGGGTCCTCGACCCGTACGTACGAGCACGACCACACCCGGTCGTGTTCCGGGTCGGCCGGCGTACGCCCCACCCGGCGGCGGTCCAGGACCGGCTCCCCCCGGTCCAGGACCTGCCGCATCGCCTCCTCCATCTCCTCGGCGTTCACCTCGGGCAGCAGCTGGGACAGGCGGCGGCCGATGTGCGTCGACTCGGACAGGCCGTTCATCTGTTCCAGGGCGGGGTTGACCCTGAGGAACCGCAGCTGCGTGTCCAGGACGCCGATGCCGACGGGGGAGCGGGCGAACAGCCCGTCCCACACGGCGGACGCGCCGCGGATACGGCGCGTGGCGTGCGCCTCGGCGGCGAACACCAGGATCGCGGAGGTGTCGTCGTGCCGGTCGAGCACGGGGCTCGCCCAGATCTCCAGCTCCACGGGGTGGCCGTCGTGGTGCCAGGCCGTGACCGTGCCCATCACCCCGCGCCCGCCGACCGCGGCCTCCCACAGCGACCGGCCGAGGCTCCGGTCCGCACCCGGGTGCAGCAGCTCGGCGATGTGCCGTCCGATAACCTCCTGCGGGCCGTAGCCGAGCAGCTCGGCGGCGGCCCGGTTCCACCGCACGACCGTTCCGTCCGCGCTGGTGGCCACCTGCGCCACCGGCAGGGCGCCCAGCCAGCCGCCCGCGTCCTGCGCGGCGCCGCTGATCAGCTCCTCCACCGGTGTCGCCTCGAGCGGAAACGGCGCGGCGGTCGGCTCCGACTGCGCATCCTCCACACCCCCATGGTCGCCCCGGCGCCACCGCCCCGCTCCTCGGGCCGGCGCGCGCCTCGCCGTCCGCTGTCCACCGGCATCAGGGGACGGCCAGGCCGCCGGATGCCGTCGCCGTGGAAGTCGCCAGGGAATGGGACGGACATCCCGGTGGCATGACAGAGGGGGGCGGGAAGCAGGCGGAACGGGGTGGGAGCATGCGACTGGTCTTCGTGGTGCGGCTGACATGCGTGACGCTGCTGACCCTGGTCGCCTGGATCACGGCACCGGCGGCGGCCTTCGGCGCCCCCGGCGCCCGGTCCCCGGCCCCGGACGACGACTGCGCCGTTCACCGGCTCGCCTCGGCGCGCGTCTCCGCGTCACTGCGCGTGGCCCATCACGGACGTACGCACAGCAAGGCCGAGAGCGTGGTGACCCTGCGTGTGCCCACGTCGTGGCCGCTGGCCCCCAAGCTCCTGCTGAGCGAGGACAGCGACGCCTATCGCCATGCCCTGCGCTGCCTGGTGCAGGAGAAGGCCGGTTCGCAGCGGCACCAGCCGGACGAATGGCGGGAGGCGTCCCCCCGGATCACCTCCGACGGCGCCGAGTTACGCGTCCGGATGGAGGCGCACGCCTGGGTCGACGAACGCCACGTGGCCCTGGGGCCCTGGCGGATCGAAACCGGGCTCACGCGCTGGACCATCCGCTTCACGCCGCCCGCCGCGCTGCGGTCCGCCCGGTGGGGCACCATCGAGATCGACCCCGGTGTGCCGGGCGCCGAGTGGGCACGGCCCGAGCCGTCGGCGGGCCGGGGCACCCACGCCCTGGTGTGGAAGCCGTCGACCACGAAGACGGCACGACCGGTTCCGGAGATCCAGGTACGGACCGCACCGCCCTGGCAGCGGGCGTGGGCGGCACGCGACGGCCGTGACATGGGCAACGTCGGCGCCGTCGGTGCCTTCCTCTGGATGTACGGGGTGGTTCTCATCGCCACCAAGGCCGCCCGTTCGGCCCGGGAACAGCCGGTGGGCCGGCCGGCCTCACCCGAGGAGGACCGTGCCGCCCGGCGGCTGGCCAACTGGGTGTGGCTCAGTCTGGCCCTCGCCACGGTGGCCGGGATCCAGTTCGGCCCCCGCACCCAGGGGGCCCTCCCGGACGTCGTCGTCTCGGCGGTGGTGGCCGTCGCCATGGCCGTCGTGTGCCGCCGGGGACCGTCCGTGGTGGCGGTGACCGGGATCCTCGGGGCCGGGGCCGTCGCCCTGTCCCTCCTCCCCACCTCCACCGTGACTCTCGCCGCCGTGAACGCGCTCGCCCTGTCGGCCCTGCTCTGCGGTTTCCTCGCGTGGGGCCGGCGTCTGCTGGCGCCGCGCCGACGGCTCGGCCTGCCCGTGCTGGCCCCGGTGTCCGTGGCGATGGGGGTCGCGCTCGTCGGCGTACACCTGTGGCTGTCCGAGCGCCAGTGGCAGCGTGTGTCCTGGCTCAGCGACCGAGCCGCCGCGGAGTACGCCACGCGGCACAGGGACCACCTCATGACGGAGCTGCGAGAGCTGGCGGCCGAGAGCGCCCAGTGGGTGCTCGGCTACGACTTCTTCCTGACCGCGCTGGCCATCCTGGCCCTGCTGCGGGCGCGGGGCACCGTGCCACAAGCCCGGCACGCCGTCCCGGCCGCGCCCGACGTGCTCCTGATGCTGCTGCTCCACACCGTCTTCATCACGCCCGCCGTGCCCTATTACCTCAACAACAGCGCGCTCGACTGGCTGGGGATCGTCCTCGACATCGCCGCGGTCCAGCTCCTCCTGCTGGTCGGCCGCCGCCGGTCGACACTCGCGGAGCGTATGGAAGTGTCCGGGCTGCCGCTGCGGGAACTCTTCGGCGAGGAGCACCGCGCCGACTTCCTCCACCGCGCCAGGCGGTACCGGGAGCTGCACGCCACCCTGCGCCGGCTGGACCACGGCCAGTCCGACGAGACGGCGGTGACCCGTGCCGCGGTGGAGCGCCGGCTGCACGGCCTCCACCGGTGGCGGATCCCCCGCCGTACCACCGGGCCGGCCCCCGATCGGCTGCCGTCCCACGTGACCGTCGTGGACGTCGCCCTGGCGTGGGGACCGCGCGCCACCTGGTGGGAGAACGGCTGCCGGGCCGCCACCTACGCCGGTGTCCTCGCCGCACCCGCCAGCGCGTTGATGACCTGGCACAACTGGATCCGGGACGGCTCGTGGGAGCAGACGACGTGGGGCGCGGCGGAGACCGCGCTCACGCTGGTGCACTGGGAGCTGGCGTGGATGGGCGCCGGTTTCCTGCTGGGAGCCCTGTGGCGGCTGCTTCCCGGGCGTCGCGGACCCGCTCGCGCCTTCGGCTTCACGGCGGCGTACGCGCTGCCCACGGGGCTGGCAGCGCCGGGCGTCGTCCTCACCGACGAGAGCCACGGCGACGCGGCGCTGGACGTCTCCCTGACGCTGCTGATCCTGACGCTGACGGCGCTCGCCATGGACCTGGAGACCTTCCGCGGCGAACGACGCTACTGGCCCTCACGGCTCAGCCTGCTGCTGTCCGTCTACCAGATGCGGTACCTCGCCCTTCAGACGGCGTACCTCATCGCCCAAGTGGTGGCGGCCATCACCATCTGGCAGTTCGTCACCGATGCCGGGGGGCCGGGGGAGCCACCGGTCAAGTTCCAGCCGTGAGGGCCCGGTGGTCCGGCCCACCGCGCCCGTGCCGGTCAGGCCTTCTTCACCACGCTGGACTTCAGCTGCATGGCGCCGAATCCGTCGACCTTGCAGTCGATGTCATGACCGTCGACGCCGTCGACGAGACGGATGCCCCGCACCTTGGTGCCCGCCTTGATACCCGTCGGGCTGCCCTTGACCTTCAGGGTCTTGACCACGGTCACGGTGTCGCCGTCGGCGAGTACGTTGCCGACGGCGTCCCTGATCACCTTGTCGCCCGGGTCCCCCGCGGGCTCGGCAGCCGCGGGTGACCACTCGTGCCCGCATTCCGGGCAGACCAGGAGCGCACCCATCTCGTAGGTGTAGGCGCCGGAGCATTCGGGGCAGGGGGGCAGGTTCTCGTTCACCCATGCAGTCTATGGCCGGTGCCGACCGCGGCCGGTCCGTCCGTCCTGGCCCGCCGGCGCAGTGCCGAACGGCGGCAATGTCTCGGCCTGGGGGCCCCGAGGGCCCTGCGGGACGGTCACTTGGGCGGCAGGCCCGCTGCGAAGGCCCAGCCCTCGTCGAGCCAGTCCGCCAGCGCCTCGTCCTCGCCGACCGCCGTCCCGGCGACGACCACCCAGCCGCGCATGGGGCGGCCCGTCATGTCGAAGACCCGGGCGCCCGGCCGCGCCAGCGCCTCCTCCGTCGCCTCCGGGCCGACGCGGACGATCAGGTCGTCACCGACGACGCCCACCGCCATGTTCCCCCGGCACAGGAAGGCGGCCCCGCCGAACATGTGCTTCTCGGAGACGTCCGGGCCCGTGCCCAGCCGCTCGCGGATCCGCTCCGCCAGACCCTCGTCGTACGCCATGATCCGTATCACTCCCGTCCGGTGAGCCGGGCTTCGAGGTCGCGCAGGTCCTTGTCGAGATTGCCGCGCACCTTTCGTGCCAGGAAGGGTCCGGCCAGCCGGTAGAAACCGCCGCCGCCGCCCCGGACCCGGATCCGCGCCAGGGTCCCGCCCGGCGCGGGCTCGAAGCTGTACGTGACGTGCATGGGCATCGGACCCGCCACGGACACCATGTCCAGGAGCCGCGGGGGTTCATGGGCCGCCACGCGCAGCACGTAGTCGATGCGGCGGCCCAGGAAGTAGGCCGTACGGGTGACCTCGGCGCCCGCGCCGAAGCCGCCCCCGGGCGCCTCCTTCGTGAGCTCCGCCGTGCGGATGCCCTGGGTCCACTCGGCGTCGTGCCGCCAGTCCATGGCGTACGCGGCGACCTCCTCGGGCGGCACGGGGATGGCGCGCTGCGCGGTCACGTCGATCGTCATACGCCCAGCCTCACCGCCCGGCGCCGCCACCGCGCGCCGTCCGCCGAAGCCCCGGCCCGGCTGTCCCGCCGCCCGATGCGGCCCTGCGGCCGTCAGCTGGGGCGGCGGGTCGACGACAGGGCCAGTGAGCGGACCCATGGCTCGTGGGACAGTTCCTCGACGCCGCGGCGGGAGAGGGCGCCGGTGACGATTCTGCGGTCCGGATTCGGCGCGTCCAGGCCGGCGCCGCGCAACACCTCCCGCTGCGCCTCCGTGGGCGCCTGCTCCAGGAGGACCATCACCAGAAGGTTCCGGGCCTCCGGGTCACTGCCGGCGGCGTTCACGGCGGCCGCGAGGGAGGCGTCGAGCTTTCCGTAGTCCACGTCACCGATTGTCACAGAGCGCCGACCGGCCGGCATTCACAGCCGCGCCGCGTCCACGAGGCCGCGACCCCACTTGGGGTCGAACGCCCCCGGTGCTGCGCCGGGGATGGTCGCCGTCTCCGCGAGCGTGGTGAGGATCTTGCCGGGGTCCGCGCCCGGGTCGCCCTGGAGCAGCAGCGCGCACAGGCCCGCGACGAACGGGCACGCCATGCTCGTGCCCTGGAGCACTGCGTGGCTGTTGTCGATGATGAAGTGCCTCTCCATGTCGAAGGCGTCGCGCGACAGCGCGGAGACGATCATCGCCCCTGGTGCGGCGAGATCCGGCTTCTGCACGTCGTCCCGGCGGGGCCCCTCGCTGCTGAAGCTCGCGATGTCGTCGATCACCAGAGCGGGAGCACGGCGCTGCCTGCCGTCCACGTCGCGCCATTCCGTACGCGTCGTCGAGGCCGCGACGGTGATCGCCGACGTGGCCGCCCCCGGAGAGCCGATCTTGAACGCGTCCTGCACCGCCGGCCCGCTGAACTGGGGCTGCGGGTCGGCGTCCGCACGGCCCAGCATCCACACGTGCGCCGTGCTGCCCGGGCCGCTGACCCGGTCACCGCGGAGCACGAGACGCCAGGGGGCCCGACGGGCGAACCGGGTGGGCGCCGGCTCGACGGTCACGAAGAAGTTGTGGTCGCCGTTCTCCCGGTCGGGGCCGGGCGTGACGATCTGCACGGTGCCGTCGACCAGGCGGTGGTCGACGGTCGGCTCGTCCGACGGCCGTACGGGCTGGAACCCGGTGGTGTCGCCCGACGGCGAGACCACGGCGACCTCCAGCCGGTCGGACCCGGGATACCAGCCGTTCAGCCAGAACAGGTCCAGGGCGCCGCCGACCCGGCCCGGGTGGCAGGGAACGGAGCGGACGCCGCCCTCGGGGACCACGAGGCGCGCGTGGATGTCGTCGTCGCCCTCGTTGCCCGCCGCGCAGCACACGACGCGCCCCGGGCCGACCTCGTCCTCGATGCCGAGGGACATGACGTCCGTGCCGTCGTGCGCGTCGGCGTGGCCGCCCAGGCTGAGGTTGACCACCGCGGGCATGCCGAGTTCGCGGGCCAGGCGGAAGACGTACTGGAAGCCGTCGATGATGTGCGCGTCCTGGAAGTCGGTCTTGACCGCCACGATCCGCGCCTCGGGGGCGAGGCCCTCGGTGCCCGCCGCGATGCCCGCGACGTGCGTCCCGTGCCCGTCCGTGTCACGGGACAGCGGGTTCGCCGTCGGTGACGTCGTGGTGAACTCGGCTCCGTAACGGCCCTCCGGCACGCCGTCGCCCCCGAGCACCGTCTGGTCCCAGATGCGCTCGATACGCCCCTGGAAGGCCGCGTGCCGTGGGTCGATGCCCGTGTCCACCACCCCGACGAGTACGCCGCGGCCGGTGAGTCCGGTGCGGTTGCGGAACGTCGGTACGCCGGTACTGACCTGCGCGCGGTCGAGGTACGGGCGGAGCTGCGCGGCCGGGACGATCCGGCGGACGCCGGGCCGGTCGGACAGCCGCTCCAGCGCGTCGAGCGGCACGATCGCCGTGTGCACCCGCCGGCCGCCCTCGTTGACCTCGATGTCCTCGTCGCGTATCTCGTCCAGCGGCATATCGGGGTCGCACTCCACCGAGACGACCACGCGCACGGGCTTGGCGCGCTGGTCGACGGAGACGATCCCCATCATTCGGGCGGGCCTCCTGAGCGGGGCGCGCCGGCGGTCTTCCTCCAGGTAGCGCGCGTACGCCGCGGCGAGTGGCGGCGCCAGCTTGTCGATCGCCATGACTGATTCCTCTCCCTCTCACTCTTCGTGCGCAGCCGGGGCGGCTGCGTCCAGGGCCTTGTCCTTGTCCGCGTCCTCGTCCTCGTCCGTGCCCGGGGGCACC
This sequence comes from Streptomyces coeruleoprunus, assembly GCF_039542925.1. Lineage (GTDB taxonomy): Bacteria > Actinomycetota > Actinomycetes > Streptomycetales > Streptomycetaceae > Streptomyces > Streptomyces coeruleoprunus. The sequence goes on along the minus strand of NZ_BAABIT010000001.1, from coordinate 498,088 downwards.
ACCGTGTGCCGTGTCAGCGTCCAGTCGCGGAAGACCGGATGACGCTGCAGATGGCCGAGGTCCGGATCGTCACTCAGGTGGTCCAGCCAGTTGTCCAGGAGTTCCGACTCCTGCACCGACGCCGCGAGGTGGTCGAGTGACAGCCGGGCGGCCTCCTCCGTGCGGTCGGCCCAGTCCGTGCCGTCGCCCGGGCCGATCAGGCGGGCGTAGAAGCAGGCGGCGTTGTACCGGGCCAGCCCGGCGATCTGGATCCGGCCCAGCGCCTCACCGCCCCCCGTCGTGAGTCTCGGCGAGCCCGTGCCGCTCGCCGCGCGGACGAGGGACCGGAGGCCGTTGGCGTGCCCGGAGAGGTTCCGCAGCCGGAGCTCGTCCCGCTCGAAGCCGGGATCGGCCCTTCGCAGCTCCGGGAGGGTGGGCAGGCTGTCCCAGCTGCTGAGCAGGACGTGGAGGCGCTGCGAGAGGATGGCGGCCTCGACGGCGGCCCGTGACCGGGGGCGCAGGGTCCCGAGTGGCCTGATCATCTCGCGATAGAGGTCGCGGCCCTCCCTCCTCGACCATGCCCGGAGCAGCCTGCGGTACCGCAGGTCCTCGGACAGTCCGGTGAGCTCGACGCCGGAGAGACGCAGGAAGTAGTAGCGGGCGGGGCGGCGTTCGGGCGGCGGTGGTGCTTCGGAGGCGGGTACGAGACGGGCGCCGGCCAGGGCCTTCTGGAGGCGGTTCCGCCAGGTCGGTTCGTTCATCCAGACGTCCAGCCACTCGTCGACCAGATCGAGGACGACACCGGCCCGGTACCTCGGCTGGATCATCTCCGGGTACTCCTGGGCGAGACCCAGGTACATCTCCAGGGCGATGAGGTATTCCTCCGGGCTGCGGCGCTCCCTCAGCAGGGCCAGCTCGGAGCGGGCCAGCCCGTTGGCCGGGTCCAGACGCACGGCCGACGCGAACTGCCGCTCCGCCTTCCTGGGCTTGCCGCCGTTGCGCAGGAGATCGGCGCCGTCCCGGTAGTGGCGCAGTCCCCGGCCGTTCTTGGCGTGCCACTTGGTCCAGCGGGGAATCCCCACGCTGTTCTCGATCGCGAGCTGGGCCACCGTGTACGCCGCCTTGTACACGGCCTCCTCCTCGGAGTCCGCCCAGTACGTGTCCTGCAGGACGCTGCGGGCCCTCGACTTCTCCGTGATGTTGACGGTGACGCCGAAGCCCCCGTCGGACCGCTGGACATGGCCCGTGAGCCGCCACCCGCGGCGCGGGAACGCCAGCTGCCAGCCGTACGCCAGGAGCTTGGTGACGACGTCCGCGTCCTTGGGCTTCGCCTCGTAGAGCACGGTGGGCAGGCTGAGCGTCGGCTCCCCACCGGGCAGGGGCGGTGGTGTCTGCACCTGCGTGGACAGGATGGTGCGCATCCGCGCGGTGCACGTGGCGGCATCGCGCCCCGCGGTGCCCGGGCTGTCCGTGGCGCTGCCGGGATTGGCGTAGGACAGGTCGTCCACCTCGATGGAGACGGGTTCACCACGGGCGTTGCGGAGTTCCAGGAGGCGCACGAAGCCGACGAGGAGGGAGCCGAGGAGGATCCACGTCACGAAGCCGGGAGAGAACGGGAAGCCCAACTCGTCCCGGGGCCCCAGGCACAACACCCCGTGGTCCACGAGACAGCCCACCGTCACCGCCACTCCGTCCACGGCGGAGACGTCGACCGTCGCCCCGCCGGGGCGGCCCCCGGACGCCTCGGACACCTGCCCGGCGATCAGGGCCCAGACGACCAGGGTGACCGCCAGGAGCAGCCGGCTCGCCCACCGGCTGATCGCGGTGGCGGCGAAGAACAGCACGGCTGCTGAGCCGAGGACGACGTACAGGAAAGTCGGTATCCACCAGGAGGGGTCCATGGCCGGACCTCCACCCCACGTATGCGGCATATGCTTGTTTCATCCGTTTATGTCGTAGATTTTTCTCTTTCGGGTGGAAGTCGTCAAGATCGGAACATGATCATGAGTGACGGATCACCGGGAGCGGGCCGTGCGCGTCTGAGCCGTGAACGCGTCCTGCGCGCCGCGCTGGCCGTGGCGGACGGGGAGGGGCTGCCCGCCGTCAGCATGCGGCGCGTCGCGGAGGAGCTCGGCGTCGAGACCATGGCGCTGTACCGGTACACGCCGAGCAAGGACGACCTGCTCGACGGGCTCGTCGAGACGCTCTTCCTGGAGCTGGAGGAGCGTCTGGCGGACGCCGGGCACCCCGCCGTCGCCGGCCCGACCCCCGGCCACCTCGCCAGGACGGACCTGCGACGCGCGCTCCACGGCCTGGCGTCCGAGATGTACCGCGTGGCGGAGGCCCACCCGAACGTCGTCTCCCTCTGCGCGACACGCCCCTTGACGGTCCCTCTGACGCGCCGGCCCCCCGCGGTGCTGCGCGTCCACGAGCGCCTGCTGACGCTGCTCCACGCCGCGGGCGTGGAGGAGCGGGCGGCACTCCGGACGTACCGGGCCTTCATCTCGTGGGTCCTCGGCTACATCGTCATCGACCTGCGCGAGGTGGTCGACGACCCCGACGAGCCCGACCCGGCCTTCCGCCTGGGCCTGCACCGCCTGCCGGCCAAGGACTTCCCCATGCTCCGGGCGGCGGGCCCCCGCCTCGCCGAACGCGGCCACGAGGAACAACTGACGGCCGGCGTGGACGCGTTGCTGAACGGCCTGGGGGCGGGCGACGGGGAGTGACACGGGGCAGCCGTCGTCGGCGGGCGGCTCTTGCCGGATGGTTGTGACGGTGTTGAACTGGTCTTCTCCGACCTCAGCGTGGAGGTCATCGTGACCCCGCCCCACCACGACCCGGCAGCCTCGCGGCGCGGGACGGCTGACCAGCCCCGCGGGACACCGCCCCGGCGCCGCTCGTGGCTGATCGCCGCCCTCGTCTCCCTCGGCCTCATCGGAGGCGCCGGCGCCATCGGCCTCCTCGCCGACCCCGAACCGGCCGAGCGCACCTCAGCCCCCGCGCAGCCGCAGTCGCCGCCCCCACAGCCCCCGCCGGCCCGGACGTCCTCCTCCCCGCCGCCCACGACGTCTTCGGCACGGCAGCCCGCGGCCCCGGCCCCCGCCGCCGAGCTCGTCGTCGTGCGCATCGTCGATGGTGACACCCTCGATGTGCGGGGTGACGGGCGCGTCCTGCCCGGTGACACGACAGCGCGGGTGCGGCTCATCGCGGTCGACGCGCCCGAGGCGGGTGCCTGCCACGGGGCCGAGGCCACCGCGCGGCTCGCGGCGCTGCTGCCGCCCGGCAGCGCCCTGCGCGCCGAGCGGGACGTCGACCTCAAGGACCCGTACGACCGCTACCTGCTCTACGTCTGGAACGACAAGAACGTGTTCGTGAACGAGTCGCTGGTGCGGACCGGTCACGCCGAGGCCGTGCTCTTCCCGCCCAACGACGCCCGATGGGCCGCGCTGTCGAAGGCCGAGGCCGTCGCCAGGGAGGCGGACGCGGGCCTGTGGTCGGCCTGTGCTGCCCCGGCCGCGCCCCCTGCCGTGCCCTCGGAACCGGAGCCCGTGCCGGGCAATCCCGCTGGTCTGCCCCCGGGGCCCGCCCCCGGGCCCGACCTCGACTGCGGCGATCTCGACGGGCCCGTGTGGGTCGGCTCGTACGACCCGCACCGCCTCGACCGTGACGGCGACGGCGTCGGGTGCGAGAGCGGCTGACGGGGAGCCACGGGGCTCCCTCCCCGGGGCCGGGACGTCCCGCCTTCCGGTGGGCCCGGTCGGTCGGCGAAGATGTGGGGGTCGTCCGTGTCCCCTGTGCGGTGAGCGTGGGGGTCCATCCGTGCCCCGTGCGGTGAGCGAGGAGAGCAGCCCCCGATGTCCCCTTCCGGTTCCGGCGCCCGGCCGCCCACCATCGCCGATGTGGCCCAGGCCGCGGGGGTGTCGCGGACGACCGTCTCGCACGCGCTGAACGGGCTCGGGAAGGTCGACCCGCGCACCCGCGAGCGCATCAAGAAGGTGGCCGCCGACCTCGGGTACCGGCCGAACCTCCGGGCCCAGCGGCTGCGCCGGGGCGAGGCCAAGGCCATCGCGCTGGCCTCGTCGATGCCCTTCGCCGTGGCCGGAGGTCCCTCCCGGCTCGGCTTCTACATGGAGGTGGCCGCGGCGGCAGCCGAGCGCGCGCTCGTCCACGGGTACGCGCTCGTGCTCGTCCCGCCCGTGCGGTCCGGTTCGCCGCTGTACTCCGTCGACATCGACGGCGCCATCGTCGTGGAGCCCGACGCCGACGACGTGGCGTCGGCACAGCTGCGCGAGCGCGGACTGCCCTACGTCACGCTGGGCCGGCCGGTGGCGGCCGGCGACGACACCCCGTACGTCGATCTGCGCGGCGGCCGCGTCGCCGAACTGCTCCTGGCGCACCTGCGCGAACAGGGCGCGCGCCACCCGGCGTTGATCATCGGCGCGGGCGCGCGCCACTCCGCCGTCGACGCCCGAGCCGCCTTCGAACGCGCCGCGGCCGCCCACGGCTGGTCCCCCCTCGTCGCGACCGCCCCCGAGGCGGGCGGCGAACAGGCCGGCTACGACACGTGCGCCGCGCTGCTGGCCCGCCACCCGGAGATCGACGCCGTCTGCGCGCTCGTGGACGCCTTCGCCGTCGGTGCGGTCCGCGCGATCCGGGACAGCGGACGCGCCATCCCGGACGACGTCATGGTCGTCACCCGGTACGACGGACTGCGCGCCCGGACCTGCGAACCGCCGCTCACCGCCGTCGACCTGCACCTGGACCGGGCCGCCGCCGACGCGGTGGAGCTGCTGCTCGCCCGCCTGCGCGGCGACGGCACCACGACCCCCGCCCCGGCCGCGGTGCCCGAACCCGTGGTCGTCCCCCGGGCCTCGTCCCTGCGCCTCACGCCCCCAGCATGAGCACCACCCCCGAGACCAGGGCGAAGCACAGCACGAACACCCGCATCCTGCGGGCGTCCAGCCGGTGGTGCACCAGCCGGCTGAGCCAGGCCCCCGCGGCCAGGGCGGGCAGCAGCAGCACCGCCCACCCCAGCTGCTCCGGACGGCCCCGCCCGGTCGCGAACAGCAGCGCCAGCGAGGCCACTTCGCCGACGAGGAAGCACACGGCGACCGTCGCACGCAGCTCCGCCGCCGGGCGGTGCTGGTAGACCAGGGCGAGCGGCGGGCCGCCCACCCCGGTCGCGGTCTCCGTGAGCCCCGTGACCACCCCGGCGGCCGCGTACGCCCGGCGGCCCGGTGTGAAGGCGGGCGCGGCCAGGCTCACGACCGCGGCCAGCACGGTCGCCGCCCCGACCAGCAGGCCCAGACGGCCGTCCGGGACGGCCCACAGGAGGACGAGCCCGCCCGGCGTCGCCAGCAGCCGCGCCGCCGTGATCCAGCCCGCGCCCCGCAGGTCCAGTGCGGCCCGCTCGCGCCATGCGACGTACAGGTTGAGCGGGACCATCGACGCCAGGACGAACACCGGCACGAGACCGGGATCGAGCAGCCCGGCCACCGGCGCGACGATCAGCGCGAAGCCCAGGCCGCCGGCGCCCTGGACGAACGCCGCGACGGCCACCGTCACCGCCAGGAGCACCAGCGCCTCCGTACTCAACGCCCCGCGCCCCTGTGCCGTGCCTCCGCGGACGTGGGGTGGACGCGCGTCACGGACGCCCGCGCCATGACCTCGCGGGACAGCGTGGCCGCCCGCTCCACGAGCGCCCGGCCGTCCCAGTCGGCCGGCCAGCCGCGCCACAGCCGCAGCCGCCCGCCGACGAACACCGCCGTGATCTGGTCGCGGTTCCCCCGCCGTACCAGCTCCCAGGGCAGGTCCCACGACAGCCGCAGTTCCGGCGTCGACACGTCGACGAGCAGGAAGTCGGCGGCGGCGCCTTCGACGATCGTGCCGGTACGGGCCCCGAGGCCGACGGCGTCGGCACCGCCCCGCCCGGCGTGGTCCAGCCACGTCCAGCCCGCACCGCACGAGGAGTCGCCCATGGCCAGCCCGTACGCCAGCCGCTGCGCGGACTCGGCCGCGTCGGCCAGCCGGAACCCGTCGCCCCGCGTCCCGTCCGTACCGAGGCCGAACCGGATGCCGCGCTCCGCCATGGCGGTCGCCGGGGCCACGGCGTTGCCCTTCCACGCGCTGGCCACGGGGTTGTAGCTCACGGCCGCTCCACTGTCGGCGAGCAGCGTGAGTTCCCGCGGCGTGAGCAGGGTCGCGTGCGCCGCGAGCAGGTGCGGGCCCAGGGCGCCGACGGCGTGCAGGTACTCCAGGGGACGCAGCCCGTACCGGACCAGGGTGCGTTCCACGCCGGCCAGATGTTCGTTGACGTGGATCTGGACGACGGCTCCCGCCTCGGCGGCCAGGCGGGCGGTGTCGCGCAGGGTGCGGGCTGTCGCGGCCTCGGGGACGGAGACCGCGAGGGAGGGATGGACCAGGGCGTCGTCCGCGTAACGGGCGAGGTGCTTCTCGGCGTTCGCGAGCGTCCCGGTGGAGTGCGTGTCCGTGTCCGTGCCCCCGTCCGCGTCGTTGCAGACGAGGCCGAGTACGCAGCGGATACCGGCGTCGCGCGTCGCCGAGGCCACGACGTCCAGGTCCACGGCGGCGCGGGTGCCCGCGTCGGCGACGGTCGTGAACCCGCCGCGCAGCGACTCCAGCGCCGCCAGCTTCGCCGCCACGTACGCGGACTCCTCGTCCAGCGCGGTCTCCAGCGGCACCCACACCCGGCGGAAGATCTCCGACGGCTCCCCGAAGGCCAGGGCCGAGCCGAAGCTCTGCGTCAGGTGGTGGTGGGCGTCCACGAAACCGGGCATCAGCACGTGCCCGGGCAGCCGGACCGGCGTCAGATGCGGATGCGTACGCTCCACCTCATCGGCCGGCCCCACGGCGAGGAACGAGCCGTCGGCCACGACGACCGCCAGGCGCCCGGACACCGGGCCGTCCGGGGTGAACACGGCCTCGGGGACGAGCAGCAGCGGGCCGCCGGCCCCGAGGAGGCCGGGGGAGGGGCTGGGGGAATGGTCGGTCATCGGTCACTTTCCTGCGCGTGCGGCGCATCGGCCACAGAGGGAACGGGTGCGGGAGCGGAATCGGGAGCGGCAGCGGGAGTGGGGGCCGAATCGGGTACGGGGCCGGAGACGGCGGGACCCGGTGCGGCGGGACCCGGTACGTGCCCCGTCGAGCTCGCGCGTGCGGTCCGCCGTCCCACGTGGTGGAACAGGACGTTGAGGACGGCGGCGACGAACCCCCCCACGGCCACGCCGCTTTCGAGGAGGATCCGCAGGTTCGACGGGAAGCCGCTGTACACGCCCGGGATGAGGATGGGCAGCAGGCCGAGCGCGATGGCGACCGCGCAGATGAACGTGTTGGTGTGCCGGTCGAGTTCGGCCCGGCCCAGCATCTGCACGCCCAGCACGGTGATCACGGCGAAGACGACCATGGCCGTGCCGCCGACCACCGCCGACGGCACCACACTGATCGCCCGGGTGACGGGGGCCAGGAAACCGATGACGATCAGGACGACACCGGCGGCCGCCGTGACGTACCTGCTGCGTACGCCGGTGACCCGGACGATCCCGATGTTCTCGCCGCTCGTCACCATGAGCGGCAGCCCGAAGAAGCCGCCGAACAGGGACGTGGCCGCGTCGCCGCGTACGGTCCTGGGGACGTCCTGGCGCTGGTCGATCCGCTTGCCGACCGCCTCCGCGTTGATGACGGTCTGGCCGGTGGCCTCCGCCATGGAGGCGAGGCTGTACAGCATGAGCGGCAGCGCGGCGATCAGGTTGAACTCGGGCGAGCCGAACGGCAGCGGCCGCGGCACGCTCAGCAGTCCGCCCTCGGCCGCCGCGCCGAAGTCGGCCGCGCCGATGAGGAAGGACAGGACCGTACCGGCGATGAGGCCCAGCATGACGGCCAACTGCCGCAGCACCCCGGTGAACAGGCGGTAGAACGCGACGGTGAAACCGATCGTCGCCATGCCGAGCACGAGGTTGGCGGGGTCGGCGAAGCCGGGCTGGCCGGGGCGGCCGGTGACGAGCACCGCGCCGACCTTCACCAGGTTCACCCCGACGATGACGATCATCGTGCCGATGACCAGCGCGGGGAAGAACGCGAGCAGCCGCGAGAAGACCGGCAGGACGACGAAGTAGAACGCGGCGGTGATGATGACCGCGCCGGTCGCGGTCCGCAGGCCGTGCTGTTCGGCGATGGCCAGGAACAGGATGAGCGGGGCGCCGCCGGGCAGCATGACGAACGGCAGCCGGGGCCCGAACTTCCAGGGCCCGAGGGACTGGATCAGGGATCCGACCCCGGAGAGGACGAAGGCGGCCGACAGCAGATTGACCGTCAGACCGGGATCGAGTTCCAGCGTGGCGCTCATCAGGAAGACGGCCGAGATGGGGGTCGCGGCCATGACGAGGACGTGCTGCAGGCCGAAGAGCAGGATCCTGCCGAGCGGCCGGGACTCGTCCACGGGGTGGGGCGCGGACCCGCGGCCGGTGGCCGTGGCGGTGGACGCGGTGGCTGGGGCGGTGTGCGGCCCGGACGGGGGCGTGGGGCGGGACGTGGGGCGGGGACTGGGCACGTTCGAGCTCCGTTCGGCTCGCTCCGGATCAGGCCGCGGCCGGGCCCGGGACGGGGGCGCGGACCAGGCGGCCAAATCGATTTGGCCGCCAGTATGTGAGGGGCGGTCCAGCGCGTCAAGACATGGGTACGGGCGCCTCTGGCGGCCGGAGAACGAGGCGCGGGCACGGCGGTGTTGAGGGAGAGGGGGGCGAAGAACCGGTGTGATGATCCGTCGATAGGGTGTCGGTCGAGTCGTGTGACCGCGCGACTCGCGACCGAGAACAACCGAACAACAAGGGGGAAATCCACGTGCGTATCCGTACGGGTGTGGCTTCCGTTGCCCTGGCGGCCCTGCTGGCCGCTGGTGCCGCGGTTCCGGCTCAGGCCGCCACCAACAGCCCGGCGCAGGGCGCCGGCACCGCCGCGCAGAGTCAGACGGCCGCCCGCGCCGGCTCCGGTGTCGGAGCCTTCCAGATGGGCGGCGACCTGGTGCACTTCTCGCACACGGTGGCCAAGACCGTCAACGCCCACGGCTGGTGGAAGCGGCTGAGCGGACCGGCGACCAAGGCGAAGGTCACGGTGTGGATCCAGGTCAAGAGCGGATCCGGCTGGCGGACGCTCAACACGGGAACGAAGACGGTCTACTCCGGCGGTGGCAGCGGCAAGCGGGCGTCGGCCGCCTGGAAGTGCACCAACCTGATCGCGAAGAACACCTTCCGCAGCGTCGTCGACGTCGACCTCGTCGGCTACCCGGACGACGCCTACAAGAAGGTCACCACCCCGCAGACGCTGTACTGCGGCGTCTGACTGGAAGCCGAGCGGTGACCGAAGCCGAGCGGTGACCGAAGCCGAGCGGTGACCGGAAGCCGAGCGGTGACCGGAAGCTGAGCGCGGCGGCGCCGGAGGGATACCCTTCCAGCGCCGCCGTCCCGTTTCTCCCCGTCTTTCCTGGAGTGCCCGTGTTTCCCCCCACCGTCATCGTCGGCCTTCACGGCTCGCTCACCGCACATCCCTGGCTCGACCGGGTCGTCGAGCGGGATCCCGGCGGGCGGATCGAGGAGGACCTGCTCGCCCTCACGGTCGAGCGGGCCGGCTCCTACGGCTGGCAGACCGTCAGCACCTGGCTGAACGAGGGCGGCGAGGTCACGGCCCACCACGAGCCCACCGCGTGGGCGCACGAGGAGGCCGGCGGGGACTGGGCCCGGGACGGGCGGGTACGCCAGCTGGCCTGGCTGCAGGCCGGCGTGCTCACGGACCCTCCGCGCCCCGGTCTGCCCGTCCGGCCGATCGCCCTGGTGCTGGCCGAGACCCTGATCCGCGTGGGCGTGCCGGTGTTCACCGGCCTGCACGCCCTGCTGCCGCTGGACGCGGCCGAGCGCAACACGGCGTTCCACCAGATCGAGCTGGCGCCGTGGTTCGCCCTCGCGGATCCCGACGCCCGGTACGACGTGGTGGTGACCGTCTCCTGCCACCCGGGCGCGGGTGTGAGCGACGACGACGCGGCGGCCGTCCGCGAGGCCGTACGGGACATGGCGCAGGGCGCGGTGGAGGTCTCGCCGTCCCTGACGGGAGGCGGCCTGCCCGGCCTGGACCTCGACCTGAGCCGTGTGCCGCACACCGCGGGCATGCGGGAGGCGATGCGGCTCGGCTGCCGCACCCGGGAGTGGTCGCCGGACCTCGCCGTGTGGCTGCTGGAGATGGTCGCCGACGCCCTGCGCGGGGCGGGGCGGGTGGTGCCGGTGGTGGTGACGGTGTCGCTGGCGGAAGTCGGCCCGAGCACCTGACGAGGGTCAGGAGGCGGACGGCCTGCCGTAGGTCGCCACCATGATGTCCAGGGCCACCTTGCTCGTGTCCTGGCCCTTGGCGTCGGTGGAGTTGACGCTGTGGACGAGCGTCCGGGAGCCGTTGCGGGTGGAGGCGATGGCGGCGTTGTAGCCCCAGCGGCCACCCGTCTTGCCCCACACCTCGCGCCCGCCCAGCTTCTTCATCGACAGGCCGACGGAGTACGCGGCCGGGGCACCGGTCTTGACGTCCCGCACCCGCGGCAGCGTGAACATCTCCTCCAGGAGCGGGCCGCGCACCACCCGGCCGGCGAAGAGCGCCCGGGTGAACCGCTCCAGGTCCGCCGTGGTCGAGATGATGTCCCCGGCCGCCCAGCCGTCCGTCGTCCCCCACACCGACACGTCCCGCAGGCCCACCGTGCCGTCGTCCAGGGTCATCCGCTGGTAGCCGTGGTTGTGCCGGCCGGCGATGTGCGGGTTCGTTCCGGGGAGGTAGGTGTCCCGCAGCCCGAGCGGGCGGAGGATCCGGCGGGCGACCTGGTCCTCGTAGGAGTCACCCGTGACGCGCTCGATCAGGAGCCCGGCGATCGTGTAGCCGATGTTCAGGTAGTGCTGCTTCTCGCCCGGGGCGAACTCGGGCTTCTTCGACGTCGCCGAGCGGACGGTGGCCTCGGGGTCATGGATCTCGAAGCGGTTGGCGTACCACTCCTCGACCGTGTTCCCGGGGAAGTCGGCGGCCGGGATGCCGTGCGTGTGGTCGAGCAACTGCCGGACGGTGACGTTCTCGTACGACACCGGGATCAGCTCCGGCAGGTACGACCGCGCGCTGCGGTCCAGGTCCAGCCTGCCCTCGCCGGCCAGTTGCAGGGCGACCGCCGCCGTGAAGACCTTGGTCACGGAACCGGCCCGGAAGCGGGCGCCCGGGTCGGCCGGCCGGTTGCTCTTCAGGTCGTGCACGCCGGAGCTGCCGTGCCACACGCCCTCGGTGCCCCCGACACGTACCAGAGCGGCGGTCGCGTCCGCCGCCGGCACGCCCGCGAGGGCGGCCTCCAGACCCCGCACGGTCTCGCTCCAGGAGGGCGGCGCGGAGACGTCGGCGGACGGGGCGGACGCGCCGGGCGCGGCGGGGGCCGGGGTGGACGCGGCGGCCGGCAGGGCCGCGGCGCCCGCCGTGACGCCGAGGACGAGCGCCGCGGCGAGCAGCGTGCGCGGGGTGCTTCTCATGGTCGACTCCAAAGGTGGTGAGCGATGTTCACCCCATCCTGCTGACCAGCGGATTTTCCCGGATCGCCCGCTCAGGCGGTCTTCCCGGCCCAGCTCCTCGCCGACGCGGGGGAGGCACCGGGCCGGGGTCCTCCCCCGGGCGGGGGATCCCCCGCCGTGACCAGGCCCATCTCATAGGCGCAGATCACCGCCTGGATCCGGTCCCTCAGCCCCAGCTTGGCGAGCACGTGGCCCACGTGCGTCTTGACCGTGTGCTCGCTGACCACCAGCTCCGCGGCGATCTCCGCGTTCGACAGCCCCCCTGCGAGCAGCAGCAGCGTCTCCCGCTCGCGGCCGGTCAGCACGTTCAGACGGGGATCGGACCGCCGGGGCCGCCCGGCCGGCCGGGTGTACTGCTCCACCAGGCGCCGCGCCACGGTCGGGGCGAGCAGCGAGTCGCCCCGTGCCACCACCCGCACCGCGTACACCAGGTCGTCCCGCCGCACGTCCTTCAGCAGGAAGCCGCTCGCACCCGCGTGCAGCCCCTCGTAGACGTACTCGTCCGAGTCGAACGTCGTCAGCATCACCGTCCGGCAGGCACTCTCCGCGCTGATCGTGCGGCACGCCTCGATCCCGTCCACGCGCGGCATCCGGATGTCGAGCAGCGCCACGTCCGGAGCGTGCCGCCGCACCGCCTCGACCGCCTCGGCGCCGTCGCCCGCCTCCGCGACGACCTCGATGTCCGGCTGGACGTCCAGGATCATCGCGAAGCCGCTGCGCACCAGCTCCTGGTCGTCCGCCACCACCACACGGATCGTCAACGCGCCACCTCCGGCGGGGACGGTACGGGGATACGGACCCGTACTTCGAACCCCCGGCCGTCCGGGCCCGGCCCGGTGACCGCCGTGCCCCCGTGCGCAGCCGCCCGCTCGCGGACCCCCACCAGGCCGTGGCCGCCGCTGCCCGGAGCCTGCCGCGGACCACGCCCGTCGTCCGTCACCCGGATGTCCAACGCTCCTCCTCCATGGGCGAGTCGCACGTGCGCGGTGCGGGCGGACGCGTGCTTCACCGTGTTCGTCAGCGCCTCCTGGACGATCCGGAAGGCGGTCGCCCCGACCGCGTCCGGCAGCCCCCGCACGGCCCCCTCCGTCCCGTACACGACGTCGAGCCCGCCGCCCCGCACCCGGTCCAGCAGATCGGGCAGCGCGGCCAGGCCCGGCTGCGGCTCGCGGGGGGCGTCGCACGGCACGTCCTGCTCCCGCAGTACGCCGAGCATGCGGCGGAGCTGGGCCATCGCCTCCCGGCCGGTCTCGGAGATCGCGTCGAAGGCGGCCTCCGCCCGCTCCGGAGCGGTGCGCACGGCCACCGGACCGGCCTCCGCCTGCACGATCATCAGGCTCACCGCGTGGGAGAGGATGTCGTGCATCTCCCGTGCGATCCTGGCCCGTTCGCGCGCGGCGGCCTGCTCGGCCTCGACCCGGTTCGCGCGCTGCCGGGCGTCGGTCAGCCGGCCGAACACGTAGGCGGCGGCGAACACGAAGAGCGAGAACGTCAGCTCCCGCAACGAGCGGGTGTTGAGCCACACCGACACCGGAACGGCGACCACCAGCAGGACACCGGTGGCCAGCCGTTTCCACGGCGGTGACAGGGCCGCGACGGTGTACACGATGACCAGCCCGGCGTACGGCAGCGGCTGCCCCGGCCCCTCCAGCGCCAGCCTGTACAGCGCGCTGGTCGCGAGGATCGCCAGCAGCACGGCGACCGGGGCACGCCGGCGCCAGACCAGGGGGACGACGGTGAGCGTCATCAGCCCGTACGCGGGCCACGTCGCCGGCTCCAGGCCGGGCGGGCGCGGCACCACGAACGGCATCGTGATCGCCGCCTGGACCAGGAGCGCGATCCCGATGTCGACCGTCAGGGGGTTGGCCGCGCCCAGCGCCCGGGCGCGCTCCCGCCACCGCCGCACGCCGCCGCCCACGCCCTCCCTCGCACGAGTGTTCCAGAGCTTCACCGCGGTCACGTTACCGTCCTCCCGTGACCGCCCGGTCAGGGGCGCCGCCGCGCCGACCGCCGGAACCGGGGGCCCGGCACCGCCGCACCCGTGGACCCGGGACGCGGCCCGCTTCCCCGGCTGCCGCGTCGCCCCTACCCTCGGCGGAGTGACCCGGCCGGCCCATGACGAGGTGGTGGACGGAGTGACCCGATGAGCCCGGCGACTTCACCCGGCGAGTTCCCCGAGGGGCCGGAGCTGTTCCGGCTCGGGGCGCACGTGGCCCATCTCAACCACGGGTCCTTCGGCGCCGTACCGGTGCCCGTGGACCGGGCACGGCGCCGCCTGCAGGCGGAGGAGCACGCCGATCCCGACGCCTTCTTCCTGGGCGTACCGGACCGGCTCGCCGCCGCGCGGCGGCGCGTGGCCGCCCACCTGGGCGCCGACCCCGAGGGGATCGCCTTCGTCACGAACGCCACCGAGGCCGCCAACCTCGCGCTGGACGCCCTGCGCCTGGGGCCGGACGACGAGGTCCTGGTCACCGACCACGGGTACGGCACCGTCGTCGCGGCCGCCGCCCGCCGGGCCCGGGTGACCACCGTCGTCCTCGATCCGGCGCTGCCCGACGAGGAGGCGGTGCGCAAGGCGGTGCTGGCCGCCGTCACGCCCCGTACCACGGTGGCGCTGCTCGACCGGATCAGCTCGCCCACCGCCCGCCCCGTCGCCACGCCCCGGCTGCTGGCCGGCCTCGCCGAGCGCGGGGTGACCACCGTGGTGGACGGCGCCCACGCACCCGGCATGCTCGCGGCCCCGCTGGCCGGCCGGCCCGACTTCTGGTTCGGCAACCTGCACAAGTGGGGGTACGCCCCGCCGGGCAGCGCCGTCCTGGCCGTCGCGCCCGCCCACCGCTCACACGTACGGGCGCCCGTGCCGTCCTGGGAGGACCACCACGGCTTCCCCCGCGCCGTGGAGAACCGGGCCACCGTCGACTACACCGGCTGGCTCGCCGCCCCCGAGGGCCTGGACCTGCTCGCCGCGCTCGGCGCGGACCGGGTGCGGGCCCACAACAGCGCCCTCGCGGGCTACGGCGCCGAACTGCTCGCCACGCTCCCGGGTGTGGTGCCCCTGCCCGCGGACGAGTCCCTGGCCATGCGGGCCCTGCGCCTGCCGGCCGGCCTGGCCCGTACCCCCGCCGAGGCGGCGGCGCTGCGCGAGGAGATCGCCGCCCGGCTGGGCTGCCGTGTCCTCATCTGGCCCTGGCCGGGCGGCGGCGGCATCCGGATCTGCGGCCAGATCTACAACCGGCCGCAGGAGTACGAGCGCCTGGCCGCCGGGCTGCGTGCGCTGCTCGACGGCCGCTGACGTCAGGGGCAGGTCTCGCCGAACTTCACCGCCGTGAGCGTGACGGGCCGGCCGGTCATCGCGGTGCCGGCCGCCGGATCCTGGGTGCAGACCTGCCAGTTGGACTCGACCAGGACCATCCGGCCTTCCGGCGACGCGTCCTGGACGGTGAGGCTGGTGCCGGAGTCGAGGGCCCGGCGGGCGACCTTGACCGACTTGCCCGTGAAGTCGGGCATCGTGGCGCCCGCGGTGGGCGTGTCGGTCCCGGCGTCCTCGGGGGGACAGGTCTCCTGGAGCTTGACGGTGCCGAAGTCGATCCGCGTGTCGGTGGGGTGCGCGCCGGGCTGCGGTGTCTGGGTGCAGACCTTCCAGTTGCGGTCGGAGATCTGGTTGCGGCCCCGGCCGAGGGCGTCGTGGGACGTCAGGTGGTGGAAGCCCAGCTCCTGGGCCTTGTCCTGGGCGCTCTGCAGGCCCATACCGACGAAGTCGGGCAGCTGCCCCTTCGCTCCCTTCGTGGGCCCGGCGCCGGGCGCGGGTGCCTGCGTGGTGGTGGCCGCGGAGCCGCCCGGCGCGGGGCCGGCGGGCTTCGTCGTGTCGTCGCAGCCGGTGAGCACGAGGAGTGCCGCGGCGCCGAGGCCGGTGATGGTGGTGCGGATGCGCATGGTCCCCCCATGGCTGTACGGACGAGAAGGGACATGGTGCACCCGCCGGTGACCGAATGTCATGTTCCGGGAGCGGAGCGCCGCCACGCCGCCGGATGCCGGGCCGTCGCCTCCCGGCCGACGACCGTCTCGATGTGCGGAGGCGTCCAGTCGAAGTGCGGCCGGTCCTCAGGGGACCGGCCGCACGCGCGTCGGTGATGTCGGCTGCCGGCGTGGCCGGCTCGGCGCCTTCGGGGTGTCCGTCCCACGGGCGGGCCCGTGTGGTCGGGGACCACCCGACGTCTCCGTGCCGGTCGCGGCCGCCCGCCGCGTACGGACGGCCGCAGGGGTCACAGGTCACAGGCCGCCGGTCTGGAGCAGGCGGTTCGGGGAGCCCTTCGTGACGGTCAGGGTGCCCTTGACGGACTGGTCGGCGAGCCAGACCGCGACGTTCTCCGGGCCGGCGGCGGGGTTCTGCGCCTTGTAGAGCGCGGCGACGCCGGCGACGTGCGGGCTGGCCATGGACGTGCCGTTCAGAGCGACGCTGCCGCCGCCGAGCCGCG
The DNA here is from genome assembly GCF_039542925.1 of Streptomyces coeruleoprunus. Taxonomy (GTDB): domain Bacteria; phylum Actinomycetota; class Actinomycetes; order Streptomycetales; family Streptomycetaceae; genus Streptomyces; species Streptomyces coeruleoprunus. The sequence goes on along the minus strand of NZ_BAABIT010000001.1, from coordinate 482,043 downwards.
CCGAGATGATCTGGGCGCCCGGCGCGTAGATCCACAGGCACCGGCCGAAGTTGGAGAAGTTCGTCTCCTGGTCGAGGTGGTTGGTGGCGCCGACGGTGACGACGCGCGAGGCGCTGGCCGGCGAGATGCCGCACGCGTCGACCGCGTCGTTGCCGGCGGCGACGACCGGGAGGACACCGCTGTCGGACAGGGCGGTGGCGGCGAGGTTGACGGCCTCGGAGCGGGGGCCGCCCAGGGAGGCGTTCAGGACGGCGGGCTGGACGGCGTTGCGGGCGACCCAGTCCATCCCGGCGATGATGCCGGCGTTGGAGCCCTTGCCCTCGCAGTTGAGGACGCGGACGCTGACCAGCCTCACCTGGCGGGCCACCCCGTACGTCGAGCCGCCGACGGTGCCGGCGACGTGGGTGCCGTGGCCCTGGCAGTCCTGGCCGTTGCGGCCGTCGCCGATGGCGTCGAAGCCCGCGTACACGCGGCCCGCGAACTCCCGGTGCCCGTAGTCGATGCCGGTGTCCAGGATGAACGCCCAGGCGCCCGCCCCGGTGCTGTTGACGTTGAACTGGTTGTCGAGCGGCAGGTACGGCTGGTCGATCCTGTCCAGGCCCCAGCTGGAGGCCGCGACGCGCGGTGCGGCGGGGCTCGCCTGGACGGGCGCCGCGGTGACGACCGCGTCCTGCTCGACGGCCTCCACCTCGGGAAGCGTCCGTACGGCGGCGAGCTGTTCGGCGGTGAGCCGGGCGGCGAAGCCGCTGAGGGCGCGGCTGTAGGAGAACAGCGGGGTGACCCCGGCCCGTTGGGCGACGGTGGCCGAGGTCACGTCCCGTTTGAGCGTGACGATGTACTGGCCGGTGATGCCGCCCTCCGCCTGCGTGCGCAGCGGTGCGGGGGCGGACCTGAGGGGCGGCCGGGACGGGGGATCGGCGGCGGCGGTCGTGGCGGGAGCGGCGGCGAGGGGGACGAGCAGCAGGAGCGCGGAGGTCATCCGGCGCAGGGGCCTCTTCATGCGGAACTCCGATCGGCCGAGGGGGCGTTGGGGTACGCCTCCGCCCGGTATCTGGCCCGCCGGAGGGCGACCGCCACCCGCATGACAGGTGCACGCCATTCGTCATATGAGATGCCTGAGTGGTGTGTTTGTGGCTCTCTGTGACGTTTGTCGCTCACTGGGCGTGCAACCCGGTCATGAAGGAGACCGCCGCAACCGGTCGAGAAGGAGAGCCGAGAAGAGCCGGCCGCCACGGTGACGGCACCGCGTCGAACGGTCGGCACAGGGAGTGACGAAGCCGCCCTCCGGCCCCGGAGCCGGGTGACGGCCCGGAGGTGACCAGGCATGGAGAAGGGCCTCGTGACCGGTAGGCGCCGGACGGACCCCGCCGAGCCCGACGAGGCCGCCGACCTGGTGCGCCAGTACCTCGCGCAGATCTCCGCCACGCCGCTGCTCGGCGCCGAGGAGGAGGTGGACCTCGCCAAGCGCATCGAGGCCGGCGTGTACGCCGACGAGCTGCTGCGCGAGGCCGAGGCCGACCGCCGCGACCTGCCCGCCGGACGCACCCGCGACCTGGAGGCCGCCGCCCGCGACGGGCAGCACGCCAAGGACCACATGGTCCGCGCCAACCTCCGGCTCGTCGTGGCGGTCGCCAAGCGCCACAGCCGCCGCGGCCTGCCCCTCCTCGACGTCATCCAGGAGGGCAACCTCGGCCTCATCAGGGCGGTCGAGAAGTTCGACTACACCAAGGGCTACAAGTTCTCCACGTACGCCACCTGGTGGATCCGCCAGGCCATCGAACGCGGCCTCGCCCAGCACGCCCGGACCGTACGGCTGCCCGTCCACGTCGTGGAGGAGCTGTCCAAGCTGGGCCGGCGCGAACGGGAACTCCAGCTGCGGCTCGGTCGCGAGCCGACCGCCGAGGAGGCCGCCGAAGCGGCCGGCATGACGGCCGAGAGGGTCACCGCGCTGCGCCGCATGGGACGCGACGCCATCAGCCTGGACACCCCGGTCGGCGAGGAGGGCGGGACCGTCGTCGGCGACCTGATCGAGGACGCCGAGGTCCTCCAGGCCCCCCACGTCGTGGAGTACCGCGCCCTCGCCGAACAGCTCCGCGAGACCATCGGCACCCTCGCCCCGCGCGAGGCGATGATCCTCAGCCTCCGCTTCGGCCTCCACGACGGCCACACCCGTACGCGCAAGGAGGTGGCCGAACGCCTCGGCCTCACCCCCGAGCGGGTACGCCGGCTGGAGAACCGCGCGCTGGCCCAGCTCCGCGTCCCCGAACGCCGCCGGCCCCTGCTGGAGTGGGCGGGCTGAGCCCGGGCGCGCGGTCGGCCCTCCGGCCGGCCGGAACGGCGCGCGTGCCGGCCGGGGCCCGCCTGGCCTGAAAGCCCCCGCCCCGGCCCTCCCGCCGTTTCCCCGCACCACCCCCCGGGTAGCGCCGTCGGCATGTTGTCGGTGTATGCCGCCGTCCCGGGCGGCCCCGCGTACCTCGCCAGGAACCCCGACCACCCGCACTACGCGGCCAGCACCATGAAGGTGGCCGTGCTGGCCGCCCTCCACCGCAGCGGCCTCGACCTCGACGCGAAGGTGCCGCTGCGCAACGCGTTCCCCTCCGCGCTGCCCGGCGCCCCCGACTACGCCATTCCGCCTGACCTCGAAGTCGACGCGGAGACATGGGCGTTGCTGGGCCGCCGGGTGTCCCTGCGGCGGCTCGCCCGGCAGATGATCGCCCACTCCTCGGACCTCGCGACCAACACCCTGCTGGCCCACATCGGGATCGACGCCGTGGACGAGATCTGGCGCCTCGCCGGGGCCGGACACTCCACGACACGGCGCGGCATCGAGGACGCCGCCGCCCGCGCCGCCGGCATCACCAACCTCGTGACCGCCGCCGACCTCGTACGCCTCCTGTGCTGGCTGCCCCGGCCGGTCCTCGGTGAACTCGCCCACAACAGGCACCGCGTGGACCTCGCCGCCGGGCTCCCGCCCGGCACCCGCATCGCCTTCAAGAACGGCTGGATCACCGGCGTCCGCCACAGCGCCGCCGTCGTCCTCCCCGAGGACGCGCCCCCGTACGCCCTCGCCGTCTGCTACACCGGCCCGCTCGCCTCCGGACACGCCGTGGCCGACCCCGCCGCCCGCGTGCTGGCACGCGTCTCCGCGCGCGTCTGGTCGCTGCGCCACACCGGAAGGAGTGCCTCCGGTGTCGGTGAACCGGCCACCGGGTGAACAGACCGTGCCTGCCGACCACTTCCCCTGACGGGCACGAGTCTGAGATCTTGCGCGTCGACCACTTCTTCACCACGGCCCGCCCCGGCACCACCCGTGCCGACGGGCCTTCGGAGGACACCATGCTTCCCCAGATATCCACCCGGTTCAGACGTGCGGCCGTGACCGCCGCCGCCCTCGGCGCGGCCGTCGCCTTCGCGGCTCCCCCCGTGCCCGCCGCGGCCGCCCCGTCCGCGCCGACGGCGGCCTGGGCCGCCGGAACCCGCGCGTACCTGGTCATCACGGCACCGGGGGACACCTCGGCCGTGCGCTCCGCCGTCACCGCCAACGGCGGTACGGTCTTCGCGCACTACGACGCGATAGGCGTCGTCGTGGCCCACTCGACCTCCACGACGTTCGCCGCCACCATGCGGGGGATCAGCGGCGTGCAGCAGGTCGGCGCGACCCGCACCTCGGACGTACCGGCCGACGCGTACAACCCGGCGCTGCCGGCGGCCCCGTCGCAGACGCCCACCACGCTCACCGAGTCCAACCGCTGGGACATGACCCAGATCAAGGCCGACCAGGCCTGGGCCGTGACCACCGGTTCGCCCACCGTCAAGGTCGGCGTCCTCGACACCGGCGTCGACGACCTCCACCAGGACATCGCGCCGAACTTCAACGCCGCGGACTCCGTCTCCTGCGCCTACGGCCGCCCCGACACCCGCGCGGGCGCCTGGCGCGACGTCGACACGCACGGCACGCACGTCGCCGGAACCATCGCCGCAGCCAAGAACGGCAAGGGCGTCATCGGTGTCGCCCCCGGCGTGAAGATCTCCTCCGTCCGCATCGCCGAGCCGAACACGGCGCTGTTCTACCCCGAGAACACCATCTGCGGCTTCATGTGGGCCGGCGACCACGGCTTCAAGGTCACCAACAACAGCTATTACACCGACCCGTGGATGTTCAACTGCCCGGACGACGCCGACCAGGCCGCCATCATCGAGGGCGTACGGCGCGCCCAGGCGTACGCCGAGGGCAAGGGTTCCCTGCAGATCGCCGCAGCGGGCAACTCCAATTACGACCTGGCGAACAAGACCACCGACTCGACCAGCCCCAACGACTCGACGCCGGTCACCCGGAACATCACCAACGCCTGCATCGACATCCCCGCCGAGCTGCCCGGCGTGGTCACCGTCTCCGCCATGGGCCGCGGCAACGTCAAGGCCTCGTACTCCAACTTCGGCCGCGACGTCATCGACATCGGCGCCCCGGGCGGTGACGGCTCGTACGGCGTGTACTCGACGCTCCCCGGCGGCAAGTACGGCAACAAGAACGGCACGTCGATGGCGTCTCCGCACGTGGCGGGCGTCGCCGCGCTGATGGCCAGCACCGACCCCGCGCTCACCCCGGCGGACCTCCGTGCCCGGCTGGCCTCCCAGGCCACCGACACCGCCTGCCCCGCCGACAGCCGCTGCACCGGCACCACCGCCAGGAACGGCTTCTTCGGCGAGGGCCAGGTCGACGCGCTGAAGGCGGTCTCCGGCACCACGCCGACGCCCGGCACGTACTTCGAGAACACCACCGACGTGGCCATCGCCGACAACGCCACCGCGGAGAGCCCCATCACGGTCACCGGCGTGAGCGGCAACGCGCCCGCGGCCCTCAAGGTCGGTGTCGACATCAAGCACACCTACCGCGGTGACCTCGTCCTCTCGCTCGTCGCGCCCGACGGCACGGTGTACCCGCTGGAGGACTTCGCCAACAACGACGGCACGGACAACGTCGCCAAGACGTACACGGTCGACGCCTCGTCCGAGGCGGCGGGCGGCACCTGGAAGCTCCGCGTCCAGGACGTCGCCGCGCAGGACACGGGCCGGATCGACGCCTGGAACCTGACCTTCTGACGTCCCTGATCAATCCCCGGAACGACGAAGGGGCCCCCGCCCGGCTGCTGCCGGACGGGGCCCCTTCCCGCGCTCACTTCACGTTGACCGCGGCCCAGGCCTTGTTCACGGCCTGGTACTCGGCGCTGCCCGCGCCGTACAGGTCGCTCGCGGCCTGCAGCGTGGCGGTGCGGGCGCCCGCGTAGGTCGTGCTGGACGTCATGTAGACCGACAGCGCCTTGAACCAGATCTGGTACGCCTTGACGCGGCCGATGCCGGTGACGGCGACGCCGTCGTAGGTCGGCGAGTCGTAGCTCACGCCGTTGATCGTCTTCGTGCCGCTGCCCTCGGACAGCAGGTAGAAGAAGTGGTTGGCGACGCCCGACGAGTAGTGCACGTCGAGGCGGCCCACGGAACGCGACCAGTAGTCGGCGGACTTGCCGTCGCGGCTCGGCTTGTCCATGTAGCGCAGCGGGGTGCCGTTGCCGCGGATGTCGATCTTCTCGCCGATGAGGTAGTCGCCGGGGTCGTTGGCGTTGTTGGCGTAGAACTCCACGGACGTGCCCAGGATGTCGCTGGTGGCCTCGTTGAGGCCGCCGGACTCGCCGCTGTAGCGCAGGCCGGCGGTGCGGGACGTCAGGCCGTGGGTCATCTCGTGGCCGGCCACGTCGATGGAGGTCAGCGGCTTGGCGTTGTTCGCACCGTCGCCGTACGTCATGCAGAAGCACTGGTCGGACCAGAAGGCGTTGACGTACGCGTTGCCGTAGTGGACGCGCGAGTAGGCGGCCTTGCCGTCGCCCGCGATGCCGTTGCGGCCCAGCTCGTTCTTGTAGAAGTCCCAGGTGAGGGCGGCGCCGTAGTGGGCGTCGACGGCCGCGGTCTGCCGGTTGGTCGGCAGGCCGTTGCCCCAGGTGTCGTCGGCGTCGGTGAACAGGCTGCCGGTGCCGGAGGTGCCGCCGTTCAGGTCGTACGTCCTGTGGCCGCCGCGCCCGCTGTCGAGCAGGTCGAAGCCGGCCGAGCCGGGCGTGGTGCCGAGCGGGACGGTGCCGCTGTACTGGCTGGTGCCCGTGCCGGTCTCGATGGCCTCGTACTGGTACAGCTTCTTGCCGGTGGCGGCGTCGGTGACGACGTGCAGCTCGCTCGGGGTGCCGTCGTGCTGGAGGCCGTGGACGACCGTCTCGTACGCGAGGACCGGCTTGCCGGTGGCGGCCCAGATCACCTTGCGCGGCGCGGTCGAGGTGGGCGCCTCGTCGGCGTGCGCGTCACCGGCGTGGACGCCCTCGGCCGCGGCGGCGAGGGCGGCCTTGCGGGCGGCGGCCGGGGCGACGGCGGCGGCGGTGGACGCGACGGCGATCCGCGCGCCGGTCGCCTTGGTGACGCCCTTGTCGCGGCCGTCCTTGGCGGTGTGGACGACGAGGTCGCCGCCGAGGACGGGGAGGCCCTCGTAGGTGCGCTCGTAGCGCGTGTGCACCGTGCCGTCGGCGTCCTTGACGACGTCGCGGACGACCAGCTTCTCCTTGGCGGTGTCCAGCCCGATCCGCTCGGCCGTGACGGCCGCGGCCGCCTGGGCCTGGCGGAGGGCGGCGACGCGCTGGGAGGCGGCCAGCGGGACGGCGGTCGCGCCCGCCGCCCGGTCCGCCGAGGGGGCGGCGGTGCCCGTGGCGGTGGCCGTGCCCGACTGGACGCCGACCACGACCATGGCGGCGGAGGCGGCGAGGGCGGCGGCGCGTATGGCGGTGCGCGAAGTGCGGGAGTACGGGGACACGCGGTCTCCTTCTCTCGATCCGTGGGGGATGGGGATGTGGCAGCGAGAGTGACAGAAGATGACCTTGGGTTGACAGATACTGGTCAAGTTTTTGACCAGCTCTTGTCCTGAAGGTGCGGTCCAATGTCCGCTATCCGAACGGCGGTTGGGGACCCGCGGGGATTTGCTCGGGACTGGGCGGGGAGTCCGGGTTGTTCGCCGCGCGGTGTGGCAGAGTGACGCCGGACCGCCGTGCGGCGGAAGGACGGAGGGGTGCGTGAGCGAGCTGGACGTGTTCGTGATCGGCGGGGCCGGAGTCGACACCGTGGTGCGCGTCCCCGAACTGCCCGTGCCGGTACGCGACTCCGTGCACGTGCCACCCATCGAGAGCTACGTGGCCCACACGGGCAACGGCGTCGCCCTCGGCTGCCACCACCTCGGCCTGCGGACCCACTTCGCCGACGTCATCGGGACCGACCCCGAAGGCGACCTGATCCGCTCCGCGTACGCACGCGCGGGGCTCTCCTTCGACCACCGCACCCATCCCAGCGGCACCCGGCGCAGCGTGATCCTCGTCGACGACCGGGGCCGGCGCATGTCCTTCTACGACGGCCGCCACCCCGCCGGCATGACCGTGGACCCGCTGCTCTACCGCCCGGTCCTCGGCCGCACCCGCCACGTCCACGTCTCGATCATGGACTGGGCCCGCCACGCCCTCGCCGAGGCCGTCGCCCTCGGCGTACCGACCTCGACCGACCTGCACGACTGGGACGGACACCACGACCACCACCGCGACTTCGCCTACGGCGCCGACCTGGTGTTCGTCTCCGCCGCGGCGCTCGGCGACCGGGTGGAGGAGGTCGCACAGGACATCCTCGCCAGGGGCCGCGCCCGGGCCGTCGTGGTGACGGCCGGGGCCGACGGCAGCCACCTCCAGCTGCCGGGCGCGCCCATGCGGCACGTCCCGGCAGCCGCCCTGCCCGCCGACCGGATCGTCGACACCAACGGCGCGGGCGACAGCTACGTCGCGGGCTTCCTCCATGCCCGGCTCGCCGGAGCGGACTGGGAGGCGTGCATGCGGGCCGGCTCGCTCGCGGGCGCGCACGCCTGTACGACCGCGGGCACGCACACCTCGTTCATCACCGCGGAAGAGCTCTCCGCGGCCATGGCCGGTCCCGGGACGGAAACCGGTGCGGCCGCCCCCGCCTGACCGAGTCCGGCGGGGACGGCCGCACAGGCACCACAGGCCTACCGGTGCAGCTGCTCCGGTGCCACGAGCGTCGCGACCAGCGGCGCGGGCGCGACCGCCGCGGGGGCCGGGGCGTCCGAGCGGGCGGCCGCCCCACGGCGGGCCTTCCCGGCGGGAGCGGCCAGCGCCCCGTCCACGTACGCGTACAGCGCGTCCGTGATCGGGTCCGGCAGGGGCTTCCCCTGCTCGTCGAAGCGCTGGTACTTCATCAGGTTGTAGCCGATGGAGACCTGCCGGCGGCCGTCCTCCGAGGACAGCGACCACGTGCCCGCGCCGAAGACCCCGCCGTCGTGGCCCCAGTACCAGCCGCCGTTCGGCATCTTCAGGGTGTAGATGCCGAGCCCGTAGCGCATCGCCGGCTCCTCGCCCGGCTCCGGCTCGTAGGCCGGCACGGTCGTCTTCATCTCGCGCAGCTGAGCGGCGGGCAGCAGTTTGCCGCTCAGCAGCCGGCGGTAGAAGTCGTTGAGGTCGGCCATCGTGGAGACCATCGCGCCGGCCGTGCCGCCCCACGACATGTCGTACTCGCTGTAGTCGCGCGGCGGGTCGATGAGCCCGTACATCGACTCGTACATCCCGGCGTGCGGGCCCTTGATGGCCGCCGTGCGCGGGAAGTACGTGTGCCGCAGCCCCGCCTTGCGGATGACGTTGCGGGTGATGTAGGCCTCCGCGTCCTGGCCCGTGACACGCTCCAGGATCAGCCCGGCGAGGATGTAGTTGGTGTTGGAGTAGGAGTACGTGCCGCGCTTCGCGACCGGCTTCGCCGCGAGGCCCAGGCGCGCCAGCTGCTCCGGCTCCCAGTGCCGGTGACGGCCCTCGTCGAGCGCCTTGCCCGGGTTCTCCAGCAGGCCCGGGAAGGCGGGAGGATGTAGTCCGGTATGCCGCTCGTGTGGTTGAGCAGCATCCGCACCGTCACCTCGCGGCCCTCCTCCCCGGGGACGAGGTCCGGCAGGTACCGGCCGATGGGCGCGTCCAGGTCGATACGGCCCTTGGCGTTCTGCTGGAGCACGGCGACGGCCGTGAACGTCTTGGTGATGCTGCCGATGCGGTGCTCGAAGTGCGGACGCGTCGGCCGCTTCGTCGCCACGTCGGCCAGGCCCGTGGCGCCGCGCCACTGCTCGGAGCCGTTCCGCACCGCCGAGTACGCGCCGTACATGCCGGCCTTGTGGAAGGCGTCCAGCGACGTCCGCAGCGCCTCGCGGTCCAGGCCGGACGGGGAGACCGCGGCGGCCGCGGCGGTGGTGGTGCCGCCCGCGGGCCCGGCGACGGCCGCCTGTGCCGGTAAGGCGCCGGTGGCGAGCGCGAGCACCACCGTGGAGGCGACCGCCACCAGGCGGGCGCGCCGCAGGGCGGGCGAGGTGGTCGGGCGGGGTGAGGACATGCGTCGGTCATCCTGTTCTCGTTGGTTCTCGCCTGGTGCGAGCGGGATGTGACCCATCCTCACCTCGCCCTCCCGGCCCGGGCCTCCACCCTCGGAAGGATCTTGTGCACGGGAAGGTATGACGTTTGTCAGGGCGACGGGCGCCGATTCCGCGGTATTCCGCCCCCTTCGGCGTACACCCTCCGATCCGTACGACCCGCCCCCGGCTGTCAGGCGGGTGCCGCTGCCGCCCCCTCACCGTCGTCCCGGTACGCCGCAGCCTGGAGCCGGAACATCTCCGCGTAGGCGCCGCCGAGGGCCAGCAGCTCCTGGTGCGTACCGCACTCGGTGATCCGCCCGTCGTCGAACACATAGATCGTGTCGCACTCCACGACGCTGGCGAGCCGGTGCGAGATCAGCACCGTGATCCGGTCCGGCCGCCGCGCCCCGCGCAGCACGGCCCGGTAGACCGCGTGCTCCGCCCGCGGGTCCATGCTGGCGGTCGGCTCGTCGAGGAGGAGCAGCGGCGCGTCCTTGTAGATGCCGCGGGCCACGGCGATCTTGGCCCACTGGCCGGCCGACAGCTGCCGTCCGCCCCGGAACCGCTTGGACAACAGCGTCGACCAGCCGTCCGGCAGCCCGGCGATGACCTCGTCCGCCCCCGAGGCCACCACGGCGTCGAGGGCCTCCCGCGGGCGGGCCCGCGTGAGCGTTCCCCGGGAGACGGTCACATTGGCCAGGGCGCTGAACGGGAAGTGGACCGGGTCCTGGAGGACCGTGGCGACCCGCGCCTGCACGGACTCGGTGTCCATCTCCCCGACGTCCACGCCGTCCCAGCGGATCGCCCCGCCGTCCGGGTCGTACAGGCCCGCCAGCAGCCGTGAACAGGTGCTCTTCCCCGACCCGTTGACCCCGACGAACGCGACCGTCTGCCCCGCCCGCAGCGTCATCGACACCCCGTCCAGCGCGGGCGTCTCCTTGCCGGGGTAGGTGTACGAGACGTCCTCCAGGGTGATCACCCCCACCGTCCCCGGCGCGGTCAGCTCCCGCCGGCGGGGCAGCAGCCCCGGCACCGCTCCTGGAACGCCAGCAGGTCGTCCACCCACATGGCGTGCTCGTACACCAGGTGTCCCACGTCGACCAGTCGCGTCAGCGCACCGTGGCTCGCCTGGATGGCGAGGACGGCGCCGGCGCCGGCGGCCAGCGGCAGCCAGCCCGCGATCAGCATCGCGCCCAGCACGGTGTACGTGACACCGGTGCCGAGCCCGCCCGCCGTACGGCCCGCCAGGTTCAGCAGGGCCGCGTCCGTCCCGAGCCGCGTGTCCTCCCGCGCGATCAGCGTGGTGAGCCGGGAGTGCTCGTCGAGCAGGGCGCGCTGCGCGGTGTCCGAGCGCAGTTCGGCGGCCGCGTCCTGGTCCAGCAGCAGCCAGGAGAAGACCCGCACGCGGCGCTGGAGCGCGTTCCACCGCCGGAAGCTGTGGAACCGGGCCCGCGTCGCGCGGACCGCCGCCGCCCCGACGGGGACCACGGACAGCGGCAGCAGCAGGATCAGCAGCGGGTGCAGCACGGCGAGGACACCTGCGGTCCCCACGAGCCCCAGCAGCGCGGACGCCAGGGAGACGACCTGGCCCACGATCTGCCGGGCGTAGAACAGGCCCCGGTCGTTGGCCCGGTAGGCGTCGTCGTGCCAGTCGGGGTCGTCCACCACCTCCAGCCGCACATGGGCGGTCAGACGCAGGAACTCCCGCTCCAGCGCGGTGCGGATCTTCGGGGTCAGCCGGGCCTGGGCCAGGGAGACCCCCGCCTCCAGCAGGGCCCTGGCGGACAGGAGGGCCACCACGAGCAGGATGGCCGGCACGGCGGCGCGGACCCTGTCCGGCGTGGGCCCCTGGGCGAACAGTTCGTGCAGGACGGTCACGGACGCCATGAGCCCGAACGCGGCCATGGAGGCGGAGCCCAGCTGGAGCACCACGACGGCCGCCGTCGCGGCGCGGTCGGCGGCCCAGGCGAGCCCGCCGATCCGCCGGACGATCCGGGGCAGCCGGCCCGCGATCCGGGACAGGCTCGCGCGGGCGGCGGCTCCGTCGTACACGGACCAGTACGCCTCCTCCATCCCGTCGGTCGGGTCGTCGCCGCCCGACGGGCCGGCGGCGAGCTCGGCCGGCGGCAGGGGCAGTGCCTCGCCCCTGGGGCGCGGTACGGGCGGGGTGCCGGGTGCCGTGCCGCGTACGTCTTTCCCGCTCATGCGCGCCACCTCCCCGCCGGTCGTGAGGAGCGGCCGAACGCGGCCACGGAGGCGTCAATCAGACGCCCGTGCGCGGTGTGGCACAGGACGGGCTTCTCGAACACGGCGCGAGGCACGGCAGGGGTGGGCACAGGGTTCATCGCTTCTCCCGGAATCAGGGTGGTCGGGCATCGTCCACCCGGTAACGCGCCTGTTCACGGCGGTGTCACGGCGACGGAAGAGCGAAGCGTCGAAGAAAGGTGCGACGGGCGGGCGGCGGGCCAAGGGGCGCCGAGCGAGGGACGTCGTGACGGCGCGTTCGATTCACCCGTGTGTGTCGGGCTCACCCGTGTGAGGGATTGCCCGCCCGGGAGGCCGTGCGGAGGCCGTGCGGGAACGGCGAAAACCGGACGGCTTCGACGCCCTCACCGGCCGACCGCCGAGCGGGCTCGGTGCCTTATATGAAGGCCGCTGTGGAAGTCAACCGCTGGCCACAGCATTTCGCATATGCCTGATTGATAATTCCCCTGGCAATTGCGTTATGCAGGCAGCGTTTTCGAGGCACATAATATTGACAGTCCGATCGCCTCTGCGCGTTAATGTCTGAAGCGGCCGCTTGACGTTCTCGTGCGCCCGTAGGCGGGCGCCTGTGCTGTGCTTCCAGTGGCTCGGCGCGTAGGTGTGACGATACCTCGGAAGAGGGCCGGATTTCCGGGTCTTCGACCAAGAGGTGAACGAGCGGGGATGGCGAATCGGGATTTCCCTGGGAGGGGACCATGGCAATTCTCGAAACCTTCACCGTCCCTCACTTCCATCTTCCCTTCCGGAATTCCAAACATCCGGAAGGGCGGCGGGCGAATCAGGAGGCGACCGAGTGGGCCCTGCGCCACGGGCTCATCCACGAGGCGGCGGAGGATTTCGCCGGCATCGGCTTCGGGCACCTGTCGGCGCGCGTGGAGCACGCGGCGTCCTACGAGGACGTCCTGCTGCTCTCGCAATGGATGGCCTGGTCGTTCGTCCTCGACGACCAGCACGACCACCTCATCAGGTCCGGCGACGTGGCCGCCTGGCTCCCCGTGACCCGGGCGATCGACACCTACCTGACCGACGGGGACGCGGGTGCCGCCCTGCGTTCCTGCGACAACCCGCTGGTCGCCGGGTTCATCGACCTGTGCGACCGCATCCTCGACGGGATGACCGAACCGCTGCGGGCGCGCTACCGGCTCCACGTACCCGCCATGCTGCGCTCCCTGGACCAGGAGGCCGTCAACCGCCGCGCCCCGGGCCAGCCGGCCGTCGACGACTACGTCCTGATGCGCCGTCACAGCTCCCAGCTGCTGCCCATGATGGACATGGTCGAGGCCGCGCACGGCATCGCCCTGCCGCCGCGGGTCCACCAGGACCCGGCGTTCCGGGAACTGATGTGGAGCGCCATCGACGTCGTGTCCTGGGGCAACGACATCTTCTCGCTGCGCAAGGAGTACTCCTGCGGCGACAACAACAACCTCGCCTCCCTCCTCGCCTGGTGGCACGGCTGGCCGCTCGAACGGGCGGTGGCGGACGTGGAGGAGCGCATCCACGAGCGTGTCGAGGACTTCCTGGCCCTCTCCCGCGACCTGCCCCGGATCCTGGACGCGCTCGACGTCAAGGACCCCGTCGAACGCGCCGACGCCGAGCGCTGCGTGCGCGGTTACGAGGACTGGATGACCGGCGCGGACATGTGGCAGCGTTACGAGTGCACACGGTACGACGACGAGCGGTTCGTCGCGGGACTCGAATCCGCGTACACCCGCCCGGACCTGGTTTCCGCCGCCTGACGGGGAGTCGGCCCATGACGCACACCGAACGGACCCGTACGGTCTCCGAGCCCACGGTGGCCCCCGGACGGTTGCCCGTCCTCGGTCACGCCCTCCAGCTGTGGCGCGGTCCCATCGCGTTCCTGGAGTCCCTGCGCACCGTCGGGGATGTGGCGCGCATCGACATCGGTACGTGGCCGGTCCACGTCCTCACGGCGCCGGACCTCATCCACGCCGTGCTCACGAGCGAGGCACACCGCTTCGGCCGCGGCAGGGTCTTCGACCGGCTGCGCCCCGTGTTCGGCGACGGCCTCGTGATGACCGACGGCGACTTCCACCGCAAGCAACGGCGACTGCTCCAGCCGGCGTTCCACCGCCGCAGCGTCGCCGGCTACGCCGAGCTGATGTGCCGTGAGGCGACGGCCCTCGCCGACTCCTGGACGGCGGGCCGGGAGATCGCGGTGGACCGGGAGACGCGCCGGGTCGCCCTCTCCATGATCGCCGAAGTGGTGTTCTCGGGCGATCCCGGCCGGCCCGCCGTCGCCGAGGTACAGCGGTCGCTGCCCGTCATCCTGGAGGGCATGCTCGTCCGGGCGGTCATCCCGAAGGCCCTCGACCGGCTGCCCATCCCGCTGAACCGGCGCTTCGACGCCGCGGCCGTCCGCCTGCGCCGCACCATCGACGAGGTCATCGCCGGGTACGGCAGCGGCGACGGGGACGACCTGCTGTCCCTGCTCCTCACCAGCACCGACCCGGAGACGGGCGAGCGCATGAGCGCCGCACAGGTACGGGACGAGGTCATCTCCCTCACCCTGGCCGGCACCGAGACCTCGGCGACCACCATGGCCTGGATCTTCCACGAACTCGGCCGCCGCCCCGACGTGGAGAAGCGGCTGCACGCGGAGATCGACGAGGTGGTCGGCGAGGGCCCCGTCCGGCCCGCCCACCTCCCCCGGCTCACCTACACCCACCAGGTCTTCCAGGAAGCCCTCAGGCTGCACTCCCCGCTGCTCTTCACCCGCCGCGCGCTGGCCCCGGCCCGGCTCGGCGGCGTGGAGATCCCCGAGGGCGCCGAAGTGGCGTACAGCCCCTACGCGCTGCACCGGGACCCCGGCCTCTTCCGGGACTCCACGTCGTTCGACCCGGACCGCTGGGGCGCCGATTCCCCGGACCACCCCCACCTCCACAGCTTCATCCCCTTCGGAGCCGGTCAGCACAAATGCATCGGGGATTCCTTCGCGGTGGCGGAGATCGTGACCGTGGTGGCCGCCGTGGCGGCCCGGTGGAGGCTCGTTCCCGCGCCGGGCAGCACCGTGCGGGAGGTGCCGGCGGGCATGCCGCAACCGAATGCGCTGCCGATGATCCCGGTGCCCCGTCACTGACGGATCCGGACCGCTCCGACCGCTTCCGCGGCGGCTTTTGGCCGGCCCTTGAGGCCGGGCTGGTGAGTGCGTCAGCGAAGGGTACAGCCTTGCGCTCGTATGAGTGGCGATGTTCCCAGAAGAATGGTCGTGAGCAGCACGGTCCTGTCGTCTTGCCCCTACACTCGGCCGCACGTGCTGGAGGGGGCAAGGATGACGCAAACCGTGGAACAGCAAGGATGGGCCTGCCACTCCCTGCTCGAACGGGATTCTGAACTACTCGCTATCCGCCGTGCCCTGGACGACCTGTGCGGTGTGCCGGGGAACGGCTCCGGAGTGCGGCACGGCGGGGTGCTCGCCTTCGCGGGCCCCGCCGGGCTCGGCAAGACCACCCTGCTCCGCGAACTCCGCCGCGACGCGGCGGACCGCGGCTGCACGGTGCTGTTCGCCCGCGGCGGCGAGCAGGAGAAGCAGGTGCCGTTCCATGTGATGCGCCAGCTCGTCCAGCCGCTCTTCGCCGCCCTGGGCGAGCAGGAGCGGCGCGAGATCCTGGGCAGCTGGTACGGCATCGTGGCACCCGCCATCGGCCTGGCCGGGCCGCAGGACGGCGCCGCGCCCGACCCGCAGGGTGTGCGCGACGGCCTCGACTGGGTCATCACGCACTTCTCCGTGCGCAGCAAGCCCCTCGTGCTCGTCCTCGACGACGCCCACTGGGCCGACGCCGAGTCCCTCGCCTGGCTCACCTCCTTCGCCGCCCGAGCCGACGAACTCGCCATGCTGATCGTCGTGGCCTGGCGCCCGGACGAACTGCGGCCGGACGCCGCCGCGTTGCAGAGCCTCGCCGAGCGCCGCGGCTCCCGCCCGCACGAGCTGGCGCCGCCTCACCTCGGGCGCCGTCGCCCGCCTGGTCCGCGAGAGCCTCGGCAACGGCGCCGACGACATGTTCTGCCGCGAGTACTGGGCGATCACCGGCGGCAATCCGTTCGAGGTCGTCGAGCTGGCCGCGAAGGGCCGCGAGCGCGGGCTGCGGCCCGACCAGGAGAACATCGCCCAACTCCGCGACCTCGCCTCCGCGGTGAAGGGCAGCGGCCTCATAGAGCGGCTGGAACAGCTCGGCCCCTCCACCGTCCGGCTCGCCTGGGCCGCCGCGGTGCTGGGCAGCTCCGGCATCTCCAAGCGGCTCGCCGGGGACCTCGCGGCGCTCGGCGAGGCCCAGACCGACGAGGCCATCCAGCAGTTGGAGGCCGCACGCATCCTGACCGTCCTCACCAACATCCGGCGCGAGCAGGTCGTGGAGTTCTGCCATCCGCTGATCGCCACCGCCGTCTACAGGTCGATCCCGGCCGGTGTGCGCGTCGCGATGCACGGCATGGCCGCACAGGCCGTGATCGACGAAGGGCTCGGCGCCGTGGCGGCGGCCCGCCACATGCTCGAGATGCACCCGGAGGGCGACCCCTGGGTCGTCCAGCAGCTGCGCCAGGCCGCCCGCGACAGCTTTTCGGCGGGCGCACCCGACGCGGCCCGCCGCTACCTGGCCCGCGCGCTGCGCGAACCGCCGGAGGTGGAGGACCGGGCCCAGGTCCTCTTCGAACTCGGCGCCGCCAGCCTCCTCACCGAACCCGCCACCACGGTCAACCACCTGCGGGCCGCCCTGGAGGAGCCCAAGATCGAGCAGGGGCTGCGGGAGGCCATCATCTACCGGCTGGCCCAGGCGCTCGCCCACATCGGCCGGATCGAACAGGCCACGGAGCTCCTCGCCGAGGAGATCCGCAACACCACCAGCCCCCGCACCAAACTGCGGATGCAGGCCGAGCTGTTCAAGTGGAACGCGGTCCGCGTCGACGAGCAGGACTCCCCGGCCCGCTCCCGGCTGCTCGCCAAGTACGCCACGCGCCTCGCCGGACGCGACCTGGCGGAGCGTCATATCCTCGGCCTGCGCTCCTGGGACGCCGTCATGCGCGGCGAACCGGCGGAACAGGCCCTGCACTACGCCGAGAAGGCGCTGAACGGCGGCATGAGCTGGACCGACCCGGACTTCGGGTTCGAGGTCCCGGTGGTCGTCGCGCTCACCCTGATGTACTGCGACCAGCCCGGCCGCGCCGAGGAGATGTTCCACTCCGCGATCGCCGAGTTCGAGGAGATGGGCTGGCGCGGCGCCCACCTCTCGTTCGCCTACACCCTGCTGGGCTACATCCGCTACCGGCGCGGCCGGCTCGCGGAGGCCGAGGACTTCGTCCGCCGCGGACTCCAGGTCGCCGACCGCGTGGGACACGGCGTCCCGGCCCAGTGGTACGCCATCGGCACGCTCATCGAGACGCTCCTCGCCCGTGGCCGGGTGGCCCGCGCCGAAGAGGTCGCCCGGAGCTACGGCCTGGGCGACAACTTCCCGAAGGCCGTCGTCTACCCCGACCCGCAGGCCGTCTGGGGCAAGTTGCTCCTCGCCCGCGGCGAGACGGAGGAGGCCGAGCGCCAGCTCCGCGCCGCCGGCGAGCGGCTCGTCCGGCGTGGGACGCGCAACCCGTCCTGGAGCCCCTGGCAGCTCGACCTCGCTCTCGCACAGGTGAAGCACAAGCCCGAGGAGGCGCGTGCCGCCGCCGAGGAGGCCGTGTGCCGCGCCCGTACGTTCGGCACGGCCAGCGCCATCGGTCACGCCCTGCGGGTCGCGGCCGCCACGACGGACCCCGTCCGGGCGACCGCGCTGCTGGAGGAGGCCGTCGCCCACCTGGAGCAGTCCCCGGCCGCGTACGAACTCGCGCACGCGCTCATCGACCACGGCACCGCCCTGCACGCCGTGGGCAATCTGGAGCAGGCCGCCCAGCAGCTCTACCGCGGCATGGAGACCGCCACCACCTGTGGCGCCGACGCGCTGGCGACCCAGGCCAGGAAGCAGCTCGCGGCCGCCGGCCTGCGCCCACGCCGACTGCACCTGACGGAGCAGGACTCCCTGACCACGGCCGAGCACAGTGCGGCCCGGCACGCCGCACTGGGCCTCGACAACACGGCGATCGCCGACCGGATGGAGAGCGACGAGCAGACCGTCTCCGAGCTGCTGTCCGCGGTGTTCACCAAACTCGGCACCGACCGCACGGGCCTGCGCCGCGCGCTCGGCCTCACCTCCGGGGAGGAGCCCGAGGAGCACTAGCCCTCCCGGGGACCGGCCAGCCACGACGCGATCGCGCGGGCGATGGGCTGGCCGGTCTCCAGTTCCACGAAGCCGAACTGACCGCCCTGGTTGCACTCCAGGAACCACCACACCCCGTCCGCGTCCTCGGCGAAGTCGAAGGCCGCGTACGCCAGTCCCGCCAGCCGCGTGTACGCGTGGACCGACCGCTCGATCCGGTCCGGCACCCGCGCCTCCTCCCAGCCGTGCCCCGCCCCGCCGTACCGCCCGTCGACCTGCCCCGGAGCGGCGGCCTTCCGGGCCGCGAACAGCCGGCCACCCACGTATGTGAGGCGGATGTCGGCCCGCTTCGGCACGTACTGCTGGAACAGCGTGGGGCAGGCGGTGACCGCCGAGAAGTCCGCTCCCGGAGGCACCAGCGCCGTCGGCAGCGCGACGCGCGGCTCGCCTTTCGGCGGCCCGGACAGGGACTTGACGACCACGCCGCCCTCGCCCGTCCCGTACTGCTCCACGAACTGCCGCGCCACCCGCGGGAACGTCGTCACGACCGTGGGCGGCACGGCGAAGCCGCTGCGGTGCGCGCAGCGCAGCTGCCAGGGCTTGGAGCGCGCCTGTGCGGCCTCGCGCGGATGGTTCATCCAGCGGGCCGGCGTCGAGCAGAGCATCCCGTACAGGGCCTGTCCGGTCTCGGCGGTCAGCCACGGCGACGGCTCTGCCGAGTGGGCCGCGGGCTCGCCCGGGCGCCGCACCCAGATCGAGCGCAGCGCCGACGAGCTGACCATGCGTCCGTCGGCCGACAGGTAGCAGTGGACGTCGCCGTGGACGTACTCGGCGGACAGTGCGACGCCGCCGGGGACGTCGGCGGGGTCGACGCGGACCAGGGGCACGCCCGCCTCGTGCAGTTCGGCCACCACCAGGTCCGTGGTGACATCCTGCTCGCACGTCAGGATCAGCACGGTCATGGCGCGCCGTCGGCCGGTCAGTCGTCGAAGTGGGTCTGGGAGCCGGCCGTGGACGTGGTGGTGCCCGTCGCGCGGAGGACCGCCCGGTCGGCGATGGCGGGGCGCCCGTCGGGCAGGACGTTCAGCTGACGGGTGGAGTCATAGGCGTAGGGGGGTGGGGCGGCGTCCGATGTCCCGGCCGGCTGGGCGTAGTCGAACACGAACGGGCGCATGGGTCTCCTTCGTGGCCTCGTGGGGGAGCGGTGCATGGGGGAGTACGTGCCGGGCTCGTAGGGGGCTCATCACTGTCGGCGACATCGGTGCTGTCTGCGTGTGAAGGCGGTCACACAGGGCCTGTTGGGGTGTTCGGTGACCGGATCCGGCCGCGGTGGGCGGGAATCGGTCAGCATTTTGACGTGTGCCTGACATTTCAAGGGGGCTGTGGCACCCTCCGGACGCCCCCCACAAGGACAGGGCGAGGAGGAACGCCATGAGGCACATAGCGAAACTGGCGGGGATCGCCGGCCTGGTCGTCACCACGGCCGTCGTACCGTCCACCGCGGCGGCCGCCGCCGGGCCGCTCGCGGACCAGAAGGTCGACGGCGTCATCGCCGTCTCGGGCAACACCTGCACCTGGACCAACGCGGCGACCAGCGCGAACCCGCCGAGCACGCTCACCGTCGACCGCACCACCATCAACAAGCCCGGCGGCAACCTGACCTGCGACGGCGGCATCACCGCCGCCCTCAACAACAACCCGGTGTTCACCTTCAACGACACCACGGGCACCGCCGTCGCCGACGCCATCGACATCACCGGCCAGCAGAGCTTCGTCTCCTGCCGCTACAAGGCGACGAACATCACCTGGGACCGTGACGGCACCAGCCGCAAGTACGTCAACCGGGCCTTCACCGCGACCAAGACGTCAGGCAGCTTCCTCTGCCCCGGCTCCGTCACGACCGCCGCCGGCGGCGCCACCGTGCTGTTCCACTGACCGGCCGGCACCCCACCGGCGCCACCCCGAGCCCGCGGCGGCCGCGACCCGGCTCCGCGGGCTCCCTCCGCACCGGGGGCACGGCTCAGCGCGGGACCTCCGCCGCACCGCCCGCGCGGATCGCGTCCAGCACGCGCGTGTGCAGCGCCTCCACACCGTCCGGCGGCACCGGGACCGGGCTGCCGGTCAGCGTGTACGACTCCTCGGCGCCCGTGTAGGCGACCGTGATGTGCGCGAGGCCGTCCGCGGCCCGGGCGGTGATCACCGTCAGGTCTCCGGTGACGACGCCCACCTCGTCGGTCATCGCGCCGCCGCGGCCCGCCGTCACCTCGCTCCGCAGAGCTGCTTCGTTCATGAGCGGCAAGTGTCCAGCATCTCCGTCAGCGTCGCCTTCTCCGACACGGTCACCGACAGGCCGTACGCCGCCTTGGTGCCCGTCCAGGCCCTCGCGTACGTGCACCAGTACGCCCGGGACGGCGGCTGCCACTCGTCGGGGCCCTGGTCGCCCTTGGCCCGGTTGGACGCCGCCGACACGGCGATCAGCTGCGGGCCCGTCAGGTCGTTCGCGAACGCCTTGCGCTTCTCCGTGTCCCAGGTGCGCGCACCCGAGCGCCACGCGTTCGCCAGCGGCACGACGTGGTCGATGTCGATCTGCGACGCCGACGTCAGGGTCTTCCCGTCGTACACGCTGACCCACGTCCCCGACACCGCCCGGCAGTTCTCGTCCCGCCGCACGCCCGAGCCGTCCCGCCGGAGCACCGTCTCCCGCGTGTCGCACTTGTCGCCCTGCTGCGCCCAGTGCGAGAAGGCCGAGCGGCTGTAACCGCTCATCGACCCGTGCGGGGCCACCTTCAGGCCGTCCAGCCGGCTCCGCGCCTCCGCCGCGGACGGCAGCCCCGGCAGCGTCCCGGCACCGGCCCGGTCCGCGGAGGCGCGCGAGGAGCTGTTCTTCGGCTCCCCGGACGCGCCGCCGCCCCCGGTACCGGTGCCGGCCGCCGTGCAGCCCGCCGCACCGAGCACCAGCCCGACCGTCAACACCAGCGCACGGCCCCACCCCTGACGCGCCATGTCCATCCATCCCCTTTGCGGCGTTCGATCGGTTGTGCGCACGCAGCCTACCCGCGCCCCGCCAACCGCCGTACCCCGCAGAGAACGAGCACCGCCGTCACCTTCCGTCGCGACCCCCGACACCGGCCTTCGGCTTCGGCATCAGGGCGTGCAGCGCCCACTCCAGCGGGCCGCGCCGCAGCGGGGTCGCGCGGAACACGAGCGCCCAGAGGTAGCAGGCCACGAGTGACACGCCGCAGAACCAGCCGAGCGCCGGCCAGCCGTGAAGCGGTTGCAGTTCGGCGCGGGCGATGACGTGCACCGCGTACACCGAGAGCGCCATCGTGCCGACGACCGCCAGCGGACGCAGCACGAGTGCGGCGACCCGGACCCGGCACGCGGCGACCGCGAGGCCGAGCAGCAGCAGTGAGGCCCCGACGTTGGCGACCGTCTCGAACGGCGTCTGGCTGTACGGCCCGTCGACCAGCAGCCACGCCCACGACGTGCTGGGGATCGCCCCGGCCTGCCGGGCGAGTACGGCCTGCACGGGGTCGGCCGCGTTCACCGCGTACGGGTGGCTCTGCGCGATGGCCCGCAGCAGCGCCTCGCGGCCGCCGCCGGGGCCGAGGGCCAGCGCGGACAGCCCGTGCCCGGCCAGCAGGCCCACCGCCCCCCAGCCGAGGAGCCGGCGGACCGCGCCCTCGCGCGACAGGTCCAGGACCCGGCCCAGCACCATGCCCACGACGACGTACGGGAAGTAGGTCAGCCACGGATACGCGCCCGACAGCAGCAGCGTGTCGAGGGCGTCGGTGAACCCGGACCAGCTGGTGACGGCCTCGAAGCCCGGGTAGCGGCCGCGGCCGGACACCCGGTAGCCGAAGTACGGGCCGAGGACGTACGAGAGGACGGGGCCGAGCACCACGGCGGCCGCGGCGACGGCGGCCAGCGCGCGGGTGCGCAGCCGCGCCAGGGGCTCGGCGGCCAGGAAGTACAGCGCGAAGAACGTGAGGATGACCGCGATGCCCGACCGCAGGTCGGTGAGCCACAGTCCGAGCACCGCCAGGACGGCGCACTTGACCAGCGTGGCCCACAGCGCGCCCGGCCGTTCGGGCCGTGGCGTCGTACCGCCGCGGGACAGCGTGAGGGAGAGTCCCGCGACGAGGGTGAAGATGGCCGGGGCCCGGCCGTCGAAGGCGACCAGCAGATGGCCCGCCCCCTCGGGTTTCGCGGGCGGGCCGATGTGCGCGGCGAACATGGCGAAGACGGCGACGGCGCGGGCGACGTCCACGCTGAGCAGCCTCCCCCGGCCCCCGGCTTCGTCCGGGCAGGGGGAACCCCCGGCCGCGCCGCCTTCCCCCGTATCGCTGCCGTCGTCGCCGTATCCGCTGGTGCTGCCTGTGTCACCGGGTTGGTCCGTCCCCGCGTCGTGTCTGTTTTTCAGACTATTTGTATACGCAACGGAAGGCCGGGGCGCGGGCGGGGGCCGGAACCGGCCACGGGCTCAGACGGGCGTCGCCGTGCGCGCCTTCGCGATGACCGAGTCCAGGAGTGCCAGCAGCGCCTCGCGCACATCGGCGCGCACGCGCGCGTCGAGCATGAGGACCGGGGTCCGCGGGTCGCGCAGGCGCAGCGCGCCGCGGATCTCGTCGGCGCTGTACAGCTGTTCGCCGTGGAAGCAGTTGGCGGCCACGACGAACGGCAGGCCGCGGCTCTCGAAGAAGTCGACGGCCGGGAAACTGCGGTCCAGCCGCCGGGTGTCGACCAGCACGATCGCTCCCAGCGCCCCGTTCAGCAGGTCGTCCCACATGAACCAGAAGCGCTCCTGCCCGGGCGTGCCGAACAGGTACAGGATCACCCCGGCCTCGTCGAGGGTGATCCGGCCGAAGTCCATGGCGACGGTGGTGGACGTCTTGGACTCGATGCCGTCCAGGTCGTCGACCCCGACGCCCGCGGCCGTCAGCCGCTCCTCCGTGCGCAGCGGCTCGATCTCGGAGACCGTCTCGACCAGGGTCGTCTTGCCGACGCCGAACCCGCCGGCGACGAGCAGCTTGACGGGGGCCGGTTCCTGGGCAGCGGTGTCATATCCGGGCAAGGTTGTCCCTGATTCTCATGAGCAGGTGGACGTTGGTGGTCTCGGCGCCCTCCAGGGGCGGCCGGTGGTGGATCAGCCCGCGGTCGGCGAGTTCGCCCAGCAGGAGCGCCATGGGCGTGAGCCGCATCCGCATCCGCGCCGCGATCTCGGCGACCGCCCGCCCGTTCGGGGCCGGGCACATGGCGAGGACGGCCCGCCACTCGCTGGGCAGCCCGTCGTGGGCGTCGACCGCCGCCGTGATCGTGGTGTCCATGGTGAGCACCGTGTGCGGCGCGGCTGTACGGCCATCGGTCAGGGCGTACAGCCGCGTCCTGCGGCCCGCGCGCTGCGGCTCGTCGGTCATTACGCCGTCGGGGCCTGGGCGCGCTGCGGGGTGCCCAGCCACTCGCCGAGCGCCTGGGCCGTACGCACCGCCTCGCCGCCCAGCTCGCCGAGCCGGGCCTTGCGCGACGTCACCACGATGAGGGTGCTGCCCTCGCCGCAGCCGACGATGCACAGGTACCGGTCGTCCATCTCGACCAGCTGTCGGATCACCCGGCCGCCGTCGACCTCCCGGGAGATCGCTTTCATCGTGGCCGCGATCCCGGAGGAGGCGGCGGCGATCCGCTCGGCCTGGTCGCGGTCCAGCAGATAGGCGCTGAGCTTGATGCCGTCGTTGGACAGGAGCACGGCGCCCTGGATGCCGGCGATCCTGCTCAGGTTGTTGTCCAGGACGCTGTAGATCATGTCGTTC
Organism: Streptomyces coeruleoprunus; assembly: GCF_039542925.1. Classification (GTDB taxonomy): domain Bacteria; phylum Actinomycetota; class Actinomycetes; order Streptomycetales; family Streptomycetaceae; genus Streptomyces; species Streptomyces coeruleoprunus. The sequence continues at coordinate 458,305 of NZ_BAABIT010000001.1, read as the reverse complement.
GGTGTCGTCGTCATGGCTGATCCTGTCGGAGCTCTTCTTCCACTTTCTGGGTCCCTTGCTCGTAGTCGTCCCAGGCGTCGGCGACCTCCTCGGGGGTCGCGCTGTCCCGGCCCGCCGCCGTGCCGTCCCGTGCCGCCGTGTCGTCCGCCGTACCGCCGGAGGCGCGCTGGTCGCGGAGTTGTACGGCCATGTGCGTCTGCGGGATCCGCTCGGGCAGCGCCGGGCGGCCGGTGCCGGTCTGCCGCGCCAGGGGCCGTGCCACGGGTCGCGCCACGTCCGCCGCCACGGGAAGTGCCGGGGGCGCGCTGTCGCCCGCCTGCCGGTGCTCGGGGCCGGGCACGTGCTCGTGCGTCCGCGCGTGCGCCTGGCCCTGCGCCTGTCCGGCGTCCGGCGTGCGCTCCCGCGCCGACTGACGCACCGGCAGCCCGGCGCCCAGGTGCAGCACCAGCTCGGGCTTGCCCTCCTCGGCCCGGCGCGGCTGCGGGGCGGGCGCCACCGTCGCGGCGGGCGCCACCGGTACGGCGGCCGGCAGCGGCGCCGCGGGTGCCGCCGACGGCGTGGCGGGCGGCTGCTCGGTCGGCACCAGCAGCTCCCCCGGGATGATCACCACGGCCGACGTGCCGCCGTACACCGAGCGGCGCAGCGTCACGGTCGCGCCGAGCTGGTCGGCGAGGTGGCCGACCACGAACAGACCGAGCCGGTGGGCGTTCTCGGCGAGCACCGCGTACGGCGGCGCCGAGTGCAGACGGCTGTTCATCTCCTCGTACGTCGCCGCGGTCACGCGCGGCCCGCGGTCCTCGACCTCGACGGACAGCCCGTCGGCGACCACTTCGGCCCGGATGACCACCTTCGTCCGGGGCGGCGAGAAGCGGGTGGCGTTGTCCAGCAGCTCGGCCAGCAGATGGCTGATCTGGCTGAGCACGCTCGGCTGCACACTGATCTCGTCCAGGGCCTGCCGCTCGATGCGCCGGAAGTCCTCGACCTCGGCGGCGGCCTCGCGCAGCAGGTCCGCCACGCGCATCGGCTCGGTGTGCGGGTCGGGGATCTCTCCGCCCGCCAGGATGAGCAGGTTCTCGATCTGCCGCCGCATGCCCACGGTCAGCTGGTCGGCGCGCATCAGCTGGGCCAGCAGCGCCTCGTCGCTGCCGAACGTGTCCTGGAGCTCCTCGGTGAGGGTGAGCTGGCGGCTGACGAGGTTGCCCGTGCGCGAGGCGATGCCCGCGGCGAACATCCCGAAGCCGTGGCGCTCGGCCGCGAGCTGGCGGTGACCGTCGACGGAGACCGCGACGACCCGGGCGAACGCGTCACTGATACGCCCCACTTCGTCCCGTTCGCCGCGTACGGCGGGCAGGACGCCCCCGTCGACCGGACGGCCCTGCTGGAGGGTCGCGACGACGTCCGGCAGCGTCTCCTCGGCGACGGTCACGGTGCGCTCGTGCAGCAGCCGCAGCCGGCGCAGCACCGAGCGCGTGGTCAGCGCGACGATGCCCGCCACGAGCAGCAGCGCGCCGCCGCTGGCCGCGATCAGCCAGGCGACCTCGGCCTCCAGCGCGGCCGCCTGGGCGTCACCGCTGGCCAGCAGGCCCCGGGTGCGCTGCTTGTTGAGCGTGTCCAGCCGCGGGCCCCAGGTGTCCTGCGCGGCACCCCAGCCGGCGACCTCGGCCGGCAGCCGCACGCCGTTGCCGACGTCCTTGTGTTCGGAGAGGATCTGGTTCTCGATGCGGGCCCTGGCCTGCCAGGCCTCGGAGCCGGCGAGTTCCGCGTAGAGGTCGCCGTCCTCGGGGGGCAGGTACGGCACGATCCACCGGTCGTACAGGTACCGCTGCGCGCCGACCGCGTTGACGAAGTCGGCGAACCGCGAGGCGGGCAGGTTCCTGGAGGGACCGGCCAGCGCGATGACGGTGTCCTCCTGGGCGAGCATCTCCGCCGCCGAGAACATCGTGACGACGACCCGGCTCTCGGCGGTCAGCTCGCCGTCCTCGGTGTGGCTGAACTCGTCCTGGTAGAACCGGATCATCTGGCTGATCGCGTTCGTGTAGTACACGACCGTGCTGTCGGGGCTGCCGATGCCGGCGTCCGCCCGCTCGCGGTGGGCGTCCAGGTCGTCCAGTGCCTCCAGCACCTCGCGCAGGCGGCGGTCCGCCTCCTCCGACCCGGCCCCGCCGGCTGCGGCGGCCCGGCGGAACGCCGCCGCGGCCCGGTCGGTGGCGGCGCGGTCGCCGCTCATCCGCTCCTCGGGGACGGAGAAGCCGGCCCAGCGCGCGGCGGTCGTCCTGCGCTCGGCCTGCATCCGCACCACGACGTCGTACAGCGGGAGCCCGATCCGCTCACCGGCCGCCACGTCGGAGCGCAGGTGCGCGGACTGGTCCAGCAACCGCTCCGCGGTCACGACGACTTGGGCGCCCATCGCCACGGTCGGCACGACCGCCAGCAGGACGAGCAGCGTACGCAGGCGCAGGGTGCGCCGCCGGCGGTGCGCCGACGGGCCTCGGGGGCCTTCGGGTTGCATGGGACATCAGCCCTCGGGAACGGGGAGCGGGGACAGTCCGGCGACCGGTTTCGGCGCAGCCCTGGGGAGGGGCCGGGGGACCGCCGGATCCGGTTCCGTGAGGCGTGGGGGTGCCGATCATAACCAGCCACACGGGGTAACCGTGAGGTTGCCTCCCTCAACGGAACGTGGTATTCCCGCTGCTCCCGTTGCAGAGAAGAGGCCCTTTCGACGCCCAACCGGTACGGCGTCCCCCGACCTGTTCGACGGGTGCCGGCTCAACAGAACCGGCCAATACCGGGCGTTCGGGATCCTTCCGGTGCGCCGCTCCGTAACACGCCGGGGTCCGACGTCCCCCACCCCCCGGGTGGTACCCCTGGTGACGCGGACCCCCCGCCCCACCACCCCCACGGGATGAGTGATCGTCTGATGATCAGTACGGACCTGTCAGGGCAGCCGGGAACGGCACCGATCCCCCACGAGGCCGTCGCCGTCACCGGCGCCACCGGCCTCCTCGGCTCCCACCTCCTCGCCCGGCTGCTGCGCACCACCGGCACGCACGCCGTCGCCCTCGTACGCGACGACCCCGCCGTCGCCACCCGGCGCCTGCACACCGCGCTCGAAGCCACCGGCGAGCCCCTGCCCGACGGCTGGCACCGGCGGGTCGTCCCCCTGCGCGTGACCCTGCACCGGCCCCGGCTCGGCCTCGGCGACGCCGACTACCGCGCCCTGGCCGCCGCGACCACCGAGATCTGGCACTGCGCGGCCAGCGTCCGGCTCAACGCACCCGCACGCGCCCTGGAGGCCACCAACGTCGACGGCACCCGCGCCGTCCTGGAGCTGGCCGCCGACGCCCCGCGCGGACCGCGCGTGCAGCACATCAGCACCGCCTACGTGGCCGGGGCCCGCCGCCACGGCCGGGTCGCCGAGGACACGCTGGAGGCGCCGGACGGCTTCCTCACCGGATACGAGGAGACCAAGTTCCGGGCGGAACGGCTCGTGCGGCGCTTCGCCGAGGAGGGCCGGGGCCGGGCGACCGTGTTCCGCCCGTCCGTCCTGGTCGACCACCGGCCGCCCGCACCCGGCGCCCCGCACACGCCCGCCACGGTGCTGGCCGCGAAACTGGCCCGGCTGAGCGCCCGCCGCGACAGCCCGCTCGCCCGCCGCGCCGGCTTCGCCGCGCCGGGCCTCACCGAGGTCCGGCTCCCCGGCGACCCCGAGGCCCATATGAACGTGCTGCCCGTGCAGTACGCCGCCGACGCCATCATCCGCATCGCCCGCACCGCCGGCCCCGCCGACGCCCCGGCCGGCGCCCCCTGCTACCACATCGTCCACCCCCGCCCCACCCGCGTGGTGGACGCCCTCGAAGCGCTCGTCCACCACGCGCCCTGGCTGCGCGTCCGCCTCGACCCGGCGCTCACCGAACCGCAGGGGCCCCTGGCCGAGTTGGTCTCCCGCGTCAGCGAGGGCGTCGCCGCCTACGTGCGGCTGCGCCGTACCTACGACCGTACGCGCGCCGCCGCCGCGCTCGCCGGGCTCCCCGATCCGGCCGTGCTCGACGCCCGCTACCTGCGCGCCTGCTTCACGCCGCCGGCCGTGCCGTATCGCGCCTGACGGCGCTCGTCCTCGAACGCCGGACGGGCCGGGATCAGCCCCTCCGGCGTTCGAGGAGCGGGGGGAGCCCCCCCCGATCCGGGAAGGGGCGGCTGGGGAAACATCCGCCGGACACGGCCTAACCGGCGGTGAAGAGGAGCGCCGCGTTGTGCCCGCCGAAACCGCAGGAGTTGCTGAGGACCGTCCGCATCAGGGGGATCGGCCGCGGGACCTTGTGCACGACATCGAGGTCGATCTCCGGGTCCGGGCGGTCGTAGTTCGCCGTCGGCGGCACCAGCCCGTAGCGCAGCGACAGCACCGAGGCGACCGCCTCGATCGCCCCGGCCCCGCCGATCGCGTGCCCGATCACGCTCTTCGGGGCGGTCACCGGCGGGTCGTGCGGGAACAGCGCACGCACCGCGCGCGCCTCGGCGAGGTCGTTGAGACGGGTGCCCGTGCCGTGCGCGTTGACGTGGTCGACGTCCCCGGGACCGAGACCGGCGTCGGCCAGCGCCGCGCCCATCGCCCGCACCGTCCCGACGCCGTCCGGGCAGGGCGCCGTGACGTGGTACGCGTCGCACGACGCCCCGTACCCGGCCAGCCGGGCGAGCGGCACCGCGCCCCGGCCGCGGGCGTGCTCCGCGCGCTCCAGGACCAGCACGCCCGCGCCCTCGCCGAGCACGAAGCCGTCCCGGTCCGCCTCGAACGGGCGGGACGCGCCCGCCGGGTCGTCCCGCCGCCTCGACAGCGCCGTCAGCTGCGTGAAGGTCACCGACGTCAGCACGGCGGCCCGGGGTGCCTCCGTGCCACCCGCCAGGACGATGTCGCACGTGCCGGAACGGATCAGGTCCCGGGCGACCCCGATGGCCGTGGCGCCCGACGCGCAGGCCGTGCTGGTCACCAGGTTCGGCCCGCGCGCCGTCACGGCGAGGGCGATCTCGGCCGACGCCATGTTGGGGATGCTGCGCAACAGCGCCAGCGGCGACACCGTTTCGGGCCGCCCCTCCAGGACCTTGGCACCCTGCTCCAGCCAGCCGTCCATGGCCGACGCCCCCACGCCCATCACCACGCCGACCCGGTCCGCGTCCCACTCCGCCGGGTCCAGCCCCGCGTCCCGCAGCGCCTCGCGCACGGCGGCCACCCCGAACTGCACGAACCGGCCCACCCGCGAGGCGCGCCGCGGCAGGGCCGTACGCGGGTCGAACCCGTCCACCGCACAGGAGAAGTCGACCGGCAGACCGGCCAGTTCGGGATCGGTCCGCGCCGTCGGCACCCCGGCGCACAGACCCTGCCAGGTGGCGTCGACGCCGATGCCCGCCGGACTGACCGCCCCCAGACCGGTCACGACGACGTCGTCGCGCCTCATGCGGGCGTCGCCGCGCTCGTGGCCGCGGCCCCCGCGGCCTCCGGCGAACCGACGGCCGCGAGGCTCGTCTCGAGGAACGCCGCCAGGTCGGCCACCGTCGGCCGTTCGGGAAGGGCGGCGGCCGCCTCCTCCACCAGTTTCAGCCCGTGCCGCTCCTCGAAGATGACGCACAGTTCGAGCAAGGCCAGGGAATCCAGCTCGAGTTCCCGCAGCGACGTGTCCGGCGTGATCTCCGACTCTTCCAGGTCGAAGTTGGCGGTGAGTTCTGCCACCACACGTTCATAGATTTCGGTCACCATGAGCCTCGCATGTGATTCAGCGGACGGACCGTCATGCCCGTTTCGGCACCACGTTGCTGCCGCACGTTATACCAAGGGCACCCGGCGACGCGCCGGGCTTGCCGCCCGGGTGAATTACCGCCGATGGAATAGAGTCCGCACGGCAATTCCTTTCGCACGTCCGCGAGATTCCATGAGCCGATACCGCACGCTCGCCCCCGCCGCCCGCCCGACCCGCGTACCGCCGGCCCGGCCCTGGACGGCCGCCGCCGTGATCTGCCTCGGCCTGTATCTGCTGGGCCTCGACCTGACCGTCCTCAACGTCGCCGCCCCCGACCTCCAGCGTGCGCTGAACGCCTCGACCTCGCAGGTCCAGTGGGTCATCGACGGCTACGCGCTCGTCCTGGGCGGCACCGTCCTGGCCACCGGCGCCGTCACCGACCGCATCGGCCGCCGCCGCGCCTTCGTGACCGGACTCGCCGTGTGCGGAGCCGCGTCCGTCGCCGGCGCCCTGGCCTCCGGCGTCCCGCAGATCATCGCCGCCCGCTTCGGCATGGGTGCGGGGGCGGCCCTGCTGATGCCCGCCACCCTCTCCCTCATCACCACCCTCTTCGACCGGCCCGGACAGCGCCGCCGCGCGATCGCGCTGTGGGCCGCGGTGGGTGCGCTCGGCGGGGCCACCGGGCCGCTCGTGGGCGGTTTCCTCGTCGAGCACTCCTCCTGGCGGGCCGGCTTCTGGATCAACCTGCCGCTCGCCGCGGCCGCCGTCGCCCTGGCCTTCCGGTACGTCCCCGCCTCCCGGGCGGCCCGCGCCGAACGCGTCGACGTCCCCGGCATGGTCCTGTCGGCGCTCGGCCTGCTGTCCCTCGTGTGGGCCGTCATCGAAGGGCCCGACCGGGGCTGGCTCAGCCGGCCCGTGACGGGCGCGTTCGCCCTCGCCGCGGTGCTGCTCGCCCTCTTCGTCGTCCAACAGGCCCGCAGCGGCGCGCCCATGCTGCCGCTGCCCCTGCTGCGCCGGCCGGAGATCGGCGTCGCGGCCGCCGCGCTGGCACTGCTGTCCCTGGCCCTCTTCGGCGCCTTCTTCGTCATCTCCCTGCACCTCCAGACCGTGCTCGGGCACAGCCCCTGGGAAGCGGGCCTGCGCACCCTGCCCCTGCCGCTGTGCCTGGCCGTGGGAGCCGGCGCGGCGCTGCCGCTGCTCGGCCGGTACGGGCCGCGCCTCCCGCTGGTCACGGGTCTGGGGGTGGTGTCGCTGGCCTTCGCCGTGCTCGCCGGGACCACCGTGGACTCGGGCTACGGGCGCGTCGCCCTGTTCGAGGTCGCCGCGGGCCTCGGGGCCGGGCTGACCGCGGCGGCCGGCACCGAGTCGGTCATGGCCGCCGTGCCGCAGGACCGCGCCGGTCTGGGCTCGGCCGTCAACGACGCCACGCGCCAGGTCGGTTCGGCCCTGGGGGTGGCCGTGCAGGGCTCCGTACTGTCGGCCGTGTACGCGGCCCGGATGCCGGAGCTGCTGGCCGGGACCCCGGCGGAGCGCCTGCTCGCGCCGGGCGCCGCCCATGACCTCATGGCCGGCCGGGACGCGCTCGCCGCCGCGCCGCCGGAGGTCCGCGACACCTTCGTGGAGGCGGCGCGTACGGCGTTCGTCGACGGGATGGTGACCACGGCCCAGGGCGCCGGCCTGCTCACCGCGGCGACCGCGGTCCTCGCCGCGATGCGTCTGCCGGGCGCCCGGCGGACCCACCACGGCGAGGGCTCAGCGGTGGTCGGGCCGCGGGGAAGCCGCTGACGCCGGGGCGATGACGTCGTACGGCGCCGGGGACGGGCCCGACGACGTGTGGGGCGACCCGTGCGGCGATGGGGCCGACGGCCGGCCCGGCGCCCCGTCCGGCGCCACGGCCTCCAGCCCGGCGAGGGCCCGCAGCCACAGCTCCGGAAGCTCCCCGGCACCCGGCAGGTCCACGTCGTGCACCACCGCGAACCGGGCCGTGCCGGCCACCCGCGTCAGCCCCGCGAAGCAGCGCAACCCGCGGCCGAGGACCGGCAGCCTGGCCGCGGCCGTGACGGGAGCACCGAAGCAGCGGAACGCGGACGGCAGCCGCACATGGCTCGACGCCACCGGCGTACGCCGCCACGCGCCCCTCAAGTGCGCCGCCGCCACCCGCGAGACTCCCCAGGCCGTGTAGAGCGGCGACGCGGTGTCCCGGTAGTGCGTACGGCTCAGCCGCCGGGTGGCCCGTACGACGGTGTCCATCACCCGACGCGGGTCCTCCTCCGAGGTGGGCAGCCACACGCGCGCGAAGGTCAGCCGGTTCCCGGGCAGGACCGCCTCCTCGGCGCGCCGCACCGACATCGGCATCGACACCGGAAGGTCCGTGCGCGGGCGCACCGCCCGGCAGCCCTCGGACCAGGCGCGGAGCGCCCCGCTCAGCGCGCCCAGGAACACGTCGTTGACCGTGCCCCCGAAGCCGTCCGCCAGCCGCCGCAGCCGCGCCTCCGCCACGTCCCCGAAGCACCAGGCGCGCTCCTCGCCCCCCGGCCCGGACAGCGGCTCCCAGCCGCGCACCGGGCGCAGCGAGGCGCCCGTCTCACGGGCCAGGTGCAGCCCCGCGGCGACGGTGGGCCGGCCCGGGCGGTGCGGATACGGCCCCTCGACCGGCTCGTCGGCGAGCAGCCCGACGACCGTGTGGGCGATGCCCACGCCGTCGAGCAGCCCGTGGTGGGCGCGGAAGCAGAGCCGGTACCAGGTGCCGTCCGGGGACGGCAGCACCCACACGTCCCACAGCGGCGCGTGCGGCGACGGCAGCGGCACGGCCAGCAGACGGCCCGTCAGAGCGTCCGGGTCACGGCCCGGTTCCGGGAAGCTCCGCACATGGGCCGCCACATCGCATTCCGCGATATGCCAGTGCGTACGGCGCCGGGATGCCGTCATCGACAATGCGGGAAACCGGTCCATTCCCTTCCGTACGCGCTCGCGTACGACATCGTCCGGCGGCGCACTTCCCTTCAGATCGAGATACAGCCCGGTAATCATCTCTTGTCCGCCGGACGGGTCGAGAAAAGCACGGTCGATCGCGGCGATACGGACCGGCATGGATTCCCCCTTCGCGTTCCTCGTCGAATCCGGCCATGCTGACAGGGGAATGGCCCCTTTCGCGTCATCCATACGGGTGGCTCCCGCTTGGTCCCGGCCGCCCGCGCCCGCGAAGCTTCGTCGCGATCACACGGCGCGCATCGGCGCGGCTCGCATTTTCTGGAGGACCACTTGCAGTACGGGCACAGGCTGCGCGAGGCGATCTCCGCACCCGGCACGACACCGCTCATCGGCATCTACGACATGTACTCGGCGACCCTGGCGGCACGGCACTACGACGGGCTCTTCGTCTCCGGCTTCGGCTTCGCCGCCTCCCACTACGGCCTGCCCGACATCGGCTTCATCGCCTGGCCGGACATGGTCGCGTTCACCGAACGGCTGCGCGCGGCCCTCCCGGAGGTCCATCTGCTGGTCGACATCGACGACGGCTACGTCGACGCGGAGGTCGCCCGCCACGTGGTGCGGCGCCTGGAGGGCTGCGGCGCCTCCGGCGTGATCCTGGAGGACCAGAAACGGCCGCGGCGGTGCGGGCACGCCGACGGCAAACAGGTCCTGCCGCTGGACGAGTACCTGGACAAGCTGCACCGCGTCCTCGACGGCCGCGACGACCTCGTCGTGGTGGCCCGCACGGACGCCGTCGAGGACGCGGAGATCCTGCGCAGGGCGGAGGCGCTGGCGAAGACCGACGCCGACGTGGTGCTGGTCGACGGGGTGCGCAGCGCCGAGGCGATCCACCGGATCCGCGAGGTGACCGGCGGCAAGCCGCTGCTGTTCAACCAGATCGCCGGCGGCAGGTCGCCCCGCCTCTCGCTGCCCGAACTGACGGCGCTCGGTGTGGACGCGGCCATCTACAGCACACCGTGCCTGTTCGCCGCGCACCGCGCGATCGACCGGGCGCTCACGGAGCTGAAGGCGGCGGACGGCCGGCTCCCCGAGGCCACGGGCGAGGGCACCGTGGGCGTGGGGGAGTCGACGCGGCTGCTGGAGGGCAACGTCTGACGGCGCTTCACCGCCGGCGCGCGTCCTCCGCACGCGTGGACCGGGACCGGAGGGGAAGCGCTCCGGTCCCGGCTGATCCCCACGGCCGGGCAGCAGCCCCTAGGAGATCGAGGGGCCCGTGGGAATCGAGTACAGGGCGACCGGGGAGATGGTCACGATTTTGTTCCACGCGAAGTAATACTTGTCCATCGCGGCCGGACTGGTGATCCAGCGCTTGATTCCATTGCTGATGAGATACACCTCGGGGCCGCTCGGGGACTTGCCGAGGATCGCGCCGTCGGAAAGCGGACCGCCGTCGTCCACCGCGTTCACGTCGAGGACGGACTGAATTCCGTTCCAGTCCCGGAAGAGGTTGTTGTACGTGGCCGGGTTCGGGATGTGCCGGCGCTTGCCGTCCAGGATCAGATAGACCGCCGGGCTGTTCACCCCCTTGACGCGTAACCCGTTGAGGTCGGGCCGGACCTGGGCCGGCTGGACGGCCGGGGCGTCCGCGGCCGGGGCGGCGGCGAGGGCCGCCGGGGCCGCCGCCGTGCCGAGGATGACGGCGGCGAGCAGGGCGATGAGAGTCGAACACGTGCGTCTGAGCACGGTGCCTCCGCAGAGTCGGGAAAGGAGAAGAAGGGAGAATGAACGACGGGAAAAGTTGAGCCGTAAACCCTTCACGGGTCCGGCTTCCAGGCATTCCTGTCAATCCCTGTACTTCGTTCCTGGCGGGGCACAGGATTTCATCGGGCGGGGTCCCGATGTCAACGGCTCCGTTTTTCCGGGGTTGTTTTTCCGCCGAATCCGTCCGAGGGGCGGCGCACGGACACCGGCCGCGAATGCCGCTTCCGCCCCCGCGGTGGCCGGGGCGGAAGCGGCGGTGTGTGCTGCGTGTACCGGTATACGGGCGAGTGACCCGACGCGACGCGAAACCACCCGGGCCGACGGACGCCGCTTGACGCCGTCGTCCGCCGGGCCGGGGCTCTGGTCAGCCGGTGCAGCCGGGGACCCTGCCGGGCGGTGCGCAGTTGTTCGGGCGATTGCGCTCGACCCGGGTGTCGTCCAGCGTGACCGTTCCGGACGCCTCGAAGATGCCGCCCCCGTCGCCGGCCCTGTTGTGGAGGACGGCGCTGTGGCGCAGGGTCGTGGAGCCGACACCGTTGAAGAGGCCGCCGCCGCGGGCGGTGCCGCTGCCGACGGCACGGACGGTGTTGCCGATGATCTTCGACTCCTCGACCTCCACGGTGCCGCCGGTCGCGTTGTTGATACCGCCGCCTTGAGCGCTGCCGCCGCCGGAAGCCCTGGCGGTGTTGGAGCGCAGGGTGCAGTCGCGCAGCGTGACGCGGCCGTTGACGCCGACCTGGAGGGCGCCTCCCGTCGCGGTGCCGCCGTCCGGGGCGCTGGCGAGGTTGTCGCTGACGCGGGTGCCGGTCATGGACAGGAGGGCGTTGGACGCGACTCCGCCGCCCTGGGCGTTGCCGCCCGGGGCGCTGGCGGTGTTGTGGTGGACGACGGTGTCGGTCACCCTCATCGCGTCCGGTGGTACGGCGCCGGTGGTCAGCGCGGCGCGAGCGAAACCTCCCGGGGCTTCCGACCGGTTGTGGGCGACGGTGGTCTTCTCGACCGTCGCCCGGGCGAAGCCGGCGATCCCGGCGCCGAAGGCGAAGCTCCGGGTGTCCGCGGTGACGCGGACGGTGTTGTGGGTGAAGCGGCTGTGCCGCACGGTCAGCGGCCCGTTGCTGAGGATGCCGCCGCCCGCGGCGGAACCCTGCGCGTTGCCGTCGTGGACGACGGTGTTTCCCCTGACCTCGGTGTCGTTCAAGGTCACCGCCCCGGTCCCCACGGCAGTGCCGCCCTCGATGCCGCCGCCCTCGGCGAACACGTCCGACTCGGCGGTGTTGTGGGTCACCCGGCCGTGGTTCACCGTCAACGGCCCGAGGCTGGAGATGCCGCCTCCGCAGACCCCTCCCGGGAAGTTGGGGCAGTCGGTCGCCTTGCCACCGCTGATGGTGGTCTTGTTGAGCGTCAGTCCGCCCGTCTCGTCCACGAGGACGATGCGGAAGGCGGGGGCGGACCGGGCGCGCCGGATCGTCGCGTGGTTGCCCTCGACGGTGAGGTCGCCGGTGATGGGCGGCAGACCGTTGGCGGGACTGTCCGCGTACGGCGCCGTCAGCGTGTAGGTGCAGTCGCGGGCCAGCCGGAGAGTGTCGGGCCCCGCTGAACTGTTGGCCTCCTCGATCGCCTCGACGAGGTCCGGGACCGAGCACCGCACGTGCACGGTGGCGGCGTGGGCGGGCGGGGCCGCGAGCCCCGCCCCGGCGACGGCGGTGAGAACGGCCGCGACCGGCAGCCGGCGTGGACGCCGTCGCCGGCGGCCGAGAACCGGGCCCGTCGCTGAGTACGTGCGGCTGGACATCAGGGGCTCCTCCACTTTCCACCGGGAGCCACCCCCGCCGGGCGTGCTCCGAACGGCACCCCGTCCGCCCGTCCGCCGGCGACGAGGCACCGGAAGCCAGCCGACCACGCCCTTCCGCCCCTGGCCTCCCGGCATGGCCCGTCCGGGCGAGCCGCCGCCACGCCCGGAGCAGCGACAAGAGGCCCCGCGCCTTCAGTCCCCGGCTGCCGCCGGGCCGGGCGCCGCCGTCAGCATGCCGGTGCCGGGATCGAGGGCCACGCGCACACCGAAGCCCCGGCTGACCCGGTCGAGTGTCGACCGCAGCCAGGACCGCTCCTCGTCCGACGCGTGGCCGAGGCGCATCCGCCGGGCCCGCACGGGCGCCATCCGCAGCTCGACGAGGCTGCCGGTGCCGGGCTCCAGCGTGACGAAGTACAGCAGCCGCAGGTCGTCCCGGTACTCCGCGTAGCCGCTGATCCCCTCGTAGTCATCGATGAAGTCGCCGCAGCCGTACAGCACCAGCCGGTCCCGGTAGACCTCCAGCGGCCGGGGGTGGTGCGAGGAGTGGCCGTGCACCACGTCGACCCCGCCGTCCACCAGCGCGTGGGCGAAGCGCACCTGTTCGCGCGGCACCCCGTAGCCCCAGTTGGAGCCCCAGTGCACCGAGACGACCACCACGTCGCCGGGCCGCCTGACCTCCCGTACCCGCCGCAGGACGTCCTCCGCGGCCGCCTCCGACGCGGCGGGGAGGAAGGCGACGCCCGGCCTGTCGGCGGCCGCGGCCCACTCCGCGGGGACGCCGCTGGACGGCATACCGAACGCGGACACCACGACCCGCCCGCCCGCCGGGCCCCGCACCGGCACGGCCGCCGGGCGCAGCGCCTCCGCCGCGTCCCGCCCCGCTCCCGCGGTACGCAGCCCCGCGCCGTGCAGCGCCCGCAGGGTCTCGACGAGGCCGGCGCGGCCGAAGTCCAGGACGTGATTGTTGGCCAGGACGCACACGTCGGGCCGCGCGGCCGCCAGGGCGGGCAGGTTGCCGGGGTGCATCCGGTACAGCACCGGCTTGCCCGGCGCGAACGCGTCGCTGCGCGTCACGCTGGTCTCCAGGTTCACGATCCGCACGTCGGGCGCGGCCTCGTCGAGCAGCGTCAGGGCGTCGCCCCACGGCCACGCGGGGTCGACGGGGCGGGGGACCGGGCCGTTCACCGCCTCGGCCAGCGCCACGTAGGACCGGGCGTCGCCGACGTACTCCTCCCACAGGGTCGGGTCCCCGGGGTGCGGCAGGATCTGGTCGACCCCGCGCCCGAGCATCACGTCGCCGCAGAGGAAGAGGGTCACCACGTCCCCGCGCATGCCTCCACGGTAGTTCGCCCCCGCCCCCGGCCGAAGCCCCGCCGGACCGGCGGGCATACTGGCACGCGGTGCGGCGCGACCCCTTCCCAGCACGAGGAGCAGCCATGGTCGACCAGCCCGCCGCCGAGAAGACCACGTTCCGGACGGTTTTCGAGGTGGGCCCGTCCTCCACCAGCCGGGCGCAGGGCATCGAGAGCAGGTTCCAGCACGCCATCGCCCCGGCGACCCTGGACTTCGACTTCGGTGAGATCAGCAGGGCGGCGGCCGCCATCCCCGGCGGCTCCACCGTGCGGATCGTCCGGGGCTGGGGTCTCCAGGAGACCGCGCCGGTGGGCGTGATGGTGCTCTCGCTCAGGGAGGCCGTACGCCAGGCCCTGACCCACCCGTTCGGCAACCCCCGCTTCTGGGAGAAGGCCGAACGCGCCCTCACCGACGCCTTCGTCGGCCTCGGCGCCCAGCGCGGCACGCATCTCACCTTCTACGGCGAGACCCCGCAGAGCACGAGCTACTACTACAACCTCCTGTTCGCCCTGCAGGACGAGGAGACGGAGGACCACGTGTACGCCGTCGCCCTGTGCCTCAACGCCACGGTGGCGCTGGACGGGGAACGCGTCCGCAACCTGACGCCCGAGGACACGGCCCACTTCACCCTGCGGGTCAACGCGATCGCGGTCCGGCAGCCGTTGGAGGAGGCGGGGGCTTGACCGCCCCGCGTTCCGCGGCTGCCGGACGCAGCCGCGGGACGCGGCCCGCCCCTAGGTCCACGCGTCGCCGCGCGAACGGCCGGCTCACCGCTCGGCGCGGCGGCGTGACAGGACGAGGCCCAGAAGGACCATGGCGAGCCCGAGGCCGAAGTGGAGCCAGTTGTCGGCCGTGTCGACCGGCACGAAGTTGGCCGCGCTGTCCAGGTCGATGAGCAGCCCGTACAGCCACAGGGCCAGGTAGATCAGGCCGCCGATGACGAGATACGAACGGGCCATGGGCACGGCCCGGGCCATGACGACGCCCGCGATGCCGAACAGCAGGTGCACCAGGTTGTGCAGCACCGAGACCTGGAAGACGCCCAGCAGCTGGGCGCCCGAGTCGTGCTCGGCGAACGTCATGTCGTCGTAGCCGGTGGTGATCCCGGGCACGAAGCCCAGCAGCCCCACCAGCAGGAAGACCACTCCCACCAGCAGCGCGGCCTGCTGCACGGGGGTGCTGGGCGCCGTAGCCCTACGGTGTGTGCTGGTCATGAGCGGGGCCCTTCTCACAAGGCGTTCCTGTGCGCCACCCGGGTACCCCGGACCCCCGGCCCCAGACCGGCGACCCTGGCCGGGACCCGCACACCGGTCCCGACCGCGACGCCCACCTTGCGGGACCCGGCGGGCTACCCGCTCCGGAGCCGGCCCGCGGGGCCTTGCCATGGAGTGCGCTCCAATTGATGGAATCCCCGCACCGAAGCCCGGATCCCGTCCGGCCATCTCACACGGGGGTCTCCCATGTCCCATGCATCCGTCACCTCGCCCGTCGCCCTCATCACCGGCGGCTCCAGCGGGATCGGCGCCGCCGCGGCCCGGCAGCTGCTCGGCCTCGGGCACCGCGTCGCCGTCACCGGGCGCGACGCCGGCCGGCTGCGCCGGTTCGCCGAGTCCGTCGGCGAGCCCGCGCGGCTGCTCACCCTTCCCGGGGACGCCGCCGACCACGTGGCGGTCGCCGAGGCGGTCGACGCCACGGTCAAGGAGTTCGGGCGGCTGGACACCGTCGTCGCGAACGCCGGTTACGCCACTCACGACACGGTCGCCGACGGCGACCCGTCCCTCTGGCGCGACATGGTGCTGACCAACGTCCTGGGCCCCGCGCTGCTGATCAACGCCGCGCTGCCCGCCCTCCAGGAGAGCCGGGGCAGGATCGTCCTCGTCGGCAGCGTCGCCGGGTTCGTCCACTCGCCCGGCAACTTCTACGGCGCCACCAAGTGGGCCGTCACGGGGCTGGCCGAGAACACCCGGCGCCTGGTCACGGCGGACGGCGTCGGTGTCACGCTCATCGCGCCCGGCCGGACCGAGACGCCGTTCTGGGAGGGCATGGGCGGGCTGCCCGACGGCCACCTCCTGACGCCCGAGCAGATCGCCGAAGCCATCGTCTGGGCGATCGGGCAGCCGGCCGGTGTGGACGTCAACGACGTGGTCATCCGGCCGATCGGACAGCCTCTCTGACACCGACCGGACGCCCGACTGCTACCCGACCGGGCCCGTCCCGGCTCGGCCGCGCCCGGTACAGGGCTCGGCCGCGCCCGGTACAGGGCTCGGCCCGAGGCCGCTACGGGCTCGGTACGGCGCCGAATCCCGTACAGCAGAAGGCGCTTGCGTGTCACCCCGGAGCCTGAGGGACGAGGAGGGGCGCATGGGCCGCGCAGTGTACGGCCCCTGCGCCTTCACCACCGGCTGCCCCCGCAACTTGGCGAGGAGACGCCAACGTCGGTTCTGGCAGGCGCGGCCACCCGGCCGCGGCAGTTGAACGGGAGGACCGGATGAAGGCAACGTCCAAGGGCCGCCGTGCGCTGATCGGCCTGCTCGCCCTCGCGACCGGCGCGGGCGTCGGACTCGTCGCGACGGCCGGTACGGCGCAGAGCGCGCACACCAACCCGGCGGCCGTCTACAGCAGCTGGAAGAACCACCACCGCCTCAGCACCGGTGCCAACGGCCAGACCGTGGTCGGCCGGCTCGCCGTCCCCGCCGGGAGCTGGACGATCTCCGCGAAGCTGAACCTCGACGTCCCCAGCGGCGGCAACCACCAGACCATCATGTGCTACCTGCGGGCGGGCGGTGACTACGACCGCGCCATCGCCAACCACAACGGGGTCCTGGCGCACGTCCCGATGTCGCTGAACGTGGTCCACAACTTCAGCTCGCCGGGCACGGTCTACCTCACCTGCGGCCACGTCTACACGGCCGGCACGACGGACCTGTCCTTCATCAAGATGACCGGCGTCAAGGCGTCCTACCTGTCCAACCGCCAGATGTAGCGGGGCGCCCGACACGCACGGCGGCCGGAGGGACCGACCCTCCGGCCGCTTCCGTACGCCCGGACGTCCCCCGCCCGTCGTGGGCCCGCCCTCCGGCCGCCCCGTCCGCCCTCGGCCGCCCCGTCCGCCCTCGGCCGCCCCGTCCGCCCTCGGCCGCCCCGGCCCCGTCACCACCTCAGCGCCCGCAGCCGGGCCTCGATCCGCTCCCTGTCCCACGCGCCGTCCGCCACCAGGACCCGGTAGCGGCGAGCCAGGGTGTCGCCGGGGGCCAGCACCAGTTCCTCGTGGAACGCGAACGACGGGGCCACCGCCGCGAACGGCTCGTCGCGGACGAACCAGTGCGCGGGGTGCTGTCCGGCGGCGCCCAGGTGGTCGTTCTCCGGCGCGTGCGCGAACACCAGAGTGGCGTGGCCGTCGGCCTCGTCGTGCTCGCCGCTGTACGCCAGCCACTCCGCCTGCCGCCCCATCAGGCCGGGCCCCTCGCCCTCCGAGGCGAGGACCGTGCCGCCCCGGAACGCCCGCGGCCCCCGCCAGAACAGGCCGGTGTAGCCCGCCATCTCCCGCCCCTGCGTGGTGGGGCTGCCGAACCGCAGGGGCTCGTCCCGTTGGTTCGTGACGGCCGACGACCAGGTCAGCGCCCAGCACCCGGTGCCGGGGTCCACGTCGTGCACCTCGATGCGGCGCAGTTCGTCCGCCCACGGCCCACCGCCGTACGGATGCCACGTCAGCCGCTCGGCGAGCGTCACCCGGTCCTCCCGCGCCGTCACCTCGTCGAAGGACCGGTGGACCATCGACCCCACCCGCTCCGGCAGGGCCACGTATCCCTCGCCCGGCACGTACGTGTTCCCGCCCCAGAGGTTCTGCCCGGACAGGTACGAGGCCGTCATCTGCAGGCCCTTGTGCCAGCGGTGGTCGTGGGGGCGGTAGCCGGTGACGACGTGCCCCGCGAGGGTGCGCAGCGGGTGCGCGTACGGCTTGGGCCCCTCCCACGCGGCCTCGCCCCGGTACACGTACCGCATCAACTCCACGGGGCCGGCCAGCACGGCCACGTGGTCGCCGTACTCGTGCACGACCCGCAGCCCGCTCATCGCGCACCCCGGCGGTGCGGGGCGACGACCGCGTCCGCACCGCCGGTCGGGTCCGGGCCCGGCGCGGTGGCCGGGCCGGCGCCACCCGCCGGCTCCGGGCCCGGCCCGGCCGGCGGACCCGCGCCCGCAGGCGGCTCCAGGCCCGGCGCGGGTGCCGGACCGGAGCCCTCCACCCGCTCCGGGCCCGGCAGGGCGGTCGGGTCCCCGCCTTCGGCGCGCTCCGGGCCCGGCACGGGCGACTGACCCGGAATCCGGGCCGACCGCGGGTCCTCGGGGGCCGATGCCCGTGGGGCCCAGCCCGGGGTGCCGCCGTGCAGGGCGCCGTAGAACGGGTCCCCCGGGGCGATGTCGCCCGACCGTACGGTGACCCCGGTGAAGGCCGACTTGTACAGCGCGGCCACCAGCTCCAGGCTCTTGCGGCCGTCCGCGCCGCTGCTGCGGGGGCGGCGGCCGGCCCTCAGGTCCGCCAGCAGGCCGCGCAGCTGCGCCAGGTGCGAGCTGGGCTCGTCGGGGCCGAACTCCCGCCAGCGGGCGACCTCCTCGTCGGGGATCCCGGGCGCGGGCGTGATGCGCCAGTCGGCGTTCCCGTACCCGTACAGGTGCGTCAGCTCGACGGTCGCGCGCTCGCAGTCGACGCGGATGCGGCTCACCTCGTCAGGGCTGAGCACGCTGTTCACGACCGTGGCGAGCGTGCCACCGCCGAAGCGGATCAGTGCCGTGGACACGTCCTCCGTCTGCACGTCGTGCACCAGCCGCCCGGCCATCGCGCTGATCTCCGACCACGGGCCCAGCAGGTCCAGCAACAGGTCCATCTGGTGAATGCCGTGGCCCATGGAGGGGCCGCCGCCCTCCGTGTCCCAGCGGCCCCTCCACGGCACCGCGTAGTACGCGGCGTCCCGGTACCACGTGGTCTGGCAGTGCGCCACGAGCGGCCGGCCGAGCGCCCCGGACGCCAGGAGCTCCCCGACGTGCCGGGCGCCCGAGCCGAAACGGTGCTGGAACACGATCGCGGCGTACGGCCCGGAGTCCCGCCCCGGGCCGCCCTCCTCCGCCTCGATCGCGTCGAAGTCCGCCAGCGACGGGCACGGCGGCTTCTCGCACCACACCCACGCCCCGGCCCGCAGCGCGGCCACGGTCTGGTCCCGGTGGAACCGGGGCGGGGTGCACAGCACGACCAGGTCCGGCCGCTGCTCGGCCAGCATCCGGTCCATGTCCGTGTACGGGTGGGGGATGCCGCCCTCGCGGCAGAACGCGGCCGCAGCGGCGGCGTCGACGTCCACCGCCGCGACCACCTCCAGCGGCTGCTCGGTCGCCAGGGCGGCCAGCGCGGGCAGATGGCTGCCGCGGGCGATGGCCCCCGTCCCCACGATGGCGACACGGACGGTCCGTCCGCCCGGACCGCCGGCTTGGGCCGCTGCGTCGGCTGCCACCCCACCCCCAGGTCAGAAAGCGCTTTCTCCTGCCGTCCGAGAACCTAGATCCGTCCGCTTCCCGGGTCAAGGGGCCGGAACCGGCCGCGCCGTGGAGGGTCTACCTCACCCCCGCAACTTCCCCGGCAGCCACCGCAGCTGCACCGCCTGCTGATACGCCTCGCCGCCCTCGTGGTCGTTGAAGTCGTAGACCTCGATCTGCTTGTCGGTGTGGCCGTACGCGTTGAACGCGGCGAACACCGTCGACGGGGGACACGTCTGGTCCTCCAGCGCGGTGGAGAACAGCGCCGGAGCCGTCGCGCGCGCCGCGAAGTGGACGCCGTCGAAGTACGCGAGGGTGCGCGCCGCCTGTGCGGTCCTGCCGCGGTGGGTCTTCAGGTACCGCCCTATCTCCCGGTACGGGGCGCGGTCGGTGACCGTCGTCGCGCGCGGGAAGTCGCACAGGAACGGCACGTCCGGCGCCACCGCCAGCAGGTCCGGCACGAGTCCGGCGACCGCCAGCGTGATGCCGCCGCCCTGGCTGACCCCGGCCACCGCCGTGCGTCCGGCGTCGGCCAGCGGGTGCGAGCGAGCGGCTTCCACGGCGCGTACGGCATCCGTGTACACGCGCCGGTAGTAGTACGTGTCGGGGCTCTCGATGCCCCGGGTCATGAAGCCGGGGTGGGCCGGGCCGCTGCCGACCGGGTCCGCGGTGTGGCCGCCCGCCCAACCGCTGCCCTGGCCGCGGGTGTCCATGACGAAGTGGCCGAATCCGGCGGAGGCCCAGAGCAGGTGCGTGTGCGGCAGGCCGCGTCCGCCGCCGTACCCGATGAACTCCGCGACCACGGGGACCGGCTCCGTCACGCCGGCGGGTATGACGAACCAGCCCTTGACCGGGTGGCCGTCGAATCCGGCGAACGTCACGTCGTACACGTCGACCGTGGTGAGCCCGGTCCCGACCCGCTCGAAGCGCGGCTCCAGAGGGTGCGCGGCGGCCTCCTTCAGGGTCCTGGCCCAGAAGTCGTCGAAGTCGGCGGGCTCCTCGGAGGCGCTCCGGTACGTGCGGAGTTCGTCGAGCGGCAGATCGAAAAGCGCCATGGGCTCCCCTTGATCATCAAGAAATGGACGCGGACACAGTACGCGCTTTCTATCCGCGCTCGGCAGAGGGACGGGGTTTGGCATGGACCTTGCGATACCGCCGTGGCGGCTGCTATCCCAGTCGTTAGGAAAGTTTCCTTCCAGTCTGTTTCCCGTCACCCCCCATGGAGCCTCCATGCGAGCGACCCCCTCCCGGAAACGTGCTCTGACCGGCGCCGTCGGAGCCCTCGCCGCCGCCCTGACCCTCGGCCTCACCGGCGCCGCCGCCTCACCCGCGGCCCCGGCCCCTGCCGCGTCCCCCCAACCGGCCGTCGCCCCGGCCGCGCCCGGCGTCGCCGCCGGCCCCGTCGCCGCGAACGGGCAGCTCGAGGTGTGCGGCACCAAGCTGTGCAACCAGCACGGAAAGCCCGTCCAGCTGCGCGGCATGTCCACGCACGGCCTCCAGTGGTACCGCCAGTGCGTCACCACCGGCTCCCTGAACGCCCTCGCCACCGACTGGAACGCCGACGTCCTGCGCATCTCCATGTACGTCCAGGAGGGCGGCTACGAGACCGACCCGCGCAAGTACACCGACCTCGTCCACTCCGTCATCGAACAGGCCACCGCGCGCGGCATGTACGCCATCGTCGACTGGCACATGCTCGACCCGGGCGACCCGCACCACAACCTCGCCCGCGCCAAGACCTTCTTCACCGAGATCGCCCGGCGCCACCGCGCCAAGAACAACCTCCTCTACGAGATCGCCAACGAGCCGAGCGGGGTCAGCTGGTCCCGCATCAAGAGCTACGCCGAGGAGCTGATCCCGGTCATCCGCGCCCAGGACCCCGACACCCCGGTCCTCGTCGGCACGCGCGCGTGGTCCTCGTTCGGCGTCTCCGAGGGCGGCGACGAGACGGAGGTCGTGAACAACCCGGTGAAGGCCGCCAACATCATGTACACGTTCCACTTCTACGCGTACTCGCACCGCGACGCGTACCTGGCCACCCTCTCGCGGGCCGCCGACCGGCTCCCCGTCTTCGTCACCGAGTTCGGCACCCAGAACTACGCGGGCGAGGGCAGCAACGACTTCCCCATGACCCAGCGCTACCTCGACCTGATGGCCGCCAAGAAGATCAGCTGGGTCAACTGGAACTACTCCGACGACCGGCGCAGCGGAGCCGTCTTCAAGAGCGGCACCTGCGCGAACAACGGCCCCTGGACCGGCACGGCCGCCCTCAAGCCCGCCGGCGTCTGGATCCGTGACCGCGTCAGGACGCCCGACGCCTTCCCGACGAGCTGACCCCCGCCCCTCCCCGGCCCCCGCCCGCTGTGGTCCACTGTGCGGGCGGGGGCCCCTTCATCGGTCGGGCCCGCGTCGTCAGTCAGGAGGAGCATTGACCAGTTACCGCCAGCCCGGTGTCGTCCTCACCGACCACCACTTCACCGTGCCGCTCGACCACGCCGACCCCTCCGGCGAGCAGATCGAGCTGTACGGTCGCGAAGTCGTGGCGGCCGGCCGGGGCGACGCCGACGGCCTGCCGTGGCTGGTGTACCTGGAGGGCGGACCGGGCTGCGCCGCCCGCCGCTTCACCGGCAAGCAGGCCTGGCTGGCCCGCGCCGTCCAGGACTACCGGGTGCTGCTCCTCGACCAGCGCGGCACCGGCCGCTCCACGCCCGCCACCCGCCAGACGCTCCCGCTGCGCGGCGGCCCGCAGGAGCAGGCCGACTACCTGGCCCATTTCCGCGCCGACTCCATCGTGCGCGACTGCGAACTGATCCGCCGCCGCCTCACGGGCGGCGCCCCCTGGACCGTGCTCGGGCAGAGCTTCGGCGGCTTCTGCGCCACCCACTACCTGTCCGCCGCGCCCGAGGGCCTCGACACCGTCCTCGTCACGGGCGGCCTGCCCTCCCTCGACGCCACCGCCGACGACGTCTACCGTGCCGCCTACCCGCGCATCCAGCGCAAGGCCGAAGCCCACTACGACCGCTACCCGCAGGACGTGGAGCGGGCCCGCCGGATCGCCGCCCACCTGGCCGAGCACCGCACGGTCCTCCCCAACGGCCACGTACTCACCCCTGAGGCGTTCCAGTCGCTCGGCATCCTCCTCGGCGGCGGGGACGGCAGCCACCAGCTCCACTACCTCCTGGAGAACGCCTTCGTCCGCACGCCGGCGGGCCACGTCCTGTCGGACGCGTTCCAGGAGGCCGTGCAGAGCCACCTGTCCTTCGCCGGACGGCCCCTGTACGCCGTGCTCCACGAGGCCATCTACGCCCAGGGCCGGGGGCCCACCGCCTGGGCCGCCGAGCGGGTGCGCGCCGAGTTCCCGCAGTTCGACGCGGCCAAGGCGCTCGCCGGTGACGGGCCGGTCCTCTTCACCGGCGAGACGATCCACCCCTGGCACTTCGAGACCGACCCGGCGCTGCGCCCGCTGCGCGAGACGGCCGAACTGCTGGCCGCCCGCACCGACTGGCCGGCGCTGTACGACCCGGAGCGCCTCGCCGCCACCACCGTGCCGGTCGCCGCGGCCGTCTACCACGACGACATGTACGTCGACACGGCCCACTCCCTGGCCACGGCCCGTACGATCCGGGGCCTGCGCACCTGGATCACGGACGAGTACGAGCACGACGGCGTCCGCGCGAGCGGCACCCGCGTCCTGGACCGCCTCCTCGCCCTGGCCCGCGGCGAGGCCTGACCGCCGTACGTGCCTGCCCGGCCGGCCCCACGGTGAAGGGTGGGGCGGGTCGTATCCTGCGCCTCATGAATGATCAGACGAACCGTCAGTCGCCCGTGCGACTGGAGCCGATGCCCGAGGACTGGCAGCGCGCCCTCGCCGTCGTCGCCCACCCCGACGACCTCGAGTACGGCTGCTCCGCCGCCGTCGCGGCCTGGACCGATGCCGGGCGGGACGTGGCCTACGTCCTGGCCACCCGGGGCGAGGCCGGGATCGACACCCTCGCCCCCGACGTCTGCGGACCCCTTCGGGAGCGCGAGCAGCGGGCGAGCGCCGCCGTCGTCGGTGTCGGCGTGGTCGAGTTCCTCGACCACCGGGACGGCGTCATAGAGTACGGGCTCGGCCTGCGCCGGGACATCGCGGCGGCCATCCGCCGCCACCGGCCCGAGCTGGTGATCACCCTCAACCACCGCGACACGTGGGGTGGCGTCGCCTGGAACACGCCCGACCACGTGGCCGTCGGGCGGGCCACGCTCGACGCGGCGGCCGACGCGGGCAACCGCTGGATCTTCCCCGAACTGGTCGAGCAGGGCCTCGAACCGTGGAACGGCGTGCGCTGGGTGGCCGTCGCCGGCTCGGCCGCGCCCACCCACGCCGTGGACGCGACGCCCGGCCTGGAGCGTGCCGTGCGGTCGCTGCTGGAGCACCGCACGTACATCGAGGCCCTGACGGACCAGGAGCCGGAGGAGTACTGCCGGGCGTTCCTCACCGGCAACGCGCAGGCCGCGGCCGAGCGGTTCGGCGGCCGTCCGGCCGTCACGTTCGAGGTGTTCTCCCGCTGATTCTCCTTCAAATCCTTTGAAATAGAGCCCAGTTGGGGGGATGTCGAGGGTGCTCCGGGTGGATTTTGTTGCAGGGTCATGTCAAGTCTGTGACGTCCCGTCAAAACCCTTGCACCCCACACGTGCATGAGTGAGTCTGCTCGACGGCCGGGGACGGAACGATCCGTTCCCGGCTGTGTGCGCGACCCCGCGCACGCACCCCCCACAGTCGCGCCCCACCCAGGGCGCGTCGCCAATGAGGAGGACTCCCTCGTAATGGCACCTCTGCGCAGCACGAAGTCCCGTGCCGCCGCGGCCGTCGTGGCCGCCACCGCGGCCGCCCTGCTCGGCACCGTCACCGCCCTGCCCGCCCAGGCGGCCCCCGCCCCCGCTCCCGAGGGGACCGTCGTCGGCGCCGGCGCGCCCGGCGCGGTGAAGGACAGCTACATCGTCACGCTGAAGAAGTCCGCCGGCCTGAAGGCCGCGTCCGCCGACGGCCGCGAGCTGATAGCCGAGTACGGCGGGACCGTGAAGCGGACCTACAGCGCCGCGCTCAACGGCTTCGCCGCCGAGCTGTCCGCCCAGGAGGCCCGCCGCCTGGCCGCCGACCCGGCCGTCGAACAGGTCGTCCAGGACACCACGGTGACCGTCGACGCCACCCAGGCCAACCCGCCGTCGTGGGGTATCGACCGGATCGACCAGAAGGCGCTCCCGCTCGACAAGAGCTACACCTACCCCGACACCGCGGGCAGCGGCGCGACGGTCTACGTCATCGACACCGGCGTCCGCATCAGCCACAGCGACTTCGGCGGCCGTGCCGTCAACGGCTTCGACGCCGTCGACAACGACGACGTCGCCGAGGACGGCCACGGCCACGGCACCCACGTCGCCTCCACCGCGGCCGGCTCCGCGTACGGCGTCGCCAAGAAGGCCAAGATCGTGGCCGTGCGGGTGCTCAACAACTCCGGCTCCGGCACCACCGCCGGAGTCGTCGCGGGCATCGACTGGGTCACCAAGAACCACAGCGGCCCCTCGGTCGCGAACATGTCGCTCGGCGGTGGCGCCAGCACCGCCATCGACACCGCCGTCCGCAACTCCATCGCCGCCGGCGTGACCTACGCCGTCGCCGCCGGAAACGAGAACGTCGACGCGAGCACCCGGTCGCCCGCACGCGTCACCGAGGCCATCACGGTCGGCGCCACGACCAACACCGACGCCCGCGCCTCCTACTCCAACTACGGTGCGACGGTGGACCTGTTCGCCCCCGGATCCGGCATCACGGCCGCCTGGCGGAC
Organism: Streptomyces coeruleoprunus; assembly: GCF_039542925.1. Classification (GTDB taxonomy): domain Bacteria; phylum Actinomycetota; class Actinomycetes; order Streptomycetales; family Streptomycetaceae; genus Streptomyces; species Streptomyces coeruleoprunus. Next base: position 433,391 of record NZ_BAABIT010000001.1, on the reverse strand, counting down.
CAACGACACGGCGACCAACACCATCTCCGGCACCTCCATGGCCACCCCGCACGTCGCGGGCGCCGCGGCCGTCTACCTCGCCGGCCACACGAGCGCCACGCCTTCCCAGGTGGCCTCGGCCCTCGTCGCGGGGGCGACCTCCGGCGTGGTGACCAGTCCGGGCGGCGGTTCCCCGAACCGGCTGCTGAAGCTCGTGCCGTAAGAGCGCCGCGAGGCGTCGTCAGGGTGCCCGGACGAGGGCGCGCGAGGTGCCGTGAGAGTGCGTGACCCACGTGAAGAACCGGCCCCCGGAGGCAGTCCTCCGGGGGCCGGTGCCGTGTGCGCGCACCGAAGCGGCCCGGAAGCCCGTCCGTCCGGGACGAGGTGTTCCCCTCGGGGCAAGCGACCGCTTAGTATGCCGGGCAGTGCGGTACTGCTCCTGCCCGACTCACTGTGGAGGCCCCTATGCAGGCATGGCGCGTGCACCGGAACGGCGAGCCGAGCGAGGTGATGCGGCTCGAAGAGACGGAGCCGCCCGTGCCCGGCCCCGGGCAGGTGCTGCTCAGGGTCCGGGCCGCGAACGTCAACTTCCCGGACGCGCTGCTCTGCCGCGGCCACTACCAGATCCGCCCGCCCCTGCCCTTCACCCCCGGCGTCGAGGTCTGCGCGGAGACCGAGGACGGCCGCCGGGTGATCGCCACCCCGGCCCTGCCCCACGGCGGCCTCGCCGAGTACACCGTCGCCGACGAGGCCGCGCTGCTCCCCGCGCCCGACGCGCTCGACGACGCCGAGGCGGGCGCCCTGCACATCGGCTACCAGACCGGCTGGTTCGGGCTGCACCGCAGAGCGGCGCTCAAGGAGGGCGAGACCCTGCTCGTCCACGCCGCCGCGGGCGGCGTCGGCAGCGCCGCCGTCCAGCTCGGCAAGGCCGCCGGAGCGCGGGTCGTCGGGGTCGTCGGCGGCGCCGCCAAGGCCGCCGTCGCCCGCGACCTGGGCTGCGACCTCGTTGTCGACCGGCACACCGACGACCTCGTCGCCGCGGTCAAGGACGCCACCGGCGGGCGCGGCGCCGACGTGATCTACGACCCGGTGGGCGGCGACGCCTACGCCAAGTCCGCCAAGTGCGTGGCGTTCGAGGGCCGCATCGTCGTCGTCGGCTTCGCCAGCGGCGACATCCCGGCACCCGCCCTCAATCACGCCCTCGTGAAGAACTACACGATCCTCGGCCTCCACTGGGGCCTCTACCACCAGAAGGACCCGCAGGCCGTCCGCGACTGCCACGACACCCTCACCGCGTACGCCGCGAAGGGCCTCGTCAAGCCGCTCGTCAGCGAGCGCGTCCCCTTCGCCGACGCGGCCGGCGCCGTCCAGCGCCTCGCCGCCGGCACCACCACCGGCCGCCTCGTCGTCGTCCCCGCGGCGACCACCGCGGAAGGAGCCGCCCGATGATCGAAGCCACCGAACTGCGCCGCCGCGCACGGGACCTGCTCGCCGCGCACCCGCCGGCCACCACCGCCCCGGCCGACTTCCTCGCGGCCCGCTTCGACGCCGGGCTCGCCTGGGTGCACTACCCCGTGGGCCTCGGCGGCCTCGGGGCGCCCCGCGCCCTCCAGACCGTCGTCGACGCCGAACTCGACGCCGCCGGAGCCCCCGACAACGACCCCCGCCGGATCGGCATCGGGCTCGGCATGGCCGCCCCGACGATCCTCGCCCACGGCACCGACGAGCAGAAGCGGCGCTTCCTGCGCCCCCTGTGGCTGGGGGAGGAGGTCTGGTGCCAGCTGTTCAGCGAGCCGGGCGCCGGCTCCGACCTCGCCGCCCTCGGAACCCGCGCCGTACGCGACGGCGACACCTGGGTGGTCGACGGGCAGAAGGTGTGGACGTCCAGCGCCCACCTCGCCCGCTGGGCGATCCTCATCGCCCGCACCGACCCGGACGCGCCCAAGCACCGCGGCATCACCTACTTCCTGTGCGACATGACGGACCCCGGCGTCGAGGTGCGCCCCCTGCGCCAGATCACCGGCGAGGCCGAGTTCAACGAGGTCTTCCTCACCGGCGTACGCATTCCCGACAGCCACCGCGTCGGCGAAGTCGGCGACGGCTGGGCCATCGCCCGCACCACCCTCATGAACGAACGCGTCTCCATCGGCGGCACCCCGGTCCCGCGCGAAGGCGGCATGATCGGCCCCGTCTCCCGCACCTGGCGCGAACGGCCCGAACTGCGCACCCACGACCTCCACCAGCGCCTGCTGGACCTGTGGGTCGAGGCCGAGGTGGCCCGGCTCACCGGCGAACGGCTGCGCCAGCAGCTCGCCGCCGGCCGGCCCGGCCCCGAGGGCAGCGCGACGAAGCTCTCCTTCGCGCGGCTCAACCAGCAGATCAGCGGCCTGGAGGTGGAACTCCTCGGCGACGAGGGCCTGCTGTACGGGGAGTGGACCATGCGCCGCCCCGAACTCGTCGACTTCACCGGCCGCGACGCGGGTTACCGCTACCTGCGGTCCAAGGGCAACTCCATCGAGGGCGGCACGAGCGAAGTGCTGCTGAACATCGTCGCCGAACGGGTCCTCGGACTGCCCGCCGAGCCCCGCGACGACAAGGACGTGCCGTGGAAGGACCTCGCCAAATGACCGATCTGCTCTACTCCGAGGCCGAGTCCGACCTGCGGGCCGCCGTACGCTCCCTGCTCACCGACCGGGCCGGCCCGGCCGAGCTGCCCGCCCGCGTCGAGGACGGCACGCCGTGCGACCCGGACCTGTGGTCCGCGCTGGCCACCGGGATCGGCGCCGCCGGCCTCCTCGTCCCCGAGAAGCTCGGCGGCCAGGGCGCCGGCCACCGCGAGGCCGCCGTCGTGCTGGAGGAGCTGGGCCGCGCGGTGACCCCGGTCCCGTACCTCACCAGCTCGGTAGTCGCCACCGAGACGCTGCTGGCGCTGGACGCCGGCGAGCTGCGTGGCGCCGGCGAGCTGCTCGGCGACCTCGCCGCCGGCCGCAAGGTCGCCGTCCTCGCCGTCCCCTTCACCACCGGCCCCGCCGCCGATCCCGCCGTCGGGCCCGTCGCCGTCGCCGACGCGGGCCCCGTCCCCGCCGTCGCCGACGCCGTCCTCGCCGACGTCCTGCTCGTGCCGCGCCCCGACGGGCTGTACGCGGTCGACGCGGCGGACGCCCGGATCGAGCCGCGGGTCCCGCTCGACCTGACCCGACCCCTCGCCACGGTCACCCTCACCGGAAGCGGCACCGGAGCCGCCCCCGGCACCCGGATCGCCGATGCCGACACCGCCCGCGCGGCCGTCCGGCGCGGCCTCCTCGCCGGTGCCGGGCTCCTCGCGTCCGAGCAGCTCGGCGTGGCCGAATGGTGCCTGGAGGAGGCCGTGCGGCACACCCGCGAACGGCACCAGTTCAACCGGCCCGTCGGCTCCTTCCAGGCGCTCAAGCACCGTATGGCGCAGCTGTGGCTGGAGGTCGCCGGCGCCCGCGCCGCCGCCCGCAACGCCGCCGACGCCCTGGCCACCGGCAGCGCCGAGGCGCCCCTCGCGGTGGCCGTGGCCCAGGCGTACTGCTCCCGGGTGGCCGTGCGCGCCGCCGAGGAGTGCGTCCAGCTGCACGGCGGCATCGGCATGACCTGGGAGCACCCGGCGCACCTCTACCTCAAGCGCGCCAAGGCCGACCAGCTCGCCCTCGGCTCCGCCGGGCACCACAAGGACACGCTGGCCGCGCTGGTCGACCTCCGGCCGCCCGTGACCCCGGAGGCTCGGCAGCGGTAAGGGGTCCAGCAGCGCTCACCCTCGTACATGCTGTTTAATTGCGAATCGTTCGCAACAACAGTTGATCTTTCTTAAGGGGTGTGGCCTCCATGACCGCCCGATCCGCCCGACGCATACGCGGCACGGCCGCCGCGACGCTGGCCACGGCGCTGGCCCTCACCGCGGCGGCCTGCTCGAACCCGGGCGGCGCCGGATCGGGCGGCGCGGCCGCGCGCGACGGCGTGGTCGTCGGCATCGCCCAGGAGCCCGAGACGCTCAGCCCGCTCCTCGGCTACGGCAAGGACGGCAACTCCAAGCTGTTCGACGGGCTCCTCGCCACCGACGGCGCCACCGGCCTGAAGCCCGCCCTCGCCACCGCGCTGCCCCGCGTCGGCCCGGACGGCCTCACCTACACGTACACCCTGCGCCCCGGGGTCACCTTCAGCGACGGCACGCCGCTGACCGCCAAGGACGTCGTCTTCACGTACCGCACCATCCTCGACCCGAGGACGAACAACCCGTCCCGCACCGAACTCGACGCCCTCAAGGACGTCCGGGCGAGCGGCGACCGCACCGTGATCTTCACCCTCAAGTACCCGTACGCCCCCTTCGCCCAGCGGACCGTCCTCGGCATCGCCCCCGAGCACATCGCCGGCAAGCAGGACGTCAACACCGGCCCGTTCACCACCCGGCCCGTCGGCAGCGGCCCCTACGTCCTCGCCGGCTGGTCCAAGGGCGAGAAGATCACCTTCAAGGCCAACCCGCGCTACTGGGGCGGCGAGCCCGAGGTCAAGAAGCTCACCATGGCGATCGTCAAGGACGACGACGTCCGCGCCACCCGCCTGCGCGCCGGCGACCTCGACGGCGCCATCCTGCCGCCCGACCTCGCCAAGGGCTTCGCCCACGACCCGTCGCGGCGCACCGTCGAAGCGGCCACGCACGACTACCGCGCCGTCACCCTGCCCACCCACAACAAGGTCGCCGGGGACACCGCCGTCCGCCGGGCCCTCGACCTCGCCGTCGACCGGCAGGCCATGGTCGACAAGATCCTCGGCGGCGCCGGCAAGCCCGCCCACGGACCCGTCCCCACCGACTCCACCTGGTTCGCCAAGGGCACCGAACGCCGCCACGACCTCGACGCCGCCCGGAAGATCCTCGACGGGGCCGGCTGGAAGCCCGGCGCCGACGGCATCCGCGTCAAGGACGGCGTCCGCGCCGAGTTCCCGCTCTGGTACCCCTCCGGCGACAAGCTCCGCCAGGACCACGCCCTCGCCTACGCCTCCGACGCCAAGAAGGCCGGCATCGCCGTCAAGGTCCAGGCCGGCACCTGGGAGGTCATCGAGCCGCGCATGGAGCACGACGCCGTCCTCGCCGGCGGCGGCTCGCCCGCCGACCCGGACTTCGACCAGTACCCGCTGCTCAAGTCCACCCTCGCCGGCGACGGCTTCAACAACATGGCGTGGTACACCGACCCGGCCGTCGACCGCGCCCTGGAGGACGGCCGCAGGACCGCCGACCCGGCGAAGCGGAAGGCCTCCTACGACACCGTCCAGCGACGGCTCGCCCAGAACCCGGCCTACACCTTCCTCACCTACGTCGACCACGTGTACGTCCTGAACGACGACTGGAACGGCCCGAGCACCCTGACCGAGCCGCACGACCACGGCCTGGGCTTCGGCCCCTGGTGGAACGTCGAGGACTGGACGCCGAAGAAGTGACCCGCCGCCTCCCCTGGGGGGCCATGGCGCGGATGACGGGACGGCGGGCCCTGTTCGCCGCCCCCGTCCTCCTCCTCGTCACCTTCGGCGTCTTCGCCGTGGCCGCCGCCTCCCCGTTCGACCCCGTCAAGGCGTACACCGGCGCCGCCGGACTCACCGCCTCCCAGGAGAACCTGGACCAGCTGCGCGCCAACCTCGGCGCCGACCAGCCGTTCACCACCCGCTGGTGGCACTGGCTCACCTCCGCCGTCACCGGCGACCTCGGTGACTCCACCGTCATGCGCCGGCCCGTCGCCGACGTCATCGCCGAGCGGATCGGCTGGTCCTCGCTGCTCGCCGTTACCGCCTTCGCCCTCGCGATCCTCCTCGGCACCGCTCTCGGCGTGCTCGCCGCACGCCGCCGCGGCGGGCTGTTCGACCGGTGCGCCACCGCCGCCGCGTACACCCTCGAAGCGGCCCCCGCGTTCTGGCTGGGCCTGCTCGCCATCTGGCTGTTCGCCCTGAAGCTGGGCGTCCTCCCGCCCGGCGGCCTCACCGACACCGGCGGCGACACCGTCACCGCCGGGCAGGTCGCCCGCCACCTGGTCCTGCCCGCCGCCGTCCTCGGCGTCTCCCAGCTGCCGTGGTTCTTCCTGTACGTACGGCAGGGCGTCGCCGACGCGCTCGACGAGGACCACGTGCGCGGCGCCCGCGCCCGGGGCCTGCGCGAACGCACCGTCCTCGGCCGCCACGCCCTGCGCTCCGGCATGCTGCCCATGCTCACGCTCGTCGGCTCGCGCGTGCCCGAACTCATCACCGGCGCCCTGCTCGTGGAGACCGTCTTCAGCTGGCCCGGCATCGCCGCCGCCACCGTCCAGGCCGCCGTCTCCGTGGACTTCCCGCTGCTCGCCGCGCTCACCGTGCTCGCCACCGCGGCGGTCCTCCTCGGCAACCTCCTGTCCGACCTCCTCTACGGTCTCGCCGACCCCAGGGTGGGCTTCGATGGCTGACACCGACCTCGTCTGGCGCTCCCGCGACTCCCGCGGCCGCACCCGTGACGCCCGCGGCCGTTCCCGCGCCACCGCGCGCCTCGCCGTACCCGGCGCTGTCGTCGCGCTCGTCGCGCTGACCGCCTTCCTCGTCCCGGCCCTGGCGCCGCTCGACGAGCAGGCCGTCGACCTGTCGCTGAAGCTGCTCCCGCCCTCGTGGGAGCACCCCTTCGGCACCGACGACGTCGGCCGCGACCTGCTGCTCCGCTGCGTCCACGGACTGCGCGTGTCCCTGCTCGTCGGGCTGGTCGCCGCGCTCGCCGCGACCGTCGTCGGCACCGCCGTCGGCGCGGCGGCAGCGGCGGCCGGCGGCTGGGCCGACCGGCTCGTCATGCGGGCCGTCGACACCGTCTCCTCCGTGCCGCACCTGCTGCTCGGCATCTTCGTCGTCGCCCTGTTCCGGCCCGGCATCTGGCCGGTCATCGCGTCCGTCGCGGTCACGCACTGGCTGTCCACGGCGCGGATCGTCCGCTCCGAGGTGCTGTCGCTGCGCTCCCGCCCGTACATCGACGCGGCCGTCTCCGGCGGTGCGTCGCGCCTGCGCGTGACGGTCCGTCACCTACTGCCGGCCGTGGCCCCGCAGGCGGGGATCGCCGCGGTCCTCATGATCCCGCACGCCATGTGGCACGAGTCCGCCCTGTCGTTCCTGGGCCTCGGCCTGCCCACGCACGAGGCGAGCCTCGGCAACCTCGTGCAGGCCGCGCGCGGCTCGCTGCTGACGGGCGCCTGGTGGCCGACCCTGTTCCCCGGGCTGTTCCTGATCGTCCCGACCCTCGCCCTCGCCGCCCTGGCGGGGGCCTGGCGGGAACGCCTCAGCCCCCGCCGCCGATCGGAGCTGATGCTGTGAGCCCCGCAGACACCGCGACCCCGGCCGCGAGCCCCGCGGAGGCTGGGACCCCGGCCGCGAGTTCCGTGGAGGCTGGGACCCCGGCCGGGAGTTCCGTGGAGGCTGGGACCCCTGCCGCGAGTTCCGCGGACGCTGCGGCCCCAGCCGCGAGCCTCGCAGACACTGCGACCCCGGCCGCGAGTCCCGTGGACACTGGGACCCCGGCTGCGAGTTCCGTGGAGGCTGGGACCCCGGCCGCGACTCCCGTGGAGGCTGGGACCCCTGCCGGGAGCCCCGCAGACAGTGCGACCCCGGCCGCGAGCCCCGCGACCCCGGCCGCCAGCCTCGTGGAGGCCAGCGGCCCTGAAGTCTCGGCCGGCCGTACCGGCGCCGACCCCGTGCTGTCCGTGCGGGGGCTGTCCGTGCGCTTCCGCATGCCCGGCGGCCGGTACGTCGCCGCCGTCACCGACGCGCGCTTCGACGTCGCGGCGGGGGAGTGCCTGGTCCTCGTCGGCGAGAGCGGCTGCGGCAAGTCCGTCCTCGCCTCCGCCCTCCTCGGCCTGCTGCCCGGCAACGCCGAGACCGCCGGCTCCGCCGTCGTCGACGGCACCGACCTGCTCGCCGCCGACGAACGCACCCTCGCCCGCACCGTACGGGGCCGCCGCGTCGGCCTCGTCCCACAGTCCCCGGCGGCCCACCTCACCCCGGTCCGCACCGTGCGCGCCCAGCTGGTGGAGACCCTGCGCGAACTGACCGGCACCCCGCGGGCGAAGCGCCGGGAGGCCGCCGCCACGGCCGCGGCCCGCGCCGCGTTCCCCGCCGACCACCTCGACCGCCACCCGCACGAGCTGTCCGGCGGCCTCGCCCAGCGCGCCGCGACCGCCCTCGCCCTCGTCGGCGACGCCCCGCTGCTCCTCGCCGACGAACCCACCACCGGACTCGACCGCGACCTCGTCGACCGCACCGCCGGCGAACTGCGCCGCCACGCCGACGAGGGCCACGCCCTGCTGGTGATCACCCACGACCTCGCGGCGGCCCGGCGGATCGCCGACCGGGTCGCCGTGATGTACGCGGGCCGGATCGTCGAGATCGCCGACGCCGGCCGGTTCTTCGACGGGCCGGGCCCCCGCCATCCGTACGCCCGCGGGCTGCTCGCCGCCCTGCCGGAGCGGGAGTTCACGCCCATCCCGGGCCTGCCGCCCGAGCTGGGCGACCTGCCCGGCGGCTGCGCGTTCGCCCCGCGCTGCGCCCGCGCCGGCACCGCCTGCCAGGCCCTGCCGCACTTCGCGGACGGGGTCGCCTGCCACCACCCGCACGACGCGCGGGAGGACGACCGTGCTTGAACTCCGCTCCCTCACGGCCGGGTACGACCGCCGCGCGCCCGTCCTGCGGGACGTGTCCCTCTCGGTCGCCCCCGGCGAGGCCGTCGGCCTGCTCGGCCCCAGCGGCTGCGGCAAGTCGACCCTGGCCCGGGTCGCCGCGCTGCTCCACCGCCCCGACGCCGGCACCGTCGCCGTCGACGGCGAGGAGGTACGGGGCTGGCGCCACCGCGCCCCGCGCCGGCTGCGCACCGCGATCGGCGTCGTCTTCCAGCAGCCCCGCCAGTCCGCCGACCCGCGGCTGCGGCTGTACGACCTGATCGCCGAGCCGCTGCGGGCCACCGGCCGCCGCGCCGAGGCCGCCGACCGTCTCGCCGCGCTCGCCCCGGCCGTGGGCCTCACCGCCGACCTGCTGGCGCGCCGCCCGCACGAGGTGAGCGACGGCCAGCTCCAGCGTGCCTGCCTGGCCCGGGCGCTGGCCCTGCGCCCGCGGTACCTCGTGTGCGACGAGATGACCGCCATGCTCGACGCGTCCACCACGGCCGCGCTCGTCGCCGCCGTCGAGGACTACCGCCGGGAGACCGGCGCGGGGCTGCTCGCCGTGGGCCACGACCGGGTGCTCCTGGAACGCTGGTGCGACCGCACGGTCGACTGGGCAGGATCGCCGGCATGAGCGACGACCCCCTCGACCCGGACACCGCCGGGCTCCTCGACCGGTTCACCGCCGCGCTGCGGCAGGCGCTGCCCCTGACCGCCCTCTGGGCGCACGGCTCCCTGGCCGGGGGCGACTACCGGCCCGGCCGCAGCGACCTCGACCTCGTCGCCGTGCTCCACCGGCCCTGGACGCCCGAGGAGCGGCAGCGGCTCCTCGCCCTGCACCGGCGGCTCGACGCCGACGTGCCCCTGGCGGCGAAGCTCCACTGCGCCTACGTCGCGGCCGGCGCGCTCGACGACCCGGCACGCGACCACCCGGCCTGGGCGCACCGCGAGTTGCTGCACCGCCCCGTGACCCTCGTGACGCGGCGGGAGCTGCACGCCTTCGGGCGCGTGCTGGCGGGACCGCCACCGGCGGGCGTCGTCCCTGAGGTGACGGACGGTCAACTGCACGACCACATCGTCGAGGACCTGGCCGGATACTGGCGGCCCGCCGTCGACCACGCCGACCGGTGGCTCCAGGACGTCTGGGTCGACCTGGGCCTGCTCACCCTGGCCCGCGCCCACGAGACCCTGCGCTCCGGCAGGCTCATCACCAAGGGCCAGGCCCTGGACGTCCTGGCCGCGCTCGGCGCTCCCGCCGACGTCGTCGCCGACATCCGCCGGCGCCGCTACGACGCCGACCCGGACCCCGCAACCGCGGCGTGGCGCGCCCGCCGCGCGGAGCTGACCCGGTCGTTCCTCGCCCCCGCCCTGGACGACGCCGTGCGCACCGCACGGAGCCGCCGCCTCCGCGGGTAACGGCGGGACCTCGATTCGTACCCGTTCGGCCGACACGCCGTACGGCCGTCCGGCGCCGTCACTCCGCCAGACTGGCCGCCGAATGCCGCACACCCCGTGCGGCGCCTGGCCGAGGAGGGTGACCCATGGCCGTATCCATCTCCGTCGTGCTGCTCCTGCTGATCCTGGCGGTGGTCTTCCTGCGCAGCGGTGGCCTCAAGCTCTCCCACGCGCTCGTCTGCGCCCTGCTCGGCTTCCTGCTGGCCGGTACGAGCGTCGCGCCGACCATCTACGACGGCGTCGCGGCCACCGCCGACGTCGTCAGCCGCGTCAAACCGTGACGGCCGGACGTCACGGCGCCACGAAGAGGCCGATGCCGTTGGGCACGGCGCGTTCCACCCCGCCGCTCGGATGGTTGAGCACGCGCACGCCGGCGGACCCGCCCGTGCGGGCCACCAGGGTGGACGAGCCCCCGCCGTCCAGGTTCATGCCGTCCACCGCCCCCAGGTCGCGCAGCAGCTCGGCCACTTCGACCACCGTCAGCCCGCTGCGGTAGCCCTCCCCGCCGTCCAGCGCGAGCAGCAGCAGTCGCCGGCCGCCCGCGCCGATCCCCGCGGCCGTGCGCACCGCGGACGTCACACCGTCCATGCCGCGCAGCGGCGCACCGCCCAGCAGCACCGGGAACCCGCCCACCGCGAACCGGTAGGCCACGTCCCGGCCGGCGGACACCAGCCGGTGGCTCACCTGCACCCGGTCGCCCACCGCCAGCCCGCGCAGGTGGCGCGCGCCCTCCTCGCGCCCGACCAGCACCTGCGTCCCCGGTGCGATCGCGCCCCGCCCGGGGGTCCCCGCGACGGCGACGACCCGGCCGCCGCGCACCGTCACCTCGTACGTCTCCGCGCTGCACGGCGCCCCGCGGTCGGAGTCCGTGCCGCACGTGGACCGCAGCCGGGACACCGACCCCCAGTCCTTGGTGAACACGCCGACGGACCCCACCGGCAGCGCGTACTGGTTGAGCCCGCCGAGCGGCAGCGTCCCGTCCGGTGTCGTCACCGCCCCGCGCAGGACCAGCTCACCCAGCCGGGCCCGGCCGTCCTGGTCCACGCCCAGCACCTGACGGGTGTTCGTGCCGGGCGGCAGCGAGGGACCGAAGCGCTGCGCCCGCGGCACGGCGGCCTTCAGCGCCCGCCCGCCGGCCACCGCCGGCCCCACCGGGGCACCGGTCGCCTCGACCCCCGGATGCTGAACCTCCGTCAGGTTGAAGAAGTCGCCGTTGATGCCCGCGACGGCCCCGGCACCGTCGGCCAGCCGGGACAGCGGCGCCCGCGCCGCGACCACCCCCGGGTACAACAGCCCCACGGACACCCGCGGATCGCCGAGGTCCGCCGACAGCAGATGGACCCGGGCCGTTCCCCGCGACGTCGGCAGGTCGAACACCCGGTACGTCACCCCCGCCGCGACCGCCCGTCCGGCGGACGCGGCCACCGGCGCCGGGGCGGGCGGCGGAGCCGAGGCGCGGGCGGCGGGCGGCGCCAGCACCGCGCACCCCACCAGAGCGACCAGAACGGACAGACGTCTGCGCAGCGGCAGCACGCTCACGATCCCCCCACAGGGTCAGGGCTCCTTGTTCGGTTCCCCGAAGAGCTGCCCCGCCCGGCGCGGCTACGAACCGGCGATCCGCGAACGGATCAGGAACCTTACGCCGTCCGGCGCCTCCAGTGAGAACCCGCTGCCCCGGCCCGGCACCACGTCCACGACCAGCCGGGTGTGGCTCCACACCTCGTACTGCGCCCGCGACATCCAGAACGGTACGGGCTCCGCCACCCCGTCCACCAGCAGGGACTCCAGCAGCACATCGGCGTCACCCGTGCGGAACTCACCCGCCGGGTAGCACATCGGCGCGCTGCCGTCGCAGCAGCCGCCCGACTGATGGAACATCAGCGGCCCATGGACCTCCCGCAGCCGCCGCAGCAGTCCGGCGGCTGCGGGGGTCAGCTCCACCCGCGAAGTACGTGTCATCGGTCCACCACCCGGTTCCTCGACAGCCAGTCCTGTGCGTAGTCCACGGCCTCGGCCAGCCCCATCAGCCGGGACGGGGCCGCCCCCACCGTGCCGGAGCGCACGGCGACCCGGCCCGAGCCCTCCAGGTCCGCCCCGAGCGCCCCGAAGTCCCCGTCGTCGAGGGCCACGTCCTCGTACGACCACCACCGCCTCCCCGTGGCACCGTCGCGCACCACACAGCGGTAGACGCGGCGCGGCGGCGCGGGCACCCGGTACTCGGCCAGGTGGAACGCCGAGCACACGGCGAACCCGGTGCCCAGCAGCAGGACGCGCGCCCCCAGTTCGTACAGCCGGGCGAGGGGCGAGTCCTCGCCGAGGTGGCAGTCCGCGCGGTGCCCGGAGACGACCTTCTCCGCGTACGGGCCGAGCGCCGCGAACGACGTCTGCGGGTGGGCGCTGCGCAGGGCGCCGGGCGCCGCCCGCACCAGCTCCGGCAGGATCCCCACCCCGGACGACGCCATGCTCCCCGGGTCGAACGGCTCCATCGCCGCGCGGTACGCCGCCGCCCCGGCCGCGTCCAGGCCACGCACCCGCTCCCGGTACGCCGTCGACGTGTCCGAGTTGTGCGCCGTGAACGTGGGGACGACGAGCGTGCCCTGCGGTCCGAGCGCCCCGCGCAGCGCCCGCAGCACCGCCGCGCCCCCGCCCGCCACCGGCCCCAGGGCCCGCAGCGAGGAGTGGACCAGCAGGAATCCGCCCTGCTCCACCCCCAGCGCGGACAGCTGCGCGGTCAGTCGGCGCTCGTCCATGACGGCCCATCGTAGAGGCGGAACCGCCGCCACCGGACGCCGGAAGAAGCCAAACTGCCGTTCGCGCACCGGCCTTGGAGCCAGGCTCGGGGCGGAGGTCACCGGCACAGCAGCCCGCGCAGCACCTTCTCCACCGTGCCGCCCGGATCGGCACCGCCGTCGCCGTCGCCGCCGTCGTCCCGCCACGCGACGACACCGTCCGGCCGGACCAGCAGCGCCCCGCCGCGGGCCAGACCGTGCGGCGCCGCCAGCTCCTCGTCCAGGTGGTACACCTCGACCGGCACGGACAGCCGGCGAGCGGCCTCCGCGGCCGCCTCCGACCAGGCGTCACCCTCCGGACCGACCAGCATCACGAGACCGGCCCCGTACAGGTCGAGCGTCGACACGGCGGAGGAGGACGACGCCCCGTCGGACACGTACACGTGCGGGGCGCGCGTGCCGGGCGCGCCGGAGGGCTCGGCGGCGCCGTACATCAGCACACCCGTCGGCAGCACCGGCTCGTCCGGGACGGACCCGGGTAGCCGCCAGCGTCGCCGGGCACGCGTGTACGCCTGGCGCATCGCGCGCTCGGCGGCCGGGCGCCGCTCCGCGCCGTACGTGTCCAGCAGCGCCGGTCCCGCGTCGCCGCGCAGCACGAGCGCCAGCTTCCACGCGAGGTCGTGCGCGTCCACGACGGCGGTCAGGCCGCCGAACGTGCCGGTCGGCGGCATCAGGTGGGCCGCGTCCCCGGCGAGGAACATCCGCCCCTCGCGGAAGCGGTCGGCGACCCAGGCGCCCACGGGGAACGTGGAGATCCGCCGGCCCGAGCCCGGGATCTGCTCCAGCACCTCCACGTCGAGTCCGGGCAGTCCGGTGGCCGCCCTGACCCAGGCGGCCGGATCGTGGTCCGTGCCGTCACCCGGCGGTACGGAGGTGGCGAAGAACCAGTGGAGGCCGGTGGAGTCGAGCGGGCCGAGGGTGGTGCCGGGCGCGGGGCTGTCCAGGTAGGCCATGCCGAGGGGGCGGCCGCGCAGCGCGGGGGAGAGGTCGGCGCGGAGGTGCACCGTGGCCATGTGGAAGAGCGCGCCCGGACCGGTGCGGCCGATGCCGAGCCCACGGCGTACGGGGCTGCCGGCGCCGTCCGCGGCGATCACGTAGGCGGCCCGGACCGTCTCGACCGTGCCGTCGGGGGCGCGCAGCCGCGCGGTCACCCCCTCGGGGTCCTGTTCCAGGCCGGTCAGTTCGGTGCCGAAGCGCACGTCGGCGCCGCGCCGGCACGCCTCGTCCAGGAGGACGGCCTCCAGGTCGTCCTGGCCGATGGGCACGAACGCGCAAGGGGACACCGCGCCCCCGCCGGAGCCCGGGTCGGCCTCGTCCTCGTCCTCGGTGGGCGCGAGCGGCTCATGACGCTCCGACAGGGTCCGGGCGTGCACGGACACCAGGTCGGAGACCGGGGCGGCCGGCGGGCAGCGTTCGAGGATCGCCGTCTCGGCCCCGGCCTGCCGGTACAGCTCCATGGCCCGCGGCAGCAGGCCACGCAGCCGGGGGTGGGCCAGGACGCCGTCGCGGCGCTCGGCGACCAGGCACGGTACGCCGTGCGCGCCGAGGAACAGGGCCGCCGACAGCCCGGTGAGCGAGCCGCCCACCACGAGGACCGGTACCTGCCGCATGAACCGCCTTCCCCGAAGGGCGCCGGCCCGCGCGCGGGCCGGCGCACCGGTCGCTCAGTGCTTCTGCATGTACCACGGGGGCCACAGGCGCTGGTCCCTGGACGGCGCGGCCACCTTCGGCGGCGTCACGTTCTCCGCCTTGGCCAGCCTCTTCTTCAGCTGCTCGGTCATGGGGTTCACCTCCTTCGGCTAGGGCAGGAGGAACCTCCGGTCCGGACGGAACGGAGGAGCGTGGGGGCGGCCGGCGGGGCGCCGCGGCGGATCGGCTACGCCGGGTGGGCTTCCGCCGGGCCGGCGTCCGGCTCAGGAAGAGGTGGTGACGAGGATGCCGCGCCGCACCAGGTCCGCCAGGCAGTCGTGGGCCTGCCGCAGCGCCTCGTCGCGCGGGATCTGCCCGGCGACCGCCTCGGCGTACTCGGCGGCGATGGTCTCCTCGCCGGTGCCGTCGCTCAGCTCGAAGAGGTACCAGCCGGCCAGGTTCAGCCAGTGCACCTTCGGCTTGTCCGGGGTGAAGACCATCAGGGCGCCCGCGGCCTCGACGGGGCGCGTGCGCAGGCCGGGAGCCTTGGCGTAAAGAAGGTCAGACATGGGTGTCCTCCTTCACCGGCGCGGTGGTCTCCAGTAGCCAGGTGACGAACTCCCGCCCGTGGTCGGTCAGCTCGTCCCCGCCCCGGGACAGGATCTCCTCGCCGAGGTAGTGGGCGCGTTCGGCGCCGAAGCGGTACAGCGACGGAGGGTCCTGGGCCTCCGGTCCGCCGAAACGTTCCTTCAGTTCGGGGGTCAGCCGGGTGCGCAGCGCCGCCCGGAACAGGACGAGGTGGGCGTACACGTGGAACGCGCCCAGTGCCCGGTCGAGCGCCCACTCGTTCGGGGCGACCATGGAGGCCCATTTGAGCCAGGGGACCTTGACCTTGGGGCCGTCTCCCAGGCGCTCGGGCGCGGCGAAGATGCTCGCCGAGCGCTGGATGTCGAACAGCTTCAGGTGCAGGCCCTCGTGCAGCGCCGTCTCGGCGAACCGCCACGGTGCGGCCATCCGGTTCGGCGAGAAGAACACGACGCCGGGGATGCGCCCGACGTTGCCCGCGAGGAACGTCTCGCCCTCGGTGCGCACGTCCACCACGCCCACGCCGATGTAGTGGGCCGCGACGCTCGCGCCCAGCTCGGGAAGGAGGGCCGACAGGGCGGCGAACCCGTCGTCGAGCAGGCGGGCCTGGTCCTCGGTGGGGTCGAGGAGGTCGCCGGGGACACCGCGGAGGAAGTCCCGTTCGAAGGTGTTGAGGAAGGTGCCGTCCAGCGGCGCCGTACTGCCGCGCCCGGTGCCGCAGAGCCAGGCGTCCCGGCCCGGTGAGACCCGTACGCGACGGCCCGCGGAGATGCCGGCGCCGGTGGGGGCGGCCGTGGGCCCGTGGATCCGGAGCGCGTCGGAGACGAGGCGCAGCATGGTGACGACCTCGGTCCAGGCGTCCTCGGAGAGGAAGCCCCGCTCCAGCCGGGACACGGCCTCGTCGAGCGTCACCCGCACCAGCGGGTCCTCGGTGACCGCGACCGGGATCTCCCCGGTTTCGTCACGGATGCCCGCCGTGAGGTCGGCCACCGTACGCGAGCGTTCGCAGAGCAGGTCGAGCGCGAAACGGTAGAACTCGGCGGCCTTCAGGGTGATGGCCGGGGCGTCGCTGAACTCGGGGTGTGAAGCAAGCGCACGTTCAACCGGGACGAGATCGTCGTCGTGGACGGACACGGAACCTCCTCGGTGAAAGGCTCGGCCGACGAGGCCCGATCCAACCCGGGGTGTACGGCGTGCGTCAAGAGTGCGTCGTGAGGCGGAAGTTGAGGCACCGCCTCCGTGTGACACCTGTGCCCGTCCGTACACGAGGCCCGTACACGAGGCCCGTGCGCGAGGCGCGTACGCGACCGCCGTACGGGCACCCGTGCATCTCGCGCCCGTGCGTCAGTCCGGGACGGCCCGCAGTGCGCGCGGGGCCGGCGCCGTCAGGGTGTGCAGCGCCTCCGCGGTGGTCTCGTCGCCCGGCAGGTGGACCACGATCCGCAGGTCGTCGGCCGGCAGTTCCAGCGTCTCGTACGCCAGGCGCAGCTCGCCGCCCTCCGGGTGGACCCACCGGGCGACGCCGTTCGTCGAGGGCACGCCCGGCACGGTCGCCACGCGCCGTGTGAAGGCCTCCCCGGCGGCGACCGTCAATTCGTCGACGAGCGCCGCCACGTGCGCGTCTGCCCGGAACGGCCCCTGCTTCAGCGCCGCGACCTGCTCGTCCGCGACGTGCTCCCAGTCCGGGAAGACCGTCCGGGCGCGCGGGTCGGTGAACACGAACCGCGCGAGGCTCGGCGGCGTACCGTCCAGCAGGCCGAGCGGCCCGGCCAGTCGTGCGTAGCCGTCGGTGTGCGCGAGCGCGTCCCCCAGCCGGTTGAGCAGCACGGCGGGGGTGGGTTCCATGCGGGCCAGCAGCGCCTGCACCGCGGGCCGGACGGTCAGGGACGGTCGCGGCTGCCCGCCCGTGCAGCGGAAGCCCTCGGCGGCCTTGGTGAGGCGGAAGAGGTGCACCCGTTCCGGCGTGGTCAGCTGGAGCACATCGGCCAGCGTGGACAGCACACCGGCGGAGGGGCGCCGGTCGCGCCCCTGTTCCAGCCGGGTGAGGTACTCGACGCTGACCCCCGCGAGGGTCGCCAGCTCGGCCCTGCGCAGGCCGGGTGTACGGCGGCGCGGGCCTGCCGGCAGGCCCACCGCGGCGGGTGTCACGGCCTCGCGGCGGGCCCGCAGGAACAGTCCGAGTTCGTTGTCGTGATCGCTCACGGCTCGAACGTACCAGCGGGGGCCGCGCCGAGGGTGGCCCTGCCACTACCACCCTCGGGCCGGTCTCCCTGCGGACGTGCGGCGACGGCAGGTTGGAGAGCGCGGCCGGAACCCCGGCAGCGTCCCCGCCGGATGCCGCGGAGTCGGCACCCCACAGCGAAACAGGAGCCTGTCCCATGTCCGTGTCCCCCTCCTCCGACACCTCGTCCTCCTCGGCCTCCTCGTCCTCCTCGGCCTCTCCGTCCACCCGGCCGCTGCGGCTCGCGGTGATCGTCGGGAGCGTCCGTGAGGGCCGGTTCGGACCGGTCGTCGCCCGGTGGTTCGCCGAACGGGTCCAGGACCACGGCGCGTTCACCGCCGACGTCGTCGACCTCGCCGACGGGCCGCTGCCGCTGCGGCTGCCGCCCGTCCCGCCCGCCGTCGACCCCGACATGCCCCGCCCCGACGGCATGGCCGACCTGACGCGGCGGCTGCGGGAGGCCGACGCGTTCGTGGTGCTGACCCCCGAGTACAACCGGAGCTTCCCGGCCTCCCTGAAGGCCGCCATCGACTGGCACTTCACGGAGTGGCAGGCCAAGCCCATCGGGTTCGTCGGCTACAGCGGCGGTACGGGCGGGGTGCTGGCCATCGAGCAGCTGAAGCAGGTCTTCGGCGAACTCCACGCGCACACCGTCCGCAACTACGTCTCCTTCCCGCGCTACTACCTCCTCTTCGACGAGGAGGGAAACCTGAAGCAGCCGGAGGAGCCGGCCGGCGCCGCGAAGGTCATGCTCGACGAACTGGCCTGGTGGGCCGACGCCCTCACCGCCGCGCGCAGCGAACGCCCGTACGCCGGCTGAGCCGGGGGCGCCCGTACGGCAACGCCCGCCGTCCCACGGCGGTGTCCGGTGCCACGGCTTCCCAGCAGGTCAGGACGGTGACGTCCCGCGATGTCCCGTTCCGTGGAGGCGGCGTGGGCCGGTGCGGGAGAGTCCTGGACGACCTCGGGCGGCGAGGCCCCGGCGTGGCTGCACGCCGCGGCTCCGCCCGGAAACCGAATCGGAGGGGACGAACCATGATCGGTGGGACGGTACGCCGGCGCGTCGCGGTGGGGGCCACCACGCTGGCCCTTGTGGGCGGGCTGGCCGGCGGTGTGGCGGTGGCGGACAGCGGCGGCTCGACGGCCGCCCGGGGCGCGCAGCGCACGGCCGCCGACCCGGTGGCGGCCGACGGGGCGAGGGTGGCGGAGGGCCGGGCCGACGCGCTGGGCCGCTGCCGGGTGACCGGGACGCACCCGAACCGGACGGCGGGCTACAGCTCGACGAGCACGCAGATCGTCCGCCAGGGCGCCAAGGGCAACGTGGTCAAGGAGATCCAGTGCCTCCTCGACTACTGGGGGATCTTCCCGCACGCCATCGACGGGGACTTCGGCCCGAAGACCAAGGCCGGTGTGATCGAGGCGCAGCGGCGCTGCAACATCGCGCAGGACGGCGTCGTGGGCCCGGACACGTGGTGGTGCATCCGCTGACGGTGACCGACCGGCATGTGCGGTGAGGCGCTCGCGTCCTCCTCCCGGGGAGGGCGCGAGCGCCGCGTCCTGCTCGGGCTGCCCGTCCGTCAGCTACCGGGACCCGTGCCCTCCGCGGGATCCACCGTCTCCTTGCCGCGCCGATCGAACGAGTTCACTATCGGGATCACCCACACCGCGGCGAACATCACCGCGGCGAACGTGCCCTGCCACGGTCCGCCGAGTTCCCAGGTGGCCCAGACGAGCAGGGCTCCTCCGACGAAGAGGATCAGAAACGCCGCCGCGGACAAGGCGATCAACAGCCCGAAGAGCAGCCCACCCATCCCGTGCCCCCTCATGTCGGGCTTCAGGATGGCCGTGCGGGTGGCTCCGTTCCAGTCCTCCGGCCCGGTCCGTGGGGAATCTGCGCCGGCTGCATGACATGGGCCGGTGCAAGGAGGGGACGGGTACCGCGCACCTCGTCGCAGGCCCGGAGCACACGGTCACGTCCCGCGGGCTCGGCCGCCCGGTGCCGCCGTGGTGCCCCGGACCTCCAGCGCGGGTGCGGCGAGGTGGACCCGGCCCGGGAGGTCCGGCTCGGTGAACCGGTCCAGGAGGCACTGGGCGGCGCGACGGCCCACGTCGTGGCTGGCGTTGTCGACGGTGGTCAGCCACAGGTGGCGCAGCCGGGCGAGGCTGGTGTTGTCGTAGCCGACGACCGACAGGTCCTGCGGCACGCGCAGACCGAGCCCCTCCGCGGCCGACAGCACCCCGACGGACGCGATGTCGTTCACCGCGAACACGGCGGTCGGACGCCGGGGCCCGCCGAGCAGCCGTACGGCGGCGCGGTAGCCGCCCTCCTCGGTCATGTCGCTCGGCTCCACGAGCGTTCCGTCCGCGAGACCGTGGTCCCGCATCGTCGCCTCGAAGCTGCGCCGACGCAGCTCGCCCACCGCGCCGTACCCGGCGACATGGGCGATGGTGCGGTGGCCGAGCCGGATCAGGTGCTCGGTCGCGAGCCGCGCCCCCCGCTCGTCGTCGTTGGCGACCACGTCGACCCTCGGCAGTTCCGGCTCGCGCGCCCCGGCGACGACGACCGGGATTCGCTCGGCGGCCGCGCCGAGCGCCGCCTCGTCGGGCAGGGTGCCCACGACCACCAGGCCGTCCACCTGGAGGTCCAGGAACGGGCGGGTCAGGCCCTGGCCGACGCGCCGGTTCAGCCGCCCGTCGGCCATCAGCATCTGCAGACCATTGGCGTGGAGCAGCGAGTTGAGGCCGTCGAGGAGATCCACGAACCAGGGGTTGCGGAGGTCGTTGAGGAGCACCCCGACCGTACGGGTGCGCTGCTCGCTCAGGCTGCGCGCCGCCGCGTTCGGGCGGTAGCCCAGCTCCCGCATGGCGTCCAGGACCGCCTGCCGCTTCTCGGGGCGCACCTGCTCCGAGCCGCGCAGCACCAGCGACACCAGCGACTTGGAGACACCGGCGTGCTCGGCGACGGTACGGATCGTCGGGCGCGCCGGGGTGGCGGGCCGGCGCCCCGACGGGGTCGTCTCAGGCATGGCTTTGGACCGTTCCATATCCGTCCTGCAGGGTGATCGCACTCTCGCAGAGGTGATCGAGGCTGTCAAAGGCTTGACAGGGGCCGCTGCCCGCTCCGAGGGTGGGAGGCCCCGCTGTTTGGACCGGTCCAAGAAGGTGAACGATGGAGAAGCTCGGAGTCGCGGTCGTCGGGTTCGGCTGGATGGGACGCGTACACACCCAGGCGTACGCGCGCGTGCTGCACCACTACCCGCAGCTGCTCGTGCGCCCCGAACTGGTGACGGTCGCCGAGGAGGTGCCGGGCCGGGCCGAGGCCGCCGCCGCGCAGTTCGGCTTCGCCGCGACCGCGCGGCACTGGCGGGAGGTCGCGGCGGACCCGCGCGTCCGGGCGGTCAGCATCACCGCGCCGAACTTCCTGCACCGCGAGATCGGCGTCGCGATGGCCGAGGCGGGCAAGCACATCTGGATCGAGAAGCCCGTCGGCCTCACCGCCGCCGATGCCCGCGCCGTCGCGGACGCCGTCGCCAAGTCCGGGGTGCAGGGCACGGTCGGCTTCAACTACCGCAACGCACCGGCCGTCGAAGCCGCCCGCGACCTGATCGCCGCGGGCGGGATCGGCGCCGTCACGCACGCCCGCATCCGCCTGTTCAGCGACTACGCCGCCCACCCGGAAGGTGCCCTCACCTGGCGCTACGAACGCGAGCGCGGCGGCAGCGGCGTCCTGGGCGACCTGGCCTCGCACGGCGTGGACCTCGCCCGCTTCCTGCTGGGCGAGATCGCCTCGCTGACCGCGGACACCGCCGTCTTCCTCCCCCGGCGGGCCCGGCCCAGTGGCGCCACCGCCGGCCACAGCCGCGCCACCGGCGGCGAACTCGGTGCCGTCGAGAACGAGGACTACGTCTCCTGCCTGCTGCGCTTCGCCTCCGGGGCGCGCGGCGTCCTGGAGGCCTGCCGGGTCTCCGTGGGCGAGCAGAACAACTACGGCTTCGAGGTCCACGGCACGAAGGGCGCGCTCCTCTGGGACTTCCGGCGCATGAACGAACTGGGCGTCAGCCGGGGCACCAGCTACCAGGACCAGCCCGTCAGCACCGTGTACGTCGGCCCCGGGCACGGCGAGTACGCGGCCTTCCAGCCCGGCGCGGCGTGCGCCATGGGCTACGACGACCTCAAGGTCGTCGAGGCGTACCGGTTCCTGCGCTCCATCACCGAGGACACACCCTGCGGCGCGACCCTCACGGACGCCGTGTCCAGCGCCGAGGCCCTGGACGCGATGACCCGTTCGGCGACGACGGGCACGTGGGTGCGGGTCGGGGACGCGGCCGACGCGACCTGACGGCGCCCCGCCCGCGAACGTGGGTTCGTGCCCCGGCCGCGACGAGGTGCAGGCGGCGATGCGTCAGCGGGTACCGCGGGGACCGCGGTCGCCCGGCTGACGCGGTGGCGACGGCACGCGGAGCCCGTTGCCTGCCGCGGCACATCGCCGTGATCCGGGATGAGTCGGTGAGGTCCCGAACGGACCGCACCGAGAGGATCACCGGAGGGCACCGTGGGACCTCACCGCCGAAGCCCTCGGCGACGGGATCACGGCCTGCTTGTCCGAGCCGGCCCACCGTCGCCGTGCGGCCGAACTCGCCGGCGGGATTGCGGCAGAGGACGGCGCGGCTTCGCTGCTCGCCCACATCCGCTCAGCGAGCGTCTGTTGAGTCCCCCGTGCCCCCTCACCGGCGAGGCCGGCTCGTGTCTCCAGGGGGTGCGCGGCCTCAGGGGGCGTGGAAGCTGCCGAGCCCTTCAAGGGCGAGCCGCGCCTGCCCTGGCGACACGGGCGCGGACGGCCCCGTGCAGTCCTGGCTGCTGAAGAGGGTGATGACTTGATCGGTGCCTTTGCTGATGCGGGTCAGGTTCCGGGTACCGACCCGACTGCTCATCGTGAACACTCTCACGGTGCACCGAGCCGCCTGTGCGGTGCCCGGCGCGGTGACGGTGAGGCACAGAGCCGTCGCCATCGCACCGACGCCGACAGCCGCCGCACAAGGCATCCGCGCCGTCACCGTGTGCGCCGGCGCACACGGCGTGCAGGTTCGGAGCCCGAAGTTCTCCGGGTCAGAGTGTCTTGACCGTGCCGCCGTCGATGACGTGGTCGGCGCCGTTGATGTTGCCGGCGACGTCGGAGAGAAGGAACGCGATCAGGGCCGCCACTTCCTGAGGTTCGGTCATGCGACCGGTGGTGATGCTGAAGGCTTCCGGTATCCGCCGGAGGAATTCGGCGTGTTCTGCCCCGGCTCCGGCCGCGACCTTGCCGCCGAAGCCGTCGGGGTCCTCCCAGATGGAGGTGCGGACCACTCCGGGGGAGACGGTGTTCACGCGCACACCCTGGGGCCCGAACTCCTCGGCCAGGGACTTCCCCAGCGCGGCGAGCGCCGCCTTGGCCGCGCTGTAGGCGACCGGACCGGCGGCGGGCAGCCGGGAGTTGATGGACGAGACGTTGACGACCGATCCGCCGCGTTCGATCAGGCTGGGCAGGGCCGCGCGGGTGGTGCGGACGGCGCTGAGGAGGTTGAGGTCGAGGATGCGGGTCCACCGGGTGTCGTCGGTGTCGAGGAAGCCGACGGGCTCCACGTCGTCCCCGCCACCGACGTTGTTCACCAACAGGTCGATGCCGCCCAGCTCGTCGAGGGCGCTGTCCATCAGGGTGGTGACGCCTTCGGCGGTGCTCAGGTCGGCCGACACCGTGTGGGCGCCGGTTTCCTTCAATTCGGGCGTGATGGTCCGGGCGGCGCCCACCACGCGGACGCCTTCGGCGGTGAGAGTCCGGACGGTGGCGAGTCCGATGCCCCGGCCGGCACCGGTGACGACGGCGGTCTTGGCGGTGAGGTTGAGGTTCACAACGCTCCAGTTCTTGAACTGTAAGTACAAAATATGGGCAGCAAGCACTGGCGCTCCGGGCGGAGCGAGTGCTGCGGTTCGCGTCAGAGGGAGTCGACCGTCGCGTCGATCACCCGGACCAGTCGATCAGGGCCTTCGGCGACGCGTGCCAGGAGCCGCAAGCCCACGACCGTGTTCAGCAGCAGACTCCCCAGGGCCGCGGGATCGCGTTCGGGTGCGATCTCTCCCGAACGCTGCCCTTCCTCGATCAGAGCGCGGAAGGCGTCCTCGGTCCGGGCGAACATGCGCTGGACGAGATCGGTTGCCTCCTCGTCCGTTCCGGCGATTTCGGCCGCCGCGTTGACGGCCATGCAGCCCCGGCGGTCCGGGTCGGCGAGGTCCATCTCGGCGAGAAGCCCCAGCGTCCTGCGTAGACGCGCCTTGACCGGACCGGGCTGCTCGAGCATCTCGACCAGGGCGACGGCCTGGCTGTCGCGGTAGCGGCGGAGCGCCTGCTCGAACAAGGCGCGCTTGCTGCCGAAGGTGTTGTAGAGGCTGCCCTTGCCGATGCCGAGTTCGTCGACGAGATCCTGCGGCGTGGTTCCGGCATACCCCTTTCGCCAGAACACGTCCATGGCGCGTTCAACGGCGACGTCCGGATCGAACTGCTTGGGCCTTCCCATGATCGGAACACTAGCATCGTTCTGGACCTTGAAGTCAAGAACTCGGTGACGGCCCCAGCCCGCGCGGGGCCCCGGGTGACGTGGCGTCAGGCGGGATGCGGCCGGCGCTACGGGCCTGGCCGGGCCGCGCCGCGGAAGGCCGGCAGCGCCCAGGACGGCGGCGCGGGCGGCGGGCCCACGGGCGCGGGCGCAGCCGGGCCCACCCCGGTGGAAGCGGCCCGTTGCGGCGCCGCCCCGGTCACCGCCGCGCGCAGCGCCGCCACGAACTCGCGGCAGGTCCCGTACCGGTCCTCCGGCGCCTTCGCCAGCGCCCTGGCCAGTACGGCGTCCACCGCCGCCGGCAGGTCCGGCCGCTCACCGCTCAGGGGCGGCGGCGGATCGTACTGATGGGCCCACAGCAACGCCATGTCGTCGTCCCTGCGGAACGGTGGCGCGCCCGCCAGCATCTCGTGGACGACGCAGCCCAGGCTGTACACGTCGCACCGGCCGTCCACCGGCTTGCCCGAGATCTGCTCCGGCGCCACGTAGTCGAGCGTCCCCACGAACTGGCCGACGCTCGTGAACCCGGTCAGCGACAGCGACTTCTTCGTCAGTCCGAAGTCCGTGAGGTAGACGTGCTCGGGGTGGTCGCTGTCCGTGCCCTCGGCGACCAGGACGTTGCCCGGCTTGACGTCCCGGTGCACCAGGTCGTGCGCGTGGGCCGCGTCCAGCGCCGACGCCACCTGCACGGCGATCCGCACCGCCGTGCCCACCGGCAGCGGGCCCGTGCGGTCCAGCAGGGCCCGCAGGTCGTGCCCGGGGACGTACCGCATCGCGATGTACAGGACGCCCTCCGTCTCGCCCGCCTCGAACACCGGCACGATGTGCGGATGGTCGATGGCGGCGGCCACCCGCGACTCGTGCGTGAAGCGCCGCCGGAAGGTGTCGTTGCGGGCCAGCTCGGGCGCGAGCAGCTTCAGCGCCACGGTCCGGTCCAGCCGCAGGTCCCGCGCCCGGTACACCACCGCCATGCCGCCGCGGCCGATCTCGCTCTCCACGCGGTACTGGGCGATCTGCCGCCCCACCAGACCCGACGCCCGCCCCGCGGGCAGCGCGCCGTCGTGCGCCGCCGCGGCCATCAGCCGTCACCCGCCCGTTCCCCGGGCAGCTCGGCGACCTGCGTCTCGTCCGGCCCCACCACCTGCGTCGCGTCGGGCCCCACCACCCGCGTCGTGTCCGGCGGACCGGCCGTCCGCCCCTGCTCCGGGCCCACCACGCGCGTCGGCTCGTGCCCGGCGGCCGGTGAGGCCCCGGCCTCGGGCTCCTCCCGCCCCGCCGACGCCTCCGGGGGCGACGGCGCTGCGTACGTCGTCAGCAGCGTGCCGTCGTAGTACACCCAGCGCTCGTGCTCGGCGTCGTACAGCCAGATCTCCTCGCCCTGCACGACCATGCCGATCCGCAGCCCTCCCGTCCTGCCGCGGAAGCCCTCGGTGTCCGTCCGGCCCGCCGCCAGGTCCTCCACGGCCCGCCGGTAGCGGGCCACCGACTCCTCGGCGCGAGCCAGCAGCGGCCGCGGGTCGGCGGTGCGTGCCGTGTCCCGTACGGCGGACGGGGGATCGGCCGGTACGGGCACGAGGAGCCGTCCGTCGACCCAGGCGGACCAGCCGTTGGAGCACAGGATCCGCCCCCAGTCGCCGGCCCGGTCCAGCAGCCGCACCGGCAGGAACGGGTCCAGGGGCGCCGTCGGCCGGGACGTGCCCGGCGTCTCCCACGCGGGCAGGCCCGCGCGCGGGACGACGTGGGTGGGACGGAAGTCGGGGACGGCCGGGTCCATGGCCATGGGCGGGTTCCTCCGTGCCTACTTGCGCATGATCACCGGCTCGTGGCGGCGCAGCAGCCGCATCACCACGAACCCGAGGACGACGGCGAGCGCCACCATGGCGCCCATGTCGAGCAGCCACACCGGCACGCTGTGCTCGAACAGCGGGTCCGCCGTCTTCTCGCCGGGCACGGTCCTGCCCAGGTCCACGGTCGAGGCCATCGCGGCGAACGCCCACCGCGACGGGACCAGCCACGCGAGCTGTTCGAGGACCGGGGTGCCCCGGACCGCGAGCAGCGCGCCGCAGAACACCACCTGCACGATCGCGAGGAGCACCAGCAGCGGCATGGTGACCTCCTCCTTGCGCACCAGCGCCGACACGAACAGGCCGAGCATCATCGCCGTGAACGACAGCAGCGCCACCGCCAGCGCGATCTCCACCAGGGGCGGCAGCAGCACACCCCTGCCGTCCGGCGTGCTCAGGGGCACGCCGATCAGCGCGACCAGTGTCAGCACGACGGCCTGCACCACCGTGACCAGCCCCAGGACGGTCACCTTCGACATCAGGTACGCCGACCGGGACAGGCCGACGGCCCGTTCCCTCCGGTAGATGGTCCGCTCCTTCACCAGCTCCCGCACCGCGTTGGCCGCGCCCGTCAGCACGCCGCCGACGCACAGGATGAGCAGCACGTTCAGCGTGGACTCGCGGCCGAGCCGCCCCTCGGACAGGGCGCGGGCCATGGCGCCCATCACGAACGGCAACGCGACCATGATCGCCAGGAAGGTGCGGTCGGCGCTCAGCGCGGCCGCGTACCGGCGGACGAGCGTGCGCAGCTGGGAGCCCCAGCTCTGGGCCTTCGGCGGTGGCGCCGGCGCCACCGCCGGGCCCGCCGCGGGCAGTGGGGGCCGCCGCGTGGCGGCCTCGATGTACTGGCGGTGGAACGCGGAGCGGCGGTACTCGCCGGCCCAGTCCCGGTCCCGGTCGTTCTCGAACGCCTCGAAGGCCTCCGGCCACTGCGCGAAACCGAAGAACGCCAGCGCGTCCTCCGGCGGCCCGTAGTACGCGATCCGCCCGCCGGGGGCCAGCACGAGCAGCCGGTCGCACACGTCCAGGCTGAGCACGCTGTGCGTGACGACCACGACGGTCCTGCCGTCGTCGGCCAGGCCCCGCAGCATGTGCATCACCGAGCGGTCCATGCCCGGGTCCAGGCCCGAAGTCGGCTCGTCGAGGAACAGCAGCGACGGTTTCGTCAGCAGCTCCAGCGCCACGCTGACCCGCTTGCGCTGCCCGCCCGACAGGCTGTGCACCGGCTGCCGCTCCCGCTGCTCCAGGCCCAGCTCCCGGACGACCTCGTCGACCCGTGCCTCGCGCTCCGCCCTGGCGGTGTCCTCGGGGAACCGCAGCTCGGCGGCGTACCGCAGGGCGCGCCGCACGGTCAGCTGGAGGTGCAGGATGTCGTCCTGCGGGACGAGGCCGATGCGCTGCCGCAGCTCGGCGTACTGCCGGTAGAGGTCGCGGCCGTCGTACAGGACCGTGCCCCGGTCGGCGGGGCGCAGCCCGGTCAGCGCGTTCAGCAGCGTCGACTTCCCGGCGCCGCTCGGGCCCACGACGGCCAGCAGGCACTTCTCGCCGACGGGGAACGACACCCCGTCGAGCAGCGTCCTGCGCCCGCCGTCCACGGTGACCGCGAGGTCCTGCACGTCGAGCGAGACCTCGCCCGTGTCGGTGTACTCGACGAGCCGGCCGCCGACCAGGCAGAACGCGCTGTGGCCGATGCCGACGAGGTCGTCGGCCGTCACCCGGGCCACGTCGACGCGGTCGCCGTTGAGGAACGTGCCGTTGTGGCTGCCCAGGTCGTGGATCCAGTACGTGCCGTCGGGGTGCGCCCGCAGTTCGGCGTGGTGCCGGGACACCACCAGGTCGTCGATGACCAGGTCGTTGTCGGCCGCGCGCCCGATGCGGACCGTGTGCGTCGGCAGGGGCCGCACGGAGGTGGGCCGGCGGAAGGTCCCGGTGGCGGCGGGCATGGCGACGGCGGAGGGCCGCGGCGGCTCCGGAGGCGCGGCGGGTGGTACGGCGACGTCCGGGGCTGGGGCGGCGGAGGAGGCGGGTCCGGCACCAGGGGCGGCCGGAGCAGCAGCCTCAGGGGCCGCCGGGGCCACGGGTTCCTGAGCTGCCGGAGGGGCGGGCTCAGGTGCCGAGGGAGCGGCGGCATCCGGAGCGGCCGGAGCCGCAGGCTCAGGGGCCGAGGGAGGGGCGGGCTCAGGAGCTGATGGAGCGGCGGCATCCGGAGCGGCCGGAGCCGCAGGCTCAGGGGCCGCCGGGGCCACGGGTTCCTGAGCTGCCGGAGGGGCGGGCTCAGGTGCCGAGGGAGCGGCGGCATCCGGAGCGGCCGGAGCCGCAGCTTCAGGGGCCGACGGAGTGGCGGCGCCCGGAGGGGCGGCGTTCGGCACCGCCGACACCACCGCGCTCGGCCCGTCCCCGGGTGGCCGAACCGCAGGACCGTACCCGGGCCGACCTCCCCGACCGCCACGCGCCGCCCGTCGGCGAACGTGCCGTTGGTGCTGCCCTCGTCCCGTACCGTCCAGTGTCCGCCCTCGGGCCTGAGCACCGCGTGGTGCCAGGACACCCGGGCGTCGTCCAGCGGGATGTCGCTCGCCGGATCACGCCCGATCCGGTAGACGCGGCCCGGACGCATCACGGTGGCGTCCCCGCCGACATCGAGGACCAGCTCGGGCGCGGTGGGCACCACGTGCCGCTCTCCCATGGGGGAATTTTATCTTTCCGTCCCGTTATGCGCCTGATGCGTATGGGTAGCCCAGACCCATGCCCATCGCGACGGTGAACCCGGCCACCGGGGAAACCCTGAGGACCTTCGACCCGCTCGACGCCGCCGGTGTGGAGCGGCGCGTCGCCGCCGCGGACGCGGCCTTCCGGCGCTACCGCACCACGTCGTTCGCGGAGCGCGCCGCGCTGCTGCGCCACGCCGCCGACCTGCTGGAACAGGACGAGGAGAGCGTTGCCCGCGTGGTCACCACCGAGATGGGGAAGCCCCTCGCGGCGGCCCGCGCGGAGGCGGCCAAGTGCGTGAAGGCGATGCGCTGGTACGCCGCCAACGCCGAGCGGCTCCTCGCCGACGAGCACCCCGACGAGGCCGACGTCCGGGACGCCGGCGCGGCCACCGCCCGCGTGCACTACCGGCCGCTGGGCCCCGTCCTGGCCGTGATGCCGTGGAACTTCCCGCTGTGGCAGGTCGTGCGGTTCGCCGCGCCCGCGCTGATGGCCGGCAACACGGGCCTGCTCAAGCACGCGTCGAACGTGCCGCAGACCGCCCTCTACCTGGAGGACCTCTTCCGCAGGGCCGGCTACCCGGAGGGCGTCTTCCAGACGCTGCTGATCGGCTCGGACGCCGTCGAGGGCGTCCTGCGAGACCCGCGCGTCGCCGCCGCCACCCTCACCGGAAGCGAGGGCGCCGGCCGGTCCGTCGCCTCCGTGGCGGGCGACGAGGTCAAGAAGACCGTCCTCGAACTGGGCGGCAGCGACCCGTACATCGTGATGCCTTCCGCCGACCTGGAGCGGGCCGCCGCCACCGCCGTGACCGCGCGCGCCCAGAACAACGGCCAGTCCTGCATCGCCGCCAAGCGGTTCATCGTGCACGCCGACGTGTACGACGCGTTCACCGACCGGTTCACGGCCGGGATGGCCGCCCTCACCGTCGGCGACCCCATGGCCGACTCCACCGACGTCGGACCCCTCGCCAGCGAGCGCGGCCGGGCCGACCTGGAGGAACTCGTCGACGACGCGGTGGCCCGCGGCGCGACCGTACGCTGCGGCGGCGCCCGCCCCGATGGCCTGGAGCGCGGCTGGTACTACGCGCCCACCGTGCTCACCGGCGTCACGCCCGCCATGCGCATCCACCGGGAGGAGGCGTTCGGCCCCGTCGCCGCGGTCTACCGGGTGAGCGGCCGCGACGAGGCGGTGGAGCTGGCCAACGACTCGCCGTTCGGGCTCAGCTCCAACGTGTGGACCCGCGACGACTCGGACGTGGAGCACTTCGTACGGGACCTGGAGGCCGGCGGCGTGTACGTGAACGGCATGACCGCCTCGCACCCGGCACTGCCGTTCGGCGGCGTGAAGCGCTCCGGGTACGGGCGGGAGCTGTCGGGCCACGGCATCAGGGAGTTCTGCAACGCGACGACCGTGTGGCGGGCGGCCGGGTCCTGAGGCGTACGCGCCTAGAGCGGGACCACCACCTCGTCCTCCGGCGGCGGGGGCGGCGGCGTTCCGTCGCCGAAGGGGCGCCCGCCCAGTTCGTCGCGGTGGTGCGGCCTGCGCCAGCCCCGCAGATCCGGTCCGCGCGGCACGATCCGCGTCGGGTTGATGTGCTCGTGGACCTGGTAGTAGTGCCGCTTTATATGGTCGAAGTCCACGGTGTCGCCGAACCCCGGCGTCTGGAACAGGTCCCGGGCGTACGCCCACAACACCCGGTCCTCGGTCAGCTTGTTGCGGTTGCACTTGAAGTGGCCGTGGTACACGGCGTCGAACCGCACCAGTGTGGTGAACAGCCGGATGTCGGCCTCCGTGATGGTGTCGCCCATCAGGTAGCGCTGCCCCGCCAGATGGTCCGACACCTGGTCGAGCCGGGCGAACAGCTTGCCGTACGCCTCGTCGTACGCCTCCTGCGTACCGGCGAAACCGGCCTCGTAGACGCCGTTGTTGATGTCACGGAAGATGCCGTCCATCCGGTCGTCCATCTCGTCGCGCAGGTGCTCCGGATACAGGTCGGGTGCGCCCTCCCGGTGCAGCGCGGTCCACTCCGTCTCCAGGTCCAGCGTGATGCGCAGGTAGTCGTTGGTCACGAGAAGGCCGCTCGGGACGTCCACCACCGCCGGCACGCTCACCCCGTCCGGGTGGCCCCGCTCGCGCGCGTCGTACGCCTCGCTGAGGAACCGGATGCCGAGGACCGGGTCCCGGCCGTCCGGGTCCAGTGTGAACCGCCAGCTCCGCTCGTCCTGGATCGGGTCGGCGACCGCCAGCGACAGCGCCCCCTCCAGCCCCAGCAGCCTGCGCACCACCAGCGAACGGCTCGCCCACGGGCACGCCCGGCTCACGACCAGCCGGTACCGTCCGGCCTCCACCGGCCATCCGTCCCGCCCGTCCGCGGTGATCCGGTCCGTGAAGTGGCTCGCGCTGCGCCTGAACCGCCCGTCGTCGTTCATGGGCCCCGGGTACCCGGCAGGACCCGGCGGTCACCTGCCTCCGTGAGCCGTGAGCCGTGAGCCGTGAGCCGTGAGCCGTGAGCCGTGAGCCGTGAGCCGTGAGGCGGAGGGCGTGAGGCGTCAGGCGGCCTCGTGCCACCGGCAGCGCAGGGCGGCCGTGGCGAAGCCCGGCCCGTAGGCCACCACCACACCGGGGGCGCCGTCGCGCGGGGGCGCCGCGTGGACGCGCTCCAGGACGCGCAGCACGCTGACGCCGCCCAGGTTGCCCTCGTCCGACAGGGTCTCGCGGGAGTGCCGGGCGTCGTGCTCGCTCAGCCCGAGCGCGCCCGCCGTGTCCGCGATGATGCGCAGACTGCCCGGGTGGATGACGCCGAACTCCGTGGGCCGGCCCCCGAGCCAGTCCAGCAGTGCCGGCAGCACGTCGTCGGCGGCGGTCAGCGCCGACTTCGTGGACTCGAAGTGGAAGCCGTCCCCGGCGATCCGGCCGGAGTACCGGTCGACACTGTCCGGCAGCACGTACTCGAACGAGGCCTCGGGCCCGTCGATCACCAGGCCCGGCCCGAGCGGCTGTGAGGAGACGACGGCCGCCCCGGCCGAGTCGCCGAACAGCGCCTTGTAGATCATCGCCTCGATGCCGGTGTCGGCGTGGTTGTACACACTGGAGATCACCTCCGCCGCGACCACCAGGACCCGGCTGCCGGGTCTGGCCGCCACCAGGTCGCACGCCCGGATGAGCGCCTGCGTACCGCCCGCGCAGGCCAGCGTGGTCAGCGCGACGCGCCGCACGGTCGGCCGCAGCCCCAGCCGTTCGACGAGTGCCACGTCCAGGTTCGGCACGGCCCAGCCGGTCGAGTGCGTGGTCACGATCGCGTCGACGTCCCCGGTGGTGAGCCCCGCCGCGGTCAGCGCCCGTCCTGCGGCCGCCGCCGCCATGGCGAGCGCGTCGTCGAACGCGGCGCGGGCCCGCTCGCCGATCCCCGCGCCGCCGGACACCGTCGGGGCGCCGAGCGGACGCGTGAAGTACCGGGTCTGCACCCCGCAGTTGCGGACCACCCGCCGGATCGCCGCGAGCCGCGGGTGGTCCGGGTGGCGGGCCGCGATGTCGTCGACGACGTCCTCCGTGCTCACCTTGTGGTCCGGGAGGACGATGTGCGGTCGGGAGACATGGAAGGACATGAAACCTCCGGCGGAAGGGCGGGGGCAGCTCGAACGGCGATTCGGACGTCGTGTTTTGGCCACAACTTACGTCACCGTGACCGGTATCCGCGCCCCTCGATGCGCCCCTGCGCCCCGGGTGTGCCCTGCCGTCAGCCCTCGGTGCGGGCGCGCAGCGGCCTGATACGGGCGTGCCGCCGGTGCTCACCGGGGTGGAACACCAGAATGATCATGCGTGCCCCGGGGGCCGCCATGGGCTCCGCCGCGCACATCGTCACCCAGCCCGGCCCCAGCTCCGCGTGGTTCAACGGCCGCTCGTCACCGTCCGGGTGGATGTACGCGCTCGCCGACTCGTAGACCCGGGAGGCCACGGGATCGGCCAGCACCTCCTTCTCGATCTGCGCCAGCGTCTGGTCGTCCGGGTCCGCCGCCAGCGCCGCCCGCAGCTGCGGCAGTACCAGGGGCGCCCAGGCCGTCTCCCAGTTGCACAGCACCTTCCGCGCCTCGGGCTCCACCGCCATCCACCGCATCGTGTTGGTGGGCACCCTGCGGCCCGGGAACATCGCCGCGAAGTGCACGTTGTGCGCCAGCAGGTTCCAGGAGCGGTCGTTGACGTACGCCATGTGGGAGATGCCGGCCAGCGCCTCCTGCCACACGCCCGGCACCTCCTCGCCGGACGCCGAGTTCAGCGGGTGCGGCGGGTCCTGGCCCAGCGCGTACCGCCACAGCGCGATCCACTCCTGCTCGTTCATCCCGAGGAGCCGCGCCACGTCCTGCAGCAGGTCGACCGGCGGGTTCGGGTAGCGGCCCGACTCCAGCCGCCCGTACGTGTCCGGGGCCCGGTGCAGCAGCTGGTCGATCTGCGCCTGCGACAGACCCGGCGCGCGCCGCCCCTGCCGGGTCGGGCGCGACAGCCCGTGGCTCTCGGGCGTGATCAGGGCGCGGCGTTCCCGCAGCAGAAAGCGCAGTGCGACCTTGTCCATGACGGTCTCTTCCCCCAGGAGGACGGCCGGAGGTCGTTCGGCGGCCGTCGTGATGAGCTGTGACGGTACGTGAGGTGGCGCGTGGCGGCGAATCCGGCGCGCCACGGCGCGCCGGGCGGCTCGTGCAGACGGCTCGTGGTCAGCTCCCGGCGGGGTCGTCCGGGGCGCGGCGGGGTGTGGGGTGGTGCATCGACTGCGTCCGTTCATGGGCATGCGGAGGAACGGCGTCCACCGGTCTCCCCCGAGGGGACGGAGAACCGCGAGGAGCCGCACGGGTACGCTGGCCCGTCGTGCGCCGGCGATCAAGTGCCTGCGTGGTGCGTACATGCGCACGGCGCACACACGCAGTCGCACACAGGGACAGAGATGACGGAAACGGACCATTCGGCGAGCGGTGCGGAGGAGTTGCCGGCTGCTGCCCGGAACCTCTACGCGCGGATCACCGGGGCGAACCCGTCGGCCCCGCCGACGCCGCCGCCCTGCGGGACCTCGTCGCCTGGCGCCTCGTCATCGTCGACCCCGACCGGCCCGACCGGCCCATCGCCCTGGACCCGCAGGAGGCCGGCCGCCGCCGCCTCGACGACGAACTGCGCGACATGGCCGCCCGCGCCGCCAGGATCGCCGCCATCCCCGACCTCAGCGACGAGCTGAGCCTGCACTTCGAACGCGCCAAGTGGCGCTCCGGTTCCAGCAGCGAGTTCCTCGCCGGTCCCGAACAGGTCGCCGCCCGCATCGGCGAGGCCGTCGGCCAGGCCGAGACCGAGGTGCTCACCGCCCAGCCCGCCGGCCCGCGCGGCCGCGAGCTCCAGGGCGACGCCATGGCCCGCGACTGCGGCGCCCTCGCCCGTGGTGTCACCCTGCGCACCCTGTACGGGGACGGCGCCCGGGACGACGCGGCCGCCCGTGAGTGGGCGACCGTCATGGCCGCGAGGGGCATGCAGTTCCGCACCCTCGTCTCGCCCTTCCAGCGGTGCGTCGTCGTCGACCGGCGCCAGGCCTTCATCGCCGACCACGTCGTCGACTCCAGCCCCGCGCAGACCGCCTGGCACGTCATGGACCGCGCCCTGGTCGCCTTCATCGCCGAGGGCTTCGAGGACGCCTGGCGCCGCGCCGACATCTGGCACGGCGACCCGCGCCGCGCCGCCCCCGCCGACGGCGCCGGACTGACCCGCCGCCAGCGGGAGATCCTCATCGACACGGCGGCCGGCGTGGACCAGCGGATCACCGCCCGCCGTCTCAACATCGGCCTGCGCACCCTCACCAAGGAGCTGGGCGTGCTGCGCGCCCGCTGGGGGGTGTCCACGCTCGCCGCCCTCGCCTACCAGTGGGCGCTGTCGCCGGAGCGGCGGCAGATGGCCGACGAGGCATAGACGTACGGGACGGCGCATAGCCGTACGCCTTTTTCCCCGAAAAAGCTTCAGAGGAAAACCGTTCCGAGCTGCTGCATCCTGGAGGAGGCCGGTGGTCATCGGCCCTTCGCGGAACGAC
Source organism: Streptomyces coeruleoprunus (assembly GCF_039542925.1). Lineage (GTDB taxonomy): Bacteria > Actinomycetota > Actinomycetes > Streptomycetales > Streptomycetaceae > Streptomyces > Streptomyces coeruleoprunus. Next base: position 398,869 of record NZ_BAABIT010000001.1, on the reverse strand, counting down.
GAAGGTCCGCGAAGCCGTCATTACGGGGGTCGTTATCCGCGCCTCATGCCAGAACCGGGCAGCGCAGGGCACGGGCAGCGTGTCCTGCCGGGCATCGCGTGGATACCGCAAGGTCACTGCCAGGGCCTTCCGGAACGCAAAACCGAACCCTCGGTACGTCCCCCGTGATACGGCTCCCTCCTCCCCTCCGGTGAGCCGTCGCGCCCTCCGCCTGCGCCGCCCCAACAGGCCCGCCCGCCACAGCGGTTGATTCCGGCCAACGGCAGGGGTTGGCCTCCGGCGGGACGACCGGGGCCACTACTGTGCGCTGCACCGCCTCTCCGGCGACGCGCATCGCGCACCAGGCATCCCGTACCCGTACGGAGGACCCCCCAAATGACCCCGCTCAACGGCTCGCGGCGTGCCGCCGCGGCCCTCGTGACCGCCGTGGCCCTCGGCGCGGCCGGTACGACGTTCGGCGCCGCCCCGGCGTTCGCCCACACCCCGACGTGGTCCGTCACCTGCGACGAGGTCAAGCTCGACCTCACCAGGTACACGCCCACCCCCGGCAACGAGGTGACGGTCACCGTCGACGGCAAGGACCTCCTGCCGACCGAGACCTTCGGCGCCGAGTTCCACCGCACGCTCCGACTCCCGGCGCACGACAAGGAACTGACGGTCCGTCTGATCATCAAGGACGGCAGCCCCGGCGGGCACTTCTCGCGCGACGAGACCAAGACCGCACCCGTCTGCCAGACGACCACGCCGACGCCGACCCCGACGCCGTCCGGCACCCCGTCGCCCAGCCCCACCCCGACCACGGCCCCGCCGTCGCCCTCGCCGAGCACCCCCGCCCCGTCGCAGCCCCCGGCCGAGCCGTCCACGACGGCCCCCGCCGTCCCGGCCCCGACGCCGCCCAAGGGCCCCGGCCTCGCCGACACCGGTGCGTCCGGCTCCACGCCGCTCGTCGCGGGCGCCGCCGCCGCGGTCCTGGCCGCCGGCGCCGCCGTCCTGTGGGCCGTCCGCAGGCGCCGCACGGCCCAGGGCTGACGCCCCGGCGCCGGGCGGTCATGCGGGCCGGTCCGGCGCCGTCGGCACGCGGCTGGTCCCGCGCCGTCGGCACGCGGGTTGGTCCGGCGCCGCCGACACGCGGGCTGGTCCCACGCCGTCGGCACGCGGTCCGGAACGGCGCCGGGCGGCCACGCGCCGCTCAGCCCCTGCGCGGGCGCCTGCCCCTCAGCCCGGCGCCTCCCGTGTGCGGGTCCACGTGAGCAGGGCGTCGGCCGGCCAGGTGTTGATCACCCGGTCGGCCGGCACCCCGCACTCCTCCGCCCGCTCGCAGCCCAGGACCTGCCAGTCCAGCTGGCCCGGCGCGTGCGCGTCCGTGTCGATCGCGAAGAACACCCCCGCCGCCACGGCCTGCCGCAGCAGCCGGCGCGGCGGATCCAGCCGCTCCGGACGGCTGTTGACCTCCACGGCGGTACCGGACTCGGCGCACGCCGCGAAGACCCGGTCCGCGTCGAACTCCGACTCCGGCCGACCCCGCCCCGACACCAGCCGCCCGGTGCAGTGCCCGAGCACGTCCACCAGCGGATTCCGGACCGCCTTCAGCATCCGCCGCGTCATCGCCGGGCCGTCCATCCGCAGCTTGGAGTGGACCGAGGCCACCACCAGGTCCAGCCGCTCCAGCAGCGCGGGATCCTGGTCCAGCGAACCGTCGAGCAGGATGTCCACCTCGATCCCCGTCAGCATCCGGAACGGCGCCCACCGCTCGTTCAGCTCCGCCACGACCTCCAGCTGCTCCCGCAGCCGGTCCGCCGACAGGCCCCGCGCCACCGTCAGCCGCGGCGAGTGATCGGTCAGCGCCACCCACTCGTGCCCCAGGGCCGACGCCGTCCGCCCCATCTCCTCGATGGGACTGCCCCCGTCCGACCAGTCCGAGTGCACGTGGCAGTCGCCGCGCAGCCGCGCCCGCAGCCCCGCCCGGGCCTCCCGCGCGGGCGCCCCCGCCTCGCTCTCCAGCTTCCGCAGGTACGCCGGTACGTCCCCGGCCAGCGCCTCCCGCGCCACCTGCGCCGTCTTCGGGCCGACGCCCCGCAGCTGCTCCAGCGTGCCGGCCGCCGCCCGCGCCGCCGTCTCCTCGGCGCCGATCGCCGACAGCGCCGCCGCCGCCGTACGGAACGCCCGCACCCGGTACGACGGCTCCAGCGCCCGCTCCAGGAGGAACGCGATCCGCTCCAGCGCCGCGACCGGGTCCATCAGGTCCTCGCCGTCGGCCCGATCTCGCACCACACGGCCTTGCCCTCGCCGCGCGGCTCCACCCCCCAGCGCGCCGCCAGCGCGTCCAGGAGCACCAGTCCGCGCCCTGACGTCGCCGCCTCGCCCGGGGTGCGCCGCCGCGGCCACGCGCTGGACCGGTCCTGCACGGCCAGCCGCACCCGCCGTACCGGCTCCGGCAGCACCTCCAGCGTCAGCACCGCGCCGCCCTCGGTGTGCAGCAGCACATTGCCGAGCAGCTCGCCCGTCAGCAGCTCCGCGTCGTCCGCGTACTCCCGCATGCCCCAGTCGCGCAGCGCCCTGCGCACCACGGCCCGCGCCTCCGACAGGCCCTGCGGGTCCGCCTGGTGGATGTACTGGTGGATGCGGGGCGCCCGCGGCGTGCCCGGGTCCGGGCTGCGCCGCAGCACCAGCAGGGCCACGTCGTCGCCCGCGCCCCACCGCTCCCAGAACCGCTGCGACAGGTGGTCCGCCAGCGCCTCCGCCCCCGGCGGCCCCGCGCCGATCGCGTGGGCCAGCGCGTCCATGCCCGCCCCGATGTCCGCGCCCGGCTCCTCCACGAGCCCGTCCGTGCACATCACCAGCGTCTCGCCCGGCACCAGGTCCAGCCGCGTCTCCGGGTACTCCTCGTCGCCGAACACCGAGGCGATGCCCAGCGGCAGCCCGCCCCGCAGCTTCGGCACCCCGACCCGCCCGTCCGTGTGCCGGATCAGCGGCCCCAGGTGGCCCGCCCGCACCGCCCGCGCCGTGCCCGTGCCCAGGTCCACCTGGGCGTACGTACAGGTCGCGAACCGCTCCGTGTCCAGTTCGGCGAGGAACCGCGACGCCCGCGCCAGCACCGTGGACGGCGCGTGGCCCTCCCCGGCGTACGCCCGCAGCGCGATCCGCAGCTGGCCCATGATCGCGGCGGCGTGCGTGTCGTGTCCCTGCACGTCGCCGACCACGATCCCGACCCGGCCCCTGGGCAGCGGGATCACGTCGTACCAGTCGCCGCCGACCTGCCGGCCGCTCCACGCCGAGTGGTAGCGCACGGCGATCTCTCCGCCGTCGATGGCCGGGATCCGCCGGGGCAGCATCGTCGCCTGGAGGCCCGTCGCCAGCTCGCGCTCCTCGTCGAAGAGGATCGCCCGCTGCAGCGACTGCGCCACGATCGCCGCGAGCCCCAGCGAGAGGTTCCGCTCGTCCGCCGTGAACGTCGTGTGCCGCCGGTAGAACAGCACCATCCCGCCCAGCGTGCGGGCCTGCGCCACCAGCGGCAGGTACGCCGCCGCCCGGAACGGCAGTCTTCCCGCGTACGGGGCCAGCTGCGGATAGCCCTTGATCAGCTCCTGGAACGAGCTGGTGAACAGCGGCCGCCCGCTCAGCACCGTCTCGTGCAGGGGCAGCCCGCTCTCCAGCCGCCGCACCCGCAGGTCGTCCAGCACGTCCAGGGACTCGCCGCTCAGCGCGATGATGTTCAGCGAACCGTTCTCGACCAGCCCCAGCGCCAGGCCGTCCGCGCCCAGCCGGGACAGGCCGCCGGGGCCCGTCAGCGCCGCCGTGACGTCGTCGACCGTCACCGCGCGGGACAGGGCCCGCGTGGACCGCTCCACCATGTCGGTCTGCCGCTGCCGGCGCCTCTCCAGCTCCATGACGAACTCCGAGTGCGTCACCTCGGAGGTCGCGTCCCGCACGATCCCCACGATCCGGTGCGCCCGGCTGTCCCGGTCGCGCAGGATGCGCGCCTGGACGTGCGTCCACTGCTCGGAGCCGTCCTCCCGCTCCATGCGGAAGTGCGCCGCGTACGAGGACCGGCCGCTGGTCAGCGCGTCCTTGATCACGTTCTCCAGGCGGACCCGTTCCTGCTGGTCCAGCCGGTGCGTCAGCGTCGCGGGACGGGAGTCGAAGGTGTCGGGGTCGTGGCCGAAGACCAGCAGCCCGGCCGGGTCCACGTCGATGGTGCCGGCGTCGAGATCCCAGTCGAAACTGCCGGTACGGTTCATGGCGAGCCGTTCGGTCGGCCCGATCTCTCCGCTGTGCGGCCGGTTGTCCGTCATCCCCCTCATTGTCGAGCCCGCCGTGCGCGAACGCCAAGGCATCGGCGCACGTCCCCCGCGGCGTCTGGCACCCTGTCCCACGACAGCACGTCAAGGGGGCGTCAAGGGACGCCGGGCACAGGGGAATGCGGGGGGAGCGGCGTGACGGCGCGCGAGCGGGAGATATCCGGCGAATACCTGGAGGGGTACGCCGACATCCTGGCCGAGGTGTCGGCCACCGGGCGGCGCCTCAACAGGGACGAGCTGCGCGCCCGCCGGACCCTGGGCGAGCGCGCCGCGGAGGACGGCCACGGGCTGCGGGCCCTCGTCGGCATGCACCTGGCCGCGACCCGGAAGGCCTGGCCCGGCGACGCGGCCGCCGACAGCGTGCTGGCCGCGGTCGAGCAGGCCGTCGACGCGTTCGCGGAGGGCTACGAGCGGGCCCAGCGGCTGGCCGTCCGCCAGGAGGAGGCGGCCCGCCGCGAGTTCATCGACGACCTGCTGTACGGCCGCAGCGACCTCGGCAGGCTCGCCGAGCGCGCCGAGCGGTTCGGGCTGCGGCTGTCGCGCGCCCACGCCGTCGCCGTGGCCGCCGCGGGCACCGCCCACGACGAGGCGGGGCCCGTCTCCCGCCGGGTCGAGCGGGCGCTCCTCGGCCGCTTCGGCGACCGGCGCATCCTGTTCACCACCAAGGACGGGCGGCTGGTGTGCGTGGCCCCCGGCGACCAGGACGACGTGCTGGCGTTCTTCGCCCAGCAGGCGTACGCCGCGACGGACGGCGGCCGGGTCGCGATCGGCCGCCCCCATCCCGGCCCGGGCGGTGTCGTCCACTCGTACGAGGAGGCGCTCAACGCCCTGGACCTCGCCGAGCGCATGAATCTCGGCGAGCCGGTGCTGCACGCCGCCGACCTGCTGGTCTTCCCCGTACTGACCCGCGACCGGCAGGCCATGGCCGACCTGGTGCGCAGCGCTCTCGGCCCCCTGCGGCAGGCCCGCGGCGGCGCCGGGCCCCTGCTGGACACCCTCAGCACGTACTTCGACGCCGGCTGCAACGCGGCGGAGGCGGCCCGCCGGCTCAGCCTGAGCGTGCGGGCCCTGACGTACCGCCTGGAACGCATCCACCGCCTCACCGGCTCCGACCCGGCCGACCCCCTCCACCGCTACACCCTCCAGACGGCCGTCATCGGCGCCCGCCTCCTGGACTGGCCGGCCCGGGAGCTGTGAGGGTCCGCGGGCTGTACCGCCCGCGGCCGGTGTCGCCCGCAGAGGTGGTGGGCCGCGGGATGACAGCTCCGACGCGGCAGCCGGCACGCCGTCGGCCACCGACCCGGGATCTGGGCCCGCCGGCCGCTCTCGGCCCGGCGTGCCGTCGGCCACCGGTCCGGGGTCCGGGCCGCCGGCCGCTGCCGCAGCCGACGTGCTCTCGGCCACTGGTCCAGGGTCTGCCCTCGCTGCCCGCTTCCGCCCCGGCGCGCCGTCGGCCACCCGCCCGGGTCGGCCCCGCCGCCCGCCGCCCGCCGCCCGCTGCCACCGCGCCCGCGCACCGCGACGGCCGGGCGCCGTGACACCTGGGCGCCGCGTCGGCTCCCGCGCGCCATGTCGGCGGCTGCGCGACGCCGGGGCGCCGGCTGACCCGGACGGGTCAGCCGCCGTGTGCCGTGGCGCCATCGCGCCGAGCATGAGGGCATGGCCCCGACACCGGTACGTCGCGCCGCCCGCCGCGCTGTGCTCGCCGCGGTGGGGCTGGTCGTGGTGGCGGGCGGGTGCGCGGACGCGGAGGGGCTGCGGGCGCACGGGGCGCGGGGACGGCTCAGGGCGCCCCTCTCGCTCTGGGAGGACATCAATCCGTCGCCGCCGCCTCCCGGCGAGAAGCCCGGCAGGCCCGCCCGTGTGCCGGTGCCGCCGGTTCCGTCCGGCGACCTGCGGGACGCCGACGCCCTGGCCGTCGTCAAGGCGGACGTGGCGGCCGCTGCCCGCGCCGACCGGGGGAGCGGCATGCTCGTCGACCCGCGCGCCGTACGGCTCCTCGCCGCGTGCGAGGGCGCGGACTGCCCGGTGCGTCCGCCCGTCCACCACGACCTGACCGGCGACGGCAGGGCCGAGCTCATCACCGCCGTCGACATCGACGGGCGCCTCAGCGAACTCCGCGTCTACACCGCCGCGGGCGGCGCCGTCGTCCGGGTGCTGTCGCGCCGCGCCGTGCTGGAGGGCACCGAGGTGGCCGCCGGGCACCTGACGGTCCGCGAACCCACCTCCAACCCGCAGCTCGTCAGCGTCTCCGAGTACGTCTGGGACGGCAGGGAGATGAGCCTGGGCGGTCTGATGCTCGACGAGTGCCCGGCCCTGAAGCGGTCGCAGAGCCCCTGCCCGCGCAGCGAGCAGTGACCGCCGCGCCGGACCGCCGCCCACGCCCCGTCCCGGCGTGGGCGGCTGGCCTGCGCCGCAGGATCGCGGCCACGGGGGCGGCGAGCCTGCGCTGGAAGATCGCCGCGACGACGACCGCCGTGTGCGTCGCGGTCGCCGTCGTCCTCGGCGTCCTCGTGCACAACGTGGTCGCCCTGCAGACCGTCGGGCACGTACGGACGGAGGTCGGCCACCTCCTGGAGGAGGCCGAGCTGCACTACACCTACGGCACCTCCACCGGCGACCTGCCCTCCGAACTGGACCCGCCCGACCTGCCCGCCGCCCTGCGGGACCTGGTCCGCTCCGGGAGGCGCGGCAGCATGGTGGGCACCCGCGGGGGCACGCCCGTCATGTGGGCCGCCGCGCCGGCCGACGGCCACGCGCTGGCCGTGTGGATGCCGTACGCCCAGACCCGCGACCACCTGCGCGACACCGACACGGCCATCGTCGTCTCGGCGGTCGCGGCGGCCGGCCTCGTCGCCGTGGCCGGGCTGTTCCTCGCCGTGCGGATCAGCCGCCGGCTGACCGCCACCGCGGCCGTCGCCCGCCGCATCACGCACGGCGACCTGGACGCCCGCGTCGGCATGCGCGACGACGGCGGCCGCGGCGCCCGGCGTGACGAGGTACGGGCGGTGGCCACCGCGCTGGACTCCATGGCGGGCGCCCTCCAGGCCCGGCTGGAGAGCGAGAAGCGGTTCACCGCGGACGTCGCCCACGAGCTGCGCACGCCGTTGACGGGAGCGCTGGCCGCCGCGGGGCTGCTGCCCGAGGGGCGCCCCAGGGAGATGATCCACGACCGGCTGCGGGCGCTGCACGCGCTGACCGAGGACCTGCTGGAGATCTCCCGGCTGGACGCCGGCGTGGAGCGGGCCGAACTGAGCGAGCACGAGCTGGGCGCCCTCGCCCGGCACGCCGTGCGCGCCACGGGCCTCGCCGCCGAGGTGCGGGTCGTCCGGGACGCGCGCGTGCGCACCGAGCGGCGCCGCTTCGACCGGATCCTCGCGAACCTCGTGGCCAACGCCCACCGCCACGGCGCGCCGCCCGTCGAGGTCACCGTGGACGGCCCCGCCGTACGGGTCCGCGACCACGGCCCCGGCTACCCGGCCGGGCTCGTCGAGCGCGGCCCGCAGCGGTTCCGCACCGGAGAGCCGGCGGGCGGCCGGGGGCGGGGGCACGGGCTGGGGCTGACCATCGTCGTCGGGCAGGCCGCGGTGCTGGGCGCGCGGGTCGAGTTCGCCAACGCCCCGGACGGCGGCGCCGTCACCACCGTACGGCTGCCGCAGGCCCCGCCCGAGTAACCGCTTTCTCCCGGCCTCGTCCGCACCGTTGACGCGTCAAGTGCCCCTGCATATCTTCCTGTTCGAAGTCCTGGTCAATGTCCGATATATCGAACAATCCTGTCTCCAGGAGCACACACATGGCACTCATACGGCCGAGGATCGTCCTCGCGCTGGCCGCCGCGCTCGTCGGGACGGTGCTCGCCGCCCCCACCCGCGCCGACGACGCCCCGGCGGCCGAGCCGGCCGACTACGCGCTCACCGTCCACCCGGACAGAGCCGGCCCGGCGATCGACCCCACCCTGTACGGCGTCTTCTACGAGGACATCAACAACGCGGCCGACGGAGGCCTCTACGCCGAACTCGTCCGCAACCGCTCGTTCGAGTTCGGCCCCGCCGACAACCGCGCCTACACCCCGCTGACCGCCTGGCAGGAGACCGCCCAGGGCGGTGCCACCGGCACGGTCCGCGTGGTGAACGACGCCGACCGCCTCCACGAGCGCAACCGCAACTACCTCCGCCTCGACCTCGCCGGACACGGCGGGAACGGCGCCCGCTACGGCGTCGTCAACGCCGGCTACGGCACCGGCATCCCCCTGCGCGCGGGCGCCCGCTACGACTTCTCCGTCCGGGCCCGCACCGACCAGCGCACCGGCACCCGCCTCACCGTGCAGCTCCAGGCCGCCGACGGCACCGCCCTGTCCGCCCCGCTCGCCCTCACCGCGCACGGCGACCGCTGGACGCAGTACGCGGGCACCCTCACCGCCCGCACCACCACGGCCGTGAACGCCGGTGCCCGCCTCGCCGTCACCGCCGAGGGCGGCGGCGTCGTACGCCTCGACATGGTCTCGCTCTTCCCGCGCGACACCTACAAGGGCCGCCCGAACGGCCTGCGCAAGGACCTCGCCGAGAAGATCGCCGCCCTGAAGCCCGGCTTCCTGCGCTTCCCCGGCGGCTGCCTCGTCAACACCGGCAGCCACCGGGCCTACGAGGCGCCGGACTGGGAGCGCCAGCGGTCCTACCAGTGGAAGGACACGATCGGCCCGGTCGAGCAGCGCGCCGTCAACGCCAACTTCTGGGGCTACCACCAGAGCTACGGCCTCGGCTACTACGAGTACTTCCAGTTCGCCGAGGACATCGGCGCCATGCCGCTCCCCGTCGTCCCCGCCCTGGTCACCGGCTGCGGCCAGAACAAGGCGACCGACGACCCCGCCCTGCTGCGCCGCCACATCCAGGACACCCTGGACCTGATCGAGTTCGCCAACGGCCCCGTCACCTCCACCTGGGGACGCAAGCGCGCCGAGATGGGCCACCCCAGGCCGTTCGGCCTCACGCACCTGGCGGTGGGCAACGAGGAGAACCTGCCCGACGCGTTCTTCGAGCGGTTCCGCCAGTTCCGCGCCGCCATCGAGGCGAAGTACCCCGGCATCACCGTCGTCAGCAACTCCGGTCCTGATGACACCGGCACCACCTTCGACCGCCTCTGGCAGCTCAACCGCCAGGACGGCGTGGCCATGGTCGACGAGCACTACTACAACAGCCCCCAGTGGTTCCTGGAGAACAACCGCCGCTACGACGCGTACGACCGCAAGGGGCCCAAGGTCTTCCTGGGCGAATACGCCTCCCTCGACAACAAGTTCCGCAACGCGCTCGCCGAGGCCGCCTTCATGACGGGCCTGGAGCGCAACGCCGACGTCGTCAAGCTCGCCTCGTACGCCCCGCTCCTCGCCGACGTCGACAGCAACCAGTGGCGGCCGGACATGATCTGGTTCGACTCCACCCGCTCCTGGGGGTCGACCAGCTACGAGACGCAGAAGCTGTTCATGAACAACACCGGCGACCGGGTCGTGCCCAGTGAGGCGACCGGCACGCCGGCCGTGTCCGGCCCGGTCACGGGCGCGGTCGGCCTGTCCACATGGGCGACCAGCGCCGCGTACGACGACGTGGAGGTCACCGCGGCCGACGGCACCACCCTGCTGAAGGACGACTTCTCGGCCGGCGACGCCCAGTGGACCAGGGCCGCCGGGCGCGGCACGTGGAGCGTCCAGGACGGGGCGTTCCTCCAGTCCGACACGGCCGCCGAGAACACGCTCGTCACCGCCGGCGACCGGGCGTGGCAGAACTACGACCTGAAGGTGAAAGCCACCAAGAAGTCCGGCCGCGAGGGCTTCCTCGTGGCCTTCGGCGTCCGCGACACCGGCAACTACTACTGGTGGAACCTCGGCGGCTGGAACAACACCCGCTCCGCCGTGGAGAAGTCCGCCGACGGCGCCAAGCAGACGCTGATGGAGAAGGCCACCACCGTCGAGACCGGCCGCACCTACGACCTGCGGGTCCAGGTCAGGGGCCGCCAGGTCACCCTGTTCCTCGACGGCCAGGTCTGGGGCGGCTTCACCGACGACGCCTCCGCCGAGCCGTTCCGCCAGGTCGTCACCCGGGACGACGCCACCGGCGAGCTGATCGTCAAGGTGGTCAACGCCCAGGCCGCCCCCGCGCGCACCCGCGTCGACCTGGGTGTCGCCCCGCTCGGCGGTACCGCCCGGACGACCGTCCTCCAGGGCGACCCGGAGGCCGTGAACACCGTGGACGACCGCCCGGTCCAGCCACGCCACGGCACGCTCGAGGGCATCGGCCGGACGTTCACCCACACCTTCCCCGCGTACTCCGTCACCTTCCTCAGGATCAAGACCGGATAGCGGCGGACCGCGCCTCTTCACTACCCTGGCCGGGGAGGGCGACCGCCCTCCCCGGCCTTCTCCTTGGCGCTGTCGAAGCGCTTCGACAATTTTCCCTGGACAGTTGTCGAGGTCACCTTTAATCTCGGGGAGAAACGCGTCGAAGCGCTTCACTTCCCCTGTCTTACCGTCTGGGAGAGCCGATGGTCACCCTCGCCGATGTCGCTCAGCACGCCGGAGTCTCCGCCAGCACGGTGAGCTATGTCCTGAGCGGCAAGCGGTCCATCTCCGCCTCCACCCGCGAGCGCGTCGAGCGGTCCATCGCCCAGCTCGGCTACCACCCCAACGCGGGCGCCCGCGCCCTCGCGAGCAGCCGGTCGAACATCATCGCCCTGATGATCCCCCTGCGGACCGACATGTACGTCCCGGTGATGATGGAGATCGCGATCGCCGTCGCCACCACGGCCCGCGGCCACGGCTACGACGTGCTCCTCCTCACCGGCGAGGAGGGCCCGGCGGCGGTCCGCCGCATCGAGGGCAGCGCCCTCGCCGACGCCATGATCCTCATGGACGTCGAGCTGGAGGACGACCGGCTGCCGCTGCTGCGCGAGGCGGCCAGGCCCGGCGTCCTCATCGGGCTGCCCGCCGACACCACGGGCCTCAGCTGCGTCGACCTCGACTTCGAGGCCGCCGGCGCGCTGTGCGCCGACCACCTCGCCGGGCTCGGACACCGCGAGATCGCCGTCATCGGCGAGGCCGCCGCGGTCTACGAACGCCACACGGGCTTCGCCGAACGCACCCTGAACGGCCTGCGCCGGCGCAGCGACGACCTGGGCCTCCGCCTCCTCCACCGGCCCTGCGAGGGCAGCTACGCGGCGGTGTCGGCCACCCTGGCCAGGATCTACGACGAGCGGCCGGGCACCACCGCGTTCGTCGTCCAGAACGAGGCGGCCACCGACCCGCTGCTCGCCCTGCTGCGCCAGCAGGGCAGGGCCGTGCCCGAGGACGCCTCGGTCGTGGCGATCTGCCCCGACCACGTCGCCGCGCACGCCTCCGTACCGCTCACCTCGGTGGCCGTACCGGCGCAGAAGATGGGCCGGTACGCCGTCGAGCAGGTCGTCGCCAAGCTGGAGGGCCGGGGCGCGGACGAGGTCGTCCTCCTGGAGCCGGAGCTGACGGTCCGCGAGAGCACCGGACCACGCCCGGCGGCCGCGCCCGGCGACCGCCGCTGACGCGCCGGCCGCTGTGCGCCAGGATCACGTCGCCGCGGAAGGGGCGCGCCCTCAGCGACCGGCCGCCGGCTCCAGCAGGGCCCGGCGCAGCGCCGCCACCAGCTCCTCGTCGACGCCCGGCAGCCCCAGCGCGTACTCCCGTACGGAACCGAACCTCTCCCTCAGCGCCGCGAGGAACAGCCGCATCAGCTCCGCCGGCGCCTGCCCGTACCCGGGCCACATCGCCTCGCGGCCGGGGTGCTCCGCCCGCCAGTCGGCGAGCAGCCGCTCCGTGGCCAGCCCCGTGAGGGCGAAGTCCTCGACGACGGTCTCCTCGTCCACGCCCAGCAGGCTCAGGACCAGCGCGGCCACCAGACCCGTACGGTCCTTGCCCGAGGCGCAGTGGAACACCACCGGCCCCTCTCCGGCCGACGCGATCACCTCCAAGGACCGGCCCACCTCCGCCACGCCGTCGACCGCGACCTCCATGTACCGCTCGGCCAGATACGGCCCCACCGGCACGTCCGGGCCCAGGGCGGCCTGGTCGTAGGGGCGGTGCTCGATGCTCAGGTTGTGGTACGCGAGTGACGGGTGCTCCGGCACCCGCCCCTTGGCGTCGATCTCCCACGGGTAGCGCAGGTCCACGACCGTGCGCACGCCGAGCCGCAGGAACCGCTCCCAGTCGTCGCCGTGCAGCTTCCCCAGCGAGTCGGAACGGAACAGCCGCCCCCACCGCACCAGTCGCCCGTCGGCGGTCGCGTACCCGCCCAAGTCCCGGAAATTGTGCAGCCGTTCGAAGGTGATGTGTCTGATCATGTCCGCACCCTATGCGCGCGGCCCGCGCGTCCGGGAGACGGGACGCACGGGCCGCGGGACGGTGGCCGGGAGGCTAGCTCGCCGACACCGTCAGGTTGTCCGTGAAGAAGTCGAGACCGCCCGCCGAGGAGGTGATCTCGTAGCCGAACTGGACGTCACCGATGGTCTCGTTGCCCCACCAGCCCTTGGTGTCCTTGATCCACTTCAGGATCGGCAGGATGTTCACCGTCCCGGACGTCGAGTCCGACGTCCGCAGGAACGAGAAGACGTCGTGGTACGAGCCGTCCGGGTTCGTCACGCGGCCCTTGTACACGTTCCAGCTGTGGCCGCCCAGCGTGACACTGCCCTGCGCGGTGCCCAGCGGGCCGACCGCGCCGTTGTAGTTGACCCAGAGCATGACCTCGTAGTCGTAGTCCGTGTCCCAGATGTCGTACGCCGTGTTGTACGACCCCGACGACGGGACCCGCACCTGGTAGCTGCTGCTCAGCGAGGACAGCGAGGTGATCGACTTGTTGACCACCTTCTTCGCGTTCGGGTACGACTTGATGCCGCCCGTGTTGGGGTGGTCGGCCCACACACCCCAGTTCGTCCCGGAGTTGGCCCAGGTGCACTGGGCGCCCGCGCCCCGGCCCCAGATGTTGTTGTAGAGCGTGTAGCCGTTCAGGGTCGTGTTGCCCCACTGGGCGCAGGTGTTCCAGACCGCGGCCTGCGCGGGGGCCGCGGCCAGGCCCAGCGTCGCGCCGAACGCCAGCACCGGCGCGAGGAGCGCCGTACGGATCCGGCCGAGGGTTCGTCGTGCCATGGTGTCCCTTCCATGGGTGGGGGGATGGGTCACCGGATGCCCAGCGTGAGCACCCGGTCCTCGCCGGCGGCCAGCTCCAGCTGCTCCGTCCCGGCGGGGGTCCTCAACTCGATCCGCGCCGCACGGGACGGCCGGACCGTGGCGGTGCACCCGCCGTCGCGCCACTCCAGGTCGACCCGCGCGCCGAAGCGGGTCCGCACGCCGTACAGCGCCCCCCTCGTCCACGCGGACGGCAGCGCGGGCAGCAGCACCAGCCGCCCCGGCGACGACTGCACCAGCAGCTCGATCAGCAGCGCCGGCAGCGCGTGGGCCGCGTCCGCGTTGTAGACGTCCCGGCCCGGATAGTGCGCGCTCATCAACGACGCGTGGAAGAAGTCCCCGGACAGCACCCGGTCCAGGGCGCCCACCGCGCGCCCGGCGTCCCGCAGCCGCGCCGCGACCAGCGCGTGGTGCAGATGGCCGTGCGCCGAGTCGTTCTCCGCGCCCCGCAGCTCCAGCGCCCGGTGCGCGGCGCGCGCCAGCCCCGGCGTGTCGTACGGGTTGATCTCCCCGAGCGGCCACACCGGGTACAGATGGCTCAGGTGCCGGTGGTCGTAGGAGTCCCGGAGCCCCGGCCAGGCCCACTCGGCCAGCGCCCCGTCCTCGTTGACCCGGTACTCCGGCAGGCGCGCCGCCAGGGCCCGCAGCCGCTCGGCGTCCCCGGGACGGTGGGCCGCCGCCGTGGTGAGCGCGTGCCGGGCGGCCGCGATGTCCATCGTCGCGTTCAGCGTCCCCCAGCTCGCGTCGGCGGGCCGGTTCTCCGGCGAGTACGACGGCACGATCACGACCCGGCCGTCCGGACCGGTCCGGGTCAGGAAGTCCTCGTAGAACCGGGCCACTTCACCCAGCGCCGCCACCAGACGCGGATCGGCCGCCCCGGTCGTCTCCGCGTGCTCCACGAGCGGCAGCAGCAGCCAGTCGGCGCCCGCCGTCCACAGGTGCAGCGGATACGGCCGCTGGAAGTGGTACGTGTGCCCCGACACGCCGTCCGTGTGGGACGGCGCCACCACGCCCCGCGCGCCGAAGATGTCCCGCGCGTTGTCCCGCCAGTCGGCCAGCTGCCCGTACACCAGCGCCGCGTGCGCCTCGGTCACCTCCGGCAGCGCGGCGGCCGCGGCCGAGGCCGTCTGGAGGTTCAGGTTCGCGTTGGTGGTGAACGCCCCCGACCACGCCGTGTTCCAGTCGCCCGTCCACACACCCACCAGGCGCGGCGGGAACATCCCGCTCGCCGACAGCAGGTGGTACCGGCCGGCCGCGAACAGCCGCTCCAGCAGCGCCGGGCTGTCCGGCTTCCGCAGCAGCGCGCTCCCGGGCAGCTCCCGGTCCGCCCGGCCACCGCCCAGATCCAGCACCACCCGCTCGTACGCGGCCCGGTGCGGCTCCTCGTGCCGCGCGAGCAGCGCCCCGTACGCCGCCTCGGGCGTCGGGGCCGAGCCCAGCAGGGCCCGCAGGGACGCCGCCTCGGCCGGGACGTCCAGCTCGCCGGTGTGCCGGCGCACCCGGGTGAGGAGCAGCAGCGTGCGTGCCCCTGCCACGCGGACGCCGTCCCCTTCGACCGCGGCCGTGCCGCCCGCCGCCACGACGAGCGTGACGCCCGTGAACGCCGTGTCGCTCCCGGGGTAGCGGGCGCGCAGGGTGAGCAGCGCGCCCTCGGCTGTCAGGACGGTGCCCCGGCCGACCGCCAGGGCCCCGGGGACTCCCGGCAGGCGCGGGTCCAGGGAGAGCACGGCGTCGACCGGGGCGCCCCCGACCTGCTGGACGACCACGTCGTCGGCGCGCGAGACGAACACCTGGCTCTCGTGGCCCGGGCACACCGCCCGCACCACGCCGGTCGCGAAGTCCACCTCGCGGCGGTAGGTGTCGCCACCGTCGCCCGGAAGGCCGGCGTTCTCCCGGCGGACCCGTACGGCGAACGCCGGGTGGAAGGCCCCCACCCAGCGCAGTTCGCGCCCGTCCGTGAACCCCTCGGCCGCCGCCGTGTCCCCGGCCAGCAGCCGGTCCTGGACCCCCGGCAGCGCCGCCGCCAGGCGGGGCGGCAGCGTGTCCGCCACGGGCACCGGCACCACCAGCGTGTGATGGTTGACGATGACCCGGTCGTCATTCGGATCACCGAACACCATGACGCCGTGCCGGCCGTTGCCGCTCAGGAAGGCGTCCTCCCAGCGCGCGGCCGGCACCGGCTCCCACGTCCCGTGCACGGGGTCGGCGGCCGTCACGGTGTCCTCTCGGACGGCACTGCCACCGGCGGCCGTTACGGCGCCCTCTCGCGCAGCACGGCCACCGGCGGCCGTCACGGCGCCGCCGGCGAGAACGGACCGTCGGCTCGGGGCGGAGGGACGCATGGGCATGCCTCGATCTCTGGTGGTGGGGGAAGGGGTTGGCCGGCGCCTGCCGGGGCAGGGGGGTGTTCATGCCCCGGCAGAGGCCCGTACTCGGGCCGCCGGAGACACGGGCGGCGGACGGACCCGCGGAGGGAGGAGCCGCGGCGTGGGGAGGCGGTCGACGACCGGGACGGTCGCCCCGGTCAGGGCGACGGCCGGGCCGGTCGGCCCCCGCCGGGGCGAGGGCCGGGTCGGTCGGCCCTTGACCGCGCCCGTGAGCATGCCCAACATCGCCGCCAGCAGGGGCATCAGGATCCAGCGGTGGCCCAGCGAGCCCGACCGCGAGAGGCCGTAGGCGCACAGCACCGACCCCGAAGCGTCGCCGCGCGTCGCCGTCGTCGGCCCGCTCGCCGACGAGTGCAAGCTCGACTGGTACAGCGGCACCCTCCTCCACCGCTCCACCCCCCTCGACGGACTGCGCGAACGCTTCGGCGCCGACCGGGTCACCCACGCCGAGGGCGCCGACCGCGTCCGGCTCCGCTGCGCCGCGGGCCTCCTGCGCGTCCCCGATGCCGACGCCGATGCCGACGAGCAGGGCGCCGAGTTCGCCCTCACCGACTGGGGCGGCGGCGTCCTCACCCTGCGGGCCCCCGACGGGCGGTACCTGTCCGTCGCCGACGACCGCCGGGTGCGCGCCTCCGCCGACCAGCCCGGCAGCTGGGTCGTCCAGGAGACGTTCCGGCTCGAACCCCACGAGGACGGACACCTCCTTCGGCACGCAGGGACGGGCGGATACGTCTCTGTCGCCGCCGACGGCGCGAAGGTTGCCGCCCCGGACGAGGAAACCCCCGCCGTCTTCACCGTGGAGACCGTCGAGCGCGGCGAGGACGAGGTGGCCCCGCGGCCGCGGGGCCACCTCGTCCTCGCCGTCGCGGGCGACGACCCCCACATCAACGGCCGCGAGACCCGAGGACCGCACCACCCTCGCCCTGCCCGGCGCCCAGGACCGGCTCTGGCGCGCCGCCCGCGCCGCCAACCCCCGCACCGTCCTCGTCCCCGTCTCGTCCTACCCGTACGCCGTCCCCGAGGCCGCCGCCGAGCTGCCCGCCCCGCTGTGGACCGCGCACGGCGGCCGGGCCGCCGGCAGCGCCCTCGCCCGCGTCCTCGCGGGCGACGTCTCCCCGGCCGGGCGCCTGCCGCAGACCTGGTACGCCTCCGACGCCGACGTGCCGGACCTGCTGGACCACGACGTCATCGGCGGCCGCCAGACCTACCTGTACTTCGACGGCCGCCCCCTGTTCCCCTTCGGGCACGGCCTGTCGTACACGTCCTTCGACCACGACGGGCTCACCGCCCGGCGGGACGGCGACGACCGGATCCGGGTGACGCTCACCGTCACCCATACCGGTCCGGTGCCCGGTGACGAGGTCGCCCAGCTGTACGTACGGGCCCCCGCGCCCGGCGTGCCGCGCCCCCGCCAGGCCCTCGTCGCCCACCGCCGCGTCCACCTGGCCCCGGGCGAGTCCCGCACCCTGGAATTCGCGGTGCCCGTCCGGGAGCTGGGCTTCTGGGACGTCGCCCACGGCCGCTGGACCGTGGAGCCGGGCACCTACGAGTTCCCGGCGGGCGCCTCCAGCGGCGACCTGCGCGCCACCGCCGCCGTCGAGCCGGCCGGTCCGGCCCCGGCGCCCCGCCCGGTCCTGGACCGCGGCCTCGCCGCCGCCGACTACGACGAACAGGACGGCACCGCGATCGCCGACCGCACCAAACCGTCCGGCGACTGCATGACCCCGCCGGCGAGGGGCCCGGCGCGCTGCTGTACCGCGCCTGCGACTTCGGTGCCGGGCAGGGCTCCGCCGCCCTGGAGGCCGCCGGCACCGGCACGGTCACCCTCGCCCCGGTGGGCGGCGCCCCCGAGGCGCGCGTCGACGTCGCGGTGCCGGGCGGTCCGTACGCCTACGCGACCGTCGAGGTGCCCGTGGCCCCGCCGGCGTCCACGGCCCGCGGATCTCGCTGACCGGCACCGTACGGCTCGCCGGCGTGACGTTCGGACCTCCGGCGGGCTGACCGGCCCGTGGCCCCCGGCCGGACCTGCGCCGCGCGGTCCGGCGGGGCAGTCTGGAGGCGTGGAGCGCAGCGGACGGGCCTGGAGGCGGGAGCTGGGTGCCGCGCTGGCCGGCGTCATGGAGGAGACCGGCGCGTCCGTGGGCCTGGTGTACCTGCTGCACGAGGACGAGCGGGCGCTGCGCCTCGCCGTGCTCAGCGGGGTCCCGCTGGACATCGCCGTGCCCTGGCTGCGCGTGGGGCTCTCCGACCCGATCCCCGTCGCGGACGCCGTGACCGGGCGGCGCATGGTGTGGGTCGGCGACCAGGAGGAGATGGCCCGCCGCTACCCGCGCCCCGGCCTGGTCCTGCCGTACCGGTTCGCGCTCGGCGCCCTGCCCCTCGCCACCGGGGACACCGTGCGCGGCGGCCTCGTCATGCTCTGGCCCGGCGCCCATCCCCCGTACCTCACCGACGAGGAGACCGCCGCCGTCCGCGCGGGCTGCGACCGCATGGCGGAGGCGCTCGACGCCGCCGCGCACGCGGGGGAGCGGCTGGTGGCGACCCGCGCGCCCCTGGTGGTCCACCCCCGCAGGACGGCCCCGGAACCCCACCAGGCGGTCGCCGCGGTCGCGTTCGCCGCGCGGCTCCCCGGCGGCAGCTGCGCCCTGGACCTGAACGGCCGGTTCACCTTCGTCACCGACACCGCCGCCGGTCTCCTCGGCGTGCCCGTCGCCGACCTGCTGGGCGCCCTGCCCTGGGAGGCGCTGCCCTGGCTCGACACCCCCGTCGTCGAGGACCGCTACCGCGCCGCCGTCATCGGCCGCCAGACCACCACGTTCACCGCCGTCCGCCCCCCGGAGCACCGGCTGCGCTTCCGGCTCCACCCGGACTCCACCGGCATCAGCGTCCGCATCACCTCTGCCCCCGGCCAGGGCACCCCCGGCACCGAGGAGGACACCGGACAGGCCGGGACGCCCGTCATGGCCGGCCGCACGGGCGCCCTGTACCACCTGATGCACCTCGCGGCCACGCTCACCGAGGCCGCCGAGGTCAAGGACGTCGTCGAGCAGACCGCCGCGCAGATGACCCCCGCCCTCGGGGCACGGGCGCTCGCCCTGTTCACCGTGGACGACGGCCGCCTCCGCCTCGTCGGCACCGGCGGCGACGGCGCGGAGACCGTGGGCGCGATGGGCGCCGTTCCGCTGACCGCCGACAACCCCGTCGTACGGGTCCTCACCACCGCGTCGCCCCTGTTCTTCGACCGCGCCGACGAACTGCGGGCCGCCTTCCCCGGCACCGACGTCCCCCCGAGCGTGGCGTCCTGGGCGTTCCTGCCGCTGATCGCCTCCGGCCGGCCGGTCGGCTCCCTGGTCCTCGCCTACCGCCGCTCCCGCACCTTCCACCCCGGCGAGCGCGCCATCCTCAGCTCGTTCGCCGGGCTCGTCGCCCAGGCCCTGGACCGCGCCCGCCTCTACGACGTCAAGCACGCCCTCGCCCACCGGCTCCAGGCCGGCCTGCTGCCCCACACCCTGCCCCGCGTCGCCGGCCTGGACATCGCCGCCCGCTATCTGCCGGCGGGGCTCGGCGTGGGCGTCGGCGGCGACTTCTACGACGTCATCCGGCTCGGCGACACCGAGGCCGCCGTCACCATCGGGGACGTCCAGGGCCACGACGTCGACGCCGCCGCCCTCATGGGCCAGGTCCGCACCGCCGTCCACGCCACCGCGGGCGCGCCCCCCGGCGAGGTGCTCGCCCGCACCAACCGCCTCCTCATCGACCTCGACCCCGGCCTCTTCACCAGCTGCCTCTACGCCCACCTCGACCTGGCCCGCCACCGCGCCGTCCTGGCCACCGCCGGCCACCCGCCGCCGCTGTGCCGCCACCCCGACGGCACCACCGCCGTCCTCGCCGTGGAGCCCGGGCTGCTCCTCGGGATCGACCCCGCCGCCACCTACCCGGCCACCGGGATCCCCCTGGCACGCGGCACGGTCCTCGCCCTCTACACCGACGGCCTCGTCGAGGAACCCGGCGTCGACATCGAGGCCGCCACCGCCGAACTCGCCGGCCGCCTCGCCCGCAGCGCGGAACGGCACATGGACGACCTGGCCGACAGCCTCGTCGCCCGCGCCCGCGGCACTGCGTCCCGCAGCGACGACACCGCCCTCGTCCTCGTCCGCGTCCTCGGACCCCCGAGCGGCTGAGGTTTCTGTTATCGGGCCGCGGCTCCCTCGTCTCCTGTGTGTCGGTCACCTCCGATTCGCAGGAGATCCCCATGAGCCACAGCAGCGGGCACCGGCGCCCGAGCCGCCACGGCGCCCTCCGCCTCGCCCTCGCCGCAACAGCCGCCCGCACCGCCGCCGCCCCCACCGGCCCGGACATGACCGCCCGCCCCACCCGCACCTTCACCCACCCCGGCAGGCTCCACGCCCACGGCGAACTCCACCGCGCCGAGGTCCGCTTCTCCGCCGACGACCAGCCCTGGCTCGCCGGCCGGCAGCGCCTGACCGCCACCCGCCACTCCCTGGCCGGCCGGCGGCCCGCCCCGCTCGCCACCGTGGTCCGCGGCGGCGACCACGGCATCAACAGCGGTGGATTCGACCAACTCGGCTTCGGCACCGTGCCACCACCGGCCAGACCGTCATGGAGCACCGCGACGACACCGTCACGCTCACCGGGCGCGGCTACGTCCTCGTACGCCGGCAGCTCGTCCCGCAGGAACGTTCCGGCTCCCTGGTCATGCCCACGTGGACGGGGCTCGACGGCCGGCTGTTCCACGTGGCGTCGGGCGGCGGCCGCCGCATGGACGACCGGATACCGTCCTCCGCCGTCCGCCCGCACACCTGGATGGGCTCCGACGCCACCGGGTGGATCGTCCTGCCGCCCGGCACCCAGCAGATGCGGCAGAACGAGTACTACCACCTCGACGGCACCGTCACGCTCCGGCAGAACGAGCGCGGAGCCGACTGCAACCCCACCGTCCGGCCCGTCGGCCGCGACGACATCACCCGGGACGTCACCCGGCCGCCCGACCCGGCACGGGACGTCGTGCGCCACGGACACGTCCGCGGCACGGGCACCGACGCGGCGCCCGTGCCGCAGAACGTCATCGACTGACCGTCATCCGCCGGCCGTTACCCGGCGTTGAAGGAGTGCACCGTCACCGAGCGGTACGTCTCGCCCGGCCGCAGCACCGTCGACGGGAAGTGCGGCTGGTTCGGCGAGTCCGGGAAGTGCTGGGTCTCCAGGCACAGCCCGTCGCCCTGCCGGTAGGTGCGCCCCGAGGGCCCGGACAGCGTGCCGTCCAGGAAGTTCCCCGAGTAGAACTGCAGGCCCGGCTCGGTCGTCGCCATCCGCATGATCCGCCCCGACCGAGGGTCGCGCAGCGTCGCCGCGTACTCGGGGGAGCGCGTGATGCCCTTGTCGAGCACCCAGTTGTGGTCGAACCCCTTGGCCGTCACCAGCTGCGGGTGTGCCGCGCGGATGTCCCGGCCGATCGGCTTGCCGTGCCGGAAGTCGAACGGCGTGCCCGCCACCTTCGCCAGCTGCCCCGTGGGGATCAGCGTCGCGTCGGTCGGCGTGTAGCGCGACGCCGCCATCCGCAGCTCGTGGCCGAGGACGTCGCCACTGCCCTCGCCGGCGAGATTGAAGTACGTGTGGCTCGTCAGGTTCACCACGGTCGGCCGGTCGGTGGTGGCGGCGTAGTCGATCCGCCAGTCGCCCTTCCCGTCCAGCGTGTACGTGACGGTCACGTCGAGGCGGCCCGGGTAGCCCATCTCGCCGTCGGCGCTCGCGTACCGCAGCACCAGGCCGGTCCCGGCGGGCCCGGAGAACGGCTCGACGTCCCACACCCGCTTGTCGAAACCGGCCGCGCCGCCGTGCAGGCTGTTCGGCCCGTCGTTGACGGACAGCGCGTACTCCCGGCCGTCCAGCGTGAACCGGCTCCCGCCGATCCGGTTGCCGTACCGGCCGATCAGCGCCCCGAAGTACGGGCTGGACGCCACGTAGTCCTCGAGCCGTTCGAAGCCCAGCGACACATTGGCGTACCGGCCGTACCGGTCCGGTATCTCCAGGGACTGCACGATGCCGCCGTACGACAGCACCTTCATCCGGGTGCCGCCGTTCTCCAGCGTCCAGCGGTGCACCCGCGTGCCGTCGGCGAGCGTGCCGAAGGGCTCCTTCACGGGCATCCTTCCTCCCTTGGCGGACGGGTCCGCGTACGCGGTGCCCGGTGCGGCGGCGACCGCGGTGATTCCGGCGGCGGCAGCTGCCGCCAGGACGGTACGTCTGCTCGTTTCCATTGCGGCTCCTGAGGGGGACGAGTCGGTCACTTGCCTGCCTTGCGCTTGTTCCAGACGTCGAAGCCGACCGCCGCCAGCAGCACCAGACCCTTGATGACCTGCTGGTAGTCGGTTCCGATGCCGACCAGGGACATGCCGTTGTTGAGCACGCCGAGCACCAGGCCGCCGATCACGGCGCCCATCACGGTGCCGACGCCGCCGCTCATCGAGGCGCCGCCGATGAACGCCGCGGCGATCGCCTCCAGTTCGAAGTTGAGACCGGCCTGCGGGGTACCGGCGTTGAGCCGCGCCGCGTAGACGCAGCCGGCGAGCGCGGCGAGCACGCCCATGTTGACGAAGACGAGGAACGTGACCCGCTTGTCCTTGACGCCGGACAGCTTCGCCGCGGCCTTGTTGCCGCCCAGCGCGTACACGTGCCGGCCGACGACCGCGTTGCGCATCACATAGCCGAGGCCGATGAGCAGGGCGCACATGATGAGCATCACCACGGGCACCCCGTGGAAGGAGGCCAGGGTCAGCGTGAACGCCACCACGGCCGCCGTGATCGCCGTGCACTTGAGCACCCACACGCCCATGGGCAGGACGTCCAGCTCGTAGGCGAGCTGCCGGCTGCGGTCCCGCCACTCCCGCACCAGCAGGAACACGACGGCGAGCAGGCCGAGGACGAGCGTGGGGTTGTGGTACTGCGTGTACGGGCCCATCTCCGGGATGAAGCCCTTGGCGATGTTCTGGAAGCCCTCGGGGAACGGGGCGATGGACTGGCCCTCCAGCACGATCTGCGTCAGACCGCGGAACAGCAGCATGCCGGCGAGGGTCACGATGAACGAGGGGATGCCGAGGTAGGCGATGAAGTAGCCCTGCCAGGCGCCCGCGACTCCGCCGATGAGCAGCGACAGCAGCAGCGCCGGCACCCAGGGCATGTCGCCCTTGACCATCATCACCGCCGACATCGCGCCCACGAAGGCGACGAGCGAGCCGACGGACAGGTCGATGTGCCCGGCGATGATGACGATCATCATGCCCATGGCGAGGATCAGGATGTAGCTGTTCTGCTGGACCAGGTTGGAGACGTTGTTCGGCAGCAGCAGGGTGCCGTCCGTCCAGATCTGGAACAGCACGACGATGAAGGCCAGCGCGACGAGCATGCCGTACTGGCGCATGTTGCCGCGCAGCCCCTGCACCAGCACCTCGCGGGTCGACGGCTGGGACGCGGACGGCCGGCCGGGGGCCGCGTCCTTCGGGGAAGTGGTCGTGGTGGTCATGGCGGGGCCTCAGCTTCTGTTCATGGTCATCTGACGCATCAGGACTTCCTGGGTGGCGTCGGCGCGGTCGACCTCACCGGTCAGCCGGCCCTCGGCCATCGTGTAGATCCGGTCGCACATCCCGAGCAGCTCCGGCAGCTCGGACGAGATCATGAGCACCGCCTTGCCCTGCGCCGCGAGCCGGTCGATGACGGTGTAGATCTCGTACTTCGCGCCGACGTCGATGCCGCGCGTCGGCTCGTCGAGGATCAGCACCTCGGGGTCGGCGTGGATCCACTTGCTGAGGACGACCTTCTGCTGGTTGCCGCCGGACAGCCGCCCCACCTGCTCGAAGACCGTGGGGGCCTTGATGTTCATGGAGGTGCGGTAGCCCTCGGCGACCCGGCGCTCGTGGTGCTCGTCGACGACGCCCCGCCGCCGCATCCCGTGCAGGGAGGCGAGCGAGACGTTCCGGTTGATGTCGTCGATGAGGTTGAGGCCGTACTGCTTGCGGTCCTCCGTGACGTACGCGATGCCGGCCGCCACGGCCGCGGGCACCGTCCTCGGCGTGACCTCCCGGCCGTCCACCTCGACCGTCCCGGAGACGTACCGCCCGTACGAGCGGCCGAACACCGACATGGCCAGCTCGGTCCGGCCCGCGCCCATCAGCCCGGCGATCCCGACGATCTCGCCGCGCCGGACCGTCAGCGACACGTCGTCGACGACGGTGCGCTGCTGGTCCACGGGGTGGCGGACGGTCCAGCCGCGCACGGCCAGGGCCACCCGGCCGGCGTCCTCGCCCTCGTAGCGCGTCCGCTCGGGGAAGCGGTGGTCGAGGTCGCGGCCGACCATGCCCCGGATGATCCGGTCCTCCGACAGCTCCGGCTCGTCTGCGGGTGACTGGCGCACCGTCAGCGTCTCGATGGTGCGGCCGTCGCGCAGGATCGTCACGGAGTCCGCGATCCGCCGGATCTCGTTCAGCTTGTGCGAGATGATGATGCTCGCGATGCCCTGCTCGCGCAGTTCCAGGATCAGCTCCAGCAGCTTCGCGCTGTCCTCGTCGTTGAGCGCGGCCGTCGGCTCGTCCAGGATGAGCAGCTTCACCTCCTTGGACAGCGCCTTGGCGATCTCCACGAGCTGCTGCTTGCCGACGCCGAGGTCGGCGACCGGCGTCTGCGGCTTCTCGCGCAGTCCCACCCGCTTCAGCAGCCGGCCCGCCTCGCGCAGCGTCTCGTTCCAGTCGACGAAGCCGCGCGCCGTGCGCTCGTTGCCGAGGAAGATGTTCTCGGCGATCGAGAGGTACGGGACGAGGGCCAGCTCCTGGTGGATGATGACGATGCCGTGCCGCTCGCTGGCGCTGATGTCCCGGAAGGCCACCGGCTCGCCCTCGAAGCGGATCTCGCCCTCGTACGAGCCGTGCGCGTGCACGCCGCTGAGGACCTTCATCAGCGTCGACTTGCCGGCGCCGTTCTCCCCGCAGATCGCGTGGATCTCCCCGGGCCGCACCGTCAGGTTCACCTCGGAGAGCGCTGTGACGCCGGGGAACGTCTTGGTGATCCCGCGCATCTCCAGTACCGGGTGGCCGCCGCTCACTTCAGCTGTCCCGCCGTGAAGTACCCCTCGTCGACGAGGAGCTGCGTGTTCGCCTTGTCGATGCTGACCGGGTCCAGCAGATACGACGGCACGGCCTTCTTGCCGTTGTGGTAGTCCGCGGTGTTGTTGACCTCGGGCGTGCGGCCGTTCAGCACCGCGTCGCCCATCTGCACCGCCTGCGCGGCCAGCTTGCGGGTGTCCTTGAACACCGTCTGCGTCTGCTCGCCCCGGATGATCGACTTCACCGACGCCAGCTCCGCGTCCTGCCCGGTGACGACCGGCAGTGGCTGGTCCTTCGTGCCGTAACCGGCGCTCTTCAGCGCCGAGATGATGCCGATCGAGATCCCGTCGTACGGGGAGAGGACGGCGTCGACCCGCGTCTCGCCGTAGTTCTTGCTGATCAGGTCGTCCATGCGCTTCTGCGCGGTGCCGCCGTCCCAGCGCAGCGTGGTCACCTGGTTGAGCTGTGTCTGCTTGCTGCGCACCACCAGCTGGCCGGTGTCCAGGTACGGCTTGAGGACCTTGATGGCGCCGTTCCAGAAGTACTTGGTGTTGTTGTCGTCGGGCGAGCCCGCGAACAGCTCGACGTTGTACGCGTCGCCCGTGCCCTTCGCCAGCTTGCCGAGCTTCAGCTGCTGGACGATGTAGGACGCCTGGAGCTCGCCGACGCGCTCGTTGTCGAACGACGCGTAGTAGTCGACGTTCGGCGTGCCCATGATGAGGCGGTCGTACGAGATGACGGGGATGCCCGCGTCGTGCGCCCGCTGGAGCACCTCGGTGAGCGCCGAGCCGTCGATCGCGGCGACCACGAGCAGCCGGCGCCCCTTGGTGATCATGTTCTCGATCTGGGCGATCTGGTTCTCGACCTTGTCGTCGCCGTACTGCAGGTCGGTCTGGTAGCCGGCCTTGCGGAACTGCTCGGCCATGTTCTCGCCGTCGGCTATCCACCGCTCGGACGCCTTGGTCGGCATGGCCAGGCCGATGACACCGCCCTTGCCGGCGGGCGGCTTGTAGCGGCTGCCGCCGCGCGCCTCCTGCCCGCAGGCGGAGAGCGAGACGGTGAGCAGGGCGACCGCGAGGGCGGCGCCCGTGAGACGGGCTGTGCGGGTGCGCATGGATCAGTCACCTTCCGGGACGGGGAAACGCCGGAGTTCGCCGGGCAGACGCGAGCCGAGCGGCGACATGCCGCCGTCCGCGCCGTGCCGGGCCAGCAGATCGAGGACGAGGCGTCCGCGCCGGACGCGTTCGCGCGCGGTGGCGAGCGCGGTGTCGCGCAGCTGGGCGCCGTACGGGTAGATGCCGGGGGACCGGCTCAGCCCGAACTTGAGGTACAGGGGCGCGCCCCGCCGGATCAGCTCGGCCGCCTCGTACATCCGGATGTAGCCGCCGAGGTCGTCGGGGGCCTCCACATACATGTCCATCGGTGCGCCGCTGACCCGGCGGATCTCGGTCAGGTGATCGAGCGTCAGGTCGGAGGGCACATTGATGGAGTCCGCGCCGAGGCGCTCGTACACGGCGTACGAAGCCGGGTTGACCGGGCCGGTCAGCGCGGACAGCTTGAACGTGGTGTCGGCGGGCAGTTCGCCGGCGGCGCGCAGCCGGTGCAGCGTCCACAGCACGCCCTCGTCGGCGACCAGCAGGCACCGCACCCCGAGCGCGGTGGCGCGCAGCGCGTCCTCGACGCAGCCGGCCAGCGCGTCATGGCCACGGGCGCGCAGCCCGGCCCCGCCGGAGTCGGTGCGCGTGGAGGCGCCGATGTCCCAGGTGCCGCGCGGGCCGGTGAACAGACACAGCTCGATGTCCCGCTCCGCGCAGGACTCCACCATCTCGGTGATCTCGGCGTCGGTGAGCATCCACACGCCGCTGCCCTGGCTGACCCGGTGCACGGGCAGGTCCAGGCGGGAGCTCTCCTTCAGGACGACGGCGAGCGCCTCAGGACCCTCCACCGAGGGGATCTCCGTGCGCCACACCCCGCCGTCGGGGAAGGCGTGCGGGGAGCGTCGGCCGGATCGAGGCCGGGGAAGGGATGGCCGATCCGGCCGAGGACGTCGGCGCCGGGGCGACGGGGGGCTGACGGGGAGGTCACAGGGCTCCTCTGGGTAGAGACGTTCGGTAGAGGTGTTCGGATCGAGAGCTTCGGGCGCGAGCGTCGGTCGAGAGCTTCGGGGGAGGTGTTCGACCGAGATGTCCGGCCGAGGCGTTCGAAATTTCGGACAGTATTCGGAACGTGGGGTGTACGGCGGTACGGGGGCGGGACAGGCGCACCCCGTACCGCCGTACGTCTCGGGGGCCCGTCAGGGCCGCAGCAGCACCTTGCCGGTCTTCGGGTCACCCCCGCCGACCAGCGCGATCGCCTCGGCGAACCGCTCCAGCGGGAACTCGTGCGTGATCAGCGGCGCCGGGTCCAGCAGCCCGAGCCCGAAGGCCCGCACCGCGTCCGCCCACGCCGAGGACGGCGCGCCGAAGACGCTGCGGATCTCCAGCTGGCTCACCGACAGGTGCACCGGGTCGATCCCGGTCGCGCCGGCCGCGAACATCCCGGTCAGCACGACCCGCCCGCCCCGCCGCGCCAGCAGGCACGACGACGCCGCCGTCGACGGCGCGCCCGCCGTCTCCACCACCAGGTCGAAGCGCCCGTGCAGCGCCTCCGCCCCCTCGGGCGAGACCGCCTCGGTCGCGCCGAACCGCAGTGCCGTGTCGGCCCGTTCCGCCCGCGGGTCGATCACCGTCAGTTCGGCCGGCGAGACCGCGGCCAGCAGCTGCACGGCGAGCAGCCCCAGCGTGCCCGCGCCCACGACCGCCACCCGCTCGGCGGGCCGCGGCCGCCCGGCCCGTACCGCCGCCGCGATCACGGCGGCCGGCTCCAGCAGCGCGGCCGCCCGCAGATCGGCGCCGTCCGGCAGCGGGTGCAACAGCCGTGCGGGAACGGTCAGGTGGTCGGCGAACGCGCCCGGCTCGGTGAACCCCGTCTCGGCGTACCCGCCGGAACACAGGCTCGTCTCCCCGCACCGGCAGCGCTCGCACGTCCCGCACGCCCGGAACCCCTCGGCGACGGTCCTGCGGCCCACCAGCGCCGGGTCCACCCCGGCGCCGACGGCCTCCACGACCCCGGCCCACTCATGACCGGGCGTCACCGGGTAGCGGACGTAGCCCGGCGCACGGTGACCGTCCAGCACCTCGCGGTCGCTCATGCAGATCCCTGCGGCGGCCACCCGCACCAGCACCTCACCGGGCCCCGGCTCGGGAACGCCCCGCTCGACCAGCCGGTGCGCGCCCGGCCGGTCGATGACCACGGCCCGACTCCGCCCGGCCGCCCGGCGACCCCCGACGGCGGTCACGCCCTCGGCGGCCGGGCCGCTCCCGGCGGCCTTTCCGCCCCCGGCACCCGGACCCTCCCCGGAGCCCGGACCGTCCCCCGCAGGCGGGGAGTCGGCGGCCGTGCCGCTCACTGCGTGCCCTTCGGGGTGCGCTTCTCCCAGCCCTCGGCCCACAGGTCGAAGCGGGCCTGCTGCTGGGGGAACTCCGCCGCCGCGTCGACGTCCAGCTCCACGCCGAGGCCTGGTGCGTGCGAGACCTCGAAGCAGCCCGTCTCCGGGTCGACCTGCGGGGCGCCCTTGACGACCTTCTTGATCTCGGCGTCCGCGAAGTCGTTGAAGTGCTCCAGGATCTTGAAGTTCGGCGTGCAGGCCGCCAGCTGCAGCGAGGCGGCGGTGAGGACGCTGCCGCCCACGTTGTGCGGGGCGACCAGCATGTAGTGGGTCTCGGCGGTCGCCGCCAGCTTGCGGGTCTCCAGGATGCCGCCGATGTGGCCCAGGTCCGGCTGGATGATGTCGGCCGCCTGCGACTCGAAGAGCTCGCGGAACTCGATCCGGTCGTGGATCCGCTCACCGGTCGCCACCGGCAGGTCCACCTTGTCCGCGAACTTCTTGAGCGCCTTCAGGTTCTCCGGCGGCACCGGCTCCTCCAGCCAGGCCGGGTTGAACGGCGCCAGCTCCTTGGCGAGCCGTACGGCTGTGGCCGGGCTGAACCGGCCGTGCATCTCCAGCATCAGCTCGGCGTCCGGCCCGATCGCGTCGCGCACGGCCTCGATCAGCGACACGGCGTACCGGGTCTGCTCGGCGTCCAGCTCGAAGTGGCCCGTGCCGAACGGGTCGATCTTCAGCGCCCGGTAGCCGCGCGCGACCACCTCCTGCGCCGCCTTGTGGTACGCCTCGGGCGTCCGTTCCGTGGTGTACCAGCCGTTGGCGTACGCCTTGACCCGGTCCGTCACCTTTCCGCCGAGCAGCTGCCAGACCGGGACGCCGAGCGCCTTGCCCTTGATGTCCCAGCAGGCCATCTCGACGACCGCGATGCCCGACATCACGATCTCGCCGGCCCGGCCGTAGTCGCCGTACTTCATCCGGCGGACCAGGTCCTCCACGGCGAACGGGTCTGAACCCGCGATGTGATTGGCCTCCGCCTCCCGCAGATAGCCGATCAGCGCGTCCGTGTGGCCGAGCATGCGTGTCTCGCCGACGCCGGTGAGTCCCTCGTCGGTGTGGACGAGGACATAGGTCAGATTGCGCCAGGGGGTCCCGACGACGTGAGTGCTGATTCCCGTGATGCGCACGGTAGTTGCCCCTAGTGAGTCCGGTCGGTGCGTGGAGTACGTTCGGTATTTCGTCACACGTTCGAAATCGTGGCGTGACCGTAATCAGCCCCCGGCGGGGGTGTCAATGGTTCGTGCGCCGACCGTCGTACGGCAGGACCATTGCCGGTGAAGTGGGAGGTGGGTAGCCTGTGTTCGTCATACCGGTCAGTGACCGGAGTTTCGAACGAAGGGGGTGGGCATCATGGGACGTCTCGTTCCCGCGGTGACCAGGGCGCTCGACATCCTGGAACTGTTCCTCGAAGGCGACGGCACGCTCTCCGCGCCCGAGGTCACCCGCAGGCTCCAACTGCCGCGCACCACCGTCCACGAACTGCTCACCACCCTCGCCGCCCGCTCGTACCTGGTGCCCGTCCGGGAACAGCCCGGCCGCTACCGGCTCGGCGTACGCACCTACCAGCTCGGCAGCCGCTACGCCGAACACCTCGACCTCGCCGCCGAGGGCCAGCGGGTCGCCCGCGAGGTCGCCCAGACCTGCGACGAGACCGTCCACGTCGCCATCCTGGAGGACCTGGACGTCATCTACATCGCCAAGGTCGACTCCACCCACGCCGTCCGGATGGTCTCGGCCGCCGGCCGCCGGCTGCCCGCGCACTGCACCTCCGTCGGCAAGATGCTGCTCGCCTCGCTCTCGCAGGACGAGCTGGACAGCCGGATCGAGGGCCGCGAGCTGATCGCCATGACGCCCAACAGCGTGACCGGCCACGAGGAGCTGCGCGCCGCGCTCGACGTCGTGCGCGAGCGGGGCGTCGCCGTCGAGCACCAGGAGTCCAACCCGGACGTCAGCTGCGTCGCCGCGCCCGTGCGCGACAGCACGGGCCAGGTCGTCGCCGCCCTGTCCATCTCCGTCCCGATGATCCGCTGGAGCGAGGAGCGCGAGGCGGAACTGGCCGACCTGGCCGCCAAGGGCGCCGCCGACCTCTCCGCCAGCCTCGGCCACCGGGGCGCCCGGTGAGCGCGCCGCACCCCGAGGTCGCCGTCCGCGAGACGGCCGAACTCGGCGAAGGGCCCACCTGGGACCCGGCCACCGGACGGCTCGTCTGGGTCGACATCCTCGGCTCCCGCGTCCACACCTACGCGCCGGCCGACGGGCGCAGGACCGTCATGCTCACCGCCCAGCACGTCGGCGCGGCCAAACCCCGCGCCGGCGGCGGGCTCGTCGTGAACCTCCGTGACGGCGTCGGACTGTACGGCGCCGACGGGGCGTTCCGCTGGCTCCACCACGACCCGGTGCCCGGCCGGCGCGGCAACGACGCCGCCGTCGCCCCCGACGGCTCCCTGTGGGCGGGCACCATGCGCTACGACGAGGCGGACGGCGGCGGCACCCTCGCCCGGATCGCGCCCGACGGCACGGCCACCACCGTCTTCCCCGCCGTCGCCGTCAGCAACGGCACGGGCTGGAGCCCGGACGGCACCCTCATGTACTACATCGACAGCCCGACCCGCCGCATCGACGTCTGCCACGTCGTGGACGGCGGCCGCGGGGTGGCGGGCCGCCTCCCGTTCGCCACGGTCGAGCCCGGCGCGGGCTTCCCCGACGGCCTCGCCGTCGACGCCGACGGCTGCGTCTGGGTCGCCCTGTGGGACGGTGCCGCCCTGCGCCGCTACACCCCCGACGGACGCCTCGACCGGACCGTCGCGCTGCCGGTGCGCCGGCCCACCGCGTGCGCGTTCGGCGGGCCCGGCCTGCGGGACCTCTACGTCACCACCGCCCGCACCGGACTGGCCCGCCCGCACCCCCTCTCCGGATCCCTGCTCGTCCTGCCGGACGCCGGACAGGGCCTGCCGGCAACGGAGTTCGCCGGGTGACCCTTTTTGGCAAGCGCTTGCTATGCTCACCCGCCACCAAGAGGACGCACCACGAACGGGACGGCCCGCCCGCCGGCCCGGTGCACCCGCCGACACAGCGCGACGGAGCGCAGGGGAGAGGCCGCCCGTGGGGACATCCGATGACGCCGCCGCGGAGTTCCACGCCTTCTTCGAGCGGCACTACGCCGAACTGGCCCGCCTCGCCCACCTCCTCACCGGCGAGGCGGACGCCGCCGACGACCTCGCCGCGGACGCGCTGCTCGCCCTCTGGCACCGCTGGGACCGCGTCCGCGCGGCCCAGCACCCCGCCGCCTACGCCCGCGGCGTCGTCGCCAACCTCGCCCGCAGCCGCATCCGCAGCGCCGTACGCGAACGCCGCCGCGTCGCCCTCTTCTGGTCGCAGCGCCCCGACCGCACCGACGACCCCGACGTACCGGCCGTCGTCGACGTCCAGGACGCCCTGCGCCGCCTGCCGTTCCGCAAGCGCGCCTGCGTCGTCCTGCGCCACGCCTTCGACCTGTCGGAGCGCGAGACCGCACTCACCCTCGGCATATCGGTGGGTACGGTGAAGAGCCAGACCTCGAAGGCCATGGCCCAGCTCGAACAGTTCCTGGCGTCCCGGCCCGCGCTTCCGAACTGGTGGGAGGCCGGAAGTAGATGGACGACCTGCAGCAGGCGCTGCGCGACGCGGCCCGGGCGCACCGCCCCGACCGCGCGCGCATCCTCGCCCGCGTCGAGCGCGGCATGGCCGCCCCGCCCGCCGCCGAAAGGCCCGGCGGCCGCCGCCCGTTCGCCGCGCCCTGGCTGCGCGTCGCCGGCGCCACCACCGCCGTCGCGGCCGTCCTCGCCGTCGGCGGCTACGCGGCCGGCACCCTGCTGAACGGCGACCACGGCCCGGCCACGACCGCGGTGCCCCCGGCCACCACCGCCGTACCCCCGCCGACGGCCGCGAGCCCGGCCCCGCCCGCGGCCACGCCGCCGGGCCCGGCCCCCACGGCCACGTCACCCAGGCCCGGCCCGCCGCCCTCCGCGTCGGCCCCGGCAACCCGGCCCACGGGCGGGCCGACCGTCCCCACCTCCACGCCCACCGCGCAGGCGCTGCGCACCCGGGACGGTCACCTGAGCGGCCAGGGCGCCGTCGACCCGCACAGCAACCGCTTCTGGGCCCAGTCGAACATCACCTTCACCAGCGCCGCCCCGCTCGGTGCCCTCACCGTCGAGCTGCGCGTCGTCCAGACCGGCGGCGTCGCCGACACCGGCAACTGGCGCTCGCTGCCCGCGGACGACTTCACCGTCTCCGTACGCGAGGAGGCCGGCGTCCTCGTCTACACCTGGACCCTCCGCCCCGGCCGCACCGCCCCGGAGGGGCAGCACGTCTTCGCCGGCCAGTACAACCACGCCGAGGGTGGCCGTGACGCGCGCGGCGACCGCTGGACGGTCACCGCGACGGCCACGGACGGACGGAAGGCCCGGGTGGGCGGCGCCTTCTGAAACGCCTTCCGGCTCCCGGGCGGCGGCACGGCCGCCGGGCCGCGTCAGCAGGGGGGGATGCCGGGAGCCGGGTCGGCGCCGACGTTCACGTTGCCGCCCCAGACGTACACCCGGAGATAGGCGTGCGGCGGGTTGGCGGCGTTGTCGAAGACGTTGACGTGGTACCAGACGTTGGTGCCGTAGTTGCCCACCTTCACGTACTGGCCCCTGGTGAAGCAGTACACATGGGCCTCGCTCACGCCCTTCGTGGTGCCGACCAGCCTGCTGTTGGTGGTCGCCGCCGCGCGGATGTTGCTGTTGGCCTCGACGGTGGTGCTCCGCGCGTGGGCCGTGCCCGCCATGCCGACCAGGGAGACGGCCGTACCGAGCGCCAGGCCGGCCGCCGCCAGCCTCGCCTTGCGAGTGATCATCGTTGCCCTTCCGTCGGGATCGGTCCTGTGCCCCTAGCGACGGCGAGGGCGGGGGAGCCGTATGGCGGCGGCCCGTGGAATGGCCGGAAACCACCGCCTTTCCGGCCCCTCCTCGTCGGCGTACGGCTCCCAGCCGCTCAGTCCATGGTCGACCCGATCGTCGTCGACCCCGTCGTCAGGAAGGCGGTCGCGGGCAGTGAGCCGTCCGCCTTCCGCGCCCCGTACACACTCGACGCGTCGGTCGACCGGAACGGCGGCGTGGCGACACCGCTGTCCCAGTTGTTGCGCGCCGACACCGTCGCCGGGCCCAGCTTCGCGAGCCCGCCGCCGTTGGCCACGGCGAGGTTCGCCGCCAGGCGGGCCGTGCCGGTCTCGAAGAAGAACCCGGACTGCCGTTGGCGTACGAGGTGTTGCGGCTGAGGCCCAGCGCGGCCGTGTTGCCGTTCTCGGTGAAGCCGTGCTGCGTGTTGTCCCAGGCCGCGTTGTTGTTGACGGCGTGGGCCGCCGTGGCACCGCCGCCGCCCAGCTTGAAGCCGTTGCCGTTCCCCTCGAACGCCGGGTCGTTCCAGCGGTTCCTGCCATTGCCGAAGGCCCAGGTGTGCTCGATGGTGACCGGGCTCGCCCACTGCCACAGGTCGATGCCGTCGTCGGCGTTGTTGAACAGCCGGACCCCCGTGACCCGGTTCCGGTGCCGGAGCCGAACTTGATCGCCAGGCCGTCCGCGTTCTGCCCGTGGGCGGCGGCGTCGTAGTTGCCGTACGAGTCCAGGTTCTGGATCAGGTTCCCCGTCGTACCGTCGCCGCGCAGCGTGAAGCCGCTGTCGCCGTTGTCGCTGGTCACCAGGTTCTTGAAGACGCCGCCGACCGACGAGGTCGCGACGAAGCCGTGGGCGGGCGACTTCTGGAAGCGGACGTTCTGCACGGTCCAGTGGTCTCCGTAGATCGCCATCAGCCAGGAGCCCGCGGCAGCCGCGACCCGTCGATCCTCACCTGCTCCGAGCCGTACGCGGTCAGCGTGATCCGGTTCGCCGCGGTGCCGTTCGCCGTCGACTTCAGCGTGCTGGTGGGGTAGTAGGTGCCGCCGCGGACCTGGATGGTCGTCCCCGCCGTGGCGCTCGCCACCGCGCTCTGCAGGGCGCCGTGTCGGAGACGACCACCGTCGTGGCCGCCCGGGCGGCGTCCTGCGACACCCCCAGCCACAGCCCCGCCGCCCGCCGCCACGGCGACCGCGGTGGCGAGCGTGAGCGTACGGGTACGGCGACGGTGACGGGGGGGGGCTGCTGCGCTGAGCCTCACGGCGCGGGTTCCTCTCCTCGGCGGACCGTGCCGGACCGCACGGTCTCCCGGGAGTCGCCGCGGACCGCCGAAACGTTGCCGCGAGCCGTAGCCGAGGAGAACCGCCAGGTCACGGACCGCGACGACGCCGGCTCGGGGATGCGTCCGTCCGGTGGGGCGACGACAATGGCCGTGCCGGACCGAACAAGGAGGCGGCATGAAGGAAGAGTCCGAATCGACGTCCCGGCTGGGGGGCGTCACGCCCGACTCCCTCCTGCACAGCGGAGCCGAAGGCGAATTCACCGTGGAAGACCTGGTCCTCGCCTCCGGGCGTGACGTCAACCCCAAGAACCTGGCCTGGGCCGAGCGCAGGCTGGCCGAAAAGGGCAAGGCCGCCCTGGACGAACTCCTCCCCTGACCCACGCACCCCCTGGGCCACGCCGCACCTCCGACTCCTCCGAGCCGAGCCGAGCCGCGTGGCCCTCTCTTCTGCGCCGGCCCGCCGCGCGACACCGGATCCGGAAGCCCCGGGCCTGCCTGCCGTCTCACCCACCGGGATATACGTGTCCGGTGAACGGATCACCGCTCCCGAATAACGGTCCGGTCTCGCTCGCTGGCACTTTTCATGATTACCGAACGTAATGTGAGATGCCTCACTAAGGATGGCGTAAAGGCTGTGATAGAACGGCGCAACTCCGCAGGTGGCACCACCCCTCGCCGTCCTGTGGAGGAGCCGGGCACCTTCCGGCTGTACGACCAGGGATCACGGTCCGAGTCCACGGACCGCATCCCTGGTCGCCGACCGGACAACGGCGTTCGCTCAAAGACCGCACATCTTCCCGGCGCGCCCTCCCAAGCGCCGTACTGCGCCATCGAGGTAGCCACAGTGTCACTCGACTCCATCACCACGTCCGTCGACGAAGCCGTCAGCGGACTCTTCGAGCCCATAGCCAAGTGGCTCGGGGAAGTCATCTTCTACTCCGTCGAGGTCGGCGGAACGCAGCTTCCGCTCATCGTCGCCTGGCTCGTGGTGGCCGGCCTGGTCTTCACCGGCTGGTTCGGATTCGTCCAGGTCCGCAAGTTCAAGCTCGCCCTCGACGTGGTGCGCGGCAAGTACGACGAGAAGGGGTCGGCCGGTGAGGTCAACCACTTCCAGGCCCTGACCGCCGCCGTCTCCGGCACCGTCGGCCTCGGCAACATCGCCGGTGTCGCCGTCGCCGTCTCCATCGGTGGCCCCGGCGCCACCTTCTGGATGATCCTCTGTGGTCTCCTCGGCATGGCCACCAAGTTCGTCGAGGTCACCCTCGGCGTGAAGTACCGAGAGGTGCACGCCGACGGCACCGTCTCGGGCGGCCCGATGCACTACCTGCCCAAGGGTCTCGCCGACCGCTTCGGCGAGGGCGGCAAGAAGTTCGGCAAGGTCCTCGCGATCCTCGCCTCCGCCATGGTCCTCTTCTTCGGCCTCTTCGGCGGCAACCTCTTCCAGGTCAACCAGTCGTACGCGCAGCTGGTCTCCGTCACCGGTGGCGAGGACGGCCTGCTGGGCTCCTCCGCCGCCGGCGCCTGTTCTTCGGCATCCTGATCGCCGCGCTCGTCGGCATCGTGCTGCTCGGCGGCATCCGCTCCATCGCCAACGTCACCAGCAAGCTCGTCCCCGCCATGGCCGGCATCTACATCGCCGCCTGCCTGGTCGTCATCCTGGTCCACGTCACCGCGGTGCCCGCCGCCATCGCCACGATCATCGAGGGCGCCTTCAACCCGCAGGGTGTCGCGGGCGGTGTGCTCGGCGCGCTGATCATCGGCTTCAAGCGGGCGGCGTTCTCCAACGAGGCCGGTCTCGGCTCCGCCCCGATCGCCCACTCCGCGGTCAAGACCAAGCACCCCGCCAGCGAGGGCCTGGTCGCCCTGCTGGAGCCGTTCATCGACACCGTGGTCATCTGCACCATGACGGCGCTGACCATCGTCATCGCCAACCCGGCCAGCTGGAACGAGGCCCGCGAGGGCAAGTCCATCGGCGGTGTCACGATCACCTCCGACGCCTTCGCGACCGTCCTCCCGTGGTTCCCGTACATCCTCACCATCGCGGTGCTGCTGTTCGCGATCTCGACGGTGCTGACCTGGGCTACTAC
Source organism: Streptomyces coeruleoprunus (assembly GCF_039542925.1). Lineage (GTDB taxonomy): Bacteria > Actinomycetota > Actinomycetes > Streptomycetales > Streptomycetaceae > Streptomyces > Streptomyces coeruleoprunus. The sequence continues at coordinate 362,115 of NZ_BAABIT010000001.1, read as the reverse complement.
GGCGAGAAGGCCTGGACGCACCTCTTCGGCCGCAGCCGGGGCAGCGTGCTGTCGTACAAGGTCGTCTACACCGTCTTCGCGGTCGCCGGTTCGCTGCTGACGCTGCAGACCCTGATCGACATGGCGGACGCGGTGCTCTTCATGCTCGCCGTCATCAACATCATCGGCCTCTACCTCCTCGCCCCGGTCGTCAAGCGCGAGCTCAACTCCTTCCTGGAGTTCGTCCGCGCCCGCAAGGCCGGCGAGATCACCGAGGACGACGACGACCAGGAGTCGGCGAAGACCACCATCTGACCGCCCCCCCGGGCGGCCCGGCTCCGGAGCGGGCCCGTACACACCTCGCGTCTTGGTGTGGACGGGCCCGCTCGTCGTGCCCGCGAAACCCTGTTTTCCCAGGTGAAATGGGGTCTGGTGGGATCCGCGGGCCCCGGTTAGGGTGTCAATAACGCGTCAAGGCCGCCCTCTTGCGGCAGCACCTCCGTACGGCTCTCCGACAGGGAGCCGACACGGCAGGCACGGCGCGCGGTGTGCCGGGAAGTCTGGTCGGCGATTCCAGGGGCTCGTATGCCCTCTTCCGTTCGATGCCCCGGAGGCCCCGCCATGGCTGCCACGCCGCGTGAGCGTTCCCCCTTCCTCGGCCTTCTGCCCCTGCGCGAGCGCAACGCCGTCGTCGAGGCGCTGAGGACCGAGACGGTCGGCGGGCTGGTGCTCCTCGCGGCCGCCGTCGTCGCGCTGATCTGGGCGAACAGCCCCTGGGGCGACATCTACGAGCGGATACGCGACGTCCACTTCGGCCTGCCGTCCCTCGGCCTGGACCTCTCCGTGGCGCACTGGACCGCCGACGGGCTCCTCACCGTCTTCTTCCTCGTCGCCGGCATCGAGCTGAAGCGCGAACTCGTCGTCGGTGAACTGCGCAACCCCGCCACGGCGGCCCTGCCCGTCATCGCCGCGATCTGCGGCATGGCCGTACCCGCCGCCCTGTACGCCGTCACCGCGGCGGCCGGAGGCGGCAGCACGGACGGCTGGGCCGTGCCGATGGCCACCGACATCGCCTTCGCGCTCGCCGTCCTCGCGGTCCTCAGCTCCCACCTGCCCGCCGCGCTGCGCGCCTTCCTGCTGACGCTCGCGGTCGTGGACGACCTGGGCGGCATCCTCATCATCGCGATCTTCTTCACCAGCGACCTGGACTACGCCGCGCTCGGCGGCGCCGCCGCCTGCCTCGTCCTCTTCCACGTCCTGCAGCGGCTGCGGGTGCGCGGCTGGTGGTGGTACGTCCCGCTGGGCCTCGTCACGTGGGCCTTGATGTACAACGGCGGCGTCCACGCGACCGTCGCCGGTGTGGCCATGGGCCTGATCCTGCGCACCACCCGCGACAAGGGCGAGGCCGCCTCCCCGGCCGAGCGCACCTCGCACCTCCTCCACCCGGTGTCCGCCGGCGTCGTGGTTCCGCTGTTCGCGCTCTTCGCCACCGGCGTCGGCGTCTCCGGCGCCGCCCTGGCCGACGTCTTCACCCGGCCGGAACCGCTCGGCGTCGTCGTGGGCCTCGTGGCGGGCAAGACCCTGGGCATCTTCGCGGGCACCTACCTCGCCGCCCGGTTCACCCGGGCGCGGCTGAACCCGGAACTCGCGTGGGCTGACGTGTTCGCCCTGGCGGTCCTCGCCGGGATCGGCTTCACCGTGGCGCTGCTGATCGGCGAACTGGCCTTCCCCGACCCGGCGCTGACCGAGAGCGTCAAGGCCGCCGTCCTGGTCGGCTCCCTGGCCGCCGCAGTCCTGGCGGCCGTCCTCATCAAGCGCCGCAACGGCGTCTACCGGCGCCTGTACGAGGCGGAGACCCGCGACGACAACCACGACGGCATCCCCGACATCTACCAGCGGGCCGGCGCCGCCGAACGCTGACGGGCACGGTCGGCCGACGGGACCTCGTCAGGCCATGCGCGCGGCCGGCCGTACGGCGTCGGCGCGGCCCATGAGGTCCGCGCGGGCCCGCCACCACGGCAGCAGCTGAAGAATCCCGAACGTCACCTCCACGACCAGGAACGGCCACAGGATCCGTGGGGCACCGTGGGCCAGCGCGTACGCCTGCCACGCGGCGAACAGCGTCCGCGCCGCGGCGTCGAGCAGCCCGTGCAGCGGCAGTGGCCCGACGATCCGGAGCAGAGCCCAGACGACCACCACCGAACCCATCAGATTCGCGTAGAGGGTCTGCATCGGGTCGCGCGCGGGCATCACTCCCAGCCCGGACGCCTCACCCAGCGACGACAGGACGCCGTGGACCAGCGCGTAGGTCCACGGCGTCGCGAACGCCGCGGTGACGACGAGGTCGTACCAGGCGCTCGTGCGCACGACGCCGAGATAGGCGGAACGGGAAGGGCGGAGAAGACGGATCACGAGAGGCTCCTGCTGGTCTCACGGCAGCGACGAGGCCTCACGCTAAACAGTGGAGTACGCTCCAAGGTCAAGTCCGCAGCCCGGCGGGAGGGCCATGCGCATCGGGGAGTTGGCCGCACGGTCCGGCCTCACCAAGGACACGATCCGCTTCTACGAGAGGATCGGCCTCGTCACGGGGAAGCGGCTCGCCAACGGCTATCGCGACTTCCCGCCGGAGACCGTGACCTGGCTGGTCTACGTCCGCACTGCGCAGACGCTCGGCTTCTCGCTGGCCGAGATCGCCCGGCACGGCGAGGACCTGCGCGACGCGCCGGACAGCGCCGAGGCGTTGTCCACGCTGTTCGAGGAGAAGATCCGGGTCATCGACGCGCGCATGGCCGACCTCGCCGCCCTGCGCGCCGACCTGGAGGCCCGCGTCGGCACGGGCTGCCCCCTGCGGGCGGCGGAACGGGCGGCCGCCCGCGTCCCGGACGCGTGACCGTTCAGGCGTGACGACGCATTCACCCTGCGCGATGTGCGATACGGTAATATTCTTTACCGAGTCATTACGCTCCCTTCGGGCGGATGGCGCACATGACATGGGGGCTCGGGCGCGTCCGCTCGGACGCCGACGCGATGAGGGGGCGTGAGATGAGGGGGCCGCGCATCGACAACGCCGCTCGCGACAGCGTGCCCGATACCCCCGGCACCGCCTTCCGCGCCTGACGCCCTTCCGGCTTCCCCCGGGATCACCGCATGCACGGCCCCGTGCGCCCGCACGGCCCGTACCCGCTGTTCCCGTGACCCCCCACTCTCCCGGGTCGCCCCGCCTGCTTCACCGGCCGGCACCGCGCTGCCCGTCCACGAGAAGGCACTGACGCCGTCACCGAACCGACCGGAGGACCGACGCCCGTGCACAACACGACCGCTCTGCTCATCGAACTCGGGGCCATCATCCTCGGCTTGGGCCTCCTCGGCCGGGTGGCGGGACGCGTGGGATTCTCGCCCATACCCCTCTACCTGCTCGCGGGCCTCGCCTTCGGTCACGGCGGCATCCTCTCCCTCCAAGCCAGCGAGGAGTTCGTCGCCATCGGGGCCGAGATCGGCGTCATCCTGCTGCTGCTCATGCTGGGCCTGGAGTACAGCGCCTCCGAACTCGTCACCAACCTGAAGACCCAATACCCCTCCGGCGCCGTCGACTTCGCCCTCAACGCCGTACCCGGCGCCGCGGCCGCCCTCCTCCTCGGCTGGGGACCCGTCGCCGCCGTCGCTCTCGCCGGCGTCACCTGGATCTCCTCCTCCGGCGTCATCGCGAAGGTCCTCGGCGACCTGCGCCGCCTCGGCAACCGGGAGACCCCCGTCGTCCTCGGCGTGCTGGTCATCGAGGACCTCGCCATGGCGGTCTACCTGCCGATCCTCACCGCCGTGCTCGCCGGGGCCGGACTGGCCGGCGGCGCGGCCACCCTCCTGATCTCCCTGGGCACCGTCGGCGCCGTGCTGTACGTGGCGCTCCGCCACGGCCGCCTGATCAGCCGTGCTGTCTCCTCCGACAACGCCGAGATGCTCCTGCTCGCCGTCCTCGGCCTCACCCTCCTCGTCGCCGGCATCGCCCAGGAGCTCCAGGTCTCCGCCGCCGTCGGCGCCTTCCTCGTCGGCATCGCCCTGTCGGGAGAGGTCGCCGAGGGCGCCGCCACCCTGCTCACCCCGCTGAGGGACCTGTTCGCGGCCGTCTTCTTCGTCTTCTTCGGCCTGTCCACCGACCCCGCCGACATCCCTCCCGTGCTCGTCCCCGCCCTCCTCCTCGCACTCGCCACCACGCTCACGAAGATCGCCACCGGCTGGTACGCGGCCCGCCGCGCTGGCATCCGGGGCGGAGGCCGGTGGCGGGCCGGCGGCGCGCTGGTGGCCCGCGGCGAGTTCTCGATCGTCATCGCGGGCCTCGCCGTCGGCGTCGAGCCGCGCATCGGGCCGCTGGCCACGGCATACGTCCTGATCCTCGTCGTCATCGGCCCGCTCACCGCCCGCTACACCGAGCCCCTGGCCCATCGCCTCAGGCGCCGGCCGAAGTCCGCGACGCCTGCCGCGCATGCGGCTCCCGCGGCTGCGGAAAGCCCCGCGACCGTTCCCGTCGACGCCTGAGCACCGCCTCGTGCCGTGCGGACCCCGTGCCCTCCTGGCCGACGACCCCGGAGGGACACGGGTGCGGGGCGCGCCCGACGGGCACCGACGCCCAGGGAGTGTCCGGCGGATCATGCCGACATGGGCGGTGCCTTCGACTGCTGGTGAGCGGGGTCTGGTGCGTGCGGCTGCAAGGCGGAGGAGGGAGGGATGGGGGAGCCATCGCGACCGACGACAACGCCGCTGGGGTCCCCCCTGCCCGTCAGGGCTTGGGGGAGGGCGTGCCAGACCCCGCAGCTCAGGCATGATCCGCCGGACACGACCTAAGCCGTCGGCAGCGGCCCGCGCAGCGATGAGCGGCCCTCGTCCCACGCGGCCAGCACCGCCGCCTCCCAGCGCGCGTCCAGCAGGGTCGTCGCCCGGATGCCGAACACCACCTCCGGCGCGAGGTCCGGCTCCCGGTCCAGGAGGTCGCCCAGCACGTCCCGGCGCATGACCTGCTCGTGCACCGCGTCCGCCTCGATGTGCTCGGTGAAGAACCGCAAGCACCGCTCGTCGGCGCCCAGCCGCCCTAGCGCGCCCGCCAGGCGCCTGGCCCCCGGCGACGAGGTGATCTCCAGAACGGCGAAGTTCCCCGCTGCCGCCCCGCGCAGTGACCGGTGCAGGCCGAACAGCGACATCACGTTCACCGTGGCGAGCGTCGTGGCCGGCGCCAGATCCGTGTAACGGCCGTACGCGGGGTCGAGCCCGGCGCCCGCCATCAGCTCGGCGAAGAGCCGCGCGTGCACGCGCTCGGCCCGCCCCGCGCCGAACTCGTCGAACGCCACGGCCATCAGCGCCGCCTTCGCCCGTCCCGCCTCCAGCCGCGGCACCAGCCACAGCTGCGGGTCCGACTCCTTGAGCTGGTACAGCGACCGGTGCGCCAGGTACTCGCGCATCCGCCCCCAGTCCGGTTCGGCGAGCAGCCGGTGCGACACGCCGCGCCCGTCGACGGGCTCCTCCAACAGCGGCTCCAGGGCCGCGGCCACATCGCCAGCGTCGCCGCCCGCCGCCGCCCGCAGCTCCGCCAGGAAGACCTCCTCCATCGGCCGCCGCAGGGCCAGCAGCGCCGGGTCCCACTCCCGGTCCTCGGCGACCCCCTCCAGAGCCCGGTAGTGCGGCTCGTACGCGAGGTACAGCGCGAGCTGCAGGTCCTCACCGAGCGGATCCGCGCCGTACACGTCCACGGAACCGGCCCGGCCCACGGCACCCGGACCCACCCGTCCCACGCCCGACGTCCCGGCCGAATCCCCGGAAACCACGCCCGCCCCATCCACAGCCACCGGCCCTGCGGCCGCCGTGCCGGCCGGGCCGACGGCTGCCGCCCCCGGTCCGTCGACGGCCGCTGTGCCCGCCCCGCCCTCGTCCACTGGCCCCGGCCCATTTGCGGCCGCCGCTCCTGCCCGGCCCCCGTCCGCCGGGCCCGGTCCGTCCACGGCTGCCGTGCCTGCCCCGCCTCCGGCCCCGTCCACGCCCGCCGCCTTTGCCGGCCCTGCGGCAGCCGTGCCGGCCCGGCCCACGGAAGCCACGCCTGCCCGGCCCAGCGCTGCCGCGCCCGGTCCGTCGACGGCCGCTGTGCCCGCCCCGCCCTCGTCCACTGGCCCCGGCCCATTTGCGGCCGCCGCTCCTGCCCGGCCCACGTCCGCCGGGCCCGGTCCGTCCACGGCTGCCGTGCCCGCCCCGCCTCCGCCCACCGGGCCCGGCCCCACGACCGCCGCCCCTGCCGGCCCCACGGCAGCCACGCCTGCCCGGTCCACCGCTGCCGTGCCCGGTCCGGCCACGGCTGCCCGGTGCGACCCGTCCACGACTGCCGTGCTCGCCGAGGCCGGAGCGGTCGGGTCGGGCCTGGCCGGTGAGGCCCGAGCGGTTCCCTTCATCAAGGGTCCGTCCCCGCGCAGCACCCGCAGCACCGCCTGCGACAGCGGTCCGCGTGGTGTCGGGAGCGGTGCGCCGGTCACGACGGGCCCGCCTCCTCCTCCGTGATCTCGGCCTGCTCCAGTGGGTGCACGGCGGGACCCTGGACGACCTTGCCGTCGACGGCGAACCGCGAGCCGTGGCAGGGGCACTCCCAGCGGCACTCCTCGTCGTTGAAGTGCACGACGCACCCCAGGTGGGTGCAGCGCGCCGACACCGCGTGCAGCGCGCCCGACGCGTCCCGGTGCACCGCCAGCCGGCGCCCCCCGACCCGTACGACCGCGCCCTGGCCCGGCCCGATGTCGGCCGTCGAGTCGGCGTACGCGCCCGGCATCCGGTCACCGACGAAGTGCCGCGTGACGTGCGCCTGCAGCTTCAGCACCGCGGGCACCTCGCGCAGCGGGTGCAGCCGCACCGGGTCGTACAGCGACGTCCAGGCCGGCTCCCGGCCGCGGATCCGGCCCGCCAGCAGCTCGCCCGCCATCACGCCGCCGCTCATGCCCCAGCCGGCGAAGCCGGTCGCCACGTACACGTGCCGGGAGCCCGCGTGCAGCCGTCCCACGTACGGCACCCGGTCCGGCGTGTAGTTGTCCTGCGTGGCCCAGCGGTGCGTGAACCGCACCCCCGGGAACCGCTCGGCTGCCCAGCCCTCCAGCCGCGCGTACCGCTCGCCCACCTCGCCCTCCCCGGCCGTGCCCGGCAGGAACTTCTCCCCGGTGACGATCAGCATCCGCCGCCCCTCCTCCCCGGACGGCGCGGTCCGCACCGACCGCGTGCCGCCCTCCGGCGTCAGGAACGCCCCGCCCGGATCCCGCTCCGCGGGCACCGGACCCGCCACCACCAGCTCGCGCTTCGGCTCCAGCCGGGTGAACAGCAGCGCCCGGTCGAACACCGGGTAGTGCGTGGCCACCACCACGTCCCGGGCGACCGCCGCGTACCCCCGCTCGGTGGTCACCTCGCAGGGCCGGCCCTCCGACAGCCCCGTCACCCGCGTCCGCTCGTAGATCCGCCCGCCCAGCCGTTCCAGGTCCGCCGCCAGCGCCAGCAGGTACTTGCGCGGATGGAACTGCGCCTGGTCCTCGACGCGCACCGCGCCCGCCACCGGGAACGGCAGCGGCACCTCGGTCACGTACGACGCGGCCAGACCCGCCTCGCGCGCCGCCTCCGCCTCCTCGCGGAACTTCTCCGCCTGCTGCGGATCCTCCGTGTACGTGTACGCGGGCACCCGCTCCAGGTCGCAGTCGATGCCCAGCTCCTCCGAGACCTCCGCGACGTGCTCCACCGCCAGCTGCTGGGAGTGCGCGTACAGCCGGGCCGCCCGCGCCCCGTGCACGGCGCGGATGTCCGCGTACGCCAGGCCGTGCAGCGCCGACAGCTTCGCCGTGGTGTGGCCGGTCACGCTCGACGCGATACGGTCCGCCTCCAGCAGCACCACCGGATGGCCCGCACGGGCCAGCTCCCAGGCCGTGCACAGCCCCGCGACACCCCCGCCGACCACGACGACCTCCGTCTCGACGGAGCCCTCCAGGGCCGGGCGGGCGGGACCGGGCGCGTACTCCATCCACAGCGACCCGTGGGCGGGCACGGGACCGGAGGACGACTCGGGCTCGTAGCTCATGGGCACACTCCTCGTACCGTTTCGCCGGAGAGGTCCGAGGTACCCGCTGCGCATGCGCCTACTCAGCCCGCACGGCGTGTACGCACCCCAGGAGGACACGGTCCTGCTCGCGCGCTCCGCCGCGGCCGAACTGCGCTGCCGGGGCCACCGCCTGCCGGGCGCCGAGGTGCTCGACCTCGGCACGGGAACCGGCGCCTTGGCGCTCCTGGCCGCGCGGGAGGGCGCGGCGCGGGTCACCGCCGTCGACATCTCCTGGCGGGCCGTCCTGACCGCCCGGTGCAACGCGCGCCGCCTCGGCCTGCGGATCAACGTCCGGCACGGCGACCTCACCGGCCCCGTCGACGGCCACCGCTTCGACCTGATCCTCTCCAACCCCCCGTACGTGCGCTCCCCGGCGCCCGCTCGCGGCGCGGCCCGCACCGTCGACGCCGGCCCCGACGGGCGGGAGGTCATCGACCGCCTCTGCGCGGACGTCCCGCGGCTGCTGCGCGCCTCCGGGGTCCTGCTGCTGGTGCAGTCGGCGCTGTGCGGGGTCGGCGCCACCCTGGACCGGCTCCAGGAGGGGGCCTGCGCGTCCGCGTGGAGAACCGGGCAACGATCCCGTTCGGCCCCGTCATGTCGCGGCGGGCCGCCTGGCTGGAGGAGCTGGGCGTCGTCCCGCCCGGCCTGCGCGGCGAGGAACTGGTGGTGATCCGTGCCGAGCGGGACTGAGCCGCGCCGCGTCGTCGTCGACCCGGAGGGCCCCGTCCTGGTCGAGGGCCCGGTCGAGGTGCGGCTGCCGGACGGCACCACCGCCCGCTCGGACCGGTTCATGGTCGCCCTGTGCACCTGCCGCCGCACCCGCCGCCCGCCCTGGTGCGACACCAGCCACCGCCGCCGCAGCCGCCCCGCCCCGGACCCCGGCGCGGACCGGGACGCCGACGCGGCCAACGAAGGTGCATGAACGCCTCCGGGCTGCGCACTCGTCCCGCATGAGCCATACGAATCCGGATCCCGACCCCCGTAACACCCCCGGTCTGGACGCCGGCGGCGGCGTGCCGCCCGGCGAGACCCCGCCGGCGGAGTCGTCGATGCCCGAGGCGGGCCCGCAGGAGACGCACAACCCGCCGACCGGCTGGGCGAAGGCCCCGCTGACCCTGATCCTGCTCGTTGTCGTCCTGGTCGCCGCGCTGTTCGCGGCCATGGCGCTGATCATCGCACTGTGAGGAGACCCGACATGACCACCGCACGCCAGTTGATGACCGCTGGCGTCGACTGCATCGGCGAGGAGGAGACGGTCCTGCGCGCCGCGGAGCGGATGACCGAACTGGGTGTCGGCGCCATGCCGATCTGCGGCTCCGACGACAAACTGAAGGGCATGCTGACCGACCGCGACATCGTCGTGAAGGCCCTCGGCGTCGGGAAGGACCCGGCGCGGACCACCGCCGGCGAGCTGGCCCAGGGCAGGGTCGTGTACGTCGAGGCGGACGACGACGCCCAGCTCGTCCTGCGGAAGATGACGGAGCACAAGGTGCGCCGTCTGCCGGTGATCGAGGAGCACCGGCTGGTCGGCATCATCGCCCAGGCCGACGTGGCGCGCGCCCTGCCGGACCCGCAGGTCGGCGACCTGCTGGAAGCCCTGTCGACCGACTGAACGACAGCGGCACCGACTGAACGACAGCAACGACAGCGGTGCGGGCGGACCGTGGGCCGGGGCCCGGCGAGCGAGCCCCGGCCCACGGCCGTCTGCCGCGTGTCACCGGTCGCCGGGCCTGATGCGGCCCCGCCACCCTCCGGACGCGGATCCCTTGGTCTCGATGTACTCCTTGAAGCGCCGCATGTCGCCCTTGACGCGCCGGTCGACCAGGCCGACCGTCTCCGCGGCCTTCTCCGCGGCGCCCCCCTCGACCTCCATGACCAGTTCCACCCTGGTGTGGGTGTCGTCCAGGCGGCGGAAGCCCACCATGCCCTTCTGCTGGGTGTCGCCGCCGATCGTGCGCCAGGCGATCCGCTCGTCGGGGAGCTGATCGATGATCTCCGTGTCGAACTCGCGGCGTACGCCGCCGATGCTGGTCACCCAGTGATTGCGGCGGTCGTCGAGCTGGACGACCTCGTCGACGCCCTCCATGAACTGGGGGAACTCCTCGAACTGCGTCCACTGGTTGTAGGCGGTGTGGAGAGGGACCTCCACCTCCACGGCCTCCTTCACGGTGCCCATCGCCGAATCCTTTCTCTCGGGGATCGCACGCAGCACCGCGTACCCGTGACGGCCGCTCTCATGTCCCCGTGCACGGGTCGGGGCCCGTCGTTCCCCTTCCCCCTTACTGCAACACGTTCTACTCTGTGCGCCGCCGCAGGAGCTGGAGTCGCCGACGCCGCGGGACGAGACGCCTGGAGGGGCCGTGCACCTCGAATACACGCCGGAGCAGCAGCGGTTGCGCAGCGAACTTCGCGCCTACTTCGCCACCCTCGTCCCCGGCCCCGGTGCCCCGGACGGGCCCGACGCCGCCGACCACGCCACGCGCAAGCGGTTCTACCGCGACACCGTCCGCCGCCTCGGCGCCGACCGCTGGCTCGGCGTCGGCTGGCCCGAGGAGTACGGCGGCCGCGGGCTGACGCCCATGGAACAGTTCATCTTCTTCGACGAGGCCGCCCAGGCCGGCGTCCCGCTGCCCCTGATGGCCCTCAACACCGTGGGCCCCACGATCATGCGCTACGGCACGGACGAGCAGAAGACGTACTTCCTGCCCCGCATCCTCTCCGGCGAGATCGACTTCGCCATCGGCTACAGCGAGCCCGACGCCGGCACCGACCTCGCCTCGCTGCGCACCCGCGCCGTCCGCGAGGGCGACACGTACGTCGTCAACGGCCAGAAGATCTGGACGACCAACGGCGACACCGCCGACTGGGTCTGGCTGGCCGTGCGCACCACCCCCGTCGAGGCGGGCGTCCCGCCCCACAAGGGCATCACCATGCTGCTCGTCCCGACCACCGACCCCGGCTACTCCTGCACCCTCATCCACACCCTCGCCGGCCACGACACCACCGCCAGTTACTACGAGAACGTGCGCGTCCCCGTCTCCCACCGCGTCGGCGCCGAGAACCAGGGCTGGCGGCTGATCACGCACCAGCTCAACCACGAGCGCGTCACCCTCGCCGCCCACGGCACCATGGCCGTGCGCGCCCTGCACGACGTACGGCGCTGGGCCGCCGCCACGAAACTCGCCGACGGCCGCCGCGTCATCGACCTCGGCTGGGTCCGCCGCCGCCTCGCCCTCGCCCACACCAGGCTCGACGCCATGAAGCTCCTCAACTGGCGCATGGTCCACGCCGTCGAGGCCGGCACCCTCACGCCCCAGGACGCCTCCGCCGTCAAGGTCTACGGCTCCGAGGCCCGCCGCGACGCCTACGCCTGGCTCATGGAGGTCGTCGGCGCGGCGGGCCCCCTGAAGGGCGGTTCGGCCGGCGCCGTCCTCCACGGCGAACTCGAACGCGGCTACCGCTCCGCCGTGATCTTCACCTTCGGCGGCGGCAACAACGAGATCCAGCGCGAGATCATCTCCTGGATCGGCCTGGGCATGCCCCGCGTACGGCGGTGACGCCGGTGCGCTCGGCCGACGCTCGTGGGCCCTGCCGCGGGCGGCTCGAAGGGCCGATACTCGGGGCATGGAATTCGTCGTCTTCATGACCCTGCCCGGACTGGTCATCCTGCTGACCGTCGTCGCCTTCGCCGACCAGCTGCTGCTCCGTGCCGGGCGGGCGGGGCTCCTGCCATGGCGCAACAGTGTGCGGCAGGGCCAGATATCGGCGACAGGGTTCGAGCAGCTCCACGCGAGTTTCTCGCCAGGGAAGCAGAACGAGCTCCGGGAGCGGCAGTCGGCGCTCGTGATGCGGGACGACGAGGAGGACGGGGCGCCGCCGAACCGGACGACCGTGAACCTGGACGACGGGGTCGCGGTCATCCGGTTGTCGTAGGCAGGTCGCCACCCGCGCCCCGGCGCGCGGGCCGTTCCGGCGGCGCGTGGATCCGTCCGCGTACCACCGCCCGCCCCCTCGCGCCGTACGGCGGGCCCGCCCGTTCCACAGGGCCGTGACGCGCCAGGTGATAGCCGCAGGCAACCGGCTGCGCCGCCGCCCCGCCCGCTCCGTCGGCCGCCGGTGTGCGGGCGCGTCCCGGAAGCCATGGCCGGGCTCGCGCCCGACACCCGTCCGGCCCCGTACAAACTCCGCAGACAGGGCGCCATACTGGACGGGCCGGGAACGGCCGGGAGGGCGCGCACGGAACGACGGGGGCGACAGCACACGATGGGGGACACCAGGCTGATCCACGGCCGTTACCGGCTGCTGGAGGTGATCGGGCGCGGCGGCATGGGCGAGGTGTGGCGGGCCACGGACGAGTCGCTCGGCCGGGGGGTCGCCGTCAAGTGCCTCAAACCGCTGGGCCCGCAGCACGACCCGAACTTCGTGCGGGTCCTGCGCGAGCGGTTCCGCCGCGAGGCCCGCGTCGCCGCCTCCCTCCAGCACCGCGGCGTCACCGTCGTCCACGACTTCGGCGAGTCCGACGGCACCCTGTTCCTGGTGATGGAGTTGCTGGAGGGCCGCAACCTCAGCCAGCTCCTGGAGGACAACAAGCACCATCCGCTGCCCGTGCACGACGTCGTCGACATCGCCGAGCAGGTCGCCGACGCCCTCGCCTACACGCACCGCCAGGGCATCGTCCACCGCGACCTCAAACCGGCGAACATCATGCGCCTGTCCGACGGCGCGGTGAAGATCTGCGACTTCGGGATAGCGCGCCTGGGCGCCGACATCGGCTTCACCTCCCGCCTCACCGGCACCGGCATCGCCATGGGCACCCCGCACTACATGTCGCCCGAGCAGATCAGCGGCGGCCATGTCGACCACCGCAGCGACCTCTACTCGCTCGGCTGCGTCCTGTACGAGATCGCCACCGGCGTCCCGCCCTTCGACCAGGACGACGCCTGGGCCGTGCTCGTCGGCCACCGCGACACCCCGCCCGAGCCGCTGCGCCACCACCGTGCCGAACTGCCCGCGACCTTCGAGCGGATCGTCCTCGACCTGCTGGCCAAGGCGCCCGAGCAGCGCCCCGCCGACGCCGACGACCTGCGCCGCCGCATCACCGGCGCCCGCCACGTCCTCACCCCGGCCGGCCCGCTCGCCGGCTCCAACGGCTCGCTCACCACCCCCGGCACCGGGCACCTGACAGGGCACCACGCCCCCTACCTCCACGCCCTCCCGCCCCAGCCGCAACCCCCCTACACGTCCGCGCCCGTCGGCCATCTCCCCGCCTGGACCCGCTCGATGACCAGCGGCCGCAGGGCCGTGGGCACGGCCGGCCCGCGCACCGCCGTGCCCGCCCCCGACCCGGCCGCCGGCCTGACCGGCGAGTGGACCACGGCCACCGCCACCGCCCCGCCCTCCGTGGTCCTGGCCTTCACTCCGCCGCCGCCCTCCCGGGAACGCCCCACGCCCTCGCCCGAACTGCTCGCCGTCCTCGCCGGCCGGCACAGCGCCGGTCTCAGCCTGGGCCGCCTCGGCCGCTGGGAGGAGGCGGGCGAGGTCCACCGCGCCGTCGCCGCCGAGCGCGAACACGCCCTGGGCCCCGACCACCCCGACACCCTCGCGAGCCGCTACGAGGTCGGCTTCACCCTCAGCCGCACCGGCCGCGCCGCCGACGCGCTGCGCGAGTTCGGCCGGGTCTCCGAAGGGCGCGCCCGGGTGCTGGGCCCCGACCACCCGGACACCCTCACGGCCCGTCAGGAGATGGCGTACGTCCTCGGCCGGCTCGGCCGCCACTTCGAGGCCCACCAGGTGTACGCCTCGGTGCTCGCCGCCCGCGAGCGCACCATGGGCCCCGACCACCCGGACACCCTGCGCTGCCGCCACAACCTGGCGTTCACGCTCAGCAGGCTGGGCCGCCTGGAGGAGTCGTACCGGATGGCGCACGATGTGGCCGGGTCCCGCGCCCGGCTGCTGGGCCCCGACCACCCGGACACCCTCGTCACGCTGTACGAAGTGGCCTACACGCTCGGCCAGCTGGGCCGCTGGACGGAGGCCCTGCGCACCTACCACGAGGTCGCCGCCGCCCGGACGCGCGCGCTGGGCCCCGACCACCCCGACACCCTCGCCGCCCGCTACGAGGTCGGCATCAGCCTCGGCCGCCTCGGCCGCAGCCACGAGGCGCTGGAGCTGTACCGCGACCTGGTCGCCGCCCGCACCCGGGTGCACGGCCCCGACGACGCCGAGACCCTGCGGGCCCGCCACGGGCTCGGCGTCAACCTGGGGCGGCTCGCCCGCTGGGAGGAGGCCGTCGCCGAGGCCCGGGAGGTCGGCGCGATCCGTGAGCGGGTCCTCGGCCCCGACCACCCGGACACGCTGGTCAGCTGCCGCGAGGTGGCCGTGGGGCTGGGCTGGCTGGGCCGCTGGTCCGATGCCCTGGCCGTCTACCAGCGGGTCGCCCGCGCCCGGGAACGGGTGCTCGGCCCGGACCACCCCGACACGCTGGCCAGCCGCAACGACGAGGCGCAGTGCCTGGAGCAGCTCGGCCGGCACACCGAGGCCGTCGAGCTGTACCGCCAGGTCGCCGCGTTGCGCGAGCGCCGCTCCACGGGCGGCTCCTGACCCCCCGGCCGGCCCCCGGCACGCGGCCGCGGACCGTCCCGCACCCGGAAGGCGTTCCGGGTGGACACCCCGCCAGCGGGGGCGCCCACCCGGAACGGCGTCGACCGCGGCCGGTCAGCCCACGTGCCAGCAGTATCCTTCGCCGCCCGCCACGTGGACGTCGCCGGCGGCGACGTGACCGCCCGCGCCCCAGCAGCCGTGCACGTCCTTCTTGTGGCCGCCGTCGGCGGACGCGGGTGCGGCGGCGAAGAGGCCGACGGCGAGCAGGCCGGCCAGAGCGATCGAGATGCGCCGAAGCATGTTTGTCTCCTTCGAGTTGGGGGACCCGTTGGGGTTCGGGGACTCGGCTCGACTCTTCACCAGCCGCCACCGGGCCGCACGTCGAGACGTACGACCGGGTGGTGCCGGGCAGCGCCGCGTACGCGGCACCGGTCGCCCCGTGACACGCGCAGCGGTCCCCGGCGGGCCGTGGTGTCACGGCCCGCCGGGGACGGGTGGAGGGCGGGGAAGGTCAGCGCTGCGGCGGTTCCTGCCCCGGATCGCGATCCTGGCCCAGTTGGCCTCTGAGCTTCTCCTGCGCCGTGTCGACCTGGCCGCTGTACTTGCCCTGCGTCTTTTCGTCGACGAAGTCGCCGGACTTGTCGATGCCCTGGCCGGCCTTGTCCTCGTGGCCCTTGAGCATCTGCTTGAGCTTGTCCATCACGGACATAGGGTCTTCCTCCTCGACAGGTGACCCCCTACCCCTCAGTTTCGCCGCCCGTCGCCGGGTCCGCATCCGGGGCGGCCTCGCGGGACCGCAGCCACTCCTCGTGCGCCCTGGTCACGCGGTCCCACAGCGCCGTACGGTCCGCCTCGTCGAGGTCGCCGAGGTCGCGTCCGAAGAACCCGCTCAGCGTGCCGAACCACGCCTCGGCGGTGGTCAGCTCCTCGTCGCTCACGCCCGCGGCGTCCATGCGCGTGAGGACCCTGCCGCGCAGCAGGTGCACGGCCTTGTCGTCACGGCGCAGCGTGGCGAACGTCGTCATGAACGGCGAGTCCTCCGCCGTGGACAGCCGCACGTGCTCGTCGGCGAAGTCCGCCAGTGCGGCGGGCTCGCCGCGGAACTCCATGATGGGGAAGGTGCTGCGACGGTCGTGGTGGAACGTCCAGCCGCCCGGCTCCGTCACGGACGGCTCCAGCCGGTACGTGAAGGCGCCCCGCTCGTACGTGCCCTCCCGCAGCGGCAGCGGCTCGTGCGGCCCGTCGCCGAGGCCCACGTCGACGAACCAGGCCTCGCCCCCGACCCGCACGGTCAGCGCCATGTGGTTGCCGTTCGCGCCGCGCCCGTCCGGGGCCATGTGCACGCCGCCGACGTGCATCGTCACGCCGTACCCGAGCGCCGCCAGCAGCGCGGCGAAGCCGCCGTTGAGGTGGAAGCAGTAGCCGCCCTGCCCCGCCGCGAACCGGCGCACGGACAGCTCCGGCTCGATGCCCGGCGGCCGGCCCACCTGGATGCCGATGTTCTCGTACGGCACCCGCTCCAGGTGCGCGCTCTGCAACGCGAACAATTCCTCGACCGACGGCGTCCCGGAGGGGGTCATGCCGAGCCGGGCCAGATATCCCGCAAATCCTTCTGGAATCATGGTCGTTCACCCTAACCACCCCCTTCGGGCGGAGATCACCCGGGGTGGGGATCGGTCCCGGGGTGGCGACGCCCCAATCCTCCTGGTAAGAGGGTCCGTTGGACGTCCGGGTTGCTCAGTTGGGCGACCTGGTCCAGCCGTTCGCCTCGATCCGCGCGGCGTCCGCCGGCCGGGCCTCGTCGAACAGCGCGTCCCCGCCGTCCAGGACGCGCAGCCCGTCCACGTACACCCCGCGCCCCACGTACCGCCGGTCGGTGGCGTACCGCCAGCGGAGCCGCACCGGAGCCCCGCGCCATGCCGCCAGGTCCGCCTCCAGCCGGTGCCACACCCGCCCCGACCAGCCCGTCACCGCACCCGACGGGTGCGCCACCGGCTCACCGCCGGGCCGTACGGTGACGAACGGCACCGGCCTCCACGTCGTCCCCCCGTCCGCCGACGCCTCCAGCAGGAGCCCGTCCGCGCCCGGTTCGGTGTCCCACCACAGTGCGGCGCGCAGCCGCGCCCGCTCCGTGGCCGGCGCCACGGCCGGCAGGGTGAGGGTGGCCGACGCGGCCGACGCCATGCCCGCGAACCAGGCGGTCCGGCCGTGGGCGGGGCGCACCGGTACGGCGCGCGCCATGCGGTCGGCGGCGGCCACGCGCGGCGCCGACCCGGAGCGCCAGCTCCGCACGGGGTGCACCGAGTTGCCGAGCAGCACCAGGAACGAGTCGGTCGTCGGGTCCAGCACCAGGCTCGTCCCCGTGAAGCCGGTGTGGCCGGCGGTGCGCGGCGTGGCCATCGCCCCCATGTACCAGTGCTGGTACAGCTCGAATCCCAGCCCGTGCTCGTCGCCGGGGAAGTCCGTGTTGAAGTCGGTGAACATCAGCTCCACGGACCGCTCGCCCAGGACGCGGGCCCGTCCGTACACGCCGCCGTTCAGCAGCGTACGGGCGAGCACGGCCAGGTCCCAGGCGCAGGAGAACACCCCGGCGTGGCCCGCGACCCCGCCGAATCCGAAGGCGTTCTCGTCGTGCACCTCGCCCCACACCATGCCGCGGTCGAGCCCCGACCAGGGCCGGCGGGCGTCCTCCGTCGCCGCGATCCGGGGGCGCCAGGAGGCGGGCGGGTTGAAGCGCGTGCGGTGCATCCCGAGCGGTGCCGTGATCTCCTCGCGCAGCAGCACGTCCAGCGGCCGTCCCGTGACCTCTTCGAGGAGCAGGTGCAGGGCGATGAGGTTCAGGTCCGAGTAGCGGTAGACGCTGCCGGGCGGGTCGGCCGGGACCTCGTCCCACAGCCGGCGCAGCTTGCCCTCCCGGGTGGGCTCCTCGTAGAGCGGCAGCCAGGCCCGCAGGCCGGAGGTGTGCGTGAGCAGCTGGCGGACCGTGATGTCCTGCTTGCCGCCCCCGCCGAAGCCGGGCAGCCGGTCCGCCACCCTGGTGTCCAGCTCCAGCCGGCCGCGTTCGAGCAGCTGCACGGTGAGGATCGAGGTGAAGAGCTTGGTGAGCGAGGCCAGGTCGAACACCGTGTCCCCGGCCATCGGGATCCGCCGCTCCGGTGGCAGCTCCACGCCGGTGCCGGTGCGCTCGTCGTACGCCGCGTAGCGCACCGCGTAGCCGATGGGCCGGTGCAGCGCCACGGTGCCGCCGCGCCCGGCCAGCAGGACCGCGCCCGCGTACCAGGGGTGCGTGGGGGAGGGGCCCAGGAACCGCTCGGCGTCCGCGACCAGGAGGTCCAGGTGCCCGGCGAGCAGGCCCGCGCGCTCGGCGGAGCCGTGGCGCAGCGTGGGCCGGGCGCCCCGGTCGGCGGCCGCCGCGGCGCCCGGCACGGAACCGATCACCAGCGCACCTCCCAGTGCCAGCACCCCACCGCCGAACGTACGGCGGTCGATCCCTCTGCCCGACGGCTCCCGCGTCATCGCCACCCTCCCTGAAGGAATCCTTCGACCCCGCGCGCAACACGTGAAACTTTCTTACCGCCGTCCGGTGCCGTCAAGAACCCGTACCGACAAGCTGATCTGACGCACCATCAGAAAATCTCTTCCCTCGTCCGCCCCCCCTGCGGCATCCTGCGCCCATGGAGACGGAGCTGAGCAAGTCCCTGGGCGCCGCGCACGCCATCTTCGGCTTCACGCCCTTCCCCGCCGTGGCCGCCGCCATCACCAGGGCCGGCGGATTCGGCGTGCTCGGCGCGGTCCGCTACACCGACCCCGGTGACCTCGCCCGCGACCTCGACTGGATGCAGGACCACACCGACGGACTGCCCTACGGCGTCGACGTCGTCATGCCCGCGCGGAAGGTCGAGGGGGTCACCGAGGCCGACGTCGAGGCGATGATCCCCGAGGAGCACCGCCGGTTCGTCCGGGACACCCTCGCCCGGCACGGCGTTCCCGAACTGGCCGACGGCGAGCCGTCCGGCTGGCGCATCACCGGCTGGATGGAACAGGTCGCCCGCAGCCAGCTCGACGTCGCCTTCGACTACCCCGTGAAACTCCTCGCGAGCGCCCTCGGCGCCCCGCCCGCCGACGTCGTCGACCGCGCCCACGAGCACGGCGTCCCCGTCGCCGCCCTCGCCGGCAGCGCCCGCCACGCCCAGCGCCACGCCGAGGCCGGGATCGACATCGTCGTCGCCCAGGGGTACGAGGCGGGCGGCCACACCGGCGAGATCGCCTCCATGGTCCTCACCCCCGAGGTCGTCGAGGCCGTCGGACCCCTTCCGGTCCTCGCCGCCGGCGGCATCGGCAGCGGCGAACAGATCGCCGCCGGGCTCGCCCTCGGAGCCCAGGGCGTCTGGCTCGGCTCCGTGTGGCTCACCACCACGGAGGCCGCGCTCCACTCCCGCGCCCTGACCCGCAAGCTCCTCGCCGCCGGCTCCGGCGACACCGTCCGCTCCCGCGCCCTGACCGGCAAACCGGCCCGCCAGCTGCGCACCGCGTGGACCGACGCCTGGGACGACCCCGAGGGGCCCGGCACCCTGCCCATGCCCCTCCAGGGTCTGCTCGTGGCCGAGGCGCTCACCCGGATCCAGAAGTACGGGGCGGAACCCCTGCTCGGCACCCCCGTCGGCCAGATCGTCGGCCGCATGACCTCCGAACGCAGCGTCCAGGAGGTCTTCGACGACCTGACCCGCGGCTTCGAACGGGCCGTCGACCGGATCACCCGCATCGCCGGAAGGAACGGCACATGACCCACGACGCACCGCGCCCGGACACCGCCCCCAACGGCTTCTGGGCCCAGGCCGCCGCCGACCCCGGCCGCACCGTCCTCACCGCGCCCGACGGCGGGCGGTGGACCGCCGGGCGCCTGCACGGGGACGCCAACCGCCTGGTCCACGCCCTGCGCGCCGCCGGCCTGGAACGGGGCGACGCCTTCGCCGTCGTCCTGCCCAACGGACCCGAGCTGATCACCGCGTACCTCGCCGCCACCCAGGCCGGGCTCTACCTCGTCCCCGTCAACCACCACCTCGTCGCCCCGGAGATCGCCTGGATCGTCGCCGACTCGGGTGCCAAGGTCCTCATCGCCCACGAACGGTTCGCCGACGCCGCCCGCGCCGCCGCCGACGAGGCCGGCCTGCCCGGGGACCTGCGCTACGCGGTCGGCCGGGCCGACGGCTTCCGCCCGTACCCCGGACTCCTCGACGGCCGCCCCTCCTCACCGCCCGCCGACCGCACCCTCGGCTGGGTCATGAACTACACCTCCGGCACCACCGGGCGCCCCCGCGGCATCCGCCGCCCCCTGCCCGGAAAGCCCCCCGAGGAGGCGCACCTCGGCGGCTTCCTGGGCATCTTCGGCATCCGGCCCTTCGACGGCAACGTCCACCTCGTCTGCTCGCCGCTCTACCACACCGCCGTCCTCCAGTTCGCGGCCGCCGCCCTGCACATCGGGCACCCCCTGGTCCTCATGGACAAATGGACCCCCGAGGGGATGCTGCGTCTCATCGAGGCCCACCGCTGCACCCACACGCACATGGTCCCCACCCAGTTCCACCGCCTCCTCGCCCTCCCCGCCGAGATCAGGGAGCGGTACGACGTGAGCTCGATGCGCCACGCCGTCCACGGCGCCGCGCCCTGCCCCGACCACATCAAGCGCGCCATGATCGACTGGTGGGGGCGGTGCGTCGAGGAGTACTACGCCGCCAGCGAGGGCGGCGGCGCCTTCGCCACCGCCGAGGACTGGCTCGAGAAGCCCGGCACCGTGGGCCGCGCCTGGCCCATCAGCGAACTCGCCGTCCTCGACGACGACGGCAACCGCCTGCCGCCCGGCGCCCTCGGCACGGTGTACATGCGCATGACCACCGGCGGCTTCCGCTACCACAAGGACGACACCAAGACCCGTGCGAACCGCGTCGGCGACTTCTTCACCGTCGGCGACCTCGGCTTCCTCGACGAGGACGGCTACCTCTTCCTGCGCGACCGCAAGATCGACCTGATCATCTCCGGCGGCGTCAACATCTACCCCGCCGAGATTGAGGCCGCGCTGCTCGCCCACCCCGCGGTCGCCGACGCCGCCGTCTTCGGCATCCCGCACCCCGACCGGGGCGAGGAGGTCAAGGCCGTCGTCGAACCCGCCGACGGCCACGCCCCCGACGCCGCACTCGCCGCCGCCCTCCTCGACCACTGCGCCCGGCACCTCGCCGGCTACAAGCGCCCCAGGACCGTCGACTTCGTCCCCACGATGCCCCGCGACCCCAACGGCAAGCTCTACAAACGCCACCTGCGAGCCCCGTACTGGGAGGGCCACGACCGCCCGATGTGACCGCTGTCGCGCCGTCGCCCGCTGTGGGCCCGCGACGCCGGCCCGGGCCCGACGGCGCCGCTCACACGCGCCACACACCTCGGCGTGCGGCGCCCGCGACGCTCTGGCAGCGTGGCCGCATGACCAGGCGGACGGACGACGACGGCGTACGCGCCGGCACGCGCACCCCGCACCCCCTCCGGGAGCCGACCACCTGGGTCCCCGTCGTCGCCGTGGCCGTCCTCGCCCTCGGCTGGGGCCGCACCCCGCCCGGCCCGCTCGTCGCCGTCGTCGGACTCTGCCTCGCCGGCGCCGTCCTGTCGGCCGTCCACCACGCGGAGGTCGTCGCCCACCGGGTGGGCGAGCCGTTCGGCTCGCTCGTGCTCGCCGTCGCCGTGACGGTCATCGAGGTCGGCCTCATCGTCATGCTGATGGCGGGCGGCGGCGACAAGGCCGCCACCTACGCGCGGGACACCGTCTTCGCCGCCGTGATGATCACGTGCAACGGCATCGTCGGCCTGTCCCTGCTCGTCGCGACCTTCCGCCGCGGCCGCGTCGCCGTGTTCAACGCCGAGGGCTCCGGCGGGGCGCTCGCCACCGTGACCCTGCTCGCCACGACGACGCTGGTCCTGCCCACGTTCACCACCGGCCATCCCGGCCCGGAGTTCACCGGGGCGCAGCTGGTCTTCGCCGCGGTCGCCTCGCTCAGCCTGTACGGGCTGTTCGTCACGGTGCAGACGGTCCGTCACCGCGACTACTTCCTGCCCGTCACCACGGGCGGCGAGGCCGCCGACACCTCCTCCCACGCCCCGCCGCCCACCCGCACCGCCACGTGGTGGAGCCTGGGCCTGCTCCTCGTCGCCCTGGTCGCCGTGGTGGGCCTCGCCAAGCTCGTCTCGCCGACGATCGAGTCGGGCGTCGAGACCGCCGGCCTGCCCACGCCCGTCGTCGGCGTGGTCATCGCCCTGATGGTGCTGCTCCCGGAGACCCTGGCCGCGCTGCGCGCCGCGCGCGGTCACCGCGTCCAGACCAGCCTCAACCTGGCGTACGGCTCCGCGATCGCCAGCATCGGGCTGACCGTGCCGGCGATCGCGCTCGCCTCCGTGTGGCTGTCGGGGCCCCTCGTGCTGGGGCTGGGCGCCGTGCACCTGGTGCTGCTGGCGCTCACCGCCGTGGTGAGCGCCCTGACCGTGGTGCCGGGCCGCGCCACACTCCTGCAGAGCGGCGTCCACCTGGTGCTGTTCGCCGCGTTCGTGTTCCTCTCGTTCAGCCCCTGAAGGCCCCCCGGTCGGTCGGCGGTCAGTCGCGGACGTGGACCACCCGGAGCCGCGGGTCGCCGAGGATGTCCTCCTCGCAGAACCGGGCGGTCACCCACCGCTTCTCCGAGTACAGCAGCGTCTGGTCGGCGTGGTGCGGCGACAGCGGGTTCGACGACTGCCCGTACGCGAGCAGCGTCCGCGCCACCGGGCACCGGCCGTCGTCCCAGCCCACGGCCTGCACGTGGCTCGTCCCGTGCCGCACCTCGGTGTAGCCGCCGCCCGCCGCGTCCCAGACCGGCACCGTCATGTTCCACACGCCCAGCGCGGGGGCCCCGCCGTGCACCGGGATGCGCTGCCCGCCGCGCACCACGAACTGGTGCGCGCCCAGCGGCGCGTCCAGCGGGATCCCCGCCGCCCGCAGCTCCGCCACCGCCCCGCGCAGCGCCGTGGCGACACCGGGCGCCGAGGTGTTCGGGGCGCGCGGCGTCCCGACCGGATCGGACGCCGAGAACGGGACCTTCCAGCGGTCGGTCACCGGCACCTGGCGCAGCACCCTGTCCCAGAACCGGTCGAAGAGCAGCGCGCCCCGGCTGCCCGTGTCCGTCTTCCGGTCCCAGCCCCGCAGCGCCGCGCACGCCCGCGGGTCGTCCGGCAGCAGCACCGGGCAGGCCCGCACCACGTCGTCGGCCGTCAGGTCGCCGGCCGGGACCCGGTTCGCGAACTGCTGGCGCTGGAGGTCGGCCACGGTCAGCCCGCCCCGGCCCGCCATCGCCGCCACGTCCTCCAGAGCGCCCCGGGTCCGCAGCGACCGCTCCGTCCCGACGGTGCCGAACACCCGCTCGTACCCGGTCAGCGGCCGGTCGGCGTTGGTCAGCCAGGCGCTGTCGTTGGCGTTCACCGCGTACGGCGCGTCCCGGAGTACCGGCATCCGCGCCGGGCCCATGATGCCGGCCTGCACCGCGTCCGGGTCCGTGCCGAGGCCGCACCGCTCGCGCGACCCGTCGAGCACCGCCACCCCGGTTCTCGGGTACAGCACCCGGCCCAGCGGCGTCGAACACCGTCCGGCCAGCTCGTCCGTGATGCGCGGCAGCACCTGCGCCTGCGCGAACAGCGTGCCGCCGGCCCGGTCCGCGGCCACGGTGTTGACCCACGGCAGGCCCTGCGTACGGCGCAGCGCGTCCGCGACCTCGCGCGTCGAGCGGGCCTTGGCGAGGCCGAGCCCGGTGTCGGTGAGGCGGAGGTTCCCGGCGTTCGGGTCGTTGACCGCGTACGCGGTCGTGGGCGTCCACGGCAGCGATTCGCCGCCGAACGAGGTGACGACCGGCCCGTACCGGGTCCACCACTGAGTCCGTGTCACCGGTGGGCCGCCCGCGACCGGCACGGTCACGGTCCGCGGCGTCATCCGCCGGATCCGGCCGTCCACCAGGTAGGCGGTGGGGTCGCCCGGGGCGAGGGTCAGCTCGTGGAGGTTCAGAGGGACGCCGGTCGCCACCGTGTGGCTCCAGGCCACCTTGTCGGTGAAGCCGATCTGGACGAGCGGCGCGCCCAGCAGGGCGGCGCCCTGGACGTTCAGCTCGCCGGGGACGGTCTGCTGCGACTGCCAGAAACGGCCGCCGCCGTGCCAGGGGTAGTGCGGGTTGCCCAGCAGCAGACCGCGGCCGTTCGCGGTGGTGGCGCCGGAGAACGCGACGGCGTTGGAGGCCATCGGCGAGGTCTGCGGGTCGAACAGCTTCCGGACGGCCCGCGCCAGGGCCTCGGGGTCGGCCGCCGCGCCCGGCGGCGCGCCACCGGGCGGCTGATCGGCCGTGATGGCGTCCGCGACCCGCCCCTGGCCGCCCGTCAACGCCAGGGCGTGCGCACGGCGGGCCACGTCGAGCGCGCTCACCGGGCGCACCCAGGCGGCGCCCGCGCACGCCGGGTCCGTCACCCGGTTCTGCCGCAGCCAGGCGTTGTACCCCGCGGCCCAGCCCCGCATCAGCTCCTTCTGCTCGTGGCCGGGACCGCCCGGCGCCGGCCGGGCCAGCAGCCCCTCCACCGTATGCGCGTCCCGCACACCGCCGAAGTACAGGTCGCTGGAGAGGTTCGTGGTGGCCGACGACAACGACCCGTCCGGCGCCGCGTCCGCGCCGAGGTGGCGGGACCGCTCACCCCGTACGGTCAGGAACCCGTCCGCGAGGACGCACACCTGGTCGGCGGCCTGCGCCCAGCCGGTGCCGAACCCCAGACCGGCGTAGTCCTCCGCCACGATGTGCGGGATGCTGTACTCGGTGTACCGGATGGTCGCCGACAGGCCGCCCGCCGAGGGGCGCGAGGCCCCGGCCGACGACCTGGCCGACGGACCGGCCGCCGCGGCCGGAAGCGACGCGGCGGCCGCGGCGACCACGAGGACCGCGGCCGCCACCAGACGTCTCGGAGAGGTGCGGAAGAGCATGATTGCCTCCCAACAGGACTGGAAACGAAGCCAGTTGCTCCATGCACCCACTCCCGGCCGCGGCTGTCATCCCCCCGGGGAACGAGCGACGACCGGCCACGTGGGCCCCACCGCTCACCCCGCCCGCAGGTCCACGATCCGCTTGATCTTCCCCACCGACCGCTCCAGCGTCTCCGGGTCCACCACCTCCACGCCCACGCTCACCCCGATCCCGTCCTTGACGGCCGCGGCGACCTCCCGCGCCGCCTCCTCCCGCCGCCCCGCCCCGGCGTCGGCCCGCGCCTCGACCCGCACGGTCAGCGCGTCGAGCCGCCCCTCCCGCGTCAGCCGCAGCTGGAAGTGCGGCGCCAGGCCAGGTGTCCGCAGCACGATCTCCTCGATCTGCGTCGGGAACAGGTTCACCCCCCGCAGGATCACCATGTCGTCGCAGCGCCCCGTCACCTTCTCCATGCGCCGGAACGCCCGCGCCGTCCCCGGCAGCAGCCGCGTCAGGTCCCGCGTCCGGTACCGCACCACCGGCATCGCCTCCTTGGTGAGCGAGGTGAACACCAGCTCGCCCCGCTCCCCGTCCGGCAGCTCCTCGCCCGTCACCGGGTCGACGACCTCCGGGTAGAAGTGGTCCTCCCAGATGTGCAGCCCGTCCTTGGTCTCCACGCACTCCTGCGCCACACCGGGCCCGATGACCTCCGACAGGCCGTAGATGTCGACCGCGTCGATCGCGAACCGCTCCTCGATCTCCCGCCGCATCGCCTCCGTCCACGGCTCGGCCCCGAAGATGCCGGCCTTCAGCGACGTGGACCGCGGGTCGACGCCCTGCCGCTCGAACTCGTCGAGCAGCGTGAGCATGTACGAGGGCGTCACCATGATGATCTCGGGCCGGAAGTCCTGGATCAGCTGCACCTGGCGTGCCGTCATCCCGCCCGACGCGGGCACCACCGTGCAGCCCAGCCGCTCCGCCCCGTAGTGCGCCCCGAGCCCGCCCGTGAACAGGCCGTACCCGTACGCCACATGGACGATGTGGCCGGGCCTCCCGCCGGCCGCGCGGATCGACCGCGCCACCACGTCCGCCCACGTGTCCAGGTCCCGCTCCGTGTACCCCACGACGGTGGGCCGCCCCGTCGTCCCGCTGGACGCGTGGATCCGCCGCACCCGCGACCGGTCCACGGCGAACATCCCGAACGGGTACTGCTCCCGCAGATCCGCCTTCGCCGTGAACGGGAACCGCGCGAGGTCCGCGAGCGACCGGCAGTCCTCGGGCCGCGCCCCCGCCTCGTCGAAGGACCGCCGGTAGAACGGCACGTTGTCGTACGCGTGCCGCAGCGTCGCCCGCAGCCGCTGCAGCTGCAGCTCCGCCAGCTCGGCGCGGCCCAGCCGCTCCCCGGCGTCGAGCAGATCCGTCGTCATGTGCGCCTCTCCCGTCCCGCGGCAACCGGTCGACCGACCATTCGTTCAGGCCGTCGTCCGACCAGTTACCCGGGACGGGCCAGGGGAGGCAAGCCCCGCGCCGGAAAACCCGGGTGCGGGGAACGGTGTGCGGCTATGCGGTGGTGGTGCCGCCCTCCAGCAGGTCCTTCAGCCGCTGCTCGTTCTTCGGCATCTCCTTGCGGACCTGGGGGCGCACGACCAGCGGTACGAGCACCTTGCCCAGACCGTGGGACTCGAAGTCGAGGTCCAGGGTCAGGCGCGAGCGCCTGCCGCCCTCCAGCGGCTCGACCGTGCCGTGGACGTGGCCGCGGACCGGGCCGTCGATGCCGTCCACCCGCCAGCTCCTCGGCGGGTCGAACTCGGTGTACTCCATGGTCATCGGCATGGTGCGGCGCCCCACACGCCGGGTCACCGAGACGCGGGAGCCGACGCCCGGCGGCGCGTCGCCGACCAGGTGGGCCTCGACCGCGCTCCCCTGCCACTCGGGGATGTGCGAGGGGTCCGTGGCGTAGGCGAAGACCTCGTCGGGAGGCCGGTCGATCACGATGGATTCCTTGATGGCGGACATGGTGTCCCCCTTTGCAGGGTCCTTACCCACAGGGTCGCCCCGCCCGGGGCGCCGTGCAAGGGATCAGCCCGGGGGCGGTCCCCGGAAGCCGGCCGGGCCGTCCGCCGTACCCCCGCCGGCCGCCACCGCCCGCGCCCACCGGTAGTCGGCCTTGCCGCTCGGTGACCGGCGGATGCGGTCCGTGACGACCAGCTGCCGCGGCACCTTGTACCCGGCGAGCCGCACCCGGCAGTGCCCCTGCACCTCGCCCAGCGACAGCGGGGCCGCGCCCTCCCGCAGCTGCACCACCGCGGCCACCCGGTGCCCCCACACCGCGTCGGGCACGCCCGCGACCAGCGCGTCGTACACGTCGGGGTGCGCCTTCAGCGCCTGCTCGACCTCCTCCGGGTACACCTTCTCGCCGCCCGTGTTGATGCACTGCGAACCCCGGCCCAGCACGGTGACCACACCGTCCTCGTCGACCGTCGCCATGTCGCCGAGCAGCACCCACCGCTCGCCGTCCTTGCGGAAGAACGTCTCCGCGGTCTTCGCCGGGTCGTTGTAGTAGCCGAGCGGCACATGGCCCCGCTGGGCGAGCCGGCCCGGCTCGCCCACGGCGACCGGCGCGTGCGTGACGGGGTCCACGACGCGCGTCCGCGCGTTCACGCGCAGCCGGAAGCGGCTGCCCGCGCCCGCGTCGTCCGTGGCGGTCCCGTTGAACCCGGACTCCGACGAGCCGAAGTTGTTGAGCAGCGTCACGTGCGGGGCCAGCGCCGTGAACTCGGCGCGCACCGCGTCCGACAGGACGGCCCCGGACGACGACACGCTGAACAGCGAGGACAGGTCCGTCCCCTTCAGCGGCCCGTTCAGCGCGTCGATCAGCGGCCGCAGCATCGCGTCGCCGACCAGGGACACGCTCGTCACGCGTTCCCGTTCCACGGTCCGCAGCACCTCGCGCGGCGCGAACCCCCGGTGCAGCACGACCCGCTGCCCGAAGTGGAAGCCGATGAACGCGGTCAGCGTGGACGTGCCGTGCATCAGCGGGGGAGTGGGGAAGAAGGTGATCCCGTCGCCGCCCGCCGCGACCCGCTCGGCCAGCTCCTCGGGCCGCCCGACCGGCTCCCCGGTCGGCGCGCCGCCGCCGAGCCCCGCGAAGAACAGGTCCTCCTGCCGCCACATCACGCCCTTGGGCATCCCCGTCGTGCCGCCGGTGTAGATGATGAACAGGTCGTCCGCCGAGCGTGCCGGGAAGCCCCGCTCCGGCGACCCGGCCGCCTCCGCGTCCGTGAACGCCACGCAGTCCGGCTCCCGCACGCCGTCCGGTTGCGGTGTCCCCACCCGCACCAGGTGCCGCAGGCGCCCCGCCCGTGGCGCCGCCGCCGCGACCCGCGCCGAGAACTCCGCGTCGAAGACGAGACCCACGAGGTCCGCGTCCCGGTAGAGGTACGCCAGCTCGTCCTCGACGTACCGGTAGTTGACGTTCACCGGCACGATCCGCGCCTTCAGGCACCCCAGCACGGTCTGCAGGTACTCCACCCCGTTGTACAGGTGCAGCCCCACGTGCTCCCCGGGCCCGATCCCCGCGTCCAGCAGATGGTGGCCGACGCGGTTCGCCGCGGCGTCGAGCCGTGCGTACGTCAGCCGGCGTTCGGCCCCCGTCCCCGGGTGGTCGAGGTGGACCAGGGCCTCCCGGTCCGGCACCACGTCCACGACGGACTCGAACAGGTCGGCAAGGTTGTACTCCACCGCTCCTCCTCCACCCGCTGCGGCCGGTCCGGCGGACACCGGGCGGTCATTAGAGCGCCGCCGCGCACAACAGGGAAGGCCCGCCGCCAAAGAATCTGACTGGCAGTCAGAAAACTATTGAACTGCCACCCCGCCTCCTGCACCCTGTACCGGATCCGAGACGGGAGGCCCGAGATGACCCAGGACGACGGCGGCACCGAACACCTCACCGTACGGCGCCACGGCGCCACACTGATCCTCACCCTCAACAGGCCCGAGGCGAGGAACGCCCTCTCCCTCGCCATGCTCGTCGGCCTCCACGACGGCTGGCTCGCCGCCGACGCCGACGACTCCGTCCGCTCCGTCGTCCTCACCGGCGCCGGCGGCTGCTTCTGCTCCGGCATGGACCTCAAGTCCCTCGCCGGCGACGGCATGACGGGCGAGGAACACCGCGCCCGCCTCAAGGCCGACCCCGACCTGCACTGGAAGGCGATGCTCCGCCACCACCGCCCCCGCAAGCCCGTCATCGCGGCCGTCGAGGGCCCCTGCGTCGCCGGCGGCACCGAGATCCTCCAGGGCACCGACATCCGCGTCGCCGCCGAATCCGCCGTCTTCGGCCTCTTCGAGGTCCGCCGGGGGCTGTTCCCCATCGGCGGCTCCACCGTCCGCCTCCCGCGCCAGATCCCCCGCACCCACGCCCTGGAGATGCTGCTCACCGGCCGGCCCTACACGGCCGCCGAGGCCGCCAGCATCGGACTCGTCGGCCACGTCGTCCCCGACGGCACCGCCCTCGACGCGGCGCTCGCCATCGCCGAGCGGATCAACGCGTGCGGCCCGCTCGCCGTCGAGGCCGTCAAGGCGTCCGTGTACGAGACCGCCGGCATGACCGAGACCGAAGGCCTCGCCGCCGAACTCGCCCGGGGCCGGCCCGTCTTCGACACGGCCGACGCCAAGGAGGGCGCCCGCGCCTTCGCCGAGAAGCGACCGCCCGTCTACCGCAGGGCCTGACCCCAGGAGTGAGCACAGTGTCCGACGTCCTCAAGGCCCCGCTCGTCGTAGAGTTCCCCTTCACCCGCTCCCTCGGCCCCGTCCAGTCCGCCTTCCTCACCGGCCTGCGCGAGCGCACCGTCCTCGGCGTCCGGACCGGCGACGGCCGGATACTCGTCCCGCCCGTCGAGTACGACCCGCACACCGCCGAGGAACTGCGCGACCTCGTCGAGGTGGCCCCCACCGGCACCGTCACCACCTGGGCCTGGAACCCGGCCCCGCGCCCCGGCCAGCCCCTGGACACCCCCTTCGCCTGGGCCCTGGTGCGGCTCGACGGCGCCGACACGGCCCTCCTGCACGCGCTCGACGCGCCGGGACCCGACGCCGTCCGCACCGGCATGCGGGTACGGATCCGCTGGGCCGCCGAACGGACCGGCGCCATCACCGACATCGCCTGCCTCGAACCGTACGACGGCGAGGCCGCCCACGAAGTCCGCCCGCACGACGGCGTGTTCGGGAACCCCGTCACCGGCATCGTCGCCCCCGCCCGCCTCGACTACACGTACACCCCCGGCCGCGCCCAGAGCGCGTATCTGCGGGCCCTCGCCGAACGCCGCACCGTCGGCGAACGCTGCCCCTCCTGCGCCAAGGTGTACGTGCCGCCCCGCGGCGCCTGCCCCACCTGCGGCGTCGCCACCACCGACCGCGTCGAGGTCGGCCCCCGCGGCACGGTCACCACCTTCTGCGTCGTCAACATCAAGGCGAAGAACCTCGACATCGAGGTGCCCTACGTCTACGCCCACATCGCCCTCGACGGCGCCGGACTCGCCCTGCACGGCCGCATCGCCGGCATCCCGTACGACCAGGTCCGCATGGGCCTGCGCGTCGAACCCGTGTGGAGCGACGACGGCCGCCACCCCGACCACTACCAGCCCACCGGCGAACCCGACGCCGACTACGACACCTACAAGGAGCTGCTGTGACGGCGCACCGGGACGTCGCGATCGTCGCCTTCGCCCAGACCCGGCACCGGGCCCGCACGGAGGAGCTGTCCGAGGTCGAGATGCTCATGCCCGTGCTCCACGAGGTGCTGGCGCGGACCGGCCTGAAGACCTCCGACATCGGCTTCACCTGCTCCGGCTCCTCCGACTACCTCGCCGGCCGGCCCTTCTCCTTCACCATGGCCCTCGACGGCGTCGGCGCCTGGCCGCCCATCGCCGAGTCCCACGTCGAACAGGACGGCGCCTGGGCCCTGTACGAGGCATGGGTGAAGATCCTCACCGGCGAGGCCGACACCGCCCTCGTCTACGGGTACGGCAAGTCCTCGCCCGGCCCGCTGCGCGACGTCCTCACCCGCCAGCTCGACCCGTACTACCTCGCCCCGCTATGGCCCGACTCCGTCGCCCTCGCCGCCCTCCAGGCCCAGGCCCTCCTCGACGCGGGCGACACCGACGAGCGGGACCTCGCCGCGATCGCCGCCCGCAACCGCGACAACGCCACCGCCAACCCCTTCGCCCAGCTCCCCGGCGCCCGCCCGCAGGGCGACTACGTCGTCCGGCCGCTGCGCACCGGGGACTGCGCGCCCGTCGGCGACGGCGCCGCCGCCGTGATCCTCGCCGCCGGCGACACGGCCCGCGCGCTCTGCGACCGGCCCGCCTGGATCCGCGGCATGGACCACCGCGTCGAGCCGCACGCCCTCGGCGTGCGCGACCTCACGGACTCGCCCTCCACCCGGCTCGCCGCCACCCGCGCCGGAGCCTTCGACCGGCCCGTGGACACCGCCGAACTGCACGCGCCGTTCACCGCGCAGGAAGTCGTCCTGCGCAAGGCGCTGTCCCTCGGGGACGACGTGAGGATCAACCCCTCCGGCGGCCCCCTCGCCGCCAACCCCGTCATGGCCGCCGGCCTCATCCGCCTCGGCGAGGCCGCCGCCCGCATCCACCGCGGCGCCTCCGACCGGGCCCTCGCCCACGCCACCTCCGGCCCCTGCCTCCAGCAGAACCTGGTCGCCGTCCTCGAAGGAGAGCCCCGTGACCGGTGAGCCCGTCGCCGTCGTCGGCATCGGCCAGACCGAACACACCACCGCCCGCCGCGACGTCTCCCTCGCCGGACTCGTCCGCGAGGCCGCCCTGCGTGCCCTCACCGACGCCGCCCTCACCTGGGCCGACGTCGACGCCGTCGTCATCGGCAAGGCCCCCGACTTCTTCGAGGGCGTGATGATGCCCGAGCTCTACCTCGCCGACGCCCTCGGCGCCACCGGCAAACCCGTGCTGCGCGTCCACACCGCGGGCTCCGTCGGCGGCTCCACCGCCCTCGTCGCCGCCGGCCTCGTCGCGGCCCGCGTCCACGCCACCGTCCTCACGGTCGCCTTCGAGAAGCAGTCCGAGTCCAACGCCATGTGGGGCCTCTCCCTGCCCGTCCCCTTCCAGCAACCCCTCCTCGCCGGCGCCGGCGGCTTCTTCGCCCCGCACGTGCGCGCCTACATGCGCCGCACCGGCGCCCCCGGGACGATCGGCTCCCTCGTCGCGTACAAGGACCGCCGCAACGCCCTCAGGAACCCCTACGCCCACCTCCACGAGCACGACCTCACCCTGGAACAGGTCCAGGCGTCGCCGATGCTGTGGGACCCCATCCGCTACTCCGAGACCTGCCCCTCCTCCGACGGTGCCTGCGCCATGGTCCTCACCGGCCGCGCCGGGGCCGCCCGCGCCCCGCACCCCCCGGCCTGGGTGCACGGCGGCGCCATGCGCAGCGAACCGACCATGTTCGCCGGCAAGGACTACGTCTCCCCGCGCGCCGGCCGCGACTGCGCCGCCGCCGTCTACCGGCAGGCCGGCATCACCGACCCGCGCCGCGAGATCGACGCCGTCGAGATGTACGTCCCGTTCTCCTGGTACGAGCCGATGTGGCTGGAGAACCTGGGCTTCGCCGCCGAGGGCGAGGGCTGGAAGCTCACCGAGGCCGGCGTCACCGCCCTCGACGGCGACCTGCCCGTCAACCCGTCCGGCGGCGTGCTGTCCACCAACCCCATCGGCGCCTCCGGCATGCTCCGCTTCGCCGAAGCCGCCCTCCAGGTCCGCGGCCGCGCTGGCGACCACCAGGTGCCCGGCGCCCGCCGCGCCCTGGGACACGCCTACGGCGGCGGCGCCCAGTTCTTCGCGATGTGGCTGGTCGGAGCCGAGCCGCCCACCCGCTGAAGCCGTTCGCACCCTGTGCGCGACCGGTCGCCGTGGCTACGCTGAGCGCCGACGCCAACCGGCAACCGGGAGGAGCACCACCGTGGCCGAGACCTTCACCGCCCCGCAGCACCGCACCGAGCGGACGGAACCGGACCTCGACCTCAGCAAGGCGGAATGGCGGTCCGGCAGCCACGGCGTGGGCGACGTACAGATCGCCTTCGTCGAGGGGTTCATCGCCATGCGCAACGGCGCCAGCCCCGGCGGCCCCTCCGTCGTCTTCAGCCCCGCCGAGTGGCGCGCCTTCGTCCGCAACGCCCGCGAGGGCGAGTTCGACCTCACCTGAGGGCCCGCCCGCGCGCCCGGGTTACCGTAGCGGCCATGGCCGCCGCACCCCAGCCGCTCGCACCCGACCCCGCAGCCGATCTCGCGCTGCGCCTCGCGCTCACCATCCGCCACGACGGGCAGGGCGGCGTCGCCGACGACCTCGTCGACCCGGACGGCCTCACCCGCTGGGTCCACGCCCACGCCGCCGCCCTGCCGGCCGGTGAGCTGCCCTTCACCGCCGACGACGCCGCCCTCGCGGCCGTGAGGGACCTGCGGGCCGCCGTACGGGCCCTGTTCGCCCGCGCCGTGCCGGGCGAGCCCAGTCGCGCCGACGCCCGGCACCTGATGCCCGTGGAGGAGGCCCTGCGGCGGCTCAACGCGGCGGCGGCCGCCGTGCCCGTCGTACCGCACCTGACGTGGCCGCCCGGCGACGGGCCGGCGGCCGGACACCGCGCCGCCGCGGCCGGCGCCCCGGCGGCCGCCGCGCTCACCGCCGCGCTCGCGCACGCCGCCATCGCGTTCCTCGCCGGACCCGACCGGACCCGGCTGCGCGCCTGCCACGCCCCCCGTTGCGTGCGCTACTTCCTCAAGGACCACCCGCGCCAGGAGTGGTGCAGCCCCTCCTGCGGCAACCGCGCCCGCGTGGCCCGCCACCACGACCGCCACCGCCCCGGGGCCGGCACCTGAGGCGCGCCCCCGGGCCCTCGCCTAAGCTGGCGATCATGACCGGAGAACGTGATCTCACCCGGCTCGTCACCGGGATGCGCCCCGAGCTGGACCGCGCCCGCTACGTCTACTGCACCGTCGAGGCCCCCGCCGTCCCGCCCGGACTGCACCCGGTCGCCACGGTCGCCGAGTCCGAGGGCCTGACCCTCGTACTGCCCCAGGAGGAGGCGGACGCCGCGGGCCTGCCGTACACCTATGTGGCGGGCCGCATCACCCTGCGGATCCACTCCGCCCTCGACGCCGTCGGCCTCACCGCCGCCGTGGCGGGTGCCCTCGCCGACGCCGGCCTCAGCTGCAACGTCGTCGCCGGCTACCACCACGACCACCTCTTCGTCGAGTACGACCGGGCGCAGGACGCGCTGGCGGCCCTGCACCGCCTCGCCGTCGGCGCCTCCTGACCCCGGTCCCGCACGCGCGCCACCGCTGCCGCCCCCGCCGCCCCGGCCTGCGCCAACGACCGTCGCCCGAACCGGTGAACCGACCGGAGGACGCCCCTCCGCACGGCCTGCGGCGCCCCGCCCGGACGGCGCCCGGACAAGCACGCCCCGGACGCCGCCACGTGGCCCAGGACACGTACCATGGCCCCATGTCCTTCCTCCGCCGCCGCAGCCCCGCCACCCCCGCCGGCCCGGACTTCGACGTCCTGGCCATGGACCCGGGCGACTGGCCCGGAAACCTCGGCGCCGGCTTGCTGCCCGCCCCCGACGGCACCTGCCAGGGCGTCTTCCTGCGCTACGACCTGTTCGGCGGCCGCGGCCCCGCGATGATCATCGGCAATCTCCCGGAGGGCTCCCCGGCCCGCGAGCTGGCCGACGGCCAGATCCCCTTCGAGGTCGCCCAGCTCCTGGCGGCCCTGGACATGGACGAACCCGTCGAGGTCACCGAGGTCGAGGACGTCCCGGTCATGCAGGGCGACAACCTCCTCATCGTGCGCCGCCTCAAGCTCACCGAGGGCCGTATCTCCTGCGTCCAGTTCGACCGCAGCGACAACGTCCTGGTCACCATCGCCAGCTGGGACCGGCCGATCACGGACGACCTGTACGCGCTGCTCAAGCCCCTGCCCGCGGAACTCTTCCAGCAGGGCTGACCCGGTCATGGCAGCGACCGACGAGCCGACCGGCACCGTACGGGTGGACAGCTGGATCTGGGCGGTCCGGCTCACCAAGACCCGCTCCCAGGCCGCCACGGCCTGCCGCGCCGGTCACGTCCGCGTCAACGGCGACCGCGCCAAGCCCGCCCAGTCCGTCAAGCCCGGGGACGAGGTGCGCCTCTTCCACGCCGGCCGCGAGCGCGTCGTCGAGGTGAGGAGCCTGCTCGCCAAGCGGGTCGGCGCCCCCGTCGCCGCCGAGGCGTACGTCGACAAGAGCCCGCCCCCGCCGCCCCGCGAGCAGGTGGCGCTCGCCGGCGTCCGCGACCGCGGCGCCGGCCGGCCCACCAAGCGCGAACGCCGCGAACTGGACCAGCTCCGCGGCGCCCGCCGTTCCTAGAAGGCCCCGGCCTCCTTACGAGGCCAGCAGTGACGCCACGCGGGCCGCCGACGTCCCGAAGCCGGTCGGCCCGCCCAGCTGCCGCAGCGGCGCCGGCGTCGCGGCCCGGTGCCGCAGCAGCACCTCCTCCTGGTACCGCTCGCAGTCCCGGTGCCAGGTGTGGATCCCGGACATCCAGTTCTGGAGTTCCCGCACGTACCCGTCCAGCACCGCGCGCGTCTCGGCGTCGAGCCCGAAGTCCTCGTAGAGCACCGGGAACTCGTGCGCGGCGACGTGCTGGAACTGCCGCATCCGCGAGTTCATCAGATCACCGGTCATCGCCACCGCGGTCGGATAGTCGACGTCGAAGAAGTTCTGCACCACCAGGACGCAGTTGTGGACCTCGCCCTCGAACTCGATCTCCTTCTGGTACGAGTACAGGTCGTTCAGCAGGCACGCGTAGTCCACGGCCGCGTTCTCCAGCGACCGCACCGGACCGCTGCGGTAGATCTCCGGCGGCACCTTGTTGCCGTGCCCGATGCGGCACAGCGCCATCGTCATGTCGGCGCCGAACGTGGCGCGCCGCATCTCGATGTAGTCGACGGGGTCGGGGATCCGGTTCTGCGCCTGGTTCGCCAGCTCCCACTCCCAGCTGGCGATCATCACCTCCACGGCGTCCCGGAACGCCGACCGGTCGCGGTCGTTCATCGGACCGGCCGTCCGCAGCCACAGGTCCGCGAGCCCGCGCTCCAGGGCGTTGGCCGGCTCGGGAGAGGTCGCGGGGGAGACGTCCAGGGGCATGAACAGCGGCAGCCGCTCGTTCTGCGCCCGCGCCCCCGCCAGGTCGCGTGGCCCGCCGTACACGACGGGGTACAGGTCGTCGCCGTACGTGCCCCAGGCGAGCCACTGCGAGGCCAGGTCCAGTTGGTCCGCGTCCGCCTCGGGGTGCAGCCCGGCCGCGCACAGCGGCAGGTCGTACCCGGCGACCTTGCGCTCGTTCCAGACCCCCGAGGTCGGCATGCCCGGCTGGGCCTCCAGGATCCCCATGTCGCGGCACCACTCCACGCATCGGGTGCGGGCGCCCTCCAGGTGCGGGTTGAGCGTCACCTGGAACGGCATCTCGATGTGCGGCAGCAGCGACGGCCCGACGCGCTGGTGCGGCACGTGCGTGAAGCCGCGCCACCGGGCGGCCTCGGCGCGCGGGGTGAGCCGGACGGACGCGGCGGCCATGCCGAACGCGCCCTCGCCCGGGGCGGCGGTGTCGAGGGCGCCCTCGTTCATGTACCGGCTGGACCGCATGTGCCACTCGTGGCCGCCGGACTGCCAGTCCTGCAGGCCCTTCGCGTACGCGAGGACCGCTGCCGCGTCCTGCGGGGCCAGCCCCTGCTGCAGGCACAGCGCGGGCACCTCGGTGAGCGCCGTGTGCTCGAACTGCTGGAGCCGTGACGTCAGCAGGTCGTTGACCGCTTCGGCGGCCTCCTGCGTGGAGCAGTCGAGGAACCGCTCCAGGACCAGCACGCCGTTGCTGTTCTCGCCCTCGTCCTCCACCTCGCGCTGGTAGGAGAACAGGTCGTTGCGCAGGTGCACCGCGTCGGCGAACGTGTCGCGCAGCACCCGCAGCGGCCGCGAATCCGCCACCGACTCGGGCACCTCGGCCCCGGCCGCGTACTCGACGAGCCCCGCGGACCAAGGTGCGCCGCCGACCTTGCGGCGCATCTCGATGTACTCGACGGGGTTGGCGATCCGCCCCTCGTTGATGTTGGACAGCTCCCACATGGACTCGTTGAGGAGGTGCTCCGTGGCGACGGCGAACCGTTCCCGCCAGGCCTGCGACATGGACGGCACCGTCCGCATCCACAGGTCCGCGAGGCCGGCCTCCACCGGGTTGGTCGGCTCCGGAGTGCCCCGCGCCGGGTCCAGCGGCATGAACGCCGGCAGCCGGTCGAGGTAGGCCTTGCCGCCCTCGCGGTCCTGGGTGCGCTTGAAGACGTCCAGGAAGTGGTCGTCGAAGAAGAACACCCACACGTACCAGTCCGTCACCAGCGACAGCGCCTCGGCGTCGCAGTCGGGGTGGGTGTACGCGCACAGCAGGGCGTAGTCGTGGGAGTCGAGGTCGTGCTCCTCCCAGATCCCGGAACCCTCCAGCATGCCCATCCGGCGCGCCCACTCCTTGGTGTGCACGCGCGCGGCGTCCACATGGGGGTTGAGCCGTGCCGGATACGGCACGTAGAACTCCGGAAGTACGAACGGCTGTGCCATGCGTGTCCATGCCTTTCGATGAAGGTGGTCTACCGCGCGAGGCCCTACCCGTGACGGGAGAGACCCACGCTGACCCCTGATTAGTCATATGAACGCCGATGTCGAGAGTGCGTTCCGCGCACCGCGCCACCCCTGGCGCCGAACACCGCGATAGATCGCACCGGATGACGAACACACAGGTCGGCGGGGAAGCGGAGCACACCACCGCCCCTCGGGCCCCATCGTCACCCCCCGTCGCGCCCACCGCTCGCACCACCGCACCCCACCCCCGCAACGGCGTACGAGCGACCACCCGCCCAGGTGACCCGCCCGCCCCTCCGGCCCCGTCCGGGCCGCCGCACGCAGACGCGCCGTGTGCCCGGTGCGGGACCACCGGGCACACGGCGCGCCTTCTCTTCCGCGTACGGTCAGCGCGTGCCGACCGCCGCGCG
This sequence comes from Streptomyces coeruleoprunus, assembly GCF_039542925.1. GTDB lineage: Bacteria > Actinomycetota > Actinomycetes > Streptomycetales > Streptomycetaceae > Streptomyces > Streptomyces coeruleoprunus. The sequence continues at coordinate 324,345 of NZ_BAABIT010000001.1, read as the reverse complement.
CACGGCCCTCCGTGCCAGTGCGCAGTCGTCGTGCAGCCGCCGCAGCAACAGCCGCTGCTCCTCCCCGGGCGAGACCGCTCCGGGCTGGACCGGGATCGAGCCGGCCGGCGGCGCCTCTCGTATCGTGCGCTGCACGGCGGTCTCGTACGTCCGTATCTCCCGCGTCAGCACCAGCATCAGATTCACCAGGAACGCGTCCCGCGCGGCGGGCCCGGCCGCTTGGGCCAGCTGGCTGATCTGCTTGCGCGCCACCGGCGCGTCCCCGAGCACCGCCCACAGCGTCGCCAGGTCGTACCCGGGCAGGTACCAGCCCGCGTGCTCCCAGTCGACGAACACCGGACCGGCGGGCGACAGCAGCATGTTGGAGAGCAGCGCGTCACCGTGGCAGAACTGCCCCATGCCCTGCCTGCCCCCCGCGTGCGCCAGGCCGTGCAGCAGCTTCTGCAGGTCGTCCCGGTCGCGGTCGGTGAACAGGCCGAGCTCGTGGTAGCGCGAGATCCGCGACGGGTAGTCGAGCGGGGCGTCGAACGTCCCGGCCGGCGGCCGCCAGGAGTTGAGCCGGGCGACCGCGCCGAGCACGGCCCGGATGTCGGCCCTCGGCGGGGCCTCCGCCAGGTGGCGGCTCAACGCCGCCGGGCGGCCCGGCATCCGCTCGATCACCAGCGTGCAGTTGTCCGGGTCCGCGGCGATCAGCCGGGGCGCCCGCACCGGCGGGCGGTGCCGGACGAAGGTGCGGTACGCGGCGATCTCGTGCCGGAACCGCTCGGCCCACACGGGGGAGTGGTCCAGTAAACACTTGGCGACGGCGGTGGTGCGACCCGTCGTGCCGACCAGCAGGACGGAACGGCCGCTGCGCCGCATCACCTGCACCGGGTTGAACTCGGGGCAGATCCGGTGGACGGACGCGATGGCCTTCCGCAGCTGCGCTCCCTGCGGCCCGGACAGGTCGATTCTCCCGCTGAGCGGACCGGCCACCGTCCCCGCCCAGCGCCTGGCCCGGCCCGCCTGCGCGGGATCCAGATACGGTCCGCTGCCGACCGGTACGGAACGGGGCCGGGGCGGGGCGGACACGGAGGACGATGCTGTGTACATGGGCGAGACAGATCCCTTCGTGTGCCGACGACTGCGTACGCTGCCCCGTCCCGCCGCCGGTCCGACACCCTGGGGAATGAGGGCCGTCGCCGGGACGGGGTGGCGCGTTCCTACCTGACACCGAGGCGCGGGTGGCTAAACAGTTTGCGCACCCTGGCGAAGCCTGGCGAATAGTCGCCAGGCCTCTGACAGGCGGCTACTGTCAACTCAGCCGAGAACCTGGGGGCTTGACGTGACAGGACAACCCAACACCCGCCTCTCCGATCTGTTCGGCCTCGCCGGCTGGTCGAAAGGCGAACTCGCGCGGCTGGTGAACCGGCAGGCGGCGGCCATGGGCCACCCCCAGCTGGCGACCGACACCTCGCGGGTGCGGCGGTGGATCGACATGGGGGAGACGCCCCGCGATCCGGTGCCGAGAGTGCTGGCAGCCCTGTTCACCGAGCGACTCGGCCGTGTCGTGACCATCGAGGACCTCGGGTTCGTACGACAAGGGCGCGCCGGGAAACGGCGGGACGTCAGGAGCACCGACAACCCTGACGGGCTGCCCTGGGCGCCCGAGCGTACGGCCGCGGTCCTCACCGAATTCACGGGAATGGACCTCATGCTCAACCGACGCGGCTTGGTGGGCGCGGGTGCCGCGCTCGCCGCAGGCTCCGCCATCACCGGCGCCATGCGCGACTGGCTCCGCACCGACTCCCCCCACACCACCGACACCCCCCGCCGCTCCGACGTCCTGCACGCCGACTCCGCCGGGCTCGACCGCTACGAGGCCGCCCCCATCGGGTGGCAGGAGATCGAGGAACTCGAAACCTCCGTCGAAGTCTTCCGCCGCTGGGACGCCGCCCGGGGCGGCGGGCTCCAGCGCAAGGCCGTGGTCGGCCAGCTCAACGAGGTGGGCGGCATGCTCGCCTACCACCACCCCGAGCCCATCCAGCGGCGCCTGTGGGGCGTGGCCGCCAACCTGGCCGTCCTGGCCGGCTGGATGTCCCACGACGTGGGCCTGGAGCCCACGGCGCAGAAGTACTTCATCATCGCCGCCCACGCGGCCCGCGAGGGCGGCGACCGCCCCCGCGCCGCCGAGGCCCTGTCCCGCGCCGCTCGGCAGATGGTCCACCTGGGCCGGCCGGACGAGGCCCTGGACCTGATGAACCTCGCCAAGGCCGGCGCGGGCCACGAGATCCTCCCGCGCACCAAGGCGATGCTGCACACCATCGAGGCCTGGGCGCAGGCCGCCCTCGGCCGCGGCCAGGCCATGCGGCGCACCCTCGGCGAGGCGGAGGAGCTGTTCGTCTCGCACCGGGGCGACGTGCCGATGCCGGTGTGGATGCAGACCTTCAAGGACGAGGACCTGTACGGCATGGAGGCCCTGGCGTACCGCACGCTGGCCGAGCACGAGCCGAACGCCGCCAAGCAGGCCCAGTACTTCGCGCAGAAGGCCCTGGAGCTGCGGATCGACGGCCGGGAGCGCTCGAAGATCTTCGACCATCTCTCCATGGCCTCGGCGTGCTTCATCGCCGACGACCCCGAACAGGCCGACCGCTACGCCCGCCTGGCGCTCATGGCGATGACGGCCAACTCCTCGGAGCGCACCTGGGACCGGCTGCGCGAGATGTACCGGCTCACCGGCCAGTACGCGGGCTACTCGAAGATCGAGGACCTGCGCGAGGAGATCAAGCTGGCCATGCCGAAGCACCATGTGAAGAAACTGGCCCCGCGGACATCTAGCCGCGGGCCGCCCGCAGGCCCGACCGGCCCGCAGGCGGAGAAGAACCGGCATCCGGCCGCAGTGCCGGACGAGCCGGAGAACGACCGGACCGACAAGCAACAGACCGTGGAGGGAACGACCGAGGGCGGGCCGCAGGGTCAGCCCGCCCCTCCCTCACCGGCCGCCGACGGCGGACCGCACGGCCGTCGAGCGTGCCCCCACGCCCTCTCAAGCCCTCACGACAGGTCGCCGACCCGGGCGACCACCACACAGGCGTCGTCCGTCCGGGGCGACCCGCCGAACTCGTCGACCACCAGCCGCACACACTCCTGGGCGTCGCGCGCCCGCGCGAACGGCGCCGCGAGCTCCAGCAGCCTGTCCGCCCCCGAGACGTCCGAGCCCGGCGCGCCCGGGACCCGGGCGAGCCCGTCCGTGTGCAGGACCAGCAGGTCACCCGGGTGCAGCCGCACCTCGGCCTGCTCGTACGCCGCTCCCGAGGCCGTCGCGCCCAGGAGCACACCCTCGGGGCGCGTCAGCGCACACCCCGTCCCGCCGCGGAACAGCAGCGGGGCGGGGTGTCCTGCTTGCGCCCAGGTCAGCGTGCGGGTCGCGGGCGTGTAGCGGCAGCACACCGCGCTGCCGAGCGCCGTGTGCTCCGCCGAGTCCATCAGCTGGTTGAGATGGCCCATCAGCGGGCCCGGCCGGATGCCCGCCACGGCCAGTCCGCGCAGCGCGCCCAGCAGCATCGCCACGGACGAGGTGGCCGCCACCCCGTGGCCCGTCAGGTCGCCGACCGTCAGCAGCGTGTCGCCGTCCGGCAGTTCCAGCGCGTCGTACCAGTCGCCGCCGATCCGGTCGCTGCTGAGCGACGGCAGGTAGTGCCCCGCCAGGTCCAGCGCGCCCGGCCCGTCGTGCGAGAAGCGCAGCGGACCGCGCCACGGCGGCAGCACCGTCTCCTGCAGCTCCACCGCCACCCGGTGCTCCGTCTGCTCGACGGCCTGCCGGCGGCGCAGCGAGTCACCGGACTCGCGCACCGCGCGCTCGCTCCGGCGCAGTTCGCTGACGTCGCGTAACACGGCCCACATGGACGCCGTGCAGCCGTCGGCGTCGAGTACCGGCTCGCCCACCATGTGCACGGTCCGCACGCGTCCGTCGGCGCGGACGATCCGGAACTCGCCGTCGATCGGCTTGCCGTCGATCAGACAGCCCGTCACCAGCGCCGTCAGCCGGGGCTGGTCCTCCGGGAACACCATCGAGGGCAGCTCGTCCAGGGACATCCCGCCGGCCTCCGGGGGCCGGCCGAAGATCCGGAACAGCTCGTCGGACCAACTGACCTCGTCATTGAGGAGGTTCCACTCGGCCCTGCCGATCCGGTGCAGCAGCGAACCGGTCGCCTGCTCGTCGGAGGGCCGCCCGTCCTCCTGCGTGGCGTGCTCCTCACCGGCCCCGGCGCCGGCCTCCGTCGGCGCGGATGCGTCCGGCACGCCGTCGCGCAGCTGCCCCAACTGGGCGCCCAGGTCGTCGAGCTGATGCACCGCGAGGTCGCACAGGGCGCGCTGCCAGCGGCCCTGCGGGTCGTCCTCGTCGCCCCCGGCGTCGCGGCGTACGGCGTCCACCTCTCCGCGCAAACGGCGGGTCTGCGTGATGAGGGCGTCCACAGCGCCGCGCTCGGGCGGCTGCTGGCTGGGACGGTCCGCGAACAGATGGGGCGGCATGTCGTACTCCGATACAGGCGCGGCGGCCAGGGCCTGACTGCAAGGACCGGTATACGACTGTTGCACAGGTGGAGACACCTCGTAAGGGATTTGGCAACACTCGATACGGTGGTGCTTCTGGCATATGCCAAGGGCCGATCGGGTTCCGGTCAGGCTGGCCGGAACCCGACGATCCGGCGGCTCCATACCCACCCTTCGCCCCTCAATGCGCAGGTACCGACCCGCACACCGGTTCATGGCGCACCCGTGCGGGAACGTGCGGGCATCCCGTCCCCAACCGGGGTGAATATGCCCTGGCAATGTTGACGCGGAGGGCGCCGGGGGTACCCGGACCGCCCCGGCACGTCCGGGGCAACGCGTCACCGAGCCGCCGGAGGTCAGGAGCCGTGAACAGCCAACCGGGCAGGAGAGTCGTCGTCACCGGAGCCACGGGCAACGTCGGCACCAGCGTCGTGGAGGCCCTCGCCGCCGACCCGGACGTCGACGCCGTGGTCGGCCTCGCCCGCCGCCGGCCCCGCTGGTCGCCGCCCAGGACGACCTGGGTGACCGCCGACGTCGAGAAGGACAGCGACCGCACCATGACCGGGCACTTCGAGGGCGCCTCCGCCGTGGTGCACCTGGCCTGGGCGTTCCAGCCCACCCACGACCCGCTCGCCACCTGGCGCACCAACGTGCTGGGCACCCTGCGGGTGCTGCGCGCGGTCGCCGAGGCCGGCGTCCCCGCCCTGGTGTACGCCTCCTCGGTCGGCGCCTACTCGCCCGGCCCCAAGGACCGCGGCGTCGACGAGTCCTGGCCCACCCACGGCTGGCCCGAAGCCGCGTACTGCCGCGAGAAGGCCTACATCGAACGCGTCCTGGACGGCTTCGAGCCGCGCCACCCCGGGGTCCGGGTGGTCCGTATGCGGACGGCCTTCATGTTCAAGGAGACCTCCGCCAGCGAGCAGCGCCGCATCTTCGCCGGGCGCTTCGTCCCCGGCCCCCTCGCCAACCCCGCGCTGATCCCGCTCGTCCCCGACATGGAGGGGCTGCGCTTCCAGGCCCTGCACACCGACGACGCCGCCGAGGCCTACCGCCTCGCCGTGCTCGGCGACGCCCGCGGCGCCTTCAACCTGGCCGCCGACCCGCCGCTCGGCGCGCGGGAGCTGTCCGACCTGCTCGACGCGCGCGTGGTGCGCCTGCCCCGCCGGGCCGCCCGCGCCGCCGTCGCCACGGGGTGGCGGCTGCACGCGGTGCCCTCGTCGCCGTACCTCTTCGACGCCTTCCTTCGGCTGCCCCTGATGGACTGCTCCCGGGCCCGCACCGAGCTGGGCTGGGAGCCCCGCCGGTCCGGGCAGGAAGCCCTGCGGGAGCTGCTGCGCGGCATGCGGGAGGGGGCCGGGATGGAGACCGCGCCGATGCACGGCGCCAAGGCGAGCTGACGCCGGCCGAAGACGCGCGGGTCGGGATCAGCGCTCCAGTGCGGTGAGCGTGAACAGCGCCCCGTCCGGGTCCCTCAGCGTCGCCTGGGTGGCGGGCTCGTGGTGGATCACCGTCCCGCCGTGTTGGAGGGCGGCCGTCACGCACCGCTCCACGTCCGGCACGGGGAAGTGCACCTGCCAGCGCGGCCGGATCGCCGGGTCGGGCGCCTCCTCCAGCGCGCCCGAACTGAGCCGCGCCGCCATGTGCCCGCCGCAGCGCAGCACCACCTCGTCCCCCTCGTACTCGACCTCGCAGCAGTCCGGCCGCCCGCACGCCCAGTCCAGCACCTCGCCGTAGAAGATCGCCGCCTCGAAGGCGTCCCGGGTGTGCAGCCGCACCCACGCAGGGGCCGCCGCCCGCCACACCTCCCACCCCGCCGGCAGCTCGCCCTCCCAGATCCCGAACACCGCCCCGTCCCGGTCCGCCGCCAGCGCGCCCCGCCCCAGCACGAACGCCACCGGCCCGACCGCGACCGTCCCGCTGCGCTCACGGATGCGCCCCGCGGTCACGTCGGCGTCCTGCACGGCGAAGTAGGGAGTCCAGGCGACCGCCACGTGGAACGCGGACGCCAGCGCCCCGATACCCGCGATCGCCCTGCCGTTGGACAGGGCGACGCTGAATTCCTCGCCCAGCCGCGCCGGGCGGAACCGCCATCCCATCACGGAGCCGTAGAAGTCGTGTGCGGCCTCGAGGTTCCGGGTCATCAGGCTGACCCAGCACGGCGCGCCGAACACCGCACCACTGGATGTCGCTCCCGAGGCCGCGGCAGCTGTCGGTTCTCTGGTCATGAGCACAACCGTCCCGGTGTCGCATCGCGCGTCGTCGTCCCGCCGCTGTCCATCCTTGCACTGTTTTACCCACATGCTTCCCGATGTGCGGGCATTCATGGTGGTGTGCTTGCGCCGGGCGAGGTGGCGTGCCCGGACGGGAACGGGAGCGCGGAAAAACGCCTCTACGGTGTCGGATCAGTGGTTTTCCCCGAAAGGCAGTGGTGAGCATGGCCGTCGGCGCCCCGAGCGTCACCGACCAACAGGATGCGGAACGGAGCAACGGGCTCACCCGCCCGGCGACCCTGTGGACGGCGGGGCTCGCCCTGCTGCCCCTCGGACTGCTCGCGGTGGCCTCCTTCCTCGGTCGCCACGTCCGCCCCTCCGCGGACGAGTGGTGCTTCCTCCCCCTCGTGCGCGACGAGGGCGTATGGGGCCTCGTCGGGAAGTTCTACGTCACCGACAACGGCCGCCTCGCCAACGGCGTGCTCGTCGGCCTGTACGCACAGTTCCCGGTCGCGGGCCACCAGTGGTACGCGGCGCTCAGCGCCGTCGTCATGCTGGCCGTCCTGTGGGCGCTGACCGTGCTGCTCCTGCGCCGCACCGGGCAGGAGGTGCCCCGCGGCGCCGCCCTCCTCACCGCGTCCATGATCACCGCGGTGTTCCTGTTCGCCACCCCCAACACGTACAAGACGTTCTACTGGCCGGCGGCCTCCGTCTCGCACACCCTCGCCCCCGTGCTGGCCTGCGCCGCCGCACTGCCGCTGCTGCGCGCCCGCAGCCGGCGCGCCCGCGCGGCCGCCGTGGCCGTCGTCGTCCTCGCCGGCGTCGTCATGGGCACCCTGTCGGAGGAGGCGTCCGTCGTCGCCCTCGTCGTCCTCGGCGGCACCGTCGTCCTGGCCCACCGCCTCTTCACCGAGCGGGCCCGCGGCCCCGTCCGCCTCTGGTCCCTGGCGGGCATCGCGGGCGTCGCGATCGGCACGGTCCTGCTCGTCACCTCGCCCGGCTCCCGCAACCGGCGCGAGCGCTACGACGCCGAGACCGTCTCCATGCTCGCCCCGGACTCCCTGCTCACCTCGCTGAAGCTGTACGCGCGCATCCTGGAGACCGTCCTCACCACCTGGCAGTACGCCGGGGCCCTCGCGGCGGGCGTCCTCCTCGGCCTGCTCGCCCGCCGCCGCCCCGGCGCCGGGCCCGGCGTCCTGCTGCCCGGCCGCCCGCTGAAGCTGCTCGGCCTCGCGGCGCTCGCCTTCCTGGTCTCCGGCTACCTGTGCACGGTGATCACATACCCGATCTTCGGGACCGACGTGCTCACCACCGAGCGCACCTGGAACGACTACCTGCTGCTGTACGTCCTGCTCCTCGTCGCCGCCGGCGCCCTCCTCGGCCGGGCCTTGCGCCTGCGCCGCCCCCGCACCGCGGTCACCCGGGCGGCGGCGGCGGCCTCCGCCGCCGTGTGCGCCCTGGCCGTCCTCGGCATGGCCGTCCCGCTGCACCACCTCGGCGACGACATGCGGGCCCGCGCCCAGCGCTGGGACCGCCAGGACGAGTGGCTGCGCGACCGGGCCGCGAGCGGCGCCAGGACCGCCCCCTACACGCCGAACTCCGTCAGCCGCATGCTGGAGCCCTTCGGCGACGGCGGGCGGCGCCCCTGGCCCGCCCGGTGCGTCGCCGACTACTACCACCTCGACTCGGTCACGCGCGGTACGCGCATCCCGTGACCGCTGCCCCGGGCCGTGCCGACCACCGCCCGGGGCACCCGGTCACCCAGGGCGGCCCGCCGGCGCGACGGGCCGCCCGGTCCGCGCGTCCACCGCGGCCGACCGGTCCGTCTCGCGCACCACGTAGTGCGGCCGCCGCTTCGCCTCGTGGTAGATCCGCCCCACGTACTCGCCGATCACGCCCAGCGTCGCCAGCTGCACGCCGCTCAGGCCGACGATCGCGGCGATCAGCGTCGCGTACCCGGGTGTGTCGACCCCGTTCAGCAGCGCGTTCGCGACGATCCACAGCGCGTACAGCAGCGCCGAGACGAACAGCCACAGGCCCGTGTGGATGGCCAGGCGCAGCGGACGGCTGTTGAAGGACAGCAGCCCGTCGATGCCGTAGTTCAGAAGCCGCCGCCCGCCCCACTTCGACGCGCCGGCGGCCCGCTCCACGTTCTCGTAGCGGAAGCTCACCGTGTCGAAACCGATCCACGAGAACAGGCCCTTGGAGAAGCGGTTGCTCTCCGGGAGCGACAGGATCGCGTCCACCGCGCGCCGCGACAGCAGCCGGAAGTCCCCGGCGCCGTCCGCGATCTCCACCTCCATGAACCGCCGCACCAGCCGGTAGTACGCCCGGCTGAACGCACTGCGCACCGCGCCCTCCCCCGACCGGTCCCGCTGCGCCACCACCTGGTCGTAGCCGTGCTGGTGCAGCTCCAGCATGCGCGGCACCAGCTCCGGCGGGTGCTGGAGATCGGCGTCCATCAGCACCACCGCGTCGCCGCGGGACATCCGCATCCCGGCGAGCATCGCCGACTCCTTGCCGAAGTTCCGGCTGAACGACGTGTACCGCACCCGGGAGTCGGCCCGGGCCAGTTCCCGCAGCCGCTCGACCGTGCCGTCGCCGCTCCCGTCGTCGACGTAGCAGATCTCGAAGGAAGCCCCCGTGGGCCCCAGGGCCGCGAGCACAGCGGTGTGGAAGGCGTCGATCACCTCGCTCTCGTTGAAACACGGAACGACGATCGAGATCTCAACCATTGCTGACTCACTCCAGGCACGCTCGCGCGGACGGCCGGCCGGCCCCCGTGGACCCACCGCACAGGGAAGATGCCGATCACGACGGCAGGGTTGCCTCCACGTCGGGGGTACCAGGCGACGCCCGACGTCAATCCCCCTCGCCGACCGCTCACTCGTACGAGTGGGGCGCGTTCGGGCGAACGGCGCATGGGGCGCGAGCCGGCGGCCCCGTGCCTGCCCGCCCGCGAACGGCGCCGGCCCCGGCCTCCACGAGGGAGACCGGGGCCGGTGCGCGCACAGGGACGTTACGGGGTGATCAGCCGACCGATCCCCAGACCCGCGGGCGCGCCGAGCGCCGACGTGCCGTAGTAGACGCCCGACGACGGCACGAAGCCCGTCGCGCTGTTGTCCACGTGGAGGATCGTGCCGTTGTTCGCGTCCTCGCCGTCCGCGCCGAGCGCCAGCCCGGCCCAGGTGTGACCGGACAGGTCGGCCAGCGAGACCGCCGCACCGAGCCGGTCGTTCGGCTCCGTCGAGCCCGGGACACCGGTCGTGTCCTGGTGGTACGCGACCGATCCGGTGGCCGTCATGCCCGTCGCCGAACCGCGGATCAGGATCGCCTGCCCGGCGTTGGACTGGGCGACGCCGCCGCGCGTCAGGTCCTCGCCCGGCACGCCGACGAGGACGTCCGCGTACCCGTCGAGGTTGACGTCACCGACCGACACCGAGGCGCCCATGCTGTCCCCGGTCTCGTCCGAGTCGGGGATGCCCGTGGTGGCCTGGTGGAACGTCTTGCGGCCGGTCGACGTCAGGCCCGCGGACGAACCCATCACCGTCGCCACGGCACCGCCCTTGGCCAGGTGGCCCGACTCGGTCGAGTTCGGCTGACCGATCGCCAGGTCGTCGTAGCCGTCACCGTTGATGTCGCCCACCGCGAGCGAACGCCCGCCGCGCGGGTACAGGATGCCGACCCGCTGCAGACCGCTCGACGAGCCCTTCAGCGCCAGGATCCGGCCCACACCGCTCGAGTCGCGGAAGGTGATCGCCACATCGGCGTACCCGTCGCCGTTGAAGTCGCCGCTGCCCGCGGAGGCGAAGGACACCACCGACGTGTTGGCCGTGTCGCTCAGCCAGCCCGCCTTGGTCGCGTACGTCGCGTTCTTCGACTCGAACACCCACCAGCGGCCCGGCTTGCCCGGGGCCACGGACAGCACGTCCGCGGTGCCGTCGGCGTTGAAGTCGCCGACCGCCACGGCGGTGCCCAGCTTGTCGCCGTTCACCCGGTACGAGGGCGACGTCATGTAGCCGAAGCCCGAGTCGAGGCCGGGCCCGGTCAGGACGGTGACCGAACCGGTGTCCGTGTGCCCCGACTCGTCGTCCTCGCCGGGCGCGCCCACCACGAGGTCGGCGTAGCCGTCACCGTTGAAGTCGCCCCACGCCGTGGTCGTGCCGAACTGGTCGCCCGCCTCGTTGGCGCCGGGCACGCCGGTGCTGTTCTGGTCGAGGATCCTGCGGCCCGTCGAGGTGGGCCCGGTCGCCGTACCGGGCAGGACGGTGACCCGTCCGGCGCCGCTCGCGTACCGCGGCAGCGCCGCCACCAGGTCGGCCACGCCGTCCCGGTTGTGGTCCGCCGTCGGGATGGCCGAGCCGCGGCCCGCGCCGGCCGCGTACGTACGGATCGCGGGCAGTTTCGCGTACAGGTTCTTGCCGGGGCAGGCCGTCGCGAACGCGTCACGGTGACCCGAGATCACCTTCATCGTCGCCTGCTGCCCGGTGGTGTACTTGCCGGTGTTGCCCTGGGCGGTCAGCGTGACCGTGCCCTGCGGGTCGCCGCCGTACTGGCCGAGCTTCCAGGCCGCGACGCGGGCCGCCGACTGGAGCGCCGCCGTCGTCGGCCGGCCGGCGGGCTTGCCCGCCGCCGCGTCGCCCTCGAAGTCGCCGAGGAACGCGATGGCGGTCGAGTAGCCGTTGAAGCCGTACGTGTGCGCGCCCTTCACCGGGAGGTCGACACCGCCGCCCCGGCCCTCGAAGACGCGGCCGCACTTGTCGACCAGGAAGTTGTAGCCCAGGTCGTTCCAGCCCTGGGTGCGGACGTGGTACGTCATGATGCCGCGCACCAGGGCGGCCGACTCGGCGCAGCTGTAGTCGTTGGAGCCGACCGTGTGGTGGATGAACACGGCCTGGATCTTCTGGATGTACTCCGGCGGGTCGGCGACCATCGACTCGTCGGCGCCCCACTGCGCCCGCGTGATGAGCGGCGGCCGCCGCACCGTGGACGGCGGGGCCGTCGGGACGGTCGCCGTCGCGGTCGGCGTGGGCGTCGGAGCCGGGCTCGTGGTGGCCGGCGCCGTGGCGGTCGGCGAGGCCGACGTCCCGGTGGACGAGGGCGTGGGCGTCGGCGCCGGGGTGGCGCTGGGCGACGGCGCCGCGCTGTCCGTGGCGGACGGGCTCGGGGTCTCCTCCAGTGAGAAGGCCGCGTTGTCCATGGCGAGGTCCGCCGCGGTGGGCGAGGAGAGCGCGGCCGCGGGCGCGGCGGGGTTACGGGCCTCCGCCCTGCTGACGCCCGGGTCGACCATGTGGAGCTTCAGGCCCTTCGGCAGCGTCCGCTCGCCGTTCACGCGGACCTGCACGGCCGTCGAGGGACCGACCCACAGCGGCTCCGACGCACCGTGCCCGGCGCCCTCCGCACCGTCGGGGCGGTGCTCGTCGAACTCGACGGTCCGCCACCCGGACCAGGCGCCCGTCGCGGCGCTGCGCGTGCGCACCTGCGCCGTACCGGCGACCTCCGCCGTGTCGCCGTCCCAGCCGATGCCGACCAGCGAGAACGGCTCCGTGGTCGTGGCGGGCAGCTCCCGCGTCGTCCGTCCGCCCTGGGTCAGGCCGACCGTCCGCAGGGTCGCCGCACGCTCCTTGAGTCGCGGTCCCTCCGTCGGCTCCGGGGTGCCGGCCGTGGCCACGGTGACGACCCCTGCCCCGCCCAGAACGACGGCGCCGAGCGTCAGCCACGCCCGGCGTTTCATGCTCAGTGGTCGATAGGCATGCGATCTGCGCGCGCTCACGTCCCCACCCTTCGAATAAACGTCACGAGGACACCCGTGGCACCGGGCGTCCCGCTCCATTCAGCGCGCCCCGGCGCGAAAACATGACAGTCGGCCGGGTGTGTGTGTCGAAGATCACGCATGGATCGGCCCTCCGGGGGAACCGTCCGCGCCGGACGGTCACCCCCGGAGGGCCGGTATGTCTCCGACCGCGGCGCCGCTACCGCTGCCCGGGCAGGCCGGAATCCAGGGCCCGCAACGACGCCTCCACGTCGCCCGGAGCGGCCCCGCCCTCGGCGGGCTCGGCGCCCGTGTTGCCGTAGGACTGCACGGAGAAGTTGCCGTTCTGCGTGTGCACCCCGCCCTCGCCCACGGCGGACGCGGTCGGCACGGAGACGCCCAGGGCGGCGGCGGCGACACCGGCCGTGGCGAGAACCTTCTTGAACATCGTCGATCCTTCGTGTCGGGGACCCTGCGCCCGGGTCCCCTTGCGTAACCGGCGGCCGCCGCGCGCGTCACGCCCGCGGCGGCCGCACGGCCCCGCAATCACTCGTTTGCCACCCCGGCCGGGCCGCCGGGGCCCGGCGCGGCTACGGCAGCTTCACGAAGGGGGAGAGGAAGGCCCGCGCGCCGGGGGAGTCCAGACGGTACGTGACATTCGTGGCGTAGCAGGGCGTATCACCCGTGATCGTGGTGGCGACCAGGGTGAGCTTCCCGCCCAGCACCGCGAAGTTCGGGCCGCCCGAGTCGCCGTAGCACGCGCCGCCGTTGCCCTGCGGCGCGGTCATGGCGAGCCGCAGCCACGCGTCGTTCAGCGCGTCGAACGCGACCGGGGCCTTCATGCGCACGCCCCCGCCCGGGTGCGTGTGCCCGCCGGGCCCGCGCCGCGCCTCCTGCGTGCCGTAACCCGCGACCGTGAACGACGTGTCCTTCAGCCCCTGCGGGCCGAGCGCGCCGAGCGCACCCGCCGCGGGCAGCGCCGCCGGGGTGAACGACCAGCGGGCGGCGACCTGGCGGGCCGGCAGCTCGACCACCGAGATGTCGTGCGTGTCGGACGCGGGCCCCGGATAGCCGGGGTGGTTGTGGGCGGTGCCCTCGACGCCGACGGCCCGGGCGACCGCCGCCGGGTCGCCGGGGTGGCGTGCGGCGGCCTCGTCCAGGGCGCCCTGCACGTCCTGGTGGAGGGAGACGAAGAACTTCACGTTCGCCGGCCAGTCGGTCGTGCAGTGCGCCGCGGTGAGGAACGTATCCGCGTCGATCATGGTGCCGGAGCACACCCAGTCGACCCGGTCCGGGGTCGCGGGGTTCCCGTCGTTGTCCCAGGTGGCGACCAGTGCGCCCACCTCCGTGCGCTCGGGCGCGGGGGTCGCGTGGTACGAGTTGATGGCCGAGGACGGCAGCGCCGAGCCGATGAGCAGGGCGCACACGGCCGCGGCGACGGCGACCGCACGAACAGGTACGGCAGTCAAGAGAAGCCCTTCTGAGTGGTGGGAGTGGCGGAGGGGCCTCCTGTGGGGGACCGACAGTGAAGCGCGCACGCCGCACGCCCGGCAAGAGGCCGGTACGCGCTTGACGCCCGGTCAGCCGCTCCCGCCGTCCGCGCCTCCGGCGGTTTCCCCGGGCGCCGCCGCCCGGATGAGCTGCCGCAGCGCCCCGTAGTACACCTCGTGGTCCACCACCGCCGGGAGCACCGCCGCCACGTGCGCGGTGAGCACCGGGAACTCCTCCGGGTCCAGCGCGGCCAGCGCGGTCCGTGTGGCGGTCTGCGCGGCCTTCGGGTCGCGGTGGTCGACGAAGGTCGCGCTGCCGAGCGTGAGCAGGTACATCCTCCGGTACGCGGTGACGGCCTCCTCGGGCGTCAGCCCCGCAGCCAGGCTGTCGGCGAGCTGCGGCTCCACCAGGCGGGCCAGTAGCTGACGGCCCAGCCATGGCCGCCCGCCGCGCAGCGCGACCAGGCCGGGGTGGCGTACGAGCAGCCGGTAGAGGGCGGTGAACCGCGCCTCCGTGGCCTCCGCCCAGCCCGTGCCGGGCGGGATGTCGGGCAGGCGGCCGGCGAGGTGGTCGGTGCACAGGTCCAGCAGCCCCGCCACGTCGGTGCAGCGGCGCTGGAGAGTCGCGTGGGCGACGCCGAGCCGGGCCGCGAGCGTGCGGAAGCTGAGGGCCCCGGGCCCCTCCTCGTCGACGAGCCGCAGCGCGGCCTCGGCGATGCGGTCGGGACGGGCGGGGTCGTCGGCCGAGGGTGATGGACGGATCATGAGAGCCAGCGTACGATACGGCGTATCGATAGCCGGTCGACGCCTGAGCGCCCGAGCCGAGCCGGCCACCGAGCCGGCCGGCCGCCGAGCCGAGCCGCCCGATGTCGGGCCGGCCGATGCCGCGACGCCGGGCCGCCCGACGTCCGCTGTCGGCAACGCCACCGCCACCCGCCCGCCGCCCCCAGCCGGCAAGGAGAGCCCCATGCCGCAGGTACTGACGCCCGCCGACATCAAGACGGCGGCCGACCGCATCGCCGGCCGCGTCCGGCCCGTCGTGCTCGCCGCCCGCGACCACGACCCGCGCGACCCCGCCGAGGTCTGGTTCGCCCTGGAGTTCCTCCAGCACACCGGCAGCTTCAAGGCCCGCGGCGCCCTCAACTTCCTGCGCGCCCACCACGAGGCGGGCACCCTCCCCGACGCGGGCGTCACCATCGCCTCCGGCGGCAACGCGGGACTGGCCTGCGCCTGGGCCGCCCGCCTCCAGGGCATCAGGGCCACGGTGTTCCTCCCCGCCACCGCGCCCGCCGTGAAGGTGGCCCGGCTCCGCGCGTACGGAGCCGACGTCCGCCTCGTCGGCTCCGCGTACGCCGAAGCGCTCGCCGCTTGCGAGGAGTTCGCGCGGACCACCGGCGCGCTCGCCTCGCACGCGTACGACCATCCGCTCGTCGCCGCCGGCGCGGGCACCCTCCTCGGCGAGATCCTCCAGCGGCTGCCCGGCCTCGACACCGTGATCGTCTCCGTCGGCGGAGGAGGGCTGTTCGCCGGCGTCGCCACCGCCGCCCACCACCACGGCATCCGCACCGTCGCCGTCGAACCGGACCACTGCCGCGCCCTCGACGCCGCCCTCGCCGCCGGCCGGCCCGTCGACGTCACCGTCGACTCGGTCGCCGCCGACGCCCTCGGCGCCGCGCGGGTCTCCACCGCGGCCCTGCACGCCGCACGCCACTACGACGTCCGCACCCTCACGGTTCCGGACGCGGCGATCGTCCGCGCGCGCCGCGCCCTGTGGGACGACCACCGCCTGGCCGTCGAGCACGCCGCCGCCACCGCCCTCGCCGGGCTCGCCGCGTACGGCCCGGCCGCGGGGGAGAAGGTCGCCGTCGTGCTGTGCGGCGCCAACACCGACCCGGGCGACCTCGCGCAAACCGGTGGCGCCCGCTCCTGAGCCCACCTAGGGTCACCCGCATGACGATCATGGGGGCACAGGACATCCAGGAAGCGGTGGCCGCCACCACCGCGGCACTGCGCACGGTGGCGGGCCGCGACTGGACCGCGCACGCGCACGGCCTCGAATGGACCTGCTACGACACCGCCGTCCACATCGGGAGCGACTTCACCGCCTACGCCGCCCAGCTCACCGGCCGGGCCACGGACGGCTACGTGCCGTTCGAGATCCAGGCCGACCCCGGCACCACACCGGACGGCCTCATCCATGTGATCGAGGCGACGGGCGGACTGCTCGCCGCCGTCGTCGCCGCGACCCCCGCCGACGTACGGGCCTGGCACCCCTACGGCGCCGCCGGCCCCGACGGCTTCGCCGCCATGGGCGTCGTCGAGGTCCTGCTCCACACCCACGACATCCTGCGCGCCCTCGGCGTCACCGGCTGGGAGCCGCCGGCCCACCTGTGCGACGGGGTCCTCGACCGCCTCTTCCCGCACAGCCCCCGCACCGACGACCCCTGGCAGACCCTGCTGTGGGCGACCGGCCGCACCGAGCTGCCGGGCCTGCCCCGCCTCACCACCTGGCGCTGGCACTCCGACCCCGTCCGCGGCGAGCGCCTCGTGCTGTGCGAGGTCGCCCCCCGGTCGGCCACCGACCTGCACACCACCGGCAGCGGCGGCTTCGCCTGGGCCGGGAACGGTCCCGGGGACGGCACCCGCTTCGCCGCGGGCATGGTCGCCAAGGCCTTCGACAGCGGCACGTACCGCCCCGGCTGGGGCACGTACGCGATCGTCCGCACCTCCGACCGCCGCGCCATCGGCGGCATCGGCTTCCACGCCGCCCCCGACGCCGACGGCCGCGCCGAGATCGGCTACGACCTCGTGGAGTCGGCCCGCGGCGACGGCTACGCCACCGAGGCCCTGCGCGCCCTCGCCGACTGGGCCTTCACGCACCCCCACGTCACCGTGCTCACGGCCACCGTCGACCTGGGCAACGCCCCGTCGCACGGCGTCCTCACCCGTGCCGGTTTCACCGCCACCGGCACCACCGACGCCCACACCACCTACGAGCTGCGCCGCGTCACCACGACCTCCCGGCCCTGAGCAGCACGTCCCGCACGAGTTCCACGTGCGGATGGGCGGCCGCCCCCGGCCGCTGCACCAGGAACGCGGTGTTGATCGGGGGGTCCTCGGGCTCGTACAACGCCACGAGGGCCCCCGAGCCCAGCTCCGGCGCGCACAGGTAGCGCGGCAGGACGCTCCACCCGGCGCCCGCCACGACCGCCGCGAGCACACCCCGCAGATCCGGCATCGTCACCGCCGCCCGCAGGCCCAGCCGCCGCCCGAACACATGCCGCCAGTAGCGCCGCGCGATGGGCAGGTCCTCCGCGTACACCACCAGCGGAACGCCCAGCAGGCTCCCCGGACCCTCCAGGGCGACCCGCTCCGGCGTCACCCGCTCCGCCCACACCGGGGCCGCCACCAGCACGAACTCCTCGTCCGCCAGCGGCACGGCGCTCAGCGCCCGCCCCCGCGGCCGGGACGTGGCGATCACCAGGTCGTGCCGCCCGGCCCGCAGCTCCTCCAGCAGCGGATCGGTCAGCCCCGCCGTCACCCGCAGCTGTACGCCGCGCTCCGCGACCAGCGGCGCCAGCGCCGGCAGCACCCGCAGGCACAGCAGCTCGGCCGGACCCGCCAGGCGCACCGGCTCCACCGCCTCCCCGCGCGCCCCGCCCCCGGCGAACGACGCCAGCTCGTCCAGCGGCCCCGCCACGCGCAGCGCCAGCTCGTCCGCGAACGGCACCGGCGCCACCCCGCGCGGCAGCCGCTCGAACAGCTCCCGCCCCAGCTGCCGCTCCAGCGCCCGGATCTGCGTGGTCACGGTCGGCTGCGACAGGCTCAGCAGAGCGGCGCCCGCCGTGAAGGACCCCGACCGGTACACGGCGAGGAAGGTCCGCAGCAGGTTCAGGTCCATGGCCCCATTAAATCCCCGCGACCCATTGAAAAGCCGATACCACCTATGGATCTCCCCATTGGATCCCAATGGCGGGCCGCCGTACCGTCGAAGCATCCGCACCAGCCACCGCACTCCGGAGCAGACACACCATGTCGAAGATCCTCTTCGTGATGACGGGCGCCGACCACTGGACGCTCGCCGACGGAACCCAGCACCCCACCGGCTTCTGGGCGGAGGAGGCCGTCACCCCCTACGAGGCGTTCAAGGCCGCCGGCCACGAGGTCGTCGTCGCCACGCCCGGCGGCGTCGTCCCCACCGTCGACAAGGCCAGCCTCGCCGAGAACCCCGACGCCACCGCCTCCTTCCCGGAGCTGGAGAACCCGGTGGCCCTGGAGGACGTCGACGCGGCCGACCACGACGCGGTCTTCTACCCGGGCGGCCACGGCCCGATGGAGGACCTGGCCGTGAACGCCGACTCCGGCAGGCTCATCGTCCGCGTCCTGGAGTCCGGCCGCCCGCTCGCCGTCGTCTGCCACGGCCCGGCCGCGCTCCTCGCCGCCACCAAGGAGGACGGCACCCACGCCGTCGCCGGCTACCGCCTGACCGGCTTCACCAACGCCGAGGAGACCCAGGCCGGTCTCGCCGCCAAGGCCAAGTGGCTCCTCCAGGACCGTCTGGTCGAGGCCGGCGCCGACTTCCAGGAGGGCGAGCCCTGGGCCGCCCACGTGGTCGTCGACCGCAACCTCATCACGGGCCAGAACCCCGCCTCGTCCGGCCCGCTGGCCGCCGAACTGCTCAAGCGGCTCTCCTGAAACAGCCGTCCCGCAATGAGGAATGAGGAGGGGCGGGCCACCCCCGGTGGCCCGCCCCCGCTTCGCGCTCCGTGCCTCAGCCGCCCAGCGGCAGCCCGCCGGCCGGAAGCCCGCCCAGCAGCCCGCCGCCCACGGGCAGCGGGCTGCCGGGCTGTCCCTTCCCGTCACCCTGGTTCTGCTGACCGCCCAGCAGCCCGGTGCTGTTGAGGTTCGACACGACGGGCGCGCCCACCGACGCCGGCGCCTCGGCGGCGACGGCCGGCGCGGCCGCCGCCACCCCCGCCCCGGCGATTCCCGCACATACAGTGATCAGTCGGATACCGCTGCGCATGGCCATATACGTCACTCCAGAAGACACATGAGGAGAAAGACTGCTTTCCGAACGCAATGTGCAACGAGCCCCGGCCGTCGACGTCACTGACCGCGCGGCGCCGGTAATCCTCTTGAGGCATCGCCCGCCCGCGTAGATGATCTTCGGCATGTTCTCGCGCAGGAATCGACGCCCCACGTCCGAAGACGTCCTCAAGGCCCTGGAGTACCTGGACAAAGGTGATGTCCCGGGCGCCTTGCGGCAGTTGAGGGCCGGGGCCGGGACGCTGCCGCCGGGCGAGGTGGCGCTCGTCGTCGAACGGGCCGCACGCGCCGCCGGGTTCGACGACCTCCGCACCGCCGCCGCCGGGCTGGCCGCACACCCAGGGAAGGACCAGGCGCTGTACGACTTCGGCTACGCGTGCATCGAGCGCGGCCTGTCGTACCTGGCGATCCCCGCCCTCAAGGAGGTGCTCGGCCGCAACCCGGGCGCGATGGGCGTGGTCCGGGAACTCGTGGCCGCGTACGAGCGCGAGGGCCGCCACCGCGAAGCCGTGGACGTCCTCGCGCGGCACGAGAGCGACCTCGCAGACTGGCCCGACCGCTACCTCCTCGCCCACAACGCCCTCATGGCGGGCGACCTCGCGCTCGCCGAGCGGCACCACGCGCTGCTGCCCGAGCCCGCCGACCCGATGTGGCTCCCCGCCCGGGACCGGCAGCGCCGCATGCTGCACCGCGCGGCGGCCGCCGCGCCCGCGACCCCGCTCGACCGCACCGACCTGCGGGGCTGGCAGTACGTGATGGGCGGGACCGTGCTCGGCACGCTCTCCCCGTACGGCTTCGACGCCGGCATGACCGGCCGCTACGCCTGGCTCCAGGACACCCACGACCAGTGCCTCCAGGGGCTGCTGAGGCTGCGCGCGGTGCTGGACGCCGCCGCGGTGCGGCCGCGCTCCGTCTCGCTGCTGCCCGACCGCGGCAGCCGGATCCTCGGCCTGGCCGCCGCCGAGGTGCTCGGCCTCCCCGTCGAACCCTTCGCGCCCGGGCGGGAGGACACCGTCGTCGTCGCGTACGACCTCGACGGCCTGGGGGCGACGGAAGAGGGCCGGGAAGCCCTCCGGCAGCTCCACGAGAGGGGCGCCGGACAGGTCCTCCACGAGCACGCGAGCAACTGGACCGACGCCCCGGCCGTCACCCCCGACAGCGTCACCCTGCTGCACCAGTCCGTGGTGGCCCCCTGGGACGAGCAGCTGCGCCAGGGCGACGACGGCGGGGTGGAACGCGGCCCGGCCGACGACCGCCCGGCGGAGCGCGTCGCCGCCGACATCGTGGCCGCCGATCCGGTGCCGGGCACCGGGGGCGACGGCGAGACCCCGGCGGATTCGGTCGCACGGCTCACGGACTTCGTCACGGCCGTCCGCGGTACGTGGCTCCAGGGGCCCCGGGACCGCCTCACCTCCTCCGGTCCGGTGCCCAGCTCCAAGTTCGCGTGACGGGCGCGCGGGGCCGGGGCGGACCCGTCATTTCAGCAGGGCGCAGACGAAGTCCTCCTGCACCTCGCGCAGCCGCGCCAGCAGCGCCGGCTTCACCGACTTGCTCGTCTGGGTGGTGATCGAGAACGTCATCGAGCGGCGGCCGTCCTCGGTCGCCACTGCCAGCTGCGTATAGCCGGGCGTGTTTCCGGTGTGGCCGTACACCACGCCGCACCGGGTCGTGTAGCGGTACAGGGCGAGTCCGGCGGCGTTCGCGCCCGGGCCCGCCGGCTCCGACGCGGCGCCCTCGAGGAACGTCAGCTGCGCCCGCCGGGTCGCGTCGGACAGGAGCCGGCCGCCCGCGTAGCCCCGCACGAACCGGTTGACGTCCGCGGGCGTCGACACGATGCCGCCCGACGCCCACGCGCCCGAGGCGCCGAACAGCTCGCTCACGTCCTGCGGCGGCTCGGGCGGCCGGACGTCGTAGCCGTGCAGATACGGCTCGGGCAGCTCGAACCCCGACGGAAGGCTCGTGTCGCGCAGTTTCAGGGGCCGGTAGACCAGGCGGGCCAGCAGTTCCTCGTACCGCTTGCCGGTCACGGCCTCCGCCATCAGCGCGATCGCGATGTTGTCGGAGTTGGAGTACGCGTACCGCGTCCCCGGGGGGAAGGCGAGCGGTTCGCCGGCGACGAAGTCGAGCAGCCGGCGCGAGTCGAAGACGTGGTGCGGGTCGGAGATCAGGATCTCCCTGAACTCCGGCGATTCGGAGAAGTCGGGGAGTCCGCTGGTGTGCTGGAGCAGATGACGCAGAGAGACCTCGTGCCAGGCCGTCGGCAGATGGGGCAGGATCTCCCCGATGGTGTCGTCCAGGCGCAGCCTGCCCCGGTCGACCAGCTGCAGGGACACCGCCCCGGTGAACATCTTCGCCGCGCTGGCCAGCCTCATGTGGTCGTCGGGCCGTGGCCGCCGCTCGGTGCCCACTTCCGCCACGCCGGCCCGCACGACCCGCCGTTCCTTGCCCCGCTGGAGCACCACGATGACCCCGGGCGGCCCGCCGGGCGTACGCACCAGCCGTTCGAGGCGCTTGTGCAGCGCGCCGTCGCGGCCCCCGCCCCCGCCCCCGTCCCGGCGGTCGTCCTGCCCCGCCGCCGCGGCCGGTGCGGCGATCAGGCCGCAGGCCGTCACGGCGCCCGCCAGGAGCGCGAGGGCGGCACGGGGACGGCCACGGTGGGGCGGGCGGTGCGTCATGGTGTGCTCCTGTGTTCCTCGTGCTCGCGGCTGTGTGCGACCGGACGCGGGCGGGGAGGCTCTGTGCCGGTACGCCGTTCAGCTTGTACGGGGACCACGGAGGTTGCGCGCGCTCCTGCTCCATGTGGCCGAGTGCCGGCCGCCTCTTGACGGCGGAACAGATACCGGACGCGAGGGACCTTCCGGGACGAACCCCTCTCGTCTCCCCTCCTGGGTCCGCCCGCGGCCGCCGACGCGGATACGGTGCTGTCGTGGTGATCAGCGAGCAGAACACAACCGGTACGGCCCTGGTGCTGGCGGCCGCCCCCGTCGGCAAGGGGCGGCTCATCGACGCCGCGTCCGTACTGCCCGCACTCGGAGCCGTACCGCCCGGGGCCCTCACGGGCACCGCGGCCGCGCACCTGGTGGAACTCGCCGACCCCCTGGAGCCGCAGGCCGTGCTGACCCGGCTCCGGGCCGCCGTGGCGTCCCCGGGGCCGCTGTCCCTCTACATCACCGGGCAGCTCCACCTCGACCACAAGCAGCACCTCCCGCACCTCGCGCTGGCCCGCTCGACACCGGCCACCCTCCGCTACACGGCCGTCCCGTGGCACTGGCTGGCCGGCGAGCTGAAGGTGCGCCGGCCCCACACGACCACCGTCGTGGTCGACCTCGTCGCGGACGCCGCGACCTGGGCGCGGGTCGGCACCGACCCGTCGTCGCTCACCCTCGGGCCCGGCATACGCCTCTACGGGCGTATCGCCCCGCCCCCGCCCCGCCGCAGGGTCGCCGCGCCCGAGTACCTGAAGGCCTGCACGGCGATCTGGCGCAGTGGCGCCCGGCCCGCGATCGAGACCCTGCACGAGCAGGCAGCGGCCCAGGCGGCGGCGCAGACCGGCACGAGCGGCGACCTGCTCCTGGCGGGGGACCACTTCACCGTTCCGCCGCACGGACAGGTGCCGCGGCAGGCGACACCGGTCCCCGGGGTGGCCGGCGCCATGACGGCGCCCGCGGTCACCACGCCTGACGCCGCGTCGGCGCCCTACGCCACCTCGCCCGCCTCCGGCACCTCGCCCGCATTCGGCGTCTCCGGCACCTCGTCCGCCGCCCCGCCGGCCGACCCGCACCCCGCGATCCTCGCCGCCGCCCAGGCCGGCCGCCACGAGGAGGCCGCCGCCGCGGCGGCCGCGTGGGAGGAGAACGCGCGGCGCACCCACGGCGCCGACTCGCCGCAGGCCATCCACTGGCTGGAGGTCCGCGCCGACCTGGCGCGTCTCGCGCGTGACCCCGTCACCAGCTGCCACTTGTGGATGACCGCCGCCCATGCCCGCCTCCAGCGCCGGCAGGCGCCGGACCACCCGGACGTGGAGGGCGCCGTCGACCGGGCGCACCACCAGTGGGAGCACATCACGGACCCGGAGGCCGCCCGCGCCTTCGCCCCGGCCCTCGTCGCCCTGCGGCGCCGCGTCCCCGGCCGCCAGCGCGGAGCCCTCCAGGCCGTGCAGCGGCGGCTGGAACGCTGGCACGCGACGTCCGGCGCCTGAGCCTCCTACGGCGGGCCGGCGCGTAGGGCAGCGTCCCGAGGACCCGCGTGGGAGCGCTCTCTCACGACGTCATGGGGCGTACCCGCTCGGTTCGGTGGAACGCAACCGTCCGGTCGCTGTGCCGTTCGACGCTCTCCGGAGATCACGCGCCCCGACACGAGGAGACGTACGTGACCATCCGTCGAACCGGCCTGCCGGCCGCCCTGTTGCTGTGCGCCGCCGCCCTCGCGGCCCCGGCCTTCCCCGCACACGCGGCCGCCGCACCCCAGGACACCGCCGCGTCGTCGCTGCCCACCGTCACGCCCCGGGCCGAGACGGCCGCGCTCCACGACGACGAGCAGGGCGGCAACGCCGACGCCGACGACCCCGCGATCTGGCGCAACGCCGACGCCCCCGGGCGCAGCCTCGTCATCGCCACCGCCAAGGAGGGCGGCCTGCGCGTCTACGACCTGGACGCGCGCCAGGTCCAGTCCGTCCCGGCGCCGCCGCCCGCCCGCCCCGACGACGCCCCCGGGCGCTTCAACAACGTCGACCTGCTCCACGGGGTCCGGCTCGCCACGGGCCGTACGGACCTGGCCGTCGTCAGCGACCGCGGCCACGACCGGCTGCGCGTCTACCGCATCGACCGCGACCGCCCCGGCGGCCCGCTCACCGACGTCACCGACCCGGCGGCCCCCGCGATCTTCTCGGCCGGCCAGGAGGAGATCAACGAGCAGGACACCGCCTACGGCCTCGCCACGTGGAAGGACGCCGCCACCGGCCGCTCCTACGCCCTGGCCAGCCGCAACAACCGCACCACCGTCGCCCTCCTGGAACTCACGCCCCGCCCCGACGGCACGGTCGGCTACCGCAGGGTCCGCACGCTGGACCTCCCCGCGTCCTTCCGCCTGCCGAACGGCGCCACCTGGGCCCCGTGCGGCGAGCCCGGCGAACTGCCGCAGGTCGAGGGCATGGTGGTCGACCCCGCCAACGGCATGCTGTACGCGGGGCAGGAGGACGTCGGCGTATGGCGCATGCGTGCCGACCTGACGGGCGCGCCCACGCTGATCGACCGCGTCCGCGAGTACGGCGTCCCCGCCGCGTACGACGAGGCGAGCGACGCGTGCCTGCCCACCGGCGCCGACCCCGGCTTCGGCGGCGACCGCCTGGCCGCCGACGTCGAGGGCCTGACCCTGCTCACCGAGCCCGACGGCGACGGTTACGTCCTGGCCTCCAGCCAGGGCGACAACTCCTTCGCGGCGTACGACCGCGAGGTCGGCGACGCCAACGAGTACGAGGGCGGGTTCCGCGTCACCGCCGCCTCGCCGACGCTCGACGGGTCCGAGGAGTGCGACGGCGCCGCCGTCCTGAACGCGCCGCTGGGCGCCCAGTACCCCGGCGGGCTGCTCGTCGTCCAGGACGGCCGCGAGACACCGGTCGAGGGCGACCGCGAGGCGACCGGCTTCAAGTTCGTCGCCCTCACCGACGTCCTGGACGCCCTCGACGACTGACGTCCGGGGGGGACCGACGTCCGCCGGACCGGCGCGCTCCCGCCGCGGGCGACCCCGGCTCACGCCGAGAGCGCCCGGTCCTCGTCCGTCCCCTCGGCGGCGCAGGCCTCGGCCAGGGCGTCCAGCGACATCCCCAGGGCCGAGGCCAGAGCCACGACGGTGAAGAACGCCGGCGTCGGTGCCCGACCGGTCTCGATCTTGCGCAGCGTCTCCGCGGACACACCGGCGGCCGCCGCGACCTCCACCATGCTGCGCCCGCCGCGTGCCTCACGCAGCAGCGCGCCGAACCGCTCACCGCGTGCGCGTTCCCACGGGGTCAAAGGAGTCCTCACCATGACCGTGATACTAATACCGGTATAAGAATTGGGTGCGCAGGGGCGCGCCGGAACAGGGGAGTGGCGACCATGGTGGAGATCAAGACCGACGCGGCGCTGGACGCCATGCGCGAGGCCGGACGGGTCGTGGCCCGGGCACTGGCCGCGGCCAGGGAGGCGGCGGCCGTCGGCGTCTCCCTGCGGGAACTCGACGAGGCCGCCCGCGCCGTGCTGACCGCGGCCGGTGCCCGCTCCCCGTTCCTGGGCTACCGGCCCTCCTTCGCCCCGACCCCGTTCCCCGCGGTGATCTGCACCTCCGTCAACGACGCCGTGGTGCACGGCATCCCCACCGCCTACCGGCTGCGCGACGGCGACCTCGTCAGCGTCGACTGCGGCGCGCAACTCGACGGCTGGACCGGCGATGCCGCCATCACCTTCACCGTCGGTACGGCCCGCCCGGCGGACCTGAGACTGATCGACGCCACGCGGCGGGCGCTCGACGCCGGCATCGCCGCCGCCGTCGCCGGCAACCGGATCGGCGACATCTCGCACGCCATCGGCACCGTCGCCCGCGGGGCCCGCTGCGGTATGCCCGCCGACTTCGGCGGCCACGGCATCGGCCGCCGTATGCACGAGGACCCGCACGTCCCCAACCGCGGGCGGCCCGGACGGGGCTTCCCCCTCCGCCCCGGCCTGACCCTCGCCATCGAACCGATGCTCATGGCCGGCGGCAGCGACGACTACCGCACCGGCGACGACGGCTGGACCCTGCTGACCACCGACGGCAGCAGGGCCGCCCACATCGAACACACCGTGGCCGTCACCGAGGACGGCCCGCGCATCCTCACGCTGCCCTGACCGCCGCGGCACCCCGAAGGCACGACCGCCCCTCGGCCGCGCCGTGCCGAGACCCGCCCCTCAGCCGCGCACCGACGCGACCCGCGAGACCTTCGCCACCACCGCCCCCACGCCGTCCTCCCGCCGCATCCGCGCCGCGGCGAGGGCCGCCCGCTCGCGGTACGACGGCTCGGTGACGGCCCGGCGTATCGCCTCCGCCAGGCCCTCGGCCGTCAGCGACGTGACGGGGACGGGCTCCGTACCCGCACCCAGCGCGGCCAGGCGCCGGGCCCAGAACGGCTGGTCGGCGGTGAACGGCACCGGCACGGACGGCACACCGGCCCGCACAGCGGCTGCCGCCGTGCCCGCTCCGGCGTGATGGACCACGGCGGCCGTCCGCGGGAACAGCACCGCGTGCGGGACGTCCCCGACAGCGAGCACGTCGTCCCGGCCCCCGTCGCCCGCGCCGAGACCCGCCCAGCCCGCCTGTACGACACCCCGCACACCGGCCTGCCGCAGCGCCCGCACGACCAGCTCGCCCAGCCGTTCGCCCTGCCCGCCGCCCATGCTGCCGAAGCCGACGAACACCGGCGGGGGACCCGCCCGCAGGAAGTCCTCGACCGCGTCCGGCAGCCGGTACGACTCCGGCACGTGCGGCCACCACGCCCCGACGACCTCCAGACCGTCCCGCCAGTCGCCCGGCCGGGGCACCATCGTCGGGCTGAACCCGTGCAGGACCGGCCAGCCGGAACCCTCCACCCGCCGGCGTACCGCACCGGCGGCCGCGGCCGGCAGATCCAGCCGTCGCCGCAGCCCCTCCACGGCGTCGGCGTGGATCCGGTCCACGACACGCAACGCCAACCGCCCCGCCGCACGGTTGCCCCACCCGCCCAGCGCGCGGCCACCGCCCACCACCGGCGGGAAGTCCCGCGTCGGCGCCACCGGCTGGAGGTACGCGCCCAGAGTCGGCGTGCCCAGCGCCTCCGCGACGTGCCAGCCCAGCGGCGCCGTCGTCGTCGACAGCACCATCAGATCCGGGCGGTGGAGCGCGGCCGCGTCCGCGAGCCCCCCGCCCAGATCGCCCAGGAACGCGCGGGCCCTGCGCATGAGCGCGGCCGTGCCCTCGCCGCCGGCCGCCGGGCGGTCCGTGACCGGGGCGCGCGGGTCGGCGGGCAGCCCGTGGAAGACCGCCCCGCTCCCGGCCACCAGCCCCGCGAACGTCTCCGGCGCGGCCAGGACCACCTCGTGCCCGGCCTCCCGCAGACCGGCGGCGACCCCCGTGTACGGGGCGACATCGCCACGCGACCCCGCGGCCGTCACCAGGATCCTCATCGGACGCTCCCCCTCCCGGCATTGGTGTGAACGGCCGCCCGCAGGAACCGGGCCAGACCGGGGCGCTGCTGCGACGACGGCACGACCAGCGCGAAGGCACGCGCGTCCTCGACGTAGTCGTCGGCGATACGGCAGTGCGTCTCGGGCGGACACGGCGTGAACCAGCGCGCGATGTGCTCCCGGTGCTCCTCGGCCAGATCCATCGCCTCGACGCCCTCCGGGACCGCGCCCGCGTCGAACGCGGCGAGCAGCCGCTCCCGCCAGGCCGCCGCCTCCGCCATGAGCCTGCGCCAGTCCTCCTTCGTATGCGCGGCGGCCCGCGCCATGGCCTGCCGGTGCCCCTCGCTGTCACCCCACTTGAGGTGGGCGTCCGTCGCGTAGCTGAGGTCGAAGGCGATCTCCCCGAACACCTCGAACCGCTCCTGCGGCGACAGCTCCACGCCCGTCCGCCGCACCTCCATGGCCCGTTCCGCGACCTCCACCAGCCGGTGCAGCTTCATGATCTGCTCGTTCAGCTGCCGGTGCCGCTCCCGCAGGTGGTCCAGGGCGTTCGCCGCCGGATCGGCCATGATCGCGGCGATCTCGTCGAGGGAGAAGCCCAGCTCCCGGTAGAAGAGGATCTGCTGAAGCCGCGCCAGATCCGCGTCGCTGTAGAGCCGGTAGCCCGCGGGGCTGCGCTCACCGGGCGACAGCAGCCCCGCCCTGTCGTAGTGGTGCAGCGTCCGCACCGTCACCCCGGCGAAGCCGGCCACCTGTCCAACCGAGTAACTCACCCGACCCCTTTCGTCCGCGACCAGGCTGCGGCCTGACGCAGGGGGAGGGTCAAGCGACCCCGGGACACGGGGCCGGGAGCGCGCGCCCCGACCGGAGCGTCACTGCGGCAGCCGCCCCATGACGTGCGCGCTCCCGTTCAGCGATTGCTCCGTCCACACCGTCTTGCCCTCACGCGTGTACCGGGCGCCCCACCGGTCCGTCATCTGCGCCACGAGGAACAGGCCGCGCCCGCCCTCGTCGGTGCTGCGGGCCCGCCGCAGATGCGGGGCGGTCGTACTGGCGTCGGACACCTCGCAGATGAGCGCGGTGTCCCGGATGAGCCGCAGCTGCACGGGCCCCGCCGCGTAACGGTAGGCGTTCGTGACGAGTTCGCTGACCACCAGCTCCGTCGTGAAGGCCAGCTCCTCCAGCCCCCACGCGGTCAGCTGCGACGTCGTCAGCCGCCGCGCCCGCTGGGCCGCCGTCGCCTCCTTGGGCAGCAGCCACGTGGCCACGTTGTCCCGCGCCAGGACACGCGTACGGGCCAGGAGCACCGCCACGTCGTCGGTCGGGCGGTCCGGCAGGACCGTCCGCGTCACCGTCGCGCAGATCTCGTCCAGGTCCCGCTCCGGCCGGCGCAGCGCCGCGTACAGCAACCGCAGCCTCTCGTCCACGTCCTGACGGCCCGATTCGAGCAGGCCGTCGGTGTAGAGGGCGAGCAGACTGCCCTCCGCGAGCTCCAGCTCGGTCGTCTCGAAGGGCAGGCCGCCCAGGCCGAGCGGCGGACCCGCGGGCACGTCCGCCAGGGACACCTCCCCCTCCGGCGTGACCACCGCCGGTGGCGGATGACCGGCCCGCGCCAGGGCGCAGCGGCGCGAGATCGGGTCGTACACCGCGTACAGACAGGTGGCGCCCATGATGGGTGCGCCGGCGCCCCGTTCCGTCGCCTCCTGCTCGACCGCGATCCGGCCGACGAGGTCGTCGAGCTGCGACAGCACCTCGTCGGGCTCCAGGTCGAGACACGCCAGCGTGTGCACCGCCGTGCGCAGCCGGCCCATCGTCGCCGCGGCCGGCACACCGTGCCCCACCACGTCCCCCACGACGAGGGCGACGCGCGCACCCGACAGCGGGATCACGTCGAACCAGTCGCCGCCCACCTCCGTGGCACCACCGGCGGGCAGATAGCGGTGGGCCACCTCGACCGCCGGATGATCCGGTACGTCCGCCGGTAGCAGGCTCCGCTGCAGCGACAGGGCCGCCTCCCGCTGCTGCGTGTAGCGGCGGGCGTTGTCGATGCAGACCGCCGCCCTGGCGGCGAACTCCGCCGCCAGCGTCAGGTCGTCCTCCTCGAAGGGCTCCGGCCGGTGCGTCCGCCACAGGCTCACGACGCCCAGCGTGACCCCGCGCGCGGTCAGCGGCACCGCCATCAACGAGTGCGCGTCGCCGCCCTCCTCCGGCCGCCCGGCACCCATGACCTCCCCGACGGGCGGGCCCTCGACGGGCAGGTCACCTGCTGCCCCGGCCACCGCAACCCTTCCGGCTCCGCCGGCGGGCTCTCCGGCTCCCTCGGCAGGCCCCCCGGCCCGCGCCTCCAGTACGGGCCGCCGCTCGCTCAGGCAGCGCGCCTGCGGCGTACCGGGGGCGAACACCACCGCGTCGTGCGCCGGCAGCGCGTCGCGAGGCGCCTGCGGCACCACGCAGCGCAGGGCCGCCCGGTACAGCGCCCCCGACGCGTTCCGTGCCGGTTCCTCGCCCCGTACCACCGGCTCCAGCAGATCCACCGCCACACAGTCCGCGAGGCCGGGCACCGCCACCAGCGCCAGCTCCTCGGCGGTACGCGTCACGTCCAGGCCGGTGCCGATCCGGGCACTGGCGTCGTTCAGCAGCGCGAGCCGCCGCTGGGCCCGCTCCCGGTCGGTCACGTCCTCCACCAGCTGGGTGACCCCCAGGACCTCCCCGGCCGGATCCTCCATCCGGAACGCCGACACCGCCACGATCCGTTCACGTCCCGGCGGATCGGTCAACAGGCGGCACGGCTGCTCGGTGAAGATGAGCGGCCGGCCGGTCTCCAGCACCGACCGCAGGCCCCGTTCGGCGGTCCGCGCGTCGGGCGCGATCAGGAAGTCGCTCATGCGCAGCCCGCGGATCGCCTCCGCCGGCGCACCGCCGAAGCCGGCGATCGCCCGGTTCACCCGCAGGATGTCCAGGTCCGGGCCGTACACGGACACCCCGATGGGGCAGCGGCTGAACAGCCCCTCCAGCAGGGAACGGTCGATCTCCCACTGGATCACGTCGTCCGCCGGCGACCCGACCAGGAACCACTCCACGCCGTCGCCCGACCGCAGGACGAGCCGCGCCCGGAACCCCATCCGCACGCGCCGCCCGCCCTTCCGGCGCACCGGCAGCACCCCGAACCAGCCGCGGTCCCGCTCGCACGCGGCCACCGCCGCCCGCGCGGCGGGCCGGTCCGCCGCGTCGATCAGTACGTCCAGCGCCGCACGGCCGATGACGTCCCTGGGCCGGTAGCCGAGCAGGTCCTCGGCCAGCGCGCTCCAGCCCACGACCGTGCCCCGCTGGTCGAGGACAGCCGTCGCGGCCCGGTGCAGCGCGAAGGGATCTTCCGGGCTCTCACTGAACGTCCTCAGCGGCGTGTCCATCGCCCTCACCCTCGTACGACTGGAGCACCCCGGCAAGCGGTGCGGGCCGCCGGCCCGGGCTCAGCCCTGAACCGGCTGGAGCACCACGAACTCCGCCCCGGCCCGGTCGGCGCACACGGCCAGCCGCCCGACGCCCTCCGCGTCCTCGGGGCCCATCCGCAGGGTGCCGCCGTTCGAGGTGACGCGGGCGACCGTGGCGTCACAGTCCGCGGAGCCGAAGACCGGGTGCCAGTAGGGCCTGCCGCCGGACAGGGAGAGCTGGTCGGCGGGCAGCTCCATGAGCCCGCCGTGCATGCGCTCCTCCGGCAGGCCGGCCGGGGTGAGCATCCAGTACGTTCCGCCTCCGCCCGGCAGTTCCATGTCCTGGTACTGCCAGTCGAACAGATTGCCGTAGAACTTCTTCGCGGCGGCCGCGTCCGTCGTCATCAGCTCGACCCACGTCAGCGTTCCCGGCCCGTCCACCGCCTCCAGACCCTTCATCCGGCCCGGCTCCCACACGGCGAACTGCCCGCCCTGGGGGTCGGTGTACTGACCCATCCGGCCCTCGCCGTCCGCGTCCATCGGGGCGACCCGCACCGTCCCGCCCGCCTGCCGGACGGCGTTCGTCGTGGCGTCGGCGTCCCGCGTGCAGAAGTAGATCATCCAGGCGGAACGGGCGCCCTCCTCGGTGAGCGGCCCGAGCCCGGCGACGTTCCTGCCGTTCTGCCGGAAGAACCCGAAGTTCTCGGCCTCGGGCCCCATGGACCGGAACTCCCAGTCGAAGACGGAGGTGTAGAACTCGGCGGCCGCCGCGACATCGGGCGCGCCGAGGTCGAGCCAGCACGGGGAGCCGGGGGCGAAGTCAGTGGTGATCACGGCGATTCCTTCTGTCCTGTCACGAAGCCACGAAGTCACGAAGTCACGGAGTCGAGGAGCCACGCGGAGTCGTGGAGAGGGGCGTCCGCACCAGCGTGACACCCCTCCCCGCCTCCCGCGCCCCGTGACGGACGAACCGGTGACGGTCAGAAGGAGTGCGGGTGGCGGAAGAGCCGCCCGGGGTCGTACGCCTTCTTCACCTCGGCCAGCCGCCCGATGTTCGCCCCGTAGTAGGCCTTGCGCCAGTCCCGCAGCGCCGGGTCGGTGTAGTTCTGGTACGCCTGACCGCTCGCCCAGGGCCGCATCACGTCGTACGTCCCGTCGAGCCACGCCCGGTGCCGGGCCACCGTCGAGGCGGCGGCCTGGTCCGGCCACGAGATGATGTACTGCGCCAGGAACAGGGCATCGCGGTGGACGAACGCCGTGTCGCCCGGCCGGACCCGGTTCACCGCACCCCCCATGGCGTCCAGCGCGATACTGCCCGCGCCGCCACCGCCGAGCCGGGCCAGCTGCTCGACCCGGGATATCAGCGCCTTGATCCCGTCGGCCGGGATGGGGCGCGTGTAGAAGTCCGAGCGGGCCGTGTACGACTCGCGGGCGACCCGGCCCTGCGGGGTGCGGCCCGGAAGGGTGCCCTTCTGGTGGGCCTGCGCGATGGTGAAGCCCGACACGCCGCCCATCACCTTCATCGCGTCCATGAACGGCCGGGTGCGCACCGACGCCGACCGGGGCGCGGCGCCGACGGCGTCGGCGAGCCGGTCGATCCGGTTCTCCAGGTCCGTACGGCTGGTCAGGGCCAGCCCGCCGACCCGTACGGAACCGGGCCGGCCGCCCACCGGGGCCGCCAGGTGCAGGTTCGCCCAGATCGCGTCCGGCGCGGTGGGCGCCCACCGCTGCCACTCGCGTACGACCGCCGCCGCCCGCGCCCACGGCCAGCTGAGGAAGAACGTGGTGCACTCGGGCGCCGCATGGGTCCGCATCCGCAGCTCGGTGACCACGCCGAACTGGGCGTTGCCGCCGCCGCGCAGCGCCCAGAACAGGTCGGGGTCGCGCCGGGCGTCCACATCCCGGGCCCGGCCGTCGGCCGTGACGATCCGCGCGCCGATCAGACTGTCGCTGGTCAGCCCGTACGCCCGGCTCACCACGCCGATGCCGCCGCCGAGCGCCAGCCCCGCGACGCCCACGGTCGGGCAGGACCCGGCCGGCACGGTCCGGCCCTTGGTCGTCAACCGGTCGTAGACGTCGATCAGTTTGGCACCCGCCCCGATCGTGGCGGTGCCGCCGCTCAGCGCCACCGACGCCATCCGCTGCACGTCGACGACCAGGCCCGGCCCGGACGACCAGCCCGTGTAGGAGTGCCCACCGCTGCGCACCGCGACCGGCACCTTGTGCCGACGGGCGAACTCCAGGCACTCCCGTACGTCCTGCGGCCCGGCGCAGTAGGCGACACCGGCCGGGCGCACGCCGTCGAACCGGGGGTTGAACAGCGTCCGCGCCGCGTCGTAGTCACGGTCACCGGGCCGCACCAGCGACCCGTCGAGCCCACGGGCCAGGGCCGCCCAGTCGGCGGCGCGGGGCGCACCGGGCGCGGCCTTGCCCGCACTCCTGCCCGCACCGGCCGCCCCCGGCGCTCCGGTCGCGGAGGACGCCGACGACACCGCGGCCGCGCCGGTCAGGACGGCCCCCGACACTGCGGCGACCCCGGCGCCCAGCAACCGCCGCCGACTCGTCCCGCGCCCCTTCGCGCCGGCTTCCGTCCCGAACCCCCGCATCGGCTCCATCGCCCGTTCCCCACTGCTCTGTTGACGTCTCGCAGAGGGGAGGAGGGGAGGATCCCGTTCCGGGTTGCCCGTGTCGTGTCACGGATTCGTCATGACGCCCACGCGAGGCCCGGACCGGCCGGGCCCGGGGCTTCGGTCCTGACGGGTGTCAGGGTGGACGACCTTCCGACCGCCCCTACTGTCGTCGTGGACGCACGGGGGCCGCTCCGCCCGCGTCCCAAGCCGACACAACCGGTCAAGGGCCGGCCGACGGGCCGTCCCCGGGGGAAAGGACCCACCCGTCATGAGCATCAGCAGCAGAGCCCGCAAGGCGCTGGCCGCCGCCGCCACGGCGGTGACCGCGGTCGCCGCCCTGATGGCGACCGCGGCACCGGCGAACGCCGCCATCCACCGGTGCACCATCTCCGGTGACTGGACGAACTGCACCACCGTCACGGGCATCGACCCCGGCTCCTGGCTCCAGGTGCGCACGGGCCCGGGCTACGGATACGGCCCGATCAACCTGGCGTACAGCAGGCTCTACAACGGGGACGAGGTCGGCCTCACCTGCTGGAGGACCGGCGACGGAGCCTACGACAACCCGAACTACCGCTACTGGATGGCCGTGGATGTCGGCAACAGCAACTGGGGCTACGTCAACGACTGGTACCTCAACACGGGCAGCCCCGAGGTCTGGAAGCAGCACATCCGCCAGTGCGGCTGAGGTCCGCCCGGCGCGCGCGGCCCCGCCCGCGCGCGCCGGGCGTCCACGTGACCGAAGGTGGGAGCGTGGATGCCGACGACGTTGCCGACGAGCTGTACGCACTGCCGCCCAGCGAGTTCATCGCGGCCCGTGACGCGCGTGTCGCCGAGGCGAGACGGGCCGAGGACGCCGACGCGGCCGCCCGGATCGCGCGGCTGCGCAGGCCGAGCCTCGCCGCCTGGGCGTCGAACCTCCTCGTCCGCGGGGCCCGCACGGAGGCCGCCAAGCTGCCGGAACTGGGGCAGGCACTGCGCGAGGCGCACCGCACGCTGGACCCGGAGCAGTTCCGGGAGCTGAGCCATCAGCAGCACCGCGTGGTCGCCGCGCTGTCCAGGCGGGCCGGCGAGCTCGCGGCGGAGGCCGGGCAGCCGGTGAGCGAGACGGTCCTGCACGAGGTCGAGCGGACGCTCCACGCGGTGCTCGCCGACCCGGACGCGGCGGAGGAGTGGGCACGCGGCAGGCTGGTGAAGACCCTGGAGGCTCCCGTGGGCTTCGCCGGGATGACACCGGAGTCGGCGGCCGCGCCGGCCACCCGCCGCGGAGCGCCCGCGGCTCCGCCGGCCCGGGAGGGCGGCACGCCGAGCCGCGAACGCGCCCGTGACCGGGAACGCGCCCGGGAACGGAAGCGCACGGTGGATCGCGCCCGCTCGGCGGCCGAGGAGGCGGAGGCCGAGGCCGACCGGCGGCAGCGGGAACTCGACCGGGCCGAGCAGGCACGGCAGGCGTCGACCGCCCGGGCCGCCGAGGCGACGGCACACGTGAAGGACCTGGAGACCCGCCTGCACGAAGCCCGCACGGCACAGCGGGAGGCCCAGGCACAGGCCGACAAGGACACCACCACGGTGCGCGAGGCCGACCGCGCGGCACGACAGGCCCGCAAGGCGGCCGACACCGCCGCCGCCGGGCTTCGCCGCCTGTCGGGCAGCGAAGAAGCCGGTGAGGAAACCGGTGAGAAGGCCCCGGGGCGGAGGCGCGGCGGCGGGTGAAGGCGCCGTTGTCGGAGCGGCCGGGCGTCGATCTCAGGGCCTCGTCGGCTCTGCCGCCGGGAAGTGGTGTGCGGTCAGGAGGGCTGTGCGAGCCGCCGCTCCACGCGCCCTCGCCGTGCCGGCCCTCAACGCGGAACGCCCGCCCGTTCCAGCAGCGCCTCCATCTCCGCCACCGGCAGCAGGGGATTGGCGGCGGCCGCCGCGCCCGCGTCGGGGTCCTCCAGCAGTTCCACCAGCCGGGGAACCGGCAGGCGCGGGTCGCGGGCGGCCGCCCGCCGCACCTCCGCGTCCGGGTCCCGGCTCAGCCGCTCGACGAGTCCGGCCGTCGCCGCCGGGTCGCGTACAGCCAGGGCACGCGCCCGCGGATCCGCGGCGCCGGCGAAGCGCGCCGCGAGCCCGGCCGCCGGGAACTGCGGCTTCGTGACCAGCATGGCGACGGCCCGGTGCGTACCGTGCAGATACAGATCCAGCAGCAGCTCCGCCGGCGCCGACGGGTGGTGTTCGGCGAGCAGCAGCCGTACGGCGAAGTCCTCGTCGTCCGCCAGCAGGGCGACGCAGTCGTCGGGCAGCCCCCGGCACACCGCGGCGCTGCGCCGAAGCCAGGGGTGCGCGGACCTCGCGCACGCCCGCAGCACTTCCGCGTCGTCCCGTGCGTCCCACACCCAGCGCAACGTGTCCAGCCGGTCCTCCGGCTCCACCTTCCAGTCGATCGCGGCCCGCTCCGCCTCCGACAGTCCGGGGCGGGCGGAGACGGCGAGCCGCACGGCCGGATCCTCGTGCCTGGCCAGCCGCGCCGCGAGATCCGCCGGGAAGGACGGATTCCGTACGAGCCGGAGGAGCCACTTCCCCTCGGCGAGCAGACGCTCGGCGAGGGCGCGGCCGAGCCGGCCGCGCTCCACCACCTCGCCCAGCCGCCAGCCGTCCGTGACCGTCTCGACGAGTTCGGCGGTGCGCTCCTCGTCCTCGTGCACGACCTGCATCGACGCGGCCGTGCGCACAGCCGCGTCCGCGTCGTCGAGGAGCGCGGCGCGCACGTCGTCGGCGAGGAGGTCCCAGACGCGCCGGCACGCCGCCAGGCGGAACAGCGGGTCCTCGTGCCCGGCGAGCGGCACCAGCACGTGCACCGGCACGGTGGGCGACTCGACCGTCTCGTGCCGGACCAGGCCCCGCTCGTGGTGCAGCAGCCGTTCGTACGCCCAGTCGGGCAGCGGCGGCACCTCCGTCCGGTACGGCAGCGGACCGCAGGCCACCGCGATGGCGTCCGACGGGGGACCGTCGAGCAGGCGCGCCCGCAGCTCGGGGTCGGCGGTCCAGCTCTCGGCGAGCGCCGTGCGCACCCGGCGGTCCGGGTGCGTGAGCATGACCTCGGCGACCTCGTCCGGCAGCGTCCTGCGCCACGAGAGCGCGCGCACGATCCAGTGATCGCCCAGCGCGAGCAGCCGCAGCAGTACCCCGGCGGGCGCCGCCGGATTCCCCACCAGCCCGCTCACCGCATGATGCCCCGTCAAAGGACCCTCCCCCTAGGCCTCCGGCGTCCACCGCCCCGGACCTCGGGCTCCGCCACGCCGCGCACAGCATAGGCACCGGGGGTGCCGCCCTCTCCGGTGAGGCGGCCCTCGTCCGCGCGGCCCCACCGCGCGGCGGGCCTCCGGCCGGCCCCTTCGCGGGACCCGCCGCCGGCCGACCCGCCGCCGGACGCCCGTATACGCCGGGCCGCGCTCCGGGCCCCTCAGGCCAGGTGCACCTCCAGCGCGGCCCGTACGGCCGACTCCAGCGCGCCCTCGATCCACGCCGGCTTCACCGACGTGTGGTCACCCGCGAAGTGCAGCGGCCCCTCCGGGGTGCCCGTCCACCGCAGCAGCTCGGTGTGCTGACCCGGCAGCAGCACCGACGCCTCGCCGTACGCGTACGGGTCGCGCAGCCAGCTCTGCGTACGGCCCGCCCCGGTGTAGAACACCTCGATCCGCTGCCCGTACACCTGCTGCATGCCGCCCAACGCGTACGGGTAGCGGGCGTCGTCGTCGAGCGAGTCCCAGCGCAGCGCGTCGTCGGCCCAGCTGTACGAGGCCAGCACGACACCGCCCGCACTCCCGGGCACCGGGTGGGAGGGGTGGAACATGAAGCGGTTGGGGTTGTCGCTGACCGACCCGCCGCCGATGACCTCCACCGCCTCCGGCTGGTCCCGGGACGCCCAGCGCGCGGCGGCGTAGTGGACGCGCTGCGCCTCCGAGATGTGGCCGCGCGGCACGGACGGGTGGGCGCCCAGCAGACTGCCGTCGTCGGCGGGCCGGCCCGTGCGGTACGCGTCGTACAGGCCGGGCCGTACGGCCTCCAGCTCCCGCTTCCAGTCGTCCTCGCCGAACTCCCACCACCGCCGGCTGAACTCGAGCAGCACCTTGGTCGCGCTGTCGTAGTGCAGCTCGGTGACGGCCCGGCGTTTCCCGTACGACATCAGGGGCGCGACCTGCACGTGCCGGAGGCCGGAGAACGGCACGGTGACGACCGCCCGGTCGGCGGTGAACTGCTCGCGCACCACCTTCCCGCCGCGGCCCTCCGACACGGTGTCGACCCACACCCGCGGGCCGTCCGGCCGCACGTGCCGGGTCCCGGCCGCGCCCGACGGGTCCCAGAACTCGATCCGGGTCACCCGCCGGTCGAACCGGACCCGGTCCCGCAGCGGCCGCAGCAGCGCGTCCGGCAGGACGGCCGTCCCGCCCTCCAGCTCCCAGAAGGCCGTGTCGGGGCTGATCAGCGAGGTGGTGATGAAGCTGTGGAGGAAGGCCAGCGGCAGCCGCGACGTGAGGTTCTCCAGCGTGCCGATCAGATCGACTGTGCGCTCGTCCAGCTTCGCGTACTCGGTCAGGAACCGGTACATCGACCAGTCCCCGAACCGCTGCACGACCCGCGCCCAGCCCTCGACACGCTGCGGGAGCGGCTTCTCCTCCCACGTCCCGTCCGGGCGGCGCACCGCGAACTCGGCCCGCACGGGGGCGAGGGCCTCGCGCAGGATCGTCCCCGCCGGCTTGTCGAGGTACGCGGCGGGCACGCCGAAGGTCCGGTTCACCTTGCGCGGCGCGGCCAGGTAGTCGGCCCGGCGCATGCGGACGCCGTTGACGTTGATCCAGGTCCGCAGGGCCGCCCTGCCGTCGGCGTCCACGTCGACGTAGTGGAAACGGCGCCGCTCCAGGCCGAGTTTGTCGATGAGGCCCATGACCAGCGGGTGGCTGGCGGGGATGCGCATCGCCCCGGCCTCCGCGTACTGGCGCGGATCGGCGAAGGGCTGGGCCGCCTTCTCGTGGCCGCCGGTGCGGAACGTCTTGATACGGCCCCCGGCCCGATTGCCGTTGGCCTCCAGGACGGTCACCTCGTGCCCGGCGTCCCGCAGCAGCCCCGCGGCCACGAGCCCGGCCGGGCCGGCCCCGATCACGAGGACCTTCTTACGGGCCGTGGCCCGGGCGCGCGGCAGCCCGGACCGGTGCAGGATCTCCGCGTAACGCGGCACCAGAGGCTGGCTGTCGCCGTCCAGGACGAGAAGCGCACGGGCGACGCCCAGGCAGGTCTCCCAGTCGGCGGTGCTTCTGGACGACGCCCTGGCCGTTGGCACGGCTCCTGAGGTGCTCGCGGCGGTGAGGCCGGCCCCCAGCCCGGCGGCGGCGACCACCGCCGTACCGGTGGCGAACCGCCGCCGGGAGAGGGAGGACGGGGAGGAGGATTTCGTGGCGCTGTCGACAGCAGTCGAGCGATCTTGGTTCATGGCGCCTGCATAGCGCCTGGGCCACGGGCCCCACGCCACCCGTCATCCCGCACTTCTACCGTGCGTGCCCCCGCGCGACCCTTTGGCCTGTGCTTTTCCCCGCCCCAGGCGATCTCCGGCCCCCGCGCAATGGGCTCGGCCCCACCCGAAAGGATGAACGGACGTCCTGCCCTTAACGCGGTCCCGGAGCGAATCCGGTGACCTCCTTTGCTCCTCGGTCGACGCCGGCCCGCGAGCGGCTGGTCGACGGGACCACCCCCATGAGCCGTGGGGATGTGGTCCGCCACGCCGGGCGGCAGCGCGCCGCGGCAGACCGCCGAGCAGGCGATGACCAGCAGGGGCAGCACGTCCGCGGCCACGCGCAGCGAGATCCGCGACTGGCGCAGCCAATGAGGTTGCCGCCGTACAGCACGAAGTGCCGGACCGCCGTCCAGGGCCACCCCGCGGGCCGCCGCCAACCGCGGGCGGCCCGGCAGTCCTCGGCGGCCGTCAGTCGACGGACGACATGAAGGCGAGCATCCGGCGGTTGACCTCCTCCGCGTGGTCGATCTGCGGGCCGTGACCGGTGCCCGTGACGATCTCCGCCCGCGCACCCGCTATCAGGCGCGGCACGCGTTCCGCCTGCCGCTGCGGGTGCACCAGGAGGCTGCGCTTGCCGAGCACCAGGTAGAGCGGGGTCCGGATGCCGGCCAGTTCGTCGTCGGACAGGGGGAGCGGCGCCGGGCGCCGGACGCGGTACGCGCGGACGCCGAGCCTGATCATCGTGCGCAGCTCCGGCACGATGAGGACCGGCTGCTCCAGCCAGGCCGCGAGGCGTGGGCGCAGCGCCTTGGGCGCGAACGTCGCGAGGAGGCTGGCGAAGATCCAGGCGAAGAACCGCAGCCCGACCTTCTCCAGGCCCCCGGGGTCGAGCAGGGTCGCCGAGGCCAGGCGACCCGGCCTGCGGTGCGCCTGATTGAGGGTCAGCCAGCCGCCGTACGAGGCGCCGACGAGGTGCACGCGGTCGAGCCCCAGTCCGGCGAGCGTCTCGTCCAGCCACTGCGCGGCGCGGTCGGGCCGGTGGATGGGCGCGCGCTGGACGCTCCGGCCCGGATCACCGGGCGTGTCGATCGCGTAGACGGGGCGTTCGGCGCTGAGCGCGGGCGTGTTCGGGTACCACATGGCGGAGCAGGACCCGGCCCCGTGCACCAGGACGACGGGGGTGCGGGCCCGGGCGGCCGGGTCGGCGGGCTCGTAGCGGTAGACGTGCGTGGTGCCGAAGGAGGTCTCCACGTCCTCTTCCGCGACGGCGCGGGCGCCCAGCGCGTAGACGGCGTCGCACGCCGTGAAGTAGCGGTCGCGCCAGGCGTCGGTCACATAGCGGCCGACATCGGGCTGGGTGCGGGCAGCGGTCTTCGGCACGTCCACCTCCGGGGCGTTCGGTCTTCGTGATACGAACGTACCACGATGGTGGTACGGCTGTATCATCAAGGTGGCCGCTCACCGAAGGGGCGGCTCGATCGAACAGTGGTCCAACGAGTGAGCGGAGAGCCGGCCGATGCCCAAGCGCGTGGACCATGCACAGCGGCGCACGGAGATCGCCGACGCGCTCGTCCGGGTCGCCGGGCGGCAGGGGCTGCACGCCGTCGGGATGCGCGACGTGGCCGCGGAGGCGGGCGTTTCGCTGCGGTTGGTGCAGTACTACTTCGAGACCAAGGAGAAGCTGCTGCTCTTCGGACTGCGGCAGCTGGCCGAGCGGTTCGGCGAGCGGGTGGCGGCGCGGGTGCGCGCCGCGGGCGACGACCCGGGGCCGCGCGCGGTGATCGAGGCGCTGCTGATGGCGGCACTGCCGGTGGACGAGGAGAGCCGCACGTTCCACCACCTGTACACCTCGTACGCCGTGCTGGCCGTGCACGACGAGGCGCTCGCCGCCCAGCCGTTCATCAAGGACCCCGACGCCGCCGAGGACGCCGTCGCGCGACTCCTCCGGCAGGCCGAGGAGGCGGACCTGCTCCGGCCCGGCGTCGATCCGGGCCTGGAGGCGGCGGGTCTGCTCGCGATGTCCGCGGGGCTCGGCACCGGCGTCCTGGTCGGCCAGCGCACCCCGGAATCCGCGGTCGCCGTTCTGGACCACAGCCTGAACCGGATCTTCCGCGCCGCCGGGCGGCGCGGCGGCGAGGAGCCGGGCGACTGACGTCCGCCCGGAGCGGGGCTCACCCGCCCGGGCGCATGCCGGGACCTACCCGGCGAACCACCTCTTGCCCTCCGCCGAGGCGAAGGCGCTGAGCACACCGATCGCGAGGGCCAGGCCGACGAGGGCGGACGCGGCACCGCCGGAGAACAGCGTGAACAGCGCGCTGACCACGGTGATGACCTCCAGGGTGATGACGGTGGGCCGCACCCAGCCGGCCCGCCGCGGCGTGAGCAGCGCGCAGGCGATCAGCGCCACCGCCACCACGAACGACAGGAACGCCATCAGGCGGACGAAACCCAGGCCCTCGTCGCGGCCGTGCTGGACCTCGTCGTTCACCAGCGCCAGCAGGAGGACGCCGCCGGCGAGGTTGAGCACCCCCTGCAGCCAGACGCCCACGAGCGCGGCCTTGAGCTTGCTGGGCATGGGTTCGCGAACGGCCTGTCCGGACATGCGTACTCCCCCCGAAGCTGGTACGGGCAGCGTGGGAGGAACGCGTGCACCTGTCAAGAGGAGCCGCGCGGGAGCCCGCATCACTCCGGTCGACAATGAGGCATTTCCGGCATATCAACATAAGCGGATCTGCCTCGTCGACCAGAGACCGCCCCCGCAAGGACTGGACACAGTGACGATCAAGACTTTTCTCGGGCCCGGCACGGACCGCCCCCAGGAGCTCGCCGCGGCCAAGCGGGCCTGCACGACGGCCACCGGCGCTCCCGTCCGGATCTCCGTCGTCGTCCCCGCCCGGAACTGTGCCTCCACCATCGAAGGCGTGGTGGCGCCGGTCGTGGAGGACCTGAGGGAGGCCGGGGCGATCGACGAGGTCCTGGTCGTCGACCACGACTCCACCGACGACACCGCACGCCGCGCGGCCCGCGTGGGGGCCCGCGTGGTCGCGTTCTCCTCGGCGGGACCGACCGTGCGCATCCCGGACTCCGGCAAGGGCTCCGTGATGTGGAAGGGCGTCTGGGCGAGCCACGGCGACATCGTCGTCTTCGTCGACGGGGACCACCTGCGATTCGACTCCTCGAAGGTCTCCCGGCTGGTCGGACCGCTGCTGCGGGACGCCTCCCTCCAGCACGTACGGGCGTTCTACGACGACTACGAGGGCGGCCGGACCACCGAGACCATGGCCCGCCCCATGCTGTCGCTGCTCCACCCGGAGCTGGGCGGCATGCGCCAGCCCCTCAGCGGCGAGCACGCCACGCGGCGCTCGGCGCTGGCCCGTCTCGTCTTCCCCGCCGGCTGGGGCACCGAGTTCTCGATCCTCGACCAGATCGCCCGCCGCTACGGCGCCCCGGCCATCGGCCAGGTCGACCTCCACTACAAGGAGCACGTCAAGGGCGACTGGGCGCACATCTCGCTCCAGGCCTTCGAACTGCTGTACGTGGCCCTGCGTACGGAGCTCCGCGCCCAGGGCCGCGAGCTGCCCGAGCACTGGGGCAGCGTCGTCATGACGCCGGCCGACCAGCCCGGCGAGGTGGTCCGGCGCCCGGCCCGCACGCAGGAACTGCCCCCGCTGGTCAGCCTGCCGGACTGGCCGGAACGGGAACGCCTGCGCCTCACCTGGCCGGGCGCCTCGGCATCGGCGACGCTGCCCTCCTGACCGGACGGCGGGCGGCCGTGCCCTGTCGGCCGGCTGCCCACCGCCGAAAGGCCGGCGCGGAGCCGCGAGCCGGATAATGCGACGATGGACGCGACACGACGTACTTGGCGCAACACCACGCACGACTGGGCCGCCACCGTGGACCGGGACCATCTCTCGCACATCCGGCTGAGCCCGGACGTCTTCGCGCCCGGAGGGGTGCGCCATCTGGTCCTGGAGGTCGTCGCGTACGCCGCCGACGAGGCTGAGTGCAACGGCGGCGGCCGCTGCGTCGTCACCCTCCATCGCGACGGCTCGGTGTCGGTCGCGGACGACGGCCGCGGCACCGACACCCGCCTCGACGCACAAGGACTGCCCGTGAAGAAGCCCGTCATGGCGACGAAGGACCTCCGGTTCTTCGACCTGCCC
Source organism: Streptomyces coeruleoprunus (assembly GCF_039542925.1). GTDB lineage: Bacteria > Actinomycetota > Actinomycetes > Streptomycetales > Streptomycetaceae > Streptomyces > Streptomyces coeruleoprunus. The sequence goes on along the minus strand of NZ_BAABIT010000001.1, from coordinate 281,428 downwards.
GACGCGCACCTGCTCCCGGACGGGCGGCCACGCCGCGGCATGTCCGTCGTCGCCGCCCTGAGCGAGTGGCTCGTCCACACCAACCGCCGCCGCAACGGGGCCTGGACCCAGCGGTACGAGCACGGTGTGCCGGCGACCGGCCTGGAGCCGGTCGCCCACGACGGTACGACGGGAACGGTCGTCCACTTCCGCCCCGACAGGTCCCTGCACGCGGCCGGCCGGCCGGCCGCCGGCGACCTCACCGGACTCGCCGAGGCGTGGCCGTACCTGGTGGTCGAAGTCGAGGACCGACGAGCCGGTTGATGCGGGGGACCGGCACGCCACGGGCCGCGGACGGGCCCCGGCGGGCACCGGGCCCGCCAGGCCGGGCCCGTCCGCGGCCGGCCCCTCAGGCGCCCGGTGTCCAGCCGCCCAGCCAGTCCGCGACCTCCTGGCCGGCGGCCTGGGCGTCGGTCAGCTGCGGGCGGTCGGCGCTCGCGCTGCCCGCGCCGGGCCCGGTGTTCCGGTACTCGGCGAACCGGTCGTCCTTCCACGAGAAGCCGCCCATGTCGGTCCACGGGGCGGTCCTGATCGCCGCGCTCAAGGTGCTGTCGCGCACGGTGGTCTGCGGGTCGAGGGACGCGTCACCGCCCGCGTGCCAGGGGCGGCCGAGGAAGAAGCTGCGCGCGGAGACGTCACCGTTCACCACCGACCGGTGGATCAGGAAGCCCTTGCGGTTCGCGGCGGTGCTGGGCGCGGTGACGTACCCGGCGGACGTGCCGTCCCAGCGCTTCTTCAGTGTCAGCACCGACCGGTCGATCACGGCCGTCGCCCGGCCGAAGACGAAGTCGACGTTGCCGGTGATGTAGGAACGGGTGACGTAGACCCGGCCGAGCCGGTCCTTGGCCGCCGTGTCCAGGAGCAGGGTGTCCTGGTCGCCGTTGACGATGACGCCGTCGAGGAGCACCCGGTCGGCCGCGGTGCGCAGGGCCACGGCCTGATGACCGTTCAGTCCCTGGTTGCGCGCCTCGTCGAAGTCGTTGGTGATGGTGAGGTTGCGGGCCTGGAAGTCGTCGGCCTCCACGGCGACGGTGGCGCTTCCGGCGGTGCCGTACGTGCCCGAGCCGTCCGGCTTGGGCGTGCCGGCCGCGTTGCCGTACACGATGACGGTGTCCTTGCGGCTGCCGCCCGTGCCCTGGATGGTGACGTGCGGCTTGTTCGAGGGGACCCGGACCGTCTCCCGGTAGGTGCCGGGCGCGACGGAGATGACGACGCGGGCGGTGTTGCCGGCCGGGACCGCGTCGACGGCCTTCTGCACGCTGCGGTACTGGCCGGAGCCGTCCTGGGCGACGGTGAGGGTGGTGGCGGCCGGGGCCGGGACGGCCGCGGGCGTGGTGGCCGGGGTGCCGAGGGAACTCCGCGGCCCCGCCCCGGCCTTGACGAGGGACGGCACGTCGGAGGCCTTGTCGAGCGTGTAGCCGTAATACGTCTTCGGGTCGAAGGCGGGGCCACCGCCGCTCTCGTTGCGTCCGCTGGTCCCGGAGAAGACGCTGCCGCGCTGCACCAGGGCGGCCGTGCTGTCGCGGATGACGGGGTTCTTCAGCCGTTCGAAGTACGAGTTCTCCAGCACCATCCGCGTCCTGCCGCGCGCGTAGTTGCCGTACGACGCGGTGATGCGGGTGCCCGGCTCGTCCTGCAGGTAGTTGTTGTAGAGGTGCGCGTGCGCGGCGTTGTCCGTGGAGGGGTTGCGCTGCTCGGTCTCGCGGATCCAGTTGTGGTGGACCGTGATGTCGGTGACGACGTTGTCGGTCCAGCCGATGCCGAAGGCCTTGTTGTCCTGGCCGAGCCTGTTCCACGACACCGTCACGTAGGTGCTGTCCTTGCGGACGTCGATGAGCCCGTCGGCCATGTTCCGCAGGTCGTTGTGGTCGATCCAGACATGATGGGCGCCGTCCATCTGGATCGCGTCGAAGTCGTGGTCCTTGTCGTTCCACACGCCCTGGTACGTGTCGCGGATCGTGAGGTTCCGGAGGATGACGTTGTGCACGCCCCGCCCGAGGAAGAAGCCGCCGCCGACGATGTGCCCGGAGGTTCCGGACCCGACGATCGTCTTGTCGGAGGCGACCTGGATCTCCTTGCCGACCGGCTGCACGGCGATGGTGCCGGCCACCACGATCACGTACGGTTCGGCGGCGGTCGCGTACTTCTCCAGGTCGGCGAGCGTCCTCACGGTGACGGTCCTGCCGCCCCGGCCCCCGTACGTGCCGTTCTGTCCCAGGGCGTTGACGGAGGCGAACCCGTCGGCGGCGTCGTCGGCCCAGGCGGTTGCCGCGCCGGTTGCCGCGCCCGGCGCCACGGCCGGCGCCGCGGCCGCCTCGGCCCGCGCGTCCTCGCCGAAGACGCCGAAGACGGCGCCGTAGGCCATCGATCCCGCTGCGGCCAGGGCCAGGGGCAGGCCGACGGCCAGGTTCCTCCGGCGCTTCCTGTGGCGTCCCGTGCCAGGTGTGGTGGTCATGTGGCGGCTCCGGTGCTGTGGGGGAGGGCGCCGCTGTCTCGCGGGCGCCCGGACGTCCCGTGGTCGCCGCCGGGGCGCCGGAGGTTGCCGCCGCCACACCTGACGGAGGCGGGAGCGTGTGCGTCAGGCGCCGCTGCCGCCCAGCCAGTTGGCCGCGTCCAGGCGGATGGCCTCGGGCGGGACGACGGTGCGGAGGGCGTCCTCCAGGTCGTGGAGGCGGTCCGGGCCGAGCGCGCGGGACCACTCCGTGCGGAGCGCGTCGAAGACGGCGGCCGAGCGGGCGAGGGCGTCCAGGCCGTGGGCGGTGAGGCGGACGCGCTTGCGTCGCGCGTCGGCCGGGTCGTCGGTGCGTTCCGCGTAGCCGACGGCCACCAGGCGGTCGACGGTCTTGCCGGCCGCCTGCTTGGTCACGCCGAGCCGGCGGCCGATCTCGCTGGCCGTGGCGCCGTCGCGGCCCGTCCCGACGGCCTGCATCGCGAAGCCGTACGCGGGGCGCAGGTCCGGGTGGCCCTGGCGGGCGAGTTCGGCGTGGAGCCGGTCGATGAGCGTGCGGAACCCCGCGAAGAGGAGGAGCGGAAGCTCGTACCCCGCGGTCTGACCCTTGGCAGATTCGACAACCTGGTTTACTTTATTTTCGTCAACCACGTTGTCCATCTTAGGAGGGCCTCCCGTGTTCCCCGCTCACACCCTCGCCTCCGCCCCGCCCGCGTCCCGGCCCGCGATGGAAGCCGTCGAACGCCGCATGGGGAAGCTGCCGCGGGCCGTCCGCCGGCTCGCGTCCTCCCCGGACCTCCTGAACTCCTTCCTCCAGCTCACCGCCGCCTTCGACCGCACCACCCTCGACCCGATCGCCCGCGAGGTCGTCGTCATGACGGTCGCCACCCGCAACGGCTGCGGCGTCTGCGTCGACCTGCACACCCGCAAGCTCCGCGGCCTGGGCGCCGACGAAGAGCTGATCACCGCCCTCCACGCCGGACCCGACGGCCCGCCCCTGCCCGACCCCCGCCTCGACGCGATCCGCCGGTTCGTCCTCGCCGTGTACGCCACGAACGGAGCCGTACCGGAGGCCGACGCGGCCGCGTTCCTCGCGGCCGGCCACACGGAGCGCAACGCGCTGGAGGTCGTCATGGGCATCGGCGCGTACACCATGTCCACCTTCGCCAACCGCCTGGTCCGAGCCGAGGCCTAGGTCGTGTCCGTACGTACACTGACGGGCATGGCATGCCGCATCAGTGAGCTGGTCCTCGACTGCGCCGACCCCGAGCGACTCGCCGCATTCTGGAGCGAGGTCCTCGGCTACGTCGAACTCGGCCGGGAGGACGACGGAAGCATCGAGATCGGGCCGCCCGACGCCGGGTTCGGCGGTCCGCAGCCCACCCTCGTCCTCAGCCCCGGCAGCGAGCCGCGGGCCGGGAAACTCCCCCTGCACATCGACGTCAACGCCACCGACCGCGACCAGGACGCCGAGCTGGAGCGGCTGCTCGCCCTCGGCGCCAAGCCCGTCGACGTCGGCCAGACCGGCACCGAGAACTGGCACGTCCTGGCCGACCCCGAAGGCAACGAGTTCTGCCTCCTGCACGCCCGGCTCCGGCCGCTCTGACCACGTGCCCCACCAGGCCGAAGCAGCAGCTCTGCCGACGTGTTCACCCCCGGCCCGTCGCGGACGTGCCGGTGAAACGTGCCGGGGCGGGCCCGGCGGGCGTAGGCTCGGCGGATGGCGAAGTACTTCGACGTGCACCCCGACCACCCCCAGCGGCGCATCATCGGCAACGTGGCCGACAGCATCCGCTCCGGCGCCCTCGTCGCCTACCCGACCGACTCCTGCTACGCGTTGGGCTGCCGCCTGGGCAACCGCGACGCCCTGGGGCGGATCCGTACCATCCGCGACCTGGACGACCGCCACCACTTCACCCTCGTCTGCGAAAACTTCGCCCAGCTGGGGCAGTTCGTGCACATCGACAACGATGTGTTCCGGGCGCTGAAGGCGGCCACGCCCGGCGGCTACACGTTCATCCTCCCCGCGACCAAGGAGGTGCCGCGCCAGCTGCAGCACCCGAAGAAGAAGACCGTCGGCGTACGCATCCCCGACCACACGGTGACCCAGGCACTCCTCGCCGAGCTGGGCGAGCCGCTGGTCTCCAGCACGCTGCTGCTGCCCGGGGAGGACGAACCGCTGACGCAGGGCTGGGAGATCAAGGACCGGCTCGACCACGTCGTGGACGCGGTGGTCGACTCGGGCGACTGCGGGACGACACCGACGACGGTGATCGACTTCTCCGGCGGCGGACCCGAGATCGTCCGCCGCGGGGCGGGCGACACGTCGCGGTTCGAGTAGCCGCACCCGCCCCCCATCGGCCGAACCCCGGCCGCGCGACCGCTCACTCGCCGGACACCGCTCCGGGCCGCAGGTCGGGGTGCTTCTCGGTCAGCCGGTCCGGCGCCGCCTGCCGCCACGAGTCCACGAGGATGTCGCGCAGCTCGTCCAAGTCCTCCAGTGCGGCCAGCCGGACCCTGACCCACGCCGAACCCGCCTCGTGCGGCGGCACCCAGAACTTCTCCGGCTCCGCGGCGATCAGCTCCTCGCGCTCCAGTCTGGGGCAGCGCACGGCGATCGACGTCTCGTCATCGGGAATGGTCAGATACATCTTCCCGGCCACACGGAACGTCGGCATGTTCCACGCCTCCTTCTCGACCGTCTCGGGAAAGGACATGGCGATACGGCGAACCAGCTCAGCATCGATCATGCCCGCCACGCTAACGGCCCCCACTGACACCCCACCGCCCGCCGGTTGCCCGGAACGCGGCCCGGTTCAGGCTTCCGTCGCTTCCACCAGTGCGCCGATCCCGTCCAGCAGCCGGTCGAGGCCGAAGCGGAATTCGTGGTCCGGGTCCTCCTGGGCCTCAAGGACGCCCGATGCCAGGACGTGGGCCACGGCCGGATAGCGCCGCGGCTCCGCGAGCCGTCGCAGGGCGCGCGTGTAACGGGCCATCACCTGCTCGGGCGACTCGCCCGTCGCCGCCACGGCGGCGGCCAGGTCGGCCATCATCCCCGTCTCGCTGCGCACGAAGCGGCTCACCAGCCCCACCACCGAGACCTTGGTGCCCTCGTCCAGCGATGTGCCGGCGAGCGCCTGCATGCCCGCCTCCCACCACGCGACCGAGTTCGGCGTGGCCGGCGGGCCCGAGATCGGCACCCGCAGCAGCCACAGGTTCCGCTGGAGCACCACGCGCTGCTCCCACGCCCAGTGGGCCAGCGCCTCACGCCAGTGCGTGCCGGGCGGCAGCGGGTCCGGGGGCGTGCCGATGGCCGCGTCCTGCATCAGCACGTACAGCTCGTCCTTGGCGCCGACGTACCGGTACAAGGACATCGTCGAGGCGCCCAGCTCCTTGGCGACGCGCCCCATGGAGACCGCCGCGAGGCCCTCGGCGGCGGCCACGGCCAGCGCCGCGTCGACGATCCGGTGCACGCTCAGGCCGGGCCTCGGCCCCTTCGCGGGGCGCTCGCGCAAGCCCCACGCGGCCTCCAGGCCGGGCGGGAGCCCCGAACCACCGCTGTCCTGCACCGGCCTCACTCTCCTGCCGTCCCGGGCCCCGGCCCGTACGGCGGGCCGCTTGACGTCATCCTAATAATGCGTAACCCTTACGCAGTAAAGCGTATGGCATACGCAGTAAAGGGGGATCGCCATGCCGGGCACCACCGCCGTCGAGGCCACCGGCCTCCGCAAGACCTACCAGGGCGTCACCGTCCTCGACCGCATCGACCTGCACGTCCCGCGCGGCGCCGTCTTCGCGCTCCTCGGCCCCAATGGAGCCGGCAAGACCACCACCGTCCGCATCCTCGCCACGCTCACCCCGCCCGACGCCGGCCGGGCCGTCGTCGCCGGGTACGACGTGGTCGCCGACCGCGCCCGGGTACGCCGCCGTATCAGCCTCACCGGCCAGTTCGCCGCCGTCGACGACCTCCAGACGGGCGCCGAGAACCTCCGCATGATGGGCAGGCTCAGCGGCCTCTCCCGTCGCGACGCCCGCCGCCGAGCCGCCGAACTCCTCGACCGGTTCGGCCTCGCGGACGCGGCCCACCGCCCGGCCGTCACCTACTCCGGGGGCATGCGCCGCCGCCTCGACCTCGCCGCCGGACTCGTCGGCGCACCCGAGGTGGTCTTCCTCGACGAGCCCACCACGGGCCTGGACCCGCGCAGCCGCCAGGAGCTGTGGCAGGCCGTACGCGACCTCTCGGCCCAGGGCGCGGCCGTCTTCCTGACCACCCAGTACCTGGAGGAGGCCGACCAACTCGCCGACCGCGTGGCCGTCATGGACGCCGGCCGCGTCGTCGCCGAGGGCACCGCCGACACGCTCAAGGCCCGCGTCGCCGGCCACCGCCTGGACGTCGTCGCCACGGACGCCGACGCCTACGCCCGCCTCGCCCCGCACGCCGTACGCCACTCACCCGGCACGCTCACGCTCGGCATCGCCACCGACGGCACCGCCGCGCACGTCCGCGGCCTGCTGGACACCCTGGACCCCCGCCGGTCCGACATCGCCCGCTTCACGCTGCACACCGCCACCCTCGACGACGTCTTCCTGGCGCTCACCGGGACCGGCACGGACACCGGCAACCGTGAAACACCCGCCACGCAAGGGACCGCCCGTGTCTGACGCCGCCCTCACCCTCGTCGGCCGTGGCCTCCGGCTCAGCCGCCGCAACCCCGAGGCGCTCATCACCGCCATGGTCCTTCCGGTGATGCTGATGCTGATCTTCGTCTACTTCTTCGGCGGCGCCATCGACACCGGCACCCACACCGCGTACGTCACCTACGTCGTCCCCGGCGTCCTCCTGCTGTGCGCGGGGTTCGGCGCCTCCACCACCGCCGTGCGGGTCAGCGAGGACATGAAGGGCGGCATCGTCGACCGGTTCCGGTCGCTCGACGTGGGTGCGACGCCCATCCTGGCCGGGCACGTCGGGGCGAGCCTCGCCCGCAACCTGCTGTCGACGGCCCTCGTCATCGGCGTCGCGTTCCTGATCGGGTTCCGCCCGACGGGCGGCCCTGCCGCGTGGGCGGCCGCGCTCGGGCTGCTGTTCGCCTTCATCCTCGCCGTGTCCTGGCTGTCGGCCGCCGCCGGACTACTGGCCCGCACACCCGAGGCGGCGAGCGGGTTGACGTTCCTCATGATGTTCCTGCCGTACCCGAGCAGCGCGTTCGTACCGATCGAGACCATGCCCGACTGGCTGCACGGCTTCGCCCGGCACCAGCCGGTGACTCCGGTCATCGAGTCGCTGCGCGGCCTGCTCCTGGAGCGGCCCGTCGGCGACGCGCCGTGGATCGCCCTCGCCTGGTGCGCGGGTCTGCTGGCCCTGGCCCTCGCCGTGTCGGGCGCGCTGTTCCGGGCACGCACCCGCTGAAGGGCCGCGACGGGCGACCGGCCGCGCACCGCCCGCGACGGGCCGGGGCGCGGCCTCCCCGGTTTCCGGTACGGGGCCGGGTTACGGTGGCGCCGAGGCATGCCCCAGGGAGGCTGAGGTGAGACACCGTTACCGGCGCTGGCGCGAGATCTGGGACCACTCGGCGGTGGGGCGCCTGGTCGGCCACGGCAGCGAGGTGGAGCTCATGCACCGCTCCCTCGGGTTCGCCGCCCTCGGATACGTGGCCCTGCTGCCGCTGCTGGTCCTCGTGGCGGCGCTGGATCCGACGGGTGCCCACGACTTCCCCCAGTGGGTGATCGACGGCATGGGCCTGAACGCCCGTCCGGCCCGCTCGGTCCAAGACGTGTTCTCCACCCCGCACATCGTGATCAGCACCACCAACGCCCTGAGCGCGGCCATCCTGGTGTTCTTCGGCCTGTCGTTCGCCGCCAGCGTGCAGGCCGGTTACAGCAGGATCTGGGGCCTCTCGATCAGCCCGTGGCACAAGCTGTGGCGGCAGACCGTGTGGCTCACCGGGCTGACGGCCTATCTGTACGTGGTCGCCAACAGCAGCGTCGTCCTGCGGGACGGGTTGTGGCAGGGCCTCGCGCGGGGCGCGCTGGTGCTGCTGCTCGGGCTCGCCTTCTTCTGGTGGGGACAGAGCCTGCTGCTGGGCGGCAAGGTGCCGGCCCGTCAGCTGCTGCCCGGGGCCGTCGCCACGATGATCGGCCTGGTGGGCCTGCGCTGGTTCTCGCACTGGGTGTTCTCGCCGCTCGTCGCGTCGAACGCCGTCACGTACGGGCCGGTCGGCACGGTGCTGATCGTGGTGTCCTGGCTGGTGGGCGTCGGGTACGTGGTGCTGGGCGGCACGCTGCTGGGCCGTCACGTCAGCAGCTGGCTCGGTCACCACCACTTCCGGTGGCACCCGACGCCGCGCCCTTGGCACCAATGAGCGGGCGCGCGGAACGACTGGGCGCCCGCACCCGGAGGCGCTGTGCCGGTCCGGGTGCGGGCGTGCACGGGGTGCACGGCGGGGAAGCGATCAGAAGGTGAGCTTCCAGCCGTTCAGGGTGCCGGTGTCCTGGGAGGCGACGTCCTGTACGCGCAGCTTCCAGGTGCCGGCGGCGGTCTCGGCGGAGGCGTCGACCGTGTAGGTGGCCTTGACGTCGTCGGCGGAGTCCGAGGAGCTGGAGGACTTCAGCCGGTAGGTGGAGCCGTCGGGCGCCACCAGGTCGACGACCAGGTCACCGCGCCAGGTGTGGGTGATGTCGACGGAGACCTGAAGGGCCGAGGGGGCGTTGCCGCTGACACCGGAGACCGTGATCGGCGACTCGACCGCGGAGCCGGCGTCCGGGATGGCCACGGCCGAGGTGCTGGAGAAGACGGTTCCGGTCGAGCCGCCGGTGGAACCGGTCACGGCCTGGACGGTCTTCGTGGCGTCCGCGAGACCGGCGCCGCAGCCGCCGGAGCAGGTGCCCGGGATCGCGCGGGCGTTGGTCTTGATCGCGGACTCGATCTGCGCCGGGGTCAGCGTCGTCTTGGCGGACTTCATGAGGGCCGCGAGGCCGGCGACGTGCGGGGCGGCCATGCTGGTGCCCTGGTAGTACGCGTAGGACTCGGCCGACGGCGTGGTGGTGCCGGTGTTCAGCGTCGACAGGATGCCGTTGGCGGTGCCGGTGCTGGTCTGGCCGCCCGGGGCCGCGATGTCGACGACGGAGCCGTAGTTGGAGTAGCTCGCCTTGCTGCCGGAGCGGTTCAGCGCGGCGACCGTGATGACGTTGCCGCAGCTGGCCGGCGAGTAGTTGGCGGCGTTGTCGCTCTCGTTGCCCGCGGCGACGACGACCGTGGTGCCGCGGTTGACGGCGGCGTTGATGGCGCTCTGGGTGGCCGAGGAGCAGGCACCGCCACCGCCCAGGCTCATGTTGATGACCTTGGCGGGAGTGGCGTTGGCCGGGACACCGGAGACGGTGCCGCCGGACGCCCAGGTGATGGCGTCGATGATGTCGGAGTCGTAGCCACCGCACTTGCCGAGGACGCGCAGCGGCTGGACCTTGGCGCCGTACGCGATGCCCGCGATGCCCTTGCCGTTGCCCGTCACGGCGGCGATGGTGCCGGCCACGTGGGTGCCGTGCCAGGACGAGTCGCTGGCGGGGGAGCCGGTGCCGCACTCGCCGGCCCGGTTCCAGTCGCCCGGGTCGGCCGGGTTGTTGTCACGGCCGTTGCCGTCGACGGACACGGCGGTGTCCGAGATGAAGTCGTAACCCGCGACGATGTTGGCCGCCAGGTCCGAGTGGGCCACATAGCCGGTGTCGATGACGGCGACGGTCACGCCGCTGCCGGTCGTGGTGTTCCAGGCGCCGGGCACGTTCATGCCGGCGGTGGCCTCGAACAGGTCCCATTGCTTGGCGTACTCGGTGTCGTTCGGGGTCGCCTTGACGGTGTTCAGGCGGTCCGGCACGACGTAGGCGACCTCCGGGTCGGCCGCGTACTTCGCGATGACGTCGGCGGCCTCGGCCCCGGTCAGCTTCTCGCCGAGGTCGATGAGCGCGGCGCCCGTGCCGAGACGGCGCTGGAAGCCGACGGTCTCGCCCGCCGCGCGTCCCTTGGCCCGGGCGTCGGCGGAGGCCGCGGAGTTGGACTTCGCCTCGGAGGCGGTCGACTTGTAGCCGACGATGAGCCGCTCCACCGGGGCGGCGGCCGGGCTCTGGGCGGCGGCGGGAACGGCGGCGGGCGCGGCGGCGGTGGCGGTGCCCGCCAGGGCGAGCGACGCGGCGGTGCCGGAGAGCAGGGTGGCGGATATCGCGGCGACGGATATCAGCGTGCGCCGGGTGGCACGCGGGGTGGGGGAAGTACCCGGTATGCGCAAGGTCGTTGCCTTTCGTGGCCGGTTCCGCGCGGCGCGGAACGGCGGTGGGGATCGCTTCCTCGTCGAAGCGGAGGGGGGTGGTGGTGCGAAAGGGGCGCGCGCAGACAGGCCCAGGCGTCGGTCCTCCGGGTGACCGGTGGATCAGCTGTATGCGAACAGTAGGCAAACCGCGAACGGCCGGGATACCGGGAAAACCCTTGCTCCGATGGGGAGTTCCCCATCGGCCGGACAGGGGGAGGGGCCGGGGGCACGGCAGGGCGGGGAGAGAACCCGGCCGTACTCAGAGATCGTGTCCGGCCGACCGGTACCGCAGGAGCACCACCTGCGAGTCGAAGATCCTGGACTCGGCGAGGGTGAGGGCCAGCCGCTGCTGCGGGGTACCGAAGACGGGCTTGCCGCCACCGAGCACGACGGGGTGGACGAAGATCTGGTACTCGTCGATCAGCCCGTGCTCGGTGAGGTGCGCGGCGAGCGCGGAGCCGCCGAACAGCACCAGGTGGGCACCGGCCCGCTTCAGGTCGGCGAGTTCCGCGACCACGTCCGAGCCGATCACGCGGGTGTTCCAGTCGGCCTTCTCCAGCGTCGAGGAGACGACGACCTTCGGCGTCCTGCGCCACACCGGCGCGAACGCGAGGTCGTGCTCATGGGTGGAGAACTCCTCGGCGCGCGGCCAGAAGCCCGCCATCATCTCCCACACCACGCGCCCGTACAGGAAGATGTCCGCGCTCTCGGTGAGGGAGTTCGCGTAGGCGGACAGCTCGGCGTCCATGGCGGGCCAGTCGAACTCGCCGTTCGGGCCCTCGATGAAGCCGTCGAGCGACTGGTGCACGAAGTGGGTGATCTTTCCCAAGGTCCTTCTCCTGACGAGTGCGAATCAGCATGCGTACGTGAGGTCCACCACGCCGGTGGAGAGCGTGGCCGAACGGGTGAGCCGGAGCGGCACCCGGCCCGTGCCGTCGGGGAAGAGCCGCTGTCCCGAACCCACCACGATCGGGTGGACCAGCAGCCGCAGTTCGTCGACGAGTCCGGCCTCCAGGAGGCTGCGGGTCAGCGTGACGCTGCCGGACAGGTCGATGTTCCGGCCCGGCCCCCGCTTGAGTGCCCGGAGCGCGGCGGCGACGTCCCCGTCGACGACGGCGGCGCCGGACCGGACGGCCTGCCCGAGGGTGTCGGAGGCGCCGGCCACGGTCGGAGGACGCCTCTGGAAACGCCTCCTCACGTAGCCCGACAGGCCGTTCGGATACGGCCAGACGGCATCGAACGCCTCGTAGGTCACCCGCCCCGGCAAGACCGCCTCCGCCTCACCGTCGACCAGGCCGGGCGCCGCCCCCGTCTCCTCGTCCCCGTACGGGAACCGCCACCGCTCCGGCGCGTCCACCACGCCGTCCAGCGACACCAACAGCCCGGACACGATCTTCCGCCCCACGTCACGCCTCCCCCGCCCGCTGCCGGGCACCACGATCCCTTCCCGCGCTGACCTGCATCAACGTACGATCGTGAAAGGGACGTTTAGTGAAACTCAACGACGGGGACACGGTGCTGGAACGTCAGGAGATCCAGGTGTTCCTGGCCCTCACCGAAGAGCTGCACTTCGGCCGCACCGCCGAGCGCCTGCGGCTCACCCCGGGGCGGGTCAGCCAGACCATCAAGAAGGTCGAGCGCTTCATCGGCGCCCCGCTGTTCGAGCGGAGCAGCCGTCACGTCCGGCTCACACCGCTCGGCCGGCAACTCGCCGACGACCTGCGGCCGCACGTGGACGGCATCCAGGACGCACTCCAGCGGGCCGTCGACGTCGGGCGCGGCATCAGCGGCGTCCTGCGCGTCGGCTTCCTCGGCGCCATCGCCGGGCAGCTCCTGCTCCAGGCGGTCGGTGTGTTCGCCGCCCGGCACCCCGACTGCGAGGTGCAGATCCACGAGACCCAGTGGCACGACACCGTCTCGCGGCTGCTCGGCGGTGACATCGAGATCCTGATCACCGATGTGCTGTTCGGCGCCTCCAGAGGCCTGACCGCCGGCCCGGTGCTCCTGGCCGAGCCGCGCATGCTGGCGGTGTCCGCCGACCACGCCCTGGCCGGGCAGGAGTCGGCCCCGCCGACGGTCCTCGCCGACCATCCCGTGATCCAGGTACCGGACGACATCTCGCGCAGGCTCCGCTCGGACCGGACCCCCGAACGCACCACGGACGGCAGGACGATCCCCCGCGGCCCCCGCGCGGCGAGCTTCGGCGAGGCGCTGACCCTCATCGCCTCCGGAAAGGGCGTCTTCCCGGTCGGCGCCCACGCCGCCCGCTTCTACCCCCGCCCCGACATCGCCTACGTCCCCCTGCGCGACGCCCCGCCGATCCGCTGGGCGCCGATATGGCTCACGGCCAACTCGGGCACGCGGATCAGCGAGTTCGTCCAGGCGGCCCAGGACGCGACGCGCACCCAGGACCGGGGCGATCCGCCGGGCACCACCGCCTGACCGCCGTGGGGCGGCCGTTCGCGGCCGGCGCCGGGGGCATCCGTACCGTCCCGGCCGCCGCGTGCCTCAGCCGGCCAGCGAGGCGAACCCGCCGACCAGGGCCCCGTACGCGACATGGGCCGGCACCGTCACGAGCGGGGTGCCCGGCCCGTAGTTGAGCATCAGGAAGCCGGGCGGTTCCAGCAACGCGACGTCCGGTGCGCTGGTCGACCGGCTGCCCATCCGGGGGTGGACCAGCGGCAACAGGATGTTGACCAGTGCCGTTCCGGCGAAGAGCCCGTGGACCAGGCCGAACAGTGCGCCCAGCCACCACCCGGTCCGGTCGATCGCCAGGAAGACGGCGAAGTACGCGAAGGCGAAGACCTGCCCGTTGACGAAGTGCAGCACATAGCCGATCGCCTTGGCGCGGGCACGGTCGACCGTGACCACGGTGCCGAGCAGGAACGGGACGTCCATGCGCGTCAGGCCCGCTTCGCCGGCCGCCCGCAGCACCGTGGTCAGCACCAGCGTCCCGACGAACCCGCCCGCGGCGATGCCCGCGGCGATGCTCCCGGCGCTCATCCGTCCGCCCCCGCGCCGGCCGGGCCCGCACCCGGGGCATCACCCGCACCGGCCGCGTCGATGGCGCAGGCGGCGCTGACCAGGGCCAGGTGGCTCAGCGCCTGGGGCAGGTTGCCGAGGAACGCACCGTCGGCCGGGTCCATCTCCTCGCTGTACAGGCCGACGTCGTTGGCCAGCGCGACCAGGTCGTCCATCAACCGCGTGGCCTCCCCGACCCGCCCCGTGCGGGCGAGCGCTTCGGCCAGCCAGAACGAGCAGGCGACGAACGCCCCTTCCGTGCCGCGGAGGCCGTCCTCCCCGGTGTACCTCAGGACGTACGGCCCCTGCCGCAGCTCGCGCTCGACGGCGTCCACCGTGGAGCGCAGCCGGGGGTCGCGTGCGTCGCCGTAGCCGTGGAGCAGCCCGAGCAGCACGGCGGCGTCCACGTCCTCGCTCCCGGCGGACCGCACGTAGCAGTCGCGGTACGGGGAGAAGCAGCGGCTCTCGACGAAGTCGCGCACAGCCTGCCGGCCGGCCCGCCAGCGGGAGATGTGACGATCGGGGATCAGGCGGCGTTCCGCCAGGTCGACGGCCCGGTCGAGCGCCACCCAGCACATCATCTTGGACTGTGTGAAGTGGCGGGGCGGGCTGCGCACCTCCCAGATGCCCGAGTCGGGACGCCGCCAGGTCGCGCACACGAGATCGGCCAGCTCCGCGAGACGACGGGCGACGTCCGCGTCCAGGTGCCCCGCGGCACGGGCGTACAGCCAGGCCGTCTGGAGCAGCTCGCCGTAGGTGTCCAGCTGGACCTGCCCGACCGCGGCGTTCCCGACACGCACCGGTCCGGAGCCGCGGTACCCCTCCCACGGCAGGGTCCGCTCCGGGGTGCGGTGGCCGCCGTCCAGCCGGTACAGCACGTTCAGCTCGGGGTGGGTGACCTGGGAGGCGTGCATCAGCCACCAGAAATACGCCTGGGCCTCCGTGGGGCAGCCGGAGCGCAGGAACGCGGCCAGGGTGAACGCGGAGTCGCGCACCCACGAGAAGCGGTAGTCCCAGTTGCGTTCGCCGCCGATGTCCTCCGGCAGCGAGGTCGTCACGGCGGCCGCCACCGCGCCGGAGGGCGCGAAGACCAGGAGCTTCAGCGCCAGGAGGCTGCGCGTCACGGCCTCGTGCCACCCGCCCGCGTACGTACGGTCGTGTGTCCAGCCCCGCCAGGCCGCACCGGTACGCTCCAGACGCGTCTCGGCCTCGTGGCGCGCCGGCAGCACGAGCGGCTCCTGATCGGCGAACGGCATCGCGATGACGGCGCGCCGGCCCCGCGCCAGTTCGAACCGGCCGCCGACCGTGTCTCCCTCGCACTCCGGATCGCCGGCCTCCCAGGCGCAGACCGCCAGCGCCGCCCGCCCGGTCGTCGCCACCGGGACGCCGGAGCGCCGGACGAGCCGCACGCGCCGGCCGCCGTAGCCGGGGCGTGGCTGCACGCTCCACCGCAACGGCACGGACCCGGACAGCCCGTCCACGCATCGCAGCAGCTCCCGCATGGGGGAGAGGGCCGTGTCGTCGTGCAGGGTGAGCGCATCGGTGACCCTGACCGTCCCCCGGCCCGTGACGAACGTCGTCTCCAGCACGTTGGTGCCGGGCAGGTAGCGGCGTTCCGCCCGGTACGGCACGGCGGGTTCGAGCCGGAACCGGCCGCCGCGCCGGGCGTCCAGCACGGCGCCGAACACCGCGGGCGAGTCCAGGTCGGGCAGGCCCAGCCAGTCCACCGACCCGTCGCGGGCGACCAGGGCGGCGGTGCGGCCGTCACCGATCACGGCGTAGTCCCGCAGCGGTGCGTACCCGTCGACCCGCGCCACCGCCCCGGCCGGCGAGCGGAGCCGGCCGGTGCCGGGAGAATCCCGGGCGGTTCGCATGGCACCACCTTCTCACCGGCGCGAAGGCCCCGCTCGCGGCGCGGCTCGGCTGTTCAGCCCGGATGCGGCTCGCCGTGGTAGCGCTGGGCGAGCCGGGCGAGGGCGACCGCGCCGAGCAGGAGCCCGAAGTCCCGCAGGGCGATGTCGTAGTACCCGGGAATGGTCAGCAGGTTGACGATGATGCCGGCGAGCCACCCCGCCACCAGCCAGCCGCCGAAGCGAGGGGCGACGGCCACGACGAGGCCCGCCACGATCTCGATGGCGCCCACGGCGTACATGGCCGCCTGGGCACTGCCGGGAACGATGTCGTCGATCCACGGCGCGAGGTACATGGGCCAGTCCACGAGCCAGTTCGTGAACTTGTCCAGCCCGAACAGGATCGGCGCCACGGTGAACCCCGTGCGCAGGACGACGAACGCCTGGTAGCCGGGATCGGTGAGCGCGGCCCGCCGGGAGGTGGTTGTGGAGGTGGATACGGACGTCATGGCGCGTCCTTCTCTCTATAGACAACCTTCACTATCAATAGAAGCTCTCGCCGTCTCTTTAGTCAATGGCTGTGGGTTTTACACTGGTGTTCGTGGCCCACTCGAACGAAGCACCCCGTGCCGATGTCCCGGCCGTCTCCGCCGTCGCCGCTCTCGACGAGCCGACCCGCAGGAGGCTGTACGACCACGTCGTACGCCAGCCGGCCCCGGTCAGCCGCGACGAGGCCGCCGCGGCCCTCGGCCTGGCACGGCAGACCGCGGCGTTCCACCTGGACCGCCTCGCCGCCGAATCCCTGCTCGACGTGGTCTACGAGCGGCGCAGCGGCCGTACGGGCCCGGGGGCGGGCAGGCCGGCCAAGCTGTACCGCCGCTCGACCAGGCAGGTCAGCGTCAGCCTCCCGGAGCGCCACTACGAGCTGGCCGGGCGGCTCCTCGCCCGGGCCCTGGAGGAGTCCGAGGCCACGGGGGAGCCGATGCGCGCCGTCCTGCACCGCACGGCGCATGACGCCGGCAGCCGACTGGCCGGCGAGGACCGCACCGATCTGTTCGAGCTGCTGGAACGGCACGGATTCGAGCCCCGCCACGAGGGCGGGGCCATCGTCCTGGGCAACTGCCCCTTCCACGTCCTGGCCCAGGAGCACACCGCAACGGTGTGCGGCATGAACCTCCACCTCCTCCGCGGCGTCCTCCAGGGCCTCGGTGAGAAGGGCATGACAGCATGCCCGGCGCCCGCCCCCGGCCGCTGCTGCGTACGCCTGGAGCCCACGGAGGCGTGAGGCCCCTACGGCCGGCGGGTGCTGCGCGAGGACCGGCGAACGGCCGGCGCGCGGGGCGGCAGGGAGCCCGGGACGATCACCCGGCGACGGCCGTGGCCGCGCGGATCACCGCGGCGACGAGGCGGTGGTTCTCGGGCGCGCCGCCGCCCGCGCCGTACAGGAACCGGCGGCGCGTGTAGGCGTACGCGACGCCGCTGCGCGGATCGGCGAAGGACTGCGCGCCGACCGCGCCGCTGTGCCCGAAGGCATCGGGCCCCAGGTCGCCGTAGCGAACGGCCTGCAGTTCGAAACCGAGCCCGAAGTGGTCGGGTTCGCCCGTCACCAGGTCCGTGCCCGGCGTGTGGAGCCGGCTGAACTCCGCGACCGTCCCGGGCCGCAGCAGCGCCGGCAGCCCGTCGACCTCACTGATCGCCGCCGCGTACATGCGGGCCAGGCCGCGTGCGTTGCCCACGCCTCCGGACGAGGCCGGTCCCAGGGCCCTGACGGAACGGGAGTTGGCGAACGCGACCAGGTCGGTGGCGGGGGTGGCGTTCCGGTTGAAGGCGATGCCGGTGAGGCTGTCCGGCTTCGGGCCGGTCGCCGCGAGCTCCGCCTCCTGCGCCGCGGTCAGCACCATCGGCCGCACCGGCACGTACCGTGACTCCAGCCGCTCCGGCACCCCCAGGTGGAAGTCCAGTCCGTACGGGGCGCGGACGCGCTCCTCGTACAGCTCCTGCACGGACCGGCCGGTGGCCCGCCGCACCACCTCGCCCACCAGCGCCCCGATCACGAAGGCGTGGTAGCCGTACGCCGTCCCCGGCTCCCAGTACGGCCGCTGCCCCGCCAGCCGGGCGGCGATCAGCCGGTCGTCGGCCAGCTCCTCCACCGTGAACCCGCCGTCCACACCGATGACCCCCGCGCGGTGCGCCATCAGCTCCCGGACCGTCACCCGCTCCTTGCCGGCGGACGCGAACTCGGGCCAGTACGACCCGACTTCCCGGTCCAGATCGATCACGCCCTCCTGGACGAGCAGCGCGGTCACCAGATGCGCGGCGCCCTTGGCGGACGAGTACAGGGCCAGCAGCGAGTCGCCGCCCACCTCGTCGCCCACCCACAGGTCCACCACCCGCCGCCCGTGCAGATACACGGCGAGCTGCGCCTCGGGCTCACCCCCGGGCTCCTCGGCGGCAACGCCCGCGAAGACGTCCCGCACCTCCTCGAACCCCTCCGCGACGCCCCCTCGCACCCCTGCCCCACCGAACACCGCCATCGGCTTCCCTCTCGAATGATCTACGCCCGCTGTACGCCCCTCCCAACTCCCGCTCCCTGCCGGCCATTCCCGACTTCGCCGCGCGGTTCCCGGAGCACCGGGCCGTCTGCGAGCGCCGCATCGCAGACGGCCCGTCGGGTGACCGGCGGTGCGCGGCCAACTCGCTGGCGTCCGGGGGCGGGAAGGTGGGATTCTCGGCGTGATGGATTCCCCTGACGAAGCCGCCGTCGGCGAGCTGCTGCACCAGCGCGGCTGGCGCAAGGCATTCACGGTCTCCGAGATGGCCGACAAGTGGGCCTGGCTCATCGACGTGGTCGAGCGCGGATACGGCGACTTCACCCACGAGTACGCCAACGACCTCTCCTGCCGGGACTGGCTGCACCAGGCGTGGCTCCTCCTGGACGACCACACCGTCCTGGTATGGAGCCGGCGCATCAAGGAACTGGACGAGCGGTTCATCGCCGCGACCGTCCACGACGACGGCTTCGCGCTCGGCCAGTTGCACCGGATCCCTCCCGCCGACCTGTGGTGGTGGCGTCGGCACCCGCGCGTCCTGACCGGATACCTGGGACGGGACCTCCGTGCCGTCGGAGCCGTCGCGGGCAGCGAACCCCGGCGCGGGAGCGCCAAGAGGCTTTTGGCATGATGGTGTTCATGACCAACACCCGAAAGGGCGATGCCGCGTAAACGGCCCGGCGCGCTGCGCGCCGCCCATCAGCAGCGCCCCCGCACATGGGGGAGCCCGCCCCCGTACCGTATTCACGGGCTGTCCGCCCGCACCAGCCTCGCGATCCATCGAGTAGAGGCTCTCTCGGACGACTACTACATCGACCCGGGGGTCACGGACCGGGCGCTACGGCGGTACGAGGCCTTTCTGCGGCCGCCGGGACGCCGTCCCCTCTACCCGCAGGACGAGGAATGCTCGTGCCGCCACTGCTCCTTCGACGACGTGCGGCATGCCCGCGACGTGCTGGAAGAGGTGCTGCGGCAGTTGCCTCCCCGCGCCAGTGCGGAGCTGGCACGACTGGTGGCGTCCCTGGACAGGGCATACCTCCGCCGTACCCTGCCCGATCCGTTCGCCGGAGAACGCCAGTGGCGAGCCGACCGGTGGTGGCACCGCCGACTGGCCGGCGGGAGACAGGGCGGGTGACCCCGAGATCAGGGCGTCCGGCCGGCGCCCTGGAGAGAGTCCAGCCAGTCCGCCAGCCTGGCTCCCTCGCGGGTCATGATGTCCGGGTCGCGCAGGGCGTTGGCCAGGAGTGACATGCCCTGGTACGCGGAGACGAGCGTGACGGCCATGCCGTCCGCATCGTCCACGCCCAAGGCGCGGAACTGATCCCCGACCCAGTCCAGCAGCCGTCGTATCACCGCGCCGGCCTCGACGTCGAGGCTCCCGTCCGTGCGCTTGTCGAGCTCGACGGCCAGGGTGCCGGTCGGGCACCCGTACCGCGCGGCGACGTCCCGCTGGTCGACCCAGGCCTGGACCAAGGCCTTCAGCCGGTCGCGCGGATCGGCCAACTCGGCCAGCCGGCCGGTCAGTTCGTCCAGGTGCGTGCTGTGCTCGGACAGTGCCGCCTGGACCAGCTCGTCCTTGGTCTTGAAGTAGTAGTAGACGTTCCCGACGGGAACGTCCGCCGCACGGGCGATGTCCGCGAGGGTCGTCCGTTCGACCCCCTGCTCGTGCAGGACGCGGGCTGCCGCGGTCGTGAGCCTCCGACGCTTGTCCGCTCCCCGCGCCCGCGGCTTCACTGAGTCAGTCACCCAACCAACTATAGGCAGCGGCCGTTCGGTGTGCTAGCGTCGGCCAAGTCAGTCAGTCAGCTGACTAACAAACGGGCGAACGAACCGACCAACGGGAGATGGCGATGATCGTGGTGACGGGTGCGACCGGAAACGTCGGTCAGACTCTGGTACGCCTGCTTGCGCAGGAAGGCGAGGACGTCGTGGCCGTATCGCGCCGCCCGCAGCAGGCCGAACTCCCTCCAGGAGTCCGCCACGCCCGGGCCGACGTCGGGACCTCCCGGAGCATGCGGCCGGTCCTCGAAGGCGCCGACGCGCTCTTCCTTCTCCTGGGCGGTGAACTCAACAGTCACGGCGAGAGCCCCGACGCCCTGCTGGACGTGGCCCGGGACAGCGGCGTCAAGAGGGTCGTCCTGCTCTCCTCCCAGCTCAACTCCACCCGCCCCGACGCACCTTCGCACGCCCGCCTGCGCGCGTTCGAGGCGGCCGTACGCACCGCCGGACCGGACTTCACGATCCTGCGCCCGGGAGGTTTCGCCTCCAACGCCTTCGCCTGGGCCGAGTCGGTCCGTACGCGGCGCACGATCCACGCCCCGTTCGGTGATGTGGCGCTTCCCGTCATCGACCCCGCGGACATCGCGGAGGTCGCCGCGGCCGCGCTGCGCCAGGACGGTCACGCGGGACGCGCGTACGAGCTGACCGGGCCCGAGGCGATCAGCCCGCGCCGGCAGGCCGCGGTGATCGCCGATGCCCTGGGCGAGAAGGTGACGTTCGTGGAACTGTCCCGCGAGGACGCGTTCGCGCACATGGCCCGGTTCATGCCGGCGGAGGTCGTCGACGGCACCCTGGACGTCCTCGGCGTTCCGCTGCCGGCCGAGCAGGAGGTCGGCCCCGACGTGGAGAGGGTCCTCCAGCGCCCGGCGAGGCCCTTCGCCGAGTGGGTCGCACGCAACCTGCCGGCCTTCCGGTAGGAGGCGGCCGAAGCACCGAGGCCGCGACCGATCAGGTCGCGGCCTCCCTTCCTCACTGCTGCCGATCGTCTACGACGCGGCGGCACCACGCCGGATGGTCAGGGCCGCTTGTCGTGGTCTTTGTCCTTGTCGCCCTTCTCGCCCTTGTGGCCCTTGTGCGTGAGCCGGGCGAGGAGGAGGTTCGGGTCGGACTCGGTGAGGAAGGCGGCGCTGGGGATGTAGACGGTGCGGCCGCGGACCGCGGCGGACGTCGGACTGGAGAGGCCGTCGTCCCGGGTGAGGGCAACCGTGTGCGTACCGTCGGGGCGGACCAGGACCACCTGATTCTGCGTGATCAGCGTGGCGATGGCCGTGTCGCCGCGTCCCGCGAACGCGAAGTCGTCGATGCCGGTCAGGCCGGTGGCGCGGATCCGGGCCGTTCCCGCGGTGCCGTCGCGCCGCACTGGGATGCGGAGCAGCGTCCCCTTGTCGAGGTTCGACACCCACACCGCGCCCTTGTGCACCTTGATGCCGTTGGCGCCGATGAAATTCGTCCGGGACAGTGCCGGACCCGTGGCCCACGCCGTGGGCCTGACGCAGTCGCCGTCGTCGCGGTGGTGGATGTCCTTCAGGGCCACCCGCCACACGGTCCCCAGAACCGAGTCGGCCGCGTAGAGGTGGCCGCGGTGCTCGTCGAGTGCCAGGCCGTTGGGGAACCCGTTCGGCGGGAGGCAGGCGACCTGCTCGGGCGTGCCGCCGCGCCGGTGGATCCGCCAGATCCCGGTCTCCTCCGTGCCGGTGCCGTACGTGACGTACAGCGTGCCGTCGTGCGTCCGCACGATGCCGAACACCGCCGCGACGCCGATGACCGGCGTCGCCGGGTTCTCCACGCGGGGGAGCGTGGCCAGCCTGCGCCGGTGCTGTCCGTCCTTGCTGACGCGGACGACCTGACGGGCGAGGGCCATGGTGAGGTTCGCCGAGCCGTCGGGCTCCAGGGCGATGTTCTCCGGCGTCTGGCCACGTGCCAAGTCGAAGTGGGCGACGATCCGTGGATCCGTGAGGGTCGTCGGCTCACCGGCCGCGGTCGCGGGCGCCGCCAACAGCGCCAGGGCGAGCGCGGTCGCGGCCGCCCCGGCGAGACGTGGGAAGCGGAACATGGGGGTCTTCCTCCGGTTGAGGGGATGAGGTGGGACGAAGAGAGGCGACGCCGGCCCCAGCACAACATCACGGAGAATCGCCCGCCTGCCCGGTGGGCGTCGCGGGTGACGAGATCGCCCACCTGGAGGAGCACTCAGGAGCACGGAGGAGAGCACGGACCAGCGCAGAGGGGGCCACCGGCCGACTGCGGGCCTCGAGCCGCCCGAGGCCCGCAGTCGGCGGTCGGCGCGAGGCCCCCCACCTCCATGTCAGGCTTCCGTCGGCACCCCCGCGTTGACGAGGATTTCGTGCGCCGGCAGGGCGATGCTCTGGGCTGCGGTCAGGCCCGAGGCCGCGAGGTGCGCGTCCACGATGCGCAGCCCCGCCGCGTACCCGGCGAAGTCCGGCAGCCCGAAGGTCGGCTGCCCGATGCGCCGCGCGGTGGCATCGCCCAGCACGTACCCCGTCAGGTTCTGCATCCCCGCCACGTCGATCGCGGCGACGATCTTCTCGTACGCACGGTCCAGCTCGGCCCCGGACAGCGCCTTCGACCACGGGCCCATGGCCTGCTCACCGGCCAGTTCCCGGACGAACGCCTCCGCCAGGCCCTCGGCGACGACGTGCTCGCCGACCGTCACGGTCATCGGGTTCCACACCACGTTCGCGTAGCGCACGTTGTGGTGCAGTTCGTGTGCGGCCGCGTGGCCGATCTTCTCCAGACTCGTGTCGGTGGGCCACATCAGCAGGTGGACGGCGCCCGGGATCCCGCCCGAACCGAGATAGCCGGAGCTGCGGACCGTCAGGTGCTCGTCGTCCGGGTCGCCGAGTACCAGCACCACGTGCACGGTCTCGGCGTGCTCGACGCCCGGCGCCGCACCACGGATCCGCTCCCACGCGGCGGCGAGCGAGTCCTCGACCCGCTCCCACACCCCCGCGTCCCGCATCCGGCGCAGAGCGGGCACGTACCGCGGATCCTCACGGTCGAGCCGGAAGCCACTGCCCTGCTGGTGCATCCCTACCAGGTCCACATCACCCATCACGGACAGCGGCCCCCGCAGCGGGCTGAGCATTTCCCTCAGGGCGTCGGGCCGCTCCTCCCGCGGTCGCTCCAGGAGGTCGAGCATGGCGGACGCCGTGTCATGAACAACGATCTTCATGCCTCGGACCGTAGGACCTCACGCAACGGGAGGAGCAAGCTCACTTCTCGCGAGGTTCGTCCATCATGTCGAGGAAGTAGCTGTCATGACGGATCTGGAAGTCCTTCAGCTCCGCACGGCTTCGCTGCGCGAAGTCGGCGACCTTCTCGAAGTACTCCTCGCGCGGCGCCCCCGGCGAGAACAGCATCAGCATGGAGAGCGGTTCGTCGGAGTCGTTCTTGAAGGCGTGCAACCCGCCGACGGGTACGTAGAGGAAGTCGCCCGGCCCGCCGGTGATCCAACGCTCACCGTTGAAGAGCCGCACCTCTCCGGACAAGACGTAGAAGGACTCGGAGATGCTCCGGTGGAAATGTGTCCGGGCGCCCGGTGCCTTCGGCCCCATGTCCACCTTGTACAGGCCGAATTCGCCACCCGTGGTGGCATGGCCGGCGAGGTAGTGCGTGGTGGTGCCGGACGGAGAGACGATGTCGGGCTCGGCGGCTGCGGACCTGAACACGGCGTTGATCTCTCCCTTGTCACCGAGGTAGCGGGGTTCCGGGTACGACATGGGAAGACTCCTTCGTGAGATCGTGACGCCCATCCTGCTCGCCGGGTTCGCCACGGTCATCGGTCCGGAGATCCATCCACCGCAGTGGCAGGAGGACCAGTCTTCGTCGGTCCGGAGACCTAGGTACCGCCGCGGCGCGATGCCGGATGCGTTCGGCTGTCCGGCCGTCAGGCTGAAGGTTCCGTTTCAGATGCTCAGGAGGAAGCCGTGCTCCGGCCGGGACCCCGGCAGCCGGTACTGGGAGGCCACGAGGGCGGCGTCGACCTCCAGCGCCCCGTCGAGACGCACAGGGGTGTACACCACGCCACTTCGGCCAGCCGCCGCCTACCGCCGCGTACGTGCCTGCGCGCCTACGCGACGTGCAGCCGGACGTCGTCCGAGCCGCGCGCGGAGGCCACCACGGCGGCTTCCGCCTCCAGCGCCCTGTGGACGGCCGTGCGCAGTGGGGCGAACGCGGTGACGGTGACGTCGAGCGTGCGGCCCGCCGTCCTGGCCCGCCAAGTTCCCGCGATCTCGGAGCCCACCAGGACCGCCCCGGGCCCACCGATGGGGCGCCAGATCTCCTTCTGCCGGTCCCTGTCGGGCACGAGCAGCGCGCGGTCGCGGGCCTGGAGGTACGGGTCTCCCGGAGGCAGCAGCCGTACCAGGTCCCGGGGTTGGGCCGACAGCAGGGCGTCCAGCGCGGTCTCCGGCAGCCACGTCTCCTTCCCGGCCGACGACACCTCTGCCAGACCGTCCGGCCACACCGCCTTGACGACGGCAGGCCGGGTGCCGAGGTAGGCGGCGACTTCGGCGGGCGTGGCGGGCCCGAGGAAGCGCAGGTAGGCGCGGACCAGCTCCGCGGTCCCGGACGCAGCGGCGGGCACGGGCCGTCCCAGCCGCAGTGGTGACAGCACCGTACCGCCGCCTTCCGCCGACACCCGGAGGTCCCCGAAGAGCCCGGCCTGCTGGAACAGCAGCCCCGAGATGTGCTGTGCCCCGCACCTCTCGCACCAGTACGTCAGCGACTCCGGTACGGACGCGCTGACGGCCGTACTGACCTCGCCCTTCGCCATCGGTCCGGTCACCACGCGGCGGAACGCCTCGGCGGTCACTCGGAACGCCCGCAGCCCCAGGCGGGCGCCCTCCTTGATCACCGCGGTGTCGATGCGCGCGGTCGCGTCGGCGTCGTCCACCGGCCACAGCGCGGCCACGAGCGGGGCGAGGTCCGAACGGCGGTGGAGGTGAGGCGCGCCGCGGAACGACCACACGCGCTCCAGCCCCTCCGAGGCCGCGCCCCGCGCGGCGAGCGCCACGGGCGCGGAACCGGCCGGCGTGTCCTGGACCCCCAGGGCGAGCACGCCGGGCGCGGGCGATGAACGTTCGAAGGCATGCGCCGCCACCCGGTAGGCCAGTACCTGTTCCCGGCTCACTTCGACCCGGTGCACACGCTGCACGGCAGCCCTCCCTGGAGTCCGCGCCGGCCTCCGCGCTCGCGTCCCGGCCGCACTCGCACCGTACCGGCGCACCGCCACGAGCGCGCGCAAGGCCGGGGCTTCTCTCCGCAGCTGTCTGCCACCGGCGGAAACTCGGGTGGCCTCAGCGCACCATCCGGGTAGGGTCGGGCAGTGCCCGAGCTGAAGCGGCTGCATGCCGACCACGCCCCGGCGGTCCTGGCCTTCGAGCTGGCGAACCGCAGCTACTTCGCCGCCTCGATCCCCGACCGCGGCGACGACTTCTTCGACCGGTTCACCGACCGGTACAACGCCTCGCTGGCCGAGCAAGAGGCCGGCATCTGTGCCTTCTACGTGCTCGTCGCCGAGGACGGCTCGGTACTCGGCAGGTTCAACCTGTACGACTTGGAGGACGGCACCGCCAGACTCGGCTACCGGGTCGCGGAGCAGGTCGCCGGCCGCGGTGTGGCGACCGCGACCGTCCGGGAGCTGTCCAGGATGGCGACCGCGATCCACGGCCTGCGCACACTGCGGGCGGCCACCTCCCACGACAACGCCGCGTCCCGGAGAGTCTTGGCCAACGCCGGGTTCGTCCCGGTTGGCCCTGCCACCCCGGCCGATCTCGGCGGCAAGGCAGGCACGTGGTACCAACGCGACCTCCAGCCATAGACCTTGACCTCGCCGGCCTGATGAGCCGGACAGCCGACCGGTACGCCCGAGTCGAACCCGAGGCGTTCGACAGCGAACCCAGTCGTTCAGGATTCCTTGTCAGCGAACCCGGTCGGTCTTCGGCCCGATGCCTTTGGTCCTGGTCGGAGTTCCGTCCGGGGCGAACGAGTGGTGGAAGGTGAAGGCGTGCGGCGCGGAGCCGTGGTCGTGGAGGTGCTCCAGCCGGGAAACCCCGTCCTGCCAGGTGGGTATCACGCCGTCGGAGACCCACCACATCACGTAATTCGGGCGCCCTGTCCTCTCGAACCAGTCGTAGCGCCTGTTCAGCGCCGCACGGTGCAGACCGGTGTAGACGGCGTCGAAGGCGGGGCGCAGGTCGGTCCAGAGTGAGAGGGTCGTGGCCAGGGCGGTGGTTTCCACCGTACGGCCCTTGCCGTACCAAGTCGGTACGGCGAACTCTCCCCACGCACCCCAGTCCGCGTCGAAAAGCATGCCCCGGTCACCGTCTGGCGCTTCAGCACGAGCGAGGTACCCGGGGTGCTGACTGATCTGCCGGTAGACGGCCTCACCCCTCTCGTAGAACTCGTGCGTGAGAGGTCCGGGATCGGCGAGAGGTGTCTTCAAGACGCCGAAGGTGTACATCGCGAGATGGGGCATGCGTCTCTCCCTGGTGGGGGGTGCCTGGTGTGGACCCGGTTCGGTGGCTTACGCACGGGGCGAGGATCCGTGGGGCATGACCGACTCATCCCGTCGCGGGCGGCTCAGCCTGAAGGAACTCCTGTGCGGCCGTGGGCGATCGCCGAGGACCAGGTGAAGGTAGCTGCCTCTGCGGGCCATGTCGAAGTTGCGCTTTGCCCGACCAAATGCCCTCCTGTACTGGTCATTGCGGGGGCTGGGGCGGTGACGGGCGGGGCAGGCTGCGGGGTACCAGTGATCCACTTCGGCGCGATCGGTTCGCCCGCCGTGCCCGTACGCATCCCCTGTCCGATGGCCCCGGGTGCCGCCGAACGCGTAACGGCGTGCGGCGGGTCCGCGCTGGTCGGCCTGCGGGGGCGGCTCGAAGGCGGTCGTGTCGCGCGGCAGCGACGGCCGTCCCGAGGTGGACGTAGCGCGCCTCGAGGCCGAGTGCCGCCGCGGCGATGTCTCCTGATTCCGGCCGGTCGGCTCCCGTGCGGCGTTCTCGCGCACGGTGGTTCAGGCCACGAGTAGGCGAAGGCCGAGCTCGCGGCGTCGAGATCGACGAGGTCGCGGTTGCGCTCGGCCCACTGGCCTGAGGAAAGGTCGTCGCGGAGTCTGCACACCGCCCGCTGCTCGGCCTCCGGCCCGACTCTCGTCCATACCGATACGGCACGGCGCACATGTTCCTCCAGGTACGCCTCGGGCCGGCGCCAGTAGGCTTCGAAGAGGCCGTCGGCGCAGTCCCACGGGATGAGCACCGGCTCCATGCGGGCCCCGATCGCGCGGGCCAGCCGGTCCACCGAGGGCCGGCCGGCGACGAGGCCGGCGACCTCAGGCAGGTAGTCGCGGGTGAGCCAGAACCGGTGACGCCAACCGGTGTCACTGGCGTCGTGCGTGAACACCACCACGCGGCGGGCGACGCGCCGCAGCTCGCGCAGCCCGGCAATCGGGTCGTGCCAGTGATGGACGGTGCTGAAGGCCATGGCGGCGTCGAAGGACCGGTCCTCGAACGGGAGGCTCTCCGCACTGGCGGCCACGCACGGTGCCGCGCCAGCGGGACGCTGTGCCCGCATGACCGCCGACGGTTCCACCGCCGTGACTTCGCGGTCGGGGGGCTCGTAGGAGCCGGTGCCGGCTCCGACGTTCAGGACCGTCCGCGCGTCCCCGAGCGCATCCCAGACCCTTGCGGCGATTCGCGGCTCGGTGCGCCGCGTTGCCGGGTAGGCGGACCCGATGGCTTCGTACAACTGCGCGCCGAACACTTTCAGTTGCTCCTCCGGTGTCGTCCTGATCCCCGATGCGCGTGCCTCCAGCTCCCTGTCTATCGCCGTCACCATGGCAGCGGCGTGATCGCGCTGTTCCAGCAGCAGGCCGCGCAGCCGGTGCAGGCGCGCGACCGCGTCGGTGGTCGGGTCGTCGACCAGATCCGCGATCTCGCGCAGTCCGAAGCCCAGCCGCCGGTAGGCCAGCACCTCCCGCAGCCGCTCCACGTCACCCGCCGAGTACGCCCGGTACCCGGCCGCGGTCCGTGCGGACGGCCGCACGAGGCCGATCTCGTCATAGTGATGCAACGTGCGGACGCTCACGCCGGCCAGCCCGGCCACGCGACCCACGGTCAGGCGTTCCTCCATGCCACCGACCATGCGGCATGACGCCACGTGAGGGTCAAGTGCCACACCACCTCCGCCAGGCGGCCGGGCACGCGCCGCCGCGGTCGACTGTCAGTGCGAACCCATACCCTGCATGCATGAGTAGGCCCATCTGAAAGGGGTGGCGCGGTGGGCGGTGACGCGTGGTGGCAGACGGGCCCGTATCGGCGTGATCTGGCGGCGGCCTTCCGGCAGGCCCAGGAAGAGGAGCTGGCCCGGGACGACCGGGGTTTCGGGAGCCGGTCCGTGGACGAACTGTGGCAGGACGAGACCTGGGTGGAGTACGTCCTCACCGGCGGCACCGGCACGGTGCTGGACCAGGTCCACACGGTGGCCTCCACGCATGCCGAGTGGGGCCCGTTCATGCGGCCGTTGACGGACGAGGAGATCCGCGCCTGGTGCCCCGGCGGCCGGCCCACGGAAGCCGAGTGGCTCGACGCCATGAAGTCCGATCGCATACCCCTCCCCGCCCGGGCCTGCGGGAACTGCACCGAGCTCCACCACGACGGCCGGCCCACGGCGATCGGCTATTGGGGCGTCACCGCGGACTAGATGATCAACTCCCAGGGGTGCCTGCGGCGCGTGTGGGGGTGGGCGGTCAGGCGTCGGGGTCGACTTCGGGGTGCGTGAACCGCACGGGTTTGCCCAGTGACCGGGCGTAGGCGATTTCGGCTCGGGTGCTGTCTCCGGTGTAGTCGCCGACTACGAGCACCTCATCGGCGAGCCGGATCTTCGCTCGGTGCAGATCGTCGAGTCGAGCCTTCAGCGCCTCGGCCTCGACAGGATCGGACCAGAGTTCGTGCGGCGACTTCATGTCGCAACCCGGCTTGACGACAATCTTTCCGGCTTTGGTCTCCCGCAGATCGGCCTCGGCCATCTCGGTCATGAAACGGGTGGAGCCGCAGATCACGACGATACGCGGGAGGCTCAGCTGCTTCTTCGCGTCGGCGAGTCTCTCCTCGGGGGTGAGCGGTTGCGGGTATGACACTGGTTCCTCCTGGTGGTGTGGTCCAAGGGGTGCCTGCGGAGACGAGAACGAGGGCCTCCGAGATCGTCTTCCCCTGTCTGCCCCAGTGGCCCGGCTGCAAGAAGCGGCTGCGCAAGGCCGCCGGTCTGATGCGAAGCGAAACCGGATCCTGGCCGCCACCACCTCGGTGTCACCAGCGCGTGCGCCTGGTCGGGCGGCGTTCACGCCAGGGAGGCAGCTCCCCGCCTCTCCGGCTCGGAGGATGCTCGCTCGTCAGTCGATACAGAACTCGTTGCCCTCGATGTCCTGCATCACGATGCACGAATCATGGCCGTCGTACAGGAGTCGCACGCGTACCGCGCCGAGCGGGACCAGGCGGGCACATTCGGCCTCGAGCGCGGCCAGGCGCTCCTCGCCCACGAGTCCGGTACCGACCCGCACGTCAAGATGCACCCGGTTCTTGACGACCTTGCCTTCGGGGACGCGCTGAAAGTACAGGCGCGGGCCCACGCCTGAGGGATCACTGCAGGCGAACCATGAGCCCTGATCCTCGGGAGCCTGGGAGCGGTGGAAATCGTCCCAGGTGGCAAACCCCGCCGGTGGCGGCGGTACGACGTACCCCAACACCTCGCACCAGAAGCGAGCGAGACGCTCAGGTTCCGCACAGTCGAAGGTGACTTGGACCTGCTTGATCGATGACATCGGCGCACCATAGCAGGGGGGCTCTGTGGCTCATCTCCCGGTAGGGGTTCCCACGTTGTGCGGAGGACGGCGCCTGCTAGGGCCTGTCCGTTCGGTCATGAGAAGTGGTGCTGGTCGGAGGTGTCTCGCCCCAACCGCGCTCGACGGAGCGGCGGCATCCTGCGGGATCGTCGCCCGCGCTGATGAAGAGTGCGGTCAGCATGGGCACGGCGTGGGCGAGCGCATGGTGCGGCAAGGGGCCTGTGGCGACAAGTGAGGCAAGTCCGTGGCCGATCGTCCAGCTCTGTGTCGCCAGTTCCAGGGGGTCGACGTCGTCACGGAAGCGGTTGGCCGCCTTGGCCCGCTCGACGGCACGGACGAGGCAGTGCAGAGTGTCGTCCGCGGTGTGGGAGTCTTCGAGTTCGAAGCCCGCGTCGAACATGACGCGGTACAGGTCGGGGCTCTCCAGGGCGTTGGACAGGTAGGCGGCGCCCAGGGCGGCGAGGTCTCGCACGGGGTCCGTGGTCATCGCGACGGCCGCCAGTTTGGCAGCCAGGCGGGTGAAGCCTTCCTGCCGCAGTGCCTTCCACAGGCCGTCCATGCCGCCGAAGTAGGTGTAGACGGCCATCGTCGATACGCCGGTTCCGGCGACCAGTGTTCGCAGGGTGACCGGCTGCCGGTTCCGGAGCATGCGCGCGGCCCGGTCCAGCAGTTGGGAGCGGACAGCCGGATCTTTCGTCCTCGCCATGGCAGCACAATACATAGCATCGTTATGCTTTCGCGGAACGCTGATTCTGTCGCCTGTGACGCCGAGGAGGGGCCGTGACCGTGACGCTGATCAATCCCGATGGGCTGCCGAAACCCGAGGTCTACCGTCAGCTGTCGATCGCCACCGGTTCGAAGCTGGTGTTCCTTGCGGGGCAGGTCGCCCGGGATGCCGACGGTCGACCGGTCGGCGAAGGAGACCTCGCCGCTCAGGTCGAGCAGTGCTACCTCAACATCGGCACGGCACTGGCCGAAATCGGCGGATCCTTCGACGACGTGGCCAAGCTGACCATCTATGTCGTCGACTGGAGCCCCGAGAAGATGCCCCTGCTCGGTGAAGGGGTGGGCCGGGCGGCGGCCGAACTGGGCATCGACCCGGTCAAACCGATCACGCTGCTGGGCGTTGCGGCGCTGGGCGAACCGGACCTCCTGGTCGAGGTCGAAGCCACCGCGGTCATCGAATAGCCGCATCTGTGGTGAACCCGATGTCGGTGCCGCCACAGGGCGGGCCCCAGGGTCCCATCCGATACGGGGTTTCCACCCCGGGGCCCTTCCCGGTATCGCGCCTGAACGGCTCTCGTTCTGAATCGCCGGACGGGCCCAAGTCGAGCCTCTTCGGCGTTTGATGAGCGGGATTCGGGCGCGCAGAGCCCCCTGTTCGGGAAGGGGCGGCATGGGGACAGATCCGCCGGACGTCACCCGGGGCCAACGGGTACGGGCCGCCGACGAGCCCCCGCGTATCAGGGAGTCCGTCAGCGCGCCGGGGACAGGAGGGTGTTGAGCTCCGGGAACGGGATGGCGTCGGTCAGGGCGTCGTACCCGCCTGCGAAGAGGTCCTGGGCCGCGCGGCGGGCGGCGGCGTAGGCGGACTGGGCGATGCCGGCGCCGAGACTCACGCGGGTCACGCCGAGGGCCGCCAGGTCGGCGACGCCCGGGCGCCGGGGCCGGCCATGACGTTCAGCGGTACGGCGATGTTCTCGGCCAGCGCGGCGATCGTGGCGGTGTCGGTGACGCCGGGGACGAAGATGCCGTCCGCGCCGGCGTCGACGTACGCGCGTGCCCTGTCGAGGGTGTCCCTCAGCCGCGTGTCCGGCTCGCCGAGCCCGAACAGGTACGTGTCGATGCGGGCGTTGAGGAACATGCCCGCGCCGGCCCGGTCGGCGGCCCGCCGGGCCGCAGCGAGGCGCGCCGCGAGTTCGGCCGGGGGCCGGGTGCCGTCCTCGATGTTGACGCCCACGGCGCCCGCGTCGAGCACCGCGGCGACGGTCTCGGCGACTTCCGCCGCGTGCTGCCCGTACCCGCCCTCGATGTCGGCGGTGACCGGCACGGCCACCGATGCGGCGATGCGCGCGATCAGGTCCACCGCCCGCTCGCGGGCGAGGACGTCGCCGTCCGGGCAGCCCAGCGACCAGGCGACGCCCGCGCTCGTGGTGGCGATCGCGGGGGCGCCCGCGGCCTCGATGACGCGGGCGCTCGCGACGTCCCAGGCGTTGGCGAGGAGGAGGGGCTTGGCGGCGGTGTGCAGGGAGCGGAAGAGGTGAGCCTTGTCGGGCTGCGTGGTGATCATGCAAGCAGTCAAACAGGGCGCGGCGGCCGTGGGCTGGCGGCAATCCGACATGACCGCGGCCACGGCCCGGACCACCCGTCGCTGGCACAGCCGCCCCGCCCGCCGACCCCATCCCCGCGCGCATCCACACGAGCCCAACACAAAAGGGTGGTTGCCCTGCCGCCCTGACGGTGGCCCTCAACCCGTCGGCCGCTGCCCGGCCGCCGCGGCGCGGTACTGCCCGGGCGTCGCCCCGAACTCCCTCTTGAACGCGTGGGAGAAGGCGTACGGACTGCCGTAGCCGATCCGGCGGGCGACGGTGGCCAGCGGGTCCGTGGTGTCGCGCAGCAGGGCGGCCGCGAGGGAGAGACGCCACCAGGTGAGGTACGCCATCGGCGGTCGCCCGACCAGGGCCGTGAACCGGCGGGCCAGCGTGGGCCGGGAGACGCCCGCCTCCGCGGCCAGGCGCTCATTGGTCCACGCGGCGGCGGGCGCCGAGTGGATCGCCCGCAGCGCGGCGGTCGTCACCGGGTCGCCCAGCGCGGCCGGCCAGGACCCGGTGGTGTCCTCGGCCATCCACGAACGGATCATGTAGACGAGGAGGAGGTCGAGCAGGCTGGGCAGCGCGATGCAGGACCCGGGCCGGTGAGCGTCCAGCTCGCGGCCCAGCAGTTCGATCGCCGCTCCCAGTTCGGGGTGGCCGCCCCCGCGGCGGGGCAGGCGGACGACCGTCGGCAACTCCGTCATGAGCGGGTGGGCGCGGCTGCGGTCCAGCCGGTACTTGCCGCAGAGCATCTCCACCTCACGGCCGCCGCTGCCGGCGGCCCGGCCGGGGCGCTGCCGCGGCCCGTCGAGCCACTGCTCGAAGAGCACCGCGCGCTCCACGGCCGCGGCGTCCACGGGGGCATCGGCGATCACATGCCCGGTGCCGTGCGGCAGCAGTACGGCGTCCCCCGCGCCGAGCGCCACCGGTGCGCCGCCGTCCGGCAGCAGCCAACAGCTGCCCTCCAGAACGACATGGAAGCCCGCGCCGTCGTACGGGGCGAGCCGTGTGCACCAGCTCCCGCCGACCCGCACGCGGTCGGAGGACGGCCGCCCGATGCGTACGGCCGCGATCGCGTCGCTCACCACATCCACCGGACCAGCCTATCCATGATCGTACCCGGCGTGAGACGGACGCGTATCCGAGTGAGCCCCTTGCGTATGGAGAAGCTCATCGAGCCTCCCTAGGGTCGTGGACATGATCAGCGAAAACGTGCAGAGGTTCGTGCTGGGGGACGTCGAGGTCATCCGGATCGTCGAGTGGAGCGGGGCCTTCGCGCCGGCCCTCGCTCTCGTCCCCGAGTCCGGGCCCGAGGTGTGGCAGGACAACGAGGACCGGCTGGCACCGGACCACTGGGACCCGGACAGCGACACGGCCGTGGTCGCGCTGCAGACCTGGCTGCTGCGCAGCGCCGGGCGGACCGTCCTGGTCGACACCGGGGTGGGCAACGGACGCGAGCGGCCCGACACGCCCCGGTTCCACCACTGGCAGGGCGATTTCCTCGGCGGTCTGGCACGGGCCGGCATCCGGCCCGAGGACGTCGACGTCGTCGTCAACACCCACCTCCACGGTGACCACGTCGGCTGGAACACCACCGGTACGGCGGGAACGTGGACCCCGACCTTCCCCCACGCCCAGTACCTCGTCCCGGCCGCCGACGACGCCCACTTCGGCCCCGGCAACGCGTACGGAGGCGGCCTGCGCGAGGAGGACCGGCTCATCTACGAGGACAGCGTCGCGCCGGTCCACCGCTCCGGGCAGGCCGTGCTGTGGCACGGCGTCCACCGCATCGACGACCACCTCACCCTGGAGTCCGCACCGGGCCACACCCCCGGATCCTCCGTCCTGAGGCTCGCGTCGGGCGGCGACCGGGCGGTGTTCGTCGGCGACCTGCTGCACAGCCCGGTGCAGATCCTGCGCCCCTCCTGCAACAGCTGCTTCTGCCTCGACCCGAGGCGGGCGGCGGCCAGCCGGCGCCGGATCCTCGAACGAGCGGCGGACGAACGCGAACTGGTCGTCCCCGCCCACTTCGGCGGAGCCGGCGCGGTGGAAGTCCACAGGGAGGGCACCCGCTTCGCTCTCGGGCGCTGGGCGGCGTACACGGCGACGTAGAAGCCAACGTCCGGCCCGGCGGGGCCTCGCGGCACGCGCCGCCACCGCGCAAAGCCGGTGGAACGCCGAGCGCGCCTCGGCGAGGATCACCCGTGACGGCTGCGCGACGAGCGGAGGTATCGGGTGATCACACAGGGCGTACGGGTCACCTGCCGGTGCGGGCGCTGCGGCGGTGCGGTTCAGCAGGACATCGGTCAGTTCATCGAACGCGGCATGCTGCGCTGGAGCAGCGAAGGCCGGTGTGAGCGTTGTGCCGATGGGTGGTGCGAACAGGACAGCGGCCCGACGACTCCGGAGCACATCAGGCAGCTCCTGCTGCAGGCGCACGGGCCGGCGCGGCTTCGTCTCTCGGGGGATGCGCCAAGCCTCGTCCCGGTGCTGAAGGCCCTGCGCACGGCCCACGAGCTGTCGCTGCGCGAGGCGCGCCTACGGGCTGATCGGCTTGGCGAGGTGGGGCTTGTCGGCACGCTCGTGGAGATGGAGTTCCTGGCCCTCCACCTCCGGGCCCATGCCCTCGCGGTGACCGTCGAATCCGCCGCTGAGCGACCCTGACGACCCGTTACGGCTCCGCGCAGATGTGGAGGGCCTCCGGTGTGGCGCAGGGGAGGTGGCCGTGGGTGCGGACGACGTCCTGGCCGCTGCCCCGCACCAGGTAGACGAGGAAACTGGAGACGAGGGAGTCGGCGGGCGGGCGGCCGTAGGTGTAGGCGTATTCGATCTCCCGGTACCGGTAGCCGCTTCGCGCGATGTCCTCGATGGAGGGCGCGCGCCCGTCGAGCGCGAGCCGGTGGAGCCCGGGTACGTCCGCGCCCGACCGCAGTTCGCTGTAGCCGAGGGCGCCCGGGATCGCGGCGACGGTGGACATGACCTGCCGGGTGGAGTCGACCTCGCAGCGCAGGACGCGGGCGGCCGGGTCTGCCTTCCGGCGGCAGTCGGGGGAGGAGGGGGCGGGTTCGTAGCGGCCGAGGACGCGACGCTGGAAGACCTCCCGCGTACCGGAGTTGGTGTTGCGGCTGACGAGGACGACAGGCAGGTCGGGTCCGCCGAGGCGGGACCAGTTGCGGATCTCGCCGGCGTAGATGCGCCGTACGTCGTCGGTGGTCAGGCCGCGCAGCGGTACGCGGTCGTTGACGACCATGGCGAAGGCGCTCACGGCGACGCGGTTCTCGCGCAGCTGGTCGTAGCCGGTGTCGGGTTTCGGCCCGTCGGAGAGGGCGATCACCGCCGGGGATCCGGTCTTGTGCCGGGCGCCGGCCTCGGCCAGGGCGCGGATGCCGGTCGTGGTGCCGTGGGCGTCGACGGTGATGGTCGAACCCGGGCAGTCGTCCTCGTACTTGCGGGCCAGTTCCTCGGCGACGGGCGCGAAGGCGGTGGATCCGACGAGCGTGAGACGGCCGGTGGCGCAGCCCATCGGGGGCCGGGTGTCGTCGCGGACGACGATGATCGTGGCAAGGGCGACCACGCAGAGGGTGAGCAGCACGGTGATCAGCCGGGCGGGCCGGCTGAACCGTGGCGGGTTGCCGTCCGCGGGGACGGCCGTGTTGGGACGCACCTCGCCGTCCCGCAGGCCGCCCGTCACACGGACGAGGCCTTCGGCGGGCCCGCCGGCGAGGAGGAACAGCAGCTTGAAGTGCTCGCCGGGGTTGAGGGGGACGCGCGGCAGGTGGAGGGTGCCGCCGCTGTGCCGCATCCCGGCTTCCGGCGTGAAGTGCTCCATGAGGTGATCGGCGTCACCGGGCTGGGTGACGGCGACGGCCCGGATGCGGCGGCCGGTGAATTCGACGGTCAGCCCGTGCGGCGGTCGTCCGGTGTAGTCGGCGTCGCCGACGCTCTGGGGGCCGTCGTTCTCGATGCGCAGGAGGACGAGCGTCGCGTCGGGCGGGCTGGGAGCCTCGCCGAAGAGCCCGAAGGGGACGTCGGGGCGGCCGCCGTTGCGGACGTTGCGGCCGATGGGCGTGTCCATCTGGACGCGGTAGCCGATGCGTTTGCGCCGCGGCACCCGGCGCTCGTACCAGAGCACGCCGACCGAGGCGAGGACGCCGAGGACGGCCGTCAGGACGGCGATGACGTTCTCTGCGCTGAACCACTCCACGGGCGCTCCCCCTCGCTCGCACAGGTGTCCGGCGGGACATGTGAGGTCACCGTAGGCGGTGGGGCAGGGGGTGCGGGGCGGGCACCGGGAAGTTCATGACACGTTCAAGTTCCCCGTGGCGGAGCCGGCGAACGCCACCGGGGCCCGCCCACGGCACTCACCCCCCGGACGCGAAGGCCAGGATGTCCGGCACGGCTTCCCGCAGGCCGGCGAAGTGACGGTGCACACCCTCCACCGGATCGGCGGCGTTGACGCCCCACACCGTCATCCCCGCGCGCAGCCCGGACCGCACCCCCGACGGGGCGTCCTCGATGACCAGACAGTCCTCCGGCCCGGCGCCGAGCAGCGCGGCGGCCCGCAGATACGGCACGGGGGACGGCTTGCCCTCCTCGACGGCCTCCGCGTCCACGACCACGTCCGGCACGGGCAGGCCCGTACGCAGGAAACGGCCGCGCACCCGGTGCTCGTAGTTGGACGTCACCAGAGCCCAGCAACCGGGCGGCAGCGCGTGCAGCAGCTCCGACGCGCCGTCGAAGGCCCCGTACACACCGGAGCGGACGTCCTCGTCCTCCAGTTCGTGCAGGGCGGCCAGGCACGCGTGCGGATCACGCCCCGGAGCCACCTGCGCGAACGTCTCCATCGGCCGGGTCCGCAGGGCCACCCGGTGGACCTCGTCCGGATCGAGCCCGTACCGCTCGGCCCACGTCCGCCACACGCGGCGCTGGTTGTCCACGGCGTCGATCAACGTGCCGTCGACATCGAACAGGACGTACTTCGCGGGGCGGCGGCCCGGCCGCACGGATTCACCGGTCACCCGCCGATCCTGCCACCGGGTGCACCGGCGAAGGAGAGCGGGCCCCTGTAAGGGAAGGAGAGGCGGCCCAGCAGGGGGAAGGACAGCCGGTCAGCCGGTCTTCTTGCGGGCGCGGGCCGCCCGGCGGCGGATCGTGCGCCGTTCGTCCTCGCCGGTCCCGCCCCAGACGCCGTGGTCCTGGCCGGTGTCCAGGGCCCAGCGCAGGCACTGGTCCCGGACCGGGCAGCGGCCGCAGACCCGCTTCGCCTCCTCCGCCTGCATCAGAGCCGGGCCCCCGGTGCCTACGGGAAGAAGAACAGCTCCGGGTCCTCGTCACGGCACACGGCCGCCTGTCGCCAGTCCTGCACGGAAACCTCCTTCACTCGTCCGTCGCGTACGGCGCTCGTCGGCGTCGCCGCACGGTGTGCGGCTGACCCTCACCACCGCATTGAAACGCCCCCGGCGGCACCGGGGACGGAATCCCGCAAACAGGACCCGCGTCGAGTGCTGGTGCGGTAGGGCACCTCCGACCGGTGTTGCGACCCGCTCGGTGAGCGTGCGCGGTGTGTTCCTGGGAGCGAGGTGACAAGGAATCAGGCGTGCCCGGCGCCGGCCCGGGCGGCGGTCGCGGTGGCGGCGGGTGACGACCGGGGCGTCCTGGCCGGACGCGAGCCCCGACGCACGGAGCGAGCTGCTCGATGTCCTGTGCGTACGGAATCAGGGTGCGCTGCATGTCGGCGTACTGGCGGAGGAAGTCCTTCACACACCGGGCTCGACGACCTCTCGGGCGAGTACGTCGCTGAAGAGCGCGCCTCCGTCGGGCAGCAACGACCAGGCGCGCCCGGCGTCGACGGCGAGCGGCTCCAGGACGCGCCCCGGCATCCAGCGGGCCAGCGCCGCCGTGAGCGCGCCTTCGAAGGCGCCGGCCGGCGGGTTCGCCTTTGAACCGGACGGCGTCACGCCCCTCGACGGGCACCCGTACCAGGACGGACCACGGCCGCAGCCGCACCTGCCACTCGCCGGTCGCCCGCAGGCCCCGCGCGGCCAGCTCGCCCTTCACCCAGCCGAGAGCTTCTGTCCACCAGGTCTCCTGCTCCCAAGGGGTCACGGCGTCCTCGTACCGGCCCCGGTCCACGTGCACCGACTTCGCGCGCCGCATCTCGCCATCTCAGCATCGCGGGCAGAGGCGCGGCCACCACCGTTCGGGGGCGACCGGCTCCCGGCCCGGGTCCGACCCCTCGGCCCGCCCCAGGCCGACGATGTCGTGCGGGCGCAGGTGACACCCCGAAGTCGTGGCCGTACGGGCCAGTTCGACCACGTCGACGGCCCGGTCGGGATGGCCCCTGCTGCAGGCCGTCGCCACCGCGCCGGCGGTCAGGCCAGGTCCTGCCACCACCACGCGATCGACGGGAGGCGTTCGAGTGCGAGCGTGCCCGTGCGGGGGGTGTCGGTCCAGTGGACCTCGGGCGGGGTGTCGGGGACGTCGGGCAGCGTCGTGGCGTCGTTGAGGCTGACGTAGCGCGGCACGCGCACGCCCCATTCGATGTTGCCCCGAATGCCGTGCCCCAGTCCGGCCAGGTACTGGCGCAGCGGCGCGTCGGCGCGCCGGACGACCCGGTCCCGCAGGGTGAGGAAGCGCTGGAGCACGGTGTCGCGCAGGGCGACCGCCTCGTCCAGGGCTTCGGCGGGGGAGCAGCGCCGCTCGGCCATGAGGACGCTGACGATGTTCTGCCCGGTCTGGCGGCGGCTGGCCTCCTTGGCCTGGGAGTAACGGTCGTTGTCCAGCGCCGCGACCAGGATGGCCATCTCGGTCAGGGCGTACACCGCGGGGGAGTCCATCTCGTGGCCCGGTACGTCCAGGCCGTCGGCGATCTCGAGCATCGCGTAGGTCGGCTCGCCGCCCGCCGAGTGCAGGCGCATGGTCAGGTAGTCGTCGAGGCCGGGCATGCGCCCTCCGGCCCGGTTGCCGATCTGCCACTGGACGCCCGTGAGCCAAGCCCGGTGGGCGTTGTGGAACCGCCGGTTCTGGGCCGGGCCGGCACACGCCCGGAACCGTTCTCCGAGGTCGTGGACGGCAGCGGCGTACGGGTCGGCACAGGCGAGCGGCCCGGGCACCTCCAGGGCACGCTGTACGGACGCGGCCATGTCCGCGAAGGTGGCGGGGTCGGTTGCCAGGGGCCCCTCGTCGCAGCGGGCGTCGTCGAAGGCGAAGCCCCAGTAGACCCAGCAAGCGGTGATCCACAGCCGGTCGAGGTCCGCCTCAGGGACGAAGCGGGCGTAGAAGTCGGCGCTGTGGGTCGCCGCCACCCAGGCGCGCTCGGTCGGTGTCCGGCAGAAGCCGCTGCGGTCGATCCAGTCCAGTGCCAGCCGTTCGGCTTCGGCTGCCTGTGGGTGGACGGCGGAGGGGAGGGGGCAGTAGAAGGACTGGCTCTCGGCGACGGTGTCGGCCGCGGTGCGGCCCATGGGGGTCTCCTTTCGCCGTGGCACCAACGGATGGTGCGGATTGGCGGTGCCGGTTGGTGGTACCGGCGGTCGAGCAGGTCAGGCAGCCCGGACGACGGCTCGGGCCGCGATGCTCCGCAGCGCGTCGGCGGACTGCGGGGCGAGGACGTCGGCGTCGAGCGCGGACAGCGCCGCGTTGTACCGCGTGGTGATCATCCTTTCGACGGTCTCCTCCGCACCGGTGTGCCGCAGGATCCGGCGGACCAGCGCGGCGCCGTCCTCATCGAGGTCGGGCCGGCCGACGAGGGACACGAGCGTCCGTCTCCGCTCGGCGTCGGCGAGTTGCATGGCCACGGCCACCAGCACCGTCGCCTTGCCCGACCGGAGGTCTTCGAGGACGGGCTTGCCCGTCTGCGCCGGGTCGCCGAAGGTTCCGAGGAGGTCGTCCCGCAACTGGAAGGCCTCGCCGAGGGGCAGTGCGTAGGCGGAACACACGTCGAGGAGGTCCGGCCCGGCGCCCGCGAGCGTCGCCCCCACCTGGAGGGGCCGTTCGACGGTGTACTTGGCGGTCTTGTACCGGGCGATCGTCAGCGCACGCTCGACGTCGTCCGAAGGGCGGCCCGTCGCCGTGAGATCCATGTGCTGCCCCAGCAGGACCTCGGTGCGCATGGTGTCGATCAGGGGCAGGACCGTGTCACGCTGACGCGTGTTCAGGCCAGCGGCGTGGAGGAGCGCATCGGACCGGGCGAGCGCGAGGTCGCCCAGGAGGAGCGCCGCATGGGTGCCGTAGGCGTCGGCGTCCGGCCGGTCCGCGTGCCGGGTGGCGAAGGCGCGGTGCGCGCTGGGACGGCCGCGGCGCGTCTCGCTGGCGTCGATGATGTCGTCGTGGATCAGGGCGAAGGCGTGGAAGATCTCCAGGCTCGCCGCCGTACGCCACACCGTCTCGTCGTCGGCGCCCCCGGCGGCGTACCAGCCGAGCACGCACAGCACCGGCCGGATGCGTTTGCCGGGGGCGAGCACGAAGTCGGCCAGCGCTTGCGACAGTTCGTCCGAGCCGCGTCCTCGCTGGGCGGGCACGGAGGAGGGACGGTGCAGGAAGTCGGTCAGCACCGTTTCGATACGCCGGCGGATGGCGCTCAGGTCGAGGGCTTGGGCGAGGTCTGTACTCATCGGCTCTCCTCGGTGGTCGGGTCCGGCCCCCCGCCTACCGGTCCTTGGCGTAGTGGTTCCAGAGCATGGCGGTGGCCAGCGCCAGCGACACATCGGTGGCGCCCTTCCGCAGGGCGGAGGAACGGCCGCCGGAGCGGTGGCCGTTGAGCGTCATGCGCATGCTCAGATCGCGGTTGGACAGGTCCCTCGTGACTCCTCTCAGCTGCTGCGGTGCGGCGGCTCCCGCCGTGATCACTTCCAGGGCGGTACGGACGGCCTGGTGCGGCGAGAGGGACTCCTTCACCAGGTCCGTGACGATGCTGACCAGTTCCTCGGAGAACACGTCGATGAGGGAGAGTTCCGGGCACAGGTGCCGGATGGACCCCTCGATGTTGGCGAAGGACTTGCCGAGGATGGACACCATGGGGCTGGTGCGGATGCCGCGGCGGGTGGAGTGCTGGAGGACGGCGGTGAGGGTGACGCCGAAGTTCAGCTCCTCCAGGGACGCCGTGGCGACCTGGGGCACCAGCGCCGCCATGTCGCCCGCGAACGCCGAGGTGTTCGCCCACGAGGTGGCGCTTCCCATGTCGATCCAGGCGCGGGCGGTCCCGGCGCCGTCGTTCATGGCGAGGTTGAGCAGCAACAGGAGGATGCTGGTGCTCATGGGACGGTCGATGCGCCCGACCATGCCCCAGTCGATGATGGTGGCGGGATGGCCCGGTTTGACGAAGATGTTCCCCGGGTGCGGGTCGGCGTGGAAGATCCGGTCGACGAAGTAGCCGCGGTACATGAACGCCAGGAGGTCCTGGCCGATGGCACCGCGCTCCTCCGTGGTGAACGCGTCCTTGTCCGCTTCGCGGATCGGTGTCCCGGGCGCCAGGCTCTGCACGAGGACGCGCCCGGTGGCCTTGACGACGTCGGGTACGGCGATGTGATCGAAGTCCGCTGCGGCCGCGGCCGCCTCGGTCATGTTGCGGGCCTCCATGACGAAGTCGAGTTCGGGGCGCATCGCGTCGAAGACGACGTTCAGCATGGCCTCGATGTCGATGACCTCGTTGAAGCGCGGGGCCCTGCGGGCCGCGAAGCGCGACAGGCTGCCCATGAGCTTCATGTCGGCGGCGACGGTCTCGCGGACACCGGGACGCTGGATCTTCACCGCCACCGGTCGGCCGGACGGCAGTACCGCCCGGTACACCTGGGCGAGCGACGCGGTGCCCAGCGGGCGGTCGACGTCGATGTCGCGGAACTGCTGCGCCCACCCGGGCCCCAGCTCCTCCCGGAGCACCGGCTCGAAGTGGCGGAACGGTGCGGGGGACGCCTCGTCCTGCAGCTTCTCCAGCTCCCGGATCATCTCCGGTGTCACGATGTCGGGCCGTGTGGCGAGCATCTGCCCGACCTTCACGTAGAACGGTCCGAGGCTTTCGAGCGCGTGGCGGAGGTCACGGGCCCGGCGGACCGCCGCACCGTCCTGGCCGTCCGGACCGCCCCCGGAGGGGAGGAGTGCCCTGGCGGCCTCCCGGCGGGCGAGGTGGCCGAGCGTCCGCATCAGCAGGCGCCCCCGGCGAGGACTCATCGGCTCCATGGCCGGCCACCCCCCGTTCGATTCCCGGCGGTCCGTCCCGGCCCGCCCCGCGAGGGCGGCGGCGGTGGGTCAGCGTGCTTCACGGATGCGGTCGATCCGGTCGGCCAGGCGGGCGATTTCGTCCTTGAGCGCTCCGACGTCGTCGGACCCGCGGGACCGGGGTACGCGTCCGGTGGCGCCGGGACCGTCGCCGTCGCCCCAGCGCCTCTCCATACGGCCCCGGAGCAGTTCCAGCTGCTCCTTCAGGGCCCTCAGTTCCTCGCCGTCGTGGACATCGCCACCGCCACGGCGGGACCGCGCCTCCCGGACGAAGCCGTCGTCGTAGGGCTCGTCCTCGTCCGGATCGCGCCGGTAGGGGCCGCCGCCACCTCGGCGGGGACGCCGGCGTCGGGGACCGCGCCGGTGCGGATGGCCGTGGTCGTCGTGGCAATCGTCGTGCCAGTGGTCGTCGTGGTCGTGGTCGTGGTCGTGATCGTGGTCATGGTCGTGGTCGTGGTCGTGGTCGTCATCGTCATCGTCGTCGTCCAGCGCCCGGCTGACCGAGCGCCGGACCCCGCGCTCGAAGTCACCGGTCCTGTCCAAGGCGTCGTCCACGAGGTCCTCGGTGGCGCGCACGATACGGCGCAACGCATGACTGAACGACGTACGGGAATGGCGACGGGACACGGGATACACCTCTCGGACGGGTTGAGAAGACGTTTCGGTGAATTCGCCCCGCAGGGCGGCCGGTTCTGAAAGGCGCTTTTCGCGGAAGACGGTTCCGCGTTCATCTGGAGACTCACCGGTGGGCGCCGGACAAAACAATGGTCCTTTCTATTTCGTTCCTTGGAGTGAGCGCACTCCGTAGCGGCCGAGTGAGACGGGCGCACGCCGGGGTGCAGGAGCCGGAATGAAAATGATGGAATGAAGAACGGGTTGCACCGTCTGGGGTCCCGCGTGGTGCCCGCTGTCCTGAGGAGCGTGATTCGCTCAAACGGCGAAGAAACACGATCCCATACGAAGAAGTGTCTGACAGAAGCGCTAAGAAGTCGGCCACAATCGCGCGTTGCGCTATTCGGCGGATTCGGGATCACGTCATGCGCCAATAACTCATCACGAGACCCTGGAATCCCCGCCGGAAAATAACGGCGGACTAGCGGAGGAATCTTCATGGCTAAGATCAACAGGATCGAGGCACACATCCGGACCGCTGACGTATCGCATGCAGGGACACAGGGATGGGTGTACCTCGGTATCGCCGGCCGCGAGTTCGTCCTCGACGCGGCCGGCACCTCCAGCGGAACCCGCACCGGCGACAACTGGACATTCGTGCTCGGCGAGGACGCCAACGTCGAGAACGCCGCGTACAACGACCCGCGCAGGCCGCAGCTCTACACGGACAACCTCGACCGGTACCCCGTCTACCTGCGCTTCGAGCCGATCGGCCCGGACCCGGCGTGGTGCCTGGAACGCGTGGTCGTCGACGTCAACCCCGACACCGACCACCCGCAGACCTTCGACAACCCCGACCTCGCCGACTTCGGAGAGGACCGGCGCCTGTGGCTGGGCCAGGAGTACGGAAAGTGCCTCTTCCTGAAGCGGTACAACGACTGAACCGACGCGTTCCGTTCGTGGAGGAGGGCCGCCCGGGCCTGTGTCCGGCGACCACCCGCAACCTCGTCCTCGCACCCGGCGTGCCAGGATCGCGACGTGAAGGTGAACGCGAGCGCTCCGCACTACCGCCTGGCCGGCGATGCCGACCTGGCCACTCTCGTCCGGCTGCGCGACGACGCCGCCCGCTGGATGCTCGCCAACGGCATCACCGGCCAGTGGCAGCCCGGTCAGCTGGACGAGGACCACTTCCGCCGCGCCATGGCCGGCGGCGAGGTCTGGCTCGCCGAGGCGGACGGTCGCGTGGCGGGCGCGTGGGAGCTGTGGTGGGAGGACGAGGACGCCTGGGGACCGCAGCCGCCGGTCGCCGGCTACGTCCACCGGCTGATGGTGGACCGCACCTGCGCGAGGCCGGGAACGGGACGGTTGCTGCTGCGCGCCGCCGAGCGCCGTGTGGCCGAGGCGGGACGGATGCTCGTACGCCTCGACTGCCTGGCCGGCAACGCGCGCCTCAACGCCTACTACCGGAACGCCGGCTACCGGGTCGCCGGCCACAAGGCGGGCAAGCCGCAACCGAACGGCGAGCCCAAGTCGTTCACACTCCTGGAGAAGACGCTGCGCGGCGGCGGCTGATGGGCCCCGTGCGGAC
This sequence comes from Streptomyces coeruleoprunus, assembly GCF_039542925.1. Taxonomy (GTDB): domain Bacteria; phylum Actinomycetota; class Actinomycetes; order Streptomycetales; family Streptomycetaceae; genus Streptomyces; species Streptomyces coeruleoprunus. The sequence continues at coordinate 236,870 of NZ_BAABIT010000001.1, read as the reverse complement.
AGCCGCGCTCCCTGAGCACCGTGGCCGTGCGCCGCGCCTCGCAGCCCGTCCCGGACCACCTCCCAGGTGGTCGCTCCGTGGTTGCGCTTCCCGGCGGCCGAAGGGAGCGTGAGGACGTGCAGGAACTGGCGATCATCGAGGCACCGTCCGTGCTCGGACTGCGCCCCTCCGGAGTCCAGGAGATGCCCGCGGCGCTGCTGGATGCCGGTCTGCTGCTCCACCCGGGGGCGGTGCCGGCCGGCAGGGTGGAACCGCCCGCGTACGACCCGAGGCGGGACCCTGGGACGGGCGTCCTCAACGCCGCCGGCATCGTGCGGTACTCCGTTCGGCTGGCCGATGCGGTCGGTGACGTCCTGGACGCCGGCCGCTTTCCCGTGGTCCTCGGCGGAGACTGCAGCATCCTGCTCGGCGGCCTGCTGGCCCTGCGCCGCCGCGGACGCCACGGCCTGCTGTTCCTCGACGGCCACACCGACTTCTACCAGCCGTCGGCGGAGCCGGTCGGCGAGGCGGCCTCGATGGAACTCGCCCTGGCCACCGGCCGCGGCCCACGGCTCCTCACCGACCTCGAAGGGCGCGGGCCACTGCTGCGGGACGAGGACGTCGTCGCCTTCGGCTTCCGCGACGCCGCCGAATCCGCCGCGGCGGGGATGCAGCCGCTACCGCCCCAGCTGCACGCCATCGATCTCGACGGCCTTCGGGCCGTGGGCGCGGCGGCGGCAGCGCGGCAGGCGGTCGACCGACTCACCACCGGCACAACCGCCGGCTACTGGGTCCACCTCGACGTCGACGTGCTGGACGACGCGGTCATGCCGGCCGTCGACTACCGCATGCCCGGAGGACTGAGCTGGTCGGAGCTGGAGACGGTGCTGCGGACAGCCCTGGGCCACGCCCGAGCGGTGGGCCTCGATGTCACGATCTTCAATCCCCGTCTGGACCCGGAGGGGAGGATCGCGGCGCGCCTCACGGAATGCCTCCACCGCGGGCTGTCCGCCCGAACGCCGAGAAGCTGAACGGCCGAACCGCGACGGAGTGCTTCCGCGGTCCCGTCGCCGAACTCAGCCGGTGGCGGCCAGTCGCTCGCGCCACCAGTCCACCGTCGCCTCGACCTGCTGATCGACCGGGGTGGCCCGTACGGCGAATGCGGAGGTGAAGGCGCTCGAATCCACGACGAAGGGACGGTCGAACTGGTAACGGATCTCCTTCAGTTCGCGCATCAGCGGGGAGAAGACCGACGCGACGCCCAGCAGGGCCGGCGACAGTCTGCGCACCGCGACGGGACCCGTGGCCGCCTGAGCGGCGAGGAGGTCGACCATCTCCCGGGCGGACAGCGCGGGCTCGGTCGGGGCGTGCCAGGCCCGCCCCCAGGCCCGTTCCTCGCCCGCTGCTTCGACCAGGGTCCTGGCCACGTCGGGGAGGTAGCTCCAGCTGTGCGGGGCGTCCGGGTCCCCGAGCGTGGAGACCGGCTTGCCGCGCAGCAGCCGTGGCATGACCCGCGCGGCCAGGTGCCCGCCGTCGGTCACGCCGGGCCCGAAGAAGTCCGAGGCCCGCACCTCGACCGCCCTGATACGGCCCTGTTCATGCAGGTGCCGCGCCTGCTCCCAAGCAGCGGCGCGTACCCGCCCCTTCGGCCCGGTCGCCGCCAGCGGCAGATCCTCGGTCATGGGGCCGTCCACCGGACCGTAGCCGTAGAGGTTGCCCAGCATGACCAGGACGGCGCCGCTCGCCTCGGCCGCCGCGCGGACCGACGCCGCCAGTGGCGGCCATTCGCTCGCCCAGCGGTGGTACGGCGGTGCGGCGCAGTGGTAGATGGCGTCGGCGCCTTTCACGGCTTCGATCAGTCGCGTGCTGTTCGCCGCGTCCAACGCGACGTGCTCGATGCCGGGCTCCGGGCTTCGCGCCCCTCTGGTGACGACCCGTACCGAGTGGCCCTTCTCGACCAGCAGCCGAGCTGTGGCCGCCCCGGCGGGCCCGAATCCTATGACGACATGAAGACTCACGATCGCACCCTAACGCGCCCGTCATCGCAGGATGGTTGAGCCCCGAGGCCGTACGACGGGCCGGCCGCGGCAGAGCCCTCCCGGCGCCGGGGCCCGCGGTCCGGGTGCGGGTGGGTCACGCGGGAAGTCTCGGGCTTTTGAGCACCTCTGTCAGGGCGGAGATGCTGTGGTCGCCGTGACCGGACTCCACGGCCCGCCGCAGCAGGTCGTGGAAGGGTTTGTGCCACGCCATGTCGAGGTTCGCCTCCTTCGCGAGTTCCTCGTCATGGGCCGCTCCGGCCAGGAACAGGTTCACCGAGGACGCGGGCTTGCCGTAGTCGCCCCGGTCGATCTCCTCGGCGAAGACCGGGAGCACCGAGTTGATCATCTCGAACCACTTGACGCTGAACCGCACCATCGAGGCCACCTCGAGACCGCGCGCCTGTATCGCCGCCGCGCCCTGGAAGAAGCCGACGAGCGCGGGCAGCAGGGTGCCGCCGACCGCCATCTCGTACAGGGCGGCGAGATCGGCGTCGGCACCGAGGTAGACGGTGTCGCCGCCCAGCACCCGCAGCGTCGACGCGAACTCGTCGAAGACGCCGCTGTCACCGCCGTAATACAGGAGGGTGTCCTCGCCGCCCACCGCGGACGGCACGTTCTTGACCGCCCCGTCGAGGAATCGCGCGCCGTGCCCGAGCGACCATGCGGCCATCCCGCGGGCACCGGCCGGCGATCCGCTGTTCAGGGTGACAAGGGCGCGCCCCTTGAGCGACACCGCGGCCGGGGCCAGAGCCTCGATGGTGTCCTCGTACGTGGTCAGACAGGCGATGACCAGCGGGCTTGCCGCGACTGCCTCCTCCACCGTGGGGGCGTGTTCGGCGCCCCTGGACACGAGTGGCGCGGCCTTCGACGGGGTCCTGTTCCAGACGGTGGTCGGGTGTCCGGCCTCGATGAACGCCTCGGCCAGTGCGCTGCCCATCGAGCCCAGCCCGATGACGGTCACGGGAGTGCGGTGATGCTCGGAAAGGCGATGCCCGGAAAGGCGATGCTCGGAAAAGTGATGCTCAGTCATGCGCTGCTCCTGTCTGATGCCGATTCACCTCGCCCGCGAAAACGGAGGCGAATACAGGTCGTCGCACGGAGTCGCCGGCCTCCGGCCTCCCGGTGCGATGCCTGATCCATGCTGCGGCGGCACCGAGACTTCTACAAGTACCTACAATTTTATCCGGTACCCACATTTTTGTTAGGGGAGGGCTGATGCCGAAGCGGAGCTATACCTGTGGACTGGACGCCGCCATCGACGTCATGGGAGGGAAATGGAAGGGCCTGATCCTGTTCTGGCTCGGCGAAGGGCCGCTGCGGTTCGGCGAGTTGCGCCGGACGGTGGCCGGCATCAGTGAGCGCATGCTGATCCTGCAGCTGCGGGAACTGGAAGCCAGTGGACTGGTGCACCGCGAGGTCCATCAACAGGTGCCACCGAAGGTGGAGTACTCACTGACCGAGTTCGGCCACTCGCTCATCGCCGCTCTCGCCCCACTCGGCCAGTGGGGCGAGGAACACATGGAGCGTCTCGAGAACCTCCCGTGAGCCGAGCGCACGGGGGAGCGGTACGGATGTGCCTCCCCAGGGACATGGCATCCGGCCGGCTGCTCAGTCGTCGGGCTGCTGACGGTTCCACAGGGTGACGTCGCTGCTGGTGGCGACGGCCAGGGTGCGGCCCGAGGGGGAGAAGCCGGCGGCACGGAACTCGGAGGAGCAGGCGTGGAAGACGTGCCACCAGGTGTGTCCTGCCGGTCCCCGGTGGAGGCTGTCGGACCGGGCGAGCAGGACTCGGTGATGGGGCCACTCGGGACTGACGACGGTCACGGTCCAGCCGCCGGATGCCGTGGTGTGCAGGCCTCCGCCGAAGAGCCCGGCGATACGGACCGGGGTACCCTCGACCGGGCCCAGCCCGGGGCAGGTCAGGTCTGGGCAGGCGTCCGGTGTGCTGGTCTCGAAATCGGGGTCGCGGTCCCGCGCGATCCGCTCACCGGTCACCGCGTCGAAGAGCCCGTGCCCTGCGGTGGACACCACCATGACCAGGTCGCGGCCGGTGCCCGGATGGACGGCGAATCCGATGCCGAGCAGCCCCCCGATAGGGATCAGGCCCCCCGGAACCGGCTGCCACGGCTCGGGGGCCGGCATGACCGGACAGGCGAGGTAGCGCTCGCGCAACTTCTGCTGGTACGGCGATATCACAGGTGTCTCCTCGGCGCGGTCCGCGTCGAGAGCCTCTCGCGCGGGGACGATCCTGCCCATTGTCCCCGCGCCAGCTGTGGGACAGCTCGGCCGGCGAGACGGGAGCGCTGTGTCTCGTCGTCTCCCGTCGGCCCCTGCGTGGGTCTACGGGATGCCGTTGACGGTCTCGCACCGTACGGCGGTGTCGCCCGAGCCTGCTTCGCCGTGGCAGTCGTCGGTTTGCCGCCCCCCGTCGAGGCGGTCGTTGCCGGGGCCCGCTCGCAGTGTGTCGTCGCCGTTGCCGCCGTCGAGGCGGTCCCGCCCGCCTGCTGCGCCGAGGGTTGTGGTGATGAAGAAGTCGGTGTTGTCGCCGAAGAGCCGGTCGTTGCCTCCACGACCCGCGATCAGGTCGTTTCCCGCCTCGGTGGGATCGCCGACGGTGGAACTGTCGCCCGCGAGGATCTCGTCCGCGCTCCCGCCGATGATCCTGTCCCTGCCCGCCCCGAGCGCCGCGCCGCCATTGGGGTCGGAGATGTTGTGGTCTCCGGCCACGAAGAAACCGCCGTCGGCGCCGAGGTCCAGGACGTCGTCACCACCACTGCCGATGGAATCGCCGCCGAACGCCTCGCTGTCGCCGATGAGGTCGTCTAGGCCAGTACCACCCATGAGGACATCGTCGCCGGCCCCTTCGGCGTCGCCGACGAACGCGATGGAGTCACCGATCAGGGAGTCGTCCCCCGGGCCGCCGTACATATGGTCGTTCCCGCCGCCGGACGCGGGTTCACCGGAGCTGTCGCCGACCATGCGGTCATTGCCGGGACCGCCGTAGAGGACGTCGTTGCCGCCACCGACCGCTGCCGTACCGCTGCCGCGCAAGAACCGGACGTCGCCACGGAGCTGGTCGTCGCCCGGGCCCCCGTCGAGCTTGTCGTCTCCGAGGCCGCCGTTGATCTGAGCGTCGTTTCCGCCGCGCCCGCAGATCAGGTCGTCGCCCCCGAAGCCCTGGATGATGTCGTCGCGGTTGGACCCGATGATGACGTCGTCACCCTCGGTTCCATTGATGGTTCCCGAACCCGTGATGGTCGCCGGGCGACCGAAGCACGTCGGCTGAGCCGCGCCCGCAGCGAATGAAGGAAGCCCCAGGGTGAGAAGCGCGGCCGTGGCGAGGCCGGTCGTGAGAAGCCGCCGGTATGCCGGACGGCGGTGTCCGCTCATCCGCGGTGGCTGGGGCACGCAATGCACGGCCATACGAACCTCCGGCTGCTGGACAGAGCCGCTCGGGCGGGGCGCTGTGAGGCAGGGCGGATCACGGCTGTGTGATCCGTTTCCGAAAATATGGGGCCTTCTCGTCGAGGGCGATCGGGGCCTCGCATTCGGGTGATCCACCCGCCTGTGACAACGCCCGCACGGTCGTCGACGGGCGCCGGCTGGATAAGGGCTGGGCGACCGCGTCGTAGGCCATCCGAATGAGCCGCACCGGAAACGTCCCCCGCGGTCGGCCCGCACCTGTGAGGCTGGCCGATCGATCGACTCTGCTGATGGCCGACGAGCGAAGAGGAGAGGCGAAGGTGACAGGCATCAACGCGCGGATCGGTGGACGGCGTGTGGCGGCCGTGCTGGCCATGGGCGGCGGTCTCATGCTGGGGCCCGCCTTCACCGCCCACACCGACACAAACGACGGACTGGGCCTCTCGGCCCGGACTTCCGCGGCCGACCACGTGGCCGAACCCGTGTCCGGGGTCGTGAGTACGGCCGCGGACCTCACCACCCTGACGCCGCCCGCAGGAACGGCCAGGGGCTGACCGGCATCCGGCCGGCCCCCACGCCGCGCCCTCGCTGCCTGAGGTCCGTCACGGTCGGTGGGTGGACCTCAGCGGCGTTCCAGCGAGCCGCGGACGAAGGCCGCCTGGCCCGCGTGCTGCAAGTCGTCCGCGATGACGCTCACCAGCCGTACGCCCAGGCTCACGGGCGGATCCCAGGACTCGTCCACGATTCTGTTCAGGGCCTGGGCGCTCAGCCCGCCGACGAAGTCCACGGTCCGTTCGTGCACGGCGTCGAAGTAGCCCAGCAGCAGCCCGGGCGAGTCCACCCGGACGGCGGCGACCTGCTTGCTGGAGTGGCCGTAACCGGTGGCCTCGGGCGGAAAGGGGAGGGCGAAGCGCCCGGCCCAGTCCTCGTCGACCCACACCTGTTCCCGGCCGGCCACATCGGCCACATGGTCGTCCTGGATCCGCGTGAGGTGCCAGACGAGCCAGGAGATGGAGTTGGCGCCACGATCCAGCCGCGCGTTCAGCTGCTCCGCCCCGAGGCCCTCCACCGCCTCGTGCACCACCTCCTGGATCCGTCCGAACGCGTCCACGAGCACATCAGCTGCCTTCATACGCCGAGTAAACGCGCCCCGCACCCGGCGGCCGGGCCCCGACACACCCCTTCCGTAGGCCCCACGCCCGGACGGATCCGGATCAGCTGGACGCCCCGTCGTGGGTGGGCGCGGCCGTCTGCCGTGCGGCGGCGGAGCGCTGATGGGGGATCAGCGCGTCGCCCTGCTGGAGGGCGACGGTCCGGGTCGGGGGCGGGATGCTGATGCCCTCGTCCCTGTAGCGGCGGTGCAGCCGCTTGATGAACTCGTGCCTGATCCGGTACTGGTCGCTGAACTCGCCCACCCCGAGGATCACCGTGAGGCCGATCCGGGAGTCGCCGAACGTGTGGAAGCGGATCAGCGGCTCGTGGTCGGGGACACCGCCGGCGACCTCGGCCATCACGCTCCTGACGACCTCCGCGGTGACCCGCTCGACGTGGTCGAGGTCGCTGTCGTAGCCGACCCCGACCTGGACGTCGAGCGTCATCTGCTGTTCGGGCCGGTGGAAGTTGGTCATGTTCGTGCCGGACAGCTTCGTGTTCGGGATGATCACGAGGTTGTTGGAGAGCTGGCGCACCACGGTGTTGCGCCAGTTGATGTCGACGACGTAGCCCTCCTCGCCGCTGCTGAGCCGGATGTAGTCGCCGGGCTGGATCGTGCGGGACGCCAGGATGTGCACGCCCGCGAAGAGGTTCGCGAGGGTGTCCTGCAGGGCGAGGGCGACGGCCAGACCGCCGACGCCCAGGGCGGTGAGCAGCGGTGCGATGGAGACGCCCAGCGTCTCCAGCACGATGAGGAAGCCCATCGCCAGCACCACGACGCGCGTGATGTTCACGAATATGCTGGCCGACCCCGCCACGCCGGACTTCGACTGGGCCAGGGCCTGCACCAGCCCGGCGACGATCCTCGCGGAGGTGACCGTCGCGGCCAGGACGAGGACGGCGGTCAGCGTCATGGTCACATGACGGCCGACCCTCTCCGTGAGCGGCAGCACCGAGGCGGCGAACGCCGCGCCACCGGCCACCGCGGCCCAGGGAACCAGGGTGCGCAGGCCGTCGACGATGATGTCGTCGCCCTTCCAACGCGTCCTGTCGGCCCGTACACGGAGCCACTTCAACGTCACGCGCAACAGCACGGCCGCCGCGATGCCGGAAGCCAGCGCGATCCCGGCGACGATCACGTCATGCGGGGTGAGGCCCCGATTCACCGCGCACCTCCCCTTCCACCGGTCCGCGTGCGGGGAAGACGGAATACGACGGAAGGAACCGCCGCAGGGGCGATGTGATGTCTCGTCACCTGGAATGCCACCTGGATGTGCCATGAGGGAAGCGGAATATGAGGCAGCGTCGACCCGTACGGACCCGGCGCAGCGCGCAGTCATCCTGCCGCACGCCGAGGCACCGGCTGCCAGGAGGTCCCGCGTAACGGTGACGGAGGCGTTCGGTGCCACCGCGTCGGAGGGCCACTAATTCGGCTGCGTCGTCGTGTCCGGTGCGTCCACACTGTTCGCACACATCGAACAGTCCGGCAGCACCGGACACCGCACACGCGCATTCAGGAGTTCCCGCTTGCAGGCAGCCGTCACCGTCACGCCCGCCCGTGTTCCCGAGCTGCTGCTCGGGCTCGCGACCGTACGACCCGTCTTCCTGTGGGGCGCCCCCGGCATCGGCAAGTCGTCCCTCGTACGGAACTTCGCCGAATCGCTCGGCCTCGAGTGCGTCAGCCTGCTCGGCACCCAGCTCGCACCCGAAGACCTCATCGGCGTACCGCAGATCCGCGACGGCAGGTCCGTCTTCTGCCCGCCCGAGGCCATCGCCCGCGACGAGCCCTACTGCCTCTTCCTCGACGAGCTCAACGCCGCCACCCCCGACGTGCAGAAGGCCTTCTACTCCCTCATCCTCGACCGGCGCATCGGCAGCTACGAACTGCCCGCCGGGTCCATCGTCATCGGCGCCGGCAACCGCGCCACCGACAATGCCCTCGCCCGCCCCATCGCCTCCGCCCTCGTCAACCGCCTCACGCACGTGCACCTGCGCGCCTCCGCCTCCGACTGGCTGGTGTGGGCAGGCGAGAACGGCATCCACCCCTGGGTCGTCGACTACCTCACCGACCGCCCCGACCACCTCTGGTCGCAGCCGCCCAAGACCGAGGAGCCGTTCTCCACCCCGCGCTCCTGGCACATGCTGTCCGACGCGCTGCACTCCTTCGGGCCCACCCTCGACGAGGAGACGCTCAAAATCGTGGCGCACGGCACGCTCACCCCCGCGCACGCCGTCTCCTTCTGCGGCTACGCCAAGATCGTCCGGCACGCCTACGGCATCGAGGCCATCATCAAGGGCGACGCGAGCTGGCCGAACCGCGTCGAGGACCGCGACCTGCTCTACTACCTCGCCGACGCGTTCCGCGGCCGGCTCATCAAGGAACTTCCCGCGACCAAGGACCAGATCCCGCCCGCGCTGCGGCAGGCCGCCTACCGGGCCAAGTCGCTGCTCGTCCAGCTCGCCGAGATCTCCGTCGAGGTCGCCCAGACCGTCATCCGCGACGACGAGGACGGCCGGCCCGTGCTGCCCGCCTGGTTCCTCGTCGAGGCGGCACGCGACATGCCACGGCTGGTGGAGGCCCGCCGGTGAGTCGGATCGCCCGAGGCGCAGCACAACGACGCCCCCACGGAGGCCTCCGTCCAGCGCCACCGCGTGCCCGCCACGCCGGTGGAGGCTTCCCGGTGAGTTGTGTCCGTACCGCCGAGGCGCACCACAAGGACGCCCCCATGGACGCCTCCGTCCCGCGCCCCCGTACCCCCGCCGCCCCGCCGGAGCCCCGACCGTGAGCCGCGCCACCGCCCGTACCACCAAGGCCCAGCGCAACGACCCCGCCGCCGAGGCGTTCCTCGCCGGGCTGGCCCTCGTCAAGCGGAACCCGGCGCTCGCCGCGCTCGACGCCGACGTCTGCCGCGGCCGCGACTGCGCGACGAGTCCCCGCCACGGGCTCGCCGCCGTCGACTCCAACGGGGATCCACGTCCACCCCGACCGCCGTGCCGACCCCGCCGACTGGGCCTGGGCCCTCGCCCACTGCCTGCTGCACCTCGGCTTCGGCCACGTCCCCGCCGACAAGGACGCCCACCGCCCGCAGCCCGACCGCTTCGAACGGGCCGCCCGCTGCGCCGTCGTCAACCGCTTCATGCTCACCCTGCACGTCGGCCGTCCCCCCGCCGACTTCCCCGAGAGCTACCCCGACGGCGACGAGGAGCAGCTCACCGCTCGCTGGCGCCGCAGCGGCATCCCCGCCGCGTACGAGCACCGCGGCACCGCCGGGGACGCGCCCGACCAGGTGCTCGTCCCCTGGCCCGGCTGGACCACCGTCCCCGACTGGCAGCTCGCCTTCGCGCACGCCCTGACCGGCACCGTGTCCGCCGCCATGGACGTCGCCGGCGGGCGGCGCGACGAGCTGACCGGCGAGGTACGGTCCCGGCAGCCCTGGGAACGCGCACTGAGCTGGTTCATCTCCTCCTACCCCCTGCTCGGCGGCATCGCGGCCGGCATGAAGCTCGTCGCCGACGCCGAACTCGCCCGCGCGCACGGCATCTCCGTCGCCGCGGTCGACGCCATGCTCGGCGAGATCTACCTCAACCCGCTGCGCCGGTACGACGACGAGGAGTGGCGGTTCGTCCTCGCCCACGAGATGCTGCACGCCGCGCTCCGCCACGGCGACCGGCGCGGCGCCCGCGACCCGTACCTCTTCAACGTCGCCGCCGACTACGTCATCAACGGCTGGCTCGTCGAGATGCGCGTCGGCACCATGCCCGAAGGGCTGCTGTACGACCCCGACCTGAAGGGCCTGTCGGCGGAAGAGGTGTACGACCGGATCGTCACCGACGCCCGCCGCATGCGCCGCCTCGCCACCCTGCGCGGCAAGGGCCTCGGCGACATCCTCGGCGAACCCCTCCCGGGCCGGCCCGGCGACTACGTCGACCTCGACGAGTTCTACCGGCGCGGCCTCGTCCAGGGCTTCGACCTGCACACGAGCGGCGAGCGAGGGCTGCTGCCGGCCGGCCTCGTCCAGGAGATCCGGGCGCTGAGCCACCCGCCGGTGCCGTGGGACGCCCGGCTCGCCCGCTGGTTCGACGAGTTCGTGCCCCGCCCCGAACCGGTGCGCAGCTACGCCCGGCCGGCCCGCCGCCAGGCGTCCACCCCCGACATCCCGCGCGCCGGCCGGTACTTCCCGCCCGAGGAGGTCGCCCGCTGCACCTTCGGCGTCGTCCTGGACACCTCCGGCTCCATGAACGCCCGCCTCCTCGGCAAGGCGCTCGGCGCCATCGCCTCGTACGCCGAGGCCCGCGACGTCCCCGCCGCCCGCGTCGTGTTCTGCGACGCCGCCCCGTACGACGCGGGCTACCTGCCGCCCACGGAGATCGCCGGGCGCGTCCGCGTCCACGGCCGCGGCGGCACCGTCCTCCAGCCGGGCCTCGACCTGCTCCACCGGGCGGACGACTTTCCCCCGACGCCCCCGGTACTGATCATCACCGACGGCTACTGCGACGTCCTGCGCGTCCGCCGCGACCACGCCTACCTGATCCCGGACGGCGCGTCGCTCCCGTTCACCCCGCGCGGGCCGGTGTTCCGCCTGCGCTGAACAGCGGCCCGTTCCGGGCGCCGGCGTCGTGGACGCGCGGGTCGCCGGTGCGCGGGACGCCGTACGGGCCCGTGCGGTTGCGTGGTGATCGTCACGCCGCGATCCGCGTCCCCGTGTCGACCGGGCCGCCGCCCGGTGCGTATACCCGGTGAAGCGAAAAGCGATCCGGGAGTGCTGTTGACCGTCGAGGAATTCGAAGAGTTCTACGCCCGGGCGGTGGTGCGTCTCACGGGCCAGCTGTACGTGATGCTCGGCGATCTGCACGAGGCGCAGGACGTCGTCCAGGAGGCGTTCGTACGGGGCTGGAGCCGGCGCCGTCAGCTCGACCGGGACGGCCGGCCGGAGGCGTGGATCCGTACGGTGGCGTGGCGCCTGGCGGTGAGCCGGTGGCGCTTCCGGCGGCGTACGGCGGATGCCTGGAGCCGCAGTGGCGCCCCACCGCACGTGGAGGGCCCGGGCCCCGACCAGGTGGCCCTGGTGGAGGCCCTGCGCGAGCTGCCCGTCCGGCAGCGCCGTTCGCTGACCCTGTACTACCTGTGCGATCTGTCCGTCGAGCAGATCGCGAGCGAAACGGGCGTCTCCACGAGCACCGTCAAGACGCATCTGGCCCGTGGCCGGACCACGCTCGCCCTTCGTCTGCAGGACCCGCGTCTCGAGGAGGCCCCCGGTGCGTGAACCCCGTGACCCGATGCGGTCCCTGTTCCAGCAGGCGGCCCGCTCCGTGCAGGACCGGACCGTCACGGCACCGGTCCGTCTCATCGCCGAGCGGGGGAGGAAGGCCCACCGGCGTCGTGTCGCCCTGCTCACGGCGAGCGCGTGCCTGGCGCTCTTCGGGAGCGGGGCAGCGGTGGTCGCGTGGCTTCCGGTCACGTCGCCTCCCGCCCTTCCCGCCAAGCCGGGCCCGTCCTCGCAGCCGTCGCCGGTGGAGTCCTCCATGCCGTCCGCGACACCACCGGCCGATCGCTCGGGCGCCACCCCTTCGCCCGATCCCTCACGCTCCACCCCTCCGCCCGCCACGGCCAGCGCCACCACCACGATGCCCCCGCACGGTTCCGCCACTTCGGAGCTCGCGACCGCACCGGGCAACGCGCCGGACACCGGCGCCGTGAGGACCGAACCACCCTCCTGACCAAGGCCACCCCGGTGTGACTGCCGACTGCCGAATTCCTCACCGGCGCACGGCCGTTGAGCGATGCCGTGCGCCCGCACCCACCCAAGAGAGTCCGATATGTCGATATTGTCGCCGGAGTCGTGCCGCTCCGAGGCAACCTCTTCCCCCCACCCGAAGGCCACCGGCGCGCCGGCCCCGGACAGCGTCCCCTCCCGACTCCGCGCGCTGGTCCCCGACACCGCCGACCGCCAGGTCCTGTGGCTGTACGTGCTGACCCGCGTGGGCATCTGGATCACCGCGTACTGCACCCGCTGGGTGTTCCCCGCCGACGGCGACACCCGCGACCCCGGCCCCGTCCTCCGGCCGTTCCAGCACTGGGACTGGGTCCACTACCTCCACATCGCGCGCGACGGCTACTTCCCCGACGGCACCGGTCCCCGGCAGGCCGACTGGGACAACCGGGAGGCGTTCTTCCCCGGCTTCCCGCTCGCCCTGCGGGCCGTCCACACGGTCGTCCCCGACTGGACGGCCGCCGGGCTGCTGATCTCCTTCGTGGCCGGAGCCGTCGCCGTCGTCGCCCTGGCGCGGATCGCGCGCCTCCACCTCCCAGAAGCGGCGGCCGGACGACGAGCCGTGATGTTCCTGCTGCTCTCGCCCTGCGCGGTCTTCCTCGCCGTCGGCTATACGGAGGCGCTCTTCCTCGCCCTGGCCCTGCCCGCCTGGCTGGCCGCGCAGCGCCACCGCTGGCCGCCGGCCGCCGTACTGACGGCCCTGGCCACGACCGTACGGATCAGCGGACTGTTCGTCGCCGCCGCCATCGCCCTCCACTTCCTCCTCTCCGTACGCGGTCGCCGCGACCTGCGTCCCCTGCCGTGGCTGGCCCTGCCCGCGCTGCCCGCAGCCGCCTACGTCTGGTTCCTGCACGCGCACACCGGCGACTGGGCAGCCTGGACGCACGCCCAGGCGCGCGGCTGGTACCGCACGTTCCACGCACCCTGGGAAGCCTGGTCCCACACGTGGGACAGCGCCTTCCACCAGGCGCACCCCACCGGATACGCGTTCATGTTCCAGGCCGAACTGCTCGCCATGCTCACGGGCCTCGTGCTGCTCGGGTGGCTGGTCCGCCAGCGGCGCTGGCCGGAGGCCGTGTACATCGGCCTCACCCTGTGGGCGCTGGGCACGTCCTACTGGTACATGTCCATCCCCCGCGCCACGCTCCTGTGGTGGCCACTGTGGACGGCCCTGGCCTCATGGAGCCGGCGCAGACCTGCGGTCACCACCCTGTACCTCTGCCTCGCCGTCCCGCTGACCACGGTGTTCGCCCTGGCGTACATGTCGGGACGCTGGGCGGGCTGAAGGCTCCGGTCAGGCCGACGACCGGCCAAATGCCTTGTCCGCCACTCCGGTCCGGCATAGCGTGCCGCGATGGACCTCTTCTCACGCTCCTGGACGGCGTTGCGCACGGTGGTCGCCGGCATCGCGGACGAGGACTTCGAGCGGCCGTCCGGTTGTACGGGCTGGCTCGTGCGGGATCTGGTGTGCCACCTGGTCATCGACGCACAGGACGTCCTGATCACCCTGGTCACGCCCGCCGAAGCCGAACCGACCGTGGACGCGGTCACGTACTGGCGGCTCGTCGCACCCCCGACCGGCGATGACCCGCTCGATGCGCTGATCCCCAGGCTGGCCGCCGCATACGGCGAGCCGTGGCTGCTCAAGTTCCACCTGGACGACGTCGGTTCCGCGGCGGGCCGGGCCGCCGAACTCGCCGATCCCGCCGTCCGCGTCGGCACCCGCGACGAGGTGCTGACCGTCGGCGACTACCTGTCCGCGTACGTGCTCGAATGGACGTTGCACCACCTCGACCTGATCGCGCACCTGCCGTGGGCCGCCGAGCCGCCCGCTGAAACCCTCGCGGCGGCACGCGCGTCACTGGAGCGCATCGCGGGCGCTCCCTTCCCCTCCTCCTTCTCCGACAAGGACGCCTTGCTGATCGGCACCGGACGCCGCACGCCGACCGGCGCGGACGAGGCCGCGCTGGGCGACCTCGCCGCACGGCTCCCGCTCGTCCTCGGCTGAGCGGTCGCTCCTGTCCGGTCCCGATCGGGTGAGGCGGACCAACCAGGTGTAACGGACCGGCAATTCACCGGCAATCGACCGGCAACCTCGGCGGCCCGCCGCAACCACTACGGCACGCAGCAGCAACACCCGGCATGCGTGAACACGAATGGGGAGGCGAGGATGAGACGACCAGGTGCACGGCGGCTCTCTGCAGCACTGGCCACGATGGCCCTTGCGGCCGCGGGCGGTGTGGTTCTGGCGACGCCCGAGGCGTCGGCGGCGACCGGTGGCGTCACCGGCTACGCGACCCAGAACGGCGGGACCACCGGCGGTGCGGGCGGTCAGACGGTGCGGGCCACCACGGGCACCGCGATCCACGCGGCCCTGTGCGGCCGGGCCAGCAGCAGCACCCCGATCACCATCCAGGTCGAGGGCACCATCAACCACGGCAACACCAGCAAGGTCTCGGGCAGCAGCTGCAACACCGCCGACGGCGTGATCGAACTCAAGCAGATCAGCAACGTCACGATCATCGGCGTCGGTTCCGGCGCGGTCTTCGACCAGTTGGGCATCCACATCCGCGAGGCCAGGAACATCATCATCCAGAACGTGACGGTCCGGAACGTCAAGAAGTCGGGCTCGCCCACGTCCAACGGCGGTGACGCCATCGGCATGGAGAGCGACGTCCGCAACGTCTGGGTCGATCACGTCACCCTGGAGGCGTCGGGCGGGGAGTCGGAGGGGTACGACGGCCTTTTCGACATGAAGGACAACACGCAGTACGTGACCCTGTCCTACAGCGTCCTGCGCAACTCCGGCCGCGGCGGCCTCGTCGGGTCCAGCGAGACCGACCTGTCGAACGGCTTCATCACGTACCACCACAACCGGTACGAGAACATCGACTCCCGCGCGCCCCTGCTGCGCGGCGGCACGGCCCACATCTACAACAACCACTACGTGAGGCTCAACGAGTCGGGCATCAACTCCCGGGCCGGAGCGCGCGCCAAGGTGGACAACAACTACTTCGAGGACTCCAAGGACGTCCTGGGCACCTTCTACACGGACGCGGCCGGCTACTGGCAGGTCAGCGGCAACACCTTCGACAACGTGACCTGGTCCGGCCGCAGCAGCGACTACAACCCGGCCGGCCCGAACCCGCAGTCCACCACCACGGTCGGCATCCCGTACGCCTACGGCCTCGACGCCGCCGGCTGCGTGCCGGACGTCGTCAGCCGGACGGCGGGCGCCAACAAGGGCCTGCAGGTGTCGGACGGCAACTGCTCCCCGCAGACCCCGACCCCGACCCCTACGCCGACACCCACACCCACCCCTACGCCGACACCCACTCCCACGCCGGGACCGACCCAGCCCGGCGGCACCAACCTCAGCATCGCGGCCGGCTCCGACGGCTCCAGCAAGGCCGACGGCACCAGCTACGGCAACGTACGGGACGGCGACCTGAGCACCTACTGGTCGCCGGCCGGCTCGACCGGCTCCGTCTCGATCAAGTGGGGCTCCGCCACCACGGTGTCCCAGGTCAACATCCGTGAGGCGGCGGGCTCCGAAGGCGCCGTCCGCTCCTGGAGGCTCATCAACCACGACACCGGCGCCGTCCTGACCTCCGGCACCGGCGCGGGCGTCATCACCTTCCCCCGGACCTCGCTCCAGAAGATCACCTTCGAGATCACCAGCTCTACGGGCACGCCCCGGATCGCCGAGTACGAGACGTACGCGGGGTAAGTCCCCGGCCTCCGCTGCCCGCCCGCTCCCGGCACACCACCGACCGGGCGGGCAGCGGCGAAACACTGGCCGGGGCGGAGGGAGCGGCGGAGCCACGATCCGCAGGAGGCCGGGAGCCGGGCCCCTGAGCCGATGGTGATGCGGACGCGTTCGGCACTTGCGGAGCATACGGGTGATCGGTCGTCACGTACGGGGCATATGAGCCTATTCGGCGCGATTGCTCATTAGTCTTCCCAGCTGCGGCCCAGCCGCCCCTGTCTGCTGGTGAGGAGACCTGATGCGAAGATGCGTACCCCTGATCACGGCCGCCGGTGCCGCGGCCGTGCTTCTTACCGCCACCTTGGCGCCGGCAGCCCTGGCCGGCGGCGACACCCACAAGCAGAGCCTCCGGAAGGCCTCCTCAGGAGATCCCTACGCCGACTGCACTGCCGGAGCGACACCGAACGGCGTGGTGTATCCGGGCAGTGAGGTGGAGCCGTTCGTTTCCGTGGACCCGCGCGACGGGCGCCGCGCCGTTGCCGTGTGGCAGCAGGACCGGTGGTCCGACGGAGGGGCCCGGGGGCTCGCCGGTGCCTGGACCGAGGACGGCCGCACCTTCCACCAGGTCACTCTGCCGTTCACGGTATGCGCCCCCGGCGGCAGCGACTACGAGCGCAGCTCCGACCCCTGGGTGAGCACCGGCCCGGACGGCACCGTCTACGCCAGCGGGCTCAGTCACGACGTCACCACGCCGCGCAGCGCCATCCTGGCCACCACTTCGACCGACGGCGGTCGCACCTGGAGCACACCCGTCGCCACGCGCGAGGACAACGATCCCGCGATCTTCAACGACAAGCCGTCGATCACGGCCGACCCGGTCCGCCGCGGGACCGCCTACCAGGTGTGGGACCGCACGGAGTTCTTCCCCACCGGCCCGGACGCCCACGTCGCCGGCCCTGCGTACCTCTCCGTCACCCGCGACGGCGGACGCACCTGGGGCCCGGCGCGGCCCATCGTGAACAACGCCGCCCTCGGTCCGAACGCGCAGACCTTCGGCAATGTGATCGTCGTCGACCCGCGCAGCGGAACCCTGTACAACTTCTTCACCTGGATCACGTACGCCGACCCCACGGCCGAGGTCGTGACGGACTCCCGCTTCGCCGTGGTCACCTCGAACGACGGCGGCCGAACCTGGAGCGCGCCGGTCACGGTCGCCCCCGAAACCTCCGCACCCGAGGTCCACCCCAACGCTCCCGGCACACGCCTGCGCGCCGGGGCGTTCGTGTCCAGCCCGGCGGTCGATCCCAAGAACGGCACCCTCTACCTGGCCTACCAGGGATCCGACTTCAGCAGTGGTGCGTACAACCAGGCCCAGCTCGTACGCTCCACGGATGGTGGCCGCACTTGGTCGGCACCGGAACTGATCAGCCGGCCAGGCGTGCCCGCCTTCTCCCCGGCGATCACTGTCGACAAGCAAGGCACTGTCGCGGTGCTGTACTACGACCTGCGGTACCTCCGGCCGGACGACACCACCACGCTGCCGACGGTGTACTGGCTCGCTTCCCTGCCGGACGGCAGTACCCATCGCCGGGGCGAGCGTCGAATCTCACCCGTCTTCGACTGGCTCCAGGCTCCGTTCGCCGGGGGCTACTTCCTCGGCGACTACCAAGGCCTCGCACTCAAGGGCAAGCACGCCGTCCGCCCCGCACTGACCCTGACCAACACCGGCACGTCGAACAACCCCACGGACGTCCACAGCGGCGTCTTCCGCATCCCGCGGGACGGCTCGGCGCGGCCGAGGCAGGAAGAGTCGCGCATGCGGACCCCGGACGCGCGACCGGCGGGCCACCCACCGGACCATGCGAGGCCCGAGCGGTACCTCGTTCCTCAAAGGACGAGCCGTGGGGGCTAGGACGTTTTCTGAAATCATCTGATCGTTGGTTCGCACGCCGTGGATGACCTGCCCGAACGGTCGGCTGGTGGAAGGGCGCCCACAACCGCCGGCGCGTGTGGGCGGCCGACGGCACCTGGGAGAAGGTCTTCACCGCCCTGCCGGCCCGGGGGAGACGCCGAAGGCGACCCGGACGGGGCCGTCGCGGTCGGCCAACCGATTGTGCGGCCGCATCAGCACGCCGCCGGGGCCTCCGAACGGGGCCTCGGCCGGCGAGTGGCCCACCATGCCCTCGGACGGTCCCGCGGCGGACCGACCACGAAGATCCACCTCGCCGCCGTCCTCGTCCGGTCAGCGAGGTGATCCGAAAAAAGCGGCCTGGTCGATCGTGACGGTGAAGGTGGACGTGCTCCCGTCCGCGGCGGTCAGGGTGACCAGGCCGAACGTGATGACCGAGACGGATCCGGCCCCGGGCGCCCGGTCCCGGACGCTCCCGGCGGCGCGGCTCGTCCCGGGGAGGACGCTCCCGTTCGCCCATCCCACAGCCACGAGCCCGACGCGGGGCTGAAGCTGCCGAGGATCTGCGCGGGTGCTGTCGCGGTCCTGTCGGGGAAGGTCCAGGTGATGAGACCGGTCGTCTGGTCCAGGCCCCAGCGGTCCGCGAACCCAGTCCCCAGGACGTGTGGGCGCGAGCCAGTTGCTCGATCATGTCCTCGCCCTGCAGCAGCAGCGTGCCCAGGTCAGCACGCTCCGACGTCCCGGCCCGCTGAAGGAATCCCATGCGGCGGAGCCTGCCACAGGCCCTCTGACCTGCCGGTGCTCCCCCTCACGCAGGCCCACCGGAACCAGCGCGCGCCCGCGCAGTATCCCGGCCGTAGGCTGGAAGTGCACGGCGGCGCGGGAAGCCCTGGCCGTTCGATGCGGTTTCAACTACCGGTGGGTTCACACCACTTCCGCAGGCCTCCCGCACCAGAACTTCACGGGTGAAGGGAGCCTTCGATGGCTGCCAAGAAGCGTGCGTCCACCGCTCACAAGCCATCCACCAGCGGCCAGGACAAGCTGATCAACGACCTCAAGCAGTTCATCCGCACCAGGGGATCGAGCTATCTGAGCGATCCGAACGTGTCCTCGATCGGCATCGGCTACAAGGAGAAGGACGGGAAGCGGGGCAAGGAACTCGTCCTGCAGTTCACCGTCGACACAAAGGCACGCCCAGAAGCGCTCGACGACCTGAAGACGACCGAGATACCCCGGGTCATCGACATAGGCGGCGGCGTCAAGGTGGCCACCGACGTCGTGCAGCGCAGCTACAAGCCGCACTTCCTGGTGGTGCCCGAGGGCGAGACACCGCAGCGGCAGACGCGCGTCAACCCGGTCCGTCCGGGCGTGAGCGTGGGCCATGTCAAAGTGTCCGCCGGTACCTTCGGCTGCGTCGTCTTCGACAGGAACGACGGCTCGCCCTGCGTGCTGAGCAACTGGCACGTGCTGAACGGCCTGCGGGGCGAACTCGGCGACGCGGTCGTCCAGCCCGGCAAGAAGGACGACAGCCGCATCGCGCTGAACCGTCTCGGCGAACTCAGGCGTGCCCACCTCGGGACGGTCGGTGACTGCGCCGTGTCGACCATCACGGACCGTGATTTCGTGCGGGAGATCCTCGACCTCGACGTCACGCCGACGAAGCTGGGAGAACCGCAGATCGAGGACAGGGTCGTCAAGAGCGGCCGCACCACCGGTGTCACGCACGGCGTGGTGACCCGGCCCTTCGCCAAGGTCAGCATCAACTACGGACTGCCGGTCGGCGTGCGCGAGATCGAATGCTTCGAGATAAGGCCCGACCCGCAGCTCACGCCGGAGGGCGACGAGATCAGCCTGCCCGGCGACTCCGGATCGGCCTGGATGTTCACGAACCGCTCCGGCAAGCCCACGGACGTCCTCGCCGGACTGCACTTCGGCGGCGAGGGGGACCTCGACCCCGATGAGCGGGCCCTGGCCTGCTTCCCCCAGGCGGTCTTCGACGAGCTGAAGATCACCCTCGCACCGCCGGACCCGGAATCGCTGGAGGCCGTGACCGGTTACGACCCGGGCTTCCTCGCGGTGCCGATCGCCACCCCGCAGCTCAACCCGTCCATCAAGGACGACGCCGTCCGGCTCGACGGGTCCGAGACGATCCCCTACACGCACTTCTCACTGGCCCTGAGCGAATCGCGCCGGTTCGCCTTCTGGGTGGCCTGGAACATCGACGGCGGCACGCTCAAGAAGCTCGACCGGAAGGGCATCGACTTCGCCAAGGACCCGCGCCTGCCGGCCGCCGCCCAGGTCAGCAACGAGCTGTACAGGGGCAAGAAGAACCGGCTCGACCGGGGCCACATCGCCCGCCGCGCCGACGTCGTCTGGGGCACGCTGCCCGAGGCGCGGAAGGCCAACAAGGACTCGTTCTTCTACACGAACATCACCCCGCAGATGGACGACTTCAACCAGAGCGGGCGGGACGGCATCTGGGGGCACCTCGAAGACGCGGTCTTCGAGGACGTCCGTGTCGACCAGCTCAGGGTCAGCGTGTTCGGCGGCCCCGTCTTCCACGACGACGACCGCGTCTTCCGGGGAGTCAGGATCCCGCGTGAGTTCTGGAAGGTGCTCGTCTTCACCGAGGACGGCAAGCTCAAGTGCAAGGCGTTCCTGCTGACGCAGAACCTGGAGCTGGCCGAAGCGCTCGACCTGGACGAGTTCCGGGTGTTCCAGGTCAAGCTGTCCGAGATCCAGAAGCGGGCCCGCCTGCGGTTCCCGGCCGCGATGACCAGGGCGGACACACTGGTGGTGCCGGAGTCCCTGGAGGACCGGGCTCCGCTGGAGAGCCAGTCCGACATCGACTGGAGCTAGGTCGTGTCCGGCGGATCATGCCTGGGCCGCGGGGTCTGGCACGCCCTCCCCCAAGCCCTGACGGGCAGGGGGGACCCCCAGCGGCGTTGTCGTCGGTCGCGATGGCTCCGCCATCCCTCCCTCCTCCGCCTTGCAGCCGCACGCACCAGACCCCGCTCACCAGCAGTCAAAGGCACCGCCCAGCGATGTCGGCATGATCCGCCGGACACTCCCCAGGCCGTTCCCCGCGTCCGGGCGGCCGGCAGGGCGCGCCGGGGGGCCGGCTTGATGCGACACCGTCTTGAAAGGGCGTGATGCTGTAGTCGTGAAAGATCGGAATCCGGGCGGCGTACCCCCCACCATGGGCGTGGAGGAGGAGTTCTTCCTCGTCCATCCCGCCGGCCGCGGGGCGGCCGCCGCCGGTACGCGCGTCGTCGCACGCGTCCCGCCCGCCCTGGCCGAGCGGGTCTCCGGCGAGTTCACGGAGTACCAGGTCGAGGGGAGGACCGCGCCCTGCTCGGATGCCCAGGAGCTGCGTACGGAGCTGCTCGGCGTCCGCTCGGGCCTCGCGGCCGCCGCCCGGGCGGAGGGCCTGCGCCTGTGCGCGTCCGGCACTCCGGTCATCGGCGGCGACGGCGGCCGCGCCGACGTCGGCGGCCACCCGCGCTACCGGGCCGGCGTCCTGCAGTACCGCGCCATGCACGACGACTTCGCCGTCTGCGCCTTCCACGTCCACGTCCACCTCCCCGACCGCGAAGCCGCCGTCCTCGTCGGCAATCACGTACGGCCCTGGCTGCCGCTCCTCGTGGCGATGAGCGCCAACTCACCCTTCCACCAGGGCCGCGACACCGGCTACGCCAGCTGGCGCTCCGTGATCCGCGGCCGTTTCCCGTGCCTGGGACCACCGCCGTACGCCGAGTCCCTCGCCGACCACGAACGGCTCGCGACCGCGATCGCGGCCACCGAGGCGATGCTGGAGCCCGGCATGCCGTTCTGGGACGTCCGGCCCAACCCGGCCCTGCCGACCCTCGAAGTCCGCACCATGGACGTCCTGCCGGACGTGAACGACACGGTCGCCCTCACGACCCTGATCAGGGCGCTGGTGGTGACCGCCGCCGAACGGGTGGCGGACGGGGACCCCGGCCCCCGCCCGAGCAGCGAACTGCTGCGCGCGGCATGCTGGCGCGCCGCACGCGACGGCTGGCCCGGCGCCGGCGTCGACGTGCTGACCGGACGGGTGGTGCCCTTCTCCGTACAGGCGCGGGACCTCGTCGACCACGTACGGCACACCCTGCGCGCGTACGGGGACGAGGAGGACGTCACCGCGTTCCTGCGCCGTCTGTCCGAGCACGGCTCGGGCGCCGACCGCCAGCGCACCCACCTGGCCGCGGGCCGGGACCTGACCGCGGTGGTGGACGCCCTCATCCAGGAAACAAACGCGCCCACGCCCCTCGCCCCGCCAGACAAGCCGACTTGACCGCCCGGCCCACGTGGCCGCGCCTGTGCGTACGTCAACCCCCTCCGCCTTCACCAGCGTTGACCGGGCGGTGACTGTCAGAGGCGTGTTCTAGATTCCGGATGCACGACAGCGGTGCCGACGCGCGCGCGACCTTTGCAGCGTGCTGTCCGGCCTGCCCCGACATATGGGAACTCGTTTCAGGAGTGATCCGTTTTGCGTATACGAAAGATCACCGGGGAGTGCTCAGCCTCGCCCTCGGCCTCTCCCTCCTCGGACTCGGCGCGCCCCCGGCGGCCGCCGACAGCAGCACCGAACTGCCCGTCGCCTCCCACACGGACATCGTCGTGGACGCGGCACACCAACGCGTCTTCATCAGTGACGCCGTCAGTGGCAGCGTCGTCGTCACCGACTACGACGGCACCCTCGTCCAGCACATCACCTCCGAGCCCGGCGCCTCCGGCCTCGTGCTCTCCCCGGACTCCTCGACGCTGTACGTCGCCCTGCGCACCGCGGACGCCATCTCCGCGATCGACACCGCGACCCTCCGCGAGACCGCCCGCTACGCCACCGGCCCGGGCACCGCACCGACGTACCCCGCCGTCGCCGGCGGCAAGATCTGGTTCGGCTACGGCACCGAGGCCCAGGGCAACATCGGCTGGCTCGACGTGTCCGGCCCCCAGCCGGTCGTCGCCCTCGACCGCGTCGGCCGCACCTGGTACTCCGCGCCGATGCTCGCCACCTCGCCCGGCGCGCCCGGCCGGCTCGTGGCCGGCGAGGTGAGCACGAACCCGTCGCAGCTCGCGGTGTACGACGTCGCCGGCGACTTCGCGCAGCGCACCGCGTACACCGTCCCCTCGGGCGGCAGCGTGGCCGACCTCGCCGTCACCCCCGACGGCTCCGAGGTGGTCGTCGCCACCGGCGCGCCGTACTACCACCGGGCGTTCCGTCTGTCGGACCTGACCGAGAGCGCCCGCTACACCACCGACGCCTACCCGAACGCGGTGGCCATCACCCAGGACGGCACCGCCATCGCGGCCGGCATCAACGGAGCGTACGACCCCGACATCTACCTCTTCCGCCCCGGCGTCGACACCCAGATCCGCAGCTACGACTTCCCCTCCAGCTCCACCAACAGCACCACCCTGCAGCCCAACGGCCTCGCCTGGGCCCCGGACAACAGCCGCCTCTTCGCGCTGACCAAGACTTACGACTCCCCGACCCTGACCCTGCGCATCCTCAACGACCCCGCCAAGACCCCCACGACCCTCACCCTCGACGCCCCGGCGACGGCGGCCAAGAGCAAGAGACTCACCATCAACGGCACCCTTCGCCCGGCCGACCCGGCCTGGCCGCTTCCGGCCGGCACCACCGTCCGGGTGACCCGCTACGACTACAGCCTCCCGGAGGAGGGCCTCGACCTGGGCACCCACACCATCGCCCCTGACGGCACCTTCTCCTTCAGCGACCGCCCGGACTACTCCGGCCCCATCCACTACACCGTCCGCTACGCCGGCGACCCCCAGCACACCGCGGCGACCGCCACGGCCGTGGTGAACGTGTCCTAGCCGTTTCTCCGGCAGGGGTGACGGCCCTGATGCCGCCGGCCGACAACTGATGACACCCCTCACGGCCGCACGGCACCTCTGGCGCCGTGCGGCCGCGAGGGGCGCGCGGACCAGGATCGCTCGCCATGGGGAATTTCCACTGCCGACCCGGGACGGCTGCCGATCGGGAAGCGACAGCCGAGGTTCCCGCCGCGTCTGGGGCAGCACCACCGTGGTGGCTCACGGAACGGTCCACAACGCCGCCGCCCTGCCGGCCCTGCTGGCCGAACAGGACGGCGGAGTCGTGGGCCTGCTCACCTACACGACCTCGGACCACATCGACCTGTGAGGCGCCTCACGTCGTCGCGCGCACCGGCCGCCGCAGCAGATAGACGGCCGCGGTCGAGACCAGGGCGGCCATGCACGCGATGAACACCAGACCGGCACCCTCCAGGCCGATCGGGCTCACGAGCAGCCCCACACCGATCACCGGCACGGAGATACCCGCGTACGCCACGACGAAGAGCGTGGAGACCACTGAGGCGCGACGGTCCGCGGGAGACGCCGCCGCCACCGCGGACAGCGCCCCGCGAAAGGCCAGCCCCTGCCCGCCCCCGCCGACCAGGGCGCTCAGCACCACCAACGGCAACAGGTCCCAGTGCAGCGCTCCCGCGAGCAGCGCGAGCCCGGCGAGCAGCCCGGCGCAGCCCAGTGGCAGCGACCGTCGCGTCCCGACCCGGCCGACCGCCGACTGGCCCGCGGTCGAGGCGAAGAAGGCGAGCGCGACGACGAGTCCGCTCACAGCATGGTCGTGCACGTCGAGGGATTGCGCGAGGAACGCCGGACTGACCGACGTGAACACCCCGAACAGAGCGAACCCCACGAACGAGGCGGTCGCCGCGGGCCCGAACACCGCCCGCACCCGCGGGGGCACTCCCGGCCGCTGCGGCCGCACCGTGCTCAGCGGCCGCCGCTCCCGTACGGTCTCCGGCAGCCACAGCAGGACGGCCACCGAGCCGGCCACCAGCGCGAGGTGGACGGCGAACGGCAGGTACAGCGGCCAGGCGGCGTACTGCGCGAGCACTCCGGCGAGCAGCGGACCGCAGCCCAGCCCGCCCATGTTGGCGGCGGTGGCCACGAACGTGGCCCGGGAGGCATCGCCCTGCGGTGCGAGCTCCAGCACGTACACCGTGGCGGCCCCGGTGAAGAGCCCGGCGGACAGCCCCGACAGCAGCCGGCCCGCGTACAGCCAGCCCAGTCCCTCGGCGGCCAGGAAGCAGACGGCGCTCGCCGCCGCGAAGACGAGGCCCGCCAGCAGCACCGGCCGCCTGCCCACGGCATCGGAGGTGTTGCCCGCCAGGAGCAGCACACCGATGACCCCGAAGGCGTACACGGCGTACACCACGGTCACGATCAGCTCGGAGAAGCCGAACTTCTCCTGGTAGAGGCCGTAGAGCGGGGTCGGCAACGTGGTGCCGGCCATGCACACGGCGAACACCGCCCCGCCGAGCAGGCACGGGTACCACCCTCGACGTTCACCGTCCATGCCGCCGACGCTAACCTCCCCAGCCGCCTGCCAGTGGCACGACGTGCCCGACGCACCTTCCGGCTTCCGGACGCTGCGACGGTGGGCCCGCACCGGTCACGCGCTCGCCGGCCCCGCGTACGGGGCCGCCCGCCCCCGCCGCCTGGCCATGATGGTCAAGACGGACTCGGACAACCGCGACGCCAAGACGGCCGCGCCGCTCGCCCGCCCGTGGTTGGGTCCGTGGTTGCAGGAGTCGTGCGTCGATGAGTTCGGGCGTCGCTCGCGGGCTGTATCGGCCGGGAATGCCGAGGAGATCTGTCGCCCAGTAGTTCGATGGGCTCCGGCTGGTGGTGCTGGAGGGGCCGTAGGACGCGCGTGTGACTCGGTTCGATGGCCGGTGGCCGGGCCGAACTCCACGTCCGGCGCGGCCGCCGGCCACGGCTTCAAGCTCTGTGTCGGGCTACTGGACCTCGAGGCCGATGACGATCCCGTCGAAGTCGTAACTGTTGCTGTCCACCGCCCATGTGGTCCTGCCGCCGCCCTGGGAGGCCCACGGGGTGACGGCGGCGACTCCGGGCACTCCGTGATCCACCGCCGTCACCGAGAGGCGGAAGTCGGTGAGGGTCACGCTGGAGGGCCAGCTGCGTGTCTCAAGGAAAAGGCGGTACTTGTCCGGGTCGCGTCCGTTGTCATCGGTGGCCAGACCGGAGGCGCCGCCGCCCTGGGACGCCCAAGGGGTGAACTGCGGGGGCCCGTAGTGCCCGCCGTTGTCCATCGCCTGTGCACCGATGCGGAAGTCGAGCTGCCCCAGCGCCTCGGGAAGCGTGTCCAGGTTGATGCGGACGGCATCGGGGTCGTACCCGTTCGCGTCACCGGCCCAAGGTGTGGAGGTGTTGCCGTACTTCGCGTACCCCGTGAACTGCTCCACTCCGAACTGCGTGGTTCCTGCGTGGTCCGAGAACTGTATCCCGACCCGGAAGGCGGGCGGGCCCGAGGCCGCCTGCACCGCGGAGGGGAGACAGAACAAGGAAAGCGTGACGGTGGAAAGTGCTACGGACAACGAGACCCAGCGTCTTCGGTGCATGGAATCCTCCTGGTCGTCCTCGGGAACAAGGCCTGCCTCGCCGCAGGAACAGCGGCGTCGGCGCGGCCCTCAACCTAGGAAAGCGCCGCGACGGAAACCAGTGACATTTCAGGCGGTGCCCCAACGGCCGGAAAAGAGCGGCCTCGCCGCCGGAATGCCCCTTTGTCCGGACCGGCACCGGGGGACGACACCCGGGTGCGTCGGTCCTGCGGTCAGTGACCGATCCGCGGCGGAAGAGGTGGGACGGCCTCCGGTGATCCGGGGACCTGCGCCGTCCAGAGGGCCCGGTCCCCAGCCGGAATGCCTTGAGTGGGCACCCCCACGACGAGGAGGTGCCCGCTGCGCCGACAGCGACGGGGACGGTCACGGCGTCATCCCGCCGCGCCGCCCACTCCGGTGAGGGCCGCACTTGGCCGGAGAGCCGCCCCGGCGTCGCCCGCCGTGGCCGGCGGCGGTGCCTGCCGGGTGCCGGCCATCGACGCCGGGCCGTCGGGTGGCCGCCACCAGCCCGGCGGCCTCAGGCGGGAGGCCGGCCCCAGGCCAGGGCCGTGCCCGTGTACGCCGGGACGGCGGGGGCGTCGGTGTACGTGGTGGCCGGCGTGCGGCTGTAGTCGTCCGTCTCGTCGAAGGGCGACCAGTCCGTCTTGCTCATACGGAGCTGGAGGTCGCCGCTGTCCTGGCCCGCCGCCAGGGTGCCGCCGGTGAAGCCGACCTCCAGGTAGGCGTCCGCGCCGCTCAGCGGGGTGGCCAGGGGGACGATCCGGAGGGTGACCCGGGCGCAGCCCACGGCCGCGTAGTCGCACCAGGCGCTCACGGTGGGGGAGCCGCCGTCGCGGGTGAAGTAGTAGCGCGCGGTCACCGTGGACAGGTCGAGCGGGGCCGACCCGGTGTTGACGACCCGCAGACCGGGCCGGATGGCGTTGTCGCCGGCCGCGCCGTCGTTGTCGCGGTACCGCACCTTGACCGCGCCCGACGGGCCGCCGTCGCCCGGGGCGGTCGTCACGGAGAGCGCCGCCGAGGCGGCGGAGACGTTCCCGGCGGCGTCCCGGGCGCGGACCACGTAGGTGTACGCGGTGGAGGGTGACCGGCCGGAGTCGGTGAACGTCGTGCCGGTGACCGGCGTGGTGTTCACCCGGGTTCCGTCGCGGTGGACGTCGTAGCCGGTGACGCCCACGTTGTCGGTGGCCGGCCTCCAGGTGAGGGTGACCGAGCCGGTGGTGGTGGTGGCGGCGAGGCCCGTCGGCGCGGTGGGCGGGGTGGTGTCGGCGGGGTCGCCGCCCCCGTCGCCGTACACCTCGCCGAGGCTGACGCCGGTGGTGCTGCCGGTGCCGCCGAGGGGGACCTGGTGGTCGAGGCTGACGAACTTGCCGCCGTGCTGCCACAGGGCGGGCTTGAGGAGGGCGTACTTCTGCTCGTCCCAGGTCTTCCAGTCGTCGAGCAGCAGGCCGCCGGTGTCACCCGAGTTGGGGTTGAGGCACCAGAAGGTCTGGTGGATGCGGTGTTCGACGACGAGGTCGCGCAGTGCTCTCATCCACTTCTCGTTCGGGCCCGCGTCCATGAAGCCGCCCCATTCGCCGATGAGCAGGGGCGCCTTGTTCTCCTTGTGGAGGTAGAGCCAGTTGGGGTCCCAGACGTCGCGTTCCAGGGTCGTGCGGTTCCAGTCGCCGGTGAACCAGGGCTGCGGGGCGACGAGGGGGCCGTAGTCGTGAGGGGAGTACACGAGCCGGTCGTTGCCCGTACCGAGGTCCACCGGGTGGTTCCGTACACCGCGGAGGTTGCCGCCCCACCAGGTGGAGTGGTAGTCGCTCGCGGCGGTGGAGGACCAGGTCGCGCCGTCCTTGGGATGGATCTGGATGCCCTCGCAGAGGATGAGCAGGTTCGGGTTGACGGCCAGGACGCGCCTGCCGGCGGTCTCGCAGGCGTACTTGAAGTTGTCCTGGTCCGTCGAACCGTCCCACTTGGCGCGCGGGTTCTCCCCGGCTCCGCCGTGCGGCTCGTTCTTGATGTCCATGGCGACGAGCGTGTCGTCGTCCCGGTAACGGGCCGTCACCCACTCCCAGCCCTGGTAGAAGTCCTCCGCGGTGATGGCGCCCTTCCACCAGACGGGGTGGACGTGCCCGGCGTTGTCGGCCTCGGCGCTGTGCACGTCGAGCATGACCTTGATGCCGTACTGCTTGCACAGGGCCAGCCAGTGGTCGAAGACCTGGAGGGTGTTCTTGCCGGTCAGTTCGGGGTTGGCGTACGTGTTGACGGCGCTGGGCACGGTCGCGCGGCCGTCGCGCCACTCCAGGAGCAGCTGGGTGGATATCGGCACGCGGACGATGTTGATGCCGCGCTGGGCCATGGACCGGGTGATCTCGGCGATGTTGCCGGACCAGAGGCCGTGGAAGACGCGTTCGGTGGTGTTGAAGCCGAACCAGTTGGTGCCGGTGAGCCAGACTTCGTCGCCCCGGGCGTCGACGATCCGGTTGCCGCGGGTGCGCAGCCAGTCGTCGCCGGCGACGGGGGCGGCGGGCGCCGCGGCGCCCGCCGCCCGCACGGCCGCCGGTCCGGTATCGGCGGTGGCCGTACCGCCGACGGCAGCTCCGGCGGCCCATAGGAGCGCGGCGGCCGTGCCCGCCGCGAACAGCGCGCGTAAAGGTCTGCGGCGGCTCGGAGGCCGGTTCCCGCTGTGTGACAGTCCCACTGTGTCCGTCCTTCTGAGGTAGGGGCGGGGTACGGAGCAGGGGTGGGAGCGCTCCCATCGCGCTGTTCATCAAGCCAGCCACCACAGGAGCTGTCAAGCTCCCCGGCAGGAAGTCCCGTCAGCGGGTGGGGAGGCCGGAGCGCATGCGTCGCCCCCGCCGCGTGGACACGGCGGGGGCGATGTTCGAGAGGTGGAGCCGGGCGTGGCGGTCAGCCGGTGATCGTCCGCGAGTCCACCCCGACATTGCCGCCGGCCTGCTTGGTGATGTAGCCGCGGGTCATGTACTTCGCCCCGGAGATCCGGCGGCTGTCACAGGTCCAACTCCTGGTCTGCAGGGCGGAGAACGTCTCCATGTCCGCGCTGTTGCAGATGCTCACGTTGCCGTTGATGTACCGGAACGTGGTCACCTGGGTCTTCTGCGTCCGGTCGATCAGATTGCGGACGTAGTGCCGGTGCCTGATCGTGGTGCTGTTGTAGGTGATGACACAGGATCGCTGCTGGAAGTTCTCCACCTGCTTCCACCCGCTGCAGTACGTGGCCGCCTGCGCCGGAGCGGCACCCACGGCGAGCATTCCGGAAGCCGCCATCACGCCTGCCAACGCGATACGCACCAACCGCATCGTTTTCCCCCTTTTTCTGAGCCAATGGTCACGTGCTCACCGAGCTTCGGGCTTCGCCGGAGTCATGTCAACGCCGCAACGCCGCAACGCCGCAACACGCTGACGCGCAACGCCGCCTCGGCGGCCTGGTCTTACAGGCGGCCGCGGCGGCCGCCTTCTCGAACTCCGTGGCTGCTGGCGGTCGCCGGCAGGCGGCGAAGTGGTTTCAGGGCTCTCGTCCGGGTGAAGTGGTCTCTCGGCGTGGAATGGGGGAGCGGTGAAGAGGGACGACCGTACGGCGCGGATTCGAGAGGTACGCCGTCGGCTCGCGCAGGAGGGGCCCGCGTGGACGCGGGATCGCGAGGCCGACTTCGACACGGTCACGGTGCCCGAGCGCGACTGCGACGAGCTGCGCGATCTGTTGGTCCGCGAGGGCGTGCAGACGGTGGTCGAGGTCGGTCTCGCCTACGCCAGTTCCGCGCTCGCGATCGGTGAGGCGCTGGTCACGGTCGATTCGGCGTGTCCCCGGCACGTCATCATCGACCCGTTCCAGGAGCGTGACTGGTCCAACGCCGGCTGGGACCTGCTGTGCTCGGCGGGGCTGGATTCGATCGCCCGGCTCATGCTCACTCCTTCGTCGATCGCGCTCCCGCGACTTCTCACCGAGGGGTTCGTCGCCGACGCGGCATTCGTGGACGGCAGTCACCGGTTCCATGAGGTCTTCGTCGATCTCTACTTCCTCCGGAAGATCGTCCGGCCCGGCGGGTTGATCGTCGTCGACGACGACTGGGCGCCGTCCGTGCGAACCGCCGTGCACTACTACGAGCAGAACCTGGGGTGGACGGTCATCCCCGACGCCTTCCCCAGCGCAATCGTGACCACGGACGGCGCCGGTCTGCGGGCCGGACCAAGGGCTCGTTGCAGGGCCCTGCGCTTGCCGGATCCGTCGTTCGAGCCGCCCTTCGAGGAGTTCCGGGCGTTCTGACACACCGTCGGGGGCGACCGCGGGGCGTGCTGTTGAATGAGAGGCATGAACGACGCTGCCGCCCTGCGACTCCGTCGCGCCGTCCGCCGCACCCATGACCTCACCCGCGACCGTGCCGCCACGGGACGCGACCCGGCGCAGGCCGACGACCTGGCCGGCACCTTCGCCACGGACGGGGCCCTCGGCTTCGATCCGTTTCCCTTGCTCCGCGCCCTGCACGAGGCCGGCTCCCACGCGGTGGTCGTCGGCCAGGTCGCGGGCATCATGCACGGCTCCACCGAACTGACCGGCGACCTGGACCTGCTCTGGGACGGTACCCCCGAGCAGGCACGCGCCCTGAGCGACGCCCTGGCCGCCTCGGGCTGTACCGGCCTGGCCGACCTCGGCCTCGCCCAGGTGGCCTACCAGGTGACCGGCGCCGCTGGGGACCTGTGCACACCGGCCCTGTCCTGGGGCGGCATGGATGTGGCTCCCTGCCTGGCCCGGGCGGTGACCGCGCACGACCCCTCGGGCTTCACGATCCGCTATGCCGCGCTCGACGACCTGATCCGCATGCGGCGGGCCATCGGGCGGCCGAAGGACCACCGCCGCGCGGACGAACTCGAGCGCCTGCGCGCCTGATCGCCCGGCAGGTGCCGCCGCGAGGCCGTGGTGCGGGTCGGCGCTGCGCGGGGCTGGTGCTGGGGCGGGGCCCGGAGCCGTCGGCTGCGTCGTGTCGCGACGTACGGCGGTACGGCTCCGGGCTGCCGGCATGACCGGCGCGGCTCGGGCGCCGCGCGGGGGTCAGGCGCCGCGCGGGCTCACGTATCCGGAGATCTTGTGGCCCCGGGTCGTGGCGGTCTTCGGGTTGATGCCGCGCCGCAGCGTGACCTTGTCGCCGTAGTTGCCGTCCACGGTGTCGATGCGGCCGTCGGCGTGGACGGCGACGACGATGCCGACGTGGCCCCCGGTCTTCATCGCGGGCGCGCCCCACACGACGATGTCGCCCGGCTTCGGGTGGGAGGCGTGGAACTGCCCGCGCTGCTGGCCCCACAGCCCGACGCCGCGCGCCACCAGGGTGTTGGGCACGGCGTCCTTGGGCAGGCCCGCCTGGCGCCACGTCCACGACACGAACGCGGCACACCAGGCCGTCGTCTTGCAGGACGTGAGGTAGACGCGGCAGCCGTTCGGCTCCGAGACGCCGATCTGGCCGCGTGCCACCGACACGATCCGCCGGCGCAGCTCGGAGGCGTCGCCGGGCTTGCCGGGCGCGGGCGGGACCGTGCCGCCCCCGCCCGCCAGCAGCGCCGTCCACGTCCGGGCGCCCACGACGCCGTCGGCCGCCAGGCCCTTGGCCTGCTGGAACGCCTTCACCGCGGCGGCCGTGGCCGGCCCGAATTCACCGTCGACCGCCACGCGGGCGCCGTTGTCGACCAGTTGACGCTGTACGGCTTTCACGGCCGCGCCGCGCCGGCCGGACTGCACGGTCACCGCCAGCGCCTCCCACGTCCTGGCGCCGACGGCACCGTCCGCGGCCAGACCGCGGCTCTGCTGGAACGCCTTGACGGCCGCGGTCGTCCGCGGACCGAAGTCGCCGTCCGCCGTGACCGGCCGGCCGGCCGCGGACAGCAGGTCCTGCGCCGTGGCGACATCGACGCCGCGCGAGCCCTGGCGCAGGACGGGCACCTGGGCGGTCCGCGTCTGGGCCACGGCCACGGCGGCGGCCCGGGAGGAGGAGGCGGTGTCCGCGTACGCGGGGACACCGGCCTGCGCGAGCAGACCACCGGCGAGCGCGGCGGTCACCAGCGCGAGGCCGGCCCGCCGGGAGAGGCCGCTGTACGTGCGGGTGGACCGCTCGGTGGCCTTCTCGTTGGACTTCACGTCGGACTCCTTCGACGATCCGGCCCCGTGCACACGGGCATGGCGGAGCAGCCCGGTGCGGGGCGAGGAATGGGGGAGCGGTGGCGCCGATCGCCGACCGCACCTGGAGTCTGCAGGGTCGGGACGAGGGAGTTCCAGGCCCGGCCGGGGGTTGCCTCATGCACCGCTCATGCACGGCCCATGCACGGCTCTGACCTGCTGTCATGCGCGATGCACGCATACGCGGGAAGGGGCGACGCCGTGGGCGCCCCGGTCGGGTGACGCTACCGCGAGGTGTCGCGTGCCGACTGGTGTCCGGCGGCGGCGAGGACGGCGTCCAGGAGGCCGGGGAAGAGCGCGTCCAGGTCGTCGCGGCGCAGGCCGTTCATCTTGGCCGTGCCCTGGTAGGTCTGGCGGATGACGCCGCTCTCGCGCAGCACCCGGAAGTGGTGCGTACTGGTCGACTTGGTGACCGGGAGTTCGACGGAGGAGCAGGTCACCTCGGCGCCCGCCGCCGCGAGCTCGCGTACGACACGCAGCCGCATCGGGTCGGCGAGGGCGTGCAGCACCTCTTCGAGGCGGATCTCCTCACGCGCGGGATGGGCGAGCGCGCGCGGGCTGGTCGCGGTGGTCACGGCGGCTCCACTTCCTCGGGGACCACCATTGTACGACGACCCTCGTAGTTTGACAGGTGACGTACTACGATGGGTATCGTACGACCGAAGTGCCGCCGGCCGCCCGGGCCGGACACCGGCCCGCCGCGAATGGAGTCCCCGTGAGCGCACTGTTCGAGCCCCGCACCCTGCGGTCGCTGACCATCCCCAACCGCGTCTGGATGGCCCCGATGTGCCAGTACAGCGCCGAGCCGGCCGGGCCGAACGCGGGCGTGGCGCAGGACTGGCACTTCGCCCACTACGCGGCCCGCGCCACGGGCGGCACGGGCCTGATCCTCGTCGAGGCGACCGCCGTCTCCCCCGAGGGCCGCATCAGCCCGTACGACCTCGGCATCTGGAACGACACCCAGGCCGAGTCGCTGCGCCGGATCACCGGCTTCCTCAAGAGCCAGGGCACGGTCCCGAGCATCCAGATCGCCCACGCGGGCCGCAAGGCGTCCACCGACCAGCCCTGGAAGGGCGGCGCCCCGGTCGGCGCGGACGGGCACGGCTGGCAGCCCGTCGGCCCGAGCCCGCTGCCGTTCGACGAGGGCCACCCGGTCCCCGACGAGCTGACGAAGGACCAGATTGCGGAGATCACCGGCCGGTTCGCGGCCGCCGCGCGCCGCGCCCTGGACGCCGGCTTCGAGGTCGTCGAGATCCACGGCGCCCACGGCTACCTGATCGGCGAGTTCCTCTCCCCGCACAGCAACCACCGCACCGACGAGTACGGCGGCTCCTTCGAGAACCGCACGCGCTTCGCGCTGGAGGTCGTCGACGCGGTGCGCGCGGTGTGGCCCGAGGAACTGCCGCTGTTCTTCCGGATCTCGGCCACCGACTGGCTGGAGGACGAGGCTGGCTGGACGGCCGACGAGACCGTGCGCTTCGCCGCCCTGCTCCAGGAGCACGGCGTGGACCTGCTCGACGTGTCGACCGGCGGCAACGCCCCGCGCGTCAGGATCCCGGTCGGCCCCGGCTACCAGGTGCCCTTCGCGGCGCGGGTGAAGGCCGAGACGGGGCTGCCGGTCGCGGCGGTCGGCCTGATCACGGAGACCGAGCAGGCCGAGAAGATCCTCGCCAACGGCGAGGCGGACGCGGTGCTGCTGGGCCGCGAACTGCTGCGCAACCCCTCGTGGGCCCGGCACGCGGCACGGGAGCTGGGCGCCGAGGTCCACGTGCCCGCGCAGTAC
Organism: Streptomyces coeruleoprunus; assembly: GCF_039542925.1. Classification (GTDB taxonomy): domain Bacteria; phylum Actinomycetota; class Actinomycetes; order Streptomycetales; family Streptomycetaceae; genus Streptomyces; species Streptomyces coeruleoprunus. Next base: position 202,483 of record NZ_BAABIT010000001.1, on the reverse strand, counting down.
CACCGCTCCGTGTGAACCCCAGAGCCGCCGCAGGTCGGACACGTCCGCACTGACCTGCGGTGACGCCGCGTCGCGTGCCGTTTGCCGGTGGGTGGGACCGACCGGCCGGCGCGTGGCCGATCCGGTCCAGGATCCCCGTCCCGCCCTGGGCGCGTTCCGGCGCCGGCTTCACCAGGCCGGGTCGTGGGTCATCGGATCGATGGCGATCGGCTCGTCCGGGGGGCCGGTGGGCGCGGCGGCCGCCGGCCCCGCGACCCCCGTCGTGTCCGGGTGCGGCCGGCTCCGCTGGATGGTGCGGAGCGCTTCGCCGAGGCGGACGGTAGGGCCGTCGTCGCTCTCCAGGAGGCAGGCGATCAGCCCCTGAGGCGCGTTGAGCGCGGCTGCCACCAGCTCGTCGACTGCGGGATCGGCCTCGGGCACAGGACCTCCAGGATGGCGGCGGAGCAACTCACGGGACGCCTCGGCGGCGCGGCCACCACAGTGACCGGTCAGGCCGTCTCATGACGTCGGGACACAGCCGCAGGCCGTGGACTCTCACTCGATGTCATGCCCTGCGGGCACTCGCACGGTCCCTTTTCCCCGCACCCCGCCGGAAAATGTCGGCGCGTCCACCTGTCCCCGTCATGGGGGCGCCGAGGCCGCCCGGTCCGATGACGCCGATACGGCCGGCGATCCGTCACCCTTGAGCCATTGACCTGCCGCCCTCAGGCCATCACGCCGCAATGTTGACTGACAGTGCCTCAGTGATTGCCTACAGTGCGGACCATGACGCATGAGCCACGCCCCCCGCAGGTTCCCGCCGAGGCGGAAGGCGGTGGCGGCGGGCACATGACGCGGGGGTCGGTCCTGGTGGTCGGGGCGTACTCGGTCGATCTCGTGCTGCGCGAACTGGCGGGACCGGTGGCGTTCGGCGCGGAGGTCTGGGCCGGCGACCTGGGGATGGTGCCCGGTGGGGCCTTCACTCCGGCCATGGGCCTGCGGCGGCTCGGCCGCGAGGTGGTGTGGGCCGCCGACTTCGGAACCGACGTGTTCAGCCAGGAGGTCCTGGCCGCCGCTCGCGCCGAGGGCATCGACGAGCGGGGCTTCCGCCACCATCCCGGACCCGTGCGGAACGTCACGGTGGCCCTGTCGCAGCCGCAGGACAGAGCGATGATCGCGTACGAGGACCCGGTGACCGCAAGGCCCCTGGCCGAGCTGATCGACGCCTTCCGCCCGGCAGCCCTGATGCTCCCGTTCCTCCAGTACGGCCCCGGGGTGTCGGCGGCGCTGGACGTGGCCTCCCGGTGCGGGACGCGCGTTTTCATGGACTGCCAGGACTACGCCGGCCACCTCGGCATGCCCGAGGTGCGCGAAGTCCTGGCGAAGGTGGACGTCTTCGCGCCCAACGAGCCGGAGGCGCTACGGATCACCGGAGCAGCCGACGCCCAGGAGGCGCTCGACGTGCTGGCCGCGCTGGTGCCCACGGTGATCGTCAAGCGGGGCTCCGCGGGTGCGATCGCCGCGGCCGGCTCCGTCCGGGCGGCGCGGACGGCACCACGCGTACCAGTCGTGGACACCACCGGTGCGGGGGACTGCTTCAACGTCGGCTTCCTGCACCGGTGGCTGGACGACGCCCCTCTCGCCGACTGCCTGTCCGCGGGCATCGCCTGCGGTACGGCGTCGGTCACCGGACCCGGCTCCAGCACGGCCCTCGACGCGAGCGGGCTGAGGGCGTGGCTCCAACGCCGGGAGACGGAGACGGAGACGGAGATGGGGAGGGAGACGGAAACGGAAACGGAGACGGGGAGGGAGACGGCCGGACGGCTGCCGGGCGACGAAGGCCCGCGTGATGGCAGGCGGCGGGACGGCGATGCGACCCCGGGCACGTCCCCCGGGCCGGGCAAGATCGTGGTGGCGGCCGTGCCCGACGTCTCCGGCGCCGCCCACGGGCGCGAGGGCAGGCCGGCCCTCGACTGACCGGGCACCGGCCCGGCCGAGAACCCGTCCCCACACCACGTTCCCCCATCACCCCCACGCACCGGCCCGACACCACACCCCCGCGCCCATCCCACCCCCCACGCACAGGGAGATCGATGGCCAACAAGCCGTCCCCCGCTCTGTACCGCCGGCCCGCGGCCCCGGAGGCCCCGACCATGGGTGGCCGTGTACTGGTCTCCGACCTTGACGGCACCCTCCTGGGCGGTGACGAGAGCGCCCGGCGGCGGCTGCGCCGGGCCCTGGAACGCCACCCCGCCATCACCGTCGTCTTCGCCACCGGCCGTTCCCTGGCGTCCGTCCGCACGATCCTGGAGCGCGACCCGCTCGTGCCCGCGCCGCGCTGGATCGTCGCCGACGTCGGGGCGAGCGTCGTCGACGCCGTCGGCCTGCGCCATGCCGATGCCTTGGAGGCCCGGCTGCGGGCGGGGTGGCCGGGCGCCGACCGGGTGCGTTCGGCCCTGCGACGCTTCCCGGAACTCGTCTACCAGGAGGGCGTCGTCCAGGACGGCCGATGCTCCTTCTTCCTGTCGCCCGAGCACCTGACGGACGACCTCAAGGCCGCCGTGGCGGAGCTGGGATGCTCCTGGACGTACTCGGCGGGCTGCTACTTCGACGTCCTGCCCGAGCACGCCGGCAAGGGGCCGGCCGTGCGGGAACTCGCCCGTATGCTCGGCTGGAGGCCCTCCGCACTGCTCGTGGCCGGCGACTCCCTGAACGATCTGTCGCTCTTCGGCCTGGGCGCCCATGGGGTGATCATGGGCAACGCCGAGCCGGCCCTGTCCGCCGGCGTACCGGCCGGAGCACGCGTGCACCGTCCCGCTCTCGACGGCGCGGCGGCCATCCTCTCCGCCCTGGAACACCTCGGCTGGATTCCCCGGCCCTCACCCGTGGTCATCGGCTACCACCGTCCACCCCTGCACTGGTCCCACGGCCGGTGGCGGTCCCCGGCCAGCCCCAACGGCATCCTGCCCACACTCACCTCCGCCCTGGACCCGCGCGCCGGTCGCCTGGACGCCGTGTGGGCCGCCGCCCTCGTCACGGAGCCGGCAACCGTCGCCGGCCCGAACGACACCGGCTCCGACGCCACCCGCCCCGTACTCCCCGACCCGCCCACCGCGCTGCCACTGGCTCTGCTGCCCGTGTCACCCGAGACCTGGGCGGGCTACTTCCACGGCGCCTGCAAGGAGACGCTGTGGCCCGCGCTGATGTCCATGCCCGGGCTGATCCGCCACGACCCGGGCCACTGGGCCCACTTCGAGGCCGTCAACGCCGCCTTCGCCGACCACATCGACGACCACGCCGCCCCCGGGGCAACGGTCTGGCTGCACGACTACAACCTGTGGCTGGTGCCCGGCCTCCTCCGGCCGCGCCGGCCCGACCTGCGCATCGGCCTCTTCCACCACACGCCCTTCCCGCCGCCCGACACGTTCCGCCGGCTCCCGGCGTCCGAGCAGCTGCGCGCCTCGCTCGCCCAGCTCGACTGGGCCGGCTTCCACACCGCTCCCTACGCAGAGAACTTCCGGCGACTGCTGGCCGGGGCACCGCGAGTGCCGCACACCGGAGTGCACCCGCTGGGCATCGACCGCCACGCCGTCGAGGCACGCGCCCGCGCCCGTACCCGCGCCGCCGCATGCCCCGCCGACGGCGACGACGTGCTGGTGCTCTCCGTCGAACGCCTCGACTACGCCAAGGCGCCCGTCCACAAGGTCCGCGCCCTCGCCGCGCTCCTCGACCGGGAGCCGGCGCTGCGGGGCCGGCTCCGCTTCCGGCTGATCTGCCCGCCCCCCGAGCCCGGCATCCGCGCGTACGACACGACCCGCGCCGAGCTGGAGGAGACGATCAGGCAGCTCAACTCCCGCTGGCGCGCGGCGGGCCGGCAGCCCGTCGACTACATTCCGCGATCACTGCCCTTTCCCCGGATCGTCGACCACTACCTGGCGGCGGACGTCTTCTGGGTGACCTCCCTCGCCGACGGGATGAACCTCACCGCGCAGGAATACGTCGCCTCGCTGGCCGCGACCGGACGCAGCGGAGCACTCGTACTGTCCCGGCACGCCGGAGTCGCCGAACATCTGCACGACGCCGCCCTCCTGACGGACCCGGGCTCCCTGGAGGACCTCGTCGACACCCTCCACCGGGCCGTGACCATGACGCCCGACGAACGCCGGAACCACACCACCCGCCTCGCGGCCCGCCTCACCACACCCACCCCGGACACCTGGGCCCACACCATCCTCTCCGCGATCCGCCGCACCTAGCTGTTCGCTTCATCTCCCGGGCGCAACGGCGCAGTTCAGGGAAAAGCCGCGTATATGATCATGATCGCGCCCCGATCGGGGCGTCACGACCACGCCCGTGCCGCCCGACCAGCGGCGCGGGCCGCCCATCGGGGATGAACATGATCAAGAAGGTGCTCGGTACCACGCTCGCCGCTTTCGCCCTCGCCGCCCTGCTCCCGGCCGGCGCCGCCCAGGCCGCCACCTGCAAGGGATCCTCCTGCCTCGGCAAGAACCCGCAGACCGCCGGCTGTGGCGCCGACGCCGTCACCCTGAAGGGCTCCGCGATCCGGCCGGCGGGTGGCGGGCCCGCGGCCGTGATCCGTAACTCGTCGACCTGCGGCGCCGCCTGGGCCCGTATCGAGAAGGCCAACTCCGCTTGGCGCTTCAAGATCGAGATCAAGGGCGGGAAGTCCTACCTGGCGAACGCGAACCCCAACCACGAGGCGTACACCCTCATGGTGCCGAGCAGCACCGCCTATCGCACCTGCGTCGAGATCTACGACGGCGCCGGCGGCTCCTGGTCCTGCACCAAGTGGTTCTGACGCACCCGTCGCGCTGTCCGGCACCGTGCCGGCCGGCACCGCTCCCTTCGCGTGTTCATGCGTACCGCACCCGGTAACGCAGATGCGTCACGTCCTTGCCCTCGGCGATGGCGACGGGACCCTCCAGCTCGTACGGCGCGCCCTTGAGGTCCGTGAAGAACGGTGTCCCGCCGCCGAGCAGCACGGGGACCAGGTCGATGCCGACCTCGTCGAGCAGCCGGGCGTCGAGGCACTGCTGGGCGATGGTGCCGGCGTTGACGACGACGTTCTTGTCCCCGGCGAGCTCACGGGCCAGCGCGACGGCCCGCTCGATGCCCTCGGTGCCGCCTTCCGTGACGAAGTGGAACGGTGCTCCTTCACGGGGCCAGCCGTCCGGCACGGAGTGCGTGACCACGACGACCGGCACGCCCATCGGATGGTCGCCGCCCCACCCCTGCGTGATGTCGAACAGCTTCCGCCCCACGACGAGCGCCCCGGTCTCCGCGATGAGGCGCCGCCAGTGGGTGGCGCTCACCTCGGTGAGGTGGAAGGTCAGCTCGGGGTGCGTGGTCTCGACGGTGATGTCGCCGTTCTCGTACCACTTGAACAGCTTGTCGAAGCCGGTTTCGCCGGGTCCGGAGATGTAGCCGTCGAGGGACATGCTCGCGCCGGTGCAGACCTTGGCCATGGCTTGCTCGCTCCTTCGTGGGTCGGGTGAAGGGTGGACCGGCGGCGGGGGCGGAACTCATCGGTGCCGACCGCGACACCGCGTGCTCCCGGTCGCGGCGATCACCGCTGCGACCGGGAGCACGTCAGGGACGGGTCTAGCCGACCGGCGTCTGAAGGGTCGCCGTGTTGTTGACCGTCTTCGGGTCGGGCGTCGTGCTGCTGACCGTCGCCGTGTTGGTCACCGTGCCGCCCGCCGCGGCCCTGACCGTGACCACGATCCGGGCGGTGGCCTGCCCGTTGGCCCCCATCGTGCCGATCCTGCACGTCACGGTGTCGGAGGACCCCACGGGCGGGACGACGCAACTGCCCCTACTGGGATTCGCGCTGACGAACTCGGCGTTCGGCGGCAACGTGTCGTCGAACTCGACGTCCTCGGCGTTGTCCGGCCCGTTGTTGCGCACCGTGACCGTGTAGGTCAGCGTGCCTCCAGGGGCGACGGTGGCGGGAGTCGCGCTCAGCGCGATGCTGACATCGGCACGGGGCGCGGCGACGGCCACACTGTGGCTGGGGCCCGCCGCGATGGCCGTCACCCCGCTCAGCGAAGCGCCGCAGGGTGAGCTCAGCCCGAAGGCGCAGACCTTCACCGGCGTGGACCTGTTGGTCGTCGTACCGTCACCGAGCTGGCCCTCGAAGTTGCTTCCCCAGGCGCGGGCCAGGCCACTGGCCACCGCCAGGCTGTGGCCGACGCCGCCGGTGACGGAGGTGACACCGGTGAGCGGGTTGGCGGTGCAGTCGGTCGCTCCGACGGCGCAGACGTGCACCGGCGTCGTTCTCTGGTTGCCGCTCGTGCCGTCGCCGAGCTGGCCCGCGAAGTTCCCGCCCCAGCTGCGCACCGTGCGGTCGGACAGCACCGCCAGGCTGTGGGAGAAGCCGGCGTCGATGCTGCTGACACCGGTGAGCGGGTTGGCGGCACAGTCGGTGGCCCCCACGGCGCAGACCGCGACCGGCAGGGTTCTGCCGGTGGTCGTGCCGTCGCCGAGCTGGCCGTTGCTGTTGGAGCCCCAGGCGCGGGCCGTGCCGTCGGACAGTACGGCCAGACTGTGGCTGGCCCCGGCGGCGATGTCGATGGCATTCTCCGGGCCCACCACGAGACCGGGCCTGTTCCTCTGGGTGCCGCTCGCGCCGTCACCCAGCTGGCCCAGGCCGTTGTTCCCCCAGCTCGCGATCAGACCGCTGGACATCAGGGCCAGACTGTGGGCCTCGCCGGCGGCGAGACGGCTGACCCCGGTGAGGGGGTCGGCGGCGCAGTCGGTCGCTCCCGTGTCGCAGACCGGCGAGGGCACGCTCCGGAACTCGCTGGTCGTGTTGTCACCGAGTTCGCCGTTGAGGTTGGAACCCCACGACACCACCGTGCCGTCCGCGCGCAACGCCAGGCTGAAACTGCCGCCGGCGGCGACAGCGGTCACCCCGGTGAGGAAGGTGTCGCAGGGAGCCGTCTCGCCGACCGCGCAGACCTGCACGGGACTGCTTCTCTCGATGGTGGTGCCGTCCCCGAGCTTGCCGCCGAAGTTGATGCCCCAGGCCCACACCGTGCCGTCCGCGCGCAGGGCCAGGCTGTGTTCGCCCCCGGCGGCCACAGCCACCACGCGGTCCAGGGGCGAGGTGCACGGAGCGGCACCGCATACCCGGACCGGGGTGGTGCTGCGGCGGATCGCGTTGCCGCCGTCGCCGAGCTGGCCCTGCCTGTTGGTCCCCCAGCTGAACGCACTGCCGGGGTTGCCGGGCCGCCCTTCGGCGGCCTGAGCGCTCGGCGACGTCCATGGGGCAGCACCGCCCCACAGCAGGGCCGCCACGCCGGCGGCCAGGACCCGTCTCCTCCGAGACCGGTCACCCCACACACTTCTCATGATCATCCTCTCGTACGCATACCCGGCTCCCCGGACGTCAGCTGACGGGGGTCCTGATGGTCGCGGTGTTGTCGGCCTGGTCCGGGTCGGGCGTGCTGCTGGTCACCGTCGCCGTGTTGGTGACCGTGCCGCCCGCGGGCGCCCTGACCGTGACGACGATCTGCGTGGTGGCCTGTGAGGTGTTCGCGAGGGTGCCGAGCGAGCACCTGACGGTGTCGGTCGACCCCACCGGCGGGACGGTGCAACTGCCCCGGCTGGGAGTGGCGCTCACGAACCTGCCCTCGGCGGGCAGCGTGTCCCTGAGCACCACGTTCTCGGCGTTGCTCGGCCCGTCATTGCGCACCGTGACCGTGTAGGTGAGCGTTTCCCCGGGGGCCACGGGCTCCGGGCTCGCACTCAGCGCGATGCTGAGGTCGGCGCTCGGCCGGGAGACGGCCACGCTGTGGACGAGGCCGGTGCCGATGGCGGTCACCCCGTCCAGCGACGACCCGCAGGGCGCGGTCCGCCCGAACCCGCAGACCTTCACCGGCGTGGTCCGCCGGGTCGTCGTACCGTCCCCCAGCTGGCCCTCCTCGTTGCGCCCCCAGCTGCGGGCCGTGCCACTGGACACCGCGACGCTGTGGAGCCCGCCGCCGGCGACGGAGGTCACCCCGGTCAGCGGGTTCGCGGCACAGCTGCTCTGCCCCACTCCGCAGACGGTGACGGGTGTCGTCCTCTGGGTGGTCGTGCCGTCGCCCAGCTGACCGGATCCGTTGCCGCCCCAGCTGCGGGCGGTGCGGTCGGCCAGCGCCGCCAGACTGTGCAGGCTGCCGGCGGAGAGGTCGCGCACCCCGGTCAGCGGGTTCGCGGCACAGTCGCTCTGCCCCACTCCGCAGACGGTGACGGGCGTGGTCCGCTGCGTGGTCGTGCCGTCGCCCAGCTGACCGTTGGCGTTCCACCCCCAGGCGCGCGCGGTGCCGTCGGACAGCACCGCCAGGCTGTGGGAGAGACCGGCGGCGATGGCGGTCACCCCGAGGAGAGGCCCGAGACGGTGCCCGGTGTGTCGCGCGAGTCGGTTGTGTCGTCCCCCAGTTGGCCGTTGCTGTTGAGTCCCCAGCTGCGCACGCTGCCATCGGACTGCAGAGCCAAGCTGTGGTTGCCGCCCGCGGCGACGGCGATCACCCCCGCGAGGGGAAAGGTGTCGCAGTCGGCCTCCGTGAAGGCGCAGACCTGCACAGGTGTGCCGCGCAACGTGGTGGTGTCGTCCCCCAGCTGGCCGGAGGCGTTCACTCCCCAGGCCACGACGGTGCCGTCCGCCATCAGTGCCAGGCTGTGCGCGCCGCCGGCGGCGACAGCGGTCACACCGGTCAGGAAGGCGCCGCACGGGGCGGTCTCCCCCCGGGCGCACACCCGCACCGGCGTGGTGCGGTCGGTCGTCGAGCCGTCGCCCAGCTGCCCCAGGCCGTTCCAGCCCCAGGACCACACCGAGCCGTCGGCACGCAGCGCCACGGTGTGCTGATCGCCTGCCGCCACGGCGACCACCCGGTCCAGCGGTGACGTGCACGGCGCGGCCCCGCACACCCGGACAGGAGTGGCGCTCTGCCCCGACGTGGCGCCGTCGCCCAGCTCGCCGCGGATGTTCGTCCCCCAGGCGAGCGCGGTCCCGGCGGGGCCGGGCCGTCCTTCGGCCGCCTGAGCGCCCGGCGACGCCCCCGGGGAAAGGCCGCTCCACAACGCGGCCGCCACAGCGACGGCCAGGCCCCGTCTCCAGGGAGACCGGTCACGCACCACACGTCTCATGATCATCCTCTCGCGCGGAACCCTCGGCTCGGTTCGGCTGGACCCCGCTCGGTCCGGATCGGCGGATTCCGTCGGCCACCTGCCGCAGACGAATCCTTGATCGGAGGAATGCACCGCGCACGCCCACGAGCCATTCGGCTGATCCGGCTTCACCCGGGGCGCCCACCAGCCCCACGAGCGCCGGAAGTCCGGCAGCCCAGCGCCCGCACGGGAGGGGCACGTCACCTCCGGACGGCCCGCTCCTGATATCTGTCAGGGCCGTCCGCCGCCCCCGGTCCGTAGCGTCAGTGGTGCAAGAGACACCGCACCGGCGCCACGGGGGAGCATCGGTATGACGTTCACGCGGGCCGCGGCGGGCCCGGTCCTCGCCGCCGCGTTGATGCTGCTGACCGGCTGCTCGGGCACCGGGCAGCGGGCCGCGGGCGCGCCCGCGGCCACGTCGGCGGCCGTGGCACCGCGGCCGCTGACGGAGGCGGAGCAGCTGCGCGTCACGGACGCGCAGCAGCGGCTCATCCAGCGGTGCATGGCCCGCCACGGCTTCTCGTACTGGCCGGTCGGACAGACGTCCCTGGAGGAGAGCCGTACCCACGGCTACGTCTCCGACGATGTCACCTGGGCCGGCAAGCACGGTTACGGCGGTCTCATCCGTACGAAGGAGGAGCGGGCCCGGCGCACCAACCCCAACATCGCCCACCGCCAGGGCCTGACCCCCGAGCGCCGCGCCGCCTACGACAAGGCCCTGGACCAGGGCGTCGACGCACCCGTCCTCACGGCGGAGCTGCCCGGCGGCGGCACGGTCCGCAAGCGGGTCGGCGGCTGCGTCGCCGACGCCGAGCGGCAGCTGTACGGGGACCCGCAGGTCTGGTTCCGCGCCGAGAAGACCGCGATGAGCCTCCAGCCGCTGTACGTCCCGAAGATCATCGCCGATCCGGGGTTCCAGAAGGCCCTCAGCGCCTGGAAGCAGTGCATGAAGCGGGCAGGCCACCCGTACCCGGACCCGCCCGCGGCCCGCAGGGCGGCCGAGCAGCGGGCCGCCCGCACCACGCCGGAGAAGGCGTTCCCGGCCGAGCGGGAACTCGCCGTCGCCGACGCCGGCTGCGCCCGGCGCAGCTCGCTGCGGACCGTCGGCAAGGAACGCGAGGCGCACTACGTCGCGCAACTGCGCGGCCAGTACGGCGAGGCCCTGGACACCTATGCCCGCCTGCGCCTGCGGGCCCTGGCGCGGGCGGCGGACGTCGTGGCGCCCCGCGCCTGAGAGCGCCCGGCACCACCGGACGGCCGGCTTCCGCCACCCACCGGGACGTTCGGGCACTGCGACGCGCCGGCACTCCGACGCGCGGGCCCCTACGGCAGCCCGGCACTTCGACCACCCCCCAGCACTCCGACACTTCGACATGAGGAGCGACACCATGCGCGTACGTACGTGGGGTACCGCCGTCGCGGCCCTGGGCCTGGCGGCCCTCGGCATCGCGGCCCCGGCCACCGCCCAGGCGGCGGCCCAGGGCGGGTACTGCGACGGCGAGTGGAACAGCCACGGCCGGGACGGCCTCGTCCGGGCCTGGGACGGCTACGACTGCACCGGCAACCTGCTCGGCGCGGACGTCGGCAACGACTACGCCTGGGGCGACAGCTCCGGTCAGTTCACGGGCGACGAGTACGCCCGGCCGAAGTCCGTCATGAACAGCGGCTACGTCGGCGGCAAGGACGTCGTGGCGTTCTACCGCACCAGCGGCTGGCGTTACGAGTACGGCTACGTGTGCCTGTCCCCGTACGAGCTGTACGCCGACGACCTGTCGGACAACTGGTACACCAACAACGGCGGCCTGGTCCTGAACAACATCGGCTCCCACCAGTGGGTGACCGCCTCGGCGTGCGCCGCGAACAGCTGGCTGACCTGATCTCCGGTCGCACATCCTGCGCAGGCCCGTCGGTTCCTTGCCGACGGGCCTGCCGCGCGTGGGCCCCTCTCGGTGCCGACGCGGGTGTTGTGCAAACATGACTGTCCATGATCAAGCGTGCGGGCGGTCGCGGGGGAGCCGGTGGGGAACGGAACGCCGGCTGGGCGGTATCCCTGGCGGCCCTGAGCCTGCTGACCGCGTCCGCATGTTCCGCGGGAGACACCCATCCCTGCACCCTGGCGGACGCAACCGCGGGGATCCGGGTCGATGTCGCTCCGCAACTGGCGAACACGGCGGCCGACGCGGCCCTGACGGTGTGCTGGGACGGCACATGCCACGACGGCACCCCGCAGGTGCGGCGGACCCGGCGGGAAGAGCCGGCGCCCCCGGGAAACCCCGTGATGACCACGGAATCCCCCACCACCACAGCAAGCCCGGCAGCGAGCACCCCCCACATCCCCTGGCCCACCCCCTGGCCGGGCTTCGTGGTCGTACGTGACCTGCCGGGCAAGCCGGTGCACGTCACCCTGGTGTTGACGGACGAGCAGGGTGCCACCGTGCTCGAACGACAGATCGGTATCACCCCGAAGCCGACCTATCCCAACGGCCGCAACTGCTCGCCGGGCGGCAACCAGGCGCGCCTGACCGTCACGGCGAAGGGCGTGCTGATCCCACGCTGACCGTGCCCCCAGCGCGGTGCGGGCGGCGCCGACGTGTCCACTGGCTCAGTCGCCGCCGCCGCCCCCGCCGCCGCAGGAGGATCCGCCTCCGCAGGAGAAGTCACCGCCCCCGCAGCCGAAGCCACCGCCGTCGCCACTGCCCCGACGCCTCTTCCTCTTCTTCTTCCGCGACCCGATGAGCATGATCACGATCAAGGCGAAGCCCGCGGTGAGCAGGAAGTCGGTCATGTCGTCCCCCATGGGTCTCGATCAGGCGATCACGGCGCGTCGCCTGCGTGACGACGATGCCCTCCAGGGCAGCGCCACCTGAACGGACTTGAGCGAGTTCAGAGCTTCGGCCGCCCGGGCACGCGTGGCGGAGCCACGGGGCGGCCGGCGACGAGGTGGAGGCGCTCGCCCGGAAAGGCCTCCCGCAGTACCCGGTCGTGGGTCACGAGGACGATCGCGCCGGGGTAGCGGGTCAGCGCCTCCTGGAACTCGTCGGTGAGTGCCGGGGCGATGTGGTTCGTCGGCTCGTCCAGGACGAGCAGGTCGGTGGGACGGGACACCAGCCGGGCCAGTTCGACCCGGCGGCGTTGACCGGCCGACAGACCGGCGGCCGGGATCAGCAGGTCCTCCGCGCGGAACAGCCCCATCGCGAGGAGCTCGTCCGCGTGCTCCTCCGCCGGTCCGGGCCGGCCGGCCGCGTATGCGGTCAGCAGGGTGGCCCCGGGGCCGGTGGGCAGCGGTGCCGGTTCCTGCGGGAGGTAACCGACCCGGGCCCGGACCCGGACATGGCCGGCGTCGGCCCGGCGCACGCCGGCGAGCAGCCGCAACAGTGTCGTCTTGCCGGCCCCGTTGGGCCCGGAGACCAGCAGGCGGCCACCGGCCGGTACCCGCAGCGCCGGCACCCGCAGCCGGTCCCCGACTCTTGCCCCGTCGACCTCGACCACGGGTGCAACCGCCACGGGCGGAACGGTCACCGGTACAACCGGCGCGGGCCGGATTCCCGCTTCCGACGCCCCGTCCGCGAGCGGCTCCGCCGGTCCCGTCCGCAACGTGGCGGTGAACCGGAGCGGTTGCGGGGGCGGCGGCACCGGATGGGCCCGCAGGTGTTCCAGTCGGGCCCGAGCGGCCCGGACCCGGCCGGACAGCTTGGCCTCGGAGGACCGCCGGTGCTTGCCGAAGCCCTGCCGGGGATCCTTCCCGGTGCTCGCGAGCCGGGTGCCGGCCGCGTCGACGAGGGCCTCGGCGCGGGCCGTCTCCTCCCGCCACTCGCGGTGCTCCTGGGCCAGCCGGAGCCGTTCGCTCTCGCGGGCGGCCCGGTAGCCGTCCCAGCCGTCGCCATAGCGGCGCACGGTCCGGGTGTCGGTGTCGACCTCCAGAATCGTCGTGGCGTACTCCCGTAGGAAGGCGCGGTCGTGGGTGACGACCACGACCGTGCCCCGGTGGGTGGCGAGCCGTCGGCGCAGCCACGCGACGGCGTCGATGTCGAGGTGGTTGGTCGGCTCGTCCAGGAGGAGGAGTTCGGCGCCCGAGCACAATGCTCCGGCCAGGGCCAGCCGCGAGCGTTCGCCGCCGGACAGGGTGCCGAGGGCCCGTTCCGGGACGATCCCGCCGATCCCCAGGCCGTCGAGGGCGGCGGCGACCCGCGCGTCCGCCTCGTAGCCACCCCGTTCGGCGAAGGTGTCCAACAGCTCGCCGTAACGGGCGAGTTCGTCGGCCGAGGCGTCGGTCAGGGTCTCCTCGGCGCGGCGCAGCTCGCGCTCCAGGGCACGCAGGTCGGCGAGGGCGGCGTCGATGGCGTCGCGGACGGTGGCCGTGTGCGGCAGGGCGGAGGTCTGGGCGAGGTGCGCGATCCCGCCGGGGGCGCGGAGCGTGATCTCCCCCTCGTCGGGGGTGTCGAGGCCGGCGAGGAGGCGGATCAGGGTGGATTTGCCGGACCCGTTCTCGCCGACGACGGCGACCCGTTCGCCGGGGCGGACGGTGAACGAAACCCGGTCGAGGACGCGGCGTGCCCCGAAGTCCTTGGAGAGGTCACGGACAGCGAGCTGGGACCGGCCGGCGCGGGAGTCGCCCGGTCGCGGGTCGTCCGCCGGGGCGACGGGGGCAGTCGGCATGGGGTCGGTGAGGGCCGACGAAGGGTGGTGGGCGCGAGCGCGCATGGTTCTTTCTTCCCTGACATGGGGGCGGCCGACCCGCACGGAGGGTGCGTCGGCAGCGATGGGCACGGGACATGTCGTGGGAACGCGAGGAGCCCCGGCGTACGGCACAGGGCGCGCGGCCGCCGTATGCCGGCCGCCGCGGGCTGGGCCCGAGAGACGTGATGCGACACGGTACCGGCCGCGAGATCAGCTGGACCGGTGTACCGACGCTCGTCCGGGAATCGGCGTGTTCCCCACCCCGGGAATCAGCGGAAGTAATAGAAGCTACCCATGCGCCCACCCTAACCAACCGACGCAGATCGATCATCCTATTTATGCGCACCGCGTTCCTCGGCGCGCACCCCTCGTACGGCTGCCGCCGTACGGGCCGCCCTCCGGTGCCACGTCACCGGTGGCCGAGGGCGCCCTGGTCCGGGAACGCGGCCTGCGCCATAGTCGAGGCATGACGCCGGACCTCCCCGTCCACGAACGGGCCCGGGCCTTCGACCGGGCCGCGCGCGCGTACGCCGCACACCGGCCGCGGTACCCCTCGGCCGTCTTCGACACCGTGGAGGAGTTCAGCGGACAGCCACTGGCCGGTGCCAGGGTGGCCGACGTGGGCACCGGGACCGGGATCGCCGCCCGGGAACTGCAGGAGCGCGGGGCCCGGGTGGTGGGGGTGGAGCCCGGCGCCGGGATGGCGGCGCAGTTCCGGCGCGAGCTGCCCGGAGTGCCCCTCGTGCGCGGGGACGGCAACCGGCTGCCCCTGGCCGACGGCTCCCTCGACCTCGTCACCTACGCCCAGTCCTGGCACTGGACCGACCCCGCCCACGCCGTCCCGTCCGCCCTGCGCGCCCTGCGCCCCGGGGGCGCGCTCGCGTTGTGGTGGACCGACCCCGACCCGTCCGTGCCGTGGGTCGCCGAGCAGCACGCCAGGATCGAGGAGCGGTTGGGCCCCGGCTGCTACATCTCCAACGTGGACACGCCGGCCGGGCTCGCCTGGAAGACACGTACGCTGCGCTGGTCGCGCCGGGTCACCATCGACGTCCACCTCGCGAAGCTGGCCACGCACTCGGCCTTCATCGTGCTCGGCGAGCCCGGCACCTCCACCTTCTTCGAGGCGGAGCGGAAGCACCTCGACCGGCACTTCCCCGATGGCGAGCTCGACGAGCCGTACGTGATCACCGTGGCGGTGGCCGTCCGACCCACCCGGTACGACTCCCACCCGGCGCGGTAGTCCGGTGTGCCCGCCGGGCCGCCGGGGCCTTGTTCCGGCAGTCCGGCTCGCCGCCGCTCCCGCGGAGGAGACGTCCGGCGGTCCGGCCCGGCCCGGTCTTCAGGGCGGCGCGAAGGCGCTACCGGCGCGTGAGGGTTTCCGCGAGCTGCCGTGCCGGAAGGGCCGTGTCGGTCCGGGCGGGGACCCTGCCGCAGAACTCCGCCTCGATCACGTTGACATAGAGCGAGGGGTCCCGCAGCCAGTCACCGTTGATGTTGAACGTGAGCTGGTGTTCCCCGTCCCGCGTGCCGACCATCGCGGACAGGGAGCCGTTCGTACGGCCGCTCTTGCCCACCACCTTCACGCCGCAGGACAGCTCCGCGAACTCGACTCCGAGCCCGTACCCGAATCCGTCCTCCGCCGGCACCTCGTCGAGCATCTCCTTCAGCTGAGCGGGGGGCAGCAACTCGCCGCGCATCAGCGCGCGGTGGAAGCGGTTGAGGTCCCCGCTGGTGGAGATGACGTCGCCGGCGGCACCCAGCCAGGTCATGTTCTGCTCGGTGGCATCGTGGATCTCGGCGTCCGGGGCGTCCTGGTGGAGCCGGGAGTACCCGACGGGGTGCGGCTTCGGCATCTGCGGTGCCGTGCCGGGGAACGACGTCCCCCGGAGCTTCAGCGGCCGGATGATACGGCGGGTGACCTCCTGACCGTACGAACGGCCCGTCGCCTTCTCGATGACCATCCCGGCGATGACGAAGTTGGTGTTCGAGTACGACGGCGTCCTCTGCGGATCGGGACGGGGCGGATACCTGAGGGCGATCGCCACCAGCTCCTCGGGCGTGTGGGTGTCGTACCGGTGCTCCGGAAAGCCGGGGCCGGCCGCGTTGTGCGCGAAGGCGGGGTCGTCGGTGTAGTTGGCGATGCCGCTGGTGTGGTTGAGGAGTTGGCGCAGAGTGATCTTGTTGCCGTCGTAGCCGTTGCCCTGGACCAGGCCGGGCAGCCAGGTCTCGACGGTGTCGTCCAGGCTCAGCTTCCCTTCCGCGTCCAGCTGGAGCAGAACGGTCGCGATGAACGTCTTGGTGATGCTGGCCCCACGGAAGTGGTCGCCGGCCGAACGCTGGCGGCCCGTGGCCGTGTCCGCGTGACCGGCCGAGCCGAACCACCGCCCTCTGCCGTCCTGGGTCTGGGCGGCCACTCCGGGCAGTCCCCCCTTGACGACCAGGTCACGCAGCGCCGTGCGGGTCGCTTCGTGCCCGTGTCCGTGCCCCGGCCGCGCCGCGTGTGCGGACGGGGCGAGCGTGGCCGCTCCCACGGTCACGGCCAGTGCCAGTGCGAGTAAGGCGGTGCGTGCGGACCGCTGCTGCATGGATGAAGCCCTCCGTTTACCCGGGGCCGGTGTGCCCCCTGTGAGGGGAGTGACGCCAGCGGGGAGTGCAGGGTTGTTCGAGCACGTGGCGAGGCCGAACGGAACTCGGGACGTGTTCTCGGACGGCCGACTCCGTCAGAACCTGACGTGCCATCGGCTCTGATGGGGGAGGGAGGAGGGAGCCTGAACGGCACGCCACTTCTCTACGGGCATGGTGTCCTCCGGTGAGGATCGGTGAATCGGCCGCATTGCCCGAGTCGTCGCTCGATAATCGCCTTATGGACAGCGGATGGCTTGTCATTCTGGCCGCGATCATTGTGGCCTTCGTCGTTCAATCCGCATTCGGCCCCGGGCCAAGCCGGGCGACTGCCACACCTGCCGTGGCCTGGGCTGGTACTCCGGTCCCGGTGCCAGCGACTTCGAACGCGTCACCTGCTGGAAATGCCGAGGTAGCGGTAAGCGCCGTTGAACGTGCGCCATTGATCGCGATATCCGAATCTCCCCACCAGGGTGCGCGGCCGGTTCTCGGAGTCGCTCGGCTTGGTTCTCCACGCAGGCCCGCGCTGACCTGCTGGCGGGCACCGCAAGGGAGTGCCGCCCGATAGCTGGTACGCATCAGGCAACGTTCCGCGACGTGCCGTCCGGTTGCTGCCACCATCAACCGGGGGGCCAGAGTGATGACGTGGCTGAACGTGTGCGGGTACGAGAGGTCGACGCGACCAAGAAGGCCCGCGTCGAGCAGCTCTACGCGATCGCCGACGGGCGACCTGCACCCGCCCGCACGGAGTGCGACACCTAATGCGGAACGAACACGCCGCCGACGAACGCCTAGACGAAGTCGTCAGCAGGGCGAACGTTGCCTGATCCATTCGTCGTCGCGGCACAGGCAGAAGGGGTGGCCGGCCGGGTCGAAGAGCACCCGAACGTTTTCCCGCGGCTGGAACTCCGGCTGGTCGCCGTCGGCCGGTGGCCACACCGCCCACCACATGCCGCCTGTTCGAGATCGCATGCGCGAGCCCATCCCGGGCCCCAAACACAACGATGCCGCAGCCCCAACCGTTAGGTCCGGAGCGGCTCGGCCCGCACGACACGACCGGGCGAGCGTTGCCTGACGCAGCACCAGAGCGTGTATCGAAGGCGCGGACAGGCCGGGCGGGGTGATGCCCCGGTCCGGCCCGTCCGCTCTCTGCTAAAGGTCGAGCTGATGCTGGTGTGTCGTGTGCGTGGGTGTGTAGCCGAGACCGTCGTTGATCTGTCTCATGTGCGTGTTGCTGTCGGCGGTGTCGGTCAGGAGGCCACCGAGGTCCGGATAGTCCCTATGGGCCTGTCGGATCGACTCGGCCTTCATCCATCGGCCGAGACCGTGTCCACGGTGCTCGGGCAGCACACCGGTGCCGTAGTGCTGGCCGTCACCTGCACCGTTGCCGGGGACGACGAGTTCGGTGAACCCGGCGATCGAGCCGTTGGAGGTGTCGATGGCGACGACGGTGTGCAGGTGGTCGCCGCGCTGTTCGACGGCCTTCGCCGCGGCTCGCACGCGGTCCACGTCCCAGGTCACGGTGCCGCAGTCGGTGTCGTCCATGGGCATGTCGTCCATGGCGCGGCGTGAGGCGGCGAACGTCTGGGCGAGGTCGTCGGGGACGGTTCCCTGCCATGACGTCAGCCGGTAGCCGGGATGCGGACGCTCGATGATCTCGGTGAGGCCGGCGGTATCCACGTCAGCCAGTGGCAAGCGGGTGAACCTCAAGGTGAGGACCTTCCGGAAACCGCGCGCTGCCAGGAAGTGGTCGCCGGGCGATCCGGCTTCTGCCTGTGCGACGACGCAGCGTCGGGCGTTGTCCCGGGCGGTGGCCACGGCGGTGTCGAGGAGCCGGGAGCCGACGCCCTTGCGGCGCTCCGCGGGATGAACACGGAGGTCGAGCTCGGCCATGTGCTCCTGTCCGCCATCGAACAGGCGCAGAAAGGCCGTCCCGGCAGGGATGGAATCCGCGTCCGACGCCAACCAGGCAAGACGCCGGCCGTGCGGCCCGTGAGCGGGTTCGGTCAGTGGGGTGATGCGAAGGGACAAGGTGTCTCCGTCGTGAGGAGGTGGCAAAGGTCAGTACGCGAGCTCAACTCCTGGGCACTCCTGCGCATGTGCTCCACACCTCCTCGTCGACAGCGCCGGCCTGCACCAATGCAGGCGGCTGGGTGAACCTAGCTGGCCGATTGACTCCTGGGCAACGGGTTATCGAAAAGGCGGTGCGCGTGTGTGGTCACAGCCACTCGTTGATGGCCGCGACGAGGACGGTCGCCTCATGGCGGACCGCGAGCTTGTCGTATCTCGTGGTCGGCGCAGGTAGGCGCGGTTTCTGCAGGAGGCGTACGCCTTGTCCGCCCGCACGCGATCGGGGCGGACGCGTGGCCGGCCCGGCCCGACGCGGGCACACGAACCTTCTCCAGCACCGGTTCGAACTGCGGTGAGTCTCCACGCTGCCCGCCGTCACCACGATCGACATGGGCTTCTGCCCCTGCTCGACGGCCAGGTGCGGCTTGGTGGTGAACCCACCGCGCGAACGCCCCAGCCCGTGATCACAAGGCCGGTGAAGACACCACCCGGTGACTCCTTCTGCAGGTCACCCCGCTTCCGTGCCCCGGCCGCATGCTGATGGGCACGGCATGCCGTGGAGTCGACGCTCAGGTCCCATGTGATCGCACCCTTCGCGTCGGCCAGGGACTGGAGCTGGGTGAGGACCCGACTACCAGGTGCCATCCCGTTGCCACCGGCGGAACGGGGCGTAGATCCGGCCCCACGGCCCGTACTCGACAGGCACGTCCCGCCACGGAACACCGGTCCGGACACGGAACCGTATGCCGTCGATGAGCCGCCGCCGAGACCAGACAGGCGGCCGACCTGCCTTCACACCCATTGGCAACAACGGCTCCAGCGCCGCCCACTGATCCTCCGTGAGATGTCCGCGCGCCATGAACCAAGATCATTCACGCCTCAAGATCCACTTTCGACGCACGGCCTAGTTGGGGTCGTGTCGCATCCCGCCCGGCCGTCGAAGGCGGCGGTACCTCCGGGGGCCGCCGCCTTCGCCGTGACCCCGGCGCTACCCGCGCGGTGCGGCCAGGTCCTTGCGGCGGACATGGCGCAACCCGGCCAGGTCCGCGCTGTACAGGTCGCCGTCGTCGTTGTCCACGACCGTGCCGCGCGCCGGGGCGCTGCCGCGGCTGAAGTCCCGGAACACCGAGCGCAGCCAGTACCAGGGCTGGAGCGGCAACCAGCACAGGCCGGACAGCCAGCGACGCAGCGTGCGCCAGAAGCCGGGACGGGAGCCGTCCGTCGCGCGCACCACACGTATGCCCATGATCAGCTTGCCCACGCTCGCCCGCACCAGGACGGTCAGCACGACCTGGTTCAGGAACGAGGTCGCCAGCATGCCGCCGAGCGCCAGCAGCGGCTTGGACACCTGCTCGAAGGCCCCGCCGGAGGTGTCGTTCAGCCCCACCAGAAGGTACGGGACCCAGATCGCGAGGACCACGTCCAGCACGACGGCGAGCACGCGCCGCGCCTCTCCGGCGGGGGCAGGCACCCGCCGCGACGTGACCGACGCAGGGGGCTGCTGCCCGTACGGGGGCGCGTACGGCTGTCCGTACGGTGAGCCGTACCCGGATCCGTACCCCTGCGCAGGCGGCGGAGCCGGGTTTCCGTACTGCGGGGCGCCGTACGGCTGTGGTCCTTGAGGAGGATCGTTCCAAGTCCCCCGTGGCATGTTCATGGAGGAATCATGCCGCACGCCGCTGACCACCAGGTTGGCTGGTCAGCGTCTCCGCGGCCTCCGCCGGACCACAGGACGCCGCAGCCGCAGAGCGTCGGCTTCGGCGCACCACGCCTACAGCAGCAGCCGGTTGCCCACCTGCGCGTTGATCCCGAAGAACTCCGGCTCGTAGGCGTAGACGTCCTCGTCCGGGAAGCAGCCGTAGCGCAGCCGGGCCGCGACCTGGGCCGGAAGCCCGGACAACTCCGCCTGGTTCCACCGGTCGCCCGGCACCTCGCGCACTGTTTCCCGGCGCGTCATCAACAACAGCGATGCCAGGGAGCGACCTCGCCGGGAAACCGGCAGGCGGCTCCGACGACCGCGATCGGTTCGGCCCCCACTCGCTCCGGGCTGATCGACTCGGGATTGTGCCTGCATGGGAGGGGCCGTTCTGTGCCGCGAGGGGGCTGGAGGCGGCCCGGCTCCTCGCGCGCTGTGAGCCGGCCGCTGCGGAAGCCATTCTTCTGGTGCTTGCTCGTCGGTCTCGACTTCAGGACCGGCTGGGCAGACTGCCGTGGTGGATGCGGGCACGGATCACCGTGCTCTCGCGTGCGCCCCGACCCCGAGCCGGCGGGCCGGGCACGGCGGGTGAGTACCGGTACGGCTTCGACGAGGCCGGTCGCCCGCACCGCCATGTGGTCGAGCGCTGCCTCCACCGCCTGAGGCCACGGCCGCGGGATCACCGTCCTGCGGGGCCGTCCCGGCCCGGGCACCCGGATCGCATCCACGGACGTTCGTGGAGTCGAGCGGCACCAGCCAGTCGACTCACGTTCAACCGGTCCTTGGCAACCGCGTACGGGCGGATGGCCGCCTCCGTCGCGACGGCGACCGCCGCTACGACAGCCCTCCGGTAGCACTCACGTTCAGGATCCGACCGCGGACCGCGAAGTCCGAGGTGTCCTCGCTGCCCTCGGTGTCCGCCCACGTCAGGAAAGCCGTGGTGACGCCGTCGCCGGAGGTCGTAGCGGTGCGGAGCTGGAAGCGGTCCTTGGCGGAGCCGGTGTCGACCTGGGTCTCCTGGCCCGCCGACCCCGTGCCGTCGAAGAAGACCCTGGCCCGAACGGTGGGTGTGGTGGAGAACGTCTCGGCGCTCTTCTGCACCCAGGCGAGGAGGAACCGCTTGTCGGGCAGGAAGCTGAGTGCCGGGAACGCGGAGTTGATTCCGTCCGCATCGGTCGCGGAGACGCTGATGCTCGGGCCGGTGCCGTCCGACGCGAAGACGTTCGCCTCGACGACGCTCCTCTGGACACCGATGTCGCTTTCTCCTCGACTTCGCACGTGGGCGATGACGAATCGGCTGTCGCCGTCGATCGCGGCGAGGGCTTTCTCGTCGCTGAATCCGGATACGTTCGGGGTGATCTCACCGGTGACGGGATTCCCTGCAAGATCGAAGATACGCAGAGCGAGCCGGCCCCCGCCGGGAGGACTGGGGTCGGTCCGCCACGCCACGACGTAGTTGCCGTTGCCCAATGTCGCCGCCAGGGGCCCGCGATGGAATGCCTCGCTCGTGCTGACGGTGAACTCCGCTCCCTTCCGTGCCCCGTCGATGCCGAACCGCTGGGCCCTGATCCGTCGCGCCGGGTCCGCGTCCGCCCACGTGACCACGAATCCGCCGTCGACCATGCCCGCAACAGAGGGACGCTGCTTGGGGTCGACGTCAGTCGTGCTGACCTGGATCTCGGGCCCGGTCTTCCGGCCGTCGAGGTCGAATCTCTGCACTTTCACGTGGGGAGCGGGTCCCGGAGGCTGGAAGGCCTGCTCCACCCACGCGACCACGGGGCCACCTCCGCTTCCGGCGGCCGTCGGCAGCCGGCGGTCCGTGTTGTTCGGTGAGACGGCGGTGCCGTTGACGACGAATTCGGAACCGGAGCGGGATCCGTCCGTCTGGAAGATCTGTCCCTTGATCTCGGCGTTCCGGGCGTCGTTCCAGACGGCGAGGTAGTGGGTGCCGCGGAACGCGGCCACTGCGGGCTGGTGCTGGATGCCCGCCGTCGACGTGTTGACCAGGAATTCGCCCATGCGAGGGGCCTCCGAATGCTCACACGAAATGCTGTCGGCCTGTATGACCATCGGCGAGACCGGCCGCGCACTGTGTAGGCCAAAACGGCGACACTGCGGGGAATGCGCCGCTCGAAGTGTTCGGGCAGGCGTGTCTCACGGCGCGAGAAGGAGCGATGGGAGCGGCGCGCGTTCCCGCGTTGCGGCTCCGCACCCGCCGACCTCCCGCAGCGCTGTCCACCCTGGCACGTCCCCCTCAGACTGCGGCGCTCATCGACTCGCACCACGCGCCGCGTTCGTCGTGGGTCGCACAGCGAGGGGCCCCGCTGAGGCGCGGGGTACCGGGAATCCCCGCGGCTGCCTAACCTCTCCCGCATGGCCTATCTGCTGATCCGCCAGAAGTTCGCCGAGTACACCCGATGGCGCGAGGCGTTCGACTCCCTCGCCCAGCAGCGCGACGCCCTCGGCCTCGAAACGGTCGCCGTCACCACGAACACCTCCGACCCCTCCGAAGCGGTCGTCCTGTTCCGCTTCGACGACATCGAACAGCTGAGGAAGCACTTCCCGTCCCCCGAACTGAAGGAAGCCTGGCGACGCGGTGGCGTCATCGAGGGCAGCAACCAGGTGACCTTCCTCCAGGAGGTTGTCCCGCCCGCCGAAACGGGGTGACCGCGGACTGCCACAGCTCTGTGGAGGCTCCTGGGCCAGGGGGTGCGCCGTTCGTCCGGGCGGAGCGGCTCCCTATGATGATCGACGCCGAGGGACGCGGGACCTCCCATGGATCGTCGACGACGACACGCTGGGCCGGGGGGAGCGGCCCTGAACACGCGGGTGAACGACGTGCCGTCCGGCAGACGGACCAAGCACCCTGGCCAGAGTGGGGGCGGCCCTGGTCGCCCTCTGCTCACTCACCGCCGGATGCCTCCTCTCCGCGGCCGCGGACCTGCGTGTCGCCTGGGACACCCCCGCGGACCGCAAGGCCGAACCGCAGGGCGGCGGGGGCTGGCTGTCCGGCGGCACCTGGTCCGTAGCCGCTTCGACACGGTGAGCGGTACCACCTGCTCCTCCAGGACGGGAAACTCACCGGCCTCACCTGGCGCCGCGGCGGTCCGACCGCCTCCGTGTCCTCGACCCCGCCACGGCGAGCAGCGCGACGCCCGCACCTTCCCCGATGGCCTGGACTCCGTGGACAAGCTCTTCCAGTACACAAGGACCGGTTCATCGCCGCGCGCTACAAGGCGCATGCAACACCGTCCAAGCCCTTCACGGCCTACGAACGCCTCTGACCACCGATCGCGGTCCCGCCCGGAGTTCCGGCGACACCGCTCCGCGCTCACTCCGGAACCCGAGGCGCCGCGGGTGTACGCCCCGGCGTGGGTGACGGCCGCCTCGTAGGACGCCCATTCGGAATCCGGGTGAAACATTCTCCCGGTGTCACCGCGTCAGTGTGGTGAAGGACGACAGCGGTGCGAAGGGGAGGGCATGAGACGGTCCGCTACGGACGAGTTCGTCGAGTTCGCCGTCGGGCGGAGCGGGCATCTGTTCCGCTCGGCCTGTCTGCTCACCAGCGGCGACACTCACCTCGCCGAGGACCTGGTGCAGGAGACGCTGGGCCGCATGTACGCGCTGTGGGGGCGGACCGGTCTGTTCGGGCGGTCGGCCACCCGTATCGACAACCCGGCCGCGTACGCCCAGACCGTCCTCGTCCGTGTCTTCCTCACCCACCAGCGGCGCCGCTCGGCAGCGGAGCGGCCGGTGGGTGAGTTCCCGGACCGGCCCCACGCGCCCGGCTGGGGCGAGGGCGACCCGGAGCTGCGGGTCGCCCTGCTGGAGGCGCTGGCCGGGCTGGCGCCCAAGGACCGGGCGGTCATCGTCCTCCGGTACTGGGAGGACCGAAGTATCGAGGAGACCGCGAAGGTCCTGCAGGTCAGTCCCGGTGCCGTACGCACCCGGTCGGTGCGCGCACTGACCAGGCTCCGCGAGCGGCTCGGCGGCAGTTTCTCCGAGCTCGCCGCCCGCTGAGTCGTTCAGCTCACTTGTTCAGCTGTTCAGTACACCCATTTGCGTAGAGGAGAGACGAGGCTTCGCATGTCTGGAGACGAGAGGTTCGAGGAGGAGCTCGCCGTGGCCCTGCGCCGTACCGGTGACGGGTTCGGGCCGGGCGACGGCAGCGGGCTGGTCACGGGCGGCGTGGCCCGCGGACGGCGCCGTGTCGTACGGCGGCGGGTCGGTGCGGTGACCGGCGGTGCGCTGGCGCTCGCCCTGGTCGGCGTGGGCGGCGCGTACACGGCGGGCGCCCTCGGTGGCGGTGGTGGAGGTGACCGGGACCACGGGGGTGCCTCGGTCGCCGCCCCGCCGAAGCCGACGGGGCAGGCGGGGCCGGCGCGGCAGGCGGTCAGTGGCGAGAGGCTGCTCGCGCTCTTCAAGGGGATGCTCCCGAAGCCGGGTGAGCTGACGGACACCACCGCACGCGGTACCGAGGAGGGGCCCATGGTGTCGGGCGTCTTCGACGACGGCCGGGGCAAGGCGGCCGTCGGCATCGCCTTCTTCCACGCGGGGCCCGACGCCGCGGGCTTCACCCGGTGCCCGGACAGGGCGCTGAACGCCTACGACGCGTGCACCATGGAGCAACTGCCCGGCGGCGCGAGCCTGATGATCTACCAGGGCTACGAGTATCCGGACAAGCGCGAGGGCACGAAGAACTGGCGGGCGACGCTGCTCGACGACAGCGGGGTCGTCGTCGACCTCAACACGTGGAACGCCCCGGCGCAGAAGGGCGCCCCCGTCTCCCGGCCGAACCCGCCGTTCAACCCGGCCCAGATGAGGGCGATCGTCACCGCGAAGGCGTGGAAGGCCGTCGTGGCCGCCATACCGGACCCGGCGGACCTCAAGGGTGCCCCCGGTGCCTCGGGCACGGATACGGGGGAGGGCAGGGACAAGTCCCGCGCGGGAGCTCCCGCGCGGGAGAAGGCGTACAAGTTCAACACTGCCGGCGTTCGGCCGCTGTTCATGTCCCTGCTGCCCAAGGGGCTCACCGTCACCGACAAGGGCGGGGACGGCGAGTGGGCGTACGCGGTCGTCGACGACGGCCGGGGCGGAAGCTTCGTCCAGGTCAACGCCCAGCCCGACATGAGCGATGTCGAGACCGAACTGTTCCCGGAGGGCTCGTACACCACCCTGCCCGACGGCACCAAGGTGCGGGCGCGGCAGCAGCCCGGTGAGAAGGGCGGCAAGGACGTGGTGTGGTGGAGCGTGGACACCATGCGCCCCGACGGCTACCGGGTCGTGGTGTCCGCCTTCAACACCCCCGCCCAGCACCAGGACGCCAGCCGCCCCGAGCCGGCGCTCTCCATGGAGCAGCTGACCGCCATCGCCACCAGCGAGAAGTGGCTGAAGCTCAAGAAGTGACGTGAGGCCCGGTGTCCGCTTCCCGTTCGGCTGCTGGGAGTGGTGGCAGCAGCCCCCCACCCAGCGCGTACGGGAAGCGCACCTCGGGCCCGAACGCCGCCCGCCTGCGAGGCCCAGCCCACGCGGATCATCCCAACGCCCGCCTCGGCCTCCCCGGCCGGGGCGTCCCGGTAATGCTCGAGGTGTCCGGGAAACGTGGGAGCGTGCGACGATCGTGTTGTGCAGGCCCTTGATCCCTTCTTCGGCCGGCGTCTGCTGATCGAGTCGCTGGCCGTGTTGGCGGCTGATGCCCAGGCGCAGGTGGACTGGCTCGTCAGGCATGGCGTGATGGCGGACGAGATCGCCTTGGACTTCGATCACGCCTTTCGCGTGGCCGAGGCAATGATGGCCGAGGGCCGACTCGCCAGTGGAGTGATGGCTGACCTGCAAGAGATCGACGTGACCTTCAGCAGGATGAGCGGTGGCGAGAGTGCTGATCGGTGGACAAGGAATGCGCTGTCCACCGATGACGGATGGGCGCTTGCACGGCGTCTGGCCCGCCGGGTTCTCCTTGCGGAGCTGGGTGAATGGCGGCAGCCCCTTCCGGGGATCACTGTTGTCCGGTGACGGCCCTCCCCATGGTCGGTTCGTCGCGGCTCCCGTCCGGTCGCCCGGGGCCGGGTCGGGACCAGCGGGCGCCGGTGCCCCCGCCGCACCACACCCCCGGAGAGACCCACTACCGTGCGTCGCGTATCCCGAGAACGTACGCCGCGGTGAGCGCGACGGCGCGGTCCTCGTCATGTGACAGATCCGAGAGGGCACGTGACGCCGTGGCTCCCGGGATGTCCGCGAGCGCCTGTGTCAGCCGTAGACGCGCAGACGGTTCCAAGGTGCCGTGGGCGAGGCAGCCGACGAGCCCGGTGGCGATCTGATCCGCCAACGGGGGACGACTCGCCAGCGTGCTCAGTGCGTCGGCCGCGTCGGCGTCGTTCGCCTCCTCGACGATCATGTCGATGAGCGTCGGGACCGCGTCGGCCACGCCACGTGCCCCGAGCGCCAGCGCCGCACACCGGCGGACCACGATGTCGGGGTTCGCGAGGGCGTCCTGCAGCAGGGCGGTCGCCTCGTCGTGCGCGATCTCGGCGATGGACTGCACGGCACGTTTCCGTACGTCGGCCACGGGTGACCCGAGCCCCTCCGCCAGCAGCGGCAGTGCGCCATCGCCCGAGTGCGCCAAAGCCCAACGGAGGGCTCCGGCGACGATCGGGTCCGGCTCGCTCAACGCTGCCTCGACCAGCGCTTCCACCGGCACCGGAACCTCTTGGACCGAGGACAGGGCCGCGCGTTGACGCTTCCCGGCACTCTCCGACCCCAACCCCTGGAGCAGCGCGACGACTTGGAGGACGCCCTCCCAGTCGGCGGGTCCCGCGGCACCGATACGGCGGAGCCGCGTGAGCAACTCCATCTCAGCCGCAACGCGTTCTCGCGTCTGGCGGATGAGGTCGTCGACGAGCTCCGAGGGCTTGAAGCCGGGGTCGTCCAGCGCGCATCCGACTTCACGCAGCGACAGCCCCAACGACCGCAGGCTCTCGATATGGAAGATCCGCCGGATGTCCTCGCTGGAGTACTCCCGATAGCCGCCGTCGGTACGACCCGTCGGCCGCACCAGGCCGAGCGAGTCGTAATGCCGGAGCATGCGGGCGCTGATCCCGCAGCGTCGTGCCACCTCACCGATCAACACTGCCCATCACTCCTCCTGGCCGGTCCTGCCGAGGGCTACGACACGCTTCGCCTCCTCGATCGCGAACTCGAATCCGGCGTCCGGGTCGCGCAACAGCCGTTCCGTGGCGATGGCGTGCGTGCGCACGCGAGGGTCGAGATCCTTCATCGCAGCGTGCAGAATCGGCAGGATCATCTCACCGAGCGCGATCAGCGCCCGGCTCAGGCTCAGTTGCGTCTCGCGTTCGCCGCGCCCGAGCTGCGTCGACAGCACTGCCGCCAGCTCGGGCTCTTCCCCTTCGGGCACGAGCACGACCGCTGCCCGCCAAGCGCTGCGTGCCACCTCGTCGTCGGCGTCGGACAGAAGCGACCGCGTGATCGCCGGCCACGCCCGCCGATCCCCGATCTTGGACAACGTGTGCAACGCCTGACTTCGTGCCTGCGCACGCTCCGAGCGGACTTCGTCGAGAAGCTTGGGGACCGTCATGGCGGCCGAGTGGCGGGTGAGTGCCCACGTCAGCATTTCCCGCACATAGAATTCGGGTTCGATCGCGCATCTTTCGACGAGCTTGTCGATGAACCCGGGGTCGGGCGTCGTGCCGACCGCCATCGCCGCCCGCAGCCGCACTGACGAGCGGCCGTCCTCCAGCCCCTGGAGCGCTCGTGTCGTATCCGTGTCCTGTGTCGGCATGGTCATCGGAACCACCTCCTTGGCTGCAGTGAAGACCTTGTCACTGTGTCAAGGTCAAGCGGCGGGGGCACGCCGCGCGCACGCGCCGACGAGGTCACCGGCGCGTCAGCGGGGACGGCTGTTGTTCTGGGCCCGTTGGCCCATCCCCTCCCAGAAGCGCCGCAGTTCGGCGACGTCGGTGCGTCGCTGCCACGGCGCCTGGGGACGGAAGGGGGAACGCGACAGCAGGGTGGACTGCGTCCGGCAGAAGGCCTCGCTCAGCTCGACGCGGTGGCCGTCGAGCCCCTTGGGCGGGTACGGGCACAGCTCGAAGCCGCAGTCGTCGCGGCAGTTCGAACCGGCTTGCGAGGCAGCGCTACGGACCACGGTACGGCTCGGGTCGAGCGGGTCGCGGTCCCTGGTCAGGCAGGGCGGCAGATCCGGCCGTGCGGTGTGCTGGAGGCGCCGGAGCCGGTCCTTGGGCCAGTCGCCCCGCTCGGCGAGGTTGAGCAGCAGGAGGACGTCCGCGAGGAGCTGCTGGGCGCGCGGGTGCAGGGAACTCCAGCCGGTGGAGGGCGGGATCCAGAGGTGGTGCTTGCGCGCCTCGCCCCGAGGGGCCGTCTGCGAGCCGACCTGGGCGGCGACGCCGGACTCGTCGATCCACAGGAACCGCTCGGGCTGCCGGGTCTGCAGGGCCCACACGCAGAGTTCGGCCGCCGCCTCCACGAACGGGTGCTGCTCCTCGCCGTCGGGGAGGGCGAGCCACTGGCGGACCTGCTCCACCGGGTCGGTGCCCTGTCCGTTCGCCGGGCGCGTCGCCGTTCCCCCGTCGGGCAGGTCCCAGAGGGTGAGCGCGTGGAGCAGCGTCAGCCGGGTGAACCAGAACCGGGTGCGCTTGAGCATGTCCCACGCCTGCCCGCTGAGGTACGCGCGGGCCTCCGGGCGGGCGTGCGGATGGCGGTGGCGGCGGTTCGCCGCGTACTTGAAGCCCTGCGCGAGGGCGACCTCCACGGTGAGGTCGAGGGCCGGGGCGCCGGACGAGCCGCCGGACGACCCGTCGGACGAGCCGACCCGGCGCACCCAGCCCTCCAGGTACTCGTACGGCGTGTTCTGGTGGCGGTGCGTCGACACGGAGCCCACCAGCAGCGGGACGAGCCACGCACACATGGTGTTGTCGCGCCACTGCTGCTCCGCGCCCTCCCGCTCCCGCTCCTCGCGGCCGCGCTCCTCGCGGCGCTGCCGCTCACGTTCCCTCAGCTCCCATCTGCCGACGGCACCACCGCCTTCCGCCAGGAGGCGTCTGCGGTGCTCCTCCTCCGCGACGGTCTCCGGCTGCTGGCCCTCCCACAGCTGCTCCATCCAGTCCGGGTCGCGCTCCAGCCGCTGGTCCTGGGCGTACTGCGGCCCGCGCAGCCGGGCCTGGAGGGCCGTGAAGGCGTTGTCGCCGCCCGCCCCGATCTCCTGCGCCACGGCGACGCGGATGGGATACGAGGGCTCCAGGCGCGCGATCTCGAAGAGTTCCAGGTAGGCGGGCTGGAGGGTGCGCCTGCGGGCGACGCCGCGCATGGCCTCGCCGAAACGGGACACAAGCAGCGCCTTGGCCACACGCAGGGTGTGCGGGTCCCGGGCGCGCAGGTCGGGCCAGGCCGTGGCCAGCCGCATGGCGATCAGGTGCTGTTGCGGTTCGGCGTCGACGCTGTCGATCTCCAGAGCCGCCGCGTACAGCTCCAGTGCCTTGGCGTGCAGCGTGCGCCCGAAGAGCCGCTGAGCGTCGGGGGTCCGCCTCTCGGCGGAGTGGCTGTCGGCGTGCCGGACCATCTGCGCCTGGCGGGCGGCTTGGACCAGGAGATCGCGTGCAGCGGCCACGGGGCACCACGCCTCCCCGTCGCCGTGTGCCTCCTCGTGGACGCAGGACCCCTCGGGCGTACGGGAGTGGAGCACCATGGCGATCAGCAGTTCCCGCCCCGGCTTCTCCAGCGCCGCGGGGAAGTAGGAGCCGGCCCTCGGTTCCGGGGGGATGTCCGGATGGATGACGGCGTTCATGAACCGGGCGCCGAGGTGCGCCTGGATCACGGTGTGCTGGAACCGGACCCGGTCGCCGCCGAGCTCCACCAGCCCCATCCGGGCACCCCAGTGGGCGGCCAGACGGATGTCCAGCCGGCTGCCCTCGACCCTGCGTACCAGCTCGCGGAGGATCTCGGGGTAGCGGGGGTGTGTCGGGTTCTGCTCGTCGACCACGTCGGTGAAGCGCACCTCACAGGAGTCGATTGCGAGTCCGACGCACGCGAGCGCCGACAGGTAGTGGACGGTGGCCCTCCGCTCGTCCTGGCCGAGCGGGAGCTCCGGCCGGAAGCGCCCGCTGATCAGAGCGGCGATCCAGGTGTCCAGCAGGTGGTACCGCAGCGCCGCCCGGTCTCCGCCGCGCGTCTCGACGGCCTCCTCCTCCGAGTGGGCGCTGAGGGCGCGTTCCAGCAGGCCCTCGTCGTGGAGTTCGCTCGCGATCTGCAGGTACGTGGGCGCCTCGGCGATGCCGGCCTTCTCGACGATCCAGTCCAGGCGCTGCCGGTCCTCCCAGACACTGCCGGAGGAGATGTACTCGAGCGCGGCCTCCTCGCTCAGCGGTTCCAGATCGGTCAGGGACGCCTCCATGCCCCTGAGCGAGTCGTGGGGCCGTGAGGTGATGATCAGCGGCAGCCGTTCGTCGTTGGCCCGGCGGATGGCCAGCCGGATGATGGTGTCGCGCTCCTCGGCCAGCTCCTCACCGGTCAGCGCCTCCTCCAGACCGTCGGCGAGGACGACGATCCGACCCTGCTGGCAGAGCCTCCGCCACGCCTTTTCCGCCTCGGCGTCGGAGCGGATGTGCCCCTGCACCTCCCGGGCGAAGCGTTCGAACGCCATCCTCCGGAAATCCAGGTCCTTCTCGGCACCGCGGAGCCGCAGCGGCACAGGGAGGGCGTTGCGCCGGGCGAGCTGCTCCGTGAGCAGGACGAGCAGCGCCGTCTTCCCCGTACCGACGCCACCGACCACCACGTGCGTACGGCGGAACCGGCGGTCGCGCTGGTCCTCCATGAGGACCTCGCACAACTGGTCGCGGCCCACGACCTTGCCGAAGATGCCGCCGGCCGTCTCCACGAGCTCGTGCGGCTCCTCCCGGGCCTTCTTGAGGTAGGCCCTGCGCACCCGGGTGAACCGCAAGGAGAGGTAGGCGACGGTCGCGAGGGCGAGGGTGAGGAACGGAAAGAGGACCGTCTGGAGGATGCCGCAGGCCAGCCCGTTCTTGTCGCAGTGCTCGTCGGCCTCGGTGAGGAGGGTCCGGCCGTCCTGTCCCTGGACGAGGGTGACCAGAGCCATGACGGCCAGGAACAGCAGGACCAGGGTGCCCAGGAACGCGGCGATGAGCAGGAGGACGTACCCCCCGCCCTTGCCGGCCCGCCACGGGCGGGCGTGCCGGTGCCCTTGTTGCATCAGCCGGCGCGATGGTCCCCTTCCGATGTTCACCCTGTGACTGATTCCGTGTCAGCGGCACGGCCGCACGGCCCTTCACCCGGACGGCGCAGCGGGACCGGCCCACCGGAGCCGTCCGCGGCCGAGCCGGGTGCCGGGTGCCGAGTTCCCGGGGCGGGCCTGGGGCTGGTGCTTCTGCCTGGTGTGCACGATCGATGGGTGTGGTGAGCACGGTGTCGGCGCGCATCCCGACGCCGAGGACGCCGTGTTCGTGCCGTCCGTGGTCCTCGGCGACGATGCCCGGCTCGGCGCCGTCCGCCAACAAGTACTACGCCGAGGGCGTCGGCTTCATCCGCGAGGTGATGGTCGGGGGCGGCACGGACGAGCTCGACCGGGTCGGCGTCGGCAAGCCCTGACGGGCCTGCCCCGGGTGGTCCGGCGACGACGGCCCGGTCGGCACGGCCGACCTGGCGCCGGGCGGACAGTACGGCGCGGGCCGGCGGCGGGGCACGAGTTTGCTCAGCGACACCCCGGCCATGAGCAGGGTGGTCGCGGCCACCACGGTGGCGAGTGCCTGGAATCCGTCCCGCCGCGCTGCGAGCGCGGACGATCCCCCGATCCCCAGTACACCGGCCACCGGAATTCCTCCGTACACGGATCTCCTTTCCCGGCCGTGCGTTCACGTGGCGCACCAGCGCTCTTCCCGGCGCCGGGCCATGTCCCACAGGGAACGTACGTAAACGGCGTGCTGGAACATGTCGTACGCGAGTTCTACGACGAGGCTGCCGGCGAGTATCTGGGCCCGCCGGCCGGCGCCGCGCGCCGTCACCACTTTCTCGGCGACGAATACCATCCCGATGGCCATCCAGAAACGGGAGAATTGCGGCCGTCCCCTGGCGAGCATCCAGGCGGTGAACACCAGATAGAGGCTGAGGAAAACCACCGAGAGGCCCATGAACGACTGGCGGACGATATACGGTGCGGTGACCCGCGTCCAGCCGTAATCACGCAAATTCTCCAGCGCCCCGCGCTGCCATCGGAGCCGCTGGTGCCAGAGTTTGGGAATGGACGTCATGACTTCGGTGACCACACCGCACCCCGGCGGCGAGACCGTGCGATAGCCGAGGGTGCGGACGGCCTTGGTCATCTCGTCGTCCTCGGTGAGCGAGGCGAGGGAGTAGTAGGACGCCCCGCCGCCGATACGGCCGGCGAGCCGGGCCTCCTTGACCTCGCGCAGCGTGGTCACCCGGAAGAGCGTGGCGGTGCCGGTGAGCACATCGGCGCGAAAGTCCCGGCGGGCGATCTCCCGGGCGTAGCGGTGGAATTCGATGCGCTGGAGCGCCCCGAGCAGGCCGCCGCCGGGCTCGCCGTAGAAGATCCCGCCGACGGCGCCGACCCCGCCCACCGCGGCGGCGTTCCCTTCCATCGCCTCCGTGGCGCTGGAGAGGAACGTCGGCCACAGGGTGGTGTCGGCGTCCTGGACGAGCACCAGGTCCTCGTCGGACAGTCCGGGCAGGGCCCGATCCAAGGCCTGGTTCAGCGCACCGGCCTTCTTGTGCCGGTTGTCCTCGGAGACGATGACCTCCGCGCCGGCGCGGAGGGCGATGTCGGCGGTCGCGTCGGTGCAGTTGTCGGCGACCACCACGACGCGGTCGGGAGGCCGGTGCTGCCGGCGCAGCGCCGCGATGGACGCGGCGATGCGCTCGGCCTCGTTGTGCGCGGGTATCAGCGCCACGATCCGCGACGGCCGCCCGCCGGTCCCGGCGCCGGGCGCCTTTCCGGGCCCCTGCCCGCCGGTCCCGGACGCGGGCGCCGCCCCGGGCCCCCGCCCGCCGGTCCCTGGCCCGGGCGCCGCCCCAGGCGCCCGCCCGCCGGTTCCGGACCCGGGAGCCGCCCCGGTCCCGGGACCGTGCACGGTCGGCCGAAGGCCGCGGCGGCGCGGGCCGATGCGGCTCGGGCCCGGGCGGGCGAGGGCCATACGGGCGATGGCCAGGGCGATACGGGCCACGTGCCTGATGCGTCGCACGGGCCGGCCGGTCACGCGCCGGTGAGCGGCAGGATGGTGACCGTGGCGTGCCCGGTGGCGAAGACGGGGCTGCCCACCTCGAAGGCGACCGTCGCGGTCCCCGGGGTGGCGTCGTGGTCCACGCCCATCGCCGGGTACACGGACGCCCACTTCTCGGGCGCCAGCTCCAGCGGGAAGGCCGGGCAGGTCAGGGTGCGGTTGCCGTTCGAGCGCTCGGCCGCGACCGGGGTCTCCGTCGGATCGTCCTCCTGACGGGTCATCACGAGCCGGTCCTCCATGAAGTAGAGGCCCTCGGGAGCCGTGAAGACCACCCGGTGCGTCCCGATCCGGCGGTTGCCGGCATTGGTCAGGGTGAGCACGACCGGGAACTGCCAGATCTGCCCCTGCCTGACCTTCGTCTGCTCCGGCTTGCGCTGCGCGACGGTGAGCAGGGTGCTGCCGCCGCCGGAGCCCTCCAGCCGGACATGCGCGAGCTGCATGCCGCTGTGGCCGTCGGGGTCGGCGCCCAGTTCGGGGTGGAGCCCGGCCCGGCCGGGGTTGGCGAACCGTACCGTCACCTGCTGCCGGCCCTCCGGTACCCGGAAGGACAGCCGGCGCTTGCGCCAGGCGGGGGCGTTGATCCGGTCGTCGCTGTGGGACGCCTTGCCGCCCTTGCCGGAGTAGTACTGGACGTAGTCCTCGCACAGCAGCTGCCGGCCGTCGGACTCGACCTCGACCCGCAGGTACGTGGGGCGGCCGGTGTCGTGGCCGGGCCAGACGTTGTAGCCGTGGTAGAAGGACAGCTCGTAGGCCTGGCCGCCGGTGACCGGGACGGTCTGCTCGATGAAGCCGAGCGTGCTGCTGCCGTTCATGTCGAGGAAGTTCTCGGTGCTGGCGAACGGGTGGTCGCCGTCCTCGGGGAAGTGGCCGTCCGCGGCGCCGTTGATGAGGTCGACGGCGTCCTGCGCCTCCGCCGGATACTCGGTCTTGCCGTGCCCGGTGTACTTCCCCCACGTCCAGCCGGCCAGGCTGAGGAACTGATCACCGTTGTGGCGGCCGGCGGCCATCACGCCGCGGTTACCGGTTCCCCACTGGGCCCGTTGCTTGAACGTGTACTCGGAGAAGCCGCCGTTCCTGACGAGATTCATGATCGACCCCATTCACCGGAATGATTGATTCCCGAATCAGTGATGCTCGGCTGCGAGAGCTGGCGAAATCGAACGTCTGTTGCCGCGTCAAACTGCTTCCCCGCCCGTATTTCGCTGCGCTGGATCGGCATCGTATTACCGTGCCGACCCCGCTCGGGTCGACTGCACCGCGCATCGATCTGGGGCAAGAGCGTCGATCGGGCCGTTCGCAGAAACGTGCAATCGGCGATTTTCCGCAGTGCGACGGTGCGGTGTCGGCGGACGGAAACCCGCGGGGGACCGGCTTTCCGGGGTGGCGAGCGAGATGATTTTCGGCCGCCCGCCGAGCCCGGGCCTTTGTCCGAAGGGCGCGGTAAATCTCGCCGTGGAAGAACGGTAATCTCGACCATCCCGCCGGATCACCCCTTGGTTCTCTCCAGAACGAGACATGCATGGTGCATGGGTCCGGTCGAAGGGCCATGAATTTCGCGCAAGTGTTCCATGACTTCCGGCTGAGGCGGTGTGCCGCCCGTGTGCGGCGGCACGCCATGTTCGGACAGGAGAACCAGCGATGACCACGACTGCTTCCGCGCAGGCGGCGTCCTTCCCCGCCGGCACGATCATCACGACGGCGGGCAACGGCCAGGCGGGCTTCGTCGCCGATGGCGGCCCCGCGATCGGCACCAAGCTGCACTACCCCTACGGCACGGCGATCGACCGCGCCGGGAACATCTACATCGCCGACTCCCACAACCACCGGGTCCGGAAGATCACGCCTGACGGGAACATCACCACCGTGGCGGGCACCGGCACCGCCGGGTTCGTCTCCGACGGCGGCCCCGCCGTCGCCACCCGACTCCACTACCCGACCGGTGTGGCCGTGGACGCCGCGGGCAACCTCTACATCGCCGACCGGCACAACCACCGCATCCGCAAGGTCACCACCAACGGCATCATCACCACCGTGGCCGGCAACGGGAACGCCGGGTTCATCTCCGACGGCGGCCCCGCCGTCGCCACCCCGCTCAACTACCCCTGGTCGGTGGCCGTCGACGAGGAGGGCAACCTCTACATCGGCGACACCAACAACCACCGGGTCCGCAAGGTCGCGACCAACGGCAACATCATCACCGTGGCGGGCAACGGGAACGCGGGGTTCGTCTCCGACGGCGGCCCCGCCGTCGCCACCCCGCTCTACCACCCCTTCGAGGTGACCGTGGACGCGGCGGGCGCCCTCTACATCGCCGACCGCTACAACCACCGGGTCCGCAAGGTCAGCACGAACGGCATCATCACCACCGTCGCCGGCACCGGCACGGCCGGCTATGTCGCCGACGGCGGCCCCGCCGTCGCCACCCACCTCCACTACCCGGCCGGTGTGGCCGTGGACAAGGAGGGCAACCTCTACATCGCGGACACCAACAACCACCGGGTCCGCAAGGTCTCGGCCGGTGGGATCATCACCACCGTGGCGGGCACCGGCACGGCCGGCTATGTCGCGGACGGCGGGCCGGCGGCCGGCACCCGCGTCTACTACCCCCACGGGGTGGCCGTCGACGGCAGCGGGAGCCTGTACATCGGCGACGGCTACAACCACCGCGTCCGCCGGGTCTACGGCGTCACCGCCGTCGTCCCCCCGACGCCCCCCATGGCCGACCTGTACGGCGAGATCGTCGCGCCGGCGTCCGTGCCGCGCGGCCAGGAGTTCGACCTCGGCGCGCGGATCAGGAGCCGCGGCCCGGCCACGGTCGACGGCATGCTGATCACCGTGGTGCTGAACCTGCCCTACGGTCTGGTCGACGCCTCGGGCGGCACCGACCGCCGGCTCTCCCGCACCTTCGCCGGCTCCCAGCTCGTCCCCTTCAGCGCCTCCCTGGACGGCGTCTTCCGGGTCAAGGCGCCCGAGTCCACCAAGCCGGGCACCTACGAGGCCACCCTGGAGATCCAGTACGGCGGCGATCTCAACCTCAAGGACAACACCTTCACCCTGCCGGTCACGATCACCGTGCCCGCACCGGTCGCCGACGAGACCGCGCTGACGGTCTTCCAGGAGGTCGTGCCCGAGAGCGCCCCCGGCCAGACCAGCCGCTGCAACCTGCGCTTCCTCGCGCCCACCGGCCAGCCGGTCAACCCCGGCGTGATCATCCAGCGCTACACCGCCCCGACCGGCTTCGTCTTCACCGGCCAGCCGGTCTTCGCCTACCACGGCACGATCGACGGCGTCGTCTCCGGCCCCCTCGACCACGAGGTGTACGACTCCGGGCGCACCCTGATCATCCGCGCGAACCCGCACCTGAACACCACGGCCGGCGACACCGGCAGCCTCGTCTACACCATCCCGATGCGCGCCCAGCAGGACGCGACGGCCGGCCTGAAGAGCGACGGCTCCGCCAGCATCGGCAAGCGCACGCCGGTACAGCTCGTCGGCAAGGTCATCGCCGCGACGACGGGGCTGTCCGCCCGCATCACCCAGTCGCGGCCGGAGAACGCCCGGGTGCGGCCCGGCCAGCAGTGGGTGTACCCGGCGGTGTTCACGATCACCAACACCGGGCAGAGCACCATCGGCGCCCAGCGGCTCGTGCTCACCGCCCCTGAGGGGATGCGGTTCACCCAGGACCAGCTGGCGATGTCCCGGGAGGGCGAGATGCAGGAGATCGTGAGCGTCGGGGAGCGGTCCAACGGCAACCGCACCCTGACCTGCCAGGACGTCCGGTTCGACCTGGCC
Source organism: Streptomyces coeruleoprunus (assembly GCF_039542925.1). Taxonomy (GTDB): domain Bacteria; phylum Actinomycetota; class Actinomycetes; order Streptomycetales; family Streptomycetaceae; genus Streptomyces; species Streptomyces coeruleoprunus. The sequence continues at coordinate 165,190 of NZ_BAABIT010000001.1, read as the reverse complement.
CGTGGCAAGTGGGCCGTCGTCTACCCCGAGATGGAGGTCGACGAGGGCGCCGAGCCGGGCACCGTGCGGGTCGGCATCGAGCTGGGCGCCCCCGCTTTCGCATCGGCCCTCGCCACGATCACCATCGAACCGCGCTGAGCGCCCGGCGCGTGAAGGGCCCCGCAAACCAGCGGGGCCCTTCACGGGCCGGCCCGACGGCCTGGCGGCTTGGCCGACCGGATGCGTTTGCTGTGCGCGGGCGGGTGTCGGGGTGGCCAGGGTGCCGGCTGAGCCCGTGTCCGTAGGCGCTGGGCGACGTCATGAGCAACATGTCGGCTCCCAAGGGCGCGATACCCAAGGGCATGCGGACACCGCGCGGCGGAAAGTGAGTTGAGCGGCGAGAACGAGGTGCACTCGCCGCCCGAGCATGGGTACCCGCAGGCGGTCGCCGGACCGGTCCCATGGGGGCCGGGTACGGTGCCGTCTGCGGGGCACCGTGCGACCGCCTCGCCGCCAGGCCCCTGGCGCGCGTGCCGGGTGGGCCACGTAGGCGCGGCGGTGCCGGTCCCGGCCCGCTCGAAAACAGCCCCTCCGGGAAGCGGAGGCCGCGAGCCAACCGTCGCTGCCTGAGCGGCGGGTGGTCGGCGCGCAGTATCGATTTTCCCCCCGATGCAAACGCGTCGCGACGAAGCAGAGTGAACGATCCGTCGCCCCAATGGGAGTTCGCGTCGCATCGACTCAACCGCTTCGACCAGCCCTCATACGTCTGCCACGGCAGCCGGCCCGTCGCCACGTCCAGCCCCCGGCTCGCTTCGCGACTCGCTGGCCAGCCTCAACGCGCAGTTTTCTGCCCGATGTCGGGCAGAAAACTGGAAGTTCCGTACTTCCACTCCTAGAGTGGCCGTTCGTGATCATCAGCCTGCTCCGGCGATCGCCGAGCGGGCCACTTGTGCGCCATCCCGAGGCGGAAGGGGACACCCGTGCGCTCGCTACCCCCGGCACGGAGGCCGTGGTCTTCGACTGCGACGGCCTTCTGGTCAATGCCGAAGACTGCTGGACGGTGGCCGAAACAGCGATCTTCGCGGCACACGGCCGGCCCTTCGGCCCCGCACAGAAGGCCCTGGTCATCGGTCGGTCGCTGGAAGCTGCGGGGGAGGCCATGGCCCAGTACTTCGAACGTCCCACCGCAGGTGCGGAACTCGCCGCCGAACTCCTCGAGCGCGTCCGCGGGGAGTTGGCCCGGGGCGCCACGGCGCTTGAGGGTGCGGTGGAGCTGGTGCGCGCCTGCCGGGCGAGGGTTCCTGTGGCCGTCGCCAGCAACAGCCCGCGCGAACTGTTGGACACGGCATTGGGCTCGGCCGGCCTTCTCGACTACTTCACCTGCTCGTTCGCAGCCGACGAGGTGCCCTTTCCCAAGCCCGCTCCGGACCTCTACCTGACGGCGTGCGCTGCACTGGGCGTGGCTCCGGAACGCTCCGTCGCCTTCGAGGACTCAGCCACGGGCATCGCCTCCGCGCGTGCCGCGGGGCTCTACGTGGCCGTCGTGCCGTCCCTCCCCGGACCCGACCTGGACCATGACTGGCTGGGCGCCACTCTGGCGGAACCGGAACTACTGGACTGGGCTGGAGGGTTGGGCCGCGCCAGCGTCCGCTGATCCACCTTGGCCGGTCCTGCCGGCACGGTCCCGCGCACCTCGTGGGACACCATCGCACCGCCCTCGCCCCCAAGCCGGAGACCACGCGGGGGGTTCCTCAAACGGCAGGCCGAGGACACCGACGGCCGGAGCGCCTGTTGCGGCGTACCCGTTGGACGCCTGAGTGAGCACGTCCGCGCTGTGGTTGACACTGTCATCGCCTTCCACCACGCCATGGGCGGCCGCCCAGGCTGACTGGCAGTGGAAGTCGCCCACTCCACCCCGGCCGGCTCCCTCGTCCCTGACGGTGTGGTGCTCCTGACCGACGGCTCCCGCGCGTTTGTGGAGACCGACCGCCATCCTCAGCTTCACCGCCCTGGCGTCGATGTTGTCGAGGCTGCGCTATCGCGCAGACACGGCACCGAGTGCTGCGGAGGGACACTGGCGTCGCGATGCTGCGGATCCCCACGACCCCTTACGACGGCACACACGCGCCATCGCCCCGCGCAACGCCGACTTGGAGCAACCGGCCGGCAGCGATCCGCGGTCCGTAGCTCAGCGGGGGAGTCCAGGCGTGACGGCATGCGGCTCCGGCGCCGCGAGCACCCGCACCGGCACCGGTACCGAACGCTTCACCGCACCAGCCGCCGGTCCGCGGTCGCCGGAGACGGGCCATCGGTGTGGGCGGTCACGTGCATCGAACCAACTGGGAGGCGACAACCAATGGTTGCGATCGAAATGACTCTCTTGTCAAGTCGAGCCAGAGGGACAAGTGAAGTGCCATTCAGTGAACATTGGAACCATTCGCATATGCTCATCGTCCCATGAACCGAGTTCCCAACTGCCCTCAAATCCTGTGATGGGCAGAGCAGTTGCAACAGCGCCACCCCGATCGGACCGGGCACCCACCGCCAGTCCATAGCCGTCGGAGAGGCCCCCTTCTGGCGGGTCGAGCTGAAGGCGGGCCAGAAGCTGACCGTGAAGGCAGGCGTGGACATCCCGGACGACTTCCCCACCTCCGTCACCACCGGGTGGGGCGTTACCGTCTACAACGCCCAGCGCGAGGAGACGCAGTGCAATGAGGACAACGACGTGACGGAGCTCTTGGCGGGCAGGACCGGGCACATCGAGCGGGTCTGCGGGCCCTGGGAGATCACCGACCAGGCCGCGGGGAGCTCCGACTCCAAGGGCTACGACGTGCCCGGCACGTACTACATTCAGGCGCAGGTCGCCGAGCCGAAGGATGAGGCGAAGGGCATCGTCGTACCGATCTCGCTGACTGTGGACATCTCCGGCACACCGCGCGCCGGAAACAGCCCAATGTTCTACTTCGGTGACGACGCCGCCCAGATCCCCTCGTCCTCCGGCGCGAACGCCACCGGCGGCCAGGGTGCGACCGGCTCGGCGGCGGCCCCCGAGGACGACGACTCGCTCGTCGCCAAGTTCGCCGTACCGGCCGGCATCGGGGCTGCGGTCCTCGTCATCGGTGGCGTCACCTTCTCCGCCCTCAGGCGCCGCAGGGCGGCCTGACACCGCTGGCGCAGCCCCCTGACTGGAACGAGAGGGCTGGCGAAGACAACGGGCCGTCGCAAAGCTCAGAGCCTCCTGAGCGGGGGAGCTGAGAGCAACAGCGGCATCGCCGGCGCCATCACCGTCGGCGGAGACGGCGACACCGTCTCCGCCGCCGGCACGCCGCCAGGGTCGAACACATGCCCGGAGAATGGGGCCGAGCACGCGGGCGGCCTGCTTCTGGTGTGCGTGCTCCGTAGTCAGTGTCGCGGCGTCGAGGGCCATCGGCGCAGGACCACGCACGAGCACAGGGCAGGCCGCATCCGGCTCACCTTGCCCCGTCACTGCGTGGATCGAGAGAAGCATCCTGGACGACCTCGGGTTGGAATCGTGCCGATCGCGGGTGCACGGGCGGGATCGAACCTCCGACCTCCACTGCTATGTGCAGGCCGGACACGGGCGGCACCCGCCGTCCTCTATCCGAGCGTGAGCATGGCTTCGGTGATCTCGCCGACCGCTGCATCGGGGATCGCGGTGGCGGCCTCCTCGAGGACGAGCAGCCGTGCCCCGAAGATCTCGCGCGCGATCGCCTCGCCGTTGCCGACGGGGAAGAACCGGTTGCGGCGGCCGTGGATGACGAGCGTGGGGACCTCGATCTCGGGCAGGCGCTCCCGCCAGCGGGGTGTGCAGTCGAGTCGGGAGAAGACCAAGCCCATCTGGTTGGCCATCTGGATGGTGGGTGTGGTGCCGGGCGTGCGGTCCCAGATGCGCGCGGCGGTTGCGCGCGCGGCGACGGGGTCGTCGCCGAGGATTTCCGCGCCGGCGGCGGCGAACTGCGCGACCGCCTCGCGGTCGGTCCAATCGGGCATCGGACGCGCGAACAGCTGGCTCATCGTCGCCCGGTCATGGTCGGGAAGGTCATCGTCGGGCGGGCCGGGGGCAACCGCGCGGGTGTTGACCAGGGTGAGCGCCGAGAACGCGCCCGGATGGTCGAGTACGGCCACCTGGGCGACCATCCCGCCGACGCCGATCCCCGCCAGGTGCGCATGCCCCCCGCCGAGCGCGTCTGCAAGGGCCGCCGCGTCGTCGGCGAGGCGCGCGCCCAGGGCGTCGGGCCAGGAGAGCATCGTGGTCCCGCCCGCGAGCAGGACGAGCGGCGCGTCGTCGTCACCGATCGACTCGATGCCCAAGGCGATCTTCTTGGCGTTGACAGTGGTCATCGGATCACCGGGAGACGTCGTAGGTCAGGTGGGTCGCGGTCGATGTCGGGATCACGCTCCGCTGCACCAGCGTGCGCGGGGCTTCGCCGGTGAACAGTGGTGTCCCGGCGCCCAGCACGACGGGTGCGAGGTGCAGCGTCAGAGCGTCGACCAGTCCGGCCTCCAGCGCCGAGCCGATCGTGGCACCGCCGCCCATGAGGATGACGTCGAGGTCCTTGCCGCTGTCCGACGACGCCGCCTCGGCTCGCTCGCGTGCGGTGGCGATGGCGTCGGGCAGACCGGTGGTGACGAACGTCCAGTCGAGGTCGGTGAGCCGCACCGACTCCGGCGGCGAGCTCGTCACGACGACGAACGCGGGCCTGCCGACTTCGCCGGCGCCGTAGCCGCAGGTGTCGTCCCAGCCTTTCGGCCCGTCGACCACGTCGAACAGGTGGCGGCCGAGGACGACGGCGCCCGAGCGGGCGGTCCCCTCGCGCAGGACCCGCCGGTCGTCGGGGTCGTCGGAGAACGCCCACGTGTGCAGGGCCTCGCCGCCGGTGCCCAGACCGTTGTCCGGGCTGGGGTCGGGCCCGGTGACGTAGCCGTCGAGAGAGATCGAGATGTCGGCGATGATCCGAGTCATGCCAGGGCAGACCCGCCGTTCCGTCCGAACTCATCGCTCACGCATGAAGCGTGTGGCACCCGAGGGCTACCAGATCCCCACCGCCCCTCGGCGGGTGCGCGACGCCATCCGCTGGAGCCCCGGCCGGTTCGGGACCCCGTACTAGGCAGTGTCCTGGCGATCACGAGCGAAGCCAGATCACGAGGGCCGCCGCGGTGACGGTGCCAAGGAAAACATGGGCACGCTCGTCGTACCTGGCGGCAACCGCGCGGAAGCTCTTCAGCCGGTTGATCGCCCGCTCGCCGGTGTTGCGCTTCCTGTACCGCTCCTTGTCGAAACCAGGCGGCCGGCCGCCCCTGCTGCAGCGTCTGCGGCGGTTGGCCGCTTGGTCGGCTTTGTCCACGAGATGGGGCTCTGGCTCAACTTCTGTGACGTGGCCACTCTGAGTGACAGCTGGACCTCTATGAGCCGTACACGAAGTCGCCCGAAAATGGCCCGTCGGCCCGGCGCTTGGGCTGACAGTTCGGGGCCGTGGAAGAGGTCGTGCTCCGGCTCAAGGAGTTGTTGTTCCCGTCGATCGCGGACGTCGCAGTGCTGTCGGTGGACGTCAACTTCGAGATAGTGCGTATTGACGCGCAGTGCATCGCGGACGGTGCTGTGTGCCCGGTCTGCGGAGCCTGGTCGGCCCGAGTGCATGGTTCCTACCTGCGGTTTCCCGCAGATGTGCCGAGCGGTGGCCGAAGCGTCGTTCTCCAGCTGCGAGTTCGTCGGTTCACCTGCGAGAACTCGGAATGTGCACGCCGTACCTTCGTCGAGCAGATACCCGGCCTGACACGTCGGCACGGTCAGCGGACCGAGCGGTTGCGCTCCACCCTGGCAGCAGTCGGCCTGGCCGGGGCCCGCCTTGCCCGCGTTCTCGGGGTGTCCGTCAGCCGCAGCACGGTGCTCCGGCTAGTGGACGATCTTCCTGAACCCGAGATCCCCGCGCCGCGGGTGGTCGGCGTCGACGAGTACGCCACCCGCAAGGGCCGCCACTACGGCACCGTCCTCGTCGACATCGAGACCCGCCGCCCCGTCGACCTGCTGCCGGACCGGGAGGCGTCCAGCCTGGCGGCCTGGCTCGCCGAACGGCCTGGCATCGAGGTCGTCTGCCGCGACCGGGCACCGTTCTTCGCCGAAGGCGCCACCGCCGGCGCCCCGCAGGCCATCCAGGTCGCAGACCGGTGGCACCTCTGGCACAACCTGAGCGAGGCCGCCGAACGAGCAGTTGCCCAGCACCGCCGCTGCCTGCGAGCCCTTGTCCCCGCCACCCGCGACCCCGAGCCTGGGCCCGCCCCGGAAGAAGAACCGTCCGGTTCACCATGGCCGACCGGACACCGGTTCGCCGACCGCACCAGGTCCCGGCACGCTTCCGTCCACGCACTCCTGGAGGCAGGACACAGCCTGCGTTCGGTCCAGCGGCAGCTCGGCATGGCCTGGCACACCGTCAAACGGTTCGCCGACGCCGAGAGGCCCGAGGACCTGTTCAAGGGCCAGTGGCAGAACCGGCCCTCGGTGCTCGACGACTACATGTCCTACCTGGACGACCGCTGGAACGAGGGCCTCACCAACGCGTGGAAGCTGTGGGAGGAGATCGTGCCGCTCGGCTACAAGGGCGGCAGCTACCAGCGCGTTCGCGCCTACCTGCACAAGAAGCGCACCTCACCCCGACCGGTGACCGCCCGGCCGCCCTCGCCCCGAACGGTCTCCGGATGGATCCTGACCCGCCCGGAAACCCTCCGAGCCCGAACAGACTCCAGCTCAAGACCGTCCGCACCCAATGTCCCGAACTTGACGCCCTCACCCGACACGTCCGGTCCTTCGCGACCATGCTCACCAACCGCCAGGGCGAGCGACTCCCGGCCTGGCTCGACGCCGTCCGGCAGGACGACCTGCCCAGCCTCCGCACCCTCGCCGCTGGCATCGACCGCGACATCGACGCCGTCACCGCCGGATTGACCCTGCCCTGGAGCTCCGGCGCAGTCGAAGGCCATGTCAACCGGATCAAAATGCTCAAGCGCCAGATGTTCGGCCGAGCTGGCTTCAAGTTGCTCCGCAAGCGGGTACTACTCGCGTAAGCCAGCTGGCTGAGTTCCGGCTAGTTCAGGAGCCGGAAATCGGGCTGCTGGGCCCACGCTCGGAGGAATTCCGCTGAGCCGTACGCGGCGGGCCACGGATCGGTCATCGTTGCGACGATGCCGGAAAGACCGGCCACGATTGAAACCTGATCCTCTCGCAGCTCGGCGTTGGCGACACCACCGATCACATCCATGATGGCGGCGGTCAGCAAGGCCGTGACGAGGTGGTCGACATGACGGTTGCAGAACGCGATGATGTCGACCGCGTGGGTGGGGGTGAAGCCGATGAGAGGTTCCTGGTCGACTTCGTCAGCGTGCTCGGCATCGAATATGGTCTCGTCACCGATCCCAGGCCCCATGAGTGAGACCAGGACGGGCCGACGTCCGTCTACGTCCCCGGCATCCGCAATCCCGAGGCTCTCCGCGTGAATGTTCAGGTCATACTCGCCGACCCGCCTCTCCTCAAACCGTGCCGAGGCGCCAAGCAGGAACTCGCGGAGCCGCTGGATCGCCACGCGAGGTACGGCCTCCGCCAACTCGATCACCAACACCGGTCCGCTCATGGCCCGGAGCCTAACCAGCTGGGAATGTCATCCCCAACCGATTACTCAGAGTGGCCGCGTCACAGAAGTTGAGCCAGACCCCAATCTCGTGGACAGAACCACTTGGTCGGCCTTCTCGGGAATGGATCCGGTTCCTCACCGGGTACGGTCCGCCCGCTGTCCGGGCGTGAGCAGCGTCGAGAGCGGCCGGCAGCGGTCCTCCGCGCTCAGGGGCAGCTGGGTGGTGAAGCCGCCCAGCGAGCGGCCGAGCGCCTCGCCTCCTGCATCACCTCTGTATCCCACAGTCCATCAACGACTGGACTGCTCGTCAGGGCGCTGTTCAGTGCCCGTTGATGCCCGGCGCTGACCGCTGAATACGGTAGTGGGGCCGGTTGTAGGGAGAGGACGCGAAGACGTGGATGTGTATGAGGCCGTGGACAGTCGCCGGGCCGTGCGGGCGTTCAGCGATGAGCCGGTACCCAAAGAAGTACTCGAACGAGTGCTGACTGCGGCGACGCGTGCTCCGTCGAGCGGCAACCTCCAGCCGTGGCATGTGTATGTCGTGACCGGTGAACCCCTGGCCGAACTGAAGAGGCGTGCGACGGCCAGGGCACTGGCGGGAGACCCAGGTGATGACCGGGAGTATCCGATGTACCCGACCGAACTGGCCTCGCCGTATCTGGACCGCTTCTCCGCAGCGGCCGCCCAGCGGTACAAGGCGCTGGGAATCGAGCGCGACGACCCCGACAGACCCATGAAGATCGCCGCCTTGAACTCGGAGGCTTTCGGCGCGCCCGTCGTACTGTTCTGCTACCTCGACCGGACGATGGGGCCCGGACAGTGGGGGGACGCGGGGATGTACTTGCAGACGGTCATGCTGTTGCTGAGGGCGGAAGGGTTGCACAGCTGCCCCCAGGTGATGTGGACCATGTACCGCAAGACTGTCAGCCAGACAGTCGGAGCCGATGACAAGTTCGCACTGTTCTGTGGCGTCTCGATCGGATTTGAGAAGGAAGGCGTGCCACGGCTGCGTACCGGGCGCGCGGACATGACGGAGACAGTGAGCTTTATCGGCGCATGAGGTCGAGATCCACAGGACAGGCCCCCAGGCCGTGTCCGTAAAGTCTCCTGGCTCGCGACGCTTGGCACGCACGCTCGCTGCGTTGTCGGACCACCCAAGTACGCCCAGTACGAGGGCGCCCCTCCGCCTTGCGATCGCACGCACCGGACGCCGCGGGCCCTGCCCTCCAGGCAGACGGCGCTACTTTCCGGCTTAGGATGCCCGGCGGGCGTGCGCGGCTGATTCTTCCTCACACTTCGGAGCAGGCACGCCCGGTGCTCTTTCCTTGTTCCTGTCCCTGCCCGCGCTGTGGCGTGGACAGAAAGCCAGAAGGTGAACTACTGAGATGCGTATACGTACATTCATGCCTGTGGCCATCGCGACCGCCGCACTGGCCGCCGGGATTCCCGCTCCGCTGGCCTCCGCCGAGACCGTTCCGGCGCCGGCCGTGACGACTGGTGCGGTGTTCAACGACCCCACGAGCACCGACCCGGCGCAGCGAAACGCCATCTTCGACCACCTCGCCGCACTCATCGACGGCGCCGTACCCGGCTCCGACATCAAGATCTCCCTGTACATCTTCATGGCCGTCGCGACCACCGAGCAGCAGTACTCCTCGGTGCCTCTGGCCCAGCGCCTCGTAGCGGCGCACCAGCGTGGCGTGAACGTCCAGGTACTCCTCGACAACGCACAGGTACGCCTCGACGCCGAATCCGCCGGTAAGTGGAACACGTCCTACGTCGAGCTGCTGAAGCTCGCTGACAAGCGGCCTGACGGGACCAACGGCAATTCGTGGGTCCGCGTCTGCCGCAAGGACCAGGCGTGTCTGGCGGCCCGGCCGGCCGCGTGGAACGTCGAACCGTACCTGAGCTACCACGGGGTCAACCACAACAAGTTCTTCTTGTTCTCCAGAACCACGGGCCGCGGCACCGTGCCGGTGGACAACGTGGTCGTGCAGTCCTCCGGCAACCTGAGCACGGACGACCGCAAGTCCTTCTGGAACGACGCTCTGACGGTGGCCGGGAACGCCGAACTCTACAAGGGCTACGACGCGTACTTCACGAAGCAGGTCGAAGCTGAGGCCGATCCGACCAAGCGCCTCACGGACGTCCTCATGGACAAGCAGGCGGGCCGCGCCAAGGCCTACTTCTTCCCGCGTCAGACCTCCGGCCCCGGCGGGGAGCCCGACGACGTCATCCTCAACATCCTCAACACCGTGGACAACCCCGTCCCGGGGCACCCCATCTGCCACGGCAACAGCCCCGGCACCGGCCTCAACGGGCGCACCGTCATCCGCATCGCCCAGGGCGGCATCACCCGGCCCGAGGTCGCCAAGAAGCTGTACGAGCTCGACAAGGCCGGGTGCTACGTCGACCTCGTCTACGGCTACGCCGACAGCGAGTCCCTGTCCTCGCTCCAGAAGGCCGAACCCCCTTACTACGGCGTCACCCTGCACAAGCTGCACTCGACGGAGGGCGTCGGGACGACCACCCACACCAAGTACATGATCATCGAGGGTGCCTACAAGGGCATCCCCGACCAGAAGATCGTCTTCACCGGCAGCCACACCTACACGAAGTCCGCCCTCATCGGAAACGACGAGGCCCTGCTGAAGTGGGACGACTCCACCGTCGGCACCACTCCCCACACCCCCACGGTGTTCGAGGCCTACCGGGAGAACTTCCGCACCCAGCGCGCGGCCGCCGATGCGCAGAGCGCCCAGCAGCCGTAACCGTGGATAGGGACGCCGGCGGGTCAGTACTCCAGCCGTAGATCGTGATCTTGTTGCTGGAATGCGGTGGAGAGGGGGCAGCGGTCAGTCGTCGACGAGATCGAGCTGGGCAGCACAGGCGTCCGCTACTCGAGTCCTTCGAGACGGCGGGCATCTTTGATCTCGCTGATCCTGGCAGCCGTCATCGGGGTCCACTCCCTCCTCTCTCCAGCGGCGCGGAGGGCTTCTCCAACCTCGCTGAGCTTCACGGAGGACAACACGCCCGCCCGCTCGATCAGGTCGTCCCGGGCCACGGTGGTCAGCCATGTGCACGGAGTAAATCCTGGACGCGGGAACGCGAACCGCAGCACGCCTTCGAAGGGCAGTCCTTCCGGGGCTCCTACGGCCACTTCAACGCCCAGGCCGCTGATGTCGACGCCCGCTGGCGCAACGACCTGCATCGCCTGAAACCCGGATGACTCCTCGTCCGAGAGCAGCACGACCGGGCGTCGCTCATCGAAGTCGACCCACCAGACTTCACCGCGTTGCATGTGTCCTCCTGGCACGAGACGGCGGGCGAACGCTGCGTGCCCTGGCGGTCATGCGTGCGGGACACGGAAGGGATGCGGCCCCGTCTTCGCACGTCGTGACCGAGGGGCGGTGAAGACGGGCGCGGCCACCGTTGATCATCGGTGTGTGAAGACTGAAGATCATGCGGTGGCCGCGAGTCACAGCGTAGACCCTGCCGCCGGCAGGAGGCGTTCGAGGTCCTGATGTCCCGGATAGCGGGCCGGTTCGCGCGGGTTGAACCCCGGCGTCGGGTGCGGGACTTGGTGCTGGGGCTGCTGTCGGACCTGCCGCGCAAGAACTGCTGGAGCATCGCCGAGTGGGCCGGGCAGGCCGGTCCGCATGGAATGCAGCACCTGCTCGGCCGGGCCAAGTGGGATGCCGACCCCGTGCGCGATGACGTGCGCGAGTACGTACTGGAACATTTGCAGGGGCACGCACACCGTGGGTGTCCAGCGCCAGTTCAGCGCTGGAAGAGCGCCAGGTCGGCTACGTGCTCGCCGTTGCTCGCTCGGCCGAAGTCACCACGGGCGCGGGGAAGTTCCGCGCGGATGCCCTGGCCGTGAAGGTGCCGAAGTGGGCCTGGCTGAAGCTGTCGGCAGGAGCCGGCGGCAAGGGGCACCGCTTCTACGACTGGGTCGTCATCGACCTGGCCGAACCCCGCCTCGGCAGCCACCAACTGCTGATCCGCCGCAACCGCACCACCGGTGAACTGGCTTACTGCCGTTGCTGGTCGCCGGCTGCGGTGCCTTTGGCCACGCTGGTGCGGGTCGCCGGGTCGCCGGGTCGCCGGGTCGCCGGGTCGCCGGGTCGCCGGGTCGCCGCGTCGAGATGGCGCGTGGAGGAGACCTTCCAGTCCGGCAAGGGCCTGGCCGGACTGGACGAGCACCAGGTCCGCCGTCTCACCTCGTGGTCTCGCTGGGTCACCCTGGTCATGCTCGCCCACGCCTTTCTCGCCGTCGTCCGCGCTGACGAACACGCCCGCCATTCCGCCCCGGACGGGCTGATCCCGCTCACCTGCAACGAGATCCAGCGACTATTCACCACGCTCGTCGTTCGGCCCGTGCACGGTGCAGCCCACGGGCTCGGCTGGTCCGACTGGCGACGCCGCCATCAGGCCCGAGCCCAGGCCGGCCATTACCGCCGACAAGCCGCGAATCAGACCTGAAGATCACGATCTACGGCTGGAGTATTACGCAGAAGCACACCCTGCGGCTGCTTTTCTCAGCCGCAAGTAGTCCCCTGCCGGCGAAGGCGTGCTCGACGACGGGCCCTGGCCTAAGCCGCGTGCGCGAGCAGCCGAAGAGCGGGGCGAGCTGCCGCATCGTGAGGTTCGTCCGGTAGTGGACAGCCACCAGCAGCACCCGGTTCGCCAGTGGTAGACACCACGGACGCCCACCACCGGGACCGTCCCCGCCCCGCTCACGCACGGCCTTCAGCAGCCGCTCGAACTGCCGCATCCGCAGACCCGTGAAGCTGCGCCATCTTGACGTGGCTGGTCAGGGGTCTGGCATGGCGCTGTGGTGGAGGGCTCGTGCTGGCCGTGGGCGGCAGTCTGAGGTGTAGATCATCTGTCAGCGGTTGGCTTCGAGGTTCGTCAGGACGAGCAGGGCCCGCAGGAGGTAGGTGGCGCGGGTGGTGTCCGTGCGGAGCTTGGTGAGGATCCGCCAGTGCTTCAGGTGGGCGAAGCCGTGTTCGACGGGGGCGCGTCCGGCGGCGAGGATGCGGTTGGCCTGTTTCTGGGCGGGTGTGAGTTTGCGGGCGCGGGTGGCTTTGAAGCCGGTGACGACCACGGGGTCTTGTGGGTCGTCGTCCAGGCCGAGGAAGCCCAGGTCGGCCAGGGCTCCGAGACCGGCGGCGCGCAGGTGGGCCACGATCCGGTCACGGCGGGCAGCGGTGATGTCGTGGGTGCGGCCGGGCCGGGCGGCCGATATCCAGGCTATCCGTCCCCGCTCGTCGGTCAGGGCGATCACGTGCAGACCATGGTGGTGGTGCTTGCCGGAGTAGTTCGGGCGGTCCGCGCTGCCGGTGCGGCGCTGGGTGGGGATGAGGGTGCCGTCGACCAGGACGACCTCGCCGCCCCGTTTCGCGATCTTCTTCAGGACGCGGTCCAGCCGCGGGGCCTTCGCGGCCAGCAGGGCGATCACCTCGTCGCGCCAGCGCCGGACGGTGGTGGCGGAGACGTCGTTGCCGCCGGCCATGTCGGCCAGGCGCTGGTCGTGCCGCAGCACGGCCAGGACGATGGTCGCGATCCTCCCCGGCGGCAGCGCCCGCCATCTGGACCGTATCGCTTTGAGGTGGCCGCGCAGCAGGTCGGCGAGGCAGTTGAGGGTGTGCGTGGACAGCGGCAGGCGGCACTGGTAAACCAAGGACGCGGTGTCCCCGGCGTGCTCTTTGGTTTTCGTCACACAATTCCAACAGCCGCCGGGGGCACCTTAGTTACGCCCCTGTCGCTGTGGCCTGATCACGGGCGGGCGGTGAACTTGCCGTCGGGCTGTTTGTGCAGCCAGCCGCGCTCAGCCAGTTTCGTCAGCTTCCCGCGCAGCGGCTCCAGCTTGCCCCGCACCTCGGCGTCCAAACCGAGCACCTCGCCGATCTGCCGCGTGGCGACCGGACCGCCGACGGCCCGCACGGCGGCCAGGATGCGCTGGTACTCCGCCGGCAGCGCGGACTCCTGCACGCCCGGCGCACGCTCCGGGACCAGCCGCACCGCCCGACCCGCCACCTGGACGAGGGGCGATCCGGCATCCGCCTGCTCGTCGGCGAGCTGCTCGCTCATCCGCTGCCACACCCGCTCGGCCACGGCCAGCTCATCGCGCTCGGCCCGCACCTCCGCCAACTGCGTGGACAGCCGTTCTTCGGCCTCATCCAGCTCCGCACGTCGCGCAGCGATCCGCTCCAGCACCTCGGGGTTCATCATGCGCCGGAGCGTAGGAGCGGCCCCGGTCACAACAGACGGGAATCCGCAAAACCGCCCCTGCCAGACGATCTACACCCCAGACTGCCGCCCACGGCCAGCACGAGCCCTCCACCACAGCGCCATGCCAGACCCCTGACCAGCCACGTCAAGCTGGCGCAGCTTCCTTACTCCGCACGCCGACAACGCCGACGCGCTCACGCGTTGGATCGCCCAAGTTCGGGCAGCCGACCTGCCCCACCTGCATGCCTTCACCCGGGGCCTGGTCCGGGACCGCGACGCCGTGATCACCGCCCTCACACTTCCCTACAGCAACGGCCCGACCGAGGGCGTCAACACCAAGACCAAACGGATCGCGCGCCAGATGCACGGACGAGCGGGCTTCACCCTCCTCCGGCACCGCATCCTCCTCGGATAACAGCACGCTCCGACACCACCGAAAGTGAGACAGGGCCGTTAATGAGACAGGGCCGTTAAGTTGATACACCCCCGGCCAGCTCGCCGAGCGCGATCCCGACCTCGCGGAGCGGGCGCTCAAGGGGTTTGCGTGGTTCGAGCCGCCCGAAGGCGCGGGCGGTGAGGGGATGTTCGCCCCATCGGTGCCGGTCGCCGGGCCCGGTTTTACTTTCGCTGGTGAGGGGGACGGCCACGAGTTGCTGAGGATGCTGTCCCCGTCGGGGCATTTCCGGGTGGTGCTCGCGGCACCCTTGTGAGGATGCCGCGAGCAAACAGATCCGGTCAGACCGGGATCATCTCGCAGTCCTGGCCGGACACATACGCCCTGCCCTCGGCCCATCCGGTCTGGCACCGGTACGCGGCGACGCCGATCTGGGGAGCGAGGACGAAGTCGGAAATGGGACCCCAGTGGTCGGTGTCGCAGTCGAATCCGATGACGTCCGACACGCCCTGCGGGTCGAGGTGCTTGCACTGGATCACCTGGCTGGGCGGCTGCGAGGGGGCGGCGGCCCGCTGTCCCTGCGCGTCGGCGGTGGCTGCGGCGGTCAGGGACAGGGCGATGGCGGCGGCGGCGGTACCGACTGCCTGGAGTACGCGCTTCATGGATGCTGTCCTTGCTTGAGGTGGAATGCGACCACACGAAGCCTGCCCAGCCGATCTCTGCGGTTATCCACTCATTTAGGGGATTCGTCTTGGCGCCCCGTCCTGTTTACACTTGGTCGGGCAAGGGCAACACCGCGCTCCGCAGCGTGCGTTGACGGCCGCCACGGAGACGCCAACGATCACGGCGACGCACCGTCACCACCGCACGTGAGACCGGCCGGTCACTTCACGCTCCCCGCCGTCAGTCCGGACCGCCAGTAGCGCTGCAGCAGCAGGAAGGCGGCGATCAACGGATTGAACAGCACCGGCACGAACACCGCCCAGAAGGTGTTCACCAGGCCGACGGTGGACGCCATCAGGTACAGCGGCAGGGGCGAGCACCGTCGGCGGCACCATCACTCCCGCCAGCACCAGCCCGAACAGCTTCTCCTTGTGCCGGAAGCGGTACTTGTCGAAGGCGTAGCCGCAGGCAACGCTGATCATCGAGCCGAGCAGCGCGCCGCCCACCGCATACAGCAGGCTGTTGGCGTACCAGCGGCCGTAGATGCCCTCCTCCATGGTGAAGACGGCCGACAGGTTGCCGAGCACGGAATAGTCGCCGGTGCCGAAGAGTTCGCCGCTGCTCAGCGCGTCCCGGTTCTTGAGCGCGGCGAGCAGCAGCCACAGCAGCGGCAGCACGGTGTAGAGCGCGGAGAGGCCGACGACCGCGTTGACGGCGCCACGCCTCAGCAGCCGGTTCATGTGCGTCGCCCTCCCCGGCCCGCCCAGCGGCTGACACCGTACGAGAGCGCGATCAGCACCACCATCACCACCGACGGCCGCACCAGCGGCGCCTTCACCCGCAGCGCCGTCCGCACCGGGCCGGCCCCGTCCCCCCGCGCCGCCTCGGTCAGTTCCCGGCGGCGCGCGGTGCGGCGGCGGGTGGCGCGGCGCGGCGGCGCGGTCCCGCCCACGGTGGCCGTCACGGCTCCCGCACCTCCTGCCCGTCCTCCACCCTCCGCAGGCCGAGCGACTTCAGATCCGGCACGGTGGAGCGTTCGGCGTCCGCGAGGGCCTGCTCGATGGTGCCCTCCCGCCGGCTGCACGGGCCAGGCCGTCCTGCACGGTCTTGACGGTGGCCGTCATCCGCGGCCCCCACGTCCAGCGGCGCGAAACCAGCTCCGCCTGCCGTTCGTACAGCGCATAGACCCCGTGGTCGTCACCGGCTTCAAAGCCACCCGCGCCCGCAAACTCACACCCGCCCAGAAACAGGCCAACCGCATCCTCGCCGCCGGACGCGCCCCCGTCGAACACGGCTTCGCCCACCTGAAGAACTGGCGGATCCTCACCAAGCTCCGCACCGACACCACCCGCGCCACCTACCGCCTGCGGGCCCTGCTCGTCCTGACGAACCTCGAAGCCAACCGCTGACAGATGATCTACACCTCAGACTGCCGCCCACGGCCAGCACGAGCCCTCCACCACAGCGCCATGCCAGACCCCTAACCAGCCACGTCAAGATGGCGCAGCTTCCGTGAACGTCTCCACCCACAATGGCCCAGCCCTCAACGCCCCACCCACACAGGGAAAATGCCCGAACCGAAGCCTTCTGCAACACGCTTTAGTGGGGCGGCTGCTGCGCCAATTCCCATGGCAGTAACCCCGCGACCGGTGCGACTGCTCGTCCTAGATGCAGGGCGCGTACGGAGTCGTCGGCGTGACAGGCTCGCGCACCACGTACACGCGGATCCACGACGGGCGCGCAGGGTCAGCGGACGCCCTGCAGCCGGGCGACTTGGTCTTCACCGAGGGCAGTGCCTCCGGGCAACAGCATGTGTCGATGTTCATCGGAGACGGTCTCGTCGTGCATCCACCCCATCACGAGGCCCGGCAGGCCCCAGGTCGCGGCCGCATCCTGCACGGCTACTTCCTCAGCCGCGCCCCGTCGCTCACGACTGCGCAGAGGCGTCGCGTTCGGAACGACCCGCTCGTACACCCAGTCCGCCGCGCTCACCACCAGCGTGAGCATGTCGGCATCCTCGACCCGCCCCAGGCCGATGTCCGAGGACGCCAGTTCGGCAAGCTCCTCGGGCGACCAGCGCCAGGACGAGCGTGTGGCCTCGACCCCACGTGTCTGCGTCGCCAAGCCGGGGGCATGCGGCACCCTTCTGCTGCCCCGAACCTTGGTTGCTTGCGGGCTCAACGAAGAGGTGCACTCTCCACCGAGCCAACTGTGGCATGCATCACATCGATCTCATGTCACGGACCGGCCCGCAGCCTCCATCCACTGGTCGTCAACAGCGAGTGGAGGAAGGCAAAGCGATGAGCGCACAGCACGAAGCCGGCACGGAGACCACCACCCACCGCGTTCTGATCCTGGGCGCGGGTTACGCGGGCATGTCCGCGGCCGTACAGCTCGCGTCCCGGGTCAAGCGGCACGAGGACGTGCAGGTGACCCTGGTGAACGCACAGGAGCGGTTCACTGAGCGGCTGCGGCTGCACATGACGGCGACCGGGCAACAGCTTGCCGAGCTGAGCATTCCGGAGCTGCTGGAGGGGACGGGTGCACGGTTCGTGCGCGGCTGGGTGACGGCGGTGGATGCGGACGCACGGACAGTGCGGATCGACGACGACCTGGTCCTGCATTACGACACGCTGGTGTACGGATTGGGCAGCGTGACCGACACGACCGCGGTGCCGGGCGTCGACGACCACGCGTACACCCTCAACAGTCCCCAGGACGCCGAGGTGCTGGCCGACCGGCTGGCGCGGCTCGGCAGCGGTACGGTGGTGGTCGCCGGCAGCGGACTGACCGGCGTCGAGTCGGCCGCGGAGATCGCCGAGCGGCACCCGGAGCTGAACGTCGTACTGCTGGGCCGGGACGAACCCGGTGCGGCCATGAACCCGAAGGCCAGGACGTACCTGCAGTCGGCGCTCGACCGCCTCGGCGTCGAGGTGCGCAGCGGCGTCGAGGTGGTGAAGGCGCTGCCCGGGTCGGTCGAACTGGCGGGCGGGGAGAGCATCGCCGCCGATGTCGTCCTGTGGACGAGCGGTACGCGCGTGTCGTCGCTGGCAGCCGCCGCCGGACTGGCCGTCGACGAACGCGGCCGTATCGTCACCGACACCGCGCTGCGTTCGGTGTCGCACCCCGACGTGTACGCCATCGGTGACGCCGCGGCGATCCGCCAGGGCTACGGCGTCATGCACGGCACCTGCCAGGGCGGGATGCCGACCGGGGTGCACGCCGCGGTGTCGATCGTCCGCACGCTGAAGGGCAAGCGGCCCAAGCCGTTCCGCTTCGGCTACTACCACACGCCGGTGAGCCTGGGCCGCCACGACGCCGTGGTGCAGTTCACCCGCCCCGACGACAGTCCGCGACGCGTTCATCTGACCGGCCGGATGGCGGCCCGGTATAAGGAGACGGTGACCGCCTCGCCCTGGCCGACCTTCGGCCGCATGAAGAAGATGCCCGCCTCGGGCGCGTTCTGGCCGCACGGCGGCCGCTTCACCCGCGTCGCCGAGGGCGCCGAGTGAGCGCCGACCAGCAGGTCTTTCATCAGTACCGCAGGCTGCTGTTCTCGGTGGCCTACCGCGTCCTCGGCTCAGCGGCCGACGCCGAGGACGCGGTGCAGGACGCCTGGATCAAGTGGTCGTCCGCCGACCGTTCCCAAGTAGCCGATCCCAAGGCGTACTTGACACGAATCGCGTCCAACCTGGCCCTGGAACGCCTCCGTTCCACCCGGCACAAGCGGGAGACATACGTCGGTCCGTGGCTGCCGGAGCCCATCCTCACCAGCGGCGACACCGCCGATGCCGTCACGGACGCCGAGTCGGTGTCGATGGCGATGCTGGTGGTGCTGGAGACGCTGAGCCCGCTGGAGCGCGCGGTCTTCGTGCTGAAGGAGGTCTTCGGCTTCAGCCACGCCGAGATCGCGGAGGCGGTGGAACGGTCCGAGGCGGCGGTACGACAGGCGGCGCACCGTGCGCGTGAACACGTACGGGCCCGCAGGCCCCGGTTTGCCGCCGACCGCTTTCGGCAGCGCGAGGTCACCGAGCGGTTCTTCGCCGCCGCGACCGGTGGTGACATCAACACCCTGATGGAGCTGTTGTCCCCGGACGTCACCCTGTGGACCGACGGCGGCGGCAAGGTACGTCAGGCGCTCAAGCCGGTCGTGGGGGCACAGACGGTTGCCTCGTGGTTTGCGGCCATCGGCACGGTCACCTACCAGGGCGTCCAGCCCGCCGACATGCGCGCCGAGCTGGTCGAGATCAATGGCGGCCCGGGCATGGTGTTCAGCGCCCCGGACCGGGTGATCGCCACCGTCACCTTCGACTTCGACGCCGACGGTCGTATCACCGCCATCCACAACGTCGCCAACCCCGACAAACTCCAGGCCATCACGGACGGCACCGCCCACAGCGTCGCGACGCGGTGAGCGTCGGGCGGGAACTACCCTCGGACGGCAACCGAGGGTAGACCCGGGATGGTCCGCTCATCCCTTGACCGGCCATGGTGGCGACCGCTGGGCCGCGCGGACCCGCTGAACCGACAGCAGCCGGCTCGCGGGGTGAGGAACAAGAGCAGGTCCCGCCAACGAGGTGAGCGTGGGTGGGGAATTTCAAGAAGCCCCATCAGAAGCGGGGCGGAAGGGGAGCGCGGCGAGCAGAGCGATCAGGACGAGGAATCCACTGGCCCACAGCGGCCCACGGTTCCCGACGGGGCCGAGGGTGGCCGCGGCGATGAGGGGGCCGACGGCGGCGCCGACGTTGAGTGCCGCAGTGGCATACGCCCCGGCCATGGTGGGGGCTCCAGCCGCCTCATAAAGGACCCGCGTGATCAACGTGCTGCCCACCGCAAAAGACACCGCTCCCTGCACGAACACAAGGACGAGGAAGGCGATCTGATGTTCGGCGAGTACGGCCAGAGCCGGCCAGCCAATGAGCAGCAGGGGCCCGCCGGCCGCGACGACCAGACCGGGGCGCTGGTCTGAGAGCCTCCCCGCGAGGGTGACACCGACGAATGAACCGGCCCCGAAGAGCACCAGCACAACTGAGATCCACGACCTGGCCATTCCGGCACTGTCGGTCACGATGGGAGCAAGAAAAGTGAAACTTCCCAAGGTTGCCGCGTTCACCAGCGCACCGAGCAGCATGACGAGGATCAGCCGCTGACTCCTGAGCTGCGAGATCTCTGATCGCAAGGCCGGTTCGCATGCCTCGTCCGACTTCCCTGCGCGCGGCGGGATTCCCTTGAGGATGCCGAGAGCGGCGGGCAGGCAGACGACGGCGACAGCCCAGAAGGTCGCCCGCCAGCCGAGCACTGTGCCGAGCAGGGATCCCCCGGGGACCCCTGCGATCGTTGCCACCGTCGTGCCGGACAGCAGGACCGCCAGCGCGCGTCCCTTCCTGCCGGGTGGAACCAGCCCGGCGGCGGCGGTCAGGGCAACGGCGAGGAATCCCGCATTCGCCACTGCGGCGACGACCCGAGTCGCGAACAGGACCACGAAACTCGTGGTGGTGGCACCCACGACATGCGCCGCCGAGAACACGAGGACGAACCCGAGGAGGCTGCCCCGTGCCGGCCAGTTGCGGGCGAGCGCGGCCACCAGAGGGGCGCCGACGATCATCCCGATCGCGAAGGCTGACGTGAGGGTGCCTGCCGTCCCGACGGACACGCCGAGGTCGGAGGCGATGTCCGGCAAGAGACCGGCAAGCATGAATTCCGAGGTGCCCATGGCGAAGACCACCAGGGCAAGCAGATACAGCGGGAGAGGCATCGAGAGGCTCCGAGACGAGGAGAAGCACGACAGGAAGACGTCTCGTCACCGCAGTCAGCGCCCACGGGCGCACGCGTCCGGCCGCGGAACGCGGCGGGACGACAGGACTTAGGAACTCAGTGGTTCAGGGGGCTGACGGCGTGACCGAAAGCCCCCACCTTGGCTGCCTCAGGGCTCGACATGACCCGCACGCTACCCGACCGATCCCCGGTGAAGCACACCGGTTTCGCATACGCGTCGTCCGTTTCGCCCGACGCCACGTCCAACGCCACGTCCCACAACAGCTTGACTTCTTCGCCCCCTGAGATGTCTCGACACAGCACGTCCCGGCCGCCGATCAGTTCTGGTCAAGGGGGTGCGTGACAGATGGTTGGCCGCCGCGCAGCACGATGCCGGTGCGGGCGGCGCGGTGGACCGCACGGCGGTGGTGCGCACCCGATGCACGCGGTGCGCGCCACCGCCATCCTCGGTGCGCACCAGTGCTGTGACCGGAAAGGCTCACCGCCTCGCGACGCCGGCAACCTCTCCGACCGACGCGAGCGGGCCGCGAGTCGGCTCGATATCGGTCACAGGTGCGTCAGGAGGCCGGGACCCTCAACTCCCGTGCGGCCGATCATGGTTCAATGCCGAGCGTGACAGAGTCCATACGCCCTGGTGGAACCTGGAGTTCCGCGGTCGAGCCGCTGCGCCCCGGCGATCCGCGGACCGTCGGCCCCTACCGCCTTGAGGGACGGCTGGGCGCGGGCGGCATGGGGCAGGTCTTCCTCGGTACGTCGGCGAGCGGTCGCCAGGTCGCGGTGAAGCTGATCCGGCCGGAGCTGGCCGGCACCGCACACTTTCGGGAGCGGTTCGCGCGGGAGGCCGCCGCCGCGCGGCAGGTCGGCGGGTTCCACACGGCGCAGGTCGTGGACGCCGATCCGGCGGCGGAACCGCCGTGGCTGGCCACCGCGTTCGTACCGGGTCCGACGCTGCAACAGCTGGTCGACGCCGACGGCCCCCGCGACACGGTGGCTGTGCTGCGGCTCGGCGCCGGGATCGCCGAAGGGCTGGCCGCGATCCACCGGTGCGGGCTCGTGCACCGGGATCTCAAGCCCGGCAATGTGATCGTGGCCGAGGACGGACCGCGCATCATCGACTTCGGGATCGCGCACGAGTCGGGCGCGGACGCGATGACCCGGACCGGATCGGTCATCGGGACGTACGCCTACATGTCACCGGAGCAGGTACGGGGCGATGCGCTCTCGCCCGCCAGCGACGTGTTCGCCTTCGGCTCGGTGCTCGCGTTCGCGGCGACCGGCCGCAGCCCGTTCGACGCGACGACCGTGCCGGCCATCGTGCACCGGGTCGTCGCCGAGCCACCCCAACTCGACGCACTGGCCACGCCCTTGCGTGAGCTGGTCGGGGCGTGCCTCGCCAAGGATCCCGCCCGGCGCCCGGACATGGACGAGGTGCTGGCCCGGCTCTCGGTCACCGGGCCGGGCGTGGCGCCCGGTGCGCCCGGCGGTGCTTTCGGGGCCGCGCCCGGTGTGGCGTTCCATGCGCTGCCGACGCAGTCGGCCGCGGCACCACCGGGCGGGCCTGACCTGCCCGGTGCCCTCACCGCACCCGCTCCCGCCACGGCCTTGTCCCGCCGTACGCTGCTCCTCGGCGGGATAGGTGTTGCGGCGGCCGCCGTCGCCGTACCCGCCTATGTGTTCCGGGACTCCTGGCTGGGATCGGCGTCGGAGCAGGACCAGACCCGGCCCGTGGCCCGGCTCGAAGGGCACCCCCAGTCGCCGGTGTGTCTCGCCTTCAGCCCGGACGGCCGGACCCTGGCCGCCGGTGGGTCCGCCGGTGAGCTGTGGCTGTGGGATACCGTCACCCGCCGCACGATCACCAAGTTCGAGGGAGAGCCCCCGCACGTCTACAGGCTGGCTTTCAGCCCGGACGGCCGGACGCTAGTGGGCAGTTGCCAGGACGGAACGCTGCGGCGCTGGGATGTGCGGACCCGGACGCCGCTACCCGGGCTCTCCGGGTTCGAGGCGCTCTCGATTCCGATCCCGTACTCCCTCGCGGTCAGTCCGGACGGCGCGGTCCTCGCCGCGGCCGGCGGAGGCACGCTCCAGCTCTTCGACCTGGCGAGCGGACGCCGCCTGAAGAAGATCGAAGCGGGCGAGCCGTCCGGCGTTCTGTTCACCCCGGACGGCAAGGCGGTGGCCACCGCTTCCCGACAGCGGGTACTGCTGTGGGAGGTCGATGGCGGGGAACAACCCAGGACGTTCACCGACGACTCCGTCGAGTTCCGCTTCAACAGGGTGCTGATCAGCCCGGACGGAAAGACCATCGGCGGTGCGGGGCCCGGTGTCCATCTGTGGGACCGGGCGACCGGGCGGCACACCGCCACCCTCACCTCGCCGCACCGGCGCCTTGAGGAGGCCGCGTACCGGCCGGGCCACTCGATGATCGCGGGCGGCGGCTTCGGGCTCGGTCCCGACGACGACGTCAAGGACAAGACCAGGGCCGCCACGGGCAGCACGATCAGCCTGTGGGACCCGAAGACCGGGCGGGTCGCCTTGACCCTCACCGCCGACCTCGAGGAATCGGCCGGCGCTCCTTTGCTCTCCGCCCTGGCGTTCAGCCCGGACGGCAAGACACTCGCGGCGGCCTTCAGTCCGTCGGACAGCACGATCCAGCTCTGGCAGCTCGCCTGACCGGCTGCCGGTCTCTTCATCTCAACGGACGGTACTCATGGACGCGTTGTTGCCCCACGATCCGCGGTGGGTCGGCCCCTACCGCCTGGAGGGACGGCTGGGCGAGGGCGGCATGGGCCAGGTCTTCCTCGGTACGTCGCCGGGCGGTCGCCAGGTCGCGGTGAAGCTGATCCGCGCTGAGCTGGCCGGCACCGCGCAGTTCCGGGAGCGGTTCGCGCGGGAGGTGGAGGCCGCCCGGCAGGTCGGCGGGTTCCACACGGCGCAGGTCGTGGACGCGGACCCGGCGGCCGAATCCCCGTGGCTGGTCACCGCGTTCATTCCGGGTCCCACCCTCCACCGGGCGGTCGCCGAGCACGGGCCGCTCGATCCGGCGGCAGCACTGCGGCTCGGGGCGGGGCTGGCCGAAGGGCTTGCGGCGATCCACCGGTGCGGCCTGGTCCACCGGGATCTCAAGCCGGGCAACGTGATCGTCGCCCAGGACGGGCCGCGCATCATCGACTTCGGCATCGCGCGGGCCGTCGACGCGAGTTCGCTGACCGCGACCGGATCGGTCATCGGGACCTACGCCTACATGTCGCCGGAGCAGATCCGCGCCGACCGGGCGGGGCCCGCCAGCGACGTGTTCGCCCTCGGCTCGGTGCTCGCCTTCGCCGCGACGGGCCGTGGACCGTTCGACGCGCCCTCCCTGCTGGCCGTCGTCCAGCGGATCCTGGACGAACCGCCCGCCCTCGACGGGATCGACGGCGAGCTCCGGGCCATTCTCACCGACTGCCTTGCCAAGGACCCGGCCGACCGTCCCGCCGTCGAGGGCCTGCCCGCCCGGTTCGCGGCTGCCGTCGCGGGTGCGGCGCCGGTCCACCCACCGCGCCACGAACCGACCGTGGTGGCGGCCCCCTCCGGACAGACCCCGCAGACCATCCAGCCGCCGCCCACGGAGCGGACCCAGGCCGCGAGCCAAGGACCGGTGGCGGGCGCGGGTCCAGAACCGCGCGCCCTGGCCGCTGCGTTGACGCGGACCTACGCGGCGCCGGCGGGCCCCGCGGCGCCGGCCGTCGGCGCCGCAGGGCCCGGCCCCGGCAGCCCCGTACCCGGGCGGCCGACGACCCCCGGACCCAATCCGGCCCGCCGTGGGCCCTCACGGCGCGCGCTGCTCATCGGCGGGGCCTCGGTCGCCGCGCTCGCCGGGATCGGAATCCCCGCCTACCTGCTGCTACGGAACAGCGCCGCCCTCGACGGCCCGAGCAGCACGTACGAGCTCGCCTTCAGCCCCGACGGGAAGACGATGGCCGCCGCCGGAGGGGGCGGCGAAATCTGGCGCTGGTCGCTGCCCGGCAGGCAGAGCAGCACCACCCGGATCAGTATCGCCCGGTACATCCAGCCGCATGTCTTCAGCCGGGACCTCAAGACGCTCTACCGGGCGGAGGAGCACAAGATCCTGAAGTGGGACGTCGCCACGGGCCGCACGGTCGGGACGTTCACCGGAGAGACCACGGGCGAGCTCCAGGACGGGTTCATACATGAGCTGGGGCTCAGCCCCGATGGGAAGACGCTGGCCGCCAGCAGCGGCCGGGGCCTGTATCTGTGGGACACCGGTTCCGGATCCCGGCTCGCCCTCCGCCAGGACGTCAAGAACGGCCCGGCTGTCTACAGCGCGGACGGGACAATGCTGGCCGCTGGATCGCCGGTCCAACTGCGCAACGGCTCGGCCGACGCCGTCCTGGCCGCCCTCGACGCCACGGTCGCGACCGGGGCGGTCTTCAGCCCCGACGGTCAGCTCCTGGCCTTCGGCGACCAGGGCGAGAAGGTGCGCCTGTGGAACACCGCCACCAGGCAGGACATCGCCAACCTGGAGGGCCACGACTCCCCGGTCCAGGCGGTCGCCTTCCACCCGGACGGGAGCACGCTGGCCACTGGTGACCGGGACGGCAAGGTGGTCCTCTGGTCCACCACCTCCGCCACCTCCACCGCGACCTACGAGCCCGGCGCCTCCGTCGAGGCGCTGGCCTTCAGCCCGGACGGGAAGTCGCTGGCCGCGGGGTGCAGCAACGGCACGAGCGCGGGGAGCAATGACACGGTGTGGCTGTGGGAGCTCGGGTGAGCGGGATCCGGGATCTCCGCTTCGGTCCCTGAGGCCCCTCTTGACGACCCCTGGCCCACGCCGCACAGGGCGTCGTCACAGTAGCCTCGTCCGCCCCGGGGGGAGGTCTGGGGACACCTCCCAGCGACAACTGGCGGAGGAACTCTGACGACACGACCTAGTGCTGTGACCGGGAAGGTTCGTCGGGCTGGCAGCGCACAAGCGGTTTGACGGGCAGGGCAGCCTGCGAACCGGGCGTGGGAAGATCGCGCCGTGACTATCACCCTGCACGATGTTGATGGTGAGCACTCGCTGACGCTCGCTACCGGTGACGTGGCCGCCGATGCTGCGGTCGTTGCGGCCGGTCACGAGCCGAGCGGGTACTTCTGGGAAGGCCTTGTGCAGTTCGCCTGGCCGGACCTTGCTGAGCGCCTCGATTTCGACAGCGAGGGGGGCATGTTCTGTGCGCTCGGGACCATGAGTGACCTCGCACGTCTCAAGACTGCCCTTGAGCCCGTGATCTCGAGCCCCGGCGCGGTTCGCGAGATTGTTGCCCGTGCCGAGACGGCAGGCTTCGAGTTCGACGACTGATGCTGTGACCAGCAGGTCTGCTGGTTCAGGCCGCAAGCTGGAGAGGGCTGCCGCCCCAGCGGATGTGTTTCTCGTTGCGGATGCGGGCGCGTTTCGCGTTGTTGGGCGGCGGGGAGGTCGTGGTGGGCGTTCTTGTTGCGTCAGCGCAGGTAGGCGTGCGGGGCCCGGGGCTGGACGGTGTGGTTGGGGTGGTGGGAGTTGGCGAGGGTGAACTGCCACAGGGGGACCGAAGCGGCCGTACAGCTTGGTCGGAGAATTCGAATACATACGGTTGGTGTAGTGCGTGCCGCAGTACCAGGGGCTGAGCCGGCGTGACCCCTAACTCCGCTCTGGCCCACCTCCTGTGGTCGGGTTCAAAGCCAGCCGGGCGGCCGCCGGCGCTTCCGCCGGTGCCTGGTCCCACAGGAGGGCGCTGGTCGACGGGTCGGCGGGGCGCCGCCGGAGGGCACGGCCGTCGTCGCGGTCTCCTGCCGGCCCCGTCCGTGTCGGTTTTTCCCGGGCGAGGGATCGGTCGCATCCGCCCCGCAGGGGGTTGGCCAGTTCGAGCACTTCAGTTGGCCAGGAGGCTGCACGAAAGAGGATCATGCTGGGATGGATCACTTGTCATCCGTGTCACCGACAGTGGTGTCCCTCACGCGATACACGAAGACTGAGCAGGCGGAAATCCTCGGCGAGGGTGCGGATCCCTTCGGTGTCGCCGAAACCGGTCTGACGTGGCTACCCAAGGAAGAGCATTTCGGCATCAGGCTGGACGGTCGACTCGTGGCGCACACGGGGCTGCTACGGCTGCCCATGTCGATCGGAGGCATCGAGACAGAGGCGGTGGGGGTCGGCGGGGTGGCCGTCGCGCCAGACGTGCGTGGACGGGGGCTCGCCCGCCTTGTGATGGCTGCGGCCCTCGACCACGCACGGACGATGGGCCCCCGGTACGGACTTCTTTTCTGCCGACAGCCGCTCGTTCCTCTCTACCGGCGACTCGGTTGGCGAGTGCTGGACCAGGACGTCCACGTCGAGCAGCCTGAAGGGCCCGTGATCATGCCGCTTCGAACCATGTGGACGTCGCTGCACGGCGATGCGCACTGGCCGGCCGGGGCCGTGCGTGTGCTGTCGTTCCCCATGTGATCGAGCCCCGCGAGGCTGCCGGAGCTGACCGCCGCGCGGGCCGGACGGCAGTGATCGGTGGCCACCAGTGTTGCTCCGCTGGCTTCTCGCGCTCCTGACCACCTGAACGCTCAGTCACGCTTCTGTCATGCGCGGCTCAGGAACAGGGACCGAGCTTGTTCTTTATGGTCTGGCCTGGTCGCGTTCGATGATGGTCTCTGGTCGTCTGACGGTCTTGCCCACGTCGTAGCGGGTGGCGGGCCGCTGGTTCTTGGAGCCGAGGGGCCTGCCGGGGCCGGGCCGGTTGGGTTTCGGTGCACGGGCCGGGCACGGCAAGTGAGCACGGAAGTTCCGAAACCCCCGCCGGACGCGGGCCGGGGTGGGCCGGCCGGGCTCAGCGGGCTTCTCCCACGGATGGCGGAGGTCCTCAGCCAGCGGACGGGCCAGCCGGAGCTGGGTGTGCGCGGTAAGGATCAGCCAGGTCCAGCGGTCCGCCGCCTCGGGGGTGCGGAGCTTCGGACGTGTCCAGCCGAGGGTCTGCTTGATCATCCGGAAGGTGTGTTCGAGGTCGAACCTCCTCAGGAACGCCTGCCAGCGCAGGTCCACGTGGGCACCGGTCATGCCTGTCCCCGAGGACCACAGCCGGACCGGCAGGGGTTCTCCGCCGCCGGGCGGGTGGTCGACTTCCAGACGGATCAGGGTGCCTTCGATGAGGGGCAGTTCGCCGTCGTGGTTGATCCAGGCCGAGCGGGTGGTGAGGCGGGGGTGGATCCGGTCCCAAGCCATGGCTTGTGCGGTGCCGTATCGGTCGGTGACCTGCACGGTCGCCGTATCCGGCTCGCCCCAGGTCTCAGGCTTGGCGAAGCGGAACTCCTTGCCGTGCTTCGGGGGCCGCCCGCCCTGGGGCGGGCAGTTCCAGGGACGGGGAACGGGCTTGCGTATCACGCGGTCCGACCGCAGCCGGCCCAGCACCTCCACGGGCAGACCGTCAAGGAGATGAGCCAGGCGCGGGGCGTCATAGCCAGCGTCGAAGACGACCACGATGTCGGCGTCGCCCTGGCGCCACTGGCCGCCGGCGATCAGATCCTCGACCACGCGGCGTACCTGGGCGGCGGTGACCTCAGCGACATCATCCTCGGGTCCGAGTCGGACCGCGTCCAACAGCTGGCACCACGACGTGCGCCCCGACTCAAGCGCGGCAATGAACGAATACGGCCAGCCAGGGATCATCAGGTGCTGGTCCCGGCCTCGGCCGAAGGTATGGCAGAACAACCTGTCCGGGCTGCACTCGGCGTCGGGCCGCAGCCAGTTGCTCACGTCCACGGCCAGGACGAGCCGATGGTCCGCGGCCGTGGGCTGCGGCAGAGCGGCCAGGACCCGTCGCAGCCGGGCAGTGTCGATACGACCGTCGTTCAGGGCGGCGTACAACGCTCCGTGCCCACGCCGGTGCTCGGGCAGCAGCGTCAGGTCCACCGGTGTCATCACCCGTCCGTCGGAGCAGAGCAGGGCATCCGTGAGCTCGAACAGTTCGTCGCGGTGCGCGTTCAAGCACGTGTAGAAGTCGCCCCGGAAGCGTGACGCTTCGGCGAACGCTTCCTCTGGCGCGGCGAGGTGCGGCAGGCTCATCCCCTCGGCCTTCGTTCTGGTTCGGTGCATTCCTTGGTCGGAGCACAGAATCAGGCGGAGGCCGGCCAGCTGTCCGGGGAATCCTCACGTGAGGGAGCGTGTTCGAGGGACCATCGAGCTGCGGGCTGTCCCGCTCGCCTGGTTGAAGGAGGATCTCGAATGAAGACGCGCCAGAAAGGCGGGGGCACACCTGAGCCGTCGACTCCCTGGAGCGAGGTCGCCCCGCGACTGTGGATGGGCGGCCATCAGTGGACCGACACTCTTGGGCAGAGCCATGCTGCAGTCGTCGGCACCGAGTTTGACCTAGTCATCAGCATGTTCACCCGCCCTGGCCATGGCCCTGAGCCGGGCGTTGACCATCTGATCGCCGAGATCCCCGATGGCCCGCTCACTGCCGAGCAGATGCAGACCGTCCAGCAGCTGGCCAAAACCGCAGCACATGCGATGCGGCGCGGGCGTACGGCTCTGGTCCGCTGTAACGCCGGCTACAACCGCTCCGGTTTGGTGGTGGCGCAGACCCTCATCGAGCTGGGCCAGCCCGCAATGACGGCGATCCAGCTCATCCGGGAAAGGCGGTCACCTTGGGCCTTGAACAATCAGATGTTCGAGGAGTACCTCACTACAGGCCTCGATGTCGCCTCTCTCCTGGTCGGTCTGGAGACCACTACCTGACCGTGTAGACGTTGAAGATCGACCTCAGATCATAAAGAACAAGCTGAGCTTGTTCTTAATCGTTCGGTGATGCTCTCTGGTCGTTTCACGGTTTTACCCACGTCGTAACGGGTGGCCGGCCGCCGGCTTTTCGAGCCAAGTGGCCTGCCACGTCCGGGGGTTGGTTTCGGCGCACGGGCCGGGCAGCGCAGGTGCGGGCGGAGGTTCCGAAACCCCCGGCGGACTCGGGCCGGGGTGAGTCGGCCGGGCTCGGCGGGCTTCTCTCACGGCCGCCGCAAGGACCTGCCCGCGGCACCTCATGAGGCAACTCTCCTCACCTGCGGGCCTGACCGAGGCATGTGACGCGTCAGCCAGTGAGGAAGTCTTCTCAGGAGCGTCGGTCTGTCGCGGTGCGCAGTTCCCGGGTGATCTGTGCCGCCTCGGCAAGGTCTTGTGTGTCGGTCAGGATCAGGGTGCCGGTGGTGTAGGCGTCGCTCCACGCGCAGAGGGCGGCTTCACCGGTGGGGATGTCGAAGTGTCCGCAGCCGAGACGTCCGGGCAGGGGGCCGGCGTCGAAGAAGGCGGTGTCGCGGGCCTTGGCCCCGGCGAACATGTTGCGGAACTCCTGGGTGAAAGAATTGCGTCTCTTGTCCGCCGCCATCTGCGGGTCCTGCTCGACGGTGCTGATGGACAGAATGCCTGCTACTCCGTGCGTCTCGGTGACGTAGTACCACCACTGTCCCCTGGCCTGCTGGCTCTTGGCCCTTCGCGGCATGGCTGCTTCGAGGGCTGCGACATCCTTGCCCGTCACGAGGTGGTAATGCCGTAGCTGAGCCGGCGGCGCGATCGTGCGCCGCGGGAGCTCGCCAGGAGCAACATTGGTGTCGGCACCGGCCTGGGCCGCTCGTGGCTCAGGGTTGTAGACCGAGACCGCCTTGATGAACCCTGCGGCAGCGATAAGTACCAGGACGCCTTGGACGATCTTGCGGCGCTTGGCGCGCAGCGCCGGAAGCGATGCCTCGGGCACGGAGGCCTGGGGAGCGTCCGCGCGGCGCCAGGAGCGGGTCACACGCCAGACCAGGGCCATGACAGCGCCGGTGACGAGAAATGCTCCCATCGACTGGCCGGCGGCGTAGCTCGTGGAGGTGGTGTCCAGCGACAGAATGATCACCGCAGGAGGATAGAGCACCCGTGTTCGACTGCCTCTTGTGTCTACGAGACGCTTGTGGAAGCAGTGGGTCAATGCTTCGGTCGGCCACGTCGCAGAGCGGTGCCAGACTGTCGCCCATCCACCGAAGGGGCCTTGTTCGCCCCATCTCCACCGCTGGCAGTTGCCCGGGGAAGGCATTGGGGCGCTGTCCGCCGGACGGACAACGTGCAATTGCAAAGGACCGAAGGTTGGTTGACAGCGTGATGGTAGAACATTGCGCTCACCCCTACCTCACGGGCGCGGCTGGACACACTGATAGAACCCCGTCATGACATACCGATTTACCGCCCGCGCCGCCAGGACCGAGATCGACCCTGACGGGTACTTCACCGAAGCCGCTCTTTCCGAGGGTGAGGATGGAAGCGGTTTCATCATGATGTTCATGGCAGGAGAAGAGGAGCCCGATGAGCAGGAGATCGCTCTCGGGATGGACACACACTGCCTGGTCACGGCCGGACAGGGCACCGCATACGGCTGTGTGCGGGAGGTCGTCCCGACGGGCAACGTTCTCCGCATCGCGCTCGACCCCGAAGCGCTGGGAGACTTGCGGCTGACCGACCCCGAGATCGAGGCCGTCATCGAAGCACCGGCCGAGGACAACAGGCAGTTTCGCGAAGTCCTCGCTCGGGTGCTCGGATACGGGCGTGCGGACGCAGTGCCCACCCGTGTAGGTATCTGACGCGCCATCTGTGCGGAATACGTGACCGGCGGCCGCCCGCTATGCGGACCGGCCGACCGCCACCGAGATGATCTCCGCCTACGAAGGCCCCCATGGTGGTGTGCTGAGTGTCCGCGCCCTGCCACGGTTCCACCAGGCAGCCCAGGTCACCGCTGGCGGATAGACGCTTGAGGAGCGCGGACGCTCCGCTCGCTAAGAGTAAAGACGTGCGACGGCCTATCGGGCGGCCCCTCACTTTGGCATCCCGTCCTAGGTCAGGTGCCGTATGGGTGGGGAGATCCATCGAGCAGGTCTGGGGCAACCCCGAGCAGGGGGATTCTCCAAGAGCCCCATCGAGGGTGAGCTGGTGAGCGGCGTGCTCGGCGGGGCGGAGGCGCTCAGCTCGTACGGCGATGACACGAACGCGGGCCCGCTGGAGGCCGAGTCCGGCGTGGAGCTCGCGGGTGAGGTACGCCAAGGCGGGGGTGTGGGCGGTCGCCTCAGCGAGGGTGCGGGGTGCGGGAGGTCTGGCTGCCGTCGGCGTAGGTCACGGCGAGCGTGAGGGACTGGGCGATCTCGCCGGCCTCGCGAAGGCGGGCGCCGAGGTTCTCAGCCAGCGCGAGTACGGTCCGCCAGTGGCGGTCACCGTCTAGCTCGTCCTCGTCGAAGCGCCTGCTCGCGCTTATGGACCTGGGAGCAGCAGCGGGTCCCCGTGACCTTAATCTTGATGCAGTCCGACGCGGCCGCCGAGGGCGCCCCCGCCGACGGTGGCCTGCGGGAGAACGACGGTTCCGACGAGAGCGGCCGTGCACAGGACAGCCCTGGTGATCATTCGACTCATGCCAGACCGACCCCGGCCAGCGCCCGAGGCGTCACGGCCGACGCCTGAAGATCACCCACTCGTGCACGGTCGGCCCGGACTGTGCGCGATGGATGTCCCGCGCGGGAGCGGCAGGGGCATGCCAAGCCGGCCGCGACGTGGCTGCGACTCGTCCGGATCGCACATGATCCAATCTTCGTGGATTCGATGGGGGGTGTGGCGTGAGGGATTGGCGGACCGATCCGACGTTCACGATGTGCCGGGCTCTGGTGGAGGGAGCGGATCTGGCCTCGTTCGCGGGAGGCCCGTTCGATGTACGGGCAGTGGCGGCCGGCATCTGGTCTGGGGCCCGCAGCAGGTTGCTCCTAGACGCCGTCCCGTGGGGGAACTTCCCTCGCGGCGATGACGTCCGGAAGGCCGTTCACCTGCTGCAAACCGGCGAGGACCCGAGCCGCGCGACGGACGTGCTGGGGGGCCTGTGCGCCAACGACAGCCGGGCCGCCGCCGCCCTCGCCGTACCGTTCCTGATCCGCATCGCCACCGATGCCCACCACTCACACCGTGCCGCCGCCCTCGCCGTACTCTCCGACCCGGCCCGCGCCCGGCACTTCGGCGTCGCCTCCCGCGATGAACTCCTTCTGCACCGCACCGATCCTCGGCGCCACGCTCCCGACGACTACGACGACTACGGCGTCGAGGTGACCGGCTACCCGGCAGGCTGGTCGGTGGCCGCCGCCCGAGC
The DNA here is from genome assembly GCF_039542925.1 of Streptomyces coeruleoprunus. GTDB lineage: Bacteria > Actinomycetota > Actinomycetes > Streptomycetales > Streptomycetaceae > Streptomyces > Streptomyces coeruleoprunus. The sequence continues at coordinate 132,353 of NZ_BAABIT010000001.1, read as the reverse complement.
CGCCATCACCGCCGAATCACCCGTACTCCTGCCCCTTCTCAACGACGCCGACCGCACCATCCGCATCGACACCGCCTACGCTCTGGCCACCGCCGCCGACGCCGACCACAAGGTCCGAGCTGCCCTCGCCACCAGGTTCGCCACGGAGCATGACGCCATAGTCCGTGCCGCCCTGCTCCTCGCCACAGCGGAGATCACCCGGACCCACGCACACCCGCCGGCCGTCCGGTGGATCGGTGAGCGGTGGCAAGACCGGACAGAGCCCCCCGAAGTCCGCCTGGCCGCGGCGATCGGCTGGCTCTGCCTCACGAACGAACCCGTCCCCAGGGACCTCCACCAGACCATCGACACCTGCACCACAGACGAACGCGCGCACGCCATGGATGCCTTGCCGTGGATGAACGTCGCCGCCGGATCCGGTGAAACGGGACTCCGGCGCTGTATTCGCTGCATGCTCCACCCCGAAGAGCCCGAACCGTGGGACAACCCCTGGGCCCTCTCGATTTGAGCAACCGCCTCGGCCCTGTCTGTGCATCGAAGTTGTCCACCGGGGCCACGTAAGGTACTCGGTCACAGCCGCTTGTGTGACTGAGCGCGCTAGCTGGCCCGCAGGGGGCGGCTGAGAGCGGAACCGCCCGCGATGATCCCGGAAGCCTTCACTAGGCTCCAGCACCATGACCAGCGATTTCGGCTTCACCTGCTCGTGCTGCGGCGCCCACCACCCTGAGCTGCCGATGAACTACACGGCCGAGGCTCCGGCGGTGTGGGATCCGGCTTTCGCCGACGCCGATGACTGCCTGCTGTCCACGGACCAGTGCGTGATCCGCGGCCAGCACTACTTCGTCAAGGGCATGATCGAGATACCGGTCATAGGCAGTGACGAGGTGTTCTCCTGGGGCGTTTGGGTCTCGCTGAGCCGCGAGAGCTTCTCCCGGGCTGCGGACCTGTGGGACACCCCCGGCCGCGAGGCTGAGAAGCCGTACTTCGGCTGGCTCACCACCGACCTGCCGGTCTACCCGACCACTCTCAATCTGAAGACGCACGTGCACACCCGCCCGGTCGGTGAGCGCCCCTTCGTCCAGCTTGAGCCCACCGATCATCCCCTTGCCGTCGAACAGCGCACGGGAATCACCCTGGACCGTGTACGGGAGATTGCGGCGGCCGTGCTCCACGCCGGCGCTGGTGACGAGCAGTAGTGACGGCCGGTAACCCGGTATCTCCCGCCCCGGCCAGCCCCGCCGGTCTCAGCCGCAGCGCCCGGAGCTTCGTCGAGGTACACGGCATCCGCGTCCCCCCACAGGACCTCCGGCGACACCGCGAGGTGTGGATCGCGTACGGGATCCCTGCCGCCGAGGCTGACCGGGCTGCCGCCTTCCAGAACCGCTGGGGCGGTCTCGCCCTCCCACCGGCGCCGTTCTACGAGCCGTCGAGTCGCTAGGCCGCCTATTGTGGATCACTCCAGGGAGCGGAACGATGGCAGGCATGGTCCCTGCAGAACCGCCCACCAGGCCCGCGAATGACGCCGCGAGCGACCTCATCGCGTGCCCGTGCTGCTTCCAGCGAACGTTGGAGGAGCGGGCAAACTTCGAGGTCTGTCCCGAGTGCGGCTGGGAGGACGACGGGCAGGACGACGTGGATGCTCACATCGTCCGGGGCGGTCCCAACGGCCGGCTGAGCTTGGCACAGGCCCGGTTGGACTATTTGAAGGAAGTAGTCGAGGGAATCGATGAGTCCATGACACGCGGTGGTGAGGGGCTGTGGTTGTCGGAAGCACGGCGCAAGGTTCCGGGCGTGGCTGATTAGGGCAGTGTCCAGCAACGCTAGTTCTTGTTGTCAGGTCATGCCGTTGACTGACGTGCAATGGGCGCGGATCGAACCGCTACTTCCGGACCGGACACCAAGCGGGGCGGCCGGTGAAGGGACCATCGCCAGGTGATCGAGGCGATCGCCCACAAGTTCCAGACCGGCACGCAGTGGGTCCACCTGCCGCAGACGTACGGCAACTGGCGAGGCGTCTACAACCGGCTGCGGATGTGGGCCCTCGACGGCACCTGGGAGCGCAACCGGCTCAGACTGCACCCGGACAACCACGGGCCCCGATGGGGCCGGCTGCACTGCCTCTACTTTGACCAACACCCCGCCATCATCCTCGACTGACTTACCTAACACCTTCGCCGGGGCAGAACGCTCTTTAGAGAGACCTCCGTAGCGAGGCGCGGCGCTGGTGCGACACTCACCCACGACGGGGCCGCCGGACGACGAACACTCGCCCGTGTCTGCAGCAGCGGCGCGTCATCCCGGACCTGCGGGGCCGTCCTGCTGGCGCCAGATAATGCCCTGTTACGATCCAGCCCTTTGGTACGGGAGTCCGTCGACTGGGGGGCCAGGCAGGACGGGCAATGAGCGGTATGCCCTTGCTCCCCGCGCCGGCCGTTCAGGGGAGGGAATCGCGTTGGCAGGTCACGCCGTCTTTCGCGCCGCTTTGGTAGTGGGCCTCGCTGTCGGCACGATCGCGCCGCTCGGCAGTGTCGCGATGGCAGCGGAGCCGCCGCTGCCGCCGCACACCGTGTTCCAGTCCGACCGTTACGTGCCGCGGGATGTGACCTTGGCGTCAGCAGGGGCACACGGTGTCCTGCGCAAAGAGGAGGGCACCAGCGCGTACCTGTGGACCAGCTTCGCGGACGGACAAAGCACCACGCTCGACGATGCCTACCGGCCTGCCGTCGGCTCCGACATTGTGTACGCGCGCAGCGGCTCCACCATCGACTTGCGTGACCTCGCCGGCGGCAGCTCCCGCACAGTCACGGTCCCGGAGGGGCACACCCTCATCGGCGTCTACGGCACCACCGTGCTGACGTACACCGTGGCCTACGCCCCTGGGGTCCCCACCCGCTACACCCTCTACCTCCACGAGGCCGCCAGCGACGGGACGACCGCCACGCGCCGCGTCGAGGCACCGGACCCCGCCACAGTCATCTCGCCCGCAGTGCTCGCCGGTGACGCCCGTGGCGTCGTCCTTCGCCTGAGGGACACCACTACGGACCCGGACACCTTCCACCTCGCCCTGCTCGACCTGTCCACGGCCCAGCTGGCGCCGGGCCCGCAGGTGCCCGAAAAGGTCGCGGTCGCGCTCGATGAGACCCGTCTGGTCTGGCACGAGATCGAGCAGCAGCAGATCCACGCCGTCCCGCGCTCCGATCTCCTGTCCGTCCCGGACAGCGTGCCGCTGCCGGCCGGTCAGGGATGGGTACGCCTCGGCCTGGCCGGCGACTGGGTCGTCGTCTCGCGAAGCACGACCTACCCCAACGATCCGGCGAACGTGGCCGGAATGCCGCTGGTTGCCGTGCCGCTTGCCGGCGGAGCCCCGCTCACCCTGCTGCGGCACGCCCACCCCACGATGACCCAGATACCCGGCGGCGACCTGATGGTGACCGGTGGGGCCGACTCGGGCCACTGGGCGATGCGCCGGGTGTCCGCAGCCAAGGGCGACGCCGCGGCGCCGACCCTCGCCACCCTCACCGACATCGCACCCGTCCCAGCCAAGATCAGGCAGCTCTCCCTCGCGGGCGGCACCCTCGCCACCGAGGAAGCCGACGGCACCTTCTGGCCCTCCTTCTTCACCCGGCCGGTGACCACCGACGGCTCACGGCTGACGCCGGGCTTCAACACCGCTGCCGGGTGGAGCCAGAGCCCGTACACCAAGGGCCCTTGGTCAGCCGGTGACGGCAGAGTCCTGTGGACCTCGATGAACGAAGCCGACAGCACCGCCATCAGGTCCCTCCTCAAAGACGACCCCACCGTCCTCTTCAACGTCCCGACGATGAAGTCCCAGCTCACAGAGGTCACCGGCCGCTACGCCGTCGTCAACGGCACCAACACCGGCCAGCAGTACATCGGCGACCTCGACGCGCGCGGTACCCAGCTCCCCATCCGCACACAAGCCATCACGCCCACCACGGTGTGGGGGACCCTGGCCTGGAGCCAGAGCTCGACCGCCGGGCTGCTGAAGGTCGACAACCTCGCCACCGGAACCCGCGGCACCCTCAACACCGGCGCCCCGTGCGTCGCCACCGAGCTCCAGGCCGTCGGCCGCTGGCTCTACTGGGCCTGCGGCGCCTCCGGCCCGGCCGGCGTGTACGACGGCACGGCGAAGAAGAGCGAGTTCGTATACCGGCTGCTGGTCGACGAGTCCTTCGAGGGCTTCGCGGGGTTCGGGGCGAGCGGACAAGCCCCGTACTTCACCAGCTACCGCTGAACGCGATCAGGATCCCCGAGGCCAGCTACGCCAGGGACTGACCGTGCCACACCTGCGGCGAACAGCGCCGGGCCACGTTTTGTTCCTGGGGATGCGTAGGCGTGTGCCGCATGCTCGTGCCCATGGCTGACGACGCCGGCACCTCCTTGGACTCCGGAACCCTGGGCGTCCTGCGCATGCCGTACTGAGGGGCGCGCTGGTCGTGGACGAGCGGTGGCTGTCGGGCGGATTCAGCACCGTTCGTGGCCATGCCGACTGCACAGCCGACGATGCCGGACTCCGACAGCGGGGTGTCGAAGCACCGCTGGGGCCGAAGTCGGCGGCCAGACCGTCGGCGACGCGGAAACTCCGCCGCTAGGGGCTGTCCGACGGGTCGCGTGACGCTCCCGCTGGGCACTCGTTCCGTGGGACATGGAGCGGGGAGATCTTTCGGATGAAGAGTGGGCTCGACTGGAGCCGCACTTGCCGACGAATTGCGGGCGGGGTGGACGCTGGCAATCCCACCGCCGTGTGATCAACGGGATTCTGTTCCGGCAGCGGACCGGCCTCCCCTGGCGGGACCTGCCTCCCTGCTTCGGTAGCTGGAAGACGGTTCACGATCCTCATCGCAGGTGGTCGGCGGACGGCACGTGGGAGAGGATCCTGCGGGCCGTCCAGGCCGACGCCGATGCCGAGGGCCGGATCGACTGGAGATGGTCGGCGTCGATTCCACGACTTGCCGCGCTCATCAGCACTCGGCTGGTGCCTCGACTCGTGCCCCGAAGATCCCGGGTCGGAGCAGGAGCCCGGCGCGTCACCGTCCCGATGAGGCCCTGGGACGTTCGCGAGGCGGGCTCACGAGCAAGATCCACCTTGCTGAGGAAGGTGGGTGTCGCCCGCTCGGGTTTGTCATCACGCCCCGCCAGTGGGGGGACGCACCCCAGATGATTCCGGTCCTGGAAGAGATTCGTGTGCCCCGGCAGGCTGGTGGACGACCGCGCACTCGGCCCGACCATATCGGGGGAGATAAGGCGTACTCATCACGCCGTAATCGGCGTCACCTGCACAGACTCCAGATCAAGCACACGATCCCCGAGCCGAGAGACCAGCGGCCAAGCGCCGGCGCCGCGGCAGCCAAGGAGGCCGGCCCACAGGCTTCGACAAGACGATCTACCGCCGCCGCAACGAGGTCGAGCGGACCATCAACCGGCTCAAGAACTTCCGAGCCATCGCCACGCGCTTCGACAAGCGGGCGTACGTCTTCCACGGGACGGTCACCGTGGCTGCTATCCGGCTATGGCTCCGTCCGCAGTGAGACGCCTCGTTCAGAGCTCATCGGCACCCGGGTAGTGGTGGCGCAGTTCGCTGAGTACGCGCGCGTCGACAGCCCTGACGCCCCAAGATGAGCTGTCGAACCCGGTCTACCAGGGTGAGCGTGTGTCGCGGCGTGCTTCCGGGGTCTGCTCGGGCAGAGAGCTGTCTTGGTCGGTGCGCAGCAGCATGCCCGGGTCGGGTTCGAAGTCCTCATTGTGCGGTGCCGGCTGGTGGAAACGCTCGGTGCGCGGAATGGTGACTTCCACCAGCCGGCCCTCCTGAAACATCCATAGCCCGAAGCAGTCGTCGTCCTGGTCGCGAAGCAGAACTTGCACCGTATGCGGATGCGGCCACGGCAGCGACTCCAGGTGCCTGAGCAGGCCCTTGCGGGCACGCATTTTCTCGAACTCCAGGGCCCACCCGAACTCGTAGCCCCATTGCCCCGCTATTGGGACGAAACGGCCTCGCCACGTGCGTTCCGGGTCGTCCTGGGTCAGCGGTTCCATCACCTCGTCCGACCAGCGGGCGAGCACGATGACCTCGGCGTCTCTACTCATACCGGAGTATCACCGCATCCCCTTGATTCACCACAACCAAATTCCTCAACCGGCCGACGCAGGCAAGCGTGGGCGGATTGGCGACGAACTCTCAGTGCCAGCGAGCCCGACGCCGGCGCCTTCGGAGAAGCTCATCTGCGCCTAAGCCACGGCCCTGATCACCTCACACGACCCATCGGACAGCCCCTAGAGCCTGACGCTGTCGGGGATCCTGGGAGGGCTGTTGCCGGGAAGATCGTCACGCTGATTCGCGGAGGTTCGGCCGAGTGCCGGTCACCGGACTGTTCACCCGCGTCTTCGACTTCCGGACCGAGCCGAGGTCGGCCGGCTGTTTCTCCTGACCGCCCCGGCCCGGCTCGCCGGCGCCCTCGATCCCTGGGTGCAGGGATCGAACGGCCTCGGGTGAGATCCGGCGACGATTCAGAAGAGGCCGAACAAGAGTTGGTTGAGCAGCCCTACCGGGGGCGACGGTGTTGGGGTTGGTCGGATTGACGCTACCGAGGGCGTTCGCGGGAGCGAGCAGACTTCCCGTCGCCGGGACCGGTGAATAGGCGTTGGCGGTGGCAGGGGTGGACATGACTGTCACTCCCGAGAGGACGATGGCGGCGAGTGCGCGCTTATTTGCGTTCATACCCGACAAGCGATCAGGGGCTCATCCGGGTCACGCCTGCCAGATTCGGTGCCACTGCAAGCGCAGACACACTTCGCCGAACCTCCGCGAAGCAGCGTGACGATCTTCCCGGCAACAGCCCTCCCAGGATCCCCGACAGCGTCAGGCTCTTACCGCTAACCACGGCCTGGTTGATCCCCGAACCCGGAGCAAACGGCGCACGGCACCACGCGGACCTCCGCCCTCAGTCCGCGCAGATGAGTTGCCGGTAGACGCTGTCTACGGATGTCTGGTAGACACTGTCTATGGATGTTGAAGGGCCCCTGCGGGAACGACTGATCGATGCCGGCGTAGAGCTGGTGCTGTCTGAGGGCACCGCTTCGGTTGGTCTTCGGGAGATCGCCCGCCGGGCAGGTGTGTCGCACGGTGCGCCGCGGCGCTACTTTCCGACACACCGGGCGCTGTTGTCGGCCATCGCGCGCAGAGGCTTCGAGGAGCTGGGCGCGCGGTCCGCCGCAGCCACGGCAGGGGCTGCCGTGCCGCGTGATGAGTTGGCGGCGCTGGCGCGGGTGTACGTCACCTACGCACTGGAACGGCGCGGCATGTTCGAGTTGATGTTCCGTCACGACCTGCTCGACAGCGGCGAGCAGAGTGGAACTCCGGACGGGCCTCGGCTGAGGGAGGCGACGCTCCCGATGTTCCAGCGCGTCACCGAGCTCGTCGCTCGGTGCCGGGCACAGGCGCTGGAGCCTTCGACGGCAGTCACAGCGGCTGCCCTGTGGGCGAACCTGCACGGCATCGCCCAACTGTGGTCCTGGGGCAGCCTGCAACTGGCCCTCGGCGGCGAAAGTTCCGACAGCCACGACCGGTTGATCGAAGCTGCGCTGGACGCGCATCTCGGGCCGATGGCCTCATGACCGGGCGGCTGCGACGCTCGGTCCCGCATCTCGTCAGCGTGGCCGGGGCGGTGATCGTCGCACTGGACGGCGCCGTTCTGCTGGTGGCGCAGCCCAGCCTGCAGCGTTCGCTCGACGCGAGCCCGGCACAGATCCAATAGAGGAACGAATTGATGTATGAGCACTTGAAGCGGCTGACCGGACCGGTGCTGCGTACCGCGGCGCGGCTCGAAGCCGTGGGCCTGGAGAATGTGCCGCAGTCGAACGGCGTCATTCTTGCGTCCAACCACCTGTCCATCGTGGACTCCACCTTCCTGCCGCTGGTGCTGGACCGACAGGTGACCTTCATGGCGAAGGCGGAGTACTTTGAGGGAGGTTCCTGGCCGACACGGATCGTCTCGTCCTTCATGCGGGGCAGTGGGCAGGTTCCAGTTGACCGCGAGAACCAACGGGCGGCGGTAGCCTCGCTTGACGCGTGTCTTCGGGTGGTGAAGGACGGCGGCGTCTTCTGCATCTACCCGGAGGGCACACGCTCCCCGGACGGCCGGCTCTACCGGGCCAAGACGGGCGTGGCATGGCTGGCTCTCAAGTCCGGCGCGCCCGTGGTGCCGGTGGCCATGAGCGGCACCGATCGCGTCCTGCCACCCGGGCGCGTGCTTCCGCGTCCGGCCAAAGTCAAGGTCGCCTTCGGTAAACCCGTCGACCTCTCCCTGTACGAGGACTCCGCCGCTGACGCTAGTGCCCGAAGGGCTGTCTCTGACCTGATTGTGCAGGCTATAGCAGAGGTCTCCGGTCAGGAGTACGTGCCCGTCTACGCGGCGAGGGCGAAGGAGCAGGGCTGACCCGGCCCTGTTCTCTCCGAAGCTGTGGCGAAGTGACAAGTAGCTCTCTGTGATCAGTGTGGCGCTCGGTCAGGGATAGCGGGGCGGGTACGGGGACTTCGCCGACCTGGAGGGCGAAGAAGTCGGTGTGGGCCTGTTCGACGGCTTCGGGGTACGCCTCGCGCTTGGTGCGCCTAGCAAGCGCCCGTTAGATGCTCGCCACCGAGGGGTTCTGCCCCTTGCGCTTCCATGGTGGTCGGTGCCCTGCGTCAGGAGTGGTCAGGTCCCCGCGGGTTCCTTCCTGGCCACAGGGGTATCGGGCGATCGATGGTCGAGCGGTCCGGATGGGCTAGCTCGCCATGTGTGGGCAGGAGGGCGCTTCGATACTGGCCGCGCGGGCTCCGACGACGGGGAGCCATGACGAAGGGAGTGCTGACGTGAACGCACCGGCTGCCAGGGAATCCGGGTGCCAGATGATGAAGCGCATCGCGAAAGAGCTCAAGGCGAGCATTCGTGCCGCCGAGGCCCATGCGGACGAGCTCTCGCGCAGGATCGCCGAGCTGGAGGCGCAGCCCGATCCGGAGGTGGAGCTGGAGATCAAGGCGCTCGTGCAGGTGCGAGAAGTCGTCGAAAAGAAGATCGAGGAGGAGCGGGCGTCGCTTTCCACGCTGGAGGACGTGATCAGCGAGAACTGTTAGCCGCGTGCCGCTTCCCTGCCTTCCTGCCTTCCGCTGACAGCCGACGTCTTGTCGCACCGGGACCGACTGGCGCCTTACTCGGGCCCTGGCGAAGAGCCCACCCTGCCCGGCCAGAGCGCCGGAACCGGGGTCTGAGGAACATCGGTGTCACATCGTGCGCTAAGCCTCCGTCGGCCCTGGTGGGCGGCCGACGGGTCATCGACGGCGGGGCCGGTCTGAAGTCGTCCCCCAGATAGCACCCCAATATATGCGGTAGCTTGAACCGTCACCTGCGGTGACGTTCACCGGCGGCTGCACGAAGCGGCCCTGCTATCTGCGGCAAGGGGCAACGGTGCGCACGCTCGTTCAGCTGCCGACCGGGAAGGCGTTGACCGTCGGGACGGCGGCCGACGTGGCGGGTCACCTCGATGACGCGCAGCGACTCGCACTCTGGGCTGCTGTCCTCACTGACCCGCGTCATGCGGGGTGACGCAGGCAGCGCAACAATGGAGCTGATGCGCCATGGAGAGTCAGGCACCTGCTGCACGGATGGCGGTGGAGACGGTAATGGCCTCCAAGGGAATACCGGGCGGCGACGGCGCTGGACACGGAGGTCCGTGCCTGTGCGCGCGGCCTTGTTGATGACGTACGCCGAGATCTATGCCAACGCACTCAGGCTGGAATCGCAACGCCTGCGTGCTCTTGCAGGGTGGTTCGGCTACCCCGTGATCATGCTTTCCGCAGCGACGGGTGGGGCGCTGTTCGCCGAGCTCGCCGAGCAGGGAGGCGGCTGGAAGCTGGCCACCGGCATCGTGCTCACCGTGTCGGCGGCCCTCGCGGCTGTCGAGAAGGCAGGACAGTTCGCCGAGCGAAGCCGGGCCGCAGGACTCTCGGCGAGTGAGTTCGGTGACGTCTTCGGTGCCCTGATCGATGTCGTGGACCACGTCCAGCGCGGGCAGCCACTGGCGGACGACATAGTCCAGAAGGTGTATGACAGGTATTTCGAGGCAGCGAAGAACCGCCCTGCCCTACCCGCCCGCAGGCTGAAAGTGGCGCAACGGCGGATCACCGAGGGGCGCAGCATCGTGGTGTCCCTCTGGCCGGTCTGGTTGACACCGATGCCTCCGGGCATGGCAGCCCCACCGACGGGCGTACCGCCTGGAGGTACGCCGGCGTCGCCCCGCCGCTGGCAGCTGCTTCTCTATTTCGTGACGGTCATGGTGGCTGGGCGAGGGCGCGGGGCGGCAGGAGAACGAAGGAGGCCCGGCCAGAGAGCCGGCGTTTGATCAGCCTGACTATCAGGCTCGCGTGATACTCCCGGGTGATGGGCAGAGCGTCCTCGTAGATCCACGAGCACATGGTGTCGATCGCCAATGCCTCTTCACCGTGTGACAGCAGATCGCGCACGTCCGTGACGACCGCCTCTGAGGTGAGCGGCGAGTCCGCAAGCAACGCCGCCACCCGCGCTCGATACGACAGGCTCACGAGCTGCCTCCATGCCATGGACGAACGAATCGATGTCCCCACATCCTCACTGCTCAGCTGAGGACTGTCGACTCTCCTGATCAGTTGCGGGACAGCCCTTAGCTAACCTGGTCGGCGGATCTGGTGCCCGACCCCGTTGTGCTCAGTCCACACGGCAGGCGTGTCAGTACCCCGAGGCTCAACTCGCACAGGCGGCCCTGGCCGCCGTCGAGCAAGCCCTGAACACCGCGCAGACGCTCGCTCATCGCGCCGTCGAGGCTCGCCGCACCTCCGCTCAGGCCGCCCAGAACGCCGTCGGCCGCGCCGACGCGTATCGCGCCGCGGAGATTGCCCCACGGGAGACGGCCAAGGCGCAAGCCTCGGCCGCCGTGGCAAGAGAACAAGGCCGCGATCAACGGCGTGCGCGAGCGCCGCAAGGAACTCTCACGCCTGAGCGACCTCGAACGTCTCGTAGAACGGACCGGTCAGGAGGCCGAACAGGCCCGAGTGGCCTGGACGATGGCCGAAGGCGACGCCCAGCACGTTCGCCATCAGACCGCGAAAGAGCTGTCGGTCATCTTCGCCGAGAAGGTCATCCCGATGGCACCGGAAAAGATCCGCCGTGCCAGCATCGACCCCAGGACCGTCGCCCCTAAACTGAACGGCCGAACCGTCCCGCAACTCGCCCGCTCAGCGGGGATGCCTCACGTACGCTGCCCGGATGGCTGCTTCCCGCCGCCCAGTGGCTCGACGCATCCGTGGACGGTTTGGGGACAGGCGACGAAGGCACCCGCCTCGTCGGCCGGGCCCTTCAAGTCATCACCGAGACCACCGCCGACGACGCCCAGATCATCCTGGCCACCGCACACGACCTCCCCCAGGCACCCGGCGTCGTGACCACTGAACACGACAGCCACCATCCCGTTGTCCCGCACGCCCGCACCTGCGACGCGGACACCGAGGCGTGACCAGCCAGCCGCGACCGAGCACGCCTCCACACCCGCGAGGCGCCGATCACCGGTGCGCACACCTACCCTGCACCCTCCCGGACCACAACGAGGCCGACGAGATCGTCGTCGACTTCGGAGTCGACGACGTCATCCTCAGCTACAACAGCGAGGCACTGGATCGCCTACGACGACGCCGTCCACCGCTAGGACATCGGGATGCACCTCAACGAGGAGGGCCCCGCTCGCCGACGGGACTCAGTTCGGCAGCATCCAACTCCACCTGATCGACACCAACCGGTGCACCGACCCGATCGGCACGTTCGACACCCTCAGCAAAGACCTTCTCGCCATCGGCAAAGCCCTCTTCGCCCCCGCCCTCTGCGACCTGCATCACGATCTGTGGGAGACGCTCGCGAACCCCGGAAGCACCATGACTGTCGACCGTGTGACCATTGACCGGCGCCTGCCCGGACACGGCCTCGGCGTCCTGCTGACCGGCATGGCCCTGGAGTATCTCGCCCACCACTCAGGCGTCATCGCATTCTTCCCCGCCCTCTCGAACGCGACGACGGCACTCCGTACGAGGAGGCACGCACCCGCCTGGGACGAGCCTGGTCACGCCTCGGATTCATGCCCTACCGCGACGGCGTGTGGATCTACGACCCAGGGCTCACCGCCCTCCACGCCGGCATCAACCCGCATACGCACGGCTCACTCGGCACCGCTGGCGAATGCGGCTGCGCTACAACCCGAACCACCGCGGCAGCGACATCGCCGATATCACCGCCCTGATGGACAAGTCGGTCCCCTGGCCACGCTCCGCAGACCAGCAACCAGTGCCCGGGGCTGACACCACAGACTGACCGCCCAACGCCACACCCGACACCATGCACGTCCAGCACCTCAGCCAGGGACGCCGCCCCCAGACCGCGGGAGAAGAACCCCGCCCGCGGACGGTGGCCGATATGTATTCATCCCGAACCCGTCGGCCCGATCCTCATGCATAACAGCAGAAACAAAGAACATCAAATTTCACAGTGCATGAGCAAAAATGATGGCGGAAAAAGTTGGCGTGGCGGCTTGCTGCGGAGTGCGATTTCCGGATCCACCGCCGGTCGGTCAGTGCGCGGGACGCTACGGCTATGCGACTTCACCTCATCCGCTGGGTCCTCGACCCCGTGACCAGCTGGCAGGCCCTTCAAGTGTCCAGACGAAGCCGCGGACGCACCTCATTCGACGTCGCCTGGCGGCAGTCCAGGGTCGCCCGGCACCCCGACGAAGCCCCCTATCTGCGGCACGGACACAGGGCAGTCACCGAAACTGATCACCAGGAACCCCCGCACTGACCGGACAAATGGCCTGATCCGACACGAATGAAATTCGGTCGAGGAAAGGAAGATCCCTCCCGGCAAGAGGATTCCGCCACATTCAAGAAAGCGCTCAACGAAGCCCGGAACCTTCGTGAGAATCAAGGTTCTGTCAATCCGGGCCAGCGGGGGAGTGGAACAATGCCGGATCCTGTAGAGATCGCCCTGATCAGTTCAGCCGTGCCCGCCACCCTGACCTTCCTGTACCAGCGCCTGGAACGCCTGCTCAGCCCCCGGCGCACCGAACCCGAGCCGGACCTCACGATCCCCGACACACTCGTCGGCACCCTCGAGCTACCCCTCCAGCCGAACGAGCAACGGCTACACGCCCGGCACGCCGAACTCGACCTGCTCCACGACTTCCTCGAGGAGTACGTCAGTCGAGAGCCGGCCGAGCTGACACCAGAACAGGGCCTGCTGCGCAGCATGGGCAAGCTGCGCAACCTCCTGGAAGACGTCTACGGGCAGCGCCTGACCTTCGCAGGCGAGGCCCGCCCCGCCTCCGGCCCCTTCGTGGACCAGAAGCTGACCACGCTCACCGGCGAGGCCACCGGCATGGACGCCGACGAGATCACCAGCCACGCCCAGGTCACGCAGCAGGTGGAGACGGTCGACGCCGGCGCCAAGCTGATCGGCATGAAGGCACGCCGGATCGGCGGATAGCAGCGCAGACGCCTCCCGCTGCGCACCCGCGCAACGGCACCGACCGCATGAAGGACCGCGCGTTGACACTGAACGAACTGACTCCCCCCAGCCGGCCCCCCGAGCCGCCTGCCATCACGGCGGCACCTGCGGCTGGCCCCCCGACCGAAGACACCGGCACCGGCCAGACCCACGTCACCGGCTTTGCCGAACCCGCATCCGAGACCGCCGTGCCCGCCGCTGAAAAGCCTGCCGAGCCCATCGAGGACAGCGCCCCGTCCACGGCGGAGCAGCCACCGGGGCCGGCAGCGGCATCCGCAGTCGACACTGAACTCGCAGCGGACGGCCGTGTCGACACCAATACGGCCGACGCCGCCACAGCCACGGCGCGGGTCGACCAGACCGTCACCACCAACAACGGCACTCTCATCGGCATCCAGAACAACCACGAGATCCAGCGTCTGCGCGGCACACCCCTGACGGATGACTGGATCCGCCGCCGCCTCAGCGGCTATGTCGAACACGACGACACGACAAAAGCACTCCACGCGATCCTCGACGCTCACCGGGTCGCGGTCATCCACGCCGGCAACGGCACGGGCCGCTACACCACCGCGCTGCACACGCTGAACACACTGGGCGTGCAGACCATCCGCCAGGTCAGGCGCGTGCCTGATGAGAAGGTTGAGCTCGAGGGTCTCCTGGACGAAGGCACCGGCTGGATCCTGGATCTGAGACACGAGACACAGCCGTTGCCCATCACGACCGGGCTTCACCTCGCGGAGGTCGCCGACCACCTGAGCGAGACCCGCTCCTTCGTCATTGCCGTCGTCCACTCCGACACCTGGGCGAGCGTGGCCGGCGAAGCCCCAGGCATGGACCACCACCTCAGCCCTGCCGACGCCCTCACCGTAGCTCGAGCCCGCCTGGCCGATCAGCCACTGCCCCAAAGCGAATTGAGCCAGTGGCTCGGCGACGGCAGGATCACCAAGCAGCTCAAGAACGCCACACCGGCCCAGGCCGTCGACTGGGCCGACAAGATCGCCGCGGCCGTGGCCCTCGACCGCACGACCACCGAGCACAAGAGCTTCGACGAGCTAGTCGACTTCGTCGTCCAATCCGCCCAGAACTGGCGCCGCACACTCCTCGAGTGGCACAACAAGGAGACGGACAGCAGCCACCGCACCTACCTGCTCGCCGCTGCCGTACTCGACGGAGCACCCGCCCAGAGCGTCTACGACGCCCACATCACCCTCGGCACAGCACTCGGTGACACACCAGCGCCCATCAACGGCCAGCACGGCCCAGGCATCATCGCGCTCACCGACAGCATCAAAGCCGACCTCGGAGCCGACGACCGCATCCGCTTCCTAAGGCCCGGATACGCCGAAGCCGTCGTCGACTACTTCTGGGCCGACCGCCCCCACCACGTCGAAGCCTTCACCCGCTGGACCGCCGAACAAGCCGAACTCCTGCCCAGCGAACTCGGCATCCCCCTGGCCGACCGCGTCAGCCAGTGGACCACCCGCTACACCCTCACCAAGCAGAGCCTGACGGTCCTGCGTGCGACCGCCACGAACTGGGCAGCCTCCAAGGACCTCAAAGGCCACGCCGCGGATCTTCTCGTCGCCGCTGCCCTCGACCCGGTGGCCGGCAAACTCGCCCGCGATCGGTACCTCGACTGGGCCAAGGCCCCCGACGAGCCCACCACGGACAAGAAGCGACACACCCCGCCCGCACTCAAACGCGCACTCGCCGAAGCGATGGCCCACCTTGCCCCCGCCTACGCCGAGGTCGCCCTCAGACGGCTGGCCGAGCTCGCCGTCCACACTGACGACCCCCAGGTCACCCAAACCGTCGGCGACGCCCTGGTGACCCTATGGGACCACGACGGCTTCCAGCAACGCATCCGTGACAGGCTCACCACCTGGTTCGGCGGTGACCACAACCAGACCGCTGCAGCCCGCAGGGCCTTCCTGCACCTAGCGGAACGTACAGGCCCCGACGGCATCCCCGTCCTTCTGACCGCCCACCCCACCACACCCGGATCCTGGACCCTCACCGGCTGGCGCCGGTCCCTCGACGACGCCAAGAGCCGTCACGTCCAGGACGCTGTCAGCACGTGGCTCGACGCGGCCCTTGCGCACCCCGCCCTCCGGACCACCGTCGTCGCCACTTTCACCGAAGCCGTTTTCCGCTCAGACACCGACCACACATACCTCCCCCAGCGCTTCATTGTCCTCAACCACGCAGCCAACGGCTGGGAGCCCGCCTACGCCGGACAGGCGCCCACCGAACGAACCCGCCTGCGCGACGAGGTGCTCATCGCGATCCGAGAAGCAGACCCGGCCGCCCCCACACGCTCAGACGATGCGCCGACCACACCGTAGAAAGTCCGGCTGGCCCGCGCCCCGGGCAGGCAGTATCGACATCACCTGTCCGGCGCCCAGCACCACCCCCGGCCACCCGTTCACCCTCACCCTCGCCGGAGCCTGGGAAGAACTCCCCTCGCCCCGGCCCCATCACACCCCGGAGGCCACCGCCACCCATCACGCCCTGACCATCGCCCGCAACATCACCTCCACCCACACCCTGGCCGACAGCGTCCCGGCCGCCGCACACATCAACACTCTCCTCGGCCGACCCATCGACATCCCTCACATCCCCGTCAGGCTCACCTGGGCACAGGTCAGCCTGAGTGCCGACCCCGAAGCCCTCACAGCCGCCTCCCGACACGAACGCCACCAACGCGAGGAAGAGCAACGCCGCGCGGAACAACGCCGCCACCTGGACCAGGCCCGAGCCCTTCGGGACACGCTGATGAACGACCCCTCACTCGCCCTGGCCTACTGGTACGCCACCGCACCCCACACCATCGACGAGAAGACGCTCCCACGCCTCGAGCAGCTCCACGCACAAGCCGCCGCCTACGCGCCGCAGGGCCGATGGGTACTCCTCGCCGGCCTGCTCAACACCTTCGCTGAGGACCTCACCGGGGAAGCCAAAAACCACCTGATCGAAAGCGCGGCCCTGCTCACCGACCGCTACGGACACCCGGACATCGCCCGTCAGATCCGCGAGTTGAGTTCGTCGCCCCCGGCTGGGCAACCCGTCCCGAACGGCGAAACAGCACGATGAGCACCCATCAAACGCGTCCACGAGACAGCCTCCTGCTGTGGTTCCGCGTTGTCCCTGCCGTGGTGCTGTTGTTGTCCGGCTGCTGTCGTGTCGTCTGGGTGGGCTGGGGTGGCCGTGTCGCTGTTCACGGCCGTCGGCCGGGGGCCTCCTCCGCACCGACCGCGGCCGTTCTCGGCGCCGATCCGGGCCGCCGACCGGGCGGCGGGCCCCCGGGTCCTCGTCCCTGGCGTCCGCCGGTCCCAGCCCCGTCCTTGGTGCCGGCCCTGGCCCTGGCGGCCGCGGCGGCGCCGGGCAGTGGCGGGCGGTGGCGCCCCGACTTGTCACACCCTTCCGCCAAGCTCTTCACCATGAACGAAGACGCCTTCTGGCAGCTCATCGAAGAGTGCAGACCTTCAACCCCCGACCCCGAGGGCGATCAGCTCGCCGCTGCGCTGACAGCCCGCCTGGCGAACGGTCCTGTGAGTGACGTGGTCGGCTTCGCCGAGCAGCTCCCCTGGGCTCTGTACCAGCTGGACCACAAGGAGTACGGCGGTGGACTGTCGGGCGATGCGTTCCTGTACACCCGGGCTGCGGTCGTTGCCGCAGGCCGTGAGGAGTATGAGAGCGTACTTCGAGCCCCAGAGCGCTTCATACCGTTCGTCAACGACCTCGTGTGGGCCGAGGCACTGCTCTGTGTACCCGACAACGCGTACGAGCACCTCACCGGCGAGGAATGGGACCGCGGCACCCGGTACAGCTACGAGTCGTACTCCAACGCAGCCGGATGGACTGCCGCATAGCCGCCGACAGACGCCCCTTCCTCGTTCGGCGAGCCGGCTCTTGGGGATGTGGCCGCTCTTCCACGGGCACGCCTTGACGCCGCGCCCGCAGGCCGCGCGTCCCCGCGCCCTGCCGGCGCGCCCCGGTTCGGGTGCTCGGGCCGGATGTGGACGGCCGCATCCATGGCGAAGGTTGCCTGCGCGAATCGCCTCGCCGGGCGGTGGTCTCTGGGTGGCACCGTCGAGTCCCCGCGTCTGCGCTTGCCCTTCCGGACGGCGGCGCCGTGTCACTGACTAAGCGCGAGCCTCTGCAGGGAAGAGGGCGTCAAGCTGAGGTGTGCCTGTCCCCGCGTCGAGCCGGGTGTCGCGCCGTTCGTCGTTGCCCTCATGGTCTGGTCCTCCTCTTCACGCTCCGGCCATGTCTCCTGGACGGCGTCCAGGGCGTCGTAGAACGCCTCCCGCAGTCGTCCTGCTGTCCCGTCAGCTCATCGAAGACCTCCGGGGGCACGTAGTCGAGCTTCTCCCATTCCAGCCACTTGTCGTCGTGCCACTCCCGCTGGTGCCGTCCCACCAGGCTTGCACCTCGGAAACGTCAGCGAGCGCGTCCGGATCAGCGAGGACCGCCCTGTACGTCCCTCGCCCCTGAGCCACGAGCCAGAGTGCGAAATAGTCGAAGCCGTCGTCGGAACACAAGGCCGCCCTCAATCCGGCTCACCGCCCGCCACAGCGCGTCCGTGGCGACGGCCTCGCACGCAGCCTCCAGACGCGCCTGAAACTCCACCCCCTCGGCCGCCGGCCGGCGCCGCAACTCCCCGAGCAGCCACTCCAGCCGCTCGCTTCGGTCACCGGGGTGACGGCTCAACCCGTCCATCAGCGCCCAGAAGGTCTTCTCCTTCATGCGGCACAGGATGGCAGCCGCGTCCGCCGTCCGCTGCCAACCCTCCTGCCCTGCCCAGTCCGCCAGCCGCGGCTCCCGGTTCCTGGCCTTCTGCGCCGACCCCCACCCCGACCCCGTCCCCGGCCCCCGTCGCCGACTATCGGCCGCGATGCCCCGGCGCCTGGCACAGACGCAGGTCTTCCAGGGCCGAGGGGGAGGTGTTCCTGCTGTGTGGCTGGCTTGGAGGGGTGAGAGTCCGGCCGCTGCTGCTCTGGCGGGTGGCTGGCTGTTCCTGGCCATGGCGGTCCCGGCTGCTAGACGGACGAGGACGGGCTGTCCTCACCGCCATGCCCGGCTGACTCGCGCGCCGCGGTCACCACCGGCCCCGCCACCGCGAGAGGGCGACCGCGAGCCACGGGTCGTCGACCTGTGCGATCGGTGGCAGCGGAGGGAGGTGGCGTCGCTGCAGAAAGGTGGACCGACCGGTGCCAGAGCACCTTGCGGATCCCGGCGTCCAGCGTGAGCCAGTCGCGGGCTCGGCGGCGCCCAGCACGCACGCGAGCGGCTTGTCACCTGAGAGCAGCAGCGTCGTCATCTGCTGTGCGTCGGTTACCGTAGCGATCTCCGTCCCTGTCCTCACAGGCCGGTCTTCCCGGGTCGGGCAGCGCTCGCAGGCGCCGAGTATGCCTGTAGGCCCCGGGCTGCGTTGGTGGTGTGGACGACGGGGTAGGTCATGGAGTCACTCATGGGGCACGCGCTCACACAGCTGGACTGCTGGCGCTTTCGCCTCCTCAGGCGGCGTGAGGTCGGCCGGATCCGGTCTGCCCTGATGGTGTGTTGGTTCGGCCCCGGTTCCCGCCCCCCGGGGTCCCGGCTCCGGGTTTCCCGCCGGCCCGCCTGCGGCCGTGCGGGAGGGTCCGCTGCCCGCTGAGCAGCGTTTCCGGAGCCGGGGACGCGTGGGAGGGGCTCACTGGGGCAGGCGGTCCCAGAACGAGCATTTGTGTGCGGAGTACGCGTTGACTGGGTGGATCCCGCCTGGTCCCGGAGCCAACGACTGTACCGATGGCGCGTGGGGTGACGACGGGCGCAGGGTGGGCCATGGCGGGGTGGTGGGGGTGTTCGGGTTGCCGGTGCGCGCGAAGGTCGTCCAGTAGTCGACCATCCGGTCGGACAGGGTGCGCTGGCGTTCGGTCAGGGGTTGCTCGGTGGGGAAGGAGGGGAACAGGAACGGCATCTCGAAGCCGTGCGCCGCACCGTAGGGGAAGCCGGGGTTGGCCGGCAGACCGGCGAGGACGGGAGCGTCCGGATCGTTGAACTCGTAGCCGTAGAGGGGCAGGCCGGGGGCATGCGCCGCGATGGCTTTGCCGGTTGCCAGCGTGGTGCAGGTGAAGGAGCGATCGGTCAGCACCGAGGCCCAGGCCAGCGCGGGAGAGGCGTGGTGTGCTGCTGGATACCGTGCTTCGACGGCCGGGGCCGCGGGCCCGAAGGCGTCTGCCAGGCGGGCGCGGTAGTCGCCCTCGGTACGGATAGGTAACGCGGCGAGCGACGGCCCGACGAACATCCGCATCTCGTCGTGGTTGGTGCCCAGGATGACCGGCACTCGGTGGAAGCGTCCCGACGCCAGCGCCCGGCCGGGTGCCGTGGGCAGCAGCGTGTTGCCGAAGGCGGGCCGGTTGAAGGACTGCATCAGCTGCGCGGTGGCGAGACGGTCCGTGCTCTGCCCGCGCAGGCACGCCAGCACCTCGTCCGGGCCGCCCGCCGTGCAGCCCAGTTGCCGGGCGGCCTGCGCGCCGGCCGTTTGGACATCGGTCTGTGAGGCGAAGGGCTCGTAGGCCGGTGTCCCGGGCCCGAGTGCGCCGCGCGGGAAGGAGGTGAGGCAGGAACCGCTTTGGAGGACGGCCCGCTGGAAGAGTCCGGCGGCAGTCGGCGAGGTGAGGTGTGCACAGATACTGAGGGCGCCCGCGGACTCACCGAACAACGTGACCTTGCCCGGATCGCCGCCGAAGCGCGCGATGTTCGCCCGCACCCAGCGCAGGGCGGCCTGCTGGTCCGCCAGGCCGAACGGCGGGGCGGCGCCCAACCCGGAGTGGCCGAAGTAACCGAAGATCCCCAACCGGTAGTTGACCGTGACGACGACGGTGTCACCTCGGACCGCCAGTCGTTCAGCGCCGTAGTCACTGCCGGAGCCGCCCAGGAACGCACCGCCGTGCATCCACACCAGGACGGGCCGCTTCTTCCCGGCCGGCTTCGTCGCCGGCGCCGTGACGTTGAGGTAGAGGCAGTCCTCCGAGCCGACGATCGCGCCGGCACCTGGTGTCGGCATCTGCACACAGCGTTCAGCCGGCCTCGTCGCGTCCCGGACACCCTGCCACGCGGCGGCGGGCACAGGGGCACGCCAGCGCATCGGTCCGGTCGGCGGTGCGGCGTAGGGGATGCCGCCGAAGGTGGTGTACGAGCCGTGCGACACACCACGTACCAGGCCCTGGTCGGTCCGTACGACGGCACCGCCCTGCCGCCCGGAGTCGGGGGAAGAGGGGCTTGCGCCGGCCACGGGTACGGCGGTGGCCGAGAGCAGTGCCGCCGCGCACAGCATGGACGAGAGCACCACACGGAGTCCGGCTCTTCGGCATGGACGTGGTGCTGTCATGGTCGGGGACATACGTACCCACCGTTCTTCGGGTCGGGGACAGCATGGGACGACGCCGCACCGGGCCGTAGGCGGCTGTACCGGTCCGGTTGGGCCGGAACGCGGTCTGAGCCGCGAGAACGGTGCGCACCGACGCCGTCAGTGATCAATACGCTAGAACCTCCCCCGCACTGGAGGTTCAAGGGACTGTGACGCAAGACACGTGGAGCATCGGTGAACTCGCGGCTGGAACAGGTCTTCCGGTCAAGACCCTCCGCTACTACTCCGACAGCGGTCTGCTGCCGGTGGCGGTCCGTAGCTCGGGTGGTCATCGGCGTTACGGCCCCGAGGCGTGGGAGCGGATCCGGCTCATCAGGCGCCTGCGGGCGTTGGAGACCCCGATCGCGACCATCACGCAGGTGGTCACGGGTGAGTGCACGCTCGGCGAACTGGTGGCAACCGAGCTTGAAGTGGTGCAGGAGCGGCTGACCGAATTGCGGTGGCGGGAGGCCACGCTCAAGTCGCTGGACGACTGCCCGGCCGAGGAACGGCTCCGGCGTCTGGACGTACTGTCCCGTGTGCAGCGGCTCCCGCAGGCGCATCGCACGCTCACTGATCACTGGTACCGCGAGCTGTCCGCGGCCATGCCCAAGCGTCGACTCGACATCATGATCGCAATGCTGGCGCCCGCCCCGCCGCAGGACCCGGTCCCCGCTACGGTCCTGGCCTACGCCGAGCTGCACCTGCTCATATCGACGCCCAGTTTCACCCGCTGGACTCAAGACCACGACGAGGAGATGAGGGACGGCCCGGCCTTCTACGCGGAGATCGACGAAGTCGCCGCCCTGACGGCCGCCGCTCTGGCCCAGGGGCTGCCGCCCGGCGCAGGGGACGCGGTGGACGCGTTCGTGTCCGCCCACGCACGAGCCCGGCAGGAGTCGGACACCCCCGCCTTCCGCGCATACCTGCATGGGCTGGTGTCGCGCTCGTCCGGCTTTGATCCCCGCCTGGAGCGGTATTGGGCCCTGGTCGGCACCGCTACGGGCGGGCGGGTGCTGAACATGACGGTGGCGCATCGATGGCTGACCGACGGACTGTCGATCTCGATCGCCGGCAGCGCACCCAGGACTCCAAGGAATTCGCACTCGGGGGAACCTACGACCGGTTACGAAGGCGCCCCACCGGGGAGGCTGCCGTCGCCCCCCACCGCCTGAGCACCGCCTGAGCACCGCAGCGCAGTGGGCGGCGTGCGGTCGGCCCGTAGGGCAGGGCGGTGCTTGGCGAGTGGGGCGTGGAACAGGCCACGGCGACGGCCCAGCCGGAAGACCGCTCCGGCCACCCGTCGTCCCGTCGCGAAGGCGGCCCCTGCGACAGGGCCGCCGGAGTGGGCGGGGACGACGGAGCCACTGGTGGATCACGGGGCCGTCCGAGCGGTCGCAGCGTTCCAGGCCCCGTCACCGGCTTTGGCCGGGTTCGCTGCCATGCGTGGGTGCTGGGACGGTCCCGGCGTGACGATCGATGACCTCCCTTGCCGGTACGGGGTGACAAGGTGTGGAAGGACAAGCGCGTTCCCGGCCTCGAGGACAGGCTGGGCAGTGTTTTCAGATGTGCGGTCTCAGTCCGCTCAGTGCGCTGGCTGCTTATCCTTGCGGCTATGACTGCCCAGCCTCCTGAGCCCTCTGCGCGCCCTGCTCCATCAGGCGAGCTCCGCGCCTCTCACGACGACCGCGAAGTAGTGGTGGAGCAGTTGCGCGATGCGGCGGCCGAGGGGCGAATCGATCTCGATGAGCTGGATTCGCGCCTGGAGCAGGCGCTGAAGTCCAGGACTCACGCCGAGTTGGCCGTCCTGACCGCTGACTTGCCGAGGCCGCATTCCTCGGAGGACCGGCTGCCGCTGGTGCTCAAGGGCGGCATGTTCGGCGCGTCCCGGGGCCCCGGGCGCTGGGAGGTTCCCAGGCGTGTGATCGCTCACGGAGGCGTGGGGGGCGTGAAGATCGACTTCACCCGGGTTGAGTGCCGCCTCACGGAGGTCGCAGTGGAGGCGTTCGGGGAGACATCTGGTGTCACGATTGTCATTCCCGACGGTTGGGTCGCGGACACCAGCGGCATGGATCCCGGCGTCGGCGGCCTGAAGGACGAGACCACATCCGACCGGCTCCCGGGAACTCCCCTGATCCGGCTCACCGGGTCCGGTGGCCCGGGAGGGGTGGTCATTCGCCACCCCAACCACCGGGAACGGCGTAAGCTGCACAGCAACCCGACGCAAGGCTAGGGCGCGTGCCGAGGTGTTGATCAAGATCTGAAACGATCTTGGCATGCCTCGTGGGAATCTGACGGATCAACAGTGCGCGTGGCTCGGGCGGCTGTTGCCGCCGATACGGATGATGGGGCGACCGCCACGGGATCGGCGGCAGGTCTTCGAGGGGATCTGGTGGCGCGCTCGCACGGGCTCGCCGTGGCGGGACATACCCGAGCGGTACGGTCCGTGGAGACCGCATGCACGCTCTTCCGCCGCCGACAGATCGAGGGCACGGGCTCGTGGGCCAGAGTCCTGAAAAAGCTGCAGGTCGAGGCCGATGCTGCCGGGCACCTCCTCTGGCAGATGTCGGTTGATTCCACGATTTTCCGGGTCCACCAGCACGCCGCCGGGGCGAGGAGAAGGAGGGCTGCTGATCCGGGCCGGGTCACTCCGGCGGCCTGGCGGCCGAGCCGGACGACCACGCGTTTGGCCGCTCACGCGGCGCCCTGACCGCCATTCACCTGGCTGTCGACGTCTCCTTTCACGTCCTGGTCGCCGTGGTTACCGCTGGACAGCGGGCCGATGCCCGGGTGTTCACCGACGTCATGGACCGCATCAGTGTTCCGCGGATCGGTGGCGAACATCCGCGCACCCGGCCTGCTCATGTCCTGGCCGATCGCGCGTGCTCCTCCCGTCAGATCCGCGAGTACCTGCGGCGCCGGCAGATCCCGCACACCATTCCGGAGAAGCGCGACCAGGCCGGGCACCGCCTTCGCAGGGCTCCGACCGGCGGCCGCCCGCCCGGCTTCGACAGTGAGCGATACAAGGCCAGACACAAAGTCGAGTGCCGGATTGGGCTCCTCAAACAGGCCAGAGGAGTCGCGACGCGCTACGAAAAACTCGCCGTCCGCTACGAAGCCACCGTCCAACTCACATTCATACGCCAGACGTTGTAGCCCCATCTCACACACGCCCTAGTCCGGGCGCTGGCCGGAGCGACAGGGCGCGAGCCCTGGGAGGAGTACCTCGTGGTCGACGGCCTGCTGGCGCGTGTTGGTTTGGACGCCGGCGGTCGTCTGGCTTTCCAGTCGGTGTTCCGCTCCATCCGTGACGTGTTCTGCGCGGTGCGGGGGAGGGGACCCCGATGGGTCGGAGCGAGCTGGGGGTGGCGTGTGGCGCCACGGCTCCCACGTCGATGGGGGCTGGGCGCGAGGGGCAGCGGGCCTGGGTTTGTGCATTGCCGTGACCGTGCAGTGCCCAGTGCGGTCCGATGGCAAGAGAATGCCGAAAAAACGGCGCCGCGTGAGGCGGACCGTCTTCCGGGATCCCGCACAACCGGTGAAGAGCAGCAGGCCGCCGGAGGCGTCTCACAACGGCCGCCCCGGCTTTGGCGGTGGGGATTTGATCATACGGACTGCCCCGCGGCAGCAGCGCAGGGGAAGTGGTCGTGCGCGTCGGTCCACTGCCGGGTCGCCATTCCGGCCGGCTGGGGTGGGTGCGAGCGATCAGGAGGGGCCGGTGGTGTAGATCTCGTCCTCGTCCCAGTCGCCGATGACTGGATCCTTGTGCACGGTGCCCGGGTGCCCTGCTGGCAGTACGCACTGCGCCTCATAGGCCTCGTCGTCGAAGAACTGCACGGATACGCCGCATTTTTGCACCGTCATGGCGGCCCCTCCTTCGGATGGGTCCAGTGTGGCATGCGCGTGTTGTTCGGTCCGGGGGCTCAGCGACCGTACCGCTCGGCGTCAGCCGAAACGCGACAGCCGGTGCTGCGGTGTTTCGCCGGCTGTGATCCAGGTTTCCGGGTGTCCTCCGCGTTGCCTGGGCGGTGCCGGGAGTCGGCTGTGTCGGGCGCTGACCCCTGTGATCGTCTTCGGTGCCGAAGAACTCACGTCCGTCTTCAAGGCTCGATGCGCGGGCGGCGCTTTCTCCTGCCGATGGCCTGCGTCGTACCGGTTGCTTCGCCGTTCAGTGGTTGACTCGGCCGCATCCGCCGGCTTCTGCCGGAACGGCACGAGGGGGAGCGTGAGGAGTGAGCGTTTTCCCACCTGCGGCAGAGCGCGGCAGGGTGGCCGCGGTTGCCGTGCTCGACTGCTTCACGCGTCTTCGGTGTCCAGTCGCTTTGCGGACTGGAGCGGGTACTCGGGCAGTTTTGAACTGGCCGCCGACACTTCGATGCCGATGAGGCGGCCCTGCTCGTCGAAGTCGAGGTTGATCATGCCGTCGACGTCCACCGGGTCGCGATCGTACACGCTCGCGCAGTGCACTCGGGCCTGGGGTTCGGTGAAGTACACGTACGCTGCGTTCACCGACTTGTCGTAGGTGACTTTGACCTCTGCCACGGTGTGCTGGCTCCCTTGGTGTAGTTGATGTCGGTGTTTTCCTCGTTCGCACTGTGAGCGGTCTCGCCGGTCTCAGAGTGACGCTGCGAGTTGTAGGGCCGGGACGGCCTTGACGATGTCGGTGATGCGGGTGGTTTTGCAACGGAGTTTGCGCAGGAGGCGCCAGGCTTTGAGAGTGGCGTTGGCCTGCTCGCCGATGGCGCGGATGTTGGCGTGGGAGGAGTTCACCGCTCGCTTGCCGGCCGGGAGCGTGCTCCAGCGGCCCCGGTAGGGCACGCGGATTCCAGTCGCGGGGGGCCCGGCGGATCCACCGGCGGCGGAGGGGGGGGGTGGGTCGCGTAGCGCTGGCAGCCCGGCGTCTTCCGCGCAGGCACCCCACGCCGCTCCCGTCTGGCTGCCCGCCACCGTACCCGGTGGCGGGCCATCCGACCTCCGTGTCCAGCAACTGCGCCGCACGTTGGCCACCCCGTCCCGGCCGTCCACCCGGCAGACGTACCCCCCGCCGCGCATGGTCGGTCTGCTGCCCGATCACGTTCGGGTGCTGAGCACTTCAGCGGTCGGGTCGGCCACAGCGCAGCGGACCACGCTGGGCCGACCGGTCGAACCGACCGACGATGCCGGGTTGCGGCGCCGACGCCGGGCGGGGTGCCGCTGGTATGGCGTGGGCGGTGGCGGGTTTGAGCGGGCGTGTACTTCTATGCCGTGTCCGTATCAACGCGGGCCATGACTGTGGTGCCGGTGCCGGTGCCGGTGCCGGTGCCGGAGGGCGGAGCGTGTAGGACCCGCCGGGGTTTGTTCGAGGTGTGTGGGTTTTTTGGGGGTGTCAGAGCATGAGGAGGAGTCGGGTGTTGGGTACGAGTTTCCGGTTCACGCTGGTGCTTTGTACGAAGATGGTGAAGTCGTCGTTGTGGTCGGGCTTGACGCGGACTTCCATGTCGGGCAGGCCGAGCAGGGCTCGGGCTTCGGGTCCTGTGTACACGCGGTCGGTCTTCTTCTCCAGTACCGCGATCTGCTTGCGTGCCTGGATTTTTTCCGACTTGCTGAGCTGGTAGAACGCGCCGCCGGTGCGGTAGGTGTGTCCGCATTCGGTGACCCAGTCGCGTATGGCGGCCTCACGAGCCACCGGGATCAGCTGGTATTTCGACGGGTTGACCGGGGTGAGGCCGGCTGCCTTGATGGTGTCCTTGTTGACTGCTTCCGCGCCCGTGGAGAACACCGCCCGGGATCCGCGGATGCCCTGTGTGCGGCCCACCATGAATTTTTCGGTGGCCTGCTGGATGACCTGCCCGGCCTCTTCCAGGCCTTGTGTGCTGGTGGCGTCCCAGATGGCGATGTTGTCCTTCGGGAATCCGCACTGCATGGCCTCGCGCTTGCCCATCTGGTCGGGCACCAGGACGGCCAGTGTCCAGTTGTCCTCCTGCGTTGCCATCATCTCGGCCACGGCCTGGACCAGTTCACGTGCATTCCTGGTGGGGGCGTCCGGGCAGCGGTGACTTGCGTTCTCCTGCCCGTCGGTCAGCACGAATGTCAGGAAGCTGTGGTCGCCGTACAGTTGAGCGGTCTGTGCCAGCTCTCGCTGGGACTTCAGTGCGGCCGCCAGCAGAGCGGTCATTCCACCGACCCGGTAGAGCTGCTTCAGCGACGGCATCCGCAGTACGTCCTTGTCGTAGATGACGCACTCCACCTTGTCCGCGAAGACGTACACCGTGACGCGGGTTTCCTGGTCCAGTTCCCTCGACCGGCGGGCAAGGTAGGCGATTTGCTGGTCGGCGACTTCGACGACCTTGCGGCTCAGGTGGGACATGGACGAACTGGCGTCCAGTACAAGAGCGACGTGGTTGATGTAGTTCTGGTTTCCGGACATGACAGGTTCCCCCTCGTTGCGACTCGATGTCGATGTCGATGTCGATGTCGATGTCGATGTCCCTACCGTC
Source organism: Streptomyces coeruleoprunus (assembly GCF_039542925.1). GTDB lineage: Bacteria > Actinomycetota > Actinomycetes > Streptomycetales > Streptomycetaceae > Streptomyces > Streptomyces coeruleoprunus. The sequence continues at coordinate 104,907 of NZ_BAABIT010000001.1, read as the reverse complement.
TCACCCACCACTGACAATCGATCTTCCCTCCCGGGACCGGATGGGGAGCCACACGCGCACGAGCGCAGCCGGGACGCAGCACGAGGCCCCGGCTGCGGCCGCGACAGCCCGGAATCCTTCAGCGCCGGGGGTGTCTCGGCCGGTTCGACCGCCTGCCGCCGGCGGCATCACCCCCCACTCCACCGCCCTGCTCCCTCAGCGTGGCCCGTCGCTGCGGGGTGAGCCGGCCACGTCTGGTCTTGGTGGGGGAGACCCACACCCGCTGTCCGACGAGCACGGACGCGTCTTCGCCTGAACCGCGCTCTTCCCGTGCCTCCTAGGGAGGCGGTGGTGGCTCTCGCGGGTGGTGTACTGGGCGGGGCCCGCACGGCCCCGCTGGAAGGCCGTTGCCGCTTTCGCGGACGCCTTCTCGCCGCCGGTGGCAGCCTGCGCTGCCACGGTGAGTGTTGAGCGGCCTTCAGGCCGAGCGCGCCGGCGGCCCTCGCCGTTGCTCCTGCGTGGGCTCTGTCCACGAGTGCCGGCGGTCGTCGCCGTTGCCTCCAGTGTGAGCTCTCCCCAGGGATGTGCCTGCCGTTTCAGTCATCGTCCGGGGTCGTCGCTCTCGAACAGCACACCGGTCCGGGGCGAAGCCGGACCGCACGTCCCTGCTGGTCATGGCCGGCCTCCCCAGCATTACTCGCGCAGACGGTGTGTGGCGGCGAGCTGACACGGCGTGGAGTGTGCGGCAGGCTGATCAGGGAGTCCCCTGCGGCGGGAGGGCTCGTCCGACGAGTGTCAGCTCACCGCCTGGGCGCGCGCCACCCGTCCCGGCACGCGGAGAAGAGCGAACCTTCTGCGCGGGTACGTCGGGTGGTGTGCGGTCAGTCCCACTGCTGGTCGGTGAGGGAGGTGACGGGCTGGGGCTTGCCGATGAGGGCGAGGGCGATGAAGAAGTTGATCTGTCCGATGGCGATGGTGAGGGTGGCCAGCGCCTTGGCGTCGTAATGCTTGGCGGCTTCGGCGTAGAGCTCGTCGGTGACGCGTTCGCGGCCGTGCTGGGCGGGCTGGAGGGTGGCCTCGACCAGGGCGAGAGCGGCGCGTTCGGCGGGGGTGAAGTAGGGGGCGTCCTGCCAGGACGCGACGGCTGTGATGCGCTCCTCGGTCTCGCCGGCCTTGCGCAGGAAGCTGGTGTTGAGGATGGTCAGGTAGGTGTTGTGGACGATCTGCCCGGCGCGCAGGTGGATCAGGTTGATCGTGGTACGGGGTACGGAGTGGTTGCCGGTGGCGCGGAAGAGCGCGGCGCTGACGTCGGCCAGTTCCGGCACGTACTCGCCGGGGTTGGACATGCGGGAGATCGAGGTGTTGGTGGTCGTCATGGCGGGTTTCCTTCGTATGCGTATCGGTTGTTGGCGTCTTCACAGCTCTGACGGATGGGCGCACGGATGTGTGACCGGAGGCTGGAAGAAAAATCTTCGAGGGCGCCGCCGACGCCCGGCCTGAGGGCAAGGAGGGACCGGGGGCTGGTCCATGACAGCCGCCCTCGGGGAGTGGGTGGGGAGAGGGCTGCGTCGACGCGGACGCCGTTGCAGCAGCGGTTCGGGCGGGTTGTGGTGGGTCACGGCTTCGGCTCGGCGGGCGAGTGCGCCCCGCCGGGCCGGCGTCGCCGGCGGCGAACCAGACCCCGCCGTCCCCGGGCTTGCTTGTGCCGGCCGGGTCGACGAGGTACCGGTGGCCGGGCTGGTGCGGCACGACCACCACCGTCGTAGGAGGGGGAATACTCGCTGGTCGACTACGGCAGCCTCCGGCCCCGCTCGCACCCGCCAAGGCGAACAGTGCTTACACCGGAGCGTAGGCCAACGGAGACCAGGCCCGATGACCGTCAGCCCCAGGGGCCGAACTCGTCATGCAGCTCCGGCCCAAGAAGCTACGGTTCGCTGCGCCACTACGACGGTGACATCTTCAGCTGCCGAGGAAGCCTCGGCGTCCGAGGCGGCTGCGGGTGACGTTCTGTCTGGGCCATCGGTGGGCAGGCCGAGTGGTCGTGCCGTTCGCACAGATGGCGCGCCCGTGGCGATCCACAGACCCTGAGTGCTTGGTCGGGGTGCTGGTTGAAGGCATGCGCGCTCTGCTGGTAGGCGGTGCCTTGGTCATGAGAGCCGGAGGCGGATCGGATATTCGGTGTCCCGCCGGCCCCTTGAGGACACAAGATGGCGCACATGACGTTGGCCACCCCCATACTGCACACCGCTCGCCTGCGACTGCGCCCCTTCACCGACGCCGACGCGGAGCCCCTCTTCGCGCTGCACAGCAGCGCCTACGTGCTGCGCTACTGGGACTCTCCGCCGTGGAGCGAACCGGCCCGCGCCGAGCGGTTCATCACGATGTGCCGGCAGATGGCGGACGAAGGCACCGGGGCGCGGGTGGCCATCGACCGTGCCTGTGACGGGGCCTTCGTCGGCTGGTGCGGTCTGACCGGATGGAACCCGGACTACCGCAGTGCGTCGTTGGGCTACGTCCTCGGCGATGCGATGTGGGGGCACGGCTACGCGACGGAGGCCGTACACGCCTTGCTGCGATGGGCGTTCGACACATTGGACCTGAATCGTGTGCAGGCCGAGACCGATACGCGCAACGTGGCATCTGCCCGGGTCCTGGAGAAGATCGGATTCGTGCGTGAAGGGACGTTGCGGGAGGACTGCATCGTGAACGGCGAGGTTTCCGACTCGTGGGTGTTCGGGTTGATCAGGCGGGAGTGGCGGCCGTCGGTTGTGCCGATTCCAGCCAGCGAAGAGCGGCGTTAAGTCTGTTTCTGGTGGAGGCCGCGCCCGGGCTGCGTGAGGAAGCCTTGACGGGTGAGGCGTCCGAGGCGGCTGTGGAACCGGCGTTCTCACCGCGAGCAACAGACGATCTCAAAGCTTCCCTACAGCCACACCCCCGCTGGCGGGCGATGCGGGCGGTGATAGCGCAGCGCGCCGGCCGGGCCATGGCCGTGCATGTCTCGGTGCTCGTGGTGGCAGGCCGGCCACTGGCCTGCGGTCGCGGCGGCTCCCATGCAGCGCACGCGGTCGGGCGCTGCTGCGATCTCTCGGTTTCGGCACAGCGGGGTGGGAGACAGTGGGGTTTGGGTCTGTTGTTGCTGGTCGGTGGCGGTTCCAGGGCTGTGAGGTCACTGTCCTGGAGGTGAGAGATCTGTGAGGCATTGCTGTCTTCGGGCGTTATCGCGTGAGGGTGATGCTGTCTCAGTTTCGTGAGTTCTGATCCGCTGGCCGGTGGGTGTTGGTGTGCTCGGGGGTGTGGATCAGACAGAGCAGGACCCGGACCTGGAAGGGGCGGGTGGTGGTTCGGGTGGGGCTTTGCCGGCTGTGTCGGTTCGGGCGTTGCGGGGGCCTGTGGTGCGCCGTCTGCTGGCCCTGCGGCGGGAGGGGAAGCTCACCACCACGCGGGTGAGGTCGGCGGCGGACGTGTTGGGGGTGCGGGAGCGTGCGGTGTGGCGGTGGCTGGCTGCCGCCGAGGGGGACGAGGCTGCGGCCCGGGCGCCGGGGGAGCGGGCTGCGTATCCCGGGCGGTTCACGGTTACTGATGAGGTCCGGGCTCTGCTGGGGTTGTGGAGGGGGAACGTCGCGGCGGTGCATCGTGAGCTGACTGCTCGTGCGGACAGGGGCGAGGGGGATCCGCCTCCGTCGATTGCGACTCTGCACCGGGCGATCCGTCGTGATCTGTCGCCGGGGGAGCGGGCCGGGCTCGCCGGTGGCGAGGGGGCGGCGCGCAAGCATGATGTGTTTCTGGCCCGGCCGCGGGGCTGGCGCAATCAGGTGTGGGAGACCGATCACGTCCAGGCGCCGGTGCTGGTCGAGGTCGACGGCAGGGCCCGCAGGCCGTGGATTAAGTGGTTCACCGACTGCGCGACGAACGCGGTCACCGGTGTCGCGGTGACGCCGGTGCATCCGTCGCGGGAGTCGGTGCTGGCCGCGCTGCGCTCTGCGGTCCTGCGCGAGGAGCCCTACGGCCCGTTCGGCGGCCTGCCCGAGAAAGTGCGTGTCGACCGCGGCAAAGGACTTCCTGTCACGGACGGTGACCGCTGCGTTCGATCTCCTGGACGTGACGGTGGAGGACCTGCCCGCCTACACCCCCCACCTCAAGGGCACCGTCGAGGGCCTCAACCGGGCGGTAGAAGGCATGTTCCTGGCCGCACTGCCCGGCTACGCCCGTCAGCCGCGCCCCGGCAAACGTGCCTCCCGCCCGAAAGACGAAGTGCTGCTCAGCTTTGAGGACTTCACCGCCCAGCTGCTGGATTGGACCGTCTGGTGGAACACCGAACACCGTCCCGCGCCGTTGCGGGGCAGGACTCCGCTTGAGGCGTGGCAGGGCGATCCCACCCCGCTGCAGGACGTGGCCGCGGCGGATCTGTGGAGGTTCACCATGGAGGACGCCGGGACCCGCACGCTGACGACCCGCGGCATCCGCTTCAGGAGGCGCGACTATGTGGGGCCGTGGATGACCGGGCTGGCCGGGATCCAGGTCCGAGTGCGCTTCATGCCCCACCACGACCACCGCATCGAGGTCTACCACGCCGCCACCGGCCGCTACCTGGGTCCCGCGGACTTGGCCGACCAGGCCACCGAGGAACAGGTCAGCGCCGTACGGAAGACGCGGGCGGCCCGTGCCCGCCGCCTGAAGAAGGACCTCGAAGCTTCCCAGCGCGAGCGCTACGCCGCCGCCACCCAGGCCGAAGCCCCACAGCGGCTCGGCGCACTGACCGGTGCACAGGCCGACGCCGAACTCGCCCGGAGTGCCGGCACCAGCCTGTCGCAGCTTGCGCTGCCGGACGTCATCCCGCCCGCCGCACCCCCGGCCGACTGGCGCACCCCTGCTTCCCTGGCTGCGCTGACCACGGCGGGCCAGCCCGCCCCGCTCCCGTCCAGCCGTGACTCCGCCCCTGTAGTCCCGGACGGCCCGGCCGGGCGGGGCGCACCTTCCACCCCCGACGAAGACGGAGACCCCTCGTGACCGCGGCGACCTATCAGTACGTCGACCTGCCCGACGCCTCCGTGGTCACCACCCGCGCCCTGCTCACCGCGCGTGAGAACATCGGCGATACGGTCGCCGCCCGCGCGATGATGTGTATCCACGGCGGCGCCGGCTTCCGTCCGCAAGATCACCTTCCGTGCCCGTCCCACCGCCCGAGCGGTGCGCTACGAGCTGTTCACCGCGCTCGACCTAGCCGGCGAGCCGCCGCGCCACCCCAGCGAATTCGACCGTCTGCTGAAGACCGCCCTGGCCGAGCGCCCCCGCACCTTCCTCGTCGACGAGGCCCAGTGGCTCAACGGGGAGGCCTTCGAGTACTTCCGCTACCTGTGGGACGAGCCCTCCACCCAGCTCGCGATCATTTTCTTCGGCGGCGAGGGCTGCCACACCGTGCTGCGCCGCGAACCGATGCTGTCCTCCCGGATCTTCCTCTGGCAGCAGTTCACCCGCCTCACCCCCAGCGAGGTCCTCGACGTCATCCCGCTGTTCCACCCGATCTGGGCCGATGCCGATCCCGAGGACATCACCTTCGCCGACAGCCACGCCGCGCACGGCAACTTCCGTGCCTGGGCGCAGCTGACCGCCCACACCCGCACCGCCCTGACCCGCACCGGCCGCCCCCGCGTCGACCAAGAGTTGCTGCGCTGGGCCTTCAGTCGCCTCGCCTGACCACCACACCGCCATGCCGCTCGCAGCGCCACCGTCACCTGTCACCGTGGTCATCGACCGCCATGACGACGTGCTCCACACCGCACCGCCCTGGCCGCCCACCACCTGCCGTCCGGCCGGATCACCCTGCACCCCGGCCCGGGCACCACCAGTGAAACCGGCCTCGCCCACGACCTTCTCGCCGCCCTAGGCAAGCCACCCCTGTTTCCAGGCCGCTTCCCACGCGGTCGTCAACCCGCCTGGGAAGCCGCCACGGCCTGGACCACTGCCCTTCCTGTCACCCGGCTGACCGTCCTGCGCGCCCACCGCCTCACCACTCGTCGCACGATGCGCCTCCTCCAGCTACAGACCCTCACCGGTATCCACCTGACCCTGGTCTGTCACCGCCCGCACCTGCCCGCCGCTCTGCACCAGGCCCTGCGGACGGCTGACTACTCCGTCACCGCCGACTTCGAGGCTGCCCGCCGCCACTACTCCGGCACACCGGTCACCGAACTCCCACTCGCAGACGAGCCCGCCGGGACGGCCGGCCGGTGGCTCACCCTGCCCGCACTGGACCGCCTCGTCTCCTACGACAGCCCCCGCCTCTGCTCTATCCCGTGCACGCCGCCCCAGATTGCCTGGCGACACCGCCCACCGCCCGTGCCTCTCACCGCGCCCACCACCCAGCAGGTCGCCCACCGGCTGCACGTGGCGACCGCACATCCCCGCCTGGCCGCGGCCGTCGCCGCCGCGCTGTTCACCGGCGCATCCCTCCAGCAACTCGCCACCGCACGTCCCCACGACTACGACACTGCCGCGGCCACGCTCGCCCTGCACGACCGTGCCCGCTACACCGACGGCTGCGCCGCCTATCCCGTACCACCCTGGGCCGGCGTGTTCCTGCGGGCCGCGGCCTGCTTCACCCGGCTCGTCTCCGGCGAGGACCAGGAACTGCTCGCCGCGCCAGGTGACCGCGGGCTCCTGCTGCACGTGGCGGAGGCGGCCAGACTGCGCCCGCCCCAGCCGTCCGCAGCCCGCCGCAAAGCACCGATCGGCCGTGTGGAGTGGGACTGGCGCGAGCGGCAGGAAGCCGAGCGGTACGAAGCGGTGCCGACCAGTCGTGTCAGGCCCTCACGACGCTGAACACCCTGACCTGGTGATGCGACGGGCCAGGCTCAGCCGATCGAGAAGTCGGCGAACTCGACGTCGCTGAAAGCGATGTTCAGACCGTGGGCCCGGCGGCCCCATTCGCGAAAGTAGGCGTGCCCCAACGCACGGGCCAGGATCACTGTCTGCTGCTGCTCGCCCGCGCCGGCATCCCGAGCGGCGAACAGCTCCCGAGCCACCTCGCCCGGCAGATCCTGGGTGATCCACCGCACCCGCGGATCGTCCGAGGAACCTGCCGAAGCAGCAAACCCGAACCGCGCCCTGGTATGGAAGACGAACCCCTCCGCCTCGGCCTGGGCACGCCGACGGGCCCGCACCCGGGGCTGCCACCGAGCCAGGACCGCTTCCTCGATCGCCCGAACCTGCGTCGGCCCCGGAGGACGACGCGCTCCCGGCTTCCCCGTCACCCACCGCTGCACAGTGCGCTGCGAGACGCCCAGCACGGCGGCCACCTGCCGGGTGGAACCCCGGTGCGCTGCGAGCAGAAAACGCAGGCGGGCCCCGGTGCTTGAGGGAACGGGTCGGGTGCGCAACGCGCGCTCCAAACCCTGCTCGATCTGTCCCATGCCCGCCTCTCGAAGCGGCCAGCCGCCAGGGCCGACACATGCAGTCCGTTGCGTCAGTTCTCCCACGTCGTCTGCCCCTGCCTGCCAGTTTCTGCAAACTCCAGACAGCGCTGGCTGACGCAGACTACGAGCCCCCGGGTGAGCATCAGCGATAGGCCGAAGGAGCAGGTCACGACAGACGCCACCGGCATCCCAGTGCTGTCCTTCTGGTACCGAGCCCCAGGGCGAGACGGGAGAGCTCCGTCGGGAGGAGACCTGGCGTGCCCCTTCGGCTGTGCCTCGTCCACGACCCGTACGCAGACAACGCCAGAGCCTCGCCGTCGTCGACGAAGGGGCCGACGGCCTAGCCAGTATCCTGCTCGCAGGGCTGACGCCCCGGGCTTCGCCGACGCCCACACCGCACCCGGACACCCACACTGCCCGGAACACTGGTGGAAGGTCTTCCGGGATCAACGGACCGCTTGAGGAACACCTTGACGATCCATCGATCCGGGGTTGCCGTGTGGGGGCGAAGCCCCGGTGCCGAGAGGACCCGTCCATGACCAAACGCACCACCGAGCAGCAGCGCGCCCGCGAACTCCAGCGCACCGCACGCGAGCAGGGCACAGGCCTCGGCTACCACGAAGCCCTCAATTGGGTACGGGAAGCCGCCGAGACGCAGGCCAGGTTCCCGGGCAAAATCGCCGTCCCCGTGCCGCACGACCACTGCGTCATGATCTTCGAACCGGACACGGACCCCGCGGACATCCGCAGGGCGACCACTCCGATCTCCGAGGCCGAGCGCGAGCTCCGGCATGAGCTCCTCCAGCGGCGGAACGCTCTGATGGACGACCACTCCAAGGCGGAGATCATTCCCATGCTCCTCAGGAGGTGGCGCTACGCCCCGGGCGAGAACCTCGCACGCTGGACCAAGCAGGAGCTCGCGAACGAACTCGTGGATGGTGAGGACGGCCGCGAGCGCTACGAGGCGTACGGGCGGGTGGCGCTGCACAACGGAAGGCCGGCGCCCGGCTCCCGCCCCCTGTGCTGAGGCGTCGGCTGCTCCGGCCACGACAGCGCGACGCCCTGGCCCGAAACCCGCGCGCGCTTCCGCGCCCAAGGGCCCTGCATCGACGCGCAGTAGCCTCTGCTGGCCACCGGCCGGCAGCAGGGCTGGACAGGGCCGCGTCCCGGTCGCCAGGGAACGTGCAGCGCCCCGCGCGCCACTGTCGGTGGCACGCGGGGCGCGAGTGTGCGAGCCGGCGGCGATGCGGTCTTCATGGATGGGAACACCAGGGCCCTGTGTGGGGTGAGGTCAGGGCTGGCGGGTGAGGACGTGGCGTTCCCATTGGTCGTGCCATTCGGCGTGGGCGGGGGAGTCAGGGGAGGGGACAGTCCACAGGCGCGCGGGAAGTTCGGTCTCATGGACGCCCCATGAGGCGTCGTCGCGTACCCCGCTCAAGGCGATCTGGCGGGAGGAGTCGACGATGAGGCCGGCGACGGGCTACTCACCTGCGGCGTCAGCCGCGCCCTTCACAGCGAGCATCTCCGAGACCGGGCAGCCCCATGCCGCGCCCGGTCCGGCGGGGCCGTAGAGCGTGAACCCGCACGCCTGGAAGAACGCCTGCCGGTCAGCCGCGTCGGCGCCGTCCTACGGCACCAGGGCCAGGAACGTGTCGCCGGCTTTCTGCGCCCGGCGGGCGATCTCGGTGAGAAGTGCCCGGCCGACCCCGCCGCGACGACCGGTAAGGGCGACGGCCATCGTCGAGATGAACGTCTGCTCGCCGGGATGCGCCTCCCGGCCTTCGTCGTGCCCGAAGTCGCAGTGGAGCTGGAACTCGGCGACCCCGACGACAGACCCGTGGAGCTCGGCCACGACGACGTCCAGGCCCTCGGGGTCGTAGAACCTGCCGTCTCCCAGATGATTCGAGTACAGCAGCTCCTCCACCACCGAGTAATCGGCTTGGACGATGTCACGGATGAGCGGCATGACCCAAGTGTTCCAGGACCGCGGCGCGGAGGCACCGTTTACGGGCGCCGAGGTCTACGAGCGCTTTGCCTGCTGGCCCATGGTGTCGACTCTGGCAGAGGTGCAGAGCATTACGCTCCTTCCATGTGGAGTGAGTCGAACAACTATGGCTTCGAGAACGAGCTGGACTACCTGCGGTCGATCAAGAAGGACGAAAGCTATACGTTCACGTACCCGTTCGAGTACATCGCTAAGAACTACGGGAACGACAATTACGACATCGGCACAGCGGACATGGTGGTCCGGGTCCAGTGGAACGACGCGGAGGCCGGTTACACGGTGGCCTACGACGTCCCCGAGATGGACAAGATCGACCCCGCTGAGGGGAACGGCGATGCAGCGAGCTTCTACGAGAGCGACGTTTACTGGAGGCTCGTGAGCGACCTCGACGGCATGGGGATCAGCTCCGAGCTTCGTGCAATCTAGGCACGGTTGGCTTGCCATCCCAGACGCCAGGCTGTGAGCGGGATACCGATCGGCTCCGTGGTGGTGCCCGGCCCCTCGTGAAGCCGGGCACCACCACGGGCCAACAGCGAGAGCGCCAGGCCCCTCGGGAGGGGGGAGAGGGGCCAGCGTCGACCAGCAAGGGGCGGTGGTCCTGTACGCCGTCCCACCGCCAAGGTAGGAGCCCCTCCCGCACAGCGCAGCTTCTGATGGGCTGCCGGGACGACGCCCCCCTTCCCCCGCGATCGCGGAGTGGAAGAGGCGTCGTCCATCAGGGTCCGACCGCGGAGCTCAGGCCGACTGTGTCTGGAGCCCGGCGAGGGGAGAGCGCCGGCCCTTGCCGACCGTACGCAGCTGCGCCCAGTCGACCTCGGGGTGCGCCCCGGGGAGCAGACGCTGACGGCCGCACTCGACAACCCCGACGGCCACGCCCTCTACCGCGCCCAGGAGGCCCGCGCCGGGCCTTTGTTCGCAGCCCCGGTGACCTCTGGACCATCGGTTGCTCCGCGTAGACATCCCAGAGCGGGTCTTCAAGGAGCGGGAGGAGCCGGGAGGGCAGCGCGCCCCGGTCGGGATCCGGGGCGTGCTCGCTGGGTCTGCTACTTCTTCTCCAGCAGTTTGGCTGTGCTTACGCGGTCCGTGTCGAGGAACGGGTTGGCGGTGATGTCGAGGCCGAAGAGCGCGTAGATGTGTCGCAGGGCTTCGTAGGCGTCGCGCTCGGGGTCCCCCAGGGCCTTCCAGCTGTGGTTCCAGTCGTTACTTGTGGCCGGCTGGGGTGAGCCCAAGAGCGGGAAGGTGGGGTCGTCACCGGGGGCCAGGGTGCGCGCGGGCGGGCGGGTGAACTCCGAGGCGACGATTCGGTGCGTCCACGTGCCGTCGACCAGCGGAAGGACGTGCTGGTCGACCAGCCGGAAGTACTCCAGGGTGATCTCGGTCAGTACGAACACGCTGATCCGGCGTCCCTCGCTGCTGGAGTTTCGCTCCATCGCCCAGCCGAGCATGTCCGTGGTCGCGGCTGCGGCCGCCGTGACCGTCCCATCCGATTCGACCAGCAACCCACGGCGAGGAGGTTCCGCCAAGAGGAGACCGCCCTCACGAGGCTCTGGACGCTTGTAGTCCGAGGACCAGTTGAAGCCGTAGGGACTCCGGAGCGTGCTCTGGTGCGTCAGGACTGTGAGGTTCGGGGAAGAGACCACCGAGATGTTCGGGTTTCCCCACCACTGATGCTGGCTCGTGTTTGTCCTGGTCAGTTGACGTTTCAGATGGTTGATCTTGGTGGTGTTTTCCCGAATCAGTGGTGGTGTGATCCCGAATCGGCCAGTGCAGTGTTCGTCGAACCTCCTTTGAGGTGGTCTCTGTAGCGCATGAGGGTGCAGGGCGGAGGCGGAACGGGGTCTCTGTCACTCGCTCAGGTGATCGACGGGGCTCTTGTGGTGGTGTCGGCTTTAACGTCTCATCCGTCGCGCCTGCCACGGGCGTTGCATGAACTGCTCTGCGTGGGGCGGATGTTGAACGACCGGAGGCTGACACTGTGATCACTGCTCTGTTGCCGGTTCGTTCTCTGCGCGGTTGTCGGCTCCGGTGACGGCGGGAGGCGACGCCTTGGAGGCCATGGACGACGGCCTGGGGCGGCATCGGGATGAGTTGCGGCCTGCCGCGGTGGCTCAACTGTTGGGGCTGTGCAGGGCGGGGAAGCTGACAACGGCGCATGTGCAGCTGGTCTCCGAAGCGTTGAACGTGCACATCAGGACGGTGTGGGACTGGCTAGCGAGCGCTGAGAAGACCGGCAGCCCGGAGAAGCCGGAACGCTCACTTCGGCCATACCGATGGCCAGTACCGCGTCGGCTACGCCGCCGCCCGCACCTGGCTGGCCCGCACCCTGTCACCCCAACCATCCGCCGTTGACGGCATCGAACCTGCCGCCGACCCGGCCGCGGCTACCCCTTTCAGCCTGCAAGAGATGGAGGCTCTGCGGCTGCTCCTGGCCCGGCTGACCGTCTCAAGTCCAGCCCGCGGCACACGGTGGCGCGCGTGCGCGGTGCCCAGGCCGGCTTCCTGTCCCGCTCGCTGCTGCTCAACGTGCCCGACGACCTCACCGCGCGCGGGGCCGGGCATCACCACCGTGCCCCTCACGCCGCGCGTCGTGCACACGATCACTCTGCGCCTGCCCAACCCGCTGTGCGCCGCTGCCATCGCGGCGCTGCTATTCGCCGGCACCGACAAGTCGCTGCTGTCGATGACCCAGATCGGATCCGTCGACGAGGCCCAGACCACGGTGGCCATCGATCGCGACTCGCGGATCAACATTGGCGAACCGCCCGGGCCCCGGCACATGTACGCCGTCCCGCCCAGCGCCCGCCCCCTGCTGCGCGCCGTGGAGCTGTGGACGGAGCGCCCGTTCCCCATCCTCGACGAGGATGGGATGGATCCGCGGCTGCGGCAGCAGATGCTGGACTACAGGGCAGACACCGGCGTGGACCTTCCTCCCGGCGCGTTGGTGGTGATGCTGAGCTGCTGGCGGTCGCTCTACGGCCAGATCGCGCTGGAGGTCTTCGGGCACTTGCCCCCCTTTTCTCTGATCAGGAACCCATGTTCGAGCTGCTGATGCAAGACCTGATGCGCGGCATGGGCATTGAGGGCCAGTACCAGCCGCCGGCCCGATAGGCCCGCCGTGGAATCGCGACGACGACGCCCTGTTGCGACGCCTCCACCCAGCAGCGACCGGACAGGCGAACGTGAACTTCCGCCGCCGCGACCTTGCACCGTGGGCCAGAGATGGAAGACCGGGGCCGCCACCACCAACCGCTGCGCCACTGGCCTTCACAGCGAACGCGGCCCCGAGCGTTACCCAGCGCTACATGTCCCGTCGCCGTAGCTATACGAGAACAGGGCCTCCTGCCGGTGGGTGTGGGAGTACATCACCCACCGCCGCTCGAAGCACGCCGACGCCGGCCCACCCCAGCCCCACGAGCGGACCTGGGCAGGCACTGTCCCATCCGACACGCCCCGAGTTCCTCACCGACCATCACCGGTGCGGTGCGCCACCTGGCCGAGCTGCAGATCGAGGGGACGATGCGGGCGACCGAGGCTGTCGAGCTCGGGATGCTCTCCCTCGGCACCGCCAGGGCCCGGATCAACCAGGCCCTGTGGGACCTCGCGCTGGTCGGACGCAGAAGTGGCCTGTCCTACGCCCAGATGAGCGCTTTCACGTCCATCCCCGAAGCCGACCTGGCGCAGCAGGTCGAGGACTACCACCGCCTCATGACTACCTGAACCGCTGCACCAGGTGGCATGAACCCAGCCACAACGGGACGTCATGTTGGTCAGCGCGATGGTCGCTGGGCACCATGAGCGTCCATGGATGATCTTAACGCCGACGACGTGAGACGCCTCCCTCAGCGACGGCGCCGCAATCCCGGATGGGACACGGATGACGACTACGAGTGGATCGGTGACCATGCAAGCTCCCGGGTAGAGACCTGCCTGCCCGCATCGGGCCTGCCGGAGCCATGACGGGCAGCATCACCCGCTTGCGTTGCCGTCGCGGTTGAGGATTGCCGTGTAGGCGGCTTCGGCGGCGCGGCCGGGTGCGACGCTCGCTGGGGTGTGGGCCAGGAACTCCTTGGACGTGCCGGTGTGAAGGATTCGGCCCGCTCGCAGGACGGTGACGTGGTCGGCTTCCTCGGCGAGGTCCTGGGTGTCGTGAGTGGACATCAGGATCCTCACCTGGTCAGTCAGGGAGGCCAGCACGTTGCGAAATGTCCGGCGCTGCTGTGGGTCCAGTCCTGCGGTCGGTTCGTCGAGCAACAGGACTTGGGTGTCGTGGACGAGCGTGGCCGCGACGCCCAGACGCCTGAGTTGTCCGCCGGAGAGCCGGTGGGTCTTCACCTCGGCTTGCTCGGTGAGGTCGACCCGCTCGAGCGCGGTTGCGGCCTTCTCGTGTGCTGTGGAGGTGGCCATGCCCTTGAGCCAGCCTGTGTAGGCGACGTACTCGCGGGCGGTCAGTTGCGGCATTGGCTGTACGTGCTGCGGCAGCCATCCGACGGCATGCCGGTATGAGCGAGCGGTCGAGGGTACGTCGTCGAGTGTGATTGTTCCGTGTGCGGGGCGGACGGTGCCTGCGGCGAGTTTCAGCAGGGTGGACTTCCCGGCGCCGTTGGGGCCCAGGAGCACGGTCAGCCCGGCGGGGAGGGAGTAGGTGAAGTCGGTGAGTATCGGTCGGTTCCAGCGCCGGTAGGCGTAGGTCACGTTGTCGAAGCGGATCGTCATGACGGTTCCTGGCGGGTGCGAGAAAGAAGGGTGAGGCCGGCGATGAGGACGACCGCAGCGGCGATGGCGGCATGGACCGCGGTAGCGGGTTCTGGCAGGACGGTCCACGGGTCCGGGTCGGGATAGGGACGGTGGGAGAAGAACACGACCAGCGCGATCCAGATGAGGGGGATCATTACGGCCGCCTGCCGTGCCCACGGCCGGGCCAGAAGCATCAGGCCGGTCAGGAAGGCGATGTTGCGGGCCACCGACATGCCTGTGGGTGACCAGAAGATCCCGGCACTGACCAGACAGCCGGCGACGGCGGCCAGGACGAGCAGCACGTCACGCCCTGGGATGAAGCGGACGGCAGCCATCTCGAAAGCGGCCAGCCGCGAGTCCAGGGACAGGGACAGCGCTGCCACGGCGGGGATCGGCAGGAACACGGTCAGTACGGCCCGCTGGCTGTTGGAGAAGAACGACGGGAGCATGACGGATTGCTCCCCGATCCACACCGCCAGCCCCATCGACACCATGACCAGAGCGGTGAGCACCGTGAAGGTTCGGCGGGTCTTGAGCCACCATCGCATCAGACCGTGCACGCCTTCCTGGAGGTGGTGGTGAACCAGTCGGCCTGCTCCTTGGCTGGTCGGCTCAGCACGCTGCGCAACATGCCGTCGACGTCCCCCGGCGAGCCTTGACGGTCGATGCTCGCGCGCAGCCGTTGCCAGGACGGGGTCGTGCCGGTGACGTGAGCGGCCCACGCGATGACCACGCGGCGCAGAAGAGGGTCTGGACTAGGACAGTTCATGCCTGTCGCGGCGACGGCGACGGCGAACGCGGCGTCGTCGCGGTCGGTGGCAGCGGTCAAGGGAACGCGCCAGGTCGAGGCCGTCGACGGGGTGGCGAAGCGACCTTCGGGAAGCGTATCGATGACGGTCTTGGGCCGCAGGGGGACACCGGCCGCGGCGAAGTCGGCCAGGACTTTTTGGGTGGCCTTCACAGCCTGGGGCAAAGCGCCCGCTGTCTGCTCCGGCATGCACACGGCCGTCCCTCCCGTGTGTCCGCACTCCATGGTGACCGCATAGGTCTTGAGCGGTGGGGTGTAGTCATAGTTCTTCACCGCCTTGCACGTGCTGGTGACCCCCGCGGCGGCAACGGCCAGGGCGGCGGCCGCAGCCACCGCCCGGCGTCGCACCGGCAGCCACGCCACCATCAGCGCGGCAGCGATGCTGCCGGTGAACGCGACATGTGGCCACAGCGCCCCCCACGCGGGTGCCTCGCCGAACATCAACTGTTCGGGGAACGCACCCGACACGTGCCGTACCCAGGGAGCGTCCACGGTGACGGTGAATGCCACTGCCACCCAGGTCACTACCGCGAGGACCGGCGCGGCGATCACTTTCGGCACCCACCGCCCGACGGCGAATCCGATCACCGCGTGCTCCACGCACACGATCATTCCGACGACCAGGGGAGAGACGCTGTCCCACGTTGGCCACGTGCCCTCCACCGTGAGTGCGGTCAGCGGAGGAAGGATCAGCATCGTCCAGGCCAGTGTGACGACCGGGAGCAGTGCTTGGGCGGCGATGCGGTAGCGGGAGCGGGCGTGGTTCATGTCCCATACACCGGCCTGCCGCAGGCTCGCGGACACCCAGGCGGCGAGCGCGGAGGTGACGGCGTAGGCGAAGGGGTAGGCGAAGCGCAGGGGGTACGACGTGATCTCAGGCGCGTAGCCGAAGTTGTCGGCCGGGGGCCGGCCGGGACCGAGGTAGTACAGCAGCGGCAGCGCGAGGGCGACGGGAGCGGCCCACACGGCGGGCGAAGTACGGAACAGTACGGTGATCTTCACGGTCTTCCCGTCGGTGCGGTGAACGAGACGGCAGCCGCCTCCCTCTCATGGTGCTGGAGGCGGCTACCGGTTGGTGCTCAATCGCCTCAGTCGGCGGAGGTGTTGTCGACCATGACGACCTCGACGTCCAGCTTCCCGACGCCGCCCCTGACGGCCTCGACGCTGAAGTAGTACTGGCCCTTCGGCAGGTCGTGCCATTCACCGTTGCTTTGGTGCATGTAGCCCTTGAAGCACTCGGAGAACGTCTTGTTGTCGTAGTCGGCGTCCGGCCAGGCTGAGATGTCCCGGTGCATCTGTATATCCGTGTTGTACGGTTTGCTGCCGGACGAGCTTCGGGGCCCGCTGCAGTTCCTGTACAGCACCTGTGAGTACTGCTCGTCACTCCATCTGCGGGACTCCATTCCGGCCGTGGCTTCACGCCAGTAGCCGGACCACAGGAAGTCCTCCGCTGTGGCCGCCGATACGGACAGCAGTGTGACCGCTGCTGTGGCGGCACTGATGATTCCCGTGCGTCGTATTCGCACGCGCTCAACCTCCATAAGGGAATTTCTCACTTCTGAGGGGTTGACAGAGATGGCCCTGCTGGTCCCAGAACTCGTGGCCGGCGACGCGCCTGCGAAGAGGGTCTGGAACTTCCCTCTCGTCCGCTGGACCAGCCAACGGCGGTCACACGCCCGCCTGCCCTCCGACCCCATGGTGCCCATCTCGCTCGTGCACGCCATTGCGTCCACGAGCGACCCAGACTGTAGGCGGGGGCTGCTGCCGCTGTGCAATTAGCCAGGCTTAACGGCTGAAACCAAGCGCATCGATATCGCGGAGCCCAGGCCGGGCATAGCCCCTCGGCAACCGGCGGCTTCGGCATTGCTGTTCGCCATCATGCCGGAAACGGGAATGGCTTGTTCCGGGATGCTCTCGACGGAGAGTTTCCCAGCTCCCTGCGGGCGGTTGTGGGAACTGCCTCAGATGCAATGCACTTCCTCAGTCTCGACACCGCCGGTTTCCCCGGGCGCGATACGGAACTGGCACGTGCAGTTCCGGCCGCTTGGCGTCGGTGTTACCACTCCAGGTGTTATCCGGCGGCGTCCGCACCCTGATTTGGCCCGCCGGGGGGCCGGGTCCCCGACCTGATCGATACCGTCCGGGAGGCCCACGTCCCGCCCGCCCGGTCGAGTATGCGCCCTGCGGTATGCGCGGACCGGACCGCCGAGCACCGTCGCCCAGGTGCTGCGCCGATGGTCAGCCCCCGTCAAGCACTGGAACCTCAAAAACCATCCGCGTGAGTGTTCGATGCGTGTGTAGGATCTGCCGCACCCAGTCACGTACGAACTAACGCTCGATTCGGGGGGTTGTGCTTAGTTTACTGGCATTCTCAGGTCGCACCGTCACGGTTCTCGCACTCTTATGTGCCGGCGTGTCCACTGGCTCCGCTCATGCGGCGTCCACACCTGACGCTTGCACGGGCTTTGCTGCCAAAGGCGTGCTGACTGTCGATCAGCTCCCCACTGGCGCCCGGTCCAAGGGCTGCGATCTGACGGGCCGTGTCGTCGTGAACGGCACCGTGGGTGTAGCCGTGCCGGCGCGGGGTGAGACTGTGCGAGTTGACGCGCTCAGAGCCGATGGGGGCGAAGCTGCGGGTCTGTCCGTGTCCGTTGCGCAGGATGGGGTGATCAGTTACCAGACTCACTCGGCGGAATCGGGTGAGTCCGCGAGTGTCCAAGCTCTGTCAGCGTGCTCTGACACGACGCGGCCGCCGACCATGCACGAAGAGATTCATACCTACACGTGGTACGTGGGAGACGGAGGGATGCCGGGCGGACTGACGCAGGCCCAGGCTTACGCCGCTTTCGCGGACGCGATCGACAACATCACCAAGACCTACAACGACTGTGGTATCTCCGACACGGTCGACGCCAAGTCCAGCTACGCCGGCACCTCCACCTATGAGGCGGACATCAACGCCTCCAGCCAGTGCACACCTCGGGACGAGCAGAACACCTGGGATGCAGGCGACCTGGCAGCCGGGCACCTCGCTGTCACCTGCTCCTGGACCGTCGACGGAACAACGTCCAACCTGCGCGAGCTGGTCGAGGCTGACGTCCGCTACAACACGACCGACAACAACTTCACTAACAGCCCATCCTCCAGCTGCGTCAATCTCTACGACATTCGGGCAGTCGGAACGCACGAGGCAGGCCATGTGTTCGGAATGGATCACGTCTCGGCAGCGCACCCGGATCTCACCATGTCGCCGTCCATCAACGCATGTGACACTAGTGATAGGACGCTCGGGCGAGGGGACTACCTGACCCTCGAAGCGATCTACTAGGGGGCAACGGATGGGCTGGCGTACTGGGTGGACCGTAACTGTTCTGGCGACGGGTGTGCTCGTCACATCAAGCGCCTGCGGCTCTGGTGATACGGATGTCGCCACCTCCAATAGCAGTGGCCGCACCGCGGGGGCGTGCGTGTCCCAGTTTGAGTATCAGGGGCGCACCTACCGGGACGTCGCGAACATCGACTTCACAGTGACGACAGCCCTCGGCTTCGCGACGCAGGCCTCCTGCCACGACACCGGCACCGAGACGGCCGAAACCAGCATAAAGCGGCCTGCCTATGCCGTTAAGGGTATTTCTCCTGAGGTGGCGATTGCAGTAGGAGATTCTCCCTCAAGTGCCGCGCTCCACGCTGTTTACTCGGGTCCCGAGGTACCGAAAGAACTCCAGGACCTCGTGCGGTCCAAGTAGGTTGCCCTATCCGATGTGTATGTTCGGCGGTGGAGTTCACTCTTCCATCGTCCCCCGGCTGAGCCGGTATGGATGAGAATCCTCCCTTCCATGCGGCGTGGACCGAGCGGCAGATGGCCTGGTGCGGCGTCTCGCTCAGCTTGTGGAAGCAGGGCCTAGTCGGCGTGGTGGTGCCGACGGACGGCAGCCGCGGCGACCAGGCCGAGCCCACTGCCGAGGGGCGTGCCGCTCTGGCTGCCGCGGACGCCTGAGCCGCTCCACCGTCTGCTCGGCGACCGGGGGGCTGCAAGGCGGCGCCCGCGGGATCATTGTCGGCGACCAAGCCCGTTCTCCCCGCGCTTGGTGGCCGGCAAGGGGGCGTGCGCGCGGTGGTCACTGGGGGAGTGTGTGGCCGATGTGGTCCTTCCACAGGGTGCGGGCGTGGCCGAGGTGGAGCAGCGCGATGTACCACCATAGGTCTGCCGGGGCGCTGTCGCTGTTGTGGGCGAGGGTGGTGCGGTGCGCCGTGGCTTGGGCTTCCTGCGGCGCGCAGCTGACGCGCCACCATTCGGTCGCGGTATGCCTTCCCGGTTTGACGCGAGGTCTGAAGGCTCATGACGTGGAGCGTTGCGCCGGCGTCCGCAGCCTTCCGCACCGCCGACGACTCCGCGGTACTGACGCCTCGCTGGCCCCGCTCTCGCTGCGCCAGCCGGTGTGCTGGTCCGCCACGGTCCGTGTGAGATCGGCTTCCTGCATCGGGTTGTTCTGCACGGGGAGGACGCGGTGCGCACCGACCCGTCCTGGCTCACGTTCCACGACGCCATGTCCTGGTCGGGGAACCCGCGCCGCCCCGTCACCGCCGATCATGCGGCGGTGATCCTGCACGGTCTGCTGCTGGGCCGGCCCAACGACGACCGCGTCACAGTGGGGTGTACGCCCTGTCCGTGGAGACGGGCAAAGCCTGACCCTGGGCTCTGCCGAGCGTCCCACCGAGTCGACCAGCGAATGGACCGAAACAGCCCAACGCATCGGCTCAGTACCGGTGTTTGGCCTGTGGAGCGGAGGGTTCGACTCACTCATCTACGGCGTGCAGGCGCAGGAGATCTTCCCCGTGCGAGCACGACTGCAGCCGTAGAAGGACTGACGGCCGCCCCCTGCCATGAACTGTCTGTCCCCGCACATGCGAGGACAGACAGCACGACAGGTCATGCGACGCGGACCGGCACCTGGCGGCCGGTCAGCAGCTGGGCCAGTGCGTCGGTCTCTTCCTCGGGCACGGCGATGGCGGCCAGGCGGCGGGCACGGGTGACGGCGACGTACCAGACGCGCAGCACCTCGTCGGTGACCGGGTCCGAGGTGGCCCAACGCTGGACGCTTCCGGCATCGGGCAGCAACAGCAGGACGCCGTCTGCTTCATCGCCCTTGAGTTGGTGGATGATGTTGGTGCGCATGTCGGTGGCCGCCTGGGGACGGGACACGGTGGGTTTTCCGGCAGGGCGGCCCTTGCCGCCCTGCGGAGCGGCCCCGGGCAGAGCAGGCCAGGCCTTCATGGCTTGCCACACTTGCGGACCCCATTCTTTGTGGGGCGGGGGCAGGCTGTGCAGGAACGCGAAGGCCGTGCGGTTGACCTGGCCGGCCGACAGGCGGTGGGCGGCCATGATGCTGTCGGGGCCGCCGGTCTCGCCCGGATACCAGTAGCCGAACAGGACGCGCACGGCGATCGCGCAGGCCCGGGTGAGGTCGTCGCCGGAGGCGCCCGGGCTGTGGGCGGCGGCGTGGGCCCAGGCCAGGCTGGTGATGGCGCTGGTGTTGGGCTTCTCCCGGCTGATGGCCGGCAAGGTGGCGTACTTGTAGGCGGTCACCAGGCAGTCCTTGGCTGGGACGGCGTACTCCTCGGTGAGCGTGCGGAAGAAGTCAACGATGCCGGCACCGGTCGGGGCGTGCAGGTGACGGCTGCCGGAGTTGGCGAATTGGGTGGGAAGCAGCAGGACAGGGATGTCGTCGTCGCGCACGACCGAGGTGTCCGGCGGTCGCTGCCCCGTGCGCAGAGTGGCCGCCAGTCGGCAGATGACGGGGGAGCTGCGCCAGTTACCGGTCAGCTGGTGCGGGGTGGGAGACAGCTGCGCGGAGAAGGACCTCAGAGCCTGGGGTTCGGCGCCGCGCCATGCGTAGATGGCCTGGTCCGGGTCGCCGACGAGGATCAGCGGAAGGCCGGCGGCGTGCAGCAGTTGAAGGATGGCCAGGTCAGCGGCGGAACAGTCCTGTGCCTCATCGACGATGACTTCTGAGAACCGGGAGCGCAACGGGGGCACCAGCCCGGCGGCGGCCTTGGCGTTGCGCAGGTTCCACAAGGCCAGGAACCGCGCCTCGTGCCCGGTGAAGTAGCCCTGGTCACACCACGACTTGCGGGTTTCGAAGATCTTCTCCTCCCACGCCTTGCGGCTGTAGGCGCTGGCCTCGATGAGCTGGCGGGTGTCGTAGTCGAGCTTGTCCCAGGCAACCGACTCGCACGCCTCTTTCTGCGAGGGGTCCACCGCCATGGGGAAGCGGTGCAGGGAGATTTCCCGGTCCATGCCCTCGACCGGGGCCTTGATGCTCGCCCACGACTCCAGCAGGCGGGGCGCCGGATTGGCTGCTCGCCGAGGCTTGACCAGGAACTCCCACAGGAACGAGTCGAGCGTGCCGATGAAGTGCGGCGCTTGGACCAGGTCGGCGCGGCCCGCCTGGCGGCAGCGGCGAGCCATCTGATCCCGCGCCACCCGCGTGAACGAGATCAAGGCCCGGCCCTGCCGTAGTAGTCGCCAGGGCGATTGCAGATGCCGGCTGGTGATCACATATGTCTTGCCCGCGCCCGGGCAGGCAGACACGTAGGCAGGCGCGGTCACGGCCATGGCGGCCTTCTGCTGCGCCTCGGCGGCCGCCCGCGCCAAGGTCGTCTGCTCCGGCGTCGTCATGGTGTGCCCACCGCAGGGGTGCTGGCGTCAGAGGCGGTGATGAAGCGGATGGCGTTCGCGAGGTAGGTGGGCACGGTGAATGGCACCGCCCGGTCGGCCAATACGTCGGCGAGTTCCTGCGCGAACTCCCCCTTGGAGATGGGAGCCCCCTTCGCCAGCTCTCCATCCGCTCCAGTAACCGTCCGGCTGGTCTTCGGAACGAACAGCTCCCCGAAAGCCAGCGCGGGATCGTCCGCTTGGATGACCTGCTCCCAGCGGCTTGCGGAGCGTGGCGCGCAGCCCAGGAATGCCGCTCGCAGGGCGATGATGTTGTCGGACGACCACAGGGCCGGCTCCAGCGTCCGAGGCGCCGCGGCCACGTGCAGCGCGCCGGGAGAACCCCAGCGGCGCGGCAGCTCCCGCAGGGACTGAAGCCGTGCCGGTTCCGGTTCCCCGGGCGCCACGTCCGTGTCGGTGATCAGCGCCACGCGCCGTCCCAGACAGATGCCGTCAACGGGCGCCAGCAGCACTTGCAGATAGACCTGGAACCCGACACCGTCCACGATCACCCGGGTGATGCCGAAGAACCGTTCCACCGCCTCGAACGCCTCCCGCTTCGCCGCCTCGTCGGCGGCCTCGTCGGCGGCGAGGACCCGCTCGGCCAGAGCCGGCAACAGCAGAAGCTCGGAAATGCCCTCCACTAGGATTGCCCGCGATGCGAAGAGCAGGGCACTCTTCGTGGCGTCCAGATAGCGGTCCAGATGCCGCACCCGGTCCGGGCTCAACTGCAGCCGGGGAATGGGAAGAGGCCGCGCTTGCCAGCCGTCCGACAGCTCGCTCGGGCAACGTGCCATGACCACCAGGTCCTCTACGCTGGCCGCAGCCGACAGGATGGGGGAGTGCGTGGTGACCACCACTTGCAGATGCCCGGCAGGCTGGGACGGGTCACCCGACGGCCGGCGGCGCGAGGCCCGTGCCCGCTGCTGCAGATAGCGCAGCAGCAGCGTCTGCAGCTGCGGATGCAGGTGTGCCTCGGGCTCCTCGACCAGCAGCACGGTCAGGTCAGCCTCGGCGGCTGCGTCCAGCTCCGCCATCACCGTGGCGATGAACAGGGTGTTGGCGTAGCCCAGCCCCGAGGCCGACAGCGGAAACGGTTGCGCGGAGGCATCACCCAACAGCATGCGCAGCGACCGGGCGATCGACGCGAACGTTGGTTCAGCCAGGGCCAGTTCACTCATCTGGGGATGCGCGCCGACGGTCAGGTCCCGCAGCGGCTCGTTGATCTTCTCGTTGACCCTGAACACGTCCGGGTCTGCGGCCACCTTCTTCAGCTCGGTGCCGATCCGTTCCACGAAGGCATCGACCTGCTCGTCGTCCCCCAGCAGCCCGCGAAGGATCATCCGCACTCGGTCGCCGCCAGCCGAGGCCAGCTCCCGTTCCGCATCGCGCAGCGCCGGCAGGTAGACATGTCGCACACCACCGCGCGCGGGAGGCTCGCCCGTGACGGGAAGGCCCGCGCCCTGCGCCCAGACCGTGCTGCCGCGTCGCCCACCCATTTGCGGAGCTGTCCAGGACACCTGCCACCGCGCCGTACGGCTCTCGGGAGGCCCCTCGCGCAGCAGCGCCTCAAGATACGCGCCACTCTGCTCCGGGCCGATATCGGCCACGTCCATCTGCAGACTGGGGCCGCCCAGCGAGGCGGCGGGCTTGAGGACGTCGGCGTCCTCGAAATAGCGCACCCGGCGCCCGTCCAGAGGGTCCGTGAGTAGACGAATCGCATCGATCACGCTGGACTTGCCCGCGTTGTTCTCCCCGACAAGAACCGTCACTTCCGGGCGCAGCGGGATCTGTACCCGCTCGCACGACCGGAACCGCTCCACAAGCACCTCGGCCACGTACACCGCCCGCCCCCATCCCCGGCACGCCACTCTGAGTAATGGTGATCACCGGATAATAGTGGGCATTGTCTGGCGCAGCGTTCAGAAATCGTCATGGACCAGAGCGGTCAGCGCAGATGACGGCCTGCGCTACAGGAGTGCCGGCAGCCGCGGGGCCTTCCTCCACGTGAGCCGCCAACCGGGCATCCAGGAGGGATGCCACGTACAGCACCGGGCGTTGCAGGTGGTCGTCCCCGAAGTTCATCCGCAACAGCGCCGAGCCTGGTGATGCCCGTCGGCATGACCGCCCTCGCTTGCGGCAGCCTGGGGCATGGTCTGTGGGGAAGGGACCGGTCCGGCAGCCCGAGACAGCGGTCAGGGGCGCCGTGGGGTGTCCTGTGCGGTCAGAACTCGTCATCGCCGGGATCGGTGAGGAGCCCAAGTTCTGGATCGTAGAGCAGCGGGGACTGCACATAGCCGTTGTGGAACTGCCAGCCCTGCCGTAGCACCGCCCTGACCGGCGCGAACGCGAGGTTGCTGACCCTCCTTCCGGCGCCCAGCGTGGGAACCGCGGTCTGCCCGGGCTCAAGGATAGGGATCTCCACGATCAGGCGGTGCCCGAGACCCGGCACATAGACGTGCCACGGCGCCAACTGCGCTGGCAAGGACCCCGGGTAGGGTCGCTCCTCGGTGACCGTTCCGTCCAGCTGAAGCTGGCGGCGCAGGATCTGCGCCAGCCCCGGCCGGTCGCCGCTGTTGGCGGGGATCACACGGTGCACCACCCGGGACTCCACACTCATGCGGCGCAGATGTGCGCGGATGTCCTGGCTGGGGGCCACGGCTTCGCGGTACACCAGCAGTCCGCAGGAGATCGCCATCCACGTAAACAGCAGGGCCCGGAACTGCAGGTGCTCCGGCAGAGCGGGGTCATCGGCCTGCAACGGCCAGAAGTCGGGCTCGGCGTAGACTTCCTCGTGGAAGGTCAGCCCTCCGTGGATCATAAGGATGGTCGGCTCGGCGATGCCGGCGCGCACACCGGCTGCCGTATCCGTCCACCAGGACCACCAGGTGCCGCCATCATAGGCAGGCCCCCAGGAGACGGCCCGCAGCACAACACCCCTCTCGACGCACACCGGCGGGTCCTCCCACACCATCAGCCCGGATGGTGAGGGCACAATGCTGGCGATCTGGGCGATGCACGGGATGCCTGTCAGCCCGGCGACGCTCGCGGCGGCGTCCCGGGTGATGTAGAACAAGTCCGCTTTGCGTAGCCGGCGCCTTTCCGCGTTCGCCAGGGCGGCCGCCTGATCCTCCACTCGCTCAAGTGCCGCCACGGCGGGCGGCATCAAGAACGTCACTCCCTCCTGCTGCAGCATGTCCGTCCACGTCTGGGGCGCGTTGTAGTGAAGGAAGTCCAGTGTCTGCAGCCACAGGGCATGCACGTCCTGGATGCCGGTCCGGTCCATGCTCATAGCGGGTTCGATCCTCGAGAGGGATGCGGGCGGAAACGGTGCTGGCGCGGGCGCGGTGGTGGCCTGTGCCGCCCGGTGCGCACGGGTGGTCAGTGTCCGGGCAGGATCTCTTCCCGGCCGATGGGGATGGTCTGAAGGTACTCAAGGGCGATGTCCTCGGTGCCTAAGCTGGGACAGGTAGAGGAAGTAGCCGCCGGTCCGGTCGTGCAGGTACTGGGCGTGCTGGGTGAGAACGGCACACACCAAGCGGCCGTCGCCGTCGAGATGCCACGCCTTTACCTCACTCAACCGGAGCCTCCCCCCGCGTCTCCCGGCCGGAGCCGGCGCCCCGAACCAGCCCGTGGCGCCAGCCTGGCCGTCTCCCACCCGCAGCGGTCAGCGCACCGAAGTAGATATCACTCGAACGGGTGACGCCTGTTTGACGGATCCATGCAGGAGTGCTCGCGCAACGAGCCGGGCGACTCGGCGAGTCGGCTGTGCCCCACGGCCAGCACCCGCCGACGGCGCCGGCCATGCCACCGGCACCCTCGGCGCACGGGGCCTCAGCGGGCTGAAGGTGGTGATCCAGCCGCTGCGCCAGCTCGCCCCAGCCGTCCACGTCCTCCAGCCCCCAGCCGGCCATCAGCTGCTGCACTTCCTCCATCCATACCGCACGCGTGCGCGCGCCGCACTGCTCGTGTGAGGTTCGGGGAAGAGGCCACCGAGATGTTCGGGTTTCCCCACCACTGATGCTGGCTCGTGTTTGTCCTGGTCAGTTGATGTTCTAGATGGTTGATCTTGGTGGTGTTCTCCCGAATCGGCCAGTGCAGTGTTCCGTCGAACCTCCTTTGAGGTGGTCTCTGTAGCGCATGAGGGTGCAGGGCGGAGGCGGAACGGGGTCTCTGTCACTCGCTCAGGTGATCGACGGGGCTCTTGTGGTGGTGTCGGCTTTAACGTCTCATCCGTCGCGCCTGCCACGGGCGTTGCATGAACTGCTCTGCGTGGGGCGGATGTTGAACGACCGGAGGCTGACACTGTGATCACTGCTCTGTTGCCGGTTCGTTCTCTGCGTGGTCGTCGGCTCCGGTGACGGCGGGAGGCGACGCCTTGGAGGCCATGGACGACGGCCTGGGGCGGCATCGGGATGAGTTGCGGCCTGCCGCGGTGGCTCAACTGTTGGGGCTGCGCAGGGCGGGGAAGCTGACAACGGCGCATGTGCAGCTGGTCTCCGAAGCGTTGAACGTGCACATCAGGACGGTGTGGGACTGGCTAGCGAGCGCTGAGAAGACCGGCAGCCCGGAGAAGCCGGAACGCTCCCGGTTCCGTATCACCAACGAGATCATCGAAGTTCTCGCCGACTACCAGGGCAACGTCAAACGCGCTCACGAGCACTTGGTGCGCGAAGCCCAGGCAGCGGGGGAGAAGCCGATCGGTCTGACAACGCTGCACGATGCCATCGCTCGCGACCTCGATCCGGGTTTCATGGCGGGTCTGCGGGAGGGCATTCCGGCCGCCCGTGGTTTCGATCCCGCGTTCCGGCGGCCGGCGGTGGCCCGGAACCAGGTGTGGGAGGGCGATCACAAGCAGGCCCCGCTCGTCGTGATGATGCCCGACAAGAAGCTGTCGAAGGTGTGGGTGACCTGGTTCGAGGACCGCGGTACCTGCTATGTGATGGGCTGGGCGGTCACCGCCGGTTCCGCGCACCGCGGCTCGGTCCTCGCTGCCGTACGGGCGTCGGTGCTGCGGGAGGATCCCTATGGGCCGGCCGGGGGACTGCCTCAGCTGGTACGGGTCGACGGCGGCGCCGACTTCCTGTCCAAGACGGTCCGGCGGGCCTTCG
The DNA here is from genome assembly GCF_039542925.1 of Streptomyces coeruleoprunus. GTDB lineage: Bacteria > Actinomycetota > Actinomycetes > Streptomycetales > Streptomycetaceae > Streptomyces > Streptomyces coeruleoprunus. The sequence goes on along the minus strand of NZ_BAABIT010000001.1, from coordinate 78,143 downwards.
GGCTTCTTGGCGTCCCGGTGCACCGGGTGCGCAGCGCCCGCCACAAGGGCGGTATCGAGCGGCTGAACCGCACCAGCATGACCCGCTTCTTCGCCGACCTGCCCCGCTACACCAAGGCGCCCCTGCTTGACCACCGCAGCCGCGTCGGCGAGACGGACCCGCCACTGACCTTCGAGGCATTCGTGGAGCGCCTGGGGGAGTGGGTGCATGAGCACAACACCCAGCACGTGGTGAAGCGCACCGGGGCGACGCCGCTTGAGGCGTGGCTGGCCGACCCCACCGAGATCCGTCCCGAGCCCACCCCGGCCGAGCTGCGCGCGTTCATGCTGGAGAGCGATCACCGGCCCCGGAAGATCACCAGTCACGGGGTGGAGTTCGCGGGCCGCTGTTACATGCCCGAGAACGGTGTGGGCCGGATCGGGGTCGAGGTGCGGGTGCGGTGGATGCCGCACCACAGCCATGAGATCGACCTGTATACCTTCCGCGGGGACCGCTACCTGGGCCGGGCCTTCCTCAGCGACGAGGCCACCGAGGAACTGCGCGCCAAGGTCCTTGCCGGGCGCCGGGAGCACAGCGCTGAGCTGCGCCGGGCCTTGCAGCGCTCCGGTGAGCGCAGACGCGACCGTCATCTGCCGGCTACCGAACCCCAACTACCTGTCCAGGCGACCCGCATGACCAAGGAAGAGGCGCTCGCCGAACTCGCGGGCACCAGCCGGTCAGCGCCTGCCGCGCCTCGTAGGCGCGCAGAGCCGTATCACCCTTTGACGCCCGTCCCGGCCGGCTGGGTGCGCCCCGGCCAGGCCGCTGCCCCCGCCGATCCGTCTTCGGAGGACGCATGACCACCACCGCCGCCGCTTCTGCCGCGCCGTCCCAGCCGCCCGAGTCTGGGCCGCCGCGCCGTCCGGATCTGCGACCGCAGTTCTTCCTCGGCCTTGAGGACTCCTCACTGGTCGCCACCGACACGCTTCTGCAGATCAAGGACACCGTCGTCGACACCGTCGAATCACGGGCCATGTCGGTGATCTACGGCGACGCCGGGCTCGGCAAGAGCTTCGGCACCCGGGCCACGATCCAGGAGATGAACCCGGATCTGATCCTCCCGCTGGACTTCGCCCGCTCCCGCCCGGGACCGAAGGACCTGCGCGAGGAGCTGTTCCACCAGATGAACCTCTCCTGCAAGATGCCGGGTACGCCGACCGCTTTCGACAAGCTGCTGCGCGAAACCCTGCCCCGGCGCCCGTATGTGATCGTGTGCGACGAGGCCCAGCAGTACCGGCGGGAGAACTTCGAGTTCCTGCGCAAGCTGTGGGACACCTGCGACCCCAAGCCCGCCATCCTCTTCGTCGGCGGCCGGGAGGCGTACGAGACGCTGCAGAGCGATCCGGCGCTGGCCTCGCGGATCTACATCCGCCTGGAGATCCTGGCCATGACCGAGGACGAGGTCCTCAAGACCGTGCCCGACTCCCACCCGGTGTGGAGGGGTGCGGACGAGGCGCTGCTGAAGCGGGTCGACACCCAGTACGCGCTCGGCTCCTTCCGCGAGTGGGTGAAGGTCACCAAGCACGTGATCAAGGGCATGGAGCACTTGGGGGCCGACAAGGTCGACGACCGGGTCGTGGACTGGGCCCTGAAGCGATGCTGACCACCCCGCCCCCGCCGCCGTCGGCCGTCTGGGGTGCGGCCGTCGGAGCCGAGCCCTTCGCCGTCATGGACGACGCGGCCCCGTCTGGCCTGCACTTCCTCGACACCCCAGGTATGCGCACCTTGCTCACCCCGGGCATGCTCGCCGTGGGCGACGCGCTCGCTGACGCGTACTCCCAGGGCCGGTTTGTGTGCGTGCTGGGCGAGGCCGGGGTCGGCAAGACCTTCGCCGTCCACACCGCCGCCCGCCGTCTCGGTGAGCTGTTGCTGTTGCCGCTGCATTTCCGGGCACAGCCGGCGCCGGCTGACCTGCGAGCCGCCCTTCACCGTGCACTTGGCCTCCGTGGTGAGGCGTCCGCTGACCCAGGGGCCGCCGACGCCTGGATTCGTCGCGCCCTGGCTCTCAAACCGCGGATCGTCGTGGTCGAGGACGCCCACCGGCTGTCGGCATCCTGCTTCGAGTACCTGCGTTTTCTCCACGACGACCTCCCTCAGGGGCTGTGCGTGGTCCTGATCGCCCAGGCGCGCGGCGAACGCTCCTTGCGCGCCCAGCGGATGCTCGCCAGCCGCACCGCCGGCTGGCTCTACATCTGGCCGCTTACCCGCGACCAGGTCCCGCAGGCACTTCCCGCGCTGCACCCTGTGTGGCAGAGCGTCGCGCCCGACTACCTCAAGGCGTTGGACGCCCGCCTCGCCGATGGCCTGCTGCGCCGATGGGTCGTGCTGACCCTTCACACCCATCGGGTGTTGGCTGCCACCGGAGCAAGCAAGCCCGACTGGGACATGCTGCAAGCCGTGGCCGACCGGGTCGACGGCGGACGTCGCCCATGACCGCATCCACACGTCCTCCCACCCCCGCCCCCGCTCCTGCTTCACGGGCCGCTACACCGCCAGCGGCCCCGGCGGCGCGGCCGGTAAGGCTGCTGCTGGACGGCGACGACGACCACGCGGTACACCGAGCCGCCTATCAGTGGGCCGACCCCGCCCGCGGCCGGATCACCGTCGATCCCACCCCGCACACCACCAGCCCGGCCTACCTCGCGCTGGACGTACTGCGCGCCATGGGCCGCGACGGGTTCTCCCGCCCGGACGCCGAGCGGATGTCCACCGACCCGGCCTGGCGGGCGGTGACCTGCTGGACCCTGGCCTGCGGCCTTGACGAGGCCATCGTGCTGCGCGCCCACCGCCTCACCACCGAGCGGCTGCGCCGCCTGGCCGGGTGGTGCGCGGACACCGGTATTCGCCTGACCCTGCTGGCCCACGCCCCGGAGCAGGCCGACTTCCAGCGTCTGCTCGAACGCCTCACAGCCGCCGGGCTGGACGACGTGGTGACCGTACTCGGCACGGCCCCTGTCCTCGAGGCGATCGGCCCGGCCGCCACCAGACGGCGCATCGGCCCGCCGCCGCACGATCACGCCCACCCGCTGCCCACGCTGCCCCGCAGCGGTGTGGCCGCGTTCCGCGCGGACTGTTGGCGCCGTCAGAGCGCCACCGACTTCGCCCACAGCGACGGCCAGTACCGCGCCGGCTACGCCGCCGCCCGCACCTGGCTGACCCGCACCCTGCCACTCCAGCCAACCCCACCTGAGGTCGCCGAAGACGCCGACCACCCGGCCGAGCCCACCCCCTTCAACCTGCAGGAGACCGAGGCTGTGCGGCTGTTCCTGGCCCGCCTGACCGTCTCAAGTCCCAGCGCCCAGCACACCGTGGCCCGCGTGCGCGGCGCGCAGGCCGCCTTCCTGTCCCGCTCGCTGCTGCTCAACGTGCCGGATGACCTCACCAGTTGCGCGGGGCCCGGCCTTACCACCGTGCCCCTCACCCCGCGCACCGTGCACACGATCACCGTGCGCTTGCCCAACCCGCTGCGCGCCGCCGCCATCGCGGCCCTGCTGTTCACCGGCACCGACAAGTCGCTGCTGTCGATGACCCAGATCGGATCCGTCGACGACACCCACACCACCGTGGCCATCGATCGCGACTCGCGGATCAACATCGGCGAACCGCCCGGGCCCCGGCACCTGTACGCCGTCCCGCCCCGCGCCCGCCCCCTGCTGCGCGCCGCGGTCGAATTCCGCCGCCGCACCCCGCGCACCGCTGATAAGCACGGCCTGTTCGCGAACTGCTTCGGCACCGCGCCACGCTTCGAGGCCCTCATCGCCGACGCAGGCCTCCCGGTACCCGCCCTGGTCCACCCCCACCCCGAGGACGACTGGCACACCGCCGCCCGCTGCTGGCACCTGCACACCCCCGTGCCGCCCGCCCCCGACGTCCTACCCCGCCTTGGGGAGTTACGCCCGTGACCGACCAGCCACCGCCGCCCGACGACACGTCCGCGGCCGCGTTCGACCTGATGTTCCTGCGGACACGCGCCGCCCAGTGCCGGCTCACCGACGAGGACCTGACCGCGCTGACCGGCATTCCCACCGCCGACTGGGGCACCCACCTCACCCCGCACACCCTCCCCGCCGCCGCCTTGCTCGCTCTCGCCCGCGTGCTGAACACCTCACCTGAGTCCCTCCTGCGCGTCCCCGAGCACGCCTCCCGCGGTTCCGTCCCGAGGGCGGCCACCCACGCCACCGTGCTGCACGCGGCCCTGCTTGAGGTCGGTCGCATCCACCCCGACGACCTGGCATCCGCCCTGGAATGGACCCCACACCGCCTGAAGTGGGCCGCCACCGCCCTGGCCGCACACCTCGAGCAGCCCAGCAGCCCGCAACGGCTCATCCACACCGACACCGCCATCCACCTGACCTGCGTCCCTGGCCTGCTCACCGGCACACAGCGGCAGAACTTGTACAACACCGGCCACACCGCCGCCTCGCTCGCCCCCGGTGAGGCCGCCGCCCTCACCCGCCTGCTGCACCGCACCGCCCGCGGCCTCACCCCCGAAATGCCCGCCAATCAGATCCCGCGCCTGGCCAACCGGCGCCTGCTCGCCCCAGACGGAAAACAGCCCGCTCCCCACCCCGATGTGCTGTTCGCCCTCGGCCTGGCCGCCCACCCTTTCCTGGACGCCGCCGACCCCGCCGGCCACCAAGTCCTGGGCCACCGCCCCGCCGCGGCCGACCCGGGACCACACCGGCATGTCCACCAGGCCGACGCAGCCCGCGCGGATTTCACCGACAGTCTCTTGCCAGTGCCCGCCCCGCCACAGCCACCCAGGTCGCGATGATGCCGCCTCCGCGTACGGCCGCCGTGTCCGAGACCACCACCGACTCGTCCGACGACACCACCACAGGCTCGTGGAAGCCCACGTGGTCACCCGGCCACACCCGCCCTGGCCTGCCCCCGCTCACCGTGGTGCACGATCCTCACGACGACCACGCCTTCATGGCCGCCGCGCTGGACGCCCACACCCCCGCGACCGGTCGTATCACCGTCCACCCCACCCCGGTGGCGCGCGCACCGGCTTCCCTGGCCCACGACTTGCTGCGCAGCATGGGCAAACACCTCCCGCTGGCCGGCAGTGGGGACGGCACGTACTGGACCGGCAACACCGAGACCGCCTGGCGCGCGGTCGCCGCCTGGATGCTCGCGCTGCGCACCGGTCACGTCATCGTCACCCGGGCCCATCGCATCAGCTCCCGGCACTTCGAGTACCTCTTCGCCCTGCGGGAACGCACCCAAATCCGCCTGACCCTGCTATGCCACGGCCCACTTCCGCCGGCTCTCGCCACCGCGCTGGCCACCCTCCGGTACGACGAGGCGCACACCCTGGCCGCGGCCCACCGCGCCTTCACCACGCCCGCTCCGCCACCGCCCACAGGCCGGTTCGCGTGGTGGGAGGCGGGCGAGCAGTTCCCGCCCCGCGAGGGCGAGCCGTGCTTCCTGCTGCCCACCCGCCGTACGCCCGGCCGCGGCGTGATTGAGGCAGCGGCCCACCACCTGGGCCGCGAGGTGCTCCCGCTGCCTGCCGCAGGCCGCTTCCCGCCCGAGCCCGACGAACCGACCGCGCTCCTCGCGCACCGACTGCACGCGCGCATTGCCCATCCCGTCCACGCCGCCGCTCTCGCGGTGCGCATCTTCGGCGCCCAGACGGACCCCCCCGCCCGAACGAGCCAGCGCCGGGAGATGCGGACACCGTCCTGGGCAGTGGACTTGCTCCAGGCAGCCGGCTTCTTTAGGCAGCTGGAGGGGCGCGCGGACAACACCTTCCTGCCCCACCCCGGGTCCTGGGACCACACGGCTGTGACTGAAGCAGCCCACGCCTGCGGCCTGCATGAGTACCAGGGACGGGGCGCCAAGCGGCGCTTGGCCGCGCCCTCCTCGCGCTCCAGGCAGCCAGCCGCCGCGCGCAGCAGCGCGGGCGGCCCTCCAACACCCGGCCGGGCAGCATGAGGGGTGTATGAACCCAACCAGCCCGCATACAAAAAGGAGCAGACGGTGGCCGAGCCAGGGACGGAACTCTTCGAAGCGATCCGCGGCGACCACCGCGCTGGCGACAGGCTGCCGAGGTCCCTGGCCGTCCGGCACGGTGTGTCCCGCCAGACGGTCAGGGAGGCGATCTCGACCATGCTGCCGCTGCCGCTTGACTTCCCGGCCGACGAGGAGGAGCTGGATCAGGCACGTCAGCTTCTGGGTGTGCTGCTGGCCGAAGACCAGGCCAAGGCGCCTGCCGAACGCCGCTCGGCCTTCGAGCTGTATGAGGAGGTGAGCCTTCGCACCAGTAGGTTTCCGCTGTCCTACCGGTGGGTGTGGGAGTACATCGCCGGTCGCCGCTCCCAGCACGCTTCCGACACCTCACCGGGACCGCACGAGCGGGCATGGGCGGGCAACGTACCTTCCGACATGCCGAGCTTCGTGACCTACCTGATCACCAGCGCGGTGCGCGATCTGGCGGAGCTGAAGATCGAAGGGACGCTGTCGGCCGCCGATGGTGTCGAGCTCGGCATGGTCTCCCTCGGCAACGCCGCGGCCCTGATCAACCAGGCCCGCTACGAGTTGGGGTGTTCACGAGTGCCGCTGATCAGGCATGCGTGAAGCCCTCGAAGATCGCTTCCCGCCAGCTGAGTGATCGTTTCCCAGGTGTGGGACGGATCAGTCCCACCAGAAGTCCCAGCGGTGGGCGCCGGTGATCCGCTCGGCGTACGCGGCCAGTGTGTACGGCCTGCAGCCTTGCCAGATGTTGTCCGGGCACAGGGCGAAGTGCTCGGCTGCGACCAGGAGTGCATCCCGCTCGCTCACCGGCGGTGTGGCGACGCTGAGGTGCAGTGTGTCGAACCCCACTGCGACGACACGGGCACCGAACCGGTGCTCCCAGTCTTGGAGGATCGCGGAGATCTTCGCGGTGTCGTTGTCGTAGTTGCAGGGTCCGAACCAGCCCGCGACCGTCAGCGCTGCGGCACCCGAGCCTGCGGCGATCAGCCCCAGACGTGTCTGTGGCCGGTCGACGAGGAAAGCCTGGGCGAACTCGGAGGCCAGTTCATCTGGGTCGGCTACCGCTCCCAGGCCGGGTGCGAGGCCGGGCCATGTCTGTCCGAAGGGGGCGGTAACAGCCAGGCGCCTCTTGACGTCGAGCATGTCGTCGTCTTCATCGTCGGCCGTGTAGGTCGCCCACCACTGCGCGAGAAGGTCAGCTGGGTCGTGGTCTGCCGGGGAGGACATCCGCTCGGGGAAGACCTCCCCGGATCCCCATGGACGGAACTCGCCATCATTCGGATCCAGCGCGTCGAGCAGCAGGGGCCACACGCCTGTGTGGGGGTGCTGGTCGCGGATCCGCTTCCACGTCTCCGCGGGTACGGCGCCGTCACTCAGCCACAGAGCCTGGACGTCTCCGTCGCCTTCATCGGACGTGATCAATCGGCCGGGCGGGAGGGGGGCGGCAATGGTCGACAGCAGCTCAGGAGTCACGGGCGGATGCTAGCCGTGGGCTCTGACATGCTCGCGATCGCCTGCTCAGCCTCGGCGGTTGGCGTCCATCCATTCGTCGCTGTTCCACATGACGGGCATGGCACCGACCGGGTCGAATTGGATGTCGGGGTCGTTGCTGTGGACCAGGCAGATCAGCCGGCGCTGAAGCACGGCTGCGTGACGGGCTCGGTCGGCGATGATGTCGAGTAAGGCTTGTGCGGCCTCAGGGCAGTCAGCTGCGAATCGGTCGTAGTCGGTGAAGGCGAGGACCAGCCCCGCGCCTTCCGCAGAGTCGTCGTAACCGCCGTAGCAGGCGACATCGCCAAGGCAGTCGTTGAGCGCGTCAAGGTTGCGGCCGTAGTAGTCGGGGAACTGCAGGGCGGCAGCAATGGCGTGGTGCATGTCCTGCTCCGTGCTCCATTGGCCCGCTGCCAGCCGGACGACGCGGAAGTCACGGTCTTCGAGACGCTGCACAGCCTGGTTGAGAAGACGCTGGCGCCAGAAGAGGGTGACGAACGTGTTGCCCATGTACTCGATGCCGGGGAAGCCGGCCTTCGACGTTCGCGGCGTCGGCTTCGAGGCGACGTGGCGGCGGTATTCGTCCAGCAGTCGGAAGAACTCCTCGACCGGGTTGGAGCCCGCAGGCGTGGTGCGTTCGATCTCGGCAGCCCAGCTGAGTGAACTGGATGTCCCTAGGCTCTCGTGAAGCCATTGGGTGAAACGCTCTTCGGGCCAGAAATCGAAGGGCTCGTCGATCGCGTGCACGCCCAGTGCGACGCGGTAACCGGTGAGGAGCGCTTCCAGATGACGCAGTGAGTGATCCGGCAGCCACATGCCGGGGCGGAGGCGGATCTGCTCGAGGAAGTCGTATACGTCCGTGCAGTCCTGCCAGTGCTTGACGGTGTTCTGCGGGCTGTCCTCAATCGGCATGGGGTGAGCCTACGGGGCGGGCAGGAGTGGTCTTTCAGCGCAGGGGTGCGGATCCGAGGCGGGCGAGGGCGGTCGTTTGGGAGCATCTGCGGTCACCCTCTGCGATCTTGTTGCGGCTCGCCCTACGTTTGGCTGGGGCTTCCAGTGCCGCGAGGCCCCGATGCCGGCTGGGTGAAGGCAGGGCTGCGATGACGTCGCTCTTCGAGCGTCTGGACACGGAAGAGGCCCTCGTGCCCGGGGAGTTGTCTTCACTTCGCGAGAAGATCGCGACGGCGGAGGAACGGCTGGCCCACCTGACGATCACACGGGAGACCCTGCTCTCCCTGACAGGCCATGCCGGCCATGCCGATGACAGCGCCGAACTTCAGTCACAGGAGCAGGGCCCAGGTGACGGCGGGGATCTCGTGGATGGGTCGGTGCCCGGAGCGGCACCCGGCGATGGAACCAATCTCCGTGATCCGTCGGTTGCATCGGGGCCGCTGGAGTTGTCGGTGGCCCGTGAGCGGATGCTGGTGCTGCTGGCAGGGGCCGGGCGGGCGATGAAGGCACAGGACATCGCCGCGGCGATCGGCGAGGACATCTCGGATACCTCGAACGGCCGAAGGACGGAGACGACGCGGTCCCGGTTGAAGGCGTTGATCAGGGAAGGCCGGGTGGTAGAGGACCCCACGGGCTGGTTCGCGATCGCCCCGGCCACCAGGAACGAGCAGGGAGGTTCCGTACTGGTGTGAGCCAGGCCGCGTGCGCGGCATCCAAGGGTGGCACCGCCGAGGGTTCAGCTCGGCGGTGCCGGGTTGCGTGACCGCCCAGCTGAGGGTGGCTTCCGCATGTCCGAGCGTAGTAGAGGCATTCTCCGCTCGGCGTCGGGAGCCACGAAGTTCGTCATGCCCGTTCGCTGTTTGGCGTTTCCGGGCACGGATCGAGGCTCAATGCGTTCTGTTCCGCTCGATATTGGTGCCGTCCGGCCACAGTGCGATACCGGTGAAGTGGGCCAGGCGGGCGATGGTCGCTACGTCGGGCCAGGATCGTCCGGCCAGCAGGTCGGCGATGGCCTGCCGGTTGACTCCGGAGCCGGCCGCGGCCGCCCGCAGGCTCAGCCCGAGGCGATCGAGGGCCTGGGCGAGGGTTCGGGCGATCTGGCGGACCGCCTCGGCGGCCGGATCGGCGATGATCTGCTCGGGCCAGGCTTCCGGATCCTGGGTGAGCTGCCGGGGGGAGCGTGCGCGGGCGCGTCCACCGACCATGCGCGCACCACCTTGTCTGTTGTAGTTGATCGACTGCGGAATGGCTGCTTGTCCAGCCGGTATGCATGGACCGTGGTCCTTGATCCCGTCCCGTCCGCGAAGATCACCCGGTACCGGCCCCGGGAGGCGTCCCCGCTCTGGGCGGAGGTCGCGCCGCTGGTGCGGTCCGTGGTGGCCGCCACGGTGAGTGCGGTGCCTTACGACGTGGAGAGGTTGTTGCACGTCACCGGGCGTCTGGCGTTGTGGGCCGAGGCGAGCGGGCTGGAGCGGTCTGCGGTTGCGCAACGAGGTGATCGACGCGTTCGTGCTCTCGCGCGCCGGCGACATTGAGGGGTCGTCGGTGCGGACGTACCGGATGTGGCTGCTGCGGGTGCGGGATGCTCTGGCCTGGAGCGAGCGCGGGGAGGCTGCCCCGGCCCGGCTGCACGCCGAGGCGAGCCCGCATCAGCCCTACACACCTGCCGAGTTGGCGGGTCTGCGGCACTGGTCCACTCACCTGCCCCGTCAGCAGAAGAGCGATGCTCTCGCGCTGTTGGGCCTTGGCGCCGGACTGGGCCTCAGTCCGAAGGAGGTAGCGGCAAGCCGGGGAGTCGATCTGCGGCGTCTGCGCGGGGATGGTCCGCTCATGCATGCGGCCGTCGACCGTCTGGTTCCGCTCGTCGCCCGCGCCGCCTGGGACAGCGTCCGGGGGAACCCGCAGACCAGGCTGGGCGCGGGTACCTGTTCCGCCCGCGGCGGACCACCGAGTACGCGAAGAACCTGATCGGCTCCTGGTCTCTCAACCACCTTCCGCCGGACGGCCTGCCGGCGGTGTCGGTGGGCCGGTTGCGGGCGACGTGGATCGTCGAGCTGATGCGAGCCCACATCGATCACCATCTGATCGCGCAGGCGGCCGGGCTCGCCTCGGCCGCCTCCCTGGCACGCTGGCAGCACCTGGTCCCTCCCGTCGATGACGCCACCGCCGCACGGCTCCTGCGCGGGCCTGAGAGGTGACCAAACCCCGGGCCTGGCGAAGTCCGGAGAAGATCAGGAAGTGCAGGCCACGGCCGGTCACGGACGCGCCGTTCGAGATCCCGGACTCGAAGGTCGGTCAGCTCAACGCGCTGCTGCACGGCACGGGTGTGCTCGAGCTGGTCGACGCCGAGTTGGCAGGCCGTCCCGGGCCGAAGGGCCTGCCGGTGCGTACCGTGCTGGTGGGGCTGCTGCTGTCTCTGCACTACCACCGCAGCGCAAGCCTTGCGGATGTCTGCCGCGTGCTCCTGGACGAGGTGCGGGCCCCTGCACGGGGCTGGCTGGGGATTCCGGATCCCGGCTCGCTCGACGCTCACGGACGGCACGCGTTCACCCGGTGCGTCTACCGGTCCTTCGACCGGCTGACCACCGCGTTGGACCCCTTCCGCTGTGACCGGCGCCGTCGGCTGCCCGCTGACGAGGCCAAGGTCGTGGCCTCGGCCTGGGAGGACACCGATGCCGAGCGCGTACGCCGCAGGGAGCTGTTGCAGGAGATCAACGATCGCCTGGTCCTGACCACAGTCCGCCTCGCTCACCGCCGGGGCCTCTTCAAGGGCTGGCGGGGCGATATCGGCGTCGACACCACCCCGGTCCCCGCCTGGCACCACGAGCCCAGCGAGCATCGCGGTCTCGCGTCCGTCGAGATCACCGCCGGCTGGCACTACTGCGGCGGCTCCGACGAAGGGATCTTCGGGCACTCCGCCACCCTCCTCGTCGCCGCCAGCCGCAGGCACCCGGCCGGCCACCCCCAAGCCGGAAAGCGCGTCAGCCAGCACCCACAGCTCGTGCTCGGCCTTGTCCTGGACAGCCCCGGCAAGCGGATCGGCCCGAACGCGATCCACGCCCTGACCGCCCTGACCCCGTTCCGCTTCCCCACCGGGATCCTGGCGTCCGACCGCGCCTACACCGACCAGGTCTCCGAACACTTCGCCCAGCCCGCAAGACGCCTCGGCTACCAGCTCGTCCTCGACTACAAGCGAGAGAACCGGGGCATCCGGGGCACCTACGAAGGCGCCCTCATTGTCGACGGGTCCCTCGCCTGCCCCGCCATGCCCACCGCCCTCGCCCAGGCGACCTTCGACCTCAGCGACAAAGCCGTACGCGGCATCGACGACGACACCCTTCTCCGTGAGCAGATCGCCGCCCGCGAGCCGTACTACCTGCGCCTCAAGGAGTCCGTGGACGAGCGCGGCGCGATCCGGCTCCAGTGTCCGGCCAGCGGACCGTCGCCCGCCGTGGCCTGCCCCCGCTTCAACCAGGTCCACCAGATCCCCGCACCGCGGCCTGCCGTCGTGGACCTCACCAACCGGCGTGCCACCGCCGCACACACGGCGGCCAAACCCACCGTGCCCATCCCCCAGGCCGAACGCCTGCGAGCCCTGCCCGAGAAGGAACTGCCGCGGATCTGCCGGAAACCGACGATCACGGTCCGGCCCGGCGACCTCGGCAAGCGCGATAAGTTCCGCCAGGACCGGCACTACCTCCACCCCAGCTGGCAGGACGCCTACCGGCCCGAACGGGCGAACATCGAAGGGGCCAACGGGAGGCTCAAGAGCCACGGCATCAACATCGCCGACCCCAGTAAGCGGCTCGCCCACGGCCGCGTCGCGCAGACCATCCTCCTCGCCCTGATGGTCTGCAGCGCCAACATGCAGATGCTCTTCAGCTGGGACCAGACCACCGGCACCGCAGCCAACGGGAATCTTGTTGATGTGATCGCGGAGCTCACGGAAGCAGCTCCAGCAGCCATCACCGCGAACGGGCTCTCCCCGCCCTAGCCGCCACTGATGGTGCACACGAGCGCCTGACGCCCCGGCATCACACGACGAGCTCAAGCACGCCCAGCAGCAGCTCCGACGCCCCTCACGCACCCGAACCACCCCGAACCCCAGGCCGATCCTCCGCCAGACAGCGTCTGGAGGCCCCGCCCGCGTTCGGACATCACCTCGAACACGCCCCGGAAACGCCGAGATCCCGCCCCGCCTTGCGGCGGAACGGGATCTCGTGACGATCCTTGAGAGCTACTCAAGAACTGTCGCGAGTTCGCGCTGGTCGGACTCAGAGCCGGCCTGTCCTGCGCCCAAATGAGCGCCTGGACCGGCATCCCGAAGACGACCTGGCGAAGCGGATTGAGAACTACCACCGCCGCATGACGATCTGAGTACAGCTGGTGGCCGAGTCGGCTTCACCGCTACCGCCTCAAGACCGCCTCGCCGCACATGGAACGCGACACCGATGTTGCCTGATCAACTATCCGGACTGGGAACTCAGGCTGTTGCCCACGGCTCGGTACGCCAGCCTGGCAGTTCCTTGTTGAGCCATTCCTCGATGGTCCGCCGCCACGGATCGGTGGAGTCGCTGTCGGCGACGTCGGCCCAGGTGTCTTGAGCGAGGTCCGGATCGACGACGAGGCTGTTGAGGTAGGCGTCGAAGTCGTCGGCGACCTTCCTGAAGACACCCTTCGACAAGTATCCGGGGTGAGGGATGCCCTGCACGAAGGCATGGAGCCGGCCGTGGGTAGCCGGGTTCAGGTCCAGGAACAAGGTGTCGCTGCCGCCGTTCCGGGCGATCGGGAGCAGGCCGACAAGTGAGACCTCGGTGGCGAGCCACCCGTCACGGCTGCGGCGGTACTCGCCGAGCAAGGTGCCCCAGCCGTATTTACCCTTGTCGTTGCGGCCGAGCTGGTAGAGGTCGTCGAAGCTCTGGAACGGCTCCGGTTCACATGCCGGCACACGAACCGAATACGGGAAGCTGGCGCCGCCTGCTTCCTCCAGGAACGAGCGATATGGCTGCGGCAGAGACAGCCCGGTCTCCCGTTCGAGATCTTCAAGCTCACTGACCTCGAACGGCCTGAACGGACCCACGACCAGGCGGCCCCGATACCAGCGCGACAGTTCCTCGGACACGTCTAGATTCTCGTACCACGCGGCATCTCAGATCCGCAAAGGGCCTGCGTTGCTGGACGTCGAGCCGAGCATGTTCATCCGTTCCTGCCTGAGCACTCCAACGAGTACGTGGACACCCGAACCGCACCCTCCTGCGCCGCATTGCAGCAGCACTGTGGGCACGCGCCCAGCCAGCCCTCGATGAACCCTTGCCACGCCCCCCGGCGCCGCAGCAAAGCGGAACCTGTCCCTTGTGAGGAGGCTCACTGAGTACCTTGGGCCAGGACCCACTGCACGTCTCCGTCCTGGACGAGGCGCCAGGAGACAACGACTCCGGCGTCGAGGAGCTCCTCAAGGACAGGCAAGAGGCCGTCGATATCGAGCCCGGCAACGCGCCCAAGGCGCTCGGCTTCCTCCTCGCCACCGCAGGAACCCTCAGCGGTATGAGCAGCCAGGGCCAGGGCAGCCAACCGCACCCGAGCACTGAAGCGGCGAACAGCAGGGCAGTGGGCTGTTCGCAGCGCCCAGTCGGCGGCTTGTGCGCGCTCCAGCCGCCCCGGCGCCTGGGTAAGCACTGCCGCATCCAGCAGCCGAGCGGTGACCGGCGCCCCCGAATGCCGAGCGAGAGGTTCCAGGCATAGCCAGCGGGCGTCGTGAAGCTCCTGCCACACCGCGCACGCGCCCAGCAGCCGCATGGCCCTCATCAAGCCCCTGGCCATGTGGACTTCACCAGAACCGCTGCAACGCAGGGCAGACTGCAGAGCCACCAGGCGGGCCTCGCTGGACACAGTGGATGGCAGGGCCACGGCAAGGTAGCTGAGCATGTTTCGCACATGAGTCTGCTTGCTTTCACGGTGCGGTGTGTCAGTGCGCAGACGCCGACGGATTCGACCGCGGCCAGGCGTCTGCATGTCAGAGACGTGGGAGGTGAGGGTGTCGGGAACGACCGCCGCATCCGGGATCGCGGCCGCACAGGCCGCGCACGTATCGGCCAGCCGCCAGATGCGGCCCCCGCACGTACGGGTGACCACCAGCACCACCGGGCCGGCGCAGCCACGGTGCCGGCGGTGCCAGCGGCACCCCCATTCATGGCACTGACAGGTGCGCAGGTGAGGTGCGAGGACTTCCCTGCGGGCATGCCGGGCCAGGTGACTGAGGGCGGCTGAGCGCGCGGTTGCCGCATTCACCGATGTGGTCCCCAGCGGGCAGCGCGAGCACGTCAGTACCGGCCCGCCCGGCGCGGGCCGCAGCTCCACACTCCAGCTGCGTCGCACCGCGTGGCGCGTACCGCACAACATCGGCGTGTGCTCCTCCTTTGATCGACACCCTTGCGCCGTCGTCTTCGCGCCCGTATCGGGCCGGGCGTGGTGGGTCGGCGGCACACCGTAGTGCAGACCTCTGCCCTTCGCCTGGTGCACCCACCGGGAGAAATAGGGCAGAGGTCTGCACTGACAGGGCAGGGATCTGCACCGTCGGATTGACGAGTGACGATCTTCCCGCCCGAGCCCAACCTCGAAGCCCTCCGACAGGAGCTGGCACGGCTTCGGGCGGAACGCGGATGGTCCTACGACGAACTCGCCGGCCGCAGCGGCCTGTCCAGGCGCACACTCATCGAGATCGAGCAGGGCCGCACCATCGGCTCCCTCGCCACCTGGCACGCGATCGCGCACGCCCTCGAAGTGCCCGTGGAGCATCTGCTCCGCAATCTCTGCGAAGGCCACGCGCCCCCGGGGTGAGCGCTGGTGCAGAAGTGCCCCGATGCGTGCCGGGCAGGACCACTCGAAAGGGAACCCGCACTCGAAAAAACAAGCGATGATGCGTACGGGCGTACCCAAGGATTGCGCTGTCCGAACGACATCGGCGACCTGACGTCACGCCATCAGACCGTAACCCGTCATCTTCGGGGCCATGCACCCCACACCTCAGCCCCATCGCCGGACCTGGGACGGCAGCCGACTACGCCCCCACGCGGCGCGCTCCTTGCGGATCGCGGCCGGCAGCCCCACCCGCCTGCTGCGCGCCGCCCAGCCTGCTACGTGCCCCGACTGCAGCAATCGCGTCGAGCGCTACCCACACATCAACGGGCAGTTCATCAACCTGCACCCGCACGAACTCCCCATCGCAGCTGTCCCCGAGACCGACCGCTGGCACACCGCCTCTGGCATCGCCTACCCCGCACACGACGGCACACCATGGTGCCGAGTCCCGCACCACCTGCTGTGCCCGCAACAACCCGCCCCACAACCAGCACCCCCGCAGCTCGCCAGCCTCCGCCTGCGCCTAGCACTCGCCACCCGACGCCGCCTCGACACCACCCCCCACACCACGACACCTCGGCCCGCTGGCGCCCCGACGCGATGCCACCCGACCCACCCCATCGTGCGGTTCCGCCACACACTGCTCCTCGCAGCACATCCCGTCCAAGACATCCAGTGCGTCGCCCACACACGACGACACCGACGCTGCGCCCACCCCATCCTCGCCCCCGATACCCCACACGGCACCTGGACTCTCATCCCCAGCAGCCTCCCCGGACGGCACACTGCCCACCCCGCCATGGCCGTCTACGACCTCACCCACATCCCGGCCGGCGAACGCTGCCGCTGGCTCGCCCAGCACTGCCCCGACCACGCAGCCAGCCCCGGCGTCGCGGACCTCGTCGCGCCCGAATGGGAAACCTTCGACCCCTGGCACCACCAGCAGCACATCCACTGCCGCCTCTCCTCCACCAGGACCACCGCGGCATCTCCACGCCCGCCCCGAGCGCACACCTGACCCCTTTCGCCAAGGCCCGCCCACGTCACCCGAAGACGCCCCGGAAAGACACCATGCTCAATCCCACCGACGAACAGACCGCCGCCGCCGACCGCTTCCACGCAGGAGATCACCTCGCTCTCCAGGCAGGTGCCGGCACCGGCAAAACCACCACCCTCGCCCTCCTCGCACGCCGCACCCGACGACACGGCCGCTACCTCGCCTACAACCGAGCCATCGCCCTGGACGCAGCAGCCCGCTTCCCCGCCACCGTCACCTGCAAAACAGCCCATGCCATGGCCTACGCCGCCATCGGCCACCTCTACGCCCGCCGCCTGAACGCACCACGCCAACCCGCCTGGCACACCGGCCAGGCCCTCGGCATCACCAAAGGCGTCCGCATCGGCGAGCGAGACCTATCCACCCGCGCCCTGTCCTACGCCACCCTGCGCACCGTCACCCGCTACTGCCACTCCGCCGACCACACCCTCACCAGCCGCCACGTCCCCCAGCTCCGCGGCCTCAACACACGAGCCGAACACGAACAGCTCGCCGCTCTCGTCCTGCCCTACGCCCAGCGCGCCTGGACCGACCTCCAGAACCCCGACGACGGCGCCGTCCGCTTCGAACACGACCACTACCTCAAGATCTGGGCTCTCTCCCGCCCCAAGATCACCGCCGACTACCTCCTCCTCGACGAAGCCCAGGACACCAACCCCGTCGTCGAAGACATCTTCACCACCCAACGCGACCACGCACAGCTCGTCATGGTCGGTGACTCAGCACAAGCCATCTACCAGTGGCGCGGCGCCCGAGACGTCATGAAGGATTTCGACGGCACGCGACTGGCCCTCTCACAGTCCTTCCGATTCGGACCACACCTCGCCGCAGAAGCCAACCGCTGGCTCGACCTCGCCGAAGCCCCCATCCGCCTTCAGGGCACCCACACCATCACCACCGAACTCGGCCCAGTAACCGAACCCCACGCAATCCTGTGCCGCACCAACGTGGGAGCCATGACCGAAGTCATGCGCCTGCTCCAAGCCGGCCACCACGTCGGACTGGTCGGAGGCGGACAGACCCTGCGCTCGCTTGCCCTGGCCGCCCGCGACCTCAAAGAAGGACGCCAAACCACACACCCCGAACTCATCCTCTTCACCTGCTGGGGCGACCTCCAGGACTACGCCGCACACGACCCCGCAGGCCGTGACCTGCAGCCGCTCGTCGACATCGTCGACAAACACGGCACCGACACCATCCTCGAAGCGGTCGACCGCCTCCGCCCCGAACAATCCGCCCAAGTCCTCGTCTCCACCGCGCACAAAGCCAAAGGCCGCGAATGGCCGACAGTGCAGATCGCGGAAGACTTCCGGCCCCGCAAGGCAACCCAGCACCAGCCAACCGGCGAACGTGCAGCCCCAGACCCCGTTGACGAGGCCGAGGCACGCCTTGCCTACGTCGCCATTACCCGAGCCCGAACCCGGCTCGATCGCGGAGGCCTCTCCTGGATCGATGATCACCTGGTGGCGCAAGCCCCCTCTTGAAGAGCTGCCGGGGCTGCATCGAGCTGAGGGAGGGCAACCCTGACAGGATGACGCCAGATGGACGATTTCGGCATGGCGGGCTACCAGCGGTCGGCGTACTCGCCAGAGTGCGCAGGTGAGTACGGGTGAACGTGCTCACTCGGATGCCAGAGCCGAATCCCAGGCTCTCCACCTACGGTCATGGACGCCGACGTCGCGTCACCGATGAGGAGCCGGCTTCTACGGGAAGAGGGCGTCGAGCCGGGGTGTCCTAGCCCTCACCGTGGCCTCTATGGTGTCGATCTCGTCTTCGGGCTTCGCCCATGTCTCCTGGACGGCTTCCAGGGCCTCGTAGAACGCCTCCCCGCAGTCGTCCTCCTGGCCCGTCAGCTCGTCGAATACCTCCTGGGCCACGTAATCGAGCTCCTCCCATTCCGGCCACTCGTCGTCACACCACGCCCGCGGATGCCGTCCCACCAGAGCCCGCACCTCAGCAACGTCTGCGAGGGCGTCCGGATTAGCAAGCACCGCCTTGTACGTCCCTTGCCCCTGGGCCACCAGCCAGAGCGCGAAGTAGTCGAAGCCGTCGTCGGAGCACAAGCCACCCTCAATCCGGCTCACCGCCCGCCACAGTGCGTCCATGGCAACTGCCGCGCACGCAGCCTCCAGACGCGCCTGAAACTCCACTCCCTCCGCGGCTGGCCGGCACCACAACTCCCCGCGCAGCCACTCCAGCCGCTCGTGCCGGTCACCGGGGCGACAACTCAGCTCATCCATGAGCGCCCAGAAGGTCTCCTCGTTCATGCGGCACAGGATCGCAACCACCACTGACACGCCCGAGAACCCCTGCCAAAACTGCAGTAGCAGCCCTGCCACCTGCGCAGCCCCGGGAATGGCCTGCCTGTCGCACCTCACGAACTGTGCACGTTCACCCGTACCTGCCGGAGCATTCAGGTGTACGCCGACAGCTGTCGAGGTACACCCCAATGCGCTCAGTCAGGTACGTGGCTATGTGCTCAGCCACAGTGACCCCGATCGGACAGGGTGCCGGGACCACCCGACAGCGACAACCGGGAATGGCCACGGTCCTCAAGGGCGCCCGATCGTGAGTAACAGGTCGTTTCACAATGAGGTCCGTGAGGGACGGGATGCTGTGACGCTCGGCTTCGTCCGTAGGATCACTCCATGCCTGCTGACGAACGCGTAACCCGATCTACGTTTTCCGGCCGTATCCAGCCGATATCAGCTCCTCAGCCGATGTCGCAGCTCCCTCAGCGAATCTGGTCAGATGAGGACTGGAAGCAGATCCAGCGCGGCTATGCGTCACGGGACATGGACGAGAAGTGGGACGTCTTCACGGAGGGGGAGGTCGTCTTCCTGCACCGAAGCTGGACTGGTAACGGAACCTTCGCAGCGACCTTCGCACCCGTTGATGGCGGTGGATGGCGGATCGACGGTGCCGTAGTCGAACGTGACACCGAACGCTATCGAGGAACGGACGATGCCTACGACTGCGTCATGCTTGAGTTGGTGATCAGCGCCATCGTGCTTGGCGAGTCGGCAACAGACCTCCGTTCGAAGTTGGTCGAGTTGACGCGTCGGAAGTCGGGTGCCGATGCTCCAGCCGGCCTGATTCAGCACAGCGCCTTGGGGCTGCGCTCAGACTCCTAGCTGATCACTCTGGGCGGCTGGATAGACGTCGGATGCAGATCAGGCTGCAGGCCAGCTCGAGCAGGCCTGGTGGAGATCGGCGCGTCGCTCGTACCGGGTACGGAGTCGTTTGAACTGGTGCAGCCAGGCGAAGGCTCGTTCGACCACCCAGGGCACCCTGCCCAGTCCGGAGCCGTGGGCGACGCCGCGTCGGGCGATCACGGGTTTGATGCCGCGCTTCCAGAGCAGGCGGCGGTACTTGTCGAAGTCGTAGCCCCGGTCGGCGTACAGATGCCGGGGCTTGCGGCGGGGACGTCCCCGAAGACCCCGGATCGACGGGACGGCGTCCAGCAGCGGCAGGAGCTGGGTGACGTCGTGCCGGTTGCCACTGGTTAGCGTGACGGCGAGCGGGGTCCGTGACGGTTGACGATCAGGTGGTGCTTCGAGCCGGGACGAGCACGGTCGACAGGCGATGGACCGACATGATCCCCCCTTTGAGGGCCCGGACGTGCGATCCGTCCACGGAGCAGTCGTCCAGATCCAGCAGGCCGGCGTGGCGAAGCTCGGCCAGCAGGGCCGCATGCAGACGCGGCCACACGCCAGCCTCGGTCCAGTTCCGAAGCCGACGCCAAGCCGTCACTCCGGAGCAGCCCACCGTCTCCGCCGGGACATCACGCCATGCGACACCGGTCCGCAGCACATCCATCACACCAGCCATTGCCACTCGATTGGGAACGCGTGTACGCCCGGGGTGGCGCTGGCGCCGTTCGGGAGTCGGCGGCAGCAGCGGAGCCACCCGCTCCCACAGGTCGTCAGGGACAAGATCAGCACGCACCCGAGACACCCTGACGACCAAGATCGGCGAGCACAAGACCCGCGACTCAACCCATTCTGAAACGATCAGTAAGCCGCACTGGTGCGACGCGCGCTGAAGCGGCACGGTCCGCCGTGTGGGTCAGCCGTGGTCCTCCCACTCCGCTTAACAGAACCGTGCCCCGCTGACCATAGTGTCGTCGGCTCGGGTGGCTCGTACATACATGCTGAGGCCGGTCGGGCCGGGATCTCCTCCGCAGCCGAAGGTCACGCCCAGCCCGCTCTCCTCCAGCGTGCGCGTCGTGAGCCCGCGGCTCCGCGCTCCCGCCATCGCCGCCGGGCCAGCGCGTCTGCGGTATCTCGAAGGACAGTGAGCGGCACTGGTGGGCAGTTGCTGTTGAAATTGAGCAGTCCCAGGGGCGCGAAATCCTGACTCGGACGCCCTCGCATATGAAATTGCAGCAGAAAGTTCCCGTGTAATAGCGGAACGGATAAGCCTTGTTGCGGCGTTGGCTCTACACCACATACCGAAATCACGTGCGGCAACTCTGCGGGAAGGCGACTGCAGGTCCGGGGTGGCGATCGGAAACGCTCAGACGTGGTCGGGATGTGTCACGCATGGGCGGATCGACACAGGGAGGAGAACGGCTGTTCGGGGCGGATTTGGGCCCGCGTGGACAGGGTTTGCTATTAGTGGCCGTTCGCGTGGCGTGACGACAAATAGAGGCTGTACTTTCGTCGCATGGAAGGGGGCCCGGGGCCGAGTAGCCGTCAACTATCGCCCCGAGCCTCCGTGTTGAACGAACCCATCTCAAGGAGGGGATCCTTTATGACAGGTCGCGTCTTTGCGGCTCTCCTTAAGGGAGGACCGACTGGTCCCGACCGTAGCAAGCAAGTCGCCGGCGGGCACGTAGGGCGTGCCTGGGTTGTCACGCTGTCGTGGGAAGCGTTCATCGGCGTGCTGGTGCTGCCGGTCGTTCTCGTGACGCCCGCCTGGCAGAACGAGTGGGGTGCCACCGTCGCGGTTGCCGCTCTTGGTGCGTGCGGTACCGCGACGGTGCGCCTGGTCCGCTACCGCCGGACCTGATCGCCATGCCGCCGGCCGCCGGGTCGAGGTGACCTGGCGGCCGGCCAGGCCTGGGGTGGGCATGGGATTGCCGCCCCGTGGTGATCAAGGTTCAGGCACACGGTTGAAGGATTCCACTCGAGGAGGAGCCAGGTGGCCGAGGCGGGGCGAAGCTCATGCCTGTACTGTGCGGCGTCTTTGGCGCAGCCACAAGGGCCGGGTCGGCGGCGGGCCTATTGCAGTCGCACCTGTCAGCGGCGGGCGCAGCGCCGACGCCGCCAGGAGGACGAGCCACGGCAGCAGGGATATCACTTCCCGACAGCGCTCAGTGTCGCCCACGATCTGCAGGCCACAGTGACGGAACTGCTGGAACTCGAGTACGCACACGACGGCCTGGGAGCGCTGCTTTCCAAGGCACGGCAGATCAGCAGCGAGCTCGAGCACTACGCAGCGGCCGCTGTGAGCGATGCGCGTTCACGGGGAGCCGGCTGGGACGACGTCGCCCAGGCCGCGTGCCAGAGCCGATCCACGGTCCGGTCCCGCTGGAACGACTCCGCGGTGACCAGACTCTTCATCAATCGGCTGAAGGATCGGGAGAACAGTCTCCTGGCGAGGCCTGCCCCCTTCGCTGCCCGCCAGGAGCTGCTCGCGGATGCGCAAGCCGGCCTTGGTGAGAAGGAGACGCAGGCGGCCCGTGCTTCTCAGAAGATCGCGCTTGCTCTGTCTTTCCTCCACCGCCACAGCGGACTGCACATCAAGCAGGTCGCGGACCGCACCGGCCTGTCCGCGTCGTACGTGTCGCGGATCCTGTCGGGCGAACGAATGCCCACATGGACGGCGGTGCGGCTGCTGGCCGAGACATACGACGCCGAGCCGACGGACCTGCGCCTGCTGTGGGAGGCAAGCCACGGCCTCGCCCGCACCGCCCGCCCGCCACTGGAAGACGCTGTCGCCCGGTTGGCCGGCGCGCTGCGCGGCATGTACCTCGCTGCGGGATGCCCCACATACGAGCAGGTAGCCGAGGCCAGCGCCGGCGTACTGGAGGCCGGCATCGTCGAAGGAGCTCTGACAGGGCGGATCGTGCCCTGCTGGGAGACCACGAGCAGCCTCCTGACCGCCTTGAACGCCCAGCCCGGCGATCTGCGCGGAGTCTGGGAGGACACCAACTACTCCTTCCTCGTCTGCCTGATGATGTCGCCCCACGACGCGCCCCCGCCGCTGCCTGCGCCCGCCGACGACTAGCAGCCCGCGGCCAGCGGCGACCGTACGACCACCCATCCCGAGGGAAGACCAGCGATGGCCTCCGTCCATTTAGCACACGACCGGCGGATGAAGCCTGATCTCGGCCAAACACTCACGCCTCGCGCGATAGCGATCTGCCTGCCCACCGAATACACCGCGTTCTGCCAGCTCTACCAGACCGTCTACCACCACTACGCGATGCAGCGAATCAACGACGTTGCAACCGCACGGAACTGCGTAGAAAAAGCATTGGGAGAACTGGTGACCATCTGGCCGGCCGTGCTCAGCAGCGAACAGCCCGCCGCGGTCGCCTGGAAGGTCCTTCGTGCTTGGGTAAACCGCGCAGCACCCGAACGAGGTTCCAGACCACTCACAGCCGACCAGGCCGACGCCCTTCTGTTGCGGACACAACTGCAGTTTCCCATGGCAAAGATCGCGTCCGTCATGGGGCTGGAACAGGCTGCCATCGAGGCTTATCTACGCTCCGCCGCACGACTGTTTCAAGCCTGCCCCCAGCTCAAGGGCCTTGACCAGGCCAACAGCCCACACCAATCGACCGGATCCTGGCCGAAACCCGCGCATCCCCCCGGCTGAGCACTGAGACATCCGCCGCTCACTCCACCCGCTTCCCTAGCATGGCCGCTTCATGCCGAAGCTCCAACCGATCGACACGGAGAGGTCTGGATGCACGGGGAGCCCCTGCGCCCGCACGACATCGACGTCACCACCCCCAGCGTGGCCCGCATGTACGACTACCTGCTGGGCGGCAAGGACAACTACCAGGCCGACAGGAACGCGTGCGAGCAACTCCTCAAAACGGCACCCAGCACACGCGAACTCGCCCGGAACAACCGCCTGTTTCTCCAACGGGTCGTTCGCTACCTGGCCGTCCAGCACGGCATCGACCAGTTCATCGACCACGGATCAGGCTTCCCCGCCCGGGAAAATGTCCACCAAGTGGCCCAGCGCGTCCACCCAGGGGCCGCTGTGGTCTATGTCGACCACGACCCCGTCGTCATCGCTCACTCGCGCGCCCTGCTCGGCAGCAACGAGCACACAGCAGTGCTCCACGCCGACCTGCGCAACACAGACCTCATCTTCGGCCACGAGGACACCCGTCGGCTCATCGACTTCTCCCGCCCCGTCGCAGCTCTGTTCGTCTCGGTCCTGCATTGCCTCAGAGATGAGGACCAGCCCGCGAAACTCATGCAGAACGTCATCAAGCGCCTGGCCCCGGGCAGCTGCCTGGTCATCTGCCAACTCGTCAGCGACCAGCCCCAGATCCGCGAAGTGGTGACCAGCTTCATGCGCCGCACCACCAACAACCACTGGGGCCGCGTCCGGGAGGAGAGCGAGGTGCAGGCCTACTTCACCGGCCTCGACATCATCGAACCTCCCGGACTCGTCGAGGTTTCCACCTGGATGCCCGACACCGACCTCGCGCCACGCCAGAAAACCTTCGAGTGGAAAGTGTGGGGCGGGGTGGGCATCGTCCCATGAGCCCAGCCGGCCCCCGGTTACCAGCGGTCTTAGCCGGCCAGCTCCGCAAGCCGGCGCTCCAGCACCTCGACCGTCTCCTCAGGCGTCAATGCGTACATCGCCAGCTTGTCGAGCTGTGCCTGGTACGTCTCAGCATCATCAGGCTTGTCGCTGAAGTGCGAAGTGGTCAGGTGCTCGATGTACACCACACTGGCCAAGTCCTTCTGGGCAAAATGCAGAAGCGTGACATTGTGGCTCAGCGAGACCCGACGGGTGGCGCTCGTGGGTGCGATCTGCAGAGTGATGCTCGGGTGCTGCGCGCGCCGGATGAGGTAGGCGATCTGCGCGCGCAGGACCTCCGGGCTACCGAAGTCGTGGTGGAGGACCGATTCGTCGATGATGGCCCACAACGTCACCCCGCCCGGCTCATCGAGATGCTTCTTGCGTGCGTCCCGCAACTCAGCGCGCGACATCACCTTGTTCGGCAGCAGCCCCGGGTGCTCCGACCTGATAACCGCGCACGTGTACTCCGGGACCTGCAGCAGCCCCGGCACGTAGAAGTTCTCGTAGGTGCGCACCACCTCCGCAGCCCCCTCCAGGGCCAGCAGAGGCTGGACGAAGTCCGCCGCCGCATCACTCCAGGCCTTCCACCACTCAGGTCGGTGGCACAGCTCCACGAGGCTCAAGAACTCCGCCACGTGATCCGGATCGGTGACCCCGTACAGGTCCAGCAATGCCAGCGCCTGCTCCCGCTTGACTGCCAGACGACCCTTCTCGATGCGACTCGTCTTGCTCCGGTCCATGCCCAGCTTCCGCTGGACCTGGGCGGGAGACAGCGCCAGCTGCTCACGCAGCTGGCGCAGCTTCGTGCCCGTGATCAGCTTGACCGCTGTGGGATGTTCCTCAGCCCGGCCCAGAGGTCCCACGAGCGGCGGACGCGAAACCCCCCACACTTCGGCTTGTATGGGGGGAGAAGACGGCGACGGTTCAGCCGCTTTCATGCCAGGCTCCTCACGGCTTGGTGACGGAGCGCCAGTATCCCGCTCCAGGGAGCAGCCAAACCGGAAGATCCACTTCCTGGCCGCTTTTCAGTCGATCACGAAATCGAACTCACCTTCCTTTACCCCCGCGAAGAACGCCGCCACCTCCCCAGGGGTGTAGACCAGCGCCGGCCCCTCCGGAAACCGGGAGTTCCTGATCGCCATGCCCCCACCAGGCAGAGCCGCAACCTCAGCACAGTTGCCCGCGCCATTGCTGTACCTGCTCTTCCGCCACGTCACACCCTCGATCAGATGCGCCGCCACCCCGTTCTCAACAGCCTGCATCAGCCGCTCCCCTCGCTCTCATACCCGGCATCCACCACCACCGTCAAAGCCCCGCAATGTCGTCTGCAATTGCGCGGCAGGGTGGGCGGGAGACACTACTCTCAGCCACGCAGCGCGTCGGATGTGTTCGAAGAGATCGCCTCACGGGGGACTTGAGCAGCCATGACGTCACAAGACGGCGACACCGCGGAACACCCCGCACACGCACAGCGAACCACGGGCCATCCGTACGGGACGGAATGGCTGGTTCGAGGCCATCGAACGAGTGACTGGGTACGCGGACTCGAACTCGGGATCAGCCCGGCCGGATTCGCCGCCCACGCGCTTGACCCACATCCCCAGAGTGTGGGACAAGCGCGGCGCTTCCTCCAACGATGCCTCAACCAGTGGAAGCTTCCCGCGCTCACCCAAAACGCCACACTCGTCGTCAGTGAACTCAGCACCAACGCCATCCGCCACACCGCCAAGGCACCGCACAGCCCAGTCTGGCTCGCCGTCTTCCTGTACACCGACGAACTCATCTGCGCGGTCTCCGACCCCAGCCCGAACCCCCCGCACAAAGAACCACTCGAGCCCTACGCCGACGCTGGACGCGGACTCCATGTCGTGACGGCCCTCACCTCCTCATGGGGATGGAACCCTGCTCCACCCCCGGGAAAGATCGTCTGGGCCTCCCTCCCCATCCGACACCACTGAGCTTCTTCGAGTTGGCCACCGATCGGGTGATTGCGACTGAGCGCTTCAGCGTCGAGTGGGCGGCTGCAGCGTCCGGTGTCAGCAGCTTGGTGAGCCGGGACAAGGGGCTACTCGAAGCTTGCCGGCCTGAACGCCAACCCGGCGGCAAGGCCGGTGAGCGACGATCAAGCTGTTGTCAGCCGCTGGTTCTAAGGTCGGCCCTATGACATCAAACCTGGTCCAGGACTCATGGACTCGCATCGACGCGTGGCTGCGCGAGCACGCGCCCCGCACGTTTGCCACGCTTCGGCCGCCCGCAGGAGACGAGGAGATCACAGCAGCGCAACAGGAACTGGGGGTCACCTTTCCTCCGGACCTGGTCGCTTCACTCCTCCGGCACAACGGGGCGCTGGAGGGACCTGAGGCTTTCCGCTTCAGCACGGGCGACCGGCTGCTCGGAGTGAGCGGAATCCTCGGGGACACCGGGTTCATGCGCGGCATCGACCAGGGCCTCGGCGGGGAGACCGAGGGCTACTGGCTTCACGATTACGTGAAGTTCGGTTCTTACGACGTGACGTCGGACGGTCTTCTGGTGGATTGCCGTACCGGGCGGGACTCCTTCGGTGCGATCGGACGGTTCTTCGACGAGACCGGCACCAGTTTCGGGCAGGCCGACTCGCTGGGTGAGTATCTGGCCGAACTGGCCAACACGCTTGAGCGCGGCCATGACGCCGGTGTCGTCACGTTCAACGGCCGGCTGTTCTGGGAGGGGCTTCCGCCTGCCAGGCCGCAGTACAGTGCCGACGAGCCCCTTCCCGCACCGGATGAGCAGCTGCCAGAGCTGGACCTGTCCTACAGTCCCACCGACCTCCTCCATGTGAGCCACCTGGACGGGCATGAGGAACTCGGTGCGCTGATCGCAGTCCTGCCGTATGAGCAGGTGGTCGACGCCGCGCGGAAGCAGCTGCGCAGACTGGCGGTGGAAACGGGCCTGAACAACTACCCCGAGGTCAAGACAGCCCTGGACGCGTGGGAGCGCGGTGTGGCCCCGCCACAGCCGGACCAGACCGGCCCGCTCGCCTTGCGACTCCGCGCGGTGCTCGCACAGGCCGACACCGGCCGAGACCACACTCGCAGGTGGGCCGCGGAGAAGATAGCCCTCGGGATCTGGGGGTCCCCGTACAGGTCCGTGTGCGAGAGCGCGGAGACCCGGAGTCACTTCACTCTCGACTGGCGTGCGGATCTGCATGCGGACCTGGGCAATCCGCCCCTGCCACCGATACCCGACGACCGATTCTGGGGGGCGCTGCGCAACCCCGCCATCGACTCCAGTTGGTACGCGGCCCAGTACAGCCAGGATCAGGACTGACCCCAGGGGTTTCGGTTCCGGGTGAGCGCTTCATGTGGCGGTTATCGCCAGACGAAGCGCTCATTAAGGATCTTCAGCGCTGCCGCTCCAGCGTGAGGATGGCCTTGACGATTGACGTCATGCGGTTGGGACTGCACCGGGACCTGTGGAAGATCCGCCAGGACTTCAGGCTCGCGACACCGCGTTCAACGGGCGCTCGTGCTACGGCCAGCGCCCGGTTGAGGGTCTTCTCGGTGGGAGTGAGTTCCTGGAGTGGCTTGCGTTTGATGCCGGTCGTCAGCCACGGTCCTGCGCCTTGGTAGGCGAGATCGGCCAGGATGGGAACGCCCTGGCGCTCGCAGATCCGGATGATCCGGTGGGTGCGGGCGGCGGTCAGGTCGTGTGTGCGGCCCGGCAGGGCGGGCGAGAGCCACAGCAGCCGGCCGTAGGGGTCGGTGACGACCTGCACGTTCACTCCGTGGCGCCGGTGTTTGTGGGAGTAGTCGGCCCGGCCGTCGCCGACCCGGTCGCACTCGGTGAGGGTGCCGTCGAGCAGGATGAAGTCGGGATCGTGCTCGCGCAGCGTCTTGAGTAGACCCGGTGCTCGTTCGGCGAGCAGGTCGACTACTGCGCGGGTGTAGGCGTGGGCGGTGGACTCGCTGATCCCGAACCCGGCGGCGATCTTCGCCAGAGTGGTGTGCTCTCGCAGGTACACCAGTGCCACCATCGCCCGCTGAGACGGACGGAGCCTGCAGCGCCGGTCGCCCTCACGAGTGACAACCAGCATGGCGACCCACTCCACGAGCGCATGCGGCAGGTCGAGCGCGGCAGGATGGATGACCAACGAGGCCCCCGAGCAACGTGATTGAGATGTCAGACATCTCGATCAACAGCTCGGGGGCCTCGTTCGTTGCGCTTCACGACCATCACCCGATCGGTGGCCAACTCGAAGAAGCTCAGTGATCCAGAGTCCCTGCGGGGTGCTACACCAGAGGAACTTGAACCGCTGTTGGCTGGCATGGAACGCAGAAAATCGACGTCTGCCACGGGCGGCGGATTCATGGTGCGAATCCCAGGAGGGGCAGCAGTCTTCGAGGCTGGAAACAATGCGATGGAAGGTGGCCAGTACATAATGCGCGACCCACTTCACCGGGGGCCGTATGTGAAGATCCAAATGGGGAAGAAGGTCACACGTATTCCCCTTGCCGGCAACCCCACACTTGGCTGATGAGAAAGGAGAGGGTCGGTGAAATGGGCTGACGAGGAGTACTGTCTCTATGTGAATGCCAGCGAAGGATCTACCCTCTGGCAGATCCTCGCGGACTGGACGCAGAGCGAGGATGAAGAGCTATGGAAGCAGCATATTCCGCTCTTCTCGCGGCTCATCGTCCAATGGCATCGATGGGGGTTCCTCAAGGTTCGCCAAGGGGCGGAATGGATGGCCGCTGCTCTCGGTGATGAGGTCCCAGCGGATCGGCTTGAAGCTGTCCTAGGAGATCCAGCGAACTGGGAGTACGACGAGAACCCGAAGGTCTACACGTTTGTTACGGTGGGGGACCGGGACATCGTGGAACTGAAGGACGAAAGGGGAGAGATCCCGGAGTAGTCATAGGGGGCGACTGCGAGAGGCCGCAGTCGCCCCTCCGGGTTCTAGGGCCCTTTAGTTGGGGTGACCCCTAGCCCTCGTGCATTCATAGACCAGTGCCCGCAGCTTCTCTGCGAGGTCGGGGTGGTCGCCCCGTGACGCGGACTGCAGTAGTTCGGCGCAAACGATCAAGACGGCAGCGCGTCCTGCCGCGTGGTCCAGGAACCAGGCGAGTTCGTGGCGGATGCGTGTGGCGGTGGCAGGGGCGAGCTGGGCGTAGGCGTACAGGAGTGCGGCGTCGTAGCCGCGGGGTGCGAGGCCCCAGCCCTCCCAGTCGAGGATTGTGGCTCCCGTGGTGAGGTTCGCGGCGTGGAAATCGCCGTGCGCGCAGGTCCATTCGGTGATCCGGGGTGCTGGCCGGCCGGTGTACTGGGGGACAGCGCGGGAGATCCATTCCTGGCGTACGGCGGTGCGATCGGTGGGGGTGGCGGCGATCGTGGCGAGGCTGCCACGGATGTTCTCGAACCACTCGTCGGTCAGGTGGAGTTCGTGACGTAGTACGGGGTCGGGTGCCAGGACCGGCTCGTCGACGTACGTGGTCAGCTCTGCCCGGTTCGCGTACCCGTCACTGCTCCAGTCGTGCACTGCGTGGAGGGTCGGCCTGCGTACGGCCGTCGGGAACGCGGTGGCTGCCTGCTCGGTGCCATCCCAGAGTTTGCCGCCTGCCTTTTCGGCTGGCAGGGAGAGCAGACGCAGCCAGCATGCGCCGTGTACGGGGTGTTCTGCGCGGTGGCCGAGGGTGCGGCCGTGCCAGCCCCAGGCCGGCGGGCCGAGGACGGTGGCGCTGAGCGTGGCGGCCGCGGACGCGTGCGCGGCCGCCATGCGATGCGTGTCGTCGTCAGTCGGGGGTGGCGAGTACATCGAGGACCGTCCGTAACGTCTGGGGCGGGATGGCGGGCGCGCCGGTCACGGCGAGGGCGTCGTTCCAGTGTGCCGGGTTCGCGGTGGCCAGGAGCACTCTTGAGACACCCGGGCAGGACGCCGCGGCTGCAAGACAGGCGGCGGCGATCCCCGCCCCGGCCTGGATGAGCGCCGCGACCTCGGGCGTGGCCAAGGTGAGGAGTTCCCCGCCGTGCAACGGGGCGGACGCGTGGACCTCCCAGCCACGTTGGGAGGCCTGCGCGATCGGCCCCCGGCCGTTCAACGCCTGATCGAGGTGCGCGTCCACGACGAGGTTGACGGGCACCTGGAGGTAGCGCAGGTGGTGCTCCGGGCCGTCGGCCGCCTCGGTGGCCAGGCGGTCAAGCAGAGGCACGGTGAACGCACCGTCGGTGAACCCGCTCCATGTGGCCACGCCGTACGCGGCCAGATGCCCCTCGCGCACCTCTTCTTCAAGGACGGTGAACGCCGCGCGGAGCCTGTTGGCGAGCGTGTCGTGGTCGCCCCGGTGGCCGTCTTCGGGGTTGTGCAGGAAGACGGCATCGACCTGGTAACGGCCCAATTCCGTGCGGCTGCGCTCTGTCTGCCAGCGCACGAAGCCGGCGTCGATGCTGTGCCGGACCTCTGGGGTCTCGATGACGTCGGCGGCGTGGGCGGCTCTTGCGGCAGCGGGGGTGAGGAACCCGGCCTTCGTCGCAACGCGCAGCTGAGGGTGGTCGGCGAGGGCGGGGGCCAGGAGCCGGTGGGCCCGGCCTCCGCAGTAGTTGGGGGCGGTGTCGATCCAGCCGGACGGGCAGCTGGCCGCGCGCCGGGCGGCGGCGGCCAGCTGCTCGGCAGGGATGCGGTGCGTGCCCAGCCCCAGCATCGCCGTCACGGGCTTTCCGCGCGGACGCTCGCTATCTGGGCCGTAACCAGCTCAGTGACGACAGCGGCCACGTCGGCGACGCTCACGCCCGCCGCCTGGGCCAGCTCGTCCAGGCGATGCCATCCGCTTTCCAGGAGCCGGTGGAACAGCGGCGCGGCCGCCACCGCGGCGTCGACCTCCTGGCCGGCGCCCCGCAATCGCACCAGAGCCTCGCCCTCGACCGTCACATCCGCGACGCGGGCCCGCCCGGTCGTCAGCCGTACGAGCAGACCAGGCTCGGCCGGGACGGCGGTCAGGTGGGGCAGGGACGGCCGCAGGCGGCCCAGGTCCTGCGCGTCCTGGGCGTCTGCGTACCGGTGGAGTAGGCGCGGGTCCGTCAGGGCGGCCACGACTTCCCTGCCGACCAGCGCGAGGAACTCCGCCTGGTGAGCATCGTCCGCGTGGAGTGGCAGGTCCACGCGGAAGGTATCGCTCGCGAGGAGTTCGTCGGCCAGCCAGTTCAGCAGCCGTGCGCCGGTGTGTGGGGTGAGCCCGCACGTCAGGTGCAGCGAGTGCGTGCCCTGGTCGGCCGTGACCGAGTGCCACCAGCCACGCGGCAGGTACAGGACGTGGCCGGGCCGCATGACGAGTTCGGCGACCGGCTCGGTCGGCGGGGGCTCCGGCGCGGCGACGTCGCGGTGCAGCGGCACGCGGCGGGTCGGCCCGTACAGGCGCCAGCGCTTGGCGCCCTGGACCTGGATGATGACGACGTCGTGGTCGTCCCAGTGGGTGCCGAATCCTTCGGTGGGTGTCCACGAGGCGTACGCGTTGATCTGCACGGTTGCGCGCAGCCAGGCTTCCAGCTGGGCGGCAAGGTCGCCGATCGGCTCGTGCAGGTGGTCGATCTGGTCGACCACGAGGGAGGCCCCCTCGGCGAGGCGCTGGTGCAACTCGTTGGGGTGGGTGCGCTGCCACACTGTGGACCGGCGGGTGGTGACCGGGGTGGCGTACCGGTGCAGGGGCAGCATGTCCCCGGCGGCCGCCAGACGAAGGCGGGGCGGTTCCAGACGGTGCCGGGCGATGATGTCGCTCAGGACGTCGAAGGAGATCAGGGCGTCGAGTTCGCTCTGGGTAAAGGCGCCCATCACGTGTCGGTAATCGCGGTGCAGCGTCTGGGCCAGGAAGTCCTCCTGGCCCAGACGCTCCGCGATGCGCAGCTGCTTCATCGCAGGATCGGCCGCTCGTCAGTCGTTGGTGTCGGTCCGGCCGGTGCCGCCGCCGTCGGCCGGGGTGGCGTTGCGGCCGCGGGCCGCGGCGATGGCCCGCCGACCCCGGACCAGACCGGCGGACTGACGTGCGGCGGATGTGGCACTCGTGCTCGGCATGATGCCCTCCAGGGATCTCGAAGCAGCCGGCTTCGTCCGGCCGCTCCACCAGAGTCGCCTCCTGGCCGACGGCACGTCATTGCCCCATAAGTCCCCTCACATTGCGGGGCACCCGCAATAGCAGCGAGGCATGGCTCTCCGGCCGAAGGGATACGGTGAAAGCCGCCTCGCTCCATCGCCGTGTTCCATACCGGGGGGACCGCATGGCCACCGTCACTCGCGCTCGCCGGGCCGAAATCCTGCGCGCGTCGCAGAGCATCCGGATGCGCTGCCAGCGAGAACACAGCACCGTCGAGCGGATCGTCACCGAGATCCGCAAGGCGCTGCCCGAGGTCACCGCACTGGAAGGCTGGCGCCTGGCCTTGGGCTGGTCACGAGCTGAGACGATCAGCCAGATCGCCGCGCTCTACGTGGACACCGGACTGCGGCCCCGCGGGCTGACAGACGCCATGCTGTGCCGCTGGGAGCACGACCCGACCGAATGGCCCGACGACGAGTACACCGTGATGCTGTGCCGTGCCTACGGCGCCCGCCCTGAGCAACTAGGACTCGACCGCCGCCGTACGGCATCCGATGCGATCGCATTCCGGTACGGTCAGGCCCACAGCGCCGCGACCCACGGCCGCGGCGGCCCGTGCGAACAGGAGCCGATGCGGATGACCACCGATGCCGGACTTCCCGCAGTGCGCGAGAGCGTGCACCTCGCGCTCCTGGCCAGCCCGGAGGGCGGACCGCTCGTCGTCGACCTGGCCGAGGCCGCCGTCGAGCACTACGCCCTCAACTACAGCAAACACCCGCCGCACATCCTGTTCGAGCAAGTCCGTGACGTCCGCCACCTCCTGACACCGTCCCTGGAAAGCCACGGCGCTTCAGACGGCATCCGGCGGCACGTCGGCTGGCTGTCCGCCCTGCTCGGCAATCTCGCCTTCCACCTCGACGACATGACCGGCGCCCGTGCCCACCTTGGCACCGCCGCGGCGTACGGCGCGCGGACGGGCGACCGACGCCTCGAAGCGTGGGCATGGGGGGCACAGAGCATGGTGGCCAGAACCTCCGGCCGCATTACTGACGCCATCGAGCACGCTCAACGGGGAGCCGCCGCAGCGCCGTCCGGTCTCGCGCGTGCCCAACTCCACGCATGGGCCCTTCTGCCCGCCCTCGCTGCCGGCGGCCGCAGCGACGATGCCGAGCACGCCCTGACAACGGCCATGCACGAACTCGACACGGCCAGCCAGGCTCAGGCACCAGGCCGGTTCGGTTTCGACGCCGCAGAACTCGCGCTTCACCAAGCGGAGGCTTATCTTGCCCTTGGCCGGACCTCCGACGCACGTGCCCTCGCAGAGGAATCGACGAGCGGCTGTATCAGCGGCACACCTGGATGGGCGGCGGCATCCCTGGTACTCGCCCAGGCTGAGGCGCCCAATGCACCGCACGACGCCGCCCAGCGGGCGCACGACGTACTCGACCGCATACCCGCCGCCAGGCTCCGCTCCACAGCGCGCTCCCGGCTCTCACGGCTGACCCGCGTACTGGTCGACCGGGGTGGCACTGGCGCCAGTGATCTCGCGGAACGAATGCGGGTACTACCGCCGCCAATTGACATTCACGGGCAGGCGCTCACCGGTTAACCGGCGCGGTCCGCGCAGCCTGCTAGCGGCCGCTCTCGCCTCGGGGTGGCTACGAAACCAGGCGGCGGTGCGCTCGGTCTGATGCCTGAGACACGTCTCCCGTGAGGCATCTGCCTCTAGTTCTTAGACTGCTCGTTCTGTGCTTTGGTCGCGTGTGGGCACGAGCCTGCCGTCGACGATGAGCACGGTGCCGCGCGGAAGCGCCGCCGCTGCTTGGGCCAACATCGGCCCGACGTGGTCGACGATGCGGTCAGCAGCTGACTCTTCGAGATACCGAACGGCGAACGGCAAGATGACGCTGTGCCAGGTCGGTCCGTCAGCACGCGGTGACCAGCAGCACTCGGTCTTCCCGCCGGGGGGAACCAGGGACGCCCACGACGAGGCCGCTCAGCGCCTTCTCGGTGCAACGTAGCGATCAGCCTGCGCAGGTCGCGCGGTTGCAGCCCGCTGAACGGGGATAGTTCGTCACGTTGTGAAATCCCCCCTGCGGTCGCGATGATTAGACGCGACGACCCGATTGGGGTGTCGAAACCGATTGCTGCAGAGCACTTGAAAGAGATACCGATGCCGAAGATGACGGTGTGGGGCTGATTGAGACTGAAGGTGTTCTGTGCGTCCAGTCCAGTGCGGTGCTCTCCTTCGGAGGAAAGATCGTTAAATTCCTGGATTTTCTCAGATCCGTCCCACACGTGAACGTTACGAATCCGGCCGCGATGCGGGTCGGTTCGGAAGAGCACGAAGACTTTGATCAGCTTCGTCCGGACGTCCGAGACGATCACCGGCGTCGGTACGGTGATGTGGAACCAGCTCGACTTTCCCGGCAGAATCTCCATGTCGCCACCCCATCCGAAGTGGCCCTGCCGTGCTAGGACTTCTGGTGACTCTACCGTTACGGCGTTCCCGTGGACCCAACTTGCGTGGAGTGCCATGACGCACCTGCTCCCTTGGTGTCATCACTCAATCGCTGACGCTCACCAGCTGTCGATCTCATGGCTGGTTGAGTGCCTCATCTGTGTGAGGCGAGCCACTTTGCGCCCTTCGACGTATGACCTATAGCCGTCACTTGACCAGTACGGCGCCGCGCATTGAGTGCAATGCTCCATTTTCTTGAGGCCTCAATTTTTCATCCATTAGGTGAAATTGGAGACGCCCGTGGACTTCAGGTGATCCCTGGGCACCCGTGTGCTCTCTTCAGGGGGCGTTTCGCGTCACGACCGGCTCGCGGTCGCATTTCGTGCGCTAAAAAACTGTATGTCCAGTGTCACACCATTGGGGAGTGGCTTCAAGCTGCGGCAGGTGGCAGGCTTCACGAACGCGCACCACGACCACTCCAACTCTCCCCGAGCGCCTCGCTCATGAAGGATGACACGGTGAAGCCTGGCCCACACCCGGTGCCGGCTCCACTGGGCGCAGCGCCGGTAGAGGGTGGGTCAGGCCGCTCCAAACCCTGGCGGCTGCTGCCGCCAAGTGCAGCCCTAGGTGCCCACCAAGATTATCGCCGCCAGACATTCGCGGTCACCGGCCCGTCGGCGGCCGCCGACTTGCGGACAGATGACCTCTGTCGGTGGCACCACGCGCCGGGACAGCACCCACAACTCGTCCGGGACCAACCGCTTAATTGGATCCGTCATCCGCCATTCAACAGTCGCGTGCCATAAGAAACAGCTTCGAAGAACTGTTCGTAACTGATCAGGCGGGTCGACAGCCCGCCACCGTGATGAGACTCCTTGAAAACAGCCAGACCTGCTCATGGTCCCCGGCCGGTTGCGGGCTCAATGAGGGATTCTGGTACGAATCCGCGATCATCAGCCACAAGCGGCGTCTCGCCCCCTCAGTCGACTGCGCACGTGCGAGCTCGGAGTTGGCAGCCGCCTCGGCAGGCACAAAGCTGCCAAAGGGATGGGCTCCGCGCTTGACGGAGCCCTGGGCACACCCGCGATTCACTCAAGTGCGGTCGCGGTGGACTGGGGCTCGCCATAGCCTGAGAAGTGTACGCGGTCACCGCCTCGTAAGAGCCAGGACACACCCGGTTGGCACAGACGGTCGGCATAGCCGAGGCCGGATGGGGCTCCGAGGGCAAGCCGTATTCCATTCAACTGTTCACGCTTAAGTGCTCGTCGACCCTCATGCATATCTGCAACGCGCGGGGGCGGCGAGCGCCAACCGGCTGAAGGTGAAATACCATGTCCCACACCGTGCGAAGGATGTCTCGGGCTGCAGCCTGCTGTGGTTTCGCAGCTGCCTGCATCCTGCCCAGCCTTGGAGGCGCGGCCGAAGCGGTGGCGCCGACGGCTCCAGTCGACCAGCGTTTCTTCCTTATAAAGGCCAGGCACTCCAACATGTGCCTGGACGTCGCCCACGCCAGCATGGCACACGCCGCCCCGGTCGTGCAGGCTCATTGTTGGAGCGGTCACAACCAACAGTGGCGCCTCGTGCCGCAAGGAGACGGGGTGCGATTCAAAATCCAGGCCAGGCACTCCAACCTCTGCCTGGATGTCGCGCACGCCAGCCGACAGCACGGCGCCCGGGTGGTGCAAGCCAATTGCTCAGGCGGCAGTAATCAGGTGTGGTGGTTCGCACCCCGGGAGGGATGGAGGCCGCTGGTGGAAGGCCCCATTGGGCGTGTGCCCCATATCAACCATAGTGCCGCGATCGTGTCGGACCACACCGGTATGGTGCTGGATGTTCTCAACCGCAGCCAAGCCCACGCCGCTCCGGTGGTCGTGGCGGGTCTGGGAGACGGACGTGAACCCGCCACCAACCAGCTGTGGCGCTTCGAGAGGCCAAAGGCCAATCTATGAGCCTCACCCGTCGACATAGCCCGCGGCAGTGACCAGGGACGCCCTCGACGAGGCAGCTCAGCGCCTTCTCGGTGCAACATAGCGATCAGCCTGCGCAGGTCGCGCGACGGGTGACTGCTAGCGAGATGGGTCCTTGGGTAACGTCCCAGGACTCTTCTGATCGAGTGGAGAACGGGTACTGCGGTCTATGCCGTCCAGCGACGTCGTCCACGATGCGGGACCACTGCGATTCCTCGGCGCCGAACGGGACGGCGTCTCGAAGGAGTTGATCTTTTCCTTGAAGCGGGCTTCAAGGGTGTCCAGGTCGGCTTCCGACTCACACGTGGTGGTGAACTCTTCGAAGGCCAGGAGGGTGTAGACGAGGGACTCGACATCGCTGTGCAACTGCTCGTAGTCGTCGAGCGGAGTTCCTTCGGGGAAGGCGTAGACAACCTTTCGGAGCTTGATCGGGCGGGGCTGCTCTGGTGGGTGGCTGGCTATTCCTGGCCATGGCGGTCTGGGCTGCTGGCTTCGGCGGCCCGCCCCGGGATTCGTGTGCCGGTGGTCTGACACCATGGTCTGATGTTCGACTTCGGTATCCCTGGCTACCGGCCTTCGTGGCTGAATAGCCGCCGTGAGGTCCTGCGCGAGCATGGGCCTCGCCTCTGGGCTCTCGTCGGTAGGCCTTTGAGCCGGATTTGGCTTGTCTGGGACCGGCGGGAGGACGAGTGGTTCTCCGACTGTCCGGTCCTGTTCGACTTCGATGGTGAGCAGGTCGAGATCAACCACTGGAAGTTCGACGACGTCTCGCTCACGTGGAACGCGATCGATCCCCACCGGCCGCCCCGCTGGGACGGTTTCGACCTGGAGTGGCGCGCCGAGCCCCTTGCGGGCCTGAGCGGACTGCCGGGTGAGCCGCTCAAGGGCGTCGCCGTCTTTCTTCACCGCGAGGTGAGCTTTGCGTTCGAGGACGCAACGGTGGGCGTCTACAACGCCCTGGACGAGAACGGGCTGTCCATCACCGCCACGCCCAGCTGACTCGCGCGCCGGGCGCCCGCTGGGGTCGTGCGCAGCAGCGAGAAGGGCTCCACCAAGGCCGTGGCGCGCTGCCTCGGTGTCTCGCAACGCACGGTGGAGCGTTACCTCACCGGCCAGTTCCGCCAGCCCCGCGGGAACTCGCCGACCGCCTGGAGGTGAAG
Source organism: Streptomyces coeruleoprunus (assembly GCF_039542925.1). Classification (GTDB taxonomy): domain Bacteria; phylum Actinomycetota; class Actinomycetes; order Streptomycetales; family Streptomycetaceae; genus Streptomyces; species Streptomyces coeruleoprunus. Next base: position 40,347 of record NZ_BAABIT010000001.1, on the reverse strand, counting down.
GTGCGCAGGAGCTGGCAGCCGCGTGTCCGTGAGCGCGGCCGGCAGCGTGCCGCGTGCCGCCACCTCCACGGGCGTCGTCGTCGAGAGGCGGGCCCGGTTCGGCTTCACCGCGGCGCCGGGCTTCACGGATGATTCCAGGCTGCGCCTGGTCACGCAGCATCTGCCGCCGCAGTACGCCGCCCGTCTCTTCGACGCCCAAGTGGCAGGGGCCGGCGAGCAAGAGCTCCGGGCGATCGCGGCGGAGGGCCTTCAGGAGATCTACTTCAAGGACCGCGGCCGCCGCGCGCAGGGCCTGGAGGTGGAGCTGACGGACATCGACTACGTCGAGTTCGACTACTGACAGCGCCTGTGACATCTGTCGTGTGACGGCGCTGTGTGGCTGTGCTGAGGCCTGCCGCGAGGTTGCTCGCTGGTTTTCGGTCGCTTCGGTCGCTTCGGTCGCTGCGCGGTGTTGGGTGCCATGGCCGCACGCTCGAGGGCCCCACTCCCGGACACCCGGCGCCGGCTCCCTTCGCTCACCCGGACGGACTAGGCTCAACCTCGGCCCGTGCCGGCATGGAGCGCGCGGGACAGGCCCCGGTCCCCGTGACGGGACGCAGTACGGCCGGGGCCGCCCCCGCATGGTGACGTCAGGCCGCTGCCCATTCCAGACCGAGCTCGGCCAGCGCCTTGCGTTTGTCTTAGGTGAGCTTGGCGCGCCGAGTGCGATTTCTCGGTTTTGGGACTGGCTTTGTTCACGAGTTCCGGTTCTGGCTCAAGTTCTGTGGTGCGGCCACGTTAAGTGAACGGATCACCTCGCGGTTGACCGATCCCGATGGCGAGAACGAACCCCGGGTCTAGGCCGTGTCTCATAATTGATCTTGTGGTGGGGCGAGGAGAGCTGACAGACGCGGCCTGGTCGCGAATAGAGCGTTGCTGCCGAAGCGTGACGGTGCAGGCCGCCCGTGGCGGGACCACCGCCAGGTGGTCAACGGGGTGCTTTGGCGGTTGCGGACGGGTGCGCCGTGGCGTGATCTACCGTCTCGGTACGGGCCCTGGCAGACCGTCTACCGGCGTTTCGCCCAGTGGGAGAAGGACGGTGTCTGGGCAAAACTTCTGGAAGAAGTCCAGGTCCGCGATGACGCGGTGGGCACCGTGGAGTGGACGGTCTCGATCGACTCCACGGTGGCCCGCGCCCACCAGCACGCCGCCGGTGCCCGCAAAAAGGGGATGAGGCCGGGGACGAATTGGAAGATTCGGCAGCAGTTGCGCGTCGCGAGGCGCTCGGCCGGTCCAGGGGTGGGCTGACCACCAAGGTCCATCTGGCGGTCGACGGCCGCGGCCTCCCGGTGTCGATCGTGCTGAGCACCGGCAACACGGCGGACTGCACCATGCTCCCCGCCGTGCTGGACGCGATCCGCATCCCGCGCATTGGGCCCGGACGGCCGCGCACCAGACCAGACCGTGTCGTGGCGGACAAGGCATATTCGTCCCGGAAGATCCGCCTCCTGCTGCGGCGCCGGAACATCAAGGCGACCATCCCCGAGCGCCGCGACCAGGTCGCCAACCGCGTCCGCCAGGGCGCGCAAGGCGGCCGGCCCCCAGTGTTCGACGCCGAGGCGTATCGAGGCCGGAATGTCGTCGAGCGGTGTTTCTCGCGATTGAAGCAGTTCCGGGCCGTCGCGACCCGGTTCGACAAGCTCGCCGCCCACTACCGGGCCGGTGTGGTCATCGCGTCGCTGATCCTGTGGCTGCGAAACATAACGACTTGACCCGACCGTCGCCGAGTGAGTGGCGGGCGCTACTTGACCAGGTGGAAGCCCGGATGCTGCAGCCAGGCCGCCAGGAACTTCACGTCACCGACGTGCCGAAACCACCGCCCACCGCCCCCGGTGTCGTACGAGACCTCCACGACTCTTCCCGGGAGGGAGGCAACCAGTGCTCTCGCCCGGTCCAGAGACGCCTCATCGCCCGTGTCATCGCGTGGGTTGGGATGGCTCAGAAGGCCGTCGAAGTCGATCAACGCGTCGAGGCGTTCGGCGAGCGCGAGTGCCAGGTGACCGAGCATCTGGTGGTTCGCCGGGCCCGAGCAGCCGGCACCGAGCACCAGTCCCTGTACCGGTGGCCGAGAGAAGGCCGAGTAGTCCTCATCCTCTGCCGGTATCTCCTCGTCCTCCGACAGGAAGAAGACGCCAACGCCGGTGGGGTCCAATGCAGGTAGGCCCACGGCCGAACCGTCTCGCACCCAGAAGTCCAGGTCGCTGCCGACCTTGGTCTCGACCGGCTCGCAGAAGCTTTCCAGCCACGGGACTACATCGGCCAGGATGTCCCCGTACTCGCGCGGTTCGAAGAGCCACAGCCCGACTGCCGGTCCCGACATGCCGCCCCCAAAGAGTCGTGCTCCAGTGCCATCCGGACCCGGTTTTACCAGGTCGGGATGGCAACTGCTTGATCATCTATGAGACACGGCCTAGTCCCGCGCCTCGGCTGCAGACCTCTTGCTAAGGAACTGCTTCGCTGCCTCAACCGCTTCCCCGTTGAGTTCCTCGACGGAGACTCCCCAGCTCTCCTCCCAGCCGTCTAGGTTGTGCGCGCAGTGCACAAGGGGTTCTAGCTCTTCGGGGCGGCCGAGGTCATAGGCGATGTCTGCCCAGATGAGGTGAGTGCCGGCGGCGGGATCCAGGGATCCGTCGGCGATCTGACCGGCGATCCAGTAGGCCATCGCCCACTTTGCGGCCCGGGGGTCTGCGGGCGGACGGAAGAGCAGTCCCAGCTCCTCCAGTACTTGGTCGAAGAGTTCCGGTGCGTCGGGCTCTTCGCTCCGGAGGAGTCCAGCCAGCATGGCCAGGGACGGGCTCTCGACCCCAGCAATCAGCGCGTCCAGACCTGCCTGAATGAGCCTGTCCGACCCGACATGCCTGCCAAATGCCCTTTCACGCGCGATGTGTCTGAACTGATCGAGGGCGTCGTCGCTGGTCATGGTCTTCTCCGTCGGCATCTGGAAGGGGAAGGCTTGCACATCCACCGGCGCCGTTGCCATCGAGTTGCTCCCGTCGTCGATGATCAGGACATGAGGACGCGCTTCAGCAGGAGGGCGAAGCCTGCTGTCGGCGTACATGTGAACGTCCCCACCCGCGTACGGATGAAGAGGGACAGTTGTTGATGCGGTGAGACCTGCTGCTCGGCACTCTGCTGCTTGGTCAGTGCGAGGCGGCGGAGGGCGGTCGACGGTGGTTTTGGATCCGCATCGCTGGTTGGAGCTGCGGCGTTTCCGCGGTCTGTTGGAGTCCGGGGCGATCAGCCTGTCGGAGGTCGCCCGGGAGACGGGGCTGGACCGCAAGACGGTCCGTAAGTATCTGTCGGCACCGGGGCCGGCGACCCCGCCGCGCCGGTCGCCGAACGGGCGGTCGCGGGTGAGGGTGATCGATGAGTTCGCGCCGCTCGTCGACTCGATGTTGCGGGCGGAGATCCTGATGAAGGCCGCGGTGATCCACGAGCGGCTGGTGGCGGAGTACGGATTCACCGGCAACTACCAGCGCGTGAAGCTCTACGTTCAGGAAGCCCGGCCGCGAGTTGCCGAGGAACTGGGCATCACGCCGAAGGAGCTGGCGGGCATGCACCGCCGCTTCGAGGTGATCCCGGGCGCCCAGGCCCAGGTGGACTGGGGTGATGAGGGCAAGATCCTCGCCCACGTGGGCATCGCGAAGGTCTACTCCTTCCACATGACGCTGTCGTACTCGCGCGACCCGTTCTGCTGCTTCACCACCAGCCAGGACCTGCAGACGTTCTTCGAATGCCACCGCCGGGCGTTCGCCCACTTCGGCGGGGTGCCGATGACCATCGTCTACGACCGCACCAAGACCGTCGTCCGCCGGCACGTCGCCCCGGGCGAGGCGGTCCCGCTGCATCCGGAGGCGGTCGGCTTCGCCGGCCACTACGACTTCGACATCGACGTCCTGGCTGCCTACCGCCCCACCGGCAAAGGCCGCGTCGAGCGGCAGGTCCTCATCGTCCACGACCACGTCCTTTCCGGCCGGTCCTTCTCCTCCGTCGAGGAGATGGACGCCGCGTTCATCGCCTGGGTGCCGCAGCGGCGGGCTCAGATCCACAAGACGCACCGGGAGGTCATCGCAGAGCGGGCCGCCCGGGACCACGCGGCCCTCAAGCTGCTGCCGCCGACCCCGTATCTGGTGGCCGAGCGGCACCTGCGACCGGTCGGCAAGGACTGCCTGGTCGCCTTCGGCGGCAACCTCTACTCGGTGCCCGCCCGCAAGGTCCGCCCGCGTCAGCTGGTGGAGATCCGGGCCACGAAAACGCAGGTCATGCTGCACTCGACCGTCGCAGACGCCAACGGCGAGACACTGCTGGCCGCCCATCTGCGGGCGGTCGGCCGTGGGGTCCGCGTCGTCCAAGAGACCCACTGGGACGGTCTGCCCACCGGCAAGGGACGCCGCACCACCACCGGCGATGTCCTGCCCCGGCCCCGTCGTGAGCGTCCTCTGGGCGAGGAGGCCGGACCTCTTCAGGCCCTGCTGAACCGGGCCGCGGCCACCCGCATCGAGGTCGGCCGCCGACCGCTGTCGGTCTATGACGAGCTGACCGGCACCCGCCCCTTCACCACCCGTCCGAGCACGAGGGAAACGTCTTGAGCGAGCTGGTCTCCACCCGCATCCGCAATACGGCCGGCAAGCTTGGCCTGCCCCACCTGGCCGAAACGATCAACGAGTACACCCGCCGGGCCGACGAGGCCAAGATGGGCTACCTCGACTTCCTCGACCTGGTCCTCTCCGAGGAACTGGCCGTCCGCGACGACCGCCGTTTCCGCCAGGGCCTGCGGCTCTCCCGGCTGCCGCACCACAAGACGCTCGAGGAGTACGACTTCTCCTTCCAGCCCGACCTCGACCCGCGCAAGGTCAAGGACCTCGCCACCCTCTCGTTCGTCGACGGCAAGGCGAACGCCGCTCTGCTCGGGCCGCCCGGGGTCGGCAAGACCCACATCGCCGTCGCCCTCGCGGTCGCCGCCTGCCGGGCCGGCTACTCGATCTACTTCACCAGCCTCGACGACATGGTCCGCAACCTCAAAGCCGCCGAGACCGCCGGGCGTCTGACCAACAAGCTCGGCACCTACCTGCGGCCCAGCGTCCTCGTGGTGGACGAGGTCGGCTACCAGCCCCTCGAACGAGCCGAGGCGAACCTGGTCTTCCAGGTCATCTCCAAGCGTTACGAGAAGGGCTCGATCATCCTCACCTCGAACAAGACCTTCAGCGAGTGGGGCCAGGTCTTCGGCGACGAGGTCCTCGCCACCGCGATCCTCGACCGCCTCCTGCACCACTGCGAAGTGATCTCCATCAACGGCCCCAGCTACCGGCTCAAGAACCGCCTCAAGGCCATCGAGCGAGAGAACGAAGTGGCCTGACAGCTGGGGACGTTCCCCCGTACGCAACTGGGGAGAAAAGTCCGTACGCCGACACGCAGCGCCGGAAGCGATGCCTCGGGCACGGAGGCCTGGGGAGCGTCCGCGCGGCGCCAGGAGCGGGTCACACGCCAGACCAGGGCCATGACAGCGCCGGTGACGAGAAATGCTCCCATCGACTGGCCGGCGGCGTAGCTCGTGGAGGTGGTGTCCAGCGACAGAATGATCACCGCAGGAGGATAGAGCACCCGGTTCGACTGCCTCTTGTGTCTACGAGACGCTTGTGGAAGCAGTGGGTCAATGCTTCGGCCGGCCACGTCGCAGAGCGGTGCCAAACTGTCGCCCATCCACCGAAGGGGCCTTGTTCGCCCCATCTCCACCGCTGGCAGCTGCCCGGGACGGCATTGGGCGCTGCCTGCCGGACAGACCGTGCGGTCGCGGAGGATTGACCGTTGGCTGATCTAGGACTGCTCGTTCGCCATGCGGGTGTGGTGCCGTCTCGATCGGTCCGTCCGTGCAACGGCTGCCAGTGCCTCAGTCCTGATCCGCGACCGGGCGGAAGCAGCACCTCCACGTGCTCTTGGCGACCACCGGTTCGTCCGCTCACAAGTGGCCGGATGTGGTTGCTTGTCCAGCTGTGCTGCATTGCGTGAACTGCTTCTCCTGCAAGTGATGTGCGGCGAGTCACGCTTCCCTTGCCCTAATACTGCCTGGTCAGACCTCCATGAGGAGGCGTCAGGGCCTGGACGGTATTCGCCCCTACCCCTTAGGGTCACTTCGCTTACGTGATCTTTATGATGTGGACAGATTGTGAGTGAAGCGGAGTGATGAGACGCAGGCGCCGCGGGGGAGCGGTGCGGGGGGCGGCCGCCACAGCATTGGCACTGGCTCTGCTGGGAGGCGGGGCTGCGAGCATGGTGCCGCATACGGCCTGGGCCGCCGTTGAGGATCCGGCTGCCGAGGCGCCCGAGAGCACGTCTGGCCGGCCCGCTGACGAGGAGGCCAGAGGCAAAGCGTTCTGGCAGGACGACGACATACCGGCCAAGACCGCCGAGCAGAGGGCCTCGGAGCAGGCGGTCTCCTCCGGGCAGCGGGTGGAAGTCACCGCGCTGACCAACGAGTCGAGCCAGGTCTTTGCCAACAGCGACGGAACGTTCACTCTCGAAACGTCACCGGTACCCGAGCGGGTCCGGAAGAACGGCTCATGGGTGCCGATCGACACCTCGCTCGTGCAGCGCGCCGACGGTCGTCTCGCTCCGCGGGCGGGGCAGGACGTGGTGCTTTCAGGCGGCGGATCCTCCGACCCGCTGGTGAAGATCACACGTGACGGCAAGTCCTACGAGCTCGCAACGCCCTGGACACTGCCCGCACCGAAGGTCAGCGGTTCTCTCGCGGTCTACGAGTCGGTCCGGCCGGACGTGGACCTGGTCGTGCAGATGCGGCCGGACGGCTTCACTCAGAACCTGGTTGTCCATACCCGGCAGGCCGCAGCGGATCCGGCCCTGCAGTCCATCAAATTCCCAGTCAAGGTATCCGGCCTGTCGGTGAAGACCGCCGACAACGGGAGCGTTTCTCTCCTAGATGCAGGCGGGCGAACGGTGTTTTCCAGCAGCGCAGCGCTGATGTGGGATTCCCCAGACGCCCTGAGCTCCACCACGATGACTTCGGCGTTGTCGACATCGTCCACAACGCGAAGTGCGTCCTTCACCTCGGCCGAGCAGGCCGACACGGATCCGGCCGACGCCGTGGTTCCCGACCCCGGCTCGAAGACGGCCATCGCGGACGTCGCAGTCGTCGACGGCTCACTGGCCCTGACGCCCGACCGCACGTTCCTCGAGGACTCGGATACGACCTACCCCGTCGTGATCGACCCACCGGCGGTCAGCGCGACACTCACCGGCTGGACCACCATCTGGTCGAACCTTGCCAGCACGTCGTTTTGGAAGACCTCCCACGCGCTCGGCGTGGGATACGACGCCTACGTCGACAACAAGCAGGCCAAGTCCCTCTTCCAGTTCGACACGCGCACCGTCGCCGGCAAGCGGATCCTCGGCGCGACGTTCACGGCGTACGCCATATGGTCGGCCAACTGCGATCCGAAGAACGTGTACCTGCACCGGACGAGCACGATTTCTTCCGGCACGACATGGGCCAAGCCTCCGTCCTTCATCGAGCAGGTCGCCACAGTCCAGGCTGCGAAGGGTTACTCGTCGGCATGCCCGGACGGTGACATCGAGTTCAACGCCACCAAGGCCGTCGCCTACACCGCCAAGGCGAAGTCCACGACGACCACTCTCGGGCTGACCGCGAGCAGCAGTGACCCGATCGCGTGGAAGCAGTTCATGTCTCCCACCGACGACCGCTCCACCTCCGCCCGCAAGCCCAGGCTGTCCGTCACCTACGTCACGCCGCCGACCTCGGCGCCGTCCGCGGTGAAACTCTCGGATCCCAATGTGGCCTGCTCCGCCTCAACCAGCCCGGCGCTCATACGTGACAACACCCCGCGACTGACCGCCACGCCGACATCGGCGGACGGCACGAACGCCAGCCTGCGTCCCAACTTCGAGCTGTACGCCGGCTCCAGCACCACCCCGATCTACCTCAGCCCCGATACCTGGACAGGCAGTGGGGTAGCCGGCTCCGACGTGGCACCGCCACTTGCCACCGCAGTGACCTACAAGTTCAAGGCACGCACCCAGTACCGCTACACCTACAACGGCGTCACCAGCTTCATGTACGGCCCCTGGTCGAGCTACTGCTATTTCACCCTCGACACCAGCGCACCCCCGAAGCCGACCGTGACCTCTACGGAGTACCCGCCGTGCGCCGGCACCGACTGCACTACGTCACCGGAGACCGGCAGTGTCGGCCAGACAGGCAGCTTCCTGATCAGCGCGGGTGCCACGGATGTCCGACGCTACGACATATGGCTCAACGGCGTGCTCCTGGAGAGCAAGCGCTTCACGGTCAACACGCCCAGCTACGAGCGCAAGGTCACCCCGACGCAACGGCTGGTCAACATCCTGCGAGTCCAGACCTGGGACAACGCCGGCAACCCCAGTGAAAGCAACGACTACTACTTCAAGGTAGCCGCAGCCTCCAATCCCGTCGCTCAGTGGAAGCTGGACTCCAGCGCCGACAACGCCGCCGGAACCACCAACCCCCTCAACCTCTCCGGAGAGGCAACCTGGACCACCCATGCCCGTCTCGGCGGAGGCCTGCGCCTGAACGGCGCCAGTTCCTACGCCGCCACACCAGGCCCCGTAGTGGACACGACGAACAGCTTCTCTGTCGCTGCATGGACCAAGCTGGGCAGCCGCGCGCAGAGCAGCACCGTGGCCAACCAGAACGGCACGCAGACCGGAGCCTTCCAGCTGTACTACTCCTCCATCGACGACCGCTGGGTGTTCGCCCGCGACAGTGGAGACGGCGCCTCCTCCGTCCGCGCCGTCTCCACGCGGCCCGGCGTAATCGGTGCCTGGACACACCTGCTGGCCGTGTACGACCGCGATGCCCAGCAGATCCGCCTCTACGTCAACGGCCACCTGGAAGCCACCACCGCCTACACCACCCCCTGGGCCGCGACCGGGCCGTTCGAAATCGGCCGCATGCAGCAGCCCAGCGGCCCGAGCAGCTACTTCAAGGGCGACCTCGACCACGTTCAGGCATGGAACCGCGTCGTCTTCCCCGACGAACTGCACGCCCAGGCCAACATGGAGAACCCGGAAACCGGATACCCGCAGGCGGCTCTGCTCGCGCACTGGACCCTGGACAACGCCAGCGCCACCACAGCACCGGACGACAGCGGCCGCGGCAGCACCCTGACCCTGTTCGGCGGATCCGGCATCACACCGGCCGACGACCCGGCCCACGGCAACGTACTCAACATGCCGACCGACCAGCGAGGCTACGCCACCTCACCAGTACCGCTGGACGCATCGGGCAGCTTCACCGTCACCGGCTGGGCCTACCTGAACGCTGAAGTGCTGCAGAACACCAGCGGCGCCCACTCACCCACAGTCATCGCCCACCCCGGACTGCAGCGCAACGCCTTCCGCCTGTGGTACCGGCAGGAGATCGGCGAAGCCATCGGCGACTGGAACTTCGGGGTGTACGAGACCGACGTCCTGGACGGACCAGGCGCCACCATGACGTCCGAACAGGTCAACCCCCCGGGCAACTGGATCCATGTCACCGGCGTATTCGACTCGGTCAACCGGTCGATCAAGCTGTACCTCGCCGGAGTCCGCGAAGGCGGCGACGACGGGGTTCTGGTCAACCGCATCTTCCAGTCCGATCAGCCGCTGATGGTCGCTACCGCCCGCCGTCACGACACCAGCCTGTGGGGCAACCGTCTCTACGGCCAGCTCGACGACCTGCGCGTCTACGCCGGCGTCCTGTCCGAAGCGGAGATCACCCAGCTGGCGACGGTGGATGCACCGCCCCCCGTCGACATCGGCTGACCACCGACACCGCAGAACTTCCTTCCTCCCTTATTTCCTGTCCGACGCCACGGCAGGCCCAGGTCCTGCGCCCGGGCCTGCCACGGCTGCGCAGAATGCGAGTACCCACGTGACCGGCACGAGATCAGTGCTGCCATCGTGGTCATGGGCAAGAGCCCACCGACGCCGCCTGGCGGCTGTAGCTCTCCCCGTGACCACAGCGGTCGTCGCCACCCTCCTCGGTGCGGCGCCCGAGCGCACGACCGAACGCGACCCTGGCCCTCTGCAAAAGCCCGACTACGGCAAGGCCGCCGCGTTCCAGCCTCACCTCAAGCAGATACCGGACCCCACCCGCGCCGCATCGGCACGCACCCGCCAGCAGGCATCCCGGGAAATCGACTGGCCCGACGCCACTGGCACGGGTGTAACTGTCCCGGCCAAGCCCGGCGCCACCACTCGGGCCGCGAGCCTCCCCGTCTCCATTGCACAGCCCAAGGCCGCTGCACCCAGCACCAGCACACGGTCGGCGCGGACCACCGCCGTCCTGAAGCCCGTTACACCACCCGCACCCGCCAAGGCCGGCATACGCATCCTGGACCGGGCCACAACGACGAAGCTCGGCATCGAGGGCGTCGTCCTCACAGTGGGCCGCACAGACGGCCGAACCGACGCCTCCGCCCTCAGCGTCGCCCTCGACTACAGCGGCTTCGCATACGCCTACAGCGGCAACTGGGCCTCCCGCCTGCGCATGCTCCAACTCCCCGCCTGCGCACTGACCACTCCACACAAGCCCGCCTGCCGTATCACCAAACCCCTCCCCTCGACCAACGACACCAAGGACCAGACCGTCACCGCCCAGGTGACCACACCCAAGACCTCCCCCACAGCCCGCAGCAGCGCCTTTACCGTGCTTGCCCTTTCGGCCGGTACTTCATCGGACCGCGGCACCTACGAAGCCACCCCGCTCTCCCCATCGGCGACCTGGGCCGGCGGAGGTTCCAACGGTGACTTCACCTGGTTCTACCCCATGGACACCGTCCCGGCCCCGGCCGGGCCGACCCCTTCGCTATCCATCAACTACTCGGCCCAGAGCGTCGACGGCCGCACCTCCTCCACCAGCGCCCAGCCCTCCTGGGTCGGTGAAGGCTTCGACCTTCCCGTCTCCTACATCGAGCGCTCCTACGGCAACTGCGACGACGACGGCCAGGACGGCAAATTCGACCAGTGCTGGAAGGAGGACAACGCCTCCATCGTCCTGAACGGCAAATCCAGCACGCTCATCCTCAAGGACGCAAAGACCAACACCTGGCGCCTCCAGGGCGACGACGGCGAGCGCGTCATCCGCTCCACCGGCGCCACAAACGGTGACGACGATGGGGAACACTGGACCGTCACCACCACCGACGGCACCCAGTACGTCTTCGGCAAGAACCGCCTGCCCGGATGGGCCAGCGGCAAGCCCGAAACCAACTCGGTGTGGACCGTCCCAGTCTTCGGCGACGACACAGGAGAACCCGGCTACGACGCCGGCACCAGCTTCGCCGCACGCGCAAAGACCCAAGCCTGGCGATGGAACCTCGACTACGTCATCGACCCGCGCGGCAACGTCATGACGTACTGGTACACCAAAGAAACCAACTACTACGCCAAAAACGGCTCAACCGGGAACGGCACCGCCTACAACCCCGCCGGCTACCTCACCCGCATCGACTACGGCCAGCGCACCGACACCATCTTCTCCACCACACAGCCGGCCGCGGCGCGGGTGAAGTTCACCGTCGCCGAGCGCTGCATCCCCGTTTCCGGTGGCGAAACCTGCACCAACCTCTCCGACACCAACCGCAACGCCTGGCCAGACGTCCCCTACGACCAGATCTGCAAGCCGAACACGACCTGCACCGACCAGCCCTCGCCCTCCTTCTTCACCCGCAAACGCCTCACCGGCATCACCACCCAGGTCTACAAGGGCACCGGCACCGGTCTCGACACCGACTACCGCGATGTCAACCACTGGACCCTGACCCAGGACTTCCCCGACCCCGGTGACGGGTCCAACCCCGGCCTGTGGCTGCGGTCCATCCAGCACACCGGCAAGTCCGGCACCCCCGTCACCCTGCCGGCCATCACCTTCTCCGGCATCCAGCTCCACAACCGCGTCGACAAGGTCGGCGACGACATCCCGCCGTTCATCAAGTGGCGTGTTCGTACCGTCACCTCGGAAACAGGATCCGTCCTGACGGTCAACTATTCCGACCCCGAGTGCCTGGCCGACACCAACATCCCATCCGCACTCGACAAGAACACCAAGCGCTGCTACCCGGTCAAGTGGATCCCGCCGTCCAACCCCACGCCCGGAACCGACCCCCAGCCCCGCACCGACTGGTTCCACAAGTACGTCGTCACCCAGGTCACAGAATCCGACCCAACCGGCGGCGCCCCGCTCAAGCAGACCGACTACACCTACCACGGCGCCGGCGCATGGGCCTACGACGACCAGTCACCCATCACACCCAACAAGTACCGCACCTGGGGAACCTGGCGCGGCTACCAGAAGGTCACCACTACCACAGGCGAAGCCACAGGCACCCGCTCCAAGACCACCAGCCTCTTCTACCGGGGCATGCACGGCGACAAGCAACTCGACGGCACCACCCGCACAGAAACCGTCACCGACTCCCAGGGCACCACGGTCAACGACGAGGAGCAATACGCCGGCCAAACCCGTGAGCAGATCACTTACAACGGCACCGCCGGCGAAGAGGTATCCGCCACCATCACCGCGCCCTGGTCGCAGAACACCGCCACCTCCACCCACGACTACGGCACCCTGCGCGCCTACATGGTGCGCACCGCCAAGGAGGTCAAGCGCACACCGGTCGCCGGCGGCACACCCATCACATCCACCACCACGACGACCTACGACCCCCAAAGCGGCCAGCCCCTCACCGTGGAAACCGAGGGCGGCGGACAGAAGGACTGCACCCGCGCCGAATACGCCAAGAACACCACCGCCTGGCTGCTCACCCACACCAAGCGCGTGGAGAGGGTCTCCGTCGGCTGCGACGCCACACCCATCCGCACCAGCGACCCCAACACCACCCATGTCATCTCCGACGTCCGCACCTCCTACGACGGCCAGGCATGGGGCGTCGCCCCGACCAAGGGCGACGTCACCGCGACACAGCGCGTCATCGGCTACAACGACACCGGCGCGCAGCTGCAAACCGTCCAGACGGCGCAGTACGACGCACTGGGGCGCCTGACCGACCAGTGGGACACCCGCGGCACACGCACCAACCACATCGAATACACACCCGCCACTGGCGGACCCCTGACAGCAAAGAAGGAAATCAACGCCCTCGGACACACGATCACGACAGAGATCGCACCTGACTGGGGCTCCAACACGGTCAGCACCGACCCCAACGGCAAGCGCACCGAGAACGCCTACGACGCCTTGGGTCGCCTGACAGACGTGTGGCTCCCGGACCGCAACCGCGCCACCGGCCAGACGCCCAGCCAGCAGTTCGAGTACAAGGTCCAGCGGGACCTCGCATCGTGGGTGGCGACCAAGTCACTGAAGAACGACGGCACCTACCAGACCTCGTACGTCATCTACGACGCTCTGTTGCGCCCTCGCCAGACCCAGGCACCAGCTGCCGCGGGCGAAGGGCGCGTGGTGATGGAGACCAAGTACGACACCCGAGGTCTGGAAGTGGAGACCTCGGCCGACTACATCGACACCAAGGCCCCCAGTGGCCAGCTCGACATCCTGCTGACAGCCTCTCCGGCCGGGACTCGGACCGTCCATGACGGAGCCGGCAGGCCGACGGTGGAAATCACGCTCGTCAACGAGAAGGAACACTCTCGGACCCGCACCACCTACGACGGCAACGCCACCACAGTGGAACCCCCGGCCGGCGCCTCAGCCATACGCGAGGTGGTTGACAGCAGGGGCCGCCTGGCCGAGAAGCGCGAGTACGACGGCAACCAGGCCACCGGCGCCTACACCCGCCTCACCTACACCTATGGCCGAGCCGACCAGCTCACCAAGGTCCAGGACACCGATGGCAACGCCTGGGCGTACCAGCACGACTTTCTCGGAAGGCCGACCACAACCACCGACCCCGACGCCGGCACCAGCCGTACAGAGTACGACGACCTGGACCGCATCAACGTCACCGAGGATGCCCGCGGCAACATACTCAGCTACACCTACGACGTCCTCGGCCGGCCCACCGGCAGGCTCTCCGGACGCATCCCCGTAGTCAACGGCGTAGCCACGATCGACGAGTCCAAGTACCTGGCGCGCTGGTCCTACGACACCATCGCCCTCGGCCAGCCCACCTCAGCCATCCGCTACGAGGGCGGCAAGAGCGGCAAGGTCTACGCCATCACCAACGCCGCCTACGACCCGCTCTACCGAGTGCTGAGAGAGCAGTACACCATCAGCACCAGTGAAGGAGCGGTCGCAGGAACCGGCACCTACACCATCACCAACGCCTACAACCTCGACGGCACACTGCAAAAGCGCGTCATCCCGGCCATGGGCGGCCTCGCCCAGGAGATCCTCACCTACGGCTACAACGATCAACGCCTGCCCACCACCCTGCAGGGCCTGACCGGCATGGTCCGCGGAACCGACTACCTCCCCGCAGGCGAACGCATCCGCATCACCCTTGGAGTCTCCTCCACCGCCAAGTGGACCCAGATCAACACCTCCTACGAAACAGGCACCAAACGCCTGGCCAGGCAGACGGTCGTCTCCGAGACCAACAGCGGCACCGACGCCGACACCTACTACCGCTACGACCCGGCCGGAAACCCCATCGAGATCGACGACCGCTCCACTGCAGCCGGCGACAAGCAGTGCTTCACCTATGACGGCCACCGACGCCTGAAGGGCGCCTGGACCTCCACCACCGACTGCACCACAGCACCGGCCAGCGCCACTGTGGGTGGCATCGCGCCCTACTGGACGACTTACACCTACGACAGCGCGGGCAACCGCAAGACCGCCACGGACCACCTCGCCGCAGGAGGCCCCACCACCACGACCTACGCCTACGACCACACCACCGGCGACAAGCTCCGCCCCCACCTGCTCGCCTCCACCGCGACCAGCCCTCAAAGCGCGGCCAAGCCGGCGACCAGCTACACCTACGACGCATCAGGCAACACCACCACCCGCGTCACCGGAGACAAGAGACAGACACTCCAATGGGGCCCCGAAAACGACCTGACCAAGGTCATCGAGGCCGACAACTCCGAAACCTCGTTCCTCAACGATGCCAACGGCAACCGCCTGATCCGCCGGGACACCACCGGAACCACCCTCTACCTCGGCGAAACCGAGCTCCGCTACGACAGGACCACCGGCAAGGTTGAAGCCACCCGCTACTACACCCACGGCGGACAAGTCGTCGCGATACGCACACCCCAGTCGCTGACCTGGCTAAGCAGCGACCACAACGGAACGGCCAACGTACAAATCGACGCCGCAACCCAAACAGTCACCCGCCGGCGCATGCAGCCGTTCGGCGAAGACCGCGGCGCACAGCCCACTTCATGGACCGGTGAACGTGGCTTCGCAGGCGGAACCAAGGACACCACCGGCCTCACCCACCTAGGCGCTCGGGACTACGACCCCATCACCGGCCGATTCGTCAGCGCAGACCCCATCGCGGACCTGAAAGACCCGCAACAGATCAACGGCTACGCCTACAGCAATAACAACCCTGTCACCTTCGCCGACCCAGACGGCAAGTGGCTCGCCGCCATGATCAAGATCATCAAGGCGGTCGTGCGCTACATCGCCGCAGCCAAACACCCCTCCTACCGCCAGAACAGCGCCTCTCGTGCCTCGAGAAACGGCTCTCGAACCGGCCTCTCCGCTTCGGGTAGCGCCAGCTATACCTCGGGCGGTGCCAACTGCCACCCCGTACAGCGAAACTACGGACTTTGCGGCAACCAGGAACCAGAAGACCCAAGACCGCTGGGCCAAGCCGTCAAGGACTCGGCAGGGGCATTCGGGGAATTCATCGTCAGCGGCCTGGACGCAATTGAGTACGCCACTGAACCTTGGTGTTGGTTCGGCGCTGACTGCGGCGCTACAGACACTTATCGAGAGAAAGTCAAGGACGTCGGCGTAGACGTCGACTCCGAGGACTACCAGAAGACCCTCAAGGGCGCTGAATACGCCTCCTGGGCCACCGGACTGTGGGGTATGGGAAGAGCCCTCGCCAAGAAGCTGGCGAAGGGCGGAGCCGGTAAGAAGACGACAACGCCAGACTGTAAATGCTTCCTGGCCGGCACTGACGTCCTCATGGCCGACGGCAGCACCAAGGACATCGAGGACATCGAACTCGGCGACATGGTGCA
This sequence comes from Streptomyces coeruleoprunus, assembly GCF_039542925.1. Classification (GTDB taxonomy): domain Bacteria; phylum Actinomycetota; class Actinomycetes; order Streptomycetales; family Streptomycetaceae; genus Streptomyces; species Streptomyces coeruleoprunus. The sequence continues at coordinate 24,132 of NZ_BAABIT010000001.1, read as the reverse complement.
GGCGACAGACCCCGAGACCGGCAAGAGCGGGCCGAGGGAAGTCACCCGCTTGATCGTCACCGAGGACGACAAGCACTTCAACGAAATCTCCATCGTGACCCCAGAGGGTGTCGAACAAATCATCGCCACCCATGAGCACCCTTTCTGGTCACCCTCGCTAGGTGACTGGATTGAGGCCCGTGAACTCCGGTCTGGCGTGACTCTGCTCACCGACGATGGGGACACGGTTGTCGTTTCAGAGAACCGCGCCTTCTCGCACCAGGCTCGCACCTACAACCTCACAGTTGACGACCTCCACACGTACTATGTGCTGGCAGGTGATACTCCGGTCCTGGTTCATAATTCGAACTGCCCTGCTCTGACTAAGACGGACAGGATCGCTGAGCATCTCACCTTGCGCGACCTCGACGCGGCAAAGCGGGAGCTGGCCGGCGAAGTCGTGGCGAGGAAGTCGGACGGAACTCCATGGGATCATGTTGCTGAGGTTCGAGATGCACAAAATGGCCTGCTCAAGCGCATGCACCAGATCAAGGTCCAGATATCGAAGGTAGGGGTCGATGATCCAAGCTTCCCCGGCCTTCAGGCTGAACTCAGTCAGGCTAGTAAGCTGCTCGACTACTCTGAGAAATACGTTCCGAGGCACTGATGGCAAACTTTAGAGACATGCTTGACAAGGCGAAGTGTGGGCGATTGGGCGCCGAGGATTTTCACATCGCAGTCAAAGCCGTGTCTGAGGGGCGCGTAAGCCCGCGAGACCTTTACACGGCGTTGCATGTTGTGGGATTGGCTGGCTCACCTACCCAAGCAGAAGTCGTCCGGAAATACCTCGATATGCCCTCAGATCCCATGCTCTCTCGGCTTGCCCTGCAGATCCTCTGTGACTATTGGGGTATGTCTTCGGATGTTCTGCCAGAGATTCACAGGTTTCTGACCGGAGTTGGCTGGGACATTGATGGAGATGTCAGAGAGGTGGCCATTTCCGTCGCAGGTAGGCATCTGCGAGAGGAGAGGGGGCCCCGCAGTCTGGCACAGGCATTGGTGAGAATAGCCGAGGACGAGGGAGAATTGGATTTCGTGCGGGAAAGTGCCGTGCGTGCTTTGGCGGGTGCCCTTGGAGAGTCGCTTCTTGACGTCTCCTCGCCCGCAGTTCGGGTACGGATTCCATCCGCTCAGGCGGTCGATGTCCTGACCCGCGCCAGGAAGAGATACGCCGTGCGGTGATTTGATCGGGCCCCCGAAATAGGAGCAGCATCCCCGCTAGAATCCGAGGTATGGCACTAAGGGCTGTCCCGTAATTGCTGGTGGGGTGCTGCGACTGGGTACTTCCACGGACCGGCGGTGTTGTCAGTGGCTCGGGAACCGGTGCCATGGTGGGCCGGAAGGAGATCGTGAGGGACTTGCGGCGATGGGAGGTGGGTCGGACAGGCCCGGGCAGCCAGCTCGGGCCTGGAGGCATTCTGCCGACCTCCCCAACTCCGCGCAGGTTCAGTCCTTTTGGTGCGAAGCGCGGTTGCTATCTATCCCATCAGGGGCCACATTTGGCGCCCACAGATTCCGTCCACGATGACTTCTGGTGCACCGGTCTGCTGGTAGGTCTTCAACGCCGCAGTGGTCTGCGGGGGCGGGGCCGCCTGCGGAACCGTCACAGACAACGACGACGGCGAGTTCTCCCACGCCGACTCGCCGGACTTCGGTGCGCCCGCCACATGGCCTTGCCCGCCTGACTGGAACCAGGCTGGGCTGCCGCTGTTGTCGCATGGCATGCTGGTTGATCTTGTTTGCTGGTTTGCTTAACGGGGGGCTGTTGCGTCGTGGGTTACACGATCCCTGAGGGTGTCGACACGATGCTGGACATCGTCGGGGTGGGGTGGCCCAACGTCGACGAGGATGCCTACCGGGACATGGCCGACGCGTTGCGGGAGTTCGCGGACGACGCGGACGGTGACGCAGGCGCTGCGCACGCGCATATCCAGGCGTTGTTGTCGACCGGTGGCAGTGAGTCGCTGTCCGCGCTGGATCAGCACTGGAAGAAGGTTCAGGGCAAGCACAAGGACCTGGGGAAGGCTGCCCGGACCATCGCGGGTGCGCTGGACCGGGTCGCGGACATCATCGTCGCGCGCAAGATCGCCGCCGTCGGTGAACTGGCAGACTTGTGCGCGACCGTGGGCGTCACCCTGGCGTTCGCGCCGCTGACCGCCGGCCTGTCGACGCTGCTGGCCGCGGGGAAGATCGCTGCGACCCGTATCGCGTTCAAGAAGATCCTGAAGGAGATGGCCGAGGCGGCCGTCGCCGAGATCGTCGCCACCCTCACGCAACCGGCGGTGGCCGCGTTGGAGAACATCGTCGCGGATCTGGCCATCCAGACGGCTCTGAACGCCACTGGTGTGCAGGACGGCTACGACACGGGCCAGACGGCGCAGGCCGGTAAGGACGGCCTGCAGCTCGCCTCCGCCGGGGGTGGCGGGGGAGCAGGTGGCGGGGGCGGGCCGAAGATCGACCATGACGCCCACGAACGCGCCGGGCTGCACCTGAACACCGTGCAGGTTGCCATGCGCGACAAGACCGGCAGCAAGCTCGGCAAGGCCAGGGGGCACCACGGGCGTGCCAAGGGCAAGGACTCTTTGACCGCGGTCCTGGACAGCACCATCGACGGCGTCATGGAGAAGCTCACCAAGGCGCTGAGCGACATGGGCGAGCACATCGGCAAGAAACTGCCCGCAGCCCTCAGCCGCAGTTCGAAAACTCACAAGAACACCGACCTCGACGTCCGCGACCGCATCAAGAAGATCAACGACAAGGACGGCAAGACCGACAAGGACGGCTCCGGTACACGCGGCGCCCGGGAACGTGGGCGCCCACGACCTTCGCTGCTGGGTAACGTCCGGGAACGGGTCCGCGACATCGCGATGTCGCTGTTGAACCGGCGGTGCAAGACCGACCCCGTCGACATCGCGACCGGGGAGATGGTGCTCGCCCAGACCGATCTCGCCCTCCCCGGCACTCTTCAACTGGTACTGAAGCGCACTCACATCTCCAGCTACCGCTACGGCCACAGCTTCGGCCCCAGCTGGGCCTGCACACTCGACGAACGGCTGGAACCGGGCGGGACGGGCGTGGCATGGGCCCGGGAGGACGGCTCTGTCCTGGTCTACCCCGCAATGCCGTCGGAGGACGGGCAGGAGGTCCTGCCGCTGGAGGGCGACAGGATCCCTCTGCGCTTCGAGGCGCGCGGCGCTCTTGGTGACGTGACGTACGCGGCCACCGATCCGCACGCGGGCCTGACGCGGCGCTTCACCGGCAGCCCGTACAAGGCCGGCGGGCAGTACTGGCTGACGGAGATTGAGGACCGCAACGGCAACGCTTTCCGTGTCGCCCGTGACGACGACGGCGTGCCAACGATGGTGGTCCACGAGGGCGGTTACCGCGTGGCGGTGACGACAGACCAGGCCACGGGTCGAGTGACCGCGCTGGAGGTTCTTACGCCGGACGGCCCCGCCAAGGTGGCGGCCTTCGGCTACGACAGCCAGGGAAACCTCGAGGCCATCAGCAACTTCGACGGGCCTGCGATGGTGTTCTCCTACGACGCCGATCACCAGATCACCTCGTGGACGGACCGCAACGGTCACACCTACCAGTACGTGTACGACGCCGCGGGCCGCGTAGTGCGGACAATTGGGCCGGACGGTGCTTTGTCGTCGTCGTTCTCCTATGACACGGAGAACCGGATCACCTACTTCACCGACTCCACCGGAGCGGTCACCACCACCCGGCTGAACGAGCTCGGACAAGTGATCGCGGAGACCGATTCCCTCGGCAACACGGTGCTGCGCCAGTGGGACCGGTACGACAACCTCCTGTCGCGCACGGACCCGCTCGGCAACACCGCGGGATTCACCTGGGACGACCGCGGCAACCTCACCGTGATCCGGCAGCCGGACGGCTCCACGTCGACCATGGACTACAACGAGCTCAACCTGCCCGTGCGGTCGACCGGCCCCGACGGCACGACGTGGTGGCAGGACTACGACGAGCGCGGCAACCGCCTCTCCCTCACCGCACCCGACAACAGCACCTCGCACTACCGCATCGGCGCCCACGGTGAGGTCACCGAGCGGATAGACCCCACAGGAGTAGGGGAACGCCTCACCTACGACCGCGCGGGAGTCCCTCTCACTCTCACCGACCCCCTCGGCCACCAGTACAAGGTCGAGCGCGACGCATTCGGCCGGCCGGTACGGATGACCGACCCCGCCGGAGCGGTCACGCGCATGCAGTGGACCCCGCAAGGCTGGCTCTCCCACTGCGTGCGCCCCGACGGTACCGAGGAGTCCTGGAGCTGGGACGACGAAGGCAACTGCCTGGCCCACACGGACCCACGGGGCGACACGACCCGATTCGAGTACACCCACTTCGCCCTGCTCGCGGCACGTACCGGCGCGGACGGGGCACGCTACGAATTCGGCTACGACACCGAACTCCGGCTCACCGAGGTCCGCAATCCCCAGGGACTGACCTGGACCTACACCTACGACGCCGTCGGCAACCTCACCTCCGAGACCGACTTCGACGGCCGCACCCACACCTACACCTACGACGCCGCCGGCCGCCTGACGGCCCGCACCACGCCGCTCGGCGAACACATCACGCTCACCTACGACGCCAGCGGCCGGGTCATCTCCAAAGACGCAGCCGGGCATACCACTCACTACACCTACGACGCCACCGGCGAACTGCTTGCCGCCACCTCACCCACCTCCACCGTGACGTGGGAACGCGACACCAACGGACGCGTGATCGCCGAGACCGTCGACGGGCGCACCATACGCTTCGCCTACGACGCCGCAGGGCGGACCACCCGCCGCACCACCCCCACCGGAGTCATATCGGAGTTCACCTACGACACAGCCGGAAACCGCACCACACTCAACACCGGTGGCCATCTGCTGGCCTTCACCCGCGACCCCAGGGGTCGCGAACGCACCCGCACCGTAGGGACCGGCCCCACGCCGCTGACCCTCACCTCCGACTGGGACCAGGCCGGACGTCTCACCTCCCACACGGTGACCTGCGGCGACCAGGCGCTGCGTGCCCGCTCCTACACCTACCGGGCGGACGGCTTCCTCACGAAGATCACCGACGCTGTGGCCGGGACAGCCAAGCACTTCGACCTCGACCCGGTCGGCCGTCCCCTGCGCGTCACGGCGGAGAACTGGTCGGAGACCTACGCCTACGACCGCGTCGGCAACCAGACAGAGGGCAGTTGGCCCAACCAGGCCCGCCGCACCGACGAACGAGGAGCACGCACTTACGAAGGCACCAGGCTCCTGACCGCCGGCACCGTCCGGTGCACCTACGATGCCGCCGGACGCACCATCGCCCGGCACAAGACCCGTCTGTCGCGCAAGCCCGACATCTGGCAGTACACCTGGGACGCCGAAGACCGGCTGATAGCCTGCCGCACCCCCGACGGCACACTCTGGCGCTACACCTACGACCCCCTCGGCCGACGGACCGCGAAGCACCACATGGCCGACGACGGCACCGTCATCCACTCCGTCCACTTCACCTGGGACGGCACCACCCTCGTCGAGCAGACCGACACGACCCTCCACACCACGCTCACCTGGGACTACCACGGACGCACCCCGCTGAGCCAGCTGGAACGCCGCACAGGCCTCCAGCCGCCGTCACCGACGGACGCCGAGGTCGACTCCCGGTTCTTCGCCATCGTCTCCGACCTGATCGGCACTCCCACCGAACTGGTCGACGAGACTGGACAGATCGCCTGGCAGAGCCGGACGACCGTGTGGGGGACCACCTCGTGGAACCGCACGGCCCTCGCCTACACACCCCTGAGGTTCCCCGGCCAGTACGACGACGCGGAGACCGGCCTCTACTACAACTGCTTCCGCTACTACGACCCCACGGTCGGCCGATACATCAGCCCCGACCCCCTCGGCCTCGACGCCGCCCCCAACCCCGTCGCCTACGTCCTCAACCCACACATGTGGATGGACCCCGAAGGGCTGATCGCCAGGGGCTGCACGGAGAACGGCGGCTGGTACAGCGGCCTTACGCCCGCCAACCTCAAGAACGCCGACGGATCCCGCCGCACCGACGTCAACATGGAGATCAACCACATCCCCGCCAAGAACTCCTATGCCCACCTCGACGAGCCCGGGTTCAGGACCAACAAGGACGGCGGAGGCGCCGGGATGGGGCCGGCGATCCGCATGGAATACGACGACCACCGCATAATGACCAGCACCGGATCCAGTGCTGAGTCAGTCAAGTGGCGCGCGAAGCAGCGTGCACTCATCGACGCCGGCCGCTGGGACAAGGCGATGATGATGGACATCGACGAGATTCGGGCGAATTTCGGCACAAAATACGACCAGCACATCAAGGACATGATCGACAGCCTCAAGAACAACAGGAAGTTCCAGAAGATGCTGGAGAAACGCGGCTGGACGATCGATTACGACATCCTGAAGTAGCACACACATATCGAGGAGAGAAGCACCCCGTGGACCTCATTCTGGACCCGCCCAACAGCGCCGGCCCCGTACACCTGGGCATGACGCCCGACGAGGCCCTTGCAGCCGTCACCCCTTGGGGAACCCCTAAAGTCGTGCCCGCAGACGGCCGCCCCCCGAAGAAGATTTTCACCGCATGCCAGGAGATCGGAGTCAACGTCCTGCTAGAGGGCTCCGGCGAGGCTGTCACCGCAGTCGAGCTGTGGTGGCCCGGTGAAGGCCGCAGCACCGACGTTCGTGTACTCCTCGAAGGCGACGACGTCTTCACCACACCAGCCGAGGACCTTTTCCGCCGGGCGGAAGAACGCGGCTGGACAGTCGACCGGACCGAGCCCGAGTACCCCTTCATCCCCGGAGTCTCCCTGGGCTTCACCCGTCAGACCTCCCAAGAGGTTCCCCGCACGCAAGGCGGCCTGCCCGTGTACGTCACCTCGGTCCTCGTCGGCGGCGAGCACTACTACGACGAGCGCCTCAATAGCCAGCTCTGAGAGGGTGCTGTGAGGAGGAGGTACTGTCACTTACCCCCGGCGGCGATGTCCGCAGCCGCGACGAACTGGTCGCCTTCGTTCGAGAGCTGCACCAGGCCTACCTTCGTTGGGGACGGAGATGGGCAAATCCGAGCCTTGACCACTTCCTTGAGGCCCTCGCGGCGAAACTCCCTGAGGATGGGGACGAGCCCTTCAGGCCGCCGTCTAGGCCGTTTCTTTCGGATCACGGAGAATCGACCTGCGTGTTGTGAGGCGTTCGCGTGGGAGTAAAGGGGCAGGGATGGGGCTCGTCATGGAACTTCGTCGAGGGCGCTCTGCGTCTCGGACAGCGCGAAAGCCTGGGCCCCCGCCACCAGCAGGGATGCTGGAGCGGTTGATCGACGACAAAGATGAGTTCTGGAAGGCCGTTGAGCGGCTCGGCCAGCACCGACTTCCCAGTCTGGCCCGCATCGATGCGTACGGGGACACCACGCTGCGCGGTGAGGCGGTAGACCAGATGGTGCGGGAGTTGGAAGGTACGGATCTCGCTCGTCTGAGGAGTGGCGAGCACGAGGTCATGGCGACGCTGCTGGCCTGGGGCCGGCGGTGCCGTGCCGACCGAGACCTGCGGATTGCCTTCTCAGGCGATTAGACCGTCGCTTTCAGATCATCGGATCGTTGGTCTGGACGTGTCGCTGACTGACGCGCAGTGGGCGCTGATCGAGCCGTTGTTGCCGGACCGGACGACGAAGCGGGGTGGGCGGTGGGCGTGATCACCGGCAGCTGATCGACGCGATCGCGTTCAAGTACCGCACGGGCACTCCGTGGATGGACCTGCCCGAGCGGTTCGGTTTATGGAAGGGCGCCTACAGTTGCCTGCGGATGTGGGCGATCGACGGCACGTGGAAGCGGGTCTTCGCCGCCCTGCTTGCCGGGGCAGACGTCGCAGGCGATCTGGACTGGGTCGTCGGGGTCGACTCCACGATCGTCCGTGCCCATCAGCACGCCGCCGGGGCCCGTCAAAAGGGGCTCCGGCTGGCGAGCCTCACGATCATGTCATCGGCCGGTCCCGCGGCGGACTGACCACCAAGATTCATCTGGCGGCCGACGGCCGGTGTCGGCCTCTGGCTTTCGTCCTCACTCCCGGCCAGGCCGGTGACGCTCCCGCCTTCACGCAGGTCATGGCCGCGATCCGGGTGAGCAGGGCAAAGGGCAGGCCCCGGACCCGCCCGACGACCGTGCTGGCCGACAAGGCGTACTCGTCCCGCGCGATCCGCGAGCACCTGCGAAAACGGGGCATCCGAGCCGTGATCCCACAGCCCGACGACCAGATCGCCAACCGCAAACGCCTCGGACGAAAGGGCGGCAGGCCGCCCGCCTTCGACAAGATCGCCTACAAGCAGCGGAACACGGTCGAACGCTGCATCAACAAGCTGAAGCAGTGGCGCGGTCTGGCCACGCGCTACGACAAGACGGCAACTATCTACCAGGCGGCCCTTCACCTCGCGGCCATCCACATCTGGTCCGCGAGGTGATCGCTAAGAAACGGCCTAGGAGTGAATCCGCTCCCAGAACGGTCGCGGCGCCTCAGCCGCGTCAGTCTCCCAGTGGGCAATGACAGGGCGCTGGGATCGCGCCGCGGGCCTTACCCGCTGCGCTGCTGGCAGGACGTCTGGTCGAACAGACCGTCTTGATCTCGTAACTGGACGTACGGGCTGAGGCCTTGAGTTCTACGTTGAGTTCCCTCGCCGGGCCCATGGGGCGCCTGGCCTGACTTGAGGGACGTACGTGCTCCGAACCCGTTCCATCGCTCTTGCCACGGCGGCCGCCGCCGTGGCCAGCATCGTGCTGATGCCGTCAACCGCTCAGGCGGCCGGCTCGGTCCACCTCTACAAGATCTACTACGACAGCCCTGGCACCGACCGCGGCGCCAACTCCAGCTTGAACGCCGAGTGGGTGCAGGTTCGGAACACCACCGGCGCGGCGGTGAACCTGCGGGGGTGGACGCTGCGGGATGCCGCCGGCCACGTGTACACCTTCGGCGCGTACACCCTGGCCAAGGGCGCCACGGTGACGGTCCGCACCGGCAAGGGCACCAACACGTCCACGAACCGGTACTGGGGCCGCACCTGGTACGTGTGGAACAACGACAAGGACGCGGCCACCCTGAAGCGCGCCAATGGCACGGTCGCGGACACCTGCTCGTACAACTCGACGGCGTACGACTACAAGCTCTGCTGAGGCACACACCGGTGGCGTCCGGGCCCGGTGCCTGGACGCCTGGCCAGACCCCGGCGCGGCAGGTCAGGCAGATGCCGTGGGATCAGCGTGAGGGGATGCGTATCCCCTGGTAGCCGTGACCGAGGCCGCGTCGCCGTGGGCGCTGGCCCGCCCATGAAGCGGTGATGGATCGTTGGAGCTGCCGCTCCTGGTCGCGGACGGCCTGGATGCCCGGGTGAAGGAGCAGGGCGGTAGTGGCCGCCGTGGCGGCGCGAGGAGGCTGGGGGCCTGCGGGCCGCGCACTGCGCCACAGAGCGAGCAGGCCGTGGAACCACCTCGGTACATTCCGCACCCTGCCCGCATGCTGCGACGCCACAGCGGATCGAAGCGCTACCGACGACCTGGGCATCCGGGCTGGTGGTTCACAGCGTGCGCCGGTCGGCGGTGGTGGTGCTGATGGGGACGTTGGGGCACTTGGCCGCGTAGTCGACGAGCACGTTCCTCTCCCGCTCGTCGACGGACAGGTCCCAGGCGCGCTTGATGTGGACCCATTCGGTGATGTAGCGGCAGCGGGCCTGCTCGTACGGCATCCACTCGAAGGGGTCCTTGTCCGCCTTCTGCCGGTTGCTGCGCCCGGTGACCGCGACCAAGTGAACCGGGTCGTCCAGATGGTTGGCGTAGGCGACGCGCTTGGCCTTGTCCCAGTTGCGAGCCCCGCTGTCCCACGCCTCGGCGAGCGGGACCATATGGTCGATGTCGATGATGTCGTCAGGCAGCGTCACGTACTTGTTGTCGTAGTAGGAATACCAGCGGCCGCCGCTGAGGGTGCACCGGCCCGTGCGGGTCGGCTCGTCGACGGCCTCCTCCAGGAGAACCTCGGCACGCGTGTTGCAGCCGTCCCTGTCGGCGTCAATCCAGTCCCCGAACTCCCGCTTGCGGTCGTAGCCGTCTCGGACCTCTGCCTCGACGCGCATAGCGGCGATGGCGTCCTGCAGCGGCACGCCGGCCGCCGACACGGTGCTCGACGGCAGCACCGCCCCGAGCACGGCGGCGGTCGCGGCCGCGGTGAGAAGAGCCCTGATCCTGCTGTTCATGTGTGCCATCCCTGGGTGATCACCTGTGGTCGATCACCGGGATACCGGCCCGCGCGCAGCCATGGCAGGCGACACGGCTGCGATTCGCCTGGTGGGAGGAAACCGAAGCACAACAGGTCCCGGCTCGTGCTCCGCTGTGATGCCGCCGTGCGCCGGTGGGCAGCAGTCCACGTTGGGGAAGCGGAGCAGCACGGCGGCCTACACCCAGCCCTCACTCCTCGTCGAGCCGCTTGTCCTCCGGCTGCTCGTGCTCGACCGTGCCAGAGGACAGCGGCAGGCGGTGCTTGAGCTCGAGCGGCTGGTAGGCCGGATACTGCGACAGTTCGATGCCGGCGCTCTGCTTCAACAGGGGGAAGGCCATCAGGGCGCTCAGCAGTACCTCGACCCGCGTCGGCTTGCGACCCTCTGCCTCAGCGTTCTGGAGGACGCGCTGCATGTACTCCGCGCTCCGCATCAACGGCGGCCAGTCGACGGCCGACGCATCCTCGGCGGGCAGCTCCACGTACGACTTGATGATCCTCGGCCTGTGCTCGTCCCCGGACTGGGTGGGGAACAAGATCCGGGTCTTCAACGTGCACGCGCCCTGGACCAGCGTCTTGCCGATGGCCAGGCCGACGAACTCCCAGCGGGCTGTAGCCACGATCCAGCTGTTGGCGCCGAGCCTGTAGGCCTCGATGTCCCGGAGGTCGAGGAGCTGCACGCGGACGTCGTCGGGCAACATCCACGCCTGGGCTGTCGTCGTCTCACCGTCCCGGGTCCGAATCTCGAAGGGCGTGTGGTTTATCGCCCAGATCCTGCGGTTGCGGTTGGCGAACCACGCCGTGTGCTGCTCGAGGAGGCCGCGCGCGTCTGCTGCGTCGACTTGGACCCTCGGGGCGAGGGTCTCGAGCAGCTCGGCGAGGTTCGTCAGGTGCACGAAGCGTTCCCCTAGATCCGCGACGTCGCGGTCCATCGGCGCCGGATAGCCAGCACCGCCCTTGGTGAAGTCCTTGTGGTTCTCGCTGACGAAGTAGACCGTCTCGTCAGGGTGTTCCCGCGCGTACTCGACGGCCGTGAGCCAGATGGCGACGTCCCGGGCGCCGACCTTCACCTTCTTGTCTCCGTCGCCCTTCGTGCCAGCCGGCGGGAGAGTGTTGGCTTCCCGGTAGAGACCTTCCAGAGCCGCGGTGCCGCTCGTCGGGAGCACCTGCAGGAAGTCGTACTTCTCCCGCCACATCTGCCGCACGCCCTCCGCGTCCGGCTCGTCGAGCTTCGGCTCCGTCCGGTGACTCTTGTGCCCGAGCTGTCGCAGTGCGCGAGCCTGAGCAGCTGCCAGACGGTCGGCACGATCGCCGGGCCGCCGAAGCCCGGCCGGTCGGTGCCGCGCGCGGCCACGCCCCACGGGTCTTCGGAGTCGCGGAACCGGGTGGACAGCGGCACGTCGCCGTCGACGATGCGGGCCAGCAGGCCCATCCGGTCACCGGTCTCCCGCACGGTCGACGCGGTGGAGCGCAGGGAGTCGATGACGTCCGCGAGCTCCACCGGGGTGGCCGGCACCTCGGCGGCCCGGGCCAGCTGCCGGAGCCTGACCTCGATGGCCGACAGCTCGGTGGCCAGCTCGTCCAGCGTGATGTTCCGGCCCGCCATCACGGCGGAGGTGTCGGTCTCGGCAGCGGTCTCGTGAGTGTTCTTCACGGTCGGGCCTCCTTCTCGGTGGTGGTCGTACGGGCTGCGGGGAAGCCGAGCCGGGCAACGGCGTCGATCTCGGCGGTGAGCCGGGCACGGGCCCGGGCGAGTTTCTGTTCGGCCGCGCGCTGGGCGGCCCGGGTGCGGGCCAGGGCCTTCTTCTGGCGCTGCTCCCGCTCGGTGAGGGTCCTCAGCACTTCCTCGTAGTGCGCCGTCTGTTCCGCCGCGATCTCGGTGCCCGGGCGCTGCGGGCTCCGACGGCCGGTCCGGTCGCGCTCCCGGGTGCGCTGGTCGCGGGCGAAGGCGACGAGCTCGATCGCGACGACCCACTTGGTCCGCTTGCGGGCGGGAAGGGGCCGCAGCAGGACGCACTCCTCCAGGAACACCGCGGCCCGCCAGAACGGGTCGGAGAGCTTGTCGTGCCGGGGCGGGTCGACCTTGTGGCGGGCGGCCATCCCCATGAGGACGGAGAAGTCGTTGACCGACAGGTCCCCGGGCAGGATCTCGGTCTGCCGCTCCAGGAACCACCGGTAGTCGACGAAGTATTCGCCCGGCACTCAGGCCGCCCGCGGGGCGGCGTGCGCGCCCGAGACCGGCGCGCCGAACTCGGCGTCGAAGGCCGCCACGGTGGCCGGGTCACTCGTCACACGCCGGAACGCTGCGGCGCCGACGTTCAGGGCCCGCTCGCTTCGCCGTCCAGACCCCGGCCAAGCCGGAGGCCTGGCTGTGAACGGCGCGGACGGCGACGACGAGGCGGCGCCGCGCCCGGCCCGCCACTGTTTCATCCGAGTCTTAGCCAAGACTTGGATCATTTCTCTGAGGAGGCACATGCCGTGAGGGTCATTTTCGAGACCGGGGGCGACGACGAGGAGCTGAACGCCGCACTGCTCGACCTCGTCCGCCGGCGCCCTGCCGCGGTGGCGCTCGGCGGTTCTGTCCCTTGCGCTTGCCGGTGGGGATGATCAGGTCAGGCTGGATCTGCTCGACGGACTCGCCGCCCGCGCGGCGCCGGAGCACGGTGTGGAGCATGTCGTCGGTGATGACCGGCGGCCGGCCGCCGTGCTTGCCCTTGCGGGCCGCGGTGTCGAGCCCCTCCAGCGTCGACTCCCGGATGTTCTCCCGCTCCGTCTCCGCCATCGCGGCGAAGAACGCGAAGAGCAGCTTGCCCGGCCCGGTGGGGTCGTGGATGCCGGGCAGGGGTCCGGCGAGCATCTCCAGGACCAGGCCGTGGGCGGTGAGATGGTCGGCGAGCGCGGTGAGTTCGGCGGCGTCGCGGCCCAGCCGCGCGCCTTGATCTCCCGCGCGGCCCGCAGCGCCTCCTCGAACTGGGGGCGCACCCGCACGCGGGTGCTGATCTTCTCGCTGAAAATCTTGTCCCTCGGGATGCCGTGCTTGCTGAGCGCGTCGAGCTGGGAGTCGAGTTCCTGCCCGAGCGTCGAGCACCGGGCGTAGCCGATGCGGATGTCCGCGCCCGGCAGGTCCGGGTCGATGGGCGCCGGGGGCGGTGCCCGGCCGCTGTAGCTCGCGCTCTAAGGCCGTCTTGTACGCGACCGCGCCGGTTGTGAAGCACATCGGTGCACATACTGCGCCCGAGGGAGTGATCAGGACTACTGAGGTGGGTTGAGATTACCGATCGTCCGGAGGGGCCCTGCTCTGCCGATGATCAAGTCGTCTCCGTCCACCGCAGCAACGGTCGTCGGCCCGGCGCGGTGTGTTCGGAAAAGGCTCAAGCTGCGCTTCCCGTCGTCGCTGGGAGGGCGCTTCTCAGCTGGCGCGTCGTACGCGGTCAGAATCCGGCCGGTGAAATCAGCAAGCAGCTTTTCGTCGTTATGGGCCTGTACTTCGATCAAGCCGTCTGAGACCGTGACGGAGGCGGGTCCTGATGCGATGGGAACCCGTGCCCACGGTGTGATCCAGCGCTGGCCCATGAGCAAGCCGGAGTGGCCCACGCGGTCGGTTCGTAGTTCGAGTTCCTCGTCGGCCGCGGTCAGGACCTGGAACGAGAAGTGACCGTCCACGGCCTCCACCCTGCCGAGCGCGCGCTCGCGTCCATTCAGCCCGACGGCAACCAGATCGATCGCGGAGCTGGACCCAAGGCCCTGGCCAGCGAAGGACCACTCGCGAACGTGCTTCAGGCCGTATTCATCTGGCGGCGGATCATACTGCCACTCATAGCGCTTCCCGAAGTTCGGCTCCTGCAACACGAAACAGTCGGCAAGTGCGGCGGCGATCTCCACGGGGGTCAAGGTCGGGGGCTTGGCTGGCACGGTGCCCAGATCGATCCAGCGCAGCCCGGACGTCGTGTGCACCCACAGCGCGAGGTGTGTCCCCACCCGAGTCGAGCCGGGCACTGTGATTTCGACGCCGGTCGGGGTTTCGACGATGCGGGGCGTCCACGCGTCGTTCGGATCGGTCTGGACAAGGGGCGGCAGCAGGCGCAGCGGCACCGGCGTGGTGTGCTGGAGGGTTACGGAGGCCGGATAGTAGTCCTGGGTGACCTGCCTAGTCCTGCAGTTCGCGCTGGTATGCCACGTTGGCGAAGAGATGAACCCCATCAACTCACGCAGGGATTGCGCGACGCGTAGGCTGCCCCGGCTCGTCAGACCCTCGAAGTCGACATTCGCACTTTGCACGGTGAGGGGGACTGCGCGGGAACGCGGGCGTAGGGAGAGGGTCCGCTGCCACTCGACGAAGTCGTCACCCTCGGCGACCTTGCGGGTGTCGTCGTCCTGAGGTTCCGCGGACTTGACCTTTTTTGCCGCCTCCGCCTCGAACAACATGGGAACAGCGAGATGCGAGGACCAACCGAGCGCGCTCCCGAGGCCGGCCAGAATCGGGCCGACGAATGGGATGTGGACGACCCCCATCCCTGCCAGGAACGTTTGGAGGGAACACACCGCTGAATCCCAGCCGGAGACGTCCCAGGAGATCCGCATCTTCGCCAAAGCAGTGCCTTGGGCTGGTTGCGGCTCGAAGTCGACACTTACAGAGAGCGTAACGGAGGCATCGGTGGTGAGGCAGGCGTCTTTCCTCTCGATCACCCCCGAAACGGCAACAGCGGGGCCGATCGGCCACATCCAACTGCCGCTCGGTGACACCTCCAGCCGGAACTTCTCGGGCTCGGCTGCGACCATTGCCCGCATCTGGTCAGCCAGACCGCTCACCACCTGCTCCACCAGCAGATCGCTGCGTAGGAACTGCGCCCAGTCGGCACCGCCGGTTCGGTCGACCACGGGACCGGACAGCGAAGTCCCCGCTGAGGTCGCCAATCGGATCACAACCAGGTTGCCGTCGGCGAGTAGCGCTGCCCCCGTGACCGTCAGATCCCCGGCCACGGGACAATGACCGGCTCCACCAGGAGGTCCGGCCCGTCAAGCGATGTCCCATCGATCTCGGCAATCCTAGGCAGAATAGACAAACTCGCGCGCGTAGCGGAGAAGGCGAACCAGAGATGCAGCGTCGCCACAGCGGTCGCGGGCCGATTGAGACTTCCGGCCTGGCGAGCGTCCTCGTAAGTGGTGTGGTGCACCTCGATGGTCGCCCGCAGGGCAAGCTCGCCGACGGGGATATTCGCGTCCGCCGGGGCCTCATCGCGGTTCCGGATCTCGACAGCGGTACATACCAGCCGATCCAACCAGCGCCCCGGGAAGTTCGGCACCTCCCCAATCGGCAGCGGAATGTCGTTGAGCCGGGCTCGCATCATGCTCAGAAATGCGTCGCGCTTGAACTGCAGCTCGTAAAGTCCCACGCCGAGCCTCCCGTTTTATGAGTCTCCACCCATGAACGGTCAGTGAGCTGTTGATCACAAGCGGTAGGACGCCGTTCGAACGAGCGCCAGCCCTTGGCAGCAGACACTCAGCATCGGCCGAAGCGGCGCCCGCATACGGCCGGTTTAAGGGGGACCGGCCCGCCCTAAGCCGTTTTGGCCCCATCAGACGGGGCTTCCTGCTGTACTGGGCGCGCTGTAACCTCAACGACCCAGCAGCCCAGATGGAGCCGCCCCCATCTAGCCTCACGGCTGCTCGTCGTCCTCGTCCGGATCGGCCGCGGCCGGGTCGCGCAGGGGCCGCAGGCCACCACCGGACGAGTCGCTGGCGCGGAAGCTGTAGCGGCCCAGGCAGTTGAGGTTGGCGTGTTTGAGCGGGGAGAGCCGGGCGAAGTCTTCGTCCAGGACGTCGTGCTCCCGCTCGTCGGCGGGCAGGGCGCGCAGCTGGGCGACGGTGGCGTCCAGGTAGCGGGTCGTCCACAGCACGGCGGCGTTCAGGACCAGGCCGAGAGCGCCGAGCTGGTCCTCCTGCCCTTCTCGGTACGCCTGCATGATCTGCCCGCGCTTGCCGTGGCAGATGTCCCGGGCGAGCTTGTGGCGGGACTCCTGCACGGTGAGCTGCCGGTTCATCTGACGACGGTAGGTGTCGTCGACCGGGTCGACTACCCGCAGCAGGTGCAGGGTCTTGGCGATCCGCCCGTATTCGGCGAATGCCTGCCCCATCGGCGTCGGCCGCCCTTCGCGGCCGAACATCCGCAGCAGGTCGTACGCGCGGACCTGCCCGGTCACCAGGGAGCCGACCACACGCAGCATGTCCGGCCAGTGCGTGATCACCTTGTTCAGGTTCACCCGGTTCCGCGCCAGGTTCGGCCTTGGGGAACATCGGTACAGCGGTTGTGCGCTGAGAACGATCATGGTCAGGGTGTGAGTGTGTTCACCCGGTTCTCGTACTCGCGGCGAGCCTTGCGCTGGGCCGGGACCGCGGGGGCACCCTGACCGCCGTCGAGCGGCCGACAGCGGGCGAGGAGCTGGCGGTGCACGGCGGGGACGGCGCTGACGCGCAGGGTGTAGCCCTGGCCGCGCCGTACGGTCACTCCCTGGTCGAGCGCGGCGCGCTCGGGGGGCTCCAGTTCGGTGGTGCGGAGGAAGTCGGCGACCTTGCCCGGCATGTCGAGGGTGACCGGCAGCTCCCGGGCCGGGCCGTCCTCGACGGCGGCGCTGTGGTCGGGCATGAGGTCGGCGACGGCGGTACGGATGGCGCCGCGGCTGACGCCGTGGTCGCGGGCGAGGGCAGCGATGGATCGGCCCTCCGGGTACGTGGCGCGCACGTCGCCGAGCTTGTCGGCCGGGACAGCGGGGCGGCGCCCGCCCTTGCTGCCCTTGGCCTCGGCGGCCCGCAGCCCGTCGTACGTCAGCTCCCGCTGGAGGTCGCGCTGGAGTTCGCCAGCGGCGGCGAGGGTCTGCACCATGAACTTCACGGTGGACAGCAGTTCGCCGGTGCGGGGATGGCGTGCGGTGAGGTCCATGGCGGAGAACGCGCCGTCGTGGATGCGCAGGGCGAGGCGGTTGCGGTGGAGGACATCGGCCTCGGGGAACATCGGTACAGCGAACGCTAAGCCCGTGATCATGGAGCTGCGGTCGCCGTGGTGGCCCTGGCCTCCTATCTCAGACACCGGCCGCGAAGAATCGCCGAGTAGCCACCGCAGCAGATGCTTCGCGGGTTCAGCGCTTGACCCGGCCGCGAATGGCCAGGAGTGCGAGGGCGAGTAGCACCGGCTCGACCAGGCGGGAGGCCATCTCGATGTAGGTGCCGGCCACGGTCAGGCCTTGCCCGGCGGAGCGGAAGACGACGGAGTTCACCGCGGTCCGCCCGGCCTTCTCCGCCCGCTCCCTGGTGAACCGCTCACCCAGGGGCCCTGGTGCCGCGCCCCCCGGGCCTGGCACCTTAGTGGTGACATCGACCTTCTGCTCGGCAGTCACCGTGCCTCGGGTGCGCGGGGCTGGCGGATCGGCGGGCAACCCGACCCACATCAGCAGCACCATGGTCAGCACCATGGCGAAAAACAGCGAGCCGAAGGCACGCAAGGCGCGCAGACCGTAGCCGGAAATCATCCAGTAGGCGGTCAGGAGTATCCGCTCACTTCGTGGACGATTCTCGCGATCATGGCGGCGCATCTCCATCTCGCCGTAGTAGAAGTCCGCCGCATCCGGCTCGTTCTTCGCATCCTCCAGCGCCTTGCGTAGCTGCTGATAAAGGCCCGACACGACCTCCGGCTCGGGGATGAGGCTGGGCTCCGTCCCGGTGGGCGGGATGCGCCAGCCAAGATTCGGGTTGAAACCCTTGCGGTCAGGGGTGCGAGCCCGCCAGTGGTGTTCCTCGACCAGGGTGCGGCGGGATGTCCACTCGAAGGGCCACAGATGGTGGGCGCCGGTGGGGGTGCGGGCAAAAGTGCAGCCCACGAGGCGGATCTGGTCCAGGTGGAAGGCGCCGAAGAACCGGCATGCGCTCAGATCAATGTCGGTCAGGACAAGGTGGGCAGCATCCACACCGCGCACCGATGTCACCATCGTCGTGCTGTCAAGGCCCTCCAGGAGCTGCTCCGGCACCTTGCCGAAGATGGTGGTGAAGGGGGCGGGGTGGGCGGTGACGGCGACTGGGAAGGCCAGGACCGCGTCGTCAAGGTCCACAGTCGCGTAGCGCAGGCGCATGGTTGCCGTCGACCGCCACTGCGTCCGCTGGCAGGCGACCTCCTGAGCCGCGATCTCCAGCGTTACTGGGGCCTCGAACAACGCACCTGACAACCCAACACGCTGTGCGCATACAAGAGGCCCGAACCGCGACGACACGGCAAACGTCGCCCCGTCGAATTGGGCCCAGTCAGAGAAGGTTGCACCATCGAATCCGGTCTCGTCGGCGAAGGTCACCCCTTGGAATCGGGCGTCGCGGGAGAAGGCGGCCCTATCGAACCTGGCTTCACCGGAGAAGGTTGCTTCTTCGAACCTGGCGCGGTCGGAGAACCTCGCTTCGCGAAAGAAGGCACTGTGGGAGAAGGCGGCCCTATCGAACCTGGCTTCGCCAGAGAAGATCGTCCCATCAAACTGGGCGTCTCCGGAGAAGATCGCCCCGCTGAAGTCGGCGGTGTAGCCGGAGAAGGTCGCGTCCTCGAAGATGGCGTCGCTGAGGAACCTCGCCTCGTCGAACCGAACCGCGCCCAGGTGAACTTCTGCGGTGTCGTGGTCTAGGAGGGCGTCGAAGAGTATGCCGAGGAGGTCTGCGGTGAAGGTGGTGCCGCGGTGGTCGACGTCGGCCCCGGGGCCAAGCCATCGCGGTACGCGCCACGCTCGTCGTCAGTGAGGTGAGCCAGGCATGCGGTGTAATCGGAGACGCGGACGCCCCGGCAGCCAATCGGATCGGTTCGATCCGCTCCGTACCCGCAGTGGGGCCAGATCGGACGTGCGAGAGCCACCATGTCCTTATGGTGCTCCAGCCAGGGTGCTGTCCACTCGCTTCAACACCGCGCAATCGGGGACACCATCCGAGGTTCCACCGTCAGTGCGGCTGGAAGGCATCGGCGCTGCACTCGAGATGCAGCTCGGCCACCAGCATGCTTCCGCAGGTAGCCGTTGTGGCCCGCAGCCCGTCGTAGGTCAGCTCGCGCTGGAGGTCGCGCTGGAGTTCGCCGGCGGCGGCGAGGGTCTGCACCATGAACTTCACGGTGGACAGCAGTTCTCCGGTGCGCGGGTGGCGTCCGGTGAGGTCCATCGTAGAGAACGCGCCGTCGTGGCCCCGGTGTCCTATCGCTGACC
The DNA here is from genome assembly GCF_039542925.1 of Streptomyces coeruleoprunus. Classification (GTDB taxonomy): domain Bacteria; phylum Actinomycetota; class Actinomycetes; order Streptomycetales; family Streptomycetaceae; genus Streptomyces; species Streptomyces coeruleoprunus. The sequence goes on along the minus strand of NZ_BAABIT010000001.1, from coordinate 4,577 downwards.
CACGGTGCAAAGTAGCTGAGACTGATCATGGTCCTGGGGTGGCCGGCGACGTCGCCCGCCCCGTATCCGTCAGGCAGGCGGAACGTTGCGCCTCGCACTCGCACCAGTAGCAGGCCCTGTAGTCCCAACTCGGACACCAGGGAGCAAGTGACCCGTCGGTAGCTTTCAGGGCTTCACGGCGGCGGTCTTCTTCGGCTGGCGGGGCTCGGTCTTGGTCTTGTCGAGGTGTCCGTACACAGTGGAGCGCGGCACGCCGAAGAGATCGGCGATCTGCTGGACGGTCTTCTCGCGGGCGTCGTAGAGCTGCTGGGCGAGCGCCGCCTGATCCTCGGTGAGCTTGGGTCGTCGTCCGCCGACCCGGCCGCGTGCCCGCGCGGAGGCAAGCCCGTCGTTGGTGTTCGCCACGATCAGTTCACGCTGGAGCTCGGCGAGCACGGACAGCATCCCGAACATCGCCCTGCCCTCCATGGTGGATGTGTCGATGCCCTGCTCGATGACGTGCAGCCCGATGCCGCGCTCGCGCAGATCGGCGCCGAGGGTCACCAGATGCAGCACAGAGCGGGAGAGCCGGTCGAGCCGGGTGACCTTCAATGTGTCGCCCTCGCGCAGCAACTGCATGACGAGGTCGAGCTTCGGGCGGGACGTGGGGCAGGCTCTTGTCCTGAGCCGGGTCAGGACAAGGGCTGGGATCAACTGCGGACGACCAAGTGGTGGTGGCGAGGATGTCGCCGGCGACGGCTCCCCCCCCCCCGGGCGGTGGCAGCTTCCCGGCGGTTCGGTGGAGCCGCCGACAAGCGGCGAGGTGCTTGACGAGGTGACCGTGAGGGCCAAGGCCGCGTGCGAGCTGACTGAGGAACTCGGCGTCGGCCTGGCACCTAAGGAACTGCGGCTATGGACTGTGACCCGGCGGTGAGAACCGTGTCGACGGTCACGCAATTCCCCAGGCCAAACGTCACGGAATTCCCCACCCTCTCGCATCGAGGGTTGGAAGTGAGCACTCTCGCTGTGAGGTCCTGTGGCGCTGTGGGGTTCACCGGTGGTCGGAGCGCAGGGATACCCCTGCGGGAGTCGAGATCTGGAGCGGTGACCACTGAGATCATCTAGGGGTGAAACCGATCGAGCGTATGACTGACCAAGAGCTGCAGATCATCAAGGAGTGCCTTGACGCAGCAGTGAGCGGCCCGTTCTTCCCCGACTGGGAGTTCCACTCGCTTATGGGCTTCACCCGCGACGAGATCGCTGCAGTCGCCGCATCCTGGCCATCTCCACCGATCGCCGACACCGAGGACGACGCCGTCAACAACGTGCTGACCAACCTGCTCGGCTACCCGCATGGCGTCGAGTCCCGCTGGCACGAGTGCCTCCCCGCGACTCGCGACCAGGTTGCCCAAGTGCTGGCCCGCTGGCGCGGCGAGGACGTCGTCGATCAGGATCCCGGAGGCAACGTCGAGCACTGAGCACCCTCGTCACTATCCATCGTCCCGATGCGTCCAGCTCTGGCGGCTCCGCCATCCCCGTGGGGAATGGTGACCGCGAGGGTGGGGAATTTCGTGACTCGATCATGAGAACGGGTGAGGAATTCCGTGAACGCCGACAAACCGCAGCATCGGCCTGGTGTACCTCGCCCCGCCGTGCTCGACGGCGGTACTGTGCGAGACGTTCGACGCGGCGACGGCCGCTGAGCTGACATCGGGCCGCGTTACAGAACTGGCCCGAAGACCCTTTGTCGGCCCAACGAAGCGGCCGGGGACGTTCATCACCGTACAGTGGTGAACCTCTCGTGATCAGCGTGGCCCTATGCAGCCCACTCCAATCCGAGCTTTGCGAGTACCGCTTTCTTCTCCGCGGTGAGTTTGGTGCGCCGTGTCTTGGTGTTCGTCAGCCAGACGCCCAGTTTCACCTCGGTGCCGTCCGGCAGGGTCTCTACGTGGGCCCTGGGGACGGTAAAGGAGCCGGTGCGGGTCTTGTACTGCCGCAGTGCCTCCACGCCCCGCTCGAAGGCCCCCCAGACTCCTTCGCGGGCCTTCGAGGGTGCTTCCTTGGATGCGGGCAGCGGGGTGATGCCGAGTTGCTCCAGGCGCTCGCGCTGTCCGCGCATCAGCGCGACCCATACTGTGTGCTCGCGCTGCCTGGCCAGCCACTTGCCGACGTCCATACCGTGCACGGTGACGCCGGGCAGCAGTTTGGTGAGCGTGGTGTCCTCTTCGGCGAGGAGCTCGCGTACGGCGGCGTAGTGCCGCTGCCAGGTGGCCGGCCAGGCCGGGTTCCAGTCCGGGTCGATCGCCGCCAGCGCGGCCTCACGCTCGGGGTGGCCAGCCAGAGCACCGGGGCGGCGGAGGTTGGACAGCCACTGCCCGATCGGCCGGTCCAGCGCCGTTGCCGACCGGGGCGCGCACAGTGTCCAGTGCTGCTCGTAGTAGACCCGGGCGGCGGCCAGGTTCTCCTGGAAGGCCGCGCCGGCGGCGTCCCACACCATCCCGAGCTGCTCGAGCCGCTCGGCTCGCGTGCCGGTCATCTGCCCGGCCCCGTACGCGCGGCGCTGCTCGGCGATCCACTGCCCGAGCGGGTACGCGCCTTCCTTGTGGTCGTAAGGCACCCGCAAATGCGCCTCGCGCTCACGGAACCGGCGCGCGGCGGCGTACCCGCGTGCCCAGTCCTGCCGCTCGGTGTCGATCACATTGAACGACACCCACTCTGCGACCATCACCGGGTCACGCGGCGCGGCAAAACGCAGCAGAAGACGGGATTCCTCCTCCCCTTCCTCCGGGGCAGGGCCGATCCACACAGACGGTTCAACAACGTTCTTCCGGGGCTTCTGCGGAATCGCGAGCAATTCCACGGCCTCTTCATCATGAGCTCTAAGCCCCTGCAACACCCTGATAAGAGGCCGGTAGCTTCCGGAGGTGAACATATCCTCGGGCTGCTCTCCGTGCTGGAGGAATACCGGCACGATCAAAGAGGCCAGTTTCCCCTCACGGGCTTCTGACGGAGCGCCCGCCCGATCGCCTGGACGATGTCGTGGGGAGCGCCCTTGGGGTCCAGCAGGGCCACGGAGTCCACCGCCCGGATGTCGACGCCTTCTCCCAGGACGCGGCAGTTGGAGAGCACCGCCCGGCGTGCCGTCGTAGCGAAGCCGGCCAGGACCTCCCGCCGGCGCTCCGGGACGTGCTCGCCGCACAGCCAGTTGGCCCAGATGCGCCCTGGGTACTTCTCAGGCTGGTCCGCGTGCAGCTTCGCCGCTACCTGCTCCAAGCCTCCGCATACGCCGCGGCCTCTATCGTCCGGTGGTGAAAGGTGATGCAGGTGCTCAGGTCGTGGTCGGCCATGGTGCGCAGCAGCGCCGCCTGGAGCGCCCCGAGCCGCTGTCCGCGGACCTCCTCCTCCCGCCGCTCCGGCCCGCGCAGCCGCTCAGGGGTCACAACCGGGTCCTGGAGCTCGACGACGATGATCTGGTACCGGGCCAGCAGGCCGCGGGACACCGCCGACGCCAGGCTGAGTCGGTACAGCACCGACCCGAAGATGGACGCGTCGTCCATCGAGGCCGCCAATTCTTCGGCAACGGATCCCGAACGCCCTCGGCCACCTCCCAGTTGGGCCGCTCCTGCCAGATCCGCGGCGTCGCCGTCATATAGAGCCGACGCGCCGCCGGGATGACCGCCTGGTCGTGGATGTCCGCCCACGCCTTGCCCAGCGACCCCGACGTACGGTGCGCCTCGTCCACCACCGCCAGGTCCACCGGCGCCAACCGCTGCCCGTAGACGCCCTCGAACGCCTCCGCCAGAACGCCCAGCGACGCGTACGTGGCATAGATGGTCACCTGACACCCTGCCCGTGCCACATCGCAAGCCGCACCGGGTTTGTCGTGCACCGGACGTTCAGGCTCCACAGCTCCGGGTCCTCCTGGAGAGAGCAGACCGCAACGCCGGCCCCCTATGCCCGACCCGGTACCACTCCTTCACCGTCTGCGTCAGCAGCTCCAGAGTCGGCACCAGCACCAGAACCCGCCCCTGCGGCAGCATCTCCCGAGCAGCGAAAGCGGCGATGACCGTCTTGCCCGCCCCGCAAGCGGCAACAACCTGACCACGCAGACCATTTGCAGGAATCCCACAGGTGGAACATCAAGGCCGCGCACAACGGCGTCAACAGCCTCAATCTGATGGGGGCGCAAGTGACGCCTGGTCATAGCCATCCGGAGTACTCTCCTCTTCGCGGAATGCTGCGGCGCGCTTCAGATAAGGAATCCCGGAGACCTGGTGGCTCCAGGATGGTGGTGCGGTGTTATTCCCAGACTCTACACAGAGCATCATGCTGATGCAGCCCGCTTCGCTCATGAGGGTTACGTGTTGACAGTTCCGGGCCTTGCGCGGGGTCTTGGAGTGTACGATGGTGGAGCATGTCGGCTTGACCGGAGAGCCAGATAGAGCCAGAGGTGTTGTGGAAGTTTCGGGCAGAGTGCAGCGGCGGCCCATCCCTATCGCGTCGCCGGCACGCATCGGGTCCGAACGCACCGTCAGCCCTCTGCAGAGCAGAAGGGCGGGAATCCCAAGGTTTACACGGCGACTGGCGTGATGCACGGA